>CAMFLR010000007.1 GCA_945957605.1 uncultured Isosphaeraceae bacterium
GATGAAGACGAATCCCGGACACTATTGGGCGTACCACCAGTGGCACCCGACAGTCCGATTTCGACCACCGCCCCGAAACCCATCATGAGCGACCAAAATTAGTGAGATAAGCGTCGCTGCGAAGCTTGAAGACTCTTCGCAACGACGCATTTTGATTGACGCTCAACCACCCTGTGCCATATTCGCGACGGCGCGGCCGAGCGAACGCGCGGCAGACACGGTTCCCTGACCGCCCGGCGTGGTTTCGTCGAAGAAGGTGTCGCGGTCGCGGATGATCGCTTGCGGAATGAGTTGATCACTTTGCGTCGAAACACGCGGATTCTTCTGAATCGCCGTGCCGATGGCCATCACCTCGACGAGTCCGCCGCCGAGTTCGTAGACGAACACCTTGATGCCGATCACGCCATCGGCATTCACTCGACTAGCGTCGTCGCGAATATGCGCCAGGCAGTTTTCGCGAGCGTCGTAGATCAGGCGAGTTACTTCGTTCACTTCGCCGCGACCGAACGAGCGGAACATCGCGGCGATGCCGCCGACGAAGCCGATCGAGTAGACCGACGTGCCGAGCACGAGCCGCAACGGCGAATAGCCGAGCCTCGTCAGGTTCCACAACTCCTCGCCGGTGAGTTCCGAAGTGACCGGCGTTTTCAATGCGCCGAGCGCCGGGTTGTACGAGCCGGTGCCGACCATGAGCATTTCGCGCACGCCTGGGCCCAGGAATGGCAGGATGCGCGTGTTGATGTCGATGACTGCGTTGCAGCCGCGCTGGATTGCTTCCTGTTCGAGCCGTTCGAGCGCAAGATGCCGTGTGTGATTGTAGAGATTTGAGAATTCTTTCACTTCACCGCGCGTCGTCATCATGCGGAGCGCACCGGTCAGGCCGCGACCGATGCCGAGTGCATACGCCACGTTGCCGATGACGAAGTGACGCGGCTGGTAGCCGGCGTCGAGCTGGCAATATAACTCCTGGCCGGAACAGGCGGTTGTGAAGAATTCGCCCTCGGGACTGTCGTGGCGAATGGCCGAGCCGATCGCCAGGAATTCGAGCATGCCGGAGATCGACTTTAGCTCCGAAGTCACGCCGGTCAGGCCCTGGGCACCTTCGCGGAGCGCCTCGTCTTCGAGCCGTTTGATGGCGGCGTGCCGGCCTTCGGTGATGAGCGAGGTGATGTTATGCACCTCGCCGCCGCTCAGGGTTTTCAGGCCGCTTGTGAGCGAGCCAAGTACGCCGAGCGAGTGCACGCTGTTGCCAACAACGATGTTCCCGGGCATCCAGCCTTTCTGCGCCAGGCAGTACAACTCGTTACCCGAAAGACCTGACATGATCATCGTGAGTATATCCTTGAACGAGTCGATGGAATTCGGCTCAGAACTTGCGGCGAATTCGTTGCAGGGAATTCGCTGGCGGAGTCGTGATATTCATCCGGCAAGCTCGATTCTCCCTCGACCGACATCATGCGATGGGGAGATAATCATTGCCATCAGATTCTTGAGGGAATTGTCCGGAGCCAATCATGAGTGCACACACGGCTGAAGAGTTGACCCAAAAGAAATGCGTTCCGTGCGAGGGGGGCGTTCCGCCGTTGAGCCGCGACGAGGTCGATCTCTTCCTCGCCGCGCTGCCGGGCTGGAAAGCAAGCGACGACCGCACTCGCATCAGGCGCGAGTGGGTCGCCAAGAATTTCATGGCGGGGATTATCTTCTTCGACAAGGTTGCCCAGGTGGCCGAAGATGAAGGCCATCATCCCGACCTGCATCTGAGCGGGTATCGCAACGTCGCGATTGAGATCTACACACACGCCATCGGCGGGTTGTCAGAAAACGACTTCATCCTCGCGGCCAAGATCGACAAAATTCACATCGATCTCAAGAAGCAAAGCTGAGCTGCGAGACGTGAGCGTTTGCCAGGGATGATCGCTTTTTGATTTAGGACGAAGGCGCCAGGACTGACGTAGAACCTCTCTGGCAGGCGCAAAGCCGCCAGAGAGGTTCGCTCGTCGTCATCGTGGCGGCGCGGATGGGGCCGGCTTGGACGCTTCGAGGAGGCGGTCGAGTTTTGCCTCGATTGTACTGAGGCGGCGTTCGTAGTCGTCGCTGGGAGCCAGCTCAATTCCGGCGTGCGCGGGTTTCCCGACGAGAAGTTGCTCCCCGGCGCGGATGGGGACGCGCTTGAGATGCGTCTTCTCGATGAAAACCACCTCTTGCCCGCTCCGGCGAGTTTTCGGGTCTGCGAGATACTCGATCGTGCATTTGTACTGAAGCGTCACCTGCTGGCACATGCCAGCAAGGGGATAGATTCGGGCGGGCTCGACCTTTTCGCCAACCTTGTCGACGAGAACAAGGGCGTTGGGATACTTCCGCTTCACCAATTCTATAAACACTTCATCGTTGCTCGGCGGCTGAACGACGAACTCGGGGGGCTCGGAAGTCGAGTCGTGAACTATCACGGGTTCTGGCCTGGGCGGCTGAGCGGGCTTTTCACTGGTGGTCCGCTCGAAAGCCGTAGGAACAGGGGCGCGATCTTGCGCCGACACTGCGACCAGCCCGGCACCTAGCCCTAGCACAGTGGCGGTGAGCGTGAGGCCCAGTTTGCTCATTGTGAATCGCGTGATCATTGTCGAGGTCTCACAAGAGATGAGACGGCGGAGCGCTGGGACCATCCCGACGCATCGGCCGACCGAAAGTTCAGCGAATGCCGCTTGAATCGTCCGACTGCGGAGCAAGTCGGGGACAACTCGAGCGACGCATTCGGCACCAAGAAGACTGACGACGACCGCCGGTGCGATACCGCGGCGAACGAGTTGCGTGCGCAGGCGGGTGCGTCCGCGAGCGTGCCGGCTCTTGATCGTGCCGACGGGACAATCGAGCCGAAGCGCCGCCTCGGTGTGTGTCAGACCTTCGACATCGCAGGCGAGGATGACCTTGCGCAGATGCCTGGGCAGAAGGTCGATCTCGGAATGGAGTGCGTGCGCCAGTTCCCAATCGCGATGGTGGTTTTCGACGTGATCGCGCTTGCTCGCTTGTTCCTCGCGCCGCTTGCGACGGGATTCGGCCTGCCGCGTGTTCGTGGCAATGCGAATGGCTACGGTTCTCAGCCAGGGCGCAAGATCTTCGCGTACTCGCACTGTCGCGGCCTTGCGTGCGAGGTTGAGAAACACGGCTTGAAACGCGTCTTCGGCGGTGTGGCCGTTTCCCGTCACTGCGCGGCAGACGCGGAGCACCATCGGGCCGTGGCGATCGACCAGCGCAGCGAATGCAAATTCCGAACGACTGGTCGCGAAGCATTCGACAAGCTGCGCATCGGGCCAGTGTCCGACCGCACCCTGACAGTAAAGCGTTTGCAGGTCGCGGAGTGTGCTTTGTCGTTCGCGTCGAATCCGTTGCATCGTCGTCCTCCGCTTACCGGACGATTCTCTCGCTCGGCTACATGTTAATCCGCGCCGACGTGCAAACGGTTCCCTTGAATTTTGGAAAAGAAAAAGCGGCGAGAAACAGATGACTTCGCGAACAAAAAACGGGCGGCTTGCAACCTGTGCAAGTCGCCCGTCGAATCGATCTTAGAAGCTAAACTCAGGCCGGGGTGTATTCCGAGCCGCGGAACTTCTCGAGCAGGTTCTTGGTCGCCTTGATGCCGGCCGGCTCGCTGAGGCGGCTGCCCTCGTACTCGATGCCAACCCAGCCGTTGTAGCCGGCGTCGGTGACGATCTTGAGGATCCGACCGAAGTTGAGATTCGACTCGCGGCCGGTTTCGTCGAAGTCGTAGCTCTTCGCCGAGACGCCGTGAGCGAACGGCATCATCCGGGCGATCGCTTCGTAGACGTCGATCTGGTAGGTGCCGTCTTTCTTCTTGGGGAAGTTGCCGAAGTCGGGCAGGGTGCCGAAATTCGGCTTACCGACGGCCTTGATAAGCGCGAGCAGGGCGTCGGGATTGCTCGACGGTCCGCCGTGGTTCTCGCAAATGATGTGCAACTTGTTGGCGGCACCATACTCGGCGAGCTTGCCACAGCCTTCAGCGGCGGCCTCGGTGTTTGTCGGGCTGTAGTTGCTGCCGGTGTTCACGCGAATCGCGTGGCAGCCGAGCGCCACGGCGGCGTCGACCCACTTCTTGTGGTTTTCGACCGCCTTGTTGCGAGCGCCGTCGTCCTTGGCGCTGAGGTCGCCTTCGCCGTCAATCATGATCAGGACGTTGGTCACGCCATGATCGGCCGCGCGAGTCTTGAGGTCTTTCAAGTAGGCCGAGTCGTGGGCCTTGTCCTTGAAGAACTGGTTCACGTACTCGACGCCTTCGATGCCGTACTGTTCGCGGGCGATCTTGGGGAAGTCGAGATTGGTGATCTTCGCATCCTTGGCGAAGAGGGCCTTGTGCAGCGACCACTCAGCGAGCGAGATCTTGAAGTCGCCAATCTTGCCGGCCGCGGGCTTGCCGCTGAGATCGGCGGCGAAGAGACGATTCGCTCCGAGCGAGAGCGAAGCGCCCGCGACTGCTACGCCTTTGAGGAAGTGGCGACGATTCATCTTTTGTGGCTCCTGTCCTGAAAGGGAAGAAATGAGCACGAGTTGAAGGGAACTGTGAATTCAGCAGGTCAGGCGTATTTGACGCCTCTGGCATCGAGTTCCGACTTGAGTGCTTCTGCCGCCTCGCCAAAGCGTTCCGGGCCGGTGAAGCCGTACATCTTTTCGGCGACGACGAGATGTGGTTCGAGCGTGCAAAATCCGCTGTAACCGTGATTCACCGCGTCGGCAATGAGTTCGGGAATCTTGCCGCCGCCCTTGCCGGCAGGGACGTTCACGTGTGTGGCCGTGTCGTAATCCTTGACGTGGAAGTGCTGGGTGTAGAGGCGAAGGAGTTGCCACGCCTCGTCAATTCCCTGGCCGACTTCGAGGAAATTCGCAGGGTCGAACGCGCTTGAAAGAGCAGGGGAGTTGACCGCGACGAGCAGGTCGAAGACTCGCGCGGCGTTGTCGCCGTAGATCCCTTTTTCATTTTCGAGGTAAAGGGAAATACCTCGCTCCTGGGCGAGTTTCGCTTTCGCTTCCATGCGCCGGACGACCTCTTCACGCACCGATTCCGGCGAGATTTCTTCGGGAATGTAATAGCTGAAAATGCGGATGCGCGGCGTTTCGTAGAAGTCGGCGAGATCGAGTGCGCGGGCGTAGCGTTCGAGATGTGGCTCAAACGGATCGGTGATCTTGATCTTGCCGATCGGCGAGCCGATTGCACTCAGGCCAAATCCGCGCGACTGGAGCATTTCGCGAAAATGCTTGTGCTGATCGTCTGTAAGGTCGAGCACGTTCGTGCCGAAGATGGACCGGAATTCGACGTGCTTGATGCCATGTTTTTCGAGAACGTCGAGCTGTTCCGCGGGTTCAGGCGAAATCTCATCGGCGAAGGCGCTCAGGCGAATCATCGGCGCGTCTCGGTGCAATCGGATGGCTCAAGAAAGGTCCCGGCAGGGCGAACCTATGGTAACACCTCGGTCGGAACTTGCCAGCGGTCAGTGGAACCGCACGGCGCGGGGATGTAGGATGATGGTTCCTGGTCGGAAAAGCCCGGCCGATTCACGTCCAACAGCCGAGCCCTCGCCATGAGCCTTGTCTGGTCGTTCATCATTTATTACGTGATCGCTTTTGTCGTCTCGTACATCCTCGTCGAGTACGGCCAGAAGTACCTCTACGACGAGATGCCGCCTTACGCCGCGCTTCGCGTTGCCGGCGGCTCGCTCTTCATGGCGGCTGTGCTGACGTGGACCCACTCTTCGTTCGATACGATGTTCACTGCTGACTTATATAAAACCGTCGCACTTATTCTGGTTTGGATAGGTGTTTTTGTTTTGATTCTTCGATTTCAGCCCGTGCATGGGGCACTCTTCGCTACGGCCGCGGCGCTGCTCCTTCCAGGGTTGGCGACGATCGCCGTCGACGGAGCGACCGCCCCTCCTGGCCCGGTAAGGCCGGCTGCGAACACTAACCGCACACCCATTCGCCGTCCGTCGTCGCCCGGTGCGGCGCCCGCAGTGCCGGTTGAGAAGAAGTGATCGTTACAAAATCGGCAGCAGCGAGATGACTGCGTTCGTCAGTTTCTTCGCGGATTCGATGGCCTGCTCGCGCAAGGCGAGCAGGTCCTTTAGACACGACGGCCGTCGCCAGATCGCGCCAATTGCTGCGCCGATGCGATAGCTGCCCGAATCACCCACGATTGAAAGAATCTCGGGTGGGAGATCGACATTTGCGTCGTCGCTGACGATTCGCAGCGGCACGAAGCGGACGCCTCGTTCGGCACAATACGCCGCGACGGCCGATGTTTCCATGTCGACCAGATCGGCCTTGTGCGCCTCACGAAGCGCGGCCTTGTCGGCGGCTTTGAGCACGATGGCGTCGGTCGTTAGCAGGCGGCCTTTGCGGACGATCCCACCCGGAATGGCTTGTGTCTCAGGCCATTCGATCGGAAAAAGACGGCCTTCGACGTTGGCGATTTCGGTCGGCATTAACACCGAATGCTGCGTCAGCGAGGTATCGAGCGCACCCGCAAATCCGGCTGAAAGCAGCGTGCGCGGACGGTGACCGTCGATTAGCCGCATCGCACCACGCTGGGCACGCGCGCGACCCATTCCGGTGAGCACGATCGCCACGAGCTTGCCGGCGAGTTCGCCTTCGATGATTGTGCACCCTTTGGGCGCATATTTGCGGACGTTTTTGAGTCGCTCGAGCAGTGGAGCGACTTCCATCGCCACCGCCACGACGATTCCCACGTCAACAGGAACGGGAGCGGGCGCGAGCCGCATTGGCCCGCGCCCGGGTTGTTCGTTCGTGCTCATAAGAGGCCGTTGCTCAGCTTCGATCAGGCGAATTGCCACTTGATCATCTTGAACGTATCGCCGAGCTTCGTGCTCACGCCCACCGCGGCCGAGGTTTCGAACCCGACGTGCATCATGCAGTGATCGCAGCGCGGGTCGTTACCGGGGCCGTATTTTTCCCACGGCGTCTTGGTCATCAGGTCATCAAACGTGTCGTAGTGCGCGTCGGTGATCAAATAGCATGGACCCTTCCAACCCTTGATATTGCGGGTCGGACTCGCCCACGCTGTGCACTCCATCTCACGCTTGCCCTGGAGGAATTCCAGGTAGATCGGCGAGGTGTTGAAGCGATACTTGCGGAACATCGCCTCAGCCTGGCGGAACTTCGCCTTGATCGCATCCTTGGTGAGGAAGATTTCCTTCACCTTCACAGCGTCATAGTCGTAACCCGGAGAGATCAAGAAGCCGTCGACTTCCAGGCTCGTCAGGTAGCCGAACAGCTCGTCGAGCTCGTTCATGTCGGTTTCGTTGAACACGGTCGTGTTCGTGCAGACCAGGAAGCCAGCTTCCTTCGCGGCCTTGATGCCGTCGATGGCGATGTCGAACACGCCTTCACGCTCAACAGCAATGTCGTGCGACTTGCGCATGCCGTCGAGGTGGACGTTGAAGAAGAAGCGGTTCGACGGCTTGAAGTCGGCGATCTTCTTGCGGATGAACATGCCGTTCGTGCAGAGATAAACGACTTTCTTACGCTCGAGAATCTTGGCGACAAGCTCGTCGATTCCCGGGTAGATCATCGGCTCGCCGCCGCAGATCGACACGACCGGTGAGCCGCACTCATCGACGGCTGCGAGGCATTCCTCGATCGACAGCTTCTGCTTGATCGTCGACTCGTACTCACGGATGCGCCCGCAGCCGGTGCACGTCAAGTTGCACGCATGGAGCGGCTCGAGCATGAGCACCATCGGATATTTCTTGGCCCGAGCGGCCTTTTTCTTCATCACGTACCCGGCAATCCGGGATGTCATCTCGATCGGGAAGAGCATCTGCGAGCCTCCGTGTTGGTAATCCGGGCTTAAAATCCGTGCCCCGGGTGATTCATCCCTGAAGGAAAAGGTCTTGAGGCAAGAGGTCTGTCTGCGAACCTATCAAACATCAAGCACGCCAGGCGCGGCCGGAATTCGGCTCGCGAGAGCGCCTGGGTTTGCGGTTGTGTTCGTGACGAGCTTGGTGGCGGCCGCCTGATAACGGGAGAGCGCCATCATCGGGAAGCCGATCCGGTAGAGGTGATATCGCAGGTAGAACACTCTCGGGAAGCCGGTGCCGGTGAACGAAGGTTCGTCCCACGAGCCATCGGCCATCTGGGTTTTGACGAGATAGTCGATACCGCGGCGGACCGCTTCGCTGTCCTCGCGCCCGGCAGACACCAACCCCAGAACGGCCCAGGCGGTTTGCGACGCCGTCGGCTCGCCACGGCCCATCCACGACGGGTCGTCGTAGCTGTAAGCCGACTCGCCCCAAGAGCCATCAACCTGCTGCACCGACTCGAGCCACGCGACGGCCTTCTGAACGCGCGGGTCGTCCATCGGGTAGTGAATCGCGGCGAGCCCCTGGAGCGTTTGCCAGGTGCCGTAGATGTAATTGATGCCCCAGCGGCCGTACCAGCAGCCCTGCGGCTCCTGCGTCGACCAGACGTAATTGAGCGCCTTGGCGATCGCCGGATGGTCGGCACGATAGCCGAGCTCGCCAAGCATTTCGACGACACGCATCGTGATGTCGGCACAGCTTGGGTCGAGAATCGCGTTGTGATCGGCGAACGGGATCTTGGTTAGCACCTCGTTCGTGATATCGCGATCGAAGGCGGCCCAGCCACCGTCGCGATTCTGCATCGCGAGAATCCACTTCACCCCGCGCTCGGTCGACGCCTTCACTTCAGGCGTGTCGACCAAGCTCGTACGCTGGAGGGCGAGCAGAACCATCGCCGTATCGTCGATGTCGGGATAGAAGCCGTTATTGAGCTGGAAGTACCAACCCGATGGCTCGACGCCCTTCACGCGATCGGCCCAATCGCCACGATTGCGGACTTCCTTTTCGAGCAGCCAACGCACCGCACGGAGCAGGGCGGGGTGATAATCCGAAATGCCCGAATCGGCGAGGGCGATCGTGCTGATCGCCGTGTCCCAGACCGGGGAGATGCAAGGCTGGAGGCGAACCGTGCCGTTCTCTTCGATGATGAGGTCGTCGAGATGTCGCGCGGCCCAGCGATAATTGGGATCGTCGCGTTCGTAGCCGAGGGCCTCGAAGGCGATGATCGTGTAGACCATCGGCGGGAAGATCGCGCCGAGGCCGTCGGTGTTTTCGAAGCGTTCGAGCATCCAGCGATGCGCGGCGCTAATCGCCGGCTTGCGCCAGGATTTGGGCAGAATTCGCTCGGCCGTTTTCATGCAGCGATCGGCGAGCAGGAAGAAGTTCTCCCAGCTCACAAGCTGCTTCGTACCACGCGATGGTTTGGGCAAATCGCGGCGGAAAAGCTCGGGAATCGACAGGTTTTCCGGCAGTCTTTTAACCGGCTTCAGCCCGGAGATGATCGCAAGCGGAACGACGATCGTGCGCGTCCAGGACGACATCGCCGTCAGGCTGATCGGCATCCACTTGGGCAGGAAAAGCAGCTCAGGCGGCACGCATGGCGTGTCTTCGTAGCCGATCTGGCCGAGGATCGCGAGATAGAACCGCGTGAAGCTATTCACGCCATCGGCGCCGCCGGCTGCGAGAATCGCTTCGCGGTTGCGGACCATCACCGGGTCGGTCGTCGGAACGCCGACGAGCTTGAGTGCGAAGTATGCTTTGACTGTCGCACCAAGGTCGAACGGCCCGCCAGGATAAATTGCCCAGCCGCCGTCGGCTCGTTCCTGCTGGAGCATGTATTTGCATGCCTTGACGCAGACTTCCTCGGTATGGCGGCCGAGGAAAGCCATCATCAAGACATATTCGGATTCGAGGATCGTATCCCCTTCGAGTTCGCCCACCCAGTAGCCGGCGTCTTCCTGTTGATCGAGCAGCCAGTCGCGTACGCCATCAATGGCAGCCGAAACTTGCTGCGACGATGCACTGTCCGGGCCGGTGAACCAACGCGAGCTCAAATGGCCGGAGGCCCGATGGGATGCGCCACCTTCCGTGTTGGCGATCATACGCTACTGGCCCTCAACTCGGTGACTTTGGGGGATGCGACTCGATTGTGGCCCCATCGCAGTCAGCATTTGCGCTGAGTGCGCGCGGCCGTTGCTATGCCGTTGGGGCGACATCCTACGGGTAGGTAGGATTTTCAATCAAGGGGAAACCGGCCCAAGTTCGCGATTTCTAACTCGCGAACCGGCCGGACTTTACACCCCGAATCCCTCATTTGCCAAATTTACCTATCCGTTACTGCGAATTCTGGCAAGAGCGTGAAACCACGTAGGATAGGCATCGAGCGGAGGATCGCTTCCACGCGCGCACGATCATCGGCGTTCGCGAGCGTTCCTTTGATTTCGAGGTCCTTTCCGCCGACGCGCACCCGGTCGATATGGGCCGAGTCACCGGCCTGGCGGCGAATCTGTGCGAGCAGGTAGGGCTCGACGTCTTCTGGTTTTCCCTTTTCAATCAATGGGTTCGTCGAAGTACCATCGGGGACGACAAATTTAAGCATGTCGACGATTTGGTGAACGCCTGGAGTCCGCTCGGCTGCGCGATAGGCGAGCATCGCCTCGTAAACGCTCGGGACCGACCCCGAAAGCGTGGCGACGCCGTCGCGCACCTGCGCCCTGGCGGGACTGCCTGACAGCTCGGGAATTGGCGAGAGTATGCGGTCTGCCGGAACGGGCGGACTTGGTCGCGGAGCGGCGGGTGGGGCGTTGGGCGCGGCGGAGGGCGGATCGTTCCGCGGGACGACGATCGCTGGTTGCGGCGGAGGGGGTGGATCGTCGTTGCCGAGTTGCGAGGGAGCGTTGCTCTGCTGCGGCAGCGTTGGGTCGACGGTGAGCTTGTTGATGATCTTCGTGACGCCTTGCATGCGCGTGAGATGAGCGGCGACGTTTGCCTTGTCGGTTTCGCTGGGAACGGCGCCTCGGATGAGCGCGACGCCAAGCGGATCGATCGTCATCTCGACGGTGTTAGCGGGCAGGGGAGCGGCGTTTTCCGCCTGTTGTTGCTGCTGCGTATTCGCAACCTGGCCAAGCCGGGCACGCGACATCGCTCCCCACCAAGGCGGATAGCTAATCGCCGGCGGTTCCATGCCGAAGAACGGATCGTCTATGCGACCGAAGAGCGGTGGCGGATAGGTGTAATTGCTCGTCACCAGCGGCAAGCCAACGTTAGGTGCTTTGGGAAGAGCAGCCGCGGCCGCAGCCGTGTCGATTACAAGATCGTCGACGACTGACACGCCGAACGCGATGGCTGTGCGTACGGCCGCGTCGTGCACCGTTTTGCTGCCGACGCGTCCCTTGAGTGCGATTTGCGTCTTGCGCTGTTCGACGGTGATCGAATAGGGTGCGGTAAGTGGGTTGACCGTGAGCGCGTCGGCAATTTGATTGACGAGCGGACGGGCTGTTGCAGCCTGCCCCGACGTTGCGGTCGCAGGTGCAATCGTGTTTTGCGCCTGGGAACTTGCGGCTGAGGAGAGCCCGAAAAGGGCAAGGAACGCAGAGAGTTTCGCCAGTTTGGGCCGTGGCATGACGTCCGCCTCCGTGGGTGGAAGCGACGTCTAACGCCGAAGGGACCGAGCGCGTCGCCTCACTCTTTTTAAGTGTAGGAACGACGCGCTCCGCATGCAAGCGTGGCACTACGGTTTCGCGATCAGCGAACCTCAACCGGCTCGATCGTGAGCTTGTCGATTACTCGCACGACAGCCAGGAACGTCTCCTGCGGCGACACGCCTTCGAGGCTCGACTCGCTCAGCTTCACGTGCACCGCATCGACCTCGCTCTGGTCGAACGCCGAGTCAATCGCCACCCAGCGCTGGTTGACGTAGACCTCGTTCCACATATGAAAACCAAAGCCCTTGTGAGGCTCATCGTAGAGCAAGCCGATCACGACGCGGCAGGGGACACCAACCGCGCGACACATTGCGGCCGTCAGCACGCCGTGTTCGGTGCAGTCACCCTCGAGATCGCGAGCAACCTCGCTCGCCGCTGCGAACGCCGTCTCGAAATTCTTGTTCCGAATGTTGGTCGCAACCCATTTTTCGATCGCGACGGCCTTTTGCCAGGGATCGGTGAGTTCCTTGACGGCGGTTCGCGCCAGGCCAATCACTCGCGCGTCTTCGCTGGTAATCAGCGTGTTGGCGCGGAGATATTTGGGATCGACCTCTTCGGGCTTCGATTCGCCGTCATTCGGGCCAGCCGTCTTGATTTCGAGTCGGCCGGTCGATGCATTCGCACCAGGTGTCAATGTCTGGCGGCGATCGTTGGGGAACACCTTGGCCAGATCGTCGCCCGTGAGATTGAGGTCGAATACGGAGAGTCGAGTTTCGGTGGGGCGATTGATCGTACGCTTGACCTTGATGATGGTCGCGGCGGTAAGGTCGAGCTTCGAGCCTTTGATGTTGCTCGTGGCCGCTTCTTTTGTCGTGCGGTACGTTTCCATGCCGCCGAAGACGTCGTTCATCGTCCGAAGAATCTGGCCGCCCGAGTCGACCCAGAGCGTCTGCGTCATCCCCGGCAGCGGCTTGTCATCGAGCAAGTTGACCTGCTCGACCCGCATCAGGTCGCGCTTGGTGCCGCCACCGAGCGTGACGTTTTCAATGCCGATCGCCTTGAGCCGGGCGACGCCGACGCGGTTGAGGTCGGGGATGAAAATCTTGATTTCACGTGTTTCGCCCGGAGTGATCGGCTTGCGAACGAGGCTCATCTCCGCGCCATAGGGGCCACGGACATCAGCGCCCCAGGGGATGGTGGTTTGCTGCTTCTGTCCGCTGCCTTCAAGCGTGAGCGCCATCGTGCCGTTCGACACGTTGCCGAAGATCCGCATCTCTTGCTTGCTGGCGAGGGTCCGCGAGTCAAGTTTGAGCACGCTGCCGTCGGTCGTTTCGATCGTGCCGTAAAGCGTCTCGATCGAGATCGGGTCGCCGTTGCGCACGAAGCTCAGGTACATGTCGACCTGCACGCGGATGTAGTCGCGGCCGTTGTCTTTGACCGGGAGCACCTGCGTGTGAAAGAAGCCGACTCGTTTCGACTTGATATAAACGGCGTCCCAGGACTCTCGAACATCCTCACCACGCGACGATTCGACGGGCACCAGCCAAAGCAGCGCGAGGCCGAGCAAAAACGCGGTCGCGCGAGCGAAACGACGCGAAGGGCGACGAGATGTCATGGCGAGAAATCCTTAGAGAGCGAAGGAGCAAGCTCATCCCTGTTCAAACGACAAGGCATTTATTTTGGACACTTTACTATCGTCGAAACCGAAGAGACGCTCAAGTTCAACACGAAGCCAACAAAAAACGCCTCCAAGTTGAGACGTTTGTGAACAATCGCAATATTTGAGAAAAGATCGGCTTAGCCGGAGATCGAACGCTCGCCAGCGGCGAGAACGACGATTTCGGATGCGAACTGATCGCCCGAAAGCAATTCGAGAGCGCCATGAAGCGCGAGCTGCCTCATGTGGTGCGAGGCGACCTGGCCACCGACCACGAAACGCCCCTCGACCTCTTCGACCGAAAGATTACGAATGCGATTATGCGTCGACTCGCGAACCCGCGTTTCAATGCGTGCTAGGAGCGAGGCCGTGGCGGCCCGCGCGGGGGCAGTCTCAACGTCCAGTATCATTGGGGATTACTCATCAAGGGGTGCAACCAGCGTGAGACGTCATAAAGGTAGTACCATTTCACCGCGGTGTCAAAAAATGCGGTAAATGGTCATCACTGTCTGTTGACACACTGGTCGAAAGTGTCTTTTTTAGGCTGATCCCGGAGTATCCGGGACACAGCGCGACGTTTGGGCCTCGAGGAGAGCCTCCAATTCCTTGGCCAGCTCCTTGAGGCGGGGGAGATCCCACGCGTCGATCGGCTCCTTCCATTTGTCCCAGAACGGTTCCCTTCCGCGCCTGGTGATTTCGCTCAATCGGCCCAGATTATAGCCGATCTGCAGAATCGCGCGGCGGTCGTTCCGCTCTTCCGTAATGAGTTGCACGATCTTCTTGACGGCGTGTTCCATTGATACGGCTCGATATTGTGCCTGTCACAAGTCAAAGCGGTCAATCCTTCCGCTTCTGTGCGAGCCTGACGACGAGGCGCTCGATGATGGTCTCGGGCGGGAGCGGCGACGATCCTTTGAGATCAAGATCCGCCTGAAGAAGCATGACTGGGAGCTTATCGACACGCGAGGGGCCAAGATGCGTGTGCTGCTCGCCCACGCGCGGTGGGTTGAACGCACCGGCGATCTTGCAGGCCTCGTTGAGCGGTACTTTCTTCCGCCGCAAATCGCCCGCATGGTGGAGTTTGCGCAGTGACGACGACATTGCCGCAAGCAGTCCGACCGGGTGCTCGCCCGACGTCATAAGGCGGTCGAAATCGTCGAGTGCGAGTGCGGCCCGGCCGGTAGTCGCGGCGTCGAGCGCCTTCCAAACGACTTCGACTCGACCAGCACTCACCATTTTGGCGACGTCGTCGCGTGTGATCTGCTTGCGCTCGCCAACATAAACTGCAAGTTTACCGATTTCTGCCGCGAGCAGACCAACGTCTGCACCGACGAGCTCAACCAAAAGCACGGCGGCTTCGTGATCGAGCTTGACCGAATCTCGGTTTTTGGCGAGTTGGGTAATCCAGGCGGGGAGTTTATCTTCCACCGGCGTTTTGCAGTCGATCGACATGCCGACTCGCTCGACAGCTTTCGCCAGCTTCGTCGTGCTCATCCAGGTTTTAACCGAGAGGATGAGCGCACCCGGTGTCGCCGGACGTTCGGCCAGCGCTTCGAGTTCCTTGCGATGCGCGGTGACGAAACTGTCGGCTTCTTCGACGATCACCACCCGACGTTTGACCAAAAATGGCAGGGTCTTGAGTTCGTCGAGCACGTCGGCGAGCGAGGTTTTGTCGCCAGGGAACCGGGTGATTGCTAACTCGTCGGCATCAGCTCCGAGCAAGCCCGAAATCAACGCATTGAGCGATTCGTGGCGCAAGTAGGCGTCATCGCCATAAACGGCGAAAAGTGATTTACCGTCGGCGCTGGCCGGATTCTTGAGAAGCTCAAACGCGTGCATGATGCGCCAGTACTTCGGCTCTGCCGGGCCCTACTTGGATGGCCCGTTAGTTTAACCGATCGGCGTCGGTTTGCGACAGGGGGCGAATCTGTCTAATTGGCGCGCCAGGCCAATTCGACGCCCGAAGGAAGCGGATTTGACGATAAGCCAAGATGCCGGGCCACGATCGCCGCGATGCGCTGGGCTGCGTGACCGTCGCCGTAAGGATTGACGACGGTTGAGAACCGGTGATAGAGCGCAGTGTCGTTCCAGAGCGATTCGACCGCGCTCACGATCGCATCGGACGACGTTCCCACTAGCTGCACCGCTCCGGCCTGAACCGCCTCGGGACGTTCGGTTTCGTCGCGCAAAACGAGCACCGGCTTACCGAGGGCCGGTGCTTCTTCCTGCACGCCGCCGGAGTCAGTGAGGATAAGATAGGAACGCTTCATCAGGTTGACAAATTGCGGATACGACTGCGGCGGCACGAGCATGACCCGCTCGATTCCGCCTAATCTGGCCCGAACCGTTGCGGAGACGCGCGGATTGGGGTGAACCGGGAAGACGACGCTGAGGTCGGGGTGCCGGGGGATCAACTCGGCGATCGCGTCGCAAATGTGGTGAAGCGGATCCCCTTGGCTTTCGCGACGATGCGCGGTGACGAGCAGGAAACGAGACGTCGGCGGTACGACGTCTGGCACGATCGGCTGGGCGGCGATTGTTTGAAGTGCGTCGATGACCGAATTGCCGGTTACGAACACACTCTCGGGCGCAATTGCCTCGCGCAGCAGGTTATCGCGTGCCTGGTCGGTTGGGGCGAAATGAAGCGTCGCGACGTGGCTCGCCAGCGCCCGATTTTTCTCTTCCGGAAAAGGGCGATAGGGCTGTCCCGTGCGCAGGCCTGCCTCGACATGCCCGAACGGCACCTGGTGGTAGTAGGCTGCGAGTGCGGTTGCAAGTACCGTTGTGGTATCACCTTGCGCAAGGACGATCGACGGCGTGAGCCGTCCCAGCACATGCGACACGGCGGAAAGGATGCGCGCCGTCGAATCGGCGAGCGACTGATCCGGGCGCATCAGGTCGAGGTCTTCATCGCTCTTCAGGCCGAAGTCGGCCAGGGCCTGATCGAGGAGACCGCGGTGCTGCCCGGTGGTGACGAGGCAAACGTCGAGCTTGGGAATCTGGCGGAGCGCGTTGATGATCGGGGCCATTTTCACGGCTTCAGGCCGTGTGCCAACCACGCAAACCACGAGCTTCCGATCGTCCCGGACGTCTGCCTGCATGCCCAGAGCGATCCCTTCACCTCAGTTTCCGACACATGGAAAAGCTGAGTATGCCCCCCGCCTTCCATTCGATCAACCCCTCTCGCTCCTAACGACTTAGGTTTATTCGCATTTTTTCTCCCAGATTCACACTTGACGAGTTGGCCGAGATTAATACAGTTGATTGAAACGACCGTTTGAAACGGTTGATCGAATGGATGGCGGAATGAGGTATTGAAGTGGTCGACGATCCCACGAAGCAACGTTTGATTGAGGCTGCGGGAGAGGAATTCGCTGCGCGCGGGTTTGAAGGCGCGACGATCCGGTCGATCTCGAAGCGCGCGGGTACGAACATTGCCGCGGTGAATTACCACTTTGGCGACAAGGAAGGACTTTACGCGGCCGCGCTGATCGAGGCGCATCGATGCGGCCAGCAGGAGGGGGATGAGACGGAGGTCACGGATGCTCCCCCCGCCGAGATGATCCGCCGCTTCATTCACCGGTTCATCACGAACATCAAGCGTGACGCCGCGGGTTCATGGCAAACCGCCATGATGCACCGCGAAATGATCGAGCCGACCAAAGCCGCCGATATCCTGGTCCGCGAGTCGATTCGCCCGCGATTCGAGCGGCTTCGCGCGGCCGTGGCGGCGCTTTGCCCTGATGCCGACGACCGCCGCGTCAACGCTTTGTCGTTCAGCATTGTGGGCCAGTGCCTGCACTACAAAGTCGCGCATCCGATTTCCGTACGCCTGATTGGCGACGACGCATACAAGTCGCTCGACGTCGAGTTTATAACCGAACATATCTCGAGATTTTGCCTGGCTGCACTCGGAGTTGCCGCGCCTTTTGGCGCAGGGGAACGCGAGTCGCTTGATGCCGGCGAGGAGGCACGATGCACTGGATCGCGCTGAAAATGCTCACCGGGGATAAGGCGAAGTTCTTCGGGATCGTCATGGGGCTCACGTTCGCGTCGCTCCTGATCTATCAGCAAGGCTCGATCTTCTGGGGCCTAATGCTGCGCACCGCCGGCCAGGTGTCCGACATCCGAGGCGCCGACCTCTGGGTGATGGACAACAACGTCCGCTACGTCGACGACGTGAAGCCGATGATCGAGAATAACCTCTACCGCGTGCGCGGAGTTGAAGGGGTGAAGTGGGCCGTGCCGCTCTATAAAGGAAACGCGCGGGCGAAGCTCAACTCGAAGCAGTTGGTCGCGGGCGATCCTCGTGCGCGATTGGGGGCTGATCTGAAAGTGATCGAGCAGGTGATTCTGCTCGGTCTCGATGACTTCTCGATGGTCGGCGCACCTCAGAAAGTCATCGCTGGAAGTCTCGAAGCGCTTCGCAAGCCCGACGCTGTGATCGTCGATTTCACGCGACTGCGCAAGTTATATCCCGGCGAAGCGTGGACACTTGAAGCGACGCACGGCAAACCGGTGAGTTCGCTCAAGCCGGAGCAAGTCGCGCTGTATAACGACCGCACGATTTACGGCCGCGTTCCGACCGACGACAAGGGAAACGTCGCGTTCTACGACCTGTTCGTCGGACGCGAGTTCGAGATGAACGACCACCGCGCGGTGGTTGTCGGCATCTGCGAGGCAACGCGCACGTTCCAGTCAAACGCTGTGGTTTATACGACCTACTCGCGGGCCAAATACTTCGTGCCAAGCGAGCGGAAGATGTTGTCGTACATTCTGGCCAAGGCAGATGACGATCCCAACGACAAGGGTACTTATAACCCTTCGACTGGCCAGGTCGAACGCAAGACGATTGATCCGTCGATCGTCGCGAAATCAATTCTCGATCAGACCGGACTGAAGGCGCGAACGTCCGATCAATTCAAGTTCGATACGATTGAATACTATTTGAAGTACACCGGTATTCCCATCAACTTCGGCATCACCGCGTTTCTTGGTTTCCTGGTGGGAACGGCGATCGCAGGGCAAACGTTCTACAACTTCACGCTCGAAAACTTGCGACAGTTCGGCGCACTCAAAGCGATGGGCGCCACGAATTTTAAGATCGTCGGCATGATTCTGCTTCAGGCCGTGGTTGTTGGGTTGCTCGGTTATGGCATCGGCTGTGGCCTGGGCGCTGGGTTTGGCGTGATGAGCAACGGCGGCGAGCTTGCGTTCCACACGCACACGGCGACGCTACCTATTGTGGGCGGGGCGATTGTTTTTATCTGCATTCTTTCGAGCATCCTTTGCATTCGCAAGGTGATGGTGCTCGAACCGGCGATTGTGTTCCGTGGCTGATCTTGGAGCAGGGCGGTGGCAGATCGAAGGTGATTTAGCCTGTACATGCGAGAGGGCTTGCCGATATGTCTCATCTCGAATTTGACGGTCACGAGATTGCACCGCCGCCACCCGGTTTAGCGACCGCTGTGAAGGTGCGCGGGGTGTCGAAGTCGTTTGGTAGAGGGGAACAGCGGGTTACCGCTCTCGGGCAGGTCAACTGGGACGTTTATGTCGGTCAGTTGACGATGATCATCGGCCCGTCGGGCTGCGGCAAAACGACGCTGCTTTCGGTGATCGCGGGGATTCTCAACTCGGACGAAGGCTCGGTCGAAATCTTCGGTCAGGACGTGACCAAGATGAGCGACCGCAGACTGACACGTTTCCGCGCAGAACGCATTGGATTCGTGTTCCAGCAATACAATCTCCTCCCCGCGCTCACGGCGGCGGAAAACGCGGCGATTCCCCTGGTGATCGCCGGTTGGTCGAAACCGAAAGCCGTTGAAAAGGCGTCGCACGTCCTCAACAGCCTCGGGATGGGCAAGAAAATCCGCAGCTTGCCGCGCGAGTTGTCGGGTGGTCAGCAACAGCGCGTGGCGATCGCTCGCGCGCTCGTCCACGACCCAAGCCTACTGGTTTGCGACGAGCCGACAGCAGCGCTCGATGTCGAAAGTGGTCGCACCGTAATGAACCTGATGCGACAGGCCGCACTTCGCGTCGACCGCGCTGTGGTCGTGGTGACGCACGACAATCGCGTGTTCGACTTCGGCGATCGCATCACCCGAATGGACGACGGCAAGATCGCCGAAATCCGCGACAACGAACATACCCACGCCGTGGCCGCATCTGCATAAGCCGACTCGATCAATTGCTCACAATCGCAATTTTTCAGGAATAAATCATGATTCTTCGAATCGTTTTGCCGCTGGTCGCGGTGCTGGGTTTGACGTTCGCGATCTATCAAACTCGCAAGCTCAATGAAGAGCCGCCCAAGGTGCAGCTTGCCAAAGAGAAACAACCAGCGACGGCGCCGAATTATCGCTCGATTTCGGGCGCTGGACTCGTCGAGGCGAGGCGCGAGAATATTCCGATCGGCACGACCGTTCCGGGGGTCGTGGATAAGGTTTTCGTGGTCGTCAACCAGCATGTGAAGGCCGGCGACCCATTGTTCCACATCGACGATCGCGACCTTCGCGCCGAACTTGCGACGCGCAAGGCTTCGGTGCTAGCCATGCAAGCGTCGCTCGATCGCCTCAAGGCTGCCCCTCGCGCCGAAGACATTCCGCCAGCTCGCGCGAGTGTCGACGAGGCGCGTGCCAAACTTGCCGACGCCAATGCCGCCTATCGTCGGACCAAGAATCTGTACGAAAAGAGCATGGCGACCGGCAGTGATTACGACAAAGACAACTACACGGAGAAGGCTGCTGAAGCTGCACTCGCGCGTGCTGAAGCCGAATTGAAGAAGCTACTTGCGGGCTCTTGGAAAGAAGATATCCGCGTCGCCGAAGCAAATCTCAAGCAGGCAGAAGCGCAGGCGAAGAGCACCGAGATGCTCATGGAGCGTCTTACTGTCCGAGCTTTGATCGATGGCGACGTTCTCCAGGTTCACGTTCGTCCCGGTCAGTTCGCAGCGCTTAACTGGAACGAAGCACTCATCGTACTTGGCGACGTGAACACGCTTCACGTTCGCGTGGACGTCGATGAGAACGATCTGGCGATGTTCAAGGAAGCGAATCCTGCCATCGCGACGCTCAAGGGGCGCCCCAACGTGCAGTTCCCGCTCACGTATGTGAAGACCGAGCCTTACGTCATCCCCAAAAAGAGCCTGACCGGCGACAATTCCGAACGCGTCGATACGCGTGTCTTGCAGGCGATTTATGCGATCGACTCGATGCCGGTGAAGGTTTATGTCGGCATGCAGATGGACGTCTTCATCAAGGCCGAGCTGCCGGCGAATATCGATTTGAATGCGAATCCGGGACTGTCGAAGCCCACGCCCGGAATGCTCGCGCCTGTCGCGGCGAAATGAGATGAAATGTTGAGAACGAGGTTGGCGATCGGAAACGCTGACCTCGTTCTCGCAACGACGATAGGTTGATCAGCCTTTTTTCTTCGATTCTTCGGGGCGGTAGATCGTAAAACCAACAGACTTGGTGATCGTGGCGTCAGGTTTTGCGAGGTCGTCGTGCAGCGTGAGGTCGATCTCGTAATCGCCGGGCGGAAGTCCCTTCAGGCTGACGTCAGTCTTTAAATAGATTTGATACGGCGGAAATGTGTTGGCCGCTTCGTAAACGAACATCTTTTCCTTTTTCCAGATCGCGTCCTTGCTTCCCTTTTTCCGAAGCCGGCCGTCCTCGGAAAGCAACGCCCGAAATCCCGTCTTGGTGCGTTCGATGGTGTGACCGTTGGGTTCGTAGTAAATCATCAACTTGTCGTCGGGCGTGAGCTTGCTGTCGGGCAAAGCTTCAAAATTCGCGAAGCCGTGAATTTTCACACAGGCCACCGGCTGCGACATGCCGAGCGGCTCCTTCGCGTGCGCTACAGCGATGATTGAGAGACACAGACCGACCACAACCGCGGACCGCGATAACTTCAGGCGATAGTTTTTGGCGTTATGCGTGGACGGGATCATTGAGCAACTCCAGTTTGTTCAACCTTGGATCCCACTCGACCCAATTCCCGAGATTACGACATACGTCCAACATCTGCAAAGAGTCTGGAGCGCCGGCGTTCACTCAAACAGCATCGCGGCTCCTGGTATTTTTGGGCCAACTACTGGGAACGTGGACCGGAAAACGAAATGAACCGCGAGTCGGTCGTCTCACGCCAACTGGGCGGGACGGTTCGACTCGCGGTTCTTATAGCGAAGGGATTCGCTCGGTCGGGTTGGTCTGGTTAGCGCGGTTATTCTCGCCCTAGCGGATTAAGCGTCGGCAGGTGGAAGAGCCTGCCGAAAGCAGCGGATTGGCCAGGAAGAGTTCGCCGATAAGCAAAGCAACGACCACGGAATGGGTCGTTGCTCTGATGGATCGGGCTGTGCAAGGAGTGCGAAGGATGGCGTTCGCGGGTCGACGGATCGACTTATCCCTGGCTGCGGGCACGCCGCTGACGGCGAAGACCGAATGCAGCACCACCTGCGAGGAGCGCCCAAGCGGCGACCGTCGTGGGTTCGGGAGTGGGGATCTGAGCGGCCGGCGCGAGTACGTGAATCCAGCCGATCGTGTCTTCGCCCGCGATCACATCGTTCGGCGAGCCAGCGAAGGCTTGAATCCAGTAGCCCTTGGACGGGTCCAGACCAGGAATTTGGCTGAAATTCTTGATCGTGAACTCGAAATCGGGGTGGGCGGCCGATGGGTCGAACGCCAGGTTGCCCTGGAAATTCGGCATGTTGCTGCCGTAGCTGTACGCGATGCCCGAATTCGAGCCAACGTACGACGAAACCGTGAAGCCGTCGAGTCCCGGCCCAGCATGGGACTTGTCGGCGGGAACGCCGGCGATGACCACGGGAGCGCCGGGGTTGCTGTCGCTTCCGCTGTTGGGAGCGAACGCTACCGAGATCGAGCCCTGACCGCCGATGTGAGCGGGGTCGACGCCGCCGACAGCCGTCTGGCGCGGGTCGGGGATGCCGGGCGTGCCGTTGCCGGACGAGTTCCCGGCGATCGAGTACGTGTTAATGCCGACGAAGAGCGTATCAGAGCCCTTGTCGTACGAAACACGCACGTCTTTGATGTTCCAGCCGGTGATCCAGCCGGCGGCCGTAATCCACGGCGCCTGGGCGACCGAACCGGGCGAAGTGCCCTGGATGATCGTTGTGTTCGGGCTCACGGGCATGTCGGTTTCGACATTGCCGGTGAACGTAATCGGAGCGGCGGCGGCGACCGACCCGGCGGCCCCAACCAGGCCGAATGCCAATGCCAGCTTCTTGATGCGTCGCAGATCCATCTCGACTCTCCTCCCACGTTGGGGTCTTTGGCCCGGGAGGGGTCGCGGGCCGTTCTATCGGCCCGACATCACCGGGACAAAACCATCCTTGGACCAACCCAGCCGAGCGCCGTCCTATCGACCGCGACTCCGTGGAACGTCCAGTGGCTCCAAACCTTCGCACCGCCGGGTCGAGACTACTCTCGACGGCATATCCGTCAAGGGCAATTCGACCGCCTCCCGTGAGGGACCAGGTTCATCGTGAACCTGGATTTCAGGAAGAAAGGACGAGGGCGCGATGTCGTTGTTCACGAAAGTCATCCAAGCCGTTCAGTCGTGGCGACGGCGTCGCGGTGCATCCAAATCACGCACCGAGACTCGCGTTGGGCTAGAACAGCTTGATCATCGACAACTCCTGACCGTCAACTTTACCGGAGTTGTTGCAACCGATTTTCCCGCTACACAAGTTCCAGGCGTTGTAACCATCCTGGACGATGGTACGCAGGGGGTGCAACACCCGCTCATACCATCCGATCTCCAGCCAATTGTCAAGGTCAGCGGCTTTGACATTAGCGGCATGGCCGTTTCTTACGACAAACAGAGCGATACCCTCTCAGTCGGCCTGATTCAGCCAAATTCACAGAACAACGCATTCCCCGTAATTGCCGGTGACTCCGACAACAACGGGAACAGCGGAACTGTGAATCCGTTGATCAACAACCCGAACTCGCCGCCCGGAGTTCCCGGGTTGCGTCAGAACGACTTCTCCGATCCGCCGGACATGAGCGGTTCGAAGACGATGGGGGCGTTCCTCAACTTCACGGGTGCGGCGACGAATCCCGTCGACCCCACGAAGACTTACTTTCCCGCCAATATCGTCGCCGGCTTCGCCAACAACGGCTCCTCGACTGCCAACAAGCACTATGAGGTTGCCCAGGCGATCGACACGGGCCCCTCGATTCCCCAGTTCGGCACCGAACTGCCGGGCAATGAGGGTAACGTCTACCTCGTGAACGACCCCTCGCGTGGTGCGCTCGAATTCTCGATCACGCACTTCTCCGAGCTCTACCAGTCGGTGACTGGTCAGCCGCTCACGGATCAGTCGGTGATCCGCATCGGCTCGTTCGGGTCGTCAAACCAGGACGACGGTATCAGCGAGGCGTTCTTCCCGCCGCAGCCGTTCACTCTGCCGCCCGCAACGGTGCCGCCGGTGCTCTGCCCGCCGGTATCTCCGCCAGTGCTCATCAACCCGCACTCAGCGCGGCACGTGAACACGGCACACGCGGAATCGGTTCGTGTGACGATCGTTAGCTCGTCGGGCTTCGACGCCACGCAGATCGACCCGGCGACCGTCCGCCTCGGTGGTGCAGCGCCCTTCACCCACTTCACGCGGAACTTCAACCACAGCGATTTCCCCTCGGAAACGTTTGTCTTCCGCGGCTATGACATCAGCCTCCCCGCCGGAATCACGCCGGCGACGGTGACCGGTCAGCTCTTCGACGGCACGAAGTTCGCCACGACGATCCTGATCTTCAACCGTAACGACAGCTACTACACGCCAGCTCAGATTGCGGCTCGCGACGCCAAGATTGGCTTCCAGCCGCCGGAAGAGCTCGCTCTGGAGATGGCGTCGGCCAACGCAAACGGCGACATCGCGACGATCAACGCGAACATCCTCGCCGCGAACGCCGCTGCAGCCGCCGCTGCCGAAACGATTCCGTCGACCTTCGCGACATTTGCCCCTGTGGCGGTGAAGTCGCTGACCGCTCCGATCACAGGCATCACGCCAGCGATTGCTTCGTCCTCGACGGGCACGATGGCCGCGATGACCGCGGTGCCGATCACGACGCCGACGGCCGCTACTCCCACGACGGTTTCGATTCCGCGTCGCACCGGTGCGGCGAAGCAGGCGAAGTCGAGTGCTCCGCACGCTCGGGTCGCCTCGGCGATGCAACGAGCCGGAGCCGGCGCTGGGTCGAAGTCAACCAACGCTGCCACGTCGTCGACCGGTTCGGCTCTGGCCGCTCACGACGCAGCTCTGTCCGACTTCTCAGGCTGAGAATAAGGACAGCGATCAGATCAAGTTCGTGCAACGCAGTGGTAGCAGACGCTCCAACTCGGTCCGGGCAGTCGTCATGGATGGTGACTGCCCGGACGTTTTCTTTTGACTGAGCAGCACAAAAACAGCCCGAGCCGGCGTGATAGGGGGGGCGTTGGCCGGCCCGGGCATACATCAAAGTAATTCGTCGCGAACTGATTATTGAGTCGCTGGCCGGCGACGAGCGCGGAACTGAGCCTCTCCGCCCTTACCGACGAAGACGACTTCGAACACGCCCAGACACATCTCGTCGTTCGTTCCCTCGCCCCAGCGTACTTCCTTCGCGGGCTTGATAGGATTCGCGGGATTCGTGTCGCTGTTGTCGAAGTGAGCTTCAACTTCGAGCCACGAACCCGCCGGCAAGATCACCGGCTTCTCGAACGCGTACGTTCCTTGCCAGTTGAAATCCCAGCGATTGATGCGAATTAACTCGACCTTCGTGTTATCCGGTTTGACGGCGTAGAACGTCATGTCTTTGCCCAGCCAGTGCATGTGCGGCATGACGGTCGTGATCATCACCTCGCTGCCAAACGGACGATTCGGCCGGCTCACAACCGAACTGCCAGGCTTCGTCGACCCCTTCACTTCATAATTCTTCGCGCCTGGGGGGATGATCATGATGTCCCGGAGGAAGTCGTCGAACGTGGGGCGCTTGATGATCGACCGAAGCATCAGTTTGTTGCGCGTCGCCTGAACCTGCTCCATCGACACGTTCGGGAAGACGAAGCCGGTGAAGATTTCCTTGCCCAGCGGTTTGGGCGAGAGATAAAGGGCGACCGAGGAGCGATCGAATTCCGGCTTGCCCGACTTGTGGTAGTGCATCTGCACCAGAATGTCGGCCCCCTTGGGCAGGAAGTAGCCGGTGTCTTCGTGTGTGAAGCGAGCGCGAGCGCCTGGCGTCCAGATCGGCAGCAGGTTCCGCGGATCGACGCCGCTGCCGAACCCGCCGACGGCGTGATAGCCAGGCTTGGGATCCGAGGCGTCGAGTTCGCGGGCCTTACCCGAGGAGTCGATTCCGGAAAGAATGTGGTGAACGACCGCGCGGTTACCCGGCTTGAAGTCGGCCGCGCGAATCCAGCGGTCTTCGGGGAAATTCGTTTTGAGCACGAACACCCGGAACTCGTCTTCGCCCGAAGCTTCGAGCTGATAATCCTCAGGCATCGACAGAACGAGGTCGGGTTCGCCGAGCGGCCATTCGGATGAGAAAACCCGCGCGGCGGGAGCGTCGGCCGTATCCCCCTCGACACAGCCTCCTTCCACCCATGCCTTCAAAGTCTCGAGTTCGGCTTTCGAGAGCACGCGAGAGTCGCGGAAGGGCCCGCCGTAATTTGGGTCGGCAGGCCAGGGGGGCATGCGGCGGTCGCTCGTCACATGATCGAGATCGGCGGCACGCTTACGGGCTTGATCATAGGTAAGTAGCGAAAACGGCGCAACTTGCCCGGGACGGTGGCAGTCCTGGCAATGTTTCTGAATGATCGGCTCGACGTCCTTGTGATAGCTCGGGACCACTCGGGCATTCTCGGTAGCATTGGCGGCTGCTGGTAGCGCGACGCAAAGCGCAGTCGCCAAACCGAATGCGTGGAATCGCCTGTGACTCAAGGGTTGCTCCTTCGAGCGATGAATTGGGCAGGGCGAGTGTCTCTGAGTGCCGTCCGTTTAACCGCACTTCACCCGCAAACCATTACAATGCCCCCTAAAGTTACCCCCGTTATTCTTTAATAGTTTCAGCTTTTTCGAACCGATTTTAAAGATGAACTGAATTCATTAATGCCAAAGACGTTCGGCTGAGAGTCGCAGGAAAACAAAAGTTGGCAGAACCGGCGCAGATTGATGTTTGTCTGATAAAAGAAAGCCTGCTGGATGCCAAAACGAAACATGTGATTCATGTAAGTTGGTGGTTTGGGAATTACAGAAAGAATCCGGAAAGCGTAACGACGGGAAAATAAGGCGAATTATGAGAATCATTGGATTGCGTGATTTGGGTTAATATTCGTTATTTAGGAAATGGATTTGATGGAGAATTGCAGCCTGATCTGAACGGAAAGGACTGCCCATGTGTCGGAGTGCGAGGCTACACTGGTGGCGTTGGTAGGACGATGCCCGATGCGGTTCGACTGCGGAGCGAGGGAGTCATGGCGGCGCTCGAGATCACACGCAATCTTGCGATTCCGGAGGATGAATTCACCTTTGAGCTTTCGCGCTCGGGCGGACCGGGCGGGCAGAATGTCAACAAAGTGAATTCGAAGGTCCAACTGCGCTGGTCACCCGGTGCAAGTCAGAGCCTCCCCGCGCCGATTAAAGAACGACTCCTCGCGCTTGTGGCGAATCGGTTGACAGTCGAGGGCGAATTGCTGGTAGCGTCGAGTCGAACGCGCGACCAGGCGAAGAACCGCGAGGACTGTCTCGACAAGCTTCGAGCCCTGATTTTGGCTGCGGTCACTCCGCCCAAAACCCGGAGAGCGACTCGACCCACGCTTGCGTCAAAAGAACGCAGAGTGGCGGAAAAACAGCATCGTGCTGCCGCAAAGCGAGCCCGACGCATTCCCGACGGCGACTGATTTCACACGGATTCTTTGATCGATTTTCAGATCCAAGCGAGCGACAATGGCCGACTTCAGCCCCCACCAGCAGAAGATCATCAAGCGCTACTACAACAACTTCGACCAGATCCAGCAGCAGCGGCTTTCTGAGATGATCGGCGACATTTATCTCTCTGAAGGGAAGAAACTCGACCGGCTCTGGAAGAACATGGGAGAGCTCTTGAAGAAGCTCGAATTCCCACAAGCCCGCATCGATCACCTGCTCGAAAAACGCGATCCCAAGCTCCTGCCAGGCGTGCTGAAAGAACTAGAAGGTAAATAAGAATTTACGAACTTTGTCTAACATTTGATCAAGATAAAGTGATAGTCTTTGACAACTCGATCGGAAAACGCGCTCGCTTATTCCGATGTGAGAGCCGGTCGACGCCTGGTAAAGCTGCATTGATCCGCCGAAAATCAGTTCGGGTTAAAAAGCGAAAAATGCCAGCTATAGCACGTTGACCGGTTTCTTGGGGTTTCGTACTCTTTTGTCAGGTTCGTTCTTTTTTGACCACCGGTGTATACGGAGGCTTACGATGTCGTTGGCCCAGCGCGTTCGAGACTACCGGTACGCGAAGGGATGGGGTCCTGACGAGTTAGCTAGCCGCGCCGAGATATCTCGGACTGCCCTTTATCAAATCGAAAGCGGTAAAACCGAACAGCCGCGCGCCAGTACGCTACGTAGGATTGCGCAAGCATTAAGCGTACCTACTGAATCGTTGCTGGGGCAAACGCCGTCTGAAACCGCTTCAACCGCCCGGCGCGGTGGAGAGATTGAAGCTGTCGCCCGCGCTCCTGGCGACTCGCCGGAACTGCGCGATTCGATTCGCTTTACGCCGACAACGCACTCAACCGCTACGCACGCGACGAGCTGGACCCAGTCGCACCGGGAACGTGACCTCGAACGTAAGTTCGTTGAGTTGTTGCGTTCACCGCTGGGAGAAGGCATGGCAAGAATCGTCGAAGAGACCTATCGCCTTATGCCCGCTTACGTTGAAGCGATTCGCTGATCGTAAACTGGTGAAAATGGGATTTTGGGGTAAAATTGCTCAAGGTTGGTCGGCAAAAAGCCGACGCGTCGTCGCGACGCCGCCGACCTCGCATTGAGTAATCCTCCCATGAGCCCTGCATCGCGCTGGTCGTTCGCGGCCGTTACGGCCATTTCGTTACTTTTCGGAACGAACACAGTCGAGGCGCGGAACCCTCCGCGTCGGCGGGTCTACACGCCCGTAACCGAGACGGTTGTTTATGGCAACCCGGCGAACGCGAACGCGCCTAGCAATATGCTCGGGACGTTTTATTCGACGCCGATGATCATGGTTCGCGGCGATAGCCCCACCGGATCTGGCTATTCACCCCTCGGGCAGTATGGCGTTAACAACCTGCTGATTTACGGGCCGATCTCACCCTACCGATCCGTCACTGCGCCGGTGCGAACGTACTCGCGCGGCTACGATGGTTCGGTGGTCGAGCAAGAAGGAACGACGACTTCGAATCCGTTCCTGCCCGAGCGGCAGCCGGTCACTTATCCCAACGCGAATTCCAACTACTACAAGCCGCGGCGAATGACTTCGCCCCCCTGGTGGCAGAGCGGTATCAACTGGGTCGACCAGAACTGAGTCTGGTCACTCTGGCTCCATTCGCTGACGAAGCCGAACGAATTTTTCCTTGAGCGCGGGGCCGCCGAGGTCTTCATGCAAGACCTCGGTGGCATCAATTAGCCTTCTCGCTTCGGCCGCTTTTCGGCTGCGATAGAGCGAAAGTGCGAGTCCATAACGCGACTCGATCCACGCCGCGCTGCCGGGTTTAAGCGACTTCGCCCGCATACGCTCAACATCAATCGCCATGGCGTACGCTTCCAGCCGGATGAACGCATCGGCAAGGTCACGAAGTCCATCGGCGTCGAGAAGCGCTGCGTTGGGGGCGCTTGGCCCTGCGAACGTCTTGCGGGCAGCGTCGGTTGCGCCTGTCGCGATTTGAGCGCGAACGAATCGCAGGTTAAGCTCGGCGGCAATCGCCGGAGCGACCTCTTCTTTTCGTTTAGCCGGCAAGTCACCAAGGAGACGAAGGACAAGTCGGCCGAATCGTGCGCGATTTGAGTCATTCTCGGTCGTGTCGGACGCGTGGTCGAGCAACTTCGCGATGTTGCGAAGCTCGTTATCGGAGATTTTCATCCCCCAGGTGCGGGCCTCGCGCTCGGCTTCCGAGAATCGCGACGATTCGGCCAGCGCAACGATCTTCAGCCCGCGAACCGCTAGATGCTGCGCCTCGCTGGCAGCACGCTTTTCGAGCGACTCGCACGCCTCGAGTGCTTGTGCTCCCCGAGCAACTTCAGGGCGTAAGTCGAGCCGTACCTGTGCAATCTCAAGCTCGATCGCATCGCTCGTCCCTGGCACCGCGTCGATGCTTTTCTTCAGAAACTGGCTGATATTCTCATATGTTTTTTTGATTCCTGCCCGATCTTCAGCAATTCGCAGGTTGTCGAGTGCTTCCTCGTCGTTGCGAACGATCGCCAGTCGTGCCGACAGCCAGCGCGGTTGGCCGGGAGCGATTGCGTGCCAGTGTGCGAGAGCCTTATCGAGCTGTCCGTTCTCGGCCTCAGCCTGGCCAAGTAGCCAGCGAGCTTCGCCGACGGCTGGGTCGTTAGGATAATCTTTCACAAGCGCTTGCATTGCTTGAAAATAGGCATCGGGGGTTGCGCCTGGGACGTTTTCGGCAAGCGCGCGTCCTCGCGCGAGCACGCGAAGCATTCCGGCCTTGGGGCGATCGGCCCCAGTTCGCGAATCGCCCCACATCCGCGTGAAAATCGCGTCGGCCTCGGCATACTGGCCGTCCTGAAAAAGTAGAGCTCCCGCGCGCAGACGCAGCCGAGCGCCTTCCTTGAGCTTGCCCGACGACGTGGCGTTATCGGCTGCTTTTTCGATCAACGTGGATGCTCGCGTGACGTTTCCGCTGGCAATCCAGCCATCGGCGAGAGTGTCGAACTCCTCGGGCTCGAAGTGTGGCGACGGGTTCTCAATTGCCTGCGCGAGGTCGATGAGCGCCATCCGGGCATCGACTCGTTGCGACGTCCGCAAGGGCTGCGCTCGCTTGAGCGCATCGGCGTCGGCATCGCGACGCTGCACACCCGCCGAGATAGCCTTGTGTTCGGCGACACGCGCCCGGACACCCAGCACCGCCGCGGTCACTGGTTCGAGCTTTCCCGCGTCAATGGCTTCGATCGCCGATTGAAATCGCCCCTCGCCGATAAGTTGAGCCACCTTCACTTCGAGAAACGCCGCGGCGGGAGGCGGAGACTTCGATTTGTTAGCCTCGTCGAGGTCTTCGCCCGCGTCATGAAACTGTTTCTGCCTTACGCGGATATCGGCTCGAAGGAGATACGCGTAGCCGGCGACCGACGCTTCGCTCGGCATTGGTTCGAGCTGCGCGAGAGCCGCCTTGAGATGTTCGGTTTCTTCTTGTGATCGCGGCGGAGCGAGGCCAGCGCGATCGACTTGCGCCTGCGCGGCGCGGAATCGCGCGTTCTGTGCGATCAGCGGTTCGACCCCGGAAAGACCGGGCTCGATGCGAATGAACCGGGCAATTGTCGCATCAAGTTCTTCTTTAGCGTGATTGCGAAGCGTTGCGTCGACGGGAGCTGCGGCGAGTTTGGCGTCGTCGATCGACCGCCGCGCATCGGCCCACAAGTAGACAGCGGCCTGAATTGCGATCGGAACTTCGAGCGGGTTTCGGGGATTGGCGGCATTGAACTCGTCGAGCAGCGTGATCGCCGCGATCGACAGCTTCGAGCGCGATTCAGGACTATCGGCCCCCTCCGCGCGTTTGTCGAGAGCCGCCGCAGCTTCGAGCGCGATCGAGCCGCGCTCTTCAACGGTTCGATTCGCGTCTTTGAGCTGCCGGCGTGCGACTTCAAGAGGATCGTCGCTACCCGGTGCCGGATCATCCGCTTGTGCGATGACAAGGGAGCAAAGAATCAAGGCATACTTGAGCAGCGGCATGTGGGCATTCTGATGAGACAGGCACCGGGCAGCCTGAGAGCCTCATGCAAGCAGCAGGGCCCGAATTGCTGCGCGATAGTCTGCCTCGGTTTCGGGGCTAACGAAAGAAACCGACGGCTCGTAACCACCTTCAGCATACGACCGCTGGAGCGGTATGTACCAGGGGCCATCGTCTCCATACGCCGCAGTCGCGAGCCAGGTGCGGGGACGAACGCCTTGAGCCTCGAGCTGGTATTCGACAAACGTCTCGGCGGGAAGGTGCAGCGACGAGACGGTCGGCCCCAGATCGAGCCGGGCCAATGTGATGGGTGTTTTCGTTGCGACGCGCATCAACCAGCCGCAAGTCAGCGCCGAGCGGTTGCGATTGACGACTGTGTCTTTGTCGTTCGCGACGATGGCTTTCAACTTGTCGAGGGCGAGATCCTCGCGCGGCTTGAAAAAGTGAGGACGGGTCGTCCAGGCGATCTGATCGAGCCGGTCGGTCTGCTTGGGCGATTGGCCATCGGCGGCAACCATCGCCTGATAAATGCGATCGGCCAGAACCGCACGGTTTGCCTTTTCGCCGTCGTTGTACTTGCCGGCCGTCACGTTGCCAGCGCAGCCGGTGAAGTACAGGTGAGCGACTTCAGGCTCGTCACGATCGCGGTGCGCACGAGCCAGGCCAACGAAGTCGGCGGTCACGCGGCCATCGCCGTAATAGCTCATGGGATGGACGGCGTAGTAATACAGTCGAGCGAGCGGGGTTCCGCGATTGAACAGCGAGATCGACCGCAGGAGCGGATCGATCGTGCCATCGGGCTCGGCGCGGGCGGCGGCAAGTTTTGTCGCGCTCGTCCGCGTGTATTTGATCTTGCCGTTGGCACCAATCACTCGCCGATTACACGCGACCTGTTCCACCTTGGCGTCGCCGTGCGCGACGTGCGTGATCGGTAGCGAACGTGCGAGCGACTCGCGAACAGTTTCGCTTGCACGCTTTAGCAGGTCTTCAAAGTATTTCTCGTCGTAAATCAGCACTTTTGAATCGCTTTTGCGCAAGAGAGCATTTGCGCTTGCGCAGGCGAACGGCGCATTGTGCTGATGGACGCTGTGAATTTGCACGCGATCGGGTGTCGTGTGCGCGGCGGCGGCAATTCTCTCGGCGAGTTGGCGGAAGGTGTCGTTACAAACGCCGGTCCAGTCGATCGTTGCCAGGACAATCGGCAGGCCGGCGCCTTCGAGCACAACTCCGCGTAGCCGCAATGGATCGTCAACGCCGACAACAGGGGTGATCCAGCCGCCGCAGAGCGAGTGGCCCAGCGGCGGCGTGGCGTCGAGGTCGAAGCGAGCAAGGTGCAGGTCGGCCAAAGATCACCTCACGTTGTCGCGAATCGGAGACAGGTCAGGCGCTGGCGAAATCAGGTTCAGCCGCCGGCTTGTTCTTGATCTCTTCATCGCGGAACAGAACCGCGAAGATCAAGACGGCGAGGATTGTCAAAGCGAGCGGTCCACCCCAGACCATCATCCAGTTGGTGATCGTCTTGTCGTCAACCTTGGTCGAGAAAGTCTCGCGAAGGCGGCCCGAAAGCACGCTGCCGACAATCTGACCGATGCCGTAGATGATGAAGATCAGGAGGTTCTGAGCCGACGCCTTGATGTCACCCGAAGCAGCCCGGTCGACGTACATCTGCGCGACGACGAAGAAGAATCCGAAACAGAAGCCGTGAAGGGCGATCGACACGACCATCAGCCACTGGGGCTGGCCGATCATCGACAGCACGAATCGAAGCGCCCACATGCCTGCACCGAGCAGCATCGTCTGCTTCACGCCAAGCCGGGCAACGGTGATTGGCACCAGTACCATGACAACGGTTTCGGCGATCTGACCGATCGTCATGTAGGCGCTAGTTTGAGTTTCGGAAATGCCGATATCGACAAGGAACGGCGCTTCGCAGGCGAAGTAGAACGATAGCACGATACCGATGAGTGCCGCGGAGAACACCAGCGTCGCGAAGGAGCGATGCTTGAGCAGCGAGAGCGTTTCGAGAACGGCGGAAGGCTCGGCCTTGGTTGCCTCGCCTTCGTGCCCGCCAATTTCGGCCGCGGGCGCGGGCTTGTTGACCGGCACGGGCGGCGTGTGTGGCAACATCAGGCAGTAGCCGCTGTAGACGATCGAAACAACGCCAGCGAGGCGGAGGCAGTCGCGGAACGTTGGATTGCCGATCGCGTCGAAGAGCGGCTTGAATGCGTCGATCTTCGTTGCCGAGCCGAAGTAGAACGTCCAGAAGAAACCGGCGGCGATCCACCCGAGCGTGCCCCAGAGGCGAATGCTCGGAAACGCGTCCTGGTTTGATTCGCCGAGGCTTCGGAACGTGATTGAGTTCGTCAGGCCCATCGTCGGCATGTAGAGCGCCGAGTAGATGAAGAGGACGAGGAAGATCGGCCAGAAGGAGGTCAGGTAGGCCGTCAAGATTAAGAGAATTCCGCCGACAAAGTGCGAGGCGGCGAGGACTTTTTCGGTCGCGAAGAAGCGGTCGGCGAGCTGGCCGATGATGAACGGGCCGAGAATCGAGCCGAAGCCGCCGACGGAGAAGATCCAGCCGATGCTATCGTTGCTAAGCTTGAGACCGTTGTCGCCGAGGTGAAGTGCCAGAACCGGAAGCCAGATTCCCCAGACGAAGTATTGGAGAAACATCATCACGGAGAGTTTGATCTTCAATCCGAGGCCCATTGCGTTGAACTCCGATCGTCGAAGGGATGCGCTGGCGGGACGAGTGCGGACCGTGCAGGGGAGGGCCGGCCGCTTCGTGAATTGAGGACGAATTTAACCGTCAAACCGATGTGATGCTACCGGCTTCCGCGGGATTTGGGCCAGTTTCGCCGCATTCGCATCAGTCGCGCCGGAATTGCGATTCCCGAGGTGCGCGATAGGTCACCGCCATCTCGGGCGTTTCAACCGGAACGCTTCCACGGTGGAGCGAGTCGACCGCCGCGATGACCATCCCTGATGTCAGCAGCGTCCGCTCGATGGGATAATTCGCCTTGCCAGTGAGCACGAGGTCTTCGATGTGCCTCGCCAGCGGGTTGAAGAAATCGGCGGTCGTTGGGCCGCCCAGAAGCGGGCCGCCTGAGTTAGGCATCGGTAGATACATCTGGCAAGAGACGACTTCGCCATTGTCTGCCCGGAGTCCTGCGTAGTTGAAGTCGCGGATCGGCGCCAGAATCAATGTCGTACGGAAACCGCCGACGTGCTCGATCAGGTACGCAACGATGTTGGGCATCGCCTTGCGCGCCCATTCAAAGGTAACGGCGTCGGAGACATAACCAGTTTCGACCGGCAAGCTATGGCTCCGACAGAGCGCAGAGACAATCAGCCGGCGGGTGACTTCGCGGTCGCTTCCCGCCAGAGCGTCCCAGGCCGCACTTCCTCGGATCGCCCGAACCTGACGAATTCCCGTTTCGCCTCCCTGGCGTCGTTCCGACATGCACTGCGCGGTTTCCAGTCCGTGGAAGTCGTAACTATCGACACCGCCGTAGCCGACGCAAACGCTCTCAACAAGCGGAACATCGTACGGCATGTCGATTTGCGGCAGTCGCGACGTTACAGGCAGTGACGAGCCTGCCAGGAACGGGAAGCCCAGCCGTTTCGAGTCGTCGACCATCTGTTTGCACTGTTTCCAGTCGGTCGACAGGTGCTTGTCGTTGAAAACCGGCACGCTCCGGCCGCTGGACTCGAACACTTTCATCACGCGTTTGAAGAATTCGTAACGCGGGTAGAGCGTCTGTCCCTTGTTGTTGCGGGGATACTTGCCGTGTTCGGCGATGATCACCACGCCATCGACGGCCAGCTTCGAACCGCCGAGCGTCAGTGCTTCTTCGATCGTCGAAAACCGCTTGAGTTTATGGCGATCGACGCGTCCTGTAGTGAGGTCATTTCCTGGCGTCTGATCGACATAAACCGACGCGACATCGATTCGGGGCCGACTCCACGCGCCGCCCCACGTGTACCCCAGCGTGAGGCGGTCGAGAAAATGCTGGGCGTGCGAGAGTGGCCGAATGACCGTGCCAATAAAAGCCACCCGTTTTCGTGGAGCCTCTCCTTGCGCCAGTCTTCCGCAAACCACGAACGCCCCGGTGCCCGCCAGGAATGCGCGACGACTCGTCATCACTCACCTCCCAAGGTTGTCGACGGCGACGGATGATCAAAACGTGTTAAACAATAGTTGAGCGGCGAATCGAGGTAAAGCCTGTGGCGGATAAGGAATTGCAAATGTTGCGGGATGAAGGAATTGGAATATTCCGGGAATAACGCATGATTCGCCTGTCCCGTTCTCGATAGATAAGGGAGAGGGCGGCTCGGGATCGGGCGGCCAAACAGGCGATGGGAACTGGCTATGGACGGCCTGCGAGTGGTGATCTCTGGGTTGAAGCGTCTGCCGTTGCGATGGTTCGCGGCGCTTCTGGTGCTTTCCACGCTTCAGGGATGCGCATCGGTCGTTCCCACTGAAAGCGGATTCCTCACCGATTACTCGCAGATTCACGCCACGAATAAGTTGTTCCACTGGGGCCTGGGATATCACCACTTCTCGACCCGCGAAGCGACACCCAGCGAGTTGACGGGCATCGACTCGTTCTACATCGAGCCAATTGCCTGGATCGTTCCTGAAACCGATTGGCTGGCGAACGATCCCACGCGCAAGGAGCGCGTGACGAAGGCGTTCGATTCTCACCTCCGCACGAAACTCGGGGAGATTCGGCCGATCGTCTGCCAGCCTGGCCCCAACACGGCGCGGGTTCGCGCGGCGGTGACCGACGTCAATTCGGCGCGCACCATCACCAACCTTCTCGCGTCGATCGTCTTTGGACCGGTGAGCAACGGCGGGGCATCGGTTGAGGTGGAACTCATTAATCCACAAGGTGTTCAGATCGCGGCTCTGACCGGAGCCTCGCGCGGCGGCGCGCTTGATATGGTCGGCTATTACTGGCGGTCGAATCACGCCAAATCAGCGACGCGACGGCTGTCGGCCGACTTTGCGGAATCGGTCAAGGAAGCCGAGCTGCCCAACATCGCCGACGTGCGATAAGCAGATTCTTTGACGTGAATTGTTTCGCAAACGCAGGAAGTTTTGGGTTTCGGAAACAAACTGCCCAAATTACGGCGGAAAGATTTGTATAGACGGGAGGAATCTCCAGTCTCTACAATACGCCCACCTCGAAGTTCTCGCCGTTTGCCGGGGTCGAGTGGCAGGCGAGTGAAGAGGTTTGCAGTAAGAGCGCGCGAGGGATGTGCGTTCCGGACCGCCGCGAAGCAAGTGGCTTCGGCGAATTGATACAGCACCAAGGATTGATGGAACAGGAAGGAACGACAACATGAACGCTGTGATTCTCCTGACCGCGATGTCGGCCACCGGCGGCATCTTTGGCGGGCACAAGGCTCGCACCTACACCTACTACCCCGCCGCCACCTGCGCCACCGGCACCTGCCCGCGCGCTGCCGCCGCTCCCGCGCCGGTCACCTACGCACAGCCGGTTGCCCCTGCGGCCACCGTTGCCGCCCCTCAGCAGGTGCGCTACACCTATCAGTCGTACTACTCGACTTGCCCCACTGGTAACTGCCCCAAGCGCTAAGATTTAAGCAAATCTAGAAACGAACAACCCCGCATGGCTCGCGTGATCGGCCATGCGGGGTTGTGCTGTTTTAAGAACTGAAGATCGTGCGACTCAGTTGCCAATCACAGTCGCGAATGCGTTGATCTTGGTGGCCGGTTCATCCTTCACGTCGGACTGTACTTCGAGAATGGCGTGAAAAGGCCCGGCTTCGGTGGGAGCCTTCAGCGTCACGACGACGGGGTGAAGCGCCTTGGCGGTATCACCGGCCGCCGTCGAGCCAGAGAGTTCGTTCCGGTTCGATTTGACGCCGAGCACCTTGAACGGCTGCGCCGACTTCACGAGGAGCGTCTTCTTGATTTCCTCGCCCGGCTTGACTGCGCCCAGTGTCAGGACCGATGGCGTCGCCGTCACGGTCGACTGGACGTTTGCGGTTACCGAGACGGGAATCGACGGGCTCGTCGGATCGTTCGTGAAAAGCGTGATCTCGTCTTTGAAGAAGCCGGTCGGCGTCGATGGATTGAGCGTCACCGTCATCGAATAGGTCGCCTGACCGCCCCCGGAACGGCCAGTTTCATTCAGCCGCGCGGTGACGTGCGGGCTGAGCGTTTGCATCTTGGTGATTGCCCAATCGGCCTTGCCACCGGTGTAGTTGAGCGTGAGGTCAACCATCGGCTTGCTCGCACGGTTCACAACGCCGAAATCGGCCTGGCCGGGCGAGAGCATGATGTCCGAGCGGATGAAGCAATTCAGGTTGAGGTCGATCTGCCGGTACTGCGGCCGGTCGAGGATGAGCGTCAGCCCTGAAGCCTTCGGGCCGGAAAACTTGGTGGTGTCGATTACCGCTTCGATGACGGTTTGGGTACCGGGCGGAATCGTGGTCGCGCCGATGCGGACTTCGGTGCAGCCGCACTTTGTTTGATGTGAAGCGATGTGGATTTCGGAATTTGTTGTGTTGACGAGCTGGAAGGAGTGGTGGACCTTCGAGCCGCGAGCGACGGTGCCGAAGTCGTACGACCGCGACGGGAATACAGAGTCGATCCAGTCTTGTGCCGATGCGAGCGCAGGTGAGGCCGCGACCAGCCCGACGGCGGCGAGAAGTCGAAGACGATAACGCATGGGACAATCCTTATTTCGGAACCGAACGCTCTGGGGCAGGGCGGAGGCAAATTCGTTCCAGCCCAAGGCCTTATCGTTCTGTTCTGTGATTCGTCGGTAGGTACCGAACGATCGCTCGACTGACCTTCAGCCCGTTCCGTCGTGGTGGTCGTCTCTGATGCGAACGCGCCGGGATGAGCCGGCCTTCAACCCTCGCCATGATTGGCCCCGACGAAGCGCAGGGGCAAAACTTCAGGCAAAGTTCGATGAATCATATCACAACTTCCCCGCCGCGTGACGGGAAATTAGCCGGACGGGCGATATCACCTCCGGCGGCAATTCGCATTCCCAGTTCTGATAATCGGCGGCGAGCGGCGAATGTATGGGCGTGATGAATTGGGGCAACGATCGAGGTGAACCCGGCTGAGTTCGGTGTTCGACCGGAGAAGGGCGATGAACGAGCAGCAGCTTCAAGATCCCAACGAGCAAGCCAGAATTCGTAACTTCCTGCGGATCGGTGGGTTATCGATTCTCAGCCTCGGATTGGTCTTCACGGCAATTGGCCTGATCAGCTTCTTTTCAGCGTTCGCGAGCTTTGGTTCTGGCAATCCTTCGGATGGCTTCCCACGTTATTTCTGGTGCGTGTTCGTCGGATTTCCTCTGATCGCTGTCGGCGGTTGGCTCAGCTCGCTCGGGTTCCTGGGCGCTTTCCAGCGTTACATCGCTGGGGAATCCGCGCCGGTGGCCAAGGATGTCGTCAACTACATGGGCGAGAATGCCGCTCCCGGCGTGAAGGCGTTCGCTAAGTCAGTCACCGAAGGAATTTACGAGGCAAAGGCTGAGCACGACCAGCAGGTGAAGGACTAACGTCGCTCACTTCGCAGCGAGCTTTTGTAGCGCCGGGCTGTTGATCGCTTCATGCGCGATTTGTCGGAGTGCTGCTTGAAAAGCATGAGCCAGCATGATGTTGCGTTCGGACTTGGTCGGATCGGGGCGAAACGTGACCGACCAGGCTGGCGAGGTGGCAATCGCCTGATACGCGGGAGGAAGTTTTGCATCGCCGGCTTGGTTTGCAACAGCGAGAACCAGGTCGCGACGTTTCAATTTCTTGTCAGCCACCTGATACGCCGCCTCTCCATCCCACCAGAATTTGGCGGCGACGAACCGATTCATCTGCTTCTGGATTTCGAGCTTGGGACGAGAGACGAACATCGACTGCGCGGGATCAAGTTCCCATGCGATCAACCCCGACCAACCACCGCCTCGCAGGTCGGCCGGTGGCTTGCCGATCGTTGAGAGCAGGTCGATGTAATGGCTCTTGAGTTGTGTAAGAAGCGAAGGATGGTCGGGTCGGTCGTGAAAAATCGTCCGAAGCTGCCCGGCGATGCGCGAGATCGCTTCGCGCTTGCCCGAGTCGTACTCACGGCATGAGGTAGCTAAGCCGGCGAGCTGCGATTCGAGATTCTCTCGCGCGTCCATTGCAAACTCCGGTAGTGGATAATAGTATAGGTGCCAGGCAGCGGCGGTGAGGGCGATCGGCGCGATCGGCCGCTCTAGTATCGGTGCGCGACAGCCGGCTCGAGGGAGGAATCCCGTAAAAATGTTCGGGAAATGTCCTAAGAGTCTAGTCGAACCCTGGCTCGACGTATATGATTCGGCGACTGAGGCCGGTCTTGCCGATTCATCTCGGTAGTCGTGCTGCGGTCGAATGCTGGCGAAGGCTGGCCGTTCCCGTCCACGTTCTTGCACGTCGCAAAAGCATTCGCACGGGCTCGCGGCTGAATCCCGCCGTGGTTCAATTCCCTTTGCACGACGTAACCGGCGCCATCCGACGGTCCCTCTCCCAAGGGCGCAACCGTCCTTCCTGTCCGCACGGCATAATCATGCTCAATCCTTCCATTCAGGTGTCCGACGTTAAGGGCGTGTTCGTTGCCGAGTTCTGGGACTGCCTCAGACTCGATCCCGCGCCAGTTGCCGAGCTGCGCAAACAGTTCGACAACCATCTCGCCAAGGGTGGCAGGGCCGACCTGGTGGTCGACCTACTCGGGATCGGCTTCGCCGGCTCCGCGGCGCTCGGCGGCTTCGTCGCCATTCAGCGCGTGGCGCGGGCGAAGGGCGGAAAGATGATCTTCTGCAACATCGACCCGACGGTGTACGAGGTCTTCCGAGTCAGTCGTCTCGATACCCTTTACACATTCGTCGCCGATCGAGATGCCGCGCTCAAGGTTCTGGCGGTTGGCAGCGATTCGGAACAGTCGGAAACCGAGATTTGGTCTCCTCCTAAGGCTGCTGCGGCCCCAGTCGCCAAGCCGGCGGCTCCTCGACCTGTAACAGGACAGTCGCGTTTGCGACGGCGTCCGCGTGAGTCGTGAGGTAATTCCGCCGGATCAAGCAGCAAAGTTAAGCGCGTTATCGCAATTCGCCCGCGAGTGGGGTATGCTCATTTGCGAGCGTGCCTTGCGATGAGAGCGAGTGCGCGTTCGCTCCCTCCGAATCGCGGCGCCTGCACGCAGACAGACTATCCCCTAGAGGTTAAGCCGATGGCCGTCACACCTCGCATCGACGTTATCGAAAGCGATGCCGCACGGGTTGTCGTGTTCAAGGACCGCATGGTTTTTGATGAGAAGACCGTGCGCGAAGTGGGCGAGCAAATTGGCGCCGCCTTGCCGAACGATGGCAAGCCCCTGCGCGTCGTGCTCGACTTTCAAGGCGTCGATCTCATCTCGAGCTCGCTGTTGGGCAAGCTAATTCTCCTTCAACGCCGGATTGATTCGACCGGCGGTAAGCTTCGTCTCTGCGAACTCTCACCGACCGTGCAGTCCGTCTTCCGCACGTCAAACCTCGACAAGTTGTTCCAGATCCATCGCGATCGCGCGGCAGCGCTTGCGTCGGTTTGACGATTTGTTGTGGAAAGCACGCCCTGACGTCTAAACCTTGATCTTGCTCCAACCGCCTTGCAAGAAACGCACGGCGACGAGCGTCCCGCGCGTGCAAAGATCGACGAGCATTGCGATCCAGGCGCCTCTCAGGCCCCAGCCCCAACCGCCTTCGTCAATGGGCGTGACGAGTAAGTACGTGAGGGGCATTCGCACCACAAGGTAGCCGAACATCACGATGACCCACGGCCACCGGGTATCGCCTGCGCCCCGAAGTGAGCCATTGAGCACGTTGATCGTCGCCAAGGCTGGCATCGCAAACGCGACGATTCGCAGCACGGGCGCACCTATCGCGGTGACGTCGGGTTGATTGCCGCCGAGGAAGAGGTTGAAGAATCCTTCCGCGTAGAAATAAAGCGCCAGGCCAACGGCGGTAAGCAATCCCATACCAATCGCCCACGAAGTACGAGCAGCACGCCTCGCGAGGTCGACTCGCCCCGCGCCGAGATACTGCCCGGTGAGCGTGCTCGCGGCGACTGCAAACGCCGTGACAGTAAGAAACGCGAGCGATTCGCATCGAATTGCGACGCCGTGAGCCGCAGTCGCAGTGGCGCCAAGTCGGTTGATCAGGCTCAGAAACCAGAGCTGGCACGCGCTATTTGTGAGGCTCTCGCCCGCAAACGGAATGCTGATGCGCGCGATTCGTACGACATCATCCTTGCGCGGGATCATCCCACTGACGCTCAGTGCCAGCCCCGATCTCCCGCGTGCCAGAAGCGCGAGGACGATCAAGCCGCCGATCCCTTCTGCGCAAGCTGTCCCGGTCGCGATTCCGGCGAAGCCCATCTGGGGAAACGGACCCAATCCACGCACCAGAGTCCAGCTCATCGCGACGTTGATGACGTTAACCAGCATCATCACCCACGCGCCGCTCTGCGTATCTCCCGCACCACGGAGGCAAGCAATCCCCGCGGCCGAACAGGCGAGGAGGGGGGTGATCAGCAGGACAATTCGCAGAAAGAGCACCGCGGCATCGGCGGATGGGCCGGTGAGATTCATCACGCGGACGATCGCCGGCGCGGTGAGTATCCCCACGATGAGAATCGTCGTACCGACGGCAATCGCCAGTGCAATCGCCTGCTGACATATGCGGGCCGCACTCCGACGATCACCCGCACCCGTCATTCGCGCGACTAATGCTGTCGCGCCAACCGAAACGATTGTCAGCAAGCTGTCGACGACCCAAAGCAAATAGCTCGAGACCGTAACGCCGGCGACATGTTCCTTCGTGAGAAAATTGCCCGCGAGCATCGTGTCGGATAGCCCGACGAGGTAACGCAAGGACTGCTCGACGACGACGGGAATTCCGAGGCTGAACACGATCTTGATCATCGCCCGTGTTGTCTCGGGCAGGGGCGTCGTGATCTTCGCCGTTTCGTCGGCATCGATCAGGACGTCACCCTCGGCTCCTTCATCCTCCAGAACGTAAGGCACGCGATCACTTCCTCCCGTCAACGACCCGCGCGGGCGACGACAACACGACACGCGTCAGGGTATGATAGTTCGCTCCGCACGGCTGGGAAGGCCGAGTTGCGACGTTGTCCCGTTCTTGCGATTGAAGAGGTGTCTCGTGCCGTGCCGGTTGATCGACGGAAAGGCGTTGGCGAGCAAGGTTCGCGCTGAGGTTGCAGCCGAGGTTTCGCGTCTCAAAGCGGAAACTGGCAAGGTGCCGGGTCTCGTCGTCGTCCTCGTGGGCGAAGATCCCGCCAGCCAGGTTTATGTCCGGAATAAACGCAAGGCGAGCGACGAGGTTGGCTTCGGCGGCGACATCATCCGCCTCCCCGCCACGACCTCGCAGTCCGAATTGCTCGACGTCCTCGCGCGACTCAATGCCGACCCCGCCGTTCACGGCATTCTCGTTCAATTGCCGCTTCCTGGTCAGATCGACGAACAGGCAGTCATTGAAGCGATCGACCCAATCAAGGATGTCGACGGCTTCCATCCTTACAACGCTGGCCTCTTGGCGATTGGCACTCCGCGATTCGCGCCATGCACGCCGTCGGGCATCGTGCGGATGCTTGTGGAGAGCGGTGTCGAGACACGCGGGGCGCGGGCGGTCGTCTTGGGACGCTCGCAAATCGTCGGCAAATCGATGGCGCTCTTGCTGATGCGGAAGGGCCCCGGGGCCGATGCGACGGTCACCGTTTGCCACACTGCCACGCGCGACGCAGCGAGCATTGCACGCGAGGCCGACATCCTGATCGCTGCGATGGGGCGACCCGAAGCTGTGCGAGGAGACTGGATCAAGCCGGGCGCGGTCGTCATCGATGTTGGCATTCACCGCCGCGCAGATGGAACGCTCTGCGGCGACGTTCATCAGGCTGAAGCCGAAGCCGTTGCCGGGATGCTTACACCCGTGCCTGGCGGAGTGGGACCGATGACGATTGCGATGCTGTTGCGGAACACGCTCGACGCATTCAAACTCACTCTCAAATGAATAAGTCGACGGAAAAAGCACTCGATCGCATCGAACAATCACTCGATCGTTCAGCGCGCAAGCGAAGGCTCGGCTTCTCGACGTCGCCGTTTGTGCTCGCAATCGCACTCGCGCTGGGTTACCAGCTTCTTACACGCATCGTTCCGCAACTCTGGGCGACGGTTTTGCCCGGTGGCTTTGCCCAGGGGGCGTTTCTCCCGGGGCTAGCGCATCTGGTTTGGCGTCTGGCCTGGTTTTGCCACACGCAGTTCCTCACGGCCTGCATCATCTGCGGTACAATCTTCGCCGTTGCGTTCTGGCTCGGTCGTCGACCGCTCACCAGGCCTCTTGCCTGGCTCATGGCGGTTCTGGCGATCGCCGCCGACGCTGCGATTCTCATGATTGCGCTTCAAACTGGCATGCAGGCGGCGGGAGCCGACCAGATGCTGGGTTGACTCTCTTACTCATGTTCGCTTATGGAAGGGGCGGCCCATGATTCGCTTCGGCATGTGCAACGAATTGTTCGAAGGCTGGGACTTCACCGAAACGTGTGCGACGTTGGCTCGGCTTGGATACGACGGTGTCGAGATTGCACCCTTCACGCTTGCCGAACAGGTTTGCGACCTCACTCCCGACCGACGTCACGAACTTCGGCAGATCGTGCAGGACTGCGGGCTGAAAACGATCGGCACGCACTGGCTCCTCGCGAAAACGGAAGGGTATTACTTAACCAGCCCCGTGGCGTCGACTCGCAAACGCACCGGCGAATACCTCATCTCACTGGCCGAGTTGACTTCCGACCTCGGCGGCACGCTGATGGTCTTTGGCAGCCCCAAACAGCGCAACCTATTGCCGGGCGTCTCGCACGACGACGCCACGAAATATGCCGAGGAAGTATTTTGCGAGATCATGCCGCGGATCGCTGAATTCGGCGTGACGTTCTGTCTCGAACCGCTTGCCCCCGCGGAAACCGACTTTCTCAACACATGCGACCAGGCGAATGCGATGATTGCACACGTCAATCATCCCAACTTCGTGCTGCACATGGACGTGAAGGCCCAAAGCGGCGAGGTCGACACGACGGTTCCCGACCTGATTCGCAAGCACGCGAGCAAAACGGGCCATTTCCATGCCCAGGATACGAATCGCAAAGGGCCAGGAATGGGAGCGGTTGATTTTGATCCGATTATGAAAGCACTTGTAGAAACAGGTTACGATAAATGGGTTTCAGTCGAGCCTTTTGACTATTCCGAAGGCCCGCTCGAAACCTCGCGAGTGAGCATCGCAACGCTCAAGGCTTCGCTTGAAAAAGCACTCGCCAAGTGAAAATGAAACGACCGCGCTCCTGAATTGAGGAGCGCGGTCGTTGATTTCTGAGTCGATTCAAAGCGATTGCTTTGATTTAGCGAGCCGCACGACGGCGACGCACCAAAGCACCGATCGTAAGCACGCCGAAGCCGGCGGCGAGGACGGTGCTCGGTTCGGGAACGCCGTTGATGGGCGGGGCGATTTCAGCGCCCAGAACATAGGCCATTCCATCGGCACTGTAGTCAGCCGACCCGAGATACGTTCCATCGGTCGCGTAATGCTGCAGCACGCCCGTGCCGTAGTTTTCGTACCAAAGCGTGTGATCGACGTCCATCGCCAGCGCGGCATACCCGTTCGCGCTGGATTGTACGAAGAACGAGGCGAGCAAATTGCCCGTGAGACTGAAATCTAAGATCTGTCCAGTCGAGTAGTTTTGCATCCAAAGCGAGTTGTTCGAGAAATCGTAGGTAATGCCTAGCATATAGTGCACTCCTACATTGAACAGCGTTGTCGGAGCGCCGCCCCAAGAGGTGTCGGTGGTGATCACGTCGCCCGAGATATAGTCAACGGTGTAATTCCGTGTGCCATCCGTCGTACCGTCGTAAGTGAAACCAGAGGGAGCAAATGTATTCTTGTAGGTCGTACCATCCCAGCTAACGTTGAGCGAAGGACTGCTGAAATACTGACCGCCGCTATCGCCCAATTGATAACCCGTGGTTCGGATTGCACCCGAATCCGGGAACACGGCAATTGGACCTTCCTGCATCGTGAACGCAGCGACGTTCGCAACGTAAGACGACCCCTGAATCGCTATGAGGGAAGTGTTGCCACTGGCGTCGCTGAACTGAGTTCCGTAGTACGTCCCGATCGGCCCTGGTCCAGCGTGGACACTTCCTGCGGTCATCGCCAAGCCTAGCGTCATCAGCGACGTAAGCCAGAAACGGCTCAAACGCATCACTTCAACCCTCTTCCGTAGATCGAACGAACTGTGAAGTCATAAAAGCTATGTCAAATTACCGTGATTCGCCAATCGCCCACAAGTTTTCCTCCGAATTCATGCATGGTTTGAGTCGATTGGACATCGAAATGTTGTTCAAAATCGACGTAGTTCTCTCAGTTTCCCCTGCTTCCGCTCCAAGAAGAACAAAGCCGGTCGAAGCCAAAAAAGAAAAGGCGGCATCACCAAGTTGGATTGGTGACGCCGCCTGGCTGCGTAAATTAGCGGATTTCGATGCGAAAACGTATCAACTAACGCGACGTCGGTGACGTGCAAACATGATTGATCCCAGTGCCGCGATTGCGCCCGCGGCCAGCGTGCTGGGCTCAGGGACCGAGGTTGCGACTGGCAAAGCTGCGATCTCGCCGCCGAGGGCATATCCCAGCCCGCTCGAACTGAAGTCGACCGTTCCCAGGTCTACGCCCGTCGTTGAGTAGTGGCGTAGCAAACCCGCCCCGTAAGTGGCGAACCAGAGTGTGTGGTCGACATCCATCGCCAGGGCGGTGGCTGCGTATCCCAAGGTGTCGGTTGCGAACGAACTCAGCACGGTTCCGGTCATCGAGTAGTCGGTGATGCGGCCGGTGAAGAAGTTCTGAATCCACAACGAGTTATTCGTCGCGTCGTAGGTGATTCCCGCGTTACCGATCTGGTTCAGGTTGAAGAGGATGCTTCCCGGACCGCCCCATTGCGTGTCAGTTACGATGACCGCGCCATAGTTGTAGTCGATGGTGTAATTCACCTTGCCGTCAGTGGTTCCGTCATAGGCGCTGTCGCCACCGATGAAATTGTTGGTGAAAGTCGTTCCATCCGGGGTGACATTCAGCCCGGGGGCGCCGGTGTACTGGCCGCCGTCGTATGACGAGACGAACGACGTGGTGCGGACGTCTCCGGCGTCGGAGAAAACTGCGATCGGCCCCTCAGCGCCGGGTGATGCCGAGACGTTTTGAACGAACGTCGTCCCTTGAATGGCATCGAGCGTCGAGCCACCCTGACCGTTCACGTAGTCGGTGATGTAATAGGTACCGATCGGTCCGGTTCCGGCCCAAGCCGAAGCGCCGCTCAAAACCAGTCCCAAAACGGCGATTACCAGGCCACGCTGTCGCTTCACGTACATCTTCCTCAATCCTCTTGCTGTCGGATCCATCATGGTTGCATCAGCACGACCAGATCCTAGGACGCGTAATCGACTCGCGACCAGAAATTCTGACAAGATTGGATGCGTGATCCCGTCACAGCATTTTGCGTGCCTTAAGCGTGCTTTTGTCCATAATTAAGCAAAAAATGGCGTTTCACCTGGCGTATTGACCAGTTGAAACGCCTTAGAAAAACGAAAACGCCCAGATCCGCACAAAAAGCGGCCCTGGGCGTTTCTTATGAACAGGAAATCTGTTGCCGATTTTCCGATCAGTTATCGTCAGGATTGGTGACGCGGAACAGCGCGGCCGCAATCACTGCACCGACAGCTTCACCGGCGAGATAGATCCAGAGCGTGTTCCAGGGGGCGATCCGCAAGGTGCCGAGTCCGACGGCGACCGCAGGATTGAACGCGCCGCCTGAGACCGAACCGACCGCAAACGCGCCAGCCGTAACTGTGAAGCCAATCGCCAGGCCGTAGTTGGAGTTACCAGCCGTGTCCTTGGACGTGGCGACATTGAGGACAACCCAGACCAAGGCGAACGTGAAGAGGGCTTCAGCGATAAGCGCCTGCCACTTCAAGATTTCCAGCGGTTTAACATCGGGAGCACCCTTGATGAGCGGCACCAAAACTCCCGCGAAAACGGCACCCGCGCACTGAGCGATCCAGTAGAACGGCACGTCGATGATCGGGCACTTGCCGCGCAGGAAGACGCCGAGCGTTACGGCTGGGTTGTAATGGCCACCTGAAATGTGGCCGCCCGCGTAAATCATCACCATGAGTACCGAACCAATCGCCAACGGGGCGAGAGGTCCCGCACTTCCGGGATTGAGCACCGTCATCCCGATAGTGAACACAAGGAAAAACGTCCCGACGAACTCGACGAGGTACTTGCGCATCGCTGCATCCTCTCAACGGAAGTGTCGCGAGGTCGAAAACGATCCGTGCTATGTCGACCACGCCAAGGGATTTCAGGGCAATCCGTCAAAATGCCGGGTGATCTGCGGAACGGGTGAGTCCGATATGACCTACGAGGGCGTGGAGAGTATATCACTACCCTCGCGCGGGGCGAATGACCTCGTGTTGACAATCTGCCGAATTTTTGTACACTATCCCTCCAGTTCAAACCAGGGCTTGACGAACAGACGTAACCTCATGGTATGAAGGTGATCCGGCGATGCGCGGACGGCGTCGCATGGATCCGGTTGCGCAGCGGCGAACAGCAAACCGTCGCCGATCGGGTTTAGGATAAGAATGGACGACCGTGGCTAGGACGGGCTGATTGATGGCGAAGAGGAAGAGCGGGGCCGATCCCGGAGGACAGGGCGGCCCATCGAGGTCGATCGTTGAAGACGTTACGCTAGCGGAAGTTACGCGAACGCGCTACCTCAACTACGCGCTTTCGGTCATCACCTCGCGCGCTCTTCCCGATGTCCGCGATGGCCTGAAACCGGTTCAACGTCGCATCCTCTATGCAATGTGGGCCGACCTGGGCATCCGTCCCGATGGTCGCTACGTGAAGTGCGCAGCAGTCGTCGGCGAGACGATGAAGAGCTATCACCCGCACGGTGATAGTTCGATCTACGACGCGCTCGTCCGCATGGCCCAGCCGTTCCGACTTCGCTACCCATTGATTGACGGCTATGGCAACTTCGGCTCGATCGACGGCGACGGCGCTGCCGCCATGCGGTACACCGAGTGCCGTTTCCTGCCGATCGCCGAAGAACTGCTCACCGAACTGAATCAAGACACGGTCAACTTCCGTCCGAACTACGCCTCGACGACCGAAGAGCCCGAAGTCCTCCCCGCGCAGTTCCCGAACCTGCTGGTGAACGGCACAACGGGCATCGCGGTCGGCATGGCGACGAACATTCCGCCGCACAACCTCCGCGAGGTCACCGCCGCACTCATTGCGCTGCTTGACGACCGCGATTGCCCGCTGGAAAAACTGGTTCGCCAGATTCAAGGGCCAGATTTCCCCACCGGCGGCGTCGTGCTCAACTCCGCCGACGAGATCCTGCAGATCTACGCGACCGGCCAGGGCTCGATCAAACTTCGCGGCACATACGAACGCGATCCCGATCGTGCAAACACTGCCCTCATCACCTCGATTCCCTACGGTATCGAGAAAGACGCGCTGGTTTTGCGGATCGGCGAATTGATCTCCAAGGGGCAAGTGCCCCAGCTTACGAACGTCAAGGATCTCAGCACGGAAGACGTGCGCATCGCTCTCGAATTGCGCTCCGGCGCGAATCTCGAAGCGGCGATGGCTTACTTGTTCAAGAATACACCGCTGCAATCAAACTTTGGCGTGAACCTGACGTGCCTGCTGCCGTCGAACGACGCCGAAGTTGCCGTCCCGGCGCGCCTCGATCTCAAGAGCATGCTCGTTCACTTCCTCGACTTCCGTCTCGAGGTTGTGACTCGCCGCCTGCAATTCGAACTGCGAAATCTTCTCGCGCGAATCCACATCCTCGAAGGCTTCGCGATCGTCTTCAACGCCCTCGACGAAGCGATTCGCATCATCCGCAACAGCGACGGCAAGGCCGATGCCTCGCCCAAGCTAATGACGCGGTTTTCGCTCTCATTCGAACAGGCCGACGCGGTTCTTGAAACCAAGCTCTATCGCCTCGGTAAGCTCGAAATCGCTGACATTCTCGCCGAACTCGAGGCGAAAAGAGCCCGCGCGGCTGAGATTGAGGAATTGCTTGCCAACGAACGCTCCCGCTGGTCGATTATCCGCAAGGAACTCAAGGAAATCGCGCGGGCGTACGGCGACGATCGCCGCACCAAGATCGAAGGCCCGAGCACACCGATCGAGTATCGCGAAGAAGATTACATCGTTGATGAAGACGCCTGGGTCATCATCACGCGCGACGGCTGGATCAAGCGGCAAAAGTCGTTCACTGACGTCGCTAGCATTCGCGTTCGCGACGACGATCGCGTCGGCTGGATCTATCGCTCGAAGGCCCGCCACACGCTCACGTTCTTCACCGATCGCGGCATCGGCTATACGATGCGCGTCAATGATATTCCGATGACGACCGGGCACGGCGAGCCCTATCAGAAGGGCTTCGCTCTCGAAGACGGTGAGCACATCGTCGGCGTCATCGCGCACGACACACGTTGCCTTCCCGCCTGGGACGGTAAGCAAGAAACACCAGTCGCTCCGGTGCAGGGGACGCTTGGCGGCGACCTCTCGAATGGCGAAGGCGATGGCGTACCACCTGGCCCCTACGCCGTGGCGCTCACGAGCGGTGGCAAGGTGATTCGCTTCCCGATTGCGATGCACGCCCCCGTCTCGACTCGCAAGGGCCGGCTGGTCATGCGGCTCGACACGGTGATCAGCGACGACAAACTCGTCGGTGTCGAAGTATCGCACGGCGGAGAAACGGTTTGCCTCGCCACGAGGTCGGCGCGAGTGCTCATTTTCCCGGTGACCGAGGCGAATGTTGTCGCCGGCGCTGCTAAAGGAGTGACGGCGATCAAACTCAAGGGCGACGACCGCGTCATTGGCTTCACGCTCGCAGATCGGATGCGCGAGGGGCTGACCGTACGGACGAATCGCGGCGCGACGCAAATTGTTCGTGCGACGAAATACCCCGTCACTTCGCGTGGTGGAGCAGGATTCGGCGTCCTCCAGCGCGGGACGCTCGACGCGATCATCCACGACGAGGCTCGTCCCATTCCCAGCGTGGAAGAAATCTCCGAGTGAGCAACTTGTTGAGTTTTCAGAGATTCATTTCGACATAACTATTCGACACGAGAAAAGCGACCCATGGCCAGCGGAACGTATAATGCCGATTCGATCACGGTGCTCGAGGGCCTCGAGGCCGTCAGGCGCCGGCCGGGCATGTACATCGGCGGGGTCGACAAGGAAGGCTTGCATCACCTCCTCTGGGAAATCGTCGACAACTCGGTCGACGAGGTGATGAACGGCCACGCGTCGCGCATCGTCGTCACGCTTGGCAAAGACGGCCGCACGATTTCCGTCGCCGACAATGGTCGTGGAATTCCGGTTGATAAGCATCCCAAAACTGGCCAGAGTGCGCTCGAAGTCATCTTCACGACGCTACACGCCGGCGGCAAGTTTGATAACGATGCGTACAAGGTCGCCGGCGGTTTGCACGGAGTCGGCGCCAGCGTTGTTAACGCGCTCAGCAAGTCGCTTGAAGCCCAGGTTAGGCGCGACGGATTTACGTTCACGCAGTCGTTCAAACGCGGCAAGTCGCAAGGCCCGGTGACGAAAGGCGAACCGTCGCGTGCCAGTGGTACGACCGTCACTTTCACGCCCGACCCTGATATTTTTCGCGACACAATTTACGATCCCGAGTTGATCGCCGAACGGCTTGATGTCAAGACATACTTGAATAAAGGCCTGGTGATTCAATTTGCCAACGACAAACTCGGTACAAGCACCGAGTTCAAGCACGTTGGCGGCGTTGTTGATTTTCTGCTCGCCGTCAATCAAGCGCGCGAAGACGTTCGTGTCGCCGAAATGCCGTTCGTGCTCGAACGTGAAGATGCCGAGACCGGTTTGCGTTGCCACGTCGCCTTGATATGGACGGAAGCGACCGATGAGCATATTCGCTCATTCGTGAACACTATTCCCACTCGCGATGGCGGTACGCACGAGCAAGGCTTGCGTGCGGCGGTTCGAGCCGCAGTTCAGCGGTACATGAAAGATCATGAACTGCTGAAGAAGGGGATGGAGATCAAGGGCGAGGATATCAGCGAAGGCCTGACGGCGATTCTCTCGGTCTGCGTGCACGAGCCGCAGTTCCAGGGGCAAACGAAGGGCCGGCTGAACAATCCTGAGGTCCGCAATCAGATCGAGGCGATGGTTCGACCGCGTCTCGAAGATTTCCTCCTCAAAAATCGTAGCGTCGGCGACGCGATCGCTCAGCGCGTGATCCAGGCGGCGAAGGCGCGCGAAGCGAGTCGAGCGGCTGCATCTCAGGTGCGTCGCAAAACCGCGATCTCGAACCGGCTGACACTCCCCGGCAAGTTGCACGACTGCGACACCACCGATCCCGAACGTTCGGAACTGTTCATCGTCGAAGGTGATTCGGCAGGCGGGTCGGCGAAGCAGGGGCGCAATCGCGACGTCCAGGCGATTCTGCCGCTCAAAGGAAAAGTGCTGAATGCCGAGCAAGCCAGCAAGTCGAAGGTGCTCGACAACAAGGAACTGACTGACATCATCAGTGCGCTCGGTTGCGGCATGGATGATCAGTACGACGGTTCACGTTTGCGATACGGTAAGATCATCCTCCTGACCGATGCCGATAGCGACGGCCACCACATCGCAACGCTTTTGCTCACATTCTTCTATCGGCACGTGCCGCTCTTGTTCGAGGAAGGGCGGATTTATCTTGCCTGCCCGCCGCTCTACAAAATCTCGCACGGTCAAGAAACCTACTGGGCCGCCGACGACCCCCAGCGCGACAAAGTGCTGGCCAAGCTCCCCAAAAACGCCAAGCCGAACATCACTCGTTTCAAAGGTCTGGGCGAAATGCCCGCGCAGCTTCTCTATCAGACGACGCTCGACCCCGACCGACGTAGGCTCCTCCGCGTCGCCGTGCCCGAAGACGACCGCCCGTACACCGAACGGACGGTCACCGACTTGATGGGTAAGGAACCGGATGCCCGGTTCCAGTTCATCATGTCCGAAGCTTACACGGCCAAGGATATCGATATTTGATCGATTGAGCGGCCGTTAATTATTGCGGACATGCAGCAATACCTTACGGGCTCCCCTCGCGGCCGCGGCTTGAAACGCAGCCTCGGCGTCATCGAGCGAATATTCGGCGCCGATGAGCGGCGTCACATCGACTTCACCTGTCGCGAGCGCGGCGATTGCGCGCGGGAAGGGGCCGCAGCGCGAGCCGATCATGGTGATTTCGTCGATCACCACAGGTGCCAGATTGGTGTCATACTCGCCTGCAATCGTCGTCTTCAAAACGAGGGTGCCCGCTGGTCGTACCAGGCTGAGCGCGGTCGCGAATCCGCTTGCCGAGCCGGTGCAATCGGCAACCACATCGAATGGACGTCCTAAACCCTCAGTTTGATCGAGCAAAACCGTTTGAATCTCCGCGCCGGCGAGATCGAGTTTCGCCCGATGCTTGCCCACGAGCGTCACTTCGGCACCCGAAGTGCGCGCGACCCAGGCGCAAAGCAAACCAAGTTTCCCATCACCCAAAATCGCGATTCTCGTCCCCAGGCCAATTGTCGCCTGGTCGATCATCCGGAACGCAGCCGCCAGCGGTTCGATGAACACTGCGCGGCGGTCGTCGATCGCGTCGGGAATCTTGTGAAGATTGCGGATCGGTACCGCAACCAGGTCGGCCATCGCCCCATCATGGCCCAGAATTCCCAGTACGGTTCGATGTGGACAATGATTTTGCCGGCTCGCTCGGCAGGTGTCACACGTATGACACGCATTGTTGATCTCAGCCGTAACTCGCTTGCCATCCAATGTTTCGGCAACAAACTCGTGTCCGAGAACTCCTTGAAAACCCATGTAACCGCGGGCGAGTTGAAGGTCGGTATCGCAAATTCCCGCAAGTCGGACTCGCAGCAAGGATTCGCCTGGTAAGATTTGCGGCTCGGGCAGATTGCGGTCGAGCCGGATGGAATTTCCCGTGCAAACAACGCCACGCATGTCTTAATTCTCTCGGCCGAAAGGATTTCGAGAAAGCGAAAACGTTTCGAAATCCTAGAAAGTGGATTGTTGTTCGCTGGACGCGGCGGATACACTGTTTTACCCCCGCGAACCCCGCCCGTCGAAATCGTCCTTCGAAAACGAAAGCGATTTTTGACTAAGACTGCGTCCTATCTTTCGGGGAAGAGACTGCGCCGCAGGCTCTTCGCTCGAAGTCCACTCGGGTCCGGGAGTGGTAAGTCACTAGGTACTTTGAACTTCGAGCCAGAAGCGGACGAGCATGGGTGGTCCGCGGGCCCCTGATCCCCACCACGAGACAAGGTAACGATGGCGACAACGACGACGAACACGCAGGATTCTACACCTCAAGGTTACATCGCCTGGGGAGTCCTCGGTTGGATCGGGGCCCTGCATGTCGGGGCGCTCATGGCACTCAATCCGGCCTGGTTCTCCTGGTCGGGCGTTGCCCTCTGCTTCTTCCTTCACTGGTTGACAGGCGGCATCGGCATCTGCATGACTTTTCACCGGTTGCTCACGCACCGCAGCTTTGTCTGCCGTCCCAAGGCTTTCGAGTATCTCCTCACGATCATCGGTTGCTGCGCCAGCGAAGGCGGAGCGATCGGTTGGGTGGCCGACCACCGTCGTCACCACGCTCACTCCGACACCGAAGACGATGCACACACGCCGCGCCGGAGCTTCGGCTGGGCGCACATGTTCTGGTTCATGACGCCTGACGTCACCTCGCGCCACTCGCCCGAGTACTACGCGAAGTGGACGCCCGACCTTTCGCGCGACAAGGTTCACGTCTTCCTCGACCGTAACCACCTCATCTTCCCGATCCTCATGTTCGTTGGCCTTTACTTCGCCGGACAGTGGGCGGGCGGCCTGGGCATGTCCTGGTTGATCTGGGGTGGCTTCCTCCGCACGATCCTCGTGCTCCACGCGACCTGGCTCGTGAACTCGGCCACGCACGTTTGGGGCTATCGTACGCACGAAACGCGTGACGATTCGACCAACCTCTGGTGGGTTGCGATCATCACCTACGGCGAAGGCTGGCACAACAATCACCACGCCTACCAGACTTCGGCCCGCCACGGCATCGACTGGTGGGAAGTCGACATGACGTACATCGCCATCAAGCTGCTGTCGTATGTCGGCTTGGTGCACTCCGTCAAGCTGCCGAAGATCGCCAAGAAGCAGAGCGTCGCCGCGCCTGTCATCCCGGATGACTCGCATCCCGACCTCGAGGCGATCCCAGCCGTTCAGCGAGATGATGAGGACGAAGAGGCCGAATTGGCGGTCGCTGCAAACTGAAGCGATCGTTCCTGATCGCACGCCAAATTGCCGATGTCGGCCGGACGATCGCAGCATTGCGAGGATCCGGCCGATTCGCTTTTCTAGGCGTGAAAAGTTGTGAACCTGCCGTTCATTGATGGTGTCGGCCTTGCGTTGCCATCGATGTTGCTTCATGATGGTGGCATGCGGCCCTAGCTCAACGGCAGAGCAGGGGACTCATCAGTTGTTATGCGATAACAAACGGTGGCGCCGGGGGGTAACCTCCGAACGCGATCTGGGTGAATTGCGGGAAACCTAAACGACGCGAATCGAGCTATTTGCAAAGTTCACGTCGCACGGCAATCCGCAGCCAAGCCTGGCTGGGCAACGGTGGCCAGGAAGGTTCAGAGACTAGCGGGGTGAGTCCCAACGATAACCCCCGCCTCGAGCGCCCAGCCTCCCGGATGCTGGATTTTCCAGCGCCTGGAGGGTGAGATAGTCCAAGCCTCGTGGAAACGCGAGGGGCCTTGAATCCCTTGGTTGCAGGTTCGAATCCTGCGGGCCGCACTTGAATCATGCCGATGCCGAAGCACAACTCGACGACACCTCGGTAGCCCGGCCTGGAGACGGACATCGATGGATCATCCCCCGACCTACGGGTTCGCCGAGGATCGTGTGATCGAGGTTCAACCTGAGTCGTACGCCGTCCGTCCCGGTTCGCCGGAAGCGCCTAAACGGCGCTTCTCTCTCTCGCGCATGATCGTATTCGATCTCCTCATCGCCGCCTGCCTGCTTCACGGTTGGGTTGCCTGGGTGGGCATTGGCGGTTACGAGGGGATCAAGAACGACTGGCCGGTCCTACTGAACGACCACACGCTCTACTTCCACACAGCCTCGATCACTCGCACTTTTCTGAAGACGACCGGCACAACCGCGGGTTACGACCCGATGTTCATGGCCGGCTATCCCAAGAGCCTCATCTTTCCGTCGTCGTCGACGCTTCCCGAACTCGTGCTGTACCTGTTTGGCTCGGAACGCCCCGAACTGGCGTTCAAGCTCTACGTTTTTCTTTGTACTGCGCTCTATCCCTGGCTTGTTTTATGGACGGCCGCAAGCTTTGGCGCCAGCCTCAATGGAAGACTCGTCGCCGTCGCGCTTGGGTTGGCTTATTTCTGGATTGATTTTCCCGTCGGCTACGCCAGCCTGGGTATGGTTCCGTATCTTACGGCCATTCCTATTGGACTGCTCGCCACGCAAGCCATTGCTGGATTCGTAGAGCACGGTGGATTCTTCCGCTGGGCTTGGGCCACGTTTCTCTGCACATTCTGCGTGCTGGTTCACTTTACATCGGCGATGGTCGTAATCCCTGCTGGCGCGCTGGCGTACGTGGTGGGAATCGTTGTGAAGTCGCGCAGCGGCCAACGATTTCCGGTCATGCGCCACGTCGGAATCTGGCTCATCCCTGTGCTCGTCCTTGCGCTGAATGCCTTTTGGTGGTGGCCGGGGATTCCGCTCGCAAGCACAAAGGGCGATTCCGGGTTCGCGTTTTCGCATCCCGAACCGCTCGTGAAACGGCTGATCGAATTCTTCACCGTCAATCCCGAGAGCCAGTGCTGGTTGCTCGGTGGCGGGCTCATTGGTCTCGTTGTGCTCGCTGGACGAAACTCGATTCTGCTCGCTGCGCTCGGTGGTTTTGTGGCGAGCGGATTCTTCTGGGGTTATCTTGCCGGCGCATTTCGTTCGCTCGACTTTCTTCAACCAGGCCGCCATACCTTCGCGTTCTTCCTCGCTCTCAACGTTGCGACCGCGATCGCCTGGGACGAGGTTGTTCGCCGGCTCAAACCGGGCAAGAAACGAATCACTGTACTGGTCAGCGTGTTCCTGGTGATCATCGGATTTCGCAGCTTCGCGCAACGGCTGGACATCATCTTGCAGCGCAGTCTGGGCTGGAAGCAGACACTCTTGATGGCCGCGACTGGATCCGATTGGCGATCGCCGCACGGTCCCGTGGACCTCACGTTTTTGAGCACAAAACCTACTCCGCTCATGCTCTGGGCGATCGAACGCATCAAGCAATATGTCGAGCCGGGCGAGCGATTGCTATTCGAGGAAGCTGGGTTTGAAGTCCCTGGTGAAATCGATCCTTTTCAGACCCTTCGCTTCAGCGCTCTACTTCCGGCGCACTGCGGTGTCGAAGTGATCGGTGGTCCTTATCTCCACGCGTCGCTCACAACGAATTTCACACAGTTTGGCGAAGGAAAACTCTGCGAGAACAAGCAGTGGGATCGCAAGTTTTTCGTCGATCATGCCAAGCTCTACCGTCCCGCGGCGATCGTTTGCTGGACGCGTAAATCGCGCGCGTTTTGTGAGGCGAATCCCGACCTGATCGAGATCAAAGAGATTGACCCGAGTGGTGTCTTGATGATCGCGCGGGTCAAGGGATTTGGTGGGGCGACGATTCGCGGCGAGGCGAAGGTTAAGGCTGAGATCAACCGACTCACGGTCACTGATATCAAACCTGACCTTGACGGTTTAACGGTGTTGCGATACCACTCCGTACCATGCCTGCGCAGTAGTCCCGAAGGACTGATTCAGCCGGTGAAGCTCGAAGGCGATCCGGTTCCGTTCATCGGGGTGAAGGCGTCAGCACAACCGATCGTGATTGAAATGGCGATTCCGCCGCCGTGGGTGAGCCAGGGAACCAAGTAACCCTGGTAAGACGCGGTAGCCGGTCGCAATGGAACACCGAAGCGTGGCCTCATCTCCAGGGAAGGAGCGAGCCGTGCCATTAGCCTCCACGGAAACCGCCAACCAGGGCGGCGCAACCGTGCCGGACTTCGATCGTCACGTCAGGCGCGGCGTGTGGATCACTGCGCTTTGCGTAATGGTCGGCGCGGCGGTTGTCTACGCCGGCAAGGCGGCCGAGGAGCGAAGCGCGTTCATTCGCTGGCGCCATCAGGTGCTCGAATTCGCGGACGGGTTGAATATCTACGACCGATATTTCTTCCCCAATCCGCCGCTGATGCCGCTGTCGCTCTATCCGCTCATGGTCCTGCCGCCGGTCACAGGCGCACTCGTCTGGTTCGGCCTCAAAGTGACGATGGCGGCGCTATCTGCATGGATCCTCATGCGGATGGTCAAGGATCCAGAAGTCTCCGCGAAAGCCGAAGTTGCGTCGTGGTTGCGCAACACCAAGAACCTTGCACTTCGGCTGTTCAAACCCAGCGCACAACTCCCCCCGTGTGAAATCCCCCGGCATCCCATTCCTTCATGGGTGCAGGCGTCGATCATTTTGCTGAGCTTCCGACCGATTCTCAGCGACTTGCATCACGGCAACAATAATATTCTGATTCTTTTCCTCGTCGTCGCGTCGCTTGCCGCCTGGCGCAAGGGTTACGACGTGCTCGCAGGGATGATTCTCGCCCTGTCGATCACCTACAAGGTGACGCCCGGGTTGTTTCTCGTTTACTACGCCTACAAACAGTCGTGGCGAACGGTTTTCGCCACGGTCCTGGGAATGGGCATTTTCCTGCTGATCGTGCCCTCAATTTTCCTTGGCCCGCAATTCAACGGCGAATGCCTGGGAATGTGGTGGCACCGCATCCTCAGTCCCTACGTCTCGAGCGACGTCGCGGGCGTGCAGGAAATCAATCAGTCGATGATCGGCGTGGTGGTGCGCATTCTCACTGCGCAAACCGGCGACGATCGGTACAGCGTGCAACTCCAGCACCTGCACCTGCTTTCGCTCAGCCCCAAGTGGGTTGTGCTTACGTTGAAAGCCGTGTCGGTCGGCTTCCTCGGCCTGCTCGCATGGCTCTGCCGCACGAAGACCGATCGTCGCAACGACCCGCGCCTACTGGGTGAATTCGCGCTGATCGTGCTTGTCATGCTCTTCGTTTCGGAACGAAGCTGGAAGCATCACTTCGTCACGATGCTGTTGCCGTTCACATATCTCGCCTACCGCGCTTTCGATCGCACGATCAAGCGTGGACCGCGGCTGGTGATTGGTACCGCGCTGCTCACGGCCGCGTTCCTCATGGCACTGACGTCGAGTGAATTCGGCGGTCTGTTCCTGAAACGGGAAGGTCACAAGATTGCCCAGTTCTACGGCATGTTCTTCTGGGCCGGCCTTGTGCTCTTCATCACCACAGCCTGGCGCGTGCACGTCGAGGCGAAATCCGTAGTTGTTGAGAAAGATGCCGCGACGCTCGAACACCGGCACATTCCTGCTCCGCACGCGTTGCGCGTCGGTCGGTCTGAGTCGGCGGAAGAATTCGCGTTCAACGATCAGGATGTTTGACGCTGGGATCTCGCCAAGGATGGCGGACTCCGGCGCGGTGGTTTGGTTACCGAACCCTTTACCCTCTCGAACAGAAACGCAATCGACTTGGCCAAGGAGGGCCAGTAGATGAGTACGCCCCAACCCACGTCGCGCCGGAACCGAAAGGTCTCGCTCAGTCCCGACATGCTCGAAACTCGTCAGTTGCTGACGGGCGGCGCGGGCAATACATTCGCGATCATGCAGGCGACCGTGACTGCTCCCAACCAGAAGGTTGTGGTGCCGTTCACGATTTCGAGCCAGCTCTTTACCACGCCCAAAAACAAAATCGTGCTCGGTATCGACGTCGCCAAGAACACTGGCTCGTCGATCCAGCCCAAGGTGATCGCGATCCAGGATCTGACGACGCACAAGACCATCCCGGTCCAGCGTACGCGCTACACCGCCGCAGTTTCGAAGGTCACGCCCACGCCGGGCAACATGGCAACCGCCGTGCTGGCCACGCTTCACCTCAATCCCAAGCAGGCGACCCACAACTACGCAGTGGTGATCACCGGTAGTGGCGGCACGACGGGCGCACTGCTCGCTGGCTTCTATCTGCCGGGCGATACCGCCGGCGGCGGTGTAGATTCGACGAGCGATATCAACACGACGAAGAGCCTCAACGGCACGCCCGCTTCGGCTGCTAACTACAGCTTCCCGGCGGACGCGAATCGCGACGGCATTATCAACGCGGCCGACCTCAAGCTCACTCAGCAGAACTTCGGCGTGGTGGTGCAAGTGTCGCCGGTCGTCTCGGCGAACCTAAGCCCAACGACCGACACGACCTACCCGTCGCGAACCACTGCGTTCCGCACGGTGCTGTTCAACGGCCAAGCCACGCCGAATGCGACGGTGACTTACACCGAAGCCTCGGGCAAGACGCAACCGGTCTCCGCCATGGCCGACTCGAAGGGTAATTACTCGATCAACGTCACGCTCGGCGACGGATCGAACACGTTCAACATCACCTCGACCGACGCCTTCGGCCAGACGATCAAGGGCTCGATCTCGCCGGTGACGTACGACGCCAACGCCAAGCCGAACCTGAACGCCGACGGCACGCCGGTTTCAAGCACCGACAAACCAGCGACCCCGACCACCTGAGTTCAGCCCTCGCGCAAACGATTCAAAGCCCACGACGCCGCCCATCTTACAGTGGGATCGGCGTCGTTTTCGCTTAATCGCTCAAGACGTGTTTCTGCTTCAGCGACCTTCCGCATTCCGAGAACGAGACACGCATTGCGCAACAAACCCGCGCGTTTCGCCCGTTTTTGCGCGGACCCGCGAAGCATGATTTGCCAGCCGGCCTCATCAAGTTCGAGCCATGCTAGCAGGTCGGGATTATCCCAGTCGGGCCGAGCCGCCAACGCCGGTTCACGGCCAGCCGGCGCCTTGCGGTTCCAGGGACAAACATCCTGGCAAATGTCGCATCCGAAGACCCAGCCATCGAGTGACGTGGCCATCGCATCGTCGATCGGTCCACGATGCTCGATGGTCCAGTAACTGATGCATCGCCGCGCGTCGAGACGATGTGGAGCAATGAATGCGTCGGTAGGACACGCGTCGAGACATCGCGTGCACGTGCCGCAACGATCGAACGCAAACGGCCGATCGTGTTCAATTCGAAGATCCGTCAGCAAGGCACCGAGAAGCGTAAAACTTCCCAGCTTCGGGCTGATCAGCATCGTGTTCTTGCCGATCCAACCGAGGCCGGCTTTGCGCGCGAAATCACGCTCGAGAAGCGGTGCAGTGTCGGCGACTCCACGCGCTCGGACGCCCGGAACTTGTGTTTCAAGCCATGCTTTGAGCTGATCGAGCCGCTTCCAGAGAAGCGCATGATAGTCGGCCCCGCGCGCATAGCGTGCGATCTTGCCACGGTGCGGTTCTTCGGGAACTGGTCCCTGCGCGCAGTAGACGATCCCAACCATGATCACCGATTGCGCGCCGTCAAGAATCGACGACGGATGAGCGCGCGCATCGGCCTGGCGCTCCATGTAGCCCATCTCAGCCGCGCACCCCTGCGCGAGCCAATCTCGCAGGAAATGCAGGTCATCGGGTGCATCGGCGGGGGCGATTCCGACGAGGTCGAACCCGAGCCGATTCGCCTCCAGCTTGAGCGCATCCGCCAGAGATTCACTCATGTCGGTGCGCCCTTGGCTGTTTATCGCGTGCGAAGGGCGAGCGAGTCCTTCACTCCCAGGTTTTCATAAATCCGCCGCGTCGCGTCCGACTTGTTGAGCGTGTAGAAATGAATCCCGCGCACGTGATTGTCGATCAGATCACGGCATTGCTCGGTCGCCCAGTGTGCTCCAGCTTTGGCGACATGCTCTTCATCATGACAACGATTAATCAGCCGTTGCAGCTTGGCGGGGAACCGAGCGCCCAGGGCCAGTTCGGCCATGCGCTTCATGCCGCTCTTGGTCGAGATAGGCATGATCCCCGCGAGAATCGGCACCTTGATTCCGGCGAGGTCGCAGCGATCGCGAAAATCGTAAAAATCTTCATTCGAGAAGAACAACTGCGTGCAGATATAATCCGCGCCCGCGTCGATCTTCCGCTTGAAGTAATCCATTTCGAGGACACGGTTTGGCGTGCCGGGGTGACCTTCTGGGAAACCCGCGACGCCAATTCCAAACCCGTGCGAATTGGGGTGTCCCTGCCAATCTTTGATGTAGCCAACCAGCCCCTCAGCGTGTTCGAACGCATCTTTCGTGCGATCGTAATTTGCCAGGTCGCGCGGAGGATCGCCGCCAAGTGCGAGGATGTTCTCGATACCCGAAGCGGCATAACGCTCGAGAATCGCCTCCAACTCCTCGCGCGAGTGGCAAACGCAAGTGAGGTGCGAGATCGCGGTGATGTTCGTCTCGCGCTGAATGCGGACGATCAGGTCGTGCGTGCGTTCGCGGGTCGAACCGCCGGCGCCATAGGTCACCGAAACAAACGACGGCTGGAGTTCCTGCAGCTTGGCGATCGTGCCCAAAAGCTCTTCAGAAGCCGCGTCGGTCTTGGGCGGAAAGAACTCAAAACTGAACGTTATGGGATGAGTTTCAAATATGTCGCGAATATGCATGCGATTTAGGCCCCAAGACGCGCATTCACGGGAAATTCACTCAAAACGGGCGCGACACCGCTCGTTTAGACTAACGATCGTGACGCGTTCCGAAAAGAGCGTTTGAGGCCGCCTTAGTCGGCCGCCTTCTTTTTGCTGCCGCCAGCCGCAACGCCGTTGCGCGGACAAAATTCGTTGAGCGTGCACGTATCGCACAGCGGCTTACGCGCAAAGCAGACGTTCCGCCCATGCTCGATGAGCCGATGGCTGAAGTTGATCCACTCCGCCTGAGGCACAAGCGCGGCAAGTTCGTGTTCGATAATTTGCGGATCGGTCGCTTTCGTCAGTCCAATTCGAAACGCTAACCGCTTCACGTGGGTATCAACAACGACTCCCGACGCCACATTGAACGCATTGCCGAGGACGACGTGTGCCGTTTTGCGGCCCACGCCGGGCAAATCTGTGAGGGCTTCGAGATCTTCAGGAACCTCTCCACGATGAAATTCGACGAGTCGGTTCGCCATCGCTACGAGATTCTTCGCCTTCGCGTGGAAGAATCCAGTCGAGCGAATGATTTCCTCGACGTCTTCAATCTCGGCTTTCGCCAACTCGGCTGGCTTCGAGTAACGCGCAAAGAGTTCGGGCGTCACCATGTTCACGCGGGCGTCGGTGCACTGTGCCGAGAGGATGGTGGCGACGAGGAGTTCGTAGGCGTTCCGGTGCACGAGTGCGCATTCAGGGTTGGGATAAAGCGCGATGAGTGCGCCGAGCGTTTGAGCGGCGGTCTGTTTCGTTTTAGGCGACAGCCGAGACTTTGGCGGCATGGCAGTCAGCGTTCCATATAAACAGAACTTGCGGTGAATCTGCCCGACGTTCGTGCGAGCGTGGCGCATCTTGCCGGATTTCGGAGCTCAAATACAATGGCATTTCGAACCATAATGAGGAAAGATCGTTCCTCATTCCACCGGATAGGCAAGGTTCGCGTGGTGACGAATGGACGATGAATGTGATTTGACGGGTGTAAAAACCCTTCGGCTCTTTCCGTTGCCCGGCGTGGTCTTCTTCCCGCATTCGGTTCTGCCGCTGCACATCTTCGAGCCGCGCTACCGCCAAATGACCGCCGATGCGCTCGAAAGCGACGGCCTCATCACCATGGTCATGGCCCGCCCCGCGCGAAGTGAGGAATCGTTCGAAGGCCCACCCGAACTGGAAGAGTACGCCTGTGTCGGCCGGATCTTCAAGCACAAACAACTGTCCGACGGCCGCTACAATTTGCTCCTCGTCGGCCTGAAACGCGTCCGCTTGATCCGCGAACTCGCGACCGACAAGCTCTACCGCCTGGCCGATGCCGAGATTGTGGAAGAACCCGCCGATTCCCCCGCCGACACTGGCATAAAAAAACTTCTGGTCAACCAATTCCGGCGCCACATGCAGCCGAGCGGCGGTATCGACCAGGAACTCGACTCGATCCTCTCGGGCGACCTCTCACTCGCGATTGTGACCGACATTCTCGCCCACACGCTGCCTTTGACCGCGTCCGACAAGCAAACGCTTCTGGCTGAAACCAATCCGAAGCTTCGCGTGGCAAACTTGCTGTGCCACTTGAAAGACCCCGCCGCCACCGACGATAAGTCGGCTCGCGAGTTCCCACCGTCCTTCAGCGCGAATTGAAGAGGCTGCGGTTCGAGCCCATCCGCCGCCCCGCTTGATTTCAGAAGCACTGAACCTTACAATCGAAGCGGCTGATTTCTCCCAAAAGCAAGTGCTGTTTTGCTTTAGATACTGATCCGCCCTGACTTTACGCAGCAAGCTGGATACGCTTTCCATGTCGAATGAGTTTCCGATGCCCTGGCAAACAGGGTACGGCCATATTGCCGACTTTGATGAGCACGCCGCTTCCTCGCCCGTCGACCTCGAGCGGATTCGCCGGGCCGTTCGCGAGATCCTGATCGCCGTCGGCGAAGATCCCGACCGCGAAGGGTTGCTCGAAACGCCCGATCGCGTCGCGCGGATGTACGCTGAGGTCTTCGCCGGAATGCACCAGGACCCGCGCGTCCATCTCCGCAAGGTCTTCACGCAAAAATATGACGAAATGGTGATCGTTCGCGACATCCGTTTCGAGAGCTTCTGCGAGCATCATCTCCTGCCATTCACGGGTAAGGCGCACGTCGCTTACATCCCGCAAGGGAAAGTCGTGGGGTTGTCGAAGATCCCTCGCGTGATCGATTCGCTCTCTCGTCGGCCGCAACTGCAAGAGAAGCTGACAGAGGAAGTCGCCGATCTGATCATGACCGAGCTCGACGCCCAGGGCGTCGCCGTCGTGATGGAGGCGAGCCACTCGTGCATGACAATTCGCGGCGTGCACAAGCCCGATAGCTCGATGGTCACGAGTGCGCTTCGCGGCATCTGCAAGGATAAGCCTGCGACTCGTGCTGAAGTTCTTGCCCTGATCATGGGCTCGAAGATTTAGCCCGCTGGATAGTCGAGTGCGACTGGCTATGCAAGTGCTCTTAATATGCCAACTGAAGAAGGAAGACCACTGGCAAAGCCAGTGGCACCCAATCCATAATCTCGCTGTGACGGTCCACTCGCCCGCATCTTTGCCCACCCGCGTCTGAGATTCGCATGTCACTCCCGATGCTGGCTGATTTTTCGATCCGTCTCGCTGGCGGCCTTGCGGCCGTTCTGGCAACGGCCCCCTGGCGCGTCGTTCCGCCGCAATTCTTTCGCACTCACTGCCAGGTGATGCTCGGCCTGGGCGTTCTAGCGACGCTCGTAACCGCTGGGCCATCAATGGACGGCTGGATGTTCAGCCTCTCACTCGCGGTGACGATCCTCGCATTCCTGGGATCGGTGCTCTGGGGCCTCGGGCTGCCGACCATCGCATTGCCGGTCACGGTGCTGACGGCTTCGGCGTCTGCGGCACTCCTTTGCATCACGGCCGACGGCAGCACGCCGGCACTCTGGGCGATCAACGCCGCTTCACGACTCGCTTCATCGTTCCTGCTGGGATCGACGCTCACGGCGATGCTGCTGGGCCATTACTATCTCACCGCGCCGGCCATGTCGATCGACCCACTTCGCAAGTTCGTGAAGTTCATGGTCTCTGGCCTGGCGATTCGCACCGCGCTGGCGACCGTCGTCGCGATCATCCTCTGGCGCGGCGAACTCGGCGGAGTTGCCGTGGGCGAGCAGATTTCGCCACTCTTCCTGGCAATGCGCTGGGGGATGGGAATCGCGGGGGCAGGGGTGGCGACGTATCTCACCTGGGAAACAGTCAAGATCCGCTCGACGCAATCGGCCACCGGCATCCTGTACATCGCGATGACGCTATTGCTGTTCGGCGAGCTGTCGTCGCTGATCCTGGCACGTGAATCTCATGTGCTGATTTGACGAATAAGCGGGACGCCCCTTTTTCCCACGCGCCGGTCGCGTTACAACTGACGTCGGCGTTTCACTTACCGCCCTGAGACCCCGGAACGCTCATGGAGTTGACCTACAGCTGCCGCAAGTGCGGCGCAATCGACCGTGTTGCCTCGATCGAGAACGCAAGCACGCTGACATGCCCGGGCTGCGGTGAAACGCGGCCGGTGCATACGGCGGCTTTCCAGGAGAACGGGCTTCACGCGTGCGCTGCCTGTGGGACTGAAGATCTCTACATCCAGAAAGATTTCCCGCAAGGGCTGGGTATAGCGATCGTCGTCGTCGGCTTCATCATCAGTTCGGTGTTCTGGTATTACGAACGCCCGCTCTGGACGTACGCGATCTTGCTGTCGTCTGCCTTGCTCGACATGGTTCTGTTCTACCGCGTCCCCAACGTGACGATTTGCTACCGCTGCCTCGCGCAACATCGAGGCGTGGGAGCAAATCCTGCCGATGCTTCGGGCGCTCCGCTCTACAAGCCGTTCGACCTGGCGATTGGCGAGCGTTATCGCCACGAACGTCTCCGAATCGAAGAGCTTCGCGAGCGCGAACGAGCCAAGGAAAACAAGGCGAGCTAGTGCGAGATTGCCACGCAGATACGTCCAGTGATACGTAGATGATGATGGCCGCATAGATCCCCCCGATCGAGCCTCTCGTCTCTTCCCTCCTTCCACTCCGGTGAGCCCTTCCGCGACGATGGACGAACGTCGGGCGAGGATCGTAGACGACCTGCGCGGTTTGATCGACGGCGAACTCCTGTTCGGCGAGATCGAACGAGCCCCGTACGCGCTTGACGCGAGCCTGTACGAGATCGACCCGCTCGGGGTTGTCGTGCCTCGTCACGAAGACGACTTACTCACGATCGTCCGCTACGCCGGCGAGCAGAGTATCCCTCTGCACCCGCGAGGCGCGGGGACGAGCATGGCGGGCGAGACGCTTGGCGAGGGGATCGTCGTCGACTTCAGCCGCCATTTTCGCCGAATCGTCGCAACCGATAACCATCGCGTCGTTGTTCAGCCTGGCGTCGTGCTCGACGTACTTAATTCGCACCTCGCGCCGCTCGGTCGCAAGATCGGTCCCGATCCCAGCGGCCCCGAGGCCCGCACGATTGGCGGAATGATCGGCGCGAATGCTGCCGGTGCTCGCTCGCTGCGCCACGGTACGATGCAGGAACACGTCGAATCGCTCCGCGTCGTTTTCGCCAACGGCGAAACTGCGCAACTCGGGCGGGAACCGTGGCCCGACTTCGAAGAGGAATCCACCGATTTCCGTGGCTCAGTCACGCGTAAAGTGGCGACGATTCTCCGTCATCATGCAGACGCGATTCCGAAACACTGGCCGAAATCCCCCCGCAACCGCGCTGGGTATGCACTGACGCACGCGAGCGGACCCGATTTCATCGACCTCTCGCGACTGGTGATCGGCAGCGAAGGGACGCTCGCGTTCGTCACCGAAGCGACGCTGCGAACCGTGCCGATCTCGCAAGTCCACGGCGTGCTGGTCCTGCCATTCTCGCGACTCGGCGACGCCGCGACAGCCGTGATGGATTGTCTGCCGCTCTACCCTTCGGCGTGCGAGCTATTCGACTGGCGGTCGATCTCACTCGCACGCGACGCAATTCCGATCGCACGAACCTGGTTCCCGTTCGCGACCGAAGCCGCGCTTCTGGTCGAGTTCGATGCGCCGCATCCCGATGAGAATCTGGATCGTATCAACACGCTTGTACGCCGCCTCGATCGTCGAGGCTGGCTCGCGGGTGAACCGACGATCGCCAGCCGTCGCACCGACTGCGACGAAATCATGGCGCTGCGCAGCGTCGTCAAACCGATGCTCACGCGCATGAAAGGCCCCGCCAGGCCAACGGCGTTCATCGAAGACGTCGCTGTGTCGCCCGACACGCTGCCGACATTCCTGCAACGGCTGCAACACATCCTCAAATCGTTTAACCTGAGCTGGACGATTTACGGACACGTCGGCGACGGACAATTGCACGTTCGGCCGCTCATCGACCTCGCCAACCCGGCCGACCGCGCCAAGCTCGAACCGCTCGCGAGCGAGGTTTATGCGGCGGTCTGGGACGTCGGCGGCACAATCTCCGGCGAGCACGGCTGCGGCCTGGTTCGCACGCAATTCCTCCGCAAACAATACGGCGATCTCGTTCACGCGTTCAGCGGTATCAAGGAGGCGTTCGACCCGTTCAACCTCTTGAATCCCGGCAAAGTCGTGAGCGAAGATCCGCACGCGATGACGCGCAATCTCAGGCGCATGCCCGAAGTTGTTGCCGAACCCGCAAGCGGCGAGTCGGAGCCTGGTTCGGGTGAAACCAAACCGGCCTCCCTCCGAACCTTTGCAAGCCTGCCCGTCATCGAGCCAGCGCTGCGCTGGAATGGCACATCGGCATGGGACGAAGCGGCCAAGTGCAACGGCTGTGGATCGTGCCGGACGCTCGAGCCGAGCATGCGTATGTGTCCCACGTTCCGGGCGCTTCGTACCGAAGGGGCGTCACCACGCGCCCAGGCGAATTTGCTGAGACAGGTCGCCACCGGACTCGTCGACCCTCGCCTCTGGGGTTCCGATGAGATGAAAAAACATACCGACCTGTGCATTCATTGCACATTATGCAGGTCGGAATGTCCTTCGGCCGTCGATGTCTCTTCGCTCATGCTCGAAGCGAAAGCCGCTTACGTGCAAATGCACGGTCTGCCGCAGGTTGACTGGCTACTCTCGCGCGTCGAACGCTGGTCACGGCTCGCGAGCCGATTTCCGGTGATCTCGAATGCAGTGATGGGGAGCCGCCGCGCCCGGTGGCTTCTTGAACGCCTCACCGGCCTTTCGCGACATAGGCGTCTGCCGAGGGCTCATCGCCGGTCGTTCGTGCGACGCGCTGAGAAACTGGGCCTCACAACGCCTCGTGCGCAGACTTCTGGCCCGCGCGTCGCCTATCTCGTCGACGTCTTCGCCAATTACTTCGACCAGGAACTCGCCGAATCGGTCGTTAACGTTCTCCGCCACGCGGGTGTGAACGTTTATGTTCCGCCAACGCAGGTTGGGTCGGGTATGGCCGCGCTCGTGGCTGGCGATATCGATCACGCGCGCGATCAGGCAGTGACGAACCTTCGCGTCCTCGGCAACGCCGTCCGCGATGGCTACACCGTCGTTTGCTCCGAGCCAGTCGCCGCGCTGATGTTGAAAGAAGAGTACGCCAAGCTCACCGATGACCTGGATGCCGAACTCGTCGCCGCGAACACGATGGACGTGGGCCAGTATCTCGCGGGGCTCGCCAATCGCGGCTCGCTGCCGACGCCTCGGGGCGCGCTCCATGTCCGGGTCGGCTATCACCAGCCATGTCATCTCCGGACGCTGAACGTCGGCACGCCGGGGCTCGACCTCATGCGTCTGATTCCCGACCTCAACGTGCAACTCATCGATCGCGGCTGTTCGGGGATGGCCGGAACGTTTGGACTCGCCCGGCGCAATTTTCGAACGTCGCTTCGCGCCGGTCGGGGCCTGCAACGCCGGCTCAAAGATGAAGACCTCGAAATCGGCGCGACAGAATGCGGCTCGTGCCGGATGCAAATGGAGCAGGGGAGCGTCAAACGCACATTCCACCCGATCAAGCTGCTTAGCCTAAGTTACGGGCTCAATCCTGTTCTTCAAGGCGTGTACAACACTCCCAAATCACGCCATGAGATCGTTTGAAAATTGGGCGAATTGAAAAGCTTGCTCGCGAAGTTGGAGTCTGCGCGGAATATCGAAAGCGGCACCGTCATATCGTGGTGAATTCACGATTCGGCTCGGGTTGACGCTTTTTGGTCGACCGGATACTTTGCCCGCCGATACTCCTCGCGCTATCACTTCGTCGGTCGTTTCCTGACACACACCTCGAAACACCTCCCTCTCATCAGTAATCTCCCTCGCTTCAGTGCGAGCGGCTGGCTTCGATGAGAACGACTCGCGCAGTGACGTGGGCTTGCCAAGGAGGGCAAGACCATTGAAAGCGAGGGGTCGTTCCGAGTGTGGAGGAGCCGTGCGGGGTTATCTAACCACCTACGGTCGCCGACGTTGTCGAGCGGCAGGTTTCGGGTTGATGCTGATTCTCCTTGCGCCCTGGGCCGCTTCCCGCGGTCAGGCGCCCGGTGATTCATCAACCGCGGACTCCGCGCCCGTCGAGACAGAGGAAATCTCCCTCACCGCCGACAAGGTGCGGTACTGGGAAGAGTCCGGGACGAAGCACGTGCTGCTCGAAGGCCACGCCTCCGCCTTCAAGGGAGACGTTGGCATTCGTTCCGAACGCGCGCTCGCAACAATCGTTTCCGAGCCCGACGATCAAGGAAAACTCGTCCATCGCGTCGAGGTCACCCTCCGCGGCAAGGCCAAACATTCCAATCGCGACGAAGCGCCAAGCGCTGAGATTTCCGCGCGCTGGGCAACCAATGGCGATCTGAAGGTGACCGCGGCGAAGGCGACGGACCTTCGCGCGCTCGACGGACCGCCAGCCGATCTCAATTTCCCCAGCGAATTGCCGAGAACCGCCCAATCCAAAGCAAAACCGCGCCCGGCTCCATTCGCCAGAAAACGTCCCGTCAAGGACGACCAGATTCAGCGTGCCAGCGCCACGGCCGAAGAACCGCCGCCACTTCCGGTTGAAGACCTTCCCGCCTTGCCGGCTGCCGCGACCGAACCGTCGCAAGCACCGCCTGCGCTGGAGCCACGGCCGCAAGAAGCAAGGCCTGACGATTCGAGCCCGAGGAAGCCCAGCCGTCCTCGCACCGAAGAAGAGCGGCCGATACGCCTTCGCGATCCCGCGTACAAGCCGGTGCAGTTCATCGACGGCCAGGGTTTCCCCGACCGCGAGAACGGCCAGCCTCGTCCTGCGGCCCCGGCGACGCCCGCCGCGCCTGGTGACGCACCACCGCCCGATGAATTCGGCCCGTCGATTCTGCCGCCGATCATCGAAGCGCCCGGAAATACCACGCCCGCTCCGCGCGCACCGGCGAACGCCGATGACACGGAACTGTCGCCATTGCCAGGCATCGAACCAAACCGCTCCGCGCCGCCTCGCGCCGAAAACCGCAATCCCGCGCCGATTTTGCCGGGCACGCAACGAATCACAAACATCTATCAGCGCGTTGGTCCCAACGCGACAGTCGAGACGCTTCCCACCACGGCTGATGGCACGGTCGTCATCATCATCCGCGGCGGCGTGAACATCGTCACCGAAGCAGCCAAACTGGGAACGGTCGACGTCGAAGCCGACAGCATCATCATCTGGCGGAAAAAGAAGACCGACGATGCGTATAGCCGAGTCGGGCCCGACAACGTGATGGTCGATAGCCAGGACGATCCGATGGAGATCTACCTGGAAGGGCACGTGATCTTCCGCCAAGACCGCCGCGTGTGGCAGGGGAAGGACGACCAGGCGACCTATCACGCCAAGCGTGCTTACTACGACTATCGCGCCGACCGCTTTCTTGGCCTTGATGCAGAAATCGATATCTTCGCGCCAGGGCTGATCTCTCCGTTGAAGATCAACACCCCGCGTGCCGAAGCGTTCCACCCGCTCGTCGCCGCCCCGAATGGCGGAATGTTCCCCAGCACCTTCCGCGAAATTCGTGCTGAGACCACGACCTCGACCGGCAGCCGCTTTCCGAGGCCGGGCTACCGCTTCAACAGCAAGTCGATCGACGTGAAAGACGTGTTGAGCGACAACGTTCCGCCCAACACCGCCGGCGACAACAAGAACAACGACATGCGGACGACCTCGCGCATCGACGCGAGGCAGAACGTCTTCTACATGGGGCCCGTGCCCGTCTTCTACTGGCCGCGCTTCGTGACGGATGCCGACGACCTCGAACCGCCGCTCCGTCAGTTCTCGTTCCGCACGAACAACTACTTCGGTCAACAACTGCTGCTCGACTTCAACGGCTTCAAGGTGTTCAACCTTCGCAAGCCGACGTTCATCGACCAGTGGAATCTCGACTTCGATTATCTCAGTGCGCGTGGTATCGGTCTTGGGTCCGAACTCGGCTGGTCGGGAACCGACCCGCTCCGCGACATCATGGACCCGTACCATCGCTCAACTACGATCACGCCGAGCATTCTGACCGACTACTTCGGCTACTTCGACCTCTGGGGCATTCAGGACAAAGGCCGCGACGTACTCGGTCCTGGACCGGCCGTCGTCACGGCAAACGTGTTCGTTCGCGGACCCGGCGGTACCGAAGTGATTGCCGGTAAAGCAGGCTATCAGCGAATCTCTGTGCCGGCGTTCCAGAACTACCGCGGACGCGTCAACTTCCGCCACATGCAGTCGCTGCTGACGCCCGACAGCGATCCTCTCGAAGACTTCCGGTTCAATGTCGAAGTCGGCTTCTATTCCGACCGTCAGTTCCTCGAGCAGTACTACAAGCGTTTGTACGACATCGGTCTCGACCACGAAGTGCTTTTCTACGGCATCAAGCAGTGGGAAAACCAGGCGATCACTCTCCACACGGAGATGAACCCGAACGTTTTCAACACCGAAACGCAGTGGTTGCCCAAGCTCGACTACTACCGTCTCGGCGACTCGCTTCTGGGCGATCACCTCACCTATTTCCAGCACACCGGCGTCGACTACGCGAACATTCATACAGCGAATGAAGTCGACAATAAGAACATCTTTGCATTCATTCCGTTCGACCCAACGTCGAACACCGCAGGCTCGCTCGGCTCGGGTCGCGCCTACACTGCACACGAGATCGACCTGCCGCTGAATTTCAACTTTATCCGCGTGGTTCCGTACGTTCAGGGGCAAGCGACGGCGTGGAACGAGCAGCTCGGCGGGCAATCGGTCGGCCGTATCTGGGGTTCGGCGGGTGCCAGGGCTGACATCCTCGCGCACAAACCGTATCCCAACGTCGAGAGCGAGCTCTTCAACGTCCACGGGCTCAATCACAAGATCGACTTTGTTGTTGACGCCCACTCGGCGTACTCGAACGTCAATTTGAACCGCCTGGCGATTCAGGACGACATCGACGACAACACTTACGAATTCGTGCGACGTTACTTCGCGCTCACGAACTTCGCAGGCGGTTTGCTACCGCTGCAGTATGACCCGCGATTCTTGATGCTTCGCCGCAACGTTTCGCCGATCACCGGCTCGACCGACATTCAAGGTTCGATCGAGATGATCCAGTTCGGCATTCACCAGCGGTTGCAGACCAAGCGTGGCCCGGAAGGAAAGCGCCGGATCATCGACTACATGGTCTTTGACCTCGACACGACGTACTTCCCGAACGCCAACCGCGACAACTTCGGCAAGCCGATCGGCCAGAATATGTACAACTTCGAGTGGTACGTCGGCGACCGCACGAGCATCGTGTCGTACGGTTGGTTCGAGTTCTGGAACATCGTGGGTGACCCGCTGTACCAGGTGGCGAAGAAGAACCAACTCGACCCGTTCGGTATGAACCTGACGACCTCGGGTATCAACATCAACCGTCCGCCTCGCGGCAATATCTTCCTCGGCTACACCTACTTCAACACTGGCCCGATTCAGACGTCGGCCCTCATCGCCAGCTTCAGCTACTGGATGAGCCCGAAGTGGTACGCCTCGGCTGGTACGTCGTACGACTTCGGTAACTTCGGCCACCCGTTGTTGCTCGGTGCGAATGCGTCGCTCACACGCGTCGGTGCCGACTACTTCATGTCGATGGGCCTCACGGCAGTTCCGCTTCAACACAGCTACATGTTCGCATTCGAGATCGCGCCACGGCTTAGCCCGTCGTTGCGACTCGGCTCGGGTGCGGGTATCACCCGGCTTGACCCTCGTTACGCACCGGTGCAGTAACCATGTTTCGATCCGACGAAGCCAGCAAAGTTTCGGTTGAGTCACCCTATATCGCCACGATCGGCCGTGCCGAAGCGCCACGCGCTCGCACGCCAGGCCCAGATATTGCGGTCGAGCCCGTTCCCGACCTCGCGTCGCAGTTCGAGCTCGACGAACCTGAAATCTGGATCTCACGCGCCGGCCGGCGCAATCTCCGCGAGAAGCTCATCGCGGGACTCGTGGGCATCAAGTTCGCGGTGCGTGGCGATTCGAGCTTCTTCGCGCACGCCTACCGCGCACTTCTGGTCTTCCTCACGGCCGGAATGATCGGCGTGCCACCGATCGGCTGGTGTCTGCTGGTGATCGGTCTGGGACTCGTGCTGATTGCCGAACTCGCGCATTCCGCCGTCGACACGCTCGCCCGGGCGATCGGCGATCCCGATGAACCCAAACTGCGCGTCGCACGCGATATTGCAGCCGCGGCTGTGCTCGTGGCCGTCGTGATTTCCGCCGCGATTTCAATCACCGTGTTGACGATCAAGCTGGGCGATTATCTCGGCTGGTGGGAACGCCTGCCGATCGACATGCATTGAACAATTACTGCTGCACTTGCTGTTGCTGGCGTGCATGAAGCGCGGCGTGTGATTTTTCGTCCTCGGGGCGAGTATCGCGACCGCGCTTCACAGTCAGTTCGATCCGGCTGAGATATTTCACGTTCGCGCAATCATCGAGCTCGGCTGAGTGACACGTCGCCGGGTCGCGAATGAGAAAGCGAATCGGCCCACCGGCCGAAGTGCTGATCGGCGCTCCCTGCTGCTGATACAGCACCATGCCGCGGTCGAGAATATCGGCCAGCGGAATCGAGACGTGGAAGTCGTCGTGATCGGCGTGCAAGGTGAGATAATTCGCCTCGGCGTGCGGTTTCACGAGTTCGAGCAACGCCCGTAAGTCGACCGCCTGTCCCTTGCGGCCAGGATGAACAGGCGAAACGTCGGCGATTTGGTAGTGCGCGGGCAGCGCTAGGAGCGCGTCGTAATCAAAACGATGCGGCAGTTCGACCGCGCCGTCGACGAGTAAATGTGCAGACGTGTTTGTTTCTTCGTGGTTCATGGACGTATCTTATCGCGGAGAATTCAAAGCGCGGCGGGCGAGCACCAACGCACCTTCAACAGGATGTTCGACGCCTCGCGTATTCACGTGAAAGCCGCGGGATTCGAGGCCGTCAATCATACCTTGCTGCACGGCGACACAATTGAGGATGAGCCCACCGCCCATACCGACATCAAGCGGTCCGCCATTCCAGCCGAGTCGGTGAGCCACCGCGGCGATGATATCAGCCAGGTCGCGCCCAGCCGGCGTGAGAATTTCGTCCACGATCGCCCGATCTTCGTCCGCGGCCGCAACAACCGCTGGTACCATTCCCGCAATCCACGCGCGATCATATCCGCGTCCATAGACCGCTGAAACTAGACCGACGGGATGCTCGATCTCCATGAACCGGCAGACGTGGCGAGCTAGCGCGTCGTGTTCGGCGGACCGTGGATCGCGGCCGTCAGTCAGGCGAGCGATGCGGCGAAGGGCAGCGACCGCGACCGCGTATCCACTTCCTTCATCGCCAAAAATATGCCCCCAGCCGCCGGCGCGAACACGTCGGCCATCGGCGGCGATGCCCATTGCGATCGAGCCTGTTCCCGCGATCACGCCGACGCCCACGCCGCTCGGCGTTCCCGCGGCGACCACGAGTTCGCAGTCGTTCGTGAGCACGAGCGATCGCGCCCACGACGCTTGATCCGACCAGTCTCGCAACAGAACGCGGTCTTCCTCGCGATCGAATCCGGCGAGACCAAGGCAGGCGACGGCCACAGGCTGAACCGACAGGCCCGCGCTTTCGAATGCGCCCTCGATTGCAGCATTGAGCGAGGTCCGTGCAACCGTGGCGCCCACCGATTTGACGTTCGACGGCCCGGATTCCGCGCGGCCGACGACGCGTCCACTCTCATCGGCCAGCCAGCAGGTCGTTCCCGTTCCGCCGCCGTCCATTCCCAGGACCAAACAGTCGCTCATGCCGGCATCTCATCACGGGTTGCCGCGGCGACGGCGCTGCGCACCTGGCCGCCACAGCGGTTCAAAAGCACCTCGGCCTGTTCAGGAGTGACGCCGGCAAGCGCTGCGACAAGAGCGGGTTTCAGGCGTCCATTCGTCGCTTCGAGAAGTCGCGCCGCCTCGTCGTCGCTGATGTCACCCAACTCGCGCAAAATGCGTCGCGTGCGCAGGCGAAGTTTGTGATTCGTCGGCTGCAGGTCGATCATCCGGTTGCCGTACGTTTTGCCAATGAGCACCATCGCGCCCGTGGTGATCATGTTGAGAATCACCTTGGTCGCAGTACCGGCCTTCAGTCGGGTCGAACCCGCAACCACTTCCGGACCGACAACCGGCGCGATATCGAGATCGACGACGCCACCGAGCACGCTCCGCTCATTGCAGGCGATTCCGACTGTGAACGCGCCGCGGCTTTTCGCGAGTTCAACCGCACCGAGGACATAAGGCGTTCGTCCCGAGGTGGCGATCCCGATGACGATATCATTCGGCCCAGGTTCGAGCGCGAGCAAATCGGCCGCACCACGTTCGGGATCGTCTTCAGCGCCTTCAACCGCGCGAGTGAGCGCTGTGTGTCCACCGGCGATCAGGCCGACCACCTGTTCGGGACGCGAATTGAACGTCGGCGGACACTCGGATGCATCGAGCACGCCGAGGCGGCCGGATGTTCCCGCACCGATGTAGAGGATACGTCCGCCGCGTTTGAGGCAATCGGCCGCACGCTCGACTGCAATCGCGACCGCATCGCCCACCGCGCCAACGGCTGCAATGGCACGGGCGTCTTCCTCGTTCATCAGCGTGACGATTTCACGCGCACTCAGGCGATCGATTTCAAGCGATCGCGGATTGAGTGCTTCCGTTGTCAGGTGATCTTCTAACGCCATCGAATCTTCCAGCGCAAGAATGTGCGAAAATCAATAATCAAGCATCCGAGTCGCGGACGTTGTATTCCAGCTTCCAGCGGCGGTCGTCTCGCGTGCACTGGCACCAGAGATCGAGAGTTCCCACCTCGGTCACGTGCGTATGCAACTTCACAGGCACCGTGTCACCTTCGTGCGAAGCGTCGGAAACTTCGAGATGCGTCTCGATCGGTTCGAGTTCCTGCACCTCGTCGGCCGTCCAGCGTTCGAGAACGGTGCCTACCTTGTCGTCACGCCTCGTGGTCGAACCAAGGAAACGAAACGAGGTCGGCTCGCCGACGATCAGGCCGAATTCAGGCCCCGGAACATCGGTTTCGGTACCTTCTTCCATACCCATCGGCACGACACAAAGCGCCTTGATCGGCGGCGTCACACCAGGAACGGCAGGAGCCGACGACTCGATGCCGACGTAATAAGCCCGAGGCACGCCGCCCCGAATCCTAACGCCCTTACCGCGTCGAACAAGACCGTAGTATGCGGCCCCTTGCGCGACGGCCAGATCAAGATCGCCACCGCCGAGAGCTGGAACATCAGTCCCCGCCCAGCCGCTCAGCACGCTGATCACGCGATCGCGCAATTCGCTCGCCTTGAACACGCCGCCGTTGAACAACACGGCCGACGGTCGCACCGCGCCGCCACTCGCATGCAGCGATCCAGCCTGACCAGCGAGGAACTTCGCCAGGTGTTTCGTTACCGCGGCATCGGCCGCGTAGGGGAGGCCGATTTCAGTCAGGCCGACGCGCCTGCCTCGTGCTGGGGCATCAGTGATCTGGCAGCCAGGAAAGAATCCATCAAGCAACACCGAGTTGAGCGTATCACGACTCAATTCCGTTTTGATCGATCCGCCAATCACTTTCGAGCCACGACCCAACACAGCGACGGGCGCGGTCGTCTTGCTGGGATGTGCGAAGAGAAACTCTTTCGCAGCTCGGCAGGCGTGACCAAGACCGACGCGTTGAGTCGAATCGAGGCCGTCCATTCCGCCGGGGATCGTGGCAGCCACCGCATAAGCGAGCGCCAAATCCATGTTGTCGCCGCCGAGCAAGATGTGCTCGCCAACGGCCAGACGCGTCAGCTCGAGGTCGCCGCTTTGATCGCTTACCGAGATGAGCGTGAAGTCGGTCGTGCCGCCGCCGACGTCGCAAACAAGGAGCAGGTCGCCGACTTTCACCTTCTTCCGCCAGCCGTCACCCTCGCGGCCAAGCCACGAGTAGAACGCCGCCTGAGGCTCTTCGAGCAGCGTGACATTTTTCAAGCCAGCGAGGCGCGCTGCTTCAACCGTCAACTCGCGAGCGGCAGCGTCGAACGACGCGGGCACCGTGAGCAAAACGTCCTGTTCTTCGAGACGATCGGCGGCAGCCTTTCCAGCAATCTTCGTATTCCAAGCGTCGCGCAGGTGCATGAGATACGCGGCCGACGCATCGAGTGGTGAAATCTTCGACACATCTTCGGGAGCGTTCCACGGCAAGATTGCACTCTTGCGGTCGACGCCGTTATGCGAGAGCCAGCTTTTTGCCGAGCTGACGAGTCGCCCCGGCACTTTGGCGCCGTGCTCGCGTGCAAAGGCGCCGATGATTCGATCGCTCGACGACTTCCAGGGCAAGTCGGTCGATCCGGCGGGAAATTCTTTGGCGGCTGGAAGGTAAAGGAACGACGGCAACACGGGGCGATCGCTCACGTCGTTCAGGCCGACGACCTGGGGCAGGGGGAGGGGAGCGATGGGCGGCAGTTCGTCGCCCGCCGCTCCAGTATCGGCGTAGGCCAGAGCGCTGTTTGTAGTTCCCAGGTCGATGCCGACGACGTACCGCGACATATCAGGGAATCTCCACCTCGGCGGGTGCGAGCACTGGGCTGTCGCCGCGCGAGGCGGGCAGCACCGGCAATTGCACCGACTTCACCTTCCAGCCGTGGTGCTTGAGAATTCCCTGGAACGGCGGAGCGCCGTGAACGTTTCCCGTAAGCCGGATTTCGGTCGGGTCAAAGTCAGTCGCGACGTGAATTTGCGACTCTTCAGCGCCCGCCAGGACGGGTTCGATCGTGAGGTAGTCGCGAAGCGCCTTGCGGCAGCCTCGGTGAATATCACGCACCGCCGCGCCGATCTGGGCGTCGGTATAAGCGTCGATCTCTTCTTGCAGGAAGTCGACCAGCCGCCCGTCGCGCTGAAGAACCGTGAGAATCCGCAAATCCGGACCGGCAGGTGCCTTGGAGAACAACGCCTCGACGCGAGCAGCGAAGTCGGCTTGAGTCAGGGTCTGCCAGAACGCCTTCAGGGCAAGAACAAACTGGTTCAACGCGCGGCTCCTCAACCGAGATCGAGAGGGTCCAGGGCGCACGCCTCGACGGCAATGTGCCCGGGAACATTCAACGTCTCAGTGTAACCGCCTCGCATCACGATGAAAACGGTTTGCACCGCGATGCGATATGATCGCCCGGCTTCCCAGCGATTCAGTCGTCCATCGCAGGAAGTTCGTCACGCTCGGCAACCATCGGACGTGATTTCTTGGGAACGCGAACATCGACGAACGGCGCCTGCACGTGCACGTCGTCATCGGTATCGACTCGGACGACGGAACTGCGGGTGGTTGGCCGACTAGAGACGCGTTCTGGCCCGTTTTGACATCCCGCCGTGGAGAAGAGGGCAACCAGAACGATAACGCCGGAGAAAGCGATTCGGCTCATTCCGAAGACTCCCTACAGAATGAACAACCCGCCCGAAAGCGGTTGGGAACTTGGTCGACTACGCGCGGATTTCGGGTTAATCTAAGTATTAAGTTTGCGCCATCTTATGTGAGATTCTACCGCACTTATGGGAACGGAGACGGTCGGTGACGGCCCGATTCTCAGGTTCTCCATGCGCCGGATCGGAGGAATCGTTCTAATGCGTCCACTCGATGTCCGTGAGGTGGGCGGAGCGCTGATCGTCGTGTTCGACGACCCGCAGAGCGTGAACGACGGCCAGTCGGACCAGTTCCGCAACGCGGTCTATGAACGGGTCGAAGAACAGCCACGGCCGCGCATCGCCGTCGACCTCGCCGCAATGGATTTCCTCTCCAGTTCGGGAGTCGCGCTACTCATTGGTCTCCGCCGGCGCATTATCGCGCTAGACGGCAAACTCGTCCTGCTTCGCCCCCATCCGTACGTTCGCGATCTCCTTAACATGATGAAGCTCGCCCCTCTCTTCCTTTTCGCCAACGACGAGAGCGCGGCGCTCGCACTGCTCCCACCGTCGTGAACCGACTAATCGCTTCTCACGATTCTCTCGACACCCCTCCTCTCCTAAACTTCCTATCCTTCTGAAGACTTGTGGTTTCTTAAGTCGAGTAAAAGGACGTGATGACAGATCACGGCCTCGGCGGGAGCAGTCCCCGGCGAAAGACTCGCCGGACGATCGCTCTGCGTGATGTGGGCCAGGTCACGTCATTGTGTGCAGCCGGTTCGGCCATCCGAGTCACGGACGGCAACTGAGGGCGGCGGAATGGACCGCGCGCCATCGGCCCCGGTCTTGATTCGCCCCAGGTGGGGTTGTCCGCGAAGGGAGTCTTCCATGCGTTTTACGCGGCGACGGTCTGACCGACCCGACCCGGCTCGACGCCGGCTGAGGTCGAGTCTCGAGACTCTCGAAAAGCGAGAGGTGCTCACGACTTCACCCGTCAATTACTACACCCCGCAGGTGGCGGGCGTGATTCTGGGTTCGCAGAACCCGCACACGCCTCAGTCGGTTATTGCCAACGTTAACCAGCTCTCGCAGACGGTTGTTGCGGGACTTGGCACGTCAGGCAAGGTCGTCTCAGGGACCGACCGACTGGGCAACCAGTGGGAAATCGTCGTCCAGGGACCTGGCCAGGTCGTAGTCACCGACGCGACGCCGAACGACGGTGTTCTCGACGACGACCTCGACACGATCCAGCTCGTCGGGACCGATCCGAAGCGCACGACCGTGACTGGTGGCGTTTCGGCGACCTCGCTGTCGCAAACGTCTGATAGCGGCCTGGTCCAGTTCAACAAGCTGATCTCTCAGAACGGCGTGAAGTCGATCGTTCTGAACGGCTTTGTGCTGGCACAGACGGTCAACCCGCCGAACGGCGGTCTGCCGTATAGCAATACAGGCATTTATCTGCCAGCTGGTGCACAGCGGCTTGAATTCACCGGCGTGCGCGGCAACTTCGACATCGCGCAGTCGGCCCAGCCGCTCAACATCATCGTTGGCGATCCGAACATCCCGCTCAAGATCAAGCCGACGATCCGCATCGACGAGATCACGAACACCGTGTTCAACTCGTCGGTCGCGCTTGTGCCGACCACACCGCAGACCCTGCCGTCGATCAACATCATCGTCAACGGCGACCTGCGTGGTCTCGAGCTCGTGTCGTCGACCGAAGCGACGATCGACGCGGCCGAGCAGTACTTCTTCCCGCTCGTCGGCACGACTGGCCGCACGTCGATCCAAACGACCGGCATCGACACGCTCAACGTCACCGGCTCGGCGATCAACACGACCGTGTCCCGCACCGCGACGCCGTTCCAGGGCTCGTTCTCGAGCGTCAGCCACATCAAGCGTGCGACATTCGGCGGCAACGCCGACGCTCTCGCGCTCGACGTCAAGGGACGCATCGGCGGTCTCCGGTTCGCCAAGGGGCTCGGCAGCTCGGTCAGCAACTCGAACCTGCCAGCCAACTACGGCGTTCCTTACGCCAACACCGGTTACCCGGCGAACGGCCTCATGGGCGGCGCGATCAGCGCTGGCAGCATCGGCCACATCAACGTTGGTCCCCAGAACGAAACGCTGCTCCAGAGCAACAACCCGGATCTGCAACAGAGCTCGCCGGGTACCCCGCTCTACTTCCCGATCCCCGGTGTTGCACTCGCCAGCGCGGCCGTCACCACGACCGGCAGCATTGGCAGCGTGAAGGTGCTGGGCGACTCGCACCAGAGCGAAATCAAGACCGGCTTCAGCCTTACGTCATACGCCGCCGGCTTCAGCGGCCAGACGGGCAAGAGCCACATCGGCAAGCTGCACATGAAGGGCAGCATGGTCAACACGGTGGTCTCGGCCAGCTACACGCCAGGTGCTGCCGGCTACGGTTCAGTCGGCTCGGCCGCTGGTCCAGGCTCGATCACCGGCAACCTGCAGGGCACGACGTACAACACCGGTACACCGACGGTTCTCGGCAACGTCGGCACCGGGTTCTACGCTCGCCACAAGAAGGGTTATCTGCCCAAGAATTGATTTCTTGGGATTAGCTCAGAGCAAAACCAAAGCGGGCGGAGGAGGGGCAACCTTCCCTGCCCGCTGGTCGTTTGCCAATTTTGAAACTGCGGGTGCGATGTTTATGTAGAACAGATCAGCATGTGAGTGTTGGAAACTCGAGTTGCTTACCCCCGCTCAACGGAAGCGTCGCACCCGAGCTTGGAAGACGTGCTTTGCCTCGAATCGCTCGCGCGTCTCACTGACTACCAGCGCCAGAGCGCTGTGCCCCAATTAAGTCCAGCACCAAAGCCTGACGTCAAAATCAAGTCACCCCGCGCCACCTGGCCGTCTTCAACCAACTCATCGAGCGCAATGGGAATCGACCCACCCGACGTATTACCGTATCGCTCAAGGTTTTTGTAAACCGACTCTCGCGCGAAACCAAGCACATCACTCGCCGAATGAATGATGCGAATATTCGCCTGGTGCGGGATGAACCACCGCACGTCATTCACACCGACTCCCGCGTGATTGAGCACCGTCGTCGACGAATCGGCCAGCACGCGCACGGCCCATTTGAAAACGGCTCGACCATCCATCGTCAGGAAGTGCAAACCTTCCTTGAGCGCTTCGGGCGAGGGCGGGATGCGGCTTCCACAAGCGGGTCGACTGAGCAAGTCGCCGCCTGAACCGTCCGACCCAAGCTGATAAGAGAGCATGCCCTGTTCGGGCGAGCCTTTTCCGAGGAGAACGGCTCCAGCACCATCGCCGAAGAGAGGAAAACTCTTCTGATCACCCGGGTTGATCACGCGACTGTTGCAATCGCCGCCGATGACCAGGGCTCGCCGCGCGGTTCCGGCCGCCACGAACTGGGCGGCGGTCACCAGTGCATAAACAAAGCCTGCGCATGCGGCTTGCAGGTCAAACGCAGGGCAGTTCAGCTTGAGGCGATCCTGGACCAGACACGCGGTCGACGGAAAGCACATGTCGGGCGTGAAAGTGCCGACGACCAGCAGGTCGACCTCGCTGGGATCGCACTCAGCCGCCGCCAGGCAGCGCGTGGCAGCAATGGCGCAAAGGTCGCTCGTGGCTTGATGTTCGGGCGCGAACCTTCGTTCGTGAATTCCCGTCCGATTGACGATCCAGTCAGGGTCGAAGCCGTAGATGTCCCGAAGGTCGTGGTTGGTTACCACCCGTTCGGGGACGTATCGGCCGCTGCCGAGGATTTGAACGCCCATGAGCGTTCGTGTCCTTGGCTCGACGTGAGGAACAGCAGTAGTCATTGGCGTTCCGCGACGGCCAGAACCATGATCGCGACCCCTCTCCGGGTCTCGGAATCACCCAGCCTGGCCAAGCTAACAATATAAATAAGGGCGGGAACGCTGGTTCCCCCACGGCGCTTCGCCAAGGAAGGACGCGGACCCTTCAGTCTCACTGCCGCGAGGAACCCAAAAAGGCGGATTAGCTCGACCCTGGAAGTGTCCACGCGAATACAGACTATAATGCGGGGAACCGATACTGACCAGAGCAAAGCCGTTTGACGAGGCCGCGCATTCACTGCCGCCAGCTCTCCTGCGGTGTGCCCCAGTCCGAGAATCTTCATGGCCGAACATCGCATAAGACTGCGCGGAGGATGGGAATGCCTCTACCGCCAGGGCGACGAGGAAGGCTCACCGGAAGTCTCTCGCCGCATTGATCTTCCAGCCGAATCTATAAGCGATTGGCCCGCCCAGATCCGGCTGACTCGCCAGTTCGGCCGCCCCCCCGTCGATCTCCAGATCGAGGAAGTCTTCCTTGAATTGAAGAACGTCCCAGGTCTTCGTCGGGCACGGCTCAACGGTCTGGAAATCGACCTGTCTTCTTGTGGCAACGATGCTTGCACGCTTGCGTTCGGCGATCCGCTCTTGCCGCGGAACGGCTTACTTTTGGAGGTGCAAATCGATTCGGCGATTGCCTCGACGACCGGCTGGGGGGAAATCGCACTTGTGATTCGGCCGCGTTCAGACGAGGCAGGATCTGCTCGGTGAGGCTTGGCGTTGCCTGCCAGAGTCGGTACGATTTTCTTACGACTTTTCGTCGTTTCGCCCAAGCGGTTCCTTCTTCGAGTGCACCGGCATCATGGATTTTGACAAGGAACGCGAGCTGGCAATTCTGAAGGCCGGCTATCGATGGAGCGGTATCGGGTTCTCAGTCTATGGCTTGATGATGAGCGTCGGCTGCGTGACGTCCATGCTTTGGCTCGGAGGTCTTTTCTTCCGACTGCCGATTGGTGGGCCTGTCGGTATCAGTAGTTTTGATTTCTGGCACTCGACACTTCGTGCCTGGACGCGCGTCTTTGCGACCGGCTGCATCTTTCTCGCGTGGACAGAGCCAAGCTGGCGAAGGCGGTCGGGCCTGCTCTTGCTTCTATCAGTTTCCGACCTCGCCCTATGGTTCGTCGACCTTGCAGTGCGCGATGGTTACCTTCTCGAAAACGATTCGCATCCGTTTCTGCGATCGACATTGATGCAGGCCATGGGCTGGGCGCGCTTCGGCCTGATTTCGAGCCTGGTCGGAAGTCTCGCGTTGGGTGTGAACAACAAGTCGCTCGAGGCGTTCAGCAAGACGGCTCGCGCCACCGCTTCGGTCGGAACGATCGTTTGGTTCTTTTACTTTCTCGAACAGGTCGACTGGCGGCAAGTCTGGCCGCTTCGTCCTCGGCCATTCAACGCTGAGCTACTTTTGCTGATGCTGGTTTTCAGCGTGATGACAACCGTCTGTCTCATTCAGGCGAGCTACATGTGCCTCGTCGCAGGCCGTGAATCATCCATCACCACACGGGCGATTCGCAAAGAAGAATCGAATGGCCCGTGGGGCAACGACGATCGTTAATTCGAGCGATTAGCCAATCACCGGCAGCAACTCGCGAAGCGACTTGGGCAGCGGGAAATGAACGTTTTCCTCGCGCACCCACTCCTCGACGATCGTCGCACCAAACGTCGCCTGAATGAACTCGATGCACTCCTGAACCACGTCTTCCGGTGCGCTGGCTCCGGCAGTGATCAATACATTCTCGACGCCGTTGAACCATTCGCGTTTGATCTCGCTCACACCGTCGATCAAATGCGCGTGCGGCCCAAGCGAGCCGGCAATCTCTGCAAGCCGCTTGCTGTTTGAGCTATTCTGACTACCCAGGACGAGCACAAGATCGGCCCGCTGCGCCAGCTCGCGCACAGCCTCCTGGCGATTCTGCGTCGCGTAGCAGATATCATCCTTCGGCGGATTAGCGATCTGCGGGAATTTCTTTCGCAAGGCAGAGATCACGATGTTCGCGTCGTCGACGCTGAGCGTCGTCTGTGTGAGATAAGCAATCTTTTCGGGATTGATCTCGAGCTTTTCCACATCTTCCGCCGTCTCGACGAGAATCATCTTGTCGGGAGCTTCGCCCATCGTACCGATGACCTCATCGTGCCCCTCGTGGCCGATAAGAATGATGGTGTATCCCTCATTCGCATATTTAACGGCTTCGAGGTGAACCTTGGTGACGAGTGGGCAGGTGGCGTCGATGGCACGAAGCCGGCGAGCGCGCGACTCCTCGCGAATCTGCGGCGAGACCCCATGCGCAGAGTAGAGGAGGGGGGCGCCTTCGGGAACTTCAGAGATCGACTCGACGAAAACCACTCCGCGCGTTTTGAAGCGTTCGACGACGTACTTGTTGTGGACGATTTCGTGATAGACAAAAAGGGGAGCACCAAAAAGATTCAGCGCTTGTTCAAGACTTTCAATCGCCATATTCACGCCCGCGCAGAAACCACGCGGATTCGCCAGGATGATCTGCATCGTCCGAAACGCCTCCCAACTCGTGTCTATTTTCTCTGGATTGAACCTGCGTCGCATGCGAAAGATGGCTTGCGCCAGATACTTAGCCCTACTGTACGCATTTCGGCCCGATCCGGAAAGATTACCGCCACGCGGTTGTCGCCTTGCGACTGCGAACCGCAGTTTGCTACGATCCGCTCGACGTTGGGAAACGTCGCTGGGTCCGTTCGTTAACGAGGGCAGAATGCCCGATGAATTCGCACGAAGAAATCCTTTGCGACGCCGACGGGCTCGGACTCATCCTTGACCGATTGGCCCGCGACATCCTCGACGCCTACGGCAAAGATGTTCCCTTGCGGCTGGTCGGGATCCGCTCCCGTGGCGTGCCGATCGCGGAACGTCTTGCCACGCGCATCCAGGCCGTGACGGGGCGTCCGGTGCCCATCGGTGCGATCGACGTCACGCTCTATCGTGACGACATCAATACATCGCCGCGCTGGCCCGTGTTGCTCGGAACCGAGATCGGTTTTCCCGTCGAAGGCGAGCAAATCATCCTCGTCGACGATGTGCTCTACACCGGCCGCACAGCGCGAGCAGCGTTAAACGTGTTGCTCGACCTGGGACGCCCAGCCCGCGTTCGGTTGCTGGCTGCTGTGGACCGCGGACACCGCGAGTTGCCGATTCAGGCCGATTTTGCCGGCATGCACGTGCGAACGACGCGCGATGATCGTATCCTCGTGCAAATCACACCTGCCGATCCCGTTGATCGCATCGTTCTTCTTCGCGCACCAGGCCATCAACCCCGGAGCGTTTGAACTTGGCCCCCTCTCCGAAACCTCCGGCGAACGTGCGCTGGACGCATAAGCATCTTCTCGGGCTCGAGGACCTGAGTCGCGAAGAAATCACCGCGATTCTCGACACGGCCGACTCGTTTTACGAGGTTTCGAAACGCGATCGTAAAAAAGTTCCCGCGCTCACGGGCCGCGTTGTTTTCAACCTCTTCTTCGAAAACTCGACCCGCACGCGCACGAGCTTCGACCTCGCCGCCAAACGCCTTTCGGCCGACACGCAAGACTTCACCGCGAGTGTCTCGAGCCTTTCGAAAGGCGAGACGTTCATCGACACCGCCAAGAATATTGAAGCGATGGGCGCCGACTTCATGGTCGTCCGCCATCCCACTCCTGGCGCTCCGCATTTGCTCGCGCGAAACGTCCAATCGTCCATCATCAACGCCGGCGACGGCTCGCACGAGCACCCCACGCAAGGGTTGCTCGATCTGATGACGATCCGCCGCAAAAAAGGCAAGATCGAAGGGCTTACCGTCGCGCTCGTCGGCGATATTTCGCACTCGCGCGTCGCGCGATCGAACATATGGGGCCTGCTGAAACTTGGCGCCAAGGTGATCCTTTGCGGCCCGCCCACGCTCGTCCCCAAGCGGTTCGAAGCGATGGGATGCGAGGTCGCGTATCACCTCGATGAAGTGCTCCCGCGCGTCGACGTCGTGAACGTCTTGCGCATCCAATTCGAGCGCGCGGCTGGGGGATCATTCCCGTCGATCGCCGAGTACTCGCATTTTTATGGAATGACGCAAGAACGGGTCAATCGCGCCAAGCCTGACTTGCTGCTGCTCGCGCCTGGGCCGATCAACCGCGGCGTCGAACTGACGCCCGAAGTCGCCGACGGCCCGAATTCCGCGATTCTCGACCAGGTGACAAATGGTCTCGCGGTGCGGATGGCAGTCCTCTATCTACTTTCCGGCCGCAAAGACGCACCGGCCCTGACGACGGAGTGACCGACGTGTCGACAATTCGCATCCATGGCGGCCGGGTGATCGACCCCAGCCAAAACATCGACACCATCACCGACGTTTGGATCGGCCGCGGCCACATTCTGGCAATCGGCCCCCACGGCGAGCCGCCCGACCGCACGATCGACGCCACCGGCCTGATCGTTTGCCCCGGCCTCATCGACGCCCACGTCCACCTCCGCGAACCGGGGAACGAAGAAGACGAAACGATCGCGACAGGTGCGATGTCTGCGCTCGCTGGCGGCTGCACGTCCGTCGCCTGCATGCCCAATACCCTTCCGCCGCTCGACACTCAGGCCGCGGCCGAGTTCGTCGTCCGCCAGGCCAAGCGAGCCGGAAAGGCGAACGTTTATCCCGTCGGCGCAGTGAGCAAGGGACGCAAGGGCGAGGAACTTGCCGAATTGGGACGCCTGGTCGATGGCGGTGCTGTCGCATTCACCGACGACGGCGCCCCGGTCGCCTCCGCCAGCCTGATGCGCAAGGCGCTGACGTATGCGAAGATGTTCGATCGCGTGATCATGCAACACTGCCAGGTGCCCGAGCTGACCGTCGGTGGTGTGATGAACGAAGGGATTGAGTCGATGAAGCTCGGACTCGGCGGCATGCCGGGCGCGGCCGAGGACATCATGGTCGCACGCGATATCCGTCTGGCCGAAATCACCGGCGGCCGCGTTCACATCCAGCATCTCTCAACCGAACGCGCGGTCGAACTGGTGCGCGAGGGGAAGAAGCGTGGCATTGGCGTAACGGCCGAAGCCTGCCCGCACCACTTCACGCTGACCGACGAAAGCCTACGGACGTTCGATTCCAACTTCAAAATGAACCCGCCGCTCCGCACCAAGCACGACATTGATGCAGTGATCGGCGGTCTGCGCGATGGCACGATCGAGCTACTTGCAACCGACCACGCTCCGCACGCGCCCGAAAAGAAAGCACGCGAACTCGATCTCGCACCGTTCGGAATCGTCGGCCTGGAAACGCTGATCCCGATCACCGTATTCGGTCTGATCGAGCCGGGTTTTCTGACCTGGCCCGAAGTGATCCGTAAACTGACAATTGCGCCGGCTCAATTGCTCGGTATTCCCAAGGGCACGCTCAAACCCGGCGCCGACGCTGACGTAACGCTGATCGACCCCGAAATGAAGTGGACGATCGATCCCAATAAGTTCCACTCCAAGAGCCGCAACACACCGTATGGCGGGTGGAACGTGAAGGGCCGTGCCGTGATGGCGATCGTTGGCGGGGAAGTTCGATACGAACTCAGCGCGCACGCGTAAGCCGAAATTCCCGCGCTTCGCGCCCAATGCCTACGAATGAGTCGAAGTTCCCCCGCTCCTACGCTCCGCGTGGGAGCGTTTCTTCGACCGCTCCGCGGTCATTCCATTCAAGTAACCGCCGTCATCCCGAATCTTCCAGTCTCATATCTCCGCGACGCGAAAATTGCACTTCAACCCCAACTTTGTCACCTTGACATTAGAACAGTAGAAAAACTTACAAGATTCGCTTGCGGATTCGCTCTCCGGGAACTTTAGAAAAAAACGAGAAATTCCCTCCGATTTTTCGCCCATCGGCCAAACAGCGTGTAGACTTGAGTCGAATCCGCGATTGATTCCAAAAATCGCGAAGCGACCGTGAATCAGCCTCTGGCATCGCGGTTGCGTTAAGGGTACCGGCGTCGTGAGTTGGTCGACGTCGAGCGACATCGGCCCGTTTTACCGAGCTTCAGGAGCAGAGTCATGGCGTTCCCGCGCATGGCCTCGACACGTCCACGTCTTTTGCAAATGGCGACCGTTTGTCTCTCCGCCGCCGTTATGTTCAACACAACTGGGTGCAGCCATCGCCGTAGCGCGATGCGACCTGTGTACGGCACGCCCGTTCCCGCCGAATCTGGCACGATTGTAACGGATGAACCGGTCGACGCAGGTATTCCGCCCGCGCTTCCCAAGAGCGGTCCGGTCATCGATCGCGAGATCGACAAAAACCTCGACAAGGATCCCGAACTCGCGCCAATCAAGCCGCAAAAGGATTCGAGCGTTAAGCCGTCGCGAAACAACACGACACCGCCCGCTGCGACCGACCTTAACGAGCCCGATCTGAACGTCGCCCCCGAGCGCAAGCCCAAGGCGAACATCATCGCCCCGCCGCTCGAAAGCCCTAACGGCTCCGGCCCCGCCGCCTCGCGGGGCACCGGAATCCGCACAAGCTCGCGGGTTCGCCGGACCTCGATGCAGGACACGGTTCGTCCGTTCGTGAACGACGCCGACGACCTCTTCCAGCCGCCCAAGGCCGACCGCTCGTGGAAGTACATCGTCGTCCACCACAGCGCGAACGCGACTGGGAGCTACGATCAGATCGACCGCGAGCACCGCAAGATTCAAGGGTGGGACGGCTGCGGCTACCACTTCGTGATCGGCAACGGCTCCGACAGCCCGGACGGCCAGATCGAAGTTGCCCGCCGCTGGGCCAACCAGAAGCACGGCCTGCACTGCCGCAACGGTAAGAACCCGGACGTCAACGAGTTCGGCATCGGCATCTGCCTGATCGGTGATCTCGACAAATCGCCGCCGACCCCCAAGCAGATTGCCGCCGCCCGCGCCCTCGTCGCCTATCTCGCCGAGCGATACGACATTCCGACCGATGCAGTCGGCACGCACGCTGAACTTGCCGAAAGTCCCACCGCCTGCCCGGGCAAGCACTTCCCCGAAGAACAGATCTTTGGCTCGAAGCACCTGGCCAAGAAGTAAGCCACCTGTCGAAATCCAACTTGAGTGAAGCCCCGATGATCAATCGGGGCTTTTTGTTTTATCCTTCTCGGCTTCAGTCGCCGCTTGCTTGTCCTTCGCAGAGACGATTTGCGACTCGTACTTGCTCAGCAATGCAACGAGCTCGTCCGCTTCAGTTTTTTTAACACTGTGTGCTTCGAGCACGTCGCGCAAGTCTTCTATCATGGCCTTATATTCCGAAGGCATGATGGCCATGGCTTGGTGAGCAGTCGCCATCTTCGCCCCCTTGTATTCAAACGGGCCACCCGTCCGACTGCTCAAAAACTCGAGTACGGCTTTTTCTATTTTGAGCATCGTCATGTCATCGGTCGCGAACTTGCCGTTGCGGCCAAAATCGACGCGTGGGTCATTCGACGCCTTGAACAGGAAGTCCTGAACAATTGGCTTGATCTTCTCGACCCCCCCGAGCCGATTCCAGAGCGTGGGATTCGTCGGCTCGGTCCGCGACGCGAGTAGTTCCTGCCGCATCCGTTCGGCGTAGCTCGTTCCCGCTGGCAATTTGGGTGTCTCAGCCGGCTTTGTGGTCGACGGCGAAGAATCTGGCTTGGTATCCGCCGGCTTGTCTTCGGTTTTGGGCATTTCTTGCGGCTTCGTATCCGCTGGCGTCGCGCTCGCGACAGCGTTCGGAGCCGGTTTCGTGTCGATCGGCTTGATCTCGGCCGGTTTCGATTGAGCCGGCTTTGCAACTTCTGCCGGCTTTGAATCGGCCGCTTTTGCAACTTCGACCGGTTTGCTCGAATCCGGCTTCGTGTTCGCGGCCATTTCGCCTGCCGGAACTGCAGGTGTAGGCGGCTTTGCTGTTAATGCTTCGGCCGGCTTTGTCTCGGCGGGCTTTGGAGAAGGAGTCGTCGCTGGCTCCGGCGGCTTTTCCGTCTTGGCAACTTCTGTCGCCGCAGGTTTGCTCGCCTCAGGCTTCATCTCGGCCTTGGCTGGTTCGGCTGGCTTGGCCGCTTCGGGTTTGGGGGCGGGAGCTTGTACGACTTCCGCCGGCATCGCAACACGGCGCCGAGCCGCTTCAAGCAAGATGTCGAGCGGTTTTCGCAGTTCCAGGGCACGCTCAGCGTCGGTCGCAAGTTTTTCCGCCTTCGTCAGCGATGCGACAACCTGCTTTTCATAGTCGGGCGAGACTTTGAGAAATGGGACGAGCGTTCGGAGCGAGCCTTGAAACAGCCGATAACAACCCGCCGTGTCGCCATTATTATAAAGAGCAACGCCATCGTTAATTGTTTGATATGTTGCCGAATCGAGTGCAACCGCAAAGTCGCGCGACCACGCTGTAACCGGTGGCTGATCGGCGGCGATCGCAATCGCAGCCACCAGCAGCATTCCAAGGGCAAGCGAGCAGACGCGAGGGAGAATCATCGCTCGACTCCATGTTCAAAGAGGCATTTGTTATGAAGTTGTTCAATCCCACTTCTGGCCGCGCCGGATCGCCTCATGAAACAGGGCGATCACGGTCATCGAGTCGGTGATTTGTCCCGATCGTACCATGCGCCACGCCTCAGGCCACGGTACGCGTCGCACTTCGATTCGTTCGGTCCCTTCGGGCTCGCTCGGCCCGTGAGTTAGGCCAGTCGCGCGAAACACCGTCGCCAACTCGTCGCTGACTGAATTGGAAAGATGAGAGATCGAGATCCGCTCATATTCAGCCGCGACAAGCCCCGTCTCCTCGACAAGCTCGCGGCGGGCGGTTTCGAGCGGATCTTCGCCCGGCGGACCGCCGCCTTCGGGGATCTCCCACGAATACATGTCGAGTGGATATCGGTGCTGGCCCACCATCCAGATTGAGCCGTCGTCGTCGACCGGCAAAACGCCAACAGCGTGGTTCTTGAAGTGAACCACGCCGTAAATTCCCGGCTTGCCGTCGGGACGAATAATTTGATCCTCTCGCACGTTGATCCACGGATTATCGTAGATCGCCCGCGTTGCGAGAGTCTTCCAGGGATTGCCTTCGTGATCGCTCACAGGCCTTTAACCCTTGAGCGCGGCCTGAAGGGTCACCCCCATGTCGGCCGGACTCTTGGCGACCTTGATTCCCGCGGCTTCGAGCGCAGCAATCTTGTCCGACGCCTTGCCCGAACCGCCCGAGATGATCGCGCCGGCGTGGCCCATGCGCTTGCCCGGAGGAGCGGTTTGACCGGCGATGAACGCGGCCATCGGCTTCGTGAACTCGCCTGAGCGCTTCAACTCAGCGGCCTGTTCCTCGGCGTTGCCGCCGATTTCGCCCATCATCAAGACGGCGTCGGTGTCAGGATCTGCCTGGAACATCCGCAGAACGTCAACGAAGTTGGTGCCGTTCACCGGGTCGCCGCCGATGCCAACGCACGTGCTCTGGCCAATGCCGAGGTTCGTGAGTTGCCAAACACCTTCATAAGTGAGAGTGCCCGAGCGGCTAACGAGCCCCACTCGCCCCGGCTTATGAATATATCCCGGCATAATGCCGATCTTGCACGCGCCCGGAGTAATCACGCCCGGGCAGTTGGGACCGATCAGTCGCGCCTTGGGATGATGCGCCTTCAAATAGGCCACGGCGCGAGCCATGTCGAGGACCGGAATCCCCTCGGTGATCGCGACGATCAGCGAAATTCCCGCGTCGGCCGCTTCGAGAATCGCGTCGGCCGCGAACGGCGGCGGCACGAAAATCATCGTCGCGTTCGCGCCGGTCTTGGCGACGGCTTCATGGCACGTATCGAAGACAGGTACGCCAAGAGTTGACGTGCCGCCGCGACCGGGTGTCACACCGCCAACCAGCGTGGTGCCATAGTCGCGGCAATTCTCCGAGTGGAACGCCCCCGCCTTGCCGGTGATCCCCTGACAGATCAGACGCGTGTTCTTGTCGACAAGAATGCTCATGTGTGATATCCGGCAAGTTCCGTTAATTGTGATGATCTTGTTCGCTGGCGATCGCCTTCACGAGCTTGCGAAAGCCGGGTTGAAGCGATTCGTCGAGATCGTCGGCAAAATCGCTGCAAAGTTGGCGATGTCGAATGAGGCCGACGACGTCGCCCATATCCTGAGCACGCGACGGGAATTTGAGGCCCGTTCGCATCTTCATCTCAATCAAATCAGTAAGCGAAACGGTCGTGATCCCGTCGATTTCCACAGGACTACCCAGGTCGAATCCAACCTGATCGCTTCTGACGAGATGAACTGGAACTCCGCCTCGCATGTATTCTTTTTTGATCGGGTCGCGAATGAATCCGTTGTCGATCAGGACTTGCCCAACCGTGTTAGTCGAGTCAATCGCCACGAGATCGACGTCAGTCGTCGTTCGGACGTAGCCGTGCAGCACGACCGCAATGCCACCGATCACCGGCGCTGAAACGCCTGCCGCGCGGAGGATCTCTGAGATGTCGTGAGCGGTTTCGAGGATCGCACCTCGGCCGTCGAGCATCCGTAAAGCCTCGTCGCGCAAGAACGTGTCAGCAACCGGCGCGTTGGTGGTCATGGATATGCGTCAGGCCGCCCCTTTCGCCGCCGCGACAACCTTTTTCGCCGCGTCGGTCAGGCCGTCCGCCGTGATAATCTTCCGGCCCGACTCGGAAAGCAGCTTCTTGCCCAGCTCGACGTTCGTCCCTTCGAGACGAACCACCAAGGGGACGTTGAACTCGATCTCGTCGTAAGCTGCCAGAAGTGCCGACGCGATGATGTCGCACTTCATGATGCCGCCGAAGATATTCACGAGAACCGCTTTCACGTTCTTCGTGCCGAGCAAAATGCGGAAGGCTTCGAGCACCTGATCCTTCTGCGCACCACCACCGACGTCGAGGAAGTTGGCCGGCTCGCCGCCGTGATACTTGATCAGGTCCATCGTGCTCATCGCCAGGCCGGCACCGTTTACCAGGCAAGCGATATCGCCATCGAGACTGACGTAGCTCAGGCCGCTCTTGCCGGCGCGAAGCTCGTTCGGATCTTCTTCGTGCTCGTCGAGCAACGCGGCCACGTCTTTATGCTTGAACATCGCGTTGTCGTCGAAGTTCAGCTTGGCATCGAGTGCCAGCACTTCGCCCGAATCGGTGACGATCAGCGGGTTGATCTCGGCGAGCGACGCATCTTTATCAATGAAGAACTTCACGAACGCCTTGAAGAGCGCTTCGCCCTTGCGAACGCTTTCGCCCTTCAGTCCGAGCGCTGCCGAGATCTTGCGAGCCTGGAAATCGGCGAGGCCCATGCCGACGTCGATCGGTTCGCGGTGAATCTTCTCAGGAGTCTCGTGGGCAACGGTTTCGATCTCGACGCCGCCTTCGGTCGAGGCCATCAAAACCGGGCACTGCGTGGCGCGGTCGACGGCCACGGCGAGATAAAGCTCGCGTTCGATGTTGTGGCCGACGGTCACCAGCACCTTGCGAATGAGCTGACCTTCTTCGCCGGTCTGGTAGGTGATCAGCGTCTTGCCCAGCAAGCTAGCGGCTGCGGCCTTCGCTTCTTCCTTGCTGTTGACGAGCTGAACTCCCTTGGCCATTCCGGGCTGGCGAGGCTTGCGGCCGCTGGCGATCTCGAGGGCATCGGCCTTGTCAGCTTCGGGGCCGACTGCGATACCCTTCCCGCGACCGCCGGCATGCACCTGGGCTTTGACGACGATCAGGCCTCCGCCCAACTTGTCGTACGCCTCGGCGGCCTCCTCGGGAGTGGTCGCCACCACGCCCGCGGGAACGGCAACTCCGGCCGCCTTCAGCAAATCCTTGGCCTGATATTCGTGGACTTTCATGGCAGCGGACTATGCCTCGTCATGGTCGCAAACGTGGCTGACCTTCAAGATCAACACGATACCACGTTTTACCAGACGACCCAGCCTGCGGCCAGACCCCTTCGCATTCAACTCCGCCGCCGTTCCCGGTCCTCGCGTTCGACCTCGCGCTCAATCTGCGCGATCTCGTCGTCGCTGGGAAACATCGGGTCGCGCTTGAACGCATCTTTCAACTCGCCCGACCGTTCCAAATCACCAAATTCTTCGGCCCAATACGCCAATTCTTCCTCGCTCAGGTTGCTCGGCTTCTCCGGCCTCGCCTCCTGCGCGGCCTCCTTGCGCTTTTCAATCGCCTGACTCATCTGACTAAGAAATTCATCAGCCGTCGACGTCCCCGCCTTGCGTTTGCGAGCCGCCGCCTTGATCTGATTGTCCGACGACACGACCATGAGTCGCTTGGGGTCGCTATGTTGCTGAATGAATTCGGTGATCTGCTCATCGGCCGAGGGATTGTTCACCGCGAAAATAACGGTAATTCCCTTATGCCGCGTGCGCGACGGCAAACCTTCGGGGACTTTCTTGGCGTCAAAGACAACCGTCGTGAGATGCGCCTCGACCGGCCCGAGTTTGTGCGCGACATCATTCAAAAACCGCGTGCGAACGCGCCGGAACCCATCGGGCCCGAACTTTCGGCCCATCAGGCCTGCGGCGAACATCACGTTGTAACCGTCGATCAAGGTGCGCATGCGAACACGAACTTGCGATGAGACTTTTGGGCTTTCTCTACGAAGACATTCTAAGTTTTCAAATGGATTGGTCAAACCATCGGCTCGGCGACTGGTTTGACCAATTTTCGCGGCGACTGATTTTTCAGATCGAATCGATTGATTTTCGTCGACGTCGAACCGCCGCTCGAACGCCGAACACTCCGACGACCAGGCTGAAAATCATCCAGCTTGCTGGTTCGGGCGTGGGGGTGGGTGGTGGCGGGTTGATTGGTACGCCGGCAGGGGCGGCGAGTCCGGGCGGCGTTAGCATGAAATCCTTCCAATCCGAATTGCCGTTAAGCGGAGCGCGAATCAGAATATCTCCACGATCATCGAAGCCCTTGATGTTTACATAAGAACCGTAGTCGGGAGCTTTCTGGATTTTGTCGAGTAGATCTTGGGGAATCAGATCCAAAATCCGAGTCGTTGTGCCTGTGTTCAAATCAAGTAGACTGCTCCCTAGGCCCGATGGATTAGCGAGCAGAATTTGGTTTGCCTGATTCAACATCAAGGTGCCCCAGCCGTTCACCGACCACTGAGTTGGCATGAGCAGTGGCTTAAAATCGGAATAAGCTCCGTTGGCATATTGCACGGCGTAGCCATACGTTAGGCTACTCTCCGGCTCGGAGCGAATTAGGCCTGACGGCATGGCGCCAATGATTGTCCCAGCGTCGTTCGTTTGATAAACCTGCATTGTATATGTTCGTTCTATCGGGGTCGCCACGCCTTGATAAAGTTGTTCCGTCGGGGCCTTGGCTCGATCAGCCTGAGTGATCGGCGTCGTCCTGCTGATGAAGTCGTAAGAAAGACCAGTTTTGGTGTTGTAGTATCCGGTTGAACTCGCTTTGATGTCCGCGTCGTCACCTAAAACGGTCACGCTGTAATATGCTGATGCGTTTGCTCTTTCTGATACCGCCAAGCCAAAAAGGAAAGCCAAAGGCAGCAAATGGAATCCCAGCGTTCGTAAGACATGCATCGCATTCACTCCATTGATTCGCACGGCTAAGGCACAATCGGAAGGGGGCGAGTCGTTCGTCTCCTTCCTCGCGGACGAGACAACTATTACAGCAGACGACTTTGGGGTTCGCTCGAATCGGCAACCACGCAGACAATCGCCAAATCGCCGGGATATTGCCTGAATTATCGGAAGGCGTCAATCTGAGCTCGAACCAGGCGCAATCGAGGATGCGTTTTAGGCTAAAGGCTTTACTTCGACGTTTGCGACGCCTTCAATTTGAGTAAATCTTTGAAGTCTGTCCGTGATCGTAAGGACTCGAAGTCTTTGTTCTCGGCGACGTCTTTCCAGTCTGCAAACCCTGTGGCCTCGGCCTTGTGGATTGACTCCATCGCCCCATCAGCTAGTTTCTTGGCCTTCGCTGGATCCTTCGTTGCCGCCGATTGAAGGGCAAATGTTCGGGCGACATGGTAATGAGTTCGCGCAAGTTGGGCCCGGTCGGCCGCACTCAGGTGATTTTCCTTGGAGAGCTGTTGCCAAACCGCGATGGCTCGCTCGAATGATGCAGCCGCAGCGTCGTACTGTCCCGACACCCGCTGAACGTTGCCGAGGTTGTGAACACTCTCCGCGAGTTCGCTGGCGATTTCCTCAGCCGTTGGGTTTTCCTTGACCAATCGTTCGCGGATTGCGATTGCTTGCCGATACGACTCAACGGCGGCCTCATTTTTCCCGGTCGCGGTCAGAACGTTGCCGATGTTGTTGTGGCTCATTGCTGTGTCGTCAGCATACTCGGTAATCGCCGGGTTATCTTTCGTCAGCCGTTCGCAGATCGCGAGAGCGCGCTCGTGCGACTTGAGCGCCGCGTCATTCTGCCCCGTCGCGCTTTGGAGCAGCCCCAGGTTGTTCAGGCTGCCGGCGAGATTGCTTTGGTAATCCGGAACAGCGGGATTCTCGCCCGCAAGTCGCTCACGGATCGTGATCGCCCGATCGTGCGCCTGCCGCGCTTCGTCATATCGTCCCAACGTTGCAAGAAGAATCGCGACGTTGTTATGGCTTGCCGCCAGGCCGGCCTGAAAATCAGTAACCGCCGGGTTTTGCTTCACCAGACGCTCGTGCAGGTTGATCGATTGTTCATGCGACTTTAGCGCCGAATCGAAATCGCCATTGGCTCGCTGAATCGTCGCGATGTTGCCATAAGTTGTGGCCAAGCTGTTTTGATATTCATTGATGCTGGGATTTTCGGTTACGAGTCGTTCCCAGATCGCCCTCGCCGACTCGTACGATATGAGCGCCACGCCGCTTTGAGCCATCTCGCGTTGAAGAATGCCGATGTTGTTATGTGTCGTCGCGAGTTCGTGTTGAAAGAATGCTGCGGAAGGGTTTTGCGCGGCCAATTTCTCCCGGATTTGCAGCGATCTTCGATACGATTCAACCGCCTGTTCAGCGTGTCCCGTCACGCGCTGGAGATTGCCGATGTTGAAGTGACTGGCCGCGAGATCGCTTTGATATTCAGCGTCGCTTGGATCGGCTCGAACCAATCGTTCACGAATGGCGATCGCACGCTCGTACGAATTTCGCGCGAGGTCGAGTTGTCCCATCACACGTTGGAGAATGCCGAGATTGTTCAAGTCGCTTGCGAGGCTATTTTGAAACTCAGGATGAACCGTATTCTCCTGGACGAGCCGTTCGTGGATTTCGAGCGCACGATGATACGAGGCGTTTGCTGCGTCGTTTTGACCGATGGCACTTTGCAAGTTGCCGATATTTGTGTAACAGCCGCCTAGCGAATTCTGAAACCCAGTGAGCCGGGAATCTACCGCGAGCAGGCGCGTCCAACGATCGGCGGCCTGCTGGTAGGATGCGATGGCCGCTTCGTTCTGCCCCATCGCCGCTTGCAGGTTGCCAATGTTGTTGTAACCCATCGCCAGACCGCTTTGATATTCGGTCGTACTTGGGTCGTCCTTGATCAGCCGCTCCCGTATCGCCTGCGACTCTTGATACGCCTCGAGGGCATCTTGCCGATTGCCAATCTCGTTGGTGGTTCGAGCGAGCGCGAAGCAAACTTCGGCCAGTCGCTCGAGTGACGTCGGGCGTGGGTCGGTATCCTCCTGAAGCAACTTGCGCAGACTTTTCGAGAAGATCAGCGGTTCCTTGAGCAGGGAATCGCGGAGCGGCTTGAGTGGGGCGTCGTACTTCAGTTGAGGATTGTCGATCACGGCCAGCTCGAATTTGCGTATCGCCTGGACGGCCAGCTCTTCGCGTTTTTCCGCCCGGACTCGATCGCGTTCCGAGGCGATGTTAGCGTTCAACTGCCCTGTGAGAGCGTCCTGTTCAGCAACGAGCGCGCGATGTACCTCGAAATATGCGGCAATAGACACGATGCACACGGCGAAAAGCGCGGCGGCACCAGAAACGGTGGCCGCTCTGTGCCGGCGAGCCCAGCGAGCGACGCGAGAACCAAGCGACTCTGGATGCGCCGAAATCGGCTCGTCAGCCAGCCAATGTTCGATGTCGTCGGCCAGTGCCCGCGCTGTGGGATAGCGATCGAGCCGGTCAACCTTCATCGCCTTGAGGCAGATCGATTCGAGCGGAACGGGAATGCGAGGATCGACATGCCTCGGAGGCGTAAATGCGCCACGCGAAATTTGCGCGACAATCTCATCGGTGCGTCCTTCATAGGGCGCATGCCCCGTGAGTAACTCGTAAAGCGTTGCTCCCAGGCTATAAACATCACTCCGCGGCCCAAGTGCTTCGAGCCGACCTTCCGCCTGTTCAGGGCTCATGTAAGCCGGCGTGCCAACGACAGTTCCCGCCTCTGTCTCGGTCGACGCAATAGCCGATGCCGGCTGAAGTGACGGCTCATCGCCCGGAACTTCCGATTTGCCGATGATTTTCGCGAGTCCCCAATCGACGACAATCGTCTCGCCATAGTCGCCTAGCATGATGTTGCCTGGCTTGAGGTCGCGGTGAAGCACACCTCGACTGTGCGCATAAGCCATCGCGTTGCAAACGTCGAGAAATCGCCCGAGCAGCTTGCGCAAAGCAAGCGCGCGTTCGCCAGGGTCTCGTTTGGGATCGGCGTCATCCTGCCGGAATCGCTTGATCGCCGCCTGCAGATTATCGCCGCGAATGAAACGCATGGCGTAGTAAGGACGCCCCGTCGCATCGTGCCCCAGGCTGTAAACCGGCACGATACCCGGGTGTTCGAGCCCGCCGGTGATTTCGGCCTCAACCTTGAACCGAACCCGGCTATCTGCACGATCGGCGTGTGTTTCGTGAATCTCCTTGAACGCAACCTCGCGCCCAAGCTCCTTGTCAATCGCCACCGAAACCTGTCCCAAACCTCCGCGCGCGTGAAAACGAAGCACGCGAAACCGCGAAGCTTGCGGCAAGATCGCTTCCGATGCCGTGGGCATGCGCGTCGCGAAAACATCGGGCGGCTTGCCGCCGAGATGCCCCAGGCTGGCCTGAACTTCGGGATTCGCAATTCGCGCGAGGACATCGCGCGCCGTCTCAAGCGAACCGAGCGCCGCCAGGCTTTTCGCGGGGTCATCGCCAAACTTGTCGAGATGCAAGCGAACGATCGACTCGAGCACCCGGGCCGATTCCTCGCTGAGCGCCTTGCGATCGCGGAGAATTTGCACTAGCGACCTCGAACGCTCGTCGCACCAAACGTGAAAGGCCGCGAGCAGGTCGGAGTGATCGATGAAATGATTTTGAAGGGCGATCAGGCCATAGAGCAGGTCGCGATCGGCAGACATTGCAGGAAAACTCCGGCAGGGCACGATGCATTCAAAATCAAATCAAGCACCGACGCTCGAAAACTCGTTCAGCCCAACTTCCCAATCTTCCTATTACGAGCAGTGGAGGCTGCTGTTCGCAACAGCGCGGCTCTGGCACCGAGGCGATCATTCGCTCGTTCGCGAATTCACCGCATTGATAAGCGTTGCGAGCACTTCTTGCAGCTTTTCGACGATTGCAGAGTCGGCGAGCACATCATCGAGCGAAAGTCTGTTGCTTCGCAGCGGGATTCGGCTCGAAGTCACGTCGGCCATAAGCACAGTAAGCGTTTCGATCAGCGAATCTTGAGCGTGATTTGAAGTCGCCGACGCATTGATGAGGGCGAGAGGTTTGCCGATGAAGACGCCAGAGCTTGCAGTCCAGTCGAGCGCGTTCTTGAACGAACCCGGCACGCCGTGAATGTACTCGGGACTCGAAATTAATATGGCGTCGGCCTGTCGAATCCGCTCGTGAAACTCCGCGACTTCCCGCGGCAGTTCCATTCCTTCGCCATCGAGGTCTGGGTTGAAGTGAGGAAGCAGGCCGACGCTCTCACTAAGACCCACGCTCACTCCATCAGGAGCCAGCCGAGCGGCTGCGTTTAACAAAGTTTGGTTCGACGAACTCGATCGCAAGCTGCCCGAGATTCCAAGAATCGTGATTCGCGTGGCCAATTTTCAGTCTCGCGTGGTACCCGAGGAAGTCCTACCGTCGGTCACATTCTACCGCCGCGGCCAATCCGCAACGCGCTCACTCGCATCTCCGACCGCGCCCTCGTGTTCTGGCCAGACTCACTTCAAGCGTTCGAGGTAATCTTTTAACGCACATGCACTGTTCCGTTCTTCGTCGCTGGCAGCGTACACGAATGTCACGGTTTCCTGTTCGATCACATGCTTGAGTAAGGCGAGCAAGTCGGCCTGGTCCTTCAATTCGGCCCAGTAACGCTTGCGAAACTCCGGCCAGCGTTCGGAGTCGTGGTTATACCACTTGCGCAGCTCGGGACTCGGCGACAGACTCTTGAGCCAGAGATCGATATGTGCCTTCTCTTTCGTCACCCCGCGCGGCCAGAGCCGCTCCACGAGAATGCGGAGCCCGTCACTCGTGGCATGCGGCTCATACGCCCGTTTCAGCTTGAGCATGGCTTTCCTCGATGGAATGGGGAGATCGGTCGAAATTGCGGTATTTCGGATTGGTTTGTTTCATGCTAACTCAATTGTGCGATCAGTCTTCTGGCGAATTCTGGGACGGTGCGGTATCTTAAGACTCCGATATTTCACCCGCCCGCGCGAGCCGGGCGGTTTTTTTTCTTGTCTAGTCCTGCGAACGCACGTACTCATTCCGACCGTGTGCCGTCGAAGTTGCCTCGGAGCCTGGTTCCATGCCCGCGTATCATCCGCAGAAGATCGAGCCGAAATGGCAAGCTTTTTGGGACGAAAACAAAACCTTCAAAACGCGTGATCTCGTCGCCGGCCAGCCGAAGCTTTACATCCTCGACATGTTCCCGTATCCCAGCGGCGCCGGCCTGCATGTCGGCCACCCGGAAGGATATACGGCGACCGACATCCTGTGCCGCTACAAGCGGATGCGCGGATTCAACGTGCTGCACCCGATGGGCTGGGACGCCTTCGGCCTCCCCGCCGAGCAGTACGCGATCAAGAACAACGTCCACCCGCGAATTACGACCAAAAACAACGTCGATAACTTCCGCAGGCAGATCAAGTCACTGGGATTTTCCTACGACTGGGATCGCGAGGTCGACACCACCGACCCCAACTACTACAAGTGGACGCAGTGGATCTTTCTGCAACTGTTCGACACCTGGTACGACCCCACCTTCGAGTGGACCGATACCACCGGCCAGAAGCGTAAAGGCAAAGGCCGGCCAATCGCCGAAATGCCGATCCCGCCAGGCACCGAATACCCGCAACTGTATCGCGATAGCAAGCGACTGGCTTATCGCGCGGAAGTGCCGGTGAACTGGTGCCCTGCGCTGGGCACTGTGCTGGCCAACGAGGAAGTTGTCGATGGCAAGAGCGAAGTCGGCGGCCATCCCGTGGTTCGCATGCCGCTGAAGCAGTGGATGCTCCGCATTACCGCCTACGCCGATCGCCTGGCCGACGACATTGAACACGTCGACTGGCCTAAACCGATCAAGGACATGCAGCGCAACTGGATCGGCCGGTCCGAAGGGGCCGAGGTCGATTTCACCACGTCTGCAGGCCCACTGCGCGTCTTCACAACTCGTCCCGACACGCTGTTCGGCGCGACTTATATGGTCGTGGCGCCCGAGCATCCGCTGGTCGAATCGCTGACGGTCGCCGAGCAGCGCGACGCTGTGAACGCCTATCGCGAAGCGGCCGCGCGGAAGTCGGACCTGGATCGCACCGACCTGGCCAAATCGAAAACTGGCGTCTTCACCGGATCGTACGCGACCAATCCGGTGAACGGCCAGCCGATTCCGATTTGGGTCGCCGACTACGTGCTGATTGGCTATGGCACCGGCGCGATCATGGCGGTTCCGGGCCACGACGACCGCGACTTTGAATTCGCCAAAACCTTCGATCTGCCAATCGTGCGAGTCGTCGCCAAAACGCTTGCCGACGCCGGCCAGCCGCTGGATGTCGCCGACACCGATGCCGGCGTGGCCGTCAATTCGAGCAACGACGAAATCAGCCTGAACGGCATGAGCACCCCCGAAGCCAAGGCGACGATTACCGCCTGGCTAGAAGGGCGTGGTGCCGGTAAGAAAGCCGTGAACACCAAGCTGCGCGACTGGCTGTTTAGCCGTCAGCGCTACTGGGGTGAACCGTTTCCGGTGCTACTCGGCGAGGATGGTTCGGTCGTCGGCGTGAACGAATCCGAGCTGCCGGTGCTGCTGCCCGAACTCGATGACTTCAAGCCATCGGGCAAGCCTGAGCCGCCGCTGGGCAAGGCCACCGATTGGGTGAAGTATTCCGATACGTACAAGCGTGAAACCAACACGATGCCGCAATGGGCAGGTTCGTGCTGGTATTATCTGCGATACATCGACCCGCAAAACGCCGACGCCCCCTGGTCGCCTGAGCTGGAAAAATACTGGCTGCCAGTCGACTTGTATGTCGGCGGCGCCGAGCACGCGGTGCTGCACCTGCTGTATAGCCGCTTCTGGCACAAGGTGCTGTTCGACCGCGGCCTGGTAAGCACTCCCGAGCCGTTCCAGAAGCTGGTCAACCAGGGAATGATCCTCGGCGAAACCGAGTACACCGTCTATAAGGACGAAGCCGGCGCATGGGTCGGTGCGAATGAAGTCGACGAAGACGTTGTGGACGAGAAGCAGGCCTACTTCATCAAGAAGACGAATCCCCGCCGATACGTCACGCAGGTCAAACTGCCTGAAGAAAGTGTGACGAAGAAGGGCGAAGGTTTCGTGCTCGAAAGCGAGCCGTCGGTCAAGGTCGACGCCCGCGCGCACAAGATGTCGAAAAGCCGCGGCAACGTCATCTCGCCCGACAAAGTCGTCAACGACTACGGCGCCGATAGCCTGCGACTCTATGAAATGTTCATGGGGCCGCTCGAAGCGGTGAAGCCCTGGAGCATGAAGGGCGTCGAAGGCGTTTATCGCTTCCTCGCCCGTGCCTGGCGGCTGGTCGTTCACTTCGAAGAGCCGGAAGTGCAACTCGACGGACGTCTGAAAGACGTCGCGCCCACGCCTGCGCAAGCGAAAGTCATTGCCCGAACGATCGCCGGCGTGACCGACGACTTCGACGGAATGCGGTTCAATACAGCGATCAGCAAGCTGATGGAGTTCGTCAACTTTTTCACATCCGAAGAAGTTCGGCCGATTGCAGCGATGAAGACATTTTCACTGCTGCTTGCTCCGATGGCGCCGCACCTGGCTGAAGAGCTCTGGTCGCTGCTGGGCGGCAAAACAACGCTCGCCTACGAACCCTGGCCGACCTTTGATCCCGCGCTCTTGATCGACAACGAGATCGAGGTGCCGGTGCAGATCAACGGTAAGGTGAAGGGGAAGGTGGTTGTGCCTAACGGCTCGAACGGCGAGGCGTTGGAAGCAGCCGCGCGAGGCGACGAGCGCGTTCAGGGGTTGCTGGAAGGGAAAACGATCAAGAAGGTGATCGTGGTTCCGGGCAAGCTTGTCAATTTTGTGGTCGGTTAACGGCGGGGTAGGCCGATGGCGCCGGGGTCTGAAAACGGCATGACACGCTCTCGATTCATCATTGGCATCGACCTCGGCACAACCAATAGCGCCGTGGCTTATGTGGATACGAAGGGGCGAGAGCGTCCCGGCGCCGATATTCGCACCTTCGAAATCCCACAACTTGTTGCGCCTGGCGAAACCGCCCCGCGGCAGATGCTTCCCTCGTTCTTCTATCTCCCCGGTCCGCACGAGCTTCCACCTGGCTCGGGCGATACTCCCTGGGCAGAAGGAAGCGATCGAATCGTCGGCGAATTTGCGCGAATTCAGGGAGCGAAAGTCCCTTCGCACCTCGTGAGTTCGGCCAAAAGCTGGCTCTGCCACAGCGGGGTTGATCGCGAAGCCGAGATTCTCCCCTGGGGGGCGCCGAGCGACGCGCGAAAGGTCTCGCCTGTCGAAGCCTCGGCCGAGTACTTGCAGCACATTCGCGACGCCTGGGACATTACCTTTGCGCTCGAAGATCCCGAGTGCCTTTTCGACCGCCAAGAGGTTGTGCTCACCGTCCCGGCGTCGTTCGACGAAGCAGCACGCGAGCTAACCGTCGCCGCAGCCAAGGCGGCCGGCTACCCCAACATGGTGCTGCTCGAAGAGCCCCAGGCCGCGTTTTATTGCTGGATCGTCACACATCAAGACATCTGGCAGCGTGAAGTGCGTGCGGGCGAGCTAATCCTCGTTTGTGACATCGGCGGTGGTACGACTGACTTCAGCCTGATCACCGTCATCGAAACTCCCAACGGACCTGGCTTCCGCCGCGTCGCCGTCGGCGATCACCTGATGCTTGGCGGCGATAACATTGACCTCGCACTGGCGCACAAAGTCGAAGAAAAACTCGGCGGCGTGCGGCTCGATAATGAGCAATGGTCGGCCCTGCGCTACTCGTGTCGAACCGCCAAGGAGAAACTGCTCGGCGAAGGAAATCAGGAACGCTGGCCGGTGACAATTGCCGGGCGCGGTTCCAAGCTGATCGGCGGCAGCATTCAGTCGGAACTGACGAAGCAAGAAGTGATCGACGTCGTCATCGATGGTTTCTTCCCGTTGACCGGTCCTGGCGACGAACCAAACAAAACCGCACGCTCCGGTTTGCAGGAATTTGGCCTACCGTTCGTTTCCGATCCCGCGATTCCCAAGCATCTCGCAAACTTTCTCCGGCGGCATAAAGGCGAACCAATCGGGCAGGGGGGATTCACGCCCGACGATCGCCCCGCGCGTCCCGATGCGATCCTCTTCAACGGCGGAGCCCTGACGCCGAACATCGTTCGCCAGCGTGTCGTCGAAGTGATCACGTCGTGGTTCGCGGGCGACGCTGGTGCGCCCTACCATCCGCGCGTGCTCACGAATATGTCGCTCGACCTCGCCGTTGCTCACGGCGCCGCTTATTACGGCGTCGTTCGTCGCGGCGGTGGTATCCGAATTGGCGGCGGCACAGCGCGTTCGTTCTACGTCGGACTCGACACGGCGAACCCGAATCTCCCCTGGCTCTGCGCCGTCCCGCGCGACGCACAGGAAGGGGACGAAATCGCGATCGAAAAGCACGACTTCGACCTGCTCACCGATCAGCCCGTTTCATTCCCGCTCGCAAGCTCGTCGGTGCGTCCCAACGACAAGCCCGGCGACCTCGTTGCTCGCGATCCCGATTCGATTCTCGACCTACCTCCGCTGCAAACGCACATTCGCGTCGGTCGTAAGGCAAAGGCCGAGCGCGTGCCCGTCCGACTCGCGGCGAAGGTGACGGAAATCGGTACGATCGAAGTCTGGTGCCTTTCGCGGACCGACGACCGCCGCTGGCGCTTGCAAATCCAGCTCCGAGGCGCGGCGAACGAACGGAAGCTGAACATTCCGATCGTCGACCCGAGCGTGCAAACGGTCATCATCGAACAGTCCGAACTCGACGCCGGAATTGCTGCGATCAAGACTGCGTTCACCGGCGTGGGAATCACCGACGAAGAAGGGCCCGCACGACTGGTCAAGCGGCTCGAAGAAGCACTCGACGCCCCTCGCGATAACTGGCCGCCGTCAGCGCTTCGTGCTCTTTGGGACCCGCTACGTGACGTTGCCGACTCCCGCAACAAATCACCGCGGCATGAATCCCGCTGGTACAATCTCGCTGGCTACTTCCTGCGGCCCGGCTCCGGTTTCCCGCTCGACGAGAATCGAATCAAGGCTCTCTGGCCGGTCTTCCATCAAGGCGTAAAGAATCAAAAAGATCTGCAATGCTGGGCCGAGTGGTGGATTCTCTGGCGTCGCGTTGCGGCCGGTTTGAACAAGGCCCATCACGACGAAATCTACCGTCGACTCTCGCCTTACATGTTCCCGCCCAAGGGGGCCGCGCCGAAAAAGCAGGCACGACCCAAGCCGGAACCGCACGAAATGGCCGAAATCTGGCGATGCGCTGCAGCGCTCGAACGCCTCGCCTCGCCCGTGAAGGAATCGCAGGGCGATGCGCTGGTGAAGGAACTCGCCAAGCCAACCGTGGCGAATCACGTACTCTGGTGCCTTGGACGCCTCGGGGCTCGCGTACCGCTCTATGGTCCTGCGAACACGGTCGTTGCGCGTGAGAAAGCCGAGCGCTGGGTGAACGCGCTACTGAATCGAACTTACGCAGCCGGTCGCGAAACGACTGATGCGATCTTCGCACTCAGCCAGATTGCTCGAGTCGCCGGAGACCGCTCACGCGACCTCGACGAATCGCTGCGTGAAAAGGTGATTGAGCGACTCGTTTCGCTGAGCGCAGACGAAGCGGCAATTGAACCGGTGCGCCGCTTTACCGAACTCGAAGCGGGCCAGCAATCGCAGGCGCTTGGCGATAGCTTGCCGATCGGCCTTCGCCTCGTTTCAACAGCGGAATAATCAAGCCGGCCGACTCGCATGATCGCGAATCGGCCGAGCTCTCATTACTTCGCGCCAATTTTAACGTCGCTCGCACCGCCGGCGGAGAACGTTACCGGTACAGTCCAGGTGAAACTCTTCACCGTGCAGAGCGAGTTCGGCAGGCAAACCATCGCCTTGAGCGAGACCTTCACCTTGAGCGTTTCGCCATCTTTGGGCGTTTCTGCGAGGGGAACCTTCACGGTGAAGGGAGAATGCGGCGGGTCGATTTTGCCGCCCGTTGTCGGGTTCTCATTCGAGAGTGCAAGCGGCTTGTCGGGCGTTTCGACGAGGTAAGTCAACGGCGCCTGTTCGTTCAGCTCGTAACCCTTTTCAAGCGTCGGCTTGATCGTGATCGTGAACGACTTGCCCGGCGCAACCTGAGCCGCGGGAACGTCCACGGCCGTCGCATTCGCAAACGTCGGTACCTGCTTCACCACCGGCGCTTTAATGCTGCTTATATCGAGCGTGCGCACCTTCTTGGTTTTGAGCGAAACGACGCGAATCGCATGGTTGTTCGTATCAGCGACATAAAGCTCATCGCCCGCCACGCTCAGACCGCCCGGTTCGTCGAAGTGAGCGGGATCATCCTTCGTGCCGGGCGCGTGTGAGCCTACAAACGCGTGTACCGATTTGTGTGCGGGATCACAAGTTTTGATGCGGTTATTGTAAGTGTCGGCGACGTAGAGCTTGCCGCCCCCGAACGCCAGGCCGAGGCAATGCTGCAAACGGACATGGGCGCCAGTGCCGTCGACGTCACCAAACCCGAACAGTCCGACGCCCACCACCGTTTGCACGCCGGTTTCGATATCCGGACGACCCAGCGCGATTTGCCGAATCCCAGAAACTTCAGAGTCCGCAATGAAGAGGTGTTTGCCGTCAGTCGCCAGACCGCTCGGCTGCGCGAGCGCCGCTTGAGCTAATGGTCCGTCAACAATGTTCTCACGCCCCGATCCTGCCCAGGCGCGAACGCTCGAAGTATCGAGGTCGAGTTGCCAGATCTGGTGCGGACCTGCCATTGCGATCGCCAGAATTCGCGTGCCAGGAAGCTGAACGAGGTCCCATGGACTATTCAAACTCGCCGACTTCCCCGTTCCACTCCTGGTCCCAAAACTCGCCTGTTTGCCGGTGCCAACGACGGTCGACACCGTCTGCGCCTTGAGGTCGATCGCACGAATTGCGTGGCTTTCCGTATCGGCGACATAAAGGATATCGCCCACCAGGCACATCCCCTGCGGCCGGTTGAACTTAGCCTGAGCATAGTTGCCGTCGGCCAGTCCTTCCTCGCCGCTTCCCACGGCAGCCTGAAACTTCCCTTCCAAATCCGTAATGACGATGCGGTTGTGGCCGGTGTCAGACACGAACAGTCGCGAACCAGTCGCGTCTGCCAGTATCTTGCCCGGGAAAAGCAGGCCCGACTTGTGTTCTTTCTCCCGTTCGGCGAAGAACTGAACCGGAGTTTCGTCGAGGTCGCCCTTTTCTTTGTGAATCTTCACGAGCGTGCCGATGACTTGATCGAGCGCCTCGTATTGCCCTTCGCCTGACTCGGCATAAACCGGCTTACCATCGACATCAAGGACAGCGAGCGTTGGCCAGCCGCTGACTCCGAGGCGATTCCAAATGGTCTGATTGCCATCGTTCACAACCGGGTGCTTGATGTTGTATTCACGCACTTTCTTGCGAATGTTTTCCGTCTCGCGCTCGGCGGGAAATTTTGCGGTATGAACGCCGATGACGACAATCTGGTTTTTGTACTTCTCTTCGAGCTTGGCGAGGTCGGGCAAAACGTGGTGGCAATTGATGCAGCAATAGGTCCAGAAGTCGAGCACGATGATCTTGCCACGAAGCTTGTCGAGGTGAATGGGGCGGTCGGTATTGATCCAGCCAATCCCGCCGTCGAGCGTAATCCGCGGCACCAGCTGCTGGGCCACGAGCGTGCCAGTCTGGCCGATGCAGATGGCGAGCGCCAGAACCACTGCCAAACCAGCGGGGCGGCGGGTTGTGTTGCGTAACGAATTCATTGCGAAACCTCGACTCCGTGAAAATCGCAAGCGGATCGCTCCTGGATAACCCCAAGCGATTGTAGAGGATCGGGCAACGAGCGGCACGCTTTTTCCACACGGCGACGCCTCTCAGCTCCGGCGGCGACTGGCGAGATGGCGTCGATTCGATTAAGCTCTGGTCAAGATCGAGTAAAGTTCGATCAAAATGTGGGTTGAGCGACTTCGCCGGGATGTCGCGGCTTCGTTCGCTCCCCGCTTTCGAGGCCTTGCGGGCATGGACAACTCGCTGATCTGCACGTCGAAACAGACAGACCCCTTCGGTGAGTTGAAAATCTTCGCAGGTCGCGCCAGTCGCGACCTCGGCACTGCCATCTGCAAAGAGATTGGCATCGCCACCGCCAAGTCCGAAACCAAAATCTTCAGCGAAGGCAACGTCTTCGTCCGCGTGCTCGAAAATGTGCGCGGGCGTGACGTGTTCGTCGTTCAAGGGACCGAGTTCCCCGTGAACGACAACTTCATGGAACTTCTCTTCTGGATCGACGCCCTCAAACGCGCGAGCGCCGCGCAGGTGACGGCAGTCATTCCGTTCTTCTCTTACGCCAAGGGCGACAAGAAGGACGAGCCGCGCGTGTCGATTCGTGCCCGAGTCTGCGCTGATGCCATCGAAGCGGCCGGCGCCGACCGCGTGCTGACGATGGACCTGCACAGCCCGCAAATTCAAGGCTTCTTCAAAGTTCCCGTCGACCACCTTTACGCCATGCCGGTGCTCGTCGACTATTTCCGCGCGAAGAAGATCCCCGACCTCGTTGTCGCCTCGCCCGACGTCGGATTCGGCAAGCAGGCGTACAAGTTCGCCGATATGATGCGTGCGCCTGTGGTCATTGGTAACAAGACGCGTCAGGACCATAACGAACGCGCGGAAGTGCTCGACATCATTGGTTCGGTTCAGGGAAAGAATGTTTTAATTGTCGACGACTTCACGATTTCGGGCGGCACGCTCATCGAGATGGCAAAGGCTTGTAAAGAGCATGGCGCCAAGGATATTTACGCCTGCGTCTCTCACGGGGTGCTGACGAAAGGCTCTGTGGCGCGGATCGCTGAAAGCCCGATCAAGGAGTTGGTGATGACCGACACGATCGGTTATCGCTACGAACCGCTGAGCTCCAATATTAAGGTTGTGAGTGTGGCTCCGCTTTTCGCCGATGCCATTCTCTCGATCCACCGCCGCGAAAGCGTGAGCCGGCTGTTCAAGGACACGCCGCCGGGCGACAGCTGATCGGTAGGCTAAAAACCCGGGTTGATTGACTTTCGGCTGAGGTTGCCTAGCATACCTCTATTGCTTCGTGCTGCGCGCGAATGCGGCGTCGGCCAAGGAAAATCGAGACCCTGGAGCCTGCCCCGATGGCGACGGACCGTCCCAAAACACTCGGCGAATTGAAGGCCAGCGGATACAAAGTTGAGACGGTCAAGGACGAAATGAGGCGCAACCTGATCGACCGAATTCGGTCGAAACAGGCGCTTTTCCCCGACATTCTCGGCTACGAAGAGACCGTCGTCCCGCAAATTCAAAATGCGATTCTCTCGCGCCACGACATGCTATTTCTTGGCTTGCGCGGTCAGGCCAAAACTCGCATGCTGCGGCAGTTGATTCACCTGCTCGACGACGCGATTCCGGTCGTCGAAGGATCCGAGGTGAACGACAACCCTTTTGCGCCGGTCTCGAAGGAGTCGCGCGACAAAATCGTCGCGATGGGAGATTCCACGCCGATCGCCTGGGTCGGCCGCGCTGATCGTTATCAAGAAAAGCTTGCCACGCCCGACGTGACAATTGCCGATCTCGTCGGCGAAGTCGACATGATCAAGCACGCCGAAGGACGCTACCTTTCGAGCGAATTGACCATGCATTTCGGCCTGATTCCGCGGGCCAATCGTGGCATTTTCTGCATGAACGAACTGCCCGACCTTTCGCCTAAAATTCAGGTCGGCCTGTTCAACGTGCTTGAAGAACGCGACATTCAGATTCGTGGATTTCCCATTCGTTTGAATCTCGATTTGTGCATGGTTTTCTCGGCGAATCCGGAAGACTATACGAATCGCGGGCGAATCGTCACTCCCCTCAAAGACCGCATCGGCTCTGTCGTTCGCACGCACTATCCGCTGACGCGAGAGCTTGGCATCGCGATCAACGACCAGAACGCGTGGGTCGAGCGCGATGGCTCGCACGTTTTCGTCCCGCAGTTCATCAAGGAAGTCGTCGAAGAAGTTTCGCGACTGGCACGCTCATCGAGCCATGTTAACCAGGCGTCGGGCGTGTCAGTGCGCATGTCAATTGCGAACCTGGAAAACGTGCTTTCCAATGCGGAACGTCGGGCCTTGCTGAACGGCGAAAGCTGGATTGTGCCGCGTGTCAGCGACCTGACGCACGTGCTCCCGAGCTCGCGTGGCAAGCTTGAGCTGACGATGTCGGAAGATGACGGCCATGAAGATAAGCTGATTGGACGACTCGTCGGCGAGGCGGTAAAGAACGTGTTCGACGCCTATTTCGACGTCAAAGACTTCCGAGCCACAGTCGATTACTTCGAGTCGGGCAAGGGCGTTGAAGTCGGCGATACGTTGTCCGTGAGAGACGTGCTCGATCGCATTGAACGCGTACCGAACTTGCGCAAAAAGGCCGAGGAATTGGGGCGAAACATCGCGGGCTCGCTGCCGGGTAATGAAGCACGCGATGCTGTGACGGCAAGCGTTGCCGAGTTCATTCTCGAAGGCTTGCATGTTCACAACAAGTTGAACAAGTCGAGCAAGACGGGCGGCGCATCATACCGTCGCTGAGCGACCTTAGACACGCAAAGAGGCTCGCATGTCTGTCTTTGAATATAGCAAGTGGGATGGCTCGCAGCAGTTCTCGCCACAGTCGGCCGAGCGTGCGTTCGATCAGCTCACCGAATACATTATGCAGCACGGAGACCAGGTTCTCCGGAGCCTCGATGATCTCGACGACTCGCCCGAAATCCTGGAGATGATTCAAAAGGAAGGGCTGATCGAAAAGGACGAAGAAGGGAAGTATCGCGTCAGTCCCAAGGGTATTCGCCGCATCCAATCGTCCGCACTCACCGAGCTGTTCCAGACCTTTCAACGCGATGGTGTCGGCAAGCACGACACTGCGCAGAAGGGCGAAGGAACGGTCCGGCTCGAAGATTCGCGTCCCTATGTCTACGGCGATTCGCTTGCGAATATGAACGTCCATGAGACGTTGAAGAACGCCCTGATTCGCCAGGGCGGCGGCACGCCGATTCGTTTGAAGTCGGAAGACTACGTCATTTACGAAACCGAATATCAAACGCGGTGCGCGACGATCGTATTGATCGACATGAGCGGTTCGATGAGCCGTTACGGCAAATACGCCACGACGAAAAAGGTCGCGCTCGCGCTGCAAGCGATGGTTCGAGCGCAGTACCCTCAAGATACGCTTCAACTTGTGGGCTTTTATTCGTATGCGAACGTGCTCACAGAACGTCAACTCATCGATTCCGCACCCAAGCCCGTGAGCATGTTCGATAGCCGGATCAACCTGCGCTTCGACCTCGATCATCTTCCTTCGCGCGTGCCGCAGCACTTCACGAATATCGACGCCGGACTTCGGCTCGCTCGCAATATGCTCACAAGGCACGCGGCGGGGAACAAGCAGATCATCGTGATCACCGACGGCGAGCCGACGGCCCACATCGAAGGTCGCGAATTGGTGCTCATCTACCCGCCCGCCAAGAAAACTGCACAGCACACGCTCGCCGAAGCGCGGCGGTGTGCAGCCGCGGGAATTCGCGTATCGAGCTTCGCGCTCGTGGAAGATTACTTCTATCTCGGGCTCGTGAACTTCGTCGAGGAGATGGCACGCGTTACCCAGGGCGTCGCGGCGTATTGTGGCGCAGACGACCTGGGCAAATACGTGTTCGATAGCTTTATTGGCGGCCGGCGCACGCGGCGGACTGCGAACTGAGAAAGCTCGCTCACTTCGTCGGCAGCGTCCAGACCCTGTCATACGTCGACGGATCGACTTTCGCATTCACAACGCGCGACAGTAAAATCAGCGACGGCCCATCGTTGGGAAACTCGAGTTGAAGAATGCCGAGCGTGCGTGCGGCTTGCGCCAGATTTTCGACTTCAAATGCTTCGAGTGCCTGCTCGTAACCCTTGCGCAACGGATCCCAGTTCGCCGTTCCACTGGCGGCAAGCTCGAATACTTCGATTTCCTTATCGATTCCCACAACGCGAATCCAGCCTAGCCGGCGCGTAGGGAGTTGACCCTGGAATTTCGTGTGCGACGCGCCCGATACCAGCACGCGCGTCTTGAATTGTTTTGTCGCATTTTGAAGACGTGAAGCCATGTTCACAGTATTGCCTAACGGGCCGTACTTGAACTTCAGCTTCGTGCCCGTGTTTCCCACGCGGGCCGTGCCGGTGTTGATGCCGATACCCAGGTCGAATCCCTTGTCAATCCGCGTCTTCCAGCGGTCATTGAGCTTGGGAATCACGTCGATCATGTCGATCGCTGCGCGACAGGCAAGCAACGCCTGGTCGGGCTGGTCCTGAGGCGCCCCCCACATCGCCATCAACTCGTCGCCAATATAATCGACGAGTACGCCGTTATGGGCGAGCACGCAGTCTGAAAGACCGCCCATCACGTCGTTAATCCAGTCCATTGTCGCTTGCGGGCCAAGCTGCTCGCTGATTCGACTGAAGCCGCGGATGTCGGCGAAAAGCAGGGTCACTTCCTGCTCGCGCGATTGGAGCATGTCGGGGCGTGCAATCAGCTCTTTTGCTAGCTCGGGCGTGAAAAACTGCTCGAAGAGGACCGACGCCTCGATCGCCTTCTTTTCCTGCTTCATACGTTCGAGGCCGGCGGCAACGCCATCTGCCATCACCTCGACCAGCATCGCCTCGGCTTCGCTAATCGGACCCGAAACGCGGGTGAAGCTGCTATCGATATTGCGATCGCCGTACAGCGCGCCGATCACCTCTCCCGCACGATTGAGAATCGGCGCGGCAACGACGGCCGATACGCGCGCCAAGCTTTGCCCCTCGGTCCACCCACTCTCGGGGAGTTCGAAGAACGTAGCTCGCTCTTCAAGCACCCTGCGGAGAACCGAACGGCTTGGTGGCAGCACCTGATCGACGGTCATACGAGGCGAGGTTTTTGTGGCGTCGATTTTCCAGACGCGATCTTCGTAGCGAAGTACGCGACCGGTATCGAGTCCAACGAGGTCGACGAGCGCCATCGCCGCGCGTTCGAGAAACTCAGACGTTCCCGCCGCGGCCTGAAGGACGCCCTGCATCGTTTTGAGCCAGCGGATGACCGCTTCAGGGCTAAGGCTCCCTTGCTGATTGATGTTCAGCGAGGGGAACTTGACCGATCCCGAGGGTGGACCGGACCCGGGCGGTAAGGTTGCCGAGCCGAGTTTTTGCAGCGTTTTTTCGGGCTCGGCGGCGAGCGGATGGATGCGGATCGTCTTGCGCCCGAGTGTGAAGACCCAGGGAAGATTGAATTCCTTCTTCTCGCCGGGCCCAACCTGCTGGCCGTCGTCCGAAATGCGGACGGGCACGGCTGGGCTGATGTTCTCGATGCGAACAGCGTAATCGCCGACAGGAATGAGCTTAACGTGGTGGCGCGATACAGAGTCTTCGAGATGGCTGGCGATGATCAGGCGGGTATGGTCGTCCTTGGAAATCCGGTTGAACGGGCCGGGCTCGTTTCTGTCCTGGCGACCGAGTTCCACTACGCCCTGGAACTCTTCCTCAGCGACGAACCCGCCGGCGTCAAAGATTTTCAGACGTATACCCGCTGACATGGACAGTCGCTCCGCGCGTGAATCGATCCTGCTGACCAGGAGTTGAGCTTATTCTAATCGTCACGCTGAATAAACTGTCCATCGAGTTTTTCTTTGGGATCGAAAGCAACGTGGTCGCACGCTCGATCCATCGACATCAAGCCGTGCGCAACGTCTAGTCGTGCAGGCTGCGCAGGAAAGTCGTCACCGGTTTGGCGGTATCCTGCATGTATGTTCCGCCGCCCATCTGGTAACGCCGGCCGTGCGTAAAGCCAAGGTTTACGTTGCTCAGGCCGCGGTAATCCCAGCCAAACGTTCCTTCGTCGGGGCAGGGGCCCGAACCGCCACGTCTGGCACCGCCGCCCACCATGTAACCATGATGGTGCGTTTCGTCTGTGAATACGGCGTGTTTGGAAATCCAGAACGGGTGGCCCGCGTCGCAAGCAGTACGCGGCAGCGGCGGCAATTCGCTATGGTGGTGATGTATGCACTCGAGGTGATGGGTATGGTTATGGTCGCCCGCTTTCGCGTTCGAGCCCATCGCCAGACCGATCACGGCGAGTCCGCTCAAGAGAAGCCAGTTTATAGAACGCACGTATGACGCTCCTTCGCTGGGAATCCGAACGACGATGTCGTCGATCAGAGCAGCGGGTTACGGTTGAACTTCATGTAAGGCAGCCGCACGCCGCGAACCTTGAAGTGGTCGACCTGGATCGCGTTCGGAGCCCGGAAGCCGAGCGAGGCAGAGTACGTCACGACATCGTCCTGATCGACGCCGTCGCCCGACACGCCTAACCCGCCAACAAGCGTTGGCCTGCCGTTGATCGTCTTGTAAACACCCGAGGCACCGGGGAAGAAGACGATCCCGTTTTGATTCGCCGCAGCAGTCGGTGCGTGGAAGTTTGTCTGCGGGTTGAACGCGTCGTAACCGAGCACGCTTTGATAGGCGGAAATCGGTTTCGGTGCGCCGGTGACCGAATTGTCGTTGAGGATCGAGAACGGCCCTTGCGGGTAGACGTCGATGCCTTCAGGGAAGTGCGGCAGCGACAGATAGCGGAACGTGCGGTTCGTCAACGCCGTTCCCGGAATGAGGCCGGGCACCTGGTCCTGCGGCTGAAGCTGCTGGGCGTTGTTGTAGTAGGCGACGTTACGCGCCTTGGCCACGGCGACGTCGATCGAGAACATCGTCGCATCAGGCGTGCGATAGAGGCCGACGATGTTGCCGTCGAGGTCGGAGACGGCGAACACCATGCGGGCCGCGCGTCCCAGCGGGAGGCGAATCGCTGCACGAGTGCGGGCCGCTCGCAGAATTCCGTTGGCGACCATCTGGTAAACGTCGGCCGCGGTGATGCCCGTGCCGTCATGCGGCGTCACGAGCCAACCCGACGGAACGATCGTTCCGGTCTTGGTGTTGGCAGGCGCGCCTGTCGTGGGCGGCGTGGTCGGTGGCGTCGCTGCAGGGGCGCCAATCGCGGTATTTACGCCGTTCGCGACGGCCAGAGCCTTCGCCTGCTCGGCTGCGGTGGTCGGCTGGACGGTCGAGCTCGCTGTGAGCGTGAACGGCTGGGCCGACTGTCCCGCGGTGATGGGTAGGTCAATGCCGTTGACGGTTCCCTTGGTAAGCTGGAACCCAGGAGCGTCTTTGAACAGGTTGATCGGGCCCTGGTTACCGTTCGGGCCGAAGACGTCGAGCGTGATACCGACGAGGTCGATTCGGCCCTGGTAGAGCTGTGCACCGGGCTTCGTGAGGTTGATCGGCAGCAGGTCGAGGCCAGTCACTGGCGGCACGCCGGCGTAGGTGCCGATGTTCGTCGAGTGGCCGACGATGATCTTGGCACCTTGCGCACCACCCAGTGCGGCGAAGCTAACGAGCTCGGCTTCGAGCGACTTATCGACCTGCGTCGGGTCGTAGCCAACCTGGTTGAGCTTTGAGTTCTCAGCGCTGGCAAACCCGGTTGTGCCCGGGTAGAAGACGCCAATACCGCCGATCGTGACCGAGCCGGTCACCTGGCCCTTGGCGTTATAAGTATTGCGCTGGATGGGGATTCCACCCGGCAGCGTACCAATGCCACGAGGTTGGGCGTTGGGCTCAATGCCGGTGAGATATCCATAAGAGTCGGGCGGCGCAAGACCGTCCCCGGCGGCAGTAATATTGGCTGGAATGTACTGGTCGGGCACGTTGAACCGGTTCGGGCGGACCTGACCTGTGCTGGGCACGACCGTCGTGTCACGGTTCGTCAGCTCGATCTGGAAAAGGTCGACCTGAGGCGTGAAGGGGACGCCCGGAGGGAAGTGTCCCTTGATGCCGATCGGGGCGACAATACCCGGCCCCTTTGCAGTGGAATTCGGGTCGGTGATATTCGGATTCGAATTCACCTCTTGCGTGATCATGGTTGATTGGCTGATATCCTGAATCGTTCGCGACGTCAGCGGCGCTTCGTTGTTACCGAAGAAGGCGCCGGTGCGCGCTTCTGACATCGCGCCGTCGACGGCGAACGTCAGTGCGGCAGGATCATTCAGGATCGTCGGCGAGACGCCGGATTCGGCTCGAACGCCCAGCAACCGGCCGCCGCGGTCCATCACAACAATGATGGCCGACTGATCGGGGGTGGCAGCCGATGCGCGGTTGAGCAAATCCTCAACCTCGCTTGGCGTAAGCTGTTGCGCCGGTGTGGCGTCGCGATTGACGGCCGGCGGATTTACCGTCGCCTGATTGATGATATAGGCGGCCGTGCTGTTTTGCGGGTCGAGCGGATTCGGCGCAGGCACGGGCGCGGTTTGAATCGAGGAAAGCACCTGACGGGCTTCCAAGGAGTCATAAGAAGGAATTGCGTGACGGATTCGCCGGCGTTCTGGGCCGCCGAGGCTCGCCTTCATATTCGGCTTTCCATTCAGAGACATCCTTGTCCCTCCTCGATCACAGCCAGCCCGCGCAATCTGCGAACAGTTCGGTCCGTAGCCGTGTTATCGACCGCAAAAGGCGTCGTCATGAACCGCAAGTTCGATAAATCACGTTTTTTTGGCATAACCGTAATTACCCTTAAGGTCTGCCACGACGGTGACGATGTGTATGGCAAGTCGATGCGATGTGCGCTCGATTCCGAACCTGAGTTAAGGCAGTGTTTCGTGGAGTCAGAAGTATGACTCGAACGTCGTATGCCGCGCCGGGCCACATCAGAGGGTGGCTCAGCCTCCCGCTGATCGTTGCCGTGCTGGGCGCCACCCCCCAGGCTCGAGCTCAGTCTCCGGCTCCCGCTTCACTGCCTGCTCCTGCGGCTGTCGCGAGTCCGTCTACGGACGCCGAAGTCAAACCGACTCAGGCGTTCGACTTGCCGCCGCTGCCCGAACCTTCGTATCCATTGCTGCGTTCGCCAGTGGAACCTGTCTTCCCGACGCCGATCGCCGACAACTTGCCGTCGGCGCTGTTCCGCACGCCGCGGGACCTTCCCAACGGCTACACGGGGCCGTCAAGCGTCTTGCCTCGCGAGGCTCAAACGACGGCCGATTTCGTGCCGATCGAAGACCGCTGGCGCCTTGGTTTCCCTCTATGGGACCGCTACGGCACGAATCATCCCTTCATGGACGACTCGCCGTATGAGCCGGGATCGATTCTCAACCCCTACCGTCAGAACGTGCTCAAGGGTGATTACCCCTTCATCGGTCAGCACGTGTTCTTTGAGCTGACAGCGAACCAGTTTACGTTCATGGAAGGGCGATCGGTTCCGGTTCAGACCGGAGCCTTCGAAAGTACGGCCCGTCCGAACCAGTTCTCATTCTTTGGACACCCGAACCAGTTCTTCATCACGAACTTCTCGTCGCTCTCGTTCGAGATCTTCCACGGTGAAGCGGGGTTCAAACCCAAAGACTGGATGATCAAGTTCACGCCTGTTTATAACGTGAACAACGTTGCTCTGTCCGAACTGGCGAACGTCAATCCGAACGTCTTGCAAGGGACGACTCGTAACCGCACGTTCTTCGCGGTGCAGGAACTGTTCGCTGAATACAAGATCGCCGACCTGAGCCCGAATTACGACTTCGCGAGCATGCGAGTCGGTAACCAGTTCTTTGTCAGCGACTTCCGCGGCTTTATCTTCAACGATATCAACCGCGCTGTGCGGCTCTTCGGCACGCGGAACTCGAATCGCGATCAGTTCAACCTTGCCTTCTTCCGCCAGTGGGAAAAGGACACGAACAGCGGTTTGAACTCGTTCCATGATCGCAATCAAGACATTGTGATTGCTAACTACTATCGCCAGGACTTCCTCTTTCCCGGCTACACGGTAACGGGTAGCGTCCACTACAACCACGACAGTCCGACGTTCAAGATCAACAAGAACCGTTTCCTGGTTCGTCCCGACGCGTCGGGTATTTTCCAGAAGCACACGCTCGACGTCGTCTACCTCGGCTTCGCAGGCGACGGTCACATCGGCCGAATCAACGTCAACAACGCGTTCTACTGGGCGTTCGGTCACGACAGTTTGAATCCGATCGCCAACCGTCCGCAAGATATCAGCGCCCAGATGGCGGCCCTCGAACTATCGTACGACCGCGACTGGATGCGGTTCCGCACGTCGATTCTCTGGTTCTCCGGCGACCATAGCGTGAACAACGGCCACGCGACCGGCTTCGACGGTATCTTGAACAACCAGAACTTCGCGGGCGGTATCTTCAGCTACGTCCAGCGCCAGTCGCTGCCGCTCTTCGGTGTGAACGTCATCAACAACAACTCGTTCATCCCGAACTTGCGTTCGAGCCAGATTCAGGCCCAATCGAACTTCGTGAACCCCGGTTTGCTGCTCTACAACATCGGTCAGGACATGGACCTGACGCCCAAGCTGAAGATGGTCAACAACATCAACTTTGAATGGTTCGACTCAACGGTTGTCTTGCAGCAGTACCTCTATCAGCCGAACATCCGCAAAGGAATCGGTACCGATCTCTCGAGCGGTTTCGTTTACCGTCCCTTCCTGAGCGACAATGTGATCTGCGTCGCCGGTGTGACGACCCTTCTGCCCGGCCTGGGATTCCGCGACCTTTACAGCAACTACGGAAACCGGGTCGACTTCCCGCTCGCCGGCTTCCTGTCGATGGCGTTCACGTTCTAAAGCCGCAGGCCCATTCGATCCGAAGTGCGGCTGAGTGCCATGCTTACGCGAATTGCGTAAGCATGCGGTCGTTTATGGAACTCACAATTTCGAGCTTTTCTTTTGGCCGAAGTGCTTCAGATCGGGTGCCAGTGGCTGTGCCAGTGCTCTTCGGTTCATTTCGCATAGAATCGCACTGGCAGAGCATGCAGTGCGCATCTCCAATACTTCGCTTTGCCAGTGTTATCGAATCCATTGTTGCGAATCTCGCGCCAAAGCGGGGTTGACCAATTCTGGTCAGTCTGTCTAATACCCGCGCTTCTCTCCATAGATTGAGTGGAATGATTCCGCCGCCCGCAGTTGGGCGCCACCGCTGACACGGAGGTCGACGGACCGATGCGCCGCCTCATTATCCACGCAGCTACAGCCAGTTTGGTGCTGGGTCTCGTCCAGGCGGCCTACGGGCAAGCCGGCTCGAAGTACGTCGCCTATGAGAAGCCGGTCGCGGTGCGCAAGCCGGTCGAGCTCGTACATCCGATCGATAAGGATGTAAAAAAGGCTCAGTTCGACCTCGCTGGCCAGGATCAGGCCGATGCGCTTGCGAAAAGCGTCGGCTGCGTGAATTGCCACCAGAACAGCCACGATCCCCACGCGAAAGACACGGTCAAGCTGGGCTGCACCGATTGCCACGGTGGAAATGCGGCGACGAATATCAAGGAACTCGCCCACGTTTTGCCTCGCTATCCCGAGATCTGGCGGACATCCGCCAATCCGGTCCGGTCTTACACGCTGCTCAACCACGAGTCGCCCGAATTCAACCGATTCGTGAATCCCGGCGACCTCCGCATTGCGCACATTAGCTGCGGTACGAGCGGGTGCCATCCCAGCGAGGTGCTTAACAATCGCAAGAGCATGATGACGCACGGAGCCATGCTCTGGGGCGCTGCTCTTTACAACAACGGCGGCTTTCCGCTCAAACGCGCGCGGTTCGGCGAAAGTTACAGCATGAACGGTGTGCCGCAGCGGATTCAAACCGTGCCGCCGCCCACCGATTACGAAATCCAGGTCAAGGGCGTGCTGCCCTATCTCGACCCGCTTCCCAAGTTCGCGATGACTCAGCCGGGCAACATCCTCCGCATCTTCGAACGCGGCGGTAAGGGCCGTCCCGAAGTCGGCATTCCAGACATCTTCGAAGATCCGGGCCGCCCCGGCGTTCGTCTCTCGAATCGCGGCCTCGGTACACTCAACCGTACCGACCCCGTTTTCATCGGCTTGCAGAAAACCCGTCTCTTCGACCCCACGCTCAACTTCCTCGGCACGAACGACCATCCTGGCGACTATCGCTCAGCGGGTTGCACGGCGTGCCACGTCGTGTATGCCAACGACCGCTCGCCGGTTCACTCGGGACCGTTCGCCAAGTTCGGCAACAGGGGGACAAGCTTCTCCGACGACCCGATGATCCCCAAGAATGAGTCGGGCCACCCGATCGAACATAAGTTCGTGAACGCTCCGCCGAGCAGCCAGTGCATCATTTGCCACGTGCACCCGGGCACGACGGTCATGAATTCCTACCTCGGCTTCATGTGGTGGGATAACGAGACCGACGGCGAGTTCATGTATCCCAAGAAGGAAAAGCACCCGAGCGCCGAAGAAGTCGTGCTCGCGTCGATGCGAAATCCTGAGGAAGCAGCGGTTCGTGGAAACTGGGGCGACCCGAAATTCCTCGACAACCTGACCGACCTCAACCCCTACCTCAAACACACCCAGTTCGCCGACTTCCACGGCCACGGCTGGGTGTTCAAATCGGTCTTCAAGAAAGACCGCAAAGGCAATCTCCTCGACTCCGAAGGCGACATCGTCCCGCAGCCTGACACCGCCGCGCTCATGGCGAGCATGGTGCCGCCATCCGCCAAGGAACGTGTCGAAGGCAAGAGCGACCGTCACGGGGTGCCCGCACACCTGATGGACATCCACCTCGAGAAGGGGATGCACTGCGTCGACTGCCACTTCATCGTGAGTGCGCACGGCAATGGCAAGCTCTACGGCGAAGTGCGTAACGCCATCGAAATCCAGTGCATCGACTGCCACGGCACCGTCAAGAATCGCACGAACCTTCGATCGAGCGGCCCGGCATCGCCGGAAGGCGGTATCAATCTCGCATCGCTCCGCACGCCTTCGGGCAAGCCGCGATTCGAGCGCCGCGGGAACGTCGTCATTCAGAACTCGATGGTCGAGCCGAACCAGTCGTGGCGCATCGTGCAGACCACCGACACGCTCGATAGATCGAGCATGGATTACAACCAAAAGTCCCACATGGCCAAGACCGTTCGTCACGAGAACGGCCAGATGGTCTGGGGCGATCTGCCCGCCGACGTCAACCAGTGCGCTCACGCCGACGACAACATGAGCTGCATTTCGTGCCACTCGTCGTGGAATCCGTCCTGCTACGGCTGTCACCTGCCGCAGAAGGCGAATTACAAGATGCCCGAGTTGCACAACAACGGCGATGTGTCGCGTAACTACACGGCGTATAACTTCCAGACGTTGCGTGACGATGTGTTCATGCTCGCCCGCGACGGCGACGTGACCCGCAATCGCATCAATCCCGCGCGATCGAGCTGTGCGATCCACGTCGGTTCGTACAACGCGAACCGCGAGTCGATTTACGTCCAGCAGCAAACGATTTCGGCGGAAGGTTTCTCCGGTATCGCGTTCAGCACAAACGTCCCGCACACGGTGCGCGGCGGACCGAGGCTTGACCGCAATACCGGCCGAGCGTTGAATCCCGCGAACTACCTGTCGGGCCGAAACGAGACCAAGCAGTGCACCGACTGCCACGTCTCGAAGGAAAACGACAACAACGCGATCATGGCCCAGCTCATGATGCAGGGCACGAACTACACGAACTTCATTGGCCGTTACTGCTGGATTGGTGCCGACCACGACGGCCTCGTCGCCGCGATCGTCACCGAACGCGACGAACCGCAAACCGTCATCGGTAGTTCGCTGCACAAGACGGTCTATCCCGAGCGGTACGCAAAGCACGTCGAGCATGGCCGCGAGCTTGAAGGATACGAGCACCCGGGTAAGGACATCTCCAAGACTCTTACTCGCAGCCCGCTGACTTCGACGATCACCAGCTTGCAGCTCCGCGGTGAATACCTCTACGCCGCGTGCGGAGAGCAGGGGATGCGCGTGTTCGACGTCGCGTTCATCGACGACAAGGCGTTCTCGGAACGCATCACGACAGCCCCGGTCTCACCGCTTGGCCAGAAGTTCTTCGTGAAGAGCAAGTTCGCGACCGCCGTCGCAGCGCCGACGACGATCGCCCCCGACCCGACGCGTGCCAAGAGCCACCGTCCCGAGAACCACGAAGTCAATCGCGTGCATGCTCTCTATGCATACATCTACTTCGTCGACAAGTTTGAAGGTCTGATTGCTGTCGGCGCGGGGACGCTGCTCGACGGTAATCCGCTCAACAACTTCCTCGAGCGGGCTGTCACTTACAACCCGAACAACATCCTCTGCGGCGCAAACAACATCACGATCGTCGGCACGTATGCTTACATCACGTGCAACGCCGGTCTCGTGGTTGTTTCGCTCGACGATCCGACCAAGCCGGTCGTCACCCAGGTGATTGGTCACGAGGTCCTGCACGGAGCGAAGGCCTTCCAGGCTCAGTTCCGCTACGGTTTCGCGACCGACGAACATGGCCTGACGGTTTTCGACATCACCGACCTGGCCCACCCGACCGTCATCACCAAGCTGCCGATCGAACACGCTCACAACCTCTACCTCGCGCGGACGTATGCCTACGTGGCCGCTGGACCGCAGGGGCTGGTGATCGTCGACATCGAAAACCCCGAGCAGCCGAAGATCGATCAGATCTTCAACGCCCACGGCGAGATCAACGACGCGCACGACGTGAAGCTTGGCATCACGAACGTCTCGCAGTTCGCGTACATCGCCGACGGTAAGAACGGTCTCCGCGTCGTTCAGCTTACGTCGCCAGATACGCCCGGCAACGACGGGTTCAGCCCGCGGCCGACTCCGGAACTTGTCGCCACGTTCAAGATTCCGCTCGGCGGCGAGGCTCTGGCGATCAGCGAGGGTGTCGACCGCGACCGCGCGATCGACGAGTCGGGCAATCAACTTGCGGTGTTTGGACGCGTGGGGGCTCACCCACTCTCGCTCGACAACCAGCGCAAGATGTACCTGAACGGCGGCCAGCTCTATCGCGTGTCGGATGACCCGCAAGACCCGGTGTTCCCCGGACCTCGGCCGCTCAACTTGCCGAAAGATCGGTAATCGTCTCGCAGTAAAAAACAAAACGGCCCGCCAGACTCGAACTGAGTTTGGCGGGCCGTTTTTGTTTTTGCGGTTGGGTGCCACTGGCTAAGCCAGTGAGTCTTTGCATTTGGATGCACTGGCATAGCCAGTGGCACCCGAGCTTTCTAAAGAGAAGAAACTCTAATAAGAGAGCAGGGCACCAAGTGCCTTGAGGTCTTCGCGAAGCGCCGCCGGCTTGTAATTGCCGAGATTATTGAGCGCGGCTTCGAGTTGATCCTCAATCTTCTTGTCACGACCCGCCGGAAGATTGAGTCGCAGGCCGGTAGCGATGCGTTCGAGAATCGGCTTGATCTCGGCCTCGTTTTTGGGATCGGGGCCAAGGTCCTGAATAAACGACCAGATCGTCCAGCCAACATGCCGCGCGGCGTCGTAATCAAGATCGTTGTCGGCCGCCTCGGCGACAAGTCGCTTGAGCATGGCCACAACCACCTTACGATCATACTTCGCCGCATCGAGCCGTTTCGTCAGATCGTCGGACCAGGCTGCGTACTTGCTCGCCGCTTCGCCCACGTCTTCAGCGCGACCGAAGGGACGGGCACGAATTGCGTCGTTCAACGTCTTCTCAGCACCCTTCAATTCCTCGAGCAATGGCTTGGCAGCGGGATCGTCGTTGCCGAGTTTCTCGACTCCAAGCAACGCGATGAACAGCGGCCAGCGAGCAACGGGAGGGCGTCCCGGAGCACTCGTGTAACCGCGCTCTTGCCGCCAACTCGGCCGTTCGAGCTCGTGGTGGCAGCTCGCGCAGTCGAAACGAGCATAGTCGGGCCAGACGAGCCCAGGGGCTGAATTCGCGGCCGATTCGACGATCTTCGATTCTTCGGCCAGCAAGTGGAGCGACGTCTTCAAAGCGACCGCCGCGCTCACGATTGCGAGCTTGGAGCGTTCGAGATCGTCACCCGGCGTCAGCTTGTCTTTGAACTCCGGCTTTTCGCTCCTGAGCCACCAGTGGCGCGGAAGCTGGTCGGAAAACGCGGCAACTTCGATGCTCGGCAGCGGCGGATGGCCGACGGAGTACATCGCGTGCGTGACGACTTTCCCCTCAGCGCTGTTGCCAATATGGCATGAGAGGCACTTCGCCGCCTGGCGGGCGGGGTTGCCCATGTCGTTCATGCCGAACTCGGCCTTCTGCGCTGCGTTCTTCACACGCCAGCTCGTGTCGAGGTGGGGCGTCAGCCATTGTTCAGCGGCACCGTGGCAGTTTTCGCAGCTCACGCCGTCAGACGGCTTGAACGCATCGCCTTGCGAAAGCTTCTCGGTCGCGCTCGCCGAATGGCAGCCGAGGCAGCCCGCTTCGGGCCGCGTTACGTCCAGACCGAGCCGCTTCGCCATCGCCGCACCGCGCTCGCCCTTGAGATTATCAAAGGCAAGCGAATGCTTATCTTTTTCTTTCCAGTAATTGAACTCGTTCAGCTTGATGTGCCCGACGGCCTTATTGAAGATCGTCTTCTCGGGCGTGGTTGCGTGGCAATTCGAGCAGAGGTTCGAGCCCAGAAACTTCGCGTTCGGCACAGCGGCCGCGGCTGGTACCTGGCCTGTGAGCGCACCGGCAATCTGAAGCGGCGAAAGCGCTGCGGGTTCGGGCGGCGCAGCATGAGCAGGAGCCGCAACCAGCGCGGCTCCTGTCAGGGCAAGCGAAAGAATTCGCATCCGGGTCGATCGTCCGGTCATGTCACGTTCCTCGTTCAATGGGGGATGATCTCGCGGATGGAACGGAGTTCGCTAGAGACCTTATCGGGAGCATAGTTCGCCGGGCTATCGAGCAACCGGCCAATTTCAGGCTGGTCGATGGGAACGTTCAGGCTGCCTCGAAGTGCTTCTAGTCTCTCGACGATGCCCGAGTCGAGCCCCTGACCGCCCAGGTCGCCTCGGGCTCGCGTCAGCGCGACGAAGCTCAAATAACCACGCGCGGCGGGAGTCCACTCGCTGGCTTGCGGCTTGTCCGTCGATCGTAAGAAGACGGAGAGCAGGCCGTCAACTTCGTTGAGCGTGAACTGCTGTCGTTCAATGCTCTCGATGAGCGGTCCGATTTCGGTCGATGCCGCCTTCGCCAGCGATGCCACTTCAGTCGCCTTCGGGTTGGGAGTAGCCATCAATCGTTGAAGTTCGGCGAGCTTGCTGTTCTGGGGCAGGGGAGCACGAACTTCCGCCAACTTCCGGACACCGTCGAGCGTCCAGTCGCCCCACGCGATCGTTCCCGGCTTCACCCCTTCGCGGGGAAATTCCTGGCGATGGCTCGGCTTTTTGAGGTCGTGATGGCACGAATAGCAGTCGTACTCGGCAAACTCGGGCCAGGGGCCAGGCTCGCGTCCAACGGTCGACGCTTCAGCGCGGCTCGCGAGCAACTTCAGGCTCGATCGCGTACCGACAGTTTGTCCCAACGCCCAGGCGCGAATCTCGTAGTCGGGATAGCGTGCCTTGTCTTCTTCGATGCGCCAGTGCTTCGGCTGCTTCGCTTGCTGGTTGGCAAACTCGAATAGCAAGCGCGGGTGGCCGGCGGCGATCAGGTCGTGGTTCACATCGGCTTGCGGGGTGCCGACGTGACACGTCGCGCACGCTTCCACGCGGTGCGTGAGGTCTTTTGTCGGCGTCATCCCAAATTGTTCGTGTTTCTCGCGATCGGAAAGCCCGCGGAACCAGAACGTGGTGTGCGCAGTGAGCCACCGCTCGGCGGGGCCGTGGCACGACTCACAGCCCACACCGTCGGCGACGAGTGCTTCCTCGCGATCCACAGACTTGGCGTCGAAGTTCGGGTGGACGTGGCAGCTCAGGCAGGTGGCGTCACGTTCGGGAGCCGAGACTTCGAGCGATTCGAGATTACGGAAGTTCTTCTCGATCACCTTCGACCGCTTGTCGAACAGGATGCCATACGCCTTTTTGTGCGGGTCGTAAGCCGACCAGAAAGCGTATTCCGATCCCTTGAGGTCGAGCGGTTCGCGGCGGCCACCGTGGCAGGCCAAAGCAGCGCACGACCCGGTTCCGACAAATTTAAGCGAGGGTTCCAGCGGCGCGACGTTTTGAGCGAACGCCGGCTGAATCCACGACGCAATCAAGCCGATCAGGGCGAATACCCAGACCGGCTTTCGAGATTTGCTACTATGTAAAGTGGGGATGCACATGACGTTCTCGTCGCGATAATGACGAGCATCCGGGCAAAGCCACGCCCGGCTTCCTTCGTCGAATTTCGGCGCAGTCACGTCCGTGCACCTTGCATTCTAACACGTAGAAACTGCGGAACAACTAAACGCTGCCGCAAGATAGAGAGATAAGGTAAAGTTGCGGTCAGTTTGACGATTCACGGCTCGGATGAGGATTCATGCGCATCGTTCATGTCATCACGCGGCTGATTCTGGGCGGGGCGCAAGAGAATACGCTGCTGACGGTCGACGGCCTGCATCACCGCCACGGCGACGACGTGACCTTGATCACCGGGCCTGCCGAAGGCCCCGAAGGTGACCTCTTCACGCGCGCCGCCGAACGAGGACTGAAGGTGGAGCTCATGCCCGAACTGATTCGGGCCGTTCATCTTCCAACCGATTGGCGCGCGTACTCCAAGCTGCGTGAATCAATCCGCCGGCTAAAACCCGAGGTCGTACATACGCATAGCTCCAAGGCCGGGATTGTCGGCCGCGCGGCGGCATGGCACGAACGCGTGCCGGCGGTCGTGCATACGATTCACGGCTTGCCGTTCGGCCCGTCTGAATCGGCGCTGAAGAATCGGATCTACATCGCATCGGAGCGCTGGGCGGCGAAACGGTGCCACTCGATCGTGAGCGTCTGCGACGCAATGACCGAACAGGCTTTGGCCGAGGGTGTGGGCCGTCCGGAACAATACCTCACCGTTTATAGCGGGATGGACGTCGATGCTTTTCTAAACCCACCGCGCTCGCGTGAGGAAGTCCGCCAAGAGCTTGGTCTTCAAGATGATGAGGTTGCCTTTGCGACCGTCGCACGGTTGTTTGAGCGCAAAGGACACGACGACATTCTCGCGGCCGCACCCGAGATTTTGCGTTCCAATCCCAAGGTGCGTTTCGTCTTTATCGGCGACGGAATCTGGCGTGATCGTCTCATGGCCGAGGCCGAACGCCTCGGTGTGCGCCAGGCGATTCATTTTGTGGGGCTCGTTCCGCCAGGGCGGATTCCTGAGTTGCTCCAGGCCGTGGACGCGGTGGTTCATCCAAGCCTTCGCGAAGGGTTAGCGCGAGTGCTTCCGCAGGCGCTTCTCGTCGGTCGGCCAGCGATCAGTTACGACGTCGACGGTGCGCGCGAGGTCGTACTTCCCGACACCGGAATCTTGCTTCCGCCGCGGTCGATTGAAGGTCTCACGGTTGCGGTGCTTCGACTCGCCGCCGATCCCACGTTGCGACATGAAATGGGGCAAACCGGCCGTGCGCGATTTGCCCACCAGTTCCGGCACGAGACGATGACCGATCAGCTTCGCTCACTTTACGAGCGTTTGCTCAGCGGCGGATCGCCGCGCCAGGCTCACGCCTGACTTCGGACTGATTCGTGCGATTCGCAATCGCTCGTGTATGCCTTTGTTGATGTTGAACCCTTCAACCGGCTCGAGAATATCGACCTGGAACCGGCCGTCCTCGTCGAGCGACTTTACCTGAGACGGGTTAATCACGGTGACGAGGTTTTGGCCCCGCGTCAGTAAGTCGGCCATTTGATCCCACTTGCGCATCGTCGGAGCGGTTCGCTGCATCGCATAGATGATGTTCGGCTCCTGGAACGTTACGAGCACCGGCTTCGTCCGCTCCGCTCTGGCATAGGCCGCCATCTTCTCGCCCACGATGCGCGACAGGCGATACGGCTCACCTGACGGAACGAACCAGCCGCCGAAGATCGCCATCGCGAGCGCCCAACAGACGATGAGCGTTTGCATCGCCCGAACTGGCATCGCACTTTGGAAGAGGAACAGCGCATAGAGTGTTCCTGCCGCAACGATGACGGCAAGAGCAACGCTCGGCAGGCGAACGGGACCCGGCAACAACTGCACGCCAGCGATCAGCAGCACGACGATGCCAATTCCCATGCCGCCGATCAGGCCCATCGCCAGCCGGCCGAACGTCCAGCGGCGAATTGTGACGACGTCGGCCGCGACGACCGTGATGAACCATGCGACCAGAATCGCCAGCGCGGGCATCGCGGGGAAGTAGTAATGGATGAGCTTCGTCTTCATCAGTTCGAGCGGCACGAGCGGGCCGAGTGCCCAACCGAGAAGGAACCCAAGCGCCGGCGATTGCTTGCGGCGCGACCACGCCGCAACGATGCTCGCCGGCACAATCGCCGACCAGGGATAGAACATCGCCAGCGTGGACACTGGGTAGTATCCCGGAAAACCGCCATGCTCTTCGAGCTGCGTCGTCATCCGATTGACGAGTTGCGAGCCAACGGCAAAGCGGAAAAAATCGCCCTGTGTTCGAATGCCGATGTAGAGAAACCACGGAACGGTGATCATCAAGAAGAGCCCGAATCCCCAGCGCCAGCGAAGTCGTCGCCAGTACGCGGTCGGTCCGCCGAACAACCACGAAGCCAATCCCGCGACCGCGATCAAACTCGGACCAACCGGCCCTTTTGTCAGAAACGCGATCGCAACCGCAGCCCAGAATCCAAGTGCGACGCGCATCGAATCTCGCTGACTAAGCGACCATAAACATGCTTGCGCAGTCGCGATCGTGAGTGCAAGCGTTGCATCGGTCGTGGCGAGTTTCGACTCGGCAACCATCAGTGGCGAGGTGACGAGCGCGAGTGTTCCCAGCAGTGCTGGCAAGGGGCCAACAAGCTGCCGCGCGAGCCTCCAACACACGAGCGCTGTCGCCACTCCCGCACAGGCTGAGACGAATCGCAGGCCGAACGGATTGTCGCCAAAGACCGCAGTCGACGCCCCCATGAGCCAGTAAATTAAAATTGGTTTATGATAGCGGGGCTCACCGTTGAATGTAGGCAACATCCAGTCGCCTTGAGACCTCATCTCGCGGACTGCCACTGCGTAACGCGGTTCATCGCGATCCCATAGGCCAGTATGGGTGTTGCCGATGAGATTAAGAGTAAGCGCGACGACAGCGATCAACATCCCATCACGCCAAACTTTACGACGATCGTCGGGTGTCGGCGTGGCGACTTCGGGCGAAATGGTCGAGCTCATGATGCGCTCCATCGCGAGGGAGACGGATGGCCTCTTGCCGGTCTCGTGTAGGCGACTTCCAGAGGAAATTTTGGGTTTATTCGTCTATCGGCCTTTTGGCGAATGTCTAAAAGCGACTATACTACGGGAGGTCGAAAACGTTGAGCCCGATTGCGCCGGTGCATGGCTCGACTTTTGGAAACGATCGTCAGAGGAAGTCGATGACTGAGGCCGCCTGCTTGCTCCAGTCGGGTGCATTGTATCGCTTTCGCGTCGGATTCCGTCCAAACGAAGGTGACGACATCTTTCTCGGAATAAAGCCGGGAGCGTTTTCAGTTTACTTTGGCGACGCGCCTTACTTCCATTTCGACCTCGAAGGGCGCTGGCAGCGGGCGCTGATTGAGGGAACTCACTTCCTCAAAAGCTTCGACGGCACGGTTCATTCGCTCGATCGCGTCAGGCGCGGCGAGAACCTCATTCTCGAACGCAAGCAATTGAGCTTCGCCGATGCGTCGAATCTCGACGATCGTATTCGCCGGATGGCGATCGATCTCCTCGACGACTCCCGAAGCCGGCTGACAAGCGTCCCCGCGCCGGACGGCACGCCGACGCTGAGCGACGATCAAATCGCCGACCTCCTCGGCCGAATCAGCCACTGGGATCACGCCGCTTGGTTCTCGCACCGCGAAAAATACCTCTACCACTACGGCATTCTCCCCTTCCTGCCGCCTGAAACCGCCAACCCGATCATCCTACAAGCGAGCCTCGGCGACGCGACGGGTCGACAGTTCGGCGGTGCATCGGGAACGAGCCACTACCTGCGCTCGTTCGACGAGTTCAAGGTTCACGTTCAGTCAGTCGCGAAGTTGCTGGGACGCAGAGTTTTGCAGGCCCGCCAGGTTTTCCTCGCCGGTCCCGACGTTCTGCTGCAACCGACCGAGTTGATCATCAAATGGCTCGACGCAATCGCAGCCGTCTTCCCAATCAGTGCCGATCGTTTGCGACTCCGCGCCCGTGACGTGGACGTTTACTCTGAAACGCCCAGCCTCGAAGGCGTGCACGCGCTGATTTACGAATTCGACAAGCGACCACCGTTTACTGCCGACGAGTGGACCACGCTTCGAGACAAGCATCTCAGTCGTGTCATTCTCGGGATCGAAACCGGCTCTGCCAAGCTTCTGAAAACGCTCGGTCGCCGCTGGACGAACACCGATCTCGCCGCCTGGGTCGATTCACTTCCCGAGGCGACCGGTGTCGTCATCCCGGTCGGCATTGGCGGTAAGGAAGACGCAACGAGCCACGTCGAAGAGACTGTCGCGCTCGTACGAACGCTCAGCCTCAAGCCGAACAGCCTGATTTCGCTCGTCGACGTCGAAGACCTCGAAACCGAGTGCCCGCGCGTCGGCACCAAGCCGCTCGGCACTCCGCTTACGGCGGCTGAACTCTCGGCGCAGCGAGCAGAACTGAAGTCACGACTCGCCGAAGCCGTGTCGGACCGCAAGATCAAGGTGACGACCTACTCGGCCGAAAAACGCTGGCAGTAAGCCGCGTCTGAACGTCGTTGTTCAGAATTCGTACGTTTTGCCGAACTCGCCAATTTCCAGGTGAGGGTGGTCGAGTGCGTTCAACTCGCCAATCACCTCGTCGCGCCATCGCGACTTGATGTGAATCGCGATGAATCGCGTCCCGCGCGGCATTTTTTCGAGCTCGATCTCAAAGCCCGCTGGCGTCAGGTGTTTCGAGAGTTTCGCCAGGAAGCTCATGCTGTTCGGGAACGCTGCTTCAAGGAACACGCCCTTCACATTTTGCTTGTGTCGCGCGATGCGCCAGATCTCCTCGGTCGGTCCCGTGTCGGACGGGATGATGACCGTCGACGTGCCGTCTTCGATGATGTAGCCGACCGTGGGAATCAGGTGGTCGACCGAGATCACCGTGATTTTCACACCGTCGATTTCGATCGACTCGCCCGACTCGATCAGGTTCACCTTCATGAACGGCGTCGACGGCGACGACATACCGATGAAGTCGGGCCAGATGCGCCCGTTGAACATGTCTTTCTGCAAGCCATCGACCACAGTCTTGCTGGCGTGAAGCGTCACGCAGTCGGGATTTCCGTCGTAGCAATTCTCGAGAAAAATCGGCAGCGACGCCACGTGGTCGATGTGCGTGTGCGAGATGAAAACGTGACGGACGGGCGTTTGCCCGAGCGCGGGTCGAAAGAATCCAAGACAGCCGGCATCGATAGCGATTGTGTCGTTAATGATGTAAGAGATCAGGAATTGGTCGTCCCCAACCCCCGCGTCGTTTACCGAGGATGGAACAACCAGAACCTTCACGACGCAACTCCCCGGAATCCGGATACCTGTTTACCCAGCTTACCACGAGTTTTCGCCATATTCGTCAAAAAATTGACGATCAAGTCCGAATTGGCCGGTCGTAGTTGACTCGTGCCAGGAACAAACCTTGAGGTGGAGCGGTCGGGCCAGCAGCGGCGCGATCCTCCGCGGCAAGAGCCTCTGCAACCCAGCCTTCGGGTCGCTTTCCCAGCCCCACGAGCACAAGTGTACCTGTGATCGACCTCACCATATTATAGAGAAATCCATCCGCCTCAACCTCGATCCAGACCGTATTTTCATCCGGTCTGGTCACTTCGAGCGACGTGATCGTCCGCACGCTGCTCGCGCGATTGGGCCAGTTCGTCTCGAAGCTGTGAAAGTCGTGCCGTCCCACCAAAGCCTGCCCAGCCCGGTGCATCGCCGCAACATCTAACGGTTGATAGATGTGATCTGCATACCGTCGCCGAAACGGATCGGCAAAGCGCCCGTTGTCGATGACGTAACGGTACATCTTCGACTTCGCATCGAACGTCGCATGAAACGCTTGCGGCACCTCCGTCGCTTCGAGCACCCGCACATCTTGCGGCAACATCGCGTTGAGTGCCTTGACGAAAACTTCGGGCGTGTGTCGGCTTGCGGTATAGAAATTCACCACCTGCGCCCGCGCATGAACGCCGGCATCGGTCCGCCCACAGGCGTTCGTGTTGGGTAGCGCGCCGGTCAGTTGCTCGATTGCTTCTTCTAGGTCTTGCTGAACCGTCCGCTGATCTTTTTGCCGCTGCCAACCCGAAAAATCGGTACCATCATAAGAAAGCACAAGTTTGATATTACGCATAAGAATCTAACAACAGATCACACCCATTCATTTGGCGCAATCGGCCCTCGCTTGCGATAGCCCGCAGGCGAGGGCTCGGTCTTCAAAGTTTCAATCAGGCCGAAACCGCCGTCAGCTTGACGAGCTCTTCAGCGATCTGCACCGCGTTGAGAGCGGCACCCTTGCGAAGGTTGTCGCTCACGCACCAGAAGAGCAGGGCGTTGGGACGACCCAGGTCCTGGCGGATACGGCCGACGAACACGTCGTCGCGATCTTTCGACGAGTCGGGCAGGGGATACTGCTTGGCCGATGGGTCGTCGACCACGGTCAGCCCCGGCTTGCCTTCCCAAACCTCACGCGCCGACTCGGGTGTAATCGGCAACTCGGTCTCGATCAGAATCGACTCGCTGTGGCTGTAGAGCACGGGAACGCGGACGCACGTCGGGCAGACGTCAATGCTGTCGTCGCCCATGATTTTGCGGGTTTCGAGCACCATCTTCATCTCTTCCTTCGTGTAACCCGAAGGAAGGAAGTCGTCGATTTGCGGCACGCAGTTGAACGAGATCGGATGCGGGAACTTGCTCGGCTCCGGCACGTCGAGGCCGTTCACCCGAGCGTGCGTTTGAGCCCACAGTTCACTCATCCCCTTTTGGCCAGCGCCCGATACCGACTGATAGGTCGAAACAATCACGCGCTTGATTTTGAACGCATCGTGCAAGGGCTTGAGCGCGACGACCATTTGAATCGTCGAGCAGTTCGGGTTGGCGATGATTCCCTTGTGCTTGAGGATGTCGCCGGGATTGACCTCGGGCACAACCAGCGGCACCTCGGGATCCATCCGCCAGGCGCTCGAGTTATCGACTACCACGGCGCCCGCCTTCGCGGCGATCGGGCTGAATTCGCGGGAAATCGACGCCGGCGTGCTCGAAAGGACGATGTCGACGCCTTCGAACGCCTCGGGGCAGAGGATCTCGACCGGGTAGGAATCGCCGTTGAAGATCACGCGTTTACCCGCGCTGCGCTCGGAGGCAAGGAACTTGATCGTGCCGGCGGGGAACTTGCGTTCCTCCAGCAGGCGGATCATCACGTCTCCCACGGCCCCGCTCGCACCCACCACGGCAACGCTCTTCACGGCTGAAACCCTCTCCCTCTAGCTACCCAAACACAAATATCCCCCGAGACAAACGCACCGCTGACACCGAACTTGGGACGCGGGTTCGCGGGGGATAGGGGAAGTTGACCGAATCCCATGATAGAGGATTACCGCCAATTTTTCCAATCCTGGTGCGCAGGCGCATGCTTCGCCCTGTGCAGTGCGGGGTGAAAATCAGTACAATCCAACAGGGTTCGTCCAAGAAGTCACGCCGGGCGGGGTTGCCAGGCTCGATCTGTCCGTGAGGGGTCGTCCGTTGAAAGTTCTCGTCGTTGGTAAGGGGGGGCGTGAGCACGCCCTCTGCTGGAAGCTCAAGCAATCACCCCGCGTTACCGAGGTCTTCTGCGCTCCTGGGAACGCAGGCACCCACTTCGACGGTATCCAGAACGTCCCCATCGAAGTTCACGACACCCGCGGCCTCATTCAGTTCGCCAAGCGCGAAGGGATCGGCCTCACCGTCGTCGGCCCCGAAGAACCGCTCACGCTCGGCATCGTCGACGCCTTCATCAAGGAAGGCTTGCGCATCTTCGGCCCCAGTCGCGCCGCCGCCGAGCTTGAAGGCAGCAAGGTCTTCGCCAAGGAACTGATGCGCCAGGCCGGCATCCCGACGGCCGACTACCGCCTCTTCCGCTCCGCACCCGACGCCGAACATTATGTGATGTCGCGTGACGTCTCGTTGCTCGTCCGCTCGAAGGGCCGCTCGACGCTCCGTCACCCGATCCTCTGCCGCACCGCGACCGAAGCCCTCGAAGCGATCGACCGGATCATGGATCCGCGCGAGATGCTGTCACCCAACGTCTCGATCGAGATCGAGGAACGCGGCCAACGCGTGCCCTTCGCGACCGCTGCCGAAGCACGCAATTACGTGCTGGAACGTCCTGTCGGACTCGTCCTCAAGGCCGATGGTCTGGCAGCCGGCAAGGGCGTCTATGTTTGCGACAACATCAAGGAAGCGCTCGACGCGATCGAGCAGGTGATGGTGCGTCGCGTTTACGGCCGCGCAGGCGATCGGTTGATCATCGAGGAACGGCTCGACGGCCAGGAAACCTCGATCCTCGCCCTGACCGACGGCCGGACGATCGTGCCGCTCGTCACCAGCCAGGATCACAAGCGCGCCTACGATAACGACGAAGGCCCGAACACCGGCGGCATGGGAGCCTACTCTCCTGCCGAGATCGTCACGCCCGAGCTCATGGCGCAGGTTGAAAGCGAGATCCTCGTTCCCGTTGTTCACGCCCTTAAACGGGCCCGACGTCCCTTCCGAGGCGTGCTTTACGCGGGCCTGATGCTGACGAATCAGGGGCCGAAGGTTCTCGAATTCAACGTCCGCTTCGGCGACCCCGAATGCCAGGCGATTTTCATGCGGCTTCAGAGCGACTTGCTCGAAGCCCTTGAAGCGGTTGTCGACGAAAAGCTCGACTCGACCGAACTCGTTTGGGACAAGCGGCCAGCGGTGACTGTCGTGATGGCGTCCGAGGGCTATCCCGGCCACTACGAGCGCGGGCGCGTGATCAACAACCTCGAAGAAGCCGAGAAGATGAAAGATGTCAAAGTCTTTCATGCCGGGACCACGCTTCGAACCGACCCATCGCTGGGCCGCGACGATCGCGCTGTGACGGACGGCGGACGCGTGCTCAACGTGACTGCCGTTGGCGACACGTTTGCCGACGCCAAGGCACGGGCCTACGAAGCAGCCGCCACGATTCGCTTCAACGGCGGCTGGTATCGCAAGGATATCGCCGACCGTGCGATCAAGCTCAAGAAGACGACCTGATTTGTGGCGGCGCGGTTACTTTGAAGTCGCGCCCGCTTTTTTGATCAAGGCCTGGAAATCGCCGCGCGGCCGAAGCGCGGCGAGATCATTATCAACTGCGGCGAGCTTCCAGTTTGCAAAGCCGCATTGATCGGCCTGCTTCAACGATTCCATCGCCTGATCGGCCAAGCTCTTTGCCGCATCGCCCTTCTCGCCAGCCGCTTTGAGCGCGAGCAGGCAGGCGATGTTGTAATGCGTCGCGCCAAGTTGGTGTTTCAGTTCCGCAGCCCTGGGATATTTCGTCGCCAGTGCTTCGCGAATTTCACGGGCGCGAAGTTGCGTTTGGTATGCAACATCACGCTGATTCGAGCGAGATTGCAGCACGCCTAGATTCGTCAGGCCAATGCCAAGCGCCATCCGGTATTCAGGCTGATCCGGCTGATCGCGTACGAGATGGTCGAGAATCGCCGTCGCCTTGAGATAGGATTCAAGAGCCTCTTTCGGCAGATTTTGCTCGCTCTGCAATGCACCGATATTGAAGTGGCACGTGGAAAGGTCGCGCTGATATTTGGGCGTCGTTGGATTCGATTCGGCGAGCTTTTCGTAGATCTGCAACGCGCGGCGATATGAAGCAATTGCCGCCGTTTTTTGATTCATCGAATCTTGTAATGTACCGATGTTGTTCAATGCCATCGCCAGAGTGCGCTGGTAGTTTTGTACCGATGGATTGTCCTTGACGAGTTGTTCCAGGATCGAGATCGATCGCTCAAACGCCACCCGTGCCGGTTCGTTTCTCCCCTGTATGCTTTCGAGATTTCCAATGTCTTCAAGCACCGCGGCGAGTTCGTTCTGATACTGGCCGATATTGGGAAAGTCATGCGTCAGCATATCAAGGACTTCCTGCGCTCGCCTGTATGATGCAAGCGCCTCCGGCACTTTTCCGTCGGTCTGTTCCTGGCTGCCGGTCGTCGCATAACTGTTTGCGAGGTCGACTTGAAAGTTCGTGCGAGCCGGATGCTCTTTCGCGAGTTGTTCGCGAATTTTCAACGCCTGTTTCGCACTTTCGGTCGAGGCATCTTTCTGATTCGCCTTGCGCTGTAGCACCGCGAAGTTGTTCAACGTACTCCCCAGATCGCTGGCAAATTCCGCGTTTTTCGGGTCGCGTGCGTACAGTCGCTCGCTCACCGCGTGGGCGCGTTTAAGAATCTCAAGTGCTTCGGGAAGCCTTCCCGTGCTCGCAAGCACGTTGCCCAGATTGTTCAGACTTGCGGCAAGCGTGCGGCCGATGTTCGCGTCCTCAGGGCGTGCGCGGGCGAGCGTTTCGAGAATTCCCACCGATCGAGCATAAACCGCCTGAGCGTTCTCCACTTGCCCCGTCACATTCAATTCGGACGCGTAGTTATTCAGGGTGCCAGCAAGATCGGTCTCGGGACCGACCGCGCCGGGAGTCGAACGCACCAACAATTCCTGGATTTCCATCGCCCGCTTGAACATGGCCAGCGCCTCGTCGCGCTTACCCAGGACGCTCGCCATTAGCGCAGTGTTGTTGAGCGTGCTCGCGAGGTTTTTTGCATAACGGGCTTCGTTGGGATTTTCCGCCGTCAGGCGTTCGCGAATGGCCAGAGATTCCCGGTACGCGGCAAACGCATCAACATGATCGCCGATCTCACGGCTCGTGCGGCCGAGCGAGAATGAGACATCAGCAAGCCGTTCGAGCGCATCGACGCGATTATCTCCCTCCGCCTGCAACTCGCGCCTTATGTTCCGCGAGAATTCCAGAGGTTCGTGGAGCAGGGTAGTGCGCAGCGGCTTGAGCGCCAGATCGTCGCGAAGCTGCGGGTTGTCGATCACCGCCTGTTCGAAGCGTTCAATCGCCGAGATCGCCATCGTCTCCCTGCGTTCGGCTCGCTGGCGGTCATGTTCGGCCGCGGCAGTGGCGCTGCGTTGAGCCAATAGAGCCTGGCCTTCCGAATCAAGCGCATGTCGCACCGCCACGAAAGCAACACTTGAAATCAAGCTGATCACCGCAAGCGCCGCAACACCGGCAAGCGTCGCCGCGCGATGTCGCCTCGTCCAGCGAGCGGCACGCGCGGTCACCGTTTCCTGATGGGCCGAAACGGGCTCATCCGCCAGCCAGTGCTCGATCTCTTCAGCAAACGCGCGAGCCGAAGCGTAACGATCGACTGGCTCGAGTTGCATCGCCTTGAGGCAAATCGACTCCAGCGGTTTTGGCACAGTAGGATCAACTCGCCGGGGAGTTGGAAAATCACCACGAGGTACGCGTGCAAGCACCGCATCGGCCGGGCCTTCAAACGGCGGCTTACCGGTCAGCAACACGTAAAGTGTCGCGCCAAGACTGTAGATGTCACTCGCCGGCCCCAGCGATTCGAGCTTCCCCAACGCCTGTTCCGGACTGATAAACCCCGGAGTTCCAAGCGCCGTTCCATGTTGCGTGTCGCTCGATCCCGATCCACTTCCTGGATGCAACAAGGGCTGACCGCTACCCGGCTCGGGCGATCCCAGCACCTTCGCCAATCCCCAGTCGACGACCAGCGTCTCGCCAAAATCCCCGAGCATGATATTCGCCGGCTTGAGATCGCGATGCAGCACGCCGCGGCTGTGTGCGTAAGCAATGGTGTTGCAAACGTCGATGAATCGCCCGAGCAATTTGCGAAGCGCGAGCTGGCGTTCGCCAGGCGCGCGTTTCGGGTCGGCGTCGGCCTCGCGGAAACGCCGGATCGCGTCCTGTAAACTCTCGCCGCGAATGAATCGCATCGCGTAGTACGGCCGACCTGTTCCGTCCTGGCCCAGGCTATAAACCGGAACGACGCCAGGATGCTCAAGGCTCCCGGTGATTTCGGCTTCGAGCTGAAATCGCTGCCGGCTCGGTCGGCGATCGGCGTGTTCTTCACGAATCTCCTTGAACGCGACCTCACGTCCCAACTCTTTGTCGAGCGCGACCGATACCTTGCCCAACCCGCCCCGCGCGTGTGGCCGAAGAATGCGGAACCGCGCGATCGGCGGAAGCTCGGAATCGAGCGGCATTCGCGTCGCCGGAACTTCGTCGTCGAGCAAGGTGTCGACGTGAACGAGGCTCGCTTGAATTTCTGGATCGGGCAGAATCGAAAGCGCTTCACGGGCCGATTCGACCGAGCTAAGCGCCGCCAGCCCTTTCGCAGCATCTCCATCAAATCGCGCGAGATGGCGAGCGACGATTGCGTCCAAAAGCGGAGCCGATTCCGTTTCGATTGCGCCGCGTTCGGACAAAATGCGCGCGAGCGGCCGCGTCCGATCTTCGCACCACGAGTGGAACGCCGCGATCAGATCCGACTGGTCGATGAAGTGATTCTGAAGCGCAACCAGTCCAAACAGGAGATCGCGGTCGGCAGACGCAGACATGAACGACGCTCCAGCCAGCAGGTTTTACCATTCACCCCCGACGATTCTGCCTGGAAACATCCATGCGCGATAGAGGTATGACCTCCAAATCTTTCGAAACGAGAATGTCAGTCAACAAGCAACTTGCCATGACCCGAATTGCCTGAGCTCAAGCCTGGAACGCAACCCTTCGTGAAGAGGCCATGAATCGCCGCTTAATTTCTCGTGTAAGCACGCTTTGTGTTGCTGCCTGTACGAAACAACCATGGCTGTTCGCTTGCATCTTCATAACGACTCGCGCAAACTCGGGTGTCGCCCGATTCAGGGCTTCGGCACGCCATTTCTCTCCGCTTTGGTACGCGTTCCCACGCAAGTTCTCGCTGCGTGATGAACGTGATGACGACCTACCCTCTATCTGCTCGAGGTCGCCCGCTCATGCCACACGTTGTCAACGGAATCGGCACCTGGTACTACGGCAAGCGCAACAAGCTGACTGTGAATGGCACATGCGAATCCTGTAACCGCACTGCCGAACTGACTTCCTACGACACAACCCTCTTCTTCACGATTCTCTTCATCCCGGTCATCCCGCTTGCAAAAAAGCGCGTGCTCAACCAGTGCGGAGCGTGTTCGAAGCACCGAGTGCTGCGCCTTCGCGACTGGGAAAAGGCCAAGATGATGGACGCCGGCGACTTGCTCGATCAACTCGACCAGGATCGCCACAACCGAAAAGTCGCACTTGCAGCCGCACAGTTCGCAATCGCTTATCAAGACGAGCCGTTTCTGCTGAGCGTCATCGATTCAATGCAAGGCTCGCTCGCAAACGACGCCGAGCTGCAGCGCAAAATCGGCGCGGGGTTTGTCTATTTCAGCAACTGGCCCGAGGCCGAGCAGGCGTACCGCAAGGCAATTGAAGTCGAAGACAGGCCCGAAGATCGCGAATGGCTGGGCTGGAGCCTGCTCAAGCAAGATCGTCCCGAAGAGGCGATTCCCTATCTCCAGCACATCATCACCGAGCGCAAGTCAGACGTCGCCGGGCATATCTATTACCTCGCTGCAGGATTTCAGGCACAGGGAGATCACGCGCGGGCACTCGAAGTGATGGACGCGCGCGACGATGCGTTCCCGCAGTGGGCCAGCGGCAAGGAATATCGCAAGCAGCGCAAGATTTCCGAACGAAACCATGGATCGGCCAAACGTATCCCGTCGAAAATCCTCGCCGATAAACGGTCAGGCTATCAGCGAGGCGGCTGGTCGTTCAACTTTGCCCAGTTGATTCCGGTTGCGATCATTTCAGCGCTCATTATCGCTTACTTCGGCGCAGCATTCGCCAAAGGAGCCGCACGAACAGTCTTTCTCGTCAACGGCACGAATGTGGTGTATTCCGTGTCGATCGGTGGCAAGTCATACAAGCTTATTCCTGGCATGCCGACGCGTGCCAAGGTTCCCGAAGGAGATGTTGCAGTCACATTCGATGACGCGAAACCGGGTCTCGATGCGGTGCAGATGCACATCGAAACCCCTTTCTGGACTCGTCCGTTCGACAACTTCACATTCATCATCAATCCAGACCGGTCCGCCATTCTCTTGAAACAAACGGTGACGTACGGCGTGGCGCCGCCTTCTGGACCGCCTGAGGTGCTTTTTGGCACACCAACTTACAGCATCACCGGCATGAACTACGTGTTCGAGGAATTCCCCGCGAAGATGAAGGTGGAAAAAAACTCGCACGTCACCAAGACTCGGGTAATACAAGCACCGATTTTTGACGATCCTGCGGAAGTTGTGGAACTCCTGACCGAGCGAGTTCCGCAGCAGGAACAATTTAAATTCTGCGCGCGTTATCTCGCAATCGACCCCGGCAACACGTGGTTGCTGGGATATGTCGTGCAGATGCTTCCGGAAAAAGACGCGCTCGCGTTCCTTGAAACGCGTCTCGATACGAAACCGATCCTCGTCGAATGGCACCGCGCCTATCAGACGCTAATGGAACGCGTGCATCCGGAAACCGATCTGCGTCCGCGCTATCAAAAGCTCGTCAACGACACTCAACGGGATCCCAACGCGATCTATTTGCTCGGCCGCACCGAGCCGGATTTCGATGAATCAGATCGTCTCTATCGCGAGGCGGATAATGCCAAGGTGGCGTCGAGCTACCCTGCGGCTGGAATCGGCTCACGAGCGCTCGCCGAAGGCAAATTCAAAGATGCGGTGAAGAGTTTCCAGAAGTCCTTGAAGTCAGCTCCCAAGGTCTTCATGATCGATCGCAATTACCGCGAAGCGCTACTCGCCGACCGCGATTTTGACACACTGATACCAATCCTCCGCTCTGAGGCGAACGTTCCCGACAAACACATCCCAGCAATGCTCGAGATGGCTCGCGCCGAAGCCGTACGTGGCAACACGGCCGAGGCGCGAAAGGCTGTCGACGATGTGACGAAGGCGATTCCCAACGACCCTCGCGCAGAGGACTCGAAGAAGGCCCTCAAGGCGTTGCTATCCTGCTATTTGAACGACGAACCCGGGTATTTAGCGGCCTTTGATAGCAAGGAATCGACACTCGAAGCTGCGCTGTTGAAGGGTGATATTGCCGGTGCGGCCGACCGGATCGTCAAAAGCCGCGGCGATGAGACCGCTCGGATCGGACTCGTGTACCTTGCCGCGAGTCGCGCCGGGAAAAAAGAACTTGCGGAGAAGCAGTGGACATCCTTGCTCGAACGACTTGGCAAGGGCGCGAGAGACGAACGAATCTTTGCTGACCTTCTTAGCGGCAAAACGCCAAACACGAAGCGCTTGGCGGAGCGCTTGCCGATCTCGACAGCGACCAAACGCGTGCTTCTCACCGTCCTGGCGCAGCGCCAGCCTTCTCAAGCAAAAGAATTACTTGATCTGGCGGCTCGGCTCAACTATCACCGCGATGCGATCTCGCTCTGCCTGACACCCTATCTCAAGCCGCTCTGAGCAAAGGCATTCCAGAAGCGAACAAACCCCGCTTGCGACCAGTTGGTTCGCGAGCGGGGTTTGCTGTTTGCTTTCGCCGTTTTTTCGCCTGAATTACACCCGGTTCTTGAAGTTGAAGTACGGGTGACGAATGCCCGGCAGCTTGCGAGGCGTGAGTGGTCCCTTGAACGGTGCTTCCGGCACGTTCGGCGGTACCACCGCTCCGCCCGTGATGTGCACCTGCTTCGCGTAGAACGCGACGGTCGGATTCGCCGGCGTTGCCGTCGAGTTGTCGATCGTCCCTTCGACGCGAGCCTGGATCTTGCCCAAGGGCAGGGCGAACCCATCGCTGTTGCCGAATGTTCCCGTCGCGTCGGGAGCGTACGACGCAGCAAACACCGAGTTCGTGACGTTTCCGGCAACCGTCGCCCGGATCGAGCCACCCGCCTGCGGGGTCGGAGTGGGGATCGACGACGGGTTCGAGTAGGCCGCGGAAAGCTGCTGGTTGTAACCCGACTGGAAGGTCGAGTCGACCGCGTCGCCACCGAGCTGAATGTTGCCGATCTGGCGTTCCGAGATCACTTCGGAGCCGATCGCGCCACGGTTCGCCTTCAGGCTGCTGATCGTGTGAGTGAGGATGTGGGACGTGTCGAGCCCCTTGCCGAAGTACAGGTTCTTCGTACCGGCCGGAGCGATGACCGAGAGATTGTTCGTCTCGCCACCGATGAACATTTCGTGGATCAGACCGTTCGTGCCCACGAACAGGTTCGTCGCATTCGTTCCGACACGCACCGTGCCAATCTGGCCGATGACGCCCGACGCTGCGCTTGTGTTCGACTGCACGATCGTGCCGCCCGCCGTCGGGAACGAGCCCGGCGAGAGCGTCGTGTTGCCGTCGATCTCGTTCGCCTGGAAAATCCCCAGGCGGCCGACGACGGAGAACGTTACACCGTCCTGAGTCGTCGATCCGGTGCTCGAGGTCGCAGCGGCCGCGCTCGTGATCGACTTGTCGATGATGATTCGGACGCCCGCATACACCGGCGTGCCGATATCGACCTGGAACTGATCGCTCTGGCCGTTGCTGGCCAGGTTCTTCGTGGGATCTGTGCCAAAGAAAGCAGTCGTGTCGACGCCGCCGAAGCGGAGTGTCGCCGTGCCATCGGGAATCGAAATCCCCGGTTCGGTGCCCGACGAGGTTGTCGGCGCGGTGGCTGCTGTTAGCCCCAGCCAGAAGCCGGGAATGTCGATCGACAGGAGGCCATTGCCTCCCTGACCGTTCTCACGAGCATTCGCGACCTCGACCAGGTTCTGGAAGAAGACGCGTCCATCCCCCTTACCAGAAGGCGTAACGCTTCCCACCAGCCGGGTCGTCAGCGGGTCGGTGCCCGCGATCGTGATCGTGTCGATTTCGGTCGGAGACGTCAGCGCCGTCGGGTTACCGTTCGCGTCCGGCTGTTTCGAGACGTGAATGCTCCCGGGGCCGATCAGCTTCAGGGTCCACGCGTCTCCTTCGGTATTGATCCCGGAGACGACACCCGAGAGCAAGCTCCTGCCCTCGAGACTTTCCGTCGCGGGTCGAATCGCCCGGAACCGCATTGGCTTATTCCGCATCGCCATGGATCGAAGCTCCCAGGGCCTCGGCCGGCCCGCCCATCCTATCACGCCTCGGCCTAACCCGAAGCGCCGGCGAGCTTTTCGCTTTCATGCTCTCGCCGTCTTCCGTCCGTCGCTAACCCCGGCGTCCCCTGCCGAGGCCACGACTACGGCAGACTCTTTGCCGTACCATCCTTTTCTTTCGGCCTCTTTCTCGGCAGACTTGAACTAATCGTTAGATTCCGTACGATAATCATAATCCGGATGGATGAATTGTTGCAAGCATGGATGGCAAGGGTTGTTGAAGCATGATAGGGAGCAGCTTCCGATGGCGAGAGTGAATGCGGGTCGGCGTCGACCTTCTGTGAGTATCACGATGGCGCGGGCGTCGCGGCTCTACCGCCTCGTGCAGCTTTTGAGCGAACAGCCGAGCGATCGCGACCGGCTCTTGCTGGCGCTCAACGTTGGCCTTCGCACCTTTTATCGCGAGCTCGACCTCCTGAAGCGCTGCGCGATCAAGATCCAAAGATCCGATCGCTGCTATTCGCTCAAAGTCACGCTCGACGAGGCCCAGGGTAAACTCCCATTCCCAGACCCACAGCTCAGTTTCGCCGAAATGGCTGAACTTTCGGCTTATAATGGCGAGGCTTCGCGGCGTCTGGCAGCGATGCTCCAGGCCGTCACTTCGCCCGAACGCGGCAAACGCGGTCGTACGCGAAAGTCGTGAGGTTAGATCGGTAAGTCGCATCGCATTTCTGCAAAATCAGCACCTCTTCGCTATCGTCATTACGAATCTGGTCGAAATGAAGCGGCTGGCGCGACGATTTCTATTCGGAATCGACGTCCCAATCGGTTAGTCTGAGGTTCCCCGGTCGCTCCGTGCGTGAACCCTGCCAAACCTCGCCCCGCGTGAACCCGATGCGCCACACTGTGACGACAACCCCGTGGCGCCGCACGCTTGATCACAATAATTTTATTTATGTTTATTATTTATCGCGAATCATGACGTGCGTTATTTCGCATCTCACAGCCAGTCGAAACCGGCTGAGATCCCTCGCCCTTGCTCTCATTACCAGCCATCTTGCGACCAACACACTCTTAGCCGCACCTCCGGATTTCGTGCGAGATGTCCGGCCGATCCTCGAACGCAGTTGCCTCGGTTGCCACGGGCCCGAGAAGGCGAAGAGTGGCTACCGGCTCGACGTCCGCGACACAGCCATTCGCGGCGGTGATAGTGGCGAGCCCGCGATCGTCCCACACAAAGCAAGCGAAAGCCGGCTGATCGAGTTCGTCGAGGGCAAGGACGAGGCAACGCTGATGCCGCCGCCGAAAAGCGGCAAGCCACGGCTAACGTCCTCCGAAATCGAGATCCTTCGCGCCTGGATCGACGCCGGTCCCGCCTGGCCCGACAACCTTGCTGGTACGTCGACCAAATCGCAGACGCAATGGTCGCTGAAGCCATTGGTTAAGCCAAGGCTCCCTCTCGCCACCGCAAATCCGATCGACGCATTCATTCGCGCCGAACTCTCAAACAGAAAAGCATCACCATCGCCCGAGGCCGATCGTCGTACGCTAATCCGTCGCCTCACGTACGACCTCACCGGTCTACCGCCGACGCCCGAGGAAGTCGACGCGTTCCTTTCCGATAAATCAAACAACGCTTACGACAAACTCGTGACGCGGCTGCTCGACTCACCGCGTTATGGTGAACATTGGGCTCGCCACTGGCTCGACGTCGCCCACTATGCCGACACGCACGGCAACGACCACGACTACGCCCGGCCCAACGCCTGGCCATATCGCGACTACGTCATTCGCGCCTTCAACGACGACAAACCTTACGCTCGATTCGTCCAGGAACAGGTCGCAGGCGACGCTCTCTTTCCCAACGATCCCCACGCAATCCCCGCGCTTGGCTTTCTCGCGGCCGGCCCATGGGACGACACCCTGATGGTCACAGTGCGCGACGACTCGTCCGATCATTTCCTCGGCCAGGTGCTCGATCGCGACGACATCGTCACGACCGTGATGAGCACGTTTCAGGGCCTGACAATCCACTGCGCTCGTTGTCACAATCACAAGTTCGATCCCATATCTCAGCGCGAATATTACAGTCTGCAAGCCGTCTTCGCCGGCATCGACCGAGTTGATCGCACCTACGACCGCGACCCTGCCGTATTTACCAAGCGCAAGGAATTGCTCGCGCAACAACGTGCGATTGCAAAGCGCGATCCAGCAGTGATCAAGTCGCTTGAATCGAAAGACGTGAAAGAGAAGGTCGAACGACTTACACACGAATTCGAAAATCGCAACCAGACCTGGCAACCTCTCGATGTCGTGAGCGCGACGAACACCAGCGGCGTCGCCACAACCTTCGCACGCCAGCGTGACGGTTCCTGGTTCGTTGGCGGAGATCGCCCCGAGAAAGATACGTTCATCGTCACCGCGCAGGTGAACGCAAGCGACATCCGCGCCCTGCGTCTCGAAGCCTTGCCCGACGATCGTCTGCCCGGAAAAGGCCCGGGCCGTTACGACCCTTCGGGTAACATCCACCTCACGGAATTCCGCGTTCAGGCCCAGCCATCGCGCGGCGAAACCCAAGGTGCGAAGGCCGTCGAATTCGCATCAGCCACTGCCGATCACAGCGACACGAACGACCCCGCGTCAAACGCAATCGACGGCCTGCCGAACACGAATTGGAGCGTTCACCCGCGTTACGGCGAGCCGCACGAGGCTGTGTTCGAGCTTAAGCAACCGCTCGGTCACGAAGGCGGCACGACGCTCATCATCCGCCTCGAACACAACGGAACAACCGGCCATCAACTCGGCCGCTTTCGGCTGAGTTATTGCACGAGCGTAGTTCCCCCCAATAAGCGCCCGCCATTGCCCGCGACGTTCGCTGTGCTTCTGCGTAAACCCGCATCGCAACGTACCGCCGACGAGCAAAAAGAAATCGCCCTGCGCACCCTCGAAACCGAAGTCGAGCGTGCGCTCCGAACCTTGCCAACTCCCGAAGCTGTGTACGCCGTTTCGCGCGACTTCAAACCTAACGCCAATTTCAAACCACCGGCGTCACCGCGGCCGATTCACATCTTGCTGCGTGGCGACCTCAACAAGCCCGGGGAACTTGTCGAGCCCGGCACGCTTTCATGTGTTGAGGGACTCGACGGACGATTGCAAATCAGTGACGCGAACGACGAATCAACTCGCCGCGCCGCGCTCGCGAAATGGCTCACCGATGACCGCAACGCGCTCACCTGGCGCTGTATCGTGAATCGGGTCTGGCATTATCATTTCGGTCGCGGAATCTGCGATACGCCCAACGACTTCGGCAAAATGGGCGGCGTTCCCACTCACCCCGAACTCATCGACTGGCTCGCCGCCTGGTTTCGAGACGACGCCAAGGGTTCGCTCAAGGCATTACACCGGCTCATTGTGACGAGCGAGACATATCGGCAATCGGTCGCGCATCGCCCCGATCTCGTCGCTCGCGACGCCGATAATCGCTGGCTCTGGCGCATGAATCGCACGCGCCTGACCGCCGAACAATTGCGTGACAGTTTGCTCCAACTCGGCGGTCGCATCGATCTCAAAATGGGCGGTCCGCCGGCCGTGCAATTCGTGAATAAGGGCAGCGCAACGTTCATGCCCCTTGGCGGCGCACCGCCGTTTCTCGACTACGACAACTTCGCCCCCGACGCTCCCGAAAACCAACGCAGAGCCATCTATCGGTTCATTTTCCGCACCGTTGCAGACCCGTTCATGGATGCCCTCGACGCCCCCGATGGCGGAGCCCTCACTCCCGTTCGCGGCCAGTCGACAACCGTCTTTCAGGCCTTCACGCTGCTGAATCATCCTTTCGTGATTCGTCAGTGCGAACACATCGCCGCCCGCGCCGAACGCGAAGCAAAAGGTCGCGATCCCATCGATTCACTCTTCCGCATCGTCCTTCAACGAGCTCCAAAACTCGAAGAACGCAATCAGTTTGCGGCATATACCCGCAAACACGGCCTCGCCAACGCATGCCATTTTTTGGTGAACAGTAATGAATTTCTCTATTTGGATTAATTGCTCATGAGTGCGCAAATTCATCGACGCGACTTTCTGAGCACACTCGGCACCGGAATGGGAGGACTCGCGCTCGCATCGCTGCTGGGACAAGACGCATCGGCAAGCGTCGCGTTCGATCATCCGCCGAAGGTAAAGCGCGTCATCCAGCTTTTTATGACGGGCGGGGCCAGCCAGTGCGATCTCTTCGACTACAAACCCGCGCTCATCGCCAAACACGGCAAGCCGTTTGATCCCGGTAACGGAGAACGCGTTGAGGCCAGCATCAGCACTCCCGGCGCAATCATGAAAAGCCCATTCAAATGGGCACAGCATGGCCACACCGGCCGCTGGGTGAGCAGTGTGCTGCCGCACCTCTCCAAGCATGTCGACGACATGACTTTCCTGATGGCAATGCAGTCGAAATCGAACGTCCACGGCCCAGCATCCTATCTCCAAACAAGCGGATTTATCCTCCCAGGATTCCCCTGCGCAGGCGCGTGGGTCTCCTACGCGCTCGGCAGTCTGGCGGACAACGTTCCCGCCTTCGTCGTGCTGCCCGATGGTCGCGGCCTGCCTTACAACGGCCGAAGCGCGTTCACCGCCGGCTTCCTCCCCGCCAATCACCAGGGCGCCGTCATCAACGCCTCAGCCCCGCAGCCGATTACCAATCTCAGGCCGCCGGCGAGTGCAAAACAAATCACACCAGCCAGTCGGGCCGACGGCCTTGAGTTGCTGCGGAAAATGAATCAGCAGCACGCCAACGATCGGCACGATGACTCGCGACTCACCGCGCGAATCAAAAGCTACGAACTCGCCGCGAAACTTCAACTCGCCGCACCAGATTTACTCGACCTCGCCGGCGAGTCAGCGGCGACGAAAACCCTCTACGGCTTCGACCAATCCGAAACTGCCGACTTCGGCCGTCGCTGTTTGCTCGCCCGACGAATGATCGAACGCGGCGTCCGTTTCGTTCAAGTTTGGAGTGGCCTCGGCGGCGGTTCGGCGAACTGGGATAATCACACGAACATCGAAAAAGAAACCGCCTTCGCCGCGAAGGGCATGGATCAACCCGCCGCCGCACTCCTCGCCGATCTCAAATCGCGTGGCTTGCTCCAAGACACATTGCTCATCTGGACGACCGAGTTCGGCCGCATGCCGTTCAGCCAGGCGAGCGTCGGTCGCGACCACAACGGCGGCACGTTCGTCTCTTGGTTCGCGGGCGCGGGAATCAAGCCAGGTGTCGCGCACGGCCGCAGCGACGAATGGTCCTGGAAAGCCGTCGAAGGCGTGACGACGACCTACGACTTCCATGCGACAATTCTCCATCTGCTCGGCATCAATCACGAAAAGCTGAGCGTTCGCCACAGCGGAATTGATCGTCGCCTTACCGACGTGCATGGCCATGTTGTGAAGGAAATTCTCGCGTAGACTGCGTTCAATTCCGTTGATTCAATCACCAACAGGAATGGCCCGATGAAACGCATCGCGCTGACGCTCGCTTCGGTTTTAGCGCTCTTTCATACGATTCGCGCAGACGAACCGCGTCCGCCAATATTTGCCGATCGCACCGATGTCGGCAGCGTTCTCCATCCCGGTTCAACAAAGTTCGATGCGGCCGAGCAGTCGTACACTCTCACCGGCAGCGGCGCCAACATGTGGTTCGCGACCGACGCATTCCACTTCGCTTGGACGAAAGCGTCGGGTGATCTTTCACTCGCTGCAACGGTTGGCTTTGCCGGAAAAGGAGTCGACCCCCACCGCAAAGCCTGCCTGATGATCCGCCAGTCGCTCGACGCCGATTCCGCGTATGTCGATGCGGCAATTCACGGCGACGGACTTACGTCGCTGCAATTTCGCGATGTGAAGGGTGCTAATACACACGAGGTTCAGGCCAACGTATCGGCACCCAAACGAGTTCGACTGACGAAGCGCGGCAAGTACACGACGCTCGACTTCGCCGGCGATGACGGCAAGTTCCAGTTCTCTGGCGCAGCCACGAAAATCGAATTCACCGAGCCGTTCTACCTCGGCCTCGGCGTGTGCTCGCACAATGCAAACGTGGTCGAGACCGCGGTATTCGAGAAGATTGAATTGATCTCGCCGCTTCCGGCCGCAATTGGCAAACCAACGCTCTACAGCACACTCGAAACCCAATCGCTCGCCTCAACCGATCGCCGCGTGGTGTATGTCACACCGACTCGCATCGAAGCGCCAAACTGGCTTCGCGACGGGAAGACGCTACTCTATAACAGCGGCGGCCGTATCCACACGATCCCTGCAACCGGCGGCACGCCGACCGTGCTCGACACCGGCTTCGCCATTCGCTGCAATAACGATCACGGCCTATCGCCCGACGGCAAAATGCTCGCGATTAGCGACCATTCGCAAGGCCAACAGAAATCGCTGATTTACACGTTGCCCATCACCGGAGGAACGCCGAAGTTGATCACCCCGGTTGGACCATCCTACTGGCACGGTTGGTCGCCTGACGGTCAAACGCTCGCGTACTGTGCCGAGCGTAATGGTGAGTTTGACATCTACACGATTCCCGCATCCGGCGGCGCGGAAACGCGTCTCACAACCGCAAAGGGCCTTGATGACGGTCCCGAATATTCGCCCGACGCTCGATTCATTTACTTCAACTCAACGCGCACCGGCCTGATGCAAATCTGGCGTATGAAGGCTGACGGTAGCGAGCAAGAACCGGTTACGACCGACGAGCAAAACAATTGGTTTCCGCACCTGTCGCCCGACGGCAAAACCATGGTCTTCTTGACCTATGATAAAGATGTCACCGGTCATCCTGAGAACAAAGACGTTCAACTTCGTCGTATGAATCTCGCGACGAAGAAAATCGACGTTCTTGCGCGTCTATTCGGCGGGCAGGGGACAATCAACGTGCCTTGCTTTTCGCCGGATGGCAAGAAAATCGCGTTCGTCACCTATCAACTCGTCCCTTGAAACGATTGCACCTCGCGAGCGAAACGTTACGATACGTGGCCGGCAACTGAGGCGCTCTCCCACCATTTCCGCGCGAGGGTTACGACACATGAAGTGCATCTGCGCGACGCTGAGCCTGGCTGCATGCCTGGCGATTTCAGCATATGCCGACGGCGCGAAGGACGAAGGATTCGCTTCGCTGACCGACGGCAAAACGCTCAATGGGTGGCACATCAGCGCGAAGAGCGGCCACAGCGGGACGAGCAAGCACAAATCGGGCGGGCGCTGGGTGATTGAAGACGGCGCGATCATCGGCAGTCAGGATATTCCCGGCAACGGCGGAATTCTGCTCACCGATGATGAGTACGGCGATTTCGAGGTCGCGCTCGAGATGAACAACGACTTCGGCCCCGATAGCGGCCTTTTCCTGCGTTCCACCGAGGACGGCAAGTGCTATCAGGCGATGATCGACTACCACTCGGGCGGCAACGTGATGGGCATTTACGGCGAAGGGCTTGGCGGCAAGCCTCACTTGCGCAATTACCAATTTAAAGATCGCCCCGAGAGCATCGAGGTGCTCGAAGAAGTCGGCGGTGTCAAAACTCCGACGCCGTTCCCGCTTACCGTGGAAAAATGGCCGAATTTCTGGAAGCACGGCCAGTGGAATGAGCTTCGCGCACGCGTCGTCGGCAATCCGCCGCACATCACAACGTGGATCAACGGCGTGAAAATCATGGAGTGGACCGAAACCGAGAAACGTCTGCCCGACAAGGGCCGCATCGGCGTTCAGGTTCACGGCGGCGGCGATTTCACCAAGCAATTCGTGCGCTATCGCAACGTCCGCGTGAAACCGATTAAGAATTAAGCACGCGAAACATCATCTAGACGGTCGACGTGCCTCTTGGACGCGTCGACCGTTTCGCTCCGAACCCGAATGCAGGAACGATTGAATGGATCTCGAACTCAAAGGGCACGTCGCGTTGATTGTCGGTGGCGCCAGCGGAATTGGTCTGGCAGTGGCCCGTAAGTTCGCTCAGGAAGGCGCGAATGTTGCACTGTGGGATCGCAGCGAATCCACCGTTGAAGTCGCGCGCGAGCTTTGCGCTGAGTTTGGCGTTCAAACGTATGGACAGTCGGTCGACGTTACCGATGAACTCGCCGTTCGCGCCGCGAATGACGCGACGGAGCAGGGGCTTGGTCCGGTCGATCATCTCGTGCACGCCGCAGCAATTGGCTCGGGCAAGTTTGGCTTTCCGTTCACGAATCTCGCGCCCAGCGATTGGCCCCGGGTTCTACAAATCAACATCATGGGGATGACGAACATCGCCCACGTCGTCGCGCCAAATATGAGCGAACGCAAGCGCGGCACAATGGTCTTCATCGCTTCAGTGGCCGGTCAAATCGGCTCGCAAACCGACCCGCCCTACAGCGCCTCGAAAGCAGCGAACATCAACTTCGCACAATGCCTCGCAAAAGACCTCGCCGCCAACGGGATTCGCGTAAATACCGTTTGCCCCGGCATGGTGCAAACTCCGCTCAATCGGTCAGTCTGGCAAGCGTGGCACGACCAGGCCGACGCCGCCGATCGCCTGACTTACGACATCTGGGCCGAACGCAAGATCAAATCGGTCGTACCACTCGGAAAGTGGCAAACGCCTGAATCGATTGCCGATATGATCGTCTTTCTCTCGTCGGCACGCACCGAGCACGTCACCGGTCAAACAATCAACGTCGATGGCGGTTTCGTGATGCACTGGTGATTCAAAACTCCGTCTCGTACTTTTGCGTTTCCTTGCGGCGAATCTCCGCCGTTTTGGTTTCCAGTACGGTCCAGATGTTGTTCACATTCACTGAGATCATCGCATCAGCCTGGCGGCGGAGCATCGTGGCGTTGGCTTCGATATCGTTGTAGTAGCCGTAGCCGGCGCCCGAATTCGCAGAGTTGGTGGCCTGGGTATATCTCTGGTTGGCGCGAGTTTGCATGTTCACGTTGCGCACACTTCGCAGAGCCGACGAAACGAACGTGCCATATTCGAGCATGTCTTCATCAACGTTGAGAATCGGCAACCGATCGATCTGTAGCGCATAGCGATCGACCCAAACGCTCATATGGTAGCCCTGATTGCCCCTGGCCTTGGACCGGAGGTCGTCAATCATCCGGACGACCTCGTCGTAGTATTTCTTGCTCGCCTTCTCGGCGGTCAATTGTTTGTCAAACTGGCTCGGGTCGGGCGGTACTTCCTTGCCGTTGGGTACAGTGCTTGTGGGAATCGCAACGAATCCGGCCAGAAGTGGCAAGGAATTCAAGCCTAACCGCCCCTCGAGCCGGACCGATTTCCCCACCACCGACATCCGCCACTCACGCATTTCCGGCAAACTGATTCCCTGTTCTTCGAGCGCTTCGAGAATGAGCTGCCGGCCGTATTGCCGAATCGGCGATGCATCGAGGGCGAAATCTGCCTGGAGCTTGGTGTCGACCGCGCTGTTGAAGTTGGCTACGAGGGTGATTCCTCGCAGGCTCGCCAGAATGTTTGCATACGCCTCAAGATCGACTTCCTTTTCTCGCAGCGAAACGCTATCGCGCAGTCGCGATTTCACTTGTGGAATCGCCAGCAGATTTGAAGTGTCGCAAGCCAGAACATAATGAGCGCGTGCTTCGTCTCTGAACGCATTTCCCAGGTAGGTCGACAGAGCAGCGGACTTGCGAGTATTGGTGGTACTCAACCACTGCGCCAGTTCCTGACGATTTGCCGGAAACATAATCGCCAAGGCCTGTGGCGCAATTGACGCCACATACGCATTTCGCGGCAAATACGCGGTTTCCACGCCTTCTACTGTGTCGACATAACCACCATCGAGCTTCGCAATCGACGCGACCGAGTTTTCCTGCGAACTCGACACCATTCCAATATCCCACGCCGACTTGAGTTGATTCGTCCAATCGACCTTGGATGCGAATACAAGCGTTCGTGCGTCGGTTGGAATGGCCAATCCTGCGCGAGTTTTGGCTTCCTGCTTTGCCGCCCATTCCTCCCGCCGGCCGATCACACTATCGAGAATCGGCTGCACATGAACGCGCACCACAACGTTCGCTGACGACGGAACGCGGCGAATCAGATCATCGTCAGTTTGAGCCTGTGCAACCGCCACCGCTTGGAAAATGAGACCAAAAGCAGCCAGAATTCGCCTTATGTTCGATCGTTTAATCATGTTCATGGCAACTCTCATTGAGCAAAACCTGTCACGATCGTGCGGAAGACAAGAACGAGTTTCCATCAGACCGATTCACATTGTCGTGAGCAAGCACAAAGTGCGGAATGACCAAAAAGAAAAGACCCCCGAGTAAAACTCAGGGGTCTTTCGTTTGGAACGCGAATTCCGCGAAGAGCCAATTAGCTCTGTGGCGAGGCCTGGCCCGAGGCGACCTGGCTCGTCGGCGCGGCGGCCGGAACCCAAACGGTCTGCGTGCAGGCAACCTGGCGCGTCACCTGGCGAGGAACGCAACGGGTGACGTTGACGGGAACCTGTTCCTGAACCATCACCGGCACCTTGCGCGTGCAAGTTTCGGTGACTTGCCGGCACTTCATCTGGTAGATGGTCACGGGAACCTGCTCGGTCACGGTGTGCGGCACCTGGCGGGTGCAGGTCTGCGCCACAACCTTCGGCGTCACCACGCACTCGTAAACGGTGCGCTGCTGCGGCACCATTTCGCAGGTCGTCACGGGAACCTGAATGTTCTTCTGTTCCGGGACCATCCGGGTAACCTGCACGGGCACCTGGCGGGTCTGGCGTTCGGGAACGCACAGGACGCTCTGCACCGGCACCTGGCGAGTCTTCGTGACGGGCACCTGGCGGGCGACGTTAACCGTCCGCACAACCTGGCGCGGCACGCGAACCGTGCTTTGGGCACTCGCGGCGGCACCCTGGCCGCTCGGCGCGGGGGCGTCTTCCCAAACCGTTTCGCAAACCTGGCGCGACTCGTTCACGGTTTCGCATTCGGTATAGCACTCGGTGCGATAGCTCGTCTGCGGAACCTGCTTCATCACGGTGTAGCACTGCGTCTGCATCACCGTGTCGACGACCGGCTTGCAAACCGTCACCACGCGATCCTGCATCACGGTCTTCGGCTGGGGCACCATCACCGTCACCGTCTTCGGCACGCGGGTGTACTCGCACACCGTCCGGTTCACAGTGAACGTTTCGGTGGTGAATTCGGTGCGGCAGCGAGTCTGCGTGACGGTCACAGGTACGCGATCGACCACCGTACGAGTCGCCGGCACCTGTTCGGTCTTCCAGTCGGTCCGGCAACGGTTCTGCATCACGGTTTCGGTAACACGATCAAACACCGTGTCGACGACCGTTTTGTAGGTCGTCACCTGCTGCGGCACAAGCGCCGGGGCACATGCCGGTGTGGGGGCCGGGCAGGTCGGCTTGTGACACACATGGCAGGCTTCGGCGCTAACCGCCCAGCCCATACCCAGCGACGCAATTGCCGCACCAATCATGAAACGCTGTACACTACGCATGGCGATCCGTTTTCCTCAACGAGGTCCATCAAGAGAGTGGGTCTACCTCTAATGGGTGCGACCGTAACCGACCTAGCATACGCGTTAAACTCGGCGCATCAATCCCTTCATCCCCAAATCTCCTAATCAGACATCCGGGAACGGCCGGTATTTTCTTCGCCAACGCAAGAAGTTACGTCATTCTACCTAAACTGTGACTTGAAATGACCGGCGTTATCGTGCTCGCGCCCGCGCCAAGCGAAAGCCCAACCCTGATCCCCGATCGTCGACATTCCCCCACGCCCGAGAAGTCGCCACGCAAAGGGACGCCGGATTATGCCAGCAACCACCGCGGTACGAGCGCTTCGCGGAGTTGGGCGACTCTTCGGGATCGACACCGCCTCCAGGAGTTGCAAGGTATCCATCGCGACACCACTCCCAGACATTGCCATGCATGTCACAAAGTCCCCAGGCATTCGCGGGGTATTTTCCCGCGGCAGTTGTCTCGTGAAGATTGGGGCCGGGAGGCGTCGCTTTCGAGCCGTCGAAGTTCGCTTGCTCGCTGGTCATCGTGTCAGCAAATTCTGTCTTCGTCGTCGTTCCTGCGCGGCACGCAAACTCCCATTCCGCCTCAGTCGGCAGGCGATAAATCCAGCCTACTTCCAATCGCCCCGCTTCGCGTTCGCTCGTCGTTAGCTTCTGGCAAAACTCCTCAGCTTCGGTATGGCTCACGAAGTAAATCGGGTGATTGGAGCCTTCGCCCACATGGTCGCGCATCGTGCCATCACCCACCGGACGCGGCTGATCAGGGTCTTTCGCGCGTTGCTCACGTAACGACAACCCCGTCACCCGCATCCACTGCGCCTGAGTTACTTCGAATTTCCCCAACCAGTAACCGTGCGTGAGTTCGACGTCCACCAAACTTCGAGCAGGCCCCATTCGGTACTTTCCAGGCGGACACCAGCAGAATTTCATGTTGAGCGCGTTGTCATCCCGTTCTCGCCCCGCACGGGCAGACTCGGTCGGATCGATCTCCATCAAGGGCCCGACGGCCACCGATTGCTTCACGCTTGGTTGGACGGTAGCGACTTCTCTCGTCTGCTTGCGCGACAGGATTGTGATCGCAACGATTCCAATCGCCGCACCAATCACCGCGAACTGAACCCAGCGATTTATTAGAGGCATCGGTTCGCTCACTTCATAAGCGAATGATCAAGGCCGGAATTTCTTGACGTCGTCATGGTAGCCTGCATCTGTGGCATATGCCGCATTCGCGCGAAATTCATCGATTTATCAAGCATGCGCGAGTAGGAATCGGCATAATATTCATCCCTCTCAATTGTATCTAGCCTCCGTTTCATCCTTCCGCCCTGCAGGAACTGCAATTCATGTTTATCCGCCGATGCTATTTGCGATTGAGTATTGCCTTGTTCGCGCTCGCGACGATTGCCGGGCCTGCGCGGGCAGACGATCCTTTTCTTGTGAAGCCCTATGTGCAGATTGGCGAGAAGCCGACCTCGAGCCAAATGCAAGTGCTCTGGCATGCGGCCGATGCAGATGAAGACTGGCAGCTCGAACGTCAGGCGAAGGATGGATCCTGGAAGCGCGAAGCGGCTCCAACCATGCGTCGGGTGGCGGTTTCGGGAATCGCCCCGCACCGCGTCTATCAGGCAACCCTTACCGATCTGACGGCGGGCGAAAAAGTCGCCTATCGCGTGCTCGCAGCCGGAAAACCCCTCTTTTCCGGTGAAACTCAGGGCCTCAAGACAGCCAATCAATCAAGTCGCTATGTCATTATGGGTGATTGTGGCGCGGGTTCGAACGAACAAAAGCCAATCGCGAGGCGCATCTTCGAATCGAAGCCCGACATGGTCGTGATTACGGGCGATATCGTTTACAGCTCCGGTCGGATTTCAGAATACCGCGACCGTTTCTGGCCGATCTACAACGCCGACACCCCAAGCGATCGTGGCGCTCCGCTCATCCGTTCGATTCCCTTTGTCGGCGCTCCCGGCAACCACGACACCGAGTCGCGTGACCTCGATCGTTTTCCCGACGCGCTCGCCTACTTCCTCTACTGGAACCAGCCGCGCAACGGTCCTGCCGGGCGCGTAGGTGGACCGTTTTTTCCGACCTTGAAAGGCTCGGAGACGAATCAAAAAGCGTTTCTGTCAGCCGCTGGGTCAGCATTTCCAAATATGGCGAATTTTTCGTTTGATGTCGCCAACGTGCACTGGACGATCCTCGACTCGAACTCGTACACCGACTGGACGAGCGACGAATTGAAGAACTGGGTCGCGGCCGACCTCGCTGCGGCAAAATCTGCCGATTGGCGATTCGTCGCCTTCCACCACCCTGGCTTCAATTCATCGAAAGCGCACTTCGAGCAACAGCACATGCGTTTGCTCGCGCCGATCTTTGAAGCGGGCAAAGTCGATGTTGTTTACGCCGGTCACGTCCACAACTACCAGCGGTCGTTCCCTTTGACATTCGTTCCCGACGCTCAAGGAAAGGTCGCCCCGCGAGGCCGATTGGTCGCAGGGAAATGGAACCTCGATAAGACTTTTGACGGCAAGTCCGACACCACGCCCAACGGCGTGATCTATCTCGTCACGGGCGCAGGCGGCCAGAAGCTCTACAATCCCGAGCAGCAGGACGATCGGCCAAGCTGGCAAGAATTCACAACAAAGTTCATCTCAAAAGTGCATTCGTTCACACTGACCGACATCGATGCCAAAACCGCCACAATTCGTCAACTCACAGCCGACGGCACGGAGCTCGATCGAATCGTGATTACAAAATGAATTGACAACCGAAATGCAACCGCGCCAGGGCGACTATGTCCTGGCGTGGTCGCGATCTGATCAACGGCGGTCTGCTTCAAGCGAAGCGTTTTCACGTCACGTTTCTGCTTCGTGAAAAGCTCGTTGTGCTAAGAAACGTACCTCGAATGCATCCGCGTCGAGTTCAGCTTGGGGCAGAGGAGTATTCGACGGCTCTGCCAATTCATGGAGTCAAAACAGAACTTGTTCCAGATCGTTGGTTGTTCGGATTGGCGTTCTCATTTCCCGACAATGGCTTCGAGTCCGCCGGCAGTTTTCCGTGCGGAAGGCGAACTCGGTCGGTAACTTTCACGAAGTCGAGTGGACGTTCGGAGAAGGAATAGTAACTCTCTTCAGGCAACATCGGCGATTTCGTACCGAAGAGTATGTTAAAAACAGCGCGAAACGTGTTCACGGGAGTAATCGTCTGATTCAGGCCGTCGTATCGGTGTCCCGGAATATAGTAAGCATTAAGAATGCTCATGCGTTCGTGGTGATCGGTCGCGTCGACGTTCATGACGTCAAAATGCAATCCCGAGCCGTGGTCGGATTGAAGCATGATGACCGGCGGTTTGGCCGAGTTAGCGAGAATCTCGTCAATCACCTTGTCGACTCGGCTGATCAGATACGCGGCCTGCGCACGATAGCCCTTAACATAGGTTGCCTCGTCGCCGTAGTACCGGAGATAAATATCGCCATCGCTCTGGCGATAGGGAATCTGGTGCGGACTAACGTCCTCGCCGTTCTCGCCGAAGACAAACGGCGGGTGAGGAGACACCATGTGTGCGAAAACAAACTTCGGCCCCGGCATTTTTGCCACGAGCGGCAGCTTGCTCAGCGTGAAATTGGTCCGCATCCGAAAGGCGGAATACTCGTCGCCCTGCTCCTGGCTGGCGAAGAATCGCAAGACCGAATTCGACACGATCAGACGATGAAATTCGCTTGAGTACGAGTAGGGTGAGAGGTAGAGATCAACCGCCGGTTGGTCCGTAGGGTCGTAGCCGGTCGAAAACGTGATGAGACGGTATCCCAGCGGTTTCAAAGACTTGTACGCTGCATTATTTGTGAAATAGCCGGGAGTAATCTGCTCCCACGCGCCTCCCGTTTCTTGTCGCCGGTGATAGACGCCATTGAGCGACGAAGATAGAGAGAGCATCGTCCCGCAATAGTTTGAAGTGCTCTCACGGGCGATATAAAAACCGCGTTTCTCAAGGCTCTTGAGAAACGGTTCGAGGTCGTAATTGAAGTTTTCCTTGAGCACATCTGCGCGAGCAAAGGCGTCGAGAATGATGTAGTAAATGTCGGGGCGATCGTCGGTCTGGGGAAGTTCGGCGATCGCTGGAGGCGACGGCGCGTTTTCCGACGTCGTCAATTTCGGTTTGCTTTGGGCGAGAGTGATCAAAGGAAGAGTGACCAGAATCATCGAAAACAGGTTGAGAAAAGACGTCATTCGTTTGCGATCGGGGATTGCTCGCTCTAGGAAATATCCCGCGGTGAAGTAGAGCGCGACTCCTGGAATGCACGCCCAAACACTTTCGCCCGACGGTGTGTATCGGACCCAAAAGGAAGTAATATAAATGATGATTTCTGTCGCAATTCCCGGCAGATAGTCAATCGTGTAAAAGGTGATGATCGCGACGAGAGTCCAGTAACCCGCGCGATCCGGGTCTTTGAACAGAAATCGGTGGATCAGCCAGACCAAGGTGACCACCGCCAAAACGATGAGCGACGGTAAGACAACTTCGCTTGCGGCAACCTCTTGAGCATTACGAGCGTAAAGCGAAAACAGCGGGGCCAATGCAAAAAAGAAGGGGAAAATCACAGGCTTTTCGCTCATCGTTGCTCGCTCCGCTCCATACCATTCCGCGAACCATGCAGTCGCGTTTATCGAACCAAAAAGCGACGAAACTCGAAGCGATTCTGAAACGCCATCAGACGCCACGCTGGGATTGGTCGTAACTCCGTCCCAGGGCGCACGCCGACCCAGGTACCCGAGCGGGTATCTCTACGCGTCGGTTTGACGGTTAAACCCTGACGGCCAATGGCCCCAATGCATTCATGCCTTGGATGTCGCATGAATTCGGGATCATAATTCTGAATTGGCGTCAAAACTGATCGGCTTGGCCCAAGTCTTCTCGTCTAGATTCCCGAGCGGCGTCTTTGAATGAACGTTAAGCATAACCCGTGATCGAGTTGTGGCATCGCGGTTGTTGCGAACGCGTTGCGTGGCTGGGGCTTCACGTGATTATTTCACGCTACAGGTAGCTCGGCAGAAAGACGCCTGTACCCATTCGGGCTTCACGAATGGGAGAGCTTCGTCCGTGCTCTCGAGTGGGACCGAGCCGAGCTTTGTATGCGGACATAGCGCAGCGAACACCTCTCTCAATAGAAGAGGTGCTTAGTAATGTGTATGTCTTTGCGTACTGCGATTCGTCGGCAGTTACGCGATGATTGATTTGTAGTCAAACACGTCAAGATATTGCCAGGCGCGGTCGCGAACGGCCGCTTGTTCTTCGGCCGAAAGTTCGCGAGCCGTGGCGAGGTTTTGCTCGGGAGTCGCACGCCGAATCGTGCCCCAGGGATAGATTTCTTCGAGCGGTGTACCATTCCACGATGGAGTGCGGAGCGAGTCAGCAGCTTCGAGACCCAGTGATTCGCAAAGCTTGCCAAGTGTCTGGAAAGGGTCGCGCATGACGTCTTCGACTCGAATAATGTGCATCCGGTCGGGGAATTTCTGCTTCGCCAGCAGCGCGTGGTACTGGTTAAGTGTCCAGCCCCCCAGATAGTGGCTCAGCGAGAGAGGCACGGGCCGCTTTTTCGTGTCGGCATAAGCAGACCAGGGATTGCGAACGATGTGCAAGAAGTGCGCAGTGGGTAGTTCGGTCAGGATCGCCTGAGCATCGACGGCCAGGATCGGGCTGTAACCAACGTAAACCGATTCCCGCCCGGTGCGTCTGTAGTCTTTCCACGCATCAAAGGTGGCGCGAAAAAAGGCGTTTACATTCTTGGCCCGTGATCGGCCTGAGGCCTGAATGAAACCTTCGTAAAGCTTGCAACGTTCGTCGTCGGAGAAGTCAAAAGGCGAGTTGCGAAACTTGCTGACCGCCGGCGTCCGGGCGCGCACTTTGCATTCTTCGTCGATGATCGCCTTGTAATCCTGGTAAGGAGTGGCGTCGAGGGCGAAGACGGGCCAGCGGTACTTCACAGGGAAGAAGGACGAAAGTTCGTCGATGACCAGCCGCGTGCCGAGTTGCGACTCGAACGGGTAAACGAACATCTGGGGATGCCCGTCGAAGAACCGATGCGTGGTGTTGCCACCGTTCTCGTACATCGCACCGATCATCAGAAGCCGGCTGTCATCGCTCATGAATTTTTCGCCGTCGTGAATGCGTAGAACAATTGTTTGGTGCGTGTTGGCCGCTTCCGATTAGCGAGCCAGGGAAAGCCACTTGTGATGGCTTGCGGAAGCCAGTCGATCGCGAAAATCTGATTTCCCCACGGCCAGATCATGCTGCCTCGCACTTTTCCCGTCTTCATGTCGATCGCATGCAGTCCGCAGACGCTCGAATCGACATCCAGTCCGGGCGCGTACGAACGAAAACGCGGCAAAACCCGGGACGTGCCAACGAAGGCGAAATCGCCGTGGAACGAAAGCCCTCGCGTCCAGCCCGGCAGTTTGACAACCAGTTCGTAGCGGTCATCGCGAATCAGCCCGACTTCGCCATACCCACTATTATCAACCCAGACCACGCCCTGATTCAAGCGTGCTGAGTGAGGCCTGGTCAACCCGCCTGCAACCGGCTCGCGCGTCTTTCCTGAGAAGATGACTCCCGTGCGATCGACGGGAAACTTGAGGTGTCCCGGTCGATAACGCGTGATTCGATCAGCCGAGGCTGAAAAAAACGATCCCGCCAGGTCTGATCCAGCCGCGATTGAATTGAGCTGAAGATGATTTCGACCAAAGATGGGACCATCCGCCTGCTCGATGCACCTGGGCCACCAAACCCGCGATGCGCCGCCCAGTTCATCGAAGCGTACGATGGAGTTTTCGCCAACCGCGTTGCCATGAAGCGCGTCGCCGATGAGAGCCAGGTCATGAAGGTAGAGACAGCCCGGGAAAAACCGCGAGCGTATCGGAACAAGATCGCCGGCGACGTCGGGTTCGGGCATGTCGAGCCGATTCCGGAATCCCGATATCGGCGCAAGGTCGAACACCTGATTCGGATTACGACTCGAGGCGATATGCACGATATTTCGCTTGCGATCCGCAACCAAACCCGAGGGATGGGGCAATGTCATGTAGGAGATGCGTCGCGTCGATCCGTCGGCGTTCAAAGCCAAAACGAGATGCTCGTATTCTCGTGTGATGAGAAGAGTCGCTTTTGACTCGGCAACGACACTCCACCAGTCGCCCTTAACCCGATACTCAAACAGACGCGGATCGATATCTCCAGCCTCTCCCCACTGTGCCACGACCTGGGCCTGGTCTCTCCATTCGTGGTGATGCTGGCTCGCGAAGGCTTCGCGTTGCTGCTCGCGATCGGCGTTTTTATCGCGCTTGGATTCGCTCACGCGTCTCGTTGTCTCCACATGCGGAACGCCCCGGAATAGAGTTTCCAGGCCGTTTTCAATCGCGTGGTTGACTCTCCACCATGTCGCGGCTGCGAAGGAAGTGCGAACTCCTGGACGGGATAACCCTCGCGGCGGCAAATCGACATGAATTCCAGGTCGATCAAATCGTCACCGCGCGATAGTGCGAGCAACCTGGAGAATTGACGAGGAAAGATCTTGGGAGTTCCATTGACGTCGCGGCTCGAAATGCCAAACAAGACCCGACTCTCCCAATTGTAGAGCGTCGAACCTAGTCTCCGTAGCGGAGTACGCGCCGTTCGCCTGGCCTTCGTAACCCTCTCGGGTTCGAGGAGCGCAGCCAAAACGAGAAGTGCAAGTTGATCGGCCGGAGTTCGTGCTGAGTTGGTGTAGGCCAGCAAATCTCCCCTGGCTTCACGCAACCCTAGCTTGACCGCCAACCCCCAACCGCCTGCCGCACTATTGATGGCACGCACCGACGCATATCGATTTTCCAGCGCCGCGCAAATCGCAGGAGAATCGTCACGGCAGCCATTTGTGACAAGCAGCAGTTCGTGTGGACATGCGATTCGCGCGAGGGCCGATTCGTAACCCGCGACAACCGCCTCAATATGATCGGCCTGGTTGTAGACGGGAAGGACGATTGACACCAGGTCGCCCGAATGTGGCGAGTTTTCCGAGGAGGACGATGAACCGCTGATGCGTTAGCCCTCCCCGGAGATCAAGTCGGCGGCGGCGGGACGAATCTCGCCGTCTCGAATGAAGGTTCGGCGAATGAAGTGAGGTCGACGCTTGACCTCCTCGAAAACCCGGCCCACGTATTCACCCACAAGCCCGATTGCAAAGGCATTCACTGCGCCGAAGAAAAGCACGACGAGCAGGACCGTGGTAATACCCGAAACGGATCGCTCCGGATAAAGAATGCGCACTACAAACTGGGCCAGACCGAGGAAAACTGAAAGAATCAGCAGGCCAAACCCTGACAGGCTCAGGATTGTAAGTGGCGTGTTGCTGAACGACAAGAGATTGTGCTTCGCCCGGCGCAGCCTCTGCCGAAGCCGATTACGGCGTTTGGGAGCAACTCGGCTCGCGGATTGATAAGGCACACCCGTCTGTTTGAAACCAGCGAAGGCGCGCACGCCCGGCAAGAAGAGGTCGCGCTCCGGGAAATGCAGTAAAGCGCGGACGACCTGCCGGTCCATCAAGCAGAATTCACCAGCATCGTGGGGAATCGAAACGTACGAAAATACGTCGAACACTTTGTGTAAAAAGCGTCGCGCTAGCGCCAGGCCCATAGGAAGCGGGTCGAGGCCGCGCGTGCCATAAACAACGTCATACCCGTCGCGCCAGCACGCGACAAACTGCTCGATCAGTTCCGGCGGTTCGCTGAGACCGGTGGTGAGCAGTACGCACGAGTTCTTCGTTGCGACTTCCATCCCGCTCCGAAATGCCGCTTGCTTACCAAACCCGCGCGAATGGCAAATCCCCAACACACGCCGATCATTCCGCGAAAGTTTGCGAATGACTTCGGCAACTGCGGGCGCCTCTCCCTCGTCGACAAAAATGATCTCGTGGTCGATGTTCAGCTTGCCGAAAACGGCTTTGACTCGGTCGTAGGTCTCGGTAAGACCGCTCCCATCGTCGACGCACGCCACCACCGCGCTTACACTATGTCGCGTATCAAGCCCGTAGAGCTTGGAGCTCTTCTGGTAAGCGTCCTTGTCCGGAAGCGCGCGATACCACTCCGCCGTCCGAGTCAGCCCGTCGCGAATCGCAATTTTCGGCTGCCAGCCGAGTCGGTTGTGAGCCCGGTCGATGTTGGCATACCAATCGGTAACGTCCCAGCCTCGGGCGGGCATTGTAAACCGAGCCGGCTCGTCGATACCGAAGAGGTCACGAGAAATCTCCGCGAGATCGCCGATCGTCGTTTTGATACCCGTGCCAATGTTGAACGAACTGCCGTAATCGTCTTCCCTAAGATTGAGAGCGGCGTCGATAAAGGCTTCACACGCGTCGTCGACATAAAGAAAATCGCGCGAAACTTGAGGGTTGACGAACTCGGGGTATTTTCCCTCGACACCATGTCGGACCAGATTGGGAATGAGTCGCGACGAATCTTCCAGCGGACCATAAACCGAATAGAGCCGAAGGTTGACGCAAGGCAACTTGTGCTTTCGCCCGTGGTAGTGCAACAAATTTGCGACGGCGACCTTGGAAACAGCATACGGACTATTCGGCGCGGGCAATGCATCCTCGACCGGCCCGGCCGCGTTGTCACCATATTCCGATGAACTTCCCGCATGGACGTAACAAGCGAGCGTCGACTTATCCAACCGGTCGATGACACGCGTGGCTAGGTTAAAGTTGGTTTGATAGATCAACGCGCTGTCAGTTTCGAATGAATAGGCGCCATAGGCAACGCAATCGAAGATGGTTCGAGGCTTGGTCGATTGCAGCACCTGATCGAGATGCGAGTCGATTAGCAAGTCGCCGACCAGGATCGACTGGCTCGGCAAGCCCTTGAGACGCCAGGCGGGAAGGCGAGTCGTTGTGCCGTAAACATCGGCACGTTCCGCAAGAAGGGCACGAAAAAGCGCAGCACCGACGAACCCGCTGGCACCCGTGACAAGGATCGGTCCGTGTAGCCGTTTAATTTTCTGCCCAAGTGTGGATTCTTCGCTAGGAGACACGCGCGGCCTCAACGGAGAGAATTTGGTTGATCAATACCGGCGTTGCAATTCCGTAAGGACCGATTCCGCGTCAAGTCCGCACTCGCGACGATGGAACTGCTGTGACCCGTAGCGACCGCTGACGTATCCGAGCGCGGTTCGATGAACGAACCGGCGGGGCGATTTCTCGCGAGCAAGGAAATAAAGCGCAAGCGACGAGCCAACACTACCGGCCGCGACGTGTTCTTCAACCACCATCAAAGAGTCGCATCGGTTGACATCGGTCAGAAATTCCGGCGGTGGATCGGGGAAAGGAAGCTCGCTCAGTACCCAGATATTGGGGCGCACGCTCGGTTCGAGGTCGAGCGCTGCTCCAAGAATCGGACCTACCAAGGGCCCTGCGACGAGCAAACACGGTCCATCTCCCTGCAAGAGACGACGCCAGGGGGCATACGCCGGGACATTAAATTTAGCAGGGCGTTCAGAAAGTCCTAGCCGCAAATACGCAGGATGCGTTTCAGTGAATAAGTGTGCAACGATCGGCTGCACATCGTCACTAAATGCCGGAATGAACACTTTAAGATTTGGTAGTGTGAGCAATGCACCATAATCGCCGATGGCATGGTGTGTGCCGCCCATCACGCCATAGCCATAGCCGCCGCCGTTGCCAACCAGCACAACCGGCAGGTCGTGCATGCAAACGTCGTTGCGAATTTGCTCGAACGGCCTGGCGTAAATGAAAGGGGCGATGCTGTAAGCCCAGGGCCGCATTCCCGCTTTCGCGAGACCAGCGGCCACACCTACCATATTCTGTTCGGCCACGCCCGCGTTGATGAAACGAGGACCAAGCGCGTCGCGCAGCGGCTCGAGCGCCATGAAGCCCAGGTCGCCCGTCAAAAAAACAAAATCGGCGCGGCCGGCCTCGGCTATGAGCGACTCGCGGAAGACGGTTCGCACGACCGCTCAACCTCCCGGACAGCTTGGTGGTACTGCTCTTCTGTCATCGGGAGATAGTGCCATTCAAGGCGATCTTCCATGAACGACACGCCACACCCTTTTACGGTCCGAGCGATGACCACGCCTCCCTGACGCTGAAGCACGTGACAAAGCGCGTCGTGATCGTGTCCCTCGATTTCCGCCACATCGAAACCGTACCCCGCGAACTTGGCTGCGAGCGGTTCGAGGTTGAAAACTTCGGACGTCCGGCCGAACCCTTGCAAGCCATTCGCATCGACAATGATTAACAAGTTATCGAGCTTTTGCGCGGCGACAAATGCCAGCGCTTCCCAGCAAGACCCTTCGTTCCATTCGCCGTCCGATGTGAGGCAAACCACGCGGCCTGCTTCGCCCTTTAATTTCTTGCTTAGCGCGATCCCGGCCGAGAGCGAAAGTCCGTGCCCCAAGCTACCCGTCGCAAACGGAATGGTCGGAATGCCGGCCGGCGGGGGATGGCCGCTCAAAAGCGTATCGTCTTTATGGAACTGGCGGAGATCGTCGTCTGACAGTAATCCAAGCGTAAAAAGCGTAACATAGAGGGCGCCGGCCGCGTGACCTTTTGAAAGAACAAATACGTCTTCTTGTTTTAAACTTCTATGATATGCGCACAGCAAAATGTCGAGAGCCGAAAGGTTTCCGCCGAGATGCCCGACCCTGCTCTCAAAATGCATCCGGAGCAGCCGCACCCGGGCGTCGCTCACCAGCAATGAGAAGGATCGATCGTCAGTCATTCAACAGCTTCCGTCGAATAGCAAGCTTACCAAGCAATCATCGCATTGCATTATGGCAGCGCGAATGCTGCCTCGCGAGCCAGCATCGGAATTTTCCCGGATTGGAACAGGCCTATCAAGGAACGAGGAGCGTGATGGCGTCGATCTTGAATTCGCACTTCTGATTATCAGGCTGAATGCGGAACTCATAGACATCATCGTCAATCCACACCGTCGTTTCCTTGCCATCACCGGTGGGCATGTACCAATTGGAGTACAGTTGAGCATCGGTGTATTCGCGCTGTCCAGGACGCCTCCAGCCCAGTTTGAATCGAGCCGGAGCCCCTTGTTTGTTCGAGTGCGAGTAACGGATACGAATGCCCGCGACTGGCCTGGGCTCGGGTAAACGAAACGTGATCTGGGGATCGACGTTCTCGACGTGCGCCGTACCATTTTCCCAGCGCACGAACTGAAGGGAACTGGGCTCAACCGGTACGGGGATCTGCTTCAACACAGGATCTTCCCTGAGGTACTGAAACGGACCGACCTTCTTTTCGCGGAGCTTGGGCAAGAGCTCAGTCAGATAGTCATGACTCGGAAGCAAAAACGGCGTGTACCGGGCGGCAATTCGAAAGGGGGGCTGGCCCGATCGAATATCGCGAATCAACGCCTCATTTCGGGTGGCGGCATCACGCGCCTGGTCGAGACCGCCCATTGCATTGGGCCAGGCGATCACCAAGAGAACGGCCGCGAGCACGTTTGGCAAGAAGTAACGCGCAATCGGCGGCCCATACAAACGAAGCCCGAGCGCGATCCAGCACCAAAGCGGAACGGCGATCGTGACGTAGCGATCCTGAAACCCCGCCATTTCGCCAGCCCAGCCGCGTCCCCAGGCCACCGCCGCCGCCAGGCCAAGCGGCGCGGTCAAGAACGCCAGGAACCCAAGCACTCGAGGTCGCTCACCCGGCAGTGCGGCGTAAGATCGTCCCAGCCAAACCAAGGTCATTGCCACCAGGATGATCGTGAACGCACCCACCCACGGCCAAAACTGCGCTGCGGTCATTCCCAAGCCTCCGCTCAGGAATTGCACTCCAGCTCTTGCACTTTCAAGTAACCTGTGTTCAGTCTCCGGATGGATTCCCTTCTGGAAATTGCGGAAGTACAGAACCGTCGCCAGCAGGCCCGGCATTGACGAAGCGACAATGATTGCCGCGTTGATGCGACGCTTTGTTTCCGTCGAACGCAATTCGCTCCAGGCTCGCGCGGAAAGCCAAAACGCCAGGCCCGGAACATACATCAAGCCAGTCCCACCGCAGTGAGGCAGCAAGGCCATCGCAATCGCGACGAAAACCGTTTCAGTCAAAGGAGGCCACTCGGGCCGTCGCGCGATGGGAATCAAGCACGCGAGCCCAAGACTCGTCCCCAACACGTGCGAAAGCATACTGGCCCATAGCACATCGCCAGCGTGCCCAAGGTGAAGCAAAAGTAGCGGGAAAATGATGTCGGATAAGCGAAGGCCGCCTGGAAGTCGGGACGAAAGGCGAATTAACGCGGCAGCGAGCGCCGAAAGGAGTGCGAGGTCGATATACATCCCCGCGCGGACGTCGTTTCCGGAGAGATGTTCCGAGACAACCAGAATGAACTTCGATAGACCAATTCGATGCTCGTTATGCTGAGCCCAAAGCCAATCCAGGGTGACCGGCGTAACTCCTATCACGTAGTCCACAAGTGCATAGTCGTCGCCGCGAGGCACATTGGCTGAATACTTGGCGACAATCGCCAGCAAAGCGACCGTGAGAATCAACCAGACGCCCCACACAAACATCTTGCAACCGGGCTCGGACGGCTCCGGGCCAGGGGCCTGCGCTGAATGTCCCAGGCTTCGGGGCATCCCAGGTCTCCGCAAATCGAAAACGCCGCAACAACAATACGGACAGAACAGCGACTAGTTTGTCGGTTTCGCGCCGTGGTTGCAATCAGGAGACACCACCACATCATCTGAAGAGACTTGGAGTGTGTCTGTGAATTTCCTAAAGCAATGAAAAACCGTTCAACATGCTTCATTGTCCGATTTGAATATGGACGCAAGCTCTCTCATCGCCGCGATTTTCGACAGCGAAACGGTCAAAAACCGATGAAGTCGTTGGCGTGCTTGGTTGCGACGTCAGGATCAGACGATCACTATCTCGATGCCAATTTGCTTCAGCCCCTGAAGGAAGTCGAGGGACGCCCCGCTGTCTGTTATGAGATGCGTGACTCGTCCAGTCGGCATCAGGCTGAACGGAGACACCGTGCCGAGCTTCTCGCTGGCCGCGACAATAACGACGCGTGCCGCGTACTCGACCATCGCACGTTTCACCTCGGCTTCCTCCGCGTCGATAAGCGTAACGCCCGCCTCGAGATGAACCGCCGACACGCCCAAAACGCAGGTATCAGGCCGGATCATTCGATAGGCATCGACGGCCTCACTCCCAACGGTCACTCTGGCCGGTTTGAAAAGTCGGCCGCCGACGACGCGACACTCCACCGCCGGATGTTCGGAGAGTGCCTGTGCGGTCGAAAGACTGTGCGTGATCACTGTCAAATGGCAGTCCGCTGGGATTCGCCTGGCGACTTCTACGCAGGTTGTGCCTCCGTCGAGCAAAACGACTTCTCCGGATTGCAACAGCGTGGCTGCTGCCAAGCCGATCCGCTGTTTCACTTCAGCCGATTCCTTCTCACGCTCGGCGAATTGGATGGAAGTCCGCGAGCGGGGCAGGGCACCCCCATGCACGCGCTGCAAAAGTCCGGTCTTATCCAACTCGCGAAGGTCGCGACGGACCGTGTCTTCCGATACCCCCATCCGTTTCGCCGCTTCAGTCGACAGGATTTTTCCTTCGGATTCCAGTATCAGTAATAGTTGACGCTTGCGCTCGGCAGTCAGCATAGATGAAGTCTCCCCTTACTCACATCATCTTAATTGATCTTGCACGAAATTCCTCACATTTACCGTGATCTGCGTGAAAATCCAAGACTTGGCTTGATTTGAGCTAGGTTGAACCTATAATCCAGGAGGAACAAGAAATTTCACGCAGTTTCGTGCAGATTCGGGAAGGCGACCGGGATGTCTTCGAGCATCGAACAAGCCGCGGCGACCGATGCAGCCGCTTCAAGACCGGCTCGGTGGGCCGCATATGCGATGTTCGCGGTCGATGGGCTAGGTTTTGGTCCGTGGGCGGCGCATTTACCGGCATTCAAGGTGTCGCTAGGCCTGAGTGACGGTGGCCTGAGCGTCCCATTGTTCGCGATGGTGATCGGTAGCCTTGTGGCGATGCCAATTGCCGGACGCCTGACATTTCGTCTGGGGAGTCGGCGAGTCCTCTTGATCGCCGCCACCCAATACAGTGCATCCGTGTCCCTCATCGCGTTGACGGTCACTCTCGGCGCCGGGCTTGCCGCGTTCACTGTTGCAGCGTTCCTGTTTGGGGCGGTCAAGGCGACGATCGACGTTTCTGCCAATGCCCAGGCTGTGGGCATTGAGCGGGAGACGTCGCGGCCAATCCTGTCCCGTTGCCACGGTTGCTGGAGCCTCGGCTCGCTCATCGGCGCCGGTGGCGCTGCTCTCGCACTGCGGTTCGGCTCGCCCCCGCTGCTGACGATGTGCCTGACAAGCTTACTGCTTCTGACACTGACTGTGGCCTCAGCGCCCTGCCTGCGGTCTAGCGACGAGATGAAGTCAAGCGACGCCCCAACGGCATCAAAGGGATCTCTCTGGCCAACCGGCCGGCTCCTACCTTTGGGAATCCTGGCATTCCTCGGCCTGTTCTGTGAAGGCTCCGTGGCCGACTGGTCAGCGGTCTATCTCGCGGGTCACGTGGGCGTGCCGGCAGCTTCGGCAGCACTCGGCTTTGCCGCATACATGACCGCGATGACACTCACGAGGTTTCTTGGGGACCGCCTGATCGGTCGTCTGGGACCAGCGGCGGTGTTGAAAAGCGGCGGGCTGCTCGTAGCGATCGGCCTGGGCGGAGCGCTGCTCGCGCGATCTCTGCCACTGGCGATGACTGGCTTTGCGCTCGCGGGCATTGGTCTCGCAAACGCCGTCCCCGTGATATTCCGGTCTGCTGGAACTGGGCACGATCCGGGTGGTGCAATCGCGTCTGTCTCGACGCTCGGCTACCTCGGGTTCCTTGCCGGTCCGCCCGTGATCGGCTTGCTCGCGGAGGCCGTGGGACTACCATTCGCGCTCCTGTTGGTCGTCGCTTTCGGCCTCACCATAGCGGTTGCAGCGGGCACCGCGTTGGGTTCCGCGAACGAACGCGAGACATCGCAACAAACTGCCACTGCACCGACACAACTCATCCGCCGCGAGGGCGGAGATTACGATCCAAGAACAAAGGATACGAAACCTATGGGTGAGACGACATTTCCTTATGTGCTGGCGGCGATCGATATCGACGACACGCTGGTTGGACATGACAAGCGGATCGGCCGCGCTAATCGCAACGCAGTGAAAAGGCTCCGCGACTTGGGTTGCCGTGTCATTCTGGCCTCAGGCCGAAGACACGCGAACATGTTGCCCTACTGCGAGGAACTTCAACTCGACGGCTACGTCGTAAGCAGTCAAGGGGCGCGCGTTGAGCCCATCGTCGGTGGCGAAGTCCTCTATCGCGCTTACCTCGCGCCGGACGTGACCTCGACACTCATCGTCGAAGGGCTGGCACGCGGATACACGGTGCTGCTCTTCTTGCCAGAAGGAGTGTTTGCTCAGACCGAGACCAAGTGGGTCGACGCTTACCGCACCGAAAGCAATGATCCGGTGACGATTGTCGATCTCAGCGTTCTCGACGGTCGGTGCGCGGAGAAGGTGATCTGGGGCGGTGAGCCAGCGGATATCGCTGTGACCAGGGACGAAGAGGCCGCTCGCTACGAAGAGCAATTATCTGTGGTAGTGACGAGCGACTGGTCCTTGGAGTTTGCGGCATTCGACGCGAACAAGGCGGCAGGCGTCGCGGCCGTGGCTTCAGCGATCGGCGTTCCACGCGAACAGGTGATCGCTTTCGGCGATGGGAACAATGACGTCCCACTGCTCGAATGGGCTGGCCTGGGAGTGGCCATGCCTCACGGACGTCGAGCAGCCCATGAGGCGGCTGACCTGATCGGGCCCGACGGTGATCCAGAGTCGGCTCTCGCTCGTGCTGTCGATTCAATCGTCGCACGTTATTGATCAGTAAGGGGCTCCGCCAACAACTGGGCGAAACTCAATTTCCCGTACTTCCATAGGTTTCTTTAGAGCCGCTAGACGTTTCAACTGTCATCGCACTCGGGTGGTCAAGTCGATCGCCGACTCGAGATGCGGCGACATTACAGAGATTGAAACGGATTCATTATCACGAGCAATCGCGGCATCCTCTCATGCTTCGAGCGTTCGTGAGGGTTGTCTGTCCTGTTCTGAAGCAACACCGTTCGTGATATTTGCGCTCCAATTGACGACAATTGTGTCCGATGTCATCAACCCAAAAGTGATTCTCCCGTATGATGCCTGCTTCACTCAGGGGGCCGGTGACTGCACGGCGCGGCACTCTTAAAACTCCTCATTTTTGCCCAATGGATCGTTCACGCATCGACTGCAGAAACGCGGCCTTGGTGGGGGTTCAGCGGAAGAGCGGAGATCAAAGCGGGCAGAGCTTGATGTGAGCAATCAGAACCATTGATTAAAGATCGACGTTGTTGTTGTTTGATGCGAGCGAGTGTTTGTTGGTGAAGAACTGATCAAAATGTGCTTTAAAGTAGATCAAGCACAGCCAGGACTTCGTCTACGATCGGAAGTCGAACTTTCTGCTGTCATTAAAGGAACCACAAACTCTATTCGTATTGGAAGTGTCTCCTGGAAAAGTCCCAAGCAGCTTTTTGGCAAAGTCTTGTGGTAATTGTTGTTGCTGGAAAACTCTTTAGATTAGGTGGATAATATAAAAAATGCTATTGTGAGCAATAAAAACCGATTGAATTTGTCTCACGCAAAGTCAAAATCCGTCGACCAACTCCGAAGCGTTTTCCGGTTAGACCGCCTGGCGCTTCAAAATACGTTTAATCGGCGATCATTTTCAGGCTTTCACATCCGGTCACGCGGCTCAAGCTGACGACATTCTGCGTGAACATTTGCGAGACGTGAGTTCATGGAATTCCGGAAATTTTCTGTCAGAATATGCCCCGCTACGTTTTAGGTAGCTGTCGTGTCGGATAAAATCGGAAAGATTCCGGTCGTGCGATTGATCCAATGCTTCGACATGCGAAGACATCCTTGTCTATCGCTTTGGCTCTTAATGAGTTCATAATGGGACGTCTATTCTCATCGATCCACCTGCTTCTTGTGATCGCGAGCTTGGTAAGCGCCCGGGAAATCGCTCGCGCCGATGACGCTGCTCCCAAAACACGCGGTTCGAGCACTTCCCCTTCGTTTCCAGAGGCGGTCCGGCCGCTCTTGGAATCGAAGTGCTTCAGGTGCCACGGCGGTTCGACTATCAAGGCGGAACTTGACCTTAGCACTCTTCACGGGATGAAGAAGGGTGGCGAGTCCGGCCCCGTCATTGTCCCGGGCGACCCCGGGCAAAGCCTACTTTACGAAAAGATCCATAAAGGCGAGATGCCACCGGGCAAGAACGATCGCCTTGATGTCACAGAGGTCGACATCATCAAGCGTTGGATCGAATCGGGCGCCAAAACCGGTCCGGAGTCTGAAGAAGCGTCGCAAGTGGCGATCAACCAACACGATGTTCTGCCCATTTTGCTCAGACATTGCACGTACTGTCATGGTCCACGGCAGAAAGAGGGAAATCTCGACCTGACCACGCGCGCTGGAATGCTGCGAGGCGGTAAGTCGGGGCCGGCTCTGGTTCCTGGAAGTCCAGACCAGAGTCTGATGATCAAACGGATGCGACTGGGACAAATGCCTCCACCTAAGCTGCTCGTCGAAGGAAGCGTGAAGCCGGCCGACGCGGGCGAGACCGAAATTCTTGCGAAGTGGATCGCGAACGGGGCGCCGGAGGCCGCGATCGCGCCCGACGTTGCGAGCACGACGCCGGACCCTCTCGTTAGCGATAAGGATCGCGAGTTTTGGGCGTTCAAATCGCCCAAACCTGTGAGCCTTCCCGTCGTTTCCGCCAGGAATCGTGTAAGAAACCCGATCGACTCCTTTATCCTGCAAAAGCTCGAAGCCAAGGGGCTTTCGCTTGCCACTGAAGCGGATCGGATGATCTTGCTTCGCCGGGCCTATTTCGATTTGACCGGGCTCCCTCCCGAGCCAGCGGAGATCGAGCGGTTCCGGAATGATATCGCTCCCGGAGCCTATGAACGATTGATCGATCGGCTGCTTGCTTCTCCACGCTATGGCGAGCGCTGGGGACGCTACTGGCTCGACCTGGCGGGCTACGCCGATTCCGAAGGCAAGCGCGAACAAGACTTGCCACGCCCTCAAGCTTGGCGATATCGCGACTATGTCATCAAATCACTCAACAGCGACAAGCCGTACGATCGTTTTTTGAGAGAGCAACTCGCGGGCGACGAGCTTGCCGACTACGAACATGCTCCGGAAATCACCGAGGAACTTGCCGACAATCTGATCGCCACCGGCTTCCTGCGCATGGCTCCCGACGCGACATGGGCCAACATCACCGGTTACGCTACGGACCGGCTCGACGTCATTGCCGATGAAATCGATATCCTGGGATCGGCCGTCATGGGGCTGACCATGAAATGCGCCCGGTGCCACAGTCACAAATTCGACCCCATCCCGCATCGAGACTATTATCGGCTTTTAGCCATATTCAAAGGGGCATACGACGAATACGACTGGCTCAGGCCGGATGTGCGTCAAGGGCTGGGGCCGATCAGCCTGGACATCCGCGGCGGCCGGCTTCTCCCTCAAGTCACTTCCGCCGAGCGCCACACGTGGGAGGCAAACGAGGAGCGGATCACGCGAGAAGCTTCAACGATCCGGGCCAAACTAGAATCCAAGCAAAATGTTCTCATTGCGAAATATCTTGAAAAGAGATTGGGGGATCTGCCTGCGGTCTTGCGAGATGACTTGAAAGCCATGCTGGCAACACCCGCTGAGAAACGTGACGCGATTCAGAAATATCTGGCCACCAAGTTCGAGAAGGAGCTTCGGATCGACCGCACTGCGCTCAAAGCGATCGACGCGGCATTCAAGCAAGAATCCGATCAGGCTGATGCAAAACTAACAGCCCTTGAAGCAAAACGCCAGGAAGCCCCCAAGATCCAGGCACTCTGGGATCGTGGTGCTCCGTCACCGACTTACATTTACAAACGCGGTGATTTGAACACTCCTGGACGTTTGGTTGGTCCAGGAGTTCCTTCGATGTTGACTGATGGCAAGACCCCGTTTGACGTCAAGCCGCCCTGGCCAGGCGCGAAGTCGACAGGTCGTCGCCTGGCGTTTGCAAATTGGATCACTCGTCCGGATCATCCACTCACTGCGCGAGTCGCTGTAAACCGACTGTGGCAACACCATTTTGGCAAGGGGATCGTCAAATCGACTGGCAATTTTGGCAAAGCTGGAATTCCACCCACCCACCCCGAATTGCTCGACTGGCTCGCGCAGGAGTTTGTCAAAGGCGGCTGGAAGTCCAAAGCAATTCACCGCCTGATCATGACGAGTGCCACTTACCGACAGAGTTCAAGCGTGACGGCCGAGCAGACAAAACTCGACACAGATAACGCGCTGTACTCACGGATGCCCCTCGTTCGCCTCGACGCCGAGGCGCTCTATGACACACTCCTCCTGATTTCGGGCCGACTCGACGACAAGCAATTCGGGCCTGCCGACCCGGTTGAGGTTCGGTCTGACGGTCTAGTCACTCCCAAAGGGACACGTCAGGGCTGGCGGCGGATGATTTATGTGCGACAATCTCGCAAGCAAATTCCCACCCACCTTGAAAACTTCGACTATCCCCAGATGAATCCGAATTGCATCGAGCGCCGCGATTCGATCGTGGCGCCACAGGCACTTGAACTCATGAACGCGGGGATGGTCCACGAGTTGGGTGGACAGTTCGCCAAACGTTTAGAGCGCGAAGCTGGCAAAACCCGCGCCGCACAAATCGATCGTGCCTATCTCATCGCATTGTCTCGGCTTCCCAGCGATGAAGAGCGGCAAATCGGCCTGGAGGCTCTGGATCGATTGACCAAGCAGTGGACCCAAACGCTCGCGGCCTCTGGAAAGCCCGATCCCGGTCTCGCTGCCGAGAAATCACTGGCGACCTATTGTCATGCGATTATGAACAGCGCCGGGCTTCTCTATATTGATTAGCCCTGGAGGCAAGAGCGATGGCGGAGTCGACGCAGGTCAATCGAAGAAGCTTCTTTCAAAGGGCGTCGACGGGGCTCCACGGAGCAGCGCTCGCCTATTTGCTCGCCGGGGAAGCTCGGGCAGATGCGTCCGCTTCGCCTCATCTCGATTTGAAGCCGCGTTCTCCGCACTTTGAACCAAAAGCCCGCTCTGTCATTCATCTCTTCATGAATGGCGGTCCCAGTCAGATGGATCTGTTTGATCCCAAGCCGATGCTCGACAGGCATCACGGCGAATCTTATGTCGATAAAATCTCCGGAGAGCTTGAATTTGTAAAAGACGCTGGCGCGTTGATGCGAAGTCCGTACAAGTTCAAGCAATTCGGCAAGTGTGGAGCCCCTGTTTCCGAGGTGATGCCGCACCTCGCCGGCGTGGTGGACGATCTCGCGTTCATTCGATCTATGTACACCACGAACCTGACTCATGAACCGGCAGTTTACCTGATTCAGTCGGGGAAAATGGGACCAGGCCGACCGACGCTGGGTGCCTGGGTCGTCTATGGTCTGGGCAGCGAGAATCAAAATCTGCCGGCCTACGTCGTACTCGACGACCCCAAAGGAATGCCTGTTAATGGTGTCGAGAACTGGGAAGCCGGCTTCTTGCCGCCGAATTTTCAAGGCACACGATTTCGTTCCACCGGTTCGCCCATCTTGAACCTGAAAGACGACGCAAACCGGCCCAATGAGATTGTGGGCATGGAACGCGATCTTTTGAGTCGACTCGATCAGATCCACAAGCAAGCTCGCCCGCGACAACCAAGCCTGGATGCCAGAATCGCCAGCTATGGACTGGCCGCGCGAATGCAGTTGGAAGCGACCGACGCGCTCGACATTTCAAAGGAGAGTCAAGAGACGCGCGATCTGTATGGCATCGGCCGCGAGCCGACCGACTCCTACGGGCGCCGTTGTTTGATTGCCCGTCGTCTCGTGGAGCGTGGCGTGCGTTTTGTGCAACTCTACATCAATGCACAGATCTGGGACACGCATACATCACTGTCCAGCGACCTCAAGACGGCATGCGATCGGACGGATCAACCTGTCGCCGCTCTTCTAAAGGACCTGAAGCGACGCGGGCTGCTTGATAGTACACTCGTCGTCTGGGGAGGTGAGTTCGGGCGGCTGCCGATCGCTCAGCTTCCTCCCGATAAGAATGAGAAACGTGCCGGCCGCGATCACAACAAAAACGCCTTTTGCACCTGGATGGCTGGTGCGGGTATCAAGGGTGGCACAACCCACGGCGCGACGGATGAACTTGGCCTGAATGCCGTCGAGAATCGCGTGAGCGTCGCTGATTGGCACGCGACCATTCTTCATCTTCTAGGCCTTCATCACGAGCAGCTTTTTATCGATCTCAACGGCCTCAAGGAAAAGCTCACCGGCGTAAACGGGGCGAGAATCGTCAAGGAGATCTTGTCGTGAGAGTACCTCGAACCATTATCCTGTCCGCTCTCTGGTTGGTGACATCGGTTTCGCCCGTGCTCGCCGGCGATCCCATCTTTGCCGAAGGCGCAAAACTCGAACAGATCTACGCGCGTCAGGTGAAGCTTAACAGCGGCTTGACCGAAGGGCCGGCCGTCGCCCCTGATGGTAGCGTCTATTTCACCGACATGCCGTTCGGCAAGGACAACGGTCTGATCGTTCGTTACGACCCGAAGACAAAAAGCACGACACTCTTTACCGACAATGCGTTCAAATCCAACGGCCTTGCCTTCGATCGAGACGGCAATCTGCTGTCGTGTGACGGTGCCGATGGTGGTGGCCGTTGCGTGCGGCGCTGGAACTTGAAGAGCGGGCAAAGCGAAATTCTGGCGGATCGATATCAAGGAAAGAGGCTTAACTCACCCAACGATCTCTGCGTTGACCTGAAATCGCGGATCTACTTTACCGACCCGCGCTATGGCGGCCTTGAACCCCGCGAACTAGCTCGCGAAGCCGTCTATCGGGTGGAACGCGATGGAACCGTTGTCGAGGTCACACACGACGTCGAGAAGCCGAATGGTCTGGCTCTCAGTCCAGACCAGCACACGCTCTATGTTGGCGATCACAACAACGGCGGCAACCGTCTCTCGCCTAACGACCCCGAGCCGAAGCGTGGGGCGATGAAGGTTTACGCCTTTCCGCTTGATGACCGCGGATTGGTGAACGGTGAGCGAAAAACGCTCGTCGACTTTGGGAAGGAAAATGGCTGCGACGGCATGCGAGTCGACTCCAGCGGGAATCTTTACCTCGCGGTGCGAAGTCTTGCTCGGCCAGGAATCCTCGTCATAGATCCCGCAGGAAAGGAGCTAGCCTTCCTTCCCACGGGACCACAGGGGCAAACGGGTCTGTTTGAGGAATGGAAGGGTATTCCGAGCAATGTGGAGTTCGGAATCGGTGATGATTCACACACGCTTTATGTCACAGTCGACAAAAGTCTGAATCGCATCCAAGTCAAGACAACCGGATTTCATCCTCATCTGTCCGGAAAGTGATCAGGTGTATGGAAGTTTTTGAGACAGCGTCAGGACAGGACGGATCAACAGTCCAGGTCTCGCCCAAGGGCCAAGAAGCCGGCCGCCTGCGCGACCTTTCCCCTCAGCAATGGAAGTCGGGGATTGCAGCCTGGCTGGGTTGGCTATTCGATGGCCTGGACATGCACCTGTATGTTCTCGTCGCTGCCCCGTTCGTCGCGGAGCTGATTGGAGCGACAACGGAGAAGGATCCGAGGGTGGGCTTCTATAGCTCCTGGATTCAGGCGGCATTTCTCTTCGGCTGGGCGATGGGCGGGGCGTTCTTCGGCCGGCTTGCGGATCGACTCGGTCGAAGCCGTTCCTTGATGCTGACGATCCTCACCTACGCGCTTTTCACGGGGCTTTCGTTCTTTGCGCAAGCTTGGTGGCAGTTGTTGATCTTTCGTTTCCTTGCCGCGTTAGGAATCGGCGGCGAGTGGGCTGTGGGAGCGTCATTGCTCTCTGAAACCTGGCCGCGCCGCTGGCGTCCCTGGATGGCCGCAGTGCTGCAGACGGGCGTCAACATCGGTGTGATGCTCGCCAGCCTGACGATCATTCTCCTGGCCGATCTCCCGGAACGAAGTGTGTTCCTGGTCGGTGTCTTGCCTGCATTCCTCGTCCTTTGGATCCGGCGCGCGGTTCCCGAGCCACAGGAGTGGCACGACGCCAAGCAAAAGTCGCTCCACGACCAGCCCGGCTTTGCGGAGCTATTCCGAGGATCCATCCGCCGAACCACAGTGCTCACGATCCTTGTCTGTTCGCTTGCTCTCACTGCGCACTGGGCATTCTTGTTCTGGTACTTGCAACACCTCCGCAACCTACCGGACCTCAGCCAGTGGACAGATACGGCGAAAAACCAACTCGCCGGCAAGGTTCACTGGATGGTGATGATCATCTCCGTGGTGGGCAATTTCTTCGCCGCCGCGCTGGCACGATGGGTAGGCTACCGACGCGCCATCACCATCCTTTGCGCGGGCTATTTCACAGCGATGATGGTGACCTACGGCACGGCGAGAACCTACCAAAACCTCTTTCTCGGTTTGGCGGCGATCGGCATTTGCCAGGGAGTGTTCGCGCTCTTCACCATGTATTTGCCCCCGCTTTTCCCCACGCTCTTAAGAACCACTGGCGCTGGGTTTTGCTACAACATTGGCCGTATTGCGGCTGGGCTCGGGACGGTATTTTTTGGGCTCTTCTCCAAGGTGGGTGACTACAGGATTGCGCTGCTCAGTGCAGGCGTCCTTTTCCTGCCAGCGGCGGCCATTGCCTGGATGCTGCCCGACCTTCCCGAGGAGTCAATCATTGGTCCAGTCGCCAACGGAGTCGAGTCATGCGAGTAGAGAATCCTGGTGAGATCACCCATCGTTCGTGTGAAGATTTCGGCTTCAAGGCCGACGCCACGTGGGCGAAGCTGCCGTTAGGGTGGACCTGGCTCGAAGCGACATCGGTGGCGGTCAACTTGTCTGACCAGGTGATTGTGTTCAGTCGTAGCGACCATCCCGTCATGGTCTTTGAAAGAGACGGCTCGTTTGTCCGGGCGTGGGGAGAAGGCCTCTTTCGGCGTCCTCACGGCGTTTTCGTTGGCCCCGATGACTCCGTGTACTGCATCGACGACCTTGGCCACACCGTCCGCAAGTTCAGCCCATCGGGCGAACTCCTTTTGACGTTGGGTGTGGACGGCCAAGCGTCGGATTCAGGAGCCACAAGTATTGATTACCGCACGATCGTTCGGTCGGCTCCTCCATTCCACTTTCCGACAAACGTCGCGCTCTCAGCCAAGGGTGAGATTTACGTCAGCGACGGCTACGGCAATGCACGGATCCACAAGTTTTCGCCTCAGGGGGAACTTCTTTTCTCCTGGGGTGATCCGGGCGCGGGGCCAGGTCAGTTCCACGTGCCTCACGGTATCGCCGTGGACGGACAGGGGCAGGTTTACGTGGCCGATCGCGAGAACAGCCGCATCCAAATTTTTACGGAAAATGGAGAGTATGTCACGCAGTGGAACGACGTGGCGAGGCCGTGTCAGGTCTTTATCGATACACAAAATTATGTTTATGTAGCAGAGTTGGGGTTCCTGTCGGGCATGTGGCCTGGTACGACCGCCCCAGAGGGAGCGACGGGTGGACGCGTGAGCATCTTCGATCGCAACGGTGATCTCAAAGCCCGTTGGGGCGGCGGGCAAAACCCTTGCGCGGCGGGTGACTTTTACGCGCCGCACGACATCTGCGTCGATTCGCACGGCGACATCTACGTGGCCGAGGTAACCATGTCCGCGGGTGGAAACCGTGGCCTGGTCCCGCCGTCCTGCCACAGCCTTCAAAAGTTCGTTAAGGTCGCGCCGACATCATAGAACTCCACCCCAAGAATCGTTAGTTCGACCAAGGAAAAGGCGAGACTAAGAGGACAATCGAGCGATGAAAGCCTGGCAATTCTACGGTTTCAACGATTTGCGAATGGACGACATTCCGGTGCCTGCATGTTTGCCCGGACACGTTCTGGTCGAGCCCCTTTGCGTGCAACCCAGCGTCACCGAAGCGCAGTTGGCGTACGGCATTCCGACTCTCGCGTTCGACCGCGTCAAACGTAGGCTGGAAACCGAAGCGCCGGTTCAACTCTTTGGACATGAGTTTTGTGCGCGCATCGTCGAAATCGGGGCAGGCGTTACTCGATTTAAAGTCGGCGACCGAGTCGCAGCGCGGGCGAAGTTGCCGTGCGGACGTTGCTCACTCTGTCGCTCCGAACGAAGCGACCTGTGTCGCAAGGGGCCGGTGATTGGCTTTGATCTTCCGGGTTGCTTCTCCGAAATTGCTATTCTTCCGGAAATCGCGCTTGTGAAGGTCGACGAACGGATTTCCGATAGCGAAGCGGCTTGCCTTCAGTCGCTCAGTGACAGTGTCGCCGCGGTTGAGACTGCCCAACTGCGCATGGGCGACACGGTGGTGATTCTGGGCCAGGGAAGCATGGGCCTGGAGTGTTTGCAAATCGCGCGACTGAGCGGTGCAGGTATGATCATTACTGTCGATGTTCGTCCCGAGGCGTGCGAGATTTCACGAACACTTGGGGCCGATCATGCCTTGAATGCCCGCACATGTGAAATCGTGCCGACGATTCTTGAATTGACGGGTGGCAACGGAGCGGATGTCGTTTTTGAATGCGCGGGTGGAAGCCCCAAGCAGGGGCTTGCGGGAAACCAGACCGTCACACAGGCACTCGACGTGGTTCGATCGGGGGGGAAGATTGTCGGAGTTTCCTGGTTCGGGGGTCCATTGCTGCTGGATATCGATCTCTTCCGCGAGCGCAGCCTTCGCTATATATTCCCTGATATCAGCACACAGGCACACCTTGAGCACACGGTCAGACTCGTCGCGACTGGACGTGTCAACATGCAAGCGACCGTCACTCATGTTCTCGACGGGATCGACTCCGTTCCGCGGGCGTTTGAGATCACGGCAAATAAAGGCACTTACAAGGCGATCAACCCCGCCCAGGTCATGATGCGTGCCTGATCAAACCCGGCAGAGGAGCCCGCCGTCGACGACCAGGGTGGTACCGGTGATGTAACGGCCGGCCTCGCTGGCGAGGAGCAGCGCAGGTCCCACCAACTCATCGGGGTCGCCAAAGCGGCCGAGGACGGTCCGCTCAGCGATGGCGGCCCTCTGAGCTTCTGTGAAGACGGCTGCGGGCAGATCGGTCATGAACGGCCCGGGAGCGAGACAATTGACTGTGATTCCGTCGTGGCCGAGTTCGATCGCGCTTGCGCGGGTCAAACCCATCAGACCCGCCTTCGTGGCTGAGTAAACCGCCCGGCCGCCCGTCGAGACGAAGCCCATGATCGAGCCGAGGTGGATGATCCGCCCCCAGCGGTTCTCGCGCATCGCAGGACTGAGCGCTCGTGTCAGGGCCATCCCTGCGCCGAGATTTAGTTCGACGAGCCGGTCCCAGTCCTCGTCTTTGATCTGCTCGACCGGCTGAGGCGTATTGCTGCCAGCGTTGTTAATCAGGATGTCGACCCGGCCGAAAGCCGCCTGCGCCTCGCGGGCGAGCCGCTCGGCCTCGTCGCGTCGTGAGAGGTCCGCGACGATCCATTTGACTCGCGTCTTGGCGCCAAGGATTTCGGCGGTCGCTTTCAATTCGTGTTCAGTCCGACTGGCGATCACGAGATCGGCGCCGGCTTCAGCAAATCCCAGAGCGATCGCCTTGCCCAAGCCCTTGCTTCCGCCCGTTACCAGACCCACTCGTCCCGTAAGGTCGAACCGTGTTCCGATCATCGCGACAATTCCTCGTCACTCGCCTGGAATATCCCGACGAGATTGTATCGTCCGAACTGAACTGGCGTGAGCCTGGTGAGTTTCTCCCTACTGTTCTCAAACGCACCAGGCGCTACGCTGCTGATTCGTTCCCCGTTTGCGCAAATTCCGAACTCAGATGGTACTCCACGCTGCGCCGGTAGGGCTTTAGTCCAAACCAGAGGAAAAGGATGGCGAGAGAATCCGCCACGACGCCGACCACGAGCAGAGAGCGGTCCACTGCGGCGGGATTCTGGAACACCTTATCCGTTAGGATCGCCACGGCCGTCGGTCCGAGACCCATGCCGATCAGGTTGATCACGAAGAGGTACAAGGCGGTGGCCTGGGCTCGCATCGGGTTGGGTGTCATTCGCTGAATGGCTGCGGGGGAAAGGCCGAAAGGGATGCTGCCGAAGAAGACAGCAGGCATCAGGAACACCGCCGCCAAGGTTGCGTCTGTCATCAGCGGGTAGAGGATTCCGAACGGCAGCCATGCGACTGCGGAGAGCCACGTGAGCCACAATTCACCATCAGTCCGCCCGCGGCTACGGAGGTGATCTGCCAGACGGCCTCCGGCTATGATCCCCAGCGTTCCGGCAATACCCACGATCGAGCCGAAGACCATTCCAATCTGGCCAGGCGCCCAGCCGTGCTTCCGGCCGAAAAACGTGGGAACCCAGCCGCTCATGCCGTACGACGAGACAGTCAGGCACGCGACGCCCACGTTGAGACAGACAAGAGTCGTGCGGTTCCGTTTCAGGTAGTCCCAAACCTCTGTCATCGTCGCCGGTGCGACAGTGCTGCCGGCATGTCCTGCCGCGCGGGCGCCTCGGCGAGCAGGTTCGCGCACGGTGGCGATGACGAGGAGCGACACGAGCAGGCCCGGTAGCCCGACCACGAGAAAGATCAACTGCCAGGCATGAATCTGCCCGAAGAGCGGCAGCACGAATTGCTCCCGGCCAGACGCAAATTTGACGACAAGCCCACCCAAGAAGAAAGCCAGCCCGGAGCCAACGTAGATTCCCATTGAGTAAACGCTGATCGCCGTGGCACGACGCTCCGGCCGGAAATAGTCGGCAATCAAAGAATAGGCTGCCGGCGATAGGCTTGCCTCACCCACACCCACTCCCATCCGCAAAAGGGCAAGCTCCACGTATCTCCGCGCGAGGCCGCATCCGGCGGTCAAGAGGCTCCATAGAGCGACCCCCACGGCAATGATCGCGCGACGGCTGCGCGAGTCGGCCAGCCGCCCCAGCGGAATGCCGAAGAGCGTGTAAAAGACCGCGAAGCTAAAGCCCATGAGCAGGCTCATCTGCGTGTCGTTGATGTCGAGGTCGCGCTCGATCGGGCCGACGAGCAGGTTCAGGATCTGGCGATCGATGAACGAGAAGACGTATGCCAGCGTGAGCACGCCGACGACGTACCAGGAGTACTGCACCGGCGGATAAGCAGCCTCTTCCCCAGATGTGATCCTGTCACCCGAGGTTGTCGGTGCGGCAGTTCGGTCGATCCCGCTTTGCATGGCATTCCCCTTGAACCTGCGGGACGAAAAACGTCCGAGCCATCACCGTAACAGGCGGCTCATGGTCAGTCGACCTCCTGGCAAATCTCTTTCCTCGCCGCGCGCGATTGCTTCCGAACGGGGCTCCGATAGAATGCACCCTCCCGAACCATTTCGGACGCATCGGGGAGCGACGGTCATGATATTCACACCCTCAGCCAGGGCCGCCGATCTCCTCGAACGCCTGACGGGCTTCATGGCGGAGCACGTCTACCCCAACGAGTCGAACTACCACGAGCAAATCAGCGAAGAACGCTGGCGTCCTCCGCCGATCGTCGAGGAGCTCAAGTCGCGAGCTCGCGAGGCAGGACTCTGGAACCTGTTTCTGCCGGGTGAAGCACCGGGCGCAGGCCTGACGAATCTGGAATACGCGCCGCTCTGCGAGGTGATGGGACGCACCCCTTGGGCGCCAGAAGTATTCAACTGCTCGGCTCCCGACACAGGGAACATGGAGGTCCTGGCCCGGTACGGTAGCCCTGATCAGCAACAGCGCTGGCTCGTCCCGCTGCTGGCAGGCGAGATCCGCTCTTGCTTCGCCATGACCGAGCCGGACGTCGCCTCATCCGACGCAACCAACATCCGTGCGCGAATCGAACGCGTCGGCGATGAATACATCCTGAACGGGCGCAAGTGGTGGACATCGGGGGCGGGTGACCCGCGGTGCAAAGTCGCAATCTTCATGGGAAAGACCGACCCGGATGCGCCCACGCACCGGCAGCAGTCGATGGTGCTGGTACCGATCCCCACGCCCGGCTTGACCATCGGCCGAATGCTGACGGTATTCGGCTACGACGACGCCCCCCACGGCCACGCCGAGGTCGTGTTCGAGAACGTGCGCGTACCGGCGTCGAACCTGATTCTCGGCGAAGGGCGCGGTTTCGAGATCGCGCAGGGGCGGCTCGGGCCAGGACGGGTCCATCACTGTATGAGACTGATCGGCCTGGCCGAGCGCTGCCTGGAGGCGATGTGCCGTCGCGTCCAGTCGCGTGTCGCCTTCGGCCGTCCGCTCGCAGATCAGGGGACGATCCGGGCGGATATCGCGGAATCGCGGATCGAGATCGAGCAAGCGCGTCTGCTGGTCCTGAAGGCTGCACACCTGATGGACACCAACGGCAACCAGGCGGCCCGCGCCGAGATCGCCATGATCAAAGTGGTGGCGCCGAATGTCGCCTTGCGCGTCATCGATCGCGCCATCCAAACGCACGGCGGCGCGGGGGTGAGCGGCGACTTCGGGTTAGCCTACGCCTGGGCATTGTCGCGGACACTTCGGCTGGCTGACGGGCCCGACGAGGTCCATCGTGAGACCATCGCCAAGCTCGAACTGCGACGGTACGGTTGATGGAGGCGAAGGGATGCAGTTGAAGGACCAGGTGGCCGTTGTGACGGGAGGCGGCGGCGGGATCGGTGCGGCCCTCTGTCGGCGCTTCGCCGCAGAGGGTGCTCGCGGCGTGGAGGTGGCTGATCGTGATGCCGAAGCTGCCCATCGAGTGGCGGCGGAGTGCGGCGGTTTGGCGGTCGAAGGCGACGTGGCTGTCGAGGCCGATATAGTCCACCTCGTGGAGCAGGCAACCGCGAAATTCGGCCCCATCGACCTGTTCTGTTCCAACGCTGGCATCTCCGCCACGGGAGGCGTCGAAGCCGCCGACTCCGAGTGGCAACGGACCTGGGACGTGAATGTCATGGCCCATGTCCACGCCGCGCGGGCGGTCTTACCTGGCATGTTAGCTCGTGGCCGGGGCTACCTTCTGCAAACAGCCTCGGCGGCAGGGCTTTTGACGCAGCTCGGTTCGGCTCCCTACGCTGTCACGAAGCACGCCGCTGTGGCATTGGCGGAGTGGCTGGCCGTGACACATCGCGCGGCAGGAATCAAGGTGTCGTGCCTTTGCCCGCTCGGCGTCGAGACCGACATGCTGCGCCAGGTTGAAGGCGGTATCGGGGCCATGCTCCGGGCCGATGCGCTGACGCCCGAGGCCGTGGCCGAAGCCGTGATAGCAGGACTGGCGGAAGAGCGTTTTCTGATCTTGCCTCATCCACAAGTGGCTGAATATTTTTGCAACAAAGCAAATGACTACGAACGCTGGCTTCGTGGGATGCGCCGCCTCCAGGAGAAATTCGGAGGAGTACCGTGAGCATCCTCGCGCTCGTGCGCCACGCCCAGGCGTCGTTTTTTTCTGACGATTACGACCAGCTCACGCCGGCCGGTGAAGCGCAGGCTCAACGGCTTGGGGACTATTGGGCTGCCCGCGGTGATGTCTTCACCGAGGTGTTCGTTGGGCCGAGACGGCGCCATCAGCAGACTGCGAACCTCGTCGGCGAAGCGTTCCGTCGCTCCGGGCTCCAGTGGCCGGAGCCGATCGTGCTGCGAGAGCTGGACGAGTACGACCTCGACGGCATTCTCACCCGCCTGGTCCCCGCCCTCGCTCTCGAGAACCCGGCTTTCGAGCGACTGGTGGCCTTGCACCGCCTCGGCGTCGGGGACATCGAGCGGACGCGAACGTTTCAGCGGATGTTCGAGGTTCTTCTGGCGCACTGGCAGACCGACGCCAGGCTGGAGGGGTTGGAGTCTTGGACGGAGTTTCGCGAGCGCGTCGCACTCGGTTTGCAGCGGGTGACGGAAGTGGATGGTCGTGGACGTCGGGCGGTGGCCTTCACGTCGGGGGGGTACATCGGCACGGCAATAGCTCAAGTGCTCGGAGCACCCGACCGAACCGCGCTGGAGTTGAGCTGGCGCCTTCGAAACACGGCACTGACTCACCTCGTCTTCTCACCCGGCCGGCTAACGCTCGACGACTTCAACACAGTGCCTCATCTCGCTGACCCGGCTCATTGGACGTTCCGCTAGCCCGCGCGGCCCGGAGACCACCATGGACGAACGATCCGACGACTCGATACCAGTTCGATCCGGCGAAGAATTGCCCGTCTCAGGTCTCGAGGACTACTTCACGCGCCACCTGCCGGGCACCTCGGGGCCACTCACCGTCCGCCAGTTCGCTGGCGGGCATTCGAACCTCACCTACCTGCTCCGCCTGGGCGAAGCCGACTTCGTGCTGCGTCGAGCACCATTCGGCAACGTTGTGAAATCGGCACATGACATGGCACGCGAGTATCGCGTGTTGTCGAAGCTCTGGCCGGTCTACTCGCCCGCTCCTCGGCCTCTTCTGTTCTGCGATGATCCCACGGTCATGGACGTCCCGTTTTACGTGATGGAACGCCGGCAGGGGATCATCTTACGAAGGCCGATAGCTCCTGACATCTCAATCGACCCACCGACGGCCAGACGCTTGAGTACCTCGCTCGTTGATGCCCTGGCGGATCTGCATGGTCTCGACTATAACGCGGCCGGCCTGGGAGACCTCGGCAAGCCTAATGGTTATGTTGCGCGCCAGGTCGGCGGATGGATTGAGCGCTACGCAAAAGCGCAGACGAGCGAACTCCCCGAAATGGAACGCACCGCCCGCTGGCTCGCCGATCACCTACCCCCCGATTCTGCCCCCGCTCTGATCCACAATGATTTCAAGTATGACAATTTGGTGCTCGATCCCCACGACATCACGCGCGTCGCGGCGGTGCTCGACTGGGAGATGGCCACAGTCGGCGACCCGCTCATGGACCTCGGCACGACGCTCGGCTATTGGGTGGAGGCAGGCGATCCCCCGGCGCTGCGTCTTTCGGCGACCGGACCGACCGATCTGGATGGAAATTTGACCCGGCGCGAACTGGCCGATCGCTACGCCGAACGGACGGGTCGCGACGTTAAGGGTATCCGCTTTTTCTACGTCTTCGGCCTCTACAAAATCGCGGTGATTGTCCAGCAGATCTACGCCCGATATGTCCGCGGGCACACGCGCGACCCGCGGTTCGCCCGCCTCGACGGACTGGTGAAGGTTCTGGCGGAGCAGGCCGACGGGACCATCGGCACGGGCCGCTTGTGATGAGAAAGGGGATTTCCAGATGGGCGCGACAATTTCCTTGCAAGGCAAGGTAGCTCTCGTGACTGGTGGAGGCCGCGGCATTGGCAAGGCGATCACACGGCGATTCGCCGAGGCCGGCGCGTCGGTGATTATCGCCAGTCGAAAGCGCGAGAATCTCGAGGCCACCGCCGCCGAACTGGCCGACCTGCCAGGCCGAGTGCTGCCAGTTTGCTGTCACGTCGGCCGCGACGAAGAACTCGCGGCCTTGGTTCGCACCGCGGAAGATCAGGTTGGGCCGATCGACGTGCTCGTGAACAACAGTGCCACCAACATTGGCCAGGGGCCGGCGCTCGACGTGACCGACGCGATGTTCGACAAGATTGTCGAGATCAACGTGAAATCAGCCCTGCGTCTGGTTCGGCTCACAGTGCCCCGGATGATCGAACGCGGCGGCGGCTCGGTGATTAACATCACGTCGATCTCGGGCCTGATGCCCCAGCCAGGCGGCTTGCTCTACAGTTTCACCAAGGCGGGATTGATCATGCTCACCCGAGGCTGGGCTCGCGAGTTCGGTCCGCATGGCGTGCGCGTGAACGCCATCGCGCCAGGGCTGGTTCAGACTGATTTCAGCAGCTACCTTTGGGACGACCCCGGTCGCAGCGCCGCACTCATCGGCCAGCAAGCGCTCCCCAGGCTCGGTCAGCCTGAGGAGATCGGTTACCTGGCGCTTTACCTTGCCTCGTCGGAAGCCTCGTTCGTCACCGGCCAGGTGTTCGCCGTCGATGGAGGCGCCACCGCTTAGCGCTGAAATCGGGATTCGGTCGCTCGGAGGAGTTCGGCGCCGTGCCGCTACTCGCGGGGTTTGTCCGACTTTTGCCAAAACGCTCGCCCGGCGTCCGTCTCGGTTTCGGCCATTAACCACAGCACTCGCGCGATGGCCGCGTTCGAGATCATGTCAGCAGGCGGTTTCACTTTCCAGCGCTCGTAAAAAGCATCCACGTTCTTCTTCGCACGCTTGAGCAAATACTCCTCTTTGGTCGTGCGATACAACTCCAAATCGGCCTCGACCATGAAATGTGCGTACCGGACGGCATCGCGATAGACCCCCGTTTTCTCATCGAGAAACCAGTCCGCCGCCTTGCCAATCCGACGGGCTTTCTCAAGATGCTCCTTCTTGCCGGTGGTCCGATATAGACCCAGCAGTGCCCGAAGCATCAGTGCGGAGTTGTAAGTGAGTTTGCCACGTTTGACCTCGCCGGTCGCCACGACTCTGCGATCATCAAAGAGGCCATCCTCCGCCTGCAACGCACCGATGGTCCAGGCGACGATCTGTTCAGCCCGATCAACCAGCGCCCTGGCCTCGCTTTCGCGGAACCTCGCCAATCGGAGACAGCCGACCGCTGCCGGGCCGTTGGAACAGGCGTTCTTGGTGCCATCCTTGTGTCCTTGATGCCACCAGATTCCTCCGCCACTCGCATCGTCCCAGCCGCTTAATACGAATTTCATCGTCTCGTCTGCACGAGTCAGGTAGCGCGGGTCGCGATCGGATTCGTAGGCTTCGAGAAAGCTAATCGCCAGCCATTCGTTATCGTCATAGTACTTATCGTCGCCATTGCCGCGAGTAGGCGCAGCTTCGTAGCCAGGAATCTTGACTTTCGCATCCCAGTACGCGTCGAGCGCGATAAAGTACTTCTTCAACAGCGGGCCATAAGTCTCCGGATCGGACCTCGCAGCCGCGACGAGATTCGAAAACATAACGCTTTGAAGCCAGACGTAATCGGGCTTCCGTATGGTCGTCGACTTGAAGTAGACGCCGCTTTTTGCGTCGAAAAACTCCTTCTGGATATGCTCGGTCACTTCGCGTCCCTGCCGCGCGTAGAGATTCGGATCCGCAGCCCACGTTGAGCCGGCAATACAGAGAACCAACACAGCCGCCGACGCTACTTTGGTCATTGCCGAACTTCTCCGATTTCTGTCGAACAACCCACTCTGTTGACGCACGCGCATTCCTGCGTACGCACACCCGCTCATCGTTCAATTCTTGTCGGCTGGCGTCATGAAACCGAGGTCTTTTGCCCACTCGATGCAGCGGACGTGCCACGTTCCGAAGGGGATGCCTTTTCGCGGACTGATACCGCCACCGTGGCCGCCGTGACTGTAGATGTGAAGCTCCACAGGCACTTTCGCCTTGAAGTACGCGTCATAAAACTCGACCGTTTGCCGAGCATGAAATGCGTCGTCGAGGCCGGCGCTGACCAGAAATGCCGGCGGCGCGTTCTTTGGCACGTTGCTCAGGTCCATGCTGCGCCAGCCTGCATAGACGAGGACGGTAAAGTCCGGCCGACAACTGAATCGCTCGATCGGATCGGTTGCGTCTGCCTTTCCTTCGTCGAACTTGAGTGCCACAAGCGCCGCTTGTTCTCCGCCCGCCGAGAAACCCATGATTCCCACTCGTTTGGGATCGACTCCCCATTCCTTGGCGTTCGCGCGAATGACACGAAAGCAGCGTTGCGTATCGGCCAATGCGTCAGTCAACGAGTTGTAAGGGCGAAGACGGTAACGTTCGATGAATGCATGAATACCCAATCCATTGAGCCACTCGGCGATCGCGGTGCCTTCGGGACCGACGTTGCAGGTTGCATTCCCGCCGCCGGCTGCGACGATGACCGCCATGCCGTTTGCCTTTTCCGGTGGCGCGAGGTGAACCTCAATCGACGGGTTGTGGATATTCACCACCGACTCGACCCGGCCGGACTTCCCCTTGCTCACGTTGAAGACTTCAGGCTTGTCCCACCCTGCGAGCGCCTTGAGCATCGGCGATCCGGCGGGCCACAGCGTAACCACCTTCGCACCCGGATTCAGAGGCTTAGGTTCGAGCAATTTGAGCGGCTGTGCCGGAACTGAAGATGGGGCCTGGCCAGCCGCCCAGGTGGTGAAACTGCCGATCAACGCTGTCACTGCGAAACGCGCGAAGATGATGTGCCGGTGAGATGTCATCGCGTCCCTTGACGTTAGTTATGAGAGTATGGAGTAAGAATCCGCGCGAAGCGATTGGGGTTATGTCGATGTCAACTTGAGGGCGACGCGATCGGAGATTCGATCGCATGCTGGCGCATCCCAGTTTTTAGTCATCGCACGATGCTAATCGGTTGCGATAATAACCGACGCCATCGCCACGTCCTAGCCTTTGCGAGGGATCGGCGCGGCAGAGCGATATCAGGCGATCGATAAGAACGCTGACAAAACGACTTTGGTATGACGATTATGCTATGACTCGGTGGATTCCTTCTGCAAAGGATCACCCTTCAAGTCCAATACTCGCTTGCCAGTGCATTCGTCGACGCGCTCGTTCATCACTTCGCATGCGACCGGCCCGTCGGTTCGCAATGCGATCGACCGCAGATCGGACGTCGCATCGTGACGCTCGCAATCAGATTTGTCCTGATTGCGGATTACAGAGGCGAGGATGTTCCAACTCGAGTCGGTCGGCGGCGGATCGACTCAAAACCAGATATGCCTTGTCGGATCCTTGAGCGAGCAAGGTCAGTTTTTAACCGCGAAAAACATCTCGCCTGTCGGTCTCACGAATTCAGATGTCGTTCGCTTTAAAGGCCCGGCAGTGATCGAAGACTCGTTGACCGGCAATCAACTTTCGGTCATCGCCGCTTCTGCCATGTCTCCCATCACCGAAGCGGCGGGTGCCGATCTTACGTCTGGAGGAATTCGTTCAACCGTCGGCGGCAATCCAATTACGAACTAGACCAAGCTGTCTGCATTCCGAGAAAATGGTCAGTGCGTTATGCACGCGGCAGCGTAACTCGTCGAGCAGGTTATTAAACCTCAACGCGCAGCGACTTCGGCTCCTGTCTATCGACGAACGTGATACCTCATCAATTGTCGATTCAACCCTCGTGCGGCAACCACGATCCCGCCCAGAACACCCATCCAAATGGTTGCGGGCTCGGGCGTGCTCATCGTCTGGCTGCTCGTGACGAGCACCGTCGCCAGGGTAGCGCCGTTGGTTCCTGGCGACGATACAGCCGCGGCTCCGCCCATTCCGTCGCCGAAAGCTGTGTTGCTGCCGGAGAGGTTGAGCGTGATGTCGAAGAGGTCACCATTTGCATTGGTTGTATACTGGGGCGAGAACGCTACGACAAGGTCGGCTAGCAGTACGGTCGTGCCCGGGGTAAGCGTGACATAACCATTTGGATCGGAGCCGTCGTAAATGTCCGAGCCGGCGATGTGCGTGTTGTAACCGATGTTTCCCGGGTCGGCGACAGTGCCGAATGCCTGTCCGGTATCGGTTTTGAAGCTGGCGTCGCCGCTGAAATTGGCGTTGCTTGCGCTGTAGATATAAGCAGAGTTGGAAAGAGTCGGATCGTTGGCCGCATTGGGCGCGATGAACTCGAGCGACGCCACCGGAGCCGTCGTGTTGCCTGAATCGGCCTTGATATCGAAGGCAATGTTGAATTGGCCGATGTTGTCACTCGAATCGCTGGTCGCGTAAACCGAAACGTCGGTCGAACCGCCGACTGAAATGCTGCTTTGGGTCGCAACCGCAGTGATCGTCAACCCTGCCTGAGCATAGACCGGCGCGAGAAGAAGCACTGTAGTTGCGAGCAGGAAAAAGCGGGAGAAGCGAACGACAAACTTCATGATTTGCCTCAAACGCGGTTAAGCGATGATCGGAGCGGAATTGCCATATCGCGAAAGTCTTCGATATGATTCGTCACGTGAACCGAAGCGGATCTCTTAACTTGTGTTGAATCATTGAAACGGATTTGCGCCGAGCGAGCGTCCCTTCGACTTGCCGACGAGATACGTATCAGTCGAGTCGACGCCGCCGTCGCCATTGAGATCGCCGGTCACAGCAAGTCCCGATTGCCCTTGTTGTTGCGCGACGAGGCTCATGTCGGTCTGGTCGACAGTGCCGTCGCCGTTAGTATCACCGAGCAGGCGCTCGAACGAGCTGTGTGGGCTTGTGGTGCTAAACTGCCCCGAACTCGTCAAGTCGAGGTACACGCCGTACCAGCCATCGGCGGCAGTCATTGCTTTCCAGTAACTCGCAAGCGTAGCGCTACCACGTGCCACTCCGCCGAGGCCGAGCGCACCGAAGTCGAGTTCGATCAGGTCGTGCGCGCTGTCGAGTGCGAGCTTCACTCCATTCAAGGAGACGGTTTGATTCGTCGTCGTGCCATAGGCGCGTTCGAGCAGTTGCAACGACAGGCTCGGGCTCGCGACAAGCGCGTTGTAAAAGTTCGTGAGGGCCGCGCCTCCTTCGTTGAAATCGAGGTCGACAAACTCGACGAACGACCGCTCAGCCGAGCTGTGCTGGATGGTAACTCCGGTGAAGGCGAGTGCCGCCTGTTGGAATGTGTGCGTCACCGTCACGTCGGCTGCGGCGTGAGTCGCTTCTACGCGACCAGCCGTATCAGTCGCGACGCTGGAAAACGAGTATGTGTGCGTGAGACCGTCGGCGTTGCCCTGGTAAACGAAGCTCGACTGGTAAACGCCGCTGTTAGGAACTCCGGCGACGAGTGTTTGGACGAGGATGGGAGTGCCGCCGTCGACCGAGAGGTAAACTGCAAAACTCGCGATCCCCGGGCCATACGCGTCGGTTCCCGTGACCGTCACGGCGAATGTCGCGTTCGAGGGGGCGGAGCCATCGTTGGGAGTCGCCGACTGAACGTGACTGGTCGGAGCCGGTATCGCGACATAGGTCGCTGCATCGACTGTGGTCTTCGTTTCGACGTTACCCGCGGCGTCGGTTGCAATGCTGCGGAAGTAATAGTGGTGCCCGGGAGTCGCCTGGTAGGTGAAGTTCAAATTCGTCGGTGAAAGAGTGGCGATTGGCATTGCTGCGAACGACCCACCATCGATGGCGACATACACCGCAACCGATGCAATCCCTGGGGCGCTGGGGCCTGTTTGCGAGGCGGTGACAGATCCGGAAACGAGACCACTTGGTGAGGTGGTGAGCGGAGAGTTCACCTGACTCACGGGGGCGCCGTAGACGTCGACTCCGCTCGTTCCTTGCGACGGTTGATCGTTCGAATCACCGCGGTACACTGCTTCGATCGAGTGCGACCCTACGGGGAGCAGTACGTTGGGAATCACGGCCACGCCGCCGACGAGCGTCGCACCGCCTAAATCGGTGCCGTTGTCGAAGAATTCGACTGTGCCGGTCGCGGTGGAAGGACTCACGGTCGCGTTGACGGTAACGGGATGCCCCGAGAGGATCGCTCCGGATGGGCTGATGCTGACCGCCGTCGACGTGGTGGCTGCTGCTGACACGAGGCTGCCGCCTGACTCAATATTCAGCGACCCATGATTGACGAAAGTCGAGCCGACTTCGTTGATGATTTTCCCTGCAAGGCCGACAACTCCGCTGGGATCGATAGTGATGTTCCCAAAATTATCCAGCAACGAACCATTGGCCAGCTCGGCGGAGCCGTCGATCGTGAGCAGCCCTCCTGCTGTGATGGCGCAGGCCGTCTGACTGTTGAAAGTCGCGCCGGATTCGATGGTAACCGTTCCTTCGTCTGTCAACTGACCGTTGGCGCCTTCCTCGAAGGAGCCGCTGATATCCAGTATTGCGCCAGGTTCCACCGTGATCGAATCGGTGTCGGACAGCGTGAACATGAATGCTCTTCCGTGATTGTCGAACGCGGCGCCTGCGCCGATTGTCAGTGCGCCGGGCCCGCCAATGACATCACTTGCACCCACGTACAACTGTGCGTCCTTACCGACGACGTTCAGCGTGCCGTTGATGTTCAGTTGGTTGTAGGGAGAGCTGTAGGCGGTCTGCGCCTGGATGACGCCGGCGCTGGTAGCATTGCCGCCGACGGTGAGTATGCCGCCATTTTTCAGGGTGACGCTCGAGTTTGCTTCGACATTCCATGCGCCGTTGTTGGTGAATTCGCCGTAGACGCCCAAACTGCTGCCAGACGTATTCTTCCAGGCAGCTCCAGCGTCACCGGTTACCTGGGCACCATGTTGCACGGCGAGCGAACCGCTAACCGTAGTGGTTGCTCCGCTTGCGTCGGTCATGACCGATTGACCGTTCATCTGCCAGTTTCCTCCGCTGGCCACGGTCAACGAACCCGAGTTTGAAACCGAGCTACCATCAGCTTGCGTCGTTGTCGAATTTACCCCCGCAGTCAGGCTTCCACCAGAAGCAATACTCACCGTGCCGTTGATGTTGGTCTGGCTGTTAGCACCTTCGGTGCACTGGGCGTTCGTCTGGATAATCAGAGCGCCGGCGGTTGCCACGTTCAGGGTGGCATCCGCATTGCAGGAGCCACCGCTCTCCAGGTCCATCTGTCCGTTCAGGTTCAGATAACCCAGGATATCAATATCACCCGCGATGAACGCGCTGGTGCCACTTTCGATGGTAGCATCACCGCCCGCTTCGACTTCGACCGAGCCATCCTTCGTGACGGTGGCGTTCGCATTCAGGTCGAGGTTGCCCAGGACGGACAACTTCCCATTCTGGAGATTAAGGCCGTCGTTGAGCGTATCACCGGTCCCCACCGTCAAATCGGCGCCGTCGTCGATGTTCGTATCGCCCGCGACGGTCGCCGAAGTGTCGAGCTCGGGCGAGCCTCCATCGAACGAAAAGTCGCCACTAACGTTGATGGGATCTCCTGAGAACGCGTAACTGCCAGCGACCGAGATCGATTTAAAGGTGTATCCCAGGTCATTGTTATTGCTGAGCTGCTGGGCTCCGGCTGGGAAAACCAACGGATCGTCGGCCTGGGGAACGGCATCGTCTAACCAGTTCGCAGGGTTGCTCCAAAGATTGTTTGCCCCCGTTCCGGTCCATTGTTCGATCCATGGAAGCGCGACAATCTTGCTCGGATCGGCCGGCGTGACCACGTTGGCAACGTCGGCGACGGCGAGCAAATACTTCGCGCCCTGGGGCCGGCTCGTGAAGTAGGACGACGGGAAGGTGTAGTTGATGGATTCCTGATTTGTGCCTGTCGCAAACTCGATGATCGGTCCGCCGATCGCAGTATCGGGAGTCGTTCCGGAAGCCCAGTAGAGATCAATCGGCGCAGCGACCGGGAGGTCGGCATTAGCGATGGTATAGCCCAAGTCTACCGCCCCCGGCGACACTGTGTCATAAGCGAGGGACGGAGTGACGGACGGCGCATACAGGTCGAGTTCCCAATTGAGATTGCCGGCCATTTCCGTGTCCGCACTTCCCGCTTCGCCGGGGCCAAACTCGAGACCGTAGTCGGCGTTGTAGTAGAACGAATACTGAACCCCGGCCACGATCGGCATGGTGTAAGTGTCTGCGCCGGCGCCTTGCTGGATTATCGTCTGTTGAAGAGGGAGACCGTCTGGGCCGCCCTGGGTGGACACGGTGATGCTCACCGCGTAGAAGCTGCGACCGTTGATCGTGGTCGGGATGCCCTTGGAGGCAAGAACGTACTGGAGGCTGAACAGACCGTTGTCCGGTGCTGTGAACTCCATACCCCAGCTCGTACTTTCATCGGTACCGACAAGATCGTTGCCGTCGGGTGCATTACCGCGTGAACTGGCAGATTGGATATCGTCGAAAGTAACGATCCCTGTTTGAACACCCCCAGCCGTTTCGGGATTGACGCTTGCGGTCTGTGAGACCGAGAAGCTATCCGAGCCATCTTCAGCGCCACCCCCGTGCGCGAACGAGGCGGAGAAGGGTTTCGGCGTCGTTACCTGGCTCTGCTGGCTGATGCTCTTGAATTCCTTCGGCAACGAGTAGTCGGATGCCGTCACTTCATTGTCGAAGGCGGTAAAGACGGTGAGCAACTGTCGTGACTCGAGCAGTTCGAGCGGGAGCGCTCTGCCGTGTCGGAGCCTTCTCTTGCGCTTGGCCGTCTCTACCTTCACGCTTCGCAACATGGATGATCCTTCAAGGGGGGCTCTTTATGCGGACCGCTTCATCCGAAGTTGGGGATAAACGCGTGCTGTCGCGTTACAGAGGTTAGTCCTCGACAGAACCGGCTCGATATCCCTAAAATCAGTGACCCCCCGGCGCTTTTTGAAGATTCATGTGGGGCAATATGTCCAAGTCGGGACAACTTCGGTCGCGTGACGTGCGCGACTTGTTTCAGGTCGTCGGCGAATGCCGTGAATTGGGCGATGACCGTGCCGCTTGGCGGTCGCATCTGATCGGGCGACTCGCCACCCTGACAGGTGCGGATGCTGGTCTCAAAGGCGAGATGGCCGACTGCCGTTCAGGGAAGAACACCGACCTGGGTGTCATCATCTGGGCGCCCGAGGGCTTTAAGCCGCCAGCCTACTGGTCGGAACATCTGGCACGATTTCGGGAAAATCCAGGTTATTCGCCAGCGCTCTCAACGTATCATCACTTAACGCGTACTGACCCTGGACGAGCCTTGTCGCGGGAAGACTTCATTGCCGATCGCGATTGGTACGGTTCGCACGACTTCTTGAAGATCAACGAGCCGCTTGGTGTCGACGCGATTATTTGGTGCTTCCGGCCGATCCTTTCTACAGCGGCCGACGAGAATACCGGGGTCATCCTCGCTCGCAACAAAGGACGGCGCGACTTTTCGAAGAGGGATCGGGCGATTGTACGCGAAGCTCATGCCGTGATTTCAACTCTTGTGGGAGGCGCGCTGGCGCGGTTTGCCGAGCCATCTCCCACAGATCTTTCGCCTCGCGCCCGACAGGTGCTCGCGTGCATACTCGAAGGGGACGGCGACAAGCAGATCGCTACACGGCTCGGCCTCAGCACCAACACCGTGAACCATTATGCGAAGGCAATTTTCCGACATTTTGGAGTTCAAAGCCGACCCGAGTTGCTCGCTCGCTGGATCAGGCGAGGCTGGTGCAAGAGCTTCCCCTGGGCTCATCAATAGGCACCGACAAGACCGAGCTGGCTGCCGATTTTACCTGGTTCTGCGAGTGGTTTTTCCGAGGGCTCCAAAGAGTACCAGTCGTCATTCTTGTGGTTACAATAAACGACCAGAGCGCGATTTTGCTTGCGTTCGATTTATTCAAGAGCATTCGCGAGCGAGTGTATTCTCATGACTTGGACAGCGGCCGACCGCGATCAGTTGCTCTGCTTGCTCGCTCTCAAGAATGGCTTGATCGATCACAAGGTTCTGGCGACGTCGATGTTTGATTCTGGGTCGCTCGATGGTGAGTCGCTGCTCGACGCGGTTGTGAGGCGGAGCGGTTTGAGTCGGGACGTGTTCACGACGTTAAGTTTTATCGCAGAATCGATCGTCTCGGAGTATCCCGACTCGCCACGTGAATATCTCGCGGCACTCGCCGACTCGATCGAGGGAACCCGGCAGCCTGACGCGACAGGGTCGTTCCGGCCTCAGGCGGAAAATCATGGCGACGATTTCGCCACCCGCGTTCCTTCGCCTGCAGACTTCGCGGAAACGCAAAATCGCGGCGAAGACGCACAAGGCACCGACGGAGAAATAGAGGTTCACTGGCGTGAGCATCGATTTACGCGATTGCGTCCGCATGCCAAGGGAGGGCTAGGAGAGGTTTTCGTGGCGATGGATCGCGAGCTCGATCGCGAGGTGGCGCTCAAGGAAATTCAGGACCATCACGCCGATCGATCAGATAGCCGCGCACGATTCTTTCAAGAGGCGAAAGTCACCGGAGCGCTCGAACATCCTGGAATTGTTCCGGTTTATGGTCTCGGCCACTATGCGGACGGCCGGCCCTACTACGCGATGCGCTTCATCCGTGGCAAGAGTCTTAAAGAATCGATCCAGGAGTACCATACCGAACCGAATTTGAGGAGTTCAACCGCCGATCGGCTGATGCTCCAGCAACTGTTGCGGCGGTTCCTCGACGTCTGCAACGCAATTTCTTTTGCACACAGCAAGGGTGTTTTACATCGCGACTTGAAGCCGGCGAACGTGATGCTCGGCCAGTTTGGCGAGACCCTGGTCGTCGATTGGGGCCTGGCGAAAGTGAAGGGCGTTGCGGACCAGACGGATGAGGCGAGTCGAGATGGCGGAGGTGCTGGCCGAATTAGCGGATCGCTGTCGGGCAGCTCGGCTGAGACATTGCCGGGATCGGCCATGGGAACGCCGCAATTCATGAGCCCCGAGCAAGCCCAGGGCGATCTCGACAGCCTTGGGGCGGCGAGCGACGTCTATAGCCTGGGCGCGACTCTCTACACGGTTATCACCGGCCACGCACCGTTTGAAGACAAGACGATTGCGGAGGTGCTTGACAAGGTATCCCGAGGAGAGTTTCCTCGTCCTCGCCAGATATCACGAAAAATCCATCCAGGGCTCGACGCGATTTGCTGCAAGGCAATGGCACTTCATCCCGCAGACCGATATGAGAGTGTTCAACTGCTGGCGCAAGATATTGAGCATTGGTTGGCCGACGAGCCCGTACTCGCGCAGCGCGAAACATGGTTCAGCCAATCGCACCGCTGGCTACGGCGGCACAGAACTTGGGCGCAGGCGATTGCCTCGGCACTCATTCTTGTGACGATCGTCTCGGTCTTCGCCACAATCTTCGTGGGCAAGGAACGCGACGCGGCCGACGGAGCTCGGGTGCGGGCGATGGAGAATCTCGTCAAGGCCGACCGATCACGCCTTGCGGCAGTGGAAGCCACCAACCAGGCCAAGGCTTCGCAAAAACAGGCTGAGACCGCGCAAGTCGAAGCGAGCCAGCAAAAGGAAAAGGCGCTTTCACAGCTCTACTTGGCAAGTATGGGGCTGGCTCAGCAAGAGTGGAACGTCGGCAACGTGGGGCGGGCGGAACAGTTGCTGGATAGTTGCCCTGAGCGGTTTTGGGGTTGGGAACGGCGGTATCTCAAGGCGTTGTGCCATTCGGACAGCATGACCTATTCAGGCCAGTCTTCCGTCGCGCGACTGATCGCATTCAGCCCTGATGGCAAGCGAGTCATTTCGGTTGATGCGGCTGGAATACTCAAAACATGGGACACCGAGACGGGGCGATCACTCTCGTCAAGGATGACGGACAGTCTGGGGCTGGCTTTTGATTCCTCGCGAACCCGCATGGTCGGGATTACGAACGACCCTAAGGAATACCTTATTTGGGATCTCACAAAAGAGACTTCGCCGACACGGATTGTCATGAATGGTACCCGAGGTGTGGCGGCGGCCTTCCGGCCTGACGGAAAGCAACTGGCGCTCGTCAAAGATGCAAGCCTTATTCAACTTTGGGATCTGGAAAAAGGGGTGGAATCGTCGATTCTCTCGGGCCGCGCAGATCCGCTTGTTTATTTCACATATAGCCCGGATGGAAAGCTTATTGCGGTGGCGCGGCGTTTCGGTTGGATCGAAATCTGGGATCTGGAAACAGGCAAGAGACGCCACGAATTTCGAGGGCATCCCGGAGAGGGGATCGAAGTCCAGCGAGTGGAGTTTCGTCCCGATAGTAAGGCGTTGGTTTCGGTCGGGCTCGATGGCGGCAGAGTTTGGGATGTTGCCGACGCGCACCAGATCGGCAGCCTTCAGGCGAATAGCTCGTTTCTTTATTGTGGGTCGTTCAGTCCCGATGGCAAACGTATCGCAACCTCGGGCGCAGACCGCACCGTGCGAGTATGGGACACGACGACATTCCGCGAATTGGCGAATTTTCGAGGCCACACTCATGAGGTCACGCTGGTTACCTGGAGTCCAGATGGCACGAAGTTACTTTCATCATCAAATGACACCACGCTGAGGACCTGGGATGTCGGTAATGAGGCAATAACTTCGCCACCATCGGCGACCGCAGCTTCTTCAAACGCGGGCTCATCAACCGAGCCACGCGTGGCTCCCTTGCGCACGCTGGGCGGGCACACCGGTGCTGTTTCCGCCTTTTCATTCAGCCCCGATAGCAAGCGGATGGCCACGGTCAGTTGGGATGGATACTTGATCACTCACGACCTGGCGACGGGCGGCATCCTTAAGAAGATTCAGGTCACGACGCAGAATGCGCTTTCCAATCAGATTCGCATGCTTCGCGGGGGTACGGCATTTTCAACGAGCGTCGGCGCGGTGGCGTTCAGTCCCGATGGAAAACGCATTGCGACGGGAACGGAAAGCTCGATTTCACCCGCGATCGGCTTTGTTCGCATATTCGATAGCGATACGGGAGAAAATCTCAAAACTTTCAAAGACGATATGAGAGGCCCCATTGCTTGCCTGGTATACAGTCCCGACGGTAAGCGGCTGCTCGTTGGAACGGGAGGAGTTCATCCCAGGTTTCGTGGCATCAAGCAGACTTGTGCAGTCATTGATGCGGAGGATGGCAAGGTCATCGCCAGTTATGATGGGCACAGTCAATCGCTCTTTGATGGCTGCTTGAGTCCGGATGGTAAGCTCGCCGCGACTGTTGCGTTCGATGGCGGAGTGCATGTTTGGGATACAACCACGGGCGCCAAGAAGATGATACTGCGCCCAGCGGATGAGGCAGATACCGTCTTTCGCGGGGTTGCATGGAGTCTCGATGGCAAGACGATTGCCGCCACTGGCCTCGACCAGAGTGTTTGGCTTTTCGACGTATCAACGCAAAAAGAAACTCGCAAACTCAAGGGGCACGCGGGTGAGGTTTATCGCGCCGCGTTTACTCCCGATGGCCAACGTCTGGCGACAACCGGCCGCGATGCAACGGTTAAGCTCTGGAACGTCGCTACGGGAGACGAAGTGCTCAGTTTTCGCGAGCACACGAGTGAAATTTACGACTTGGCGTTCAGTCCTGATGGGCAGACCCTCGCCTCTGCGGGATTCGATCAAAAAACGATACTGCGATCGATCAATTTTCCCGATTATCCCAAAACCGATGGATGGGACGTGGTTTTGTCCGACGATTTTGAACGCCAAGACTTGGGTGATCGCTGGGATGTTGTCTGCGGCGACTGGTCGATCGAGAAGGGGGCTGCAAAAGGGGCGATGCACGTGTCACGTCGCGACCGTCATCCCTTTGACTGGGCGACGCTCGTTCCCAAGGGACTCTATCTGCCCTCGCAAGCCGAAGTTCGCTGTGAAGTTTGGTCGCCCGACGCGATTAACGTCGAATTGAAGTTGCATGAAAGCTCCAGTCTGTTGGCGACTGAGGGACTGCTTGGAATTCTCAGTGGAAGTGCAAAACAACGGTACGAGAGCGACCGTGGCTCGACGCTTCTTATTGAAGCATCGAATGCGTATCGCAACGTGCTGACGAACCCGCGATTTGTGCTTGAACCTGGAGTTCACCGCAAAGTACGTATGCTCCGCGAGCGGCGCCGATTTACTGTTTGGATCGACGGCGAGGAGGCGTTATCGGTACCCATCCCAGATCTCATTGTTCCGGTTTTGCATCTGCAAGCGGGATACGGCAAGCCAGGGGATGTGGTCTATCTCGACAACGTCGAAATACGCCGACCACGTGAAGCGGCACGAGAGCAAAACGCCCTGAAACGTCTGGCGGAACTGACGAACAGCGAGCCGCTTCTCGCCGATGCTCTGGCGAAGCTTAAAACCGACACGTCGATCGATGGAGCTACGAAAGAACTGGCGCTCGCGATTGGCTCTCGACAGGAGCAGAGCCCCAATCAGTTGATCAACTTGACGTATCCTGTCGTGATCAAGTCCGGATGCATGCCTGAGGAGTACCAGCTCGCGCTCAAGCGACTGGAGTCGCTCATCGCGAAATCGCCCGACTATCGTCAAGCTCGCGAGCAAGAGGGTGCGGCCTTGTACCGGCTCGGTCGATACGACGAGGCCCTCAAAGCTCTTACCGCTGCGAACGAGCTTCGCATGAAACAGGGGCTGCACCTCGCTCCGGCGCAACCGCTTGTTTTTCGGGCAATGTCTGAGTTTCGCCTTGGGCATCGGCCTGAAGCCGCGGCATTGCTCGACGAGCTGGGCCTATCATTGGCCGGCCAACCTGGCGTTGCGAGTGCGGTCGTGCTTCGCGACGAGGCAGAAGCGCTGATCGGCTCGAAAGCCGCGACGGAGCGACAACTGCTTTGCGAGAACATCACGAAAATCGCCCAGGCGATGCACGCCTATCACGAGAAGGAACTCAGATTTCCCAGCTCTGCCATATCGAGCACAGAAAATAGGCCACTACTGAGCTGGCGGGTTGCGCTTTTGCCCTATCTCGGTGAGGAAGCCTTGTACAGTCGTTTCAAGCTTGATGAGCCCTGGGATAGCCCAAGCAATCAGCCGCTGATCAAGGAAATGCCTGCTGTTTATTCGCGGGCAGTCGCTCAACCGAATGCAGGCGGTCTGACTCCATTCCGCGTTTTCAGCGGTGCCAACACGCTATTCGACGACAAGACTGCGATGAATTTGGCCAAAATTACTGATGGGACGATCAACACGATTCTGGCCGTCGAGTCGAGCGAAAGCGTGCCCTGGACCAAGCCGGATGAATTGCTCGTGCCCAAGGATGGAAGTCTTCCGAAACTCGGCACAGCAGACGGAAAACGCGCAACGATTGTACTCGCAAGCGGCACCGTGATCGTTCTTGAATATACCGCGGAAACCGATCGCATTCTTCGACGGATGATCACTCCCAGCGGCGGTGAGAACGTCGATAGTGCTCCGTTGACGAAATGGCTAAATCATAAGTGAATGAGATGAAAGTTAGATGTGGAAGGTGATCATGATATAGCATTAAGAAGTGAATGGCGCTCGCCGCAATTGTCGCCGAAGCATCCATCACTATGCCGACGCGATCAAAGTGTGCTCGTCATCGACTTAACCGCTTCGGCAAACGATGTCGTTCTCTCGACTGTCCAGTGAGTCTTGCACAGTCCACTCGCGTTGCGTGTTTGAGGCTTGGTGATAGATTGATCGATTGCCAGCCATCGCAGTACCGCTCTTATTGTTCGCTGTCGTACGCTCGATCAGCATAGACAGTGTCAAGTATCTCTTTGGGACGACTGAGTTATCCAACAACCTTGGGAAACTCGACGACCATCGGGAGGATAAGACGAAGTGGACTGGCGACTGCGTTGGTGGTGCGAATCGCCAGCTCCCCTCCATAATTGTCGACTATAACCATGTGGTTCGCGCCCAATTTACGGCGGCCCTCCGGGCTCGGCTCCGTAGTCTCCTTACCGTCAAAGGCTCGTACGGTCATGTCCATCGACGACATAGGGGCAATATCGTTGAAACTCGACAATTGCTTACATCATTTCGTCTCTTCGACGTAAAGTTGGCGACCAGTTTCTCTTCGCGCGATTCGGTCCGAATCGACCGTTTTGGAGTAGGCGGTCCACTGCTAAAAACGCGGCGATGGAGCAGCCAATCACCCCAATTCGGCCAGGCTCGGTCACCGACTCGCCTTGCTCGCCCTCGGTTGGGAGATCAGCGGGGGAGCACATCAAATTCGCATCGACATTGGGGGCAGTCGAGGCTTGAGAATCTGCGCTCGCGACACTCATCGAATCGAAGAGATCCGCGAGCGCCTGATCGGTTGCTACGAGAGATAGATCAGCCAACTCAACTGCCGTCAGACGGAGGTCGAGCGAAGTGGGAACATTGGACTGAAGTTGGATCTCTGCTCGGTGACCTAGGTGTGTCCATCGACGCCGAACACCGTCCAGGCTCTCGGACGTCAAGGGAATATCGGCAACCTGCTGACGGCCAACAGGGAGGTAGCCGGACGGTGTCGTGAGGACCGGTCTGCGTCCTGCGATAGTGGCCTTGGTGCTCGCCCGTCCTTGAGTCAATTCGAGTGAACTGGTGAAAGTGGAAACGACATTAAGAACGTGGCTGGAAGTCGCTGTGCTTGGAAGTGTTAAAAGCCTGTCATCGTCCCGGGCGATTACGGATAAGGGCATAGGTTGTGCGACTGTCGGGCGCGGAGGATTGCTCGCGAAATCCGCCGCCATCAGCGGTTCCAAACCCTCGGGAGTTTCAGGGATGTTGAGGTCTGCAACCGCCATGATCCGATGCGTCGTTCCTGCGGCCAGAGTTGCACTCATGGGCGAGTCCGCGTTGCTCGAGTAGCCAAGGCCCAGGGCATGGCCAATTTCATGCATAACCGTCGTTTCAAAATCGTGCTGATCTGCATCGACTCCGGCCGCGTCGCCGCCGGTGTACCAGTTCCAACCCTGAAGAATTGTGATCCGGACTGGATTGGAACGAGGGTCATAGCTACCCAGGACTCCATCGCTGGCCCCGCCGCTGGCGCTGGTCGTCGCAGTGTCGAGAACAAGCGTCGCTAGAGATGGATCGTCGACCTCCGTGATCTTCACACTGTAGGAGACGAGCAGTGTGTTGATGGAGCCAATGGCATCTTGGATCCGATCGAGCATGTCTGGGCCGAAGCTGCCATCCGAATTGTCGATGTAGACCGAGAGGTCGCCAGCGAGAAGCGTCGAGGCGATTTCGCCTGCGTCAAAAGCGCCTTCGCTGCCTGCTGCCATCTGGGTGAGAATGACATTGCCACTGATATTCAGGCTGTTAACCACCAGCGCATCGTCGAGATGACCGTTCCCGCTCATCGTGAGCATGGCGTTGGCGGCGTAGATAACACCATCAACGTCGACTATGGCATTGCCGCTGATACTGATTGCCCGGGTGTTGAGCCGTGACTGATAGATCAGAATATCGTCGTATGGGCCGCTTGTTGGCGGGCTGAGATCGAAACGCCCATTGCCGCTTAGCGAGATGCCGCCGAAGTTGCCGGAATCAGTTGTACCGTTGTAGCCGCTACCAGCGTTGAAAATCGTCACCCCGGACCCACTCACTCCCGCGTTGCCAGAGACCGTGAAGCCTCCGCCACGGATGATATAGAGACCCGGAGACATGGTTACGACTGCATTCCCTGAGAGTTGGATCGAGGAATAAACACCCGGGAACAGCGTCTTGGTTGTATTGCCCGAGACGCTGACGGCGCCGTAGTTCGTGCCCGTGAGTTGCGGAGAGACGAGCGAGGCAAGCGGGTCTGAGATCGACGCGGGGGTGCCGGTTTTGGTGACATTCGCATTACCGCTCTTGCTGATGCCGCCCATCACCTGGACAGTGCCACCGACGTTGATCCGAGCATTCCCGCTGGCGAGGATCGCACTTGGCGAGTTCGAATCTACGAAGAGCCCTCCCGGGAGTGTGATCGAGGCATTTCCCGTGGCCGTGACCGCGCCGCTCATCGTCGGGTTAAGGATATAAGCGCTGCCGGCGGCGAGAGTGATGTGATTGTCAATTCGGTCGTGGACTGTGCCGCTGGCAGTGTTGTAGTTGCCAGTGATGTCAGTGAAGGTCCAGGGATCGGTCGAATAGTCACCCACACTCGTATGAATGGTTCCATTCAACGAGAGGCCTGACAGTACCTCGCCCTGCACACCTCGGGCTATGCCCGTCGCTGTGTGGGGCAACCCGTCGTAGGTAACGTCATAGGGCGTAACCGAGATCACGGCGTTGGTTCTGGCGATGCTTACGGTCGCGGCGTCGGACTGATCGGTGTAATTGGTGCCGCCGTGGAATACCCAGTGGGCAGTTCCGCCGGGTGCGTTCGTGAACAGTTCGCCGAGGTCCAATCCGGCTCGGAGATCCATTCCACCGGCGCCGGTGGCTGTACCGGTCAATCCGTGCGAAGCACCATCAAAAGTGCCTGTGTAGCCAGTGATCACAACCGCCGCGATCGCCTTGCTGATGGTGATGGTGGCTGTGGCGAAACTCCCGAAGTGATTTGCGTCGCCTGCGAACGTGGCTATGACCGAGTAGTCGCCGGCGTTGACCTGGTCGCCGGAGTAGCTAAGAAGCTCTGACAAAACCGTCGTTTTTAGATCGGCTCATTATTTAATATCCGAAAGCAGACAATGCTTGCGGCCAACGTCGCCCAGGCATCCATGATGACGCCAAGACGATCATAACGTACTCGCAATCGACGTAGCCCCGTCAGCCAGGATATCGTCCTCTCGACTACCCACCGAATCTTGCCCAGGCCACTGCCGTGTGGTGTCCGTCGCTTGGCAATGTGTGGCTCGATTCCCAGCCATCGCAGCAGCCCTCTCAAAGGTTCGCTGTCGTAACCTCGATCAGCGTAGACCTCATCAGGCAACTCTTTGGGTCGACCGGGTTTTCCGCCGACCTTGGGAAACTCGAGGATCACCGGGAGAATTTGACGGTGATCACTGTCGTTTGCACCCACGCTGCGAATCACGAGCGGAACCCCGTTCTTGTCGACCATGACGGTGTGTTTCGTACCGGGTTTACGGCGGTCGACGGGACTTGGCCCCGTCGCCTCGCCACCGCCGAAGGCACGCACAGTGACGCCATCGATGATCACGGTATCAAGGTCAAGCTTGCCTTCTCGCTTCAACGCCGCGAGCAGATCGGCATGCAATCGATCCTAAATTCCCGCCTCCTCCCACGCTCGAAGCCTGCGATGAGCGGTCCGTCCAGAGCAGCCGAGTTCTTGTCGAACATCCTCCCAACGGTTGCCAGTGACCAGCACAAACCAGATCACCCGCATGACGATCCGGTGTCCAATCCGTGGCCGGCCACCTTGTAAACCAACATGTTGCTCAGGCGGAAGGTGATGAACGAGGGTGTCGAAGAATTCGTCCGGCATGCGGGCACTGGCCATAACAGTAGTCCTTTTTCAAAAGGTATCTACTGAGCCATGGCGCAAACCTCATACCAAAGCGGTTTAGTCAGAGCTTTTTAGTGAATCGCCGCTCGTTATTGCGAATCTCGGCGTGTTCTTTCCAGCATTAAAGCTCCCCGACGACGGTAGCCTTCGACTAGAAGCTTCTCACTTTTGTCCAGGCTCATAGTGCCTGCCTGATGCAATACATCTATCGCGGCCGCCGGCTCATGCATTTCCAATAGAAGTCTCGCATATGTAATCATGGAAATTGGTGAGCGATGAAGTTCGATTGCCTTCGCAAATACAAGTTTTTGCATCGGCAAATTGTTTCGCGATAAGTAATGCATGGGCAAGCATGCCCCACGAATTGGCGATGTCAGGGTTCAGAGAAGCAGAAATTCTGAATTCTCTCACAGCATCGATCGGTTGTTCTGCTGCAAGCAAGCACTGGCCAAAGCAGGAATGCGTGGCATAATCGTCTGGCGCGAATTCTGCAGCCGATCGAGCAAACTTGAGGGCGATCTCCAGCCTTCCAAGCAAGAGATTTGTTAGCGATAAATGAATATGTACTACCGCATTTTTTGGATCAATAGCGAGTGCGTCTTGAAAATCTTGCAAACCCGAATCGTGGTCAGAAAGTCGATCTGAGGATAGTAGGCCTCTAGCAGTCAAATACTTACTAAGTCGCTCGGCTTGTATAGCACGCGTATAATCGCTTTTGGCAAGCCCGAATTCCCCGATTTCTTCGAATCGCCAACCTCGCTCGAAATACAATACTGCGGTTGGAGCGAGTGCAATGACGTCCGTAAGTGTTTTAATCGACAGTTCGATATTGCCTTCCGCATCCAGGCGACGGCATTCTTGCAACGCATTTCTTTGATCGAGCATGCACCGGCCCTCCTAGGCAAGGGAAGAGTGACAATCAACACGCCAACGTTGCGGTTCAGGGAGGTTTCAAAGTACCCCATTTGGATTGATGTCGCGAGCCTTCTTCTTTGAACGATGGGTTGACCTCCCGCAGTGATTCACCTATGAGGCGCTGACAAAACTATTGGCGAAGCCTGGCAAAATGGGAGCCGCCTAAGTTTTGTCAGCCTCTCTTAAGTACGCGGGATTCGAGCTAGCGGCCCCGGTATTGATGTCCTTGACCTGAATCGTACCTGCGGCGGTTCCGTCGTTCTTCCACAGCTCGTAATCATTGACATTATTGATGGCGTTAAAGTAGAGCGTCGATCCGATTACTGTGAGATACGTGGGAAACGATCCGCCTGTGGGGGCAATGTCCTTGAGCAGGGCCGTTCCAGCAGTGGTTCCGTCACTCCTCCACAGCTCGTTATCGAAAGGCTGGGCGATCGACGCGGAGAAGTAGAGTGTCGAGCCCATCGCCGTCAATTCGTGGGCGTTCGAGCCCTGAAAACCGGGAAGCATATCTTTGACCAGAACGGTGCCGGCGGCGGTACCATCGCTCTTCCACAGCTCCGAGCCGGTGACGCCGTTGTCCGCGAAGAATTAAAGCGTGGACCCGAGCGCCGTCAACTCATAAGGATTCGAACCGGAAGTGCCCGGGTAGATGTCCTTGACCATGACGGTGCCGGCATCTGTCCCGTCGCTTATCCACAACTCCGTGCCGTAGGCCGCCGTGGTGGCAACGAAGAAGAGTGTCGAATCGACCATCGTCAGCGACTGGGGGTTTGCACTGAGCGTCGCCGCATAGATATTCGATACAAGCGAGGTTCCGGCAGTGGTTCCGTCACTCTTCCAGACCTCTCGACCTTCGCTGGCTGTCGTGGCGGCGAAACAGAGAGTCGAGCCCACAACTGTCAAGTTTATCGGGCTCGAAAAGCTAGTCCCGGGGTTGATGTCCTTGATCAGAACAGTGCCGCCGGTGGTTCCATTGCTCTTCCAAAACTCTCGACCTTCGTTAGCGGTCGTGGCGGCGAAGTAAAGGGTCGAGCCCGTTACTATCATGTTGGTCGGGCTCGAGTTGCCAGTGCCGGGATTGATATCCCTGACCAGTATGGTCCCGGCAGTAGTTCCGTCAGAGTCTGTCCCATAATAGGGATCAAGCAGATTTCCTGTATGCAAAATCGGTATCAGCTTCATTGCGGTGCAGTCGATGGAGCATCAACTGGATCATCGCCAGTTTGACGAACGATTCCGACGACAAGACGCTCCTTTCCCTATCCTTGCTCAGACGTCTGCATCGACCCAGCCATGCGAACGTCCGTTCTACCGTCCAACGGATGGGCAGTTTCACCCAGCCTTCGGATCCCTTAGGACGTCTGACGATCGTGAGATCCCAATGCGCGTTGTCCTTCACCCACTGATATAGCTGCATATTGTGGTACTTCTGGTCTCCGTACATCTGGACAACCTTGCCCATCGGCTGCCCCTTGAGTTTGCTGAACAGTTCAGTCGCCGCCGTAGCGTCGTCGACATTGGCGGCGGTTACTAGCACGGCCAGCAGTAAGCCCATGCTGTCGACGACGATATGGCGTTTCCGCCCATCGACGTTTTTGGCATTGTCGCGGCCTCGCTCCTCGCCGCCAGACGTGGTGTCGACCGACTGACTGTCGACACTTGCGGAGGTTCGAGGATGGCCTGGTTTCTCGGCCGTTCGAACCTTTCTGCGGAGCATATCGTGAATGGTGTCGAGCGTGCCGTTACTCCGCCAATCGTCGAAGTAACGCCAGACCGTGCTTTTGGGTGGGAAATCGATCGGCAGATAACGCCACTGGCAGCCGGTTCGGAGGATGTAGAAGACAGCGTTGACGACATCTCGAAGGTGGGTCTTACGAGGTCGTCCGACGGTGGAAACTGGAACATGCGGCTCGATCAGAGCCCACTGTGCATCGGTGATGTCGCTAGGGTAATGGTGCGTTCTCATGCACCATTTTACCTACGTAGACAACCTTATGGGACAGACTCTCACTCTTCCAAAGCTCTCGACCTTCGTTGGCGGTCGTGGCGGCGAAGTAGAGCGTTGAGCCCACGGCGGTCAAGTTCGTTGGGCTCGAACTGGACGTCGCGGGGTAGATGTCCTTGACCATGACGGTGCCGCCTGATGTTCCGTCGCTCTTCCACAACTCAGCGCCGTTGGCGTCCGTGGCGGAGAAAAAGAGGGTCGAGCCTACTGCTGCCAGTTCCGAAGGACTCGAGGTGCCCGTCCCGACGACGATGTCCTTGACGAGCACGGTTCCCGTCGAAGATCCGTCGCTCTTCCAGAGCTCGGTCCCGTTTGCGGTAGTCGTGGCGGTAAGGTACAGGGGCGAGCCCACGGCCGTCAGGTTTCTGGGGTACGAGCCTGTCGCCCCTGGCTCGATGTTTTTTACGAGCAACGTCCCGGTGGCGGTCCCGTTAGTCTTCCACAGTTCGTAACCATTGCTGCTGTCGTAAGCGTAGAAGTAGAGAAGTGAACCCGCGATAGTGAGCGATGCGGGGGACGAGCTGCCACCTGATTCGATGTCCTTGAGTAGAGTCGTCCCGGCGGCGGTTCCGTCGCTCTTCCACAGCTCGTAGCCGTTGACTCCGTCATTGGCGGAGAAATACAGTGCCAAGTTGTAGGATGTCAGACCTGTAGGGCTCGAAGGAGAAACGCCAGGAAAGATGTCCTTGACGACGACGGTGCCTGCGGCGGTTCCATTGCTCTTCCAGAGCTCAACGCCGTTGACTCCATCGTCCGCGGTGAAATAAAGGGTCGACCCCACCACCGTGAGCGACGAAGGGCCAGAACTGGTCGCCCCAGGATTGATGTCCTTGACCAGCGTGGTTCCGGCGGCGGTTCCATCGGTCCTCCAGAGCTCGCGGCCGAGCAGGTTTGTCGCCGCTGAGAAGTACGTGAAGCCGCCCATCTGGACGAATTCGGCGGGCGACGAGTCACCGCTGGCCGCGTTGACGTCGGCGAGTAGCTCAATGTCAGATGCCAGGAGCGTGCGGGATTCCAGCGCCTCCAGATTGGCCAGACGGCGATGCCCCAGCCGACTTCGGCGCTTGTTGCCCAGCCGGGCGGATGCGTGACGGGTTTTTGCCGGGGTGCTGAACGAGGTGCCGCGCATCATACCGGTGTCCTGTCAAGAAACTGAGAATCGCGCTTAACTCGGGAGATGCTTTCGCCGACGGGTCGACGTCGGGGTAAGCTCGGGGCATCGAGCGAGGAATGCGTCGTCGTGATCGAGCTTTCGGTCATCGAAGGGAATTGATCAGCCCGGCCGCGCTCGGGTAGGGGACGCATAAAAGTACCCTTCCCTGATGCCAAGGACTTCTCTCCCGCGAACAGGGCGGGAAAAGCCCGATCGCCGATGGCTAACCTTGCAGCGTGGTGGAATTGGTTACACTTAAGCTTTGAAAAAAAGTAGACTTTCTTGCGCGTCGTGTTACTGACCAGGGGTAGTAACGTTTTCAAGCGTCCTGCAGGATTGGTTTTGGAGGAGAGCTTAGTGGCGACGAATGATCCCGAGATTGACGCCCTACTTCAGGCGGCCGCCCGGGGTAATGATTCGGCGTTGCGCGACCTCCTGGCCCGGCATCGACTTCGGCTCCGTCGAATGGTCGCCGTGCGACTCGATAATCGGCTCAGCGCGCGGGTCGATCCCTCGGACATCGTTCAGGAGGCGCTCGTCGACGCCGGACGTAAGCTCGTCGACTACGCGAGGGACCAGCCACTCCCTTTCTACTCGTGGCTTCGCCAGATCGCGCAGGAACGGATCATCCAAACCCATCGGTATCACCTTCAATCGAAGCGGCGAGAAGTTGGTCGCGAGGTAGCGGTTTCATGCAGGCCGGCTGATGGCTCGACTTATCATCTGGCCGATCGCCTGGCAGCTAGCGGGACTAGCCCAAGCGGAAAAGTGATCCGGGACGAGCGGCGAGCGCTGGTGATCGATACGCTGGAGCAAATGGTCGAGGCAGACCGCGAGGTTCTGGTGATGCGTTATCTCGAAGGAATGTCGTTTGGCGAAATCGCCGAGGTGACAGACGCTACCGAAGGAGCCGTGAAGGTTCGCCACTTCCGGGCTCTTGGACGGATTCGCGTGATTCTGAGCGATGAATCTCTGGGGTGAAGACGATGCAGTCGAACGAGGCCGAGGGGCAAGTACCGGACGACGACGATCCGATCCTCGTTGAATGGGCCGCGGAGATCGCTGACCGGATCCAGTCTGGCGAGTCGGTCGACCTCTCGGCGTATGCACGCCTCCACCCGCAACGGGCGGCCGCGCTTCGCGGCATGATCCCGGCGATCGAGATGCTCGCTGGTCTTGGCGTTTCACCCGATCGGAAAGATCGTCCATCCACTCCCGCGGAGCCGTGCGAAGAGTTGGGCCATCTCGGCGATTTCCGACTCATCCGCCAGGTCGGGCGGGGCGGAATGGGAATCGTCTACGAAGCGGAGCAAGTCTCACTTCGTCGTCGCGTCGCGCTGAAGGTCTTGCCGTTCGCGGCCACACTCGATCCCAGGCAGCTTCAGAGGTTTCAACTCGAAGCGCACGCCGCGGCCTGCCTCCACCACACTCATATCGTTCCGATTCACGCCGTCGGAACCGAGCGCGGTGTGCCGTTTTATGCGATGCAATTCATCGACGGGCAGAGTCTCGCCGAGTTGATCGACGATCTGCGACGCCTCGAAGGCCGAGAACCAGTCTTGGCATCAACCCAGGATGCGGCCGAAGGGAAGCCCGCGAGTAGCACCACGTCTGGCGCAACGCGGAAGGTGGAAATCGGGTCGGGCTCGGTGACTCGTGGCCGCGCCCACGTCCGCAATGCAGCAAGGCTTGCCCTGGAAACCGCTGAGGCACTCGATCATGCCCATACGCGCGGCATCCTCCACCGCGACATCAAGCCCGGCAACTTGCTAATCGACACCCAGGGGAGTTTGTGGGTCGCCGATTTCGGGCTGGCGCAGGTGCAGGGTGACCACGGGCTGACCCTTACTGGCGACATCATGGGCACGCTCCGCTACATGAGCCCCGAGCAGGCTCTTGCCCGCCGAACCGTGATCGATGCCCGAACTGACATCTACTCGCTCGGCGTGACACTCTATGAACTCCTGACGCTCCGGAACGCCTTCGACGGAAAGGACCGCGCTGAGATCTTACGGAAGATCGCCCAGGACGAACCTACGCCGCTTCGTGCGCTCAACCCCTCAGTTCCAGTCGACCTGGAAACGATTGTCACGAAGGCAATATCCAAGGCGCCGGCCGATCGTTACTCGACCGCGAACGATTTCGCCGAAGACCTCCGGCGGTTCCTCGACTCGCGACCGATCGTTGCTCGGCGTCCCAGCTTGCTGGACCGGGCGACGAAGTGGGCGGTCCGTCACCGTACAGCTACCGTCGGCGCCGCCGTGGTGGTTGCGACAATCCTGCTCGTCACGACAACGGCTGCCGTGATTGTGGCCTCCAAGGAGCACGAACGCGGGCAGGCGGCCGTCGCGGTCGGGGACCTTCAGACGCGGTTGCGCCTTCAGGCCGAAGAACAAGCAGAGCAGGGGAGGCATCGCCAGGCCCGGCTCAACGTAGATCAAGGCGTCCGCTTGATGGAGGACGGTGATCTGCCCGGAGCACATCGCCACTTTGTCGAGGCGCTTCGGCTCGACGAAGGAGACGCGGAAAAGGTCGCCGATCATCGGCTACGGCTTGGGATGCTCCTTTCTCAGTGCGCGAAACCGACATGGATATGGTTCCAGGACCAACCGATCGACGCCGTTGCACTTCGACCCGATGGCCGCGCCGCGGCCGTGGCGCTTCGCGACGGCACCATTACGGTCTACGACGCAATCAGCGGGCGGCCCCTTGGTCCCTCCTTCGTCCAGCAGGCTCCGATTGGCACCATCGAATTTAGCCCCGACGGAAAGCGGATTGCCGTGGCTCGCGGCGATCAAGAAGTCCGGGTTCTCGACGTGGCAAGCGGCCGGGAAAGTTTCCCTCCGCTCGTCCACTCTGAGCGGGTGTATGAGCTCGATTTCAGCCCCGACGGAAAGCTCCTGCTCACCACACTCCGAACCCGACGCCCTGACTACCCAACGTGGCGCGTCTGGGACGCCGAGACGGGCCTTCCCGTCACCGATTGGATGACGTCCGATTTTGCCGTGTCTGCACATTTTAGCCCCGACAGTAAGTTGGTAGCCGTCCCCAACGGCCACAATTTGCTGATCTACGACGCGCGGAGTGGACGCCAGGTCGCACCGCCGATGCCGCACGGCTCGACGCCGACGCTCACGACCTACAACAGCTTCAGCCCCGACTCGCGACGGGTCGTGACTGGCTGCGTCGACAATGTTGCACGCGTATGGGACGTGGCCACAGGGCAGTTAACCGCCTCGATGCAGCACAAACAATGGGTTCAAGCGTCATTCAGCCCCGACGGCCGCCGCGTGCTTACTTCATGCACAGATGGCACTGCTCGGGCCTGGGACTCGAAAACGGGCGCGGCAACCTGCGACCCATTGCACCATCCTGGGGTGGTCAAGAACGCCGTCTCCAGTCCCGACGGCACGCTTGTGGCGACGATCTGCGACGACCATGCAGTTCGCGTCTGGGACGCCGCCACGGGCCGCGCCGTGCTGCCGCCACTCCGGCATCTCGGCACACTTCTCGCAACCCAGTTCACCGCCGACGGCCGCTACTTGTTCACCGCGAGCGCCGATCGCACAATTCGCTTTTGGGATCTCGCCGCAGCGAGCCCTGCAGGCCCTCGGCTGCTGGTGCCGGGCCGCGACTTTCGGGCCGCATTCGGCTCGGGAGGCAAGGTCTTGATCACACACGGCGCGGGTGGCACTGCACGAGTCTGGGACGTGGTCAGCGGCAGGGCTCTCGGTTCGCCGGTCTCCTTCGACGCTCAGTGGCTTCCCCTCGGCCGGGTGAGCCCGGACGGCCGCTCATATGCGATTGTCGGTGGCCAGTCCGATCATCGATACGCGGCTTGGGTCTGGAACATTGAGACCCGGCAAACAGAGATCGGTCCCCTCGTCGTTGATTTCAAGAAGTCGGCGGGTGACACGAACCGATCTCTGATCGCCTGGAGTTCGGACGGCCGACGGGTCGCCGTCGCGGCCGGGTCGGACGAATTCTTCTCGCCGGCAAACACCGTGGTCCGCATTTGGGACGCAAAGACCGGCAGCCCGGTGACCCCCGAACTCAACTACAACGGCGTGGTTTACACCCTCGACTTTAGCCCCGACGTCCGCTCGCTCGTAACAGCTAGCCGCATGAGCACCGGCAACGACGAGGTCGGAGAGGTCGTGATCGTCGACGTCGAGACCGGCGCGCGCAAAGGTAGTCCAATCCGTACCTCGACCGCATGCACGATCGCTCGGTTCAGCCCCGACGGCCAACGGCTACTCGTCGTGAGTGAAGGAGTGCGCGACGTCAACGGAAGCGATATTCGCATCCTGGACGCCGTCTCCGGCCGACCGCTTACGCCGTCAATTCACCACGAAGCCGTCATCGGAAATGCATTCTTTACACGGGATGGCGGACGGGTCGTGACCACCAGCGATGCCGTCCGCGTTTGGGACGCGGAGACGGGAACCCAGTTGGGCTCTCCGATCGAGTTTTCTCTCCCGATCGGACACGCTTCGCTCGATGCCGAAGGTCGGCGGCTTTTGGTCACTTGCGGCTGGCCAGGCTCTTACGCGATCGACCCCGGTTTCGTGAAAGTGGTGGACCTGGAGACAGGCAACCCTCTCACTCCGCCCCTTTGGCGCGAGCGATTCGTCCAAGGTGCGGCGTTCAGCCCAGATGGGCGGCGCATAGTCACCACCTGCCTGGAAGGCGGCATCTTGTTTTGGGACCTTTCCCCTGATGCCCGCCTGCTTGAGAGCCTGGTCCAAACGGCGGAAGTTCTCTCGGGAACTCGAGTCGACGGCTCGGGCGCTAGCATCCCCATCACGACGGACGAGCTTCGCGAAGCCTACAACACCCTACGAATCAAAGACCCGAATGCGTTCTCCGCTAGCGATGAGCAGGTCATTGGCTGGCATCACGAGCGGCTACAAGCATGCGAAGCCGCGCGATCGTACAGCGCCGCGTTGGTGCACATCGACGCCCTCCTGGCAACGGGACAATCGAGCGATTCACTCATAGGTCGCCGGGCGAGAACTCTCGCTGAGTTGGGGCGGTGGAAGGAGGCGGTTGAGGGGTTCGCGTCGGTGGTTCACTCAGATCCGCGTCGAGCCGTCGATTGGTATTCGCTTGCCTTGGCCCATCTGGGAGCGGGCGACCGCGATGGCTATCGCGCCACATGCGTGAAAATGCTCGACACCTTCGGTTCGGCCGACCCATCGAGCGACGACATCCTGTACACGTTGAAGGCTTGCACGCTGGCAAAGGAGGCGCCCGCCGCCTCGACGATCGCCGCAGACTTTGCCAAACGTGTCAGGATTGCCCGCCCAAATGATCAAGCTTCCCTCCTCGTGGCTCTAGGTATTCTTCATTACCGCGCAGGGGCCTTTGAAAAGGCTGCCGAGACATTGTCCGAAGCCGATCGACAGGCGGGGACGCTTAAGTCCGCATCCGTCGACACTTGGTATATCCTCGCGATGGCACACCATCACCTCCGTCACCCCGAAGAATCGAAGAAATGGGCCGACCGGGCTTTGGCGGCGACAAAGCCAATACTCGATGACGTCGGCCAACTCGGTGGCGACCAGACTGACTGGCGGCGCGGTCTGACGCTACAACTCCTTCGACATGAGCTTGAGTCCCTGCGAGCTTCCGACACTTCGCGTCACTGATCGATCACGCCTGCGAATTGGATGCTTCGGCAGTCCAAATCGTTGATAAAAGACATACTCGAGTGGTTGTGACTTGCTCTCAATACGCAGATCCATCAGTCCTGAAGGACAAGCGCAAATGTCGCAAAAAGACGCGTCGCGAGTTTAACGCATCGCAGTCACAGCAGGATGCAAAGTGCAATACGAACCAGGCAAACGCCCCAAATGTACCAAGCAGTCTCAGCACAGCTTGGACTTTTTAACGTAACTCGTTAGTACCGAAGGTGGGACTTGAACCCACACCCTGTTGCCAGGACCGGATTTTGAGTCCGGCGCGTCTGCCATTCCGCCACTTCGGCAAATCAGTCGGCTGTCTTTTCAGACCAGCGCCGACGTCCTCAGGATTATGCAACCACCGAGGTCGGTTTGCAAGCCGAGTTCAATCATGGTCGCACCAAACTCGGTACCGGGACGCCACTTATTCGTTACGACAGTCTGAACTCTAACGACGTTCGCGCGTGCCTGCTGCGATTTGAGCGGCCGGCTTCCGTTTAGCTTCCCGGCCGTAATCGAAGGGAAACGGCTGGGTCTGGTGTTTGCAGCGATAGAAGTAGGCTGTGCGAATCAGCTTACCTTCGCGGATGATCGGCACCTGGCCGGCGAGCTCGATGTCTGAAAAATAGCGGCGGTACGCGACAGATTCGACGTCCGTGTCGTGAAATGAAACGAGAATGCCGTCGCGACCGAGCCACTCCTTGGGGTTGCTCCAGAAGGCGAAACCACGGGCATCGTTGGGGCTGTAGCAGGCGACCGGAACGCCGGAATCTCGCGTCGAATAGCCGAGATGGCCGCTGTGATACCAAAGGCTTGTGAACAGAAAACTGCGATCTGCATCGAGCAAGCCATCGCTCTTAAGTGCCTGTGCGACCTGATCCCAGCCGTAAAGTTCGGCGGTCGGGTCAGCTCGGACTGCGTCAGACTGCTTTTTAACAAAGCGGTTAATTGGAATTACGCCGGTATGATATTGCACGATCATGAAGGCGGCAACAACGACTGGGACCGCAGCCATGAACCGCAGGCGCCTCGACCACTTGGCCGGCGATTCTTCGAGCCGGGCCGACCAGTACCGGCCGACGAGTGGGTAGATCGAGAGAAAGCCGACAAGTGTCCAGTGCGGCAAAATGGGTCGAATGCATGCGACCGCGGAGAAAAGCCCGAGCGGCACGAGCGAGACGCAGAAGAGAAATCGCTCGGGAGAATCGGTTTGCCGCTGGAATCGCGTTCTGAATGAGTCGTAGATCGCCACGATCATCGCGAGCCAAATCCACGGCAATAAATAAGCAATCTGCCCACCAATCGCACCAAGCAGCGACAACGGGTTGAAGCCCGGCTTGGCGACGGCTCGACCTCCCTGAAAAAGGAACGAAGCCCAGCCGTGCTTGGCGTTCCAGTAGAGCACCGGCGTGAAGCAAAGGACGCCAATAATTGTCGCAACGTAGGGACCAGGCTTGAGTAATAGCTTGCGACGCCCTGGAGTCAGGACGATGTACGCGAGCAATCCCGCCGGCAAGAGCACAGCGTGATACTTGCTCAAAAGTGCTCCGCCCCAGGCGAGTCCGACGGCGACCCACGGAGCGAGGGGGCGGTCGGATCGCAACGCGACATCGATCCGATCGAGTGTGAGCAGCCAAAAAAAGAGCAGGGGGCCATCGGGAAGCGCGAAAGCGCCGACCGCCGCCGTGTGATACGCAGAAATATTGAGTGCGAGCGCGGCCAGTAGACCCGCTTTTGGCCCGAACGATCGCTCGGTCAGACGAAACATGAGCCAGGTCGAGCCGGCGAACAGCAGGATAAAGCCAAACCGCAGCGACCAGGCGGCTGTCGATCCGAAAATCGTGGGGCCAATCGCTTCGACCCACGCGAGGAGCGGCGGGTGATCGAAGTAGCTCCAGTCCTGGTGAACCGTGAAGAGATAGTGATACGCTTCGTCGTGCCCCAGAGGCATCGTAGCAGCCCAGACGAGGCGAATCGCGGCGGAGCAAGCGAGCAGGATCAGCAAGCCGCGTTTTGCGGTCATCCCTTGACCTCGTAAGCGTTTAGGCAAAATCGATCGCGACTTTTTCAGGCATCCGTGCGGCAATAGTGTAACGACTGCCAGATTTCTGACGATGTCAATGTGACCACCGGTTCTGCGCCATTGCCTCAGTTTTAGCTTCGGCTTGTCGGTTTCGCACGCTGGTGCTAAAACGCTCGCGCCTGGTTTTCGGCCTCGTTCGGAGCTTTGTCCTCATGCCCAAGTCACGCCGCTGGTTGCGAATCGGATTGATCGTCGGAGTCATTGGTCTAGCATGCCAACAAGCATGGCGACATGGGCATGATTATGTTTTCATGGATCAATTTGCCGAGGTCGAGCCGGGGAAGATTTATCGAGGCGCCTGGCAAAAAGAGTGGCCGATGCGTCGGCTTGTGAAGAACAATCAGATCAAGACGGTGGTTGCGCTTGCGCACCCGCCCGACGATCCGTTGTCGATTCACGAGAAGGGGTTATGTGACGAACTCGGCGTTCGCTGGGTGCATATTCCAATCGTCGACGAGCGTCGCACTGGCGATCCTAAAGCGATTTTCGAGCCGATCGAGCGAGCGGCGGCAGAGCTGGCGAAGTCTGAGAACCAGCCGGTCTATTTTCATTGCCATCACGGCGTGAACCGGGCGTCGATGGTACAAATCGCCTACCGTACGCTCTATTGCGGCTGGACGCTCGATCAAGCGACCGACGAGATCTCGCGAACCTTCGGCTTGCGGGAAGTGAATCACGGTCCCGATTACCGCTGGATGGCGATTTTCTACGAAGAGCGCGTGCTGCCCAGGCGCGCCGAATTGGCCAAGAAAGTGGACGAGCAATCCGACGTTAAGACGCGGTAAGACTTGCCACTCTGCCACTTCGGACAAATCATCGCGGATCAGTGGATTTCATTCGTCACAGAAGTGAACTTCTACGTACTATAGACATTTGGCGAGGAAACTGCGCAACGCGGCGGTGAACCAAAGCCGGTTGAAACAAGCGAGGATTCCCCTATGCTTGGGTCACTCAAAGAAATATTCAAGGCGAAGCCGACCGGCCCTGCACTTGGGGCGCGAATCGACCTCGAGAAGCGGTACTTGCTGGCGGACAAGACGTCGCAAGGATCGATGTCCAAGGTCTATCGCGCCCTCGATATCGCCACCGGCAAGACGATCTGCGTCAAAGTTCAACTTCGCGATAAAAACGAAGCCGCCGCCGAACGTTGCAGTAAAGATAAGCCGAATGAAGGTGAGATCGGCTATCTGATCCGGCATCCGAACGTCGTTGCGACCTATGATTGGGGATACACCTATCACGACGAGATTTTCGTCGCGATGGAATACATCGACGGCGTCAGCCTCGAGTACGTCGAGAACTCGATCAACCTCGGTACGCGCGGCAAGATGAAGGTCCTGGCTCAGGCGGCCGAGGGACTGGCGGCGATTCACGCGGCGGGTTTTCTGCATCACGACATCAATCCGCGCAATATTCTCATCAACAAAGAAAATCGCGTTAAACTGATTGATTTTGGGTTGAGCGTTCCCGACACCGCGAAGTTCCATAAGCCGGGAAATCGCACTGGTGCGCTCGCATACATGGCTCCCGAACTGCTTCGACGAGAAGCGACCGATTGTCGCATTGATGTTTACTCGTTTGGTGCAGTCGCCTACGAATTCCTGACCGGCCGGCCGGTGTATGATGCGCCGAATGGAAACACGATGGCGAGCATGCTTCAACGGATCAATACCGATCCGGTCGATCCATCGGTCGCCAATCCGAAACTATCAGACGAGTTGTGCGCGGTCTTGAGAAAGTCGATTTCGAGACACAAGGAAGACCGCTTTTCGACAATGGCGGAATTCGCCCGCGCACTTGCGACGGTTCCACCGAAGCGAAGCAAGAGCGATCCCGAGACGCTCGACCCGCCGCATATCGCTTGAATTCTTGGATCAACTGAGATTGGGAATCTGCGCGAATAGCCTCGGTTGCAGCCGACGGAGATTTGCGAAGTTTGGTTCACTTTCGCGCATTGCTACGATCGTAATCCCATAATCGAGATTCATCAGGCGATGAAGCCTCTGATTGGGCCAGTAGGCGCGACCTGACCGCGTTCGATCGCGGTAGGATAGTCCACGCGCGTGGCGACTTTGCGTTTTCCATGCCATCAGGTCTGCAATGATGTCGACGAGCAGCAGGTGGCTTCATGAAGTCGCGTCAGAGTTTCTCCAAGTATTCATCTTCATTTGAAGGAGTGGGAATACTTGCGATCGTGCTTGTTTTGCATTTTGCGTTTCTGGCTTGCTACTTCGCACCCGCGATTTCGACGCCGGATGCTAACGGATATCTCGCCCAGGCACGATTGATCGCTGAAGAAGGGCGTAGCGACATCGTCGTTGAGTCACCCGCTCAATATGTGGGCGATCACTGGATGCGCGTGAGCGAAGGCCGATATTTCGGCCAGTATCCACCCGGATTGCCGCTCATTCTTGCGGTCGTCTATCGGGCTCTGGGGGCATACGCGAGTTTGTGGATCATCCCGATCATGGGCACGCTTACGCTCGCCGCCGTTTTTCTCGTCACGCGCGCATGGCTGGGGTCCGACTGGGCTTTGCTCGCGACGATTCTCATGGCGGTCAATCCGTTCGCAAATGCTCATGCTCTCGGCGCAGATTCGCACACCGCGGTTTGCTTCTTCCTGATGTGGGGCCTCTTTGGACTCGTCATGTGGGAGCAACATCGGCGTTGGTGGTGGGCGGTTCTTTGCGGATTTTGCCTCGGCGTAATTCCGTCGATTCGATATGCCGAAGCTATCTTTCTCGTCGCGGTTGCCGTGTATGTCTTGAGCATATGGAAACGCCAAGATGGATATGGATCACTTCTCGCTGGCGCGATCGCAGCGCTCGTGCCGCTATCAGCGCTGGCGATCAGGAATCAACATGCATTTGGTGCGTTTTGGAAGACGGGATATAGCATCTCTGGTGAACAGACTGGCTTCGGCATTGGTTACTTTTTGCGTTACAGTATTCCATATCTCGCCCTCGTCCTGGGCATCGGGTCATTTGTCCTCTTGCCTCTGGGAATTCGAGGCATGATGACATTGTGGCGACGACCAGAAACCAGGCGTCGAGCTCAGTTGCTTGCCGGGCTGATGTTGCCAATCACTGTCTTGTACATGTCATACTACTGGCCGCCGGGCCATAACTCGATGCGTTTCCTTTTGCCGACCTTTTATCTTTATGCAATCGCGAGCGTCTGGTTTCTCGCGCTCCGAACTGAGCAAGCCTCAGCGTCCGGACGCAAATTGACCGTGATTGTTGCGGTCCTGGTCGTACTATGGGGCATCCCGCTCACGGTATTCGAACTGCGGCGATTGAAGCACGAAAATGCAACGCTGGCGATGATCACCAACGAGTTACAATCTCGCGTCGAACCGGGGAGTATCCTGATCGCACAAAACGGACTGCAACAACATCTCGATTTTGTTGGCGGTTGGAAACTCGCCCCCGAGGAGGCATTCGATCGAGCACCTCGACCCGAGCGTCCAATGGGGCCAGGCGGTTTCGAGCCAGCGGATTTCGCAGATGTTGGTGATGAATTGACACCATTGGAGCGATCTCAGCAATTTCGCGAGGCGATAGCCAAATGGTCACGCGGCCGCAAAGTCTACTGGCTTACTGGCGAAGCAAAACTGCAAGAAGTAGCCGAGCGCCTTGGTAATGATGATGAGTTCAAGGTGATCGATGAAATTGAAATCGGCGGACGATTCAATGTTCCGCCATTCGAGGCGGAAGGTCCGCCCGAAGGTTTTGAAGACCGTCGGGGACCTCCGCAAGGCCGCCCGCGCGGTTCGTTTGGCTTTGGCGGACAGCCACCTCCGCGCCCTCCTCGCGACGGTCTTCGTGGGCCTGGTGGTCCCGGCGGGCATGGGCCTCCGCGATTTCATCCACCTGCGGGAGGCAAATTCCTACTCGTCGAGTGGCAACCCGTCATTCAATGAGATGGGTCTGCCTGCAGCAAGTGACTATGGTCTGCGGCCGCAGCGGAGTCTTCCACGCGAGCGCGCTCCGTTTAGGCCACGACTCCCGCTCCATCACCAGTGCTGATCGGAAGGCGTTTGCCCCACCGGACCAAGCGCGTTTTACGTTGCTCCGGGCGCATGCGGGGCGCTAGGCGTCGTTCCGCGGCCGAGTAACCGCTCGCGATGATCTTCCTCTTCGATCAACCGTTGGCGTGACTTGAGTAGGTCGTTGAGAGTGACGAGCCCGATCAAACGACTCGGCGCATCTGGGGCGACGACAAGCAATTGCTTGACACCCGACCGCGCCATTCGCTCAGCCGCGTCGCGACAGGTTGCCGCAGGCGAGATCACCACCGGTTCGCGATCGATCAGGTCATAGGTGATGATCGGCGCGACTCTGAAAGGATCGCCGTCGCCGGCTCCATTGAGCAAGCCCGAGAACCAGTGTTCGAGCAGATTGGAGCGTGTGACAAGTCCGACGAGACTGCCCGATTTGGCAACAACCGGGTAGGCAGGGTGTTGGCGGTCACCACCGCAGAAAAAGTACTCCCGCATTAGCGCCGGCACTGGCAACTCGGCAGGCGCCGTCACAAGTTCGGTCGTCATCACGTCGCCAACGCGAAGCCGCTCGAGCGGATCGACGCTGTATTCGCGCGTGATGTGATAACCGCGGCGTGCGACCTTCTCGGTCAGGATCGACCGACGCATTAACAGGACGGTAAATCCATAAGCGACAACCGACCCAACCAGCAATGCAGGCAGGGCGTTGATGTCGTGGGTCAGTTCGAGCGCAAAGACGACCGCCGTGAGGGGTGATCGCATCGTGCCGCCGAGCGCCGCCGCCATGCTGACCAGCGGCCAAAGCGCGCGATCACCCCCTGGCAGCCACGGTGATGCCAGAGCCCCAAGTGCTCCTCCCATCATGAGCAAAGGAGCAAGCACGCCCCCAGACGTCCCCGACCCCAGCGCCAACGCCCAGATCACACCTTTGACGACGATCAGCCCCAGTAGCAGGTGCGGGACGTAATCACCTCGAAGTAGATTGGCAATGATCTCGTAGCCAACGCCAAGAGCTTCCGGCCGGATCATTCCTCCCAGTCCGACGGCCAGTCCACCCAGCGCGGGCCACCACATCCAGTGGATTGGCAACCGGTGGAACGCATCTTCAGCGGAGTAAACGGCGGCTGTAAGGAGCATCGCCAGCAAGCCCGCCAGCAGCCCGAGCACCGCCGCGGCGAGCAAATACGACGATGGCAAAACGCCGTGAGGATGCGGGACGCCAAAGATCGGTCCGGGTCCCAACAAATAAGGCCGCAACAGCCCAGCCACTGCTGAAGCGAGTGCGACCGGAATGAAGCTCCGCGGCTTCCATTCGAAGAGCAGCAACTCGACGGCCAGGAGTACCGCTGCCATCGGTGTGGCAAATGTCGCCGCCATGCCACCCGCGGCGCCCGCGACTAACAACGTCTTGCGCTCGGCAGCCGTTAGCTTGAAGATCTGGCCGATGATCGAGCCGATTGAGCCGCCCGTCATGATGATCGGCCCCTCGGCGCCGAACGGCCCTCCAGAACCAATCGAGATGGCGGAAGAAAGGGGCTTCAAGATAGCCACTTTCGGCGACATCCGGCTGCCGCCGATCAAAATTGCTTCGAGCGCCTCGGGGATGCCATGCCCCCGGATTCGCTCCGATCCGTAGCGAGCCATCACTCCAATGATCAACCCGCCGACGACCGGCACAAGCACCGAAAGCCACCCCAGAGTGTGACCGCCGGGCGGGCGTTCGTGGAAAGAAATTGTCTGGAAATAGAAGAGATTTGTGAACAGGGCGATCATCTTCAGGAGCACGTAGGCGACCACCGCACAAATCGCCCCGACGGCAACGGCAATCGCAGCGATTTCGACCAATCTGACACTTGCCGTAAAATCCCCGACCTCGCGCTCGTGCACCACAGGATCCTCCTCCGTGTCATCGCCCTGCCGGCAACCACCGCGGACATTCCGTGCGCTACGGCCTGGCATCCAGAGCGAGACACACTTCGATTCTTGATTACGTTGCAAGCATAGCGGTCCTCGGCGCGCAAGGGAAGGGGAGCCGGAGGCGTACCTCGCGTTCGTACGCCAGATAGTTGGGCTGATTTTCGGAAGTACGAGAGAATAGCGGTGCTACTCCTATCTCGTACGTTTGCGTTCGAGTTTGCTGAGACTCAGCGTGTGGAAGCGTTGTTTGATATCCGAATGCCCCTGGGTGACTGAATCTTGATAATCTCACTGAGGTTGATCGGCATGTGATGCTCGCCTATGGCCTACGTCGAACTTCAAGTGTGGGCACGCAAGAGAAGTTTCGAGTCGCTGTCACATCGGCATGGTCTCAGGAGCTTAGGAGCAGCGAATCCGCCGAACTCTTGGCGAAGCGAGCCGCACGCTTGGCGTGGCGTACGAATGGGGCAGCTTCGGATCGTAACTGACGCCTTCATGTCAGCTTTGGCGATCGAACTGATCTAAGCCCGTCGGAAAATCCCAGTCAAATAATGAATTGTTGCCGGAATGCGTCATTGGATTGGACACACCTTTCGCACGTTTCGTAGTGTTGGTAATGTCTCAAGAATTCGCCTGGTCGTGGCGATGAGCGCGGACTGCGCGAAAGCCTTCAAAGCATGAGCACCGGGAGTTGCTGCTGTGATGATCAATCCGTTGTGGACCTCCGCCATTGTTAAGCGATCAACACGTGCACCTCGCCTCCATCGGTGGGCTTTTCGGCCCGGCGTATCGGTTATGGAGGATCGTTGCCTGCTTTCGACTCTGACGGTCACCAGCAACTCCGACGATCCGTCCGACAAGCATTCGTTGCGCTACGCTGTGGCAAATGCCCAGAACGGCGACACAATTCAGTTGACCGCCGCCGTTAAGAGTGCCATCGTGCTGACGCACGGCGAATTGATCCTCAACCATGACGTGACGATTCAGAGCGTACCTTCGCGCACGCCCACAATCAGCGGCAACGGCCAGTCGCGCGTGTTCGAGATCGCGCCGACAGCCCATGTCAGCCTCGTCGGGCTGAATATCACCAGCGGCAATGGCCTAGCCGGCAACGCGTCCGGCGACATCGGTCAAGATGGAAACGGCGGGGCGATTCTCAACCTCGGTACTTTGACTGTGAATGGCTGCTCGCTGACCGGCAACTCGGCCATCGCGACAAGCGCCAATAGCGGCTATGCATTTGGCGGTGCGATTTTCAACCTCAACGGCACGCTGACCGTCGCCAATAGTACGCTGTCAGGCAACTCCGCTACAAACGGCGGCGGCATCGCAGATTTCGGCACAATCTCCGTGACCGGCAGCACATTCACCAACGACACTGCGAGCGATGTCGGCGGCGGAATTTCCTTTGCAGGTAATGCGACAATCACCGGCAGCACGTTCGCCGGCGATTCGTCCACCAACTTCGGTGGCGGCGTCTTCTTCTTCTCTGGCTCTCTCTTGCTGAGTTCGAGCACGTTCTCGGGCAACAACTCCACGCAAGGCGGCGGCCTGGCGACTCAGTTCGGCACGATGACCTCGACCGGCAACACATTCAAGACAAACAACGCCACGCTCTCGGGCGGTGGTATTTTCACGTTCGATACCAGCCACTCGACGTTCACCGGCAACACATTCACTTCAAACACCGCCGGCTCATTTGGCGGCGGGATCTCGAACGCCGGTTCCATCCAGGTTAGCGGCAGCAAATTCTCGGGGAACACATCGAACTACAACGGCGGTGGCATTGACTCGATCGGCGTGGTGCTCGTCGACACAAGTACGTTCACGAACAACATCGCGAGTAATGTGGGCGGCGCGATTTCCAGCGCCGGCCAGGTGTACGTCACAAGCAGTGCCTTCACAAACAACTCCGCAACCTTCTTCGGCGGCACGATCGCCAACTTCTCTTATTTCTCGGTCGCCGGCAGCACGATCACCGGCGGGTCGTCGATCAACGGTGGCGGCATTGCCAACTTCGGCGTATTTGACCTTTCCAACACGACGCTCTCCAACAATAACGGCTACTTTGGAGGCGCCATTTGGAATGCGGATATCATGACCGTGGCGAACTGCACGCTAAACCAAAACACCGGTAATCAGGGCGGGGCCGTCTGGACGAACGCCTATCTCCTGATTTACGGCAGTACCATTTCCAACAACACCGGCGTTACCGGCGGCGGCGTCGATAACGCAGGCGGAACGCTCCTTATCCAGTTGAGCAACTTCGGCGGCAACGTTCCGCAAGACGTTGCTGGCGGATACATCGACCTCGGCGGGAACGGTCCAATCACCCAGTGAGTATTGTGGCTTCTGCATCATTCCGCATTGCAGAAGCAGAAATCGGGTTCTTATACCGGCTCGCGGTGCCATTTGCCGAACAGTGGCATCGCGATCCGTTCGAAGTCTGCGCTTTTCAAATTGTCGACCAGCACTCACGATAAGGCCAATCGATCGAAAACAAGTGACGACAGACAATCACCCATCTTGACGATAACAGCGGGCGATATGTTCGTACGTCTCGCCCGCCGTTGAGCCCTCTAGCGATGATCGGCGATTACTTGTCGCTCTTCTGCTTCTTGGCCGTGATATCCCATTCCTGGTTCTGGCCACCGAAGTCCGACGAGCCTTTTCCTTTGATCTGATCGCCATCGATCGTCAGCTTGTACTCAACCTTGATGGCGTCATCCATTCCCGGCAGTTTCCGCTCAGCCGAGAATGAGAGCGTGGCGTCCGTCAGTTTGAGATCGTTGAGCTTCGTGGCGTCCTGATTCGGCCAACTCATCGTGCCCGTGAGTTTGTCGCCATCTTTCTTGATCTTCAGCGTGGACGTCCGCTGCTGTCCGCCGATTTCATACTCGCAATTCCAGGTTCCAACCGGATCGACTTTCTTATCGTCCGCGGCGCCCGTCAGGCCGCAAACCCCGAGGACCAACGCCATTGAGAGAATCGCCTTCATGATCGCCTCCGAGACCGTGGTGCAGCAGAAGCAGTCCAACACAGACCACCGACCCGCCGCTGGCAGCGATTGTAGCGACGCCGCGACCAGTTGCCAGGGCTTGGAACGGAGAGCAATCGATCAAATCCATACTTGAATGGGAAGCTCTTGCCTTTCATTGACGGAAAATGAGATATCGATTTCCTACTCGTCTCATCACAACGCCTGCCGCTGGCTTGATTAACGTAGTTGTGATACTTTTTTACTAACGCCGAAACCCCGGCTCGCCGGATTTTGGAGCAGGGAGTTTCGACGACTTTTGAAGGCTCAATGCGCGGAACACTCGACTCTCGCGGTCGGTGAAGTTGAAACTCAACTACTGCGAGGGATTGGAATTGCTGCCTGCGGACGAACCTCCCACAGACCGGCCATCAGGCAATATTGCCATTGATTCGGCTTCGACGGCCGCAAGCGGATCTCCCGCGAAGAGCGATGACGCTCAGGGCGTCGCGTGCGATCTCGATCGAACTCAAGACGTCACGGTAGACGTGAAGCCTTCAGCCTCGTCCGTTCCCGACACTTTATCACTCCCCAATGCGTTCGGCCGTTACGAGGTGCGCCGATTGCTGGGTGTCGGCGGATTTGGGGCGGTTTATCTTGGCCACGACACGCAGCTCGATCGACCGGTTGCGATCAAAGTTCTGCGTGATGAGGCTGATGTGCGGCTCGGCCAGGCGGAGCAACTCCTGCATGAAGCTCGCCGGCTGGCGCGGCTGAATAACCGCGGCATCGTCACCGTCCACGACGTTGGTCGGGACGACGGGCAAATCTATATCGTATCCGAATTTCTTGAAGGGCCGAGCCTCTCGCAGTGGCTCAAAGGAAACCGCGCGAGTTGGGACGAAGTAGTTCGAATCGTGGCCGCAGTGGCCGACGCCCTCGCGCATGCGCACGCCAGACTGATCGTCCACAGAGACATCAAACCTGCGAACATTATTTTGACGGCCGATCGCGGACCTGTTGTTGTCGACTTCGGACTGGGCCTTGATGAAACGCGAGCGGGCGGAGGTGAAATTGGTGTCGTGTGCGGCACGATGGCGTACATGGCGCCTGAGCAGTTCGCAGGAAAGGCACATCGAATCGATGGTCGCACCGATATTTATAGTTTGGGTGTGATTCTTTATGAGATGATTTGCGGATTGAAGCCATTTCGCGGAGTGGATTCCCAGGAGCTCTTGCGGCAGGTGCGCGACGACGAGCCCCAGCCGCCACGTCAAATTCGGCTCGATATCCCTCCTGAACTCGAAAAGGCTTGTTTGAAAGCTCTCGCGAAGGAGATGCGAGACCGTCAGACCACCGCCGCGGATTTTGCCGAGGAACTGCGGCGAATTGGCCTTCCTAATTCGCCGCGCACCACACATCAGAACTCACCGTCGCCGATCGTTCCGAAGCCGCCCGCGCCAGCGGTCTATCCGGCTCCTCGGACTTCAGACGGCCCATCCAGTCGATCGACATCGCCAAGCTCCCTGCCTCGCCGTGAAGCCGAGCGGCGACAGGTAACAATGCTCATTTGTGGTTGTGAGCTGTTCCGATCGGAAGAGTTTCTTGAAGGACTCGACCCTGAGGATCAAGCCCAGGTCTTGCGGAAATTTCAGCAGGCGTGCGATCAGGCGCTGCAACCATTCGAGGGTACGGTGGTCCAGTGCAATGAGGATGGCCTGCTGGCCTGCTTTGGTTATCCCGTGGCGCGCGAGGACGCTGCTCGACGTGCAGCCCGTGCAGGGCTTGCCATCCTTGATCAAATGAAGACGTTTAGCTCGACATTGCTCCGTGAACGCAAGTTTGAATTGAACGCGTGGGTTTGCCTTCACATCGGGCCGGCCGTTGTCGAATCAGACGAGAGCAGAGTTACGTTAGTCGGCGAAGCTCGAAACGTGGCGGCGCGACTCGAGGAGTTTGCCCAGCCGGAAAGAATCGTCGTCACTTCGACCACGCATCGCTTGATCCGAAATGTGCTCAATTGCACAGCTCTTGGCCTTCGTAAGATCAAGGGGATGGCGCGGCCGGTCGAACTCTTTGTGATCGAGGGCATCGGCGAGACTCGCAGCCCTGTCGACGTCGAGGCGGCAGCGCTGACGCCGCTTACGGGCCGCGATCAGGAGGTCAACCTTCTCAAGGAGCGCTGGGAGCAGGCACGCGAGGGAATGGGGCAGATCGTTCTACTGATCGGCGAAGCCGGCCTGGGCAAGTCGCGTCTTGTGTACACGATGAAGGAGCACGTGCTGGGGCAGATGATCGAAGGCGAGGTCGACGCTCCGGTCATTGAGTGGCGTTGCGGACCGCACTTTCAGAACACCGCGCTCTATCCAGCGATCGATTTCTACGGTCGCGCTCTCTCGTTCGGACCAGAAGAACCGCCGCTCGCCCGATTCGACCGCATGATGCACCGGCTCGAGGAATACGGCCTGGATCAGCCGGAAAACGTGCCGCTTTGGGCACCGTTGATGTCTCTGCCGATTCCGGAAGGCTATCCAAAACCCTCGCTATCGCCGATCCGGCAAAAAGAGGAAACGTTTCGGTTTATGATGGAGTGGTTGCGCACCCGCGCTGCGCGCAAGCCAATTCTTTTCGTGATCGAAGACTTGCACTGGGTCGATGCGTCGACTCTCGAATTTCTCAGCCAATTTGTGGCAGAAGGGCTGCACGAGTCGATCCTGACGTTGCTGACATTCCGCCCAGAATTTCAGACCCCCTGGCCAGCGCTTGCGCATCAAACTAGCCTGGCGCTCACGCGGCTTTCACGCCGCCAGTCCGGCGAGTTGATTCAACAGAAGCTGGGCCGTAATGCGCCGCCAGAGCTAATCGACGAGATTTATAACAGGGCAGGGGGCGTGCCGCTCTTTGTCGAAGAGTTCTCGCGGATGCTGCAGGAAGCGGGCCTTTCCGACTCGTCTCAAATGGGTGGCAGCAAAAGTAGCAGTAGCAGTCCGCGGAAACTTGCTTCGCTTTCACGCGAAATTCCGAGCACGCTTCAGGACCTCGTGATGGCTCGCCTCGATCGGATGGAGGGTGAGCGCGATCTTGCACAACTTGCCGCCACGCTGGGGCGTGAGTTCAATTACGACGTTCTCGCGGCTGTTGCCGGTCTTGATGAATCAACGCTTCGCGCCGACCTGACGAGGCTCGTCCAGGCCGATATCCTTCATCCCAAGGGCAAGCCGCCACGGTGTACTTATTTATTCAAGCATGCTTTGCTTGAGGACGCTCTTTACAGCACGATGATCAAGGTCAAGCGGCAGCAGTTTCACAAACGCATCGGCGAGGTGCTGGAAACGCGGTTCCCGCAGACGACACAGACGCAACCGGAGCTAGTTGCCCATCACTTCACGCTCGCGGAGCAAACAGATAAGGCGGTTGGATACTGGTTGAAGGCGGGGTTGCGATCCCGAGCAAGATCGGCGGAATTCGAGGCGATCGAGCAATTGACGCAAGGTCTAGACTTGCTCAAGAAGCTTGCCGAATCTCCCGAGCGAGATGGGACGGAGCTCGAATTGCTGAGCTCGCTCGGCACGGCTTACATCACCGCGCGAGGTTACGCGGCACCCGAGATCGGTCCAACCTTCGCGCGAGCGAGCGACCTCTGTAGAAGGCTCGGCGCAACCTCCGCGCTCGTGGGGATGACGTGGGGCACGTGGGTCTGGCATCTTGTTCGCGGCGATCTGAGAGAATGCGTTCCCCTTGCAAGCGACGCTCTGGCCTGGGCTCGAACGACCGAGGACACCGGGATCCGCCGCGAGTTGCTTCGGATGCCGTCGGTGACAGAACTCTATCGTGGCGAGTTCGCGCCCTCCCGCGCGCATTCTGAAGAGGCACTTGCGCTCGGTGAAAATCGGGAGCAATGCAGTTACTGGTCCAACTTCACCGGCGAAGATTCTACGATCACTCACCGCTGCTATTTCTTCCTCGCCCTTTGGAACCTGGGCCAGGTGGATCAGGCCGTGAGATTGTCCGAGGAGACGATCGAACTCGCACGGACGATCAAGTTTTCGTTCAGCGTGGCGCATGCGCTGCACCACGCGTGCTGGCTCTACATCAATGCACGGCTCGGGAGCCATCTGAGTGCCGCGGCCGAAGCTCAGCTCGCGATTTCGGCCGAGCAGGGTTACGGCCTTTGGCACGCCACGGGAACGTTTTACAAGGGGGCAGGTTTGCTGCTGCAGGGCAAGCCGCAAGCAGCAATTCCTCTGATGCTCAAGGGTATCCAGGCGTTCCTCGCCACCGGGGCCGAACTTACGCTTACGTATCAATACGGAACTCTTGCAGAAGCTTACATGCGAGCCCATCAATATGCCGATGCCCAAAATGCCTTGAACGAAGCCCTCGCATTTGCGGAGAAAAACGACGAACACTGCCACGAAGCTGAGTTGCACCGTCAGCAAGGGGAACTTATCGTTTCCGAACGCCCCGCTGATGCGGAAGCATGTTTTCGTCGGGCGATCGAGCTCGCTCAGAGGCAACAAAGCTGTGCATGGGAACTACGGGCAACGCTAAGCCTCGCGAAGCTTTGTCGTAAACAAGGCCGCGGAATCGAAGCACAAGTGATGCTCGCCGATGTGCTGGCCCGCACGGTTATGGACAGCGCAACGCCCGACCTCATCGAAGCCACAGCTCTGCTGAATGCTGAATAGAAGTTGAAGTATCCCCGATCGCCATACCAAGCGGTCACTTCGAAATCTGGCCGCGCGCCTGAAGACGTCGTGACACAGGAAAGGCGTCCCAAAGGCGGACGGTGGAGTCGCCGCCACCCGAGACCAAGCTAGTCCCGTCGGGACTAAATGCCAACGAGTAGACATAGTTAGTGTGGCCCTGCAGTCGGGCGAGCTCGGCACCGTTGACGAGATCCCAGATACGGATGACACGGTCGCGACCGGCCGAAACAATTCGATTGCCATCGGGATGGAACACCGCGGCGAACACCTCGTCGGTATGTCCTCGGAGGACGCGAACACATTCGCCTGTGGTGGCGTCCCAAAGCCGTACGGTGCTGTCATTGCCTGCCGAGACGAGACTCGCGCCGTCGGCGCTAAAGGCGACTCGATTCACTCGTTCATGATGTCCACTCAGCCGTATTTGTGTTTTGCCCGTTGCCGCGTCGAGGATGAACACATCGGAGCTATTGTCCACCACCGCCAGGCGGCGACCGTCCGGGCTGTACTGCAAGGCCCGTGCTGAATCACTCGGGAGAGTCCACGCGTCGAGCTCGCGTCCATCGGGGAGGGTCCAGAAACGCAGTTTATTCCCAGTGGGGCAGGCCACGCGGCTGCCGTCCGGTGATATGGCGATCTCATGGGGACAATCCGCCAGACCCAGCCAAACGCCGGGAAGAACGGCCGTCGCCTTGCCGGTCTCAACGTTCCATATGCGAACAGTTCGATCGCCACTTCGCGATATCAGCCAGCGATTGTCGGGACTGAAGACCAGGCTGGCGATGTAATGCTCGTGGCCACGCAAGACTGCGCGAGTCTGGCCGGTCGAGGCATCTCGAAGGCGGATTTCGTGATTCCAGTCACCACTGGCGATGGTATGTCCGTCGGGGCTGTAGACTACCGGGTAGACACTCGCAGTGTGATCGCGCAACGCGTGCGGATCGCCAAGACCCGGTCCGTCCCATACGCGGGCGTCCCAATTTTTACCGGAAGTATCGCGAGAGACCGACGCCACGCGATGGCCATCCGGGCTGAACGCCAGGCGATGCACGGGGGCCGTATGACCATGCAGCACGGCAATGGCTTGACCTCCCGCAGCATTCCAGTAGCGAATCGTGCCGTCAGTTCCACCGGATGCGATCCAGCTGCCATCCGGGCTATAGGCGACGGTATTCACCGGACCGACGTGGCCGTAGCGCTCGTCAATGACCTTTCCGCTTGCGAGGTCCCACTGGCGAAAGGTCTGGTCGACCGAGCATGACAGCACGACCCGGCCGTCCGGTCGAAACGCGACCGAACTAATGAGATCTGTATGTCCCGCAAACGTTTGCAGAGGCTTGCCCCCGGCCGTGCCCCAAATGCGCACGTGGCGGTCATCGTTGCCGGTTACGAGACGCCGGCCATCGGGGCTGAACGCGACGCATCGGAACTCTTCGTTTACGGGGTCGAACCTCGCAATCTGTTTGCCGTCGGCAAGGTCGAACACCGCGAATTCCTTGCTTCCGCGTTTTGTAATCCATGCGCAAGCCAGACGCGTGCCTGATGGGTCGAACGCCCAGGCGTGTATGTAGGTTGCACCGGGAAGCGTGATCTGCTGTCGGACATTGCCGTCTTCGCCCAGAACACGCAAAAATCCGGACTGATAATCGACGACGAGCACGAGGCGGCCTTCGAGCGTCGTTGTCACGTTCAAGTCACGCGGGACATCGGAAGTGATCGGTGCACTCGGCGCGCCGTTGGCTGCGTTCCAGAGACGAACGCCCTGATCTGTAATCGAGGCGAAGCGATTACCGGCGGGGCATGGCACCAGAATCCTGCCCGCATCGCGGAGCACTGCCACGCTGTCGTCGAGCCGGGCGGAGGCATAATGCCACTCCCATCCGCGACGAGTGAAAGGAACCGCTTCCAGTTGGTCGGCCGCCTCACGAATATTGTGGTTTTCTAAAGCCGCGAGAGCCGCTGCTAAACGCGCCTGGTAGGCTTCGCGCAAGGCCTCACGCTGGGCCAATCCGGCCTCGCGGGCGCTGTTGTCTGCCAGACCTCGTAAGCGAGACTCGCGCAACGCAGTCAAACCCGTTGCTACCATCCCCGACGTCAACACGGCAACGACAACAGCGGCCGCAACGACAAGCGCCAGATGCCGTCGTACGAACTTCGCCGATCGATCGAGCGCCGACGGTGGTCGTGCGCGAATCGGTTCGCCAACCAGGAAGCGGTGGAGGTCCTCCGCGAGGCCGCTGGCGCTGGCGTAACGGCCGGCCGGAGTCTTCGCCAGGCACTTCAGGCAAATCGTTTCCAGGTCGCGAGGGATCCCGGCGCGATGGACACGCGTTGGTCTGGGATCGTCGTGCAAAACGCGGACGAGCACATCCAGCGGGGTGTCACCCGTGAAGAGCGGTTGGCCTGTCAGCAGCTCGTACAGAATGACACCCAAAGCGTACACATCGCAAGCCGGGCCGACAGGGTGCCTGCTCCCCGGCGAGGACCGGCTGAGTTGCTCGGGTGCCATGTACCGCGGCGTCCCGAGAACCTGACCGGATTCGGTTGTAGGCATTTCGGCGCCGGCATGTTCCTCGAAATTCTTCGCGAGTCCGAAATCCGCAATCTTCGGAGCGCCATCGACGGTCAGCAGCACATTGGCCGGCTTCAGATCGCGGTGGACAACCCCGCGTTCGTGCGCGAACTGAACGGCCCGCGCAAGTCGCTCGCAGAGTTCAGCGGCCTGACGCGCTGGCATGGTTGTGCCATCGAGCTGCGCGGCCAGAGTTCCGCCCTCGACAAACTCCTGAGAGAAGTACGGCAGGCCTTCTGCCTCGCCGGTCTCAAAAATCTGCACGATATTGGGATGCTGGAGTCTGCCCACCGCTAGAGCTTCAGCGCGAAAGCGGTCCAGGCTCTTGGCTGTGGCGAAGGCGCCGCCAAGGATCATTTTTAGGGCAACGATCCGGTTCAGGCCGACCTGCCGGGCCCGATAAACGACGCCCATCCCGCCGCGTCCAAGTTCGCCGAGAATCTCGTAACCCGGCACGCTTGGCAGATGACGAGGGCCACCGGTGGTGATGTCACGATCATCACAGATTTGGACAAGTGATTCGGCCACCGTTTTCAGTCGGTGCAACATTTCCGGCTCGAGCGCGGGGCCAGCCGTTGCGATCGGCTCCGATACGGTCAAGGCTTCCATCGCCTCGCGACACGGAACGCATCGAACCAGATGTTCGTCGAGCATTTCCTCTTCGGCGACCGTCAGTTCGTCGGCGAGGAGTCGCCGAAGGTGATTGACTGACGGACATGGGCTCATAGCGAGGCTCCGAGGCACGGCGGCAGCGCTGCGCCGACCGGCGCGGTGCCTTGCTCCAGCCGCGCAACCTCGTCTCGCAAAAATTGAAGCACCCGACTCTTCGCCTTGAAGACCGCCGTCAGGCGCATTCCTAGCCTCTCGGCAACGGCATCTCCCGATAGCCCCTCATTGGCGGTCAACCGAAAGGCTTCCCACGTTTGCGGATCGACACGCAGCCGGACGCGGGCGACTGCCTCGCTCATGATTTCCTGATCGAATTGCTCGTCGAGCCGGGCCAGCAGGTCCGCGCGGGCTGGGGCACTCTTGAGGACATCGAGTACGCCTGTATCGCCGCTCGCACGGACGCGCCTGGTCTGTTCGGCGAAGAAATCGCTGCACGCGTGTTCGGTGAGAGTGCGCAACCAGCCGCGGAAGCTGCGCGAAGGATCATAAGCGAAGTTTCGCAGCTTCCGAGCCAGGCATAGTAGCACTTCCTGCGTCACGTCCTCGGCGTCGGCTTCCTGAAGTTGCCATTGTCTGCACCAGGCATACATCATCGGGCCGTATTGCTGCACAAACCGGTCCCACGCAGCCTGGTCGCCATGACCCAGACTTAGCCGGCCGAGCAAGGTTTCACTCGTGAGTGGGGAAGAGTCAAACGGCATGGGCAACTACCATCAGTGATCGATTCGGCCCCATTATCGAGCCCGCGGACGCGATCCCGCAAGGCGAGACACTGCAAGCACGCATCACAAGGATAGAATGATGATCAAAAGCGACCTATTTCGATTCTTGTGAAATTACCGTCGTCGCCGCACAACGCTGTGTTTCTTTTGGGCACTCTGGCGACGCCCAAAAAAAATCTGTCGATGCGAGTCAGGTTTTTCATCGGCTGGGGGTAAGAGGGGTAATCCGCTCCCTGGGGAGCAGGATGGCACGAATGAGGGAGGCAACGCAAGCCTCCCAGCAACTCCTCCGATTGGGACGCGACGACGGGGAAGGGCCCCTCTGCGCGCCTCGTTCACCACCAAGGTGCTTCCATGAGAACGCAGCTCGATCCGTCTCGCCGCTCTTTGCGACTTGCGCCCGTGGACTCTGCATTGACCTGGTTTCGTGGTCGGCCGCGCGACCCGGGCCGTCTGGCCCGCCGCCGAGCCCTGGCGATTGAGTCGCTCGAGGGACGCGTCGTGTTGTCCTCATCTCCCACCATCAGCGGCCTGTCGGTTGGGCCTATTCTGGCAACTGGCGCATCGGTGAGCGCATCGGTCAATCCCAACGGCGACACCACCGCAGTTCGCTTTCAGTACTCCACCGATCCGTCGTTTTCGCTCACCACCCAAAAAACCCTTGGGTCTCAATTCGTCAACCCGAGCGCAGTGGCGGTCGACTCGGCGGGCGATGTTTTCGTAGCCGATCCAGGTCGTAACGGTGTTTTTGAAATCGGGACCGACGGCAGTGTTACCGCAATCATGGTTGGCTTGCCTCAACCGTCTGGCGTGGCCGTCGATTCCGCGGCCGGCTATGTCTACATCGCAGACGCCAGCCGCAATGCTGTGTATCGAGTCGATCGCTTTGGTGGCTCCATCACCTGGGGTTCCGGATTGAATCAGCCGAGCGGATTGGCTGTCGACAGTTCGGGCGACCTCTTCATCGCCGACACAGGCAACCACGCCATCCAAGAAGTCTTCCCGACGGGTGCTGGTGCCATCATTAGCACGGTGTTCAACCGTCCTACCGGCGTCGCTGTGGACAATTCAGGTAACGTTTTTGTCGTCGACAGTGCTTATAACGTCGTCGGCGAATTCCGGCCGGGCTCGTCTCAGGTATTGGGGGTTGCGAGCGGTTTGAACAGTCCGAGGGGAATAACGATCGACCCAGCCGGCAACCTGTATGTCGCTGACTCCGGCAACAATACGGTCAAGGAAGTTCGGCCCGATGGTTCTGTCACCACAGTTGGCTCTGGATTCAGTTCGCCACAGGGCGTGGCCTTCGATGCGAGCGGTAACGTCATCGTCGCCGACACGGGTAATAGTACCGTTGAGAAGGTGCGGCCCAACGGAACCGTCGCATTGCTTGGCTCGAAGTTCGCCGACCCGCATGGCGTGGCGATCGACGGATCGGGCAACCTGTATTTTGCCGAATCACAAAACAGCATCATCGACGGCCTCCTGGCGAACGGCGCGACGACCTTCCTCGGCTCGAACTTCTACAATCCGCGCGGGGTGGCGATCGACGCTGCTGGGAACGTTTTCGTTGCTGACGCCGGTGACAATGCGGTCAAAGAGATTCTCACCGACGGTACGATCTTGACGATCGCCACCGGATTTTACGCACCATCTGGCGTTGCAGTGGATGCCGCTGGCAACGTGTTTGTTGCTGACACGGGAAACAACGCCGTCGACGAAATCCAGCCCGACGGTACGATCCTGACCATTGGCTCCGGATTTAACGCACCTTCCAGCGTAGCAGTGGATGCCGCCGGCAATGTCTTCGTCGCTGACACCGGCAACAACGCCGTCGAGGAAATCCATCCTGATGGAACGATCACGACGATTGGATCAGGCTTTCTTCAGCCTGCCGGCGTAACGCTGGATCAACTTGGTGACGTATTCGTCGCCGACACCGGAAATAATGCCATCAAGGAAGTACAACCTGCTGGCGCGATTCTCACGCTAGGAACCGGATTCAATCAGCCGACTGGCGTTGCTGTGGACGGCTTCGGAAACCTGTTTGTCGCCGACAGCGGAAATGGTCGCGTTGTCGAGGTTTCGCCCACGACGCTGACCAACTCAGTCACTCTCACCGGATCGGCATCGACGACAACCCGCGCCACGCTCTTGGGGCTGGTTCCCGGCACGACCTATTACTATCGCGCCATCGCGTTCAACGATTCAGGCACGACCGTTGCGTCCACGGGCTCCTTCACCACTGCGGAGCCGCCGACGGTGACTTCTGCCGCGAACGGCTCGGTCACGCAACATGGTGCGACTGTCAACGCCGTGGTGAACGCCAACGGCTCTCCCACCAACGTTCAATTCCAGTACTCAAGCAGCTACGCTGGTTTCATTCCGAGCGTGCAATCCACGCTTTTCTCCAACAACGCAATCAACGATCCCACCGCCGTGGCGGTGGACGGGGCAGGGAATCTCTACGTTGCAGACACCGCCGATAATCTGATCATAAAGGTGCGACCCGACGGGAGCGTGTCGACCGTGGGCTCCGGCTTCAACGCACCATCCGGCGTGGCAATTGATGCGCTCGGTAATGTCTACGTGGCCGACACTGGCAACAATGCGATCAAGGAGGTTTTGACCAATGGCACAATCCTGACGATCGGCAGCGGCTTCAGCGCGCCGTCGGGAGTCGCAGTCGACGCCATTGGCAATGTCTTTGTTGCTGACACTGGCAACAACGCTCTGGTGGAACTTCTGCCGGGTGGCCCGATGATAACTTTGGCGAATGGGTATCTCAGCCCGCTTGCCGTGGCGGTCGACAGTTCAGAGGACGTCTTTGTTGTCGACCGAAGCAAGAGTCCGGTCACAGAGTTTCTGCACGCAAAGGGCGTGCGCGTGCCCGTCGGCTACGGATTTGTTTCCCCCTCTGGAGTCGCGGTGGATAGTTCGGGCAACATCTTCGTCAGCGATGGTTTGAGCGGCGGGATCAAGGAGATCCGGTCCGATGGCTCGATCGTGGGCGTTGGCCCCGGTCAGAGTGGCTTGGCCGTGGACGCGGCGGGAAACCTCTTCGCCACCGACCCGGTTAGCAACGCCATAAGAGAGTATCAACCCAACGGGACAACCACGACGATTGGCGCCAGATTTAGTGGCGTTGCCGTGGATGGTCTTGGCAACATATTCGTTGCCGACTCGCTGAAAAACACCGTTCAGGAGATCCGGCCTGATGGTTCGACGATCACCATCGGATCGGGGTTCAACAACCCGAACGGTCTGGCGATAGACGGCGCCGGCGATCTTTACGTGGCTGACACCGGCAACAATGCCATCAAAGAGATCCTGCCCGACGGCACGATCTTGACCGTCGGTTCCGGGTTCCTTTCGCCATTCGGCGTGGCAGTCGACGCGAGCGGCAATGTCTTCGTTGCTGATACCTCCCACAGCGCCATCAAGGAGATTCTGACCAACGGAACGGTTCTCACTCTCAATGTTGAAGTCTCCGACCCGCTCGGTGTGGCGGTAGACGCCGTCGGAAACGTGTTCATCGCAGATACGGGCGATGGAGTCGTCAAGGAACTGCAAGTCGATGGAAGCATCAAGATTCTGAACGGCATGTTCCAGTACCCAGCCAACGTGGCTGTTGACGCATTTGGCGACGTCTTCGTCACAGACGGTGCGTTCAACTCGGTCCAGGAGATCACTCCGAACGGTCTCGTCCAACCACTCGGTTCCGGTTTCAAGTCGCTCACCGGTGTGGCTGTTGACGCGGCCGGTAATGTTTTCCTCACCGACGCAGGCAACAATAGCGTGGTCGAAATTGCGATCCCGTCGGCGAACGCCGCGTCTTCGATCGACGGGACGAACCCAACGAGTCTGCCGGGCACGCTGCAGAACCTGGACGCCGGGCCTTCACTACGTGTTCCGCGCTGTTGCCACCAATGCGAATGGCACCACTGTTGGGCCGGTTGGCTCATTCGACACCACAGAAATCACCTTGCTGGAAGCGTTTGGCGTAGGCGTACCAATTTCGTATGGCGCCACCGACGTCGTCCTGGCTGGAATGGTGTACTCTCCGACGCGCCCACTGCTATTTTCCCCCGGTTGCCAGGTGACCATCACGATCAATGGCAACTCACAGGTCACCCAGGTCGACCCAATGGGGAATTTCTCTCTCGACTATACGTTCAGCTCCCCGCTTGGCGCAGGAGCGTCGCCTTACACAATCACTTACAGCTTCAACGACCCCACCGGACAATTGCCTTCGACCCCCGTCGTGACCCAAATGCTGGTTGTGAACCAGGCCTTGCCTAGCGTGGCTGTCAACGGTCCCATCAACATAACCTACGGCACCCCCCTGACGAATAGTCTCCTCAGCGGTACTGCGTCGTGGACCGTCAACGGCAGCAACGTGACTGTGCCGGGAACATTCTCGTTCACTAGCGCCATCGGAACTCTGCTGTCAGCCGGCAATGGACAATCTGTGTCGGTGACCTTCACTCCGACCGATTCGACCGACTTCGCGACGGTCGCCACGACTGTCACGGTCAATGTGGCCGCACTGCAGCCCACCGTCACAATTTCCGGGCCTTCTTCGAGCGTGTATGGCCAGTCGGTAGCATTCACCGTGGCAGTCAATCCGCCGAACGGAGGCATCGCCACAGGCTCGGTCGTATTCTTCGATGGCAGCAAGCAGATCGCCACTGCGACTCTCAGCAACGGCATTGCATCGATCGCATCGAACACGCTGACGGTGGGCTCACATACCATCACCGCGCAATATTTGGGTGACAAAAACTTTGGTTCCGCGAGTTCGACGACGTCGATCCCGCTGACCGTCGCCCGCGACAGCACAAGTCTTGCTATCGTCAGCAGCGCCAGCCCGATGCCTCTCGGCCAGGCTGTAACCTTCACTGCCCAAGTCTCAGCGGCCGCCCCCGGTACGCTGATACCAGGAACCGGGACCGTACAGTTCCTCATTGATGGGAAAGCCGTAGGTTTTCCAGCCGTGGTGAACGGCGGTGTGGCCACCTTCACTACTAGTTCGCTGGGCTTCGGCACCCATTCCGTTTCGGCTACATACACCGACAACGCGAGTACCTACCTCGGCAGCACGGGAGCACTCGCCGCGTTCCAGGTAATCTCATCGGCGCAGACCTCGACATCGTTGTCCGCGAACGCGAGCTCCGCCGTCTATTCGCAATCAGTCAGGTTCACCGCGGGCGTCTCGGGCATCGGCTCGACTTCAACTCCAACCGGCTCGGTCCAGTTCTACGTCGACAATGCTCTGGCCGCGACGATTGCTCTCTCTAGCGGTACGGCGAGCTTCTCTACCAGCACCCTCGCGGTCGGAAGCTCGCCCCATGCGGTGTTTGCGAACTACGTTCCGAGCGGCACGTTCGTCAGTAGTACCTCGGCGGCTAAAGCGGTCGCGGTTGCTCAAGCCGCGACCACCACGACCGTCAGTTCCTCCGTCGCATCGGCCTCCCCAGGTCAGACGGTGACGATCACTGCGACCGTCGCCGCTAAATCGCCCGCAACGGCCGCGCCAACAAGTGGCACCGTGAACTTCTATCTCGACGGCGGGTCGACCGTCTGGCAAACGGCCACGCTATCGTCCGGCAGTTTGGCTAGCGTGAGCGTCAGCACCCTGCCAGCAGGCTCGCACACGATCAGTGCGATGTACGCTGCGACCGCAAACTTTGCTACAAGCTCGGCCACGACGCCGGCCTCGATCACAATTAACCCCGCGGCAACGAGCATCACGCTCAGCCCAGTCACGAGCAAGACGACCTACGGCACCGCCGTGACCCTGACGGCGAGTGTTACCAGCCCTGACAAGGCGATCGCCCTGACAGGCCAGGTTCAGTTCTTCGACAACGGCACAGCGCTCGGCGCAGCAGTCGCCGTCACTGGCGGCACGGCCACCTTGAACCTGAATTCCGTCGCGCTCGACGCCGGAAAACACGTGATCACAGCAACATTCCTCGGCAGCACCAATTTCCTCGCGAGCGGACCGACCGCGGCCCAGACAATCACAGTTAGTCCGGCAGCCACGAATGTGTCGGCCAGCAGCAAGAGCAACGGCTCGACCGTGACAATCTCCGGCTCGGTGGCGGATGTCGCAGGGGCCCCTGCGAGTCAGTTCGCCCCCACGGGTGTCATCAAGATCATGAACGGCTCGGTCGTTCTGGCGACGATCACCCTCGACGCGAGTGGTTCGTTCACGACCGCGCTGACACTTCCGAAAGGAAATAACAACATCACGATCCTCTACGTGCCCGACACCAACGTCCAGGGCCAGTCGAACTTCTCGAGCAGCTCAACGTCGCTCAAGATCAAGATCTGAGGCGCGATAGTCGCGAGGGCATCACATCGATAATAACGCGGGCGGTTTTCATACCCTCCGCAAGGCAGAGCCGCCAGGGCAAACCCAATGCCACTGGCGGCTCTGCACAAATTTCGAGATCAACCCGCATTTCAATGGAAGAGATGATCTGCACCGATCAATCGGTTTTTGAAACCGGGACCTGACCATGTGAGGTTAAGCGCGGCCACACCGGTGTTTGCGAATGCCTCGACCCGAATCGAATGGAATCCTGCCGCAAGTTTGATCGTTCTAGCACGCTTTTGCGGTGCGTGAATGCCGCCGTTGTTGATCACAAGAACGCCATCAATCCATAGTTTTGCACCATCTTTGGAGAGCAGCGAGAGTGTGTACCGACCATTCTTGGTGACCTGCAAGAATCCCGATTCGCGTACGGCGAAGGTATCAATGAAGCGCGAGTCGAGACCGGCCCATGCGCCCCGAGTCGCCGGATAGTGGACAGCGAGATCGACGCGTGTCACGTCGGGAACCAGGTTTGTCAAATTCGGAAGTGACTTGAGCGGCGTGGTGAAATCAAAGAACTCCGCCTTTAGTCCTGGCAAGATCGGCGGGGGTGTCTGATTGAACGCGAGCGCTGCCGCATTGCTCACCGTAGTTCCGGCTGCGTTCGAGACGATGACGCGGTACTCACCTCCATCGGCAGACGTTGTCGCGGTGATGGTGAATGTTGCCGCATCGCTTCCCACATTGATCCAACTCATTCCGACAAGGTGTTGCCACTGATAGTGGAGCGCGGCACCGCTCGCCACCGTCAAAAACGCCACACCCTGGCCGATGTTAATCGTCTGAGATAAAGGTTGGCTTGTGATTTGTGGTGCGTTGAATGAGACTCTTTCAATTGCCCCGCTGCCGGTCACGTAATAGAGGCTACCCGACGAGTCGACGTCTAAATCGATCACGCCTCCCGCAATTCCCGAAGCAAACGCCGACGAGGTATCGGGATTTGCCGCCGTCCCCGGGTGTGACGGATCAAACACGCGAATCCAGCCGCTCAAGTCGGCATAAAAATACTTCCCAATATATGAAGTGGGGAACTGTGCATTGACGGGATTGTAGAATGCTCCGCCAACAATGGCCTCGCCACCGCCCGCGGGTCCCCCGTTGTGGTTATAGGCCAGGAGCGGATCGTGATAGACACCGGGGCCGGGCGGCGATGAGTGGTCAAAGCCATCGGTGTTGCCCCCGCTCCAGCCGTAATTTGCGCCCGCGACGCTTTGGTTGATTTCCTCCCACGTATTCTCACCGACGTCGTTGATATAGATCGTGCCAGTACCAGGCTGAACGGCGAATGTGTACGGATTTCGCAGCCCAAGAACGTAGATCAGTTGATTGATGCCGGTCGCTGTTCCCACAAACGGATTGTCGGGCGGAATGAGGTGGCCGACCGTTGTGTCGTCCCGCGTTGCAATGCCTTGGTTGAATGCAGAGACATTGATTCGCAGCTGTTTACCAAGCAAGTTGGTAAGCGTTTGCGCGACTCTGTACGTGTTTCCGTTTTGAGTAAACGTCTGCACGTTATCGCCAGCGTCGGCATAGAGCTTTCCATCTAGTCCGAAGTGAATCGCTCCGCCGTTGTGATTGGTCGCGCTTCCCAGGTTGTTCCAATCAAGGATCGGAGCTTCGTTCTTGAAGACCGGCGCGTTTGGATTCGAGTCGTCGACTGTAAATCGGCTCAGCTGATTGTGAACCCCCGTCGCCCACGCCGCATCGCCGGCGTTGGGATTTGTGTAGTAGAGGTAGACATAATGATTGGTTGAGTAATTGGGGTCGAATGCGATTCCGAGAAGTCCACGTTCACCCTGGGAGTCCACGTTGAGATGAAGCGCAGTCCATAGGGAACCGTCGCTGCGCACAAGTTCGACACTCCCCGTTTGTTCCAAAGCAAACAGACGACCATCGGGAGCAAACTCAATTGCGGTCGGGCGGGTCAATCCGCTCGTGACCATGGATTCGGAAAAGCCGTTCGGCAGTGTGGTGAGAACAAGACGCTCTTCAAGCGACTCCATCGAAGGAACTGTGCTTCTGCGATGCGATCGATAATTGTGATTTTGCTTGATTGAAATCCACTTGCTCATGGGATTCGCCTCTTCGCCAGGGTGCGAGAGCCGTCAGGTGATTGGGAGCAACGGTTGAGACGTGTAAGCAGCGGAATTGATCGATGCGGCCAGTCTGGTTCGCAGCACGAACCGAGAAGCAAAGAGCAAAAGAGCCTCAGCTTCATCTTTGATTTGGCCCTTCAGGATTTGCAAATCAGGTGCCGCCTCACGGCGATTATGAAAGCTCAGCCCGGTTTCGACCCCATTGAAGGACGCGTCATCTGAAATAGGTGATCGACCTCGGCATAATCGCCCTGATATCCGCAGCGGGCGATTGTCCTTGCCAACGTCATATCGAACAGACCATCTCGAAGGCAGTTGAATGCCAGATGGACGCCGACAACCTGCCCAAGCACCAGGATGTTGGACGTTGCGTTTCCTTCGAGGTCGGTGATCGGAATGATGCGTATGACCTTGCACTCGAGCGACGCGGGCGATTCGGCAACGCGTGGCGCGGAGACTACTCGACAAGGGACGGCCGTCAACCCAGCCATCGCCATCTCGTCGACACCATGAGGCACTGTCGCCGACGTGAGATTCATCGCCTCGGCGAGTGACTTGGTGGCAAGGTTCGCAACAAATTCGCCGGTCGCTTCCGCGTTGTTCAAGCTATCTTTGCGGCCATTGCTGCTGAAGCCGATGATCGGTGGCTCATCACAAAATGCGTTGAAGTAACTGTACGGCGCAAGATTAACTCGACCTTCTAAATCGCGCGTGGAGATCCACCCAATCGGCCGAGGCGCGACAATCGCCTTGAATGGATTATGACTGAGACCGTGTCCCTTTGAAGGTTCGTAAAAGTAGATTTCGCTCATATCGATGATGCTTCCTTTCTTGTCGTAGAGACTAACATACCGCCCTTTCACAGAATTCAAAACTTAATGGTGCGAATATCGAGCCGCACCCAAGATCGTCTGAGGCCAAATCGAATCGGCTGAAGTGAATAAGCGAATTTGAGATCGATAGCAATTGCGTTCTCAAGGTGTAAGGTGATGCGCCGCCAAAACTTCCGCGGTCAATGCCGGTGATGACTAAAAAGTCCCAACCAAACTCTTGTCGCCGTGCACAACTTCTTAGATCGAGGCATTCGTGAGAGCTTGTGGGTCGAGCGCATGGCCGCGCCGCCGCAGTCTCGTTCGGGAGAACCTGGACAGCGAATCCTCGAAACGATCAGGAGGATCATTCATGTCGCGAAATCTCTTCGTCAAACGATTCGGCGACGCCCTTACTCGTTTCGTGAGCCGCACTTCACGCACGAAGTTGCGATCTCCCGCGACGCATTTCAACGGCCTGGAATACCTCGAAGGCCGCTCCCTGCTGACCACAATCAACGCCAGCGCGGTGATTTCCGCCGCCCCCACGGGTGCTGATTTCAACTATTCGATCAATCTCACCAACGCCAGCACAAGCGATACGGGTGTTGGTACGTTTTGGTTTGCGTGGGTTCCTGGCAAGAACTTTCTCGCCACTCGCCCGCTTTCCGTCACGCCGCCTGCCGGATGGACCGACACCATTACGCACCAGGGAGACGGCGATGGATTCGCGATTCAATTTGTCGCCACGAGTGCAGCGAATGGTATACAACCGGGCGGCTCGCTGAACTTCTCCTTCACTAGCGCAGACACGCCCGCGTCAATCGTCGGCAATTCTGCATTTGAATCCGGAACGCCCGCCGCAACTTCGTTCGTTTATCCAGGCGCACCGTTCAGTGATGCAGGACATCAATTCGTTGCCACGCTCGCGTCATCGACGCCACCTCCGCCCGTCGTGACACCACTGGTTACGCTTACTGGTGTTACTGAAGTGAAGAACAAGAAGCATCTCGTCAACGAGCTTGTGATTGGCCTCAGTGGCTCGGTGAACGCCATTCAGGCTAGGAACGTTGCGGCATATCAGTTGACGGCAGCCAACGCACGCGGCTCGTTCAGCGCGAGGAACTCACCTGTAATCAAGCTCAGTTCGGCTCTTTACGATGCCGCGAACCATACGATCACACTCACGCTCAGGAAGCCGATTGCTTCCTCTAAACCAGCCGAGCTCATCGTCGACGGCAGTCCACCATCGGGGCTGCAGGACAGTTCCGGCCGACTGATCGACGGTGACCATGACGGAACCGCCGGTGGAAACGCTTTCGCCGTGATTCGCAACACAGGCGTAGTCTTAAACCCAGCGGCACCTCGTGCTCCAAACGGGAAGTGAGCCAACACACGCACAAGGAATTGTGCATGGCAATACGATTCATGATTGATCGCGCTAAAGTTCTTGTGGATTGTCAGTGAACGACATCTCGGAATTGCATTGGAACGAGAAGGGGGCTGTTTCTCCATCGTGTTCACCACATTGCTCAGCTCGGACCTGCTTGCACCCAGGTCCGAGCCGAGCATCAGTGACCAAACGCCGTTATGAAGTAACGGTCGCTGTACCGCTCGCCGTCACCTTGCGATTTTGATTATCGGTGACCTGAATATTGAACGTGTAAGTTCCGGCCGCGGTATACGTGTGCGTTCCCAAGACGTCGAACGTCCCAGAACCGGCGAGCGTTACGGTTGTGCTCGGTGTCGAGATTCCGTCGCCCCAGTCGATCGAGGCCGTGAAATCTGACGCGCTTATATTCGGGGCGGAGTCGGTAAACGTCGCCAGAACGGCGTCAACGAATGCCAGATTTACGACGGCACTCACGGGTTTGGTCGTCAAGTTTTGTGGCCCGCTGGCGGTGGAACCCGAGACAGTCGCCGTCGTGCTGGAAGTTGCCTTTGTGTTGCCGGGACCAGTCACGTCGAGCGAAACATTAAGAGACCCGCCGTTCGCATAGGTGTGGCCTCCAAGGATCAGGTAATTTCCCGATCCGATCGAGGCGATCAAACCGTTGGATGTCGTGCCATCGCCCCAGCCAATTGTGGCGGCGAAATCGGAAAGGCTTACGTTCGGATCCGAATCGCTAAATGTTCCAATCGTTTGATTCGCAAACGCCTGGCCCGCCGTGGCGCTGAAAGGCTGCGCGACGAGGTTCTGCGGCCCGATATTACCGGAAGAGACCGTCGCCGTGCCACTAGCGGTCGCCTTTGTGTTTCCCGGACCAGTCACGTCAAGCGAAACAGGGTATGAGCCGCCCGACGTATAAGTGTGACTTGCCAGAATGATGTAATTACCCGAACCGAGCGACGCGATGATGCCGTTCGACGTGCTGCCATCGCCCCAGCCGATTGTGGCTGCGAAATCGCTGGGCTTCGCGTTGGGATCGGAGTCTGTGAAGGTGCCGACCGACTGATTGGAAAACGCCTGACCAGCCGTCGCGGTTATCGCCTGCACCACGAGATTTTGAGGTCCAATGTTGGGAGCCGTAACCGTCGCCGTATTGCTTCCCGTGGCCTTGGTGCCATGAGGATCTGTCGCCTGGACGGACACCGTGTACGACCCGGCCGTTGCGTAGGTGTGCGACCCCGCGACGAGGAAGCTGCCCGGCGTACTGGAGGCGGATACAGTTCCAGGGGAGGTCGTGCCGTCGCCCCAGTTGATCGTTGCCGAGAACTGTGCGGGATTGGCGTTGATATCAGAGTCCGTCATCGTGGCGACGGTCACACTTGTCAGGGCCTGGCCGACAAGTGCGCTTACCGGTTGCACCTGGACATTCAACTGGGACGCCGCGGCGATATTGATCGTAACGTTCTCGTTGGATAGCCCTTGGATGCTCTTGACGATCACTGGCTGCGCATTGCCGGGGGTTACCGGCGCCACGACTTGAATGTGCTCATTATCGAGCACAGCGAAACCGGCTGGACCCACCAACTGTCCACCGATGGTTACACCCTCAACCAGCGAAGGATAAAATCCCGTGCCTGTGATGATGAATTCTCCGCCCGGTTGAACGGTCGGCACGCTCACGCTGGCAACGTTAGGGTTGTCAAGTTGGCGGGTATCACCGAAGGGAAGCGGGACGATATTCTTCTTCTCGAATTGGTACGTCGTTGGCCCCGTCATCGGCCCGATGTCCGCATAGGAGACATAGGTGAGCTGCGTCTGATTGGCGAAGTAGTCGCTAAAAGGCACGCGCCAAATCCACGACGTATTCGCAGTGTACTGCGAAAGGTTTTCGCTATTGGAAACGAATAACCAGTTCGTCTTGCCGATGTCAAAAATCGGGAAGTACTGAACGGTGATCGAAGGAACTTGATAGGTGGTGCTGCTTGAGAGACTCAAGTTCGTATTGAACGAAGCATTGAAGCCCGTCGATTGGTTCCATCCAATCGAACCGCTGAAATTCTGGCTCACGCTATTGGTGTATTGGGTGATCGGCCCACCGGTTGAAGCCGGACTGGGCTGGATGATTGGAATCGAATTCAGCTTCGGCGAATTGAGATCTTGGATGCCAGCGCCAACACCCACCTGGCCGATGTCTTCGAGTCCACTCGACTGTGCCTCCTGGGTCACATAAAAGAGGTCTTGTTGCTGGTCGAATGAGCGAACAGCGTAGACCGTGTCGGTGAATAGGGTTTGATCGCCCTGGTTGTCTGAGTAGAGCGTTGAGGTCGAATACGCATGTGCCAGATCAATGAGATTGTTGCTATCTTCGGGGCTGCCGACCGGTGCAGAAGAAGTACTTGCCGGTGCTGACGTGAAGAGTTTGTTGAAGTAAATCCTGTCGCTTTTGCGAAGGGCTTGAGTTCCGGCCAGACGCTCTGCGTGCGAAGTTGCGACATCAGCCACCGGCAAGACGACGGAGACACTGAAATTCGCCTTACCACCAATGGTGGTTTTTCGGAACGAGACCAGATCGGCCCGGCTGGAACCTGACAGGTCGACAGGCCTCGGATCGCCGAGCAGACTCGCCAGAGCGTTGGCGTCGCTTTGCGTGGGATTCGCAATGGTCACCGCTTGCCCGTTGTCGTAATCGTTCTTGAGCAGTGAAACCGTGCTGGGATTTTGTAGGTCCGCTGCGCCGATGAGTGCCGGCCCGGCGAATTTCAGTGACATGAGCGCATAAGCCTTCGCCACTCGCTTAACACCCGCACCGCTGGCCGCCGCACTCACCTGAACGACGCCCAGGTTTTCCAAGAAGATCGTTTGGTTTCGCCCAATGCCGCCGTCAAAGGTGTCGCGGCCTTGCGTTCCGATCAACGTGTCATTCCCATCGTCGCCAATAAGTGTGTTCGGACCAGACCCTCCGCGCAACCGATCATTCCCCGCGCCGCCGTCGATCCGAGTCGGCAACGTGATTCGCGGATCAACCACAACTGAATCGGCCCCCGCACCTGTGCTAATATCAATTCTGGCGACCGGCCCGAAAGCGCCTAGGCTTTTGCCGTGCGAGACAACTCGAACAAAACCATTGAACTTTGTCGGTAGAATCTGAATCTGATCGGCCTTCGCAGTCCCTTCCACGAACAAGGTGTCGCCAGTGACAGCCACCTGAATTGCAGCGCTTAAACTCGCCGGCCCCGTGAGCGCCAATCTCGATTCGAGCGATTCCATCGCAGGACGAGCAGAGCGGCGGCGTAACTTGACGTTGCGGTTGCGAGGTGCAGTCATGAAAGTGTTTCCGCGTAGTGAGTTCCGTTGCTCTACCGCTAATCGGACGGCTTCGTTGCGGCCGGGGTGGTTCAGACCGGCTTGTTCAAACCGTTCGTCTTGGTTTAGTAATGCCAAGATAATTGAGAAAACGTTGAGCCTGCCACTCTCGTGACACAGTGGTGACCGCAGGTCGAACGGATGCGGCATCACTCCCTGTTGCATAAGGGTTACAGGTGTACCGACCGCCTCCGCTTAGCTCTGCTTGCCCAAGATAATGCGTTCTTTGAAACGAACGCGGTGGTCTTCAGAAGACGGGGGAAGGTTTAAGTCATGACGTCGCTGATAGTTAGGATGATGAATGCGATTTCGGCATTGAGCAAAAAATGTCGATCGATTTCGCCCAATAACTCGATAGCATCCACCGAATGCATCTCTGACCGCAAGGCGTGGAGAAAGTCGATTATGATTGGTCAGGGCGATGACCTCTGAAGGGGCTCAGTGAATTGCTGCGAGTTTCCTCTCGACTGGCTTCTGGTCTTCGGGGAATCCACACTGAATGACGATAAACAGTTCCAAAGATGAATTGGATTGGTGAATGTTTAGGAATAAGCTAGGTGTGTAATCGTCGTTATATATGGGATTGCAAAAATCGTGGCATGAGTTCAGTTCAGGCTCAAGAAGGGGCGGAGTTGGTCAGCGATGACAGAAACACGCGAATCGCCAGTGGTCAAGGCGGCCGCTCGGGCTTATCGAGAAACGCGATTTTATTCCGACACATATGCAAGCGAGCCGACGACTCTATCAGAAGTCTCGTTCCTCTCGGGCGCCGACTTCCATCGCGCATCGGGGCTGCTTGATTGCGTGATCAATCGCGATGCCATCATCGGCATTTTGCCTCCATTTTCGCGTGATGCAAGCCGGTTGCCGTTCGTCGTACCCGAGGACGAAGCCGAACTCGCACTCAGGCAAAGGCGCATCGTGCGAGCATTCGAAGACCTCGGAGTCGAATTCTCCGAAACTCCACGATTCGCGATCGTCGCCGACGACCGTCGCGGCCCGTTTGCTTGCGAAGTCGCCAAAGGGCTGTACTGGGAAGGACTGCAAACTTCGATGATTCACCATAACGGTTCAACCGATGACCTGATTCGATCGGTCGATGAACTGAGGCCCGACTTCGTCGTACTGACCTGCGCACGCCATCTGCGAAATCGCCTGGAAAGGCCCAGAAAAACGGTCATCATCGCCGAACATTGCGGCGATTTTTCGATCGAAGATCTCGCATTTCCTGCGCTTCTTTATGCGGACGGAGCCGACCTCATTGGTTCTCGCGGGGCAGGACGACATTGGTACGACTTCGACAATGATCAGCTTTGGCTGGAGACCAATCCCCTAACGGGATTCTCACACGTCACGAAGTCGCGAGCGTCGTGCCTCCCACTGGTTCGTTACAGCTTGGGGCGGCACGTTGCGACAGAACGCGAACCGGCGAGGGCACGGTCATGACCGCCCAATTCCAGCGTCATGACGACGGATTGGTAAGCCTCGTCGACACCAGCGAGCGTGCAGTCTCCCGGATGCGCGGGTTCTTCGGCATGTTGCATCGCGAGTTCCGATACTATCGCACCATCATGGATTGCACAGGAATTTCCCCCGAAGACTCGCCTGTTCGCACGCTGGGCAGATTTCCATCGACCACGCGCGATGAATATCGCGACTTTCTCCAGCCCGAGGCCCTCTCGCGGCTGTCGCGCAGCCGGTTCGTTTGCGACTACAGCTCGGGATCGACAGGTAAATGTGTCTTGCGCCTGGCAACACCTGCCGATGAACTCGCCGAGCAGGCGATCACCGAGCAAGTTTTTCACCGCGCCGGCATGAAACGTGGCGACCACTTCGTTTGCTGTGACGTCGGATTTCCCGAGATTTACGACTTCTACTTTCGGGCTGCGCGAGCGCTCGGCGTCCGCCGGACAACGTATCTCCACCTGAATCGCGATTATGAACGGTCGCTTGAGCCAATCCTTCGTCTCGCGCCCGATGTCCTTCTCACGCTACCAAGTTTGCTCGCGCGGTTCTGGCCGCACATTCGATCACTTTGGCCAAAAGGCGAAGCACCAATCCGCTCACTGATTTTCATGGGCGAACCAATGCAGCCTGGCTTTCGGCAAGAGGTCGCCGAAACACTGGGCTGTGGCGTCTTTTCGTTTTACGGCACAACTGAATCGGGCGGGCTCGCTGGCGAGTGCGTCCGCGGCTGCGGCGGCCATTTCGACCCATCGCTGGTCGGCGTGACGATCGTGGAACCCCAATTCGTCGACGAGCAAACCGTTCAGGGTGAACTTTTACTGACGAGCTGGCATCTACGCGATAACCCCGTGGTGAAATACCGCGTCGGCGATATTGTGCGGGTGACGATTCGTCCCTGCGCCTGTGGCGAGTCGACACCTCGGATCACGCTCGTCGAACGTACGCACGAAGGATTCGTGCTCGCCGGCCTCAAGCTACGGTACCAAACAGTGCTCGAAGCGCTGAAACGCGTTACGGGAGAGTTGGATTTACTTACGATCACGCTGCGCGACCTGCCGGAAAGAGACGGGCACACGTTAATGCAAGTCGGCCTGCCTCGACGGTTCGAATCGTGGCAGCCACAATTGCTCGACGCGCTGCGTTTCGAGATATTCGAACTCGACGATCTTTACCAGTTTGGCCTCGTGCGATTCGAGCTGGACTTTTTTGACAACGACTCGCTCGAAATGCGAAAGCTTCGCCGCGTTGTCGATCTTCGCGTCTTGCCCGGTGCAGCATTGACCGACGAATGATTTGATTGTGCATCAATATTATGACGGTTCGAGCGAAGTAACGATTCAGACATCGAAGCCGCTTGAACCTGACCGGCTTTGCCTCTAGCGTATTTGCATCAAAGGGCGATGGCCCACGGCTGTTTCCCGCCGAGCCCGGGAGACTTTCCCCCATTTCGGCACGCTCTTGCGACTTGGCTCAGGCTGGAGATCATCGGTGAGCACTTACTCGAAGAATTCGCCCGGCGAGCGCTTGACCTATCCTGCACGAAACCTCGACAAATACCGCGGCGAACAGTTCTGTCTCCGCATCACACCAGGGAACATCGACCTCGACCGGTGCTTCTTCGTCTATCTCGACGAGTTATACGAAGGGCTTTCCATACGTGAGCTTTTCTATACATACTTCGTCACGCCCAGATCAGACCGTGTGAAGGAAATGGACGCCTGGCTCGCCCCATGGCTCCGGCTCGACCCGATGTTGCCCAAGAAGTACATGCTGTTGCAGCAGATGGCTGGCCGCGTACTTTCGCAATCGGGAAAAGTTCTGTTCCACATCAACCACGGCCCGTGTCCGGTCAATCCCTCCGAGACCGTTCGCGACCATCTCGGCACCAGCGTATTTTCCGATGGAAGCTTCGACGACAAGATCCTCGACATCGTTCTCGAATGCGACACAGGGATGAACTACTTTCCTGAGATGGTGCAGTGGTCGCATTTTTTCCCGACCAGCACAGCAGGAGTGAAAGGGCCAGGCGATGTTGTTAAACGCAGGACGTTCATGACACGCATGGTCGTGGCCGTCGTTGCGATCATCACCGTTCCCTTCTTGCTTTTTAGCTGCAACTGGAACGATCCGAATCGCGGAGGAGGGGGCTTCAATGGAGGAATGCTCTAAGCCGCTTCGTTCAATCGTGTGTACATTCAGTGATCCAGTGCGCGACGCTTCATTCGCGATTGATTATTCGTGCCAACACGGTGCGATGCCGACTGTACGCAACATGCTCGAACAATTTCGAGCCGCGAAGTCAGCGTTTGCCGGCGAGCAGGAATTAGAAATTGCACGATATGCGGATTCACTGTTTCTCTTGAGCGACGAAGGAGTTCTTGGCGATCTTATTCCAAACCTACGGTTCCGCGTGCGGGGCCGCGAATGTAAGCTCGATGATTCGCTTCCTTGCAAGAACCTGAGCAATTCGATCGCGATTGAGATCGACCGTTCTGAAACTGGGTATGTCCGCAACTGGCCTGCCTATCTCAAACGTCGCTGGAAGCTGCGTGAAGGAGCGTATTCGCAATTCGTTGAATCGATCATTGACGAAGCTTACGGTTGCAATGCCGTAGAAGTGCTCGCCAGAAATAGCCCTTCGAATGCCTTGCGTTTTCTTTCGGCGGTCGCGCGTCGAATCTTTGACGCTCCCTACGAAACCTACTCGCGATATCTCTCTCCGTTCGCGCCATTCAAAAGTTGCGATCAAACTCTCGACCGAATCATCTCCGGCGACGGCGGTAACTGCGCTGAGAAGGCAATGGCGTTGTATTTCGTCGTACATGCCTACGGGTTTCAGAGCGAAATCGTTCTTGGTGGCGAGGACGCGAGCGGCAGCTTTCCTTATCACGCACTGCGGTCAATTCTGAACAGTCACGCGTTCGACTTCGCAGGCACGCGCGACGTGCAACGCTACTGGCAGCACTTCAGCTTGCTTTGTACTCCATCAAATATCGAGTGTGGTCCAATCTTCTGCGACGTCGCTGGATCAAACCTGCCGTTTTTCTGCACACCCGCCGATGATGTCACTCATCTACTTCGCTCAGGCGATAAGGAAGCCATTGACGTCGCGATCACGCTCGAACCGTTACGAGTTTTCTATCACGCTTTGCCGCATCGCCAGGACTTGCCACTCGACCTCTACTACGCGATGGAATCATTGATCGATTCAATTGACGTCGTTCAAACGTTCGATAATGAGCTCGGTTTGTTGCACACTGGTGACTACTGGATCGGCGCTTTCGCCTATCGAAGTCGTCGAGAACTCGCGAAAATCAAGGCCGCATACAAACAGTTCGTTGCAGGTGCGGGACGCAACGAAGACCGCGATCTTTGCTTTGTCGCCGACCTGCACGACATCAAGCACACACTTCACGAAGAATTTGTTCGGAACTATCCCCGCGGTGCCAGTCAAATCAGCGCCGCAGATAAACGTATACGCGCAAGAATTCGCCGAATCGACCGACGCAACTCTGTTTGCTACGTCATCCTTAAACTCGCATCGTCCAGTTCTCCAATTCAACCGCGCATTTGCGAACCAATTCATTTCTCAGGCTCAATCGCTCCCGCTTCCGTTCCAATATCCAATCGGCCACTCTCAGCAGTGCCTCGATGAGCCGAGAGCAGGAACGCGACGAGATCGGCCAGTTCTTGATGGCTCAATTTCGCCACGAGTCCTTCTGGCATGAGCGATTTGCTCGTGCTGGAGAGCTCATCAATCTGGCTTCGCAGAATCGTGTCTTCCGCGCCTTCTGCGCGACGAAGCGTCATTGACGACGGCGTCTCCGAGACGATCAGCCCGGAATACACGCGCCCGCTTCGGTCGCTGACGATGTATTGCACATAATTCGGCGGCACAAATCGGTTCGGTTCGACGATGTGCGTCAGTAGCGCATCAGACTCACGAAACTGAGTCGCGCTCAAATCTGGCCCGACGGAATATCCCACGTTTCCGACACGATGGCACGTTGCACATAGTTTTCCAAACACTTCGCCTCCGCGTTTGGCGTCTCCTTTCAATTTCAATGCGGGACTGTACGACACCATTAAGTCAGTCGCTTGCGATGAACCCGTACCAGGCCCGGTGAACAGTTTTTTTGCTATCGCGGCGATTTCTGCATTCTTGTGTTTCGCGAGCGCCGGCCGACGGGTCAATTCGATCTCCCCGACATCAATTCGACCGTCCTTCAAGGCTTGAAGCAGCACGAGCGTCCAGCTCTCGCGAGACAACAAGACGTCAATCGCCTCGACACGAACCACTGGCGCCATGGAACGATTTCGCTCGAGCAAAAGCGACGCGATTTCAGGCTCGCCATATCCAGAGAACGCGCGCAACGCCGCCAGTTGCAAACGTTGCGAATACTTCGGATCAAGCAGTGCTGAGAGAACATTCCGCGAACGCTCGAAAGGTGCGCATCCCATGATCGCGATTGCCTGAAGTCGCGTTGCTTCGCCCAATTTCTCATCGACAGACTCGGCAGCGGCGCGATCGAGTGTTTGCGAAATCAGTCGTCCCGACGGCGTTTGTGATCCATCCGCGAGAGAAAAGTGCCCCCCAGATCGGCTCATACCGCGACCGATCGCGAGCACTAAGCGCCTAACAAAGGGCTGCGGTTGCGACTCGCCAGCCAGGATTTCAAGAGCTCGGGCGACCTCGTCACGACGATTTCGCGCTCCAAGAACCTCGGCGAGTTGATCGAGAAACGCTGCTCCCGTTTCACTCGAGCGAAATGTTTCGGAGTGAGCAAGTCGCGCGAATAGCGCATCGGGCATGTTCCCCGCTGAGGCAAGAACCGCAATTCGCGTCCAGGAGTCGTTTGCATCTCGCTCAGCAATTCGTGCCAGTGCTTCGACAGCGAGGGGATTGCGAGTCGCTCCCAGGCTGAGCGCCACCTGAAATCGAACGCGCAGTTCATCGTGCGATGCGAGCCCAGCAATCTTTTCCACCAAGTTCGGCAACGTTTCGAGCCGGGGTTCTGCAAGGCGTACCGTATGCTCGACAACATGCGGTGACCTGTCCGAAAGGCTCTTGACCAGCGTTTCATCGGAGAGTGCCTTCTGGCCATGCAGAGACCAAAGCGCATGAATACGGCTCACATCGCTTTTCGCCCCGCTGGCCAAGGAATTCAGCCGTTCGATCGCCGTGGCATCTTGCCGTTCAAAGAGCAAACGATGCGCGGTGTCGCGCCACCATCCGTCGGGATGTTCGAGCATCGAAACAAGCTCGGTGGTCGTCGCCTTGCTCAGTTGGGGCGACTTTTTTCGTGAGAACCCATCGGGTGCTATGCGGTAAATTCGTCCCTGGTCGCGTCCGCGCCGGAGGTCGAGATGCTTCACGACATCAAGCGGAATGTGAATCGCCTCGATCACCTCGCGGCTCATGTCGAGGGCGTAGAGCGTGCCGTCCGGGGCGTTAATGAGATTCACCGGACGGAACCAGTTGTCCGATGACCTTACGAACTCTTTATCGCCATCGACGGTCGCGGCTTTGAATGTCGGCCCCGTGGGCGTGAGCTTCATTCGATGGATCAAATTGTTTTGTGCATCACCGACAAACGCATCGCCACGGAACGATTCGGGATATGCGGTGCCCCGATAGATCGTCACTCCGGCAGCCGCGTCGATGACGTGATGGCTTGCGCCTGCGGAATCGGCCGAGCGTTCGCCGTGAGCGATGCGGCGGCTCGATCGGATCTGTCGCCAACGCTCCAGCGGGCTGATGCGATGAATCGGCTCAGGGGCATTTGCGACGTTAGCGATCGCCTGTGACACCGGCAGAAACGGATTTCTCGCCAGATTTTCCATCGGCAGCACGGCATGAAGTAGCGGTCGCGACTCGCTGCACAGAAATCGATTGCCATAATCATCGAACGTTGTGCCAAACTGCACGGTTCCCGTAATTGCTTCGAATTCGAGAGTCTCGGGATCGAACCGAAAGTCGGCATGTTCGACGTCAATCACCGGCGCGTTTGGAAGGTCGACGCGATGAACTTTGCCGCCGTTTGTCGACGATGAGCCATAGATCTTGTGATCAAGTCCAAACGTGAGGTTGTTTACACCACCTTGCTCGTTGTTCGTGCCAAACCCTGTAAATACCTTGCGACGCACGTCGGTGATGTGATCGCCGTTGGTGTCCTTGAAATACCAAATATCGGGCGGTGCGGCGACGAAAACGCCGCCCTTCCATGGCGCCACGCCCGTCGGCCACATCAGCTTGTCGGCGACAATATCACTCGTATCAAACTCTCCATCGCCGTCGGTATCGCGCAGTCGTCGCACCGCGCCAAGAGGCTCGCTGCCGGGACGCGGCTTATACGGATAATCAATCATTTCCGCGACGTACAGGCTTCCATCTTCGTCAAACGCTGCTGCGACGGGACTGTGGACGAGCGGTTCGCTCGCAACGAGTTCCAGGTGAAAGCCAGGGAGCGTTTCAAATGTTTTTAGAGCCTCGGAAGGCGTAAGCGCAGGCAAAGGCTTGAGGAACACCTTCAATTGCTCGTCGTCGTGAGCTTTTTTCGTGGGATCAAAGGCCTCGGCATCCTCGGCAAGCCAAGTTGGCGGCACGCCGGCCGCGGGCAAACCTCCGGACGAACGGATCTTGAGAAGAATGTCGCGCGACTTTTGAAAGTAGTCGAGTAGCTTCGCCTTCTCGGCGAACTTGCGCGCGCGATTCTTCGCCATTTGCTCATCGAGCTTGGCGATCAAGCGATCGACACTCGCGCGATCGTAGGGCGCTTTTCCATCGAGATCGACAAACACTGGGTTCGAATGCGATTCCGCATCCGGCGCCCCCAACTTCGTCTTGCCGAACGCACGAGCAGCAATCCAAGATGATTCGTTCAGCTCAATACGCGTGTCAAACGTGTACCATTCGCGAACGGCCCCACCCGACGGCGTCTTGGATTCGGCGACAACTCGCCCATTAACGATGATTTGCACTGTCTCAACCGGCGCGACTGGCGAAAGCACGCGCACCGAAATCTTTTGCGAAGATTTCTCCGTCAGCGCAATTCGATCACCTGGCTTTCTGCCATCCACCTCGAGCAGCAAAATCGGTCCCGTGGTGACGAAACTTCGTCCGTTTCCGGCCCGCTTCAGCCAATCCGCTGGGCCGTCGCCTTTCGGATCACGTTCAACGTACGTCACACAGTCGCCCAGCTTGCGGCATGCAGGAAAATCACTTGCTCCCACGCACGGCAGGCGGAATCCGGCGTTCAAGAAAGCGTACCAATCGGCAAGTTCGATACCGCGGTAAACACCGAACTGAAGCAACTCAACCGCGTCGATGTCGCCCTGAACAGCGTTGGCGTAAATCTCCTGCGCATAGCCGCCATGGGCGTGAATCGCGAATCCACCCTTCCTGCGCGTCTCTCGGCCGACTAACCCGAAGGCCGGCCAGTCGTTTGCATTGTAGTTCTGGCCCTCGTTGACGAGATCGTCGCGAAAATACAGGTTGAGATGACCATAAGTTGAGCTACGATACTCCTGGCCAGAAGCGAGATGATAGCCACCGCGCGAAGCGACTGAACCCTTGCCAAGCCCCTGAAGCTGAGGATATTCAAGCGACGCTCGCACTGCGTTGTAAGGGCCGGGAGGGTCGTTGTATCCCAGAGTGAAGCCGTAGCGAATGTCCTCGGCGGCAAGAAGCGTGAAGATCGCATCGTCGTCGGCTGGGTTTGTGCGCGGAAAATGGAGATGTGTATCACCTGAATCGTAGCCAATTTGCTGTGGCGTGGTGGCACGCGTGAGTGAAATGCTCACGCGGCGAGTCTGACCCGCTTCGATGGCGACCGTCTCGACCAACGGCTGGTACTCGAATCCTTTCCAGGCTTCGATGCGAATCTTTCCTTTAGGGACATCAATGAGAGTAGTTCCCGGTGAATAGAAGAACCGGCCGAAGTAGCGGAACGGCGCCTTTCCCGTGCGGTTTCCTTTGCCGTGCTTCGGCCATTCACCGGTAAGGCTATAGAGCGAAAGTGAGTTCTCGGCCGGCTGATAGAAGTTGCCGTCCGGTCCCACGACGTTCACACGGCAAGGTGTGGGTTTGCCGGTCGACGAGTCGAGCACGACGATTTCAAGGTGACCCGCGTCTGCACCCGCCGCCTTCAAAGCCGATCCGGGATGATCGAATCCAAGGGGCGTGAAGATAAGCGATTCATCGTCCCCGCGAACAATGCCGCCTGCCGAACCAACTAGCCCAAAGAGCAACACCAAGAGCGCGAGAAGGCTGCGGATTCGACCGGCGTTGGTTGGCATGGCATTACTTTGGGTTGGATCGCTGTGAGGATTCGTCAATGCGCTGCTTTCATTAGGCGGGCGGGATTCTTTTTTATCACGCGCGCGAACCGACGTCATTAGTGCCGTCGATCAATCGAGCAGATTGATGGGAAGAAAAGTAAACGAATGAGGCAGTGAAAGAGTAAGTAAGAATGCAATGCGAATGTCTACCTCATCCCTTCCGTTTCTTCATCGAGAATTCACAGTCCTCGGGAAGCGGAACACGGACCGATGGGATAGACTCTGCGAAACTTGAATTCCCTCGCGCGGCCCACGGCAAAAGGAAACCCTCAGAAATGCGTCGAATGATTTTCGTCTTCCTGGTCGCGTGTTTTCCGACCTTTGCGCGGGCGCAGAGCTATCGTGTACCTGCGGGCCGAGAGTTTGCGAAGGTCGTTCCTGGCGGGACGACAATTCTTCCGAACGGCCGTTTTCTCACTCCGCTTGGCGTACGCCTTTACACAGACGGCGATCTCTGGAACGTTGTGCCAAGCCCGGACGGCAAGTGGATTGTGGGCTTTTGCGAAACGGGGATGGTCGTCAATTCCACAAACGAGCCAACTCCACGCAGCCCTTCGTTTCGTATTCCGATGAGGCAGGCCGCGTTCTGCGGTGTCTTTACGAAGGATGGCTCGAAGTTCGTCGTATCGAACGGCGACGCAGGTCACGGCATACAAATCTTTGAAACTTGCGACTGGGCCACGCCCGCGAAGAAGCGACTCGAGGTTCGCGAACTGAAGCCGACCTCGACAATTCGTGTTCACGACGATGCCTACATCAATGACATCGTTCTAACGCCTGACGAGCGTTTTGCATTCGGTGCCGACGTGGCTCGCCAGCGCATCGTTACTTTTGATCTTCAAGCAAAATCGGTGCTCGCCGACATTCCGGTCGGCCGCGAACCGTTTTCACTCGCACTTTCGCCCGAAGGTACAAGCCTGTACGTTGCCAATATCGGCGTGTTCGATTACTCGCTGGTTCCTCAGGGCGAAGGCAATCCTCGCGGTATTTCAGTTCCCGCTTTTGGATTTCCCTCTCGTGAAGCGGTCGAAGGCGTCGAGATGCAAGGGCGTAGAGTGCCTGGCCTGGGCGATCCATCCGTCGCCGATGCGCACTCGGTATGGATGATCGATGTTGCGAATCCTTCAAAGCCCAAAGTTACAGCGAAGGTAAAAACAGGGATTTTGCTGCACGCGCCGGCCGATGGTGGCAAAGCAGTCGGCGGTAGTTCGCCGAACTCGCTCTGCGTATCGGGAGAGACTCTCTTCGTCTCGAACGGGAACAACGATACGGTTCAGTTCTTCAGCACGAAGTCGATGGAACTGCTGCGGACCGTAAAGCTCGCGCCGCAACCGGCGCTCTCCACGCTTCGCGGAGTGATTCCCTCGGGCATGACGGCGAGTCGTAATGGAAAAACACTCTATGTTTGTGCATCGGGACTGAACGCGGTCGCGGTGATCGACATCGATACCGGAACTGTTCGAAACTGGATTCCCACAGGCTGGTTTCCGACAGCGTGTCGCCTCTCGCCCGATGAAAAGCATCTTTACGTTGCGACGCAAAAAGGACTGGGACAGGGGCCGCGTGGCGTGAAGCAGGCCCGGCAAGAGTCTGACGAGCGATTTGGTCTGCAAGAAATGCCGGGGATGATTTGCGTGGTCGATCTCGCGAACGTGCCGGACGGACGCGAGACAATTCTGCGCAACAATGGAATGACGCCGCACGCCGAATCGCCTCGTGCGTTTCCCGCCGAGATCGAACACGTTGTATTCATCACCAAAGAGAATCATACGTTTGATGGCATTTTCGGCGGTCTCAAAGGCTCGACGAGCGAAAGCGACTACGCTGAGTTCGGCATGAATGGTTGGTTGAGAGAGAAAGGGAAGGCAGACCGACTGCCGATCATGCCGAATCACGTGCGCCTCGCGCAGCAGTTCGCAGTCTCCGATAATTTCTACATGGAGCCGCAAGCGTCGGGCGACGGCCACCGCTGGCTGGTTGGCGTTTATCCTAGTTTCTGGACGACTCGCGTTTTTTATTCGGGCTGGGGCTTCAAGCTGAGCGAAAGCGCGAAGGGCCGACTTGTCGCGTTCGGCTCGAACGGCTCGCAAATTCCCGAGGATTACCTGGAAAACGGCTCGCTTTGGGAACATCTCGCGCGTGGCGGCGTGACGTTCCGCAACTACGGTGAAGGTTACGAACTACCCGACAACGATGAGGATAAACCTGAGAGTCGCACCGGCGCTTTCACTCGCGTGAATTACCCGATGCCCAAGGTGCTTTACGATAACACTTGCTTTGAATTCCCCGCATATAACACAAATATTCCCGATATTGCTCGAGTCGACTGGTTCGTTGAGGATATGGAGAAATATCGAACCAAACATGATGGCAAGATGCCGAAATTCATCAACATCGCCATTTGCAACGACCATGGCGCGCGGCCGAATGCTAAAACCGGCTATCCCTACGTTGCCAGCTACATGGCCGATAACGACCTGGCGCTGGGGCGGATAGTCGCGTACCTTTCCGCACAGCCTGAGTGGAAGAAGATGGCGATTTTCGTCACTCAGGATGATTCAGGCGGCGATAACGACTCGATCGATCGCCATCGTTCGTTCGTCCTCTGCATCAGCCCGTGGTCAAAGCGAGGTTACGTTTCCCACGAACACACGTCGATCATGAGCATTATCAAGTCGATCTACCGACTTGCGAAGCTTGGACCCAATAACCTATTCGACGCCACGGCGACCGACCTGGCTGATTTGTTCGACTCAAATCCCGACTTCGCGCCGTACAAGTATGTCGCAGCCGATCCCCGGGTTTTCAAGCCGGAAGAAACATTCGACCCGACCGACCCCAAGTTCGAACGGCGGCGAAAAGCAGGTCCGGCGATGAAACTCGACGATCCTGAGTTTGTCGAGTCGCTTCGTGTGAAGTGATTGATGCAGCGAGCGCGAGTTTAACGACGTAAGACCTTGTCGAAGAGCGAATAGGCTCGCTCGCGCATTTCTGGCGGAAAGTCGTGCGCGCAATCGGGATGTTCGACTTCGAGGTAATCGGGCTTTCCATAAAGCCCAAAGACCGGTTTAGCCGCCGCGATGATACGGTCGACGCTGTCCGCTCGAAAGTTGTGATCCTGCTTGGGGGCAATGATCAGAACATGCCGAGGTGCGAGCGCACCAATCAATTCATGGAAATCGAAAGGGATTTCGTTCAACCGCCCGCGATAATTACTGAGCTTCGGCATGTAGCGGGTTTGTGTCCAACCCTTTTCGGGAAGCCAAACCTTCGCGTCGCCGCCGTAGTAGTCAAGAAACGAGTCGAGCCCGCAGCTTGAAACGACGGCTTTGATTCGCTCGTCGAGCACGGCGGTGTACACGGAGTTGTGCCCGCCGAGCGAATGTCCGATCGCGCCATACTCGCCTGGCTTCACGTAAGGAAGCGAGTCGAGCAAATCCAGTCCGCGGATATTATCCCAGACCGCTTTGAGCGAACCGCTGTCCCACTTGAGCGCTTTCGTATCGGGCTGATATTTCGCGAGCAGCGGGTAATTTGGCGCGAGCGTCACATATCCCCGTTCGGCAAGTTCGGCCGCATACCCGCGATTGGGTTTTGCGCCGAGGCCGACAACCGTCCCGTGGCCGACGACATTGTCGGTCCCATGCAGGCAAAGTACAGCCGGAAACCGCTTACCATTGCTCGTAAGGGCAGATTTGGGAATGAGCAAATAGGCTGGAACTCTCGAACCGGGTTCTGAAGCATACGTGAGCAATCGGCGTACATAACTACCGCAATCAACCTCTTCCTCAATCTTCACCGCGAGATCGCACCGCTTTTCCTTGCCCGGCAGTTGACCCATGACCGTTTGCACGCCGTTGAGAATTTCCGCACGGCGTTTTTGCCAATCGTCGACCGTTCGTACGGGTTGAATCGAATCATCGACGGCGCGATAGACGAGAAGGATTTCGCGCGGTAACCGATCGTCCGAAACGGCGAACCTACCGTTCATGAGAATGATGACAGCGGCGAGGATTTTGATCGGTCGAGCCGAACGTGGGCTTGGCCTCGATACACCGGATTGCATGCGTTCGCTCCGAATGCTTTCGCTCACTGCGGGTAAGGGCTCTTTGCACAATTTAAGCGTGTGTGAAACTGTGAGCAATAAAGTTGCGGCTCGGAAATTGAGGCCAATTGAAGACCACTGAATATTAAAATAGGAGAATGCTTATGGTTTGATATTGGCGGGGTGATTCTTTTTGTTCGCCGACTGTTGCAGACCGCCGATAACCTGTATAATAACTGTTGTGAAGATTTGTACGTGAAACGTCGTATCGGAAGCATCCCGTTCAACGCCAACTTTGGTCGGTTGAAACGGCGTAGCTAAAAGTACAACGATTCTTTCATGATCCTTTTCGAGTCCAGAATGCAACTTCACCCGAACGATTTCTGCTTCAAGAACGAGCTCTTCTAGGAGCTTGATCGGGCAGCGATTGGTCACTCGGCTACCGTTGATATTGACCGGTTACGTTTTCGGCGGAGCGCACAACCCTTCCCGCGCCACTCTCCCCAATCCGCCACGTGCTGGGTCTTCGCAACTCAATCTCTCCACCTGTCCCCCCATTGATAATTCACCCGCTGCCCACGCTCGCCTTCGTCGTGCTTGCGTGTTGAACGGCGCTTTGATTTCGCGCGACCTCCTGCGCGCGAAATGAACGAGGTGTTGCCATGTCCGAAATCCCCTCGGTGAGTGCGAGCCGCGACACGCCCGCATCGTTTGCCGCATTGCGCGTACTGGTCAAACCGAAGGCACTCGCTGCTTACGGACTGATTGCAACTGCGGCAGTATGCGGCCTCATCTGGAAATTCTGGGAGCCAGAATCGCATCGGGATACTACCGACGCCAGTTCAGTGGTCGGAGCAAAGAGCGAAAAGGGCAACATCAAGGACGACGGGAGCGTAAGGCTCGACGCCGATCAACAAAAAGCTGTCGGACTTAACTGGGCAAAGGTGTCTGAAAGCGAAGACTTTGAGGTTCTGTCAGCACCCGGCCGCGTTGGTCCCAACGAGACTCAATACGCTTTCATCACGCCGAGAGCCGCCGGAGTGGTGCGTTCGGTGATGGCGCACATTGGGCAGGACGTGAAGGCCGGCGACCTGTTAGCGACCATTGACAGCCCGGAAGTTGGCCAGGCAAGGCTTGATCTGTATACCCGTTTGCAAGAGCGTGACCTCGCTCAGGCGCAGGCGAACTGGCAGGAACAGGTGCATGCGAGCACAATCGAAATGCTCGAACGCATTCGTCGCGGCGAAACGCCCGAAGAGATTCATGGCGCACTCGAAACGCGCCCAGTCGGCGACAATCGCGAACGCCTGATGACCGCCTATGCACAATATCGTCTGGCGAAGGCGACGATGGATCGCAACCGCGACCTACACGCTCAGCATCTCATCACAGAAAAGCAAATTCAAAGCGTGACAGCCGAATTCGATGTGGCCCGTTCGGTTTACCAGACTTTGATGGATCAAACTGGCTACGAAAGCCGCCTCGCTCACACGAAGGCACAGCAGACGCTCAAGCAGGTTGAAGCTTCGGTCCGCGCCAGTCAGGAGCGCCTGCGAATCCTCGGCGTGAAACCCGATGGCACGGAGCCTCGCGTCGAACAGGGAAAAGTGGTTGAAGTTGCACGCGATGGGACACTGTCTCAACCGGTGCGCGATCAGAAGGCACCCAACGTCAATCCCGAGCAAATTCTGCCCAAAGCGCGTGAAAACACGGTCGAGCCCGTGGGCACTCGTCGTGAAAAGACCGCCAACCTTGGCGAGGCGCCCGTCAGCACGTTCTCGATCTGGGCACCGTTAGACGGCACGATTCTCGAGCGCGAAATGATCGTTCCTGGAGTTGCGGTCGACACGACACATCGCCTGTTCACGATTGCAAATCTTTCAACGGTTTGGATCGAGGCGAGTATTCACGAGAGCGATTTCGACAAACTCGCCCGCAGCCGGGGCAGCAAGGTTCGTTTCCGGTCGCCTGCCTATCCAGCGCGGATTTTTGAGGGGAAAGTTGTGTACTCGGGCGATCTTGTGGATGAGAAAAGCCGTACGGTGAAACTTCTGGCGGAAGCCGAAAATCCCGATCGTCTGCTGCGATCGGGGATGTTTGTCGATGTCGAAATTCTGACTCCGCGCGAAACTCCCGCAGTGCGCGTGCCGTCGACAGCGTTGCTCACGCGCGACGGCCATTCATTCGTATTCGTGCGATCCGGCGACGACCGATTCCTACCGCGGAAGGTCTCGGCCGATGAGCCGCGTGGTGAGACAGCAACCGTCAAACATGGTCTCGAACCTGGCGAGGAGGTCGTGGTTTCGGGCGGAGCGAAGTTGAAGGCGATGGCCGAGCAGGGGGGCGGGATTCAGTTCTAGCTGCAATGCGCGAGTTCTGCGTAATCCACTCCTCCGGCAATCACCGTACGGGACGAGAATGTGTTTGATCTTTTGATTGATTATGCGCTCAAGAATCGAGGGCTTGTCGTTGTCGTGCTCTTCGGACTGATTGCAGCAGGTGTTTTTTCCCTGCTTCAGCTTCCGGTCGACGCGGTTCCCGATATTACCAATGTTCAGGTGATGGCGTTAACAAGTGCGCCCGCGCTTGGTCCGCAGGAGGTCGAGCAGTTCATCACGATTCCGGTCGAAAACGCGATGAACGGTATCCCGCACATTAAAGAAGTGCGTTCGTTCACGCAGTTTGGCATCTCTGGTGTGACGATCATTTTCGAAGATGGCACAGATATGTACTGGGCGCGCCAGCAAGTCGGCGAGCGGCTGACGCAGGCGCGGTCTGAGATTCCCGACGAGTTTGGTCAGCCTGAAATGGGGCCGATCGCTACGGGCCTTGGCGAGATTTTTCAGTTCGAGGTTCGCAACCGCGCGGATAACCCCGAACCGCACTCCCTGATGGAGCTGCGGACGATTCTTGACTGGGAGATCGCACGTCGGCTCAAGAGCGTGCCAGGAGTTGTCGAGGTCAACGCACTCGGCGGTGAACTCAAGACATACGAGGTCGAACTCGACCCGAACCGGCTGCAGGCCCGCGGAATTGCGCTCAATCAAGTCTACGAAGCGATTCGCCGCAACAACGTCAATGCGGGCGGCGGATACATTCAGCGCAACGGCGAACTTCGCGTGATTCGCGGAGTCGGCTTGATCGACCGACTGAAAACCCTCGAGCAAGTGGTGCTCGCGACGACTCCTGAAGGCACACCGATTTTCGTGCGAGACGTGGGGCGCGTGCACTACGCCCCGATGATTCGGCAGGGGGCGGCGACGCGCGACGGTAAGGGGGAAGCTGTAACCGCCACGGCCTATCTGCTAGCTGGCGAAAATGGCCGCGTGGTCGTCGATCGAATCAAGGCGAAGCTCGCCGAGATTGAAAAGCTGCTCCCGGAAGGCGTTGAGATCAACACGTATTACGATCGCAGCGTGCTTGTGAATAAGACGATTTTCACCGTGGCACGTAACCTTTTGGAGGGAAGTGCACTCGTAATCGTCGTGCTGCTTGTCATGCTCGGAAATCTCAAGGCAGGACTCATCGTTGCCGCGGCAATTCCTCTCTCCATGCTTTATGCTGGCAACTTGATGTTAACAGTTGGCGTAACCGGAAGCCTGATGAGCCTGGGAGCGCTCGACTTTGGGCTCATTGTCGATAGCGCGGTGATCGTCATCGAGAACTGCGTCGGACAGCTTGCCCATGCCGATCATAAGGCGCGCGCGATTGACGTCATCCGGCGAGCGACGCTGGAAGTCCGCCGGCCTGTCGTCTTCGGCGTGGCAATTATCATCATTGTTCACTTGCCGATTTTGGCTCTGCAGGGCGTTGAAGGCAAAATGTTCCGCCCAATGGCCCTGACGGTGATCTTCGCACTCATCGGCTCGTTGCTCCTGTCGCTCACGGCAATCCCCGTTCTAGCCTCGTTTTTCCTTCGTCCCGGCACATCAGAGCGCGATACCTTTCCCGTCCGCTGGGCCAAAGTCGTCTACGCGCCAGTGCTCGCGTGGTCACTTCGTCACCCAGTTTTCGTGAGTGTTGCTGCGTTTGCCGGCTTGGCTATTTGCGTGCCCGTCGCGCTTGGGTTAGGCGGTGAATTTATTCCGCAGCTTGATGAGGGCGACCTCGTCATCGTGCAAACTCGTCCGCCGAGTAGTTCGTTGCAAGAAGCGCTCGACGATGCGGTACGTCTCGAAAAGGCTCTTCGCGCAGAACTACCCGACGAAATTCATACCGCTGTGAGCCGAATCGGCCGGCCCGAGATCGGACTCGAACCGGCTGGCGTCAACATGACCGACACCTGGCTGATGCTGACAGAGCCCGAAAATTGGAAGGCAGTGAGTAGCAAATCCGAGCTAATTGACCGGATCGATACTATCTGCAAACGTGTCATTCCCGGCACGTTTTACAGCTTCAGCCAACCGATTGAGCTACGCTTCAACGAACTGCTTTCCGGCGTACGCGCCGACCTGGGAATTGGCGTCTACGGCGACGACCTCAACGTTTTGCAGAAAACGGCCGACGCCGTTTCTGATACGCTCGAAAAAATTCCTGGCGCGACTGGCATCAAGTCACAGGTGCTCGGCGGCTTGCCATTCTTGCGCATCAATGTCGATCGCGATCGCATGGCGCGTTACGGAATCGACGCAGCCAACGTGCTCGATGCCGTCGCCGCGCTCGGCGGCAAGGTGGTCGGTCAGGTGGTTGAAGGCCAACGCCGCTTTGCGCTTCAAGTTCGCTTCGGCGAGCGTTACCGAAACGACGTCGAGGTCATTCGCAGTCTGAAAATTGCCGATCCCCAGGGGCGAATGATTCCGCTCGAGGATCTTGCCGACGTAAATCGTGAAGAGAGTACATACGAGATCTGGCGAAAAGGAGGGCAGCGGCGCATCACCGTTCAGGCAAATGTGCGCGGGCGCGACCTTGCGGGGTTTGTTGCGGAAGCGCAAAAACGCGTCGCAAGCGAGGTCGATCTGCCGCGCGGGTATGTTCTGGAATGGGGCGGCACATTTGAAAATCTTCAATCGGCGATGCATCGGCTTGCCATCGTCGTTCCCATCGCACTTATGCTGATTTTCCTGCTGCTTTATTCAACATTCCACTCGGTTCGCCTCGGCGGGCTCATCTTTCTCTCGGTTCCGCTGGGGGCAATTGGCGGTGTACTCGCGCTCTGGTTACGAGGGCTGAATTTTAGCATTTCGGCCGGCGTCGGTTTTATTGCGCTCTCAGGTGTTGCTGTGCTCGACGGTCTCGTGCTCGTTTCGGCAATTCGCCACATGATTGAACAAGGCGTTCCCGTGCGAACGGCCGTAAGAGAAGCGTCAATGTCGCGTCTGCGGCCGATTTTGATGACCGGACTTGTAGCAAGCCTGGGCTTCGTCCCCATGGCTTATTCGTCGGGCGCGGGGGCCGAAGTGCAACGTCCATTGGCCACAGTGGTCATCGGCGGCCTACTCACAAGCATGCTGCTCAAGCTTGTGGTACTTCCTGCAGTTTATCCCTGGTTTGATCCCGGTCGCGAAGCTGAGGAAGTTGCGACGCAAAATGAACCAGGCGTCCACGCCTGAGTCGAGAAACTCACGGCAAGAGACGTTGGCCGACGGCTGTATTCACTCGCAGCATGGAACGGCGATGTCGAAGTAGCATGTCGCGATATTGTCGTGCGGCCTCGTTGAACTCGCGCTGCGCGTTGAGATAGACCATCGCGTCTTCTTCACCCTGGATGTAGAGGCGATAGGCATCATCGCGCACTCGGCGAGCGGCGGGAAGCAAGTTTCCTTCGATTCGTGCGATTGCTGCGCGTGTGAGGGCATATTGCCGCTCGGCTTGCCGCACCTCGTTTTCAACGACCTGTTCACGCTCGGCAAGTTCAACGCGCGCCTGCGTAACATTGATCTTGGCGCGGTGAATGTTTCCTTGATTGCGATTGTAGACCGGCAGTGGAACCGTCACACCGAGCGCCCAGGAATTCGCGCTCTGCTTGCCAAAGGGCGAGTTGTCCTGGAACGTATAAGGCTGATAAAGCACGTAAACATCCGACATGCGATTGGCGTTCGCAAGTTTTACATCGGCCTCGGCACGTTCGATTCCCATGCGGTATGCGACCACGTCCGGTCGATTACACATCGCAAGTCGGATCAACTCGTCCACAGCCGGTGGGGTTGCGAAGGAGTCGTGCAGGCTTCCGTGAAGCTCGAGTGCCTCGGCTTGAGAGGCGCGGAGATTCAATAAAACACCGAGGTTGCGTTTGTTGCCGCGAAGCAATTCCTCGGCGTCCATCACCTCGATTTCGGCGGCTTCGTGAAGCGCCTCGATCCGGCTAACATCCGCGGCGGTGCGGGTTCCGCGTGCGTGCAGGCCTTTCGTGCGTGTCAGGAGCTCGGCCAGTCCCTCTCGCGCGGCCTGTGCGAAGCGAATCGTCTCGCGTGCCCCGAGCACGTCACTGTAGGCCGTGTACAGGTTGTCGATTTGGAGCCGAACCGCATCCTGATATTGCGCCTGCAGAACATTCTTGGCACGAGTTGCAACCTGAACGCGTGCCTTGCGTTTGCGACTGACGTCGAGTGGATACGTGATGCTCACGTCATACTGGATCGGTCCGCCGGGACGTTTGTTCGAATACGAGCCGTAAGGGACAAGCTGGCTATCGGCATAGAGCAGGGGATTTGCACGCAAGCCGGCTGTGAGAATGTCGGCGTCGGCCTGAGGCAATTCAAACGCGCGAGAACGCAGCCCAAGGTTTTCGCGAACGAGCGTATCAATCGCTTGATCGAGCGTAAGGCCATCAACTGGGCCGAGATCGTCGCGGCCTTCGGGAACGCTGAGCGGACCCAGCAGGGGAACTTCGGCGAGCGGCAATGCCGAAGGCGCGGTGATTCCTTCCTGTGTCGGGACGCCACTTCGGGCGGGAGATGGAATGGTCGCCGAGGCAGGGACGCGCGGGACGGATGATCCAACGCGACCGCTGATTGGTTCGTCGAGCGCGCCGCTGGGGCCGAGGCTCTCATCGCCACCTGCCGCCCCAAGCGCAGGGCCGAGTCGCGAACGTGTCGATCGGGGATCTTCGGCCGCGCCGCCCGGGAGAGTGGGACCTTGGCCCAACGCCAAAGACGACGTCAGGCACAGGAACCCGAACGTGGCCCACGCTAGCCAAGAATTCCGTTTCATGTTATCCCCTCCTGGGACGCAATCGATCGCGCTTCTTTTGCTGCCGACAGGCGCCGACTGATGATCCTGGACCAGATTCACCGCGGTTCGTGATGGCCGTTGTGAATCGTTTCGGTCAAAGGTCGCAGTCGAGCCGTTCTTGCAATCGCCAATCCTCTGTCTGGCGCCAGCAAACGACGTCATTCTGAATTATCGGCAATTGTCGATTTATCTTTTGCGTTGAGTGCGGCGAATTGCCGGGCAACAACCGGATAATCGATTTCTTCGGTACGACGGGTACCGTTCACGATTGACGACAAAATGTTGTCTCTTGGTGCCGTCTGGATATAAACCAATTCGAGGCTGAGAGTTGCGATTCGTCGATCTCGGCAACGTTCTCGCGTAGGCACGTCGCGATAACTCGGATGCGAGCCATAATAATTGGCGTCAGCAGACGTTTCGAGCGACAGTTGATTTGAAATACGCAATTAATTGAGCATAAGATTGTTTGCGTTCGATCTGCCTCTTGAAGGTGATTGCACACCGGATCGGCGTTCAGCCGCTTTTGCGAATCGCGAGGAGAGAAGGTGAATTGTGTGGATTGAGGAACTGGTACCAAAGCACGACAGCGTGCGCTGGATCGAGACTTTTGGCCCAGTCGATGACCGCATCGGCCTCGTTTCGACCGCCCGCGTGGCCTGTGTATAGAACAACCGTGAGTAGGCCGGCTGGTCGAAGACGCGCGATCGTTTGCTCCAGCGCAGAGATGGTAGTTTCGGCCTGAGTCACGAGATCCTTGGAGCCGCCGGGCCTGTAGCCGAGATTAAACATTGCTCCTGCCAGCGATTCGCCGGGCCAGTGGTTGTCGAGCCATTTACCCAAGTATTCATGCCTTTGAAGAACCAACTCCACGCGATGTTTGACGCTGGCCGCTTCGAGACGCGCCGATGCATGGGTAATCGCTTCGGCTTGAATATCAAACGCGACAACCTTGCCCGACTCGCCGACACACTCGGCCAGGAAAGTGGTGTCGTGCCCATTTCCTGCAGTCCCGTCGAGAACTCGATCGCCGGAATGAATTGCCGCTCTCATGAGCCGTTGCGTCATTTCGCGGATCGACTCGAATTGCACTGGTGTCTCGAAAGCTGGTGAGGCAACTCGTGCTAGGTGTAATTACGTCGTTGCAAATCAAAAACTATTGCACACACTTGGCTAGCATTCGATCGATCACCTCGTGGTCAAACCTCGAATTTGTCTTCTTGCGTGCCGATTCGAGATGGCCCTTTGCGACTTCAAATCGTCCGAGACGGCGGTTCAATTCACCCAATGTTGCATCGTGGAGATGATAGTTTCGCAATCGAGGATCGCTTCCCAATTCTTCCATCGCTTGCAATGCGGCTTCGGGACCTTCAAGTTCAGCAAGGACGATCGCTCGATTGAGCAAATAAACGGGCGATCGATGCCATCCCAGCAACACGTCGTAAAGACTCAGAATCACTCGCCAATTCGTCTCGGAGTACGTTTTCGCCTGGCAGTGGTGATAGGCAATCGCAGCCTCAAGGTGATAAACCGAAATCACTTCTCCTTCGGCCGAAGCGTTGAGAAACTGTTCCGCCGCGCGAATGAGATTGCGATCCCATTTCGAACGATCTTGTTCTCCGATAAGGAGCAAGAAGCCGCCTTCGTCGACTCTTGCATCAAGCCGTGCTGCGTGGAGCGTCATCAGGCCGAGAAGCGCGTAGCTGCTGGGGGCGGAAAAGTGGTGATTCGAGCAAAGCAACATGCAGAGCCGGACCGCTTCTTCACAGAGATCGGCACGGATTGCAGCGTCGCCCTTTGAGGCGCTGTAACCTTCATTAAACAGCAGGTACAGCACCTGATGCACTGCCTCGAGCCTCGCTGGAAGCTGGTCGGAGGGGGCAGGATCGAGAGTGATATTTCGTTCTGCGAGATCCTTCGTTGCGCGATGTAATCGTTGCTTGACTGTGTCTTCGTTCGTGAGCAATGCATGCCCGATTTCGGCGTTTCCGAAACCGCAAAGAGTCTTTAGCGTGAGCGCGACTTGATTTTCTCGTGCCAGGTGAGGATGACAGCAGGCAAACATCATGCGGAGCTGGCTGTCCTCAATCCCGGTATCGAGAAAGAGGTCATCAAGCGTTTGTTCGTTGGTTTTTTGATCTTTGGACCACTCTGATGCCGCACGTTGGCCGATCTTGTCGCGTCTGAGTGCATCGAGAATCTTGTTGCGAGCGACTCGATGCACCCAGGCCGACGGATTATCTGGCACCGTCACGCGCCAGGCTGAAAGAGCGTCAAGCAACGTCGCCTGGACGACATCTTCGACAAGGTCGAAGTTCTTCCAGCCGAAAACACGCGTGAGCACGGAAACAAGCCGCCCTGCCTCGTGGCGGAAGAAGTGTTCCACCAGAGGTGCCGAATTCGCTGAGGCAGGGCCAGCGTTTGTCATTCAGTCATGCATCGCAACGGTTTGCGACTCACTTCTTCCGCTTGAGGTTGAATACCACGTTGCCGGCCGACTTACCGCCGACGTAGTGGGTCCATTCTGACGAGATCGTATCCTTGTCGATAAACGTGTAGGTCACGTCGTGCATGTGCATCGCCTTCTCGTCCGTGAGATTGGTCACCTTCACAAACTTGAACGCGACCTTGTTGCCGTCGAGCTTGCCAGGCGCTTTCATTTGCGGCTGATTTCCAACCATGCAATAATGCGTCAGCGCGAGGTCATCGCCGTCCGGATGGATGACGGTGACCATCTCCATGTCAGTTCCGGGGAATTCGGTTTCGACGACCGAGGTACCGCCTGCCGTCAACTTGAAGTTGATCGCAACGTCGCCGCCGTTGGGGCCTTTCTCGGTGCCGACCCAATCTCCAGCAAGGTCGCGGAATTTTTCGAATGCGGGAGTTCGCGCGACCGAAACTGGTGCGGTATGGTGATCCTTATGCTTATCCTGCGAAAAGGCAGGGGCGGCGGCGACCAACAGAGCGGCTGCGAGCGCAAATCGCTTGAGCATGAGATTCTCTCTTTCGTTCTTGAAGACTGACCGGGGAATAACGAGAAGGAATGGGATGAACCCATCGGCGCTTGTGCCTGAAACGTTGAGATCGTTCTGAATGACACAAGCTTTTTTGCGGAGGTGCTTTACAAGATTTGCCGCGATCAAGATTCAATCTTGAATCCGGCGAGCGGGCGCACTTCGATGCTGCCCTTGCCCATTGCTGCGGGGCATCCCTTCGCGTACTCGGCGGCTTCGTCCAGCGTGTCGGCCTGAACAATGGAATAACCGCCGACAATTTCCTTCGCTTCCACAAACGGTCCGTCCGTGACGAGTTGGTTCGGGCCCACAACGACGCGTCCTTCCTGTGTCAGTCCGTCCCCGGGCGCAATCATCCAACCTTTCGTCATGCCTTCCTTGATCCACTCATGCCAGCGCTGCATCATTTGCTGCATGTCTTCAGAACTCATCGGAGCCGATTCCGTGCTGCTCCGATAGACAAACAAGAAGTTTGCCATGGTCACGCTCTCCTGCGGCATTTCTGCCGCTTCAAACCGTTCAACGTTCGCGAAACCGCCCCATGCGGTCTCATTGTCGCAGAGTTGACGAACGAAACCCACCGGTGGGGACAAGATTCCTGAGAAGTTTTCATTTCCTTCAAAGACGTTTGAGATTCGTATTTGTGAAGGATACAAAAGTTCAGTGGAATTGCAAGAAGGCTATGAGTTTTTCCAGAGTGTGAATGGTATCCGAGGGCGGAGGCCAATCCTTTGGTGCGCAGAGCTTGCGCTCCCGCAAATGCTAGCTCGAGAACGGCGTTATGGTTTCGCCCGTGTCGAAGTGCCAACGATCACGGCGCGACGAGTGGTTCTGGTGCCTGCCGGATCGAAACGAAGAGTGTTCCCTTCTGTGCAATCCGCAGATACGCCGGATCAACACCCGCGCCGCGTAGCGCGTAGAGAACAACGCTCGGCTGCGCGAATAGCTCAGCGTATTTGGCGGCCGGAATCGGGCGGCCGTCTGAGTCGAACACTTTCACGTCCGCTAGCGGATAGGTGCTGATTACCGATCGAAGGTCCGCGGCTTGATACGCTTCTTGCACTTGCTTTGTCACGCTCTCTTCGTGACCGTTATTGAGCACCTTTTCAACAAAGGTACGCGTGCGTGTTTTGACCACGTTCTCGGTAACTGTGAGGCGAAGCTTGAGCGAACTGGCCTCGATTCCCTCGGCGACGCAAATTGTTGGTGCCAGTCCCGGCGACGTGAAGACGGGTGAATCCCCTACCTCCTGCGCCGCGACAGATCGAATCGCAGTGAGGAACGTCAACAAGAAAACGCTCGTTCGGGCCATTCGGAACCTCCGCTTGCAGAAAGTCCGAGGTATGAGATCGAGGAGACGCACGAGTCTGATCAAAACATGTCGTCACCGTTGACTAAATCGTAACTGAAAGACTCTCGCGAGACATTCATTAATTCCTTAGCACTGCGAAACGGAAAGGCGGCGCCAATACAGACGCCGCCCTTATGCACTCCGCGAGTCAATCATGGTTCAGCTTGATTTCCGCCCTTCTTCGCCGCGGCCTTCTTTCTCACAGCACGCGGCGCCCTCGGTTCGACTTCTCGCTTATCGAGGGTCGGTAATCTTTTGCTGAGTTCTGCTTTCACTCCCGCGTGTTTGGAATCGCCGGCGAGGTTGGTCCATTCATAGGGATCAACTCGCTCGTCATAGAGTTCTTCGTCACCATTTTCATAGCGAATGTATCGCCAGTCTTCAGATCGAACCGCGTGATTCTTGAAGCCGTAGGTCGTTAACGCGGGCTCGCCCCAGCGGGCTTTGGGATCCTTGAGCAACGCGAGAATGCTACGTCCTTCAATATGGCTCGGCGTTGTGATTCCACAAACGTCGGTCAACGTGGGATAAATGCTCATAAAATCGACTGTTCGATCGCACACCGTATTCGCGTGAGTCACGCCTGGCACAACCCAGATGAGCGGGGCTCGCGTTGCTTCCTCCCAGAGTGCGAATTTTCGCCAGTGTTGTTTTTCACCGAGATGCCAGCCGTGGTCGCCCCAGAATACGATGATCGTGTTGTCGCGATAGGCTGATTTGTCGAGCGCATCGAGCAGCCGGCCGACCTGAGCATCGCAATAGGAAATCGCTGCGAGATAGCCTTGCACCGCTTCTTTCCACCGGCCCGACTCGAGAATGGCCTTGTGATCCCCCTCGGGATGCGCCATGCGCTTGCCGGCGGGCGGGACGTCGGCAAGGTCGTCGGCTCGGTGTGGCGGCAGTTCGATCGAGTCGATCGGATGCAAGTCGTAATACTTGCGCGGGACATTCCAGGGCATGTGCGGCTTGTGCAAACCGATGGTCAGTAAGAACGGCTTCTCGTGTGGCTTGCCAAGCTCATCGATGCCGTATTGAACGATCTTCCAGTCGCGAAGGTCTTCATCCTTGCAGTCGAGGGGAGCGAATTTGATTCCGCCCACACCTGTGTTTCCAGTCGGCTGCGGCTCCTTTCCTTCACCTTCCAGATACACATCCCACTCTGCACGACGCCGGTAAGCCTCATGATAAATCTTGCCGGCACCAGCAACGAAGTACCCCGCCTTGCGGAAGGTTGAAGGCAGCGTCAACTCCTGGGAAATCGCTGGCCGCCAGTCGTTGTTATTGTCGTAAACTCCGGTCGAAGACGGTCTGAGGCCGGATAGAAGCGCCGCACGCGATGGGTTGCAAACTGGCGCCGCGCAGTAGCTGCGCGTAAAGCGAACGCCACGCGCAGCCAGGCGATCGATGTTGGGTGTGGCGGTCTGGCGGTTACGTCCCAGGTAGCCCACCCAGTGGTTCAGGTCATCAACTGCGATAAACAAGACGTTGGGCTTGCTTGCTGCAACGGCTGACGCCGGAAGAGCAAGGCAGCATAGAACTAATGCGATAATGATCCGATTTATCATTTGAAAATGTCCCGGAATTGAGAAAGCGATGAGTTAATCCTTCTCACCCCAGACTCGTGGCGAACGGAATCCGGCCGCTTTGGGTGCCGACTTCGGTGGAATCGCCTCGCGCGCAAAAGCCTCATATCGACGTCGAATTTCCGCGACCTTGGATAGTTGATCTGCAGCGAGGTTCTTTTTCTCGTACGGATCTTCTGCCAGGTTGAACAACTCGACCGATTCTTTTCCGGCCGGTCGTCGATCGTTCTCTTCGATATCATTCGCGGCCCCGGCACCACCCGCTCTGATGATTAGTTTCCAATCGCCGACGCGAATGGCTCCGGCCCGAGGCGCTGCATTTAGCAAGATCGCGTCGTGCGGCGACGGCGCGCCTTGCGCGATCGCCGGCCAGGCATCACGACCGTCCAGCGGTAGCGAACCGTCAACTTTACCGCCAGCCAGTTTGACGATGGTCGGATAGAGATCAACCGCGTGGAGCGGCGCGTTGACCTCACTTCCGGGCTTGATGTGGCCTTCCCACGTCGCGAAAGCTGGCACTCGCACGCCGCCTTCATAGAGCGTGGCCTTGGCTCCGCGAAGCGGTCCATTGCTGGTTACCGTACCGGGGCTCGGGCCGCCGTTATCGCTGGAGAAAAGGAACAGGGTATCTTTGCGCAATCCCTTACGATCAATCGCCTCGACGACCTGGCCAACTGCTTCATCTAGCGCAGCAAGCATCCCTGCGTAAGTCCGGCGAGGCTCCTTGAGGTGGGCGTAAGGTGACTTGTATTTGTCGAGAACCTGATGGGGCGCGTGCACGGCGTTGAACGGAATGTAGAGGAAAAGCGGCCTGGCTGGGTCGTGTGTTTCGACAAGCCTTACTGCTTCCTTCGCGAGCAGGTTGGTGGAATACCCCTGGTCGCGGCTGACCTTATCGTCGCGATGCCAGTCGAAGCCGCCGTCGCGGTCGTGCGTGAAGTAGTCGAGTGCTCCATTGTAGTGACCGTATTGATGGTCGAATCCGCGACGCGTCGGCAAGTATTCGGGCGAAAAGTGGCCGAGATGCCATTTGCCGACGATCGCTGTTTCGTAGCCCGCCTCGTGAAGCGCGACAGGTAGCGTGCGTTCGGCGAGTGGCAAACCATACTGCGCCCACGGACGCACGACGCCGACCTGCAATCCATGCCGCATTGGGTATCGCCCAGTAAGAATCGCCGCGCGAGTCGGCGAACAGACGGGCTGAACGTAAAATTGTTCAAGCCGCGCCCCGGCGTTCGCCAGCTTGTCGAGATTCGGCGTCTTGATTTCGCTGCCATGCCAACCAACGTCGCCCCAGCCGAGGTCATCGGCCAGGAAGTAGACGATATTCGGTCGCGATGGTGCAGGGGAGTCCGCGATCGAGGAAACGCTCCATGTCGTGATGGCAAAGATCGCAATGAACAAAAGCCGGAGAGCGCTCGGTGATTTCTTGGTGATCATGCGCTTTGTCATGTTCGATCCTAAATGAGTGAGCAATTGAGCGAGTGTGAAATCGGTGCGAGTCCGTACTCCGCCGGTCTTCGTGATCTTAGGTAACCAGAACGTTGAACGCGTGGTGTTCCAGCACTCTTCGCCCCGGTGGGATGCTTGCCACGTGATGCTGGTTAGCTCTCAGGTAAAATCGACCAAAAATGATTCGTGGCGATGGCCGCTTGCCGAGCCTCAAAAGCACCACTTTGCTTAAATCGTTGAATCGCTTTCAGACCGCCTGGTCGCAATTGAAGGCCTCGCTTCGGAAAGCGATTTTTCCTTGCCGGTAAGGTAAGGGAACGGACTGGCGCAGTCGAGGTCCCAGTTGCTCTAAACTTTAAATCCTGCGGCTCACAAAATATGAAGATGCGAGCGAGTTTGGGGTTGAAATGAGAGAAACATATGCGCGTTCTGAGACGAGCGTTGGGACGCTCTTGGCAAGCACAAACCGCGCCCGATCTACCCGAAATCGGACAGTGTCAGAGAGGCGTCAGATCACGCATTTCGTCTCAAAAAGACTTGCGAACTTTAGCGTATTATGAGCTTAGTCCGAGCTTTGCGTATCGACTAGAGCCGACTTCGGTTCGGTGTTGTCGTGTAAAAAGATTTCAAATCAGCGTAGTTTAAAATACTCGTCTGCGAGCGTCCCCTAGTTATTTTCGCTCGCAGCCGGCCTGTCGAACGCAAATGCGAATGACGGGGAATTATTGGAACGAACGTGCTTTTTCCGCTCGATAATGTCGGAAAGGAGCGTGATGAGCGCATCGTGATCGATTGGCTTGACGACGTGGTGATCGAAGCCTGCCTCCTGAGATCGGCGACGGTCCGCTTCCTGGCCATAGCCGGAAACTGCGACGATCACCGTATTCTTGCAGGTTTCATCAGACCTCAATCGTGCAGCGACTTCGAAACCATCCATACCGGGCAAGCCGATGTCGAGCAGAATGATCTGGGGATGAAGCTCATAGGCGGCTTTGAGTGCTGATGTGCCATCGTGTGCGGTTCGCGCGTCGAAGCCGGCGAATTGCAGAAGGCTTGCCATGCCGATTGCCATGTCGCGATTGTCGTCGACAACCAAGACACAGGCGCCGGTCTGATGTGCGAGCGTCGGCGAGGCGTCGACCTTGGCGGTAACTGTTTCCGAGTCATCCGGGCGCGGGAACCGAACCGAAAACTCGCTACCTTTACCAAGTCCCTCGCTTCGCGCTTCGACATGCCCCCCGTGCAACTCAGCCAGGCGGCGCACAAGCGTCAGACCAATGCCAAGCCCGCCCTGGGCCCGATCGAGCGAATGGTCGACCTGCGCGAACAGGTCGAAGATGCGCGGGAGCATTTCGGGCGCAATTCCCACACCGGTGTCGGTTACCGTGATCGTCGTTTCATGCTTGTTCTCGCGCGCCGACACTGTGATCTGCCCGCCGGGATCGGTGTACTTGGCTGCGTTTGTGAGAAGATTGACGAGAATCTGCTCCATGCGCGTCGGGTCGGCTTCGAGCCGCAGCGGTCCCGCCGGCAGAGCGATTGTCAACGTGTGCGATCGCTCGCTGAGCAGCGGGCGAACCGTCGCAGTGGCGCGGTCAACTGCCTCGCGCAAGCTAATTCGCTCTTTCCGAAGTTCAACCTTCCCGCGAGCAACGCGCGAAATATCCAGCAGGTCGTCGATCAGACGCGCAAGCTGGCCGGCCTGGCGCTCAATCACTTCCTGACACCAGTCGCGGTCGGTCTGCGTGGTAACTCGCCGCAGCAATTTGCTGCAATTTCCGATGGCGGCGAGAGGGTTGCGCAGTTCGTGCGCGAGCATCGCCAGGAACTCATCCTTGCGGCGGTCGGCCTCAATGAGTTGCTCGTTGCGCAGCCGCAATTCTTCTTCCAGACGGCGACGTTCTGCAATCGACTCTTGAAGCTGTTCGTTGGTCCGCCGTACCGCCTCAGTTTCCGCAGCCTGCCGCTTGGTGCGAACCTGGCTGGTCACGCGTTCGATGGCGGGGAGCAGGTAGTCGAGGAAGTCAGGCGTTTTGGGAACGAAGTCGCGAACACCTGCGCGAATTGCCTCGATGACCTTTGCTTCATCGGCGAAACCGGTCACGAGAATCGCGGGAATGTCGGATCCTTCCGCTTGCAGGCGGCGATAGAAGTCGAGCCCGCTCACATCGCCGCGCAGGCGGTAGTCGAGCACGACGAGTTCCACCGCGCCCGCTTCGAGTACGGTCATGGCTTCGTCGGGCGTCGTCGCCGAAACAACGGCGTAGCCGAGCCGTTCGAGCCGCCTGCGCACGAGTTGGGCCAACCCCTCGTCGTCCTCGAGCACGAGTACCGTGCCGCGAACCGGCTCAGGCACGTCCTTCCCCCTTCTTACCACCATTGGATTCGGGAACTTTCACAACCTGCAAAAACAAGCCAAGTTGCTTGATCGCCTCGACGAACTGCTCGTAAGCGACGGGCTTGGTGATGTACACGTTGCAGCCGAGGGAGTAGCACCGCTCGACCTCGCGCGGGTCGTCGGTCGTTGTCAGCATGATAATCGGCGTCAGCGCGAGCTGTGGGTCGGCCTTCACGCGGCGGAGCACTTCAACGCCATCAACCCGCGGCATGTTGATATCGAGCAGGAGCAAACACTTTCCACGCATGCCGGGTCCAGGGTGCTCACCCTCACCCCGCACAAGGTCGAGTGCTTCCTGCCCGTCGCGCACACGAATGAAGCCGTTTACGAGCCCTGCACGCTGAAGGTTTTTGTGCACGAGATGAGCATGGCCGTCGTCGTCCTCGGCCAAGATGATTGTAAGTGCTTCAGTGCTCATGCAAGTGTCCCTGTGGCTTCGAGAATTCGCGGCGCTGATTCGTGATCACCCGTTTCGGGTGGTTGTGTGGGAAGCTCGACGTAAAACGTAGTACCAACTCCCGACTGCGACTCCACGCGAATCTTGCCACCGTGGCGTTCGACGATTCTCCGAACCAGCGCAAGTCCAATCCCTTCGCCCTTCGCCGCACCGTCGTGGAACCGCTGAAACGCGAGGAATAACTTCGCCATGCCCGATTCGGGAATCCCGCGTCCATTGTCCTTGACGTAGTAAGTCCGAACCGCCGAAGGCGCACCGTTCAAAACGCCCACTTCGATTCTACCGGGACGCTTGGGATCGAGGTAGTTCACCGCGTTGCCAATCAGGTTCGCAAAGATCTGCTCGACCGCCGTCGGATCGCCCCATGCTGGCGGAAGCTCATCCGCCGTAACCTTTGCCCCGCGTTCGGCGATCGTCGAATTCAGAGCCTCGATGACACGTGAAACGACCACGGAAACGTCGACCTCTTGCCAACGATACTCCACGCGTCCCGCACGCGATAGACGCAAAAGCGCGTCGATAATTGCTGAGAGTCGAGCAACGGCCGTTTGAATAAAGTGGATCGATCCTGCGATATCTTCGTCAATAATCTCCCGCGCCCGATCGCCGGATTTTTGCGGGAGTTCCAGTCCGTCGACAATCCCCCGCAGTTCTTTCGACGCGTGTCCAAGTTCCTGGCTAAAGCCTTGCAAGTTGACGAGGGGCGAGCGGAGGTCGTGCGAGACGCTGTAGATAAACAGCTCGTTTTCACGATTCTTTTCCGCGATGACGCGGGCCATACTGTGAAACACACGATCGAGCTGCGCAATTTCGTCTCGTCCTAAGAGCGGCCGCGCGAGGTCCTTACCATCGGCCAATCGCTGGGCGTTTCCCGCAAGCACGGCGAATCTCGTCGTGATCCCGCGTCCAAAAATTGATGCGAGAATGACCACGCCAATTACTGCGAGCGCTCCGCCAACTCCGAGCGCCCACCATTGATGCTGCGCGGTTGTCGCGAGTTCCTGCGATCGTTCGACATCGAGCCGGGTTTCGGTGGCAAGAAACTCGTCGATTGCGACCCGCACATCGTCGAGCATTAATTTGCCGCCCTTGTTTTTCACTCGCTCCAAGGCTGACTCGCGATCGCCGTTGCGAACCAGTCGGGCGGTTTCCTCCTGCCAATTCATGAGTGCGGACGACTTGCCCGCGATGTCGCGTGCTTTGGCTTGCTGTGTGGGATTGTCGGAAACAAGGCTCTGCAACTCGCTCAACTCTGCGGGCACCTGTCGAAGGGCACGCTCAGCCTGGTCATAAAACGTTTGTTCGCCGGTCAAAATCAGCCCGCGAATTCCGCTATGTGCTTCGACCAGCCTGCGAAATGTCCCTTCGACCTTGGCGATGACTTCCTTCGAATGGAGCGCCCAATGCTGAGCGCGGGCGCCATCGGAGTAGGTCTTTATCAGCAGTCCCAAAAAGGCGATCTGAAACAGGAACGGAATTGCAACAAGAACGAGACCCTTCTTGAGGATCGTAAGGTTTCCACTCATCTGGATAGGGCGATCATTCTCGACGCTTCGCGCACCCAATTAACCCAGGCCAATTCCTCGGCCGGAGAGATCTCGGTTAGAGCCGGTGCAAAGCATTGTCGTTAGAGAAGTCCTTGCACCGCGGCAGCCGCCGGTCGACAGTTCCGCGCAGAATGCATGGCAACAAACGGGGTCGCAGAAGAGATCGACATCGATTCAAGCGTCTCGACATCGTCAAAGAGCAAGCCCGACCGATTGACCGCGAGTCACCTTTAACAGCGTTTCATCGTCGATCAGCGAGCACCTGTGCATTTTAGCAGGTACGCTGAAACAATCAATGGTTCACAACGACGTGAGTCGACGGAAGTGTAAATCACCCTTGAGCTTGCTTAATCGAAGGCACGCCTATTCAGTTCCCAAAATGAAGCCCAATCGGTGTGCCTTACTTACCGGGCAGAGCCGGCCAGCGGGACACGAAGTCGAGAGTGGTAAGTCCGATGAGCAAGGCGAGCCACGCCACTCCCATCGCCGAGAAAACCCAGGCGAGACGATTGCTACCTTTGAGATGCATGAAGTACAGAGCGATCAACACGACCTTCACAACGGCAATTGCGAGTGCGACGAGAATATTTGCCGATCCAAGATTGAGATAGGCAGCACCGACCGTAAGCGCGAGCAAAAGCATGAGCGCAAGATAGACAAAGCCGTAGGTGCGAATTGACGGAATGGTGTGACTCATCGGTGTACGTCAATCAAATAGAGCAGGGGATAAAGGAACACCCAGATCACATCAATGAAGTGCCAGTAAAGGCCTGTCATCTCCACGAGATTCTCGCCCTGGGCAACGTACTGATGACGCGCGCAGAATCCAGCAACCGTCGCCACCAGAGCGATGCCGATGATCAAATGTATCGCGTGCAATCCAGTCATGAGAAAATAAAGCAGGAAAAAGATCTCCGCGAATCCCGCGAACTCAGGTCGAAAGGGGAATGTGAAGAGAGAACCTGGAACAAGGCCTCGCTCGTAATCTTCCGACCATTCGAATGCCTTGATCCCCAGAAATACCGCGCCAAATACGATCGTGATGGCGAGGTAGATAAGAAGCCAACGACGTTCCCTTAGCTTCGCCGCGCGAACTGCAAGCGCCATTGTGAGGCTACTTGTGAGCAAAACCGCAGTGTTGATGGCCCCAGCAGCGACGTTGAGTTCTCGGCTCGCGACGACGAACTCGATCCAATGCATGCGGCGATAGACCGTGTATGCGCAGAACAAGCCACCGAAAAAGAGTGCCTCGGTTGCGAGAAAGATCCACATCCCAAGCTGCGCAGAGAGGTGCTGCTGCTCGAGGTCGTCGAAGTGTTCGGCGAGTGGCGGTTCTTGGAGCAATTCATGTGTGGTTGACACGAGGACGCTCCTCTATCTCGGCGAGTGAGGCCCTGTATTCTGCCTCGGCCACGACTGGATCGTATGCGTAAGGGGCTTCAGTAACGACTGGAGTCTCTTCAAAGTTATGCGTGGGCGGTGGCGATGTGGTTTGCCATTCGAGCCCGGTCGCGCTCCAGGGATTGCCAGTCGCGTGCTTTCCAAACCAGAGCGAAAGGATGAGATAACTCAGCGGTAAGAGATACCCAACGGCAAGTATCGACGCACCAAGCGTGCTCATGATGTGCAGAATCTGGTAGTCCTCGGTGTATTCGTACACTCGCCTGGGCATGCCAAGATAGCCAAGGACGAATTGCGGAAAAAACGTCAGATTGAAGCCGAAGAACACGATGAGTGCGGAAAGCTTGCCCCACCATTCGGAATACATTCTTCCCGTCAATTTTGGCCACCAGAAATGAATCCCCCCAAGATAGGCCATCACCATCCCACCGACCATGATGTAATGAAAATGCGCGACCACGAAATACGTGTCATGCACGTGGACGTCAACTGCCAGCGACGCGAGGATCAGCCCCGTTAGGCCACCAATCGTAAATAAACCGATAAAGCCCAGTGCGTACAGCATTGGCGTATCGAAGCGAATCGAACCTTTGTAAAGCGTTGCAGTCCAGTTGAAGACTTTGATGCCTGAAGGTATTGCCACCAAAAAGCTGATGATCGAAAACACGAAACCTGCATACATCGACTGGCCACTTACGAACATGTGATGGCCCCATACGATGAAGCCGAGAAAAGCAATCGCCAGCAATGCACCAGCCATGAATTTATAGCCAAAGATCGGCCGCCGTGCGAAGCAAGGGATAATCTCGCTCACAACGCCGAATCCGGGAAGAATCATAATGTAAACGGCAGGGTGCGAGTAAAACCAGAAGAGATGCTGGAACAGGATTGGATCACCACCGAGTCGAGGATCGAAGATCCCTACGCCCCAAATTCGCTCGGCCGCTAGCAAGGCAACAGTGATTGCCAAAACGGGCGTCGCGAGAACCATGATGAGACTTGTCGCATATTGTGCCCAGACAAAAAGCGGGAGTCGGTCCCATGTCATTCCAGGGCATCGCATCGTATGCGTGGTGACGATGATGTTCAGGCCGGTCAATATCGAGGAGAAGCCGACAATGAAAACTCCTGCCGCTGCCGGAACGACGAACGTGTTTGAGAACATGCTTGAAAACGGGACATAAAACGTCCAACCCGTATCCACCCCGCCAGCGATGAGCGTCGCAAGCACAATAATTCCGCCTGCCATGAAGATATACCAGCTCAGCAAGTTGAGCTTCGGAAACGCCATATCGCGCGCTCCGATCATGACTGGCACGAGAAAGTTACCGAGTACAGCAGGGATAGAAGGAATGAGAAAGAACCATACCATCACTACGCCGTGCAGGGTGAACATCCGATTGTAAGCATCGGCTGTTTCAATCAAGTCTCCTTTCGGCGTCATCAATTCGAGTCGAAGAATCGTCGCTGCTGCACCGCCGACGAAGAAAAACAGCGTGATCGACACCATGTAAAGAAGGCCGATTCGCTTGTGGTCGGTCGTGAGCAACCATGATTTGAGGTTGTAGCCATCCGTCAGGTATGACCTGGCCATTCGCTCTTCAGGCGCAATCGCGACACTCATTTCGAGGTCTCCTCTGCGCCGATGGATTTGATGTAGGCAATCAGCTTGAGCAAGTCGGCTTCAGACAATTCAGTCTGATCGTATGTCGGCATCATTGGCTCGAAGCCTGCGACGATCTCCTTCTTAGGCAGGCGAACCGAATCGTGAATATAGCGATCATCCGCAGTGATGAAGTTCGTCGATGGGTCGCCCTCTCGGGTCACTGGCACTCGCCCGCCGTAAACGCCTTGCAATGGCGGGGCAGGAACGTTTTGACTCGGTCCATGGCATCCCCCGCAATGGTGCTTTTGGAACAATTGTTCCCCCTGGCGCGCCAACGAACCCTCACTAGAACCACTGCCGAGCCATCTCTCGTAGTCAGCAGGCTCCATCACTTCAACGGTACCGCGCATCACCGCATGGTTCGTGCCGCAATACTCAGCACAAAACAGGTGATATTGTCCCACTCGTGTCGGCTGGAACCAGAGAGAGGTATATCTTCCTGGGAGAACATCCTGCTTCGCGCGAAACGCTGGGACATAAAAGCTGTGAATGACATCTTGCGAGATCATTCGTAATCGTAGAGGTCTTCCCAGCGGCACGTGAAGCTCATTGATCTCGCGTTTGCCTTCGGGATGTTGGAGATAGAACATCCACTGTTTTGCAACAACGTCGACGAGATACGCATCCGCGGGCGGACTGTAGAGCCGGTAGTAGACGACTGCCGACCAGGCAAACATGCCGATCGAAATTATGAGCGGGATACCGATCCAGAGCAATTCGATACGCAGACTTGTATTTGGAGCATTGTCTCGTTCGGCAGTCGTTCCCCTGCGATAACGCACGAGAAACGTCACGATGAGGATCAAAATGAGGGCTGTGAAAAACGCGAGAATCCCCATTCCTGCGAGGAAGACCGCGTCCACGTCTTTTGCGTGAGACGAGGCTTGTTCTGGGAAGAATGGGAGATGCGCCATGGGGATTGCCTCAGGATTGAGCAGGCACGAGCGTGCGAGATTTTCGGCGATCGACGTAGATGAAAGCTGTGATCGCAGTGGCGAGAGTCACGAACGTTGCCACGCCACATATACGGAGGACACGCATGATTGCGAGCGTGTATTTGCCTGTGCGTGGGTCGTAGTCGTAGCAGAGCAGTCGCACCCAGGCGATCGCTCGGCCGGTTTCGCCGCGAGATGTTTGCTTCAATACGTCGCGGAGCGTTTTTGCAGGGTAATCGAGGCCCGAGAAGTAGCGAGCAATACGGCCGTCGGCGGTAAGAATCACAAGCCCTGCGTCGTGTGCGAAGAGACCTGTCGCCGGATTGTAAACGTAGCGAAATCCAACGCTTTCAGTGAGTTGACGAATTGAATCGGCGTTACCGGTCAAGAAGTGCCAACCCTTTGCCCCTTCAGGCCGGCCATACGCTTCGATATAGCTGGCCTTCTTGCGTGCGGCGAGTTCAGACGCTTCTTTCGGGTCTATACTCACTGTCACAAGCTCAAAGTCGCGTCCCGGCTCTTCGCTCAATGTGCGGAGCGTTCGAGTCAGCGCATCGAGTTCTTTTGAGCAGAGCATGGGGCAACGGTAATAGACGAGCGTGAGAATCACCGGTCGCTGGCCGAAACAGTTCGCAAGTTGCACAGTTTTACCTGACTCGTCATGGAACTCGAGGTCAAGCGGAATTGCCGCGCCGGGTTTCTGGTCGAATCCAACATTCTGCACCACCGATCCCGGCGTCGTCTGAGCCTGGCTGAGTTTCGATGAGGTGCAAACAATGGACACTGCCGCAAACAAGGCGAACCGTAGCCTCCACGTTGTGATTTGATTCAGCATACGACTCATGGCTTGGTGCGCTCCCGCGATCCTTTCGGCGCGGCCGTATTTGTAGCGGGTAGGCCACGTTCTACGAGAATTGTCATCGCGCGATCGATTGGAATACGCGCAATGCCCGCGTCCGCATCGATCCAGCCATAGCTTCCAAGAACTGCATCTTCGTGCGCTCGCAAGGTTTTGATGTTTGTACGAGGCGTTGTTTGCAGTGTTGGCTCCGGGAATTGATCAACTGCCATCAGCCCAGGCCGGGATCGTTGAGTCTGCTCGAAGTTCTCTGTGAACGCTGTCATCAATAAGTGGAGGCCAAAAAAGATGAGAACGGTAGTGACGAGGGCAGCGAAGCCGAAGCGCACGAAGGGGCTGAACGTTAGATCGACGGGTTCGTGTTTGCTAGAATCGTGGCGTGCAGCTGGAATCGACGCCTGCGGTTTGAAATCGGCATCTGCCATATTCAAGTTCCCGCCGCGCGAGCGGTGTTGTGGCGGACGACACGGCCGTTTCCGGTCGCGACGCGTGGGACGAGCGATGCTGCTCCGAGTTGCCAGAAAAACACGGAAAGCCACGCGCCACCAATTGCTACGGTCGCAACTACGGCGGAAGCGACCTGGCCGACGTCGATAGCCGGCGTGCGGATACTAGTTGTCGCGGGAACGACGAGCCAGACGATATCGACGACGTGCATGATGAAGACCATGACGGCGATGATCATGAGCACTTCTCCCCGGCGCTTCGACTCGCGAAAGAACAGAGCAACGAACGGAAGCGCGAAGTGGAAGATGATAAGTGCAAGAGCGACAGCGCCCCAGCCACCACCAGAACGTCGTAAATACCAGGGAATCTCCTCTGTGACGTTTCCACTCCACATGATTAGAAATTGCGAATATGCCATGTAGGCCCAAAGCATGATGAACGCGAGCATTAGGTTGCCGAGGTCGTTCAAAAGGTCGGGAGTTAAGATCTGGGAAATCGGGGCGATTTTCCGTTTCGCGAGACCCGCGGAGACGAAGACCACCAGCGTAAATGCCGAGAGTCCTTCGCCGACGATCCAGATCGCACCATAGATCGTAGACGTCCACGAAGGCTCGCGTGACATCGCCCAATCGACCGCTGCGAATGTCGCTACGAAGAACGTGAGGACCAGACCGGGCCCACTGATGGCCTGAAGCCACCGCAGATGACGAGTGTCGTCTGGCGGAGCGAAATCCTGTCGACGCGAAAACGTTACGAGCAATGGGCCGAGCGTTGCGAGCGCAAAGAAGTACAAACCCGCTCGAATGTCGAATGCAAGGGGACTGAGGTAAATACGTTTGTGCGGAGCGATGACCGCGGGATCGGTCCAGGGATAGAGATGTCGCAATCCAAATGTGATCGGCAGGAAGCAGAGTGCCATAAGGGGGAGTGTGGTAATGCCCGATTCGAGTGGACGACGAATTGCGGTGCCCCACGCACCGCCGACCAAGTGATGAAGAGTAGTGAGCAACAGACAGCCGATACTAATTCCCGTCCAAAAAAGGAAACCAACCAAATAGCCAGGAAAAAACATGCGAGGCCACCATAGAAGACCCGCGACGCACACTGCGAGTCCGACAATTGCAATTAAAATCGCAAGCATAGTAGGACGTTTGAAGATGACGCAATCTTTCAGCTCTTCGGCGTTCATCGCGGCGTCTCCGCGAGCTTCTGCCGATCTTCCGCTGATAGCTGCCTGGTGTCAGCGTGCTGGCTCAATTGAAGAGCGCGAATATACGACGCGATGCACCAACGATCTTTTGTTTCGACGCGTGCCGCAAAAGAGTACATAGCGCCGTGACCATTGGTAATCACGTCGAAAAAGTGCCCCAGGGGGGCCTTGCGCAAGTCGTCTGAATGAAATGACGGTGGCGGAGTGAAGCCGCGTTTCACGACAATTCCCTGACCGTCGCCAATTGCTCCGTGGCAAGGTGTGCAAAAGATGACGTATCGTTCTCGACCGCGTTCCAGCACCAGTCGATCGAACTGGAACGGCAATCGATCTGCTAGCTTGCCATCCTGAGTACCTGTGTCAAACGCGGTGAGTTCGCGATTTTCTTCATATGCGACGGTGCCTTCGGGCATGTCTCGTGCGGACGAGGACCCTAAGAGATTGGATCCACCGGAAAGCGGCTTGTACCTGGGCTGATCGTACATATCGTTACGACATCCCGCTGCCACGCCAATTGTTAGTAAAATACAAGCCCACCGCATGACTAAGACCTCTGACATTATGCGGGGACGACGGTGGTACGAATTGGCCGGAGCGTTTCGAGCATCGTGACCACACGGCCAGATTCAAACAGCGGGTCAGTGGCCATGACGCAGAGAAAGAATCTGTCGCGAGTCGCACGCTCAAATCCGGGTACAGCGAACACGGGGTGATGGGGACGAGGGAGTCCGTTGAGACCGAGCATCCCCAGTACGGCCGCAAAAGCCGCGCCAAGAATGATCAATTCAAATGTAATGGGGAGGTACATCGGCCAGCTATGAAATGGTCGGCCGCCGACGTTGATGGGATAGTCAACATTCGTGGCATACCAGAGCATGAAGTAGCCACCAATTCCTCCCGCAAGGCCGCCCAAAAGCACGACAAGGGGAATTCGGTTGCGACGAAATTCGAGCACTTGCGCGAGCCCTTCGACAGGGAACGGGGTGTACGCGTCAAGATGAGTGAAGCCTTCGCGTCGCGCCGTCTCGGCGGCAATCAGCAATTCTTCGGGAGAGGCGAATTCGGCGATCAAGCCGTAGTTGCGGGCCTCTATTTGGGGCTTCATGGCTCGGCTCCTTCCTGTATTGCTGGTTGGGAAGGATTGGCCTCAGTGGCCTCGTCGGCATGATGCACGAGTTCGCGCATTTCAGCCATCGAAATGACGGGTAGGAATCTCACGAAGATAAAGAGCAGCGTAGCGAAGAGACCGATGGATCCATAGAACGTGGCGTAGTCCCAGAACGTTCCGTGATACACATCCCATGATGAAGGCAGATAGTCTTTGTGCAGGCTCGTCACAATAATCACGTAACGTTCCAGCCACATGCCGACATTAACCACAATCGAAATACACCAAACGAGCCAAACGTTTCGCCGCGCGGCCGGTAGCCAAAGAATTTGTACGACGGTGCAGTTCGAGGCGATCAGCATCCAGTATGTATGAGAATAATCGCCGAACGGGCGTTCCTGAAGAAGCATAAACCGTTCGTATGGGTTATCCCCGTACCATGCAAAGAATGCCTCCATGACATAGCCGTACGTGACGATCAGGCCGGTTGCGAGGAGCACCTTTGCCATGTTGTCCACATGGCGTTCTGTAATGAAATCTTCGAGACTATATGCTTTCCGCAGAGGCAGCGCGAGCGTAAGCACCATTGCGAAACCGGAATAGATCGCACCGGCGACGAAGTAGGGCGGGAAGATTGTCGAATGCCAACCGGGCATAATCGCGAGGGCGAAATCCCAACTCACGATGGTGTGAACGGAGACGACAAGCGGCGTTGCCAGCGCGGCGAGAAGCAAGTAAGCCGTTTGGTAACGTGCCCAGTGACGGGCGGACCCACGCCAGCCCATTGCGAGAATGCCGTAGCCGATTTGGGCAAATCGATTCCTGGCGCGATCGCGCAAGGTGGCGACATCGGGAATGAGACCAACGTACCAGAACAGAAGTGACACTGTTGCGTATGTCGAAACCGCGAACGCATCCCATACGAGCGGACTTCGCCATTGCGGCCACATGTCCATTGTGTTTGGGTAAGGGAAGAGCCAGTAGAACAGCCACCATCTTCCCATATGGATAAGGGGAAAGAGACCCGCGCAGCTTACGGCAAACAGTGTCATCGCTTCAGCGAAGCGGTTGATTGACGTGCGCCATTGTTGTTTGAGTAACAAAAGGATTGCCGAGATGAGTGTTCCTGCGTGTCCAATGCCGATCCACCAGACGAAGTTAACAATGGCGAATCCCCACATCACCGGGGTTCGCACGCCCCAAATGCCGACACCTGCACTCAGGAGATAAGCCAGTGAGACGAAAAGCACATTGACCAGGAAGAAGGCCAGAAGAAAACCTACCCACCAGCGGCGTCCTGTCTTTTTACGTAGGACGATGGCGCTGATCTTGTCGGTAACCGTGGCATAGGTGTGGCCAGGGGCGAGCACAGGCTCACTTGATTCGGCTGAGGGCGCGGTGGAACTGGCCATTGCCTTATTCCTCGGCCTTCGGATTGGTGAGCTTGGCCAGATAAGTCGTTCGCGGTCGCGTATTCAATTCTTCGAGCAGGCCGTAGTCGCGCGGATCCTGCTTCGCCTTTGAAACAGCACTCGTTTTGTCGTTCAAATCGCCGAACACAATTGCGCGAGTAGGGCAAGCCGCCTGGCAGGCTGTCATGAACTCGCCATCTCGGATCGGGCGATCTTCTTTCTCGACGTTGATGCGGTGTTCAACGATGCGCTGCACGCAGTATGTGCATTTTTCCATCACGCCGCGGGTACGTACTGTGACTTCGGGATTATGCAACAGTTTGAGGTTGTCGGGCTGGTTCTCGGTGTATCCAAAGTAATTGAAGCGGCGCACCTTGTAGGGGCAGTTGTTGCCACAATACCGCGTGCCAACGCAACGGTTGTAAACCATCACGTTCAACCCTTCGGAGTCGTGTACCGTCGCATTCACAGGGCAAACGAGTTCGCATGGTGCGTTTTCGCAATGCATGCAGGGAACAGGCTGATGATAGATCGCGTCGGGTGAATTGGGATCGTCACCCTCGTAGTAGCGATCGACGCGAATCCAGTGCATCGCACGGCCTGCCGCCACTTCATCCTTGCCAACCACAGGAATATTGTTCTCCGTCTGGCAGGCTGTGACACATGCGTTACAACCAATGCAACGATTCAAGTTGATCGACATGCCCCATTTGTGGCCGTCATATGGGTGACCAGGATAGAGGCTTAAGCCACCGTGCTCGGGATTCTCATGATGATCAGCGAATTGTGGATTCGCGCGAAATTCTTCGAAGGTTGTGGCGCGGACAAGGTCGCGGCCAGCCATGTTGTGAAAGTGTTGGGTGGTCGCGAGCGGATGGTGCGATTGCGTTGGTTTGATTTCAACGCCGTCGCCGTGCCATAGCGTTGTTGACGTCCGCAAAGCATAGGCGTTGAAACCCTGTCCCGAACCGACGCGACCGGCTTGGGTACGGCCGTAGCCGAGCGAGAGCGTCATCGAGCCCGACGCATGTCCAGGGTCAATCCACACCGATGTGCGAAGAGTGGACGCCTTGAATGTTAGTTCGACGACCTGTTCGTTTCGAAGTTGCCAACGCGAAGCATCCGCCGGGGAGATGCGTAGGGCGTTGTCCCACGTGAGCTTCGTAATAGGCTTCGGGAGTTCTTGTAACCAACCGCTATTCGCAAACTGCCCGTCCCAAATGGTGGAGTCGGGGCGGAAACAGATTTCGAGGGCGGAAGCTTCAGGATGCTTCTGATCTGCCTCCAAAAGCTCGGCAAGCGCTTTCGGCTTTACATCCACTCTCTTTGCATTGGAACCGGCAACGACGCCGTCGTGAACGGCGGCTCGCCATGCTGCGTCGAAGCCAGATTTCATCACGCCTTGCCAGTATTTGCGCACCAGGTTAAGCGAAGATTCGTTCAAGCGGCCCAGCAAGCTCGCGATGACCTGCGCTGTGGTCTGGCCTTCATAGAGCGGTTTGATCAATGGTTGCTGGATCGTGGCAGATCCATCGAAGGCGCGAATATCATTCCACGATTCAAGAAAATGAGCCTGAGGCAAGTGCCAGGCGCAAAGCTGGGCGGTCTCGTCTGCGTAAGGTCCAAGATGAATTGACGTATGACCACCGCTATCCATGAGCTTCAATGAGCGCTTGAAGTCGAGATCGATTGGTGCGTCGTATCCCGGGTTCACACCAAGCATCAGGAGTAGCGAGACTTTGCCTGCCGCGATGTCGCTTGTAAGCGTGGCGAGTGACGATTCATCGTTGATGGGCGAAGCGCAGACGGCGTCGTGATAAGTCACAGTTTTGCCGGATGAATCGAGCAAGGCGTTGATCGCATGTGCCAGAGCATGGACCTCGGCCGGCTGCGATTCGCCCACGAGCACGAGCGACTTGCCTCGATGGGATTTCAGGTCGGAAGCCAGAGAAGCGACCCATGAACCGTGTGGAGTTTCGGCGGCGATTTCATTTCCCTGGAGTGATTGCGCAAGCATCCGGGCGATCGATGCGACTTCCGATGCACGAACCGCCAGCCTGTGATCGGCCATTGCGCCTGTGATCGTTGGGGCGGGTTCTGCGACATACAGGCGGTTCATGCCACGTTGGTCATTTGGCTCACGCCGGTCGGCGAACCGACGCGCATCGCGGAGGCGAGCTGGTCCCCAGGCGAGGAAGTCGGCATCGAGCGACACGATCACATCTGCATTTTCGAGGTGCGAAATCGCTTCGACCTCGCGCCCGAATGCCTGGATCGCTCCCAGGCGGGTGTTTCGGCGGCCGACGGGATCGTGCGCATGCCAGCGGGCGGCAGGGTAGGCTGCTTGCAATTCACGCATTAAAGCCGCGACGGTTGGCGACGTCACTGTGCCGGTGAGAATTCGCAGGCCGTCGCCTTTCGTGGCTTTTAGACGCGTCATCTCATTCGTCAAGAATGCGTGAAAGTCATTCCATGTGCTGACTCGGCCGCGATGGAGCACGACCTGGGATCGATCGCGATCATAGAGGTCGAGCACGGCGGCTTGAGAGAACGAATCGGCCGCGCCAAGGCTTGCGGGGTGGGCTGGGTTGCCTTCGATTCGGCTTGGGCGCCCTTCGTGGCTCTCCACCAGAACACCGACACCAAATCCATCGAGTGGGACGGCTGTTGCGAAGTGCAGAGGCTTACCCGGAGTAATGCGCGGCGGCTGCGTTACGTAGGGGACGATCTCTTCGGCTGGTTGATAGGCACAACCCGTTACGCCGGCCAGCGCGAGCGATGCTGCCATGACTCGGAGAAATTGACGGCGGGTTGTCGGGTCGAGAAACTGGGGCGCCGTAGAGGGAAATTCACGAACGAGCAAATCATGGAACTCGTCGGAATCGGCCAGTTCTTCGAGGCTGCGCCAGAGCGTGCGGCCGTGTTCGTGAGTCGATAGATCCTTCATCGATGACACACCGAGCAGTTAGTGAGAAAGTAGGCCGAAGGGACATGATTTTGCTCGACGATTTTCTTGCCCACAGCGTTTTGCTCAGAAGAAGCGAGGTGGTAATTCATGTTGAAGGCTTCTGTCGGTGGTCGCAGTTTTTCTTCAGGATGTCTGTGACAATCGAGGCACCATTCCATCGTCAGGGGCTCAGCCTTGTATGTGAGCGGCATTTCATCAATCCGCCCGTGGCATGTCGCGCAGCCGACTCCCTTTTTCACGTGAATGCTGTGGTCGAAATAGACAAAGTCGGGGAGGTCGTGTACGCGTCGCCACCGGATCGGCTGGTTGTGAGCGAGACTTTGGCGCACCTGGACGAGAGCGGGACTATCTTTCCAAATCTGCGAATGGCAAGTCATGCACGTGTAAGTTGGTGGAACGTTCGCAAATGCCGAGGTTTCGACAGTTGTGTGACAGAATCGGCAATCGATACCAAGCTCGCCGGAATGATGGGCGTGACTGAACGCAATGGGCTGATCGATGCTGACGTTGACCTTGGTTTGATAGGACGACCGCATGAACAGGTAGCCCAGTATTAGCAGTCCCACAACACCGATTGCCGCGCCGAATACGGACAGGCGGGAGAGCGTGTTGAAGCTGGGATGAAAGATCTGGGGCATGAATTAACGCACTCCGAAAGAGCGTGCGCAAAGCCAATGGCTCGAAGGTTCGCGTCAAGAGTTGATCGATTGTCAGCAAGCCGAATGCCGCAAAAGCTCGCGAATAGCGCCAGCTATCGAAATGTGTGATTGCAATGCGCGAATTGAAAACGATTGTTCTTACAGTGCATTTGGCAAGAAAACGTACTTGGCGAATTTCGATGCTCTTGCTGACCACCAATGAAAGTTATCGCTTCGCGCACTGGAAAGCTCATCCATGCGCAGAGCCCTGCTACATGCTGTGATTCTTGATGTAACGGCGCAACTCAGGTGCGAACAGACTCCAGGCGAGCAATCCCAACCCGACGATTACGACGCCCGCCACGACTATGTGTTTTGGTTCCAGATGCGAATTGTTGTGCGCGACCGATTGATGGGTATCTTGGGCGTGTTCAGGGGGAAACCAATTTCCGTGACGTGAAGCGATTGCTACCATCGCCAAGTCTCCTTTGGAGGGATGAACTGGTTGGAAGCGTCTTGATTGATGAGAAAATCTCTCGTCTGCAAGAAGACGTCTCCTGGCGTCCAGAAGCAGCCAGATCTTTGTTAATACCTTGTCAGCGAAAGGACATTTGGAAAGACGAAATCCATGGGCTGTTTCAGTCGTCGCCCATGGTCAGTCCCGAATGGTCGACTCGAAGCGAAAGAATCTCGGACCTGATCACGGGTTCATGTAATTGAGTCCATTGCGCACACGGAATCAAAAAGTGGGCGAATTGCGTACCACGACAAATGCAAAAGGCCGGAACTCTCGATTCAAGCTCGAAGTTGGAAGCTGCCAGAGCTAAGCGGGACGCGAGGCGTTTTTCTCGGAATCGCTCCAAATTGCTTGAGGTCACTTGGCTCGGCGATTCCGCTGAGATAGCCTGATGCAGTCGTGCCGTTGATTGGCGAGTTCGTGGAGTTCGCGACAATTTCCGTTGCGCGAGTTCGCGGTGCATCGTCGCTTCTTTGCAAGATGAATTCCACAAATGAATACAAGGGCAATTGTTGCGCTCAGACGTAAGCTAGCATCTGGTGAGCCGGCGTTTGGCCTTTGGGTGACGCTCGAGTCGCCGAGCATTACCGAGATGGCGGTTGCGCTTGGGCTTGATTGGGTGGTGATCGACGCAGAACACGGCCATCTCGACTGGGGAAATATCGTCGCGCATTTGCGCGCGGTGGTGCGGAGTGAAACCGTTGCGATGGTGCGAATCGCGACGCTCGATCGTGCTCTGATCAAGCGCGCGCTTGACCTCGGTGCCGATGGCGTCGTTGTGCCGTGGGTTGAAAGCGAAGAAGAGTTGCGTGCGGCGGTAAGCTTTGCCCGATATCCGGCGGAAGGCGTTCGCGGGATTGGGGCCGAGCGCGCTACGGGTTGGGGCGAGTGTTTCGTCGAACACGCGAACGAAGCGAATGAGCATGTTCTTGTAGTTCCCATCATCGAAACAGTGAGTGCGCAGGAACAGGTGAGTCAAATGTGCGCGGTCGATGGCGTCGACATCTTTTTCTTCGGCCCGGCCGACTATTCTTCGTCTGCCGGCTATCGCGGCCATTGGGAAGGGCCGGGCGTTGCCGAGCAGATCCTGGCGATGAAGAATGAGATTCGGGATGCGGGGAAGTTCTGCGGAGTTGTCGCTGCTGGGAACGCGAACCTGCGCGAGCGAGTAGAGCAGGGGTTTCAAATGCTGGCTATCGGGCTCGATTGCGGCCTTTTGCTCCGATCAATTCATGACGCACTTGGAGCGGTGGGCCGAGACCGCCGCATTCGCGCAAGTTTTCAGGTTGAAGACTAGATCGCTCGGTGCGGGGGAAAACGGGCCGACGTCGAATTCATCGAGCGATATTCGCAGGCGAAGTAATTAGTCAGGAACGTCGAAATGAGTATTGAGACAGATCGATTCCGGGTTGCACTGACAGCAGACTTTTTTGGGGCCGATGGCGGCACGCGATATCCGGATATTGGCCTCTCCGTGTTCGAGGGGCATAACCATCTCGAATGGACGAAGCTCAGCGAGCATCGCACGCCGATTGCGCACGACCAGATCGAAGGAGTGCAGGGCGTCATCGTGCTGACACCTGCCGTGTCGGCCGAAACGGTATCGCGCAGCGAGAATCTGCTGGCGATCGGCCGGTTTGGCGTTGGTTATGACGCTGTGGACGTCGACGCGTGCTCGCGCGCGAATGTCGCGGTTTTCATTACCACCGGGGCCGTCGATCGTTCGGTTGCCGAAGCAACCGTCGGATGGATGATTGCGCTTACGCATCATATGCGAATCAAGGATTCGCTTGTGCGAACGGGGGAATGGGATACGAGATCGCGTTACATGGGGAAAGAACTACGAGATCGCACATTTGGCGCGGTTGGCTTTGGAGGAATTGGCCGTGCGACGGTAGGTTTGCTGCGCGGTTTCGGCATGAAGACGCCACTTGTGTTTGACCCCTATCTCAACCCGGACGCCGCGGCAAAGCTTGGCGTTCGCGCGGTCTCGCTTGACGAGCTGATGAGTGACGCGGACTTCGTTTCGATTCACTGTCCGCTCACAAAGGAAACGCGCGGCTTGATCGGCGCAAGCGAGTTGGGATTGATGAAGCCGGATGCGTATCTGATCAACACGGCGCGAGGAGGCATCGTCGATGAAGATGCCCTCTATTCCGCCCTTGCCGAAGGGCGAATCGCCGGTGCCGCACTCGATTGTTTTGCGAGTGAACCAGTTCTAACGCCCCACCGATTTGGCACGCTTGAGAACGTTCTCCTCGCGCCGCATAGTATCGCCTGGACTGACGAACTCTTCCGCGATATCGGACGTGCGGTATGTGGTGGAATGCTCGATCTGTCGCTGGGAAAAGTTCCAAACGGCTGCGTGAATCCGGCTGTGTTTGACAAGCCTGAATTCCAGGAAAAATGGGCACGATTGCGGGCGAGGAGTTGACGAGATGGGTTCGCGACTTGCAGGAAAAACGGCCTGGATCAGCGGTGGGGCATCCGGAATTGGTGCGGCGGTGACGCGGCTTTTCGCGGCGGAAGGGGCGAATGTGTTCGTCGCCGATGTCCTCGCCGATCAAGGAAAAACACTTGCTGAGTCAATTGGACGAGAGGGCGGTAACGCGCGATTTCAGCTTACCGATGTTTCTCGTGAGAATGACGTTCGGCAGTCAATCGACTTAGCGGCGAAACAGTTTGGCGGCTTGCAGATCATCGTCAATTGTGCGGGTATCGTGCACGTCGGCTTGCTTCATGAGTATGACGAGAGTGACTGGGATCGCTTGATGGGTGTGAATGTGAAGGGGATCTATTTTTCAATCAAACATGCGTTACCTCATCTCAGGAAGCAGGCATCGAGCCACATGGTCAACGTGGGGTCGATTAGCAGTTTCGTCGGTCAGGCGAGCACGCCGGCTTACACGGCGTCGAAAGCTGCAGTGTTGGGACTGAGTCGCTCAATTGCGCTTGATTACGCGTCGATTGGTCTGCGATGTAATTGCGTTTGCCCGGGAATTACCGATACCCCGATGCTGCGTACGCACTTGAATGCGACGCCCGATCCTGAGGCGACGCTTCGCCAACGCGTGCGTAGGGTGCCACTGAATCGTGCGATGGCGTCGGACGATATCGCCCGCGCGGTCCTGTACTTGAGTTGCGATGATTCATCAGGCGTCACAGGAACTTCACTCGTTGTTGATGGTGGATATTTAGCGGCCGCGGAGTGGGATGCGGGGTAACGCGCGGTTTCTGTTGAATCGTTACGTGCAATTTCGTCAAAGGAGCCAGATCAATGCCCGTGCGGCTCGCCTGTGCTGATTTCGCGTTTCCGTTGCTCGATCACGATAAGGTGCTCGATCTCATCGCGCTTCTGAATTTTCCAGGTGTCGATCTTGGCCTTTTTGAGGGACGCTCGCACATCTGGCCGTCTCAAGTTTTTCGCGACATTCCAGGTGCAGCACGCGAGTTGACTTCAAAGCTTGAAGACCGCGGACTTGTTCTCGCGGATGTCTTCTTGCAGACGGCGCCAGAGTTCTTCTCGCTCGCGCCAAATCATCCCGACCCGGAACGAAGACGCGAAGCACGCACGTGGTTCAGGCAAACGATTGAATTTGCTCTGGAATGCGGTTGTCGGCACGTTTCCGCAGTTCCCGGCGTTTGTTTCGAGGGAGTTCCAGAGCAAGAGTCGCTCTCGCTCTGTTCTGATGAACTTGCGTGGCGCGTTGACGAAGCGCAAAAGAGTGGGATCATTTTTGGTGTCGAGGCGCATGTCGGGTCGATCGTCCCGACGCCTGAATCCGCGACTGAACTTGTGCGGCGCGTGCCTGGCTTAACGCTTACGCTCGATTACACTCATTTCACGCGAAGTGGTGTTCCCGATTCGGAAATCGAGCCGCTCATCGCTTTTGCGAGCCATTTTCATGCACGATGCGCTCGGCCCGGACGGTTGCAGACGTCGTTCAAGGAGAATGTGATTGACTATGCTCGCGTGCTCGATGGAATGAGTCGCGTGGGATATTCGGGCTATGTCGGTGTGGAATATGTTTGGATTGATTGGGAACATTGCAACGAGGTCGACAACCTTTCGGAAACGATTTTGCTGCGAGATTTTCTCTTGAATCACGGAACACGATCATGACGTCGCCAGATCCTGCGCTTGGTGTTGTTTATCACGCGATCGGCGGATTTGCGTCGGCGACGTTCTATCTCTTTTTCAGACGCGTTCGCGAGTGGAGTTGGGAGACATACTGGCTTGTTGGCGGCGTTTTCAGTTGGATTGTCGCTCCTTGGCTTTTTGCGATTGTAAATACTTCGCGGTTGATGAGTGTTCTGGCTGAGGCACCTCATGACGCGATGCTCTGGTCCTACTTTTTCGGTGTCTTGTGGGGGATTGGTGGGCTTACGTTTGGGTTGACGATGCGCTATCTGGGCCTGGCTCTGGGGATGGCCATGGCCCTTGGCTACTGCGCTGTGTTTGGCACGCTGATGCCACCGTTGTTCAAGGGGGAGTTGGGGGAGATTATTGGTTCTGGATCCGGACAAGTCGTACTTGGCGGCGTGCTTTTGTGCGTTGTGGGAATTGTGATCAGCGGGCTTGCGGGTCGCTCGAAAGAGAAAGAAATGAGTGACGAGCAGAAGCAGGCGGCGATTCGCGAATTTAGCTTTGGCAAAGGCGTGATCGTCGCAACGGTCTGCGGAATTCTTAGCGCCTGCATGTCTTATGGATTTTCCGCGGGCAAGCCGATTGCCGAACTTGCCGTGACTCGTGGAACGAACCCGCTCTGGCAAAACTTGCCCGTGCTCATTGTGGTGCTTGCAGGCGGGTTTACCACGAATGTTGTCTGGTGCGTCGCACTTAACATTCGCAACGCAACTGGCAGTGAATACGCAGGAAAGCGTGCTAATGCGGGACGGCTTACGCTAAAAACCCTGGCGTTCAATTATCTCTTTTGTGCGATTGCAGGCACGGTTTGGTACTTGCAATTCCTGTTTTATGGAATGGGAAATACACTCATGGGGCGATATGAATTTTCAAGCTGGACGCTCCACATGGCGACCATCATGATCTTTGGAACGATTTGGGGGCTCTACTTGCAGGAGTGGAAAGGCGCGAGTGCGCGAACACATGCCTTGAATTTCTTGGGATTGTTTACGCTCGTCGCGTCGACGGTCGTCGTTGGTTATGGGAATTATCTGGGTGCGCCGCGTTCGTAAAGAGGGCAGCACGCCTTTCAAAGTGAGCGAATTTCGCCCAAAAATGGATTGCGACCGGAGGCCTTGGCATCGACCAGCGCTGCGTGAATGCTACTGATGGGATCGGGGTGAACCAGATTGAACAGGCGGTCGGCACGCGTTCCCGAAACGTGCAATCGGAGATAGCCGCCGGCGGCTGATGCGGCGGAAATGTCGATGCGTTGATGACGCGTCATCTTATCGATCATTCGTGCGGTCGACACCACGAGTCGCTCAGTAAAATCGGGAAGCACGGTGATGACATTCGGACGACCGGTGATTCTGCGGACCATTCGAGCCAGGTCGGGATAACTCACATAGTGGCCGACGACTGCATAGCGCTCGCCAGGAACACCTAGCATCAGCGCAGCGCCGTGGGCCTGGGCGATTACCGAAGTGTCAACGATTGGGATGCCGCCGTTGGGGACGCTCACGACACGCGATTTGGCCATCAGAAGCAGAATGCGCGTGGAGGTTGGCTTGATGTCGCGCGGACCTAAAACCATCCCTGGACAGAGCACCACGCTCGCCAGCCGGTCGGTTCCCGCGCGTACGATTTCCTCGGCTTCACGCTTTGTACGCGAGTAGGGAGAATCGACGGCGTGCAGGTTCCAACCTGCGTCTTCATCGGCTGGATCGCTCGCCGTGCCTGCTGCCACGGTGTGAAGGGTGGAGGTGAAGACGAACCGCTCGACGCCGGCTTCAGAGGAAAATTCGAGCAGCCGCTTCGTTGCATCGACGTTGATGGCCGCTGCATCACCGCGATGGTCGGCCCCAAGGCTCACCCAACCTGCCGTGTGAATCACGCCACGCATGCCGGAGACGGCATTCTTTACGACGTCAGCCGATCGCAGATCGCCGACGATCCAGTTGATGTCAGGATCGCCGTCCCGAATTTCTGGCGGTTTTCGCGTGAGGCCGTAGACGGGATGTCCGAGTGATGCGAGGTGGCGAGCGACGTGGCCGCCGATGAAACCACCGGCGCCTGTGACGAGCACTGGCCATTCTTTGGGGTCGATCAACGTCCGCCGAGCCTCATGAGAGTCGAGTCAGGCTGCCAGAGATAGAGGAATGTGGGAATCTTTGCGCGATCGAGACCAGGGTAGCTGAGCGGAACAAGCTGGCCTTCGATGGGAGTATTCGGCGTGATCGAATAGAGTGAACGTCCCGCCGCGCCCTTTCGTTGGAAGATGACGACCTCGCCGCCCGAGGTGCCTGCCAGTTTTTCTGCCTCGTCAATCGCGTCGTGAACATAACCAATCTGGTCGACGAGATGCAATTCCACTGCCTTGGGACCGCTGACGATTCGGCCGTCGTCAAGCAGCTTCCAGTCGGCAGCAGTCAAGCCGCGGCGAGTTTGCGCGACCCGATTGCGGAAGCGGTCGCGGAAACTGTTAACCATCTCGCGAAGCATTGTTTCGGCTTCAGGAGCCAGCGGCGCAGTGATGCTGCCGATGTCGACCATCGGGGCAGATTTGATTGGCTCGGCACGAACGTTTAGCTGCGCCATCGCGTCCTGGAGGTTGTATTGATTGAGCAAGGCACCGATATTGCCAGTGACGGTCGTCGGGTGTGCGATGACGCGATCTCCGCCGACAGCAAGATAAAGGCCGCCTGATGTTGCGAGATCCATCATGCAAACGACGATCGGTTTTCCGGTCGCCTGCCGGAAGCGCCTGAGTTCGTCGGCCATGATATCGCATGCAGTTACGCTGCCGCCCGGCGTGTTAATTCGCAAAACCAGGGCACGAATCGATGGGTCGGCGGCAATGGCGTCGAGTTTTTCGCGGAATGTGGAGACGGGGTTCTCGCCGGTGGAGTAGAGGCCCGTGAGGTTTTGATTTAGGATGATCCCGTCGACGTCCACCAGGCCGATTCGTGCCCCCGGTTGCCCTGCGCGAACGGAAACCGGAACAATTGGACCGGGGTCAGGGGCGGTGGGCATCCGGATTTCGATGGGGCCCTCAACCGTTGCGGCCACTCGTCCGTTCACGCTTGTATCGCCGCGGAACGACGTTTGAATGCGTCCGACGATCGGAATCTCCGCGCAGCCGGCGAACAACAGGCACCAGAAGATCGCCGCGGACGCGAGTCGCGACGGCATGGTATGGTGATTGCAGTTCGAGCGTAACACGGCAATCCCTCGTAAACGGAACAATCGCGCAACCTAGCAGAAGTATCGGCCCCGCCCTCGCCGAACTTGGCGACAAAACCGGCGCAAACCCATAATCCGGCAAAATCCATGCTTCATCTTCTTATCGCTACGGCCATTTTATTCGCTCCACCCGAAGTCCGTGAGCTCAAGCACGATGCGAACACCGTCTATCATTTTGTGACGACCGACGGAATCAAGGTGGATGGGCAGCAGATCAAACCCGATCCGCCGACCTTTGGCGACGAAATGTCGCAAGATGAGCAACTTGCTGCGCTCCGGCGGATCGCAGGTAGCGAGCGTGGCGCGACCGAGATGATGAGCGATTCAATTTCCGCTCCGCACAAGTTGACGATTCGCGACACGAAGACGAAAACCCATGTGGTCCGTTCGGGCGACCTCTATTTCTGCGTGCGCGTCGACCTGAATACGATACAACCACAGAAGGCCTTCGCCGCCGTGCAAGACCGTGCTGTTGAAGCGGGGAACATGCGATTTGAGGCGAAGGCGGTTGCTGCTGGCGAACTCCAAGTCATTGGGGAGAAGCCGCGTGAGGACCTTTGGTATGTGCGAGCGAAGCTACGTTTGCTCGACCGAATCGTCGCGACGAGAACCGATCAGGTTGCGTCGAGTCGCTCGGAAGATTCGGTGATCGTTGCTGCGCGAACTGATGAGCGTTTCAACACGGGCGCAAGCAAGAATGAGTGGCAGACGTTGACGGTGAAAGGTTCGACAGAAACGCTCGGCACGCCTCGCCCTTATGCGGGTGGCGCTGGCTATGCGAAAATGACTCGGCTCAAAGGGGAAGCGGGGCGAGTGATTGTCGAGACGCACTTTGTGTATGCCGAACCGCTTGAATGGTTCGATGGCGCGCCAATTCTGCGGTCGAAGTTCGGTCTGATCGCGCAGGATCAAATTCGTCGCTTGCGTTCCGAACTAAAAAAGGCCACCACGAAATCAGAGGCCAAATCCGGGTCGTAAGCGACGTTCGAAATCCGTCGGCTCGATTGACCCCGATTGAGTCAAAGCTTCGCGAACGTCCGGCGACAGCTTGATTGGCTGGCCCGATGGCAGTCTGGTCATCGCGAACGACCAGGCGAGTGCGAGCGGACCAACGCGGGTTGCGATTTCCACGTCGAGCGCACAGTCGAAGCTCGCGTTCGGTGGAAGTCGAGTTGCCGACTCGGGAGCTTTTACGCGCTCGCGCGCGGTTGACCAGTTCATGGTGCTGAGCTCTCCGGTTTGGGCATTCACGAAGAGTGCGTAGTAAAGGTCGACCTCGTGCTGCCGACCGTCGACGACAAGCCTGGCCGGCGTGCGGTAGAGGGCAAATGTGGTGGTCGACACGACAACTCGACCGCGCCGGAGTTCAGCGTCGGCCACGTTCGCCACGATTCGTTCCACTGGGGAAAGTGTCTCGCGAAGGTCGATAGGACCGTTGGCTGTCACGACCTTTTCATGAGCGCCGGCAACGATCGAATTACCGACGCCCACTCGACGCAACTCGTAACCGCGGTTGGTTTTGGCGACGTCGGCGAGAATGAGTGTTCGGATGAGTGTCGCAGAGCGGCGTCCCGATTCCGGCAGGCTGGCAATCGCGCCGGATTCGAGCCGCGGAACCGCGTGGATTACCTTGTGCGTCCATCCACCACGTTCGATCTCATCGATGTCTGTGCCAGGCGCGAGGAACAAGAAAGACGCGCAGTGAATTCCGTTCATGTTCGGAAGTTCAGGCGTTTGCCAGTTTATGCAACTGGCAGTCAATATCAAAACCCATTGAAGTAAGTGCTTTATTTTCATTGGATTAAGTTGCATTTCTTGCCCCTGTCCCTGCCTGTTCTACAACCTCAATGCCGCTTGATTAGGAATTCGGCATTGGATTTGCCTAGTTTGCCTGGTCCCCCATGACGTGTCGGGAAGAGTCGGGTTTGACCCGAATTTCATTCGGTCGAAGTCAGCGGCGACGCTCATCGACCTGCAAATATGGCGCTCAACGAGTCATTCATGGTCACTTACGATCGGCGAGACGAAATTACCCGCTTTCTCCAAATTGCCCAGTATACTGTAAATCGGAGCGTCGGACTGCGCGAATGCAGAACTCGTGGCAAGCGATCCGAGGAATGAGAACTCGTGACGCAGGGATGATGATGATGGCACGCAACGGATCGCCCGAATCGAAAATCGACGGAGTTGGGAAGCCGATGAATCTTGTTCTTCCGCGAATATTTGCGTGGGCGCCTCAAGGAGTACGAGGATCGGCGGTTGCGATTGCGGCGACTCGCGCTGGCGGACTGGGGTTTCTGGACCTGACTGCGCTTGACGTGTCCGAATTGCGCGATTTTGTCGATAAATCTGGAAGAATGGGAAGCTTTGGCATTCGGCTTCTTGCCGATCAGGCATCCCATATGGGTTTTGATTCGCTTCCAACGCAGGTGCAAGCGATCTGCTTGGTCGGAACTGGCGCCGGTGAGTTTGAATCGATTGTCAAGCAAGCGCCAAGAGAGCGACCGATTCTGGCCGAGGTCACGACGCGCGATGCAGCGGTCTCGGCAGCCGCGGCGGGAGTGCAGGGGATCATCATCGCCGGCCATGAGGCTGGCGGAGTTTGCGGCGACGAGTCTTCGTTCATCCTGCTCCAGGCTGTTGTTGAGAAGTTGGCGCTGTCGGTCTGGGTCCGAGGCGGAATCGGCCCGATGAGTGCCGCAGGTTGCATCGCCGCTGGAGCCCGCGGAGTGGTACTCGACGGGGCGCTTCTCCTGACGCGCGAATCGCCGCTGGATGCTTTCGCGCGAGAGATGGTCTCACGATTCGATGGTGGCGAAACGCTGGTCGGCCCCACGACCGAGGGGTTGGCATTTCGGTCATTCGCTCTCCCAGGATCAGCCGCACAAACAGCATTAAAGGCGGGCAATCCTTATCCCGAGAACTCGATTGGCTGGGCCGAGAATCAGGCGTGGCCCGTCGGGCAGGATGCCGCGTTCGCCGCGCGAATGGCTCAGCGATTTGTCACGGTCGGCGGAGTCGTGCGGGCGGTTGACGCGTCAATCGACCATGCAATTTCAGTGGCGCGTGACACAAAACCGCTGGCAGAAAACTCGTCGCTTGCTACATCGCATGGCACGCGTTACCCGATTGCCCAAGGCCCGATGACGCGTGTAAGCGACACTGCCGAGTTCGCGGAAGCTGTCGCCACCGGCGGCGCGCTGCCATTCCTGGCGCTCGCAATGATGAGCGGGAACGATGTGGCGCGGTTGCTCGAAGAAACCAAACGGCGGCTCGATGGCAAGAGCTGGGGTGTGGGGATTCTTGGCTTTATCGATCCTGAGCTGCGCAACGCTCAAGTCGCAGCGATTCGAGCCGTGAAACCGCCGTTTGCGCTGATCGCCGGAGGAAGGCCCGATCAGGCTGCCGCGCTCGAAGGTGAAGGTATTGCTACATACTTGCATGTTCCATCACCGGGCCTTTTGTCGCGATACCTTCGTGAGGGTGCGAGACGATTCGTGCTCGAAGGGCGCGAATGTGGCGGGCACGTGGGACCTCGCTCAAGCATGGTGCTATGGGAGCAGGCGATCGCTCAGGTTGAAGAGTTCCTCGACGGCGGTGAGCAGGCTTCTCCGATTCATTTGCTTTTCGCAGGTGGAATTCATGACGGTCGTTCGGCGGCGACGGTGGCGACGATGGCCGCGCCCCTCGCGGCTCGTGGGGTGAAAACGGGGGTGCTCATTGGCACGGCATACCTCTTTACGGAGGAAGCCGTGGGGACTCGCGCGATCATTCGCCGCTTTCAGAATGAAGCGATTGCATGTCGCGAAACGGTGCTGCTCGAAACGGGGCCAGGTCATGAGGTTCGCGTTAGCCCGAGTCCCTTCGCGTCGCGCTTCGATGAGGAACGGAAGAATCTGGTTGCGTCGGGCAAATCGGCCGACGAGGTGCGCGAGTCGCTTGAGCAGTTGAATGTCGGCAGGCTGCGCATCGCGGCGAAGGGAGTCGATCGCGCGAATGGAACGGGCTCCGCGGTCGTCAATGTTGCAGATGCCGATCAGTACACCAAAGGGATTTACATGCTTGGGCAGGTGGCAACACTTCGCGACGGCGTGACCACGATTGCTGAACTTCATCGTGAGATTTGCGACGGCTCCGCGGAACGTATCGAGCAAATTCGCGACGGTGAGCACACGGGTGCCGCAGAGAAATCACGTCCGTCTGACATCGCGATTATCGGTATGTCTTCGATCCTTCCGGGAGCGTCGTCTGCTCGCGAATTCTGGCAAAACACCTTACGCGGCAAGGATGCGATTACCGAAGTTCCCGAAGATCGTTGGGATTGGCGACTTTATTATGACGCCGACCCGAAAGCGCCGGATAAGGTCACGTCAAAATGGGGCGGGTTCCTGCCTGATATCCCGTTCGACCCGCTGCGCTACGGCATGCCGCCGACGAGTTTGAATTCGATCGAACCCGTGCAGTTATTGCTGCTCGAAGCGGTAAGAAATGCCCTGGACGACGCTGGATACGCCTCGCGCGAATTTGCTCGCGAGCGGACTGCAGTGGTGCTTGGCATGGGTGGCGGCGCCGCACAGCTTGCGATGGGTTACGCGTTCCGATCGTACCTGCCGATGCTCGAAACTGTGGCGCCGGAAGCGGGAGCCGAAGCACGCGAGAAGGCGGCGGAATACCTTCCCGAGTGGACTGAGGATTCGTTTCCCGGCTTCCTTTTGAATGTCGCGGCGGGACGGATTGCCAATCGCTTTGATCTTGGGGGGGCGAATTACACGGTCGACGCCGCGTGCGGTTCCTCACTCGCAGCAGCCTCGCTCGCGGTTCGTGAACTGGAAACCGGCACGGCCGACATGGTCATTCTTGGCGGTGCCGACACCGTTCAAAATCCACTCACGTATCTCGCGTTTAGCAAGACGCACGCGTTTTCTCCTCGCGGACGATGCCGGCCTTTCGATGCATCGGCCGATGGAATCGTGATTAGCGAAGGTGTCGGTGTTGTTGTGCTCAAACGTCTGGCTGATGCCGAACGCGACGGCGACCGAATTTATGCCGTGATCAAGGGGCTGGGAACGTCGAGCGATGGCCGAGCGCGTGGCCTGACTGCGCCGAATCCTGAAGGCCAGACGCGGGCACTCGTCCGCGCGTACGAGAAGTCGGGCGTCGATCCCGCAACGCTCGGCTACATTGAGGCGCATGGTACCGGAACGGCCGTGGGCGATGTCGTCGAAATCAACGCCCTTTCTCAGTTGCTCTCCCATGCCGGCGCGGAGCCCGCAGGTTGTGCAGTGGGATCAGTCAAGTCGATGATCGGTCACACCAAGTGCGCAGCAGGCCTGGCCGGGTTGATCAACGCATCGCTCGCATTGCATCATCGCACCTTGCCGCCGACCATCGGCGTCGACGAATTGAATCCAAAGATCGACCTCGTGAATGGCCCGCTCCGCGTGAGCACTCAGCCGCGCCCTTGGTTCCACAGTGAGACGGAACATCCGCGAAGAGCAGGGGTGAGTGCCTTCGGCTTCGGTGGCACGAACTTTCATGCAGTGCTCGAGTCGTATGAGCATAATCTCGCACCTGCGACTGCCCCCGTTTCCGAATGGCCTGCGGAACTGTTGCTCTGGCGCGCTGAAACTCCGGGAGAAATCGGATCAGCAATCGACGGGCTATTGCACGCGATCGAATCCGGGGCGACTCCTCGATTGCGCGACCTGGCGCGAACTCTTGCCAGCAAATTCGAAGCGACGACGACTGCGTCTTACGCGACGCTTGCAATCGTCGCCGCGTCGCTCGAAGATCTTGTCGAAAAATGCAAGCGCGTACGGACGACGATTGATTCCGGGGAGCGCGAACTGAATGATCCCAAGGGAGTTTACTTCGCTGCGAGCCGGCATTTTTCGGCAGAGGACGTAGCGTTTGTCTTCCCCGGACAGGGCTCGCAATCGCTCGACATGCTCGCGGATCTCGCTCTTGTGTTTCCTGAATTGCGGGAAAGTTTCGAGCAGTTTGACCGCACGTTGATCGGTATTGGGCGAAGTGCGATTACGCCCAAAATCTTCCCGAGCACAACGCTTGGCCATCCGGCGCGTGAGGCCGCGCGCCTAGCACTCATGGCTACGGACGTTGCTCAACCAGCAATTGGAGCGGCGTCAGTTGGCCTCTTGAAGTTGCTGGCCCGTCTAGGAATAAAGCCGGCCGCCGTGGCCGGGCACAGCTATGGTGAGTTGGTGGCATTGCACGCGTCTGCCAATCTTTCAGTCGAAGCACTCGCCGAACTGTCTGAAGCACGCGGGCGATTCATGAACGAGGCGGCTGGCACGAATTCCGGTTCGATGTCGGCCCTAGCTGCTTCCGCGGACGTTGTAAAAGAACTCATTGATGACAATCATTCGGTTGTCATCGCGAATCATAATGGCCCGCGTCAGACGGTGATTTCGGGCGATCGTGATGCAGTCACGCAGGTTGTCGAGCGAGCCCGTTCTCAGGGTATTCGCACCTTCGACTTACCTACCGCCCGTGCCTTTCATTCGCCCGCGGTTGTCTTTGCCTCGGCGCCGTTCCGCGAACTCGCAGAGCAGAGATTGCGCGACGGGGCAAGAATCCCGGTCTATGCGAACGTCGATGCGAGTGTTCATGTCGATGATGCCGGCGAGATTGCGGATCGTTTGGGGCGACACATCGCGTCGCCGGTGCGCTTTGAAGAGATGATCCATGCGATGCGTAAGGACGGCAGCAAGCTGTTCATCGAGGTTGGGCCCGGACGCATTCTGACCCCATTGATTCAATCGATCGTCGGTGAAACGGATTCGCTGGTAGTCGCGTGCGACGCTCCTGGCCGCGCGGGAATTCCTACGCTGCTGCAACTTCTCGGTCGACTCGTGGCGGCGGGGCTAAAGTTTCGCCCCACGGAGTTGTTCGAAGGTCGCGAGGCCAGGCTGCTCGATCTCGCGAAATTGCCGGCCGGTGACGGTTCGCCTGCGCTTCCGCCGTCGACGTGGATGGTCAACGGTTCGCGTGTCCGGCCGATCAATGGTCCGGAGCCGAAACGGCTCGACCTGGGACGCGTCGTGCCAAACGGGAATACCAACCACAAACTCGAGAAATCGATCGAACGCAACGGTAAGAACGGCGATCATTCGACGCTGTTGGCGGGACGACGTAATGGTTCGATGCCGACACAGCCGATGAACAAAGATAAACATTCTAGCAATGGAACTCATTCCGTGGGCGAATCGACAAACGGCCATCACTCCGCCCCCCGCATCGACTTTGGGTCAACGGATTCGACGCCCACCATGGATCACACCACTCCGACGTCCAACGGACACGCAAAGGCACGGAATGGCCTGGATAACTTGTCGACTTCCGACGACGCGCGTGTGATGGAAGCGTTCCAGGAAACAATGCGGAATTTCCTCGAGGTGCAGCAGGCCACGATGGCCGCTTACCTCAATCGCGGCGCGAGCGCGCCATCAATCGCGCCGCCAACGTTTGCGCCTACTGCTGCTGCTGCTGCTGCTGCTGCGCCGACGCCAAAGCCTGAATCTGCCGCATCGGCTCGCCCCGTCGTTCGTCCGTCCACGCCTCCGCCAACTGTGGCGAAACCCGCGGCCCTACCGGAAAAACCAGCGGTTGCGAAACCTACGAAAGAACAAGCGATTGCGCCGCCGATACCTTCGCCTTCGGCAACGAAGAAGGCGACCGTGGTCGATCGGTTGCTCGAGATCGTCCGCGATCGCACCGGTTACCCGGCCGAAATGCTCAAGTTGGACCTCGATCTCGAAGCCGATCTTGGTATCGATTCGATCAAACGGGTCGAAATTCTTGGAACGTTGCGCGAGACCGTCGATGGTCTGGAAGCCGTGACCGATTCGTCTCTCATGGACGGATTGACACGTGCAAAAACGCTAGGCGAAATCATTACGCGGGTCGAAGCGGTGCTTGCCAAGACTTCGCCGCGGAAGGCAGTCGATATTGAAAAAAAAGAGTCGACCGTCCCATCGAACGCTAGCAGCATCCAACGACTGCGAGTCGAACCTGTAAACGCTCCTCTGGGCAAAGACTGCACAGGATTGCTGCCGGGCGGAACGGTTGTAATCACGGATGATGGTCGTGGAGTCGCCTCAGCAGTTGCAGACTTGTTCCTGCAACGCGATCATCGCGTCGCCCTGATTCAACCGAGCTCGACGGAATTGGGATCGCCGACTGCCGTCGAAGCCACGCTCGCCGCGATTCGAACAAAGGGGCCGATTGCTGGTCTGGTTCATGCCTTGCCGTTGCGAAACGCGGCTGCGGCCGGACTCGATCCGTCGAAGTGGCACGATCGCCTGCGTGACGAGCTACAAGGATTGTTTCATCTCGCCCGCGCCACGGCAGAAGACCTTGAAGCGGCAAGCCATGCGGGTGGTTCGTGTCTCATTGCTGCAACTGCGCTCGGGGGCAAACTTGGCTCGGCAGGGATGAACGATCACGCGTTCGCTGGACATGGCGGTGTCGCCGGCTTGGTAAAAACACTTGCACGTGAGTGGCCGAGCATTCGGACGCGCATTGTCGATACTGATATAAGCCTGCCAATGAGTGAGATTGCGAAGCAACTTGTTACCGAAGCATTGACCGACGATGGCTGGCCCGAGGTTGGATACGCGAACGGGAAGCGACTGCGCCTGGCGACAGTGCCAGCGGCGCTACAATCGCACGAGCCAGGCTTTGAACTCAGGCCGGGAGATCCCGTCCTGGTTACGGGCGGCGCACGGGGAATTACTGCGGCCGTTTCGTTAGCACTCGCGAAGAAGTGGCGGCCGACACTCCTGTTACTTGGGTCCAGCCCCGCGCCGCGCGATACTGAAGATCCAATCACCGCGAGCTTGACGTCGGCTACGGAACTCAAAGCTGCTCTTCACGGACGGTTGCGCAGGAACCAGAGCGAGGTCGGCCCGGCCGATGTCGAGCGTGCTTATCGGGCGTTGCGTAACGAACGTTCGATTCGCGAAACGCTTCGCGGTATTCGCGACGCGGGAGCGACGGTGGAATACGCATCGGCCGACGTTCGCTCACTCGATGCCTTGTCGCCAGTTCTGTCAAACTGGCGCAAGCGGTATGGCAATCCTGTGGGATTGGTTCACGGCGCGGGGGTGATCCACGACAAGCTGCTTCGCGACAAAACACCCGAATCGTTCGATCGCGTATTTGGCACGAAGCTCGATGGTGCGCTCAATCTCGCGCGTCTGCTCGAAGCCGACACTTTGAAGTTCACCGCGCTCTTTTCTTCGATCGCTGGGCGTTTTGGCAACAAGGGGCAAACCGACTACGCGGCTGCGAATGAGACGCTCAACAAACTTGGCCTCTGGCTTGATACGCGTTGGAAAGGCCGCGTGGTTTCGTTCATCTGGGGGCCGTGGTCGGGCGTTGGGATGGTTTCGGAACTCGAAGGTCATCTGGGACGTCGAGGCCTCGGCATGATCACGCCGGACCAAGGTTGTGATGCTGTGATTCGCGAGTTGCAGTTTGGCCGGAAGGGCGAGGTCGAGGTTGTCATCGCGAGTGAACTTGGTTCGCTCGACGAGCCGTTACGCCCACGCTCGGCTGTGTCTGAGGTGGCGCGATGAACCGACGTGGGAGGCCGCTTGACCTCGCGATCGTCGGCATGGCTTGCCGGTTTCCGGGCGCAGACAATTTGCAAGCGTTCTGGCGCAATGTGCAGGATGGTTCGGTACACATCGGGGAAGTGCCTGCCGATCGCTGGAACGCGGATCACTTTTTCGCGCCGGAATCACGCTCACCTGGTCGCGTGAGTGGCCGTGTTGGAGGCTATCTCGACTCGCCGATCGCCTTCGATGCGGCGTCGTTCGGTGTCATGCCGTTGACAGTTGAAGGCGGCGAGCCCGAGCAGTTTTTGATCCTTGATACAGCACGCGAAGCGCTCAAGGACGCCGGGCTGGGAAACGGTGTGCCGGATGGTCGGCGAGTGGAAGTGATCGTTGGGCGTGGGAATTACTTCAATCGCGGCAATCTCACGCGACTGCAACATGGCCGGATCATCGAGCAAACGGTGGCAATTCTTCAGTCGGTTCACCCCGAGTGGACGGAAGCCGATCTCGATGAAATTCGCGACGATCTTCGCTCGAAACTGCCGCCGTTCGAAGCAGCGACAATTCCGGGACAACTCACGAACGCTACAGCCGGCCGAGTGGCTGATCGGTTCAACTTTCGTGGCGCAAGCTACGTGATTGATGCCGCAAGTGCTTCGGCACTCGTCGCGCTTGAACATGCAGGGCGAGCGCTGGGCAGCGGTAGGGTTGATATGGTTGTCGTGGGCGCTGTTTATGTTCAGCCCGACGTCGATTTTCCGATGGTGTTTTCGCAACTTCGCGGGCTCTCGCAGTCTGGGCGTTCGCGTCCCTTTTGCGCCGACGCCGACGGGATGGTTCCGGGTGAAGGCGTGGGTGTGCTGATCATCAAACGCTTGCGCGATGCAGAACGCGACGGAGATCGTGTTTATGCCGTTGTAAAAGGTGTCGGCGTGGCGAGCGATGGACGCGGCCCGGGATTGGCCGCTCCTGATGCACGCGGACATCTTCGTGCGATGCGACGGGCCTATCGTGCCGCAGCAGTTGATCCGGGGAGCGTTGCGCTCTTCGAAGGGCATGGCATCGGTTTGCCGACGTCCGATCGTGCCGAGCTGAAGGCCCTGCGAAAGTTGCTCACTGGCGGTACATCGAAGAGATCGCGATACATCGGTGCAGTTTCGAGCCAAATTGGCCATGCGATGCCCGCAGCGGGAATGGCCGGGTTGATCAAAGCCGCGCTCGCCTTGCATCATCGAGTTATTCCGGTCAGCCTTGGGGCGTGCGAACCGGGCTCGATGCTAAAAGACCAGAGCGACTGGTTGGTGATGAACCCGCTCACTCGTCCCTGGATCAACGGCGAATCAACTCCGCGGCGCGCCGGTGTCAACGCATTCGGATTCGCCGGCGTGAATGCGCATGCTGTGCTGGAAGAGCATTCGGCCAGTGCCGATGGTATGACAGCCGGCGCGATGCCGAACTGGCCAACGGAAGCAATTCTGCTCTCTGCTCCCGATCGAACTCAATTAATTGCGCGAATAAATGAACTCGTAAATCAGCTTGAAAGAAACAGTCACCTTGGGCTCAAGGATGTCGCGTTTACACTAGCCAAGAAGCCAGAACAAGCGACACATCCAGCGAGGCTCGGCGTTCTCGCCGCATCGATTGAGGAACTTGTAACCAGGTTGCGGCAGGCAGTTACGCGTCTTGCGGATCCCAAATGCACGGCGATTCGAGACGGCCGCGGCATCTATTTCTGGGCTGAGCCGTTGGCTGCAACGGGAAAGGTCGCATTCCTGTTTCCTGGCGAAGGCTCGCCCTATCCGGGCATGCTCGCCGACCTTTGCCCGCATTTCCCCGAACTACGTGCCGTGCTCGACACATCCGATCAAATCGCGATGAATCACGGCGCACACATCCTGCCGAGCGAATTGCTGTATTCGTCGAATGATGGAGCTGTTACAGACGCGGCTGAAGCATCAAGCGTGGTCAATATGGTGCTTTCCTCGCAATGGGGACTGTACCAACTTCTAATGGGGCTTGGGTTGCGTCCCGGCGGAATCGTCGGCCATTCCAGCGGCGAATTCCTCGCGCTTGCGGCGGCGAATGTCATCGAGGTAAATGACGACTTCAAACAATCGCTCGGCGACCTTGGCGCGATCTTCGAAGCTGCGCAGCGGAATGCCACAGGCGAAGCTCAGCTTGTGGGAGTGGCTACCAGTCGAGAACGCGTCGAAGCTGTGATCAAGGAAACATTGTCAAAGGTTTCGATCGCGATTGACAATTGCCCGCATCAAGTCGTCATCGCCGGAACTGAGGACGCTCTTGCTCCTGCGCTTCAAGCCTTCAAGGATTCGGGGATAATCTTCGACCGCTTGCCGATGGCGCATGCGTATCACACGTCGAGTTTTGAATGCTTGATGCCGCCGGTTCGACAGTTCTTCCAAACATTGAACTTGAAATCGCCCGGAATACCGCTTTATTCGTGCTGCTCCGGACGGAGCATGCCGGCGGACGTTGAAGCGGTTCGCACGCTCGCGATCGATCAGTGGACGTGTGCAGTCGAGTTTCGTCGTACGATCGAACAAATGCATGATGATGGATATCGTGTTTTTGTGGATGTCGGCGCCCGGGGTAATCTCGCCGGCTTTGTCGACGACACGCTGCGAGGCAAGGCAAATTTCGCGATTGGCGTGAATCTTCCACGGCGTTCCGGGCTGACGCAACTCAATCATGTTGTAGCCGCGTTATTTGCACACGGCGTGCACGTCGACGCGACGTTCCTTTTTGCTCGCCGATCGCCTCAGCTCATTGATCTCGCGGCGCCTCCTCCATTGCACACTGCTGCGCAAACGATCGAGCTTGGTTTTCCCGAGATGAGTCTGTCACCTGGCCTCGTTTCTCGCCTCAATGCTCGGTCGGTGGTGGAAAACGCCCTTGACCAAGATGAGGCTGATCTCGATGAGTCAGTTGTCGAGGAGGCCATGGTTCGCGCCGTGAACCATTCGAGCGTCGCCGAATGGAATGAAGGTCGCGCGAACCTCGTCGAGGCGTCTTCGTGGGATGGCGTATCGGAACCGGTCGAAAACCACGACGCCGAAGAAGAACAGTGGGTTAACGAAGACCTGAGCGATATCGATTCAAACGATCAATCTCAATTTGAAGACGACGAAATCGAGTTCCATTTCACTTCGCGCGATAAGCAAACTGATTCGGCGAATGGTGTTCATTTGCCATGGTCAGGGGAAGTCGAGCGGTTCGTTGCAGGGCATGAGGTTGAAGCGACGATTGTTCTCGACGCCGCGGGCGACCCTGTCGCCTCTCATCATACGTTTGGCGGCCGGCGAGTGAGCCACCGCGATCCCTCGAAATTAGGACTGCCGGTTCTGCCCTTTACGGTGATGGCAGAAATGCTCGCGCAGGTCGCCGCGCGATTGTGCCCACGGATGCGCGTCATTGGCATGCGTGACGTGCGAGCCCGCAAATGGGTGCGATATGAGGATGAGCCGATTGATCTTCGTGTCGTGGCGCGGGCGCTCGAGGACCAGCCAGGTTGTATCTCCGCCGCGCTCTACAACATGGTTCGTGATGCGGCGAATCCTGCGGTGGAAGCGATTATTGTTTTCGATGTTGCCAGACCTGACCCTGCGGAAGCAACTCTTCCTGAACTGGTCGATTCCCAAATTAGCCGCTTCACCGCGCGGTCGATGTACGAAGAGCAATGGTTGTTCCACGGTCCGCTGCTGCAAGCCGTAGCAGAAGTCGGCGAGGTTGCTGATGACGGCATTGATGGCGTACTTCGCGTCTTGCCGCGAACGGCGCTCTATCGTGATGCGAGTCTCGCGCAACCGTTGACTGACCCGATCGTGCTCGATGCTTTTACGCATTTGCTCGGCCTCTGGGGCATGGAGCGTCTTCCGGAAGGAGACGTCATCTTTCCGCTCAGGCTCGGCTCGCTCGAAATCTTTGGCGATGATCCGCTCGAAGGCGCTGATTGCCCGTGCCGAATTCGAGTCAAAAGCGTGACGCGCCAGCGCGTCACTGTTGATGCGGAAGTGCTAAGGCCAGATGGTGGCGTATGGATGCGTCTGACCGACTGGGACGATTGGCGTTTCTACTGGCCCGGACGTTTTCGCGACGTCTTCCGCCAGCCTGACCGCGTGCTTGTTGGCGAGCCGCTTGCTGATGTCGATTCGAAACAGGGGATCGCGGTTTGGCTCGAACCGCCGGCCGATATGGCCAAGCCCGTCTGGCGCGATGTTCTTGAAGCGACGCAGCTTTCCGACGTCGAGCGCTCGGGATGTCTGCGACCCGAGGGGCATGATGGGCGCCGTACGCTTCGGCTTTGGGGGCGAATTGCGGCGAAGGAAGCGGTTCGGCGCGTTTGGCTGGCTGAGGGCTCGCCAGCGGTTTATCCCGCAGATCTTACAATTGAGCCCGATGCACTCGGCAAGCCTCGGTTGACGGATGGGCCGATTACGGACGCCTGGAAGCCGGACGTGTCGATTGCGCATGTTGAAGGCGTCGCGGTCGCGATTGCAGCACGTCAATCAGGTTCGCGCGTTGGTATTGATATTGAGCCCATCGTTGAACGTTCGTCCTCATTTGAAACGCTTGCGTTTTCAGACGACGAGCGAAAGTTGCTTGATGACGTTTTGCACGACCTACGTGCAGAATGGATTGCGAGATTCTGGTGTGCAAAGGAGGCCGCGGCCAAGGCTGTTGGTGAAGGGTTGATCGGCGGTCCGAAGACGGTTGCGGTGGTTTCGGCCGATTGGCGCTCGGGAGTAGTGAATGTGGGGCCAGGGAGCGAGTTCGGCGAAGCGTGCAGCAAATCGCTTGCGGAATTGATTCGCGTTCAAACATGCAAGCGAGGCAACTTCGCCTGGGCCTGGGCTGTTCTTGAACAACGGGAACCGGTTCGATGATGTCAAACGATTCACGACATGCCGAGATTCTCGCGGAAGTCGCCGGCTTGATGGCGAATTTCCACGGGAGAGAATATCTTGGTGATATCGACGAGAATACACGTTTCTTTGCTGATCTGGGGCTGGCGTCGATCGATGCGGTCGTGCTCGGTGAGACCTTGCAGGCCCACTACGGCCAGCCATTGCCGTTTGGCGACCTGATGGCGGAACTCGGCCGGCGCGAGGATCGCGATCTTACGATGGGCGAACTCGTCGAATTCCTCGCCAAACACCTTGAATCTCGCTCCGAGGGAACGTCATGCCGAAGTTGAATGCACGAGGCATGTCGTTCCACATCCAGCAGGCGGGCGAGGGGTCCGACGTTATCCTTATTCACGGGGTGACGGGCGACCTTTCGGTATGGTTTTTGTCGAAAGCGATTCAGGAGCTTGGGACAACCCATCGCGCCACAGCCTATGATCTCCGAGGACACGGCTATAGTGATGTGCCGCCCGATGGGTATACCTCGGGCGATCATGCGCAGGATCTGCTCGCGATCATGGACGAAATCGGTGCGCCGAAGGCGAAGATTGTTGGGCACAGTTTTGGTGCTGTCATTGCAGCGCATGCGGCTGCGATCGCACCTGAACGAATCACGGCCGTCGTCTTCTCTGATCCCTATTTTCCAGCACTTCGGCATCTGGAAGATGCAAGCAAGTGGGGGCACTGGAAGGCTTTTCGCCTCGAAGCCGAGGCGGCAGGTGTCACGCTTTCCGACGAGCACTGGTACGACCTCGATAAGTTCTTCGATCAGGTCAATCACCTGAACGATGAGCGGATGCTCAAGTTTCGCCAGGCCGTCGGTTTGCCGGCCATGACTCGCCTGCTTCGACTTGGTAAAACGACCTGTGGTGCGGATACCAAGGCCGTCGCTGGTCTGACTACCGAATTGATCGAGTCGATCAAAGCCCCATCGCTCGCCATTTACGGCGCAGCCTCGCCCTTCCTGGCGACTGCGGATTTCCTTTCCGAGCGGTTGCCGAACTGTCGCACGGTTACGATTCCGAACGCACGTCATCGCGCGCCCGAAGAGAATCCCGAGGCGTTCGTGCACGCCGTGAAAACCTTTATCGAGTCGGTCGATGCCTGATCCCGCGTCTCAAACTCTCATTCTCACTGGCGCTGCAAACGGCATTGGCCGCGCGAGTGCGCTTGCGCTCGCTAAACGCGGATATCGACTTGGCTTGATCGACCGCGACGTCGATCGGTTGGCGCAAACCGAGCGAGATTGTTCGGCGGTTGGCGCGACGGTTACTATGCAGGTGGCTGATGTCACCGATCTTGCCGCAATTCGCCATGCGGTCGGGGCGATCGAGGAAAAGCTTGGGCCGATTGATATGGTTTTTGGCGGTGCGGGGATTGGTGGTCTCACGCTGGTGAATCATCTCGATCCTGGTGCGCTCAAGGCGATGCTCGATGTGAACGTGGTCGGCGTTGCCAATCTCATCGACGCTGTCTTGCCGGGTATGTTTGCGCGTAAGCGTGGGCATATTTTTGGCGTATCGAGCGTGGCGGGGTTCCGCGGTCTGCCGTGGATGGCGGCGTACTGTGCATCCAAATCGGCGCTAACCGCATATCTCGAAGGCTTGCGTCCCGCGTTGAAACTACGTGGTGTGCGCGTGACGACAATCTGCCCGGGGTTTGTGCGTACGGCGATCACGGCCGATACGCCATTCAAGAATCCGATAAAAATGCTCGAACCAGAGCAGGCGGCGCAGTACATCGTTCGCGCGATCGAGCGTAAGCCGCGCGACTTCGTTTTTCCGTTCAGTACGAAGGTGGGGATGTCGTTCCTCAAGGGCTTACCGACGCCCATTTTCGACTGGATGATGGACCGCGCTGGTCCAACTGCATTGAATGTCGATTTCTGAATCCAAACCCCGATTTCCTCGGTAAATCACTCGCATGTCCGACTCCGCAAACTCCATGACAACATCAATGGCCCAAGCGACGATGGAGTTGCGCGCTTCGGGTATTGAACGCGATGGAATCGTCGACGCGATTGGAGTGCTCGAGGGGCGTAATCGCATTGGCGCGGCGTTTTATGATGGACCGAGCTGGCCGAAGTTTCGACCGTGGGAACGCATGTTTCTGGCGCTCCAAGGTGGCGAACAACGGGCGCGTTCCCAGATATTGAAGCATCTTCCCGCCGGCAACCAATTGCGCGTTCTCGAAGTCGGTATTGGCGACGGTGATAACTTGCCATTTCTGCCAGCGAGTTGGGAAATTCACGGCGTCGATTTTGCGCGCACGCGGCTCGAGAATTCGTTTCGCCGATTTCCCTCGCTCAACGGTCGATTAGCATGGGCGCAGGCTGAAGAACTGCCCTACGAAGACGGTTCGTTCGACGCGGCCTACTGCATTGGCGGATTCAATTTCTTCGGCGATCACGCACAAGCGATTCGCGAAATGAGACGCGTCACTCGCCCCGGCGGCACAATTGTCGTTGCTGATGAAGTAACGTGGCTGCACCGCTGTGGTTTGGGGCATCTTATCGGCATTCCAGCCATTGATGCGGTTTGGCTGCGATGGCTAGGACTCGACCGCGAATTCATCAAGATGGTCTTTGAGACACGTCTCAATATCAAGCAATTCGTTGCTGAAAACTGGCGCGAGGCGAAGTGCACGCGAATCTGGGGCGGACTCGGTTACTGCCTCGTGGAATCCTGAACGGGAGGGCTGCGGCTCATGGCATCGGTTACAACCACGTCGAAGTCGGGCACGGCCCGCGAAGACCTTTGGCGCTGCGTTCGCTGCGGCAGCGATGCAAATCCAGGCGCGGATGATTCCGTGGTTTGCGGCGCTTGCGGCGCGGTCTATCCCACGCGCGATGGTGTACTCGTCGTTCGCGATGAAATCACCGGAAACAACGAAGTCGCCCGCAAATTCTACGATGGCCCGACCTGGCCCAAATTCCGCTTCTGGGAATGGCTCACGTTCATCACCAATGGTGGCGAGCGGCGGTCGCGCAACAAGGTGCTGAAGCACTTGCCAAAGGGCGAGAACCTCAACTTGCTCGACGTCGCGGTGGGCGACGGTGTGTATCTTCCTTGGTTGCCGCAGAGTTGGTCGGTCGTCGGGATTGACGTTTCGCGGGTCCAACTCGAATCGTGCAAGCCGAGGATTCAAGGGCGAGACGTGCGGCTTGTTCATGGTGAGGCGGAAGATCTTCCGTTTCGCGACGGGACCTTCGACGCGTGTTTGAGTATTGGCGCATTCAATTATTTCAATGACCCTGAGAAGTCGCTACGGGAAATGGCGAGAACCGTCAAGCCTGGCGGGACGATCGTGATTTCGGACGAGGTTCCCAACTTGACGGACCGCGCAGTGTTTCACAAAATTGGCCTCGCTTCGCTCGATCGCTGGCTCATTCACCAGGTGACAAAACACCTGGGTGATGAGTTCAACGCGATGGTTGAACGGTACAAAAACCTCGATATTGCAGCGATTGGCAAGCGTGTACTCGATGACTGCGAGTACCGCAAGATCTGGCAAGGTGTAGGCTATGTGCTCGTGGGGAAGGTTCCGGGTTAATCGCCTACGCGACATTCCGTCGAGTTGATTTCATGGGCTTTCTCGTCTTCATCACGCGCAACTTGCTCGGTCGGCCCGCGCGGACGATGCTCACCGTGCTGGGGCTCGGCGTGGGTATCTCCGCGGTGATCCTGCTCATTGGCGTGTCGTGGGGATTTGAACGGTCGATGTCGGCCATTTACTCCTCGCGCGGAATCGACATCATCGTCGTTCGCGCAGGAGTGAGCGACCAGCTTTCGAGCAACCTCGACGCCGGCATGATCGATCAACTGCGCACGGTGCCAGACGTGGTCGAGGTTGCGCCGTCGCTGATGGATGCCGTCTCGTTTGAAGAAGCAAATCTTACGAGCGTGCTGGCGAACGGCTGGGAGCCTGGGGGGCTGCTCATTCGCAATTTGCGAATGATCGAAGGGAGGCCGCTCGAAAAGGGCGACACACGCGCGGTGATGCTCGGGCGCGTGCTCGCGCTCAATCTCAAGAAAAGCGTCAGTGATGAATTGGTGATCGCCGGCGAGAAGTTCAAGGTGATCGGCATTTTTGAAAGCGATAGCCTTTTTGAAAGCGGCGGCTTGATCATTCCGCTTGCCGAACTTCAGCACATGATGGGGCGTGAAGGGAAGGTGACGGGGTTCGTTATTATCACCAAGCCCGAGGTCGATCCGCATACCGTTGGCAAGGCGGTTGAAGCGAAGATCAGCGGCGTTGCCGCGATTCCATCGCAGAACTACGTGCAGAACAATGTGCAAATCAAGCTTTCTCGCGCGATGGCGGGAGCGACCATTGGCGTTGCTTTGATGCTCGGGTCGATTGGTTTGCTCAACACAATGGCGATGGCTGTCACTGAGCGAACCGGGGAAATTGGCCTGCTGCGGGCGCTTGGTTGGAAACGGAAACGCATTATCGTGCTGCTGATGGGCGAGGCCGCGACACTCGGCATTCTCGGGGTGATGGTCGGCGCACTCATGTCGTGGATCGGGATGCGCGGAATCATGCTTTCGCCGACTTCGCGTGGATTCATCGATCCGAAATTACCGCCGTCCGCGTTCCTTGTGGGCCTGGCGATGGGAATTGGACTCAGCGTGCTAGGCGGTCTGTATCCGGCAATTCGCGCATCGCGGTTAGAACCGACCGAGGCGCTTCGCCATGACTGATCCGGGGACATCAACGCCCACTCTGCTGCGTGGCGAATCGCTGGTGAAGACGTATCCCGATGGCGATGTGCGTGCCCTTCGGGGCGTCACGCTCGAGATTTCCGAAGGGGAATTCGTGGCCATCACAGGTCCATCGGGCTGCGGCAAAAGCACGTTGCTGCATCTGATGGGTGGTTTGGATCGGCCCACATCGGGTGAAATTGCGTTTCGTGGTGAGTCGCTGAATCGGCTTGATGTCGATCGTTTTCGCGCGCAGCATCTTGGATTCGTATTTCAATCGTTCTATCTGATCCCCACGTTAACGGCATCGCAAAATGTGCAGGTGCCGATGTTTGAAGCATCGTGGCCGCGTACGGAACGCAACCATCGCGCAATGCGAATTCTTGAGGAAGTTGGCCTGGCGCATCGGGCCAATCACTTACCGAAACGTTTGTCTGTTGGCGAGCGCCAACGCGTGGCGATTGCTCGGGCCCTTGCCAATGAGCCAATCCTGCTGCTTGCCGATGAACCCACTGGAAACCTCGATTCGACCACGCAGCGTGAGGTTCTCGATCTGCTCGCCCGGATTCGTACTGAGCGCCGGTTAACGATGATGATCGTCACCCATAGTGGCGAAGTCGCAGCCGCTGCCGATCGCGAGATACGATTGAAAGACGGTTTGATTGTTCAATAACAGTTAATGTAATTACCGGCCGATTGGAAGCGTGAGCACGGGGCCGCCAGGATTCTGGCGGGCAAAGTCGAGCCGGCTGAGTTGCAACATCAGGCTGAATGTGCTTTTGCTCGCCTGGTCGCGATCGTCGACGTAATACCAGTAGTCGCGGTATCTGATGGCAACATACGCGTGGGCAGGCGGGCGATGCCCCTGGCATACGTGAACTGCAAAGAGTCCATCGGTGATGATGCGATCATCAAAAACGCTGCCATCAGGACGGCGCGGGAGCTGCACGAGCCCGGCGGCGAGATGTTCGCCAGGAACTTCAACGCCGTTTGCGAGATAGTAGTACGCCTGTGCGGTTGATCTGAGATTGAGTTGAAACACAGAGCCAGGGCTAATCGACGGGCTGCGAATCGGGTCGGGTACAACGCCGGGCGCAGCGATGATCTCGTATCGGGGTAGGCCGGGAACGACGTTGAGGAGCGATTGCACCTCCGCGGTCTCGGGGCGCTCGATCGCCGTGGGGTTCATGTCGACGATGAGCTTTCGCGTCTTCCGTACAAGCGACCAGCCCTTGCCGTCATCGCTGGGGCGATATTCCATCCCGCTCTTGGCAGCGTCTACGCCTGCGGACGCGCTCACACTGGCTTCGGGAAAGGGACCCCCGACGACATCATAACGATCTTCAGCGCGAACAACGCCGAACTGCTCATCCTGCATGCGCTGCAAGATGTCGATGGCGCGGCGGAATCGCTCGAAGTCGGGAAGAATGTCGCGCTGGGGGCCGCTTGCCACGGCTGCATTGGGGACGCCATTGAGCCGCTCGACCCAGAGACGAAAGACCGTCGATACGGGCCAGCCGGTTTGTGCAAGAAAGACGAGAGTTTCGGCGGAGATTGGAGTGAGGAATTGCCGAACGGCATCGCCGCTATCGGAAGGGGTTAGCGTGAGTGTCGGCCGATTGGCGCCGCTCACATTCGCGCCAGGGAGAAGCGATGTAAACGTTCGAAAAGTGCTGCCAGCAGGATTAGGCGCTTCGAAGAAAGGTTGGATTTCGGCGCCGGCGTTTAGCTCGTACTGGGCAGCGATCGACGAAAGGTGGAGATGAACCGGCGCTTCGTTGTAGCGAAGGTGAACGATGTTGCGGAGAAACTGTTCCTCGTCAACTCTTCGCACAGCATCTTGATAACGCCCGTGCGATCGTTCGAGCGCTCTGGGCCCAAACGCGCAACCGCCGAACGCGAGCAGCATTGTGCACGCGAAAACGGTGATCCGCACGTGAAAGCCCGGCGGCTGGAACACGGCAAAACCTGTCGATCGACGCCTCCACTCTGCTCGGACCGAGGCGGAGGAGACCGCGGCGCAGACATGATCGGCATCGCGAGCGGTTCGTCAAGCTGGATTTGCGAATCCGGGGGGTCTGTGACGCGGCTTAAATCAATCTGCGCCAATTGCTTCGAGCAGTTTCGCATGCGCGACGCGCAGATTCGCCTCGGCGTGAAGCTGTTCGAGCTGCGCCTTCGCGGTTGCAACCTTTGCGGCCTGAACCGTTTCGGGCGTTTTGGCGGTTCCTTCGGCATCGTGGCGGGCTTGAACCATCGAATTGGCCAGGCCGAATGCCTCATCTGCTTGCTCGTAAGCGAGATATGTCTGGCGAGCCGTCAGCACGGCCTTGTCGATGATGACCTGAATGTTCTTATGTGCCAATGCAACCTGGAACTGGCGCTGGTGCTTCGTGTGCCGACGCTTACCCCAGTCGATGAACGTGTAAGAAGCAGACACGCCAAGAGCCCCAAAGTTTGGCTGAATAATGGGAATTGACGTCTGGTTGAAGTACGACCCGAAAACGTTGACGTCCGGCAGATATTCCGAACGCGCAACCTGAAGCCCTGCACTTGCTTTATGCGAGCCAGCGACCGCTTCACGCACCTGTGGATTGCAGACCAGGGCGTAGCTGGCGGCCTCGTCGGCCGAGTGGACGGGCGGCGCGAGCGGCATTGGTTCGTCGAGCTCGACGACAGTTCCCGCCGGCAGTCCAATGAGGCTATTGAACTGCTCTGCGATGTCGCCCGATTGGCCGTGAACCTGATTAAGCGCTTGACGGGCTTCGATCGCCGCGATGCGGATGTCGGGAACGGGATTTGTACGTGCAAGTTCTTCAGCGAAAGAGACTTGAAGCCGGAGTGCGTTTTCTACGCGCTGGGTGCCGTACAGTCCATAAAAGGCCTGAGCCACGCCGGAAAGCAGTTCTCGTGTCCCCTTTGCGAGTTGGGCTTGCGCGATTTCTTCGTCGGCCCGCGCGATTTTCACCGCAGCGTTCACGGCAATGAGCTTCGTGATCGGCTGGGCCAGAGTGATCGCGGCGAACTCGCTGTCCTGATTAATCGCGTTTACCGCGAATGTCCGACTGCCCGGCGGCAAGACTCCAAGGCGACCTGTTTTAATTGTATTCACAGAACCAAGGTTGGAATTGAAGTGGAGATACGTCAGATTTCCAAGGAGTTTTGGAAGATAGTCGGTTCGGGCGGCTAAGGTTACCTCGCGCTTCTCACTGATATTCAACTTGCCAAGCTCAAGTTCCTTGTTCGTCGCAAGTGCACGCTGCTTCGCCTCTTGTAACGTCAGGCGCATTCCGCCGGACGGTCGGAGAGACGTTGCCGGTAATGGTGTAAGGGCATCCTGCGCAAGCGCTTGCGTAGAACCAGCAAAGAGAACGGCGATTACGTAGCCCCAGCGGTATGCCGACGGCATAATTCCCTCCTCCTGAGGCCAGCCATTCGCTGAATGGCTTCCGCAAATTCCCAAATCACGCGAACTGCCCATCCTGGGACACTTGTTCTGGTTTATCGGCGGATTTGGGGGTATTTGGGGAGAAAAAGTAAGATTGGGTTCTTATGTAGAATACTAAAGACATGATTTGACACTGAAGTTAGCCCATCGACTCGTGAGCGGGCGAGGACTTCCCGTTCGTTTGATGACCGAGTACAAAGGAAAGTGCAACAATTGCTCTTCTTTTCGACCCAAGTTCGATGGGCGAGAATCCGAACTCCGTGATGCGAGCGAATCTGATGGGGTTGGCAAAAGTCCGCTGCGGCTTGGCGTTTGCCGCGTTTGTTTGGGGATTTTTTGCGGTACCATCAAATCTGAGCGCGGCCGAACAGCCGCTCGATTTTAATCGCGATATCCGGCCGATCCTCTCGGAGAACTGCTTCTACTGCCACGGCCAGGATGCGAACAAACGCCAGGCCGACCTTCGGCTCGACGTGCGTGACGCGGCAATCACCGCCGAAGCCATCGTTCCGAAAGATGCCAAGGCGAGCGAGTTGATCGCACGGATCAATTCCAGCGACATGAAAATGCTCATGCCACCATCGAAATCGAATCGGCGGCTGAGTGCTGAGCAAAAGAAGATGCTCGAACGCTGGATTTCTGAAGGCGCGGCGTACGAGCCGCACTGGGCGTTTGTGACGCCAAAGCGACCGGCTGAACCGGCGATAAAACGAGCCGACTGGCCGAAGAATGCGGTTGATCGTTTTGTACTCGCGAAGCTTGAGGCGGTCGGATTGGCTCCGTCTCCCGAGGCCGATCGAGTCACACTGATCAAGCGGCTGAGTGCTGACCTTATCGGTCTGCCGCCAACACCGGCAGAGGTTGATGCATTCGTGGCCGATCGCGATCCACACGCATATGAAAAGTTGGTCGATCGTCTACTCGCGAGCCCGCACTACGGCGAACGTATGGCCTTGCCATGGCTCGACGCGGCGCGCTACGCAGATAGCAATGGATTCCAGCAAGACGGCGATACCTGGCAATGGATCTGGCGCGACTGGTTGGTGAAGGCGCTCAATTCCGACATGAAATTCGATCAGCTAACAATTCGTCTGCTGGCTGGCGACTTGCTGCCGAACGCGACGATCGAAGACAAAACTGCCAGCGGATTCAATCGCAATCATTTGTTGAATGGAGAGGGCGGTGCGATTGCTGAAGAGCAACGGTTTGTGAATCTGTTTGACCGCATGGACACCACCGCGACGACATGGCTTGGCCTGACGATGGCGTGTGCTCAGTGTCACGATCATAAATATGATCCGATTACGCAGAAAGACTATTACAGCCTTCTTGATGGGTTCAACCACGTTCCTGAAAGCGGAACGCCGCAGTTTTTTTCGTCGCGCATTCGGGTTGGTTCGCCCTTTATCGAGTTACCGGACGAGCAGAACAAGAAGACGATTGCCGAACTTGAAGCGAAACTAAAAGCTGCCGAGGCGGAAGGGAAATTCGCGTCGGACGCTGCGTTCGCAGGTTGGCGCGAGGGGATTTTCGCCGACAAGAAACCTGCCGACGGCAAAGGACTGCCTGACGAGTTGAGCACACTCCTTCGCAAGCCCGAGGGAGAGCGTAAAGACGACGAAAAGAAGAAGATCGACAGCGGGTTGCGCAAGCATTTTGATGATAAGGTTCGCCCTGCGCTCGAAAGCAAAGTCTCTGCTTTGAGTGCTTATGCGAATATCAAACGGCAGCTTGATGGTTATCGCGGCGATCAAATCCCTCGCGTGATGATCATGAGCGATTCGCAATCGCGGCAAACGGCGATACTGACGCGTGGTGAGTATTTGAAACCGTCGACAAAGGTGTCGTTCGCAACGCCGGCGTTTCTGCCGCCGATGCCCAAGGACGTACCCAAAAATCGACTTGGGCTGGCTCAGTGGCTGGTCGCTGCCGAGCATCCGCTGACGGCGCGCGTTCAGGTGAACCGGATGTGGCAACATTTCATGGGCGCGGGAATCGTGAAGACGTCCGAGGATTTCGGCGTACAGAGTGAATATCCGACGCATCGAGAATTGCTCGACTGGCTTGCGGTTGAATTTCGCGAGCACGGCTGGAGCACCAAGGCGATGCATCGCCTCATTGTGACGAGTGCGACGTATCGGCAATCGAGCAAGGTTTCGCCCGAGTTGCGCTCGCGCGACCAGGAAAACCGGCTCCATGCTCGAGGCCCGCGGTTCCGTATGCCGTCGTTGATTCTTCGAGACTGGGCACTTGCGGCATCGGGAATGCTCGACTCGAGGATTGGCGGTCGACCGGTGTATCCCTATCAGCCGGATGCGATCTGGGAAGCGCTGGCCATCACGAAGGAACGGGATTTTACCTATCCGGCGTCGTCGGGAACTGATCTTTATCGCCGCAGCCTTTACACATTCTGGCGCAGGACGGTTGGGCCGGCGAATATGTTTGATTCGTCGAATCGCCAGACGTGCCGAGTGCGCGTGAATGCGACGAGCACGCCACTTCACGCTTTGACGACGCTCAACGATCCTACCTGGGTTGAGGCCGCTCGCTCGCTCGCACAAAACGCGATGAAGGCGTCGCCTATCGTTGACGAGCGGCTGAGCTTCGCATTTCGCAGAGTTCTTTGCCGCAAACCAGCCGACGTTGACATGAAGATTCTTCGCCGTGCTTATGACAAACAGCTGGCGATTTATACGAAAGACAGCGCTGCGGCGAAGTCGCTGTTGGGTGTTGGCGAATCAAAACGCGACGTGTCGCTCAACCCGGTCGAGCACGCCGCAATCACTGCCGTTTGCCTCGCCGTGCTCAATCTCGACGAAGCGCTGACACGCGAATAAAAGGCTCAATCTCATGAATGACCTCTTTCAGCAGAATGCCATTCGCGTGAATCGGCGTCGATTTTTTGGCTCTGCCGCGAGCGGAATCGGTGCGGCAGCGCTTGCGAGTTTGCTGGGGCAAGATCAAGCTCGAGCAGGTGAATCTGCATTGCAGGGCTTGCCGCATTTTGCGCCCAAGGCGAAACGCGTTGTGGTGTTGTGGCAGGGGGGTGGGCCGTCGCACGTCGACCTGTTTGATCCCAAGCCGGTGATGCGCGAAAAGGCCGGGAAGGATATTCCCGATAGCGTACGCGGGACGACGCGGCTGTCGACGATGTCGAGCGGTTATGGCAAGTGGCCGACGTTGCCGTCGATCAAGCCGTTCAAGAAGTACGGAAAATCCGGGCTTGAATTGAGCGAAATGCTGCCGAATATCGGCTCGCTTGCCGACGACATTTGCGTTGTGCGATCGATGTATACCGAAGCGGTGAATCACGCGCCCGGCGTGACTTTTTTCATGACGGGTGCACAGGTTCCGGGGCGGCCCAGCATGGGCGCGTGGCTATCTTATGGCCTGGGGAGTGAGAGTGACAATTTGCCGACGTTCGTGGTGATGACGTCGAGCGATAAAGGCAAAACGTGCGGTCAGTTGTTCTTCGACTATTACTGGGGCGCAGGCTTTTTGCCGAGCCGGTTCCAGGGCGTGCGATTCCGCAACACGGGAGACCTGGTGCCCTACCTGGCGAATCCGCCGGGAGTGAGTCGCGAGGCGCGCCGGGCGATGCTCGACGATTTGTCGGCGCTCAATGCCGCACATCTTGCGGAGTACGGTGATCCAGAAATCGACACTCGCATTTCTCAATATGAAATGGCCTTTCGGATGCAAACCAGCGTTCCGGATCTGGTCGATTTCTCGAAGGAGTCAAAGGCGACAATCGAACGCTACGGTCCCGATGCGCTTCAGCACGGCACGTTTGCGAACAATTGCCTGATCGCCCGTCGTTTGCTCGAACGAGGGGTGCGATTCGTACAGCTCATGCACTCGGGCTGGGATCAGCACGGCAATCTTTTCACGCAGCTTGAAGAGCAATGTAAGGACACCGACGCACCATCGGCCGCGCTTGTGCGCGACTTGAAGGAGCGTGGAATGCTCGACGACACGCTGGTGATCTGGGGCGGCGAGTTCGGCCGCACGCCGTTTGGGCAGGGGGATCCAGCGAAGCCCACCGGCCGCGACCATTTTGGCAAGGCATACAGTTGGTGGATGGCTGGTGGTGGCGTGAAAGGTGGAAAGGTTCACGGCGCGACCGACGATTTTGCGTGGAATATCACCGCCGATCCGGTGCACGTTCACGATATGCAGGCGACGATTTTGAATCTGTGCGGCATCGATCACACGCGTCTGACGTATCGCTACCAGGGGCGGCAATATCGCCTGACCGACGTGCATGGCAATGTTGTGAAGGGAATTCTTGCCTGACCGCGGTGGGTTAGATCAATCCAGAAATCGGCGATCCGTTGTAAATCTGGAACGGACGATCAAGGTCGTCGTGCCACTCGGCGAGGTCAGGAATTCCAAGCGCTTTGTAAATCGTCGCGGCCATATTTTCGGGCCGTTGAGGGTTCGAAGCAGGATATGCGCCGAGCTTGTCTGATGAGCCAATCACCGTGCCGCCTCGCACTCCGCCACCGGCGAACCAGACGCTCTGGACGGCACCCCAGTGGTCGCGGCCTGGCTTGGTGAACGAATCCTTCAACGTCGAAAGTTTGGGAGTGCGGCCGAATTCACCTGCCATGACGATCAGTGTGCTATCGAGCAGGCCGAGTGATTTGAGGTCGTCGAGCAAGGCACAAAGGGCGCGGTCGGTTGGCGGGAAGAGCTTGTCCTTGAGGCGAGGGAAGATGTCGCCGTGGGTGTCCCACGTTTCGTTGTTGCCGAGGTTGACCTGAACCAGGTTCACGCCGGCTTCGACGAGCCGGAGCGCCATCAGCAGCGACCAGCCGAAGCTATTTCGACCGTATCGTTCCTGCGTCTTGGCGTCGGCATTAGTCACATCAAACGCAGCGCGAATCTTGGGCGAAGCGAGCAGTGAAATCGCCGATTGACGATGCCGGTCGAATCGCTCGGATGTCGCGAGTTGTTCGAGGTCGGCGCGTTGGCGGTCGAGCTCGTGGAGCATCGCATTGCGCTGATTGATCCGGTTCAGGCTAAGACCAGGCGGCAAGGTGAGACTAGGGCAGCGGTAGACGCGGTCGTCAGCACTTTCCGGCGGTTTATTGGCGAGATTGGGGAATGTGTATTCGGGATAGGCGCCGCGCCACATCGGATTGCCATACGGCGAAGCTTCGATAAAAAACGGATCGCGTTTCGCGCCCATCTGACCGCCGAATGCGCCAGGAATCGTACCGCCGGACCAGTGGACGAGTCGCTCGGGAAGCACGATCGCCGGTGGCAAGTTATTCGAACGCGGCGGCACAGCTTCGCCAATGATGGAACTGATCGACGGCCAGTCGCTTGATCGCGGCTGGCGGTCGCCGCGAAATCCGGGGTTCGTCACACTTCGGCCTGTGAGCATGTAGTAATGGCCGAGCGTGTGATCATTCGTCGGATGAGTGAGCGAGCGAACCACGGACCAAAGATCGCTGCGCGTGGCGAGGCCCGGCAAGTGTTCGCAGACGTCGAGACCAGGCGTGCGCGTGGCAATTGGGCGAAACTCGCCGCGAATTCCGTCGGGCGCATTGGGTTTCAGGTCAAAACTTTCGTGCTGCGAAAGTCCGCCCGAAAGAAAGATATAAATACAGGATTTCGCCGTGCCGCCTGATCGCTTGGTGCCGGTTGTCGCTGCCTGAAGTGCACCGAGATGGTTCATCCCCAGACCGAGCAATCCCACCGCACCGGCCTGAACGGCGGTGCGTCGCGAGAAAACGGGGTGGGGCAGGTGATTCGGGATCGGTCGGGGCATGACGATCGTCCCTCAAACGGCAGCGGAGGCTATTCGGGAATGTTGAACATTCGCCGGATAATTCTACGTAGCAGTTTACGCGATGCGAAACTCGCTTGCAAATCTCATATCGGCTATCGCAGCGGCGCGACATAACTCGTTACGGCAACATTACAAAGAACCATGGCAGTTTGCCAGGGAGCAGTTAAGGCTTAGCGCAGTGAGTCGTGCTTTCGGACGAGTCGGAGCCACGATGCGGAATTCGCGAGTCTCCGACCGTCACGTGGAAAACGCATGGATGGCAACCTGATCGTCGCGAGCTAGAGATGCGATACGCCGACCGACCGGGCAATCTCACGCTTCGGCCGATCGGCGTTTTTGGAGGAAGCACGAGCGTACCAGAGGGTATCACTCGTTCCAAAATTACTGCGGACCCACTGTACCGCTATAGGGCGTCATCGTGCCGTCTGATCCAGTCAGGTAGTTCGCGCCACCGTAACTAATCACGTAGCCCGCCGCCGTACCTGCATATTCGGCGGGAATCTGATAGCGCTGGGCTCCAGCCTGTTGAGTTTGTGTGTCAGTCGGTGCCGCGTTGCTGTTCGAGGCGGTCATGGTGCCATCGCCGTTGATTTGGTAGTTCGAGCCGCCGTAGTTGATCACACTTCCTGCGCCATACGCCTCGTACCCGGCCGGCACCTGGTAACGCTGGCCGCCGCTGGCTGGCTGCGAGTTATTTTGAGCCGTGTTATTTGTGGCGACGGTCATGGTGTTATTGTCACCAATGACGTAGTTCACGCCTCCATAGTTGATCACAGCACCGGTCGCATATCCCTGGTATTCGGCGGGAATCTGGTACGCCTGGCTGTTTGAAGGCTGAGATGTGGGCTGGGAGTTTCCAGTCGCAGCGCCGGAGTACGCGACCATCGTCCCGTCGCCACCAATCATGTAATTGGCACCGCCGTAGGCGATGACCGATCCCGGTGCCGAATTCGCGTAGCCGGCGGGGATTTGGTAGCGCTGAAACGTTTGAAATGCGAAAGGTTGGTAACCCGGCTGATTATTTTGGAAGCCCTGCTGGGGATTGTTGAAGCTGGTGAATGGCTGAGAGGCGTTGGGATTCACTCCAACGGCGACATCAGGCAGGGTTTGAAAGCCTTGCGGATTGTTGAAGCCCGTCATTGGCTGCGACACGTTAGGATTTACACCAGGAGACGGCGCGAACCTGGGAACCGAGTTCTGCTGTTGAAATCCTGGTTGCTGCACATACTGAGGAGGAAAGAACCCGTTCTGTTGGAACCCGCCACCGAAGTTCGGCTGCTGGAACTGAGCCGGATTGAAGCCACCCATCGCCCCTTGTGGTACTCGGTTTTGCGGCTGAAATCCCGGTGACATCTGAGATATCTGGGTATTCGCGTTTCCTGTTGGACCAGTCAAGCCGAAACCTGGTCCACCTGAATTCACCTGTGGGTGCTGTTGCGGATGTTGCTGCGGATGCTGTGGATATTGTGGGTGCTGGTACTGAGGATGTTGAGGCGCCTGTGGGTGCTGGTACTGAGGATGCTGGGGGGCCTGTACGCGCTGTTGCGGGTGTTGAGCGTACTGGGCGTTCACCGCAGCATGATTGGCGAACAAAATCGCCACACTGGTCAGACTGTACTTGGTGAAACGGATCATTGGTGATAGCTCTCCAACTGGCTCGGGACACCGTAAAATGGTGTGAGGGGGAACGAGGGACTAGCGATTCGGATTCTCCGTGCCGCGCGTTGCTGGGGCCGGCGCAGCAGGTGGTTTCGTGAATGAGAAGAAGTCGAAATTCTCGATCGTCGAGGGGCGGCCGACGACGGTATGCTGCTGATTATGTGTAAGATCCGCGACTCGCCGCCCTAGCGGAAACACGAGTTCATCAATCGAAAGCAGTCCATCTGCCGGCGGAAGATCCTTGGAAGGATCGGCAAAGATCTCGAGGATTGCTTCGGTAAAGATCCCATGTCGGAGCTGAGGGTCTTCAATACTCGATTCGCGGGGCTTGCACGCGCCAAACATGATGGCTCCAACCTCATCTGACACAAGCTCTCGCAAACTCTCCGCTGAATGTTTCTTTCCGCCTTCGATTCCGCCTGCATGACAAGTATCAAGGAAAACCAAAGTGTGACGGCTTTTCAGATTTTCCGCCAGAGAAATCAGCTCTCGATCCGAAATCGCGGTGTTCGATAGACGATCGGCGTCAAGCTCGTGAGACGCGATGAAGTATCCCTTCGACGGCTCTCCCATACCGTGCGCAGCCACAAAGAGAACCGCGACATCTTGTGGTGAAACGTTAGCGCCTAACCAGTCGAAACCACTGCGGATACCGGCGAGACTGGCTTCTTCGTTTACGATGACCTTGGTTTTGACATCGCTGTAAAGCTTGCCGGATTGCGTCGTCCAGGCGACCGCGAAAGATGCTGCGTCAAGATGGGCAAAGTCGAGGTTGAACTTGGCGTTTTGGTACTTGGAAATGCCGACGGCCAAAACGTAAACCTTGGGCTTGTCGTCGAGGTCGGCATCTGCGTCCTCGCGAATCACGATGACTTGCCTGGGTTCGCTACTCGACTTCGAAGCCAAGTCGTTGGCGACGATCGAAATCGCATTACGACGCGCGTTCAGAGGGACGTCGATCTCGATGTGGCGCTGAAGATCGGTGTCGCCCTGGCGAGGATTGACGGTTTTTCCGGTGACTGAACGGCCATTAACGAGAACCTTGATATCACCAATGGGGAAGCCGTTCATGGACGTCACATCGGCGATGATCTTCACGGTTTCGTTATCCGTTCGAATCTGACCGAGTGGTTGCGTGATGACAACGCGTGGTGGTTCGATCTTCTTGAAATCGTCGGGATTACGCAGGTCGAGGGGAGGAGGCGCATCCGGACGATCGTGATTGGCTGAGATCACGGCCTTTTTCGCGTCGCCCATCTCAATGATCTTGTCTATTACGTCCGGTCGGAAGAACTGTTTCCGAAATTGATGTGCACTGTAAAAAAGCGCCGACTTTGCCCGTCCCCGGTTTACATGCCAACCGATGAGACGGTCGCCCCCTGGTGATGCGTCGTAGTAACCGCTCGGCGTCCACAGAACCCACTCGTCTCCCGCGACGAACAAGTTCAACATGGGGATGACGAAGTCTCCGCCGCGACTCAGCTCGAGCGTGACATCAAAAGGCATTCCTTCGCGTGTCAGATTCACCTTGGCACGTTGACCAGGACGGAAATCACGTTTGCCAGCCAGCAGGCCATCGTATATCGATCCGATGCTCTTTCCATCCAATCCTACGAAAATATCACCCAGGCGAATTCCTGCACGCTCAGAGTTGCCGCCGGGTTTCAGATAGTTGATACGGCCATTGCCATAGCTGTCGAAGTCTGGCCAGCCAAGGTCGTCGACCGTGTTGAGATTCCAGAGTTTTAGCGTTCGATCGGATGATCCCGAAACAAGCGTTTTGCCATCGGGAGATTCGCCGAAAGCATAAATCGCACCGGTATGTCCGACGAATCGCCGTCCTCGCAGCGTGTCGGTTGGATCGAGCCCAAAGAGCGCGTTGTCGTTACAACCGATCATCAACAGGTTTTGAATTCCGGTTCCTTTTCCAGTGAGGTAGCCAACGCGCTGCGGAATGACTCCAGGTGACAGCGCGTAGGACCCTTCGGGCTGATTATCGCGATTGGAAACAAACGTATAAGCTTTATCATCATTCAGTGTGATCTGGACTTGCCGACTCTGCTCGTGGAGGGATGGTGTGGCGTGGAGTGTGGGAATCGTTTTGGAAAACGTGCGTTTGTGTAGGTCGAAGACGGTATCGGGCTCGCCGAATTCGTTGAACTTCCAACGATCGGGTCCAAAGGGCTTCGTGCCATATGCGATGCGTGCCCCTGTTGTATCAAAGGCGGCACTGAATACCGGGCTGCCTTTACCCTCGAGGCGAATCCTACGCTTGCCGGTCGCGGCTTCCCAGAGATCAATATTGCCCAGATCATCGGCACTCGCGACCAGCGACGCATCCGGAGACAGAGCTACTGCGGATGGGAGGTCGTCGTGACGGTGATAGGCGCGTAATTGCCGGCCCGAAAGAGTCCACAAGGTGACGGTGTAGACGCTGTTGCCATCAACGCGGCCAATGCTGCTAAAAATCGCCATATCTTCGCGCGTGGGATCTTTAGAGCGGACGAAGCGATTGATGATTCTTCGACCGCCGCTGGGAGACTGATCTTCAATGCGACCGAGTAACGCGCCCAGTCCGGAAGCGGCGGTGTATGCGGTATTCAACTCGGCCGCTGGCGCCAGGCGATCGCGCTGCTCACCATTCAGAAATGCAAGTTCCGAGGCATGGGGAGCAGAAAAGGCATGAAATCCTGTTGCATCGTAAATGACAAATAAAGGAATCGCCGTGGGAAAGCCCAGGTATGCGAATTGCGGCGTCCACTGCAGTTGGCCAATCTTCGTCCCTGTCGGCCAGTTCCAAAAAATGAGCGTTCCATCGACGCCTTGAGTAACCAGAAAGCGCCCATCGGGTGAAAACGCAAGATTGGCAACGCCACCGCTACCATGTCCGGGCAGGAGCATCTGTACTTCGGATGGGTCATCCGTGCGATAGACACGCACCGCGCCGGCATCCGTGAAATCTTGCACGCCTACAACGAGTGATTTCCCATCGGGCGAGAATCTGACAACCATGCACTGTCCATTGCCGGCGTCGTCATCATAACCTCGTAGAGTTGCTCGAAGGTTCCCGGTCGCAACATCCCAGAGCCTCACCACCTTATCGCTGCCTGCGCCGGCGACGATGTCACCTGCTGGGCTGAAATCCACGCTATTAACGCGAGTCGTGAAACCTTGGGTATCGATCACAAGGTTTGGCGCGGTGCCGGGTTTTTCATTCGCCAGCGATTGACCGCGCGAGAGTTGAGGAAACATAAGGTTTACTAGCAAAACCAGACTCAGGACGATCGCGGGATTCAAACGTTGCGATCGCCTAAAGAACGGGGCAATAAATCGCATATTTCGTACTCTTGTTAAGAATCTCAGACAAGGCGTTTGGACAAACCAGGCAGGCCGAACCTAACGAGCGCTTTGATTTGCGCCGCTGTCGTTCCAAGACGAATATGCGATCTGCCGTAAAACTCGCGAGATCGGCTTTCTCCGGACAACAAGCGTGCGCCTGAGGCAGCGCGATCAATCGAAAGTCTGTGCGTTTTGCCAAGGTTGACGAAAGCCTAATACTAACACAACATCGACGCCAACAATCCAAACTCGGCCAGATTTCTCTCAATTACTCAGTTGCTTCACAGAGGTTGCACCCGTGTCTTCGTCTTCAAGGAATGATCTCATTCACACCCTCAATCTCTGACGAATCCTATGGCGCATGCGGTCAGTTTTAAAATGGTTGATATAATGTATAGATAATAACACATGAAATCGTGCGTGCAAACAAAACAGCGTGCCAGTAGGGCACGCTGGTGGGCTTTTTCGATCCGTAAGCAATAGGACCGACCTGATCAGACTTCAATATGCTTACCCAGGAAAGCGTCGCATAACGAGCGTCGTGTTTTGACCACCGAAGCCAAAGCTGTTCGACATCGCGACATCAATGGTGCGGCTTCTTGCCGTGTGTGGCACATAGTCGAGATCGCAGTCGTCGTCTGGATGGTCGAGATTGACCGTAGGCGGCACAACGCCGTCGCGCATTGCGAGAAGGCAGGCGATCGTCTCCACTACACCTCCGGCGGCAATCAGATGCCCCGTCATGCTTTTTGTGCTCGAGATCGGTATGCCAAACGCTCGGTCGCCGAGCGCTCGTTTGATCGCCAGCGTCTCGACCGAATCGTTAACCTTGGTGCTCGTGCCATGAGCATTCACATAGTCGACGTCTTCGGCGTTAATGCCGGCGTCCGCGAGTGCTAGTCGCATCGACGAAATCGCGCCCCGGCCTTCGTCGTGACAGTCGGTGAGACGAAATGCGTCAGCCGTTGAAGCCTGGCCAGCGATCTCGCCGTAAATGTTTGCCTTTCGCTTTCGCGCGTGTTCGTACGACTCGAGGACAATCATGCCGCCACCTTCGCCGATGACGAATCCGTCGCGGTCGCGGTCGAATGGCCGGCTGGCTCGATGCGGCTCGTCGTTCCGTGTTGACATCGCCGTGAGGAGGATAAAACCCGTGAGACCGAGCGGATGAATCATGCTGTGCACACCTCCGGCAAGTATCACGTCGGCGTCTCCGTTGCGAATCAACTCTGTGGCCTCGCCGATTGCCTGGGCGCTGGCTGAACAGGCCGTTTGACATGAGAGATTCGGCCCCTTGGCGCCGAAGGCAGTGGCGACGTGCGCGGATGGGGTTCCGGGTTCTTGCTCGGATTCAACGAGCGGATCGAGCAGGGCGGTCCCCAATTCCGTGAACCTTTGAGTTGCGACCTTGGTTCCGTCCCACGAGCGGTGAACGAGGTGGGCAAACCGATGGAAATCGGTCTGCCCTTCGCCTGCTCCCAGGTAGACTCCGAATCTGTTCCGATCGATCTCGCCGTCTTCAAATAGCCCAGAATCTTTGATTGCCTGGGCTGCTACGGCGAGTGCGATCTTCGTGTTTCGGCCATGATTTTCCCAGCGAGCGGCGTCTTTGCCGAGATGATCCCAGAGGTTGAACCCCTTCAACTCCGCGGCAATTCGCGTCGCGAACGATCTCGCGTCAAACAGTGTGACCGGGCCGACACCGACCCGTCCTTCGCGAAGCGACTCCCAGGTCGACTCGACATCGAGTCCCACCGGCGTTGCGACACCCATGCCCGTAACAACCACTCGCCTATCATTTGATCGCATATAACTTCTCCCAACTGGAATGGTGTCGTTCTTGTCCGAGCAACACCTGGAGCAAAAAGCGTCGAGCTAAGTGCGGCTCAGCTCGGAAAGCATTTGCCGAATGCGATGAGCAACCGAGGCGATCCCTTGAGCCGGATCTTTCTGCGGATCAACGCCCAGATGAGATTGCGTTCCTTCGCCAGAAAACCGAGCCACGTCTGGCTATCGGCAACGATCTGCAGATTCGCAGTGTCGACATGCCCTGGTTCGACTCGGATAGTTTTGTCCCGGATGATGACGGTTGCCTCGGTGGTTTCCTCTCCGGTGAATGCGAAGTGATATGTTGCTTCGATTCCTTCGGAAGCATGCCGCTGAAAGGCGTGGGGCAGGGCACCCAGAAAAGTGTGGACCGACCTGAGCCGTCGACCCCCACCAATGCGCCTGACTCTTTTGTGAGGGAATCGCTTTCCGACATACAACTCGGCGTCAGAGCCCGGGATCACGTAAATTGGCTCGACTTTTTCTTGCAACGGGTTCACAACCTCGTTGAGAAAACCCTTTCGGTCGGCCAGGAAAGGGCCTATGACGTCGTCGCCCGCAGGGCAGGCCGCCATGCAGTAAGCTGCCTTGTAATTCGCCTCGAAGCTGAGGCTTTGCCACATCGAGACGGTTTCCGCATCGTCGACACGACTACGGTAGTCTCGTGCGTTCTTGCTATCGGCGACCTGTTCCACCCAGTCGGTGAATCCGCCCATGAATTCACGGTAGTTGTGAGTGAGGCAGGCGGTGAAATCGAAATGGCCATCGAGCGCGATGGCTCCTACGGGACACGCCGCCACGCAGAGCTTGCATTCCAGGCACGGATTGAAGTCGATCGGTCGCGATTGATCGCTGATCTCGGCGTCGATCAGGATCGTTGCCAGAAGGATGAAGTTGCCGAACTTGGGATGAATAACATTGCGATGGATACCGATCTGTCCCAGGCCGGCCGCGACGGCGATGGGCTTGTGCGACACAACCCAGATCTTGCCCGGGAAACGGTCAACCTCCATGGGAAAGCCCATCGAAGGATTGACCGCGCGCATTCCTTCAGCCTCTAGCACCGAGACGATCTTGCTTGCGACCTCGTTGGTATGGTCGCCGGCGTGGTGGAATTCCAGGTTGGCAACAGATCGCGCTGGGCTGCGAATCGGCTCGCGATTCATCCGGCAAACGATGCTGATCAGACTCTTGGTCCAGGGATAGAGCCCAATTATTTCGGCTCGTTGATCGTCGACCTCATGCCGGTCGATCGCGACGAAGCCAACGTCATCCGCCCCTGCGTCCAAGCAGATTTGTCGTAAACGTTCGACGTCGATTTCCTGCGGGCGTAGGTGAGATCCAGTCTTCCGGAAACGGATCACGCTGGGATGGTCATCGAGCTTGGTCATCGTCTTGTCTTCTCCTTTCCTGGCACTGTCGAGGTTCGTGAGCGAGGTTAACGCGTCACTTCGATCCAAGGTTCCAACGAGGGCGGCTTTTCTTAGGGCCAATTCGTTGTATATACAACGAATTGGCCCTAAGAAAAGCCGCTCAAGATCCAGCGGCGTCTTCCTTCCAGAGCCGATCTGCAACCTGTCCAAGCGCGGCAATCGCCTCGGTTCCTAACATCGCCTCGACTCGCCCCTGGGCGTGCCGCCAGGCGGGGACAACGGCTTCCAGAAGGGCCTGTCCTTCAGCAGAGATCCGCAACGGTCGGGCTCGCTTGTCGCTTGATTCATCAACTTCTAGCCAGCCGTTTCGCCTCATCAACTCGACGTCCCGGCTCAAGGTTGACTTGTCCATCCTGAGAAAGCGGCAGAGATCTCCTGGCCTGGCCGGCCCCATTCGAGACACGCCAACGAGGATGTTGAGTTGGCCAACCCTCAGCCCGTGAGGCCGTAGAGCCTCATCGTAGACCGCTGTGATGGCCCGGTTGAGTATCCGCATCCGTACTCCCAGGCACTCACGCGCGATCATTTCCGCGGCCGACGTGTTGTCCTTCTTTCTCGCCATCGCCTTGTACCCTCACTGTAGTTGTATATGCAACAACGAAGAAAGTCAATCGAGCTGTCGAGGTTGGGGTGGAAAAAGTGATGAGAGCAATTTGGAACGACTGGACTGATTGAACACCCAATTCGCTGCCTACGAGTCAACAAATCCCAATCCATGCGATTGAGGCAATCGTCGACGATTCCACGCGAGCGCGAAAACGGCAAGTGCCACTATTGGACACAGGCCGGTGAAGATTAATGCGTTGCGATACGAGCCAGTTTGATCGACCCAGCGGCCGATTTGCCGTTGCATCGGAGCCACCGTGATCCAGGCGATGAATGCCAGCGCACCGATCACTTTACCCTGGTGTCTTGTCGAGAGTTCTTGCGAGAGCGAGTAATAAATCGGAAACAGGCCAAGCACGCCCGCGCCGAGCAATAGTAAAACGGTAGGCAAAACGGCAGGTACGGGAAGGAATGGAATCAGGGCACCGAGAGCGGTCAGCAAGCTGCAGCCGAGGAATGTCAGGACGCGTGCCTGATGCAACGAGTTTCCGGACTTCACGAGGCGTCTAATCGCCCAGCCCGCACCAAGACACCCGATATCGGTGGCAACGTAATAAGCTGATGTGAAGTAATTGACAAACGCGGCTGAGTAGCCGTATCGCTCCCTGAGCATTTTGGGCATCCACGCGCGGTAGAAGTGCCAGCAGAGGTTGATCGCGACGACCATGACCACCAGAACGACAAAACGCCGGAAGAATTGAGACGAATCAGCAGTTGTTTCGGCACGATTTTGCTTGTCTGTTTCCGCCGGCTGATTCGCAAGATCATTGGGCCGAACCATGATGAACCAGGCAGCAATCCAAACGAGCCCAAGCGCACCGATCGCCTGAAATGGACCTCGCCATGCGCCCGTGGCGCTGGAATTCATGAGTTGTACAATCAACGGCGTGATGATCGCGCCTAACGATGCGCCGCTCTGGATCAGGCTATTGCCCAGTGTGCGATCGTCGCGAGTTAGGAGTCGGCGCGAGGCGTCCAGCGCGCACGGCCACTGACCTGCCTCGAAGAATCCAAGCAGTGTGCGACAGACAAGCAACTCGTTATATCCGCGCGCAAATCCCGTGGCGAAGCCGGCGACCGACCAACCGAATAGAACGGAAGGATAGAGCCAGCGCAGGCTGACGCGGTCGGCAATCGCACCAATCACGAGGCCACCAACCGCAAACGCGATCCCAAACGATTCTTCGAGCCGGCCGTAATCTTCATTCGACAGCGTGAACTCGTTGCAAACCGCCGTCGCCGACTGCGAAAGAGTCTGGCGATCCATGTAGTTGAGCGTGGTCGCCAGAAGCAGCAGTCCGCAAATCGTCCAGCGCCAGGAGGATTCGCTCGGGCGGATCATCCGTCCCAACTCCGGCCGTCCCAGGCGATCATCCGATCGAGCAAGGCTGACACATCGTCGCTAAACAATTTAAAAATCAATTCGCCCTTCTCGGCAGTTGCGAGCTGAGGGTTGCCGATGTGTCCGGGTTCGCTGCGATCCTTGGTGATCCAGCCTCGATTCGCCGGTTCGAATCCCTTGCCGAATGGAACTTCAGCGACCTGTCTGTGGTTGTGCACGAGACGCGGGTCGAGGCGAAGAATCATCGACGTTTCCCACTCGCACGCGTGGCCCATCTCGGTCTGCGAGAGGTCTGTATTCTTTTCATTTGGCTTGCTGCCGAGTGTCCAGTATGTTGCGCCAAGCAGGAGCAAATCGTTCCGCGTCCGGTGACGCTGGCGAGTTTCGAACACGACCTGGTTAATCGGCACTATGTTGCCGCCGTGGCCGTTGAGCAGGAGTAACCGCTTGAATCCGTGAGCGATGAAGTTTTCCAGAAACCCGGCGAGCATGTCGAGGTAGACGCGTGGGGGCGCGGAAAGGGTTCCTGGGAAGTCGAGATGATGGTCGGAGTTGCCGAGCCATTGCAGCGGGGCGAAGAGCGCAGTGTCGGTATATCGCGCGGAAACTCTGCGAACGACCTCGCCGAGGAGCAGGCTGTCGGTAAAGAGCGGCATGTGCTTACCGTGCTGCTCGAGCGCGGCGACGGGGAAGACGACCGGCGTGTCGGGCGACAGGCGGCTCACGGCTTCCCAGGTCATTTCATAAAGCAGCATCGCGGCGGGGCTCCTGACGAGAGAACGAGGGTGGTACGCCAGAATAGCTTGCTTCGTGGCTCGGTGCCAGTCTCGGTGTGGGTCGGCTTTTTGTGCGACGGGGAAAGTTTTCAGGATTTGGAAGAAAAGTGTATGAGACGATATTTGAGCGGGTAATAAAGATGTAGACGCAACGAGTTCGAGTGCAGGTGCGGCATGGATCAGTGCAGCGGATTGAGCCAGGCAGGACGCGAAATCGAATCCCTGCTGGAAGTTGGCGCGATCGGCCATTTGACTGACGGGCAATTGCTCGACCGCTTCATTGCGCGCCGGGAGGAGACAGTGTTTCGGGCGATCTTGATGCGCCATGGCGCGATGGTCTGGGGCGTCTGCCGCCGGATTCTCGGCAATCATCATGACGCCGAAGACGCATTTCAGGCGACGTGCCTCGTTCTGGCTCGCAAGGCGGCCTCGGTATTTCCTCGCGAAAAACTGGGGCCGTGGCTGCACGGTGTTGCGACGCGGACGGCGATTAAGGCGCGGCAAAATCGGAGCAAACGCGAGAGCAGCGAATTGGTTGAGGAATGCGAATCGGCGGTGACGGATGAGAATGCGTTTGCGGATTTGCGTGCTGCACTCGATCGCGCACTGAATCGATTGCCCGAGAAATATCGCGTGCCGATTGTGCTTTGCGAACTCGAAGGGAAGTCGCACAGGGAGGCAGCGGAAACTCTTGGCTGGCCGATTGGAACCGTTTCGGGGCGGCTTTCTCGCGGTAAATCATTGCTGGCGGATCGGCTTACGCGATCGGGTGTGACGCTGTCGGTGGGATCGTTGGCGGCGGTGTTGAGCTCGGATGCAAGGGCATCGATGCCATCACGTTTGATCGAAGCGACGGTTCACGCGGGATGTTTCGTATTGTCCGCTGCTGATGAGGCGGGAGTCGTGACGGGAACGGTATTAGGTCTGACCGAGGAGGTGACGAGGGCCATGATGGTGACGAAACTCAAAATGCTAGTCGCAACGGTCGGAACCGGATTGGTTCTGGTTGTTGGCGGTGTTGGTGTGGTGAGATCGGTCCGATCTCAAGAGCCGGCCGAAGTGAAAAAAACGCAGGCTGGACTCGAAGTTACGAGGGAAGTCCAGCAGAAGCAGGTGGGAAAAACAGTCGAGGTTAGACAGCCTGAGGCATTCTTCAGGAGCCAAGTTGGCAAAGGCCAGTCCACGGATCCGTTCGGCCATCCTGATTTGTCAGCGTCGGGAAGGGGTTTCTCACCGCCGACGAAGACTCGCAGGACGTTCGGAGGTGGGCCGGACGAACCGCTATACACGCAAGAAGGATATTTGGTATTCGTCACTCCGCCAAAGAAGGATTCATTCACGGTCTTTAATATAATGACTGGAACCAGTTCAACAATCGAAATTCCTAAAGAATATGGCCCAGCTCACGATATTGGCTGGTGGAAGACGGGAGAGATTCTCGTGTTGGCGGTTAGTGCTCCGAAGGTGACGCGGCTGGATGTGTTCAGCTTCGCAAGGAGCAAATGGTATAGCCAGGACCTGAAAACACCTGCGACCACGCGGCCTGAGCCGACCGTTGCGAATAACATGGTTGCTTACCGTCTGGGGCGTACGATTTACGCTTTCAGTTCGCAATCGCAGAAATGGGCAACGCTCGATCTTCCGGAAGATTTAAAAGGTGACCTCACGGTTACAGACAATGGGGTTACCTTCGAGGGCGGCGGCTATATTTACTCGTTCACTCCGTGGACGGAAAAGTTCAAGGAAACAGACCTGCGCAAAGTGATCAAAGAGGCAATCGAAGCCGAAAAGAAGGCTAAGAAATAAACGTCAAGACAACAGTTGGGGAACGAGCTTGGCTCCCGTGACTTCCGCGTCGGTCAGGCTCGTCTCGCGGCCATCGTAAGGGAGTGTGAGCTTGCGATGGTCGAGGCCGAGCGAGTGCAAAAGCGTTGCATGCAGGTCGTGAACGGTGACGACGTCTTGCACCGAGGCATAACCAAAATCGTCGGTTGCCCCGTGGGTGTAGCCGCGTTTGAAGCCGCCCCCGGCGATCCAGAGTGAGAATGCGTGACGGTTATGATCGCGGCCGTCGGTTCCTTGACTGATCGGCAGACGGCCGAATTCACCGGCCCAGATCACGATTGTCGAATCGAGCAGGCCGCGCTGTTTGAGGTCTTTCACCAGAGCGGCGCTAGGTTGATCGGTCGTGGCACACAGCCCTTTAAGGCTCTCGGCATTCTTGCTGTGCGTGTCCCAGGGCTGGCCTTTCATATAAAGTTGTACGAAGCGAACGCCGCTTTCGATGAGTCGACGCGCCAGCAAACACCGCTGGCCATACTCCGCACATCCGGGGTCGTCGAGTCCGTAGAGTGTGCGGGTGGCCTTTGATTCCTTGGAGATATCGAGCACGTCGGGAACCGTCATTTGCATGCGAGCAGCGGTTTCGAAATTGTTCAGTCTCGCTTCCAACTCGGTATTGCCCGGATGCCGCGCGAGGTGGTTCTTGTTGAGCGTCGCAATCCAATCGAGCTGTTTGCGCCGGGCTTCGGCAGTTACACCGGCCGGCGTTTTGATGTCGAGCACCGGTGTTTTACCGGGACGAAAGGGTGTCGCTTGATAAACGGCGGGCATCCAACCGGCGGACCAGTTTCGCTCGCCATCGACCGGCAATCCGCCGGGATCCGTGAGCACCACATAGCTCGGGAGATTCGCGTTCTCGCTGCCGAGGCCGTAGACGACCCACGAGCCCCAGACTGGCATACCCGCGAGGAATCGCCCGGTGTGGATGAGCCGGAGCGCCGATTCGTGGTCGACCGACTCGGTCGACATCGAGCGAATCATCGTGATGTCGTCGACGATTCCTGCCGTATGAGGTAGGAGTTCACAAAGCTCGATGCCCGACTGGCCGTGCTTTTTGAACTTGAACGGACTGCCGAGCACGTTGCCTTTTTGCTTGTCGAAATGAACTTCGAGGTTGCCGCCGGGATAGGGCTTGCCGCTGTGCTTTTGAAGCGCCGGCTTGGGATCGAACAGGTCCATTTGGCTCGGTCCGCCGTGCTGGAAGAGGCAGATGACGGACTTGGCCTTACCAGTTTTGGTCCGAAATTCTGGGAGTTCGCTACCCTGAGCGGAAGACATCATAGAGGCGAGCGCCAGACTGCCGATTCCCCCCGCGTAACGCGAAAGAAATGCGCGACGGGAAATCGCGGCCCGGTATGCTTCGTGAAGTTCGTTCATCGTATGCGCTCGCATCCGGGGTTAGTCGACATACAAGAACTCGTTGCTCACAAGCAGGGCATGGCAATAATCGGCCCAGGCTTTTTTGCGCGTGTCGGGCTGTTTGCCGTACTCGTTCGTTTGAGCGTTCAAGAATTTGTTCGCGCCGGTAACTTCCTGCGCAGAGGGCTCGCGTCCAAAAGCGAGTTGGAACGATCGCACAATTCGCTTGGCTTCGTCGGGCCGATCGCGTTCGAGACGCGAGGCGAAGGAAATTGCGCGAGCGTGGACGAAGCCGGAATTGAGCAGCGCAAGCGATTGAAGCGGCATCGCTGTGCGCGGTCGCCGCAAGGAATTGAAGACGATGGACGGCGTGTCGAACACCTGAAGCAAGCTGATCACCTGAGTGCGTCTGCTGCGCAAATAGATTGATCGGCGATGCCCGCCCGGTTGAGATTCGCCGACGATCACCGCGCCGTCTGCGGCCGTCTGAAACGGAATGCTTGCGCCGTACATCGTGGTGTCGAGGTCGCCGCTGACGGCAAGCATGGCATCGCGAATTGATTCGGCATCGAGACGTGTCGCGGAGAAATCGGCGCGGCGAAATGCGATCGATTCCAGGATGAGCCGATGCAGATGCTTCATGCTCCAACCCGATTCGACGAACTCTGCCGCGAGCCATTCCAGAAGTTCAGGATGAGTCGGCGGTGCACCGCTCAGGCCCAGGTTTTCGGGCGTCGTCACGATTCCTGAACCGAAGTAGGCCTGCCAAACGCGATTGACTTGCACGCGAGCCATAAGCGCGGCGGCTCTATTGTTGCGATCGGTGATCCAGTTGGCGAAGGCGAGACGTCGGCCTGTCGTTCGGGCGTTGGCGATCGTCTTTTGCTTCGTGAAGGTGATCGGCGCGTCGGCCAGCACGGAGAGTGGCGAAGCAGACATCACGTCGGTCGGCTTGGCGTAGTTTCCGCGTGCGAGGAGATGCGTTTCTGGCGGAGTGGAGGTAACGTCGGTGGCCCAGGAGATTTTTCCTGGAGGGTTGTTACGCAACTCCTTGAGTTGTTTCTCGACGGCGTCGAGCGACTTTCGACGCTCACCATATTCCTTCTCGAATTTCGCGAGTCGATCGTGAGACGTCGGCAATTTTGAAGCGAATCGCTCGACGCGAACATTGTCGACGATGAATCCTCGTTCGGCATGATATTCGAAACCGAACGCACCGATGGGCAAGTCGGCCTCGGACAGCTCGATTGAGCCCGCGTCGATCGCGCCATCGACAAGATGTTCGAGCCGGAATCGGCCTTTTCCGGCATTCACAATGCGGACACCGTAATTCTTGCCCTTTGTGTAGCCGGACTGCCCGATCGCGCCCTTGGAAACGGAGTCCCTTCCAGGGTAATCGAGATGCACCTGCGTGGCGGCAGAGGGATTGCCGTCAATTAATATGTTTCCGCCTGCAATCTTTCCGCTGTCGTCGAAATCATGCGCGGCGATGAAGTAGCCGATTCGTTCTGCCGACGCGGCTCCTGCCTTCGATTTCGTGGCGACGAGGTCGAACGTGACCTGAAGCGCTTCGCCTTCTTTTTCGGGTGTCCAATCGAACGACTGCCGCGTGACGAGCCAGCTATCGAGCGTCTTGCCAGCGAGAATGGCTAGGCGGCCCTTGTCGATTTTGGCCGCTGGCGGCGAGTCTGAATCGATTGCGACGGGTGGCTTGCCGCCGGGCGCGTCGTCTCCAGGGGCGGTGTTCGTCCAGTTTGCGCTGAGCGATGACGCGGAATTGAAGTCGTCGGCAAACAGAACCTCGCCCTGTAGGCGATTCGCGCGATGCCACTCGGCAACTTCGGTCTTTTTCGCTTTTACGTTTGCTTCGAGGGTGGCGACTTCCTTATCCCAGGCTTCTTTTTCGCCGGCCAGCGGCGCGAGCACGAAGCGGGCATTTGGCTTGATCCAAAGCTTGTCGTCGGCTGCGGGGAAGACGGGATAAAGAATCGCCTGGAACCGGTAGTAATCTTCGTGAGTGATCGGCTCGAACTTATGTGCGTGACACTTGGCGCATTGAATTGTTAGACCGAGAAGTGAAGACGCGATAATTTGCTGGCTTGATTCGAGGGCAGTGTAGCGGTCGACGCGCACCTCGTCAGGATTGCCGTCGCTCTCGCCCGAACCGTCCTGTCCGTTGCGAAGAAAGTGCGTCGCGATAAGGCGGTCGAGCACTTCGGGCGTGACTGGTTGGTCGGGCGTGAAGCCACCCATTTCGTCGCCTGCGAGTTGCTCGCGAATGAAGCGATCGAACGGGCGATCTTCGTTGAGTGATTTGATCACGTAATCGCGATAACGATAAGCGAGCGGCCGTTCTGAGTCAGCATTGAAGTAGCCGTTTGAGTCGGCGTAACCGGCGGCGTCGAGCCAAAGCTTGCCCCAACGCTCGCCGTATCGCGGGCTGGCCAGGTAGCGATCGATCATGCGGCCGTAAGCGCCAGGGCGATCGTCTTTGACGAAGACGTCGATTTCGTCGGGAGTTGGCGGCAGGCCGGTAAGTGACAGTGACACGCGTCGAATAAGCCTAGGCCGCGGGGCTTCAACGAAGTCGGACGGTTCAGGCTTGGCAGTTCGCAGTCGGAAGAAATAGTCGACAGCACGCTCTTTTGCGAGATTGCTCGGAAGAGCAGGGCGGCTGAGCTTTCGAAACGCCCAGTGGTCGGCTGCGTTCGACTCACCTGAGCCTCCCGTTAAACCGCTGGCACCGGATTCGATCCACCGTTTGATGCGCTCCTTTTCAGAGGCGTTCAACGGATGCTTGGGCGGCATCTCGTCGGTGCTTACGCGTTCCCAGAGCAGGCTATTTTCGACGTCGTGCGGTTGGAGCAAAGCGCCGTTTTTGCCACCCTTCGCCGCGGCTGAAGCCAGGCTAAGATTCAAGCCGCCTTCTGCCTTTGCGGGGCCGTGGCACTTAACGCACTTTTCCTTGAAGAGCGGGGCGATATCGGCCTGAAATTGTGGTGGGCCGTCGGCAAGGGCGTTTGGTGCGATCCAAAACGCAAGCAGCGCGATGCACAGCACAGAAGTTCGCCGCATCAGTCGTAACCCTCGACCCTGATCAGTCTTGCCCGGCGTTAAACATCGATTTTACACGTTTTCAATCAGGTCGCCAGCGTCATGGCTTGTTCGGGAATTTCCAACGAGTTGTCACAAACGAGAGCGCCACCTTCGTCAGGTCTTGTGGAAACACAATTTGGGAACAAACCTGATGAGGGGACCTCAGATGGCGGACTATACGGAAACCTCGACACTGGAAGTAGATGCGCGAATCGTTGGCGGTGGCATTGCGGGCCTTGCGGCCGCGGCTGTGCTGTCTCGCGCAGGGTATTCGGTTATCGTGCACGAGCGGTCGCGAACTCTCGGCGGGCGCGGCGCGACGACCGAACTCGACGGCGTGAAATTCAACCTCGGCGCTCACGCGCTTTATGCAAGCGGGCACGGATCGGGATTGTTCGAACGGCTAGGAATCCGGCTGGCTGGCTCCGCGCCTAGTCCTGGCGAAGCGAAGCTGCAACTCGGAAATCGGCTGTATCCCATGCCCACCGGGCTCAAAACGTTGCTGGCAACGGGGGCGTTCAGCCTTCGCGAAAAACTCTGGCTGTTCAAATTCACGCTCGGATTGCAGAAGCTCGACACGGCAAAGTTGAATAACACAACAGTCGCCGATTGGCTCCGCGCGCTTCCGGGATCGGGACGTCTGGCGCTGTACCTCCGAACGCTGATTCGTCTTACCACTTATGCGGATGCTCCCGACGTTGCGTCTGCTGGCGATTCACTCGCGCAGGTGCAGCTTGGATCTCGAGGTGGCGTCTATTATCTCGATGACGGCTGGGAATCGATTGTGAATGCGCTTCGCGGTGTTGCCATCGAAGCTGGAGCTCGGATTCAGACGCAATCGGCGGTCAAGTCGGTGAGTGTCGGCGAGGATGGGGCGCGGGTCGCGTTCGCCGATGAATCATCGGCCTGCGCGAAGGCGATCATACTTGCTGTGCCGCCCGATAAAGCGGTCGAATTGCTGGGCGATCTTGCGGAGCCTTCGCTCGCCCGTGGAGTCGCTTCGCTCGTGCCGGCGCGGACCGCCTGTCTCGACATCGCCCTCAAGGGATTGCCGCAACCGGATTGCAGGTTTGCACTGGGGCTTGATGCACCGTTGTATTATTCGGTTCATTCCGCGGCCGCCAAGCTTGGACCCGAAGGCGTTCACGTGATTCACCTCATGAGGTCGCTCCGGACTGGCGAATATCTCGACGCGCATGCTGTGGAAGCTGAGATGGAAGTGATGCTCGATCGCGTGTTGCCGGGATGGCGCGATCATGTGTATACGCGACGTTACTTGCCATCGATGGTGTCGAATTCCGCTGTCCCGCTTGCCAGCAACGGTGGATTGGCAGGCCGTCCGGCGGTGAACTCTTTGGGAGATTTGCCGATCTATCTTGCCGGTGACTGGGTTGGCTCAGAGGGGATGTTGCTCGACGCGGCGACTGCCAGCGGCGAAAATGCAGCGAAGCAAACGATCGCCCGGCTCGGCCGTCCCGCGCGGAGTGCTGTTCATGGAGTCGCCTGAATCAGTCTTTGAATCGCATCGCGCCGAGCTTACTCGCATCGCTTACCGAATGCTCGGGTCGGTCGCGGATGCGGAAGACATCGTCCAGGATGCGTATTTGCGGTGGTCGAACCGGGGGGACGAAGACGTCGTTTCCCCGCGAGCCTTCTTGCGGACAATTGTGACGCGGCTTTGTCTCGATGAAATTCGTGCTGCGAAGAGTCGGCGTATGGATTACACGGGACCCTGGCTGCCGGAACCGATCGTGAGTTCGCGTGACGATCGGCTTGAACTGGCGGAATCGGTCTCGTTCGCGCTTCTGGTTTTGCTCGAGAATCTTTCTGCCGAAGAGCGTGCCGCGTATTTGCTCAAACGGATGTTTGACTGCGAATACGCCGAGATTGCCCGCACGCTCGACATGAGCGAAGGTGCCTGCAGGCAGTTGGTTAGCCGCGCAGAAAAGCGGTTGCGAGCGCGAAATCCGAGATTTGCCGCTAACTCAGCGACAGCCGAGAAGCTCGCCGATCGGTTCCTTCATGCTGGTGCGACGGGCGATCTGGAGTCGCTGCTCGGCGTTCTGACCGACGAGGCGGTGCTCATCTCGGATGGCGGCGGCAAAAGGCTGGCCGCGCGCGCTCCAATTTATGGCGCAGAGCGGATTGCGCGGTTCCTCATGGGCATTGCTGGCAAGGCACCGGCGAATCAGTCGATTGTTCCGGTGCAGGTCAACGAAAGCCCCGGTTTTTTGGTGTACTGGGGCTCGGAATTGCACAGCGCGATCACCTTCGATTTCGATGGTGACCGCATCTGTTCGGTTTACTTCGTGGTCAATCCCGACAAGCTTGGGCACATTGCGCAGCAGGCGAAGAACGCCACGGTTTGAAATCGTGAGCGCGGGACGGGAATGATTCGTCTCGCGCTCACGAATTTCAATCAATATGCGTCGGAGCTGATCACCTCGTTACCGTTCGGCGTACTGACGCCGAGCCAGGTTGTGGGATTGATCGTGTTCTTGAAGAACTTCACGCTACCGTCGCACATCACGGCGTTCACGCCGCCGGCGTGCCAGCTTCGCGCACCCAGGTAAACTACCGGGTACTGGGCACCTGGGGGAGTAATCGACGAACCATTGCACGGCGGACTCTGCTGTGAGCAACCGCCATTGCCCATCATGTCGGGATAGGTGCTGTTGGGTGTCAAAATGCCATTAAACGAAGTGCCTGGGCCCCACCACGTGTAACCGCGCAAGTCATTATCGTCCGCGGGGTTTGCGATGCGGGCTTCCGACGCCATCAGCGTGTTGCTTGTGCCGTCGGTAATCGTCGAGATTTTCGCGGGGGGGAGCGTGGCGAAGCCGACCGCGTAACCGGTGTCGTCGATGAACGGGGAGCCCATGTCGGTGAAGGGCGCGGCGCCGCTGAAACGAACTTGCACGGCCGGATTCGAGGGCAGGGGGATGGTGTACGCCCCGGTTTGCGCCTGGTCGGTGTTGCCGTAGTTCACGACATAGTTGTGATAACGCGTTTGGTTGCCGGCGCGAGCCCTGCCCGCGCTAGGGTCGGTCGGACACATGAACGTTTTCACTTGAGAATAGGCGACGGTTGTGTTCGCTGCACCAGCGTAGCGCATGTAACCGTCGGCTGCGCCGCCGCTGGGGTTGTTACTACCGTAGAAGTTGTAGGAATTGGCGAGTGCCGTTCCTTCCATGAAGGGAAGGACGAACACACACCAGGTACCCCAGCAACAGCCTTTTTCGCCCGGCGGGAACGAGCCGTTGGAACTCTCGTAGTTGTGCACGGCGAGGCCAATTTGCTTGAGATTGTTGACGCACTGGGCGCGTCGAGCCGCTTCACGCGCGGCCTGGACTGCAGGGAGGAGCAGGGCAATCAGCACGGCGATGATGGCGATTACCACGAGCAGTTCGATGAGCGTGAAGGCCGACCTCAGACGAGTTCGCGACATGGAGCTTTCCTCCAGGGAACGAGAGGGGACTGTGGAACACTACTTGCGCGCGACACCGAATTGAGAGTCAATCAGCGGCGAGTTAAATACGCAGTCCTCCGACGGGATAACGGAGCATATATGGCGTACGCGGGAAGACGCTGCCAGTGCTCAAGGCGCAAGGGCGCACATCGTTCGAGACAGGGACGCCCTTGCCAGGCTCGCTGCCGATTGAGGCATTCAGGGAGAGGATACTACGAATGGACCGGTCCGAGAGGACCGTGGGACACGGAGAGCTGTGACCTGAAGGATGATAGTAGTCAAGAAGTTCGCACATCACAAGTCTCTTCGGCAAAAAGTTTGCAAATCTGTCGTTCGCGCAAAAATGCCTGTTTTTTGAGCAATTTTGCTGCAAGCCAATAAGCAAGCCGAACTTTTTTGCCATGTCGTTGACAGTTCTATACAAAAAAACTCGACGTAAACGTATTCCTTAAGAATGAAATTCTCCTATTCTTTTGAGATTGTCGGATATGATGTGAGTCGATCCTTTGTGGTCATCGCTGCCATTCAAGTTTGGCCAAATCGCGGGCTGTAGTTTCTTTTCGGGCTGGATCTTCGAAGAAGATTACTATTCGATTAAAATTGCTGGCGCGAGTTGCAGAGGCGGCTTTTTTTGGAATACTCGGTTCGAACGTGCAGGTTGCCCAAAGAGGCTGCACGCAGGAAACGGGAGCGATTCCGCGCCAGACGATTGTCAGGGCGAAATTGGGCGACCAAGGCAGGTATGTTCCCTCGCGAATTTGCTGGGGAGCGAAGCGGCGGACCAACGCCCAGGGAGAATGCGGCGGTTCGCATGCGAATGGCCGGATATGAGACGCCAAATTGTGCCGTGAACAGAGACGAGGGCAGGGGGTGTCAAGATCGCGGCGGTACGTTACGATAATGGCGCACCTGGATGAGCTCGTCCGGGGCTGCTCTCAGGCTTTGGGTCGTCGGGAGGGAGCCGCTCAGCGATGATTGATGAGGTAGATGTCTTTCAAGCTCGTGGGCAAACTCCTTCGCGCATTCTTGGGCTTTATCAGACGTTTTTTCGCCGTTATGTCGAGCATTTCTTTCCGGACGCCGTTCTCGAGGCCGCCGGCGATCGCAGCATTCTTAGCCCTGAGCCCAACACGCGGAAAACGTATTACCGGGTGATCGAAGACCCGGCAGGCGTTGGGGTTGAGATCGACTGGTTCGGTACGCGCTACTCGCTGCAACCCAGCAGCCCCGCGCCTTTTTTGCCGGCCGAGAGAAAACTGATCGACCTGATCCTCAATTTGCTCGACATGCGGTATCGCTCGATGTTCGAACTCGAAACATCGCAGCTCACCGACATGTTTCACTTCGCAATCGAGGACATGATCGTCACCGATTTCCTCGACGCCCCTTTTCCCCACCGAATTCCTGCCGCAATCGAGGCGCTTCGAGTCGCTGCGCTCTCGACGTACGAAAATCGCCGGGTGTCCACGGGCGCGCTGCTGCTCGGTACGCCGCACGATCCGGCATCTCCCCTCCGCCCGACTCTCGCCGGCGCTCCGCGTTACAACGTGCGGTTGACGGCGATCAAGGGGTTCCATCGACTTTGCGACGGCGTAAAGACGGTCTACCTGGTCGATAATCAGGGCGACTTGATTCGCGCGATCGACATTCACCGCTGGGCTGAGCGAACACAAGGGAGCGAACCGCTCGCGACGCCTTGTCCGCGGCCATACCACGGTCACGCCCTGGCGACCAGGAACGGCCGCCACATCTGTCTTGTGCTCACACCGTCGCAGGAAATCAAGATTTTCTCCCACGGATCGCTCGCGTTTTCGTTCAGCGACGCCCGCTGGCGGATGCTCGACATTCCAACGAAGTTCGAAGGCTGGTGCACGGCGGTCGGTCCAACTGTCGCTCCCGAAATGGCTCGGGTGATCTTCCAGGCCGCGCTCAACCTGAGCGAAGCACGCAGGGGCGCCCTCTTCGTCGTCACGCGAGACGCGGTGAACTCGCTCTCGCAACTGATCGCGCCAGCCGACCGAATCGTCGATGAGATTGCCGAAGACGATCCCCACGATCCCGACAACCTTTCACCGCGCGTGGCAAAACGGTCGCTGCATCATTTGGTGCGCAATCAGACGCTGCTGGATTTGGACGCGACGGTCATCGAGTCGCTTGCGTGCATCGATGGGGCGGTTGTCGTCGATCGCCAAGGTCGCTTGCTGACGTTTGGGGCGATATTGCGGATTGCCCCCGAAGTGTTGCGCGTGGCGCGAGCGGTTGAAGGAGCGCGAACTTTGGCGGCGCTTGCGGCTTCGTTCCATGGTCCGACTTTGAAGATCAGCGAGGACGGGAAGATCACAATGTTCTTGGGTGGTAGGCGCGTTTGGGATCTGTAAGGCTTAAAAACGTTTAAAAAAAGACAACATCTGGACCGCGACGGGGCGTTCCTTCGCGCGAAATTCAAAAAAATCGCGCCTCGATACAAGAAAACGCTCCAGCTCTCATAACTCCCTTATAGAGAGCTGGTCGACGCCAACCCGGACCAGGCTCAAACGCACTTGTTTAGGGAACGCTCCTCTTCTTGCCGAGAGGAGCACGCGTGAGGCTGGGTGGCCTGTGCGGGTTGCCCAGCCTCCGTATTTTAACGCGTCTGAAGCATGCTCAGAAGCGCCGTGAGTGATTTGTAATCGACCGGTTTGACCAGGTGGTGGTCGAAGCCGGCGAGGAGCGACGATGCTCGATCTTCTTCACGGCCATATCCCGAGCAGGCGATCAGAAGCATATTCGGGGTGACGGCGGTTGCGCGTAGCTCGCGGGCGAGTTCGTAACCGTCCATCCCAGGCAAGCCGATGTCGAGAATCGCGACGTCGAACGGTAACTTGCGCGCTGCTTCGAGCGCGGAAGTCGCCTCGCTCGCTGGGACGACTGCATGCCCTGCGCGAGTGAGTAACAGCTTCATACCGAGGAGAATGTCGGGCGAGTCCTCGACGACGAGGATTTGAAGCGGGCGCTTCGGTATTTGGGAAGACGCTGGCTGTGTGGGTTTCTGGTCAATTGTATCTTGGGGAATGGGCAACCAAACGGAGAAGACGCTGCCTTTCCCTAATCCATCGCTCGACGCCTCGACGCGACCGCCGTGCATGATGGCCAATCGCTGCGCGACCGCGAGACCAACACCGAGGCCGCCGGGCGTGCGGTCGAGCGAAGTATCGATCTGCGTGAAAAGGTCGAAGATTCCGCCGATTTTTTCGGGCGCAATGCCAATGCCCGAATCCTTGACGCGGAACACAGCGCGCGAACCTTCGACACCCATCGACACGAGAATCTCACCTTGCAGATTCGAGTACTTGGTCGCGTTTGTGAGGATATTGATCAACACTTGTTCCATTCGCGTGGGATCGGCATCGACCATTAAGGGCGTCGTTTCCAGGTCGACCACAAGCTTCTGAAGCCGTGAGGCGATGACCGGTCGCACGTTGCTCAGCGCGCGCTGGGCAATCGCGACGAAATCTGCTCGTTCAGGCTTGAGCCGGATCTTGCCATGCGCGATTCGCGCAACGTCGAGCAAGTCGTCGGAGAGCCGAGTAAGGTTGCGCATCTGGCGATTGGCGGCTTCATAGGCCCATTCGATATCAGCCGGTTCGGCCTCGGGCATTCGCAGAACTTGAAGCGCATTCGAAACGCCGGCCAGGGGATTGCGCAGCTCGTGGGCCAGCATCGCCAGAAACTCGTCCTTATGGCGATCGGCTTCCTGAAGCTTGCGTTCAACCGCCTTACGCTCGGTGATATCGAGCGCTGCACCCGTTATGCCAATGACTTTTCCCGCAGCATTTCGCGATGGTTCGATAAACATTTCAAAATGATATTCAGAACCTTCGATCGTATGGCAAACCTCCGTACGAATACCAACGCCCGACTCCATCACGCGGCGCTTCAGCTCGGCACGCTGATCGGTGAGCGCGCGGTCGGGATAGACTTCGTAGTCTGTCTTGCCAATGAATCTTTCAGGCGGGAGACCGAGCGGCGGATTGTCGATCCACGTATATCGTAGGTCGAGGTCCTGGTTGAAGACGGCGAGCCTTGCGGTTTTTACCGCGGTCTTGAGTCGCTCGGTCGTCAGGATTAACTCGTATTCAGCCTTCTTCCGCTCAGTGATGTCGCGAACGGCAAAAAGCCCTCGAAGCGGCGTTCGTGCCCCTTCGCTGTCGGACGCAAAGAAGACCTGGTACCTCACGGCGACCCAACGTGCGTCGCTTTCCGGTCGATTGAGACGAATCTCGAGTGCGCACTGACCATCGCCCGCCGGGTCAACGCTGCTTGACTTCTGCGTAAGAAAATGCTCGCGATCGTCGGCGTGCCAGAGTTCGACCAAGGCGCCTCGAGTAATCGTGACGCTTTCCGGCGGCAAGCCGAGAATCAACGCTGCCTCGCCGGGAAGGTGAACGAGGTCGGTCCGATAATCGATCTCGCCGATGGCGACTCCGGCGACCTCCGTGCCAATGCGCAGGCGCTCTTCGTTGCGGCGAATCTGTTCTTGCGCTTGCTTCGAAGCGGAAATGTCGACCGAGACGCCGAAAAGCCGCGGGCGTGAACCGACGTCAGCGTGCGACCGGCCGCGAACCTCGAGCCAGATTTCCTTACCATTATCGGGGCGGATTAAACGCGCTTCGATACGGAAGTCTCGGCCCGTTTCGATCGCGGCGGTAACCGCCTCGCTCATCCGCGCACGGTCATCGTGGTGAATGTGTTCAAGGCCAAGGTCGTTGGGATTGAGCGTGAAGCCGAGAACATCTGCACAATTGTCGCTCGCGGCCATCGAACCGCTTGCAACGCCCCATTCCCAGACCACCATACGCGCCGATGAAACGGCCAGCGCGAGCCGATCCTGGGCGGCTTGGTAGGCAGATTCACGCTCTTTTTGTTCGGTGATATCGCGTACGGCATAAAGGCCGCGTGTCGGCCGCATTTCGCCGTCGGGCGTTTTTTCGAAGAAGACTCGTTGGCGAATTGCTAGCCATCGAAGCTGGCCGTCGAGTCGAATGATTCGGACCTCGAGCGAGAGTTCGCCGCTTCCCGCTGGGTCGAGAGTCTCGTTCAACGCGCGCAGCATTGCTTCGCGATCTTCAGGATGGTACAGCTCGCGGATTTGCTCGCGAGGGACGACCATCTCGCGCGGTTCGTATCCGAAGAGCGCGGCCGATTCGGGCGAGAGATGGACTTCGTTTGTGAGGTAGTCAACCTCGGAGATCGTGACGCCGGCGATCCCCGTTCCAAGTCGGAGTCTTTCCTCATTCCGCTTGAGAAGCTCGATACTTCGCTTCGAGTCGCTAATGTCAACAGCGACTCCGCATAGCCTCGGTGCCATTCCGGGTCGCAGATGCACGCGACCGCGAATCTCACACCAATCAGTTATTTCGCTGTCAACGCGTCTGATGCGCAACTGGTGGCAAAAGTCGCCCCCTAGCTCGATCGCTCGTTGAACTGCGACACGAAATCCAGGGACATCATCCGCATGAATTCGGCTCCACACGTGGTCGATCGTCGAACGCTGTTCGCCCACGACGTTGCGATCATTGTCTTGTGTGAAAAAGAATGAATTTGTTTGTCGGTCAGACTCCCAGACCGCCATCCGAGACGCCTGAAGCGCCATCGTGAGGCGTTCTTCATTCTCCTTGATCTTTACTTCTGCTTCTTTACGTTCGGTTATGTCGACGACGACACCACGCGACACCACCGGACGCAACTTTCCCGTAGCCGGATCGGTATCAAATTCAGTATGCCCGCGTGCCATGACCCAGCGCACAGTTCCATCTTTCTGAATGACCCGATGCTCGATATCGAACTTTCCCTTCCCATTCGGGTCGAGCGATCGAGTCGCCGCTTCGTAAACGAGAGGCAAATCGTCAGGATGAGTCGATGCCGGTAAGGACTCTGGCGTTAAATTCACGCCTGGCGCGATGCCGAGGATCGTCGACAGTTGCGGCGAAGCATCGAACGTGTTGCGGATGTGATCGGCCTCGTATGTTCCAAATCCCGCCGCCTCGACCGCGCTTCGCCAGCGCTCGGGGCCAGGACGGGATGCCTGACCTTCGCCGATCGGGCGATTCGGTGCGTCGGATCTTGGTTTAGCTTGGGATTCCGACATTATGCCATCACTCACATCGTGCCTTGATAAGCGTGCGCGTGCCGTGCAAATCGCAGTTCTTATTCGTTCGTACTTTATCGGAAGAGTGAGTTTGAAAAGTCTGGTCAAATGAATCAAGACCGTCGCGGATCATATACTTACGATTTTCGGTCAGAGCGATCTGAGATCGCTGATTGCGTTGCAATCGATCATCAAACGAGTTCCAAACCCCCAACTCGACACTGAGAGTCCCGGTAAGATAGGCAGGGGGATTGGGAGCGGTCTTTGAGGCTGACCTTGTAGAAATGGTGATTGCAGAGTCGAAGCCGCAACGCGCGTACCGTCTTCACATTCCAAATTGAACAGGTGAAACGGCGAGACTGAACTGCCAAAAACGAACACCGCGCGGACCGCAGGTTTGCCGATGCGCCTTCGGTTGAACGACGGGGCCTTCAGCGTCAAACACTTACGGTAAGTCAAACCATTGAGGACTGCTTAAGAGACCGTGAGTCAGTAACATGAAAGCCTGTTCAAGAATACGAAGTTATTTGAGCCCAATTCCAAAACAGGTAGGCACTTTAATCGTAAGGGTGAGCAAGGAAGCAAACCGAGCCTGTACCAGGTCAGGCGGTTGGCCTCACAGCTTTGATGAATGCACGAATAGTCTCAAGTTTGTATTTGACTGCGTTCGACTGCTTCAATACACCTAAAGACATCGTGCTAGAGAATTCGTTGATCCTTCCAGTTTCAAGTTCCCCCTTGGGCACTGCGTCCACGAACGCTGAAAGGAGATCGTCTTGAAGCGCACTCATTCCTCGGGTTTCACACTGATCGAGCTGTTAGTGGTGATTGCGATCATCGCTGTGCTTATTGCACTGTTATTGCCGGCCGTGCAGGCCGCGCGTGAAGCGGCTCGACGCGCCCAGTGCGTCAACAATCTGAAACAGTTTGGCCTAGCAATCCACAATTATCAGCAAACCGCCAATGCCATCCCGCCGGGCGATCTGACCAACGCCTGGGCCGATTTTTCGTCCACAGTCATGCTTTTGCCGTTCATGGAGCAGTCGCAACTGTATAATGCAATTAACTTTGCGACGGCGCTTGCACCCGCGAATCCCGGCTGTCCCCAGAACACGACGGCGCAGTACACCGCCGTCAATTTCATGAGCTGCCCATCTGATTCCGATCGCTTAACGTCAGTCACAAGTCACTCGAATTACGGCCCGAATTTCGGTGCCGATCCCAACATCTATACGGCAGCTTTATCGCTTTGGACCGGCCCCTTTGCAATGGTTTCCTATAACGTGATCGGTGGCGGCGGCGCTCCGGGTGGACCGTTCAAGGGCTCGGTTAATCTGAACAATATTACGGACGGCACGAGCAACACGGCTGGCTATTCCGAACGCGTCAAAGGCATCGGCAACCTCTTTGTTTCGCCGCAACCGCTCGACGGGATGAATCCAAGCTCGACGCTTTTCCAGGGACAGGCCGCCTGGGCAACGAATCCGCAGCTCTTCTATCAAAACTGCAAGGCGTTGAACGTCGTCACGGCAGCACGAGCTGCGATGGGACAGTTCCTCCCTGCCGGTAGCGTTTGGTACACGGGTCATCCAAGTTCGTCGGGCTACACCCACGTGATGCCGCCCAACACCATCTCCTGCGAGTTTGACACGCAAGGATTCCAGCCGAACGGTGCGATCACGGCATCGAGCCGCCACTCCGGCGGGGCGAACGTTTTGATGATGGACGGCACCGTGAGGTTTGTGAAGTCGAGCATCAGCCCGCAGACATGGTGGGCCCTCGGCTCGATGTCCGGCAATGAAGTCATCTCGGCCGATTCTTACTAGTCGTGCGCTCGCAGTTTACCACCATAATTCAACCAGAAACGGTGCGAATCAACTCATGAAACAAACTGCACGCGTACGCTGGATCGCGTTGGCCTCCCTGGGATTATTCGCAATCGCCGGCTGCGACGGCACTCCTCACGCGAGTTCGTCCACCGATTCGGCGACGGTCAAAGGCAAGGTCACGCGCAAAGGCAAACCGTTGGCCAAGATTCAGGTGATGTTCAACCCAGCGAACATCAATCGGAAGTCGGCCCCTTCAGCAATCGCCACCGCCGACGCTGAAGGTCACTATCAGCTCACAACGCTCGTCGGCGAAAACGCTGTCTCGCTCGTGGGCGCAGAGGCCTCCAAGATCAACACGCTTAGCGGCTTCAACAAGGCGGTCAATTTGACATCTGGCGAGAATACCGTCGATCTTGCCGTGCCTTGATTCGCTGGTCCTCAATCGCGTCAGCAATCATCGCCGACGACGATTCGAACGCTGCGATAAAACGCTCTCCCAGCGAGAATCCTCCAATCTCGCTGGGAGATTCGCTTTTATATGGAATCATTCAAGTTAATCCCGATCGGGCGGTGGACACGTGCCGATCTGCTTCCCGGTTTTCAGATAACGAAACGACGATGAGTGATTTGCTCGATTGTTACTGCAAATCGGCTGCATTAGACTGAACGAGATTCGACATTCCTGCACTGGTCGACCAGGAGCCTAATGCCATGTCGTCGCCACTCTCCCGCCGCGGTCGCCGCGAATTCTTGAAAACGGTCTCGCTGGGCACGCTCGCGTTTTCGACGGTCCAAGGCGCATTCGCCGAAGAATTGGTGAAAACACCTGCGCAAACTGAGGGGCCGTTTTACCCAGATAAGTTGCCGCTCGATACCGACAACGACCTGCTCATTATTACCGACAGCATCACCCCAGCCGTCGGCCAGGTGACGCACTTATCAGGGCGTATTCTCGACGCGAAGGGAAACCCGCTTCGCAACGCGCTCGTCGAAATCTGGCAGGTTGACGGACGCGGAGCTTACCTACACTCCGGCACGAGCAACGCCGAAAAACGCGACCGCAACTTCCAGGGTTACGGCCGTTTCCTGACCGGTTCAACCGGCGAATATTACTTCCGAACCGTCAAACCAATCGCCTATCCCGGGCGCACCCCGCACATTCACTTCAAGATCGGCGCGCAAGGTAAAAACCTGCTCACGACCCAATGCTATGTCAAAGGCGACCCCGGCAATCCCAAGGACGGTATCTGGCGCAGCATTAAAGATGAGAAGACCCGCGACTCTGTAACGATTGACTTCGCGGCGGTTCCGGACTCGAAAATCAACGCTCTCGCCGCTCAATTCAACATCGTTCTCGGCTTTACACCCGAGGCATGAATCGGGGCCGATCCACAACCGAGCCGCAAAGGTGCATTGACGCATGCGGCTCGGTTGTGGATCTCTTTGCGCGTACATAGGGACTGCTCGTGCCAGAAGTGGCTCGAGATCGGGTGGCTCGTTGCAAGGTATGCGCTTGCGTCGCACTCTTGCGGTCTAGGCTCGGTTGCGTGAACTCAGCTCCGAGCCGCGAACCTGAAAACTTTGAATTGAGGAAGATGTGTAAATGGTGACTGGATGAACGTGTGAATCAGGTCTCCGCTCGATATTTGGCGATTCGCTCAACCGCCTTCAATTGGCAAATACAATATCATGCATGTTAGGCTTTGGCGGGTGAATGACCGCGAGCCCGGGTGATTCCGTTGTGAACGAGGACTGGGGGCTGAGATTTGCGGTGCGGCTTTTTGGGAGGATCGTTGCGCGGAATTTCGCGTCCAGTGAGCAAGAATTCGCGCACAGCGTCAAGATCGGCAACCGCGATTCCTTCTTTGAGCTGGGTTGGCATGACTTCGCAGGGCCTCAACAGGGTTCCATGTTGCTTTCGCAGGTAACTTTGGCGAACGCCGCCCATATTGAGCAAACCGCAGGCCACACATCTCCGAATACGCAGCTTCTTGCCCAAAACGCGCCGAACGCAACAAAAATGTCGGATTGCCGCCCGCGATGTAGCGACATACCATCAAGCAATGTCATCCAACCCGCTTCACCGTGCAATTTATCTCACCGGCGCCACGGCATCGGGCAAAAGTGCCGTAGGCGTGGCACTGGCTCGAATGCTGGACGCCGAAATCCTCGCGCTCGATTCCATGACTCTTTACCGCGGCATGGACATCGGAACGGCGAAGCCAACCGTTGCCGAACGTGAGGGAGTGCCTCATCACCTGATCGACGTTCTTGATCCATGGGAGTCGGCAAGTGTTGCCGATTACCGCGCATTGGCCATCGAAAAGGTATTCGAAATCGAGGGCAGGGGACATCGCGCGATCTTTGTCGGCGGCACACCGATGTACCTCAAAATCCTCCTTCGCGGGATCTTCGAAGGCCCCCCGGCCGACGCCGAACTGCGCAATCGCCTGGAACTCCTCACAAACGAAACACTGCTCGATCGCCTTCACGCCTGCGATCCCAAAATCGCGGCACGACTTCATCTCAACGATCGCCGACGGCTAATTCGAGCGATCGAGGTATTCGAACTGACCGGCATCCCGCTTTCTCAACATCAACAAGAGCACGATCGTCCAGTCGTAGGCGTGCCGGTCTTCGCGCTTGAAAGGCCGCGCCCCGAGCTAAACGCGCGAATCAATACGCGCGTCGTAGCGATGTACGAGACCGGCCTCGTCGACGAAGTGCGACGACTCCAATCTGCCCCTCAACCACTGAGTGACGTTGCCGCACAAGGGGTGGGATACAAGGAAACAATCGCTCATATCAATGGCGATATTTCCTTTGACCGAATGATCGAACTCGTGCAAACCCGCACCCGGCAGTTCGCAAAGCGTCAAGGCACTTGGTTTCGCGGCCTTACCGAAGTCAACCCCTTCGTGCTATCCGGCGATGAAAGCCCGCACCAAATCGCCAAAAGGCTTGCAACCGCTATCGACGATACAACCCGATGAGCAACAGGGGCTTACAAACAATTCAACGATGCTGGGCTTGACGTGTCGGCCATCGATTATGGTATAGTGCCTTCACCACGCCGAAGTGGCGGAATTGGCAGACGCGCTAGGTTCAGGTCCTAGTGACCGTAACAGGTCGTGCAGGTTCAACTCCTGTCTTCGGCATTTTAAAAAAGACACCTTCGGGGCCATCCCGAAGGTGTCTTTTTTTGTTTTCCATGAATCTGATCTTTTTGGAAAGGCTAAGAGACAAAACAACTTACGAAGTAAGTTGGATCATTCATCAAACGCGGTCTAGCGCGTGATTGGTAGCACAGGTTCCCACGATTGAGGACAATCGATCTCAGCCTACCGATGGCCCCGCACGCCGCCCAAAAACAATTGGGGGCACTTTTGGGGGCATATTGTGGATAGATTGCGCTAATTTAGGCCTTGCCAGGGCATATCTGGAACGTCGCAGTGGCCGGTGTCGCGTGGCTTTTCTAATCCACGGACTTTGAAGTCTGTCCCACAATGAGAATCACGCAGACTTCCCGTATGCAAACTCGGCATCAGCTTCGTTGGGGTGCGGTCGGTGGAGCATCAACTGGATCATCGCCAGCTTGACGAACGATTCAGAGGACAAAGCGCTCTTTTCTCGGTCTTTGCTCAGGCGTCGACATCGACCCAGCCATGCAAACGTCCGCTCCACTGTCCAACGGATCGGTAGCTTCACCCAACCATCCAATCCCTTCGGACGTCTGACGATCGAGAGATCCCATCGCGCATTGTCCTTCACCCACTGATGCAGTTTCATATTGTGGTACTTCTGATCGCCGTACATCGTGACCACCTACCCATCGGCTGGCCCCCAGTTTGCCGAACAGTTCTGCCGCCGCCGTAGCGTCGTCGATGCTGGCGGCAGTCACCAAAACGGCGAGCAGTAAGCCCATGCTGTCGACTACGATATGGCGTTTTCGCCCATCGACGTTTTTGGCGTTGTCGCGGCCTCGCTCCTCGCCGCCAGATGTGGTATCGACTGACTGGCTGTCGACACTTGCAGAGGTGCGAGGATGGTAGGGCTTCTCGGCGGTTCGTGTTTTTCTGCGAAGCACGTCATGGATCGTGTCGAGCGTGCCGTTACTCCGCCAATCGTCGAAGTATCGCCATACCGTGCTTTTGGGTGGAAAATCGATCGGCAGATAACGCCACTGGCAGCCGGTTCGGAGGATGTAGAAGACAGCGCTGACGACATCTCGAAGGTGAGTCTTACGAGGTCATTCGCGGTTGGAAACTGGATGAAGCGGCTCGATCAAAGCCCACTGGGCATCGGTGACGTCGCTAGGGTAATGGTGCATGTGCATGCGAGATTTTACATGCGTAGATAGCATGAGGAGCGAAACTCTAACTCTGCTTGATCTGTGCTCTGCGGCACACGAGTCCCGTTGCCGCTTGGACGTTGTTTACTTTCCTGTCAGGTTGATCGTCGCGATGGATATTTAATGGCGGCAACAGGTGTTGTCGCTTTCTCTGATTCTGTTTTCCTTGTTTCCGCGGTTGTTTATCGCCGTGCGTTCCGCACGCTGCCTGCGATCGCTCACGTGACGGATTAACCAAGTCGTCGCTGACCTGGCTCATTTCGACGTCATACCTCATCGCCGCCCGATGGTCGCATCTGGCGTTGCTAGGATTTGGCGTTCCTGTTCCGGTTATCCTTTCATAAGTGGGAGCACCCTGGAATGATGCGTTTTACGGATTTTCTTTCGCGATGCCGCGCAGGCCTGACTGCGATCGTCGTCTGGACAAGCGTTTCGGTGTTTATTGTTATCGCCGCGGGGGGCAACGCGCAAGCCGGCCCGGGACCGATCGGAACGTACTACATCACTGACGTCTTCAACTACGCCACCGGAGGCGCCACACTCGACGCCATCCAAGGATCGTCAATTAACTACAATTCGGCCTACACGGGAGTCGAAGGCCCTATTGCGGTTTTTGCCAGCCCGAACGTCGTGCGGACTACAGGTCAACAAGGCACGTACTATGGCGGTGAGTACACCGGCGTCGATAGCCTGACAGTCACGAAAGACGGCACGACCCTTACGAGCAATTTCGCTTTCCAGCATTTCTTCTTCGACGGCACAACGAATGGCGTGAACAACTTTGCAGTTGAATTCGGCAACAGCGGGGCAGTTGTGAGCACCGACACCCAATGGGGCGGACCAGTCACAGTATTGTTTTACACCGGCGACGGCAGCGACTACGGCATCACATACGACAAATGGAACAACTCATTGTGGATCCAGAGCTACGCGACAGGCGTTATCACCGATTACACGATGACGGGAACGATTCTGTCTTCGTTCGGCGACGCCGACGGCGGAGCAAAAACTGCGCTCGCGATGGATGTCGATCGTACGCTGTGGTTTGAATATTTTGGCACGGGCGTTATCGAGCATTACGACGTCAACGGCAACTTCTTAGGCACCGCCAGCTACACTGGGCTCGGCTACGCCCACGGTGGCGAAATCGCCCAAGATTTCAACGGCCTCTCGACCCCCGAACCGAGCACAATGGTCGGCTTTGCGTCCGCCGGTTTGGTCACACTGGGTGCAGTCGCGCGACGTCGGCGGCGCGTGTGAGCCAATCTAGGGACCAGAAGGCGCGAGTAGATCGGCGATGGCACTTCTTGCCTTGGTCAGTTCCGCAAGGGCCGTGGGATCGTCACGCTGAATGTTGGCAATCTGTTCGAGAAGTGGAATCGCGGCACGCCGTGCGTCGAGCGCTTGATCGCGGCGGCCGAGTTTCATGTGAACATCGGCCATGACGTGATAGGCATCGATCAGGCACGCCCGATAGATCGCGTTTTCGGGGTCGGCCGCCTGAGCCTTGTCGTAGAGTTTGACGGCCTCGGTGAGGGACTCCGCAGCGGCCGCGAAACGGCTGAGTTCTTGGAGCGTTTTGGCCCGTTCGTGAAGGGCGGCGGCCAGTTCTCTACCGTGACTGACTTCTTCGGGATTTGCAACGTAAATCTCACGCAGAGGCGCGATCGCGGCGTCGAAGTTTTGAAGCGACTCGTCGAGACGGCCGAGGTTGCGGAGGTTTATCGCCAGATTGAAGCGAGTGCGCGCCAGGTTGCGTTTGGCATAGGCATCGCCAGGGATCTCGGAAACTATGCCCTCGCGTAGTGCCAGGGCTTCGCGCAACACCGCGAGAAAAGGTTCGCCCGGCTCCATGAGCATGCTCATGTTATTGAGCGTCATTGCAAGATCCGCTCGATAACCTCGATTCGCCGGATCGAGTCGAATCAAGGCGGCGCATTGTTCTCGGGCCTGACCATAGGCGGCCAGCGCCTCGGGCTTATTGCCGACGAAGCTGTACGCGTTGGCGAGATTTCCGAATGCGTGACCGAGCAGGCGGCGCCAGAATGGGTCGTTCGGATCGGCTTCGATCAGCATGCGGTAGACCTCGCAGGCGCGGCGGTGCGCGGATATGGCTTCGACGCTACGACCAAGTTGCTGGAGCATGAAACCGATCTGGTCGTTGCATGTGCCTAGCTCGCGGAGTTGCTTGAGGTCGCCCGCTTGATCACGAACGTTCGCTTCGAGCAGCTCTCTCGCCTGCTCCAGGGCATCGAGAGCGTCTCGTTTGTCGCCGAGTACTGACGTGAGATAGCCGACTCTCAAAGCCGCTTCGGTCATATCGGCGCGGAGTCTCGGATCGTCTGCATGCTCTCGAAGAAATTCGCGGTAATATTTAAGAATCTCGCGACCGATTTCAGCGCGAACAGTTTCTAAGCCTGGCTTGTTCAGCAGACCGCCGGAAAAGAATTTGAAATAGAGCTTGTCGACGGCGTCGCGCGCTTGCCGATAGTTCTGCTGGGCGTCGTCGCCGCGCTTCGCTGCGAGCGTCGCGTTTGCCTCGGCGCGCCGCCAGAAGACGGTGGATATGATCGATCCGCCCAGTAAGGCTGCTACGAACGCTACGGTGAGGGACGCGGCCAGCGGTTTGCGCCTGACGAGCCGCCAGAGCTTGGTCCCGAGACCGGTAGGGCGAGCGCGCACGGGCTCGCCGCGAAGATAGCGCCGCAGGTCGTCTGCCAGCTCGCGGGCCGATGCGTAGCGGCGATTCGGCTCCTTTGCCATCGCCTTCAAACACACGGTCTCAAGGTCACGTGGGACGAGATCGTTCAGTGAGCGTGGCGATCTGGGCTCGTCGTTGAGTATCTGATGGACGACCTGGTGAGGCACACCACGGTAGGGCACTTCGCCGGCAAGGCATTCGTAGAGAGTGACACCAAGCGCGTAGATGTCGGCAAGCGGGCCGGCGTCGCGATCTCCCCGAGCCTGTTCGGGACTGAGGTACGCAGGGGTACCGGCGATGACGCCGTCGCGGGTAAGGTCAGATACTTCCGCTGCGAGCCGAGCCAAGCCGAAATCCCCCACCTTGGCGCGACCGGTGACAGAGTCGAGCAGGATATTGTCCGGCTTGATGTCACGATGCACGAGATCTGCGGCGTGGGCCGCTGCGATCCCGTCTGCGGCCTGCGCGACGGTCTCGGCAGCCTCGCGCGGGCCGAGTCGACCGTGCATTCGGATTCGTGCGGCAAGGCTCAGCCCCGCCAGATGCTCCATCGCAAAATAGAGAACGGGATCGGCCAGGTCGGAGGTTGAATAGACACGGACAAGATGATCATGCTCGACCCGAGCCGCGGCGCGGACCTCCCGGGTGAAACGTTGCCGCACGCGCTCATCGTCCGCGTCGTGCCGGAGCACCTTCAACGCGACAGTGCGGCCAAGTGCTTGATCACGCGCGCGATAAACTACGCCCATGCCACCGCGACCGATTTCGGCTTCGATGTGATAAGGGCCCAGCGTGCCGAGGTCGCCCGTTCGCGCTGGCGGCCCCAGAAGCCGAAGCGAAGCGGCCACGCGCGACGACTGCAGACCTTGCTTCAACGCCCGACCAGCAATCGCGCTGGAGTGGGTCATCCCAACGGCAAGCCAATGGTCCAGCACCGGATCGTCGGTAAGTCGGTCGAGGATGTCGAGACAGGAGGAGCATGTCTCAATATGAACGCGGATCGATGACGCCGAGTCGGAAGGGAGCTCGCCCTGGAGGAAGTCCTGGAGCATCTCGGACGATGGGCAGGCGATCATGCCGAAGGGGTCCTTGAGATCGACGCTGAGCCGCCTAACCTCGCTCAGACTGGCGACATTGCTAGCGGCAAGTCATCCGCCAACGACAAGACTTCTTCTCGCAGTCGCCGGAGAATTCGCGACTTGGCCGCGTACACAGCGTCGATCGTCACTCCGAGCGTACGCGCAACTTCAGGTGCTGGAAGGCCGAGGCACCAAATCTGCTCGAAGGCACTCCAGGTCGATGCCTCGAAATCAACTCGTATGCGTACCAACGCGACTTCGAGGATGCGGGCGTGCAAGTTGGCCGACCATTCGGAATCCTCAACAGGTGCCGTGAGGAGGGCCGACACATCGTGACCAATCGTTGCGTACTCTCGGCCTTTCGACTCGTAGAACCGGGTGATCTTGTTTCTCGTCACGGTGCCAAGCCAGTCGCGAAACCGTCCACGACCAGGCTCGTACTCAAAGGAGCCGATAGACCGCGACACCTGCGTCAGGATCTCCTGAACGACGTCATCGGCGTCGGTTGGCTGAAGTCCCCGGTGGCGGCAGTAACTCCGGATGATTGGGCCGTAAATTTCCGTAAACTCGCACCAAGACGTCGAGTCCTGCGCATCTCGTATACGAAGCAACAGGCTTGGCTTTGTGGCGCGCGTGTCCAATTTCGAGATGTCCCACTAATCTATATCCAAAAAAACGGGCGATCTGACTCGATTCTTTCAGATCCGTTAGATTTGATCAATCAGGAAGGTCTGTCTGAGCGAGAACGCCAAGTCAGTCTTCCCCGGACCGAAGCACCAAGTCTCTTATAGTACATCCCGAAAACTCGACTGCCGAGTAGAACGCTCAAGCTGTCCAGGAGTGCCCGCTGTTGGCGCGCGAGCGGAATCAGAGCGTTACTTTCCGCTCTCCGACTGAACGTGGCCTTGCTCGATTTTTCTCGCCAGAAGCGTCTCGGCGGCCGCGTCTTTTGTCCGACCAAGCCCGTTGAGAATGCTTGCTCGAATCCGATGACACTCCGCCAGGGTTTTCAGGCTGAAATTGTTCGTGGCGTCCTTCTTCAGAACAGAGTTCAAAATCGACATCGCCCGTTCCGTTCGATCGAGCGCCAAAGTGTGTTGTCCGACAGTAGAAAGCGGCTCGGCCGATCGCGCGAGCACGGTCGCCAGTTCGTTTTGGTATCTGGGATTCTGATCCCATTGTCGTGCGAGAGGTTCGAAGAAGGATAGGGCGCGATCGAACATTCGAACTGCTGACTCTGCGTCGTGCATCTTCAGATAGATTTCCGCTAGGCCCTCGGTCGACTTGCCGATGCCGTGGCGATAGGAAGGATTTCGAGGATCGCTCTCGGCGAGTGGCTCTAAGATGCTAATCGCACGCTTATGGAGCCGAAGACCTTCTTCGCAATTTCCGGTCGCCGTTTCCAGCATGCTGAGATTACGGTGTGCCTCTGCCATGCGACTAAGCCCGCGTGGGGAATCGGGCTGCATGGCGACGATTTCGTCGAGGACATCGTGCGAATGGCGACATAAATCCAGCGCAGCCCTTAGGTTTTTCGCGTTTTGCTCGAGGCGCGACGTGAGGTTGAGCACTGTAACGAGAAAGTGCCGCGAGACGATGTCTGTCGGGTCCTCCGCTCGGAGTTGTTCGCAGAGTACGCCGGCCTGCGCCAACTCTTGCTTCACCGTTTCCGGATGCGCTCCTCCAAAGCCGCGTACCGTTGCGATGCGGACGAGGCAGTCGGCCAGGCTGCGACGAAAATCTGGCTGACGAGGTTGTGCTGCGGCGAGTTTGGTAAAGAGGTCGCGTGCGTTCCCGTAATAAGCAATCGCTTCCTCTCGCGAGCCAAGTTGAGCGAGCAAAGACCCTGCTCGCAAGAAACTAGTTGCAAGTTCAGCCTGTAAATCCGGGCTATCGCCTCGTTCGCGGAGAAAGTCACGATGATAGTCAAGGGCAGCACGCAGCAGTTTTTCGCGGAGCATGATCAGTGAGGGTTCGTTGAGCAGCGTCTCCTCGCTGACGAGTGTGAAGTAGTCATCAACAGCTTTACGAGCGGCCTGAAAATTCCGCTCGGCGTCGACGTTCGCTTGACGAACGCGTACCGCCTGACGTTCAAGTCTGATGGCGAGAATCGACGAAATTGAACCGATAGCGGCGAGCAACACGAATACCGCGGCCACCAGCGCCGCCGGCAAGGGATTTCGCCGAGCCCAGCGGGTAGCGCGTTCGAGCAACCGCACACGCCGAGCACCAACAGGGCGATCTTCGAGGAAACAACTCAGGTCTCCCGCCAAGGCATCGGCAGTTTGATAACGATCTTCGGGCGCTTTCTCAATCGATTTCTGGATAACGGTCTCGAGATCGCGCGGAATCGACGCGTCAATCTGTCGTAGTGGCGTCGGCTCTACTTCCGCAACGTGCTTCAGAAGCTGCTGGCGGTCCGAAGCAGAGAAAGCCGGGCGCCGTGCCAGCATTTCGTAAAGCGTAATACCAAGTGAGTATATGTCGGATCGTGGGTCGCATTTGCCCGAGAATCGTTCGGGCGCCATGTAACGTACGGTTCCCACAACGTCGCCAGTTTCGGTCAGATCTTCATTGTCTACTGCCTTGGCAAGGCCGAAGTCCGCCACCCACACATTGGCGCGCAGATCGAGCAAAAGATTGGAAGGCTTGACATCTCGATGCAAGATGCCTTGCTCGTGTGCGTAAGCCAGCGCCTCCGCAACCTGCACGCCAATCTCTGCAATATTGCGGGCGTAGAGACGATTCGAATCGCTTGAGCCCAGGAGCTTTGAAGATTGGCTGAACGAACTCGAAGTCTCGCAGGAATTTACTCGCCGAGTTGCCCCGATCGCTGGGATGTCCTCTGCAAACGCTGAATCTGTGACTTCATCAACCAATTCGTTTACGCGTCGGTGGTGTGAGCGTTCCTGAAAAAGCGAACGTGCGATTTCGGTTCGTGCGACTTCTGATCGATCGGTGGAGAATTCGTGGCGCGTCGAGTCAAAAGCGTCTGTAAAACTGGGCCGTCGAAGTTCGTCGAAAACCTGATCGAGGCCGAGGCCCGAGATGAATTGCATTACGTAATAGTGCAATCCATTGTCTTCGCCCACTCCGAACACTGGCACAATGTTCGTGTGGTGCAACCGCGCCGCTGCACGGGCTTCATGATGAAACCGCGCAAGTTGCTGGGGAACGAAGTGCGAGACAGACGCGAGAACCTTGAGTGCAACCCTTCGACCGAGCGATTGCTGCTCTGCTTCGTAGACAATTCCCATGCCTCCGCGGCCGACTTCGCGAAGAATGCGATAATCGCCGATTTGCCCTTGTCCAACGTCGCGAAGCGAAAATCGGCCCGACGATTCGAGCCGTTCGTCTTGCGGCGATGGCTTCAGCTGTTCAACAAGCGCCAACGTTGGAAAAAAGGCGCGAATCTGGTCAGCCAGTTCCGGATGCAGTCGTTCGTAATCAGCAATCGCAGGATGCTCGCCGCGACGACACCGTTCCAGGAAATCCTCGGTCAACTGCTCGATCGTTGCGATTTCTTGTTCTGATTCTGACATGCCAATAAGTCTCATGCACCAGTGAGGGCATCCGGATGAAGACCAACTCTGCACGCCTATGGTGAAGGTCTAATCGATGAGACCGGGAATGTTTGCAAGTATGCTCTGAAGACGTGTCATCGCCCGAATATATCGATTGCTGGCGGCGGATTTCGAGAGGTCCAAAACCTGGGCGACCTCTGTGTTGGTTAGCTCTTCGAAATGGCGAAGGGCGATGATCTCGCGATCGATTTCGTCCATGCCATTTAGGGCCGCTTGGAGTTGCACTTGCTGTTCCGCGCGGATTGCCGCGTGGCTCGCGCTTGTGAGTCGTCCCAATAACTGCGCGGCGAGCGAAACTGAACTGGCTTGCGGCATTGCCCCTTTGTAAAGAGATACCTCTCGGCCAGCATGGCGCATGGCCGCTCCCAGGTGCTGCCGGTGAACGCGCATCAGCCGCTGACCTGTGAGAAACCTGAGCCACAAAAAGAACGGTAGCTCTGGCTTGCTCAGATAGCGAGGGACCTGTCCCGCGAGATCAATATAAGCATCCTGCAAGACGTCCGACGGATTCACGCGGCCCTGTAAACGCCGGTCGAGCCGCATCCGCACCATCCGCCGTAGACGTGGACTGTGGCGATCGAAGAGATCGGCAAGCGCGGCATTGTCTCCGGCTGCGACGCGTCTCAAAAGCTGGTCCGTATCGCTTGTTCCCGGCGTCATCGCGTCTCCCATACCTCAATACATGCGCGATTGAGCTCATCGTACACAACGACATTCAGTGATTTGATCGGCAAATCCACAAAGTGGATGCGGCGCTGTGGACGTTTGGTCGGTTTGCGCAAGGTTTCTTCATGGCGGGTGGCACCCCGCATTCATGTCCCTTGCAAAGTTTGTTGCCACGCGTCGAACGCGATCGGGGGAGTTTCGCAATGTCTCACACGTCCGGAAAGCCATACAGGCAACAAACTCGCTGCCGCTACTTGGGCTCGTTCCCGACGAGGTATCGAAACAGGTCGATCGTGGCGGCGGGCTGGGAACAGTTGGAAAAACGGCTTTGCCTGAGCACACTTTCCACGTCGCAGACAGAGGCAACCGCAGCGAATTCGTTCGCAAATCTGCCGATCAGCTTTGAGCCCAATCGCGGCCAGGGCGAGTCTGGTGTCGATTACCTGGCGCACGGCGATCATTCCACGCTCTTCTTGAAGGAAGGAAACGCCACGCTGGCGATCTCAGGGGCCACACCCGGCGGTTCCTCGGCTGTTATCAGCATGAATCTCGTCGGCACACAGGCAGCGCAGGCGCAGGGGATCGATGCGCTCGCGGGCAAGGTCAATTATCTGCTGGGAGATGCCGAGTCGAAATGGGTAACTGGTATAGAAACATTTGGCGAGGTGAATTATCACAACGTCTATCCTGGCATTGATGTCTCCTATCACTCATCGCATCAGCAAGACCTGGAATACGACTTCAACGTTGCCGTGGGGGCTGATCCTTCGAGAATTGCGCTTTGTTTTTCGGGCACGACGAAAACGTCGATTGACGACCAGGGAAATCTCGTCCTGCAGACCGCCAGTGCGCCTGTTATTCAGCACGCTCCCGTGGCCTATCAGGATGTCGCCGGAGTGCGACAAAGCGTAACCGCCCAGTATCAAATCCGGAACGACGGCACGGTGGGATTCGCGCTCGGGGCCTATAACGCCAGCTTCCCTGTCGTCATCGATCCCGTGCTTACTTACTCACGGTTTCTTGGCGGCGAGGGTACGGATTTAGGGTTGGGTGTTGCGGTGGACTCCGAAGGTTCCGCGTACATAACCGGCACGACAACATCGATGTCGTTCGTTCAAGGCGCAACATCGGCACTGACGTCTCTGGGGTTCGCCGATGCGTTCGTTGCCAAGCTGAATCCAGCCGGAACCGAGGTGGTATACGTCACATTTCTCGGCGGATCCTTACTTACCACCAATGCCACGGTGACCGAAGGCAGGGCCATCGCGGTTAATTCCGATAACGAAGCGTACATCACCGGCCGAACTCAGGCCGACAATTTCCCGCGTGTCTCAGCCCTACCATCGGGAGCCAAATACAACGGCGGCACACCAATTGGAACGTCGGATGGAAGCTACGACGCATTTGTGACGGGCCTGAGCGCGGATGGTTCCTCAATCATTTTCTCAACTTACCTGGGAGGCGGTGGTACCGATGTCGGCACGGGTATCGCGCTTAATGACAACTGCGATATTGCCGTCGTCGGTGGGACCACGTCACATGATCCCCGCGGCGATTACCAGGGTTTTCCGCTGAAGAGTCCTGCTCAACCCAGTTATGGTGGAGATGGTCTCGCCAGCGATTCGCTCGAACTCTCGGATATTGGCGACGCCTTCGTTACAAAGATTCACGTCAATCAGGCCGCGCCAGATCAGGGGCGACCGACCACGACGTACGACCTGGTGTATTCCACATATCTCGGCGGAAAGGGTGGGGATATTGCGAGCGCGGTGGCGATTGATCCCAAGGGCAGCGTTTATGTAACGGGTACGACGGAGGCTCCATTTCCCGAAGGTGCGGGCGCGTTTCCAACAACTACCGGTGCTTTTCAGCAAGGGAATGCAAGCAGCGCAGGCTTGTTCGCTGCACAAGCTTTTGTGACGAAATACAATCCCAACGGCTCGATCAACTACTCGACTTACCTGGGCGGAAGTAATCGAGACTACGGAACCAGCATTGCAATCAATGGCGACGGACTTGCCTTCATCGCCGGGCAAACGACTTCGTACTACAGCGCGGGCAAGGTCGGGCTTCCGCTTTCCGGAACGTTCGTGCCGTACCAGGCGAACCTCGCGGGGCCGCGAACGGACGACCAGCACCGCACGTCCGACGCATTCTTTTCCGTACTCTCGGCGACTGGCTCTGCACTCGCATATTCGACCTATTTCGGTGGGTCCGGCGACGATCTCGCCCAGGGCATCGCGCTTGATGCGGACAACAATATCTACATTGCTGGATCAACTGCATCAATCGACTTGCCGGTTGTAAACGCAATTCAGCCGATCCTCCTGGGTTCGCGCGGTGGGTTCGTCGCGCGGTTTCACCTGGTGAACGTTTCAAAGCAACCAACCCACGCAGTGCTCGATTACTCGACATATCTTGGCGGGTCAGGCTCCGACACGATCAACGCGCTCGCAGTCGACTCGTTTGGCGGTGTTTATGTGACGGGTTCAACATCGTCCGCGAATTTTCCGATCGACCCCACGGACGGGAATAGCTACAGCGATACCGATGAAGCCAGGATCGAGAATCTTCGGCTGTTTACCGGACCATTTGACTTCATCTCGGGCGATGCCTTCGCGACGAAGCTACCGGGCAACAGCCCCTCGATTATCGGCTTGCCGATTACGTCGAGCCGAGGTCACGAATACTCCGGGCCGGTCGCGATCTTCACTCCCGCATTTCCGGATAACGACCCCACACACTTCGCGGTGACGATCGATTGGGGAGATGGATTCGTCACGTCGGGAGACCTTTCCCAACGCACAGGCGATGGACCCTACACAGTATTGGGCGCCCACCGCTATGACCACCCTGGCGGCTATGTGGTTGCTGTCCAGGTAACCGATACGTTTCGCCACGTGAACTACACACCGACAACCAACGTGAGCCACCGGTCGGGTAATCAAGTTGAACCAAACATCGCAATCGACCCAAACAATCCGCAACGGATGTTTGTCACGTCAAACACCTTCAAGGGTGGTAGCCAGATTTACGGAGCATACAGCACAAACGGAGGGATGACGTGGACGGGACGCAACATCGCTACAGACCGCGATGGCCTTCCGCCCGGACGCGGGGACGCTCAGGTTGCGTGGGACAAGTTCGGCAACTTGTTTGTGATCTACCTCGATGACAGTGAGCCAAGTAGCGTCGTGTTGGGAGTGAGTCGCGACGGCGGCAAGTCGTTCACACTGGAGCGCACTTTCGGCGGCGGTGATGCGGATCAGCCTTCGATCGCGGTGGGACCTGGCCTGCAACCCGGTACCGGTAGCGTCTGGATTTCGTATGCCGACGTCGTCCACAAAATGATCGTCACGGCAGGAGCGCCAATATCGGTGGCCGGCACTGTAGGCTCATTCAACGCGCCACAAGAGATCGTTGAATCGGCTCCGACAGCGCAGGGAGCCTTTCCCAACTTCGGAAGTATCGCGGTGGGGCCAGGCGGCGAAGTGATTGTGAACTGGGAGACAGACGGCACACTCGACTCGAGCACCGATAGGCCCGGCAAGGGTGCCGAAATTCTTGTGAGCGTCGATCCCGATGGACTTGGGATCAAGCCGTTTGGTCCGCCCAATCCCCCGCCAAATCGCAACGTGGCGACGACCACTCTGTTCGGCAATCGCTCGAATGTGCCAGCATCGCCAAACCGCGGGGCCGACACCGAAGCGAATATGGTCTGGGATCAATCCGACGGGCCTCATTCCGGCCGCATCTACATGGCGTATACTGATGCGCTGGCAGGAGGCGCAGCGGGATCGAGTATCATTCGTCTGGTCTTCTCGGACGACCTGGGAAAGAGCTGGAGCCAGCCTGTCTCGGTCGACGGCTCTGGAGGTGCCGATAGTCTGATTCTCCCATCAATCGCGATCGACGCGAAAACCGGTGACGTGGCTGTGGGCTGGTATGATACGCGCAACGACTCAAGTCATGTACGAACGCAATTCTTTGTGGCCGTGAGCACCGACGGTGGTGAGACTTTTCCATTTCCGACCGCAGTGGGAGTTGGCGAATCCAACGCGACCGACGCGAATCTTGATCAGACAGGCAAAGATAACGGCCCCGGTGATTTTAGCGGTATTGTATTCGCAAACGGTGTGGTTCATCCCACGTGGTCGGATAACAGCTTCGCCTTGCTGAACAATCCAGACGCGCCGCAGTATGACGTGGTCTCGGCGAGCGTCGGCGAAGCACGCATCGTCGACTCGCCCCCAATCGTGGGCGCGGTGCCTGTTCAAGCTGTGGAGAACCAGTCGTTTGACGGTATCGTTGGCTTCATCACGAGCCCAGACCCATTGGTATCGTCTGACAATTACACCGCCGTCATCAACTGGGGTGATGGCACAACGTCGCAAGGGCAGATCCCGACGATTCTTAACCCATCCGGGCCAATCGCGATCTCAGGCTCGCATACGTACACAGATTCACTCGACTATCCGATTGTCATTACCGTTCGAGAAAAGGTCACCGATCCCAAGACGAAGAAAGACACATTCCGTTTCGCGACAAGTGCGGTGGATGCCAGCCAAATCGCGGCAAACCAGGTGGGAAGTGTGATCGCTCCGACGCGAAGTCCGCTGGGCGTTGCCTACTTCGTCGCCTCGAACACGGAGTCGGATGTCGGTCTGTTCACTTCGACGAGCCTCGATAGCGTAAGTTGGTCAAAGGCCAGCCCAAATGATCCGCTGATCGCCGATAGTGGCGATGGCTTGCCCGCGGCTGGCCATACCGGGCGCCCCGCCGTCGCGACCGACCTGCGTTTCAACGATACATTTCTCGCCTATGTCGATCCGCAAGGCGGCACGATCACAATCTTGGCGAGCATCGACGGCGGAGCAAACTTCAGCGCGACTCCAGTCGCTCAAATCACCACGGGACTGATCGGCAGTCCGGTGCTCGCCGTACAGTCCGTGCCTGGCGGAACTGACATGCTCTGGGTCGCCTATCCGGACTTCTCGAACGGCAACGTGCGCGTGGCGAGCCTGGCGATTCTCAACTCCGGCCAGTATGGCTCGCTCTCCGCGCCCGAGGATGTTGCTGGATCGAATGGCGCTCTCTCGGTCGGTGGGCTGGCGGTGTGGGACGACGGGCAAGTCGCGGTGAGTTTTGAAAGTGATTCAGGCAATGACACGAATGCCGTTGTCGCGATTGACGAGGACGGAAATGGCCCGAACGGATTTTCCGCGCCGGTGACTCTGGGAACGGTTTTCACAGGGCTTGGTCTGCCCATTCCAGGCCTGGGAAACACGCTGTTCGACGGCAATCCGCAAGTTGTCTTTTCGCATGGTCTCAACAGTTTCGGAACGCTCTACGCGGCGTACGCCGCTCGTGACCTGGCCGGCTCGGCGACCGGAATTCTGGTGTTTCAATCGACTGATTTTGGGAAGACCTGGGGCAGCGCGATCGAAGTCTTCTCCTCCGATTCGGGCGATCTCTTCGGTCCAGCGATCGGCATCGACGACACCACAGGCGCCGTCGCTGTCGCCTGGTACGACACGCGCAACGATCCCGATCGAGTGAAAACTCAGGTATTTGTCTCGGTCGCGGCGGAAGGGACCACGCAATTTAGCACGCCCCAACCGATCAACATTGGAGCCAGTAACGCTCTGTCGCCTACCGGCCTGGGAAGCACGGCCCAATACGGCGGACCACTGTCGCTTGCCTTCAATAACGGAGCCCTTGCAGTCACCTGGAGCGACAACAGCGACACGCTGGGTACAAACCCCGATGTCCCCGAGTTCGACGTTGCAGTCGCCAGAAATTACGTCGTCTCGGTGTCGCCCGACGTCATTCCGGTCAATGCGAGCCAGATCGAAGTCGCACAGAATCAGGAATTCGACGGAGCCGCTGCCACATTCACGCCTTCGAATCCGACACAAACCGAGAATGACTTTACCGCAACAATTCTTTGGGGCGACGGCGACCTCAACCAGGGCAAAATTGTCGACGTCAACGGTACGTTTCAAGTGATGGGTCAGCATGCATACAAAGAGCAGGGCACGTACAAAACACTGGTGACGGTCTTTGAGCACAAGAAGTACGCTGGGCAGGATTACGGAGATGCAACTGTCGCTTCACCGCTCGACATCGTGCTGAGTGCCAAAAGCCCTGCGTTCGTCACGCGCGCCTACGACAAGGTGACCGCATTCGTTGAAGAGGCGGGATTCGATGGCGACGCGTCGAAATTCAATGGTTCGATTGAGTGGGGCGACGGCAAATTTGATCCGGTCTCGTTCATGGCCGACCCTGGAAAAGCACTTTATGATGTGATCATCCCACGTCATACCTATGAAGACGCGACCGCGGTCGACGGTGTTCTCTCCGTTTCCGACAAGAACGGCAACACGAGATTCGCACCGTTCCACCTCGACATTGTCGAAGAACTGAAACTCTCGACCCGTACGGTCCATGTCGTGTCGGGAGAGACATTTGCCGGCCATGTCGGCAGTCTAATCGACCTCGATCCCGACGCGACGCCCAGCGATTACACCACGGCGATCGACTGGGGTGACGGAAGTCCTCTCGATATGGCCGAAATTTTACCCGACCCTAGCGGGGCAGGCTTTTTTGTCGACGGCACACACCAGTTCGACACGCCTGGAAACGATACCGTTGTCGTCGTCGTCTCCCGAAATGATGGTCCGGTGGCCAACAGTACCACGCAGGCGATTGTCTCAGGCCCCAAGCTCAAGCTGGCGTCGCTCGACATTCCTTCGCTCTCGTTCTCCAACATGACCACGAGCGCGAATGCAGAATTTCAGATCACCGGCTCTCCGGGGAAACAAAGCGATTACTCGGCTTCGATCGATTGGGGCGACGCCTCTGGATCCAGCTCGGCCGCCGTGACGTTGAACGGTCAAAATGTCAGCATCGATGCCAGCCACGTATTTCAGTCAGACGGAATGTACACCGCTAGCCTGACGATCCACGGACCCGATGGCGCAATTGAGACAGAAGTCGCTGTGATCGACGTTGCGTCGGATGTTTCGAACGAAGTCGCCGTCGATGCACCCGGGCTCGTGTTCAATCCCCAGACGAATCTCTATGTAGGATCGCTCACCCTCACCAACACAAGCTCCACCACGATCACGGGGCCGTTCATCGACGTCGTGCTTGCCGGGTTGCCGGCGGGAGTGACGGTTGCTGGTGCTGGCGGTTCAACCTCCTCGGGCGATCCCTATCTTGTCATCCCAATCGACGCGAATACCTTGTCTCCGGGTCTGTCGCTGGCCCCGCTCTATCTGGCGTTCAACGATCCTTCCGGAACGACGATTTCCTACTCGGTCGGCATTTACGCCGACCCGCCTGTTTGGTATTCGTCGGCCGTTGCAGACCTTCCAGACCCCGCCGCTGCGCCAAGATCGACGACCGGCCTGGATCTCGGTTTCGCGCGGCTCAAATCGCCGCGCGTGGGCGACGTGTTTGTCGCGCAAACTTCGGGTTCCAGCGTTGCCCTCGACGAGCAGGGAGCGACCATCTCCACGGGATCGGCCGGCGCAACGGTCGCAATGCGGCTGGCGGGCGCCAATCCCAACATGAAGCCAAGTCCGCTCGACCCACGTTCCGCGAAGTTGAACTACCTCATCGGCGACGTTGCCACGGCCTGGCAGACAGGGCTATCGACCTTTGGTCAGGTGGTGTACCAGGGCGTCTATCCCGGCATCGACCTGTTGTATCGCGAAGGTTCAAACGGGCTGGAATACGACTTCGTCGTTGCGCCAGGCGGAGACCCTTCGCGAATCGCAATGCAGTTCGCTGGCGCCAGCGCACTCCGTCTTGACGCGACCGGTAATCTGATCGTTGAAACCGCGGCGGGCGACGTAGTCGAACACGCACCTGTGCTCTATCAGAAGGTGGGTACCGAGCTGCGTCACGTCGATGGCGCATTCATCATCCAGCCTGATCGGTCAGTCGGCTTTACAGTTGGAAATTACAACCCGCGGCTACCCCTGGTGATCGACCCTGTCATCGCATCGTCAACCTTCTTCGGTGGAAAACAAAACGACCAGGCGCTGCATTCGGCCGAGGATGCGGCGGGCAACGTGTTCCTGACCGGCTACTCGTTCTCGTTCAACTCGCTTCCGTTGAAAAACCCGATTCAGACGAACGATGCCCTTGCGTTTGTCGCCAAGTTCGACGCCTCGGGCGCGCTTGCGTTTGCCACGTTTTTTGGCGGAAGCAAGAGTACGTATATTCTGGGCATCGCGACCGATACTCAGGGAAACGCTTATCTAACAGGCGACACCCTTTCGCCCGACTTTCCCACGTTAAACCCGATCCAGGCGAACTTCGGCAAGCCGACAACCAATTTCTCCAATAGCGGCCCCGCGGCTTTTCTATCGAAGCTGAGCGCGGATGGATCTCATCTCATTTACTCGACCTACCTCGGCGGTGAGGCGTCCGACTATGGCACGAGTGTCGCTGTCGACAGCGCTGGGAATGCTTACGTCACGGGTACTACTGACTCGATAAGCTTCCCCACCAAGAACGCGCTGAACCCGCACGTTCAGCTCAACCCGCAGCACACGAGCTCAACGAACGACGCATTTGTTGTGAAGGTTAATCCGCAGGGAACCGACTTCGTATATGCGACATACCTGGGATCCGACGACGACGACCAGGCTGGCTCGATCGCAGTAGACACGGCGGGCAATGCTTATATCAGCGGGCTGACCGAAGGTGGGATCAACGTGTTATTCCCGACGACTGCGGGAGCCCCCCAGCGCGGAACTGTGGGGCAAGCGATCACGTTTGTCTCGAAACTGAGTCCAGACGGCTCTCAGTTGCTCTTTTCGACGTTGCTTGGTCAGGGCGATCGCAACGGCACGAGTTCGGTCGAGTCGTTTGAAGTGAATGGCCAGGTCGCAAGTGCGATTGCAGTGGATTCAGCAGGCAACTTCGTCGTGCTGGGTACGATGAGAGGAACCATTGCCGCTACTCCCGGTGCGGGCGGGTTTGTGACGAATCCGCACCAACCTGGCGACATCTTTTTCGACGCCCCATTTCTCGCGAAATACAGTTCCACAGGACAGGTGATCTATATCACCCCCCTGGCTCCTGGTGAGATCGATCCGTCTGTGACACCAAAGGGCGGTAATACCATCGGGCTAGGTCTGGCGGTCGATGCAGCGGGGAACGCTTATGTCACGGGTCTGACGACAAGCCCGCTCTTGCCGACGAAAAATCCCATTCAGCCCTCGTTCCACACCAACCCCGCGAATTACGACGATGGTTTCCTGATGGTTGTGAATGCCGCCGGGACGGATCTCGTCTTCTCGACGTATCTCGGCGGTACGAACGCCGACGTCGCGTACTCGGTTACGGTCGACAGAAACGGTCTGGTGCATGTTGTCGGCGAAACCGGATCGGCTGACTTCCCGACGACAGCCGGCGCTTTTCAGGTAACACATGCAGGCAACGTGGGTGACAACCTCGACGCGTTCCTCACCATCTTTTCGGGAATTACGTCGAACCTGAAGGTTAACCCCGTCTCACGACCAATCACCGCCACCGAGGGTTCGCCATTTCAGGCCGTCCTCGCATCTTTTGCCGACCCTCGTCCCTCGGCGAATGCCGCGAATTACGCGGTATTGATTGATTGGGGCGACGGTCGCAAGTCTGCGGGAACGGTAACTGCCGACCCGGCTGTGGCCACCGGCTTCCTGATTACGGGAGCCCATACCTTTATCGAAGATGGTTCACACACAATCACAGTTCAGTTGACAAGTCTGGACGACGATTCCGCGACGACGGCTAACCGCGATGTGTTGGTGGCCGATGCTCCGATTCGCGTGGTTCCTTCCAATGTGGGATCGGTGGAAGGCACGGCATTTAGCGGACGCGTTGCGACGCTGACCGATCGCAATGCGTTCGCCGACGCAAGCGATTTCACAGCCATGATCGACTGGGGTGATGGCACCACCTCGGTTGGCGCAGTCGTGAACGACAACGGGTTCACCGGGCAGTTCGCAATCAATGGCAATCATCTCTACAAGCAAGCGGGCGGCTATCCCGTTGTCGTGACCGTTCAAGACGAGGGGGGAATCCAGGCGGTTACCTCGTCGTCCGTCGTGAGTTCAAATTCAAAAAGTGGTGTAACTCGCTATCACGTGGTACTCGACACATCGTCGCTCGCAGGAATTGAAGGTTTTCTCCAATTTCAGTTGAATCCGGGAAATGGCGTCAGCCGATTGGATGAGGCTTCAGTCTTCCAAATCACGGGGCCAATGGGAACCATCCCAACGTCGATCGATCTGGCATCGAATCATTTCGTGAATCTCAAGTCTCAGCGGATCGTCTATGGTACCCAGCTCGAGTTTGACGTTGCGGTCATCTCGACCGGTCCGGGCGTGCCTTCGCGGCGAGCCTTCGGCTCCAGTTTTGCGCTTCTGCTGCTTGACGCAACCGCGACACACACATTGCTTTCTACGGATGACGCTGGCGCGGTGGTACGGATCGACGTGTCTACCGAAGGCAACACCCGAGCGTTTAGCTCTGCTATTGACTCCCAGGGAGCAAGGCTTGGCGGTATACGAAACGTGACCGACGCGCCCTTGGTTGCAACTGGAACGCGCGGAACAACCAGCGTCGGACTTCAGTTCGCAGGGTTGGTTGCCACTGTGAAAGATGGTAACCCATTTGGGCTCGCAAGCGACCTTCAGGCCACGATCGACTGGGGCGACGGCCGCATTAGCCCAGCGTCACTTCGTCCTAACAAAGATGGAGGCTTCGATATTGTCGGCGAGCAACTATACGTTGTCCCTGGCGTCTACCAGGGGAGCGTAAGTGTTAAGGACAAAGGCGGATCGACCGCAACTGCGTTGTTCCTCATCAACGTGACCGATGTCCTTCCGCCGCTAATGGTCACGCCTGTGCGGGTGTCGCCCGTCGCCGGAACGTCCACAGGCACGGTCGTCGTCGCCACCATTACGTCGGGATCGTCTGCTCCGAAGTCAACAGAACTCTCCGCGATCATCGACTGGGGCGACGGCACGACCACACAAGGGCAAGTGGTGGCGACGGGCACGGGTACGACGTTTCTGGTGGAATCGAACCATCTCTACGTCACGAAGGGGAGCTTTCCGATCACAGTGATCGTCACCGACGGTTTGGGGAGGACGTCTCAAGGAACCAGCATCGTTGAAGTTGCCGCGCAGAATGTTGTCCTCGACGGACCTCGTGTGACAAAGGTCTTCCGTTTGGGAACACAAAAGGAGCTCACGGGCCTAATTGTTACGTTCAACCAGGACCTCGACCCCACGAGCGCGATCAATCCCCGCGCCTATCGGATCATCGGGCGTGTCGACGGCCGCTGTCAAACCCAGCGCGTGGGAGTCTCGTATGCCACATACGACGCATCGAAGCGGCAGGTCACCCTGCACTTGAAAAGTCGCATTGATATTCATCATCCTTTCCATTTCGCGATTGCCGGTACTGGAGCGCACACCGTGAGATCGACGGTCGGCCTCGCCCTCGATGGTCGCAAGAGCGGCCGAGCAGGGAGTGACTTCAGGGCCGTCCTGAGCTTTCACGACCTCCAATTCCCTCCAAAGCACCCGCACGGCCCGCCTGTTCGTCACAAGCGAGGAGTTTCTGACGAGGGTCGCTAAGAACCTCGGGCAAAACCGTTTTTGCATGAGGTTTTATCCCCGGATTGGTAGACACCTTCTTCAAAGGACCACTGCTCGGCGACCGCTCGCATGCGCGAGAAATTCTTAGACACTCCCGTTCATCGCCGACCGCCTGAGCATTCTATTAGCTCACAAGGTGATCGACCGCAGATCAGGTGTCGCGTCGTTATGCGCTTGATCTGGTTCGTGCTAGTAACTGCTGGGAGGATGTCCGGCAAGAATTTGGTTGCTCTGCTCGGACCGCACTCGCTGGCTTCCCGTTTGGGAGGAGGCTGGTGTCTGAGATCAATTGCAAAGCGATCTGCTCGTGACGTTGACGTGTGCCGATGAGCTCGCCCTTGATACAGTAAATGTCGATCTTGGGCGAGGACAGAGCCGAGAAGTGCCAGACAAGATGCGTTGCGGAGCGGCGATCGAAGGCGAGGGAGAGTCGCGAGAAACGCTGGCGCGGAAAGGCGAGCGAGTACAAGGTTGCCACTGTCGGCTGGGCTGCTAAGATCGGTCCCGGTCAGGTCGGCGATCGTCTATATCAACGTATGCCTGCCCAACTTGAAAAGAATTGTCGAAAGTACAGTATCGAAAATGACTGTCGGTTATTTCGCGGCGCACGCCGGACCTGTGGAAACAAGGCTGTTTTCTGAAACGCGGTTCGATTTTCTTGGCGCAGTCAGTGACTTTTTTCGGCGGCTCGTCGGATTGACTGTAGGAGGTATCGACGTCGATTTCGATTGGAGCGGATCGCCCTTGAATCCATTGCAATGAAACTACCGGTCATTTTCAGCACACGGATCGTGGGTTCGCTTCCCTGGTTTCAGGGATAGCTTATGCCAACTCAGACGCGATATCGTGAAGCCGCTGTCATTTCATGTGCATGGGTTGCCCGCCGTTCGAATGCAAAGTCGTGAACTGGACAGGTCACCGATTTTCCCACTGGTATTCATCACGATGCATCCCCAAACACTACCCCCGCCCGCGAGTGCCGCGCTGGTTCAAGCGAGAAGAAGTGCAGTCTCTTGAAGGAGCAGTCAGCGGGGAATTCATGCCATAACGCCCGCTCTTGCTCCTCAATTCACTGAAGGCTACGCGCGTCGAGCCCCACTTGTTTTTCGCTTTTTTGATCTCGCTCGATTTTCTACTGAGAACTAAGAATCGCGCTTGCGAAGAATCGCCTTCCACAGCGTTTGTGACTGGTGATTTCTGCGCATGCCCCAAGAATCGCCGTCGATTCACTCGCCGCCGACCCAACGGGCCCCAAGGATTGACACCATGAAGTTGCGTTCCATTCGCTCCCGCCGCAAGTCGTCCCGATTTATCACGCCCAGGATCGAATCGCTGGAAGGACGTCTCGTTCTCTCGACGATCACGGTCAATTCACTCGCGGACGGAGCAACGCCTTACGGCCAGGTCACGCTTCGGGAAGCGATTCTGGCGGCGAATACCGATTCAAGCACGAATGGTTCGGTCGCAGGCTCGGGCGCCGATACGATTGTTTTCGATCCCTCGCTATTCGCAAATGGACCACAGACGATCTCGTTGACAAGCTCTTTGGCTGGAACCACTGGCCAGCGAGGCTTGATCATCACGTCGAATATCGCAATTGTGGGACCAAGCGGGTCCAATGGGCTCACGATCACTGAGGGGGCAGGTCTTACGTTCGGCCTGCTCGAGGTAACGACGGCCGGCAACCTGACGCTTCAGAACATGACCCTGAGCGGTGGCACGGCTCAGGGGGCGAATGGCACCAACGGCGGTGGTGGCGCGGCTGGCCTGGGAGGCGCAATCTTCAACCAGGGCTCAGTCTTCGTTCAGAGCTGTACGTTTACCCAAGATCACGCAAATGGCGGCAGTGCCACAGGGAACGCCGGAACTGGTGGTTCTCAGGTTAGCTATACTTACGGTGGCGAATCCGATAGCTATTCTTATCCGTACCAATACCAGACCTTTTACTATAACGGCGCATCAGGATTCGCAGGAGGTCCCGGCGGGGCTGGCGGTGGTTCCACTCCAGGCGGTGGTGGAACGATCGCAAACGGTGGAACGCCGAACGGCGGATCTGGCGTGACAGGTTCGGCGGCTGGCAATGGTGGATTTGGCAGCGGTGGTGGGGGTGCCGGCGGTGGTGGCAGCGCAGGATCGTCTGGTGGTTATATCACTAATGTTAACTATTTCAATGGAAGCTACTACGCGTTTCAGTACAGCTACGGTGGTTCATACGGGGCTGGTGGAGCGGGCGGCGCTGGTGGGAAAGGCGGCAACGGCGGATTCGGAGGTGGCGGAGGCGGCGGAGGCGGTGGAGGCGCTGGCGGGCCGGCCTACTTCAGTACGACCGGCGCAAACGGCACGGCGGGCGTCGGAGGAACGGGTGGATTCGGAGCAGGGGCCGGTGCAAACGGCATCACGCCTGGCGGGCCGGGTGGTGGGGGTGGCGGTGGCGCCGGGATGGGCGGCGCGATCTTCAACAACGGCGGCTTCCTGCAAATTCAGAATAGCACTTTTACAGGCAACACAACAGCAGGCGGTAGCGGAGCGACCAACGGCTCGGGCCTTGGCGGAGCGATCTTTAGCCGCAACGGCATCGTGTATCTTCAGAACTCGACCATATCCGGAAACACTGCCACAAGCGGACGCGGCCTCTACGTGCTCGGCGACGCTTCAACCGCGACCGCGACGGTGAATAACACGATCATTGGTCAAGCCGATACTTCGGGGACAGATTACGTCTCGTCCACGATCAACTCCGGCACACTTTCGGTGAACGGGACGAACAACATCATCCGATCTGCAAGCGGCACTTCGACGCCAGCATCGGTTTCGACGGCCAACCCGGTGCTTGCTGGGCTAGCAAACAACAGCGGTCCGGTTCAGACAATGGCGATCGCGCCTGGCAGTCCTGCGATCGACGCCGGCAATAACTCGACCGGTCTGTCGACCGACGCACGCGGCCTGAGTCGCCTCGTAAATGGAACGGTCGATATCGGTGCCTACGAGTATCAAATCTCGACCGCGACAACTTTGGCTGCCTCCACCCATACTCCCGTCTACGGTCAGCCGGTGACATTCACCGCCAGTGTTACATCAGGTGGAAATCCGCTGGCGGCTGGTACGGTGACATTTACGAGCGGTGGTCTGGTCCTTGCGAGCGGCATAACGGTCAATGCGAGCGGCCAGGCGGTGTGGACCACAAGTTCGCTTCCGCTCAACAGCGCATATCCCATCACGGCGACGTTCGACGGTAGCGGATACTATGCCTCGAGCGCAAGCAGCACCATTAGCGAAAACATCGGTCGTGCGTCTGTAACGATCGCGATTCAGTCGTCCAATCCCAGCGCTGTCTACGGCGATTCGGTCTACTTTACGGGAACTGTGACGGCCAATTCACCGAGTAGAGCGATTCCCACAGGGTCTGTGCAAGTCTCCGTCGACGGCGTACCCATCGGAAGTTACTTTTCAGCGGGATCGTTCACTACAGGCTCTGTCTCAAATCTCACCGCGGGACCGCACACGATCATCGCGACCTATGTGGCTGACTCGCCGTATATTGCCCCCAGCCCACAGGTCTACACTCAATCAGTCGCGCAAGCGACTTTGACGGTTACCGCCTCGGCCGAGACCAAGGTGTATGGGACAGCCGATCCGACGTTGGCCTACACGTATGGCGCTCTCAAGAACGGTGACACGTCATCGGTGTTTACCGGTGCGCTATCACGCGCTGCCGGCGAGACCGTGCTCGGTGGTCCGTACGCCATTACGCAAGGGACGCTTTCGGCAGGCGGCAATTATTCGATTAGCTACACTGGCGCGAATCTCTCGATCACAGCCGCACCTTTGACAGTGACCGCGGACACTAAGAGCAAAGTGTATGGTGCCGCCGATCCGACGTTGACGTACACATACGGCACACTCCAAAACGGTGATACCTCGTCCGTGTTTACTGGTTCCTTGTCGCGTGCATCGGGTGAAACGGTGCTCGGCGGTCCGTATGCCGTTACTCAAGGGACGCTCTCGGCAGGCGGCAATTATTCGATTAGCTACACTGGCGCGAATCTCTCGATCACAG
>CAMFLR010000008.1 GCA_945957605.1 uncultured Isosphaeraceae bacterium
GGACGGACGATCCGACAATGGCTTCACCGAAACAGGAATCCCGGACAATATTGGGGATACCACCAGTGGCACCCGAAGGTCTGATTTTGATCACGACCTGGAAGTCCATCATGAGCCTGACAAACTACTCCGTTGTCGGATAGAGCACGCCGCGCGTGACGGCTGACTTGACGAGATCTTCGCCGAGTTGCTTGAAATCTTCGACAAGACAAGGCGCGATGCTGAACGATTCGCTCGACTCGGGGGTCGCACATACGTGCTGCGAGACGAGGTCGAAAACGCCGTAAGCGACCTCGATATCGATGTCTTCTCCGATCAGCCGAAGTTCGCGTTTCAGGTCAAATGCTGTGAGTGCGGCGTTAAGATAGACGGCGATTTCGAGCAGCGCCGCACGATAGCCGGGGGCCTGGATCACATTCGGCCCGACTGCACGTTCGAGCGCCCGTGCTGCGCCACGGACAGCGATCATGATTCGATCGACTAGCGACCGTAGCGCGTGTGTCAGGCCGAGATCGGCGTAGTCGGAGGGGTCGAGGTACATGTCGACGGCGGTCGTCACTGCGCCACAGCTTGTGTGACCGAGCACGACGATCAGCTTGAGGCTTTCGCCAAGCTTGCGTACGGCGTAGTCGATGCTGCCGAGGCACTCGGTTCCCAGCACGTTACCAGCCACGCGGACGACGAACACGTCGTTGCAGGTTCGATGTAAGATCACCTCGATGGGGGCACGCGCATCGGAGCAGCCCAGAACCAGGGCGAATGGAGTTTGCTGGACTGGCTGGCCTTCGACGAGCGAGACGCCGAAGGTGATCGGATCGAACGGCACGACGAGCGGTGTGTGCTGCAGTTGCTCGTTGGTACCGTGGACATGGTCGCGGACGCGCTGGGCGATGCTCACGAATGTTTTGTTGCCGTCCTGAAGCTCCTGCATCGCCTTTTCCGGCGTCGTGATGGCACGAGGAACGAGCGGAGCGAAAGGGTCGAGCCGGTAAATCAGGTCCATGAGCGATCCTGTGATTCGATATTGGGCGCGTCGCGTTTTTGCGACGACTTATTATCTCAAAACACTCGCGCGATGATTTGAACGTTAGTGTTACTGGCTCATAAGATCAACCACTTGACTACGCTAAATCGGGTAAACAACCTGAATGGCGGCCTCCAGAATCAAGATCTGTACGCCCAGCGTGACAATGGTGACGAATAGCCACGCAGGACGTTTCATGAACTTCTCATAGGCAGTCGCCGCGCTCAGAAGTAACGGTGGCATCAACGGCAGCCAAAGACGTGCCACTTCGCTGAGATTCTTGCCCGAAAGCGTGAGAATCAGCAGAAGCGTGGCCGTCACCCAGACGATTTTCGGCGCAGAGCGAAAACCGGCGATTGCGAGCAAGGCGGTCGGCAAACCAATTGCGACCGCAAGCTCGACCGGATTTTCGAGCACCCATGCGAGATAGCTCCGTGGATACTGGACATAAAACCGGGCATGGTTCGCCGCGTTGATCCGCCAGATCGCAAACGGATTCGCGCCGGTGAGCCCCCAGAACGCAAATGTGACGGCGAGAAATCCCAAGCCGGTCAGGCCGATCGAGATGGCCGTCTTTCGCCATGTCGATTCCGGCTGCTGCCAGTAAACAATCGCAACAAGCGACCCGACCGGAAAAAACGCGAGCGTGAATTGCGTGCAGAGTCCGAGCAATACACCGCACGCCACGGCCAGCCCACGCCGTTTCGCTGACCACGCGGCAAGAGCGAACGCCGTCGTCGAAAGGAGAGGAAACGCCGCGTCGGATGCCGGTTGGAACATCAAGGCAGCGGGAACCACGGCCCAAAGGCATGCGGCAATCCAGGCTAATGCGGGTTCGAGGCGGCTACGAGCCAGCGCGTAGAGCGGCAACGTCGTGAATGCACAGCAAACGGCGATGAGCAGGCCATTGAACGCGAGTGCAGCGCGGTCGGGCGTGGGGAGCGTTCCACTCGGCAGCAGGGAACGGAAGGCGAGGTCGAGCGTGCCAGGGAGTGCGCCTGCGATGGACTTCGCGAGCTCCGGGTTTGTTTCCATCAACCGAAGCAGTCCCCACGAGATGATGAACAGTCCGGGCGGGTGCGTGCCGATGTGGAGGGCGTCCTGGCGTTTGATCCAGTCGGGATAGTTCGCCAGGAATTCGGGGAGGCTGTGAATCTCGTTGCGAGCAACCGTGTAATAACCGCTCGAACCGTGGTTATGAAGCGCGATTGCCCATTTGGCGAGACCGTAACCCTGAGGTGCGGCTTCTTGCGCTGCGATGCTGACTACAAGGGCCAGCGGACCGATCAACGCCAGCCAGATTGCCGGGTGTTTGCCGGCTTGAAGTCGTTTATAACCGAGGACTGCAAACCCGGCAAAAGCGGCGAACACAGCCATCGCGAGGAGTTGGTAGAGCCGATCGGCGGGGGCGGAAATGCGAATCCACTCCCACTCACCTTTCACGCCGAGTGGCACCTTGCCCGACCAGAGCAGCAACGCGCCGACAATGACGAACCCAACCTGGGCAATGGCGATCGTGATGGGGAGCAGGCGTTTGGTACTCATCGCGTTGATCGTAACCCACGAACCTGCCAGTGGGAAATCGACTTGCGTGCGAGTCGGTGGTATTCTCGACCGACCCGCAGCAACCCACCGCAACAGTTCCGATCCATCCGACGAGTTGATAAAGCGAGACCGCAATGCATTTCGAGGAGCAACCGCGCACTCCCATTGACCCCAATGCAGGCCCCTGGCACGCCGGCCTGACGAAATATCACTGGTTCGTGCTGATCGTTGCCGCGCTCGGGTGGCTTTTCGACACAATGGACCAGCAACTGTTCACGCTGGCGCGGCGGCCGGCGATCACTGAGCTACTCACACGCAACGTGAGCACAACTGCGAACCAATCGCCCGAGCAGCAGAAGGAAGCGGCCGATACGCTGAAGAAGGACATCGACAAGTACGGCGGCTACGCGACCAGCATTTTCATGATCGGTTGGGCGCTTGGCGGCCTTTTCTTCGGCGTGCTGGGCGACAAGATCGGCCGCGCCAAGACAATGCTGCTGACGATTTTGCTTTACTCGCTTTTCACGGGTCTATCGGCTCTCTCCTGGAATGTCTGGAGCTTCGCGTTCTTCAGGCTTCTGACTGGACTGGGCGTCGGCGGTGAATTTGCGGTTGGCGTGGCGCTTGTCGCCGAGGTGATGCCCGACCGTGCGCGATCACACGCGTTGGGGTGGCTGCAGGCGCTTTCCGCGGTCGGCAACATGACGGCGGCGATCATGGCCATGGTTCTCGGCAAGCTCGAAGAGTCGGGCGCAATCGAGGGTGCCTGGCGGGTGATGTTCGTTCTTGGTGCCTTGCCGGCGCTGCTGGCGATCGTCATTCGCTCGCGTCTCAAAGAGCCTGAAGCTTGGCAAAAAGCGTCGATTGCCAAAGAAGAAACGGGCGAACTCGCGACTCAAGAAAAGAAGCTTGGCTCGATCTCCGAATTGTTCAGCGACCCGCGCTGGCGGAAGAATACGATCGTCGGCATGTTGATGGCGTTTTCGGGCGTGGTTGGTCTTTGGGGCATCGGCTTCTTCAGCGCCGACCTCGTGAGGACGATCTTCACCCGTCACTTCAACGCGCAAAACTTGTCCCCTGACGCCATCAAGGGGCAGCTTACCCTTTGGACCGGCATTACATCGCTCGTGCTGAACACTGGCGCGTTCTTCGGTATTTACGCGTTCAGTAAGGTGACGGCGATTATCGGCCGCCGCCCCGCGTTTGCGATCGCCTATACGATTGCGATGATCGCCACCGCTTGCACGTTCCTGTTCGTGGGACGCGTCAACGGCATCACCGACATTCTCTGGATGATCCCGATCATGGGCTTCTGCCAGTTGACTCTCTTCGGCGGCTTCGCGATCTACTTCCCCGAACTGTTCCCGACGCGGCTCCGCAGCACGGGTACGTCGTTCTGCTACAACGTCGGCCGGTTGGTCGCGGCTGTGGGGCCGACGTTGCTTGGCTTGCTGACGAGCGAGGTTTACGGCCACTTCAAGGCGCAGGACGAAGCGCTGCCCTTCCGCTACGCTGGCGTAACGATGTGCCTCGTCTTCCTGCTCGGTCTCGCAATGTTACCCTTCGCTCCCGAGACTCGCGGGAAGCCGCTGCCGGAGTGATTCGATCATTTTTCGGCTGTGATTTTTCAGCAGCAATATCTGCCTGCACTTTCTTATCCTCCTCCGGTGTGTAGGCCATGAGCCGATCTCCGGGGAGGATTTGCAGATTTGCTGTTGGTTTACCGCGGTGGATCGCGTCGAGGTCGATCCGAAAGGAACGCTCAGGCTTTCCGCCGCGCGCGGGCCGGTGCAGCCAAACGGTCTTGTATCCGGGCATGAAGCCGCCGGCGAATTGAATTGCGTCGAGAACAGTTTCGTGGCCAGTCCAAGGTAGGCGACCGGGTTTCGCGAACCCACCAGTCGCATAGTAGACATTGCTGTTGTATGCAGCGACATCGACGAGTACGTACTGCGAATCTTCTGGCGCGATGGTTATAAACTTCTCCTCTTCGTTGTGGAGGTCGCTGCCCTTGTCTCTTGCGACCGGTTCATTTGGTAGTTGCGGTACCACGGCATTGCCTTCGTGCTGTGGATGAACCGCCTGGTTCTGATTGATTTCGGTAACGGGCTTCTTAATGGAGAAGGGACTCAGAAGCTCACGGACCGGATTATTCGCTTCAGCCGCAAGGGGTTGAGGCAACTCACCAAGTGCCGGGTCGTCGAATGGAAGGTTGAACTCCGGATTGATCGTACCTGGTGGTTCCAGCGGTGAGACGGGTCCAACCTGACGGAATACCACAAGCCCAAGCGAGCGGTCGCCTATGTATTGCCGAAGATGGAGAATGATCTTTGCTTTCGCCTGACTACAGGTTAAGCCGGCCACTTCAACCTCACCATAGTAGCCGAGGCTGACTTTGCCATCGCTCTTTAGCAGGTGTTCGCCAGTGATGGGCCGTCCAGGAAATGCCTCAATCGCTTCGATGAGAATTATGTCGGGAGGTTGAAGCCGATAGGGAACCTTAATCATCGCCCCTTCGTGCGGCGGGGGATTGTCGGGAAACGGTTCGAGAGGCAACGGCTTGATCGCGGCCTCTTCGGCGGAAGGCGTTGATTTGCCGCGATATTCCTTGGCACGCAGTCGGGCCTGAGGATCGGCGGCGTCCTTCTTGGGCTCGTCGGCGAGCGTGGGGGTAATCGAAGACCATACGACCAGCGATGTCAGGAGCGCGGGGAGGAATCGTCGCATGACATACCTGCGTTCGTGAGTGAGGAGATGATCGATCTGATCACTCAGCGTAAGAGAGCCCGAACGCATTCGCAACGGGCACGAAAAAGCAAGCGTGCAGGCCTTTTTGGGGAAGCCCGCACGCTTCATGTTGGAGAGATCTGCGACCCTGCTGAAATAGGAACGCTGTATTATCTGGCGCCGAAGTCTGCTGCGAGTCTCTTCTCTTCGTCCGCCGTGTGGGCAACCAGGCGGTCTCCAGGGAGCATTTGGAGATTCTCGGTCTCTTCGCCGCAATTGATGGCGTCGAGGTCGATGCGGAATGACCGTCTGGGTTTACCTCCGCGCGCAGGCCGGTGCAGCCATAAGTGGTAGTTGGGCGATGCAAGTCCGCCGGCATATTGAATCGCGTCAAAAACGGTTTCGTTTCCCGTCCAGGGAAGTCGGCCCGGACTGCGAAATCCTCCTGTGACGTAGTAGACACAACTGTTGTAGGACGCGACGTCGACGAACACGAACGGCGTATCTTCTGGCGCGACGGCGATATACTTGCCTGACGCGTCGTTGAAGTCTTCGGGCATTTCTTTTCTGATCAGCTCGTTTCCTTCGTGCAGATTTGCAGTCTTGTCTCCAGATTGCGGCGTTGCTGGCTGATTCTGAATCGTAGCCGGGGCCGGACCTAATATGGGAATCGGATTGATCAGTGTCTTCAGCAATGGGCTATTGCGATCGTTCACGGTGAAGGGAGATGGCAGAGAATTCTCGACGGGCGGAAGGTCATCGGGATCGTCAAATGGGATGATCGTGCCTGGACGTGCGAGAGGAGCCGGTTCCGAATCGGTGAAATATACGAGCCCGAGCGCACGATCTGTCAAATATGTGCGAAGGTGAAGGGTAATCTTGACCTTTGCCTGAGCCAAGGTCAGGCCAGCGACATCGACTTCACCATAAAAGCCGAGACTGATTTTGCCGTCGCCTCGCACAAGATGCTCGCCGGTGATAGGACGTCCAGGAAGCGCCTCGAGAACCTCGATAATGAGGAGATCGGGCGCTTGAATTCGGTGAGCGACCTTGATCATCGCCCCTTCGTGCGGTGGTGGGGTATCCGGAAAAGGTTCGAGCGGAGTCGGCTTGATTGCCGCTTCCTCTGCTGACGGAACCGAATTCGGGCGGTAATTCTTGATGCGTGGCGCTTGCGGTTCGACAGCGTTCTTGTCGCCCGCCTCGGGTTGTTGCGCGTTGGAACTCGCAACGACAGTAAACATCGTGAGTGAGGCTACAAGCGCGGGGAAGAATCGTCGCATGTCACACCTGAGTTCGCGAGCGATAGATGGGTTAGCGTTACGACAACGTAATTACTTGGCGGCGAGCGCTGCGCCGAGTTTTCTATCTTCCTCGGGGGTGCAGGCGACGAGTCGATCACCGGGGAGAATTTGCAGGTTGGCCGTTTGATCGCCTTGGTTGATCGCGTCGAGGTCAATCCGATACGACCGCTTTGGCTTTCCGCCTCGGGCAGGCCGGTGCAACCACACGCGATCATCGGGCGATTTGAGGCCGGACGAGTAATTGATCACGTCGAGAACGGTTTCGTTTCCTCTCCAGAATTGTCGGCTTGGCCGATTGAACTCTCCACTCGAATAGTAGATGCCGGTGTTGTACTGCGCAACATCCACAAAGACATATGGCGTGTCCTCGGGCGCGATGTAAATCGTCTTGCCCGCTTCGTCGTCGACTCCTTCCTGGGAAACTACTGATCTTCCCGGATTAGGAATTCGCGGAACAGCATCAATTTTAGGAGAAAAGGACTCTTTGTCCGCGTTCGTGGCCGACGGCGGGTTCGTGGGTATAGGAGTGAGAAGAGCGTAAAGCAACCGGAGACTGGGATCGTTTCCGGCCAGCAAAAACTGGTCGAGCGGTTCGTCTTCGATCGAAAAATCGTGATCGACAATCGTGCCTGGCGGCGGGAGCGGCGGGACTGGTCCCCCTACTTCTCGGTAGACCGAGAGTCCCAGCGCGGAGTCGATGAGATACTGATGAAGATGTAAAGTGATTTTGATTTTTGCTTCTTTGATTGTTAACCCAGCGACCTCGACGTCACCATAAAAGCCCAGGCTCACTTTGCCGTCGCCGCGCACGAGGTGCTTACCAGTGATGGGTCGCCCTGGAAGCGCTTGAAGCACTTCAATGAAAATCTCGTCGGGCGGTTGAATCCTGTGTGTGACCTTGATCATCGCCCCTTCGTGAGGCAGAGGGTCGTCCGGAAATGGCTCAAGAGGAGTCGGTTTTATCGCCGCCTCTTCGGCCGAGGGGATCTGACTCGAAGCGTAATCCTTGATGCGCCGCGGAGCTTGCGGCTTGGCGGGGACGCTCTTCCCCTGCTCCGGCTCTTGGGCCCAGGCGTTTGCAAAGCCAATCGAGAAAAAGAGCGACGCCATAAGCGTGGGGAGGAATCGTCGCATGACACACCTGCATCTGGGTGCGAACGGATCATTTTTATGATCGTTCAGCGTACGAGACCCCAAACGCATTCGCAACTGCCACGAAAAAGCAAGCGTGCAGGTCTCCCGAAGGAAACCTGCACGCTTCATGTTGATTGATGGATTGTTGTCGCGTTACTTCGCTTTACCTTTTTCCGAATCCGGCGGGCTTTCGCCTTTGCCGTACGCGACAATCCGATCGCCGGCGAACACCTGGAGATTCGCCGTTTTGTCTCCGCTGTAAATCGCACCGATATCGAGCTTGTAGTCGCGCTTCGGCTGATCGCCGCGTGCAGGGCGATGGAGCCAGACCTGCGGCGAGTCGGTTCCTCGCAATCCGCCCGCGTACTGAAGTGCGTCCAGCACGGTTTCGCGGCCTGTCACCGGCAAGCGACCGGGAGATCCAACGAGCCCAAGAACGTAATAAACCTTGCTATTAAACGCGGACACCGAAACGAAGACTCGCGCGGATTCTTCGGGCCGCACGTTAACAATCTGGCGCTCGAACTTCTCGGCCGCTTCGTCCTCGGCATGCGCGTCGCGTTCGGGCGGTGGATTGGTTCCCTTCCCTTCCACGTTGCTGGGCCTGCCGACGGGCGGTCCTTGCCGCTTGGTTCGAGCAGCAGCCGCACCTCGTTGTCCCTGCGCTGGAGCTCTGGCCGAGCGCTCGTTGTCCTCGGGCAGCACTTGCTCTTCGCGCTGCTTCAGACCATTTTTACGAGGTTCGACGGCGCCCGGCTGCGTGGGCGAGTCATTGAAAACCACGAGCCCAAGCGCTTCATCGGTGAGGATTTTTCGCAGATGCAGCGTGATTTTGGCTTTCGCCTGGGTGACGGTTAGCCCCGCGACGTGGACGTCGCCATAAAAGCCAAGCGAGATCGTGCCATCTTGCTGTATGAGATGCTCGCCCGTGATCGGACGACCCGGGAGGGCCTCGAGAACTTCAACCACGATGAGGTCGGGCGCGTCGATTCGATAGGAAAGGTCGAGCGTCGCCCCTTCGTGGGGCGGTGGGTTCGTGGGGATGGGTTCGAGTGGCAGTGGTTTGATTGAGTCGATTGAAGGAACCGGCGCCGGGTCTTGCTTGGGAGGTTCAGTCTTCTGGCCCTGAGCCGCCGTCGCGATCAAAACGGCAAACCCGCACACGAGCAACATGGTCCGGTTCAAGAGTCTCATCACCTGGCTCCAGAGTGCGAACGAATTCGGACGCGCCGTCAGTCCGTCAAGTTAGCCGCCAACCTGGTATACAGCAATCGAATAACACAAACGCGGTCCGACAGCGCAGCGGCGATGAACACGGTCTCGAACCACAGTTCTTCGCGAATGTAAAAAAACACGCTGAGCGCACCAACAAATCGTCGGTTTGCGGTACAACCCAATGGGCTGACGTTTTGGGGCTTCGACCACGGAGCGAATCGCTTGAACGATCGTGCGGCGAGCGAGAACTTCGTCCGTGACCAGTACGAGGGATTGTTCCGCTGGTTTTGTCGACTCACAGGCTCGGCTGATCTCGCTGCCGACCTTACACAGGAAACATTCGCGGCATTCTGGCAGTCGCACGGCCGCGCCGGTGCAACTGTGTCGCGTCGCACATGGCTTTACGCTGTGGGCCGGAACATCTGGCGGAAGTATCTTCGCGACCGCAAACCGAGTAGCGCCGAACTCGGGGAAGGCATCGAGTCGGATGACCGCTCATCCGAGTCGTTGACGTTGGGCCGCGAATTTCAAGAAGAGGCCGAGCGTGCCGTGCTCGCGCTGCCGGACGACCTGCGCGAGGCGTTTACCCTGCGCTTCTGGCAGGAGTTTTCTTATGAGGAGATCGGCATTGTTCAAGGGGTGTCCGCCGATCTCGCTCGCTGGCGTTTCTTTGCCGCGCGGCGACGGCTCCATCAGGCTCTCGCAGCCTGGAACCCCAGGACGCAGCCAACCGAGGAGGATCAGCATGCCTAATCTGACAAATCCGGGCGGTGCGGACCCGCCCGACGTACTCGACGAGCGCCTGCAATCGCTTGCCGAGCCGCCGATTCCCGACGATCTTCTCCGTCGCTGTCTGTCGACGATCCGTCGATCGCGTGTCGAGTTGATTACCCTCTGGACTCTCCGCGCGGCGGCCGCCCTGCTCGTCTTTTTGGGAGTGGCGTTCGCGGTTGTGTGGTCGCGACCGGTCGACGCGGCCGATGTCCTCAAGTCGGTGAAGATAGCGTGGACAAAGGTCGATGCCTCGCATCGAGTTTTGCGGTCAACGTTTTCCAACGTAACGCGCACGGAAGAAATCTGGTTCGTACGCGGCAAAGGACGACGAAAAGAGACTCGCTCGCAGGACGAACTTGTCCGCTTGGTGGTCAACAATGGGCGCTGGGAGTTTCGATGGGATGTGCGGAGCAAGCTCGTGGCCGCGTGGTCGACCGCTCTATTGGACGATCGCCGTGAGCCACATGCAGCCGGCCTCGAACTCGACAGCGAGGCATTCGTGAAATGGGCCGAGTCGAACCGTGGCGTGATCCGAATCGAGGCCGACAGTCTTGCAGGACGACCGGTGCGTAAGGTTGTTGTGAATCAGCCACGTCCGGAAGGCGGAGGCGCGGCCGCGCCGGTCATAACAGTATGGTTCGATCCAGATTCTCTCTTGCCATTGAAGCAAAGGCAGGAGAGTGCGACGCCCAATGAAGGCGTAGCCGAAATGATCATCGACTACCCTGCCCCGAGTGCGGTGAGAGATGACCTCTTCAAATTCACAATGCCGCGCGATGTGGTGCTTGAAATCAACGATCCGGATCTGCAGCGGCAAGTCTATTCCGAAGCTCAGAAAAAGGGGGAAGAACGATGAGGCGACGCATGTATGGAGTGATTGTTTTTGGTGTCGTTTGTGCCGGTGGTCTCGCCTCGGTGCGCGCGGACGAGTCCCCCGAAACTCGGACGGTCAAGGAGCAACTCGCTCGCCAGTCGGCACGCATCGAAAGTCTGGAAGTAAGCTACAAATTGGAGACGCGATCCGATCTCAAGCCAGAAGAACTCCTGGCGATTCCTGCGTTCCTCAATCAGATTTTCCTTCCAAAAGACGAGTGGCGCGAGGCGTTCAAGGGTACAAAACGATACGTGCGTCAGACCCAACCCGAGCGAGTCGAGTTGCTAACGCCATCTGATGCGTACGGCTTGTTTCCCCCGCGCGAGCCTGGCCCGACGGCGTCCCAGGCCATGCGTGAGAGTTGGCAACGGAGAAAGCAGCAGCACGAACGGTCGATCGCAAATATCAAGGCTCGGGAAGCCCGTGGGATTCAGATACCAAAGCGAGATCCGAGCAAACGGGAATTACATGAACGCGAAGACGTTCGAGCTTTTAACGGTCACACGATGTGGAGGCGCCGGCCGCGTTCGATTGAGGTGGCTGAGTATACCGTCTGGCCGATCGACAAGTCGGCGCATTGGTTCAGCATCTCTTCGTACCAGGCAGCGGTCGGGATACAAGCTGTCGATTCCACCCCTGGAGGTCGCGAAGATGCGAAGGGGCTGGAACAGTTTCGAATTGCCGACTGGGTGAAGACCCGCGACTATCAGGTCGAAGGTCGTACCGAAGTGGTCGACGGCTCGACCTGTGTGTTGTTGAAGGGCACCATCCAACCGAGCGACCCAGCCTTGTCGCAGGCTGGCGCAACCGAAGACCGAATCTGGCTCGACCGCGACCATGGATTCGTTGCTCGCAAACGCGAGATGACGAAACGAGGGAAGCTTCGATGGCGGTGGACGACGTTCGATCTCAAGGAAATCGAGCCCGGGCTCTGGCTTCCTTATCGAACGTTGTATGAACAGTTCGAGGAAGAAGCCCCGCCCGCGTTTCAGGGTAAACCGGTTCTCGTCGAGGAGACGCGCGTTCAGAAGCTGGAAATCAACCACGTCCCGGACGATCTCTTCGACATGGTGCCGCGCAAGGGCGATCAAATCACTGACATGCGCGGCAGCCCGTGAAATCATGAGATCCGGCGAACCACTGCTCTGTACGAACGTCAATCGAGCAGTTTCGCCGACTCCACATCAATATGAAGCACCGCGCCGGGGTGACGGCGCAAGGCGCTTGCGGGGCACTGCTCGGAAATTGGTCCGTGCAAGGCATCGCGCACGGCCTGAGCCTTGAGTGGGCCGGGAACGCAGAGCGAAACCACCGGCGCGGCGAGGAGCGCGGGGATCGTCAGCGTGAAGGCGTGGGTGGGAACGTCTTCGATCTTCGGGAAGCAGCCATCGTTCACTTGCTGCACGCGGCAGGCGTGATCGAGACGGACGGGTTTGATCTTTACCGGATCGAGGAAGTCGGCGACGGGCGGGTCGTTGAACGCGAGGTGGCCGTTCTCGCCGATGCCTGCGCAAACAATGTCGGTTGGTGAGGCGTTGAGTAGCGTTTCGTAGAGCAAGCAGGTGGCGAGGGGGCGTTTGGTGTCTTCGCCGGGGATGAGCCGGAGTTGATCCCCCTTGAGGCCGACGCGCTTGAAGAGGTGCTCGTTGAGATAATGACGGAATGAGGCGGGATGATCGGCGGCGAGGCCGAGGTATTCATCCATGTGGAATGCGTGGACGCGAGCCCAGTCGACGGTGCCGGGCGCGGCGAGGGTGTCGAGGAATTCGTTCTGGCTCGGGGCCGCGGCGAAGATGATGTTCACGTGCGGGGCCACGGCCAGCCGCGCGGCGATCGCGTGGGCGACCCCGTGCGCGGCGGCTTGGCCGAGAGCGGCTCGATCGGCATGAACGACGACGCGCAGGGCATCGACGGTGAATTCTCGAATGGGCGTCGCGGGTTTTTGGCTCATCGCCGGAGGCTCCCATAAAGTAGTAGGAGCCCCAGCCTATCGAGCGTTTGAGGTGAGTCGCAAGGTGCAAGCACAAAGGGTTATGTCAACATTCAAGCAGAGACGGCAAGCGTGCGGCCGGAACCGCCGTTGTGCGACTCCACCAGTTCTTCGCAAAGCTTACGGCATTCAGTCAGGTCGACAAGCAACGATTCGGTGAGGAACGTCGAGGTGGGGCCTTCCGATGCCCATTCCAACTGGTCGTGGCAACGGTTCATGTGCTCGAGCAGGTCTTTCATCCAGAGCAAGGTTGTTCGGCGGTTTCTCATCCAGGAGTCTCCAACCCTCGTCACTGAGGCATGATTAGTAGGGCCAACGCCGAAACTTGAATGCAAGCGGCATGCCACACTGAAATCTGTCTCGGATTTACCGCCGATTTCGTCTAAATCGCTGGACTTTAGGAAAAATCGGCGGATTTTCGAAAAAGTTTCCGACCGCAATTTCATTGTAAGGCTTACACAGCTAACGTCGGACTTTCTTTTCGACGATGGACGATCTAGACTAAGGTCGCAGGCCCATCGTAGCCGTTCCGGCTGATTCGATTCGTCCGATCAATGCGTGGAGGCGAGAGATTCATGGCGTCTGGCGGTTTCGGCGCAAACGCGGAGGATCCCAAACGACTACCCGGACACTCGGGCTGGTCGTTCTGGCCGTTCGCGCGACGAAGCCGGGCGTCTGAGTCCGCCATCCCGGTGATACCGGCGGCGCGATTCCGCAATGTCGCGATCAGTCGCGAGGCGGGGTCCGGCGGCGGCGCACTCGCACGAATGGTCGGCACACGACTCAACTGGAAGGTGTACGACCACGAGTTGCTCGAAGCGATCGCCCAGCGCATGCAGCGTCCGGCCGACGAGGTGAAGGCGCTCGACGAACTCGCCCCCAGCGTCGTGCAAGACTGGCTCCTGCCGCACCTGGAAGAGCGTTACGCGCCTCAGGAAGCATATCTCGATCATCTGGCAAAGCTGGTCGAGGCGATTGGTCGGGCTGGTGATTCGATCGTCGTCGGGCGTGGCGCGGGTTTCATGCTGCCCCGGAGCGAGACGCTGAGCATTCGACTCGTTGCACCGCTCAAAGCTCGGGCCGCCCGGATGGCCGAGCGCATGGGGGTATCACCACGAACTGCACGCCGCGCCGCTCGTGATCTCGATCGCCGTCGGACGCATTTCGCTCGGGTGATGTATCACGTCGACGAAACCGACGCGCACAACTACGACCTGATGATCGATACGAACAGCCTCGGCCTGGCGATGGCTGCCGAGCTGATCGTGCGGGCCGTGGAATTCGGCCGCCCGACGGTTCGTGCCCTGCCCTTCCCCTTTAACGCGCGGCACGACGAACACAGCGATTACGACGCCGAGTGAGTGGGGTTATTGGCGGTCGTCAGGCCTGTGAATCCTCATGAAGTCTGTAGAAATCCTTCATCTGGCAACGGTAGATTAAACGCAGTCCCGCACCGCAAAAAATCCCTCGTTCGACCTACCTTCATCATCGCCCCGGATTCATTCGATGATCGACCTCTCTGAACTCCGTGCCGCGGCGCGCGCCGAAGTTCACGTTAGCCGCCGTTTGTTTCTGGCATACGGCGCGGCACTTTCGTCGCTGCCACTTCTCGGTTCGCGCGCCGAGGCGAGCACTCGACGTATCGCGTTTGCCAATAATCCGTTCTCTCTCGGCGTCGCCTCGGGCGATCCAACCGATAGCGGCGTCGTGCTCTGGACGCGGCTCGCACCCAAGCCGCTCGATCCCGATGGTGGAATGCCAGCCGAAGCGGTTGAGATTTCGTGGGAAGTCGCAAACGACGACGGGATGAAGCAAATCATCAAGACCGGCAAAGCGGTGGCGACGCCGCAACTCGGTCACTCGGTTCGCGTCGAGGTCGAGGGATTGAAGCCCGATCGGTGGTACTGGTATCGCTTCAACGTCGGCGATGCGACGAGCCCCGTGGGCCGGACTCGCACATTCCCTGCGCTCGATATCATGCCCGAGAAGCTGCGGTTCGCGTTTGCCTCGTGCTCGCACTGGGAGCAAGGGTTCTTCACCGCCTATCAACATATGGCGAAGGAAGAACTCGATGTAGCGATCCACCTTGGCGACTATATCTACGAATATGCCGGGCGCGAGAATCTCGTTCGCAAACACGCTGGGCCGAAGCTTCGCACGCTGGGAGATTATCGGATCCGCCATGCACAATATAAAACCGACCCGCACTTGCAGGCGGCGCACTCGCGTTGTCCCTGGGTGGTGACGTGGGACGATCACGAATTCGAGAATAATTACGCGAATAACATTCCGGAACACGCAGGTGTTGATCCGGTCGAGTTCCTGGAACAGCGGGCCAATGCCTATCAGGCGTATTATGAGTCGATGCCGCTGCGGCCGAATTCGCTGCCGCATGGCCCGAACATGAAGCTGTATCGCACCTTGCCGTTTGGCCGGCTGGCGACGTTCCAGGTTCTTGATACGCGGCAGTATCGTAGCGATCAGCCGAACAATGATCATGCTTCCGAATTGAACGAGGCAGCGCTCAATCCCAAGAACACGCTCTTGGGGGAGAAGCAGGCGAATTGGCTGAAGTCGGCGCTGTTGACTTCGACCGGGCATTGGAACGTCCTGGCGCAGCAGGTGATGATGGGGATGGTCGGCTACGTTCGGCCTGATGGCAAACCGCCGCTCTATTCGATGGATCAGTGGCCGGGTTACGCCGCCGAGCGGATGAAGCTCGCGCAGTTCATCGCCGATCGCCGCGTGCCCAATCCCGTCGTCCTGACCGGCGATATCCATAGCAACTGGGTCAACGACTTACGCGTCGACGACCGCAAGCCCGAGACGCCAGTTGTCGCTACGGAATTCGTGGGAACATCAATCACCAGCGGCGGCAACGGAACGCCTGTCGTGCTGGGACTCGAACGCCTGCTCGCCGCAAATCCGGGCGTGAAGTTCCACAACCGCCAGCGCGGATATGTGACGTGCACTGTGACGCCGAAGTCGTGGACGAGCGACTATCGCGTTGTCGAAAACGTCACGAAGGCCGACGAGCCGGTGAAGGCGTTGAAGTCGTTCATCGTCGAATCGGGCAAGCCGGGTGCTCACGCGGTTTGAGGCTTGATCGATCGAAGGCGGGCGCATTTCCTCGACCCATGCGAGGAATGCGTCCGTTATTAGCGAGAAGCCGATCCGGCTCTGACCTTGATGGAATTGCCTAGTTAACTTAAATCACACTTGTAATTCTTTGATTGATGAGTGCACGCACCGACGTACAGGTTTGATGAGGAAGGATCCTCCCCATGCGACTGTCTCCTCTCCGCCACTTATTTTGGACCCTAGGATTGAGTCTTCTGACGATAACGACGGCTCAAGGGAGTGCGCTGTACTCGGTTACAGATCTGGGGACGCTTCCAGGAACGACGCAAAGCGAAGCCAGGGGCATAAACGCAAGCGGCCAGATTGTTGGTGTATCATATAACACGACTGTTGATGGTTCAGATGCGCAATCGTTCATTTATACCAACGGTCAGATGACTGCGGTCACTCCGATAGGCGGTGGCCCAGCCTATGCGATTAATGACTCGGGGCAAGTGGTCGGCGGCAAATACACCGGCATCAACAACGCTGGTGATATCATTGGTGGTGTGGGGCCGCATGGCGGGAATGCCGTAACGATCGGAGGCACTGTCGTTGACACGGGAAATTTCGCTCCTTTCTCAATCAACAATTCGGGAGTCCTAGCTGGATCGATCGAAGGAACAGGTTTCAGTGTTCCCTCTACGTGGAAATACGCGACGGGCGCGCAGAATCTGAATTCTCAACTCAATACAACATCCGCCCAGGGCGCAGAGGTTTTGCGCATTAACGATGCAGGTGATCTTCTCGTATTGAAGAATATCCAAGCGACAAATCCGACAGCGACACTGCTTTACAATGCCGCGGCACATTCGGTCACAAACATCTCAGACCTTGTCGGAAATCGTTATATCCCTGGCCCCGGATTTCCCGGAGCGATAGGCACTGCACTCAATAATCATGATCAAATTGTCGGCAACGGCTGGCTTTACTCGGACGGGACTGTCTCGACTCTGAATAGCCTCATTCCTGCCGGGAGCGGCTGGAACCTAACTCAAGCGCTTGGCATCAACGATTCAGGCCAGATTGTCGGCACCGGTACGCTCGATGGACAAACGCGAGCGTTCCTCCTTTCACCTACGGTCCAACCAGTTCCAGAGCCTGGCACGATCGTTATCTTCGCCTTCGCGACAATAGCAGGCGTCGGCACGCAAAGGCTGAACAGCAGACGCAACGTCAATCGTGCCACGTCATAATTTGCATCGCGTTGCGTCTCGTGACCTAGGACGGTATGCCAGCTCACCGTACGCTCCGTGGTTCGTTTCTGACCGAAAATTGGGGTTGTGTACAGAAGGTGAGTTCGACTAAACTTTTGGTTTCCCGGCGAGGTGCCGAGGGTTTTCTCGCGACGATTTGCAAGGATCACGACCGCCATGGCACATAAGAAGGGTCAGGGTTCGAGCCGTAACGGCCGCGACTCCAATCCGCAGATGCGGGGTATCAAGCTTTACGGCGGCCAGTACGCGAAGCCGGGCAGCATCCTCTGCCGCCAGCGCGGTACGCAGTGGCACGCCGGCAAGAACGTCGGCATCGGCAACGACTGGACGCTTTATTCGCTCGTCGAAGGTACCGTTCACTTCGACCAGAACGGTCGGCGCATCAACGTGATGCCGCTCGAAGCCTAATATCGATAAGATATTAGATCAAATCGCCACCTTGTTTGGGAACCGAGTTCTTCGATGTTCGTGGATCAGGTGGCGATCAATGTTCGCGGCGGAGACGGCGGCAACGGCTGCCTGGCTTTCCGTCGCGAGAAGTACGTGCCTCGCGGCGGCCCGAGCGGTGGTGACGGGGGCCGTGGTGGGCACGTTGTCGTGCGCGCAGTCGATGGCTTGACCAATCTGGCACATATGTCATTCCAGCGCCACTGGAAGGCCGATCGCGGCGGTCACGGACTTGGGTCCGATTGCCACGGCCGAGGCGCGGAAGACCTGTACATTGATGTTCCCATTGGCACGATCGTTCGCGATCGCGACAAGGACATCGTCTTGCGCGACCTGAAAAAGGCGGGCGAGACGATCGTCGTGGCACGCGGCGGACGTGGTGGCTATGGCAACAAGCATTTCAAATCGGCGACCAATCGCGCTCCAAGACAGCACGAAGAGGGGCTGCCGGGCGAAGAGTCGTGGATCACGCTTGAACTCAAGGTGATCGCCGATGTCGGTCTGATCGGTTTGCCCAACGCCGGTAAATCGACGCTACTCTCGCGCATTTCCCGCGCTCACCCCGAGATCGCCGACTACCCGTTCACGACGAAGTATCCCAATCTCGGGACGGTTCATGCGGGCGATCGCACCTTCATCGTTGCCGATATTCCGGGATTGATTGAAGGTGCGCACGAAGGGCACGGTCTCGGGCATGAGTTTCTGAGGCATGTCGAGCGAACGCGCGTGCTCGTGCATCTCGTCGATTCGATGCCTGCGGATGGATCGGACCCGGTTGCCAATTACCGGACGATTCGTAGCGAGCTGGAAAAATATAGTGCTGCACTCGCCGCCCGGCCGGAAGTCCTGGTCGTCACCAAGATGGACGTGACCGGCTCGGAAGAAGCGCGCGACCGGATTGCCCGCGAGCTTTGCCGCGAGGTGATTCCGATCTCCGCGGTGACTGGTAAGGGCTTGCCTGCGTTGATCCAGCGGATCTCGCAATTGCTCGACGAACTGCCCAAGGAAGGCGAGACGGAAGCTCCTTCGGCATTCGCTGCACTTCGTGGAAATGCGATCGCCGCTCAAGTCGCGCGGGAGCAGTGAGGTGCTGCGGCTGCTGGCCGACCTCGGCAACTCCCGGCTGAAGTGGGGACGAATCCTCCCCGACCGCTCGCTCGAAATCATCAACCTGCCGCTCGACGACTCCGAAGCGTGGCAGGCAGCATGGTCGCGCTGGAATCCGGCCGGTGAAGCGTCGAGCTGGGCAATTTCGACCGTCAATCCGCCCGTCGCCGCGCGGCTGGAAGAGTTCTTGAGCACGGTTGCGAACGCGACGGTTCGCTGGTTTCGCTCGGCCGCGGACGTGCCGGTAAGTCACGACCTCGAAAACGTGCATACCGCCGGTACCGATCGCGCTTTTAACGTGATTGGTGCACTTCGTCGGCATACTGATGTGCAACGACCCGGGATCGTGGTTTCCTGCGGATCGGCGATTACCGTCGAGCGAGTCTCGGCTGATGGCGTCTGGCAAGGCGGGGCGATCGCGCCAGGCTACCGGCTGTCGGCAGAGTCGTTACACTTGCTGTCGACGCAACTCACGCTCGTATCGCCAACTGCTCCTCCTGCGCCGTGGGGGCGATCGACGCGCCCTGCGCTCGAGGCGGGAGTTTACTGGGGAACGGTCGGCGCGATCCGGGCACTGGTTGAAGGTCAGGCGGCGGAGATGGATTCCGAGCCTTGGATCGTCTGGTCGGGCGGCGATGCCGAATTGCTCCGCCGCTCGGCTCGCTTGCCGTTTGCGGACGACTCGCTTGCACCGTCGCTCGTGCTCGAAGGCATCCGCGCCGTTTGCGAGGTGTGAACATGCCGCCCACGGTCGCCGTGTTGACTGCCGATGGAGTGGGGGCGGTCGCGGTGATACGCATCGCTGGCGAGGGCGCGCTTCGAGCAGTTGCTGAAGTGTTTCGCTCGATTAGCGGCCGCACGCTCGATTACTCTGCTTACAGTCGTCCTCGTTTTGGCCGGATTGGCGACGGACTCGGAGACGAGGTTGTCGTTGTCGCAGCAAGCGATGAAGACGTGGAAATCCATTGCCACGGCGGCACGGCGGCGGTTGCTTTGGTCGTCGACTCGCTCGTTGCTGCGGGAACCGTGCGCGAGTCGGCCAGTCCCGATTTGCTCTCCATCGCTGAGGAAGCGGCCGAGGACGTGGCCCACGCGACCACGCTTCGTACAGCGAGCCATCTACTCGACCAGCTTATCGGCGCACTCGAAGCCCGTGTCCGGACAATTGAAGCGGCGATTTCGCGTCGGAGCGACGAAGCAATCGGCCTCATTGAAGGTCTGCTCGCCACTTCGAGCCTGGGACTGCGCCTGGTTGAAGGCTGGAAGGTGGCAATCGCAGGTCGGCCGAACGTCGGCAAGAGCCGGCTACTCAACGCGCTCGCGGGTTTCGATCGTTCGATCGTCAGTCCCACAGCAGGAACGACGCGCGACTACGTCGGGCTGCGAACCGCGTTTGAGGGCTGGCCGGTTGAGCTTGTCGACACCGCCGGCTTGCGCGCGAGCGTCGACCCCATCGAAGCTGCTGGCGTTGAACGCGCGCATGCGGTTCAGGCCCAGGCAGATCTCGTTTTGCTCGTGCTCGACGGCTCGCAGCCACTTACAGATGAAGATCGCGAACTGATCGCGCGCTTTCCAGACGCGCCGATCCTCAAGAACAAGTGCGACCTCCCCACGAGTTGGAACGCTGACCTCTCGGTGACGGAAATCTCGGCCGAACGCGGTGACGGAATTGCCGAGCTGGCCGTCGCAATCGGCCGGACCCTTGTGCCGACTCCGCCTGCGCAGAGCTCTCCCCTGCTCTTCCGAAAGCGACATGTCCGGGCGATGCAGTCGGTCCATGCATTGGTGCAAAACGGTGACTGGTTGGGTGCAGTGGAGGCAATTCAAAGAATGCTTCGACCGCACTCGTAATAATCGACAACGACCGGCGAATACACAGTCGTCCACCAAAGGAGGTGGAATATGAAGTATGTATTCGCGGTTTTGTTTCCTCCCCTGGCCCTTGTGCTGTCGGGTAAGCCGATTCAGTCGATGATCTCGCTGGGCTTGCTCGTTGTCGCCGTCTCGACATGGACGCTCGGTATTGGCGCGATGTTGCAGACGCTGCTCGTCCTCTGGGCGATGCGTATTGTCTGCGAGACGACGGTGCACGCGCACGTGCAAAACCGGATGGCTTCGTGGCAGAAGCCTCCGGTGGGTCGCCTGTCTTAACTTGAACTGTGCGCGCCGGTTCGCTCCCGGCCACGCCCCCCTTACGTTGTGAGCGGCCGTGCGCGCCAGACAATTTGCAGGCGATTGCCGTCAGGGTCGCGGAAAAACGCGGTCTTCATTGTGGGAGTGTCGACAACCGACTCGGTTTCAAACACGAAACCGAGCGATTCGAGCCGCTTGCGCTCGGCTTCGACACTCTCAACGATGAAGGCGACGTGGCACATGTAGCGGGTGTCGCCTGCAGTCACGTCGGCCGGACGGCCAATCACTTCGAGCGCCATGCCCGAGTCGTCGGCCAGAAAGTAGCCGGGCGGCGTGCCCGCGCCGTTGTCGAGCACGACGCGCAGCCCCATGACATCGACATAAAAATCCTTGATCGCCTTCGCGTCGCGCGCAAAAACGGCGAAATGTTCCATGCGTGCCATGTGCATCAGTCCCTTGACGGTTGCGATCGAAGTTGACTTTGACGACGTCTCAGACGCACTCACCTCAGCGTCTTGATCTTGCCGAGCGAGAGCACTTTTTTCCATTCCGCAGCCGTTACAGGCTGAACCGATAGCCGGCTCCCCTTGCGGAGCAATTCCATCCCCTCGAGCTCCTTCACCTGGCGAAGGTCGGGAAGCCCGAGCGGCGGGTCGATCGGCTTCACTGCGCGAATGCGCACCTGATACCAGGTCGGCTCGTCGCTCTTGCTCTTGGGGTCGTAATGCTCGTGTTTGGCGTCGAACGCCGTCGGGTCGGGATGCCCTTCTTCCACGACTTCGGCAATGCCAGCGATGGCGGGCGGGTTTCCGCCTGAGTGATAGAAGAGCACGCCATCGCCGACCTTGATCTGGTCGCGGAGCATGTTTCGGGCCTGGAAATTCCGCACGCCGTCCCAGCCGGTTGATTGATCGGGCTCGGCCTCGAGGTTGGCGAAGGAGAAGCAACCCTCCTCGGATTTGAACAACCAATACGCCATGAACTTGCTCGCTCGTCGGCTTACTGCGTGCGTCCGTAAAGCTGATTGAGGTCGGTAAAGCCGGGCAAACGGACGACTTCGCTGCCCGACTTCGACAGGAAGTATGGCATGCTCGTCGTTTCAATCCAATACTTCAGTCCATCCCACTGACGATCCTTGAGGTACTTCTCAACGTCCGTTTCACCAGGCGGCAGGTGAAGAACGTGGAAGAAGGTCCGCATGCCAAGTGTTGTATTCGCGCACGGTACTTTGCCCGTGTTGCTGTTCACGTCTAGCGTGCATTCGAGGTCGACGACCGGAATCGACAGGATGTTTGCCTTGTTGAATGGTCCGCCGGGTGCTGCACCCATGCCGATCTTTTGCATCTGCAACGTTTCGCCGGTGCTCTTTTCCTGAACGCGGACGACAAACGTCACCGACTGTCCGGACGCGACTCGCAAACCCGCCGCTTGAAGCTTCGCTGCGGTCAGATCGTAAACGGCTTTGCGGAACTCTTCCGCTTTGCGCGGCGGCCCACTGAATTCGAGCTGAAGACTTACGTTTGAACCGGGGCGAACGACGGCCGGCGTCGATTGGTCGGCCATCATCGCCAGCATTCGTTCCATCCCCTGCTCCGGCATCACAATCGCCGCGAGAACGGCCGGCGCTTCAGGCATCCAGGCGCAGGCGAACCAGTGTCGACCGTCGGGAGAGCTGTCGCCCGAAACGCCGCTGTTGTAGGCCCAGAACGCACGGCGTCCGACGAGGTCGATGAGATTCTTGCCATCGGCGAGCAAATACCCGGGCGCGCCGTATTCGAGCGAGTTGGCGAGAACCGGCGACCGAAATTCGCTGACAACCTTGCCCGACTTCACGTCGACGCGCACAAGGTTTCCATGGCTGAAAATGCCCGCCCACTCGCCGCCATCGCGCCGGAAGGCCGATGCCTTAAGCTCGATGCGGGTGCCGACAGATGCACTCGCGATCGCAACCTCACCCTTGAGCTCGCCGGTTGCCGTATCGACGAACCGCACGCGATCGCCCGAGAAACCGGCCAGCGTCGTTCGATTGGGACTGAGTGATGGAGTTCCCTGGAACGCATCGTTGACGCTGTAAATTGCTTTCACCTGGGGAAGCGACCAGAGGACGAGCCTCCCAGACTTATTGAGCGTGACAATCTTGTTGGCGTCGATGAACGCCGCGAACGTCACGTCTGCCGCCTCGCCCGAGTCGGATGCATACGGCCGCCAGCCGGCGATCGGTTTCCCGGTGACGTCGAATACGTCGAGGCGGTCGTGCGTTTTCAGCGTGCGTGTCAGGAGCTTTGAGGCGTCGGGACTGAACGCGACGACTTCGCTGACAGACGGGATATCGGCGCGGCCGAGGTATTTGCCACTTGTGAGGTCGAAGCGATCGGCCCAGCGGGAAATTCCTTCGGCGGTATCAGGTCTGCCGAACGCACTTGGGCTGCCGGCGACGAGAATTTGCCCGGCCTCCGAGTTCGACAGGAAAAGTGCGATCGTTTCGCTGAGCTTGGTTTTAAGCGTGATCGGTCGATTGGCGAAGCGTTTCGCGCTGCCGAGTGTATCGGGAACAACCGACCAGGACGTTGCGCCGGCGGAGTAAGAAATCGTACGTACGCCGCTCTGATCGGCGGTCTTGAGCGCGGGCAAAGCAGCATCAGAGGCGTTGCCGCCGGCGCGAGCGATTTTCATCGCCGCCTGGACTTTGTCGTAAGGAATCGGCGCGACTCGCAGGATCTTGCCGCCACCGAAAACTATCAGCACTCGCTCGTTATCGATCAACCGGCGCGGGCTAACGGTGAAGTTTTGATTGTCAAACGGAAGCGTCCACACTTTCTTGCCTGATTGTCTGTCGATGATCGACGAGCCGAACGCGAGGAAACCGTCCTTGCTGGGTAGCCATTGAATTCCGCGATCTTCATAGAAGGCAGGAATCGTTACCTTGTCGGTCGACTTGGAATCGATGGTGAAATCGTTCGTCTGCTGGCAGGTGGCAACTGACCACGCCACCACACGCACCTTGCCGAACTGCTCGAAAATCGCCGCGATATCGGTTCCATCGTTGCTGAAGGCAACCCCTTTGCAGTCGGGGTTGAAGGCATCGCCCTGTCCTTTCGGCACATGAAACTCGGCCGCAACTTTGGCCGATGCTGAGAGGTCGAGAACGCGAAGAGTGGAGTCTTCTTCGCTGTAGGTCGTCATATAGCGTCGGCCGGGGCTGAACGCGATGGTTTGCTGTTTCACGGGCGCGGGAAGTTGAAGGTCAAACAGCGGACTGCCGGATTTGATCGACCACGCCTTCACCTGCTTGTTCCGCAGATTCCCCGCGATGATTTGATCCTTGAAACCAAAGTCGAGGAAGTCGGTCCAAGGAGGAATCGAGGCAATCGTTTGAATAAGTTTTCCGGTCTTCGTCAGCCGCACTTCCACCGTGTCGCGAAATCCGGGTTTGCCCGCGAACATCGTTCCGTCAGCGCTCAGACTGACGACTTTGTCGTAGTCAGCCTTGCCGCGCATCGAGCCGACTTTCGTCTTCGTGCGCAGGTCCCAGACTTCGCGGAGATCGTTGTCGAAGCCATTCTTGCCGACGACAACGAAGGGACTCACCGACGACGGGAACCTCGCCTCCGCTCCGTGACCGAACCCCTGCGGAATGTTGATCGCCAGGTCTTTCACGGTGCTGGTGAGGGGAATTGGCGGCGGATCGACGACGAGCTTTCCATCGCCCTGTGACTGATTGGACGTCGCGTCGGTCTTGGTGCCGCCGAGGTCTCCGAATTGCGCATACGCGGGCCGTGCCGCGATCAGTGCCAACGTCATCAATGCAGCGGCGAACGGAATCCGTTCAGTCATGCGGATGGCTTTCATCACCGAAACCTCGAAGAGCAGCGAGGGAGAGGCGCACGCCCGAACGGGCCATGGATCCGGTTATTGATACCAGATCGGTCATGGATGATACCAGCCAGCCGAATTGAATTTGTCAGCGTGAAAACTGACCTCAGTCCGGTAACGCGGCGAGTTCGAGATGGTCGGGATGCGTGTCGTCGGCTGGCGCGTCCGCGGCAGGTCCCGGACGACCCGGAACGAGGCCAAACGCAGCGATTACGATGACGATCGCGACGACCAGCATTTGCAAGAAAACATCGCGCAACGTGTGCCCGAGTGATGATTGAACGATGGCGAGTTGATCACTCGAAAGAAGTTCGTGCGTTTCAGGCCGAAGCGCGGCGATGACGTCGATTCCTTTGGCTCCGGCGCTTTCGAGTCGGTGACCAAAACCAAACGCGAGTGTCGCGCCCAGGAAGCCGACACCAAGCGCCCCGCCCATCGTGCGGAAGAACGTGACGGCGGCGGTCGCAACGCCGCGCTGATTCCACGCGACGGCGTGCTGGCAGCTCAAAACGCAACTCAGGCTACCGGGACCGAACCCAAGGCCGACGATGATCATCCCCACGAAAAACAGCGTCGGAGCCATCGACGGCCACTGAGTACCCGCGAGCATGAACGCCGTGCCAACGCTGGCGAGTGCTCCGCCGGCCAGCCCCGTCGCCCGAAAGCCCAGGTTAATCGCGACGCGAACCGAGACAAATACGCTGATCGCCCATGAGAGAAACAGCGGCGTGAGTGCCCGGCCAGCTTCTGTGGCCGATCCACCTAGTACGCCCTGAACGAACAAGGGAATATAGGTATCAATACCAAAGAGTAAGGTGCCTATTGCGAAGCTCATGATGATTGATGCTGCGATCGGTTTGCGGGCAACGAGATCGAGCGGCAGCACCGGATTGCGCACTCGTCGTTCCCAGGCGACGAAGAACGCGAGAACGACCGTCGCACCGACGAGGCAAAGTGCCACGCGCATCAACGACGCATGCGGTCCCTGAAGCACGGCGAGCAGCAACAGCGATGTGCCAATCGCAAGCATCGACGCGCCCTGCCAGTCGATACTCGTATCGGGCTTTTCCTTGATCTCCTCGCGAACGTAAAGCACGAGAATGAAGGCCGAAAGCAATGAGAATGGTACGGTCACATAAAACACCCAGCGCCACGAGAGATGGTCGGTCAACCACCCGCCGAGCGCAGGACCGGCGATGCTCGACAGCCCCCAAACGCCGCTAAAGAGCGACTGCACCACCGCGCGTTCTTTGAGCGTGAACAGGTCACCCATCATCGTCAGGACGATCGGTCCGACCGCGCCGGCGCCGAGACCTTGAAGCACGCGCATGGCAATGAGCATGCCCATTGATGTTGATTGGCCCGAAAGAATCGAGCCGAGTGAGAACAGCGCGAGTCCGAAGAGAAGCAGCAGCTTGCGGCCGACGATATCGGCAAGCTTGCCGTAGATCGGCGTCGAAACCGTGCACGCGAGAAGATATGAGGAAAAGACCCAGGGGTAAATGTCGAGCCCCTTGAGCGACGCGATGATTGACGTCATCGCAGTGGAGACGACCGTTTGCTCGATCGCCGTGACAGCCATCGCCAGCAGGAGTGCAGACGTCACCATCACGCGGCTGGGATTGTTGCTTGCGGTCGTCGAATCCGAGGAAGTCATGAGCGCGATTCCAGTCCTTCGGTCGTTCCGTGGGCGAAGATTTTCGCCAGCACGTTTCCAGTCGGCGTGTTCTGTGTCGCAATGAATTCAGGCGTGCCGGCGGCGACGATCTGTCCCCCCTGCTCGCCCGCGCCTGGGCCGATGTCGATGATCCAGTCGGCGGCAAGCATCAATTCGGGACTGTGCTCGACAACTAGCACGCTATGTCCCGGCACGAGCAGCGAGTTGAGCGCCTCGATGAGCGTGCGCGTGTCTTGCGGGTGTAGCCCCGTGGTTGGCTCGTTGAGAATGAACAGAGTTTTGGGACCACTCGCGGCGCGGGTGATTGCTCCTGGCGTGCTCGCGAGGAACGACGCCAATCGCAAACGCTGCGCCTCGCCGCCGGAGAGAGTCGACGCTGGTTGGCCGAGTCGGAGATATTCGAGACCGACGTCGATCATCGGCCGCAGTCTTGCTTGAACCCGCGGTTTGGTGCGGAAAAATCCGAACGCCTCGCGCGCGGTCAGTTCGAGCACATCGGCGATCGATTTGCCGCGATACTCGACTTCCAAAACTTCGGCGCGATAGCGTTTGCCACGGCAATCGGGGCAGCGCATGGTCACGTCGGCAAGAAATTGCATGTCGATGACGAGCTCGCCATTGCCTTCGCAGGTCGAGCAACGTCCGCCATCGACATTGAAGCTAAAAGTATTTGCGCCGTAGTTTCTCACCTTCGCTTCGTGCGTACTGGCAAAGGTGCTACGGATCTCGTCGAATACCTTGACGTACGTCGCCGGATTGGAGCGAGGCGAACGACCTATCGGCGATTGATCGACGAGAGAGACGTGATCGAGCCGCCCGTCGATCGCCAGCGATTGATAGGGCAAGGAGGCGATATTCACGCCGGTGAGTTTGCTTTCAAGCGCCGGAAAAAGCGTGTCCTCGATGAGCGTCGTCTTCCCCGCGCCGCTAACGCCTGTCACCACGCAGAGCACGCCGAGCGGGATCTCGGTGGTGATGTTGCGGAGGTTATGACCATTGGCACCCGTGAGCGTGATGCTGCCGATGCGTTTGCGGCGCTTCTCGGGAATCAACTCTTCCAGGCCGGCTGCGAGCGCTCGTCCAGTCGCTGATCCGGCGACGTGAACCACGTCGTTCGGTTTCCCCTGGAAAACGATCGTCCCGCCTTTTTCACCAGCGCCGGGACCGATATCGACGAGGTGATCGGCCGCGGCGATGAACTGCTCATCATGTTCGACGACCACCACCGTGTTTCCCGCATCTCGCAGAGCCTGAACGGCGTGGACAAGTCGATCAATGTCGCAAGGGTGGAGGCCGACTGATGGTTCATCGAGAACATAAAGTGTGTTCACGAGTCCGGAGCCAAGTGCACGCGTAAGCGCAGCGCGGCGACTTTCGCCGGTGGAGAGCGTGCGTGCCGACCGATCGAGCGTGAGATAATTCAGGCCGACGCGTTCCAGAAATCGCAAACGGGCGATCGCTGGTTCGATGGCCTGTGCGACGTCACGTGCCGATGTCTGGCTGAGCGGATCCAGAAACCCGAGCGTATTTGCGACATTCAGCCGGAGAATCTGGGTGATGTCGCGATCGCCAATGCGAATCGCTCGTGCTTCGTCGCGAAGCCGGGTTCCGTGACAGACGTCACAAGGTTCGGAACTCTGCCATCGACCGAGAAAGAGCCGAACGCCCGCTTTCTCGCTACGAGACGCGAGTTTTTGAAAAAACGGCTCGACGCCCAAAAAGCGATGCACTTCGCTTCCGTGCATCACAAGTTCCACTTGCTCAAGTGGAAGCTGCTCGAAGGGAATGTCGAGGTTAATTCCCATGCTGCCGGCAAACGAGATCAGACGGTCAAAGTGCTCGCGGTAGGCAGGCGTGGTCCAGGAGGCAATGGCGCCGTCGCGAATAGATTTCGATTGATCCGGAATCACTCGCGCGAGATCGACTTTTGTAACCAAACCGGTTCCCTGACAACTCGGACATGCGCCGAGCGGGCTGTCGTAGCGGAAGAGCCGTTGATCGGGCTCGGGGGCGTCGAGTCCGCACGAAGGACAGCGGCGGCCTCGGTAGTAGGTCAATGTCTCGCCGCCTTCAATCGCCACGCGGCACCGGCCCAGTCCGTGCGCGAACGCGGTGTCGATCGAGTCGATCAGCCGCGGCATCGCAGTCGATCCTGCGACGAGCCGGTCGACGACGATCTCGACGGTCTGTCCAGACGCAACGTTCGCGCTGGTGGCCGACTCGTCGAGCCGTTTCACCTCGCCATCGATGCGAACTCGCGCAAAACCGGACGCGCGAAATGAGTCGAAAAGCGCGGGCAAATCGGTTTCGGGGCGAACATCGACGGGAACGAGCACAAGGAAACGCGTTCCTTCACTCAACGCATGAAGTTGGCGCGCGACCGACGCTGCATCGGCCGGTTCGACGTCAGTTCCACAGCGGCGACAAACGACACGGCCTGCTCGCGCGAACAGCAACGCGAGGTAATCGTGAATTTCGGTGATCGTCGCCAGCGTGCTGCGACTCGATCGTTTTCCTTGTCGCTGGCCCACGCCGATCGCTGGGGGAATGTCGTCGATCAGGTCGGCGTCGGGCTTATCAAGGCGTTCCAGGAACTGACGTGTGTAGGGTGAGAAAGTCTCGATGTAGCGTCTTTGCCCCTCTGCATAAAGGGTGTCGAACGCGAGCGAGCTCTTGCCGGAACCCGATACGCCGGAGAACACCGTGAGCTGGTGTGTCGGCAGGTCGAGGTCGATCCCCTTGAGGTTGTGGACGCGAACGCCGCGGAGACGAATAACGGGTTGATCCGGTTTCATGCGTCCGATCGTACCCGATGTGGCGTAATCGGTCTAACACGCGCGGCCCGGGCGCGAACTTTGCGGCGGCCGTCACACTTCATTTCTTCGTTGACACCTGCTATGGGTGGACTTATAGTTCAGTACCGGTTCGGCGCGGCCACCCAACAACCTGTCTCGGCCCGTCACCGATCGTCATAGAGCTAGTATCACGGAAGTGCTTCTCGCTGAAGATTCTACGACAACACCTCGAACGGGAAGAGCCCCGGTAGGGCCCCTCTTCTGCGTTCGTTCTGGGCGATTTGGCCCGCGGCATTCGTGAGCGATTCGATGTCCGAACGCGACTCCAGGATACCCCCTGAGCGTTCGTCGGCAACCGGGGCCTGGGAACCAGGCATTGGTGAGCCGAAGGGGTCGTCCGCGCCTGGAGATCCGCCGACCGTCCGAACCGGTTCGGCCAAGCCCGTCGTCGGCAGTGGTTCGGCGTCTGGCCAGGCGGAGGGCAGCGGTTCGAGCCGGCAGCATTCGGCCTCGCGAAGCGATGAACGCATGCACTCGCTGCCGCGCGCCGGCGATCAGTTCGATGGTTTCGTCCTCGAAGAGGCGATCGGCGTCGGCGGCATGGGGGCCGTTTTCCGCGCTCACGATTCGCAGCTCGACCGTCAGGTTGCTGTGAAAGTGTTGCCGCAAGAGCTTGCGAAAGACCCCGAGGCGGTCCAGCGGTTTTATCAGGAAGGTCGCGCGGCGGCCCGGCTCGATCACGAGAACATCGCCCGCGTCTACACGATCGGCCACGCGTCGTCGTATCACTACATCGCATTCGAGTTCATCGACGGCAGCACGCTCCGGCAACTCGTCGAGCGAAGCGGGATTCTCTCAGTTAGCGACGCGATCAATTTCACGCTGCAAATTGCCACAGCGCTCGTGCACGCGACCGAACGCGGCGTCGTCCATCGCGATGTGAAACCTTCAAACATCATCGTCACGCCGCAAGGCCGTGCCAAGCTTGTCGACATGGGCCTCGCCAGACGATTCGAGCGTGGGGGCGACACCGGTCTGACGCAAACCGGCATGACGCTGGGTACATTTGATTATATCAGTCCTGAACAAGCGAGAGACCCGCGAAACGTCGACGTGCGGAGCGACCTCTATTCGCTCGGCTGCACGATGTTCTACATGCTCGCCGGCCGTCCCCCCTTCCCCGATGGCACGGTGCTGCAAAAGCTGCTTCAGCACCAGGAAGAACCGCCGCCCGACGTGCGGAGCCTGAACGCATCGGTGCCGGCCGACCTCGCCGCCATCCTGCTCAAGCTGATGGCCAAGGATCGCGAGCGGCGGTATCAGTCGCCCGAACAACTCGTGCGCGACTTGCTGCTCGTCGCCGGATCGCTCAACCTGCGGTCGCTGAGTCCCGAAGGCTTGGTGTGGATGGACGCCACACCCCCGCCATCGTGGGAGCGGCACCTCGTTTGGGGGATTCCCACGCTCTTCTTCTCGCTGATTCTACTTGTCTTGATCTGGAATGGTCAGCAAACGACCGAGCAAACACCGCTGCCGTTCTCGGGCGATGTGATCGCCGTGCCGCCAAAGACGACCAAGACGAGCACTCCGCCCACGCTCGCACCGACCACAACGAAAGTTGAAACGCCAGCGACAACCGCACCACGCGATGTGATTGTGCAAAAGTCTGACGACCTTTGGCGGCTGATGTCTGAAGCCGTGCCGGGGACGACGCTTCTGCTCGCCAGCGATGGGCCGTATGAAATTCGGCCGGGAACCGCACCTCTATCGCCGAAAGACCTCACGCTTCAGGCCGGCAAAGGGTTGGCGCCGGTTGTAAAGCTTGCCGAGACACCAGCCGCGAAAACAACACCGGCGATTTTCGACGTGAAGGGTGGGCGGCTGACGATTGAAGGCGTTGAGTTCGATGTCGACTCGGTCGAGCGCGAGGCGCCTCTTGCGGCGATTCGCACGCAGGATACCGAACTGACGTTGAGCCATTGTGCTTTGCGTCGCGAAGGGGCCAAGGCGGGTAAGACGCAATCGACTGGACTTCACTTGCGTCAATCGCCTGGCGAGGGCGCGTGGAACGGTCCGGTCGAGGTGGTCATCGATGCGTCGCACTTTGATGGCGGTCAAACTGCGATCGTCACCGAAGGACCCGTCGAGCTTGTTGCCCGCGACGTAACGTTTGGACCGTCAAACACGAATACATTCGTCTGCGGTAACAAGACAACGCAGCAAGAACAGCGCGGAACTTTGCGGTTCGAGCGCGCGAGCATTATGAGCAGCAAGGGGCCGGTGTTCAGCTTCACCGGACTTTCGCCGCGCGTTCGGCTTAACGAGAGTGTCATCGCCGCGACCGGCCAGACGAACATTACGCTCGTTGCGAGCGAAGATCCCACCAAGCTCGATTGGCGCGGCCGCGACAACCTTTATGGTGGGATTGGCACATTCCTGCAAGGCGAGCGCGGGGCGGCGAGCTTTGTGGCGATTCGCTCGCTGGACGCCTGGCTCGACGACGGCCTGGGAGTTCGCGAGGCCGATTCGACACTGGCAACTGCTCCCGTGTGGGCCGACGCCGATCCTGCATTCTCACTTGCGAATCACTCGACTCCCGCTTCGAGCGTGTTTCGGCTGAATCCTCGAGCAAGTTTGGGCTCGAAGCTGGGAGCGCGTCGCGGACCTTCGGGCGCGATTCAGCCCGTGGCGAAGACTGCTGCGCCTCCCGCTGTGGGCGAGCAACCGAAGGTCGTCACGCCGCCGCCAACGGTCGTTGCCAAGGCAGATACGACGACCACGAAGCAGGCAGTTACGCCAGCAAAGCCGCCCGATGAAGAGATGCCGCGGCCGATGACGCCGATGCGTGACCCGGGCGAGGAACAGCCGGTCGAAATGCCGCCGCCGATGGAAGTCGAGCGCACCGACAATCCGCCCAAGAACGCGACTGAAACTGTGGCAAAGGGCGGCTCGACTGCAGCGCGACCTGCGGCGGACACCCCGAACACAACCAAGCCCGCGACAACGACGACGAATACAGAACCCGTGGTGAACGCGGAAAATCTGGTAAGAACCGCGACGCAACTGGCATCATCGCTGGGAACGAGCGACGGACGGGCCACCACGATTCGCCTCGCCGCCGATGCCGATTTCGAAATGAGTTCGTCGCAGCTCAAGGGAATGGGCTCGTGGGTAATTCAGGGCGAGCCGGGCAAAACGCGTCCACGAATTCGGTTCCACCCTCGCGTCGGTGATACGCGGCTCTCCGAGGCTTGGACGGTGCTTTTCCATCTCATCTCGGGCAGCCTGCGGCTCGAACGCGTGGATCTCGTGCTGCCCAAGGAATCGGTTCCTCAGTCGGGTGGCTGGGGGGCATTCGCGGTAGCGCCCGGAACCGACCTGGTTGTGAACGACTGCACGGTAACGATCGAAGGATCGGCGTCGCGCTCGTCGATGATCGTCGCGCCGGCGGTGCCGCACGAAGTCAATGCGTTTGGCGACGAAGAACCGCAGGAGCAACCGACGGTCACTGTGCGGCTCAAGGATTCACTGTTCCGCGTCGGCGGTGACCTCGTCGATGTCGCGGCCGATCGACGCGTTGATATCGAGATCGACAACGCGATCATCGCGACAACTGGATCGCTTCTACACGGCCACGGCCGGGTGCAAGGTTCGCCCGCTGAACCGCTCAAGATCACACTGCGAAAGGTGACGAGCCGGCTTGAAAACGGCCTCATCCAGCTTGAAAGTACGGTGAAAGATCCCGAGCTGCCGCTGGCCTATGTGGTGGCACGCGAGTCGGTGTTCTCCACGAACGGCAAAGGTGCACCGCTCATCCAGGTTGACGGCCAGGAAGACGCCTCCGCACTTCGGTCGAAGATCAAATGGGAAGGAAGCGGCGTCGCCTATAACGGGATCAGTATGTACCGGCGCGATCAGGTGTTGAAGCCGGGCGAATTCCCCGAGTTCTTTGATCGCCTGTCGTGGGAACGCATTGTCGGCCGCAAGGAGCTTGGCTCGATTCACGGAACAACGATGTTCCAGACGGAATTTCCGGCCGATCGTCCGGCGTGGGCCGCGCAATCATCCGACTTCCGGCTAAAGCCGGACAGCACGGCGGCGAAAAGCGGCGCGGGTTCGGATCTCAAGCTGATTCCCGACCCGCCCGCCGAATCTTGATCGATATCTCACTATCTCAGTCACGGCATGCCGTCGGCAGCTTGTGCGGCGTTTTCGGCCGTCATGTCCTTGCCGCAGCACTGCAAAACCTGGTCGGACGGATTACATCCGCACGCTTTGATGATTTGAATTTCCGACCCGCACGTCTCACAGCGGAGCCGGGTGCCCGCGTCGAATGCGTGGCCCGTCGACGATGCATTGACCATCGTTGCTCTCCTTCATTGGTCGAGTTGATTCGAACCTGTCAGGATTTGCCCACGTGATCAAATGCAAATCGCGGACCGCATTTATTTCCGCGGTTCGGATGGTTCGTTGGCAAAGAAGTCGACCGCTTCGCGAATCGCAGGGAGTAAGTAACCCGCAGCCGAATAGTGACCGCAGTCGAACCAGGTGATCGGCGGACGTCCAGCCGCTTCCCAGAGCGAGCGCGTCGAGGCGGGAGGAATCACCTCATCGACATTTCCTGCCATCATCAAAACTCGTTTCGACTTGAGCCGAGGTGCATAGGTTACCGGGTCAAACGGAGCGACGAGTGCGCGGAGGTCTTCCTTCGTCTTGCCCGCGTCGGTCCAGGCCTTGCGGTAGCGAGCCCCTTCGGGCATCGCCCAGAGAACTTCGTGAAGGTCGCCGCCAGCAAGCAAGAACGCAGCGCGGTTGAGAGTTGGATCGTTGGCCGCCGCGAGCGAAGAGACGATCCCGCCGAGACTGATTCCAGTGACCCCGAGTCGTTGAGAATCGATCTCAGGGCGCGATGCCAGCCATGCGGCGGCGCGACGGACGTCGAGGACGCCCTGACGCATCGACTCAACCGACCGGCCGATGTCGTTCGACAGAAACCGTTTCTGGCCACCAGCCGGTCGTCGCTCGCCATAATAGGGAAGCTTGACGAACATCGCCGCGACGCCGCGGTCAGCTAGCCGCGCGGCGTAGTAGCGAGAAAGGGCGAAGTCGGCTCCGAGAATGTGCAAAACGACGACGGCCGAATGCTTTCCAGGGCGGTTGGGACGGAAATATTCAGCGTGAACGGTGTTGTTTTCAACGTCGGGCGTGACGATCGGCGACGGGAAGCGAACGGCCGAGACGGTGTAGTGGGCGTTTGTCCTAAGTTCTTGCTGAGTAAAGTCAAACGTCGCGGCTTCCATGCGGAATAACGCAGGCACATCAGACTCTTGCGGAGTCGGCGTAAACGTAACGGTTCCCTTCGTTTCCGCGGGAGCGGCAAGGCACAAGAGCAAGGTAATCGGCAGGGAATACATGATGGGCCGCTCCCTTTATCGTGAGGCTCGCGACGGCGCAAGTCGGGCGGAGTTCGCGCCTTCGAGATTGTCGTTGTCCGCCCGCAGATCTTTTCGTACCATACTCGCGCGCGTCCACCTTGGGAAAGGGAGTTCCCCTGACGATGCCGGTGCCTACTACTTCGCTCAAGGATCTTGAGCCGTCGAACGTCTGCCTCATCAAGCCGAGCTCTCTCGGCGACATCGTGCACGCGCTGCCGGTGCTATCTGCACTGAAAGACCGCTGGCCAAACGCGCGATTCACCTGGGTTGTGAACCGCGGGCTGCGTAGCCTGCTCGAAGGCAATCCCGATCTCGACGAGCTGATCCTCTTCGATCGCGCGCAAATCAGCCTCAAGCCGCGCGGACTTGCACGAATGGGGGCCTTCCTCGCGAGCCTGCGCCGACATCGGTTCGACCTGACGATCGACCTTCAAGGGCTCTTGCGCTCGGGTCTGATGAGTGCGGCGACTGGCGCGAAGGTGCGTGTTGGTCTTGCGGAGGCACGCGAAGGGGCTCCGTGGTTTTATACGCATCGCGTGAAAACCGGCGGAACGACCGTGCATGCGGTTGACCGACTTCTGCGGGTGGCGGAGGAGTTTGGCGCGGTGATTGATGCTCCGCGATTTGGCGTCGCAATGAGTGCGGCCGACCGGATCTGGGCACGAGAGAGGCTTGCGAGATTCGCCGGACCGCGGATCATCCTCAATGTCGGCGCCCGGTGGCTCACCAAACGCTGGCCGCCACGTCAGTTTGCGGAAGTCGCGCGACGAGCTGCGATCGAACGCGGTGCGAGCCTGATCGCCGTCGGTGCTCCCGAAGACCGGCCGCTGGTTGATGAACTCATCGCGGCAATTGCACCAATCCCCTGCCTCGACCTTTGTGGCCAAACATCATTGCCGCAACTCGCGGCGCTGGCGGCCGTATGCGACGTCTTCCTCTCGAACGACACCGGCCCGCTGCATCTCGCCGCGGCGACGGGAACGCAGGTCGTGGGGATTTATACCTGCACGAATCCCAAACGCACCGGGCCGTATGGTCGCAATGCGATCACAGTGCAAAGCTGCGTCTGGTGTGCACCAAGTTATGTGAAAACGTGCGAACGCCTCGAGTGCATGACCGAAGTTAGCCCGGACCGGGTTTGGCCGGCGCTGGCGATGCAGCTTGCGAAGAGCCCGGCGAATCGGCCGGATTCGTCGGTGGCTTAAGGATGGTTGGTCGCGCGATGACCAGTAACGCGGTTGTCGCGACGAGTTGAAACGCGACCAGCGGTAAGAACTGAATCCATTGCCGATCGGCCGGAAGACCTTCAACCCATCCGGGCGCGATTCGCCATACAAGCGTGTGCGTGAATCGCCGTCCAAACGCCCAACTCGGCAATCGGTCGCCGCTCCAAACGGGGATCACTGCGTTCCAGATCGGGTTCGACAGCCGATCGACGGCGCCCGGCGGCACGGGCTGCGGGTCGGGAATTCTCCCGCCCGTTCCGGCGAACAGAAGCATGATGACTGCGCCCAGCACTGCGAGCGACGCACCTAGCCATCGCACTGCTTTGGGCCTGGGCGCGAGCAATCCCGCAGCCGCGAGCATGCTGAATGGTAAGAGTGGCAATAGCAGGCGCGGACCGGTCGACCAACCGCCCGACCATTCGGGATAGCTGAGATTCACGACGAACACGGCGGCGATGATCGCTGCCGAAACGATCGCCACGTCAAATCGACGCTTGATGAAAAGTGCAATCAGCCCGGGTATCGTCAGCAACGTAATCGGCGCGTACCAGAACAATCCGCGCGCGGGCTTGATTGTGAGGTCGGCAACTCGTGAGAGATCGGGAGCGCCGAGGCCGAGCGGATTGCTCGCGTTGTGCACCTGCGCGAATCGTTGCGTCGCGTGAAAGAAGTAACCCATGCGCAGCGGCGAGCCGAAGGCGATCATGTTGTAGGCGAGCAGGAACAAGGTAGGCACCGCTGCGCCGATCGCGAACCAGAGCAACCCCACCGCTGGCAGTTTGCGGCGGAGGACGAGGACGATCGCGTAGATGCCGAGAATCGCCGAGACGGGGCCGACCTGGAGTTCGATCACGCTCGCATAACTCGCGAGGAAGCCGGCGAGGATCAGACTCCAGTTCCGCGTTTTCTCACCACGAGCCCATAGGAGTGCAAACGAGCCGAGCAAGCAGGCCGATGCCGCTTGATGTCCATACGCCAATGCGCCGTAGACGAACGCAGGCGTGCCCAATCCGTACGCCAGGCCAAGCATCGCCGCAATGCGAGGCGTGCAGCCCAGGCGTCCGCACAATACGACGAGCAACGCGGCGGTAAGAGGGGTGAGGAAACCCGATGTCACGAGCGTGACCGCGTAATCCGCCGGCCAGTAGGCGAAACCTTCAGCGTCGATTGGATGGGGCGGGAACTGAAATATCAATTTGATCTGCGCGTAGGCAGCCGCCGCGAAAAACGAATAGCCGGGAAGCTTGTCGGAGTAAAAATGGCCGTTGTAGAACGCCTTGTCACCGGTTTGATCGTCGAGGCCGTCGAGGCGGATCGAGCCGCGATCGACTAGCGAATACGTCAGCATCAAACGGCTGGCGGTGTTCCAGTCGCGAGCGTGCCAGAAGTATGCCAGGCTGATCCAAACGATCAAGAAAACGCCGATCGCCGCACGTTTCACTTAGTTCGACTCCAACCGGATGAAACGCGTCAGGGGCGTCGCGATTGCCGCAGCCGCGAGCAGGACCGACCAGGGCTGGATCGAGATGTAATAGCGATCCCAAGCGAGCGGGATGAACGACGTCACCGCTACGAGTGCGATCATCGTCCCGACCAGAATCGCCCAAGTCACGGGGGGCTCACCGGAGCGAATCGCAGCACGGCCGCGGACAAAAGCGATGACGGCTCCGATGCACACGAGCGGCAGCCAGATGATCGCACCCCAGTCCTGCGCGAATTCGAAGCGTTTGCGCGAGTCGGAGTGCCTGGGACCAAACGGTGAGAACCGCCCGAAGCCTTGCACTGCGACGGCGGAAATCTTATCGGCGGATGTAATGAGTGCGTCATCCGGAAACTGCTTGAGCGCGTTCGCCGACACGCCCACACGATGATCTTTGATCGCCTGCAAACGCTCCACGAATCCTCGCGCGGCGACTGGTTGCAAGTCGGTGCGAATGGGACCTGACGGGTGCGCGTACAGAAACGGATTGAGCGCGACGAACAGGAGGATCGAAATAACGCCTGCGCCGACGGTCGCAAATGTGATCGTCAGCTTGTTCCTACGCGAAATGCCAGGCAAGCACCAAGCCAGAACCATCCAGCCCGCGAGAATCATCCCTGCAATCGTGCCGTTCAGTTTTGATAACACGGCCAGTCCGACAAGGCTGCCGCCGCCGAACGCCAGCAGAAACGCCTGCTTCCAGTTTCCTCGACCGGCAACGAACGCGCTCCAGATTGGCAATGCCAGCGCGAGGCTCGCGAGCATGAACGCTTCGGCCGGAACGTCGGACATGGCACGTCGGGCGTGCAGCCAGTAGAGGGGGCTGAGGATCAGCAAAAGGCTGGCGATTATGCCGGTCAGACGATTGAAGCTGAAACGTCCCAGGTGATAGATCGCCACGCAACCGAGCGCGCCGATCAGCACGTTGGGTATGCGTGCCACCGTAAGCACCGCGCCGCTGAAAAGTTGCTTGCCGGGGTTGCCGTACCAGGCGAGTGCGGTGAGTTGGGCGGGTCGAGGGAATCCGCCGATTTTGAGAGCGATGCCGATCAGGTATTTGGGGAGGGGCGGTAGGTCGTAGCCTGCGTACTCGAGCCAGGCGGGGTCGTTAAAGTTTCCACTGAGCAACAAATCCGCATAGAACGACTGGGCAACATAGGCCGATTCGTCCATGAAGTGCGGCTCGGCGCCGAGTTTGAAGCCAAAAACCAGGCATGCAACCAGAAAAATCAGCAAGCTCCAGGGGACTCGGTTGGCAAGGCTTTCCGCCCGGGTTGAGTTTGCGGGCTGAGGGGCTTGCATCACGCGGGTACCTGGGGAGCTAACACGTTCGTTTCAGGAGGGTTGCGACTAGAGATCATTCTAGAAATTCGGCCCGATTTTTTGCAACCGGCGGATCATCGGCTATGGTTCAGCGACGGTCCTTATCGACCATCATCGCGCTACCTGCTGAGTGACAAGTTGTAACGAACAGGTCACCCCGCGGGAAGCCGACGACGATGTCGAGACGGCCCGAATGCACGATGAGCGACATCAGACGAGCAGACACCCGGAACGTCCCGATGCGTACTCAGCCTCATGCACATGGCCTCGTTTTCCCCACAAGGGAATGCGGGCAATTTTTGCCCGAGGCGAAACGCGATCGGTCGACCCACGAGCGGCTGCGCTCGGGATTCGAATGGAGCAACGAAGGAGCCGGCGGTTCCCCGCGAGCCGTTGGGCTTTCGTCGATGCGCACAGGACGGGATACGGAAGTCGTGTCAGGGGAGATCCCAACGATGAGGAATTTGCGACGGAAGTCGGCCGGGGGTCCCGTCGATGGGATCACGGCCTCGCGACGTCGGGCCAGCCGGGTGATTCGCCCGCTTGCCCTGGCCTTTTTGGCCCTGGCCACAACCACGCTGGTCGGCTGCACCTCCGGCCCTTGCGGCGGCGGTCCCTGCGGTGGCGGTGGCAGCGGCATCCTGAGCGGAATGAAGAGCGGCGTGCGTAGCATGACCGACACCGTCCGCAACACGACAGCCCGAGTCTTCCACCACAAGAGCGGCGGCTGCTCGACCTGCGGCGATGGTGGCGTTGTTGAAGGTGTGCCGATCGAAGGTTCGGTGATTCAGGGCGGCGTGATGCCGGGACCGGTGGTTGCACCTCCCGCGTCTGAGTCAGCCCCGACGATCCTCGATCCTGTCCCGCCAACGGGCAGCACCGCACCCAAGACCAAGTCATCCGGCGTCCAATCGGGGTCGCTCAAGGACCTTGGCAACAGGCAATCGGCGGCCTTCCGGGGCCGCTCGATTGAAAGCAACTGCGTTGGGCGAGGGCAAGACCTCGCCCGCGCCGACTCGACCCCTTCGGCCGGCTCCTCGGCCGAGGGGATTTCTTCTTCGCGCGGGGGTGCAAGCTCGAACCCGCTCGACCACATCCCGCCGCTCGACCTAGCCGACGAAGTCGCCCGGCGCGGCCAGTCGTCGTCCGTTCCCGTTGAGGCCGAACTGGTCAAGCCATTGACCAGCACGTCCTCGAATGCAACGAAGACGCCCACTGCCTCGCTTTCGCCTCCCGTCCCGCAAGCGGCCGACGAAGTTGAGCTGCCGCCGATTCGTGCGGGGATGCGGACGGCCAGCTCGGCGGGAATCAAGCGATTTGCCTCGCTCAAGCCAAACATCAATGGCGGCAGCGCACCGGCCGGCGAAGGGCTTACCTGGCTCAAAGAACGCGGTGTAAAAACCCTTGTCGACCTGCGTGAATCAAACGAAGTGGATTCCAAATTTGTAGATACGGTCAAGACGAATGGCTTCCGATATGTCAGCCTTCCTCTCAATCCAGGCAAGCTCGATCAGCCCACCATTGCCCGCTTTGGTGAGGAGATCAACAAGTCTGAAAATCTTCCGGTTTACTTCTTCGACAACGATGGCAACCGCGCGGGAGTAGCGTGGTATCTGCATCGTTTGACCGCAGACAAGGTTGACGCCCAGATCGCTAGCCGCGAGGCCGAAGAACTTGGGCTGACCGACAAGTCGAACTGGGTCGCTGCCGCGAAGTACATCGACACAGCGAAGTCGGCCGAAGCGGCTGCAAAGGCGAAGGCCAAGCCTGCTGAGGCCAAACCAGCCGCCACGGCGGCGACGGCTCCCCTTCCCTCGCTGGAGCCCCTACCAGCTCCGGCGTCGGCAAAGGCCCCTGCTCCGATCACCTCGGAGCCGAGCCCGTCGGCCGCCAAGCCCAAGCCGGCGACCTCGGCATGGCGGTCGTCCGCTGCGTTGATCATGACCGGCATGAGCGGGCCGGTCGTTCACTGGTCGAACGCGATGGTTAGTGCTTCAAAGGAAGCTTCGGCCAATCGTCCGGCAACGGCGCGGTAACGACGATTCTTTCATCCCTCGTGGGATGCTGAAAGTCCAACGACTGCGCGTGTAACGCCACTCGCGGTTTTCCGTCGGCAGCGAGCAACGGACGTTTTGCTCCGTACTTCGCATCGCCAACGATTGGAAAACCGCGACTCGCAAGTTGCACGCGAAGTTGGTGGCTTCTGCCCGTTCTGGGATGCAGCTCAACGAGCGATGTCTGCCCGTCCGACTCGAGCACGCGGTACTCGACGATGGCGTCCTGCCCTTCACGCGAGTTCGGTGAGACCACGCGGACGACGTTTCGTTCACTGTCCTTGAACAAACGATCCCGCCACTCGCCCGCCTGCTCCGCGGGAGTTCCTTCAACGACGGCGATGTACGTCTTCTCGATCGTACCTTCGCGAAACTGCTTTGCCAGCCGTTCGGCGCCCTTGCTTGTCCGGCTGAGAAGCACAACGCCCGACGTGGGGCGATCGAGCCGGTGAACCAAACCGACGTACACGTTTCCCGGCTTGGCATATTTGATTTTGAGGTATTCTTTCGCCAGGTCGACAACACTTTCGTCGCCGGTTTCATCTCCCTGCGAAAGCAGGCCGGCGGGTTTGTTCACGGCGAGACAATGATTGTCTTCAAATAGAACGTTGATCATCGCGAAACGACTTGCAGCCTCGAATGTCCGAACATGAAAACGCCCGTCTCGCACGAGTTGCGCGAGACGGGCGATGTTAACACACGCTAATGCCCAGCGAGCATCTTACTTCGCGGATGCGGGGCTGGCTGCGGGGTTGTCAGCCGCTTTGACAGCGGGACGGTGAATGACTTGATATTCGGGCGTAACCTTGGTGAGGTTCGTCGGGATGTCGGCGTTCACCTTGCCGGTCGCCCAGTCGAGTGCGGCGACGGCGAGGTCCTGGAACTTGTCGTTCGACCAGACTTCTTCCTTGTGACCCATCGAGTTGTAGAAAACTCGGCCTTTGCCATGGAGGCGAGCCCAGGTCTGCGGGAAGTTGGGCCGCTCGTAGTCTTTGCCCTTCATGCCGGCGGTCTTGTAGTAATAGATGACGTGCAGGTCGGGGTTGATGTTCTTGATGCCGTACCACTCGTCATACAACGTGAACTCGTCGGTGCCGAAGGCCTTCGCGCCGGGAAAATCGGCGTCAGCAACACCGAGCTTTGCGTCCTGCTGGGCGCCGTGGCCGGCGAACTCGCCGCCGATCATCTGGATGTACGGATCGTCGGCACCCTTGCCGCGGTGGTGGCCGAAGGTGTCAGTCGCGCAGTGGAAGCCGACGAAACCCTTGCCCGACTTGATGGCCTCGTACAGGTTCTTTTCGCCCTGCGGAGACATCGCCGGCTGCTTGTCGGTGCCGGTCTGTGTCAGGTCGCCGGTGGTCTCGAAGACGAAGGCGTCGAACTGACCGATCTTGTCGGATTCGAACATGCCGCCATCTTTGGAGCAGATCACCTCATAGCCGTTCTTCTTGCCAAGCTCGGTGAGGATCCTCTCGGCATGGCTCAGGTTATCGCCCTTGCGAGCGATGACGGAGTGCTGAAAACCCGAGCTCTTGGTGAAGAAGAGAATCTTCTTGGGCTTTTCTTGCGCGTTCGCGCTGGGGACAAACCCCACGGCGATTGCGGCGGCCAGGCCTGCGAGAAACAGGCGTCGATTGAATGTCAGAAGCATGGTGCGTCATCCCCTTCGGCTTCGTTCCGTGTTTCCCCAACCCTCAGCGCGCGCTGAGCAATTGTTCGACCGGCATGGTAACGGTGTAACAAGGTGTGAACGCGAATGAAAGGGTTTGGTTCCGCGATTTTCGGCGATATTTGGGGCGAAAGGTGTGATATTGTCGCGTTCGACTCTCTCCGATTTCCTCGAAGGAGATCAGGCGCGTGGAGACGACATGGCAGGTCGGTCGCGCCTTTCCGGACGATGCTCCGAAGGTCGCGAATCTGGCGGTCAACGTCTGGGGGCAATACGCCTTCCCGATCAACTTCTATCGCCAGGCAATCGACATTTTTGGTGAGTCGATCTTCCTCGCCCGCAACAACGATGGCGAATTGATCGGTTACGTCGTCAGCCTCTGCGAGCGTGGTGGCGTTGAAGGCTGGATCATGAGCATCGTTGTCGCCAGCGATTTCCGCGGGCGCGGAGTCGGTTCAGCACTCGTGCAATCGGCGATCGAGTTTTATCTAAGCATTGGATCACGAGGGCTGACCGCGCTGATCGAGCCCGACAACAACGCGTCGCTTACGATGTTTCGGAGGCTTGGTTTCCAGGAATCAGAACGCATCGACGATTACTACGGATTCGGCGAGCACGTTGTGAAGTACCGTTTGCTGTTGAAAAGCGAACCATTGCTCGAAAAGCCAAGGGACGCGTTCACCCTATGAATAAAACGGTTGCCGCAGGCTGTTTTGTGCTGGGACCGGCGTTGATGACGGCGGGAAGCGCACTCTCGGCACTTCACAGTGATCAAAACGCGAATGCGCCCAATGCTTCGAAGCCCTTGAACTTGGTCAACGAGTATTTGTCTTATTTGGGGACGCCCCTCACAATCATTGGCTTTGTGATTTTTGTTGCGTCGGGCTTCGTGGTCATCCGTTGGCTTCGCTCTTTGTGCGACATCATCTCGAGCCAGTTTGTTGGCAACGTGGAATTCGACTTCCGGCCTGCCGGTAGGCATGAACTTTCCGCAGCTCGCGATTATTGCATGCGATACATCTCAGGCGAATTCACCAGCCTCGAAAAGATGAGGCTCTGGCACGAGAAGAATCCGCAGCTCTTCTGGATCGTCTTCGAGAAGACAGCCGCCTCCAGAACCGCCACCCCGAAAATCCGCGGCTACTTCAGCATCATTCCGCTAACGAAGCCGGCCGCGCTCGAGGTGGAAAAGGAAGCGCTCAATGCCCTTCTTTTTCGCCCGTCTGATATCTGCAAGCCGCCTGCGAGCAAGCGAAAACGGACACCTTATGCGGTGTATCTCGGCGCGATAGCGGCCAGCGGGCCACGCGCTCGCGTCGCGACGCTTCAATTCCTCAAGCAGGCGTTGCTCCGCGAACGAAGCCGAGGTTGTAACGTCGTCTACAGTCGCCCCGTCACTCGGGTGGGCATGAAGCTGCTGGCCGACCAGCAGTTTGAGTCGGTCGATGCAGAGAAATCAGGACAACTCAACTACATCCACCGACTCGAAACCAGCCGCGTGAGCGATCCGCTCGACGGCTGAGCTTGCGTCAGCTTTCGACGCTGCCGCCGCGCGGATATGAGCCCAGCAGCTCGAGGCGATCGCAACGCTTGCGAACCTGTTCGATCGCTCGCTTCACGTTCTCGTCTTCCATGTGACCTTCGATGTCCACAAAGAAGAGGTAGGTCGGGTTGCTGCGATCGGCGGGGACTTCGGCGGTTGGGAACGACTCGATCCACGTCATGTTGACGCCGTTCTTCTCGAACGGCGCGATCGCCTTTGCCAGACTGCCGGCCTCGTTTGAGAGGCGGATGATCATCGTGGTTTTGTCGTTGCCGGTTCGGTTCTCAGCCCGCTCGGCAATGACTGCGAATCGTGTGACGTTGTGCTGCTGATCTTCGATGTTGGCGTCGAGCACGTCGAGTCCGTAAGCCTCGCCTGCCGGGTGGCTGGCGATGGCGGCGGCGAACGGCTCGCGCTGGGCGAACTCGGCGGCGGCCGCAGTGGAGACGACCTCGATCAGCGTGGCCTGAGGCAAATTCTTGCCCAACCAGTAGCGGCACTGCGACAACGCCTGCGCCTTCGAATAAACCCGGCGCACCTGGCCGCGTTCGCACTTGCCCAGCAGGCAGTGGCGAATCCGGAGCCGAACCTCGGCGCGAATTTTGAGGCCTGGCGTTTTGATGAACATGTCGAGCGTGTCGGCGATTCGGCCGTCGGTCGAATTTTCGAGCGGGACGATGCCGAAGTGGACGTGACGTCGACTTACTTCTTCAAATACTGCTGCGATCGAGCCGACCGGAACGTGCTCAACCCCCTCGCCGAATTTCGCGACCGAGGCGAGGTGGCTATAGCTGTACTTCGGTCCGAGGCAGGCGACGCGAAGTGCGCTTTGGAGGGCGCGCGAGCCACTCATGAGCTCTCGGAAGATCAGGCGAAGTGTTTCAGGCTGAAGCGGCCCCTTACTTGCGGCGAGAGCCCGGCTTACAACTTCGTCTTCTCGCGCTGACGACCAGACGTCGAGCCCCTGACCACGCTTAAGCTGGCCGATTTGCACGGCGATTTCTGCTCGACGGTTCAAAAGCTCGACAAGTTCCTTGTCGATGCGATCGATCTCGCCGCGGAGCATCGGGAGCGTGGGAGCACGCTTGGCGTCGGGGGGCGCGGGGGGAGGTGCGGCCGGACGTTTGGGGGCCGGAGTAGGCTTGTTGGGTTCGGGCGCAGACTTGCGGGCCATCGCTCGACTCGATCCAAATCCAAGGCGCGGCGCAAACCCGCGCGGCCAGGGTGACTCCGGCGCAACATTGGCCGTGACAAGATGATATCCAATCCGAACGGACGTTCTAAGTCAATCGGGCTACGCATCGACTTTCGATTCGAGATCGATTGGACACCCATTGTCGCCCCAGCTTACCTTAACTCCGTTACATCCATGCTCCCCATACGGCTCTGCCAAATTGACTCCGGTCGTTCGGCCCGCTTTTTGGGCTACCGCCAAAATGGCAGTTAATGCGTGCTCCAACGTTTTTGAACAATCAGTGCAAGAACCGTAAGTTCATGAATTCCAAGGCCTAAGAAGAATTCATTCCATCAGTTTCTCGTTCTGGCATCGTGGTTGCATAAGGAGGGAAATCGTAATCGGGCGAATCGCTACAGAGTGACGCCCGTTGTCAATCGAGCGACGCCGGCTGTTTTTTGAATCTCGTCACCGACAGCCGGCCCTTTGCTTGAGAATCCATCCAGTTGGCATCTCCGAAAGGAGCTTAGTTGTGGCTGAAGGCGAAAAGATTATCGGTATCGACCTCGGAACAACGAACAGCGTGGTCGCCGTGATGGAAGGCGGAGACACCACTGTCATCGCCAACCAGGAAGGAAGCCGGCTCACCCCGTCCGTCGTTGCGTTCAACTCCAAGGGCGAAGTGCTTGTCGGAGACCCGGCGAAGCGTCAGGCTGTGACGAACCCCCGCGGCACGATCTACTCGATCAAGCGGTTCATGGGGCGCCGGCACGACGAAGTTCGTAACGAAGAGAAGATGGTCCCCTATGAGGTCGTCGGTGGTGCAACCGACTACGTCAAGGTCCATGTCGGTGGCAAGGATCAGACTCCGCCGGAAATCTCGGCGCTGATTCTCCGCAAGCTCAAGGAAGCGGCCGAGAGCTATCTCGGTCACAAGGTGCGCAAGGCGGTCATCACCGTTCCGGCTTACTTCAACGATGCCCAGCGCCAGGCGACGAAAGACGCCGGCCAGATCGCCGGTCTCGAAGTCGCTCGTATCATCAACGAGCCGACTGCAGCCGCCCTTGCTTACGGCCTCGACAAGAAGAAGAACGAGAAGATTGCGGTCTTCGACCTCGGCGGTGGTACGTTCGACATTTCGATCCTCGATGTCGCCGACGGCGTGTTCGAAGTGCTCGCGACCAACGGCGACACCCATCTCGGTGGCGACGACTGGGACGAGGCGCTCATTCTCTACATCGCGGGTGAGTTCAAGAAGGAACAGGGCGTCGACCTGGTCAAGGACCAGATGGCCCTCCAGCGGTTGAAGGAAGCGGCGGAAAAGGCGAAGAAAGACCTTTCGTTCCAGGCACAGGCCGATATCAACCTGCCGTTCATCACGGCGGACGCAAGCGGTCCCAAGCACCTGACGATGGTCATCACCCGCGCCCAGTTCGAGAAGCTGACGGACAACCTGTTCGATCGCTGCCGTGGCCCGGTGCTCAAGGCTCTTGAAGACGCGAAGCTCAAGCCCAGCCAGATCGACGAAGTCGTGATGGTCGGCGGTTCGACCCGCATGCCGCGCGTCCAGCAGATCGTCAAGGAAATCTTCGGCAAGGATCCACACAAGGGCGTGAATCCCGACGAAGTCGTGGCGATTGGTGCCGCGATTCAAGGTGCGGTGCTCACCGGCGAAGTGAAGGACCTGCTCCTCCTCGACGTCACCCCGCTGTCGCTGGGTCTCGAAACGAAGGGCGGCGTGTTCACGAAGCTCGTCGAGCGCAACACGACGATTCCGACCGACAAGTCCGAGACCTTCACGACCGCTGAAGACAACCAGACGGCTGTGACGATTCGCGTCTTCCAGGGCGAACGCCCGATGGCGGCCGACAACCGCTTGCTCGGTCAGTTCAACCTCGAAGGCATTCCGCCGGCGCGGATGGGAACGCCGCAGATCGAGGTGACCTTCTCGCTCGACGCCAACGGTATTTTGAACGTCGGCGCGAAGGATAAGGGAACCGGCAAGGAGCACAAGATTCGGATCGAGTCGTCCGGTGGTCTCACCAAGGACGAAATTGAGAAGATGCAGCGCGACGCCGAGTCGCACGCGGCTGACGACAAGAAGAAGCGCGAACTGGCCGAATCCCGCAACACCGCCGAACAGCGTGTCTATCAGCTTGAAAAACTGATGGATGAGAACAAGGAAAAGCTGAGCGAAGGCGACAAGTCGGCCGTGCAGGCGGCGATCGCCAAGGTGAAGGAAACCTTGAAAGGCGAAGATGTTGCGGCGATCAACCAGTCGGTTGAAGACCTGCAGCGGGCGAGCCAGGCGATGGCCGAACACCTCTACGCGGCCAACGCCAATGCGGGCGCGGCTCCTGGAGGAGACGGCGCGGCGGCTGGTGCCGGACCGGGCGCTGGTGCGGCGGCGGGAGCGGGTCAGCCCGACGACGTGATCGACGTCGAGTTCGAGGAAAAGAAGTAAACGGGCTGACAGATTGCAGCCAGATTTTCTCTGGAAAGGAAGCGAGTCTAAACTCGCTTCCTTTCTTTTGTTATACTAGCCGCTGATCCCTTCCGAGCGGCCGGCGCCTCAGAACTCGACGCCGCCGGGCTCGGCCCTTCTGCTTTCGCTCCCAGGAGTTAGCGCGATGTCGCTTGAAAACGCCAGGGCGGTGTACCCCCTGCTCGTCGGTCTGGCCAGGGACCTGTCTGCAGCGAATCGCGAACGTCGGACCATCGTTTGGGTCTCATACGACGATTTCTGCAGTCGCTGCAAGTCGGTCGGACTGAACGAGACGCCTCGTACGATTTCAAATAAGGTTCTCAAGCCGCTCCAGGCGATTTGTCTGGAAAAAGGACTGCCCGACCTGAGCGCCCTGATCATTCAGAAGCCCAAGTCGCGCACCGACAGCGGCAACCTCATCCGTCCGTCGGATGGTTGGTGGGAGCCCTACGCTGCCAGCAATGAGTCGACCGTTGGTGATATTGGATTCTGGTTCAAGCGGTTTCAGGCCGCACGCGACTACGCTGAATGGCCCGATTCCGTTCCCTTCTGACCCACCGCAATCTCGGATCTGCGCTAAAATGATCGCCTTCTCAGACGCCCTCAATTCCGCCTGGCCGGTCTTGATGGAGGCGATCAGGATGCGCAGAACGGTCACCTATTCTGAGCTTGCAGGACGCGCGGGGCCGCCTCTCACGGCCCGCGCGATCCATCGCCAGTTTCTCAATCCGCTCTCAGTTCGCTGCCGCGCCGCCCATCTTCCCGATCTCACCGCCCTGGTCGTGCGGAAGTCGAGCGGACTTCCCGGCGGCGGATGGTTCGACCCCAAAGATCTCACCAATAAAAGCGCGACAACAGCCTGGGCCGAAGCTGTGCTCGAATGCTACAGCTTTGCCTGGCCCAAGCGGCCGCACCCTGGTTTGCTGGCGAAGGATTGACTTTCAAAGCACTCCGGGAATCGTCGATTCGCCAATGCAGGTCGGTAACCCCGCGCCAAGCGGGTTCGTGCCGTGTAGGCTTGGGGAAATTTGGGCGAAGTTCACATGCTTGCCCAACCCGTGTTGCTGCCGCGTTCCCGTGTCCCATCTCCAGGACAACCGCGATGGATGGCCTCACACCTACTGATCCCGCCCCCGTTGTTGACTCAGCCGTCCCGCCCGAACCGCCAACGACAAAGTGCTCATGGCCGATGGTTTTGCTGGCCGCGGTCGTCGCGGGCCTGGTCGCATTCGGCATTGGCGAGTTTACTTACAAGGCCTGGCTGCCGCCCAAGACGATCCTCGCCGGCTTCCAGCCGATGGAAGGCTACACATTCAAGGACCTTTCGACCGCCGACACCAAAAACGCGGTTCTTACCTATATGGTGACCGGAGCCGTTTTCGGGCTCGTGCTTGGTGCCTGTGGTGGTCTGTGTAGGCGCTCGGGTAAGCACGCGATCATCGGCGCTGGGACCGGCCTGGTTGTGGGTGGTTTGATCGGCCGATTCGCGACGGTCGCAGTGATGTACGCCTACTTCCGTCAAAGGGAACTCAGCGAGTCCGACCAGGCGTTCGAGGTCTTCATGCCATTCCTGGTTCATGGAACCATTGGCGCTGTTCTCGGGCTAATCGCCGCCGCTTCGTTCGTTGTTGGCATGGGCATCCGTCTTCGATTGGGAGTGCCGGTCGTGGTCAGCGGGCTCGTGGGTGGTGTTATTGGTGCGATCATCGCTGAGGTCATCGGCGTCGTTGCATTTCCGCTCTCCAGCACCGATCGCCCCATCCCCGAATTCTGGGCTCCACGGCTCATTTCGTTCATGGCGATATCGCTGGTGAGTGTTATTCTTGCCGCCCTCGCCACCCGACCCAGGAAGCCTCGCGCGAGCGCTTTGACGACCGCGACGCCGACGGGCTGATCGCTTGATTGGACGGAATTCATTAACTTCGCCAAAACCCGTGAATAACGGCGTTATCGTAGAACAATTGGCATCATTTTGGCGTATACGAGGAGGCATTTCACTCTCCCCTCTCAAAATAAGAATTGACCTTCTCCGGAGGATACCGATATGGCCTTTCGGCCCGACAAATTGACCATGAAGAGTCAAGAAGCGGTGCAGAAGGCGCAGCAACTGGCGTCGGAAAAAGGACACCAGCGGCTCGAGCCGATGCACCTTCTCGTCGCCTTGCTCGACGCCGAGCAGCCGGTCGTACGAGATTTGATCACGAACTTGGGTGTTGACCCAACGCGTGTGGCTCGCGCTGCAACGGAAGGGCTGAACGCGCTGCCGAAGGTTTCCGGCGGTGAGATGATCACCAGCCCTGAACTCGGCAAGGTGCTCGAAACGGCGAGCAGCGAAGCCGATAGCATGGGCGATCAGTTCATCACGGTCGAACACCTGCTGCTCGCGCTCACCAAGGTGAAGAGCAAGGCTCAGGAACTGCTTGCCGCGCTCGGCATCGCCGAAAAAGACGTGCGCGCTGCCGTGCCGAAGATGCGTGGAGGACGCAAGGTGAACGACAACAATCCCGAGGACAAGTACAAAGCCCTCGAGAAATACGGCCGCGACCTCGTCGAGCTTGCCAGCCAGAGCAAGATGGATCCCGTCATCGGCCGCGACTCGGAAATCCGACGCGTCGTGCAGATTCTCAGTCGCCGCACGAAGAACAACCCGGTGCTGATCGGTGAGCCAGGCGTCGGTAAGACTGCGATTGTCGAAGGACTGGCCCAGCGCATCGTTTCGGGCGACGTTCCCGAGAGTCTCAAGAATCGCAAAGTTGTCGCGCTTGATATGGGAGCGCTCGTCGCCGGTGCAAAGTATCGCGGCGATTTTGAAGAGCGGCTCAAGGCCGTGCTGCAGGACGTCGAGCAATCGAACGGCCGGGTGATACTCTTCATCGACGAGCTGCACCTCGTTGTTGGCGCAGGCAAAACCGAAGGCGCGATGGACGCGGCCAATCTCCTCAAGCCTGCACTTGCTCGCGGCGAGCTGCGTTGCATCGGCGCGACGACTCTCGACGAGTATCGCGAGAACATCGAGAAGGACGCCGCACTCGAACGGCGGTTCCAGCCGGTCTTCGTCGGCGAGCCGACCGTTGACGACACCGTCGCGATTCTTCGCGGCATTAAGGAGAAGTACGAGGTTCACCACAAGGTCACGATCAAGGACTCCGCGCTCGTCGCGGCAGCCAAGCTCGCGTCACGCTACATCACCGACCGCTTCCTTCCCGACAAGGCGATCGACCTCGTTGACGAAGCGGCCAGCCGGATCTCGATGGAGCTGCAATCGGTTCCCACCGAGATCGACGTCGTTCAACGCCGATTGAGTCAGCTTGAACTCGCACGGCGCATGCTGGCGGAGGAGAAGGAAGAGCACGCGGTCGAGCGGCTCGCGGAAGTTGAGGCGGAGATTACCGAACTGTCGAAGCAGAAGCTCGACCTGCGCTCGCAATGGGAAATGGAGAAATCCGGCCTGGGCGGCACGCAGCAAATTCGCGAAAAGCTTGATGCTTCGATCAAGGAGTATGAAAAGTTCGAGCATGAGTTCAAGCGAACAGAGCTTTCAGGCCAAATTCCAACTGCGCAACAATATGAAAAACGGTTTGCGCTCTGGAAGGAAGTCGAAGAGCTGAAGAAGCGGCTCACCGAGGCCGAGGCGCGGAAGGAGGACGAGAAGCCGAAGGAAACGAAGCGTCTGCTCAAGACCGAGGTTGATCCCGAGGAGATCGCCGAGGTTGTTAGCCAGTGGACCGGCATTCCCGTAGCCAAGATGCTGACGACCGAGCGCGAGAAACTGATCAAGCTCGAGGATCAAATTCACCTGCGGATGGTGAATCAGAACGCAGCCGTTACGGCGGTCGCGAATGCGGTTCGCCGGAGTCGCGCGGGTCTGCAAGATCCCAACAAGCCGATCGGATCGTTCCTGTTTCTTGGACCGACAGGCGTGGGCAAGACCGAACTGGCCAAAGCCCTCGCGGAGTTTCTGTTCGACAGCGAAACGGCGATGATTCGTCTCGACATGAGCGAATTCGGTGAGCGGCACAACGTCGCCCGACTGATCGGCGCCCCTCCAGGGTACGTCGGTTACGAGGAAGGCGGCCGGCTTACTGAAGCGGTTCGTCGTCGGCCTTATTCGGTCGTGCTGCTTGACGAAGTCGAAAAGGCGCATCGCGACGTCTTCAACGTTCTGCTTCAGGTGCTCGACGACGGCCGTTTAACCGATGGCCAGGGGCGTACCGTCGACTTCCGCAACACGGTGATTATCATGACTTCGAACCTCGGCAGCCAGGCGATCGCCGAAATGGCCGAGACGGGTGATGAGAGTCGCATGCAGCGCAAGGTGATGGACGCGGTGCGAGGTGCGTTCCTGCCCGAGTTCATCAACCGCATCGACGAGACGATCATCTTCCATCAGCTTGGCATGAACGAACTGACCAAGATCGTCGATATCCAGCTCAAGCGGCTCAAAGGCCAGTTGAGTGAAGCCGGTTTGAATCTGTCGCTGACGGAAGAGGCGAAACAACGGATCGCCGAGGAAGGATTTGATCCAGCCTATGGCGCACGTCCTCTTAAGCGAGTGCTTCAGCAACGCATCGCGAATCCACTCGCAACTGCCCTGCTCGAAGGAAAAGCAGCGACCGGACAGACAGTGGAGATTGGTTACGACGGCGAAGACTTCACGTTCAAGCCGATCGCAACTGTGAAAAGTTGAGCGTTATGACCTTCAGCAAAGACCCCGCGGGCGCGGTTAGCCGGGCTCGCGGGGTTGCTTCATTTATGTCGCGTCTCTTTGGGCTGGCCCGCCTTGACAATTTCCGTATCATCAGACGATGATGATTGGGCCTCAGCCAGGCCCGGTCCTTCAAGAAACGTGGAATGTCCTGGTGAAATCGAAACGGTTTTGGCTCGCATTCTGGTACGCGTTGGCGGCAATCGTCGTCCCGGCCTTTCACGACCATCGTGAAGCCGACGAGGATGTCGTTCCGACTGCGATTGCCGGTTGCGAAGACCCAGGCACACACCTTTCTGGCCACGGTGCACCCGACCTTACGCACCATGAGCTCGATTGCCCTGCCTGCCAATTCCGAGCCGAACATCACGCGATCACGCTTAGTGTCGCGCTGACAGAGGCTCCAAGGTCCGACGCGGCGACGGCTATCATTGCCAGTCTTCGCGAATCGGTCCCCGTTACGCGCGTCGTCGCGCGTGGCCCTCCGCTCGCCTGAAACGCAGCGCCCTTTTGAGCCGCTGTCTCGCTCTGCGCTGAGATTGCTGGCTCGTATCATCGCGTGCGATTTCATTCATCGATCATCCTCGATATTCGGGCACGGCCGCGCGTCTGCGGCATGTTACGTGTGCCGGTGCGAGCGGAGTCTTAAATCATGTTGTATCATCGCCTTGCGCGGCCACGATTCCGCGCGTTTACCTTGATCGAGCTTCTCGTCGTCATCGCCATCATTGCGGTATTGATCGCCCTGCTCCTTCCCGCGGTTCAGGCTGCTCGCGAAGCAGCGCGACGGTCGCAGTGCACGAACAACCTCAAGCAAATCGGTGTGGCGATTCACAACTATCACGAGTCGATCGGCACGTTCCCACCCGGCTATATCAGCGGTGTGAATCCGTCGATTACCGACGCGTGCGACCAGGATGCCGAGAATAGTGTGTCAGTTGACACCGGGCCGGGCTGGGCCTGGGGCAGCATGATCCTGCCACAGATCGACCAGCAGCCGTTATACAACTCGATCAATTTCAATCTTTCGGTGGCGTACCATCAGAACGATACCTCGAGCCACACTTCGCTCAGCGTGTATCTCTGCCCGTCTGATTTCGGGCCGTCGCTCGTTCCCGTGCTCGCCGATCCGCCAGATCCGGCGAATGCTGGTTCGTTCAGTGGCTCGAACATCGTCGACCAGGTTGCGCGAGGGAACTACATCGGGATGTTCGGTCTTGGTGAAATCTGCGCGGCTTCAGGCGCTTCGAGCCAACCGAATGTCGGTTCGGTCGGCACGGCGTCGGGTATGTTTTTCCGCAACAGCCGTCTCACGTTTGCAAACGTGGTCGACGGGACGAGTAACACCATCGCTATCGGCGAACGTAGCTCGAACCTGAGCTACGTCACGTGGACGGCTCGCTCGATCAACGGCTGGCTCGGTAAGACGTCATTTCTCGAAGGTGGGACCGACAAGTTCGACCCATCGCCCGAGGAATGCTGGACGCAAGTCCTCGGCCCTGCGGGACTCGAAGACGGCAACCGCACGATCAACGATCCCGAGGCGCACGTTGAGGATTACTGGAGCCGTCACCCCGGCGGGGCGAATTTCCTGTTCGCCGATGGCTCGGTGCACTTCCTCAAGAACTCGATCAACCCGACTCCGTGGCGTGCACTCGCGACGCGCAACGGGGGCGAGGTGATTAGCTCCGATTCTTATTGATCGATCAACCGCCAAAACTCAGGCCGGCTTCAACGTCTTCGAGCGTTTCCCGCTCCGAGGCTTGAAGTCGGCCTTGTCGATTCCATAGCGACGCAGCTTTTCGCTGATGCTTCGCCGCGAAAGCTTGCAGTGCGCCGCAGTGGGCGCGATTCGCCCGTTGTAGTGTTCGAGCACACGCAACAGATACTCACGCTCGATGCGTTCAGTGAGCTCGTCGGTGATCTCCTGAAGCGGCCGATCTTCGTCGAAATCGAGGCTGAAGGGATCGACGTGCGTCGCCACGACGTGCGCGGGGATGTTTTCCTCGGGGATTTCATCGCCGAGCGTGGTGACCACGGCCATCTCGACGATGTGCTCGAGCTCGCGGACGTTGCCGGGCCAGGTGTAATGTGACAGGCGATTGAGCGCGGCGCGTGAGATTGTTTTGACGGGATAGCCGCGATTGACGAGCCGCTTCAGGAAGTGGTCGACGAGCAGCGGGATATCGTCGAGCCGCTCGCGCAAGGGCGGAAGCACGACCGAGACCACATTGAGGCGATAATACAGATCCTCGCGGAACCGTCCCGAGTGGACGGCGAGGCTCAGGTCTTCGTTCGTCGCCGCAACAACCCGGCAGCTTGCCTGGATCATCTCGCCGCCGCCAACGCGTTCAAACGTGCCGTCCTGAAGCACGCGAAGCAGCTTGGCTTGCATCGCGAGCGGCAACGAGCCAATTTCATCGAGCAGAAGGGTACCGGATTTCGCCTGTTCGAACCGGCCAATTCGCTGCCGGTCGGCGCCTGTAAACGCCCCCCGCTCGTGCCCGAAAAACTCACTTTCGAGCAACGATTCAGGAATCGCCGCACAGTTCACGGCGACGAGTGGGCCCATGCGCGACTTGTCGTTGTAGTGAATCGCCTGTGAGACAAGTTCCTTGCCGGTGCCCGTCTCGCCGGTCACAAGTACTGGACAATTTGTGGTCGCAACTCGCGCCAGCTTGCTGAACACCTCGCGCATCCGGGCACTTTTGCCCAGCAGGTTGTGAAAGGAATAGCGCTCGATCAGCCCGCGCCTCAGGTCGCGGACTTCGTCCTGGATCTGTCGATCGGCGAGCGCCTTTTCGACGATCATTTCGAGCCGCGCGATGTCGAGCGGCTTCGAGACGAAGTCGTAGGCACCAAGGCGCATCGCGTCGACGACGACGGGAAGATCGGTGTTGTAACCCGTGATTAGAATGGGAGTTACAGGCAGGTCTCGATCGTGAATCTCGCGGATTAGATCGAGTCCGCCGATGCCCGTGAGACGCTGGTCGACGATGACGAGCGAAAAGTCGCCGTCGACGAGCATTTCGAGCGCAGTGGTACCGTCGGTGGCGGGTTCAAAAACGCGCCCCGGCTTGAACAATCGGGCCATGATCTGCTGGCGGATCACCTCGCTGGCGTCCACCACGAGAATGCGTCGGTCCATGCGGGTCAATCCATTGGGTGCGCGAGTTGACGCCCGAAGGGGAGCGGTGCCTCAACCAAGACCGATTTGCTGACCGCAATTCAAGATGCGCTCATTTGCTCCTGTCCAAGGTCCTAATTTGCGCGTCTCGTTTCAGGAAGTCAACGTTCGCGGTTTTTTTGTTGCCGCCAAGGGGCCGCCATGTTACTCATCAAAGGTGTGAATCCGACCACGGACGACACTTGGTCGCTATCAGGAGTTGATGCAACGTGCTTACCCTCTCATCGGCAACTCATCGCTGCTTGCTGTTTGCCGCGTTTGCTCTGGTCGCCGCCGCCGGCACCAACGCCAGAGCCGACCTGATCCCGCTCTTCGACGGTACCTCGGCTGGTACCGGCACCTACGCGGGCGACACCGTTTTCCACTATCACGTTTCGCTCTCGACCGGTTCGTCCAACCTGGGCGGCTCCGGGCCGAACGATTACGTCACGATCTACGACTTTGCTGGGTACGTTGTAGGATCGGCGTCGGTCGTTTCGTCGACAGGCACGTGGGCGATCTCCGAGCAACTCACCGGGCTGACTCCGCCGCTCGTTGCCCCTCCCGATAACCCGAGCCTGCTCAACATTAGCTTCACCTACACGACGCCGACGCTGATTACCGGCACCGGCCAAACCGTGTTGACGTTCGATCTCGTCTCGACGGTGTCGCAAGTTGCGGGTGTATTTACGCCCTACTCCGGCTCGTCGACGAATGTTACGAACAACACGGTTCAAGGGAATGTCGGGTTCGTCGCCGGACCGAACCCTGTTCCCGAACCGTCGGCCGTAGCGCTGATGGGACTTGGTTGCCTCGCCGTGGCCGCTCCGTATCTCCGGCGTAAAGTTCGGCACACGGCCTGAGCTTGTCTGATTCCCTAAGACTCAATGCAATGCAGTAACGCCCCGGCTCAGTTCCGGGGCGTTTTCAGTTTCTGGTCGAGGAATTTGTAAGCTTCGAGCCGGACGGCCGGCGGGAAGTCGTGTTCGGCCTCAGGGTACTCGGCGCGAATCGCGTCGGGCACGCCGAGCAACGCGTAGACTTGCTTTGCCGACTCAACACAAGACTTCACGCCGCCGAGATCGAAGTTGGAGTCATGCGTCGGTGAGTTGGTGAAGAACGCCTTCGGCGCGAGGGCACCGATCAGCTCGGGAAAGTCGAACGGCACCTTCTTCAGGTCGAGGTCATAAACCGACTTCAGCCTCGGCATATATCCTTCATGCGACCATCCCGCAATGTTCCCGCCGTAGTATCGCGGAAACGCTGTGAAGCCGCACGATGACACCACCGCCTTGATGCGATCGTCAAAGAGTCCGATGAAAATCGAATTATGCCCACCCAGCGAGTGGCCGATTGCACCAACCCGGCTGGCGTCGACTTCGGGCAAGGATTCGAGGAAGTCAATTGCTCGGATGTGGTTCCAGACCGCTTTCATCGACGTGCTGGCATAACCCAGCTTCACAGGATCGGTGACGTAATCACCGTACATCCGCGGACCGGAGCTGGGGTAGTCGGGCACGACGACCACATAGCCCCGTTCAGCTAACTCCTTTGCGTAGGCCAGGTTCGGCTTGCCGCCCAGGCCCATTGGCTCGTCCTTGCCAATGCGAGTTGTTTGGTGCAAGCAGAGCATCGCGGGGGCTTTCTTACCGTTCAACCCCTTGGGAATCGCCAGCCACATCGGCAGGCGGTCGCCCGGTTCGGTGGTGATTGTCACCTTGCGCCGGGTGAATTTGTCCCCGTCGATGGTGTCGCCGTATTCCGGATTGAGCGGAACCCGCTTCTCGGCTCCCGGCAGTGGGCCCATTACCTCTTGAAGGTGCGCCAGGATATGAGAACGCCGCTTTGCCCAGTCGGCCGTGGTTTTCACGGGCGCTTCGTTCCCTTGCGCGTCGCGGACGACCAGCAAGTTCGCGTGATTGGGATAAGCGGGAGCAGATTGGGCGAAGGCTGAGGGGAAAGCAGTGAGGGAGAGGCAGGCGGTCAAGGCGATCCGTTGGAGAAAGAGCGGCATGGAGGAAGGCTCCGCGGATGGTGGGCCTGGGCTGTGCGGTTCGCTGGTTATACACGAGCGATCGGCATGTCGCCATGAGTCGTAGTGTTGAGTCGGTCGCTCAAAACTCGTCTAGACGATTTTCCTGGGATAGAGAGAATGCGGAGGATTAGGGTTGTGCTCGGCCCGCGTGCGAGCGCGAGCGAGCCCGATGTGGTGCGTTGGCCCGGACGAGCGAGGCGGAGCCTCGATTTCCCGGACTATGGATGCAAAAGGAGACAGGGATGCGGGGCCTTCGAACTTCGTTCGCCATCCTGGGATTGCTCGGAATTGTCCCGAGTTTCGCGTTTGCCGAATCGCCGCAGCTCCAGATCCTCAGATTCGTTCCCGCCCTCAAAGGGATCGTCGTCGAGTACGACACCCCAAAGGGCGACGAAGCAATCAATGCTTGTAAATATGAAGTAAGCAAGAATCCATCGGGTTATCTCCTGAGCGACGGTCAGGGCAAGCTTCTCCGAAGGTTGATCGATAGCAATGGCGATGGCAAGCTCGACCAGTGGAGCTATTATCAGGATGGCTTCGAGGTTTATCGCGAAGTCGACATCGACGGTGATAAGTCGGTCGACGAGGTGCGTTGGCTCAACGGCGGCGGAACCCGTATCGGAACGGTGAAAAGCAACATCGTCACCGGCTGGAAGCGCATTTCGGCGGAAGAGGCGAGCAAGGTTCTTGTAAACGCGATCGCCGCGAAGGACCTGGCCCTGCTCGAAACCGTGATGGCCACGCCCGAAGAACTCACCGCGCTCGGCGTTCCTGCTGGCGAAGTTGCCCGCGTGAAAGCCGCCGCCGATAAGCGTGCTACGGCGGTGGCCGAACTCTGGAAGGGACTCGTTGGCTGGGAAAAAACGACGAACTGGCTTCGGCTCGACGCCGCCATGCCGCACGTCATTCCCGTCGACGCCACTGCTGGCCTCAAGGCCGACATCACGCTCTACGAAAACGCTGTGATCTTCGCCGCCAATGGCGGTCAGGCCGACAAGACGGCGTTCCTCCAGGCGAGCGAAATCGTTCAGGTTGGGCCGGCCTGGAAGTTCGTCGACCTGCCCCGCGCGATCGATCCTTCCAATCAAGCGGCGGTTGTCGCGCAGGAAGGCGGCATTCGGTCAGCGATCTTCCGTGGCGCTGGCAACGGCGGGCCCGTTGAAGATCCTGCCTACGCGTTAGCGCTCAAGGACCTTGCCGAATATGACAAGGCAAACGCCGAATTGCTGAACGGCGGCAATGGCCGGAACTCCGCCAAGTATTACATCGGTCGCGTTCCCAAACTTCGCGCCGCGTCGGCGGCTGCCGCAAAGCCCGAAGACAAACTGGCGCACGACAAGCAAGTGATCGACAGTATCGCCGCTGCCTACGCGACCGGTTTCTATGCCGACGGCAAGAAAGTTCTCGAAGACGTTGAAAGTCAAAAGGGCAAGCTTGGCAACTATGCTGCGTACCGAATGATTCAGGCCAACTTCGCGCTCGACAACAGTGCGCCGGACGCCAATCAGGTCGCGATCCAAAAGCGACTTCTGACCGGACTCAAAGCCTTCCTCGACAAGTATCCCACCGCCGAGGAAACGCCAGACGTAATGCTGCAACTCGCCTCGAACAATGAGTTGAATGCCGACGAAAAGGAAGCTCGCGAGTATTACACGAAGCTCGCTGATACCTTCCCAAACACCGAGCAAGGTAAGAAGGCCGCGGGGGCGCTCAAACGCCTTGACATCGTCGGCAAGGCACTAGTGCTCAAGGGTAAAGGGCTCGACGGCCAGGTGATTGACGTCTCGAAGTATCAAGGCAAGACCCTACTCGTGACGTTCTGGGCCACATGGGCCGGTCCGGTGAAGCGAGACCTTCCCGAAATCGCCAAACTCTATGACAAGAACAAGGCGAAGGGGTTCGAGATTGTCGGTATTTGCTTCGACAACGAACAGGCCGACGTCGTTGCGTTCGTTAAGGAGAACAGCGTCCTCTGGCCGCAAGTTTACGAACAAGGTGGGATGGAAAGCCGTCTCGCGAACGAGTTCGGCATCATCTCGCTGCCCACGATGTTCCTCGTCGACGCCAACGGCAAGGTGGTCAACCGCACCATCCGTACCGCGGCTGACCTTGAAGTGCAGCTTGAAAAGGTGCTCGCTGGCGCGCCCGGCGTCGCCGATCGCGGTGGTCGCGAAGACAAGTGATGACCGTTTAGCGGTCGAGCAGGATTGAAACGAAATTCGAGCCGTCTCTTGCAGAAATGTGGAGGCGGCTCGAACTGTTTTCGAACGATCGCGAAGATCGCTCAGATCAATAATCAACCAACTTGTCACGTGAGCGACTGTGCCGTAATGTGTCGCCTGCTCGGAAACAACCACAGCTTTCAGGACTTCCCCCCATGCCGGTGATTGGAACGCAGCAGTCTCCCATTCGCATCATCGTCGAGCAGACCATCAAGGCGAATCTCACAGGGCATCTTGCGTTCCAGTACGACCGTCCGCTTTCGGGCGTCTTCCAAGGGGACAACTTCGTCTTCAATGTCGATCGCCAATCGAACGGCGCGGAAGATACCGACGGCAAAACGATCGTTGCTGGCGGCGATCAGTGGGTGATTCGCAAAATTCACATCCATTCCCCTGCCGAGCATGTGGTAATCCAGAGCGCGACCGACCCCGATGTGTTCGAGCCGTTCGAGTGCCACCTTGTTCATTCTCGGCCTGGCGACGTGTTTGGACGGGGACCGAAACTGGTTGTCGGCGTCTTTTTCCGGATCGTCGAAAAACTGCCTCGGGGTGCGAAGCCGCGTGAAACGCTCTACGGGCTGGACCGCGCTCTCGCCGATACGACGGGACGCGGGCCTCGGCAACGGGTCGCCGAGGAGTGCTCGCATGCGGTTGATCCGCGCGACTTTCTGCCGGAAGAGAAGTCGCTCCATCGCTTCTTCAAGTACGAAGGTTCGCTGACATCCGAGCCGTTCAGCGAAGACGTAAGCTGGTATGTGATGGCGGCCGAGGCGCATGTGCTCAAAGGCGCGGTCGACGAGATCGAACTTCGCGCTGAGCAAGAGGCGCGGCCGGTTCATGCAGTCGATCGCCGTTTTGTGCTCCGAAGTTTCTGACGCAAATCCTTCGTCGGCAACTTCAATTGACCGCGCGGTGTTGCCGCGTCGGGGGTGAACCGATAGTCTGGTCACATCCGATTCGGCTGAGTTCGAAAATCCGACGCGAGACTCAATGGCGATGCAGATACTGGCGTGCCTCAATGGCGAACTGATGCCGGTCGAAGAAGCGAAGGTGCCGGTCTGGGACCGCGGCTTCACGTTTGGCGACGCGATTTACGAGGTATTTCGCCTTTATCACGGCCGCATCTGGCTCGAAAAAGAGCACCTCGCTCGCCTCAAACGCAGCCTCGATGAGATGGAGTTTCCCGAAGTCGACCTGAACGTTTTGATGGATCGGGTCAAACGGACGATCTCTGCAAGCGGTGTCGGCCACGGCACCGCCTATATCCAGGTGACGCGTGGTGTCGCAGCGCGGGCTCACGCGTTCCCAAAGCCGGCCGTTCCGCCGACGGAAGTCATCATCGTCCGTCCCTACGACGACACGGCGACCTCCGGCTTGCGAGAAACTGGCGTGGCCGTGATCACCCAGCCGGATATCCGCTGGGGCCGATGCGACGTCAAGTCGACGAACCTGCTTGGCAACGTCATCGCGCTCGAGCATGCTCAGCGAGCTGGCGGATACGAGGCGGTCCTCGTCGATCGCGACGGCTACGTGACCGAGGCAACGCATTCGTCGATTCTTTGGTTCCGCGATGGCGAGCTTCAGGGTACGCCCGAAGGTCCCGAGATTCTGCCGGGAACGAAGCGGCACTTCCTGCTCAAGCTCGCACCCGAGGCTGGACTCAAATTCGAGCCGACTCTGATCACGCTCGACCAGCTCAAACAGTGCGACGAAGTGCTGCTCATCGGCACGACGATCGAAGTGTTGCCGGTCAACACGATCGACGGCAAGCCGGTTGGTTCCGGCAAGCCTGGGCCGATTGCTCGCAAGTTACAGGCGGCTTACAAGACTGCCGTCGAACGCTGGCTGGAGGGTGCCGAGGGTTAAGAACCTCGTCAGTGCGATCGGTGCCCGAAAATCAGGACTGGATTCATCCGCTCGATGCTATGAACCTGCGCGATCCGCTGCCAGACGCCGCTGTGCGCGTGGTGATGATGGCGCCCGGCGGTGCGGAAAAAGCAGAAGAAATCGGCGAAGGGATTGTGCGACTGCTCGGCCAGCGGGGACGGAAGGCGAGCATGATCGTCGTGCGGCCCGACGTGCACGGCTGGAATGTTGCACTCGACCAGGCGATGGCTGAGGGGGACGAGCCGCTCGTGCTCGTCTCCACTGCGACGACTCCGTGGGCGGCGGGGCATCTCGACCCCATCTTGAAAGCGATCGATGGTCGCGATCACGTGATCGGTCGCCGTCCGCGCCGGGGGATCACCGCCCTGCTCCGTTGGGTCGCCATGTTGCCAACGTGGGCGATTTTTGCGGTGCCAGTGCTCGACCGATTCTCGCCCGTTCGACTCCATCGCCGCGCAGCGATCGCGAAATTTCCGTATCAGTCGGCGACGCGATTTCTCGAGGTCGAAATCCTGGCGAAGGCGACGTTCTTCGTTCAAACGATTGAAGAGGTGGCCGTGCCGGATTTGGAATCGCCCGAGGTCGGCCCAATGGGGCACGACCTTCAGGCGTTGTTCCGGCATCCGGTGCTGACGCATCCCAAACCCGCGCCGGTCGAATTAGGTCCAGCGGAATCGCTTGAGAGCCCAGGCGAAGGTGCCGACGGTCCAGGCGCTGAGGACGAGCAAGGCCATCCAAACAACGCGGTCGCCCAGCCCAGCCCCCTCCAGCATGATCCCGCGCAGGGCCTGGAGTAACTGCGTGAGCGGCAGAGCCTGGATGAAAGGCTGAATCGCTTCGGGGAAACGGTCGGACGAGAAGAACAGCCCGCCGAAAATCCACTGCGGCAGCATGACAAGGTTCATCATGCCGCTGACGCTTTCGGTCGTCTGCGCGCGAGAGGCGAGCAGCAAACCAATCCCCGCGAACGCCAAAGCTCCCACCACTTCAACGAGCAAAAACAGCCCGATATTGCCGACGATCGGGACGCCGAAGAAGAGAATCCCCATCCCCAACAGCACGAAGACGTCGGGAATAAGAAATGTCAGTCGCGCCAGTAGAACGGCGAGCAAGAAGTCGCGCCGGGGCATCGGCGTCGCGGCGAACCGCTTGAGCAACTTGCCGATCCGGAAATTGACGAGCAAGAAACCAACGCCCCAAAGCCCGCCGCCCATCGTGTTCTGACCGATGAGGCCGGGAATGAGGAAGTCGATATACCGCCCGCCCGGCTTGGTTTCACGCTCGTCGCTGGTGACGATGGGGTCAGGGCGTCCGGCGGCTTTTTGCAGGACATCGTCGATTGCAGAGCGGGCCGCGGGAGCTTCGGGACGCGTTGGGTCGTAATGGTACGTCACTGACTTCGGCCCAATCGCCTCGATGACGAGCGGCGTTTTGCCAGTGCGCAGGCGGCGTTTGGCTTCGACGTCGGAGTTGAGCAGGATTTTGAATTTCGGGTCGGACGGTCCGCTGGAAGCGTTGCGGGCTTCGACCGTCTTCAAGACGTCGGCCGAATGCGAATTCTCAATGAGGTCGGCGGTAATGGTTGGTGCTGAGGGCGACCGGAAGGCGATCCCCAGGCCGACCGCGAGGAGCGTTGGGAAGCCGTAGACCCAGAACAATCGTGCAGGCTGGCGATAAAACTCGCGCAGTCGCGTGAGGTAGAGCGATCGAAGCGGGTGATAGCTATCGGACATGAGAGCGCCTGTATGGTTCTGGTTGAAGCCGGCCAGTCACAAGCCGATGGAAGGTTTTACTTTATGAGGACTTGCGCGGTCGAGATAACGGATACATTTAGGACTGGGTGGCCTGGACAACTTGTTGTCCAGGTAACGCAGCCACAAGAGGACAATGCGGAACTGTTTGCAACATCCTCTTGTCGCTTCGCGACCTGGACAAGCAATTTGTCCCGGCTACCCTGTTCCTCATTGTTCTCATGATCATTTGCGTAATACCTGTTGATCTCGATCGGAAGGTTCTTGCAGAGCCTGGTCCGCTCGGCACACGGCATTTCGTGGCAATCGATTCGAATCATTCTCAATCAATTACCGCCCGCGTCTGGCCCGCTTGCGGCGCCCCTTACTCGACTCCTCCGTCTTTTCCGCGGTCTCATCGTCGCGCAAGTGACGACCGGTCAGCGAGACAAACACGTCTTCGAGGCTGACTTGCCGGGTCGTCAGCCGTGCAAGCTGTCGGCCAGTCGTTTCGAGATGTGCAAGCAACGCGGGGATCGCAATGTGCGGAGCGCCGACGGTCAGCGCGAATCCGTCAGTATCCGTTCGCGCGGCGAGAACGGTGTCGAGTTGCAGAAACTCGTCGGTTGATTCAACTTGCCCCCCCTCGCCCAGCGCAAACTCAACCACGTGTTCGCCGCCCAAACTTGAAATGAGCGTCGCCGGGGAACCAAGTGCGATGACCTTTCCATGGTCGACGATCGCCACACGATTGCAGAGCTTCTCGGCCTCTTCCATGTAGTGTGTCGTCAGCACGATCGTCCGGTTCTGGGCTCGCAGGCCGACGATCACGTCCTGAAGCTGCCGGCGCGATTGCGGGTCGAGGCCGGTGGTCGGCTCGTCGAGGAAGAGCAATTCGGGGTCGCCGACGAGCGCAATCGCCACGGCGAGCCGTTGTTTCTGACCGCCCGAAAGCGTTTCGACGAACGCGTTTGCCTTGCTCTCGAGCGAGACGCGTTCCAGTGCCTCAAGGGGCGTCAATCCCTTGTGATAGAAGCTGCGGAACAGTTGGGCCAGTTCCAGAACGGTTGACTTGTCCTGAAACCGCGTCTCCTGCAGCGTGACGCCAATGCGCTCGCGGATCGCGGTCGCGTCGGTCGCCCAGCGCCGGCCCAGAACTTCGACATCGCCAGAGGTCGGCTCGTTGATTCCTTCGAGAATCTCGACCGTCGTCGTCTTGCCCGCGCCGTTGGGGCCGAGCAGGCCGAAGCACTCGCCGACTGGGATGTCCAGGTCGAGTCCGTTAACTGCGTTAACTACGCCGTCTCTCCCGGGGTATTGCTTGTAGAGGTCGCGAACGCGAATTGCGAGGTCGCTCATGGGATCACGGTTCTCTGAGGCCGGGGCGGTTCTGGGAAAACAGCGAAGCCGCCGGGGAAGCCGCGTCAAAAATGCGCGTCACAGTCTAACCAATCGCTTAGGGCTCGCCCAGCCACCGGACCCGGACACACGACCCGGCGAACGGGTTCAAGCCGGGGGGCCGGCTGTTCCGATAGTTGGCGTTAAGGAAGGTCGACGGACGCGCCGGTGCGAACCGACGAGCCGGGCGTTCGTCAGGAGACGATGTGCGATGGATCGAGACCGTTTCGCCCTGCCACACGCATCGACTTCCGCAGCCGGCGCGAACAAAACCGCGGGGCGCCTCATCTCTAGCCGTCTCAAGGGGCGGCACCTCCTCGCGAAAGCCATCGACCACCACACGGGGCCGGTGCTGCTGACCGGCGACTACGGCGTCGGTAAAACCCGACTCCGCCAGGCCATCGAGGCTGACTCAAAACCAGGCCGGTCGTGGGTGAATATCGACGTCGCACCAGCCACGACGGTGCCTGCGTTCTATTCACTGCTCAATCACGCGCTCGGCGTCGACGATACGTCACTCGACCGAGCCAAGCTGAGCGAATACCTCGGGTTGGAGCGGCTCGACAAATCCGAGTGGATTCTCGCCGTCGACGAGGCTCACAACCTCGACGACCTCGTGCTCGAAGAAATCCGCCTGCTCTCAAACCGACTCGGGACTGGTGATGGCTTCGCGGCGATCTTGCTCGTTGGCCACACGACGCTCGTCCGCCGGCTTTCCTTTCGCGCAAACGAGGGGTTGGCCGAACGAATCACCGCTCACGTGCATTTGAGCCCGTTCGACGCCGATGAAGTCCTCGAACTGCTCAAACACCACGACGCCAGGCGAGAATGGCCGGCCGAACTGGTCGAGCGAATTCACATCGTGACCGAGGGGCGTCCCGGGCGAATCGCCAGGCTGCTCCCGTTGATCGACGAATCGGCGATCGAATCGGCTCCGGCCGCCAAAACGAAGGCGGACGCGCCCGCCGAACTTAAATCACAGCCCGTTGAGAGCTTCGAGCTCCGTCCCGAGCCGTTGGTTGGGCCGTCGAAACCGCCCCTTGTGGTGGAAGATGGGCTGATCGAAGTCGGCTGGGATTCCGATTCTGATGTAGATGAGTTGCTTGAAGCTGAAGACGAGTTAGAATCTGCCGACTCGCTGGTCGCGGAGATGGACTCCGACCACGAGGATCCGGAGCCAATCGAAGAGGGCGAGGAGCGGCTCAACGATCACTACGCCGCGCTTCAGGCCTGGCAAGATTGGTCGGCTGCACACGAAAAGCCTGGCGACGTCGCCCAGCGACGCTGGCCGGAGGTCACTGAATCACAGGACGAGACACCGTCGTCGCCAAGAGAAAAGACGCCAAACCTGTGGGTCGACGAGGAACACGGGTTTGCGCCATTGAGCCGACTTTTCGGGCGCAAGACACAGGAAAACGAGGCGGAATAACTCCAAGTCGTCGACTTGATGATATGATACTCGTGGAGATAGGCCCCGTGTACGTGGGTAGAATCCGTTGATGAAACAGTCCTCACGAGGCCGAAACCTATGGCAGTGAACGGCGATTGTCGTAAGACGTCGCAGCTTGCTGCTTTTTCTTCAAGAGCAGGTGCCGCCGGGTTGTGGAATTTGGTGCTCCCAGTTCCCTCACTTTCCCGAGTGAGGGCCGCGACAGCGGCTGATCCCATCTCGTGATCCATCTTTCGGGTGGCTCCCGGGCGAGACGCCTCAACGACGGCACCTGCTCTTGCTACTCTTACTCGCTGAGATTGACACAGTTTCCGTTTGGTATCAGCACTTGTGAATTCGCTGTCCCCGGCGTGAAGCGCCGCGAAGTCCTCCGTCACGCGTTCATTAGCGTTGCCCGTCCGGCTTGATCTGGCCGACGCACAGCCAGGTATGCGGCGGATCTGATCGGATCGGTTCGCTCACGGCTGAGCCGACGTAGACGTGATGCTCTTTGGCTTCTGGCGAGTCAGGGGTGGCGAACACTGCGCGTAAAATCAGCGGGCCGTCGAGGTGGTCGAGGAGTTCTGCGGGAATGCTCCAGGAACCGTCCTGTAACTTGAGGTAGTCTGTCCTTGATTTACGCGGTTTGAGCTCAGAGTAATCCGGCCAATCTAAGCTGTAGGTATACGCATTTCCATTTGGCTTGATCTGATAGTGAGATTCGCCGTTGGCGGTGAGCACCGTAACTTTCAAAGTAATAAGTCCGTGGTCCCAACTGCCGCCCCGTGACCAGAGTCGGACGGTACGCGGCGAATCGTTGATCAATTCGACGGTCGCGACCTGCGCTTCGCGAAACCCTGGCTGCGGCAATTTGAGACGAACAGCGACATGCGGCGGCCCCTTTTCTGAAGAATTGGGCGTGCATCCGATCGTAAAGATCGCGAACAATAGAAGCACGACAGGAAGGTTGCGGTTGAGCCATTTGCACATGGTTCCGCCCGTCGGCATAGATTGATCCGGCGCTCATCGCTATGGATCGAGACGCGGCCGGCCAACTAGATAGACGCCAGTTTTGTCGAGTTCGTTGTCAGAAATCCTAAAATTCGATGGAGGTAGGTCCACAAGCATTAAAGACGGAGAGGCGCAATCGGCGGTCAGGTTCCTCGACTGTCTGGTCAATACACCGTTCGACCTCGGATGCGATTCTGGAATTTGTAACGTCCCTGGTACTCCGGATGCTCATTCAGTCGACGAAGTTCCTCACTCTTTGCCATCATCCAGTGTCCGAGGCGCGTCTGTGGTTGGGCGCAACCCGGAACGGCAATGAGTAACGCAATCAATAAAAGAAACCGGTTCATGGTTCGATCCCGTCGAACTAAGCTATGCTCCCTCATTCGATTTCATCGACATCTCGAACGCGCAGAAATCTCTTGTTTCCAAGGATGTTTTGCAGTGGTAGCCGTTACAGTCTGTCGCCTCGATGCAAATTACGAGGCGTGTGCGATTTCAATCACGATGTGGCGTTAGTACCGCGAACCATGTGATTTGCTTGACGGTCAGCTTGCCCGATCGTTATAAAAACGACTGATTTACGATTCATTTCCGGCGATTTTGAGCTTTTTATTTCATGTCGAATCCCGACGCGTCCGCCTCGCAGCCAAGACTTCTCGTGTCGCTCGCGACTTACGACGAAGCTCAAAACCTCGAAGCGCTCGTTCATGAGATTCGCAATCACGCGCCCCTCGCCGAAATCCTCGTCATCGACGACAATTCGCCCGACGGCACTGGCCAGATCGCCGATCGCCTACGCGACACATTTCCCGGCATCCACGTCATTCATCGCGCCAACAAGCAAGGGCTTGGCACGGCCGTCGTCGCCGGAATGCAATACGCCATCGATCACGGCTTCGACTACTTCCTCAATCTCGACGCCGACTTTTCTCACCCGCCCCGATTTATCCCTGCCTTACTCGCAGGGATGGATCGTCACGATGTGATGATCGGCTCGCGCTATGTTCCGGGCGGTGGTGTTGAGGGGGAATTCAATTTCAAGCGCAAGTTTATGAGCACGGGTATCAACTGGTATGCCCGGCTCTTGCTTGGATTGCGCACCAAGGACAACAGCGGCTCGTTCCGGTGCTATCGCGTATCGAAGTTGAAACTCATCGACTTCTCAAAAATCAAGTCGCGCGGTTATTCGTTCATGGAAGAGATTCTTTACTGGTGCCGCACCGTTGGCTGCACGATGGGCGAAACGCCTATTCTCTTCGAGAATCGCCGGTCGGGATATTCAAAAATCAACAAGCGAGAAGCCGTTAAGGCGTTGCAGATTATTCTGTTGCTCGGATTGGGCCGGCCGTTCGTCAAACGAACCGCATGAAATGACAAAACACGATCGGGACGAGTGGTCCCGTCCGGATCGTGCTTGCGTGTTATTGTGCGTGTGGGCAGACGAGCGATCAGACCGTTTGGCCGTCGTATTCGCGGACGGTCACATAAACTTCCTGGCAGGTTTCCGCGATGCGGTCGCCGAGACCTTGGTGCTTGGTCTCGAGCTGCGTCGAATACATCGCCAGGATCTTGCAGAGGAAGGTCGCTTGCGAGCCTTCTGCTTCGTGCACGAGCTGGTCGAGCGAATCCTCGATCTGGTCGGCGAGGTAGAGCAGGAACTGGGCCTGGCCCTTCACGTCGGCGAGTGCCTTGAAGAGGTCGGGCGAGATCGACGGAGCGGGTGCTTCGTCGTCGTAAGGCGTCTCGACGGGCGGTGCCGAGGTCACGCTGAGTGCTGAGGACGGACGGGACGAGACGAACGCGTTGCCGATCGGTGCGCGCTGAGCGGTGGCGGAAGCATTCATGCTGCGTCTCCGTTCTCGTGGAAGGAGGAGGCGTTGTCCTCGCTCACCGCGGCTTCGAGCGAGTGGCAAAGCTCGCCCACGAGCCGCATGTTCTCGCATTCGACTGCGAGATTGGAGGCGTGCATTTCGATCAGTTGGCGGAGGAAGATTTTTGTACCTGGGTCGCTCTCACCCTGGAACCGATCGACGTCGGCCACTGCCGCGCGAACGAGGTAATCCATGAATTGGAGCTTGCCTCGGATCGAGGTGCAGAGTTTCTCGAGGTGCGAGAGGTCCGAACGATAGGGTGCGGAACTAAGTTGTGACATCCTTATCTGCTCTCCTTGATCCGATAGGACTTGCGCCGGCGGGGATTCCATTGATCTGTCCAAGAACTGGACGAGATGAACCGGGACAATCCCTATATAACTCCTTCGCAAGCGCGTGACGATAAGCGTCAGCAATCGTGCTGACCTACTCGGAACGAGAGTCAGCGTGACTCTCTGGTCAAGAAGATAACATAGGACCCGATAACCGTCCGAAAACCTAGAGCAGTAAAGAACTTGTGACAGAACTCTGTCGTTGCAATCGGCACAATTGTTACGTTCAGAACTTTTTTGGTAATCGTTCAGGTTGGCGTCAGCATTCGAACCAGCATGATGCCGTTTTTCAGCAAAGCGCATGGATTTGCGCTTCACGTCAGCCTAGCGACCGGTTAAACTCTTCGGTTCACTCACGAACGAGGTCCAGACCCGGCCGCACGCACGCTTGCGCGGGTTCGACAGCGAGGGCGACGCGACGATGATCATCGTGCTGAAACCGCATCCGACTCCCGAGCAGATCCAGCATGTGATCGACCGGATCGTCGAACTGGGTTTTACACCGCACCTGAGCCAAGGGGTTTCCCGCACGATCATTGGTGTGATCGGCGATGAGGAAAAGCTCCAGGTTCAACCGCTCCAGGCGATTGAGGGCGTCGAGCAGGTGGTTCCGATCCTCAAACCCTACAAGCTGGCGAGCCGCGAATTCCACGCGGAAGACTCGCAGTTCGACATCAAGGGGATCAAGGTCGGCGGCGGCCATCTCATGATGATCGCTGGCCCCTGTGCCATTGAAAGCGAGCCGGTTCTCGTCGAGATCGCCGAAAAGGTAAAGGAAGCCGGCGCAAACATCCTGCGAGGCGGCGCCTTCAAGCCCCGTACAAGCCCTTACAGCTTCCAGGGTTTGGGCGAAGACGGCCTCAAGATCCTCAAAGCGACGGGCGAACGATTTGGCATGCCGGTCGTCACCGAGGTGATGGACCCTCGCCAGGTTGAGCTGGTCGTGAAGTACGCCGACATCATCCAGATCGGCGCCCGCAACATGCAGAACTTCGACCTGCTCAAGGAAGTGGGCCGCACTCGCCTGCCGGTTCTGCTCAAGCGCGGACTCGCGGCGACGGTGAAGGATCTGCTCATGTCGGCCGAGTACGTGCTGGCGCAGGGCAATCGCCGGGTGATTCTGTGCGAGCGCGGAGTCAAGAGCTTCGAAGACAGCACCCGCAACATGCTCGACCTGTCGATCGTCCCGAACGCCAAGGGAATGAGCCACCTGCCGATCATTGTGGACCCGAGCCACGCAACCGGCCGGCCCGACCTGATTCCGGCGATGGCGCGTGCGGCGGTGGCCGCGGGAGCCGACGGCGTGCATATCGAGGTGCATTCTTGCCCCGAGAAGGCATTGTCTGACGGGCCGCAAGCCTTGCTGCCGAACCAATATGCGACGCTGATGAACGAACTTCGTGCCCTGGCCGAAGTGATGAACCGTACGATCGACGAGTGTGAAGGGGTGACTGTCTGATGCGACCGCTGTTCATTGCCGGCAACTGGAAGATGAACCCGGGTACCTCCGAGGCCGCCGTTGCCCTCGCCGAAGCGGTGAAGGCGGGCGTGGGTCAGGAGACACGGGTTCGGGTCGCACTTTGCCCGCCGTCGGTCTTCCTCAACGCGGTCGATGGCGTGCTGGAAAACTCTCCTATCGGCCTGGGCGCCCAGAACATGCACTGGAAGGCCGACGGAGCCTACACCGGTGAGCTGTCGGGCTCGATGCTCGTCGACGCCGGTTGCACGCACGTCATCCTCGGCCACTCGGAACGCCGCCACGGCATGCACGAGACGAGCCAGGAGGTCAACGAAAAGCTCAAGGCCGCCCTCGCTGCCAAGCTGATCCCGATCGTTTGCATCGGCGAGACCCTCGTCGAGCGCGAAGCGCACAAGACCGACGAGGTCGTGGGCACTCAGCTCGAAGAGTCGCTCAAGGGCTTGACCGCCGAGGAAATGAACGGCGTTGTTCTTGCCTACGAACCGGTCTGGGCGATCGGCACTGGCAAGACGGCGACCCCGGCTCAAGCTCAGCACGTGCACGCGTTCATTCGCAGCATGCTTCGCGAAATCTTTGGCGAAGCGACGGCGAGCCGTGTCATTGTCCAATACGGTGGAAGCGTGAAGCCGGAAAACGCGGCCGACCTGCTGGCGTGCCCGGATATCGACGGCTCGCTCGTCGGCGGTGCCAGCCTGAAGGCGGCTGATTTCCTCGGAATCATCAACGCCGGCCTGGCCGTCACCGCGAAGGGCAAGGCCTGATTTTAAGGTCGCCCTGGCGACAATTGTCGCGCCGTCGCAGGAATTCTCACTTATTCGTGCATCGCAAGGACTCCGGTAGTGGCCATCCTCACGAGCTTATTGAACATCCTGGTGGTGTTGACCTCGCTGTTCCTGATCTGCCTGGTTCTGATCCAGCGTGGAAAGGGCGGCGGACTCGCAGGTGCATTCGGCGGGGTGGGCGGCTCGAGCGCGTTCGGCGCCAAGGCCGGCGACATCTTCACCCGGATCACCATGATCACGGCACTCGCCTGGATCTTCATGCTGATGGTCCTCGTGAATCTGTCGAACCGCGAGCGTTCGGCATTCACCGACGAAGGTCTTCCCTCCGAGCCGTCGAAGAGCGCTTCGTCTCCCAAGGGAGCGACGGACCTTCCCGCCGTTCCCGGTTCGGGAGCGAGCACCGGTGCTGAACTGGCTCCGCCGCCAAGCATTCCGGCCGTGCCGACGACCCCGTCGACCAGCACGACCACTCCGCCCGCCAACCCGGTAAGCCCGGCCGGTCCGTCGGCCCCCTTGCCCGTTTCGCCCGCGCCTACCGAGACCAAGAAGTAATCGATCGACGTTCGGTTAGCCGACTTCCGGTGCGACCCGCGACCCGGCCCACGACTTTCGTGGGCCTTCCGCCGTTTGAGTCGCCGGCTCTCTTTTGCGGATCGAGGACCTTGTGCTGCTGAGCATGACAGGTTTTGGCGAAGCTCGGCTCCAGGACGACCGCTGGACGGTCATCGCAGAGCTACGCACCGTCAACAACCGTCATTTCAAACTCACGTCGCGCATCAGCGATCCGTACTCGTCGCTCGAACCCGACGCTGAACGCCTGGTGCGCGAGTCGATTCGACGCGGAACCGTGCAGCTCACGCTTCGGGTGGAGCGTCCCCGCCGCGCAGAGGATTACAAGCTGAATTTGGTGGCGATCCGCAGCTATGCCGAACAGCTTTGTGCGCTTCAGGGTGGTGAGACGGTCACGATCTCGGCACTGATTGGCCTGCCGGGAATCGTCGAGGAACGCCGGCCAGCGACTGACGACCCGCATCAGGATTGGCCCGAACTCTCCGCTGTCATCGCCAAGGCGCTAGCTGAGTTGCAGACAGCGCGACAGGAAGAGGGGAAAGCTATGGCAGCCGAGCTGCTTTCGCTCGGCAAGGTGATCGAAACGAACCTCGATCGCGTGCTGGAACGCGGTCCCGAAGTTGTCGCGGCTTATCAGAAGCGTCTCACCGAGCGAGTGCAAAACCTTGTGCGCGACCACGGGATTGTCGTCGAAGCCAAGGATTTGATTCGCGAGGTTGCCATTCACGCCGAGCGAGCCGACATCGCCGAGGAAATCACGCGACTCAGGGCTCATTTGAAGCAGTACGTCGAAGTGATCGACGAGGCGGAAAGCTCGGGCCGCAAGCTGGAATTCGTCGTGCAGGAAATGGGTCGAGAAACGAACACAATCGGCTCGAAGGCGAACGACTACGAAATCAGCCGCGCTGTGGTGGAAATGAAGGGGGCCTTGGAGAAGATCCGAGAGCTGATTCAGAACGTCGAATGAGTGCGCAGGCGTCTGGTAACTTTGCGACGAGGGTCGATTTGAGTTCTTCCGCGAACGTTCACGACTGGTCGAACCTGGCAGGTCGACTCATTGTGGTGTCGGGCCCGTCGGGCAGCGGCAAAACCTCGCTCGTGCGCAAACTCGTCGCCCGGCCCGACAGCCCGGCTCGACTTTCCGTATCAGCAACCACCCGCCCGCCTCGTCCAGGCGAGGAGAACGGCCGCGAATACTATTTCTTGACCCGAGCCGATTTCGAGTCTAAACGCGACCGTGGCGATTTTCTCGAGTGGGCCGAGGTGCACGGCAACCTTTACGGCACACCCGCGGAACCGGTCCGGCAAGTCTTATCGCTCGGCCTCTGCGTGATCCTCGAGATCGACGTTCAAGGCGCGCTTCAGATCGTCGAGCGCGTGCCATCGACTGTGCTCGTCTTCGTCAACACGCCGACCTTCGAGATCCTCGAAGAACGCCTGCGGAGCCGCTCGACCGAAGACGAGGCGACGATTCAAATCCGCTTGAGCAATGCTCGCCGGGAAATTGACCTGAGTTCAAAATATCATCATCAACTTGTCAATGAAGATCTCGACCGGGCTGTCGATGCCCTGGCGGATCTATTGGCCCAGCTTGGCTGTGAAAGGACAACGCGCGATGCTTGATGAATTGAAGGAAGAATTGATCGTCAACAAGGTGGGCGGCCGGTTCAAGCTTTCGACCTTGATTCAGAAGCGAATGATCGCCCTGAACCAGGGTTCACGTCCCATGGTCGACGCGCGCGGCCTCGACAAAATGACGATCGTGATCCAGGAAATTATGCAGGACAAAATCTACCTGGACATGTCGGGCAACCTGCATTTGGCCGAAGCGACCGAGGCGGTTGAAGACGGCGGGACGGTCGATCTTACCCAGCCGTCAGAATGATCGGGTCGGAGCGAATCTGCTCCGATTCTTTGGGTCGTTCTTGAAAGGCGGTTGGCCGGCGCGTCCGATACATTTCGGGCGAAGCCGGCCTCGGGAAGGAGGCCCGGCAGGCGTGCATCCGCGCGCCTGTTTTCGGTCGGCTTCAGGATTGACGAGGCAGACCGATGTTCGACCGCGAACGCATGACCCGGCACAGTCTGGGTTACGCGCTGCTGTTCCTCGTGGTTTTCCTCGGGCTCAGCCTGGGAGGCTACGACCCAGCCGATCCTCCCGGCTCCGCGGCTCGCCCCGCGAATGCGCCCGTGAAGAATCCCTGCGGCCCCGTCGGCGCATCGATCGCGCACGCCGGCTACCAGACGTTCGGCGTCGCCTCGTTCGGCCTGCTCTGGGGGCTCGTTGTCGTCGACCTGCTCCTGTTCGCACGCCAGAGAGTCTCAGACCCCGGCCTGAAGGCGTTCGGCCTGCTGATGGTCGCGACCGTCATCGCTGCCGCGTTTCATCGCTTTGGCGCGGGATTGAGGCCGAGCCCGCCGATTGGAGCAGGTGGATACATCGGTGCGCTCTGCGTGAACTTCCTCGAAGGGCAATTCGGTCCCGCAGGGATGTATTTGATCCTTTCCGCGGTGGGACTGGTCGGGCTCGGACTCTGCCGCGACACCCTCATTGCCTGGCCGTTCGCGCTCGTGATCCACCAGATCAAACACCGCCGTGCCGGCCAAGCCGCAATTCCCACAAACTCCGGCGAATCCACTCGGCCGATCGTCGCCGAACCTGCGCGATTGGAACTCGCATCACCGCCATCGCGATTTGAAGGCCGCCCTGCCCTGGCCCGGACTGTCGCCGCGCCTCCGCAGCCCACGCCCAACAATAATCTCCCCGCGCGCCGGAGCAACGAGCCCTCTGTGCACGTGCCAATCCCGGCCGACGGCTCGTATGTGCTGCCGCCGCTTTCGCTGCTGGAACAACCCAGCCCTTTCCCTGTCCAGGAGCACGAAGCGCTCATTCATCAGCGTGCGCTCCTGGTCGAAAAAACCCTGCTCGAATTCGGTTGCCAGGTGCGTGTGGTGCAAATCGACACCGGCCCGGTGATCACTCAGTTCGAAATCGAACTCGAAGCTGGCTTGCGTGTGGCGAAGATCAACAGCATCGCCAACGACCTTGCGATCGCGCTCGCAGTGCCAAGCGTGCGTATCGTATCGCCGATTCCGGGGAAGACGACGGTCGGCATCGAAGTTCCAAACGAGCGCCGGATGTTCGTGAAGCTGGGCGAAGTGGTGGAAGGCTCGCAATCGCGACTCGACCGACTCCGGATACCGCTGTTCCTTGGTAAGGATGTGAAAGGAACTTCGCTCTCGTTCGACCTCGCCGAAATGCCTCACCTGCTCATTGCAGGCCGAACTGGCACGGGTAAGTCGGTCTGTTTGAACGCGATGATTCTGTCGATTCTGATGACGCGCCGGCCCGACGAAGTGAAGATGATCCTCATCGATCCGAAGCAGGTCGAACTGTCGCAGTTCAAGCGCATACCGCACCTGATGCATCCGGTGATCACCGATAATAAAAAGGCTGAGTCGCTACTCTCCTGGGCATGCGACAAGATGGACGAGCGTTACGGCTATTTGGCACGGGCCGAGGTGCGGAATATTCAGGGTTTCAACGCTCTGGGCGCTGAGGAAATCTACAATCGCCTTCGCCCCGAGGATGAGGAAGAAAAGAAGAATATCCCCACATATATGCCGTCGATTGTGATCATCATCGACGAAATGGGTGACCTGATTGCGCAAGTGGGTAAGGAAGTCGAAACGCACATTGTGCGGCTCGCCCAGAAAGCTCGTGCCGCAGGGATTCACCTGATCTTGGCCACGCAGAAACCGACGGTCGACGTCATTACCGGGCTCATCAAGAGCAACCTTCCCGCACGTATCGCGTTTCAGGTTTCGAGCCGCAACGACTCGCGCGTCGTCCTCGACGAAATGGGCGCCGACAAGCTGCTCGGCAACGGCGATATGCTCTTCCTGATCCCCGGCACGTCGCACCTCGTTCGTGCCCAGGGGACGTACGTATCTGACGCCGAAGTTAATCGGGTATGTGAATATCTCGCTCAGTATCCCGTCGAATTCACCCGCGAGCTGGTGCAAATGCAGGTGGGTGGGCTCGCGGGTAAAGAGCGTGGTGCGGGCTTGAAGGAACGCGACGAGTTGTACGAGCCGGCGATCGAAATCGTCATCCGCGAAGGCCGCGGCTCGTGCTCGCTCTTGCAACGTGCGCTTGGGATAGGCTACGGCCGAGCCGCTCGACTCATCGACTTCATGGCCGAAGACGGGATCGTTGGCGAGTACAAGAGTGGCTCCGCGCGGGAGGTCCTCTACTCGTGGGACGAGTGGGAGCAACTCAGGGGCGGGGCGAATTCGGGCGGAGCGGCGGCGTAGGATCGCCGGGCCAGTAGTCGACGAGCCTGAGCGTTTTGCCATCCCAGCGCAGGTCGTGCACGCCGACGAAGTCGATCGGAATCCGGTCGAAGTCTGCGTGCGAGTATTCGTCGATTACTGCTGCGAGCAGCACGCGATTGATCACACCATGTGCGACGACCACAACCGTCAGGCCGCGCTCATTCTCTAGCAACTCTCGCAACGCCGGGACTGCGCGAGCGAGCATGACGTCGAACGATTCGCCCCCTTCGTGCGTGAACGACGTTTCACCCGCGATCCAGCGAGATTTTGCTTCTTCGTAGACTGGCCATCCCTCGTGGCGCGGTATGCCGCTCATGGGGCCCATCTTGCGTTCGTGCAACTTGGCGCACGTTTTGAGCGTCAGTCCGCACGCCTCAGCAATCACTCGTGCGGTCTCCTCGGCCCGGCGCATTCCTGACGAATACACGGCGTCGATGCCAATTGCCGCCAGCCGCTCGGCGACTCTTCGCGCTTGAATGAAGCCGGCGGCACCGATGCCGATGTCGGATTCGGCGCCGTGGAAGAGGTCTGGCGCGGATGTTTCGGCGTGACGGAGCAACAAGACACGCGTTTCGCTGAGAGAAGAGGCAGCCATCGGTTCGAATAGTCTCAGGGGATGCGGTCGGATCGAGCGGGTTGCCGGCTCGGATCAATGAATACCGTCGCGGTTTGAGATAGTTAGTGATAACCTGATTTTCAGTGAATGGGAACGGACGGGCGCCGTTTTTTGACGGAGCGACTCATGAACTCCGGCGAAATTCCGCAAGTAAATCCGCGACGAAAAGTTCGACTCCGCTTGAGCGTGGCGGGCCTGATGGTGCTGGTTGCGTTAAGTGCGATCGTCTTGTTCGTTTACGAATCGGCGGAACGCCAGCATCGGAAATTGATCGCCCAGGCTGTTTCCGTGATCCAAACGAACCGTCCCGATATCGATTTGACCGATTTTGACGTCACGCTCGGAAAGACCAGTGCCGATGGGCAATTCACCGCGATCGACTTCCAATCGCGCAGCGATCGCCGGACGATGTTTGGTGTGACCGTTCCCCGGTCGGGTCAACGTCCGCACAATTGAGATTAACCGCGAACTCGATCGCAAAATAGTCAAAAGAATAACAATATGTAAAATGCGCACGGAATCGGCGACGGTGGGGTTGCCGAGGACGGTGGCGCCGGTTCATGATATAAACTAGAAGGAGAATCTGCCGCGTTCGGCGGCCTCCAACTTTCAGCGTGCCAGCACGCTCGCAGCTCCCGTACGATGGGTTGATACCATGCCGACCACGCGCAAATACCGCACAATTCTGCTTTTCGGCATGCCTGGTAGCGGCAAAGGGACCCAGGGATCGGTGCTGGGACAGCTTCCCGGCCTGATTCACATCTCCTGCGGCGACGTGTTTCGCAAAATCCCCAAATACGGCGAGCTTGGACGCGAGATCGTCACGTTCACGTCGCAAGGGCTGATGGTGCCCGACGAGCTGACGGTCCGCATCTGGGAGCGGCACATCCAGATTCTCGAAATGCAGGAACTCCTGCTTCCCGAGCAGCACACGCTCGTGCTCGACGGCCTCCCGCGTAACTACTCGCAGGCCGTGACGCTCGATCGCGTGCTCGACGTCACGCAGATCTTCCACTTGAAGATCAACGATAACGAGGAAGCGAAAGACCGCCTTCGCGCTCGCGCGTTGCGCGAAAACCGGCTCGACGACATGAACGACGGCGTCATCGCCCGCCGGCTTCAAACTTATTACGAAGAGACCTACGACACTCTGAAGTTCTACGATTCGTCGTTGATTTACGATGTCGACGCGTCGCAATCGCCGCTCGACGTGCTCCGGACGATCATCTGCCGGCTTTCCGACATGCGGCATCTCGTCGACGCAACCACGAAGCAGAAGGCGAGCGTTTCCGCCCCCTGACCTTCCGGAGCGGTTCGCTCGCATGATCGTCCCACGCTTCTGGGCCGAAGCGCGTCTTCAACACCGAGAGCCGAGGCGGCAGATCACGCTGCGCCGCTCAGGCTGGTCAAACGAAAGTCAAACCGCAGCGCAGGCGATGGCCGACGCCCGCGTGCGCGACGCCATGGAGCGTGCCCAGCGCGGTGAACGACTTCCACGCAACGATCGCAAAGTGCCCTACAACGGCGGCGACGGGGTACCGATTCGCGAGGAGATCGTCGCCACGCATGGGGAAAGCGTGATCACGCGCAATTCTTACGGTGCACTCTGCCTGAACACGCCGAACGTGCTTTTTGCCGACGTCGATTTTGCAGTCGCTCCTTATGGCGGTCTATCCTGTGTTGCGGCCTCGCTTTTCGCCATTTTGTTGGCTTGCGCGGCCTTTCTGTTTAAGTTTCGCCCAGCACTGGCCATTGGGCTGATTGTCGGCGGATTCGCCCTGCTCTTCCTGACTAACCTCATGGTGCGTATTGCTCGGAAGCGCTATCAAGAGCAGTGCGAAGGAACCGCGATCGGCCGCGTTGAACGCTTCGCGGATCAAAATCTCGACTGGTCAATGCGACTATATCGCACGCCGGCGGGACTGCGCGTGCTGGTGACTCACAAGACGTTTGATCCCAACGACGAAGGCGTATCTCAATTGTTCTCCGAGATCGGCGTCGATCGCATCTATGCGCGGATGTGTGCAAACCAGCAATGCTTTCGCGCCAGGCTGACGCCCAAGCCCTGGCGGATGGGTATCAAGGCGCACATCAAACCACAGCCTGGTGTCTGGCCGATCAACCCCGATCGTCTTCCCGATCGCAATGCCTGGCTTGCCGTCTACGACGAGCAGGTTCGCTCGTTCGCCGCATGCAGATATCTCAGCACGCTTGGTCCCGGCGCGATGGATTCGTCGGTGCGTCCGGTGGTTGAACTCCACGATCGAATCAGCCAGGCGCTGACCGAATTGCCCATCGCGTGAATCTTTACGTCGGTCGCCCCAAGACCGAAGCGGTTGCGAAGTTGGGGCGAGGGCGGTAACTTGATTTGCTGCTGATTTCCCCGGCGCCGCCTCTCGCCCTTCACGGCTGCCTGGATCAGGATTTGGACGTTTCAGGTCCCATCCCAATCGCCCAACGAGTTTCACCGACGCAAAGGAGCTGCGGATGTCGGCAACCGCGCCGCCGGAAGAGCAACAAGCTTTCGAACCCTTCACACCTGCCCAAACCAATCTGCCCGAACTAACGTTCCCCTCGCTCATCATGGGGGCCCTGCTCGGCATCGTCTTCGGCGCATCGTCGCTGTATCTCTCTCTCAAAGTCGGCATGACAGTCTCGGCGAGTATTCCCGTCGCCGTGCTCTCTATCGCCATCTTCCGCGCTCTGGGGAAAGGGCATGGCCGAGTGCTCGAAAACAACATCGTGCAAACCGCCGGATCCGCGGGCGAATCGATCGCCTTCGGCGTCGGCGTCACGATGCCCGCGTTGATGATCCTCGGCTACGACCTCGACGAATCACTATTCAAGTTCAGTGGCATTTCCGTCACGCGCGTGATGCTCGTTGCCTGCCTGGGCAGCTTGCTCGGCATTTTGATGATGATTCCGCTTCGACGAGCATTCATCGTCAAGCAGCATGGGAAGTTGCTTTATCCTGAAGGAACGGCGTGCGCCAAGGTGCTCGTTGCAGGCGATGCCGGCGGTGCCAGCGCGAAACCTGTCATTTTCGGACTTGTTCTCGCGTTCATCTACCAGGTGATGGGGCACGGCCTCAAGCTCTGGCAAGAGGCTCCTGCCTATGCGTTCAAGAAGTTCCGCGGTGCGTTTGTCGCGAGCGCGGCCGATCCCATCCTTCTTGGCGTGGGCTATGTGATTGGCTTCCGTACCTCGGCGATCATGGTCGGCGGCGGTTTGCTCGCTTCGTTCGTCCTGACGCCGATTTTTGCAATGTTCGTGGGCGGCAATGTCACTCAAGAGTTGAACCTCGCGGAAACGCAGGCGCTCTGGGGTAAGATTCGCGCCGAATATGTTCTTTACATCGGTGCGGGTGCAGTCGCAACGGGCGGTCTGATCAGCTTGATCCAATCACTGCCGATCATCGGTGCGGGGATTGCCGGTAGCTTCAAGTCGCTGGGTCGGAAGAATGCGGCCGCGGGCAGTGAAGCGACTGGCACTGCGCGCACGGAACGTGACATGCCGATCTGGGTTGTGGCGCTCGGTTGCCTCGGCTTGGTAGCGGCGATTGCGGCGACCGATCTCATCCCCACGACCAACACTGGCCGAATCGTGGGTGCCTGTTTGATCGTCGTGCTTGGCTTCCTGTTCGTTACGGTTTCGTCGCGACTCACGGGTGAAATCGGTTCTTCGTCGAATCCGATTTCGGGCATGACCGTCGCCACACTCTTGCTCACGTGTGTGGTGTTTTATTTGCTTGGCTGGATCGGCCCCGAGTATCGCCTCGCCGCGCTGTCGATCGCAGGGATCGTCTGCGTTGCGTCTTCGAATGGCGGTACGACATCGCAAGACCTCAAGACCGGCTATCTCATCGGCGCAACGCCGTGGAAGCAGCAGATCGCGATTCTTGTCGGTGCGCTGACGTCGGCCATCGTCATCGGCGTGACATTGCTTTCGCTCAATGAAGCGAGCACGGTTTACACAACCAAAGCCGAGCATCTGCCGCTTAAGAGTCCACCCGCTGTTAGCACGCTGACGGCAACGCAAACCTACGAAGGCAAGGAATACAAGGTCTGGCGCATTGCTTCGCCTGAAAAAGACGCCGACGGCAAGACCATTGCCCTGCCAGGCAAGTATCTGGTCAATCCCGACACCGGTAAGACAGAAGTTTATGTCGATCCCGGCATCAATGGTCGCGTGAAAGTCCGCGACGACGATCAGAAGGTTGAAAAATTCGAGGCGCCCAAGGCGTCACTCATGGCGCTGATCATCAACGGCATCATGTCGGGCGAGATGCAATGGGGCCTCGTGATCATCGGTGCCTTCATCGCGATCGTCTTGCAACTCGCAGGCGTGCCGGCCCTGGCGTTCTCCGTCGGAGTTTATTTGCCGCTTGAAGCCTCGATGCCCATCTTCATCGGCGGACTCGTCCGCTGGGCCGTCGACAAGGTGTCAAAGACCGACGCGAGTGAATCCGACTCGAGCCCGGCAGTCTTGCTTTCGAGCGGTTACATCGCCGGCGGAGCAATCGCCGCCACGCTGGTCGCATTCCTGGCGTTCATTCCCAAGGCGACGACCCTGATCGATATTTCCCGCCATCTTCCGGCGTCTTACAACGAGAACCCCCTGCCCGCCGTCATCACATTCGCCGCGCTGGCTGTGATTCTTTTCCTGGTGGGTACGGGCTACATGCTCAAGGATAAGCCGCAACCGCCGGCCAACATCAAGCCCCAGCGATCGGACGAGCTTTACAATTAAGGAGATTCACCCAATGATTCGTTTACGCGACCGGATGCTCGCGCTCGCAGTTCTGTTTGCTCTCGCTCGCGGAGGCCTCGTGCAAGCCGACGAAGGAATGTGGACCTTTGACAATCTGCCGGCCGCCCAGCTCAAGGCGCAGTACGGCTTCGAGCCGACGAAGGAGTGGATCGAACATCTCCGCTCGTCGGCCGTGCGATTCAACAGCGGCGGCTCGGGATCGTTCGTTTCGGCCGACGGACTTGTGATGACGAATCACCACGTCGGCGCCGATACGCTTCAAAAAATCAGCACCAAAGACAAAGACTATTATAAAGAAGGTTTCCTGGCGAAGTCGCACGCCGAGGAAGCGAAGGCGCCAGACCTCGAGTTGAATGTGCTCGTGTCGATCGAGGACGTGACCGATCGCGTGCTCGCCGCCGTCACGAAGGATATGGACGACGCGAAGGCCGCCGTGGCCAAGCGCGGAGCGATGGCAAAGATCGAGAAGGAATCGCTCGATAAGACGGGGAACCGGAGCGATGTCGTCACCCTTTACCAGGGCGGCCGCTATTCGCTTTACACCTATAAGAAGTACACCGATGTTCGCCTGGTGTTCGCGCCGGAGTTCGACATCGCCTTCTTCGGCGGCGATCCTGACAACTTCGAGTATCCCCGCTACGACCTCGACGTTTGCTTCTTCCGCGCCTACGAAAACGGCAAGCCTGCAAAGCCGACGCACTTCCTCAAATGGAGCCCGGAAGGTTCCAAGGAAGGCGACCTGACGTTCGTCGCCGGCCATCCTGGTCGTACCAGCCGCCTGTTCACGATGGCGCACCTGGAATACCTGCGTGACAAGAGCTTCCCGCTGTTGCTCGACATGCTTCATTCTCGTGAAGCGCACCTGCTCGAATTCAGCAAGCGCGGCCATGAAGAAGCTCGCCAGGCGAAGGAAGATCTCTTCAGCATTCAAAACAGCCGCAAGGCGCGAATTGGTGGTCACAAGGGACTCAAAGATGACGCTCTGATGGCCCGCAAACGCGCGGCCGAAACCGAGCTTCGCGCCAAGATCAAGAGCGACGACGCCAAGCACGCTGCGTTTGGCGCAGCTTGGGATAAGATCGCCGAAGCGCAAAAGGTTGCTGATTCGATTCGAGTCCCGTACGCGACGCTTGAAGCTGGCTATGCCTTCGATTCGAATCTCTTCTCGATCGCGAGAAACTTGGTTCGTCTGGCCGAAGAGAAGACAAAGCCGAATGCCGACCGTTTGCGTGAGTATCGCGACAGTGCGCTCGAATCTCTCGAACTCGACCTCTTCTCGACGGCTCCGATTTATCCTGAATTCGAGGCTGCGAAGCTCGCGCATTCGCTGAAGTTCTGGCAGAAAGTATCGCCCGACGATCAGCTGATCGCCAAGGTGCTCGAAGGCCGCACGCCCGAAGAGGCGGCCAAGGCAATCGTCGCCAGCAGCAAGTTGGGCGATGTCGCGGTCCGCAAAGCGCTTGCTGAAGGTGGCACCGCGGCGATCAAAGCGAGCCACGATCCGATGATCAAGCTCGCGCTGGTCGTCGACAAGGAGGCACGTGAAATCCGCAAGATTCGCGAAGATAACGTCGACGGCGTGCAGAGCGCTCAGTACGCGCTGATCGCCAAGGCACTGTTCTCGGAGAAGGGCGACTCGACCTATCCCGACGCGACTTTCACACTTCGTCTCGCGTTCGGCCAGGTGAAGGGGTTGCTGATCGACAGCAAAATCATCCCTGCCTACACCACGATGGGCGGTGCGTTCGAGCACGCCGACAAGCATCACAACGAGCCGCCTTACAAGCTTCCGCAGAGCTGGCACGATGCGAAGGCGAAGCGGGCGTTCCGTCTCGACACGCCTCTGAACTTCATCTCGACGGCCGACATCATCGGCGGCAACTCGGGCAGCCCGGTGGTGAATCGTGAGAATGAGGTCGTCGGACTGATCTTCGACGGCAACATCGACTCGCTCGTGCTTGATTTCGCGTACGACGATCGCCTGGCGCGTGCGGTTTCGGTCGATTCGCGAGCGATCCTGACGTCGCTCAAGACGATCTACAATGCGCAGGCGCTCGCCGATGAGTTGACGGGTAAGTAATCCGCAAAAATGGAGGCCATGCCTGGCGTTAGGCCCAGGCGTGGCCTTCGTTTCGCTATGTCAACTGCCAGCGGATTTTGATGGCTCCGCGCCGATGTCTCGTGGTATCCTAAAACGATCACCTGCCAGAATTCGTCCTTCCGACCGCGCACGACGCCCAATACCGCCACAATCCGGGAGACCATTGCCATGACGCCAGTCGACCGTCGGCACTTCTTGAAGAATTCGGCTGCGCTTGCCGCCAGCCTTGCTGCGCTTGAAGCCTCCTCGGTGCGTGCAGCCGAACCCGGCGCTGATGAATCGGGCAAGGCCGCTGGGCCGAACGATGTTTTGCGCGTGGCGGTCATCGGCGTTCGCGGCCGTGGAATGGAACACATCCAGGGCTACAGCCGGCTCAAGGACGTCAAGATCACCACGATTTGCGACGTCGACCGCAACGTTATCGGCCCGGCGATGGCGGCCGTCACCGCCAAGAACGGCTCGGCTCCGGCTTACGTACAGGACCTGCGCAAGGTTTTCGAAGACAAGAATATCGACGCCGTGTCGATCGCCACGCCCAACCACTGGCACTCGCTCGCGACGATCTGGGCTTGCCAGGCTGGCAAGGATGTTTATGTCGAGAAACCGGTGAGCCACAACGTGTGGGAAGGCCGGAAGATGGTCGAAGCGGCTCGCAAGTACGAGCGGATCGTCCAGACCGGTACCCAGTGCCGCAGCCACAAGGGTATTCAGGACGCGATGGATTTCCTTCGCTCCGGCAAGCTCGGCAAGATCTACATGGCGAAGGGACTTTGCTACAAGCCGCGCGGATCGATCGGCCACAAGCCGGAAGGCACTCCGCCCGAAGGGCTGAACTACGACCTCTGGACCGGCCCGGCTGAGATGAAGCCGTTCAACCCCAACAAGCTGCACTACAACTGGCACTGGGTCTGGAACACCGGCAACGGCGACCTGGGCAACCAGGGGATCCACCAGATGGACCTCGCCCGTTGGGGCCTGGGCAAGGATGAATTCCCCAAGTCGGTCCAGGCAAGCGGCGGCCGTTTCGGCTACAAGGACGACGGCGAAACACCCAATACCGAGCTGGTTTCGCTCGAATACGACGACTGCATGCTGCAGTTTGAAGTCCGCGGCCTCCCCACGAACGACGAACTTGGTGCGAAGGTCGGCGATATCTTCTACGGCACCGAGGGCGTGCTGGCGATCACCAGCTACACCAACTGGCAGAGCTACCTTGGTCCCAAGCTCGAGAAGGGACCTGGCGGCAGCGGCGGCGGCGATCACTTCGCCAACTTTACGAAGGCCGTGCACGCGCGTAATCCTAAGCTGCTCAATGCCGACATCGAGCAGGGTCATCTCTCGAGCGCGCTTTGCCACCTCGGCAACATCTCGTACCGCCTGGGACGCAAGCTGCACATCAACCCGTCGTCGGAGTCGTTCGTGAACGACGCCGAGGCCGATCGTATGCTCACTCGCGAATATCGCGCTCCGTACATCGTGCCGGCGAAGGTCTGAGCCAGCGGCGTCGAGCCAATACAAACGGCCGCGACATACAACCGGGTGTCGCGGCCGTTTTTGATTTGTACTGATATCGGCCGATTAACTCGCCTCTTTGCGAGACGTTTGCGGAAAAACGACGACGGGGCGATCATCAGCTTGTGAGTCGCCTTCATTTCCCTGCTGCGCGAGTTGTTCGAGCAAACGCTCGACGTGATCTTCAATACTCGCGAGCCGGCGGCTGAGGGCGATTGTATCGAGCTGTGCAGCGTCTTGCGGCGTCATGTCGATGATGCCGTTGTTTTCGATCGTGCGCAGCTTGGCGTCGAGGGTGCGAAGACGTTCGTCGATGTCGAGCGCACGGGCGTGATCGCGGGCGTCCATGAAGTTTGCACGCTCGACCAGGGCTTCGCGGCCCCATATGAGTTCATTCACACGAACTTCGAGCGACGTGACACGATCGGCTTCGTTGTTCCGCATCTGCGCTTCGAGCGCCAGGAGATGCTGCCAGCGCGCTTCCGCAATTGCGTCGGTTTGATTCATACGCAGAACCAGGGCTTCGCGGGCCCAGAAGCTCGATTGGCGGTCCTCATCGACTTCGTCGAGCCGGTACTCTGCACGAATCAAACGCCCGCGCAGACCGCGATTGAGCCGGGCCTGTATCCGCTCGGCGAGGGGCTGAGGCAGCCAGTTGAAGAGTCGCCTGAGAATTGAAACCCGGGAACGGGGTTGAGCAATCTCGGGTGTTTGCTTCGCTCCTTCAGCCATAACAAGGCTCCTTCCGCCCGTTCTTCGTCGCGCAGATCAGGCGCAAAACGGTTCTTGAACAATCGCGTGTGCCAGCCGCTCGGCGATAACCGCCATTCGGTACGCGTCGTCGAAATCACCAGACGCCTCTTGGGCGCTCGACGCCGCACACGCGAGCATGTCTTCAATTTTGGGAATGATGACATCAATCGAAAAATCACGCCAGACCGCTGCCTGCCCGCGTCTGCCGATTGGCGCGAGGTCGATCCTCCCGCCCAGGACGTCGCCGATCGCGTGGGCAAAGGATCGCGCATCGCGCTGGACCTTGACGCAATGCACGCCGTCGACCAGCCACTCCGCGATCCCGCAACTGCGTGTGATCACCGGCACGCAGCCCTGCGCTGCTGCTTCGAGAGGCGCGAAGCCGAAGGGCTCTCGTGCCTCGGTCGCAAAGGCAAATACGTCGTATTCGCTTAACTGTCTCGTGAGCTCGGCCTGGGGAATCGACCCGTGGAACTGCACCAGAGACTCGAGCGAGTATCGGCTTACAAGCTCGGGAATCGAGCGATCGACGATCGGCCCATAAACATCAACTGAGAAGTTGGTTTGCCCTTCGTCTCGCAGAATTCGTGCGGCTTCGACCAGGATGTCCATTCCTTTGTCGCGCGTTACGCGTCCGGCCGAGACGATTCGCAACTCGCCCGAGTTGTAGAATCGCGTGCGCGGAGCGGGACGGCGGCCCGTCACCCAGTTCGGCAGCAAGCGGACATCGCCATCGAGGATGACGCCCTTGGCGCGAATCCGCCTGAGCATCGTTTCGGAACAGGAGATGTAATGTCCCGAAATGAACCGGTTGAATGCTTGGGCGAGCTTCGGCACGACGTGCCAGTTGTTCGAGCAAAGCATCGCCGGCACCTCGTCCATCAGGTGCCATACCCATGGCACTCCGAGGTACTGCAGGCAGCCCATCAATCCAAGTCCGCCCAGGCCGTTGATCATCCAGACGTAAACAACGTCGGGCTGAAAATCCTGGATCTCTTGGATCAGTAAATGAACATTGTGTGACGAAAATAAATTCGCATCAACTTCCCAGACCTGGTTCACCGCCGGGTGGCTGACTGGCCGTGTGGCGTTATACCAGATGTCGGTCAGGTGAAGCTTGCGGCTGACGTGTGGCTCGGGCCGCACCGGGGTGCGCGGAGTGCTCGTGAGCACTCGGACGTTGTGCCCGCGGCGGCGGAGCGCATCGACTGCTTGTTTGCAGCCGAGTTCATAGCCGCCCTGGGCATCCGGTGGATAGATATAACTGAGAACGAGAATGTTCACGCGGCGACCTCCGCGGGCCGATTCGCGTTGATGAGCGAGTCGTAAAGTCGAGCCATCTTGCGGCCGGCGGCTTCGAGTGAGAATTCTTCGACCACCACTTCGCGAGCGCGTCGACCCAGGGCGTCAACGCGATCGCGATCACCGACGAGTTCGATGAGTCGCTCGCGCAGTTCATCGATTGTGTCGAACACAAAACCAGTCTCGCCTGGGCGAACGAATTCGGGCATGCCAGCCAGGTTCGAGACGATTCCCGGCGTTCCGCACGCCATCGCTTCGAGCGTGGTGAAACCCATGAGTTCGGGCGCGGCGTAGTAGTTGCCTTGGTAGTCGCGATGGACCGACGGCAGGACGTTCACCCAGGCCGAACGATAGAGTTCGCGAATGCGGGCGTCGTCGGCGTCGGTGATGAAGTGAACGTTCTTCCCGGCCGCGAGTTGATTCAGATGAGAGAAGTATGCGTTGTTCGTGGGACGTCCGCAGACGATCAGCGGCATGTCGCTCGGAACAGCTTGAATGAGACGATCGATCCCCTTATGCGGGAGCAATCGTCCGACATAGAGCACATACTTTCGCTCGACCGGTGATTCAGGTGGCGTGAATGTGTCGACATCGACGCCTCCTTTGATCACCTCGATCGGCGCGCGTCCTTGAAAGAACGATGCGCTGAAATCTGAGACGGGGACGATGCGATCGGCCAGATCCGTCAGCCCGTAGTACGCGCCCAAGCGGCTGGAATCGCCACCGTGGTCGGTTACGCAGATTGGCTTGTGGAGCTGTTTCGCGACGAGGATGCCGACCTCGGAACAGCGAGTGTGCGCCTGATGGACGTGTACCAGCGACGCGTCGGCGAACGCTTCTGGGAGGTCCCAGGAGAGAACGTCGAGCGGGTTACTTGGCTTGCGCGCGGCGGGCAAGATACGGAGCCCGACGCCAGGCGCGAGTTGACGATAGTCGGCCTTCTGGCCGAACGAGACGAGCTCGACGGAGAATCCCTCACCGCTGGCCGCAACACCGCGCGCCAGGTTGGTGGGATGCCGCTCGCCGCCCCCGATGTACGATTCGTCCGCAAAATAAAGCGGCGTAAGATAGGCAATTTTCCGCACGCTGAACGCTCCCGGAAGCGACGACGCCAGAGGGCCAGGCGTGGACGCGCGGGAGTTCTAGCAAACGATGCAAAAAGGGTCAAGGCAAATCAATGCCTCGACCCTTCTTGTGTGTTCATCCGTTTCTAGCAAGCGTACTGAGAATTAGCTCCGCTGGACGATTTCCTTCGAGCCTTCGGGCACGTCGGAGGCCTTCCAGTCGAACCACTTCTCGTTGAACTCGATCCGGCGCTTCTGGCTCATCGCCAGGTTGCTGGTGAGGGCAATCACCGCGTCGGCAAGGGCCACTTCACCACGGCAGCGCGGGAGGTGTTCCTTATCGTCGTGGTAGTTCGACGCATTGCCATTGCGGATGCAATAAGCGAAGTGCTCGAGCTCTTCGCGATAGCCGCGCGACGGATCGGCCACGGCGACGCCGCCAATGCTCGAAGCAGCGGTCGGGCCGGCTGCACTCGGGCTGGCTTCGATCGTCGGTTTGCCGGCGCCCTTGGTTTCGACGGTGATATTCGTCGATCGCGAAGCAGCCCAGCCGCCCGCTTCCTTGAAGAGGAGGATTTCCTTCTCTTCTTCGACGAACATCGTGCCGTTCGATCCCATGATCTCTTCGCCGTAACGCTCGAATGCGTTGGTGTTGATCGACGAATAGGTGACGACCGTGTGATCCTTCTCGGCCTTGCCCGGGAACTCGAAGGTGACGAACACGTGGTCGTCGACTTCGCGGTTATCGGTGTAGAAGAAGGTACCGCCAATGCCGGTGACGGCCAGCGGGTGCTTCTTGCCGAGGAAGATCGAGCAAGCATCGAGCTGGTGGCTACCAAGCTCGGCCATCAGGCCGGCACCCGTGCGGTTGTAGAGCCGCCAACGCACGAGCTCGTCGAGGCTCTTGTAACCGTACTTCGCGTAGTCGACCTTCTCATCCATCGGCGGGATGGTCGGCTTCCACGAATCGACGTAGATGATATTGCCTTGCTTGTCGCGGGCGAAAACCGGCTCGCCCGTCGTCTTATCCATCACCGGCTTGCCGTCCTTGTCGCGTTCGACAGTCGGCTTGGCATTGTTGCGGTGCCAGAGGGCCCGGATGTGGCGGATATCGCCGAGCATGCCGTTCTGGACGAGGTAGTTCGCGTTGTCGTACAGCACCGAGTAGTGGCGCTGGTGACCGATCGCGAGCAGCTTGTTCTTGTCGTGCGCTGTGCGCACCATCTGCTTGCATTCGGTGATGTTATGCGCCATCAGCTTTTCGCAGAAGACGTGCTTGCCCGCGTTCATCGCCTTGATGGCGATCGGCGCGTGCAGCCAGAGCGGCAGCGCGATGACAAGCATCTCGACGTTGGGATCGGCGAGCAACGCGTCGATATCGTCGTACTGCTTGAGCTTCTTCGCTTCTTCCGCGCCGTAATCCTTGTGGGCGGTGAATTCCTTACGGCAACGCTCAGCCTGCGACGGGCGAATGTCGCAGAAGCCGATGTAATTGACATATGCGCGGTTGTGGTCGCGAATCATCGCCTGGCAACCTTCGTTGCCGGTGCCGATGATCGCGGCGTTCACCGCTTTGCCAATCTTGTTGTAGCCGAAGTAGAACGCACCGAGCGCGGGAGCGGCGGCGGCGGCCTTGAGGAAATCGCGACGGGTCGAACCGATGGCGCTATGCGCGTTCAAACGGCCCAGAGCCCGCTGTTCGGGAGTCAAATTGGTCATCGCTCGCTCCGGTATCAACGAGTCTTTTTGGGATGTGAAACGACAACGCGTTCGGACGGTTCGGCATTCAGTTCGGCCGCAACCTCATGCACAAGCTTCGCCATCGCCCGGCGCTGGCGGATTCGCGTAATCCAGCCGAAGAGAATCGCGTCGAGACCAAGCCATAGGCTGGTCGGCGTGAAGGCAAGCGCGAGACAGGCGATCAGCTCGATGAGGTTCTTGTTGACGTACAGATAATGGCCTTCGACGTTCGGCGGCTCGGGCAGACCCGGCCAGGGCGGAAGGCTGATGTAGAAGAGCGTGAGGAAGCCAGCGGCACCAAGCGCGGCGATCGGCGAGAGCAGACCGAGGATGAGGCACAGGCCGCAGATGGTTAGCCCGTACATCGTGATGCGGTCGGCCCGCTGAACTTCGGACATCGGCGCTTTGAATTCACCGTACTGATCGCGCTGTTCCTTCGTCGCCAGGGCGATCCAGCCGTCGTTGAGGGACTTCGCCCAGGTGTCGATCGGCGCGATGAGCGTTCGGCGATCGCCATCGAGCAACTTCCGCGCTTCGTAGAACCGCTCGACCTCGTAGCTCATCTTGTTCGGCTTGGCGTCGAGTGCGGCCAGCGAGTCGAGATTATCGAGATACTTCTTGATCTTCTCGCGATTCTCGGGGTCTTCGAACCACGCCTGGGCAACCTGTTCACGGGCGACCAGTTCCTTCCCAGCTGCTTCCTGCTGCTCCTTGCCGAAAGCGAAGTGGTTGGCGATGCGGTGCATCTGGTCTTGCCACGATGTCTTGAGCTTTTCCAGGTTCAGGGCGTCTCGGCTGTCGACGTCGGGAATCAGGTTGCGGAACTCGTGGGCGAGCGGCCCTGTCGCGTTGCGCTGATACCCTTCGGAGGTGAACGTCGGCCCTTTGGTGGGGTGGAAGTATGCCCCGAGGTATTGCTTACCTTCGTCGGTCGACATGATCTTCTGCATCCCCTCGTAAAGGAGATGCCAGCCGATGGCGATCCGGAGAAGCACCAGGAACAGTGCGGCAAAGAAGCCGGGATATTTGCTTCGCAAGGCAACCAGGGGACGGCTCCTTTACTCAGAGAGGAAGTACGGCTCGGAAGCAACTCGACCCGGACGGAAATCCGCGTCGGTCAGCCCCCAGGTTAACACGTCAGGCTGCGTCGAGCTTGCGCCCTTGAGCAGGAAAATCACCCCAACTTCCGGGTGAGCTTTGAGATACGATTGGGTGGCTTCTGGGCCGAGAAGATAGAACGCCGTCGACAGCGCATCGGCTTCGGCAGCAGTGGGAGCGAGAACAGTGACCGAGAGCGGTCCATCGGCGGGCGGTTCGCCGGTGCGCGGGTCGATCAGGTGGCCGTAAACCCGGCCGCCTTCTTCAAACTGTTGAAACGACGCTCCCGAAGTCCCCATACCACGATTGCGAAGATGCAACGTGCCGATGGGACGCTCGGGATCGAGTGGATTCCGCACGCCGATCTCCCACCGACCACCGAACTTGTCCGGCGGCGAACCGAGGGCGTAAAGGCTCGACCGACCGCCGTGGATCAGCGCGGGAGTCGGATACCAATAGTCGCCCACGACGCGGGCCGCTTCATCAATAGCGTGCCCTTTACCGATCGACCCGAGGTTGATCGCGATACCCGCGCGATCGAAGGCGATCGTCCGCCGCTCGGGATCGAGCGTTACGTGTTGATAGCCGGTTCTCGCTCGAGCGTCAGTCAGAGCTTGTTCGCTGGGAACCCGCTTGGGGCCGCGCACGAAACCCCAAGCTAGCGATAACGCACCTGAAGTGACGTCATAAGCCCCTGCGGTTTCACGAGAAAGAGCGATCGCCTTGGACAGCAGCTTGAACAATCCAGATTCGACTGGCATCGCGCCCAAATGGGCAGTCGAGTTGATCGCGGCGATTTCCGAATCGTCGCGATAGACCGTCATTTGGGCTTCGAGTTCGTCGACAACGTCGAGGGCTCGGGTTGCCAACTCGACTGCGCCAGGTGTGTGAAACGGCAGGCGGACTTCAAAATACGAGCCCATTGCCTGGCGTGAGGCGTTCAGCAGGTCGTAGGCCGATGATTTCTGAGCCGCACTGCCCGACGATTCCCGCGTCGGACGGACTCCACGCATCCGGAGGAGGTCGCGCCGGCTCAGCGAGCGTTGAGAAGGCTCGAACGTGGCCCGCGACCGCCTCATCGACTATTCTCCGATCGGTGATTTGCTCGAAATCGTTGTTGGGCGGGAGGTTAGGTGAAAAGGAGTGCGCGACTTCGCGCGGACACGCCGATCGACCGTTACCAATTCCTCATCATAGCTAACCTTGCGAACATCGAAAAGGGTTGAGGGATCGGCTTATCGGTGTTTCTTATCGACGATGTGGGTTTCGTCCAGTCGCAGGACATTGGGTGAGTCGGCAGAGTCTTCATTCGAAGTTACGCCGGCCGTCCGCTCCCGAATTGAACTTTCGGGTTGAGAGCTTTTAATCTGTCTAGGAATTCGCCAAATGGTTGAACGGGCGCGAACAGTGCCACCGTTCCCCTCTGATGATTGATACGGATCGTCGTTGAAAGATCGGGATAACCACCAGGAGCAATTCGATCGATTGCATATGCAGGTACTCGCAATACCCCATTGCCCGAGTGAAACCAGAGATAACCAAACCGATCAATGAAGACCGTGTGAACGTATCTCCGAAATTGGATGGTCAGGAATGTCGCGATCGCAATACCAAACCACGGCATGATGTCGTCGTTAGTGAACTGCTGCGGCACGTTGGCCATCAGCATCTCGCCAGTGATCACGCGATACGGAAGTCGAAGCGCTAAAGTGATGAATCCGATCTGCATAAGAGGTCCCAGCAGCCGCGCCATGAGATAGAGGAGGCCAGGTAGCAGGCTGAGACTGAAAAGGCGGCGCGGCTCACGGGCCGTCGAATTCTGTGCCATCGTTTGCACATCTCAACTTCAGTGAGAGAGGCGATTTTCTGAAAGGGGAATGATCAATTGCCTTGCGTTCGGCGTAGAGAGGCTCAGATTCAGTTTCCTCACAAGGACGCGTTCGCTAGGTTGGTCCATCAGAATAAACTCGTTAGTAATTCCCCGTTATTGTCAATTTTTGGCGAAATGAGACGAACTCTCGCGGCTGTCAGAATGTCCGCTGAGAACCAATGAGCACGGAGCGACCGATCGACGAGCTGGTGGCGATGTTTCTCGCAGGCACCCTGCCCCGTGCGGAGTGGACGCACCGCGCTCACTTGCGCGTCGGATTGTGGCATGCGATCAGGTTCGATCCGGCTGAAACACTCAACCAGTTACGAAATGCCATTCGGAATTACAATGAATCGGTTGGAGTTGCGAATACTCTGACGTCGGGCTATCACGAGACGATTACGCGATTTTATGTTGCTGTGATTCATCGCTTTTTGAACGTAGCCGGCCGAAAGCGGCCCATCGAACAACTCGCCGAAGAGTTGATTGCAAACCACGGCGATCCCAAGTTGCCGCTAACCTTTTGGTCGCGCGACCGATTGATGTCGGCCGACGCGCGATGTGGTTGGCTTGAGCCCGACCTGAAAGCGTTTGATCCTTTCGAATTGAAGAGTAGTGAGAGTGAACGATGAGTGACGAACTCGTAAGAACAAGCAAGTTTTTGAGCCTGATCCTCCGGCATCAGCCCGAAAAGATCGGCCTGACCCTCGATGCCAACGGCTGGGCCGATGTGGATGAGTTGATTCTCCGGGCAAACGAGGCAGGCAAACGGCTGAACCGAAACCTGCTCGATCGCATCGTCGCGGAAAACGACAAGAAGCGATTCGCGTTCAGTGAAGACGGGACCCGAATTCGCGCAAGTCAGGGGCATTCGATCGACATCGATCTTGCGCTGACTCCCTCAACACCTCCCGATGTGCTTTATCACGGGACGGCGTCGCGATTTGTCGAGTCAATTCGTGCGGAAGGTTTGCATTCGGGTAACCGGCAGCATGTCCATCTTTCGCTGGACGTTGCCACCGCGACGATGGTCGGTTCGCGACATGGAAAACCGGTCGTGCTGGTGATTCGCGCGGGTGAGATGGTCGCGGCAGGACATCAATTCTATCTGTCAGCGAATGGCGTTTGGCTGACGGAATTGGTGCCTGCTGCGTTCATTGATTCTCCGTAAGCCTCGACCACGGACTCATGCTAGTTGCGATCGTGGCTGCGTCGAGCCGCGAACGCCGGTAACATGTCTTGAGGGGTCGGCGTTTCGAGTTGCAATCGCGTGACTACGGGGTGGTCGATGCGCGGAGCCAAGGGCCAACTGAGCGATGAAGAGTTCATCGACCGCATGCGACGCGTAGTCGAGCGGTTTCATCGTTGGCGGCCGTGGCTTATTGGATTCCACGTGATCATGCTTTGCGTCGTGTTGAGCCTTTTGTTTTGTTTTCAAAGCGAGCTGAATAGGCTAGCACTACTTCATGTGAATTTCTTTGGTTTCTGGCTAGGAATCGTTTTGGGATTCATGGTCGGCGATCTCACCGCGCGGAGCGTGAAAGGAATCTTCGATGCGCTGTTCGGCGTTCGAACCGAAACGCTCTTGCTGAAATACCACGATGAACTCGTGCAACTTCGAGCAGAACACGAGACTTCGATGCCCGAAGTGGTCTGACACACCAATCGCTGAACTGGCGACTCACGAAAAAAAGGCTCGGGACCGGCCTCAACCGATCCCGAGCCACCTGTGATTTTTCGTTCCTATCGAAGCTCGAAAATCAGCCCGCACCACCGGCCGCTTGCCGCTCCTTCTCGTCATTCGGCACCCAGTCGGGCGTGATTCCGGCCTTGGCACGCAAGCCTGCCATGCGATGATCGCCGTCGTCCTCAAACGCCTTGCGCATCGCGTCCGACTGATAGAGCATCGGCATGCCGGTCAGGCCGTAGAGTCCGCTGAAGGTCGCGGGATCGCGCTTGTCGAGCGTGACAACATAATACGTTGACTTGGGCAGGTCGGAACCAACAGCCACTTCGCCCGTCTTGAGCGAGAACATGGCGTCGCGCAGCTCGTCGCTCGCCTTGGGAATCTCATGCAGTTCCGACTTGGCCGGCGGCGCGAATTGCAGGCCGCGGCCCGGGATCGGCATGCCCATGACCATTCGCGACACGCTGTCGACCGGCACCACGGGGCGTCCGCCAACAACGGCTTCCTTGAACTTGCCGCCATCCTTCTTCGTCGCTTCGGCCAGTTCCTTCGCCGCCTTCTCCGCAAGCTCGCGCGCCCTGGCAAGCTTCCAGGCCGCGATCACCTGCGGCTTGACTTCGGGCAGGGGAGCAATGTGGGGCTCGAGATCCTCGAGCTTGCGAACCACGTAGCGGAAGCCCGAAGGCTCGCTGAAATCCATGCCGTCGAAGAGCGGTGACTTGGGAGCGAAAATCGCATCGGCGAACTTGAGCTCGCCCGGCGTTTCGGGGTTCAAGCCAACCGAGGCAGTTCCCAACCGGCCGTAGTTCTTGGCGAGGTCGTAGCTCAGAAGCGGCGTGATCTCGTGATTGAGACCGGCGGCCTTTGCAGCGTCAGCGAGGCTCGAAGCCGTGGGGACGGTGGCCGTTTCCTTCTCGCCGTTCTTCTTGGCGTCGGCATTGTCGCTGACGGCGTCGTGGTATTCATCGGAGAACTTGTCGATGACGTCGGCGCGGAACTTCTCGAGCTTGTCGCTGATTTGCTCGCCGGCGCGTTCGCGGCTGAGAGCTTCCGCTAGGGCGTCTTTCACCTCGGCAAACGGCAAGTATTGCGGAGGCGTGAGCAATCCCTTCTCGTCATCCTTGAAGATGTCGGGCGGGAACTCGTTCGGCCGGGTGAATTGATCTTTGCGGGATTCGTAGTAAGTCTTGAGCTCGGTCTCGGTCAACTTCTCGCGGATCCCCTTTGCGACCGCTGCGCCGTCGATTGAGACGACTTCGACTTTGATCTCGCGAGGAATCTTGAAGCCGGGCGTGTCGCGGTTCGGGTCGGGCAGCGTACCTTTATATGAGGTGTAGAGCGTCTCGATGTCGGATTCGCTCGGCTCGCCGACCTTGTCGAGATAGTTGGTCGCGGGGAACGACACCATCTTGAACGATGACCGTTCGTTCTGGTCGCGGTATGAGTCGAAGACGTCGAGCGGGGTGATGAGCGGCTGGCCGAGCATGACGCGGGCCTGCACGAGGCGAATTTGCGACGCCAGGCAAGTAAGCGTCTGCTCACCGGTGACTTCACCGCCCAGATCGCGAAGTATGCTTTCAAAAAGCTGGCGGGTCATCTGTCCGCGCGACTGGCGTTTCAGCCATTCGCGGGCGAAATCCGACCCTTCGGGAATCCCCAGGCGATCGGCCTCGTGCTTGAGAATCAGTCCGTCGACGAGTTCACGCGTTGTGTAGCCGCCGAAAGGAACCTGATCGGCACCACCGCTGGCGATCATGATGAACCGGTTTGCGACACCGCGCATCTGGGCGAATTCTTGCAACTCGGACGAACGGACCGGTTTGCCGAAGAGGTCGACAACCACGCGGTCGCCACTGCGAGCGTTGTTACGGCTGATCGACTTGTTCAGCGAGTCCGAGAGCACGAAAGCGACCATCGCCATGATCGCGAACACGGCGAGAAGTTTTTTCTGGTGGCGTCGAAAAACCGCGAACGGCATGGCGATCCTCAAGGTGCTCGAAATCAGGCCGTTTTTGGGTGCCGTTTCGTCGGCTCCCCTTGACAGGCCCGGATACGCTAGCTTATTGAAAGGCGCGGCATCCGGTCACCGGCCCAACTCGCAGTGTACCATGACCGGGCTTGATCTCAACAGCAATCGCCGACGACATTCTTACGCGACGGATCGACCCAAACGTCCATCGCGGAGCAGGATAGGGTAACAACGTGGCTCGAAAGTCCGCTGCTTCGTCCGATAAGAAGACCACTACGTCAAAGGCCCCCAAGAAGGCGGCCAAGCCAAAAGCGACGACCGCCAAGGCTGCGTCCAAGGCCTCCAAGGCTGACTCTCAGGAAAAAACTGAGGGGGCGCCTCGCGGGAAAAAATTGGTGATCGTCGAGAGCCCGAAAAAGGCCAAGGCGATCAACAAGTTTCTCGGCTCGGGATTCGTCGTCAAGGCGAGCATGGGGCACGTACGTGACTTGCCCAAACGCAAGCTGGGGCTTGATGTTGCGAACGGCTACGAACCTTCTTACGAGGTGATGCCCGCCAAGAAGGAGACGATCACCGACCTCAAGCGCGAAGCCGCGAAGGCCAGCATGGTCTATCTCGCGACTGACCCTGACCGCGAGGGTGAGGCGATCGCCTGGCACCTCAAGGAAGCGCTCGAGATCGACAACGATCGCGCCATGCGGGTGCTGTTCTTCGAAATCACCGAGAAGGCGGTGAAGGAAGCGTTCAACCACGTCGGCCCGATCGACATGGACAAGGTGAACGCCCAGCAGGCCCGCCGATTCCTCGACCGCTTCGTCGGTTACGAACTGAGCCCCCTGCTCTGGAAAAAGGTGGCACGCCACCTGAGCGCGGGCCGAGTGCAGTCGGTCGCCGTACGCCTCATTGCCGACCGCGAAAAGGAAATTCGCGCGTTCGTTTCCGAGGAATACTGGAAGATCACTGCTCAGCTCAGTCCGAAGGGAGCTTCGGCCGAATCCGACCGCTTCGAGGCCGAGCTTTCCGAGTGGAAGGGCGAAAAGTTCGCCGCGGCGACCGAAGTTGCGGCCCACGCAATTCGCGACGCCTTGGCGACAAGCCCGTACAACGTGGCGTCGGTCGAGGAGGTCGAGAAACTCGACAAGGCCGACCCGCCGTTTAAGACTTCAACGCTGCAACAGCAAGCGGCGATTCGACTTCGGTTCTCCGGCAAACGGACGATGAAGATCGCCCAAGAGCTGTATGAAGGTATCGACGTCGGCGGCGATGGTCCGACCGGTTTGATCACCTACATGCGTACCGACAGCTTGCGAGTTTCGGACGACGCGCTCACCGGTGTCCGTGAGCTGATTGAGACGAGCTACGGCAGTAAATATTTGCCGAGCAAGCCGTTACGGTACGCCGCGGGCAAGATGGCTCAGGAAGCTCACGAGGCGATTCGCCCGACCGACCTTTCGCTCGACCCCGAGACGATCAAAGGCAAGCTGACTCACGACCAGTATCGGTTGTATCAGCTTATCTACAAGCGGTTTGTGGCGAGCCAGATGAATCCGGCGATCTTCTCCGTGACGAACGTCGTCATCGAAGCGGGCGACGGAAAGTTCAAGACGCAGGGGAAGATCCTCAAGTTCGACGGTTATCGTCGTGCTCTGCCGCCGGGCGGCAAGCAGGAAGATCAACTCCTGCCGAACCTTGCGCCACAATTGGCGCTCGACCTGCACGAGCTGAATCCAACGCAGCACTTTACTCAGCCGCCGCCGCGCTACACGGAAGCGACGCTGATCAAGGCGCTCGAAAAGGAAAACATCGGCCGGCCAAGTACTTACGCTCCGATCATCCAGACCATTCAGGACCGGATGTATGTGGAGCAGAAGGAACGGCGGTTCCAGGCGACCGAGTTGGGGATGATCGTGACTGACCTGCTGGTCAAGCACTTCCCCAAGATCATGGACTTCAAGTTCACCGCCCAGATGGAGGACGAACTCGACGACATCGCGACCAAGAAGGAAGAAATGGTCAAGGTGCTCGACGACTTCTATCACCCCTTCAAGGACGCGCTCAAGGTCGCCGAGACCAAAATGGAGCGCGTTCAGGTGCCGTCGTCGGAGAAGTGCCTCGAATGTGGCGCTCCGATGGTCGTGAAGTTCAGCCGGACCGGCTCATTCCTTGGCTGCTCGCGTTACCCCGAGTGCAAGGCGACGCGTCCGATGGACGGCAGCGTTCGCGCAGCCGCCGTCGAGACCGAGCACATTTGCGCCAAGTGCGGTAAGCCGCTGGTGATGCGCGAGAGCAAGCGCGGTCCATTCCTGGCCTGCTCGGGCTACCCGGCTTGCAAGGAGTCGTACAACCTCGACGCCGAAGGGAAACCCGTTCCGTCCGTGGTCGAAACCGAGCACGCGTGCAACAAATGCGGCAAGCCGATGGCTTTGCGTCAAGGATCGCGAGGCGCGTTCCTCGGCTGCACTGGTTATCCCAAGTGCCGCAACACGATGCCGGTCGACGACAAGGGCAAGCCGGTTGAGACCGTCACCGTCGATGTGAAGTGTGAAAAATGCGGTGGTCCGATGGGCGTGAAGCAAGGCCGCCGAGGACCATTCCTCGGTTGCCTGAATTACCCCAAGTGCCGCAGCACGGCGCCGATTCCTGACGAACTCAAGGAAAAGCTGGGCGACCTCCCCTCGCCCGCCGCTGAGGCTGGTCCGGATCTCAAGACGATCGAGGTGGCCGAGGTTTGCGACAACTGCGGCGGACCGATGACCGTCCGCAAGGGGCGCCGCGGGTACTTCCTCGGCTGTGCCAAGTATCCCAAGTGCAAGGGGACGAAGGAGCCGAGCGAGGCGTCGCTCGAGAAGATCATGGCGGCGACCGGCGGCTAATATCCCGCCGTCGGACAAACCGTTCGATTGCCGAAGGGCATGACCTTTGAATCAAAAGGTCATGCCCTTCTTCTTTTTTGGCTTCATGCAAAACGCCGATGGGCTCCCGCCCCGCATAGCTGGTCGATTTCAGCCAAGTGGACTCGGACGTTCTGAACGTCCGGAATTCGTCACGTTCACCGAGATTCACCTCGGCTAATTGGCTTATTCGCAGGCCTTGGGCGGCATTACGCTTGTTAACGCCCTGGACGCTCGGCGTTGCTGTCTTTACGTTTTGGGCGTCCAGCGAGCCATGGTGGCGTACAGATGCGGAAAACCATCGTCCCGGCGGCGGGGCGATTCCAGGTGCAACTGAATTGCGTGCTAAGACTTAGGAATTGGAGCCGAAGCCGAAGCCATTCGTGCGAGACGTTCTTTTACGCGTCCGCTCTTGCGGAAAGGTGCGGATGTTGTTTCAAATCGAGAGGTCACCTAGCTGACGGGCGAACATCACGGAGGAGCCAATCTGATGTTGATTCTTGAACGGCACGACGGCGACTCGCTAATCATCATCCATGAAGGCCAACGGATGGTGATCCGTTGGTTCAGCAAGGGCCGCATTGGGCTCGAAGGCGATAAGGATTGGGTCTTCATTCGCGGTGAGATCGAGGATCGACCGCAATACGCCGCCACGAACACACGCTAAACGATGGAGGCGTGGGCGGTGTCTCTCGCGCCGGTTCCCGAAGTTCGTAAGATGGTCGCAGTGGCCCGCCGGTTCGTCGCCGGGGAAGTCCATTTCTCTCAGGTTCTCGTGCCGGCTGAGTTGTGTGCGTTTTGGGCCAATGTCCATGGTGCACATCCGGCGATCCGGGCGCTAGCGGCCGAGTGGGCCATGCTCGCCGACCGCGTATGGAATGAGTGGGGCCAGCATGGCCCGGGCGTACACCTGCCAGTCGAGGATTTTCGTCGACGGGTGGCCAAGGATCTCGGGGCTCTGGCGGACGCTACGACTGACCCTGAGTTACCTCTTTAAACGAAACAACCCCATGCCTCGGCGCTGATTTTGGCCGGGACACGGGGTGAGTTTGGTTTGACTGGGTTCCTGATCGGTGCCGATCAGCCGAGCACGGGGTTGAGACCCATGTTCTTCCGCATTTCGGCGCGCTGCTTCTCGTAAACCATCAGCAGCTTGCGATCACGGAAGTGCTGCCGTTCCTTCTTTGCCTGGCCGGAGAGCATCAGCCGACGCATTGCGGTGCTGGTCAGCTCGCCTTTGCCCTTGTATCGCTTACGAATGCGGATCGCCGGTTTTTCGCCGTGGGCTTCGAGGATTTCATCTTCGAGCGAGACGAAAAACTCGCAGTGCCCCGGGTCGCCCTGGCGGGCGCATCGACCGGCAAGCTGGCGGTCAATTCGGCGTGATTCGTGCCGCTCGGTGCCAATCACATGGAGGCCGCCAAGATCGGCGACACCTGGCCCCAGCTTGATGTCGGTACCACGACCGGCCATATTCGTTGCGACCATCACTTTACGTGATTGGCCGGCATCCTTGACGATTTGGGCCTCGATCTCGTGATTCTTTGCGTTGAGAATCTGGTGCTCGATTCCCGCCTTCGTGAGCAGAGCACTCAGCTTTTCCGATTTTTCGATTGATCGGGTACCGATGAGCACCGGCACATTTTTGTCGTGCCAGGAAACGATCTGATCCGCAATCGCCTGGAATTTCTCGTCTTCGGTCGAAAACACGCGGTCCGACACCCAGACGCGACGACAAGGGCGGTTCGTGGGAACCTTGAACACGCCGACCTTGTAGATACGCCTCATCTCAGCCGCGTCGGTTGAGACCGTCCCGGTCATACCGCCGAGTTTTTTGTAGCGTTTGAAGAAGTCCTGAACCGTCACGCGAGCGGCGGTGATGGTTTCGAGCGTAACTTCAATTCGCTCTTTAGCTTGAATCGCCTGATGCAAACCGTCCTGCCACTGGCGGCCGGGCATCATACGACCAGTGAACTCGTCGACGATCACGATCTCGCCGTTCACGACGACGTAATCACGGTCGCGAATATAGGCAATCTGGGCGCGCAGGGCGCGTTCGACGTACTCGTAAAGGCCGTCGACCGTCAGCATCGAGAATGCGGAATGACCAGCGACCGCTTGCACCTTGCGGCGTCCGGCGGCGTTCAGCTCGGCCTTGCGTTCGGCGGGATCGTACTTGAAATCCTTTGTGCGGACGAGAGTTGCGGCGAGCTGGTCGGCACCGTAGTAGGCGGCGGCTTCTTCCTGCGTCGGCTGGTTGTTGGCACCGATGATTAGCGGTGTACGGGCTTCGTCGATCAGGATGGAGTCGGCTTCGTCGATAATTGCGTAGTGATGCGTGCGCTGGACGGCCGATTGCCCTTCGTTGGTCATTCCTCGACCGAGGAATGCCTGCTCAAAGGTTTTGCGTTCGTTGTCGCCCATCTGCAAGCGTTTGAGTTCGTCGCGGAGGAAGTCGAAGCCGAATTCCTTGCTCGTGCCGTAAGTGATGTCGCAGGCGTAAGCTGCGCGACGGGCACCGTCGCTCATGCCGGTTTCGATACAACCGACCGAGAGGCCGAGCAGTCCGTAAACCGGGCGCAGCGAATCGGCATCGCGCTTGGCGAGGTAGTCGTTGACGGTCACAACGTGCACGCCCTTGCCTGGAAGCGCATTCAGAAACGCGGGCAAAGTGGCGACGAGGGTCTTTCCTTCGCCGGTTTCCATTTCGGCGACGCATCCGTTGTGAATCGACGCTCCCCCGAAAATCTGCACGTCGTAGTGACGCTGCTTGATGGTTCGCTTCGCTGCCTCGCGAACGAGCGCAAATGCTTCGACCATCAGACTATTGAGCGAATCGCCCTGACGCGCCTTCAGGCGAAGCTGGTGGCTGATTTCAGCCAGCTCGGCGTCGGTCTTCTTTTCGAATTCGGGTTCGAGTGCGTTGACCTGCTTCGCGATCACGGCATAACGACCCAACCGACGCGAATGAGACGATCCCGCAACTCCCTTCACCTGATTCAACCAAATCGGGCCGAGATGGCTCGCCATTTTCCAGATCTCCCAGATTTCCCAAACTTAGGCGATGGGCGAACGAACCGACGAATGCGCAGCATCCCCTCTGGCGGCCGGCGGTTCTCTCAACATCAACGGGACATCGTGCGCGGCGATTCTCCCGGTGATCCGGCCGAAGTTTTGATGTGATCGCAAAGTACGGGTTAGATCGACGCCGGGCTATGAATGCGCGTGCGCGCTGGTGAGAATGAATTCCTTCTGTTTTGCATCCAAATCGGGAGACGCTTCCATGCGACAGGTCACCTTGGCTGCTGCGTTGTTACTGGTTTCGGTTCAGATTGTCGACGCTCAGGTCGGCGGCAATGTTGGATACAACCAGGGGCCAGGTCGCGCTCGCGCCGAACAGAATGAACGAGCCAAGCGTCAGCTCTCGCGCGACGAGATGCCACCGTCGGAGACGTCGATTTACCTTGATGCGTCGATCTTGCTGAACGCGAAAGCCGACGAGTTCGTGGCAGTGTTCGCGCTGTCCGAAAGCGCGGACTCCGTCGAAGGGTGCCAGGAGAAGATGAAGGCGACGGTCGATCGTTTCACCGAGGCATTGAAGCCGCTCGGGATCAACGCCGACGCGATTTTCGTCGACTTCACCGCACAGACCAAGACGTACGCCTACAAGGTTGAAGGCAACCTTGCGAAGGAGCACCTTGAAGGGTTCGAGCTCAAGAAAACAGTGTCGATTCGCTATCGCGACAAGACGCTCATCGACCGAGTGATCGTCGCTGCCAGCAAGGCGAAGATTTACGACCTGATCAAGGTCGACTACGTCGTCACCGATCCGGCTCCGATGCAGGAAAAGCTTGCCGACGCCGCGTCTGCGGTCATCAAAGCGAAGGCTGCGCGACACGGTCGATTGTTGGGCCTCAAGCTCAAGGCAGTACCGCAGGTCTATGCCGAGCGATATTCGACCTACTTCCCCACCGAGATGTATGACTCATACGTGGCGGCGGAAGGCGAGGCGATCGCGACCGGCTTCGACCACAATCGCACGACGGTTCAATCACTGCGCAAGACGCGCACCTTTTATTACAACCCGCTCAACGGAAGCCAGTTCGATCGCGTGATCGAACCGGTCGTCATCGAGCCGGTTGTGCAGTTTACGCTTTATCTCAAGCTCAGATACGAGATCGACAAGCCTTGATTTGCAGAACTGTTTGGCTCGCGCTCAGAATCGGAAAGTGATCAAAATGATTGCGACGATCATGAGCGCGAAGCCTGCGAGCTGCGAAGAGGTCAGCGTTTCGCCGAGATGATATGTCGAAACGATCGCTACGCAGACTACCCCGCACCCAAGATGAAACGCCGCCATTTGTGCGCCCGAGTAGACGCTTCGGCCCCAACGCGACGACGAAACATTGAGCAGATACTCGGGCAGTACCAGGAACCAGCTAAAGAAGAAGGCGGTCCAGAAGCCCCAGTTTTTGAATTTGAGATGTCCGATCCAGGCGAACGACATCAGCATCGCCGCCGCAAACAGCATGATCGGCACGAAGATCCGCTGTGCCACCAACGCACACTCCACCATCATCGAGGAATGGCCAATCAATCTTCGCGATCGATACACTCGACCGTGGAGAGAAGTCTGCCCGCGCTTCGTGAATCGTCAAGTTACGCCAACGAAAAACGGGCCGTCGAAAGACAGCCCGTAGCGTTTGAGTCAGGTTGATCGCTCGACCGCAGTTACTCCGTTCCTGCGAACTTCGCCGACTTGAACTCTTCTGGTGTCATGCTTTTGGTCGAGCGATCGAGCATCATCACCGGACCACCTTGCGAGGGCACGTCTTTAAGATAGGCAAGCACCTCAGTTGCGCCCGTGGATTTTGGCTCTTCCTCGGTGTCGGGCAAAGTCGCGCCGTAACGCACCACGACGTCACCTTTACGAAGGGTTTCGTAGGCCGTGAGCGTCGCGTTCGCGTAAGGTGCGAGATCCTTGAGCGACTTCGGCGGCTTCTTGCTGTTGATCTGATAGACGCGATACAGTTCGCCCACCTCGCGGAGCTTCACGTCGTTCAGCTTTTCGGGCGTGAGCGGCGTGTTGCTCGATCCCCCGCAGCCAGCTTGTGCAAGACATGTGGCAATCGCGATCGCGAGAATTCCGTGAATTCGACTCTTCATATCATCAATTCCTTGCCGCGATCGCATCAATATGAGTCAGCACTAATGACTTCGCCGCCGCCAATCGAACCGATCGCGGCCCAGGTTGGGGCGCTAACCGAGTTCTTGATGAAGCGGACCGAGCCATCGCACATCCCGACATTCACGCCGCCCGAGTGATTGCTCCGCGCCGCGATGTGTCCGCAGCTAAAGGCGGAATTCGCGCAATCGTATTGCATCGAGTTGGGAGTGATCGTGTGCGAGTAAAACGCCACCGGCGAAAGTGCCCGATAATATTCCTGGCCGCGATATTTCAGCCGTGTTGCACTCGTTGCGGCATTGTTGCAGCCAGGGAGATATGAAGACGTATTGTAGGCCGCGGCGCTCGGCGCGACGAACACGTTGAGATAGCTCAGTGCGGGAACTTCGGCCACGGTGTTGGCGACCGCGGTGGAACGCAGCGTTTCTGAGAAAAGCGAAGAGTTGCTGGTGCCATCGGTGATCGTGGCAATTGTTACCTTGCTGGTGACGGCCTGATAGTTCGGGTTCGGTGCGCCGTTGAGCGTTGCGGGAGCGGTCGCGTCGATCGTCACGTTGAATGCGCCGCGGAGCACGATATTGGATTCTTGCAGGAGCGCGGTGCTTCCCAGTTCAGCGCACGACGTGGCGCCGACCGATCCAAAGTAATTGTTGTAGCCGATGAATCCGCCCAGCTTACTGTTTGACGGGTCGGAAGGGCACACGAATGCCGAAACGATCTGGCTGCCCGAAGTGTAGTTTGGGCTGTTGGTCGTGTTGTTGAAAATGTCGTTGAGATTGAACTGGAAGTTGAACGTGCTGTAGGCGTTCGAACCCTCCATGAACGGCAGTACCTGCACGATCGGCGTGGCGCGGGGATATGCCGGCACGAGATAGAGCGGCGTTGGGCCATAACCCGGCGGGAACTGCGAATTGGTCGACTCGAAGTTCATCACGGCCAGGCCGAGCTGCTTCAAATTGTTCGTGCACTGCGAACGGCGAGCCGCTTCTCGTGCGGCCTGCACGGCGGGAAGCAGCAGGGCGATAAGCACTGCGATGATCGCGATGACGACGAGCAATTCAATAAGCGTGAAGCCACGTTTGGCCTTCAGCATGACGGAGCGTTCCTTCCCTAGACCGGAATTCGAGCTTTGAGCAAGTCGTTCCCGTCCGAGACAACCGAAGTCGTTATCTGGCGGGTTACACAAATGTCAGACAATAGCTTTTGGTTGATGAACCAACGCGTGAGCTTTTATGAAGATTCGTGGAAGCTTACTTGATTCCAAATTGAGAAATGATCGGACTATCGCCGGAAAGATCAAGATATTGGGGCGACTTAAGAGCCAGACCGCCCTCGCGCTTGGCCTGTTCGAGCAACCAATTCCACTTCCGTTCGTTGACGGCTTCGTCTATGGCAGAATCGTTGTTCAGCGGTGTCCATAGCACATACGTGCCATTGCCAAGTTGCACAAAAAGCAGCGACGGTTGGTCTGCGAGAATGCGAAGGGGGAGATACGGAGGTCGGGACTCACCATCGAACTCGGCCGATTTCCGTTTCAGGAAACCCGCGATTTTGGCTCCGAGCGCAACGCGCGTTTGCGCAGTGACTTTTGGATCTTTGGGGTCACCTTTGGGTGGCGCCATGTCGCCTGGCCAGGTGATTCCGTCCTTCGGAGTCTCGTGTGGCGGCTGCGCCCTGATGTCGAGCAGCCATCCCGCCTTCTCGACGTCGATATCGTTTTCGGGAAGAACGACCGAATCCGCATCGACAAAGTAAGAGCTATTTTCGATACGTATGCGTGCGACCGGTTCGCGATACTGAAGCGAGATTACAACTTTGTTGGGGTATGACTTGGTCGCGCGGACCGCGCCTGAAATCCACGGCAGGCGCTTGAAGTCTTTAATCAGGTCGTCGAGATCGAGCTCGGCCATCGAAACTTTAGGGAGATGTCCGCCGCCCAAACGGGCTTCCTCGAGTAATCCAACCCTCCCCGATTTGATCCACTTTGGCGGCGCTGGGTCGATCTCGATGTCGCGAAATGCGAGCTTATAACTTTCTTGCCCGTGCAGCCACCCAATAACATAGCGGGAAACGTTCGAACCGCCGACTACCAGCAAGCCAAGCAACAGCGCGGCCCAGAGGCCAACGTTGCCAATCTTGGACAGGCGGAGCCGGCGTTCCCTCACCTGCGTTTCTCCCGTCCCTAGGGGTTGAGCGCCGAGAGGTTTCCCGCTTTCGGTCGGGCGTTTACCAGAGGTTGATTTGGAGGTTGAGTTCATAACCCGACTGCGCTGCAACCTTCGACCGAATTTGTTCGATCAGGGCGAGCACATCGGCCGACTTCGCGCCGCTCTGGGCGACGATGAAGTTGGCGTGACGGTCGGAAACTTCCGCACCGCCGACTCGCAACCCCTTCAATCCTGCCTGCTCAATCAAGGCACCCGCCGAGATCTCAGGCGTCGGATTCTTGAAAATACAGCCCGACGATTGGTGACCGTACGGCTGGTTTTCCTTCTTGATGATCCAGATACGTCGCATCCGGCGTACCACCGACTCAGGATCTTCCGGCTCGAGCTCGAATTCCGCCGAGAGAATCACCGGCTCGTCGAGGTCGGACGAACGATACCCAAACGCGATCTCGTCGCGCTCGCGTACCTGGATCTTACCAGCGCTGTCCAGCACCGTCGCGCGAACGACGAAATTGCCGATCGCCCCTTGCCGTCCACCCGAGTTCCCGCGCAGCGATCCACCGACAGTTCCTGGAATGCCGGTCAGAACTTCGAGACCAGCGAGACCGGCTCGCGCCGTCTGGGAGATCAAGGCCGTAAGTGGAACGGCCGCACCGGCTTCGACGTGCGTCCCTTCGATCTTCACGTCGGCGAAGAGCGGGCTTTCGAGCTGAATGACCAGCCCGGGAAAACCTTCGTCGCGGACGAGGATGTTGGACCCGCCGCTCAGAATTCGTGTGGGAACCCCCTGCTCGCGTGCCCGGTTCAGGAGGCCAACGAGCTCTTCCACGGTTCCAGGCCGGGCGAAAAACGCTGCCGGCCCGCCGAGGCGAAACCAGGTCAGCGGAGCCAGCGGCTCATCGGCCTTGACGATCGCGCGGAAGTCGTCGAATGAATGCATCGGCTATCGTTCCCACTTCGCCGGCCCCAAGCGTCAGCAAGACGTCGCCGGGTTCTAGATGCTTGTCCAGGTCAGAAATGGCTTCGTCGAGACTCTCGACACGACGGGAGGTGACCCCTGCACCCTCTAGCATACCCGCCCATTCGCCGGAGTCGACGCCTGCTTCTACAAGAAGAATACGATCTGCTGCGCGAAGTTCAGCAACTGTCGCACAACAAGGCGGTCCCTCGGGGGCGAAAACCGTCCAGAGCCGGCGCCTACCATACAGATTTCGGGCCAGAGCCAGGGTTTCCGCCACGTCCGACGCCGCCACTGCATCGTCGTCACATAGCGTAACACCTCGATAGCTTCCGCGTGACTCAAAAGCGCGAGAAATGCCCGCAAAGTCTTCCAACGCTTGTTTAATCGCCCGCGTCGGCACCTCAATTCGCTTACAAACCGCGACCGTCGCCAGCGCACTGAGCACGCTCGACCGTCCGGGAACTTGCAATCGAATCTCCGCCGCGAACTGGCCGTGATGGAAGGCCCTGAAGCGGAACCGCCCGCGCTCTTCACGGAGGTCGGTCCCCCACCAATCGCTTCCCGGCTCGAGCGACAGAGTATCGACCTGCGCATTCTCTGCAAGCGAGGCTTCGCTCATGAGCGCCGGATTCGCCAAGACGAGCGAGCCATTGCGGCTGACTCGTTCCGCAAGTTGAACCAGCACTGTACGTTCGGCCGGATCGATCTGGGCGACGTCAAGCATCACCGCAATCGAGGGCCCCGGCTCGCCAAGCAATTCTGGCGTGAGTGCTTGTGTGATATCGATAACAGTCTGGGCGCCACGTCCGGCTCGGGCGGGTCCGCCGAGCTGACGCGAATTTCCTCTCAGAAGCACGCTGGGGTCGAAACCGGCCTGGGCGAGTGTCCAGCCGATCATCGCCGCGGTCGTTCGCCCCTGTCTTTGCCCGGCGACGGCAATCCCCTGCTTTCGTCCCAAAAGTTGGCGAACGACGGCGGGATAGGATGCCTGGGCGATTCCATCGCGTGCTGCGACGAGTCGATCGGAGTGTTCGCGGGAGACATCGGGCGAATAGACGAGCCATCGCGCCGTATGTGGAAGTGAGACAGGGTGATGCGCTGAATCGACCCGGGCTGAGCCGATGGTCTGGGAGACCTCGTAGCCTTCGTCGGCGAGCCAGCGTGCCAGGCCTGCCATCGCGTCGTCGCGACCGCCCACCAGATGTGCCTGGATCGGCTTCGAGTGTGCAAGGTCAGGTTGGGTTTGTGTTTCCGACCGATCCATTCGCAAACATCCCCGCCACTGGGCCAATGTGTTGTGACAAGACGGGCTGGGCCTGGCGCTGCCACCCGCTCAACCCGTGCAATCCTTACTATCGGCCCAATTGGCAACGGCTTCACAATCTTTCCCACGAACAGCCAAGGTTTGGCATGCCTGAAATTCGATGGCTCCGACTTGAGACATTTCGCGCCAATTCTTCCGTTTTCTACCCTCCTCTGCGTGCTTGGTTTTCGACCGATCTTCAACGAAACGAAAGCGAACGATTGGTCACTGATCACAGCGCGAAGTAACGCGAATCTTGCGACCTTGAAGACGAACTACAGTGAACGACTCGAAGCGTTTGACTTGATGGCGCCCGATCACTTCGCGAACCTCTCGCCAGCCAAACGTGACCTGCAGAGCGACTGCTATGAGATGAGGTGAAAATGGGTTGGGCCACAAGTTACATCGCGAGTCTGAAGAGCGGCCAGACCGTTTCGTTCCGGCCTCGCGGAAACTCGATGAAGGGGAAGATTGAATCTGGCCAACTCTGCACCGTCACGCCGGTCGATCATGGCACTCTCGAAGTTGGCGATATCGTGCTGTGCAAAGTAAATGGTCAAGAATACTTGCATTTGATCAAAGCGATTCAGGGACCGCGATTTCAGATCGGCAACAATCGTGGCCGGATCAACGGCTGGGTTTCCGCTGGCGCGATTTTTGGCCGCTGCACGCGCGTCGAGAACTAAGCCCACCTTTTTGTTATTCTCAAAATCGCTGGCACATCCCCCCTGCACCTCGGAAACTTAAATGAGGGAACATGTCATGAATCGTTTGATCTTTGCGCTGTTTTGCGCGGTCGCAGTTGTGGCCGCTCACGCGGATGACATCACGCTCGAGTCGGCTCCTCCGGTCATTGTGAAGTCAACCATTCTGGCTGGAAGTGATAACGTCGACCCTGCGACAAACGAGATTCGCGTGACATTTAGCAAGGATATGACGACCAATTCCTACTCGGTCTCCACGCACAGCCCCGAATCCGCGCCCGAGTTTTCTGGAAAGCCGCGCTACCTCGACGACAAGCGGACCTGTGTGATCTCGGTGAAACTTCAACCGGGGAAGACCTATGCCCTCTGGCTTAACTCCAACAAATTCCGCAATTTCAAAGATACGAACGGTCAACCCGCGCTTCCCTACTTGCTTGTGTTCCGGACCAAAGGGTGATTGAGCGCGTCGACTGATGCCGTTCACTCCGACGCACATCCTCGCCATCGTGCCGATCGCGCGACTCCTTCGCGGGTGGCTTCCCTTCTCTGCGCTGGCGATCGGCGCGATGATTCCCGACTTGCCGCTCTTCGTGCCCTGGATTTCCGACTACGACGTAACTCATTCGTTCGTCGGAGCAGCGACCGTCTGCACTCCGCTGGGCGTCGCTCTTTTCTATATTTACCATCGCTGCTTCAAACGTCCGCTACACGCGCTCATGCCTTCGTCGATTCGATCGCGAACTGAATTACTGGCCAACTCACAGCCGAGATTTGCGATCGTTCCGCTCGTCACGATTGCCGTCTTACTCGGCGCAATCACACATCTCGTATGGGATGCGTTCACGCACGAAGGACGCTGGGGTACCGAGCTGATCCCCGCGCTCAACCAAGTTGCATTCGTCTATCGGAGCCAGCCGGTTCCTGGTTATAAAGTCGTGCAATACTGCAGCACGTTTCTAGGGATGCCGCTTCTGATCGTCCTTGCACTACGCTGGCTCAGAGATCAGCCGGTGCTGCAAATCAAGGAGAAGGAAGCCACTCTTTCCGGTCTCCAAAGGCTTGTGATCGCAACACTTGCGATAGCGCTTGTGACCGCTACATTTTGTGTTACAATTATGTACAAACAAGAGCATGACTCGGCGTATTTACGACTTGGCCGGGCGATTAAACGGTCGGGCATGGCCGCGATGCTTGTTTGTGCTGGTTACGGTTTGGTGTACCAGTCGCTCTGGCGACAGAGGTCTCGAGAGGTCGAATCGACCCCGCCTGCGGAGTTCCCTCATGATTGATCCGCCGCGAATTGTCAGGATGACACCCCAACACACCGCCGTGCTGCATCTGACCATTCCTCGCAGCCAGATTCAGCAGGTGATGGGACCGGGACTTCAGGAGGTAATCGCCGCGGCCGAGGCGCAGGGGCTGAATCCCGTCGGACCCTGGTACACGCATCACTTCCGGCTCGATCCCGAAGTCTTTGAATTCGAGATTTGCGTTCCTGTCGATCGCCCGTTTGCTCCCGCAGGCCGCGTTAGGCCAGGCGAAGTTCTAACAGCGACGGTCGCGCGTACCGTTTATCGCGGCCCGTTTGAAGGACTGCCAGACGCCTGGGGCGAATTCTCGGAATGGATTGAGACCGAAGGTCTGGCAACTGGGCCAGACATCTGGGAAGTATATCTGAGTGGTCCCGAGGTGAGTGGCGATCCCGCAGACTGGAAAACCGAGTTGAATAGGCTCGTTGTGAACGGGTAGATATTTCCTCGCAGACTGCGAGCATTCAACGTCCGTCGTCATGGTGACGGTGGATCGGCTTCGATAGCAGCGGAACAAGCAGGTATTCTCACCAGGGAGTGGGCGTGTGAGTACAGCGCCACATTCGTGGCGGAACAAGTTAGGCCGACGGGGACGGCGGCGTACTTACCATCTGCTGCCTTAACGAATTCGACTGCTCGATCAGGATCGCATCCATCGACAGATCCCCCTGCGAGCCTATCCAACGCATCATTGCCGAGAGAAACAATTCCTTCAGATAGGCGAACGAAAATCCCTCTGTATTGGCAACGACAGCGCTCCATCCCGCCTCCGAAGGTCGCAACGCCGTCTCAAGAGAGACCGACCACAGCTTCACATAGGCCAGGCGTTCGGTGGCGGCGGGCAGGTCGAAATGGTATTTCCGATCAAATCGGCTTGGCCGGTCGAGGATCGCTGGATCGAGGCGTTCGGGATGATTTGTAGTCGCCAACGCGACTACGCCGGTATTGGCCGCAAATCCATCGAGTTCGTTCAGAAAAAACGAGCGGTTTTCCGAATTGATCAACGAGTCCAGGTCTTCAAGCACCAGAATGCAAGGGGCCGATTTCCTCGCTTTCTTGAAGACTTCGCGAATACAGTCATGCTCGGTTCCGTGCTGAGCATCAAAACTCTTCACATAAAGACATGGCTTGCCCAACGAGTTGATGAGCGATTTTACGGCGTGAGTTTTACCATTACCCGGCGGGCCGATGAACAAAACACCGCGTTTCCAGGGGATACCGTATTTTTCATAGCTTTCCCTAGTTGCGAAGAACCGACAAAGATCGTCGCGAATCTCGGCCTTCAGTTTTCCGGCAAGAATAAGATTCTCAAATGTGGCAGAGCGAATGGCATGAAATAGCGACTCGCTCTTGCTCCAACAGCCACCGTCGAAGACGAGGACTTCATCGCGAATTTCGGCGTTCCACGAACTTACTTGCGAGAAAAACATCTCGGCCGTTACCTCGTCGTCGGCCATTAGCCAAACGTAGCATTGATCGTGAAAGCCTACGTTCCAGGTCAAAATCAGTGCGTCTAGACTTTTGCCGTTCCAGGTTATCTCGTACCAAGCATTCTGCGCGTTTCTGGAGAGGCTGAGTTCCGGGTCCCACGTGGTTGAAATCTGATGATGCACGCCTGACTTGAGCTCAACTTGGCAAAGTCCCGCTGCTGCGTACTTCTCGATGTCGAAGTAATCCTGTGGCCCTTCCAGAATCGCTCGCTCGGGAAACAAGCTCGAAAGCCTTTCGCTCACTGTGTAGGCAAGTGCGTTCGAGGGAAGCGCAAGCATTGAGCTGATGAAATCATAAGTGTCCATAAGGTTTCTCAAATTGATCAGCTAATGGTTGCAGCCTAGACCGACAGACATCCTGCAACGCAAAGAAGTTCGCGACGCCGTTAAAATCTCGTGAAAAGGCGCGCGGAAGAAAACACGCGAGCTCGAAATCTGAGCCCGCTGTTGAAAAGCAACGCATGATCGTTGGCCGCCAGATGACAGAGTTTTGCAAGCCTTCGCAGAGCAAACGCGTCTCACTGGATCGCGGAGATTTCTCGCGACAACGCATTGAAAAGAAGTCGGAACGTGCCATGCGTCTGGCCGCGATTCTGTGGTGGGAAGCCGAAGAGAACGACATTTCCCTTCCCGTACGGGACAAGCACTTCTGCCGCTTTGCTACGAATGTGTTCAGGGCCGAGTAACCACCCGGATTGAAGCGGCGACGCCGCACCGTATCGCACAAGTGCGATCGGATCTCCTGCAGGCGAACCTGCCGCCGGTTCCTTCAGGTCGAACGCCAGCGACCTCGAAAAATAGAGTGATAAATCCCACGAAATTCCGCTGGTGAGCGCATGATCGGTCTGAATCGCTGCCTGAAGGATCGACCCAGGACAATAGAATGAACGCGTGCTCAATCCCTTGAGTGATTCTGTGACTGGCAGCGCGAGCTCTTCGATGAGATAGCTTGACGCGTGTTCGAGACCGATCAACGTGCCGCCGTTTTCCGCGAATTCGCGAAGGGCCGCGGCACCTTTTGTTCCTAGACCTCCCACGAACGGCGGAGCGGTTTGGCCTGCGCGGAAGCCCTCGCGAATCGTTCGCGGTGGACTCGATGCGAAGAGGATCACGTCGAAGGAATCGCGAAGCTTACCACTGAGAATGTCTTCGTTGTGTAATGATGTGTACGCGAATCCCCTTCGTTCGAGCACAAGCCGCGTCCAGCCCTCGTCCATGCTCGCGACCCAGGGCTGATAAATTCCAACGCGCCGGGGAGAGAGTTTCACTCCCTCGGGCGATTCCGAGTCGCGTCGGATGATAAACGAAATCCGCGGCAGCACCTGATCGATGGCTGCGCTGGCTTCGGGAGTCGAAGGGAAAGAGAACCGTTCGCTCCGTCCATCTTCCCCACGCTTGACGAAAACCGGCACACCTTTCTTGTGAAGTGCGTTGAGCAACAAGAATACTTCGTTCGATTCATTTGCGACCGAGAACGATTTCTCGTTACCAACGCCTTCGGTTCTGCCGTAAGGTGCCCGCACGACTTCGAGACGCTCGCTCTTGGCATCGATCGGCCGGTCGAGCCGGATCGTCTGCACGCCCATTTGCAGCGGCAATGTCCAGCCGGCAACGTCGTACGGCGGTTCTGCGCTGCCGTCGGGATTGAAGCGGTCGGGATAAACTTGTCGCTCCATCATATCCTTGAGGTGGCGGCGATAAGGCTGCGCAGAACGCATGAGGAGACTGCCAGCGGGAATGCGCGTCGTACCGTTGGTGAATGGTGCGGAGACGTGCTCGATCTCGATTCCCGTTTTATGAAGTATCGCCGCCATTTCGTAAGCGGTGGCAATATCGGTTTGATTCGGCGGAATCACCCAGCCAAACGGCGGGAACGCCTCGCCGGCACGAATCGCGTCGCGTCCCATGTCGCGATAGTTCGACTGGAACATCGAGCCGTAACGCGCAGCCAGCGTAAGCACCGACCGACAGCAAATCATTTGATCGGTGATGATGTCGCGGAGTCGCCAGGTCCCACCCTGCCAAGGCACGGGAAAGTTGACTGCAAGCTTGTGATTCGCAAAACCACGCGTCGCACCGCCCAGCCTATCGCGCGAAATTGTGATCGGTGTCGCCATCTTCGCGCTGGCCGATTCGGTGAGCAATCCCACCATGTTGTGGCGTTGCGGAGTCGTGCGATTTCCACCATTCCACCAGTTATCGTACATGGCGTTCGTCAACACACCCTGGCGTCGCGCGCTTGTGAGATCGAGGGCCATGTGCGAACCGAGTAGCGCGATCGATTCGGTTAGCCGCGCGTCGATGTTCGGATTCACAGGATCGAAAAACGGCGGCACGAAAATTCTCGCGCCATTGGATCCCATCTGGTGAATATCGTAGGTGATTGTTGGAAACCAATCCTCATACAAAAATTTGCTCAAAATTTTCGTTTCTTCAAGATTGAGCATGAAGAAATCACGATTCGTGTCGTGGCCGGCATATTTGTGATACAGCCACGGCAACCCTTCGCCTTCCCAGGCGTGCCCCTTCGAGCGTTCGTACCAGTCGTAAACAATGTCGACACCGTCCGGGTTGCACGACGGTACGAGCAGCAGGATCGTCTTGTCGAGAATTTCGTGCGTCGTCGCGTCGTCTCGGGTTGCGAGTTGATGCAACAGCGCGATGCTCGTCAGAGTTGACGCAACTTCAATGGAATGAATCGAGCATGTGATGAGAACGACAGGCTTGGACGCGCTGACTGCAAGCTGCGAGCCCGGTAAACGTGGGTCGCTCACCTGGTGTTGAAGTTGGCGGTAATGATCGATGTTGCGAATCGTCTCGGGGCTCGAAATGATCGCGGCGAGAAAGGGACGTTCCTCGGTCGATCGTCCCAATTCGCGCACGATGACGCGATCGGATTGCCGATCGACTTCGTGGAAATAGTCAGTCAGTGCGGTCCATCGCACGAGGTGGCGATCTTCCCCGATTCGGAAGCCGAGGAAAGTGGTTGGGTCGGGCACATTGCCGGCAAGAACCGGGCTGGCGACCAGCGAGAGGGCCAACGCCAGCGTGATCCTGGGTCGCATCAGGTAGTTCCCCACGGTCCGTCAACCGACTGATGTGTCCGGCTCGACTCCTGCGCCGCGTCGAGCACGCGCACGACTTCGCGTGCCTGCTCGGCAGTCACCGCAAGCTCGGCCTTCCCCTGCAAATGATCAGCGATGTTCGCGTAAAAGCCGTCCCAACTCGGTTTCAGAGTGGCGACTGGCGACTCGACGCGACTTCCATCCTGTTCGACAACCAGCGTGCCGACATGCCCCGCAGGTTCAAACGCCTTACCGATATTTCCAGCGCGCAAAGCCTCTTCCTGAGGATCGACGCCGAACTTCAAGAACGCCCCTTCGGTCCCAAGAATCGACCAGCGCGGCCGGTCGAGTCGGCAGATGCGACTCGTCTCGATCTCGAAGAGAACGTCGTCGAATTCCATGACGATCTTGCCGTGCCCGCCGCTATCAACGCCTGGCCAGGGGGCGGGCGTAACCCAGGCGGCCAGCCGCCGGCATGGGCCAAGTCCCAGGTTTAGCGCCTGGTCGATCAAATGCGCACCCCAGTCGTGCAGGATCGTCCCGGCGGCGATGGCCTTCCCGCGCCAACTGCGCGGCGAAGCGTAACGGCAAACCGAGCTCTGGAACAGCAACGGCCGGCCGATGGCACCCTTCGCGAGCAAATCCAAGACGGTCGCATAATCCCAATCCCAGCGCCTGTTGTGGAAGACCGACAACATTTTGCCGGAACGGTCGCGGGCTGCAATCATCGCGTCGGTTTCCGCGACGGAAAGAGCCATCACCTTGTCCACGACGCAATGCTTGCCCGCGTGCAGGCTCTTGATTGCGAGCTCGGCATGCGAGTCGTGTGGCGTCGCAATGACGATGAGCTCGACCGACGATTCCGCGAGCGCCTCGTCGATATCCGCATAGCCGCGAATACCTTCCGCGAGTTCCCCTTCACGCCTCAGTTTCGGGTCGCGGGCGACAAAGCCGACGACGTTGATCGCCGGTTGCCGACGCAGGAGCGGAATGTGGAAGTGACGGCCGGCCAGTCCATAGCCCACAACAACAGTGTTGATCATCGCACGACCCCCAAGGCATTCGGTTTGACGTGGCCGGGGTCGATCCGAATAATCATAAGGGAACCTCGATCATGCTTCGGCACCTCTCCCGCTCGCAGGTTCCATAATGACGGGGGACTCGTCGTGTTTCGAGCCCTCGCTCCGAGGAAACTGAAAGCGAGGGCAAGATGCCTCCCCTACATCGCGCAAAACCGCGTATCGTCACGTCCCTGCCTGGCCCCAACGCCGCCCAGTGGATCGCACGCGATTCACGCGTGATCTCCCCCTCCTACACGCCGATGTACCCGCTGGTGGTGCGTAGAGCGAGCGGCTGCATTGTCGAAGATGTTGACGGCAATCGCTTTCTCGACATGACCGCCGGCATAGCGGTGACATCGGTCGGCCATTCGCATCCGGCGGTCGTGAAGGCGATTCGTCGTCAGGCCGGGCGGCTGATTCACATGTCGGGCACCGACTTCCATTACGAGCCGCAAATCGAACTGGCGGAACGTCTCGCGGAGTTGGCGCCGGGAGATGGGCCGAAACGCGTCTTTTTCGCGAATAGCGGGACAGAGTCGGTGGAAGCCGCCTTGAAGTTAGCGCGCCGGCATACCGGTCGACAAAACGTCATCGCGTTCTTCGGTAGCTTCCACGGCCGCACATACGGTTCGATGTCCTTGAGTGCCAGCAAACCGCTGCAGCGCGAAGGCTTCGGGCCGCTCGTCCCCGGCATTTATCACGCGCAGTACGGAAATCTGGAAAGCGTGCGAACGCTGCTTCCCCACACATGCCCGCCGCACGAGTTGGCCGCCATATTCGTTGAGCCGATTCAGGGCGAGGGCGGTTACATCGTTCCGCCGGATGATTTCCTTGCAGGATTGCGGGCGATTTGCGACGAACATGGTGCGCTACTCGTGTTCGACGAGGTACAGTCCGGCATCGGTCGCACCGGCAAGATGTTCGCATCCGAGCACTGGAATGTTGTGCCTGATATCACTTGCTTGGCGAAGGGTATCGCCGACGGCATGCCGCTCGGCGCGATTGTGGCTCACGCGCACGTGATGGACTGGCCGCGCGGCAGTCACGCGTCGACGTTCGGCGGCAATCCCGTAAGCTGCGCCGCTGCACTGGAAACGCTTCGACTGGTCGAAACGCGTTACATGGAGCGAGCACAAGAACGCGGTGAGCAGTTAGTGGCGGGGCTGCACAAGCTCGCGACTGAATTTGAATTGATCAAAGAAGTGCGCGGCAAGGGTTTGATGATCGGCATGGAAATCCAGCGTGACGGCAAACCCGCGCCCCAACTCCGCGACGCGATCGTTCAGGCTGCGTTCGAGCACGGTATGCTCATTCTGCCATGTGGTCCCAGCACGATTCGTTTTTGCCCGCCACTCTGCTTGCGACGCGGGCAGGTGCGACTGGCCGTCGCCCTCTTGCGCAAGGTAATATTGCAGCTCGAATCTCAGGCTCAAAGAGTCGACGCCGTTTGAGGAGACTCGCCCAATGTCGATCGCCACGGAACCGCGCGAGACGCCTCAATTCGCATGGCAGCGCTGGCCCGAAACCGAAGCGTTTGTCGATCAGTTGATCGCGCAAGCCCTCGAACACAACGCATTCGCCGCGCGGTTGAGCGAACGGATGCAAACCGAAACAAGCACCCGATTCAAGGACTGGGTCGATCATCTTGTCATCGAGCAACAGCCGGGCCTCGCGAGCAAACTCACAACGCTCGGCTTTACGCGAACCAACATCGTTCACGGTTTCAACACGCCGGTTTTCGCGCATGAAGGCGGCATGTTTCCACGTCTGGCGATCCTTCCCGCCGGAACGATTCCTGTGCGCGAGGTGGCGATCAAGGTCGAGTCGATCGCCGATTTCTCCGAGGCACACGATCTCGGATTGAAGATCGAAGGCTATCCGCTCGGGCCGTATCGGATCGCACGCATCGCCGGCACGCCCACGAGTCTTGCCGTTGTCGAACGCCGAGGATTTCTCGGCTTCGATCCCTTCTCCGGCGACATGGCGCGAGCCGGCCGGATGTCGCCTCATTCCGCTCGTGATGCGCTCGGCGCTCGCGAGATCTGGCAAACCCGCCGCCGCAAGTTCGACGATGACGCGAAGGGTTTTGATGCCGCCGATGCTGCGCTCGATCGCATGATCGAACTGGCGGGCGGCCCCGACCTCGCGTGTCATCTCGTTTTCGAGGTCGAGCGCGATTACTGGACTTCGCGCAATCGAGCGGCGCAGGTTCAAAAGATGCGTCAGGACAAGCTTGGCCTCGGTTGGGCGAATCACGATCACCACACGTTCCGCTCGTCGCGCAAGTATTTCCCGCGATTGATGAAGATATTTCGCCGTCTCGGCTTCGTGATCAGGGAGCGCTTCCACGCAGGCGAGCACGCCGGCTGGGGCGCGCAAATCGTCGAGCATCCCACGACGGGGATCGTCATTTTTGCCGATCTCGACCTCGCGCCCGAGGAAGCGACGTTCGACTTCACATCGCACGCCCTGCCCGATTTGCCCAGGCCCAACACCGTTGGTCTCTGGGTGGGCTTGCACGGTGAGTCGTTCCTTGAAGCCGGGATGCACCATCTCGAAGCGCAATTTGATTTCGACCGCCTGCGCGACGATCTGCAATCCGAAGCTTCGATTGAAACGATGAAACCATTTTCAAACTTTCCATTTCTCCGTCAGGCGTTCACACGCGGCGAGCAGTGGCGAGTCGCCCGCGATCGCGCTGATCGTTTGCTTGCTCAAGGTGCAATTGATGCCGAACAGCACAGCAAATTCCTGGCGGAAGGGGCGATTGGCAGTCACCTGGAAAACCTTCAACGTACCGAGGGCTACAAGGGGTTCAATCAGCAAGCTGTGAGCGCAATTATTGCGGCGACAGATCCGCGTTTGCAGTAGAATTGCATATCGGCCCTTTGATCTCGTTGAGTTGCTACAGCCGAAAGCTCGGGTGCCACTGGCTATGCCAGTGCTCTTGAATGTGACCGAGGAAAGAGGATTATCGGCGTAGCGAGTGGCACCCAGCCCCAAATCATGCGGTGACAGAGCACTGGGCATAAATCGTAGGAGGTCACACATGGATATCCTGGTAACAGATGAGGTTCTAAAGAGAAAGCTTCTCCGGAAACGCCGAGCGAGCGGTGGGGACCGGTACGACGAAGTTTGGAATGGAGTGTACGTAATGTCGCCGCTGGCCGATTTGCAGCATCAAGAGATTGCGATGCAACTCAGTGCGATTCTGCAATTCATTCTCGGGTTTCCCCGCAAAGCCAGGGTCTATGGCGGATTGAACGTGAGTGACCGTGAGAGCGATTGGAAGAAGAACTACCGCGTACCCGATGTCGCTGTAATTTTTCCAGATAATCGCGCGATCCTCGCGGAAGCAGTTTGTGTTGGCGGTCCAGATTTCGTCGTTGAAATTGTGAGCAAAGGCGATCGGTCGCGACGGAAGCTCAAATTCTACGCGGCGATCGGGGTCCGCGAACTGCTTATCATTGACCGCAAACCCTGGTCAGTCGAGCTTTATCGCCCTAACTCCGGACAACTCGAACTTGCCGGTACATCACGTCTAGACTCGTCTGAAGTTGTGACGAGCGAAGTCGTTCCGCTTACTTTCCAACTCATCAGCAACAACGATCGCCCGCGGATCGAAGTGAAGTCCGGTGCTGAAACCTGGTTTGTCGAGACATGATCTTCTCACAAGCCAGCCTTCTATATCCTGCGAACATGCCTTGGCTCGCCCTGCCGCAAACTCGCCCTTGACCGAATTTTGCCCGAATCGTATGGTTTCGGCGAATTGCCTCCGGAAACTTGAGCAGATTTCCGGCGGGTGACATATTTGTCGAAAATGGTCGGTTTACGGAGGAACCCACGCCATGGTCGCAACGGATCGCGGTCAACGTCTTTCTGGCAGGCATGTCCTGGCCGCCACTCTGGCCTTTTCGGCCGTTGTTTCCGGAGGCCTGCCCGCGTTCGGTCAGGGTGTGCGCAAGGCCCTCGGCATTCCGCCGCGTGCTGCTGCTCAACCCACCGCCGCACCTGCGGCTGCCGCGGCCAACACCCCGCAGGCTGCGCGACCTGGTCAGGTCGAGGAACCGCGGTTCGAGGTGAAGGCGATTCCCGTCAGCCCAACCGACGCAATTGCTTACGTCAATAACGAGCCGATCACTCGCCAGCAGCTTGCCGACGAATGCGTCGCTCGCGAAGGCAAGAAGGTGCTCGATACCCTCATCGCCCGCCGGCTGATCGAGCAGGAAATGCGCAAGCGCAAGCTCGAAGTGACCGCGGCCGAGATCGACGAGGAAATCGAAGCGACCGCTGCCCGCCTTGGCAACGTGAGCCGTGACGTGTGGCTCCGTACGCTCGACAAGGAGCGCGGAATTAGCCCCGCAATGTACGCTCGCGACATCATCTTCCCCTCGATCGCTTTGCGCAAGCTGGCATCGCCGCGGGTTCAGGTGACCGAGGAAGATATCCGCGCCTCGATGGAAGCAAACTTCGGTGAGAAGATGCACTGCCGGATCATCATGACCGACAAGTCGCACACCGCCATCGAGATCTGGGAAGAACTCAAGAAGAACCCCAACGCGTTCGAGAAGCTCGCCCGCGACCGCTCGCGTGACTCCTCGACGGCGGCACTCGGCGGCCTGCTCCCCGAGCCGATTGCCCGTCACGCCTATCCCCGTCCGGTTTCCGACGCGGCGTTCGATCAACTCGTCGACGGCGACCGCAAGGACACCGATCCGACGCACAAGCCGAAGGACGGCGACGTTAGCGGTCCGATTCAGGTCAACGACGTCGCTTGGGTGATCATCAAGCGCGAGAAGCTCATTCCGGGCAAGCCGTACGACAAGAACGACCCCGCGCTTCGTGCTTCGCTCCACAAGCAGATGTTCGACGTCAAGCTTCAGGAAGCGATGACCGACCTGATGAACGACCTCATGAAGCAGTCGGCCGTCAAGAACATGCTGACCGGTCGTGAGAAGGAAGCCAACGAGGAAGAGACCGCCGACTTCCAGGCTGCCAAGGACACCAAGGTCAAGCTGATGGCGGGTGAAGCGCCGACGACCCGTCCCGGTACTGCCAGCACTGGCGTTCGTTCAACCGCTCCGAGCGAGCCGACCCCGGCCATTCGCGCTGGCGGCCCGCCCGCAGGTGTTGGAGCCGACGTCGCCGATCAGGCGGAGACGCTTCGTAAGCCAATCGCCGCCCCGCGCTAATGCGTTGACCGGCGGTTCAATTCGCCTCTGCTAATAACAAGACCGACCGGCGCGAGAGTTCATCTCGCGCCGGTCGATTTTATTTATATAGTCCGGTTGGACCCGAGGCCCTGTTGTCTTTCAGAAGGTTGCGGAGGTCGTGTCGTCAGGTCTTGCCGGTGGGCAAGAGCAACTATCGACGCCGGAATGGCCCCGACATGCGTCAAAATGATCATCACGGTAAGAATTGCGCGCAAGGTGCGGTTTTTTTGCAACGAGTCGAGGATGCGACCTGAACGACTAAGCGTTATAGTAGGGAACAGGATCGTGCATTTGCTCTCTCCCGTTGCCATTGCCTCGACAGGATTTCCGTCGCGATGATCGATCACACCACGAATCCGGATTCGCCGGATGAAAGCTTTGACCTCGAAGTCGCTCCGCGCGTTCGCGGCTTGCCCCCCTACCTGTTCGGCAAGATCAACGACCTCAAGTATCGCAAGCGACGGGCCGGCATCGATGTGATCGACCTGGGGATGGGCAACCCGACCGACCCACCCGAATCATGGGTGATCGACAAGCTCTGCGAAGCGGCACGCGATCTCAAAAACCATCGCTATTCTGTCGCGGCGGGCGTTTACAATCTCCGCAGGGAAGTTGCGGCCAAGTACTCGAACCGCTTCGGCGTGACGCTCGACCCCGACACAGAAGTTGTCGCCACGATTGGCTCGAAAGAAGGCTTCAGCCACATGTGCCTGGCCATTCTCGGCCCAGGCGATACAGCACTTGTGCCCGCGCCTTACTTTCCGATCCATGTTCACGCCGTCGCGCTAGCGAGCGGTAACGTGATCTCGCTCGACGTCCGCGATCCCCAGGCGTTTCTCTCGAACGTCGCACGGGTTTGCGAGAGCCTGTTTCCCAAGCCCAAGATCCTGATCCTCAACTACCCGCACAACCCGACCACAACGGTCGTCGACAAGGACTTCTACAAGGAAGTCGTCGTCCTGGCCAAGAAATACAAGTTTCACGTCATCAGCGACTTCGCATATGGCGATATCGTGTTCGACGGCGTCGAGGTTCCCAGCTTCCTTTCCGTCCCGGGCGCAAAGGACGTTGGCTGCGAATTCACGACGATGTCGAAGGGGTACAACATGGCGGGCTGGCGCGTCGGCTTTGCAGCCGGCAACCGCGACATGCTCGGCGCGCTGAAAGCGATCAAGGGCTATTACGATTACGGCCTGTTTCAGGCCGTGCAGGTCGCTGCGATCGTCGCGCTACGTCACGGCGAGCCGGCGCGGCTGGCTCAGGTCGCGGAATATCAGATGCGCCGGGACGTGCTGGTCGACGGCTTGAACCGGCTCGGCTGGGATGTGCAAACTCCCAAGGCGAGCATGTTCGTCTGGGCACCGATTCCCGAGCCCTGGCGATCGAAGATGGGGTCGATCGACTTCGCGATGAAGTTGCTCGAAGAGGCTGAGGTCGCCGTTTCGCCAGGTCGCGGCTTTGGCGAAGCGGGTGAAGGCTTCCTTCGGCTCGCCCTCATCGAAAACGAACAGCGCCTGCGGCAGGCGGTCCGACAGATCGGCCGTTGCCTCAAGCAGGAAAAAGCGACCACCTGACTCACGGACCGATCGCGAGCGTCTACCTCGGGGGTCTTTCGAGGTGGACGCACATTCTTAGGATAGATCGGAGGCGAATCATGCGTTGTTCGTTTTGCGATCGACCGCTCGAGTGCGCGCTCTGTCGCAAGGTATATGAACCGCCCGATGAGGCAGCGTATCACGCACTTTCCGATCCGGAAGCCGCGATCGACTGTCCCGAGTGCGAGGCGTCCCTCGTTTGCTACTGGTGCCAGACGCCTTACAGCAAACTTGGAGACGAAGAAGAGGGCGAGAACTAGCTCGCCCCGACCTTCGCTGGTTTAAACGCCCTGTCGTCCCTGGTTGTCGTGCGGGACGACATTGTTCATCGACCGGGCGGCACCGGAATTCACCGAGTCGATGCGTCCGAAGATCATGCGTCCCGCGCTGGTTTGCAGCACGCTCGTGACCGTCAGTTTGATCGTCTCATTCAGGTGCGTTTGCCCCTGTTCGGCGACGACCATCGTGCCGTCGTCGAGGTAGCCGATTCCCTGCCCTGGTTCTTCGCCGCGCTTGATGAGCTTGACCACCAGGCTTTCACCGGGCAGCACAATTGGCTTCATTGCGTTCGCGAGGTCATTCAGGTTGATGACCTCAACGCCTTGCAGCCGCGCGATCTTGTTCAGATTGTAGTCGTTCGTCACGACACGTCCGCCGAGGTGGCGGGCCAGGACGACGAGCTTCTGGTCGACCTCACGCACTCCGGCGAGCTCGGGGAGGTCGGAGTCGTGGATCTTCACCTCCACGCCCGTTGATTTCTGAAGCTTGTTCAGAATGTCGAGCCCCCGACGCCCGCGATTGCGGCGGAGTTTGTCGGAGCTGTCGGCGATTCCTTGAAGCTCCTGCAAAACGAAGCGCGGGACGACAATTGGCTGGTCGATCACGCGAGTTTCGACCACGTCGGCGATGCGGCCGTCGATGACGACTGAAGTGTCGAGCACGAGCGGGCGTGTGCCTTTCATCTCGCGCGAGAATTCCATGTACGGAATGATGAAGCGGAAATCATCTTTTGTCTGCAAAATTGTGCTGACGCAAATATAGCAAATGATGATCATCAAAAGGCCGGTGATTGCCTTTTGCGTTCCTTCAATGGTGGTGATCATCGCGAGCGAAGGCTCGATGGCGCTTTGAATCAGGCCGCTGAGAATCAGGCCGACCATGAGGCCGAGATAAACGCCTGAAATCGTCTGAATTTTCTTGCGGGGGGTGATGAGGTCGATGAAGACGACCGCAACAGCGACGACGAGCACGCCGCCGAATAGCAGTACCCAACCGGTCGATCCCTCGGAGACGCGTGCTAGCCGCGCTCCCAGGCCAGCGACGACCAGAATGAATACGGCTCGAATGATCCAGAGCAACATGGAAGCCTCACGATCCAGGCATGACCCGCGTTCGTAACCTGGTCAAGAATCCCGGAGAAAAAATCGCAATCAAGCAGGCTGGCCGCCGAAAGCCTCGGCAAGCTCGGCCGCGAGACGGTCGTAAAAATCGTATAAACTCTCGATGATCACTTTCGTTTGGCCCAGCACCGGCATGAAGTTCGTGTCGCCGTCCCAACGGGGCACGATGTGCCAGTGCAAGTGCCCGGGAAGCCCAGCTCCAGCCGACTTCCCCAGATTCAAACCGACGTTGTACCCCTGCGGCCGCATCATGACGTCGAGCACACCGACGAGACGCGCAAGCAACTCGACCGGCTCGTTTCGCTCGACATCCGTCAGCTCGTCCAGCCGTCCCTTGTGAACGAGCGGGGCGACGAGCAAATGACCATTATTGTACGGATAGCGATTGAGAAAAACCGCTGAGTGGATTCCGCGAAAAACGAGCAGGTTCTCCCGGTCGTCGCGCGAAGCGATTCCGCGACAAATAAAGCAGCCGCCTTCCGGCTCGGCTTTTTTTGCCGATTCATGAATATACTGCGCCCGCCACGGAGCCCACAGATGATCCATTCGCCTCGCTCGCGTTGCTGAACGACCCGAGTGAACGCGCCACGACTGTGGCGGCTGGCCGAGATTCGGCCGTTCAGGACGCTTCGCCGAAAGGCGTTTTCAGCGCATCCTGCCGGTAGCGTCTCATCTTAACAAGGATGAGTGCTTGTGTCGCGAGGCTTCCGCCATTTTATGGGCAACGCATGATTAGTCGAGGATTCGACGGTCCCAGACCGGGTATAACTTGGCCCAAGCTCGTCCTTCAACCCGATCAATCGGCACGAATTCCCAGGACCGCGGCAACCTGTTGGCCTCGGCCGCACCCGCCACGAGCAATTGCCCTTCCGGCACCTGGAACTCGAGCTGCTTGGGAGCAGTGCCGTGTGGAAACGGCATCAAGCTCACCCGCTTGCCATTGATTCGCAGTCCCGACGAACTCCATTCCACATTCTGTCCAGGCTTGGCAACAACCTCGACCAACCTGCCCAGCGTCGTTCCCTTTTCCAGCGCAAGCCAGATCCAATCGCCCGACTCAGGGAGTTTTTCCTGATATTCGCAGCGATTCACTAAATACGCTTCCGACTGCCCCGGCCGAACTGCCGGCCAGGCGAGAATCGATCCTGCGAGCACGAGCGGTCCGTAGACCCCCACGCCGAGGACGAGCGAAACCATCAAACGCGGCATCCGGCGGTCGAACGCTGGGAACGACCACTGGTGAATTGCGTCGTCGACCGAGGCGACGTGGACGACATAAGCCAGCAGCAGAAGCGCGATGCCAATCAGCGTGCCCCATGCGAAGAGCCCGACTGTAAGAGCGCTTAAGAACGTGCCGGCGAGTACGAAAGCGCGTTCAGGCTGACCCCAGATGAACTGCGGCAATCCAGGAACGAGGAACGTCAGCGCGAAGAATGACCCGACGCGCCTCGTGTTCACCGCTCCGCTCGCGCTAACAGCCGCGTTCAGGCTCATCGGTCCACGCTCCTCGGAGATCGAGGCACGCTCCGTCCTCAACCCCGAGGTCCCACACCCCAGGGCCATTCCGCACAATTTCAAGACCGCAATTCAAAAACAGGGCGAGACTTGTTCCGACATTTGTCACAGCATAAACGCTCGGAGCATGCCGTGTCAAACGAAGTTCTGCCACGATCGTAGCAGAAGGCAATCTGGCTGGCAGTATGACGATATTACTTCGTTTCGGCGCGAACTTTCTTAGGTCGAGCGCCGATTTTTGGAAGGTTTTTTCGCCACAAACCATCGAATCCAGTGAGACAAAGGCGTGTCATCACGAGCCACCTAGATTGAGCGTTTTTTGTTCAGTGTCTGCGCCTACCAATCAACAAAAGTTTTGCCGTTTGCTGTAAGTTCTTGATTTGTTACATGATAGCGTGATGTTTAAACGCAACGCTTGCCAGGGGAAGTATATTTTTGAGCAGGGATGGATCAGGAACCGGGCTTGACCGATGGTCTGATGTCGTTAGGATATCAACTCTCCGTAAATCCGACCGTCACGGGTCCTTCGTAATTTCTGAATAAAGACCCGTTAGGCTTCACGACGGCTCTCGCCCTCGGCGTCCCCCTTGAATTGGGATCAAACGCAAAGCAGCCCGCCCCGTAACGGCGGGCTGATCTATCCCCAGCCCGGTCGAATACGGTTTCCCATGGGACAAAGGGTAAAAAAATCCCTTTGAGACAAGACGACACCGCAATGGAAGACCTTCGCAACGTACGCAACATCGGTATCTCCGCCCACATCGACTCGGGGAAGACGACCCTCACGGAACGCGTCCTCTTCTACTCAGGGAAGAGCCACGTCATCAAGGAAGTGAAGGGCGAAGGCGCCAAGATGGACCACATGGAGCTGGAGAAGGAGCGAGGTATCACCATTACCTCCGCTGCGACGACAGTTCAGTGGCTGGACAAGAAGATCAACATCATTGACACCCCCGGTCACGTCGACTTCACGGTTGAAGTCGAGCGTTCGCTCCGCGTGCTCGATGGTGCGGTCCTGGTGCTTTGCGCCGTTGCGGGTGTGCAGTCGCAGTCGATCACCGTCGACCGTCAGATGAAGCGGTACAACGTTCCCCGTCTTGCGTTCATCAACAAGATGGACCGCACGGGTGCGAATCCGGACAACGTCATCGCCCTGCTCCGCTCGAAGCTCGGCCTCAACGCCGTCCCCTTGCAGATCCCGATCGGCCTCGAGTCGAACCTGCAGGGCGTCGTCGACCTGATCAACATGGAAGCCGTCTACTTCGACGGTGAAAAGGGCGAAACGGTCCGCACAGGTCCGATCCCCGACGATCTCGTCGACAAGGCGACCGAAGCCCGCGCTCATATGCTCGAAGCGCTGTCGATGGCGTCCGACCGGATCATGGAACTCCTGCTCGAAGAGTCGGAAGTTCCGATCGACCTGATTCACACGACGCTCCGCGACGCGACGATCGCCAGCCAGATCTGCCCGGTCTTGATGGGCTCGGCCTACAAGAACAAGGGCGTTCAGAAGTTGCTCGACGCCGTGAACGCGTATCTGCCGAGCCCGCTCGACCGCGCGATCTTCGCCAAGGACATCGACAACGGCATGGCCGAGGTGCCGCTCGCGGCCGACCCGGACTCGCCGCTCGTCGCCATGGCGTTCAAGCTCGTCGAAGAGCAGTTCGGCCAGGTGACCTACGTGCGTATCTACCAGGGTACGCTCAAGAAGGGGACGTTCTACTACAACACGCGTAAGAAGAAGAAGGAACGCATCAGCCGTATCCTCCGCGTGCACGCCGATGAAAAAGAAGATATTGATTCGGCGGGTGCGGGCGACATCGTCGCCGTGATGGGTATCGAGTGCGCCACGGGCGATACCTATTGCGACGAAGGGTACAACTACGCGCTCGAATCGATCTACGCCGCCGAGCCGGTTATCGACCTGGCCATCGCCCCCAACAAGCGGGCCGACCAGGACAAGCTCTCGAAGGCGCTCAATCGCTTCATGCGTGAAGACCCGACCTTCCGCGTGCACGTCGACAAGGAAACGGCCGAGACGATCATCTCGGGCATGGGCGAGTTGCACCTCGAAATCTATGTCGAGCGCATCAAGCGGGAGTACAAGGTCGAGTGCACCGTCGGTATGCCGAAGGTCAGCTATCGCGAAGCGCCGACCAAGCAGACGGCGTACGACTACAAGCACAAGAAGCAGACGGGTGGCTCCGGTCAGTACGCGCACATCAAGGGATACCTTGAGCCGCTGGCTGAAGACGCGCCCGAGCCGTTCGTGTTCGAGAACAAGGTCACCGGCGGTCGTATTCCCAGCGAATATATCCCGTCTGTCGAAAAGGGCTTCCGCGACTCGCTCGGCAAGGGCCCGGTCGCCGGTTACGAAGTGCTCGGCGTCAAGATGGTGCTGGAAGACGGCTCCTACCACGACGTCGACTCGTCCGACATGGCGTTCCAGATCTGCGCTCGCGACTGCTTCCGTGAAGTGTTCCGCAAGGCCGACCCGGTCCTGCTCGAACCGATCATGAAGGTGGAAGTCGAGACGCCGACCGAGTTTCAGGGGCCGGTCACCGGTAAAGTTTCCTCGAAGCGTGGCGTGATTCTCGGTACCGAAGACCGTCAAGGTTTCTCGGTGATCCTCGCCGAAGTCCCCCTCTCGGAAATGTTCGGCTACTCGAACGAGTTGCGGAGCATGACGCAGGGTAAGGGCTCCTTCAGCATGGAATTCCTCAAGTACCAGAAGCTTCCCAACGCGATCCAGGAAGAAGTCGTCAAGAAGGCTCAGCTCGAAAAGGCCAACGCCTGATCGCCTCGACTTCCTGAACTAGTCGGTCAAGAAAATGACGCGGGCCGGAGCAACCAACGCTCCGGCCCGTGCATTTTCGCGAGAATGAGTTGACCCAACCTCATCCATTGGTCTCAACATAAGATCAAGATAAAATAGCGAGGATTGTCGTCGACGTTGCGATCAGGATTGTTTTAATGAATTAACGCGGAACTCGGTGTGTGACACAATTGTGCTGTCACCGTCAGGGCGAGACCTCATGTCGCGACGCACTGGCACACTTTTGATCTTCGTAGCCACGCTCGTATGGAGCGTTCTGCTCCCCTATCGTACCGACCAGTTTTGGTATGACCCTATCTCGGGTTCATCACGAGTTCAGACGCAACTTTTCTTGATCCCCGTCGCTCACGAGGTGAATACGAGCGACCTCGAACGGTGGATCGAGCAGCACGAAGGCACGCACAAGCAGAGCTGGAAGCCAGTTTCAATGGTCTCGCGCTCGGGCATGGGCACGACGACCGAGAACAATCACGCTCCAGAACTGTATCGCCTACGTGACCACGTCGATAAGTTCGTCCGCATGAGTAAGGACGACGAAATCGCCGATTTCCTTCGGACTCTTCGCACAGGCACTCGCTCTGAGATGCGGGCTGCTGTCGAAGCCGCACTCGCCAAGGCACGCACCGCCACAAAGGAATCGGTTCGCGACCTTTGAACCCCTGCCTGAATGCATTCGTTCGCGAGTGAACGAGCCGGATACTACTTGAATTTGGTCGCCCACGATGGCGAGCAAACATCAATGGTTGTATGCGCTTGCTCTCTGTTGGCTTTTATCAAAACGAAGAATCTGTGAAAAATTTTGTTAGGTAAATGTCGGCCTGCGCGGGATAACTCAAGCACATTTCGCGTGAGTCTTCTACACAACATGGTCTGGTGTCTCTGTTCGAAGGGGGCCTCCTCCATGGCTCATGTCGATGTTGCGCTGCCGACCGATCAGCCGCCGCCGGAGTCGCCGGCACCCGCCAAGAAAACGCCAATTTATGTGAATATCCTTGCTGGCGTTGCGATCATCGCCTTGTCGGCTTTCATCTTCTCGTACGGTCAGACTCTCTACGCCGAGTGGAAGAGTCTTCAGCGCGAGGAAGACCGGGCCAAGCATGCGGCCGTCATCGGCTACGTCGACATCACCCCCCGACTCTCCTACGCAAAGCCGCCCAAGGAATGGTTCCGCCAGGAAACCGACGCCCACTTCCTCTGGTCGCGCTGGCACCAGGGGAAGCATGAATGGTTCAAATTCGCTCCCGGCGATATTGACATCAAATTGATCCATGGGCCTGAGGGGCGCGACTCCATCCGCGCGATCGAGCACCCGATCGTCGAAATGCGCGGCGGCGAACATTTCGACCGCGTTCCCGAAGACGCACGCGTCGCGGGACTCGAGTTTAAAGGTAAGCATATGGCTTACCCCGTCGTCATCCTGGAGCGCGTTCGCGCGGTGAACCAGGAAGTCGACGGCGCCCCGCTCGTCATTATCTGGCGTCCCTTTACCAATGCAGACGAGGCCGCTAACGCCTACGACGCCACTCTCGATGGCAGACGCTTGACGTTCGGCACTAGCGGTTATTACAGCGGAACGCACACGCCGCACCGACCGTTGATGTACGACCACACGACCGAAAGCTTCTGGATGGAAAACGACGAAGGGCTCACATCGGTCGCGGGCAAGTCGAAGGGGGCAACGCTCAAACGCATGCACGTATTGCCCAACACCTCATGGGCCACCTGGCGTGCCCAGCACCCCGGTAGCGGCCTGGTCATCGGTGCCGACCGAACCACTCCCTCCCCCGCGCTTTAGGCCAGACGGGCGGATCGGCTCGAACTCTCGACAAACGCGAAACTTACGTTCAACGCATCATTCCTTCGCCGCTGGTGGGTGCTTGACGGCGGGGGGATGAGGCGTTAGCCTTTTCTCTTTCTTGGACTTACGTCAAAGTACCGGCACTCGCGCAATTCGGGACGCGAGTGCGGCGGGCTTTTTTCTCCTTTTCTGGCGCGTCCGGCGTTCAGGAGATTGCACGACCGATGGCCGATCCGCAAAAGTATGTCTATTCGTTCGGCGGTGGTAAGGCCGAGGGCAAGGCCGACATGAAGGCCCTGCTCGGCGGCAAGGGGGCCAACCTGGCCGAGATGAGCGTGATCGGCATTCCCGTCCCCCCCGGGTTCACGATCACCACGGAAGTCTGCGCACAGTACTACGAGCAAGGCCGTAAGCTCCCCGAAGCGGTTCGCCCGCAGGTTGAAGCGGCGGTGAAGCTCGTCGAAGCCGAATATGGCGGCAAGCTTGGCGATCCCAGCAACCCCTTGCTCGTCTCGGTTCGCTCAGGCGCGGCCCTGTCGATGCCGGGTATGATGAACACGATTCTTAACCTTGGCCTCTCCGACGTCTCCGTCGAAGGTCTCGCCAAGAAGACCGGCAACGAACGGTTCGCGTACGACGGCTACCGTCGTCTTATCGACATGTTCGGCTCGACCGCGATGGGCGTCGACCACGAGCACTTCGAGCACGAACTCGTCGGTCTCAAGAAGGAAAAGGGTGTCGAACTTGACACCGACCTCAGCGCCGACGATCTCAAGGAACTCGTCAAGCGCTACAAGGCGGTCTACAAAAAGCACGTCGGCAGCGACTTCCCACAAGATCCCAAGGATCAGCTCTGGGCGGCGATCATGGCCGTCTTCAATAGCTGGATGGGCAAGAAGGCGATCGAGTATCGCCGCATCGAGCGCATCACCGAGCTGAAGGGCACCGCCGTCAACGTTCAGGCGATGGTCTTCGGCAACATGGGCGGCACCTCGGGCACCGGCGTCGCCTTCACCCGCGACCCGAACACCGGCGAAAACGTCTTCTACGGCGACTACCTGATCAACGCCCAGGGTGAAGACGTCGTCGCGGGTATTCGTACCCCCGAGCCGATCAGCCGGCTCAACGATGACATGCCCAAGGTTTATGCGGAGTTGATGGCGATCCGCCAGAAGCTCGAAAAACACTACAAGGAGATGCAGGACATCGAGTTTACCGTCCAGGACGGTACGCTCTACATGCTGCAGACCCGCACCGGCAAGCGCACCGGCACCGCCGCCGTGCGTACCGCCGTTGAGATGGTGAAGGAAGGCCTGATCGACGAGACGACGGCGATCAACCGCGTCAATCCCGACAGCCTGAATCACCTGTTGCTGCCGCAGCTCGACCCCAAGTCGAAGATCAAGCCGATCGCTCAGGGTATCGCCGCCAGCCCGGGTGCTGCATCGGGTCGCGTGATTCTCTCGGCCGAAGAAGCGGTTGCTTACGCCGAGTCGAATCCCAACGAACCGATCATGCTCGTCCGCAAGGAAACGAGCCCGGAAGACGTCGCCGGCATGCACCTGGCGAAGGGCATTCTCACCTCGACCGGCGGTAAGGCGAGCCACGCGGCCGTCGTCGCCCGTGGCTGGGGCAAGCCCTGCGTCGTCGGTTGCGAACAGGTCAAGATCGATGAGAAGGCCCGGACGATCACCATCGCCGGCCAGGTCATCAAGGCCCTCGACTTCATCACGATCAACGGCTCGACCGGCGACGTGATGGTGGGCAAGGCTGAGACCATTCCGCCGACGATCTCGGGCGACTTCGCAGTCCTGATGGGCTGGGCCGACAAGTCCCGCAAGCTCAAGGTTCGCACGAACGCTGACACCCCGGCCGACTCGGCCCGTGCCCGCGAATTCGGCGCAGAAGGCATCGGCCTCTGCCGCACCGAGCACATGTTCTTCGGCGATCAGCGCATCGGACCGATGCGTGAAATGATCGTTGCCGACGACGAAGCCGGTCGCAAGGCCGCGCTCGACAAGCTCGAGCCGTTCCAGCGTGCCGACTTCATCGGCATCTTCGAGGCGATGGACGGCCTGCCTGTCACCATCCGCCTCCTCGACCCGCCGCTCCACGAGTTCCTCCCGCACGACGAGAAGGGACAGAAGGAACTGGCGGCTGCGCTTGGCGTTGACGTCAAGAAGATCAAGGAGCGGGTTGAACAGCTCCACGAATTCAACCCGATGCTCGGCTTCCGCGGTTGCCGTTTGCCGATCGTTTACCCCGAAATCGGCGACATGCAGGTTCGCGCGATCATCGAGGCGGCGATCGACGTCAAGAAGAAGGGCAAGTCGGTTCTGCCCGAGATCATGATCCCGCTCGTTGGTACGGTCGAAGAGCTCGTTCTCCTCAAGAAGCGAGCCATCGCCATTGCCGACGAAGTCCAGAAGGCCGCCGGCGTTACCGTCGAGTACCAGATCGGCACGATGATCGAAGTTCCTCGCGCCGCTCTGACCGCCGACAAGATCGCCGAAGAGGCGGAATTCTTCTCGTTCGGTACGAACGACTTGACCCAGATGACGTTCGGCTACAGCCGCGACGACATCAAGGGCTTCATGAACACGTACCTCCGCGAGAAGATCCTCCCGGTCGACCCGTTCCAGTCGATCGACGTCAACGGCGTCGGTCAACTGATCGAAATCGGCGTGACCAAGGGCCGTCAGGCGCGTCAGGAAAAGGCGAATGCCCACCTCAAGGTCGGCATCTGCGGCGAACACGGTGGTGATCCCGACTCGGTCGTCTTCTGCCACAAGGTCGGCATGGACTACGTTTCGTGCTCGCCCTTCCGCGTTCCCATCGCCCGCCTCGCCGCCGCTCAGGCCGCTCTGGCCGACGGCAAGAAGATCAGCCGCGACCGTTAAACGATTGATGCCGGTCTGACCGGAAGTCAATAAAGGTCACAAATGAGAGGCCGTTACGTAAATCACGTAGCGGTCTCTTTTTGCGCGCTGAGATCTTCCGAAAATCGGCTCGGAACGGCTAATTGCTTTCCGCCTCACTCTTTCAATGGGGCTTTGGGCTGGGCGTTATGCATTAACTTGCTGACGCGACGGGAGTAACTGCGACGAATTGAACCGGACGTTGCTTGTCTCGGTGTTACGCAGCATGTTAGTATGGGTAGGCTTGCTAGCGTTTTCACTTCGTCCGACCACCTTCGGCCCCCGACCGAACGGATCGTCGTTGCGCCTTAACGTATTTTTGCTTGCGGAACGGTCGATACCCCGCGAAAACCTCTCCGGACGGATTGAGGTCGAGTCCGCGCGCGACCGCCGGGAACCTATCCCCAGGCGCCGTTGTTCGTTGTTTCCCTTCGCCCAGACATGACATGATCCGTCGGCGATCATTTCGGAGCGCTCCCGATGGCCAAGCTCAGTCGCGACTGGACCGATATCTTGATGAAGCGCGGGGTGATCGGCCCCGACCAGTTGAACGACGCCAAGCGGATGAACAACCTTTCGCTCGAAGAAGCGATCGTCAAGCTTGGCTACGCCGAGAACGACGACATCATGAAGGCCAAGGCCGAGCAATTCGGCATGGAGTTCGTCGCGCTGGCTGAGGTCGAGATTCCCGCCTCCATCATCGAAAAAGTGCCCGAATCGCTCGCGCGCGAAAACGTGCTCATCCCCTATTCCGAGGAAGGGGGAATCATCAAGGTCATCATGCATGACCCCAATGATTTCGAGACCGTCGACAAGCTGCGGTTCGTCCTCAACAAGGAAATCGAGGTCGCTCTCTCATCCAAGCAGGCGATCGTCGAGGCGATCAACCACTACTATGGTGGTTCGACGAAGGAAACCGAGTCGGTCGACTCCATGCTTCAGGAGTTCACCGACACCGCGCTCGACTACAACGAAGACGGGCCGATGTCGCCCAGCGGCAGCAAGACCAACGTGCTGGCCGAAGGCGACGCCCCGATCATCAAGCTCGTGCACCTGATTATTCAGGAAGCCGTCACCACTCGCGCTTCCGACATTCACATTGAACCGTATCCCGACCGTGTCCGAATTCGTTACAGAATTGACGGTGTGCTCGTCGAGCGTGACTCGCCTCCCCGTCGCCTTCACGGCGCGATCGTCTCCCGTATCAAGATCATGGGATCGATCGACATTGCCGAGAAACGCCGTCCCCAGGACGGTCGCGTCAAGATCATCGTCGCCGGCAAAGATATCGACCTGCGTGTCTCCATCCTTCCAACCGTGCATGGCCAGTCGGTCGTCATGCGTATTCTCGACCGAGACAACATCAAGGTCGGTCTCCGCGACCTTGGTTTCGGTGAAGACGACTGGAAGCGATTCTCGCAGCTGATCAAGCGCCCCAACGGCATCTTGCTCGTTACCGGTCCGACGGGATCGGGCAAGACGACGACGCTCTACGCCGCGCTCAATGAATTGAACCGGCCCGACGTCAAGATCATCACCGCCGAAGACCCGGTCGAGTATTACCTGCCGGGCGTGAACCAATGTGAAGTACGTGCAAAGATCGGCATGACCTTCGCACGGATCATTCGCGCCATGCTCCGGCAGAATCCGAACATCCTCCTCGTGGGTGAAATCCGCGACGAAGAGACCGCAAACACGGCGATTCAGGCTTCGCTGACGGGACACTTGGTTTTCAGTACGCTGCACACGAACGATGCGCCGAGCGCCGTAACGAGATTGGTCGATATCGGCGTGCAACCATTCTTGGTGGCGTCCTCGGTCATGGCGATCATGGCTCAGCGCCTCGTCCGCAAGATTTGCCCTAAGTGCAAGCAAAAGTATGAGCCGCCGGTACACTCGTTGACGAGCCTCGGCCTCAAGCCTGAGATCGCCAAGAAGGCGAATTTCATGAAAGGCAAGGGCTGCAACTACTGCAACAAGAGCGGCTACCGCGGCCGTCAAGGCATCTACGAACTCATGGGTATGACGCAGCAGATTCGCGAGCTGACGTTCAAGGGCGAATCGACCCAGAGTATCCGTAAAGTCGCTCGCAAACAGGGGATGCATACTCTGTTCGAGGACGGCATGATCAAGGCGCTCAAGGGAATCACGACCATCGAGGAAGTGATGCGCGTGACGAACCGCGAAATGAATCCCGCCGCCACTCAGTCGTAATGGCCTGCCACCGCGGGACGAGGCGAAAAGTGGCGCGATCGCGCCACTGTCCGCTGCGACGTAAGGTAGTGACGAGGGGTCAAACGGGCGAAGCTCGCACGTAAACCGGGCGGAAATCCCGCTTTGGAAATCCGTTAACTCATGGCCCCGACTTGATTGGGGCACATTCCACCGAGATAATCTGGGTGTGGGAAGGGCTCATGGCTCGTTGTTCTAAAGCCAATCGCCCAAACTCCGATTCGGTGGACACTTGGTCGACGAGACAAAGTCAAGTCCTGGTGTGATGCCGCCTGGCATGCCAAAGTAAAGGCGGGTTGCAGCGGGAGTTTACACGAACCGGACTGGGGAAACGCGGAGGGACGCACGGGACCATGGGAACGTTGCTCATCGACAAGTTGCTCCAGACGGTTTGCAAGGAGAGGGCGAGCGACCTCCACTTGACGGTGGGAAGTCAGCCCGTGCTTCGCCTGCACGGCCACATGCGGCCGCTCGCCACGAAGGTGCTCGAACAGGCCGACACCGTCGCCCTGATGAAGAGCATCACTCCCGAACGTTGTCAGCAAGAGTTGCAGGAAGTGGGTGGGTGCGACTTCGGGTTCGCCTTCGGCGATATGGCCCGCTTTCGCGTCGCCGTCTTCAAGCAGCGCGGCAATATCGGCATGGTGCTCCGGCGCGTGCCCAACGAGTTCCTCACCTTCCAGCAGCTCGGCCTCCCGCCGGTGATGGAAGAGTTGATTCAACGCCCGCGCGGACTGATCCTCGTCACCGGGCCGACCGGCTCGGGCAAGACGACCAGCCTCGCGTCGATGATCAACTGGCTCAACGACAATCTCGACCGGCACATCATCACGATTGAAGACCCGATCGAGTACTTCCACAAGCACAAGAAGTCGTTGATCAATCAGCGTGAAGTTGGCATTGACGTGCCTGACTTCCCCGAAGCGATTCGTCGTGCTCTTCGTATGGATCCTGACTGTATCCTCGTCGGCGAAATGCGAGACCTTGCCACCATTCAGGCGGCAATCACCGCGGCCGAAACCGGTCACGTCGTGTTCGGTACGCTGCACACGAACTCGGCCGAAGGTACCGTCAACCGAATCATCGACGTGTTCCCCCAAGAGCAGCAGGACCAGATCCGTACGCAGCTCTCAGTGGCGATCCTCGGGATTCTCGCCCAGGCGCTTCTACCAAGGAAGCCGAAGGGGCTGGTCGCCGCTTACGAGATGCTCGTCGTCACGCCGGCCATCTCGAACCTGATTCGCGAAAACAAGACGTATCGTATCGACTCGTCGATTCAGACCGGCCGCAAGTACGGCATGATCCTGCTCGACGACAGTCTATTCAACCTCTGGCGTCAGGGGTTGTGCGACGAAGAAGAAGTCATGTTCAAGTCGCGCAAGCCGCAAGACCTGCGTGAACGCATCGAACTGGCCAAGAAGGGGATTTTCGACGACGACGAAGAGGAAGAAGAGGAAGATTGATGCCTTCATCGAAAGCCGCTGGCCGCGTGATCATCACGCCACCCGCGCTTTCGGACGCGAGTCTTCGAGCCAACCGGATAACATCGATTCTTCGGCAAGAGTTCCACGGGCGTTCTGCTCTGCTTTTGCCAGTCCGATTTGCTCGCTGTCTTGCGTAGTTTCTTGATGAGTAGGCTGGGTTTCGCGAGTGCCTCAGTCGTGGTCGTGCACTTTGTAGGTTTCGCGAAACTCGGCCGGCTCAGTTCGCAGTGACGCTCGCAACACGTCGAGCGGCCCGTCCCGATCGTTCAGTTTCATATACGCGTCCGAATTCGGCAGATTCCGTCGGCAGCCAGCGCCGGCCGCACCCGGTCCCTTTTTGACCCGGTCGGTCCCGCGTTCTCGGCGAGGGGAAGACGACTATGGCGAGGCGTCTCGGCACCATCCTGGTCGACATGGGCTATCTCGACGAGGAAAGCCTTTGGAAGGTCCTCGAAGAGCAGAAGCGCACCGAGAACGAGCCGATCGGTAAGGTCGCGACGCGCATGGGCCTGGCGACCGAAGACCAGGTGCTCAAGGCGCTCGGCGAACAGCTCGGTATGAAGGTTGTCAAGCTCGGCGAAATGACGCTCCCGTCGGAGTTGACCGAAGCAGTCAACGAAACGATGGCGACGGCGTTCAAAATCGTGCCGATGAAGCAGGACAAGAAAGACAAGTCACTCACCGTCGCGATGGCCGAGCCGCAGAATCCCGCGACGCTCGAAAGCCTCTCGTCGTTCGTCGGCGTCCCCTGCAAGGGCGTGATCGCCGCCGAGTCTGAAGTGCTCAAGGCGATCGAACGGCTCTACGCGGGTAAGCAAGAGTCGATCGGCGACGTTGTGAAGGCGATCGAGGCCGACAAGGGGTTGAGCCAGTACTCGAATCGCAACGAAAACACGATCGACCTCGAGCTGATCGAGGAAATGGCCGAAGCCGCGCCGGTGCGCAAGCTCCTGAACATGGTGCTGCTGCTGGCGATTCGCGATAAGGCGTCGGACATTCACTTCGAACCGTTCGAAGAAGAATACAAAATGAGGTATCGCGTCGACGGCGTGCTCTATGAGCTCGTGCCGCCACCGCGACACCTTGCTCCGGCGATCGCCAGCCGTATCAAGGTTATGTCAAATCTTGATATCGCCGAGCGCCGGCTGCCGCAGGACGGCCGTATTCAGCTCGCAATCGGCGGAAGCTCGGTCGACATTCGCGTGTCGACGCTGCCGACTCTGTTCGGTGAAAGCGTCGTCCTTCGACTCCTCGACCGAACGGTCGTGCAGCTCGACCTTAACCGCGTCGGTATGGCGGCCGACACGCTAGTGCAGTGGCGTGAACTCATCAAGAAGCCGAACGGGATTATTCTCGTGACTGGCCCCACGTCGTCGGGCAAGACGACGACGCTCTACGCCACGCTCAACGAGCTGAATCACATCAGCGACAAGATCATTACGACCGAAGAGCCGGTCGAGTACGAAATCGACGGCCTGATTCAGGTGCCGATCAATCCTGAAATCGGCGTGACCTTCGCCAACTGCCTACGCGCGATTTTGCGGCAGGATCCCGACAAGATCCTCGTCGGTGAAACCCGCGACCTGGAAACGGCCGAAATCTCGATTCAAGCATCGCTGACCGGCCACATCGTGTTCACCACGCTGCACACGAACGACGCCCCCTCGGCCATCACCCGTCTTCGCGACATGGGATTGCCGACGTTCTTGATCACGGCGACGGTCGAAGGCGTGCTCGCTCAGCGACTCGTCCGAAAGATTTGTGCCAACTGCAAGACGCCCTTTACGCCCAGCCCCGAGCTCATCATGGAGCTTGGAATGTCGCCTGAAGAGGCGGCGGGCAAGCCGTTCTTCTACGGCAAGGGATGTGAAAAGTGCAACAACACGGGTCATAAAGGCCGCATGGGTCTCTATGAACTCTTGCTCATGAACGACACGCTTCGCGAGATGGTCGTGTCGGAAACATCGCTCGACGACTTCCGCAACGCTTGCCGGCGGTTCGGCATGCGAACGCTCCGCGAGGCGGGCTTGCGGGCGATTCACGACGGCCAGACATCGATTCAGGAAGTCATCCGCGAAACCGTGGTCGACGACGCGTAATCGGCGCCGCCTTCCATTCCAGGTTCACTTTTTTGCGCTGATCTTTAGGCAAGCACTCGAATCCAGGTCTTCGCCTCACCTCAAGACGACCGACCCGGCGGACCAGAGGAACGACCGATGCCGACCTTCCAGTACGAAGCGATGGATACGACCGGGCGCGAGGTGAAGGACACCATCGACGCCAACACGCAAGAAGAAGCGCAGCAACTGATCCGCCAAAAGGGATACTTCGTCACGAAGATCTCCGAGCGCTCCAAGGGAGGCGGCGGCGGCAAGAAGAAAGCGGCCGGGAAGAAAGGTCGCGGCCGTAAGAAGAAATCGTTCACCATCGGCAAGATCAGCACCAAGCAGCTTTGCACCTTCACGCGTCAGCTTTCGACGCTTCAGGACGCAGGCCTGCCCGTGCTCCGCAGCCTGAAAATTCTTGAAGGCCAGTGCAAGCCCGGCGTGCTCAAGAATTCGCTCGGTGACGTCGTCGAAGATATCGAGTCAGGCCAGACGCTTTCCGAAGCCTTCAGCAAGCACCCGAAGGCATTCGACCGCCTCTATTGCAACATGATCAAGGCTGGTGAAGCAGGCGGTGCACTCGAAGCAATCCTTCAGCGCCTTGCCGACTTCAAAGAAAAGGCTCAGTCGCTCAAACGACGCGTCAAGTCGGCCATGGTGTACCCGGCGGTGGTCATCACCGTCGCCGTCGCCATCGTGGGCTTCATCCTCTACTTCATCATTCCGAAGTTCGAGGCGATCTTTAAAGACTTCGGCGTCGACTTGCCCGGCATGACGATCTTCCTGATCGGTGCCAGCCACTTTGTCGTGCAGAAGTTCTACGTGGTGATCCTGACGCCTATCTTTATCTGGATCATCATCAAGCTTCTCTATCGAAATAAAACAGGCGCATATATATGCGACCGAATATTACTCATGATACCCGTCATGGGAATGATCGTTGAGAAATCGACGGTCGCAAGAACGATGCGCACCTTAGGGACGCTGGTGCAATCCGGCGTGCCGATTCTCGAGTCGCTGACGATCGTCAAGGAAACGGCCGGTAACGCGGTCTTCGAACGTGCTTTCCAGCGCATTTATGACTCGATTCGCGAAGGTGAATCGATTGCCCAGCCATTGCGCGAGTCACGTATCGTCGATGACATCGTTGTTAATATGATCGACGTCGGTGAGGAAACCGGCGACCTCGACTCGATGCTCAACAAGATCGCGGACAACTATGACGAAGAAGTGGAAACTGCGGTCGAATCGCTCGTGAGCTTGCTCGAACCGCTCATGATCGTCGTGCTAGGCGGTATCATCGGCTTCATTGTCATCGCTCTGTTCCTTCCCTTGATTCAGCTGATCACCAAGCTCTCGGGTTGATCAAAAAACCTGGGAACGGATCAAGGAAAAGCGTCGTCAATCAATGGGAGCGGCGAATCACCGCCGCTCCCGAAACGACGGCCAGTCATCAAACCAGCAGCGTCATGTGGACGGGCGGAATCGCAAACACTCTCGTCATCAGACACGATCAGACAGGTATCCAAAACGGCTGGATTGCCGCGAACCTTGGAGCAACGCCGATGACTCCCCTGCCCCGCCCCCTCTCACGTCGACGCTCCGGCTTCACGCTGGCGGAGCTTCTCGTCGTCATTTTGATCGTCGGGATTCTGATCGGGTTGCTCGTCCCGGCAATCGCCGCCGCCGTCCGCGCGGCCAAGGATGCTCAGGTCGCGGCTGAGATTCAGAACATTCAAACCGCGCTTGCGGATTTTAAGAATCGGTACGGCGAGTATCCGCCGAGCCGGATCATTCTGCGCAACGATGGGAATTACGATATTACAAACCCGATTAATGCTCGCACTGTGCGGGCGATGCGAAAGTACTTCCCTCGCGCGGTCGCCTACTTTGGAACCACTGGTGTAAATTCATCGATTCATTGGGGCGGCTGGGATAACACAATGGTGGATGCCTCGGGCAATTTTACTTTGAACCATAATGCATATTTGCTGGAAGGTCATCAGTGCTTGGTTTTCTTCCTCGGCGGCACGCCGACAGCGACGATTTCGTCAACTTCGGTGAGCACTGCGCTGAATGGTTTCTCCAAAGACCCCGCGAATCCGTTCTTTCCGCCGCCTGGGACCGCCACAAACGGAGCTGTAGCGGGGGGAGTTGTTCCTAATGCTGTGTGTGGGGCAAACCGAACCACGCCCCTGTTTGAATTCGCACCAAGCCGATTGGTCACAATTCGCAACCCGAACTCGGTCATCGTGCCAACGACCACAACTGATCTGTTCGCAAGTTACCTTGATCCAATCAACAACGGTAATCCTGCGATTCCGTACGCTTACTTCAGCGCTTATGGGTCGAATGGGTACGACCCGAATGATGATAATCGAGGCGAGACCGCTCTCAATTCGAATTTGAACTACTCTCAGACCTTTAATTACGCCGGTTCGCCGGTAACTTCGCTCCAGCCGAATCCCTATTCGAACGGGAATCCGATCTCGAACACGCCCAACTGGATGAACCCGCAGTCGTTTCAAATCATTTCGGCTGGGCGTGACGGGATCTGGGGGCCTGGAGGGGGGCTTGAGGCCAACGCTAGCGAAAAGTTGCCGACTTACCCTGCCGACCCTGCTGGTTTCGGCGTGCTGCGCCAGAACGAGCGCGACAACATTACGAATTTCACACAGGGCAAGATCGAATAATTGCTTTGAGAAGTGTTGATTCACCCGGGATATACCCCTATCCCGGGTTCAAGATGAAGTGATTTCAATTGGTTACGCATCCAACCAAACGTGGCATTGTTGATCGTTGAGGAGTGACGAGGCACATGCGACACAATCGAACTCGACCGGCGGCCGGGTTTACGATGATCGAGTTGCTGATCGTTGTTCTGGTCATTGGTATTCTCATCGGCTTCATTCTCGTTGCCGCGGCAGACGGCGTTCGCCGTGCCGAAGAAAAGGCGACGCTCGCGCTGATCACCAAGCTTGAAGTTGGTATCTCCGAGCGGATGGAAGCGATTCTGATCAGACGGGCGGATGTGTACCCCGCTCATGCGCTCATCGCGCAAATTACGACCAGTGATCCTGTTAACGGCACGACTCGGCTCAATTCATCGCAAAGGGCCCAAGTGATCGCGCAATTTGACCTTGTTCGATCGGAATTTCCCGATGTGTTTGTTCCATTACCTCCCGGTTCGAGTTATTGGGCAACTTTCGGAGTGGCAAGTGATTTTCCTGTCGGTTCTGGCGACTTCTCTGTGCCGCTCGGTGCGAGTGTTCCGACATCCACGTTTTTCTCCAACGCCGGCATATCGCCGCCAAGTCCTGCTCTGCCTATTACTGGCAACTATGGGGCATCCTGGGGGTCGATGGCGGGAATTCATAAGAATCTAGGCTGTCTGCCAGCAGGCTATGATGGCGTCGACAACAATGGCAACGGACTGGTAGACGAAGTTGCGGAAGGGACAGGGGGGAACGCACAACTTCAGACGCAGATTTCTGCAAAACTCGCCAGCCATCAACATCGTACGGCCCGTTCGGAGATGCTCTACGCAGTGCTCGTTGAGGGACAAGGCCCACTTGGAAGTGTGTTTGCTCCCGACGAATTCACCTCGCGCGAGGTGGCGGATACCGACAACGATGGTCTGCCCGAGTTCATCGACGCATGGGGGCAACCGCTGCAGTTCTATCGTTGGCCGGTTTATTACAACCCAGACTTCAACGCGACTGTGCCGACCGCGAATTACATCCAAAAGGGAAGAGAGAATTATCTAGCGATCACTGAGCCGCGCCAATTGGATCCGCTGGACCCCGCCCAGCTTCTCACGTCGCCATCGTGGTTCGATAAAAACGTGAATGCAACAAATACTTCTTTCGGGGCCGTTGGTACGATGAGCCAGGGAGTGACCGCATTCGAGGCGTTCTTTCACTCGATTCACGATCCGTTTCCGCCAAGTGCGACGGGGACGCTCTGGGATCGTTCCGGAGCTTATCCGCGCCGCGCTTATTATTCACGACCGCTTGTCCTTTCAGCGGGCCCGGACAAATTACTGGGAGTTGCGAACTACTCGGTGCAGCCAACCGGAGTGAGTGCGGCGACTTTTATGGCAAGCGTGCTTTTAAACGAAAGCCCTGCTGAACCTCACATCAAGGTTTCTCCGAGTGACGATTCTGATCCCACTGGAACGCTCGCTGTTAACGCTACTGATGATATTTCCAATTTCAGTCTCTCCTCACCTGGTGGAGGAGTTCGATAAATGCGTACGAATTCGCATATAAAAACAGATAGGCATCGCGGATTTACGCTTGTCGAGTTGCTCGTCGTGTTGTTGATCGTCGTCTTGGTCAGCGCAGCGACCTTGCCTGTAGTGATTCCGGCTTTCAATCATCGTCAGGTGAGCGAGGGAGCGCGAATCCTTCATGCGACCCTGGCTGGAGCTCGTGACTCCGCCATTCGCGCCAATGCGCCGCGCGGTATTCGGCTTTTGCCCGACCCAGCGTTTCCGGGGCCGAACACACTCGCAGCCAATCGAATGGTGGCACTCGAAGCCGCCGCGGATTACAACTCCGGGCTAGTGTCGATTGGGCTAAGGCAGAGGGCCCTTCCTGGGGCTTTGACTACCCTCACACTCTCAAATGGGCAAGTTGTAACGTTTGCGCAAGAGATTGTTATTCGTGAAGAGCTGAGAAATGCATCCAATCTTCTGAACGAACCCACTTCTTGGTATTGGAATGTCCGTCAAGGGGAAAAAATTCGATTTGACGATTCGGGGCGTTATTACACAATTGTCGGTCCTATGTTGGTCGGCCCGACGGGAGGAAATACTGAAAGGTACATCAACTTTGGTCCTCCGGGCTCTGTCGACGATGGAAGTGGCAATCCAGTCTCTAATAATGGAGTTCCGTTCAGCAACCGAGGTCTTGAGTATCTAATCGTCACAAATGGTCAAGATGATAATGGAAATGGCTTTGTGGATGAGTCGTTCGATGGGATCGACAACGATGGTGATGGCGTGACCGACCCCGCGTATGACGGCAGCAATCCTGCTCTTGGTCACGGGTTGCTATACAATGGCAGCGCGGTTGTCGTCGGAGAATACGAAGTCGAAAAGCTCGTTGGCTCGCAGTTTGCTGCCATTACTGTTTTTACCCCGCCGGTTACTCATCAAACTTACAACATCCTTCGGCGCCCTGTTGTCACAGAATCTTCACATGAAGTTGCGCTTCCTCAGGGTGTCGTGGTTGACCTGACGACCTGGAACACAACGCTTGAACGGTCGCGCTTGCCGATCGATCCTTTTACCGGATTCGTCGACATCATGATCTATCCCAACGGTCAGGTTGTAATCCCCGGCCCTGGGCAGGGATCGCTGCCGACAGCAGGGAACGCGTTGTCGAGCATGCCTTTCTATCACTTTTGGATTGCCGAACGCGATGATGTGTTTGACGCTCAGGGAACAACGTTTCCCGCGCTACCCATGCCGGCGGCTACTCCAGGATATGCTGGGGCAGTGAACCTCAAGGGCGATCGACGACTGGTCACTTTGTTCACTCGGACTGGCCAGGTTGTGACAAACGAGATCGAGAATTTTAACGCCGCTGATCGCAACACTCCTTACTATGCCGCCCAGTTCGGGCTGAGGGAATCCAAATGATCGCTCGCACCGCTCGGGCACGGTCCGGGATTACCCTGACCGAAATACTCATTTCGATTCTCATTATGGGAGTCGGTTTGATCTCGCTGGCTACACTCTTTCCGCTGGGCCTTGTTCGCCTACGGGACGCTGCACGCCAAAGCCGTTCGGCATTGCTAGGGGAATCGGCATCCGCTGACGTTGGGTCTCGGGCGTTGCTTGATAAGGCCAAGTTCTTCGAAACCTACTACGGCAGCACGGGTACGGATCCGGCATCGAACGACCCGTTCATTCATGATATGCGTTCAAATGATGGCAATAGCCCTCCATCCGCGTTCTTGTCCGCAACACTTGACTCAGGCGGATTACCGATCTGCTACGACCCACTTTGGTTCAAGGTAACCGGCCAGGCACCCTACTCGCTGACCTCCACTGCCGTCATGACGGCGTTTCCCGGGGGATCGTTCTCAAACACCGTTCCTGTCCAGGCGGCCTTCGGGTTTAGTTCTCTGCTCGCGCCTGCAGCGAGCGACGGCGCGGCGCCAAATTCATACGGGTTGCAACGAATCACAAATTTTATTCCCTGGATCCCAGCGGCCAGCGCCTTTCCGTTTACTTTTACGAATCCGGGAAATGCAAACCCATTGACATTTCGTGATATGGTCGAGGATACTTTTGTTTCGCCTGAAGATCTCGTGATGCAGAACGACGGGGCAAATCAGCAGCTTCTGGCGATGCCCAATTCGACAGTTTCGCAGACCGCATCCGGCGTCGTGCCGATGATGACGGCATCGGGATCAACAATCAGCGATTGGAAGTATTCATGGTTCTTTACTGGGCGGCAGATTGACAGGTTGGATGACACGCAGTTCAGCGGTGACATCGTTATCGTCGAAAATCGGCAGATTGGCGTCGAAACTCAGGGTACAGTTCCCGTTGCTTCAAGTGAGTTCGTCGTTGACGCGATCTTCGGCGCCGGCGCGAACAATCCAACAGGCACGCCGCAATTCTTTGCAAGCGGCGCAAGCCGTTCTGTCATACTGCGCTGGCCAGCCACCCAACCCGATTTGGAAATCAAAGTTGGAAACTGGTTCGCCGACGTGACGTATTTCTTACCGCAGAACGCCGCTGCTGTTAATGCCAAGAGCGTGACTGTAGGTGGTACGTCGTATCCCATGCAACGCTGCTATTGGTATCAAGTGTCGAAACGTTCCGACGTGACGAATACAACAGTGAACGGGACTGCATATCGACAAATGACGGTGACGACAACCACCCCCTTGCGTGCACAAACATTGCTGAGCGGGGCTGGTGTGCCGGTGTTTTCCAACACAGCGCTATTCATGCCGGGCGTGATCAACGTCTACTCGCGTACTTTTTATGTCCGCTGATTGGTCAAACCTTTTCACGGGCATGCCTGAGGATACTGTCATGTATCTCGTCTTGGACACGAATCGCTGGGGACGTCGCCGGGGGTTCACCCTGGTTGAGATGCTAGTCGTCGTCGCGCTTTTGATACTGATGATGACAATCCTCGCATCGATCTTTCAGCAAGCCACCGGCGCGATCAGCGTGTCGCGTACCTATCAGGAACTTGACAACAATCTCAAGTTTCTTGATCAAACGATTCGCGCCGATTTGTCGAATATCACCGCGAAGATGACCCCGCCAAACAATCCTGCGAATAAGTCTGGATACTTCGAGTACGGCGAAAACGCTCCCGCTGATCCTCAGGGTGAGGATACGGACGACTATCTAGCCTTCACTGTGAAAGCTCTGCCTGGTCAACCGTTTGTTGGTCGCACTTGGTTGTCCGGCGCCACGCCAACCTTCGCCAATCAAAACGTTCAACCCGTCACGATTACCAGCGACTACGCGGAAGTGATCTACTTCCTTCGCAACGGAAATCTATACCGACGGGTTTTACTCGTGGTCCCGGATCGCCAGCCGTCGGTTTTTGTTCGGGGCAGGCGTGGACCCAGTAACTCGCTGGTTGGTGTGTACGCTGCGGCGATGTACGGCGCGACGACTGCGAATCCAGTACCAGTCACGAGTTGGCTTTCGGTCAATGACATTTCGGCACGTCCGACAACCTCGCCGGCTGTGGTCACCGCAATCACGGGCAGTCAGAATCCTGTCTACAACTCCCTGGCGGACCTGACCAATCGCGAGAATCGCTTCGCACGCCGACGATTTCATAACGATTATTGGAACACGACGAACGGCGCGAACGGCGGCTACACAGACTTTAGCAGCTTTGTTGGTCTTGATGGCATCATTGACGACGGCAACTTCGACGGTTTGCCTGACTACTACCCGACCCTAACCGCGTCGCAGGTTCAAATCGTTCGCACTAAGAACTCCGCCGCGACTTCCACCTCTTCAACCATTATTCTTGGACTGATGAATGAGGACCCGAGCTCGATGCCTGGGGCAAGCGGTGCGCAAACTAACGGGGGGGGCTACCACAGAGTCGACGTGGGCGTCGCCGGGGCGAATCCGCTTGATGTCTACGCATTTCCGTTCATCAATCCGAACATGTACTCCATGCCGGAAACCGCGTCAGTATTTGCTCCAAGCCTCAAGAGCATAAGTGGCTTAACTGTCAGTGGCAACATTGGATGGCTTCATGCGATTGACAATCGAACCATCGGTGGCTCACCCCTGAATGCTCTAACGCCAATCGCAAGTGACATCGTCTACAATCACGCTCCGCTGGAATTCGGCGACAGTATTCCTGGGCCGCGTGAGGTTTTACCTGCGAATACGTCACACGCATTGCAAACTTGGTGGGGATTTCCGACATTTCGCGAAACCGCGTCCGGGAATTACCGCGACCCGATCGACGGTCTTGCGACAGGAAGTAACTACCCCGGGATTACGGGGGGATCTACAGCGACATTGGCTCCCATTGGCAATCAGGTCGAACAATTACGGGCACGCCCACAGAACTTAACTCCGGCTGCCGCTACTCCGAAAGGTTTCACAGCGGCGGATTTCAACTCGCCGCCGGTTGTTGGAAGTCTTCCGCCATTCGGTACACCCGCGGCGCCCGCGGTACCGTACGGGTTCGATGGAGCGGGTAACAGCACAGGGAATCTGGCGCTGGTCTCCAGCAATGCAGCGCTTGCTTCGTCGACACAGGCGAATCTTGCGCAAATCTGGGATGACGACCTGATCATGACGGGTGTCCGAAGCTTCGATGTGAAGGCATATGATCCTAAGGCTCCGCTTTACAACGATGCAACGGGCAAAGTGGGCTATAACGCGGGATATTTCGATCTGGGTTACGCTGCGACCGACTACGTTAAAGTCCTGGGTGATCCACTACTAGTGATTAGTACGCCGAAATTGCTCTGGGACGCCTCCACCTCACAGCCGCAAGGTTTTGGGCACGAAGGGCGGATGCCCCCTCTTACGAGTGACAACCGTCTCGATCCTCAGCGTGCTATCGTGAAGGATCCGATTAATTTTGGGCAATTTCTCGAAAATAACATTGGTGACGATACAGACGCGGCAGTCAGCACTAATTCGTCAGGGTTCTCAACCGGTCCGCCAGGCTCCTCTCCTCATCGCTTGCGTCGAGTCTGGGATTCGTGGTCGACAGACTACACGAACGCCCCATCGGTCGATGTCAATCTGCGAGGTGCGACTTACCAGGCTGCGCCGCTTGATCGACCGATCTACCCATCATATCCCCCGCCGTATCCTGAGCCGCTTCGCGGAATTCAAATTCAGATTCGCGTGACCGACGTGAAGAATGAACGAGTGAAAATTCTCACAATTCGGCAAGATTTCAGCGACAAATTATGACTACCTCGCGTCTAAGCGAGAAAGCGTTCCCGAGACGCGGTCTTCTGGTGCTTAACGAGTCAGTGATTGCGGGGCCGCTGAGGTTTTTGCCAACGGCCCAACAAGAAAAAAATCCCCCTATGTCTGTGCTCGCGAGATTTCGCGTTCCCGATACGAACAACGGTGAACCAAGGCGCAAGCGTCGAAAACACGTCCCGGCACGTTGCGAAATGAGTTGGGAGGAGACCTCCAATGTTTTTTGCGAATCATGAGCGATCGTTGGCGAGACGGCGCGGTGTCGTGCTGATCCTCGTTCTCGGTATGCTCTCCCTCATGGCCCTGATCGGCGTCACGTTTGCCACGTTCGCGGGACAGTCGCTTGTCGGCAACCGGAATTTCGCCCAGGGGGCGAGCTTCCCGACGTCCGAACAGTGCATGGATTTCGCGCTCTCGCAACTGATCAACGACACCAACAATCCGATGTCGGCGATTCGCGGTCATAGCCTGCTCCGCGACATGTACGGCAACGATTCACTGATGACCGGAAACACCGGTGCGTTCCGTTGTGCGATAACCGCACGACCTGACGGCGTACCGCTGCAATTGACTGCCGGCGGAGCTTACGGCTTTTACAGTTCAGCGCGGCCCGTGAATCTGACTGGCTATCTCCAATACACAACTAATATCCCCGCGACGTCCTATTTTCCCGCGCTTTATGGTGCGGACTTCACGCGGTGGACGCTTCGCGTTCCCGCAAGTGGAAACAATGTCGCCTCGACATACGAGATTCTTGAAGACGATGTCTTCAATGGGTTTCACGTTTTCACGCTTTCCGCTCTCGATCCGCTCACCACGACGGCCAATCAAGCGGCTCCGCCAACTGGGTCCCCTTACACAACGACGGCTGATCCCTATCAAGGGCAGCCAGTCACACGGCTTTATCTCAGCCAAGACAATCCTCAAATTTCGAGCCCGACGAATCTCAAAGGCATCGCGGTGATGAACTCGCCGTTGCCCGTGATTGCGGCGAATGCGCCTGTCGCCTTCACGCTGGACTGCCGATACCAGCGTGCGTTCAACGGAACTGGCATGACACATGCGAACGCCGCAGGCGTTCCGTTCAACAGCGCGGCATATGCAAATTTCCGGGTCAATGGCAACTTGCTTGCATACGCGTTTAACTCGAGCCAGGCAATCACAGGCACGGCATATGGCGATCCGTCCTCGTACGCGATGGACGAAGACTACGATGCGTGCGATCTCGAGAACTGGTATCTCGCTCTTCAATCGGCCGATGGCTCTGTAATGATTCCCTCGTTCCACCGTCCAGGTATCTTGCAGTTGACGGACTGGACCAATGTTTATACGGCTAGTGGAACAGCTTCCGACGCCGCAGCCGTTATGTCGATGTCTAAGATTCTCCGCCCGAGGCGGCTTGATAACTCGCCGAACTTTCCCGCAGATCCGATTCCTCATAATGGTGGCTTGGGCGATCCTAAGAATGGCAAGATTACCTACGATATCGACAACGATGGCGACGGACTCACCGATTCGGTCTGGCTAGATCTCGGCTTTCCGGTCCAGCGCGATGCACGTGGTCTTTCGTTCAAGCCACTGTTTGCGTTCATGGTAATTGGCCTGAACGGACGGCTGCCGCTTAACACGGTCGGTAACCTTCAAAGCCGCGATTTCCAGGTGAAGACTACTACCGATACAGCGAACCCACCGAAGACGCCTGCGCCGTTCGTTTACGAATACGGACCGGCTAATATTTTGGACGGGCCGACTTGGAGCCACGCGTCGCACCTAGGCTACTCGGTGAATGAAATAAACCCGCTATTTGCGCTGCAGAACGCGCCGACCTTGGTATATGGCGCGAGCATGGGCCCATTCTCGCAGCACGACAATTCCACTGTTACTCTGAATTATCCAAACGCGGGTGGGGCTGGTCAAAACACCATCACTGTTCCTGGAGCGACCGTAGACGTCGTTCAACTACGCAATCTTCTGGCGGGAACGGTGCCGGCTACAAACCCGACTGCCAATGATTCGACGATCAATGGCGATTCGAATTACGTGATGGTGGCCGGAAGTCCCTACTACATGCCGAACGGCATGTACGACACGACGGATGTTGTTAATGGGTCGTATGTGACCCGCAGTAATACTGCTGTGCCAGGCCGCTGGGGCGAGCCTAACGGTATTCCCAAGTATATCTCCCCAACCTATTGGACATATTCTACACCTAATGGCATCGCCACGATCAACAGCCTCATTTACCCCAACCCTGTGCGGGCGGGGCGCTCCGGCTTCTACGGCGCGAACGGTTGGACGACAAACGACAATACAGACGACGATTTCGACGCGTATGACTTCTATCCTTTCGTTGGCACCGTTCCATCCGGCGACATGACGAATGGCGCGAATTCGGGCGAAGGTTTCTATTACACCAACCCCCCTTCGGCAGCCGCGTATATGGCCGGCAATTTCTATGACTCCGCTGGCGCCCTTCAACTGCCCGTTGAGCGCATGAGGTCTTGGACATCGCCCACCGACCCTGCAGGAGTCGGTCGCGTCGTTGCTTGGTCAGAGCGACCCCTGAATGTCTTCGATTACGGGACAGGTTATGACGCATCGGGGCGCGTTGGGTTCTTCCGATACTTCCGCCCTGCAGGTGTTCCGAAAGTCATCTATTACGACGCTCTCTACAACACGGGGTCGAACGCGTATACGCGAAATGTCTATAACCAGCCGATCCTCCAGGGGCCAGCAATCCTTCCTCCGGCCGGCCAACAGTGGATCATCGATACGAAAACAAACATGTTGCACAGTTGGCAGTCGGCCGCTGCGCCGCTTGGTGGCATTGGTGCAACGAATTCCTGGACCAAGGCAGCCGGCATTGCGGTAATGGGAGCAATGCCTTGGGACTTCATTCAGGGGACGCCAGCTAGCACGTATTTTGGCGCGGCTGTGCCAGGCACGACGCCGGTATACCCTCGAATCATTGTGCCGACGGACCCGGCCTTCCCCGCTGGCAGCACCGCGACGATGACGACCAACATCAACACGGGCCAGGGGCCGCTTCTGCCGCCCACGATTACGTCGAGTGCGGTTAACCCGGACACTCGCGCGGGCGACTATATTGTGATGTCTGGCGCTACAGTCGTCAGTTCGCCCACCGTCGTAAACGGCTACCCAGCCATCCCGCTCACGAGCAACTCGTCATCGCTGAACAAGGATGAAGCCGACGAGATGAATCTTTACGTTCCGAACAGCTTTGACTCGCCGTACGGCCCGAGCGATCTCGAATGGCTCTATCGGTTCCAGGATGTCGACGGCGCTTCGCTGAGCAGCCGTTTGAGCCAACTTGCCCCCATCAGCTTCATGAATCTTGCGGATGGCCCTGCTCGTCGTCGTCTTTTCAGTACCGATAGCTATGAGTTGACCAACTTCGCTTACGCCCACGACAATCCGCTGCCGCTCACTGCCATTGACCAGCAGTTTGCATACAATAGTCGGTTCAACGCTGTGTCCGCGAACAATATCTTCACGCAGTCGGCATCGTTGACTGCGATGAATTATAACCCGAACACTTCAACTTACGTGCTTCCGCCTCTGCAGAATCCGTTTCCGCTGACCAACATCGCGAACCCGGGAACTTACGCGACCCCGATTCCGGCTCGACCCACCGTCACCTTCCCCATCGCAGGTTCGCCACAGCTTCCACCGATGGTGACTCCGCAGGTCGCTCACCGCGATCGAAAGATTAATCTCAACTACCCGCTCCCTGTTTCCAATGACCCCGCGGAACCAGTTCGGCAGAAGTGGATCCGCGAAACCTATGAACTTTTCAAAGCGATCCTGCCGCCCCAGGCGATCGATGATCCCATCGAACTCGCGCAGCTCAGTCAGTACGTGGTCAACATCATCGACTTCCGTGACCCGGATTGCACGAGTACGCGATTCGTTAATACCGACTTGATGGTCGTTAACGGTGTGAAGCCGAACGATCCTACTAGCCTGGCGTTTGCAAACATCGGTGTGCCTGCAACTGCAACCACGCTCTACGCTATTGGCACCAACGGCACGCACTATCCATACGATCCCACGATTTACGACGAACAAATTTTCCCAAAGGGTAGCGCCAGCCGCGACTCGAACTGGAGTACGGCGACGTCGAGCGCTTTGGGAGATTTTCTAGTTCAGCATGGTATGGAATACAGTCCGGTGGCGATCAGCGAAGTGCTCGGCACAGCCTATATCGGCCGGAATGCGTCGGGTACGGTTCCGGACTATACGATGACACGTCTTGCAGTGGAACTCGTAAACACTCTCACAGATGATGGCATCGTCCCTGCCCCAAACAGTTCGTCTGACTTTACTGCCGTGGAGCTTGACGGGTGGGATCTCATTGTGGTTGCGGACGCCGCAACCGGCTCGGACGTCAACTTTGCCGGTCGTCCCGATCCGATCACTGGTGCCGTGCCCAGACAGTTTACGGATTACCTCAAGGCAAATCCCACAACAACGCTTTCGAGTGACAGTGTCCGCCAGGCCATCATTACGAAGACACCTGCCCCACATACAGGCGCAGACGCGAACCAATTCAATTTTGCGAGTGCTAACACGACTATCAAGGCGCTCGACGCTGGTACCCCGTCCGCGAAATACTTCACGATGGCATCGCCGAATCCCGCCACCGCGACCATCGTCCAGTGGGTGAGTGGTAGCAACGCAAAAAAAACCGGTGAGGACAAGCTGTTCGATACAACCCCTGACGCAACGTTTCCCTCAGGCTTCCTACCCCCGAGTGCTACGAACACTCCGCCGGCAGTAGCCAACTCCACGAAGTGGTTCTGGGTCTATTTGCGTCGGCCCGCAAACCCATTCGATGGTCGACAGTACACCGACCGTGAGATGGTTGTTGTCGACTCGATGCGCTTCCCCGTCGGCAATACCGGTGCGACTGCAACGAACGGGAATGGAACGCCTGGAAATACTGACACAGTTACAGCGGGAACGCAGGCTAACTTCTCGGTTTCGCGTCGCCAGCCGTATCGTGGTGGCCATTACCTGCCTCCGCTTCCAAACACGACAGCTCTTCCTGGCGGAGTGGCAGTCATTCCGAGCTACGCATACGGATATTCCGAGCAGACAGCTGTGCCGAATACGGGCTCGGCAAATACCATGAAGGTCTATTACGGCGATGCCGCATCTCCTCCTATTGCGACGGTTTATCACAATATCGGTGACAGCTCGCCGCCGAATCCCGACACACAGTGGGATTATTTCCCGTTCAACGACCGTGATTTCACAAGTGTTGCGGAGTTGTTGCTAGTCCCGGGATGCTCGCCTGGGCTCTTCACCAAACAATTCGTTTATGAAAACGACCCCACTGCGATTATTTACAATGGGGTGCTCGACGGCTCTATTACAGCGGTACCCAACGATCCGGGGCTTCATGGAACTTCGACCGCGCCAGATTTCACTGGCGGCCCTTCGCGTATCGCATTGGGAAGTGGCCCACGAACCTATCCCTATCTGATCGACAAGTTCTATTACACCGGAATGTCGGTTCAGCCGGGCAGCACAGACTACGTTACAAACCCTTACACCAAGATTAATGGCTCCACTGGCGACGGTTGGTTCAAGATCTTTGAATTTGTGGAAATCCCAAGCTCGGCTAACGGTGCTGTTGGACCGGTTGCCTCGGGCAATAACTTCGACTGGTTCCGACAGGACGTAAAGCCAGGCTTGTTGAACCTCAACCTGATCATCGACGAAGAAGTTTTCTTCGGTTTGATGGACGATCAGAGATTGAATACGAATTTGGCGCGAGTAACTGGTGTCGTGCCAACAATCGTCACGCAGGTGGATCAGTTTGGTTATCCGTCGTATCTGGGGACGGCGCCCAATCAGTATTTCACGGGCGCATATGCGATGTCCGATCGCGGGTACACGGTTATCAACCCAATGAACGGGGCGGAAGTCGTTACAGGCATGAAAGCGGCGTTCAGTGACTTCCTCAAGATTCGAGCTGGCGGGTCAGGTTACCTCTTCGCCTGGGGATCGGGTGTGACGGGATCAGGGCCGTATAGCCCTGCGACTGTAGCTCTCCCCGCTCTCTTGCAGAATCCGCCTGCCGCTGAGCGGCCATTCCGTTCGTTCGCCTATCCTGACATCAACTACACGATCATGCGGCCCGCGACCTTACCGCCATCTGCGCTCACCGTCACCGCCGTGGGAGCGGCCCCGGGAGCGACCATGTACCCGCCCTATCGCTATGCAACAAACAACATAGATTTTGTCGACGGGACGGGCACGGCAATCGCTCCGGCACCGGTCGGGACAACTTCGTTCGTCGGCGACCCTGGGATCCGGAATCCGTTCTTGGCGATGTCCACACTCTTTCCGCGGCAATTGCCCCAGGTTCCGAGCCGACGTCTTTTCCAGGTTCCCGATTCGGCAAACGGCAGCACAGGCGTTACCCCGACCACACCGGCGAGCGCTTCGGCTGAGTACTATCCGGGGATAGCCGGCAATGGTTACACGATAAATCAGCCGATTGTGCATCCGAACCTCAGCTCAAACGGTTCGAGCAACGTCCAGACATCGAACTTGTTCCTTGACGTGCAGACAGGCATCATACCTCCAGGCGCGCCGAATGATGGGTCTGTGACACCGCTCACAGTCAATCAGTATTTGGGCGCTGGAGTTGTGAGTGGAGTTTATCCGCCGACTTCTACCAATCCCGACAACCGCCAGCATCCTTACTTCCGGACTGAGATGATGCAGAAGGTGATGAACCTCACCACCGTCCGCACGCATCAGTTTGCGGTTTGGATTACGGTTGGCTTCTTCGAGGTGCTCAAGGCTGGCTCGCCTACGTTGGGCTATCCTGACCAGCTTGGAGCTGAGCTTGGCCTGATCAGCGGCAAGAATGTGCGATATCGGTCGTTCTTCTTGCTCGACCGTACTCACGGTGTCGGCTGGAATAACCTAAACCCCCAAGATTTCCGCGACTTGGTCGTCTATCGTCGCCGGATCGAATAAATCTGCTTGAATCCGTCCCCGTCGGGACGGGATGACGCCTCTAATCCTGAAGGGTTCGCGTCACGGCGGCCCTTCAGGACGTAACATCCCTGGGTGACTCTCCTGTCGAATCGCGGCGAGCCCGCTAAGTTTTGAGTAGAATTTCCTGTTATCGCGGAATGGGGGACGGTGCGAACACCGCGAAGTTGCGGTTAATGTCCTGTCCCCACCTATCGAAGCGGATCGCTGATCGCATCGGTTCGTTATCATCCGTTTGTTCTGACCGCGGTCTCGTGGCGCACCGACTCGACCACCCACCAACTGGTTGAAAAATCACACCAGTTGAAAAATGTCAATGAATCTGCTTGTCCACATCTCTCGCTTCTGACTAGAATTGGGTGGCCCTTCACGTCCTGCTTTCCGGGAAAGGATCGCACATGCCGTCACATCGTCGCCGTCGCGGTTTCACGCTCATCGAACTGCTGGTGGTGATCAGCATCATCGGCGTCTTGATTGGATTGCTCCTTCCGGCCGTCCAGGCCGCTCGTCGCGCCGCTCGCCGTATTCAGTGCGCCAGCAACCTTCGCCAGGTTGGTCTCGGCCTCGTTCAATTCCAAACGACCAAGAACTCGTTCCCGAACGCTGCAACTTATCGCGAACCAGACGGTCAGAATGGTTCGGGTGCGGCGCCGACCACGACTTCGGGTTCGATCATCGCCGTCAGCTCGCTCGGCGCGACCGCGACTGGTGCAAATGCCAGCGGCCCTGACTACGGCCCGCTCCGCAGCTGGGTCGTCGACATTCTGCCCTACATCGACTCGGTTGAACTCTCGAACGCCTGGAACATCGACGAAGCTTGGTATTCGCCGACCCCGACCAATGGTAACCCCGGTAACATCGAAGCGTCCCGGAAGGCGATCGGCATTCTGTCCTGCCCCGAGGACCTCACCGTTCAGCCGGGCCAGGGCAATTTGTCCTACGTCGTGAACATGGGCTTCTCGCGCTGGGTGGGCGACACGACGATCGGTTGGAACGTGACCGCCATTGGAGCGGGTTCGAGCACGACGACTGGCCCCAACTGGGCCGCGACCGGTGGTGGCACGTCGCAGGTTCCCTGGGGCTCGCGCACGGGCGTGATGTTCCTTGGTACCACGACGGGTAAATTCCCGTGGGATGCCAAGACCACCAGCACGTCGATCGTTGACGGTGCCAGCCAGACGATTCTGGCGAGCGAAAACATCATGGCAGGTTACTCGGCCTCGAGCCCGGTTCTGCAAGGCGGTGCTTCGTCGTACTGGTCGACCGCGCACCCGAATGTGATCGGTTTCATCGCGTCGGACAAGATTTGCCCCTCGGGCGATTGCTCGGGCTTGGTACCCGCGACACCGGTCGCTGGCACGCCCACGCCCGACGCTGCTAACTGGGCCTTCGCTAACCCGCCCCGAACCGGCAACAATGAATTCATCAATGCCAGCGTCAAGCAAGTAAACACTCTTGACGGTAGCAGCCCCTATGCTTCCGGCAACCACAACGGCGGCATTAACGTTCTGTTCTGCGATGGCGCCGTCAAGTACATCAACGAGACGATTGACGGTACCGTCTATTCCAAGCTCATCACTCCGGCCGGCAGCAAGCTGCCGTTCTTCAAGCAGCTCCCGCTCGGCTCCGACGACTATTGAGCTGAGTCGGTCTAACCGGCAAGAAGTGTGATAGGCCACCTGCGCCGCGAGACATTTCAATGTCTCGCGGCGTTTCGTTGTTTTTGGGGTAGGGGTTGGTTCGCGTTTGTGCAGGCTGATGTGAGTGCGGTCCAAATTTGTACTTGTACGGAAATGATCGCAGAAACGAACCTGGATTTTGGAAAAGCGCGGGAAGTTCCGGGGTTGTCGTTTCCCGTTAGGTCGGGTAAAAGACCCGCACATCTCGGAGTTGCACCGATGGGTCGAGCCCAAGGACGGGCGTGACCCTGTCGTTTTTTGGTGGCTCTCCACCTCCAAAAACGACCCCTTACCAATCGGGATCAACGGGCTGTTTTCCTGCGATTTCTGCATGAAACGGCGACTTCACTCCATCAAGGAGCGAGCGCCGGAGTGCTGGACTTTCGCTGGAGGCGGCCGCCTTCGGGACGGATCTTTCATGACACGCGGCGCACTGGAGACACCGCGGCAGGCCAAGAGGGCCGCCGTGGACCTCGCTCGGGCGACGACCCTCTCGCCAACGCGAATCCTTCACGGATTCGTCGTCAGCGTCGTCATCGCCAGCGGACTCATGGCCCTCGGCCTTCGTACGCCGGCGCAAGCCGCCAATGCTCCAGTCGAAGGTCTTACTATTCAACAGGTCTTGATCGAAGGGAACACTTCGGTCGAGACCGATAAGGTCCGCGCTGTGATCAAAACTCGACCGGGCCGTCCGCTCGATCGTGCGCTGATCGACGCCGACCTGAGACGAATCCACGACCTGAAATTCTTCGCCAAGGAAGACTACAGCGTCGCGAAGTCGCCAGATGGTAAAGGCGTGATCCTCACGTTCCGCGTCGAGGAAATGCCGGTCCTGAATAGCGTCACGTTCCGCGGTCGTTCGGCCGTCAAGCTCAAGGACATCGAAGAAGCGACCGGCCTGAAGAAGGGTGCCCGTGCCGACGCGGTTCACACCCGTCTCGCCGAGCAGCAGATCAAGCAGCTTTATCTCGATAAAGGTTACGAAAAGGCCGAGGTGAAGCTGATCAAGGGCGGGAAGTCCGAAGATCGTGACGTGATCTTCGAGATCTTCGAGGGGCCGAAGTACAAAGTTGGTGATATCGGCTTCATCGGCAACGAATGGGCGAGCGACGCGATCCTTCGTGCCAAACTTGCGAGCCGAAAGCCGCTGTTTGGAATCAATTTGCTCGGTCACTACGAGAAGGAAGGCTTCAACGAAGACGCCGAGAAGATCACCGAGTATTACCAGCAGAACGGGTTTCTCGAAGCTCGTGTGAAGCCGGTGGTGCGCAGCGGGGAAGATCTGGGTAAACGAAACGTCACGTTTGTGATTGATGAAGGGAAGCGGTACAAGGTCCGGAAGGTCATTCTTGAAGGCAACAAGATCTTCAAGACCGACGAACTCATGACCGGCCTCAGGCTGCACTCCGGGCAGTTCTGGAGCGAGTCGATCAAGACCGCCGATTTCGAGTTCCTCCGTGACAAGTACTTTTCGCGTGGGCATATCGACGCACGAGTTGATCCAGGCTGGAAAGTGACGCCCGAGCCCAACGTCGTCGACCTCGTCTACAAGATTGATGAGGGCCCGCAGTTCCGCCTGGGCGAGCTCGTCATCAAGGGGAACCATCGCACGCTCGACAAGGTTGCCCGCCGTCACGCGAATTACGCCGCGCTCTTGCCGGGCGAGTTGCTCGACTCGAAGAAGGTCGACAACTTCAAGCAGCGTTTGAGCATGACTGGCTACTTCCAGATGAACCCCCAAAAGGGCCAGGTCGTCAACGTTCAGATCGTGAACAAGCGAACGGCGGATCGGCCATTCGGCGACACAGCGCTCGACATGAACTCGGTGAACCTCACGCGGTTCCAGAGTCCGGAAGAGCCAACTCCGCCGCCGCTCGACGCCCCGCCGCCGATTGAAGTTTCACCGGGTGGATCTGCGTCCGGCTCACCCTTCGGCAGCGACGCCAGCAGCCGGTTCAGCCCGGCGCCGGACACGATGCCATCCAACGATCTCCCGGTCTTCGACCCCAAACTGGCGCCGCCGCGTCGCGGGGGTCGAGGTGTCGACAAGTTCCGAGGCCTGCCCAACGGACCCGGTGGGTCCGAGTTTGACCGGAGTAATCCGTCAGGTGCGGGTCCTACCTATCCGGCGGGAAACGCGAATTCGAACATCGTTGACCGTCAGGAGCCGTTCACCGCAAACCAGGCTTATGCCGACGTCATCGCGAGCGTTGAGGAAGCCCCCACCGCCAGCTTCGTGCTCGGTGCCGGTGCCAGCTCGTTCGGCGGTCTTTACGGCAATCTCTCACTGACGGAAAACAACTTCAACCTGCTTGCGATTCCCCGCTCCTGGGACGATTTCCGCCAGGGTCGTGCGTTTCGCGGTGCGGGTCAGCAGCTTAGCCTCGAGTTGATGCCCGGTACGCTCATCAACTACTACTCGCTGCGATTCTTCGACCCGGCGATCTTCGACCTCGATCTTGGTTTCAGTCTTCAAGGCTACCAGCTCAGTCGTTTTTATTACGACTGGAAAGAGCTTCGAAGCGGCGGCAAGATGGCGTTTGCTCACCGAATCGGCACTCAGGCCGTGGCGGAACTCGGTGTCCGTGCGGAAGACGTCGACATCTCCGGCTTTCGCTACCCGGCCCCTGCTCTGTTGCTCGCCGCTTCAGGTCACTCGACGCTGATTTCGTTGCGCCCCAGCTTCAAGATCGACACTCGCGACAACCCGTTCCTGACGTCGAGCGGACGGTTCATGGAACTCGCTTACGAGCAGGGATTTGGCACCTTCAACTTCGGCAAGCTGACGGCTGAAGCCCGCCAGTACTTCACCACTGGCTCACGGCCCGACGGTAGCGGTAAGCGCGTGCTGACGATTCGCGGATTCTTCGGTGCGGCTAGCCTCGACACCCCGATCTACGAACGATTCTTCGCAGGTAACCTTAACAGCTTGCGCGGCTTCCAGTACCGCGGTATCGGTGCCTTCGACCTGAACGTGAACACCGGCGGTATTTACAGCTCGCTCGCGTCGATTGAGTATCGCTTCCCCTGGAACGCTCGCGACACGTTCTACCAGGTCGTCTTCCTCGACTCCGGTACGGTTGAAAACACCTACAGCATCACGAACTATCGCGTCTCGGTTGGTACCGGTCTCCGTATCCTGATCCCGCAGGTGTTCAAGCAGGCCCCACTCGCGTTTGATCTCGCATTCCCGCTCTCGAAGGGACCCGAAGACCGCATGCAGGCGTTCAACTTCAGCATCGGCGGTTCGTGGTAAACCGCTCGCCGACAGCGCGAGCGGTTGAGTCCATTTCAATACTCGATCAGGCTGAAGACATCACGCGACGTGAGCCGGGAACGGCCGCCCAGGAAGCCTAGTTCGAGGATAAACGCGCAGGCGACAACCTCTGCGCCAGTCTGCTCGACCAGGCCAGCGCAGGCCTGAATCGTTCCGCCGGTGGCGAGAACGTCGTCGACAAGTAGCACGCGCCTTCCGGGCTCGAGCGCGTCGTTATGCACTTGGAGCGTGTCCGTGCCGTACTCCAGGGCATAGGACAGCGAGATCGTCTTGTACGGCAGCTTGCCCGGCTTGCGAATGGGGACGAATCCCAGGCCAAGCGCGAGAGCCAGCGGCGCGCCGAAGACAAAGCCGCGAGCCTCGGGAGCGGCAATCACATCGATCTGTGCGTCGCGAAATCGGTCGGCGAGTCGATCGATTGTCGCCTTGAACGCATCGGCGTGGCCGAGAAGCGGGGTAATATCTTTGTAGATGATGCCGGGCTTGGGGAAGTCGGGTACATCGCGAATATATGATCTTAGATCAAAATCATTCGAACTCATCTCGGGGATGCTCCGGCAGGATCGCGATGTAAGAGATTTCGTGGATCGCGATAGTTATACCGCAAGCCGGCGCGGCTTCGTAGCCCCTGAGCTTTGGAGCAATGCGTCGCTTTGCCTCTGCTGGAATGTGGCATGGGCCTCACGCACTCCTAAGAATCGAAAGCTGCACATTTCGGACGCATACGTGTAATCCACTCACGCCCCTGCGTTACCCGCTGTCATTGCTTGCATCTAACGGAATCTTCGCTGCCTTCGCTACCTTATGTTTAAAACAATAAGTAGTTGGGATTGCATTGTTTTATTGGAGCGAAGAAGTTTTGAACAGAAGCAAGCGAAGGCAGCGAAGGATGCAATCGCGTACAGGATCTCTTTTGAAAGTTAGGCGGCGACCCAGATATTGATCGCTGTTCGGCGTTGCGGAGTTCTGCTCTTAGGGCGCTTGATCCGTCGGACACACGCCCACTCGTACGATTCCTGGTCGACTTCCTTGTGTGAAAGCCTTGGCAATCGCAGCCAGCGGATACCACGCCGAGACCAATGATTCAAACGGAAATGCATGTCTTGCGGTCGAAAGGAATTCGACAGCTTCGGTCAAGTGTTTGGGTGCGTAGTTATGAATTCCCTTGATCGTCAGGTTGCGTCTGACGATTCGTTCGGGATCGATCGTGAATGCGCCACCAGGAAAAACAGAACCGACGAGCACGAGCGTCCCGCCCAGTCGCAGGCGGCTCAGTCCTGATTGCACCGCGCTCGAGTGACCGGAGAGTTCGATGCACGCGTCGAAGCCAAATGCGCCGACGAGTTCAGTAGCAACGTCGGCAAATCCACTCGGATCGCACGTTCGCGTCGCGCCAAACGAGTGAGCTTGTTGTCGACGTTCTTCAATGGGATCGACGCAGAGGACTTGGCTGGCCCCGTGCGTTCGCGCCAGGGCACACGCCGTCAGCCCGAGCATTCCTGCGCCCATGATGCAGACAGTTCGGCCGGAGAGATCGCCGGCCGCTTCGATCGCGGCCACGACCGTCGCCGTGGCGCAACTTGCGGGACATGCGACCGCGAGCGGCATATCGTCGGGAAGTCGGACGATTGCGGTCCCTGGCACAAGTATGCAATGCTCCGCAAATCCGCCGAGAAGCACGCGCTCGACTTCAAATGCCTCGTGACCGTACTTCACGCCGTTCAAGCATTTTTGCGGCAGGTCGCAACGACAAAGGGCGCACTCGCCGCAGTTCGCAACGATTGCCCAGGTGATGCGATCACCTTGTTTGAGTGGCTTGCCGCCGAGGTCGACCCTCGGAGCTTCGTCTCCAAACTCGAGAGTCTCGCCGACGATTTCGTGCCCAAGAATTGTTGGTACGGGAACGGTTCGCCGGCCTTCGAATGAATGAAGGTCGGACCCGCAGAGCGTGCAGCCGAGCACTTTGACGAGGATCTCTCCTTGCCCTGCGCGCGGAGTTGCAATGTGCCGCAGGCGGATCTCTCCGGGCGTTCCTTCGAATACGGCGGCGAGAGATGTCGTCATCAGTCCAGAGTCTCAACTGGCCTTGGTTTGAGCCGTGCGAAGTAGCGCCAGCTCAAACCCAGGCTGATTGTCGAAAGCCCAATCGTCACCCAGCACGCCAGCGTTAGCAACCCCAGCGCGTCGCTGCTCGTCGCTACGAAGTTGCGCACGAGCATCACCGCGACATATCCCAAATAGCCCACCGCGTCAGCCAGGGTCATCAAGAAGCCGAGATTGCCGCGGTCGGGCGTCATTCCCAGCAACCGCTCAAAGACCGTTGTGTGCATGGCGACGTAGGGCAAGTAAAGCCCGAGACCGACGAGCATCATAAAGTCGAACGACGAGAGAAGGCTGGCTTTGTAAGAGACTATCGCGGTGGCGAGCAAGGCGATGCCGAACCCGCAGGTTGTGAGTGCTGTGAAAAAAGCGCGGCGATTGTCGTGGATTAACACCGCTGCACCATTCGCCGCGAACACGCCGAGCGCGACATAAATCTCGGTGATTGTGAACCTGCTGGGTGCTGTGCTGCCGCCTAGGCCGGTCCAGATCTCGGGGGCGAAGTCCGCACGAATACTGCGGACGATCGTGACCGCGAGGTAAGTCAAAACAAGCGGCGCCAGGCCGGCACCGTAGCGTTTGAGGAATGAGACTCGTTCGGCACGCGTCATGGTCGGACGTTCGGTACGGGCAGCGATGTCACTCTCTGACGGCGGAGGAATCTGCGAGAGCAGAGTCACGCAGCCCAGAAATGGCAGAAGGAAAATCCCGCCCGCGACGCATGGCATCCAATCCTCGGGAACTCCCTGCAAAAGGAGCCACGCGCCGACTGTCTTGGTTACACCGTCGGCGAGGACGAAGCTTGCGCAGAGCCCGGCGGTGAGCAGTTCGGTGACGCGCCGGCCTTCCAAAAACCCCAGCACCAGGCCGAAGACCATTCCTAGCGGCAGGCCATTGAGGAACAGGAAACCCGCATTCCAGGGACGTGGGGTAAGTCCAAACAGTACGAGCGCAACCTCGGCAACGACGATCAGGCCGACGAGTGCGAACGCTCGTTTGTGGCGCGGCATTGCGGCCACCACGCCGATGCCGATGAACTTCGAGATCGTGTAGCCCATCACCTGCGTGGTGACGAGGATCGTTTTGAAGTTCATCCCCCAGAGCGTGCTATCGGCATACGTCGCTGCGGTGAATGGCTTGCGAAAGGCGTACATGCAGAAGTAGCAGCCGAACGCGGCGAGTATCGCCCAGACCGCCCAGAGCTTGTCGCGGACCTGCTCAAAAGTGGAGGGGCTCAACTCTGCGGTGCTCGTCTTCATGAAGGATTCTCACGATCTTTGCACGCATCTGGACGCTTTCCCGAGGGGAAGTCACTATAATCACCCACCTGAGCAGGCAAGGTTGCGATCTGGTGAGGAATTCGTGAAATGAGTGCGTGGGGAGCGGGCGAACATCATCCAACAACGGTCGAAATCCTTTCTTTCTTCGCGAACAAGGGGCAGTCTCAATATGGCGGAGAGGCCGTAAGCCAGCAAGAACACGCACTGCAAGCGGCCCACTTTGCCGAAGAGTCTGGTGCCTCCCCTGCTCTCATCGTCGCCGCGCTCCTGCACGATGTCGGCCACCTGCTCCACACCCTCCCCGACGACGCCCCCGACCAAGGCATCGACGACGCGCACGAGAAACTCGCCGCCCGCTGGCTCGGCGAGCGATTTGGTCCCGATGTTGTTTCTCCCGTTGGCTTGCACGTCGCAGCCAAACGCTATTTGTGCGCTACGGAATCAGCATATTTTGACCAATTAAGTACACCGTCGGTCATTAGCTTGAAGTTGCAAGGCGGCCCGATGTCGCCCGAAGAGGTTTGCGAGTTCGAGGCGCGTGCCTTCTTTGCCGAAGCGGTCGCCCTTAGACGTTGGGACGATGCGGCGAAGGATCCCGAACTTGTCACGGCTCCGCTCGAACACTTCGCGCAGTATGTTGACCGCGTTCTTCAGGAGCGGAACTAAGTGGCAGCGCGTAAGGTTGGAATCGTCGGAGCTGGAATCGTCGGGCTTGCACACGCGTGGTCAGCTGCGGAACGCGGTCATGATGTGACCGTCTTCGAGCGTTCGCCGCGCGCGAGCGGAGCGTCGATTCGCAACTTCGGCATGGTCTGGCCAATCGGCCAACCTGCTGGCGAGTTGTACAAGATCGCGCTCAAATCGCGGAAACGATGGCTGTTCGCGTCGCAGAATGCGAACGTCTGGATCAACCCCTGCGGCTCGATCCATCTGGCGCATCGAGAAGATGAATGGGCGGTGTTGCAGGAGTTCCACAGGCTCGCTCCTGACCTGGGTGTCGAGTGCGAACTGCTCTCACCTCGCGAACTCGTCAAGCAGACGCCCGCGGCGAATACCGAGGGGTTGCTCGGTGGCCTTTTCAGTCCAACCGAAGCGTGTGTGAATCCTCCTGCGGCGATTCGCGCCTTGCCCGATTGGTTAAGCTCCGCGTACGGCGTGCAATTCGAGTTCGACACGACAATTTCGCGTGTTTCGCAGGGCGAACTCGTATCATCTGGCGGGAAAACCTGGCGGTTCGATCGGATCATCGTGTGCGGTGGGGCGGATTTCGCGACGCTTTTCCCTGAAGTTCTCGCAAGTTCGGGCTTGGTTTCCTGCAAGCTGCAAATGCTTCGCACTCGTCCTCAAGCCAACGGCTGGCGCATAGGCCCTCATCTGGCCAGTGGCCTCACATTGCGGCACTATCGCAACTTCGATATCTGCCCGAGCCTCGATGCTCTCAAGAAACGAGTTGCACGAGAAACTCCGGAACTCGATCGTTTTGGAATCCACGTGATGGCGTCTCAGAACGATGCCGGGAGCGTGATTCTGGGCGACTCGCACGAGTATGGCAACGAAATCGAGCCTTTCGACAAGGCCGAGATCGACGAACTCATGATGCGCGAGCTTCGCAAGGTTTTTGCGATGCCCGACTGGTCGATCGAAGCCCGCTGGCACGGGATTTACGCGAAGCATCCGCAGTTGCCAATCTTCAAGGCAGAGCCGATTCCCGACGTTTGGATTCGAACGGGAACGGGTGGTTCAGGTATGACGATGTCGTTCGGTCTCGCCGAGTCCGACTGGGAGCAAGAATCATGAGCGCGGGGCGGGAACGGCTGAAAGCGGTGTTACTCGACTGGGCCGGCACAACGGTCGATTACGGTAGCCGCGCACCGACTGAAGTATTCATCGAAATCTTCCGGCGCAGGGGAGTGTTGATTTCACAAGCGGAAGCGCGTGGACCGATGGGGCGCGCGAAGCACGAACACATCGCCGAGATCCTGTCGTTGCCGCGAGTCTCGGCGCTCTGGCGTGAAAAGTACGGCGAACTGCACACCGACGCCGACGTTCGCGCCATGTACGATGACTTTCTTCCGCTTCAGAAATCGACGCTCGCACGCGGTTCAGACGTCATTGCAGGTGTTCCCGAAACGATCGCCGAACTGCGCTCGCATGGCCTGAAAATCGGGTCGTCGACCGGCTACACGCGCGAGTTGATGGACGTGGTCCGGCCGATCGCTGCGATTGGCGGCTACGAGCCCGACGTCGTGATTTGCTCCGACGACGTTCCCGCTGGCCGCCCTGCCCCCTGGATGAATTTCCTTGCAGCACAGCGGCTGAACGTGTATCCGATGAATACGATTTTCGTCGTCGATGACACGCCCGTCGGCATCGCGGCGGCGAAAAACGCAGGGATGCCTGCGTGCGCTGTCAGTCTCACTGGCAACTCGATGGGCCTTTCCGCCGACGAGGTTGCAAATCTGTCTGAACGCGACCGCGCAAACAGGCTGACCCAGATTGAGGACGAATTCCGCGCGGCCGGTGCCGACTACGTCATCGAAAGCGTGGCGGATCTGCCTCAACTTTTACGGCAACATGCGCTGATTTAACTTCGTTGGAGCGAGCCCAATGAGTCTCGCGAATGCCAAAATCACCCAGCTCGCAATTCCCGTCTCGGACTTTGAGCAAGCCGTCGCGTTCTATCGCGACGTTCTCGAATTGCCCTTCCTCTTCTCTGCGCCGCCGCAAATGGCGTTCTTCAACTGCGGCGGCGTGCGCCTTCTCGTTGGTGTCTTACCGCCGACGGAAACACCCCAGCGCGGCTCGACGATCTATTTTCACGTGCCCAACATTCACGATGAGCACACGTTGCTCGAAGGTCGCGGTGTGAGCTTCCGCGCCAGGCCGCACGTCGTTCACCGCACAGCCGACACCGAGCTTTGGCTTGCCGAGTTCGTCGATCCCGATGGCAACCAGTTCGCGCTCATGTCGGAACTGCCGCGAACGGATGCTTCGTGAGAATTCGGTTGTGGTGAGATTTCAGACATCGGGGGCGACTCTGCCGGTCGGCGACCGTTTTCTGAGCCAGCCTCTTTAATTAGGTGAAAGTGGCCGTTAATCTAACTGGGGAATTGTTTGTTTGGGGAAAATACGCAAATACCGTTGAATGGGGTGGCTTGCTATGATGCGCATCCGGCGATTTTGTGGCGTGTCGGAAGTACTTGAAGGCCGACAGTTGCTGGCAAGCGATACGGGAGCGATGGCGGCCAATCTCGTCGCCCAGCCGGGACGCACGAAGGCGGCTGTTGTCATTCAATTCACCGAATCCCTCAACGCCGCGTCTGCGTCGAGTGTCGCCAACTACCGTGTGGACGTCGTAAAGACCGGCTCGAATCCGGCGATCGTCACGACCTCGGGCCAGAATGACCGAGTAGTCGCAGCGGTTTACGACGATGCGCTTCAGCAAGTCAAACTGACACTCGCGAAACCTCTCAAGCCCGGCCGCTTCTTCCGCGTGAGCATCAACGGCACGCCGAATCAGGGGCTCGTGAGTGGATCGGGCCTGGCCTTCGATGGCGATGCCGACTACACCCCCGGCGGCAACTTCGCTGGCATCGTTTCGGGAGCGAGGTCGTACAACTTCGTGAACGCGACGACCGGCGAGCGGACCCTGCTCTCGCTCAAGGGGCCCGGTGGAATCAGTCTTTATCGCGACCTGAACGGTAACGTCAAGGTCCTCACCGTCACTGGCAATATTCAGAGCAGCACAACGGTCTCTGGCCGAATGTATGACTCGACCGGGAACGTTGGCGATCTTGTCACACCTGTGATTCAGGCCAATGGTGCGAGCAACAACGTCACCATTCTCGAGGGAGCGGCAGGAAATCAGCCCGTTTCGCCCCAGCCGATCGTCGCCAACGCCTCCAACCTGCCCTACACGATTCAAATCACACCAGTTGATTCGATCCCAGCGCCGGCAATTCAATCGGCCGATCATGCGCAGGCGAACGGTCTTTGGCTGGTTTTCGGGGGCCGGACGAACGGACTTCACGGCTTTGATTCAGGCGCAGGGTCGGGGACGAGCAACTTCCCGCCCTCCAATCAAAATAATGACATCTACGTGATCGATCCTGCGACCGGGCACGTCTGGACGGAAGCGTGGAGCGCGACCGGCCTGCCGGTTTCGGTCTGGAAATCGCTCGCTTCGTCGAACCAGGAATATTATCAGTCCGGCGATAAGCTCTACGCCGCCGGGGGGTATTCTCAGGACCCAACGACGGGACAGTTCGTTACTTACGACACGCTTTCGAGTGTCAGCGTGAGCGGGTTGATCAACGCGGTGATCAATCAGGGGAGCGCAGCCGGACAGGTCAAGCAGATTCATGGCGACGCCTTCCGCGTAACGGGTGGCGACATGAATACGACTGGAAATCGAACATTCCTGATGTTCGGCCAGGATTTCGAGGGTGGATATCAGGATCCGAGTTCGTCGCAGGTTTATACGAATCAAATCCGCAGCTTCACGATCGTCGACAAGGGAAACACGCTCGCGATCAAGAACTATCAGGCCCAGTTCGATCCAGTCAATTACCGTCGCCGGGATGGAAACCTGTCGGTTCAGACCGTCTTGCCAAACGGCAAGCTTGGCATCAACGGACTTGGCGGCGTTTTCACGATCAACTCGAATCCCGACAACCAGACCGGCTACCAACAGCCGGTGCTGGTCGGGGCGAATGGCATCGGCGCGATCGACTCGAACTACAAGCAGTTCTTCAGCCAGTACTCGGGCGGACACGTCGCGCTCTACGACTCGCGAACCGGCACGACCGACACGCTCTTGCTGGGAGGTATCAGTCTCTACAACTACGATCCGTCGACTGGCGCACTGACTAGCGACACAGGACTGCCGTTCGTGAACGATGTCACGACGCTGTCGCAGAATCGCTCGGGGGCGTTCCAGGAATACATCATGCCGAACCAGTTACCGAGCAACCTCGGCCCGTTCCACAATTCGGGCGAGACGAATCTGTACGGCGCGGGCGCTGCGTTCTTCGCCAACCCCGACATTCCGGTTTTCAAAGGTGAGGTGCTTGACCTCGCCAGGATCAACGGCCCAACCACGTTGGGCTACATGTACGGCGGAATCGTCGCCGACACGGGCAACTTCGGCAACAGCGTGGCGACGGGCGCGGTGTTCAAGATCACGATCACGCCGGCTTGAGTAATCGGTCCGGGTCGCGCGTTCAAAGTCTTCAAGGGCCTGGGGATCACAACTCCAGGCCTTTGCTTTGAGAGAGGCCGCCCGAGCTTACGCGCCGTCTTGCGTCATCGCCCAGAGAAGCGAGATGGCAAACCAGACAATTGCCGCCAGGATCGCACTCACGCCCACGCCGATCGCCAGGCCGCGATAACTCCAGCGCTTCCAGCCGACGGCTCCAGCGACGATCACGCACGCCAGCAGCACCCAGCAGATGATCTGGTAAAGCAGGGTTGCCTGCGAACGAAAAGCGGCGGGATCGTCAGGGACAGGCATCGGTTCCCTCGAACTCTCGACGCGCCAAGCATCGGCGCAAAGAAAAAGCCCTCTGGCCGCGAGACCAAAGGGCTTGAATCGAATCAAAGTGGAGGATAGGGGACTTGAACCCCTGACCTCTTGCATGCCATGCAAGCGCTCTCCCAACTGAGCTAATCCCCCGTGCGAGGATGAATCTACCAGTCGGGGCTTGCCGTGTCAACGGTTTTGCGCGAAAAATGTCTCGGCGGGCCCACGCAAACGTCAATGAGACCAATGCTTATGTCATCTGATCGCAAGCTACTTCTCACCAACGACGATGGTTTCGATGCACCAGGAATCGCCGCTCTCAGGCAGGCGATCGGCGATCGCGTGATGGCAGTGCGTATCGCGCCTGTGTCGCACCTCTCGGGGTGCAGTCATCGTGTCAGCGGCCCGGAACACGTGATTGAAGTCGTCGATCGTGGCGGGGGCGAGTTCGCCATCGACGGCACCCCCGCCGACTGCGTTCGACTGGGCCTTCATCATCTGACCGGTCCGGTCGACTGGGTGATCTCCGGAATCAACGAAGGCGGAAATCTCGGCACCGACGTCCATTACTCAGGAACCGTTGCGGCGGTGCGTGAGGGAGTGATTCACGGCGTTCCGGGAATCGCCGTCTCGCAATACAAGGGAGCGGGCATTCCGATCGACTGGTCGCTCGCAGCCGAATGGGCGGCCGAGGTGATCGGCATGCTCACCACGCAGCCCATTCCGCCGGAGACGTTCTGGAACGTGAACCTGCCGCATACGTCTGCCCGACCGGGCTATCCCGAAGTGGTTTATTGCCAGGTCGATCCGTCGCCGCTTTTGCTCGACTACCGGATCGACGGCGCAAGCGCGCAGTATCGAGGTAGTTATCACGCTCGCCCCCGTCGGCCGGGTTGGGATGTCGATGTCTGTTTTTCCGGCAAGATTAGCGTCTCGCTGGTCCACCTGATGAGTTCGGTCGAGCAGTTCGATTAAGGTCAACCAGGGAAAGTTGGCAAATCGGGACTGGTCGGACGGGGGACGATTTCCGCATAATGGAAGGACATCCTGAGGTCGACTTGCCAAGTCGTGCGGCCGACCTCGTTTTCATTCAATTCGTCTCGTTGATTCTGCCCGGGGATAATGATCCATGCTGCCGCGAACGGGATTGATCGTCCTTCTAGGTTTGCTCGCCATTGCTGGATGCGATGAACCGCCGGATCTCGCTCCTATCGTGCCGCCTGGCATCGAGACTCCTCGCGTTCCGCAGCCCACGGCGGGAACTGGCTCGGAAGCGCTCGGCGAGACCGCCCTGGTGACGCAAGCGAATGGCGGATTGACCACGAACATCGCCGAACCCACCCTTGAAGGTGAAACCAAGAAGGCGGGCACCGGCCTGACCTACACGACCTTAAAGGCCGGCACTGGCCCGTCGGTTAAGCCGGGCGACGAGATTCGCGTTCACTTCGTTGGCCGGGTTGCGAACGGTAAGCTCAACTCGCCGTTCCAGTCGTCTTACGAACAGGGTGGACCGATCACGTTGACCATTGGTGCCGGCAAGGTGATGCGGGGCTGGGACCTCGGTATTCCGGGCATGAAGGTCGGTGAGAAGCGGCACCTGGTGATTCCGTTCGACCTGGGCTTCGGTACCAAGGGCTTCCCACCGCTTGTGCCGGCGAATGCCAACCTCGGCTACGAAGTGGAAGTTCTCGAAATCACCAAGCCTTACACACCTCCTGCCGAGAAGGCTGAAAAGAAGTAAGTCACCCGCGATTTCGATCAACTTCGGGGCGGCGCGTGGAGTTCCATGCGCTTGCCCCGTTTGATTTTGCGCTCGATCGCCGCGGATCATCCCCAACCAACAATATTGTCACCACGAACTTCGCATCAACCGATAAATTAGGAAGAAGGCGAAGCGCTGATAAGGATGCGGCGTTCGCGGAAGGCGTTTGAGAGTCGCGGAACCGTGCTGGCTCGTCGCGTCACTCTTTTGGTATTGGCGATTGGGATCGCGACGCTTCTGGTCGGGCAACCGGCGCAAGCGCAAGGCCTTGGTGCGCCTCGCGGTGAGGTTTACGAACCAGCGTCGCGACAGCCAAGACTCGGGCCCGCTCCGGGTGCGGGGGAGAATCCGCTTGGAGGTAGTCCGGGCGCTGGCGAAGCCGTGCTGGAGTCGCAGATCGGCTCGAAGGGTGCGCACGTCATTCCCGATTCGACGTCTCCAAGCCAGAGCCGACTTGTGCCCGAAGCCGCCGTGCCACTCACTCCCGCGCTGACGGCTCCCCCCATGGCGCGACGTTCAGCCGTGGGTGTTGCGTCGCCGTTTGGGGCCCTCGCGCTGCCTCGGGACGATGAGGATGGCCCGGCCGACGGATTGACGCTCGACCAGGCAATTAACCGCGTCGTGCACCGCAATTCCGACTTGCGATCGAAGTCGCTCGAAATTCCGCAAGCCGAGGCCGACGTTCTAACCGCCAGCTTGCGGGCGAACCCAGTTCTTTACACCGACGTGACTTGCGTCCCTTTCGGCGCGTTCTCACGCGTTCGACCTGGTGGACAAACGCAGTACGACCTGAATGTGAGCTATCCGCTCGACGTTACTCGAAAGCGGAAGTCACGCACGCTTGTCGCCTATCGTGCCAAGCGGGTGATCGAGGCGCAATACCAGGACGCCGTTCGCCAGGCGATTGATGACGTCTATACCGAGTACGTCGATGTCCTCGCCACGCGCGAGACCGTGCGCGAGGCTCGTCAGGCAGTCGCTGAACTTGTCACCGAGCCATCGAAGACGCGAAAGAACCAGGACGAAGATCAGCGTCTCGAAGTTCAGCGAGAATCGGCGGAGATCGCGCTGACAGAGGCCGAGGAACAGTACAAATCCGACCTTCGGGCGCTCGGCACGCTCTTGAGCATGCCCCCCGAAGATGCCGAAAAGCTGACGATCCGCGGCAGTTTACATGACTCGGGGGAGATTCCGGTCGATCTCGCGTCGCTATTGCGACTTGCGCTCGTGAGCCGCCCCGATCTTTGTGCATATCGTTTGGGGATGAGTCGTGCCGAGGCCGACGTGCAACTTGCGCTCGCAAATCGCTATCCTGATCTCTTCGTCCTCGTGCAACCCTACACGTTTCAGGACAACTCACCACTCGGGATGAAGAGCGCGCATTCATGGGGCGTTGGGCTGGGAGTACCGCTGCCCGTCTTCAACCGAAACCAGGGCAACATTCATCGCGCGAAGCTCAACGTCACGCAGACCCACATCGAGCTTCAGGCTCTCGAAGAGCGAATCGTGATGGAAATCAGGCAGGCCGAGCGGCAGTACAACGTGACGTTGACTGCCGTGCGGCGGATCGAGAAATCGCTTCTGCCCAAGGCTCAGGGTGAACACGATCGCGTGACCAAGCTTTATCTTGCTGGCAAGTCAGACGAGCTCGCATTTCTAACGGCCGAGCATGATTTTGATCAGGTCGTCCGCCAGTATCGCGATTCGCTCGTCCGCCATCGTCGCGCGATGTTGAAGCTTAATTCCGCTGTCGGGCAGCGGATTCTGCCGTAACGCGGCCTCTTTGCGCAGCGTCGTTCGCAACCCCGATGTGTGGCAGCGGCACCATCGCGGGTGCGGACGCTTCATTGAAGATGAACGGCGCAAATCCAGGGTGCCGACGTTGCGCGTGCTCGATGAAGCCCGCACCCGCAAGAAGATCGCGGAATCGCTTGGCCGAGCAGTGATGTACAGCACCTTCGACACCAGCGACGCAAACATCATAAATGAGCCAGCCCCATGGCATGTCGCGATAGCCGTCGATGAGCATCAGCTTACCGCCCGAGACGAGCACTCGGCGCATCTCTGCAACCGCACGATCCTGGTGGGGATAGTGGTGGAAACTATTGCAGCACGTAACGGCATCGAACGACGCGGTTGCGAACGGGAGCCGTTCTGAGTCGCCTTGAATGGGGATGATCCGCCCTTCGTGAGCCGCATAGCGGGGGCGGCCCTTGTCGAGCATCGCCGAAACGAGGTCCACGCCCCAGACCTCGGCGTGAGGAAGCGCAGTGCGCATTCTTTCGGCGAAAACCCCTGTGCCACAACCAACATCGAGCACGCGGAATGGCCGATCGCCGAACTGCGACCGCAGCCGCTTGATCACAGCGCGATGCGACGGCCCGAAGAGGAGCAATTGAAGGATGCTCTTGTCGTAACTCTTGCTCCACTCAACGAATTCGTCTTTGGCGAGCGCGGTGTGATACATGGTGGCTACTCCGTTCGCTTCGATCGGCTCAGGGCGCAAGACGTCCATACCGGCACCCTCAGGCTGCGAGCTGGAGCCCAGGCTTAACCGATTCGGCAGTTTGCTACAACCGAAGTATTAAGCGAATTTTGCGCCAACCGCCGGTTCACTCATTCTTGACCCGTAAGTGACCATCGCGATTAACAGGGCTCGCGACGGCCAAGGCGGGCCAACCCACCATGAATTGAAATAATGAGCGGATGAATATTTGTCTTGGGAGTCCAAGAGCCTTCACCAAAAGATGCGGCGGACAACGAGACGCCATCCGCCACAACGTGCCAGGTTCACTTTCGTTCGGTAAGCGTCAACTTGCGAAATTCAACTTTGCCGTGATCGCCCTGAATCATGATCGGACCGGGCGCACCCTCATCGCTTTCAAGCGCGCCGCCGGTGATTCCCGGAATTGATTGCCGGTCGATCACGCGCTCGCCGTTCAAGATCACGGTGACTTCGCGACCAATCAGCGTGACGTCGACCGTCTGCCACTCGCCCGCCGGCTTCGAAGCATTTCGACTCGGAGTCAAGAAGCCGTAGACTCCGCCAATCTTGTGACTTTCCGGGTCGTCGCCGTAGTTGTCTTCAATCTGCAACTCATACCGGCCACGGAGATAAATGCCGCTATTGCTCCCCTTGGGATAACGAAACTCGGCGTGCAGTTTGAAGTCGTTGAAGCGATTGTCGGTGACCAGATCGTTGCCAGGACTTTCGTTGACGATTGAGCCATCACGGACGACCCAGCCGTGCTTCGCTCCGGTGTTCCGAGCATGCCAACCGGTCAGATCGTTGCCGTTGAACAGTTCAATGGTTTGGCCCCACGCCGGCTCGCCTTTTCGTTTGAGAGCAGGTGCACGGCGTCCTTCAAAGGTCACGCGGTGGCCCTTCTCGTCGGTTGTTTCGCCCTTGATCTGTCCACCTTCGAGCTTGAACGTGAACCGTTGGTCGTCCGACCGCCGTTCCCATTGCGGCGGGATCGTGAACTGCGCAACGCCGTTGTCGTACTCGATCTTCGAGATCGGCCGAGCACTGCCGAACTGGCCGACAAACGCACCGACGAGGGTGGTCCGCCCGGAGACCGTAACTTCGAGCCACGACGGAAACTCACTGCCGTCAGAGCCCTTCATTGTCAGATCCCACCGGCCCACAAGCGGAGCGGTGTTCTCCGCCGCTGAAGCGACACGACCAAGCAGCAGGATCGAGAGAACAATTCCCAGGCGAGTGAATGACATGTGGAACCTCGTGAATACGCGGGTTTGGAACTTCATAGAGCGTGAGCGATCCGGCAAATCTACCCATGCCAACGCACCCACGCCAGAATCGCCGCCCGTTTTCACTTCGCCCACAACTCCTTTTCCAGCTTCTTCATCACGACCCAGAGCACAATGACTCCGACCTCGAGAACGCCAACCAGAATTAACATCCACAACCGCTCGCGCATTCCATAACTGATAACACTTGCGAAATTCGAAAGCTGTTCGATGCTGTTACCCCAAAAATCAGCTTTGCCGCCCGGGCTGCGGGGATCGTTCTGAAAGAACTCGGCCGCCAAAAACGCCCAACCGCCATACGCTACGATTGCTGCCAATCCGACCACAACAAAACCAACCGATTTTCCGCCTTCGTTTTCCCGCGACATTGCAGTGCCCTTCCTCTCGACGGGTAGGCTTACGTCTTCTGAACAATCGTCATCGATGGTGTACGTTAGCTCTTTGTGTACAGAAATACAAGTGCCCTCTTGCGAATTCTCTCACGCGAATCCATGAATGAAAATTCCAGATGAAGAATCGTCGTTTTCGGATCCAACTTGCGATCGCCCCTACCCATTGGGCGGCCGTTTGCGTACAATCTTCGATTCGCTTTTCCATGAACCGGATCCTCCCAAAGGCGGACCGCTCACGCTTTAAGACGCCGATGAACCGAAACGCAAAACCTTACACTGTTGGCTTGATTCAAATGCGGTGCTCGCTCGACGTCGACGCGAATCTCGCGCGAGCGTGCGAGTTCCTCCGCGAGGCGGCCCGCAAAGGGTGCCAGATCGCCTGTTTGCCCGAGTTGTTTCGATCTCAATATTTTTGTCAGACCGAAGACCACTCGCTGTTCGCACTGGCCGAGCCTATTCCTGGCCCGTCGACCGAGGCACTCAGCACGGTTGCCCGCGAAACCGGAATGGTGATTGTCGGCTCGCTCTTCGAGCGTCGCGCGGCTGGGGTTTATCACAACACCGCCGTCATTTTCGACGCCGATGGGGCGATCAACGGGTTGTATCGGAAGATGCACATCCCTGATGATCCGCTCTATTACGAGAAGTTTTATTTCACGCCCGGCGACCTTGGTTTCAAGGCGATCGAAACGTCGGTGGCTCGGGTCGGTACGCTCGTTTGCTGGGATCAGTGGTATCCCGAAGCGGCGCGGCTCACCTCGCTGGCCGGTGCCGATTTGCTCTTCTATCCCACGGCCATCGGCTGGCACCCCAGCGAAAAAGCTGAGTTCGGTGCGGCTCAGTCCGATGCGTGGGAAACAATGCAACGCGCCCACGCGATCGCCAACGGTCTGTTCGTGATGGCGGTCAACCGCATCGGTCACGAAGGTCCCGCGGATGGCGGCATCGAATTCTGGGGCGGCACATTTGCGGCCGATCCGTTTGGACGCGTGCTCGCTCGCGCGTCGCGCGACAAGGAAGAAATCCTGGTCGTGAAATGCGATCCCGCGCTCGTTGAAACCACCCGCCAGCACTGGCCGTTCCTGCGCGATCGTCGCATCGACGCGTACGGCGGAATCACCAAACGCTTTCTCGATCAAACGTCATGACTGAGCCGAACGAAAACGAAAATCTCGAAACCCCCGCGTCGCTCGGCTACTCCATGCCGGCTGAATGGGCACCACACGTCGCGACGTGGATTGCCTGGCCGCACAATCGCGAAGATTGGCCCGGAAAGTTCGGGCCGATCCCTTGGGTTTACACGGAGATTGTCAAGAATCTCACCCCGTTCGAATCCGTGAATATTCTGGTCAACGGCGGACGAGCGAAGCGCCAGGTGTCAAACCGGCTCGAACGTGCAGGCGTCGATCTGGATCGTGTCACCTTTCACAAGATTCGCACCGATCGCGTCTGGACTCGCGACACCGGACCAACGTTCGTCACCAACCCCAAATTGGCAACGACGTTTGGCGTCGGGCTCATCAACTGGCGGTTCAACGGCTGGGCGAAGTATGAAAATCACAAGCGCGACGAGCAGGTGCCGCGGAAAATTGGTAAAGGCCTCGGTTGGCAGCGCTGGGAGCCAACGATAGACGTTGAAGGTGAACGGCGCCGTGTTGTGCTCGAGGGCGGCTCAATCGACGTTAACGGCGCGGGTTTGCTGCTGACGACTGAAGAATGCCTGCTGTCCGACGTGCAGGAGCGCAACCCCGGCCTCGATCGCGAAGGTTACGAACGCGCCTTTGCCGACAATCTCGGCGTGCGCAAGGTGATCTGGCTGAACAAGGGAATTGCTGGCGACGACACGCACGGCCATGTCGATGACCTCGCACGTTTCGTGAATGAAACGACGGTCGTTACGGTGATCGAACCCGACGTCAACGATGAGAATTACGAACCGCTCGCTGAGAATCTCGTCAGGCTGAAGGAGGCGACCGACCTCGACGGTAAACCGCTCAACGTGGTGACACTGCCGATGCCGCGGCCGGTCGTGTTCGAAGGTCAGCGATTGCCGGCGAGCTACGCGAATTTTTACATCGCGAATGGCGTTGTGCTGGTTCCGACGTTCAACGATCCGGCCGACCGCATTGCGCTCGATACGCTCGCCGAACTGTTCCCCGATCGTCAAATCGTCGGCATTCACGCGGTCGACCTGGTTTGGGGGCTTGGCACGTTGCACTGCCTGACGCAGCAGCAGCCGGCCGCGCCTGGACAAGCATAAAAACACCTGGACATCAGAATTCCTGGCAAGGGTGGACGTTGCGCCGCGCCAGGGTTACGATTTGCATACATCCGCACGTCATGCAGCAGCGCTCGCTTTGCGAGCAGGATTTGTCCCATGGATCAAAGTCGACCCCCGCGCAAGGGGAGCCGTTTCAACTCGCAGTCGCGCGATGCGCGGCCAGGCGGCCCAGGTGCTCGCCGACCACCCGGAGGTGGAGGCCCAGGCGGCCGTCGTCCATCAGGCCCAGGTGGTCCCGGTGGGCCGCGCCCGCACGATGACCGTCCCCGCCGGCCGCGGCGAACTGGCCATCCCACGCCCAGAGAGATGACCGAGGGCAGCGACGACCGGATTCAAAAGGTTCTGGCTCATGCGGGTCTGGGTTCTCGCCGAGCCTGCGAGGAATTGATTCTCGCGGGTCGCGTTACCGTGAACGGTAAGGTCGTGCGCGAGCTTGGCTCGAAGTGCGATGCACGCGGCGTTGGTGTCGCGGTCGACGGCGAAAAGATTCTTGCTGAGAAGCCGGTTTATTTCGCGGTCTACAAGCCGAAGGGTTACGTCTCGACGAACGCCGACCCCTCCGGCCGGCCGCGCGTGCTCGACTTGCTCCCTGAAATCCCGCAACGCGTCTATACCGTCGGTCGGCTCGACGAAATGTCGAACGGCCTGATCATTCTCACGAACGACGGCACGCTCGCGCACAAGCTGGCGCATCCCAAGTACGGCGTTGAGAAGTTGTACCGCGTTGTCTGCGCCGGTACGCCAACTCCTGAAGTGCTCAAGCAACTCACCGACGGTATCTGGCTCGCCGAAGGTAAGGTGCGGGCGAAGCGAGTTCGCGCGGTTGGAAAGCGTGGGGAATCGACGATCCTCGAAATGGTGCTTTCCGAAGGGAAGAACCGCGAGGTGCGGCGAATGCTGGCGAAGCTCGGCCACAAGGTGATGTCGCTCACGCGCATCGCGGTGGGGCCGATAACGATCAAGGGGCTGTCGTCGGGCGAGTTCCGCCCCCTCACGGCGAATGAAGTCGGCATGCTTCGCAAGGTTGCCGCGGGCGAATATGTCGCGCCGTTCCCGCGTGAAAGGCGTGCGGCCGAGCGTCCGCCTCGCCCGCGTGCAGAGCAGCCGCGACCCAATGCCGAGGAACGTGGTCCGCGCTCAAACAGCGGCGCGCCTCGACCGACAGGAAACGCAGGACGTCCCTCAGGAAACATGGGACGGCCCGAGCGCGATCAGCGTCCCTCCGGAGCACCCTCCCGGCCGACTTCCGACCGCAAGCCGGCGCGTGGCGATCGTCGCACGCAACTCGAATATGATGACGACGATGACAACGAACCGCCGGTGCCGCGACCGAAAGGCCCGGTGATTCGCGATGGCCAGCCGGTGCCGCGTCCTCGTGAACTGCCGCCCTCGCAGCGCGGACCGGGCGGACCTGCCCCGGCGAAGCGTCGGGATGACAGCGAGCGGGAGGTTGATCCCCTCGGCAGCGACTACATGCCGAGCCGCGGTCGTCGCGTGCTGGGGATGGAGGGAGCCGGCGGCGGCGAGCGCTCGGGACCGAGTGGCAAGCGGCCGTTGTCGAAGCCGAAAGGCGTGCGCAAGTCGCCTCCTCCGCTCAAGCCCAGGCGCCGGCCTGGCGGTAACAAGTCCGACTGAACGCGAAAGGATTTCCCACGTTGAACGCGGTTGCCCCTGAGTGTGCCACGCAAGTCCTCGCGCGCGTGGTGGAAAACGTGGCCGTCGCCGATCGGACCTATCGCCTCCGCCTCGAAGCGCCCGGCATCGCTGCAACAATCCAGCCGGGCCAGTTCGTGATGGTGCGCACCACGCGCACCATCGACCCCCTGCTCGGCCGACCGTTCGCCATTTACGAGGTTCACGGCGACGCCATCGACGTCGTTTACCTCGTGCTTGGTCGCGGAACGGCCGAGCTCGCGACGAGGCGTCCGGGTGACGTGGTATCGGTATGGGGACCGCTCGGGCATCCTTTCGGCGCGAGTCCTGGCGGAAATGTCGTGTTCGTCGCTGGTGGTATCGGCCAGACGCCGTTTCTCGCGCTTGGCCGCTGGTGGATGGGCGCTGCGAGTTATGGTGGCGTGCGACAGACGAATGCTTGTCAGTCGGCTCAGTTGCTCTATGGGGTTCGCACCGCAACGCTCGCGGCGGGTCTTGATGATTTCGCTCGCGCGGGGATTGACGTCGAACTTGCGACTGACGACGGCTCGCTCGGACATCATGGATTCGTGACCGATCTCCTTCGCGCCCGACTCGAACGCGGGGATCGCCCTTCGCAGATCATTGGCTGCGGACCGCCGCCGATGCTTGCGAGCCTGTCGAAGCTCGTCGCCGAGTTTGGCGTGCCGTGCGACCTTTCGCTCGAAAATCACATGGCGTGCGGCTTCGGCGCGTGCTTTAGCTGCGTCGCCAAGATTCGCCAGCCCGACGGCTCGATCGACCTGAAGCGCGTTTGCGTCGAAGGGCCGATTTTTCCCGCCGAAACAGTTGTTTGGTGATCATTTAAATCAGGTTTGACATAAAGCTTAAACGTCCCCGGTCCGACTCGTCTGTCGGACCGGGGACGATTGCTTTTGGATCAAGGTGTTCCGACGATTAGACGGCGCGGCGCCTGCGGTAGGCGATTACTCCGATCAACACGCCCATCACGCCGATACCCAGCGATGCTGGCTCGGGCACGGGAGTCAGCACGCCGAAGAGTCCATGCGACTCACCGTCTGGACCGGCCGTGAAATAAATCTTCTGGTTGCTGCCGGCCGATCCGTTGTTGCCGACGGCGAGGCCCCAGAGGCCGTCGATCGCGATCGGATTGCCGTCCTGGCCGTTGAGTTGACCGACGAACGTGTTGTTGGCGAGGTTGAAGATATTGATATGGCCGTCGCCAAAGTTACCCACCAGGAGGTCGCCTGCGAAGCTGCCGAGTGAGGCAGGGGCAATCGTCAGGCCCCAGGGGGAGTTCAGCGTACCCTGGGAACCAATCCGGCCCAGGAAATTGCCCTGAGTGTCGAACACGTCGACGAACCCATTCCCCGCACCCGCGACGTCATCATGCTTCGCGCCGTCCTGAAGCGCGTAGGTGACATAAATCCGGCCGCCAAGATTCTGAATGTTGAATGGAGCAAAGCCGGCGGGAAGGTTGGGATCGGTGAAGTTGCCGGTCAAGCTTGGAGCCCCGGCATCACCTTTGATGACGTCGACGGTGCCAGCGCGGAAGTTCGCGGCATACATGTAGCTATGACCACCAACGCTTGCTTCGGTCACGCCTTTGTACACATTGCTCGCCGAACCCGTTTGCAAGACTTCGGCTTGCGTTCCCAGTGCCCCGCGCCAGCCTGAAATCGTGCCGTCTTCACTCACGAACAGGAAGCGGTCGTTGTTGAACGCGGTCGTGTCGGGATTGAAGAATTGACCAGTGACCGAGCCGTCGCCTGGAATGCTGACCTCCAACCCTTGCTTGACCGGGATGTTCGTCAGCGGATTGACGGCGTAAAGCGTGGAAAGGCCGGTGCCATTGTCCGAGACCCAGAATGGGCTCGTGCCAGAGAACGACATGCCCCACGCGTTCACAAGGTTGGGGTCGGTGGTCAACGCGGGATTGGCGCCTTGGTTGTCGGTGATCAGGTCGGTCCTGCCTACCGTAACACCTGCTTGCGCATCGGCTGCAAAGCCGAGCAACAACACGGCCAGCAATGCACGCTTCATGATGTGTTCCATCCTCTAGAGATCGCGTTGAAGAGAGTTGAGAGGACCCCTCGGCACACGTCCTGTTTGGCTTCGGTCATCACCGTGCGCGTCGTTGATGAGTGAGTGACGACCGGAACGGCCGCACACGGCGAGACCGAAACACGCAGCCACAAAAAGTGCAAGCGCGTGACGAACCTGACTGCGCTCATGGTCACGCATGCGCGCAGTCAGATCCGCGTCGCCAAACGGTGGCCTCGCACAAGTCAACGTGCAGGCAGACAAAGTTGGGATGGCGGAAACTACAAAAATCTCGAGAAATCACGGCTGACCGCAAACCGCTTTCGCGACTGGCCGCAGTTCACGCAGTTTGGGCAAATTGCGGTAATATCAGCGGTTTGCGCCGCCCCGAAGCCGGATAAGATCCCGAATGCGTGCCGCGCGTTCGTAATCTTCGATCGCCACGGCTTCGTCGAGTTGCTCTTTGAGCGTCTTCGACACCGCGAAGTTTTTGCGGATCTCGGTTTCGAGAACTTTGAGCTGCTCGATGAGCGACTCGTTCACCAGTTCTTCACCTTCGTGATCGACTGACCAGGTCTCCCCGTGCGCAGAGAGCTTGGCAATGCCGTCGTGCACCGAGTCGATCGATTCCTCGGGCTTACGTCGTTCGAGTCCGAGCGCGGCCAGTGCCTGAGTGCGATGAAACAAGACGAGGCCGCGGAACCGCTCGTGGCTGGCGATGTACTCGGGCGTCGGCGCGTGTCGAGCGACGAAATCCATCAGCGCAAGCGTGTGATCGGCGTCGCGCAGTGCCTTGTCGTAGCGTTGCAATGCGAGCCAGGCGACGCGGCGATGATAGAACTGCACAAACTCGCGGTCGGCTTCCATGCAGTGGACCTGTTCCATCGTCCAGCTTGGAGCTTTGCCGCCGGGGGCGAGTCCCCGAGCCGCTGCGCGGTGACGGAGGTAGTCGAGATAGGTCGCAAAGTTGTGCGGGCGAACACCATCGGGCCGGCCGTCGACCTCGAGCTGCATGATTCCCAGCTCGATGCGGATTTGCAGCACCATGCGGCCGTCTCGTGCGCGGACCTCGCGTGCAACCACCTCACGTGGTTCGGGCTCATAGGGCCAGCCTTGCAGTGCTTCGTCGATGTCCCGCCGCATACGCCGTCCTCACCAATTGAGCTTCCTTAACCGAATCATTATAGCGCCGTTCTCTGCGATTTGGCCACTTCGATGTCGCAAGCGAAGCTGCCGAATTCTCGACGACCACCGACGACTATGTTAAACTTTGGTTTCCCCTGCCCTTACACCTGAATGGTTACGCACCCATGAATGCGTCAAATTCCCATAAGACCGCGCGCTTCACTCTCGATTATGGCCGAGGCGGCCTGGACGTTGAGATTCCGGCCGACCGCGTAGTGGGACCTCTCGAAATCAAGGCCGTCCCTCCCGTTGCCGATCCCGAAGCGGCCGTTGCCGCCAAACTGCTCGCTCCCAACGGGACTGCGCCACTCGCCGAACTCGCCAAGGGACGTCGCGACGCGTGCATCCTGGTTTGCGATATTACACGTCCCGTGCCGAATCCGGTGATTCTGCGGCCGGTGCTGAAAACTCTGCTCGAAGCCGGCATTCCGCAGGACAAAATCCTGATCCTCGTGGCGACCGGTCTGCACCGCCCGAGCACCGAGGCTGAGCGGATCGAGATGCTAGGCACCGAAATCGCCGGTGGCTTCCGCGTCGAGGATCACCACGGAACGATCCTTGAAGAACATACATATCTCGGAACGACGCCCAACGGCGTGCCTGCCTGGATCGACTCCCGGTACGTCCAGGCCGACCTCAAGATCACAACCGGCCTGATCGAGCCGCACCTGATGGCCGGCTACTCGGGTGGCCGTAAGCTGATTTGCCCGGGCATCGCCTCGTTCGAGACGGTCAAACTCTGGCACGGCCCGAAGTTTCTCGAGCACCCCAAGGCCGATTGCGGCTTCCTCGAAGGCAACCCCGTTCACGAAGAGAACACGCGGATCGCCAAGATGGCGGGCTGCGACTTCATCGTGAATGTTACGCTCGACGCCAAACGCCAGGTGACGTCGGTTGTTGCCGGCGATATGGAAAAGGCGTTCCTCGAAGGCGTCGCGTTCGTCGAGAACATCGTCAAGGCGCCCGTGCCGCGTGAGGTGGATATCGTCGTCACCAGCTCGGCCGGATACCCGCTCGACACGACGTTTTACCAGGCCGTGAAGGGGATGACTGGCTGCCTGCCGATCGTCAAACAGGGCGGCACGATCATCCTCGCCGCCAGCCTGACCGAGGGTGTCGGCAGCCCTGAATTCACAGGCCTGTTCAAGGAGCACGAAAGCCTTGAAGGCTTCATGCAGTGCATCCTCGGCAAGGACTACTTCGTGCTCGACCAGTGGCAAGTGGAAGAGCTTGCCAAGGTGCGGCGGAAGGTGAAGGTCAAGGTGGTGACCGACGGCCTGCCCGCTTCGGTGTTGGAAGGCTGCTTCGTAGAAGCGGCGCCGACGGTTGAAGCGGCATTGGCTGCCTCGCTCGAGGAATACGGCCCTGATGCACAGGTGGCTGTGATTCCCAAGGGCCCTTACGTTTTGCCGCTGGTCGCTTCGGCTTGATTGATCGAGTCGCGGTTCGGATGTCGGATTCGTCGCAACGGGAGCTTGGCTGATGAGAATGGTCGTTCGTGCCGCGAGTTTGGCCCTGGTCGGGGTCGCGCTTCTGGGTTCGCAAAGTTTCGCACAAGCGCCGCCCGAGTTGGTCGCTACCACCGAGGCACAAACGCCCGAGAAGGAAAAAGCGGCCTTCCACTTGCCGCCCGGGTTCGAAGCCCAGCTCGTCGCCAGCGAGCCGACGATCAACAAGCCGATGAATCTGTCGTTCGACGATCGCGGCCGCCTCTGGGTGACGACGACCGTCGAGTACCCCTACCCCGCCAAGCCCGGCACCAAGGCGCGCGATCGCGTCGTAGTGCTCGAAGACTTCGGTCCCGACGGTAAAGCTCGCAAGGCGACCAATTTTGCCGAAGGTCTCAACATTCCCATCGGCGTGCAGCCGATTGCTAATGGCGACTCCGCACTCGTCCACTCGATTCCGCATATCGTTCGCCTGACCGACACAGACGGCGACGGCAAAGCGGATAAGTCGGAAGAGATGTATAGCGCCTACGGCTTCCGCGACACGCACGGCATGACCAACGCCTTCACCTGGGGCAACGACGGCTGGATTTACGCCTGCCACGGCTTCAATAACGAATCGACCGTGAAGGGAGCCGACGGCAAGGCGATCACAATGCAGTCGGGCAATGTGTATCGCCTCAAGCCCGACGGCACTCACCTTGAATACGTCACGCACGGCCAGGTGAACCCGTTCGGCCTCGCGTTCGACTCGCAGGGCAATCTCTACTCCACCGATTGCCATACCCGCCCGATTTACCTGCTTTTACCCGGCGCATTTTATCCCAGCTTCGGCAAGCCGCACGACGGCCTCGGCTTTGGCCCTGAAATGATGCAGCACGACCACGGCTCGACTGGTATCGCCGGCATCGTCTCCTACACTGACGACCATTTCCCGAAGGAATACCGCGATACGATTTTCGTGGGTAACGTCGTCACGAGCCGCATCAATCGCGACGTCCTCAAGTGGACCGGCTCAAGCCCGCAGGCGATCGCTCAGCCCGACTTCCTGGCGAGCGACGACCCCTGGTTCCGCCCGGTCGACATCGAACTTGGCCCCGACGGTGCCCTCTACGTCGCCGACTTCTACAACCGGATCATCGGCCACTACGAAGTCCCGCTGACGCACCCCGGCCGCGACCGCGAACGTGGCCGCATCTGGCGGATCGTCTACAAAGGCGACGCCGGAAAGCCACTCCGCTCAGGCTACGACGGCAGCAAGCTGAGCGTCGCCGAACTGGTCAACGATCTTGGCGACGCCAATCTTGCCCGCCGCGTGAAGGCAGCGAACATTCTCGCCACCAAGGGCAAGGCCGAAGCTGGGGATGCAGTGAAAGCCGCCACGACCGACGCGAGCCCAATTCGTCGCATCCACGCGCTGTGGGTCGCGCAGCGGTTGGGAACGCTCGATACCGATGCGATCACCAAGGCGTTCAAAGACGCCGAACCGATCGTCCGGATTCATGTTCAAAAGATTCTCGCCGATCGCGCTGGCAAGTTTCCGGCGGAAGTTGAGCTTTCGCGAGAAGCTCTCAGCGACGCAGATCCTTTCGTTCGCCGCGCAGCGGCCGATGCGCTCGCCAAGAGCCACGATTCGCGTAATGTCGATGATCTCGTGACTGCGCTCCATGCAACGCCTGCTGGCGATAGCCACTTGCGGCATGCGATCCGCATTGCCTTGCGAGACGAACTCGATTCCGAGAACGAGTGGGCCCCGACGGCGCAAAGCGAGGCCGACATGGCCGACGTTTCGCCCGGCGTGCACAAGGCCGTCGCTGCGAAGTTCCTCACGCACTATCTCGGCAAGTATGGCGAAAATGTGCCGGTTAGCGATCGCGCCAGGTTCATCAAGCACATTGCCCGCTTCGGCGATTCCGAGGCGCAGGGCAAGATCGGCACGCTCGTCCAGATCTCGAAGGATCACGGTGCGCGAGTCGGGATGCTCAAGGCCGTCAACGAAGGCGAGCAGGAACGCGGCGCCCCGTTGCCCGACGACGTTCGCAAACTCGCCGAAGAACTCGGCAAGTCGTTGCTCGCATCGAAGAATGACGGCGAGTTCAACCTTGGAATTGAGCTCGGCGGTGCGCTTCGGATGGCAGAGTCACGCAAGCCGCTGCTTGAACTTCTCGCCGATAGCTCGAAGCCTGTGGGCCGCCGTGGCCGGGCGATGGAGTCGCTGGTCGCGATCAACGCCCTCGACGCCGTTCCCGAACTGAGCACAATCGTGACGTCCGCGAAGGAGCCGGCGCAGTTGCGCGAACGTGCTGCTGTCGTGCTTGCCGGCACAAATCAACAGCCGGCACGTGACGCCTTGATCAACGCCATGCCGACCGCTCCTGGTCGCCTGCAAACCGTCATCGCGACGTCACTGGCGCAAACTGGTCCTGGCGCAGTTCGCCTGCTCGAAGCAATCACAGCTGGTAAGGCGTCGGCCCGATTGCTGCAGGAACGCGGCGTGGAAACGCGGATCGCGGCCTTGAATCAACCCGGTCTGCGCGAACGAGTGGCCGAGCTTCTCAAGGGACTGCCACCCGCTGAAGCACGAATCCAGACCCTGATGCGTCAGCGTCGCGATGGTTTCGTGAAAGCGGCGGGTGACGCCAGTCGCGGTGTCACCGTCTTCGAGAAGAACTGTGCGGCCTGCCACCAACTCGGCGGCAAAGGCGCACGGATTGGTCCTCAGCTCGACGGTGTGGGCGTCCGCGGTATCGACCGTCTCCTTGAAGACACGCTCGACCCCAATCGTAACGTCGACCAGGCATTCCGATTGACGAATCTCAGCTTGAAGGATGGTCGCGTCGTCTCGGGGCTGCTGCTTCGCGAGGAGGGCCAGGTGCTCGTCCTCGCCGATGCGCAGGGTAAGGATGTCCGCGTGCCGAAAACAGACGTCGAAGAGCGAACGGTTTCGCAAATCTCGCCGATGCCGGCGAACTGGGCCGATCAGATCACAGAGCCGGACTTCAAGGATCTGCTCGCGTACCTGCTTTCGCAGACTCCCAAGGACGAGCCCAAGAAGTAACCCGATTCAAGCAACCGGCTGGACAAACTCCAGCCGGTTGCCCCAGGGATCGTCCGCGAAAAACCGGCGCACCGTGGGAAGTTCGTAATCCCACTTGCATGTCACGCCCGACGCTTCGAGTTTCGCGGCGAGTCGATCGATTTCGATCACGCGAAACGCAGGATGCGCTTTACGCGCGGGCTGGAACGGCTCCTCGACTCCGATATGAAGCTGCCGTGCGCCGACCTGAAACCAGCAACCGCCACGGTTCGAAAGACCGCTTGGCTTCTCCAATTCGGTCAGACCAAGCAACTCGCCGAAGAACCGACGAGCTTCGGCTTCGCAGCCCGGCGGCGCGGCGAGTTGAACGTGGTCGAATTCGATAACGAAGCCGTTCATTGCTGGTCCTTGTCGCGAATCGCCAACCATTGAAACAATTGGATTCGGTTCCCGGCTGGATCGGTGAGTCGAGTCGCAATGTATCCTTCTTCGCTGGTTTCGACCGGTCCGGTTTCGATTCCAAGCTCTCCAAGGCGTTTCACCGTCTGCCCAAGGTCATCGACTCGGAACACAAGCGAAATCGAACCTGCTGGTTCCGCCGCGCATCTTCCTTTGATGGCGATTCGCACGGATTCGGCGTCAAGAAGCGTAAAATCGCCCTTGTCGTCGTTGAGAATCGGCGAGAATCCAAATGCTTTCGAGTACCACGCGACAATTTCCTCGCGGTTCGGAACGTGGAGTTGGACCATGAAAAGCGTGGCGAGTGGCATCGGGCGCATCCTCGGCGGTTGACCGTCCCGGCGGAGAGACTAAAATCTTACTCTTTCGGCCCCGAAACGCGGAATCACTGCGCGAGCGACCACGGTTGTCTCAAGTTTTTGCAACGGAAGGTTAGGATCGGCGATGTCGGACGACGTGAGAGACCCCCTGGAAGCCGCGCGACTGGACAAGCTCCGCAAGATCGAAGCCCTCGGGCTCGACCCCTGGGGCCAGCGGTTCGACGACCACCAAGCCATCGCCGACGTTCGTGCCCTGCCCGTCCCCGAGGATCCTGAACAAAAGGGCCCCAAGGTCCGCGTCGCCGGCCGGATCATGCTCAGGCGCGGCCAGGGGAAGGTCAACTTCCTCCAGCTTTCCGACTGGACCGGCCAGATTCAGATCTTCATCGGCAAGAACCAGGTGGGCGACGCCGCCTGGGCACTCGCCGGCGAGTTCGACCTCGGCGACCTGATCGGCGTCGACGGCCAGCTCGGCCGCACCAAGACGGGTGAGATCACTGTCTTCGCCGAAAGCCTGACGTTCCTGGGCAAGTGCCTGCTGCCGCCGCCCGAGAAGTGGCATGGTCTGACGGATGTCGAAAAGCGCTCACGCCAGCGTTATGTCGACCTGTTCTCCAATCCCGAGAGCTTGCAGGCGTTCGTGGCGCGCACGAAGATTCTCGCCGCGTTCCGCAAGGTGCTGGGTGAGCGTGGATTCGTCGAAGTCGAAACGCCAGTGATGCAGCCGATCGCCGGCGGCGCCGCCGCCCGGCCGTTCATCACGCATCACAATACGCTTGATATGCAATTGTATCTACGCATCGCGCTCGAATTGCATCTCAAGCGACTGCTCGTGGGCGGTATAGAACGGGTGTTCGAAATCGGCCGCGTCTTCCGTAACGAAGGGATCAGCCCCAAGCACAACCCCGAATTCACGATGCTCGAAGCCTATCAGGCTTACAGCGACTATCGCGGCATGATGGACCTCACCGAAGCCCTGATTTGCGGCTCGATTGACGCGATCGACGGTGTCTATCAACGTCCTTGGGGCGAGCATACCGTCGATTTCACTCCTCCCTGGCCGCGCAAGACGTATGCCGAACTGTTCAAGGAGTACGCCGGCATCGACATGAACGATCGCGATGCTGTGAAGGCGAAGGCCGAGGAAATCGGCTTCGAAACCAAGGGTAAGGATCACGAAGTCATCGCCAGCGAAATCTTCGAGGAACTCGTCGAAGACGCGCTGGTTGGGCCGATCTTTGTCACCGACTACCCCGCGGCGATCTGCCCTCTGACAAAGCGCAAGGCGTCGGATCCATCAGTCGCCGAGCGGTTCGAACTGTTCGTTCACGGCATGGAATTGGCCAATGCGTACACCGAGCTGAACGACCCGATCTTGCAGGAAGAACTATTTAGCCGCCAGCTTGCGGGCCAAAAGGCCGAAGACTCAATGGCGACGATGGACGACGACTTCGTCCGCGCCCTCAAGTTCGCGATGCCTCCGGCGGGCGGCCTGGGAGTTGGTCTCGATCGTTTGAGCATGCTCTTGCTCAATAAGTCAAGCATTCGTGATGTGATTTTGTTCCCATTGATGCGATCGCACGCCGATTGATCATTGTCGGACATTTTTACTTGGCGTTGAATTGACGGCTCGGTCCACTCGCTATAAGGGAATTCGCAGCGATAAATCCCTGAACGAGGGGCCGGGTCGATGAACCAACTCGGTCAGCCCGAAAGTCTCATTCTCGGTGAACCAGGACAATCACCGATTACTAACGGTGGAATCTTTATGAAGATCGACTCTAAAGGCAACCCTTCGATAAAACTGATCAACGAGACTGGTGTTACGATCTGGCAAACACCTTGAAGCTCCAACAAAACACGAGTTCAGATTGCGGCTCTCGAATTTTTCACACCCCGGTATTTGCCCGTTATCTCTGTCACACCCGCTCGCGATCAAAAGCTCAGATTGATCCTTTGATCCTGGCTGCCATGTCCCACCCAGGCTCAGATTGAGCCTTGGTCGAGGTCGCGATAATTGCTACGTCGCAACCCTCCGAATGGTGAATCTACCGGGATTCTTATTTGTTAATCCAACTGGTGAAGCTCTTCGTACTTCTTGGTTGGAATCATCTCAATCCAAGGCGTCCACATAGCCTTATTGAAGGCTACTTTCAACTCCCCGTAAATCTGTCTTTGTTTGACATCGCGGCGCAGCCGTTCGTCGACGTCATCATTGGTGTAACCCCAATCAAGCAGCTTTTCGCGAGTCGTGATCTTAGATTCTTGATATTTGAATTCTTCCGCCAGACGCCGGAATCGCAGCCATCTATCCCATGTTTCCTGTGCCGGATTCCATCCGCCCATCGCCACGGCGATTATCGCCACAGCCACCATTAACGATCGCACGTTCAACCTTAGGCGCAGCAATCCTTGTCGTTTTAATGACCAAACGAGTCCGACCGCCGCTAACGTAAGGCCCGTCAAATACGCGGCAAGCGTGGTAAGGGCTTCGGGACCGACTCTGGCCAGAATAGAGCTGGTTCTCCAGTGTTCCAACCAATATCCAAAGTGTTCACTTGTTGACCCAATCGGCACGCAACCTTTGCGTGGTGGGCGGACCGACCAAAAATGCCATGTCGCAACGGAGCAGAAATAGAGCAACCCGCTCAACGTTGCCGAACGAGCCGGCGCTAAGAATCTTACGATTTTCACGACGCATCCTCCGTCGGTTAACCGTGGACTTGCTGCCGATTTACGAAGTCAGTCCTTCGGACAGTAGCGAATTGATTCTGACTTGTAAATCTAAACTGAATGCAAGCGCCTTGTGGCAAGCCGTTGATTGTAACTGTGTGTACCGAATGTCTTAAGCTCGACTGATGCCAATTTCGAGAGTCCGCGTCGGCAGTAAACTCGACGATAAAGACCGGTAGGATCCAAAGGGGCGGCTCACCCCGTACAAGGCTCAATTTGAGCCTTGTTGTGGGTCGGATCTTGAAATCTGCCCGGACTCGATTTGCAATATCTCTGACTGCTTCACCGGACACGCTCGCCGGGGGCTCGTAGCGGAGCGCTAAGAGACGCGATCCAAGAGGTAGTGTTCCATGCTGAATAAAGTCGCGAGTAGGACGAGGCTAAGTAACGTCATGCTCCTGGTTGTGATCGCGGCGTTGGCTGTGGCGCTCGTGATCCAACATTTGCGAGCTACTCGAATAGAAGCCGAGCTTCGCACGGAATTGGCTGCGTTGAGTTCGAGACTCTATTATACGCATACGCTTAAGTATTATCGAGGCGCCGTGAATTGGCTTCGGGATACGGCGAGAACCAAGAACGCTCAATGACTCTGGAGGTCTCGCAGTTTATTTACGACATCATTGTCGCCCTTGGCGTAGACATCGGTGATGAGACAGCCGTATTCGTTGTGCCGCGTTCAGTCTTTCGACGACAGCCCAGTTGTCCAGGCCGACGAAAGCAGGTGCAGAACGCTCGAGTCGACTTGGAGATATCGAGCCGGCGTGTTGAAGCTCAAGGTTGAATAGTTCGTCGGACGGATGACACGAGATTCGTTCTTGCGGCAGGCTCGTTGAAGAATTCACGTCAGAATCTTACGAACAGCGCACTTAACTTTTCCGTGTTCATATCGGTATCGCTAATATTACGGCTATCGACGGCGTCAGCAACTAGTCCTTGACGATCATGATTAAACAGGAAAGCCCACCGCCGCCATTGAATAATATCAACCGTCGGCTCACGTCGATGGAACTTTAGCAGTCTCCGATCGATTTTACCACCTTGAGCCTTTGAACCCGTTCATGCACCGAAAAGAATGGAGCTTGGCATGTTGCGAATAGTTACTCTCGTAGCAATTTGTTCAGTTTTGCTTCACACGGAGATCGCCGCGTGCCAAGATCAAATTCCATTGAGAGCAACTAACATTGATAATTGCGTTAACAAGTTTATTGCTGCAATCAACCACTCAGATTCGGAAGAATTGCGTCAATTGTTCACGCCTCGACTATCAAGCGTGGAAACAGCAGAGACGACAACTCGCTGGTTGCGTGACATCTTGAGCAAAAAGGGCCCTGTCCTCTCAGTAGAAACGCCGCGAAGCGATGGCAGCCACGTTCGAGTGCGCCTTAAATCAAATGATGGGCAGTGGGATCTAAAGCTGTTTGTAACTAATGATTTTCAAGTCGACGCATACATAATGGTGCCACAGATAGAAACGATCAGAGTCCCCAAGAGAAATACGACAAAACTGAGACTGCCATTTCGAGACGAGTGGTATGTGCACGCTGGAGGTTCCAAAGAGAGCGAAAACTATCACTTCCGATTGGGGGCTCCTTCATTTTATGCGATTGATTTTTTTTATTTGGACGAGGACAGTAAGCTCTTTCGAAACAAAGGAGAGTCTGCTGAAGATTTCTTTGGCTTTGGCCGAGACATACTTTCAGCCGGCGATGGTGAGGTTGTTGTCGTAATCGATGGGGTGCCTGATAATATTCCGTCAGAAACAAATAGCACAAGTGCATCGGGAAATACAATCATCATTAAGCATGCCCCAGATGAATACACTGTGTATTCGCATCTAAAAAGAGGTAGTACTCGCGTTAAAGTCGGAAATCGTGTAGCGCAAGGAGATGTAATTGCTCAGTGTGGTAATAGTGGATTTACAACAGCCCCTCACTTGCATTTTCAGCTCACCAACTCACTTAGATTTAGTGAGTCCACTGGATTTCCGGCCTTCTTTAGCAACGCCAATGTCAGAATCGAAGCTAAACCGGTTTCGCGAGACGAGTATTCTCCGCGGCGAGGCGATTGGGTTGCGAATAAACAAGAATAGATTCATAGACGTTGTATTGAGACATTTAGCAAATCCAATGCGACGAATAATTCGGTACTCGATTGTGGATGTCTGCCCCGCTCCAAGTGAAATGAGACAAACGGCCCGCTCTGCTAAGACGGTGCACCAAGCGGAGGCCACTGTGTCCGACCGTGCATGTCGACGACCAGACGGCAAGCTTTCGTTGCAGGTCGCACGGGCCGGCGCTAAGCTGTACACATGCCCGAGAACCCGCCTGAAGATCCCGCCGACCACGCAGAAGACTTCGCTCGCCGCTATGCCCAGGAACTGGACTACCTGACCGGCGACCGGATGCGAGAACATGGCATCCCGACCGATAAGATCGGCTCGCGAGTTCCGGGCCTGCCACACGCCACATTTATTCCCTCGGAGCGAACGGGCGGAGGCAACGACTATATGGGCGGACTTACGATCGATTCAGTTGTGTTCAATCCCGAGCTTTTGGGTACGCTTTCGGGTAGTAAGGGATGGGAAAAGGCCCGGGCCGCGACCGCCTCGACGCCGCTATCGCCCACGAGTATGAGGAAGCCCGACGTGGTGGGAATCACGACGAAGCCCTCAAGTACGCGCCCGAGACGGAATTGCCGATCGCGGAGGGCGGCCGCCACATCCTGCGGGCCATGCGACCGAAGGAGCGTCAGCGATGATCCATGAATTGACGATTGGTCACTTCGATCTCGATGCACTAGTTTGCCGCCAGGCGGTCTCGATCAAGCCGTTGGACGAGACGACGGTCGCGCGGGTGCTCGCCGAGTTCCCGATGTTGACCGTCGAGCAGCGTGATGGCTACCTGGTCGCGCCGTGGCATGGGCGTGAAAACGCCGAGTTCGGTGAAGCATTCGCCGCGCGGATCCAGAGCGAGACCGGTTGCATGGTGGTCGACCGGCGTAACGGCCGGGTGGCTAAACTCGCCCAGAAGCTAAGCGCGCGGGCGACGGGATGACGCCCGAATTCCCCGCTCCGAGTGAAATAGGACGAACGCTCCGCTAAGAGCCACGCGCAGGCTGCCATATTCAGACCATGTGTGCGAACTTATCGTACTCAATTCCTTGCCCTAGCCGAAAATCTTAAAGTTTGCTACATCGGTGCGCGACGATCCCAAATCCGGGTCGTTTTCATACCTCGAGGACGCAAGGAGGCGTTCCCGGTGTACAAATGGATGCTTTGCTGGCGGTACCTTCGCCACCGATACATTGCGCTCGCCTCGGTCATCAGCGTTATGCTGGGCGTCGCGACGATGATTGTCGTAAACTCTGTAATGGCAGGGTTTTCGGAAAAAATGCGTGACCGCCTCCATGGCGTGCTCGCCGATGTGATCGTCGAGTCTTACGACCTCGACGGGTTCTGGAATCACCAGGAAGTGATGGCCAGGATCAACGAGATCGCCGGCGAAGACGTCGAGGCAATGGCCCCGACGATGGAAACCTTTGGCCTCGCCAAGTGGACCGTCAACGGCCACCCCTTCACTCGCCAGGTGCAGATCATCGGCGTCCAGCCCACCGAACGCGCCAAAACCGGCGACTTCGCCGAGTTTCTCTATGCCGACGCCGACGCCGCGAACGCCAAAACACCCGGCGAACGCGTGAATATGCCTGCTTCGTTTGAAATCACCGAGAAGGTGAAGCGAAATCGTCCGGCGGGGAGGTTCCTGAACGAAGAGAAAGGCCCTGACGACCCATTCGATACACTCATTCGCGCGCAGATCGACGAGGAAGTTGCCGACCACGGCGCGATCATCGGCTTCGCAGTCGGTCACCTTCATCATGAAGGGAAAGACGTTGCCGTTGCTCCTCCGGGCACGAAAATCGGCCTGGTTTTCCCGGCGAGCGGCGCAAAGCCTGCTCCTGGTTACGACGATTTCACTGTCGTCGGTTATTTCAAGAGCGGCATGAGTGAGTACGACTCCACGCATGTCTACGTTCCGCTCGAACGCCTGCAAGCAATGCGTTTGCTCGGCGATGGCAAGAGCAAAGGTGCGGTCAATCAGATTCAGGTGAAGGCGAAGGCCGGCGTCGATCTCGACGAACTTGCCCGTAAGGTTCAGCTCGGGCTCGAAGGACTGCGGCCGATGTTCTTCAAGGTCTCAACCTGGGAACAGAAGCAAGGTCCGCTCTTGGCGGCCGTCGCGGTCGAGCAGAGCATTCTTAACATCTTGCTGTTCTTCATCATCGCGGTCGCGGGCTTCGGCATTCTGGCGATCTTCTCGATGATCGTCGTCGAGAAAACGCGCGACATCGGCATTCTCAAAGCGCTTGGCGCTTCGACGTCCGGTGTCCGGCAGATTTTCCTCGGCTATGGGCTGGCGCTCGGGATCGTCGGCAGTGGCGTGGGGATGATCGGCGGCTTGCTGTTTGTCTGGAAGATCAACGAGATCGAAGACTGGCTCAGCAAGGTCACGCACCGCAAGGTGTTTGACGACGCGATTTACTACTTCGACAAGATTCCCACGCTCGTCGAGCCATTCACGGTGATGTGGATTGTCGGCGGCGCTTTGATCATTGCGGTCGTGGCGAGCATCTGGCCGGCGCACCGGGCTTCGAAGCTCAGGCCCGTGCAGGCGCTTCGGTTTGAATGAGCGGACGGTCGTCTTTCATTCACAGATCAAGGAGGATTGAGCGATGACCGTTCATCTTTCGGCCGTGGGACTGGAAAAGTCGTATCGCAAGGGTCGCACCGGAGTTCCGGTGCTCCACGGTGTCGACCTGCAGGTCGAGCGTGGCGAGTTGGTGGCCGTGATCGGCCAGAGCGGTTCGGGCAAGAGCACGCTGTTGCACTTGCTCGGCCTGCTCGACACGCCCGACACCGGCGAAGTTTGGCTCGACGGCGATCGCATCGACAATCTGCGAGAACGCAAGCGCGATGATTTGCGTAATCGCACGTTCGGTTTCATCTTCCAGTTCTATCACCTGCTGCCCGAGCTGAGTGCGCTCGAAAACGTCATGCTGCCGCACATGATCCGGCTCAAGGCGTGGTCGTATCTCAAACAGCGCAAGGCGATCAGATCGCGGGCGACTGAATTGCTCGAACGCGTCGGGCTGGGACATCGCCTAACTCACAAGCCGAACGAGCTTTCGGGCGGCGAAATGCAGCGCACGGCGATTGCTCGCGCACTTGCTGGCGGGCCGGAAATTCTGCTCGCCGACGAGCCGACTGGTAACCTCGATTCGGGGTCAGGCCAGGGGGTGCTGGAACTGCTCCGCGACTTGAACCGAGAGCGCGGGCTGACTATGATGATGGTTACCCATGATCAAACCATCGCCCAGCAGGCGGACCGGATTGTCCGGCTCGCTGAGGGGCGGATCGACGAATGGGCTGCGGCCATCGCCTGAAGGACTCACGACGGGAGACCGGCGGGGCCGAAGGATGAGAGTCCCGCCCCCGGGAGTGAGCGACGGATGAGCCCCAAGGTTTATATCGGCGGTAAGCTGTACGAAAAGGCCGATGCGAAGATCAGCGTCTTCGACCACGGTCTGCTCTATGGCGACGGCGTTTTCGAGGGGATTCGGTCGTATTCCGGCAAGGTTTTCCGCCTCGAAGCGCATATCAAGCGTCTCTACGAATCGGCCCGCGCCATCAGCCTCGTCATCCCTATGACGCAGGCTGATATGTGCCAGGCCGTCGTCGACACGCTCAACGCCAACAAACTCGTCGATGCTTATATTCGTCTTGTGATCACGCGAGGCGCGGGCAGCCTCGGGCTCGACCCGCGCAAGACGAGCGATCCGCAGGTGATCATCATCACCGACTCGATCAGCCTTTATCCGGCTGAGCTTTATGAGTCGGGCCTGAAGATCATCACCGCCGGCACGATGCGCAATCATCCCAGCGCACTCAACCCGCGCATCAAGTCGCTGAACTACCTGAATAGCATTCTCGCGAAGATGGAAGGTACGAACGCCGGCTGCCTCGAAGCCCTGATGCTCAACCACAAGGGCGAAGTAGCCGAGTGCACCGGTGATAATATCTTCATCGTGCGTGATCGCGAGGTTCATACGCCGTCCATCGATTCGGGGATTCTCGAAGGGATCACCCGCGATGCGGTGCTCGAGATTGCTAAGAGTGCCGGCTACAAGGTGTTCGAGCGGACGATGGACCGCCACGACATCCACATCTCCGATGAATGCTTCCTGACCGGCACTGCCGCGGAAGTGATTCCCGTCGTCGAGCTTGATGGCCGTCCAATTGGCAACGGCAAGCCGGGACCTGTGACGCTCGACCTGCACGCGCGGTTCCACCGCCTGGTGCGCGGCGAGGCGTAACTTTTTCGCGCGGGCAAGCTCGAATTACAGCACGATCCTGGAGCATCGCGAATGCTGGCGATCCGCTCGATTCTCGCGCCGACCGACTTCAGCGAACATTCGCACGTGTCGCTTCGTTACGCCGTAGGACTGGCGGAAAAATTCGGCGCGACGTTGCACCTGCTGCACGTGCTGCCCGACATGATTCCGCCCAGTCCCGACGTGATGCTCTCGCCTGCGATGCCGCCTGAGTATTACACCGAGAGCGAAGAGGCGTCGAAGGAAGCGCTCGCACGTACGCTCGATCCGGCGTGGGGAACTCCGCCTCAGGTCGTGACCAACACACGTTGGGGCGAACCGGTCGACGGTATCGTCACTTATGCGAATGAGCAGGCGATTGAGTTGATCGTAGTGGCGACGCACGGCCGGCATGGTTTGAGTCACGCGCTGCTGGGTTCGGCGGCCGAGCGAATCATTCGCGAGGCCCCCTGCCCCGTGTTGTCAATTCGCGAGCCGCATGCTTAACGGTATTAGCTAATCAGAGGCTGGTTGTTGGGTGCCACTGGCTATGCCAGTGCTCTTCGATTTTCACTTGCAGTGATGAGCACTGGCATAGCCAGTGGCTCCTGATCTTTGCAGAAGAGAACAACTCGGGAGGCGCTATCTTGCGAACATCGGCCGCCGCGCAGGTCGCTCCCTCGAAGATTCGCGCCATCGCCGCAATCGCGGAAGAGTATCCCGGTACGCTTCGACTCTTCTACGGCGAAGACACGCTCCCCACGCCCGACTTCATCAAATCCGCCGGCCAGCGGGCAATCGACGCCAATCGCACCTATTACACGCCCAACGCCGGCTACCCAGAGTTGCGCGCCGCGATCGCCGAGCAGGTCGCACGGCTGCACGGCGTAACAATTGATCCGGCGAGCGAAGTCGTCGTCACCGCGAGCGGGATGGTCGCGATCTTGCTCGCTTGCCAGGCGACGCTTGGTCCAGGCACGTCGGCTCTCGTCGCCACGCCGCTTTGGCCCAACATCTCGGCGGCGATTCGCGTCACCGGCGCCGAGGCGATTGAAGTGCCGCTCGCTCTGATGGGCGAAGGCGACTCACTTCGGTTCACGCTCGATTTCGATCGTTTCGAGGCAGCAGTCCGGCCAGAAACACGTGTGCTCGCGCTTGCAAGTCCAGGCAACCCGACCGCTTGGACTGCGACGCACGAAGATTGGCTCAAGCTCGTCGCATTCTGCGAACGCCACGATCTCTGGCTGCTGGCCGACGGTGTGTATGAGCGAATTGTCTTCGAAGGAAATGTCGCACCGAGCCCGCTCTCTGTGCCCGGTGCCCGCGAGCGGACGATCATCGCGCAGAGCTTTTCCAAGACCTATCGCATGACCGGTTGGCGGCTGGGCTACCTCATCGCGCCGCCGGCTCTTACTCGCTCGATGACGCAATTGCACGAGTTCGTCGTCAGCAACGCGTTTGGCGTGGCGCAGGAGGCGGCTCGCGTGGCCTTGCGAGAAGGCGAGTCGTTCGTACGCGAGAGCCAGGAGCGTTACGCACGACACGCCCGAATCGCAATTGATCGGCTGAGGCGACTAGATGGCGTCGACGTTCCCGAACCGACCGGGGCTTTCTACGTCTTTCCTCGCCTGCGAGGGCTGACTGACTCGTATGCGTTCTGCGAGCGACTCGTCATCGAGCGCCGGCTTGGCCTCGCACCGGGCGCTGCGTTTGGTGCTGGCGGTGAAGGACACATTCGCCTTTGCTTCGCCGTCGACGAGACCACGCTCATCGAGGCTCTCGACCGATTCGAGTCCGCCTGGAATGAAATGAAGGGATAAAGACTCGTGAGCGATGCGAATTCGACGCCCGAACGGCGTGTGATCTACCAGGGGCGGAAAATCGACCTTGCGCTTCAGCCAGTCAAGCTCTCCGATGGCTCGATCGCCGATCGCGAAGTTGTTGTGCATCGTGGCGCGGTTGCATTGCTACCGCTCGTCGATGCCGATCATGTTTGCTTGCTCAAGAATTACCGCTATACGGTGGGCAAGACGCTCTGGGAAGTGCCGGCGGGAACGATCGACGCCGGCGAGACGCCCGACGAAACCGCGCCTCGTGAGTTAACGGAGGAAACTGGCTACATCGCCGGCAAGGTGACGAAACTCACCGACTGGCTCGTCTCACCTGGCGTCATGACCGAGCGCATGTATCTTTATGTTTGCGAAGATTTGCGGCCTGGCCAGGTTGCTCACCAGCCCGATGAGAATCTTGAACCGGTCGTCGTGACGTGGTCGGAAGCGGTGAAGATGGTCGACGACGGTCGCATCGAAGACGCGAAGTCGATGCTCGCAATTTTACTCTGGGATAGAAAACGTTCAAAATAGCAAGTGCTTAATTGATCGTTTAAAGCGATGTGTGCGATTCGTGAACGTAATGCCCAACGACTCGCTCGTGTTCGTCGAAAAAGATATACGCGCTAATCGATGAAAATCCCAGGACCGATCGGCGCGTCTCGGGGTAGTTCACACGCACGATCGAATGCACCGCCTCGTTCTTCAAGCCCGCAAGTTCGGCGACGGTATGATGACCGTAACCAGCCATCCATACGCCTTTGACTGCGTCTTCGCCAGCTCGCTCCGCGAGATAATACATCACCGCTTTTTCGTTTTGCGGCGTATACGATTCGATTCCGTTCGCGGCGAGCCAGCTCTCGACTTCAGACCGTGATTGGCCTGATTTGACGCCTGTCCGAAGCCATTGTCTGGCTTCGTCAACGGTCATCGGCGTCGCGGGCGGTTGGTAGCTCAGAGCTGCCAATGCGAGGCATGCGGCTGTAACGACCGCTAAGCCAAACCTAACGACGAAGCGGACGAAAAACTGCTTGTCCTGGGTTGGGGACATCGGCAGCCTTTCGCCCGCTACGTTTTCAGTTCTGAGTCAATCGGCTCAGCGTGACTGTACCTTGAAGCTCGCGGGCATCAGCACCGCGTCGACAGGAGTCAGGCCATACGCTGGACGATTTTGCTCGTTCAGGTAGAGGTCGCGGTCGGCCGGGGTAACCGTCCGTGAGCGGTGCCAGCCCGAGTGGCCGTCGGCGAACAGGACGTTTTGCCCCTGCTTTCCGTGGTTGGGGCTATTACCTTCGAGCACGGTGCCCAGGTCGAACGCCGGACGGTCGGCGACGATCGGAATCGCGTGCGACGCCATTGCAGACAGCGGGCCAGCCTTGCCCTTCGGGTCGAGGTAGGTCGCTTCGCTTGCGTAGTTGCCAACGTGGAAGGCGTAGTCGTTCGTGCCGAGGATCTTGCAAGCCTCGTCGGGCGAAACCTTCATGATGTCGGCAACTTCGCGGAGCTTGGGCAGCCGGTCGGGGCATTCGGTCGCGTTGCTACCGCCCGGGCAGCGAAGGTCGGTCGGGTCGATCGAGAAGCCCGCGTCGTTCAGGCGGCAAACGATCGTCCCGGCGTGAGGCACTTCCTCCTCCGAATCGACGAAGGGGTAGAAGTGGTTGATCGCGGCGTACTGATGTAGCCGCATACCCACTTTTTGCAGATTGTTCTGGCAGGATGCCCTGCCCCATTGCTCGCGGCCGCGCAGGATCACCGGAGCCAGCGCGAGAACACTCGCGAGAAAGATGGCCGCGGCGACCGCCAGGTCTTCGCGGCGCAGTCGTGTTCGGCCGGGGGCCATTTCGAGGATGACCGGCTCCTCGCGGCGTTTGACTTCGCGCTTCACGAATAAAACCGTGCGATCCGCGAGTCCTGCCGGAGGCTCGAATGCCTCGTCATCATCGTCCAGGAAGAGACCTAGCTCGTGCCGTAGCGTCTCGAGCCGGGTTGTAAGTGACGGGTCGATTTCGACCTCGCGCATTGCCTGTTCAAGTTCGGTTCCTTCAAGCTTTCCGAGTGCGTAGTCGAGTTGATCGGCGGAGTTCATGGGATTAACCATCCTCGTCGCGGTGCGACGCTTTGGCCATCTCTCCGAGCTTGGCCAGTGCGGCATGCAGCCGCGATTTCACGGTTCCCACCGGGATCTGCAGTATTTCCGCGATCTCGCGGTACTTCAAATCCTGATAATAGGCAAGATTGAGAGTCTCTTTGAGCGTGTCCGGCAAGCGGTTGATGCTCTCGCGAACCCATTCCTGCCGCTCCTTCTGCTGCAATTGCGCCAGAGGCCCAACCCCTTCGTTCACCAACAAATCAATCAAGGCCCCAGGATCGGCGTCGTCCGAACCCGACCGTTGCTGGTCGAGGCTCAGGGTCGGATGCCGCCCTGCCTTGCGAAGCGTGTCGACTGCTTGATGCGTGGCGATTGCATAAAGCCAGGGCCGAAACGGCCGCCCGTCGTCGTAAAGAGAACGCTTCACGTGGACTTGCAGAAACGTGTTCTGAAACACGTCCTCCGCCAGCGATGCGTCTCCGAGATAGCGGGCGAGGTAACGAAAGAGTTCGCGCTCATAGCGCTTGACGAGCAGATTGAAGTCCTCAGGCTTCCCCGAGTCGCGGTAACGACTCATGATCGCCTCGTCCGTCGGCGTGGCGAGGTCGTTCGCAGGCTCGGAACCCAGGGCCTTCATCATGAGCTACGTTCCGCCACGGCCAAGAGTTCGGGACCAGGAGAATAATCTTGGACGAATTCCGAAAAAAGGTCGTCACACTCCAACCTGACTAACCCGACAGTGTAAACCCATACCGTGCTAAGCTCAAGACTTGGATTCACCCACCCTGTCATCCCCTCGACCTCTCATCCCAACCCACCAGCGCCGCAAACTTCGCCCCATTCACCCCAAATGCCAGGCTTGAATGTGATGACCGGCTTGAGGTTGCGTTAAATCGCTCCGCCCGTGTATCCTCCCGCCTGAACGACCCTCGACTCTGTTGCGGGAGAGGTGGGATGCCGGCTCAGGTTACCAGCGTTTTTCTTTATGTGAATGATGTCGTCCGGTCGTACGAGTTCTATAACGAAATCGTCGGCGCCGAGATCGTTCAACTGCATAAAGCCGAGGACAACGGGCCGATTACCCTGGCGATTCTTCGCATCGGCGCCTTCACGCTCATGATCCACCCGCAGGACGAGCACGCCGCCGATTTCGTCTCGAACAAGCCAGGAATTGGCATCCACCTCCAGCTTCGCGTCGACAACATCGACGAATTCTACCAGCGCTGTATCGACGAAGGTGCGATGCTCGCCCTCTCGGGCGACCCCGTCGATCAGCCCTGGGGCTGGCGCGAATTCGCACTCAAAGATCCTGACGGCTACGTCTGGTCGATTTACCAGGACAAGTCGGGCGGTCAGTGGACGTAATGTTTCGCGCATGAAATCGTCGATCGATTTCACTTGCATGCCGTTCGCAACTCATTGAATATGAGATAGATGAGCGTCGCCGGTCGCGCGACGTATTTCCGCGTTTGATCCAAACCCAAGGGCGGGTCGATCATGGCGCTTTCGAGCAATGCAGAGCGACGGCAGCTTTTGCAGTATTTCCGTCGATTGCCTCACGTTCGCATGCCGGCGAGCGTGGGAATTGATCGCGAGGAAATCAAGCGATTGACCGCCGATCTCGCCTTTTTTTACGACCCCGAACGAAGTGCACCGGGAGTCGTAGATCGAGCTCGTTTCCTGCGCGACCAAATCGAGGCCGCTCGCCGTCAGGACAGGCGCGACGAGATGCATCGCCGCGAGGCCCGGCTCCGCGAACGCGAGAATATTATCGAAGAGTCGTCGGAAGAGTTCGAGCTTGGCACGCCCCGAGAAGTCGGCAAGCCAGACGTCGAGGCACCTTCTCCCCGGAGACCCGGTCTTGGTTCCCGGCTGGCAGGGGTATGGGCGTCCTGGCGCGACTCGCGGCGCCCGAGGATTGACGTCGGCCATCCGGTGTGGGACCGTTGGCTCGACTAGAAACACCGCGCCGCGGATTGAACCAATGCCACTTTACCTGACAATCCGCGAGCTCATGATTCTGATCGCCAACATTGCGGTCGTCTGGACGATCGCACGCGCGCTTCCGAGTGAGGGCTGGACGAACCACCTGGCATTCGCTCTGGTCGTCGCCAGCACGCCCGTCTGCTACGCGGTGCTCATCAGGATGTTCGACCGCCCTCACGAGCGAGCCCGAGGCCTCTCGCAGGCCTCGGCGTCGTTGCTCGTTTTTTCGTTTTTTGGCGGCTGGTTCTGGCTTTACGAAAAGCAGTCGGACGAGATCGCCAAGCAAGAACTCGCGAGCGTTCATCGCCTCATACTGACGATCGCCATCCCGTGCTTTTTGCTCTGGTTGGCCTGGCTTCCGCCTGTTAGCAGACGCATCAAGATGCTCGTGCGCTATACCATCGTCTCAGTGACGCGCCGAGCCAGCTCGAACGCGTCACCCTGATCCGCCGAGTCCGAAATCAGACGAGTCCGAAGACTTCGCGCGGCGTGTGATAAAGAATCTGCTCGAGCATCGCGGGCACTTCGTACTCTTCGTAGTACCCCGTGTCGATGAGATGCGCGAACGCCGCGGCGGTCACCTTGCCCACGACCTGCAGATGGCCGTAAGTCCATTCGGCGAAAGGCGCTTCCGACGTAAACCCGGCGAATTTCGTCATGGGCGTCGACTGCAGGCGGATCGCGACGTTTCGTTCGATTACCGGCGGCGAATTCGTGTGCGACCAACCGCCTGTCAGCGTGACGTTCGGCAACTGTGCAGCAAGTGCAGCGACCTCGTTGCCGAGTGAGTCGGACGCCAGCATGATGTCGAACTTGGCCCCGGCAAAATTGCGGAAGATGCGAGCCATGTCGGTCGCCCAGCTTCCTTGGTACCGTGGGACGTTCAATTCACCGTGAGCCATCGTTTCGGCACCAACCGCGAGTTGCAGCGTTCGCTTGTGCTGGTGATGCCACTCCACAATCTTGTACGCGACGAATTCGATCAGGATATCGGCATCGAAGGGATCGATGTCGCCGCCGCTTGAGGCGCGGGTGAGAACCTTCGCAGTCGAGATGTCGTCGGGGCTGGCGAATCGCTGGTCGATCGGCAAGAAGGTGCGAGCGAACTTGACGTCGCTCGTGAGCGTTGCGTCGAGCCAGTCGAACAGCCTGCGTTCGAGAATATCGGGGTTTTCCAGCCCCGAACCAAGCAATGCCGTCAAGCCATCAAAATACCCCGTCTTGCCGCGATGCCCCGCGAACTCGGGCAGCAGATCGCTCGATGCGCCAGCGTGAAAAAGGGAATCGAGGCTGAGGCAGCGAGCGAACAGTTTGCCGTGCTTCCCTTCGTTTCCGCCGACCTTTGTCGCGCTGGTGACCAGCGTCTCAAGGTTGCAGCGCTCTTTCAGCACGTAATTCACCCAGTTGGCATCGCGTGCCGCCGTCTGGATCCGCTGGTCAACCGCTTCGAAATTCTGTTCGGTCAGGTTGGGATCGTGGAAGTCGAACAGGTCGCGGAGGATTCGATAGAAAGTCCACGCTGCGGCTGTGTTGCGCGTTTTCTTCAGATAGGGAATCGCTCGACGAACCTGGTCGAGTGACGGTGATCCATCGTCGGCAAAGCCCACTCCGCGGAGTTCAGCCAGAAGCGCCGGGTGGCTCATGAGCGTCGCGAGGTCGGGCGCGCTTGGTTGATCGCAGCGAATCCGTGCGTGCGCGTCGACAATCTTGGTGTCGCGGATCATCCGTTCGATCCGCTGAATCAGGGTGGGTTCGCTCGTGAACATCGGTTCGCTCAAGGCCAGCAGGGAACAGGAAGCTTCAAATTGGACGGGCAATCATCGGCAATGCGCGGTCGGGGTGTCAATCCACACCGCCTCACGTTGTGCAATTGATGGCAAAGGGAAACGATCGAAGACTGACCGCTCGGGTCTCTGGCAATTTGATGAAAATCGTTTATGACAAAGAGTCGCTGGAACAGACAACGGCTCCGGATTGAGATTTGCGTGCAATTCCTTGCGAAAACAAAGCATTCCGCCAGATCGCACCCAGAGGAGAACCGCGATGCACCCGAGCCAGCCATCCCGACGAGATTTCCTGCAAACGACCGCCGCCGGACTGGCCGCAACCAGCCTCGCCGCGGCCAGCGAGACAACTCTGCGACCTGCCGAAGGTGGTATTCAGACGAGGCCACTGGGTAAGACCGGACAGATGGTGAGTCTCCTCGGTCTCGGCGGACATGCGTGTACGAATCCGTCCAAGCTTTCCGAGGAGAAGAGTCTTCGGCTCATCCAACGCGCGGTTGATGATGGGATCACCTTCATGGACAACGCGTGGGATTACCATAACGGTGTCGCCGAGGAGCGGATGGGCAAGGCGCTGGCGGAGGGAGGCCGTCGAGATAAGGTCTTCCTCATGACCAAATGCTGCGGCCGGACGGCTCAAGATGCCCAATCTAATCTTGAGGACAGTCTTCGTCGTCTCAAGACAGATCGCATTGATTTGTGGCAATTTCACGAGATCGTTTATGATAACGATCCCGAGATGGTCTTCGAGCCGGGCGGCGCGATCGAAACGGCGATCAAGGCCGTGAAGGACGGCAAGGTTCGCTACATCGGCTTCACGGGACACAAAGACCCAAGTATCCACCTCAAGATGCTCGGCAAGCCCTACGACTGGGCCAGCGTTCAGATGCCGCTCAACGTGCTCGACGTCCATTACCGCAGCTTCCAAAAGCAAGTTCTCCCGGTGCTGCTTCAGCGGCAGATCGGGGTGATTGCGATGAAGAGCCTGGGCGGCAACGGTTCGATCGTCACGAAGGCTGGCGTGCCGGTCGAAGACGCTCTGCGATATGTCCTGTCTCTGCCGATCTCGACCCTCGTGTCGGGGATCGACTCAGAGGAAGTGCTCGATCAGAACCTCAAGATTGTCCGCGAATTCAAACCGATCACGCAGGACGAGCGGGCGCGAATCGAGGCGGGGACGATCAAAGTTGCCGGCGATGGGCGGTTTGAACTTTTCAAGTCATCAAAAGTTTTCGATGGCCCGGTCCATCGCAAGCAGCACGGTTTTGCAACCGACTGATATCAAAGAAGGCCGGGATCGCGAAAATGTGCGATCCCGGTCGGTTCCATGCTCAACCCGTTGCATAAGAGCGGGTTGAGCCCTCCTCATCAAGAATCTTGCGAACCTCATCGATCTGCGTGCTATCGGCGCGGGCCGAAACGAGGATCTTGCCGCGTTCCATTCCCGATGAAAAATGCTCGGCTTCACTCTCGGGAACGCCGACGCCAGTCAGTCCGCCAATAATGCCGCCGGAGGCCGCACCAATTCCCGCGCCTGTGAGCGCCGCGGCGAGCGGGCCAGCGATGAGGAACGTTCCCAGGCCCGGCAAGAGCACGCTGCTGCCGACGAGCGCCAGGCCGGCCGCCGCGCCAATCGCCGCGCCCGATACGAGGCCGGTCGTCACGCCTGCGTCGCTCAAAAGGTGTTCGTGGCCCGCTTCCTCGGAAACGTGATGAATATCAGTTCCTTCTCGCGCCACCACGCTGACTTCGTTGCCGTCGATTCCCGCCATATGCAACCGCTCGATGGCGGCATTCGCCTCGGCGGTTGTGTCGAAAAGTCCCACCACGGTGCGCATCGCTTATTCCTCTCAGGGTGATCATTTTTTGAGTTCGATGCTTCGCTGACCAACATCGCAAACGCTGCGCCGGAGCGTGCGCGATTGGGCCTTATGTGAATTAACCGTGAGGATTTTTGTTGTGGGCTATGGAGCCCTAAATTAATACCAACGCAGGCTTTAAGAACAATTCAAACAAAATTTGCATGATGACTTGTCGGTCAATTCATCTCTCTTCCGACTTTAAGAGCGCAGATACACGTGCGTGCTCGCGTTGATGCGTTCACGCTGAGAGTCTGTCTTTGTGTCGACAACTTTGGATTGAGTCACGCACCAGGAATAACTCCCGATGACCATCATCCGCGGAACCAAACGCAGACAGCTCAAGCCGATGGCCGATCAGCTTGAAGTTCGTGAGCTTATGACTGTCGGATCGTTACCGACTACTGTATCGGTCAAACCCGTCGACGCGCCGGTTCAATATGGCGTTGGTGTTCCAATCGAGGCGAATTTTAGTGTGGCGTGGCCTCAACTGCTCCCCGGTTCACCGCCGTCTGAAGTAGCAAAATGGGAGAACCCCACTGCGTCAGGCTCGATTACGTTTTTGATCAATTCGTCACTTTCGGAAAGCTTCCCCGTCGTTGCCGATCCGCGAGTATTTGTACGCGACTTCACGCTTACAAATCTTCCCGCCGGCGATAACGTAATCACCGGTACGTTCTTCGCCGACGGACAAAGTGTAACTTCCACTGGTTCCATTTATCCGTTCCACATCAACGTCACACCCGCGCCAACCACGACAACGCTTGCGGTCACACCGTCATCACCGTCGGTCGGTGCATTCCCCTATGCGACGCTCACAGCCACAGTGAACCCAAACAATTCCGCGCTCGGCCCAGCGTCGGGTCAGGTTGTATTCACGAGTGGTTCGACTGTTCTCGGTACTGCGAATCTCGTCAACGGAACAGCGACCGTCTTTACGAAGCTGCAAATTGGCGGTAACGAGATTCACGCAACCTACAAACCGTCGGGCAATCTTGCGTCGAGCAGTACCGCTACAACCTACAACGCTGGCTCAGCAAGCGAAAACTTCATCAATTCTGTATATACTAGCGTGCTTCATCGTTCGGTCGACACGGCGGCTCTCAAATACTGGGATCATGCGCTCGCGAGCCACCGAATCACCAAGGCCCATTTCATCAAGGCAATCATGAACAGCGCTGAAGCACGGCATATTGCCGTGGGTTGACCAGCAGCGCGATTGCGAAGCCGCGCGGGGTTGACGTTCCGCGCTGAACGAATACGTTAAAGTAGTTAGCGGCAGCAAAATCGGCAGACGTTTCAGAGAAACGAGCCGATGCGCGTGCCGCTTTTTCAATCAACGTCCGAATGATTGAATGAATCTACGTGAGTTGGTTCGAGACTTCCGCCCACCACCTTGTGGACCTTCGACTCTCCGGAAAACATGCGATGAGTTCTTCTTGCCGCCAGAAGCGCAACCGGAATCAATTTCGGCTCGAGCAACTTGAAACGCGTGAGGTGATGTCGGTGCAAGTACCGAACATCGCACTCGTGAACCTGACACCCCAACCGATTGAATATGGCGACTCGGTTAACATCCGGGCCGTCTTTCTCATAGCGACTCCTGCCGTCGCTCGTCCCCAAAATCAAACGGTGCCTAACCCGAATGCATCCGGGACGATGACGTTCGTTATCAACTCAACTTTGTCCGAATCGTTCTCGTTCAGCACTGTGGACGGGTCGGCAACTCCGATGTTTGCTCTGACAAATCTGCCGGTTGGCGCCGATACGATCAGCGCGACCTTCACGGCCGATAGCACGAGCGCTGCCGCAAGCGATTTCTCAAGCAGCCTGACCGTCAATGTCGCGCCAGCCTCGACGATTACTTCGCTCGTGGTGACGCCCGCTCCGACTGCTCGCGGAAGTTATCCGTACGCCACGTTGACAGCAACCGTCTCGGCAGCGAATACATCACTGGGGCAACCCACGGGGACAGTCCAGTTCTTTAGCGGATCAACCTCGCTTGGCACCGGCACCCTTTCTAACGGAGTTGCAACGCTGTCGACGCAACTGCCGATTGGATATGACGACCTGCGAGCGGTTTACCAATCAACGGGGAACTTTGCGACCAGTGAGAAGAGTGTTTCCAATGTTGCTGGATCAACGACGGAGATTTTGATCAACACAGTGTATCAGAATGTACTCGAGCGGAACGTCGATCCTGCTGGACTTCGATTCTGGGATCGCGCATTTGCAAGACATCGAATCAACACACCGAAATTCATCAAGGCGATCACACACAGCCGCGAAGCTCGTCAAATTGCTGCGAGCCATATGACTCCCAGCCATCGTTGAAATGACGCGTCTCGGAACCTACGCCGTTCAGGGCGTAGGTTCCGAGACGTGGTTAAAGATCTGGTTATTACTTCGTCGCCGCGGCGGCCTGTGCCTTCAGTTCGTCTTGCCACTGAGCCACAGCCGCTTTGGCAACTTCGGCGTCCTGTTCACCGCTACCGCCGCCGATGCCGATGGCACCAATCACTTGCCCATCGACAAGCACCGGCACACCGCCGAGCAGCGTGGTCACCTTTCCACCACTCGCCGCGGCTGCGTTTTGCAGGCTGAGATTCAGCAGGGCGTCGGGTGAGTCGCCCGCATTCTTGGGCGGAAGCGGCCCCGTCGCCTGACGGAACGTCGCAGCCGTCGTCGCTTTGGTGATCGCCGTGTAGGCGCTGGCGGGGCGTGCTTCGTCCATACGTGAAAACGCGAGCAAATGTCCGCCGTCATCAACCACGGCGAAGTTCATCTTGTAGCCGAGCGAACCGGCCTTCGCCTCGGCCGCCGCGATCAAGCGCTTCGCACCATTGAGTGTCAGCTTCGCCTGATTGCGTTTGATCAGCGAAGTGCTGTTCGTGTCGATCACGGCCACGCGCGTCGGATCGATTGGATTCAGTCGCGCAGGAACCGCCGCTGGCTGTTTACCTTCTTCTTGCGCGATCGAGGCAAGCGTCTTTTCGATCGTCTCAACACCGCGCTTCAGGCCGGCATCGTACTTCTCGTTCTTGAATTCGTCGAGAAACGCGTCGCGAATAGGAGCCTTGCGCGACCGGGTATTGAGCGCAGTGTTCTCGCGTGAAACGAGCACTTCGAGTTTGTGATCGTTCTTGGCAATGAGAATGTAAATTCCCTTTGCCTGCGACCCGAGGCGCTTCGCCATGCGCAAGGCAACTTCATCAAGCGGGTCGCCGCGAAGCGACTCGACGGTTTCGATCGTCGTTGCCACGCGATAGGTACGTTCGATCGTGACGAGGCGTGCAAGGGCTTCGCGCACGGCATCGCGGCCGAACATCGCGGCAGGGTCGCGAATTTCCGAGTTCGGCACGATCGCGCTCGCCGAACTATCAGCCGCGGGCTTCTTGGGATCGTCGAACTGTGCCCTGCTCGTTCCAACCATCAAGACAAGCAGCAGGCACGCGCATCGAACCGTCAACCGCATCAGATCAATCTCCCTTGGTCGTCCGGCCGCGACGGCTCTGCGTGAGCAGCCAGTCGAGCAGGACCAGGTCATTGTACGCGCGGTCCCAGCTATTGTGCCCCACCGCACGATATTCGGTGTACTTCACATTGCCGCCCGCGTCCTTCAAAGCCTTCGCCATCGTCCGCGAATTATTGACCGTGGCGATCCCATCTTCATCACCGCAAACAACCCAAACCGGCATCCCCTTGAGGCTGCTCGCCATCTCGGGCTTGCCACGACCGCAAACCGCCGCCATGGCCGAAAACCTGTCGGCATTCGCAGTGCCGATTTCCCAGGTGCCAAATCCGCCCATCGAGATTCCGGTCAGTGCGATGCGGTCCTTGTCGACCTTGTAGTTCTTGATCACATCATCGAGCGCCGCCAGCGCCGCCTTGGCATCGTTGCTGTTCGCCGCCCAGCCTTGCTTGGCCTGAGGAAAGATGGCAATTCCGGGGAAATCGTCGGGATTGGCAAGCAGGCTCGTCCCCATGCCAACCTGGCTCGAAGTGATCCCATCACTCCCGCGCTCACCCGAGCCGTGCAGGAACATCACGACGGGATAGGTCTTCTTGGCGTCATAATCGCGCGGCAGGTAGAGGCCGTATTTCCGGGTACCATCCGGCCCTTCAACCGTTTTCAGGTGAAAACCATGCCCAGTTTTGTCGGCCGTGGGAATGGGCATCGGCTGGATATAAATATCTTTGAACTCGACCGTGAGCGCATTTCCGGCGTGAATCTGCAGAGCAATCTTGCCATCGCGAGCGATCGCCGCATCTGGCTCGGTGTACATGACTGAAGTGACACCGTTGAGCGTGAGCGTGATCTTATCGCCCATCGCGCGAATCATGTACGTGTTCCAGTCGTTCTTACGAATCGACTCAACTGCTTTGGGCGAGCCCTGAACGAGGATCTTGTTGCGACGCGACTCGTCGTATAAACAGCCCCAGTAACCCTGACCAATATCCGCCTGGTAACCCGACATTTCGTGCCCAGGCACGCGCACGCTACGGAACTGAACGCCGCTGTTGGCCGAGTCGTCGCCGCGAACGCGGAACGTGCACTTGAAGATGAAGTCGCCGTAGCTCGCCTTGGTCGCAAGGAAGTTGTTGTTCTTCATGCCGGTCGACGTGCCGACAATCTTGCCATCCTTCGCCGCCCAGAGCTTGGTGTCGCCTTCCCAGCCTTCGAGCGACTTGCCATCGAACAGCGGCACAAAACCAATCGTCTCGACCGTCGCCGGCTCACCCTCAAGCAAGCGCGCCCAGTAAAGCATGATCGTGCAGGAATACGTCGTGCTCATGTCCGGCACACCGCCGGGCGTCGAAGCATAGCCGCCATCCGATTGTCGAAGCGAACCCAGCCAGTTGCGCAGACGCTCGAGATCGGGCCGCTCCTTCATCATGTAGAACGAACGCATCACGCGGTACGACGTGCCGAGATCCGACTTCTTACCGTCGGCCGACCATCCGCCATCGGCCTGCTGTGTTGCACGCAAGGCTGCGACGATCGCCTCGCGATGGTCAAGCTTCACACCCATGCGCAGGAGCGCCGCGGTATGGCCTCCGGTGTCTTTGCCCTTGGTGACATCATTGCCCCAGGTGCCATCGGCATTCCGGCCTTCGTTGACGATCGCGGTCCACTTCTCGAACACGGGTGATTTGGCGTTGATCGCCTCGAATCCCGCGACGGCAATGCGCACTTCCTCGAACGATTTTGCATTTTCCGCGAGGTATTCAAGGGCTTTCGCAAACGGCTTCGAGTCGATCTTCAACTCGCCCACACACATCAGGCCGATCGACGTTGTGGCGACGTCCGTCTTGCCGCCGGGTGTCTGCGAAAATCCGCCGGTTTCCTTGTTGAAGCAGCTCTCGACAAAAGCAATGCATTTGAGCACGTCGGGAACTGTTCCGGCCGTGTATTTGAGATTCTTGAGGCCGGAAGACGTCCCGCCCAGGCTCGACTTGCCACCCACTGCCCCAGCGAAGCCGCCATCGGGATTCTGGAACGCCGCGACGTAACGCGCCGTTTGCGCGAGTTCCTTGGGCGTTTGGGCCTGAACCTGGCGAGCGTTGGCGACGGCGAAAACCGCCAGTGCCGCGATTGCGATCGACCTGAAATACGTCATGGTGAGCGACCCTTGGCAGGGAACGAAACACGGCGACCGACCCCGGTCGGCGGCGAATCGCCTTAGTCTGCCAGGCGCGCTTGGGTTTGACAACCACCGGACCGAATCCAACGCCGAAACCCTCTCCCAATTTTGGAGAGGGCTTTGGCGTTGGATTTGTGCCCGAGATTACTTTACGACCTTGCCTGGAAGGCCAGTCTTGGGATCAATGGCGGGCCGTTCCTTGAATTCCTTGGGGACCTCGGTCTTGAAGAAATCCGCAGGCAGATCGATGTTCCACTTGAATTCCTTGAACTCGATCGTCGACCACTCCTTCGCCTTCTCCTGGTAGATCTTCATATCTACCCGGGCGGGGAGCTTGGTTTTGGAGTCGACCCAAACGGTGAGCAGACCGTCATCTTCCTTCGACTGGGTATTGTCGGCGCCGAAGAAGTTGAACTTCTTGAGTTGGAAGACATCAAAGGCCTTGCCGTCGACGATTTCGATCTTCGCCTTGGAGGCTGCGGTCGCAGGCAGACCTCGTAGGCTCTCCACGAAGTTTGGCATCGCCTTGACGACCTGTTCGTTCACGGGTAGCGGGCGAAACTCCTTCGCCTGATGGAGAATTTCCACGCCCTTGCGGGCTTCGAGATCGGCGATCATCGACATGGCGTCGCCGAAGTCGGTGCGGAGCCGATGACCTTCTGCTGTCGAGGTCGTCGTGATTTCAGGTGAGGATTTGAGCAGTTTTTGAACCATCTTGAACTGCACGTTCTTGGCCTTGGCTGCCTCTGCCTGAACGTCCTGGAACGACGCATGCGTACTGCGTACAGGCACGAACCAGAGCGACACAGAGACGACTGCAGCGGCGGCAACACCATTGAGGATGCGGAACATCAGCTTTCTCCGAGATTGGGAAGGGGAACGCAACGGGGAAGACAACGAGAGGACATCGGGGGAGCCCTGCTCCGAGATCGCTGCGAGGGTCGCGGCGATGACTTCGGGCGGCGGGCCAGACGGGCCGACGGACTCACGAAGCGCGGCCGTTGCTCGGTCCAGAGAGTCGCGGTCGCTCATGGTCGTGCCTCCGTCGTAGTGGGAGATTCGGGGGCGAAGACCTGCAGCTCGCGCCGCAACGCCGCCTTCGCCCTGTGCAGTAAAACGCCGACGTGACTTTCCTTAAGTCCTAACTGCCGAGCGATTTCGCGATACGACAGCTCGTCGAGACAGGCCAGGCAAAACACCTGGGCCTGGATGTCGTCGATCCGTCCCAGCGCCAGCCGGAGTGCTTCCGATAGCTCGGCAGAGTTCGCCGAGTCGACGGGACTAATTCGTGGGTCGGCCGCTTCTTGGAGCGGTTCGGCCTGTCGAGAAGGTCCCAGATTCGACCGAAGCCGTTCAATCGAGCGGGCGGTCGCCAGCCGCGTGAGCACCGCCGGCCAGTGTCGTACCGACTCGCGAGCCGCCAGTTGAAACGCCGCGAGAAACGTGGCTTGAAAGCAATCCGCCGCGTCGGGTTCGTTTCGCACGAGGCGAAGGGCAATTCGCCAGACGAGCGGGCCGTGCTCTCTTACCACCTCGGACCAATCGATCATTGCTCGTGTCCCTTCTCGGCCGTCCATCGGTCGAATCGGCTCGGTCACCAGGAACGTCGAGACTCATGCGTTTTTTATTACAGACGAGGTGACAATACCGTTCGGAATCTTACTTCCCAACCCGCCACCGTTGCGCCAAAATGTCCGAATTCGACCCTCGTTCGCGCGCCCGGAGCAAACCATGCCCGCACAGGATGTTCTCGACGAACTCAAGTCGCTCGGCAAGCCGACCATCAAGAAGGTGCTGATCAATCACGGGGCACGCGAGCCGTTTTACGGCGTACCGATCGAGAGTTTGAAGAAGATCCAGAAACGCATCAAGAAGGATCACGACCTCGCGCTCGAACTCTACGAAACCGGTATCTCCGACGCGATGTACCTCGCCGGGCTGATCGTCGATGACGCAAAGATGACCAAAAAAGATCTCAATCGCTGGGTGAAACAAGCCTACTGGTACATGCTCAGCGAGAGCACGGTTCCGTGGGTGGCGAGCGAAGGACCACACGGCTGGAGCATTGGACTGGAGTGGATCGACTCAAAGAACGAGTCAACCGCTGCGGCTGGCTGGGCGACGCTCGGGGGCGTTCTTAAAATCAAGCCCGACAGTGAGCTCGATTTGCCCAAGATTGAAGAACTGCTCGAACGGATTGCGAAGACGATTCATGAACAGCCGAATCGCGTGCGATACCAGATGAACGCGTTTGTGATCGAAGTTGGGGCGTTTGTAACGCCGCTTACCGCGAAGGCGCTGACTATCGCCGATCGGATCGGACTCGTGACGTGTGATATGGGTGAGACAGCGTGCAGAGTGCCCGAGGCTCGGCCGTATATTGAGAAAATTGAAGCGATGGGAAAGCTTGGGAAGAAGAAGAAGACGGTGAAATGCTGATGCTGTTTGTTAGTGTGCTTAGACAGTGAGCTTTTGAGTCGGGTGCCACTGGCTATGCCAGTGCTCTTCAATTCAAACGAGAGAAGCACTGGGTATCGCCAGTGGCACCTGAGTTTTTTGCCGTGACGAACTATCAGCCCGCCCGTTCAATATGAAGTAGTCGGCCATTCATTCGCACGTCAGCTCCATGCTCGTTGAGATAATCAACGCAGCGCCTGGGCAAGCGGCAGTGCAGCACGACGCGATCATTTTCTTGATAGTCGCGGCCGTCGATCCGAGCATGCTGAGCGAGATAGGCCAGAACCCGGCCGTTACCGACGGCAATCTCCACTTCGGCATCGAGTGCACGTTGGTCGAGCGCTTCGCGCACCGCAATTTCAAGCCGTTCGAGGCCATCACCATTCGCCGCGCTGATCGCCACGGCATCGGGATGCTGAGCCATCAAGACGTCGAGAATCGAACGATCGGCCACGCGGTCGATCTTGTTGAGCACGAGAATTGTCGGATGTTCGGCGAGCCCCAGTTCCTCGAGCACGTCGTGAACCGCCTTGATCTGCGACTCAACTTCGGGGCTCGAAGCATCGGCGACGTGCAGCAAGAGATCGGCCTGGCTTGCTTCCTCGAGCGTCGCCTTGAATGACGCGACGAGCGAGTGCGGCAAGTTGCGGATGAAACCGACGGTGTCGGACAGAAGCGCGGCACCACCGCCCCGGAACGGCCACTTGCGCGTGCGCGTGTCGAGCGTGGCGAAGAGCTTGTCTTCTGCCAGAACACCCGCATGCGTGAGAATGTTCATGAGCGTCGATTTGCCGGCGTTTGTGTAGCCGACAAGCGAAACGGTAGGCGCGTCGCCGCGGCCGGCCACTTCGCGTTCCTTCCGCGCCTGGACTTTCTCCAGCTTGAGCTTGAGGTCGCGAATTCGCTTACCGACGAGCCGCTTGTCTTCTTCGAGCTGCTTTTCTCCAGGACCGCGGACGCCGATACCGCCCTTGTAACGCGAAAGGTGCGTCCACATTCGCTTGAGCCGCGGCAGCGCGTATTCGAGCTGCGCCAACTCGACTTGCAGATGGGCTTCGTGCGTTCGGGCACGAGTGGCGAAGATGTCGAGGATGACCTCGGTGCGGTCGATCACCTTGGCGTTGAGCAACCGTTCGAGGTTGCGCGTCTGCGCAGGGCCGAGGTCGTTGTCAAAGATGACGACGTCGGCTTCGTGCGCGGAGACGAGCTCTTGCAGTTCCTGAACCTTGCCCGAACCGATGTACGTCGCGATATCCACCTGCCCGCGACGCTGGAGCAAACCGCCCACCACCACCAGGCCCGCCGTCTTGGCCAGCCCTCGAATTTCTTCGAGAGGGTCTTCGTGGTTGTAATCGCCGTCGGGCAACAAAACCTTGACGAGAATGGTTTTTTCCTGACGGTCGAACCGTTCGGTGCTCTTGGTTTCGATCAAGCTCGGAGAGACCTCGCAAAGGAGAGACATGCGGTTTTCATCAGGCACGCGGCTGTCCGCCCGCCATCCCGCATTGTAGGACCATGCGCATCCTATTATCAAGACGTCCTGCAACCGCCGTTGGTTCGCGCAGACGTCCGTTGCAACGCATCAACGTGATTCGCCTCGCTGCTGACTGACCGAGAACGCAAGTCCATCCGGATCAAAGTATTGCGCAATTCGGGCGCCGAATATGCTTTTTGGCTCTTGAACGCAGATGACGCCGTTTTCGGTCATTCGCCGATGGAATTCATCGAGATCGGCGACGCCAAACCCTGGTCGGCATCGTCCGGCGGGCGTTTCGCTTGACGGGACTTCGTTGTTGGACGCGGAGTCGCTCTTGTGCAGAGCGAGAGTTGCGCCTTCAGTCACAAACTCAGTCCACTCGGGCGACTCAAATTTCAGCGGCAGCCCGATCACGTCGCGATAGAACACAACCGACCGCTTCATGTCGCTCACGAATACGATGGCATAGTTCAGCCGCATGGCGTTATCCCGTTCAAATCAACGAGATCATCGAAATATCAGGCTTGCGCTTCGACCGCCATTTGAGCGATCTCGACCATACGTGTAAAGGGATCAATCGGAAATGTCTTTTGATTGATCGAAAGATCAATTGAACACGCGTCTTGGCGCAATACGCGAGCCGTCGGCATTAACCTCGGCAATCGCCACCAGGCCGCCATCCGCATCCACGAGGGCGATTTCGCCTGGCGTGGCGTCGGCACCTGCGGCGATTTCACGTCCCTGGACGATCGCCAGGTTTTGATCGGAGTTGATCGCCATTTGCGGCATGTCGCCAAGCGCTGCAGCGGCGGGTCGCAGATTCGCGGCGATCAATTCGCGAGTCAACGAGTCTGTATCAATCGCGTCTTCGATCTTAAACTCGCCGATCCGCGTGCGAGTGAGCACCTGAATCAGTCCACCGCATCCATAAAGTTCGCCAAGGTCGCGGGCAATCGAGCGAATATACGTTCCGCTGCCGCAATCGACCTCGATTTCAAGCAACGGCCATTCATAGCGAATCAGTTCAACGCGCGTGATGCTGACCGGCCGCGGCTTGAGTGTCACACTTTCGCCGGCGCGGGCGAGGTCGTAAGCACGCTGGCCGTCAATTTTCAGCGCGGAGAATTCCGGCGGCATTTGATCGATCAGGCCGACCTGTGTCGTCAGCCCGCGTTCGACTTCGTCGCGTGAAGGAATTCGCGGATCGAGCGTCTCGGTGATCTCGCCATCGGCGTCGAGCGTGTTGCTGGTCGCGCCGAGGCAAATGACGGCACGATAGGTCTTAGGCATGCGCTGGACATACTCGATCAAACGAGTCGCCGCACCGATGCAGACGACTAGCACGCCTGAGGCAAGCGGGTCGAGCGTGCCCGCGTGCCCGGCTTTGGGTTTTGACTTCCCTCTGCCAAAGACGCGCGTGACGCGATCGACAACGTCGCGCGAAGTGATGCCGATCGGTTTATTAAGATTGAGGATCCCGCGAAGCGCGGGGTGGGGCTGGCTCATGGATCGAGGGCGGGCGCAGAAGATTGGCGGGGAATGCGTTACGACTTCCCCGCCAGAGTACGTTCGTCCCCGGCAATTGCTCAACCCCGATTTCCGCCAAATCGCGCCGATCTCACGGCGTCACGGGGATTTCGATCGTGGCCGGCGCGACGCAAGCCCGGTCGTTGCACGCTTGATACCGCACCTTGAGCACGAGTTTTTCCGTATTGCCGGCCGGCACGTTGATCCGTGCGACGATTGTCACCTTGTTCTCGTAGACCGCCAGTTTTTCCCCAGCATTTGCCGCGAGCGCCTTCGTTTCGCCCTTGGGGTAATCGACGCCAGCGAGCTTGACGTCAGCCGCCTTAACCAAAGTCACGGTTGTCGGGATCATATCTTCCGAACCGGCGGGATTTGCATAGATATGATAGCCGTCTTTAATGGTCAGAGTGATCGGCACTTTGAGCGTGTCGCCCTGTCGCGTAACAGCGCCCAGACGAGACGTCACTACCGTGGATTTGGGCGGTGTAACGGCCGTTGTGCCCAGCGTGAAAGCCGGGGGCTTGGGCGCGGCCTTGGCATCGAAATACTCAGCAAGTGCCACTAGCATGAGCGGTGATGCCGAGGGAGCGCGGTTGAGCGAGCCGCTGAACGCTTCGAGCGCCTTGCCCGCGAGTTCGGTATATTTCGCGTCCTTGGTCGCCGCACCCAGAGCGACGAGCACGCGAATCGCCACGCTGTTCGCGCCGGGAATCGCGTTGTCGTAGGGATCCTTCGAGCGAGCGATCAGGCTTTCGTGATCGCCGGCGGTGTAGAAGAATCCGCCATGCTTGGGATCGCCAAAATCGGCGATCATTCGATCGGCAATCTCGCGTGCCTGGTCGAGTCGCTTGCTATCGCCGGTCGCCGCGTGCAGGCGAAGCAAGCCGTGTGCGAGAAACGCGTAGTCTTCGAGATAGCCTGCAAGTTTGGCCTGGCCACCGCGATAGGTCCGCAAGAGACGGCCATCGCTCGACCGCAGTGATTTGAGCAGAAAATCGGCGGCGAGTTCGGCAGCACGACGGTATTCATCGGTTTTGAGCACGCGATAACCGTCGGCGTACGCAGCGATCATCAGGCCGTTCCAACTCGTCAGAATCTTATCATCGCGTAGCGGTGCTTGGCGTTTATCACGCGCAGCGAGCAAGGTTTTGCGGAGTGGAACGAGCCGGGCTTCGAGTTCATCGGGAGTGATGCGCAGCTCGGTCGCCATTTCTTTGCGAGTCCGAGGTTCGAGAAGCACGAAGCGATTCTTCTCGAAGTTGGGTTCGCGATCGAGTCCGTAAACCATGCGGAAGAATGGTGCGTCGGTCGGTCCGAGGAGCTTTGCCACTTCATCGCGCGACCAGACGTAATATTGCCCTTCTTCTGCATTGGATTCAGCGTCGAGTGCCGAATAGAACCCGCCTTCGGGTGAAGTGAACGACCGAGCGACGAACGCAAACGTGGCCTTGGCTTCCGTCTTCCAGCGGACGTCGCGCGTTTGCTCAAACGCCTGGAGATGTACGCTCGCAAGCTGTGCGTTGTCGTAGAGCATTTTCTCGAAGTGCGGCACCGACCAGTCGCGCTTCGTGCTGTAGCGGTGGTATCCACCCACGAGATGATCGCGAATTCCGCCCCGAGCCATGTGGTCGAGCGTCTTCAGGACCTGTGCGAGACCGTCCCCTGCTCCGTTGCGTCGGGCGTCGTCGAGCAGCAGCACGAGATTCGGCGGTTCGGGAAACTTTGGCTTGTTGGGCCGATCGGCCGAGAAGCCAAAACCGCCGAATTCACTGTCGTACTGTTCGGCCAGTTCCTTCACTCCGCCTTTGACCATGTCGAGCGTGAGATCGACGCGGCCAATCGCCGCAGTTCGATCGACGCTGCGTTTGACGACGTCGGTGAGATTGGTCGCGTCACGGTCAAGCAGTTCGCGCTTCTCGGTCCAGGCCTTCTGGACGATTTTCAGAAGCGATTCAAACCCGGAAGCGTCGTCACGATCGTGCGGCGGGAAATAGGTGCCACCGAAGAACGGGCGACCATCAGGGAAGAGGAACATCGTCATCGGCCAGCCGCCCGAGCCGCTGAAGGCTTGCAGCGCGGTCATGTACACACCGTCAACGTCGGGGCGCTCCTCGCGATCGACCTTGATGCAAATGAAATTCTTATTGAGCGCGGCGGCGATCGCTTCGTCCTGGAAGCTCTCGCGTTCCATGACGTGGCACCAGTAGCACGAGCTATAGCCCACCGAGAGGAAAATCGGCTTGTTTTCGGCCTTGGCCTTGGCAAATGCTTCCGGTCCCCAGGGATACCAGTCGACCGGGTTGAGCGCGTGCAGCAGCAGGTACGGGCTGGTTTCCTTGGCGAGCCGGTTGGCCTTATGCTGCGGCTTGGCGGCTGCGGGCTTGGCGGGTTCGTCGGCCCGGGTGGAATTCACGCAAAGGGCCAGGATCAATCCGGCGTGAAGCGGGCGCATCGCGAGCATCCTCTGCGGTTCGTGGCGACGAGCGGGGAAACACTTCCCTGTCCGCTCGTACGCACGATCTTAGCCGAGGCGGCTCGGACTGTCGAATGCGTGGTTAGCGCCGGTTCGCGTGCGAACTTTACTTTCGCGTCGTGTCTGGCGGCGCAGAGTTGGTGATTCGGGTGTTGGCGACGTCCTCGATGCACGCGGAGGCGTCGGGCAGGTCATCGTGCATAAGCAAGATACGCGCCTGCGCGAGGCCGGGTTTCAACGCTTTCACGTGAATGCCCAGGTCGAGAGTTTTGCCTTGGGGCAGCGAATCGATGAGTGGGAACTTGAGATCGCCCGGGATCTCGTTGCCTTTGGCGTCCTTGATGGGGTTGCCATTGGCATCCTTGAGGGATTCGACCCTCGCCTCGTTGTCGGTGCCGCCGGTGGCTTCGACGTGGAGATTGGAGGAAAGCTTGCCTGTCACTTGCAACGATTTCGCGGGTTTCGTACCCACGTTTTTGATTCGAATATAGAAGACCGTCGTCTCGCCGACATCGAGCACTCTGCGTTTTTCGGTGACGGTCATTTCCAGGTCGGCCATGCCTGAGACGTCAGTGGCAGCCACGGCTTTGTCGTGCAGGTTTCCCGATCGCGCATCGGCTGAAACCCGGTACATCCCTGGACCTCCCAGCAACACCGTAAACGTTGCCGTTTGCTCGCCTGGCTTGTCGCCGACTTGCGGATCGATCTTGGGGAACGTAATGGTCAGCGTTTGCTTTGCGGCGTTCCACTCCGATCCGGGCGGGAGCGGTTTCTGGAGCTTCCCGCTATTGGCCGGAAGTGCCACTGTCACGCGAACATCCTTGGCGGTCGCTGTACCGGGGTTAGAGACGGTCACCTTATAGTCGGCATAGGTGTCGGTGTAGCGCGTCTCGGGGCCGGTTAGGCTGAGTTTCAACTCAGGTCGCAAAACGATCAGCGATCGTGTGACCTTCATTTCGCCCTTACCGACAACGTCGGGGCTGCTCACCGTGACGGTGCAAGTCTGCTCGCCACCTGCGATCGTGTCAACGACGAGCGGATCAAGCACGACGGGACGGTCGGGATAGACGATGGGAATCGACTGCTCGACGATTTCTTCACCATCCGCCTTCAGTCCGGAACTGAGCGTGCAACGTACGACAACGTCGCGCGCCGGGCCGCTTCCGGGATTTGAAACAGTGATGTTGAACCGCGCCTGCTGGCCGATCAGCAACTTGCTCGGCGTGACCGTGGTCTCGACCTTGAGCATCGGTTCCTGGATCAGGGTGCGCGAGCGGCTGCCGGTGACGAGCGTAACGAGTGCCGCATGATCGACGGTATTCGCCTTGTTCGCCTTCACCTTCAGGATGAGAAGCTGTTCGCTGCCGGCCGAAACGGTGTCGAGCGTCCAGAACTTCCGGCGATCTCCAGGCGAAATCTCTTTCGCCTCCGGTTGAGCGGAAATCAACTCGAACTCGGGCGGAAGATCGTAATGCACGCGAACCGCGCGGGCGTCGGCGACGCCGGTGTTCTTGACCAGAATCTTGATCGTTCCGGTGTGATTAACGTTCATCACCTCGGGCGCAACGACCGACACGGAAAGGTTTACCGTCTGCGGGCCGGACGGGAATTGCTCGGGCTTGATCTCGAGGGGATCGACCGCTCGCGTCTCGCCTGCGGGAGCGACGGGGCCGCCCCCAGGATTGGCGGTTGCCGGAGGGAGCGGATTCGTCTCGGCAGGCTCGAGGGCGGCCGCCGCAGCCGGAATCGCATCTTTATCAACCATTGGGCGCTCGACCGGCCGAGCCGTCTTGCCCTGCGGTCGGTCTGCGACTGGTTCGTGAACCGGAGTAGCCGGCCGCGCGGGTGTGACCGGTTTGACGTCCGCTTTGGGTTTTGTTTCGGCGGGCGTTGAGGGCTTGGTCACCGACTCGGGGATAGCCGGCGGCACGTCAATTGGCGGCGGCGCTTCTACCGCTGGCTGCGCGGGAATTGGCACCGGTTCAGGAGCCTGGGCCGCCAGGGTGTGCGAGCCGACGACGAGTGCGAGTGCCGTCGCAAGCGTCAGGCACAGGATGGAATGAAGTCGTCGGACCATGGGTCGATCCCCTCCCTGGGAACGCCGCCAGATCTGATCGTCGTCAACCGCGACCAATCGAACGCCGCCGTGCGTTGGAAAAGCTCGCCCGCACGAACCGCGCGGGGAGACGCCGAAACGCTTGATAACCGATTGATACAGATCCGAGAAGGTCAATTTCGATGACGGAATCGACGCTGACCTTGGGTCTTTTCAGGATCTATGAAAGGAAAAGATCGGCGAGTCCGACCAGAAATAATCCGATGCTAATGAGAATGTTCACCTGAAAGAATGCGACATTCACCCGCGATAGGTCGCTTGGCTTGACGATGGCGTGTTCATAAATCAGCAAGCAAGTCACCGCACCCAGGCCGATGAAGTAAATTCGTCCGAGCGGATAGGTCTCGCCAAGCATCACCAGAAAGACAACCGTTAGTGCGTGACAAAACGCGGCGAGCCGGAGAGCTCCGCGAGTGCCCAGCCGCGCGGGAATGCTGTGGAGTCCGCGAGTGCGATCAAAGGCTTCATCCTGGCACGCATAAATAATGTCGAACCCTGTGACCCAGGTAACCACCGCCAGGCCGAGCCAAACCGGCGGCCACGCAACTGATGCACGAAACGCAACCCAGGCGCAGAGCGGAGCCAGCCCAAGCGCCACACCTAGCCACAAATGCGCCAGGCTGGTAAAGCGTTTCGCGAACGAGTAGCCCAGCAGCCAAAGCAAGACGGGAACTGAGAAAACAAGCGGTAGATAGTTCGGCAAGAAAAGCGCGGTCGACGCGATGAATCCCACCGACGAAATGACGGTGAATATCATCACTTCTCGAACGGAAAGCGTTCCGGCGGGAAGATGACGCATGACCGTGCGGGGATTCTCGGCGTCGATTTTGCGATCGACGAGCCGGTTAAACGCCATGGCCGCCGAACGGGCCGTCGTCATGCAGGCGAGGATGGCGATCCAGTCGATGACGCGTCCTCGCCATCCTTCATCGGAGTGCGCTGCGAGCGCCGCACCCAGTAGTGCGAACGGCAGTGCGAAAAGCGTGTGCGAGAATTTGATCATGCCGAGCAGATCGGCCACGCGTGCGATCATCGAGCCGTTCCTTCTGCAGGTGTGCGCGTGCAGAGAACCGCATCTCCAAGCCAGGGTGCGAGTCGCGAGAGTGCGCCCGCAACGCGCAGCGGCCAAACGATGCGTCTGAGCATTGAGATTCGTCGTCGTGGGTGATCGAGCAGTCGCGCAATGCGACGTGCTGCATCATCGGCGCGGCCGTTGACGAAATTCGGCGGCCGGCTTTCCCAAAGTGTTGGTGGACGCTTCGATTGAGCCGCGATGACGTCGAGAAATTCGGTGCGAATTGGGCCCGGCTCAACCAGGCAAACGCGGATCCCCAGCGATTTCAATTCACGACGGAGTGCATCATTCCAGTAACCCAGCGCTGCCTTAGTCGCGCCATACACACCAAACGCAGGAATCGCCGCGACGCTCATCGACGAACCAACGTTGATAATAATCCCCTTCGTTTCTTGCAAATGCGGCAGCGCCAGCCGCGCGAGAGTGACCGGCGCGACGAAGTTCACATCGATCTGTTTCGCAAGATCGGCAGGGTTCGACTCGGCGAACATCCCGCCCAATCCGTATCCCGCATTGTTTACGAGCACATCGAGCCGGTTGTGCACCTTCAGACTCTGATCGATCAATGCGTGAAGGCCGGAAATATCCGCGAGATCAGCCGCGATAACAGTGGCCTGTGCTCCAAGCACGCGGCATTCAATCGCGAGCGTTTCGAGACGATCCGCTCGCCGCGCGGTGAGAATCAACCTTCGCCCCTGCTTCGCAAGCACACGCGCAAGCTCGGCCCCGATGCCGCTCGATGCACCAGTGATGAGAACGACCGCATCTTTGGGCATCATGACTTGCTTTCTTCACCCCATCGGGGAGCTAGTGCGTTTTCGATCCCCAAACCGTCGCAAATTCGCGCGACGATGAAGTCGATCAAATCACCGAGTGCCTGCGGCTTATGATACCAACCGGGCATCGCGGGCATGACAACAGCTCCGGCTCGCGTGACTGCAGTCATATTTTCGAGGTGAATCAGGCTCAGCGGTGTTTCGCGTGGGACGACGATGAGCTTACGGCGCTCTTTGAGATGCACATCGGCCGCGCGGGCGATCAGGTTTGTCGTGATTCCATGTGCAATGGCCCCAAGCGTGCTCATACTACAGGGGCAAATCACCATGCCGCGCGTGCGGAAGGAACCGCTCGCAATGCCGCACATGAAATCCTGGTGGTGATGGTACTGGACCTTTGCGGGATTAACTCCAGGAAAGGCGCCGGCATCAAATCGGCTCAAATCGACGGAAACGCCAGTCTCTTCGCGAAGCACCTGCGCTCCGCTGGGGCTGATCGTGAGATGCACGGTTTCGCCGCGTGTGGTCAACACTTCAAGCAGTCTGGCTGCGAAGACCGCACCGCTCGCGCCGGTGATTGCGACGACGAATCCGGGCGGGACGCTCATCGACTCGGATCCGACTTCGTGCCGACGTACAACGTGGCGATTCCAAACGTGAGCACGTGAGCTTTCACGTCGCAAAGGCCGCGCGATTGGAGCAGGTCGACCATCGCCTGGCCGTCGGGGAATTGCAGAACGCTGGCAGGCAAATAGCTGTAAGCATCGTACTGATTGGGCGCGATCGCCTGACCAAGTCCCGGAAGAATTCGCTTGAAGAAATAAAGATACAGCCCGCCGAGGACCTTGCCACGCGGTCGAGAGAATTCGAGAATTGCCACCTTGCCGCCGGGCCGAGCGGCTCGCACCATCTCATCAATGCCGCCGACGGTATTCGAAACGTTTCGCAGACCGAATGCGACGGTGACGACTCCGAACGTATTGCTTGGCACCGGCAGCGCGAGTGTGTCGCCTTCGACGAGAATGATCCGGTCGTTCGCGGCGATTTTGTGGGTCTTTTTCAGCCCGTGCGCGAGCATCGGCCGGCAGAAGTCGGTCGCGACGATCGGCGATCGGCCACCGGCGGCGCGGTCGTATTGAATCGCCAGGTCACCGGTCCCGGTGCAGCAATCGAGGACGGGAACGCCGGGCTCGGGGGGCACGGTTTTCGTCGTAAACTTGCGCCACGACTTGTCGATATTGAGGCTGAGAAAGTGGTTCAAAAAGTCGTACTTGCCCGCGATCGACGCGAACATCGCCCGCACCCGCCGTCCGGACTTATCGACCTCGGCGGGTTTTTCCTGCTCGACAACAGAATTCACAGCGCGTGCCTTTCGGACGAATCGAAAATCAGCCTCACGATACTGTTCTAGTCAGCCGAGGCGAAATTGTCCACGCGCGGTACCAACAGTGTGGGCGGCCGATCGCGAAAATGCCTTATTTCTTGAGGTATTCGTCAAACCAGGCAATCGCCTCACGCTGAGCCTGCGGACGCGCCTCGTTGTAAATGCCGTAATGCTTGATTCCTTCGATCGTGATCAATTTTTTCACGCCCTTTGCCCGCTGATGCGCGAGAATCGCGTTGTCTTTATTGTCAAACAGTTCCTCATCTCCGGCGATGATAAAGAGCTTGGCGCATTTTTCGACGCGGCCGATATCTTCAATCGGCGCGTAAGTCGCGAGCTTTTCCTGAATCGGCATACCGGTTAGCGAGCCAAATTTGGCGCTTGGCTTGGGATATTCGAGTTTGCCATGAGTTCGGGCGATCGCCTGGCTGTAAGTCGACGCACGCATCGGTGCCGTGGCGAGGGTCCAGCGCGAATCCATCGCCCCAACCTGACTCACAAACGCTTTCACCCGCGGCTCGCGTGCCGCCACATAAACGACGTGTCCACCCGAGTAAGACGAGCCCCACAGACCAATCCGATTCGCATCGCATTGCGCTTCGCCGGTGACCCAGTGGATCGCGTTCATAACGTCGGTCGTTTGCTCGATCGGATCGACGACCTCTCGCACTTCCTTGACCTCGGCAAAGAGCTTGCCGTCCTTCTTTTCGAGGCTCTTACCCGCAAGGACGAGCCGGGAATCGCTCTTCCCCCAGCCGCGATAGTCGAACGTGAGCACGAGATAACCCGCGCGGGCGAAAATAATCGCATCGGCCCGAAGCGCCGCGGCCGTTCCGCCCCAACCGTGGCTCATGACGATCGTCGGCAGCTTCTCGGATTTGGTATTCTTCGGAGCGAAAACTTCCGCGGCCATGCGCGTTCCTTCGCTCATGATATCGGCGTTTTGGAATGCGATATCATCGGGAATGGTCGTGACAGGCGGCGGTACCTGGCCGAACGCCATAGCAGTCGCTGAAAGAAAAATGACAACGGCGAGACTGCGCGATGGGATCACGGTGTCGCTCCTGAAGAGTGGATTTCACTTGCGATCAAGTCAGTTAGCCGAGAGCTGACCTCGCCGATCGCTTCGTGCGCGATTACTATACTGCACATGGGATACAAAACGCTCGCGGCGGCGGTGGCCGACCTGGAAAAAACGAGGCAACTTCGCGTCGTCGATGTCGAGATCGACGCACGACTCGAAGCAGCCGCCATTCAGCGAAGAGTCTACCAGAGCGGCGGCCCGGCAATCCTATTTCGGCGGGTGAAGGGAACAGCTTTTCCCATGCTCGCCAACCTGTTTGGCACGGACGCGCGAACGCGTTTCCTGTTTCGCGACACCCTCGACGCCGTGAGAAAACTCGTTGAGCTGAAGGTGAAACCGCCTGCGGCCCTGCGAAATCCTTTTCGTTACGCGGGTGTCCCCTTCACGGCCCTACATCTGCTGCCGAAACGGGTGCGAAGCGGCCCGATTCTGGCACATCGCACTTCTCTCAGCGCATTGCCGCAGCTCGTGAGCTGGCCGCGTGATGGCGGTCCGTTTATCACGCTTCCTCAGGTTTATACCGAAGATCCCGACAAGCCTGGCCTCGCCAAATCAAACCTCGGAATGTACCGCGTTCAACTCGCGGGAAACCAGTACGAGACCGATCGGGAAGTTGGCCTGCACTATCAAATTCATCGTGGAATTGGTGTTCACCACGCACGCGCGATTGCTCGGAATGAACGACTGCGCGTGAATATTTTTGTGGGTGGACCGCCCGCGATGACGGTCGCCGCCGTCATGCCGCTTCCTGAAGGTTTGCCGGAACTAAGCTTCGCCGGCGCGCTCGCGGGCCATCGAATTGCAATGGTCACGCCCGCAGATCCCGCGAATGCACTCCCCATTCCTGCCGAGGCCGATTTCGCGATTTGCGGAACGATCGATCCAAATCAGACAAAGCCGGAAGGGCCATTCGGCGATCATCTGGGCTATTACAGCCTGATCCACGAGTTTCCGTACCTCAAGGTCGATGCGGTGTATCACCGACCCGGCGCGATTTGGCCGTTCACTTCGGTCGGGCGTCCGCCGCAGGAAGATACGTCGTTCGGCAATTTGATCCACGAGCTGACCGGCCCGCTTGTTCCTACGGTCTTGCCCGGAGTGAAGGCGGTGCACGCGGTCGACGCCGCGGGAGTTCATCCCCTTTTGCTTGCGATTGGCAGCGAACGTTATGTGCCTTACGCAACGAAACGAACACCTCAAGAATTGCTCACCCAAGGCAATGCGATTCTGGGCCAGGGGCAAATGTCGCTGGCGAAGTATCTGTTCATCATTGCTGAGCAGGATGCGCCCGAGCTTGATATTCACGACATCGCGGGATTCGTAAAGCATGTGCTCGAACGCGTCGATTGGTCGAACGACCTCCACTTCCAGACGCGTACCACGATCGACACGCTAGACTATTCGGGAACGGGGCTGAACTCGGGTTCAAAGGTCGTGATTGCCACGGCCGGACCGAAGCGGCGGGAACTCGCAACCGAGATGCCTGCGAACGTCCATTTACCCGAGGGTTTCTCACGCCCACGGATCGCACTGCCGGGCGTTCTCGCGATTGAAGCTCCAACCTTTGGTCGCGCGAGTCGCGAACGATTTGTGCGATTCGATGAGGCAAATATTCCCGATAGCATTCCGCTGGTCGTGCTCGTCGACGATGCTGAATTCGCATCGGCGAATCTTCGCAACTGGCTCTGGGTGACGTTCACTCGTTCGAATCCCGCCGCTGATATTGACGGATTCAAAGCGAGCATCGACGACAAACACTGGGGCTGTGCGGGACCGCTCGTCATCGACGCGCGAATCAAGCCACATCACGCCTGGCCTTTGGAAGACGATCCCGAAATCGAACGCCGGGTCGATGCGCTCGCCGCACCGGGTGGGCCGCTGCACGGAGTTTATTGAGCCGCGCGATAAACTGTTTTGCCGGCGACGATCGTACGTAGCACTTTCATGTTGCGCAAGGCGTCGTCGGTGCAATAGAGTGGGTCGTCGCTGACGACGATCAAATCGGCAAGCTTGCCTGGTTCAATTGTTCCTTTGAACAAATCTTCTGAATGCAGCTTTGCATTGTTGATCGTATAAAATCGAAGTGCTTCGAGTCGGGTCAAGCTCTGGTCGATGTTTAGCACCCCTGCCCCTTCGGTTTTCCGCGTGACGGCGACGTAAATCCCGAGCCACGGATCCCAGGGATTGGTGGCTTCAATCGCGTCGAGACGGATCATGTGATCGCTGCCGCCGCCGATCGTTAGCCCCGCGTCGAGCCACTTGCGGTAAGGATGAAACCACTGCATCCGCTCGGGGCCGAGCAGTTTCATCAAGGTCCGCGTATCTTTCCAGATCCAGGCGGGTTGCAGGTCGGCACCGACGCCAAGCTCGCGGCAGATTCGCAGGTTTTGGGCCGATGTGAAGTTCGCGTGGGTGATCATCCACCGGCGACCTTTTATTCCCACTGCGCGATCGGCGTGCTGATAGGCCTTGAGCAACTCGTCCATCGCCCCTTCACCGGCGACATGTGCCGTCATCGCCCAGCCGCGCCGGGCGACTTCTTCGGCGAGGATCGCCAGCGGTTCGGGCTGAACGAATAACAGGCCGCGATATTCGGGCTCGGTGATTTGATAGGCCGGGCCGACTCCCCACGGCGTCCGCATGTAGGCCGTGCCGTTGAGCATGCCGCCGTCGAGAAAGATTTTTAGAGGGCCGATTCGCACCCAGTGGTCGCCCACGCCGGTCGGTCCATTAGGCTCTTTCTTGACACCATCGCCTTCCAGTTTGCGCAGGCCCTCAGCCATTGCGGCGCGGTCGCCGGACGGGCTATCGAGAACGCGCGTCGCGTTCACTCGCAGCGTCAGGCGGCTCTCATCGCGCATTTTGCGATAAATTTCGATCGCCTTGTCGCTGGCGGCGCGGTCGGCGATGCTCGTGATCCCTCGCGCGTTGTAGCGGCCGAACAGGTCGCGCACGCGCTGCTCGTCGGCCGGGCCGTCGTCGGCCGAAGTGAAGTTCGGCAGACCTTTCAGCACTGAATACGCGTTGCGAATCATGCCGGTCGCCTCGCCGGTTTTCGGGTCGCGCACGACGCGTCCGGCGGGCGGATCGACAGTTGCTTTCGTCACGCCTGAGATTTCGAGCGCCTTCGTGTTGACCATTCCGGCCGGCCCAGCCTGATGCAGCACGGGATGGTCGGGCGCGATGGCATCGAGTTCGGCACGAGTGGGAAATCGGCTCTCGTCGAGCCGAGTTGGGAAGGCGTAGCGGACGACAATCCACGTCCCTTTGGGCTGAACTTTCACACGTTCGACGATGTAGGCCTTGATGTCGTTGAGCGAACGATAAGCGGGAATCGCGTGATCCTTTTCGCTCGTCGCTGCGCCCAGGGGATGAACGTGGCTGTCGTAAAGCCCCGGTAGGACCGCCTTGCCTGCCGCGTCGATGCGCTCGGTTTTCTCGCCGGCAAGTGCGAGCGCTTCGGCATTCGTGCCGACTAGCAAGATTCGCCCGTCGCGCAGCGCCACGGCTTCGGCCACGCGATCCTGTGCGTCGAGCGTAATTACGCGCGCGTTCACAATGATCACATCGGCCGCGGGTCGTGCGGATTGAGGCGCGGCGAGTGCGAGCAGCAGCGGGATGATCGCCTGGATCGTCATGGCGGGCACCTTCCGGAGGAGGAGTCGCAGGAGAGGTGCGAGAGTAATTCAACCCGCGCCTGCGAGCAACGACCGAGGGGAAATCAGTCGAACGCCCCTTCGGCGAGCAGGCGATCGAGTCCGACTCGCAGTTGAGCGAATGCTCGGGCACGATGGCTGAGTTGTGCCTTCACGAGCGGAGGAAGCTCGCCGAATGTCTTGTGATATTCCGGGATCAGGAACATCGGGTCGTAGCCGAATCCGCCTGGCCCGCGAAGCTCGCGCGTCAGCATTCCACGGCAAGCGCCCGCCGCTTCGAGGCGGATTTTTCCCGTGGGATCGGCGAGCGCGAGCGTGCAAATGAACGCCGCGCCTCGTTTTTCATCGGGCACGTTGCGCGTGTTTTCGAGCACGAGCTGGTTGTTTGCATCGTCGTCGCCGTGCGAACCCGCATATCGCGCAGAAAATACGCCGGGCGCTCCGCCAAGAGCGTCGACGGCCAGCCCGGAATCGTCGGCGACGGTCCAGTGGCCTGTCGCCTGCGCGACTTCCGATGCCTTCTTGCGCGCATTGCCGGCGAAGTCCGGGGCGTCTTCGACAACGTCAGGCAGGTCGGGCCAGGCGTCGAGCGTGCGGACGACGAGCGACGTGAGCCGTGGGTGATTTTCCCACGGAGGTGCGATCAGTTGCTCGATCTCCTTGCCTTTTTTGACGTTGCGCGTGCCGACAAGGAGCGTGTAAGGTCCGGACATGAAAAAAGGGCCTCTCCAATCGGGTTGGAAAGGCCCTAGTGTGCGTGCGCGAGACGCTTCGTTTCAAGGTTGAAGCGAATTATCGCACTTTGATTTGCGTGAGGTCGGTCAGAGCCGTCGCAGGAACGACCATCACGTCCGCCACCTTGGCGTTGTTCAGGTATCCTGCCATGTACTTCATGAAGTTGTGCAACTTCACGGCGTTCGGGTCGTTGGATGCGTTGAACGAGCCAATGAAGACGCGGCTCGACGTGCGGTCGTGATAGACATACGGCACGTAACCAGCCTGCATCACGCTCTTGTCTTTGCTCAACGAATCGGCAAGTTTCTCAGCGTCTTCGTGCGCGGTTTTGAGCGGGCTGTGCGTCAGCGACAGCATGCTCTGGTTCTTGCCGCTGATCGCCTTGGCGTCGCCGAGGTCGGCTCGTCCCGCGAATTCGGCGATTTGCAGCGAATAACGGCCGGGGCACTGGTAGATGCTGTGGTGGCCCTGGTTCATGTGGGTCACGAATGCATCCGGCTTGCGCGGGAAGAGGGTTTCAGCGGGAGCGTACGGATTCGTCGTACGGATCGCCCGGCGCAGGCCCTTGATCTTGAGCGCGTTCGTAGGATGCCAGTCCGGCAGGTATTCCATGCAGTCGGGACGCAGCCCTTTGACCTTGTGCAGCAGCTTTTCCGAGTCGTCTTCAGACTTCTCGTCGCCGACGAGCACAGCAGCTTCGTCCTTAACTCGCTCGATGTCCGGGAACATGAGCTCAGGGCGATTGATGCCCTTATTTGCCGTCGGAGGAAGCCCGCGGATCAAGCTCCGCATCGGGAAATCCTTGGGCCGGAGGACGTAGGCCGGCAGGCGATAGTGGCTTCGCAACTCCATCGCCAGAGCCTGGGCCGACTTCTCGGCATAAGGCCCCTTGAAAGTGTGCGCCAGCACCATGAACGGGCCGGCTTCCTGCGTCAGCAGGTACGGCTCGATTGGTTCGGCCGGCAGCGGGAACTTGGGCGGCGGCAGGTCTTTGGGATTGACCGGCTCGGGGATGACAACGTTCGTCCGCGCGAGGTTGGGGTCCTTCGCGGCGGCAGCCTGGTTCGTCATCGACGCCGCGGTTGCGCTGCTGCTCTCCGCGCCCTGAGCAGGCGGAACCGCGCTAGCGGGCGCCGAACGTGGCTTTGCGCCGCCTAGGCGTCCTAAGAACTGGGCTTCACTGGTAGCGGTCGCGCCAAGCGCGATGGCCACGGCCGTCATGGCGGTGAAGGTCTTCTTCATTAGGCGATCCCCCGTCCTTGTTGGGTCGCGTTTTTGATCGAGCAATCAACCCGTCGAGAGACGCCCGATATCCTTTCGAGCATTTTCCCTCGACAATCGGCCGGAAACCTATCAGAAACCGCAAAATCGGCCTAGACCGAAATTCTTGAGATTTCGACAAGCTTGAAGTTGTTTGCCAATCAACAATTACGGCAAGCGTTCGATCGCCTGCCGAATAAATGCCGCGTGAACAACAGTCGATAGTCCCAGCCGGTGACGGATTTTCTGGTGCCCGTAAAGCGTATTGAGATCCTCATCGATAAACCGTTGCGCAGTGATGAGTCCCAGAATCAGGTCGGTGTTGCGCGCAGGTTTGCTTGGATCTGTGGCGGCAATTGTCTTGCTCAAGAACACTGGGCCGCCCGAATCGCCTTCAAAGATGTTCGCCGAAATCAAAAGTGCGCCGGTTCGTTCGGTCGGAAGGATTGGAAATCCGGCGATCGGCCCGTTGCGCAGGATGGGAAATCCGGCGTCGTTCGACTCGTTCCGGTGCGGATATCCCAGCGCATTAACGACGTCGCCGGGATGAATCTTCGCCGCCTTGAGGAATTCGTCGGTCGCGAGCAGGTCGATGGAAACTTTGGGCAGATCCGCGGCATTCGGCGGGCCGACGGACATTACCGCGATATCTTGCGTAGGATGGCGCGTCCAGAGCGGTTGGCCGTTCTTGCGAATCATCAGGCGGGTTGCAAGCTTGCGGTAGCCGTCGGCGTTGATTTCGCGGAAGTAGACGGTTGTTTCGGCAGCCGGGGTCGATTCAAAAACGTGCGCTGCTGTCACCAGAATGAACCGGTTCGGCTCGTTCTGGTGCAGCAAGAAACCGGTCGCCGTCGACTTTTCCTGGGCGATTTTCACTGTCGCACGCATCATTTGCGTGGCAAGGTCGGGTGTATCCTGGCCGAACGTCGCGCGACAGAAAAGGCAGAGAAGAAGGCCAACGGCGGCGGTACATCTGCGCGTCATGAGCAATCTCGAGGTGGCATGGAGCAATTGCATGAGTACGAGATTCTATTGAAATGCGTCAAAACGGCCAGTCCTCGCCCAAAGTCTCTTTTTGCAGGCTTGTCAGCGTATCCAGGCCGTATTCGGCAAGATCCATCAACTCGGTAAGCTGACCGCGAGAAAACGTCCCCCCCTCGCCGGTCCCTTGCACTTCGACCAACCCCCCGCCGCCCAGTCGTACGACGTTAAAGTCAACGTCCGCGCGCGAATCTTCAACGTAATCGAGGTCGAGCACCGGGGTGCCGTTGACGATCCCCACGCTGATCGCCGCGATGCTATCACGCAGAACGAGTCTCGGATCGGGAAACCGCGACTTGACCGCATCGACAACGGCAATGAGCGCACCCGAGATTGCCGCCGTGCGAGTTCCGCCGTCGGCTTCGATGACGTCGGCGTCGACGTGGATGGTGATCGGCCCCATCGCTTTGGTGTCGACGATCGCGCGGAGCGACCGGCCGATCAATCGCTGGATTTCGGTGGAGCGGCCGTCGACCTTGCGATCCTTGCGCTGGGGGGTGCTGCCGGGGAGCATTGAGTACTCAGCAGTGAGCCAGCCGACGTTTTTTCCTTCGAGAAACGGCGGGACCTTTTCCGAGACCTGCGCCGTGACGAGCACGGTCGTGCCGCCGGCGCGATAGAGCACGCTACCCGCGCTGTTGCGGACGAAACCGCGTTGCATGCTTATGGGGCGAAGTTGGTTCTGGGCGCGGCCGTCGTGTCGGGACATGGGGAAGAGGTCTCGCGTCGAAGAGAAATCGGATATCGGCGTCACGCGATCGGCGACGGGAAACTTTTCGCCGATTGCGGCCCATTGTGGCCAGGGATGTCGTAAAATGGGAGGCAGCGGCGATTCGTGGCCGCCCCCTTCCGCAAGTCCGACCGGGCATTTAGAATAGGGCACTACGCCCGCCGGGGTCTATCGCGCGGTTCGGCCGATGTGGGGTGATCCTCATCGCGACGAGGTCCGTCCTCCGTTCAGGTTGAGCCGAAGGCGAGTCAATGCTGGACAAATCTTTCGCATCCCACGGGGTGTGCCGATGATCTGCGTGATTATTGGTCGGGGTCGGCATTCTTCGCTGGCCGAAGAGTGGGCGCAAGCGGCTGAAGCCGGTGTCGAGCTTGCGGAGCTGCGCGTCGACTGCTTACGACGCGATCCAGACCTCAAACGCATCCTCGAAAAACGGCCGACGAAGTGCGTCTTCACCATTCGCCGAGGCGCCGACGGCGGCCTCTGGCGTGGCAACGAAGAAAAGCGCGTCCGCCTCCTGCGTGAAGCAATCGCGGCCGGCGTCGACATGATCGACCTCGAGCTCGACGTCGCTCCCAGCATCCCCCGCTTCGGCACTACCAAGCGCATCGTCAGCTATCACAACCTCAAGCATACCCCCTCCAACCTGGGCGAAATCGCCGAGCAGGCGGTTGCAGCGAAGGCCGATATCGTCAAGATCGCCACGATGGCCCACTCGCTCGAGGACGCTTCACGTGTCCTGGCTGTGGCTGCACAATCGAAGGTGCCGACGATCGCCATCGCGATGGGTGAAATCGGCTTCTTCACGCGCATTCTCGGCGCGAAATATGGTGCGCCTCACACCTATGCCGGTTTCAATCGCGACCGCAACTTCGCGCCTGGCATGCCGTGGTACTATCAGCTCAAACGCGACTATTTCTACGAGCAGATCAACAAAGACACCGAGGTCTACGCCGTCATCGGCGATCCAATCGGCCACAGCCTGAGCCCCGCACTTCACAACTGCGCGTTCCGCGAGCTCGGCCTGAACAAGGTGCTTGTGCCGATTTTGATTCCCAGCGGCAGCCTGGCGGCTGGTCTTGATGAGCTGAAATGGCTCAATATCAAGGGTTTCAGCATCACGATTCCGCACAAGGAAGCGATCATCCCTGCGCTGAACAAGTCGGACGGCGCGGTCGAAATGTCGGCCTCGTGCAATACGATGATCCCGCATGGCGACGAACGCATCGGCTATAACACCGACTATCGCGCTGCGATGGACTCACTCGAAACAGCGCTTGGTGGCGTGACCGAAGAAGGCGGCGCAAGCCCGCTATTGAACAAGCAAGTCTTGATTCTTGGCGCCGGTGGCGTGGCACGATCGATCGCCTTCGGCCTCAATCGCCGTGGTGCAGGCGTCACTGTTACCAATCGGCACGACGAACGCGCGGGCAAGCTGGCGGAAGAAGTCGGCTGCCGAAGTGTGAACTGGGGGATGCGCGCGGGGACACTCTGCGACGTGCTGATCAATTGCACGCCGGTCGGCATGCATCCCAACGTCGACGACACGCCGATGCCTCCCGCCGGCTTCCGTCCCGACCTGCTCGTGATGGACACGGTTTATCACCCCGAAAACACGATGTTCCTCAAGCTCGCCCGTGAGCGCGGGGCCAAAACAGTGACGGGCGTCGATATGTTTGTGCGTCAGGCGGCGCATCAGTTCAAACTCTATTCGGGTAAGGACGCGCCGATCTCGACAATGGTCGACGTGGTCAAACGCAAACTCGGGCCGACTCGGGAATGACAGGCGCTGTTGAAGGTCGCCGAGGTTTGGCACTGGTCGGTTATCGCGGAACGGGCAAGACGACGGTCGGGCGCATCCTGGCTGAGCGGATGCACTGGTCGTTCGTCGACGCCGATCACGAGCTCGAAAACCGCGCAGGAAAAACAATCGCGACGATTTTTGCCGAGGACGGCGAGCCGGCATTTCGCGAGCTCGAAGCGCTGGTGATCGCCGACCTGGCAACTCGCGACCAGACCGTGATCGCCACCGGCGGCGGCGCGATTCTCCGGGCTGATAACCGTGCGGCCTTGCGTACCGTGGGATTCGTCGCCTGGCTCAGTGCGGATCCTGAGACGCTGGCCCGGCGGTTGGCTCGTGACCAGAACCGGCCGAATGCCCGCCCTGCCCTCACGTCTGCGGGAACCTTGAACGAGATCGCTGACGTGCTGGCCGGGCGCGTGCGATACTATCGCGAGGTCTCCGACCTGGAGATCGACACCGTGGGACGGACGAGTCACGAAGTGGCGCAGGCCGTGCACCGTGCCTGGTCGAGCGGGGGACGCAAAGATGCACTATGAGTGGCAGGTCCATATCGTGCTGGCGAGCTGCCTCTTCGTGCTTGGGGCGGTCGTCGGCAGCTTTTTGAATGTCTGCATCTACCGGATGCCACTTCAAAAAAGCATTTTATGGCCCGACTCCCGCTGCCCGAACTGCTTTGGCCGGATCCGCGCGATCGAAAACGTGCCGATTTTTAGCTGGCTTGTCCTGCGAGCTGCGTGTCACGAATGCCGCTTGAAGATATCCGCGCGCTATCCCACGATCGAAGCAATCACCGGCTTACTTTTCGTGGTCGTCTACTTCGCTGATGCCTATTTCGGCATGGCTCACCCGCACCCCGATGTCGCTGTTTATGCAGGCGTCTTGTATCACTGCGTCTTCGTCGCGGTACTACTGGCCGTGTCGATGATCGACTACGACTGGACGATTGTCCCGCTCGGCCTGACCAACTTCGGTCTCCTGTTCGGCATCATGTGCGGCACGCTCAACCCCGCGATGCGTCCTGCCCCTGCATTCAGCACGACGGCTCTCGGCGGTCTGGGTGTCGGGCTGCTTGGCGCAGCGGTCGGCGCCGGGATGGTCTGGGTGGTGCGAATCATCGGAGCACTCGTCTTCCGGCGCGAGGCGATGGGCCGCGGCGACGTCGATATCCTCGCGGTCATTGGCGCTTTCATGGGCTGGCAGGCGGCGGTTCTATCGTTTTTTCTGTCGGCGTTCTTTGGGTTGATCCCTTCACTTGTGAAATTGGTGCCTTATTTGCTGAAAAGGTTGCAAGGGCGCGAATGGAATCCGTCGGACCGCGAAATACCGTTAGGGCCGTTCCTGAGCATGGGAGCTGTGTTTCTGCTGCTCACGTGGCACTGGTCCTGGCGCGTGCTGTTTTCTCAGTATTTCGGATTGTTCACGATGTTATTCAGTCCTCTCCCGGACTAACCGCCCGCGTCAGGCATGGAGGTAGTTTAGCATGGGCACGCCGTACGCTTACAAACGTCGCAGACCGTCGTTTCTATACAATCTGTATATCTACCGCCATTTGGTGCTTGTCGCGCTTGTGCTGGGGCTTTTGCTCTGGTTCATCTGGGCAAATGGCGACAAGGTCACCATTGCTTTCCCATTCGGCTTGGGGCATGTATCCAGCACAACCGGCATCATCATTCTGACCAGTTTTATGGTAGGTGCAGTGACCGGTACGCTGGTAACAACGCTGGTCTGGGCGATCCGACTTCGCCGATCTCAGAAGACGAGCGAGTCCGTGGCGAAGCCCGCGGTTGACGACGACTTGCCTCCACCCGACTACGCCGCCAAGGCCGGCGAGGGGTTACCGAACACCAACTGGCCCTGAGACCGACCGAGCGCGACCGTGGACGGGACAGGAAAGGACGCGAGGCCGATGCTCCGAAAGACAGGTCTGTTCGTCCTCCCCGTACTGACCCTGACGCTTGTGGGTTGTCAGGGAATGGGAGCCGGTCCGCTCACCTCGCGCCAGACCACGCTGGGCACTTTGAAAACGAGCGTAAGCCAGCTCGAATTCCAGAATGAGCAACTGCAAAAGCAGGTCGCCGATCTTAAGTCGGAAAATCGCCGCTATGAAGACCGCCTGTCGCAAGAGCAGGCCGAGAACGACGACCTCGCCACACGGCTCGACAACGTAAAGGGCCTGCTCGGCCAGCGCGGTGAGCCATCCGATATTCGCACCGGCGGGCGCACTCGTTCGGACGTCGATCCCGACGAGCCATCGACCACGCGCGTCAAACGTTCGACCTCGCGCCGCAAACCGCCCGCGGCGTCGATACCTGGCCGACTCGAGCCAGCTAAAAACACCGACGACGATCTTGGCTCTGTTGAATCGGCCCCAAGCCGCAGCAGACTCGCGTCGGGCTCACGCATCCGTGAGGACCGCTGGCTGCCAGTCGCCAAGGGACTCGGCACCCGGCAGACCGAGATCAAGTGACGGGTTGAACCGCTCACCGTTCATGCTGTTAACAAGAACAACAAGCGAAGTCCGACTGCATCTCAGGCGCGTCGGGCTATTTAAACTTTGGTCCGCATCTTAAACGACGTCGGCTCCGCTGATCTCGCCTCGCCCTTGTACGCCATCATCTGTTGTACGCATGCCTTCAAGAAAATGAGTTTACCCTTTGCCGGATGAGGCTTCATTGCTGTCGTTCATGTTCGCCAAAACTTGCTGATATCATCTTTTCAAGCTCTGCCACTTTTATGAGCTGTAGTTAAACTCGCAGTCAAGTTTGTATGTCTTTTGACCGGGACCGGTCTCCAATTTGGGGCGACTTGCAGTACTAGGGTTGGCTCCATCGTTTCGTCCAAAGTTCGCAAGAAGTGGCGATGTCGTCACCGACTTGCGACCGATTTCGCGGTGTGCGCGGGATCAATGCGGACGACGGTACATCACGTCAAAGCCGATACTCGACACCAAAGGAGACGCAGCAGATGAGAAGGTGGTTTGCCTTCGCGGCTAAGTCCACGCCGCTTGTCGCCTTGCTCGTCAGTGCAGTTGCGGCGCATGGCGCGGCCCCCGGCGTACAGGTTAGCGTGCTAACCACATTCCCCGCAGGCCAGAATCCGACCGCCGTCGCCGCCACGAACACGGGTGATGTCGTCGCCCTGGCTGGAGTGAACGTCGTAAACATCGGGCCGACCGGCAAGCAGAAGCAGTTGCAGGCGACGGTTGCCGGCGGTGCTTTCGGCACTGGGATCGGCATCGCGTACGACAACTCTCACCGGCTCGTTGTTGCGCTACCCGGGTCTTTCGGCCCGCCGGCTCAGGGAACGATCCTGAGCGTGAGCGCGAACGGTAAGCAGACTGCGCCAGTGCCGGGATCCCAGGGCATGGTCGCTCCCGACGGCTTCGGACTCGACTCGGCAACCGGCGATCTCTACGCCACCGACATCTACGGCAGCAGCCTGTGGCGTATCGGTCAGGACGGTGTTGCACGGCTCTGGACGTCGGTTGCAACCAATCCGCTGCTGGTGTTCCCAGATGGCGTCAAGGTTTACAAGGGGGCGGTATTCGTGTCGATTGAAGCCGGCGCGATCCTGCGGATTCCCATCAACGCCGACGGAACCGCAGGTGTGGCGCAAATCTGGGCTCAGGTCCCGGGCGCGTTCTTCGACGACCTGACGCTAGACGACCGCAACGGCAACGTCTATGTGTCGCGACTCGACACGAACGAACTCCTGCAAATCACGCCCGCCGGCGTGATCACGCCGATCGTCACGAACGCGGACGGCCTGCTCGGCGCGGCGAACATGGTCCTGATCCACGTCGGTCAGAACACTGTCATTTACCTTGGTAACACGGGCGAAGACTTCCTCGGCACGGGTGCGACGACCGAAGTGGGACCGGCGATCCTCAAGATCACGATCCCAAGTCCCTCGAACTAAACGGACGTCGTACCGAAGACTGGGGCACGAAGCCCCAGTCTCTACGCGCGAGATTGCCATTGTGGCACCTTAGCTGCCATGGCGACGCTCCCCCGCTTCGTGGTATCATTTTCCCTTTGCCACGGGACGAAAGCGGCGGGACGGCGAAGCTTTATGATTGTCATCATCGACTACGGCATGGGCAACCTTCGAAGCGTACAAAAGGCATTCGAAGCGGTCGGCCATCAAGCGGAAATCAGCGGCGACCCCGACCGAATTCATAAAGCATCAAAAGTCATTCTGCCCGGCGTCGGTGCCTTCGCCGATGCGATCGCCGAGCTGCGCAAAACCGGGCTCGATCAGGCATTCAAAGAGGCTGTGAAAGCCGGCAAGCCGTGTCTGGGCGTTTGCCTCGGCTTGCAGCTTCTCTTCGATACCAGCGAAGAAGACGGCCAGCACGACGGCCTTGGGCTCATCCACGGCAAGATCGTTCGATTCAAGTCGCAACCCGGCCTGAAAATTCCGCACATGGGCTGGAATAACCTGCGCATCAAACGGCCGGTGCCCTTACTCAACGGGTTGCCCGATGATGTCAGTGTCTACTTCGTACACAGTTATCACGGCGTTTGCGACGAGTCGGATGATGTCGCGGCCGAGTCGGATTATCCCGACCCCTTTCCGGCGATTGTCTGGAAAGACAACTTGATGGCCGCTCAGTTCCATCCTGAGAAGAGCCAAAAGGTCGGGCTGGCGATGTACGCCAATTTCGCGGCGCTTTGAGGCGGATCGGAACTGGCCGATAGGTTCTTGCTCGAGCGGTCGGGCGCGGCTAGAGTTCCAGGTGGGGTGAAGATCCGCCGAGGATTGGGTGAAGAGAATGCAAGTAATCCCGGCCATCGACCTTCGAGGCGGTCAGTGCGTGCGGCTGCGCCAGGGTGATTACGCACAGGAAACCGTTTTCGGGGACGACCCCGCGGCGATGGCACATACCTGGGCTTCGCAAGGGGCCGGCCGGATTCATCTGGTCGACCTCGACGGAGCCAAGGAAGGCCGTCCCGTCAATGTCGCGGCTGTAAAAGCGATTCTGAAGGCTGTTTCGGTCCCCTGCCAGCTTGGCGGTGGCGTCCGAGACGAGTCGACGATCGCCGCTTGGGTGGATTCGGGCATCGAACGGGTCATTGTGGGCACGCAGGCCCTCAAGGATCCTGCCTGGTTCCGCAAGATGGCCGAAAAGTTTCCCAACAAGCTCATTTTGGGGCTTGATGCCAAGGATGGACGCGTTGCCACGGCAGGCTGGCTCGACGTCTCGACGGTCGATGCTGCAACCCTGGCCGACCAGTTTGACGACCTGCCTCTTGCGGCGGTCGTTTACACCGACATTGCCAAAGACGGCATGCTCGAAGGGCCGAATCTGAGCGCAACCGAGGCCCTTGCCCGCCGTCTGAAAACCCCGGTCATTGCATCGGGGGGTGTCAGCAGTTTGGATGACCTGGAACGCCTGGCGACGCTCCCAATCGCGGGAAGCATTGTCGGGCGGGCTCTGTACGATGGGCGTTTCCAGCTTAGCGAGGCTCTGGAACGCGCCGGCGACCGGACCGGGACACCCTAGGCGGGCCTTGTCGACCCGTCCCCTTCTGCAAGTGGTGCCCACGGTTCGCCGGTTCTCGGGCGAGATCGTTCGCACGGACCACTTCTCCCAAGGGGGGACTGCGCCATGGCCACGACCTATCACATCGGCGACATCCGCAATATTGCCTTGGCTGGACATGGGGCGTCGGGCAAGACCACGCTTGCCGACGCCCTGCTCTTTACCGCGGGCGCAACCGAACGCCGCGGCAACGTGGACGACGGCACCAGCATTTCCGACGTTGAAGACGAAGAAAAACGTCGCCATTTCACGATCGATTCCCACCTGCTCCACCTCGAATGGAGCGGCAAGCAAGTTCATCTCATCGACACCCCTGGATATCCCGATTTTCTTGGCAACGCGCTTAGCGCACTCGCCGCAGTTGAAAATACTGTCCTGGCAATCGCCGCCAACTCCGGCATTGAAGTCAACACCAGGCGCGTCTTTCAGGAAGCCGTGAAACTGAAGCTCGGCGGCCTGATCGCGCTGACGAAAATGGATGCCGACAACGTCGACTTCAACGCGCTCCTCGGACGCATCCGCGAAACCTTCGGCCCGCGCTGCGTGCCATTCTTCGTTCCGATCGGCCAGGGACCGAAATTCTCGGGCGTGATCGACGTCATCAACTCACACGACGACGTCCCTGCCGATTGCCCGATGCATCCTTCCGAAGCCTATCAGATGGTTGTCGAGCAAATCGTCGAGACCGACGAAGGCCTGATGGAACGCTACCTGAACGGCGAGACCATTCCGCCCGAAGAACTCCGAGTCGCAGCCCACGGCGCGATCATTCGCGGCACGCTCATTCCGGTTGTCTGCCTCTCCGCGAAGCGCGACATCGGCCTGCGCGAAATGCTCGACCTACTCTCCGACATCAGCCTTGCCCCCTACGAACTCCATCGTCACGGTCATCACAGCGATGAAGAGGATGACTTCGAACTCGAACCGCTCGAAGATGGCGAACTCGTCGCCCAGGTCTTCAAAACCACCAACGACCTCTTCATGGGCAAGATGAGCTTCCTGCGCATTCACTCCGGCCGTCTGAGCAACGACACAACGCTCGTCAACCTGCGCACCGGCAAGACCGGCCGTCCGGGACACCTTTACCGACTGCAAGGCAAAGCGCAAGAAGAGGTGAAGGAAGCGATCGCCGGCGACATCGTGGCTATCGCCAAGTTCGACGACCTGCATATTTCCGACACCGTCACCGCTCAGGGGAACGGCCACACGTCGAACTTGTTGCTCGACCCCATCAGCTTCCCAACGCCGATGGTTCCTCGCGCTGTCGAACCGAAGACGCGCGAAGACGAGCCCAAGATTTCCGCAGGCCTCGCGAAAATCGCCGACGAAGACCCCACCTTCACCTACCGCCGCGACAATCAAACGCACGAGCTGGTGATTTCGGGCATGAGCGAGTTGCATCTCGACGTGATCCAGCATCGACTCAAGAATCGTTTCAAACTCGACATCAACACGCACGTGCCCCACGTGCCCTATCTTGAAACGATCATGGCACCGGCGGAATCGCAGCATCGTCACAAGAAGCAAACCGGCGGCCGCGGGCAATTCGCTGATGTTCACCTGCGAATTCGTCCTCGCGGGCGTGGCCAGGGGTTCAATTTCGTCGACGCGATCAAGGGCGGCGTCATCCCCAACCAGTTCATTCCTGCCGTCGAAAAGGGAGTTCGCGAGCAACTCGAAAAGGGCGTGATCTCGGGCAATCCCGTCGTCGATGTCGAAGCAGAAGTTTTCTTCGGCTCATATCATGCGGTCGACAGCTCGGAACAAGCGTTCAAAACCGCGGCGGCCGCTGCGTTCCGCAAGGCGTTCGCGACCGCGCGGCCCGTGTTGCTCGAACCGATCGTCTCGATTGAGATCAGCGTGCCGATGGAGAAATTCGGCGACATCACCGCCGACCTTTCCACCAGGCGTGGGCAGATCACCGGTATGGATACGCTTCCCGGCGGCTTCCAGTCGGTGCAGGCAATCGTGCCGCTCAGCGAAATGTTGCGCTATGCGACTGACTTGAAGAGCATGACAGGCGGACGCGGGTCGTACACGATGGAGTTCAAGTCGTACGAACCGGTGCCGCCGAACGTGCAGCAGAATATCGTCGATCGCTGGGCGAAGTCGCGTGCGGGGATTGAAGAGGATTAAAATCGAAGCATGGGTTCACGCCTGGCGCCCGCTACCGAACGGCGGCGCCAGGCGATCTCTTTGCGTAATGTCCATCTTTTGTTTATCATTCATCGCGGAGTAACTTTGGGAAGTTTTGATCGGAACGGCGCGAGGTTCACGCGATGCAGCGACGAGAATTCCTTCGCGCCGGAATGAACGGATTCGCCGCTCTTTCGCTCTCGGAGCTAATTGCGCTTCGCGCGAAAGCCGACGCGTCGCGACCAAAATGGTCAAACGAAAAAACAGCCTTGATCGTCGTCTGGCTCCAGGGCGGCGCCAGCCATCTCGAAACGTATGACCCAAAGCCTGACGCTCCAAGCGAGGTCCGCGGACCATTCGGTGCGATTAATACGAACGTGCCAGGGATTCGCATCAGCGAGTTGCTGCCGCGCCATGCTCAAATCGCCGACAAGTTCGCGATCCTCCGCTCGCTGACGCATACGGGATTTTGCCATCAACAAGGCAACCAGCAGATGTTCACGGGATTTCCTGAGCAAATCCTCAAGCTGGAGCCGGAGCATCCCGACTTGATGTGCGTCGCGAACCAGATTCGCTCGAATCGGGGACGGCCGATTCCCGCGTACGTCGGCGTGAATCCCATCCCCTACCTCGGCCCGTCTTACTTGGGCGCATCGGCAGGGCCGTTTGTTGTCGCCGGCGATCCCAATTTGCCTTCATTTCAGGTTCCTGGACTGGGCGTTCGCGAGTCTGGAGAAACCGCGCGGATGGATCGCCGCGTGAATCTGGCGACTCAGTTCGACACGATGCGACGCGCGTTCGACGATCGTGCAAAGGCCGACGCTTTCGATGCCTTTCATCAGCAAGCGTTCGCCATGCTGACCGGTCCCGAGGCACGCAAGGCTTTTGACTTGAGCGAAGAAGATCCTAGGTTACGCGACCGCTACGGCCGCAACACCTGGGGCCAGCGCTGCTTGATGGCGCGAAGGCTGGTCGAAGCAGGCGTCGACCTCGTCACAACGAGCCTTGATGGGCCAATTTGCGGACGTGTCGGCAACTGGGATGACCACGCGGTGAACCATCATGTGTTCAATGCCATGAAGTCGCGTTGCGAGCCGTTCGACCAAGCTGTGAGTGCCCTGATCGAAGACATACACGCCCGAAACTTGCAAAAGCGCGTGATGGTCGTCGTCACTGGCGAGTTCGGCCGCACGCCGCGCATCAGCTATGCAAATGACATGGTGTCAAACGTCAAGCAACCTGGCCGAGACCACTGGCCCCGCGCCGTCTCGCTGATTTTCAGCGGTGGTGGCATTCAGGGCGGCCAGGTGATCGGCTCGACCGATCCTCTTGGTGCCGATGTGAATCGGCGTCGCGTGGGTGTGGGCGATTTTCTGGCGACGATTTACCATCATCTCGGAATTGATCCCGAGACGATTACGCTGACGGATCGTGTTGGGCGGCCCGTGCCGGCGGTTGGCAACGGCCGGCCGATTCCCGAGCTTATGACATAATTAATTCATTGGAGGTTCAAATCTCGGTTCAGTAAGCAGATCAGGCTCAGATCCATTTCAATTGGTAGTAGCTTTCCTACGGCTTGTTCCCATTTCTGGAGCGGACCGATGAAAGAGTTTCAATTGATCAACCAAGAAAAGGCAAATGCGTTCGCCGAATCTTTCGAAGAAGAAAATCCTGATTTCAAATCGTTCTTTGGCTTTTTCTTTGTGAGGCTTGCGACCAATCTTTCGGATAAAAACGCTTCACCGGAAGGTGATCTCGATATGCATCTTTTCGTTCAAACGCTGGCCGATGTCTATCGCGATAAGAAGTCGCTCATCAAATTCCTGGAGGGATCGGGCGACGGAATTTGGTGGCACGACGATGAGCTGAACTGACGCCCGAGCGACACGAACAGAAGGTCGGGCTTCAGCAACTGTTGGCCCGGCTGACGAAGAGCGTTCTCGCGCATGTCCGAAATAGCGCTCGCAAGTTTCAATGAACGCAAAAGCGTTCTGCTCAATGTTCGAACGCAGGGATTCGAGGTGCGTTACTGGACCGCTCCTGCTTCTCCACTGAGATGCCGTTCTTCGGTCGCCCTATTCAGTCCAAAGAAGATGCTCCCGAGCAAGCCGCCCAAAAAGCCGAAGACGATTACTGCGAGCAAATGGCCGATTCGTCGAAAATGGTGCGGATTGTATGGCTGCCCAGTGAGAGGCGGAATTCCGCCGGTGCCGGCGGCTTTCGCCCAGTCGAACTCGTGTAACGCTTCCCCCTGTGGGCCGTTATCGAACGCCTGGTTTGCGGGATAAGGCTTGATCATGGGCTGAACGGACTCGAGTAAGACCGTGGTCAAGAACGGAGGCGCGGATATTCCATTGGGTACCGGCCAGAACCAGAAAACGAACAGAAAATAGCCCCATCCAAATAGGCTGAAGCCAAGACAAGTCATTCTGACGCGCCCTCGAATTGCGACCGCGCCAAGGACCGCGGTTAAGAGCAAGACAAGTACGAGTGTGAATATCGCACTCGCCCAAAGAATTGTGGCAGAGCGAAGTCCCGCAATTCCAAGGGCGATCAGAAGTACGACGGCCATCAGGCTTGCAATTGAGAAACGCGATCGCAACGGAGTTCTCCCTGGTTCGCGGCCGCGTGTCTGACAGTGCAAGAACCCGGTACTCGTGTTATTTGCCGGACTGAATCAAAGAGTTGCGGGGACCGCACCTTCGAGAATCCGGCCGAAACCAATGCCAGGCCGCGCATCGAAATACCGGCCTGACATTATGTTTTCACATCAGAGGCGGCTCAGGCGTCATACCCAAGATTCGGCGCCAGCCACTTCTCAGCCTCAGCAACCGACATCCCCTTACGCCGAGCATAATCTTCGACCTGGTCCTTCGTGATCATATCGACCGCGAAGTAACGCGACTCGGGTCGTCCGAAATAGAACCCGCTCACCGACGCCGCCGGGAACATTGCCAGGCTTTCGGTCAGCCAGATCCCCGTCGCCTTTTCGGCGTCGAGCAAGTTCCAGAGCGTCCACTTCTCGGTGTGATCCGGGCAGGCCGGATATCCGGGCGCGGGACGAATTCCCTGGTACTTCTCGTCGATCAGGTCGTCATTGCTCAACGACTCGCTCGCGCCATAGCCCCAATCTTTGCGGGCCTGCTTATGGAGCATTTCGGCGAACGCTTCGGCGAGGCGGTCGGCCAGAGCTTTGACCATAATCGCGTTGACGTCGTCGTGCTGTTTCTTAAACGCCTCGGCGAGTTCTTCGGCACCAAAGCCGGCCGAAACCGCGAAACCACCGATGTGATCGGCTACACCCGAACCAACTGGCGCGAGGTAATCGGCGAGACTGCGGAACGTGGTCTGGCCTTCACGCTGCCACTGCTGCCGCAACGCATGGAATCGAGTCCGTTCGACCGTGCGGGATTCGTCGGTCCAGACGATGATCTCATCGCCGTCGGAATTCGCTGGGAAGAAACCGTAAACACCGCGAGCTTTCAGATCGCCATCTTTGATGAGCGTGTCGAGCAGTTTCGTGGCGTCGTTGAAGAGTTCCGTCGCGACCGCGCCGACCTGGGGATCGTTGAGAATCTTGGGATATTTTCCGTGCAATTCCCACGCGTTGAAGAACGGCGACCAGTCGATGAACGGAACGAGGTCCGTTAGCGGTACGTCTTCAAGAATCTTCGTTCCCACAAAGGCAGGAGCCGGCATCGGGCTGGCGGCGAAGTCGATTGTGAATCGCTTCGCCAAGGCCTCGTCGTAAGGCACCAACTTGCGTTGCTGCTTCCGAGAGAAGGCGATACGCTCCGCCTCCTGGGTCTTGCGATTTTCGACATCAAGTTCGGCACGGGCATCGGGACGGGTCAATCGATCGACCACACCCACGCAGCGCGACGCGTCTTTGATGTGCACCGTGATGCCAGGATAATTCTGGGCGATCTTCACCGCCGTGTGCTTCGAACTCGTCGTCGCTCCACCAATCAAAAGCGGTACGGTGAAGCCTTCACGCGACATTTCCTTGGCGACGTGCACCATCTCGTCGAGCGACGGCGTGATCAGCCCCGAAAGGCCGATCATGTCGACATTCTCTTCGCGTGCCTTTTCAAGAATCTTTTCACAAGGCACCATCACGCCGATGTCGATGACGTCGTAATCGTTGCAGCCGAGCACGACGCCGACGATGTTCTTGCCGATGTCGTGCACGTCCCCCTTCACGGTCGCCATCAACACCTTGCCGCGGCTCGACTTCTCACCGCCGCCCATCTTCGCCTTCTCGGCTTCCATGAACGGCATGAGATAAGCGACGGCCTTCTTCATCACGCGGGCGCTCTTCACCACCTGCGGCAAGAACATTTTGCCTGCACCGAAGAGATCGCCGACGACGTTCATGCCGTCCATGAGCGGGCCTTCGATGATGTGCAGCGGCCGTTCGTAGTTGTGCCGGGCCTGTTCGACGTCGGTGTCGATGAAGTCGACAATTCCCTTGATGAGCGCGTGTTCCAGGCGTTTCTCCACCGGCTGATCGCGCCATGCGAGGTCGGGACCGCTTGCTTTCTTGCCCTTCGACTTGACCTGTTCCGAGAATTCAGTGAGTCGGTCAGTCGCGTCGAGACGACGGTTGAGAATCACATCTTCAACGCGTTCGAGGAGATCCTTGTCGATCTCTTCATACACTTCGAGCTGGCCGGGGTTGACGATCCCCATCGATAGCCCGGCCTTGATCGCGTGGTACAGGAAAACCGCGTTCATCGCCTCGCGGACAACTTCATTGCCACGGAAAGCGAACGAAACATTGCTCACGCCGCCTGAAGTTTTGGCGAGTGGGAACAGCTTCTTCAACTCGCGGACAGCTTCAATGAACTCAACGGCGTAATTGTTGTGCTCATCCATCCCCGTGCCGACGGTGAGGATATTGGTATCAAAGATGATATCGGCGGGATGGAAGCCGACGACCTCCGTCAGCAACTCATAAGAATGCTTGCAGATTGCGACTTTGTCATCCTTCGTGACGGCCTGCCCCTTGGGCATACCAGGGATCACGTTGTCGTCGACGAACGCCATCACCACGGCCGCAGCGCCATAACGCTTCACTAGCCGCGCCTGCTCGAGGAATTTCTCCTCGCCTTCCTTGAGGCTGATCGAATTGACAATCCCCTTCCCCTGGATGCATTTCAAGCCGGCTTCGATCACCTCGAAGTTCGAGCTATCGACCATGATCGGCACTTCGGCCAGGTCGGGCTCGGAAGCGAGCAGGTTGAGGAAGCGAGTCATCGCCTTGGGGCCGTCAATGAGCCCTTCATCCATGTTCACGTCGAGAATGTTCGCCCCGCCCTGCACTTGCTCGCGTGCGACGGCGATCGCTTCGTCGAACTTTTCTTCGCGGATAAGACGGGCAAACTTACGCGAACCGGTGATGTTCGTCCGCTCGCCAACCATCACGAAATTCGTCTCGGGGCGAATCGTGAGAACTTCGGTCCCGCTGAGTGTGGTGTAAGGTGAGATTTGCGGCCGAACGCGCGGCTTGGCGTTGCGCACGGCCTCGGCAATCGCCTTGATGTGTGGCGGAGTGGTACCGCAACAACCACCGACGATATTGAGCCAACCGTTTTGCGCCCACTCGGAAAGAGCCCGTCCCATTTGTTCGGGAGTTTCGTCGAAGCCGCCCATGACGTTGGGCAAACCGGCGTTCGGGTAGACCGAAATGCGAACGGGGGCAATTTCGGAAAGCCGTTCCAAATAGGGCCGCATCTGCTCAGGACCAAGCGCACAGTTCATGCCGACGCTGAGCATGTCGAACTGCGAGACCGAAGCCCAGAAGGCTTCGACCGATTGAGCCGTCAGCGTTTTGCCGCCGTTAAAGATGGTGGTGGAGACCATCACCGGCAATTTCATATCGTTGCGTGTGAAATAATCATCAATCGCGAACAAACACGCCTTCATGTTGAGCGTGTCGAACGCGGTTTCGGCGAGAATGATGTCGACGCCGCCCGTGACGAGTCCGTGCACCTGGTCGTAATAGGCCGCCACCATTTCGTCCCAGGTGGTGGCGCGGTAGCCGGGGTCGTTGACGTTTCCGGAGATATTGAGCGTTTTGTTGGTTGGGCCGATTGAACCGGCGACGAAGCGCGGGCGATCTGGCGTGCGCTTGGTCATGGCGTCGGCAGCGCGCCTGGCGATTTGTGCCGCGGCCTGGTTTAGCTCGATCGACAGATGTTCGAGGTCGTAATCGGCCATCGACAGCGCGTTCGAGTTGAACGAATCGGTCTCGATGATGTCCGCACCCGCTTCGAGATAGAGCGTGTGGATATCCTCGATCATCTTCGGCTGCGTTAGCGCCATCACCTCGGTGCAGTTTTTCAGCAGCTTCGTATGATTGGCAAACCGCTCGCCGCGATAATCCTCTTCCTCGGGTTTATGGGCATGGATCATCGTGCCCATGGCGCCATCGAGGATCAGGATGCGCTCGGAGAGAATTTCTTCGAGTTGTTCGCGGGTGGAAGTCATTGACGCGTTAGCCATGGGCCGATTCCAGATTCAAGTTGCTGCGAATGCGAAAAGCGGGCGTGCGCTCCGCTGATCGGCGATGCGGGTATTATCGCGATTCGGCAAGATATGGTCTATCCCGCCTGTGACGCGAGCCTTAAATCGCCGGCTCAAGACGTCACGTTCAGGGTGGTGACACTGATCACCATCAGCACGAAGGTGATGATCACGACCCAGAAGATCAACTGCGTCGCAGGCGCAGGGTGAAATCCGTGGAGAATCGTCCGGGAGCGATAGCGGTCAGAAATGTCGGTGCAAGAATGCCGGCGCCACCGGGGGTAGGTGCCCGCCTGACCGCAATCGAGGCAATGAAACTGGGTCAGAAACATCGCCATTGATACGCAGATGATGCAACCAATCGGCAGAGGTGGCCGTGGGAGTTCGGGCCAGAACCGGTACGTAAGTGTCACAGCACAAAGGACAAACACCGGCAGAAACGGGTTCACTACCAGCCGCTGGTAGAAGCGGATTTCCTCACTCGGCGGAATGAGCAGCGGTCGACCCGGTGCACTGAATTCAGGGTCGCGCTCGGCGGGATGAGATGAGCGGGCCATTGCAGTAGGTTAAATTTCGTGTTGTCGCAGCCGGGCCGATCTGGCCCATCAGGGGCGACTTGTGCATTATCACGATTCGCCAGGCCGGCGTCCATGCGCCACTGTCGGCTCGATGCAAACAACGGTGTCTCATGAAGATTTGCACGAGAAAGGCTTCGGGTCGCCATTGCATTTCATGTAATGATTGCCTAAACTTGTCGTCTTCCAGTGTGGATTGAAAACACAAGGCCCTTGCATGGGCCGGCGTCAGTGGGGCGAGAGATGGCGATCACGAAGGAGAAGAAGTCGGAGATCATCGGTTCGTTCGGGCGTGTCGCGGATGACACCGGTTCGCCTGAAGTCCAGATCGCGCTGTTGACGGCTCGTATCAACGACCTGACCGATCACTTCAAGCAGCACAGCAAGGATCACGCCAGCCGCCGCGGGCTGCTGATGATGGTCTCGAAGCGGTCGAGCCTGCTCAAGTACCTGCGGCTCACCAACCGTAAGAGCTACCTCGAAGTGATCAGCCGTCTCGGCATCCGCAAGTAAGTCAGGCCGAATCGGCCTCGCTTCCGACCGAATCCGGCTCAGATCAAACTCATGGGATCGCCTCGCGCGATTCCATGAGTCGCGATAGCTGTACAGGCTGACCGCGCTGATTTTGGGGCCCCGGTCTCGCGGGCAATTCGCCTCTTTCATGGATCGCATTTCAATACGTTGCCAGAGACCGAAGTAGCCAGAAAGCCGTTCGAGCACGTTATCTTAAGTGAAGTGCTCCCTGTGCTCGAGTTTACGCTTCTTTGATCGCTCCTCCCGTGTCTCGGCGCATCATCGCTCCTCTTCCCGTCGGCCGAGGTAGATCTCTGAATGTCGTATCCAACGACCGCGCCTCGACGTCCCGTCACCGTCGAAAAAACTATCGGCGGAAAAACCATCTCGATTGAAACCGGCCGCCTTGCCAAGCAAGCGAGCGGCGCTGTGGTTGTCCGGCTCGGCGACACGATGAGCCTGGTCGCCACGGTTACCGGCCCCGGCCGCGAGGGGATTGATTTCTTCCCCCTCACCGTCGATTACCGCGAAAAAGTCTACGCCGCCGGTAAATTCCCCGGTGGTTTCATCAAGCGCGAAGGCCGGCCGACGACGAAGGAAATCCTTACGTCGCGACTCATCGACCGCCCCATTCGCCCGCTCTTCCCCGACTCGTTCCGGGATGAAGTGCAGATTCAAGCCGGCCCGATTTCGGCCGACCGCGTGAACGATGCCGACGTCCTGTCAATGATCGGCGCTTCGGCCACGCTGCTGCTCGCTCGCGTGCCGTTCCTCGGCCCGATTGGCTCCGTCCGGCTGGGACGCGTCGACGGTCAACTCGTCGCGATGCCCAATGCTGAGGAAATGTCAAAGAGCGACCTCGACCTGGTCGTCGCCAGCACAGACAAGACCATCGTCATGATCGAAGGGTTCGGGCAAGAACTTCCCGAAGCCGAAATGTACGACGCGATCATGACCGCGCACGGCTACAACCAAGAACTGATTGCGCTTCAGCACGAGCTGCTCCAAGCGCTCGGCCTGCCGGCCTGGGAAAAAGTGCATATTCCGGCCGATCCGCTCCGCCAGTCGATCTATGATCGTTGGGGCTCGGAACTCCGGGCCGCGAAGACCGCGCCGGGCACCAAGGCCGATCGCAAAGCTGCCGCAAAGGAAGTTGGCGAGCGAATCGTCGCCACTCTCTGCCCGGCCGAAGGTGGCGATCCCGAAGTGACCGTCGCTCGTGTAAAGGGAGCGATCTCGGCGATCGAGGAACGCGTCGTTCGCGAGTCAATTCTCGACGGGCAACGCCCGGATGGTCGCGGCCCGCGCGATATCCGTCCGCTCTCTTGCGAAGTTGGACTTCTGCCCCGGGCTCACGGCTCGGCGATCTTCCAGCGTGGCGAGACGCAAGCTCTTGTCACCACGGTGCTTGGGACGTCCGCTGACGAGCAGCGCGTCGACGGCATCATGGAAGAGTACACCAAGAAGTTCATGCTCGATTACAACATGCCGTCGTTCGCTGTCGGCGAAGTTCGCCCGATTCGCGGCCCTGGCCGTCGCGAAATCGGTCACGGTGCGCTGGCCGAACGGTCGGTCGCCCCGATCCTTCCCGATCGCGACCGCTTTCCGTACACGATTCGCGTGATCAGCGACATCCTCGAATCGAACGGTTCGAGCTCAATGGCGTCGGTCTGCGGCGCGACGCTGAGCCTGATGGACGCCGGCGTGCCGATCAGCGACCCCGTCGGCGGCATCTCGATCGGTCTCGTGCACGACGAAGCTTCCAACCGCCACGTCCTACTCACCGACATCATCGGTGACGAAGACCACTACGGCGACATGGACTTCAAGGTCGCCGGCACCCAGCGCGGGATTACCGGGATTCAGCTCGACCTCAAGAACCAGGGTATTTCGGGCGAAATCGTCCGCGAAACCCTCGATCAAGCGGCCGAAGCCCGCCTCGAAATCCTCCGGACGATGCTCCGGGCGATCAAGCGTCCTCGCGACGAAATCTCCCAGATGGCACCTCGCCTGCTCCAGATCCAGATCAATCCCGAGAAGATCGGTTTGGTCATCGGCCCTGGAGGCAAGACGATCCGTCGCCTGCAGGAAGAAACGGGCGCGAAGATCGATATCGAAGACAGCGGTATTGTCACGTTGTCTGGTCTCGACGCTGTCGGCGTCGAAGCGGCTCGCGACAAGATCCAGGCGATGACCGAAGGCGTGCAGATCGGCCGGATTTACGAAGGCCGCGTCACGTCGATCAAGGACTTCGGTGCCTTCGTCGAAATCCTCCCCGGCCGCGACGGTCTGGTGCACATTAGCGAGTTGTCCGAAGGCTATGTCGGCCAGGTGTCAGACATCTGCCGCGTCGGTGATGTGATGCTCGTCAAGGCGATCGCCGTCGACGACCAGGATCGTGTCAAGCTCTCGCGCAAGGCCGCTCTCACCGAGCGTGGCATCGCCGATCCCAACGCCGGCAATCAGCCGGGCCCGGGAAGTCGTCCGCCTGGTGGTGGCGATCGTGGTGGCCCGCCCCGCCGCGGTGGTCCCGACCGTGGCCCGCGCCGCGACTGAGTTTAACGGTCTGGAAAACCAGGAGAATTGGCCCCGATCGCACGACGATCGGGGCCTTCTTTTTCGCTACATCGTCAAATGCGCCGTCGCAAGCCGATGCGCGCTGTGTTAGACTTGGCGGCTGTCGTCCGCTTTGAATCACCACTCGAACGTGCGATGGGCGACGAAAGGATTGTCCATTTCCCAGGAGGGGATGCTTCGCCAAACCGTAGGCGAGGCTGAGCCGCTCGCTGCGGCCGATTCCGCGTCCGGGGAGTGCTTCCCGATGATCGAGACGACCGACCAGTCCGACTTGAATCCTCCCACCGAGCCCTCGCCCACGTCGAACGTCCCTGCGGTTTCCGTTGACAGCTCCGAGGCGCACCGGATCCTTCGTGCACAATATGCCGAGATCGCCCAGCTTGCGGGCGGCCTGGCGCACGAGATTCGCAACCCGCTGTCGACGATGAGTTTGAATCTCGACCTCCTCGCCGAGGAATTCCCCAACCCGGAATCCGCGCGCGACAAACGGATCGTCAAGAAAATCGATCGCATTCGCCGCGAAACTCGCCGACTCTCAGACATTCTCGAAGATTTTCTCCGCTTCGCCCGCGTGCAGGAACTTCGAAAGCAGCCGACGCAGCTCAATGAATTAGTCGACGACCTCCGCGACTTCTGCGAGCCGCAACTCGCACTCAACGGCGTACTGATTCGCACCCAGTACGAAGACCTGCCGCTCGTTCGCATTGATGCGGATCTGTTCAAGCAAGCGCTTCTGAATCTCATTCTCAACGCCGACAAAGCGATGCCCGAAGGCGGCGAGCTGATGCTCCGCACGCGGACCGACGGCAAGTTCGTCGTGCTCGACATCATCGACACCGGCACCGGCATGGATGAAGAGTTGCAGAACAAGGTGTTCAACGCCTTTTTCTCGACACGGTCGGGCGGCAGCGGACTTGGCCTACCCACGACGCGCAAGATCGTCGAAGCGCACGGTGGCACGATTTCGCTTCAAAGCGAACTGGGACGCGGCACGCAGTTCTCGCTCCGTTTGCCGATCGACTTTGACGCGATGCCGACTCGCACGATCGACGTGACCGCCGACGGGTCCGCGATCGAAGGGGCCTGACGCTCGATGGATTCCCAGCAGATCCGCGTTCTGGTTGTCGACGACGACGAACCCCACGCCGAGGCCGTGGCGGAAAGCCTGGAACGCGTCGGATACGAATGCGTCGTCGCCAAAAGCGGTCGCGAGGGAATTCGACTCATCGAGGAACAAAACTTCGACATCGTCCTTACCGACCTGATCATGGACGGTGTCGGCGGTCTCGAAGTCCTCGCGAAAGCCAAGAGCGAGTTGCCCGACGCTGAGGTGGTGATCCTCACCGGCCACAGCACGATCAAAACCGCCGTCACGGCGATGCAGGCCGGCGCGACGCAATATCTCACCAAGCCGCTCGACATCAACGAGCTTCGCACTGTTGCCGACAAGGTCTCACAGTCACAGCGGCTGGCGCGCACCAACATCGCGCTCCAAAAGCAGCTCAACGAAAAGTTTGGCTTCGAAGGCGTCGTCGGCAATTCGTCGCAGATGCACTCCGTCGTGCAACGTCTGCGGCAAATCGCTCCGACGACCGCAACCGTGCTGATCACCGGCGAGTCGGGAACCGGTAAAGAACTTGTCGCGAAGGCGATTCACAATAATAGCCCGCGGCAATACAAGCCATTCGTGCCACTCAATTGCGCAGCATTAAGTGAAAATATCCTCGAATCCGAATTGTTTGGGCACGTTCGAGGCGCGTTCACAGGAGCCGATCGCGATCGCAAGGGCTGGTTCGAAACCGCAAACGGCGGCACGTTGTTTCTCGATGAAGTTGGCGATATTCCTCCCGCCACGCAGGTGAAATTGCTTCGCGTACTCGAGTCGGGCGAGATCGTTCGCGTCGGTACCAACGAAGCGGTCAAGGTGAACGTCCGCCTGATTTCCGCCACGAATCGCGACCTGACCGAGGCGATCAACGCCGGCACATTCCGACAGGATCTCTACCATCGGCTTAAGGTGGTGAACGTCAAACTTCCTCCCTTACGGTCGCGCAGAGAAGACATCCCGCTACTCATCGACTCCTTTTTGAAGGAGTTCAGTCACTCGCACGGCAAGAAAATCAACTCGATTTCACCTGCCGCGCGCAAGGCGATGATGGCATACGCGTGGCCTGGCAACGTGCGCGAGCTAAAAAACGCGGTTGAAAGCATGGTGGTGATCGACAGCGACGGCGTAATCGACCTCGACGATTTGACCGAAGAGATTCACGCCGGCGTCCCCGTCGCGCTCGAAACCTCGGGCACGGCGTCTCAGCTTGTCGGCCGCTCACTCGAAGATATCGAAAAGTATTACATCGCCGAAACGCTCAAGCTGACGAGCGGCAATCGCGAAGAGGCGTCGAAGATGCTTGGAATTGGCGAGCGCACGCTTTATCGCAAGATCAAAGAATATGGCATTAGTGACAATTGATGGTGCGAGCGATTGTTTTGGTGATTCGCGGTCATTCCAGAGTTGAGGGCTGAAAGAAACGCACGGTCCAGTGACCGAACTTGCTCGATTTTCTGAACGTAAGAACAGATAATGTCGTGAGGTTCACGCACAACGTCTTGCCGAGGAATTCATGGGGATCATCAAGCAACTTTCGGCATCGGTGATCAACCAGATCGCCGCGGGCGAGGTCGTCGAACGACCCGCCAGCGTTGTAAAAGAACTGCTTGAAAACGCCATCGACGCCGGTGCGACGCGAATTGACCTGACCGTTGAGCGTGGTGGCAAGGACCTTGTACGCGTTGCCGACAATGGCAAAGGGATGTCGCGCGACGACCTGCCGCTCGCCTTTTCGCCGCATGCGACGAGCAAGCTCGAAGCGGCCGAAGATCTTTTTCGAATTCGCACTTTGGGATTTCGCGGTGAGGCGCTTGCGGCGATCGCCGAAGTTTCGAAACTCAAGTGCCAGACTCGCCAGCACGACGCCGAATCCGGACTCGAAATCAATATCGACGCAGGCGAGCAGTCGCCAATTCGTCAGTGCGGTTGTCCGACTGGCACTGTGATCGAAGTGCGGAATCTTTTCTTCAATACGCCAGTGCGCCGGACGTTTCTCAAATCGGATTCGACCGAGGCCGGGCACGTCGCCGAGATGTTTGGCCGCATCGCGCTCGCGAATCCGACGGTGCACTTTACTTACCGATCCTCGGGCAAACTGGTTCATGACTTGCCACCCGTCACGGGCATCAAGGAACGTGTCGCAATCTTTTTCGGACGAGAACTGGCCGAGAGCCTCCTCTGGGTCGAGAGCCGCGTCGATAACACGAGTCTTTGGGGATATGTAGGGCACCCTTCGCAGAGTCGGTCGAACAACAAGAGTCAGTTTCTCTTCGTCGCCGGCCGCTACGTGCGCGACCGCTCGCTTAGCCACGCACTGACCGAGGCGTACCGGGGACTGCTGATGGTGGGCCGGCAACCCGTCGCGTTCATCAACCTCGAAATTCCGGCCGACGAGGTTGATGTGAATGTGCACCCGACGAAGATCGAGGTGCGATTTCGCGACAGTAACCGCGTGTATTCGCAATTGCTCTCGACCTTGCGGCACACGTTTCTGTCGAGCGACTTGCACTCAAAGCTCCAGGCGCCGGCCGATGCGAACGAGTCGGTACCAGCTGCCCCGGCCGCAGACCCTTCCCAAATCGAACCCGCTCCACTCGTGCTCAATGGTGGCGAGCCTGACCAGCAAATGGTCGCGTCTTGGTTTCCGCCGAGTAAACCCACACCGTTTCAAACTTTCCCAAACCCAGGCTATGCGGGTGGAGCGGTCGACCGCTCGACTCCTTCGTGGGCCGCGAATTTGCCCACGCCGCCGAGTGCTCCACGTCAGGCTGCGTTTGATGAATTTGATGGAGCGACCACGCCGGAGATTGCTACCACCCCGGTCGTCGCGGTGACCTCGCCGCAGCCGATCGCGGAGTCGACTCCGGCTCCCTTCTCGAATGCCATTCCCCTGCCCGGCAGCGATATTCCGCTGAAGGCGATTCAGGTGCACGACACTTATCTCGTCGCCGAAACGCCTGACGGCATGGTGGTGATCGATCAGCATGCACTTCACGAGCGGATTCTCTACGAGGAACTGCGTTCACGCGTCTTGAATGGCGGCGTCGAAGCGCAACGGTTGCTCGTGCCGGAGCCAGTGGATTTAACTGGCGCGGAAGTCGCTGCGGTTCTCGAACGTAAGGATGTGCTGGCGAAGTTGGGGATCGAAGTTGAAGATTTCGGCGGCGGAACGGTGCTGGTTTCGAGCACCCCCGCGATGCTCAAGGGGCTCACTCCCGACCGCCTCCTTCGAGATCTCGCCGATCATTTCCGGTCGAGTCCGCTGCTTCCCACGGCCGACGCGATTCTCGAAGACGTGCTCAACATGGTCGCGTGCAAGGCGGCGGTGAAGGCGAATCAGCATCTCGCTCCCGAGGAAATCTCGGCCTTGCTCGACCGTCGGCATCTTGTGAGCGAGTCTCATCACTGTCCACACGGCCGGCCCACTGCGCTCGTGTTCAGCAAGTCGGAGTTGGAAAAGCAGTTCGGCCGAATCTAGTTGAACTCCAAGCGACCACCAAACGCGAGGTTGCCATGTCGATTCAGTTCCAGCAGACGATTCCGATCTTTCGGATGTTCGACGTCGCCAAGGCGAAAGAGTTTTACATCGACTATCTGGGTTTCACGATCGACTGGGAACACCGCTTCGAGCCGAATTTACCGCTTTATATGCAGATTTCACGCGGCGGATTATCCCTTCATTTGTCCGAACATCACGGCGATTCGACTCCTGGTTCGATTTGTTACGTGCGGATGACCGGTGTCGAAGAGTTTCATCGCGAGATCAGCGCGAAGGGATACAACTACCTCCGCCCAGGACTTCAGACGCAGGAATGGGGTACTCGTGATTTGAACGTGACCGATCCGTTCGGCAATCGAATCCGCTTCAGCGAACAACTCTGATCGCGATCATGTCTCAGCCGCGAGTTCGAGAAGTCGTTTCGCCAGGCGCGGACCGTTCGCTTCGTCTTCGTGCTTGAAGAAGACAAAGGTATCTTTCCAGCCCTGGTCACGAATGCGTTTGAGCCAATCGCGCAACTCGGCATCGCAGTAGTCGAGCCGCCGAAGCCGCAGATAACCCCAATCGGCGGTCGCGACAAAGGGTACTTCGAGTTCGTCGTCGATATCGGCGACGCACATCGCTGCGCCATGCTGCCGAAGTAGGTCGAAGATTTCGTTATCGAACCAGGTCGCATTCCGGAATTCAAACGCGGCGCGAATGTCTTTGGGAATCGACGCGAGGAACGTCTTCAGCCGCTCCGCATCTTTTTTGAACGTCGGTGGTAGTTGAAAGAGCAACGCGCCCTCGCGCTCCTTCAATTCTTTTGCTGCGGAAACAAATCGCGTCATCAACTCGTCGGTATTGAGCAGCTTTTTATTGTGCGTGATCAGCTTTGGCGCTTTGAGCACGAATTTGAATCGAGCGGGAACGGAATTCGCCCAGTTTTGCACGACCGAGACTTCGGGCATGCGCATGAACGTGTTGTTGATTTCAACCGTACCCAATTGCTCGCCGTAATAGCGCAGCATTTGCTTATCGGCAAGGTCTTTGGGATAGAATTTTCCCTTCCACGGCTTGTAGGAATAGCCGCTGGTGCCGACATACAAATTCATGGGCGAGTTGCCTTCGGAACAACGTTTCGTTTAGCGCGGAATCATTTGAACAATAACACAGCCTTAGGCGATGACTTGTTTGACTGGTTTCCCGACGCCGTCCTTGGTGACGTAGAACGGCCGCTCTTCAGTGATCACACCGTATTTCGGGCTCAAGCCGAATTGGTGATAAATCGTCGCGTGCAGGTCGGTCACGGTGACGGGATCTTTAAGTGTCCCAAACGGCGACTCGTCGGCCGTTACGCCGTGCGCGTATCCCTTCTTCACGCCGCCGCCGAACATCAGGATTGAGCCCGCGCCGGTGAAGTGGCGATGGTGGCCGTAATGCGAGAGCGCAGCGAGGACGTTGGGCTGATCGACCTGGTTGGGAACGAGCTTGTCGGACTTGCCTTCGACCAGGACCGATCGGCTGAATTCGCTCGCCAGCACGACCATGGTTCGATCGAGCATCCCGCGAGTTTCCAGGTCGCGAATAAGCTGAGCGATTGGCGCGTCGATCTGCCGCTTGAGTTCGGCAAGTCTCGTGTGGCCGTTATCGTGTGTGTCCCAGTTCAGGAACGGGATGTACTCGGTCGTCACTTCGATGCAACGGGCGCCAGCTTCGATCAACCGGCGAGCCAGCAGGCAACCCAGGCCGAACCGGCCGGTGTTGTAAGCGTCATAAGACGCCTTCGGCTCGAGGCTAAGATCGAATGCCTTCGAAGCGTCGGAATTGAGCAACCGATCGGCATTCTCGATCGATCGCAGCAATGACTCGCGCTGGTAGTCGCTCGCCTGCGCGGCGATCGGACTGGCGGTAACGAGCTTCTTGTATGCCTTTGCGCGACTCTGGAACCGTGAAAGCGTCATCCCTGCCGGTGGCCGTACCGTGAGCGTCGCGTCTGAAGGATTGGCAATTCGGAATGGACCGAACTCCGCACCCAGAACGCCGCCCGTTTGAAACGCCTTGATTTCCTCGGCTTCGCCGTTTCCTTCGAGACGCTGGCCGATATCGACGTAGGCGGGAACCGCGGGATTTCTTGGCCCGAGCGCTTGTGCAAGCCAGCTTGCCAGGTGCGGAGCGGCAACGCTGACAGGCGGCTCGTACCCGGTGTGCCAGTGGTATTGATGACGTGAGTGAAGAATCGATCCCAGATCGGCACCGACAGCTGTCCGGATCAATGTCCCTCGATCCATCATCTGGCCGATTTTTTCCAAACCTTCGCTGAATGAGATGCCGTCGACGGCCGTCGGCTTCGCTGGGAATGTGCTGGCGACATCGGCGGCCTTCATGCCCTTCACGAACGGGGTGTACCGTTTGGGGTCGAAGGTTTCCGAGCTCGCCATGCCGCCGCCCATCCAGAGGATGATGAGCGAATCGGCCTTGGCGGCGCGCTTTGCGTGATCGATGTCGTCCGCGGCCTGAGCGAGCCGAATTGGCCCCGCTGTGAGTGCGGAAATGGTGGCGAGACTCGCCCCTTTGAGGAAATCGCGGCGCTGGAGTCGATCGTTACCGTTCATCACCGAATCTCGCTGGATTCAATTCAGGGAATGAGCTGGAATTCGGGAAGCATGACGACCGTCCACAACAAGTCGTGCACGCTCTCGACGCTGGCTGGATTTCCGACAAGCTCGCGCGACGCCGACAGCTCTGCGGAACTGATCGGCCGACCCAACGCATCAAGGAAAATGCTCGAAACCATCGCGTCGATGTCTTTTCCCTGCGCTTCAAACCGACGCTTCGCACCTTCGCGCAGTTTCGAGTCGAGCGTCGTTCCGTTGGTCAATTCAAGGGCCTGGAGAGTAGTCGCAACTGACTCGCGACGTGTGACCACCTGCTCCCGACTCGTCCGTCCCAAAGCGGAGAGAAGCGGATCATCGAAAAGCAGAGCCGCACGCAAGGGGCGGTCATCGAGTGTTACCCCTGATTGCTCGACTGCTTCAGGAAGATTGATTTTGCCCCAAATGATGGCGCCCGGGGGAAGCAACTCAGCCTGTTTCCACCCCGAATTGGCGCGTGGGTTTGTCTTCCAGTCGCGCGAAGCCGGCTTAGCCCATTGCCAAGTCTGATCGCTGGCAGCCGACCATTTCAAAGTACTGCCGTCAAAACCGCCCGCCCAAACCAGCAGCCCGGCCGGGTTGGCATTCGTAACTTGCGTCCCCTTGTTGTTCTCAACGTCGGGCCAGTTGGTCGCTTCGACTGCAATGACGTTGGCGCCGCGCTTCAAATGCGGAGTGATCTCCGCCGAAACCGGCCGAGTCCACTCGGTGCCCTCTGCGACTTTTTTGCCATTTACATAGATCACGAGCTCGTTGTCGCACGTTCCCGCAACAATGGCACGTTTCGGTATTGAGTCGAGGTTAATCACCTTGCGAAAAAGAACTCGCCCACCCTTGTCGTGCAACGCGTCGGTCGAGTTCCAGATCCACTTTGCCTCAGCGGCCTGTGCTGAAGATGTCTGCGGCAAAGGCTTACGATTGGCGGAAAGCGTCGCCTGGATTGCGGCGACCTGTCCCCCCTGCCCTCGGCCGTCGACAGTGATCATGTCACCGCTCGCCTTGGGCCAGACGCCGGTCAATGCCGAGAGGCCGTCGACAAACTGCTCGGCGCTTACACGCTTGGTGTATGGTCCCTTGAACACATAAGCGTCGTTCGCTGCCTCATGCGGGTCGGGCGTGCCGACACCTCGCATTGAGTACGCACGCGAAGTTGCGATCAGGTTCAGAACATATTTGACGTCGTAGCCCTTGGCTGCGAACTCGTCGGCGAGCCAGTCGAGCAGATCGCTGTACGCGGAGGGCTGGTCGAGGTCGTCGAGCGGTTCGATCAACCCCCGGCCCATCATGTGAGCCCAGAGTCGATTGACCATGGTACGAGCAAATCGGCCGTTTTCTCGTTTGACGAAGAGACCAGCGAGCTGCTCCATCCGCTCGGCACGCGAGCCTGACGCGTTGATTTTGCCCAGTTCGGGATATACGAATCCCACCGATGATGTCTTGCCGGTTGGCTGGTCGCAACGATGGATTTCGAGCGGCCTGTCGGCAAAAACGCTCGCCAGCGAATATGCGTCGGTCAACTTCCACGAGTTCACAAAACTATCATGGCAACTGGCGCACTTGAGATTCGTGCCGAGAAAGACCTGGCCAAGATTCTGTGCGGCCTGAACCGGTGGCACCTGACTCGCGTTCACGACACCGCGCCAGACGATTCCCTTCGTGAATCCCTCGGCACCCGAGCCAGCCGGCGGGCTAATTAATTCGCGCACGAACTGGTCGTACGGTTTGTTGTCATAGAGCGATTTGAAAAGCCAGCGCGTGATGGTGATTCGGCCACCGTCAATGAAGCCAGTTCCGCGATAGGCATTGCGCAAGGCATCATTCCAGAACGACATCCAGTGCAACGCATATTCGGTCTTGTTGTTGAGCAGGCGTGAAACAAGTTCGGATCGCTTGCTCGTCCGTTTGTCGCCCTCGAATTTCTGGATCTCGTCCTCGGTTGGCAAAAGCCCAACAAGGTCGAGCGAGGCGCGGCGATAGAACATGCGATCGGAAACTGCCGGCGCATCGAATTTCACGCCCTCGGCCGCGAGAAATAGGTCGATTGGATTGCGGAGCTCGAGTTCAGCACCGGCGCGGGGAATCTCGGGCCGACGTGGAGCAATCGGTGCGCGGCGGAAGCCGAAGGTGAATCCTTCGGGCCAGGTCATGCCCTGATCGATCCAGGTTTTCAGCGTCGCAACTTCCTGCGCTGTAAGCGCTTCACCCTTCGCCGGCATCTTACGATCGGGCTCGTGACCTTCGATCAGTTGGATCAGCAAACTCTCGCCGCTTTTGCCTGAAACGGCTGCCGGGCCGTCTTCGCCGCCCTTGAGGATCGCGTCGCGCGTTTCAAGAGACAGGCCGCCCTTCAACTTGCCGCGTCCATGGCACGACATGCAGCGGCTTTGCAGGATCGGTTGCACATCCTTGCGGAAATCAACCTTGTCCGCGCCCGAAGCCGCTGCGCCGGTGCAAAAGAACAGCAACCACGCACATCCGCGCTGAAGTCTTCGCATGAACCACCTTCGCCGACCGCGCACGACCAGAAGGCCTGAAGAACGATGGTCGAGTGTACAGCACTCAGGACCGACATTTCAACCCAGCCGCTCGCCTTTTGCAATAGCCCAGGTATGATTCTTATTGAACCCCAGGCGCTAAGAAATGGCCGGGCGGCTCATTGACCGAGGAAAGCAGATGCCTACGTACGTTTATCAAGAGATTCTCGACGACGGTTCGGACGGCGACGTCTTTGAAATCGTCCAGCGCATGAGCGACGACGCGCTCACAACTCATCCGGTTACCGGCCGCAAGGTGAAGCGGGTGCTGCAGCCGCCGGGCATTCCCTTCAAGTCGGGCGGACCCGGCAAGAAGGTGAGCCTTGATGACGGCAACCTCGCGCGCCTCGGCTTCACCAAGTATCAAAAGGCGTCCGACGGCAAATACGAAAAAACCGTCGGCAAAGGCCCGGATCTGATTCAACGAGATAGCTCGTCGAGCAGTTCCAGTTCGTCCGATTTCTCTGGGATCGGCGATACGTATCCGCTCGCCTAATCTTTAAATGCACCAACGAGTTAAACCGCTTGGCCGTCAAACACGGCACGGATCGGCTGACCCGTTGTGAGCGCGATCGGCCGGTTGAGCCGGTCGCGCATTTCGGACTCGGGATCGATGCCAAGGGCGTCGAAGATCGTGGCCGACAAGTCGGCGGGCGTGAATGCCTTGCTCGCGGGATAGGCACCATTCTTGTCCGATGTGCCGATCGTTTGCCCGCCGCGAGTTCCTGCCCCGGCGAGAACGGTCGTGAAGCAGGCGGCCCAGTGGTCGCGGCCGTCGGGGCCGTTCACGTTGCCGGTTGTTTTGCCGATGCGCGGCGTGCGGCCGAATTCGCCAGTGAAAATCACGAGCGTTTCGTCGAGCATTCCCAGCGATTGCAAGTCGTCGAGCAGCGCAGAAACACCCTTGTCGGTCGGCGGCAGAAGGTCGTTCTTGAGCGAACGGAAGTTTGCCGAGTGCGTGTCCCAGCGCTGGACACGGCCCATGTTCACCTGGACGATCGGCACACCGGCCTGAAGCAACCTGCGGCCAAGCAAAATCGATTGACCAAACGTGTGGCGACCGTAGCGATCGCGAACCTTGGGATCTTCCGACTTCAGGTCGAATGCCTTGGCGACGCGGCCTGATTGCAGCAGCGAAAACGCCATCTCGCGTTGAGCGTCGATTGCGCCTCGTGGCGCGTTCGCGGAGACTTCGTCGAGCAGATGTCGACGGCCATCAAGCCGTTCGACGCTGAAACCGACGGGCATCGAAAGCGTGTCGTCGCCGCGGAAATCGGCCGAGTTCGGGTCGCCCTTGATCTGCCAGGGGTCGTGCTTGGGGCCCAAGAATCCTGCGTGCTGGCCGGGCCAGGTGAGCGGCCCCTCCATCAGGTAGGTGGGTAGCATCACGCCGGTGGGAATTCCGTCGGACCGCGGGCGAAGGTAGTCGATGGCCGAGGCGTAGCAGGGATAATCGTCGCGTGAGGCGATCTTGTCGAAGAACGCGCCTGGTTGCCCCTGACCGGTCAGCAGGCGATGCGTTGCGTTGAGGTGATTCGTCTGGTTGTGCGACATCGTGCGAATTACGGCGAGCTTGTCCATCTGCTTCGACAGATACGGCAGATGCTCGGACACCGTAATTCCCGGCACATTCGTCGCGATTGGCTTGAATTCGCCGCGAATTCCCTCGGGCGCATTGGGCTTCATGTCGAACGTGTCGAGATGGCTTGGCCCGCCGGTGCAAAACACGATGATGACCGACTTTGCGCGCGCCGGCCGACTGGCGGCGGCTCGTGCTCTCATGGTGTTCAGGCCGCCCAGGCTCAGCCCCGCGAAGGCGGAAAAGCCGACCTGGAGAAACTCCCGGCGGACAATCCCCGTCTCATGGCGATGCGTGAACTTCATGGCCCAACCCCTTGCGAACCAGCGACAAACAGCCAGTCATTTATCGTGCGGAAATCCAACAGACGTTGATCTTAACTTTATCATGCGCGGTGAGCAATGAGGATGATGCAGCTTGATTGGAATGCGTGAATGCGTGTGATCAGGGCGGCCTGCGAGTCACAATTGAGGTGACAAATTGTTTAGCTTCTGTTTGAACAATTTGAAGGATTTGGGCGGGACTTGCGTGCTAGGTTGGGCAATGCGTTCAAAGTCATCGGTCGCAAACCGGTCGCCGGGAGACGTCGTCAATGAGACGCACATTCGCGCGGGTCGTTCTCGTTTGTCTCGCCTTCGCACCAATCACCTTCGCGCAGGTACCCGAGCGCAAGGTGTTGGACGGGATTTCGACGACTCGCGCGATTCCGGGCATGCCCTATCAATTGCTCGGGAAGCGGATTGTTTTCACAAACTGGTATTTCATTCAGCCCGGCGATCTCGATTGGCGGGATGACTCCGGCAAGAGTGTTTACGTCTCGGGCGACTCCGGACCATTCGGACCGAAGCACGTTGGGATTAACGCGCCCCGGGGGATCAAAATCACCTCGGAAAAGCCGGAGATCATGAAGCCGTTCGAACGTCCGCATCGGATGCTCGTTCAAGACGGCAAGGTCTATAAGGGATGGACCGACTCCGATTACTACGAATCAACCGACGCGATTCATTGGACGAAGAAGTCCGCGCTCAAACTGGGCGAAGGAACGCCCGACGGCTTCTACCAGGTTTTCATCGACCCATCCGCACCGATCGAAGAGCGATACAAAGCGGTGTGGGTTGGCGAGATCACTCGGGCGAAGTTTGAGGCGTTTCGGGCGAAGCGTCCCCACGGCTGGGAGCCCAAGTCGCTTTTGCACCTTGGCGAAAAAGATGAGGTGGCGTGTGTGCTAGGCGGCGTTTCGGCCGATGGCGTCAAGTGGAAGACTTTGCCTGAACCGCTTGTGGTTGAGTACTGCGATACCTGGAACACGGCCTATTACGACACACAATTACGCGAATATGTGCTCTATACGCGTAACTGGTCGATTGGTCCACGAAGCGAAAAGCTGCCGGCCGATATTCGCAACAGTTGGACGGGCGTCGGCCGTCGCGCGATTGGTCGCACGGCCTCGTACAACTTCCGCGAGTTCAAGCCGTCGGAACTGATTCTCGAACCAACGCCCGATATGCTCCCGTCCGAGCAACTCTACACCAACTGCCGCACGACAATTCCCGGTGCGCCCGATCATCATCTGATGTTCCCGTCGATCTGGAACGGATCGGTCGACGACACCACGCGCATTGGATTTGCGTCGAGTCACGATGGCAAGGTTTGGCACTGGATGCCAGGCGGAGACTTGATTCGGACGGGGCCATTCGGCAGCTTTGACGGCGGATGCGTTTGGGCGACACCCAATCTGCTCGAACTTCCCAATGGCGATTGGGCGCTGCCGTTTCTCAGTCACACGCTGCCGCATAAATACCCGCGCGGTAAAAACGTGGGCAGTACAAGCTATGCGATTTGGCCGAAAGGACGGCTCGTGGCACTCCATGCGCCCGAGCATGGCGAATTCACGATGATGCCGATCATAACTCACGGCAGCACTCTGAAGATCAACGCGGTGACGCTTCGGACAGGTTGGATCAAGGTTGCGGTGCTCGGTGATGAGGGACGGAAACTCGCCGATTGCACGCCGATCATTGGCGACCAGTTCAACACACGCGTGACGTGGAAATCCGGTCAGACTTTGGGCAACGAATCGGGCAAGCCTGTGACGCTTCGAATCGAGATGCAGCAGGCGAAGCTTTACGGTCTCGAGTTCGAGTGATTGGCAATCGTACGACGCATGTCAGCCGCTAGTCGCCATTGGCTCGGACCGTTAAAGTATGGACCGGCCGGCCTGTCTCGTCGCCAACGCCGGGGAAACTGCGCGCGAGACTTGGTCGGCAAGTGGAGACGTCATGAATCCGATTGATATTGCGATCGTTGTCATTTACCTCATCGGTTGTACTGCGCTTGGTGCCAGGATCGGCGGCAAATCGAGCGAGAAGGGGCTGAAGAGCTATTTCCTCGGGGAAAGCAACATCCCCGCCTGGGCCGTGATGATCTCGATCGTCGCCACCGAAACCTCGGCGGTGACATTCTTGAGCGTTCCCGGCAATGCTTTTCGCGGAGATCTCACGTTCCTGCAACTCGCCATTGGATATATGCTGGCGCGTATCTTCGTGGCGATCGTTTTGATGCCGCCGTACTTCAAAAGCGAGATCCTTTCCGCCTACCAACTGCTGCAGCAACGTTTCGGGAAGTCGACGCAAAAGGCGGCCTCTCTATTATTTCTGGTCACGCGCACCCTGGGATCTGGCCTGAGGCTCTTTCTCGCCGCCAAGGTGCTCGAGGTGATTACGCACTGGGATCTGCGCTATTCCATTCTGGTGATCGGCTTTTCGACATTGCTTTACACGTTCCTCGGTGGCATCAAGGCCGTCGTCTGGACCGACGTCCTTCAGTTCTTCATCTATCTGATCGCCGCTGTCGTCTCGCTGGCGATTTTGCTCCGCGAGATCCCCGGTGGCTGGGACGCTGTTTGGAACCAAGCTCAGGCCGCGGGCAAGTTCCGCATGATCAAATGGGGTACGGAAGGGCTGGCTTCCCCGACCGATCTCTCTTCGTGGGGGAAATATATTTACGCGATCCTTTCGCAGCCCTACACGATCTTCGCCGGCGTGATCGGCGGATTTGTGCTCGATACCGGTTCGCACGGTGTCGACCAGATGATGGTTCAACGCTATCTTGCCGCTCGTTCCGAGAAGCAAGCAAGTTGGGCGCTGGTGGCGAGCGGCGTGGTCATCTTCTTCCAGTTCGCGCTGTTCCTCATCATCGGCGTCGGGTTGTGGGTGCTCTATCAAGGCAAGGCGCCCGGAACCGATGGAGAATTTGCCACGTTCATTCGCGACTATCTTCCGACCGGCATGCTCGGGATTGTCGTCGCCGCGATTTTCTCGGTGACAATGAGCACCCTTTCTGGCGCGATCAGCGCTTCGGCCTCGACCTCGATCAACGACCTTTATTTGCCGCTCTTTCCTAATACAAAGGGTGAGAAAATCCTGAACCTCTCGCGCGGAGCGACGGTGTTCTGGGCGATCATGCAAATGGCGGTCGCGTTCGCAGCGATGAATCAAAAGCAAAGCGTGATCGACAACGCACTCTCAGTCGCTTCGTTTGCGATGGGCATTCTGCTGGGGCTGTTTTTGCTCGGGATTGTCACGAAGAAGGTCGCCGAGGGAGCGGCGTTTGTCGGCATGATCACGGCGATCGTGGTCGTTTCGCTGCTTGCATTCGGCACGAAAGTGGCGTACCCGTGGTGGGCGCTCGTTGGTTCGAGCACTGTGGTTCTTGTCGCAATCGCCGTACAACCGCTTTTCAGCAACATCAAGCCTGCACCTGAGGTGGAACTATGAAACGGCCCATTTTCGCGGTGATTGGCTTGCTGTTGCTGGCTTCGACCGCCCGCGCTGGTTTGCCCGAAGTGAAACCCGAGGCGGTTGGACTCGATGGCCGTCGGCTGGATCGCATCGACGGTGTGATCGATCGCGCGATCGGTCGCAAGATGTTCCGAGGCGCAGTGGTGCTGGTGGCGCGTCAGGGAAAGATTGCGTATGTGAAGTCATTTGGTCATCGCGCACTCGTTCCGTCCGAGGAACCGATGACGCGCGACACGATTTTCGACATGGCGTCGATTACGAAACCAGTCGCGACGGCCAGTTCCGTGATGGTCCTGCTCGAACAGGGAAAGCTGCGCGTCGATGACACGTATGTCCGTCATCTCCCTGCATTTGACTCGAACGGCAAACGTGCGATTACCATCGAGCACCTGCTGCGGCATCGCGCGGGGTTGATTCCTGATAACCCAATTGGCGACTTCGCGAACGGGCCAGCAACCGCCTGGAAGAATCTCGAGGCAATCAAACTGCTTTCGGCCCCTGGCGACAAGTTTGCTTACAGCGACGTCGGCTTCATGTTCCTGGGACGCCTGGTGGACACCCTTGGCGGCAAGCCTCTCGATGAATTCGCCAGTGAAAACCTGTTCAAACCGCTCGGTTTGAAAGACACGTCGTTCAAGCCCGACGCGAGCAAGCTCCCACGGATCGCACCGACCGAACGCGAGAACGGCAAGATGATCCGAGGTGTCGTGCACGACCCGCGTGCTCGGGCGTTGGGCGGCGTCGCTGGGCACGCGGGATTGTTCAGCACGGCTGATGATCTGGCGGTTTTCGCGCAGATGTTGCTCGATGGCGGCAAGGGAATCAACGGCGAGCGCGTGCTCAGTCCGTTGACGATTCGCAAGATGATCGACGCGGCCGATACTCCGCCCAATCAACGCCGCGGGCTGGGCTGGGATGTCGCGACGCCCTACAGCGGCCTGCGAGGTGCGCTCTTCGGCGAGCCGAGCTTCGGTCATACCGGATTTACCGGGACGAGCCTGTGGGTCGATCCCGAAACGAAGACGATCGTGATCATGCTCACGAGCCGGCTTCATCCCGATGGCGGCGGTAATCCCCTGCCCGCCCGCGCAGAGATCGCCACGATTGTTGCCTCGGCAATTACTGACGCGAACATCGCCGCCAAACCGCCCCTCGCAAAACCGGCTGCCGCGGTCAACACTTTGCCGTCAGTTCATCCAGTGCTGTGTGGAATTGATGTCCTAGCGCGAGATGAATTCCGGGTTCTCAAAAACAAACGCGTGGGATTGATCACCAATCACACGGGACGCGCGCGTTCGGGCGAGTCGACGATCGATATTCTTCACAAGGCTCCCGGCGTGAAGCTTGTTCGGCTATTCAGTCCGGAGCACGGGATCCGCGGGTTGGTCGACAAGGAAATTGGCGATGACGTCGATCAGAAAACCGGCCTCAAGGTGATCAGCCTTTACAGCAAGTCACGCAAGCCAGCCGCCGAGTTGCTCAAAGATCTCGATGTGCTTGTTTACGATATTCAAGACATTGGTACGCGTTTTTATACGTATATTGGCACTCTGGGACTAATGCTCGAAGCCGCCGCTGAAAACGGAAAAGAAGTGGTCGTGCTCGACCGCCCTAATCCCGTTGGTGGAGTGGCGGTCGCCGGCCCGATTCGCGATCCCGACTTCGCCGCTTTCATCGCCTATCACGCCCTTCCGGTGCGACATGGAATGACCGTTGGCGAACTGGCGAAGATGTTCAATGCAGAGCGGTCGATTCACGCGAAGTTGACGGTCGTTCCGATCGAGGGCTGGAACCGCGCCGATCTGTTCGATCGCACCGGCTTGCTCTGGACGAACCCCTCGCCCAACATGCGAAGCCTCACCGAAGCCATAATCTATCCCGGCGTCGGTTTGCTCGAAGCGACAAACCTCGCGACCGGTCGTGGCACCGACACCCCCTTCGAACGCTTCGGCGCGCCATACATCGATCCTGTTCAGTTCGCGACAGCTCTCAACGAGCATAAGCTGCCAGGCGTGCGCTTCGTGCCGATTCGTTTCAAGCCTACGGAACGGCAGTTTGCTGGAGTTGATTGTGGTGGCGCGAATCTCATCATCACCGACTGGTCGACGTTTGAGCCGGTCGATGTTGGTGTCGCGATCGCGGTGACACTCCGGCGGCATTACAAGAACCATTGGAAGCCAGATTCGCTGCTCAAATTCATTGCCGATCGCGATGCCTTTGATCGGTTGCTGGCGGGCGAGTCTCTTGCGGCGATCAAGTGGACGTGGCAAGTTGAGCTTGACGAATTTCGACGAGTTCGCGACCGTTACCTCATCTATCGCTAGCCCACACCCTCTCGGGCCCCCGGCGATGGTGCGACGCAGGGTTCCCGAACCATGTTACGCAATCCGCAGGTGTACTCGCGCATCAAGCGACGAAGCTTGACGATTCTCGCTCTCGGCCTCGTGCTGGCTTGCGTCTACGTGGCAACACACGGCGGCGTCGCCAAGCGAGCGCGCGCAGCACGTAACTCGCACGCGAGCGTGCCACATCCCAACTTTTTGATCATCATCGGCGACGATCACGCAGCCGACACGCTCGGCGTGAACGGAGACACACACGGCGCAACGCCGCGACTCGACGCCCTCGCCCGCCAGGGTGTGAATTTCCGCCATGCCTACTGCAACGCCCCCGTTTGCACCGCCAGCCGCCAAAGCCTCATCACCGGCCGGCTACCTCACGCCGTCGGCGTTACCCGGCTCAATACCGCACTCCCCGAGACGGCGGTGACACTGGGTGATTGGATGCTTGGGCGTGGATACGTGACGGGTGCTTACGGCAAGATGCACTTCAACGCGGCGAAGAATCACGGCTTTGAAGACATCGTCGACACCTCCGACTGGAAGAAGCACCTCGCCGCGCATCCGCCGGCTGGTGGCGATCACTCGGTGCCGTTCCGTCCCTTTCGCGACCCCAGCTCCTTCTGGCTGAATTCCGCGACGCGATCGTACGGCCTCCCCGACGCGTCGATGGAAGCGACGTTCTTCGCCGACAATGCGGCGCAGTTCTTCAACGAGCACAAGAAAGAACCATTCACGCTCGTCGTCGGCTTCCATGAGCCGCATTCCCCGTTCATCTTCCCGGATGACTGGTCCAAGCGGTTCTCACCCAATGACTTCCCCGTACCGGCGGTGAACGACTTCGACCGCGCCCATCAGCCCAAGATTTTCAAGGAAATCACGCCCGAACAGACGCGCGGGATTACGGCATCGTATTACACGTCGATTTCTTATCTCGACTCAAAAGTCGGTCGAATTCTCGACGCACTCGAAAAGTCGGGACTGGCCGAGAACACGATCGTGGTCTATCTCGGGGACAACGGATATCACCGCGGCCATCATGGTCGATTCGAGAAGCATTCACTCTACGAACGTGCGGTGAATGTCCCCTTGATTATGCGATGGCCGGGAAAGATTCCTGCTGGTAGGCAGATTGACGACCTCGTGGAATTGGTCGATATCTTGCCAACGCTGATGGACCTCTCCGATTTCGCACCGCCGCCCGATATTCAAGGCCGCAGCCTGGTCGGGCTGATTCGTGGCCTGCCTGACGCGAAGGGCCGCGAAACTGTGTTCAGCGAGTACCTCGAAAACGAAGAGGCGATGGTTTCGGACGGCCGATACAAGCTGATCGTCGGCACCGGAGCAAGACACAGGCTCGACGGTTACGAGACCGAGAATCCGACTCCCGGCCCCTATTTACGACTCTACGACCGGAAGGCAGATCCGGAGGAAAACACCGATATCTCAGGGACAGAAGCCGCCAAGCCTGTCATCAAACGACTGCAAACCGCGATGTTTCAACGGCTCACATCAACGCGCAAGGCCGAGGATCAAGTGCCGCCGACGCTCGACGAACTCGAAGCGATTCGCTGGTGCCTTCGACCTCGAGACTAGCGCGACCTAGACGGCGGTTGGAACTTCCTTCTTCCGTCTTACGAAGACCAGCGCGACGCAAATCAAGATCGATGCGCCCGAGATCCCAAACGCCAGGCGCTGGCCGGTGGGCCGGTAACGGAATTCGACGCGGGTTCGCCCTGTGCCGTCAAGCGGAGCGGCGAGCAAGCCACCATCAACACGCCTGGCGGGTTGGGAAGGTCCGTCATTGATTCGTACTTCCCATCCCGGATAGAACGCGCGGCAGAGAATCAACTCAATCGCACCGTCGTGCTCGACCTCCCCTGCCAGACCATCCCAGTTCACAATGCGGGCCGACGTCGCGCGGTGCGGATTCGCTCGACGAGGAGCCTCGCCCGCCAGATAGTATGCTGTGTCGACATTGTCCTGCGACGATAGTTGTTCGTTCAATCCGCGCAGGTCGGCGACCTCAAAAACGCGGAGCGCGAGTCTGACTTTCGGAAAAACGTCGCGCACGCGAAGCACGTGCCAGTCACGCCGCTTGCCTGCTGACACATTTTGAATCGTCAATACATCAAGCGTCGGGTCGGCACCGTGAAAGATTTCATCGCCCACGCTGTCTGCGAGCGCTGTGTCCCAAACCAGATGCGTCACCCCGAAACGGCGGAGCCAGCGTAGGGAAGAAACCGAGGCGATACCACGCGGGTCGAGCGCCGCCTTGAGGATGTTGTTGGGACGTGGTAGCGGGAATCCGGTATAAGGACTTCCGGTTGCGACGCCCGCGCGAATGGGCAAGTTATCAAGCGTTCCGCCGACTCGCCCGACACCGGTTTCCTTCGCCAGTTGTGCAAGCACGGGGCTCGATTCAGGGAGCGGAATCGACCATCCCCAACGCGTCGTTCCGGCGAAGTGATAGTATCCCGCCAGTTCAATCGCCGTGAGCACGAAGAGGACTGCAATCCCTCGCGCCTTTCGCCGCCAGTAGATGAGCAAAACAACAGAGGCCAGCCACATCACGGCCGCGATCGCCACGCGCTCAATCACCGCAAAGTCGCTCAAATTGGGCCGGAATTCAGGGCGGATGCGCGGTAGCGCGAATGCCCAGACGATCGACCCAATTCCATAAACGATAGCGAGAATTAATCCGAGATAGAAACGTCTATTTGTGAGAGCGCGGTCAAAACCTCGACCAGCGAGTAGGCAAAGTCCCAGGCTTGAAATCACCGTATAGCGCGCGGGACAGCGAAAGAAGCCGAAGCCGGGTACTTTCAAGAGGTAGACATAACCCATCGGCCACCAGCGTGGTATGGTCGCGAGTGCGAGCGTGGCAATCGTAATGACACGCCAGGGCCAGATCCGCGAACCTCCGCCGAAAAAGCCGATGATTGCGAGGATCAGCGGAACGGTTCCCACGAACAGGCACGTTTCGTATCCCGTCGTATCCTGGCTGAACCAGTACCGCCCTTCCGGACCTTGCGCCAGCCCACGAAACAGGCCCGGAACCGCCAGCTCATTCCAGTGGTCGGGAGGATAAGAATAGAACGCAAGCTCGTTCGCGCTGCGACTCAACTGCCCGACCATCTCCGCCAGTTCAAACGTGGGAATGAGCTGAACCGCCGCCACGCCGACTGCGAGCGCTAAGGCGGCCAGTACTCCAATCACGCGTCGCTTATGCTGACCGGTTTGCGCCGCACGCCACATTCCGGTGAAGGCCGCAAGTGCGCCCGTCCAGAACTGAACCTGGAAGTGGCCGAGCGTGATTTGTGCACCCCACGCGAGGCCGAACCAGCCTAACCAACGCAATTCGCCGGTACTGGCGAAGCGATCGATCAATAACAAGCAAATTGGCAGATAAGCAAGCGTATGATAAGCCCACTCGTGGCTTGAATGGATCGTTTGAAATCCGCAAAACGTGAACGCGATCGCCGAGACGGCCGCGGCCCAGGGGCTGATCTCAAGCTGGCGGGCATAAGCATAAACCGCTGCCGCCATGATTACATAATGCAACCACATCGACAGCCGATATGCGGCCGACACGTTCAACACGCCGTAAAGCAGCCAGTTGAGCGGATAAAACGCCGCGACGTGACTCTCTGCGACGAGCGGCGCCCCTAGCCCTAAACGCTCGGACCAGTACGGCAGCGTTCCCTGCTTCAGGCTCGCGCTTAGCTCCGCCTTGATCGGCCGAAAAATCCGGTCCGGGTCGCCGCCGCTCGGCTCGTAACCGACGAGCAATCCCGCCATGATCAGACCAACCGTCGCACAGGTCACAATCAGCGGAACGCTGATCCAATGACGTCGCCCAGCGTCTTCGGGCGCCGTCATCGGACGACCTCACAAGCAGCGACTGAATTGAATGACCGGTTGCCCAAGAAAGATGCGATCAACAAGTGAATCGGGCTCGGCGGACAAGAATCGAAAGGACGCGACATCGACCAATGATGCCGCGCCGTTTCAGAATACCCGATTTCCGGCCGATTTCCACGAACTCGCCTGTGCTTCCGGCGTCAATTCAACTCATAGTCCGGTATGACGTTCTCACCCGCTTTGACAGTCGCTTTGAGCGTCGACTGCTTGCTATCCGCATACTTCAGCGGCAATCGCGGGTTCATCACAGCCGTTGATTTCGAAAGCAAGTCGCGCGAATCGCCCGCGCCTGCATAGGAAACCGTCACGACGTACTCGCCAATCGCAGCACCATCGTTGCCGGCGTAGGTCGTGAGCTGAAACTTCCCTTCGGCGTTCGTTTTTCCGGTTGCGCTCGGCGTCAGATTCACGCCAGCGTCGTTAGGTTTCGCTTCGGCCACGTTCGCAGGAATGAACGCGACCAACGCATCGGCCAGCGGCTTTCCCTTGAACTTGATCGCGCCAATTACCGGATGAACTGGCACCGGCCCTGGTGCTGGACGATCGCTGCAACCAGCGAGCGTGGCCGATAGAACCACGCTCGCGATCGTCAGGAGGTTAGAAAATGTTCTCATCAGTAGGAGTCCGACGAGATGACTTCGCCACGATTGTAGCTGATCAGCGAGACGAACACGCCGGGGGCGGTTGAGGTCTTGATGAAGTGCACCGAACCGTCGCCGAAGACATGATTTGCACCGCCCGGATGGAACGAGTAGACCTCGTTGTTACTGCTGTAATTCGTGTGCTGGTTCGAGCCGTCGCCGTCTGTGTAGAACTCGCTGTTGTAATCCGCCCAGCCGGCGCCGCTGCCCTGATTCGAGGCAACAACCGGGCTGCCGCCGTTGTACCAGGGGATACTCGTCCCCGCGCTGTACGACTTGCCTTGCAAGTAGAACCCCGGCCGGCCGGCGTCTTCCGAGACCATGATCGTGCTTGACGTGCCATCGGTGTTTTCGGCGATCCGGCGAGCATAGTTGCCGTGCAAAAGGCCGAGCACGTCTTGTCCCGCGATATGCGGCACGTTGTTCAGCGTCATCCAGCCGTCTGAGACGCCGTCATCAACAGCGTAGTCGCCAGCGGCGAGATTGACCGACCATCCTGCGCCATAGAAGGCCTGGGAAAGTGCGTCGGAATAAGGGGCGATGCGATAAGGCGGGGCGGACGGGCAAACCATGAAGTTGAGCTGCGTGCCCACGAGCGTCGTGTTGACCGGCGCAGAGAACGGCTGGGCGACGTTGTAGGAGTTGTATAGGGCCGATTGTTCGACGAACGGCAAAACCAGCGTGGTCCACGATTGGACGTCGACCGCCTGGTTGCAAACCTCGCCAATCGCGATCGGGCAAGGCGCCTGGTAATTTGGATTCGTGTTCGGCAGCGACGTCAGGTCAACCGGCTGATACGGCGGCTTCAGGAGCGGCGTCGAGATCGCCCAGGTCGGCGGAAGCACTTGCCGGCTGCTCTCGAAGTTGAGGAGTGACAGGCCGATTTGCTTCAAGTTGTTGGTGCATTGGGCACGTCTCGCGGCCTCGCGTGCAGCCTGCACGGCCGGGAGCAAGAGTGCGATGAGCACTGCAATGATGGCGATGACCACCAGCAGCTCGATGAGCGTAAAACCGGTTCGCAACTTCGACTTCGGAGTGATCACGGCAATAATCTCCCCTGCGCGACGAATGGATGGATGGCGAGGGGATGATAATGTGTCTAACGCAGCGATCGGTGAAGCAGCAGCGAATGTTTGATGAAGCTCGACGAATCACTGGAAACGATTTGTGTTTGACCGAACGCACGCTTGATTGTTCACCAGAAACGCCGGCGTAACGGCGTGTCGATATGCGAGTTAGGGTGCTCGCTTTCAAAACCCGATTGCTTTGGAAGGGTTCTGCAATGGACGACGTTGGCAAGCCGAAGTCGGGACAGAATCACATCATGAACGAAGTGCTCATCGAGCCGATGTCGGGGCTCGGCACGCTGGCGGGCCTGCTTGGCGGCTTGCTCTTTAGCATGGTTCTGTTCTTTTACGGAGTCGGCACGCAAGTGCCAGGTCCGGTGGTCATCTCGATTCCTTTGGGAATCGTCTGCCTCTGGGCTTTGACCGGTTTGTTCACGGTCAACCCTAACGAGGCGAAGGTTTTGCAGTTGTTCGGCAATTATCGCGGTACGGTACGTGAGCCTGGTTTGCGCTGGGTGAATCCGTTTTTCGCCAAGCGCAGCATTTCGCTCCGCGTTCGCAACTTCGAGAGCGAACGGCTCAAAGTGAACGATCGCTCCGGCAGCCCGATTGAAATTGCGGCGGTTGTCGTCTGGCGCGTGGTCGATACCGCGGAGGCGATCTTCCACGTCGAGGATTACAACAACTTCGTGCACGTGCAGAGCGAGTCTGCCCTGCGAAACATGGCGCTCTCGTACCCGTACGACTCGCACGAAGACGGCGAAATCGCCCTGCAAAGCCACACGGCAGAAGTCGCGCACCACTTGCGGACGGAGATTCAGGATCGGCTAACGCAAGCCGGTGTCGAGGTGCTCGAAGCACGCATCAGCCACCTGGCGTACGCGCCGGAAATCGCCCATGCAATGCTTCAACGCCAGCAAGCGTCGGCCGTGATCGCCGCGCGGCAAAAGATTGTTGAGGGTGCGGTAGGGATGGTCGAAATGGCGCTTCAGCATCTCGACAGGAACAAAATCGTCGAGCTCGATACACCAAACAAGGCCGCGCTCGTGAGCAACCTGCTCGTCGTGCTTTGCTCGGAACGTGGCACGCAGCCGACGGTAAGCGTCAAGTCCTGATCGCAACGGTGACTTATGCGGCGGATTGCTGACTGTCGGCTCTGGCAAGGTCACGCGGGCGATGCGCGTAACGTCTATGCGTTGCTGGACCGCGAAATCGAAGCCGTAGTCGACCTCGCAGACAGCGAACCGCCGCTCGTTCTTCCGCGACAGATTGTTTATTGCCGGTACCCGCTCGTCGATGGTGCCGGCAATCCGCCCTGGCTAATCCGCGTCGCCGTCCAAACTGTGGCGACTCTTATCAGAAGCGAGGTATCAGCTTTCGTCTTTTGTTCAGCGGGGATGAGTCGCTCGCCGGTAATCATTGCCGCGGCAATTGCGAGCCTGCGAGGCGGCTCACTTGTAGACGGATTGAGAATCGCCACTGACGGTGGGCGTGGCGATGTCTCAACGTCGCTCTTGCAGGATGTTGCGAAAACGATGGGTCTCGATTCCGAGTGCTCGAATCTTTCTACTTTTTGACCGCCGCGCGAGTCTCTTTCAAAAGCGAGACCTCGAAGTCGAGGCGGGCATACTTGGTCGAATCCAACGAAGTTATTGAACAAGCGCCGATCTTTTGCAAATGAATCGTGTCGGCTTCGAGGTTCTTCAGTAAATCGAGATGAGTCTGAAGGGTCGCGATTCGATCGCCGCGGTCGTCACTCAGACCAAGCCGGGCATCATTGATGCGGCGAATCGCTGCCACATATTCGTCGACATTGTATTCGCCATGTGCGAACAGACGCTGTGCGTCATCGGCGCAACGTGCAGCAGCCTCATAACGCTTCACAAGTAAGTCATTCAGTTCCTTGTCGCTGGTTTTGGCAACGGCATGAAATCCTGAGATTTTCTCCCAGAGCGCCGTACGTTCGGCGGCTAGCTTTGATCCAACCGGGTCGCGATCGGGTTCGGCCGTCGCTCCCGAGATTCCGAAGCACGAAATGACCGACAAAACAGAAATGCCCGCGAACCATGCTCGTTTCATGGGAAGTGTCCTGGATCCGGGTAATTCCAGAAATCTCCCCCGATTGTAGACATGGCTCGCGGGCGTGTACCAACAAATTCTTATTTGAAATAAGGACGTTTTTCTCGGAACTCGTATGCGAGCTTCTCAGCGTCGGACCATTTGCCGTCGCGCGCCTTGGCGATGATCGACTGCAAATCCTTGAATCCGTCGTCGGAAAGTTCGCCCGAGCTGTGCCTGTCTTCGATGCGCTTGGCGTCCTTGTCGAGCTCGGCCTTGTTCTTGAGCGAAACGGCTGTGAGAAGAGCCTCGAATTCCTGGCGATTCTTCAACTCGCGTGGACTGGGCTCTCCACAGCCAAGCACGTTGAGCAGCAGGAATGCGGCCAGCGCGAACTTAATACGAGTCGCCACTGATCACCTCCCCGTTGCTGCGGCTGCTCAACGCCTGCCAGCTCAGCAAGTTGACCGACGATTTGACGAACCGCACCGAACCGTCGCCCATCAGCACATTCGCTCCGCCAGGATGAAGCGCATACATTTCATCGGTGTGCCCCAGCGGACTATTGGGCGGATGGATGACCACCGGGCTCTCATAGAGCGACGGTCCACTGTGGACGGCAAGTGCTGCCGCCGCGTAGTCGTAGTTCACGTTGAGGCCACCGGTACCAGCACTCGCAAATGCGTTGTAAGCGAAGTGGCGATAGCCCGGGATAATGCCAACCCATGTCGCGTCGGCGAGGTACGGTGTTTTCTCTCCCGCGACGACGGTGTTGCTCAACCCGTCGCTCACCGCGGCGTAAGTGATGCGGCTATTGCGATACAACGGGCCGTTGCAGCCGCGTACCGGGTCGTCATAATTGACGTTCACCGGCATCCCTGTGTCGTTCCAACCCTGGTTGTACTGATAGTTCGCCCGGGCGAACTGAGTGTTTGCCACCGGTAGCGCATTCATATTCGCATCGACCATGCTGCACGTCGCGTTGGGATTGTTCGCTGACGGACAGAGATAGACGGCAAGCTGCACCTTCACGACGGTGCCGTTCTCAGCAGTCCAGGTGGGCATGCTGAAGTTGATCGCATTCGCCAGTGGCGTTTGTTCGGCATACGGCAACAGGAGCGCCAGCCATCCCCAACCTGGACCATTATCGCCAGTAGCCGGGTCTGGGTCGTAGCCCTGCACGCCAGTCCAACCGTGAGCCCCCGTCCCGCTAACGTAGCCCGAGACGATGCACCCAATCGCCGACTCGTAATTGGCGATTGCGAGGCCAATTTGCTTCATGTTGTTCGTGCACTGCGCACGCCTCGCTCCCTCTCGCGCGGCCTGAACCGCTGGAAGCAAAAGCGCGATTAGCACCGCGATAATCGCAATCACAACGAGCAGCTCGATGAGCGTGAAGCCTCGCGTAACTCGTTGTGGTGTCGTACATTCTTTCATTGCCTGATCCTTCATTTGACTATTCCTCACTCATCATGATGATAAACCTAATGGTTGGATTGGTTTTATGCAATAGATTTTTTTGGTCAACCAAAAATTGTCATTGGTGATGCGAAACTTGCCCCAATCGGGCGGGTTGCGATCGAGCTCAGGATGAGCGACGATGCATCTCTTCATCTTGTGGATTTGGCAGATGAGTTCTTACGAAGATTGAGGAGATGGGCGATGCGTCCTCAGCCGTTGATTGCGGTTTCTGATGTCGAGGCAAGCAGCCGCTGGTATCAATATGTGCTGGGATGCACGAGTGCCCACGGCGGCAAAGAGTATGAACGGCTCGTCGATGGCGACCGCTTGGTGATGCAACTTCATCACTGGGATGTTGATCATCACCACGGACCGATTGGCGATGTGAAAAGTAAACCCTACGGCAACGGTTTGCTGCTCTGGTTCGAGATCGACGATTTTGATGCGGCCGTGGCCCGAATCTACGAGTTGAAGGCACCAATTGTGATGGCGCCGCATCGTAACCCGCCTGATGGCAACGGTGGGCCCAATCATCGCGAATGCTGGTTTCGCGACCTGGATGGATATGTCGTAGTCGTGGCAAGCCCGGATGGCGAGGCTGGCCCCATGCCAGAGTGACGGCAATTCGCTGAACTTACGTCAGTGCGAGGTCACGTCAACGTGCGATTCAAACTAACCCATCTGATGCAGTGCGTACTGGCGGCGGCGATTGTGTTGGCGATCTACCAGCTCATGTGGGGCCCGCCGCATTTCAACGCGAGAATCACGTTTGGCGCGTACCTCGCATGCCTGTCGACGGCGACCGTCGCCACGATTTATGCACGACCTGCTTCGCGAGGATTTTGGCTCGGATACGCTATTTTTGGATGGTGCTGGTGTGCAACGGTCTTGCGCGACTACCTCGGGATGATGCCCGATGTATACGCCAGTAACATGGTCGCCAATTGCTTGCTAGGAATGGGGCTGAGTGCGCTTACCGCGATGGCGTGCAACGTGTTGCCGCAAATGCGTCAGTGATGATCATACAGACGAGTTGACCGGCCGGTACAATTCGCGGGTAGTGCGGCTTTCCATCATACTTTGATGCTCTCCACACGAAAGGAATCGCATGAAACGGCTTCTGGCCTTCGGGCTCGCGTTCGTCGTCATTTCTGGTGCGGCCTCGCGCACTTCAAGTTTTGCGGCCGAACCGCCGCCGCCCAGATTCAAGGCAATCGCGTTTGATTACTTCGTCCTGTTCGACGCGAATTCAGTCATCCCCGAAGTCGAAAAAGTCTTTCCCGGCAAAGGTGCCGAATTCACCCGCATGTGGCGGACGAAGCAGTTTGAGTACGGCTTTCTGCGCTCGATCACGAATCGTCACGCCGACTTCTTCAAAGTCACCGAAAACGCGCTCATCTACACTGCGAGCATGATGAAACTCGAATTGCCGCCCGCCAAGCGCGAGCAATTGCTTAATGCCTATCTCAATTTGAAACCCTGGCCCGACACAATTGCAGCGCTCCGAAAGCTCAAAGCATCGGGTGTTCGTATTATCACGATTGCAAATTTCAGTCAAAAAATGCTTCGTGACAACGCCGATCGCGCTGGCATTACAGATCTCTTCGACGAACTTCTGAGCACCGAGGTGAATAGCACCTACAAACCCGACCCGCGTGCCTACGCCCTGGGAATGGAGCGGCTGGGTCTTAAGAAAGAAGAAATCATCTTCGCCGCGTTCGGCGGTTGGGATGCCTACGGCGCCAAGAATTTTGGCTACACAACCTACTGGGTCAATCGATTCAATCTGCCGATGGAAGAGCTCGGAATCGTGCCGGACAAGACTTCGAACAACATGGAAGGCTTGCTCGAATTTGTTCTGGGTAAGCGAGATTGAAGCATTGCAAGGTTAATGCCTCAACTCGCTCCGAGATCGCCGACGATCCATCGATCCGGCTGGACCTCATCGGGCTCGACGCCGAGCGCATGAGAGATTTCGATCTGAAATGCGGGCCAGGTCCAGTCGGCATCGATCTCGTCATCCATTGCGTTCGAACTGCGAATTCGATCTTTGATCAAGGCGAATAAATCACCGACAGGAATATCTGCGATTCCATTCTTTCTCATGAGTTCAATCCAGTCCTCGCGGCGCATGACGATCCCAAATCGCCGTTCGAGCCTGTAAATTACGTCGAGAATGTCGATGCCCATTGAATGATTATGAGAATGATTTGAAATGAGATTATTGCCTGATTCGAAGAATGGCATCAACGAACCAGTCCGTTGAATAGCGATCACGGGAATTGAAGGGATTGAGCATTCGCGGTGAGTTGTCCTTGAGTCGATTCCACTCATCGCCCGAGTGCTTTTCCGCGAGGCGAATGAGAGCGGGCAAGGCTTCGCGGGCGTCGCGGCGACATTTGCCGAGAGCCAGGGCCGCGAGTTGCTGGGTCCAAAGCGGCCTGTTTGTTTTGGGAGCGTTTTCGAGCAGCTTGATCAGGTCGGGAATGACGGGCCGGACGGCGTCGGCGCCTTTCCAGTCGAGACATTCGATTGCGCTGTCGAGCGCGTCGACTGGTCCCTTCCTGACAATTTCGACGAGGAGCGGATTGGCGGTTGCCGCGGAGACGTCACGCATCGCGAGAGCGGCTTCACTTCGGATCGAGTCATCGCCTTGCCGGAGCAATTCACAAAGGACCTTCGCGGCGTCGTCACCCAGCATGTAGGGAACATATCGAATCGCAGTGATGCGTGTGGCGTTGTCAACGTTGTGGTCGAGTACCGCTTTTCTTACCATTTCACGTCCTTGATAATTTCCTCGCCTGGCGAGTGCGGACGCTGCTCTAAGGCGCGTCATCAGCGAGAGGGAATCGCTATCAAGGATCATTGCCAGATCGGGCGCGGCTGCCGAAAGCTTGAGTTCTGCGGCCAATTCGATCGCCGGTTCAATTGCGCTGGGAATTCGATCGCGAAGGGCGATTGTAACCAGTTCAGATGTACCACTGCGAACCTCGCCGCTCTCGATGTCGACGGTTCGAAACAACCGCTTTCTCCCAGGTTCCGACCGTTCACTGACGATCACAACCTGCTTGCTTTTCTCGTCGATCCACGAATAACCGCTCCACCACACCGATCCTGTCGAGCGCATGAACGTACCGACCTCGACCGCGCTGAATAGGTCGATCAAGTTCTTGCGATGCCGGATGGTTCCGTCGATCGAAACAATAACCAACGCAGCGCCATTGCGCAGTTCACCGAAGTTATGACCATAAACATCAACACCAACGAAGCCGAGCCCTGTTGAAGAAATCACGATATGGCGCGGAGCACGATCGAGCGTCCCTTTGCCGATAATCGTGTCGCCGGGACGCACCTGAGCACCATCGCCCGGCAGTTTTGATTTGGCGCTACGTTCGTTGAATGCGAGAACCGGCGGACTGCCGTTATTTCGCTTTGCAATCTCGAAGTCAACGGAAAGCGGAAAGCCTGGCGCTGTCTGACTACGTCTCTTCAAAACGACGTAATATTCGCCCGTCGCATCTACAGCGCGATAATTCGTAAACGGTGCATAGCTGTCGGCCGACGCGATAATCGTAGCCAGGCATATAGTGAAGCAAATCGCTATCCGCAATCGTTTCACGAACATGGCCATTCTCCGATTCAAACGCGCGAGACGAAGAAGACGATGGAGTTCTTGGATCGCCCGGCGAAGCTGTTCAATTCCTCAGCTTACGCCGCGCCGGCTCGCATCGAAAGGTCGAAGACTGGCAGCGCCATTTGTGCCTGTCATTTCGGAATATCAGATGATTGACGTAGCGTTCCGGCACAGCTAGCCTCAGGCATCGTGCGTGGTTGCTGCATCACATTTGATCGCCGGCGCAGGCGTTTCTCACCTTCAGGACGCGTAACAATGTTGCCCAGACTTGCGGCGTTTGCGATCTTGCTTGTGTTGGGTTTAGCGGATCGAGTAGATGCCCAGCCGAGACGCGGCCCCGTTGTGGTTTCGCCGGACGTGAACGCCGATCGTCGCGTAACATTCCGTCTGCTCGCTCCCAAGGCCGACGCCGTAAGCGTCTTCAGCTCCGATCTTCCCGGCGCAATGCAGCCACAAGCTCTCAAACGCGGTGATGAAGGTGTCTGGGAGCTAACGATAGGACCCGTCGAGCCGGGCACATATCGCTACTTGTTCAATCTCGACGGCGTGCTTCTTTGCGACCCGCGTAACCAGTTTGGCAGCGAGTCGAACGGCAATCCTTGGAGTGTGGTGACTGTCCCTGGCTCCGATTTCATGGACGTGAAGGATGTACCTCACGGGGCAGTTGCGCAGGTGACCTATCGCTCAGGCGTGCTCGACCGCACGCGCCGAATGCACGTTTATACGCCACCGGGATACGAGTCGAACGCCGAGAAATATCCCGTCTTCTACCTCCTTCACGGCGCGGGTGATAGCGACGATTCCTGGACATCCGTCGGTCGCGCGAATGTCATTCTCGATAATCTCATCGCTGCGAAAAAAGCGAAGCCGATGATTGTCGTCATGCCCATGGGCCACACCGGCCCGTTCAGTTTCATCATGCCGACCGCACCTGGACGCGGTGGGGTGGGCAACGCGAAGTTTGAAGATGAATTTGCCAAAGATATCGTGCCGCATATCGAAAAGAACTATCGCGTGCAGGCAGGGCGTCCAAATCGCGCAATCGCCGGCCTCAGCATGGGCGGTGCTCAAACGCTCGACATCGCGTTTGCCCATCCTCACGATTACAGCGCGATCGGCGTATTCAGCTCGGGCCTGATCTTTCGCTCAACCGCCGATTGGGAAAAAGACCGCAAGGAAACCCTGAGCGACCCCGCGGTGAAGGACGGCCTCAAGGTCTTCTGGCTGGCGACGGGCAAAGACGATTTCCTGATCGCCCGGTCACGCGATACGGTTTCGTTCTTCGAGAAAAACGGCTTCAAACCAACGTTCAAGGAAACAACCGGCGGCCATACTTGGATCAACTGGCAGAAGTATCTCCACGAATTCGCGCCATTACTTTTTCAATAAATGAGCGAATTTCATCGCAATTGATCGAAATAAAAAAGCGACGCCTTCCGCCAGATAAGAACTGACGGAACGCGTCGCTTTTACAATGTCTCACCCAGGGTCAGACCGACTTGCCGGTGAGGGCATCGAGGATCAGCATTTCGAGCTGTTCGTACTGGCGGTTGGCACGCAGTTCGTCGACCTTCTTCTGATCGACTCCGCGAACGATGTCGAGCAATCGCAGGAACATCGTGCGCGAATTCTGCAGGTGGATGAACGACTCTTCCAGCTTGGTCGTGCGCATCGCCTTGACGTCGAGGCCGATGCATTCACCGTTCTTGCCGTAGCCGCTCTTTTCGAGCACCCAAACCTGGTCGAAGGCACGACGCAGATCGACCGCGCCAAACACCTTGTCCTGGTCGTACTTCAGACCGTTCTGGTCGTTGAGGTGAACGCTCCAGAGTTTGTCGTGGTAGAGGGCATAGGCCATGTCGTCGGCGGGGTCGAGACCGGCGAGAATCGAGTGGGCCGACTCGATCAAGACGCCCGAACGGCTCGGGTCGATCGTCTTATATGCGACGCCGATCATGTGACCGACCGTCGGCAGATAGGCCTGGTCAACCGGCTCGTTCGGCTTGGCTTCGCCGAGAATTCGGATGTCCTTGTTGTGTTCAAGGATCGCGTTCCAGCCGTCGACAATGCGGGCGACGGCGGTCTTGGCGCACTTCGATTCGCGAGCGTAGGTGCCTTCGCGGGCCAGCCAGAGAACGTAGTTTTTGCAGTTTACTTCACTGGCGATGTCGGCAGCGCGACGAGAACGGTCGATCGCATATTGGCGGTCCGACGCTGAATTCGAGGTGAAGGCACCGTCGATCGTGCGCGGATCTTCCCAAAGACGGGGAGCAACGATTTCGACGAACAATCCCTCGGAGTCGAGGATCTTCTTGACCGCCGCGATTCCCTTCTGCTGTGCGGGCCAGTCGAGGCCGTCGGGCACGATGTCGTCGTCGTGGAACTGAACGGCGTCGTATCCTAGCTCTTTGTATGCCTTCAGTTTACGTCCGTATTCGACTTCGTTGCGGACGGGCGGGCCGAAGGGATCGGCACCAGTGCTGATGTTCCAGGGGCCGAATGAGAACTTGTACTGCGTAAGGGCCATGTGCGGAAAGGCTCCTGGGAATGGGGCGATCGATGAGCCGGCTCGAGGGACCTCGCATTCGAGCGACGCCCCTAGGCTAGCGGGAGTTCCGTCGAATTGCGCGGTCAATTTTGGGGTCGGTCGGTTATCATGGGGGCATCGTGTCGGCCAGCGCCGGCGGTTCGAGGTCTTTATGCGTTTGTGGCACACGACTTACGCCGTTTTTGTCTTCGCCATGATGTTCACGGTGGCGCGCGAGCCCGCAGGCCGGGTTGCAATCGTCATCTTCATCACCGGGCTCTGCGTGCTTGTCTGCACGCTGACAGGACTCATGCTGCTTTTTCGGACCGTCGGCTCGCTCGGCGAGGCGGATGGGCTGTTCGAGGCAGTGCAATGCGCGGTGGCAACGCTTGTTGTTGGCACCGTGGCTGCGTATATCGTCGTGACGCTGCTTGGCATTGGGGCCAGCTTGGTTCAGCGCGTCATTTAGCTTGACGCGCTTCGCGCGGACATTCAGGATCGATACGCATGAGCGTCGCAACATATAGTCCGAAGACGTTCCCTCACAAGTGGCTCTCGGCCGATGCCACGTTCAAAACGTGGGAACAGATCGAGCCCTGGTATCAGAAATTGCTCGCGCGTGAGATCGGTTCCACCGCAGACCTCGAGCAATGGCTGATCGATTGCGACGAACTGAACGGTGCGGTTTCGCAGGAAGGCGAAAAGCGGCACATCGCCATGACCTGCCAAACCGATGACCCCGAGCGCGAGGCAGCGCACCTCGCATTCGTGCGCGACATTCGCCCCAAACTGAAGCCACTGCTCAACGAGATGCGGAACAAGTATCTCGACTCGCCCCATCGCGCCGGCCTGCCTCGCGAGCGTTATCTGGTGTTCGACCGCTCGCAGGAAAATCGCCGCGACCTCTATCGCGAGGCAAACATCCCTCGCGAAACCGAACTGGCCGAGCTCGATCAGCAATATCAAAAGACAATCGGTGCAATGACGGTGACGTTCGAGGGGCAAGAACGCACCCCCGCACAGATGGCGCCGATTCTCGAAGAGACCGATCGTGCCCGCCGCGAAGCCGCATGGACGCTCGTCGCCAATCGCCGGCTGCAGGATAAGGAAACGCTCGACACGCTATTCGACCGCCAGCTTTTGCTCCGCGAAGAGATCGCCCGCGAGGCCGGTTTTCCCAGCTATGTCGAATACGCGTACAAGGCACGCGAGCGATTCGATTACGACGTTGACGATGCCCGCGCATTCCACGAGGCGATCGAGCGCACCGTCGTTCCGCTCGCGAAAAAAATCCAGGAAAATCGCAAGAATGCACTCGGGGTCTCGAGCGTGCGACCCTGGGACCTTGCAGTTGATCCACTCAACCGGGCGCCGCTTCGGCCCTTCAATGATGTGAACAAGCTTGCAGAAGGTTGCGAAGCAATCTTCCGCGACGTCGACCAGGAACTCGGCGCCCAGTTCGCCTACATGCGGCAGCACGACCTGCTCGACCTGGCGAATCGCAAAGGAAAAGCGCCGGGCGGATATCAGACGACCCTCGAAGACGATCGCCTGCCGTTCATTTTCATGAACGCCGTGGGACTCGACGGCGATCTCCGTACGCTGCTCCACGAAGGTGGTCACGCGTTCCATGCGTTGCTTTCCCGCGAGGAACCGCTGGGTGCCTATCGTGAAAGCCCGATCGAGTTCTGTGAAGTCGCTTCGATGTCGATGGAATTGTTGGGTGCTCGCGACCTCGCCGAGTTCTACAACGACGCTGATGCCGATCGCTCGTACGAGCAACTTCTCGAGGGAATCGTGCTGATTTTGCCCTGGATTGCGACGGTCGACGCTTTCCAGCACTGGATTTACTTCCATCCCGGCCACAATCGCGACGAGCGTGCGGCAGCGTGGAACGAGTTGATGGACCGGTTCGGCGGCACGGTCGACTGGACCGATTTTGAGTCGGTCCGCTCGCATTCGTGGCATCGCCAATTGCACATTTTCCTCTATCCGTTCTACTACATCGAATACGGCATCGCGCAGCTTGGTGCGCTTCAAATCTGGAAGCGGAGCCTCACCGATCGTCGCGTCGCGGTGGAAGCCTATAAACAGGCGCTCTCGATTGGCGGTGCCAAGCCGTTGCCCGACCTGTTCGCCGCGGCCGGTGCCAAGTTCGATTTCAGCATTGCGACGATTGCGCCGCTGATGGAAACGATTGGCGAGGAACTTGCAAAGATTGGCAAGTGAAGTCTTGTGAACGCGTGAGCCACGTGACGCGGAAATCCGGAGATGCGAATCGATGAGTATGGTGGCCGAGCCGGTGCTTGATCGGGGCGCATTGATCCGGATTCTCCGCGACGTCGACTCGCGCGTTTGCCTCATTCCCGCTCGCGTTTTACGACGAGTGATTCGCGGAATCATGGGCGTTGGTGGGCTCGGCAAAATCCCCCATCGCGGTGGGTTTGCCGAACGCACCGAAGTCGTGCTGCGATATGCGAATCGCCTCGAACTAGGGCTCGAACTGACGGCGCCAGACCCAGACCACGTCATTCTGCTGCCCGAGCCGGAAAACAAGGAACGTGCGCTCAGCACCGATGCACTGTTGTTGCATTACTGGCGACTGTTATTTCACGCACGTGTTCATTTGAGCTTTGATACGCGCGAGGAAGAATTTCCTCCCGAAGGGACTTGGATTGCCGATCGCGTCGCTCGGCTGGGGCGACTCGTGCTCGTCGAGGCGCGAGCCGTGCTTTACGAAGACCAGTTTCTGGCGGTCCCGGCTGATGATCGCGCGACGTACGTCGAATTCGCTGCTGTTTATCTTGAATTGTTCGCATTTCATCGTGAGTTGATAAGTCACACATTTCCCGGCATTCTCGATCACCAGAGCGTGCAAAACATGCTTCTGGCGGACGTGGATTTGCCGGGAACGCTCGAAGCGACGCGTCCTGAAGGTGCGCCAGAAACTCCGACGGCGATCGTTCACTCTGAAGATGAAACGGAAGACGACGACAGCGGCGAGTTTGTTGCCGCGGATGATGCCGAAGAGCCCGAGCCAGGACGATGGTCATGGTTGAAGCGGCTGGCGGATATGGCGTCGCAGCGAGGAAATCGCGTCCGCGCGGCGATTCTGCGGGTTCGCGCTGCGAAGCTTGCGCCGCCGATCGAGGCTCAGCGTACGCGTGCCGGAGCCAAGAGCGAACTGGGGCATCTCACGCGTCGGCTTCGCGCCGCGCTTGGTTTTGACGGTGACGAATCGTCTCGCTGGAAGAAGGCGCTCGCAGCGTTTCTCGATGGTGCTTCGACTGGCCTCTGGCCGCGCCCCGCGCGGATGCTTTACGACCTGCAAAAAGTCTGCTCCGACCATGAGCGGCAAATCTCGCGCACCGACCTTCTGGGCTGGCTGATCTCGCGCGGAAAGAGACCGATTCGCATCCCCCTGCCCGACCACCGCCTTGTGCTGATGCTCAGTCACTTGCGATCCGCCAGTGCGCGACTCGCGCGGATGCACGGTCCGGAACCTCAGCGCACGCAGCTTGCGAAACTCGTCGATGACGCGACTCGCCGCGAAGAACGCGAACTTCGCGAAACGTTTCGCTCGCGGTTCCATCGCGTGTTCGACGAGGTCGGCTTCGTCCCGGCAAATCTTCCCGAAAGAGCGGCGAGAAGGAAACTCATCGAGGAGTTGATCGACCTCGTCATCGAGCGCGGGTATCTGCGGTTGGGTGACTTGCGAGATGCTCTCTCCCGCAATCAGATCAAGCTGCCCGATCTTGCGAGCGGCCGCGAACTCGTGGCAGGCGATCCGCTTCTACGAGCAGATGTCGCGCTGGCAAAGGAGTTCGACGGTGTTTATCACCGCGGGGAAATCTACCTTCGCGCATTGCAGCGAACGAGTTCACTCGCGTTCGGCACGCACTACGGACGGCTGTTTACGAAGTACTTCGCGCTGCCGTTTGGCGGCGCGTTCATCATGCTCGAAGGTTTGCAGCATATCCTAGGCGCGTTGCTGGGATTGCTCTTGGGCGAAGCGCCTCACCTGATGAATCCCGTCTCGTACACAATTGTCGCCCTTCTGCTTCTGGGGATCATCAATCGCCCTGGATTTCGCGGCATTTTCTTCTCGGTTTGCAGCAAGATCGGCGTTGGCCTGCGCGTCGTTTTTTACACGATTCCCCGCTGGATTCTCGACCGGCCAGTCTTCCACGAATTCCTCAACAACCGCTGGACGGTGTTCGGCTGGAACTGGTTGGTCAAGCCATTATTCCTGGTTGGCGTACTCTCGCTTTGTATGTCGTTTCTGATTGATGAACATGTCGGCGCAATGTTGCGCGTGGTGGCGTTCGTTGCAATCTCGCTGTTCATCAATTCGCGTCAGGGGCGACTTGTCGAAGAGATCGCATCGGACGGTGCGACACGCGTCGGTCAACGAGTCTGGCGTGACTTTCTTCCCAACGTTTTTCAGAGCGTGATGGGCCTGTTCAAGGCGATTCTCGAGCTCTTTGAACGCCTGATTTACAGCGTCGATGAGTGGGCGCGCTTCCGGTCGGGCGAGAGCAAGTTCACGCTCGGGGCGAAGGCGGTTTTTGGTCTGGCGTGGTTCGTCGTCGCATACGTGGCGCGTATTTATATCACGCTTTTGATTGAACCGCAGATCAACCCGATCAAGCATTTCCCCGTGGTGACGGTTTCCCACAAGATCATGCTGCCGATGTCGGTGACGGTGTTTAAACTACTCAAAGCGCCGCTGGTTCCGCTCGGAGAGGGAATCGCGAACACGTTCGCTGGCGCTACGCTATTCCTCATTCCCGGTCTCTTTGGATTTCTGGTCTGGGAGTTGAAGGAAAACTGGCGGCTTTATGCGGCGAATCGTGCGAAAACGCTCACGCCGGTGATGATTGGTCATCACGGCGAAACGATGAGCCGGTTTCTGCGTCGCGGCTTCCACTCGGGAACCATTCCTAAGCTTTACGCGAAGCTGAGGCGGAAAGATTATCAGGCCGAGCACGGGGCGAGCGAGGCTGAGTCGCGCAAGGCCGAAGAATCGCTGCACCATGTCGCGCGGTCGATCAGCCAGTTTGTCGATCGCAGCGTGATTTACCTGCTTGATGGCAGCGAGGCGTTCGCTCTGGCCGGCCCGTCGCCCAAGGTTGCAGCCGTGCGATGCACGACGAATCGCGTGGTCGTTTCGCTGCACTGGCAAGGGATCGGCCACGAACCGCCGGCTGAAATAGCGTTCGAAGAGTCAGAACGCCGGCTGTTTGCACGCGTCCTTGTGTCCGGATGGATCGGCAAGCTCGAACCCGAGGCACACCGTGCGATCCTCTCAGCAATGGCCGGCCTTTTTTCCTGGAGCGACGTCGAACTGATTGGCGACCCCGGTGACGACAAACCCGACCCGCTCACTCCGCCGATCGAGTGGGATCAATGGGTGAGTACTTGGGAAGGCGACGCAAATGGTCGGGGACATCAGGCCGTCGTGCCCGAGAATTCGCCGATCCTGACGCCGACGAATGTTTAGTTCTTATTGATGATTGCCTGCGGTAGATGGCTCGATTAGCATGCTGCGACAGTCGTTTGAGCTCCAGCACGCGAGGGCAACTGCCATGCGTCGAACCTGTGGAGTCTTCTTGCTCGCGCTAGGTCTTGCGGGGTGCAATCAGGAGGGCGAAAATCTGCCGGCCGAAGTGCCAGTCACGTTTTCTCCGGTTACTATTAGCAAACCTGTCCGGTCGAAACCTCCACAGCCCCTTATTGGCCCCGTGCTTTCGACATTGCCCGATCGCTCAATTTCGATCGTTGTGAGTGCGAAATACCGCGGCGCCAAGGGCCCGTGCATTCAGTTTGGCGATGGCTCGTATGCTATGCCTCTGATGCATACGTTTGACGTGCAAAAGGTACTTCAAGGAACACTGAGGCAGGACTCTATCCAAGTCCGTCCGGGATCGCTGTCGGGACCGAGTTTTCCGCGCCAACTTGCAGAGGGCGCGGAATTGACTTTGCGGTTGATCCTCTCGCAGAGCTCGCGGCAGCAACAATTCGAGAACGAACTGAAGAACTTCCGCTGGCTCATCATCAATGGCGATGAGTTGGAAGAGGTTCTCGATCCGGTGCCTACTTCGCCGCCGGTAACGACCCTGAGATAAACGCGGCGACATCCTTCTTAAGAGCCGCCAGCGATTGCGGATGCACATACATCATGTGACCCGCCTCGTACTCCTTGATTTGAATATTCTTGCGTGCGTTTTCATCAAGGTCGATGTGGCCGAGGGTGTACTCTGTCGCATGAAACGGGGTTGCGAGGTCGTAATAACCGGACGCGACCATCACCTTCATTGATGGATTCTGGGCAAACGCCTGGCGAAGCGCGGCCGATGTGTCGGCATATCCGCCGCGACCGGTGAGGCCATAATCCCACGCTCCGACGCCTTCTCCCAGAATGTAGTAAGGGACGTCGGTCTTGTAGCCGAGTGTCGAGCGTAAATACTGGTTGATGGTTGCCGTGTAGGGCGGCCGGATGGCGGCGTTGCTGGCGTCGAAGTCGGGGCGTTCGGCAATGGCTGAGGCATCGCTACCGACGAAGCGGCTATCGAGCCGGCCGACCGACTTTCGCTGCTTGCGCAGGAGTTGCTTGCGGAACTGCGAAGGGTCGACACGCAGGTTTGCCAGGTCGACATATTCGGGCGAGAGGCCGGTGAGAGAAGCATAAGTCTTGACCAGTTCCTCGCGTTCGGCGCCAGCGAGTTGATCCCCTTTCGCGAGCGCGACGGTGTAAGTCGTCTCGGCCCACTTCTTCGCTTTTGCGAGCGTTGCCTTGAGATCCTTCGAGAACTCTTCCGAAAGCTGGTGATGGTAGAAAGCGGTCGCGGTATAGCTGGGAAGGTAAAGTGCGTAGGGTAAGTCGTTCCCCTGATCGAATTGCAGCGTTTGGAAATTGAGCACCGTCGATACGAGAATGATGCCGTTGAACGCGATGCCGTGTCGTTCAACCAAGCGCCCTGCCAATCCCGCGGCGCGGGTTGTTCCGTAACTTTCGCCGACGAGGTACAGCGGCGAGCCCCATCGCTCGTTGCGCGTGAGATACATGCGGATAAATTCACCAACCGATGTAATATCTCCCTGTAAGCCGTGAAATTTCTTGGTCAACTCGGGTTTGACCGCGCGACTGTAACCGGTGCCAACAGGGTCGATAAAAACGAGGTCGGTGGTATCAAGCCAGGTTTGGGCGTTATCGACTAAACGAAACGGCGGCTGCGGTAAAACAGCGTCGGGCATTTCGACACGTTTCGGGCCGAGTGCTCCCAGATGGAGCCAGACCGACGCAGAACCCGGCCCACCGTTGAATGCGAACATGAGCGGACGCTTTGACCGATCGCTCTCGCCGTCGCGCGTGTAGGCGACATAAAAAATGTTCGCCTCGGTTTCGCCGTCGGCGTTCATGATCGGCATCACGCCGGTGGTTGCCGTGTACTTGAGTGGCTTGCCGTCGAGCACGATTTCTTGCTTCACCACCACAGTTTCGCCCGGCTTGTTTGCAGCGGGCTGGGCGTGAAGCGCTTGTGCGAAGAAGTTCATTGAGACAATCGCGATCGCAGCAAGTCGGCTCATTGAGGTGGCTCGCAAAGAAAGAAGGAGCGATAGAATTCCCGCTGAGGATAGGGCGATGCGTCGTCGTCCGCAACCGGCTGCCCCTAACGGCGCGGCGCGAAATTCGGTATGATGTCGGCCGGTTTTGGTTGCTGGTCCGGGCGGCATACTCGCCCAGTTTCATTCGATCGCGGAGCGCAATCGTGTCTCAGAGTGTGAACGTTACCGTCACGAGCGAAAAGAACGGCTTCCGGCAACTCGCGTCGACTGGCTCGGCCTGGGAGCCGAAGATCGGCTACTCACGCGCTGTTCGCGCTGGGGCACACATCGCGGTGACCGGCACGGTTGGCATCGAGGCCGACGGCACGTTTGTTCCCAGCCTCGAAGCCCAGTCGCGTCGCGCACTGACGATCATCGAAGCTGCGATCAAGGCCCTCGGCGGCACGCTCAAAGACGTCGTTCGCACGCGCATTTACGTCACCGACATCTCGAAGTGGCAAGAAGTCGGGGCAGCCCACGGCGCATTCTTCGCCGACATCCGTCCCGCGACGACGATGGTTGAAGTCGCCAAGCTGATCGACGATGCAGCGCTCGTCGAAATCGAAGCCGACGCGATCGTGAGCTAATCGCCCGAATATCGCCAGGATTCTCAATCTGATGACTGTAGCAAAAAAGGCCGTCGTGTTGCTCTCGGGTGGTCTCGACTCCGCGACTGCTCTCGCCGAAGCGCGGGCGGACGGGTTCGAGACCTATGCGCTCACCGTCCTTTATGGCCAGCGTCATCACATTGAGATCGAGGCCGCTCGCCGCGTCGCGAATGTTCTCGGCGCGGCGCGGCATGTCGAGCAGGTGATCGATCTTCGAGCATTCGGCGGCTCGGCTCTTACGAGCGATATCGACGTTCCCAAAGATCGCGATGAAGCCGCGATGACGGCGTCGATTCCGATCACATATGTCCCTGCGCGGAACACGGTGTTTCTCTCGCTGGCACTGGCATGGGCCGAGGCATTAGGTGCGTTCGATCTCTATATCGGCGTGAATTGTGTCGATTACTCGGGCTATCCCGACTGCCGGCCCGAGTTTCTCCGTGCCTTCGAGGCGATGGCGAATCTCGCGACGAAAGCCGGTGTCGAGGGTTCGGGAACGTTTCATATTCATGCGCCGCTTTTATATTTGACGAAGCCGCAAATCATCAAGCGTGGAATTGAGCTGGGTGTCGACTACGGCCTGACGCACAGTTGCTATGACCCGGCGCCTGAGGGATTGTCGTGCGGGCGTTGTGATAGTTGCCGTTTGCGCCTTGCGGCGTTTCATGAGTTGGGGATGGTGGACCCGGTTGGTTATGTCCCATGAACTGGCTTAACGATCCGGTTTTAGATCGACCATATGTGCGCCATACAAGTCCCCGAAGTGAACGCGAATTTTCAAGTCAGGCCGCTTCTTGAGAAGTTTGAGGGCAGAGGCACGCTTCACACCCGCGCCCCTGAATTCCACCAATTTAAGGTTGCGCATCTGAGCGATGTCATCAAAGCATGACTCGGTTACGTTCCAGCTTTCAATCAGAAGAGCTTCGAGCGTGGAGAATGAGCGCAGGTCGCGAATTGTCTCATCGTTTATTTGCTCACCATCCAGGCGAAGCGATTTGATCGATGAGCCGTTCAATTGAGAAATTGCGTCCCGCGAGAGTGGCGAATCGAAGCACCAGAGCGTCAATTCGTTTAGATTTCTGCAACTGGCAAGGTGTCCCATCGCTTTTTGTGTTAATGGAACTCTCAGTAGGAGTACTGACGTCAGCGCTGGTTGCTTGGCGAGGTGACGCAGTCCTTCATCCGTAACTTTGGGGCCGCGATCCGGCGGATCAGAATTTGCGATCAAGATTGTGTTTAACTTGGGAAGCGACGGCAGTGTGGCCAACAGCGGGTCCGAGAGATCGGCCTTCCAAAATTCGAGTGACTTCAAGTTGCTCAGGTTTTTGAGATGTTTGAGTTGTTCGTCTTTTAATGTTGTTACACGGAAACTAAGGCTTTCGAGATTTTGCAGATTCGAGACCGCCACGAGAGTCTCATCCATCTTCGTTTCATCGAAGGACCAACCATGAGACAAGTTGCCTATTTCTACTGCCGCGACGTCGTAACAATAATCCACACCCAAATGGTTGGAGAGCCAACGCACTGACGGAGACTCATCTCGCGGACCGCGCCGGTCTCGATCGTCCACGCCAAAATACTCGCCTTCCCATCCTCGATAGCTTACGCCGGCTCGTGCATTGAGAATCACTTCGACGGCCTCGCGTTGACGCTGTGCCGAGCCGCTGGCCCAGGCCAGAAGAATCTGGGCCAATGTAGCGAGAAAAAGCAAGCAACCCAGACGATTCAGCCGCAAGAGACGCACTAGTAAACCGGCGACTTTACGTTGAAGTTGATTGGTATCAGCGGCCCAGGCCAGGGCACCCCTGATCATTGGTGCCCAGAATAAGAGGCTGCCCAGTTCGTCGAGCTGGAAGTGATGCATTCTCGACCCTCCAGGCAAGCCATTCCATTAAATGCTCATCCCATGAAAAAAGGGCCGACAGGCGGCCCCGTACTCGTTTCGGTATATTGTGTAAATCGGACGACGACAAATAAAAAAGGGAGTGAACTCGATGTTCACTCCCTTGTCGAGATCACCAGTAAACCCACTCGAACGCGGGGTCGAGAAGCTGAATTTCTTTTTCCTTGAGCTGGAACTGGTCGCCGCGGCGAATGAAGTCGATTCGGAGCGTCTTGTACTTCGTCACCGGCTTGCCGTCGGCACCGTCTACCTTCTTGTAGCCGTCTGAAAGGCCGCGAACGTACACACTGAACTTGTCGGCGTTGGGGTTCACATTGTCCCAGATCGCCACGCCGAAGACGGCATCGTCGATCCCCGGCTTGGTGCTCGGCGGGATGACGCCCATGATGTTCACCGCGCCCAAGAGCTTAATCGTTGGGTCTTCGCGGGTCTGAATCAGGTCAATCGCCTTGGGAATAACCGTGTCTTCCACTCGTTCGCCAGTGTCGGGCACAAGCGAGAACTGCGGTACGAACATCCTCGGCTTGCCGGTGTGATTCACCACCTGATAGTACATGTAGTGAATCTGACGGCGACCCTTGCCCGGGACCTCGATCGTCATGATTCGCACGGGCTTGAACGCGAAGTCGAGCACCCAGATGCCCTGCTCGCCTGGCAGGAGCGCGGCATCAACCCAGCGCTCGTTGAAAGTCTGCTTGATCGTGGACCGATTCACGAAACCGTTGGCCGACTTCTGAATCGGCTGAGTCGGCAGCGTCGGTCCAAGTGTTCTCTCGGGGATCGGCGGCGGATCTGGTAGCGGCGCTTCTTGCGCGAAAACGGTCGAGCCGCACCCGGCCAGCAACCCGAAGGCGAAGGCCCCGAAGACCCAGCGAGACAATGGCTTGCGCACGGGCGAGACTCCCCAGCGTCGAAAGTTTGGGTTGTGAGAAGCGACGGAGGGTGCGGACGCGCAGGATGCGAATCTGAAAAGATACCCTATCTTACCACGTTTCGGGAAAAAGCGTCAACGCGGATCGACCGAAGTTGCACGATCGCATAACCCTACGCGGTTGAGTCGGCTGTAAGGACTCCCTGCTGCCGCAAAAGCCACAGCACAGGACGATCAATAAGTAGCGGCGTAGGAAGTGGTTGCGCCTGATCGTCGTGCTCTTGTGCGGCGTCGCCGAGCGCTGAGCAAGCGAAGAACTGGTGATTGGGGAACGTCACCGCGACGTGTTCCAGGAACGATGCTGCTCCCCAACCTCTTAGCGCTCGCTGAACTTCTTCATGCACCTGACGATCGAGATTTTTATCCGGACGGCCCGGAACGACAGACCGCGCCAGATCGTATAGCCGCGAACCTGGCTCCATCAGGCCACCCCAGCGGTCGAGTTTGTTCAGGCAGATCGCCAGCGGGGTTTCGACCGGCGTTCTGGGAAAGAACGTGCTCAGTTTGCGAACGTCTGATAGGTAATCCGCCGCGGGAACTCGACTTTCTTTTTCGGTGAGGCGAATCCGCCCGTCCCAGGCGACCGCCCGAATGCGCAGAGGGTCGACGAGAAACAGCAAACCCTTAGCCAGCTTGAGGTAGCGTGCTTCGGCGCGTAGGAGATCGATGTTCTTGTCCCAGTCTTCGCCAGCGGTGTCGAAGAAGGACAGCAGCGAAGTTTGCGACGAGCCGCGCTTGCCGTGATTCGTGATCTTGTAGACGAGTGGTTGGAGGATCGAGCGATTTGCCTCGATCGGCGCGGTCGCTGAGTGACTACGACGATAAACTTCGCCGCCGATCTCTTCGCCAATTCCGAACTGGCTGCCGCCGTAAGTCGTTTCGTGGTATTCGCGATCGTAACGTTCGCGAATTTCTTCGGTCAGCGGGTCGAGGATGAATCCTTCCTCGGGACCGACATGATTATCGAGCTCGTGCAAAAGAACGGTCACGAACGTCGTCTTGCCGACCGATTGCGGGCCGAAAATTGCAACGTGCCCCATGTCAAGCGTGACGACCGAGTCGGGCAAGTGGGCGTGGCACCGCGGACATAGGCGGTAGTCTGTTGGCTTCTCGCAATGCGCGCAGTTGAGAGTTCCCGGCGCGACGAACCAGTCGAGATGGCGTCGAACTCCGCGACGACTATCCTGCGATGGATTCACCCACCAGGGGACGCGCAGGCTGGAGCCGGTTGTTCGGCCAGCCTTCCAGTTTGGGCCGAAGAGTGCGCGGGTGAGAATGGGATCTTCGATCGACCGCGATGCGTCGGTCTTGCAATAATGATCGTTGCACCGCAGGTGCATTTGATAAACGTAGAATCGCTCAAAGCAAAATGGGCAGCGAACCCGCCGCAAAGGATCGAGCCGTGTGAGAAGGTCGAGAGCCATCGGGCACCGTTGAACTGCGCGGGGGTCGTGACCGGACCGCCGCATACCTTTATCGTTGCGGTTAAAACGTCCAGAATCAACCCAAGCGTGTCCGCATGCCGCCGCATTTTTCCGCCACCGAGATTCGCTCATCACGCTCTGGCCTAAGGTTGCGAGACGTTTCCGCGAGGCGCGGCGGACGCGAGATCCTTCGAGGGATTTCGCATCAGTTTGAAGCCGGAAGCCGCTGGACGGTGATCGGCCCGTCGGGTGCTGGCAAGACGACGCTGTTGCGACTTTTCAATCGGCTTGATGAGCCGTTTGCCGGATCGATCTCACTCGGCGATCTTTCAATCGGGGCGTTGCCGGTCATTGAACTCAGGCGACTCGTAGGCCTTGTCTTCCAATCGCCGCGGCCGCTTCCGGGATCGGTGCGCGATAATCTCGTTTACCCGTGCGAGCTTGCACGAATTCCCATTCCGAATGATCTCCCTGCGCGATTGCAGGAAATCGGTCTCGAGGCTGGTTGGCTTGATCGCGACGCCACGGCGCTGTCGGGCGGAGAACGTCAACGCCTGGCGATCGCTGTGGCCTTGATGAATGACCCGATCATTCTCGCGCTCGATGAACCGACCTCGGCGCTGGATCCGCAGGCTGCCTGGCGCGTTGCCGAAGCGCTCAAAACTCGATCAATTCGCGACGGTCTGACGACCATTGCAGTCACTCACAACCGCGAGCAAGCTGCGTGGCTGAGCGATCAAACGCTCGTAATGGACGCTGGGCAAATCGCCGACGTTGGCCCAACGACGGACGTTGTCCGGCGGATCCAGAACGCGAGCGTTTGGCAGGCGGAAGCGGGAGCGATCTCGTGAAAACGGTGGCGCCGGACTGGCTCGGACTTGCGTGGGCGGCGGTGCCCATGGCTTTCAGCGCGATCGTTCTGGCGGTTGCGCGACTGGGACAGGTCCGGCCGATGATCGTCGCGTCGGTTCGGCTGGTTGTTCAGCTTTGGCTGCTGGGAATCGTCCTCAAAGCCATCTTTCGCGCGGAAAGTGCATGGGTTGTGTTGGTGACGGTCGGTGTGATGCTTGCCGTTGCCGCGCACACGGTGGGGACGCGTCAGCCAAAGCACCGCTGGCAAATAAGGCTCGAATCACTAGCCGCGATGGGCCTTGCAATTGCCGCGACGATGGCTGTTTGCGTGCGGCTGGCGCTTCATCTCGACCCTTGGTATAGCGCATCGACGTTCATTCCGCTTTTCGGCATGATTCTGGGAAACAGTGTGAGTGGCGTTTCACTCGCTGCCGAACGACTTGCCGCCGATCTCAAGGCTGACCGCGATCTCGTCGAGCAGCGACTCGCCCTTGGCGCAACTTCGCGACAGGCCGCCATGCCCGCGCTTCGTGCGGCTGTGCGCTCAGCTCTCACACCAGTTCTCAATAATATGATGATCGCCGGAATTGTGGCGATTCCCGGGATGACGACCGGCCAACTTCTCGCGGGGGCCGACGTTCTTGAAGCTTTGCGCTATCAGGTGCTCGTGTATTTCGGGATTACCGGAACGGCGGCTCTGAGTGCGCTGATCATGCTCGAGCTGCGAATGCGCCGCTACTTCACGAAGGCGCATCAGTTACGCGAAACGGAGTTCATTTGATCACGCCCGCATCGATCGCGGCGTCGATCTCTTCAGCGCTGGGAAATCCGAAATCGACTCGGTCGAGCACAAGGGCAGCCGCTGCCGATGCGCGACGCGCCGCATATTCGAGCAAATCGGGCTCGGTTGTTTCGACAGCCCAGTCGTTTTCCAGCAGAGTGGAAACGAGCGTCGAAGCGAATGCTTCGCCCGCGCGATTCGTATCGCGCGGCGGGCGCATTCGTGGAAAGGCGGGCACCGTCAATCGGCCAGCATCACCATTAGGACGCAAGTAACGAAGCGACGCGCCGTTTGGTCCATCGGTAATCGCTAGCAGCGAGACCCGCCAGGCGATTTCCTCACGGTCTTCTAGGTTTTCCCATTCGGTTCGATTGCAGCAGAGAATATCGATGTGCCTCGCCATCTCGAGCACGCTGGGCGAGCGGTCGAGCATGTTGCGCATCGCGGGCGCGAACATTTTTACGTTTGCACCAGTTTCGGCGAGAGCGGCCGCGGCGCGTTCGTTTGTCATCGAAGCGACGATGAGCAGATCACAGCAGTCGTCCGCCTTGCCGAGTGATCGAGGCTCGCACGACAGGTCGCGAAATCCGATCGGCAACTTATCGCCGTGCGGACCGCTTGTAATCATCAGCGTCCATTCGCCCATCCTTCCCGGTTGCACGACGGGTTCAGTTACGATCCCCTCCGCGGCAAGTCGCGCCAGGATGCCGGTATTGATAGCATCGGACTCATCACCGACGAGCAGTCGCAACCGCGCGCCAAATGCCTTCGCATAGCCCGCGCCCATCCCGCCGAGGTCATCGTGCCACGAAAGGCAGCGCACGCGATGGGGGCTTTCCGTTGAGGAGACATCACCCACAATCAGACTTCCGCGGTGACCGGGCCAGTCGTCGCCGAATTCGAGCTCGATCGTGCCCGTTGTTAGCCCTTCAATGGCAACGATTTTGCTGTCGTTTTGAAGATTCCAGCGACCCATTGCGCTGCGGTCGAGCACGCCGTTTGCCAGAAGCGGCCGGTCGACTAGAACGACGCGATCGAGGTAGGCAGGGCCGAACACCAAGGTATCGCGCTGTGTCGTCACGGTAGAAATGTTCCTGCTTTCCGACGTTTCGGCCCTTGTGGGTGTTCGAGTATACTGGATCTTTGGCCATTGTGGCCGGTCTAGCGGATAAGGAGCGGGCTGTTGGCGCTTGATACCGATCTTTCAGTTGATTCGCTCGATCACCCGGTCGATAACGCTCCGGTGCGGTCGCTTACGTATAAAGGTTTGACGATCGAAGGATATTCGCGCGCCGCGGTGCAATCGTACTGGCGAATTCCCGAGATGAAGCTCGGATTCGATCTCGGCGTGCAGCCCTGGTCGTTCATGAGCACCCCCAACTGGTTTCTCTCGCACACGCACCTCGACCACGTCGCCGCCCTGCCCGTTTATGTCGCGCGCCGGCGTATGATGAAGATGGAACCGCCGACGATTTATGTTCCGGCTGGCTCGGTCGAAGCGATCGAACAGCTTTTGCGTGCGTTTCAAAAGCTGGATCGTGGCGCGATGCCGGTGAAGCTCGTCGCGGCCGAGCCTAATACCGAAATCGAGCTTTCACGCGAGCTGGTTGTTTCGGTTTTTCCCACCAAGCATACGATTCCGTCGATTGGATTTTTGGTTTGGGAACGACGTAAGAAACTCAAGCCCGAGTATCAATCGCTTACGGGCGAAGAAATTCGCGACCTCAGGTTGAACGGCGTTGAGGTGTCGGCGGAGATTCGGATTCCCAAGGTGGCCTATCTGGGCGACACCGCGCCGGTGGGACTCGACAATTTTCCCGACGTCTATCGCGCTGAAATCTTGATCATGGAGATGACGTTCGTCGGCCCTGGCGAACGGCCGGACAAGATTCACAAGTATGGGCACACGCATCTCGATGACTTCATCGCCCGCGCCGATCGGTTTGAAAACGAACTGATCATCGCCTCGCACTTCAGTACGCGATTGCATCCGGATGTGATTACGCGTATTGTTGACAAGCGTTTGCCTGAGCGCCTCAAGTCGAAGCTGAAAGTTTGGCTGTAGACTGAGAAGTTGTTCTGAAACGGCCGGTGTTCTCAGCCACGACCTCGCGAGATGCCTGCGCGATGCGCGTCCCCCTCCACAATAATCTGGACGAGCTATTCCGGTCTGATAAAACGCTTGTATCGAAGGTGCTCGGCGGAGCATTTGTCACGGCGTTTATCGTTCTGATCGGGGCCTACAAACAATCGCCTATCGAGATCAGCGAAAACGGTTACATCCTGCTTGGATTGTTCTCAGGATCAGTCGGCGCGATCCTCGTTTTGGGACTGGCGCTCAAAGATTACGTCGAGCGGAAACTCGATCGTTACGAGCCGGTGAACTTCCTTCTCAGGCTCTATTTCACCGGTGGCCCAAGAACCGCCGCGATCTGGTTCGGAACGGTTTTCATAATGGTGTTTGTGATCACCATGACGCTAGTATCGTGCGGAATCTTCTAAGACAGGACTTTGACGAAGGAAAACACGAGTCTCGTGATATGTAAATCGCATGTGATCTAAAGTCGATTTGATAGCGAGGACGGCCTGAAGTTCAAGCCGTCGATCTGCATGCGGCGGAAGAAGTAATGAGTCTTGACGCATGATCCAACCGCAATCATTTTGCTTGACGATCGCCGATGAACACGATCTGCTTGCTCAGACCGAGCGTGCCTTTGATCTGGTCTGGCGTGTCGCCTTTGATGCGCCTGGTTTCGCAGTGCTCGACCTTGGTGAAGTCGATTCGCGTACCTTGCGGCGGTTCATGGTCGCTTTGAAGAAACGCCTCAGCGAAATCAGCGTGTCACGCTGTGGGCAGACGTTCTCGTACCGTTCGATGGCGCGGTTCGATCAACAGGTGACGACGCGATTTCACCTCGACGGGGCGCCCGAGCAATCATTGTTGATTCTTGGTTACGAACCATCGGAAGTCGTAAGCCGGCTGTTTCTCGCCGACTTCAGCCGTGCGGCCTTCGATACCGGGCTAACGCCGACCCAGTTTCTTGATCAATATCATCCGATGTATCGCACCGGTGAAGAAATGCTCGCGCCTTACGTCACGGAGGTGCCGCAGCCGACACCCGGCCATGCCCGCATCGTACTGATCAATAACTCGTCACTCCCTTTCGACTCCCGCCGCGCCCACTCGCTCGGAGTTCTGCACAAGGCCGAGATTGTCAGTCCCGACGAAGCGCTCAGCCGCGTGATCAACTCGACGATGCTCGCACTTGGTGGCGACGACCAGTTTTCCGAGGCACAACCGCAAGAATTTGTGGTGACTGATTCGATCGCGCGGAAAAGCTATTGATTGTTCAATCTACCGAGAATCTTAAACCGCAACCCAAACCTCGCCCTCACGAATCTCGCACGTAAACCGGTGCAAATTCTCGCCGCGCACCGTCGTGCAACGCCCCGACGTCAGCTTGAATCGCCACCTGTGCAGCGGGCAAACCGCCTCACCCTCTTCGATCCAGCCCATCCCCATTGGTCCGTTCGCGTGCGGGCAGCGGCCCGAGAGCGCGAACAGGTCCTCGCCGTCGCGGAAGATGGCGACACGCAACCCGTCGAGCTCGACGCTCAGGGCTTTGCCTTCGGGAACTTCTTCGGCTCGGCAAGCTCTTTGAAAAACCGGCACGTTCGCACCTGACAGAATTCGAGATCGCGGCACGCGGCGTTTGCGGACCGCTGAATGTAAGTCCATTTTCTCAGGCCGCATGCATCCGCGACCAGACCAAAAATCGAGTCTCTAAAATCCGTCAAAAACGAAAAACTTAGGACTTGCGAATGGGCCTGTGACTTTTGTAGAGTGTGAGACATCGCCACACGTCTGGTTCCGGGAATTTCACAATGGTTTCCAACTACCAACGCTCCGTGGTGCGAGCCTGGGGGCTTTGCCTCCTGGTGGCACTCGCGTCGGGCTGTGATCTCGCGCAATCGGGCCACCCCGAACTCGTTTGGGGCATTCACGGGCGAAAGCCGGGCTGGCTACACAAACCGCGCGTCGCTGCATTCGATGCTCAAGATCACCTCTTCCTGGCCGATCTGACCGACCGCATTCAGGTCTTCGATCGCGACGGTAATTTCATTCGTCAGTGGAGCACGCCCGAGTTCAACGTCGACGGCCCGAGCGGGTTGACGATCGACAAAGACGGCCGACTGCTCGTCGCCGATACGCATTTTTATCGCGTTCTGATCTATGATGCGCAGGGGAACTTGCTGCATCAGATCGGCGATGGCGTGCAAGGGACGACACCCGGGCGATTCGGCTATCCTACAGACGTGGTGATGGACAAGGCCGGCAATTATTACGTCAGCGAATATGGCGAGAACGACCGCATTCAGGTGTTTTCGCCGGATGGCAAGTGGCTGAGGCAATGGGGTGGCCACGGCGATGAGCCGGGACAGTTCATGCGGCCTCGCGCCATGGCGATCGACGAAGATGAACATATTTACGTCGCAGACAGTGCGAATAACCGCATTCAAGTTTTTGATACCGATGGCAAGCTCCTGAAGGTTTGGGGCGAGCGCGGTGATGGAGCTGGGCAGCTCAATTATCCTTACGACATTTGCATCGGTCCTGATAAGAGCTTGTACGTGTGTGAATTTGGCAATCACCGCGTGCAGAAGTTCACGAAGGACGGCAAGTCGCTGGGGACCTGGGGAACGGCGGGCCGCGAGCCTGGGCAGCTTTTTAATCCCTGGGCGCTTGCGATTGATAGTCACGGCTATGTGTCGGTGATCGACTCGAACAATCACCGCGTGCAGCGGTTTCGGATGTAACTGGGCGGAAACACGCGGCGCGGGGAGGCGGCGATGACCTCAATCTGGAACTACATCACCGATCGCGTAACGGTGGGTCGGCCTATCTGGCTGCTCCTCCTGCCGATCGTCCTGCCTCCACTCGTCTACTTCAGCATGCGCAGCCTTTCCGGGCTGGGAACGTTTCGCAAGAACGTGGCGATTTTGTTGCGTGCCACGGTCGTCATCCTCATCGTCTGCGCGCTCGCCGAAGTTCAGGCCGTACGCAAGAACGATAAGCTCGCGACGATTTTTGCGGTCGACGTTTCCGAGAGCATCCCGTCCGACATGCGCAGGAATACTCTGCGTTACGTGACGGAAGAAGGAAAGAAGCGTCGCAAGGAAGACCTCGCGGGTGTCGTCGTGTTCGGCCGTAACGCGAGCGTCGAATCTCCCCCTGCCCCGACTGAGCCTAACCTATCGCTCGGCATCGAATCTTCAATCAACGCCCAGTACACCGATCTGGCAAGTGCGATCAAACTCGCGCTTGCGACCTTTCCCGAAGACTCCGCGCGGCGGATCGTCCTGATTTCCGATGGCAACGAGAACCGCGGCAACGCGCTCGAACAGGCGTCGGCGGCTGCCAGGCTGGGCGTGCAGATCGACGTTTTGCCGATCGAATATGTTTACGACAAGGAAGTGCTGGTCGAGAAGATTTCCATTCCGCCCGACGTGAAAAAGGGCGACATGGTGAATATCAACGTCGTCATTCGCGCCAGCGAGCCGACGACGGGTACTCTACAGATCTTCCAGAAGGATTCCGATAACCGTCCCATTCCCGCGCCCGGCAACGAAACGCCGGTGCCGATCACACTCGAACGCGGCGTGAACGTTTTCACGCTCAAACAGAAGATCACGGAAACGAATTTTTACACGTTCACGGCGGAATTCGTTCCCACGAAGGGCTCGGGCGACCAACGGTCGATTAATAACGTCGCGCAGGGGTTCACGTATGCTCGCGGCACCGCCCAGGTGCTCCTCATCGAAGGAACTCGCGACGAACATGCCGAGCTGGTGAAGGCGCTTCGGGAAAAGAAGATCGACGTGAAGGTGCTTGTGGCGCCCGATGTCGACGGTTCGAGCGGCGGATTTGGCGGTGATGTGCTGCCGGATGACCTCGGCCAGCTTCAGCCGTATGACACGGTGATTCTCGGAAACGTTCCCAAGGAAGCGCTTTCGGAACAGCAGCAGAAGTTACTCGAAGCGAACGTGCACGACATGGGCGCCGGCCTGATCATGCTCGGAGGGCCCAAGAGCTTTGGTGCGGGGGGCTGGCAGAATTCGCCGATCGAAAAGGCGATGCCGGTCGACATGCAGATCAAGGCGATGAAAGTGCAAGGCAAGAGTGCGCTTGTGATGCTGATGCACGCGAGCGAGATTGCCGAGGGGAACTACTGGATGAAGGTGATCGCGATGGAAGCGCTCAAGACGCTTTCGTCGTATGATTATGCTGGTATGAATCACTGGGAAGGCCAGGAAGCGTGGCTGTTCACGCCGCAGGCGATCGGCAACAACAAGGCGAGCATGCTCAAGAAGATCGACCGCATGCAGCCTGGCGACATGCCCGCGTTCGACCCGCTCTTCAACCTGTCGATCGCCGGCCTGCGGAAGATTCCCGACGCGATGACCAAGCACATCGTCGTCATCAGTGACGGCGACCCCGCTCCGCCAAGCCGCGGTGTGCTCAATACGCTGATTCAAAATAAGATCACCGTGACGACCGTCATCGTCGCAGCGCACGGTAACGATCCCGGCGCACTCAACTCGATGCGAGACATCGCGACCAAGACAAAGGGGCGATTCTACAACGTCACCAATCCCAAGGCTCTGCCGCGAATCTATCAGAAAGAAGCGCGGTTGATTTCACGGCCGCTCATCTTCGAGCAAAATCCGCCGTGGGTGCCGGTTGTGAAATATGCGACGGAGCCGATCACCGGTCTGGTCGGAGGCCTCCCGCCGATTTCCGGATACGTGCAAACGCAGCTCAAGGAAAGCGATCTTGTCGAAGTGCCGATCATTTCGCCCTTGCCGGCTGCCGGCCAGGTGAACCCGATTCTGGCGCACTGGAATTACGGCCTGGGACGAAGCGTCGCGTTCACTTCCGATGCCGGCCGACGCTGGACGACCGCGTGGCGCGACTGGGAGAACTACGCCGCGTTCTGGTCGCAGGTGGTGCGGTGGTCGATGCGGCCGGTCGACAACAAGAATCTCTCGCTGACCGTGAGGCGTGAGGAAGGGAAGCTCAAGATCGTTGTCGATGCACTCGACAAGGACAACCAGTTCCTCAACTTCCTGCAGATGCAGGCGTCGGTTCTGTCTCCCGATTTGCAGGCCCAGCGCGTGAGCCTGGTGCAAGTCGCACCTGGCCGTTACGAGGGGACCGTCGAAAACGCCGAGGCGAGCGGAAACTACTTCGTGAACCTCGGCTATGGGGCTCCCGACGGAACGAAGGGGATCGTGACGTCGGGTATCTCGGTGCCTTACAGCGACGAGTACCGCGAGTTGAAGTCGAATCCGACGACGCTCGAAACGATCTCGAGCCTGACGAACGGCAAAGTCCTGTCGTGGAAGCGTCGGCCCGATGGCGAGATTGACCTCAAACGCACGCTTGAAGAGTCCGACTCCTTCCGGCGCGATGCTTATACGCTTCCTCCACGCGGGTTCTCACCCCTCTGGCCGAATCTGCTGGTACTTGCGTCGCTCGTTTTCCTGGGCGACGTCGCGGTTCGACGTGTGGCGCCTGACTTCGCTCGAATGAGACGTACGCTGATCGACACGATCAAGCGGATGCGTGGTGAGGAAGTCGAAGAACGCGTCGAATACATGGAGAAGCTTCAGGGGCGCAAGGCCGAGGTCAACGAAGCGCTCGAACGCTCGAAGTTCGCCGCACGGTTCGATGCGCCGACAATCGAAGGTTCAGACCAGCCGCTTGATGAGCCGCTGCTTACGGGAGAGACGGCTCAAACCCAGCGTCCGGCAACGGCGACACCGCCCAAGCCAACCAAGGCTCCGACGCAAAACCCGGCGGATAGCTATACGAACCGCTTGCTCCAGGCCAAGAAAAAGGTCTGGGAAGAGCGCGATAAGAAACAGGATGAATGAGTCTCAAGCGTTGAAGAACCAGCCCAAGAATCAAGCCGTGCAGCGTTCGTCTTACGGCTCGGGAGGAAAGTGAATCATGGCGATCGATCAAGCCGCGATGGAAGCCCGGGCCGATCAGTTTCGGACGGCGTACACGAAAGTCAAACAAGAGATTGCCAAGGTGATCGTCGGCCACGACGAGATCGTCCACGGCATTCTCACCTGCCTCTTCATCGGCGGCCACGCCTTGCTCGAAGGTGTGCCCGGGCTGGGGAAAACGCTGCTCGTGCGCACCTTGGCCGATGCAGTGGCGCTCGACTTCAACCGCATCCAGTTCACGCCCGACCTGATGCCGGCCGACATCCTCGGTACGAACATCGTGATGGAAACGCCCGACGGCCGTCGCGTGTTCGAATTCCAGAAAGGGCCGATCTTCTCGCAAATTGTGCTGGCTGACGAAATCAATCGTGCCACTCCCAAAACGCAGTCTGCTTTGCTCGAAGCGATGCAAGAGCATTCGGTCACGGTCGGCGGCACGATTCACAAGCTCAAGCAGCCATTCTTCGTGATGGCGACGCAGAACCCGATCGAACAGGAAGGAACTTATCCCCTGCCCGAAGCCCAGCTCGACCGCTTCCTTTTCAAGCTCGTCGTCGGCTATTCGACACGCGAGGAAATCGCCACGATTCTCGATCGCACGACGCGCGGGGATAAGCCGAAAGCGAGCCAGGTGATCGACGGTGAGACGCTGATCGCACTTCAGGCGCTCGTGCGTGAAGTGCTGGTCGCGCCTCACGTGCAGGATTATGCGATTCGGCTGGCGCTGGCCACTCATCCCGAAGGGCCTTTCGCGACGCCGATCACGAATCAGTACATTCGCTGGGGTTCGAGCCCGCGCGGTGTGCAGACGCTCGTGCTTGCGGCCAAGGTTCGGGCGTTGCTCGACGGCCGATTCAACGTGAGCTTTGAAGATCTTCGACGCGTGTATCTCCCGGCAATGCGGCATCGCACACTTCTCAACTTCGAGGCGCAAGCTGAGGGGATCGACGGCGACGAAGTCTTGCTCAAGGTGCTCGACGCGGTTCCCGAAAAGGCCGATGAAAAGGCCGTTGCCAAGGCGGGGTGAGTTGAAGGATGAGTTCGATGAGCACCATGCACGACATCTATGACCCGCCGCCCGCTCCCGTACCGCTGGTCCCTCCTGCGCCCGAGCCGGTGATCTATCGACCGGGCGATCTGGTGATTCTGGCCGCCCTGGTACTGGGAGTGGCGGGCCTCGCGTTCTCGACGTATTTTTACGACCCCTCGATCGCCTATCTCACGCTCGTCGGTGGCGGAATTGTGATCATCGAAAGCTGGTCAACCGCCCTCGGCTTTTTGCAGAAGCGGCCGTGGATGGGTGTCGCGGGGCGCTGGCGAATCTTTGCCGCGGCGCTCTTGCCGTGGCTGCTTGGGCTTGGCCTCGCCGCCGCGCTCATGATCAGTCTGTTCGTTCTTTCAGACTGGGCGACCTGACCGTTTTTTCGCTCGTGTTTCGATTCAGACGCTTTCAATTCGGACTCATCCTATGGCCGAAACCGCGACCAAGCCCCTGCTCGACGCTGAGTTTCTCGTCAAGCTCGAACAGCTCGAGTTGGTGAGCCGGAAAATCTTCGTCGGCCGGATGAAGGGGGAACGCAAAAGCAAGCGCCGCGGGTCGTCGGTCGAGTTCGCCGACCATCGTAACTACACAAGTGGTGACGACCTTCGCCACATCGACTGGAACGTCTACGGCCGGCTCGACAAGCTTTTTTTGAAGCTGTTCCTCGAAGAGGAAGACCTGCATTTTTACACGATGCTCGACACGAGCATGTCGATGGATTTCGGCGAGCCGACGAAACTGCAATACGGCAAACAAGTCGCGGCCGCGCTGTCGTTCATTGGCCTGGTGAATCACGACCGAGTCATGCTCGATACCTTTTCGAGCGGACTCGACAACGGCTTGCGTGGCATTCGCGGCCGTTCGCAGATGTATCGCATTGTGCAGTACCTCGACTCGCTCTCAGCGGGTGGCGGCAGCAATCTTACTGCGGCTGCGAAGGAATTCGCGATCAAGCACACTGGCAAAGGTGTGGTCGTCGTGATCTCCGACTTTCTCGACAAACGCGGGTACGAAGACGCCCTGCGTTACTTGCTCGCACGCAACATGGACATTTACGTCGTGCACGTTCTGAGCAAGGAAGAAGTCGAGCCTGAACTCGCGGGCGACCTGAAGTTGGTGGACGTTGAAGACGACGATTTCGCGGAGATTACGGTCAGTGCGCCGCTCTTGGCGCGATACAAGGCGACGTTGAATGCGTTTGTAGGCGGGTTGAAGGAGTGGTGTACGAAGCGGGGGATCACGTATATTTTTACGACGAACCATAACCCGTTCGACAAGCTGATCCTCAACTATCTCCGCGAACGAGGCCTTGTGAAATAGCCATGCTTGAACAGTGGAAAATCACCAACCCGTGGATCTTTCTCGGTCTTTCGGGCCTGCTCGTCGTCTACATGCTCTACACGATGATCCGCAAGCGCAAGGGGCTGCGGTCGGGATTCAAGAATAGCGAGCCCGAGCTTTAAGCGAAGTTCGGGCGTCGATCCCAGAAAGGTTGGCTCGTTCCATGCCGATCGACTTTTCGCCTCCGATCACGAGCCTGGCCGCCTGGGCGCTACTTGCCGGCGTTCCAGCCGGAATCATCGCGCTCTACTTCCTCAAGCTGCGCAGGAAGCCGGTCCAAGTTGCAAGCACGCTGCTTTGGCGTCGCAGTCTCGAAGACTTGCACGTCAACAGCCTGTTTCAACGGCTCAGGCGCAACCTGCTGCTGTTTCTGCAACTGCTGGCGGTGGCATGCATCGTGCTTGCCCTGCTTGGACCGCGCATGAAGGGGGCAGTCGGTCACGGTGCGCGATATGTGCTCGCGATCGATAACTCTGCGAGCATGAACGCGACCGACGTCAGCCCGACTCGACTCGCGCAGGCGAAGACCGAGGCGAAGAAAATCATCGACGGCATGCAGGGCGATGACCTGGCGATGATCATCTCCTTCTCCGATCGCGCCAAGGTCGTGTCGAATTACACAAGCAATCGCTCGCTGCTCAAGAAACGCATCGACGATATCGAGCCGACTGAGGCGTCGACCTCGCTGCGTGATGCGCTTCAGGTGGCGGCCGGGCTGGCGAATCCGAACAAGGTCGGTGACGTGCCTGAAGGCGTGGTCGCGTCGTCGGTCGTCGCTCCCAAGCTTTTGATTTACACCGATGGCGGATTTCCGGACGTCGAAGGATTTCAACTCGGCAACATCGAGCCGGAAGTCGTTGTGATTGGTAAGGCGCAACCGCAATTCGAAGCGAAGGCGGAAGAGGGAAAGGCCGCTCCTCCGGCTCCTTCGAATAACGTCGCGATCCTTGCGCTTCAAACGCGCAGGAACGACGAGAAGCCCGACGTCTATCAGGTATTTGGCCGTGTCCACAACTACAAGCTCGAAGACGTCGACACGGAAGCGAAGCTGTTTGTGATCGACCCGACGAAGCCGAAAGCGGCTGGCACGCTGCGTGACGCGGTGGCGATAAAAGTTCCCGCGCAGGGTGACGCTGCGTTCAAGTTCGACCTTCCCGACGTTGGTGCGACAGAACTTGAGGTGCGGCTTTTGATCGAAGATGATTTGCCGCTCGACAACCGTGCGTTCACGCTCATCGGCAATCCACGTAAGGCGCAGGTGCTCGTTGTTTCTGCAGGAAACAAATACCTTCAAGACGCATTGAAAACTTCGCTTGCGGATGCCCGCGCCGACGTGACGTCGGTTACACCCGACGCTGCGAAGGGTGACGCCGTGACGCGCGACATGGCGGCTGGCCGGTATGACCTCGTGATCTTCGATCAGTTTCGTCCTGAGAAGAATCCCGAGGCAAATACGCTCTATTTCGGGGCGCTGCCGCCTGGTCCGAACTTTGAGAAGACGAAGGACGTGACTGGGCCGACGATCCTTGATGTCAACGGCTCGCACCCGCTCATGCAGTTCATCCGCGATCTCTCCGTCGTACTCGTGAACAAGGCGACGGTCGTCACCGAACTACCCAATGGCTCGACAGCTCTCATCGAGAGCAACGCCGGTCCGCTTGCGTTCGTAACTCCGCGCGAGGGGTTTTCCGATACCGTTATCTCGTTCCCGCTGCTCGACGGTCAGGGTGTGAATACCGACTGGGTGCGGAAATTCAGCTTCCCGCTGTTCGTCTTCAACGCGCTTCAGGTCATCGGTAATGCAAGAGATTCGGCGGGCGAGGAAGTCCACGCGCCTGCTCAACCGGTGCTCTTGCGGCCTGAAACGATCAATGACACGGTGAAGGTGACGAATCCCGATGGCACTGGAAGTGAGTTGAAACGTGCGCCACAGGGCGGATTCGTCTACAACGACGCGAATGCGACCGGCCTGTATCACGTCAACTGGACACCACAAGGCACGATGACATTCGCCGTGAATGAGTTCGATTCGCGCGAGAGCGACCTGGCACCGCGCGGACTCGTGCCCGAAGGAACACCGGCGAGCGAGGCCGACAAGTATCGCATCAAGATTGGCTTCAACCCGGTCAACAGCGCACGCGCCGTCACCGAAGCGCCTCGGGATTGGTGGAAGCCGATTGCGTTACTGGCGCTCGGCGTTGTGCTGGTCGAATGGTATATCTACAACCGGCGCGTTTATATCTAAACGTCAGCGCGATGGGGTTTCGAGAAGCGCGCGAGATGCGTTTCGATGCCCCACCGTCGCTGGAACGAGCGTGAGGTAGCAAATCTCGGGCGGGCAAAGGTAGCGAATGGGATGCTTGCCGCCCACTCCTTGCGTCACGTGCATCACGGTTCGACCGGATGCAAACAGCCCTCGGTCGTAACGCCGGCCGGTGACGCACGGCATGACGAGTGGCCCGAAGAGCGGCACGCGAATCTGGCCGCCGTGCGTGTGACCTGAAAGCACGACGTCAATTTGCCCGTCTCGCGCCAGTGCTGGGAAGAGGTCGGGCGAGTGGCTGAGGACGACGGTTGCATCCGCTTCGGGTCGCGCGTCGAGGTCGAGATCGGGACCCCAAGGGGCCGAAGTGCCGCCCAGCGCCAGCGTGAATTCGTCGTCGCGAATGGTCATCCATCGTCCGTCGATCATCGTGAAGCCGGCACTCCGAAGCGCCTTGCGCACGCGTGCCGGACGGTGAATCACGTCGTGGTTGCCCAGAATTGCGTACTGACCGAACCGTCCTTGCAAGCCGCCAAGAACGGGCAAGGTCCAGTCGAGCGTTTCTGGGTCGTCGAGTAAGTCGCCCGTAAAAACGACGAGATCGGCTTCAAATCCAGCCGCAACGCTCGTCACCCACTCGAAGTACGAGCGATCGTACGCCCGCGTGAAGTGCAGGTCGGAGATTTGCAGGATTCGCAATGCACCAGCGTTCTGCGGCATTCCGGCAACCGGAATCGAAATCCGCGAGACCTGGAGTTTGAGCGACTCGTTGCCCGGGAGCGCGAGCATCCAGGAACCGTGTCCATCGCCGCGCATTTTCGCGGATGTATCGGACCGCACCTCAACAGGTTCGACGGTTTGAACGCAATCCTTCGGAAGCGGGCGGCGAAGCCGGATGATTGTCACAAGTGGCAGCAATAAATAGGCGACGCCGCAACAAGTGCCCGCGTACGCGAGCCCGAGTTTGGGCCACTCTGCAACCGGCTGAAATAGAATCAACGCGATGCAACCGAGCCCGAGGCTCGCCGGGATGAACAGCGTGGCGATTTCGATCCGCGACATCCAGCGCGGGCTCAGGCCGATGCCGTGCAATCGGCTGAGAAACGCCAGGCCAATTGCGGCGTGGCCGATGAGAACTCCGAGATAGAGCCACCAGAACTGCGGCTGGATCGCAAAACTCACGTCGACGGTCCCGCCTCAGGGGGCGGCTCCGGGGCGTTCGCAAGGTTCTTGCCGAACTCAAGCGCTGATTCGACCACTTTGAGCACGTCTTCGATGTTCCACTTCTTGTAGAACGCCGCGGCGAGCTTACCCGTGCTCTTCGACTTGGGAATCGAATGGCTCGGGTCGTAGCCATAGCCAGTCATAAGAACGACCGGCAAGTTGGGCTGAGTTTCCAGCAGCTTGCAAAAAGTTTCGTAACCATCAAGATCGGGAAGGCGAATATCAACCATCGCCACCGAGTAGTGCTTCTGACGTGCGAGCGCGATCGCTTCGTTGGCGTCGCGAGCGGTTTCGACCGTTGCTCCCAACTGATCGAGCATCTCGTGCGCGACGATGCGAATCGTTTGCTCGGCGTCGACGAAGAGAACCTCGATGTCCTTGAGCGGCCGGCGGGACCGAGGCCCCTGCCGCTTTTCTTCAGGGATGATCGTGGTGCCGACCTTGTGAACGATCTTGCGAATCTCGCGCGCCCGGTAAAGCAGGTTGCGCAGTCGCAGGATGATATCTTCATCATGCCCTGCGTAGCGGTCGAGCACGCTGGTGGCATCGCCGATGATATCGTCGATCGGTAGGGCCAACTCGCGGGTGATCGCGTCGAACGACGCTGTTGCCGTACTCAGCTTTTCAGCCTGGAGCAGCTCCAGCATCTTCAGCGCGCCGGCGACGCTTCGCGCGTAGATTTCGAGGAACTGCTGGTCGCGTTCGTCGAATGCGTTCGGCTGGGTGTTTTCGACGTTGAGCGTGCCGATAACCGTGCCGTGATCGACAATCGGTACAGTAAGCGAGCTGCGTGCGCCGGCGGCGCCTTCGAGGAATCGCGGGTCGTTGGCGGCGTCGGCACAGAGGTAACTTTCGCCGGTCGCAGCGACGTAGCCAGTGACGCCATTTCCTTCGGTTTTGGCGAACAGTTCGCGGGTGGCGGCCTCGGGTGTCATTCGGACTGTCAGTAGCGGAACGAGGCGTCCGCTTGCATGGTCCAGCAGCCGGATCTCGATGAAATCGAGTCCGAACAGGTTTTCCATGTGGCGCTGGATGTTGTACTTGAGGAGATCGATCCGGTCCTCAGCCGACATCTCGGCGAGTTCCTCGGGCGTGACCTCGGCAAGTTCGTCGGCGGCTCGATGGATGGCGCTGATTTTTTGCTGCTGCAACATCTCATCGGTGATGTCACGCGTCAGCACGATCAGGTGTGAGGGGCTACCGTTCGCATCGAAAACGGGAGTGACTGTCAGCCGGTGAAAGCGTGATTCGCCAGTGCGGTAGGCGCGACTGTGAGTTTTGCGATCGGCCAGTGCACCGAGGAACGGGTCGGGTTCATCGCCCAGGGGCTCGGGATTGCCGAGCGAGCGGAAGAACTTCAGACCAACTGCTGCGCCTGTTTCGGTGAGGCGGGTGAACTCATTGTTCGACCAGACGATCACAAGCTCGGGATCGACGACGGCGACGCCATCGGCAATCGTGTCGAGGATCTCGACGGCCTGAACTTGTTCACCAACCAGCCGAAGTGATGCGAGTTGGTCGGCGTCAATGTAAACACCGGCAAAGCGGTGCTCGCGGAGGCAGACGAGCGCTCGGGCGAGCGTCCCTGCCACAATCAGGTCGAACGATTCGGCGAGCTTGGACCGGATCAGAGTCGCCGATGAAGGCTCTCGCTCGATGACCAGAACTCGAGGCTTCTCGGCCACGCGTGACTGCCCCTCGCGGACTCGTATTCGTCGGACGCTTCCGTCGCGGAGCCGGCCGAACCGCTCGAATGAACAGGTGGATTTCATCGTACCTTCGAAACCCCACGCGCGACAAGCGCAGCGTAATACGAAATTCCCGAGCGCAGGTTGGCCGCCACGTTGGTGTAGGGAATCGAGACAGCGAGCCCTGCCCGTCGCTTGACTCAACCCCCCGCGCGGCCATAGCATCGCGAGCAGTGCCGGTATCGTCCCGGCCGGCACTGAGTTGGGCCGTGCGGAGAGCTGTCGTCATGGCGTCGTCACATCGCTTCACCGCGCGTCACTCTGCGTTGCTCGTGGTCGACGTGCAGACGAAATTGATGGAACGGATCGTCGATCGCGACACCCTCTTGCGCAACGTCGTCGCGCTGATCAAGGCGGCGAACCTGCTGGGGCTGGCCGTCCTCGCCACCGAACAATACCCGTCGGGACTCGGCGGGAGCGTGCCGGAAGTCGAAAGCCTGATTCCGCACCGGCCCGCCAAAACGACATTCCAGTGCTGTGCTTCCACTGAGATTTTAGAACAACTTTATGCACGCGGCGTGCGCAAAGTGACACTTGCAGGCATCGAAGCGCACGTTTGCGTTGCTCAGACGGCGCTGGAGCTTTCGACACTCGGTTTTCAGGTCCAGGTGCTCGCCGACGCAATTTCATCGCGACATGCGTTTGATCGCGATATCGCCATCCGCCGGCTCGAACTTGCCGGTGTGGTCGTCTCGACAACCGAGGCTGCTCTTTTCGAGTGGACCGAAACTGCTGAGCATCCCCAATTCAAGGCGATCAGCGCGATCGTCAAGGAACTCGACCAGGCGCGTCGCACGAGCTGACGTCCGAGAATTTTCCGTTTGTCTTCTCCTAAGAGGAATCGACCCGTGGCCGCGACTTCTCAGCCCGCTCCGTTCAACCCCTCCACGCGTGTTTTGCTCGGACCTGGGCCCAGCGAAGTTCCCCCGCGCGTTCTTGCCGCGATGGGATATCCCCTGCTCGGCCATCTCGATCCCGAGTTCGTCGCGCTGATGGACGAGACGCAATCGTTTCTACGCCAGGTGTTTCGGACCGAAAACCGCCTGACGATGGCGGTTTCCGGGACCGGATCGGCGGGCATGGAAGCGGTGATCGTCAACCTCGTCGAGCCGGGTGACACAGTGCTCGTCTGCGTGAACGGCGTGTTTGGCGGACGCATGGTCGACGTCGCCGAACGGGCCGGCGCGAAGGTCCACCAGATCGAACGCCCCTACGGCGAAGTTTTCGACCCGCAGGAAGTTCGCGACGCCGTTTCCAAGATCCGTCCCAAGGTCATCGGCATCGTTCACGCCGAAACGTCGACGGGTGCCTGGCAGCCGCTCGAAGAGATCGCCAAGATTGCTCACGAATTCGGGGCGATGATCGCGATCGATACCGTCACCTCGCTCGGCGGCGTGCCGGTCGAAATTGATGCCTGGGGAATCGATGCCGCATATTCCGGCACGCAAAAGTGCCTGAGCTGCCCGCCGGGCCTGGCTCCGGTTACCTTCAGCGCGAAAGCGGCTGAAGCGATCGCCCAGCGCAAAACGAAGGTGCAAAGCTGGTACCTCGACATGCAGATGATCCAGCGCTACTGGGGAAGCGATCGCTTCTATCACCACACCGCGCCAATCAGCATGAATTACGCATTGCGCGAGGCTCTCGCACTCATTCTTGAAGAAGGCCTCGAAGCTCGCCAAGCCCGCCACATGCTCAACCATAAGGCCCTCAAAGCCGGTCTCCTGGCGATGGGTCTCAGCTACGCAACTGCCCCCGGCTACGAGTTGCCGCAACTCAATTGCGTGCGGATTCCCGATGGCGTCGATGACCTCGTCGTTCGCAAACGGTTGCTCAGCGACTGGGGCATCGAAGTCGGCGGCGGACTGGGGATCTTCAAGGGGAAGGCCTGGCGCATTGGCCTCATGGGCCACGGTTCGCGTCGGCCGAATGTCACGCTCGTCCTCTCCGCGCTTGAAACTTGCCTGATCGACCTTGGCGTGAAGGTAACGCCGGGCGCGGCGCTCGCCGCTGCATCGGCCGCTTACAGCGCTTAACTCCAGTCGCCCAGGCCGGAAACGGCAAATCCGAAAGATTTCGGAGAGTGCCCGCTTGATGACTCTATGACAAACGTCTATAGTTGAGTCATCAACGGGCATTCTTCCTGATGTGAGTTGTCGGTGGCTCTTCCTGGGAGGGCTTTGCCGTGCGCGAGCTTGAAAAGCCGATTGGTCGGGTATTCCGGCGTTTGCGGTTTCAGCGATTCCTATCGGCGTTCGTCTGGACGCTCGCCGGTTTTCTCGCAATCGCGGCGATTCTCCTGGGAGTCGAAAAGTTTGGTACCCCAATTCCGGGACCAGACTGGCTGCCGTTCGCAATCGCGGGCGGGCTCGCGTTACTTTCATCGATCTTGATCGCGATCTTCACCGGGCCGACGCGAGTCGACGCCGCTGTGGCGATCGATCACGAGTTCGGCCTCAACGAACGGTTGAGCACGACGCTCACTCTTCCCGAGGACATGAAAGAAACGCCGGCCGGTCGCGCACTGATCGCCGACACGATCAAACACATCACTGATCTCGATGTGGCCGACAAGTTCGGACTTCAAATGCCCCGCCGAGCCTGGGCCCCGCTCTTACCCGCTCTGATGGCGGTCATTCTGCTCTTCGCGCCGCAGTGGGCGCAGAAGATCGTGCAAGCCAAGGGCGGAGCGACGGCGAGCGAAACCAAAATTGATCAGAAGGCGGTTTCGAAGCAGTCGGAAATGCTTCGCGAGAAGATGAAGGCCCAGCGCAAGGATCTCGACAAGGCGAAGTTCGCCGAGGCTGAGAAATTGCTCGCCGAAGTCGAAAAAGCGGCGAACGATCTCGCGAAGGCGCCTCCCGCCGAAAAAGACAAGGCGATGATCGCGCTCAACAAGCTGACTGACGCTGTAAAGGATCGTCAAAAAGCGCTGGGCACGCCCGATCAGATGAATCGCCAGCTTCAAAATCTCAAAGATATGAACAACATGGGCGGCCCGGCGGGCGAGTTCATGAAAGACCTCGCCAAGGGGAACTTCGAGAAAGCCGCCAATGATCTGAAAAAGCTGCAGGAAAAGCTTGCCTCGGGCAAAATGACCGAGCAGGAAAAGAAGCAGCTCAAGGATCAGATCACCGAAATGGCCAAGCAGCTCAAGCAGGCTGCGAACATGGACGAACGCAAGAAGCAGCTCGAACAGGCGATGAAGAACGGCGGCATTTCCAAGGAGCAATTCCAGAAGGAAATGTCGAAACTCGCCGAGCAGCAGAAGAGCCTCGAAAACCTTCAGAAGCTCGCCGAGCAGCTTGCCAAGGCCGGCGAGCAGATGAGCAAGGGTGACATGAAAAAGGCGGCCGAGCAGCTTGGCATGAGCCAGAAGCAAATGGAAGAATTGGCCAAGCAGATGCAGGAAATGCAGTCGCTCGACTCGGCCCTGGCCGACCTCCAGGACGCCAAGGACGGTATGAGCGGCAACGAAGACAGCAACCAGGTCGGCGATAGCATGAGTCCAATGGGCCGGCAAAAGAACCAGATGCGTGACGGTCGCGGCGGATTCGGCCGGGGTCAGGGCGATCGTCCCGAAGCGCCCGACGATGTGGCTTCGTATGACTCGAAGGTGAAGCAGCAATACAGCAAGGGCAAGGCTGTGTTTGAGGGGCTAGGGCCGCCGCAGAGCCAGGTCAAAGGCGTTAGCACAATTACGGTGAAAGGTGAGGCTGATGCGGGAGAAGGAAATTCCGCCAGCGCCCTCACGAACCAGAAAGTGCCCAAGTCGGTCGAGAAGCACGTGCGTGGTTATTTCGACCTGATCAACAAGAACTGAGTATCATGCGTTGATCGCTGGTTTCCGGAACGGTGCTGAATTCAGATTGCGTTGTGAGACTGGACCTCCTCGACTCGTCCGCGAGCATTGAGGAGGTCCAGAGTCGTTTAGGTGGTTTCGTTTCTCGATCAGTCACGCTGGAATTTGTTTAGGCATCGATCCAGCGATCATAGAGCGGGTCGTCTTCGGTAAAGACCCGACGGGGTTGCTCGTCGCGGTTGGGAGCGGAGCGCCAAAAAGTTGCGAAACCGCGTCTGGGTCGGCGAGTTCCATCACGATTTTCGGCCGTGGCGTCCCGCAATCGGAAATGGGCGTAGTCGACGATGAGACGAGCCAAATGGGGCGCGGAGCCCAGCTTTTTCCAGAGCAAGCCGAGTCGCCGGGCCAGATGATCGGAGTCGTTTATGCCATCGAGGTGGTGATCGTACAAACGCTCGAGCGATTCGATCTCGCGCGTATCGACTCGCCATGTGGAGAATGGATCGCTGGAATTTCCCAGTTCCGGGTGCAGCAACAGTGTCCTCTCGCATAGCTTGGAGTGAAGCGCAATAGAGGGAGGAAACAGGCAGTTTCTTCAGGAGTTCACAGCCCATCCGCCCCGTGACTTCGCGGCTTCTGGATGTCGGTCATCAGGCGGCCGCCGCGGAAAATCGATACCGTTCCGGTCGATTGTGAGATGCAAAGCGCGACGGCGTTGGTTGTCACGGTGATCGCAGCTGCCGCTTCGTGTCGCGTGCCGAGTCCTTGTGAAAGCGGTTCCTCGGGACGCGCCGCCGCCGTCAAATATCGCCCTGCACTCAGCAAGACACCGTCGCCGCGGACGATGAATGCGCCGTCGATTGCAGAGAACTCCTTGATCGTCTCTTCGAGTCGGGGGTCCAGGATGTTCCGCTCGCATTCGGGATAGCCGTGGAACGGATTGATCACGAGCTGACGGCTTTGTGACAGCACGTTGTCACTGTCACCCAGAACGAATAACGTGCCGACGGGGCGTCCTTCACGGCCTTCGAGGCCAAGCTCGCTTGCCAACGTGAGGATTCGTTCGAAGACGGCGGGAGTTACCCCTTCGGGAAGTGGTTCGGCCGCCTGGCCGGCGAGAAGCTCGATTTCGGTCCCCATTTCGAGAACGAGAATCGTGTCGATTCGGCCCGAGCCGTCGATTCCTGTCGTGCAAACGATTCGTTCATTCGGCTTGATGAAGCCCTCCGCAGCAGCGACGAGCACGGCGATTTTGATCTGTCCAGCACGCGTCATTTTGAGGTCGGGAACGCGGACGATTTCGCAAAGGTCCGACCATCCCGGCGGGCTGCAAAAGTTCGCCCTGCGCGTGACGAGAATCACCCGAAAGTCGACGTCCTGGATGAGGGTGAAAATCTCTTCGTCATCCTCAACGACGTCGGCATAGAGCAGCACCGCGCGGGCGCCAACCTCGCGCGCGATTGCGTGAGCATGTCGAACCAGGCTCCGGGTCAGTGGTTTCATCGGGCCTCGTTCCATGCGACGTCGGGTCCACTGAAGTTGGGTCGTCAGGGTGTCGGCTTCGCGGCCAAAATGCGCACCGAGATGCCGAGAATGCCGAGATCGTCAAAGTAATTCGGGTCGTTCGACGTGCCGGTTTGAACGATACGTAACGTGTTCTCACCGGCCTTGAGCAACCCGGCTGGCACTGTCAGCGAAATTCGTTCCGGAGTCTCGTTTCGGCTGCTGATGTGCCGGTTCAGGTAGTCGAATTCCTGGCCGTTGAGGAAGGTCTTGGTGCGCAATTCTCCCAAGCGAACGAGCGCGGAAAATTGCAAACCATTCGCCTCGCCGACGACCTGAACGACATCCAGCTCTACCGTCGCGGTTTGATTCTGCGCGGGAGCCGACGCAAGTGTGAACTTCCGTTCGAGCACGCCGCCTTCGGGCTGAGGAGGATCGAGGAGGTCAGGCGCCTTGGAAACTTCGTCGCCGAGATGATGCGCCGTGGGGTCGATCACCAATCCGCGCCCACGACCGAAAACGGTCATCTTTCGCAACCGATCGCGCGGAATGACGAGTGTTCCCGCGTAGGGCGTTTCGAGTCGGAATGCATCGTTTTCGGCCGATACTAGTGCGCCTTCGACGATATCGAGATCGCGGGAATCAGAGCCAGGACCGGAACGCCATTCGAGCTTGGCGAGTAATCCTTCAACTTCGCGCGACGGCCGCGGTGTTCGCTTGAAGTAGAGCGCAGAGACGTCGGACCAGGGGAGCGTGACTCGTTTGCCGATGACGTCGATATCGATTTTCTGCGAGTCGGCCGACTGGATCCCGCCGAAGAGTTGATCGCCTTCAACGAGACGCAACTCGTCCTGGTTGGGATCGACTTCGGGCGATGACGCCGCAGTCGCGAGTCGCACGAGCCGAAGTTCGTCGATGTAGGCGGCGAGTCCACGTTCCGAGAGCTTCTCCGTCACGCTCGTGCCGACGCGAATCTCGACGAGCGGCCCCGTTGTGCCCTTACCATGTGCCAGCGAGTTGCCGTCGAATGACATCTCTGTGGCATCGGCGCCGAAGCGAACCTCCAGGCGGTGCCAGCCTGGCTTGCGTGCCAGACGCTGCACGGCCAGCGACATCGTACCGGTCGTTTGCACGGCCAGACTCTCTTCGGACCAACCTAAAACGGCTCGAACCGACTCCGGACCGCGTTCGCCACGGAAGAGAAGGTCGACAAACCACTGCACGCCCGGGATCGTCGCGGGAACGTCGTAGACGGCGATTTCAAACCGCCCCTGCCCCACGGGCTCGGCGAGCTTATGGGTAATCGCTGCGCCATCGGCGGGAAGCTTCAGGCCGTGAGTGCCGGCAAAGTGAATATCAGTCGAAAGCTGGGGCGAGCCCACGATCGACCAGCGTTTGGAATCGAGCTTTTCGAAACCATCGATCAAAACGAGTGCCTCACCGGGCCGTTGCCGAACGCCAAGTGCGCCGATGCGCGCGACCTTGACTTGCCGACCCCCCGGCCCTTCAGCAAGTGTGATGGTTTCGTCGTCGAGCGAGGTGAGCTGGCCGGAAAGAAGCTGGCCGAGGCCAAGGATAACCTTCAAGGGCGGCACGCTCGCGGTCGGGCCCGGGCCTTCACCGCCGAATGCAACGACGGCAGGACCGTCGACCGCAATGGCTGGTGAGCCGTCTGCCGGATTGAACGTGAATCCGGCCTTCGCATTTCCCTGGAAGGTGCCGGGAACGGATTTGCCGTCGGCTCGTTGTAGCGTGTCGGGTTTCGCGGCTTGCCACCCCATTGCCGACGACGCGAACACGAGCGTTATCGCAACTGCGCCAAGACGTTCGGTGAGGAGTTTCATGTGCTCCATCTTAAAGCCCACTCACCCGGTCCGGCTAGCGTACGCCGCAACTTTTTCGGCATTAAACAGGCGTATGCGGCAGGTTCACGAGCATCATGTCGAGCTTCGTCCGCACCAGCTTGTAGCCTGCCCGGTAGCGGTATCCCAGCATGAACGGCGGCCAGATCAAATGCACGATTTGAATCATCTGGATCGATTGCCACTTGATCGCAGGGTTGTTGGAGGTGATTACATAGGTGCGCACCGCCCAGAATCCCACGGCGAGAGCGATGAGCGACACCGCCTGAAGCGTCCACGCGGCGCGTAGAAACGTGTTCAGTGCCGGGTAATCGACCGCGTAATCGAGCGTTGTTTGATGGGAACCCTTGCCCACAAGCACGATCTCGCCGCGCGGTTTGTTGGCGTCGGCTGCGGTCCGAAACGTGATCCGCTGGTCGCTGCGTTCGAGAATCTGCACCGGCGAGGCCGGCAAAACGCCATCTCTGGCCAGGACGGAAGCCAGCCGCCGCGAGTTATCGCGAAAATCTCCTTCAACCTCTGCAGCACCAACGATGCGCGTCGCACTGGCATCAAACGTCGGAATAACGGGCGCAGGATCGAGTTCGTCGTAGACCCGGCGCGCGGCGACGACGGGGCTGTTCACGAGGTATCGGAACGAGAAGAGCCAGACGGTTGCCGCGATTGCGGTGATCACCACGAGGATCAGCAAGGCTGGACTTGTTACCATTTGTGCGATCTTGCCGACTTCGCGGCGGTGAAACAACTCCCTGGAGGTGAAGCATGGGGCGATTCGCGTGCGTGGCGATTTTATTGTCCGCCGGATTTCTTACACAGCACATCGAAGCGGCCGAACCGCTTCGGATCATCGTCTTCGGCGCCCATCCCGATGACTGCGAACTCGACGCCGGCGGGACCGCCGCGCGCTGGGTGAAGGCTGGCTACAAGGTGAAGTTCGTCAGCGTCACCAACGGCGACATCGGGCATCACGAATTGGCTGGCGCGATTCTCGCACGCCGTCGTACTGCCGAGGTGCAGGCAGCCGCAAAGATTCTGGGAATCGAGACTGAAGTGCTCGACAATCACGACGGCGAATTGATGCCGACGCTCGAAAACCGCAAGGAAATCACCAAGCGGATCCGTCAGTGGAATGCCGACGTCGTTATCGGCCCGCGCCCGAACGATTATCACCCCGATCATCGCTACACCGGCATCCTACTCCAGGATTCGGCGTTCATGGTGACCGTGCCGAGCTTCTGCCCCGACGTGCCTGCGCTTCGGAAGAACCCAGTCTTCATGTACACAGAAGATTCGTTCCAGAAGCCGAACCCGTTCGTGCCCGACGTCGTTGTGTCGATCGACCCTGTTTTCGAGACCAAAGTCGCAGCAATCGACGTGCTCGAGTCGCAGTTTTATGAGTGGAACCCGTGGCTCGCAGGCTACTTGAATGAGGTGCCCAAGGATAAGGCCGAACGCAAGGTTTGGCTGGGAAAGCGGCTCGCGTCGCGGTATGGATCGACCGCCAATCGCTTCCGGGCGAAACTGGTTGAACAACTCGGCGAAGAGGCGGGGAAGGCTGTGAAAACGGCCGAGGCGTTCGAGGTTTGCGAGTACGGCTCGCAACCAAGCAAGGCCGAATTGAAGGTGATATTCCCCTGGTGAAGTGGCGTCATGTCATTGAGGCACTGGCGGAGATCTCCATGTCTCCGCCAGTCTCTGCGAATGTTACTTCGGCTTGCGCAAGTTCTTGAACGGTTCCCAGGGTTTGACACCCTCTTTCAGGCAGCGAGCCAATTCATTATCCGACCAGTCCCAGACGCGTGACGGCTGACGGTCGACGTCGACGGGACTCACGCACCAGCTACTCGGATAACAAAACGCGCCGATGGATTGAGCCGCGATTGCGAAGATGACCGAGACAGCACTGACGGCAACGAGTGGCCGGCAGCGTTCCTTGGCCCATTCGAGCGTGAAACCGAAGAAAACCGCAAAGATCGGCACGCATTCTGTCCAGTACCGCGGGCCGAACGAGTGGCCGGCCCACCAGACGGAGTATTTGGAAAAGATCACGAGATTGACGGCGATTGCGCCGAGCATCCACGGGCCAAGCGGCCATTCACGTACGCGTCGAAATGTGAATGGAAGGGTAATTAGCGCGAGGAAAACCCACGGGCTGAAGGTGAAGAGTCCGCGATTTGGACTGAAGAGCGTGCCAAGAAATCCCACCAGGAACGGGGCCGACCACGTTCCCGAAACGTTGTGTTTCATGGCGTGGTAAGTTTCAATTTGTGGCAAACCTCCCATCAATGAATCAAAAAACCAAATGTTATAGGAAATCAAAGCGCCGGCAAGTAACAGGGGAATTGGCAGAAACCAAAGTAGCAATCTTGATCGTTCCTGTGCGACCCGGCAAGTAATCGCGATGGCAAAAACCAGATCGAGCGATCGGCAGCAAACCATCACGCCCGTGGCTGCTCCGGCGAGAACCAGATTCGTTTTTGAAGAGGGTTTTGAAGAGAGCAAATACAGTGCAATCACGAGCATCAGAGTCGCGGGGCCGTGTTCCCACATTGCCTGGCTGGCGACGACCCACAGATCAGATCCGAGCGCTGCGGCGAGAGTGACCACCGTAGCGAATCGACCGACGCCCAGTCGTTTGAGGAGACGATGCAAGAAGACGGCTGTGAGGGCAGTGATACACGCGGCCGCGACCTTGGCCATTCGCCTGGCATGCAGAAAGACAAAGGGCGCCGAGTTATTCCAGGTGGGATTTGTTCGATCCAGCACCACCATTTGAACCGCGACAAACGGCAAGGCGACAAGTGCAGGCCCGATCGAATATCGCGAGATCATATGCCCGCGCGAGCGAGCCATCCACCAGCCTTCCTGGTCGTTCGGGCCCTGAGTCCCGCCGCTGGTCAAAAAATCGTTGAACTCGTCGAGATAAGGTCCGTGTCCCCTGAGAATCGTAACCGGCAACAATTGCGACGGGACGACGTCTTCGGTTTCGATCGGGTCGAGGCGATTGCTGAGATAGATTCCACCAACGGCAATGCCGATGAGGATCGACCAGATCCATCCGCCCTTGATTGGGGCTAGCGCCGGTGGAGATTGTTCAGCCTTGGGCCAAACCCGCGCAAGAAAAGATGAAATCGCCATGGAGAGTGCAGGTCCGTGCCCGATAATGCCTGATCCAAAACAGAATCGCTCCAGAGTATATAACGGCGATTCGCCAGACAATTGGCTTACGGTATTGCTGTCAATCTCGCACGCATGATTCAGAATTGGCTATGAGTGTTGTTGAGAATTGAACAATTCTGGGCTTTTACTTGCCGTGAAAGCTTTGCTAATCGCTGGCTCCGCGAACTTCGATCAGCCTTTCGAGCAACCAGTTGAGGTTGTAGTTGGATTCTTGGCCCGTAAAAAAGTCGCGAACATGGATTTCATCGGTCGGACGATAGACTTCGTCATAATGACGAGCGCCCGGTGATTGCTGGGAATACTCGTCCCAGATCCATGCGATCGAGTTCAGATCGACGTCGGAATTGAGGCGTTGGTCAAACTCGTTGAGAAAGGAAACACGGTCGTCGGGGTTCCAGTCGCCGATGGTGCCGTAGTTTGCGTGGAGATTCCAGGTCCAATGCAGGCAGTAGGCCCACTGCGCGTGGCTGATGCCTGGTGGACAGCGATCGGCCAGCATGACGATGCGGTTTTCGACGTCGCGATACCAGGCGCGATGAGATTGGAGAGCCCAAGCATAGATACCGCCTGAAGCGGCGAGCGTGGAGATCGCGACGAATAGGCCGGCTCGCAGGATGAGTCGGCGCGTGTGCTTTCCTGGGAGGAGCGATCGCATTGATCTGCCCTCACAAACCAGATTCGGGATGGATTGAGACGTTGGTCGGACCGCGCTTCCGGCGGCCACTGCCGTGAAATGCTGGAAATGATCACTTACGATTATGCACGCTATTCGACGAACGTGCGCACCGCAAGTGAGCGGATTCTGGCGCCACTTCGTTGCGAATTGTTGGACCGCTCCTAGTAGTCGTCTCTGTGAGACCCACCTGGCGGACTCGGCGCATGCTGACAGCCGTTGCCATCTGCGCCCTGATCTTTTGGGCGATCAGGGACGCGGTTGATGCGATGGCCATGATCGGGATTGTCGCGCCGGCGATTCTGGCGAAACTCATTATCGCTCACCTGAACAAGCCGCTATCTGGCTGCGACCTTCGGAACGACTACACGACGCGCGATAGAATTCTGCTCACGCTTGTTCTGGGAGCAATTGCGTGGCCATTTACGATCTGGTTCTGGACATTGTCGCAAGTATAAAAGTGCCCGTTTGATCGGAAAGATGCCCGGTTCCCTGAAAACGAAACAAGCCCTCCAGGCATTGCGCCGGGAGGGCTTGGAACTGCGTTTGAGTCGGTCAAACGAGTCTTGGACTCAGATCATGGGGGTGTCGCGGCGTTGGCGGGGCCAGCGGCGCGGCGGAGGTGATCCTTGTCGATGTACACCACTTCAACACGAGCCTTGCGGTGGTTGAACGGAATGGGGTAGTCCGACCAGTAGAGCTCGTCGAAGTAGACGGTGCACTTGTAGTGGCAGTGAACCAGCTGGCAGGGACCGGCGAGGGGGTAGATCTTGACCGGATCGACCTTTTCGCCAATCTTTTCGATGAGGAAGCGGCAGTTGTTCCGCTGAGTCTCGTAGAACGGCGGCGAGCCGTTACGGAACTTGGGAATCTTCTCAAACACTTCGTACTCGGTCGGCGGGTCGAGGCATGTCGGCGGGGCGAACTCACCCGGAATCGGGTCGAGAATCGGCACGCGGTCGCGTTCTTCACGCTTCATGTCGTTTTCGAGCCGTTGCTGCTGCGACGGCAGAATCGGCCAGGCAAACGACCAGCCCGTTACGTGGAGCGGCGAGATGTTGCGGAAAACATACGACAGTCCGCAGCCCGCCATGTTCGTCGAGAAGACTGCCAACAGGGCACCCGTCAGCAGGCCGCGAACCCAGCGCGGGGCTTTGGGGCCCTGGTGCCGCGCGGATCGGGTCATGGTATTTCCCCTCCTTGGGAACGTGCGCAAACGGGCCGAGGGGCAACTCCCACCCCACCGGCGACGGCACCGGGGACGCGACCTGCCGGATTGTGTACGATGGAACATCCCATCGCACCGGTAACCCAGCCGTCGTCTCCGGTCATGTGCTTGTGTTATCGAACGCGTCATGGTCTGCGTGTGAGGATTTTTCGGGATGCGGCGTCAAATTCCTCTTGTCAGTCGCCGTGCTTGCCTCGTTTTCCTTGCCGCCTGCCCTTTCAGCGCCGGGTTTGCTCCCCCTGCGCAGGTGGCTGCACCGCCAAAACCCCCAACATCCAAATCATCGGCCGACCTTGCCCGCGACCTCGCGGATCTCTCGCATCCCGACAAAGATCGTCGCGGATCCGCCGCCGTCCGCCTCGGCCGCCGCGGTACCAAAGCGGCGAGCGCAGTCCCCAGGCTTGCGCAGATTACGTTAACTGACTCATCCTCTGAAGTTCGCGGTTATGCGGCCAGTGCGCTCGGGGCGATCGGGCCGGCGGCTGAAGCGGGGGTTGATGCACTCGCCAAGGCGACAAACGATGTCGAAGGAGCTGTCGCGCGGCGAGCGATTGTGGCAATTGGCGAAATCGGCCCGAAAGCGATTCGCGCCCTGCCCGTCTTGAGGCGCCGTCTGAATGATCAAGACGCCTACATGCGACGGATCGCCGCCCGAGCACTCGGCGGACTGGCCGAAGCCGCCGAACCGGCGACGGAAGAACTAATATCACGCATGTTCAACGACGACGACCCGGTCGTCTGCCGAGAAGCAGCGCATGCCCTGGGAGAGATTGGCCGGCCGGTGGCTCGAGTGGTTTCGGCGCTCAGTGAGGTGATCTCCGACGAAAACGCAGCTCCAGGAACGCGGTTCGCGGCGGTAACGGCTGTTGGCGAGATTGGGCCCAAGGCGAAATCGGCGGCCTCGGCACTGAAGGAAGTGATCGAAGAAGACGACGCCAATCTGGCGATGGCTGCAAAAATTGCGCTCAAGGCGATATCCCGTTGATTCGCTGACGGATCCGTGGCGTTTATGGCAACTTATGCGTTGCTCGTTTCGGCGATCGGCGATATGCTTCGCGCCGACAATTCCAATGCACCATCGGCTGACGCGAGGGATCGTGCAATGAACGCAATGCGCCGTTACGCGTATATGGTTGCTTTGACCCTGTTCGCACTGAGCCCACTCAAAGCCGAAGACCCTCCAACGCCAATTGTCATCAATTCCAAGGCTCATCCCAAACCCTCGATCTCTGTCGACGCTCGTTCCGACGTGTCGGCCCACATCGATCCTTCGAAGTTGATAGACCTGAAAGTGCTCTTTTGCCTTGTCGATGCGAAGGGCGAATGGCTGAAGATGATTTCGGATGTCAAAAGTGTTCCAAGGTGGATTCACGCCAGCGGCATTACTCGTTACGACGATGCAGTGTCGTTTTACTCCAAACTGATCGCGGCAAGTCCCGAGGCCGAGCTTTTTCGGCGTCGGGGCGAGGTCCATCGCGAGCACGGTGAATTGGATCTAGCTCTTGCTGATCTCGATGAATCCATTCGCCTCGATTCCAATACCGCCGGATCTTATCATGCTCGAGGGCAGATCTACGCCGTAAAAGACCTTCATTTGAAGGCAATCGAGGATCTTTCCAACGCGATTCGCCTGAACCCGCGAGAGGAATGGGGTTACCTTGATCGCGCGCGAGTGCATCAGCGATTGCGGAAGTTTGATGCTGCTACCAGCGACTGCACTCAAGCCATTGAGATAAATCCGAAGCGCGAATTCGGATATCAGCTCCGCGCCGCTATCTCGATCGAAGATGCCAAATACGACAATGCGATCGCCGACTTCGGCCGTGCGCTTCAAATTGACCCCAATTCGACGAATTCGCTCGTTGGCCGTGGCCTTGCGTGGGGTGAGAAAGGCGAGTTCGAGAACACAATTCTCGACTGTAGCCAGGCGATTCGATTCGATCCCCGGTGCGCAATTGCCTACAAGGAAAGCGCGATCGCGTGGCTGCACAAGGAAGACTTCGCACGCTCGCTCACTAACATTGCTGCGGCGTTTCAGCTCGACCCAGAAGTAAAACCAAGTCCGCAAGTGGGACTGGAGTTTTTTCAGGCGGCTAAGCGGTGGATGAAAGAGCTTGATTTTGAAAAGGCGTTTGAAGCTTGTACAGTCGCGATTCGACTAGCACCCGAGCACGCGCCCGTCTATCAAGCACGCGGAATGATTTACCTTTTGCGTCAAGAACACCGAAATGCCGCGGCAGATTTTGAGCACGCGATTCGGTTCGCCACGACTTCCGCACAAAAGGCGTCGATTCATATCAAACTTGCGATGGCGCTATCAGGACTCAAGGAATAGGATCGGGCCATCGCTGAAGCCAGTGCGGCGATTCGTATCAGTAAAGAGGAGGACGATTATTACACGCGAGGTCGCATATTTGTGGATGCACATCAATATGCCAAGGCGCGTCATGATTTTGAAACCGTGTTGGAATTGAACCATAAATCCATCGGCGCGATGACGAATCTGGCGACGCTCCTTGCCGCCTGTCCCGATCCTGCAGTGAGAGACGGAAAGAAGGCATTGTCGCTCGCGAATCGTGCATGCGAGTTGAGGAACACGCCGGATGAACTCGCCCTTCATGCACTGGCGGCCGCTCAGGCGGAGCTTGGCGATTTCGCGAGTGCCGTTTCGTGGCAGGAAAAGGCGAACGCGACGACGTTTCCGCCTGAATTGCGAGCCGAAGGCGCAACACGACTGGCACTCTACAAAAGCCGGCGGCCATATCGGCTGGGACAGTGAACCAGCAGATAACTCGGTGTTCGAAACGCACCGAGGCCGCGACGAAGAGGGATCGTCGCGGCCTCGGATTCGATTTCGTGTCGCTTCAGACGGTATCGCTTAGTAAGCGAAGATGCCGAAGGGATACGGGGTGAAGAACGGGCGGGTGTAGTGCTTCTTGAAGTCGAGCCACCAGATTCCGTCGTCCCAGCGGAGGGT
>CAMFLR010000009.1 GCA_945957605.1 uncultured Isosphaeraceae bacterium
CCTTTCGGGTTGGCTCCGGCCGCTATAATGTAGTCGTAGTTTGACCCGTCGTCCGTGTCTCACTTCAACTTCGCGTCGCTCGCATCTCAGCGGCGACAAGGGAAATAGTATCACCTCCTGGAGGTAATGCAAGAGGTTGGTCGAGAAAATCCCTGATTTCTTCGAGCCGCGTGAGACTGCGCGGTTTTCGTCGAGTAGGCAGGCCCAATGTCTCGATAGAGACTACAACCCTCGCCTTTCGACGCTGAGTCTTCGCTTCTTATGAGCTGTGGGGCGCGGTAAACCAGGTGTCCTGGTCGAGTTCCCAGTCACTCTCTATATAGAGACGACCCACTTTTTCGCTCGAGGCTCTCTGACGACAGTGCTCAAAAGTCGCCGCCAAGTCTGCGGTAGGGGGTTCCAGTGTCGGTTGCAACGCCGGTTCAAACCGAATGGCTCAAAAGTGTCCTCTTCGACCGTGGCTTTTTGGCCCGCATTAAGGGAGAGGCGATCAAGGTCTACCTCGTCGTGATCGACGCCTGCGGCGGCATACCCGATCAGAGTGTTTCCTTGAGTCTCTCCTTCCTGCGGTCGAAGACGAGCCTTTCCACGCCAACGCTGATCGACAGCCTGGTCCAGCTCGAGGAGCTCGGACTCGTTGTCTCGACCACGCATGAGCGGGGCAAGGTAAAGACCTATTACGTGCCCGACCCGCTTCAAAACGTCGCGCATGACTGACCTTGCGCGAAGCTGATGATTGATTGAGAACGATTTTGACAATCTGCTGGCAACTCAGGCGGATCCCAAGAAGGTGGCGGGCGGCATGGATTCTCTTTTCTTTCGCGTTGAACACGACCTTTTACGCTCGGAGTCGTTCAAAGTCCTCGGTGGATCAGCGATCAAGGTCTATCTCATCATTGGCCTCTACTCCGATTTCGGCACCGGCTGGGCTTACCCCAGTATTCGCACGATCGCCCAGCAAGGCGGCCTGAGCCGGCAGACCGTTCTTACCGCAATCGACGAACTCGTCCGCGCCGGCCTACTCGCGACCCACAAGTCGCGCGGCCGGGCCACTGCATACCAGATTCTTCGCGAGGCTCCCGCGCGACCGTCCTCAAAATCTGCAAGGTCGACTCAGAAAGCCACCAAAACTGGTCCAAAATCTTTAGAGGTACCCCTTAAAACTGGTCCAAAATCTTTACACCCACCCCTCGAAGGTGGTCCAAATGTTGGGCGCGCACTGGCCCAATTCTTCGAAGAGAGCGGCCCCGCCGTTGGGCCCAAACAAGAACAAAGACCGAGAGAAGAAACCAACAGCATCCCGATTCCGGGAACACCGTTCCGTCTCTCCTCGGATGGACGGTTGCAGGTTGCTGTTGATTTACAAGAGCTTTTGACAGACCAAGGCATTCCGCGCCGCCTTGCTGAAAAGCTCGCCGCACAGAAAGATCCAGAAGCGGTCGCGAAGGTTTTGCTCAACGCTTTCTACCTTCAAAGCCAGGGCAAATTGCAAAACGGCCCCGGTTACATCCGCGCGGGTATCGAAGACGGCTACGACCTCCTGCCCCAGGTCGCCGATCGCCTCGAATCCCGCCGCCGCGAACTTGCCGCGCGGATGCAGGTGGTTGAAGCCAAAAAAGAGCGAAGCCGAGTGGAGCAAAATCAGGCATCTGAAGAGGCCGCAATCGGCCTGGTTTTGCAACAACTCGCGCCCGACGACATTAATAAACTGATCGAACAGGCGATTGCCGAGCTACCGGCGCCCCTTGTGCGACGGAATCCCACGCTCTCGAACCCATTCATTCGCGCCAAGGTTTACGAACTGGCTGCCGGCGAGCCCGAGTGACTTCCTGAGTTAGGTATCTTTCGCTCGGTCTAGGTTGGTTTACGCGCGATAAGAAGATCGCGCACCTGCCCCAGAAGCCGCCCTTCCTCGCGCGCCTTGCGCACATGCTGGGGCAAAAATGCACCCGACATCGGGCAACTGATCCGCCGTTGCGGCAAGAACCCCGCCTTCACGATTGCCTGATATCCATAAAAAGCGTGATCGAGATACCCGAAACCTCTGGGCAAATCCTTTTCCGTTTGATTTGCGAGCAGAAGCGCGATGTGGCCGCCAGGCGCCAGCGTTTCAAAAGCGGCTGAAGCTACAGCTTCAAGAAACTCAACCCAGCCACTAAATGGCATGCCCGCAACGGTTTCGGGTCCATACGCGTCTACGAGCATCGTATGATACGGGGGATCGAGGAAGATCAGGTCGCATCCCGATGCCTCCACCGGAATTCCGCTCCGCACGTCATGCTTTTTAATGTCGCTGCGGCTGGGCTCGATATCATAAGCCAGACAGCGCCGACCCATCGAAGCGCAAACATCAATCGTCGTACCTCCGCCGGCCATCGGGTCGACGACGATCCCGCCTGGGTTGGTGTAGTAATATAGGGTATGCGCGACGATGGCTGGAGGAATCGCGCCGGGATGCGGAATACCGAACGCTCGATCGTGGCGGAATGACCAGACATCGTAGGGAGTTGGTTTGAAATTGGCCGAGAAACGATCGCGCCGCCGTAAGTCTTTGTAAGCAGCGTGAATCGTCTTCTCTTCGCGATCGAGCAAAATCAGGCTACTCTGTGCACGCGTGTCGCCAGCGAGCACTGCCTTCCAGATGGAGCGGGCTTGGCGATAAAGGTCCTTGCCGCCCAGACCAATGAGCTGCGCGATGGTCTCATCGGCGCGACCTTGTCGATTGTCGGAATTTCGACGATCGGGCCGGTTTTGATTCTGCCGCAAGTTTGCCGCACGGCGCTCGGCTGCCTTAGGTTGCTCGACTGCCTCGAGCAAATCCGCCTCACGCATCAATTGCGAGAACCGCTTGCGGCGCTGGCGGTTATAAACGAGCATCGCGCGCTGCTTTTCCGGCTCATCGGCAAACGCTTTGATCTCACACGCCAAATTAGAGATGCCCAAACGCCGAGCGCAGGCGAGTCGCCGGTTGCCGGAAATCACCTCGGAGAGACCACGATCGTCCCTGGGTGCCACAACGAGGGGCACAAGAACACCATCAACTCTGATACTTGCTTCGAGGTCGGCTAGCTCGGACTCGGGATCCCCATATACCGCCAAACTAAGGGCGCTTAATTCGAGTGACTCGATCGGTAAGATTTCGATGGGCGCTGCCACGTCTCTCGCTTCAAAACAAGCTGCGACTTCATGTTGGGAACGGTGGGTCGTAGCTTAGCAGCGATGAAGCCATCCGTCCAGAATTGGCTTGGCGGTCGATCCGAGGTTGTCGACTTCAGCGATAAGACCGAAAATGTCGATAAACCGGTTAATTGCCTACCGCGCGATTCAGTTCCCCCACGGATTGGGAGTTTGCCCAAAGTGGCTCTACGCTTCGACCCACCGCACACCAAACCCGGAGACGTCGCGCCCCATGGCCTAAAAGCCTCTGCGCCATGGCTTTCCGTCGTCGTGCCCGCGAAGAATGAAGCGGGGAATCTGCCGCAACTTGTGGCCGAAATCGTCGAGGCCCTGCAGCCCCTTACCGCTCCCCTACGCGCCACTCATAAACTCGGGGGCTTCGACATCCTGATCGTCGACGACGGCTCAACCGATGACTCGCCACAAGTTCTTGCTGGATTAATGCTTAAGTATCCCGAACTTCAGCCGCTTCGGCTTGACCGCAACGTGGGACAATCCTCAGCAACGCTCGCAGGCATTCGCGCCTCGCGTTCCGAGTGGATCGCCCTGCTTGACGCCGACCTTCAGAATCACGCTGCCGACCTTGTGCGCTTGTGGGATGCCCTGCCCGGCCACGACGCCGCCCTCGGCTGGCGTGCCCAGAGGCGAGATGTCTGGTCCAAGCGCGTGATTAGCCGCTGGGCCAATCGTGCTCGCAATTCCCTTCTTAAGCAATCGATCAAAGATACCGGCTGCTCGGTGCGTATCTTCCGTCGCGATCATGCTTTACAGCTTCCCGCATTCCACGGTATGCATCGCTTTCTCGGCCCACTTCTGTTGCGTGACGGGTGCCGAATCGTGCAGGTGCCGGTCACTCACCGGCCGCGCGGGGCGGGAAAATCGCATTACACGATCTGGAACCGCTCGCTACGCGTTGTGAGCGACCTCTTTGGCGTCGCCTGGCTGATGCGTCGGCCTGTCCAGTACCAGATTATGCGTCTCGAGCCAGCGCGGGTGAATCGCCCGCACCTGGCAGTTCCGCGGCCTCATGACCACAAAACTCACCACCAACGAGCGGAACTCGCGTCATGAAAAGCACTTCCGCCTGGTTGGCGATCGGTTTTCTGGGACAGGCGATCTTCACCGCCCGATTCCTGGTGCAGTGGCTCGCCTCAGAACGTCAGGGAAAGTCGATCGTGCCGTCGAGCTTCTGGTGGCTTAGCCTCATCGGCGGTTGCACTCTGCTCGTCTATGCCTCGTACAAGCAAGACCCTGTCATCATCGTCGGTCAAAGCCTGGGCGTCTTCGTTTATTTAAGAAACCTGGTGCTTGTATCGCGTGGCGCTACGGACAAGCCAAATAAGACCGCAGAACCAGAACTCACCATCGAGCCCAAGCAACTCAACCGCGCCGCCTGATTTAGCGACTTTCACCGGCGGTAAGGCCGAGCAACGCTTCAACGGCCGCACCGATGTCTGGGGAACGCATCAGCGTTTCGCCGACGAGAATCGCCGAGACACCGGCCGCTTCCAGGCGTTCGACATCCTCCCGTGTACGAATCCCGCTTTCGCTGACGAGCGTTACATTGCTGGGGATCTGCGAGCGGAGGCGGAAAGTCAGGTCGAGATCGGTGACAAAGTGCTTGAGGTCGCGGTTGTTGACCCCGACCAGATCGGCACCCGCGTCGAGCACGCGCGCTAGGTTCGCCTCGTCGTGAAACTCGACGAGTGGCGTCATCCCCCAGCCGCGAATGCTCTGGATGAGCGACTTAAGTTCTTCATCGCTAAGGATTTCGGCGATGAGTAACACCGCATCCGCCCCGGCCAGCCGCGCCTCGACGACCTGATACTCGTCGATCACGAAATCCTTGCGCAAGAGCGGAATCGCCACGGCTGCGCGAATTCTGGCGAGATAGGAAATATGTCCCTGAAAATAGGGGGCATCGGTAAGCACGCTCAAACACGCTGCGCCATGGGCCTGGTAGGTCCGAGCGATCGAAATCGGCTCGAAATCCTCGCGAATGACCTTGGCGGAAGGGCTCGCCTTCTTGACCTCGGCGATCAGGCGAATCGGTCCAGGACCAGCCAGCGCACCAAGGAAGTCGCGCACCGGCGGAGCCGAAGCGGCCTGCACCTCGAGCTCATCCTGCGGCAGCCGCTTGCGCGACGACGCCACTTCCACCCGCTTCGACGCCACAATCTCGTCAAGAATCGTCCCGGTCATCACACCACACCCCTATCCCAATCGCTCATTTTCGAGGCGTTCCAGCTTACCGAATCGCAAAACGACGGCGATAGCTCAGTTACCAGCTCACGCCTTACGCGTCATTACGCTGCTTACGCTCGGCTACGTTCAATGTAAATCGTGTGTTGCCGCCGCTAAACACGTATGAATTCGAGGCTCCCCTGTCACTTGACGCGACCACTCACCGTAGCTAACATCAAGCATGCACGCAATCAGAATGGAGTGCATGACGGGGCAGCACAGCTGGGAGGTTCTCTCGCATCATGGCTAAGCGTCAAAAGTCAGTTCGTCGAGTTGGTCTCGGTTCCAAGGGGCGCGCGATCGTGCTCGAATCACTCGAGTCGCGGCAGTTGCTCACAGTTGCCCTCGACCCAATCAGCAACGTCAGCCTACCCGCCACAAAAACCATCTTTGTTCCCGTTCATGGTACAGATTCCGCCGGCAACCCCATCAATTACACGGTAACCAGCAGCAATTCAGCAGTTACCGCCACTGTCCGCTCGGACCACCCCTATCTCAAAATCAGTGTTGCCAATTATGGCGACATGGTCTTCCAGCTTTTCGACGATCTCGCGCCTAATACGGTCAGCGAAATCACGAACCTGGTGAATCAGAAATTCTACGACGGCCTCACATTCCACCGGGTGATCTCGAACTTCGTGATTCAGGGCGGCGACCCCAAGGGCGATGGCACCGGCGGACCTGGCTTCACCTTCCCCGACGAATTCAACGCCAACGCAATTTTTGATGGCAGCGGCCAGCTCGCCATGGCGAACTCAGGCCCGAACACGAACGGCTCGCAGTTCTTCGTCACCGTCGGTGCCCAGCGCTTCCTTGATTTCAACTACAACCTCTTCGGCCAGATCGTCAGTGGCCAGAGCGTACTCCAGGCGATCGACTCCGTCGCAACCGATAGCAGCGACAAGCCGCTCACGCCCATCACCATCACCAGCGCCAGCATCATTCAAGACACGTCCGACACAGTGCTGATGATCCAGGCTCCCGCCGGCACAGGTTCGTCAAGCATTACAGTGACCGGCACCGACAGTGTCGATCACACCACGCAAAGCCAGATGTTCCAGGCCAACTTCCAGGCCGACACCACGAACGACCCGCCGTTCCTGACGCCTGTCGCCAACCAAACAACGGCCGTCGGAACTCCGATCACCTTCACGCTCAGCTCGACCGACCTCGAAAACGACCCGGTCACCTACACTGCATCCGAGCCCGACGGCCTGAACAACGCCACGGTTCAAGTGAATGGCAATCAGGTCACTGTCACACCCAAGGCCGGCTTTACTGGTAATCTGAACATTCAAGTTGCTGTTCAACAAACCGGCGCCACCAGCCGAGGCAGCACATCCGACCCGCGCGATATCCGCACGCTCACCGTCGCCGTCGTTAACCCTGCGCTCACGCCGCAAAGCACAACAATCACAGGCGTCGCAGGCGCAACAGCCGCATACACCTTCGCGCACTTCACGGCGACACCCGTCGGCGCCGCGGCGAACTTCTCGGCATCAATCGACTTTGGCGACGGTAAAACAGGCGCCGGCACAATCGTCGCGAACGCACAGGGCGGATACGACGTCGTCGCCACGCACGACTACGCCACAACCGGTACCTTCAGCCCGAAAGTTACAATCACCGGTCCCAACAGCACAACCGCCTCAACCACCAGCACCGCGACGATTGCCACCAGCAGCACGAATCCGCTCGTGATGAATGTGATTCCGTCGGCGACTGTGGTGAAGGTTGGAACTGAAGTCAGCTACGCAATCCAGATCACCAATACCGGCAGCACGTTGGTGAAGGGTGTCGTGCTTACGGATTTGCTCTCGAGCGGAGTCAGCTTCGTTTCCTCGACAAACACACCTAGCTCGTCATCGGGTTCGACGATCGTGATTCCGGTGGGTGATATCCCCGCCGGCGCAGTGGCAACGATCATCATTAAGGAAAATCCCTCGGCGCTGGGTACTTTTACCAGTCAGTTCAGCGCAACCGCGACCACCGGCGAATCGGCCAGCCTGACCGAAACTGCTCGAGGCTCAAAAACAGCCCCGGTCGGTTTCGGCGGCGGCCGGTTCGACTCAACGCTCGACTACGTCCACGCCCCCGCCGGCGTCAGCCAGAACGCGATCAACCTTACATCGCACACATTCACGCAAATCATTTCGGGCAGCCACGATGGCTGGGATGGTCTCTACACCATCATGGCCCGGTTCGCCGATACCAAGAACGTCACGCGGCTCGACGCCGACCTCGCACGACTCTCGCATCACATTCCCTACGGCGCGAAGAATCTGCTGCCGACATGGCAACAGACCGTCGACGCCACCGACCTCACCTCGCCCACGCGCGACACCATTCGCACCCTGGCAAAGCAACTTCAGCACGACCTGATCAGCTACCTGGCCGAGAACGAGGGCACCTTGTTCAACATTCTCAAGAGCCACGGCGGCAACACGTACGACAGCCTGCTTACGTTCAACGGCAGCGTTTCCTGAGAGATTCGCCAACAGTGGCCCGCCGATGGTGGTGGGTCACTGTTGAAATGATAGAGATGAAATCGATTGTAGTGTATCTTCGCGTGACAAGCTGACTGCAACCAGGGATAGAGCATCCTATCAAAAGGGAGTTGAGGATCATGGTTCGTAAATATCGACGGGCGATTCACCAAACCAAGATCCTCGAACTTCTCGAAGACCGGCAACTACTCAGTGCCGACGTCTCGCAGGGCGTGCTCCTCTCCGCGCTCGCGCAAATGCCGCTAAGCTTCCAGCCCAGCCACTCCGCCACGAACGAAATTCAGTACTTGGCCAACACCGGCGAATACTCGGTCGCCCTCGACTCGACAGGAGCCACGCTCCAGATGTCGGGTAGCAATTCAGCGGTCCGGCTTTCGCTGATTGGTTCGGCATCATCGGCCGTGGCGACGGGCGAAGACCCACTCGCAGGCACCACCAATCAATTCATCGGCAACAATCCTTCGGACTGGTCGACCGCCGCCTCGAGTTATTCGCGAGTCACATATTCGAACGTCTATTCTGGCATCGATCTGACTTATTACGGCAATCAGGGACACCTCGAATACGACTTTACCGTTGCCCCAGGCGCATCACCCAGCGCGATTCACCTGAACGTAAGCGGAGGTTCCGCGAGTCTCGATGCCTCTGGTAATCTGGTCATTCACACCAGCGCCGGCGATCTCGTCGAACAGGCACCCACGCTTTATCAGGATGTGGCGGGAGCGCGTGTGCCGGTCGCTGGGCACTATACGCTCGGAGCTAACGGCGACGTTGGTTTCAGCGTCGGCACCTACGACACAACGAAGCCGCTGGTCATCGATCCGGTGCTGGCATTTTCGAGTGCTTCCAAGCTGGCCAATGGTTCTGCTTTCTCTTCTTACAACGTGGCCGTCGACGCCGGACACAATCTCTATGTCGTTGGCACTGTAGGCTCGGGACAAGGACAGTCGAGAGAGATCGTGCTGGCGAAGTTTGATCCCAATGGCAAGCTGATTTACTCCACAACGTTCGGCGGAACGGCAGACAACGTCGGCCTGGGCATTGCAGTGGATGCGGCCGGTGATGCGTATGTGACCGGATACACCAGCGCGGCCGACTTCCCAACAACGGCCGGTGCCTATCAACCCACGCGTACCGGAACAAGTGGCGACGGTTACCACGCATTCGTGACAAAATTCGACCCCACCGGGTCGACAATGCTCTACTCGACCTATCTCACTGGCACAACCTCATCAAATAGTGCGACCGGAATTGCGGTCGACCAATATGGGCATGTGTTCGTTGCGGGCTACATGGAATCGGCCGGGTTTCCAACCACTCCCGGAGCCTACCGAACGACTCCCGCCAGCTCCTTCGTGGCCGAATTGAGCACAGATGGTTCGAGTCTGATCTACTCGACCTACCTCGGAACGGACTCGTTCCAGGATTTTGCGTACGACCTGGCGCTCGATTCAAATGGTGCTGTCTACGTCGTCGGACAGACTTCGTCCAGTGATTATCCAACAACAACAGGCGCGGCGAACCCGACCTATGACCATAGTTCCCTCGAAGGATTCGTCACAAAGCTGAACCCGACGGGCACGGGTATCGAGTACTCAACGTTTATCAATAACGCATATCCCAATTCAATTGCGGTTGATTCTTCGGGTTCTGCCTATGTGACAGGCAACGCGCCCCCAACCTTCGCAACCACGTCGGGAGCTTTTCAAAGAACCGGCTCCGCGTCCGATGTGATTCCCTTCATCCTGAAACTGAATCCGACCGGAACAGCCTTCGGCTACGCCACATTCCTCGGTAATTCCGCCTCCGCCGGTCAGATCGCGGTCGATCCCAATGGAGCTGCGGTAGTTGTCGGTGGTACATCTTCCCCCAATTTTCCAACCACGCCCGACGTTCCCCAAAGTACCCTGATCAGCGCGACGAACGTCTTTGTCACCAAACTGAATCCAACCGGCACAGGTCTCATCTTTTCGACCTATCTCGGTGGACAATCCACCGATGTCGGATCTGGTGTTGCCGTTGATGAGCAGGGCAATGTTTATGTCGCGGCGCTTTCATCCGTCGCCAAGATCCTGGTGCTCGACGCATCGGTAACGACGATTACTGCCAAACCCAATCCCGCGGGGATCGGTCAAGCGATTACTCTCACAGCGAACGTTCAAGGAAGTGGCACTCAAAAACCAACAGGTACGGTGACATTCTTCGACGGACTAACGGCGATCGGAACCGCCCAGCTCGACGCCACCGGCAAAGCCACATTCACGATCTCGACTCTCACCCTTGGCGCACACAACATCACCGCAAGCTACAGCGGCGATAGCAACGTCTCCGCAGGTGCAACAATCTCGTCCACACTCGTCACAGTGGCTCAAGCCACGACAACGACAACTCTGACCACATCGTCACCAACAAATTCCTCGGTCTTCGGTCAAGCCATCGCTTTCACGGCAAACGTCAAACAATCTGATTCCAAACTACCAACGGGAACGGTGACGTTCTTCGACGGCTCAACGTCGATCGGTTCAAGTGGGCTCGACGCCAACGGTAACGCCGTACTCACAATCTCAACCCTCAGCGCCGGCACGCACAACATCACGGCGACCTATGGCGGCAATGGAAACGTCGTCTCCAGCACAACGGCATCGCCCACCGTCGTGACGGTCGCTCCCGCCACAACGACGACAACTCTCACAACTTCGCCCGCGACCGTGGCGCCGTTCACGCCCGTCGCACTCACGGCCGTTGTGGCGGCATCATCCGGACTGGCGGCAACCGGCTCAGTCGCCTTCTATTTGAATGGCACAGTCATCGGCCAGGTCGGCCTCACGAACGGCTCCGCGACGTTGAATCTCCCCAACCTTGCCATCGGTGCGAACGCCGTGATGGCGATTTACCAGGGCGATGCAAACGACTCGGCGAGTTCGTCGTCGGTAGCGACGGTGCAAGTCGGTAATAAGACCGAGCAATTCATCAACGCCGTCTACCTTCAGCTTCTCAATCAAACGGTCGACGCTGCCTCGCTCGGGGTCTGGGAAGGCTTGCTCAACAAGGGAACTTCCCCCACGAAGTTCGTAACCGCGATCGCGAAGATGCCTCAGGCGCGAATCGTGGCGATCCAGAATGCTTACGCCCAATACCTTGGCACGTCGCCGACCCCCGACCAAATCACCGCTGCCTTGAAGCTGAAAGCGTTCTCATCCTCCGCCGTGGCAGCCCAGATCCTGGGGTCGCCAACCTACTATCAAAAAGCAGGCGCAACGGCCGCAGGCTTCTTCTCCGCGCTCAGCCGAGACGTCCTTCACGGTGCCCCCGTGCCTGCGAGCATCGTCAAATCAGCAACCCGCTCAATCGCGAGCCAGACATCACGAACCAAGGCTGTTCAATCCTTGCAACGTACGACTCCCGCCCGAGTCGCGGCGATCAACGACGTCTATGTTAAAATCCTCGGTCGCGCTGCCTCAGCGGCTGAGGTCAAGAAGTTCCTCAAGCAGTTCAATAAGGGTGCAACGACCGACACGCTTGTAACCACGCTGCTCTCAACACCGGAATATATTTCCAGATTTCCTGGCAATGGCGCGAAATGAGGCCACTCCAAGTGATCTCTCTTTGCTCGTTCTCACGACTTTTCGTGGGAACGAGGCTTGCATTGCTTCGGTTCAAAGGATGCAAGGGACCGGTCTAGATAGCTCTCAACGCAAAGCGCCGCGTGAATTCCTCGCCGGAATCGAAGATTGGCGTGCCCCCGATCGAGCAAGATCAGCGTGCATTCAAAGGATTTGCTTCTCATTCTTGGCTAAACCCGGCCAGAATCGGGGGTCAGATCGAATTGCGGGGCAAGCATAACTAGACATCCGTCAGAGATCCAAGTTGAAATCCGCCGATCCCATCGGTGCTCGTTAGTGTAACGAGTTTACCAGCTACTTTCGAGACGCCCACCCATATTAATTTGTAGATAAAACATCGTGTTGGCATGCTTTCGTATGGTAAACTGAAGTCGCCTTTGCGGTTCTGTTCATCTGGGCGCTGTAGACCGCAGGCCGTTCGTGCGAATTTAAGTGAAAAAGTTGGAGTCGACGATCATGGTTCGTAAATATCGACGAGCGACTTTCCAAACTGCAATCCTTGAGCGTCTCGAAGACCGACAGCTTCTTAACGGCGACATATCCCAAAGCGTACGACTCTCTGAATTCGCACAGTTGCCGCTAAGTTTCCAACCCAGCCGTTCCGAACAGACTCCGAACGAAGTTCAGTATTTAGCGAACACGGCCGACTATTCCGTCGCGCTCGATTCCACCGGCGCTACGCTGCGAATGTCAGGCAACGATTCGCCGATACGTCTCTCACTGATTAGTTCGTCGCCGTCAGCTGTGGCCACAGGTGAAGATCCGCTCGCAGGTACGACCAATCAATTCATCAGTAACAAGCCATCCGCGTGGACAACCGGAGCTACGAGTTATTCACACGTTCGATATGCGAATGTCTATCCTGGTATCGACCTGACCTACTACGGCAATCAAGGCCGCCTCGAATACGACTTCATTGTGGCCCCCGGCGCATCGCCTAGCTCGATTCACATGGGTGTGAGCGGAGCGGGAACGCCAAGCCTCGACGCGTCTGGCAATCTCGTCATTCACACCGGTACCGGCGACCTTATCGAACAGGCACCAACGCTCTATCAAGATGTGGCCGGAGCACACGTGCCGGTCGCTGGGCGCTATACGATCAATGCCAACGGCGAGGTTGGCTTCAGCGTAGGTGCCTATGACACAACGCGTCCGCTCGTCATTGACCCGGTGCTGGGGTATTCGATTGATCCCAAACAGGCAGACGGTTCTGGATTTGTACCGTATACCAATGCCCTTGATTCCGCGGGCAATCTTTATGTCGTTGGCGCCGATTCGTCTCTACAAGGTGCGAGAAAGATTGTCGTCGCGAAATATGACCCGACCGGCAAATTGCTCTACTCCACAATGTTCGGCGGGACGGGAGATAATATTGGTCTAGGTATCGCAATAGACACGGTCGGCGATGCGTATGTTACGGGATACTCTGACGCGGCCGACTTCCCAACAACTGAAGGTGCCTTCCAGCGAACGGTTACCTTCAACAGCTTTGGCGGCGACCGTTGGCACGCGTTCGTGACGAAGCTCGATCTCACGGGATCGACGATGCTCTATTCGACATATCTCGCAGGTGACAGTACGTTGAATTACGCGACAGGTATCGCGGTTAATTCTGCTGGAAACGCAATGGTCGTGGGTTACACGGGATCGCCGGGGTTTCCCACGACTGCTGGAGCTTATCGAACTGATCCGGCAAGTGCATTTGTGACCGAATTGAATGCAGACGGCACGGGCCTGATCTATTCGACATACTTCGGTACAGGTTCATTCCAGGACTTTGCGAATGGTATCGCTCTCGGTCCCGATGGCGCTGTCTACATTACTGGACAGACCGCATCGCGGGATTTTCCGATTACATCGGGCGCAGCAAATTCCACCTATGGCGGTAATTATGTCGAAGGATTTGTCACGAAGCTAAACCCCACGGCGACAGACATTGAGTATTCGACTTTTATTAATAATGTAAATGTGAACGCAATTGTAGTTGATGCTTCAGGTTCCGCCTATGTCACGGGAGGCGCATCCCCATCCTTTGTAACCACACCTGGAGCATTTCAAGCCACCGTTTCCGGAATCTATGCTGTTCCGTTTGTCGCGAAGCTCAACTCGAACGGCACAATGTTCGACTATGCAACGTTCCTGGGTGATTCGGGTTCCGGCGGTCGAATTGCGGTCGATTCTTCTGGCTCTGCTGTGGTCGTTGGCTATACCGACTCGACCGATTTCCCAACAACGCCGGACGTTCCTCAGCCTACCCTCGGCGGCGGAAACGACGGCTTCGTGACAGAATTGAATGGATCCGGTAGTGGTCTTGTGTTCTCGACGTACTTCGGAGGAAAAAGTGACGATACCATTTCCGGCGTTGCTGTGGATCGGTTCGACAACGTTTACGTGGTCGGTACTTCATCCATCGCCAAGATCCTTGTGCTCGATCCATCCGTAACAACGCTCACAGTCTCGCCCAACCCTGCAGAATATGGTCAGGCGATCACATTCAAAGCCAACGTCAAAGGAAGCGGAACCGAAATTCCGACTGGTACCGTAACGTTCTTCGACGGAACGGCGACCCTCGGTAAAGCCTCGCTCGATGCAAACGGCAACGCCACATTGACAGTCCCCTACCTCGCCGTTCTCACGTACAACATCAGCGCGACCTACAACGGTGGCGGTAATATCGCCCCCAGTACAACGGCAGCGCCCACGACCCTTGACGTTGCTCTAGCATCGACAACGACGAGCTTCACAGTATCGACGTTGACCAATCCTCCGACGTTTAACCAAGTCATCACTTTCACAGCCAAGGTTCAAGCGAACGGATCCCAAATTCCCTCGGGCGTGGTAACGTTCTACGACGGAAATTCACCTATTGGTTCGGTCCCACTCGACGCCAGTGGCGTTGCCGTATTTACGATCTCGAATCTCGGCGCGGGTACGCACACCATCATCCCCGTTTACGGGACTTCTCATGATTTCGCCTCCAGTACAGCGGCATCACCCGCGGTCATCACAATTGCTCGAGCCACCACAACGACGAGCCTCATCACATACGACTCAGCCCTGACGCCAAACGCGCCACTCGCGTTAGTGGCGAATGTAACGGCGTCGTCAGGACTACCGCCAATGGGTTCGGTCACCTTTTATGTGAATGGCATCGTCCTCGGCCAGGCCGATCTTACAAACGGCACGGCCCTGCTCTTCTCGGACAGCCTTCCCATCGGCGTTGATGTATTGACGACGGTTTATCACGGCGATGCAAACAATACCGGGAGCTCGTCACCTGCGACAACGGTGCGAGTCGGTAATGCGGTCGAGCAGTTCCTCAATGGCGTCTATCTGCAACTTCTCAATCGACCGATCGACGCGGCCTCGCTTGGGATTTGGGAAAGCGCGCTCAGCAAGGGAACGTCTCCCGCGAAGTTCGTGAACACCATCGCGGCAATGCCTCAGGCGCGAATCGTGGCGATCCAGAATGCTTACCTCCGCGACCTGGGCGTGTTGCCGACTCCCGGGCAAATCACCGCGGCCTTGAAGCTGAAACCGTTCTCATCATCAGTCGTCGCAGCGCAGATCCTGAGCTCACCGGCCTACTATCAAAAGGTAGGCGGAACGTCAGTGAGCTTCCTCTCAGGACTCAGCCGAGACGTCCTTGCCGGCGCCCCGCTGCCCGCGAGCTTCGTGAAATCAGCAACCCGCTCGCTCGCGGGCCACACGTCACATACCAAGATTGTGCAGACGTTGCTTCGCACGACTCAAGCGAGAGTCGCTGGGATCATCAGCACATATCTTGAAATTCTCGATCGTCCTGCCACCGCGGCGGAAGCCAAGAAGTTCTTGAAGCAGATGAATCGAGGTGCGACCACCGACACGCTCACGGCGACGCTTCTCGCCTCGCCGGAGTATATGTCCAGGTTCGCCAAATAACTTGAAGTGATGCCCGTTAACCGTCTCCTCTCGATGAAATGCCCCACGATCTGGTAAGGTGAATCACTTGCCAGGCCGCAAAAATGCGTGGCGTGGGGCTTTTCCACGAGTTTGATTCGGATGAGGGCGGTTCATGGCATTGCTCAGTTTGCGCGAGGTCAGTCTCGCCTACGGTGGACCAAAACTGTTCGATGGAATCAGTCTGCAAATCGAACGTGGCGACCGGCTCTGCGTTGTCGGCCGTAATGGTGAAGGAAAAAGTACGCTTCTTCGGCTAATCAACGGCGAAATGGAGCCCGATGAAGGCGAGGTCATTCGCCAGCAAGGGCTCCGCATCACCCGTCTGCCGCAGGAAGTGCCCATCGGTCACGACATGACGGTCAGCACCGAAGTTTCGCTAGGATTGCGGGAAGGCGACGGTTACGGCGATTCAACCGACCACCGCGTCAGCGCGATTCTCTCGCGCGTTGGGCTCGATGGCGATCAGCGGTTCGACTCTCTCTCGTCCGGCATGAAGCGCCGAACGCTCCTGGCCCAGGCGCTCGTTTCCGAACCCGACATCCTCCTGCTCGACGAGCCGACGAACCACCTCGACATCGAGTCAATCAAGTGGCTCGAAGATTTCCTCCTGCGCTACGACGGCACGCTCGTCTTCATCACGCACGACCGCGTTTTCCTCGAACGCCTTGCAACGCGCATCGCTGAGATCGACCGCGGCCGGCTTCGCGACTGGTCGTGCGACTACCAGACCTTCCTCAAGCGCCGCGATGAACTGCTCGCCGCCGAGGAAAAGCAGGCCGCGCTTTTCGATAAGCGCCTGGCGCAGGAAGAAGTTTGGATTCGCAAAGGGATTGAAGCCAGGCGCACGCGCAACGAAGGACGCGTTCGCGCGCTCAAGGCGATGCGCGTTACGCGCCAGGAACGTCGCGACAAACAAGGTGCGGCGAAGATCCAGGTCCAGGAAGCCGAACGCTCAGGCGCGCTTGTCGTCGAGGCGAAGAATGTCAGCTTCGGTTACGAGAATCGCACGATCATTCACAACTTAACCACGACGATCATGCGTGGCGACAAGGTCGGCATCATTGGCCCCAACGGCGCCGGGAAATCCACCCTGCTCCGCTTGCTGCTCGACCAGCTCGCTCCCCAGACAGGAACCATTCGTCAGGGAACGAATCTCGAAGTCGCGTATTTCGACCAACTCAAGGCCGGGCTCGACGACGAAAAAACCGTCCAGCAAAACGTCAGCGATTACGAAATGATCACGGTAAACGGTCTCGGCCGCCACGTGATCGGCTACTTGCAAGACTTCCTCTTCCCGCCCGAGCGATCGCGTAGTCTCGTGCGATTCCTCTCAGGCGGCGAGCGCAGCCGATTGCTGCTTGCGAAGCTGTTCACGAAGCCATCGAACGTGCTGGTGCTCGACGAGCCGACGAACGACCTCGATGTCGAAACGCTCGAGCTGCTCGAAAACTTGCTCGTCGACTATCAGGGAACCGTGCTGCTCGTCAGCCACGACCGCGCATTCTTGAACGACGTTGCGACCAACGTGCTGGTCATCAATCCCGACGGCAACGTCAAGGAATACGACGGTGGCTACGACGATTATGTTCGACAAGCAGGAGCCGAGCTGGCAAACATCGCCGTGAAGGAAGCTTCTGCGCCTCCTCCCAAAACTCAGACTCCCGACAAACCTCGCAAGCTTTCCTACAAGGAACAGCGCGAGCTTGAAGCACTGCCGGCTCGAATCGAGCAGCTCGAAACCTCACTTCGCGAACTACACGAAGCAATGGCCGACCCTTCGTTCTACAAGCTCGATCGTGCAGTGATCGCCGAGAAAACCACGCAGCTCGAAGCGTGGGAAGCGGAACTCGCCACCAGTTACGCGCGCTGGGAATCGCTGGAATCCCTCGCGAACTAACGGGCGGAAGCCAAACATCAAAACAGACGGACAGCCGGACCCCCTTGCGAAGGTACCGGCTGCCGCCTTGGGGGTTGCTCCCGATCAATAAGCGTCGGCCGAAACCACCTCGCCGTTGGCGCGGGTTCCAATGGCCCAGTAAGCCGAAACGGCGATGGAGCTCTTGATGAACTTCACGCTGCCATCGGCCATCATGTAGTTGCAGCCGCCCGAGTGCTGGCTCTGGGCGTTCGAATAGGCCATATCGGCCGCGTCGCAACCCGCGCTGCACCAGTTACGGCAACCGCCGAAGGTGTACTGCGTGCTGTTGGGCGGAACAACCGTATTGAAGATCGTTGCGCCCGAGCTACCCACGGCCCAGTAGTGGCCGTGCGTGTTCGAGATGTTCGCGTTCACAAACGCCTTCTGGCAAGTTCCCAAACCACCGCTGACCAGGAAATTCCAGCCAAGCGTGGTCACGTCATACACCTGATCGCCGGTGTTGCCAGCGCCCATGATGAGCTGCCCGCGCACTGCGTTCGAGTTCGACGGGCTGCAGAGCGATTCGCCAAACGCAATCGTGTTCGACGAGCCGTCGGTGATATCCCGCAGGCCATAAGCAATCCGGTAAGCGAACACGCCAGTGGTGTCGCCAGGGTTCACGCAGTCGGCGTCAACGTAGGTCGTCGTGCCGATCGAGGCGTAGTAGGAGTTGATGTTCGGCGAACCCGCGCGACCCGCGGTGCCAGCGTTGCCATCCGACGGGCAAAGATACGCGGCGATCTTGGAGTTGTACGCGGTTGAGTTTGCGTTCGTGCCTTCGCCCGGCCCTTCGAGTGAGAAGTTGATCGAACTGTAAATCGCGTTCTGCTCCATGTAGCCGAGCATCAGCGAGTGGGCGCTCCAGTTGTTCCAGGAGGCGTATGCGCAAGGATCCTTGGGATTCGAACCGTACAGATGCGTCGACGAACAACCGAGCGGAAACGCGTTGTTCGACGAGTGATAGTTGTGAAGCGCCAGGCCAATCTGCTTGAGATTGTTCACGCACTGTGCGCGACGGGCCGCTTCACGCGCGGCCTGAACGGCCGGCAGCAGCAAGGCGATTAGCACCGCGATAATGGCGATGACGACAAGTAGCTCGATCAGGGTAAACCCGCGTCGTGCTCCCGTTTTCATGAGACTGGCTCCTCAGCCCAAGGGATGAAAGTATGCGGACGATTTTTCGACAGGAAGATGCTTGCCGAATCGCGCCGAAATTGACCGACCGTTCACTTGCCGGCGGCGCGTTGCTGCTTGGCGCCTGCTTCCATTGCGCCTCGCGTGCTCTGCTGCTGCGTCTTCCCGTCGGACTTCTTTTTTGACTGGCTGTCCATCGCGCTCTTGGCGTCAGTCTGCGTCTGAGCTCGCGCTCCCGGATCGTCACCGGCCAGCCCTTCGCTGCCGCAGCCTGCCACTGCTATCAGCAACCCCGTGGCAGCCGCAGCACGGCCGGCGAGCGTAAAACGTTTCAGAATATCCATTTCCGTGTTCTCCCTGCGGCCGATCATCTCTGCATGTGTTTTGTCAATATTTGCACAACGACAAAATGTCGTTTTTCTCAGCGCAAACAGTCCCCTCACGCTCGAGTCTCCCTGGCGGAAACGTCGAACGCAGCGATAGAATCAGACGTTTGCGAGATTGTGCTAGACCTGCATCATGGACTATATCGCCATGAGGCCGTTAATCTAGGGGTGATTTTCGGTCATTCTTTGTAGGATTTCGGTCAGCGCATTCAGATCAATACACGCGACTCATTTCCAGTCTCAACCCGAATCCTAAGCCAGGCAACACATACAGCAAGCGAAAGTGGGGAGTCGACACGCGATGGCACGAAGCCGTTCTCGTCAGAATCGGGTCGCGCCTCACGTCGCGCTTCTGATCGAGACCTCGCTCGCCTCCGGGCGCGATATTCTCCGTGGCATCGGCCGCTACGTCCGCGAACATGGCCCGTGGTCCATTTATCACGAGCCGCGCAGCCTTGAAGAATCCGTCCCACGCTGGCTGCAGAACTGGGACGGCGACGGCATCATCGCCCGCGTACAAAACACGCACATTGCCAATGCTGTGGCATCGACGGGCATCCCCGCCGTTGATGTTCTCGGAGTCGTGCGCAGCCCTGGCTTGCCGCTCACCCACGTTGATAACGCAGCAATCTCGCGCCTCGCTGCAAACCATTTCCTCGAGCGCGGATTCAAGCGTTTTGCCTATTGCGGAGTCGAGGGTCTCAACTGGTCGCTCGAACGCCAGCAATACTTTGTTCAGGCCATCGAAGAAGCCGGCAACGAGTGCCTGATCTACTCACTCAACAGCCAGCGCGGCGTCTGGGAAGACGAGCAACACCAGCTCGCAACCTGGGTGGGCAGCCTGCCCCAGCCATGCGCCCTGATGGCCTGTAATGATCCGGTCGGCCAGAAAGTGCTCGAAGCTTGCCGACGTAGCGGCGTGCGCGTACCAGACGAAATCGCCGTTGTAGGTGTCGATAACGACGAACCGATCTGTGCAATTTCCAGCCCGCCGCTTTCGAGCGTCGTTCCCAATCACGAATCGGTCGGCTATGAAGCGGCTGCCCTTCTCGACCGCCTTCGAGCACGCGAGATCGACAGCGATGCCGAGGTCTACATCGCGCCCGCCGGACTCGTCACGCGACAATCAAGCGACGTGCTGGCCCAGGCCGATCGTGAGGTCGCCGCCGCCCTCGGCTACATTCGCGAGCACGCTTGCCACGGGCTCGGAGTCGACGAACTCTGCCACGAACTCGCCCTCTCACGCAGCACCCTCCAGCGCAGGTTTTTGCGGCTCCTGGGCCACACGATTCACGACGAAATCGTCCGCGTAAGGCTAAAACGGGCCGAAGAACTGCTCGCGGAAACCGAAATGCCTATCGCCACCATCGCCATGCGCTGCGGCTTCGGCCGGCAAGAATACCTCGGCGCCGTCTTTCGCGCCCGCCTCGGCCAAACACCCGCAAGCTACCGCCGCCGCGTTCAACACGTTGGTAAGACTTCGGAAAAATAAAGCCACAATATCGTCGCTTAAATAAAACATCGGCACGATTGAGTCGCAACTCATGCTCGGGCCTGTCACACTTTTCGTCCGTACACCAATTCCCAACGATTGGCGCGTTGGGAACCGGCGACCGCCGGGATAGACTGGATGCTGAACAGATCAACCGGCGGCGTTTCGGCCTCGCCGCAACCTTAATCCCCCTCGACTCAGCTCGGGAGCTCTATCGATGCGTGGCACCCTCGTCCGACTTGCACTCGGGTTCATGATGTCGACCGCCCTTGTGGCAACCGCCAGCGCCCAGGCGACAAAATCGACGGCCGAAACAGCCAAACCCGCCGCCAAAAAGGCCGTGGGCAAGATCGACCTGAACAAGGCAACCGCCGAACAGCTTCAAGAACTCCCCGGCGTCGGACCAGTTCACGCAGCCGATATCATCAAGGCCCGGCCGTTCAAAACGGTGTCCGACCTGAAGTCGGTGAAGGGGATCCACGAATCGCTCTACACCAGCCTCCTGCCGCACGTGAAGGTGACGGAAGAGCCTGAAAAGAAGGCGATGACCAAGAAGGTCGACCTCAACACCGCCACGGCCGATCAGCTTCAGGAACTGCCCGGTATCGGCCCCGTTCGCGCGGCCGAAATCATCAAGGCCCGGCCGTTCAAATCAGTCGAGGCGCTCAAAGACGTCAAGGGGATGACCGAAAGCGCCTACACCGAGCTGGTCCCGCACGTCATCGTCCACACAGCCGCCACGCCAAAGCCGACGATGACCAAGGAAAAGATGACCAGGACAGAAGCCACCCCCACCCCCAAGAAAGCTGCAACACCTACCCCTGCTCCGACGACGACGGCTACGACCAAGGAAGAGATGCCCAAGACAGCGGCGAAGACCACTCCCAAGAAGGCCGTAACCAAGGCAGCCGCGAAGGAAGCAGAGGAAGACGATCCGAAGCGCGTTTCGCGCAAGAAAGCGGCACTCGCGGCTGGCCGGCTGATCAACATCAACACCGCCGATGAGAAAGAACTTCAGGAACTTCCCGGCATCGGTCCCGTTCGTGCGGCGGCAATCGTCGAAAAGCGCCCGTTCGCCAAGGTCGAAGACATCATGGGCGTGACCGGCATCAAGGAAGGCATCTTCGGTCAGATCAAAGACCACATCAGCGTCAAGTGACGCGCTCGAAGCGTAACAAGCCCCATGCCGTTCAACTCGAAGGCCAAAACCGAGCAATCAACCCCTGGGCCCGCGGAATCTGGAGCGGTCACCTTGGTGATGATGCCCCCACAGGTTGCCGCGCTCGATGGTAATGGCGCCACACCTGCAAAAACCCCCACGCCCCGGAGCAATTCGCCCCGGGGCAACACCCCACCCGCTGCGCCTCGGCTCTCCGGCGTCACGCAAACCCTGCGCGAAGCACGGCTAAAAACCGCGGCGTGGGTGCTCATCATCGTCGTGTTTTTGCTCATGGCTTGGCGGCTCCTCGGCTCACCCTCACCCAACCTCTGGCCGCTCAACGTCGCCATCATCACCGTCATCGCAACCACGCTCGGCATCATGTCGACCCGGCACCCCATGCCGGCGTTTGAGCTGGCCGTTGCCGAGTACGTCATCTTTGGGGCGATGTGTGTTTATATCGCCGTTCGTGATTACTATGGCCTCGTCTTTGGAAGCCACGACGATACAAACCTCTTCGCCACAGTTCGCGGCGCATTAATCGTTTGTATCCTTATCATGTTCACATACGCGATTCTTATTCCCAACACATGGCGCATCGCAGCGCGAATGATCATCATCATCGGCCTGATGCCACCGATCACCATCATGATCGTCGCGTTCACGCACCCCGATATTCTTCGCGCAGTTCGCGAATCCGCATCGCACGGCCTGATCTCGGAAAACGCGCTGTTCATTGCAATTTCCATGTGCCTTTCCATCTACGGCACGCACGTACTCAATACCTTGCGCACCGAGGTTTTCGAAGCGAAAGAACTCAACCAGTACAACCTCGTCCGGCTCATTGGCTCGGGCGGAATGGGCGACGTTTACCTGGCCGAACATCGCATGATGAAACGTCCCTGCGCGCTCAAACTGATTCGCCCCGATCGCGCCGACGATCAGCGTTCACTCGCACGATTCAGCCAGGAAGTTCAGGCAACCTCGCGCCTCTCGCATCCCAACACAATCGAAGTTTACGACTACGGCCGCACCGAGGACGGTCGGTTCTATTATGTGATGGAATTTCTCCCCGGCCTCAGCCTGCAAGACCTTCTCGAAGAATACGGCCCGATGCCCGCCGCCCGCGTCGTTTTCCTGCTCCGCCAGGCTTGCGGCGCCCTTGCCGAAGCCCACGCAACCGGCCTGATTCATCGCGACCTCAAACCTGCCAACATCTTCGCCGCCCAGCGCGGCGGACGATTCGATGTCGCCAAGCTTCTCGACTTCGGCCTCGTCAAGGACACGAATTCCGACTCCGGCGATGGAATCACCCGCGAAAACACGGTGCAAGGCACGCCACTCTACATGGCACCCGAACAGGCGCTGGGCAAACACATCGATCATCGCATTGATATTTATGCAATGGGTGGCATCGCCTATGCATTGCTCACCGGCCGCCCACCGTTTGATCGCCCCAGTCGGATGGGCGTAATGGCCGCCCACGCCCGCGATCCGGTCGAACCGCCGTCGCAGCACAATAGCAAGATTCCGCCCGAACTCGAGGCGATCATTCTCACCTGCCTGTCGAAAAACGCGGACGATCGCTACCCCAGCGCCGATGCCCTCGAACGCGCACTCGCCTCATGCGCCTGCGCCGGCGACTGGAGTTTTGCCGAAGCCAAACTTTGGTGGGAGCAGAACGAGCTCAATCGCAATAGAAGTGGCGATGAAGCCGTTACGCACACAACTTTATAGCGCACACAAAGCGCGGGCAACTTCCGCCCATTGCCCGAACCGCCGGAACGGCTCACCGCGCTCTGTCAGCGTCTCTGCGAGTAATCCGCGTGCAAACCGCAACTCGGCTGGAACCAAAAGCGCCGGCGCAAGGTCGGGCAATCCATCGCCGGCAAACGCCACGCGATCGAATCGCGCAATTGCATCCTTCACCACCTGCGGTTTGTTGATTCCCGTTTCCTGCGAGAAGTAGGGTGAGTCAACAGGCAACCGCATCATCAACCGGCCATCTTCAATCTCGCCCGGATTCGCATGCACATCGACGTGCACATTCGCCTCTTTGAGCAGTCGCTCGATATACCACCCGCACCCAGCCGAGGCGACCACCACATCCCACCCGTGGTTTCGCAGAGCTTCAACCTCACGATCGAGCCCCGGCTGCAGCTCGAGCCGGCGAGCCACATCAACCAACTTCGCTTCACCCGCCGGCGCTGAGCCAAACGTCAAGCGCAGTGCCTCAAAATGCGTGACCTTGTGCGCGAGATACCACGACCAGTAATCCGGCGTTCCGGCTGGCACGAGCTCATCGAGCACCAGCCGATAAAAATCGTGCTGCGTGAGCGTCCCATCAAAATCGGTCACCAGCACCGATGAACAGCCTTCTCGCACCATGATCGCACAGCTCTCTCTGCCCTCAGGTCGAAGTGCAACAGCCCCCTGATCGTATCACCCACCGCAAGCTTTCTGCATCGCCAACAGACCGTAATTTAAGGATTCCCCTGATTCTTCACAGTCGCCGCTCCGTTATACTTGGGCCAAATCCTCCAGCAACCAACCCGCCCTCGCCTGCGAGCCCACTCCATGCGCACCATCAGCCCCTGGCGGTTGTCCCTCTTTGTCCTCAGCATCTCGCTCTTTGGAATCGACGTCGTGAACCAGGCCCACGGCGCAGAAGACTGGCAACTTCGACTCCGTTCCCGAATCGAAGCCCCCAAACTCCCCGGCCGCACGGCAATCATCGAAACTCCCGCAGCGTGGAAGCCCAGCGAAACCGCGATCATCGTTTGCGATATGTGGGACCTGCACCACTGCCTGAACGCCGTACGACGTGGTGAGGAACTCAGCCCCACGATGGACCGTGTGCTCAAAACCGCGCGCGACCAGGGTGCACTGATCATCCACGCCCCCAGCAGTTGCATGGACGCCTACGCGAATCACCCCGCGCGGAACCACGCGCTCACAACCCCGCGCTCGAAATCGCTGCCCAAAGAAATCGGCACCTGGTGCTACAAAATTCCCTCAGAGGAAAAGGGAACATACCCGATCGACCAATCCGACGGCGGTGAAGACGACGATCTCGCCGAGCATAAAGCCTGGGCCGAAAAGCTCGCCGGAATGGGTCGCAATCCCAAGGCGCCGTGGAAGTCGCAAACCAAGGCACTCACCATCGTCGACAACGACTACATCAGCGATAACGGCGAGGAAATCTGGAGTATTCTCGAAGATCGCCAGATCAAGAATGTCGTCCTCCTGGGTGTGCATCTCAACATGTGCGTGCTCGGCCGCCCTTTCGGCCTGCGGCAAATGGCCAAGAACGGCCGCAACGTCGTTCTGATGCGCGACATGACCGACACGATGTACAACCCCAAGGCATCCCCCTACGTCAGCCACTTCACCGGCACCGATCTCATCGTCGAGCACGTCGAGAAATATGTCTGCCCTTCAATCACCAGCGACCAGATCCTCGGCGGCACCCCCTTCCGCTTCAAGGACGACAAACGCCCCAACCTCGCGCTCATCATCGCCGACGATGAATATCGCACCGAGGTTTCTCTCCCCGATTTCGCACATCAAAACCTCTTGAAGGATTATGCGATCAGCTACATCCTCTCCCCCGTCGGTCAGCGCGACAACCTGCCCGGCGTGAACATGCTCAAGAACGCTGACTTGATGTTCGTCAGCGCACGTCGCCGCGTGCTGCCGCAAGAACAGGTCGATGCTCTCCACGCCTTCGTCGCATCAGGCAAGCCGGTGATCGGCATTCGCACCGCCAGTCACGCCTTCGCACCTCGCTCGAAAGACGCCGTTCCCGCCGGTCGAGCCGCCTGGTTCGACTTCGATGGCGAAGTGCTCGGCGGCCACTACACCAACCATTACCCCGAAAACGGCCCCAAGGTCGTGGTCACCGCAACCGTCACTCCCGAAGGCAAAGACCACCCAATTCTCAAGGGAGTCGACGGCTCGAAAATCCAAGGGCACGGCTCGCTCTACAAGGTAAGCCCGATCGCCAAGACCGCACACGCGCTGTTGCAGGGCTCTATCCCCGACCATCCCAGCGAGCCAATCGCCTGGACGAACGCCCCCGCATCAAAGGGACGCGTCTTCTACACGTCGCTCGGCTATATCGACGACTTCACGCAGCCCGAGTTCACCCAGATGCTCCGCAACGCCATCGACTGGGCTCTCGCGAAGTAAATCAACGTCCACTCGACTCTCTCCAGGAAATCCATGATGATGCGAACATTTCGGCAAGGCTTTCTGATTGCTCTCACCGCCGTTGTGATGGGCGGTTCTCTCTCCGCGGCCGAGCCGCTCAAAGCGCTGATCGTCGACGGCCAGAACAACCACGACTGGAAGTCAACCACGCCGTCCATGAAGGCCACGCTCGAAGCCACCGGCCGCTTCAAGGTCGACGTGGCCACCAGCCCGGCCAAAGGTGCCTCGAAGGACGAGTGGAAAGCGTTCCACCCCGAATTCTCGAAGTACGACGTCGTCGTGAGCAACTACAACGGCGAAGGCTGGCCAGCCTCCGTGAACGAAGCTCTCGTCGACTACGTGAAAAACGGCGGCGGACTCGTCATCGTCCACGCAGCGAACAACGCTTTTGAGTCATGGCCCGAATACAACGACATGATCGGCCTCGGCTGGCGCGACAACAAGTTCGGCGAGCGCGTCACCATTGCCGACAACGGCGAAGTCGTCCACACGCTCAAAGGCCAAGGCCCAAGTTCAGGCCACGGCCCGCAGCACGCCTACAAGGTGATCATCCGCGATAACGAGCATCCGATTACCAAGGGCCTGCCCACCGAGTGGATGCACACCAACGACGAACTCTACCACGGCCAGCGAGGACCCGCGCGTAACATGCACGTGCTGGCCTCAGCCTATTCTGACAAGGCAAAGGGCGGCACCGGCGCGAATGAGCCAATGCTTTGGGTGATTCCCTACGGCAAGGGCCGCGTCTTCACCACCTTGCTCGGCCACGTCGGCGGCAGCAACAACGGCAAGACCGACACCCGCGCCATTCGCTGCCTGGGCTTCCAGACAACCCTCGCTCGTGGCGCCGAATGGGCCGCAACCGGAAAAGTCACCCTCCCCGCTCCGACCGAATTTCCCAGCGCTAGCGAGGAAAAACTCGCACCCGAAGCGAAGTGATGTAAGTGTGCAAATGCCCTTCTTCAACCTTTGAAGAAGGGCAATATCCTCGCTCCAATGCTCTGCGTTGGAGCGTCTCCGCGACCGCTCTGCGGTCATGAATTGTCGCACCTGTTTGCAGATCGCAAATGGCCGCAGAGCATTGTCACGAGAGGCTGCTCGGCTTCTACGAAGAGTACCAGACTTGTACCTTGGTTTATTTGATCAATTGACGGAACATCTCAATCGTCTGCTTCGCGGCCGCATCCGAATTCGGCAAAGCAAACGCCTCGGCCGAGAGATATCCGTCATAGTTAATTTGTTGCAGCGCTTCGACGATCGGCACGAAGTCAGTATGCCCAAACCCCGCCGCCCGACGGTTCGAATCCACAAAATGAATATGCCCAATTCGCGCCCCGCCCTGAGCTAAAGCAGCCGCAACATTCGACTCTTCAATGTTCATGTGGAATAAATCAGCAAGCAAAACAATATTCTTGCTGCCGACGCGATCAAGCAGTTCCACCCCCGCCGCAACCGTATTCGCCACGTCGGTTTCATAGCGATTTAGCGGCTCGTAGATCAACGGCACGCCATACTGCCGCGCGTGTTCGCCGAGCGTGTCGAGCGCCTCAATCAAATATCCCAGGTGCGTCGCCTTGTCGACACCGTTACCACTTCGCCCCTGCATCGAGCCAATAATCGCCGATGCGCCGAACTGGCCGGCAAAGTCGATGATCGACTTCACAAAGTCGCACGCCTTTTGCCGATCGTTCGCATCGGGCAGAGCAAGCTGAAGCTTATGCTTCACCCACCCAGCCCCTGTTCCCACTGCCGCAAGCGCAAGCCCTTCGCCGTCGAGCAACTTGCGCAGCTCGGCGCTATCAACCGCATCGGCACCTGGCGGAAAAATCTCAACAGCGTCGAAGCCAAGCCCCTTCGCCTTCTTGCAACTTCCCGCCAGGTCGTCCCAGTAAACGAACGGACCGCCACGCGCCTCGTTCACCAGACTGATCGTCACGCACGAACGAATACTCATAGGAATTCCTGATCGCCTGAAAATCAGAGACGCATCGCGGTGAAGCCACCGTCGACATAATACGTAGCGCCGGTGATAAAGCTGCCGGCGTTGCGCGAAAGCATGAGCAACGTCGCGCCAATCAGTTCATGCGGCTCGCCGAAGCGATTCATCGGCGTTTGAGCCATGATCTTTTCGACGCGCGCCGCATCAAGAATCTTGCGGTTTTGCTCAGCCGGAAAGAAGCCGGGGCAAAGCGCATTCACACGAACATTCAAGGGCGCAAGTTCGCGTGCCACGTTCTGTGTGAGATTCACGACGGCGGCCTTCGACGCCGAATACGCGAACACCCGTGAAAGCGGTAGATGCGCCGAGACGCTGGCGATATTCATGATCGCCCCGCCGCCGGCGTCGGCCATTGCCTTGCCGAAAATCTGGCAGCCCCAGTGCACCGCATTGAGATTGCTGGTGAGCACGCGGTTCCAGTCTTCGTCCTTGGCGTCGAAATAAGGGCTGGCGCTGTTCACGCCCGCGCCGTTGATGAGCATCTGCACCGAGCCGTGCGACTTCAAAACGCTGTCGAGCAATTCCTGAATCGACTCGCGTTTCGACACATCAACACTCACGAACGATCCCTTGCCACCCGCTGCTTCAATCTCAGCAACGCGCGCCGCTCCCTTTTCAGGATCGCGCCCCGCCACCACGACCGATGCCCCCGCCTTCGCCAGGCCGAGGGCCAAGCCGCCGCCAAGCACGCCCGTGCCGCCAATGACGACCGCCGTCTGCCCGGTCAGGCCGAACAACTCATCGAGAAATGTATTCGACATCGAACTCATCTTTCCCCGGCTCAAAGTCCGGCCCGAAGCGCTTCGAGATGACGGCTAAAATGGTCGGCAAGAACTTCTGTGTACGTATCAACATGAGCTTCAAGCAACTGCCGCACCAGCGGCCCGAACTCGTCGTGCGTCAACACCGAGCCGAACGTGCAATGAAGAATCTGCCGGCCCGGGTTCGTGAAACCAAGGCCTTGCGGCACGTCCGACCAATTCTCGAGGTAGATCCGCTCAAGATCGGCTGCATTAGCAATCTCCGAGCTTGGCGGTGCCGATGCGAGCGTCGCCGAAACATGATACGTCGCCTTGTCGACGTCATACCGACTTCGCGCGAAATCAATCAGGCGGCGGAACAAGCTCGTATCATGTCGCGCCACCACGCGCAACGCTTCCAGGTACGACGTTCCCGCCGTCTTAACGTGGAACCGTCCGCCGGTGGTACGGGCCAGGGCTGCGTACATCGAGATCTTATCCGACCCCGAATGCAGGCTCAGCTTGTAGGGACCAAGCGCATTAGAAATCGCCGCGTGGTCACGCAACGATACTTCAAGCTTGGCAACGTCCCCCTTGTAATCAACGCCCTTTTCCAGGTCGCCAATAAAGCGCGGAGCGAGACTCACAAGCTTCATACCGCGGCCCAGGCATTGATCCGCAATGATATAATGCTCGGCCAATGTGGTCGGCTGCTCGGTCTCGTCGACACTCAGCTCAATCTCGTAATCGCGCCCATTTTGCTTGTGAACCTGCGCGATATGATCGGCCAGCATGATCGCGTGATTTAAGGCCCGGCCGTATTTCACCGCCGCCCGCAAGCACGCTTCCTCATTCAGCTCGACCGCCGTCCCCGAGTCGAGGCGAATCGTCTTCCCTTGATATTGGGGAATCCAGTTCACTTCGCCAGCAACACCCGCAAACTTCTCACGCAGGGTTGCTTCGGAGTAGTCGTCGGCATGCGCATCGACGTGCTCCGAAGGGTCGATCGTGAAAAACGTGAAACCCACCTCGGCGGTGACATCCACGTCTTTGGTCGTCTTCAGGTGGTCAGCATCGGCACCAATCTGCCCGGTCCAGCCGGCAGCCTTCGCACCATTCAAAGCGTCGGTCATCACGCCGCTGGGCGTGCGCTTGGTGCGCGCCATTTCGCGGATCGATTGCTGGGGATAAATCGGATCGATCCCCTGCCCTGATCGCCGCATCGCCTCGACGTGCCCAGGCGTGGCCAGGCCGATACGATCGCCAAACCCGAAGCTGGGGTTCAGGCCCAGCGTAACACACGGAAACCGCCCGGACGTGGACTCAGCCATTAGACGTCGTGCTCCCAAAAGCGGCGTTAGTTCAGTTCGATCACAGCCTTGATCACGCCGGTTTCCGGCTTGGTGAAGCTGGGGAACACATCAATCACTTCATCGAACGACGTCCGGTGCGTGATCCACGGCTTGGTGTCGATCTGCCCGTCTTCGATCAGCTTGATGATCCGCGTGAAATCACCCGGCAACGCGTTGCGCGAGCACAGCAGGGTTCCCTCTGGACGGTGGAATACAGGGTGGCGGAACTGCACTTCTTCGGTGGTAATGCCAACGAACACCAGGCGGCCCGTCGGCGCGATGTAGCTAAACGCCGCCGACATCGCGTAATTGCTTCCCGTCGCGTCGATCACCACGTCGGGCAAGGCGCCGTCAGTCAGGTCACGAAGGTCGGCTTCGAGATGCTCGGAAGGTTGCAGTGTGTGCTCCACGCCCATCACGTCTCGGCAAAACTTCAGCCGGGTTTCGTTCGTGTCGAGCACGATCACTTTGGCGCCGGCAAGCTTGACGAACTCGAGCGCCGAGAGACCAATCGGCCCCGCACCCACGATCAAACACGGCTCGCCCGGCTGCAAACCGCTGCGATTCACCGCGTGACAACCAATCGCCAGCGTTTCGACCAGAGCAAGCTGATCAAAACTCAGCGTCGTCGACGGATGCAGCTTCTCAGCGCGAATCAGGAAGCGTTCCCGCATACCGCCGTCGATCATCACGCCAATCACTTCAAGCTTGGCGCAACAATTCGTGGCGCCTTTGCGGCAGGCGTGGCAGGTGCCGCAATTCATGTAAGGCTCGATCGAGCAACGATCGCCGGGTTGGACGTTCGTTACCCCTTCACCCACGGCCAGAACTTCAACCCCCAGCTCATGACCGGGAATCCGAGGGTATTTGAAGAACGGCATCTTGCCGAGATAGCCGCTGATATCGGTTCCGCAAACGCCAATGCGATGCACCCGCACCAGCGCCTGTCCCACGCCTGGCGATTCCGCCTCGGGAATCTCCATACGGCGGAATTGCTTGGGCGATTCGAGTTGAATAGCTTTCACGTGTCGATTACTCGCAAGTTCGAGAAGAGAGGGTGAGCACAGCCCTTATGCCGTCGGAAGCGGGTCGTTATTCTCGGGCCGGCCTTCGATGTAAAACCAGTTATGGATTGGTTTGAGGATCTCTTGAACCTCGGCGACAAGCTGCGTATCGAGCGGAGTATCGGCCCATTTCACCCAGTTGCGCACGTTTTCGGGATTAGCCGAGCCGACAACGCATGTCGCCATCTGGGGATGAGCGATCGAGAACTGAAGCGCAAGCTGCGCGATATCCACCCCGCGGGCCGCACAGTGGTCGCTCGCACGTTTGGCAATCTCGCGCACAAAGGGCGTCGCCTTGTGCCAGGGGGGTAGCGTTGCGTTCGTGAGCAACCGCGCCGAGAACGGCGCGGCGTTCATCACGCCGACCTTTTTCTCTTCGAGATAAGGCAGCAAGTCGGCCAGCATCGTGTTTTGAAGCGTGTAGTGATTGTACGACAGAATCACGTCGAGCTTGGCACGGTCGAGAACATACTTGAACATGTTCATAGGATAACCACTGATGCCGATGAATCGCACCTTCCCCTGATCGCGCACTTTTTCAAGCGCGGGCAAGGTCTCTTCGACAATCTGCGACATCTCCACAAACTCGATATCGTGGCAGAGCATGATATCAAGATATTCGACGCCCATGCGGTGCAGGCTGACGTCGACACTTTCCACGACGCGCTTGGCCGAGAAGTCGAAATGGGCCTTGTCGTACCGCCCCAGTTTCGAGCCTAGCAAGTAGCGATCGCGCGGAATGCCGCGAAGCGCCACGCCTAGCAGCACCTCGCTCATGCCTCGGCCGTAAAACGGCGAGGTGTCGATAAAATTCATCCCCAGGTCGAGCGCCACATGCACCGAGCGCATCGCTTCCTGGATATCGACCGACCGGAACTCCGCCCCCAGCGACGAGGCTCCAAAGCTCAGCCACGAAAGGTTGAGCCCTGTTTGGCCCAGTGGTCGAAACTGCATCCTGCGCTCTCCTGGAATCGGATGAAATCGCCCGCACCCAGATGGGTCAATCGCTGCCTCAATTTGATAGGGAAGGCAGGGATTTTACCTTAAATGCCGAGTCGCGTCACGAGCCACGTTTAAGCCTGCCGCAATTCCCGACCGCAGAATAGGGCAGCGCGTCCTATCGAACATGACCTCGGGACCGCTACTGGCGGCGTTTCTTTGGTTCGTCTTTCCTCAATCGCTCCAGTGCTCTCTCCAAATACGTGAGATAACTACCACCTGGTTCGATAAGCTCGCGGGCCTTGCGCTCCTCTTCACCCGCAACCCTGAGCAAGCAATCGAAGGCGGCCTCCTCGACGAACCATGTGTACATGCACCCTCTGGCGCGCCCGCCGCACTCGAGTTCATGCAATCGAGCGAGTGGACAGATTGCAATATTCCAGGTCGCCTCATCACTCGAAGCGACGAACCAATCCCCTCGGTAGCTGATCACCCATTCCAGGCCCAACGCACGCCGCAGCACCTCGCCACACACCAGCGCGGCGGATTCGATTCCTGTACCGCGCGGACTGATACCCTCGTAGCCGAGGTAATCGAGCGTGTGCGCGTCGTCGATCGAGCCATCAAACGCAGCACGAGTCGGAAGTTGGAGCGGGGCGCAATGGTCACGATAGAGCTTGGCGGCCGCAGAGACTGCCTCAAGATCATCGGATGAAGCCAGAAATCCCCAGTCTCGCATGACCATCGAGATCCATCAGACCAGTGACGAACCGGGGTTCACTTAGCCCCATTCCGCCCAAAATGCTTGTCGGCGAACTTCCAGAACGCCTGCCAATCTTCACGCCCCATCGAGTGCTTGCCCGGCCTGATGAAATACCCCTGCGTCGAGTCGACCAGCACCCCAACCTCGGGCATCTTATCAGCTTTCAAGCCGTCGGTTCCGAGCAGGCGATAAACCCCCTCCGCGGCCTTAAGCGCTTCAAACTGACCCGAAGGATTGGCCCACTGGTCATCCACCGCGTTCGAGAGCAAAATCGGCCGAGGGGCGATGAGTGCCATCAAACCATTCTGGTCAAATGGCAGGCGATCGGTCTGCGTATTGAACGTCTTGAACTCGTCGCAAAACCAATGCGGGAAACGGTCGTTAATTTGCTGGACCGACTCGCCAATCTTGCCTCGACTGGGCGCAGTACCGCCGCAGCCGGCCTGAAGTGGAATGACGAGCGCGATTCGCTCATCAAACGCGCCCGCTACAATCGCCGCTTTACCTAATCGCGAGTGACCGACGACTGCGATCTTCGACTTATCGAGATCAGGCTCGGTCAGAAGATAATCGACCACGCGCGAAACACCCCACGCCCAGGCTCGCACAGCCCCCCAACCGTTCTTGTCGGGCTTGGGATACGCGGTAAACACGCCGTCGTTCAGGCCGGGATGATCGGGCGCGACATCACCGCAATAGAACGTCGCCACGGCGTACCCGCGATCGATTGAGTCCTCGATCGCCCACGTCGCTTCCTGCGTGCCGCGTGATTCGTCGGTCGCACGGTTATTCTTGACACCTGGAGCGCGGTCGGGCATCCACGCGGTGGAAAGGCGAATCGCTGGATCCTTGAGCGCTGCGTGATTGCCGTAAAAATTCGGCCCGACAAACACCGGTACCGCCCCTACCCGCTTGTTGGGAATGGCCAGCAGCACGTGAATCTTCACAGCTTGCTGCAGCCCCATCGCGAGCACCATTTCCTTGATCGTCGCCTTGCCGCCGAGCGCCTGCCTGTCAACACGTTCGACCGAGAAAACCACCTGGTGCGGTTCGGGTGCCTTGCCATACATATAATGCGTAAAAAGCGCTTTCAATTCTTCGCGCCGTGATGTATTCCACTCTTCTGCTGTTTTGACAGTATGACCATCGCGCGCCACTAGTGGATCGGGCATCGCAGGTTGTGACGGCAAGGCGGAAACCGGCGGATCATCCGCGGCGATCGCGGGCAGCGATCCGGCAAGCAGTGTCAGGCCAAGAAGCGCTGCGCGACGAAGTGCCATCATGAAGATTTCCGCCTTCCCGATGTCGATTGTGGAGAGTGTGCGGGACGCAATCACTTACGAATTCGCGTCGAACTGGATGGGTGGCAATGCCTGAACTGCACCTCGAAGCGTTTGTTCCCACTGGGCTTGAATCGCGGCCAGATCAGGATCGCGCTCGGAAAACCGCCGCTGCTTGCGTATCGTCAAATCATCGCGTTCATAGACAAGCAAATCAATCGGCGGGCCAACCGTCACATTCGAACGCATTGTCGAGTCGAGCGAAATCAACGCATAGCGCGCACCGTCTTCGAGCGTTGTCCGTTCATAGCGCACGCCGCGATCGAGAATCGGCCGACCATATTTGCATTCGCCAATTTGAAGAAAAGGCGAATCCTCGGTCGCTCGTAGCGGGTTCCCTTGCGGATAGATCAAATAAAGATCATGCGGCTGACCGCGAATCTGTCCGGCTAGAATGATGTTCACGTTGAACTTGAAATCATCGCGCTCCAGAGCCTCGCGATCGAGCTCAGCCACGCGCCGCACTTGCTCGCCCACCGCGCGAGCGGCCTCGTACATCGTGTCAACGCTCGCCAGGCCCGATCCGTGGTCGAAATCTTTGCGCAGGAGCGTCACGATCGACTGGCTGCACGAAAGGCTGCCGCTCGTCATCAAGACGAACACCCGGTCCCCCTCGCGGACGAACGTGTGCATTTTGCGGCAGATATTCACCTGATCCGCACCAGCGTTGGACCGCGAGTCCGACGCGGCGACGAACCCTTCTTTCGTGGAAATTCCCAGACAATACGTCATCGCGCCTGCTCTCCGACAAATGTCACGTCGATCGGACGACTCTCGCCGCCGACCCTCATTTGTTCGTGAATACCATGCAGCGCGAACCGGTGGCAAGTCAACGTACCGGTCGGGGCGAAATTCGTCGCAGATTAGGCGAATCAGGCGATCAGTTCATGCACAATCTTCGCCCGCTGGCCGTCGATGAGCGATCCATCACCATTCGCGCGTTTGAACACCAGCGATTTGTGATCCAGCCCGAAGAGATGGAGCAGCGTCGCGTGGTAATCGGAGTGCATGACGATCTTTTCGACCGCCTTGTGCCCCAACTCATCCGTCGCGCCGTGGACATACCCACCTCGCAGGCCACCACCCGCGAACCATGAGGTAAATCCATACGTGTTATGGTCACGACCAATGTTTTTTTCGTTCTGAATCACCGGCAAGCGGCCCATCTCGCCACCCCAGGCCACGAGCGTGGTGTCGAGCAAACCGCGCTGCTTGAGGTCGCGCACGAGAGCCGCGGACGGCAGATCGACGCGTTTGCACATCGCGGGCAAGGCCGTGGCAATGCCGCCGTGATGATCCCAACTTTGATTGCCGGTGCAGATTTGCACGAACCGGACGCCGCGCTCGACCAGTCGCCGCGCCATCAAGCAGCGAATCCCAAACTCGCGCGATTCGGGCCGATCGATACCATACATCTTGAGCGTCGCTTGCGATTCGCCCGAGATATCGAGCGCCTCGCGCGTCGAAGTTTGCATCCGCGCCGCTAGCTCGTAACTATTGATTCGCGCGGCAAGATCGTGCTCGCCCGGATGCGTCGCCAGATGCTCACGGTTGATCTCGCCAAGATATTTGAGATAACGCTCCTGCGGCTTCCCTTTAACGCGATCGGGCGGGTCGAGATTCAAAACGCGAGGCTCGCGCGGACGAATGACAGTCCCCTGATAAACGGCAGGCAACCAGCCGCTCGACCAATTGTCGACACCCAAAACCGGCACGCCGCCAGGGTCGGTCAGCACGCAATAGGCGGGAAGCTGGTCGCTCTCCGAACCGAGTGCATAAGTCAGCCACGAACCGAGCGCGGGCCGGCCTTCGAGAATGCGTCCCGTGTTGAGCGCATTGATCGACTGTCCATGATTGTTCACGCCGGTTTGCATCGATCGCACGAGGCAAATGTCGTCGGCCACTCCCGCCAGGCCGGGTAACAGTTCGCTCAGTTCCATCCCGCATTCGCCGTGCTTGGCGAACTTCCAGGGGCTGCCAAACAACTTTGAGCTAGCCTCGCCCGCGTTATCGAACTGGATGTCACCCGTAAAACTTTTGCCGCTGCGCTTGGTGAGTTCGGGCTTGGGGTCGAACAGGTCGATATGGCTCGGCCCACCCTGCATGAACAGGTTGATCATCGCTTTCGCATGAGCGGGCGCAGGGGGCTGCTTCGGCTTGACGTCGAACGTCACGCGTTCAAGCGTCGGCTTGCGCGGATCGGCGGCAAACGCGTTATCGCGTTGCATCAGCCAGGCAAGGGCGAGAGATCCAATTCCCAGCCCCTGCTGGGCCAGAAAATGCCGACGGCTCGATTGAAGTGAACGATGAAACACGTCAAGCTCCTCGCATCATTCAATCAATGTAGAGAAACGCATTCGACCCCATGAGCGCCTGGCAAAAGCTGGCCAGCGCCTGACGTTCGGGATCGGGTGCCTTCGCCAATTTCTCGGCGGTCGCCTTGCTAGCGAATTCCGTCTTCTGCTCGTTCATGAACGCCACCGCCGCATTAACTTGCGCTGCGGCCGGCTCAGAGCCAAACGCAATCCGCCACGCCAGCTTCACCCGCGCAGCCTTATCGGCGCCCGCTTGCTTGATCACGCGATCAGCGAATACTTCCGATTGCGCCACGGCGAATTCATTGTTCATCAAAGCAAGCGATTGCGGCGAAACGGTCGACACCGCGCGCTTCGTACAATTCGGGTCGAGCGTTGGCACATCGAACGATTCGGTGAAACTCAGCGGCAACGAGCGCCGCACCTGAACGTAAATGCTCCGACGGAACTCCTCGGCTCCCAGCGATCCCGGCGTGCCATTTTGCCGCCCCGCCGAGTCGCGCGTATCCTTGCCGATCAGCACCTGCCCAGCCTCGTCGGGAGCCACGGGCAAGGGCGGACCGTACATATTCAGATTGAGCGCACCGCTGCACGCGAGCATCGCGTCGCGCACGGCTTCCGACTCCAACCGCCGCACCGACATCCGGCCAATCAGCCGGTTGTCGGGATCGACCGCATCAAGCGCTGTTGTGCGCGCCGAACTCTGTCGATAGGCGTTTGATGTCATGATCAGGCGATGAATATGCTTGAGCCGCCATCCGTTGTGCATAAATTCATCGGCCTGCCAGTCGAGCAATTCGGGATGGCTAGGACGTTCCCCCAGCATGCCGAAATCGCCGGGCGTGGCGACGAGCCCCTTGCCAAAATGATTGAGCCAGATGCGATTGACCAAGACCCGCGCAACCAGCGGATGCTTGCCGCTCGTGAGGTGTCGAGCATACGCCAGCCGGCGCCCGCTCGATTGCGCACTGGGCGCTGCGATACTCAGCTTTCCCGCCGCGCTCAGAACCATCAACTCGTCGGGCTGAACCTCGTGCGCAGGCTGTTTAGGATCGCCACGCGTAAACAGAAACGTTTTGGGGACGCGTCCGGGCTGCTCGTTGAGTGCGTGAAAAAACGCCTCGGCAGGACGCTTGGCATTCGCCGCCGCGATCTTCTTGTCAAACTCCGCCATGATCGCGTTGTGCGAGCTGGCGTCATAGAGACTGACGTTCCCCGCCGAAACCAGCACGCGCGGATAGGTCTTAAGCAACTGGTTTTGTTCGCTCGTGCGCTTGGCGTCAGGCGTGTCGCGCGCTTGGCGTGCCTTCGTGCGTTCGGGCTCGGCAATTTGTCCCAGCTCGCGTTCGAGCACTCGCTTGACCAGTTCCTCAATCTTCTTACCGCGTTCGACGTTGAGTGCATTCACCGCCGCATCAACCTCAGTCGATTGCCGACGCTCATCAGGCGACCACAGCGAGATCAACCGTTGCGGCGAATTCCGCCAGTTCGCCACGTCAAACGCCGGCTCGAAGACCGCGCGGAAGCGATAGTAATCATCATGCGTAATTGGATCATAACGATGCGAATGACACTGCGCGCAGCCGACCGTCAGTCCCAGCAGCGACGACGAAACCACCTTGATCGTCTCGGCCACAACATCATTACGCGCTTGGACAACTTCGGCACCCCCTTCGCTCGACGAGTCGGGTGCCATGCGCAAGAAGCCGGTGGCAGCGAGTTTATCGTGATCGGCCGTGTCGAGATTATCGTATGAGCTGGCGATCATTTCATCGCCGGCCATTTGTTCTTGGATCAAGATATTCCAGGGACGATCATTGTTCAAACTACGAATGACATAGTCACGATAACGATATGCATGCGGCCGAATCGCGTCGCCCGAAGGATTGCCATCGCTATCGGCGTATCCCACAACATCAAGCCAATGCCGCGCCCAGCGCTCACCATAGCGTGGCGATACCAGCAAGCGATCGATCAACCGTTCATAAGCGTCGGCAGATGTATCCTTGAGAAACGCGTCGATTTCGTCGATCGTCGGCGGTAAGCCGGTCAGGTCAAACGTCGCGCGACGAATCAGCGCGTGCCGCTCAGCCACCTTGCTGTAGCCAAGCCCCTTCGCCTCGAGTTTGGCGAGCAAGAACGCATCGACCGGAGTACGAACCGCCGCCGCGTTCTTGACCTTGGGCACCTCGGGCCGCTTCACCGGCTGAAACGACCAGAACCCGCGTTCCTCGGCCGTCAAAACCGGTCCGGGCGGCAGCGATTTGGGCTCTGGACCCGTCACCTTGGCCCCAGCATCAATCCAGGCCCCAATGGTCGCCTTCTCTGCGTCGCTCAGCTTTTTGGGACCGGGCGGCATATCGCCGCTTTCAAGCCGCTCCCAGATCAGGCTTTCGTCGCGATGCCCTGGAGTGATCGCACCGCCCGAAACTCCTCCCCTGCGCATCGCCCGAACGATCCGCAAGTCAAGCTTTCCCTTGGGTTTCGGTTCCTCGCCATGACAGTGAAAGCAGTGCGCCTTGAGAATGGGCCGAACGTGCGTCTCAAAATTCAACGATGCACCAGCCGGTTCCGCCGCCCCAAGGCGCGTTCCCAAAGCCAGCAGAAACACGACGACCAGATGGCAGTTGAGACGCATCGCGGTCTCGCCCTCCACGGCACAACTGTTGACACTCAATTGTTTAACATACTGCAAAACGCGAGGCGAGACAATGCGAACGGCGGGTTCTGAGGGTCATTTGACGAGCGTCAAAACAATGCCACGCACATCCATGACACCGGTTCCAGGCACGTCGAGGGCCTTGAGCGTGAGCGTCCCCTGCCCCTGGGCCAGGTCAATCGACCCGAGCCGAAGCGGCTTGAAATCTTTCACCAATGATTCACCCGCACGAGGAACGCGGTCGTTCTCATCGCCACGCGCAGGGGGATCCCACGCCTCGCTTGTTTTGCCAGCCAGTTTCGCGCCGTTGAACGCGAGTTCGACCGTGGCACCAACATCGGCCTGGCGAACCGTGCGAAGGATCTCAACGTCATAACGGCCAGATGTCGCCACTTCGATATTCCACGTCATGCTGCCACTGATCGTTTTCCAGTTCGTGAAGTACGAACAGTTGGGTGCTCGAGCGCTGCGTTCGATACCGCCGTGCGGCACGCCATCGCGGGCGGGAAGCGGCGTCCGAGGGAACTCGCGATAACCGACGGTAAACGGTCGGGTGTCAGCCAAGCCTCGCGGCCCGACATCGCGCCGGTGATTTGCGACGGCCTCAACGAGCGTCTTGGTAAGGGCAGGATTCGCCTCAGCGATATCCCGAGTTTGTCCCGGGTCGGCAATCATGTCATAAAGTTTGCCGGAAGCACTCAGGCGATGCGTTTGCGTCCGCGCACTCACTTGGTTGGCCCAGGCGTTGAATAGAACGCGTTCGGGCGTGTCCGATCGTTCGCCCTTGAGCCAAGGAGCCAAATTCACGCCGTCGAGCGGCTTGCCTCCGCTGAGTTGCACGTCGCAAAGGGCAGCAAACGTCGGCAGCAGGTCGATTGCGCCGGCAATCGGCAAAATCGTAGTGCCGCCCTTGATGGCCTTTGGCCAACGAATGATCGCTGGCGATCGCACGCCGCCTTCGTCGGTGGTTCCTTTGCGACCTTTCATCCCGCCGTTCCAGCGAAAAGCGTTCGGACCATTATCGCTGAAGTAGAAAACGATCGTATCATCGGCGAGATTAAGCGATTTCAAATGTGCAAGCATCCGACCGACGTTGTCGTCGATGTTCTCACACATCGCCAAAGCTGCGCGAGTAAAGGCGAGATCTTCAGGATCGCCCGTCTTTGCTCGCAATGGCAGAGGTTTATCCTTAAATCGCGCCCAGTAAGGGTCGGGAACTTGCATCGGCGAATGCGGCGTATTGAACGTGATCATGCAGAAGAACGGTTTGTCTTTATATGCGTTAACGTATTCCATCGCGTGCGAAGTCAAATCATCAGCCAAGAAGCCCTTACCTTGCGTGGGCTGGCCATTGTGTTCGAGCGGCGGCGAAAAATAGTCGCCCCAGTGGCCGGAAGTGAAGCCGTAATACTCCTGAAAACCACGAGCATTCGGGTGATAAGGATACTGGCTCCCATTGTGCCACTTGCCGAACATCGCGGTTGCATAACCGGCCGCACGAAAATGCTCGGCGATCGTCTTTTCGCCCAGATTCAACCGTTCTCCGCCCGAGGTGACATCGCGCACACCACCGCGCGTGTGATAACGCCCGGTCAGAAATTCCGCACGAGTCGGCGAACAAACGGGGCAAACAAAAAATCGATCAAACCGTGCCCCATCACGCGCCAGCGAATCAATATTCGGGGTGCTGAGATTCGTATTGCCGCTGATCGAGAGATCGCCCCACCCTTGGTCGTCAGTCAGGAATATGACGACGTTGGGCCGGCGATCTGCGCCCATGAGAATCGGAAGAAAGAGCCCGAGCAGCACGATGCGAATCAAAGGCGTCAGATATCTCATGATGATGTTCAAGCTCTTTCACACTGCGATCAGAACAGCTCGGCAATTGGCCGTCCGCCCGCCGCGACAATCGGATTCGGCCGGTTCGTCGTGCCATACCAGTTCGATTCGAGGTCGATCCCAAGGTAGGAAAACACAGTCGCCGCCAGATCTTGCGGGGTCACCTTGCGATCAAGAATCGAATGCCCCTTGCGATCGGTCGACCCGATAATCTGCCCGTGTCGCAATCCGCCGCCCGCCATCACCATCGACATGACGTTCAGCCAGTGTTCGCGACCACCCTCGGCATTAATCAGCGGCGAACGGCCGAATTCGCCCATCATCAAGATCAACGTGTCGTCGAGCTTCCCGCGCTGTTCGAGGTCCATGATGAGCGTGGCCAGCGCCTGGTCGACGCGCGGCAAGAGCGGTTTGAGACCCTTCTCAATCCCCTTCCAGACCACGTTATCGCCGTGGTGATCGAAATAACCCCACGCCCCGCTCACGAGCACGAAACGCACTCCAGCCTCGACCAATCGCCGCGCCAGTAGAGCTTTCTGTCCCAGGCTGTCGCGACCGTACGAATCACGCAGGCGCGGGTCTTCCGACTCCAGATTGAACGCCCGAAGCGCCTTCCCCGAAGTCACCATATCAACGGCAAGCCGAGAATAGTGATCGAGTCCTTCCATCGACGCACTAGCATCAAACGTCCGGTGCATGGCGTCGAACTGCTTGCGCATACTCTCGCGATCGGCAATTCGGCCGACGGAAACGCCCTTAGGTGGTGCGAACTGCCCAGCCAGCGCCGTCCCCTGAACCGGCGCATAGGCACCACCCATTTCACCCGCGCCCCAAACATCGGCCACCATGCTATCGGCCAGAGCGACGAACGGCGGCAACGCGGGATCGACCGGCCCGCGGAACTTGGCGGCGATCGAGCCCATCGAAGGAATTCCGCCCCCGTCGCGGCCATCATTCGTGCGCCTGGCGTGCGGGTTACCCGCTTGCATCGTGATCGGCGTATGGTCGCTGGCCGAGCAATCAACCGAGCGAATAATCGTCAACTTATCCGCAATCGCGGCCTGCCTGGGCAGATATTCGGAGAACCGCACGCCGGGCAGTTTTGTGGGAATCGTGCCGAACGGCCCGCGAATTTGCTCGGTCATATCGGGCTTGGGATCCCACATATCAATATGACTGGGACCACCCGACAGCCAGAACAAAATCACCGACTTACGATCGCTCGCCTTCTCCCCCGCCTTCGCCTGCAGCCGCAGCAAGTCGGCGGTGGATAACCCCATCAGGCCCGATAACCCGGCCTGAAGGAACCAACGGCGCGTCGGCGAGCCAATTCGCAAAACGTCGTTACCCGCGGGCGCAAACGAAAGCAGTTTCCCAATCATTGATGTTCTCTCCGCGACCGCAGCCGCCCGCAGGGCAGGGACAAAAGGCATCGCCGGGCGAGAGTTTCCCGGGCGATCTTCCACTTACGTCGTCTCTTCTTAACGCAATGTTTAACAGTTCTTGGTCATATCGCAAGAGAAATTCGCGCCAATTGGTTACGCGTTGATCTGTCGACTCACCGTCTCGCGTGTCTTCGACTTTTCCAGTATCAATGATAGATGTTGGTTCTTCCCCTCCCGCCGCGCAGCAAAGCCAAGGAATGATAATGATTCGTACAATCATCTCACTTGTGCTGATCTCCTTGGCAAACTCAGCCTTGGCCAAAGATATCGACCGGCCCTCAATTGGGACGAAGGTCAACGGGCTCGAATTCAAAGACATCCGTTTTCTCACCCGTTCGCTTGATGAATTTGGTTCAAAAAAGGCGATCGTCATCGTTGCCGTGAGTCCAACGTGTCCGATCGCGCAGCGTTATTTACCCGTGCTCGGCGCGATGGAAAAAAACTATCGTCCTCGCGGCGTGCAATTCGCCGCGCTTTACGTCGGTGACGACTCCATTCGCGAAATGGCGGCGGACGCGATTGAATCCGGCGTTGAATTTCCCTTCCTTAGAGACATCAACCACAAGTGTACTTCGGCCCTCGGCTTCACGCGCACGCCGGAAGTGGTCGTGCTCGATGCCGATCACACCATTCGCTACCGCGGCCGAATTGACGACCAGTTCCGCCTCGGTGGCGATCGCGCCGAGGCAACACAGCATCCCCTCCGCGACGCGATTGAAAACGTGCTCGCGGGTAAGCCTGTAACACTCACCGAAACGCCCGTCGATGGGTGCGCGATCACCCGCGAAGAGAAATCACCTGGCACGGTTTCACCAACCTACGCCGAGCATATCGCCCCGCTGATTCAAAAGCATTGCCAGGATTGCCACCACCGCGGGACCGAGACACCTTTCCCGCTGCTCACCTATCGCGACGTCGCCAGCCGCGCCGAGATGATTGCCGAGGTGGTCGACGACCGCCGCATGCCCCCCTGGTATGGCAGCGATCGCCACGGCCACTTCATCAACAAGCGCGAACTTAGCGAATCAGAGCGTGAGACGATCATCGAATGGGCACGGGCCGGTGCTGCGAAGGGTGATATGAACAAGGCCCCGAAGCCGCGCGAGTTTTCGACCGCGCGCTGGCACATTGGCGAGCCGGATATCGTCACCACGATGCCAATCTCGCACCAGGTTCCCGCGACCGGTTTCGTTGATTACAAGTACACGATTTTCCCTCATATTTTCACGCGTGATACCTGGGTTCAGGCGATCGAGATTCTGCCTGACAATCCGCGCGTGGTGCATCACGCCAATCTCGCGTTCGTGAAGTTCGGCGAGCGCCCGAGCGAGGATAATTTCATCACCGGGCGCGTTCCCGGCGGCGACGCGATGAAGCTCGATTCGGGCGTCGCGTTCATGATTCCCAAGGGCTGCGTGCTGGCCTTGCAAATCCACTACACGACGACGGGAAAGCCCGAAACCTCGAAGATTTCCGTCGGCCTTCGTTTTCCTCGCGAAGTGGTGCACAAGCAGCTTTATCACTCGCGTGTCGATACCGGCCGGTTCAAAATCACCCCATTTTCGCCCGCATTTCCAGTGATCGCCTCGCGCAAGCTCGCGTTTGATGCCACTGGCGTCGGGCTGTTCACGCATATGCACGTGCGCGGCAAGGATATTCTCTTCGCCGCCAAACGCCCCGACGGCAACACCGAAAAACTGCTGCTCATACCGAACTACAGCTTCGACTGGCAGCAGTCGTACCGGTGGGAGCCGGGCAAGATGAAGTTCCCCAAGGGAACGACATTTGAAGTTGTCGCCCACTTCGACAATTCCGAATTCAACCCATTCAACCCCGATCCCAAGGCGACCGTTGGATGGGGCGACCAGACGACGTCCGAAATGATGATCGGCTTTTATTTCTACACCAGGGACGACGAAGACCTGAACCTGCAAATCGATCTCAAAACCGGCGCACCGATTGCAAAGCCAACATCAAAGGGTTAACCCTGCACGGGGTCAGCCAAGGCGGAGCATAATTCATGAAGTCGGCGTTACCCGCGGCCATTGTGGGGGCCTTCGCAATCTTCCTGCTCTTCAGGGAGTGGGATTCAGGCCGGCGCTCGCTCGCCTGCGACGCCGTCGTTCTCAACAGCACAACGACCGGTCGCAGTGGCGCGACACTGGGCGAGGTGTCTTACCGTCTCAACGGCCAGCCGGTTGTGGCGTCGTTTCGCAGCTGGTTTTGTCACCTTCACCCGCGCCAGGTCGTGCCCATTCTCTACATTCCTGGCGATCCAACGAATGTCGAGCTCGCCTGGTTCTGGCAGCGCCACTTTGGATCAACGATCGCGCTAACGGCGTTCGCGGTTTTCGCCGCCGTCGAGGCCACAAAACACTTCTCTGCACGCCGCGAGCCTGCGCTATCGCTTCTGCGACACGATTAGAAGTCGGCATTGCCTGGCGTGCGCGGGAACGGGATGACGTCGCGAATGTTCGCCATACCCGTCGCGTAAATGATCGTGCGCTCGAACCCCAGACCAAATCCGGCATGCGGCACGGTGCCAAAACGCCGAAGGTCGCGATACCAGGAGTATTGCTCCTTCGAGAGGCCCAGCTCATCGAGCCGAGCATCGAGCACGTCAAGCCGTTCCTCGCGCTGCGAGCCGCCGATGATCTCTCCGATACCTGGAGCCAGCACGTCCATCGCAGCGACGGTTTTGCCGTCGTCGTTCTGACGCATATAAAAGGCTTTGATATCTTTGGGGTAATTCATTACGACCACTGGTCGACCCACCAGCGTTTCGGTAAGATACCGCTCGTGTTCCGACTGCATGTCGATTCCCCACTTCACGGGGTACTCGAACTTCACCCCCTTCGCCACAGCCGCTTCGAGCGCCTTGATAGCATCGGTGTAATCCATGCGCTCGAAGCTCGAAGAAATGAACGATTCGACGCGGGTAATGCATTCCTTGTCGATATGCTGTGCGAAGAACGCCATGTCATCCGGCCGTTCTTCGAGCACCGCCTTGAAAATGTATTTCAGGAACGCTTCGGCTAGGTCGGCATCAGCGGCTAGGTCGGCAAAGGCAATTTCCGGCTCGATCATCCAGAATTCGGCCAGGTGCCGCGTGGTATTTGAATTCTCCGCGCGAAAGGTTGGGCCGAACGTATAAACCCGGCTCATCGCCATGCAATACGTCTCGACATTCAACTGGCCCGAGACCGTCAAGCTCGCCGCGCGCCCGAAGAAGTCGTTCGAGAAGTCGATCTCACCATGCTCGGTGCGGGGAAGGTTCGCGAGGTCGAGCGTCGACACCCGGAACATCGCGCCGGCTCCTTCGGCATCGCTCGTAGTGATAATCGGCGTGTGGATCCAGAAAAAGCCATGTTCATGAAAGAACCGGTGCACAGCCATCGACAGACAATCGCGCACGCGAGCTACTGCGCCAAACGTGTTCGTACGGGGGCGCAGGTGAGCAATCGTTCGCAAGTATTCAAACGAATGTCGCTTGGCTGAAGCGGGATACTGATCGGGATTTTCAACCATTCCCACGACTTCAACACGGTCGGCCTGAACCTCGAACTTCTGCCCCTTCCCTTGCGACTCAACCAGCTTCCCCACCGCTCGCACAGCACAATGGGTTGTGAGGTGAAGAATTTCCGATTGATAGTTGGACAAGGTTGCTTCGGCAATGACCTGAATTGGATCAAAACACGAGCCGTCGTGAACTTGGAGGAATGACAGTCCCGCCTTGGAATCGCGCCTGGTGCGGATCCATCCTTCCACCGTAACGGACGAACCAACCGCCAGCTTGCCCGCCAGGATTTCCGCGATCGTCAGACTCGTCATAGCTTCCCCCAGCCCAATTCGATCCTCGTTCCCGTGCTCCGCGTAGGAACGGCTCTCCGGCCGCTCTGCGGCCATTCAACTGCCTGTCGACCCAACGGCTTCGAAGAGGCCGCAGAGCGGCCGAAGAAGGCTCCCACGCAGAGCATGGGAGCCAGATAGGTCGAGTGCCGAATCGCAAATGAGGATACACAAAACACGCGTTTTGTGCCCTAGCTCACTTCGCGGACGGTTTGAGAATCCCGCGATCCTTCAGCCATTCTTCCGCCCGCTTGGGCCAGGTTGCAGCCGGCTTGCCCGTGGGACGCAGGCCAAAACCGTGCCCGCCCGAGTTGTAAATGTGCATTTCCACCGGCACCTTGGCCTTCTTGTAGGCCAGGAACAGGTAAATGCTGCTCTCGGGATTATCGTCGTTCGCGTGTACGAAGAACGTCGGCGGAGTGTCGGCCGAAACGTGAATCTCAGGGGCAAGCTCGCCGTTTCCGCCGCGCTTGATGACACCGCCGGGATAAATCAAGATCGCAAAATCAGGCCGGCACTCGACCTTGTCGACATCGTCGATCGTCTCATACGCCCGCTTGTCGAAATTGGTCGAGGCCCACGCACCGAGATGCCCACCCGCCGAGAAGCCGAGAATGCCGATGCGCTTGGGATCGAGACCCCAATCCGCAGCCTTGGAGCGAACGAGGCTGAAAGCTCGCTGGACGTCCATCAGCGCCTGCGGCGGCGGTTGATTAGGATGACTGGCACGGCGCGGCACGCGATACTTCAAAATCGCCGCGTTGATGCCGACCGAGTTCAGCCAGCGGGCGACCTGCTCACCTTCGTGGTCCCACGCGAGGTTGTTATAGCCGCCGCCCGGACAAACGACGATCGTCACGCCGGTGTCGTTCGACTTGTCCGCCTTGTAAACGCTGAGCGTCGGCTTGGTGACGTTCGTCAAACTACGAATCGGCCCCTCGTTGTTCTTATCGCGGGTCTGCTTTTCTTCCTTGGGAATTGAGCCGTCCTCGCCCGGCGGATTGCCCGGCCAGAGGTCAATAATTTGCGGTTTGACGTCATCCGCGGCGAAGCACGCCGCGCTCGACGCGAACGCCAGCGAAAGGCCCAGGCAAATGGCTTTGAGGCGCATGATGAGGAGAGACTCCGGTGGGACGATCAAAAGGCGTGACCAAAGCTTTCGGCTATGATAATGCCCGCTCGTCCCCAGGGAAGGCTCAACCGCGCCTCTTGCCGCGTTTGATCGCGTGCAAGGTTTCATCGAGCTTGGCGAGAAACCGCGATCGGTCTTCCTTCGCAAACGGCGCGGGGCCGCCTGTCATCGTTCCCCCTTGGCGAAGCATGTCGAGCAACGCACGCGTAGCAAGAGCGTCGCCAATCGAATCCTCGGTGAACGCGTTCCCCTTGGGACCAAGCACGCGTGCCCCTTTTTCCAGGCTGCGGCCGGCCAGCGGTATGTCCGAGGTGATCACTAAATCACGCTCACCCACACGTTCGACGATCCAGTCGTCGGCCATATCAAACCCGCCGCGCACCACCACCAGCTCGATCAATTCCTCGCTTGGTACGCGCATGATCGCATTGGCGACCACGAACACCTTCACCCCATGTCGCCGCGCGACGCGGTATACCTCCTCCTTCACGGGGCAGGCGTCGCCATCGATATAAATTGTCACCGATTGATTCGTTTCTTGCGGTTGCGATTCCATGCATCCGATTATGGCAAGAGCAGCGACTTTTATCGAGCCGACCTAACCCTTATGACCGACAACGCCTTGACCAAGAGATTTCCGGCTGCTGGAATAATTGGGTTACATTCCGCGATCTCAACCCGTCGCCAGAACTCATCCGCTCGCCTTGTGGTTTCGGCATTGCATCCAGTCTCTTGAGAATCGCTTCACGTGGACGAACGTGCGCACGAAAAGCAAGCCGATGAGACTGCAGCGTCTCCCCCGCCGACGTTGAACAACGTCGAGGGAGATTACATCATCGGCGGTATGGAACCAACCATCGCGGTTCCTCTGGGCACGTCCGAAATTGCGAAGCTTGGCGCAATCGCCGCAAATATAATCGGTATCGATGAATTCATAAGATCGATCGTCGACCTCGGCCTTTTGAGTGCGTCGGAAGCCAGTTCGATCGGAGCCAAACATACCGCGTCGCAAGACAGCGCAAGCAGCCAGTTAATCGCGCGCGAGCTCGTGACGTCAGGTCGGCTGACTGGCTACCAGGCCGGAGCGATTTGCCAGGGGAAGGCGCGAGGACTCGTCATCGGTCGCTATATCGTGCTCGACAAGCTTGGTGCGGGCGGCATGGGAATGGTGTTCAAGGCGCAACATCGTAAGCTCAAACAGGTCGTCGCGCTGAAGATTTTGCCGCCGTCCGTCACCAGTAATGCCGAGCTGGTCCAGCGATTTCATCGCGAGGCCGAGGCCACGGCAAAGCTCAATCACCCGAATATCGTTCGAGCAATCGATGCCGACGAAGCCGGCGGCATGCATTTCCTCGTGATGGACTACGTCGACGGAGTCAATCTGAGCAAGCTTGTGAAAGCGCGAGGCGTCCTGACGATCGCCAAGGCAATCGACATTCTCATCGCCGTGGGACAGGGCTTGGCCGTCGCGCATAGTGAAGGGATCGTCCACCGCGATATCAAGCCGTCGAATCTCATGATCGACACGCGCGGCATGGTGAAAATTCTCGACCTTGGACTCGCGCGATTGAGCGATTCGAACGCCCCCGATGACGGAGCACTCACACTCTCGGGGGCGATGGTGGGCACGGTTGACTACATGTCGCCCGAGCAGGCCTTCGACCCGCGCCTGGCCGATGCGCGATCCGACATCTATAGCCTGGGCTGCACGTTGCATTACCTGCTCACGGCGACCGCCGTTTATGGCGGATCGAGCCTGATGCAGCGCTTGCTCGCCCACCGCGAGAAGCCGATACCAAGCCTCCGCAAGGCGCGCCCCGACGTTCCGCCGGCGCTCGATACTCTCTTTCAAAAAATGCTCGCAAAGGACCCCGCAAATCGCCCGAGTTCAATGACGGACGTGGTTGAAGCCCTTGAAGGATGCAAGAGCTCCGCTGCGATGCCGAAGGGTAAGAATACAAAACCGCTCATGGTCTTCGACCTCAAGCGCAACGAAAAAACGCCGCCTCCGCTGGCGATCTTGGACGACCGCTCGGAATCGCGTGTCGATCCCACGCCCCTGCCCCGCCTCACTCATCCTCTGGACGCGATCAATCCCGATAGCCGCTCGGGATTGCGGCTCGAAGATAAGCGAAAAAACGTCCACCTCATTTGCGACGCCGACGCCGTCGGCTTCCGTCGTTGGGCCGAGTTCGTACGAGCCAGCGAGGCGATTCCCACGAGCGTGAGCGTGTTCGACGGCGGCCAGCGCCCCGCATTTGCCGCGATCGCTCTCCCAAATCGCGGGCAAATCGTCTGGGACGTCATGCTTCATGCCGACATCGATCAGTATCAAATCTATGCGAAGACAATGGAGTCGCGCGGGCGGAAACTCTCGCACTTCAGCGGCTATCAAATCGCCTCGCGGCACGGCATTCTCTGCCAGTTTCGCAACACGGCCGATACGATTGATCATACAATCAATATCGACCACAAAGCGCTCGTGCCTGCGCTGGAGAAGATCGAAAAAGCACTGCATCGCGTGATTTACCTGGCCGGCTATTCCACCGCCAGCGGTCGACGATTTGCGGTGGTTTCATCGCGCACATCAATCCGGCCGCAGCGCCTCGCCTACGAACTCACGCTCGATGCCCTGCGTGCGTTTACATCGCGAGCGCAGGACGAGGGGTATTCACCCATCTCGCTCACATCGTCGTCGCACGGAGAAACGTCGTGCTTCTCGATCATTCTTGAAAAAGTGCCGGACCGCGTCGTAGAAATGAGCTTTGGTCTGACGCAGAATGAGCTGGAAAGTGAATTCCACCGCCGAATAACCCGAGGCTTTTTGCCGATTGTTTTCTGCGGCTTCAACCACGAAAAATCGGTTCTCTATCATATGGGGTGGCTTCAAGGGCGGCTGCCCAAAGGCATTTGAGCGTTATCAGATCATATCTTAGTGATGAAATGAATCGGCGGGTAACTCAATCAGAGAACCCAGTTTTTGCCGCCACTCGTCGGCGTTGAGCGGCTTTTGCCATTGAGTGTAAAGGTCAACAACTCGCAGCGCCGCAATACGAACAGGCGCTCCGGCTTTGGCGGGAATCGCGTTCTGTCTGGCGACGAGTCCCGCAAATCCCTGCACAAGAAGCGGCTCGGCCTCGCGATATCGCCCCTGGCGAACCAGCATCTCGCCAAGGCCGCTCATCAGATGATAGAGAGTCCAATCTTCCGGCGATGCCGATTCACGAATCGTCACCGCTTCGCGCAAGCACGCCTCTGCTTCGTCCCACTTTTGCAATTTCGCGAGAGTATTCGCAAGCGCGGCGAGACTATCGGCGAGAGGAAGCATACTCGATGTTTTCGCCGCCCGTCGCCCAGCGATCACACTCTGGCGGACGGCAATCGCCCGCGTCAAGCTTCCGCGCGATTCCTCATTCGTCGCCAGATTCTCCTGGTAAAGCAAGGTTCGCGGATGACTTGATCCAAGAATCCTTTGTGCGTCGGCCACACACGTTTCGAGCAACGCAATCGACTCATTAAGCCGCCCCGCCGCCGCATAACTCACAGCCAGGTTATAAACACTCACAAGCGTACTCGGGTGATTCTTACCTAATGTTGCGACACGCTGCTTGAGCGTGAGCTCGTGCAGGCGAATTGCCTCATCCGTGCGACTTGCAGCAAGATACGCAAGTGCAAGCGCACTTCGGCTTGTGAGCGTATTGGGATGCGCTACACCAAACTTCACTTCACACCGCGCCAGAGTTACCTCATGGAGTGAAATCGCCTCAGCGATGCGCCCAACCGACACATACGCCGCCGCGAGATTATTACGAGTCGCCAGCACGTTCATATGATCGGACGGCAGAGCAGCCTCACGGATCCGCAGGTTCGCCTCATGCAGCTTGACAGCCTCCGGAATTCGCAGGCCTTCGAGCTGAAATGCCATCGCCAGATTATTGCGAGAGCTCAGCGTATCGGTATGGCTCGGTCCAAGTTTCGCTTCTCTGCGCTGAAGCGTTTGCGCGTGCACGCGAATCGCATCGGCAGTTCTTCCCGCGGCAGAATAGTCGTTCGCAAGCCCATCAGCGAATTCAAGCGTCTTAGGATCATCGAGGCCGAAAACAACCTCCGCGCGCTCAAGAGTCTTTTCATCGAGCGCAATTGCGTCTGCGGTGCGACCGAGTGTGAGATACGTGTGCGCGAGATTGCTTCGCGAACTCAAAGTCGCGGCGTGATCGAGCCCCAATTTGGATTCTGCGAGCGTCTTATTCCGCTCATGTAGCGCCAGCGCTTCATTCGTGCGGCCTGCCGCGAGATAGAGCGCCCCAAGCTGATCGCGGCTGACTATCGTCGTTTCGTGATCGACATCCAGCTTCGATTCGCACAAATGCAGCGTTTCTTTTTGATGATCGATTGCAACAGCCGTCGCGCTGGTTCCGGTATAGGCGCGAGTCAGAGCATTGCGCGCGGTGAGTGTGGTTGAATGATCCGAACCTAGTTCGCGTTCGCGAATCGCAACCGATTGCGAGAGCAAAGGCACAGCGCGGTCGTAAAGTCCCAGACCGTGGTAGGTCATCCCCAGCGCACTCAAAAACGCCGCTTTGGTGAGATTTGTTCCCTTGAAACTATGCAGAAGACTTTCCGATGCGCGATCGAGCACGTCGGCAATCTTGATGGCACGACCATCGAGCGCAGGATCGGGACGGCGGAACGTATCGAAAAGAAAGTCGCTCACGGTTTCCGCTTCGCGTCGAGCTTCTTCCGATAGCTTCAGCGCCGCCTGCGTCTCTTTTTGAGCAATCTGAGTCTCAGTTAGCGAACGATTGACGATGGTGTTCGCCGTTTCGAGATCGTTTCCTCGACGCGTCGCCAACCCCTCGGCGTCGATGGCGCGCAGCATCAAAAGAGTGCTCACAACCGTCGCAATGATGAGAGTACATGCGAATGCCGTGATAACCGCAAGCGCCGCGCGATTCCGTCGAGCGAATTTGCTCAGCCGATACGCAAGCGTCGGCGGACAAGCCCGCACCGGTTCTCCCGCGAGAAAGCGTTCAAGGTCATCGGCGAATTCACCCGCCGAGTCGTACCGGCGACGGCGATTTTTTTCGAGCGACTTCAGCACGATCCAGTCAATCTCGCCACGAATTGCCTTCATCAACCGCATCGGCTCGACACCACGCGCAGCGGCGATCGACCCCAACGATTCGCGCGAATCTTCCAGACGCGTCGAGGGCTTTGGCGTTTCCTCTTCCTTGATGCGTCTGAGAGCCTCGGCATACCCGTGCTCGCGCAGCCGTTCGGCGCGAAGCGGTGTCGAACCGGTGAGCAGTTCGAACAGCAAAACACCAAGTGAATAAACGTCACTCCGCGTATCAACGTCGAACTTCTCGGGCGCGGCCTGTTCGGGACTCATATATTCAAGTGTGCCGACGAACGAACCAAAATGCGTGAACAGGCTGCGTTCTATCGCGGTTTGGTCGATCGCCTTGGCAATGCCAAAATCGATGACCTTGGGCACTAGCTTGCCGTCGACCGTTGTCACAAGCACGTTACTCGGCTTCAAATCACGATGAATTACGCCTTTCTGGTGAGCGTGTTGCACCGCGCGGCAAACGGCAACAAACAGGCGGCAGCGTTCGTCGGCTGTTAAGCGAGCGTCGTCGCAACAGCTTGTAATCGATGGACCGTGGACAAGTTCCATCACAAAATAGGGGCGGCCTTCGAGAGTAACACCCGCATCAAAAATCCGCGCGACGTTGGGATGATCCATCACAGCAAGAGCGCGGCGTTCGGCTTCGAATCGCTCGATCACTCGCGCCGTATCCATCCCCGGCTTGATGACCTTAAGTGCCACGCGGCGGCGGACGGGCTGCTCCTGCTCGGCCAGGTAAATAACGCCCATCCCTCCTTCGCCGATCTTTTTCACCAGCCGGTACGGGCCAATCCAGTCGCCTTCAATTTCGGTACGAGGCGGATTAGAATCGCGTCGGATGTTTTGGGGCGAACTGGCTTCAAGCGGCGGTATCCCACGCAAGGCAGCGAGCATATCATCACGCTTTGCTTCAACGCGCAGGATGATATCGGCACAGTTGGGACAGGTTTCCAGGTGTGCAGCAATGCGATCGAGGTCAGCCGCGGAAAGCCGGCCGACGTGATAATCGAGCAATTCCTGTTCGGTGGGACAATCGGGCGGCATGGTTATGTCTCGGCTTTGCCGACGGAAACAACGCGCGAGCTTTTTCGTATCAGAGTCAACAGCGACCAGCGATGTGGTCCGCGCGAAGGTTCTCATTGTATGATCCAACGAGTGTGACACGACTTGCCGCCGAATAAAGAGGATTGTCCGATTTCCGAATCATCCCCCACCTCGATGACGCTGCTCGAGCGAGTTCAGGCCAACGATCCCGAGGCCTGGGACCGCTTGCTTCGGCTCTATCAGCCGCTCGTCCTCTCGTGGTGCCGCAGGTCGGGAGCGTCCGAAGCCGATAGCGCGGACGTTGCGCAAGAGGTTTTCGTGGCCGTGGTTTCGGGAATCCTGCGATTTCGCCGTGAGCGCGAAGGCGACACATTTCGCGGCTGGCTTCGTGGCATCACACGCAACAAATTGTTGCGTCTTGGCGAACGCCGTCGCGGCCAGCCGCTGGCGCAAGGCGGCACGGAAGCCAACATGCGACTCCATGAATTGCCCGACGTGCCGCTCGACGATACCGATCCCGTCGAAGAAGAGCGGGATCTTTATCGCCGCGCGCTCGAACTTGTGCGTAATGAATTCGAAACAGCAACCTGGCAGGCTTTTTGGCGTGTGGCCGTTGATGGCCTGAGTGCGCCCGAGGCGGCCGAAGAGATGGGATTGAGCGCCGCGGCGGTTCGCCAGGCGAAGTCGCGCGTGCTTCGGCGACTGCGCGTCGAGCTAGGTGATTTGCTCGACTGACGAATCGTGTCACACGCGCCGGATCTTCAGTGGTGAGACGCGAATCGAGTCACCGGTGTGGCTCGCAACGCTTCCGCCTCTCTCCCTGGAGATGCCGCCATGCTGTTTTCTTCACGTCAGCGAACTTCGAAGAGTCTTCCGGCCCAAAAATCCCGACGACGCGCCCGCCCCGCCTTTGATTGCCTGGAAGGCCGTCAACTTCTTACGGCGACCGCCACGCTCTCAAACGGCACCCTCACCATCAACGCCGACAACAGCCCGACCAACGACGTGGTCGTATCGCCGCTCTTCCCGTCGTCAATTCGTGTCGTCTCGACCTCCAGCAAGAACTCCACCAAAGACCTTTTCGACATCACCAAGATCACCTCGATCGTCTTCAACGGTGGCACCGGCGCAAACACATTCACGAACTCAACATCGCTCCCCGCGCTCATTCATAGCCACGGCAATGGCGATCGCATCAACGCTGGAGTTTCGAGCAAAGATGTCGTAACCGTTGATTCTGCAAACGCCACGATCAACGGCGGATTGCTAGGCAATACGACTCTCGCGGTAACCACCGACCGATTCTTCACCCTGACCGACACCAGCCTTACGACCAATACGGGAACATACAAGATCGATCATATCAGCAACGTCCAGCTCACGCTCGCCGGACCAGGCGCAGCGCTTGGCGGTTCGACCATTAGTCTTAACGGCTATTCGGGCGCAGCCAGAATCGATTCGCAAGGCGCAATCCGCACCGACTACATCCTCGGCACCGGCCCGACGGTGATCAACGGCGGCTCGGGCCTGAACGTGCTGACGGTGAATAATGCCGCCATCGCCAGATTTGCAAACGGCGTGCTGACGGTGAATGGCGTACCCAACACGCTCAAAAACATCACGAACATCAATATCTCAAACACCGGCGGATCGAACGCGATCGACCTCAACGGCTTCACCGGCAGCACATTTACGACAATCGCCAAGGCCGGTAACACAGTCGTCCGCGGCGGTTCGGGCTTCAACACAATCGTCAGCAGCGCTGGCACGAATATCGTTTTGCCGAGCCTAGGGACCGATCAAGTTGGCGGATCAAACATAACGCGATTCCTCGGCGTCTTGCCAAACGTCTCTCCCGATCAACGAAACGCTGCGGCGGGTGTCGCATCAGTATTGCTCGAACCAAATGGCACGCTCGACGTTGCTGGTCCCACGGGCACAGGATTTAGCCTGCTGGGAAGTTGGTCGGTTTCGACGAACCCGACTGGCCTGCAAACCTTCACCACAAGCAGCAACGTCGTGCTCAAAACGGCAGCCGGTGAATTTCCGTTTGTCGTTTCACCCACGAGCCCACTGATCATTCACGCGCAGGGTTCATTCCTTGGTTTTGGCTCGCTGGTCGACGCGAGTTTGAAGGGCCTGACGCTCGACACCAGCGTTGCAAGCAGCCCCCTCAGGCGTCTGGAAACCGTATTTGGCGTGCATGTTGCCTCTGCCGGCGCGACGTGGAATATCGCACTTGGCAAAGATGTTCCCGGCTCTTCGCAGTTCCCGGTCGAAGCTGCGGTGCCCTATCTCTTCGCGACCGTCAACGCCGGCGCGAGCGCATCGTTCGGCACGCAATCATTTTCCGCAAGCAGCAGTCAGGCGCTCACCGTTTTTCTCGATCCCACCGACCCATCGCTCTATGTTCTGGCGAACGGAACCAACTTCAAGGTTGGGGCATCGGTTCAAGGTTTGATTCCGTTCACTCCGACGCAGAATCTCTTCCAGATTCTCAAAACTACGCCGGTCGTCTTCGGCAATCTCTTCACCACCGGTACGAATCCGTTCGCCGCAGGCGCAACGGTCGTCTTCGGCAATGCGCCCGTCACACTTAACGGCCCGCTGGTGATCAATTTTGATGCGAACCACTCGCGTAACCTGGCTGGCGTAACGCCAAGCCTCGTGCAGCGAATTATCCTGGGACAACTTCCATTGAGCCAGGCGTTTCCCGATGGCGCCAGCGATCTCGCGATCGGCGTGAATGGCGGTCTGCGAGTTGGCTACACAGGCTCTTCCGTTCCACTCGCCTCGAATCCCGTGATCGACTACGACCTTACGCTGACATCGCCCGTTGCAAGCTTCGCATACACGCCCGGCAACGCACATTTCGCGGGGACTTTCACAAGCGTCGACCCTGGATTTCTCTCTGGCAAGTCAACTCCCCTTGCCTACCTGGGCACGAGCATCAAATCGATCTCAGGCGCCGTCGAGGGATTCAGTAATCCCAACGTGAGCATCCAAACTTCAATGAGCTTCACCGGTGCGCTAGGCGTGCTCGTGCCGAGTGCCTTGATCTCGTTCTCAAACAAGGGCATTGGCATCGTCGCGACTTCGATTAGTGCGCCGGCTTTTGGTGCGTTCGACCTGACGGGCACAGTCGATCCCAACGGCGACCTTCGCCTGAACGGAACCAAGACAGCAACGGTGGTGCGAAACGCTCATGATTCATCTGGCTTGCTCTCCGACGACGGTCCGCCGCCGCAGTATCCGCTTGTCGGAAATTTCGGCCTGACCTATCAAGGTGCCACGAATCCCAACCAGGTGCCGAATTCGGCAATCAAAGTTTCGATCATTCCGCTCAATATCCCTCAATACAACGCCAGCAATTCGCTTCATCACGACAACACGCGGCTCGACGGCGCGTTCATTCCCAAGTTCCAGACCGACGGCAAGTCGTTTATCCAATTTATCGGCGGCGGCTTGGTCACTGGCACATCAGTCAAGGAAGGAATTCTCAACACTCCCGACACGCTCACACCGGTAAACTCGGCATGGGCGCTTGTGGGCAACCAGATCGTTCAGAGCTTCAACAATCCGTTCGATCCCCAGTTGAAGCAAAACGTCTTCGATCTTAACTCTGCAGCATTCCCCGGCGCACGCATCGCCCCGCGCGCCGAGACGAACCCCGTCGCAACGTTGGTCGGACGAATCAGCGAGCCCGATCGCAATAGCACCTGGACGCTCACCGTCGACTGGGGCGACGGCACTCCCGCCCAAACGCTTGTTTTCCGCCGCGGCAGCAACGGTCGGCAGGTTGTGTTGCACCACCGCTATCGCTCGCCGAGCCCCTCAGGCCAGCCGTATCAAGTCGTCGCGCGCTGGCACGACGATCAGGGACGCGGTAATTCGGTGTTGCTCAATGTGACGGTTTGCGGACGCAACCGAACTGGGCATCACTCGAAGTAAGAGTTATGCAGGCGTTTCATTGATTGGGTGACCAGGACAACTTGTTGTCCTGGTGGTACAGCCACAAGAGGCCGAAGCCAAACGCTTTGCGATTTCCTCTTGTCGCTTTGCGACCGGGACAACAAAGTTGTCCCGGCCACCCAACTTCTCCCGTCCGTCAGATGCATCTATTCTAATTACTACTATATTTATGAAATTATCAATATCCAATCGCACAACCATCCTTGCGCGGGTCAGACCCACCAATCAGGACATGATTATCTACGTCGATGCGAATCGCCTGATAACCACCGAATCCACCTCGCGATTCGACGAGTACGTGCCCCTTGGCCGCGAGCGCCTGTCGGACTTCGGCCGGAATTCCCGACTCGAGGGCAACAGTTCCTCCCTCTCGGGCGGGAATGCCGGTCGGGGTTGATGAGCCGGAATGCGAGAATCTTGGAGCGTCGCCGGCCGATTGGACGTCCATGCCGTAATCGATGATGTTCGATAATACCTGGGCATGTCCTTGCGCCTGCATGTCGCCACCCATCAGGCCGAAGCTTAGCCAGGGTTTGCCGTCCTTGGTAACGAACCCGGGGATGATCGTGTGGAAAGGACGCTTGCCGGGTTCCAAGCGATTCGCGTGATTCGGGTCCAGCGCGAAAAGACAGCCGCGGTTTTGCAGTGGGAATCCCAGGCCGGTGGGTACATGGTCGGAACCAAACCCTTCAAAATTGCTCTGAATCAGGCTGATGGCGTTCAGGTCCTTATCCACAACCGTGAGATAAACGGTGTCGGCCTGCAGCGGTTCGCCGGGCATCGGGCGATTGTTGGCCTTGGCGACGTCGATGAGCTTGCGACGCCGATCGGCGTAGGGCTTTGAGATCAGTTCTGCGACTGGCACCTTGGCAAAATCAGGATCGGCGTAGAATTTTGCGCGGTCTTCGTAGGCGAGCTTCTTAGCTTCGATCATCAAGTGCAGCCATTCGGCCGATTGCGGTTTGATCGACTTCAGGTCGAACGGCTCGATCAGGTTGAGCATCTCGAGAACCGCAATCCCCTGCCCGTTCGGCGGCAATTCCCAAACGTCGTAACCGCGATAGTTAGTTGAGACCGGTGAGATCCAGTTGCTTGTGTGGGTCGCGAAGTCTTCGAGCGAAAACAGTCCGCCTTGCGATTTCGAGTAAGAAACGATTGTCTCAGCGATCGGGCCTTTGTAGAAAGCGTCGCGGCCGTCCTTGGCGATCAATTTCAAAGTCGCGGCCAACTTGGGGTTTTTGAAAACCGTGCCGAACGCCGGTGCGTGACCACCTGGTAGAAAACATTCGGCCGAAGACGGGATTGCGCCGAGTGAGCGTTCGGCGCCTTTCCACGATGCACCAATCACCTCGCTGACAGGAAATCCCTGCTCTGCGTACCAAATCGCGGGCGCGAGAACCTCCGACCACTGCTTCGACCCAAACTTATCCTTCAATAGATCCCAGCCATCGACGCATCCGGGGACCGACCAGGAAAGCGGCCCTTTGCTGGGAATTTGCGTCAGTCCTTTGGAACGAAAAAGGTCGAGCGTCGCGGCTTTGGGAGCACGCCCCGAAGCGTTGAGGCCGTAGAGCTTTTTCGTCTTGTTATCCCAGACGATCGCGAAGAGGTCGCCGCCAATGCCGCACGACATCGGCTCAACCACGCCCTGAACCGCATTCGCGGCGATCGCTGCGTCAATGGCGTTGCCGCCGTCTTGCAGCACGCGAATCGCAGCGGCCGTGGCGAGAGGTTGGCTTGTCGCGGCCATTCCGTTGCGAGCGAGAACGGCTGACCTTGTTTTGTTGATGGGGCCGGTTGGGCGATCGTGGGCAGCGAGAGGATCGGTGAAAATGAGCGACATACCGACACAACCTAGAAATGAAAGGATCAGGCGATATCGACGCATGATGACGATCACCCTTCGCGAGTGGAGGTGTCGAAACGCAGACGCCTCATGATAATCACCGCGCGTGGCCGTGCCGAGTGGCAGGCGGAATGGCTTCGCGGAGTGGAACAAACGAAAAACGCCGGCTCAGGGACTTTTGATCCCAAAGCCGGCGTGCATGAGCGACATCAAGTTACGCGAGTAAAGCGATCAGCGCACTCAATGGTGGCCGAACGGATCCGAATGCGAGTCATGCGAATCATGGCCGGAGTGATCCGAGTGATGATCGTCGTGGCCTGTGGGATGAGCGCCATGGCCTGGAACCTCGCCGTGCGTGATCCGCTCGGAAAGCGGTTCGTTGGCCTGGTCTCGGATGAGGGCCCGGCCGTCGGCCATCTTCGCAAAGATGTAGTACAGGCCCGGGATAACGAGCACACCCATACAAGTACCGATGAGCATACCACCGACCGCCGCCGTACCGATCGTCCGGTTTCCAATAGCACCAGGGCCAGTGGCAACGACGAGCGGAAGCAAACCGGCGATGAACGCGAACGACGTCATCAAAATCGGCCGGAATCGGAGCTTACCACCTTCGATGGCCGCTTCCTTGATGCTCAAACCTTCGCTGCGTCGCTGCACGGCAAATTCGACGATAAGAATCGCGTTCTTACCGAGCAAACCGACGAGCATAACGAGACCGATCTGGGCATACACGTCGTTCGCCAGGCCGAGGGCCTTCAGCAGCCAGAAGGCGCCGAAGATACCGACGGGGAGTGAGAGAATAACGGCCAGCGGCAGGAAGAAGCTCTCGTACTGGCCGACCAGCACGAGGTACACAAAGATAACGACGATCAAGAAGATGAAAACGGCGAGGTTACCCTTGTTCGCTTCGTCGTAGGAAAGACCTTCCCAGCCGACGTCGAAACCAGGAGGCAACGTCTCCTTCGCAACTTCTTCGATCGCCTTGATCGCCTGACCCGAGCTGAAACCGTCGGCAGGGGCACCCTGAATAGCGGCCGACGGATAGAGGTTGTAGCGGTTGATTTCGTTCAAACCTTGCCGCTTCACGAGCTTCATGAACGAGGAGTAGGGAACCATCTCCCCCTTATCGTTCTTCACGAACATGTTATCGAGGTCTTCAGGGTAACGTCTAAACTCAGGCGACGCCTGGACGAACACCTTGAAGAACTGGCCGAAGAGAATGAATCCCTGTTCCCAGGTACTACCGACGACGATCGACAGGTTATCCATCGCCGTACCGATCGACACGCCCTTCTGCATGGCCACATCGTTGTCGATGACGAGTTCGTACTGCGGGTAGTTGCTCGCAAAGAAGGTGAACAGACCTTTCACTTCCTTGCGCTTCTTCAGTTCGGTCATGAAGTTGGTGGTGACTTCACCAAGCCGCGCGTAGTTGTTCGTGTTCGTCTTATCGAGCACACGCGTGGAGAATCCACCGGCCGCACCGAAGCCCGGAACAGCAGGCGGTTCGAAGAACTCCAGCTTCACGTTCGCCATCTTGGCGCATTTCTCTTCGAGCTCGACGATGATCTCTTTCGAGGTCATCTTGCGGTCGGCCCACGGCTTCAAGTTGATCAAACACGTTCCTGCGTTCGATCCGCGGCCTTCGGTCAAAACTTCGTAACCTGCCAGCGAGGAAACGGAATTAACGCCTTCAATTTCCTTGGCGATCTTCTGCAGTTCCTGGGCCTTGCTGTTGGTGTACTCCAGCGTTGAGCCTGGCGGCGTCTGGATAATCCCGTAGATCATCCCCTGGTCTTCAAGCGGGATGAAACCAGACGGCAGCTTCGTGTTCACGAGGTAGATCGCGAAGCAGAAACCGCCGATCACCATCATCGTCACCATACGAAGCGTGACGATCCGGCGCAGAACGCCGGCGTAACCGCCGGTGACCTTTTCGACACCGCGGTCAAAGATGTGGAGCAAGAGCGCGAGTGGTCCGCGAATCTTCTTCGGGCCCGAGTGTGGCTTGAGAATCATCGCGCACAAAACCGGCGTCAGCGTTAGAGCGACGACACCGGAGAGCACGATCGAGGTGGCCATCGTGAGACCGAATTGCCGGTAAAAGACGCCGACTGGCCCGGTCATGAAGGTCACGGGAATGAACACGGCCGTCATAACCATCGTGATGGCGATAATGGCGCCGCTGATTTCGTTTAGCACCTCGAGCGTTGCTCGATATGGTGATAAATGTTTCTCGTGCATCTTGGCGTGTACCGCTTCGACCACGACGATCGCGTCGTCGACGACGACACCGATCGCGAGCACGAGCGCAAAAAGCGTGATCAGGTTAATCGATAAATTCATCGCCAGCATGACGAAGAATGTACCGATCAACGAAACCGGCACCGCCAGCGTCGGAATCAACGTCGATCGCCAGTCACCCAGGAACAAGAACACCACCAAGGCCACTAGCACGAACGCTTCGAACAGCGTGTGGAGCACCTTTTCGATCGACGCTTCAAGGAATGCGGATACGTCGTACGTAACGGAGAAGTCCATCCCCGACGGGAACCGTTCCTTCTTGATCTCGTTGAGCTTGTCTTTCACTTCCTCGATGACGACGGCCGCGTTCGAGCCAGGCGTCTGCTTGAGCACGATAGCCGCGGACGGCAAACCGTCCATGTCCGAATAGAGGTTGTAGTACGAGGCGCTTAGCTCAACCTTGGCGATGTCTTTGAGTTTGAGGACTTCGCCGTCGGGATTGGCTTTAATGATAATATTTTCATACTGTTCGGGTTTGTTATAACGCCCGACCCAGGTCAATACGTATTCAACTGTTTGAGACGTTCGACCCGTTGCCTGTCCAAGTCGACCTGGCGACCCGATCATACTCTGCTTGGCGATCTGCTCCATGACTTCCGCGGACGAGATGTTGTAGGCTCGCATGCGGTCGAGATTGAGCCAGACGCGCATGGCGTACTGGCGGCTACCGAGAATCGTGGCCGTACCGACGCCACGGACTCGCTTGATTTCGGGCAAAACGTTGACAAATGCGTAGTTGTAAAGAAAGTTCTGGTCGACGCCCTGCTGCGTGCTATAGATATTCACGTACATCAACATACTCGTCATCATCTGCATGACGATGATGCCTTCACGCTCGACGAGCGGTGGAAGGCGGTTTTTCACCATGTTGACGCGATTATTCACGTTCAGCACCGCCACGTTCGGGTCGGTACCTGGCTCGAAAATAATCATGATCGTCGCCTCGCCGGCGCTTGTCGCGGCGGAGGCCATGTAACGCATGTCCTGCACGCCGTTAATGGCCTGTTCGAGGGGAATCAGCACCGAGTCGACAAGCACGTTCGCGCTAGCGCCAGGGAACGCGACGGTCACCACCACGCTTGGCGGGGCGACGGAGGGGAACTGGGAGATGGGCAAGGTTTTAATTGCCAGCCCACCAAGGAACAGAATCAGGATCGAGATGACGATCGCGAGTGCCGGTCTATAGAGAATTTTCGAGAACATGGTTGCGACTGCGCCTTCAGGAAGAATGTCTGAATGTATGCGAGCCGAGTCTCAGCGCCGGCCGCCACTGATCGGGCGTCCAACGCGAGACTTTTACCGACCCATCGATAATAACCAATTCAACTGGATCGTTTCCAACTCGTTCAGCGAGTCGATCCCAGCCGCGCCGGACCATAACAGCGCCGATCGACCCGCACCCTTTGACGGGCCGGGTCGATCGGACGAGATTTACGGTTGGGCCGGTCATTCGTAGCAGCGTTCCAGAACTGAATCTGGTAAACACCGTTTTCAGATCCCTCTGGCCGAATTCCGTTGAGTGACGGGATTGGTTATTCAGCCTTGTTCTTCAGGTGGGCCAGCACCTTTTCGACCGGCTCGTACTCGTGGTGCGCGGTGACTTTTTCACCGTCCTTGACCTGAAGGATCCCTTCGAGGACGACCTTCTCGTCGGCCTTGAGACCCTTCTTGAGTACGAAGATGTCATCCATTTCGAAGTCGATGCCGACCTCGCGCTGGTGTGCCACGTCGTCCTTGTCGACAACGAAGACATAACGCTTGTCGAGGACCTCGAAAACGGCCCGCTGCGGGAGGACGAGCGAGTCCTTCATGACGCGGTGAATGCGAACCTTGCCGGTCTGACCGTGACGCAGCAGGCGATCGGGGTTCGAGAAGTCGGCTCGGAAGGGGATGTTGCCGGTTTCGTTGTTGAACTTCGCTTCGATTGCACCAATGGCGCCGCTCTGGGGGAAGGTCTCGTGGTTGGCGAGCACGAGCTCGATCTGCTGGCTCTGGCGGCCGTCTTTCTGATGCGCCATGTATTCAAGGTAGTCGGCTTCGGGCACGTTGAAGTAAACCCACATCGTGCTGTTGTCAGAAAGCGTCGTGAGAATGTCGCCTTCCTTGATCAGGCTACCTTCTCGCTCCTTCAAGCGGTCGACGATGCCGTCGAACGCAGCGACCACGTTGGTGAAGTTCATCTCGGCCCGCGCCAGCTCAGCCTTGGCCTTCGCCTTGGCCAGCTTGGCACCGAGGAGCTGCACTTCGTTCTGCGACACGACGTTTTGTTCGTGCAGGCGAACGGTGTTGTTGTATTCGAGTTGGGCCAGATTCGCCTCGGCCACTTCGGCATCGAGCCGCGCCTGGTAGAGCACCGGCAGAATCGTGAAGAGCAAGTCGCCCTTCTTCACCGTCTGGCCTTCTTTGACCAGGACCTTCTCGAGGAAGCCGCTTTCGAGGGCACAGACGTCAATGTGACGCTGCGAGCGAATCTGACAGACATATTCCTGAGTCGTGGTCACATCCTTCGACTTCGGGCTGGTCACCACGATCTTGTGCGGTTCGGTGTGCGCCTTCTCACCTTCCTCATGCGATTCGGATTCTAACTGGCTGGTGATATAAGCTTTCGCCTTCAGGGCATATTCGTTGGCATGATCCAAGAAGACGTAAATCTTCGGGGTTTGACCCTCGGGGTAGCTTTCCGCACGCATCTTGTTGAGTGCGAAAACCGCACCGCTCAATAGGCCGACGGTCACTAGGAAGGTCGTAAACGGCCGCTTGGCGATGAACTTAAACGGGTTCATGAATGAAAGGCTCCTGCTCGACTCTGCCCTGGCTTGGGCATGTATATGCGGTGGGAAGTTGGAAGGGTTGGAGTGCGTGTTGCAATCCGTCTCGACTTGGCTAAAAGAAGGGAATCGTGAAGTAATGGAAAAGCGCGCAGGAAGAGTGCCTCAGCAACACTGTTACCGATTGACTGCAAAAAGCGGCCTCTTGTGTCGCGCCGGCCCAACGGCCATCACGGACGTCGAACCCAAACTGGATACCAGCGCGCCACGGTTTGGTCGCATCGCAATACTGAAGTCGCGCCACTCTCAGAAGGAGAGCTTGAACGGCACGAAGCAACGGCGACACGTCACCCGCGAGCGAAACTCATCATCAACCGATCAACAGCGGAGGGGGTACAGGGAGAGGATCGAGTGAGGAGAGATCAACTGACGATCGGGAACCTTGCGGCAGGAATACGGGCTCAGAAGGGAGACGAGAGGCTCATCAAGAGCGTCAGCCCAGTCCTGCTCTTCATTCTCATCAGAAGAGAAATCATCCACAGGTACAACGGAATCAGGATCCGTCGCTGCTTTAAAGCGCGTGGTTGGTTGCGTGGGAGGCAGCGTGAAGTCGCGACGGAGAGATGCGATCCGCGTCGCTGTCGCGGCTGCCGTGGCTCGGGACGAAGGTCCCAGAACCGACGCCAGCAACGCTAGCGCGAGAATAACCCAGAGCGTGGGAACAAAGCTCTTGCGGATGGTCATAGCCCTTTGCTTCTCGAACATCATGATTCGAGTTTAGCTCGCCAAAACCAGGCGAGGTGGCTTTCGTCCAGATCGCTCTGCAGATTCTCCGACTGACTGAGTGTACCCCACGACCTCGCATTATATACTGTTGCGACGGATTAGGGGAGACCCGAGATTCCGGAAAGACAATTCACGACATTCAAGTCGTGATATTTATACCTTCCCTGACCCCGTCGGTCAAGAGATTCTTAAGTGTTGGCAGTATGCCGAACGATCCTCAATGGACATTTCTGAGTAATCACGGACACGTGCTGCTCTGCCTTGCGGAAGAGCCCGAGGCTCGGCTGCGCGAAGTGGCCGATCGCGTCGGAATCACCGAACGGGCCGTCCAGCGCATCGTCGCCGACCTCGAGGAGGCCGGCTACATCTCGCGCTCCCGCGAGGGGCGGCGAAATCGATACAAAGTTCACCAGGACATGCCGTTACGGCATTCGGTCGAATCGCATCGCGAGGTCGGCGTACTCCTTAGCCTCATCCTCAGGCCTAGCCAACCTGTCGTAAACGATCGGGAATCCTGATCGCTTGAGAAGCGGTTCGTTGTAACCGCACTCTTGGGCAATCCGTTCCTATCTAATACGAACGCATCGACGAAATGGTGCGCAAAATCCGTCGCCATGCGCCCGAAATCAACACGGCCGGCCTCTATCCATGACACTCTAAAATGACCTTAAAGTCATAAATGGGGTTGTTGCCCTCGTTTCCAAAAAATCTTCTTCGAACAGGAAAGTTGGAAGGAATGCAGCGGCGCTGCGCATGTTGAGATAGAAAAGCCGACAACGGGGACGAAGCGCATGAGCGGAGAAGATTCTTCAGACACGCTTCGCGATATCCAAACACTGTTTAACGACGGGATTCTGGGCGGACTGACCGACAGGCAACTGCTGGACAGGTTCGTCGGCCGCGCGGATTCCTTGTCAGATCATGCATTTACGATTCTCGTCGAGCGCCACGGACCGATGGTCTGGGGCGTTTGCCGACGTGTGCTCAACGACCGTTCCGCAGCGGCCGACGCCTTTCAGGCCACGTTCCTGGTGCTGGTCCGAAAAGCATCGGCCGTACGTGTGAATGATTCGCTGGCTCCATGGTTGTACGGTGTGAGCCGGCGTATCGCAGCGCGCGAACGGGCCACGACCCTGCGCCGGCAGGCTCGCGAGGCTGGCGAAATCGACCAGGTGGTTGATCCTTCGCCCGAGTCGGATCGCTCTGAATGGCTGGCGATTCTGGACGACGAAATCGGCCGGTTGCCCGAGCGAAATCGCGCGGCGGTAGTTCTCTGCGACCTGGAAGGTCTTCCCCACGAGGAAGCAGCGCGAAGGCTCGGATGTCCGGTGGGCACGGTCGAAAGCCGCCTTTTCCGAGGCCGCCGCCGACTGCGCGAACGTCTCGTGCGTCGTGGTATTGCGCCCACAGCCGCAGCCCTCTGGGCTCAAACAGCGCGCGAGGCGTCCGCCGCAATTCCCGCAACGCTCGTCCGAGATTCGACCCGGCTGGTGATGAGTTCTCTCGCGACCGGCGCGTTGCCAGTCGCAGTAAACACTCTTGCTGATGGAGTGATCAAAGCAATGTGGTTTGCAAAGCTAAAACCGTTAGCCGCCATCGCAGCGGTTCTTGTCGTGACGACGACGGCGAGTGTTGCTGTTCAGGGAGGCCAGGAGCCCGCGCCAAAAGGAGCGGGCGATACAGCAAAGGCAGCCACTCCGAAGCCATCGGGAGCAGTCGACACTGTTGCGCCGGAGATCGCGGCAAATCGCAAGATCGCCAAAGAACAGCTCGCTCTGATCGACAGTGCGCTTCAGATGCTGCGTACTCGTGCTCGCGAAGGCAACACTCGAATGAACGATCCTGCTTTCTCCGTTTGGGGGCAACGCAAGTTGGAGACACTTCGAAGGGCAGGAGCAACCAAAGCCGAGATCATCGCCGAGTTACAGAAGTACATCCAGAATCTCAAGGAAGATCACGCGATGGCGGTGGCGCTGCATCAGCAGGGACGGGGAACGGTCATCGACGAAATTGACGTGAGGTACCGTTTGATGGAGGCAGAAATCTGGCTCAACGAAGAGAAAGCCCGCTGATTAGGGTGAGAAGCAAAGCGATCGCAGTTCTCATTTTCATAAAACGTGCTTGGTTACCAGGTCGTTGACCGCTGGCCTGTAGCGTTTAGCGCACTTGACCGTGTAAAACCTCCGTCATGGAAGGCAAGCCGCCCATCTCCATCGAATTCGTCGATCTGACCACGCGCCAGATCGACGAGTTGCGCGCCGATGTGGAGCGTCTCAAGGATGAGTTGGAGCAAGCTGGCAAAGCGGCCAAGCGTCAGGCCGCTTTTTCCTTCAAGTGCCCATCCAGGCCGATCATCGCCCTCGCTGCCTCGTCTCGTGAAGGGTCTGTACCCGCTCTTCGATCGAGTCTGGGATTAGCGGCCCTTCCGGCTCGATGCGGTACTAGACTGACCGCGAACCCTCAAATCGCCTGAGACACAATTTCATGACGCTCCGATCGTTGTTGCTGTACGGGCGCCTCCTCCGAGGGTTCCGCAATGGCTGGAGCATGATCCGGACGGTCCGCGGCGGTCCGCCTTGTAAGTCCGCCCTGCTCTGGGACGGAACAAGAATCTCCCATCCGCCAGGCCGCTCCGGATTGGTCGACATCATCATCGAGCTATGGCTGGAACAGCCCTACACGCGAGACGGCTTTTATCAGCCAGCCGACGGCGATGTAATCGTCGATGCGGGGGCGAACGTCGGTGTCTTCTCGATCTGGGTATCCCGGCAGAATCCACACTGCCGCGTGATTGCTCTGGAGCCCTTCGCCGAGAATTTCGCCTATCTCGAGGCCAATCTGCACGCTGCCCGACTCGGCGTTGAGCGAGTCAAACCTCATCAGATCGCGCTGGGGCCGACATTCGGACAAGGGCGAATGACCGACACCGGCAATCGCTCACTGGACCACACCATCACCATGGGAGGGGAGACGGCCGGGGTTGGGACTGTCCCCGTGATCCCGCTTTCTGGGCTATTTGAACTGACTCAGACGGAACGGATCAGCCTGCTAAAGGTCGATATCGAAGGTTCAGAGCACGACGCGTTTGGAAATGCCGAACCGAACACCCTGCGCCGCTTCGACCGCATCGCGATCGAATATCACGACAACCTCCGGCCAGGGACACTCGCCCTGCTCCAGGCCCGTTTGGAGCCGACCCATCATTGCATCACGCGGGCCTCAACCGTTGAGGGGTGCGGTATCCTGCTGGCCACTCGAAGAACTGACGAGCCTGGCTGCTGAGAGATCGCCCTAACCTGGTAACTCGCTGCGACAAAACAAAAAGGCTCGGACGGTTGCTTGAACCGCCCGAGCCCTGTTTGCTTTAACGTCAAAGCAATCTGTTATTGCTTCACGTCTGCATAGGTTGGTTTTTTCGCCTGAGAATCTTCGCCTTCTCCTCGATCAAACAACGAGCGGAAAGGGCGATAGGTTTTCGTACTGGCCGACCTTGGTACGCCGGGAGTGGCAACTGTGCCGCTCGCACCCTGCACTGCGGAATCCTTCGTCTCCGCCTGGGCGGGGAGACGGGGATTGCTCGACGGTAGCGTCATCCGGGTTGGCTTCGCGGGAGCGGTGCCGCCGGTGCTCTTGACGGCCGGATCCTTGGTCTCGCCCTGAGTGAACGGACCGGGACCATTCGCCGGAGGCGGGGGCGGGGGAGGCGGCGGGGGCACGTTGTCGACTGGCCCCGCAGGGATCGGCGAGTTGTTCATCGTCGGAGTATCCGGGCGCGCCTCTTCGATCAGCTTGGGATCGAGCTGGTCAATCGGCGGGATGACGATCTTGTCGCCAACCGCCAGGTGATCGGGAGCCGTGACAGCCTTGCTGTTCGCCGACCAGAGAGCCTTCTGATATCGCGGCGACTTGTAGTAAGCATCCGAGATCGACGCGAAGGTCTCACCCTCTTTCACCGTGTGAACGAACAGGTTCTGACCCGGGAAGCCACCGCGACGGAGGATTGAGATCAAACCGCCGCCAAGAGCCTGATAGGTGTTCACGATCGCAGCAAGCTGCTCAGTCTTCGTTTCGATCAGGATCTTTCTGGCATCGAAAAGGTCACGCTGGGCGAACAAGACGTCGAGGTAGTCGACACCCGGATAGGCTTGCAACACGAGCCGCATCGCAGAGTCGACCGACGCTTCGAGGAACTTGACCTGCTCCTTCTTGATGTCGATGCTCGAGCTGTAGTTCTGAACCATCGTCACGCGATTGATAACCTCGGTGAACGCTTCGAGGATCACGCGCTGATAGCTGTACACGGCCTGCAACTGCCGGGCGTTCGTGGTGAGATACTGAGCCTTGATCGCCCTTCGGTTGATGAACGGTGCGGTCAAACCACCCGCAATATTGCCGGCAACAGCCTGGGGCTCGAACAGATACCGCATGTTGAACGATTCGAGACCAACGCCTGCGCTGATCACGAGCTGCGGGTAGAAGTTCACCCGGGCAACCTTCACGTCGAGACCCGAAGCCGCCAGGTCGCGTTCAGCCTGCCGGATGTCGGGACGGAACTGAAGCAGTTGCGAGGGAACACCCAGGTTCAGGTTGTTGATGTACAGGTCGAAGAATCCAGCCGAGTTGCGGTCGACCGGCTGCGGATATCTGTTGAGCAGGAAATTGATGCGGTTTTCCGTGACAACAATATCCTGGTTCACGATCAGCTTTTCGCTCTGGTTCTTGCGGAGCTCAGCCTGGAAACGCTGAACGGCCAGTTCAGTACCGCGGGCTGCGGCCTTCTTGGCCTCGGCGACCTTCAAGCTCTGCTCCTGCAGCGCGATGATCTGATTGATGTTCTCCATGCGCTTGTCGAACGCCATCAGCCGGTAGTAATTCTCAGCCACATCGGCGACAAGCTTCGTGACGAAGAAATTCCGCCGCTCACTGGCAGCGACGTACCGCTCTCCCGCCGCGTCGCGGGCGTTCCGCAACTGACGGTAGATGTCAAGCTGCCAGGTAAATGGCAAGCTTGCCCCGAAGTTCCCCATCGGGTTCGGGAAGAACTTTCCGGGAAGATAGGGGTCGTTGATCAGGCCTGCGCCTGGAATCGTGAAGCGGCTGAATCGTTCCAGCCCCGCGCCCGCTCCGGCGCCAAGGAATGGAAGATACGCACCGGACCGTGCCAAGATTTCATTGGCGGCGATCCGGACTTCCTCGTTCAAGATCTTCAGCTCTCGATTGCCAGAGAGGGCCTGGTCAATCAGGAGTGTAAGCGTAGGGTCGGTATAGAATTCCTCGATCGCAAGCTGCGACGAGTTCTCCGGGCTGGTCACCCCATTGAAACTTGGTGGCAGTCCTGGGCCCGGTTCCGGTTTATGGAGAGGGGGGATTCCGCAGGAAGGCAGAATCAATAGCATCATGCTGCAGGTGATCGCTCTTGCAATCACATGCCGCAGGCGCTTTGAATTCGCAAGTTTCTCTGAAAACTTCATCTGCCTCGTCCTTGAGGAGTTTGCGCTTGTCGGCAATCCCGACCTTCAAGCGGATAGGCGCGAAAATCCTGGCATGTACGCGGGGCATTCGTAAGCGTCCGTAGCCCATGGTCGAATAGGCCATGCCTCCGGATGACGGTATAAGGATCGACTTATGTGGGTTGTGACTTTAGTAACGAATTGGCGAATCAAGACGAATATCACCAATTTCGGACAAGTGCCGGCCCGCGACTGTCAATTTCCCGTCATTTCGGACGCAACAACCTCGACTTCCCCAATGCACCTAACTGCCGATCCTGATTCAACCTAACGAAAACAATGGGTGTGGTCGACTTCCGGTCATAAACGTCGTATCGACAACGTGAAATACGTCGGCGATTCTTGATCTTTCCGTGGGAAAATATACCGGTTAGCGAGGCTATTCAGACCCGACGCAATGCATCAAATTCGCACTTATCAACTCGAAAAAATGCCGGTTTTTCGCCTTTTTGATTAAAGAGCGGGAAGAAGCGGGATTCATTGATGAGACCAAACGATTTTGGGCATCAATTTTCGCACTGCGCACCGGAAGCGGAGCCAGCTTCCTTCACCCTTCGCGCATTCATTAATATTAAATATGAATAATATTCGATTGATTGCTGGCCCAACGGGCGAATCGAATTGCAGTCTCATTTGGCTCCGAACTTGTCGTCAATCGCGCGCCAGCCTTCCAGCCCGACGATCTCCTCGAATCCATCAAGATCCACCGCGCTACTCTTCGACATCGGTTTGCCAGCCTTTAACGTCGTCAGGGCTCGCTCGAGTGCGCGTGTAATCTGAAAAAGCAGCGTCGTGGGATACATGATCATCGCGAAACCCGCCTCGAAGATCTCGTCGGGCGACGTCCACGGCATCTGGCCGCCACCTTCCATCATCGTCGTCGCGAGCGGAATGCCGCGTAACGCCTTGCCGACTCGTGTCAACTCGGCGGGGCTTCTGAGACCTTCGATGTAAAGCCCATCAGCGCCGGCGTCGCGATACGCCTTGCCGCGACGGATCGCCTCGTCCAGACCTTTCGCGCTACGGCCGTCGGTTCGAGCCAGAATGAACGTCTCGGCGTTGCGACGCGCCGCCAGCGCCGCCCCAATCTTCCCCACCATTTCGCGGATCGACACCACTTCTCGCTTACCCATTTGCCCACACGTAATCGGCGAAGGTTGATCTTCAATAAAAATCGCCGCGACGCCAAGTTCCTCGTAGCCTCGCACCGTTCGCGTAACATTCTTGACGTCGCCAAACCCGTTTCCCGCGTCGACCACCATCGGCAGCGGCGATGCGGCAACAATCTGGCGAATCGCTTCGTTTTCCTCGTAAAAGTGGACGAGGTCGATATCGGGATACGCATACCGCGTTCCCGCGAGTGCAAATCCGCCGACCTGATACGCGCGAAAACCAGCCCGAGTGATTAGACGAGCCGTTAAAGCATCATGTGCCGCCGGAAGCAGCAGCGGCCCGTCCTGCTGTTGCAACAGCGTTCTCCAAGTTGTACGCGTGAGCGGAGAAATCGCTGGCATTTCGTCGTGCATCAAAGTCAGTCCTTACGTTCGAAAATGCTCTGCGCTGAAAGCCAACTTCTGGATGCCGAGCTACGCCATGGTCGGTCACATCGCCGCGCAGACCGGCTGTTCGACGGCGGATTTATTCATCCCCGGTACCACAACGCTTCGCGGCGCCCTGCCGAAGGAGCTTGAACCACGGATCGGAGATGCAGCTTGTTGAAGACGTCGCGCCACAAACGTCCATGCAAATCTCAAGCCCGTTGCGCCATGTGCGCCTGGCCGAAAACAAGTTCTTTGGGCTTCTGATAAAAATGCAAAAGTGTTCGTTTGATTTTATTATCAGTCTCAGCTCACAAAACTCCTCCCCTTAGTATCTCAGCGATCTTGTCATGACCATTCAGCGCGGCGAAATCGGCTGCGGTGCGGCCGTTGTGATTCTTCAATTCAGGATCAGCACCGGCATCCAGCAGAGCCTGAACAAGTTCGAGTATTCCACGTCCCGCCGCGAATGAAAGCGGCGTGCTGCCAAGCATGCGGTTTGATGCATCTGGCTCGAGAATGGCATTCACATCAGGGGAATCGTTGAGCGCTTCGAGAAGCAAATCGAGCCGTCCCTGCTGCGCGGCCATGAAGAGCCGGGTCGTCGCTTCTGAGAACGCGGGCGGATCTTCTTCGTCCCACTTACGCCTGAGTTCGGCCGCTTCGTAAGCCTTCGCACGCATTTCGGGGCTCGTGATCGGCTCCAGCAACGCGATCAGTGCGTCATGCCCCTTGTAGAGAGCGCAGTACAAAGCACAACGGCCAGAGGCGCGTGGATCTCCATAGGAGCCGTCTTCTTCAATGGCAGCATCAGGATCTGCTCCCGCGTCGAGAAGCATGCGGGCCACCTCGACATGCCCGTGCCACGCGGCCGAAGTGAGTGCGGTTCCACCAAGCTCATCGGGATACTCTGCTGGCACGCCAGCGGCCAGCAAAACGCCGACACATCTCACCTGCCCCAACTCGGCCGCTTGTTCCAAAAGCATTGGACCATCGAGAAAATCCGTCCCCAACTCGGGCCATTCGGCAAACACTTGCGCCAGCGCATCCGCATCACCCGCCGCTATTGCATCGGACGCTCGCTCGAGTAATTCTTCCGACATCGTAGATCCTTGTCGTTATGTGCGATTTCCATGAACGTCATGCCAATCAAAAACCTTCCCCCTCATACGGCCGCCTCGTTTGCGGTGGATCAGATTCTCCCGGCCCAAGCACGCGAATCGTCACCTCATCCCCCGGCGCAAGCGTCATCTTCGTCCATCCAAAATACTCATAACCACTATCGGCCGGTGGCTGGGACATCACTTCCAACTCGCAATCTCCCTGCGCTTCAGCACCCAACGGATAACCAATGCGTCTTGAACCACCTTCCCAGATGAGCGCAGCGACAGGAGGATGAAGATTCACGTGAGCATGAAGCGAACTCTCAACATCGCGCGACGCCGTACAAATCACACGTCCATTAACGAGCACCTGTAAACGCATCGGTCACATCTCCGCTCCCCGCAAGTTATCGCCCCCGAATTATCGACCACGATCAGAACGGCCGCAAGCAAGCGACTGCTAAGTCAGCCTGGCAATGCTTCGACTCATGCTGGCACAAGAAGTTCTGATAATATTTGATCCGTCAATTCATTGAATTATGACGGAACAAACCACGGAGGACACCATGTCGGTCAAATCATGGCAAAATCAGAAGGGATCGACCAGTAGCGGTCATGGCACGCTCGGTATGGGTGGCCACCCGGACGATCCGCGCGATCTCGAAGGTGGACACGAACAATTGGCGGACGATGATCGTCAGCGGCCGGCGGCGCAAGTGGGTCAGATCAGGCCACTCGTGCAGCCGATGGATCGACCAATATGAGAGAACGAAGGTGAGACGATCGAGATTGGCGGCATCCAATCGTTGCCAATCGTTTCCATCAGCACATGAGATGATTTATTTCACAGGCATTCCAAGTTTGAGATGATCCTCAAACCATTTACCAGCAAGTGAGGCCACTTGCTCGAGTGCGCCTGGTGCTTCGAAAAGATGAAACGCTCCTGGAATGATCACCATGCGTTTTTCGCAAGCGAGGATTGCCAACGCCTCGGCGTTTAACGCAACGACGGGTTCATCATTTCCTCCAACGATCAGGAGTGTCGGCGTATTCACGCGCCGGAGCGCCAGGCAAGCCAGATCGGGGCGGCCACCGCGCGAAACCACGGCGGCCACTCGGTCGACCAGATGCGCGGCCGCGACGAGCGCAGCTGCTCCCCCTGTGCTTGCACCAAAATAACCGACACGCAGGTCACGCGTATCGGGATCGACACCCAGCCAATCTGTGGCGTGAACCAACCGCTCGGCGAGCAGTCCGATGTCGAATCGCAGATGCGCGGTTCGCGCGTCAATGATCTCTTCGTCCGCCGTCAGAAGATCGATAAGAAGCGTGGCGAGCCGGCGTTGTTGAAGCATCCGCGCGACAAACTGGTTGCGTGGGCTGAGCCGACTGCTACCGCTGCCGTGTGCGAAGAGAATGACTCCGATCGGATCGGGAGGCCGATAGAGATCTCCTTCAAGCACCTCACGTCCGATCGAAATCTGAACGCGCCGATGATCGATTTGCGAGGTGGTCGGGTTCATGAGAATGGCCCTCGCGCGCAGCCTGGCGGACTAGCCGTAATAGGCTGGCGTCGCGTATCTCGCGGGTCGAGAAGGAACTGACTGATTGGTTGATTCAGACTTGCTGAGAATCTCAAACGCCAACGGAATTGTCGTCGCTGCGCCTGCCAGTACGAGCGTCCACCCAACACTCTTCCTCGCGCTTTCCGGGAACCGGTCAGCCACAAGCAGCCCAATCCCCATACCAATCAACGCACGTGTTCCAGCAACGAGCGCAAGTTCCGGTATCGTAAGATGAGCCTCGCGCATCATTGAATTCCTCCGAAATTGGCATAGAAGCGAACGAGAGTGATTCAAGCTTTGGTGATCGTTTGGCTCAAAGCCGAGCGAACAGGTATGAGCTTTCTCATCGGTCGTCTACGAAGAACCGCGGTCCCAACCGCGTTAAACGGCTCGGGCGATTGCGTACAGGTAACCTCATCGACGTCGCCGCGAAATTCCTCTTTGAGGAAAGGCGAGCACGTCGGGTATGTCCGCGTGTTTTTCCAGCTTCTATGCGGGGAAACGTCCGGCTTCAGCCCGACCGCAATACGGGTTGAACATTCTTCTTCCCCGTTCTGCGAACCTGACCCAGAGTATTCCTGATGATCGGTGAGGTGGATTATCTCGACTTGAAAACGCAGCAAACCATGCGCCAAATAGATCAGGGAGTGAAAAGGCATTTAAGCGTTAAATCACCAGAGAGTCACAAGTTGCGACTCGCCCAAGCAGCAACCCAGAAAACACTTTCGTAGGAGCAAAACCAGTGCGAGCCCTCGAATTGAGGGCTCGTCGCTTGGTAACGGTGTTCTCAATCTTGGAGCGGGTCACGCTTTTCGCGTTGAACCCGACGGCCGCCAGGCGGCGCGCCGTGGTGCCGCAGCCGTGCAAAGTTCCCAGGCGCTGCAAAACACGGATCCAACGCGGGCTGCTTGTCCTTCAGTCGCCGTGGCACCAACCGGGAGATAGAGCACCTTGCCCTGTCGGCGAACCAGCATTTGCTCGACCAAGATGGCGCGCAGCAGCCAGACAGCATCCTCATCGCCGCGGGTTTCAATGCCGATCCAGCCGGCATATTGCTTGGGAAAGATCGGCAATCCTGTCGGCTTCAGCAAACTCTCGATTTCATTCAACGAAGCTTCGTAAGCCGCAGGATTCGCCGCAATCTCCCCTGGCGTTGCAGGCTCCCAGAGATTTTCACCGGCAAGAGCTTGTTGAGCGGGACTAAGGTGACCGTCCCAGTAATGGTTCGCCTTGGCCAGCGATACCACGACGTTTTTGATTTCCTTCTCGATACGAAACGCTGGTCCGACGGGCAGTTGCAGGATCGATTGCCGGCGCCTGGCCGACACATTTTCGGCCGTGACCGCAAGTTGCAACCACGCGGCCTCTTCCGGACCCCAACACTTCACACCAAGCCATCCCGGTGCATAGCCAGGAACCACTGGCATGCCGGTCGTCATACCGATCGCTCGATCGAGTTCGACGAGCACTTCCTTTTGACGATCGGGCGCAGCGATTGCTTCGTCTTCAGCCACCGGCAACATGAGCTCGCCACGGTGCGGAGGTCCGCCGGCCAGCGCGAGGTCGCAGAACGTGGTCCAGATTTCGTCCCAGGCCACCTTGCCATCCGGCCCGTACTTGAGCCCCGCCGAGCCCATGGAATTTGGCGATACCGACGTGTAGCAATGTTGATATCGAGCCGGCAAAAGGGCGTTGACCTTTTCATCAAGCGCCGCCAGATCTGCGGCGATATTGCGATTGGGCGTTGGCTTCATCAGTCGATCCTGTGCGTGAAGTTCATCGAAGCATGCCGGCACGGACACGCCCGATTCCACTAGCATACCGAAAAACCAGTCGCCCTCGCCCCTGTTCGGTCAATAACCGACTTTCTTATCAACGATATTCAGCAGCAATTCGCCCGCGCCAAACCGCCTCAAGTTCTCGCGGAAGAGCTCAAACCGCCGCTTCTCGCCGGGAGGAGATTGACCCGCCGTGTGCGGCGTGATGATCACATTGCGCGACCAGAGCGGATGATCCTTCGGCAACGGTTCAGGATCAGTGACGTCCAGACCAGCCACCGAGACCTGGCGACGATCGAGCGCAGTGACCAGCGCATCGGTATCTACAACACCCCCGCGCGAGACGTTAATGAAGATCGTGCCCGGCTTCATCATCTCAAATTCCCTCACGCAGATCATTCTCCGCGACTGCTTCGTCAATGGAACGGCGCTCGCGACGATATCGGCTCGAGGAAGCAAGCGATGAAACGCATCAGGCCGATGAAGTTCTTCGACAAAAAGCGGACGCTCGATCACTTTGGGATCAGTCGCAATGACTCGCACGCCAAAACCATAAGCGCGGCGAGCGATTTCGCTACCGATGCCGCCGAGCCCGATGATGAGCATCGTCTTTCCAGCCAGTTCATCGAGCACGATATCAGGTCGTCGCGATGGCCAGTTTCGAATTCCCTGTGCGCGAATGAAGTGGCCGAGATCGCGCGTGAAGGCGAGCAAATACGCAATTGCCTGGTCAGCAATTTCAGGCGCGTAGATGCGCTGCATGTTGGTGAGAACGATGTCGCTCCCGACCAATTCGGGAATCTCCATGAGATGCTCAACACCCGCACTCGATTGCTGTACCCACCTCAGTTTCTTGCCGGCCTGAATCACGCGCTGTGAAATGAAGCCGTAGCTCGCCACCGCATCGCTTGCCCTGGCGATTGCATCGTTCTCGTCGCGACATTCAACCAAGTCAGCATTCGGCGCTGCGGCCCGCAATTCCGCAAGCTGTTCGGGCGGAGTCGGAGGAATCAGGATCTTGAATCGCTCGACCGGTTGTGTCTGAGCCACGGCAGCCGTCGAAAGTGATGCAGCCGCAGACGCAGCGATGAAGGTTCGGCGGTTCATTGGGGAATTGCTCCGACTTCTGGCGACGCAGAGGATTTCCATTTGAATCGTAGCATGAAGTTTAAGGCGTGCCACACCACGATCAGCAAAGAGTGGGCCACAGAAAACTGAGCGAGGCCCGAAGTCACCAGATCGTGGTGGCCTCGGGCCTCGTATTTTAAAAAAAATCGCTAATATATCAATTCAATTGAGAGTCACGATCGAACCGATCCCCTGCTCTTTCGGCGATAGGCAAACCATCCGCTCGAGACGACTGCAATCGAGGTCAGAGCAAATGTGGAAGGCTCCGGGGTGATGACAAACGGGTTCGTTTGCGCATCGACGGGATAGAAATTCGCGAATGGAAACGAGTTGTCGGAAACGTTCGAGACTGAGAGGTCAAACGCCAGCGCTGCCGCTCCAGCCGGAGCATTGGCCGCCACGGTGTAGCTCACATGCGCCACGCCGAATGAATCGCCCGGATTCATCAGGGTGAACGACTGAGGGATCGAACCTTCCGAGTCAGACGCGGTAAACGCCGTGCCATCGGGGGGAATATCGAACGACAGCGGCAGCGAATTCAGCGTGTTGAATGAAACGGGAAAGATATAAGTCGAAGTCGTATTCATGTCGACGTTGGTGAACGTCACACCCGATGCAGGATCGATGCTCAGGTAAAACGCGAAGCTGGCGACGTTGTAAGAAACCGAGTCGAGGTTTGTAAGCACAACGTCGAACGAACCGCTCGAGCCTGATGATGCGAACACGGGTTCAGTAATGAACGTGAGCATACCAGCACGCGCGGTCGAGGCGGAAAACGCGACTGCAACAGCGCAGAGGACGATGGCTTTCAGTCCCATCGTCCGAAGAGTGCGAATCAAGTTTGGCGGAGTCATGCTTGAGAAATCCTTGTTCAGAGTGAATCTTCGACGATGGGCGCGTTTCGTTGCAGGTCGGGCTGCGTCGCCCCGGTTATGGGAGCCGTTTGCCGAGACGCGCCTTGGCGAGAGCGTAATCCGTGGCGTCGTAAACGTTGTTGCCGTCTAGGTCGCCCCACACAACGTGAGTGCCGTCGGCGGGGAAGTAGCCGGTCATCTGGTTGCGAACGTCGGTGAGGTCAGCGCTGGTGACGAGGCCGTCGCCATCGAAATCGCCGGGCAGAACGGCGAAGTTGAACGATGACGATCCAGCAATAGTAATCGATTGGTCGGCCGCAGCGGCGATTGTGTTGTCGAGATTCAACATCAGCCGATCGATTCCAATCGCCGTGGGAAGCGTCCAGCTTTCCTGGTGCTTCACAGAGTCGTAAGTCGCCCCATTGAAGGCGTAAGTACCCCCGCCGCTGGCCAGCGTGCTCTTCAGCGTCGCCGCGCTGCTCTTCACAACCACATCGTCGCTGAAGATCACGTCGATGGCGGTGATATTCACGAATGGCAAGTCGCGATTCAGCCCCATCAGCGAGATCGTCCGACCGCCCCATTGTGCCAGCACATCAACGATCTTCGGCCGAACTGTCAGAACGCCCGACACGGTGACAAAGTCGTAATTTGCCGCAGAAAGTCCGCTCGCATCGACCGTAATTCCATACTTGCCCGCCGCGTTGGGAGCATTCGCATTGGTCGACAGCACGGCCGTGCCGGTAACGACCGAGGAATTCTGCGAAAGCACGAATCCGCTGAGGCTATAGGTGAGAGTCGGGATTGCATCGCCGTGATTGATCGCCTGGTTCGCGGCGGTGACGTAGATGTGAGCCTTGTTGATTTGCTGATTGGTCGTGCCCGTGCCGACGGAGTAAGTCGCGTCGCCGCTGTATTGTGCGGTAATGACATGAATGCCGGCCCCAAGCGTGTTGATTTGAGCGCTGGTTGCCGAGCCATTCACGAGCGGCACGGCCAGGCCGAACGGCACGCCATCGGCCAGGAACTGCACCGAACCGGTGGCGACCGGCGAGCCGGGGTCGCCGCTTACCGTCGCGGTGAAATTCACGAGTTGGCCGTAAATCGACGGGCTGCTATTCGCGACGACGTTCACCTGCGAGGTGAGGTTTTGCATGTAGAGTCGCGAAACTGTCGCCGAAAGCTGGCCCTGGTCGAAGACCGTGACGGTAACCGTATGATTACTCGTGTCGTTGTAAATATGGCTGAGCGCCAGGCTGCCGGGCGTGGTCTGCGTGGGCTCGACGAGAACGGGGCTGGAGTGTCCCGTACTGTCTACAACGCGTGACAGTGCGTCAACGGTCGAAATGGTGCCGTCGCCCCAATCAACCACGGCCGAGTGCGTGTCGAGGAATCCAGGGTCGTTGAACGACTCACTGAGCGAGAAGACCTGACCCTTCACGATGAGGCCCGGCGGCAGGGCGGCGAGTGTCGGTGCGAGGTTGGTGATATTCGCGGTGATCGGCAGCGTTTGCGACGCCCCCGCCGCGTTCATGATCGTCACCGAGACGTTGTAATTGCCGAAGGCACCGTAGGTGTGCGTGCCGTCGATGGTGCCGGTGGTTTTGCCGGCGGGGCTGCTGGAATCGAGCGTCAAAATGCCGGTCGAGATCGTGCCGTCGCCCCAGTTGATCGACGCAGCAAAGCTGGTGGAAATGCCGTCGTAGCTGAACTCGACGTTGGAAAGCGCGACTGGCGAGCCTTCGACGCCGCTGATCGTTTGCGTTCCCTGAAGCGCGGGGGCGGGATCGGTCACCGTCAGCGAATCGACACCTTCGGCTGTGCCGTCGGTAACGTGAACCGTAACAACGTGGTTGCCCTTGCTTGAATAAGTATGTGTGCCCGTAACGGTTCCCGTCGTCAGAACGCCCGGACCGCCCGGCGTGGTTGAGACGACGCCGACCGTGCTCGTGTTGTCGCCCCAGTCGATCGTCGCGGTGTATGTTTCGCCGACTGAATTCACGAGGAAGCCAGGGTCGCTGAACGTCGCGTTAATCGCGACAGGCACTCCCGTTCCAACCGACTGATCGTCGCCTGCGTCCACCGTCGGGGCGACGTTGTTCACCGTCACCTTCATCGTGCTCGTCGCCGATCCGCCTGGCAGACCGTCGCTCACGATGAGGGTGACTGTATAGACGCCGTTATTGCCATATGCATGCGTCGCGGCGATGCCGCCCGAATCGGTGGGAAGGCCGGGCTCGCCAATCGCACCGGCGGGAACGGTTTCTAACGAGGTTCCGTCACCCCAATCGATCGTTGCGGTGTGGACAATCGGCGCCGAGCTATCGGTGAAGGTCGCCCCGCTGAGATTGATCGACCCGCCTTCGTTGATCGTTTGATCGGGGCCAGCGCTCACGTTGACAGCCGGCGAAGCAACTGTCACGTGGAAGAAGGACGAGCCAGAATTACCGTAGGCATCCTGCACCGTCACAATCACCTTATAGGTCGAGCCCGGCGTGAAGACGTGCGTGGCGGCGATGGTACCGGTGGTTGGCACCTGGTAGCCGCCGGGAGTGATTGTGAGCTGGGCCGGTGTGGAAGAACCGTCGCCCCAGTCGACCGATGCGCTGAAGGTTTCGGTGTGACCGGGGGTGGTGTAGCCCGGCCAGTTGAAGTTTGCGGGTCCCAGATTCACGACGGTGCCGGCAAGAACATTCTGGTCGGAGCCCACATTGACCGTGGGTGCGACGTCGGAGACGACGAGGGCCGTCGTGTAATCGGTGAATCCGCTGGCCTTGTCCGTGATCCGGCCGTGAATCGTGTACGTTCCCGGGTGCGCTGTGATGTTCGAGGGAATCGTGGCACTCGTCGACGTGCTGTTCGTCACCTCGAAGATGCCGTCGTTGTCGAAGTCGTAGCTGTAAGTAAATCCAGCACGCACCTCGGCGGCGGAAAGATCGGTCGAGTTCGCGAACGATACCGTGCTCGTATTACCCACGTTGACGTTGAGCGCTGAGAGATCGGCGGTCGGTGGGGTATCGAGGATCTGCAGCGTCTTCGTTTGGGAGGTCTCGCTGCCGCCTGCGTAGGTCACCTTCACAGCAACGTTTGTCAACGTTTGTGGTTGATCATTGATCAGGCCAGCGCTTGTGAGCACCGCCTGGAGCTGTGCCCACGTCAGCGTCGCCGTGCTCGTCACGACGCCATTCACCGCCGCTGGGACGTTGCCGAAAGCATCGGAGAAGACCGTGTCGCCGTTGATATCCCACGCGAAGCCAGTCGGGTTGCCGCTCGACTTGGCTGTCAGCGTCAGCGAATCGCCGACGTGAATAACGTACGGCCCACCCGGATCGATGGTCTGCTGGTCGAGCCGAATGTTAACGGAACCCGAAACGTCGGTAGCTTCAACTGTGGTCGAGTGCGAGTCAAACAGGGCCACATTCAAGCTGCCGGTCACCGGCTTCGTGTAGACGTGTGTGGCGCCTGTTGCGTCGGAGGGGAGGGTATCGGTCGTGCCATCACCCCAGTTCACAACCCAGCCGGTCAGCGTTTCGCCGCCCGTCTGATGCGGTGTGAAGCCAATTGTGAACGGCTGGCCGACGATTCCAGTGACAGGGTCTGTCAGAGTAATCGTCGGAGCAACGTAGTTGATCGTCAGGTTGCCGTAGGCGTAGATCGTGTTGTTGCTGCTGATCACTTCCATCGAGATCGGATAGCTGCCGGCCGTGCTCATCCCGAGATCGACAAGCTGAGCCCACGTCAGCGTTGGATTCTTGCCGGAGGCGTCGCCATAGGTGCCGTCGCCGTTGAGATCCCAGAGAATGGTCTGAATGGGCGAGTTTGAAGCCGCTGTGGCCGTGGCAAGGTTGAGGCTGAGCCCCTGCCCTTCGTTGATCGTGTAGTTGCCAGTGCTGGCCGTCGCAGCCGTGAAGCCGGGAATCCCTTCGTAGCTCAGGTAATTCAGCTTGCCGAAGTTGCCCTGAACCTGGACAGATCCGTTCGGAATCGGCGGAACGGCAGGGTTCGTCGCCAGGCCGCCGGCGTCGAAGTTCAGCGTGTCGAAGTAGGTGTCGGGGGTGTTGCCGGATCCACCGTCGGCAAAGAAGCTGCTATTCGGCGAGCTCGAGATGTTCTGCCCGCTCACTTGAAGGGTATCGTTGCCGTTCCCCTCGTTGATGTTGACGTTATCGCCCGCGTTTGTGTTTAGCACGCTCACGCTGTCGTTACCGTCGCCCGTGTTGACGGAGAGAGTCTGCGGCGCCAGCGTTGTGTATGCTCCCACCTCTGCCAGACCAAGCAGGCCGTTACCGGCGTCGTTATAACCATTGAACTCGATCAGAATCGCATCGCCGTAAGCGCCCAGTCCGTTGTTGATGGGAACGTTGAAGTTGTAACTTGGCTGGACCTCGAATCCGGGCGCGAAGCTCTGTGCAAACGTGATCTGTCCCTTGTCGTAAACGACGACAATGAAGTTCGAATTGAACAGAGCCGGCAGAGCAAAATTGATCGTGATATTGCCAAGGTAGTATTCCGACCCGAGCTCATCGACCCAGGAAGCGTAATAGTCTGAGTTGGTCAGCGAAACGGTGTTGGGATTTCCGTCGATTGCGTTGGACGCAACATACGGGTCGATCGTACTCGACTGCGATGCCACCGCATTCGGATTGCCCGCAACGTTTTGCGAGCCGAACGTCTTCGGATTCGAGTGCACCGAGACGCTATCAACACCGCTGCCAGTCTGAACCGACGTCGTGTTCGCCCAATCGGCGAGGTTCACCGTGTTGTTGCCGTCTCCCGCATTGACGTTCACCACCGGAGCAGTCGCGCGGACTGGCTCGGTAATCGTATCGTCGTGCGAGCCCGTCGTCAGATTGAGCGTGTGCATCGACGAGTATTGAATCGTCAGCACGTGACCTGCGCTCGTCGATGGCGGCAATTCGCGGAACGAGGCGAGTCCGCCCTGCGTGAGGCCCGAGCCGGTTTGCGAGGCGACGTAGATCATCCGCGAGAGATACGTGATGTTCGTCGACGTGCTCGACAGCGAGATCGGAATCGCAATGCCCGCAGCCGCGTCGGTTTGAGTCGCGGCGAGCTGGATTCCGAACGCGTTTGAAGTGGTGATCACATAATAGGTCGTATTGGGCGTCAGGCCAACGATCGCGTGGTCGCCAGCGCTCGTTGGACCGACGTATGTGAACACATCGCCCGTCTGGAACTGTCCGGCCGCGCCCGATCCAAATGTGAGGGTGTTCGCCGCGACGGACACATGGCCCACCGTCGGGCCGGCGGCCACAACCGCGTCGGGCGAGCCCAAGCCGGCGTCGGCCGCGTCGAACTGTTCGAGCGACAGATTGCCGCTAAGGTCGAGCTGGAAGACGGCGATCGAGTTATCGCTGCCGCCGCTCACAACGTAAATGTACTGGTTGTCGGGCGACGTCGAGATGCTTGTCGGATTGGCCAGGCCGCGAGTCCCCGATGCGTCGCCCTGTTTCAGCGTTTGCGTCGCGGTGAGTGGCAACGCTGCGCCTGGGTTGACCGAGAACGCCGCAAGAGTTTGGCCCGTCGCCGAAATCGCGTAAACGTGCAGGCCGTCGGGGCTGACTGCAACTCCGCTGACGCCGAGCAAACCATCGTTCACGTTGGTGGTGTGGGCGAGCGTTTGCACCACGTTCAATGTCGTGGCGTCGAGTACGAGCAGGTCGTTGTCGCTGGAGCTGACAGTGTAGACGTACCGGCCATCGGGGCTGGTCGCGAGGCCGGAGAAGTTGCCGAATGTTGAGCTCGATTTCTGCTTGTTTACAGAAATCGTCGAGCCGTTGCCCGTGTACTTGGCGATGCCGTCGTTTCCTGCCGCATAAATGGTGGAACCGTCGGTACCCACTGCGAGCGAATTGTAGTAGTTGTTCGTGCCACCCACCGCGACCGAGCGAACATAGGTCAGCGTGCGCGTTGTTGGGTTGAACTGGAACGTGGCGAGTGTGTCGCTGTTCGAGGCGCCAATCGAAACGTATTCAGTGCCCGTCGCCGAGTCATACGTGTCGACAATGGCGTCGGCGCCGAGAATCGCCGGGATACCGGAAACGCCCGACTGGAATGTCTGCCGCTGCGTGAGATCGACTGCGTTGGCCGAGATAACGATGCCGGTCGACGCGTTCACGCTGAAGACCGTGCCGCCATCGCGACTGACCGCCGTTGCCTGTAGACTCGGAATCACTGCACCGGCCGACTGTGCCTGCTTTTGCAGGCCGAGCGTGAAGGAAGCATTTTCGCCAAGCGACCGGTTCGTTGCCGAAGCAAACGCGACATTGCCGAGGGCGACACTCACGTTGACGTTGCTGCTGCTGTTGCTGGGAATCAGGGTCATCCAGACCGAATGCGCTGGTAGTCCGCCGACGTTAGAGAGTGTGAAGGTACCGAAGAGTGACGAAGCCTGTACTCCGCCGAGCTTGAGCTGTGTCATCGAGCCAGGCGTACCTGCGGATTCGGCAAGTCTGGGAGTGGGCAGGGTCGTATTTGTCAGATTGACGATCAAAAGCGCATCGTAACCTGTATACGATGCAAGCCCCTGCGCGATGGGCTCGCGGACGACAGCAAGCACGTCAGTGGGAGCGGCGTTGGCGATTGCGGCGTAGACCGAGTCTGACGTAAAGGCCGACGTGCCGCCCGTCACCAGACCGTAGGGATAGGCGCCGCCCGCGAGGTTCGCGATATATGGAGTCGAAGGACCGCCGATGTACGGGTTCGGTCCAACGGAGCCCGTATTCAGGGTGGTCAGAACGCCGCCGTTGTTGCTATACGTTCCGACGCTCGCCGTGTTCGAACCGAGCACCAGGCGTCCTGCACCGCCAGTGTTGCCGCCGCTGCCGCCGTTGAGGTTAATGACACTCCCGCTCAGGTTGACCGTCGTGCCCACGAGTTTGATCGTGCCGCCGGCACCACCGCCGCCTGCGCCGCCTGCTCCGCCCGTCGCACCCGTTCCGCCGACACCGCTTGGTCCGGAACTACCTCCGTTACCACCGATGATTCCCGCGCCCTTGAGCACGGAGGAGCTGGAACCGCCGCCACCGGCCTGTCCCGCCAATCCTGCCTGCACGACCTGGGCATTTCCACCCAGCGCGTTGAAGACGGTTTTGGTATCAACGAACACACTGCCCAGGGCAACGATCTCATACGCTCCACCGCCCGCTCCACCGGCACTGCCACGACCACCCTGGCCACCCGCGCCACCACTGCCGCCATTCACATTACCAGCACCAGCAACACCCTGGAGGTATTGCGACGAGATAAATGTGGCACCGCCCCAGCCGCCACCACCACCGCCACCGCCCGCACCACCACCGCCCGATCCGCTGCCGCCACCACCACCGCCACCTCCCTGAGCTCCCGAGCCGCCGCCGGAGATATCGGAGTCATTTCCGTCGCCACGGTTCTGGCCGGCCTGGCCCGAGCCGCCGGCGTACGTTGTGCCGTGCGGGACCGTTGTCAGACCATCCGTACCGTTGCCGCCAGTTCCTCCCGGATGGCCATCACCGGCGGTGCCGTAATAGACGCCCGCACCACCGCCGCCACCAGCCCCGGCGCTGCCTCCCGAAATAATCTCCTGCGCGCCGTTGCCGGCCGTTCCGCCGATCGCGATCACATTGTTATTGAGACCCGTACTGCCATTCGCACCTGCAACACCATTGCTGCCGCTATGGCCCGCGCCGCCGATCGTGCCGTTTGTGCCCGCGCCGCCGTTGCCGCCGGAAGCAACCCAGCTTCCCGCCGATCCGCCAGTACCCCCCGCGCCCCCCGTTCCACCAGCAGCCGTCGCACCCCCCGCGCCACCCTGACCGGTAAGCTGGCCGACAATGCTAACACCGCCCCCGCCCTGTCCCGCAGGGACTGAGAACGTAACGCTGGCTCCCAGCTTGACGTTATTCAGCACCTGCACCGAAAGGGCGTGATTGCCCGTGATCTGGACATTCGTGCTATCGGGGATGTTGAGATCGCCGTCGAAGTAGTAGGTCGTGATCGCTGAGCCAACACTCGAAAGCCACTTCGTTCCGTTGAAGCTCGTCGTCGGGATGGGGTTGTTGTTCTTGTCGAGAATCCGCCCGGTATCGGTATCGAACGTGATCGTTCCAGAGTAAGTGCTATTCGTCGCCGCGACAGTTCCCGGGTCGGTTTCGGTTACCGCCGTATACTGCGCAGTGGCGACGATGTTGGTTGTGAAAACTGTTCCCGAAATCACCTTCCACGAGACGTTCGACAGGGCCGAGAAGGTTGACGGGAGGATGAAGTTCTGGAAACCGATCGTGCTGTTGACGTGGAATGGCTGACTGACCAGCGTTTGTGCGCCAGTTCTGTCGGTATTCGCCGTGGTTCCCGTGAACACGACCTCTCCATTACCGCTGAGCGACACGCTATAGAGACCGAACAGCGTGTTGGGTGTGGACGAGGCCAGGTTCAATTTCGTCGTTGTGGAAGAGAAGCCCACCGAGTTCGTGAAATTCGAGTTCAGCACCAACGTTCCCGCGTCGGGCGAAATGGTGAACCCGTTTTCGGTGTAACTCGACGAGCCGTTGTTCAGGCTTCCGAAGTGAATGATGCGGCTCAGGTCGCTGAAATTGTTGTACGTCTCAAAATTCGTCGATGAGATTGCGTCCTTGCCGGCGACGAGAATCACCTTATCGGCGTTGATAGTGGCGTTCACCGCGGTAGCAACCGAGACCACGTTCAACGTATTGGAGTCGCTCGTTCCGCCGAGGATCTTCACGGACGATGCGCCATCGGTTGAGAGCAGATCCTGTGTCGCAAAATTCTCCGTGCCGGAAATTTCGCCATTGGCGACGGTCCAGCTCACAGCCGCGGTGTTGGTCGAGTTGTCGACGATCAAGTTGGTGATCTTCGACAGCTTGAGTGCCGGGAGTGTGGCGAGCTTGGGGTTGGTCGGCGAGTCGGGGACGTTGACCTGTACCGTTGTCTGGCCCGTCGCGCCGAAGATCGTGCCGCCATCGGGACCAATCTGGTCGATGGTGATGGTGTCATCGCCGGCGGTCGTATAGACGTTGATCACGCCGCTGCCGGAATAGTTCATCAGCAGGCTGTCGGTATTTTGGCCGAGACGCAGGTCGACCTCGGTGATTCCCTGGAACGACGACTGCATGATCGGCCCGAAGTTTGTCAGGCTGATGTACCCGCCGACCTGAGTAAGCTGGGCGTTACTGATCGGCGTGGTTTGCGTCTGGGCATCGAAGATGAGCAGGTCGTTGACGCCATCACCGTTGAAAACAAGAGGCGCGCTCGAGGCAAAGACGGTGATCGTTTCTCGATTGACCGCATTGCCGGCGAGAATACCGGTATTGATGGTAACGGGAGACGACGAGCTAAACGTGTTTTGAATCTGGAACTGACCGCCACCGCTTCCAAGATCCACGGTCAGCGAGCCAAGCGCGCCGAAGTTGACGCTCGTGGCACGGTCGGACAGGCCGCTGAGGCTTGTCGCGGTGAGGAAAGCGTCGCGCGTCGTACTGTCGTTCGTGTCGAGAATCGAGAGGGCGATGGTCGAGCCGTTGACGGTGATATCAGAATTGAAGCTCGCCAGCGAATAAGGCGCGGTGATCGGAATCCCCGTATGAGCTGCGAAAATCACCGGAACGGCTGTGGTGATATCGCCGCCCAGCCCGACATTCGTCCCGCCGCCGTTGCCGTTGATTGCGGTCGGAACGAGCGTCGAATACACCGAGATGTTCGTCGGTGTGTTCGCCGCGTTGAGAGTGAGGTTCGTGGCCCCGACGTATCGCAGAATCAGCCCCGTACCGACGACGTCGCCGCCATCAAGGATGTTGGTCTCATTGGCGACCACGAAATCGTTCCGAACGCCGATCGCGCCGTTGACCGTGACCGCGTTCGTGCCCGTTCCACTGAAGTAAACGAGCGGCGTATTCTGCACGATCGAGCCAGCGCTCGTTTTTGCGTTGACGGTCAGAGTGTTGTTACCGTTGCCCGCGTTGATCTGTGTCTGAACCGCAGCCGACGTTCCGTTGACGACGAACGAATCGTCGCCAATCGCTGCATTCGGCTTCGCGTTGATGTACAGATTTTCGAGTGCATTCGTGTAGTTGATGTTCGCGATGCCAGAAGGCGTTTGAGCCTTCACACTTCCCGTGAAGAGGGTCCAGGCCACGTGACCGGTCACGCCGTCGATATACAGCGAATCACCCGCGCCGCTGCCGGTATCAACAATAAGCGTCGACTGGTACGACAGTTGGTGAATGTAAACCGTGTCGCTAAGGGGACCGGTCGTGATCTGCGTTGTGGGCGAATTGAGCGCGCCGGAGATGTCAATGGTCGCGCCAGCCGTGGCAGCCCCCGCGAGATCTCCCTGAATCGCGATCGAGCCTGAGGAACTCGTGGCAACGGTGCTGCCCGCGCTGAGCGTGACATTCTGCGCCGCGGCGAGCGTAACCTTGCCGCTTGCCCCCGTGCTACTCACGCTTACGTTGGGCAGAAGCGTAAGATTCTCATTATCGGACGGAAGGAGCGTAGCCGAGAGGGTGACCGAACCCGTAGACGTCACCTTCTCCGCGATCAGCATTGTCCCCGCACTGACGACGTTCACAATGCCGCCAGCCCTGATCCCGTCCATCGAGGAAATGCCACCGATGGTGAGCGCGGCCAAGTTTGTAAGGCTGATCCCACCAGCGGCGCTATAAGCTTCGAGATTGGCGATGTTGGTCGTCAGAGGCGTGCCCGCCATGCCGACCGCACGCTGCGCGGTGAGCACAGCTCCGAGTGCATTGAGGACTGAAACACCAGCCGCGCCACCGTCGAGAATCTGCCCGTTCGAGCCGATGTAGGCAACGCCGCCCGAACTCGTCACGCCACCCAGCGTCAAATCGCCCGACGTTCCCATCAGGTGAATATCACCCGTCGTGTTGGCATAAAGCGCCCCCGCTGTGCCTTGCGAGACGATCACCGTTAGCGGATAGGAAGCGGTGCCAATCGTGGTCCCTGGCGTAGCGGCCGTGTTGAGCGTGACATTGCGGCCGGCGACATTCGTCGAAAAACCGTTCGTGGCGTCGATCAATGCGCCGCCTGCATTTAGCGTGACATCGCCCCGGCGCGAGTTGATCTTGCCGATGCTCAGATCGCCCGCGCCCGAGAAGGTGAGCGACACGGCTGTCGAAGTTCCGGCATCGGCGTTGAGGATGACCGTCGACGGTTCGTTCGTGAAGCTGTAGGCGGTTGCTTGCGGAATCGTCGTGTTTCCGCTGACGACCGAACCATCCTCGAATCTTAGATTGGTCGAGCTGCCCAGAATCGTGCCGGTGGCCAGGAACGGGCTGGCCGTCATGTTCAGGCCCGTCACGTCGAGTGCCACGAGCCCTGCGGCCGTCGCGTTCAACGTCGGTGCGAGAACGTTGGATTGCACGAGCTCGATGCCGATCGGAAGCGTGGACGTCCCAATCGCACCCTTCGTCGACGTGAGCGTGAGCTGGCCGGTCTTGATGAGCTGACCATTGCCCATCGACCGAATATTCGCCGCGGTCGACGACGCGTTGCCATCGGTGTTCACAACGCTGGTGATACCAAGCGGGTTGTCGATCGTCCCCGCCAGATAAATGTTCGAGTGCGACGTATTCGTAATCGTCACACGTGTAAGACCAACTGCGCCAAGGTCGGTCGTGTAGTGGAAACCGGTGGAAAGAGTCGGATCGACGACGACCGAAACCTTGGCGTTGGGATTCGTAACGCTGATGTCATGAATCAAAAAGTCGTTGGGCGAATCGTTTGTAAGAATGACCGCGCCAAAGCCGGTGCCGAAGTGGAAGATCGCCGTGCCGGTGATGAGCTTCGAACCATCGACACCAGTCGAAAACGTCGCGGTGCCGCTTGTCTTGGCGCTGATCGGATCGACTGAGATCTCGTTCGACAACGTCTGGTATGTCACGCCGCCCGATTGCTCGATCACCTGGCCCTGAGGTCCGATGTGCAGCCGAGGACCTGCCCCCAGAATCGTGACGACCGAGTTGAACTGGATGTCATTCGTGGGATGGAAGACCGAAACTGGAGTGGCGCTTCCGGTATCGCCCGCTGCGCCAGTGCGCTCGTCGTTTGTCACAAGAACGGCAGCGGGCGAGCTGGTCGACACGACGAGATTTCCCGCCGTGATGCTCGAGTCGGGCGGTGGGACGTAATTCCCCGGCGTAACGGTTCCACCCTTGGTGATGATCTCTGCGCCGAAGGTCACCGTGTGATTGGCGGTGCTATTGGTCTTGCCGGCAAGTGCAATGGAGTTGGCGTTGGAATGCGAGGTTGAAACCACGGGACCGGAGTTCGCCGTGAGGTTTACCTGATCGGTGCCGGTAATCTGCGTGTTCTCATCGATGACGACCTTCGAGGTAAACGTGGTCGTTACGGTCGTCGTCGATTCGTTGTTAACACCCACAGCGCCAGCGGTCGACGTGGGATCGGCGATCGCCGAGCGTTTCGTGAGACCCTTCGAATCAACCGTCACCGTTCGCGCGGTGAGAATCGCTCCGTTGTTGATGTCGGATTCCGTGGGAGAGTTCGCCGTCAAGTTCGAGTCGGCCGAGCTGATGGCTCCTACACCGCCGCCGTTCGCGGTCGCGTGCGAATTGATGTCGGTCGTGTTGATCGAGTCGACGAGAATCGTGCCCAACGATGCCGTGAGTGCTGAGTTCCCCCCGACAACCGCGGTGGCGGCGTCATTCAGAACTGCGGTCGTGGTCGAGTCGGCGTGCTTCACGAATCCGCCGCCTTCGGCGTCCGTGGTCGCCTTCACGTTGACGTCGTTCGTGCTGGCCTGAAGGGTGATGTTCCCCAAGGTCGAAGTGAGATTAACCGCTGCGCCCAGCTTCGCGGAGCTGGGGGCGGAAATCGTCAGCGTGGCTGTTGGATCGCCGTCGGCGTAGATGAGCGCACCGTCGTTATTGGTCGCCGACGCCTGAGCGCTCGTGGTGCTGCTGGCCGAAGAAATGAGGGCGTTGTTCAACGCGGTGATCGTCGTTGCAACGGGTGTGGCCGAGCCTGAAACGTCGCCGACGGTGACCTCGGTCGTTTCGTTGGTGTTGGAATTTGCAGTCGATGCGCCGCCGCCGGCAATGACGCTTCCAGTGACCGAGCCGCAATCCGAGTTCGTCGATTCACTCGAAGTTGCCGTAATGTTCAAGTTTGCGCCCGAAGTGAGCGACGCCCCCGCTCCCACGCTGACGCCGGTATCACCATTGATATTCGTGTTGGTGTTGGCGATGCCGATCGCGACAAAACTGCCAGAGACAGCCCGGAACTTGGCGCTCGCCGATCGCGTTGCGTTTGCCGTGACATTCAAATCGCCACCGGTCGTGGTGACGGACACATCCGAACCAACCGTGGTGTTCACATTTGGCGAGACGGTCGAAGTCGCATCGCCACCTGCTCCGGCTGCTCCAATGGCCGCGGCGATTGCCGTGGCAAGAGTATCGGCCGTGAGCGTGTCATTGCCGGATGACGCGAGCGTAAACGAGCGGCCCTGGATCGTCGCGTCGTCGACAGATGCGCTGACCGTGCTCGTGTCCTGGTTGTTCGAGATCGAAGCCGCCACCGACGCACCAACCGGTCCAATCACAAGAGCACCGGCACCGACCTTGGAGTCGAGGCTGCTCACCTGCGTCGCGGTGACCGAGATATCCCCGAGTGCAGTGATGCTTCCCTTCGACGTCGCACTCGCTCCCTTGAAGTAAGCGGCCACATCGTTCTTGATTGTATTCGACGAATTCGCGCCACCGACAGCGAAGGCAACACCTGGTGCAAGCGTCCCCGCAACACTGGCAGCCAGGCTTTCCGCTTCCGCGCCCGATGTCTGATCGAATGCGGAAATCGTCACTCCACCAGCCGAAGAAATCGTCGACGATTGTCCATAGGCGTGCACGGTGTCCTGAACATTATTGCTCGCCAGGCCCGCACCAACCGCAAGCGAAACTGCTCCATCCGGGCTCGCAGCAATGCTCACGGCGCCGGCAGCTCCTTCGGCAATCGGCGTCGCGGTGTCAATTGCTTTGATGAATACGGTACCGCTGGTCGTCGTTGTGATCGCGGCCGAGTTCTCGTAGGCGAGCACCATGTTCTTCAGCGTGTTCGAGCTGTTGGCACCCGCGCCTGCACCCGCGAGCGCCACCGAGCCCGAACCGACCACCGTCAGCGCTCCACCCAGCGAAGCAGCCGTGGTCTGGGTGTTTTCCGTCGCAATAATCGAGACGTTGCCCGAGGTTGACGTCAGTGCCGAGCTATCGACATACGCTTCCACCTTGTTTTCAACATCGTTCGAAGCCAGCGCGAAACCAACCGCCACTCCCACCGCAACGCCCGCGCTTCCCGCCACGCCAAGCGTAACGCCCCCGCCGTTGCCGACGATGATCGTGCTATCCGTCGCGCCAATCGAAATTCCGCCGTGGCTCGTCACCTGGCTGCTGTTCGAGACGAACGAGAAGACCGTATCCTTCACCGTGTTCGTGGTGCTGGAACCCGCGATGCCGACAGCGACGCCCGCATCGGCGCCAATCCCCAGCGCAATCGCGCCACCTATCGTAAGACCGGTGATCGTGGCCGTCTCATTGCTCGCCAGCGAAACAGGGCCGGATGAATCAACGGTCGATTGAGTGACCCACGTTTCGACCTTGTTCTCGACGTCGTTGTTCGAATAACCAACGCCCGCCGAAACGCCAACACCCACGCTGCCGCCGCCCCCTGCCGCGATTCCCACACCACCGCCGTTCGCAGTGATGGACGAGGCATCAGTCGCCGTCACCGAAACGCCGAGCGAGCTGCTATTGGTCGTCAGCGACGAACTATTCTGAACATAAGCTTCGACCGTGTTCTTGATGGTGTTGCCCGACCCCGCGCCGGCCAGACCGACACCAACTCCCACGCCGCCGGTGCTACCACCCACAGCAATTGCACCGCCGATTGTGAGGGCCTGAATCGACGACGTTTCGCTGGCCAGCAACGTCGCGCCGCCACCCGTCACCGTGATCTTCGAGTTATCGGAGTAGGCCAGAACCGTGTTCTCGATGTCGTTCGACGCAGCCGAGATGCCGATCGTCGCACCGACCCCCGTCCCCTCGCCGACGCCGATGCCGATGCCAATTCCACCACCGTTGGCAACGATCGCCGACGCATCGATGGCGACCATCGACAGCGAGCCAGCGCCCGCCGTTCCGGCCTGAACCGACTGATTCTTCGCCGTGCTGGCATCGACGATGTACGTCTCAACCTTGTTCTTGACCGTATTGCCCGACCCTGCACCGGCCGCTGCGACGCCAACACCATCGGTATTGCTGGCACCGATAGCCACCGCACCGCCAATCGTCAGCGCCTGAATGCTCGCGCCGGGGCGCACGTTTGAAGCGCCAAACGAGAGCGTGCCCGAAGAACCGGCCAGCGTCATGCCGCTTCCCGAACCGGCAGACGTGAGGACGATCGTCTTGCCGGCAAGGGCGTCGGCCAGTGTCGCGGCCAAAGCGATTTCCGTCGCATTGATCTTCACGACATAATACGTCGTTCCGTCCTTCAAACCGCCAGGCGCCGTGTTGCCGGCCCCTGCGTGATAAACGACGGCATCTCCAGTGTTCAGGCCGTGCTGCGTTGCGAACGAAATGCCGCCACCGTTGTTCGACGAAAGCAGCAGCGAACCAGCAGCGGTTGCGGTTGATGCGTTGATGTAAGCCTTGACCGTGTCTTCAACGTCGTTCACCGCCGCGGCGACACCGAGCGACGCACCAATGGCCGTACCGGCGCCAGAAACGCCGATGCCAATGCCCACACCGCCTGCATTGGCGATGATGGTGGGCGTGTCGTCGGCAGTGAGGCTGATCGTGCCGGAATTGGTGGTTGTGAGCGTCGAAGATGTCGAAGCGAAAGCCTCAACATCATTCTTGATCGTATTTCCCGAGCCCGCACCCGCGGCGCCCACACCCACACCAGTTTCACCAGCCGAGTAGCCAACTCCCAGCGCACCGCCGATTGTGAGCGCCTGCACCGAAGCTGTTTCGCTCGCAGAAATCGTCAGGTTGCCGGTGCTGGCCGTGGCGCTGGAACCATCGACAAATGCGAGAACCTTATTCTCAATATCGTTGACCGCAGCCGAGATGCCGATCGTCACACCGAGTGCGTTGCCATCGCCACCAATCGCCAGGCCAAGGCCGAAACCGCCCGAATTTGCGGTGATTGATGAGTTATCGGATGCGTTGATGTTCAGCGAACCATGTCGCGTCTTGGCATTGGCGTTGTTGCGGAGATAAGCTTCGTCGTCTTCCTTGATCGTGTTGCCCGTTCCGGCCCCTGCCCCGGCGAACGCGCCAGTGGTCCCCGTTCCGGTCGCGAGTGAAGCTGCCACGCCGATTGCCAGCGCCGCGACGACTGCAGACGATGCAGCTTCGATCGACAGATCGCCATCAGCCGTCACCGTCGCGCCATCAACTCCAGCATCAACCGAACCCGAAACGTCATTCACAGCGGCCGCCACACCAATACTTCCAGCCCCGGCCGTCGCGCCGCCAAGCGCCTGCGACGCCGATGCGTACGAAAGCGCGATGCCAAAGGCATCGGCTCGAATCAGCGTTGTCGAGTCGGTGGCCGTCAGCGAGATGTCGGCGTTCGAGCCCGTGGGTGTCGATACATTGGCCCCGCCTTGAATCGTGGCGGCGATCGTCTTGCTAATCAGGTTTTCGGAATACGCACCTGCCGCCGCGCCGGCAAGAGAGCTATTGAACGAAACACCGCCCGAAGCCTTCGCCAGCGCCCCGCCCACGGCAAGCACTTCCTCGTCGGCGGTGGAAGTGGCGCTCAACGAGATGTTGCCGCCAGCTGAAACCGTCGAATTGGCGACGAACGCCTTCACCGAGAAACCAGCCTGCGAGCCGATGTCGTTGATGGCGATCGACGCGCCGATCGACAGCGATTTCGCCCCTTCAGACGCATCGCCACTACCCCAGGCAATTGCCACCGCGCCTGCCTGCGCGAAGACCTGCGAGAGGTCCGTCGCCGTGAGCGCGAGCGTGCCGTTGATATCAACGAACCTGGCCCCTCCGCTGTTCTGAATGAACGCCTGCGTATCCTGATCAACCAGGTTCGCCGCACCCGCACCAGCGAGCGCCACGCTGGTCGCACCACCCGATGCGTACGAACCACCGATCGAGAGAGCTTCGACGATCGGCTCAAATGTCGCAGTCGCCGAGAGATTGCCGCCGACATTGAGCGTGGCGTTGTTGATATAAGACTTCGTCTGGCCCAGAACCTGGTTGAACGCAAATCCCACCGCGCCCGCGATCGCAGTGGTCTGCGTTTCCTGGTGACGTTCTTGCGTATTCGAGGCCGATGCACCAGCCACAGCGAAGGCGCCGATGAATCCCTTATTATCCGCGCCAATCTCGGCGTCGCTGCCGACGTCGATCAACCCGCCGGGATTCGCGGTCGTCGTGGTCAGAAGATCGCCAATCACGGCTTCGGTGTCGCGGTTGATGCGCTGAATCGCCACCGATCCGCCGACGCCCGTTTTTTCGGAAATCGCCAGAGCACCGGCGACTGAGACAGCAGTGACAGAGTCAGTCGCCTGCACGACAAGGCTCGCGTCAAGGCTATCACCATCGGAATCCAAGGCTTTATTGGTGCCGACCGTGATCGACGACTGACTACCCACCCGAGCGATCGTCGTGTCATTCACGCCGACATAAACGACAACGCCGTTGAAGCTGAAGTCCTTCGACTTCCCGCCCGAACCGGCGATCGTGATGCCCAGAATTCCGTTGTTGGCGAGCACCGCCAGGCTATCGGCGTAAAGCTTCACGCCATCTTCGACCTGGGCTTCGATATCGTCGTGGAAGAGATAGACGCTAACCGTCGCTCCCACGGCGGCGGAGGTTTCGGGGCCTCCCACACCCAGCGGAGTGAACTTCTTGATCGAGCTCAGCGGGTTGCTTGCCGACCATCCTTTGAAGTCAGAAGATGTGCTGATGCCAAGATTTCCCAGCCCCGGCGTCTGGATATTGCCATTCAGGCTGATCGTGTCGTTCTCACCGGTGCCGCTCACCGTCACGTCTTGCTGGCCGGTGCGGTAGCTCGTGTCCTGGTTGACAGACGCGCCAGTCTTGATGCGTGCGTCGCCGGTTGCTTCGAGCAGCAGAACGGTCACGGCGCCAGCAACCGATGCCTTCGTCTGACCGGTCGCGAGCGACTGCGCCTGGTTGTTGAGCAGGTTGTTCGTGAGACCAAGGTCGCCGTTGAGATAGGAGTTGAGCTGGCGGAAGTTTTGCAGGAAGCCGAGCGCCCCCGCCGCCACACCATTCGACCCTTGCCAGAGCAGCTTGTTGGTGTAGTCGGTGTTGCTCAGGTCGAGCGTATTGTTTTCAGGGCCAATGTAGGTGTAAACCTCGTACGGCTTGCCGCCTCCCCCCTTCGACTTGTCGTACGTGCTGGGCACCTGCACGGTGTCGCCGTTCGCAAGCGTTTGCGAACCATCGGAGGTCTTATACGTGGCGGTGTAAACCGTGGGATCGCCGAACGATGAAAGGTCGGAACCCCAGGTGCTCGTGGGGTCGAAGGCGTTTTCCGAATCGGCCTTGACCGCGATACTTCCCTTCGCGTTCACGATCGCGTTACCAGCGATATAAGCAAATGTGTCGTTATGATAGTCACCAACGTCAATCGCCAGAGCAACACCAACGCTGACCGTGCCGGTATAAGTCTTCGATTGGTCTGGCTTCTTCCACGGCTCTTCGCTGGTCTGTGCCGTGGCACTGGCGTAGATAACAGGTGCATCCGACACGCTCGAATTGACGGTGATCGAGCCGCCCGCGTTCACCTTGGCATGATCGGTCGCGTCGGTCGTAACGCCATCGCCAATTCGCGCGACGACGTTGTTGTTCTCCTCGACAACCGCCACGCCGGCGACGGCCTGGAAATCTTTGCGAGTGCCGGTCGCGCTTGTTTCCTCTTCCAGCCCGAGCTTGCCCTTCACCCAGGAAATCGCGTTGTTCACGAACGGGAAGAGCTCATCCCCCTTGCTCTTGATCTTTCCGACCGTCGACTTGAACAGGTCCTGGAACAGGTCGCCCGTGCCGTCGGTTTCGACACCGGCCGAAGCGACGACGCCGTAGGAATAGATGGGTGGGACCGTCTTGGTGATTGGCTCCTGATTCAGCATCGCGGTGACGGTGACGTTATTACCGACCGTCGCGGTGCCATCAAGGAAGGCGTTCACCTTGCTCTCGGTGACGCTGACTGCAAGCGCAACTCCAACCTGTCCATTCGCACCCGATTGCGACGTCCCTTGCGTCGAGTTGCGCGTAACGGCATCGCCCTGAACAAACAGATTCTGGCCGATGTTGAGCGTCGCGTCCTTGGTGACATCAGCAATCGCCGTGTCGATCGTCACGCTGAGACCGATGCCAAAATTCAGGCCCGACTTGACCTTGCCGCTCCCCTTGGATTTCACCGTGTTATCGGTCGAGGCGCGAACGATCGCATCTTGCGTCGTCGTGATCGTGACGCGGCCCAGCGTCACTTCGGCATCGGTCTTGGCAACGGCCGCTGCAATACCAACGACTGCAAGCGATGTCGGCGAGGCGCTGGGGGCTGCGGTCGAGCTTGACCATGCTGTGAAGGTGTTGGCGACAATTGATGTCGGCCCAGCGTCGGTCGCGGCGGAGCCGATTGAGATCGTTGCGTCCGACTCGGAATACGCCACCGCGGCGAAGAACGACAGACCTTTTAGCACCTTCAAAATGCTGTTCAGGCCGGTCGAGAGAATCGTCGACAGACCGGGCACATTGCCGAAATCGCTGGCCTTGAGCAGCGCGGTGTTCGACGCGGTCGCCATGATCTCGACATCGCCGCCCTGAATCGTCGCGTAGCCAATTTGAACATTCACGACATTCAAATTGACGTTCGCATTGCCGAGTCCCGGAAGACCCGTCACGTCTGCGCGATCATTCACCGCCTGAATGAGAATCGTGCCGTCGAGACTGGGGGATGCGGACGAAATCGCCAGCAACTGCGCACCGCCGCCGATATTGATCGTCTTGCCCATCAGCGTGATATCGCCCGCCTTACCGGGAGCGCTGGTGTCGATCTTGTGTCCCTGGAGATTGATGACCCCGGCGTTGACCGAAACGCTGCTTCCGTTCGTGACGAGGTCGCCAACAAAGGTGAGCGTCTGATCGGCCAGGTGCGAAATATCGGCCTGTCCGTTGTAACCTGAGAATGTGATTGTGCTCGCATTCGTTCCCGGGTACCGCACCCAGTTCATCACCGACTGACTCACCGTCGTGCCGAAGCCCGTCACGTCGACGTTGCTATTCGCACCGCCGGGATAGACCGTTACCTGGTGAGCGCTGTCGTTCGGGCCGGTCGGCTGTGTCATACCGGTGACATCAATCAGGAATTGATTGCCGCCGGCCGTGCCGCCCTTGAGCGTATCAAGTCCGCCGCCCGAGTTGATCACCACGGGACCAAGCGTGAAGGCCGACGCATCGATGACGTTAGCCGATGCGCCGCCGGTCAAAATGGCCGCTTCGATACCGCTGATGTGGTCGGTATAAGGTCCGAATGTAAGGGCCGTGTTCGAGAGTGTGAAATTCACATCGCCCGACTCCACAAGCGTGTCGGAACCTCCGCCACCGACGATTGTGGCGTTGCCGTTGCCACTCGTGAAAACGTCGTTACCCGGAGAGCCAATGAGTGTGGCGGTGCCGCCGCCTCCATTGATCGTAACGCGGCCAATTCCCAGCGACGTACCGACGAGCGTGTTATTCAGACCGGCTGCCGTACCTTGAATGCCAAGATCCGTCGCAGCGAACGAGCCGTTCCAGTCGGCCACGGTCAGTTTGCCCCCACCGCCGCTGTTATCGACGAGCTTGATTGCCCCGCCGGTGAATGTTGCGACGAGTTGCGTACTGGCAGCTTCAATCGCGTCGAGCACGTCTTGAATCGTTTGAAGCTGGCTGAGATCGACGAAGACGTACGAGCCATCGGTGAGCATGACTCGAATATCCGATGCACCATCGGAAATCGGCTGGCCGGTGAGCGTCGTTCCCGTGCCAGTTCCCAGAATACCGAGATCGGCCGCGGCGGTTGATCCGTTTCCAGACGCAACCTTGATGTTGCCGCCGTGGCTCTGCGTGTCGGTGAGAACGAAGCCCGTTCCATCAGTGTTGAGTCCAACCGTCAGGCGACCGTGGCTGGCGGTCATGATGAAATTTTCAACGTCGCGAATCGTCGCCGCGGTGCTCAGGCTGACGTTCACGATCGTGCCGTCGGTGAGCGTGATCTTGAGGTCGCTGCCGGGCAACGTATGAACGCCCGCGCCATTGTTCATGGTCGAAAGCTTGTCGATCGATTCCGACCCTTGCATGTTCACGAACGAACCTTCGGTCGTCCGCACGCCGTTGCCGCCGTTGAGATACTGCAGCCCAGTGATCGCTGAAGTGCCCGAGAAGCCCGAGGCATCGATGCGCGTGGTGGCCGCCCCGCCCGTGAGCTGAGCAAGTTGGAAGTTGGCGATGAGGTTCACCGTCGCGCCTACGGTCAGGCTAGCGTCCGTGAGCGTCATATTCGCGTTCTGCGTGTCGACGATCGTGTTCTGCCCAGCGCCACCGTCGGCCGTGTTATTGCCCGATCCCAGAACAATCGTGTCGTCGCCATCTCCACCATTCAGGACGTTCGTGCCCGATCCGCCCTTCAAAACATCGTCGCCCGCGCCGCCGTTCAGAGTCGCGTTACCATTCCACGACGAAACATCCATCAGGCTGTCAGACGCCTGCGCAGAATAGTTGACGTTCTGAATATTCGTGAGCGTGTTGTAAACCGTGGAACCTGTTGTCGTCACGCTCGCGGTGACATTGCCGCCGACGAGATCGACATTCACCACACTCAGCGTGAGCGCCGGCTTGCCGGCCATGTTGCCGACAAAAGTGATCACATAAGGAGCACCCACGTCCGCTTGCGAGACCATGATGTCGTCTGGACCGAGATTCGGCAGCGCGCCGAGCGCTGACTTGACGACGGACGTCAACGCGTTGTAGGGAATTTCCGCCGTGACATAATTACCGTACGACAGGCGGAAATTGCCCGACGTCACGCCGGAATCGACAGTTACCTGATCAACCTGATCGACCCCCTGCCCCATGTCGAGTGTCGATGACGCGGTTGTTCCGCTGAGCACGAACCGGCCGTCGTTGGTCTCGACGTTGGTGTTCGTTCCACCGCCGCCGCTGATGATATCGCTGCCACCGCCGCCCGTGATCGTGTCGTTGCCGGCACCGCCGCGAAGAATGTCGTTTCCAATGTCACCGACAAGCGTAACCGCCCCGCTGAATGCTGAGGCATCGAGCGTATTGCCCAGACGCCCGCCGGTGAGCGTTGCCTGGTTGATGCCCGAAATCGTTGCGGTAGCCCCACCCATGCTGAACGAGCTATTTGTCAGCGTCATATTGGCGTCGCGTGCGGCGATCAGCGTGTTGGTGCCGCCGCCACCGGTAATCGTCTCAGCGCCACCGCTTACGACGAACGTGTCGTTATTCGCCGTGCCAATGAGCACATCGTTGTCGGATCGGCCGTCGAGGAAAATGCCCGTCGCGGCGATGTTCGTTCCATTCAAAACAGGACCGACGCCGGTGCCGAGAATTCCGAGATTCGCTGCGGCCGTCGACCCATTGCGGGCCTGAATTTGAAGGTTGCCTGCACCGCCGGCCGTATCGCGCACGACCAGCCCAGTGCCGGCTGAGTTGATGGTGACGATCAGACGTGGATCCGACGCCTCCATCGCGGCGATCACGTCTTGAAGCGTCGTCAGGCCGCTCAGGTCGATGGCATCGCGCGTGCCGTCGCTGAGGATGACGAGTAAATCGTCGGAGACGTTCGTGATCGGGCTGCCATGGAGAATCGCGCCGGGACTATCGGACGCGAAACCGAGATCGGTCGCGGCCGTCGAGCCGTTCATCGCGTTGATCTGAACCGCACCGCCCGCTGTGGGAGTGAGATCCTCGATCACCAGCGATTCAGCCGCGGCATCATCGATCGTGACGCTCAATCGGCCCGCAGGAGCAGCGGTTGTGATCTTATTGATCACATCTTGAATCGTCGTCGCGCCGGTGAGGCTTACGTTGAACGACGTGCCGTCGGTGAGCACGACCTGGAAATCGGCCTTGTTGGCACCGGCAATTCCCACGCCGTCGCCATTGTTCAGGCTCGCGAGCGGGGTCGCACCTGTCATGGCAAACGTCACGGCGTCGTTCGTTTGCACGCCGTTGCCGTTGTTCAGGACGGATAGCGGAATCGTCGAACCGCCGTCGATTGTTACGCCACCGAGCGTGAACCCGCTCGCGTCGATGCGATTGGGATGCACGCCGCCAGTGAGTGAAGCATTTTGAATGTTCGCGATCGACTCGACCATGCTCGTGGAACCGCCGAACGGCGTGATCGTGAGCTTGGTGTTGATCAGCGTGAAGTCGGCATCCATCGACTCGACGAGCGTGTTGGTGCCAGTGCCGCCGTCGATGAAATCGCTTCCGCCGTTGCCCGTGATCGTGTCGTTGCCGCCGCCGCCGATCAGGCGGTTCGCATTGGCATCGCCGATGAGCGTGTCGTCACTGCTCGAACCGGTTACATTCTTGATACCGCTGATCGTTGTGAAATCGGTGCCGACGCCGTGAAGCAGGTCGACTGTCACACCGGTGGAATAGGCCGAATAATCGAGCGTGTTGTTCCCTGGACCAGCGACCAGGGCTTGAATGCCAGTTGCCTTCACCGTGCCGGCGGCGCTGGTGATATTCAGGCTGTCGTCGGCATTCACGGCGACATTCTTGTCACTCGAAATCGCCGAGAAATCGAGCGTGTTCGTATCGCCGCTCGTTACGGTGCCGGCACTAATCGTGTCGGTACCCCAGCTACCGGTGAAAACATAAGTATCATCACCGCCGCTGCCCGAGAGCGTATTATTGCCCGCACCGCCGTTGAGGACGTTGCTCTGGCCGTCGCCGGCAATCGAGTCGTCGCCGCTGCCGCCGGTCACATTTTCAATGCCGGTGACGGAACCAAGATTCGTGGCCGTGCCGCTCGAAAGGTTGACGTTCACCGCCGTGCTGAACGCGGTGTAGTCGAGCGTGTTCGTGCCGGCGCCGCCGGTCAGGCTCACGCTGCCGCTTCCCACGAACGGTTTCACGGCGAAGTTGGAATTGGCATCGCTACCAATAATCTTGCTGATATTTGTGAACGTGATATTGCTATTGAACGTTCCCGAGTTCGGGCCCGTGATTGTCCAACTATCGTTCGTACCTCCAGCAGTGTTCAACGACTGGACCGTTGCGGTGGCAGCGGTGCCGCCCTTGATTGACAGCGATCCGCCTGTGAACGACTGAAGCTGGAATGTCGTCGCGTTCGTGCCGCCTTTTACCTGGGCGACCTGGCTGAACGACACGATTCCGTCGAGCGTGCCTGCGTTTGCGCTGGTGATTTTCCAGGTGTCGGTTGGATCGTTCGCACCGGCGGTCGAGGTGATCGAACCGTTCGGCGTGCCGCTATAGATGAGCGAGACACCCGACGCGAGATATGTGGGGTCGAGCGCAAGGTCGTCGGACCCGCTTCCCAGGTTCACGGAGACCTGAGTCAGCGTGCTGATTGCAGCCGACTGCGTGCCGCCGATGGCTGAGTTGAGGTCGTTCGAGAATGAGTTGCCAGCGTCGGTGCTGTATTCTAGATTTCCATTATCGATACGCAGGAGAAGATCATTCGTGGCGGAGTCGCCTGTGAACTGAACGTGCGATCCGGTGAGCGCAACGGCGATTGCCATCAAGGCGCGATCTTCGAGCGGCTCAACGCCAAACACTTGTTTTTCAAGACTTGCCGTCAGCCGCGATTTTCTGCGAGCGTTTTTCTCACCTCTGCGTCGTGATCGCGCAAAACGCCCGAGCGAATCAGAGAAAATCGACATCGTCGCGCTCCCGGTGCAAAATCAAGAAGATGAGAATATCGAGACCCGCTGAAGCGGGCGCAGAGCGAACGTAAGACAGACCTTCTAAGAGGTCGTCGCAAACCGATCTGTCATAATGAATGCAAGAAGTTAAAGGCGGAGAGCGGTGTTCCTGGCCCAGGAGCGACGTTTAGGGCGACGCAGGCCTTGGAACGAATTGCTGCCAGAACGACTTCACTTCAAGGTTGTTGATCCATTTGAGCGAAGGCATCCCGCGAAGCACCTCGGCTTGCTTGGCGTCGGGAGGATCGCAGCGAATCATAGCAATGTGAAGCGTTTTGAGAGGCGTCAAATCTTTCACACGGGTGTTCTCGATGGTCAGCGCTTCGAGCGGCATTCTTTCAATGGGCGTCAGGTCCGAGATTTCCGAGACATCAGCCCAAAAATGAATTAATGAACCGTTCTTCAATGGCGAAATATCGGCAATCTTGGTTCGAGAAATATTCAAATGTTCGAGCCGAGAATTCCGCAACGGTTCCAGGTCGCGAACCTGCGTGTTTGACAGATTGAGATCCGCCAGCGGCGAGCCGCGCAGAGGAGAGATATCGGCCACGGGTGTGAGTTCGACGCGGAGCGACCGCAAGGGCATTCCGGCGAGTGTTGAAAGATCGGAGACTTTGGTCCCAAAGCACGAGAAGAACGTCAGCTTCATACCGGCCAGCGGCGATAGATCGCTGATTGGATTGCGGTCGATCGCCAAATAGGTGAGATTCAATCCCTTGAGATCATCGAGCCGCGAAAGCATGCCGGGTCGCACTTGCATTCCCATGCATTCGAGCTCGCGTAGAGAGTGAAGCGCACGAAGCGGCGAAAGATCGGTGATGTGATCGGTCACGAACCGAAGCGCAACGATCTCGCTACCTTCAAAAGTTGGCGACATCTCGCCGTTGAACTCAGGATTCAAGGCCTGAAGCTGTGATCTCAAGGTATCGACAGAAACCGATAAGCTTGTTGTATTCGCCGGTTCGTGGCTGATCCGAACGACCTGCCGCCCTCCGCGTTCGAGCTGAACAAGCTCTTGTTTTAGCAGCTTCCCCGAACGAGTCGCCTTTAATTCGTAGCGTCCCGGGCGCAAGCGAATTTCGTTGGAACCAGCGGCGGTGACGACCAGTTCCTCGTCACCGACATCAACCTTCACGCCAGGATCGGCCGACTCGATCACGAGCGTCCCGTCGGGCTGGGTGAGCCGAATCACGGTCTGACTGATTTTGGTAATGCCCGTTGCTTCGGAGAGACCCGTTCCGGCGAGCACTGCGAAAATGGCCGCCGCCGCCAACCATCGCCGGTGTTTAGGCCGATTCGCGTCATGGAAACGAGGTTCGCGAGGCACGGTCAGCCCCTGCTGCGTGAGGGCCAGACCATGCGTGAGCCGCTCGGCCACATCATTCGCCGAAGCATAGCGCCCATCGGGATTTTTCGACAGAAGCCGGTCGATCACATCGCCCAGCCACTCGGGAACATCGGGGTTGATTTGCCGTAAGGGCTGATGCGGCGAGTCGCACACCTTGCGAAGCACAGCCAGCGTCGATTCGGCGCGGAATGGGGCGCAGCCAGCAAAGCAGGCGTAGAGCACCGCCCCGAGCGCAAACAGGTCGGCGCGATGATCGATGGCGCGTCCCTCGGCCTGTTCGGGCGCCATGTACGACGGCGTTCCGAGGATTACGCCGCTCATCGTTTCCGAGGCATCCGCCACGGCACGAGCGAGGCCGAAGTCGGTGAGCTTGACTCGCTCCATTCCTTCTTCGAGCAGAATGTTCGCTGGCTTCACATCACGATGGACAAGACCTTGCGCATGAGCTGCCGCCAAGCCAAGTGCGGCCTGGGCACCAATGCGCAAAACCTCGACCGTTCCCAGCGGACCGTCCCGTTTCAACCGATCTTGCAGCGAGCCGCCGTTGATGTATTCCATCACCAGGAATGGCGGCCGATGATTGTCCTCAACGGCGTGAATCGTCACAACGTGCTCGTGACAAACCGCCGCCGCGGCGCGAGCCTCGCGACTGAATCGCCGCCGTGCTGCTGCGTTAGATACCATGCTCGGCGGCAACACCTTGAGCGCGACAATGCGGTCGAGCCCCGGGTCTCGGGCGCGAAGGACGATTCCCGTTGCCCCTCCGCCGATTTCGCCCAGAACGTCATATCGACCGAGCCGGCCGAGTGATCCCGGGTGCTCTGACTTCATAAGGAAGTCGAGCGGCCAGACTTTATCGAGCTCGGTCAGCTCTTCGGAATGAGGATTTCCCGCCTCTGCCATCGTCTTGGCAAGAAATCGCCGGACGGCGCCACGATCTTCAGGCAGATCGGCTCGCGATGCTTGTTCTAAGGCTGGCTTTTCCAGGAATTGATTCGAACGCTCGTGGGCACGCAACAGCAACTCGACGCGCAGCCGGACATCCGGACAACCCACGCAGGCGGCATCCAGAAAAGATGCACGTTCCGCCGCGTCGGTGCGGAGCAAGGCTTCGGCGAAGAGCGATTCCTCGTCCACGATGCCGTCTCGTTAGGAGAAAGTCAGGAAGTCGCGACGAGCGCCGTCGTCGCAATTGGACATCGCATGCGAGAATGTTCATCAAGAGCATTGCCGACGCGATGAAATGAGTCCACACCCCTAGTGGCGCAGTTTGTGCAAATCAACCCTCACCATGATGCCAAAAATCAACATGCTGGACTTGGGGGATTTTCTTCAAGTCCTTCGCCAAGCTCAACTTGCAGCCATGCGCGGGCGTAAGCCCAGTAACGCTCCGCAGAGGCTGACGATATACCTAGGGCCCGCGCCGCTTCCTCTGAGGTAAGACCGGCAAAGTAGCGAAGCTTTACGAGTTCTGCCTTTACGGGGGCGTGATGTCGAAGCTTCTCGAGAGCTTCATCTAACGCGAGGATATCTTCACGAGTTTCCGCGAATTCGATCGCGTGCTGATCGGGGTCGAGGTCTTGCCGTCCGAACTGACCGCCGCGCTTGAGTGCCCGCTTGCGTCTCGCCTGTTCGACGAGAATCCGCCGCATTGCTTCGGCCGCTGCCGCGAAGAAATGTCCGCGTCCCGACCACGGCCGCTCCGCGCGATTCCCCGCCTCAACCACCCGGAGGTAAGCTTCATGCACGAGTGCAGTAGGCTGGAGTGTATGTCCAGGATCTTCGCGTGCCAGTCGGGTGGCAGCGAGTCGTCGGAGTGCGTTATAGACGAGCGGCAGGAGCTTTTCCGTCGCGCCCGGTTCCTGGCGATTGGCGGCGTCCAGCACGCTCGAGAGCGTCTCGAAATCGGACGGGCCGTCGTTCGCGGGAGAGATCGGCATATCGCGACTCGGACGCAGAGAAAATAGCCTCCGACGGGACGAATACCCGTGGGTAGTTAAACGTCGATAGATCAGAATAAACCGCATCGCCAATAAACGTCAATAAACAGCATGAGTTGCGTATGAACGTGTCATGGTCAAATCTGCTCGTTCTTCAGACATGTCGGACGAGATCATTATTTAACACGATGTCTTGCGATTACCCATCGCAGGGCGATTTATTCACCCAAACTTCATGAAGGATCTCCACCTCGGCGCCGGAAGCCGGGAAGATGTGATATCCGCAGTGCTCGGTGAACACGGCGATTTCGCCGGAATCGTCGTTCACGATGATGAACGCATATCGGAAGAAAGCATGCGATCCGTCCGGCAGTTGAATACGAATACTCTGGCCGGGTGGGAAGTCGCTCGCGGAAAGGTGTCCGCGGTCGTCGTCGTACTTCCCTTCGAGGTATTGCTTTAAGCGCGGTTTCCAGGCGTCGGGAATAGTCGGAGTCATGGGAGACGGTACATCGTCAGGTTAGCGGCGTTTGAATTTGTTGACGAGCTTGATTGTCCTGCGCTGGAAGGTGTCCTTCAAGACACGCCAGATCGCCATCGCCGCGAAGACTGCTGTTGTCGAGCCAATTCCGATCGATCGCAAATCCGCGGTTTCGACATACTCGATTGACGTCTCTGGAGACGAAGCTTCAGCGCTCGAATCGCTCTCACTTACAAGGGCGACTTCGGAAGTAGTGTTCGAGTCGGAGCTTGTTTCCGAAGTTGAATCACTTTCTCTCGATAAGCTCGCCAGCGTCGCTGAGTCTTCGACATCGACCATCACCATTTGCGGCGCGCCGCTCGATTGCAGCCGCCAGACCCATTCTGGGTCGAGCATTGCACGCTGAGCAGCCTCGCCACGGGACTGCGGAATTGATGCAAGCAAGGCGTCGGCGTTGGCCAGCGCACGGTCGAGTGCGGATGGCTCAGAGAGCGGCGGATAATCGGCGAGCGCTTCGTCGATGAACGAACGGCCTTCCCATCGGTCATCGTGTGCGCCATCGCCCGCTTCGTGATCGTTCGAGCGTGTGACCGAGAGAATCACGGCGATCAACGCCACGTCGGTTTCGCCTAGGGGGACGACTTCCGACGTTTGCGCCTGCTTCATCTGCGCGAGCAAATCGACCATACCGACGAGCGACGAAAGTGCGCCGACGTATGGCCGAATTGCCTGCGCAACGATCGCACCGATTCCTGCGATGGCTGACGATGTCGAGGAGATCGCATTTGCCTGTGCCGGTCCGCGGCTCGGTGCGATCAGGTTTGTCGAACTCGTGTCAAAGTGCGATTCGAGCACCGAAAGCTGATCGGAAACCGAGATGCCCACAATCGGCGGCGGACTGGCCGCACCCGAGACGACCAGCGTAACTTCGAACGAACTCGGCGACTGCCCGAAGTCCGACGTCCTCAGCAAGAGCGAAAGCGACTGCCCCTGCCCTTCGGTGCCGATGAAAAGCTGATCGCCCCCAACGCCCGACACTAGAGCGAGCGCGGTGAGACGATTGGAATTGTTCAGCGCGATCGTCTTGGTGAGAGTTAGCCCATTCGTGCCGCCAAGGAAGAGCGCAAGCGTATTGTCTCCGCCGTTCGCCACGATGAGGTCGGCAAATCCATCTTTATTGAAATACGTCATCACGCCTGCGACGGGACTTTGGCCACCGGTCGAGAGAGTGACAGGCATATCGCCGGCGACAAGCGGATTTGCGTAGTAGGTGAGCGTGCTCGAAACGGAGTCGAGGCTGAGAATCCCCGAGGTCTTGTCAGGGCCAAATGGACCAAAAAACGCCTGAATCGGCGCAGTGCCGGTCGCAAATGTGCGTGCGTTCTGGTCGTCGAAGAACCCACCGCCAAGTCCACGTAGCAAGGTCAAACTGTCGCTATCCTGGTTGACGCAAATGATGTCCTTGATACCGTCGCCATCAACGTCGGCAACTGTCGTCGCGATGGGTCGAAGCCCCACGCGCAATCGCGGACCCTTCGTCAGCGTCCACGCATTTCCCATGTTTTCGCCGAGAAGAATGCTAACGTCGTTCGACCCTTCATTCGTCACAACAAGGTCGGGAATGCCATCGCCATTCAGGTCGCTGATCGTCAAACCAACGGGAGAAGTTCCCGTAAAATACCTCCGAGGCTCGCCGAATCGCCCACCGCCAAGCCCGAGATAGACAATGACGTCGTTGCCGCCACGGTTCGTCAAAACCAGGTCGGGGATGCCATCGCCGTTCAGATCCGAAATCGCTACAGGACCGGGGGCCAGCAAGCCATTGCCGCGGTCTTGAAGGAAGCTGGAGCCGTTGCCATTATCTTGAACCGTGAGTTGGTCGGAAGCTCCGTTGGTGTACACGAAGTCGACTTTACCGTCGCCGTTTAAGTCGCCCACGGCGAGGTTCAACGTCTGGTCGACACGGTTGTACGGCCGAAACGTGCCATCGCCATTACCGAGCAAAACAAGCAGATCGCCCGAAGCATTGCCTACGAGCAAATCTGGGATGCCATCCGCGTTGACGTCGTGTACGGCCACTCCTGTAGGATCGTTACCGGCATCGACGCGCGGGCAAGTGATAAACCCGCCGTGGCCATTGTTCAGGAAGATCGAGATATCTTGACTTCCCTCGTTAAGGACGACCAGATCGAGCAGACCCGGCCCGCGAAGGTTCGCCGCGACAACCTGAATCGGCTCAGAACCTGTCGTATAAGTTGTGCTTGTGCTTGGGTCGGCGAGCCCACCGCCTGGAGTTCCTTTGAGAATCGAGATGCTGTCGGTTCCGCGATCGACGACAACCACGTCGGTAAGGCCGGACGCGTCGAAAACACCAGTCGTCACGCCGACAGGTGTGTCGGCGCTCGAACGCGTTAAACCGTCGGGCAGTTTCAACGTTCCTGCCGGGCTCAGGCCAGCGCGAAGTCGCACCTCGGTGCCAAACGTGCCGCCGGGTCCGCCGGGGATCACGCTGATATCGCCCGACGATCCGTTGGCGACGATCAGGTCTTCCCAGCCGTCGTGGTTCAGGTCGGCAACGGTGAGGTCAGTCGGTCCGAAGCCGACGCTAATTGTCGTGTTGCTGAGATGGAACTGGCCCGCTGCGTCTTGCTGAAATTCGAGGACCTTGTTACCGCCGCGATCGAGCACAAGCATGTCGTCCAAACCGTCGCGGTTGAGGTCCGCGCCAATGACACGCGTGTAGATACCGCCGGCAGGAAGCGGAATGTACGAGAGGTCGATGGCTCCCGATGGCAACGGACGTGCCATGATGAGCAAAGGCCGGCGCCTGTCGAGTACTCCGTAGACCGGGCCGAGCGCGGTCGAAAGCGCTGCAACGTCGCGGGCTGTGTTTCCGGTGCCGTCGGCCGTTTCGCTTACCGGTGGCTCGAACTCGCCCGGCGATCCATCGCGAGGAAGACGCAAGAGGAGTTGGCCATTTGTGTCAATGGTAATGATATAACCGTCAGGCGATGCGTAAGGCGCGGGATGCGGAAGCGGAACGGTTGACTCAGGCGAGGCGAAAACACCATCGCCGCCGCCGAGGAAGACATCAACCTGCCCGGAAGATGCGTTTACAACCGCCAGGTCGGGCACGAATTCACCGTGAAGCGGACCCGCAACAATCCCCGCCGGCGTTTCAGAAAGCGGCTTGTTATAAACGTTCGTGGGCTGGCCATTCTTGAAGCCAACGAAGATCGTCAAATCCTGCGAACCGTGATTGCAAACGATCAGGTCGGAGTCATTTTCGCCCGCCGCATCGAGGTCGGTCGCCACAAGCGCTTCGGGACTGTCTCCCACGTCTAGTGATGAGGGCGCCGAGAAGTTTCCGCCGCCAAGCGCCCAGAGGATGAGAACTCGGTTGTTGGCTGTGTCGGCGATGGCGAGATCGGTGAGGCCAGTGCCTCCGAAATCAGCAGCGATGAGGTCGGTTGGCGTCATTGACACGCTGTGCCAGGTTGACGTCTGGAAATTGCCCTGCCCCAGATTCCACAGAAACGTCAGGTCGCCCGAATCGCTATTTGCAGTGACAAGGTCGGTTCGATGATCGCCGTTAAGGTCTGCGGCAACCAGCGTAATTGGCCCCTGACCAACCTGGATTCGAGGTCCTGCTTGGAACGTTCCGTGACCTGAGCCATAGAGAAACGCGACGTCGTTACTCGTCGAGTCGGCGACGGCGATATCCAGATTTCCATCGCAGTTGAAGTCTCCCGCGACGATCGCTGCCGGCGACGATCCAACCTGATACCGCGCTGGTGCCTGGAACGTGCCGTCGCCGACGCCGAGGAGAATATCAACTTCGCCAGTGAGGGCGTCTGTAACCGCGAGGTCGTTGCGGCCATCCTTGTTAAAATCGGCCGTGACGAGCGCAGAGGGATGTCCGCCCACGACTATGGTCGACTTGGTCAGGAACGTGCCGTCGCCCTGGCCAGCGAGAATCGAGATCGTACCGGCCGATGAGTTGGCGACCGCCAGGTCGGGCACGCCGCTGCCATCAAAATCCGCAATAATGATGGCGTGTTTCGATTCAGAGACCGCCCTGCGGACCGGCGTTGGTGGTGCGGCGATGGTGGCGTTCTGGTCGACCGCTAACTGATAGGACCCGGTGCCTTGACGGCTTTGCACGACGACGTAATAAACGCCGGTTGGAAGCGTCTCATCGACGTTACAGAGGCGATTCGTCGGCGAAGTTGCCTCGCTCTGGATCAGGGTATGTCCTTGATCGTCGAGCAGCGAAAGCAGCGTATCGAAGCCCGACGGACGAAGCTGTGCCGACAGGACTGCTTCGCTCGGCACTTGCACGCGATAGATGTCTTGGGCGTTGGTCGACGCGATGTTGCCGGACATCTGAACGAGCGGCGTAATCGGCAAGTCGATAATTGTGCCGGTAAGGTCGATCGCCGCAGTCAAGTTGAGGCGATCTTCGAGCCCTTCGAAACGGGGGGACTTGCAAAGGGCTGCACGACGATTTGCTCGACGACTTCGTCGATCGGAGCAATTATGTTTGCGGCGGCAGCGAAAGTGGGGCTGGGAGAGGGACATTATCCGGCACCTTATGCGGCGAATGCAAAACTGAAGGGCGCGCGACGCGAGCGTCGAGGTCGAGGTACTTCCGGGCTCGCCTGATTGGCTCGATCGCAGGGTCCGTGCGAACGACGTCGTTCCAGAACCGGTCACGTTCTGCCTTGGGCTGCAGTTCCATTGCCTTTGTCAGGAACACCAGGGCATCATTCCGACATTGCCGCGCAACCGACAGGTCGTTGTCGGACGGGCTAGCTTCCGCTTCGAGACTGATCGCAGCCTGGCTGAGCACTCGCGCTGCGATATACGTCTGGCGAGCGTCGTGCGGGTTGAGACGCACGGCATTGCGAGCGTCGGCCGTTGCTTCACGCGGCTTGCCAAGCTGAATAAACGCCTGGGCCCGTCCGCTAAACGCGTGGCTATTCGAAGCTTCCAAACGCAGGGCATTATCAAAGTCGCGCTGAGCAAGCGCAGGAGCACCGCTGAGCAGATAAGCCCAGCCACGATTCGCAAACAGCGAAGGCGAACCAGGTCCCACGCTCAGTGCCATCGTGTAGTCAGCAATAGCGCGGTCGTACCACCCTCCCCAAACTCGGGCGAGTCCGCGTGCTTCATAAATTGCCTGAGGCGCCTTGCCGCGCGCCAGGCAGACGTCAAACGACCGAATTGCCTCGTCGTACTGCTTCAATCCGACAAGGATAATCCCGCGCACTCGATGTGCGTCCGAACGATTGGGCTCAAGCTCGATTGCCCGGTTGCACGCGGCAAGTGCTTCCTGAGAACGTCCCTCCCTTTGCAGAATCAGTGCGCGTTCAACGTGATCTCCCACGCGATTGGGATCATCCGACTGTGAACGCTCGATCGCACTATCCAGATCACGCAGGGCCGCTTGTGGCTGCTGCATCAGTTGATGTGCCTGACTTCGAGCCCGATAGAGCACGGATTGCCCGGGCGCGACTGCAATCGCCTTGTCGAGCGTCGCCACCGCCTGATCCCACTGCTTCAAGTTCTGGTGAGCCTGCGCGAGACTGACATAGGCCTGAAACTGCGAGGGCTTCAGCGCGATCGCCGCGGAGAGGTCGTCGATTGCGTTTTTTGTATCACCGCGACGGATACGCGTGACGCCTCGATTGACCAGCATCACATAACGTTCCTGCTCGTTGAGGCCGAGTTCCGTGGCGCGCCGGAAGTCGATTTCGGCGAGATCGAACTCACCCATTTCACCTTCGGCAAATGCCTTGAGCAGATAAGACCAGACGAAACGAGGGCGACGACTCTGGCAAGCGATCAATGCGGCCTGCGCTTCGGCCGGCCGGTGTGCGCGGAGATGACACACTGCAAGGAGATATTGCGCCCAGAAGTTATCGGGCTGACGCGAAAGCGTCCGTTGCAGCGCGGCCGTGGCCGTTTTCAGGTTGTTCTGGCGATAGGCTTGCTGACCCGTAAGAAAGTCGTCGACCGGAGATCCAGTCGAAGCAGTCGCCGTTTCAGCTTGTTTTCGCTGCGCCTCGGCCCCTGCCCGATCGCCCAGCCGTTCGAGACAGGCTGCACGCCGGAGATAATAGGCGCTCGAGGGAGTCCGGAAACGAGCTACGCCATCAAGCGCTTCAAGTGCGACACGAGCCTGTTTCGCAGGATCTTCGCCCTTGAGCGTCTGCGATTCCGCTTCGGCGAGAAGCAGCGTTAGCTCGTAACAACCGTCGGTAATGCGCTCCATTTCGAGCGGCGTGAAGTGCGTGGCATCAAGGTCGAGCCGCCCTTTTTTATCAGCACTCGGCGGGAACTCGGCGAGTGCACCTCGCGCTGCGGCGCGGGCAGCCCGAACATTGGCGTCGGCATCCATTCCGGTGTAATCCGACTGATAGAAAACCGCCGCATCGTACTGCTGCTGAAAACTCGCGAAATGCGCACGCGACGATTTGCGGCGTTTCTCTTCGGTAATGCTGCGAACGCTCAGGCCCAGCAGTTTCTCTACCGAGTGGCGCATCTCCTCCATGCCGACTTCAGTACGAACGAGGGCATAAGCGCTGCTTAGTTGCGTTCGAGCCGTTTCCCAGTCCTTCTGCCGGATTGATTCGCGGCCTTTTTGGAGGAAGAAATTGCTCTCGGTGCGCAGTGCCATGTTGCGCCGGCGCTCCAGATCTGCGCGTCGGCCGAGATCTGCGCGATATGACGCCCAGAGACCCGTTGCGGTGAAAATGGCCAGCATGCAGACCAGCACGAGCGCCGCGGCCGCTGGACGTCGCCTGACCCACCGGAACGCGCGCTGCCAGATCAGCGGGCGACGCACTTGGATCGGCTCGTCGTTGAGAAACGCTTCGAGATCGTTCGCGAGTGCTTCGGCCGATTCGTATCGGCTCTGCGGCTCTTTCTCGAGGCATTTGAGGCAGATTGTTTCGAGGTCGATCGGCAAGCGCGGCTGGTACTTTCGCGGCCGGACGGGATCCTTGTTCTTGACCAGGTCGAGCGTTGCCAGCACCGTCGGGCCGATGAAAGGCGTGCGTCCGGTGATCAATTCATAAAGGGTCACGCCGAGTGCATAAATATCCGCCGCCGCACCCACGTCTTTTGCGCGACCTGCAGCTTGCTCGGGCGCCATGTAGCTCGGCGAACCAAGGATCGATTCGGTGCGCGTGAGGCCGGAATCTCCCTCGATCGATTTGGCCAAACCGAAGTCGGAGATCTTCGGCTCACCGGTCGCAGTCATCAAAATATTGGCAGGCTTGAGATCGCGGTGGACGATCCCCAACCGGTGCGCTTCACTCACTGCGCGGGCGAGCCGTTCCAGAAGACGCGCGGCTGCACGAGGCGACCAGGGCGTTCCATCGAGCTGGGCGCCGAGGCTCCCGCCTTCGACGAACTCGAGCTCGATATAAGGCCAGCCGCCACACTCGCCAATCGCGTGAATCTGCACGATGTTGGGGTGCTTGACGCGTGCGATCGTCTCGGCTTCGGCGAGCAGGCGCGAGAGGGCGTCGGGATTGGCGTGTTCGCCGGCGAGAATCATCTTCAGCGCGACCATGCGATTGAGTCGCACCTGGCGCGCCTGGTAAACCACGCCCATGCCGCCGCGGCCGAGCTCGCCAAGAATCTCGTACCCCGGCACCTCCGGGCGCTTGACCCTCGTCGTATTCGACGGGTCCGACGCCGAGGCGAGCCTGGGATCGGTGTCGCCCCAGAAACCCTGGTGAATCCGGTGACCGGTGTCGGAATTCATCGAACCCGACGACGATTCACCAAGCCTGCTCAACCCGCCCGACGTACTCGAATTTCCTCTCAGATCGAACCCTCGAAACAGCTCGACCGACGATGCAGCCAGGTCAGATTCAGACTTCCCCAATGCATCGGCGGAAAGGGTGTACCCGAGGTCTGCCGTGACGGAGACGTCAGGACGCCGCTTACTCGCATTGGCCCCGTCCGGAGCATTAGGATCTGGCTGGTGCACCGTTTCAACCTCGTTAAGCAAATCGCCCCTTCCCTAACTCGGCGCCAGCTCGGGATTTACCCAGAGCGGCTACGCATTTGAATCTAGGTTACAAAGCACGAATTCGGCGAAGAAAACTTTGATGTGAAATGGTCCGTTTGAGTGACTTGCATTCATAGAATTTAAACTCTTGTCAATTAACGATTAACGTTCGCAAATCGAGCGTGCGTAAACCGCCCCGCGAATGCGTAACAGTGTTCACCACAGCCAACAAAGGTTGGAACATTAACAATCGCTTTATTCGGCGACATAAGTCCTGCGCGTATCCTATGGTTCTAAATGGGAAGCATTTTTTTGGGAGATAACGCGCAATGTTAAGTCGATGGATCAAACCGCTCAAACCAGGGCCAACCTCTGGGCCCAAGGACCGCCAGGTCGCGTCTCCCGCATGGCAACATGAGGGAATGAGCACGGAGGAAGGTTCCTCCAAACGTTCGCAGAGCTTGAGCCGCACTATACACTCGACGTCCGCGCAGGAACGTGAAGAGTTGAAGCTCAGCCTCGCCCAGGCGAACGACCGCATCATTGAGCTCTCACGCTCTCAGGTTGAACTATCGAGCACGATCGCACGGCTGACCGAACTCGCTTCCACCGATGTTCTAACTCGGCTGAACAACCGCCGCCGCTTCAACGAGGCGCTCGACGCGAACTTCACTCTGGCAATCCGGCAGCAGTCACCCCTGTCGCTCATCTTGCTCGACGTTGACTTTTTCAAGAAATATAACGATACATTTGGGCATTCGGCTGGCGACGACGTTCTTTGCATTGTCGCGCAACAGCTCGTTCGGTCGTGCCGGAATTACGACGTCGTCGCGCGCTATGGTGGAGAAGAATTCGCGATTCTGCTTCCGGCGGCCGACCCATTGCAGGCCATCGAATGCGCTGAACGTCAAAAGGCGGCTATTCGTTCATATCCCTGGTCGTTACGAGGCGTCACCGCGAGCTTTGGTATTGCAACCCTTTGGCCCATGTCGGGCGACGCGAGCCGACTCGTCGAAGAAGCCGACCGCGCCCTTTATTATTCGAAGAGCCAGGGTCGCGATCGTGTCACTCATCACATGAATATCAATGGTGAAGTGACTCTGTCGTCAACCAGCGAAGCGGCGAACACAGTGTCACCACTCGCGCTGGCTGAGACTCCCTCGCTCTCCCCTGCGAATTTGGATCCTCAATCCGCCGAACGAATGCTGATTGCAGCAAGCAAGACGATCGTCGCCCAGGAAACCGAACCGACGCCGATCACACAGGGCATGCCGACCACCGACGTGTCTTCCGAATCGCTCGATCGGTTTTTGAAAGAACTACGCGAAGGGCGCGCAGCGCCCCTGCGCCGCCGGACTGCGCTTTCGGCCATTCTCGACGGAGCCTGCGCGCAGGTTGTTTTTGCTTGCTCGGATCCTCGCGAAAACTTCGTCGATATCGTCGGGTCACGGAGCGCAACTCCTCAATGGTGTCGCGGATTCGTGAACCGAGTACTCGTCGAGCTTCCCAATGGCGGCCTCTGGAAGAGGTCTGAGCACGACTCGGCGGCGCGAATCTCCGACGAGCTTGACCCAACCGCCGCGATGCTGATTCCGATCGACTCCTCAAAAGCAGCGTGGCTCGTTGCCCTGCGATTTGATGGCGAATCACCGTTCGTGCGATCGGACTTCCAGCTTGCTCGCTTGATCTGGCGATTCCAGGTCGAGAAGAATCGCCAGATTCATATTCATGATCATTTGAAAGAAACGCTGTTCGGTGTCGTGCGTTGTCTATCGACGGCGATCGACGCTAAAGATACTTACACATGCGGGCATAGCGAGCGCGTTGCGCGTATTGCGGTTCGTCTCGGCAAAGAGATGAAGCTGTCGAGCGGCGAGATCAGCGACCTCTATTTGGCTGGCCTGCTGCACGACGTCGGTAAGATTGGTATTCGCGACGAAGTCTTGAGTAAACCAGGACCTTTGACGCCGGAAGAGTTTGTTCATATCCAGGAACATCCGGTCATCGGTGAGCGCATCATCGCGAATGTGACGCGGCTTGCGTACCTGCGTCCGGGAGTCCGCGGTCATCACGAGCGGTTCGATGGCAAGGGCTATCCTGATGGACTTGCGGGCGAGAAGATTCCGCTGATGGCTCGTATTCTTGCCGTTGCCGATTCATGCGACGCCATGATGTCGGCCCGACGCTACCGGCCCGAACTTGCTCGTCCCCTGATCGAGAAGATTTTCAACGAAGGCGCGGGCAAACAGTGGGATCCGGAAATCGTCGAGCGCTTCCTTGCCTGCCGCCACGACCTTTACGCCGTTTACCAGCGCGGGCTGGGGCAGTCGGTCTATATCGCAGTCGAACGCGCCGCCACCAGCGTTGACGCACGCGAAGATCGAGCAGCGATGTCGCTTCGCTAATCTCACGAAAGTGAGCCAACCTACTGAGCCGGCGTCTCTTTCGACGTGTGCTCAGACGGGTCGGGCGACGCGTCCCAGATAAGCACTCGACCGTCGTCGCTTGCCGACGCGATCTTGAGTCCGTCATTACTCAGCGCGACCGACCGAACCCAACCGAAATGGCCCCGAAGCGCCAGCAATTCGAGCCCGCTGCTCGTGTCCCAGACGCGAATTGTCTGATCCTGGCTCGACGAAACCAGCCGTCGACCGTCGCGACTGAACGCCAGACTCCGGACCATGTCGGAATGTCCCTTGAGCACGCGTATGAGCTGGCCGGTCGACAGGCTCCAGATCTCAATTTCCTTCTTGATGATATAGCAAACTGCCAGCGATCGTCCGTCTGGGCTAAAGACGATTTCGCGCGATCGTCCCGAATCGTGACTTTCGGACGCTGAGACGAGGCGACCCGTCTCCACGTTCCAAATTTTCACGCCGGCGCCCGTGATAGCCGCTGCAATCGTCCGCCCATCTGGACTGAAATCGGCACTGAAGATCGTGGGGCCCCCGGCTTCGATCGCTTGGATTTGCTCCTTGCGCTCGATATCCCAGATGAGAATCGAATCACCGGTCGCCGCCAGAAACCGGCGTCCGTCAGAACTCAATTTCGCCCGGTAAATCAGGTCTTTTTGCTGCGGTATCTGCAAGCGAACTTGACCTGTCTCCGCATCCCAAATTCTCACGGTTCGATCATCGCCTGCCGAGAGAATGAGCTTGCCGTCGGGGCTGAACTCCACGCTTGTCACCGCCTGTTTGTGCTCGGTAAACGTGCGAATGAGTTGACCCGTAGTAATGTCCCAGACACGCGCCGTCGTGTCGTGGTTGCCGGTGACCACGAGCCGGCCATTGGGACTGAACGCCACGCAGCCGGGCGCCATACTGAAGTTCAGGAGCGGCTGCGTTGCGAGCGACAAATTCTGCGAAGGACGGCTTGTGTCCCAGAGGCGCACGGTGAAGTCAAAACTGCTCGAAGCAAGCGTGACTCCATCTGGGCTGAATGACAGCGAGCAAATGCGATCGGTATGTCCTTTGAAGCTACGCAACTCGCGCCCGGCGTCGATATCCCAGAGCCGCACAACCGCGTCGGCACCGCCGGAAACAAGCCGGCCGTCGGGGCGGAATGCGAGCGCGGTGATCGTTGAGGAATGTCCCCAAAACCTGTGGCGCTCCTGACCCGTGGCAACATCCCAGATCCGCATAATCTGGTCGGAACCGCCTGAGACGAGAGTTTTACCATCGGGACTGAAGGCCAGGCCAAACACTTCAACATTGGGACACGGGAAAGTGGAAATCAGCTTGGCCGCCTCGATATCCCAGAGCTTGATCGACCCCCGCCCCGCCGACGCCACGCGCTTGCCGTCGGGACTTAAAATCACGCGAGTTACAGCGCCGTCATGTGCGGATTCAAAAACATGTTGCTCCTTGCCGGCGATCGAATCAAAGAAGCGCATGTTATGGCTTGTGGAACCTGAGATAATCTTGCCGCCGTCGGCACTGAATGTCATGGACGGCGTCCCGAGTGAACTTGCCCTGAACTGGACGAGAAGTGCTCCCGTCTGGGTGTCCCATACGCCGACATTTTGATTGGGGCCTGGCCCCGCAAGACGCCGACCGTCGGGGCTGAAGGCGAGGCTGCTGACACCGGGGGCGTTCGGTCCTTCGGAGCCGGGATTCTGAGGCTTGAACTCGCGAAGAACTTTTCCAGTGGCGATATCCCAGATCGCGGCCCGGCCGCCCCATTGCACTGAGGCAACGGTCTTGCCGTCGGGACTGAATGTCGCCTGACTCACTTCTCGGTAGTGCCCACGGAATGTCAGTTTCGCTTCGTTGGCGAGACGCGAAAGGTAGTGCCACTCCCATCCCCGCAGGTCGAGCTCACCCTCGCGCGGCGGCATCAAATCGAGCTGGTCGCGAAATTGCCCAACGTCATTCGCATCCCACGCGGCCATCGCCAGCTTCGAACGGGTCGCGTAGACCGTTTGCCGCAACTCGTCCTGAGTCGTGCGAAGTCCAGTATTGGCGCGATCAGCATCGCGACGCGCTGCTCGTTCGGCGATTGCCGATTTGCTCTCGCTTTCAGCCAACGTCGCGAATCGCGCTGCCGCCAGAAGTGAAACGATTGTCGCGAGCAACAACACCGCGCAAAGGACACCTCCCAGCGTGGCGATCGTCGGATTGCGCCGCGCCCAGCGCCAGTATCGTTCCGAAGTGCTGATCTGCCGCGCGCGGATTGGCTCATCGGCCAGGAATCGCCGCAAATCCTCGGCGAACGCATCGGCCGATTGATAACGTTGGTCGGGGCTCTTTTCGATCGCCTTGAGGACGATCGTCTCCAGGTCGCGAGGAACGCGCGAATCAATGAGCCGAGGGCGCAGCGGCTCCTCGGTCTTGATCAATTCGATCAGATTGAGCCGATCGGACGAGATGTAAGCCGCTCGCAGAGTCAGAAGCTCGTAAAGCGTCAATCCAAGTGCGTAGATATCGGCACGCGCATCTCCTTCGCCTCGAAACCGTTCGGGCGCCATGTAGCGCAGGGTTCCAAGCACATCGCCAGTCATCGTCAAGCCGTCATCATCGGCCTTGGCCAGGCCGAAGTCGGTAATCCAGACGACGCCTGCTGTATCGAGCAGGAGATTCGACGGCTTGACGTCGCGGTGAATCACACCACGAGAGTGCGCATGCGCGAGCGCCTGGGCGACCTGGCGGGCAATCTGAGCGGCGCTTCGGAAGTAGGGAGAACGGCGGCCGGTGGTGTCGAGCTCGGAGACATGCGCTCCGCCCGGCAGTACTGCCGAGCCCGACGTATCTAGCGGCTGCGACGCAATCAACAAATCGGCAACTGTTGCGGGTGATGCATCGGGCGGTCGAGCGTCGGGACCGTCCAGTTCGGTCAGAGCGGCGCGTCGGGCTTGCGACGAATCGTCTTTTGGCCGTTCATCGTGTTCTTCGCCCAGGCGTCCGCTGAGCAGCGATTCGGCCACGCGCACCAGTTCGGGTTTATAAGCGCAGAGTGAATCCAAATCATGCTGGCCGCCGAGGGTTGCCGGCACTGAGTTCTTGGCGGAACCACGGCCGTCGGTTCTGTGCGACGCCAGTGCATAACGCCTCAGCTCTTCGATGACCTGGTCCAGCCCCTGCCCCTGGATGAATTGCATCGCGTAAAAAGCAACGTCGCCCTCGCGACCGACTTCAAACACGGGGACGATGTTCGTGTGATGCAAGCGCGCAGCGGCTTTGGCTTCGTGGCGGAACCGTTCGAGCGATGTCCGATCGCCCGCAACATGGCCGGGCAAGACCTTGAGCGCCACGCGTCGCCCGAGCGAAATCTGTTCCGCCTCGTAAACGACTCCCATGCCGCCGCGACCGATCTCGCGGAGAATCCGGTAATCGCCGAGTCGACGTTCATTGTCGCGATGCGAACTGAAGAACGATGAACTCGCTTTAAAGCTGGGTTCGGGATCGATCGTCAGGTCGCGCTCGACGACGAGCATTGCAGGAAGTAATTTGCGAATTTGCTCGGCAAGCTCAGGGTAGCGCGCGGCATAGTCGTCAATGCTGGGCTTTTCCCCCGCGCGATAGTGTTCGAGGAATGAATCGGCGACGAGTTCGAATGGGTCGCGGTCGTCGGAGATGTCTTGCATGGTCATTCCTCGGAAATCGCGCCCTGGTGGTTCGAGAGGATTTCCCGGAGTCGAATGAGCGCACGCGTGTATCGCCGGCTCGCTGCCGACTTGTCGAGTCCGAGCGCCAAGGCCGCGTCGCCATTGCTCATTTGTTCATAATGACGTAGGACGAGAATCTCGCGATCGAGCGGAGTCATCGAATTGAGCGCCTCCTGGAGACGCAACTTGCGTTCAGCGCGTACAGCGGCCTCGCTGGGAGTCGTTAACTTGCCCAAAAGTCGCGCGGCCATCGCGCTGGTACTGGCGCCCGGCATGGCGCCGCGATAGATCGAAACCTCGCGGCCGACGTCTCGTCCGGGAGTCTGCAAGTGGCGGCGATGTTGTTCCTGTACCCGCTGACCGACGAGGAAGCGAAGCCAGATGTAAAACGGCACCGTCGGGTTGCGGATGAACTCATCGAGCCGCCGCATTGCATCAAGATATCCCTCTTGCACAACATCCGACGCATCCACGCGGCCTTGCAGGCGAACGTCGAGGCGAAGGGCCACCATCTTTCGAAGCCGAGCGCGGTATTCCTCGAGAAGCTCTGCAATCGCAATTCGATCACCCTCGGCAGCGCGGGCGACCAGGTCAGGCACATGCGGCGAAGAAGATGAGGATGACATACGACATATTCTAAGTCGGGGACTCGTAAGGTGAAAGGAGCATAGCTCGAAACGTTGAATCTATGCACACTGGCCCGCGTCTTTGGTTAAATGATGGTCCTAAAAACTTGTGCATGCGGGCCATACTTGGCGAATTTGTGATTATTTTTTCGGAACATCAGTCAACAATCGTACGGTGCGTGCAGTACACATTGGTAGCCACATCTTCCCGATCAGGCTTGTTTCTGATCGTGAAGGCGGCTCTTCGGCCATGATTGTGCGATTTCGTAGTCGCTGACTGACTCGCTTCGATCGGATTCGTTAACTCGTCCGTTGCCGTTAATCGTTCCGCCTCAACAGCTTCGGCCGTTTCCACCTGGGTTTCGCATCATGATGATCTCGGCTACCCGCCCCGGCCATGAACCGGCCAATACCCTCGTAAACGCACTGTTACAGATTTACGCTTTGATGCGAAGCCGCTGGTTCCCGCCCTCTCGGTCGCCAGGCTCGTAATCGTCTCCGCGCTGTCGCGAATCCACGACGTTCGAATTCGCCGATGCGTTGACTCCAGCTCGCGTCGGCAAACCCTCTCTGTTGCAAGAGTTGCGCAACGCCTCCCCGCGTTGACCATGCGGACGTCTGCGCCCTGACGACACTCACCGAAGATCGGCCTCAAGGAAGAACACCATGTCGACCCGCGCGCGAGTTCGCTCATCACGTCCGTCGCAACAGCGAAAACAGTCGCGTACGCGCGCAACTCAATATCGGCTTAATCTTGTTGGACCTGACTGGCGTCTTGAGGACCGCACGCTACTGTCAACTTTTCAGGTTACCAACCTGAACGAAAACGGTCCGGGCTCACTCCGCGACGCGATCACTCAGGCGCACGATTCAGGCGGCAACGACCTGATCACGTTCGCGAATGGCCTTCACGGTACGATCGACGTCACCGCGCCGAGCACTGACATCTCGCATGGCTTCACAGCCTTCAGTGTGACCAATTCACTCACGATCGAAGGGCCGACCGATCCCACCCAGACGATCACGATTGCGCGCGATGCAAACGCGAGCCCGTTTCGCCTCTTCACCGTCGAGGAGGAGTCGTCCCTTACTCTGACAAATCTGACGCTGATGAACGGTCTCGCCCGCGGCGGTAATGGCGGTGCGGGTGGTGGCGGGGGCGGCGCGGGGTTGGGCGGCGCGATTGCTGTTTACCAGGGAACGCTCCTGCTCAATCACGTCACGCTTTCATCAAACAACGCGGTTGGTGGTGACGGCGGCGCAGGTGGACCGGGGCAGATTGCGGAAACTCCCTTGGCCCCTGGTGGCGGCGGCGGTGGACTCACGTTCGATGGATCTGCCGGCGATCTCACATCGGGCAACGGTGGAACTGGCGGCGGGCCGAACGGTGGCGCAGGAAGCGCTGATACTGACATAGCCTTCTACGCAAGCCCCGGCGGCTACGGCGGAGGCGGTGGTGGAGGCGGCAGAGGCGATCAACAAAAGAATAGCAATGGTGGGGACGGCGGCTTCGGCGGCGGCGGCGGTGGTGCCGGCGAAGACTTCGGACTTCCCAGCCACGGAGGCATTGGCGCGTACGGCGGTGGAGGTGGCGGCGGCAATCTTGTTGTGTTCGGCGCTGGCCCCGGCGGAGTCGGTGGCCAGGGTGGCACATTCGGCGGCAATGGCGGAAACGGCTTCACGTTCAACACGGGCAACACAGGCGGTGGAGGCGGCGGCGGCGCAGGTCTTGGCGGCGCGATCTTTGTTTACCAGGGATCGTTCCAGATCGACAACTCACTTCTCGTCAATAATTCGGCGACGGGCGGGCACGGTGGCAGTGGCAAGGGCATTGGCGATGGTGCCGACGGCTCTGGTATCGGCGGAGCGATCTATATCGATAGTCCTCCCGGCCAGACGATGAACTCGTCGATCTCCAGTACCGAGATCTCGCAAAATCAGGCGACTTCCGGAGGTGGCGGACTCTATAGCAACAGTGTCGTAGATATCAGCACGTCGACGTTTGATAACAACTCCACGTCCGGATCCGGCGGCGCCGCATTCAATCAGGGCGGAGTCCTTGATTTCTCGAACAGTACGATCTACCACAACTCCGCCTTCACTGGCGGCGGTATTCTCAGTACCGTCACCAGCTCTCTATTTCTGCTCGACGCGACGGTTGCATCGAACAGTGCGCAAGTCGAGGGCAGCGGGATTCTGAACTTCGGGCTAGCGGCTTTATCCAACACTATCGTCGCCGGCAACTCGCCCACCATGACCCCGAATTCGACTGACCTTGACGGGTCATTCGACGCGGCCCACTCATTCAACAACCTTATCGGGGACGCCAACAGCTCGGGCGGTTTACTTGCCGCAAACGGCAACCTGATCGGCGTTAATCCTGGATTTGGTGCCTTCGGCTATTACGGCGGACAGACTTCGACACTCCGCCTCGCTACCGGCAGCGCGGCGATAAACGCCGGCAATCCGAACTTTGCACTACCTACGGATCAACGTGGTGTTGCGCGTTTCGGCAACACCGACATCGGCGCGTTTGAATCCTCGGCCTATTTGGTCAAGTTCGTCGGACTTTCATATCCCACCCTCGAGGTTGGCACGGCATCAACCGTCCTCACAGGACAAGCGATCGACCCCACCTCTCGCTCGACAGTTCACGGCTCGGTGCAGATCTCCCTGGGCAATATCTCGGTTACTGTGCCCATCGACCCCGTAACCGGCACGTTTTCGGCCGTCTTCCCCACTTCATCGCTGGCGATCAATCCCTCAGGCTACACGGTCGCGTATCACTACCTAGGCGTGGTTCCCCCTGGCGGTGCGATCGATGCTGTCAGCACGATCAAAGTTCTCGGCGGCCTCGACCACTTCGTCATCACCGGACTACCGGCTTCGGTGAACGCCGGCGCGATCACGACGATTCTCGTTCAGGCAGTCGACTCGCTGGGCGATGTGCTTCCGTCCTACACCGGGACAGTGGGCATCGGCATATCTGATCCGCGCGGGACCGTCCCACTAAGCTACACCTTCAACGCGGGCGATGCGGGCGCTCACTCGTTCGATGTGGTGTTCAGAACGGCGGGTTTTCAGGTCCTTGCAGTCTCGGACTCGTCACGCCTGGTCTTCACGACCCAAAGCACAACCGTAGTCCCGCTGCAGGCCACCCAGTTCGTCGTGAGCGGGTTGCCTGCAAACACCGTGGCCGGATATCCGGTGAGTTTTACCGTTTCGGCCGAGGACAAATACGGCAACATCGTACCGTCGTACGCTGGTACCGTTCACTTCACCAGCTCTGATGCCAATGCGGTTCTACCACCCGATGTGACGTTCGACGGGTCGACCGGAGTCATCACCGAAACCGGCGCATTGACGTTCAACTCGGTCGGTCCGGAAAACATCGTCGCTCACGACAAGGCGAATCTTATTCCCGCAGGCGCGGAACCAACGCAAGTCGTTGCCGCCACTCCTGGCCTGACCGATTTCCTTCAATCCCGAATTCTTTACATCATCGGCGGCGCATTTTCTCCCGACGTAACGGTCCGAATCGCCCCGCAAGATCACACCCAGTACGACGTTGTCTTGTTCACCAGCGAGGCGCCCGATCGCTATGCGCGCTCGTCGTTCGACAAGGTTGTCGTGCTGGGTAAAGTCGGCAACTTTACGCTCCGCATCGATGCGACGAACGGCAGCCCGGTGCCGGTCGACGGCATCGACTTCACAGGCGATCCCGCGGCACAAAACACGCTCGTCGGCCCGAACCTGAACAACACGTGGACGATCACCGGCCACAACTCGGGCGAACTTGATGATCCGATCACGTTTACCAACGTTCAGAATCTGACGGGTGGAAACGTCGGCGACCTGTTCACGTTCGTCGGCGCGGGTGCTGTCAGTGGTGTGATTCACGGTGGAACCGGCCCGACGATTCTGCGGAACGACGGCGGTACGCTCAACCTGACGAACAACGTCATCACGGCCGGCGGTAACCTGACGATCATGGGAGCGTCGGTCGTCATCGGCAATCTCGTGACCATTTCGACCACCCAGCGCGATGCTGTTACGCACGAAACGATCGGTAACTCAGGAAATATTAGCATTTATTCACCGTCGTATCCGGTGGTGCTCGACCCCGTCCTGGGCTTCATCGTCAAGACAACCGGCGCTCAAACTTCCCCCACGTCGAACATCGCTGCCTCGATTACGATCAACTCGAAAAGCTCGTTGCTGGCGGACGTCGACGAGAACAGCGAATTCGAAGCCGGCGACGTGGTGCTCGAAGTCAAGGATTCTTCGCTGAGACAGGCGACCGTGCTTTCGCCGATCGGCGTCAACAACCTGAGCGCGACGATCAATGTCACCGGCGCTACGATTCGCGGCGGCGAAGTTGAGATCAACACAGAAGCGGTTGTCGAAGAAGTCTATGAGAACTGGGGAGACTACTCCGACAAGATCGGCGAAACGCTGTTCGGCATGCTCAATCAGATTCCCGGTCTGGCGATTAGCGCTTTGACGGGAATTTCCGGGCAGGTCATCGTTCGCCAGTCGACCGCGACGATCGCGCTGACTTCGTCGGAAATCTTCGCCAGCGGCGCGGTGAACGTGGGATCGACCGCGAGCACGAACTCTTCGTTCCACACGGTTTCGGTCAACGGGACTCTCGCAGGAGCCGCTGGTTCGCCGTTTGCCGTTTCCATCGGCTATGGCGAGGGGCATTCCAACGCCACGACAACGCTCACCGGCACGACGATCGAAGCCGAAGAATCGGTGAACGTCACCTCTTCGGCCACAACCGAAGCGGCCACCAAGTCGCGCACATCGTCGAACATCATCGCCGGTCTCGTCGACCCGAATTCGGCCGCCATCGCCGTGGCCGTGGCGAACACGAGCGAAACGTCTCACGTCTCGGTGTCGAGCAATTCGAGCATCACGTCGACGCATGGAAGCATTAGCACCGATGCGACGGGCGAAGTGACCAACTTTGCCTGGGCGCAGCCGACCGTTTTGAAGGACGGCACGGTTGCTCTTGGCGTCGCCATTGACTACGACACCGCCGACATCAAGACGCAGATCGACGGCACGCTCGACGCCGCCGGCGGCGTGATCAACGCGTTCAACGCCGACCCGACTGCAGGCCAGATCGATTATTCGACCGACACGATCGAGATCCCCAATAGCGGATTCGAAGACGGGGCGACCGTCACCTATTCGAACGGCGGCGGCCCCGATATCGGCGGTCTTACAGACGGCCAGACCTACTACGTTCAGGTTGTCGACGCGAATCACATCCGACTCGCAAACGCAGCGACGCTCAAGCTCAGCTACGTTCGGCCGCCGCAATATGCCGCGGGCGCAACGGTCCAGCAGTCGCTGGGTATCCTGGCCAAGATCGACTTCGATGCCTCAGCCGTCAACACGAGCACGTCGCAAATTACCTTTGCGAATCCGCATGGGCTGAAAGATGGCCAGGCGGTGACTTATTACGGCACGACGAGCGTACAAGACGCGAATGGGAATCAACTCAACTCGGGCGTCGTTCCACTCGTTCAAGGGCAAACATATTACGTCAAGTATATCAGTCCGACGGTCATTCAGTTGTCGGCGACGCCGGGTGGTGCGCCGATCCAACTGACGGGCGCGGGTGTTGGCACTCATTCACTGTTGTATCAGGATCAGAGCAAAACCCAAGACTTCGATCCCGAAGACGCGGTCAACGAAGAGTCGAACACAATCACATTTACGTCGCCGCATGGTTTCCAGACCGGCGATGCCGTGGTGTATCACACCGACCCGAACCTTACCGTTTCGGGATCGGTGACCGACGATCGATCGAACGGAACTCTGGACTTCGCCAACGATCCCGATCCGGCCATCGATGGTCTGATTGACGGCTGGGTTTACTACGTCGTTAAGGTTGACGATCACACGATCCGATTGACGAGCAGCAAGGAAGACGCGCTTGCCGCCGAGGCGATTGACTTGACGCAGGCATCCGGCAGCGGAGCGGCGCTTGGCGCCGAGCACTCGCTGTCGGCAACAGGTACAGTCGACGGAATCTCAATTCATGCCGGCCTGGAAGCGACCAACATCATCACCGCTTCGAGCGAGGTCTCGAAAGACCCGCTATCGCTTGCAAGCTTCCTCACCGATGCGTCGGTCAACACCGATACGTTAATCGGTGGTGCCGCAGCGCTCGGTCAAATCGGCTTGCAATCGCTCGCCGGATTCGTCAGCTCGATTCTTCCTGGTGGCGGTGGAGCGGTCTCGGTTCCCAAAACGCCCGCCGGTCAAGCCGGGGCCGGCGCGGGCGCAGTCGCGATCAATTACTTCAACCACGCCGTCGAAGCAATTGTCGGTTCGACGGCCCGCATCATGTCAAGCCGATCGATCGAGGTCGCGGCTGATATCGAAGAGTATTCGCAGATTTACTCGACGGCCGGTGCATCGAAGCCCAGCCTCGATAAGTCGGTGGTGGTCGCCTCGGCGGCTGTCGGCATCGGCATTTACAACAACACCGCCAAGGCCACGGTGGCGAATGCAGCCCGGCTCGACGCCAACGATGAAATCTCCGTGACCTCGGCCATCGATTATCCCTTCCTGATCGCCAGCCCGGTTGAAGCGATCAACCCCGCCGATTACCTCAAAGCGACCGGACCCGACGGCTGGGCTTACTTCAACGACGGCACGCTCGGCCTTGCATCGAATTTGTTCAACACGTTCGTGCAGACAGAGGCGAGCGATGGCTCGGCGACAATCGGCGGATCATTCGCCTTCAACCGCTATAACAACGACTCGGAAGCGACGATCGGCGCAGACGCACAGGTCAATGAAGCCAGGACAGACCCACGCTATCACCAGGGAGTTCAGAGCGTTTCGGTCGCAGCCGATACCGACATGAATTTGATTCAAGTCGTCGGCGTCGGCGGATTGAGCTTCAATCTCGACGGTCTGGCCGACTCGAAGGAAAGCATCGGCGAGGCCATCGAGAAGAAACTGGGTACGAAGGACAAGATCCTGGCGGGAGCCAAGAGCCTCGTCAATCCCTTCGGCGCAGAGGAAGGCGAAGGCGGAATCGGGGCATCGTTCCTGATTCAAGATATCCACAACACGACCGACGCCTCGATTCAGGCCAATGCCAAGGTGAGCGCCAGCAGCGCTGATGGTGTGGATGGCGACCCGGAGATTTCCGTCGAAGCGAACACGCACGGATTCAACTTCGCGTTTGGCCAGTCCGGCTCCTCGGGCGATTCTTTCGGCGTCGCGGGGACGTTCGTCGTCGCGAACCTCGACAATACGACTCACGCACATATGGATACTGGTACAACGATCGACCAGGCCGGTGCCGTGACTGTCTCCGCGACGGATGATTCGACGCAGATCGGCCTGACCGGCGGAGTGACATCGTCCGACAACGTGGGGATTGGACTTTCCTTCGGATTGAACATCATTTCTCGTGATACGCAGGCCTTCATTGGTGCTGGTATCGACCCGGCGACCGGCGAGCCGCTGCCTTCAGGCAACGGGGAGTCATATATCAATGCCGAAGGGCCGGTCACGGTCGAGGCATTGACAGACGGTGCGATCTGGACCGCTTCGCTCGCCGCCACAGCAGTAACCGCCGGCCCGAACCCTGCGCAGCCGCCGCCGACCATCGGTAACAATGCCCTCGCCGCCCCGCCCAATGCCCAGGCGAACTTAACGGCTCGGCTCCTTCAATTGCTTCAGATTCCCGGCTTCGTGCCTGGCCTGACAAGTCCGCTCGCGACGTTGTTCGGGATTGGTTCCGGCGCGACGCAGCCGACGGTCAGCATCTCGGCTGCTGGCGATGTGTCGATTAACCTGAGCACGAAAGAGAACACCTTCGCGTTCATCAACGATACCGGCAAAGTGATGTCCGAAGGGGCAGTGACAGTCCATGCCGAGGCCGATACGGCAATCTGGTCGCTTGCAGGGGCGGTCGCGATTCAGACGAGCGAAGACGTCGGTAGGAAGTCAGTTGGTGTTGCCGGGTCGATCAGCGTCAATGTGATGCAGGCCGACACGCGGGCATTCGTGTCTGCGGCGACAATCGACGGCCTTTCCATCGATATTTCCGCGGAGCGCGACGGCGGAATTCGAGCGCTAACTGCCGGCGGTGCCGGTCTGCCGTCGCCCTATTCAGGAACCGCTGTCGCCGGCTCGGTGTCCGCGAATGTCGGGCTCTACTCGGTGACTGCTTACGCTTCCGGGGCACGCCTCAACGCTCAAGACGATTTATCCGTGACCGCAACCGATCAATCGACCATCTGGTCGATTGCCGGCGCTGCCGCTTATGGCGGCGATGGCGGATATGGAGCCGCGTTCGCAATCAATTTGCTCGGTCTTCCCGATCAGCCAGACTCCACGAGTGCTTACATCGAGAATTCGACGATCTCCCTCGAGCACGGAACGCTCGAGGTTGCGGCAAGGGACCAAAACTCCTCGGTCGATCCCCGCATTGTCGCAGTTACCGCCGCCTTCGCCGCCTCCGACACGGCAGAAGATTCGGTTGGCGCCGGAATGGTTTCGGTGAATATCATCGCGAGCCAAACCACTGCGAACATTACAGGGTCAACCATCCTTCAACCGGCCGCCGCAACCGGTACAGCGTCCGTCGATGTGATTGCGGCCGACACGTCGGGAATCATCTCGGTGGGCGGAGCCATCGGCATCGCTGTCTTCCAGTCGACAATTCCTGGAAACCGAGTGATCGGCGCAGCGATTGGCTACAACGAGATCAACAATCAGATCAGCGCCTTCATCGACGGCGGGTCACTGAACATCAAGGGTGATCTCTTCGTAACCGCGACCTCGAACGCGACGATTTCCGGTACGGCTGTGGGGGCGGGGCTGAGTGGCTCTGCCAGCGGATTCGCCGGGTCGAGCACGGCGAACCTGATCAAGAACACAATCGATGCTCACATCTCGGACGCCCTAGACACCAATCCTTACGCGATCCAGGTTGGCGGTACGGTCGTGGTGTCTGCGACCGACACCTCGGTCGTCGTCGGCATTGCGGGCGCAGTGGCTGTCTCGCTGAATCAGAATGCAGCGGGCGCGTCGGTCGTCTACGACCTGATCCAGAACACGATCTTCGCGAATATCAGCAACAGTACGGTGAACGCAACTGGATCAATCTATGTTGTGGCCGCATCGTCGCCGACTGTCGTCGGCCTCGCGCTGGGAGTTGCGGGCTCCGAGAAATTCTCGATCGGTGGTTCGGTCGTCGTCAACTCGATCGCGAACACCGTTGATGCCCACGTCGGCGATGGTTCGACGGTGCACGCACACGGCAACATCAACATCAGTGCATCGCAGTCGGCGTCGATGGTTTCGGTCGCGGGCGCGTTTGCAGCCGCGGTTCAGCAAGGTGCCATCGGCGCCGCGATCTCCTACAACTACATCGGCGCCGCATACAACCCCGCCAACCCAGTCGCTTACGACGAGGGTGCCTCGTCCACGAACTCGATTACGGCTTATATCAATGCCTCGACGGTAACGACCGACGGTTCCCTTAGTCTTAGCGGTGGTTTGACCAAGCCTACATTGCCGTCGGCCGCGTCCGATGTCACATCGACGCGTGAACTTGGTTTCAATCCCACAACCGACATCGACACAAGCACCAACACGATCACATTCGCTTCGCCGCACGAACTGCAAAACGGCCAGCCGATCATTTATCACCCCGGCACAAGTGGTGTTGGCCTGGGTTACAAGACCGTGCAGGGCTCGGATGGTTCGGACAGCGTTACCGAGATGAAAGATGGCGATACGTTCTACGTGATTGTCATAAGTCCGACGCAGATTCAGTTCTCGCTCAAGCCCCCTTCGGAAGACGATCCGCATCCCGCGCCCCTGATGCTCAGCACCACCGGCGTCACCGATACGAACCCGACGTTCAGCGTCCCGCAGCTCAATTTGATGACAGAGCCTGCGAACGTCTTCAATCCCGCAACCGACGTCTCCTCAGGTGCGATTCAGTTCGCGAACGCGCCTCAACTGGCGACCGGCGATGCCGTGATCTACCACACCGGCGCGTCGTCCGACACGCCGATCGGCTACATCTACAACGGCTCGACCGTCCGGCTGCGCGACGGCGGCACGTATTACGCGATCGTCGATCCGGCCAATCACAATATTGTTCGACTGGCGATTTCGTACGACGATGCGATGGCCAACAAGCCGCTCTCGCTCACGGTCGGTGGCGCGACCGGCAGTGAACATTCCATTTCGGCGACGATCGCGGTTCCCGTTCCCGCTCCGCTGAATTCGCAAATCATCAGCGTGAGCGTCGCCGGCGCTGTATCCGTCAGCATGGCATCCTATGGCGATATCGCCGCATCGCTCTCGCTCAACTTCATTCGCAACGATGTTGACGTCGCGATCAAGAATCTGTCAGCGACGCAGACGGTTACGGCCGCGGCCGACCTGACGATGACGGCCAACGATGTATCGCAGATCATCGCCATCGGCGGTGGAGTCGCAATCACACTCGGCGGTGCCGGCGTCGGCGCGTCGGTTGCGTACAACGACATCACGAATTCGATCGTCAGCCGGATCGGCTCCTCCTGGGTCGCAGGCACTTCGGGTTTGCCCGAAACCGTCGCAGCCGCCGACGCCAATGCCGGAACGATCAAGGCCGACACGATCAATGTGACTGCCACCGAAAACGCGACCATTATCGATGTCGCAATCGCAGGCGCGGGGGCCTCGCTTTTCGCCCTCGGCGGTTCGGTCGCTGTGAATCGAATCAGCAACCACGTCGATGCACATGTCGGCAATAGCGCATCCGTGATCGGCACGACATCGGCCACCTTCAGCGCCAGCGACACACCAACAATCGTCGTTGTGGCGGGCGGATTTAGCGGCGCAGAGACGATCGCGGCGGGTGCGGCGGTCGCGTACAACGAGATCAGCGACACAGTGCTCGCATTCTCAGATACTTCGGCAGTGAGCGCTCCATCGGGCAACGTCGCGTTCAACTCGACGCTCATGGCCAGCATTGTGAGCGTCACGCTTGGCATTGCCGTTGCGGGAACTGGCGCGGTCGCGGCCAATGCGGCGGGTAACGTTCTGGGCAGTCTGGTCGAAGCCTACATCGCGCACTCCAACATCAGCGCGGGAGATAACGTTACCGTTGCGGCAAGCACGAACAATGCCATCACCGACTTCGGCGGCAGCCTGGGAGCGGCCGGTGGGCTGGGCGTGGGCGGCAGCATTCTGGTCAACAAGGTCAACGACACGACCCACGCTTTTGTGACGGCGTCAAACGTTCACGCGAAGGGCTCGGGTGCAACGACCGGCGTGAAGCAATGGTCGCTGCTCGACTCCAGCGGCAACGTTGACACGTCTGATAGCAGTTCGACGCAGCAAATCAACGGTTTGGCAGTGGTTGCATCGAGCAATGAAAATGTTACTCAAGGTGCGGCGTCGGTGGGGATCGGCGTTGATGGATTTGGAATCGGTCTCAACGTCCTGATCAACCTCGTCGGCGATACAACGCTCGCCTACATCGACAATTCGCAGATCAACGACCAGGCAAATGTCGGTGGCGCGGTGATCGTTCGAGCCCACCAGTCGACCTCGGTGCACAACGGCAGCGGCGCAGCGGGCCTGGGCACCGCCGCTGGTTTCGCCGCTGGTACAAATGTTGACGTCATTACGAATACGACCCGTGCGTACATCGCCAATTCCGACCCCGCAACGGCTGGCAATACAGGCAAGCGTACGTCGGTTTTCGCCGGGCCAGGCGGCGTTGATGTCACTGCGTCGAGCCGCGAAGACGTGCTCGAAGTGGCTGTAAGCGTGGGTATCGGTGGGGCTGCGGGTATTGCGGGTGCCGCGTCCGGAGTGAGCCTGGGATCGACGACGAACGCGTACATTGCCGATGCGAATGTCAATTCCGGTGGCGGCGTCAACGTCCAGGCGAACAATGCGGCAACCGTCAATTTCTACGACGGCAGCATCAACGGTAGCCTGATCGTCGGGATTGGTGCGTCGGTCGCGGTGGGGATCGACAACGATAAAACGACCGCCTCAATCGACAGCGCGAAGATTATATCGAGCGGCGACACGACGGTTCGCGCCGATTCGGCCGAGACGTTTGCATCGCTCGTCGGCACCGGAGGTCTTGGCGGAATCGTGGCCATTGAAGGCGCGATCGCCGTGATGTTGCTGACACCGACGACGCAGGCTTATATCGACAATAAAGGGATCTCGGGCCTTAATTCAGATATCAACGCAACCAACGGCTCTCTGCTCGTTCACGCCCACGATACACCAACCATATCCGATGGCGTCGGCAGTATCGCAGGCGGGGGAATCGGTTTCGGCGCCTCGATTGACGTGATTACGCTTGCTCCCACGGTCGGCGCTTTTATCGGCACGAACACGAAAGCCACTGCCGGGCTGGGCGTGACCGTGGAAGCGATGGCATCGCCCTCCGTCAGCTCAACCGTCGTGGCGTTCGCGCTCGGCGCAGGTTCGGGCGATGGTGCGATCGCCATCTTCAACATGGGTGTCAACGGCGCGATTTCGATCAACGACAACGGCACCCAAACAACGACGGCCAACGTCCAGGGCTCGGTTAACGACACGCTGTCCCCGAACACGACAGGTGCTTATAACAGCAGCTCATCCGCCGACCCGAACGTGTCGAACCAGCAAACGAGCAGTATCGCCACGAACCTTGGCACTTCGGCTAGCAGTAAGTCAGTACAGATTTCGTTCGCCGGCAATTCGCAGGTTCAAGGAAGCACGCTGGCTTACATTGACGCAGGTGCGAATGTCACGGCGAAGAACGGCGGGATCACCGTCAAGGCAACGAATACACCCTCGGGCAACACCACCTATTCTGGTCTGACTGGCGGCGTGGCGATTGGCACCTTGGGCAGCATCGGCGCATCGGTCACGCAGGCCAAGTTCAATAACGAAACCAACGCCTACATCGCCGCGACTGCAACGGTTTCCGCGACGGGGACCATCGAGGTTCAAGCGGGCTACACGAATGTTTCGCAGGTGAACGCCTTCGGCGGCCAGGGCGGCGGAATCTTTGCAGCTGGCGCGGAAATCGCGATCTTCGCCGACACAAGCGTGCAGGCCGCGCATATCGACGGCAGCGTGACAAAGGCCGGAGCGATTTCGATCGAATCGGTGGGAAACCAGAAGATTAGCGGTCAGGCGAAGGGGCTGCAGGCGGGCGGCGTCGCAGTGGGTGCTGCGGTTGCATCGGGTGATATCGAAAGCCAAACTCTGGCCTACCTCGCGCCCGGAGCTCAGATCGATCAAGCCGCCACGGGCTCGGTCGGGTCGCTATCGATCAACGCGAGTTCCTCGACGCTTGGCTCGCTCGACGTATTGGCCACGACGGTTGGCTTCCTCGGCGGCGGTGGCGGCGCAAATCCATCGATCACTGTGAAGCCGACGACCAAGGCGTATGTTGGCTCGGGCAACACTGTGAATGTTAGCGGCAATATCTCGATTCAAGCCTCCGCACCTCTTGCGGAAGCTGATGGAATCGCCCAGGCGGTGAGCATTGGGGCGGTGGGCATCAGCGCCGCCAAGATCGACGCCGTAACAAGTCCCACAGTGCTCAGCTTCATCGACAAAAACGCCAACATCAAAGCAGGCGGCGATGTACTCATTCACTCCGAAACGACCGCTGGCCAGCAAGCTGCGAACACGAGCGACGAGTTCAAACCCACCGATGTCGATACCGGTACGAGCACCGTTAATGTTTCGCTTTCCCTGAACAACGGCGCGACGGTTGTTTACGACCCTGAAGGAAACACGGGTATCGGCGGCCTCCAGCCGTACAGCCAAACGATCAATAGTGTGACCTTCTCCCCCGGGGCCACCGGCGGGACAATCACCCGAAACGATGGGATCGGGTGGTTGTCCGCCGGTTTTCGAGTCGGTCAACTCATCGAGTTCACCACGACCGATCCGAAAGACCCGAACAACTCCGTTTACACGATTCAGTCAATCAACGGCACCAGCCTCACGGTCACGGCCGCTCAGCCGCTCAAAGGTGAAACGATCGGCGGAAGCGTCCAGATCGACCGCTCGTACAGCGTGCTGAATCCTTCAGTCGCGCTCACGAACCTCGCCTTCTCCACCGCAGGAAACACAGTCACGCGGTCCGACGCGGGAAGCTGGACGACCGATGGATTTGTCGCCGGTAGCAAGGTGACAATCGGTGGCGCCGGTAGCGACTCGGGCGTTTATACGATTCAGAGCGTGAGCTCCAATGGAAAGACGCTCACACTCGCCTCCACCACTCCGCTCGCAGCAACGCAAACGATCAGCGGGCAGGTCACACTCACATTGTCGGGTGCGATCCGCTTCGGCGCGTCGTTCGACGCCGCGACCAACATTGATCTCGCGACCAACACGATCACCTTTGCGACGCCGACAACCTTCGAAACCGGCGACATCGTTAAGTACGACAATGGCGGTACCGCGGCAGTTGGCGGCCTCATCCCGAATACGCCGTACTACGTCACAAAGGTCGGCCCGAACTCCATTCGCCTGTCGCTCGTTTCTACTCCCACGTCGATCAACTTCAACCCCGGCGCGGTTTCCTCGACGAACCACACCATCACGCTTCCAGGCCTCGCCGATGGCGATATCGTTACCTACAACGCGCCGGCACCAGTGACGTTCAATTCGTCGTCGATCAACATTTCTGACGTGAACGATCAACCACAGACCGACGCGAACGGCAAGATCGTTACGAACGCGACGGCCTACAACATTTACTTGCCCAACAATTCGTTCAACGACGGGGATGCCGTCGTCTACAACCCGGCGAATGGCTCGCCAACAATTGGCAACCTGGTCGCCGGCACGACGTATTTCGTCGTCAAGCAGGGTCCAAACTTCATCCAGCTCAAAAACTCAGGCGGGTCGATCGTTCAGATTTCCGTTGCCGCAAACGCTGCGAGCTCGCAAACGTTGATCAAGACGAGCGACCTGCCGATTGGCGGTCTGGTCGATGGCCACGTTTACAAAGTTCATGTGCTCAACGGTAATACGTTTGAACTGCTTGACCCCAAGACGCTCGCCGTCATTTCTCTCGACGCCACAGGACTAGACGGCTCGGCGACACACTCGCTGACTGTGAACGACGTCGTGCTCGTTCCATCTTCGGGTACGCAGAGCCTGTACATCAGCCTGACATCGCAACCATCCGGCAATGGCCGCCTGCTCGGGCCCGGCGGAGTTTCACTGCTGCTGACATCTCCGGTAACCGGTTCGGGAACGTCCTCGGTTTCGGCCACAGGCGGCGGAGCCGGTTTGCTTTCGGTCAACGTGCCGACGGCGACGCTTACGATTGCACCGGTGATTCAATCCTACAACGCAGCGACTTCACTTCAGGCGCACAACGTGACGATCACCGCCGCATCGACGGTGAACGGCACCGCCTACGCGTCGAGCGGCGGCGCTGGTTTTGTGCAGGTGGGCTCGGCCCACGCGACCCTGATTCAGAACGTGACAACCAATGCCTTTGTGGGCCTGCCCGACGGCACCGCGATCGGTACAAGCGTGATAGCCAGCGGCGATTTCACGATGGGCGCAACGTCCGACCTGAAATCGAGCGTGACAACGTCCGCCAACTCCGGAGCGGCCGTTGGCGGTGCGATCGCCGATAGTTCCGATCAGGTCAGCTACAACACGAAGTCGACGGTCGGCAGCGGCGCAGTTGTAAACGCAACTGGCAACGTGCGATTCACGACCGACACCAAAACCACAGCATCCACCGACTCGAGTGCCTTTATCATTGGCCTCGGCGTGGGTGCCGATGCTGACTCGGACCCGAACAACGCCCCTGGCGTGCCGCTCGGCCTGAACCTGGGCGTCAATGGGGCGCCGGTGCTGTCGCAGGTTGAAATCGGCAAGGGAGCATCGGTCACCGGTCAAACCGTAGCCTTCCAGGCGACCAATTCGGCGATGTCACTGTCGTCGAGTGCTTCAGCCAAGGCCATCAATCCGATCTTGCTCGGCGTCGCATCCGCGTTTGCGAATGCCCATGTGAATGGCACGCCGACCACGCAAGTCCTGATCGACGGCGACGCCAACACCAAGGTGACAGGCACGCAAGGCGTCGACATTCTCGTCAATCAAGCGACTCCCGACATCACGCGTAGTCCCTACGCGCTCGCCGTCGCGATCATTCCGCCTCAGGACGGCTCGCCCTCGGGCAATGTCGTCATGGTCGGTGCGATCAACGCCGGTGCGCTTGCGACGGTCACATCGGGCGTCCGCACGATTGGCACACCGCTCGCGACTGGCGTGCAAGACTCGGCCAGCAAGAACGTGACGAATCTCGCCCTGAACGTGCAATCGACGACCGGCACGGGGACTGATCTCGATTCCCGCGATTCGACGACCAATACGATCGCATGGGATTCGAACGTCGTCATCAATTCTGGCGGGCAGAACGCCACACTGACGATCGACCCGAACGGTGTGATTACCCAGGACGACAACGTCACGGTGACGGACGGCAATCAGAATGTGTTGACGGTCGGCAGCACCGTGCCTGTGGGTTCTGTCGTCAACGCAAGTGCCTCCGCCCAGTTAGCAACAGCCTATTTCTACGTGCCGACCGGCGGCTCGACCAACACGATTGCGAATAGTGCGAATCCCCTTTTCACTTTCAACGGTGGACTGCAAGGGGTTCATATCACGAACAGTTCCGATCGCCAGTTGAACATCCAAAACATCGACGTCGCACCAAGAGACCCGGTTTCTGAAGTACGGCTCGATGGACCCAACCTTGCGACCGTGAACAACGCCGTTCCGTTCAATTTCCTGATCGGCATCGGCACGGGCGCAGCGATCGTCGACATCGAGAACATCAACCCGGCACAGACGCCGTCGGACATCACGCTCTTCGGCACGATCAATAACCCGATCGGTCAGACGATCATCAAGAACCTTCGTGGCAACGTCTATTCGACGAGCCCCGACCAGACGATTATCACGAACTCGCTCGACATCGAAGCCACCGGCGATATCCGTCCCTTGGCGGCGAACGACGTGTTGCTGGTGCAGTTGATTGAGAGCGTCGACCCCGCGAATAACGCAACACGCGCACCTTCGATCACGGCAATTTCCGGTGGAACATTGCTGCTCGAACTGCTCGCCCGTCGCCGCGATACAAATACCGGCACACTCACCGTACAGGCCGGAACGGTCAGCGCGGCGAAATCGCTGACGCTGCTGCTCGATCCGTCAGTCCAGGACGGCGTGCCCAACCAGACCATCGGCGGTCTGCTCGTCAGCCGGACGCAGCAAAGTCTTGCCGCGCACTATTACACGCACTTCTACACGGATCAGGGAAACTCAAATAATTATGGGTTGTACGCCGATACTTCGACGTCGACGATCATCCCCAGCTCGTACCAATTTTTCACACACAACGTTGGTACCCCTGGCCTCGCCCCTGGGTTAACGGCAGGCGGCGATATCAACCTCACGGCCACCGATCCCACGAACGCGGCCGGTCGAATTGATATCCTCGGCTACCTCAACATGAATCCTGCTGGCTCGAGCGGGACGAATGTGATCAACGTGCTGACGTACGGCAATGTCGACTTGACCGAAACCATCAGCGCGATGCGCGTTGGCACGATTCAGTCGAACGGCGGCAACGTGACAATCGCGACGCAAGGCGGTAATGCGTCGGGCGATGACATTATTCTGGGGCCGAACGCGGCGATTTATGCTCCGGCGGGCTCGGTGATTGCAAACGTCGCCGATAATTTCACAATGGCGGTGGGCAGCACGATCAGCACGCGCTGGACGGCCGCAACCAAGGGCCAGTCCGACAGTAACCAGGGAAGCGTGACGATCAATGGCGACCGCAACCTGTTTATTGCCGATCGAAATGCGAAGGGCAGCTCGATCTCGGTCAGCGGTCAAATCTGGTCTCCCACCGAAACCATCAACGGCGATCACAACAACACGATCGGCCTGACGAACGTGACGCCCGGCACCAACGCCACCGTGAACACAACGACGGGCAGCAGCACGATCAATATCGGCAGCATCACGCCGTTCAATGGTGGCGTGCTAGCCAACATTCAAGGACCGCTCACGATCAACGGAGATGGCCTCGACACGCTGAACTTCGACGATACCGGCGATACCACGTCACGCTCGGCCTTCCTCACTTCAACGAAGCTCACAGGCCTGGGCATGGCGGCCACAGGTGTCATCTACGGCGGGATCAAGTCGCTCAATCTCAAACTCGGAACGGCGGTTGATACGGTAAATGTCCTGTCGACGGCTTCAATTACCACGTCGACCATCACCGCGCAGGTTCCCAACAACCTTTGGAACATCGGCAGCAACGCTCCGAATCAAGGCAACGGATTTGTCGACGGCGTGTCCGGTCCGCTCATTCTCAACGGCGACGGCAACGACGTGATGAACGTTGACGACGTGGGAACCACCAACGCGAAGAACGCCGTCCTTACCGACTCGACGTTGACCGGCCTAGGCGCAGGACCGATCAGCTACTTCGGCATGACGCTGCTGACAATCAACCTCGGCGCTCACGGCAATACGCTCACCGCAACGGTGACGAACAACCTGCCGGCAACCACGAATATCGACGGCGGAACATCGTCAACCGACGCGTTCACTTCAACCTTCGCTCACGACTTCAACGGTGTGTTGAACCTGACGTCGTTCGAGATGGCGTCGATGCAAGTTGCGCATGATTTCAACGGTGCATTTAGCGACACTTCACCCGGTACCGTTCAGCTCATCAGCGTTGGTGGAACGATGCCGACGAGCGGCTCCATCACAGCGACTTCAATCGACAACCTCATTATCGGTCTACCCAGGAAGAGTTACATTCCCGGTCACGACCTTGCCGGAACGGTGACTCTCACGGGACAACTCAGCAACCTGAGCGTTGGGGGTGATCTCAAGAGCTCGATCCAGGAATTTGGCGATATCACCAGCGCGTTCATCGGTGGTACGATTCCCGCCGGAGTGACGCTAACTGCTACGAAGACGGCCAACAAGTTCGGCAATATTGGCCTGCTCATCGTCGGACCCGCGATGAACACTCCGGCAGCCGGTCACGACCTCGCTGGTACGATCAATGTCGATGGTCATCTCTCGGTTCTGAGCGTCAGCGGTAACTTGCTCAGCTCGATCACCGAGCACGGCATTATGCAGAGTGGTTATGTGGGCGGTTCGATTTCGCAAGGCGTCAGCGTCAATGCTTTGAACGCCAACCCAATGCCAGCGGGCAGCGGCGAGGCGGGTGATATCAATGCCTTCACCGTTGGCCAGGATCTCGGCGGCACGATCAACGTCGCTGGCAACCTGGGAACGCTCGACGTTGGCAATGGCCCGCTTTTGCCGCCGGCGACAGGATCGATTACTCCGACCGCAACCGTCAATGTTGGTGGAAATCTCAATTCGTTGATCGTTGGACCGAATCAACTTTCGGTCGGCCAGAACATGGCGGGAACGATCAATGTGACGGGAACGCTCAATAGCGCTCGAGTCGCTGGCGGTACACCGGGCCTCTACAGAGTCGGCCATGCGGGCACCATCGCGGCGTACGGCGGATTTGGGCCGGTTGTTCTGCGGGTAATTGAAAACGGCCTGGAACGCCGCGTTGAACTTGCAACGCCTTCTCAGCCCTTTGTCCAGCCGAACGCGAACGCACTCGCGGGAACGAATTACGTCAACACGAAGTATTTCTATGACTCGGGCGCGAATGCGAATCCGCAATTGACCGCCCAAATCACGAACGGCACCGGCTCGCAGGCGCTCGATCAGTACGACCTCAGCCTCGTCGTCTTCAATGATGCGGCGAAGTTCAATCTCAACCGGCTCGATGCCGTGGGCGCGGCACGCATTCGCAACGTCGCCGTCGAAGGTGATATTGTTACGAACATCGGAACTGCCGCTGCCGCATTCTTCCCCGGCGATACCACGCCAGCCGGTGTGAATTTGCCGCTCGACGACCTGGGATCGGTCGCCACGCGCGACTATATGCCGAATGGTGCGATCACCGCGCATTCGATCCAGGCCGTTGGGTTTGGTTCGCACACGAACAGCAGCAACGTGGTCGAGATTGGTGCCAAGGCAACTGCGGCTGATGCGGCTAAATTGCTCGCGCCCGGTACGGCAATCGTTCAAGCCGGTTCGACGAATGGGTCGAATACCGAAACCTTCCGCGTGCCGTTTGCCGACCTGACCGCCAAGCAATTGGTCGCGTTGTTCATCGATACAGTCGGTAGCCAGTTCGATCCCAACAACATGCTCTTCAGTGTTCAGGGCATCAATAATGGATTGACCGTCACGCCCAATAACGTGGCGCGAGGGGCAGTCACGGGGCTCATCGGTGTCAACCGATCGCCGGGCAATCCCTCAGTCGTGCAGTCGGTCGATTTCCGCGGCGATGGCGCATCGATGAGTTCGTCGCAATACATCGCCGGCACGGTGACAAGCACTGGGCCCGTCGGCGATGTGACGATGTTCTCGCCCAGCGGCATGAACAACTTGACCGCCCCGAGCATCTTCGGCAACGTCAACGCGTATGGCCCAATTGTGGGCACGATTCAGACGACCGGGTTGCGGACCGACCCAATTACCGGCGATGTGTCGACGGTTCCCGCAGACATCGGTCGGGCCTATGTCGTGCCAGCCAGCGGTCGAACGGCAGCTTTTGTCACGGTGACGACGCTTTGGGGTACGGGAACCAACACGATTCGCGGCAAGGTCATCAGCCGTGGCGACATCATTAGCGCGGTTCGCGGCGACGGCGGCTCAACGGGCGTGATTGCGGCTCAGGGCAATATTGGCGTGCTTTCGACGCTGATCGCCGGCAAGACTGCCAGACTTGGCGGAGTTACAATCAATGGCGCGTTTGGCGGCCAGATCGTTTCGGAAGGAAATATCCTCGGCGATCTGCTGTTCCACGGCAGTCTCATCGGTGGACGTGTCGTCGCCAAGGGCAACGCAGCCTTGGTGCCGCCAGGCTCGCAAATCGGTATCCTGGGCAACGTCGTTGTCGACTATGGCGTCGCCACGACGTCGGGCCTGGACGCTCAATCCGCAATCATCTCGGGTGGCGAGATTGGTGATAGCACACTCGGGACCAAGATCTCGAACGCAGCGGCCAACCTCGGATTTATCGCGGCCAAGAATGCAATCAACTCGGGAGCCACAACTCTCACAGGCACGACGTTCTCCAGCCTGAACAACGCCGACCCGAGTGCGCAGGCCATTGATGCGATCTTTACCGAAGTAAATCAAGCCCTCGCACTTGACGTCAACGCAGCCGACCTCGCCGGCCTCACGTTGATCCTCGACGACCTTGCCGCGATCCATATCGGCCCGGACGGCAAGCTCACGGGCACGAAGAAATAATCGTAGATTTTTGCATCATTGCTCACACACCTTGACGGAGGAATCCATGCGATACAGAGCCCTATCACTTGCTGCCGTGCTTTTGCTTGGTACCGTAAGTGCCCGCGCCGATTTCATCCCGGTCATCACAAATCTGGATGCGAACACCTTTCCCGTAACCACGGTTTCCGGATCGCTACCGGCCATCACCGGTCAATCGTTCATCGCAGGCGTGAATGCAACGCTGTCGGAAGTGAAGATCGAGCTTGATCCCCAGAACCTGCCGACCTCGGCACCAAGCCTTGTGCTAGAGAGCAGCATTTCGGCAGTCGACGATGGTGGACATAACTTCTTTGCTCCGAATGGAGTTATTTACAATAGCTTTACTCTAAGTTCGACCGATACGACGACCGGTATTCTCACTTACACGGCGACAACTCCATTCTCGCTCGTGAGTGGCGTGAACTACTGGCTGGTAGCGACGCCAACGGGATCGGACTCCGGCCTTTCCTGGAGTTTCAACGCACCGGGGCAAACGCCCAACCAGTCGAACGGTTTTACAATCCAGCCCAACGATGCGTCGTTCTTCTCGAATCCCGATAGCTCGATTTCGTATGTGAATCCTGGCGAAGCAGTGCAGCTTTTTGAGCTAAGCGTCGCGATTCCCGAGCCCTCTTCGATGGCACTAACTCTCATCGGTGTCTGCACGCTTTATGCGTTGAAGTATCGCCGTGCTCGTGCTCGTCGTGCTTCGGAAACGGTTTAACTGCGGAGTTCAACGATTCCGCCTGAGTTGCGTGGGCGGAATCGTTCGGTCAGAGTCTGGCTCGAAAGAGATTGATGAGCAGCGCGTCGGCAATTGATGGATTTGCGCCTGTATTCGTGAATTTGGAAGTCAATCAGAAGATTGTTTAATCGTTGATTCAAAGGATCAAAGGCTATCAAGTTCGCGCACATTTTGTGCGGAATCTAACAGCGTCGCATCTTTGTGGCCGAATCGTTGACAAACGTAATCGGTTCGGCTAAGGTTGTCCTGGTGTGATCCACTACATCCCAGGAGGCCAAAGCCTCATGAGTGGCGACGATGTCGAGCCCAGGGATTTGTCCCGGGCCGAGTGGAAGGTGATGAAGATTGTTTGGGAGCTTCGCAAGGCAATGGCCCGCGAGGTTTACGTGATTGCGGGCGAAGAGCATGGCTGGACGCCGGCGACCGTAAAAACGCTGCTCGCCCGGCTCGTCGAAAAGGGATACGTGTCGACGACCCGTGTGGGGAACGGATTCGTCTATCGCCCTGCGCGAACTGCACTCTCAACCTTGCAGGCGGCCGCAGATAGCTTGCTTACGCACGCCGTCGAGGGCGTAAGCGGGCCGCTTTTGGCCCATCTTGTCGAGCAAACCGACCTTAACGAGGCCGATCTTGACTCGTTGCAAAAACTGATCGAAGCCAAGAAGAAATCGCTCAACAAAAAAACACGCGGCTCGTAACCCACCAGGCAATTCATGCAGGAGTGGAGTTTCGCAATGCGCAACCATATTATCACGCATATTAATTCAGTGGGCGACGCCTGGTTCGGCTGGATCGTCACGGCAACGTGCGAGAGCCTACTGCTTTTCGCAATTGTGGGTCTCATCTGGCTCGCCGTCAGACGTCGAGTTTCGCCAGCCGTCGGCTATGCGCTTTTCCTGTTGATTCCGCTCAAATTGCTGGTTCCCTTGACTATTACACTTCCAGAAAATCTGGCCAAGTTCACGCCTTCTGGGCTGATTCATACACTGATCGAACCCGATTCAATTTCAGAGCCAAAGCCAAGTTCACAACCGCAATTATCTGTAGCGAACGTACCCGAACAAACAGCAAACATTGCGTCCGCACCATTGAACGCGATCGAGACTAAGTCGCACAACCTACCACAAACTCGTGCTGCTTCCGTAGCGCCTGCTCCAATCGCGACCATTCAAGCGCCGCCACTTTCGCTGAAGGCCAGCGCGATGTTGCTCTGGTTGAGTTTCGTAATCTTCATGATGGTTCGCCTCTTCTTCCGGCACGTAAAGTTGCTCAGGCACCTCGATTCGCAACCGCGCTTGGAGCTTTCATCGCTTCCGCTCGACTTTGCAGAATTGGTCGCAATCTCTCGAGTTACTCGTCCGATCCGGGTCGTCGAAGACGACGCAATCGCCGCGCCTGCCGTATGCGGCCTGTTTCAGCCCACAATCGTGCTGCCTCGCGGACTTGGTAACCGGCTGTCACCGGGCCAACTGCGCTGGGTGCTTCTGCACGAGCTGGCGCATATTAGCCGCAACGATGTCGCCCAGGTTCTGCTTCAGCGAATTGCGACGATCGTTCATGTATTCAACCCCATCATTTGGTGTGTCAATCCGATTCTGAACCGGCTGCGCGAATTCGTGTGCGACGACCGTGCAACAGCACTCAGCAATGTATCGGGCATCGAGTCGAGCCAGGCATTTGTCGAGGTGCTACGGCTTGCCGGACAGGTTCGCAGCCGGCTTCAAGTATCGCTTGGCGTGTTCGGGCTCGACGCCCGCACTTCCTCGCGAGAGCGTGTTGTACGCTTGCTTGATACCGAACGTCCCCTTCAGATTGGTCGCGCCGGACTTTCTACGATTGGGATCATGATCGTAGCAGTGCTAACGCTACCGTATGTTCACGCAAAGAATCTTTTCGTTGCAGTGGAGCCAGACCAACCCGCGCCTGCCAAGGTCAACGATCGCGAGTTTCAACTTCAGATCGTCGGGCCCGATAAGAAACCGGTTGCTGGCGCGCTCGCAGAATTCCGGACCGATCCCAAGCCGGTTGCTGATCACATTCGCCGTGGTGAGTTTGTCAAAGCGAGGTCGTATGGGACGCTAGTCAAGGCGGACGCAGAGGGCCGCATTTCACTTGTGCTTCCGGCGAACGTCAACGACTTCACTGTGAATATCATAACCCCTGGCTACGGACCCTACTGGGCGAGTTGGTCGTCTCGCGAGCATCCGCAAAGCATTCCCATGAAGTTCACAGCAGAGCTTGAAGGTGGTTGGACGATTGGCGGAGTCGTCGTCGACGGCGAAGGCAAGCCTGTCCAAGGGGCGAGTGTTCGGCCCGGCGTTGAATACAAAAAGCCGTCGGGAGCGACTTATCAAATAGCAATCGGCGATACGGTTAAAACTGACGCCGCCGGTAAGTGGGAATTTGAAAGCGTACCGCTTTCGTCGGCGCAAACGTCTGTGCAAATCGAGCATCCCGAATTTAGCGAGCTTTCACTAATACTCGCGCAGAGCAGATTTAGAGTCAATCCTGGTGAGCAGCCAACAGTCCAACTTGTTATGCAAAAAGGCCTCAGCGTCGTGGGCAAAATCACCGACGAGTCAGGCAAGCCAATAACCAACGCCTTGGTCCGTGCCAAATTCGTTAACACCATACGCCAAGCCAGAACTCGTGCCGACGGCACCTATACCTTGACCGGTTGCGATCCCAGAATGGCTCGCATCGTTGCAACCGCGCCAGGCAAGGCGACCGACATGCAGGAAGTGAGCATCGAGCCCGTGATGGGGCAGGTCAACTTCACAATGAAACGGGGCGGCGTGATCCGCGTTCGCGTGGTTGATGCTCAGGGCAAGCCATCGCCCGGAGCGCGCATTTTGCTTCAACAATGGCGGGGAAGGGTTGGCTATTTCGAGTTCGACCCCTACCACCTCTATGCAGACGCCAACGGCGTTTGGACCTGGAACGAAGCGCCGATTGATGAGTTCAAGGCCGACATCTGCCCAGAGACCGGCGAGGGAATGCAGTTGATCGAACAGGTATTAGTCGCTGGTAAGAGCGAGTATGTATTCAAGCTGCCTGCCTCTCTCACAGTGACTGGCAAGGTCATCGATGCTGAAACAAAGCAGCCGATCAAGAGGTTTGCTGTCAATTCGGGGGAAGGTAGGGAGCCAACGGGAGCACACTGGTTTAACTCCGGCCATTACACCGCGACCGACGGAAGCTATCGAATCAGCAGAGATCGGATCAATAAAACGCTTGTCATTCGCATCGACGCCGAGGGCTACCGCGGAGAGGTTTCACGTCCGATCCAGCGCGATGAAGGCGCTGTCACGATCGATTTTGAGCTGAAACGCGGTTTGAGCATGGCGGCGAAGGTTCTTACTCCAGATAGAAAGCCCGCGGCTAGTGCAGACGTTGCGATAGCGACCCCGGGCGCGCAGATCAGCATTCGCAACGGAGAGTTCGAGCCGAATCAGACGCATTGTTCGCGCTTGAGTACAGACGCCTCTGGACGCCTTAATTTGCCAGTGCAAGAAGCGGGATTTCAAATCATTGTGATCCACGCTTCGGGGATCGCGTTCTTTGACGCACCAGCCAAGTGGGAAGGCGAACGCGAGATCATTCTCAATTCATGGGCGAAGGTGGAAGGAACATTCCATATCGGCAAAAACAGCGTGCAAGGAGTGGCGATCGAAATTGACGTCTTCAACAAGGATTCAATCCGTATGGATAAAGCGCGCGTGTTCACTCGCCACGTCATCGCCACAAACCAAGACGGGCAGTTCCGATTCGATCGCGTAATCCCGGGGTCGGGAAGGATCGGTCGAGGCATCATGATGATGGCAGACGACGGCGCAACAGAAGTTACGTCCGCGTGCAAAATATTCGGGAGTTTTCCTTCGGGGAAGACTTCGCAACTCAACCTCGGCGGTACTGGGCGCGTGGTCGTGGGGAAACTCCAGCAAGCGGCCGTCCTGAAGGAGAAGCCGCTCTGGAGATTCGCTCTCATGAATATCGTGCCAGACTCAGCCGACGATCGGAACCCGTATTACACTGTGACTATTGACCGGGACGGCAAATTCCGGATTGATGACATAGCCCCCGGCAAATACAAACTCGGTGTCTCGTTCATGCATCCTAAGTATGACGCTGGCAGTATCGTCAATTACCATTTCCTGGTTCCCAAGGCCGAAGGCGATGCCGCTGCGCAACCTGTTGACCTTGGTACAATTATTTTGACGCTGCCATTGAACTATTCTGCATATCAAGACAGAACACCCCGCTGACGGCAACCTCCGAATTCGGGCGGTCGTTGCGGTGAGCTTCCGCGCGGCGGCCGCCTTGAAAAGACCATTGCTCAGAGAATTGGGCATGATTTGGTGCGATGCGTTGTACGCCGAAGCCGTGTCGTCTTCGCATCGGTCGTCTCATATCACAGCGAATGCGGCGCTGTCGAACGGTTGGTGAAATCTTTAGTCAATTCGCCGCAGGCTACGATCGTCGTTCACTGGTATCACTCAAGCAACGTCATTGCACTCATTTTCAAAAACCTTCCCTCTTGTTCGATCTCCGGGATTTGCCACTTTTCGTCATTTGTTCAGTGAACGAAATTCCAATAGACGAAATTGGGCATCTTGAGTACCGTCCCCGTGCGCAGATTCCCGCGAACAGCCAGATTGGCTGCCGAATGCCGCTGCGCGTTTGACTTGCATGCCTGTTTGATCGCGTCGATTTGGCGGAGAATCGCCGGAATTGACCGTCGACTGATGTTAGAAATAAGGAACCGGGTCTATGAGAACTCGCGCATGTCGTACCGCGGCTATTACGCCGAAATACCGATGAGCCTGAATTCTCAGACGGTTTCCGCGTTGTGTCAGTCAATGATTCGCGAGCGCTGCTCCGCGACTTCGCTTGAGAACGAAGTCATTCAGTTCGTGGTCAATCAGCGGCGACGCATGTCTCAGCCGTTTCGAGCCGCTGTCGCCCTGCTGACCTGGGCCTTCGCGATTCACTGTGCGTGCCGCAGATTTCGGTCCTTTCATGAATTGAATCCCGCACAGCAGGACAGGCACATCAAGGCATGGCGCAACTCGAAAATCGGCCCATGTCGCGAATTCGTCAGGCTGCACGAGAGCCTTGCGGTTTTCGCCTGGTTCTCATTCCAGGAAGAGCGAGTCACCCCGGCGCGTCCTCACTTCAACAAGGCATCGGTCGATATTCAGCATTGATGGTGTGTGATCGTGTTGGTCGATCGTAAGCGTTGGACGAAACGCGAGACTTCCGAGGAAGAGTAACGTTCATGGACGAACGGCTCACAAATTTTCGAGGCGTAATAAGAAATTCCTCGACCTCGGGCGATCGATTTCAATCGATCGTCATTGGTTCGGGACCCGGCGGCTCGTTAACCGCGTGTTTGCTCGCCGAAGCGGGGCACAAGGTGCTGCTCGTCGAGGAAGGGCCGTACGTGCGCCAGGAGGAAGTCGGATCGTATTCCATCAAGGAAATGGAAACGAAATACCGCGATGGTGGACTAACTGTCGCGCTTGGTCCCACGACCGTTTCGTATGTCGAAGGGCGATGTGTTGGCGGTGGGAGCGAAATCAATAGCGGTCTGTATCACCGCACGCCGCTCGAAGTGCTCGACCGCTGGCGCCACGAGTATAAGATCGACAGTTTTGATGATGCCGATTTGATCCCTCATTTTGAAGCGTGTGAGCGCGATTTGAGAGTGTCGCTCATGCCAGGACCGGCCCCAGCGAGTTCGCTTAAACTTAATGAGGGAGCGTCGCGGCTGGGCTGGAAGTCGATGGAGGTGCCTCGCTGGTACCGATACGACGCCCCCCATAATCGCGCGCCGTCGCAGGGCGTGCGTCAATCAATGACGCGAACATTCATTCCGCGCGCGCTAGCTGCAGGTTGCGAACTGATCTCCGATACGCGCGTCTCAAAGCTTCACCGGCGCGGCACGCGCTGGTCCGTGGGGATGAAGACTCGGCGGCTTGATGGATCTGCTAATTCGTACGCAATCGAAGCAGACAACATATTCGTCTGCGGAGGAGCGACGCAAACCCCGGCACTATTGCGACGAAGCGGTATCAAGAAAAACATCGGCAATTCATTGCGCCTGCATCCGACTGTAAAAGTGATCGCTCGCTTCAGCACGCCGATTCAATCGAACCAAACGATGGTGCCAGTTCATCAGGTTCGCGAGTTCGCGCCGAGATTCGCATTCGGCGGATCCATCAGCACTCCGGCCCACTTCGCACTCAGCTTGCTCGATCATCCCGGCGGCGTCGAGCAAATGACGCGCGACTGGCGTTGTTTCGGGGCATATTACGCGATGATTTCGGGCGACGGTGAGGGATCAGTAAGACACGTCCCCGGCCTGCCGAGCCCGCTCGTCCATTACAAAGTGTCTGATACTGATCTCGCAACGCTATCGGATGCCCTGCTCCACCTTTGCCGGCTGCTATTCGCCGCCGGCGCTGTCGAACTCTATCCAAGTGTCGTTGGCATGGGACCGTTCCGGACCGTCGACGAACTGGAACAATGGCCAGCCGTGCTGCCGCGCCGAGAGACTCGGCTCATGACGATTCACATGACATCAACGTGCCCCATGGGTGAAAACCGCGCCCTATGCGCAACTGACTCATTCGGACGCGTTTTTGATCGCCCTCAGCTCTATGTGGCCGACGCGAGCCTGCTTTGCACGCAGCCTGGCGTCAATCCGCAAGGTTCTATCATGGCGATCGTCCGGCGCAACGTTCAGGCGTTTCTAGGCCAGGTTTGATTCGCGATTGAGTGATGCGTTTCGATGAATTTCGGCACAAACACCGTACTTCTGACAGGTGCATCCGGCTGGCTAGGCATGAACCTCGTCCGCGCACTCACGCGCGGCCTTGAAAGGCCGGCCGAGCTACAGCATCCCCAGCCCGATCTCGTGATTCGATGCCTCGAAACGCCCGGCACTAATACTTCAGCGTTAAAGGCATTGTCTGAGCGGGTTGAAATTGTGACCGGCGATATCCGGAACAAGGCCGATACGCAAACGCTCTGTCAGGGAATGAGCGGCGCTGTGTTGTTTCATATCGCTGGTGTGATTCACCCAAAACGCGCAGCGGATTTCATCGAAATCAACGTCAAAGGCACGGAAAACCTCGTGCAGTCGGCGATTGGCGCAGGTATTCGCCGTGTCGTTGTCGTGTCGTCAAACTCACCATGCGGATGCAATCCTCATAGCGATCATCTCTTCGATGAGTCATCGCCCTATCATCCCTATATGGGCTATGGGCGATCGAAAATGCTCATGGAACAGAGCATCAAGACGCTAACCGATGAGAGCGCAATCGAGTCGGTCATCATTCGGGCACCATGGTTCTATGGTCCCTATCAACCAGCGCGACAGACGCTGTTTTTCAAGATGATCCGCGAGGGAAAGTTTCCTATTGTCGGCAGCGGAGAGAATCGTCGATCGATGGCCTATGTCGATAATCTTTGTCAGGGACTGCTGCTTGCCGCTTTGCGCGGACCAGGACAGGCGGAGACATACTGGATTGCCGACAAAGAGCCGTACTCGATGAACATGATTATTGAAACCGTGGAGCGACTTATCTCGGAAGAGTTCCACCTGCCTTGCAAGGGAAAGCAGTTTCATCTTCCGGGCCTGGCGAGTGGAGTTGCAGGTTTGCTCGACGCGTCCATTCAACGGCTCGGCGGATATCATCAAAAACTGCACGTGCTTTCAGAGATGAACAAGACAATCGCTTGTTCGGTCGCAAAGGCTGAGCGTGAACTCGGCTACGCGCCGACCGTGGCCCTTGAAGAAGGGATGCGCCGAAGCATTGCCTGGGCGCTCGAGCAAGGATGTGTAATTTAGGCGTCGAACACGTCTTCAAACTCGAGACTTTCAGTGATTATCGAAGCGTATTGGCTGCAGTTTGAGGTCTGGCTCGTCGGCTTGCTACTTGCAGTCTGCGTGGGATATTGGTTTGCACGAAAAGGATCGTCTGATCAATGGATCGGCCGCTTCTTCCTTCCAAGCACAATTTGGATCGTCGTCGGCACTGTTCTTGTGAGACTTCTAAACGCTCCGTTTTCAAACTGGAATGCCGCACGACTGACACCGGCTTTCACACTGGCTCGTGGACTTGGGATGTATTCGCCGCGCGATTCGGGGTTCGTGCTCAACACGATCTATCCACCCCTTTCCGCGGCAGCATTTTTACCGGCCACCGTGTTTTCTCATCCTACGCCAGCCCTGATTGCCGGCAGCGTTCTCAGCCTTCTCTATTTTCTGGCGCCTGTGGCATGGGTCTGCAAAGCGCTCACACACCCAACTGAGCGAAGCAACTCCAGACTACTTGGCTTCTACTTGTTTCTTGGCTTCAGCCTACTCGCAGTAACGCGACCGCCGCTTGTCGTCGGTTCTGCAATTCATGCCGACGCGCCCGCCATAGGATTTGCTGCCATGGCCTGCGCGATGCTCGTTTACGCACCTGGCGCGTCTACACTATCGAATAAACGTATCGTGTTAGCGGGTTTGTTCGCCGTACTTGCAATTGCTGCCAAGCAAACGATGGTGCCGATCGCTATCGTACTGCCGATTTGGTGTGTGTTGAGACATGACAAGAGAGACGTGCTACGCGTTCTGTTGTCGCTCGCGTTCTGGGGATTCGTTGCCGCGGTTCTATGTTTTCTTGCATTCGATTTGAAGACGGTAAAGTTCAATACGATTGATATACCGAAGAACCATCCCTGGATCTTTCCCGGTGTCGCTCGCCTCAATGTGATCATATTGATTTTGGGTGAGTTCGTGGATCATGCACTGCCGATGCTTGCTTCGCTGATGATTGCGCTCTGGGTGATTCGACAAGTTTCAACGACTAAGGAAACATCGCCTCGCCTTTCTGGTCTTAGAACCTATCTTGCGAGCAATGAATGGATTCTCTTTATCCTGATTGCAGTCCTTCTTTTGCCGACGGCGATTCTCGGGCGAATTAAAGTTGGTGGAAACCTTAATAGTTACGCGCCGCCTTTGTACTTTCTGACGTTGGCATTAGTCGCTCTGATCTTGAGCTGGCAACGGGCGACGGACTCGGCGAGCGAAACCTCTGGCCGCATGTTGCTCATCCCCGTGTTTCTCGTGTCGATCTTTTCGCCGTTCGCCCTTGCGGGTGGGGTGATTAGAGACTTGAACGGGATGAAGCCGCTTGCGGCCAACCAGCAAGTTGTTGCATATCATTACGCTCTGGCGCATCCAGGCGAGGCGTATTTTCCTTGGAATCCGCTCTCGACGTTGCTGGCCGAAGGAAGAATCGATCACTTCGAATACGGCCTCTTCGATCGCGACTTGGCGAATCTGGGCGTCACTCAGGAACACTTCCGCGCTCACATTTCGCCCAAGACTCGAGTGATCGCTTTTCCCCAGGATCGGGACGCGGAATGGACGCTGAAGCTGCTGCCGGAGTTCCGCAGGCGAGTCGAAATTCCTGAACTTCCGGGATGGATTTGCTATGAGAAATGATTCGGGCGTGAATCTTGTGACCGGTGGCTCGGGCTACTTCGGCAGCTTGTTGGTCCGGCGTCTCGTCGATGAAGGGAAGCGGGTGCGCGTGCTTGACCTGCTCGATATGTGCGAGCGATTCCCTGGCGTTGAGTTCCAGCGTGGCGACATTCGCGACGAAGCGGCTTGCCAGCGCGCATGTGCGAATGTTGATACAGTCTTTCATTGCGTGGCGCAGGTTCCGATTGCGAAGGACAAGGAGCTGTTCTGGTCCGTCAATTTTGACGGCACGAAGTTGCTACTGAATGCCGCGCGTGATGCAAATGTGCGAAAGGTAATTCATCTGTCTTCGAGTGCGGTCTATGGAGTACCGCGCGAGGCACCCATTACGCAGAGCACGCCCACAGTTCCGGCGGAACCCTATGGTGCAGCCAAGCTCGCCGGAGAGACGCTTTGTCACGAGGCGGCTCAGGCCGGGCTTGATGTGACGATCCTTCGCCCTCGAACCATTATGGGGCACGGTCGTCTCGGGATTATGCAGATTATCTTCGAGTGGATTTACCAGGGACGAAATGTTTACGTGTTGGGAAAAGGTAACAACCGTTACCAGTTTGTTCACGCAGATGATCTTGCGGATGCGTGCCTCGCTGCAGCGAAACGTACTGGCGCGAATGTTTACAACATTGGCGCGGCAGAGTTCGGAACCATGCGCGAGACTCTGGAAGAACTCGCGTCCGCGGCCAGGACGGGAAGCCGCGTGAAATCGTTGCCGTATCGTCCTGCAGTGCTGGCGATGAAGGTGACGGGGCGTCTGGGACTCGCGCCGCTCGCTGCGTATCATTCGCTCGTCTATGGCGCTGAAGTCTACTTCGATCTTGAAAAAGCGCGTGAGGATTTGGGATATCGTCCGCAGTGGAGCAATAGTGCGATGTTTCTGCAATCGTATGAGTGGTATGTCGCGAACCGCGAGGAGATTCTCAGGGAAAAAGGACGTTCGCCACATCGATCTGCAATGAAGGAAGGAATTTTGAAACTGCTCCGTTGGGTTTGATGGATGCGTCGGCGGTCCCTTACGTATGAGGTGTGGTGATGGACTCAGGCGAGCGGAATTCGATGGGTAGAGAACTACCCTTGGGAACGAGGCCGATCGCTCTGTCCGAACGGCCGTCGCGGCGATATCGGCGCGTTTCAGAGCGCCGCGAGTTCGGCTTACCGCCGTGGGTGCGATTGATTCGTCCCACACAGTGGACCAAAAATCTCACATGCTTTGCTGGTTTGGTCTTTTCAGGACAACTCTTTCGGGCAACAAGCCAGCGCGAAGCTCTCGCCGGTTTCTGGGCATTTTGTTTCATGTCGTCGGCCGTTTATGTTCTGAATGATATCGTTGATCGGAAGCGCGACCGCTTGAACCCACGAACCGCAAGCCGGCCCCTCGCATCTGGAAAGATGGCTGTCTCATCCGCCGCGGTTCTCGGTGCTGTGTTGTTCGTGATGGCGAGTGGACTGGCATGGTCGCTTGGGACGGCTTGCGTGGTCTCGCTGGGTGTTTATGGCATGATGAATGTGCTGTATTCGCTTTGGCTTAAGCGCGTCGTTATTGTCGATGTGATGTGTATTGCGATTGGGTTTGTCATTCGCGTGATGTTTGGTGTTTATGCGGTTGAGGATCTCCCGACGCCCTGGATCGTTCTTTGCATGTTTTCGCTCGCGCTTCTGCTGGGATTTGCGAAGCGCAAGGCGGAACTTGTTTCGCAGGTCAATCGCCCTTCGTCAGATGCGCGGCCAGTCTTGCGGAAGTATGATTCAGCGTACTTGGATACATTGATTACGATGTCGGCGACAATGTCGGTCCTTTGTTATGGATTGTTCACGGTCGCGTCGCACCGTAATCCAACTCTCGTTGTGACGATTGTTCCCGTCATTTATTGCATCATGCGCTACCTGATTCAAACGATGATCGCCGGCAAAGGCGAATCGCCTGACAGACTGCTGCTTTCTGACAAGCGGCTCTGGTGCGCGGGAGCGATCTGGATCGCTATGTACTGCGTTATTATGTATGGGAACATCAATTTGTTTGCCGCATCGCGACTTTCATTCTTCTGACGATGTGTCGCGTGAGAGATTGATCTCCAAGTGAGACGAAATCGCGATGACGCTTGAGTTCGCATGTCATCGCGACGAAGGAAGCTATGAGAAATGACTCGCGCAAGTTTAGATTACTTGGGAAAGACCTGCGTAGCTGTCTTGAGGAAGAGGTCACGCGCGGCCCATTGATCGCCGCCTGTGCATTGCACCATGAAGATTGCCACCATGCCGGTCTTTGGGTTGACGGATAGATCCGTGCCGTAAGCTCCGTCGTGACCGAACATGCCGTTGCGAAGGTGGTAGCCCAGGCTGTAATTGACCTTTGTCTTGCCGGTTTGCTCCTTTCGCAGCTCATCCATCGCGGCGTGCGAGAGGTAGCGTTTTCCATCAAGTTCGCCGTCGTTGGCCAGCATCAGACCGTAGCGGAAAATGTCGTGCGTGGTGGAAAAGAGGCCGCCGCCTGCTTCGGGGAAGCGGTGCACGCGGTCGCTAAACGGCTTTGTCAAATAGCCGACGGTGCCGCGAGCGTATCCGGTCTTGCCGCGGTTCGGGCCGTACGCGCCGGCCAGTCGTGCAACCTGTGCTTCGCTGGGCCAGAAGGTCGTTTCGGTCATTCCTAGGGGATCAAAGAATCGTTTCTGGAGAAACTCTTCGTAGGGCATACCGCTCACAACTTCGACGATGCGTGCCGCGATGTTCATTCCTTGATTGCCATAGGCATACTTGTCGCCTGGTTGCCACTGAAGAGGACCAGTCACGGAACTTAGCGCGCGAGTTTTTAGCGGCGTGCTGTCGGAACCCGTGGCCTGTTGAAGCTCGGAGGAACCAGTCAGACCGCTAGTATGGCTGAGGATGTGGCGGATCGTGACGGGGCGGACGGGAGCTTTCAGCAGGAGGTGCGAGTCGTCTTTCTCGTCGACGACCATCCATTTTTTGAGCTGAGGAAGGAACTTGACGACGGGATCGTCGAGGCTGATTTTCCCTTCGTCCACAAGCATCATGATCGATGCGCCTGTGAACATTTTTGTCATCGAAGCGATCCAGAAGACGTTGTCTTCGCTGATCGGCTTCTTCGCTTCGACATCGGAATAGCCCAGCAAGTTCTTGTAATGAACCTTGCCGTTCTTGTCGGCAATGATGCCGATGACTCCCGCCAGTTTGTACTGGTCGAGGTAAGGCTTCATTGCGGCGGTGACTTCGGGGCTGGACGGAACTTCGGTTTGGGCGATCAGGGGAGAAGCGGTAAACGCGATCAAGACCAGGCTCAGAGCGCAATGCGCGAAGTTGCTTTTCATGCTTCGGTTGCCTTTCGGAAGGAGGAGTGACATTACGATACCCAAACTTCTGGCCACTTCCAGGGCTTCGAACTTGCGGAGAGGCATAGACTTGCTTACTTCGCTCCGGTCGCTGTCTTTTTAGTTTTTGTTTTCTCTTCGATACGGCTAAGGGCGTTGGCTGCATTCTTCCGACGCCAGGGGCGCTCGTCACGTTGCAGTAAGGCCTGGAGCGTTCGTTTGACCTCCTCGACATGCTCTGTCCCGGGAGCGAGATCGGCGAGCGCCAAGCATGCGGCCACAGCGGGATCGGTGTATTCGGGAGATTCTTTTTCGCGCGGTGTCACCTGGTCGAAGGATTCGCTCAGAAGTGGTAAAAGCAGGGAGACGCTGCTTTTTGCAGGCGCTCCAATTCCCCGGAGTTTATCTGCGGACCGATATCGCACCAATCGCTCGGGACTCTTCAGTCCCCTCTCGAAGATGGGAATGACCTTGGGTGAAAACTTGACATGCCATAGTCGTTGAGAACACAAGTCGCGTAAGGTGGGATTAGAATCGTGCTCCATGAGGTGAAGCAGCTCCGGTAACGATTCTTCAAGGCTCTGCGGAAATGTGAGGACGGTCTCGATGGCATCTTTTCGTTTTGCCGAGTCGTCTGCATGAAGGGCAGCTAATACTGCCTTGGGTACGGCTCGATTCACTTGCGGTCCGATTTCTCGAAGAGTCAATGCGACATGATTTCGGATTTCGGGGTTTGGGTCGTCGAACCCGTGACTTAACAAATCAAGAAAGCGGTCGATTTCTACTGGCAAGGGCGGATTTGGCTTTCCTTTTCCGAAGGAGCCAGCGCTTAGCATGAACAAAGTGGAAGCCGATTCCTTTCGAATCTTTGGTACCGAGTCTTCAAGCGCCTCTGCGAGTCCCAGAGTAATCTCCGGAAACCGAGGCATCTTTGCATGAAAATGAAGTTGCAGTGAACGGATGGCATTTAGTGCCTCCATACGGATTTCAGTATTTTCATCCTTTAGCGCAAGCAGAATCATCGAGACTGCCCTATTCTCATCCTCTGTCGGGAGCTTCGTCGTCGACATCACGTAACTGATGAAGTGAAGCGCTTCCTTGCGATCGCTTTCGCGAGTTGAGTGAAGGTTTCTCAATGTCCGCGCGGGAAGATTCGATGACCTTAAATCCCAAAAGTCTCTGCCGGCTACTGTGATCAAAGCACAAACCGCAACCAATGCCACCAGAGACCGCAAGCTTACTCCGTTCCCTTTGCATCCGATTGGGTTTGCCAGCGCCTTCGCATTGGGCGGGTCGATTGGCCGTAGATTCAGGACGCTATCAATGGGTGTTTTAGCTGGGCGAACAAAATAGGAGAGTCCCGGAATCGCAAATAGGGCCCAGCTCCACAGAAATGATACAGTAAATTGTATTATGCTAAATTCTATAATCTTTGACGATACTATAAAGGATAGCATCGCCGTCATCGCGATTAACCAAATGGGCAAATAGGCCCAAGCGGCAGAACCAAACTCCAATGCCAAGCGTTCGCCTTCCGCGAAATGGAATATCTCGTGTCGTGAACGAATCAAGCGATCTTTTACCGTAACATGATGGGCGCCTGGTGTGACATTTACTAAGCGCGGTAGTCCATCCGCAATGACTCCCACCGCGCGTCCATCGATATAGATCGTGAACTTAAGCCTTCTCCAGGCATTGCCAACATGCGTTAGCACGACTGTGGTTTGGCCACCCGTCCCATCGCTATCGTCCACGGCACCGCCTCCCCGAACCTGCATCGGCTCGAACACGCGCAATTATCTGATGACGGTTAGGTGACTTCAATGGAGCGATCGCGTCGAGGCCTCTACCTATTCGGGAATCCGAATATATCGCTGTTACGTTACAGCGTTGCGGTTTCAACTCAGCGCCAAAATAAGTGTAAACCCCGCGCGATTCTGATTCTTGAGTCTGTCACAAGGCGTCCACGTGGAAGGTAAATTCTGGCAGGACCTTTAATGGCGGGATGGACGAAGCATTAACAAGATCGATCCAACCGATAAGAAAGATCGAAGAGCGGACACATGTAATCGGCATGAGTCAGCCTGAATCTCTCATGAGATTCTTTCCGGGAAGCGTCGAAGATTCTTGCGCAATCTCGGCTTTAGCCGCTGCGCGGAAAACGAGCATTCCCGCCGGCACAGAATGGCCGGATCAGGACACTGGCGGTGACCACGATCACTCATTGGTCCTAGCCGGATGTCACCAAGACGAACTCTGCGTGGCGAGGCATACTCTTGCCACGCGCAAAGCGACATTAACATGCATCCAGTCATGGACTTCTGTCGCGATCCCGATACAGAAAATGTTGATGAAGTGTGATTCCTCAGGCTGTACACTTGACCCAGATCTGCGCAAGCTGGGTAGAATGTGCGTTTTAGTCAAGCTGACTGATCGTCATTCTGTGACAAGATTCTTCGCGCTGTGAATGTACGCAACGGAGAATATGCATCATGAAGTCCGCCGCCTCGTTTGGGGATCGTATGTCTCATCTGAACAGCCGATTCTTGCGACCAAAAGGCAAGGGTCGTGCGCGTTCACTCCGACGTAGAGATGACCACCGGCTTCAGGTGGCGGCCGAGATTTGCCGGCTCGAAGAGCGTTACTTGCTCAGCACGGCTCCTAACCAGTTTCCGCCTGGTCAGGTCAAGAATGCGATTCCGTTGTCGATGATTTTCTGGAACGGCGGTCCCGCTATGTCGGGCGCTCCCTCGACAGCGTCTGTCGAATCCCCGTCGACAGCAGGCGCGATGAAAACCATCACGCTTACCAACAACGGGCAGTCGATGATTTATCCCTTCATCCGTGGCGAAAACACGGGGAAGGATCCCAACTCGCCATCAAAGAATCCTGATGGTAGTCCCAAGAATCAGTATTACGATCCCCAGGATGTCGTCGGCCAGGAATACCGCGAATACATCGGTTATCAGGTCCGTGGCGGCGGCACGTTCATTGGTCTGCCCAAGGGCGCGACCATCACGTTCCAGGTTCCGCTCGTCTTGTGGGACGGCGATAACTTCTTTATCGGGACCGACCCGGATTTCCTGACGTCGAATAAGCCGGTTTACAACTACAACACGAATGCAGTCATCAGCATCGCCGGGACGAAGCCCAGCGGCACGACTGACGAAAACACTACGACGTGGGTTACCGGACACTCGAAGTATCCCCTTGGTATCGATCCGGTCGTTGTTTTCTATCGCTCGCAAACGCCCGCTACTGTTCTGCGCGCTGCGGCTGCGCAGCTTGGTGAGTGGACGTTCCGCGACCCCTACCTGACCAACTTCATCACCGATCCGCTGCAGACATTCCCGCTCATCAATTACGACGTCTCATACGTGAATAACCTCACGGCGCCTGTCGTAATCCAGGCGAGCGGCGTGCCGATCACCTCGGGCGATCGTCTCAGCCTCCAGTCGCCTACTTACTTCGGTACCAAGGATTACGGCTGGAATCCCACAAATCTGAACGCTGCAACGTTCCAAACGCGGATCAACAGCTTCATCAACAACACCGGCGTGGCCGCGATCAAGAACTATTTCGGCGGCAAAGGCTGGCCGCAGTATTACAATCCCAACAAGAACGACCTCGTGATTCCGTCGGGGGCCAACATCTTCCTGGATAGCCCCCTTACGAACGCCAGGTCGCCTTATGCTTCAGACAACAATTTCTACCTGCTCACAAGCACAAACGATGGCGCGGGGCCAATTCAACTTTCAAGCCTTGGGTCGATCTACTCTCAGGGAGACACGATTCATTTCGCCCCGAATTACGCTGACGATCTCATGGCGTTGAAGCAGGCGATCAAGAACGAGACGATTGCCGTCCAGTCCAGCAAGGGAGATTATCCAGACGGAACCACGGTAACGGGCGTCAGTGTCACCAACCTGACCGTCACCGTGAGCAATAGTCACGACAACCGGGTCGATGGTGGTGTTTACAACTTCGTCCGACCAGTCAATGACTACGCTAGCACAGACATCACAAAACTCTTCTATTCGTGGGCGAATTATTACGTCAGTCAGTTCGCGAACTTCCAGGACGAATCTGCGAACGCGACCTACAGCCCAGTCACCAAACAAGGTCCAAATGGTAACCAGGTCGTCACGAACCAAATCGTCCTGACCAGCGTTCCCGCCGTGCCGTTGGCGGTTGGAATGGTCGTGACAAACGATACCAAGACGCTTCTCCCGGGAACGACGATCCTCACGATCACCGATGCCAATGACAATCCCATACCCTTCGCCAACGCGATCGGCGACAAGATCTTCCTGAGCCTCGTTCCGCCCAATCTCGCCACGGGCGAGAGCAAGTTCGACTTCAGCAAACCGACGGCACTCCCATACACCACGTATTCGTCTCCCAATTTCTCGTTCACGCCCTACACCTTTAACTTCACCACGACCGCCGCGCAGCAGCAGGCCCTGGAATTTGCTGGGTCCGTCTACGCGGCGATGTCGGCCGAGGCGGGCGCGCTCCAACCATCTCCCCTGCCCCCTCCCGCGCAACTTGTCGGCCAGGTCATTCAGTTCTACGCGAACTTGCCGACCGATAATTCCACCGGAGGGAAATTCGTGACGGGCCAGGTTCGCGACCTTGTGAAATCGATCCTTCGCGGGGTCTGGAATTTCATAGCGATTCCCGACCAGTCGCAATGGTATCCGAATCCGGGCACGGCCACTCAGAACGTGACGGTTGATGGCAAAACGGCGGCGTTCGGGATCTACAATCTCGATCCTTACGTTTGGTTCGTTCACGACATTCTGAACATGGCCGGCTACGCCTTCTCGGTCGACGACGACGTCGCCAACCCGGCGGCACCTGGCCCCGTGGCGGCGCAGGGTTCGACACCAACAAAGCCGATCTACAATCACGCGCCCAATAACCTGCAAATCGCGTACAGCGGAATTCAGGGGCTAGGTACCCAGTCGCCGTGGTACCCGACCATTCCCTGGGGCGAAATCGACACACACGCCACGATTACCAAACAGGTGGGCGGACAGTATGACGGTGATTACATGATCACGATTATGGATGATCATGCACTCACGCTGTTCAACCAGATCAATAATCCTGGTCCGGGCCAGGTTGGCGCTTACGTCAACGCTCCGGGTTTTATTCCGAGGGGCACCACGCTGATCTTCAAGGGTCCCAACGGCGACCAAAACCCGCAGATCATCATGCAGCCGCCGAAGACCGGAGGCAACTTCACGCTCACCGGCGACACGGCCATTCCGATCTCGATCACCGGCACCTTGCCGACACAGGCACAGCTCAGGAAGCTGAGGCTTCGGAAATAAGCTTTGCGTTTCGCAGGTTTTTGCCTGTTCGATGCCGATTCACACCGCGAGGGGTCTTCTCGACCTCTCGCGGTTTTTTCTTGTGCATTGGTGATGATTTCGAATTTACGAAGCGTTCAGCAGGACGTTCATCCGCCCTGCAAAAATCTTCGACCGTAAGCGAGATGTTCGAGCATCAGCCTTGATGAGTCTTCGGCGCGCCCGGATGTGATGGCGGACGCAATCGCCGAATGATCATCGTGGCTTCGCGGTAATCGATTTGGGCTGAGACGATTGATCCGCAGAATCGAACGATGGAGCCTATCGAAACAGCGTGTGAGCCACGCGAGCGCCTCCTTGTTTTCCAGGATCTCCGCAAGCAGACTGTGAAACTCGACGTCGAGGCGCGTTGAAGCCGGAACATCACCAGCTCGCGCAGCGTCGGCTTGCAGGGCAAGGTTGGCATTGATGCGGGTGACCTGATCGTCTCCGAGCGTTCGCTCCGCGAGACGAGAAGCGATAAACGGTTCGACAGCACAACGCATGTCGAACAGATCCGAGATCTCCTGCGCTGAGAGATCCTTGACGAAAATCCCCTGCTGCGGCGAGACGACGACGAGATCCTGAGCTTCAAGCAGCTCAAGCGCCGAACGAATCGGTGTCTTGCTCATGCCCAATCGCTCGGCGAGTTGTCGTTCCGAGAGAAAAGTATTCGGCGGAAAAACGCCGTCCTGGATCAGCGTTTTCATCTCGTTGTAGGCGCGGTCTTTCAACAGAGTCCGAGCCGAACCAGACGTTCTCGTCGACGATTCGCGTTTCATTCCATCACCATAACCGACGAGATCGCGGTCGGGAATACACCATTGACATCTTGCTGAGATCTCAGTCGAATATGAATCTGTCGTGCGGGCGGACAGTGCTGGGAGGGTCGAACGATGCGTAGCGCGTTGGTGCTTGGGTTCATTCTCGTCGTCGCTGGATCTCTCCATGCCGAGGATTCGAAGCCGACGAAGTTGAAGGTCAGTGAAGACCGGCGATTTTTGGTGCAGGAAGATGGCAAGCCGTTTTTCTGGCTGGGTGATACAGCGTGGGAGTTGTTCCACCGGACGACGCATGAGGAAGCCAAACGATATCTCGAAAATCGCGCCAAGCTGGGATTTACCGTGATTCAGGCTGTGGCGATCGCCGAGCTCGATGGCCACACGGTTCCCAACTCGTACGGCCACTTGCCCCTGATTGATCTCGATCCCACTCGCCCCGCCGTGAAGGACGGTCCGAACAACGATTACTGGGATCATGTCGACCATGTTGTCGACCTTGCGAATTCCAAAGGGCTGACCATCGGGCTGCTGCCGACATGGGGGCGGTACTGGCACGACAAGGTCAGGGACGGCAAGCCGCTCTTCAACAAGGCAAACGCCGCGATTTATGGTGAATGGCTCGGTAATAGGTACAAGGATCGAGGCATCGTTTGGATTCTGGGCGGCGATCGCGGATTCGATAACGACGCACAAAAAGAAGTGATTCGCGCGATGGCGCAAGGCCTTCGCAAAGGGGATGGTGGATCGCACCTGATCTCGTTTCATCCCACTGGCGGGGCTGGCTCGGCAGGCTTCTTCCACGGCGAAGACTGGCTCGACTTCAACATGCGGCAGAACGGTCACAATGTTGATTTCACAGGATGTTACTCGCACACCCGCGAGGATTACGACCGATCGCCGCCCAAGCCCATCGTCGACGCGGAGCCGCTTTACGAAGGACACCCGATCTCGTTCAGAGCAAAGAGTCTTGGCCATTCGATCGCGACCGACGTGCGGAAACCGCTGTACTGGAATCTATTCACCGGCGCCTTCGGCCATACTTATGGTCATCATTCGGTCTGGCAGATGTGGACGCCAGCGCGCGGGGCGATCAATGACCCGCTGATGCCGTGGACCGAGGCGATCGACCAGCCTGGAGCGCGGCAGATGCAGCACGCAAGGCATCTGCTTGAATCGCGTCCGTTTCTGAGCCGCTTGCCGGATGATTCGATGATTGTGGCCGATCGCGTGAAAACGTCGGTTCCTGGCGAAGGCCGCTATCGCTTCGTCGCCACCCGCGATCGCGACGGTTCGTACGCGATGGTTTACGCGCCGGCGGGCCGCACGTTCCGGGTCCATATGGACGTCATCAAGGGCGGTTCGGTGGTCGCCTGGTGGTTCAATCCCCGCGATGGCTCGGCCGCGAAAATCGGCACGTTTCCGAACACGGGCGAACGGGCTTTCACGCCTCCCGCGCCGGGGGAAGACCTCGACTGGGTACTGGTGCTCGACGACGCAGCGAAGGGCTTCGGCACGCCGGGCATGACAAAGAGGTAAAAAATCATGCGATTACTTTGTAAAGTGATCATTGCCCTGAGCGTCGGTGCGACCGCGTTCGCGGGTGAATTCGCCGGGCGCACGCTGCTGGTCACGACGGTGCGGACGGGAGACACCGAGGTGTTCGCCATCGATCCGGATACGGGCGACGCGAAGAATTTGTCGCGCAGCCCGCAGTCCGAAGATCGCTATCCATGCTGGTCGCCCGACGGCAAGCGGGTGGCCTTCATTTCCGATCGATCCGGCACGCCCAATCTCTACGTTATGGACGCCGACGGCAATAACGTGCGCCGGCTGGTTGATTCGAAGTCGGTCTGCTACATGCCGAGCTGGCGCACGACGAAGAACGGCGAGCGGATTGTCTTCGGCATGCACGGCGAGCGCGCCGAAATGGCGAGCATTAGCCCCGATGGATCAGATCTCATAGTGCTCGGCGCTGGACACGATCCGGCGATTTCCCCCGATGGCACCCGGATCGTTTACACCGGCGATGTTCCTGGCGGAGTTAGTGTGTTTGTGATGGATCTCGATGGCAAGAACAAGGTGCGAGTCGTCCGCGAGACAAGCGCTGTCGGCGCAACATTTCCGAACTGGTCGCCCGACGGCAAGGAGATCGTCTACTCGTTTCCGGTCGGCAAGGCGCTGGAATTATTTGTGATCGGCGCAGATGGATCGAACAATCGGCAATTGACACATCTCGGAAAAATCAGCACTCCCGCCGACTGGTCGCCAGATGGAGCGTGGATTTCCTTCCGGGTGACCGATGAGCGTTACTGGAGCGACCCGGCGCGGATGAAAACGGTCTACGCCGAGAAGCCCGGCGACAAGCGGCCGGTGTGGGTGATTCGCCCGAGCGGACGAGACGCGAAGGTGATCGAGTGTCTTCGTTTCCAGTGTGCAATTGATGGCAGCCGCGCGTCGTGGAAGCCTTGAACTGAGCCGAACACAGTCTGGGGATCTGAGTCATGGACCGAATCAAGCACACCTGGCCGACTGCCCTGATTCTGCTTCTCGCTTCAAGCCAAACCGTCGTGGCCGACGAGCCTGCGCCCTTGCGATACACCACGTCGTGGATTGGCAATTCGTTTGGCGGAGGGCCGGAATGGGTCCAGAACTTTGCCGAAGACCTGTGTGTTTTGCCTGACGGGACGTGCGTCGTCGGTAGTTTCTGGGACGAGGCTGGGCGCGAGGTTGGTCTGTATAAAAATGGTCGTCCGATCGGCAAGTTGCCAGATACGCATATGAGGGGCGGCAAGGCGGTCGCAGCTTCGAGCAAATACATTTTCTACGCGCATACATGTGTTCGCGAAGACCAACCTGAAGTCGCCGCGGGCCAGGCGCGAAGAGACGTGCCGATTTGCCTGTTCGGTGTTTCGCGATACACCATCGACGGCAAGCTCGCACCCTTCCCGGGAGGCAAAACACGGCTCAAGAACATGGCCGTATTCCGCGAAGCTCCCGACAATCACGACCTGATCGCACGTGGTTTGGCGACCGACGGCAAGCTTCTTTATATTGCCGACACCGTGCAGGATCGCATTCGCGTTTTCGACGTCGAGACGCTGTCGCCTGTGCGCGAATTCGCAGCCGAAAAGCCGGAACGGCTGGCGCTCGAACGATCGGGAAATCTCTGGGTAATCAAGAGTGGTGGAAAGACCATTACTTCGTACACGGCCGACGGCAAGTTGCGCGAGATAGAGATCCCGCTGCCACCGTCGACGATCGCGACAGGTCTCAGTTTTGCACCTGATGGCCGAATGGTTGTGACGGACAACGGACCGCGCCAGCAATTGCTCTTTTTCGACGCGTCGGCTCAGCCAATGAAACTCGTCGGCACGTTCGGCGAGGAAGGTGGAATGTTCGCGAGTCCGAACCCTGGGCGCGTCGGGCCGCTTAGGTTCGCCGGTCCCACGGGTGCGGGTTATGACGCGAAAGGGAATCTGTATGTCGCTTGCAATGTTCCGCGCGGAGGGACTGTGCTTCGCGCCTTCGCGCCAGATCACTCGATGAGTTGGGAGTCGCTGGGCCTTGAATTCGTCGACGTGGCCGACTCCGTTCCAGGTACGAATGGGAAAGACATATTCACGGCCGACGATCGCTTCTCGTACGACGCGTCCGCAAAGGCGGGTGCGAACTGGAAATGGGTGGCGCACACGCTCGATCCATTTCGCTCGCCCGATGATCTCCGCCTGCATTTCCCTTCGCTTCAGTGCGGCACGAGCGTGCGAGTGCTGGGCGGCAAAACGTTTCTCTGCCAGCGCGGGATGTGGCAGGGCGTTCTGGGGCTTTATCGTGTCGAAGGCGATTTGGCTGTGCCGAGCGTCGTCCTTAGCGCTGGTCCGCTAAAGGCCGACAAGAGCGGATGGTCGCCCCCACACCAGCCCAAGACGGGACGATGGTTCTGGCGCGATGCGAACGGCAACGGCAAGTTCGACGCCGGCGAGTACAATCCGACCGTCGGCCCAACTGGCGAATTCTGGGCCAGCAACGTCGACCCGCGTGGCGATATCTGGCAAGCTGGCCGAGATACCGGTATCTGGCGATGGGAGTTCCGCGGCCTAGATCGTCTTGGTAATCCTGAATACGATGCGAAGCCCGAGCACCGGCCAATGCCCGCGCCCTTTACCGATCTCCTCCGCACTGAGTACGACCCGTCGACCGACACAATGTGGCTGACCGGCCAAACCAAGGATCGGCCGATCACGAATGGCGAGTGGGGCACCGCCGGCACGGTCGTTGCGCGATATGACGGCTGGTCGAAGGGCGTTTCGTCACCGCGATTCGTCGTGAATTTCCCGTACACGCCGGATAAGACGTTCATGGTCTCGTTTTGCGTTGCGGGTGACCTGTTCTTCGCGATTGACTGCAAGACTGCAAAGGTCTCGGTCTACGACCAGGAGCACGGTCGCCTGCTCGGCACGATGTCGCCCGGGCCCGAGGTTCAGCGCGAGAGTGGTTGGATCGACTTCCGCGACGCGATTCGTGCATCGAGACTGTCGGACGGTTCGTACCTGCTCTTCGCCGAAGAGGACTGGAAGGCGAAGACGATCGTCTATCACCTCGACGATCCTTTGCACCAGGGGTCGCGCTAGTCGCGTTTTTGAGTTCGCCGAGTTCGATCGCCAATTAAAACGGCTCTCGCCAGTACGACGCTACGAGGGCCGTCTGACCGCGCATGTTGTTATTTCGCAACCTGCCCCAATTCGCCGCATCCTCGTGTCAGACCCGCTCTCTCTCAGGCTATCCCTTGCGACGACTTCGTGTTCGCACCGCACGCGAGCGAAATCATCCAGGCATAATCTCGAGCCAGGAGCGAAAAATGATGTCGAGAATGCGCGATTCATTCTGCAAGTTGCCCAGAACGGCGTTACTCACCGGCCTGCTTGCAGCCCTTTGCATGGCGAGCCCCGCAAAGGCTGGCTGGTTTACGTCTTACGACGTAACCCTTGCCGCTGGATTTCCCGACGTCACCAACATCATTTTGCTGGAACGCAGCGATTCCGGCAGTTCTTCAACCTGGGCGTTTACTGCTCTTGGGGATCCATTTCAGCCCAACGAAACGCTCATCAACAACCCGTTCAGCCACGATCAACCTCCCGCCGAAGCGCTCTTGATCGGCTTGGCGACCGGTCTTCCCGGCGATGGCAGCGACCCCCAGCAACACGTCGTTTTGATGATGAACGACAACGCCGCCGCGCTGGCGAATCACATTTCTTGGCAGACCCTGTTCCGCAACACGCTCGAGCAAGAAGTGATCGACGACATCCTTCTGGGAACGTCGGGGCAGGATTTCCCCATCGTTCTTCCTGGTATTGGCCGAGTGAACGATTTCGCCTACGGCGATGGGGACACGGGCATTCTCGGCCCTGCTGGCATTCCCCAGTCGATCTGGTTCACCGAGGGTAGCTCATTCACGGTTATGGCCTTCTCGGACGGCACCGTGCTTGGCACAGGCGTTAGCAGCTCGGATTTCGTCCCCGATCCCACCGCGACCCCCGAGCCTTCGACCGCAATCGCTGGATTGATCGGCCTGGGCATCGGCTGTTTCTATCTCAAACGTCGCCGGGCTGCCGCCCACTAAGCTTCAAGGCGGACCGAGCCGCCTGGATCTGCATTGAAAATTCCTTAATCGATAATGTGTGCAATGAATGCAGGTCTGGGCGGCGGCTCCCGCAGCGAGTGATATCCCACAAGATGTTGCAAACCGCCGACATGAACGAGCGCAATCAACAGTGGAGCTTATTGATCCGAAGGCCGAATTCTGCAAATATGGAGGCAAACATCTTTCGGTCGCCCGTCCGCCAAGCACCGGGTAGGCTATGTCGACGTCCGACTCTCGTGCGACCAAACCCAGCCTGCTTTTGCGGATTCGAAACGCCGCCGATACGACTTCGTGGGATGAATTCACTCACCTTTACGGACCGATTATTCGCGGATACTGCAGGCGCAGGGGATTGCAAGACGCAGACTCCGCCGATGTTTGCCAGGAAGTTCTCTCGCAGGTTGCCCGCGCCATCAATTCGTTCGACTACGACACGACACGCGGGCGATTTCGCGACTGGCTGGGCACGGTCACTCGCAACAAAATCACCCGGTTCTTGCACGTAAAGTATCGGCAGGTGCCAGCCAAGGGAGGCGAAACTCCCCAGGAAGTGCTCGACGTCCCTTGCGAAGATAGCGAATGGTCGGCAGAGTTTCATGCGCGAATTCTTGAAGCGGCACTCGGGCGAATTCGCGGCGATTTTGAAGCTTCAACCTGGCGCGTGTTCGAACAGACCTGGGGCGAAGATCGTTCACCGCTCGAAGTCGCGCGGGAAATGGAAATGACAATCGACGCCGTTTATGCGGCCAAATCGCGAGTTGTGCGCCGGCTCAAGGACGAAGTATTGCACCTGGCCGATGCGAATCAACTAATCTGACGAAACTGGCAAAAACGCTGCGTGGCGAAAGGGCAAATGCGATGAATGTGTGCCCTTCGACCGATGCGCTTCAAGAAATGATTTTGGGCACGCTTTCACACGAGTCAGCTGAATCGATTCGATCTCATGTTCACGACTGCGAATTTTGCATTCAGATTCTCAACAAGCTGTCGGACGATCCCGACCTTGATTCCTGGATGGAAGACGGCCTAGGCGCCATCAAGGATTCAACGCGACGCGCAGCGATCGACGGCTACCGCCGCACTCGAGAAGAAATCGCCCCAAGCTGGCCCGCCGATCTGAAGGCTCTAGGCCCGTACGAGATCGAAGCCGAAATTGGCCGCGGTGGTATGGGTGTCGTTTATCGCGTCCACGATCGCGCGATCAATCGCGTCGTCGCGCTGAAAATCCTTCGTCCTGAAGCGACGAATACGGCCGCACGTCAGCGCTTCGTTCGGGAAATTCAGGCCGCTGCACGAGTTGAACACGACAATATCGTGCGTGTTTACGCGACTTCGAATCCGGACGATATGATCCTCTACTTCACGATGGAGTATCTCGCCGGCCCCAGCCTGGCGCAATTCATCAGGTCGGAAAAACGGCTGAATTCGCGCTACGCGGCCGAGGTAATTTCGCAAGTGGCCGATGGTCTCGCCGCCGCTCATGCGGCCGGCCTGGTGCATCGCGACGTCAAACCCGACAATATTTTGCTCGACCCCATTTCAGGCCGGCCCAAAATCAGCGACTTCGGTCTCGCACGGCTGGCAACGGAATGGGAAGGGCTGACGCAGGATGGATCCATCGTTGGCACGCCCGCGTATCTCAGTCCGGAGCAGGCTCAAGGTGTTACGGAGATCGGAGAGCTTTCCGACGTTTATGCGTTAGGCGTGACGCTTTATGAATGCCTCGCGGGCGAGACGCCATTTCGTGGCGCGCCGCATTTGATCATTCAACAAATTCTCAACGATGACCCTCGTCCACCCCGATCGTTCAACGATTTGATTCCGCGCGACCTGGAAACGGTCTGCCTCAAGGCGATGGCCAAGGAACCACATCATCGCTATCAGAGCTGTGCTGAGTTTGGCGACGACCTCCGGCGCTGGCTTAACGGCGAACCGATCAGGGCGCGGTCGATCGGTGTCGTCGGCCGTTTCTGGCGCGTCTGCCGGCGCTATCCCAGGGTGACTTCGCTCGCGGCCGCGTTGATCGCTGCGATGATCGCGGGCTCGACTGGCGTGTTCTGGCAATGGCGCAGGGCCGAACAGAACAGTAACCAGGCGCGGGCGTATTTCAGCCGCTCGCTCGACTCGATTGATGAGTATTTTGTACGCGTGAGCGAGAACCGGTTGCTCAACGTCCCGAATCTCCAGCCACTTCGCAAGGAACTGCTCGAAGCGGCCCGCGACTATTACCAGGGGCTACTCCGCGATCGCCCCAATGACATCAAGCTTCGCACCGAGCTTGCCAAAGCGCGAAATCGGCTGGCGATGGTCGAGTCGCAAATTGGCACCTTCGACGTTTCGCTGGCACAACTCAAAGAATCGCTCGCCGAATTCGATCGGATCATCGCCGAGTCGCCCAACGATCTGGCCGCACGTTACAGTCGCCGCACGTGTCTTGTGAACCTTGCGGGTGTGTTGCTCATCAACTCCAAGCTCGACGATTGCAAGCCAGTCTACGAACGTATTCTGGCCGATTGCGAGCAGTTGCATCGCGCTCGGCCCAAAGATGTCGAGCCGCTCGAAGGAATGTATGCGGCATACCACGGCCTCGGCCGAATCGCCAGCGTCCGAGGGGCTCAGCTCAGCCAGGTCATCGACCTGTTCGAACGGGCCTTGAAGACCAATCGCGACTTGCTCGCAATTCAGCCCAACAATCCAACGTATCTGCGAAATACGTCGCGAACGGCTGGTCTACTGGTTGAGCCATACTATGGTCAGAATCGACATGCCGATGGACGCAGAGTCTTCAACGATGGCTACAACGCAACGAAGCGGCTCGTTGACGAGCATCCTGAATCGCTTGATTACCGCTTTGCACTGGCGACCTATGAACGGCAGATTGGAACAGAGGCCATCGTTCAGTCGGCAAATCTAACGGGCGCTGCGGCGAATGCAAAGATCGACGAGGCAAGGCAAGCTTTCGATAGTGCCGTGAACATAGACCGTGGATTGGTGAAAGATAATCCTCAAGTCGGCACATATCGTTTTGATTTGATTTCGATGCTGAATTATGCGGCGATGACGGAATATGCGTGTGGAAGAACCGAAAAAACCCTGGCTCACTTGAATGAAGCACACGCTCTCTTTGAAGACGGCACGCGTGCCAAGATCACGGAGTCTTGGACGAAGGTTGAGATGGTCAAAATAATGTGTGTCGCTTCCTTTGTTCATTCGCAGGAAGGACGATTTGACAAGGCGCTTGAAGCACTTGACGAAGGCGCTGCGATCTACGAATCTGTGAGCGATCAGGACCGAGCACAAATCGCGTCGTTCAAATATGCGGAATTCTTGCTCGACTCGCAGCGGGCGATGGTTTTGAGCGAAATGGGACGAATTGCCGATGCTCTTCCGCGCTGGGATGCGTCGCTAAAAAACACTCCAGCGGCCGCGAAGCCGATTATTGAATACATGCGTGACACGTTTCGCGCTGCCCTCAGACACACTGCTCTTCCGACACCCGCGCAGGCCCTGGCGCCAATACCTGCAGCCGACATGATGAGCACCGCTCCGCTCGCTGGGATGACGAATGTTGCCCTCGCGCGACTTTATGCCAATGGCTCCATGGCGGAGACCGACTCCGCAACGCGCGAATTATTCAAAGCACGCGCCGTTTTGCGACTGGAAAAGGCAAGAGAGTGCGGCTATTTTCGGAACACGGCCAATCTCGATCGACTCAATTCCGACCCTACTCTCAAGCCGCTGCGCGACCGTGCCGACTACGAGGCATTTCGAAACCACGCAACGAAATCTCTCGCGGATGATCCGTCGTAGCCGCTGAAATTCCTTCGTTCGCTTCACAAATCAAGGTTTGCTATCTAACTTCGCACCAGTGACCCATTCCAGATTGAAACGGGCAACTGTTAGCCGCGTGTCATTCTCATAGAAACAGATGAATGTCCCATCTGGTAGCATCGCCAGATCCGAATAAGCGCTTGCTCCAGGTTCGAGCGTCCTGGATACCGGCCAGGTCTTGCCATCGTCCCGACTCAGCTTAATCGCGAGATTTCTGCGACGTCCGCGACTATTGGGGGTTTCCTTGCCGGAGGCATCGGTCCCCACACTGTGAGGATTCGAAAAGAGCACCAAGCCTGGTTGTGCCGGGATTGCCAGAATGCTCGCCATGCACCGCGGTTCCCAGAGCTGGTCGTGAAAAGTGGGTTTGCTCCAATCGTTCGCTCCGTTCGGACTCGTGGCGATGATCTTGCGATTCGACTTCGGCAAACTCCGCGAGACGAGCATCACACGACCGTCGGAGAGCTCTGTGAGAATCGTTTCGTTCGGGCTGATGAAATCGCCTTCGTTGGGCACCGCAATATCGCCGGCCTTCCAGGTTTTGCCGTGATCGTCGCTGAAAATCGTGGCGGCCGCCGATGGCCCGTGATCCCCCTCCTTTCCGAACGCGATCCAAACCGGCACGACTAGCCGGCCCGTTCTAAGCTGAATGCCATGTCCCGGACCAGTCGCGATGACCTTCCAGTCGTACTTCGCGCGAAATGGTTCAAAGGTTGATGTGATTTCGACGGGGCTACTCCAGGTCATGCCGTCGTCAGTGCTGCGCATCGAAAAACAACGGGCGTAGTTCACGCAGTAAAGGAACTCGATCGCACAGCTTTCGCGGTCGACGATGGCGACGGGATTATTCACCGTCTGCTCGTGCAGGCCGTCCGTCTTCTTCTTGGGATTACCTTCAATGCGAGCTCCCGCATGGGCGATGTGCTTCGCAGGTTCCCAGGTTTTACCGCCATCGGTCGACCGTCGGAGGTGAACCTCGATTTCACCCCAGTCGGCGCTGTTGTTCTTCCTGGCCTCGCAGTAGACGAGCACCGTCCCTTTGGGCGTGACAACCACGCCGGGAATGCGGTAGCGGTTGATGCCGTTCATCCCGGGGTTGAAGACGTCTATCTTTTCAATCAGCGGCGCAGCCGATGCGGCGATTGGGAAAAACAACGTCGCGATCACGATCATCAAAAGACGCATCCGAGCATCTGGTCTGATCGAAGTAAATTTCCGATTCATCGCGTCAACCAATCGAAAAAGCCCAAGGTTTCCAACCCGTCCCGAAGCTGTCGCGTCTGCTCGACTGTGAGTTTTCCGTTCGGCAATCGTGGTGGTCCGACGGGAACTCCAAGCATTTCCATCACCGCCTTCGCCGCGCCCATGTAGCCGAAGCTCATGAGCAATTGAATGAGCTTCACGCTACGAAACTGCTCATCGCGGGCGGCGGCGAGGTCGCCTCGTTCGAACGCGGCGATCAACCGGCGATACAACGGTGCAGCGAAGTTGTAGGTGCTACCGACGGCTCCCTTTGCTCCTAACGCCAGCGCGGCAAGCAGGAATTCATCACAACCAAACGGGATGTCCCACGCGCCAGCATCTGCTCGCAAACAGCGCTGATAGGCCATGAGGTCGGGATTCGTGAACTTGATGCCCGCGAGTGTGGGAATGCGATCCCTCGCCTGCTCCAGAAAGTCCGGCATTGGGAAGCTAACGCCGGTCATGCTGGGGATGTCGTAGAAATAAAACGGTGTAGCCGGTGCTGCAGCGGCGATTTCTGCCATGCAGTCGACCAGGAGTTCGAGCGAACGCGGCTTGAAGTAGCTCGGTGCCAGCGCGGCGATACCCGAGGCGCCCAATCGCTCGGCTTGAGCCGCCAGCGTTTTCGCATCGGCCAAGCAATTCGACCCGACGTGTACCACCACGCGCAGAGGTGTGTTGTTCGCGACTTCACTCCAACGCTGACCAAGCGCGAGGCGTTCTTCGAGTGCGAGCGAATGACTCTCGCCCGTGCTGCCGCCGATGAAAACGCTCGCAACGCCGCTCTCGATCATGTGAGCAGCCTGGCGCTCGACAGCGGCGACATTCAGCGAACCGTCAGCCTGAAACGGCGTGTGCGTTGCTGCGACGAGTCCGTGCAAGGGATTCTTGAGACCACCGATCCACATGGCGAATGAATCTCTTGTTCGTATGAAAGAGCGTTGAATCAGTGAGAGATCGGTACAGGACCGGCCTCGGTTTCACGCGGCCGAATCAGCAGGACCAAAAATGCCGACACGGCAGCGACGCCGGCAAAGATACCAAAGATTCCGAACAACGGAACCTCTTGATCGCGAAGCAGGCCGAATCCCCAATCGGCGAGACCGCCGCAACTGATGCTCACCAAATTCATCAGGCCGTAGCCGCTGGCACGCAACTCGGGACGGGCGATCTGACAGAGAATCGGCATGTTGTTGCAGTCGAAGAAACCCCATCCCAGACCGAACAGAGCAAGAAACGCGATCGCCACCCAGAGCTGACCCGTCTGTGGCGAATAGCCCACGCCGAACAATGCAGGAATGATCATGCACATTCCGATTGCGCTGACGAAAATACGCCCGCGCGAAGTCTTCTTCATCCAGCGATCAGCCAGCCAGCCGCCGAGTATCACGCCGACAATTGCCGCGACTTGCCAGTACAAGGTAGCAGAAACCCCGGCCTTGCCCTGCCCGATGCCGAACTGTTCTTTGAGGATTGACGGCATCCAGTCGCGTACAACCCAGCCGGCGAGTGCGGGGAGTGTGAAATAGATTAAGAGGAGCCAGAACGAACCGTTTCCCAGCAATTCGCGAACGGTCGCAAACGGCGAACTGCGAGGTGATTCTAAATGAACGGGGCCTGCGGGCGGATTCTTCAGCAGAAGGAAAAGCGGGACCGCGTAGATGATGCCCACCAGCCCACACGCTTCAAACGCCCAGCGCCAGCCGAGCGAAGGCTGATCGGCAATGTATCCGCTGAATCCGCCGATGATCACGCCAGCATAAATCCCCATTTGATGTAGACCGATCGCGCGCGATCGAGTTGAACCGCGATGAAAGTCGGCGATCAGCGCCAGAGCGCCAGGGATGTAAAACGCCTCGCTGACTCCCATCAGGGCGCGCGTCGCGAGTAGCTGCTCATAGGTAGTAACCTGCCCTGTGAGCAAGGTCACGAACGACCAGATGAACAAACTGCCGACGATCACATGGCGCCTGCTGTAGCGATCGGCGAGATAGCCTCCGACCGGGCTGAGAAACGCGTAAACCCACTTGAAGATCGCGAGAACTTTGCCCCAATCCGCTTCTTGCTGAATGCCAGAAATATCGTGCATCACCGAGAACTTCATCGCTGCCAGCATTTGACGGTCGAGATAGTTCAGCAACGCAACCGGCACGAGCAAACCGACCACGATCCAGGCCGTACGCATGCCGGAGGAAGTCTCATTATCACTTGAAATCATCGTCAATCCTTGAATCGCAGACTCCAGACGTCGGGAGATCGTACGCCTGGTTTTTGTTCACCGCTGATGATGAGCCACTGGTCGGCCCATTTGACCGTCGGCGCTGTGACGCGCGAGACAGGTGCCTGGCCAACCGAAGTCCAGGTGTTGGCGATCGTATCGTACATTAACACGGTCCGGGAAAAACCGGGGTGCTGGTCCGGTGGCTGAAAGTCGACCTTCGTTCCGTCGTCGCCGCCAACGATCAGAAACTGCTTCGTTCCGGTCTCAATCGCCGGCGAAGGTGCCGCAACGACCGCACGTGGCACGTCGGCCACCCGCGTCCAGCCGGCATTGGGGCGGAAGCGATAGGCATCGGTAAGATAGCGGCGTTTCGGTTTGCCGGAGTTGTCGGCACTTATGTCGGCCCCGCTGATCAGCCAGAAACTGCCATCCTGCACGGCCGCGACGGCCAGCATTCGCGCTGGGCCGGGCCATGGTTCGAGTGTTTTCCACACCGGTTTGGGGTCGGCGAAGTCGAATGTGAAAAACGTCTTCAGAGCGGTAATCGAGGTGGGCGTTTCCGTGCCACCTGCGACCAGAATCGTCGTACCCAACATCGCTCCGCAGGCGTTGGCAACCGGATGCGGCAACGGTGGCAGTGTTTTGGTTTCGAGCTTGCCGTTGCGCCAGGAAACTTCGAAAACATCGGCGAAGTGCCGCTCGTCGTTGCTGCCGCCAATGCAAATAACCCCATCCGGCGTGCTGATCGAAACCCCGTAGGCCAGCGGTTGTGGGAGCGTTCCGACGTCGCGCCATGCCCCAGCCGGTTGATCGAGCAACCAGACTCGGTCGTGCCAGACCTTTTTGCCGCCTTCCCAGGGCATTTTCTCCGGGAAATTGGCACCACCGGCGACAATTAGCGCCGAATTATGGACGCCGGCGAAAGGCGCGGCGACTCCGTGAACGTTTGGCAAGGGGTTCAGTTTTTGCCAGTTCAGTTGGATCGCAGTCGGTTCGCCGGCTTCGGCTCTGGTTTCGGCGAAATGTATGACAAATAAACAGGCCAGCAGTGCGACAGGCCAGGTTTGCCGACGCAGCATCTCATGGACTCCAAACGACCGAGCGATTTGACGGTCGCAAATGTTAACGCGCGACGGAATCCAGGTCTGCAGTTCGGCCGGCGACGAGCGATAAACGAATTCCGATGCGACGAGTGAGTTGCCAGGACGATTTGGCGTTCTAGGTTAACGCTAGGGGAGCTCGTCGAAAATAACATTGCCGATTCCCACGAGACGGTGCGCCGGTCTCAAACACCTCAAACCACTTAATGCGTCTTCTGTTCGGAGCGGCCTACAACGATGAGCAAATTCTTGGGTAGATCATCGATCTGGCGCCGGATATCCCCACAGCGGACGCGTTCTAACGTGACGAATTGGCGAAGCGCTGGTATCGAAGTTCTTGACGGGCGTATATTGCTCTGCAACTCTCCGACGCCACTACCGGGCATTGGCTCTCAGGCCCGAGACGTGGTGATTCAAACCTACGACACGCTCGTCGGCAACAAACCGACTCTCGTCGAACAGAACCGTCTTCTCCGAATTGAGATCAACGCGGGTCAAAACTCGCTCGTGCCGGCGATTGTTGCCACGCGGGCGTTTTACGATCAAACTGCGCATGGCGATGCCAACGGCTATGTGAAGCTAGCTGCGGCGACGCTCGATCAATTTCCGACCCAGGCTCAGATCAATCGCTTAACACATCAGGTTGTGGCGCATAACGCGGATTCGCAGGTTTTGAATCACGTCGTGCTGGCGCTGAATCCTCCGGGATCGAAATCGGCGCATCTCACCGGCCAGCCTAACGCGTTGTACAAACAACTGAAGCAAAACGTTCTCATCAATGCCGACTATTATAGCAATACGCCGAGCATTCTTGGTGCATCGCTCGGATTCACGCATATTCTGGGTGTGCCGAATTTGAGTGGCATTACAACGTCCGACGAACTGCTGGCGCGCAAGGCCGGCGGTTCCTGGGAGACGCTGACGAGTTCGTCCGCCAGTACTGCGTCGATGCGGGCATATACGTCCGATGCTTCGTTGAGCGGTATCGCGACCAACTACGGCTACGCAGTGAAGTACACAGACGGCTTCCCGATTGAATTTAGCTGGCCTGTGCTGCCAAGCTCGGTTTCGGCGAATGACTTCCGAGTGACGCTCAACACCGGCCAGGTGGTCACTCCCCTCGCCGCTTCAATCACGCCGAATCTTGAATATAACGAGCGGAGTACGGTCGTCATCCTGGGCTACTTCGGCAACCGAATTGCTCCTGGGCAGCCGGGCGCGATTTATCCCGTGAAGCTGGACGTGGCACACACAGGCAATCCGCTCAAGCTGGTTGGTCCGGGGGGAGTCGTAGTCTCGGCGGCCGGGCTCAGCTACGGAGACGGCAGCACGCCGATGACGGCCTACAATCCAGGCTCGGGACCGAAACTGGTCGCCGCCAAGCTGAGCGTGATGTCGACCGCCGGCGAATCGGCCCCCGCGGCCTTCTCGGGCTCACTTCCCAATGACGGTGTCGCGCTCTACGGATCGGCCGCGCAATATCGGCTTCGGGTCTTCACGAGTGGTGGATTTTCACCGGATGGAGTCCAGTCGGTCTTACCGACGGACTTCTCGAAATTCTTCCGACTCGAGACGGTTGATGCCAACGGCGTGGTTCGATGGCTCACGCAGACAGGCGTCTCCTACCAGTTGCCGAGCGGGACGGTCAGGGTGGTCGGCCTTGCGGATCTCGGGCCTGCGCAATCCAGCTACGATGACTCGTATGTTGAGGATCACGATAATCAAATCGATATCGTGCTTGCCGGAGACGAAGCCGCCATCGCCACGATCAAGGCCGTACAGATCCCCGCGTCCGGAAGTTATTCGCCGTTTTATAACCCGGGAGGACCTGGGAACAATCCGACACCGGGCGTCACCTACAGTCAACCTGGGCCGAGCGAGACGGAATCGGTGATCAACGCGCTCGCCGACCCGATGACAGTGACTTACATTGCGCCTGGGAAACCCGCAAAGGGAGCTCACTCAGGTTCGTGAGCCTGGCGAACCGGCGTGTGACTCAATCTGCGCGACGAGCGACGATCGGAATAGCGGGCAACAGATCGCCATCGCTCGTCCAGATTCCCTTGTAGCTCGTGCCCTTGCCGTCGTGGAAAAAGGTCTTAACCCAGGTGGCGTGATCGGGCTGAATGGTGACGAACGTGATCGAGACGCGGCTGTCGTCGATCCGATCGGGATCGATTTTTACCGGCACTTCGTAGTGTCCGTCAGGACGAATTTCGAGCTGGCGAAAAATCTTCTCGCGAATTGGCTTTTGCGAGACGCCGACGAAGACCTGGAAAATCACCTGATGCTTGTTGGGCGCGAGATTGAATCCTTTGGGATTCTCGAATGCAAAGGTAAATTCGCCCTTGTCATTGGGCTTGGTGCGCGAAAGTTTGGTGCCTGAGTTGGGAGCGGCGTCGGACCTGACGGTTTCGGGGACCAGCGACTCGCCGAGGTTTTGGGAGCTCGCGTTCGTCAATGTCAGCGTGGCCGACTTGGCGACCAGCAGCTTTTCAGATTGCTCCTGAATGCCGGCTCGATCGTTCGTCGCGAGATAGAGAGCGCCTCGATTGCCCGCGACCGGCACCGCGGCTCGTCCGTGGACGCCGGGGCCGATCACGCGAATGACGAACTCTTGCACGCGGATTTCACGCGTGCCGAACCAGGCTTTCAGGTCGCCGGTTTCAGGCCGCTCGAATCGCAACTCTGCGCTCGCCCAGGAATCATTCCATGGCGGTTTGGGATTCGCCATGCGGACTTCAAATTGGTACCGAAATGTCGTGGGGATATCGTCCAGAATGAAGCGACCCGCGTTGTCGGCGTAGACCGAGCGCATGACGCTCGACGACGGTGGGAGATTCGCGCCTGCGAGTGATACAGAATATCCAGCCAGCGCGTTTCCCTGCTCGTCGACGAGCCTTCCGGCAACACGTCCGGCGGGGCTCATGGTGAAATTAAGTTCGATGGCACGATTGGGAAGAAAAACGCGATCCTTGGGCTTACTCCACAGTTTGAGTTGCGCTTCGGTGGGTTCGCCGCTGGCCGCGAGATAGTCGCCCTGGCGGTTGAGATTTGTCTCGAAGTAGCCGAGCTTGTGGGCAGAAATCGTTGCAACCTGGGTTGAAGCCTCGCCCGCTCGCGTGGCCATGAGCACTCCCGGACCAAAGTTCAATTCGTAACGACCATCATCTCCACTCGTCGCCAAACCGGTCCGGCGCAGTGATCCCATCCCGCAAGATGCCGAAACTTCCACGCCCGCCATTGGCTTGCCATTGGAGTCCGTCACTCGCCCGTACGCCCGCCACGGTTGGTTTTGGTTGGCAGGTTTCGCCGCAGGATTCTGAGCCTCTGCAGCCGGCAATATGAAAGTGAACATCAGGACCTCGAATAACGCGAGCTTCATGATGACCTCTCCTGACAATGTGGATTTCGCCGAGCAAAGGGAAGCACGCGCAGACCATGCACGAACCAATGCCGGCGGGATATCTTGCCGTCAGCGCGCAGTGACGCCTCTGATCATAACGGCCGAATCGACCAATTCTTAAATTGCGGTCGAATTGAAAAGGCTTTTGTCGCTCATGATTTAGTCGGAATGTCTTATTCTTGTTGATTTTACAAAACCGAGCCATCGCTGCGAGAGTTCAAAACTCGGCGTTGGAGATATCAACAACTTCATCCATGCTGGTACTTTCGCGGGCCAGACGCATGAGTTAGGATCGCGATCAGTCGAGCTGCCATCGACCCATATCGCCTTGCTGGCACCTGTGGAGAAATCATATGACGCTGCTAACTCTCGTGGCGACGATTACGCTGGGTATGCCAGTCCCGCTTACAGGGACTGTCAGCGACGCTGCAGGGCGGCCGGTTGCGGGTGCGATGGTCTGGCTTGGCGATACGATCGCGACGCGAAAGGGATCAGATCTACTGGCCTCGGGAGAGACTGATTCTCGCGGGCAGTTCAAACTCGAACGAGGCGATGATGTCGTCGGCCGGGGCAATATGTGGTCGCCGACACTTTGGGCGTACAAGCCTGGCTCGCATATTGTGGGCATTGAGTTCAAAGCCAATCTTCCGGCCGCCAATGAGCCGGTTCGTCTCACGCTTGGTCCAGCAGCATCCAAGTCTGTTCGCGTCGTTCGGCCGGATGGCTCGCCCGCATCAGGGGCGCGAGTTCGACCTCTGATGGCGCCGACAAAAACTCCCTGGCCTCCAGGCAAGCTGCTCGACCAACTTGCCGTGACGACCGGCGTCGACGGCCGCGCCACGATCGACGGTCTTGCGGCTGCAGACATTTTCGCTCTCGACGTCACGGTGCCTGGGCAGATCGTTCAGTGCCTGCCGATCGACGACGATGGTGAAACGGTTACGCTTCGCCCCGTGGGCAAGTTGAAGGTGCGAATTGTTGCCGATGATCCCAAGGCGGTGCGTGGCTGGTCAGTCAAGGCATGGTCGCACCCCACAGAGACGCGAAATAAGGGCCCTTACAACACGCATTGGGTGAGCGAAGACACCGGGATTGACGGTCGGGCCGAGCTGCCGCCGATCGCTACGGGCCAGGTGAGATGGGAGCTTAAGCCGCCCGCTGGCTCGAATTACCTCCCGGCGAAAGAGCCGGCCACTATGATTCGCGCGGGCGAGACAACGGAAGTGGAATTACCCATCCGCAAGGCCGTGCGAGTCGAAGGAGTGTTGCTTGAGGACTCAAGCAGAACGCCTGTTCCGGGAGTAAGTCTTCACTTCATCCCGCTCGGAGGCTCTGGCTCGCAAACTCTTCGGAAGATCGTGACTGACGAGAAGGGACAGTTTTCGGAACTCGTCAATCCCGGGAAATTTCGTTTCAACTTCTTGACGTACGAGATGCCCAAGGACTATTTCCTGCCACCGAGAACTCAACACTGGATCGATTTCGAAGTCAAGGAAGGCGAGGAGCGGCACGAGCTCACGCCACCTCGGCTTCGCAAGGGTGTGCTGGTTCGCGGCAAGGTGATCGACGACCAGGGCAAGCCCGCGCCGATGATTCAGGTTACGGGTACTTGGACCTCGGCTGAATTTGGCGAGAATCCCAACTCGGTTCAGGCACTCACCGATGGTCAGGGCAACTTCGTTCTGGGCAACATCGCGCCGAAATCTCAGATCCGCGTTTCAGCATCCGCAGGCCTGATTGCCAAATCCGATATGGTAACATTCACTTCGGCCGGCGAAGGTGAACCAATCACGCTTCATTTGAGCAAGAATCCCACGCTGGCGCTCAGCGGTCGCGTACTCGGCGCCGATGGCAAGCCACTGGCTGATGCTGCAGTTCGGGTCAGGATTCGTCCACCCGATCAGGCATACAACTCGGGCAGCCAGTTCAGCTTCGCGGGGGATAAGGAAGTCCGCACCGGCCGCGACGGTCGATTCCAGACCCCTGCCGAACTTCCCGTTGGCAATCACTTTCGCGTTGAAGCACGCGCCACCGGCTTTGACATTGCCGAATCGAAATGGATCGTTCCACCCGATGTTACGATCCCCGACCTGACGCTCAAGCGAGCAACGGGTTCGCACGATTTGAACGGGCGAGTGGTTGACTCCGCGGGCAAGCCTGTTGTGGGAGCCGAAGTTTTTCAGTCGAGCGATGAGCCTCGACGGACACGCACAAATGCCGAAGGCTGCTTCCGCATTTCCAGCGTCCCAGATGCTCCCATTTTGCTGTTCGTCTCAGCACCCGGATATCACTTCATCGGCCGGCGAATCGAATTAAACGAGCGATCGGTCGAATTCGCACTTCGCCGACTTCAAGAGTCGCCCGCCGCGCCGCTTCGAGCCGCCGCCCCGGCCGTCACTCGTGAAGACGAGCGAACCATTGCGCGAGCCCTGATCGCCGCTGCCCGCAAGGATGGCAACAACACCAACGATCTCTGGGAAAAGCGCGACCTCCCTGCCATTACCGCAATGGTTGATCCCGATCTCGCTGTGGAGATGATCGAGAACCAGGTGGTGACCGCCGAACCCGCATTGCTCAGCTCCATCGCACTCGGACGATTCGAAAGCGACCCCCGCGCGGCGCTGGCGACGCTCGACGCGATTGATTCGCCCGAGACGGTAGCGGTCACAGCGCTGACTCTGTTCGATCGTCTGGGAACGGCTGCGCCGCTGGAGTTTCGCCGCGAGTTGCTCGAACGCGCCGGGCGATTCGCCGTCGAGATCAAACCTCCGCTTGCAGCGGCGCGACAGACAGCACGAACTGCCGATCGCTGGTTTGACATTGGCGAGCACGATCGAGGCAAAGCGCTGGCGTTGAAGGCGGCAACGCTCACCAAGATGCCGCCTCCTCAGGAACCTGGCGTGACGACGATCACGTTCGGCGACGATGGTTCGCGCGACGATCTGGCGCTTGCCCTGGCGCGGGTCGATCTTGATGAAGCGAAAAAATGCCTCGAAGGCCGACAACAGGCTCAACGGCTCCAACTTGACACGACGCGTGGTGGTATTGCGCGACGAATCGCAGCGAACGATCCACCGGGAGCGCGCCGAATGCTCGCCGCAATCGAAGAAGCGAACCGGCTGCCTGCCCGTCGCATCATCTGCCTGGCCATGGCGACAACCGACTTGCCGACCGCACGAGTGGTCGCCGCGAACGGCCGCGATCCGATGATTGGAGTCATTTTGCCAGCAGTCGCGGCGCGGGCAAAAGCGGCGACAGATCCAGACAGGGCGCGGCTTTTGTTGCGTGAAACCGTCGAGCACTTGAATCAGCCCAATCCTGAACTTGCGCGCTGGGGATCTTCATCCCTTGTCCTCGCTAGGCTCCTGCCGCTCATCGCCAAGGTCGACCCTGACCGCGCTCCCGATGCATTCTGGCGGGCTCTCTCGCTTCGCGCGTCGCTGCCTGTTGTGCCTGAGCGTGGTTTTGTTTCACCGCAAACTCGTCAGCAATACCTCGAATTAACAAAATTAGCGGCGTTGATCGGTCGTTACGATCACGCGGCGGCCGAAGTCGTTTTTGCTCCGGTCGCCTCTCGGCTTCCGTTGATCGACGAACAGCATTGGGGACTTGCCGCTGAAGGACCAGCGATCTTCCTTGCCGCCGGCGCATTCGACGCTCGCGCCGCGAAGGCACTTCTCGACGCCCTGCCCGAAGATCCCACGCCACCTCCAGCCAGCAACGTCATCAGGGCGAGCGACCATCGGCACCGCAGCAAGGCGCAGGCGCGAATCGCTCTGGCTCGTTCGCTTGGCCTTCCGCGTGCGCTTCGTCTCCACACGCCGTTGCCTCTCCAGTCTGTTTCTGACGACTGGCTGAACGCTCTCGACGAGTGATCACGTCAGCGGATTTATGTCGCCAGTGCCTCGAAATGGTTTAACGGATTTCCCTCGAGGAAACTCTCCATGTGCCGCGCATCGCTTGCCCATGCATTGCTTGTCGCCGTGATGGTTTGCTCCAACGCGGCCTTTGGTGCCGAGCCAATTCTGCCGACGCCACCGCGCCAGACTGAGCCCTGGACGCCGCCGAAAACGACGATTCCACGATTCCTCATCTCGGCGACAAAAACCCTTTGCGAACAGGGCCTTGCCGACCCGAGAGGTTGCGAGTACCGCAAGATCAAGGTGACGACTGGCAGTGTTTGGGGCGGCAAAGGGGGCGAAGTTGAGACGACCGGCTGGGTTTTCCCCAAGACCGATGCAAGCAAGTCCCAGTACGCGGTCGCATGGAGTGGACTTGTTTATCCGTTGATCGCTGATCTCGGCCCCGGCGATCTCGACGCCGATATTCGCGTAATTGCCGCTGCGGCTGGTCCAGTTCCTCAGGAAAGAGGTATGGGACAGAGAGGATTCAATGGATTTGGATCCAATGATGAAGCGAGTTCGATCAATCCGAAATCGTTTCATGCGATCAAGGTTTGTCTGCTACTTCGCCTTGGCCGAGCCGATCTCGCCGAATCGCTCTGGGGTGCGGTCTACAGGAAATCGTCGGTCGCGAAGTCAGACGGAGACGGCGCCAAGCTCGATCTGAACTCGTATGGTATTTCTTACATAACTCTCGCCAACGACGTGGCCTGGTATCACTTCGATCGCGCGATCTGTGCTCACATGCGAGGCGACGATACGATCGCTTTAGCCGACGCACGGTTTCTGATGGGCTTCACGCGGCTCGTTGAAATCAAGGCGAATGCCCTGGGTTTCGAACGGCCGCAAGGGATGGTGCAAGGTGGCGAACCGGCTCCGTACATCGGTTTTCTCCAGCAGTTGCCAGAATTGCTCGCCGACCAGGAACGTCGCGCCGGCTTACGTGCCAAGCCGCCTGCGCCGATTCAGGCCAAAGGTCGTGAAGCGAAAATCGCGGGGCTCATTCGCGATCTCGATCAGGTCGCTGCACGACAATGGGGACAACCTGGCGGCGTGGCGCTTGGAGAGTCACCGATCATTCAGGATTTGATCGCGCAGGGAGACGCCGCGGTTGAGCCGTTGATTCAGGATTTCCGCATTGAAGACCGGCTGACGCGATCTGTCGGATTTCATCGCGATTTCGGACGAAACCGTACCATTCTTCGCGCCGACCACGCGGCTCATACGGCGCTCATTGGCATACTGAAGGCGACGAACTTTTCTCCCGCCCCAAACAACGGCCAGAAAACGCGCGACGATGTCGCCAATGAAATTCAGGCCTACTGGGAGAAGAATCGTGGCATTCCGCTAGTCGAGCGCTGGTATCTAACCCTGGCCGACGACGAGGCGGGTGCGCGAGCCTGGCTCGAAGCCGCGGGCAACATCATTCAGGCCGAGAATGTCGAGACGGTCCCAGGCGGCGGTCCGTTCACGATGACAAAGACGACTGCTGCCGCCCCTGGTGTCACACCTAAACTGCGTGGAGAGGCACTCCGTAAGGGACATCAACCGACCGTTGCCGCGTTAATGGCGAGGCGCATTGAGTTGATGCTGAAGACGCCTGAAGGTCAGCAATTCGGCCTCCGCAATCCATGCAGCATGGCTGCGATACTCGCCGAGTGGGACGCTACCGCAGGTCTACCGACACTTCGCGAGATGTCGCGTATTTGCCGCGAGCGCTACGCCCAACCTACGAATGGCCGCGACTGGACGAATCAAAATCTGGCCGTTTCGATCGCCAAATTCACCATGGCGCGCGACAAGGCCGGCGATCGCGACGCGGTTCGCGAATATGCCGATTGGGTGAAAACAGTTTCGCCCGAATGGCTCGAAGGAAACGCCCTGGCCGTTTTGGAACCACTCCGTACCAAGCCCAATGATCCCGCTCTGGCCGCCGCAGCCTCGTGGCTCTTCAGCGATCCCAAATCGCCTTGGACCAAATCCATTGGTCGCAAGGGTTCAAAGTCCACCTATCACCTCACGCAGCTTATCGTCTCACCGTTGATCGAAGTCCCTGCGTTCCGCGCCATGGTGCTCGCGGCGCTCGAAGACCACACACCCATCGGCAAGGCGGACGCTCGCGACGAGAAGATCGTGAGCGTTCAACTCGACGAAGGAATGTCGATGAGCAGCAGCACGCGCAACGGCGAAGCCCCTGCAAAGAGCGGCGCCGTCGAGACGCTTCGTACGTGCGACTTCTACGCGTGGCGGCTAGCGACGCTATCAGGATCCCCCGGCTTCAATCCCTGCTGGCCGGTAGCAAAGCGCGACGAAGCCCTCGTTGCGATGGCGAATTTCTTGAAACAGAAGGATAAGAAATAGAACAGCTTCTCGCCTAAACCGCGCGATGAAGGAACAATCGAGCATGGTTCGCGTTCTGTTTCATCGCTGTTTTCGAAACCGGGCGCTTGACCCAACCGGCTTCATACCCTATCCATGACAGCGAGATGTCGCGGAGTCGCGTGAACATGGGGGGCTCTGATGGATGGCAGCGAACGGGGCGGCGACTGGCTGCTGGTGCAAGAGCTGTTCGAGCGAGGCGACCCCGCGTTTGTCGACGAGCTGAGAATGTTCGACAACGCGGATGCTCTCGGAGCCTTTGCCCAGCGCTGGATGGCCGATCGTCGTCCTGAAGCCCGCCAGTTACTCCAGGCCTATCTCGATCGGCCGCTCAACGCCTACCGGCATGAGGCCCTGGTAAAACGACTGTTCAAGCGCGCCGAAAATAGCCAAGACGACGAGGTAATGGCGTGGTTCTTAGTCGCCTTCGATCGTGCGGTTCGTCGCGTTCAAAATGTGAGTCGTCACTTTGAATCGGTGACCTTCGACCGCGAAGATCAGGCGAATGCGATGGCGGCGGCCTGGCGTAACCAGGGGTTTGAATCGGTCGGAGTCTGGAAGAACTGGCAGAAGAAATATCAAGTTTCCGGGCGGCGAATGGAGCCCATCGCGGTCATTCCACCTGACACAACAATGCCGCGCGGCATGATGATGCCCGCGGTTGACGTTTCATCGTGGAACTCAACGGCACGAAGATATGAACAATTCACGGTGCCAGACTGGGTCTACACACTCAAGCTGAATCCGAGCGATTTTCGCGAAAAGGCAATCCTCTCCGCAGCCAGCCGCAAAAAGCTCCAAAGCCGGCGTCTGTTTTCACTCAAGACGCGCTATTACTTGCAGCGCCGCGCCTGGCGGTATTTCCGCAAACTCGGCCGATCGCGGCCGCAAGATTACATCGCGGCGATAAAACCTGCCCTGCTCCAGTATCGCGACGAAGACGCTTCCGACGGTATATCACTTCTCGATAACTGGGGCCTGATGCACGCGCTGTTTCATTTCAGCGATGTCATCAAATTCACGGAACGGAACGTACAGGTTACCGAAGGCCGCGCACTGGCCGACCTGGAGCCTGCGCCAATCTTCGCCAAACTCTGGAACGCCCAGCCACGCGCGTTCGTCGACTTGCTGCTTCAGGCGAGAAGCCGCGCAGTAAAAGGTTGGGCGACGAGGATGATCCGCCGGAACCTCGCGGCGATCGCGCCGTTGTTCTCTCTCGAGGAGCGGCTCAGCCTCCTTGCGAACGACGATCCCGAAGTCGTCAGTCTCGCTGCCGACCTGCTCCGCAACGATCCATCGCTCGCCGAGATTCCCGTCAAGCGCTGGTTGCAACTCGTCGACACATCGAGCCCAACTGCGCTCGAACTGCTTACTGAACTCATGAGTCGGCTGATTCCGCCGGAGCGCATCACGCTGATCGAGGCGTGTCGTCTTGCAATGGTGCGGCCATTGCTAGTCGCGCGAATGGGCTTTTTGTGGCTGAAAACCAAATCGCCGCATAATGACGAGGAATACAACGCACTGCTCGGGCTCGCCGATGCGGGTTCGCAACCGATCCGCGCCGAGATGCTCGCGTGGGTGGTCGCTGTCCTGTCGGCCTCGCCACTTTTCCGCAGCGATTGGGTTCTCGACTGGCTTGATTCGTCTCGCGAAGATGTTCGCAAATCGGCGTGGAATTGGTTTGAGACCGACCCCAGAGTTGCGAACGACGTCTCTCTCTGGCAGCGGCTCATGGAATCGCCCTACGACGATATTCGGCTGGGACTCGTTCATTTGTTCGAGGCGAGGACGCGGGGTGCGGAATCGATCAAACTCACACGCGGCGATCTCGATCCCGAGTTATTGAGGCTGCTCTGGGCTTCGGTCCTTCTGAACATTCATCGTGGAAACCGGGCCAAACCGGTTGTAGTCCAGCAAATACTCGCGCGGATTGAATCGAAGCCGAACGACCTGCCTCAGTTACTGCCGTTGCTGGCCGTTGCTCTGCGGTCTCATCGCGGTCCAGAACTTCGCGCGGGATTGGCGGCAATGGCACGGTTGGCGAGTCGCGACGAGTCGTTTATCGAGCTCATTCGTCAATCGATTCCTGAACTTCAGTTCCAGTGACCGCGCGACGATCTTCACAGTGACACATTGGAAAGAAATGGCCTGAAAACGATTATCAATATGAATATTACATTCGCATATCGAGGTCAGAGCGCTATTGTGTCGCAACGCGATAGCCTGGCGATCTCGCTGGCGCCGAATCTACGACGTGATCGCGTTGCATTCGAAGGGGTGCTAAGGCAGCCACTTCGGTTTCGCGAGGCGGTGGGCGCGCTTCACGATGTTGTCGTCAGCGATCTGCGTTATCAGCAGAAAGATGATTCGGCGTATCAGGCGTATCTTGCAGAGCGCAAAAAGACTGAAAATGATATTCGACGCGCTGTTTCGGCTCAGGCTAGAGAGGTGATGACTAAGCAGGCTGCTGGGTTATCGAAGGCGGAAGTCGATGACATTACGAGTCGGTATGGCAAGATGAGGTCGCTCTACTGGAAAGCCCGGCAATCTTACTCGAATCACCTCCTGCGGTACGATCCCGAACTCTGGCGCTTGCTGATGCCGTGTGATCCTGTCATCACGGTTGCTCCCGATGCGCTGTTCTTCGAGTGCTTTAGCGCCGATGAGAGTAGCTATGGATGTTTGACGCTCGATCGCGGTGCGTTTAGCCAGGAACATAATGTCGCGCTCGGTACCACGAACGTGGATTACTCGTGGTCGCTCTACGAACACTTCCAGAAGCTGCGTAGCTACTGCGAAACGCGGTTTCAGATCGACCCATCTGGTTTTGAAGTACGAACCGAGCAGCAGGCGGACTATCGCGAAGAGAAGATCGACCTGCCGCAAAGCTGGCTGAGAGGCTTCATGCAGGTTCAGGCGGCGATGAGCCTGCCGATGCGCAAGGTGCCCGTTAGCCGCGAAGGGATCTACAACGTTCTCGCGTTTTTGAAACGCCATCGCGCAGCAAAGAGCCCTCGCGCAGTGCGATTCGAGCTCCGGCCGGGCAAGCCGGTGGTGATGATTCTCGAGCCCTGGGAAAAACGCATCACATTGCACTCGAATGTTTACTCAGGTGCGCGATCGGAAGATATTCGCGTTTGGGGCCGCGATCGCCTGCGATTGCTGGCACGGTTGCTTCCACTCCTCGATGAGGCTGAGGTCTATCTGCTCGGAACCGGCTTGCCGAGTTTCTGGTCGATTCGCATGGGCGAGATGCGTCTGCTGCTCGGCCTTTCGGGCTGGACTGCTAATGACTGGACCGGATCGACCGCGCTCGATCAACTTGCTCCACCGGCCGAGCCTAGCCCTGCTCTGCTGGGAGACATTGCCAACGTATTCCGCGATAGCCCGACGCGAACTTTCGAGGAGATCCGTCAGCGCACTGGTGCGGCGCCGGCGTTTGTGGCGGCGGGTCTCAATCGCCTCGCCTTGATGGGGCAAGTGATTCACGATTTACACGCAAAGGTCTATCGCTGGCGCCAGATTATGCCTGTGCCGCTTGCCCTCGATCAGATGACTCCCGAAAGCCCAGAAACGGCTGCCGCCAAACAATTGGTGGAGCGAGGGAGCGTGCACGTCACGCGCGACGATAAGCGTCCCGATGGCCTGCGTATTCTCGAAGGCTCGGTGCCAGAGCGACCTGTTTCGCTGCTGCTCGACGCCGATGGCCGAATGCTTCGCGGCAAATGCACATGCTCTCACCACTTTACGGGAGGGTTGCGTAAAGGACCATGCCGCCACTTGCAGGCGCTTCGTGAAAGTGCAACAGCCCAGTTGCGAGCGCCGTCGATGGACGCCTGGTATGCTTCGCTCGGTTCTTGATCTCAGGCGTGCGCAAACGCCATGAGAATATGACTTCAATCTTCGCCGCGTTTTTCGTTGACAATGCATAACTTCACAGGCAGAGTACGGCTAACGAGGTGGACCGCTTTCCGAGACCACCATGCTGCGGCGTTCCGCCGTGGCCGAGCTAGCTTCCTAGATTGCTTCCCCAGGAGCGTTGTTCTTTTGGCCCGCCACGCCTCCCGTACGGCGGGCTGAGTCAACCGTTGTCCCCGCCGTACGGGAGGCGTGGCGGGCCTCGGTGAACGCCCCTGGTCGTCGCTTCGAAGTCGGAAGCGGTTCACCTCGTTTTTCACGTCATCTCAGAGATTGGCCGACGTCCCCATGAATCTCTTCGAGTTGATCCGCCGGCTAGTCTTCGGCGACCCGCCTCAATCCACCCGCGAAGTTCGCTTCCTCGACGAAGTCCCGCCACCGCCACCGCCGCCCGTATCAAGCAATCCAATCCTGTCACCAACGGCTTCGATTCCCGAACCACAATCCGACCCCTATTTTGTCGCTGACGCGAACGGGCCGGCGATCAAGGCGAAGCGGTCGTTTGACCTTAATCCCAATACGTACGCACCAATAACGCGGCAGGAGATCAAGAACGCGGCCAAGGGAACGAGCCTGTTCGCCAATCCGTGGTTCGGCCGTCGCGACCTCATTCCGCCTGCCGATGATCCTCGAACGCAACTGATCGACCGCGCGCTCGTAACTCAGGGGCTGCTCTCGCCCGAGCAACTGCACGAGATTCACGAGATCGGCGCTCTGATGGATCAGATCAAGCCGACCTTTGCTGCAATCGACCACAAAGCAGCGGTCGAAGGTGAGGCGGCCGTTGCGGCAGACCGTGAGGCCCGTGCGCGATTGAAGGCGCGGAAAAAGGCCGAAGCGGTCGAGCGCAAAAGACGGCGAGCAGCTGAAATCGCACATCGCAAAGCAACCGAGATCACGTTTCTGGGACGAGGTGTCAGCGGACGGCTCGGCGATCATCGCTCCGACGTTGATGCTCTGACGACGGCTGGGCTTCCCGTTCTGTCGAAACCGGCTGACCTCGCGGCCGCGCTCGGGATTTCAATCTCGAAACTTCGCTGGCTGGCATTTCACAGCGAGGCGGCGTCGCGGGTTCATTACGTTCAGTTCACCGTACCGAAAAAAAGCGGTGGTACTCGCACTCTGAGTGCGCCGTATGTTGGCCTTGCCAAAGCGCAGCGCTGGATACTTGATGAGATCATCAATAAGTTACCCGTGGAACCGTGTGCTCACGGATTTGTGACGGGACGAAGTATTCTGAGCAACGCCCAGCCGCACTGTCAGAGGGCGATTGTGGTGAATATGGATTTGCAGGGGTTCTTCCCCAGCATCGGATTCCCTCGCGTGCGGAGCGTGTTCCAGAGGCTCGGCTATTCGCCATCGGTGGCGACGATCCTTGCCCTGCTCTGCACCGAATGCCCGCGCAGGACGGTGATTTATGATGGTGTGACCTATCACGTCGCAACAGGGAAACGCGGGTTGCCTCAGGGGGCTTGTACGAGTCCAGGCCTGTCAAATCAGGTCGCGCGCCGGCTTGATAAACGGCTAACGGGCATGGCCACAAAGCTTGGTCTCTCATACACCCGCTATGCCGACGATCTGACGTTTTCGGGCGATGCCGAACTTGAAGGACGAGTCGGCTACCTCATGGCCAGAATCCGCCACATCGCTCAAGACGAGGGATTCGCCGTCAACGAAGAAAAGAGCCGGGTTCTTCGGCAAGGCACTTCACAGATGGTGACTGGCCTTGTCGTTAACGATCGACCAGGCGTCCGTCGCGAAGAAGTTCGCCAGCTCCGTGCGATTCTTCACAAGGCGCGAATTGAAGGGCTCGAGAAGCAGAACACGTTTGGCCATCCGCATTTTGTCGCGTGGCTTCAAGGAAAAATTGCCTTCGTGGCGATGGCACGACCGGAAACAGGCAAAAAGCTTCGCGACGAGTTGGATCGGATTCTAAAAGTCTGAGCATCAGAACTGAGAAAAAGACGCGGAATAATCCGCGCCAAGTTCGCAGTTGATTGCTGCGCATTCATTTGATTGAGCGTTACTTCGGATACTTGTCCAGCGCTGCGCCAACCGCTTTACCGATAGCCCTGTACCAAAGATCCTTCGCGAGCACTTTTCCGTCGGGGCCAATCACTATGGCGGCTGGAGTTTTTTGGTCGTCAACCCCATAGGCTGAGCTGATCGGGTTCGACATTGAACCGATGATGGCCTGGTCCCACTGTTGTCCCTTCTCTTCGATAAACTTCCTCGCCTCGGTGTTGTCAGCAGCGGAAAGCAGGCTGAGAATTGTGAAGCGCGGATCTTTGCCGAACTTCTGGTGCACCTCGTTCAACCGAGGAACTTGCAGTCGAGACTGCATATCCCACATCGTTCCGAAGTCGAGCAGCAAAACTTTGCCCTTGAAGTCGCCCGGCACCGCGAGCTTCTTACCATCGACTGTCGTGACTTCAAATGCGGGTGCAGGCTCTCCCACTTTGAGAACGAGCCTGGGTTGGAGTTGCAGCGCACCAAGCGCGAGCGGTTCGTCGCTCTGACCACCCGCAATCGGCGGGACAGTGAAGACATGCACGATTCTCGCGAAGGGACTGATGTTATGGTTCGGACTCTCTTCGTTCACTCGAACCGACAAACGATACTCGCCGGGCAACACGTCATCGATTCGGAACGAGCCATCAGGTTGAAGGCCGACATTCATGGCGACGCGTTGCTCCTCATATTCGCGTCCCTCAGCGCTGTCGTACCAGCGCTGCGACCACTCGCTCCATTCTCTGTTCTCAAGTGATGTCTTTCCTCGGAACATCTTCAATGGATATGGGGTTATGGCGCGGTTGGTCTCGATAGTCGCCGTCGATCTCTCGGTAAAATCGATAGCTTTCGTCCAGCCCTTTGGCAACTCGACTCGCCCCACGATGGGACGGCCTCTACCCCCGGCCGTCACCGTGATTTTTTGGCCCGGCTCGAGCCGAACCGGCATGCCAAGACCCCAGACTCGTCCTGGCTTATCACTGCTCTCGTTTCGCGAGATTCGCAGTCCGTCGATGGGGATAACCTTCTTGAACACGAACCGGCCATCCTGATCGGTCGTCGTCTTGCGATGAAATGAGACCCTGCAAAATTCCGTCGAGCGGTTCTGCGTGAAGCCGCGTAACTCAAGATCCAGATTCCCAGCCGGCTGGCTTCCGATCATGTAGCGTCCTTCAATTTCGCCATACGGCTTCGATTCGACAACGAGGTTCTGATCTAACGTTGCCTTGCTGGCGATCGCATAGAAGTCATCGCTCACGATTAAGGCGGCGCTCAAATTCCCGTATTGAGGAATCGAGAATGAGCCATCGGCGCTGGTAACCTCGTCCCGACCTTTACCGTTCATGCCACGGACATTGATTCCGTTGTCGCTTATGTTGAATCCTTCGTTAAGCTGCGTGCTGTAAACACGAGCGCCGACAAGCGGCTTGCCGTCGGGACGAATCACTTTTCCGCGCGGGCCAGCCGCAATACCGGGGACGAGCGAGATGTTGTAGTCGAGTATCGTCCGTTCGTCGCGCCGGAAAGCCCGCGAAACGAAGGTTTGGAACCCAGGTGATTGCACGCGGATTTTGAAGAGATCGGCGGCAACGGGAAGGTTCACGTGCAGTTCGCCTTGATAGACCATGCCGGAAAATCCAGCATGTGACATGGTAGTCCAGGTGGCTGGTTCTCCAGTCTTCGGGTCAACGATTCCATACTCAACCGATGCCCTGTCGACCCGCTTCTTGGTTACAGAATCGCGAATCGTGCCGCGAATCGAGTGCGATTCGAAGAGTGTGAAGGTTACTTCATCAGAGGATGGTGGTGTGGACTCCAATATGAGGTCAAGATAGCCTTGTCGCATCACATTGACCTTCGTTTCATCATCCGGAGCATCGTTCCAGCGGAACCGGCCTTCGGCGTCGGTCCAGAAGAACGCGCCCAGATCGCGATATCCGCGCCAGGTGTCGAAGTTGACGAACGCGCCTGCAATTGGCTTCCCGCCGCTATCGACTACGCGGCCCTTGAAAGGGCGAGGCCGGCCCAGCTTGATTTCGACTTGCTGTACAGCCGATCCGATTTTCACTTGCTGGTCTCCCGGCGCGTGACCTTTGGCCATCGCTACGAGAAACCAATCGCCCGATTTCACCTGACCAGTACGGAAATGACCGTCGACGTCGGTGGTGACGGTGAATTCTGTCAGATCAGAGAACAACGCTCCTTTATAGGAGGCGGATAGCACACGAGCCCCAGCGACGGGCTTGCCATCGGCGCTGACCACCCGGCCTTCAATCGGCACCCCCTTCTTCATGACCGTCACGGCTGTGCCAGCGCGGAGATTGGCGATCTTGGGGATGATTTCCTTCTGGGAATAGTCTCGACCGCTGAGATAATCGTGGTGAACGACATAGAAGCCCAGTAACTCACCTGTCGTCTCGGGTGCTCCTGCCGTTTGCCATTTGCCGTCGGCACCTGAGGTGGCCAGTAGATCGAACATCAGTTCGTGGGGATCCTTCGTCTTGTAGTTATGGCTCCAAATATGGACTACTGCACCCGATATGGGATGGCCATCCTCATCGCGAATGACTCCGCCAAGCTTTTCTCCTTGATGAAGTTTGATCGTCTCGCCATCGGGGATTGGCTTGGCAGGATCTCCGCCCCAATTAAAACGTTGCATCGCCCGATCAGCGCTCCAAACGTCGACGCTGAAACTTGTGTCGGCTGGGCCTGTGGAGTGTAAGATGTGAACATTGCCTAGCGCATCGATCTTAGGCCACTCGCGACGAAGGCCAATGCTTAACCGCACCTGGGCATTGGCAACCGGCTCCCCCGTATCGGCGGCGACCACGTGCAGATGAAACACGCGCCCGGCGGCTTTCGGTATGGCTGCCTCTGCAACGGCCGTAGGTTCGACAACAACGGCTGCATGCGCTTCGCGACGGACGAGTTGAATGGTGCCAACGATTGTCGCCATGGCGACCGCGAGCGAGGTGATGATCATGCGTGCGGGCAAGCCAGGAACGCAGCGATCGTGACCAGTGCTGCGGTCGATCTGTGCGAGTCGTCTACCAAGTTTCGATGGTCGCGCCATCGCCAGGCCAAGTGCTGGGCCGTGACGGAAATTGATGCCGGATGCCAGAGTGAGCAGTGTTTCACGATAGGACGAGCAACCACCCATTTCATGAATACAGAGGTCGTCGCACGCCCGTTCGCGAAGCGCGGTAATGGTTCGGCCCAACACCCAAACCAGAATGTGCGGCCAGTAGAGCGACTCGACCAGGCGCAGGATGATGTTCCAGAGATAGTCGTCACGCCGCACGTGCGAAAGTTCGTGGAGCAGCACTGCATCAACATGCTGGCCGCACTTCTCTTCGGTCAGCGAAATGGGTAACACGATGGTGGGACGAAGCCATCCCAGCACCATGGGAATCCTCACGCGCTGTGACCATACCATTTGAACGCAACGGCCAATTTCCAGCCGTTGCCGCCAATGTTCGAGTGGCTCGATCCATTTGACATCGACGACCTCGAAGCAGTACCGCTGCAGGCGTGCGACGGCGAGAATCGAGGTGAGGAGGCGGATGATCATAACTAAGGTGATGCTGGCATAAATCCCAATCGTCACCCATGCCCAGTCGATTGTCAGTCGCACTGTTGGCGGCGATATAGACTCCGCGTGAGCCGGTGCATCGACGACACGAGCAGGATTGGCAGGACCCGCTACGAATCTCGTCCGCGATCGCGGCGCATCGGCAACATCTTGCGAATCGAGCGAGACGAATCGTGGTGCAGGCTCGGTGTTATCGGTAGGAACTGAGTGATTATCAAAACTAGTGGAAGCAGATGCGCCGGGCTCTCTGGACGCAGTCATTTTCGCGGGTAGCAAGGCGAGGCGCGTTGAGGGCAGGCACAGCGATGATAGTGGCAATAACAGCAAACCAATTAATCCAGCGTTGCCAACGGCTGATCCCAGAATGGCGCGCCGGCGCACTACGGCGTATTGAATTATGAGCACAATTGCAATGAGAGCAGTCGCTTTCACTGCCAGATCGATACCGAACTCGAGGATCGATTGCGACCACGACGCGACCGAAGAAGGATTCATGAGGATTCTCCTTTCTTTCGACGTTTCGGTTTGGCGGGCGAAGTGGAGGAACGGCGAAGTTCCTCTAACTGCTGCGGCGTCAGGTGTTCGTCTTCGATCAGACGCAACACAAGGTCTTCCGCCGACCCTGAAAATAGCCGCGCGAGCAATCCACCGAGCGCGAGTTTCTGCGCCTCCTGGCGTTCAACCAGGGCGCGATGGACATACGCTTTGCCCCGTACCTCGTGCGTGAGATACCCCTTGGTTTCGAGCACGCGCATGAGCGTGCGCACGGTCGAGTCGTGCGGCTTGCCTGGCAAGGCTTCGCGAACCTGGTCGGCCGTGACCTCGCCAAGCCGCCAGACGACATTCATGATCTGAGCTTCGCGCTCGGTGAGCGGTTGCAGGGTTCGTCGAGGCATTGTCGTCAACCGTGCTGTTAAAGGATTAACGGATAGAATGAAGTTAGCGTCTTCTCGCGTAGTCCGCAAGAGGTATTGTTAAAGAGTTAACGGAAATCTCTCATCATCTGTGCTTTGAAGTGAGATTCAACTCGGCATCAAGCTGTGCTGAGACTAGAGAGCACTGCCTGCAGGACCGCCGGTTCGATCGGTTTGACGACGTGTAAGTTGAAGCCAACTTCTTGCGACTTTCGGCGATCTTTGTCTTGTCCCCAGCCTGTGAGGGCGACCAGAACGATGTCTTCACCCCACGATTCCCCGCGGATTCGCTTGGCGGTTTCGTGACCATCGAGGCGAGGCATGCCAATATCGAGGAAGATCAAGTCGGGACGAAAGACAGCCGCAACTTCGAGCGCTTCGATTCCATCGTGTGCGGTTTTTGTCACGTTCCCCATGAGTTCGAGCATCATGGCCAGGCTGATGGCGGCGTCGTAGTTGTCGTCTACGACCATGATGCGTCGGCGCCCCGATGCCTTGCGCGCTCGGCCGTCGCCATCACTTGAGAGTGCGGATGAGGTTTCGACGGGCAGTCGAACCGCAAATTCGCTGCCCATCCCGCGGCCTTCACTCTTCGCTTCGACACGCCCGCCATGCATCTCAACCAGCCGCTTCACGATCGACAGGCCAATCCCAAGTCCACCCTGAGACCGCTCGAGGTCACGGTCAACCTGGGTGAACATATCAAATACCTTGGGGAGCATGTTCGCCGGAATGCCGACACCGTTGTCTTTTACGGAGATAACCGCCTCGTTGTTGGTGCGCTGAAGTGTCAGCTCGATTCGGCCATTTCGCTCTGTGTACTTGGCGGCGTTGTTGAGCAGATTCGAGAAGATCTGAACGAGTCGTGTTGAATCGGCGTTTACAAAGATCGCACTGTTGGGAAGTTTGATGACGAGTTTGTGATCCGCCTGCTCGATGACGGGACGGCTTGTTTCCACGGCATATTGAATCACCTTCGCCAGTTCGACGCGCTCCTTCTTCAACTCGATTTTTCCTCGGCTGATTCGGCTCAGGTCGAGCAAGTCGTTGATCAGTCGCACCATCTGTGCAAGTTGCCGTTCCATCATGCCGCGGGCTTCGGCTGCCATCTGCTCAGTCGTTCCGTCCAGTTGCAGGATTTCCAGACCATTGCGAATCGGTGCCAGTGGATTGCGAAGTTCGTGCGCTAGCGTCGCCAGGAATTCATCCTTGCGACGGTCGGCATCCTGCAATTTGCCGATCAGTCGCAACCGCTCATAAGCCGCGGTGACGTACCGGCAGATCGTTTGCAGGAAGTCCAACTCTTCAGGATCGAACTCGTCGCGGGTGCGGCTCGCGAAGGACAACGTGCCGAGTAGTTCGCCGCCGGTCATCAGCGGATTGCAGGCATAGGCGCGGATGCCGAACGACTTCACCAATTGGACCTTCGGGTCGTCGGACTCCTGAATGAACGTAGCGGTCAGCGGTTCGCGACGAACGGCCACGGTGCCGCAGATGGCCTGACCAAATGCCAGGTGCTGAATCGAGCGGACGGTTTCTTTTGGGATACCAATGCACGACGCCAGTTTCAGACCGGTGCCGCTTTCGTTCACCATGAAATTGAAATATGTGTCGAGCTTGAGTTGCGGTCCAATCTTGTGGAAAAGTTGCTGCAACATCGTGTCGGGATCGTCAGTGGTGAGCAAAACGGCGGCTGCTTCCCAGAGCAGTCGCATTCTCTCACCACCCTCGCGCAGCTTGACCTCCCCTTCCTTGCGTGGGGTTACATCGCTGGCCATACCAAACCACTCGATGATCTCGCCACGATCATCGAGCATCGGAATCGCGCGCGAGAACGCCCAACCAATCGAGTTATCGACTCGTAAAACGCGGTGTTCTAGCTCAAACACGCACCGGTCTCGGACCGCCGTCTGAATCACCTCCAAAACATGCGCTTGATCGCCGGGGTGGATGTACTTCTCCAGCCACGTCTGGCTTGGCTCGTTCGTGTCGGGAATGAACTCGCGGCCCTGGAGGAAGCGCATTTCGGACCAGTCCGCACTCATGCGGTAAACCACATCCGAACTCGCGTGAACGAGCGCCCGGAACCGCTCTTCGCTTTCTCGAATCGTATCATTGACCTGCCGGCGGAGGTGAGCAATCTGTGTGTGCGCGCCAATACGCGCGAGTAGTTCACGAGCGCTGAATGGCTTTACAAGATAGTCATCGGCGCCGGCTTCCATGCCTTCAACGCGGCTCTCTTCCCCAGCGCGGGCTGTTAGCATCACGATCGGCAGCGCGTTGGTGCGTGGGTCGGAACGCAGCGCTTTCAGCAGGTCGAACCCATCGATATCCGACATCATCACGTCGGTTAAAACGAGGTCGGGCAGTTCTCGACGAATGGCTTGCAAAGCCTCTCGACCATCAGGTACAGCTTCGACGTGATAATGCGGAGAGAGGATGCGCTGAAGATATTGCCGCATGTCGACATTGTCGTCGGCGAGCACGATGCGGGGACGGTGGCCCACAGCCTGATCAATCGATTTCGTTGTGAGTTCAACTTCGCCGATGAGCGTCGTCGTTTGATCTTCTGTCGTCGCATCGGGTAGCCAGCGCAATACTTCGTCAACGTACTGGCCTGCGCGAAGTCCGGTCGATTGCACTCCCAATTGATGAGCAACTTGTTTGCCTGGAAGGTGCGCAGTGCCGAATGGCATCGTCACGATGAACGATGTCCCCGCGCCGACTTCGCTTTCAGCGCGAATCTCGCCGCCGTGGAGACGCACGAGTTCTCGCACCAACGCGAGGCCGATGCCCGAACCTTCCTGAGATCGCCCTGTGACGCCTTCGACTCGATGAAAACGCTCGAACAGCCGCGGCATTTGGTCGGCCGGAATTCCCACTCCCGTATCGCGCACAACCAACTCTGCATATTCACCCGAACTGCGTAGCGTAATCTCAATTCGCCCTTTGAGTGTGAACTTGAACGCGTTCGAAATCAGATTGAGAACGATCTTCTCCCACATTTCCACGTCGACATACACAGGCTCAGAAAGCGGGTTGCAGTCGGCGATCATTTCGAGTCCTGCTTTCTCGCAGGCCGATCGGAAGTTGCTCGCAAGGTCGTTCGTGAGCGCTGCGAGATCGACAGGTTGGTAAGAAACCTGAACGCGTCGCGCTTCGATTCGTGAGAAGTCGAGAAGCGTGTTTACGAGCTTCTGGAGCCGCAGTGCGTTGCGTTGAAGGGTTAACAATTGATCGCGCAGCCGACCGTCATCGGTCTCGCGAATGGCGTCGTCGAGTGGCCCAAGGATGAGTGTCAGCGGTGTGCGGAATTCGTGGCTGACGTTTGAAAAGAAGGTCGTCTTGGCGCGGTCGAGCTCGGCCAGTGACTCGGCGCGGCGTTTCTCTTCCTCGAACGCACGTGCGTTAGCGATGGCGGTGCCGATTTGAGTCGTCACAAGTTCCAGGAAGCCGCGGTAAGGATCGTCAAGGCTAAGATGGCTGCTGATCCCTGTAATGAAAAACCCGGCGGGTTCGTGAGGCTTGCCAGAACTGATCGGGAATACGAGTGCGGTTTGAGGCGGGTCGGGCCAGGGACCGGCCGGAATGAATTCGAATCGTGCGTGTAGATCCGTAACAGCCTGCGGCTGCATCGTCTGCTTTGCTTCCGCAAGCGGCCAGACGCTACCAACGGCTTCGAGATCAACGATCTGCAGTGCGATCCCCTGCTCCGTTCCAACCGCTGCGGTCGCAACCAGGCGCGCGTATTTGCCGTCGGGTTCGGCGAGATAGAGTAATGCGAAGGGAATGTCCTGGCTGTATGTTTCGAGCGTCTTTGCAGCCGCCGCGCATGCTTCTTCGGCGGTTTTCGCTTCGCCACGATGATTGGCCAGGTCGCGGAGCGCGGTCATCCTGCGCTCGCTCAATTCCTTCGCAGTCGTTTCGTAAACGGTCGCCAAAACCCCGCCAATTCCATTCGGAGCGCTTTCGTCGGGCACCGGACTGTAAGCGATCAGCCAGTGCGTCTCTTCGTTGAATCCGTAGCGATTGATGACGAGAAGAATGTCCTCGTTCCAGGTTGCAGGACCGCCTTGAAAGGGGATGTCGATGAGCGGCCGAAGAACGTGCCAGATTTCCTGCCAGCATTCGCTGACGGGTCGGCCTAAACCCCAGGGATGTTTATTGCCAAGCACGGGGCGATAAGGATCATTATAAATGGAAACGTACTCTGGCCCCCACCACAGCAACATGGGCAAACGGTTCGACAGCATGAGCTGGATCGCCATCCGGAGCGCAGGCGACCACGACTCAGCCGGACCAATCGGCGTGGTGGACCAGTCGAACGCGCGGATGCGCTCTGCCATCTCTCCGCCTTCGCGGAGAAAGCCAAGGGCGTCGTTTTCTGAGTTTTGCTTCTTGCGATGATCGTTCACGGTCGTCTCCCAACCGCATTTTCACCAGATTGCGCGGTCTGATGGAAGGCACAAAATGTTATATGGTTACTGACTGACAAGTATATTTATCGAACCGACGGAGCGGTCTAGCGAGCGAGCGTCAGTCCGCTGCGGCCTTCGTCTTTTCGATACGGGCCATGTGCTCGCGACCCCATTCGCAGAGTGGACGTAACGTCTCGGCGAGCGAAACACCGAGGTCGGTAAGGGCGTACTCGACTCGCGGGGGGATTTCCTGAAAATCCTTGCGGGCAACGATTCCATCCGCCTCCATTTCGCGGAGTTGCTGGATCAGCATTTTTTCGCTGATCCCTTCCACGAGGCGCCGCAACTCGCCAAAGCGGCGGGCGCCGCCAGCGAGGTTCCAGAGCACAATCGGCTTCCATTTGCCGCCGACGACGGCAAGAGCCGCCTCGAGGCCGCAGCCTCGAATGGGTCTGCGCATCAGAATCCGCTCCACACTTCGGAGGGCCACTTACCAGAAGGTTAGTACTTGTCCTCCTGAAAGCGATCTCTACCATATCCACGATTCGGGATTTTTGCCACTCCGGAGGCGTTTCGATGGGCAAGCTGAACGACAAGGTGGCCGTGATTACAGGTGCAACATCTGGTATGGCGCTGGCCACGGCCAAGCTCTTCGTGGAGGAAGGCGCTTATGTCTTCATCACGGGGCGACGTCAAGAAAAGCTCGATGAGGCAGTGAAGGCGATTGGCCGAAATGTGACTGGTGTTCAGGGAGACGCCGCCAATCTTGCCGACCTCGATCGACTCTACGAAGTTGTGCAGAAAACCAAGGGTCGGATTGACGTTTTATTCGCCAGTGCGGGAACCGGCGAATTCGCCCCCATCGGCGAGATTACTGAAGAGCAGTTTGACAGGACGTTTGGCCTCAACGTTCGCGGCACGCTTTTCACCGTGCAGAAGGCATTGCCACTCTTCGCCGATGGCGGCTCGATCATCATGAACGGGTCGATCGCGGCCTCGATGGGCTTTCCCGCCTTTGGCGTCTACAGCGCGAGCAAGGCGGCGCTCCGGTCGTTCGCCAGGACGTGGACGATTGATCTGAAATCGCGCAACATTCGCGTCAATGTTTTGAGCCCGGGAACCATTGATACGCCAATTCTCGAAGGCGTGCCGAAAGACGCCATTGATGAGTTCGTCAAGCTCATCCCTCGAGGCAAAATGGGACGTCCGGAGGAAATCGCAACGGCCGCGTTATTCCTTGCGTCGAGCGATTCGAGCTTCGTCACGGGAAGCGAGCTTTTCGTGGACGGCGGTGTGGCGCAGATTTGATCGCGTGTGGCGAAGATCCGAGAGATCGAAGGCGCAAGCGGCGAACTTCAATACGCAAAAAATGCCCCGAGGTAAGCACCCCGGGGCATTGAGAGGGATTTTTTGCTGAGGCCATGCGCCAGCGATTTATAAGCCGAGCGCTGCAAGAAGCGCGAGCAGGCCGGTCGATCCGCCAGGATCGAGCAAGTGCGAGACGTTGTAGACGAGGTTGCCGAGAACCTGGCCGTTGCCGGTCTGGGCGGTGAGTGTTGCGTGGATGTCGCTCGTCGAGACGACCAGGCCGAGCAGGTCGACATCCACCGGCGGCGTCGATGTCGACGATGCCACGTTCAGGTCGAGGATGGGCGAGCTGGCAGACGTGCCTGATGTATTCACCAGGTTTGGCAAGGTCAGCGTTTTCAGCGTCGGGCTCAGGTTGCTCACCGCATTTGGAGCGAGTGTCAGAGTCGACGCGTTGAGCACGCCCACTACCTTCGCGAGGAGGTCGTTCACCTGATTATTCAGGTCGGTCAGATTGCTCGGCGTGCCGTTGACGGAATTCAGCACGCCGGTGAGCAGATTGCCCAGCAGCTTGCCGTCGCCGCTCTCGGCATCGGCGTTCACCTGAATCTGGTCGGTGTGCAGCACCAGGCCCAGCAAGTTCAGGTTGATCGGCGCCACGTTCAGGCTCAGCACGTTGGTGGTTCCGGTCGGCACGGTATGCGGCGGCGAATTCGCTGCGGGAATGTTCGGCAACGTCGCGGCTAGCTCGTTGTTCAGCGTTTGAATCTGGCTCGTCAGAGCCGGAATATCGAGCGGACCATTGGTCGGTTGCGTGTTGAGCGCATTCGCAAGATCGGCAACAACGTTCCCCAGAACGTTGCCGTTGCCAGGGTGCGCGATGATCGTCAGGTCGATCGGACTGGTGTCGACCACTGCGCCCAGCAAGTTCAAATGCACCGGCGCGATGTGAGCGTTGAGCACCGGCACGTCGGCGGTGCTAGTGGATGTCGTCAGCGAGCCGCCGGGCACCACGCCGTTAACGTTCAGGCTGGCTGCGTTCGCTAGTGTCGTCACGTTGGCCAGCACGTTGTTGAGCGCGTTGCTTACGCCGGTGAGGTTTGTCAAGCCGCTCAGTGTGTTCAGCAGGTTGCCCAGCAACTCGCCCGAACCTGGTTGAGTCGAAACCGTCACCATGATCTCACTCGTCTTCACTTCCAGGCCGAGCAGGTTCAGGTCGAGCGGCTTGATGTCGAGTTTGACGAGCTGCGAGGGCGTGGTTGTGCCGCCGCCAGGCAGCGTGATCGCCAGGTTGGTGATCTGGCGTAATACCGCACCAATTTCATTCCGAAGCGCGTTTCCATGAAGGCCGCCGGTCAGCGTGCCCAGCAACGTGCCGAACTGTCCGCCCGACGCGGTGCCCGTAATCCCCACGGTCACTGACCCCTTCAGGCCGCTCGTCACGGAGACGGAAAGACCTTGCGGATTAATCCGGCTCGTACCGAGCGAGAGTCCAATCGTCGGTCCCGAGACGTTCGTTGCGCCGTTGAATGAAAGCAGCTTGGCCTTCTCTGCGCTGAGCGCGAGGTTGATGTCGGTCATCACGTTCTGGCCGAGCAGCGTGTTGAGATTCGCCGTTGCCGTGACGGATGACCCGGAGTTGGCTGCACTCAAGATGCCGTTCAACTGGGTTCGAAGTGCGCTCCCCTGCACTCCCGCGCCTCGATTGCCCGTGAGCGTGATGCTGATCGGGCTTGTCGCGAGATTCAGGCCGAGTGTGTTCAGCGTGACCGGTTGGATGTCGAGCCGCAGCGTGGGGACGGCCTTGTTGCCGTGCCCTTGGGTGATGGTGCCGGAAACGGTGCCGGTGAATGTCTGGCCCAGAATTGTGCCGCTGACTGATCCTGAGAGATTCAGCGAGCCGTTCGCCCCGGCGACCAGGCTATTGATCGTGATATTCGTGAGTGTAATGGGAACTTTGATCGACGTATTTGAACGCGATTGAACCAGGGCCGTAACGTGCGCGGGGGCGATTGCCGTGTGCGAGAGCACGAGCCGCTCTTCGAGCCCTTCCAGAGTGAGGCCGGGCGTTGCGCGACGATGGCGACGAGGTGTGTTTGAACGCGCGAGTCCAGGCATCAGTCCGCGAAATCTCATGATGTGATCTCCTTGTTGAGAGGGTGAACAGTGCCATGCTCGCCGGCGGGGAAGCGATCCAAGCAACTCATGGGCGCGGAATCCCCGTCACGCGGATCTCGATGGGTATCAAACCCGAATGATCCCGTTTTCGAATAAGTCCGGTGCAGTTCGCACGACTAGGCACGTGTTTGTTCGCCCGCTTCGCACGCAGGCTTTATGCCAAGGACGGCTTGAACTTACGGCTACCGATAGTCAGAAAATCTTCGTGATCGGATCTGCGGTTTTTCGTCTCCTTCGTGTCATCTTCAGACATCATTTGATGAGATTTTCATAAATCGTCGATCGTTCTGACGTACATACCAGCTTTGTGATTGCGCCGGCGTGCGCAATCGTGCGCAGGAACGCGGGTTTGACTTCGACTCATGGCTGAACGTGAGGCGGACAAGCAGTTGATGGGTGAGACGGAGTACGAGGAGGAAGGGCTCGTCAGTCATGAAATGCGAGTCATTTCAAATCATTGACTGCGAATGTCATCCTTTGCTTCGTTTACCTGATTGAAGCTGGAGGCTCGTAATTGCTTAACGACCGACCGCGCGTTGAGCATTCAATTGCGGCCTTTTTGAACGATGATTCACGAATAGCGCAGCCTCGTCCAAATAGTTTCAGCGTGTGCCACTGAGGACATGGTTTACGGATAGAATGAGCTTGCAGCGTTGCGTTGATTTGCGTCCGAGCGAGCAGTTTAAATTAAGGTCATTAATGCGTTTGCGTTATAAACGATAAACTCCGACCGCAGTCATTCACTTTCGTTGCGAGCTCATGGAATCACGGGCGCGGAAGTGGTACTTTTACAGTTCTGGGTAAGCCCGCGGATCTCTCGAAGCGCAGGTAACTATCGATGGACTCTCTCGAAGGCGCTGCGGACAAACCAGACGACTCGACAAACGCGGCGGAGTCGCGAACAGACGGACTGCCGCCTGTCTCGCCCGATTTTATCGAGCAGGACTGGCCGGAAGAGATCGATAACATCGTGCCGACCCGTGGCTACCAGATGACGCCCATGGTTGGGGTCGGCGGGCAGCGTCGGCCCGCTTACTGAGTTCTTCAAAGCCATGCCGCCCGATAGCGGAATGGTCTTTGTCGTCATTCTGCACCTTTCGCCCGGACATCACTCGATGCTCGCGCAGGTGCTTGGGAACGCGACGGCAATGCCGGTCAGCCAGGCGATTGACGGCCAAAAAGTCGAGCCGAACCACGTCTACGTCATTCCGCCGGGTAAGCATCTCGCGACGATCAACGGTCACCTCAAGCTCATCAATCTCGAGCACGAACGCGGTAAGCGAGTCGCCGTCGACTTCTTCTTCCGATCCCTGGCCGACACGCACGGCCCGCACGCCGCGGCCATTGTGCTTTCGGGAGCCGACGGCGATGGTGCGCTTGGAATCAAGCGAATCAAGGAACGCGGTGGGTTGACGATTGCGCAGGATCCCGACCAGGCGGAATATGCCGGGATGCCACGGAGCTCGATCGATACGGGGATGGTCGATTGGGTGCTCGAAGTCAGCGAGATTCCGCGGCGGCTGCTCGAATATCGCGACAATGAACTTCGCTTGAAACTTCCGCCGGAAGACGGACCGCAACCCGCGCCTCAGCCTCCACCGACGACAGTCAACGACAATGGCGAAGCGGCGCTGCGCGACGTTTTGCTGTTTCTTCGGATGCGGACTGGGCGCGATTTTTCGTATTACAAACGCGCGACGATTTTGCGGCGAATTGCGCGTCGGATGCAGGTGAATGGCGTCGACGACCTGCCGAACTATCTCGTGTTTCTGAGAACACATCCGGGCGAAGCTGGGGCGTTGTTGCAGGATTTGCTCATTTCCGTGACGAATTTCTTCCGTGACCGCGAGGTCTTTGAGTCGATCGAAAGGTATATCCCGCAACTCTTCCACAACAAATCTCAGAACGACACCGTCCGTATCTGGTGCCCCGCCTGCGCGACCGGCGAAGAGGCATATTCACTGGCGATGCTTATGCTGGAGCATTCGCGCAGGCTGGAAAGCCCTCCGCTTCTGCAGGTGTTCGCGTGTGACCTCGACGACGATGCCATTCAAGCGGCGCGTGCGGGTCAATATCCCGACACCATTGTCGCCGACGTGAGTGAGGAACGCCTACGCAAGTTCTTCGTGAAGGATGCGAAGGGCTACCGCGTGCGTAGGGAACTCCGCGAGATGGTGCTGTTCGCCTCGCACGACCTGTTGAAGGACGCACCGTTTTCGCGAATGGATATGGTGTCTTGCCGCAACCTGCTGATCTATCTCAATCGTGATGCCCAGCAACGTGTGTTCGACACGTTTCACTTTGCGCTCAAGCCCAGCGGCTTACTCGTCCTGGGCTCTTCCGAGGCGGTGGACGACGGTAGCCCGCTGTTCCGGGTCGTCGATAAGAAACACCGCATCTATGCGCATCAACCGGCCGTTCGCGCCGGTCTTCCTCTGCCAACCGGCCCCAGTTCGTTGTTGCGCGCCATCGAAGCGCAGGAACATGCGCGTCCCATACCCGTGGTGCACGGCAAGCATTTTGTGCCTGACGCGTCAGTCGTCTTTCAAGGACGGCTCGCGCTCAATCTCGACAGAGCGTCGCTCGCGGAGATGCACTTCAAGCTCATCGAACGGTATGCACCGCCCTCTGTGCTGGTGAACTCCGAGCATGAGATCATGCACTTGTCAGAACACGCCGGCGAGTTTCTGAAGTTCACAGGCGGCGAGCCGACAACCAATTTGCTGCGCGTCGTTCATCCGGCGCTGCGAATTGATTTGCGTACCGCGCTCTTTCGAGCAGCAGAGACCGATACACCCGTCAATTCCTTCGATGTGCCGCTCATTCTTGACGGCACGCCATGCGTCGTGCACCTGGGCGTGGCCCCGGCTTCGGACATTTCGCCCGGCTTCATGCTGATCACGTTCGAAAAGCGCGAAGCCACGGAAGGTCAGGCGACTCCGGAAGAGAGTGCGGCGCTTACGATTCCCGAGCCCGCGCTTCGGCACCTGGAGCGCGAGTTGGAACAGGTGAAATCGAATCTTCGCGACACGGTTGAGCAATACGAAGCTTCGACCGAAGAGCTCAAGGCCAGCAACGAAGAGTTGCAGGCGATGAACGAAGAACTTCGTTCGGCGACGGAAGAGCTGGAGACGAGTCGCGAGGAGCTGCAGTCGATCAATGAGGAACTGACCACGGTCAATCAGGAAATGAAGGGGAAGATGGAGGAAGTCGCGAGCGCGAACTCCGACCTTCAGAACCTGATGGCTTCAACCTCGATTGCCACGGTGTTTCTCGATCGCGACCTGACGATTACGCGATATACCCCGAGCGCTGCGGGAATCTTCAACTTGATTCCTGGAGACGTCGGCCGCCCGCTCGCCCACCTGAAGCACGAACTCGACTATCCCGGCCTGATGCGAGACGCGGACAACGTTCTGCGCACGCTCGTGCCAATTGAGCACGAGGTCCAGGCCGATGACCGCTGGTATCTCGCGCGGTTCCAGCCCTATCGCACGGTCGAAGACCACATTGCGGGCGTTGTGCTCACACTTGTCGACGTTACCGATCGCAACAGCGCCACGGAGGCGCTAAAACGGTCGGAAGAACGGCTGCGCCTTCTCGTTGAAAGCGCGAAGGACTTCGCGATCTTCACGACCGATCACAGTCGCCGGATTGATAGCTGGAACTCGGGCGCTGAGGCGATGTTTGGCTACGCCGAATCAGAGATTATTGGCCAGAATTCAGATATCCTTTTTACCGCGGAGGATCTGGCGAAAGGCGATGCTGACAAGGAAGCGCGGCAAGCGCGCGACCAGGACCGGGTTGAGAGCGAACGCTGGCATGTTCGGAAGGATCACACGTATTTCTATGGATCGGGATCTGTCCGACCCTTACGCGACTCATCGGGACAGTTGCGAGGATATGTAAAAATCATTCGCGACCTGACCGAGAGCAAACGGACTCAAGAAGCCCTTCGTGAGCATATTGAAGAGCTTACGCGCTTCAATGTTGCGGCCGTCGGGCGTGAAACCCGTATGATTGAACTCAAGAAAGAGGTTAACCAGCTCTGCGATCGGCTCGGCGAAGCGGCACGTTATTCGCTGGAATTTGATCAGTAGAGCGACAATTCTCGAGACCGGTGCCATGCGCAATCTACCGGATCTTCAGCCTTCAAACGAAGTTGAATCAACAATTCGCGATCGTACTGCGGAGCTTGTCCGTAGTAATGAGCTATTGCGCGATGAGAATTTGCGTCTGCACAAGCACGTCAACGATCTGAATTTGCTGCTAAAAACAGCTCGGCAAGGTAGTGACAACGATCGCGAAACCCGGCGTGCTGCGCTTAATCTCATGGAAGATGCCGTCGAGTCGCGTCGCGAGTTGCAGATCGAAAACCATGCGCGCCGCGAAATTGAAGAGGAACTGCGCCTGACCGACCGTCGCAAGGATGAGTTTCTTGCCACACTCGCTCACGAGTTGCGGACTCCACTATCGCCAATTCGCAATGGTTTGCAGATTTTGCGACTGAAATCCAGCGACGAAAACGAATACAAGCGCACTTTGGCGTCGATGGACCGGCAGATCAATCACATCGTGCGGTTAGTCGACGATTTGCTCGAAGTTTCACGCATCACGCGTGGCAAGATCGAACTGCGAACGGCGCATCTCGAGCTTGAGAAGATCGTCAAGAACGCTCTGGAAATCAGCCAGCCGGCGATAGAAGCCGCAGGTCACCAGCTATTCCTAAGCCTTCCCGACGACCCGATTCTTGTCGACGGCGATGAAGTACGCCTGACGCAGGTGATCTCGAACCTCGTGAACAACGCTGCGAAATATACGCACAATGGTGGTCAGATCTGGGTGACAGTATCGAAGACAGACACGCTTGCGACGATCACAGTCCGAGACACTGGTATAGGCATTTCCGACGATATGCAGTCGCGCGTTTTTGAGATCTTTGCACAGGTCGACCGGAGCTACAGCCGTGCCCAGGGTGGGCTAGGAATTGGGTTAACGCTGGCCCGTAGCCTGATTGAGATGCACGGCGGCAGTATTGTGGTTCATAGCGACGGCCCGGGACATGGAAGTGAATTCACCGTTCGGCTTCCGATGTCGTCCAATCAGCATTGTGCGAATGACGATGCCGTTTCTCCCGACGTCGACCAACTGACATCGAGCATTCTTGTCGTCGATGATAATCGCGACGCCGCCGAGAGTCTGAGCATTCTTCTCAGCCATTTCGGAGCCAATGTTCGCGCTGTGCATAGTGGCCAGGCTGCGCTTCGCGCAGTTCAGGAGTTCCGGCCGGGCGTGGTGCTTTTAGATATCGGCATGCCTGGAATGGACGGGTTCGAAGTTGCGACGCGCCTTCGTCAGCAGAAGGAGAACAAGGGCGTGACCCTGATCGCGCTCACTGGCTGGGGCCAGGAAGCCGATCGTAAGCGAACGCGCGACGCAGGGTTTGACCACCACTTGACCAAACCTGTTGAACTGGAATCACTGCGAACGCTGCTCTTGTCGATTCACAAGTGAACGAATTGCATTCGCTGATTCGGAATACGTGATTTGATAAAAGATGTTATGGGCGAATGACTTTGAATTAAGACGGCCCCTTCTGTGAGCCGCGAGCTTCCGCTCGGTCGTTCCCTTCGACAATCCGATATTCGCCGTCGGGTTGCAGACCTTGATGTCGATCGACTCGGCCGTTGGGCCAGAGGATTTCGAGATTGATCGGACCGGATGAGGAGCCGAGGCCGAAGTGAATGCGAGCATCGTTGGCTGAGAGAAAACTACTGCCGGAAAGGCGCCAGGCGACTTGCTTCTTGCCGGCGATTTCAAGCCGAACGCGGGCACCGATGGCGTCTCGATTCGATTTCGCGCCGACGAGTTGAAGAGTGAGAAAGTGGGCGTCGGAGGCATTTGCTGACGGAGCGGCGCCAAGGTTGCGAAGGAGGGCGAGCGGGCCGCCCTGGCTGAGGATGAGAACGTCCTGGCGGCCGTCGTTGTCGAGGTCGCCAATCGCCAATCCGCGACCGACGCGCGGGACGCTCCAGCACTCGCCCGCGCGTTGCGAGACGTCGACCAGTTTGCCGCCGCCGATCCCGAGATAAAGCTGCGCAGGCATGTCATAGGGCGTCGACGGTCGATAGTCGTTGACGTGGCCGTTGGCCGTAGCAAGGTCGAGCTTGCCGTCGTTGTCGGCGTCGAGAAAGGCCGCGCCAAAGCCGAGCATGTGGCGGCTGGGGATAAGCATGCCGAGCTGGGATGTCCAGTCGGCGAACGAGCCGCCGCCGAGGTTGTGGAAAATCGTCGTCGACTCGCCGTAAAAATTGGTCACGGCCAGGTCGAGCCGGCCGTCGCCGACAAGGTCGCCGCAGGCAATGCCCATTCCCGCTTGATAGCCACCCGTGCCGTTAACCGCCGCGCCTGCTGCGAGCCCGACTTCCTCGAACTTCATGCCGCCAAGATTGCGGAAGAAATAGTTGGGCGTCATGTCGTTGGCGACATAGATATCAACGCGGCCATCGTCATCCAGATCGGCAATGACCACACCAAGTCCGCGGCCGTCCTTATCGACGATACCCGCTTGTTGCGAGATGTCGACATATTTGCCGCCGTCGTTGCGAAAGAGGCGATCGGGCTCGGCTTCAAATGCGCGGGGAACGCAGTAGACGTTCGTCCCAGGGCGATCGCGGTTCGGGCAAGGGATCGACTCGGTCGGGCTCCAGCGAAGGTACTGGCAGACGTAAAGATCGAGATCGCCGTCTCCGTCGAAATCGGCAAAGGCGGCGGAAGTCGGCCATCCACGATCACCCCCTAGTCCCACGCGCTCGGTCACGTCTTCAAACGTTCCGTCGCCCTTGTTGCGGTAGAGCGCATACTGACCCCAACGCGTGACGAAGAGGTCGGAGCGGCCATCGTTGTCGTAATCCGCGACGGCGACTCCGTGCCCGAACCCGCGCTTGAATGACGAGATCTTCGTTTGATCGGTGACGTCTTCAAACTTGCCGTCGCTTTTGTTGCGGAAGAGACGATCGCCGCCGGTTGGGCCATCGGCGCCGGTGGGGAACTTTCCGCCCTGAACGCAATAAACGTCAAGCCGGCCATCGCCGTCATAGTCAATCAGGCCGACACCGCCGCCCATCGTTTCAGGAAGTCGCCGAAGCGGGCTTTGATCGTTGTCATAAGTGAATCGCAGGCCCGACGATTCGGCTTCGTCGCGAAAAACCGGCACGATCAGCGAAGGACTGACGCGCGCCGGTTTGCGGCTGTTTGTGGTGGACGCTGAGTTGCGCACGAGCAGTTCGCCAACTGTACCGCCCCGTGCGGCCGTGGGCGATTGGATGGGAAACGGCCCCGTGCCTAACCTGGCGAGATTGTCCTGGGCCGACTTGTCCTGCGGCGCCCTGTGGCTCTCCACGATCCACCAGGCACGCGCCTCGAACGGGCGGCCAAGCTGTTCGGCGAATTTCGCGAGCTCGGCGGCGTGCGCGGGATTGTCGGGAGCAACGTCGCCCATCAGGCGGCGATATTCGTCACGGGCACGGTCGAGCTCGTCTTTGCGCTTGCGCGCTTGAGACAGTTGATCGGTCTGACCGCCGCGGGCGGAGAGGTCGGCAAGACGCCCCCAGGCTGAAGCATCGCCGGGATCGAGCTCGACGAGCGTTTCAAGAGCCTTTCGCTCGGCCTCGTCGTTCGCTTCGAGGTTTGCGAGCCGTACGCGGGTCGCAGCGACTTCCTTGAGCGTGAACGACTCGGCGGGCAAATGCGTCAGCGCACGATCTGCCTCGCCGAGATTGCGCGTTGCGAACGCCCATTCGAGCCGCGCTCTCCAGACGTCGGGGTCGTTGGGACGTCGCTCCTCGCAACGTTTGAGCAGGGCGTCGGCCTCGTCAAAGCGACCGATGCGCGTGTTGAGATCGGCGCGGCCGAGCCATACGCGGTCGTCGTCGGGCGCATCTTTTTCCATTTGATCGAGCCGCTCGCTGATTGGCCCAATCGGTATCGGTTGTGTATCGAGTAGCCAGTGCGCTTTCAGCACAGCCACTGCGTCGCGATCTGGATTCCAGCGACGTTGCAGCCACAGGCCGATGTCGCGGCTTCGTCCCGAAAAGAGCAGCAGTTGCTCTCTCAGCCGGCCGGCTTCGTAACCGATCTCGCCGTCCTGATTCTTGAGGCGATCGAGGCTTTCTTCGACGATGGATAGCTTTCCCTTTTGAAGCGCGAGCTTGCTTCGTTCCAAATAGGCCTGGGGCGCATATTCGGAATCAGCAGGGACGCGGCCCCAGGCGTCGATGGCTGCGTCGGGAGCGTTGAGAATCACCTCGCAGAGCCCGAGGCGGTATTCGACCGCGTCCTGTCCCGGACGTCGCCGAGCAAGCGTCGCCAAAGCGTCGCGCGCCGACTTCGTTTGACCGAGATTCATTTCCCGCGTCGCCTGATCGAGCTCGTACGAGAACCGCCATTCAGCGATCGCGAAGGTCAGCCCAACGCCAATCAACGAGAGAATTAGTACTACGCCGAGGCCGATCGCAAACCTTCGCGCACGCCGTTTTGGTGGAACAGACAAAAGCGTCCCCTTTTAACCTTTGGGTCTGTTTCACGAAGTGACGGCATCGAGGCTAGGAGGGGCAAAAGCCTTTGGCGCGGAGGTGAGTACCGTCACAGCGCCGATGGCTGCAGAAAGGTTACAGAGAGCGTGCCAGAGCAGCCGGGCCGTGCTTGAGGCGGCGACCGGATCGCCGGTTTTATCGATTGGGAACAGCACGGCTCCAAGGACCTCGTAGATCGCCGCGCCGATGCACGCGCCGATGAGCCCGCCAACCACAGCACGCGGCACGTTTCGACCGGTGCCAATGCCAAATGCCAGTCCAGCCGCCACGCCAATGAGTGCGGCGATGCCGATATGCATCAGTAACGATGCGCCCAGTTCGGGAGAGATCGGCGTGGCAAACGCAAAGAAAGCAGTACCGAAGCCAAAAGCGCCCGCGGCCCCGAGAATGCCGCCGAGTCCTAATCCAATAAGACCCGCAAGAGGCGAGAAACGAGAAGCGCTCGCCAGCCCGCGACCGACAAGGCCTAGCATGAGTCCGAACAACGCGCCCTGAATTCCATAAAACACGGCGGCGTTAAATAAAATAATCTTCATGAAGCCGGTAAGGTCGGCCTGTTCTTTGAGAGGATCGACTTCTTTTGGCCTAAAGAGATTACCGAGCGATTCGCCCAGTCCCCAGGTCAGCCCGGCGGCGACCACGGCTCCGATGATAGCTGCGATGTACAGGCGTTGCCGAGAATGGACACTTTGTTTCTGACCGAGCGGCAATTCCGACATGTTAGACCCCATACGCGTCGTCGCGCACTGAAGATCGTGCGACGTTCGACCGCTCGTCCCGAATTAGATCGCGAAATATCGTGAAGAAATGCCTCGTTTGCCCATTATCAACGCCCGGTAGACCGATGGGAAGTCCAGAGTTTGCGCAAATCGTTGCGATCGAATTCGGAGATAAGTCGATTGAACGCAGACTGATTTGACGAAGATTTTTCGCTTGCTACTTGACCAATTTGGTCGATTGCTAGATAAGCAGAAATAACAGTCGTGTTTATCGGCCCTTTCGACCATGGCCGATTCAGCGGTTTCCCATCGAAACGCTTGGATGTCACGTCTTCGCTGGCCACCGGTCGTCGCCAGCGATTGCAGCTTAACAAATCCGTTCGCGTATTCGCGAGTTCCGCGCGTAATCGCCCCCGAAGAAGGAGGCGAGGTGCTTGGAACGGTCGCGTTACCATCGACTCGTATGTCGGCATACGGGTTTGTCGCATCCGCCCTTACTAAACCCTTGAGGAAATCGCATGAACGAAAATCGGAAGAGCCGTCGCTCGTTTCTGGTCCTGATGTCGACCGTAGCAACGACCACTGGCATGTTGCTCGCTGGTTGCGATGGCGGCGCGCCGAAGGAAGATCTCCAGAAGATCGATCCAGCCGAAAAGGCGAAGGACTCCATGGACTTCTACAAGAACAATCAACTCAAAAAAGGCGGGGCTAAGAAGTAACAAATTCTTATGCCAGGTTCCTGGCTTCCCTTGCACCGATCTCAGTCGTCCTATCATTTCTTTCTTATGACGAGAGGTGATTTCATGAGTTCGTTTCGATTGAAGCGACGGGGTTTCACGCTGATCGAGCTGCTGGTGGTCATCGCGATCATCGCAGTTTTGATCGCCCTGCTGCTCCCCGCAGTTCAGGCCGCGCGCGAAGCCGCTCGCCGCTCGCAGTGCGTCAACAATCTCAAGCAGATTGGTTTGGCGATGCACAATTATCACACGTCTAACGACAAATTCCCCCCCGGTGCCGCGGCTTCAAACACCCCGTATAACGCGGGTTGCGTGGCCTGGATGGGTTGGAGCGCCCAGGCGCTGATGTTCGGCTACATCGAACAGGGCGCGCTGTACAACGCGATCAATTTTTCCATTGATCCAATGCAGTCGAACGCCGGCAACGGCGCGAATCTGACCGGTCGCAATGCGAAGGTCGCTGTCTTCCTCTGTCCTTCAGACGGACAGGCCGGCAACGTGTTCATCAACAGCTACTACGCCAGCATGGGCACCTCCACCTGGACCAGCAACTCGGTCGATAACGGCCCGAATTGCAACGCCGGCAGCGGTGGTTCGTCGGGTATGTTCTACTACGCGACGTCTTACGGCCTGCGCGACGCGACTGACGGCTCGTCGAACACGGTCGCCTTCAGCGAAGGTCTCGTCGGCGACGCCAACGCGACGGTCCCCAAGCCGCGAGTAACCGGCGTCAACATCAACGGCGGCTATTCGGTGATCGACGCCAGCGTCGATCCGACGCAGCTCGGCGCCACCCTTAGCTCGTGCGACACGTCCTTCAAAACGGCGGTCAACGGCACCAGCTTGAGCGTGAACAAGGGCTGGTTCTGGGGTTGGGGTGCCGACACGATGTCGATGTTCAACACGATCGTGCCGCCCAGCTCGACGACCTCGCAGTGGGGTCAGTGCCGGTTCGGTTGCGTCGGTTGCGGCTCGTACTCGGCCGACCACTCGAACATCACCAACGCGAACAGCCTGCATCCGGGCGGTGCAAACGTCCTGATGACCGACGGTAGCGTGAAGTTCATCAAGAGCACCGTCCAGCCCAAGGTCTGGTGGTCGCTCGGTACCCGGTCCGGTGGCGAAGTCATCAGCGCTGACGCGTATTGATTTCTCACAGTTAAATCGTGCGATCTCCAATCGCATCAATCCCCCGCCGATCGACTTCGTTGCAAAACGGGTCGGTCGGCGGGGTTTGTTTTTGATCGTGCATCGATAGTCAGCGAGACCTGCAAGAGCTATCCTGCGATTGCTCGCGAAAGCATTAAACGTTGACCGCGACTTCCGTAGAAAGACCGAAGCGATTGGTCACGCGCAGCGTCGCCGTTTTTCCTCGCATCTTGGCGGGAACTTTGACCTTTTGCCCCTTCACATTCTCCAGGAAGGGACTACTGCCCGGGACGTGGCCGAACTGCCAGTGAAACGTGAGGCCCTGGTTTCTGAGGGCTTTGCGATCGTCGGCATTGGCACCGACCACGACATTACCAGCGCGCTTGGTAATTGCCACGACCGCCGTGGGAGCGAGCGTCGCATAGATTTGCGCGGCGATTGCCTGATGCCCCAAGGCATTGGGATGAAGCGTGCCCGAGGTGAACGCCGTGCTCTCCGCGCCGAACGTTCCGGCGAAAGGCCCCTGAAAAATCACTGACTCGCGCGCGGTTCGAATGAATCGCGTTGTGTCGGCGGTGCCATCCTTGGGCGCGGCATATCCATGACCGATAAAGGCATTGGAAATGCCCGAAATATAATTCCAACCATTGGCGGTGGCAGCCGCTGCCACAGCCTGATCGAGCGGTTGAACGATCAACTGACCGACGACGTAAGACACCGTGGCCGTTGCGCCCGCTTCGGGAACAACGTCGTCGAGCGCAGTTCCCCACCAGGGGACGGAAACCGACATTCCCGTTGACGAATTGGTCATCGTCTTCATCACGCGCGTGGGGTCGGGATACTCTGTGATGAAGGTTCCGGTCGCCTGCACGCCATAACTGCTCAGCATGGAACGAAGCAACGCGTATCGGTTCGCGAGCACCAGGGCGCCCGTGTTGAATTCATGGAGGGCACTCGCAACCACCGACGACTGGCCGGCGAGCGCCTGGGCCTGAGCCAGCGTTTGCGAGATCTTGGTGGAGTCGGTCAAATTGCCGATCGGGTCGTTGGCGAAGATCGGGTCTGAGGAATCAATCAGCGAATCTTCGACCAGCGTCGTGGCGATATTGGCGAATTCAACGTCGTTGCCGCCAAGCGAAATGAAGAGTTGATCAACCTTGCGATTACCGATAATTCGATGTAACTCGTCGACTTCGTTGGGCATCGGGTAGTTGGGATTCACCTTGCCCCAAAGGGTTTCCAGCCCCATCGCCGAGAGAATCGTCGCGCCGCTCTGCGCGACTAGAACATATGTCACCGAAGTGTGCGGGTCGCTTCGTTCGAGTTGAAGCGCATATTGGGCGGTTCCGGTCGCGGTCGAACGGTGGGCATCGGCATTTTCGGCCTGCATGCCTTCCTTACCTGCGACACCATCATATGGACCGGGGCCATAAAAACCGGTCGCAGCATCGGCCCAAAGTGCAGGTGTTGTTGGACTGTTAATGCTGAGACTGGCGACGTCGGAAAGGAAGGTCGTGCTGGAGTAGGTGCTGAGGTCGTCTGTGTACAGTGGAGCGGTCGACCCGCCGAACTCGTATTCAAGCCCCTGCACCTTTTCGGGATTCGCTTCGCCTGATGCGTAGCTGTCGCCCATGCTCACGATCAGGATGTCACGCACAGAAACCGGATGCGACGTCTGGGTCGTCAATTTACCCATGTCGTAGCGTCTGAACGTCGTTTGATAGACGCCCTGAGGCAAGTTGAGAACCGGCGGGTTGGTGGCCATATCCGACGCCAGCCGCTGCACCTTGATATTCGGCCCCGATCCGGGTGGGTTCAGCACCCAGGTATAAAGCACGGTCGAATCTGGCGTTGGGTCGTTGTTCACGCTCAAAGTCAGAGAAAACGTCGTCGCCTGGGCGTATTGTGCGGTGTTAGGCAGGTCGATGAGACCGTTGTGATTCAGGTCGAGTCCGAAGCGATCCGCCATTTTGTAGTCGAAATCGGCGGCGAGCAAAAACCGATCTTCAAGCGATTCGATGCGCGGACGGACCGGCCGCCGAACCGAGGATTTACCGACGTTCAGATTTCGCGACTGCCAATTGTTCATGGCTGGATCACTCTCGGGTGCGCTGCTCAATTCGGATAAGCACAAGAAATCAACCATTATGCTGCCAGAAAACTGAGGCGTGGGCCAATCTTTGGCGGCAAATTCTTCTCAATCGTTACAGATTGCGTTGTCCGCGGGCAACGAGGCCATTCACTGTGATGTAGCATCTAAATATAAAATATTCAGAAGCATTGTCGTCATTCGGATGCGCTCGATCGGCTGTTTCAACTGTGGCGGTCAATGATTGATAATCTTGCCTGCGATCTTGCCCTACGTTGACCGTACGCCATCAATATGCTTTAACGCCTCTGTATCAAGCTCTCAGCCTCTCTCTCTCGATCGTTCAGCTTTTTGCGCGTTTGCAGGAAGGTCACGATGTTCGAGTCGACCACGGAGGAGAATTTTCGATCATGGGACAAGTTCCTTGATTCTTACTATCAAGCGATTCGCACTTCTGTGAGCCTGCTCCCCTTCATCGGCGAATCCTCGGCAGACGACGTTACGCAAAGTTTCTTCTTGAAGTTCTACGAGAAAGATTTTCTTGCCAATCGACCTGTCATCACAGGGCGTTTCCGCAACTGGTTGTACGTCGCCGCGCGTCGGCATGCTGTTGATGAATGGCGAAAGATCCGGCGAACTTCCGATCATCTTGACCTGTTCGAGATTCGTGAGCCCGACGACCGAGCGCAGAACGATCCTCACGCCGTCTCATTCGAAAGTGACGAACTTTACGCCCTGAGCGTCCTTCATCTTGCCGTCAGGCGAGTCCGCGAACAATTGGTTGTGCAAGGAAAGTCGGAGTGCTGGAAGATCTTTGAAGAACTTGTCGTCGCATCGCTCTTTCCCGGACGCGAACCAATGACGCGTCATGAGCTTTTGGTCATGTTTCCTGGCCAATCCGCAACGGTGCTCGACAATCGGGTGACGACCGTCAAACGCGTGCTTCGCCGAGTCCTCGCCGCTGTGGTCCCCGCCGATCCCACCGAGCAACTAACCGCCGAGGAGAGATTCCGAGAGTTATTGGGGATTCTTGCGGAGTCGAAGAGCTGCAAGCTTTGGCTGGCATTCCTCACCGATCCCGCGCCTGACATGGATCTGTCATCGGGCTCATCTCTTAAAATCGAAGATGCCGCTCAGGAAATGCTCAACGACGAACTCGGCATCTTGCTGGGATTCTGGCTCAACATGCCATTGTGTGAGTATCTCGATGATCTCGAATCGATTGGGCCGTTGAGCGTTCGCGGTCCGCGGAGACGCGCTGAAATTACGCTGAGAGACGTGATCTCCGAGGCCGATCCTCAGTTCGCAGAGCTTCCGTCGGAAGATAAGGCAGCTTTATATAAGCTTATCAAGGAATTCGCCAAACGGGTTTACCGCTCGATAAAACGGACTGGCGACGAGCCGGGTCGTGCAACGACGTCGATGCCGGTCGAAGTCGCGAATGTGGTCTACAATCTCGCCGGCGCACTGGCGCTTACCCGTAATGGCATGCGCATCATTGGTTTGAGCGACGATCAGTTTCGGAAGAACCTCTCATGGGTTCTGGAACGCCCCTGGGTTGATACCGCGCTTCGCCCGGTTCTGTCGGCGGCGATCGACCAACTCAAGCCAAGTTCCAACTCCTGAGGTGAGGTTTTCGGTCCCTATTTAAGATCCAAACAGAAAAAGTGAAACGCTGAAAGAATCTGCGCAAGTCCTGGTCATCTAGAACGACTTGAAATTGGGAACGGGAAAAACGGAGTCGGCAGAGCTTAGCCCAGCTCGGTTTGACTCGCCGGTTTGGTCTTGTATGTCGTGACATACGAGTGTCACGGTCGATCGCAATTCTCATGTCGCCAGATCTGGCGTGTGGACCGCTTTTTCGCTGTGCGCAAGAGGGGAGAATCTCAGTCTGCAAGCCCTAAAACTAGGGTCGATCGAGAGTTGTGAGAGATATTGATGAAAAGGAGGCACATATCAGACGAGATTGTTGACTTGCAGAGTTTGTCGATGCAAGAATCTTTTAGCCTCATGCTCTCGCCGAAGCGGCCATGCTGGCTTCCCGCGTAATCCTTTTGCTTTCGCTTAGTAACCGACTCCGTATCTCGGCGCCGAAGTCGCCGGATGCTGGTGCGTTCTCTCCACCAGCGCTAAGAAACTGCGCTCTGAGACTTGAGCACAAGTTCACCGGCGACTGCACTCCTCTTCAGCGAAACGAGCGATAAAGATGAGCCGTCTCTCCTGGCTTCGTTCGCATAAATCGGGTTCTCAGAGAAGAGTGCGTTTGGCAGAGCTCAGGCGTTCGGTCAGTCTCCGGCCCTGGGCTGAGGGACTTGAAGACCGGACCGTGATGTCCACGATCACCTGGAACACAACGACGGCCCCTACTGGCGGCGATTGGGATACAGCGTCGAACTGGGTCGGTGGCAGGGTCCCTGGTCCCTCGGATACCGCGAAAATCACCGGGCTCGCGGGGCCTGGCATCGTTTTCTTGAACTCGAGCGCAGCCGACTCGATTTCGAGTCTAGCCACCGATTCCACGGCGACCGTCAATATCATCACCGGCTCGCTCACGCTGGGTAGCGCGGGAACTTCGAGCCTTTCGGGGCCTTTGACGATTGGTCTTGGCGCAGCGTTCTCCGTTGGTGCCGGCTCGACGATCGCGATTAGTTCGACGGTCACCGACAATGGAAATCTGAATTTCTCCGACGGCGACGTCGTGAACAACGGCTTCGGCCAGATCATCGTCAACGGTACGATGACGGCGAGCACAACGACGTTCAACAGTGGCTCGACCACTGTGAACAGCGGCGGAACAATCACGCCAACAAACAGCACGTTCAACACAACATTGAACGTCAACTATGCCAGCGTGGCGTCGCTGACGCCGAATATCAGCTTCAATACCATCAATATTCAAGGCGGTACTCTCCCCGCAGGCGCGACGCTTAACCTGAACGCAATTGGGCTGAATACGTCAAAGTTGAGTTATGGCTTCACCAGTAATTTCATCGTCGCGCTGAATGCAACGCTGGCCGTTGGGCCCAACGTGACGATCGCGACGGGCGTGACACTGACGAACAACGGCACGCTCAGCTTTGCTTCCGGTGACGTCGTCAACAATGGCTTCGGTACGATCACCGACGCCGGCACGATGACATCGACCGGCACCACGTTCAGCAGCGGTACGATCACGATCAACAGCGGCGCGACGTTTACGCCGACGAGCAGCGTGTTCAATACGACGCTGAACATTCCTTACGGCAATGTCGCTTCGCTCACCCCGAACATCAGTTTCAGCACGATCAACGTCGCGGCAGGGACATTGCCGAGTGGCGCGACGCTGAACTTGAACGCGATCGGCATCGACACATCGAAACTGGCGTACGGCTTCACGGCAAATTTCATCATTGCTTCCGGGGCGACGCTGGCAGTCGGCCCCAACGTGTCGATCGCCACCGGCGTGACGTTGACGAACAATGGCACGCTTAGCTTTGCGACCGGTGATGTCGTCAACAACGGCTTCGGCACGATCATCGACGCCGGCACGATGACCGCGAGCCACACCACGTTCACGAGTGGTACGATCACGATCAACAGCGGCGCGACGTTTACGCCGACGAACAGCGTATTCAATACGACGCTGAACATTCCTTACGGCAACGTGACGTCACTGACGCCGAACACCAGCTTCAGCACGATCAACATTGCCGCCGGGACGTTGCCAAATGGCTCGACGCTGAACCTGAACGCGATCGGCACCGACACTTCGAAGCTTGCCTACGGCTTCACCGGCAATTTCGTCATCGCACTCGGTGCCACGCTGGCCGTTGGTGCCAACGTGTCGATCGCGACGGGCGTGACTTTGACGAACAACGGCACGCTCAGCTTTGCGACTGGTGACGTCGTCAACAACGGCTTCGGTACGATCATCGACGCCGGCACGATGACATCGACCGGCACCACGTTCACGAGCGGCACGATCACGGTCAACAGCGGCGCGACGTTCACGCCGACAATCAGCGTGTTCAACACGACGCTGAATATTCCTTACGCAAATGTGCCCTCGTTATCGCCGAACATCAGTTTCAGCACGATCAACGTCGCGGCTGGGACGTTGCCGGCCGGCTCGACGCTGAACCTGAACGCGATTGGTACCGATACGTCGAAGCTGGCCTACGGCTTCACCGGGAATTTCACCATCGCCCTGGGTGCCACAGTGGCGGTTGGTCCCAATGTGTCGATCTCCACCGGCGTGACTCTGACCGACAATGGCACGCTCAGCTTTGGCACCGGCGACATCGTAAACAACGGCTTCGGCACGATTGCCGTCACCGGTACGATGACGTCGAACCGCACCGCCTTCACGAGCGGGTCGATCAGTGTGACTAACCCTGGCGTGTTCACCGCGACCGGCAGCACTTTTACGAGCAATCTCACGTTCGCGACCGGCACCAACGACACGATTCACCTGGGCAAGATCTCAGGGCCGCTCAATCTCGCGAGTGGCGCAACCATTTCCATCTCAGGAAATGATTTCTCAAGTATCTCAAACAACAACATCGTTGCGTCGGGAGATCCTGCCGCATCGATCGATATCAGCGGTAATTACTGGGGTACCACAAACACCGCAACAATCGCCGCGAAGATTGTCGACCATACCACCAACGTAAATCTGCCGACGATCGTTTACCAACCGATTCTCAGCGGCGCCGGAACGACGCAAGCAACATCCACTTCGGTGACCTACTCCAGCCTCGCGCAGAATGTCGCTCTCAGCGCGGTGGTCACGAGCGGCGGATCGCCGATCGATGGAGGTACCGAGACGTTTACCATTCTTCAGGGCACCACGCAAATTGGTAATCCTCTTACGGTAAACGTCCTCAGTGGCGCGGCGAGTGGGAACTACCCACTGCCTGCCGGCACTGTGGTTGGCACCTACACGATACAGGCTGTATTCAACGGCAACGCGAACTACCTCGGTTTCACCGACGCTTCGAAAGTGCTCACGGTGAATCAGGCTTCGGTTACGCTCTCGCCCTCGAGCCAGAGCACAACCTATAGCGGTGTGGCCACGACGACGATCCCGCTCAACGCGTCGTTGACGAGCAGCGCCGGCATTGTCAGCGAAGGCACGATCACTTACACGATCTTTCAAGGCGCGACGGTCATCGGCGTCCCCGTCACCGTGAACGTCCTCAGCGGTGCCGCGCCGGCGTCCTATGTGCTGCCTGGCGGAACGCCTGGCGGTATCTTTGTGATTCAGGCCGCGTACGTCGCATCGAACTTTCAGTCGGTGACGAGTACCACAGCTCGCCTGACAGTTAACGCCGCAATCACCGGCACGGCAACCACGTCGACCAACGCCAATTTTAGCGCGGCTGTGCAGTCGATTCCCCTTGTGGCGTCGGTCAGTAGCGCGGCTGGTATAGTGAATGAAGGGTTTGAGACCTTCACGATTCTCAACTCCACTAACGGAACTGTAGGCACGCCTGTTACTGTGCCGGTCGTCAACGGAACCGCCACGGCGAGCTACCCACTTCCGGCCGGGACTGTTGGCGGAACGTATAAAATTGTCGATACGTTTAACGGCACGGCGAACTATCAGACTTCGACTGATTCAACCAAGCAGCTATCAATCAGCTCGACTCCGACGGTCACCACAGCCGCCAACGCTTCGGTTCCGTTGAACGCTTCGGGCCAGTCGGTGACTCTCACGGCGACGGTGACTGGCGCAGGGAATCCGGTGGGTGAAGGCTCGGTTGCCTTTACCATCTTGAATAACGGCACGCCGATCGGCTCTACGAAAACCGGAACGGTGACCGGTGGTACGGCCAGCGTTAGCTATGCCCTGCCCGGCACGCTCACCATCGGCGTCTATACGATCCAGGCAGTGTACACCGATGTAGGCAACTACCTTAATTCGTCCGACTCAACGCACACGCTGGGCGTCATTCAGGCACCCGGCACTCAACTCAAAATTCACACCCAACCTTCCACGGGAGCAATTGCCGGGCAGGCCTTTGGCACTCAGCCGGTGATCTATGTGGAAGACGCGAACGGCAACTTGGAGACCGCCGATAACAGCACGGTGGTGACAGTCGCCCTCGCAACCGGTTCCGGGCCGCTCCAGGGCACGTTGACTGCAACCGCCGTTGGTGGCGTGGCGACGTTCGCGAACCTGGGCGATCTTACGGCCGAGACAATCACGCTCTTGTTCACGAGCGGCAACCTGGCGTCGGCCACTTCGAACAGCATCACAATTAGTCCGGCGACCGGGACCAAGTTGGTGGTCACCCAGCAACCTTCGTCCACGGGTACTGCGGCTCAGGTGTTCGCGACGCAGCCGGTGGTGAAAGAAGAAGACCAGTTTGGCAACGTGATCACCGGCGACAGTACTCACACGATCACAGCGGCTCGAGGCGGTGCGGGAACCTCGATTCTCAGGGGCAGCGCCCTCACTGTTACGCTGGTCAACGGCGTCGCCACATTCAGCGGCCTGTCGTACAACAAGGCCGAGATCATGAACATCACGTTCACGATCAACACCACCGGCGTCACCTCCGCCACTTCGAGTAACGTGTCCATCAGTCCGACCACGGCCAGCCAACTCGTCATTCTGCAACAACCATCGTCGACCGCAACAGCCGGCCAGCTGCTGCCAGCGCAACCGATCGTTGCTGCAGAAGACCCATACGGAAATATCGAGACGGGCGACAACACCACGCAGGTCAAAGCAGTGATTGGCGGTGGTGTGGGACCGCTTCAAGGGACCACCACGGTGACGGTGGTGGGTGGCGTTGCGACATTCACGAACCTGGCTGATATCACCGCCGAGACGATTACGCTCAAGCTATCGAGCGGCCAGTTGAATTCCGCGACAACCAGTTCGATCGTCATCACGCCGGCGGCTGCGGCTCAATGGGTGATTCAGATCCAGCCTTATGCCAATGTTGTGGCGGGAAATCCGCTGACCGACCCCATCGTGCTCAATGAAGTCGACCAGTACGGCAACCAGGTCACAAGTGATAATTCTTCAGTCGTAACGGCCTCGATCGCCACTGGCAGCGGCGTGCTGTATGGCGTCACGAGCGTGACGGCTGTGCGCGGACAGGCGTCGTTTGACAATCTCGAAGATGACACGGCGGGACCGCTTACGCTTCAATTCACGGGCGCAGGGCTGCCGCCGACGCTTTCGGGGCTGTCCACGGTAACTGCCGCTCCTGCATCGGGGCTTACCATCCCCACGCGTCCACCGGGCGGCGTTATTGCAGGAGTTACCCTGACCGCGCTGACGGTTTACGCCCACGATCCGTTTGGAAACATCGACACAACCTACAGCGGTCCAATCACCATCGGGACTGCACCCGGATCGACGGGCACTTTGAGCGGAACGCTCACGGTTAATGCGGTCAACGGTGTTGCGACCTTCACCAATGTGATTCCCACGACGAGCGGGTCGATCAGTTTGACCGCGAGTAGCGGCAGCCTGGGATCGGCTCCGCCGACAACTTCAGTCGTGATTTCTCCCGCGACGCCGAGCGGCTTCCTGATCCGCACGCAGCCTTCGGCGCTGGCGACCGCTGGCCAACCGTTTGCCATTCAGCCAGTTGTTGCCGAGGTCGACCAGTTTGGCAACGTCGTGACGTCCGACAGCAGCACCGTGGTTTCGGTCATTCTGGGAAGCGGCAATGGTCCGCTCCAGGGTACAACGACGGCGACACTGCAAAATGGTGTCGCGACGTTTGCCAATCTCAGCGAGAACGTCGCCGGAACCATCACTCTGCAATTCTCGGGCGGCGGCCTGAGTTCGCCAAAGAGCAGCTCGGTGCTGGTCAATCCGGCCGCGGCAAATCGGCTTGTCTTCCAGATTGCTCCATCGTCGGCAGCGACGGCCGGTCAATCGTTCGCTACGCAACCCGTTTTGTACGAGGTGGACCAGTACAATAACGTTGAAACGAATGATAACTCGTCGGTGGTTAATGCCTTGCTCTCCACCGGCGCGGGGCCACTTCAGGGAACCTCATCGGTGACCGTCAAGGCCGGCGTCGCGACGTTCACCAACCTGTCCGACAACAAGGCGGAGACCATCGCGCTCAGATTCACAAGCGGTGCATTGGCCGCCGGCCCATCGAACAACATCGTCGTCAGCCCGGGCGCACCCGGCAAGCTCGTGATTTCCACGCAACCATCGCAAACCGTGGTGGCGGGAGTGCCGCTTGCGACTCAGCCGGTCGTGATGGAAGAAGATCAGTTCAACAACCTCGAAGTTGGCGACAACACCACTGTGCTCACAGCGTTTCTGGGAAGTGGTGGAGGACCGCTCGACGGCGTGCTCACGGCTACGGTAACGGCCGGTGTGGCCAGGTTCACGGGCATAGCGGCAGATACGGCGGGAACGATTACGCTTCAATTCACGGGCGCGACTGTCACGTCGGCGCAAACGGTGCCAATCGTCGTTAGCCCGGGCGCTGCGAGCAAATTGATTGTCCAGACGCAACCCTCCGCAACCGCGACGGCAGGTCAATCGTTCGTGACGCAGCCGGTCGTTTACGAGGTTGACCAGTTCAACAACGTCGAAGTGGCTGACAATAGCAGCGTGATTACTGCGGCTGTCGCCAGCGGCGTCGGTCCACTTCACGGTGGTGCTTCAATTACCGTTCACGCAGGCATTGCAGTCTTCACGAACCTCGCGGATAACAAGGCCGAAACGATCACGCTCGGCTTCAGCAGCGGCTCGCTGACATCGGTGACGAGTAGCGCGATCGTGGTTGGCGCAGCAGCGGCCAGCAAGCTCGTCATTCAGACTCAGCCCTCGTCAACCGCGGCGGCCGGCCATGCATTCGCCGTGCAACCCGTCATTCGCGAGCTGGATCAATACGACAACCTGGTGACCAGCGACAACACGTCCAATGTTACCGTTTCGCTCGCCAGCGGCGCGGGACCGCTGCAGGGGACGACCTCGCTAACTTTGAACGGTGGCGTCGCGGCGTTTACGAATCTCGCCGACAACAAAGCTGAGGCGATCGCGCTCAAGTTCGCGATCGGCTCGCTCGCAACCGGTGCTTCCAGCGCGATCAACGTCGCGCCAGCAGCACCTGCCAAGCTCGTGATTGTGACGCAACCGTCGCAGTCGGCTCTGGCGGGAGTGGCATTCGCGACTCAGCCGGCGGTTGTGGAAGAGGATCAGTACAACAACATTGAGACGAGCGACAATTCCACCATTCTTACCGCGTCTTTGAGCAGCGGCACGGGCCCGCTCGATGGATCGCTGAACGCGACGATGAAGAGTGGTGTGGCGACATTCACAGGCATTGCCGCCGACACCGCTGGCACAATCGCGCTTCGATTTACTGGCGGAGGATTGGCCACGGGAGCATCGACGCCGATAACGATTCACGCGGGCGCACCCAGCAGGTTAGTGATTCAAACGCAGCCGTCCGCAAGTTCGAACGCCGGCCAGCCGTTTGCGACTCAGCCGGTGGTTCTGGAAGAAGACCAGTTCGGCAATCTCGAAACGGATGACAATGGCACGGTGGTGACAGCAATCCCCGCGAGTGGCGTCGGTCCGCTCCAAGGCGCGAGTGTAACTGTCGTGAACGGCGTAGCTCGCTTCGCAGCATTGGCCGACGCAACTGGCGAGCAGCTTGCACTCAAGTTCGTCGCCGGCAACGCGGTCTCGCAGCCGAGCACGCCGATCAACGTGATCCCGCTCCCGCCCGCGATTATCAGTGCTTCGTGGACGATGGGCCAGGCTGTGAATTCGAAGGGGAAGAAGACCGGTCCCAAGCTGCTCGTCTACACGATTACGTTCAGCGCTCCAGTGGACGCCGCGACTTTGACCAACGGCGGATTCTATGAGATCGACTCATATCAAAACGCCAAGAAGGCGATTTCGCGGGCGGCATTCAAGGTAAGCGCCTCCACGGCGAATTCCGTGAGCTTAATGCTCACCAAGACGCAAAAGTTCTCGTTCGGCGGTCAAATTCTCGTACGCATTCCCGGCGTGCGAAATCCGACGCTGAATATCGCCAAGAGCGGTAAGGGGATCACGACCACGTGATCTCCGTCAGGGGAATCCTCGGGGGAATCAGTCAACCGTTTTGCCGATCCTGAGCCCGTATGCCATGTTGACTTCAGAGGGCGAGGCACCAGCTCGGTTGGCTGATCGTCCTGCAATCGCGCCCTCGTTGAAAAATCCTCCGCGCATCAATCGAACTTTCTTGTCCGAGATCACGTCGGATAGCATCACGTCGACATGTATCCCGTTATTCTCTGGTCGAATGGTGTCGCCTCGATCGTGACACCATTCGTATGCGTTCCCCAACATGTCGAAGAGCCCGAGATCGTTGGGCAAGAGCGTTCCCACAACACCGGCATGTGCACCACTGGTTTCAAGAGTTCGCGCAAACTCGCCCAGAGTGATCATTGAAGCGCCAAAATATCGGGGAGAATTCGTGCCAGCGCGGCAAGCGTATTCCCACTCTGCTTCGGTCAGGAGCCGATAACCCTTGCGGTCGGACACATTTTGAGGAATTGACATCCCTTCATCAAAAGAGCTTTCTTTTCCTGGAACATAGCACCATTGATCTTCCGGCAGGCCCTCGCGCTTGCTCAGCCAATTGCAATAGTGAGCCGCCAAATACCAGTTGGTGCCAAGCCACGGTCCATTGGGAACAATGGTGCTGTGTTTCAGGTCGGTTTCGGTCGGAACGTCAAACTTTGGCTTGGGCACATCGGCCAGGAATTTTCGAAACTGCTCGACCGTCACTTCCTTCGTAGCAATGGCAAAGCTACGCGGAATTCTTACACGGTGCTGCTTTTCGAGTTTCTCGTTGCGTCCAGCCTCGGTATCCGGCGAACCGATGACAAAGTCAAGTGGACCGTTGATCACGACAAAGGTTTGCCCCTGTCCGTTCACGAACCAGCATCGCCGGCCGCGGTCTTTCATCTGTCCTAATTCAACATCGATGGCACTAATCGCATCGCCCTGCCGCCAACCGCGCATCGTCCACTCGACCGCAGAGTGAACTCCCGGATCTGGGTCGTTGCGATACAAATCTTCCAGCCGCGCGACCAGAGGTTTGAAATCGCTCGCGGGAATTTCCGCGGCCTCGTAAGTCCCTAGTGAAAGAATGAATGCACGTTTCTTTGAAATGATGGGATCGAAAAGTAGGTCGCTCACTTTATTTGAGGGTCTGTCACCAACAAGAGCGCCCAGTTCGGCCAGCAACAGCTTGGGATCGACTTTGAACTGTCTGAGCCAGAAGATCAAGAAACTTCGGACTTCGGGATCCTTACTGTGCTCGAACAGTTTCCACACCGTTTCCGGTTTCCCCACGCGCATCAACGTCGCCGCGGCGCGCGCCTGCCTGTTCGCACGCTCTTCCTCGCCGGCCGCATCCAATGGAGCTGCTGGCTTCGACGATAGTTCCAATTCCAGATGAGGCACAATAGCTTGAAGATCTTTCTCGACGAGATGCAACAATTCGGAATGTGACTTGGGATCAACTCGCGTCAACAAATCCGCAAAGAGTTTTGGATCGTCGCGATAGTAGTCCGCGATGAACTCTCGCGCGACAGCATGTTCGGTTTCGGGACGTTTGCGATCGCTAAATCGGCTCCAAAGTGCCGTTTTGAGCTGGCTGCGAACCGGACGAAATACGTCGCGCGCAGCCGGAAGAGAGTCTTCATCCACCGTTACGAGAGCGTCAGAGACCTTACTGCTTAGATCATTCCAATGCGAACTCTCGGGATCAAAACGAGCGAGTGCGCCAGCGCTGGCGATGACCGTGGGATCAAGCGGTTTGGTGGACTCGAGTAGTTTCCAGAGTGTGTTGGCCAACTCATCTTTGCGCGGTAACAATGCGTCGCGAAGGACGAGCACCTCGGCAATAGTTGCGTCCGCGAGTCGTTTTTCGAGATACGCGGACTGCGAGGAGTCGACTGGCAGCAAAGCAAGGCTCGCATGAAGCTTCGCCTTCGGCTGGCTCCATCCGGCGTTTATCACGTCACGTAAGAGAGGATCAGACCATTGGCGATAATCTCGCAGAGACTCGACCGTACCCGGAACGCTAGAGATTTCATCTCGCAGCAATTCCTGAACGAGCCGCTCGGCGGTTTGCGACTTGGACTTATCCGCCTCTGCCAGGCGATGGAATACGCTAACGCCGATTCCGCACATGATAACACCGGCAGCAGCGAATCCGAAAATCCGGGCGCCGTGTACCCTGCCCGCTCGCTTCATCATGCGCTTTTGTGGTTCCGTCCAGTCATCGGATCGCGTAAATCCTCGGATCGTCACCCATTCCACAAGCGACGGCAAATGACGCGATTCGGCGCGCGATTCCCAGATCGCCGCACGTTCGGCCAGCCGAACTTCCGCACGCCCTCGTTTGGTCTCGCGCTGCTTGCGGCTCAACCAGTCGCGAAGCGAATTCACAAGATAATCGTGTGTTAGCTGATAGTAGCGCTCTCCTTGATTTGCAGTCGGAGTATTTTCATTTGTCGAACCTTCGACATCGGTTGGAGTGATCAGCCGCAACTGGCCATCGAGGATTTCAATCAGATCGGCAAAGTCGCGCGGGCGATTTGCGTATCCGGAGACTTCGCGCAATTCCGACTCGGAACGCATCCGGCCTTTGATGTCCGTTCCGGTATGCGGCAGCAATGCCTTCAACACGGCCTGTGCAGCCTTCTGGTGCAGCCGGTGCTCTGGCGGAGCCGTTGAAAGGCTAAAGGTTTCTTCAAGGAAGGCGACTCCCACGCCCTGTGCGCCACCAACTTCCTTGAGCGTGGCGGGCGTCCAGGGTTTGCCTTTCACCATTTCTGCAAAAAGAGCAAGCCTTACCGAAACAACTTTGTTTTCCTGCGATAACCCCGCGATTGCCTGTTCGAGAAACGCACGCTGGTCGGCCGTCTGTTCGGACGACTTCTCGGGTAACACGCCGTAAGCATGGCCGAATGAAGTCAGTACTTTTTTGGCGTGAAGAAGATCGAATAGATCGACCGCGGCCGAATTCGTTCCTTCGACAAGGCGGTTTTCGAGATCGCGCATGAAGCGCGTCGCCGCCATCCAGAAATCGTCACGCACCATGACGATCGCCTGGAGATGTACACCGTCGCATTGTCGCAGAGCCGCAACCAGTTCGGCCTCGGTCTCACCTCGCCGGGTGAAAAGCCATTGCTCGAACTGGTCGATCACGAGCAGAACTTTCTGCCCTTGGCGTAGTACATGACCGCGCCTGATGGCCGCCAGCGATTCGACCAGATCCATTTCCTGTTTCAGGTCGGGACAGATTCTTCGCAGCCCGCGAAGGATTCGTGCTTCCGTTTCATTCGGTGTCGCTTCAATGTGAAACGAGAATACATGATTGCGCAAGTGCGGTAATAATCCCGCTTTGACCAGTGACGACTTCCCGCAGCCGGAGGGACCATAAATCAATCCGACGCGAAACGTTGAATCGGTGTCGATCGACTCGATCCGTGCTTTCCAGAATCGCAGACTGTCGGGCAAGCCATCGCGGTCGCGCGGTCCGGGAAGCAGTTGCACGAAGAAATCGGCGTCGTGACGATCGAACGAACGCAAGCCTTTGGGAACGATCCTTATCGCGCGGCTATCAGAATCCGACGGCACGGACGGTGAAGAGATCGGCGTCAATTCCTGAGTCGATGGCGGCTGCGCCTGTTTCACTGGGCTCGTTGCGGCGGAGGTGCTCGCCAATGATCCTTCGGCTTCGAGGAAATGCAAAAGATCCTCGGCCATGTCTCGGGCGGTGTCGTATCGCTCCGACAACCGCTTGGCCAGCGCCTTCTGACAGATTCGCTCGAGTTCCCGCGGAATCGTGTCATCAATTTGACGAAGCGGTCGTGGTTCGGAACTCGTAATCTGATTCATCACCTCGAGTCGCGAATCGCCACGAAACGGCTTGCGACCTGCGAGCAACTCGTAGAGTACAACGCCTAGGCTGAAGATGTCGGAACGACCGTCGACGCGATGCCCCTCGCTTCGGGCCTGTTCCGGGCTCATGTACAAAAGCGTGCCGGCCTGTCGCGCACCCCTGCCGTAATCTTCGTCCTTGAGCGCCAAACCGAAATCCGCGACCCAGGGAATGCCTGAGGCGTCGATCAAGATATTCGCGGGTTTGATGTCTCGATGAACCAAGCCTCGCGTGTGCGCATGATGAAGTGCTTGTGAGACGACTGCCGTGAGTTCGACCGCTTCGCGCAGTGTCGGCGGCTTTTCCTTGATTCGTTGTGAAAGGTCACTGCCGTCGATGTATTTCGAGACAACGAAGCAAACACCGTCGTCTGTGCGCCCGACGTCGTAGACGGGAACGATATTGGGGTGTGTGAACTTAGCAAGAACTCGCGCTTCGGTCAGATAGAGTTCGAGGTCGTTCGCCTGCGTTACTCGTTCGGGATTGGGAACTTTGATCGCCACAGAACGATCGAGATCGTCGTCGTGCGCCATGTAGACGCGACCGAACCCACCTTGGCCGAGCCGTCGCAAAACCCGGTAGCGACCGATTTCGTTCGGGTCGTGCTGCTGGGTGCTGGCATTCGGCGCCGATGTCGGCTGATGGTCTTCGGTTTCGGACCAGTCTCTACCGCTCTCCATCGAGTTCATCGTGACCTAAGTCTAGTCGAAGTGAAGAGTAACGGTTGTCGCGCCATCGACATCCCGCAATAGATAAATTCGATTCTATCCCACCGTTCGATCGACATCCACGGTCGTGTTCTTGCTAGTTCGTGTAGGAAGACAAACGGTCACACTTGTGCGCGTGTACATTGGTTATCGTTTTTCAACGTTGACGAACCTCGGTACAATGAGACGAGTCGGACTGACGGAGATAAGCGATAGGGAGGTCAGTGGAGGTTCGCGGTGGTTGCGGAAGCAGCAGAGCGGCAGGTTGGGGCGACGACGTTTGCGGTCCTGGTGGCACTCAGCGTCTCACATTTACTGAACGACACCATTCAATCCTTGATTGCGGCCGTTTATCCGGTTTTAAAAGAGTCATATGACCTCTCCTTCACGCAAATCGGGCTGATTACGCTCGCGTTCCAGTGCACGGCGTCGCTCCTTCAGCCGCTCGTTGGGCAATACACCGATCGACGGCCGCAGCCGTTCTCGCTCGTGCTTGGTATGGGCGTCACCCTTACCGGCTTGCTGCTCCTGTCCGTCGCCAACCGCTTCCCGGTCATCCTGATGGCCGCGGCTCTGGTTGGCGTTGGTTCGGCCGTTTTTCACCCTGAAGCGTCGCGAATGGCCCGGATGGCGTCGGGCGGCCGACATGGTCTGGCTCAGTCGCTATTTCAGGTCGGTGGCAACGGCGGTTCGGCACTTGGGCCGCTGCTGGCTGCTTTCGTGGTGGTGCCGTGGGGTCAGCGTAGCCTAGCGTGGTTCTCGATCGCGGCAGTTGCGGCCATGCTCATCCTCGCCCGCGTTGGAATGTGGTATCGCGACCATCTGGCTGAACGTGCGACTACGAAGGTTGTCACCGCGAAGTCGCCTGTTTCGCCGCGACAGGTGGCGTTCGCTGTCAGCATCTTGCTTTGCCTGATCTTCTCGAAATACTTCTACCTCGCGAGCCTTACCAGCTATTACACGCTGTATTTGATCGATACGTTTGGGATCGGCGTTGCCGATGCTCAGCTCAGGCTGTTCGTTTTCCTTGGAGCCGTGGCTGCGGGCACGTTCTTGGGTGGGCCGGTCGGTGATCGCATCGGCTTCAAGGCGGTTATTTGGGGATCGATCCTCGGCGTGCTACCTTTCACGCTCGTGTTGCCGTACGTCGGCCTGACGTGGACGACAGTACTCACCATCCCCATCGGGTTGATTCTGGCCTCGGCGTTCTCTGCGATCATGGTCTACGCCCAGGAGTTGATGCCAAGTCGCGTTGGCATGGTCGCCGGACTGTTCTTCGGCTTCGCGTTCGGCATGGGCGGCGCGGGAGCGGCGGTTCTTGGGTGGTTGGCCGATCAGACGAGCATCAGGTTCGTGTACCGCGTGTGCGCGTTTTTGCCGCTCATCGGGCTACTGACGGCGTTCTTGCCCAATCTTCGGCGCCACGAAGATGGACTGGACGACTTCGATACACTTGAATGAATTTTTCCGTAATCATTCCCTGCTCGACTCAAAATCCAACGAAGGTTCTGAATCTTGCGATCGAAACAATCCGGCCTGTTCGTGATCTCGCTCCTCGGGGCGCTGAGCGTCGTTAGTCCGTTCGCCATCGACATGTATCTGCCCGCGTTCCCTGAACTAGCCGCCGAGTTCGGCGTACCCAGCACGACAGTGGCGCTCACGCTATCGAGCTATTTCATCGGTCTGGCGGCCGGACAGGTCGTGTACGGCCCCCTGCTCGACCGATTCGGGCGGAAACCGCCGCTCACGGTTGGACTCAGCCTGTTCGTGCTCGCGTCGTTCGGATGCGCATTTGCTCCCGGCGTCTACACGCTCATCGGTTTGCGATTCGTGCAGGCGCTCGGCGGGTGCGTGGCGCAGGTCGCATCGGTGGCGATGGTGCGTGACTTTTTCCCCAGGGATCAGGCCGCCCGTGTGCTGAGCCGATTGTTTCTGTTCATTGCCGTTTCACCGCTGCTCGCCCCGACGGTCGGCACCTGGGTGATTCGGCTCGGCGGCTGGCCGGCGATGTTCGTCGCGCTCGCGGTTGTGGTGGTCGGCATCCTGGTGCTGGTGCTTTCGCTCTTGCCCGAAGGTCACAAGCCCGACGCCGGTATTTCCCTACGGCCGGGGCCAATTCTGGCCGAATACTTCTCGATTCTGCGACATCCGCGATTTCACACGTACGCGGGCGCTGGGGCGTTTTCGTTCGCGGGCCTGTTCACGTTCGTGGCCGGTTCGCCGATTCTGTTCATGGACGGGTTTGGCGTGAGCGGGCGAACGTATAGCATGATTTTCGCGCTGCTTGCTGGTGGATTCATCGCCGCGAGTCAGGTGAATGTCGTCCTGCTGCGATATGCACGGAGTGAGACGCTGTTTCTCCGCTTTCTGATTGCGCAAGTGATATTTGGTGCGTTGTTCCTGGCGGGAACGTGGGCCGATGTTTTGGGATTAGCGGGAACGCTGGTCGTGCTGTTTTGTTTCTTGTGCTGTGTTGGCGTGACGAACCCGAACGCTTCGGCACTGTCGATCGCGCCGTTCACGCGAAATGCAGGAAGCGCATCGGCGTTGCTCGGATTCTTCCAGCTTGGTACCGGAGCCGTTATTTCGACGGCAATTGGTGCGGCCAGTCCGAGCGATCGCGTGCCGATCGTTTCCATCTTCGGCATAACGGCGGCGATTGGACTAATGATCTTGCTGTCCGGTCGCAGGCGGGCAGAAGCGAGCCTCGTCAACGAAGAACCTTTGCCGCATGAGGAAGCAGGTTTCGAAGTCGGACGCGAGCCGGGCGAGTGCCAGATGAGCGCGCGGTAATTGGTTTGTACGCGCAATCACGAGTGGCCACGGCAAGCACTGGGCATTCTCCCGCACTCCAAAGAATTATCTTTCGTCTGAATCGTCTCTCAATTCACACCGTTTTCGGCGGCGATCGGGCATTCCGTTGATCAGAGCGAGCCAAGGCCGAAAAACGCGAGCCTGAGCACTGGCCTAGTGCCGAGAGCGGCGGGCTGGGGTAAAAAGGATCGCGCCTTGGCGCTCTCCGGAATGCCGTTACGGGCGCTCGTGAATTGATGAAACGACGAGGGATTTCATGTTCAAGCCTTCGATTGCTCTTTTGATTTCCGCTTTCGCCTGTTCTAGCGTGCTGGCCCAGCCACCGACGCGCAAATTCGATGCGCCGGGTGCTCCGCCGTTCAAGGTTTTGAAAGATGGCGAGAACCCTTCGCTCGATGCTTACGACAATTTCGTCGTTGGGCCGAATTACCTGCCTGCGCCAGAACGCAAGAAGGTTGATGGCGTTCCCGAGGGGAAGGTGGAACAGTTCGCCTTCGACTCGAAGGAGACGAAACTCTTCAATCCCGGCATCGCACGCAACGTGTTCGGCAAGGTCGACCCGAAAAATCCCAAGACGCTGATCGTTGAAACGCATCCCATCGACTACAAGCGCAGAGTCGGCGTTTACATCCCTGCTCAGTACAAGCAAGGGACCGAGGCGCCGTTCATGGTGGTGCACGATGGCCCCGGCCAGGCGAACGGCTTCAAGACGATTCTCGACAATCTGATTCACCAGAAGCGAATTCCGCCGATCGTCCTCATTTCCATCGGCAACGGCGGCGGCGATGCCCAAGGGCACGAGCGCGGCAAAGAATATGACAATATGAACGGCGACTATGCCGAGTACATCGAGACCGAAGTGCTGCCGCGTGTTGAGAAGAACTGCGGCGTTAAACTGACGAAAGACCCCGAAGGCCGCGCGGCGATGGGGAACAGCTCCGGAGGCTCGGCGGCGCTCATCATGGCGTGGTTCCGCAACGACCTGTACCACCGCGTACTCACGACTTCAGGCACGTTTGTGAACCAGGCATGGCCGTTCGATCCCAAGTATCCCGGCGGCGCCTGGGGCTTTCATGAGACGCTCATTCCCAGCAATCCCAAGAAGCCGATCCGCATCTTCATTTCCGTGGGCGATGGCGACCTGCTCAACCCCAACGTGATGCGAGACGAAATGCACGACTGGGTTGAGGCCAACAATCGTATGGCCAAGGTGTTGAAGGACAAGGGCTACGAATATCAGTATCTATTCTGTCGCGGAGCGCGTCACAGCGTGGGCGGGCAACGCTCAGCAGCAGTTCCTTCCGCATGCAATCGAATGGGTGTGGAAGGGCTATACACCAAAGGCCGACAAATAATCGTTCTGATGGATGATTTGTTCTTATCGGGTAAGTGATTCCCGTCGCCTATTCAATGCCCACGGTCCGAGGCAGAACCTCGGACCGTGGGCTGCATTTTCGCGACACGCAACGATAAAATTCAATGCAATAAAACATCAACAACAATCTAGAACGATCAACTTAACTTCTCTGACGGCACCTCGCGAGGCCGCGCTTCCGCCTGGCGCCGACGGACCTTGGCCGAACGGATTGCCGACAATCCAGCAATCAAACCGAGGCCGAGCACCGGGACGGCGATGACGATCGTCCAGGCCAATTGTTCACGCGACTTCATCCAGGTCTTGAACGTATCGGGCACAGATTTCGTCGGCAAGCCCGGCGCAGGCTGCTCCGTGTACCCGTTCCAGAAGGTCGAATCTGTGTCGGGGTGACGGCCCGCTTTCAACTGCTTGGTCATGAACGCAGTGCGGGCTGTGTGCCATGCGTTGGCCTCGGCGCGAAGTTCTACGAATGCTGGGTCGAGAAGCGAGTCCGGTTTGGTGAAATCAGGTCGATATAGCAAGCTCTTCAGATCTTCGCCTTTCGGCGAATCTGGCAGCATCGAGTTTTTGCCCGCGTCGACCAGTTCGCAGCACCGCAGCCAGGCGAGATAGGCCAGAGTATTTCGGCCTCCCTCGCGTCCCCTTTCGTAGCCAACCGCATCGCGCTGGAGGGCAATGTTCAGGGCATGAAAGACGTCGACGCTCTCCCAGGCATTTCCCAATACCACCAGGCCGGCAAGGCCCCTCACCGCATCGTCTGCATCCTTGGGATCAGTTTCCTGGCCGTAGATATCACCGAAGCTCCATCCAAGCAGATTCGGAAGATATTGCGAGCCCTCTACCTTAGGCGGATCGACGATCCACGTCAGCGCAAGCAACTGATATTTCTCTCGGCCAAAGTGCGCATTGGGGTTGATCGCGAGCGCCTTGGCAATCTCGTCGCGAGCGGCCTTCACTTCGTCGATCCTTGTTCGATCGCCGCCCTGTCTCACCCATCGGTGGACGAGGAATGTGCCAAGGTTTGCGTGATATCGATATCGTTGTTCTTTCACGTCGGGACGTGTCTCGTCGAGCCTCTCCAGTTGCCCCCGTTTCGTGTTCATCCAGACGATCGCTTCATCACCACGCCCTAGGCGATCGCAGGCGACGCCGGCATCATCGTAGGCGGCGAGATCTTCGGGATGATTCTGGAGTTGGGCTTGAACGCGTGCCAGGCGCATTTCATAGAAGAGCGGCGGATTTCTTTCGAACCGGCCGGTGAGCACGGCGATGACCTCGGGCATTCCCTTCGCCTCGTCAGCCGGGGTATCGCGGTCCCACAGGCAAGCGACGACTGACAAAGGTAGGCCGAGCGTTAGAACGAGAGCCATTAATGTGCGTTTCATGGTCAAGCTCCCGGCGGGCGATCGATGTCATGTTTCCAGCATGAAGCAGGCGATGGAGTCCATCAAGCGGGAAACGCTGCGATCTTTTGCATCGGAGGCCCGGAGCGTTGTCATTGGCGTTACAACGGCAGTTGTATACTGGTGTATCGAAAGACGCGAATACCGCGCAGAGTTTAGCGCCCCGGCTTGGGGCTTCAGTTGAATTGCCAGATGGTCAAGCGCCACGCTTTATTAGTCGAGCAAGAACGGTTGAGCGTAGCGATTCAACCGCGGATCATCCGGCTCGAGCCCAAGCATCGCGAGCAATGCATCCAACTTGGGTGGGTCGGCGATCAGCCGCACCTTGCGATGTGGCACCGCGAGAATGATGAGCACACGCTGACCCGACGGCAGGATGTAAGCCCAGCCATCCTCCTCGCCCCCTGCCGTCCGCGTCGAATCGGTCTCGGTGAAATGGGGCAACCCCAAGAGGTTACGCATCTGCTCTCGGCTTGCGTCAAAGGAGGCGAGTTCCCATAGGGGAAGCTCAAGAGGCATCGGCATTGCTTCCATCTTTCACCGTCGTCGATAATCGGGAAATGACTCTGGTTTGCAATGTAGAAAAACGTGAGCAAATAAAATTGGCAGGATTTGATGATCGATTTACCATATTCGCAATTTGCGTAATGTAGCACAATACAGCGTCTGCCCAGAGCAGATTCAATGAAATGATTCGATCAATAGTCTGGGCGAAGCGGCCTCTTCAAGCGCGTGGACGTGGCGCAAACACAATCCCGGAGGATTCACAGAGACGAGAATGTGAATTCTTCGTGCCGCGTTGGCGATTGCCGTAATCGGGCTGGCGGCCTCATCTGTAGACGCGGAATCATCTACGATAGGCTTCTATAGATACCTACGACCCTGCTCAAGACTTTACCGTCAGCCGCTCCGCTTCGGGGCCGGGACTCAACAGTTATCGCGTGAATTTCGACGCCGGAATCACTGCCCAGTTGAGACAAATCAAACTTGCGATCCGACGGAGATTTTGTACGTCCAGGAAGAACGGATCGGCGAGCGTGTTCTTTAATACTTCTCGCTACTGTGACCGCAGTGGGAACAATTCGATCCGTCGAATCGGTAGGAAAATCCGCAGCGCGGACAAGCCCCTGCGCGGTTCCATTGCGCGCGGTCGGACGAAAACCGCAGCCACACACAGGCATCACACTCTGTGCGATGTTTCAACTCGTGCTGGCATGAGGGGCAGATGAAAACGGTCGGACTTGGGGCCGCAATGGATTGAGGTGGTTGATCAGCGACCAGCAATTCGGCTTCGCGAACTACTCCTGCTCTGAGAAGTTCTTCGCCAATGAGCCGCGTGTCTTGGAAGTTCAGCGGTTTAAGTTCGATCGCCAAATCGGCTCGAAGGCGTTCGATCATGTCCTTCTTCGTGGCGAGATCGACTCCTGTGTAAGCGCGCACGATGTAGGTGAAATCGATCATCCTACCGTCTGCGTTCCATCCTCGGACTCGTACCACAGGTGATGATATATAAAATCACGCATAATCTATACCAGTAGAACCATAGCCAGGCCGCAAATCAGAATAACAGAACCTCGGTCAATTTCGCCGCGGGCTGTGTTGGGCCGTCGATTGTAAAGCAGTTCTGAATGCTTCGAGAAGCGTTAGCAAATCGTTACGGGCCGCGTCATCATCGGTTTGGTGGTTAAGAAAGGTCGACGAAACCTCTTGCGAGCGATCCTCGACAACTTCAATGAGTTGCCGCAGTTGCGAGATCGCTTCGCTTACAGCTTCTGGCCCAGCCTTGCGAGACCATCCAGCGATTTGCTCGGCGTCGGTCGAAATCGCGTCGATACCGCAGCACTCGCGGACGCACGCGGTTTCACAATGGAGGAAGCAGTCAGCGAGCGGTGGCGATATTTCGACTTCGACACACTTCATCGTGAGCCTCGAGCTGCCTAGCAAAATGACCGCGCTTTCCCAGCCCAATTGAATGTCAGGCAGGTTCAATCTCATTCGAGAATATAACACAATCATCCATGATAATGGTAGATCGCGCCAGGATAATGTCACATGCGTTGACTGCGTGCGACGCCCGTCAGGTTCGCCTCGATGCGGCCGAAAGTCGACCAGCATGATTTTGTAAGCAAGATCGGCCAAGAATTACGGCTTCAACTCCACGTTGCTTACGCCGCGCGTCCCTTTGTGGAAGAGGTTGTTCGAGAAATGCAGCCCGCGCGGCGCCAGGTCTCCGCCGGGGATGATGACGGCGTATGCATACCGCGGCTCGCCGACCGCCTGAACGACGTTTCCCTGCACGATCACATCGGTGAGCGGCGGATCGTCGGCTTCCTGACCGGTGTCGAATTTGATCGGCGAGCGGCCGTCGCCCCAAACCCAGTGAGCATCGCCGTGGCCGAAGTCTGAAATGATGTTGTTGGCAATAATCGACCCGCCGTCGGTGTTATCTGACTTCGAGGCCGCGCCTGGCATTAGGCCAATCGCCCAGAGGCTGTTGCGGGTGAACTGATTTCCAATAATCAGCACGTTCCGCGAGCCATGCATCGCCTTCATGCCGATGAACGCGTTCGCCACGACATTGTTCGAGACGATCACGTGATCGGTATGCAGGTCGATGCCTTGTGCAGCGTTTTCGACGTGGTTTCCCAAGATTCGCGTCAAATTGCTGGCTTGCGGCGAGGTCACGAAAATTGCAGACCCCTGCTGCCAGTTGTCGGTGTAGTCCGTGTCCCAGGTCGCCTGACTGACAATCCGGCCTTTCTTGGGATTTTTCTTCACCCAATCACCGAGCCGGTGCTTTGCCTTCAGATCGGTCGTGGGAAGGAGGCGGTCTTCAACCACGCGGCAACCTTCGATCAGCGTGCCAGTGCTTCCGCCGACGCTGATTCCCGTCCCATCGGTGCAGTTGAAGGCATAGCCCCAATCGAGGCTACCTGTTCTGTCATCCACGGTAACTCGCATATAGTTGCGAACGAGGCAATGGCTGATGCGTGCGTCGCGGCAATCTCGAAGGGTGATTGCGCCCGAGCCTGTGTGGTTGTCAATCACGCGGACGTTTTCGATCACGAGGTCACGGCAGCGGATGGCCAGCACACCTTCGGTCGTGGTCTCCATTTTGCCTTCCTCCCGCGTGAGCGTCAGGTCGCGGAGTTCGGCACCGACGGCATCTTCGATCTCGATGATCGGTTGGTCGACATTGCGCTGAATGATTCGGCCAGGGCCAAAGAGACCGCAGCGTTCCCCTCGCAAGGTGAGCTTTCGATCGATCAGATAATCGCCCGCGGGAACAAAAATCATCCGCTCGGGATTGGCGTCAATCGCTGCTTGAATTGAGTCGTATTTCACGACGGACGGACCTTCCGCCGTGTTCGCAGACGCAGCGCCGAAGCCGATCGATACGATAAGGAGTGTCACGATCGGTCGCATAATCCCGCCACCATTGTTGCTGGAAAGGATGGATTGAGCCGCACACTTTACAGAACGATAACGGCTCGGGCAATTACACGGGCCCCCCTTTTCGCGGACGTTCGGATGATCTCAGCGATTCGCGCGTTCATCACTGTAAGCGCGGCCTGACAAGCGTCGCGTTGCGGCAACGGTCCAATCTTGCGCAAAGTCGCACATTCGCGTGTTACTTTTGGGATTCATTGGCTCGGTCAACGTGAGTCACTTTGTTAGTCTTACAAGGTTCGGATTTTGTATCTTCGAGCGAGCGTTAAAAGATCTTTATGGGGCATAAGTCTTTGATTTCAAGCGGTAAAGTGAACGTTTGGCGGTCGTGAGCGCAGGCTTGTGACTTGGGATAATGCGTCGTGTTTGGAGGATGTAAATGTTTCTATACGGGCGTAATGCATTCATACGCGTTTAGATCGCTTATGTTCAGTTTATTTTGATGCATCGATTCACCTGGCTTGAATCGATTGAGTCGTGCACCTAGATTTGAGTGCACACGTCGCCCCCCTTTCCGTAGCCAAAATCGGCGTCAGATTGAGCCTCCTTCACGTTGAAGGTCTGGGTTCGCGTTCGCCCCGTCGTTGGGGTTTCATGCCTCGCTTCGCAAGGGTTAAGCACCACGATGAGCTTTCGTTCCGCCCGCAAGAGGACGTCCCGTCGCCTCCAGTTCGACAATTTGGAAACACGGCAGGTTCTGAGCACGCTTGTCGTTTCGCCGACCGGCAGTGACTCCAATCCCGGCACTGCCGACCTTCCGCTCAAGACGTTGCAACACGCCGCTGATATTACCGTCGCTGGTGATACGGTCGATGTCAAAGCTGGCAACTACACAGGGTTCGAGATGGGCTGGGACACGCCCAAGAGCGGACTTCCGGGCGCACCGATTACCTTCGCCGCCGAGCCTGGCGCGAACATCGTCACGCAAAACGCGAAGACGCAAGACGGAATCGATCTTGAAGGGTCGAGCTATATCACAATCACCGGTTTCACGATCACCGGAATGCCACGCGCTGGCATTCGTGCGGTTCAAGACACGAATGTGGTGATCCAGAACAATGTGGCCGATCAAAACGGTTACTGGGGCATCTACACGAGCTTCAGCAACAACGTGACGATCCAGAACAACACTGCTTCGCGTTCGACGATTCAGCATGGAATTTACATCGCGAACACGTCGTCGAACGCGGTTGTCACGGGTAACTACATCTGGGGCAACTATGCGTGCGGCCTCCAGTTCAATGGCGACGTGAGCCAAGGTGGCGCGGGTGTCATCACGAACGCAGTGGTCGAGAACAACACCATCACGGGCAACAGCTCGGGCGGGGGCGCGGCGATTAATTGTGATGGACTGCAGAACTCGTTGATCGCGAACAACATCCTTACGGGCAACATGTCGACCGGCATCGCGCTCTTCAAGGGCGACGCAGCCGCCGGCGCGACGAACAACATTGTTGCGAACAACACGATCGTGATGGGGACAAGCGCTCGTTGGGCGATCAACATCAACAACGGCAGTACCGGCAATCAGGTTTACAACAACATCCTGCTCAATGAGAATCCGGCCCACGGCTCGATCACAATCACGTCGGATAGCCTGTCTGGATTCAAGAGCGACTACAATGTGGTCTCGCAGTTCAACCTCAAGGGGGCGAACGTGAGCCTGACTACCTGGCGAAGCAAAACACGGCAAGACGCGCACTCAACGGTCGCAACCATTGCTCAAACCTTGACCAACTCCGCCGCGAATCTGCTGGCTACCACTGCGACGGGTGTCGACCTCGTGCCGACCGGGCCGGCCGTACTCAAGGGAACGAACCTGAGCAAGTACTTCACGACCAATGCCAACGGCCAAGCTCGCTCGGCGACCGGTCCGTGGAACATTGGCGCGCTCTAAATTCGCCTTGCTCTCGTGCTCCGGCCGAACTTTTGGTCGGAGTAATTCTACTTTCTTTTTGCGCTTCCAAATCAGAAACGGGCCGACGTTTCTCGCGTTCTTCCTTCAGCTACCCTCGAATTGTCTACAATGCGCCACAGGATATCCGCGCCGTGAAGAGGGAGCCGGGAATGCTCGGCCCAAGACTGGCGAACGCTGGTGCGAGTTCACGAACAGCGACAATCGGACCAAAAACGGCGGACGGGCGAGCCAATTCGCAGATAACTCGTGTTATGGCTGGATCCTTGGGAGCGGTCGCGGTTTCGCTGCGTCTTTTGGAAGAGCACGCGGAGTTTACGATCCCGAATTGAAGTAGATGTACTGTGCGCATCGGCGCAGTCTTAAATTACGGCGTCATCGTCAAAGCGCGGCGCTCGAAACGAATCTGGTCGAGCGAAGAGGCGACGGGATTTGAGCCGTTAAACGACTCTTCGACGCCCAAGGAATTCGGCGAAATTTGACAAACGACCGGAAGCCGCAAATGGCCTATTCCGGCCGTCGCGAAGACCGTCTTTCACCCGAGAGCCGCTAGAGAGTAGAATCGCGACGGGTGCGAGCGTCATTTCGAAATTCTGAGCACTTCATATTCAGCGAAGTCGGATCCGACAATCGTTGAATAGTTTCGACGCATACTCCTGTCACCAGTTCACTTCAAGAGTCGCTAGCATGCATTTGCGTTCAAATTCAAGATGGTTTCAGGCGTTTTCCATTGCCTTCGTTGGCCTCTGCACGACGCTGGCAAGTCCGCGGGCGTCGCTTGCGGCATCCCAACTTCGCCCACCGGCGGTTCCGCTTGTCGCATGCGACCCCTACTTCAGCGTCTGGTCGCAGTCGAACGTTCTCTGGGAATCCAGCACAACTCACTGGACCGGAACGCAGCAGCGTTTGGCTGCGATCGTTCGCGTTGACGGCCATGCCTACCGTTTGATGGGGGCAACTCCGCAGACGTTGGCCGCGACGAAGCAATTTTCAGTTGAGGTTTTGCCGACTCGCTCGATCTACACTTTTGCCGGCGCTGGCGTGCAGATCAAGCTGACGTTTACGACCCCTGCGTTGCCCGAAGACGTTGCTGTCCTCAGTCGCCCCACCACGTACATCAACTGCGAAGTGAATTCGACGAACGGCAACGCTCATCAAGTCGAATTCTATTTCGATGCGGGCGGTGAACTCGCGACAAACACGTTGGATCAATCGGTCACGGGCGAACTCGTTTCGACCAGGAACGCCGTGGGCCTGAAGCTTGGTACCGATTCGCAGCACGTCCTGGGAAAATCGGGGGACGACCTTCGGATTGATTGGGGATACTTGTACGTTGCCGCAGCAAAGCAATTCACTCCCGTTACCGCTTTCGGCGATTCGGCGGCCCTGCGCGAAGCGTTCGACGAGTCGGGAACTCAAGGACTCAAGGATCGCTCGTTCAAGTTCCCATGCAAAGCGGGGACCGTGGTCGCTGCAGTGGCGATGCCGGTGGGACAGGTTGGCCAGCAACCGGTTTCAGCCTACGCATTGATCGCCTATGACGACCTGTATTCCATTGAATACATGAAGCAACGGCTGAAGCCTTACTGGCGAAAAGATGGCTGGGAAGCGGCCGACTTGATTGTCGCTGCCATCGACGAACACGACGCCTTGGAAGCGAAATGCAAAACGTTCGACTCCGAGTTGATGACCGACCTGACGAATATTGGCGGCCGGGAATACGCGGAAATCTCGGCGCTCGCGTATCGCCAATGCTTCGCGGCGGGGAAATTTGTCTCTGATGCGAATGGAAAGCCGCTGCAATTCTGCAAGGAAAACCACTCCAACGGCTGCATTGCGACGTCCGACGTTTTCTACCCGATGCTGCCTCAGTTCCTCTTGTTCGGGCCGACACTAACGAAATCGGTACTCGTTCCGTTCATGGACTACGCCGCGTCTGATCGTTGGCGATTCCCGTTCGCTCCGCACGACCTTGGAACGTATCCCAAAGCCAATGGTCAGCGCTATGGAGGAGGCGAACGTAGCGAAGAAAATCAGATGCCGGTGGAGGAATCCGGCAACATGCTCGCGTTGTTTGCCGCCCTGGCCAAAATGGAAGGTAATGCCGACTTCGCGGCGATCTACTGGCCGCAATTGAGCAAGTGGGCCGAGTACCTGAAGGCCAAAGGGTTCGATCCCGAAAACCAGCTTTGCACCGACGACTTCGCCGGGCACATGGCTCATAACGTGAATCTCAGCGCGAAGGCAATCGTCGGACTTGGCTCGTATGCGATGCTCTGCGAAATGCGTGGCTTGAAGGAAGAGGCGGAGACGTACAAGACGATCGCCAAGCAGTTCGCCGACCAGTGGATCAAAACGGCACGCGAAGGCGACCACTTCCGATTGGCCTTCGATCGCCCGGGAACGTGGAGCCAAAAATACAACCTCGTGTGGGATCGCCTGCTCGGGCTGAACCTGTTTCCGCGCGAGGTCTTCGAGACTGAGATGGCCTTCTATCGCAAGAAGCAACACAAGTTCGGCCTGCCTCTTGATAGTCGGTCCGACTACACCAAGCTCGACTGGATTCTCTGGACCGCGACGTTGACCGGAAATCGCGACGATTTCGATGCACTCGTAAAGCCGGTTCATACGTTCTTGAATGCGACTCCAGACCGCACGCCGATGACAGATTGGTATTACACGTCGACCGCCAAGAAGGTTGGGTTCGACGCCAGGCCAGTTGTGGGTGGCGTATTCCTTAAAATGCTCTACACCCCGGAGGTGTGGAAGAAATATGCGACGCGCGACGTGACGAAGGCATCGAAATGGGCTCCGATGCCAGTCGCGCCGAAGGCGATCACGCTGATTCCAACCAGCGAAAAGGCGGAAACGGTTTATCGCTACACCACTGAGAAACCAGCGGGTGACTGGTTCGCAGTTGATTATGCGGATGCTTCGTGGAAGCAAGGTCCCGGTGGATTCGGGCGGACGGATGGTCTCATCAAAACGCCGTGGCAATCCAGCGATATCTGGCTGCGTCGAACGATCGACATCAAGGAACCAGTTCCCGCACGCGTAGCTCTGCGGATCTGGCATGACGAAGACGCCGAAGTTTATATCAACGGCAAGCTCGTTGTTTCGCTCGACGGGTATACGACCGGTTACGAAGTTTTTGAGGTCCCCTCATCGGCCTTGCATCAGGGAGAAAACGTCGTTGCGATTCACTGCCACCAGACCACGGGTGGGCAGTATATCGACTTCGGTTTCGACTCACTCGTGCCCGATACGGCGAAGAAGTGATGATTCGCAACTAAAACAGACCCTTTCTGGCTGTGGTGAGCGGCTATCGCAAGCTTGACAGATCGTTCGTCGATTCAACCAGCGTCTTCTACTTTGATTCTCAGACGATGCGGCGAGTGGTGCGATCCGACAAGGTCTCGCACCACTCGTCGCATTGTTGTTCGTGAGCGGTTAAGGGGCCGTATCGCCCTACAGCGCGGAGAGGAATGCGATAAGGTCGGCCCGTTCCTGCGCGGTGAACGTGACGGAGAAGCGGTCTTTGTAGAAATCGAGGACCGCATCGAGGTCGTCGGCAAAACCGTTATGGAAGTAAGGCGGGCGAGAAGCCACCGCGCGTAAGACCGGTCCCTTGAATTTGTTGATATCCGCCCACTTGCCGGTCAACAAGGCGCGGCCGGGATCTGTCGTTTGAATTGTCGCGCCGGTGGCGATGTTTTTCAGGGTGTAGAGCGGCATACCAGGACCGCGACGGCTTGCGTCGCTAAGTCCGATATCGATGGGAAGCGGCGACGAGTGATTGCCGACGTTAGGCGTGTCGTGGCAAGTCGTGCAATGGCCGCTGATCGAGGTAATGCCGAGCTTGTCGTTAAGACCCGCCACACCAGTGATCGCGATCGGCTTGGTATTGAACACGACGGCTCCGCGCGCGATCGAGGCTCGGGCCCGATTGTGACTGCCAGCCCAACCGTCGTAAATCGACATCACGTCAGGATTAAACGGAGCGCCCGTGACATCGCCACCAAGCACGTCGTTGATTGTCACATAAAAATCAGTTGCCGTAACGTTCGCCGCACCGCCAAAAGCGCCAACGACGTCGAGCGAGCCCGCGTTGCGATCAACCTGCTGCGCCGTCGCAAGGTTGAGCTCGAAGTTGACGATCTGCTGAAGAACAGCCGTATCGGGCGCCTGAGGTGCCTGGGCATGGCCAGTGATTGCGTCGGCAGCTTGATGCATCAAGTCGAGAAAGAGATTCGCGGGGTTTTGGTCCACCGTTGCGGCCGTTGTGCCGAAGGAAACAACGGTCTCGCGGCCATCCCACATCACGCCAGTGAGGAACCGTAAGTTGGTCGAAGGCAATGGGCGACGGAAGAGTGAAAGGCCGGCGGCTGATGCGAAGTTGTAGGGGTCGTCAACCGCGCTGAGTGTGAACTCGGCACCGGCGGGGATCGGCAGTTCGACGCGGATCACACCCTTGCTTAGCAGCATGCTGTAAGCAGCGCGACGCTTTGCGAGAGTCGAGACGTCGGCATTGGGTGAGTTCGACCCGTCGACCGTGCGAAAGATCGGATCAAGACCATTTGTGCGGTCGAATCGTCGCTTCAACTCGTGAGGTGAGATCGTCCAGCCCGTCGACGGAACGTGACATGAGACGCATGACCGGCCATTCGCGCCGAGACTTTGGAAGAACGGATTCGAGAGGTCGAGCGTGTTTCCGTTGGTGGCAATCGTCCGCAATACGCCGAAACGGTTGGCGGTGTCCAGGACAGTTCTACCTCGGCCATCGTGCTGGGCCGCTGCGGAGAGTTGAAAACCCGCCAGTAGTGCGATGACGAGACCACTGCGGAGAGCGAATGTCGACGGATCGATCATCTTGATGTCCACCTTTCAGAAAGAAAATGCCTGGGACTCTTCCGGCCAGGTTTCAAGCAGCACAACGTCCTTTGGTTTCATGCGATGAGAACAATTGGGAATAATAAAATGATGAAGCGAAAGCATGAGTATTATTAGTCAGCGAAGCCTTAGTCGACGTTGAACCAGACGCCGATACATGCCATCGATAAGGGATGGCGAGTCGCGTTCCGGGTGTCAGTGGGCTGTCACAGAAGGTCTATGACAAAGCGGTGGCGGTGGAAGAAAATATGTTCTGGTGAACTGGCGTGAGCACGGTGATTCGAGCGCCTTGCGGCGTGGTCGAATCACGGTGATAGCGCCCTCTGTCATCATGTGCGAGATTTGAAGATGGTTTCCCCGGAAGAACTTCTTTTTTCAGAAAATCCTGTTCGCGAAATGCACAGCGCTGTAGCGAATAGAGACAATTTGCATCGACTCGGTCGTCGATTGGCGGACTGCACTTCGTCTCAAAGTGTCTCACGTCCCGGCATCATTTCGGACGCACTGGTCGCCTTGCCGCGCTGCGCCCGGCGCTTCAGCGTAAAGAATTTCGCGCTTGAGACACCTGCTTGATTCCTTCAAGCGTGATGGGATTGTCAGGGTCGAGCTTCAGCGCTTCGCGGTAGGCAGCCTCGGCATCGTTCCACCGCTTTACAGTCGCCAGCCGCTTTCCCAGGTTCGCGTAATGTGAGATCCGATGTTTGCGATCCAGAGGTGTCGCGGCAACAAAAGGCTGAGGCTCGGGCTGTTCCGGCAGGCGAGTATTAGAATGCCACGCGAGACCGAGCGGGGTGAGTTGGGCCTGGATCTTCGCTATGTTCCAGATCACGAGTCCGCCGTCAGCCTGGCCGAATGCCAAGCGCTCACCATCTGGGCTCAAAGCCAGAACCCAGGTCGAGCGGCTTTCTCGCGGGAGCGTGAAAACTCGCGACCCGAATGGAGAAGCCCACAGGTCGCCGTTGGTTAGCCATCGGCCGTCACGGCTGGCGGCAACATGATTGGGCCGCCCAAAGCTGAAGACTCTCTGCGCTGTGCGTGTGTCCCAGGTTTCGATTCTCGATTTGACGGCGAACGAAAGGTGGTGACCATCGGGATAGAAGGCAAGGTTGCTCCAGCCAAAGGCTAGTGGTGTCGCCAAGAACGGGATCTCGCGCCCGTTTATCAAATCCCACAAACAGACAGAATAATTCTGGTCGACCCATGCCAGAAGCTTTCCGTCGGGACTGATGCAAAGATAGAGCGACCGGTGTCCCGGAAGATGGACTATGCGTTTCAAGGACAAATTCCTTGCTCCGTCCCCGCCCTGCGTTACGCTCCAGAGCGTCAATCCATCGCCGCAGGCGGCCAGGGTTTTGCCGTCTGGAGTGAACGCAACACCGTACGCGTGGCCTCCAAGCTCATCATCGGGGGCGACAATTGCCTGATGTGTTGCCAGATCCCAGATCTGCACGGGATGAGGCGTCGGGCCAAACTGTCCCGTGGCGAGCAAACGCCCGTCGGGACTAAAGCCAACCGATTGGATCGCCGTTTGGTGACGAGGAAGCATGCTCAGGAGCCGGCCGGTGACAGCGTCCCAAAGCTTGACCCACTGGTCCTTACTTCCTGATGCGAGCACCTTTCCATCTGGACTGAATGCGACGCACGGAACGCCGCCGTCGTGCCCGCGTAAGGTGAGCTTTTCGCCGGAGCCCGCTCTGTTCCAGATGCGAATCGAAGGAGTTGATTTAGCGGCGGTTGCGAAGGTGTAGCCATCCGCGCTAAAGGCGACAGAACATTTGCTGGTTCTGCCAGGATGCGTGAGAGACGCCACTTCTTCGTGGTTCGCTATGCTCCAAAGTCGTTGCCCGGACAAGCTGCCGTACAGAAAGAGTCGCCCGTCACTGCTGAAGCACGCGGCAAGCGTCTGGTCCTCCCGGATGAGCGGTCTCGGTACGCCATCGCGCAAGTTGAGCAGAACGAGCCCGTCGTCGCCGTGACCGCACGCCAGGAATCGACCCGCCGGAGTATCCGGACCGATCGCCAGCGCTCTCGTCTCTTGCTCTGTATGCGCAAAAACGATGTCCTTCGGCTCAGGATCTGGAACATTCCACACCAGGGCGTGGAGCGCGCCTTCGCGCGAGTAAGCCTGAGCCACGTACTGGCCATCATCACTCACTTGGACTGAGCCGTTGGGCACCCCGGAAGGGAGTTTGAACAGAGCTTTGACCTCCTGGCGAGGTACGTCCCACAGAGTTAGCAATCCCCCACCTTTCGACTGAGGAGCAGCAACCGCAAATCTTCCGTTCCGCGCCAGCCCCACGAAATCTCCGTGCATTTCGAAGCATTGTGCAGAAGTCCCGGACTTGCCGTAATCACGCCACACCTTGATGGTTCCCTTGGTGTTAGCGGTGACCAGGCACTGATTGACGTCGTCGACACCAAGATCGACCGCGGCCTCAGTGAGTTGAGCGACGCTAATGCCTGTGGCGACATTGCGAATCTGAACGGTGCCATTCTCCAGCGCGATTGCCATGTGTTGCCCATCGGGCGTGAGGGCGATCATCAAAATATCTGCTGGGAAGTCTTCCCAGGCGATCGGTGCCAGGCCGACAAAGTCTCCCAGGCACGCGACGGCGTCATCGCGGAGTCGATCGATGTCCTTGTCGGGTGTGTCGAGGCGGAGTGCCTGCTGGAGCCGCTCGAAGACTTGCGTCCGGTAGCCCATGCCGCGGGCGCGCCGAAGCGCGGCTGCTCCTTCCACGAGCGCGTGGTACAAGTTCGTCACGGCCTGCCGACGTTCCGTCTGAGCCAGTAACTGAGCCTGCCGTGCGTTCGACTCGGCCTGCTTAGCGAGGATGGCCTGCCAGGTTGCGATGGCCATACTCACCATGAGTGTCACTGCCACGACACCAACCGCACTCACTGCGCTTCGATTTCGGCGGACGAATTTCGTCACGCGATACATGGTCGTCGGAGGACGAGCGAGCACACCCTCGTTGCGGAGAAAGTGCTCGATATCGGCGGCAAACTCGCCCGCGGTGGCGTAGCGGCGATCGCGCTCTTTCTCGATCGCCTTCATCATGATCCAGTCGAGGTCACCTGAGAGTAGCTTGACAAGATGCCTTGAGTCAGTCCCTCGATGATCGGCCAGAATTGTCGCTTTTTCGCCGAGAATGTTCATGCGCGTACTTGGCCGAGGCGGGGTTACTTCGCGGATCAGCCGTTGAATTTCGTTGAATCCGGCAGTATGCAAGCGGGCGTCTTCGATGGGCGTCGTACCGGTCATGAGCTCGTAGAGCAGCACGCCGAGCGAGTAGATATCGCTGCGCGTATCGACATCGACGGCCGCCATGTTTGCCTGCTCGGGACTCATATAAGCTGGCGTGCCAATCATTTCTCCATAAGCGGTGAAACAGGTGCGTTCCGTGAGGGTTCGCTGGAAGGCCTTGGCGATTCCGAAATCGATCACCTTCACGACTGGCTGACCGTCGTTGAGCGTCACCATCACGTTCGACGGCTTGATATCGCGATGAATGATCCCCTTCTGATGCGCATGCTGGATTGCAAGACAAACGGTGATGAACAGCCTCAACCGCGATTCGGCATCAAGTCGGTTGCGATCGCAGAACTCTGTAATCGGCACGCCGCGCACGAGCTCCATGACGAAATAGGGACGACCAAGCGCCGTCGTGCCGCCATCGAGAACGTGCGCGATATTCGGGTGTTCCATGAGCGCGAGAGCTTGACGCTCTGCATCGAACCGGGCAATGACCTGGCGGCTATCCATTCCCGGCTTGACGATTTTGAGCGCAACCTTGCGGCACACGGGAAACGACTGCTCGGCCATCCAAACAACGCCCATGCCCCCTTCGCCAATTTGCTCGATAAGCCTGAAGACGCCGATGACCGTATTTGGCGCCTCGATGAGCTCCGGCTGTTCTGGTGCACGCGCCGCCGATTCGAGGAATCCGTCGAGCGTCGCCTCTGCCTCGAGCAGCGCCTTGATCTGCTCCTTCTGGCCCGGCTCGGAACACGCTTCGGTCAAGAACGCGTCGCGTTCGGAAGGGCTGGCGATCTCAAGAGCGGCGAGGAAGATGTCGCGTTCCTTCATAGCGCGAACTTTTCTCGTAGAGCCAGGTTCGATGGTTCCCAGAGGTTTATGCGAAATTCGTCGCTCGGTTCCGCCGTAATTTTCTGTTTTGGAGATGTGTTACTTCGCTGCGGAGCCAATCTCGACGCGCAGGACAGAACGGGCGTAGGTCCACATGCGTTCGGCGGCTCGTTCCGTAAGGTTCAGAGCCTGTGCGGCTTCTTTCATCGTCATGCCGGCAAAGAACCGAAGTTTCACGAGTCGAGCGGCCTCTTCATCGCGCGCGGCGAGACGATCGAGAGCCTCGTTGAGCTCGAGGACGTCGACACCGTCTGGCGCTGCGATCTCCGCCTCTTCGAGTTCATGTCGATTCAACCGTCCGCCGCGCTTCTGGCACTGATTGCGCCTTGCAGCTTCCACAAGAATACGACGCATCGCCTCGGCGGCCGCGGCGAAGAAGTGGGTTCGATTGGCCCAGCGTTGCGATTCGTCTGGGCCAGCCAACCGAAGATAGGCCTCGTGGACGAGAGCCGTCGCCTGCAGAGTCTGGCCCGGCTTTTCGTTTCTCAGCTTCGAAGCGGCCAGCTTGCGAAGATCATCGTACACCAAGAGCAACAACCGCTCCGATTCGAGCGGTTCGCCGTCGTTGATGGCCGAAAGAATGCGGGTCGTCTCGTTCATACTACCCCGCCGCCGATTGTCATTCGCGAACTGGGCGGATGTCAAGCCTCGCCATCATGCCGCGGACGAACGGATCGAGAAAGTGGTGCGCGGCAGAATGGCAACACGTTCGGTCCCGCGCCGAAATCAGTCGTCGTTGGGATCTTTCGGTTGGAACCGCGTACGGTAGTCGGCGGGTGGCACTTTGATCACTCTCAGGAAAGAACGCCGCATCGAGTTCCCGCTGCCGAATCCGCATGAGATCGCCACGCGATCCACCCCATCATCAGACTCTTCCAGCCGCCGTCGCGCGGCTTCAACTCGCACTCGTTCGACGTAACGCGCGGGGGTGGTACCAACCTCTTCGGCAAAGGCCCGGGCGAAGTTTCGCGGGCTCATGTGGACGCGCGCTGCGAGAGCTGCAACAGAGAGATCCTTCGCCAGGTTGTCGGCCAGCCACGCTTGCAAGTCGCGGAGCGGTTGCCGGTCGGCCGCCTGGAGTTCGAGGGCTGCTGAAAATTGTGCCTGGCCGCCGGGGCGACGCACGAACACCACCAACATTCGGGCCGCATTCATCGCGGGGGCCTGCCCGAGATCTTCTTCTACGAGTGCCAACGACATGTCCATCCCTGCGGTCACTCCTGCCGATGTGTAGACATTTCCATCCTTGACGAAGATCGGATTCGAGTCGACAGACACCGGCGGATACTCACGCGCCAGTCGCTCGCAATACGCCCAATGCGTCGTTGCCTTTCGACCGTCCAGCAGTCCCGCCGCAGCCAGTCCAAATGCTCCAGTACAGACTGAGCCGACGCGCCTGGCAGTCGCGGCCAGCCGCGTAATGTGCCTGAGAAATTCCGGGTCGGCTGCTGCCTCGAAGATTCCGTCTCCGCCGGAGATCAGCAGCGTGTCGATAGGACCTCGCACACGTTCGAGCGCCGCATGAGCATCAAGCCGCGCTCCCGAGCTTGACTGGAACGGACCGCCGCCCAGAGTGACGATCCTTAAAGCGTAGTGATCGGGTCCAGCCATGGCGAAGACTTCCCACGGTCCGATGAGGTCGAGCGCAAACGCTCCTTCAAAACCGACGAGCACCACGCTTCGCTTGGCCACGATCATTCCTCCTGCATTGCGATAAAACGACAGAGGCCTTGGCAGAATCTGCTGTCTCTTCATCATTAGAGCTGAGAGTTTCGGCAGTGAGAATAGAACAAAAATGGTCGGCAGCAATTTGGCAGAATTTGCTGTTTGTTTGTCATTCGTGCCTGAGAGCAAGGCGCTAATAATTGGGCAGGCGATTGCAAAGTGCTCTGCGAATGAATGATGAGGGCAAGCCATGTATCAAGTCAGCGCGACCGACACGCTTCGCGGCAACCTGAGCTCAGCGGGGATTGCGATGCGAATGGCACTGGCCGAGTTTGATCCCGAAGAAATGGCGCACGAACCCGAGATTGGATTGAGGAGTATCGAAACTCTGCTCGGCGAGGCGACGATTGCCCTGAGGGACACGCTCACAATTATCGAGCACGAAGACTTGCCGGAAGTCCCAAGAGGGTTCGAGGCGCGTTACGCTCGTTGGGGCACCGGGGCTGAGCTGGACGAAGTTGATGTCGACCTGCCACTCATTTTCTTGGGACACTTGGAGGCACTCAAGGGAGCAATTCGCACTCTTGAGGCAGACGATCTAGACGAGATCCTCGATCCGCCCGGAAGTTTTGGCGAGGATGGTCTCTTTTCCTTTGAGACCGTTGGAAGGATGATCGCCGCGGTTTCCGGTTTGGTTCATTTCTTTGCGAGCGAGGCGTCGATGATTCGTGTCGCATTGGGTAAGCCTGTCGCACGCGGTGACTCGTTTGACGATTTCTCCGAAGGACGGGCCGGTCCTGCGAGCGACTCGATAAAGTGACAATAACGAATGCGTCGCGCAGTCAATCTGCCATTCGAAATCCGGCCTCTCGAATTCAACACAAAAAGAAAGTTGGAGATTCACGATGCCCAGTCAGCCAGAGCTTTACGAACGCTTCCGGGCACTTCACGAAAAGCCCGGCGGATTTATCATGCCGAATCCCTGGGACGCCGCGTCCGCCCTGCTGATGAAGGACGCTGGTTTCGAGGCGTTGGGCACGTCGTCAGCGGCCATCGCGCTTTCGCTTGGGCAACTCGACGGGCGGCACGCCGTCTCTCGCGACGAGCATCTCGCCAATGCGCGGCTGATCGTCCGCGTCACGGGTCTTCCGGTGAATGGTGATTTGGAAGATGGCTTCGGTCCAGAGCCGAGTGATGTCGCAGAGACGGTTGAAGCCGCAATCGCGGCGGGACTGGCTGGCGTTGGGATCGAGGACACGACCGCCGACCCCGCGCGGCCGATTCACGACTTCGACAAGGCAGTAGCACGCGTGAAGGCCGCCGCGGAAGTGGCCAAAGGGCGCATCGTGCTCACCGGTCGCACGGATAATTTCTTGCAAGGCCGACCGGATCTCGAAGACACAATCAAGCGCCTCGTTGCCTTCGCCGAGGTTGGTGCTGATGTACTCTATGCACCCTATCCGACCGATATGGACGCAGTTCGCGCCATTGTGCGAGCGGTCGCACCGAAGCCGGTGAATCTCGTCGTGGGGACGATGCAGGGCGCGGTACCCTGGGCCGAGCTTCAGGCGGCCGGTGTGAGGCGGCTCAGCCTTGGTGTCACGCTCTACACGCGAGTGATGGGCAGTCTCGCTCAGGCGGCGAGCGACCTCATGGCTGGAGATATCGCCGCGGGATCGGGCCAGAAGCCGTCGACTAGTTCGGGAATGGCCTTCGGCGAGTTACACAAGAAAATCGCCGACGCGACTGGCGCAAAGTGATTTCGTGCGAATTGAATAATGCCCGGGAAGTTCGAATCAGATCGATTGAACGATGCTAGGAACTCCCCGGGCAATTCTTAAGATCGTAATAACCCTCGGTTGAAAGAGCACGACACCGGTCGATTGCATGGGCATTTATCGACTTCCTCGCACTTGCTGAGCTTTGATGAGTGCATCTGCGGCGGCGATGATCGCCGCGGACTGCTCATCGGTGAGCAAGCCGCTGGAGGCGTAGATTCCATCCATCAAGATGATTAATTGCGTCGTCAACGTCTCCGGCTGCGTCGGGTTCCATCGCTTGCAGATTTCGAGGAGCCGCTCGCGCACTTCTTGCCGATACGCCGCAATGACGACGTTGGCCGGATGCGTGGTGTCGGGAAATTCACTCGAGGTGTTGAGAAACGGGCAGCCGCGATATCCGGGACGGCGAACCTTCTCGATCGTCGCGCGAATCAAGCCACGCAGGCGGCTACGTGGTTGTTCGGCTTCCGAACCGACCGCGCCTTCCCACCACGCAAAGAACCTCCGTTTTCGCTCTTCCAGGTAGGCGACGACCAGGTCATCCTTCGACGCAAAGCTGCGGTACAAGCTCATCTTCGCCACGTTGGAACGGGCGATAATCGTGTCGATTCCGACGGCGCGCACCCCTTCGCGATAGAACAAGTCCTCAGCCACTTCCAGGACCCGTTCTCGAGCCGATTTCGCCGGAGCCACGCCGAACCTCTTCCTTTGATGATTTGACATGAGACAGAACCGTCCGTAACATAATCCGCAACTGGCGAGCAGAGTTCAAGGGGTCTTCGTGAGGGACGTCGACGTGTCGACGAAAGAACAGGCTGACCGCGGGCGTTTTCACTATGCGTGGGTCGTCACCGGCGTCACGTTTCTGATTCTGCTGACCTCGGCGGGAGTTCGAGCGACGCCTGGCGTGCTGATCGTTCCTCTCGAAAAGGAGTTCGGTTGGTCGCGGGTGACCATTTCGATGGCGATCTCGATCAACCTGGTCCTCTACGGCTTGATCGGCCCATTTGCAGCGGCTCTCATGACTCGGTTTGGCATTCGAGCGGTGACCCTGGCCTCGATGTCGATTCTGGCGATCGGAGTGGGACTGACGCCGCTGATGAACGCTCCCTGGCAGCTTTTCTTGCTCTGGGGACTTTGTGTCGGCACTGCCACCGGAATGACGGCCATTGTGCTTGGCGCGACGATCGTCACCCGGTGGTTTGACGAGCGGCGCGGGCTGGTGCTTGGTGTGCTGTCGGCGAGCGCGGCGACCGGACAAATGGTATTCCTGCCGCTTTTGGCCTCGATCGTGACACGGCTTGGTTGGCGTCCCGCCGTGCTGGTCGTTGCGGGTGCGACTGCCCTTATGGTGCCGCTGATTGCGGTACTACTTCGCGAGCGACCTTCGGATCTGGGGCTTCGTCGCTATGGTGAGAAGTTAGACACTGGCGAATCTGATACGACGACGACAGGCGGCAACCCGTTTCAAGTCGCAATCGATGCGCTACGCGATGGGCTTCGTTCGCGTGATTTCTGGTTGCTGGCCGGGAGTTTCTTCGTCTGCGGCGCCAGCACGAATGGGCTGATCGGCACCCACCTGATTCCAGCCTGTCTCGACTTCGGAATTCCGGAAGTGCAAGCAGCCTCTCTACTGGCGGCGATGGGGATCTTCGACCTGGTCGGCACAACGGCTTCGGGCTGGCTCTCCGATCGGTGCGACAACCGGCTGCTTCTGAGCTGGTACTACGGACTCCGCGGCCTGGCCCTGATCGTCCTGCCGCTTTGCCTCAGCTCGGCCTCGTGGGGGCTACCGATTTTCGCGGTGATTTACGGCTTGGATTGGATCGCGACCGTTCCGCCCACTGTGCGAATCACGTCCGATATTTTCGGCAAGGCGCGTGTGGGGCTGATGTTCGGCTGGATCGTCGCGGCGCACCAACTCGGAGCGGCGACCGCTGCGCTCATGGCTGGCACCATTCGATCCTGGACCGGCGATTACGAACGAGCCTTCCTGACTTCGGGAGGCCTGTGCCTTATTACCGCCGGTTTCGTCCTACAGATCGGCGTTTCGAGGAAAGAAGACGCTATGCGTTCATCATCGGAGTTGCCGGTCGAACCTGTGGTCGCATAAGTCTTCAACAGTTTTTGTGATCATAGCGAGACGATCAATGCGTAAGAGTATTTCCTGGTTCCTTTTTATTGCGGGCGGACTGGTCCTCGCGTTCGCCGCGTTGAAGCCCAAGGTGAGCTATCACCCGGTCACTGAATTGATGGCGGTAGCTGCAGCCGCTGCCACCGGGGAACGGGCGTCAACGATCGAAATCATGGGAACCGATGGCCATAAGTATTCAGCCGCCTCCGCGTCGGAAAATCGGCCTACAGTGTTCTTTTTCATCCAGGATGGTTGCCCGTGCAGCGAGGCGGCGGAACGCCACTTCCAGCAACTGCACAAAGCCTACGGAGAGCGAGCTTCCTTTCTGGGGGTGATCGACGGTGATATCGCGACGGCCCGTGGATGGTCGGAACTCCATCACACCCCCTACCCTATTCTTGCCGACGAGAAACGCGAGCTGATTGCGGCATGCAAGGCCGAACGCTCTGCATATGTTTTGCTCGTGACACGCGGAGGTGCCGTCGAGACCCTTTGGCCGGGTTATTCCGCGAAGATGCTGGCAGATTTGGGGCGACGGTTAGCTCAACATTCGGGCATGCCCGAGGTTTCGTTGGATACTCAAGGAGCGCCCGAGGAAATGGTGTCGGGTTGCTCGTTTTGAGTTCGACACCGGCAGGAGAGGATTTACATTGCGAGTGATCGTCCACTCGCGAGATGGGAAGGAAACCAGTTCGATATTTGAGCCAGTCTCAGGTCTTGTCGTAGCGGACATCGCACGAATCGCCAAGCGATGCCCGCCAAACCCAATCATTTACCCGAGCAGGAATGTGGATTGCTTCATTGAATCGGACTTCCGGACGGTGACGCCGGCGATGTCACCGCCTTCGAGTCGCAAGAGTAGTGCCTTGGCTTCGAGGCCTCCCGCAAAGCCGGTGAGCTTGCCCGTCGAGCCAATCACGCGGTGGCACGGTCCCAGGATGGCGATCGGGTTCTTGCCATTGGCGGCGCCGACGGCGCGCACCGCAGCCGGGCTACCAATCTGCTTGGCAAGCTCGCCGTAGGTGCGAGTCTCGCCGAATGGTATGCCCAGAAGCGCGTTCCAAACCTTCTTTTGGAATGGCGTGCCCTGGTAATCGAGCTTGACCGAAAAGGCCTTCCGCTTGCCAGCGAAATACTCTTCAAGCTCACGCTCGGCCGCAACAAGAACCGGATGGTCGACATCCTCAACGCGAGCGTCCAGCCTCACACGCTTCGGATTATCGTCCTCCCAAAGAACAGCGGCGAGACCCGCATCGCTCCCCACGAGCTTCAGCAGGCCGATCGGTGATTTCATCGTCTTGTAGACGTAACTCATTCTCCACCTCTCTCCCGCCAACGATACCATGTGGATATGCAGTCGCAAGCAACCGTACAACTTTGGCGAGGCAAATCATCTTCAGATCGATCGCGCCGTAACCAAGTCTATCCTGGAGAGCAAATCGACGTCGCGAGAAATTCTCTCCGGGACTTCGCGTGGCGGGTGATGATCTTTGTTCGACGGGTAGATAGAGCTGAAAATTCGGAGATTTCGTGATGCCTGTATCGGAGTGCCATTCCTCGGTTGATTGGAAAATCATCGGACGCTTCATGTGGCTTAAGGCTGAGCTGCACTCGCACTGCATCTATTTTATCAGTGCGAGCTCCAGCGTAAATGACATCGAAACAACAGTTTCTGCCAAATTGTGATGAGACCGCAAATTGGACACGTCGAAACAAAGTGGTACGCGATTGTGTGTTCTCCCTATGAGCGATGAGGTCTCAAGATGCGATCCGTCGACGCGGGGAACTTGGCCAACTTCGCCGCGGGGCGCCTGGGACGGACGACGAGTTCACCACCGCAGTTAGGACAGACTCCATGAAAACTTTCTTGGGCGCAGGACGAACAAAAGGTGCATTCGAAAGAGCAAATTCGGGCTTCAGTTGAATCTGGCGGCAGGTCCCTGTCGCACCGCTCGCAATTGGGACGAATCTGAAGCATCGATTAGCCTCGCGTCTCGATAGATAGGGCGACTTAGGCCATACCAATCCGGGCTACCGAACCAGGTATTCGGCTTAGAGCAATGCCTGCGGTTTGTCGGCGTTTCTCGAACTTATCCGGCGACTCTAACACCATAGGGCGATGCTTTGCGAGCAGAGACTGGAGGCAAAAATCAGCTTCACGTTCGCCGCTGCTATCCCGCAAACACCAAACAGTGCTCGCATTACCGCTGTTTTGCGTGTCGGCGATATCGCCAAGAACTTGGCAGGAATTGCTGCCTTATTGTCATTTACGTTGCGGCTCGCGGCGATAGAAATAGTAGATAGAGCGGCCCGACAATGATTGGCAGGAATTGCTGCATCAGCACGATTTAGGCAAGATCGTACAGTTACAGAAGTAGGGTGTCGATCAAATTATCTCACGAGTGAAGAAATACGAGTAAGTTATGGACGACACGATTTCAGAAGACGCAACCATGACAACAAGTCAAATCTCCGTTCGGCGCGAGCCGGCGGACGAGAAGCTCGTCGGCAGCAATCGGGAAAGTGCGAATCCGCGGCGCCGGGTTCCGGTCGCACTCTTCGCCGTTTCCGCCGGCGTGATCATTACGAATATCTTCGCGCCGCAGATCCTTATCGGCCACATGGCGGCAGCCTTCGAGTTGCGAGAGGCAGCGGGCGGGGTGATTGCGATGATCCCACTTCTGGGATACGCGATGGGTCTCTTCTTTCTCGTGCCGCTTTCGGACCTCGTCGAGACCCGCAGGCTGGTGGTCTCGATGTTGAGCGTTGCGACGCTAGCTGCGGCGGGGATCGTTTTCGTGCCAAACGCCGCCCTGCTCTTTGCTCTCTTGTTCATTCTGGGCGGGGCATGCTCAGCCATTCAGGTTCTCATGCCGGCCGCGGCGGCCATGACTGAACCCGAGCATCGTGGTCGCGTTCTCGGCGATATCATGAGCGGCCTGATGATCGGCATCCTGCTTTCGCGACCGGCCGCCAGCTTTCTCGCCGGCACGTGGGGATGGAAGGCGTACTACGTCGCCAGCGCTGCTTCGATGGCCTTGCTCACAAGCACGTTGGCGTTCCGTCTTCCGCGACGACGTCCGGTGCAGACAGTCAGTTACCCGCAGCTCATCGGGTCGCTTTGGGAGCTGTTTCGTAACGAGCCCATCTTGCGACAGCGGTCGATTGCGGCTGCGATCGTGATGGCGGCGTTCAACTTTTACTGGACGACCATCGTTTACGTGCTCCAGAGTGCCCCACTCGAACTCAGCCAGCGAGGAATCGCCGTGTTTGCTTTGGTTGGAGCTGGGGGTGCGTTTGTCACTCCGCTCGTGGGCCGGCTGACGGATCGAGGGCTGGGAGCGCGTGTTACCACAGTCGCTCATCTGACGTTGATGGCTGGATTTGGCCTTGCCGCATTGAGCGGGCTCGCTGTCTCTGGATCAAACTTCGTGATCTTGGTCGGTCTTGGAATCAGCGCGCTGATGCTTGATATGGGTGTGCTTGGTGAGCAGACTGTTGGAAGAACGCTTATCAACCAACTTCGGCCGGAAGCGCGTGGGCGAATCAATGCCATCTTCGTTGGGGTCTTCTTTATCGGTGGTGCGATAGGCTCGGCCGTCTCGGGCATGCTCTGGGCAAACGGCGGATGGGGCGCGATCTGCCTCGGCGGTGTGTGCTTGGGATTGCTCGCCCTGGCGACGCGAAAGTAGCTCGAGGTTGGGGGCTGCAGCCGTCAACTTCCGAAGACTTACGTTCGGTTCGTAGTCGAGGACATCGAGATGATCGTTGGCGAAAAACTCGCGAGAGAGGGTTTCGAAATTCGGAGTGAGTTCTCAGCAGGAGTGACCATGCGCCGAATTAGATTATTCGCCAGTCAGCTTCTTGTCCTGGGCGTCAGTGTCGGCCTCGCGGGATGTGCCAAAACGCCTGCGAAAACCGTCGAGACACCGCCACTTCCAGTTTCGGTCAGCTTACCGGTCGAACGGGAGGTACGCGATTATGCCGACTTCACGGCGCGGACAGCAGCCGTTGATTCGGTCGAGGTTCGAGCTCACGTTTGGGGCTATTTGCAGAAGGTAAATTTCAAAGAAGGCGACATGGTCAAAGCGGGAGATCTTCTCTTTGAGATTGATCCTCGCCCTTATGAAGCTTTGCTGAATCAGGCCAAGGCAAAGATTCAACTGGACGTCGCCCAGCTTGCGTATGACGAGGCTGAGTTTCTGAGAAATGAGAACTTGTTCAATAGGCAGGCGGTATCGAAGTCGGATTTTGATAAGGCGCGGGCGACGCGAGACATCGCCCGCGCCAATTTGGAGGCAGACAAGGCACTCGTTGAATCACGTCAGTTGGATTTGAATTACACGAAAATCACCGCACCAGTCGATGGACGGACGAGCCGCTATGTCGTAACCGTCGGCAATTTGATCCAAGGCGGTGACCAGAACGGCGGCACGTTGCTGACCACAATCGTTTCGGTCGACCCCATGTATGCGTATTTCGACTCCGATGAAGCCACCGCGTTGCGCGTTCGTCAACTCGTCCGCGATGGTAAGTCGGAGTCGCCGCGCGCGGGCGGTTATCCGCTGTTCCTGGGGATGCCGAACGAGGAAGGATTTCCCCGCGCGGGTACGGTTAGCTTCGTTGAAAACCAGGTCAACACGAAGACCGGCACTCTTCGCCTGCGAGGCACGTTTCCAAACAAGGATCAGCTTCTTTTGCCAGGTTTCTTTGGTCGCGTGCGAATCCCTATTGGCCGGGCGCATAAGGCTATTCTTGTCAGCGACCGTGCCCTCACAACCGATCAGGGGCAGAAGGTTCTTTATGTGGTGGGAGAGGATAAAAAGGCCGTGCTCAGGACGGTGACCGTAGGCTCGCTCCACGACGGATTGCGCGAGGTTGTCGACGGTTTGAAGTCGGGCGAGCAGGTCGCTGTGAGTAGTCTGCAGCAGTTGCGTCCTGGCATGACGGTCGATCCCAAGGTTGTTGATATGCCGAGGCAAAGAGGACAGTCCACGGCGAAGTAGGCGCGATTCATTCGGCTCGGGATTCGACTCACCCCCTCACAGAAGAGAACTGCCGTGCTTGCTCGCTTCTTCATCGACCGCCCTGTTCTGGCCTGGGTCATCTCTGTGGTTTTCGTCCTGCTTGGCGCGGTGATGGCGGGCTTCCTGCCGGTCGCCGAGTATCCGGACGTCCAGCCGCCGACAGTTCGGGTCAGTGCGATCTACCCCGGCGCAAACGCACGGATCGTGGCCGATACTGTGGCGGCTCCGCTCGAACAGCAGGTTGTCGGCGTTGAGTCGATGATGTACATGTCGTCGCAGAGCAGCAACGACGGATCATATACACTGGACATCACGTTTGAACTCGGTTCCGACGTCAATCTAGCGCAGGTGCTCGTGCAGAATCGCGTCGCCATCGCACAACCGACGCTTCCTTTCGTGGTGCAAACCATTGGTGTATCGACCAAGAAGCGGTCGCCAGACGTTTTGCTGGGGATCAACTTTTTCTCCGACGACGATCCAGCAACCGGCCGGCCCTACTACGATTCGCTCTACCTGAGCAATTACGCCACCATTTACGTCAAGGATGTCGTCGCGCGGGTGCCGGGTGTCGGCGATATCAATATTCTCGGTCAGCGCGATTACAGCATGCGGGTCTGGCTCGATCCGAACAAACTTCAGTCGCGCGACCTCGGCGTTGCCGATGTGCTCCGCGTGCTCAAAGAGCAAAACGTGCACGCCGCCGCTGGGCAGTTGGGCCAACCGCCGATCGGCGCAGGGCAAGACTTTCAGTACACGCTGAGCACACTCGGCCGGCTGACCGAACCCGAGCAGTTCGCGAATATCGTCCTCAAGTATGGGGGCAGCGGAGAGATCACGTATCTCCGCGATGTTGCTCGGATCGAGCTGGGTGCGCGCAACCAGGATACCGTCGCACGGCTTGACGGCCGGCCATCGCCTGCCATCGTCGTCTCGCTGCTTCCGGGTGCAAACGCGCTCGACACGGCGGATTCAATCAAGGATGAGCTACGTAAGCTCGAAACTCGCTTTCCGCGCGGCCTGCATTACGCCGTCATCTACGATACGACGCCATTCATTCGCGAATCCGTTGCCGAGGTTTTCCACACGCTGCGCGATGCGATTGCGCTGGTGGCGATCGTCATTTTGCTCTTCCTTCAAGACTGGAAAGCTTTGCTGCTGCCGGTGATCGACGTGACGGTCTCGCTGGTTGGCACGTTTATCGTGATGGGCTTGCTGGGCTTCACGCTTAACAACCTGACGCTGTTTGGGCTGGTGCTGGCGATCGGCATCGTGGTCGATGACGCGATCGTCGTCCTGGAAAACATCGAACGCTGGCTCGAGAAAGGGTTGCCCGTCCGCGAGGCTACGATCAAAGCGATGGAGGAAATCACCGGGCCAATCATCGCCATCACACTGGTTCTCAGCTCTGTGCTCCTTCCGAGCGCATTTCTTGGTGGCATCGCAGGGCAATTCTTCCGCCAATTCGCCGTGGTGATCTCGGCGGCGATGCTCATCTCGGCGATCAACGCCATGACGCTGACACCCGCTCGCGCGGCGTGGATCTTTGGTGGCCGCAAGCCGGGTCAGCACGGAGATCATGGAAAAGAAGCGTTGCCGTGGTGGAGCTTCGCTCTATTCGGCGGCCTGGCGACTGTGTGGCTGCTGAAACCGATTCTCGGGCCCAGGCTGGGCCTTGCAGTCGACGGGCAGCCCGAAGGCGTTCCCGCTGACCTGGCGAGCTCGCTTCGGGATTGGGGCATGTATCTCGCGCTCTTTGCGCCGGGAGGGATCGTCGGCGGTGTGCTGGGCCGGATCATCATCAAGCCTTTGAACGCAGCTCTTCGATGGGCTTTTCGGCACTTCAATCACGCGTTCGAAATGGCGACCAATGTCTACGGTGCGTTCGTGGCGGGAAGCCTGCGTCTCTCGGCCATCGTGCTCCTGATCTATGCCGGCCTGGTCGCGGCGACGGGTGTCGGCCTCGCTCGCGCTCCCGGTGGGTTCATCCCGGTCACGGACAAGGGCTATCTGATCGTCAACGTTCAGTTGCCCGACGCCGCCTCGCTCGAACGCACGGTCGAGGTGGTCGCCGCGGTCGAAAAAATCGTCATGGAAACGCCCGGCATTGCTCACGCGGTCGCCATCCCTGGAACGTCGGTCGTCCAGAACGCCAACAGCTCGAATTACTCCAACATGTTCGTGATTTTGAAGCCGTTCGACGAGCGTCGCGATGTGGCGCACAGTGCCGAGGCGATTCTCGCTCAACTTCGGCAACGCCTCCGTCGTGAAATCACCGACGCCGATGTCCTGGTGTTCTCACCACCGGCGGTTCGTGGCCTGGGCAATGCGGGCGGGTTCCGAATGATGGTGGAAGCGGCGGGCGATGTCGACTTCGACGCACTCCAATCTCGCGCCGACGATCTGGCGGATCGCGCCAATAAGGAACCGGGCCTCGTCGGCGTCTTCAACGGCTTCCGCGCCCGCACTCCTCAGCTTTATCTCGACGTCGATCGCGAGAAGGCGAAGGCCATGGGCGTGGGGCTGAATGACGTGTTCGATACATTGCAAGGGTATCTCGGCAGTTATTATGTTAATGACTTCAACCGATTCGGCCGCACCTGGCAGGTAAACGTTCAGGCGGATAGCCCGTTCCGAGCCGATGCAGAGACGGTCCGGCAACTCAAGGTTCGCAACGCCGACGGCGACATGGTACCGCTGGGGGCCGTCACCGAGATTCGCGACACCAATGGGCCCACAACGATCACACGATACAACACCTTCACCGCGGCTCCTGTCACTGGATCGTGGCAGGAAGGGGTGAGCACCAGCGACGTTCTTCGAACGATGGAATCGCTGGCGGCGAAGGAGTTGCCAGGATCGATGTTCGGCGAGTGGACCGAACTGAGCTACCTGCAAAAGCAGGCGACCAAGATGGATCGCTTTCGGGACCTGCGGCAGAATCCGCTCAGCGCGTTCGTGCTCGGGTCAGTGCTCGTGTTCTTCGTACTCGCAGGGCTTTACGAAAGCTGGTCACTACCGCTCGCTGTCGTGCTGGTCGTACCGATGTGCGTGCTTAGCGCGCTTATCGGGGTTGTCTTCGCCAAGCTGTCGGTTGACATCTTTGTACAAGTCGCGTTCGTGGTGCTTGTGGGATTGGCGTGCAAAAACGCGATTCTGATCGTCGAGTTCGCCCGCGATCGTGAGCGAGAAGGTGTCAGCCGTTTCGATGCCGCCGTGGAGGCCGCCAAGACTCGCCTCCGGCCGATTTTGATGACGAGCTTTGCCTTCGTGCTCGGGGTGGTGCCGCTGGTGGTTGCTCACGGCGCCGGTGCTGAGATGAGGCGGCCCCTCGGAACGGCAGTTTTCGCGGGGATGCTCGGCGTTACGCTCTTTGGCCTCATTCTGACGCCAGTGTTCTATTCCGTCATCCGGCGTTTTGCGGCGCGAAGGGTTGTCGTATCGAGCAACGCGTTGAATTTGGAGGCCCACTCTGACGACACGGGTGATGCTCTGGCCAGTTCGCATTCGAGCGAACAGATTCAGACGGAATGACATCCGACTTCAACTGCGACATTTGCGGGCGAAGAAGGCGGAAGACTGAAAAAGCCAGCATGCCAGTTATCGCCAAGGTAGCTCGCCATTCTGGCGTTCCATGGCATTAACGTAGCGATAGATTGCCTTCTGGCAATTATTATAGATGTGCAGTTATGCCGATGTCGCAAAGCATTTGTTTTGGGCACTTTATCCTGAATGCCTTTTTCGCTCATCGGAGCATGGGAAATTTATGTGTTGCTTACTCGTGTGATATCGGGGTGTTACTCTTCAAAAATCAATTCGCTCCTATTCGATATTGCGATATGTAGTTCAGCCGGAGAAATCGACTGTGTCGATCCTATCCTCCGTTCGCGCCGTGGTCGCAAATTGTTCTTGAACGGTTTGAAATGCGTGAGTTGCTCACGGGTTTTGTAATGACGAACACCAACGATTCGGGCTCAGGTTCGCTCCGGCAGCCGATCACCAGTGCAATCGGCGCTGCCGCGCAAAACGTGATCATATTCGCAATTCGCGGCAGCGGTCCGCATATCATTACGCCGCTTTCCGCTTTGCCTACCATCACGAATGCGCTGATGATCGACGGCACGTCTCAGCCGGGATATTCTTCGACGCCGCTCATCGAACTCAATGGTTCGGGCACGGGCGGAAGTGAGATTTCGATTACAGCGGATATCTGCGTCATTAAGGGGATGGCGATTGGTAACTTTCAAACCGGCAACAATCTCATATCCGGAAAGAATATTCTCGTTCAAGTTAATTTCGTCGGCACAGATACGACGGGAATGGTTGACCCGCCCCCTTGGATGCTACCAACCTCTATCAAGGTGCTCCCGACTGGGCCGCCATAGCAAGCCCGCGAGCAAATGCTATCCGCACCCCGGCGCCCGGTGGCCGAGGCTCGACTGGGGCGGGACTCGGTTGTAACCGACCCTCCATCGCTGGATCAGCACCTTCGCCTCCAGCAGCGTGTCGGACGCCACGCGGTCCAGCAACTCGTCCGACAGCTTGCCGTTAAAGCTCTCGCAGTATCCGTTCTTCCACGGGCTTCCAGGCTCGATGCACAGCGTCGATACCCCGACCTCTCCGAGCCAGTCGGGCACGACCTTCGCCGTGAACTCTGGTCCGTTGTCCGAGCGGATGTGACCGGGCACGCCACTTCGCACGAATAGGTCCGGAAGTCGCTCCTGGACATCGTCGCTCGTCAGCCTTCGGGCCACGTCGATCGCCAGGCACTCCCGCGTGAATTCGTCGATCATCGCCAGCATCCGGAACGCCCGGCCGTCGCTTGTGCGGGCCGCGTCTGGTCTGCCGTTGCGGCACCTTGAGGCCCTCCCTCCTCCAGAGCCGCACCACCCTCTTGTGGTTGACGACGAAGCCCTCGACCCGCAGTAACGCCGCGACCCGGCGGAAGCCGTACCGGCCGTACTCGGCGGCCAGGACTACCATCCGCTCCACCAGCGAGGCCTCGTCGGGAACGAGGGCCTTGCCTCGCTGGGCCGAGCAGCACTGCCCCAACACCCGGTAGGCCTCCTTGAAGATCGCCTAGTCGAGATCGGCATCGGCCAGGAGACGCTTGAGGTGAGCGTTCTCGCCCCTGAGTTCCTTGAGCCGCTTGGCCTGGTCGACCTTAAGGCTGCCGCGCTCCTTCCACCAGCGATAGTAGGTATGTTCGGTCACTCCGATGGCCTTGGAGGCTACGGCGACCGAGCTGCCTTTGGCGACCTCGACCTCGGCCTGGCGGAGCTTGCCGATGATCTGCTCTGCGGTCTGACGAATTCTGGGCATGTGAGGATTCCCCTTCGGTAAACCGCCGCAAGTATCACCTCGCGACTGGACACGTTTAAAGGGGGAAGGTCACTACTCCTATGACGTCGATGAGGTGGTCGAGACAACTTGATCAATGTCAATCAGGTCAAGCTTGGGGAGGTGGAGCTGGCCGTCCCTGGCGAGAAAATCGGTGAACGACTCGAAACCAGATTTGGTGGACCAGTTGGTCTTGCTCGCGGCTTGTTAAGGCTCAGACATTGGTTGCGGTTCCTATGCAATAGTTCGCGCATTCCAACAATTCGGCATAATCCAGCGCCGAAGGAGCTGCCAATTCTTTTCAATTCGATATTAACACATAATTAACGCGAGATATAACTTTACTCAGAATCTTCGCGGGACCCCGAAGAGCCGTTCTTTTGGCAGCAAAATGCACCACACTTTGGAGCCGTCGGCAATTTAAGTTTTCGCGACCGACGCTATTTGATTGCCAAATCTGCAGCCCGTGCTAATCTAAGAAGAATAGACAGAATAGAAAAACTGTCGCGGTTTGGCCGTTAACGCCAGTCTATCCGGCCAAAATCCGTTGAGTAAAAGTGTCGACCTCCAATCCTTACAGACGGCCCTGAGGTGACTCTAATGCGCCGCAATGTGATAGTTCAGGCGATTGTCTTCACTTCCTTATTCATCTTGGCAACGCCGGCGTATTGTCAAAGCTCTCTATCCCGTAGTTTGACGCAACCAAGAAACTACGTGACACCACGGATATCTTCGTTCACCAATCTAGACTATCGAGTGATTCGAACGAATCCAATTCCTCGTGGTCCGCTTCCTCTGCCTGAACATGTGGGCACCGGAGTGAGTGCTGCGTTGGTGCCTGGTTCGGGAGCAATAAGTCCATGGATCGCACCAGCACCATCCGCCGCTCCGCTTGTCATAAATTGTCTGTGCTGCGAACCGGAGAATGGGGAGAAGACGTCCCAAGCCTACGATAAATACGAGTGTGGAGTTCGAGGAGCCCAGATTCTTGAGGCCTCGCCCGACTCCAGTTTCGCTGCACAAACGGCGCGAAAAGCTTATAGCGATCTTGGCGAGGCGATTCGCATTTATGAGCAGCAGGTCCCAAAGCCGGACAGCTATACCTGCAAGTTATTTGTGTCTCATTACTATCGCGCCGTCGCCGCTGCCCGGATGGAGAATTCCGGCCGCGTGATCGAAGAAGCAAAGATTGCATTGGGCATCTGGGATAAACTCGATCTAAACACACGTTCTAAACTCGCGCCAACATTACCCAAGCCGGTAAGGACGCTTAAGGGGCTCCGAGGCTTACATTACGCGCTCCTGGGGAGGATCGAAGCACTCGTCGACTGTGGAGAGACGGTGGACTTGATCAAAGGGAACGTCGACCCGACCACGAAAAAGCTTTCCAAGACGGATTGCCAGCAGCTTCTCGAGATCGTTTCCTCTTACCGAAAGCTCGGCGACGAAGGCCGTGCAATTGCCCTGTTGACTGATACTATCGGGCTTACCGATGAGATCACCGTCAGTGTTGACGCATACTTGGAACGCGGGAAAGCAAGGCTTGATAGCGTGCCGAATGCTACTCCAGCAGACATTAACAACGCCCTTGTAGATTTTACCAAGGCGCGAGACTCGATTATTGGAAGTCCGTACAGCTTCGACTCTGATCACTTGTGGGATGCCGAGCGCAAAATGGCGCAGATTTATCGAAGCCTTGGCGACTACGAGAATATGATTCGAACCCTTACGGAATTCTTAACACTCAGAAGATCGAAAGTGTATGCACCAGACCATGATATGGAGGCTCTATATAATCGCGCCGAAGGCTATTTCCTTGAAAGTAACTTCGCTGTGGCCATCAATGAATTGACAACGATTCTTCAGTCTCCCGCGCTCAATCAAATCGATGGAGGCCGGTTTGATTGTTTGATGCTTCGCGGTAAGGTCTATTTGAAAACTCAGGACTTCGACAAAGCCATTGCTGACTTCAAGGCCGCGGTAAGCGAAAACCCAGGGGACAAGTCAGCACAAGCCGCGCTGGCTGAGGCTTCTAGCCATTCACAGACCCCTACAAAAACCGAAAAAACGTCAGACAGCACCCCGGCCCCCAAGAACACGGCTCTGCAAACTCTCAATGATCAAGCCCTCATCGAGGACGCATACGCGAGAATCCAAGAGATTCGCGCTCGAAACGAGACGGCCAAAGCAAATCAGGAACTCGCCATTACCCATCAGGTTGAAGCCCGAGCCAGCGCGGCCAAGGCGGCCAAGCCACCCGTGAATCAACAAGCGGCCAAAGATCCTGTCGCTGACATCGAAACACAAGCACGGATTTACAACGCTCAGGCTTCGATCGACAATGCAGCTGCTGCGTCTGTTCGCGCCAGACTCGACGCAAAGCAAAATCAAAAGGTGATCGACGCCACGAAGTGACTTTGTCACGCGTCGACCACGAACATGTTGAAAAACGAAAGAAGCCGGGTGCTGGAAATCCAGTCGCCGGCTTCTATCGTTTTGGCGTCTGCTATCGCTCAGGCGATCACGGGCGTCCCAATAGACGCTCTGTGAGCGGTCCTTGCACCTTGGGCGGCGCCGTACCTTGAGCCTGACCTGGATGCAAGAAGCTAAAAAGCGAGCGGCGTTGTTGGGGATAGTTGCTCACCGGCACGCTCACATTGATCGTCGGACCGGTGGGAGTCACAACGAGGTGCTGGAACGACTGCGACGGCAATTTCGGAAGATCGACCGCACCAGAGGAAATGAGCGTCTCGAGTTTCGCAGCCGCCTCTGTCTGCTTCTTTTCGATCGATGCGAGACGATTTTCGAGAGCGTCAACCGCAGGATCGGCGAAAGAGGCACTGGCGGCAGTCCTGCGAGCAAGCGAGGTGCGAACCACGAATGAGTCGCGATCGTCAGATTCATTCGCGCCAACTGTTAAATCTTGGTCTCCAGGACGAGCTGAGTATCTCGGCCCCTGAAGACTATCGGGTCTTTCGCGATTCATTGCCGAGGGAGTAGTGGCAACGGAAATGAGTTGCGTGGGAATCGTTAGGCCGCCCGCCGTATAGGAGGAGGGCTGCCCCGTCCCTTCCGGAGTTACCAGCACCGGTCCCGTGGAATACGTGCTCAGTGCCTTTGTAGGTGCCTGTCCAGCCGCGTTAAGGGCAGTGAACAGCGCGGTGTTAAAGTCGCTAAGCTGTTTGTTCGTGACAACGTATGTGTCGCTGTCGACCAGGGCAACGCCCTTGATCGGAATATTGGGAAGTGCAGAAGTCGCGGCAGCATCTGGTGGCAGATTCACGGAGATCGTCAGCGTAACTGACTTTGCCAGATTCTTCGAGGAGCTTGCCTTGAGTCGAATCGTGGCATCTGGTGAGGCCGGACCAAGGGCACCCGTCGCCTTCTTGCCGTCTGTCGACTTGAACTGCATGGCAACAGACGTATCCAAGAAGGCGTAAGCGATGCCGCTTGCAATGCCAGCCGCAGAGCCGCTGGGCTTCACCGGAATCTGGAGGCGGTTCGAGATACCGTTGGGTGTCGCGACCTGAATTTCGACAACTTCGGTCTTATCGTCGCGAATCGAAGTGTGCAAGCCGGCAGGCATGTGAATCCGGATGACCTCGCGGCTGAGAATGTCATAGGATCCAATGTTCGCGCTGTTCGCCAGTACGTCGAACTTTGAGGCATCTGTGGAAGACTGAACGACAAGCTGGCCGGTCGTCGGGTCTCTGAGTACAAACCCTGAAACCACCGCGTTTTGGACGCCCGTGTTTGTCTGAGTCTTGACGACCTGTCCTTCCCTGAACAACGTATTGCCGCCGACTAAGACCGACATCTCGTAAAGGCTGAAATGCTTACCGAAAACGACGATGTCGTTCGGTTTCGTGGCATCGTAATATTGGATGCCTTCGTAGCCTGAAAGTTCGGGAACCAGGGCGGTTGTCCCCTGAGTGAACAGCGCAAAACCGCCGAGCGTGTTTTCATAAGGCACCTTCACAAACTGCGTCTGAAGCGGAAGTTGGGCTTCGAGCATATGCAGTTTGGCACGCAGGCGATCTGTATCTTCTGTGCGATAGCGTCCGCAAGCGCACGCTTGGTCGAGCGCGTCCCGGGCCTCGTTGATCATGCGCCCAAGCTCAACAGCTTTGGCCGTTTTCAACTTACGTTCGTCCGGATCGCTCAGACGATACCAGTCGTTCGCAATATCGAGTCGCATTCCCCGGATGAACGAGGGCATGACGACAACCGCCAGGGTCTCTCGCATGCCTGGTTCGATCTTGCTGTTGTTCGGCTGGTACTTCGGTCCCGGACCACCTCGATATACCAGGTTGAATAGCGCCCTCGGATTCGATTCTTCCGGCGGCAGTTGAAACCGCGGCGAGAAGCGCCAGCCGAACGTGTCATTGCCATGAGCAAAGGCAGCGATCGTTTGGTTCAGGTCGATGGTCTGAGCTTCGTATTGAAGCTGGCGCTGATATTGCATCGCCTGCCTGAAGCTAAGCCGACCGGTCGAGAGAGCAAAGGCGATCGCCACGGCGAGATCGCGTTTGCGAGAAAAGGCTTCTTCAATATTCTGCTGATCCGTGACGGGCTCGAGGCCAAAAACGATCATGGGCCAGCGAGCGCGAATATAATTCTGAAAAGCGGTGTCGATGTCGGGCGTCGGTAGGGGGAGATAGAACTGCATCCCATCGATATCATCGGGGCAGTGATAGTCCTCCCCTTTGGTCTGTGTCATGTCGTATCTGAGGTGGCGGTTCAGCAAACCGGCATCGAGAGCAACGGCCCAGCAAAGCACTCCGATCGGCTGATTTCGCAGGTTACCAGGCAACTTGTTGACGAAGGCCTCGAAGAGGTTGTAGAACTCGTTCGACTTGGCGTCATCGTCATTGACTTGATCGATCTTCGATGCGTCGAACTTGCGCTCGAGAAAATCGTCGACGAGCCTTTCCATGTAGTCGGCTTCCATCAGAATCGCCAAGCGATCCTGACGTGTATGCCCATCCATCAGGTCATAAGCAACCTCAAGCTCTTGACGAAGATACGAACGGACGTCGAGCGTTCGAACACCGAGCGTTTGGGGCGACTTCGCCCTTCCCATGTTGATCCCGCTCTGCACCGCAAAGGCAAGCTTGAGCAGATTCTCACCGAGGAACACGCGGCGGACATCGCTGGGCGCAATCGCGTACGAACGCGAATCGGTGCGGCTCACCGGAAAAAACGAGCTATTGATCTCGAGGTCTTGCTCGATCTTACGCGCATTTGCCTGAGCCTCGTTTGTTTTCCTATTCAGTTCGCCGAGGGCCAACGACTTCGCTTCGGGGGTTCTTTGATTCTTGAGATCGAGGTAGTCCTGCACAGCTTTATGATGTTTCGCGGCGTCGCCGCTCCGGATCAATTCCAGCACAATCGGCCCAAGCAAATCGACGACGTCGTTGATGACCAGGTTGCGGTAGGTGCTCGGGAGGAACCGGGGGCCAAAGTCATGTTTCATCGTCAAACTAACAATCGCACCGTGTCCCTTGACCGTTTTATCCCCTGGCTGAAGCGACACCGGTACACGCATCATGTACATCGCATAACCAGCCGAATCGGTGTTGTCGTCACCGAGATTGTTGCGGCGAACGCGTGCGAGATTGGTGATGTAGTCGGCTTTCTCCGCGTTTTGGATGTTGGGTTCTAGGCCAATGGGTGTGTTGGTAAAGAAGGCATTCGTTGTGGTTGCCCCAGTCGGTGCAGGAAGCAAACCGAAAGTCGCGGCAGTAGACGGAGACGTGTTGGTGATAGTTCCGGGCAGGCCGTTAAAGGTCGTCGTGGTAGTTTTTGTGGCAGGATCGGTGGTGCTCGATGTGCTTAGCCCCTGCACATTTCCCAGCGCTGCTGATAAGTCACTTGAACTTGAGATGACATTTGGGAGATCACCATTTGCGTTGGCCTTTAAAGGATTCAGAACGCCGCCAATACTTGTGCCGCTTTGAAACGATGCCGTATCCGTGCGTGCAACGCGCCCCGCAAGCTTGACCTGAAAGTTCGTCAACTCCGCGGCCATTTGGTCTTCGAATTCGCGGCGGAATTTCGTCATCCGCGCCTGACTCCAAATATCCGCTTGCTTAACGACGACCGTCCCCTGGTTTGCGATCTGGCTTTGAATATGGTCGATCATCCGGGCGACCTGCGTCAGAGTAGGCGGCCCGGTTTCAATGAACTGGTCGAAAACCCCCGACTGGGCAGGCACTGCCAGAACGGTCCCCATCAATAATGCTGCTAAGAGCAAAGGTATTGTATATCGAGGACGCATCGCTCGAGTCCTTCCTTCGGTTTACGTCAAAAATGCCGACCAGACGGGTCATACTGCCTGTTATGATCGGCGCGATTGCGCAGTTACTCCCGAAAAATTGGACGTCGGTTTTCTTTTTCGCCGAAAACAAAATCTTTTCAACCAAAGCACTCATTCAACGAGCCGAATTGTAGGTCAGAGCTCTTTGCAATCTCCGCCACACTCGCTCACTTCAGTCTTTTTTCGATGATCCTCGCCGCTCAAAAACTCATGCGTTTCTCACCGCCGAAAAGCACGACTATCCTATTGCGTAGCCTAGAAGCATTCTGGCAAAATAGATAAATTAAGTAAAAGACGATGTGGATCGGGCGGTGTTCGTAGCTCAGGGACGAACCTGAATCTTTGTCGGTTCAGGGCAAGAGGTTACGGGGGATTTAGGGAGGGGCTCCCCATGCGTCGACGGGTAAGAATGGAGTTTAGTGCGTCATGGATGGGCAAGCTGGAGGACCGTGTGCTTCTCAGTCATGCCAAACATCACAACGCGAGTGCAGCGGTCGCCAAAACAGCCCCCACTGTCACGACCTCGGCGCTGGCGCGCGTGAACCAGGCGTTTGACACGTTCTCCAGTGACTTCACGCAGGCGCGGGCTGTCTATTATTCGACAATCACTCCAGGCGCGAGTAGCGGTTCAGGTTCTGGCCAGTCAGGGGCGAACACCTCTTCGGATACGAAGACCGCGTTCCAAGGCTACATTACAAATCGCATCCAGCTTCTGGGTCAGCAACTCAATAGCGCTGTGGTTCAGGCGATCGGCGGGGCTCACACCACAGACTCGCACCTGCAGGCAAAGCTTCTGACAACCTTCACTCGGATCGTCAAGAACAACGTGAATGGTGCGAAAACCAAAACGGATGCCAGCGGCGTAACGACGTACGCCAACATCTCAAACAATAATAATAATATATTCAATGTTGGCACGCTAGGACAAGCTTTGATTGGAACCGTCCCCGACCAAAATGCTAGCACGTCCACGTCTCAGATCGATGCGCTTTCTCAGGACCAGGCTATCGCCGTGGCCCGTATCGCAGTAATCAACGGGTTCGTCTACGCGAAGAACACCGTCGCCAACTCCAAGAATCACTAAACGATTCCGATAGCGCCTCGCACAAAGCGCGAAACGCGGCGGAAACGACTCCAACACCTAGGAATAGCACCGATGAATTTCCGCCGCCGTTCGGCTCAGTCCACGCCGTCCCGCAGTGCAAAACGCATAAGTTCATCATCGCGCCGAAAAACATTTGCGCTCGAATTACTTGAACAACGCGAACTATTGACTCTTAACGTCGTTCCTCTCACGGGCACGATAGGTGCGCCTCTTTCTGCTGTGCCTGTCGCCACCTTCGTCGGAACCGATCTCGCGCTTCCGCCCGGCGGTACTTATACCGCAGATATCGACTGGGGCGACAACACCACGCATTCGACCGTTTCCCCAGTTCTGACGAACTCTGCCACAAATACATATTCGATCTACGGTAGCCATACATTTGCAGCTTCAGCATCGTTCCCGGTAGTCGTTACAGTCAGCACGACTCCCGGGTCGACCGCCATCGTTGGTTCAGCAAATGCAGCGATCGGCACAGATCCGAGTCCGACGATCTCTTCAATCCCTGTTTCAGGTCAGCTCACCGGTACGCAGTTCACGGCAGATTTGGCAACGATCACAGATAAAGATGCCTTGCTGGCTACGAGTAACTTTACAGCGCTCATCAACTGGGGCGACGGTTCAGCCGCGACCACTGCCACACTTACGGCCTCTGGAACTCCTGGGGTTTTTGTCATTAGTGGAACCCATACTTATAACAAAATCCCACAGAATCCTACTGTTACCGTCTACAGAAACTCAGATAATACAACCTTCGGTCCTTCCAACCTGGCAATCACCGTCTCTGCCGCTGCCCCAACGGGTTCAGCGCTGCCGATCACCACAACGCTTGGAGCGCCGTTGACGAATGTCTCCGTCGCAACATTCACGGACGCCAACACCTCGCTCAAAAACACCGACTTTTCAGCGACGATCAACTGGGGCGACGGGTCGCCGGTAACGACAAACGCGATCATCATTCCTAACGCGACCGGCTTTACTGTCCAGGGAACACACACCTATTTCGTCAATCCCGGTCTCAGTGCGCAAACAACGGTTACGATCACCCGCCTGACCGACAACGCGGTGGTTGTTGTGAACGGAACCGTGACGGTGAGCCCGGACCCGGCTCCGACGATTACGCCCTTGCCTGTAAGCGTCACGACGGGAACTGCGTTGACGTCGATTCCAATCGCAACATTTACCGACGCCAACGTAAATCTCACCGGAAGCAGTTTCACGGCGGTTATCAACTGGGGTGATTCAACCTCAACCAGTACGATCATTCCTACGGGAAGCAACGGCTTCTTCACGATCTCAGGCACTCATATCTATAACGCGATCCCCAAGACGACACCGACCCTGATGCTTTTCAGGAATTCGGATTCTACGAGTTACGGTCCGTCCAACCTGACGATCACGGTCACAGCCGCGCCTCCAACAGGCTCAGGCGTGCCGGTCACCACAACGCTGGGAGCGCCGCTGACGAATGTCTCTGTCGCAACTTTCGCGGATCCCAATGCATCGCTGAAAAACAGCGACTTCTCAGCAACGATTGACTGGGGTGACGGAACAGCGGTAACGACCAACGCCTTCATCATTCCCAATGGCACTGGTTTCGCCGTCCTGGGAACCCACACATATGCCACAAATCCCGGCCCCAATGCTCACACGACAGTTACCATCGCCCACACGGCCGATACCGCTAAGCTGGTTGTAAACGGAAGCGTGACGGTGAATCCGGACCCGGCTCCGACAATCACACCGATTCCCATTACCGTCGCCGCGGGAACGGCCCTGAATTCGGTTGCAATCGCCACGTTTACTGACGCCAACGTGAACCTGGTCGGGAGCAATTTCACGGCCGTTATCGACTGGGGCGATTCAACCTCGACCAGCTCTGTCTCTCCCACACTCAGCAATGGGCTTTTCACGATCTCGGGCACCCACACGTACAACGTGGTCCCCAAAACGACTCCGACCGTGAAGCTCTTCAGGACCTCAGATAACACAAATTACGGTCCGTCGAATCTCGCAATCACGGTCACCGACACGGCTCCAACCGGATCGGCGTTGCCGATCTCTACAACGCTTGGGACAGCGCTCACGAATATCGCCGTCGCGACGTTCACCGATGCCAATACCTCGCTGAAGAACACTGACTTCTCGGCCACGATCAACTGGGGCGATGGGTCGCCGCCAACGACGAGTGCCACCATTACTGCGAATGCCAGCGGCTTTACGGTGACAGGGTCGCACACGTATTCAATCAATCCAGGTCCTGGCGCGCAAACGACTGTTACAATTACTCGCCTGACTGACAACGCAGTGCTGGTCGTCCATGGAAGCGTCGTAGCTTTGAATGCGGATCCGGCCCCGACAATCACGGCAATCCCAGTTACGGTTGCAGTGGGAGCGGCCATTTCCCAGGATACTGTTCTTGCTACGATTGTAGACGCGAACTCGTCGCTCACAGCCGCACAGTTCCAAGTCGTGATCGACTGGGGTGACTTCACGACATCGACCGGGGTTCTCGCGCCTTCTACTGGCAATTCGGGCCGGTTTACGGTAACAAGCAAGGATACTCATACCTACAATCTCCCATTGCCGAGCCCCTTCGCGCCCACAATCCGGCTAGTTCGATTGACCGACGGAGTGGCAGAGACAGAGCCTCTGGCAATCACAGTGGGGGTTGGTCCCACAAACGACCCTGCCCCAACGCCCCAAGCCGTTCCGGCCCAGTTTTTTGTCGGAAAGGCTGCAACGAAGTCGCTCGCCCGATTCCTCGATGCGAATACAGCTCTGAAAGCGTCAGACTTCTCCGCCACGATTCAATGGGGAGACAATACAACGAGCCTTGGAAGGGTTGTTCTTATCAGCGCTGGCGTGTTCGAAGTCGAAGGCACCCACAACTACGCCTCAGCGCAGACGTTCAATGCGGCCAACGCGAAGGTCACGGTTTACCGCTTAGCCGACGGGAAAAGCGGCTTCGTCACACCGGCGATCAATGTAGGGTTTGACACGTCGACGCTCACCTTTACCGCACAACTTTCCAGCAGTACGGGTAACTTCACACGAAACAATCAACCGCAGTTCACAGGCACAGCTCAACCGTACTCTCTCGTCCAACTCTTCGGACAAACGAATGCTCTGCCCAACCCGTTCGGAATCGGCGAAGCGTTGGCGAACGCTGATGGAACTTGGACGATTCTGGTCGCCCATCCTTTGCCTGACGGTGTCTACCAGATTTCCGGGACAGTGGTCGGATCGAGCGGAGTTCCGGTGACCTCGCAGCAATTCCAACCAATTGTCATCGACACTGTCGGTCCACGCGTTGTCGGCGCGACGAGCAATCCTGCGAACCACACCATCACGCTCACGGTTTACGACTCGCTGAGTGGGATCGACGTGCGCAGCGTCGCTAACCAATTGGCCTATTCGCTCACATACAGTGGTTCAAGCGCTCTTACGCGAAAGCTCTACTCGCATCCAATCTTCGTTTCGCTTCAGAGCGGGAATCCTCAGTATGCGGTGGTCACCTTGTCGATTAGTCCACAGCAACAGAGATCACTGAAGAGCTTGATCGTTGGCCGCTCGGTTGTTGATCTCGCCGGAAACAGCCTCTCGGCCAACGGTGCCGCGATCGTCTTTTCTGCGGGCCGGATCAAGAACGTCAAATCGGCCAAGGTTTCCAAACACTCTGTTCCTAATTTCAAGCGTCATTGAAGCCCGCGTGGCGTTTTATCTGAATTTGCGAAATCCTTCCGCGAACTTCAGATACGAAACCCGGCAATCGGCCGGGTTGCAGGCTTGTGCGAATCGCATTCGATACGTCTAGCCCAGGGTTGGCGAGGCTCACGGGGACAATCCGCTCGGGCATGTAGCGAATGCGGTTCGCGTTGATGAGTTCTTCTGTCTTCAAACGTGCGTTTGACCCCGAAAACTTGGTCCATCGCATTTGAAACTGGTCATGCGATCATCGGCTCCGGGCGAAGAGTGCTCGAGCCATGAAGAAGAGCAAGTTCACCGAGCAGCATATCGAATTTACCCCGAAGCTGGCGGAGGACGGTCCTCCTGTGCCGGACATTGCCCGCAAACTCGGCTATGGCGACGTCTCTTCTACCGCTGGAAGAAGGAGTTCGGCGGCTCAGGCGGCTTGAGGAGGAGAACAAGAAGCTCAAGCAACAGGTCGCCGACCTCAGCATCGACAAGAGATGCTCCAGTATGCGATCGGAAAAAACGTGTGACCGCGGCTAGGCGTCGTGATGAAGCGGCGCCACTGCACTGGCCTACGGGACGAGCGAGCGACTTGCCTTCTGTCTCTCGGCGCTCGTGCGATCGGGAGCTCTATCAAGTAAGTTCAAACATTAGTGCGGCATGCCAAGCCGCAGGCGACTCTCGGTCATTATGCCAAGGTCTCGGCGAATGAGCGTAGGAAAGCCGTCGATGCACTCGCCCTTCGGCCGGTTGCGTGCACCCGGCGTCGCGGGATCAGTTCGGATGGCGAATTGGATCAGCGTATGGGCAGTCATTATGCCTATTGCAGGGTCGGAGCGAGTCGGATACTGGCGGAACCGCACCCATGCACTCGCAGAAACACGAAATGCCCGAAGTTCCTGCGATGGCGGAACTTGGGCGTCAACTGGCGGTCACAGACGGTTCTGGAACGGAGAGGGGGGGATTCGAACCCCCGATAGGCTTTGACACCTATAACGGTTTAGCAAACCTTTATTGGCCCAGACGTAAACCCCATACTCTCGTAGACCTTTGCGTCGATATTTACGATGACTTATCCCATCCCCTGCCCATCGGCCGAAGTCTGGCTGATCCTGAACTATCAGTCGTCGTTGACGCATGGCCATCGCTACCTGCGGCGATCAAGACTGCGATCTTAGCAATTGTCAGGTTGACAGTAAAATGACGGCGATATTGATTAGCTCCCGCAGAACACGCTCGGGCTCATCTGGCGAGACCTTGGAACCGTCCACAGGAGGTTGACGCAGTTTCGAGCCGGACCAATTGAGTCGGACGGCCCAAAGCAAATTCGCAACCGTTGCGAATTCGGCTTTGCCGTTCGAATAGCCTGTCTTGCGCATCAAACCCCTCCTCGACTCGAGCTCGAAGAAGTAAGTGCCGATCGGCCTTATTGTTATTACTTCGCGACCTATCGGCTCGGTCGTGGAACACCCGGAGAAGTCAACATGTAACTCATCTGACTCTACTTATGCAAACACACCACTGAATTGCGCACCCTTGGCGAGAATGGAGAGGTTTTCGCTCGTCATTCAGCGATCTGTGAACGCAATGCTTAGAAAGCTTCGTTCATTTGCAGTCCACTGACAAATTGGCTGTTGACGCGACGCCCGACATTCAGGCGGTGGTCGATATCCTCAAGCCGTTTGTCGCGGCGATTGTCGTCGGTAATCCACTTCAGATCAAAGCGATCGCACAGGCCAAGGTAAAGACCGACAAGATCGATGCCGAGGTCCTGGCGAATCTGCTCCGTTGCGATTTTCTTCCCGACGTTTGGGAACCCGATCCCCAAACCCAACGACTACGGCACCTCACCGGGGTGAGGTCAGCACTCATCTCCGACCGCACTCGATTGAAGAATCGCATCCACAGCGTCCTGGCCGGATTACTGGTCGTGTTGCCCGAAGGAGGGCTCTTCACGAGCAAAGGATTGGCCTGGGCGCGGTCGGTGAAACTTCCCGACGATGCTCGAAGGACTGTTGATCGATTCTTGCGCTTGTACGACGCGGTTGAGGCCGAGCTTGAATCTCTCGACATCGAGTTACGAACGTTGGCGCATCACGACGCTCGTGTGCGGCTCTTGATGACCTTGCCAGGAGTGGCCCATGGAGTGGCTTTGACGCTCATCGCCGCCCTTGGAGACATCTCGCGCTTTCGCGACGGCGACCACGCTGCGAGTTATCTTGGCCTGACGCCAGTCGTTCGACAATCGGCCGGCAAGAGCTATCGTGGCTCGATCACGAAGGCTGGGAGTTCGACCAGTCGGGCGATGCTCACCCAGGCGGCTCAGCACGCAACCGAGCATCCTGGCCCGCTGGGTGCGTTCTATCGACGACTCAAGAAGCGCAAGACCCGAAACATTGCCATCGTTGCAACGGCACGAAAGCTCGTCACAATTGCATACATGACGCTCAAGAACAACGAACCCTATCGATATGCTCAGCCAGACCGGGTGCGAAGCAAACTGAGACACGCCGAACGGGCCTGTGATAAGGCGTCGAAGCCGATCAAGCCGTCAGTATCGGACCCACCATCCGAACCTGCAAATCGGCTGAATCGCACCTATGTTCGAACGGGCTTGCCCATCGCGCAGGGACCTGGCGACTGGACATCGGGAGAACGACGTGCCCTTACAGAAGCCGGCGTGATTGAATTCGCGGAAACCGTCCATTCGCCACCGCCAAAGCGCGGACCCAAGCCAAAGACCATATTAAAGTAACGAGAACCGCTTTAGCGAAAGGCCAAAACGCCTGGGACTGGTGGTGGTTCGCTCTGCGCCGTGAGATCAGAAGGGTCGAGCGTCAGAATTCGGCTTCGAAGGAGAAATCCATCAAAAGCTCCGGCGGGTAATTGACGCGTTCAGAGGTAGGATTTCACGCTCGAGCATCAGTCGCCGGTTCTGCTCACGGAGCCTGGCGTTCTCCGCTTTGAGGACGGCCGGATCGTCGCTTATTGGTCCAGAGGTCTGGGATAGATCGCGAACCCAGGCGCGGATCGATGCCGGGTCAACGCCCAGGCTATTGGCGGCCCGAGCTGCGCTGTAGCCCTCCTCAGTCACGAGTCGGGCCGCAGATCCTTGAATTCTTGCGCGTAAGTGCGTCGAGCCATGATTCGCTCCTTCATTGGCTATGATGCCAATTCTTGGGAGCGCCTATAATTCATGGGGAGGGTCAGTGTTTGACGAAATCGCAGAGCGGTTTATCGTGCGGAGGCGGAAATGACCACTCCCATCGATTCGGCCTTCACCCGCGAGAGCAACCGCATTGAGGGCATCGACCGCGAGCTAACCGAAGCCGAAATCGAAGAATCCGAACGATTCATGGCGCAGGACGTGAGTTCCCTATCGGATTTGCTCCAATTCGTTTCTGTCTATCAACCGGATGCCGAACTTCGCGACCGCGCTGGGTTAAATGTTAGGGTCGGAAATCACTTCCCGCCACCGGGCGATATAACGGTTAAAACGCGGTTGCTCGATATTCTAACCGATGCCCAGGTCGGTGATCCGTACTCGACTCATGTGCGTTTTGAGAGTTTGCACCTGTTTATCGATGGTAATGGACGCTCCGGCCGGATGCTTTGGATGTGGATGTAAGAACCGCTTGGCTTTCTGCATACCTGGTACTACCAATCGCTGTCGGCGACCCGACCAGTAGGCGGGTGATCGATCCATCAAACGCTGGATTTCTCGCTTCAATGACCTAACCCCAAGCTTGAAATCTTCGGCTATAATCTAAAATCGCTCAAGTTGTTCGGCCCGTCGTTTCTACCTTTCTGCCAGCGGAACAATAAGATGGCCAAATCTAATACGACGCCAGTCCTGCGTAAGACTGTGCGGGAGTATAACACGCTCCGCGCCGAAATATTGACATGGATTCAAGTCGAGTATACGTTGATCGCGGCTAGTGCGACGGTTACTCTGGTAGCCCTTGCATTCTTTAAGGAGGCGGAACACTGGTTTTTGTTCTCCAGCGTCCTGCTCGGTATCCTGGCTACCCTAATCGGCTTGACTTCCTTCGCCCGAGCCAAAATCATGCAAGTCTCTTCCTATCTGATTGTGTTTCACAATGAACCGTTCGAGCAACGCATGCTGGTTCACCAAGAGAGTAAGGGGTATCGGCTTACTACCACTCTCCATAAGCTCTCCCTTGTTAGCCTTTACATATTGCTCGGCGTCAGTGCGGTCGGGTACCCTCTCATTTTGGCTATTAAGGCCAATGTTAACGTCGCCGAGGCACGATGGTTTGTCGGTTCGATTCTGGCGGTAGCAATAGGGTTATATTTCACCGCTCTATACTGTTGCGGCCTTTCCTACCAAAAGCGCCCGCACGTCGATCATTGGAAGAACGTCCAGTTCGACGAAAATCAGAAACGAAAGCTCGCACAAAACCAGATAGGGGGACAGGGTAGTTGAGGTTTCGGCAAGCCGGCAGAGTGGTACCACAGTTACCCTCTCACGATAGATCGATTTTTGCTTGAAACCTCACGCACGACTTTCCTCCCAATTCGGCGGCCCGATCTGTGGCTCAAAGATCGGCCGACCGTTCTCCGCGATCTTGCCCGTTCGCAAATAGATCGTCACCTTGTACACGGCGGGCGTCGGCGGGGGCTGACCGGCTGCCCTCATTGCACTACCCGTTGCGGATAAAACGAGCCGACGCCAGTGGTATTCTTCGGACCCGACTTGAACGTGTGCGATCTCGCCGGCGTGCGGGCCTCCGACCAGTTCAATTCCTCCGAGTCGCTTCCAGTGTCCTGGCACAGTGAACAAAATATCACTCTCGAGGGACGGCGCCAAGCCACTGGTAGTCGCCCCATCCGCCGATCATAATCTGATGATCGGACCGCCGAGGAGCCGATGGAGGCGTTCGAGATAGGGCCAGCTGTCAACAACGCCAAAACGCGGGGTGGAGCGGAGTTGATTGGCCAGATGGCCTGAGATGCATAGGTGGCGCTGAACCGCCGGGAGATCAATGCCGTGAGCAAAATGCCAGGTTGGTTTGCGCCGATATTCGGAGCGATCGTAGCAGGAGGGATCGCGTTCTATGTGGGCAAGTACGAAATGAACTTCAACCCGCCGTCGATTCTCCCTTGGTTTGTGGTGATCACAGCCACTACGGGAGCCCTTGCGGGCGTCATCGTGTGGTTCATGGATTCGCGTAAGCAGAAGACTATCTGAATAGTCGGTCGGTTGCACGTCAAGTTGAGAGTGGTCCGTCCGCCCCGGCTCGATGTACGATCCAGCTTGTCGTGGGTGCGCGGCCCCGCCGAGCTATCTCGATAGGACACATCTTTTCGTAAAGGAAGGATTCAATATGCGATCAGTGATTATATGCGCACTTTGCATGGCATCCGTGGGTGTGGCCGTAGCTATTCAACAGGTCAGCACGTGTCATGGAGCCAATGCGGCCAACTACGGCGGCTTCGACGGCAGCTTCACTTGGGTGTCACTTCCCGCGGATGACGTTACATTTACTTACGTCGAGAGGGCACCCTTCACGGTGAAGGTGGAAGCTGCCGGGTCCACCGTCGAGGGGCGGCGATTCTACATTGGCGACAACAAGGTTGCGATTGAATTGGTGGCTCATCCCTTGGACGGGATCTTTCTTCAAGGAGTCAACCGCGGTGGGAACTTCATTATGACGAAAGGGGCCACCATTAGTGTAAAGCCTGGGTACAAGAAGCCGCTCGACTTGAAGCCGGGAGACGTTTATGTGGTGTTGCCGGGCATCAAGTTCGAGATAGCCGAAAAGTGACTTCACGGTTACTTTGCGTTGACAAGCGCTCGACTGACGATGTGGCGCCGAAACTATTCACTACTAGGAGATGGGTTATGCAGAAGGTGTCGCTTTCCCCGAGGATGCGGCCTCAGAGAAGCCAGCGTTGACCGACGCTGCTCACGGAGTTCCCAACTCCCCTGCGCCAACTCAACGGCCGCTCCGTCACATTTGCCCGCATTGCACGCCAGAGAATATTGGATGTTCTGGTAATCGCGTTCCGCCCACGCTTGTCAGATGAAAGTCAACAGCCGGACGAGGAAACACTTATAGCGATCGCTGCCAAAGCAATGCGTTATGACATTGCCGCCAGCCGTGAGGAAAATGCGAATTCCCGAGCAGCCGGGGACGTCCTGAGTGCGACGTCCTTCTAGCAGGTCTCCGAAAACGGCCGTTCTGAGCCGTTCTACCCAACACCAATGGCCGCAGCGGATGGCCTCTGTCCAACGGTCGCACGGTTTCAGAGTCCGGGCATCGTCGCGAACAACGCGCGAGCCTGGCTGATGAACGTCTTGGCAGCCGGGCTGGCGGGTCCTTGGGCTCTCCAGGCCAGGGCGATACGTCCGCTTAGCGACGGGTGAGTCACCGTGATCACGTGTAATTCCTGGGGGCAGGATTGCGCGAAAGACTCCGGAAGAAATGCCACGCCCAGGCCTCTGGCAGCGAGACTCGCGAGCATGTTCAGATTGCCGGCCTCGAAAAGAATGCGAGGCTGGAGGCCTTTAGCCGCACAGGCTTCGTCGAGGCATGTGCGGATCCCTGTCCCCTGAGGGAGGCTTATCAGCGGATGCTTCTCAAGCCCCTCCAGGGGGATCGCACGCATTTTGGCCAGGGGATTACCGCGACTGACAGCCGCGACGATCGCCTCGCTCGTGACGATCTGTGTCGCGATGTCCGACTGCGGCGTATGCCCCAGGGACACCAATGCCAGGTCGAGCTCGCCGCTTCGTAATCCCTCGATCAGGAGATCGGAGTTCGCCTCCAAAAGGGTGATCTCCACGTCGGGATACCTGTCGTGGAATTCAGCCAGCAATCGAGGAATCTTGACAGATGAGCATGAGGCAATCATTCCCAGGGAAACCCGCCCTCGGACCATGCCCATTAGCTCGTCGACGGCGTTCCGCGCATCGGCAATCGCTCGAAGTGCGGCACGAACGTGGGGGAGCACGGCGGCGCCCACGTGGGTGAGGCGAACCCTACGCCCAGAGCGGTCGAGCAAGGCCTGACCGAGCTCGCGCTCGAGCAGTCGAATCTGGGCGCTCACACCGGGCTGGGTTACGTCGAGCTTTGCCGCGGCCCTGGTGAAGTTCGCTTCCTCCACGACGGCCACGAAGTATTCCAGCTGTCGAATTTCCATGGGCTACGATTCTAGCCTTTTCGGCTCGGAGATTCCATAACGGATCGTTATCGTCACTAGAAGAACCATCAATTGGACTTCTTGTTCCTGGCATCGAATACTGAACCACGTCCCCTGAGAGAGATTACTCATTCAGAATGTTGGAGGATCACGTGAGCAGCAATCTGCAAGATTTCGAGACGTTCCTGAGATTGCGTGAACATGCGGCTACGGCTTTTGTTAAGGGTGACCCGGCCCCTTTGGAACGCCTCGTCACCGCCGATTCACCAGCAACGTTTTTTGGACCCGGCGGTGGCTATATCCAGGGTGCGGATGATGTTTCATCGATCTACCAGCGAGACGCGACGCGTTTCGAGGGCGGCCACACTGACTTCGAGATCTTCCATATGGCGGCGAGCGACGGCCTCGCTTACTGGGTGGGCGTCCAGCGCGCCAACGCTCGATTAGTCGGGAACGCAAAAGCCGTCCCGTTCTACCTCCGCGTGACCGAGGTTTTCCGAAGGGAGGCCCAGGAATGGAAGCTGATCCATCGTCATGCCGATGCCATGGCGTCTGAACCAGGAGGGGAAAACGATCAATGTGAATCGTGACGACTGCGGCACGGCATCGGCGGTACCTGGGCCCGTGCATGACAGGACTTCCGAAGAGAAAACGACCACGATGGCAACGCTTACTTGAAGATTCTCTCGTCAAATGAATGTTGCCATCCTGGAAAAAAGCCCAGCGGATGGCGGTCGCATTGCCCTGATCGACGAGAGCGGCCTGTTGACACAGCCCAGCGTACTGTGCGGAAGTGACGGCGCGGCGCCTCGAGGCATGAGGACGAATCAGACGCTACCTCCTAACCGCATTCGCTTAGTTCAACCATCTGACGATTGAGTAACTTGAGTTAAGAGTAGAGGCTCCGTCCGATTGGCACTGGTATTCGATAAGGGCACTATTAACCCGCTTCGGTAAGGGGCCGACGGATATCGGTAATCACTTCGGGGCGACACAACGGCAATTGTACTTTTGCATGCAGGCGTGCGAAGGTTGGGGATGTACGCTCTTTTCCAGATCCCACAAATCACGCTATAAATTCTGAATATCCCCTTTTTGACACCGCCCGTTCGGCCCCGCCAACCAGTACCGCCAAAGCACTTTTCATTCCGTTTGTGAATGCGGAATCCGAGGATTTAGCACGGCTGAGCCTTGTCTAGTCCCCCCAATTGCGGTAAGACACCTCTAAGTATCCTTCGATTCCCTGGCTCTTGTCGTATGCCCGATCGATGCGTCAAATTCGCGAGAAGCGCCTACAGTTAAACCTTTTGTCTGGTTCACACATCAATGGCTAAAGAATTAACTCTGTGTATCTTTTTTATCAGAATCCTTACCGACGTCCAATGATTCGTCGCATCATATCCTCGATGCTTGTCGTGCTGCTCTTGTTCGGGCTTGGAAGTGCATACATGGCCGAGTCCGGAAACGCTCGGCTCCGCGCGGACTACGCCCGGATGTACCAAGTAGGCGGCGATCTCGATGCACCTGACCCGACGAAGGTCTATATCCAAACGCTCCCTGGCGAAGATCCGCTCGATTTCCGTTGGCGCGTTCACGTGCCGGCGAAGTACAGCTTCCATTTGACGGGGCCGGGTGGGGGTCAACAGACAAATCAGAGCCCATCTGATTTCGTCGTGCGTTTTCGCCTAAAACAGGACGTAGCGGGAGCGATCACGTGCTATTTCACGCGCGACGGCTTGGGGACCTTCATGGACCATACGGGGTATCGACAAGATCCTGAACTCGGCGCGTGGCTAGTCGCTCACTTGAATGACCTCGAGATTCGTCAAGTTGGGAAGCAGGGAGTGGAAACGTTCGACGCTACTGATCACATCGAGTTGTTGACCATTCATGTGCCGGAGGAAGTCGGAAAAACCGCGAGCGAAAATGTTAAGAAGGCCTACTTCGCACGAAACAGTTGGCCTGACTTGTTCAAGGTTGCGCTTCACTCCACCGTGCCGAAGCCGGCCAATAATAAGCCTGGGGCGTCACAATGACGGAAATCGAACAAACGCCTCCCAAAGTCGCGTCCGACGGAAGCACCATACCACCGCCTCGGCAGCAGGGTGGATCTTTCTCGCTGGCTCATGGACTATTGCTGATCGCCGTTATCGGCGTATGGTCCGCATGGTGGATCAAGACCAAAGAGAATCAGCGGCTCAAGGCGCGTGTTAAAACGATGAGCGTCATGGCTCGGGAACTGTTTGTGCCAGACCCTTCATTGCTCTCCGCGGTTCAGCACGAGCCGAAATGGGTCAATCATCTTGAGTGGGAGCTATATGTTCCTCCCGGCACGTTCGAACTCTGCCTGTCCACGCACGGACTTGAAAGCTATTACCGGTGGCCGGTCAATCCGACGAAAACTGCCCGACTCAAACCCGGTCGGCACGTGGTCGAACTGATTCAATCGAGTTCAAACATCGGTCATCATGTGGGATTGCTTGTCGACGGCGCGGAATTGATCGGCATCGATGAACCGAGCGAATGGAAGCCGAAAATAAGCCAGGGAGGCGGTTCCACGTTTGGAATTTATCGATTAACGAGCAATAGAGACGATCCGCTGTCTCTTTTCCACAATGTCTTCGTCCAGGCGGACGAAGATAACAAGGGCACTGGCGGATCGACTCAAACCGACCGAGGCGTAGCCGTGTGGATACGGATGATTAAATAGTGATCCCTGAAAAGCCTTTCCGGGCCGTGAGGTTGAAGAGGACGTTCTGATACGCGGCAATGGTTTGCGGTGTTTGGGCGAGGGCTCCAAATTTGGGTATTATCCTCGGACCTCCCTGCACTATCACAATATGAATGCAATGCCACAGCAACATAGTCGGGGCGACTGGATTTGAACATTCGAAGGAAATCACCAATTTGCTTCGAGTGGGCTGACCTAAATATGCACCCAAATGAGGTTTGAGTGACTACTGATGCCGCTGGAGTGGGGAAGCCGTCCCGCGTCTCTGAAATCTCAATCCTTTTATCAACGTTGGGCTCGCGGACGCAACTTGTACAACCAGAGGTGTCCTGTCGTCTCATAGTCCCATTCAAAGATTAAAGGGCATCTCTGACCATCATCCACATCCAGTAGATGCTCATCGACTGCTCGCTCAACCTCGTCGATATACTCGGTAGGTTCACCAATTTCCTCGGCTACCGCTCCGCAGATTAGTCTTTTGGCCTCTTCTTCCGTGAAATCGCGTCTCGGTTTCAGTCCATCGAGAGAGCCATAAAAGATTGGCATTGGCGACAGCCTCGATCACTACGATGGAATTGTTATTACAACTCATAAGTCGTACGAGTAATGTGTGAGTGGTAAACAATCAAACCGTAATCGTCCCCGTCAGCCATCCCTTCAGGAACTCATCGAGCGAGGGCGCGACCTCATTTATCTCACATGTGATGGGGTGCCAAGCCATGACTTGCGGCAAGCAGGAGCCCCCTTCAACTACGAAAGCGAAGAGGATGCCATCTGCCCCTGCGCCTGCGAAAAACAATAAGTGTAGGAAATCTCGACTACTCACCAAATTTTCTCGCGATGCCCGGTGGTATCGATTCTGCTTTGCCAGTTCCTCGACTGTCCACACCAACCACATTGACTCGAACCACTCATCCCCGTTAATCGACATCATGTCCATTACGCCGTCGCTTTGCATCAGCAGCGACTTCAATGACTCAGGAAGAATCGCTCCGAGGGCGGCTTCAGTTTCTGCGAGCCGCAAAGCCTCGGCGGGGGGACGATACTCGGGTCTACCTGTAATGGTTGAGTGTAGGACCCTGTTCGCGTAGTGATCCGCAATCCGCTCGCGCCAGTTCATGCGTCAGCAAAACCTCGTCCTGCCGAATAGCCTAATAATGTCGTGGCACTTGTTACCCTCAACACGTCTCTCATATGACGTGTTCTAGAAATACCATCAGCGTATCTGCGACCTGGCCACCGTTAATCCACCAACGCCCGCTTTAGATGAGCGTCATTCTGGTCCACGTGCGAGTAGACTTTAGCAAGCATCGACCCGTCCGTGTGCCCCATCAAAGCAGCTATTGTAAGGTGGTCGTGCCCCTGGATCAACTTCTTCATGGCGAACCCGTGACGAGATCCGTACATAATCAGCCGCTTTCCAAGTTTCTGGCTCAAACGGCATATCCGGCTGCAAACAGCGAACTTCGACCACGGAAGCCCACGCATTCAGAAACAGCTTTCCTGCCCTGCCCTCGGCCATTAGCCGCTGAATGATCTCCAGTTCCGGGCCGTGCAAATAGATCGGCCGCTTTGAACGCTTCCCTTTCGACTCCTCAGCCGGAAAGACAATTCGCTCATTCTACAGCTCAACGTGTCGGGGCTTGATGTAGCGGCACTCCTGAGGCCTTGCGCCAGTGTGCCAGGCGAAGATGAATTAGTCGCGAAGCCGACCGCCCTTGGGTAGCAAATCTAGGATGGCGTGGTAATCTTCCGGCGTCGTGTATGTTCCCGTCGCTTCGGCAGCGGCTTCTTCATCTTCTTGATAGGAGGGTATGGTTAAGGCAAAGCAAGTGGCAAAAAAAGTAAGATTGAATTGAAAGATGGATGGAAGGAAAGTTGCCCAAAGCTGACAAGAAGGCTGGTATCGCCACCCGTCAACATAAATGGGAAATCGTGGATCTTGCCGAGCTGAAAGCCTCGTGGTTCATTCGGCTGACTAAGCGTGAAATCAAGAACTTCAAGGAGCTGGCGGCCAAGCCAAAGATCGGACGCGGATTGAATCGGCAACGAATAAGAGTTGCCCAAGTGAGGTTCTCACCGCACACTCGCGCGGGGAGATCAATGGATGGACCGAAATTGGAAAGATAATGGCGTAGTGACCCACGCGGAGAGCCTGCTGCTCGCCGGGAAAACGCCGGAGCAGGACGACGATTCGATTCCTAGCCCCAATGGCGATGGCCGGTCTTCTCGGCATCAAGTCTTCGCCATGTTGGCTGTGCCGGATGAGGGCAGCTTTGGCTCGTGCCCTACGGCGATTTGCGGCTCCAAAAGCTCGGTCGTTATCGCGGCAAGACTATGACGTTCCAGTTTGCCGATGAGGAAGGGAGCCCTTGCACATGGTGCTGGAAGGCACGCACGAGGGTTTGCAGAAGATCGCGGATCGAATTGCGGCGGGCAAATGCGAGTTTCTCCAGCCGAGGGGCGATTCGGTGACAAGCGTTCGTTTCGAGAGACCTGCTTGACTCGACTGATGCCAATTTCGAGGTTCCGCCTCGGCTGTAAACTGAAGGGTTGCACAAGCACATCAAGGATGCGGACCGAGGACGGCCCCACGATGATTCTGCCACCCTAGGCCCGGCCTCTACTTGAGGCCATCGTTCCCGTCTTCACACGGACCCGCATTTCGACGGTTGAGCCTGCTGCTTGCCGCCGCGATTCTTTTACACGGCCGCCAATCTGCTTCGTATTTTGGGACGCCTGGCCCCCGGCCATCGCACAGACTGTCAGCGGGTTCTCTCACGCGCACGCTGGTCGGATTTGCAACTCGGCTGCGCGTTGGCCCGATTCATCCTGAAGCATCTCGTGTCCCAGGGACCGGTACTCCTGGTCGGTGACGACACGGTCGATAGCCATCCCGGCAAGCACGTCTTCGGAAAGTCCCGCCACCGCGACCCTGTGAGATCATCGCATGCCTACACTGCCTGGAAGTACGGCCACCGCTGGGTCGTCTTGGCCATACTCGTCCGCTTCTCATGGGCGAGTCGCTCCTGGGCTCTGCCCGTACTGATCGACCTGTATCACTCCCAAGAGGACAACCACCGTCGGGGCCGCCCGCACCACACGCCCGCAGAGTTGATGTGCCGGCTCTTGCGGTTCTTGCTGGCCCGTTTCCCGGATCGACGATTTGTTTTCGTGGGCGATTCCTCCTATGGATCCCATGAGGTCGCCCGCTTTGTCTACCGGCATCGCCAGAGACTTGTGCTGATCAGCAAACTGCACCCTGAGCCCAATTTGTTCGAACCGCCTCCGCTTTACCGGGGCAATGGCCGGCCTCGGGTCAAGGGAGATCGGCGCCCCAAGCCTCGCGAAGGCGTGGCGACGGCTCGACGCCGCCGCAAGCTTACCGTGGGCTGGTGCGGTGGGGGAACTCGACGTGTCGAGGTCGTCATCGGCGCGGGACATTGGTACAAGGCGGGTGACGGATTGGTGCCAATCCGCTGGGTGTTCGTCCATGACCGGGAAGGCACGCACCGCGACGAGTATTTCTACACAACGGAACCGAGAATGAAAACGAGTGATGTCATCACTCGATATGCCGGTCGCTGGAACCTCGAATGCACGTTCCAGGAGAGCCGAGCTCATCTCCACTCGGAGACAACACAAGGTTGGAGTCGGCGGACCGTGTTACGTGCGACGCCATGCCTGCTCGGACTGTACTCGGTGGTGGCCCTGCTTTATGACGCAATGCCTGCAACGGCACGAGTCGGCGCGGTCATCTGGCCGGGCAAGTCGATCGTGGCGTTTTCGGATGCATTGTGTGCCGTACGTCTACGACTATGGTCCGAAACCGTTTTTCGAGAGGCTGTAATCGGATCGGGGCTCGAGAAACTCCCCGAGCCGATACGCGATCTACACTACGCAGCCCTCGCACCCGCTGCTTGAATCACGTCGGAATGGCATCAGTCGAGCTTAGACTCCAAGGTTCTCGTAACGACTTGTTCAATATCGACGTCACTGATTTTTCGAGGCATACCGGGGCGTGGCTCGTCGTTAAGACCTTCAAGACGACGCTTGATGAATAGTTGCCGCCAGGTGCCAACCGTCGCGGTGGAAATCCGCAAACGAGCGGCGAATTGCTTGTTATCCAATCCCTCAGCGCACGCAACAACGATTCTGGCCCGCGTTGCGAGTCGCATCGTACTCTTCGGGCGATTTGCCCATTTCGTGAGAGTTTGTTTCTCGTCGTCTTTAAGGGTCAACATAGCCTTGAGGCGAGGCATGGTGCCGTCTCCTTTCAGGAGACTTTATCCATCACGCGACAAGAGCGCAAGTTACCGAGCGAATTTCTGAATCAGGACACTAGCGGAACTTCCTCTTATGAGCGGCGATCCGCTCCAGCCGGTCAATACCTACAATGAGCCGCCTGATGCGAGCTGGTACTTTAGTCTGGTAGGTAACGGCTCGTCACTACGAAATCTGCAGACCGACTTTCTCTGGGCGATCCCGTTTAGGGCCCGTCCGGCATAGAAGTCCACAAATCCTTGAGTGCCGCTGTGCCTCATTTTCGCCGAGGCAGCCGTCGGACTCGGTAAACGACAGCATAGTTGTAAATATTAAAACTAGCTGTTAGCTCGCTACCGCCATTCCCTTATCGTAAAACCAACGGATATGCTGCCGTTGCAAACCGTTAGGTTTGCAGAATCGACGGTTTGCCGTACGTTTGGGAATGGCCCTAATATTGCGTTCGCTGATGTAAAGCGGTTCCCTTATAACCATGGCAGTATTCGCACGAGAAGCCTCCCGGATGGATCCGAAGGCTTCTCGTGTTTTCGAGCAAGAGCGCATCGCGGAAGCTTTTTGTCCTGCGGACGCTGCTCGGCTTATCATCGTAGCCCCGGCTCCTTGGTCCACGAAGCCGCGACCATCACGCTGAGAATTTCTTCCTGGATCACGCTGTCCCGGACCTGAGGTACGAACCCTTTACGGCCACGAAATAGAGCGGTGCGAGTTGCTTCACTTCGCGGCAGAGAAGCTCAAACAGTGCGATTGCCCTGGGCGGCAGTAGATACCTCGGACCACTCGTTCCAGGTGGAAAGTCGCTCTTCATAGTGCTCCTTAATCAGAACAAGCGGCCCGACGCCAAGCAAAAGCCGAAGCGGAGGAGCCTTCGAGTCCACGAGCTTCAGGATGGCGTCAGCTGTAGCCGCCGGATCGCCGGACATTTCTGGCTTGAAGGAGCCAAGTACTGCTTGTCGCACGGGCTCGTATTCCGCCATCGCTGGAGCGGCCTGGATCGATGACCTGAATCCGGTCGCGAAGCTGCCCGGTTCGACGATCGTGACCTTGATGCCAAAGCCTGCAACCTCGCCGGCGAGAGCTTCGGACATTCCTTCCACGGCGAACTTGGTTCCTGCGTAGATTCCGCCGGTCGGAAATCCGATGACGCCGCCAATGCTCGAAACCGTGAGAATGTGGCCGCTTCTTTGAGCACGCAACAGTGGCAAGGCCGCTTGGATGACAGACAACGTTCCGAAAACGTTGGTCTCAAAGTTCATTTTGGCTTCCGCCGCGACAACCTCCTCAACGGCACCCATGTAGCCGTAACCGGCGCTACAGGCGATGACGTCGAGACAGCCGAAGTGTTCGTGGGCCTTGTTGACGGCGTCAAAGACCGCATCTCGGTCGGTCACGTCGAACGATATGGCAAAGCAAGCCTTGCCATATTTCGCTACAAGATCGTTGAGCGCGTTAGCGTCGCGAGCACTCGCCGCAACCTTGTCTCCGCGTTTGAGCGCCGCTTCGGTCCAGATGCGGCCGAAGCCTCGAGAGGCGCCTGTAACAAACCACGTCTTCTGCTTGGTCATTCCTATCTTCCTCCTGATAAATCTCACGCTCGATTGGGCGTTCCTGCAAACACTGTGAATCCGAACCTCGCCATTGCGTCCGTTAGCAGAAATGCGACCGGCTTATGACCTCGGCTCCTACGCCTGCCAGGCTAAGAGGTGGCCCAAAACCAAGGCCGCCGGTGGCCTCGGTTACACGCGCCAACCAGCGCGTTTGGTCGGAGATACTTTCGGTTGTCTAGGTCGCCGAATAGCTGAGGATGTTCGGCGCGGCCTTTCGCGACCAGGTGTTACAGGGCGAGTTTGGCAATAGCCTGGTTCGCTCTTGGCACTGCATCAGCGGACAACAGAGGAATGTTCATCCCTTCCACTCGAATCGTCTGCACGTCCACGATGCCGATGAAGCTCAGGATTTGACGCAGATAAGGCTCAACAAAATCCCAGGGACGCCATGGGCCTTCCGTAAAAACGCCGCCCGAAGCCAGAACCAGAATGGCTTTCTTGTCCTTGGCCAAGCCGAGAACGCCGCCATCCGAATAACGAAAGGTGCGGCCGGGTCGCACGACCAGGTCGATCCACGCCTTAAGCGCGGAGGGAATGCCGAAATTCCACATTGGTGTCGCGATCACCAAGAGGTCAGATTCCAGAAGTTCGTCGGTCAGTCCATCCGACTGTCCAGCCGCTTTCTTCAGCCTCTGCGCCTCGGCCGGGTCGTGAGTTGAAATGGCCCGAAGCGTGATTTCGTCGATGTGGGGCAGAAGCTCGACAGCCAAATCATGCCGAACGAATTTCGCGGAGGGATACAGATCCTCAAGTCGTCCGGCAAGCGTATCTGCAACAGATCGGCTCGCCGAATCCTTCCCTCGCGGACTTGCGCTGATTATCAGGATTTGCTTCATGGATAATTCTCCGATCGTCTTCGGTTGATTCATCGGGTGCCCGCTGCCAATGCGTTCCAGGCGGCGAGTGAGTCCATGTAATCCCTCCAGTGCGCGATCTTGCGGCCCTCGATCTTGATGATCGAACAGAATCGATTGTCATACTTGACGCCGGTCGCGAGGATGGTCCCGTGGACTTCGTATTCGATGACGACGACACGGCCGCCGTCCACTTTGTAGGTAACCAACTTGTCCGCCGAGTGAAGTTCTATGTTGTCAACGTAGCTCCTGAACTTGGCCATCAGATCGGCTCTCCCTCGGATAAGGCGAGGCCAGCCGGGGAAGTCGTACAGCACTTCGTAGGCGACATCATCCGCGACGATGTCGAAGAAGTGCTCACCATCGACGAGACCGTCTAACGCTCTCCGCACCAGATCGAAGTAAGGTTCGGCGGCCCCGTATGCGGCATATTTAGGATTCGTCATTAGGGATCCTTCCTGCATTATGCAAGTTGCTAACATTTCGTTAGCTACACGATAGGTAGGAAGCTAATATCGAACAAGAAGGCACGTTGAACTCAGCAGCTAACATCGAGGTAAGCCATGAAGAAGCCGAGCAAGGGTGTTCCCCTGGACCCTGCTGCGGTCTGCCGAAGCTCGGACCCGATGGCGGTCCGAGAGCTTCTGACCAAAATTGGCGATAAGTGGACGATCTTCGTCATCCTGTCGCTCGACCTGCTCGGTGGGCGTGCTCGCTTTTCCGGACTTGAGCGCGCAATCCCTGGAATTTCCCAGCGGATGCTCTCTTCTACCCTCAAGAACCTCGAACGCGACGGACTAGTCGTCCGCGAGGTGTTTCCCGAGGTCCCTCCCCGCGTCGAGTATGAACTCACAGAACTTGGAAAAGACCTGCTGCGCCCCACGCAAGGCTTGGTCGATTGGGCTAAGGCGAACTGGGAGCAAGTCAGGAAAGCACAGGCCAAATACGACGTGAGATAGTCTTCTGCATCCAACAGAACTGGCCGCGAAGTTATTACTTCCAACTAACCCCGGTTTGTACCATTGCGGTTGACACGCTACCCCCCCCTGTTACCAACGATGCGTATCGCTAGAGTAAACCATCGGTTTGCAAGATCGACGGTTTACCGGATGACTGGTGCATCTCGGAATGGCCTTAATGTTTTCCTTGCCGAATTTATCCAAGCCTACCTCGAAAGCAACTTGCTAAGTGCTCGATCTTCCCTTAGCTGACCTTCGCCAAGATGCGCTCGCGACTTTGTAAACCAGTTCGGTCGCGCGATTGCTAATGAACAGGCTAGCATGAACGATACGGTTCGAGGTCGTCGATTCTACTTCTTCTCACACGGTGAGCACCGGGTCTGAAGGAAATTACGGCCCGGTCCAGATTTCGCGGGCCGTTTTATGTCTGGCGCGTGCTGACGCTTGAGCTCGATCGACGACCAGTTGCAGTTTAGCGCCTCAGGAAGTGGTTAGGACTTTGAACGTGGCGTACTCGGGCCCAAGCGTTTTCAGTAGCTCTGCGGCGGGAAAGACCTCGCCGGGTGCCCTGACACCGACTTTGATGAACTGCCGTCGGAGGAGACGATCGATAACTTCTCCCGTGAGAACTGCCGACACTGCGTACGCATCGCGTCCACGCGTGAACGCGCGTCGCCGTTCATTGCCGCGCGAGACGACTACGTCGACCACAAAGTTCTGGGCCGAGCGCCCCAATTCGTCGACCGCCTTCGGGAACGGAGTCGAAGGATTGGTGACGTCCTGGATCGCTACCTGAGTTAGATAGTTGTGATGTTCGGCGGTCTTGACGTGCCGGGTAATGAGAATGGTTTCGCAGAGCGGCAGCTCGAGCACGACCTGGTCGCCAACTGGATCGGCGAAGACCCACGGCTTCTGAGCGGGTGGGGACGAGGCTTTCGTGAGGCAACCCCCGGTGAAGACGAGGTCTCCGACGTAGTTTCCATCGATGGTGTTCCGCGATCCCTTGGTGGGGTGCCACCTGTCGAAACCGATGTAAGTCTCGACCGAATCCGCCGCGTCCCATCCCTCCATGAGGGCCGTAACCATCAGGTCGGAGAGTCCGCCGAAGAAGGCAAGCGCGGGGAGGAACAGGAGCCCCGCCTCGCGCGCAGGCTTGTTGAACTTCTCGAAGAGGTTCGCTACGGCCTCCTGCTCCGCGGAGAAGTCCGTATAGTGGATCCTAGCCCGCAGGGCTGCGCTCGCAACGGCCTCTGCCGTGGCGAAGTATGGGCCTGCGGCATTGATCACTGCCCTGGCCCCTTCAAGAGCCCGGTCGAGCGATCCGGTATCTTCCACTGTCGCGTGCCGCCGGATGACCCTCTCGTCGAAATCCGCCGCTTCAAGGGACGCGGCGTTGCGAGCAATCGCGATCGGAGTGATGCCTCGCCTCAGCAAGTCCGCGATCACGAACCGACCTGTGTGTCCGGTAGCCGCTACAACGGCAACCGTAAATTCATTTGCAGCCGGCTCGTTCATCTCGTCTCCATCTAAATGAGAACGATCTGTTGATTATGCACAATTCGCAATGCGTTTGGCCGTCAAATTCGCCCGTGGCGCGTCTCAACCCACCCGAGGGCGTTATCTCCAAGCCATTCTCTCGCTTCATAGTTGGTCGAGGTGGTATTTGGTACTCAAGCATCACCCAATCTTTTCCCACGAACACTGAGACACTTAAAACTCGATGATTTTGGTGATGCTGAGAAGAAACGTGAATCGTCTTACCACGCCCGCTTGTGCAGAATCTTAGGAAGAAACCATTGAAGATCGCAACTAGGCACAATAAAGTGCGGTAGTGAGAAAATTGATACTAATGGAAAAGCGGACTAACGCGTACACGCGGCGAAACAGCGTTCACGTCTCCTCAGATTCAGATAAAGCTTGTAGTTGCCACGTTGGAAGTTACGAGATGCCGAGCTCGAACGTTCAGTTCTCCGTAGCGGTCCACATCATGACGGCTCTAGGCGACAATGCCGGCAGAGAGCTGAAATCTTCGACGCTGGCGAAGAGCGTTTCAGCCGAACCGAGCTTCGTACGCCGCTCCCTCTCTAAGCTCGTGAAGGCGGGGCTGGTGAAGGCGACGCGCGGCAAAAACGGCGCCTGCACGCTTTCACGGCCGGCGATAAGCATCAGCCTGCTGGAGATCTACCTGGCAAGCGCCGCACCCGAAGTTTTTGCGATTCATGAATACCCGGTCGACAAGACATGCCCGACCAGTTGTCACATCAAAGAAAGCCTCGCTGGCGTGCTTAATGAGGCCCAGAGGAGCTTTGAGCGTTCGCTTGCGAAGACGAGTCTCGCTGACATGGTTGCTCGTATTCGCGAGCGATAGGCTTAAGAACGGAGCATTAGTTCGAGCGAATCGGCCCTCTCTACTGGGGCTCTGCTGCCTCGGCCCCAAAGTTGGCTTTGATCGCACTTTCGCAATGTCGCAACGGAGCGTTTCAGGCGATTGCGGTTTCCAGATGATCGCGAAGGAGACTGTTGAATTCCGCCGAGCGTTCTTCGGGAAAGAAAATACGAGCACCCTCGAGCCACACCGGTTCTCTGGCGCCGGGAATTGTCTTTGCTAGCCAATTGGCCCACTTAACCGGAAAGTAGACGTCATCCGTGCCCCAGACGATCAGCGTGGGAGCTTGGAGTTCACGCAAACGGGACTCGACCACCACGGTATGCTCATGATCGAATGCGACGACAAACCGCTGAAGGTCACGAAGCCTTTGTTCGGTTCGGAGGAAAGGACGAAGATAGGTCTCGATATCCGCGTCCGCCACGTTTTCCGGGTGCTCATAAGCGAGGCCTAGGAACTCTTTTGAGCGATAGATACTTTTGTCATTAAGCATGGCATTGAGTGTGACTCGCAGGCCGCCAGCCTTGGTCATTTCCACAAATGGCTTAAAAGCTTCCGGAGGCCAGTTGTCGTGCGTGTCGCAATCTGTGAGGGTCAAGCTGCGAGTTCGACCCGGATTGATGGCGGCGAAAATCTGCGAGATACCGCCCCCACTGTCATTGCCGATCACATCGGCCTGATCGATATCGAGTGCGTCCAGAAACTCCCGGAGCATATTCGCGTTGGCCGTCACCGTTACATCCTGGTCCGGAGCGGTCTCGGTGTCGCCGTGCGCCAGGAGATCGACCGCGATGCATCGACGGATGTCCGAAAGGCCTGAGAGTTGATGACGCCAGAGGTGTTTGTTGAGCAGTACGCCGTGGACGAAAAGGGCAACCGGTCCTGAACCGACCTCAGCGTAGCTTATGCGACCTGAGGGAGTTTGGATGGTTTGAGTTGTCATGGAATTGGCCATGATCAATTATTCTCGTCGAAGCGCTTCTACATGGCAAAGTAAACAGTTTCAGAGAAATCCGCTCCGCGCGAAAGCCTCCGGAGTGCCCTAGGACGCGCTTCAAAAATTCCGGCGAGCTCGTTATTGTTACAATGAAAGTCGCAATAGATCAAGCGCGGGCGGTCGGCGATTCCTGGGAGTTATGAATGTGAGCTAGCGGTTCAGCGGTGATGAGCTCCCGCGGGCCCCGTCAAGATGAGCGTTTGTTCTTCACTTTCGGTTGGTGATCAACGCGTTGCAAGAAACCCTCTCCCCAGCCCTTCATCTGGATGAGAATCGGCTCTAGCGTGCGGCCGAAGTCCGTCAGGGAATATTCAACCTTGGGTGGCACCTCGGCATAAACCTTCCGAGCGACCACTCCATGCGCCTCGAGTTCCTTGAGCTGCGTCGTGAGCATTCGCTGGGTGACCTCGGGAAGTTTTTGCTTCAATTCGCCAAATCTCATCGTCCCACCGAGGAGATACCCGAGGATCACCCCTTTCCACTTGCCGCCGATCACTTCCATGCAGGCTTCCATCGGGCAGCCAAAGTGTTTTTCGTAACTCTTGTGCCGCATATTCTTCTTCCCCTTAGTATCAATTTTCTCACTACCGCACTTTATTGTGCCTAGCAGCCCGTTGAACTATCCGGCGATGGCATTCTCAAATGCTATCGAGCAATC
>CAMFLR010000010.1 GCA_945957605.1 uncultured Isosphaeraceae bacterium
ACATCAGAGAATAACGTCATTTCGCGGAAAGGGGGATATTTCAACGGGCTGCTAGACGACGAAAAAGCTCGAATAGCGGATTTCATAGCCTCAACGCCCGACCTCTGGTTTGCCATCTTCAAGCGCGTTCCAAAGCTCGCGAAGATGCTCGGGCCACGTTCCGGCTATGCTCTCGACGGTGGAAAAATTGTCAGCGAGGGCCTCGAGGCAGCAGCCGAGAAACCGGAAGCTGTTGCTCGCGTCGCGGGAAAGGCGAAAGCTCTAGAATCTGCGCATCCTGGCGCGGTAGGCGATACCGCAAAGGCAGTTGACGATGCGTCGTCTCTGGCTGGTGCCCCAGCGAGTGTCCCGCAGGCCTCCGGAAGTGGTTCACTCCCATCAAATACCAGCTCAGTACGAGTTTCATCTGAAGCACCCAGTAAGATAACGCCCAAAGAGGTTGCAGGCGTTCACCCTCCGAAGAGCGCGTCCGCAACCTTCACAAACACACAGCTTGAAAAGAAGTGGAAACACGCGCCTGATTTCGGTATCACAACAACCAAGCGAAACCCGACTACTCTCGCGCAGTATCAGAGCGCTATCGTGAACCACCTCGATGACGCTGCCACGATCGAGAAGGGCACTTACCTTTATGTGAAGGACTCCAAGGTCTTCTTTAACCCGAGCACCAACAATGTCGTCGTCCTGGACAAAAACGGTGTGTTTGTGTCGGGCTGGAAGTTGACCCCTGGAACCCCGCAATGGACGAAGCTAGTCAATGACGGAGTACTGAGATGAGTAATCAACTTTACGAACTCGCGAAGCGATTCGCGGACGGTGAAATCTCCGCCGAAGCTTTTGCCGACCTCTTCATGGAAAGATGGAAGCAACAGCGGGACGCGGCGCCCAACATGGACACAAGGGCCCCGAATGCAGTGTGCGAGTCCCTCTCCACGATTTTTTGTCTCGCCGATCTCTTTCATCCCGAAGCGGATCGAGAGGAGTACGAATTGGACGAGACGAGGTTGAGGTTCGAGGTACGGAAGGCTCTGGGGTTATGATCGCCACTTGACGCCTGTGCGCCATCGCAGGCCACGAGACGTTGTTACCCGCCCAACGCCTAGCCGTCCGTCTCGACGAACGCCGGAACTTCCTACCCGAGCAATGAGCATCGCCGTAATCGTTGGTCGTAAAGACTCTGAGCCAGAGTTCTTTTCCCTTGTTGGGAACTCGGAGCTGAACGCGCTGTGGAAGCCGATCATCGAACGAAAGAACCTGTACTTTCTTGATTACATTGTCACCGCCGGACTCAGCATCAATGCTGAGAACTGCGACGAGGTGATCGAAGAAGTGCGAGTGCTCTTGCGCGAAATCGAGACGTTGCGGCAACATGAAGATGACTTCACAAATCCAGTCTTTCGTGTTCGGCGAGCCTTATCGATACTTGAGAGTTGGAACCCTCATTCCGACTTTACTATTTCAATCGGCTGATCTCCCGTATGACACGTTTACCGTTTGCGAGAACAGAATAGTTATCGACGCCGCGGACGGCATCGATCTCCCGATTGATGCCTCAAGCTCAAAAAGCAAATAATATGAGACGGTCCAGTTTGACAACTGCGAGGTTACAAGTTGGCGTCTTGCTCATCATTTTCCCTGATCTATTTACTCGTCAAATCATTAGTATGACTACGTTTTCATATGTTCGCCTTTGATTCGCTTCCTAAACCTTATCCTTCTCCGCACGGCTTAAGTTAAAGCCCCCACCTCCGCAGCCGCATCTCACCGTGGCCCTCGCTCCCTCCACGTCCTTCGGAACCCTCGCGCATGACCGACGCCATCACAACCGAAATCCCCGACGCCGACATTCGTGAGCTTCGTAGCGAGGCTGCGAAATATCGCAAGCGTGCCCAGGCCGCCGAGAAGAAAAACGCCGAACTTCAAAGCCTCCTCGACTCCGTCGCAGCCGAACGCAACGAACTCGCTCAAGGCATCCAACTGCTCGGCGCCGACTACCGCGAACAACTCTCCGCTCTCGAAGCCGCCAACGATCCCGACTCCCTCAAGGCCCGCGTCGCCGAGCTCACCGGCCAGCTTCGCGAGCGAACGCATCGTGATATGTTCGACGCCACAGCCCGCGACATGGGAGTGCTCGATAACCGCCAAGCCCTCGACGACCTTTGGCACGCCACCGGCTACACCCCCGAAACCGACGACGCCGACCCGAACGTCATTTCCGAGCTGGTGGGCTCAGCCTTGACGGCTCGCCCCTGGCTCAAGCAAGCGGCAGACGCCGCACCGACGACCCAGCCCGCCCCCGCGAGCAACGGTCAAGCGCTCGATGCGCAGCCTCGCGGATTCGCACTCCCTCAGCGGCCTGTCGGCCCAGGTGCGGCCCGCGGAACGCCCGAAACCACAAGCCCGCCGGCCACCATCGAAACCAAGGTCAACGAGCGGTTCTCCCGCTCCGGCCGAGACCCAAACAACGCCTACCGCATCTAACACAATTGTGCCGGCCATTTAATCGAATCCAGAAAGGTTAGCATCTCAGTGGCAAACAATCTCTCAGCCTTTAATGCTCAAGTTTGGTCGAAATCGCTCGTAATGAACCTCGACCGCACCAACGTCATGCTCGACAAGACCAACCGTCAATGGGACGGCATCTTGCAAAACGTGGGCGACACCGTGCAGGTGCGAACCCTCGGCAACATCACCACCAGGCGCTACGTTCGCGGGCAAGATATCACCTACGAAAGCCTCTCGCCGATCAAAGAACCACTCACCGTTAACGATGCGATCATGTTCGCATTTGAGGTGGACGACCTCGACGAGATCCAGAACGACATCAACGCAATCGATAGCTACACCCATCGCGCCGCGGTGTCGATGCAGAACGCAATCGAAGACAAGATCCTCTCCGCCTACAGCTCTGCACTGGTCGCCAATCGCATCACCAACAGCGGTTCACCCATCACTCTCACCTCGACAACGGTTGGCACCTCCGTCTACGACAACCTCGTGCTGGCCCGCGAAAATCTAGCCACGCAAAACGTCCCCGCCGACGGCCGGCGCTGGGTGGTGGTCAATCCCGCCACACTCTCGCTGCTCCTGAAAGACACGACCCACTTCATCCGCTCGACCGCCCTTGGCGATGGCGTCGCCGCGCAAGGCACGCTCGACGGCGCCCCGCGACGCCCCGGTTTCGCCGGCATGTGCGCCGGCTTCGAAGTCTACGAATCGACGGCGGTTCCCGTCGATACCAACGGCAAATACCTTGTCTACGGCACCGGTCAGGCCATCGCCTACGTCGCGCAGCTCACCACGCTCGAAGCCATCCGCCTCGAACGCAGCTTCGCAACCGCCGTCCGCGGCTTGCTTCTGCACGACATCGCCGTCTTCGCCGAAGCTAGCAAACAGCTCGGCTACATCTACGCCGCCTGATTTGTAAATTTGCACATTGAGTTTCTTCCAATATTATTCACGCGAAAGGTTTTTCAATGCCGAATCCGGCGTATTTCGCAGCGGCCGAACAGTCGTTCATGGTTCACGATGATTTCAATATCTACAATTCGAGCAACTCGACGGGTCTGTGGCAGGAAGCGACAGACGGTGCCACTGGCGCATCCGGCTACGACACCACCAACCCCGGCGGCTGGCTCAAACTAGTAACCGCCGCGGCGGCCGACGATTACCACTCGCTCTTCACGAGCCAAAAGATGTTCAAAATTGCGGCCAACAAGCCGATCAGTTTTGATTGCCGCATCCAGCTCACCGAGGCCAACACCAACAAGGCCCAGCTCTTCCTTGGCCTCTCCTCCGTCACAACGACCGGCGGCATGTTGGCAAGCAACGCCGGCCCGCTGACAAACTTCGATGGCGTCGCCCTCTACAAAACCGGCGGTACGAGCACTTTTGGCCTTATCTCATCGTCCGCGACAGCGCAAACCAAAACCGCGAACATCGCCACGCTGGTCTCCGGCACAACCATCCAGCTTGGCTTCTCAATCGACCCTCACGACGCGAACTACGCCACAGTTACGCCCTACGTGAATGGCGTCGGCGTGATGAACAACAACGTGCAGGTGAAGCAAACCCTAGCGTATCCCACGAATCCGCTCTGCATAATGATCGGCGTCATCGCCGGCTCAACCAGCGCCGAGACGTTGCTGGTTGATTACGTAAGTGTATCTCAAGCGCGATAATTCACTTCCCCAAGTTGCCGCCAGGCGTGTCATTCACCACACGCCTCGCGACGCCCCACCCACGCAAGATGACCCACCAAAACCAGCAACGCTTCGATCTCAAAAGCAGTGAAAAAACGTCCGACTCCGACGATCCACTTCTCTCCCCATCCGTCATCGCCCAGATCAACGCCGAGCTCGATCAAATGTGCGACTCGCATAGCGATCTCAACGTAATTCCGACGGCGACAGCAACAAAGGAGACGCGATGCTCGACCTCGCTGCACTAAGCTCGACTGATGCCATTCCGACGTGATTCAAGCAGCGGGTGCGAGGACTGCGCAGAGTAGATCGCGTATCGGCTCGGGGAGTTTCTCGAGCCCCGACCCGATTCCGGCCTCTCGAAAAACAGTTTCAGACCATAGTCGTAGACGTACGGCACACAATGCATCTGAAAACGCCACGATCGACTTGCCCGGCCAGATGATCGCGCCGACTTGTGCCGTTGCAGGCATTGCGTCATAAAGCAGGGCCACCACCGAGTACAGTCCGAGCAGGCATGGCGTCGCACGTAACACGGTCCGCCGACTCCAACCTTGTGTTGTCTCCGAGTGGAGATGAGCTCGGCTCTCCTGGAACGTGCATTCGAGGTTCCAGCGACCGGCATATCGAGTGATGACATCACTCGTTTTCATTCTCGGTTCCGTTGTGTAGAAATACTCGTCGCGGTGCGTGCCTTCCCGGTCATGGACGAACACCCAGCGGATTGGCACCAATCCGTCACCCGCCTTGTACCAATGTCCCGCGCCGATGACGACCTCGACACGTCGAGTTCCCCCACCGCACCAGCCCACGGTAAGCTTGCGGCGGCGTCGAGCCGTCGCCACGCCTTCGCGAGGCTTGGGGCGCCGATCTCCCTTGACCCGAGGCCGGCCATTGCCCCGGTAAAGCGGAGGCGGTTCGAACAAATTGGGCTCAGGGTGCAGTTTGCTGATCAGCACAAGTCTCTGGCGATGCCGGTAGACAAAGCGGGCGACCTCATGGGATCCATAGGAGGAATCGCCCACGAAAACAAATCGTCGATCCGGGAAACGGGCCAGCAAGAACCGCAAGAGCCGGCACATCAACTCTGCGGGCGTGTGGTGCGGGCGGCCCCGACGGTGGTTGTCCTCTTGGGAGTGATACAGGTCGATCAGTACGGGCAGAGCCCAGGAGCGACTCGCCCATGGGAAGCGGACAAGTACGGCCAAGACGACCCAGCGGCGGCCGTACTTCCAGGCGGTGTAGGCATGCGATGATCGCACAGGGTCGCGGTGGCGGGACTTACCGTAGACGTGCTTGCCGGGATGGCCATCGACCGTGTCGTCACCGACCAGGAGTACCGGTCCTTGCGAGACGAGATGCTTCAGGATAAAACGGGCCAACGTGCAGCCGAGTTGCAAGCCCGACCAGCGAGCGCGTGAGAGAACCCGTTGATAGTCTGTGCGATGGCCTGGAGCGAGGCGTCCCCTCGTACGAAGCAGATTTGCAACCGTGTGGCGACCGCGTGTGAGAATCGCGGCGACGAGCAGCATGGTGAAGCGTCGAAACGTGGGTTTTGTAAAGACGGGAGCGATGGCCTCGAATAGGGGCTGGGCCTCAGGTGGTAGAATCATGGTGGATCTGTCCTCGGTGGGTATCCTTGAGGTGCTTGTGCAACCCTTCAGTTTACCGCCGAGGCGGATCCTCGAAATTGGCATCAGTCGAGCCAAGAAACTCTGACAAAACCCGCTTTTTTACATAGAATCATAATGCAATATGCGAAAGCAGACAACGCTAGCGGCTAACGTCGCCCAGGCATTAATAATTACACCAAGACGATCATATCGTACTCGCATCCGGCGTAAGCCTTTCAACCAAGATATCGTCCTCTCGACCACCCAACGAATCTTGCCCAGACCACTGCCATGTGGTGTTCGACGCTTCGCAATGTGGGGCTCTATTCCCAATCATCGGAGCAACCCCCTCAAGGGCTCGCTATCATACCCGCGATCAGCGTAGACCTCGTCGGGTAACACTTTGGGACGACCAGGTTTTCCGCCAACTTGCGGAAACGCGATGATCTCCGGGAGGGACTGGCGATGGTCACTGACGTCCGCGCCGGTGCTACGGATGACAAGCCGAACCCCCTTCTTGTCGACCATGACCGTGTGTTTTGTGCCGGGTCTGCGGTGGTCCACAGGACTTGGTCCAGTCGCCTCCCCACCGCCAAAGGCTCGCACGTAAGACCATCGATGATCACCGTATCAAGGTCAAGCTTGCCTTCCCGCTTCAAAGCCGCGAGCAGGTCGGCATGCAGTCGATCCCAAATTCCCGCCTTCTCCCACGTTCGAAGCCTGCGATGTGCGGCCCGCCCAGAGCGGCCGAGTTCTTGCGGAACAGCCTCCCAACGGTTGCCAGTGACCAGCACGAACCAGATCACCCGCATGACGATGCGGTGTCCAATCTGTGGTCGGCCACCCTGTAAACAGGCGGAAGGTGATGAACGAGGGTGATTAGGCATTTTCTAGGGCAGCCGGTAGGCTGCCATTATGGAACTTGCTGACTACGAACGCCATCTCGTCGGTCTTCTATGCTGGAGTTGTCACGCCGCTACCGGACCGTGCAACGCCCGCCAGCGGCAATGCCCGCGATGTCGTAAAAGATGGAGCTACGATCGCAAGCGGATCCATTGGGAGTTGCTCAAGGCCTTCTGCCTCAATCCAACTGCTCACCATGCCGCTCGATATATCCGCTGCACCTACCGCACGGCTCACCAGACTTACATGCGCTTTCGTCTCGCCCTTGGCGAGATGACGGCCGAGGAAAAGCGTCCCTTGCTCGGTGAGTTGGAGCTCGATGAGTCTTACTTCGGAGGTAAGCGGAAGGGCAAACGCGGGCGAGGCGCAGCGGGGAAAGTCGCTGTTTTCGGCATCCTGGAACGGGCTGGCAAGGTCTACACCGTTGCTGTGCCAGACTGTCGAAAGGAGACCCTCATGGCCAAGATCCAAGCCGCAACCGTCAAGGGCTCGATCTTTTACACCGACGAGTTCGTCAGCTACAAGGATCTCTCGAGATACGGCAAGCACGTACCGATCGACCACCAAGAAACCGTCGCGGAAGGGTCGGCGCACATCAACGGAATCGAGGGGTTCTGGAGCTATGCCAAGCGACTGCACCGGCTCTGCCACGGCGTCGACCGCGACAACTTTCCGCTCTACTTGGCCGAGTATGAGTACCGGTATAATCATCGAGACGAGCAACTGTTAAGCATCCTCTTCGATAGACTGTACAAAACCGATCCCATCAAAAACCACTTGCCCTAGAAAACACCTAATCACCTCGAAAAATTCGTCAGGCATGCGGGCACTGGCCATAACAGTAGTCTTTTTGCAAAAGGTCTCTACTAAGCCATGGCGCAAAACTCATACTAAACTAGTTTTGTCAGAGCTTTTTAGCAATTCTCACTCCAACCGCTTGCACAGTGTAATAATGTTCAGTACTCTGGATCTACCTCAAGCACGATTTGATCCTCGAATGTCATGAGACGCCGATGTTACGTTCCTCCCCACATTTCGTTCCGTTCCTGTTCGTGAACCCAGAGGTGCTGGTGGCGCCCGAGCCGCGTCGTGAGAGTGCGACGGTCGGCGCGGTGCGGCGCGATGTCTTGATCCGCGGCCGAGATGGCGATCTCGCAAATGTCGTTTGCGTCTGGATTTCTCGCGAGGACTGGCCCATTGTGGCCGAGACTTTTCTCGCTTGGGCGACAATGCCTACACCAGACGGAATGGTCGCGTTCAAGGTTGCTTGACGAACTTCGGGCGCGATGGATTTCGCCTCGCATGAGCCGTTCGTCGACAATTCGATCTCTCCTGAAGTCGGGGCCGCGAAAGCGGCCCCGTTTCGTTTTTTCAGCCCTTTCAATTCAAGCGCATCGCCGCTAGGGCTTACCGTGCGGATTCGTCTTCGTCGCTTTCATCTGCTCGATATCGCGCCGGAGCGATTCCGACGTGTCGCGCTCGGCAATCACCTCGAACCTTCCAGGCTCGTGCCGGCCGGCGTTGGCCAGTGCGCACATCGCTTGGGAAACATCAAGGCGTAACGCTCGCACGAGCTTCAAAATCGCGTCTTCGTCGGCTGTGAGCGCTGGCGGTTGCTCAATCGCATCGGCCTGATCGTCGGCCAGGTACTCAATCGGCACTCCGAGCAGCCGAGCCATGCGAAGGCCCTGCCGAAGTGTCGGCTCACCCTGGTCGTTCTTCCATTTACTGATTCGGTTGGCCGAAAGCCCGGCCATCGACTCAAAGTAACCTTGAGTCCAACCGCGCTGTTCGAGAAGCGTCAGAATCTTTTCGACTGTAGTGGCCATACCTACAAAATCGCACACCATAAGGGTTTAGAAAACCCGCAAGATTGATTTCGACTCAATTCTAACGATTTACCATCTCGAAACGCTTGTTTTACTACCGATTCGGTATTATTATGAGCTTACTTCGGTCGAACAAAGGGTAGAGGGGTCATCATCCTCATCTCGTTGAAAGGGCATTTGCCGATGAACGGGCGCTATCGTGAGTCGGATTCAACTGATGCGGATGATTCAGTGGCCGCGATGTCCGACGTCGTGCGGATCGCTCGATGGCTCGATCAAAGGCGAACGGCTAACCGCTTTTTGAACGAGCCCGGATCCAAAGCGGCAATTGTCGTTGCCGAGGCGGTAAGTGATGTCGGCGAGAGGCCGATTGCGCGTGGCTGATTCGGCCCCTTAACGAATGTTCGATCGATCGATTCACCTCGGGATACTTGGTTTCGTCTCCAGGAGCGGGCAAACGATGACGCACCAGGAAAAGCGTGAGCGAAAGGATGAAATTATCCGCCAGTATGGGGCAGGGGATTCGATCTCGAGCCTCGCGATCCGGCATGGGCTCGATGCTGGTTACGTCAGGCGCATTTTGCGGCAGAGCGGTGCGGCCCTGCCGAGCAAGCCGCGTGGGGCGCGGCGAGGAACCCGGCGCGAGGTTTCGCCCCGTACCCGGCAGGTGATTTTCGCGCTGGGAAATTCCAACGCAACTACGAAGGCTCTGGCATATCGCTTCCAGATCTCGCGGCAGCGGGTTCAGCAGATTCGCGACCACGCGATTGCCGACGGCGAACTCAAGCCGCGCTCCAATCACAGCAAACGCATCAACGCACTCGACGACGCCGATCTCTGTGTTCATTAATCGGAGCATATGATGACGACTCTGTTTGATAGTCAGACCTTAACAAGCGGATACGCGAATACGTTTGGCCATGGCGTGTTTCCCGAGGCCGCTGGACGTCTCAATCCAGGTGCGATCTCAACGAATGAGACCGACACTGCCTACTGGGAGAGCGACACGCTGACCGATACTACCGAGACGCCCGTCCCTACGAGTTCTGATTCACGTTTCCCAGGCTTCTGCCAGACTGAACGCGAGCGCGTCGAGGCCGCCGCCACTCGACGCGTTCGCGTGGTTGTTCAGCTTTCGATGACAATTCGCCGCGCTCGATCGTGATAGTCGTGGACCATATCAACTCAATTGTTCAATTGCTCTGCTCAGGAATCTCCGCATGCCAGATCGGTTGCATCCGTTACAAGATCTGGCGATGGCGCGGCGGTTCCTCATTGCGGTGATGTCGCAAGGCGCCTGTCATGAATTGTGCGTGCTTCGCGGGCAATTTACGCGTGGTCGACGGATCGAATCCGCACAGCAGTATGCGTCGACCCTTGCCGGATGGTATGACGACGTCGATAAAATGCTGGCCGACCTGAAACGACTCGACGGCGTTTCGGCCTACTTCACTCCGAACCCGGTCGACCCTGCTCTGCTGGCGCGGGCCGATAATCAGCTTGTGCGAATTAGCGGTCAAAACGGACGCACAGCCGACGAAAATATCGCGCAAATTCGGTGGCTTTATGTCGATATCGATCCCGTTCGACCTGCCGGCATTTCCAGCACGAACGACGAACTCGCCGCTGCCGTCGAACGCCGCGATCGCGTGCTCGACACTTTCCCCGAACTTCGCGCATCGGCACTCTGGGGACAATCGGGTAATGGCGCGTGGATATTAGCACGCCTGCAAGATCTCCCTAACGTTGAGCCATCACGCACCTCTGTGGCCGATGCACTGGCGGGGATCGCAAGCCGCTTCTCCGACGCACAGGTGACAATCGACGTCAGCACGCGCAACCCTGCGCGGTTGATGTGCGTGCCCGGCACGCTCAAGTGCAAGGGATCAAGCCGGGCCGATCGCCCCTGGCGGCTGGTTACGCTCGACATCCGTTAGTCGTCCAACCAAATTGCGGCGCAGGCTCGCTTCGCCATCAAACGGATTGCTGCCCATGCCCGCAATCGAGCCACATCCGCCGCTTTCGCCTCGCATTCCGCTGGACCTGCCACATTTTAACAATGTGCATGGTTTCACAACTCAATCGCTGCCGACGCAAACGCCACCACCCGATTCACCACCAATTGTCGCGAAGCAACCAACCCGTGCACAACAAAGCAATCGCGAGCGTTATGCGCAGGCAGCGCTCCGTGGCGAAGTTGCCGCGGTTGCCTCGTGCAAGTCGCTCCGCAATAACCGATTGAACCTGGCGGCCTTCAAACTCTTTTCCTACGTGGCCGCCGGCGTTCTGAATGAAGCGGAGGTTGCACAACAGCTCACACAAGCGGCGCTCGCGTGTGGGCTCGAGCCTTCGGAAATCAAATCGACCATCGCCAGCGGGCGTAAGAAAGGGCTCTCCCAACCGCGTGACCTGAGCCACCTTGGTAAAGGCTCACGAAAAGCTAAACCCGCCGATTCACCCGAATCGTCCACATCGGATGCCGAATTCACACCCGATTCGTCGCCAGTTTCCGGTCATTCCAACCCGCATCGGCTGGCACGGCTGTTTTTGGCCGATTACCTACATCGTGGCATGCGTTGCATTCGATACTGGCGAGATGATTTTCATGTCTGGAATGGTTCGTCGTACCAGCCTGCGCCGAATGCTGAGTTAAGGGCACAGGTCACCTCATTTCTTGCGCGCGAGTTCGATCGCATTTACGCGCGCGAGTTGAGTGAAAGCACGAAGCAGCAACGTCCGCGACCGCTCGCCGTAACAACCACACTTGTGTCGAACGTCATTCAGGCGCTCGCCGGTGAAACGCTGCTTGCCGCGAACGCTTGCCCGAGTCAGCCGGCGTGGCTGCCGGCGGAAGGTGAAGAAACGGGCGTTATCGAGTGGCCGGTGAACGAAGTTCTCGTCGCGCGTAATGCGCTTGTGCATTTGCCATCGTTCGTCGCAGGCAAACCGTGTACTCAAGCACCCACACCGCGACTTTTCTCACCATTTGCACTTGATTACAAGTTCACGCCAGATGCACGTCCGCCGGTCGAGTGGCTGGCATTTCTCGATCGCATCTGGGGAAAGGATGCGCAGTCGATAGCCACGCTTCAGGAGTGGATGGGCTACCTCCTGACGCCTGATAACAGGATGCAAAAAATCCTCCTCATGATCGGTCCCAAGCGGTCGGGAAAGGGGACGATCGCCAAGGTCATTCGTGCCATGCTTGGCCCGCAAAATGTCACGCATCCTCGGCTTTCCACGCTTGCTGGGCCGTTCGGTACGCATGTACTCGTCGGCAAGCTCGCGGCAATTATTGATGACGCACGCGTAAGTCATCGGACCGATGCGATCGCCGTTACCGAACAGTTGCTCACGATTTCAGGCGACGCCGCACAAACCGTCCCGCGGAAGTATTTGCCCGATCTCACGACTGAGCTGCACGCGCGAATCATGATCAACTCGAACGAAATTCCGCGCTTGCACGATAGCAGCGGGTCGCTCGCTTCGCGGTTGCTCATTCTCGAAATGACGCGGTCGTTCTTCGGCCGCGAAGATGTCAGTTTATTCGCGCGATTGAAGCCGGAGATCCCGCAGATCATGCTCTGGGCCGTCGCTGGTTGGGCGCGATTGTATGCCCGCAAGGCGTTTGTGCAGCCGAAGTCGGGTTCGTGTTTGAAGTCGCTCATGAATGAAATGTCATCGCCAATGAGCGTGTTCATCTCCGAAATGTGCGAGCTTGAGGATGATTCGAAAGAAGAGCGTGCAGAACGATTCGAAATTGCGCTCAACGATCTTTATGCGACCTGGAAGCGCTGGAATATCGAACGTGGGGCGGAGTACACGGGAAATACGAATCACTTCAGCAGGCTTTTGAAATCGGCGGCGCCTGTTGTGCAGCAACATCGCGGACGAATTGACGGTCAGCGGCAAACGACGTTGCTGCGTATTCGGCTGCGCTCGTCGTGAGCGAAATCCTGGCTTTGGCAACCGAATCGTTAAGAAACCGGTCGTTCTGGTGTCGCATTTGCTGTAAGGCGTTAGAATGAGGGCCGTTTTGGTTGTCGTCATCTTGCAAGGGTTGTGCCATGCCGACGTCGCAAGATCGCGCGCGAGATCATCTCGCGAATGAGCGCACGTTTCTCGCCTGGATTCGCACTGCGCTTGGATTGCTGGGCCTGGGCTTCGTCATGGCGCGCATGGGGCTCTTTTTACGGCAAATTGCGTCGGAAATTCCCGGTGCAGAGGCTCATCGAGTGAATACGGGCCACGAATTCATGGTCGGTGGCGTGATTTTGCTGGCCGTTGGCACTGGGCTCGCGGGAATGGCTGCGTGGTTTCACGAGAAGAACCGCCGAGCCATTGATGCCAGCAATTTTCAGCCGGCCCGGCTTGCAGTTTATGCTCTCGCGGGGATCATCATTTTGGGCGGCATGCTGATTATTGGACTCGTCATCTGGCGCACGGCAACCTAGCGCAAACGGCAGCGTATCATTGATCTCTGGCCGAACCCGGTACAATGTTGGAGAACCGGCGTGGAGGAAACCCGCCCGCACCGGCCACTCCATCCGAGACCGAGGTGATTGCCGTGCTCGACTGGTCACGCGTTTACGATGAAGCGCTTCCCTACGCCGCATTTCTCGACCGCTACGCGAACGCCAATCAGCGCCCGCGCTGGGACGCCATGCACGCGCGAATTACGCTCGATGATGCCCAAAAATCACTGCTGCAAGGCTTCGTGCGCTTGCAGCACGTCGTTGTTTTCAACGGCGCTTGGTGCGGCGATTGCATCAACCAGGTCCCCATTCTCGATCACTTCGCGCAAGCGACGCCAAGGTTGCAGCTTCGGCTGATCGATCGCGATGCGCGTGAGGATGTGAAATCGGAACTGGCGATCAATGGCGGTAATCGCGTGCCCGTCGTCGTTTTCCTGAGCGAGGATTTTGAGGAAGTTGCCCGCTACGGCGAGCGCACGCTTTCAACGTATCGTCGCAAGGCGATCGAGCAACTGGGCGCAAGTTGCCCCACCGGACTCGTCGCGCCTGATGCGGCCGATACGAACGTCGTGATACAAGAATGGCTGAATGAGTTTGAACGTGTTCAACTCTTGCTTCGACTTTCGCCACGCCTGCGCGAACGTCATAACGACTGACCAGATCGCGCCAGATTGTTGAAATCATGCTCGTCACCCCGCGCAAGGCTTTCTGATTGCGCGAGGGTGGCGTTTTTTTGCGCGCGTTCGCTTCGATCAAAACGTGAATAACGTCTTGTACATCATCCATCTCTTTTCAGAATTCACAATGCTCCCCTTCGCTCGCGGAGTACACCGAAATCATCCAATCACACAACTCATTATTTCATGTGATTTTGGCCAGATCTTCATGGAAACTCAACGCGTCTGTGGAATCACCCGCGCAGTAACTCTTGTGTTGGCATGGTTTTCCGTCAGATTTTCACGCGATCTTCTTGCAGACGTTGCCACATGCACATGGTTAAACTCTATGATTTCAGGCTCGATCATCGCTCTCGCGTAATTCGTGGCGCGACCATGCTGTGCCCAGTTGCGTGAACATCCCAGCCTTCCCCCCGCAAGGAACTCTTCGTGCCTAAATCTCGTTTTCAACGTGGCTTTACGCTTATCGAATTGCTTGTTGTCATCGCGATCATCGCGGTGCTCATTGCCCTTCTCCTGCCTGCCGTTCAAGCTGCGCGCGAGGCTGCTCGTCGCGCCCAATGCACCAACAACCTGAAGCAGATCGCCCTGGCCACTCACAATTTCGAGTCGGGAAACAGTAAGTTTCCTGATGGCTGGGGTCCCGTGCCCGACCTGCCGAGCGGCCCTGGAAACTCGGGCAACAGCCGAGGCAGCACGATCATTCAGATTCTGCCTTACATCGAAGGTGCCGCCGCTTACAACACGTTCAACTTGCGGCAAGACGTGAACGCCGCCGCCGCGAACGGCACGGCCCGCAACATCATTGTTAGCGGCTTCACATGCCCTTCCGACCCCGCAACTGCGCGGATGAGCCTGATCGGCTACAGCAATTACTTCGCCAGTTTGGGCAATACCGCGAGTCAGCGTTACGGCAGCGGCGCGGATGAAGAGACGATCATCGCGCGAATCGGCGTTTTCAACGTGATGGTCGATTCGACCTCGGCGCGTGGCAACGTGAACTGGCAGAAGATCCTCAGCAGCGTAACGATCGCCTCGATCACCGACGGCACGTCGAACACTGCGATGTGGGCTGAAGTGAAGCGATCGAACCTGCCGAGCCCCGCGCCCTCGACTTCGGTCTACGACCCCGACAACACGTATTACATTCCGAACACGAAGTTCGATAACGGCAAGCCCGTTCTCCCTGACTGCAACGATTGGAACGTGCCCACCACGTCGCGAATCACGTATCGCGGCCAGCAGTACCACCGCAACTTGCCGATGACATCAACCTATTCGCACACGGTTGTGCCCAACTATTCGGGTTACGACTGCGGATCGAGCAACTTCTTCGCGTCGCACACAGCGGCCCGCAGCTTCCACCCCGGTGGCGTGAACGCCGCAATGGCCGACGGTTCGGTACGGTTCTACAAGAACACGATTGCACCGACGGTTTGGGGTGCTGTGGGAACGCGGGCTGGCGGCGAAGTGATTAGCGCCGACGCTCTTTAAGCCGTCGTGCGATTCTCTCGATGAATTGACAAGCGAGTGAATGATGCTTCGTTTCAATAGAATGGCCATTCTTACGGCCTCGATGTTGGTTGCCTCTCTCTGCGCCGGTTGCGGCGCAGGGAGTGGCTCGAACGCTTCGGCAGAGATCCCGCCGTCGAATGCGGGACTGCTCGAAGTTGGCGAAATGTATCGTGCCTATCTCAAGCAAGTAGGCAAGCCTCCCGCCAAAATGAAGGACATCGAGCTGTATTCGCCCGGCTTCCCGCAAGGCTCGCTGATGCTTCAAAATGGCGAACTCGTCACCTTCTGGGGTGTGACGGCGCTAACCGAATCCGGCGCAGGTCACGCGGTGCTGGCGTATGAGTCGAAGGCACCCACCGGCGGTGGCGTTGTGCTGCTCGACGATGGTGAAACAATCAAGCAAATGACCACGGAAGAATTTCAAGCCGCGCCCAAGGCTGGCACCATCGCCTCAACGCCCGATAAACGCAAATCCGTACGTTGATATCGTAGCCAGAATCGTTCTGTGATTTTGGAACTCGGGTGCCACTGGCTATGCCAGTGCTCTTCTGCCTTGGCTTCAATCAAAGAGCCCGGCATAGCCAGTGGCACCCAGCATTTTGGAATTCATCCGGCGAATGGACGATGTCGCACAGGTCAGTTCAGATGAATCGGTAGGAAGAACGAACGAAACACGGGCATTAAGCCAGATTCTTCGAACCGATCAGGGAGATTTCGTCGCCGGATTTCTGAGATAGAGCTTCTTGGATGGATAATTGATGACGGCCTGGTAATCGAAGAAATACGTCGCGCCGATGAGGCCATCGATCGGGCGATCTCCAATCTGCACGCGCGATTGGTTCACGGCAGAAAGATCGAGCACGCGGGCGCTGACGGGCCCAGCCGAAAATTGTCCCAGCCGGACATTCTTAAGATCAGTCACGTACGACGACATATTGGAAGCACCCAGCCCACCGACCGTCCCATTCACCGGCTGAAGTGGAAGTTGCAAACGCTTGGCGGAAGTGGTGTCGATGACCAGCCACGACGCGCCTGAGTCGAGCAAGAGCACGACCGGCGTGGAGTCGATCTCGGCATCGACCTCGAAGAGATTCCCTTTGCCCACGAGAAGCGGAACTTCGGTCCAACCGGTTGGGGGCAGGGCATCGGCCGGATGCGGCTGAGGCGTTTTCGCGCGTTCGGCCGGAGCGCACGCCGCAATTGCGAGCGTCGCGAGCAGGGCCGACCGATGGACAAAGCGATGTAAGCGGTTCATCGCGGCGTTGGTTTTTAGGTGTTTGATCGCGACTGAAACAGGCCGAAGTATAGCAAACCGGTCGACGACTTTCCGTTTGACGGCCACTCGTTGCCGTGATATGACAGATGTCATAGCTTTATGGTGAAGGGTCGAAATGGAGGTCAAACGATGATGTGCGTGATTTTGACATTCCTGGTTGGTCTGATGGTTCCGCCGCTCGACGACGCGAAGCCATCGGTGAAACAGCAATATGATGCATTGCTAAAAGAATATGAATCTGCGATCGATTCGTGGCAGAAAGAGTTCGATCGGTTCGGTGTTGAGGAAAACAAGGCATCGGTGCTGCATTTGCAGCGGCGGTTCCTGGCGTGGCCGGCATTTTCGTTTGCGCCGAAGTTTGTCGAGTTTGCGGAGAAAAATCCGGGAGATCCCGCATCATTTGATGCGTTGGCGAAGGTTGTCGCCGAGATGGGAATGCAGATCAATTCGTTCGATCGCGACTTGCGGGCTCCGCACCGCCGGTCGCTCGAATTGCTGGCGCGAGATTACTTGGCTGATCCGCGGATTGAGACTGTTGTGCGTTCATTGCGGGGTTATCGTGGACCTGCGGCGGAGGCGTTTTTGCGCCTTGTGCTCGAAAAGAGTGGAGACCGCCGCGTAAAGGCAATCGCATGTGTCAATCTTGCGGGAGCACTGGCGGGGAAGCAAGCGCTCGGATTGGGGCGTTGGTTCGATGATCCCAAAGCGTCACCTCACACGAAGTTCGTTTCGGGGCGACTGGATCGGGAAGTTCTCCAGCAGATCAGGTCGGCCGATGGGAATGCGCTTCGGGCTGAGGCGGAGGCACTTAATCAAAGGGCGATCGCAGAGTTCGGCGACCTTGAGTTTCGCGAAGGGTCGCCCAAGTTGACGGTCGCCAATGTCGCGCGGATTCAGCTCAACGATCTTCGCGTGGTGGTTGGTGCAGTAGCGCCCGAGGTGGTGGGTCAGGATCTTGATGGACGGCCGATGAAGCTCAGCGAGTTTCGCGGCAAAGTTGTGGTGTTGAGCTTCTGGGGAAGTTGGTGCGGGCCCTGTGTCGCCGTGATTCCTCGCGAGCGCAAGCTAGTCGAGCGGATGAGTGGAAAGCCGTTCGTTTTGCTGGGTGTGGATAGTGATGAGAAGGTCGAGAGTGCCAAGAAAGTGGTTGAGCGCGAGAAGATGACATGGCGGTCGTGGAAGGATGGGTTTCTGGACGGCCCGATTACCGAGCAGTGGGGAATCCGCGGCTGGCCGACTCTGTTCGTGATCGACGCCAAGGGGGTGATCCGCCACAAGGGAGGTTGCGACGAACGGCTGGAGGCCAAGGTGGACGAGTTGGTGGCTGAATTGAAGCAATAATGTCAAGTCTTCTATGAAATACTCAACATATCCTCGCTCCCATGCTCCTGCGTGGGAGTGTCTCCCCGACCGCTCTGCGGTCATGAATGATCGCACATGTTCTCGGGTCGCAAATGGCCGCAGAGCGGCGAAAAATCCCAAGGCTTATGACTTGTCGTCCAGATAGCAGTGCCACGAAAGGCTAAAGCGGAATCGGTCGCGGCATCCTCTTGCCGCATCGCACGTGACAAAGGCTGGTAAGCGGCTTCTCCTTTGACGGCGACCTGTTCGGTGCTATACGATTCCAATAGAGTTGTGATGTGGTCCCCACTTCGATCTATTCGATCCGTTTGCTTCGATCGCGAAGGATGTTGCCATGGTCCGCCGAATGGCAAGTCGAAAACCGAAGCTTGCACACGCGATTTGGGAAGCCAATCGACTTCTTGGAATGCTTCAAGGCACGATGAGTCTTGAAGGCCAAGGGCTGAGCAAGAACGATTTGCGGCAGATCAAGAAACGGATGATTCGCCGGCTGCTCGGGTCGACCGCATGAGCAACTCCGCCAGCGTCATCAGCTTCCGCATCCTGCATCATGATGTCATCTGAAAATGCCAGGATTTGCTAGAGCTTGTCATCCCACTTCTAATCGAAATCGGGTGGTTCCACGCTCGACGGCACGAAGACATTCCGCTAACTCCCTCAACTCATCAACCAGTTCCTCGTCGCCTGCCCCGTACCCCGCTTCACCGTTCTTCGATGCAATAGTTGCCAGCACACCGTCTATCGTTCGCAGCCCGTCGGCAATCTCGAACCACTCATCCCAAGGCGCGAGCCGCTCATCTAACTCGTCGGGATCGCCGTCAAATCCATCCGGGACGGGCCGATTGTCCATGAATCCACTGAAGGGGCTGAGCCCGCCCACGCAGGCGATGGCGTCCAGTGAGTCGATGGCCTCGGCGAGCGACTTGCCGTCACGACCGAAAACCACACCCTTGATCCGTGGATTGAAGACGGGGAAGACGCCCACCGACATGGATGTCTCCTCATGGCTACACTAAAAGGAGTGCTCTGCTCAACGAACTAACGTATGGAGCAAATGTCCCCAAACTTTACCAGAATTCCCCAGGGGTTTTGTCAGAGCTTGTAACATAGGGTGGCCTGGACAACTCGTTGTCCAGGTGGCGCAGCCACAAGAGGGCAAAACCAGACAGGTCGCGGCATCCTCTTGTCGCTATGCGACCGGGACAACAAGTTGTCCCGGCCACCCATTCTTATTTATATCATAAATTAAAGCGTCAATCGCAAACTTACCGGCTCGCCAACTCGCCTGCAGTTTCCTCGGCCACCTGGCGGCAATAAAGCTCGATCGCGGCGGAGAGCAGTCGCCAGCCGTCGCGGGCGGCGCGAATTTGGGGCTCGGCGGCAGCGAGATCTCCGCGTTCGCCCGACCGTTCCAGTGCGTCGCACACGTTCGCGAGCGGTCCGGCACCGACGGTCATGCAGGCGCCTCTCAGCTTGTGGGCTTCGCGGGCAAGGGTGCGGGCGTCGCTGGCCTGGAATGCGTTTTCGATTTGACGGAGACCGGCGGGAACGGTCTCGGAGAAGCTCTCGAGAATCGTCACGATGATCGTGCGCTCGTTGGTGAAACACTCCTCAAGGGCGTCGAGCGCAATGGGGTGGGGGAGCGCGGCCGCGGGCTCGGCCGCCGGTTGGCTGTCGATCGCTTGCATCGTTTCGGCAATCACGTCTTGCAACCCTCGAATGCGAATAGGCTTGGATAAGTAATTGTCGAAACCCGCTTCCAGACAACGCTCGCGGTCGCCCTTCATCGCGTGGGCGGTCAGGGCGATGACCGGGGTGTGGCGACCGGTTCCGCGTTCGCGCTCGCGGAGCGCGGCCACGGCCTCGAAGCCGTCCATCTCGGGCATTTGCACGTCCATCAACACCAGGTCGAACACGCCTGAATCAAGCGCGGAGAGTGCTTCACGGCCGTCGCCCACGGCAGTTGCCTGGTGGCCGAGCGTACCCAGCATGTGCAGCGCGACGATCTGGTTCGTCTCGTTGTCTTCGGCGAGCAAGATCTTGAGCTGTTGCACTGAATTCGCCCCCTGAGCGGTTTTGCCGTCGCCGCTGTCTTCGCCAATACGTGCGGCCAGACCGAGATGCGCTGCGAGCGCATTGAACAGGTCCGACTCACGCAACGGCTTCGTAATGTAAGTGACTCCCGATGTATTGCACGCGGGAGTTGTGCCCGGGGGGATTAATACGATCAGCGGTAGTCCTGCGGTCGCCCGATTCTCCGCGAGCTCGGCGGCGGCCTCTTCGCTGGCGATCACAGCGGCGCGGAACGGTTCGCCACGCTCGGCGGCGAAGCGAATCGTCTGCTGAACCTGCGGGCCGCAGTTTATTAACGTCGGCCGCATGTGCCACGAGGCAAGCACCTCGCGAAGATGGTTGCGACGCGTTTCGTTGTCTTCGGCCACAAGAATGCGAGCACCGGCGAAATCGGCGTCGGGACGACTCGATGCGGTCGAATCGTGCGCGGGACGTCCCAAGGTGCAGGTGAAGCGGAAAATACTGCCGCGCGGCGTGTTGGGCTCGATCCAGATCCGACCGCCCATCAGTTGCACCAGGCGAGCCGAAATCGTCAGCCCCAAACCCGTGCCGCCGTAGGTGCGAGTGGTTGAACCATCCGCCTGGCGGAACGCTTCAAAGATCATTCCGCGGCGATCCTCGGGCACACCAATACCGGTGTCGCTCACCGAGAATTGCAGGCGGCACGATGAGAACTCATCGCCATCGTCGGCCAGGTCGACCATCACATTCACTTCGCCGCTTGCAGTGAACTTGATGGCGTTGCCCACAAGGTTCAGCAGCACCTGACGAATGCGATGCGGGTCGCCAATGACGACGTCGGGCACGCGGGACGAAACTCGCGCACAAAGCTCGAGCCCCTTGGCATTGGCACGAACGGCCATCGTGCTGAGCGCGTCGTCCAAACAGGCGCGAAGCGCGAACGGGGAACGATCGAGATCGAGCTTGCCCGCGTCGACCTTCGAGAAGTCGAGAATGTCGTTGATGACGCCGAGCAATCCCTCGGCCGACGACCTGATCGCCGCGACATACTCGCGCTGCTGGCGATCGAGATTCGTATTCAGCGCCAGCTCCGACATGCCCAGCACGCCGTTCATCGGGGTGCGAATTTCATGGCTCATATTGGCCAGAAATTCCCCCTTCGCCTTGGTGGCAACCATCGCTTCGTCGCGGGCGTAGCGAAGCTGCTCTTCAACAAGTTTACGCGCGGTGATGTCTTCGACAATCGATACGAAGTGCAGCGGGTGCCCGTTGGCGTCGCGCACCAGGGAGACACTGAGCATCGCCCAGACAACGCGCCCTTCCTTGTGGATATATCGCTTTTCCAGTTGATACGAACGAAGCTCGCTGGCCAACACGCGACGCAAATGGTCGAGGTCGCCGCCCAGGTCTTCAGGATGGGTGATATCCTGGAACGTGATCGCCAGCAGTTCCTCTTCGGTATAGCCGACGATCCGGCAGAGTGAAGGATTCACATCGAGGAATCGGCCTTCGGGCGACACAAGCGCCATACCGGTTGCTGCGCAGTCGAACGACTCGCGGAATCGCTCCTCGCTCTCGCGGAGCTCTTCTTGCGCACGTTTGCGTTCCGAAATGTCGCGCGCCACCGTGCAGGCGCTCGTCACCGCGCCCGATGCGTCGCGAATTGGCGCGACGGTGATCGACACATCAACGAGCCGGCCATCCTCGCGCATGCGTACGGTTTCATACTGCTCGATGTGCCCGCCCGCCTTGATTTGCCCGAGAATCTCAGCTTCTTCCGCCAGGCGATCGGCCGGGAAGAGGCAGAGAATCGACTGGCCAACCATGCTCTCCGCGGAATGACCGAACAACCGCTCGGCACCGGCATTCCAGCTATGGACTACGCCATCGAGCGACTTGCTGATAATCGCGTCGGGCGATGAAGTGACGATTGTCGCAAGCCGTGCAGCGGCTTCTTCAGCACGCTTGCGTTCGGTAACGTCGCGGCCTTCGGCGATGATCAGCACCACCTTGCCAAGTTCGTCGACGACTGGCTTGAGCGAGAAGTCGACGATTGCGATTCGTCCATCGGCGCCCAGTTGCGATGTCTCGAATCGCGCGATTGCGCCGGCGGCGGCCGAGGCAATTGCGCGCTTCAGTTGTTCGCGCATTTCGGGGGCGTGGTTCCACCAGGGGGTGTTCCAGAACGGCTTGCCCACAACTTCCGAGCGAGCGACGCCGATGAAGTCGAGCGATGCCCTGTTCGACTCCCGAAGCGTGCCGTTGGGCGAAATCAGGCCCATGAACTGGAATGTCTGGTCGAAAATCGCCTGGAAATTCCGCTCGGTGCGCAAACGCTCGGAACACGAACTCGCCACCATGAGCGGCATGATCGTGCTGACGGCCAGAAAGATCTGCAGCACAACCGCACAGTCGGAAACGCTCTCGGACGCCCAAACGAACGGGCCGCAGCCGTGCGTGGTGTGCCAGATGACAACGAGCGCGAGAACGAACGACGATAGCGAGGTGAGCCGCGTGTCGAACCTGGCACCAATCCAGGTCAGGAAGAGAAACGTCACAAGCACCGGAAAGCGCCAGAGCGAGAAGCCAGGCGCCTTCGGTGGCATGAAGGCAAACTCAGATGTGAGGACGAGAATTGCGAGTACAACCAGATATTCAATCGCTCGCGCGGGCGAGAGCCGAGGCCCAGGCGCTCGTTCTGAACAGAGGTTCAAAACGACGGGTGCCACGACCAGCACGCCCACGGCGTCGCTTGCCCACCAGAGTTTCCAGGTCGGCCAGAAGGTGATTTCCGGTCGCGCGAGCATGAGAGCGCTCATACCGACGGTCGCGCCGAGCATTGTGCTGAAGAAGGCGCAGAGAACCGTCAGCCCAACCACCTCACGCGGGCGCGAGCAACTTGTCGAATCGCCGGCGACCCACGAGAGCATCATCGTGCCGACGCACGCTTCCAGCACATTACCGGTCCAGAACACCGCGGAAACCGCTGTGGGCCAGCCGTGGAAATAAGTGTCGGACGCGATGCTGGCGACGAGCGACGACCCAAGGTAGGGGAGCCAGCCCGATCGTGGTGTCAGGCGAAGGGCGGCGAGCAGGAAGCCACTGGGAATCCAGAAGGTGACGACAATCTCGTCGCGGAAGGAGAACGCGTGGCCAAGCTCGGCGGCCAGGAAATAGGCGATGCCGAACAGCGTGGAGACGAGCAGGCTCGACCACGGTTTCGGCAGGCGCTTGAGAGTGGAAACGTCGATGAAGCCCATTTGCGAAGAGGGACCGTTCCTGAATGTGAGATCGAACGAGGTTCGATTGTCCGTGATGAGAATCCCGTTACCGATGCGAGGCGTGATCGTGCGCCCACTGCATGGCCCGCACAAGGTGGATGGCTTTCGCCATGCATCCGCCCCGCTGGTCCGTTAACGCGACAAATCCATCCATGTTTGCCATCGGCACATCAAGCCAGTTCTCACAGGTCGAGGCTGTGCGCAGGCACGCGAAATCGGGGGAATCGCCCGGATTTGGACCGTACAGGCCAGCGTTCATCTGTTCACAACCCCAGCGTCGGGACTCGTGTCAAAAAGGGCGGCCGCCCTCGAATTTCTCGCAAAACCGCGTCTACACTCACAATGCTGAACAACGTTTGAACGTCGATCGTCTTACACTTTGCGAACCGTTAAATCGGTTTACGCAGTTACCCACGCAGGGAACTTAGGCCGTGTATTGAAGTCTGTCCAATGAGTTGTTGCGAAAAATAAACGCGTGGCTCGAATGCGTTCGCGCGGGGTTGGGATGTGCGGATTGTCACGTCGCGCTGTGATTGACATTCGTCTGACAAAGAAAGCGTATCGATGGGGTCTATGTGCGGCGTTGGGCCATGCTAGAATCAAGGTACACGTCCTCAAATCATGTCGAATCGCAGCAGTGGGGAGGTGGGGGCTCGGGGTGGGTCGTCACACCAAAAAGGACAGACCTGGACTGACTCGTCCAGGTGGGTTTCGCGACGAAGCCAACAATGAGGGAGCGCATCAACGTGCTGACACTGAGCAAACAGGCGGTGAACCTCTACGTTGACCGAAACGCCCAGCGCTGGATTGTGCGCGACGCCTACGGCAACTTCTGGCTGCTTCCGCTTGGCGAAAACCCCTGGGACCGGCGCGAGCCGTTCCTGCCGACCGAAGAAACCGATCTCGAGCCCATTCCTGGGCATTACAAATCCATCGTCGGATTGCCGTTTGATATGACCTGAAGGCAGGTGCACCGTGAGCGCCGAACACGTGCGTCTCGATGAGGCCCGTACGCGGAAGGTTCCCTGGAGAAAATGGGGACCCTACCTTAGCGAACGGCAGTGGGGGACCGTGCGCGAGGACTACAGCGAAGGCGGCGACGCCTGGAACTATTTCACACACGACCAGGCCCGTTCACGCGCCTACCGCTGGGGCGAAGACGGCATCGCCGGCATTAGCGACGACCACCAGCGCCTCTGCTTCGCACTGGCCCTTTGGAACGGCAAGGACGCAATCCTCAAAGAGCGACTCTTCGGCCTGACGAACAGCGAAAGCAACCACGGCGAGGATGTGAAGGAATATTACTTCTACCTCGACAGCACGCCGACACACTCTTACATGAAATATCTCTACAAGTATCCGCAAGGGGAGTTTCCCTATGCCGATCTTGTCGAGACGAGTCGAGGTAGGTCGCGCACCGAGTTTGAGTACGAGCTCATCGACACCGGGGCCTTCGCCGAAAATCGCTACTGGGATGTCTTCGTCGAGTACGCCAAGGATTCGCCCGAAGACATGCTCATCGAGATCACGGCGTACAACCGCGGTCCCGAAACGGCCGAGCTGCACATTCTGCCGACGCTCTGGTTCCGCAACCTCTGGTCGTGGGGAGAAGGGCAGAATCGCCCATCACTTACAGAAGTGAAGGCGCATGGAGCGAGCGTTGTTCGCGCCAGTGAAGCCTCCTTGGGCCCACGCTACTTCGCCTGCGACGGCGCCGCGCCGCTGCTTTTCACCGAGAACGAAACGAACACCTCGCGGATCTTCGGCGTGCCCAATCGCACGCCTTACGTGAAGGACAGCATCAACAACTACGTGATCCACGGCAAGGTCGACGCGATCAACCCCGAGAAGACCGGCACCAAGGTCGCCGCGCACTACCGTCTCTCGGCACGGCCGGGCGAAGCAGCAACGGTGCGTTTGCGGCTCTGCGAAGCACCGCCCGAAGTCTCCGTCGATCTCAACGGCAGCACCTCCGCATTCTTCGGCGCCAAGTTCGACGAGATTCTCAACGCCAGACGCGCCGAGGCCGACGAATTTTACGGCGAGATCATCCCCAAATCGCTCGACGCCGACTCCGCAAACGTCATGCGCCAGGCCCTCGCCGGCATGATGTGGTCGAAGCAGTTCTATCTCTACGACGTCGACAAATGGCTCGAAGAGCGTGGCTCCGATCCTTTCAAGTCGTCGCGCAAATCGGCCCCGCGCAACGAGCACTGGCATCACATGTATAATGGTGATGTTATCTCGATGCCCGACAAGTGGGAGTATCCCTGGTACGCAGCGTGGGATCTCGCGTTTCACGCCCTGGCGCTCACGCTGGTCGATCCCGACTTCGGCAAATCACAGCTCAAATTGATGCTGCGCGAGCGCTACATGCATCCCAATGGACAGATTCCCGCCTACGAATGGAACTTCGGCGACGTGAATCCGCCCGTGCACGCCTGGGCGACGATTTTCACCTATCGCCTCGAAAAAGGGATGGGCGGCGAAGGGGACCGCGAGTGGCTCAAGTCGAGCTTCCAGAAGTTGCTGCTCAACTTCACGTGGTGGGTGAATCGCAAGGACCGAACCGGCCGCAACGTGTTTGAAGGTGGCTTCCTCGGGCTCGACAACATCGGCGTGTTCGACCGCAACGCCCCGCTCCCCACCGGCGGCTATCTCGAACAGGCCGACGGAACGGCATGGATGGCACTTTTCTGCCAGAACATGCTCGAAATCGCAACTGAGCTTGCCCTCGAAGACCCCGGCTACGCCGAGATGGCGCTCAAGTTCTGCGAGCACTTCTTGTGGATCGCGTCGTCCATGGCGCATCTGGGCGAAGACACCGGCATGTGGGACGAAGAAGATGGCTTCTTTTACGACGTGCTGCGACATCCCGACGGTCGCGCGGAACGCCTGAAAGTGCGGTCGATGGTCGGCCTGCTGCCTCTCTGCGCAGCGACCACGCTCGAAGGGGAGATGATCGCCAGGTATCCCGAGTTCGGCGATCGTTTGATGTGGTTCCTCGACAGCCGACCCGAGATTGCCTCGACCATTCACGACCCGCGGAAACGTGGCGTCAACGGTCGCCAGCTCGCGTCGATTCTCGACGAAACCAAGCTGCGTCGCGTGCTTGAGAAGATGCTCGACGAGAACGAATTCCTCAGCCCCTATGGCCTGCGCTCGCTCTCGCGCTATCACGCCGACCACCCGTATGTCATCCACGTGGGCGGGCAGGAATACCGCGTTTCGTACCTGCCGGCCGAGTCGGACACCAGCATGTTCGGCGGCAATTCCAACTGGCGCGGGCCGATCTGGGTGCCGGTGAATGCTTTGATCATTCGCTCACTTGTGCATTATTATCTCTATTATGGAGATGATTTCCAGGTTGAGTGCCCGACCGGTTCCGGCCAGATGATGAACCTGTTTGAAGTGGCGCGCGAGATTTCCCGGCGTCTCAACGGCCTGTTCCTTCGCGGCAAAGATGGCGACCGCCCCGTATTCGGCGGCACGCACACGTTCCAGGACGACCCACACTGGCGTGATTATTTGCTGTTCTACGAATACTTCCACGGCGATAATGGCGCAGGGCTTGGTGCAAGTCACCAGACCGGCTGGACTGGGCTTGTCGCTCGGCTGCTGCACCTTTTCGCCACGCTCACACCCGAAACCGCCCAAGAAGAGGGGAAGAAAGCGTACCGCAACCCTGCGAATCCCGCTCAGGCAACCGCGGCGCAGACGGTTTGTTAGCGCGTTCTCTCAGGTAGAGATTCGGGCCGGGGTGGCTGGGGCTGGACTGAGCAAAGCGAGGTAAGCCCCAGTCTTTAACACTTTGACGAAGTGCCAAGCATTTCCCATGAGGAGTTATGCAGTTGGAATAACGTGATAGCAGAGGCTTGGGTGGCCTGGACAACTTGTTGTCCAGGCTATCCTGATTCATCGTGGTGCCTACGATCAGCTACAAAGCTTGGCTCATGATGGATTTCGGGGTGGTGGTCGAAATCAGCCTGTCGGGTGCCACTGGTGGTACCCCACCAGTGTGCCCTAAGTGACATGCAACGCACTGGTGGGGTACCACCAGTGGCACCCAGAAAAGGCTGACCACCGTGATTTCCAGCATGAGCTCAAGATTTTTACATTTTTTTGTTTAACCGATCCTTCCGACCGGAGTTGAAGCGCCATGGGCCAGAGCGGTGCGCTCGATATTCTGCCGGTCTGGGGTATTTGGCTCTTCACGATCGGCGTTGTGCTGGTGGCCATCGAAGGCGGATACCAGCTTGGCCGATATCGCCGGAAACGCGTGCAAACCGAGGATAGTCCGCCGGTGGGTGAAATGGTCGCCGCCACGCTCGCACTCCTCGCGTTCCTGCTCGCCTTCACGTTTGGCCTGGCTGCGTCTCGATTTGACCAGCGCCGCATGTTGGTCGTTAACGAGGCCAACGCAATTGGCACTACATATCTTCGTGCCTCAATGCTCGCCGAGCCGTATCAATCACAAGTACGCAGACTGTTACGCGAATATGTCGACGTGCGTATCCACGCGGTCGAGCCAGGCAAACTCAAAGAGAGCGTGGCACGATCGCAAGAACTGCAGGCAATGCTCTGGGAACACGCGACGGCCGCTGGACGTTCAAACCCAAATTCCATCGTTGTGGGCCTATTCATCGAGTCGCTCAATCAAACGATCGACCTACATACTGAGCGTCTGGTAATTGGCACCGGCAGCCGCATTCCGCCGACGATCTGGTGGTCGCTTTACTTCGTGACGGCCGTCGGCACCGCGGTGATGGGCTATCACTCCGGCCTTGCCGGGTCGACCCGCTCGCTGGCAATCATGGCACTGGTCCTCGCGTTTTCCGTGGTGATCGTGCTCATCGCCGACCTCGATCGCCCGCAAGAAGGCTCGCTCCGCGTGAGCCAGCAAGCAATGCGTGACCTGCGCGCCTCCATTGAATCACCAGCGCCGTAATTGAAATCGCCGATCGATCTCATGAGAACCGCAGGCTTGCCCCACGGCAGTCCGGCGAGTGAAATAGGCGGCATCTTCAGCACACCCACGAGGATGCATCGCCATGCCGATTGCGCTGGTTTCACTACTGCTTCTCGCCGCCCCCGCACCCATTGACGTATCCGACCAAAAGCAACTTTTCATCGACAAGCGGTTCATCGCCGAGAGCGAGCATATTGAATTGCACGCAAATCCCGCCCAAAAGCTTGGGCTGGTGCGTGATGAAAGTGGCAAACCGCTACAAGGTCACGTTAGCCGGGTGATCGAAGATCGCGGCAAGATTCGCATGTATCTCGGCGCCGATGATGTGAGCGTCCTTGAGAGCGACGATGGGTTGCAGTTCAAGCAAACCGGAACAAGGCTAGGCGGCGGAATATTTCCCACGATCTTTCTCGACCCGCACGAAACCGACCCCGCCAGGCGCTACAAGCTGTTCCGCCTGGTATTCGGTCAGCCGTTTGATCCTGCGAAACACGGCGTTTACGCCAGTTATTCAGGCGATGGCGTCCATTTCACCGAAGTTGGCCGCGTGCTGCCGTTCTTTACCGATAACCCGCCGATCGTCCACTGGGATGCACGCATTGGCAAATATGTGATTTATACGCGTGCATTCTCGTATGATTCCGAAAACCAGCGCCGGATTGGTCGGATTGAAACCGATGACCCGCTGAAACCCTGGCCTTACAAGAAGTCATCAAACGATCGCATGTTCTTCTCGACCGCGAATGTTGACGTCGTGCTCGAAGCCGACAAGGTCGACGACCCGCATTCCGACCTGTATTACAACGCGTCGGCGATTTATCCCTGGGCGCAAGATGTTTACCTGATGTTCCCCAGCAATTTCCGTCATTTTTCACCGCAGCGCAACCCGTACATTCGCCCGCGCGCCGGAGGTTGGGAAGATTACGGCATGCTCGAAGTACAGCTCGCCGTGAGTCGCGACGGTATAAAATGGTCGCGACCCAGCCGCGAGCCGTACGTCGCTCCCGGCTTGGCCGACGAGTGGGATCGCTGGTACGCCGTGATGGGGCCGGGATTGATTCGCCGTGGTAATTATATCTACCAGTATTATTATTCGTCCGGTCGCTTGCACGACTCGGCCGTGCTGCGTCCTGAGTACGACAACAGTGCGCCCCAGCAGGGGGGTGTGGGTGTCGTCCGACAGCGGCTCGACGGCTTTATTTCAGCCGATGCGGGGCCTGAAGGCGGACGCTTGCGAACGCCAGTAATTACCTTTCGCGGCAAGCGGCTGCGGCTCAATATTGATACAGGGGCGATGGGGACGGCGTTCGTCGAACTACTTGACGCTGACGGCAAGCCGATCCCAGGTTTCACCTTCGCCGACTGCGAGGAAATTGGCGGCAACTTCATCGACCAAGCTGTGTACTGGAAGGGAAAGACCGACGTTTCCACGCTTGCCGGACGGCCGATTCGCATCGCCTTCCAGCTTAAACGCGCGAAGCTGTTCGCCTTCCAATTCGCACAACAGTAATCATGTTCATGCAAGGTTTGCGCGAGAGAGGTCGGCAAATCGCGCGCAGCCAGATAGCCCCAAAGTCAGGTCGATGTCGGCGATCAGATTGCGAAGCACATCGAGCACGCCCTGTTCGCCGTTCACCGCGAGCCCGAAGCAATAAGGCCGGCCCAGGAGTACGCATTTCGCCCCCAGCGCCATCGCCTTGATCACATCGGCGCCGCGTCTGATGCCGCTATCAAACAGCACGGTCGTTTGATCGCCGACGGCATCGACAACGCCTGGCAAGGCATCGAGCGCGGCGATGGCGCCATCAACCTGGCGTCCGCCGTGATTCGAGACGATCATACCGGCGACGCCACAATCAAGGGCTTGGCGAGCGTCATCGGGATGGAGCACGCCCTTCACGAGAACCGGCAATCGCGTCGATTGCACGAGTCGAGCAAGGTCGTCCCAGGTGCGCGAAGGATCGGAAAACACTGCGGCGAATTGCTCGAGTACTTTCACCGGATGCACCTTGGGACTTCCGCCAATCGCCTTCAAAAACACGGGATCGGAAAGGTAATTCGCCAGCCCTTCGCCGCGCATGAAGGGTAAATATGCGTTCTGAATATCACGCTCGCGCCAACTGAGCAGATACGTATCGAGCGTGACGACGATCGCCGAATAACCCGAAGCTTCGGCACGATCGATGAAGCTCGCGGTAAGCTCGTCGTCCTTCGGCCAGTAGAGTTGAAACCAGCGCGGCGTGTCGCCCAGCTCGCTCGCAACCTCTTCCATCGACTTCGAGCTCACCGTGCTCAAAATCATGGGAATGCCTTGTTTTGCCGCTGCACGAGCCACGGCAAGCTCGGCCTCTTTATGCAAAATCGATTGCACACCAATGGGCGCGAGCATCAAAGGAACTGGGAGCGTGTGACTCAAGATTTGCACAGTGAGATCGCGCTTCTCGACATTGCGCAGGAACCGCGGCACGATGCGAATGCGACGAAACGCATCGCGATTCGCGACCATTGTATCTTCGGCCCCCGCGCCGCCGGCGAGGTAATCGTACGCCTCGTGCTTGATCTTTTTTTTGGCCTCGTGCGCCAATTCGTCGACAGACACCGCCTGCGATGGCCCCTTGCCCACAAGCCCCAGCTCGTAGATTTCCATTTGCCGCTGCAAGCCCGGCGACCCGCTTGGATTCGGCTTCGGTTCTTCAGCCATGGTTTCCCATCCTGGATTTGCAGATGCGCGGCGAAATGATTGCGGCCCCAATGGCTCAGTTTACGCGGTCGAAGCGAAACAGTTCCAACCGTTTTCGCCCGCAATTGGACATAATGGAGATCGCACGCGTTTCGTTCCGATCACTCAACCGGTTGCGCATGATGAAGCTGCCCTGGAATCGTTCACGTACGGAAACCCTCGACGAAGACATCGCAACAATTGCGCCGCCGAAGCGCAAGCGACGCGTCCGCCTGCTTGTTTCTGTGCTCATCGTGCTGATTTGCTGGCTGGGCGTTTCACTGTTTGTGGCGTACAAGCTCACATCGCGCCGCGTGCCGATGTTCCGCGAACCTGTGCCCGACGTCGCCTGGGGGAACTTCGAAACGCTTCGGCTCGAAACGGCCGACGGCCACTCGCTGGGCGCGTGGTTTCACCAGGGGAAGGCCGATGCGCCTGCAGTGCTCCTTCTCCACGGCAATGGCGGCAGCCGGAAGAATATGCTCAACCGCGCGAAGCTTCTGAGCGAACATGGTTGCTCGCTCTTGCTGCTCACGCTTCGTGCCCACGGCGATTCGACGGGTGAATACAACGATATCGGCTACGGCGCGCGAGTGGACGTGATTACCGCTGTGAACTGGATGGAAAAACGCTGTCCCGGCCGGCCGATTGTGATTCTGGGATCTTCACTCGGCTCGGCGGCGGCACTGTTCGCCAGTCGCGATCTGGGCGATCGGATTGCGGCCTACATCCTCGAAAGCCCTTATCGCGACCTGAAAACCGCCGTATGGAATCGTGTCAACGGCGCCTTGCCACCGGGCCTCAGCACCCTCGCTTATTACGGCATGATTATTGTCTCACCACTGGTAGCTCCACATCTCGACGAGATTTCGCCCGTCGATGCGATTGCAAACGTGCCGGCGAGCACGCCTGTTCTGATTCTCGCTGGAGCCCTCGATCGCGTGGCCTTACCCGGCGAGGCGGAAGCATTGCGACAGCGGACGAACGATCGTGCACAGCTCGAATTGTTCGAGGCAGCCGATCACGTTCGCATGCTCGATGCTGATCCCGCGCGTTATCGGCAATTGATGCAGAGCATGCTTGATCGTGTCCGAAAACGCGACACCGCAAAGTGACGCACTTTTCAAAACCAATCTCACCGATCGCTTCGCAGCACCGCCAGGCCCGGCGAGGTTCCCACCTGATAATGCGCCTCGCGAGTTACTGCCTTTCCCTTCTTGTCACGCAGGGAAAGATTCACCGCGACGTCGCGATGAAGTTCGATCGGGGCGTCGGGCTCGTCGATTTCGTACTCAGTCAGACGGAAGCCGGCGGAGTAATCGTCGTCGACGAACCGAATCGGCGGTTTGCGACGCGCCAGCACCCGCGCATCACCATTTTTCCAGGCATCGAGCGCACCGATCAGCGCGGCTCGGGCTTCGGCCGAATCGTAGCGAGGAATATCGATCGTCTCGTGCTTCTTTGAACAACCGAGCATTCCCGCAAGCAAGAGCAGGGCAGCGTGACGTCGGTTCATGATTGCACCATTTCCTAACCGAAGCGAAATCCTAAACCATCGCTCGGGTGCCACTGGCTATGCCAGTGCTCTTCTCTTACTTGTCTGCATCATGGAAAGAGCACTAGCTATGCCAGTGGCACCCAAGTCTCGCGATCATATTAAAATGCATCGCCGCTGACGATTTCGCCGCCCGCAACCGTTCCCAGCCCGCGCCAGATCATGCCGCTGATCGTATTCTTTACCCAGCGCACGCTGCCGTCGCCCATAAGAATGTTCACGCCGCCGGGGTGGTAGCTACGCGAGGTGATTGCGGCATAGGTTGGGCCGCCGATGCGCTCGCGCTGGCTGTTCAGGTCGACGTCGGGAATGGTCAGCCCGGGGCCGCCAGGGGTCTTCTTATTTGGTGGCCAGGCGGTGGTCATGCCAATGTGGTGCACAGCTACTTCGGGCCATTCGCAGTGACCTTCAAGATGGAGCGCACAGCCGGTGCCCTGGTATTCGGGAGCGACGGTGAGCGGGTTGGCATCGGGCGGGGGGATGTTTGTTGGCGTGTTGATGAGCGAAAAACTGCCGCAGTCGCGAATGTAGGGCTGCCAGTTTTTCACTTCGGCGAGAAACATTGTGTTGCTCGTGCCATCGGTGATCTGAGCCCAGGTGCGACTCAGGTTCGGACCGAACGCGCTACGAGTGATCGGACCGCCAGCAGGACCACCCCATACGAACCAATCGCCCAGACAAAACCCATAGTTCGTCGGCCCTACCACGCCGAACGTGCCGTTGTTTTCGCGGTCGGTCCGCACTTCGCTGGGGCAGAGCAGGGTGTTAATGGTTTGAGCCGTGGCGGTCATGTTGCCAGGGTCGCCGTAGCTTGACGTGAGGTTGAACGCGTTGAAAATCGCCGATTGTTCGATCTGTGCCATCAGGCGGGCAAAGATGCCCCAATCGCTCGTCCAGAGACCGCCGCTGCCACTTGGAACAACGAGCGCGGAGGGGGGAAATCCGCCGTTGGTCGAGTCGTAATTGTGCACGGCCAGGCCAAGCTGCTTGATGTTGTTCGTGCACTGAATTCGTCGCGCCGCTTCGCGTGCAGCCTGCACGGCCGGCAGCAAAAGAGCAATCAAAATGGCGATGATCGCAATCACCACCAGCAGTTCAATGAGCGTGAAGCCTCGCCGATTCTGCGTATGCATTATCGTATCCGCCTTTCCCGCGATCGGGATGAATCGTTACTTCGTTTTCAATTCGCTCGACGTTTTGATGTGATTTGGGTACTCATATCGGCCGATATTATCGCGCACCCAGTCGTAGTAAAAACGGACGCCGCGATCTTCAGGACTGGCGCCGTAGCCACCCATTTCGGGGTGGGGCGCTGTGCCGCTTTTGTTCGTAATTCCCTGGATATAAGCGGCATGGAAGAGCATCACCGCGTTGGGCGCATCGCGATAGCGCTTGCAATCGTTGATCATGTAAGCAATCTGGCTTTCGGCGAAAACGCCGTCGTTCTCGAAGACGTCTTGCCGCAGTGTTTCGACGTTCACCACAAACCCGTCCGAAGGAATTTCGGCCTGCTTCTGAATGATTCGCACGTCCATGCCGGGGTAGCTATTGCCGGTGCCGGAGGAGACGTTCGGGCAAATTCCAGCTTCGATATCGGGCGCGGCTTCCTTGAACCACTTCGTCAGCTTCGCCTTTTTCTGCTCGCCGTCAGGCTCGCGGAGAATGACGTGATCGATGCGATCGGGTTGATCATATTCGTGCATGATATCGACGAACACATTTTTGAGCCCGCGATTGACGAGAAACCGGCCCGCTTCTTGAATCGCCGATTTGATCGAATCGTCGTCGTAAAGATTTTGATCCTTGCGAGGCGACAAGATGCCAACCATTACCACCATGCCGCGCTTATCGGCCTCTCGGACCAGCCATTCGAGGCGCTGGGCGACGGCGGGCTTGAACTTGCCGTGGCGGGTGAAGCCGTCGAGTCCGCCTTCGGGATTGGGCCAACCGGCGTTCGAGCCCGCAATATAAACGCCAATACAGTTGATGCCATGAGCAACCATGTTATCGAGGTTGTTCACATGCCGCTCGGTCACCGCGGGGCTGTAGAGTGCGTTGGCACATCGCAAACCCCAGATGTCGATCGGCTGGCCGCCCAGGAAGGGGCGATCGCCACGAATCTCGAACTCGCGTGTGGGCTTCTTGGGAGGAGACGATCCGGCTGGGGGAGTTTGTCCCGACGCGTGCGCGGATCCGAACGCGAGAATTGCCAGCAGGGCCAATTTTGCCCTGAATTTCAGGCCATTCATGAGCGATTTTCTCCCAGGCCGCCGGTGCAGGAGAACCCAAGCTGAACCGCGCGGATGTGTCGAGCCGCCGAGATTTCGCGGCCGATATCTTACAATAGTCAAGGGGACGAACGGCGTCAACGAATTTCTTAGGATTAATGAAATCCAAACATCGGAATGGTGATGAACCTGAGAGCGTTAGGGCGTGTCTGCGGTGATCTGGAGGCTTGGCGATGGAAGCGGTGGTTTTCGTGGGAATTCAAGGGGCGGGGAAGTCGACATTTTATCGCGACCGCTTCTTTGCGACACACATGCGTATCAATCTTGATATGTTGAAAACGCGTCACCGCGAGCGGCTGTTCCTGGCGTGTTACCTCGATGCTTTGCAGCCGTTTGTGGTCGACAACACGAACGCGACCAAGGGTGAGCGGCAGGTGTATCTCGATGCGGCGCGCGAGCGCAATTTCCGCGTGGTGGGATATTACTTTCAATCGCGTGTCGATGATTGCATCAAACGTAATGCTGCGCGCAGCGGAAAGGCGCAGGTGCCCGATCGGGCGATTCAGGGGACAGCCGCACGAATGGAAATGCCAGAGCGTTCGGAAGGGTTCGACGAGCTCTGGTATGTGCGGATCGATGAGAGAGGACAGTTCGTAGTTGAGGCATGGCGCGATGAAGTTTGATGATCTGGAAGCAAAAATGCGGGCGTACGAAAACGTCGACGATCCCTGCGCACTGCCAGGCGTTTACCTCGTCGCGCGACTCGACGGCCGCAGCTTTACTCGGCTAACGAAGGAATTGCACACGTTTGAAACGCCGTTTGACCCTCGATTTCACGGATATATGCTCAATACGCTTGAACATCTCATGGAGTCATGCGGCTTAAAAGTCATTTATGGCTACACGCAAAGTGACGAGATGAGCCTGCTGTTTGGTCCTGAAGAACGGGGATTCGGACGGAAGTTGCGCAAGTTGCTTTCGATTCTGGCGGGCGAAGCGAGTGCGTGTTTTACGCTTTGCCTGGGAGCCGTGGCGTCGTTCGATTGCCGCGTGTTGCAGCTTCCGTCGCTGGATGTTGTGATCGACTACTTCCGCTGGCGGGCCGAGGATGCGCACCGCAATGCGCTTAACGCGCACTGTTACTGGCTGCTGCGTCGCAACGGAAAAACGAGCCGCGAGGCTACTGCTGCGCTTCGTGGTTTGACGCGTTCGGCCAAGAATGAGCTGCTTTTTGCGGGTGGGATCAATTTTAATGACGTCCCCGCTTGGCAGAAGCGCGGCGCTGCCGTTCACTGGGAATCGCGGGAGCAAACTGGTGCGAATCCGCTGACGGGTGAATCGGTGCTGGTGCTGCGCAGAGGTCTCAAACGTGCGGTCGAGCTGCCTGCGAAGGAAGCGTATAGCGCGTTCTTGAAGGAATTGATCACGCGTGAGTTTCCGCGATCATCGTCGCGAGTTTCTTGGAGGTGATCAGTTTCATCCTCGCGCATCGTTTGTGGAGTCTCAGACTGGATCAAAGTCGGCCTCACATTCGTTAATCGCGCAATAATCCCTATATTCAGCAATTCGCGAAGGGATGGAGCATTCATGGCTTCGGCTTCTGCTTTGTTTTGCGCGGCGTGGACTCGTCGCGCAATTCGTGTCGATTGAGTTATCAATGTTTGGAGGACCGGATACCTTCGAACGCCCACGGATGGGGCGCACTTTATGGCTCGATCGCAATCGCGGCGATACCGACCCTCTCTGGTCGCCCTGGAGTCGCGCGAGGTTCCTACGGTCCTCGGGGTTCACCGGGGGCCGCGAAATCTCGGGCAAGCGGCGCAGGTTCTCGCGTCGCAAACTCCACCGCCCGCGCCCACTCCGCCCGTGCCTGTCATCTCGCCAGGACCGGGGCAGCCGCTGCCCAGCGAACTGGCGCGTACGCGATTCTCTGCGTCGTTCACCGGACCAGTGCAAGCCAACCGCGCTCGGTATTCGGGTCAATCGGCGATTCTGAGCTTCCGCGGAATTGGAACTTCGACCGAGTTCCTGCACGGCGACTATCAGATGGCGATCGTGCTTCCAGCCGCGCACTCGGGCGATATCACGGGCGGGGCGTTCCTGCAGGATCGAAACATCTCCGGCGGCAACCAAATCGGCCTCGACATCAATTTCTCCAAAACGCTCGATAAAAAGGGCCGGCCGACTCTAGGAACGTGGGTCACCGATCCTAACATTTACAGCGGTGCGAACTACTTCAACCAGGGAAGCGGGACGATTCAGATCAAGTACGCGAAATCCGGCGTCGCGACAGTAATTTTCCGTGGACATATTTACACAAACGGGATTACGGATATTCTGGCAAACGCGTCGAAGTATTGAGCGTGTGGCTGAGTGAAGTCGAATTCGCGATAATCGTGGCGATCGTTTCGGGATTTGGCGTGCGCTGATCCTCCCTGGTTGATGCATCATGGATTCTCGGTCGCTCTATCGCCGCGTTCTTGGCGCACAATTCGACGCGTTGCCCGAAGTGCTACGGCGGTTTCACGACACGCCCGGCGGTGGGCGGGCGCGAGGGACGCTTAGTGTCGAACGTGCGCGTGGGTTGCTTCGAAATGTGATGGCGTCGCTGCTGCAATTGCCGAGGTCGGGGACCGATGTCGAGGTTCTCCTTGAAGTGAAGGTCGAGGGAGATCGCGAGCGGTGGATTCGGCATCTTCAGGGGCGGCGATTGGTAACGGTCCAGTGGTTGCGCGATGATTTGTTGATGGAATCACGCGGACTGACGGCGTTCTCCAGCGCGCTTGTGATCGACGGCAAATGCCTGCGTTACGAGTTTCGGCAATCTTGGATGATGGGCGTGCGTTTGCCGCGATGGCTTGCGCCTTTGATCGAAGGGCACGTTGATGCGGGCGAGGGCGGGTGGCGCCTGGCCGTGCGCATCGAAGCGCCGATCCTTGGTGAACTGGTTCGTTACGAAGGGTGGGTCGAGCCCTTATGAACGATTCGTCGCGCGTTGTTAGCATTCTGGGCGGCTACGGGATTTTCGGCGGACGAATCGCCGAGGCGCTCAGTCATGATGAGCGTTGTTTGGTGCGCGTGATCGGCCGGAATGCGAAGATCGGCGGCAATTTTGCGAGTCGGATTGGGGCTGAATTTCGCTCTTGCGTGCTTGATGATCGTGATTCGCTACGAAAGGCAATCGAAGGATCGTTCATCGTCATTCACGCGGCCGGGCCGTTTCAGAAGACTGATTTTCGTGTGGCTGAACTCTGTCTGGAAATCGGGGCGCATTATCTCGATCTGGCCGACGCGCGTGATTATGTGGCGGGGATTGTTAGGCTCGACGACGAGGCGCGGCGGCGTGGGTTGATGGTGTCTTCGGGAGTGAGTTCAACACCGGCTGTTACATCGGCGATGATCGAGAGCATAAGACATGAGTTCTCGCGAATTGATGGAATTCATACGGCGCTGAGTCCTGGAAATCAGAATCCGCGTGGGGCGTCGACGATTGCCGCGGTGCTCAGTTACCTCGGGCGGAAGATTCGCGTTTGGCGTGATGGGCAGTGGGTCGAGCGGCCGGGGTGGGGTGATGTGAAACGACTGGAGTTTCCGCCGCCGGTGGGGCGTCGTCGCGTGCATAATTGCGACGTGCCAGAACTTGAGTTGTTCCCGTCGCTGTTCGATGCGCGCACAGTGCGATTCTCGGCCGGATTGGAGCTGAATCTGCTGAACTACCTGCTCTCGATCTGTGCGTTGCCTTGCCGGTGGTTTGGACTCGATCTCTCGCGACGCGCGGGATTCTTTCTCAAGGCATCGCTGATGCTTTTTCCGTTTGGGACGACCAACGGATCGTTAGCGATCTGGGTGACGGGCCGCGACCATACAGACCGGCCAATTGAGCGGCGGATTGCGATCGTTACCGACTATGACGGACCCGCCACGCCGAGTTCGGCCGCGATTGTGCTGTCGCAGAAGATCTTGGAATCGGGCCCGCCGCGTACGGGAGCGTTTCCTTGCGTTGGAGTGCTGACGCTTGATGAGATCTTGGTGCACTTGCGGCCGTTAGGAGTTTGGTGTGTGCGCGGGGATGAAGCTGGATGGCAAATTCGGGGTTAATGCACTGTCACAGAGAGGATTTGGATTTGGGTGCCACTGGCTATGCCAGTGCTTTCCTTCTTTATATGTGCAATACAGAACACTGGCATAGCCAGTGGCACCCGGCGCGGTAGAGACCAACACATCGCAAATTCTTGTCCAGGAGCCTCGATTCGATGGACTATTTTGAGCGAATTCTAGAGATCGTTGCTTCTTACGAATCCTTGGGCGTGCGCTCGCTTGCCGATGGTACAAAGCTCACCGGACATGTACCGCATGTTGCACCCCAGGCCTGGTTCCAGCAGGTCTACCCTGCGCTGGATCAATTTGAGATTGAGCGTCTTGAAGAGAGCGTTGGCATCAAGTTTCCACAGGTTTTCGTTGATTTCTTGAAGCGAGCCAATGGGCTCTATTTGTTTTCCGGCCACCTCTATATCTGCGGCGTAAGGAAGAATTTCTCACGCTCAATTGAAGCGGCGTGGCAACCTTTCAGCATTTTTACTCCCAATATCGACGAACGACCCCGAGGTGCGAAGCCGGCATTTCTCTTTGTTGGCGGGTATGAATCAGACGGGTCTCAACTTTATATCGACACGTCGGATTTAAGTGTCTGCCGCTGTAGCGCACGTTCCGCGAAACCGCTGCACAAATGGGCAAGCTTTGAAATGATGCTCGAGAGTGAAGTCCGAAGACTTGCCACTCATTTCGACTCTCAGGGGCGACTTCTCGATCCCAAGCGTCCGACAACACCCTAGCGTGGATGGAACAGAACTGGGGCATTCTGTCCCAGGCACCCAACGGAATTGCCAGTCGCTACCCAGTCACAAACGGTTAGTGTGCCACGGTCATTGGCGACATTGCGCGGTCGATTGCGTCGCAGAGGCGGCGATAGTCGATTGGCTTTGTCAGGTGCAAGGCGAAGCCTGCGTCGAGACTTTGGCCGACATCGTCGTCGGAGCCGAAGCCGCTCATCGCGATGGCGGCGATTGGTTCGTCGCGCGTGCTGCGGATCTGGCGGATCAACTCCAGGCCGGTGCCGTCGGGGAGTTGGATGTCGCTCAGCAGCAGGTCGAACGATTCGCCCTCGGCAGCGCTCAGGGCGGCGGCGACTGTGCCCACCGAGTGCACGCGATGTCCCGCGTGTTGCAGCAAGAGCGTTAGAATTTGACGCGTGTCGCGATTGTCTTCGACGAACAGAATCGAAAGCTGCCGAGGCGGCGCGAGCGGGCTGAGTTCGCCCGAGCTCGAGGGGGAGTCGGTGGGCGAAATGATCGGTGGCGCGGCGGTGGCGATTTGAATGGTGAATGTCGCGCCCATGTCGCGGCCAGGGCTGGTCGCCTTGAGTGTGCCGCCGTGCGTTTCGACCACCGATCGGCTGATGGAAAGTCCCAGGCCAAGGCCGGGGGCGTGCGTGCGCTGGCTGGCTTCGCCACGCTCGAATTCGCGGAAAATTCGCTCGTGATCGTTAATGTTCAGCCCCACCCCGGTGTCGGTCACGCTGATGCGCAGCATGGTGCCGCTGGGCGTTTCGGCGTTCTCGGTTCGCACGACGATGCGCCCGCCGGCGGGGGTGAATTTCACCGAGTTCTTGATCAGGTTCCAGAGGACTTGCTGGAATCGCGCGGGGTCGACTTCGATGTGGTGCGAATCGGCCGTCAGGTCGAGGTCGGCGGTGAGTTCGGCAAGCAGCATGTCTTCATGACAAATCTTGATCACGTCATGAATCAATTTGTGCGAATCGACGACGGCGAGGTCGAGCCGTAGCAGGCCGCGATTGATGCGTGAGATGTCGAGCAGGTCGTCGATGAGCCGCGCTTCGAGCTCGACGTTGCGGGTGATCATGTCGCAAAGAGCGCGGACTTCGACAGCGTTGGGAGGGTTTGTCCGCGCGAGCGAAACGGCGGCCAGCACGGGCGTGAGCGGTGTGCGAAGTTCGTGGCTCAGCACGGCGAGGAAGCGGTCTTTCGCCTGATTTGCGGCCACGGCGGTTTCTTTTGTTGCCTGCAAATCGGCTTCGGCTTCCGAACGCCGGCGCTCGGCGCGCAGGGCACTCACAAGGCTGGCGCAGGTGGTAACAAGCGGTTCGAGCAGGTGGACGTCGGCGATCGAATAGCCGCCCGGGCGGTTGGCGATGCCGATCACGCCGAGCAGCGTGCCGCCTCGACTGAAGGGCAGGCCCAGGAAGGTGCTCAGGGACGAATCGCTCGCGGAGGGTTCGGCGATGACCGGGCGTCTTGTGGAGACAACCTGGGCGACGAATGCGTCGAGGTCGCAGGCGGATTGGCTCGCATTATCATGACCGAATCCGTCGCGGCGTGAACGAATTTCGGTGTGGGGCGAGCCGTCGGCATCGTAGAGCACTTCGCTGATGAATCCGCCTTCGCTGCGAGTGAGACGAAGCACTGCGTCGAGAAGTGATTCAAACGCTTTGTCGGGATTGGGGTTGTCGATGAAGCCGAGCTGGGCGCGATGGATCGACTCGATGAGCGTGCTGGCGGCGCGGGCTCGCTCTTCGGCGGCGCGGAGGTGAGAGCGGTCGAGCACGAAGCAAATGTGCGTCTGGCCGCGGTCGTTTACGGGATCGAAGTCGGTCGCACCAATCAAAATCGGTACGCGCGACCCATTTTTATGGATGTATTCTTTTTCATACGGTATGCAGTTGCCGATGTCGTAAAGCTCGCGAACGGCCTCATCGTCGAGCGGACTGAATTCGGGCGGAGTGAGGGCCTGCCAGTTCAGGCGGCCTGATTTCACGTCGCCTCGTGTGTAGCCAAGCATCGACAAGAACGCGTCGTTGGCGTCGAAAATCGCACCCTTGGCTGACGTGAGCGTGATGCCGACGAGGTTCGACTCGAAGAGCTTGCGATAGCGGGCTTCGCTCTCGCGAATTTTTGCTTCGGATCGCACACGTTCGGTGACATCCACGACCGACGAAATTACCGATTCGATCTCGCCGTTCGCCTGGTGCAGCACGGAGCAATCCCACTCGCAGAGGCGTTCCGTGCCGTCGCGCCGGGTTACGGGAATGATCGTGCGGGCGCGAATGTGTTCGCGGATGAGCTCGGCGTGGCCTTGCGACGCCGAGTCTTTTGCTTGATCGGGAATCAAATCGATGAGATGGCGGCCCTTCAGCTCTTCGCACGTCCAGCCGAACAGTTTTTCCGCCCGCTCGTTGCAATCGGTAATATGACCGCTCGGCGTACTCAGCACGTACGCAATGGGTCCCGATGTGTAAACGTGAGCGTATTTTTCATCAATGGCGCGAAGGCGCTCTTCCATCTTTCCGCGTTTAAGGGCATCGCGCGAGGCGCGGCCGGCGGCGAAGATGAGAGTTAGCGCTGTGGCGAGCACGAGGCCAATCAGGCTGAACCATTGAACCTGGATGCTTTTCGAGCGTCGAAACGTCTCTGCGCGGTTGAATTCGCGGGCGATTTGGAACTGCGACTGCAGGCCGTCGATCGCCTCGAGCATGATCAGCTTACGCGCGGCGGGCGATGCGTTGGGCTGGGCAGCCAGCTTCTCGGGGATGGCACGCAAGGTCTCGAATGCGGCTGCGACGCCAGGAGTTCGCGCGGCGGCAGCGGCCTGAGAGGCGGGGCCAGTCGGCCGAAACACGTCGTCAACCTCGGCCACGCGTGATGCCCAGGTGGCCGCATTCGGCAAGGTGTCGCCAGCGACTTCGGCTGATGTCAGGAGGCGGTGGCTGGTGTCGTGTGCGCGTTCGAGTCTACCGATTCGGTAGTTGCCGTCGTAAAGTCCCTGGCGGTTCCAGGTGATCTGCAGAACGATGCAAACGCTCCAGATCAAAAAGCCGAACGCGGCCGCTCCAAGCGCCCATACGCCCAGCGGGATTTGTGATTTGGACCTTCGCATGACTTAAACCGACCCGGGTTACCGCCCCGCGACCACACGTCGCGATGCGTTTTTGCTACACAGAGACCGGACGTCGGCGTGACGTCGCTGGTGCGGCCAGTCGTGGCCGCGAAACATTTAACGGATCACCCTCGGCGCGGAGAGCGACGCAGGGCGTATGGAGAGAAGCGACGTTTTACCGGACGCGCGCTCGTAAAAAAAAACGCGTCGCTCTCAATCAAACCACGAGAACCGCGTTACGGTTCGCAATGCAGCGAAAAAGATGCCAAATTCCGTCAAGCGGAGTGTGCTTGCCCACGCTCCGACGCGGCAATATGGCGTGACCTCGATTAAGCACATCGGGGCAAACCTGGCACGTCACAAATCATCCGGCAACCGCGCCGGCCGGCGACGAGCCCGTTGCAGAAACTCAGGCGAGAATCCGTCAACCTACGATCGTCACTGTTTATGATTATCTTATTTTACGACACAAAAGTCTACACTTCACTACCCGTAATTCATCCAAGACATAATTCACCCAAAAAGCAACGCAATGATTCAAACAACTGCCATATGCTGAATCGTAGTCACAATTGCGAGCGCGGACCGGAAATTGTCGAGTACAACTTGAAGGTTTTCAAATTTTCCCAGTTTCCCAGGTCGATTGTAACAATGACTCCTGAGGTTCCAATTATTCCAACAATAAGAGGCGATGAGAGCGAAAATGGACGGCGGATTTTTAGTTGATACTCCGTTGTGACTTAGGTCAAGAAACGCCTGACTGACCGGTCGATTTCGCGTCGTTTGCGAGGAACGGCACGGGTTGTGCAAATAAAGTGGCTCGTTTGCCGATTCTCTCGCCTTGTTCGTCTGGCCAGCCGGCTGGATGTTCACTGCCGACACGAAATCCCAGACTCTCCTGCGGCTCGGTTCTGCTGAGCCGTGACGCGACACCAAGACGGGGTCGCGGAACAATCCCTCGACATGGAGGTTCGGATGACCGCCGTTAAGACCCTCGCCATTGGCGCGCTGGTGATTGGAGCGGCGGTTACAAGTTGCAAGGCCGGACCTTATTCGAGTTCGTTCACCTGGACGGCGTGGAACGCCCACACGGGTGCAGTGCAGGGGTCGGGTGTATCCGATCCGTTCAACCTGGCGGTCGCCTCGAGCGCTGGGTCGGTCATCAACCCGGGCGCTGCGATCCCGCCGGCGACGCCCCCCGCGGCGGTTTCGGTTCCTGTGACTGTCACGCCAGCGGTTGTTGCAGCTCCCGCCCCGATCACTCCTCCCGCTCCCATCACTCCGCCCGTCACCGCGAGCAGCCTGTCGAACGACGTCGGCCTGAATGCGAACGCGGCCGACAGCGGCCCGATCTTCGCGGGTGCGACATCAGCTCCGGTGCCGACGAACACCTATACGGTCTCGAATGCGGCGGCTTACACGTCGCCTGGTGTCTACAACTCGAGTGCAGCCGTCCCGCCGCCGCCGGCTCATCCCACCTCGTACGACGCGTACATCAACATGACCGACCGCGGCTTCCTTGATTCGTCGAACCTGACGACCTCCGCGCCGCAAGCCTGGTACACCAGCAACCAGATCACCGGCCTATTCGGTGGCCACGCCCCGACCGCTCAGCAGCAGGCCGACTTCGCGAAGCTGGTGACCGACCGCGTCGAGACGACCTTCCAGCTCTCCGGCATTCATCTCAACCTCACGACCGACCCGAACGCCCCGGCCGCCCACATGCTAAGCGTCGTCGGCAACACGACCAGCACCTGGGGCCCTGTGCTCGGCCTGACGAACATCGGTGGCAACGGATTCGACTTCATCGACCAGGCTGCGAAGGTCTCGAACTCGGTCGACCAGCTCGCCTGGGTTGTGGCTCACAACGTGTCGCACGAACTAATGCTGGCCTTCGGCGTGCCCGAGAACTACGACAAAACGGGCAACTACATCGACGCCGAAGCCGCGAACATGACCATGATGCTTGACCCGAACGCGACGTTCAGCAAGGGAGCCGCCGCGGCCCTGCTCGCAAGCGACCTGCAGAGCACGTCGAGCAGCATGAGCGGTGCCTACGCCCAGGAAATCGATCCCAAAGCCGTGCCCGAGCCGACGACCATCGCCCTGTGGTCGGCCGCGGGCATCGTTGGTTTTGTGCTCCACCGCCGCCGGAAGCTGGCGACGGCGTGAGCTGATTGCAGATCGATTTGGGTTGATTCAAAGAGCCTCGGCACTCTCGAAAGGAGTGGCCAGAGGCTCTTTTTGCGTTCGAAGGTGGGGCATTTCAGAATATAAAACTGCCTATCACTCCTCCGTTGACAAGGTCATCGAGCACGCGCAACATCAAACTAATTAGAGATGAATCAAATTAAGTTTTTCTTTTGCTTCTGCGAATGCACTGAGGAAACCTTACACAATCGCGAAGGCCGAAGCATGAGACATTCAATAGTAATTGCGTGTACTTCGTTCATGTTTGGAATATTGTGGTGTCTAACAGGCGACCATGTTGCCTTGTCACAAACCGTCAAGCCGAAGTCCACACTTGAAATTGTTACGCCGACCGGAAAATGATCCATCGGTTCAGATCTCGTGATCGAATTGACGTTGTTTGCAGGTTGCGTCTTGCCCCAGGCGAGCGAGCAAGCAGGTTTGATCCGGGACTCAGGCTGATTCAAAAACAATCGATCTTAAAGGAAATTCGCATGAAGAAAGCGGAAGGAAAGGCTACCGAGCGGCCTACTAGTGGCGAGTCGGAGTATCAGGCAGCGATCGCTTGCCCTGAAAAGCCGGGGCGGTATCAGCTTCGGGCCTGGTTCAGCTTGGTCGACGGATCCAAGACAAGTAAGGACGGAGAAGAGGCAGCCTACATCAAAATCATGTCTCAAGAAGTTGAAATTGAGATCGTGTAACCTGGAGATGCGCCGAATTGGCGCGCGACATGAAGTGGCGTCGAGAGTCTGTAGCGGAGGGGCCCGTGGGGTTTCGCGTACAACTGATCGCAGTGATCGGTGAGGATCCTAGCGCAGTCCAAAGCAGCTATGGCGTCGTCCCAACCGGTCGGCACCAGGAGTTGCCGGAGTCCCCGGTTGTGGGGGTAGTGTTGCCCAACGGTGCCTATCTCTTGTTCATTAACGATGAGATAGCACCGAACGACGAAGTCTTTGCGCGACTGTCGGAGCGTGCTTCCCTCGTGGCGTTCTATGCCAATGAAACCAACATGGAAAGCTACGTCTGCGCTTGGGCCGAAGGGAAGCGGCGATGGGCCGTCCATCACGACTCCCATCAAGGTCTCAAGCACCTTGAAACGACCGGCGCACTGCCGGAGGAATTTCCCGCAATCCGGGATCGGCTACTCGCGCAGCAAGGAGACACTGAGGACACGGATTTCGTTTTCGACATCCCTCTCGAGCTGTTCGTAGCTGCCGGCGGCATCCGGTATTATCAAGACCTTCCAAACGCGGGACCCAAGCCGTGGGAGGTCTTGAGCAGGCTGCCCGCAAAGTGAGGCTCGTGTGGCCTGATCCCTGCTGTGACCGCCGGGTGCCCCATGTGACGGGAGGCGATCTGTCCCTTAAGGGGATGCCTGGGGCAGGTTGCCCCAGTTTGGAATGAGTGCCAAGTTCGTTCAGCGTCGCATCTGGGGCATTCTGCCCCAGGCACCCTTAGTAGGAGACTCGAACCTACAAGGAGTTACCCCTCATGCGCCGCGAACCGCTCGAGATCCTCGGCCTTCGCGACCACCGTCACACCATCTTCGGTGACTGTCAGCCCGCGGGCGAGGTCGAGCTCGCGGTTGTAGCCGATCTCGAAGCCAGCGGGAACTTTTACGTCCTTGTCGATGATCGCTTTGCGGATCTTCGCGTATCGGCCGACTTCTACGCCGTCGAACAAGATCGAGTCTTCCACGAGTGAATAGCTGTTAATTCTTACGCCGGGGCTGATGATGCTGCGGTAGACCTGGCCGCCGGAGACGATTGCCCCCTGGCAGACAATCGAGTTGAATGCGGCGCCCCGGCGATTTTGATCGGTGTGCACGAACTTGGGCGGGGGCATTGGCGGTTGGTAGGTGTGGATCGGCCAGTCGCGGTCGTAGAGATTCAAGATCGGGTCGATCTGAATCAGGTCCATGTTCGTTTGGTAGAACGCGTCGAGCGTGCCGACGTCGCGCCAGTAGGCGGCTTGCTTGCGATTCTCGTCGTGGAACGGATAGGCGAACACCCGGCTTGCTGAACGCAGCATCGCAGGGATGATGTCCTTGCCGAAGTCGTGATGGCTCGCTTCTTTCTTGGCGGCGTCCTCGAACAGCCGCTCGTACATCACGTCGGTCGAGAAGACGTAAATTCCCATTGAGGCGAGGGCGTGGTCGGGGTCGCCGGGGATGGGTTCGGGATTCGCTGGCTTTTCGCGGAAGCCGACGACGCGGTTGTCGTCGTCGATTGCCATCACGCCGAATTCGCGCGCCTGCGAGAGCGGCACCGTCAGGCAGGCGATCGTGAGATCGGCCTTCTTGAAGCGGTGGAATTCGATCATCTTGGCATAGTTCATCTTGTAGATATGATCGCCTGCAAGAATTAGCGTATCTTTAGGCGCGGCTTTTTCGATTGTGTAGACATTTTGATAGATGGCGTCGGCGGTCCCCTGGTACCAGCTTTCGCCGATGCGCTGCTGGGGCGGGATCACTTCGATGTATTCGTCGAGCTCGCGGGTGAGAAACATCCACCCTTGGTCGATGTGCCGGTTCAGGCTGACGGCCTTGTACTGCGTGAGAACGAGGATTTTACGCAGGTCGGCGTTGATGCAGTTCGACAGGGTGAAGTCGATGATTCGATAGATGCCGCCGAAGGGGACGGCGGGTTTGGCCCGGTCGCGGGTCAGAGGGTCGAGCCTTGTTCCTCGGCCGCCGGCCAAGACGATCGCCAGGACGTCGCGCAGCACGAGACTCGCCTCCGAACCGATCCGATGTCGACTGTCCGCCAGGGCGCGGCAAACCGAGCCGTTCCGGCCGCGCGGGCGCACGTGGCAAAAAGGGCGATTGTCACGACTGGCGAATCGTTCGCAAAGCCGAGAGCGCCCTGGCCGCCGATCGTCGCGAACCCCTTCGCGCGGTACCGGGTGGTTCACTCTAACGGATTGGGCGGAGGAGGGCATCCCCTGTGTGCCGGCAAACTGTCAAAGTCTTCCGCGGAGGGGGTTTGTAGCGGCATTGCGGACGCAAAGCCGAATCACCGCCAGGGCAACCACCAGATGCGGCCAACTTCGAGACCGTAGTGGCCGAAGATGCTGGCTTCATAGGCCAGGCAAGCCGACGTGGCGACGAACGTGAGAATCGCGGTGATTGCGTAATGCGGCCAACGACGCGTTTTGAAGCACCGCTTCGCCAGCACGATCGCACACACGGCCGCGGCAGGAGTGGCGACGTTCACGAGCAGCGTGAACGGGTCGCTAACAACATTGCCGCACATGAGTCGGCCGGGCGGAGCGTTCAGGCACCGCGTCACGTGGCCCCATTGAGCCGCGGACACACCCGCGTAGGCAAAGATCGCCGTGGCGAGAAGACGATGCATGGCTGACACCCAGTCTCAGCGCACCGGCCACAACAACCAGCACACAAAGCGATCATAACACCATCGGCAGCGACTTCGCTGCGTGCCAAAAATGAGCGAAACCCCGGGCCCAGGGGGATTCCCGGGGGGGTGGACCGGGAACGGTGGGGCCAGGGGTTTCGCGTATGGGAGGCAAGATCGCTGCTGAAAAGCAATCGATCAGTTGCCGCGGCGCTCGAACTTCACTTCAAACGGAGCGCCAACCAGTTCCTTCCAGGCCTTCTTCTGGTCATCGGTGAGAACGGCGTGGGCCTTTTCGGTGTATTCCTTGGTGATCGGGGTCATCTTTTCGCGAGCGGCGGTGAAGTCGCCATTGGCGTCGGCCATGATTTCGCGACGCTTCTCGCCGAGTTCCTTGACGAGGTCGCCGAGTTTGGTCTTCTGGTCGTCGGTCAGCTTGAGTTCTTCGGCGACCTTGGCGTCAGCGCCCGGACCGGCGAAAACCCCGAGACCGCGCGATTGGAGCGAGATCTGACGGAAGCGCTTGGCCTGTTCGGGCTGAAGAACTTCCTTGCTGAACTTGGCGAGTTCTTCGGCGTTCTTCTTGCCGATTTCGGCAATCTTGGCCGGACGATCGGCTTCAGGCGTGTCCTGGATCGCCGTGCGAGTTTCCTGACCCTTGGCCCGCTGTTCTTCGGCCCACTTGGTGACCTTTTCGGTCTGTTCCGAAGTGAGCTTCAATTCTTCCTGAACGCTCTTGTTCGACAGCAGCATGCCGCCGCCGAAGCCGCCGAAACCACCACGACCGCCGCCCTGGGCCATCGCTGCGGGGGAAAGAACGGCCGCCAGGCCCAAACCGAGAAGGATCTTGCCGAAGAGACGCATGGGTGTCGCTCCCTGGGAGAATAAACAACGTCGCCGCCGGCCGATCCGCGTTCAGATCGCTGCCCCGGATTTAGCGCGCGCGTGGGGCGAGCGCGAACCACGACTCACTCGGCCGGCTTCAACAGAGGTTAGCGTCGAATGGCGACAACTTGGGCCTAAATTTTAGTCCGAATTGGGCAATCGACCAGAAATGGCGGGTTAAATTCGCTTTGGACCGTAAGTTTTGTGCGATCGGCCAACCTTAAAGGAGCTGTTTTGGAGCATTATGTCTGGAATTGACGACAGAATGATGGCGCACGGCGCTGCGGTTGCAAGAGGCTTTCATTGGGGGTCGTCGTCGAACTGCACCGACTGTTCGAATTTGATTCCGCGAAGTAGCTCTTTGGTGAGTGCAGGTGCGAGCGTGTGTGTCTGTTTCGTGTTGTACCACTTGCGGCGCGTCGGGACGTGGTACAGAAAATAAGCTTCGGATCCGTCGTCACTGATTCTTATGTGCGGTGGCTCAGTGAAAAAGTGCTTGCCGACGAGCAGCACGTAGTCTGAGTCTTTAGACCAGATGAATCGTTCCGTGCCGATTGGCGTTCCCTCGTCGGGCGAGTCGAAGATCAGCTCTTCCTGGGAATTGGCCCGCGTCTCGAGAATGATTTTGAAGTTGCGATCGATTCGGATCGGAAGATTGGGTTTTCTCTCGACGAGCCGAATCCAATACGCCTCGTTCGGTGAGAGGCTGATGGTTGTGGTGGTGTCGGAAAACCAGGTGCTCAATGGACCAAGTACGAACGCCAGGCCGAGCGAAATGAAAACAACAGCGAAAAATACTCGGACAAGGCGGGACATCAAATACGGCGCCTCGATTGATTTCGTAGGTGAGGTATCCACGACACCTGCAATTACAGGTGCTCATCAACTCGCACGGAACTTGCTCTGGGTTCCAAGCTCCATATCAATTGGCCCTCTGCGATGTAATGTTCGACGCCCTGCGCGGTAAGCGCGGCCTCGTCCGCTTTCAACTTTGCTGCTTCTTTTGGATTGTTTATGTCATACCACTGATAGCTTCCACCCTTTGAGGTTGGGTTACCGGGCGTCCGCCTTACTTTGACCAATGCTCGATGGCGCGGCCCCTTGTCATTCAGCCCAGCCCAGTATCCCAGCTTATAGGTCACCACAAGCGCGACAAGTAGACACACGACTTGAAGAATGATCTTGAGTCGAGTTTTCATGGCTTTTCTTCCTCAACAAATTGATAACTTGTGCCACCACCGTGTGTTCCCCCCAGGTCCTCACCTTCGGCCTGCTCGTAGCGACGGCAGATTAGTAGATATCGGCCGGGCTTGGGGACGACGGCGTCCCAGGTGATCGTGCCGGTACAAGATTCTCTTTCGCCACCGGTCAGTCTCACATCGAACGAGAAACCGTCCACGGGCAAATTCGTGCTCTGGTCCTCGAGCCATACCATGCCGACGACCAGGCACGAGACACCGGGCTTGGGCTTCGCGAGTTTGAAATCATAGGTGATGGTCACCGGTGTCGTTTCTCCCGGTACGAAGAGAAGCCTCCTCTTAGGCGCTATGATCTCAGCGTTTAACTGGGAGGACGAGACTGGGTCGGTGTGATAGCGACTCCGTAACCAGGCCTTATATTCACGCCACCCAAGGCTCGCCGCGGCGAAGAAGGCCACGGCCACCATCATCCAACGCAAAGAGAATCCGAGCCTTAGTCGTCTCATTACTCTTTAACCTAGGGGCGATTCGACGCCCATTGGTGCCGGTTTGCGAAGAACGAACGAGAGGCCGAGTTAATCGCAAAACACCCTCGCAAAGCGGGCTATTGAAAGGGAGCAGTTAGCTTCAAGGAAGCGAGAAATCAAACACCTGGCGGCAGTGATCACTCTTAAGCGACCAAACGAGATCGTACTCGATCGGTGTGATCCGCGGTGAGAAAATGCACTGATCGAGCGAGTACATCGGAACCGGAGTCGGCCATGTGTAGCCCGCACCCGTACCGACCGTGTCGTATGCGTGCTGATATCCGGCCGGCAGGTTGCTCAAGGCGATTGAACGTCGTGGCGCGTTGAAATCGCCGACGACTAAATCGGGTTGCTCGCGCTCGATGATGTTCATGATCTCTTTGAGAATCGGCGCTCGCGCAACGAAGACGCTGGACGGCAAATCGACGACAAGCACCGTTAACGACTGCCCCGCATATTCCCAAACCACCGACTGGGCCCGAACTCCGTCTCTATCCAAAATCCAACCATTAGGCCGAACGCGACCCTTGCCGACCACAGCCAGATTGCCAAACACGGCGGATTGATACGGTTGGCCGAGCGTTTCTGTAAGCGCCTGAATCCGCTTCTCCGCACCGATTTCGGAAAACACGTACAGGTCGGCCTGATGATCGACCAGGGCCTGCACGACGCCGGGTCGGCCCAATCTGCCGCCGACGTTCCAATGCACTAATCGCAGCGCATTCGCAGAGGCAGGCGGTGACGAAGATTGGAGGAATCGATTCTCGACGAACCCGACAAAAACCAGCGGCGGCAGCGAAATGATGAAAGCGAGGAGGGCCTTATGGCGCTGCTTTCCTGTGGCGAAGATGAGGCAGAAGCTGAGATATGCGGCAACCAGAAATGCGGAGGGGATGTAGAAACAGAGGCCGGTGAACCAGGAGGAATCGCGGGCGATTTGTCCCGCAAGCCAGAACGGGAACAACATTGCGGCGGCGAAAAAGGCTCTATCGCGGATCCAAATCAAGCGCCGCTTGGCCGTTGCTCCATCCATGTCAACGCCTCGGTGGCGAGCACAATTTCCGTATCGTCCGCCACCTTATTCATCGATTCCAAACGCGGGTCGCCGTAACGAGTTGTTGTTCCCGGCTACCCGACGTCGTTCACTCGGAATCAGTCTATTTCTCGGTCGATGCGTCTTTATCCTTGGAGTCGGCCTTGGACTCGGTGTCCTTGCCGTCCTTCTTGGCCTTTTCCTTCGCCTGGGTTTCTTTTTCCTTGTCGAGCGCGGCCTTGGCCTGGGCGTCTGTGAGGAACTTGAGCGAAGCGGAATTGATGCAATAGCGCAGGCCGGTGGGGGGCGGACCGTCGTTGAAGACGTGGCCCAGGTGGGCACCGCAGTCCATGCACATCACTTCGACGCGCGGCTCCGCGGCGGTGTTGTCTGGCTCTTCTTCGATGCGTTCGCGACCGTAGGGTTGATAGAAGCTGGGCCAGCCGGTGCCGGATTCAAACTTCGTTCGCGAGTTGAACAGGAACGATCCGCAGCAAACGCAGGCGTAAACACCCTTGCCGTGATAATTCGCGTAGCGGCCGGTAAACGCCGGCTCGGTATCCTTCTGACGTGTCACCGCATACTGCTGCCGCGTGAGCACTTTGGCCCACTCGCGGTCGGTCTTCACCACCTTGCGCTTCTTTGTGTACTCGCCGCCGCCCTGTTGCTGCTGTTGATAGGGCGCGGAGATCGAGACCGATGTTCCCACGACCAGGAGCGCGACCAGACATGCCAGGAACGAACGCATGACAGATTCCTCGAATGGGCGATTTCCACTTTGGGGTCTGCAGTTCAATGCGCGACTCTGGGAGTAGGCCTCGCCGCGAAATTCATGCAACTCGAACGCGAATCAACGGATTGATGAATCGGTACGCCTTGCGGGCTCGCGCTTTTCGCCAGAGGATGCGAACGCGCGTCCGTTATTCTCTTACGAAGGTCATGCGCATCCGTTCGCGGCGCTCGGCGATTTTTTCGTGCATCCTGCAGCGCACCTCGCGAGGATAACGCGCGGGGCGGCTGGGCGAAACCCGTTTGCATAAGATTATTTCAACAATTCGCAAGTGGCGAGATTTCGGTAGTTGACCCGCCACCCTACAATCCTGCGACGAAGCTGTTGCGTCTCGTGCGAGGCGCCTGTTTTCCGCGAGTGGATGAGAGACTTTCCGCGATGTCCGACGTAACGCTGTTCTCGCCGCTTCAGCTTGGGGCGCTTCGGCTTCCGAATCGAGTTCTCATGGCGCCACTCACGCGATGCCGGGCGTCGGCCGGAGGCGTTCCCAACACTCTGAATGCGACCTACTACGAACAGCGATCGACGGCCGGCCTGATCATTTCCGAGGCGACGCAGGTCTCCCCGCGCGGTATTGGATACCCCGGCACGCCAGGCATTTACACCGACGACCAGATCGCCGGCTGGAAACTCGTCACCGACGCCGTTCACGCGAAGGGTGGACGCATTTTCGCCCAGCTCTGGCACGTCGGCCGCGCTTCGCACACCGTCTATCAGCCGAATGGCGACTTGCCGGTTTCAGCGTCGGCCGTGCAGCCGATGGGAAAGGTGATGACGCCGACCGGCCCGCAGCCTTATCCCACGCCTCGAGCCCTTGAACTCAGCGAGATTCCCGGCGTCATTGCCGAGTTCCATCACGGCGCGAAGGCGGCGAAACTGGCGGGATTCGATGGCGTCGAGCTGCACGGCGCGAACGGATATTTGCCTGACCAGTTCCTCCGCGATGGCACGAACAAGCGGACCGATGCTTACGGCGGACCGCCCCAAAATCGCGCGAGATTCATGCTAGAAACGGTCGCCGCGCTGATTGACGTTTGGGGTGCCGATCGCGTGGGTGTGCGGCTCTCGCCCGGCGGAGTGTTCAACAACATGAGCGACTCGAATTCCGAGGCGACTTTTGGCTACGCGGTGACGGCCCTGGGCAAGCTTGGCCTGGCCTATTTGCATCTCGTCGAGGCGAACGCGAGTGATATTGCGCACGGCGCTCGCTACATTCCGGCGTCGTACTTCCGGCCGATGTTCGAAGGCAATCTCGTGGTGAACGGTGGATTCACGTTCGACAAGGCGCAGGAGTATCTCGCGAACGGAATTGCCGATGCCGTGGCCTTTGGCGTGGCGTTCATCGCGAATCCTGATTTGCCCGAACGATTCCGCACGAATGCACCGTTGAACGCGCCAGACGCGACGAGCTTTTACGCGGGCGGCGAGAAGGGGTACACCGATTATCCCTTCCTGGAAGCTTCGGCGTCCTAACGGTTGCCATGAGTGCTTTGTCACGGCTGATGAATCGGGTGCCACTGGCTATGCCAGTGCTCTTTGAGATCTTGTGTTTTTCAGGGCACTGGCACCCAGATTTCAGAATCTCACCGTGACAGTCCGCTCGGGTAAGATGTGGGTGCGGAAGACAATACCTTGCATCGAGGGGTGTACTCATGTCGGACGTTCAGCGGCGTGAATTCATGGCGGCGGCTGCGGGAATTGCTGCGTTGGCAGCAGGAACTTTGGCGACTCCCAAGCGGGCGGAGGCCGGCGACCCCAGCTTCATGAACAACGTGCCCGACCCCGTTGCGGCCGGCAAGGAATTGCCGACGTTCAAGTTCGAGCTGGAAAAAACGACTGGCAAAGTCATCGGCAACAGCTTCGGCAAGGAAGCGACGGTCGAGCAGTTGCCGATTTCCAAGGGGATTGCCGGCGTTTCGATGAAGCTCGAACCAGGGGCGATGCGCGAGTTGCACTGGCACGCGACCGCCGCCGAATGGGCGTTCGTGCTCGAAGGTCGCGTGCGCACGACCGTGATTTCTCCCACGGGAGACGCCGAAACCAACGACTTCAACCCCGGTGACGTTTGGTACTTCCCGCGCGGTCATGGACATATGCTCGAATGCCTTGGAAACGAGCCGTGTCACTTCATTCTCATTTTCGATAACGGCTACTTCTCCGAATTCGGCACGTTCAGCATTACCGACTGGCTGGGCCACGTTCCCAAAGCGCTGCTCGCAAAAAACTTCGGCCTGCCCGAATCGGCGTTCGACGGCTTCCCCAAAGAAGAGGTCTATTTCGCTCGCGGACCAATCCCGCCCGAGCAGCCGGCCAAGCCGCTGCAAGGTTTGAAAACGACGCCACTGACGCACAAGTATCAGTTGCTCGAACGCCCGCCGCACAAGGTGTTCAAGGGGGGTCGCGAGTGGCGGGTTGATTCATCGAGCTTCCCGATCTCGAAGACGGTGACGGGCGTGGTGCTCGACCTCGAACCAGGTGCCCTGCGCGAGCTGCACTGGCACCCGACCGCCGACGAGTGGCAGTACGTTATTTCGGGCGATGTAAGCGTGACGATGTTTGGATCGCACGGACGCTATCGCACCGAAACGATGACGCGCGGCGATGTGGGGTATATTCCGCAGGGGTACGGCCACTCGATTGAAAATGTGGGCACCACGCCGAGCCGGATGCTCATTGGCTTCAATACGGGCGTGTATGAAACGATCGACCTGAGCCAGTGGATTGCGGGCAATCCGGCGGATGTTCTGGCCAAGAATTTCAGCAAGCCGGCCTCGCTGTTCGAGAAATTCCCGCACGGCGATGTGTTTATTTCGAGCAAGGAAGGTTAGAGCTTTCACGCATTTTCTGGGTGCCACTGGCTCTGCCAGTGCTGTTTTGCTCTTCGTCTCAAATCAAGAGCACTGGCAGAGCCAGTGGCACCCATAGCTCCAGGATTCTTCAGCCAGACGACGCACGGTGACGTGTTTACTTCAAGAAACGAACTCCGCAACTACAGTACTTTGGAGTTGTGTGACGCTGGCTTTGCCAGTTATCTTCTCGCCTGGTTTGCATGAATTTCCCCCCCAACCAGCGAGATACCATGAGATCCATCGTCGTCGTTGCATGTGTCGGCCTGTGCGGAATCGCGTTTTCGAGCCCGACGTCCTTCGCGAGTCCACAGCAGAAAAAAGGGCAGGGCAAGGTTGTCGGCGCGGTCTGGGAGTTCGAGGCCAAAAAAGGCGGAAAGACGGGCGAGGTGATCGAGCAAGGGCGGTTTCGCGCCACGCTCGACGGCAGAATCTACGGCCTCGCCGGCAAAGAGATTGGCTCCTATCGTTACACGAACAAGGCCAAGGACAAAGTTACGCTGAACATCACCGGTGGGAAGCTCAAAGGAACGATCGATCTGGTCAAGGTCGGGCTTGAGTCACCGAGTTGGGTCGGTACATGGAAGATGCAAGATGGCACTTCGGCACACTTGCACATCAAGATGCTTCGCGATTAGAGCGCGGCTCTCCACGTGGTGATCACGTCGCGTGGCTGGGGCTGGAGTGAGCGAAGCCGCAGACCGTTTGGCTTCTTCTGCCAACCCCAGTCACTTCGACGAAGTCTTTAAAAAACGCTCATATTTAGTTGGGTGGCCGGGACAACGAGTTGTCCCGGCCACCCCTTATATAAGTCCGTCGAATTCGCAAAACGGGTTCGCGCTGGCGAAATCGTTCGCCATCACGGTTTCGCCGCGATCAGAGTTTCGATCTCGCCTCGGCGGTCCTTGAAGATCTGCAGGTGACCGCCCGAAGCGAGCTTCGTTGCGTCGTTCTGATCGTTCAGCGCTCTGGCGAGGTGGTCGTTCGCGGCGTCGCGGGCGTTCTGGGCGCGAAGCGTTATTGCGAGCAGGGCGCGAATCTCGGCGCGATCGCTGTAGTATTCGGCATTCTTGGGATCGGTGGTGATCAACGCGTTGATCTGGCCAAACGCGTCGAGCAGGTCGGCCTGCGCAGTTAGCGCATCGCCCGGCCGGTTTTGCTTCAAATAAATGCGAGCGCTCAACACTTTGGAAGAAATGCTCGCATGTTGAAAATCCTGGTCGTCGCGAAATTCGCTTGTCGCCGCGAGGCAGGATTGTGTTTCCTCGATCGCCTGGCGGGCTTCCTTCAGCTTGCCGGCACGAAACTGCGTCTTGGCGCGAACCGCTTCGATGTTCGCTAGCTCGATGCGATTGGCCACCACGCCTGGCTTCTTTTGCACGAGCGATTGACTCTCTTTCAGCGCCTCGTCGATCGTTCGATTGGCACGATCGAGATTGCTCAGCTCGACATAAAAATCGGCAAGTTGCCGCAACGTTCCGGCGAGGTCGGCGCGAATGCGGAGCTTTTGCTCGTCGGTCCCCTTGTTCACCAGCTCCTTCAAAAGCGCGGTGGCCGTTTCGCCATTTTCGGTCGCGTTCGCGAGATCGCCCTTGTAGCGCGCCAGCCAGGCGAGGTTGCCGTGGCTCCTTGCAAGTTGCAGGCCCGATTCTGAGATCATCTCGTCTTGGGTTTTGGCCGAGTCGAGGAGGCTCGACTGAATCCCTGGCGTCGATTTGATGTCCTCGAACAGCTTCTTGCGAATCGCGTGCGAACGGTCGTAAGCGGCGATGGCGTCGCTCAATCGACCGTTCGATCGGTAGATATCACCAAGATACCCATGGCTCCGGCCCAGGCCTGCACGAGCGGCAATATCGCCGGCGCAGCCGCATTCGCGGGCATTGCCGTGCGACGGGCATGGGTCGCAAATCGACTCGCGAACTTCGCGTCCCTTGCTGAACGATGTCAGAGCATCGAGCGGCTTGCCGCGGCTCGAATGAATCACGCCCGACTCGTGATGCGCGTTCCCCAGCTCGAGCCCCACGCGCTTGGCCAGCACGCTATCGATCCGGCTCTCCTCCTTGAGCTTTCCTTGTAATTTGGCGAGAACTTCGATCGCGTCGGAATAATTATCGATCACGGTTTCATATGAGTCGGTACCGAGCTTTCCGTTGAGATCGGCGACGTGGCTGTGCGCCTTGGCCAACTCAAGCCGACCTTCATCGTCTTCGAGCGAGCTGCGTTTGTGACCGGTGATGACGTTGGAATAATACTCGATCGCCTGGTTGAGAAACTTGCGCCGCAGCTCTTGCTGCTGCACGTCGGAGCCGATTTCGGACTCGATCGCATCGATGAAATTCTGCACGGCTTGCCCAGCCGTTTTCAGGCCGATGCTCTGGCTTTCGATCTTCGCTTTTTGTTCGAGGTCGCGCGTGCGAGCGGCGGTGATTTCTTTCTCGTTTTGCAGCCGTTCCACCTCGGCGGCGAGCCTCGTTCGTTCCAATCCGCGTTGTTTCACCGCGGCGAAGGCGGAGAGGAAGAGGACGATCGTCGCCAGCCCGGCAGCGGTTGCCTTCACTGGTTCGCGCTTCACCCACTTCGTCGCGCGTTCCCAGAAGCGAACCTCGCGGGCGTGCACGGTGCGGCCTTCGGTCCAGCGCACGAGGTCTCGCGCGAACATTTCGGTCGATTCGTAGCGATCGTGAGGCGCCTTTTCGAGTGCCTTGAAGCAAATCGCTTCGAGATCGGCATCAACCTTGGGATTCAGCCTGCGGAGCGACGGCGGGCGATCGTTGATCACCTGTTCGAGCACGCGCTGAATCGATTTCCCCAGGAACGGCGGTCGGCCGGCGAGCATGCAGAAAAGTGTCGCGCCCAAACTATAAACATCGGAAAATGTGGAGATATCTTTTAAGTCGCCCTTCGCCTGTTCGGGAGGCATGAACGACGGAGTGCCCAAGAGCGAGCCGCCCAGCGTAGAGCCGCTGTCGTAATCTGAGGCCGAGGCAGATGGCGAGCGAATCGATTGATAGTTGCGGCTCGACTTGGGCGTTTCCGACGACTTTTCCTCGGCCCCTGGAACGACGCGCTTGGCGAGCCCGAAGTCGGTGACGTATGGAATTCCGCGATCGTCGACGAGGATGTTATCGGGCTTGAGGTCGCGATGGAGAATCCCCCGGTGGTGCGCCTGGGTGATCGCATCGACCACCTTGATCATGAAAGGCGCGGCGAGTTTGGGGTCATCAATGTACTCTTGCAGGCGGTCGCTCAGGCTGCCGCCGCGAATGAGTTGCATGATGATATAATATTGCCCGTCTCTTTGAGCAATATCATGGATCTTGACGATATTAGGATGCTGATGTAACTCGGCGACTGCGCGTGCTTCGGTGACGAACCGCTGGATATCGATTTCGGTGGCGTTTTCGCCGGTGCGCAGGGTTTTTATGGCAACGGGAAGGCCCATCAGCACGTGGCGGGCCTCGAAAACCTGCCCCATGCCGCCCTTGCCGATCACTCGCACAATTTCGTACTCGCCGAATCGCTCCCTGAGTGGTGCCTCGGAAGGGGCGTTCGGGTCGGGCATGCGGGTTTGGAGAAACTCCGCATCGAACGACTCGGTTGCGGCGAGATGCGGCGGCAGATTAGGGGCGTCCACTGGCGTTACACCTATTCAAGCAACTCGCAGAATGAGCCCGAGCCGGAGCGGCGATGCGGCCGGCCAAACTCACCACACACCCGCACTTGAAAGATTGTACCAGAACGATCGTGCAAAAACTTGTAAGATTGCTGATCGAACGGATGGGCTGCTGTCTCAGTTCCAGGTACGGGCGACAATCGCATTGTCACAAGAAGACTGCCATTCATTTCTGCGATAATTTGATGCAGCGTATCCTTTGACTGAAGCCAAAAACGGCGACTGGCGGAATTCAGCCCCGGCACGCATGCAGTGACGCACTGTCGTCACCACACCTTTGCGAAAAATCAACGCCGCCGCCCGCGCCCAAAGCAAAACTGCCAGCATCGGCAATCCTGGACATGGCGCGGGCGACGGCATCGCCGCGATACTCGACCGTCTGCTTCGAGGGCCTGGATCTTGCGTGCGTGCTTGGGGCGCGCGAACAACAATCCGGCCCGCGCCGCGGACCTTGCCTTGATCGAACATCGATGTATCATGAATCCATCGGCGGACGCAGCTAGTTTGTCTGATAGGCGACGGTTGTGTCAGCCCCTAAAACTAGGGAGGTCTCAGCGGTTTCCGCGAACGGCGGCATGGGGAAATCCAAGCGCATCTGGTCGCACGGCCTTCGCGCAATCTTCTCGCTCGTGAGCGACTGCCGGGACCTGGGAGACGACGCCGTTTCCTGGCGCACCCACTTCATGAATGGCCTCGGCCGGCTTATCGACGCCGATATGGGCGCAGTCGGCGAAATGGCCGGGTGCATGGATGCGAAGAATATCGATATGGGCGTGGTATTCTGGTCGCCCGGCGGATTTGCGCCTCCGCCGTTTTGGCACAGTCATCTCGAACGATTCCGCGAGAATCCCAGCTACTCGCCGGCCCTGTGTTCCTATCACACAATGACGCGGCAGAATCGCGGCGAGCCGCTTTTGCGCGACGACTTTATCAGCGATCGCGACTGGTACGGCTCGCACGACTTCCTCAAGATCCAAGAGCCGCTTGGCCTGGATGCGACAGTCTGGTGCTTCCGGCAGATTCCTCAGGTGAAGGCCGATGAAAGCTCGGGCTTCTTGCTGATGCGCAACAAGGGCCGGCGGAACTACTCGCTGCGCGACCGGGCGATTGTCGGCGAAGCGCACGCGGTTATCGCCGACCAAATTGGCGGATCGCTCGCACGCTTCGCCGAGCCCTCGCCGCTTGGTCTCACGCCTCGCCAGCGTGAGGTACTTGGATGCCTGCTCGAAGGGGATAGCGACAAGCAAATCGCCCTGCGGCTGGGAATGGCACCCCAAACGGTGAACGGCTACACCAAGGTGATTTTCCGTCATTTCGGCGCGCAAAGCCGCGCGGAACTGCTCGCGCGATGGATTCGGCGCGGGTGGAGATGGGGGGCGGGAGGTAGGTGACAGTTTCGGCCTCAACGCGAAACGATCCGTCACCTCGACGGAATTCGCGTTCATACCGAATCGTGCATTTTGCAACCTGGCTGGTCCCAAAGATTGCATTCTGTCCGATCGGCGAAACGTGAGGGATGAATCACGTTGCGCGAGCGATTGCCGTAAGCTATTTTGCCATAATTACTTGCATCCGAGACTCTGAACTGGGCACGGCGCTTGCTTTGGCGAGTGGCCATGAAAGCGCGGCGATGGGCGGAGATCTGTAGTCTTGCGTTGTCGCGCTCGTTCATCAGAGAGGATGCTATGCGTCGACATTTGCACCACGCGGCCCCACTCGCTGGCGGCGCGTTTCTGAATCCTTCGGTTTCGCGAGTTCTCGTGAATCGTCCGGTTATCCGCGAACGACAGATCGATGCGGCGGCCGGTGAGTTCGATGAAATCAGAGCCGAGCTTCAGTCACATCGGATGCAAAGCCTCTGGCGGACGAGCGCGATTCTTCTCGGGTTTTACGGCTGCCTTGGAGGATTTCTGGCGGTTCTCAAGTTCGCGGGTTTGTGGTGAGATTGGATCGGGCTTCAGATTGCCGAACACAAATTGAACTTCATATCGAGCGCGGAGACCCTTCGCGCTCGTCCTTGTCCACTGCTTACGCCTAGAAATTGTGTCAGGGCTAAAAGCTCGGGTGCCACTGGCTCGGCCAGTGCTCCTCTCTGCAACCGAAAAATGATCGCTGGCTAAGCCAGTGGCACCCAAGAATTCCGTTGCGACGTTATGCTCGCTCACCATCATGCGAGATGGCCGCAATCGCTAGATTCCATACTCAATGATGTGAATCATTGTTCGATTCTCGACGCGAAAAACACGCGCGTCGAGATCTGTGGTCTGTTGCTTGACCGAGTCTGGTAAAATCTCGCAAAGGACGCGCGGAGCCAGGCGCGACGTTGTGGATTGGAGTGGTGTTCCCGTGCTGATTCCAAGCTCTGTTTTGCCGGTCTTTACCATCATTCACGTCGCGCTGAGTCTGGTGGGCATTGCGGCGGGATTTGTGGTCGTTTTCGCGATGATTGCCGGCAAGCGGCACAACGGCTGGACCAAGACGTTTCTCGTCACGACCGTACTTACGAGCGTCACTGGTTTCGGCTTTCCAATCAAGGGAATCACGCCGGGTATTGTGCTGGGAATTCTTTCGCTCGTCGTGCTGGTGCCAGTTCTGTTTGCGCTCTATGCGAAGGGGCTCGCGGGGGTTTGGCGGACGGTGTATGTGATTGGCGCGGTGTTCGCGTTTTACCTCAATTTCTTCGTGCTCATCGTGCAGTCGTTCCAGAAGATTCCGGCTTTGCACGCGCTTGCGCCGAATGGGTCGGAGCCGCCGTTTGTGATTGCACAGGTGGTCGCGCTCGTCGGTTTTATTGTGATGGGCGTGCTCGCGTTCAGGCGGCATCCCGCGGAAACCGTGGCCGTGGCGTAAAGCGGCGGTTCACTCTCGCGTTGGTCGAGGAAAACGGCGATCATTGCGAGAGATGGCCTGGTCCTGAATTCAGGAGGCGCGATGAGCCAGTCGACCGATTCTGAGAATGATCCGTTCGACCTCGAGCGCTTTCTCGACGCCCAGGCTGACGACTACGACGATGCGCTCGGCGAAATTCAACGCGGGCGGAAAACGTCGCACTGGATGTGGTACATCTTCCCGCAATTCGCCGGGCTGGGATTCAGCAGCACATCGCAGCGCTATGCGATCAAATCGCTCGACGAGGCGCGGGCGTATCTCGCACACCCGAAGCTCGGCCCTCGGTTGAACGCGTGCGCGGAGGCGGTTCTGGGCGTGAAGGGACGGTCGGCACATCAAATTTTCGGCTCGCCCGACGATATGAAGTTGCGTTCGAGCGCCACGCTTTTCGCCCACATTTCGCCGCCTGATTCGGTGTTCAGGCGAATCATTGATACCTACTACAACGGCGAACTCGATGCGCGGACGCTCGAGTTGATTGACGACACCCGATGATCTTCGCGAGAAGGAGTTACGCACATAGAGTTGAACGTAGATCAGGAATTTGGTGGGCGGGACAACTCCGTTGTTTCGGTCGCGAAGCGACGAGACGGTGTCACAAACTCACTCGCTTTGTCCTCTTGTGGCTCCGCCACCTGGACAACAAGTTGTCCAGGCCACCCAACTCGATTTGTTCCGTTCTCTCTATTGCGTACTTCACCGTTATCATTGATATTCGAGAATTACTTCAAATGAACATGATATCATTTTCCGAGCAACGGGAGCACGGCCGATGAGTGACGTGCTGATCTGGCACCGCATTCACTTCGCGTTTTCGATCACGTTTCACTACCTGTTTCCGCAACTGACGATGGGCCTGGCGTGGTTCATTGTTGCGTTCAAGATTCTGGCGGTGCGGCTCAATGATGAGTCGTATAACCAGGTCGCGCGGTTCTGGGGACGGATCTTCGCGCTCAACTTCGCGATGGGTGTCGTCACCGGAATCCCCATGGAATTTCAGTTCGGCACAAACTGGGCGCGGTTCTCGAAATTCTCCGGCGAAGTTGTGGCGCAGTCGCTGGCGATGGAAGGCGTTTTTGCCTTCTTCCTCGAATCGACATTTCTTGGCCTGTTCCTCTTTGGTGAGAAGAAGCTTGGTGCTCGCAAACATTTGCTCGCCGCGATTGCACTGGCGATTGGTTCGTCGCTTTCGGGCTATTTCATCATCGTCGCCAATGCGTTCATGCAGCATCCGACCGGTTATCGCCTGGGTAACGACGGCATTCTGCACCTCGAAAGCTTGCGGGCGTTTTTGCTGAATCCGTGGGCGTTCTGGCAGCTCGCGCACACGATGATGGCGTCATTCGTGACGACGTCGTTCGTCATCGCAGCGGTGGGAGCTTACTGGCTCTTGATGGGCCGGAACACGCATCACGCGCAGATCTGTCTGCGTGCGGCAATCGTCGCGGGCCTCGCATCAACGGTGCTCGTCGCGTTCCCCACAGGCGACCGCGCAGGGAGAATGGTGGCGAATCATCAGCCGATCACACTCGCGGCGATGGAAGGCTTGTTCGAGGGCGGGCCATATGCGGAATTGGCGATTATTGGTCAGCCCGATGTGAACGCGCGGCGGCTCGATAACCCGATCGTTGTGCCGGGATTGCTCAGCTTTTTGGCCTATGGCACGTTCGGCAGCACGGTGCATGGGCTGAACGACTATCCCAAGTCGGAATGGCCGCACAGCGTCGAACTGTTGTATTACAGCTATCACATCATGGTTGGCCTGGGAACGCTTTTCATGCTGACTATGGGCATATCGGCATTCTTGCTCTTCAAAGGGAAGTTGATGCATTCCCGCAAGATGCTGTGGGTGCTGATGCTCGCGTTTCCGTTCCCCTACATCGCCACGACGGCCGGTTGGTGGACGGCGGAGATCGGCCGCCAGCCCTGGGTGGTTTACGGCCTGATGCGTACAGCGCAGGCACATTCCGCGCTTGTGAGCACGGGCGACGTTGTGTTCACGCTGCTCGGGTTCGCCGGGCTTTACCTGCTGCTGGGCAATATTTTCGTGGTGCAGATCGTCAAAGAAATCAACCGCGACATCACAGCGACGCACTGAGCGAGGAACGCCGAGAATGGAAGCGATTTGGTTTGCAATCGTCGCGGCGATGCTGGCGATTTACGCCGTGCTCGACGGTTTTGACTTTGGCGCGGGGATTTTGCATCGAATCGTCGCCAAGAACGACATCGAGCGCCGGACGGTAATCCGGGCGATCGGCCCGATCTGGGACGGCAACGAAGTCTGGCTGATCGCCGCCGGCGGCGTGCTGTTCATGGCGTTTCCGCGCGTGTATGCCACGGCGTTCAGCGGGTTCTACATGGGCCTCATGATCGTGCTCTGGCTGCTGATTCTCCGCGGCGTGGCGATCGAATTTCGCTCACACCAGGAGCATCTCCTCTGGCGCGAATTCTGGGACACGATTTTTTCAATCGCCTCGACGCTGCTGGCGGTGGTCTTCGGCGCGACGCTGGGAAATCTCGTCCGCGGAGTACCGCTCGATAAAGACGGTCTGCCCGGCATGCCGCTGTTCACGAACTTCTTGCCGAGAGCTCACGCCGGAATTCTCGACTGGTACACGATCCTTGTCGGAGTGTTCACACTTGCGGTTCTGGCGATTCACGGAGCGCTCTATCTTGCCTGGCGGACGAGTGGTCCGGTGCGCGAGCGAAGCGTCGCTCTTGCGAGCCAGATGTGGAAAGTCGTGCTCATTCTGTGGGTCATCGTCACGCTCGCGACGATTTTTATTCGCCCGGAAACGATTGCGAGTCACGCAAGCCGCCCGTGGACGATTGCTTTCGTGCTGATGTCAATTGGCGGTATCACAGGGATGTATGTTTTTCCGCGAAAGGGTCGCGAACTGTCGGCGTTTCTTTCGTCGTGTGCATTCTTGCTGGGGCTCGTCGCGACATCACTGTCAGGCAATTATCCTTACTGGCTGCGATCGACGCTCGACCCGAGTCACAGTTTGACGGCGTCAAATTCGATCTCGCCGGGAGCGAGCCAGGCGTATGTTTGGTTCGGCGCGGGGATGGTGTTGACGGTGGGGTATTTTACGTATCTCTTCCACTCGATGCGCGAGAAGGTTGGGAGTGAGGGGGAGGAGGGGTACTGAGCGAGGTGATTTTGCTCGAAAATGAGCATGTCATTGAGCTGAAAACATGGGTGGCCGGGACAACTTGTTGTCCCGGTGGCGCAACCATAAGAGGCCGCCCCCATTATTACATCACCGTTTGACGGAACGTCGGAATTGATTAGATCACCGAGAATGAAGTACTGTTCGCGTGGTTTTTTTTCGAGCCGCTCGAACTAAACAATTGATGTTTTTCATCATACGATTAAATGATTATGTTTATGGGATTCTTTGAGACGTATTGTTTGTCAATCCTCTTGTGGCTGCGCCACCGGGACAACAAGTTGTCCCGGCCACCCGGAACTAATGAACCCGCAAGAATCATTTCGCGAGATGGCAAGAGTTGCCTATGGTTCCGAAACGTCTTGCGGCTGCGCCGCCCAGGTTCGAGAACCTGGGCTACCCAATTGATTACATAATCAAATACCTAATGCGAGGGTGGCCCTGGATCTCGATCCAGGGCCGCGCAGCGGCAAGAGACCGTCGCAGATGAGATCGTTCTCAATTGGCCGGCATCTGAACCAACGACTCTAGCGGCTGCGCCGCCCAGGTTCGAGAACCTGGGCTACCCAATCGTCGTGAAAGCGACTTTGAACTGGGTCGCGTCGCTGGGATCGCCTACGCGCGTTGCGCGGGTTCTGGTAGCCTGCGCTTAAAGAGGAAGAGACATCCGTCTCTTCATCATGGTTCCCAGGACGCGATCAACGATGGACATGGGCATTGCCGGAAGGCGACGTCCTGAGACGTGGGCTCGTACGGAAGGGCAAGTCACCTCGGCCCGGCCACTCATTCGGCCCGCACCTCGATCGGCGATGTTCTTCCCCCTCGTCGTCATCGTCGCGGTTTTGCCCGGCCTCTACGCCCTCAACTGGTGGGACCTTACCCCGCCCGGCCCTTGGTGGGGTATCCGCTCGCTCGCGGTCCTTCAGGGAAAAATCGCCGACCAGGTCGGTGCGGTCGCGGGCCTAAGTCTCGCCGAAACCAGCGTTTACACCAACGTCGCCTACCAGCCGCCGCTCTACGCCTGGCTCTCGGCGATCGCGCTCGGAATCGTGCCCGACCTCGCCCCCTGGGCCAGCGTCCTCCCGAGCTATATCGCCGGCGCTGCAGTTGTCATGCTCGCTTACCTTCATGGGCGACTCTGGCGAGGCCCAGGAGTCGGGCTGGCGGCGGCGATTTTGACGGGATGTAACCGTAGTCTGCTGATGCAGATGCAGCAGGCGTCACCCACGACGCTCGCCCTGGTGATGACGGTTGCCTCGCTTTACGCCTATGCGCGACATCTTAGGGCAGGGAGTGGTTCGGCGGGGAACTGGCCGTGGGGCGATGGCACGCACTGGCTGGCGATTGGCGGCGTGGCGCTCGGGCTTGGTCTGATGGCGGAAGGCGTGGTTGCGCTCGTTGTCATTCCGATCGCGCTTTTGCATCAAGCGTATCTCACCGCCGACCCGCGTACGACCGAAATCCCTTTGATCAAACGGCTTAAGCTCGGTCTTCGCGATAACCCCAGCCTGATTGCCGGTTTGCTCGTGATTGGAATCGGCCTGGCGATTGCCGGCCCGTGGCATACGCGGATGTTGATGAAGCACGGCCGGTCGTTTCTGGACGCTCTGGCCGCGCCGCCGGAAGCCGGAGGGCCGGGGATTCCAGGCCTGCTTTCGAGGCTGGTCGAACTGGCACCCGCCACATTGCCCCTGGGACTTTATGGAGCCATTCGGGCGGTTCGCCGGGCGCTCGTGTCTGACGAAAATGATTTCGCGACCGTTGGCGGGGTATTTTGGGTACTCTGGCTCGCCGTGGCGATGCTGGGACCCACAATCTGGCCGACCGGTCCTCGCGCGACGTTTGACCTCCTCGTGTTGATCCCACTCAATCTACTTGCGGCGCAGGCGATGGCGGGTTTGGCTTATCGCCAGGTGCCGATTCGCTTGCTCAACATCCTGGCGCCTGCGACCGCGGTTTGCGTCGTTTGGTGGGTCAGCGGGAACTTGCGCGAAGCGGTTGCCGAACTGGCGCATGGTCATGCCAGTCCTGAAACCGGTTTGGGACTTCACCTTGCGATCGATCTCGTCGTCGCCGCAATCCTGTTCACGCGTTGGCTGGAGAAATGGGCCAGGCGGCGCGACGACCGTCAGCGCAAGGTGCTGGCGGGATTTCTGCTCGCCGTACTGGCCACGACGATTGCCGGCGGTCTGACGCGCATCGCCCACATTCAGCCGCAAACTCGTGATTACCTTGAACTTCGGGACGTGCTTCTGAGACGGCACGACGTGCGACCGATCCAGGAGATCGACATCATCGGCCCCGATCGCCGGCCGTTCTTGCGACCCGATTCACCTGCTGTTGATGGCCGACTGCGGTTCATTCTGCGAACCACGTTGCCGCAAATCGTCCCACGCCACCTGGCCACAACCGACGAACTGCTCGCACTGCCGGCACCCGAGGGGGCGCGGGTTGTGATCCTTGTTGGCACCGAGCAGCGGCTGTCTTACCCGGTGCAATCGCGGCTGGGACTCGAGACGATTTTCCCCGGAACTTCGGGCCTCGATGCTTACGCCACGACACATACGCCCACTCGGCGATAGCTTCGGCACAAAAACTGTAGTCTTGTGCTGGAATACAGCGTGGCGAGCCAAATTCGCGCCTATGTCAGCCTTTTCTGGGTGCCGCTGATTGTACGCAACCAGTGTGTTGGGCGTTACTTAGGGCGCTGGTGGGATACCACCAGTGACATCCGACGGTTTGATTTCGACCACCACCTCGAAATCCATTATGAGCCAAAGTGTAAGCCCTGCGCGCGTTTGGTTGGGTTTCTCCGTGTTAGGAAATGAGCGAAGTTCTTTCGTAGAGGGACAGGGCTTCGCTTGAGTCGTGGGGGTTCGCCCCCACGGCTGCGTTTTCTTCAACTTATGAGTCTCCGAAAGAGTCTCGGGAAACTCTTCGGAGTGAGCACCTAAGTCGAGCTCGAAGATACAGTTGCGCGACGCGCATTTTGCGTCGTCGGGATCGTCGTTTGGCTTCACGTACGGAACGATCGGTTAGCGCCGCTCGTTCCGTTTTCGTGCGCCATTCGTTCAACGAAACCCTCCGTGCAACTCGCCAAAATGCTGCGCCAGCCGGAGCGAAATAAGCAGCGCCCCCAGTCCCAGCACCAACACGTGGCGCGTCCGACGCAGGTCAAACCGGCCGACGCGAACGACCAGCAGGTAAGCGACCGTCAGGTTGAACGCCCCCCACCAGACATTCACCGTCGACGACGACAAACCCTTCCCCGGCGGCGATGCAAACGGGCTTTGAAACGCGCTGCCGGACAGGCCGTTGACCAGGTGGGGGATCGTGTTCGCCAGAAACACACCTCCGAAGAAATACGCGACGTCGTGATACCAACGCGTCGGCCGTTCGACCGCAATTGCTTCCTCGCTCATTGCCTCTAATCCTCCCTGCTTCAAGAAATCCACCGCTGAATTTGCTAACATGAGGCAGTCCTCACGAATCCGATTTATGAGGAAACCCTCGCAAATGTCAAGTTCAGGGGAAAAGTCGGTTCCGCGCGTTCCTCAGCGGGAGCGGGGAATAAAACGCGTCGCCACGCTATTAGAAGCAGCTTCAAGCCTTTTCGCCGAAAAAGGTTACGACGCCGTGACCATGACAGAAGTCGCCGCGCGCGCGAATGCGCCGATTGGCTCGCTCTACCAGTTTTTTCCAAGCAAAGACGCTCTGGCCGAGGCGATTCTCAACCGATTTCAGGGTCGCCTGACCGAAGCCCTGGACGCAATCGAAGCGCGGGCCGCGACGATCGCGATCGCCGGCCTGGCCGAAGCGTTGCTCGGGTTACTCACCAACTTGCAGCAAGAACGCGCGGCGGCTTCGACGTTGATCGAGTCGCGCCAGGGGGCTTCAACACGTGTGGCTGAGTTCCGAATCGCCCTGCGCGAGCGGGTGATGCGCATTCTCCGCGCCAAGTTCCCGGATCTCCCACCGAACACGGCCGAGACGATGAGCATGGTTCTCATTCAGTTAATAAAGGCCGCAGCCCGGCAGGATGTGGAAAACGAAGCGGAATTGCGCCCTCGAGTGCTTGCCGAGCTGAAGTACCTTATGAATCTCTACATTACGGCCAGAATGCCCGGTTGACGATGCGAGCAGCGGCGACCTGATTGATCGAGACGTTCCTTCAATTCTGGTTTATGATACAAATGATGTTGAACAATTCCCGCCGGGACAGCGAGATCCCACGATGGCCAGACGACGAACGCCCAGCGCACCGCTTGGAGTGGGCCGCCGCGAGTTTTTGCGAGCGGGCGGACTCGGCCTTTTCGGCCTGAATCTCCCCACGCTCTTGCACGCGCGCGACCTTTCGCCGGTGAAGGGTCCGAACATCGCATCGTCGTTTGGCAAGGCGAAGGCGTGCATCTTGCTGTTCATGTGGGGCGGCCCCGCGCAGCAGGAAACGTGGGACCTCAAGCCCGACGCCCCCGATAACGTTCGCGGAGAATTCAAGCCGATCGCGACCAACGTGCCGGGGTTGTCGATCTCCGAACACTTCCCCTTGCTCGCACAGCAGGCGAATCGGCTGGCGGTGATTCGTTCGGTCCATCATCGCGACCCCGGCCACACCACCGCGACGCACGAATTGCTCACCGGCCGACCGCTTGCCGACATCAACGCACCGCTCGCGAACGACTGGCCGCATTATGGCGCGGTGCTATCGCAACTCAATCGCGGTCGCGAGCGCACCGTGCTTCCGCCATTCGTGCAAATGCGGCCGACAATTCCGGATCCCGCCGGTGCGCCGCGGTTCGTCGAGAGCAGCCACGGCCAAGGTGCCGGGTGGCTCGGCCCCGCGCTCAATCCGTTCACAATCGACGACGATCCCAGCAAATCCGACTATCGCGTCGGCGCGTTTCGCCTGCCCGATGATGTCGGCTCGGGACGCTCAGCCGATCGCAAGCGATTGCTGATGACGGTGGAAGACCAGGCGCGACATCTCGAAGCGAGCGACCAGGTTCGCGCGGCGCGATCGAACTTTACGCGTGCCTATAACTTGCTGACGAATCGCAAGGCGCTCGAAGCGTTCGACCTGGAGCGCGAAGACCCTCGCGTTCGCGCCCGTTACGGCCTGCACCCGCACGGCCAGGCCGTTTTGCAGGCCCGGCGACTTGTGGAAGCGGGCGTGCCGGTCGTCACCGTGTTCTGGCAAAACGACGGCCTGACGAACGTGAGTGTTTACTGGGACACGCACAATCGCAACTTTATCGATCTGAAAACCCGCCTCATGCCCGCCGCCGACCAGGCTTTTACAGCCTTGCTCGACGATCTCGATGCACGCGGACTTCTGGATGAAACCCTGATCGTTTGGACCGGCGAATTCGGCCGAACGCCGCGCGTAGGACAGAGCATTGTGGGTGGAGCAGGGGCGGGTCGCGACGGCCGCGACCACTGGCCGCACTGTTTTTCGACCGTGCTGGCAGGAGCCGGAATTCGCGGCGGAACCGTGCATGGTGCATCCGATCGCTGGGCCGCACATCCTGCGGTTGATCCCGTCACTCCGGCCGACATTGCGGCAACGGTGTATCACTGTTTGGGCGTCGACCCGACGGTTGAGCTGCACGATAATTTGAATCGACCGATGCCGCTGTGTTTGGGCCGGCCGATTGGGCCGGTGATTGGGTAGCGGTGTAGGCTGGCTGCCCACAAGCAAGAGGTATTGATGCGGATCACGTTGCGCTGGTGCATGGGATTCGTGGTGGCAAGTGCGCTCTTCTTTGTCATTGCAGAGAATTACTATCGTGATAATTTACACACCGACATTCTGGTCGTGGTTCTGGTTGGGTGCGTGGTCGGGGCCCTATTTGGATTAAGGGCCATGCGGCGGCCGATTACCTCTCTCATAGGAGTTGTTTCGGCCTGGGTGCTTGCACACGAGTTGGGTTATCGCCACTTGATTGTCTTGGCCTCGCTCATGGGTTGTACGCTGGGTTGGTTGATTGGTGGGCCAATCGGTCTAATTGCGGCCGCCGTACGACGTGCAAAAGCCTCACGCCATTTACGCGAGAATGCACCGAAATCCATTTACGACGAAATCGCATTGATTGCACGGGCCAAGATTTAGGCCGCTTTGGATCACAAAAACGCAGCGCCGAGAGTTGTTGACGCCTGCAATTGCTACGGCCGAGACGGCTGTTGTATTGCGCGAGTATTTCATCTAGCCAAACTGCGGATCGACCGCTCGGAGCAAGGAGAACGCTTGTGCTATCCGAAGCGGAATTGAAAGAACTGAATCGGTGTCTCCAGCGGTATCAGAGAGGGATTTTGACCGCCCTGGAGACCATCCCACATCTTGGTGCGATTGCGCGGCCGCACAACCTCGATCTGGTTCTGGATCAGCTTCCACCGGAGCTCGTTGAACCGGTCAGATTACAAACGAGTCTGTATCAACCTGTTCGCGCCATTGGGTACTGGCGTTCGCTTGGGGAACCTTTGCGAGCAAGTTTTGGACACCCTTCCGATAGCGAGTTTCCCGATCCTCGGAATCTCGTCTGCTTAGACGAATATCCGGCCGATCGAGAGGTTGTCGTTCGCTACTTGCGCGAGGGCCGTGATTACACCCGCTGGCGAGGCCTCTCCTATTGCCGTTTCCGTTGCGGTGCTCCCTCTATTTGCATGGGGAGCCGGTGTCTGACGGATGGGAAATGGGTTTGGCCGGAAGGATTATCGCACTACATCGAGGCTCATTCCGTTCTATTGCCCGACGAGTTCTTGCAGACGGCGACGGCGGCCGAGAATTGGGATCTTGGTGATAAGCCAATGCCATCATCTGACACCCAGGGTATGCCGGATTACCATTTCTGGATTGCGTGGGGACGTTCGGCCGACGGCAGATAAGATCAATTCCGATCAGCCTGCGTTTGAATCGCGTCTTGCGGCTGCGCCGCCTAGGTTCGAGAGCATGGGCCACCGAAATAATTCATACATTGTTTTGTGATTAAATATATAATACAAGGGTGGCCCTGGATCTTGATCCAGGGCCGCGCAGCGGCAAGAAGTCATAACGATCGACGTCACTTCGCCCGGTGTCATCTTAAAAGCCGATGACTCTTGCGGCTGCGCCGCCCAGGTTCGAGAACCTGGGCTACCCATAGGAAATGTTCCTGTCGACAGTACACTTCTCGTTGGAGACGATTAACATGTATGCAACTTGGAAGTTCCTCCGGCACCGATGGATTTGATAGCACTGATCCATAGAAAGGAAGCGTTTTGTTTGACCAGCAGAGAGCTCAGGCTTTCCATACTTGAATGGCTGAGTAAGTTCCTGTCCCCGTACGGTTTTCGGGGCGTGAAGAGCCGTTTTCAGGTCGAGAGAGAAATCTCGGGCGGCCTACAGTGGGTTAAAGTCGTTCACTGGGATTACCAGCCGTTAATGTATACATACGCGCTTTGCTTTTGCGTGAGGATAGAAAAAGTCGAAGAGATTTATTCTCGCTTCTCGCCAGTGAATCCCAAGCACGACGAGGCGACGGCAACGACACGTTTTCTATTTATGGATCTCTTTAATGGCCTTACTAGGGATTTTCCTGGTCTGAACAGGACGATCGAAGTAAGGAACGAAGAAGAGCTACAGGCATCGTTTCGTAAACTAGGGGCGCTTCTTGATGAGAAAGTTGTGCCATTTTGGGAACCTCAAACAACCATTTCTGCCATTGAAGAATCTTTCAGGGACACATCACTTTATCCTGTCCGCCTCGGTGACGGTTATAATGCTTATATGAGGTGGCTAATCCTAGCAGCGTTCATGGGAAAAGAGATATTTGAAGAAGTCGCTCGTTTGCGAGAAGAACGGTCGAGATCCTGGCCAACGGAAAGAAAAGAGCGTTGCAATCAGTTGATTACTTTTCTCTCAATCGAGGTTCTTCAACCTCCATGATACGAGGAGAAGGAAGCGATTTGTCGAAATTCGATCTTAATTCGTCGGTCAAATCTAAACCGAAAAACGGTTGCATACAAAATGGATTATACATCATTATTGCTGACCGGGTTCGACTCGGATGGCGAACCTGAAATTCGACTTATGAAGGATGGGTCGCTTTGTCTTGTTTTCAGTTTTATGCCTCCCTCGTGGGAGGATGAAGTCGACGAAAGTTTTCGCGACTTCGATGAGCGGCTGGCGTCGGCGATCGGGACTTCCGTCATATGGGAGGACCGCGAGTTTTTTCTCATCCCAAGCCCTCGGCCGGACACAGTTGATCGTATTCGGATGTTCATTGAAACTTATCGGACGCAAAAATGACCGTGGGTGGCCCGGACAACGAGTTGTCCCGGTCACCCGATTCGGCGTCATGTCCGACGCAAATGCGTTACTCCTATGAGTGTGCTCGATTATCAATTTTGTGACGCGTCCGTTTCGGTCACCAAAAGGTCGTCGAAACCCTCCGAGCCATCACACTGCGGTCCAAGGATGTTCAGAGCGCATCGAGCAAAACCGCGTCAGAAGAATTCCTGATTCAGATGCAGGGAAAACACGCCCACTCCGGATGGGGACGCACTGACGCCCGAAATCTCGGTATGATGCGCGGGGAATGCCTAGACTCCGATCGTTCACCATGGAGACAGGACGATGAGGATCACGACCGGACTTGCCTTTCTCACGATAGTCGCAGCGACCGTGGCCCAGGGACAGGAGACGAACTCGCCGGCGCTTCTCGTCTTGCACAAGGGCGACAAGACGATGGCGTTCGTCGACCCGTCGAACGGTAAGGTGCTGGGCCGCGTTCAGACGACTGCGCGTGACCCGCATGAACTGGCGATTTCCACCGATGGAACTTTGGCGGTCGCGAGCAATTACTCGGGTGACCCGCAGGATGGGAATTCGCTCTCGGTCATCGACATTGTTGGCCGGACGGAAAAGGCCCGCATCGACCTCAACCCACTCAGCCGGCCGCATGGGCTTTGGTTCGCGAACGGCAAGTTTTACTTCACCGTCGAAGCCAATAACGCCATCGGTCGCTATGATCCCGCCAAAAACAAGGTGGATTGGGTCCTCGGCACCGGCGAACAGCGGACTCATATGATCGTCGTCAGCAAGGACGCGAAGACGATCTACACGTCGAACGTTAGCTCCGACACGATCAGCATCATCGAACCCGCGCCTCCAGGCGGCTTCGGCGGCCCTCCGCCCGGCGGTCGTCCTCCGGGACCGGGCGGCCCTCCTCCTCAAGGTCCGGGCGGTCCCCCTCCGGGTGGCGGTCCAGGCGGTGCGGGTTGGAAGCAGACGCTCGTGAAGGTTGGTCGCGGCCCGGAAGGTTTTGATATCTCGCCCGATGGCAAACAGCTTTGGACCGGCCACATGACCGACGGCAAGATCTCGGTCGTCGACCTCGGGAGTAAGAAGGTCGTCAAAACAGTCGACGCCAACGCCCGGGCGCTCAATCGCCTGAAATTCAGCCCCGACGGTTCGCTCGCGCTTGTTTCCGACATCTTCGGCGGCGAGGTGATTATCATCGACGTCGCCTCGGAGACGGTGAAGGGGCGTGTGAAAGTCGGTCGGGGTGCCAGCGGCATTCTGATCACGCCGGACGGCTCGCGGGCCTTCGTCGCCTCGACCGGTGAGAACGTGATTGCGGTGATCGACCTCAAGTCGCTCAAGGAAGTCGACCGCTTCCACACCGGCCCCGGCCCCGACGGTATGGCCTGGCTGCCTGGCAAATGACGCGTGGTCCAGAATTCGAGCGTTCATATGTAGGTGCGACGAGATCAAGCGCGCCAGAAGTCCACGCAATTGGAAAAACACGATCGCAACGATTTTTCCGAAACATCTCAAGATGCCGAGAGGGACGGTCGATAACACTTACTGTTCAGCGTTCGGGAAGGCGGCTTGACCCGAGACCTGCCGCCTTCACGTCCCTCTTCGGACTCCCTGGATGAGCCCGTCGGCGCGATTGGCTAACCGGCCACGCTGGAGGCTCTACCCATAGAGTCACGGTTTTAGACATGGATTCGTCGAACAAAGTTAGCGTCAAGCGGAACGTTCGTCGCCTCGTCCCCACCACGGATCTTCTCGAAGGCCGGCAGCTTCTTTCAACCACGGCGGGAACAACCGCTGCGGCAGCCGGCGCGAACACGGTCCCAGCACACGTCGGCCACATGCACGCCGCTCGTCATGCTGGACACGGAATGCGGGCCTTCGCTCTGCGAGGCGGCCACAACACTGTAACTCCGGCCGACGTCGCAAGCACGACCACCGCTGCGGCGCCAACCGCATCCACAACGGCGACGACGCCCACCACGACGAGCGGCTCGCCGACCGACCCGTCGACCACAACCTTGACCGCCGATCCCAACGCGCCGATTCCAACCGACGCACAGGGCGGGAACTTCACCGTCTCGTCCGACGGATGGGGTGCCGGCCAGGGCGGAATGAGCATGGGCATGGGCGGTGGGATGGGGATGGGTGGCGGAATGGGAATGGGCGGTGGTGGCGGCATGTTCTCGCGAGGCGGCCGCGGTGGAGGAGGCGGTGGATTTGCCGGCGGATTCGGCGGCAGTGGCGGAGCCAGCGGTAGCTATACCATCAGCGGTGGTGGTGGGTTCGCTGGCGGCTTTGGTGGCGGTGGTGGTGGCTTTGCCGGCGGATTCGGTGGAGCGGGCGGATCGACGAGTTCCGCGAACGACACCGCGTTCCAGCAGCTTCGCACCGATACGCAGGCGATTGCCGATAAGTCGCAAGTTACGCCCGCACTTCAGGCCGCGCTCCGGAACGACCTGCAGGCGATCAACAAGGCCGCCACGACAGCGCCCGATCAGACGAAGATCTCCGCGCTTGAAAGCGACATCCAAACCTTCGCCGGCACTCTGCCGACGAGCGACCAGCTCGCCACGCTGCAAACCGACTTCGAGGCCGTGGTGACGAGCGAAGGCGTGACCGATACGACGCTTGCTCCAAAGGCATTCAGCGATCTTAACGCGTTGATCACTGCGACCAACATCAACAGCACCGACATCACCACGCTGACGACCGACCTCAAGGCAGTCGGCCTGCCGACGAACCAGCCGCTCGGTCCTGGATTGGGGATCAACCTGCAAATTCTGAACGCGGCGATCAACCCCAACGCCGGCAGCACAACGACGACAACCACCGCGAGTGCCAGCACGACTACCGACGCGAGCACCTCGGCCTGACGTTCGTTCTGTCCTTCGGATCTGCCAATCAGCTTCCCCCAACGACCTCTGGAGGATCCAGAGGTCGTTGGTTTTTGATTTGGCAGGAGTTTCGCGCTTGGGACAATGCAATGGATGGGATCGGGTGGCCTGGACAACTTGTTGTCCAGGTGGCGCAGCCACAAGAGGTTAGGGCGAAACAGTTTGCGATATCCTCTTGTCGCTTCGCGACCGGGACAAGCAAGTTGTCCCGGCCACCCTGTTTTTGCGCGTGTTTAATCCAAATGTGTAATTTTTCTTTGAATCGATTTGCGCGTCCCTTGAAGCGATAGAGAGCATCGCCGATCGGCCTGGTGTCGACTACAATGTCCGCCATTCAGTCATTGTGCGAATTCAAACTTCCTCCGGAACTCTCCCCATGCCGACATCGCCGCGAACGATTGTGATCACGGGTGCCACGCGCGGGCTGGGTCGAGCGCTGGTCGATTCATATGTCGCGCAGGGTCACCGCGTGATTGGTTGCGGACGGTCGAGCGAGGCGGTCGGCGAGTTGAAAAACCTCGGGGCGACGCATCATTTTTCGGTCGTTGATGTGGCAAGCGACGCAGCCGTGGCGCAATGGGCCAACACGTTTCTTACCGAAGTCGGCACGCCGGATTTGCTCATCAACAACGCGGCCGTGATGAATACTCCTGCGAACCTCTGGGAAACTAGCGCGGAAGAATTCGACTCGCTTGTGGATGTGAATATCAAAGGAATCGCCAACGTGATTCGTCACGTCGTGCCGGCGATGGTGAAGGTGAAGCGCGGGGTGATTGTGAACCTCAGCTCCGGCTGGGGACGCTCGGTCTCGGCGGGTGTTGCGCCTTATTGTGCGACGAAATGGGCGGTTGAAGGACTCACCCGTGCCCTGGCGAACGAGTTACCCGCAGGAATGGCGGCGGTTCCGCTCAATCCGGGAATTATCGACACCGATATGCTTCGCCTCGCGTTTGGCGATCGGTCGTCGGGCTTTGGTAATGCTCAGTCGTGGGCGGTTTCGGCTGCGCCGTTCTTATTGGGACTTTCTGGAAAAGATAATGGCAAGCCGCTGACTGTGCCGGGGCAGTGAAAGGAACCAGAGCTTTACGCTCGTTCAGACCGGGGCACAAGCGTCATGAAGATCCCTCGCCTGTCCGTCGGCTGGATGATGATTCTGGTGGCTCTCGTAGCCGTCGATTTTGCAGGTCTGCCAGCGGCCATTGCCTACGATCCAGGGCTAGGTGCGGGTGTGATACCTGCTGCAATCTTGCTGGAATTCGCTGTGCTTCGTTTCGTGGACACAAAGGATAAGAAAAAGCGAGCCTTCCTGACCGGTTTCTTCATTTGCGGACTGCTAATGACGCTTTCGTTCGTTATCGGCCGAGTTTTTTGTGGCGTAACCAATTATGTGAGTGAGATTGGCACGGGAAAATCACGACTCGTCGTTACGGTCCCTCCGCGGTTTGGTGGCGATTGGATGGGCACGATATGGAATGGGTATTTCCGTTACGCGACCGATCTGGGTCGTGGGATACTACCGAATTCCCGATACACCTTCGGTGTCCTCGCTTGCCTCCCACAACTGTTCGCCGCAATTCTCGGTGGTTATGTTGCTTTGCTGATCTCGGAATCTACGGACTTACGTTCTCGCGATAAAAAACGAGAGCTCATAGATGCAATCAATTGATAATAACTATTGATGGCTTGAATACTTTAGGATATTGGAGAGGAGTGATCAAATTGAGAATTCCTCGCCTCTCAATCGGCCAAATAATGTTGTTCATTTTCGTGGCGGCACTCAACTGTGCGGCCTGGCAGGGAATGGCGTCGCACGACAAGAAACTCGCGTACGCCGTCATGCCGTTTGCAATTGTGCTCCAAATCGTGGTCGTGCTGATCGTGAAAGCGCGAGGTTGCAAACGCGCGTTCTGGATCGGCTTTTTTCTGGCGGGATTTTTGGCGGTTTGCTCGCTGGTGGTGGGCTACTTGTTTAGTTCAACGATCGCGCTTCAGCCCGATCCCGTTCGTGGAACATCGAAGATTGTCGTGATGAAAGGTTACGACATCGGCGATCAAATGGAGAAGCTCTGGCGATCGTATTTTGATGCCTTGAGCTCGGTATTCCCGAACCTGCCGAATCACGATCTTGTCGGAATTGCCGCAGTTTCCGGCGCGTACCTCGCCACAGCACTCGCTGGTGGTGCGGTGACATGGCTGATCGCATTGGGAATCGAAAAGTCGCGACGTTCTCATACGGATGACATACCTAAGATTTCATCCTAAGCATGTCATCCGTTCTTCTCAGTTTGATCAAGCTTGCAATTCAGCCAGCAAATCCTGAATCGCATAAACGTCGGGCGGCCCTTGGCGAAGCTTCTCCAGTGCGGCAACCGCGGCCTTGGCACCATTCAGCGTGGTGATGCAAGTGACCCCGTGGCTCACCGCCGAGGCACGAATGCGGCCTTCGTCAGTCCGCGAACCCTTGCCGCTTGGCGTATTCACGATCAGGGCGATCGCGCCGTTGGCGAGGTGGTCGAGCAAGTTCGGCCGGCCTTCGTGAATCTTCCGCACCGGCGTCACCTGAATGCCGGCTTCGGCTAAAGCGGCGCCGGTGCCGGCCGTGCTCATGAGCGTGTAGCCGAGCTCGGACAGCTTCTTGGCGATTGGCACCACGGCTCGCCGGTCGCGCTGGGCGACGCTGACGAAGACTGTGCCATTCAGCGGCATTTTGCTGCTGGCGCCGGCCTGGCTCTTGGCGAAGGCGGTTGCGAAATCCTTCGCGATCCCCATCACCTCGCCGGTTGAACGCATTTCGGGACCAAGCACGATATCGACGCCAGGGAACTTCGCGAATGGGAAGACGCTTTCCTTGACGCTCACGTAGTTGGGCTCGATTTCCTGCGTAATCCCCTGCGATTCGAGCGTGCGGCCGACCATCACCCGAGCTGCCGCCTGCGCCAGATTGAGTCCCGTCGCCTTGGAAACGAACGGCACCGTACGCGAGGCACGCGGGTTCACTTCAAGGACGTAGATTTCTCCATCCTTGACAGCAAATTGAATGTTCATCAACCCGCGAACCGTCAGGGCTTCGGCCAGAGCATACGTTTGCTGCTTGAGCCGGGTGACGATTTCAGGCGATAGGCTGAAGGGAGGAATGGCGCACGCCGAGTCGCCCGAGTGAATGCCGGCCTCTTCGATGTGCTCCATCACGCCGCCGACGATCGTCTGCACGCCGTCGCACACAGCGTCGACGTCGACCTCGGTCGCGTCTTCGAGGAACTTGTCGATGAGCACAGGGTGATCGGGGCTGGCTTCGAGCGCCTCGGCGACGAATCGTGCCAGGCTGCTTTCGTCGTAAACGATTTCCATCGCGCGGCCGCCGAGCACGAAGCTGGGACGAACGAGCACGGGGTAGCCGACGTTTTCGGCGATGCGGCGGGCTTCATCGTAGCGGGTCGTCGAACCGTTGGGCGTTTGCTTCAGGCCCAGGCGGTCGAGAATCACGCGAAAACGTTCGCGGTCTTCAGCCAGGCCGATCGAGTCGGGGCTGGTGCCGATGATGGGCACGCCCGCGGCTTCGAGGGCTCGCGCCAGATTCAACGGCGTTTGACCGCCGAACTGGACGATCACGCCAATCGGTTGAATGCGCTCGCAGATATTGAGCACATCTTCAACCGTGAGTGGTTCGAAGAAGAGGCTATCGGACGTGTCGTAGTCGGTGCTGACGGTCTCGGGGTTTGAGTTGACCATCACCACTTCGTAGCCGTCTTTTTTCAGCGCGAACGCGGCCTGGCAGCAGCAGTAGTCGAACTCGATCCCCTGGCCGATCCGGTTCGGTCCGCCGCCGAGAATGATCACGCGCGGCTTGTCGCTCACGCGAGCTTCATCTTCAGTTTCGTAGGTCGAGTAGTAATACGGCGTGACGGCTTCGAACTCAGCAGCGCAGGTGTCGACGAGCTTGAACACCGGCTTGATGCCGCGCTTGATCCGCTCGCGGCGAATTTCGACCTCGCTCACTTCCCAGAGGAAGCCAAGCTGGTGGTCGGAAAAACCGTTGCGCTTGGCTTCGCGGAGCAGATCGTCGGACGCAGCCTCGAGCGACTTCACACTGCGGAGCTTGCCTTCCAGCTCCACCAGCTCGATGAGGTTGTGCAGGAACCAGGGATCGATACCGGTCAGAGTGAAAATTTGATCAAGCGTCAGACCCGCGAGAATCGCATAGCGCAGGTACCAGGCGCGTTCGGCGTTGGGCGTGGCGAGCTTCGCCTTGATGACGTCGAGCGAAGGTTGATCGGGCGTGCCCCACAAATCCTTCTTGTCGCAACCGAAGCCGAAACGTCCCACTTCCAGGCCGCGCAGGGCTTTCTGGAAGCTTTCCTTGAACGTGCGGCCGATCGCCATCACCTCGCCGACCGACTTCATCTGGGTCGTCAGCACGGCATTCGCTTCGGGGAATTTCTCGAACGCCCAGCGCGGGATTTTGGTGACGACGTAATCGATCGTCGGTTCGAAGCAGGCCGGCGTTTCGCGCGTGATGTCGTTGCGAATCTCGTCGAGCCGGAAGCCGACGGCGAGCTTCGCGGCGATCTTGGCGATCGGGAATCCGGTCGCCTTGCTGGCGAGCGCCGAGCTTCGGCTGACGCGGGGATTCATCTCGATGACGACCATGCGCCCGGTATTTGGGTCGATAGCGAACTGCACGTTCGAGCCGCCGGTTTCGACGCCAATGGTGCGCAGAATCGCCAGCGAGGCATCGCGCATCTTCTGATATTCTTTGTCGGTCAAGGTCTGCGCCGGCGCGACGGTGATGCTATCGCCGGTGTGTACGCCCATCGGGTCGAAGTTTTCGATCGAGCACACGATGACGGCGTTGTCGGCGCAATCGCGCATGACCTCCATTTCGTATTCCTTCCACCCGGTGAGGCATTCCTCGACCAGGATGGAGTGAACCGGGCTTAGCTCGAGCCCGTAGGCGACCATGCGATCGAATTCATCCTTGTTATAAGCGATGCCGCCGCCGGAGCCGCCAAGCGTAAAGCTGGGACGAAGAACGCAGGGGAGGCCGATTTCGTCGCGAACCTTTCGGGCGTCGTCAAGCGTGTGAACCATCTTGCTTCGCGCGCTTTCGAGGCCGATTTCTTCCATGCACTTCTTGAAGAGGTCGCGGTCTTCGGCCTTGCGAATCGCTTCAGCAGTGGCGCCAATCAGCTTGCAGCCGTACTTTTCGAGCGCGCCGCTTTCAGCGAGGGCCAAGCCGACGTTCAGGCCGGTCTGTCCGCCGAGGGTTGGCAATAGCGCATCGGGCCGTTCCTTGGCGAGGATTTGTTCGACGACTGCGGGATTTACAGGTTCGATATAGGTCCGATCCGCCATTTCGGGATCGGTCATGATGGTGGCGGGGTTGGAATTGACGAGAATGACCTCGTAGCCTTCCTCGCGAAGCGCCTTGCAGGCCTGAGTACCGGAATAGTCGAACTCACACGCCTGGCCGATGACGATCGGCCCCGCGCCGAGGATCATGATCTTTTTGATATCGGTACGCTTGGGCACGGCGGCTCTTTTCTCCTTGTCCGTCTCTGGATGGCTGCTGGGTTCGGTTCGGCAGGCGAGCAGTGGGGGCAGAACGTGGTTTTCGTTTCTCTTCCAGCCAGCCAAAGCGCGCATCGAGCCGCGCTCACCCGTCGATTGCATTAGCAAAAGGGTGGCGCGGCCCGGAAAATTTCACGATTCTAGCAAGTTCGAAGGGGGTGGGACAAGGGATAACTGGAACCGCCCGTTTACGAATCGTGCGATAGAGATGCAACGCCTACTCGGACAATGGCTCAAGTAGGGGGTTCCGAGTTTTGAAGTTCGACAGTTTGGGCATCGAGCCCGAGAAGTAACCCTCGAACACAAGTTGAAGCCTCTCACGCAGCTCGCAAATCTCGTCATCCGCCAAATTGCCAATTCTGAACGCATCGCGCGGATCAAAGTGGCAGTTCACAGAGAGGAAAGCATGGCTAAAGATGCGAAAAATGCGCCATGTGATATCGCGTGAGCGGCGTGTTTTGGTCGCGAGTTGATAAAGCGCCCACTCGAGCTTCCAGTATTCGTCAGAATCCCAGAGCCATTCCTCATGCAGCCGACCAAGGAACGAAGCGTCATCGTGTTCTGGGCCGGGAAAGTTTCGGGCAATGATCTGCTGTGGCGACATATCGGCTGCCGTTCGAGACTACGAGATACGATGAGGCGAATTCGGCCGAAGACGAGCAGGGCAGTTGCTGAAATCAGTCGTTGGACGCCTCTGGATACTCTTCGACGTAGCGTAAATCTCCTCGCGGCACCGTCAACGCCCCCGTGCCCCGAACGACCAAACGTTCATCTCGAATCGTGATGAATACAAGTGTAACAGCGTCCGAAACAGCAAGCGGCAGGGGTATTATGTTCTCCCGGCAATCGTCTCCGACAGAGAACGATCCATCCCACAAATCGACTGGAATTTCAGAGATCGACGACTCAACGGTTGCATCGGAAATCACGATGTCGATGTCTTGAACCCAGCCAGTGCCTTTAGCGACGCCGGGCTCGCCTTCGGATTGATGGACATAAGCCGGCTCCAGATGGAGCACCACGTCGCGATCTTTAGCGGTGATGCCGGCGAGCTTGGAGTCGTGGATTTCGATGATGCGATTCAGAGGCTTTTCCAAAGGGCGCCCTCTCTCGGGTTAGAAAAGGCTGAGTGGGTCGAAGTGGGTTAATGTACTTCCTAAGCCCAAACCGTGCGGAAAAGTCGGACTTTTTCAGACAGCTGAATCGCAATCACCGGTCGCGTTTTCAATGAACATTGGCCGTAAGACTTCAACAACAGCGGCTTCGAATGGAGCGAAACTTACGGGACAGGCCGCTCGAACGCGGTCAAACTTCAAGAACTTGGCGATTTCCCACATTTGATCGCTCGAAACGACATCGGGCTTATTCCAACAACACTTGGCGAGTGCCAGCTTCGGATCATTGCCGTCCCGCTTGTACGCAGCGGGGAGATTCTCCGGATCGGCGGGAGGGTCGCATGCGAGCTTGTTCAATCGCAGGCCCTTGCGGATTGCACTCGGATCGCCCATTAACCATGCTTCGATACTTGTGTGTGCTACGCCGAGTACGCAAGGGAACGTCGGTGACTGCCTTGCGCAGCTTTCCGTCAATGCATCAAGCTTTTCTGGATGCGCACCATCGGTATCGAGCACACAGACGAATCCGTGAGAACCGTTGAGCGGCGCCTGCCGTTTTGCGAACGCGACCTTTTCCTCAACGCGTTTCTTACCTTGCAGGAAGGCGAGTTTTCGGCACTTAACCTTTAGCGTATTGGGCTCACCGCATAATCGGTGCAACAAAATAGGCAGGACGCCTTTATCAGGCTGCTGGACTTGGGGATTTCCTGGCGCTGTTGGACCAAGTTCGGTTATTCCCTCGCCGACGACTTCGATGACGAGTTGCTTTACGTCAGGCACGGCCAAGCAACTCCTCCTCAGAAAGGTTGTACCAAAGCTCACCGAGGTAGAACTCGTTGTCGCCCAGACGTTCGTGGATATGCGGAGCGTCGCGGAGCGGGAAGGCTTCGACTGGACCGGTGCCATCCTTACGGCGCAGGAGCGTTACTTCATCGGGTGAGAAGGCACTCAAGAGATAAGGTGAGTGGGTTGTCATGATGATCTGTGGAACAGGGCCTCTCGAAGACTCACTGCTCAAACGCCTGAGCAAATCAATGATTTCACCGAGTCGCTTGGGGTAGACACCCTTTTCTGGCTCCTCAATTAGGAGAACCTTTGGTGCCCTGGGACTGTACATGAGCGCAAGAAGTCCCAAAAAGAGCACAGCTCCGTCCGAGGCTTGCTGGGCGCGGATGGGCCCCTCAGGCATGTCTAGATAGATCGCTCGTCCGTTGACGTGATTCGCGGTGAAGAAACCAGTCGATTGGTAGTTTCGCTCAACTGCCTTTTCTGTTTGCACCTTCACACGAGTAAACTGAGGGAAGTAAGTGCAAAAATGTTCAGACAGTTTAATGAACAGAAGCGGGTCTGACCCAAGGATGTCATCCAGAAGCGTTGGCAAGCCGAATCCGTCCTCATCGAGCCGAAAGACACGACCTGTGTCTACAGACGTCGGAGTCGCCATAGCCTTGGGATCGAGTCTATATAGATGAGCGCTACCAATCAGATCAGCAATCGATCGCAGCCATTCGAGCTCTCCTAAGTCAATAGGCGTATTTGCTACTGCAGATAGCGCCGAGACCATTTCCGGAGAAACGACCGGTACCTGAATTTCCAAATCCCAGTCGTCACTGCGCCGATAGGATTCGTAACGCCGGACGCAATTTCGTCCCGATCGAGGAAATCCAATTCCAAGACGGTACGCGTAAGCAAGCGCCTCCGCATTTGCTGAATTGACGAATGTGCCGCCGAGTTCGACGGAATGCGAGTTCGCTCCTGCTCTCACCAATTCTTCGCCGTCCCAAGCGCCAACTAATGAGTCGGCGAGGGATCTAGAGACGCTCCTGTGAAGCGCGAAGATTGCTTCCAAAAGGCTCGTCTTACCCGAATCATTCTGACCAACGATCACATGAATTGGCGTTAAGGGAATATCAATGTGCTCGATGCACTTGTAATCGCGAACTTCAAATCGCGTCAGCATTTGAACCCAGTCCAACAGAGACTTGCCACGACAATTTCATTCAAGAAGGGCAGACTGTTCTCGCTAAATTCAAGAATACCACGATCGACGTAGGGCCGAAATGGAAACCAGCCGCAATCACCACCCCAAACACGTCAGGGCAATGATCGCGGCTGATTTTGATACCGATTTACTTTCCGATTTCAACGACGCGTGGCGGAATCTGCCGACGGGGCTTTTTCGTTCTTTTCCAGGGCGTTGATCAACCGGTCGAGCTTTTGTTCGAGCGATTGTAGGCGTCGCTTGGTGTCTTCCAGTTCGGACGTGGTGTCGGTGTTGCGCGGCGCGGCGTCTGGCCTCATTGCGCCTGGGTTCCCCATTGCGGAATTGCCGCCGGGTTGCATGCCGCCGCTCGACGAACCTGCACGCGAGCTGGACCGGCTTCCGCCCATCGCTCCGGGAGGCATTCCGGGCATCATCATATCGTTCATCGCACCGCCAAATCCACCGCCGCCGCCACTCGCGCCAGGCGGCATTCCAGCGCTGGAGGGCCCCATCATTGCCGGGCCGCCGGGCATGCTCATTCCAGGTGCGGCATCTGCGGATCCACCTCCTCGGGGAGCATCGCCGGGCTGGGAATCGGCGCTATTGCGGGGCGATCGAGATTTCTTCATGGCATCACCAAGTTGTCGGCCGGAAGATGATCCGCGGGACATTCCCATCCCGCCCTCGGCCGGACGTGCGTCGTCACTCGGCTTGCCCGGACGTGTTGCGGGGGCGTCGGCCGACGGAGCACCTGAACCACCGCCGGCACCCATCATCATGCCCATCATTCCGGACATGCTACCGGAACCCATCCTTCCAGCGGCGCCCTGAGCTTGGTTTGATCGCGCATCGTCGCTGCGTTTACCCGGTCGCGTTTCCATGACTTCCTCGTCCGGAGGATTGCCGGGCGCTCGACCCATCATGCCCATCATTCCCGGCATTCCACCGCCGCCACCCATCATCATATTGCCGCCACCGCCGCTGCTCATCGTCATGCCGCCTCGCGGGCGGGCGCTGGCAATTTGCTTGTCGCGCGCTTCGACCAGACGACGCAATTGGGTCAGGCGGTTGGCAATTTGCGTGTGAACTTCGGGCGTCTGGCGGATGACCAGCGACATTGCAGGCGGAACGGCGGTGATCTGGCCGACGCGTGCGTTGGCGATCAAAGTGTTCAATGCCGAATTGATATCGCCGGCCGTGCCAGTTTGCGGAGCTTCGGTCCAGGTCGTCGGGGCGACGGTCGTTTTGATCAGTTCGATGATCGGTTGCATGTCGACCGTTCCACCGGCGCCGTCGGGAAGCGGCGTTGAGGTGATGAGGTCGGGGACGGCGTAAGTTTTTACCACGACGTCACTTTTGGCATCGGGCAGGGCACCGGCGCCTGCGGGGGCGCCGCCCAATCCACCACCAAAGCCTCCGCCGCCACCTTGCTGGGCCCAGAGAGAGGCTCCGGCTGCGAAAACGCCCAGAACCGCCAGCGCGGCGATTCCGTTCTTGACGTACGCCATGAGCAGGCTCCTTTGATAAAGCCGTGTGAGCGCGAGAATTCGGGTCACTTCGCCGGCAAGCCCTTCGCTCGCGGCGATGCGGTAAGTCACGCGGGCCCAGTTCAATAGAAGCGATGCACTTGCGTCTCCCTCGGCCAGAACGGCGGAGAGACCAACGGCAGGCCCCAACCCTCGGCGGACGAGCTTCGCCCGGAGCTGTTCCCTGGCGCGAGAAACCCGGCTTTTCACCGTGCCGACCGGCCGAGAAACACGTGCGGCGGCTTCCTCGTAGGAGTAACCTTCGAGGTCGCAAAGCACGAGCGCCGTACGGTAGGCGTCGGGGAGTTTGCCGATTTCCTGGTGAATCGTGGCCACGGCATCGGCGTCGATCGGCTCGTCGATCTCCGACCAGATCCGCGGCACGGCTTTCGCTTCTAGACGTTCTTTACGCTGCTGCGTGCGGCGTAAACAGGAGGCGATACGCAAGGCTGTGCCGTGAAGCCAGCTTGCGATCGACTCGCGTTTGCGAACCTGGGGGGCGCACTTGAGCAGGGCGAGAAACGTCGCCTGGGCTGCGTCTTCCGCGTCGTGATTGATGCGGAGGACGCCGAGGCAAACACGGTGAACCATGGGACCATGGCGCAGAACGAGAACCGTGAACGCCGCCTCGGCAAGGTCAGGAGCTTCGCTGAGGTAGTGGTCGAGCAGAGTGCCATCGGTCGCGCCCGAAAGCGTTCCCGTTTGAAAGAGCGTGTCGAGCTCTCGCAGCACGATGCCCTGGTGTTCTCTCGCCACGGCCGGGTCTCCCTTGTTGTGCCCTTCATACCGGTAGTGTAACGAGACGGCGCAAGGGTTCCGACTTTTTGGGAAATTCGGGTGAATGTGTTGTCATACTGGAAGATTGGGGTGCCACTGGCTATGCCAGTGCACTGAACGCCAAACGAAAGATCGCAGTTCCAATTTAAGCGTTCGGCTCGTCGCCTCAGTCACGTCGAAATGATCCCGAATCTCCTGTTACCAGTGACTCAGGACTCCATTCGTCCCCAACTCACGAATCAACCACTCCAAGTTTGCTTGATGGACAAGAATGCCGGTGGGGTTGCTCGGCTTGCAATCGAGGGGATCGATGCATAAGCTCACGAAAACGCCGCTGGTCATAAGCCAGATGTTTGCATTCGTTGAACCATCATAATTGCGCGCCACGCTTGCGAAATCTTCGGAGAACTTGGTCCCGCCGCCAAGCCGCTCTAGGATCTTCGTTCCCAGAAAGTTCCCCCAGCATAGCCTTCGCAGTCGATCTCCTTTTCTCGCGCCGGACTGATTCCAGCCGATATGCTCGATCCAACGAGCCAATGGCGCTCTTGAGGGCCAAGCGGCACCGAATACACTGCCTGCAAACGCGTCGGTCGGCTGGGCCAAATCCACCAACCCACAAATGGGAGATCTCCGATCGGCGACCTCGAAAAAACGTTTCAGCACATCGAGTACAACGCTTGACCCAACGTCTTCGAGCATTTGGCCCGAGATGGAGAATTCGACCTTTGCGGGGACTGGTTCGCCGTTCCACGTGTCATTGCGACTAAAACCGAAATTGAAATCGGAGTCGAGAATCGCATCGCGAGCATTTCGCCGGATACAATCCGCGCCGATAGATTGAAGCTTGTCCGCATCTTTTCCCAGGATTTGATTCAGGACAGGCGAACCAAGCTTCGATTCCCCGAGGTTCGAGACATGCCGGTCTCCGGCAAACATATATGAGATGTCAGCCGGACGCTCGCCCAGATCACCCAGAACTGCCCAAAGCTCCGCCAAATCAGAACCTGTAGGCTGAGACTCCGCAAAGTAGATGACACAAATCAAGTGATACTCAACTTTATAATCCGATTTAACCATAAATGACGCCTCAATTTGGCCGCTTAGTGCGAGATTTCGAAATCGCGGAGGTGCGCTAAAGGTAAAGCGAAGAGCACTGGCATAGCCAGTGGCACCCAACTGGGGATCCCTGATTGATAGGGGACTTTTAATTACTTGTCGTACATCTCCCAGCTCGCTTCGAGGGCGAGCAGGATCCAGATGATGCCCGCGATGCGTCCCAGGCGGTCGGTCCAGTCCGGCAGCGGACGCCATCGATGTCCCAGCCACAAAATCAACCATGAAAACGCGATCACATAGCCGACTTGGGATTTGAGGAAGTCAGCCGAGGATATGGGGAAATTCGATCAAAACGAGACCGGATGAGATGGTGAAGGAGGCCACTGTTTCACGACAAAGAGCGCGTAAATCAGGGAGACAATTCCAAGCATCACCACGGCCAGACCAACGACGAAGCCTGGCTCGCGGACCAGGCGCAGTACGCTTTGGTGAGAACTTGTCGCACGAATTACCAGCACGGCCAGGCTAGAACACGCCAGGCTGGGGACGATTTCCAGAAGCTGGAACGGCGGGACGTAGCGACTGTCGGCAACCATTCTCATCAACGCAGAGTAACGTGAAGTCTCGCGCGACCAGACCACCGCAACGGCAATCGCGGCGATGAGAATCATCACGTCCTGAATGCGTAGCGCGCGAGGTTTCCAGCTCATGGTCGTCCTCAGTTTCGCAGCAATAACTCCATGGTGGCGATGCTCGCCAGCGATATCAAGGAAAGCCACTCGAACAGACGTGAACATCTTCCATGTCAACGATTGACCGAGCTTCCCTGTTCTACGACAATCGTCGTAGCGACGTCAGGTGCTGGATGAATAGCATCCCAGGAGGTCTCGATCATGTCCAAGGTTCTCTCGGCATCCTTTGTGATCGCGATGTGTTTCTGCTTCGCGCCGGCCAGAGCGGCGGATGAATCGACGGCCAAGCTACGCTATTCGCTCAAGCCCGGCAGAGAATTCACCTATCACACCGAGGCTCTTTCGAAAGGCCGCGGGGGACAAAAATATGTGGTCGACTGGAAGGTCTGGTCGATTGCCCGCGGGACGGACGGCTTATGGACGCTCGTCCTCCGTTGCGACCTGACGAGCGAATCTACATCTTCGCCTAAATCGGCCACCAAGGAACCGAAGGATACGCTCGTCTGGCGTTGTCGGATGACCGATGATGGACAGCTTGTCGGCGCAGTGACGAGGGGCACCGTGCGCGATCCCTTCCGGCTCTTCCCGCGACTTCCCGACGGGGCGAAAGACGTTCAGTCCGGATGGGATTCCAAGGGGTCGGAGAAGGAGAATGTGATCCTTCATCATCGGCTCGCGCCTGGTGAGAAGACTACTGGCGATCTTCTTTTGATCTCAACGACGACTGAGGGGCCCGAGGACAAGGTCTACCTTTCGAAGCACTCGATGCGGGCCACTTTCGATAAGAAGCGCGGTGTTGTGACGCGGGTTGAGACTGAGGATAACAGTGAGCATCTCACCCCGGGCGCCGGAACGAAGGGCGTCATCGAGCTCGTTGCGATCGAGGATCGCGGCGACGATTGGGCGGCAAAGTTCGGCAAGGAGGCAGATAAGTACTTCGCGGCCGTCGACGCGTACGATGAGTCAGAGACGAAAGCCATTCGCGACCCGGCGCGGTGCAAAGAGATTTTGGCGAATGCCAAAACCGCTCTGGAAGCGGCTCGCAAAGGGTTGACGACGACGGCTTTCCTCGAATCGATCGGCCGCAAACTCGAATCGCACGACCGCTCGGCCGACTACTTCGCCAAGCAGGCGAGCGAGCGTGAGACGCGACTTGGCAAGGAAGCAGCTTCGTGGGAGGCCGTGGACATCGACGGCAAATCCCATCGCCTCGCGGACTACCGGGGTAAGGTTGTTGTGATGGACTTCTGGTATCGCAACTGCGGCTGGTGCATTCACGCCATGCCCCAGGTTGTGCGACTCTCGGACGAGTTCCGCAATCAACCGGTCGCCGTGCTCGGCATGTGCACCGACGAGAAGGATTCAGACGCGCGGGCGGTGATCGACGCGATGGGGCTGAAGTATCCGACGATCAAAGCACCAGGTATTCCAGAGAAGTACGGAGTGAACGCGTTCCCAACGCTCGTTGTGGTGGATAAGCGCGGCAAGGTCCGCGAGATCCATGTCGGTTATTCCCCGCGTCTTTACGAGGAATTGGCCGACGTGATTCGAAAGCTGCTTGTGGAGTAATTGCTGTTTGACGCCAGTATCCGAGAGCAGTGTGGCTGGGGCTGGACTGAGCAAAGCGAAGGAAGCCCCAGTGTTTTGAGCTTCGCCCTTTAACAGGTAGCTGGGACGACTTTGTTACGCCAGTCGCATGAGACAAGAGGAGATGGCAACATCTTCCACATTATCCTCTTGTGGCTGCGCCACCTGGACAACAAGTTGTCCAGGCCACCCGACTCTCATTCATTCTGTTATCTTATCCGCGTCACTTTTAATTACATCTCATCCGGCAAATCGCCGATGGGCGGAAGTGATTGGCCGTTTTCGTCGATGCGGAACTCGGCGAGCTTTTTATGGAGCGTGTTGCGGTTGATTCCTAGCCGCGCGGCGGCTTTGATTTGCACGCGCTCGCAGGAGGCGAGCACCTGTTCGATCAGCTCGCGCTCGACCTGACCGACGATCCGGTCGTACAGGTTGTTCGCCTGCGGGCCGGCGGCACGAAGCCCCTGGCGCACCAGTTCGGCCGTGAGGGCGGCGGGGTCGCTGGTTCGGGCGCGAATCGGGCGAGGAGGGGCCTCGCCGCGAAGCTGGGGCGGGAGGTGTTCGACGGTGAGCTCGGGACCTTCACCCAGCACGACGCCGCGCTCGACGTAGTTTTGCAACTCGCGGACGTTGCCTGGCCAGTCATGCTCGCGAAGCCGGCGCATTGCTTCGGCCGAAACGCGGCGGACGTCGCGGCGGTTCTGGTCGCTGTACCGTTTGAGGAAGAACTCGACGAGGATCGGGATGTCTTCCCTGCGCTCGCGCAGTGGGGGCAGATAAATCGGCACGACGTTCAGGCGATAGTACAAGTCTTCGCGGAACCGGCCGCTGTCGATTTCGTCGAGCAGGTCGCGGTTGGTGGCGGCGATCAGGCGCGTGTCGACCTTGTTCGTGCGGGTGTCACCGACGCGTTCGAATTCGCCTTCTTGCAGCACGCGCAGCAGTTTCACCTGCAACTTGGGCGAGGTGCTGTTGATTTCGTCGAGGAAGATGCTGCCGGTGTGAGCGGCTTCGAAGCGACCGGTGCGGTTGTCGAGCGCGCCGGTGAACGAGCCTTTGACGTGGCCGAACAGTTCCGATTCGAGCAGGCTTTCAGTCAGTGCGCCGCAATTGACGCGGATGTAAGGGCCCGACTGGCGTGGGCTGAGGTCGTGGATGGCGCGGGCGATCAGTTCCTTGCCGCTGCCGGTCTCGCCGACGATGAGAACCGCGGCGCGCGCGGGCGCGACCTGGCGCGTGGTCCGGGCGACCTCGCGAATGGCTGCGCTACTGCCGATCACCCCGGGAAGGGCCTGTTCGTGGGACGTGGTCATCGGTGCAACATCTCTGGGAGCGAAACCTCAAAGCCGTTCCATCATGCAGCGGCGACGTGGAACAAGGCACGCGCGGAGAGACGCGATACCAAATCAATCGGATGTGAAAGAACTCTCATAAGAGCTGTGCAGTTGGTGTTGGATGCAAGGGGAAACTGGGTGGCCGGGACAACTTGTTGTCCCGGTCGCGAAGCGACATGAGGAGATCGGAGACTTGTCCGCTTTGCCCTCTCTTGGCTACGCCACCCAATCCTATCCATTCCATTGTCCCAACCACTTCACTCCTATCTCGGCCTGCGGAAAGCAATTCATTCAAGCGTCGGGAACCCTGGGGCTTCCTTCGTTTCAACTCAGTCCAGCCCCAGCCACCCAATCCGATATCCTACGTGTGACAAAAGCCCTCGGCCAACCTCAGCGTGTCACGGAATAGCCTGGTCGTTGCGATTGAACCGGGCGAGCCGCCTGCGCGGGCTTGCGCTTGAGCGCGTCGACAATTCCCTTGAGCGTGCTGCTCATCGCCACATCGGTCTCGTCGCGAATCAGGTCGGTCAACCGGCGCTCCTGGTCGTGGCTCACCAGCGGGCCGAATCGCTTGATGCTCTTCACGAGCTGGCTCGAAGCAACCAGCCGCAGCTCGTTGCCGAGCGAGGGATTCAGCACCACATCGGCGAGGTCGCGCTGGGCGTCGATCGTCGCGAGGTCGCCAAGCGCCACGGCCGCGTGTTCCGCGGTGGACGGTGTGTTGACGGCGATTGTCAGCGAAGGGCCGGCCATCGGCAATTCGCCCTCGAAGGGATTGCCGTTATTGGTCGCGATCTGGCCGAGCAGCGTCGATGCCTTGAGTGCCAGACCCAGCCGCTCTTGATTGGAAAGCGGCTTGGCGTGCAAGCGGGCGAGGCTGTCGTCAATCTGGCGCTTGAAGAGGGTCGCTTCGGTCGGGGTGATCAAGAACCGCACGTTCGGGAAGCTTTCGAGCTTGGGCTCGATGACGAACCGCATCGCCTGCGACCCGACGATGAACGTGGGAATGCCGGCGGTGTGGTTATCGGCCCGCAGGTTCGAGAGCGTGTCGAGCAGACGCCACGAGCCTTGCACGAGGTCGGGGTCGATGACGATCAGCTCGACGTCCGCCGAGTTGGCGGCGATTCGGAAGCCCACTTCACCAGTGGCGGCGAGCACGGCGTCGTAACCGATGGTCTTGAGATAACCGAGCACCTGCGCGCCTCGCATCAGGTTGCCGTCGATGACGACGGCGCGAGGATAGGGTGCGATTGCGGCGAACCGGGAGAGCGTGGGAACGACGCGGCTCGAACCGGCGAACGCACGCCGAGGGTTGAGCCCGACGATCGCCTCGGCCGCAGCGAATTGGACGCGGCGATCGGTCGAAGAAAGCGCAGTGACAAATGATGTAAGCGACTCGGGCGACTTGGCGTCGGTCGCCTTCGCGAGCAGCGGAATCGCGGCGGCGACAACGTCGTAACGCTTGTCGGCGATTGCTCGCTTGAGCACTTCGCTGAGAACGTTAGCACCCGCGGCGGACGCTTCTTTCGTTGCGGCGTCGCGATTGGTTTCACGTTCAAGCAGGAGCGTCACATAATCGACGCGTGAGCCAAGATCCTTGGGATCAAGCGTGGCAGCAGCGCGGGCGAATCGCAGGCCGCGGGCGACGGCCGCATCGACGCGTGTCGACGGCTTCGCAACCACGGTGTTGGCGTTCGCGTCCCAGGCCCAGATGTTCTCGGGCGCGGCGGCGATGTGAGGCAGGTCGAGATACGTCACACGGGCGGCTTCGTCGAGCACGCGAACCGGCTTAAGCGGCTGGGCTTCGTAACGAACGCCGGTGATCCGGGCGATGGCGTCTTGCGCGGCCTTGGCCTGGGGCTTGCCGGAAGTGGCGGCGATCGTCAGGTCGGGAACCGCGCGGGTATCGCCGGTGTTGCCAAGGATTTGTGCGACCGAAGTGGCGACTTCGGGCGGCCCTTCGTTGAGTGCGGCGGTCAGGGGACCGAACGCCGAGCCTTCGAGCTTCGCCATACCGTTCATCAGGCTGGCACGCCCCTGAGGGGTGAGCGAGGTGTCTTGCAGGCCGCTGATGAGCGTGGGAAAGGCGTACTCGCCAGCTTCGTGCAACTGCTCGAGCGCGATGTTGCGTTCTTCGTTCGTACCAGCGAGGCCGGTCATCGCGGTCTTGAGCCGTTCGGGGCGGGTGGCGACCTTGCGGCTCGCTTCGGCAACGGCTTGCGTCAATCGTTCGCCGGCAGCGCGGGTTTCTTTGTAGTCGAGCAGGCGGAGGAACGAGTTGTGGCCGAATTGCTCGCGAAGGCGGACAAGCGTGTCGTCGTCGGGCTTGAGCGCTTCGAACTTGGTGAGGAAGGGAGCGGCTTTGTTGATCTGGCCGGTGCGGATGAGGTAGTCGACGACTTCCCAGTAATCGACCGGCGTTTTCAGCGGCGCGACGAATGATTCGGGGCCGGGTATCTGGCCGAATGCGGGAACGCCGACGCCAAGCGCCAGGCCGAGGCCCAGCACGCTTGGCGAAAGCCAGCCACGCGCGGCGAGAAGGCGTAGGGAAAACGCCTTCCCGCGTGAGGTCGATGAGGGAGTCGGCTGGACGATGGGGGTCATCCCAAGGCTCCGGGCGCGCCTATGGCGGCAAGTTCCTGTTCGACCAGATCTTCGTACGTTTCCCGCCGCCGGGCCAACCGGGCGGTATCCCCGTCCACGAGGATTTCCGCGGCGCGAGGACGCGTATTGTAATTCGACGACATGACCATGCCATAGGCCCCAGCAGAGAAGACCGCGATCAGGTCGCCTCGATCGAGGGCGGGCAGCGAGCGATCCTTGGCAAGGAAGTCGCCGCTTTCGCAAACCGGGCCGACAACGTCCCAGTGTTGCGTACCTTCAATCTCAGCTTCGTAATCGGCGGGCGGGGCGGGGAAGCCCTTGGGGACAGAGACGGGCCAGATCCGGTGGAACGATTCATAGAGCGCGGGACGGATGAGGTCGTTCATCGCCGCGTCCTGAATCAGGAACCGCTTCTCACCCGACTGCTTCGTATATAACACACGACTGACCAGGATGCCTGAATTGCCCGCGATCACGCGCCCCGGTTCCATGGCAATGTGGCAGCCGGTCGGCTTAATTACCGGGACAATCACCTTGGCGAACTCTTCGATCGCCTTGGCTTCGTTCCCCCGGTAATTGATGCCGAATCCTCCGCCCATATTGAACCAGGAAATCGGGTGACCCATTTCGCGGAACTGCGCGATCAGCGTTACCGCCTTGCCCGCAGCGCCCGCATAGGGCTCGGTGGTTGTGATCTGGGAACCTATGTGCATGTGGACGCCAATCATCGACACGTTGGGATTGCCGACAATCGCTTGTCCCAGCGCCAGCGATCGGTCGATGTCCATACCGAACTTCGACTCTTTTTTCCCCGTCGAGATGTAGCGGTGGGTCTTGGGGTCGACATCCGGATTAACCCGCAAAGCCACGGGCGCCACTTTCCCCAGATTCTTTGCGACCCTCACAATCGCGTCGAGCTCTGCTTCACTCTCGACGTTGAACATGAGGACGCCCGCGTTCAATCCCGCGGCGATCTCTTCATCGGTTTTGCCGACGCCCGCGAACACCGTCCGGCCCGGCTGGCCGCCGGATTTTTGCACGCGATAAAGCTCGCCACCGGAGACGACGTCGAAGCCGCTGCCGGCCTCTTGCATCACCTTGAGGATCGACAGGTTCGAGTTCGCTTTCACCGAGTAGCAAACGAGCGGATTCAGTTCGGCGAAGGCGGTTTGCAAGGATTTCAACACGCCAACAATTGTCGCCTGACTGTAAATATAAAGCGGTGTGCCAAACTTCTCGGCGAGCGCCGCCACCGAAAGGTTCTCGCAATAAAGCTGACCGTCGCGATACTGAAAGTGATCCATTGAAATCGATCCGCGAATGCTTGAGGACGAATGGGACGGGTGAAGTAACGTGTCAGAGATGCTTGTACGAGTTACGCACGAGAGATTGGATGCGAGAAGAAATGGGGTAGCCGGGACAACTCGTTGTTCCGGTCGCGAAGCGACAAGAGGATAACGGAAACGTGTCCGCTTTGCCCTCTTGTGGCTGCGCCACCTGGACAACAAGTTGTCCAGGCTACCCAGTTCCGTTCACTGCGTTGATCCAACCTTGTAACTCCTAAACCGATCAGATTGATGCTAGGGCAGAAGCCGGCCCTTCAAGAGATCATATGTTTCCTTGCGGATTTTCGTGTCGACCTCGTCGAAAACCGACAGGCGCTTGCCCTCGGCATCGACCTGTTCGGTGTGAATCGACACGCCGCGCGGGGTGACCTTGGCGGTGTTCTTGAAAATGCCAGGCACTTCCTTCATCACGATATTCGACGACCACGAAGTCCAGCCCCAGGCCGGGCCGGCGAGCCGCCCCTTGCCGCGAACACGCTCGTTCTGCTCGCCGATCGACGCGGTATCGCCCTGGTCATCAACCACCCATTCGAGCGTGACGACCGTGGGCAATGCGTCGGGAGCAGGGTCGAGGGCGATTTGCGTTTCGACGATCTTGCGATCGGCCGGGCGAAACTCGCGGCGCACCAGACCGGTGAGGATTCCCACCGGCTTGCCGTCAGCAGAAAAAACACGTGCCTCGCTTAAATAATACTCAACGCGAGGAGGCGGCAGCGGTGGTGCGGCTGTGCGCTTTTGCGTCACGTTGGCGAGCATTAATAAGAGAGCGAGTGATGTCATTATTTAGGAGCCCTGGGCAGCAGCTTCGTGCGGAAGAGTTCGTAGGTGCCACCGTCAATTTTGGCGTGATCTTCGGTGTACTTCGCGCGAGTCACGCCGTCGGGCCCAACGAGTTCCTTGACGATGGTGAGCCCGCGTTCGGTGCGCTGAGCGTGGCCGCGAATGATGCCAGCAGCGGTTTGCGTGACGATCGTCCAGCCCGACCAGTCCCACGACTTACCCGTGAGTTCCCCTTTGCCTGAGAACGCGTTCGACTGCTCCTTCACGCGGAAGTTCGAGCCTTCAACCACCCACACAGACACATATTCCGTGGCAGGTTCGCGGCGATTCGATGAGACGAGTACCATCGTCTCGACGATTTTACCCTGGGCGGGGAACTGCTCGCGTTTGATGAGCGTGACAAGATTGCCGAGGGATTTGCCGTCGGGCGTGGTGACGTTCGACTCGCCGAGATAATACGTAGCCGACGCCTGCGCTGGAGCCTGTGCAGGCTCGGCGGCGAGGCACGTCGCGACGATGAGGGCGAATCCGAACGTCATCGCCAGGGTTCCTTTCAGACTCAGTTACGAATTACGCGTCTGGACTACGAGATGACAGTAATGGGTGGCCGGGACAACTTGTTGTCCCGGTTGCGAAGCGACAAGAGGCTGTTGCAAACTATTCCGCTTTACCTCCTGTGGCTGCGCCACTCGGACAACAAGTTGTCCGGGCCACCCTTTTCTATTTGGGACGTTGTCCTAAACGCATGACTCCTCACTCAAATCAATCACGCAAGGCCGAGCCGGGTTTTCCAGTCGGCGAGCTGTTTTGCTACCTGTGCCGGGGCCGTTGAACCGTACGATTGAAACGCGTTCACCGCATTGACGACACCTAGCGACTGCTTCACAGCGCCGTCAAGCTTGGGATGCGCGGCGCGGAAGTCGTCCTCGCTGAGATCGGCGAGCCGTCCTCCGCGCTTCTCCGCCAGACCAACGAGATGGCCGACGATTTCATGCCCTGTCCGCTGAGGAACACCTTGTTTGATGAGGTATTCCATCAAGGTTGTGGCGTCGAGATAACCTTCATCAATCCGGGCCGAGATGCGATCGCCCCGCAGGCTAGCACCGTCGACCAGAAGGGCTGCTAGGTCGAGGCAGGAGTCGACGGTGTCGAACGCACTGAAGAGCGGTTCCTTGTCTTCCTGCAGGTCGCGATTGTAGGCGAGCGGCAGACCTTTCACGAGTACGAGCAGCGTCGTGAGCGAACCAATCACCCGCGCCGATCGGCCGCGAATCAGTTCGAGCACGTCGGGATTCTTTTTCTGCGGCATGATGCTGCTGCCCGTGCAGAGCTTGTCGGGCAGGGCAACGAACGAGAATTCTTGCGTGCTCCAGATCACCCACTCCTCAGCCCAACCGGCGAGGTGTTCGGCGATCATCGTCAGCACGAACAACGATTCGATCAAGAAGTCGCGATCGCTGGATACATCAAGACTGTTTCGCGCAACGTCATCAAATTTGAGGTTATCAGCGACGTGCTGGCGGTCGATCGGCAGCGTCGTACCCGCGAGCGCGGCGGCACCAAGCGGCAAAACGTTGAGTCGTTTGCGGCAATCGGCCAGACGCGAGCGATCTCGCTCGTATTTCTCGACGTACGCCAGGAAATAGTGCGTCGCGAGAACCGGCTGAGCGCGCTGCATGTGCGTGTAGCCGGGCAGAATCATCCCCTCGTGCCGCGCGGCTGCGTTCACGAGGGAGACTTGCAACGCTTTGAGCCGTGCGTCGACTTGATCGAGTGCGTCGCGCGTCCAGAGCTTGACGTCGGTGACGACCTGGTCGTTGCGGCTGCGGGCGGTGTGGAGCTTGCGGCCGACGTCGCCGATCCGGTCGATCAGCGCGGCCTCGATATGCATGTGGATATCTTCGCGTTCCAGAACGAATGGAAACGTCCCGGCGGCGATTTCGTCCCGAATTTCTGTCAGGCCACGCGCAATCTGGCGGCACTCGTCGTCGGTGATCAAACCGACCTTGGCAAGCATCTGAGCGTGGGCGATGGAGCCCCGGACGTCGTGCTCGAAGAGCCTGCGGTCAAAGGAGATCGACTCCGTGAACTCCTCGACCCGACGATCCGTCGCTTCGCCAAACCGACCACCCCAAGGCTTGTCCGCCACCGTGCGCTTCTCCCGCATTCGCTCATCAGCGTATCATCGACTGCCTAACTGTATAGCAATCAATCGAGATAGTTTAGGCAATCAATCGAGGCTGGTCAATGAGCCAAGGCGTGGTTCGCTGGTCAATGCAGGGCTTGGAGATATAATAAGAGACGAAAGGCGCGCGAAACGAGCAAACTCGACGCTTTTCTGGACGGAGCGTTGACGTGACGAGATCGTTTGATCCCGAATTTGACACTCCAAGCCCGCGGGTAAAGGGTGATCAGGGGCGACGGCAAGGCCGGCGTTTCAGCCTGCCCGTGCTGTTGCTGATCGGGCTTTGGCTGCTCATCCTCTGGAGTTTCGACCTACTTTTCCTGTTCCTGGCGTTTGCCGGGCTGATTGTCGGCGGGGTGCTGATCATCGCGCTGGCGATGGTGCCGAGCTTGCTGGGTTACTTTTTGTTCGGGCTTTACGACCGGCTGGTGGCCGCATTCCGCCGCGCAGGGAAGTGGCCGGAGGATGAGGTTTTTTGAGGTAAGGAGTGGCCGGTGATTTTGCGATTCAGGGGTGGCAGGGGCAGAATGCCCAGGGCCAACCATCGCGACCGTTCCTGACACGCAAGTGATGGCCAATTCATCGCCGACGAACTCGGCACTTACCAAGCTGGGGCATTCTGCCCCAGGCACCCAGCCACGGTCGTCCTGTGATAGATAAAGCGCAAACGCGGCGTCGACGGATATCCCGCCGGCGCCGCGTTCGTGAGCATTGGTGTCTTACGCCGACTTGTTGATCAATCCCGCTCGCAGCGTTTCGCCCACCTGATGCGCACCGTAGCCATGCTCGACCATCAGACAGGGGATTTGAAACTCCTCGCAGAGCGGACGCAGGCGGTCGGTTACGGAATGGCCGACGAAGTCCTTGAGGATCAGAACGAAGTCGACCCCCTGGTTCTTCACGCGCTGTTCCAGCGACTTGAGCGCCGCGGGCCGGCTGCTTTCGTAGGGCTCCCATTCAAGTTCATCGAACTCAAACGTTTGCTCAAGCGATCGCCGCGCGTCTTCACGCACTGCGCCGCCAACAAGCAACGCTTTGCGGCCGCGCGTGAGGGAAATCAACTCCTGGTAACGTTCGCGTAGCGCGACGGCTTCGCCTTCGCGGCTTTCGTCCTCGACAATGCGGTCGAGATGCTTGCGAAGCGCTCGGAAATCGGCGCCGTTGATTTGCTCGCGGAACGGCCGGACGAGGCTTAATAGTTCGGGCTCGCCCGATCCACCGAGGTTTACCACGCGCAAGAGCACGTTGTTGAAGTCGTCCATGCCCTCATCAGGCAGGTTTCGGCTCGAAATCACGGCACGCAGGTCAGAAATGGCTTCGAGGGCTGACTCGCGTGAGAGTTTCTTACGTGCGACCTCGCGAAGCGATTGCTCTTCTCGTAGCTGCCTTAGCTCGCGTTCCTTTCTCGACTGCTCGCTGGCAAGTCTGAGCTGTTCCTGCGCTTCGGCAATGTAAAGGTCCCAGTCGGCCGTGTAGCCTTCCTGAAACGCGTCGATATAACCGGGCATGTACTGTTTAGACAGGCTGACAAGCCGGCGGAAGATCATTTCGAGGAGCTGGACTTCCTCGGTCGGCCGCGCTGGGTTCGAGGCTTGCAGACGGCGGAGGCGGCCAATCCAGATCATGAGCTGCGCTTTTTGCTCGCGCGACTCGAGAATCGCGAAGTGAAGCGAGCCTTGCTCGATCTCGTTCTGAAGCGCCTTGATTTGGCCCGAAGGCAGGAAAAGCTCGGCCTCGGCGATCAGGCGATCGCTGTCGGCGAATCGCTCAGCCAGCTCGGGAAGCAGGCGATCGAGTTCTTTGCGAAGATTCTGATATTTGTCTCGGGCAGCCGTCAGTTCACGTTGGGCTTCTTCGACCTCGCGTGCGATATCGTCGAGATGCGTCTTAGCATCTTTTCGCTTCGTGTCGATTTTAGTCCGGGCATTCAGTATTTGATCTTCAGCTTCACGCGAATCGGCATCGAGAGCGAAACGGTATTGAACGATCTTCTGGACAAGCTCGTTGAGAAGTTTTTCTTCTTTTTCGGCTTCTTCTAGCTCACGCTTCCAGGCAGGCTGTTCATCGGCTTCTCTCTTGCTTGCAAGCCTCGCCTTCTCTTCAGCCGAACGAAGCTTTTCAACCGCGAGCTGTGTCTCCTTCTCTAGCTTTTGTGCCTTGGCGCTGGCTTCGGCTCGCCTTGCGAGAGCCGCCAAACGCTCTAGTTCTGGCATCATAAAACAACCTCCCATTCTTCACAGAGCGTGTGCTCGCGGGCAACTTGTCCCTCCCAGGGGGGGATGAAAGGGGAACACTTCCACTGCAGGTTGGGGCGAATCACAAATCGCTCCAGCAAGAATTTCATCTTATCTTCGCCTTCCGCTTCCTCCAAGTACAACCCGAGATGAGATCGACTTGATTTTTGTAATGTGGGCCTGCTACGCGTGGTCGTCAAGATGATCCCTTTCGAATCTTATCTGGCCTGTTACAATCATGAGGTCAGGCAGGATTATGAAGGCGAAATCACGCAAGAATCACGCGCGGAGCAGTGAGAAGATGACGCAGTTATCCAAGAATTCGCTCGTTGAAGGAGATTGCGTCGCCGGCCTGAATTCCCTGCCAGAAGGTTCAATCGACCTCGTTTTTGCCGATCCGCCCTTTAACATCGGTTATGGCTACGATGTCTATCACGATCGGCGCGAGGCTGATGACTATCTTGCATGGTCGGAGGCTTGGATTCGTGCAGTTCATCGCGTGCTCAAACCGTCGGGCACGTTCTGGCTCGCGATCGGCGATGAATTCGCCGCCGAGCTAAAGGTTGCTGCACATCGCGCAATTGGCTTCCATCTTCGAAGCTGGGTTATTTGGTATTATACGTTTGGGGTAAATTGCAAGAAGAAATTCAGTAGAAGCCACGCGCACCTCTTTTACTTCGTGAAAGACGCAAAGAACTTCACGTTCAACGACGATCAAATTCGCGTCCCTTCAGCTCGCCAGCTTGTTTATGCCGACGCACGAGCCAACCCTAGCGGACGCTTGCCCGACGACACCTGGATCCTTCGCCCGCATGACGTTCCTGACGGTTTTTCCGCCGATCAGGACACCTGGTACGTCCCTCGCGTCTGCGGCACGTTCAAAGAACGCGCAGGATGGCACGGCTGCCAGATGCCAGAGCAATTGTTGGGCCGAATCATCCGCCTTTGCAGCAATCCCGGCGACGTTGTGCTCGACCCCTTCTCCGGTAGCGGCACCACACTTGTTACTGCGAAAAAGCTCGATCGTCGCTACTTTGGCTTCGAGCTTTCACCCGACTACGCAGAGCAGGCGCGGAAAAGACTTCAAGAAACCAATATCGGCGACAAGCTTTCAGGTGTTGAAAACCCATTCATGACCCAGCATAAGGTTCGCAAATCTGGCGCGGGGAAGGGAAAGAAAACCGCACGACGAACCTAATCATCAAAACTTGCCAAGCAATCCCATTCCTTCATTGGGATGCTCTGTTTCCGCCTTTAGGCCTAAGCATGCCAATGAAAGAAAATGTTTCAATTTTCAGACATACACCTGCGTCCGCATGCTTACACATCGCGTGTAAGCATGCCACCCAGCATAACGATGTGAGCGAATCAGGACCCCACTGGCTCGAGGTCGATGATCGCTTTGACGACAGGATCGCCGACGCCACGATCGAGCCGGAAGCCGAGTTTCTCGCAAACGTGCTGCATTTCGCGATTATCCGGAAGGATGTCCGCAGTCACGCGTGCAATCTTTTCCTTGCGAGCGTAATCGAGCAGGCGCCGAAGCAATTCGGTCCCCATCCCGCGCCCCTGAAATCCATCGTTGATGAGAATCGCGAACTCCGCCTCGCTGGGATCGTCGCGACGGCGACTCAATCGGCCGACCCCAAGAATCTCCTGCTGATCGGTCCAAGCGTCCTTCCGCTCGGCGACAAGCGCCATCTCGCGGTCATAATCGATAAAGCAAATGCGCGTGAGGCGATCGTGAGCAACACGCGCACTTAATTTCATTGCGTGAAAATATCGGAGCGACACGCTGCGTTCCGAAAGCGTCTCGTGAAACTTGACGATCAGCGGCTCATCCTCGGGGCGAATCGGCCGGATGATCAGCGGCACGCCATCCTTGCTGACCCAAGGTTCGACGTACTGGTTGGGATAGGGGCGGATAGCGGTTTTGGGCAGGTCATCGTCCTTGATCGACGCCTCGTGCAGCACAACGCGGGCATCGAGCGCAATGAGGCCTTCAGGCGAGGCGAGCAGGGGATTGATATCGAGCTCCTTGATGCGCGGCTGTTCGACGATCAGGCGGCTGAAGCGGACGAGAAATGCGTCGAGCGCAGCAAGGTCGATCGGCTTGCGGCCCCGAACACCTTTCAGAGCGGTAAAAATCCGCGTGCGCTCCATCATCCGCCGCGCCAGCGTGCTATTGAGCGGCGGCAGCGCCAGCGAACGATCGCGATAAACCTCGACGAGCTGCCCGCCCGAGCCAAAGAGCAGCACCGGGCCGAACTGGGCATCTTGCGAGCAGCCGACAATCAGCTCGTACCCCTCACGGCGAATCATCGGCAAAACTGTCACGCCAAGAATATGCTCGGCCCCGGCCTTTTCAGTAACTGATTGAATAATGGCGCGATACGCCATCTTCACGTCAGTCGGGTCGGACAGACTCAGTCGCACACCGCCGACATCGGTCTTGTGCGTGATCGTCCGCGAATACAGCTTGAGCACGACGGGAAAGCCCAGTTCCTTTGCATGCTCGATCGCTTCCGCCTCGTTGGTTGCGACGCGCGTTTCGACAACCGGCAGGCCATACGCCTTGAGCAGGCGTTTCGACTCGACTTCATCGAGCAGCGTGCGGCCATCGCGCAAAACGTCGCCGACGATCGTTTCGGCCTCGGCGCGGCCGGCGGCTTCATCTTCGGTCTCGGGCGGAAGCGTGGGCGTTTCGTAGAGTGCGCGCAAGTTATCGCTGTAGCGCCACATTGACGTAAAAATGCGCGCAGCCGTATCGGGATACGAAAATGTCGGTATTCCCGCGCGCATCAAAATCGCATCGCCGGCCGCGATGTCGGCACCGCCCATCCAGCTCGCGAGCACCGGTTTGCCCGCGATTTTCGCGTACGGCTTGAGTGCCTCGGCCGTTTGGGTGGGATCGGTCATCGCCTGTGGCGTGAGTACAACGAGCAAGCCGTCGCTATTCGTATCATTGGCGATGATTTCAACCGTTTTGGCGTAACGCTCGGGACCGGCATCGCCCAGCACGTCGACCGGATTCGCATGGCTCCAGTGCGCAGGGAGCAGGGCATCGAGTTTGGTCTTTGTCTCGGCGCTCAGCTCAGCAAGGGCTCCGCCGTTAGCAATAAGCGTATCGGTCGCGAGCACGCCGGGGCCGCCCGCGTTCGTGACGATCGTGAGCTTCGGCCCCTTGGGTCGCGGCTGTTTCGCCAGCGCTTCGGTCATGGCGAAGACGTCGGCAATCGTCGCGACCCGAAGCACGCCGCTGCGCCGGAATGCGGCTTCGAGCACTTCATCGCTGCCAGCGAGCGAGCCGGTGTGCGACGCTGCTGCGCGGGCCGCGGCCTCCGATCGACCAGCCTTGATAACGATGATTGGCTTCGTCAGCGCTACCTCGCGCGCGGCCGAGAGGAACGAACGCGAATCGCCGATTGACTCCATGTAGAGCACGATGCTCTTGGTGTGCGGGTCGTCGCCGAGGTAGTCGATGAGATCGCCCCAATCGACGTCCAGCATCGAGCCGACCGACACAAACGCGCTGAAGCCGACATTCGCGCGCAGGCTCCAGTCGAGAATCGCCGTGCAAAGCGCTCCCGATTGACTGAGAAACGCCACACTGCCAGGCCGCGCCATTCCGCCGGCAAACGTCGCGTTCAAACCGCTCATTGGCCGCATCACGCCGAGGCAGTTGGGGCCAATCAGCCGCAAGCGTCCTCTCCGAGCTTGGGCTAAAACCTTCTCTTCAAGCTCGAGCCCGTTCTGACCCGTTTCCTTGAACCCAGCCGAGATGATGATTGCCCCGCGCGCTCCAGCGTCGACGCACTCACCGATCAAGTCCGGCACCGTCGCCGCGGGAGTGACAATCACCGCGAGATCGACCGGGTCGGGCAGGTCTTTGAGTCGCGGGTATGATTTGATTCCCAAGACATTCGGCCGGTGAGGATTCACGGGCAAAACCGTGCCGCCGAACGGGCTTGAAATCAGGTTCCAGAGAATCGTCCGGCCGACGCTGCCCGGCTTCTCGGTGGCCCCCACAACCGCCACGCTCTTCGGCGCGAAGATCGCATCGAGCGACGGCGCGACCGATCGCAATACATCATGCGCGTGGTCGGGCGTCCCTTGGCTTCCCGTAGACATCTGACTACTCTCCCGCAACGTGCAGCGGCTTTAGCTTGATATTTTTATAGAAGCAAGGGCTGCCGTGATCTTGCAGACCAATATACCCCGCGCGGGGGTGATCCTTGTACGCGATATCAAACTTGTGATCAGACCCATCGGGCCGCTTGTTCGCCGTCGTCCATTCATCAAGATTCATCCGCGTGACGAGCTGGCCGTTCACCTCGATCGAGATCAAATTGCGATCGCAAATGATCGTCATATGATTCCACTGGCCGACGGGCTTCATTGCGTTCTTCGATGGCTTTACGAGATCATAAATCGCGCCGGTATCGTGGTAGTCGGCTGTTGTGGTGTCGTCGATGGCGATTTCGATGCCATTGAAGCCAACGTCTTTTCCAGGTCGCGGAGTCAGCGGCGACGTGCGAATGAACACGCCGCTGTTGCACTTGGGCGTGATCTTGAAGTCGAGCGAAAGCACAAAATCACTCAACGGCTTTTCATAAATGAGCATGTAGCCGCCGGCTTTGTGCGGATTGATGGCGTGATCGCTGACAGGCGTTTTGCTCGGCTGCCCCTTGTCCGTCATCCAACCTTTCAATGTCTCTCCGTCGAACAGCAGCTTCCAGCCATTCTTGGCTTCAAGCGCGGTCAGGCTATTATCAACCGGCGGCTTGGGCGGCGGCAACTTTTCATCGAGCCCCGGTCCGACATACGCATACCCATCAAACGGCGCGGGAGTGCCTTTCTTGGCGCGAGGGTCGTCGGACTTTAAGAGAATGGAATCAAGCAGCACACGATGGATATCGAGCGCTGCCGCCGCCTGTTTGGGATCCGCGGCCAAGTTTTTGACCTCGTCCAGACCATCCCGCAGCGAATAGAACTCCTCCGGCGGTCGCTTGGCCAACGCCAGGTCAGCGAACTTGGCGAATTCTCCCTTCTTGCCGAACGCCTTCATGAGCAGTTGCTTCGTCGGTCCATCGTCGATATCACCAAATGGCCCCACCGCGCGCCACGCCTGGGGATCACCGGCCGGCCAGCGATCGCGTTCATAATTCCGGATGTAAAGATATTCCGCCGTTTGAATCGCTCGCGCCGGATAACCCAGGCTCCCCTCCCGAACGTCCGCATGCCGTTCGCGCTCGACCAGCACGAAGCGACGGGGTGGCTCGTTCGGGTCGATCAACGTCTGTCCATCGATCCGATCCATCGGCGCCACACCTGTGGCCTTCAAGATTGTGGCGGTCACATCGACCATCATCGTCGGCGAATTCACGGTCTGATGCTGGCGGATCTTCTTCGGCCAGCGCATGGCCAGAGGAATATGCGTTCCCGCGTCGTACAAATTCGCCTTCGCACGCGGAAACGGCCAGCCATTGTCGCTTGTGATGATCACCAGAGTATTCTCAGCTCGGCCCGATTCCTCGAGCGTTTTCAGCAAGTCTCCAATCAAACTATCGAACCGCTGCACTTCGAATAGGTAATCCAAAATATCATCGGAAACCGGCTTAACGTCCGGCCAGAAGCTAGGAACATGCACCTTTAGCAGGTCAATCCCCGCCTTCTTGCCCGAACCCAGCTCATAAGGTCGATGCGGGTCCTGGCTACCGTGCCAGAAGCAAAATGGCGCGTCGGCCGGAACCGACTTCAAGAACTGTGCGAACGAGCGAGACGTCGGGCCAGCAGGGTTATGCGTGCGACCGCTGCCATCGAGCGTGCCTGGCCCCCACCCTTTGCCAGTGTGACCGGTGGCATAACCGGCTTGCGCAAGCATGTCGGGATAGGTTGCGTGCTCGACGGGCAAAATACCCCAAAGATTCGCCCCAGGACCGAGGCGATGTGGATGCTTGCCCGTTAGCAGCGCGGCACGGCTGGCACTACAGGTGGGAGCGGCGCAATGGGCGTTGGTGAAAACGAGTCCGCTGCCGGCAAGGGCGTCGAAATTCGGCGTTTTGACAGCCTTATCACCATAAATTCCCGCGTGCGGCCACGACCAATCGTCGGCGATGATCACCAGAATGTTGGGGCGTTCATCCGGAGCGGCGGTGATGCCGACAGTCGCGAGCAGGCAAGCCAGGAGAGCAGACATGGCGAACCCTCGATCAATCGATTCGATGCGCAAACAAACTGAGCCCACTATTGCGAAGACGGGCCTAGTGTTTCACGCGCACGAGGGTTTTGCAAGTCAAGGGTGGGATGGTTCCAAGGACCCTTACAAAGTAAGTTTCAATCAAGTTCTATGAATTCACAGCGCGTACGTACGAGACTTGATCGAACAATACTTACTGAATCAATTTTATCTTGAAATTATGAAGTCTTCGTAATCTTTGTTTCCTTCTGTTCAAATCTCTTCTGTAACTCGCAATTCACCGACTTGACGAGTCCGGAAAAAATGAGAATTTGAACAGAAGGAAACAATGGTAACGAAGGGTGCAGAATTGATCCTACTCTGTATTCTGCATCGTCGCGATCTTCTGTCTTTTCACTCTTGAAATTACTGTTTTTATTCGCTTCCGAATTCCTGAACGATGTACGCCGCCACCTTGTCCCACAGCTCCGCCGCTGCCTCGAAATCAACCTTCATCGCATGCACAGTCGCTGGCGTTTCGACGCGGAGCTTGGTCGTCACCTTACGATTGATCGGGATCTGTGCACTTGGCCCCTTGGCGAGCGTTTCCTCGATTTCTGGACTCAGCAGCATGGCGGCCAGGTCGTCGGCTTCCTTGGCGTGCGGCGAACCTTTGATCAGCGCGAGCGTGTTGGGGATGAACAGCGTACCAAGCTGGTCAGGCTTCGAGTCGGGATAGATGATCTCGACCGGCTGGCTGCTTTCGAGCTCGCCAATCGCGTCGTCGGTGTCGGTCATGCCAAACGCCAATCGACCCGCCGCGACGTCGACCGCAACCTGTTTGTTTCCCGAAAGAATCTGCGCATTGTTAGCCTTCAGCCCGCTGAAAAACGCCTTCGCCTTCTCGTCGCCAAGCACAGTGAAAAGGCACGTCGCGTGTGTGGCGGTCGTGCCAAAGAGCGGCTTGGCGAGACCGACTTTTCCCTTCCACTTCGGGTTCGTCAGATCGTAAATGCTGGTGGGGCGATCCTTGGAATCGGGGATGAGCTTCGTGTTGACGATGATGATTCGCGCCCGCGCCGCGAAGCCGTACCAGGTGCCGTCCTTGGCGCGAAACGTCTCAGGAAAATCGGCGGCGTTGGGAGGCGTCCACGACCGTAAAATCCCCTGCTTTTTGAGGCGAATCGTATTGAGAATCTCGTTGTTCCAGAACAAATCACAGCGCGGGGCGGTCCGTTCGGCGACGATCGTCGTCGTCAGGCCGACCGTTTTCGTGCTCTCGACATCATACTTCGCCAGCACCTGCGTTTTTGTGTCGGCTTCGTACGCTTGCAGGATCGGTTCAGAAAACTCGCGATCGAGCGCAGTGTAAACCACAACTTCGCGTTTCTCTGAAGCCGCCGCTGAGGGCTGACCAGGCTTGGTCGCCGCGGGTTCATCGCCGCCGCAGCCGCTTATGATCACGAGCGCCAAGACAATCGCCAGCTTCGTACGCATCACCGTCGCCCCCAAATTCCGCCGTCACTCGCACTTCCCCGAGGCTAACGGCTTGCAGGGGGCGACGTCAACGAATTGTTTCGGATTTCACGAGCGATTTCCAGTCGGCCGGAAGGTTGGGCTTGGTCGCGACGAGGATTTCAAGAATCGCGCGACGATCGTCGCTGGAAAGATGCGCGTATTCTGCGTGTTTATCCTGACCTGTGAGAATTTCTTTCAAACGCTCATACATGCGTTCTTTTACGAGTGGTGGCAAGCCTTCGAATGCTTCGGAGTCAATCAAGTAGCTGCATGGATATTTGAACAGACGCGTCTTCAAATCGAAGTCACGAAGCGATCGACCTTGGGCATCTCGCCTGGCGTTTTGGCTGAACGCACGGACGAACTCGGGCGAGCCAACTACAGGCGCGGTGAGCTTCGTTTCCTCGGAGAAAAGCATGTAGGCGACCAGTTTTTCAGCCGCCGAATTGATCCGGCTGCGCGTGCTTTGCGAGACGCGGTCGAGCGGTTCGTTGAACGCCTTGTTCATGCCAAGGTCGTAATGCCGACCAATGCGGGCCTGGTAATTTGCAGATGTGATCAAATTGTGCATCTGCGATTGATGCTCCATCACCATGAGCGCCACGATGTCGCTTGTGCTGGTCAAGAAGGGAGCAGTGTCGACCAAACCTTTCAGGCTCGTGCGATTGGCACCAGCTTCGAGGTCGGCACTTTCAGGACGGTTGAGCGCGCTACTGACGATCATGTTGCCCATATGCCGCTGATCGCCGTGCGTACCCGTGACATACCAGCCGCCCCAGCGCTCCTTGAACGGGCTGGTCTGGTCGGTCAAATACGCCCCCGCGCTGAAGACGGGGTAGCCCGCGCGATCGGGAAACACCGAGCGAAGCATCAGGCCGGGCACATCCTTCGTTTTGCCGGAAACGTGGCATTGAGTGCAGGTGTCGGTCTGGCGCTGAAACTCCGGCTTTTCGTCAGGCTGGTTGTCCATGATGTAAAAAACGGCCCCAAGCTGCGGATCAACGGCGGCGAATTCGAGCACATCGCCACCGCGTACGAAACCGACATAGACATCATCGTTGAAATAGAGAGCGCGCGGCGTTTTGGGAGCGATCCGCGTGTGCTGAAAACTCGTTTTGGAAAAGACTAGCGTTTGCGATTCGACCGGTATTTTGAGGGCTTGCAACACCGAGGCCAGATATCCCCGCTCGTCGCCCGAATGCTTCAAACGAACCTCGCCCGACTGAACTTGCTTTTGCAACTTCGCGATGCGATCGGTGGCGGTGGTATTGCGATAGCGAATCGGCTCCTCGTCGATCGGCAGTTCGGCGCGAGCGAGAGAGACGGAAATCAAAAGGACAATCATCACCCAAATGCTGCATTTCATACACTTGAACCCCAACCACCCGCCAAAACTCGATAATTGGATGACGAAGTCCAATTAATAATACGCTCGATGTGAAGAGAATGCAAGCGGAGATGTGCGTCGGCCCATTCGCGCGAATTGCGACTTTGATTCTGGGTCGATGCGCGCTTGGGGGAGTGTAATCATGAAATGTTTTCGCAAGCCCGCCGTCGTGATGCTATTCGTTACGTTTTGCGGGTTGTTTCCTGCGCTTGGGGGACTACCGCCTGAAATGCCAGTCGGTCCACCGACGTCTGACCAGATAGTTGAAGAGATTGAGCACGACTTCTTCGTCCGGGTCATTCAAAAATGGCGGGCGCGAGGCAAAAAGAATGTCTCGTATGATGTGAATTTCCACTGCGTTGAGCGGTCGGTCGCAACAAATCGCGTTCGGGAACACACAGGGCAGATGCATTTCGGCTGGCCTGACAAGTTTGCGATCGATTACGACCCTGCGCCAAAGGGTAAGCGAATTCAAGTGATATGGGACGGGCAACGGGTGTCGACGTTGGATCACGAGTCGCGCACGATCATGCGGTTCATCCGCGCACCACAAGCAAAATCGAGAACTTTTGCGCCTGGGTCGATGCCCGGCTTTTTCAAGTTCGAGGCCAGTCTTGTTTATCCTCAGTTGAGTTCGAACCCTTTGACGGGCTACCCACTGGATGGGCGGTTTCGGATTCGATTCATTGGGCAACACGACGACGCGATTCTATTCAGCCTGGTCGACAACTATGATCGAGGCACGAGCGGTGATGTGTATCTCTTCTCAAAAGCATATATCGAACTCAACCTCCACACATTTCTGCCGAATCGCATCTTTCTGATTTCACCGAACGGCCGCGAGACGCAGACGTATGAGTCCGAAGCGCCTATGGTTCGCGATCGAGTCGAGCCCGAAGTGTTCCAGCCGGACGTTGCAGGGTCGTGGAAGGAAAATGAAAGCTATCAAGAGGAAGTCGAATACTTCTAGCCGCGGGCTTTCGTTGGTTCACGATTTGTAGGGATCGACGGTGAAATCATGAAATACTTTCGCAAGCCTGTCTTTGTGTTGATGTTTGTTGTGTGTTCCGGATTGCTTCCGGCGATTGCCGGATTACCTCCGGTGGAACCGATCGGGCCGCCAACGCTTGATGAAATAGAAGAAGAGATCGAACACGATCTTCTCACCCGGTCGATTCGCAAATGGCGCGACCAAACCGACGAGAATCCATCGTTTCAGGTGAAGTTTCGTTGCGTTGAAAGGTCTGTCGCCAGGAATCAGGTTCGGAAATATACGGGGACGATGTCGTTCGCTGCGCCGGACAGATTTGCGATCGACTATGACGCGACGCCGGAGGGAGGTCGGGTACAGATTTTGTGGAACGGGCCGCGCGTGACAATGTTGGATCACATTCTGCAGACGAAGGCGAGCTTCACGCGGCACCAGCCCGATCGGTGGGCGACATTTGGGCTGGGAACGATGCCGGGATTCTTCAAGTTCCAGTCCAACCTTGTCTATCCGCCGCTCCGGTCAGACCCATTCGTTGGACTTAGGAAGGATGGTCGGTTCAAGATTCAACTCATCGGTCGGAATGACGACGCTATTCTCTTCCGTCTCGTCGACAACCAATACGCACGAGATACAACCGACGATATTCCTCTCTTCTCAATGGCGTTTGTCGAACTGAGTCTCCTCACTTTCTTGCCGAATCGAATTCTCTTGGTATCGCCCAATGGTCGAGAAACGCAGACGTACGACTTCGACGCACCAATCATTCGCGACCGAATTGACCCCGAAGTGTTTGAGCCACCGCTTGGAGATTCGTGGAAAGAGATCGAGCTCAACCAGCTTGAGGTCCATTATTTTTAGACGCAATTGATGCATTGTGCGCAGCTTGTTGAAATTGGAGCACCGTAGCGAACGATCGTCCACATCGCTAGCATGCGTGGGGGATTCGTGCGAGGCGCAAGCTGGGAGATCGCGATGATGGACAGGCGGACGGTCCTGGGTGTGATGGCGGGTGCGGCGGCATCGTCGTTGATGGTGAACTCGGGGCTGGCGCGGCAGGGAGGTAACGCGCTGCCGGTGACGATTGCCATCGATGAGGCGATTGGCACCATCAAACCCGAGCTTTATAGCCAGTTCGCCGAACATATTGGCGGCGTGATTTATGACGGCATCTGGGTTGGTCCGGACTCGAAAATCCCCAACGTTCGCGGCGTTCGCAAGGATATCATCGATCACGTCAAGCGGATTGGAAAAGTCGTCGTCCGCTGGCCGGGCGGTTGTTTTGCCGACGCTTATCATTGGCGCGATGGCATTGGTCCCGTGGCGAAACGTCCCAAGCGTTACGGCCGCTGGCAGGAAGATATCGAGCCGAATACGTTCGGCACGCATGAGTTTCTCGACTTCTGCAAGCTTTGCGAAGTGACGCCCTACCTGGCTGCGAACGTGGGGACGGGCACGCCGCAGGAGTTTCAGAACTGGGTCGAATATTGCAATGCGCCTGATGGTCGCACGACGCTCGCCGAGGAGCGGGCAATCAATGGTAGTCCCGAGCCGTTCGGCGTGCGTTACTGGGGTGTGGGGAATGAAAGCTGGGGCTGTGGCGGCAAGTTCACGCCCGAAGATTATTGCCGCGAATACCGCAAATTCACCGAGTGGGTGCCGGCGTTCGGCGTGCCGCTCTACTTGATTGCGGCGGGTCCGAATAGCAACGACCTCGACTGGACTCGTCGCTTCTTCCAGAAGTGGGTTGATGGCGCGCGAGCGCCGATCAGTGGTTGGGCGCCGCATTATTATTGCGGCACAACCGGACATGCGCTCAAGTTCTCGACCGATCAATGGTACGAGATGTTCAAAAAAGCACTCGTCATGGAGAAGTTGATTACCGACCAGTGGGCGGTGATTGGCGAATTCGATCGACAACACAAGATCAAGTTCATCATTGATGAGTGGGGCGCCTGGCATCCGGCTGGAACCGAGATCAACAAGCATCACCTGTTCGAGCAGATGGGATGCTTGCGTGATGCGCTCGTCGCGGCGCTCTCGCTTGACATCTTTAATCGTCATGCCGAAAAGATCGACATGGCGAACGTCGCTCAGCTTGTGAACAACCTTCACTCGCTGTTCCTGGCCGATGGTGACAAGTTCGTCGCCACGCCGACGTTCCACGTTTTCGAGATGTATAAGGCGCACCACGGCGGCAAATCGCTGCGCATCGACGCCGAGGCGCCGGCGGTTTCGTTCAAGGACGGCACGATTCCGCGACTTGCGGGTGCGGCGTCGATCAAGGGGAAGACGCTGACGATTTCGCTCGTGAACACCCACGCGACCGAGCCGGCTGAGGTCGACTTGCGGCTCAAGGGGACGAAGGGGACGTGTGTGGCACATCGTGTGCTCACTGATACGAATCTCGCCGCGCACAACACGTTCGAGCGTCCCGACGCCATCAAGCCCAGAGACGAACAGGTGACCAGCGGAGACCTTCGCAGGGTGCTGCCGCCGGCGTCGGTCAATGTGATCACAGTCACGCTCGCGTGAGATTTCATCGCGTGCAAGTCGGCGTGGGAGGCGTGCCATGTCCTTCTCGCAACGGCCATATACTCGCCTGTTTGCCCTTGCACTGACGTGCCTGATCTCAGCGCCAAGTGCGAGGGCAGACAACCCACCTACCGTCACGTTTTTTGATTCGGATCCCAAGCATCCCTGGAACCATCTTTACGAAGCATTGCTCGCCAGGATTGAGGCTGAAGAGCTGGAAGATCCTGACGAGCTTGACCCGTTTTTGATCGAAAACAGCCCCTATCGGCCGTTTCCATCCGAACATAGTCCGTATCGCGAAGCGGCCAAGCGCCGCTCTCGCGCCAAGAACGCGCTCGATGAATTCATCGCGGCGAAAGGCGAAACGCTGATCACCGATCCTCGCAAGCGTGCGATTCTTCAGCGCGATCTTTGGGCATTTTTCGACATGACCGCGCAGCCGCGTGCGCTCGTGACGGGCGATGAGGAGATTGAACTGGCAACTCGCGCGGGCAAAATGCTTCAGCGCGTTGCCCTTTCCGCCGAACAGATTGGCGCGCTCCCCGACAATTTCGATCAAGCGATCCAGAACGGAACATTTCCCCAAGGTCTCGAGCTTTCACGCCTCTGGGAAACCGATGGGCCGTGGGTTTTGTTGGGCTCACAAGAGCTTGCTCCCGCGGCGCGAACGCATGCCGAAGTGTTCGGCGGTCGATCTGCGTTTTTCGTTTTCATGCGAGTACCAGGCGGACGGGAACAGGCGTTGAAGTGTCTCTCAAAGCTTCAAGCGAACCCCAATGTCAGGCAAATTCCTGGAGTCGAAGGAGCCCAGTTCGCGCTTGTCCGACAGATGATGTTGATCGACAACCACGGCCGAATTGTGGTCACACCGGTGGTTGAATCTGTGCAAGTTCGCGGGCAGGGGATGCACAAGTTCAAGTTAAATCGCCAGGAATTCATCGCCGGCAAACCCAGTTTGAAGGCGCTCGCGCCCGACGATCGCGAACGCGATTTCATACTCTTTTTGCGCAGAAATGCCGGACACGAACGGAGCAAGGTGCTGGTTTCGTGCACCGGTTGCCACAAGCCCGACGAGCTACAAAGCCACGTGCGCGACTTTCCACCTGGGCAATATGTGAAGGCAAATCTTCAGGCATCGAAGTGGGAGGACGAGACGCTTCACGCGCGAGGCTGGAAAGCGAGCCGTTACGAATGGGGCTTGCTTCAGGGTTTGATCGCTGGACTGCCGCGTGAATGAGTGGGCCGAAGGGCCGAGTGGGTGACCGCTTGTCGAGTTGCCGATGAACTGGATAATTTTGGAGCCGACGCCGAGGCGAATCGCCAGGCGACATGGATTATGTACGATCTTCGATCGAAAGTTGGATGAGCGATGAGCACGCTGGAATTGCAGGACAAGGTGGCGATTGTTACAGGCGCGGCGTCGGGCATTGGCGCGGCGATCGTCCGGCTGTTCGTGAAGGCCGGCGCGCGCGTGGTGGCGGTCGACACTGACACGAATCTCACATCGCTCGCACATTCGCTTGCCGACGGCCAGCACGATCGCGTTGCCGCAGTTGTTGGCGATGTTTCGCAGGAAGAGACGGCTCGCGCTTACACGAAAGCAGCGATCGATCATTTTGGACGTGTCGACGTGATGATCAACAACGCGGGGATTGCCTGCGTAAAGCCAATCGCTGACCACACGCCTGAAGAGTGGGACCGGGTGATGAACGTGAACGTGAAGTCGATCTACTGGTCGGCGCGTTACGTCATTCCCGTGATGAAGCCGCAAGGGAGCGGGCTGTTCCTGAACACCGGCTCGATCTCATCGGTATGCGGCATGCCGGGGCAGGGGGCGTACGGACCGTCCAAAGGGGCGGTTGTGCAACTGACTCGACAAATGGCGATTGACTATGCCTCGTTTGGCATTCGCGTGAATGCGGTTTGCCCTGGCACGGTTGATACGCCGCTCTTGCAGAAGGCCGCGGTTGATTCGGGGGATGCGGCGGGCTTCTTGCGCGGGTTGGAGCAGGGGCACCCGATTGGGCGCATCGCTGCGCCCGAGGAGATTGCGGAGTTTTTCGTTTTCTTGTCGTCGAATCGGGCTCGGTTTTTTACGGGTGCGGTGTTGATGATTGATGGAGGATTCTCGGCGTCGTGATAATCATGCACGCAGTTAACGAGTGAACGTCTTTTATCGATTTATCTCGTTGCGAAACAAGAATTCAAGAAAAGTGATCGTGGATTAGCGTGGGGCGTGGATTTGCACGTAGATCGATTAGGGAGTTGAAATATTCCCGAACCTCCGGTGCGTTTGTTTTCAGCAACTCACGGAGATCTTTATGCGAACCACGTTCATCGCGATCACTTGTCTTTTTTTCACGCCAAGCTGCTCCTACTTTGAGAGCGGGCTTTGTTCGCCCGACGAAAAAGACGCAATCTTCGACGCGAAATTGCTAGGCGAGTGGGAGGCTATCGAGCCTCGGCCTGGATTCATCAAGGTCGAGCGCGATGCTCCCACGTCCAAGGCTTATCGCGTGACCACATTAGACCCGGGAGCTAAAGGCCAAAAGGCTCCCGAGCCTACGCCATTCAAGCTCCATCTAATACAACTAGGAGACTCCTATTTCCTCGACGCCGCATGTCCGCACAATGAAGAGCGTCCCCAAGACGGAGTCGCCCACTTCATCTTCAAAATGGAGCGCAGAGGTCCTGATATTTACATCGCAATGGTGTCAGACGAGTTCGTGGAAAAGCACAAAAATGAACTTCCGCAATCGGTCGACGAGAGACGGTTTGTGAAATCCGTCAAGGTCACGGCGAGCTCGCAGACGGTCCGGGAGTTCCTTCGAAAGTATGCCGCTGACAAGATGGCGTGGGAGCAGGCGTTTGGATACAAGCGACGTTAAGGTCCGGGAAGTCGCTCAAAACAGCTCACAAACGATGCGAAAGCCCGTTGGCACTTCGAAGTCTTCAAAGATGAGCTTCAAGAAATCGTCGTCTTCTTCCAAATCATCGTCGGGGTCGGGTGGTCCGGCATCGGCGCGCAATTGAGATCGTGAAGTGCTGGTGCATACGAATTCTGTCCCAGAAGCCCAGCCGCCTCGGGTTACCCGGAATGGATCTTCATTCTCACCTTTGAGCCAGGCACTGCCGTCGGCTGGTGCGTCTGAATAGTTCGGATGCCAGACATCTTCGCACCACTCGTTCACGTTGCCGTGCATGTCGTAAATCCCCCACGCGTTGGGTGGGTAACTACCGACGGCGCAAGGTGTCGCACGAGAGTCCGCGGGCGAATCGTCTTCTTCTGGCATATCCATCAAAATGGAAACGACCTCGTCCGCGTCGTCATCGTCGGGCGGCGTTCTGAACATTGTGGCGGATGATGTGAAGTTGGCCTGATCGGTCGAGAGCACGTCGCCGAATGCGTACTTCGTCGTCGTCCCCGCGCGGCAGGCGTATTCCCATTCGGCCTCGCTTGGCAGACGAAAAATGCGGCCGAAACGCTGGCAAAGGGCTTCGCAGAATTCCTGGCAATCAAACCAACTCACCCGATCGACCGGGTGTTGCGGGTTGCCCGGATGCTTTGATCTCGTCGCGTTCATCAACGCCGCCCATTGCGCCTGAGTGACGGGAAATCGGCCGATCAGAAATGATCGCGCGATGCGAACCGGATGCTGGGGTGATTCAGTCGAATTCTCTTCAGCGTTCGGCGAACCCATGAGGAATTCGCCGGCTGGAATGGTGACGAATTCCATCGCGACGCCGGGAGCGAGGGTGATTGTCAGCGGCTCGCTCGGGCGTGGATCCGAGCTCTCTCGCAAACGAAGCAGGGTTGCGTTTCGCTTGAGTCGCATCGCCATGATCTGGCGCAAAAGCGGGCCATCGTTTGCATTGTCGACGATGTCATCCACCTGCGCGGATGGCGAGCCTTGCTGGAATAGGAAGTCGCGCACGAACTGCGTATACCCTTCGGGTCCTAACTGCTTCTCCAGCGAGTTGTCCGACCAATCGGATTCATCGAGTTCTGATACGTGGTGATGTTCATTCGGAATAAAAATCTCACCGCAAACTTCGCAAACATGCGGTTCTGTTGGGTAAGACTGCTTCCAGCGCCCGACCGGCGCATTGGCCTTGCAGCGCGGGCAGTGAGGAAACACGGTGAAGTAGCCCATGTCGGCATGGCCGAGCGGGGGTAAGCTGACGTGCACTGGCAATTCCCAGCGGATTGCCGTCTCGAGCGCTTTGAGGAAGGTGCGGAGATCCTTGTCTTCGGCTTCATCAACGTCCCAAACCGCGCTGAGTAGCTCGTGCAGAAACTCGGCCTGAGGACGCTGCAGCGGCGAGTTGATCCAGAAGCCGTACCAGAGCGGTGTCGTGACCGGAAACAGGGTGCGAAGTTGTGACTCAAGCCCGCGTTGATTGATGACGTCCCAGAGTGCCTGATCAAGCTCTTCGGAATCGGGCCATATTTCGACATCACCGGAGCAACCGGCCACCGTAGATTCGCCGTCGACCTGCACATTCGCTTCGCAGGTTTGGCAAGTCTCCGCCATATGGGCATAGCCGCCGAAACATGCTAAGCGTTCATTGATATTGAAGCCATCATGCGGAATTCGATGGGAATTGTTTTCGCTATCGCTTGTGGTTAACCAGGAAGTCACGCAGATTGGCCCGATCACTCGATTGTCGCGCAAGGCCGAGTCGACGCATTTCAAATCGAATAGCTGGGTGCTGGTTGGCCCCGGCAGAAACCAATCGTCGCCGCTACGGAAAGGACATTTACGTTCGAGCGCCCAGGAGACACATTGCCGAGTATCCGACACAGGGCACCGACCTTTCTGACAATGCAAAAACGTCGAGCGGTGATGCTTGAAAGGATTGCTTCAAGAAAGTGCGCTGTTATCTATCATAGCGGTCGCGGAAGCATCGAACAGGCCTCAGAGCGGTCGGGGACCGTGGCAACGCAATGCATAATCACTAGATTAATTGGAAGTGTTTTTATCGCTAGCTGCCAAGAAGCGCTTTTTTGATACGTTCAATCGCTTCGTCGATCTCGGCCTCGGTCGTGAACGCCCCCAGGCTGAAGCGGACCGATGATTTGATGCGCGAAACAGGAACACCCATTGCCACGAGCGTCGCTGAAGGTGTCGTGGAGCCGCTGGCGCAGGCGGAGCCGAGGGAGATGCTTACGCCGGCAGTGTCGAGTTGGATGAGCAGTGAATCGCTGTCGCGGCCTTCGAAGCCGAGATTCAGCGTTTGAGGGAGACGAAGCGACTCGTCGCGCGGGCCGTTGCGGATCACGCGGTCGGATCCGAACGAGGCGATCAGGCTGGCTTCGAGGTGATCGCGAAGGGCGCGCCACCGTGCGATGCGCACTTCCCTGTCCCCATGCCAGCGTTCGAGCGCGGTCGCCAGGCCGACGGCGAGTGCCACCGTTTGGGTGCCGGGTCGAATGCCGCGCTGCTGGCCGCCGCCGACATACGCCGGCGAGACACGTGTGCCGCTGCGTACCAGAAGAACGCCAACGCCGGCGGGTCCATGGAATTTGTGTGCGCTGGCGGCGAGTGTGGTTACGCCGAGAGATTCAAAGTTCACTGGAATGCGGCTGACGGCCTGGATTGCGTCGGTATGAACCGGAATTCCACGCGCTTCGGCGAGTTTGACAACCTCGGCAACAGGCTGAATCGCGCCCATCTCGTTGTTGGCGAGCATCAGGGTGATCAGCCGCGTCTCGGGGCGAATTGCGGCGGCGAAGTCAGAAGGGCTAACCAACCCTTCGTGGTTCACGCCAATTACGTCAACCGTCGCGCCTCGCTCGCCCAGCCTTTTCAACGGGCCGGCAACGGCGGGATGTTCGATCGCACTTGTAATGATGTGCGCATCCTTGACGTCATCACCCAGAACACCAAAAAGTGCGATGTTGTTTGCTTCGGTGCCGCCGGAGGTGAAGATCACTTCAATCGGCGAAGCGCCGAGGGTTTTGGCGACGGTTTCGCGCGCCTTCTCTAATCCTCGACGGGCGGCGCGGCCAAGGGTGTGGCGGCTTTCGGGATTGCCGCCGGCAAGCCAGTAGGGACTCATCGCTTCGAGCACGGCCGGGTCGAGCGGTGTGGTCGCGTTCTGGTCGAGGTCGATGGAACGCATCACGGGCGATTTATCCCAGCGAGCGAAGCGCGAGCAGGAGGCCGAGCGCGAAGAGCGGTAGGCCGATCAGCACGAAGGGCCCGGGAAGGAGGGCTGCGCCCAGAACCATGATCGCGAACCCAACTACGAGCGCGGCGATTCGGCCCAGAATGCTGAAGATGCCGAAGACGATCCGGAACGGCAGCGTGAGAACGAACCAGATGGCCGTCCAGAGCAGTTCAAAGCCGCTGACAATTCGCGCGGGGCCCAACCAGGTGCCGGTTCCTTCGCGAATGAGCCGGCGCGGGCGATAGGGCAACTCCGCGTAGGGCTCGACGGCAGGTTTGAGACGGTGCACGCGTTGACGTCCTTATTTCCACCCGCGCCACGCCGGATTCGCTCGACTGACCTTGACCAATCAGCCGATCTTGGGTCAAGTGGGCGTGTTTCAGGCCGATCGCATATTGCAAATATTGAGGGCGCACGAGCCCGTTCGGCGGGGATGATCGGAGATCATCGTTATCGACCGAATCGGGGACGACCCTTATATTATTCGGCATTCGACCAGGATTATTCAAGGCAGGTGGTTGGGCAGGGAGGCCGCGACCTTTGCGCAAAGCGTGCTTTGCCTTTGTACTGGTGATCGCCGCCTTCACTGGAGGCGCGGTAATGAACGGCCCTGGGCTGGAATGGCTCAAGGCCGCGATTCGTACGCGCTACGAGGCGTCGACCTTGCCGATTGCGACGAATCCACCGATTACATCGAGTGGATCGTCAACCAGCCCAGCCAAACCTTCAGAATACCCCACGCCCGACCCCGTGAAGCCGCGCGAGGTTCCCGCTGCGCCTTTGCCTGCGCTTACGCTCGATACGATCACGGGATCGACAACGACCGCGAGCGCCGAAAGCTCGTCGTCGAAGACTCCAGACGCTTCGTCGCACACCAAGACGATCGCGGTTGCCGCTCCGGCGCCGAAGTCGGAAGCGAAGCTTGCTGATCCGATGCCGGCCGAGCTGCCGCTGCCGACCGCATCTTCAACTCCTGCGATCACGGAACCAACCTCGCCTCGGATTACTGACCCGGAAGTCGCGCCGGCATCGCAGCCGGTGACGGGCGTTCGCAACTGGAATGACCTCCGAAAGCGGATGCGTGAACTGGGAGTCAGCCGATACGAAGTTGAGGGCGAGCCGGGTGGGAAGTCGCGATTTCGCTGCCTGATCCCGCTGGCGGGCCGCAGGGCGGTGGGTCAGCAGTTTGAAGGAGAAGGCGACGACGATTTCCAGGCGGCCGAGGCTGCACTCAGGCGCGTGGCGCTGTGGAAGGCGACGGAGCAGATGCCGCACTAGCAGGGAGTTGTCCAGGAAAGAGAGGAGGTGGTCGATGGATTTTCGCAACGTCCGACGCCCATGTACTATCTCTCCTGGTAGAGGGTTCCCTTGTCTTTGCGGTGGTGGTGGCGGTAGCATTGAATTGAGTGAGGTAAGTCGAGAATCGACACCTCATTCAGGCCAGGATTGCCGAAGGACTGGGGCGCTGCTGCATGTCGGGCGAATCGCCGGAACGGTTCATTCTGATCGTCGTCGGCAGCACGCTTCGGGCCGAGGAAGTCGATCGGCCGCTCGCCTACTATCTCAAACAGCAGGTCGAACGGGCCATCGCCCGGCGCCCTGTGCCGGAAGACAACACACCAACCCAGGTGGCCGTTGTCGCCGACTTTCGCTGGTTGAACGACGAACCGTTGCAATCGCTGCCGACGCTCTCGGTCGGCGGCCCTGGAGTGAACGCGCTCGCCCATCGCTGGTTCGACGAGATGCCTTTCTCGCTGGCGGTCGACGACACGTACTTTGTGCAGATGGACCCGCTGCTGACCGAACCTCGGGCCAGCATTTGGGGTATGGACAACGCAACGACGCAAATCGCGGTGGCGATCTTCGTCGAACGTTTTCTCTCTCGCTTTCTCGACCGGGCGGCCGAATCGCTTCCTCTCAGCCTCGAGGAAGACGACGAAGCCGACGATTGATCGACACTCCCACCAGCACACCTCTCCACCGGTCCCCCCGACCGTGCTGCTGCTTCGGCACCTCTCCCGATGTTGTACTCATGTCAACATCACGCAACACATCTCCTGTCCCGCGCGCTGATTCATCGCGACTCGCGCGTTTTCTGGGACGAACCTAAACCGCCGTTTTTTGATCCTAGATTCTGTTCGGAGTTGATGACAGACACCTCGAATGAGACGGCAAAGCGCGCCCACAGGAGCGTCGCTCGCCCGCGCATTTGACGTCTCGACCGCAACGTCGCGGATGGGCCGGGGACCGGCCTCTCTTCCAGACGCGCGGGATTTCAGGCGAGTGACGCATCGACCCACGGAAGGGCGAGGTGACTCATGTCGATGGCGACCGATCCTACCAGTCTGCTGCGCGCAGGGCGCGGACGAGCCCACACACTCCTGCTTCCCGCCACCCTGCTGATCTGCATTTCACTCGGCCGCACAACGGTTGCGGCTCCTCCCGGCAAACCCACCACCGAAACCTCGGCCGCACCCTACAAGTGGCGGATGATCGAACGCGTCATCGCTCAGGACCAGGGTGACTGGCAAGTCGATTATCGTTTCAAGCTCGATGGATCTTCAGTCGTCACGCTGCCGCCCGCCGAAATTGGGGCAGCGATTGAAGGCTGGGTTTCAAACTCACACGTACCGGCGCACGCCGTTCCTCGACGCTCGATGACTCGAGTTCTCGGCGTTGGAACAACAGCGTTTGACGTGATCACATCTGCCGATTGCACGCGATCTTGCCACGAGCGCCTGGTCGTGCGCGTCTGGCCGGCGAACGGTCCCGAGCCGGCGGCTCGCGTGAAGACAACTCCCGCCAATGCGCCCGATCCGCTACCCGCGGTGACGATCAACCCTGGCGGCGTGCTGTGCGTCCGGCTGCGCCTCGAACATGAACACTTTCTCTACGGTCTGTACGACCCCATGCTGGGCGAGCGTTCGGTCGAGCTGAAGCTCGGCACGGCGACGCTGCGCGACACGCTGATGCTCGATCGCGAACATTATTATGCGCAGGCGAAGGAATTATGGGCGGCACCGTCGGAAGACCGACTCGACACGCTCCATTTCGTCTCTGCGCCCGATAGTTTGCACTTGGAAGCCCACGTTCCGGGTAACAATTACTATCGCTTTCCCGAGCGAAATGTCCGTTACAACACGAAGATAAAATTAACGTTTTGGTATTTGATTGCGCCTGGTACTGAAGGAACATTTTGCGCAAAACTATCTCAATATCGTGATAGTCCGGCCGGTTGGGATATTTTGCATCAAGGGGCGCTCGAGGAGCGTCATACCAAGGTGGGGCGCTGGACGAAGGTTGAGCGGATCATCAAGACCGAGCCGGAGTGTACCTCACTGGCGCTCGATTTCCGGCTGTCGAGTGTTGAGGAAGTGGGCGAGGTTTGGATTGACGATATTTCGCTGGTGCCGGTTGGTGCCACGCCGGAACGGCCGTGAATGACAATCGGCTGCACTGACATAGTGAGATTTTGAGGAGGGTGCCACTGGCTATGCCAGTGGTGTACCTCTTTTCGTTTGGCTTCCAGAGCACTGGCATAGCCAGTGGCACCCGAGTTTTCGGCGTGATGTGTTGAATCCTATGCTTATACCAACTGTTTAAGCATGGGATTGCACTTTACTTCGGCCGACGTTTCGACACGCGACTCTTTGTCTTTGTAAACGGATTGATGATGTCAATTGATTCGACATATGATGGTTTATAATCCAAAATACTTTTGCCGGCGATCCAGAGTTCGAAGAATGTTTCGAGAGAGTGGCCTTGAGGTCGCGGCACACAGTATTCCGACGTGTAAATTGGATACTGCGCGTCCTGGCAATCGACACAAGAGAAAATGTTGCTTCCCCATTCGCAAAACGGCAGCAACCCTTGTGGCCACTCGTCGCCGTCGAATTCTGCGCCTTCCTTGATCGCGTTGAGAGTTTCCACAAGAGTACCAAGGTCCGACTTGTAACCGTCTCGGACGCCAATCAAGCCATAACCAGGGCCGAAGCCTCCGTTGCCGACCTTCAAATAGCACGCCTTGAGTAGATCGGGCAGCGTGAACCCAAGCGATTTTTCCGCCTCGTCCACATCAGCTTCGGATGCACTTGCGAATGCGAGTGGGTCGACCCGGGCAAGGGCGTGGTAACGGATTCTTTCGATCAATTGTTCATTCATTTTCCGTTATGTCCGAACTCGAATGAGCGTCATCTGCTTTCGCGAGTTGAGTCACGACGGCACAGGGCCCTACCTGATTCGCTAGCCCGGTAGGTAAAACTCCTCGCCGGTATCAGGATGCGGGACCGTAAGATTGAAGCCTTTCGCCAGGCGATATCGAGAAAGTGCCTGCCGGACTCGCTTGGATGCTGAGGCTGTTGCACACCCTTGGAAGAACCAACTGGATACGTCATGCCGGTCCTCGCCGGCTCCTTCGTAGACCACCCGCATCGCTGATGCTACGCCTTGTGCGGGCCGCCAGGATGTTAACCCAGCTCCGAAATCGTAGTATCTCCAGGCCGCCATCTCCGACACGTTGCGAAGAGACGGATCGTCCTGCGATTCGGAATGGGTTAGGAACGCAAGCGCGATCGTGCCATTCCATGGATGACAGTCCACGGCGAACATTGCCATATCATCCTCGGCCTCGCTCCGGAACTCCTCCAGGGCTGCTGCGATGAGCGTTATCAACTCGTTTTGCCATTGCTCGTAATCCATCTCATCCCCATTAAGGCCCTCGTCTGAAAATGAGGATAGCAGGGTTTTGTTAGAGCCAGTTCGACTATGACCCGAAGCGTTCGGCCGTGCCCCAGAGACCAAGCGCAGGGTTGGAAACGTAGAAGAATTCTTCGCCGTTGCGTGTGTTCCAGCCATCGCGCAACTCATCGATGGGATAGCGCGCCTGCATTTCTTTGAGGTCGGCATATTCAAAACCGACGCTGCGAATCTCCTCGGCTGAGAGATGGCCAGGGCAATAGGTGACGCGGAACCGTCCCTCGGTTGAGCCGTGAATCAGATGCGCGGCGGCGGAGAGGTTGTTGGCTAACTCAGGGTGCGTGGCGACGGCGTCGAGCGTTGCGGGCGTGCCGCGATAGCCGTAGCGACGGATCAGGCGGTCGATCTCGGGATCTTCGCCGAACTGGCGTGCGCCGGGGGCCAGGACAATTAGCTCGCCATCGTCGGCGACGGCCATACGGGTTCGATAGATTGCCTTGTTGCCGACCCAGGTCGATTTGAACTCTTCGGGATCGAGGTAGGCGACTACTTTCTTGGGCGCGGTTGGCAGAATGTCGAGATTCACCGCGCGGCAAACCTCGGCGCCTTGGAGATAGGTTTCGACATCGTCGCCGCCGTAGATGCCGCGGGTTTCGATCGCGCCCGATTCTCCCCGCGCGCGGACGGTGAGCACGTACGTGATTGGCAAATGGCCCAGGAACCGCTTCGCCGCGCGGGTGAGTAGCTCGCGCACCGGGCTCCAGGGACGGCCCATCACGCGTTCCATGCCGTAGACCGCGCCGAGCCAGTGCGATTTGTTGATGAGATCAAATCCACCTGTGCCAACAAGAACATTTTTAACCTGATTAGCGATGCCGATCACTTCATGCGGTACAAGCTGGCCGACGGAGATGATTGCGTCCCACTCGTTCTCGACGAGCAGGCGATCGACCTGCACTGAAACCGGCAGATTAACGCCGCCTTCGGAAAGTTCGGCAAGCTCGCTCGCGGGGATTTCGCCGAGGGTGGTGACGCCGTTTCGCCAGTCGTGATGGTGGAATGCGGCCGAGGGAATGCCGGGGAACATTACTTCACGTTCGTGGTCGGTGATCGGAAAATGCGTGCCGGTTGCGGGCATGATCGCCACGTTGGCGATCGGCGAGAGCTGCTGGTAAAGGTGGCACGTCAGCGGTCCGGCGTTCGAGTGAAATCGTGTAACGTCGGGCGGGAGCAACAGCACCTTGCGCAGGGGACGGCGCGCACTCAGCTGGGAGATCAGGCTGTCGACCAGCTCGAAGCAACGATCGTTTGAGAGCGAAGCCGTCGGTGAACCTTCCGCGAAATATTGCATGATCGATCTGCGCTGGGTCCGAGAAAAAGGAGCGAGCGATTAGTTAGGCTTCGGCTCGCGGATGAATTTGTGGCAGCTTACACAGCTCATTGTGACCTGAACGTAGGCGAGCGTCACGCCATCAATATTATGCGCCTTGGCCTGCTTGATCATCTCGTCGACAGGGCGGCGGAAATCCTGGAGCAGGGTGGGGTAGCTCTCGGAGTTGTGGAGCACCGGGGTTTTCCAGACGGGAGAATCGGTCAGATCCTTCAGCTTTTTGGCGTCTTCCGCGAGCTTCTCGAACCGGGCGGTGGCCAGCCCTTCGAGAATGTCCTTGGAGATTTCGAGCTTCTTGCGCATCAACTCAGCGCTGCTCGCGGGTTTTGTTTCCTTTTCCTGAGCACCAGCAAACGCCGAGTACGCGATCAGGGCGCAGCTCGCGACGATCAACCCCGCGCGGATTGTGACGTGTTTCATCGCCTGGATTCCCTTTTTAAAGGGCGAGAGCGGCCGCGCCAGGTGTTGCGTCGTCGCGGAACCATCGACGTTCCGGCGCAGCGTGACCCCTTCTCTGCGTCAGCATCGCATTAACGAACGACGATGACAAGAGATTCGCCGACACGCGTTGCGCTCAGCGCGCAATCGTTCCCGACGCCTCGCGACGCCAGGCGTCAGCCAGGCGTTCAAGTCCCGCACGGCTACAAAGGTTGATCAGATCGTTCCGTGCGCGGGCATCTTCCCAGCCCGAGAAGTCGGCGGCAAGGCGTGGGACGAGATTTGCCGGGTCGAGCAATTCACGGAGCGCTGCGACTTCCGCTGCTTGTTTTCGCGCAGCTTCGGGCTCGTTGAGCGCTTGAAGTGCGCGGGCGAGCAACGCACGGCTCCGCCAGTCCTGGGGAAGTTGCTTCAGCGCGAAATCGAGGTTCGTTGCGGCGCGTGCGGGGTTTTTGTCGTACTCGAGATCCCATCGCCCCTTGAGTCGGGCGTAGCCGGCATCGCGGCGATTTTCGGGCCAGCCATCGAGTGCGGCGCGGCCGGGATCGATTTCGCCGAGATCGCTGAGAGTTTGGACCAGAGCCTCTCGCGCCATGATCTCGTCGGGACGTGTCGAAACGACGCGCGAGAGATACTCGATCCACTCAGCAACGTCGGGATCGCCGGGGCGCGGCAATGATGCAACGCGACGATGCAGCGCAATTCGCGCGGCGACGTCGTCGGGATCGGCCTTCACCCAGCGGTCGAGTCGAGCGAGCGTGCGATCGTCGGGGAGGTTGTCGAGCGTGTCGTCGAAGAAGAGGAGCGCGAGCGTAAGGTCTTTCAGGATCGTGCTTTTCTGACCGTGCTCTACCGAGGTATAAGCCCGCCAGCCGACTCGTTCGGAATCGAGCAGACGCCCTTCGGTTCTGAGAATATCGAGCCAGGAGCGCCAGGCTTGAATGTCGGCGGGATCGGCGTCGGTGGCTTTTTTTAACGCAACCTCGGCCTGGGCCGCGAGATCGAGAGCAAGACAGGCGCGAGCCTCGCCCATCCAGGTTTTTCCGCGCGCGGCGTCAGTAGTGTTGAGCTTACGCCAGGCTAAGAGGGCGTCGGGCCAGTTGTTTCGCGCTTCGGCGTCTTCGGCCCGCTTGCGAAGTGTGGTGGGGGAAACGGGAAGCATCGCCCAGATGATGGTTCCCAACACAACGCCGGTGACGACAACGCCAAGCACCAGCCAGCCGCGTTTCGGGCGCGAGGTCGAGACCGGTGCAGGTCGGCGTGGTCTGGGCCGTCGGGACATCGGAGTTTCTCGAAGACTCTTTCCCGGCGGATTTTGCTTAAGCGCCGATTCCGTTGAGAGTTAGGACTATAAGAACTCAAGTGCAAAGAATTGGAGTGAACGGGGCAACAAGTTGTCCCGGCCACCTAATACCTCTCCTCCTGGATCCCGATCGTGCAACGCGACTCGCTCAGCTTTCGGACAATCCAAACAAGCGGCGGACCGCATTGAGCAACGGATGCGGATGCTCGTTGGGTGGGTCCGCTGCGGCTGATCGGAGCGCGGCACGAGGGTGGTGGAGAAACTGGTTCTGAAGGCGGTGCAGCGTGTGGGCGATTGCGTTCCGCTGGGATTCGTTCAGATCGGGACAGCGATTGAAGAGCGCTTCCATTTCGCGGACGCGGGCGGCATCTGCATAATCGCCGAGTTGACGTAAAATATCGCCCGCCTGCTGTTTATGTCGGAGATTCGCCAGGCACTCGGCGGTTTCGGTCTCGATGATCGCGAGCGCGGGGTCGACCTTCTTTGCTCGCCGGGCGCGGTTGGCTTCGGTTTGAGCTTGCAGGTCGTCGACGTGATAGAGCATCACGTTGTCGATATCACCGATCTTGGGATCGAAGTCGCGCGGGATGGCGATGTCGAGGATCAGTGCCAGCCGATTGCGGCGTTTGCGCTGCACACGCTTGTAGGTTTCGGCATTCACAATCGGTTCAGAGGCCGCCGTAGTACTGACGACCACATCGGCTTCGGCGAGTGCTTCACCGAGCCTGTCGAAGGCGTAAACCTGGCCGCCCCATTTCTTTGCGGCGATTTCTGCCCGCTCGGGAGTGCGGTTGGTGACAATCACGCGACCTGGTCGGAGATCGGCCAGGTGTTGCAGCGTGAGGTCGGCCATCTTGCCTGCGCCGATGACGAGAACTGTCTTATCGACAAAGGTGTCAAACACATCGCGGGCGACATCGACCGCAACGCTGGCGATCGACAGTTTCCCCTGATCGAGCCCGGTTTCCGATCGCACCTTCTTGCCGACGAATAACGCATGGCGGAAAACGGCGTGCAGAATCGAGCCGATCGTCTTACGGTCGACGGCCGCCGAATACGCTTCCTTCACCTGCCCGATGATTTGCCCTTCGCCCAGAACCAAGCTTTCGAGGCTGGCGGCGACGCGAAACAGGTGGGCGATGGCGCGGTCGTCGTGGTAGTCGAACAGGTGGCGCTCGAATCGTTCGGCGGGAACCTTGTGGAACCGGGCGAGGGCGTCGATCAGGGCGCCGGTCGAGGGGACGGCTTCTTCGGAGCCAGCGGCGTAAATCTCGACGCGGTTGCATGTTGAGAGAATCGCCACCTCGGCGGCGGGGAATTCGGCCGATAGGGCGTCGAGGGCTTCCTCGCGGCGCGAACCGTCGAAGGCGATCGCTTCGCGCACGTCGGCCGGGGCGTGCCGGTGGTCGGTTCCCAGGGCGAGGAGCTTCACGAAACGCCTCCGGTCGCCTTCGCACCACCGTGCGCAGAGGGGATGTGAAGAATCTCCAGCCCGAACAGCGAGAACGCCAGAAAGAGGAAAGCAAGCACGCTTAGCAACATGATTCGCCGACCGCGCATCTCCGGACGGTAGCGGGCGTGGAGCAGCACCGCAAACACCACCCACATCGCCATTGTGCTAATGACTTTGGGATCGGTCCAGCCAATCGTTACCCCTTGAGCGCGATTGAGAACGATATTGAGAATCACACCGATCAACAGGCCGGCCGTCAGCAGCGGAAACGCGATGACGATTGCGCCTCGATTGAGCCGCTCGGACTGTTCCAGGCTGGGGAGGGCGATGCCGAATCGTGGTGGGCGCTTGTGCTTAAGTCTATTTGATTGAACGAGATACATCAAACCTGCTACAAACGCCAGGCAGGTGAACACCGACCCGGCCATCAGCAGCAGGCCGTGGGTTGTGCCCCAGAACTCGACCGCCGGAGACGACCTGCCAAGTCCGCCGACCCACTCGGTGCGCTTTGCGCCCCACGACGCGGCGAAGATGATCCCCAGCACCATCGGCATCAGGAACAGTCCCGACGACGCGGTGCGTGGCGAGCGGACGAGCAGATAAAGGTCGATGGCCCCAAGGATCCACGAGAGGATCAACAGCGACCAAAATGGTGTGGTCACAAGGGTTGTGGCGTCGTGAAAGCCGGTGTTAGCAAGGTAGGCGGTCTGGACAATCCAGCCAAGGAGGGTAAGGCCGACGGTCGCATACCAGCGAGAGTTCCAGCGGACGACGAACCGGACCAGGTCGCTCGCCAGGGCGAGACCGTACGTCCCGGCGAAACAGAGAACGGTCAGCTTTCCAATCAGTCCGCCCATGCCCTTGCACGTTCCCAGTGCCAGCCGGATCCAACCGACGATCCAAATCATTGTAACTATGATCGCGCCAAGAACACAGGCGATGTCGCGCAGAGGCAAGTCATTGAGCCGTTTGCGCTGGCTGAGGTTGACCAACCTCCGTCGTTTGGTACAAACCTGCGCGGAAAGCGCGGATGGCTTTCCAATCCCCCTGGATCATCGCAGAGCGAGCGTGATTTTCTCACGTCGGAGGCGTCGCATGCTTGGGCTCAAGAAGCTGGAAAAGAAGATTGTCAAACGACTTAAGGCACTCATCGTTCTGATCGTTACCAGCGGCATGGGCCTGGGCGGGTATGCGAGCCGCGATCATCCGGTCATGCAAAAACTCCTGGCGACCATCGGTGTGAAGATCTCTGAACGGCCGGCATCGCCGGAAGATGAGAGTTTTCAGGACGCTGAGAAGCGCGTGTTGGGCGCGATCGTCAACCAGTTCGACCCGTTCCACAAGCCGGGCGAATTTGAGGTGTCGATCGACAAGATCAGCCTCGATGACCGCGAGTTCCACTCGGGGCGCGAGGTGGACCTGGAAGTCCGCGTGGTGAAATACGACGCCGAGGGCGGACGAGGTGCGGTTGTCTTCGACGCCAAGGATAACGGCCGGGCGAAGGTCGCAGGGAAGGGGCCGATCTCGGTGGCCTGGCCCGATCGGCCATTTAAGGTCGAGTGGAAGGCGGGCGACGAGTTCGACGTGGAAATCTGGGACCGCAAGGGATTTAAGCCGACGAAGAAGTTCGTGCTCGAAACCGAGGACGACGGTTCGTTCCCCCTGCGCAGCAAGGAACACACGCTTGGGACCGACGCCGACGGAAAAACCGTGCGCGACCCATCGGCGAACAAGATTGTGCTCACAGCTAAGAGGCTTTCGACTCCTGCGAGCAGTGAACGCGAAGCGCCTGCCGTTGCCGACCGCTCTGGTGAGCGGAGATCGACTCGCCGCTAATCGCCACGTTCGGCCCAGAAATGAAAAAGGGCGAGATTCCCCGGAGGATCTCGCCTTTCATATTGGAATAATAGCTTTTCAGCGTTCGCGCTTGGCCTTAGCCGTTCTTGCGCGTTCCAGCGAAGCCTTGCGGCTCGGCCATCAATTTCACAGCAGCCAACTCGTGATACACACTAACGGTATCGACCGTGAACGGTCCGCAGCCATCCAAACCACAAGTTGATTCAACGCGAGGCAACTCGCCAGGTTCCAACAAATCGCGGAAGTACTCGTAAAAATCCGGCATTTCCATGTGAAGGGCCTTTCGGAATCCCCTTCTCGAATGAGGAGGGTCTTCAAACAAATTGGGCCGCCAACTTCGGCGGTCTCTGCTTCGAGAATAGGTCGCGATCATGAGCTGACGTCGCTCACTGTCATATTATACGCGATCGACGTCGCTTTCGGGACACATTTTTGCATGAGTTTGATTGGATTTTTCGTCAATGTTCCCCAGATTGTTCTTAGGATTGCGAATTCGACCCTGTTTCTACGGCAGTTGCCAACGATTTGTTTGAACTCGCTTAAACATCACCTTCAAGTTCATCTTGACGTTTTAGTGCAATGCGAACACCATGCCGCGCCGGGCTGTGAGTCCCTCTTTCTTTGACGCGCACCTCTCGATGCTGAGCGACCTGCCCGAGTCGCACCGTTTGAGGCACGAGAGGACTCCGCGCTATGACCACGGTCTTGTCCATCGACCGCTTTGAGGGGCCGAAAAAAGAGATCGTCGTCCTTCTTACTGAAGACGACCGGTCGATCAACGTCCCGCGCTCGCTTTTGCCCAAGGACGCAAAGGCCGGCGACGTGCTGCGGCTGACCGTCGAGCGCGACACCGCCGCGACCGCTCGGGTCGCCAGCCAGACAAAAAAGCTGCAAAACGAGCTGACAAAAGGTGATGACGGGGGAGATCTCAACCTATGAGAAACCCCCTCCGCATATCATCGGAATCCCGCCGCGGGCTCGTGAAGACGCTGATTCTCGGCCTTTGCGCCGCGATTGCCACGTTCGCTGCGCCTGCCGTTGCCGCGCCTCCACGCGTTGCCGAGCTGAGCGTCGAAGTGCTCGACGTCGGCCAGGGCGACTCGATTCTCATCCGCTCGCCCGAAGGGAAAGTCGCGCTCGTCGACGCCGGACCGAGCAAGGCGGTCGTGAATCTTCTCAAGCAAAAGGGCGTGAAAGCGATCGACCTCGTGGTGCTAACTCACCATCATTCCGACCATTACGGCGGCATGTCCGAGGTCATTCGCGAATTCAAACCGCGCGTGTTCCTGGCGACGAATTCATCGCACACGACGTCGAGCTATCTCAAATTGCTCCAGCTCGTGCGCGACGAAGGGATGCGTTCAATCACGCCGACGACCACCGTCCGCAAGATCGGCCTGGGCTCAGTGGTGCTGAACGTCCTGCCCCAGCCGCCCGACAATACTCAAGAAGAAAATGATAACTCGATTGGTATCCGCGTCGAGTACGGCAACTTCTCCGCGCTGATGACCGGCGATAGTGAAGAGCGATCGCGTGCCTATTGGGAACGGAATTGCCCGAGCCTGGTACGCGACTGCACAATTCTCAAACTGGCGCACCACGGCAGCCGCAACGGCACCGACACCAAGTGGCTCGACGTCGTCAGGCCCGAGCAGGCGGTGGTGAGCCTGGGAACCGGCAACGACTACGGCCATCCCCATCCCGAGACACTTTCACTGCTTGATCGCAAGCATGTGCCGCTGTTACGGACCGATCTCGTAGGCACGATCTCAATCGTGAGCGACGGCAAAACGTGGGATCTCACGACCTCGAAACGATCGCGCGGAACGACCGACGTCGCGGTGCGAAGTGCATCGACGGGCCGATCAAACGCGCGTGAAACGACTTCGGCACGCAGTTCGAGCGGCCGTAAAGTTGATGTGAACAATGCGTCGGCGCAGGAGTTGATGACGATTCCGAGCATCGGCCCAAGTTCAGCGAAGAAGATCATCGCGGGACGTCCGTACGACTCGGTCGACGACCTTCAGCGCATCAAGGGACTCGGTGCTGCGCGAATCGCCGAGCTCGAGTCGAACGTGATCGTTCGGTGACAAGAGTGTACATTGACCGTCGGAGCCTGCTTACGACTGTGCGAGAAAGTTGCCAGGAGCCACGGATTAAGAGATGGTGATGGACTAGATCGGGTGGTCCGGACAACTTTGTTGTCCGGGTGGTGCAGCCACAAGAGGGCAACGCGGAACAGTTTTGCGATCTCCTCTTGTCGCTTCGCGACCGGGACAACAAGTTGTCCCGGCTACCCATTTCTAAGGTCGAATCTGCGATATCCGTCAGAGTTCGCACACTTACTCGCTCCGCGTAAACACGGCATCCGACCAGGTCTTTTCACGTTCGATCCAGGAATGAATTGATATGCGAGCGTTGGTGACGGGAATCTCGGGGTTTGTCGGCGGTCATCTTGCCGAGCACCTCGCGGAACAGGGTGACCTGATTGTCGGGCTTTCCTCATCAGGACGCTGGCCCAGCGGTCAGGACGGCCTTGGCCGACTGGCTCGAATCGAGAAATTCGACCTCGCCAGCGGCGACGATGCTGGGCTTGCCGACATCATTGCGCGAAAGCAACCCGAGGCCATCTATCACCTCGCTGCGCAGGCGAATCCGCAAGCGAGCGTGGCCGACCCGCGCGGTACCTGGGCACTCAATCTCGGCGGCACGCTCACGCTCCTCGAAGCGGCGAAAGCAAGCGGACTCAAGCCGCGCGTGGTGATTGTGGGCTCGGGCGTCTGCTACGGCAACCCCGCGCCTGAGTTCATGCCCGTCAGCGAAAATTGCCCACTTCGGCCCAACAATCCCTACTCTGCGAGCAAAGCCGCCGCCGACCTGCTTGGCATTCAACACTACCTCGCGCACGGAACCGATGTGGTGATGGCTCGGCCGTTCAATCATGCTGGACCGAGGCAATCATCAACTTATGTATTAAGTGCTCTGGCGCGTCAGGTTGCCGAGGTTGAAGCTGGAATCAAGCCGCGTGTCGAGGTGGGAAATCTCGACATTGTGCGTGATTTCACGGATGTGCGCGACGTCGTACGCGGTTATCGCCTGCTGGCTTTGAAGGGTTCGCCAGGCGAGATTTACAACTTGGGATCAGGGCAGGGGACGCGCCTGAGCGACGCGCTCGATTATCTTCAGACGCAAGCGAGAGTGCCAATCGAAGTGTTCGTCGACCCTGCGCGCGTGCGGCCGGTCGATCAGCCGTTGCTCGTCGCCGACGCCTCAAAACTGCGCGCTGCTGTGGGATGGGAACCCAAGTTTACTATTCAGCAGACGTTGCTTGATATGCTAAATCACTGGCGGATGGCTTTGAAAACCGCTCCATAAGCTGACTTTTGCATCCAAAGAAGGGTAGCACAGGTTCTCGAACCTGGGCGGCGCAGCCGCAAGAGGTGATTGCACGAGGATAGGTTACGTTTGTGAAATCCCAACTTTCACAAACCAATGTTTTCGACAGTACAGAAAGTGTGTGCATATCCTCGCCGATTTCGAGTGCGCCTGATCACATCGGCCAGATCTTAAGGCTTCGGCGGTTGTGAATTGCGATCCGTCTGTGCTTGGGCCGCTTTCTCTTCGGCTTCGAGAACTCGTCGAATCGTGTCTGCTACTTCTGGATTACTTTCACCATTGTGCGGGTTCAACCTCAGTCGGCGATCTGCTTTCACGTCTTGATCCGGCGAATTCACGACTTCTGGAGCAGAAGGAAGCTGGCCGGGCGTCGAAGAGAATGGAGATAACAAACCTTTGACCAAGGGAGACGGCCTCGGGGCAGGTTTGCGATAAAGCGGCGCGGTTCCGGCGAGTTTGTTCAAAGTCGTCTTCAATCGTGCCAGTTCGGGCCATTCAACGGGAGTTGAGAACGCGACTGGCTGAACGTTTGGATCGGTCTGGGGAGTCGTTCCGTTTGAGTTCTTGGTGGATTGAGCAAGAGTAGGAGGAGCCGGTTTCTTGGGAATTGCGGGCGAAACCCACGTGAGTTCGCAGAATGTTCGGGTGCCTGAGAATGCGAATCCTTGCACGCGACGATAAGAGTGGAAATCGCTCGTAGGTCGCCCGAAAGCTGCCTCGTGTTCAAATCGCGATCTCTCACTTGTTTCACCCCCGATCGTCGTCTGCATTCCCAGCGCAATCGTTGACTGCCGGTGCTTTGCGACGACCCGCTCCGAGCGATAAATCACGATTTCATCCGCAATCGCGGTCCGCATTCTGCCGCCAACGTACAAGGTAGTGAGGTGGATCAGCTCGGGGTTATCCCACGTTCCATTCTCGGTCCGCTGAAGATAGACGCCGCACGCTCGTTTGAGTCCAATACCGAAGCTGATTTCGCCTACGTTGGGGATGATCAGGATCGCCCGGGCTTCCTTGAGGTGTGCAGGGGTAATTCCCGACTTGGGATTGGCAGCGACTTCATCGAGCAATTTCGCCGCAGCTTTAACTACGGATTCTGCATCCATCGCGCGGGCTGATGTGGGAACGATCGCAAGAAACAGAACGATGTTCGCTGTACAAACGCCCTTGATGGACATGCTCGTCGCCTCCCTGCGCGATGGTGCTTAGACGGATGAGTTGTGGTCTCGCGTCAGAATGCCGACAGAATATTCTTCCTTGACATCAATGGATAGGTCAACTTTTGGGAGGGCATTTATCGCTTCAAGCCGGCGGGTGGCAACAGTTCCTGAACGGTGTGACGCAGTCACAAGAGATTCGGGCAAATTGGGTCAGTCAACCCACTGGATTGGTATACCAACTGGTTCCTGCAACTCATACCAACGAGCGGAACTCCATCGCCATTCAACTGTCTGAGTGACAAGTCCCGCACGAACGGGATTTTGGTGCATGTAGTGGAGTTTCTCCTCGATCTTGTGGCGTTCATATATTTCAAACGAATAATACTTTGGTTGCCAAAACTGATTTCCTTCACCAAAGTCTGCGAAGTAATTCGGTAACTCGCATCGATACCAATTGCGTATATGAAAGCTCGATTTTCGCTTCCATCCGTGCATAAATTCGCTGAGAAGTCCGGTTTTAGGGAGCCAGATCAGGGCGTGGACATGATCGGGCATGATGACGAAACCAGTACAGCACGCATCAAATTGGTCGAGTTCCTCGGTGAGCACGCCTAACAAAATGCGATTGGGATACTCGTGTTCAAACAAGCGGCGACGGCGGTAAACGGAAAACGTTATAAAATGTGTGAAGAGTTGATCATCAACTACGCGACGAAGGTGCTGCATCGCTACAAGGTGAACGGAGTTTGTTTCAATAGCAAGGATTAAATGGTCACTGACAACAGAGAATTATCATATTATTGGGTAGCACCGGTTCTTGAACCGGTGTGACGCAGTCACAGGAGATTGTTTAGGGATCTAGCCCTCTTGCCGCTGCGCGGCACCGGATCAAGATCCGGTGCCACCCTACGCCGTTAACCCCAGCGTCGACTCACGCAAGAATGTTCTGGCGTGAGCGACCTGCTCCGGCGTCGCCGTCAGGATTTTGGGGACCATCTCCCTTTCCCTCGTCCTCTTTCTTGGGTAACCCCGGCTCTTCTTGTTTTTGCGGTCGTACGAGTCGATTAACGCTTCAAGCAGCATCTCACCCAGCGATTCCCCGTGGTCGGGACGGCTCTTGTATTCCCGCATCAATCGACGATAAGCCAGCAACATCCTCGCCACGCTGATCCGCTCGGACGCGATTCCAGCCTGCGACAACTCCGCCTGCGCATGCAGACTCATTGCCCACAGGCCGATCAGCGACCATATCGCTTCCAACTCCGCGTGATCCGCCACCTGACTCCGGAGCTTGCGACGGCCGTACGTCTGCTTGAAGTGCCGGAAATACAACTCCACGTTCCAACGCATGGCATAGATGTCAATCACTTGTCGGTCGTTCAGATCTTGGCTTGCAACCGACGTGACGATGGAGACGGGTTGGCGGCCGTCATCGGCGACGATAAGACGTAAAACCAGAGGTGGACGGCCCTTTTTGGCCTCGACGTCCGGCCAAAGGTAGACCAGTCCCTCACGCTCTTCGACGTGTCCCAATCCCCGCAACAGCCGGACGTTGGATCCGACGCGAATCAGAAAATGGCGGCCGCTTTTGAGCATGCGCGTCCAGTATTCGTAGCCCGCGAACCCCGCGTCGGCGACGACTAACGCGTCCATGGGAAGGTCGTCGATCATCTCAATCAAGTGTTTGCGTTCGCTGCTGTCGGACGGGCCAATCCGCCAATCCCAGGGGAGCCCGCTGCCGACATGGAACATCATGGTGAGCCACATCTGGGGCGAGTTGATCAACTTCTTGCGGTGGTCGGTCCCTTGTTTTTTCTTGGGGACCGACGCGCGTCGACGCGACTTCGGGCTCTTTGGTTTTCGGGCCGACGCTGGCGAAAACTGCTGTTCGTTGGAGACGGTGCGCGGCAAGGCGACTGCCGTCGACTCCAAAGACGGCAAAGCCGTGGATCCGAAAACGGTTTGCCAAGCTCGATTTCATCCGTTCCCGAAAGGCATTGACCAAGATGATCGACAGCGTGAGAGTCCATTTTCGGAGGATTTTGAGAAAGGCCTGATAGGTCGCCGCGGGCGTTTGGCTCGAGATCGCCATTTCCATGACGATTTTGCGAGCGTGGAAGAACCGTTGAGTGAGGGAGTTTTCGTCGGACCAAGCCCAAAGGATGGCGGTGTAAATCAGTGCTGTTGGGGTCCACGAGCAGCCCCGCTGAAACCGTGGGGTTGGACTATCTCCTGCAGCCAAAAGCCAGTTGAGCACGTAGCTTAGGACTTGATGATTGAGCGTGGAGCGATTAAGACAATCCTCGTCTTAATGCGACATACCCGACTCCTTCGGGTTGTGAGGCCAATTGTTTTTGCTGTGCAACGGAAACAATGGCCATAACGTCTTGTCGCATCAAGACTTTTTCGTTTGCACATCAGTCCGGGTTAACGGCGTAGCGGGCCACCCATCAGAATGCCGACTTATTGCGAGATTACTTGAATAAACAGCCGTTTTTGAACCGTTCTGACAAGACCATGAGGGATTCGCATAAGGCATCGGCACTCTTGCCGCTGCGCGTGGCACCGGGTCAAGATCCGGTGCCACCCATCAGAAGACCAAACTCACTACAAACTTACGCCGGCTTCACAGCCTTGAAGAGCACGTACTTCAGCCGGCCGTTGGCGATTGAGTTATACACGTCGGACCCTTCCGTCCCCGCGAAACTCTTCACCACCGGCGCAAGCGATTTCGGCGCATGGCTGGCGATTTCGGCTTCGCGACGCGCACCGTCGCGCTTCAAGCCTTCCAGCACGTTTTTTGATACGTCTTCCGCCGACTCGATCTTGAGGCCAGACTCTTCCAGTTGCTTGCGGGTTTCTTCGAGCTCGTGGTCGAGGAAGATGTCCACGATCGACAGCACTCCGCCAGGTCGCAAGACGCGGAAGACCTGGGCGAAGAACAGCGGGCGCGAGGGGTAGCAGTGCGATGACTCGACGTTGAGTACCACGTCGAACGATGCATCCTCGAACGGCAAGTTGCCGGCGTCGCCTTCAACGTAACTCAACGCACCGCCACCGAGCCGTTTGTTGGCCAGATCGACGGCGTGCTTCGAGAAGTCGGCCCCGACGATTCGGTTCGGCTTAAGATAGCGGCAAACGTATGATGCGCCGCCGCCGCGTCCGCTGCCGACTTCGAGCACATCTTTCCCTTCGATCGTGCCGGCTGTCATCGCGACATGATGATAGAGCTGGATGCAATAGCGGTCGGACTCGTCGGCCTCGCTCAATTCGAGTTTGGGAGCGTTCGGGTCGAGCGGCTGATAGCCGTAGTTCATGAAGGTCCAGTTCTCGACCGGGAACTTGCCGGCGAGGAACTGGTACCACGATTTCCACAGGATTTTCCGGGCCCAGGGAATCTCACAGAGCTTGACAAAGAGCTTCGAAATCACGAGAGCAGTCGCTCCAAGGCTGTGTTGGGGTCAGGCAATCTCAGCGTCGGCCAGGGCGTTTTTCTCGGCCGCTGGCTTGCCATCGTGGCGGCCCAGTCCCAACGCGATGATGATCGTCGCCGAAACGGCCATTGAGATGCACAGGTAGAGAATACCCGGCAGGTAAGAACCTGTCTTGTCTTTCAGGAATCCCAGCAGGTTCGGACCGACGGCCCCGCCAAGATTGCCGAACGAGTTGATCAGACCGATACTCCCCGCCGCAGCCGCTTCCGTAAGAAACAGGCTGGGCAACGTCCAGAACGCGGGGAGATAGGCCTTCGTCCCCAGCGCAGCAGCGGTGAAGAGCAGAATCATGGCGGTTAACGATTGGCCGCGGATCATGGTTAGCGCGAGCGCCGCCGCACCGATGTAGATGGGGATCGCCGCGTGGAATCGCCGCTCCTTGGTGCGGTCTGAACTCCAGCCGACGAAAAGCTGGCCCACCAGCGAGCCGATTGGCGGAATCATAAGAACCCACGCCAGCATGCTGTCGGTGAGCGTGTCTTTGTACCAATCCTTGAGAATGCTGGGCAGGAACATCTCGACGCCGTAATTGCCCGTCACGATGAAGAAGTAAGCGGCGGTAAGCAGCAGCACCTTGGGGTGCCCCAGCGCTTGCTTCAACGTCATGTGCCCGCCCGCGGCCTTGCGGTGTGCTTTTTCGTTCGCAAGTTCGTTCTCAAGGGCGTCGCGTTCGTCTTGCGTTAACCAGTTGGCGTTGCGCGGCCGGTCGGTCATGAAGAGATAAACGATCACTCCCAGGATCACGGCGGGAAGTCCCCAGCCGATGTACATCCACTGCCAGCCCTTGAGACCGAGCAGCATGGGATGATGAACGATCGTCTCGACCATCTTGCCGTCGACTAGCGATTGCACAGTTTCGTCTGAACCGATGCGCAGCATGTAATAGGAAAGGCGCGGACTGATGAACTGCGCGATCGGCGTGGCGATCAGGAACCAGGAAAGGGCTCTGGCTCGGTCGCGACTTGGGAACCAGTGCGTTAAATAAACGATGATTCCTGGGAAAAATCCTGCTTCCGCAAGTCCAAGCAAAAAGCGGATCACATAAAAATGCCAGGGGGCCTGGACCATCGCGGTAAGCGAGGCGATCACGCCCCAGGTGAGCATGATCCGGCAAATCCACTTGCGAGCGCTCCACTTTTCGACGAGCAGCGTCCCGGGGATTTCCAGCAGCAAGTAGCCGACGAAGAAGCACGTCCCCGCGCCGAAGCCGAAGCTGGTTGCGGTGAAACCGGGGATGTCGTCGATCATTTTGAGCTTCGCCAGGCCGACGTTGTTGCGGTCGACGTAGGCGATGACGTAGCAGGCGAAGAGGATGGGCAGGAGCCGCAGGTAGGCCTTGGAACGCGCGCGGTCGAGCGGCGAGGCTGATGGATTATGTGCAGCGATCGGCATGAAAACTCTCGCGGCGCGTGATGTCATGCAGTGGAAATTGGTGTGCGGGGTACCGAGACTACCGCGCCGACGCCTCCACCGCAAACCTTCACTACTCTCCCGCAACCCGTTCGGTACGAGAATCGCGTGCGCTAAACAGTTCCCGCGCCAGGAATTCCCGCGTAAGCTAAAGAATGGAAGTGGAGCGATCGTGTCCGGCTAACGAAGGTTTCCCCTCGATGAAACATCACCCTTATTCCCTGGCTGTCGCTTGCGGCCTGGTGCTTTGCACCCTGGCCCTCGCAGCCGACGATCCCAAGCAAGCCGCGCCACGCGACCCGTCGGTCGGCAAGAGTTATCGCGTCCCCTATGTGATGACGCAGACGAACCACTTCCTCGTCCGCGTGCGAATCAACGGCAAGGGGCCGTTCAATTTCCTTGTCGATACCGGTGCTCCCGCGCTCTTTATCAGCACGCACGCGGCGAAATCGGCCGGGCTCGTCGAGAATCAGGAAGAATTCTGGACCGACGTCAAGCAGTTTGACTTCGAAGGCGGCGCCCGACTGACGGACATCAAAGGACGCATCGAAGATCCCTTCCAGCTCATCGGCATGAACGCCCTCGGCCTGCCGGGGACGACGATTGACGGCATTCTCGGTTTCACGATCCTGGCCAAATTCCGGATCGAGATTGACCCCACGCAGGACCGGATGACCTGGACCCGGCTCGACTTCAACCCCAAGGAGCCGTGGGTTCCTCGCAAGGCGATTCGTGGCCAGGCGCCTGCCGAGTTGCAAATGATGAACATGCTCGGCCCGCTCGCAAAAGGTGCGGCGCTGCTGCTCGGCAAGCAAGAACCCGACAAGCTCATCCCGCGCGGCGGGCTGGGGATGATGCTTGAAGAATCGAGCGGAACGGTGAAGGTCGCCAAGGTGCTCGACGAGTCCCCCGCGGCCAAGGCGGGCGTGAAGTCGGGCGATACCATCAAGCAGATTCAACTCGTTCCCAACAAACGTCCTGCGCGGCCGGCTGTTCCCAAGATCGACAGCGTGAAGTCAGCCCACCTGGCCGGCGATGATGTTCGCCCTGGCGATAAGGTTCGTCTTTCGATTCTCCGCGGCAGTGAAACACTCGACATCATCGTCATCGCCGGGGAGGGTTTCTAATATGAACGCTTCTAGCAAGGTTTCCCTGCTCGGCCGGACGTGGCTGGTTGTGGTGTTTGTTTTGACGGGCATGCTGGGGCTTTGCCTCCCCAGCCGCGCCGATAAGGGCGCCCCGTCGGCGGTTGTTGCGAAGGAAGCCAAGAAGGAAAAGCCATCAACCGTGCCGTTCGAGCTGCTCGCCTCGAACCACATGGTGGTAAAGGCGAAAATCAACGGCAAGGGGCCGTATCGTTTGGTGTTCGATGTCGGTGCGCCGATCACCCTGCTGGGCAACAAGGCGGCCGAAGGTTCGGGCGTGGTGAAGGCCGACGCCCCCAAGTCGTTCCTGTTCTCGATGCGCGGCGAGGGGCAAATTGATGATCTCGAAGTGGGCGATCTGAAGACGAAGGATCTGCCGGTCATCGTGCTCGATCACCCGGTGCTCAAGGCCCTGGCGGGTTTTCTCGGCCGTCCGCTCGACGGCATCATCGGCTTCACTTTCTTCGCGCACTACAAGACGACCATCGACTATCAAGCGCTGACGATGACGTTTGAGCCGGTTGATTTCAAGGTTGGCAACCTGGTGAAGGATTTGCCCGACCGTCTGTCGGGTCCCAAGCGAGCGAAGGATATCGTGCTGGCACCTTCGGGCGTGTGGGGTCTGGCGGTTGATGCCCCCGCGGGCGAACATCCGGTGGGTGTGCGAATTCGTTCGGTCGCGGCGGGAAGCCCGGCCGAGGCGGCAGGTTTGAAGGTGGGCGACGTTTTGACGACGCTCGACGGCCGCTGGACGACGAGTGTGGCCGATGTTTTTGCCGCCGCTGCTGATGCCGATGTGAACGTTCCGGCCGAGGCGATTATTCTGCGCGACGGCAAGGAAATGACGTTGAAAGTGACCCCCAAGGCGGGATTGTAGGCGGACGGACGGAATCTCTCGAAGCGAGACGCGGGCATGGCCTCAAAGCCGATTCTCGAAAACAACGTGCGTGAGTTGCGCAGTCGCCGGAGCTGGTCTCAGGCCGAGCTTGCCAATCGCGCTGGTCTTTCGCGCGCCGGTGTGAGTGCGATTGAAATGGGGCGGCTCGTCCCGTCAGCCGCCGCCGCTCTCGCGCTGGCCGCTGCGCTCGAATGCCGGGTCGAAGACATTTTCTGTCTTCCATCGACCAAGCCCAACGTGACGGACGCCTGGGCCTGGACTCCCAAGCGCGCCCCATGCCGTTACTGGCGAGCCGAGGTGAATGGCCGCAACTGGCTCTATCCGGTTGAAGCAACACCGCGCGGGGTTGTCGCCCACGATGGCATTTTCCGCGACGGCGGCTTCGCCGAAATCGGTCGCGACGACCCTTCGCGCACGCTCGTGCTCGCCACGTGCGACCCTGCCGTTGGCTTGCTTGCCTCCGAGATCGAGAAGACATCGGGATTTCGCGTCGTGGTGATTCCGCGATCGAGCCGCGCTGCACTCACATTGCTGGGGCAGGGGTACGTTCACGCGGCGGGTGTTCACCTGGGAACCGCCGAGGCGAATCGGGGAAATTCGGCCAGCGTGCGTAAGCTTCTGGGTGCGGGTTATGCGCTCCTGCGCGTCGCAAAGTGGGACGAAGGGCTCGCCGTCGATCCCGCGCTTGGGCTTTCAACGGTCCGCTCAGCGCTCAAGGCCGATCTTCGCTGGGTTGGTCGCGAAGAAGGTTCGGGTGCACGTCAATGTCTCGATGAGTTGATGGAAGAAAAAGGGGTGAACGTGCGACCGCCGCGCAGGGTGGCATACGACCATCGCGGAATCGCCGAAGCGGTGCGTTGCGGCTGGGCTGAAGTGGGTGTCGCGCTGCGCTTGCCGGTCGAAGAAGCCGGGCTCGACTTCCTTGAAGTCCGCCAGGAAGCCTATGACCTCTGCTACCCGATTGCGATGGAAGCAGAACCCAGAATCAAGGCGTTAATTGAAGCCGTTCGTTCGACCAATTACCGTCGCTCCCTCGCCGGTTTGCCGGGGTATGATGCGGCCGAGGCGGGAATGGTTCAGGGGATTAGTTAGCCAGAAAGCATTGCGCTTTCATAGTTTATCAGCGAAACACTTCTCGCTCCCATGCTCTGCGTGGGAGTGTTTCTTCGACCGCTCCGCGGTCATTCTTCAGTCGCGCGAACTCGTGATCCGAGCTTTATCTGACGGCCATATGAATCATCGCCGCAGAGCGGCGGAAGATTTGATCCCACGCGGAGCATGGGATCGCGAAATTCGATGCGACACATATTACGATAGTTAACTTCGCTCTGCACTCAGCGCGCTCATAAACGACTCCGACGCAGCGGGGCTGATGAGCAGCGTGTATCCATCGCGTGTCGGAATACGTACCACGCGTGTAGGGTCGGTCACGAATAACAAGTAGCTTGCCTTGTCCTTCCAGTTGCGATGCCAGCCGCAGTGGTAGCCGGGCATCCCCGCACCATTTATGCGCAGGAGATCGAGCCGATCGGGCGCGCTCTTGATGTTCACCAGCTTCATCTCGTCGAGCTTCAGCGACGCCCAGGGAATTCGCCGGCCGTAAATGCCGCTTCGGATGCGCAGACCCTCGCTGGTAAGCTCGAACATCGTCCGCCTCGACTGAAACGTGATCCAGAGAACGAGCAGGCTGGCCGCTCCCGGCACTCCCAGCAAAACACCCCACATCCAGAATGCGCCTGGCGGAACACCCGGCGTGTAGCCTTCTGGCGTCGCTAGCAAATAAATCGTGTCGGCGAACTGCGGCCTGGCCAGATCACCGAGAAACAGGTCGGGGGTTTCAGGTGTGATCAGGAGAACATATCCCAATTTTGTCGGTATCAACACCGCCCGCGACCAGTCCGATGCAAACACCAGCGCCTTCCCTGCTCCCTGTGTGTTGAACCAGCCCGATTGGTATTTCGGCAGGCCCATGCCGTTGGTTCGCGTGGTGGGTTTATACGCCGTGTCGACCTCGAGATCGATTCTTCTCGCCTCGCCGATAATCAAATCAGAACGCATGATGCTGCGTCCATACGAATCGCCCGTGATGATCATTCCTTTATCGAGGCCGTTCTCCCAAACTCGGAACGTCACCAGTCCATGTGGCAGCGCAAATATCATGATGGCCAGTGGAAACGTCATCAGGACCGCAGCAAGGCTATAGCTGAACCAGCGAGAAGTTCGCGATCCTGACGCAATTTGAAAGACTCGAACGCTCATAACTCGATCGATCCCCTTAGCGGATCACCTTGCGGCTGAACGCGACGATGAACAGGCCCCACAGGAACGTGCCGAGCAGCGATTCTAGGATGAGCGGCAGGTTTACCCATCCCGCCGCAGTGTCGCGCAGACTGCCGAATCCCGAGGTGAACACCGACACGCTCGTCAGCGTGCCCACAAACACGCGATTGAGCCAGTGACCTCTATCGTATTCAGGAAACGGCGGTTTTTCGACGAGAAGATCGTTGGCGCAGGCGATGTAAATCAATGCAAATGCGAACATGATCGCAAGCGCCGCACGCACTGCACGAAGCGGATTCGTGCCGTAGCCACAGCCAAGGTCGAGCAGCAGCCAGTCGAGAAATTGCGTCAGTTTGCCTAACGGCCGACTCCAGCTTCGCTTCACCGAGCGCCTTTGGTTGACCTTGAAACTATAGAAGGCCCAGTCTTCCTGGTCGTAGCGATGCAACCCCTCGAACGACCGTTTCAGCAGGCCGAACTCTTCCATCGCACGCACATAATCTTGCTTTTGCTCGCTCTCCATGCGACCGACGAGCTGCCCGGTGCGAATGAGCAAACGCTCGGCCAGGGCGTTATGAAACGCGAACCGCTGCTTCTCTCCCTGAACGATCGACTCGAGGTAGACGAAGTCGTGCAGCTTCGACTTGGAGAGGTCGAGCAGGCCATCGAATCTCGTTTTCGACGCATCCCACTTCTTCGAGCACGTCGCGCCTCGAAATAGCGCGTCTCCTTCGAAAATGCAAGCGTCGAGCACGAAACCAGCGTCGGCGTGATGGCTGCGGAAATCGGCCTCGGTCTTGAACGTGCAGCGCTCGAATGTGACCCAGCCGCCGAACTGTGCCTCCCAGAATCGCACGCGGTTCTCGAACGTGCAATCGCTGAAAGTCGATTGGCCGCGAACCTCGGCGCGATCGAAGCGAAACGCGCCACGCACCACTTGCTCGCGAAATATCGGATGAGAAAGCTTCGCACCCCTCAGGTCGAGGCCAGCCGCAAACGTGTTTTTCTTGCCGAATTTGGGCCGTTCCAGCGTGCAATAATCGAAGCACACCTCCCCTTGAAAATCAGCTCGCTCGATGACCGGACGAATTAATGTCACATTATGAAAATGTACTTTGTGAGAGAACTCGCCTGTTAGCACAAGCTGGCTGATCCGCGCATTTTCAATTTTTTCGCCGCGTGAAAGCCGCTCGATCGCCTCAGTTGGCGGCATATTCGCACGAGTACCGAGACCAAGATCTCCGTCGGTTTCCAGCTCGATGCGCGTGGCGGTGGTGATCGTCAGCTTTTCGGTTTCGTGCGAGTCCATGAATTAATCCTCCCTTTCGCGTGATGATCGCTGCTCGTTTCTCGAACGATTTTCCGCGCCTTCAAACTCGGCCGTGACACGAGGAAACGTGGCCCGCACCTCGTCGACAAGCTCATGATAATGCCCGCGATATCGTGTCGCGAAGTGAATGAGCACCAGTTCATCAACCTCGGCCCGCCTTGCAAATTCGGCCGTCTGACTCGCCGTCATATGGAGGTATTTTTCGGCTTGCGTCGCCTGGGCATCGGCATAGAAACAATCGCAATAGAGTCGATTGGCGCGATGAGCGAGCGATAACAAACCCGGCTGCGAACGCTCGTTCCAGGCGGTGTCGGTGACGTACGCGATTCGCGATCCGGGCGACTCGATGAAGTATCGCTTGCGAAGCGCATCGAGCCGGAATGAGCCATCGCCGATCGTCAGCAAGGTTGCAGGATCGGCGTCCTGGCGCAACTGGTCGAGCACATGCTCAACCCACAATCCTGGTCGGAGCGGGCTGTTCGCGAGCGCCTGGGGATTCGGATGAATCCCGGCATGCTCAACGAGCGCGAAGGCCAGGCACGGCACGGTGTGATCGGCGAAGGCTGCCTCGATGGTGAACCCGCCGGCGTCGCACACGACTCGGTTATCCCACGATGATTCCACAACCTCGGGCTCAGGAAATTTGAGCGAGCATTCGAGGCGGGCGGTTCTGCGAATGGAAGGGAGTAGCTCGTGCACTTCGAGGACGATTTTCTGGAACGGGAAGTAGGGATACTCGTAGCTTTTGACGCGGTCGTAAACTTTGCGAATCGTCCCTTCGGGTCCATAAATGGCGAGCGTTTTGTCGCGATCGAGATTGGCGCGAACGATCCGGTCGAGCCCCATGAAATGGTCGACGTGATGGTGCGTGATGAAGACGGTGCCCAGATCGCCCAGGCGTTCCATGTCGAGCGACGAGTTATCGCCGGCGTCGAACAGGTAGGCGTTGTCGCGGCCGGGGTAGTCGATGAATAGCGCAGGGTCGCCGGTAGAGCCGTTGACGAGTCGAATTTCCGAAATCGTGCGAGATGTCATCATAAATCAATCTGTTTGATCACACGCGAATTCGGAAATGTGCGGCCCTAATTATTTGGGACCCAACTCCGCGAGGCAAGTACCGGGCGAATTGCAACTGATCTTTGCAAAGGCGGCGGTTGCATGTTACGACACCTGAGCGAAACGACGATTGACGATGCGAAAGTTCAGGTGCGACGCGCTTCGATGACTGCGACGACGGCACTTCAACCCTGGGACGGATTCCTGACCGGAACCGAAAATGCACTCGCGGTTGCGAGCGTTCAGTCGCTTGCGCGCGGTGAAGGGGCGGGTATCACGCCGCTGGTGCTGCACGGGCCTTCGGGCGTGGGGAAGTCGCGATTGCTCGCAGGTTTGGTATCTGAATCGACGATTCGCCGCCCGGGTTCTGCATTGGCTGAGATCGAAGGGGAAGCTTTCGCGGCGCTTTGCGGAGAGGCGTCTAGTCGCGCCGACGGCTGGACTGAAATTCGCATCCGGTTTCGCAACGTCGATTTGTTTGTGCTCGACGGCCTCGAAGCCCTCGAACGCGTCCCTCCTGCGCTCGACGAACTGACCCACACGCTCGATACGCTCGAAGCGCGTGGCGCCATGGTGGCAATCACGGCCCGGGTATCGCCGAGCCAGTGGGGCGGACCGCGCCGATTGGTGAATCGTTTGCTTGGCGGCCTGGCGGTGCGTGTCGATCCGCCGGGGATTACAACTCGCCGGCGTTATGTGCTCGAACGGGCGCGAACTCGGCAGATTTCGCTCGCGAGTGATGCTGTTGATGCGCTGGCCGACTCGGCCGATGGGTATCGCACAATCGATGGTTGGCTCGCTCGCTTGGCGTTTGCCGCACGAGTTGAACAGCGCCCGCTCGATTGGTCGCTGATCGAGCCATTTCTTGCCGACGAAGCGGAATTACCGCCCGATGGACCGACGGTTGAGGAGATCGCCCGCGCGGTGGCCTTGAAATTCGGCGTCAAGCTTCGCGACCTCCGCGGACAGGGTCGCCAGCCGCAATTCGTCGAGCCACGGCATCTGGCGATCTGGCTGGCGAAGCGCCACACCAAGGTGAGCATTGCCAAGATCGGCCAGTATTTCGGGGGACGCGACCCTGCAACGGTTCGCCATGCCTTCAAGGCGGCGGAGTTGCGCGTGGCGAATGACCCTGCGCATGCGAGTGTTGTTCAGAATCTCGCTGCGGATTGGCGTGTGGTGCGGGATTGAATGGTTGTCCTAAGCTACCTCTATTGAGTTCTCTTCGAGTCTCTGTAGGGTGGCCGGGACAACTTGTTGAGGCAGTCCGGCAATTGTGCATCGTGCCTATGTCTAGGAGTGACGCATTCGGGTTGGAGATGAGGCCGAATCGGGTGGCCGGGACAACTTGTTGTCCCGGTCGCGAAGCGACAAGAGGAGATCGCAAATACTTCCGCTTTGCCCTCTTGTGGCTACGCCACCCTGTGAAGGAAACTTCACTTCTATTATCACAAAGATATTTTCACGTCAATATCAACCGACGAGTAAAGACGAAGTCGTACTGAATCCTCTTTTGGCTGCGCCACCGGGACAACGAGTTGTCCCGGCCACCCAATGACGACGCAGCGAGCCAACAAGAAATCCTCGTGACCGCGCCAGGCACAGTCACGAGGACTTTCTTTATCGTTCAGAGTAACGCGAATCACTCGCTGTCGCTGTCACCATCGCCGTTATCATTATCGTCGAGGTGATCGCTCGCATCAGCCTCGGCCACGCCATCATCAATGATATGGCCGGGCGCTTCGCCCAGCGCGGTCGGCGGAACTTCAGCCGCAAGCACTTCCACCTGCTCGTCGCTTAGCTCGGTCTCGGGCAGCTTGGCGAGCGAGCTGACCGAGTCGCCTTCTTCGACGCGAATCAGCCGCACGCCCTGCGTGTTGCGGCCGATTGGGCGGGTGTCGGAAATCTTGGTGCGAATGAGGATGCCGCCCGTGGTGGTGAGCATCACCTCGTCGGCGTCGGTCACCTTGGCGATCGCCACCACGGCGCCGTTGCGTTCGCTGGTCTTGATGTCGATCAGGCCCTTGCCGCCACGCCCCTGCGAGCGATATTCGGTCAGGAGCGTTCGCTTGCCGTAGCCGTTCGAGCAAACGGTCAGCAAGCTTGCGGGATCTTCGTCACCATTGGCGACGACCATTCCGATCACTTCGTCGTTATCGATGAGATCAATGCCGCGAACACCGTAAGCCGGGCGGCCCATCGACCGCACGCGTGACTCGTCGAAGCGAATCGCCATGCCGTCGCGCGTGCTCAGGATCACCTGGTCGCCCGCTTTCGTGCGAGCAACGCCAATGAGCTGATCCCCCTCATCAAGCCCTAAGGCGATGATGCCACGTCCCAGAGGCCGCTTGAACGCGGTGAGCTCGGTCTTCTTGACCGTCCCCTTGCGCGTGACCATGAACAGGTGCTCGTCTTCACTGAAGAAACGCACCGGAATCAGGCCAGTGATCTTCTCCCCTTCGGAGAGTTGTAAAAGATTCACAATCGCCCGGCCGCCCGATGTACGGGTTTGCTCGGGAACGTCGTAAACCTTGAGCCAGTAGACTTTTCCGTGATCGGTGAAGAAGAGAATGTAATCGTGCGTCAGCGCTACGAACATGTGCGCCAGGAAGTCACCGTCGCGCGTGTTCGTCGCCGAGATGCCACGGCCGCCACGATTCTGCGCACGATAGGTGCTGGGCGGAAGCCGTTTGATGTAGCCATCTTGCGTCACGGTGACGACCATGTACTCTTCGCGAATCAGCGATTCCTTGTCGAAATCGCCGAGTTCGACCGGGTCGAGCTGACTCCGGCGCGGGTCGGCGTACTTCTGCTTCAACTCGCGGAGGTCGGTGCGAATCAGGTCGAGAATGAGCTGCTCGTCGGCCAGAATCCGCTCATAGCCGGCGATATCGGCCTTGAGTCCCTTGTACTCGTTCGCCAGCTTGTCGGCTTCAAGGCCAGTCAGGCGTTGGAGTTGCATCGCCAGGATCGCGTCGGCCTGCATGCGGGTGAGGCTGGCGGTCGCCTTGGCGTCGGGATCTTCGAGGGCGCGTTGAAGCACCTGCGCACCAACTTCCATCCCCATCAAACGAGCGCGGGCTTCGGCCGGATTCGCCGAGCTGCGGATCGTGCGGATGATCTCGTCGATGTAATGCAGCGCGATCAACAAACCTTCGACGATGTGCGCTCGGTGCCGCGCCTGGCGAAGCTGATACTGCGTCCGGCGACGGATGACGTTGACGCGGTGCTCGACGTAAAGTCGCAGGAACTCTTTGAGTGGCAACGTCTTGGGACGGCCATCAACCAACGCCAGCATGATGACGCTGAACGAGTCTTGCAGTTGCGAGTACTGGAAGAGCTGGTTGAGGACGACCTGCGGGTCTTCCCCTTTTTTCACCTTCACAACGATCCGCACCGGCTGCTTGCGGTCGGACTCGTCGACAATGTCGGTGACGCCGGTCACGCGATCGCCGTTCACTAGCTCGGCCAGCTTCTTGAGCAGCGGCTCCTTTGTGAGCTGGTAGGGAATCTCGGTGAAGATGATTTGCGAGCGGCCGTCTTTCTGCTCTTCGATCGCGTACTTCGCCCGGACCATCACCTTGCCGCGGCCGGTCCGGTAGGCTTCCTTGATGCCGTAATGGCCGCAAATCGTGGCGCCTGTGGGAAAGTCGGGCGCGGGGATGTACTGCATCAGCTCGTCGAGATCGATGTCGGGATTGTCGATCAGGGCGATGGTGGCGTCGCAAACTTCGCCCAGGTTGTGCGGCGGGATGCTCGTCGCCATGCCGACGGCGATACCGCCCGAGCCGTTGACGAGCAAATTGGGGAACCGGCCGGGCAGAACGCGCGGTTCGGAGTGCTTTTCGTCGTACGACGGCTGGAAGTCAACGGTATCGAGTTCGATATCGTCGAGCATTTCGGCGGCGATTGGGCTGAGCTTCGCCTCGGTGTACCGCATGGCGGCGGGTGGCAGGCCGTGAATCGAGCCGAAGTTCCCCTGCCCCGTGATGAGCAGGTGCCGCATGTTCCACCACTGCGCCATGCGGGCGAGGGTGGGGTAAATCGAATTATCGCCGTGCGGGTGATACCGCTTCATCGTCTCGCCGACGATCCCCGCGCACTTGCTGGTCGAGCCGCCGGGGTTGAGATTCAGGTCGCGCATGGCCGCGAGGATGCGGCGTTGTGATGGCTTCAAGCCGTCGCGAATATCGGGCAGCGCGCGGCTGATGATGACCGACATCGCGTAAGTGAGGTAACTCTCCTTGAGTTCCTCTTCGATATTGAGCGGGGGCGTGGGCAAATGGTCGTTATTCGGCGGGCCGGCAATACTCACGAGTCGATCCCTCGTCGAACCCTGCGTCCAATGTCAGCGGAAAGGCAAATGCCGACCGCACTTCGAGCCACTTTTCAGACCCAGCTCGATAAGTGGTGCATTATACTAGAACGCGCGCGAGGAAGCAACGGCCAGATCGAGCCGACGACTGATCGTAAGTGATTGCTTGGTCAAGAATTAACTCGGGAAGAGCCAAGATTTGGCTGCGTATGAGCATTTGTAAGTTTTGCGAGTCCATTGCGATGGTCTTTGCCGCAATGCGCCGGTTGTAAATTCGACGCTATGTGCGAACCTTTCGTAGAGCGTTCTCGCTCCGCCTTCGCGAAATCTTTACATGAATTCCAAGCCGCTCGGCTTCGAGGATTGGGCATGGTCCCGCGGCGTCATTCCGACGAGAATCGCGTACGCTCAAGCGCATTGCCGGTCAAAGCCCGACGGCGGATCGACTGGTATCGCCGCCGAGCGACCCAGCGGAAGCTGCTTCTGCTCGAATGCGGTATCGTCCGTCATGCGCCGTTTGCCGAATGCGGCCGGACGCTTTGGGAGTTGATGATCGAACAGTCTTGGTTCCACAATCTCATTCCATCTGTCGGATGGATACGTGCTTGGAAAACGCTTTCACACGAACAAATCTTGTCTGGAAAACTTCCCGAGATGGCGGAGGACGAAATCCCACTGACACCTCTGCTCGTTAATGGTCATCAGGCAATCATGTGGTTGGAGCAGTTTGCCGACGATGGCGACTCCGATTTGTACCTGATGATTGAGCGCTATTTTCACGGCGCCGAATGGTCGGCAGAAGCGACAATGTTTGAACGTCCCGAAGACCCAGACGAATGCCGCAAGTTACAGATGAATTATGGAGTCGCGTACTGGCTTGACTTTATTAAGAAGCTTGGGCTGAACCTATGGAACATCCTGGATTATTACCTCGGCGGTTTTCCAGGGCATTACTACACGTGGGCCAGCGCTCTGCCATTTCATTCCGATCACCGAAGCGCCGCGATTCGCCTGATCGAGTGTATCTTGGCACGTCCGATTGATACGCCACGATTCAACGTCGATTGGCGCACGGCCGACGTCATGGAGTTGGCCGTGGCAATGTACGAATCACGGGACTTCACTTCTAGTCCTGTTCTGGCCGATCACCTTGAAGAAGCCGGCTGCGATAATACCTCAATCCTGAACCACTGCCGATCAGATCAGCCCCATTGTCGAGGTTGCTGGGTTGTCGATCTCCTTTTGGGAAAAGCGTGAAAATCCATGACAATGCTCAATTTATAAGTTTTTATAATTGTTATCGAACCACGTTGCAGAGCGACTCTGTCGACTACAGATTGACAACCTCGTGCGTTTGCCGGACAACACGACGAGCCGAGCAGGCCATCGCCGGGTGCCACTGGCTATGCCAGTGCTGTTGCTATTTTCATTTGAATATAAGAGCACTGGCATGGCCAGTGGCACCCAGCTCCAAAATCGATCTCTGATAGAGCATCGGTTCGTCGGGTTCACATCACTTTACGGGCGAGGCTTCAACCAACTCCACCTCAGTCGCCAGTTCCTTTCGTGTGGGCAGTTGGCATGCCTCGCGATTGCACGCCTGATAGCTCAAATCGCAGGCCAGTCGTAGCGTTCTCTTGCTCAGATTCGCGTCGAACTTCAGCTTCTGGCGAAACTCGATCACGCCTTCATAAATCGACTGCCCATCCGATCCCTGGATCGGGCTTTCGGCCGGGTTCCATTCTCCCTCGGCCTTCACACCTTCGGGGAGCGTCAATTTCAGCGTTGTAGAGACCCCAGATCCTCCCGAGCGATTCATCGCGTAAATGTGCCAGGGCGCCGAGGTTTCGACACGCACCACGAGAACGGCGGTTTCGCCCGGTCGAAGCTTCGAGGGCGACAGTGTGACCGAAGCGGCGACCGGATCATCACCTTTGGGCTTTGCATCGTTCAGCGTGCCGGCTGCGCCTGGGACTCTGATCAAAGACCTCGGTGCGACCATCCATTTGAATCCGCCGATCTCCGTGAAAAACAACTGGCTCCTGTTCGTCTCCAACCAGGCTCGCCATGCTCGGGCTTGGGAGAAATTCTCGTTGGTGTACCGCTTCAGGAGACGCATCGCCAGTTCGGTTCTATCGCCCTTTTCCAGCATTGAAACGCACGTATCGAGAAGCTCGATCTTCCGGGTGGATTGGCCGAGGAGCTTGGCATCTTCGTCGACCGTGGTCTTACTGCCATAACCAGTGCCCTCGAAGCGAAGGTATTCCAAATTCTCCGTAATCCATTTCACATATTTTTCTGGGTCGGTGCCAAACTGCTGGCGGATCTCATCGGGGTAATTGTCGAACGCGTACTTAACCATGGACTCACGGTATTTGGCGTACTTCGCGGGATCATCACGCAGCGCTGCGGGAAGGTGGCGCTTGAACTCCTCTTCGTTAAAGAGGTGCCTCAGGTAATAGACCTGGGTTAAAGCACCCTGTCTCACGTAACCCACATTGGCAACCCGGACAATTGGCCGCTGACCATCGAATTTTTTGATGTAACAAACCGCGTTCACGAAGCATTTGCGGGCCTCGGATGTCATATCGTTGGGAGAGGCTGAGAAACCCCAAAGGAAGAAGTTCCCGTGTCGACCAAGCGCAACGGAATCCGGTCCCTTCAAGTTGAGCCCAGAGGAGATGGCTTCCGCGTCGGGTGAATCATCAAATCCGTACGGGTTGGAAACGAGCCCCGGATCGATCTCTGGGAATTTCTTGTTTTGAACTCGCCAGATCTTGATCGTCTTGCCAAGTTTTTTGTCCACGCCCCAAAGTGGTGTGAGGTAATTCTCGGGTGTCGGAACATCTTCGAAATCAAGCCTAACCTGCAAAGGGGTGTTGAAGATCGCGTGTGAGGTTACGATCCCGTGCGCGCCGTCTTCGAGACACAGGCACCGCCAGTCGATCTTCAATCGCAGAGGTCTTACGACCGATTCACCGGCGGCACCGATGAGAATTGTGGGACGATCATACAGCTCGGAAAGCTGAGGAGGCTTCGGCGAGTTGAGCGTGCCAATTTCTTCCTGAATCTTGCCGTTTTTGTCTCTGGAGTAAATCGAAGTCCAGTCAAAGATCACGACATCATAGTTATTTGCATCGCTTTCCTTGAACGTGCGATAATCCGTCGCGACAACCTTGGTGAAGTGCTTTCCGAGGAGCGTCGCAAATTCTTTCTCGCGATCGCTACCAGGATTGCCCGCATAAAGCACTTTGGTGGCGATCAAGTCTTCCGCACGTGAGACCGAGCTGAAGGCAATCAAGGCGGCGATGATCAGAAATCGATTCATCATATCAAGCCCCTTTTTGAAATCCGTTCGGGATCGCCACGTGCGACAACTCCTCAACCGCCTTCAACGCTACACCGGCCGATAACAGCAGTCTCTCATGAAATCGCCCGAACGACTGGCCGATAATTCTCCGTCACTCTATACGAATTCTCACAGGCTCACACGCCAGCCCCCAGGTTGACAAACGCCAACCGTTGTCGGACAACACCACGAGCCGAACAGGCCGTCGCCGTTTAACGGTTCAGCCGAGGGAGTGTCCGTCTATGATCCGGCGCGTCGCGAGATTATTGGCAGTCCTAATCGCACTGAACTTATTCAGCGCATCGGTGGCCTTTGGCTTACCCGAAGGCGATTCGAAACCCTCCGTTGCCGAGCGGTATCGGGCGATTCTCGCCGAATATGAGGCACACGGCAAAGCGGCGGCGGAGGCGTTTCGAAAGGCTAAGACCGAAGCGGAAAAGAGAGAAGTCTCCGCGAATGCGCAGTCCCGAGATGCCATCTTCTCCCGCAAAATGGTCGACCTGGCAGCATCGGCGCCCAAGGACCCGGCGTCGAGAGGCGCCCTCATTTGGGTCATCCATAAGACTTATCGCTCCGATGGCGGCGATTACGGCGACGAGGTCGGCCGTGCTGTCCGTCTCCTGGTTGACAACTTTGCCGACGATCCTGAGGCGGTTCGCATCGGTTTGGGCTTTGACAACATTTTCTCGCGCCATCGCGACGCTTTGATGGAAGGGATGTATGCCAACGCCGAGGCGCACGAAGCCAAGGGGCTCGCCCGACTTGCTTTGGCTCGATACCTCCAGTCAAAGGCCGTCTTTGTAAAAAGCATGAAGCAGCAAACAGGCAAAGTGTCGTTCAAAATCGCAACTCGCGACGGCGATGGCAAACGAATCACAAAGACTGCTCCCAGGTCCAATGAGAGCCAGGGCTACATCGCCGGAATCCGTATGCTCGACCCAGAAGTTCTGCGAAAGCAGGCGGACGCTCTCTACAATGAGGTGATCGTTGAATATGGTGATCTCCCATACATCACCAGGCGCCAGCGCGAATTGGAGACTGCGATTTTCCAGATCCAACCTCCAAACGCGCCGATCACCGACGACACAATGTCAATCCTTCGGCTAATCATTGAGAAGAAGAAAACTCTCGCCCAGGTTGCTGAAGCCAACCTCGACGAATTGCACAACTTGAACATCGGCCAGCCTGCGCCTGAGATCGTTGGCAAGGATCTCAACGGCAATCCGATGAAACTCTCTGACTACCGCGGCAAGGTGGTTGTGCTGGTTTTCTGGGGTTCGTGGTGTAGCCCGTGCATGGCCGAAGTGCCGAGCGAGCGTGAGCTTGCCGAGAAGTATCGCGGCAAACCGTTCGCAATTCTCGGCGTGAATTGCCGCGAAACGATCGACGTGGCGAAGAAGACCGTCGAGCGCGAGAAGATGACCTGGCCCCAATGGTATGACGGCGAAGAGGGTGATGGTCCGATCGCCGAGAAGTATCACGTCCGCGGCTTCCCGACGCTCTTCGTGATCGACGCCAAGGGAATCATCCGCCACAAGAAATTGCACGGTGAAGAACTCGACAAGGCAGTCGGTGCAATGATGGCGAACGCATCTGGTTCCTGATTCAGGAGCCGATTCGTTCGAGCGGCAAAGGTTCAGCTACGCGTGCAGAGGCCATCAGTCTGTGTCGGTCCAGTCTAAGGAGGGTCTGTCTATGATCCGGCGCATCGCGTTATTCTCCGCCGTCTTGCTTGTAGGAATCTTGAGCGGCAAATCGGTGGCTCTCGGACGTCCCGAAGGCGATTCGAAGCCCTCTGTCGCCGAGCGGTATCGGGCGATCGTCGCCGAGTACGAGGGAAAGCGCAACGCGGCCGCCGAAGCCGCTGGTAAGGCAAAGACAGTCGCAGAGCAGCAGAAAATCTACGTGAAGATGATGCCGGATGACGCTGCGTTCTCGCGCAAAATGATCGAACTGGCTGTGTCTTCGCCCAACGATCCAGCTTCGCGCGACGCCCTCGTCTGGGTCATCGACAAAACCAATCGTCTCGACATCGGCGACTACGGCGATCAGGTCGGCCTTGCCGTTCGGCTTCTGGTCGACAATTTCGGCAACGATCCTGAAGCGGCCCGTCTCGGGTTGTCGTTGCATAACACGTGTTCCCGCCACCGCGATGCCTTGATGGAAGGAATGTACGCGAGCGCGGAGAACCGCGAGGCGAAGGGACTTGCTCGGATGTCTCTGGCCCGTTACCTCCAGAAAAAGGCCGAGCTTGCGCAGGTGATGAAGCAGAAAACGGGAAAGGAATCGACGGTTTTCGACTCCTTTGACGACGATGGAAAACCGATCAAAAAGACGCACACCTGGCCCAACGAAATGCAGGGCTACTTCGTTGGCCTCCGCTTGCTTGACCCCTATATCCTAGAGAGGCGAGCGGAAGCGCTCTATCGAGAGATTCTCGCGGATTACGGCGATATCCCACACGTCAGCCTGAACCTGAAGAATTTGGAGAAGCTCATCAAGGAACCTGCCCCGATGTGGAACGGCATGCCGATGAGCGCGGAGACGATGGCACAGATTCGGACGTTGGTGGACAAGAAGAAAACACTCGGCGACGTCGCCAAAGGTTACCTCGACGAGCTGCAGAATGTGAGCGAAGGTAAGCCCGCCCCCGAGATCGTTGGCAAGGATCTCGATGGTCGTCCAATGAAACTTTCTGACTATCGTGGCAAGGTTGTTGTGTTGGTTTTCTGGGGCTCGTGGTGTGGCCCGTGCATGGCCGCGGTGCCGCATGAGCGTGAGCTCACCGAAAAGTATCAAGGCAAGCCGTTCACAATCCTTGGGGTAAACTGCAACGAGAAAGCCGACGCAGCGAAGAAGACCGTCGAGCGCGAGAAGATGGCCTGGCCACACTGGTACGACGGCGAGGAACTTGGTGGTCCGATCGTTGAGAAGTACCACGTCCGCGGCTATCCGACATTATTTGTGATCGACCGCGAAGGGATTATTCGCCGCAAGAATGTGATGGGCGAGGAGCTCGATAAGGCTGTCGAAGAGTTGATGAAAGAGATGACTGGCTCTTGATGGAGCAGCGAAGGCGCTCGACTTCGTGGATCGAGCTAGAAAGTATGAACAACGGTCGCCGGCGCAGAGCTTTTATGACTGGCCCGAACCCGTACAATTCGCAGCTGGCTCCATTCGTTCAACGCTCAAAACGAGGCGACCCATGAACCTCAATCATCTCAACCTTACGGTTACCGACGTTCAGGAAACCCAGAGTTTTCTCGAAAAATACTTCGGCATGAAGAACGGCGGCGGTAACAAAAACATTGGATTTCTGACCGACGAGAACGGGATGGTTCTCACCTTGATGAGCATGAAAATGGGGCACGATGCCGAGCTGAAGTATCCAAACCTGTTCCACATCGGGTTCATCCAAACAAGCGAAGCGGCCGTAAACGAGATCAACCAGCGCCTCAAAGATGACGGCTTCGATGTGCCGCCTCCCAGCAAGCAACACGGGTCGTGGACATTTTACTTCGATGCACCTGGCGGATTCACGATCGAAGTGATGGCTTGAAAACCTCGCGACGGATTTTAGCCAGGAACGCGGAGCTTTCTGACATGAGCGACTCATACAAGGTCGATATGCGGAAACTCACGTTTCGCGAAGCCTGGCGCTGGGGTGGTCTGCCACACGTGATCTCGCTTGGTATTTTGAAACTCTCGGGCGCGGAACGCTATGGATCGAACCTCGTTCCTGGAACCACCGGCATCATCCGCGTCGATCCCAAATCCGTGCTCGAGCGGCAACATACTCTCATGAGTCCAATTCTTTCTGAATTGCGGCAAGAGGGTTTCGATGTTGCCTTCTGGTATCGCGTGGACACCATCCCCGTGGAAAAATCCGTTGCGGTTTCTACGCTGAATCGGTCAAAAGACACGATGGCGAATGTGATCTATGCCAATTCGGGCAAAAGCGAACAGGCGTCTTTTGGCCTCATCAGCACTGCCGGTGATGGCAGTTATCTCAGCACGAACAACGTGCGAAACACGTTCAACCCAGCGCCTCAGTTCAAAGTCGTTCGTTTGTTGAATTCATCGGTCAGCAAGATCGTCGAGACCCACCAGAAACGCGTTGCCGAAATGTTCCCGCCGGCCGTTCCCATTCCCAATCCGGAAACCCTGATCGTCGAGCTGCAGCGCATCACAAAGGATGAAAACATCCGGCGCGGCTTGTATGTTCCGGCATGAGAATGAGCAACTTGTGTCATCGCCGAGCGCGCAATACGATCGGTCGTTGACCTGACTATCTGGTCATGCGATCATCACGTGCAGAGTGAGCGCCGCTGTTTTCTGCCTGAAGCGAAGATCGTTCGAGGACCGGAGACCTGCACGTGTCGATCCTGGTTGATTGCCCGTACTGCAAGACGCGTGTTTTGCCTCTGGCCGACCGCCGCTGTCCTGCGTGTTTGAAGAGCGTCGACGCGACGGCCGAACAGATCGAGCGCGATCGCGCTGAAGAGGCGGCGTATCGCGCTGCGGCCGAACAAGTTCACCTGGGGGCGAATCCTGTGCGCGTGCAGGCGCAACTCGCGCGGCAGGGGCTTGATGCGAGGCAGGCTGCTACGTTTGTGAACGATCTCGAGCAGACCAAACTACGAGCCAGGCGCGATATCGCGCAGAAGAAAATGGTTGTCGGTGCCCTCTGGTTCTTTAGCGGCATCATGGCAACGTTCGTTTCCTACCAGTCTGCGTGGTTTCTCGGAGGTGGCGTTTTCATTATTTCGTGGGGCACAATCATTTTTGGTGCTGTTCAGTTCTTCCGCGGCCTGAGCGAACTACCACAACAGCAGCAGTATTGAGCACACTTCCGCCAGCTCTTCGAATCAGTATGGGCATCGGCACACCATCATTAAACTACGACATGATGACGGGATCATTCCGATGGCGTACAAGTGCACAACGTGCGACAACTTTCACGAAGATCTCCCCGACATCGGAATTGATAGACCCGATCAATGGTGGGATGTCGCCGAGGAAGAGCGCGATCGCCGCATCGAATTAACATCGGATACGTGCATCATCGACGACGAATTCTACTTCATTCGCGGCGTGATCGAGATCCCTGTTCACGGTGAGGCTGAGCCTTTTGGTTTCGGCGTATGGGTTTCACAGAAACGCGAGAATTTCGAGAATTACGTAGTGCATTTTGACTCGGCCGAGATTGGCCCGTTCTTCGGCTGGCTTTGCACGCGGCTTGCATGCTATGCCGACGAGACAATGCACCTCAAAACTTTTGCATATTTTCGCGGGAATGGGTTGCGGCCCCTGATCAAACTGGAACCAACCGACCACCCGCTCGCCATCGATCAGCGCGAAGGGATTAGCCTTCAAAGAGCGTGGGACATCGTCCATCATTACATGCCGGAACCTTCGCAAGATCCGGACACCAGGGTTGACCATGATGCGAATCAGTGAAGAACCGCTCGCCGAAAGTATTGCCGGCAACCTCGCCGGTGCGGCTGAAGAAGGGGCTGAACTTCTCAGCGTGCCGATCGACACCGAGCCGCTGAAGATCATTGAAAGCCTCAACGAATTCGTCGCAAATCCGCCGAAGCGCCGCAGTAAGAAGGTCGACAATTGGGGCGACCGCGCCTTGCCGCTCGGTGCCCTTTGGGGCGCACAAATGCAGCGCCAGTTCGGTTGGGAATGGGCCAGCGTGATTCATCACGACCACAACGATGCCAAGTTCATTAGCGTTTTCGACCAAACTCGATCGCTGGGAATCTATCCGTTTCACTACATTTTTGGATGTCTGGAAAACAACGTCTACCCGACAATTCTGCTCGCCTTCAACATGCTCGTGGCCGGCAAGATTCCCGATCAGCCTGCACAAGGGTTCATGAACTTGATGGACGGCGTACAGCACATCGTTCCGCCGCGATAATCGCGCGAACCTGTTTTCATCACCGCGCCTCTTGCTGTCATGAGTGTTCGTTTTGAGAATGCCCGAGCACTCATGCGCGAGGAGGCGTTATGTGTCGCTACGGCTGCTACGGTCCATATAAAGATCACTTCGCGTGTTTCTCCTGTCGGAAGGCTTTCAAGCGATTCAGCTTCTTCGAGTGGCCCAAGCACCTCCGGCCGGAATCTGCCGAGAATTTCGTCGCCCCATGTCCTGACTGCGGCGCAGCGATGGCTAACATGGGCCTCGATTTCAAGGCACCACGACGAGCCGACATTGAACACTGGCAAGTTGTTGCTCATCTCTTTCAGCGTGGATTCAAATACTCGTCGTGCGGCTGTAGCGGACCAGGTTACCGACCATCGCGATGGTCTGAAGTGGCCGCATTTCTCAGTGCGCAAGCAAGGCCGTCGCCTGGAGAGTTGCTCGCGAACCGATTCGCGGCATCACGCAGCGATGGGCATCGAGCATGATTCAAGGGTCGAGCGGAATGTGGCACGCGCAGACGATTAACAGAATTCGAACGACGCTTTGCGATGTCTTCGCTCAACTCGACGCCTGGTTCGAGCAGGGGCCGGCGATGCGGCAAATCCGGCCCGTATCGGGCGGTTGGTCAATTGACGAAGTGCTGGAGCACGTAACGCTGACAAACCATTTTTTGATGCTCACCCTGCGCAAGTGGGCTGAGATTGCCGAGCATCGCGCGAGTCGCGGTGACCAACCGCTCGGCGATGAGAGCGATCTCGATCGCATCGAAATCATCGGCGAACGTGGGAGCTTCGGCTGGGAGCGTCCCGAGCATATGGAGCCGACCGGAACTCCCGCAAACGAAGTGCGAACCACGCTTCAGAGCCAGCTTGATGAGTGTCTGATTTTGCTTCAGCGACTTGAAAACGGTCGCGGCGCGCTTTGTCAGATCACGATGACGGTGAATGATCTCGGCAAGATCGATCTTTACCAGTGGCTCTATTTTCTGGTCCAGCATGCGCGACGGCATCTCCAGCAGATCGCGGCAATCTATGATAAAACAAGTGTCGACGCCAAGCAGATCGTGGTCCCATCTTAGTGACCAAACTCATTTGGGGCGAGTGTCATGTCACTCAATGCAAAGGCGATTAAGCGTCTTGCTCGGCTAGGGTACAAGAGCGAGGCCGACTTGTACCCCTGGCTGAAAATATGGCACTTCGACGGTGAGACATGCTTCTGGAGTTTTCTCGAGTCGACGGAAGGAGCGGCCGAGGAATACCGCCTTTGGTTCCCACGCCTCAAGGCATTTGAAGCCGAGTGCCGGCGTGTATCGCCGGTTCCGGCTATGGCCGACTTTTCTAGCGCAGAGCGTGCTCAGTACCAAATTCTGCTCACGAGATTGCGCGAGTACGCCAGTTCGAGAGAAGGGCGTTTTTTACTCACGGAAAGCCGACATAGAACACTCATTTTGTCGCTACCTCGCTTCGGCCTGGCTGCGCCGTACGCGGTGATGGATCGTTCAAAGGTTGCGGTTTTAGAGGAGACGGAATCTCAGCGCTGGGCCTATGACATCTACAAGACGAAATGCGAATTGTTTTCGTGGTATGAACACGCCTCGTGGTCGATTGGTGAAAAATCAGACCCCGATAAGTACGAGATAAGTGTCTGCGACGAGTATCCAATTCCACAAGGATCTGTTTACTGGTTCGAAACGTGGTGCTCTTTCGCCGGCGATCTTGCGGGTTCGATCGAATACAACCTTTGGAGTTGGAACGGAGAGTGCGCTCAATTCATCATTAATTATGCACTTGATACGTTCTAGTCGCAGCTTAACGGAATTGGCTTGAGTCAGGATCTTCCGCATCGAAGTAAAAGGCGAACATTCATAGTCGCGGGAGGAGCAAACCATGCCGGAAGACGCATCGCAAATCAATCTGTCTCGGGCTTTGAAGCTGAAAAACCGCGTCGTCCATCGGCTCTCACAACTTGATTCGCTCATTACTACATATAACAGCACGCAGGAAGATAACCAGGAGTATGATACGCGCGAGCTTTACAAAACGCGGACGAGTGTCGCGGCTTTTTTGACTGAGTTGAAGACGGCGATCAATCTCGCCAATCAGCCGATCCAGAAAGTGATTTTTGAGCTGGCGGAATGCAAAGCGCTGATTGCGATGCTGAACAAGATCAACACGAAAAATGGCTCGAACCTGGAAGGTTATCCGGCGGTTCATGTGACTTATGTCGCGCAGATTCGGAAGTCGGAAATTGATCGCGAAGTCAAGCGAATCGAGCAGGAGATTGATCGGCTTCAGGATGAGCTGGATCGCTTCAATTACAAGACGCTGATCGCAATCGATCGCTCGGCGTTTCAGGATGAGGAGCCGAGTACGACTCCTCTGTACGAACTATAAATCAGGCGCGGCGTTTGATGAGCGGCGGGTGTTGGCCCTTTGAGGCTGGGCGATCCACCGGGGATCGCCGCCGGCAAATCGCCGGTTGCGTGACAGCCTCATCCCCGTTCGTAACTGATCAAGAGCTGGATCTCGAATTCAAGACGCAAGATTCCCGCTCTGACTGGTTGATGAGCGATTCGACGGTTGAAACCTTAGCCCTCAAGCCTCTTTCTGGCTTTGCACTCACGTTCTCGGGCGCCGCGCCTGTCCAATTTCTTTGAAGCGATTGCCGCTGACTCACCCGAATTGCGGCACTCAAGTTGCATCTGTCGATCGCTGCGAAACGCTCCAAATTCCGCGCGTTTACAGAACGATCATGGCCAAACTTCCCGCCTACGAGCCGATGCTTGCGGCCTATCACCGCGCGTTTGCGGCGGAGTTGCAGGGCATGATTGATAGCTTGCCGATTTCCACATCCGACAGCGTGCTCGACATGGCCTGCGGTGATGGTGCCTATAGCCGCTGGTTTGCCGAGCGAGCGCGACGCGTGACAGCCGTTGATGCCAATCGGGAATATGTCGAGCGTGCAAAGGCGGAAATCGCCGATGTCGAATTTCTCTGTGCGACTCTGGAGGATTTGCCGTTTGATGAGAACACCTTTGATGTTAGCTGGTGTGCTCAGAGCTTGTACAGCCTTCCCGATCCGGTTGAAGCTTTAAAGCGCATGGCTCGGGTGACGAAGCCGGGGGGAATTATCGCCGTTCTTGAAAATGATTCACTTCATCATGTTATTTTGCCATGGCCTGTGGAAATCGAGTTCTCAGTGCGAGCGGTCGAGTTGCAACGTTTCGCCGAAAAGAACAGGGCGTTAACCAAGTTTTATATCGGTCGACAGTTGAAGTCCGTCTTTCGCGAGGCAGGGATCGCGGAAACCGAAGTACGCACGTTCGCCCACAATCGCGCTGCACCATTGAATGAAGATGAAACGACATTTTTCACGGAATACTTGAAGGGCTTGTCGCAGAAGTATGGCGAGGATCTCGACGAGCCGATTCGCCGCGCGTTCAAATCGATGACGAATCCGCGTTCAAAATCGTTCTTGCTGAACGATCCCGACCTCACCATTACCTGCCTCGATTGCCTTGCCTGGGGCCGCGTGGCGTCGTGAAGGATGAACTCCATAACGCCTCAAATTGCCTCATCCCCTCAGATAGCCTAACGGCACAAAGGTCGTCTTGCTCGATAAGGGCGAGTGGGCTAGGGTTTGAAGCTGGATAAGAACGGACGGACACGGCCAACGTTGCCGATTGCACAGGGATATCGTGCTATGAAACGGATTCTCGTCACGGGTGGGTGTGGGTTCATCGGCTCGAATTACGTCCGCATGAAACTGGAAACCGACCCGAACGTGGCGATCACGAATCTCGATGCCCTCACCTACGCCGGCAATCCCGATAACCTCGCCGACCTCGCGAATCACCCGCGATACAAGTTCGTCAAAGGGGACGTCGCCGACGGTCCGTTCGTCCGCGACCTCGCGGGCGAAGGATTTTTTGACGCCATCGTTCACTTCGCGGCCGAAAGCCATGTCGATCGGTCGATCGGCGATGCACTTCCTTTTCTGCGAACCAACGTGATCGGCACGCAATGCCTGCTTGACGCCGCTCGCGCTGCGAAAGTCCCACGTTTCGTGCAGGTTTCGACCGACGAGGTTTACGGCACGCTCAGCCCGACCGATCCGCCTTTCACCGAAACAACTCCGCTTGCACCCAATAGTCCCTACGCTGCGAGCAAGGCTAGCGCCGACCTTCTCGTACGAGCCGCCCATCACACGCACGGGATGGAAACGATCATCACCCGCTGCTCGAATAACTATGGCGCTTACCAGTTTCCCGAGAAGCTGATCCCGCTGTTTGTAACGAATGCCTTCGCCGATATCCCGCTGCCAGTCTACGGCGACGGCAAGCAGGTGCGCGACTGGATCCACGTGCTTGATCACTGCCGAGGCGTCGATCTGGCGCTTCAGAAGGGGAAACCGGGCGCAATTTACAACTTCGGCGGCCGGAGCGAGCGGTTTAATATTGATGTCACGCACCTTGTTCTCAAGCTCACCGGCAAGCCAGAAAGCCTGATTCGCCACGTTACCGATCGCCCGGGACACGATCGCCGTTATGCCGTTGAGTGCGAATTCGCCGAGAAGGAGCTGGGTTGGCGGCCGACGGTGACGTTTGAGGAAGGGCTCGCGGAGACGGTTGCGTGGTATCGCGACAACGCGAGCTGGATCGATCGCGTGCGAACGGGGGCTTATCGGCTTAGTTAGACTAAAGAATGAACGGATCAGTGGCTGTGCGGCTTGAGTCTCTGGCGCTGCGGCTCTACAATCATTGTTAGATATTTGCCCGACCAGTCTTTGGTTGGGGGGTCGACACGCTCAGGAGACAATGCCGTGGCCGCATGGACTGACCCGACACTGGTCGACCAGCGCGATCGTTTACTCTCAGCCTTGCGCGGTTTCGGCCGGGTTGCCGTCGCGTATTCCGGCGGTGTCGATAGCGCCGTTGTCGCAAAAGCGGCGCACGAGGCCCTCGGCGAAAATGCCGTGGCCGTCACGGCGGTGTCTGACAGTCTGGCCAGCGGTGAGCTTGAAGAGGCGACGGCTCTCGCCAAGCGCATCGGCATTGCACACCGGATCATTCGGACCGAAGAATTTGCCGATCCGAACTATCTCCGCAATAATCCCGACCGTTGTTATTTTTGCAAAAGTGAGCTTTACGGCCGGCTTTCGGGGATGCTCAACATCCTGGAAGTCGAGACGATCGTCTCGGGCGCGAACATGGACGACGCCGGCGATCACCGTCCCGGCATGCGTGCGGCGAGCGAGAAGGGTGTGCGGCATCCCCTTCAGGAATGCGGACTTACGAAGGACGATGTCCGCAACCTGGCGCGCGAGTGGGATCTTCCCACCTGGGACAAACCCGCCACTCCGTGCCTCTCGAGCCGGATTGCCTACGGCGAGGAAGTGACGCCTGAGCGTGTCAAAATGATCGACGCGGCGGAAGCATGGCTCCGGCAGCGCGGGTTGAAACTTTTACGCGTCCGGTATCACAAAGGCGATCTCGCCCGTATAGAAGTGCCGGTTGAAGAATTGCCGGCGCTCGCGGGACCGACGGTTCGAGCCGAGTTGATCCCGGCATTCCGGGCTCTTGGGTTCAAATTCGTGACGCTCGACCTCGAAGGGTTCCGGTCGGGCAGTCTGAATTCGTTGATTCCGCTCGATTTGCTCCGCACGAATCCGGTTAAGGTTTGACCGGCTCGTTCGTGTAGTAAGATAGCAGTATTCCCCCCACCTCTCCCAAAAAATCCAACCACGGTATTCGCATGCCTCGGGCGACCTGTCGGTGCGGCCAACCGCTAAACCTCCCAGACGACGGAAACGACCGCATCATTTGCCCGAAGTGTGGCGCGAAGGTGCGAGTCCGTCGCCCGAACTCGCTCATGAGCGCGACGGTCGAGGACGGATTCATCCGCTTTAGCTGCCCATGCGGCCGTCGGCTAAAGGTCTCAGCGGCCCCCGGAGTGAAGCCGTCGCACGGCAAATGCCCCGATTGCGGCCGAGTCGTCCCAGTTCCCGACTCTGGTGTACCGCGCGACGTCGAAGCCCCCACCGAAGAGATGGCACAGGCAGACGTTCAGCGCGTGGCCGAATGGTCCAAGCGCTACGTGAATACGCCGGCACCAGCGTCAACGATCGGCTCGGGTGTTCCCAAGGCCGAACCGGTGGCTGACAAGACGGTGTGGACGTCTGAGGCGGGGCTGCGCGTTTGCCCGGGATGCGGGCGACCTGTGCACCTGGGGGCGTCGGTTTGCCGCGGGTGTGGGAGTGCGGTGCCGAAGCGGTAAATGAGGGCCGGGTGCTATGCTTCCGCGGAACGCGTAAGCATGCGAGTTTCTGTAGACTTGGCGGGAATGCTTGGGGCAGAATGCCCCAGAGGCTTGGCGATCCTTCCAAACTGGGGCATTCTACCGCAGCCACCCGTCGTGGCGCTTTGCGAGTTGCACACCCTTGGCCCACAGGCCGGATGCGCGTTCGTCTCGAATTTTAAGGCCCGTTGGAAATGGGCTGACCCTTCGAAAAACAACTCATCGCCCAAAGAGCATCCCATGCTCTGGCCACTCGTTCTCCCTTTTCAGATCACGTTTTGGCTGCTTGTCGCGTTCGTTGCTGTGTCGACGATATTCGCGCCAAAGAAATGGGCCCGCAGCAACGTGTTTGGGATTTCGCTGGTTTTAGGGTGCGTTGCCTTCATTCCCTCTTGCATGGGAATCATGTCGATTGTCGATTCCCAGCGTTTCGGAATATTTCAATATCATTCTGCCGCCGATGTAAACGACTTTCATGTTGAACACTACCTTCCCCAAAAAGCCCAAAATATCACCTTGATGACATATGTGTCGGGCCATCGTGCGAAGTATTCAATTTCGAAGGCGGACTTGCTCTCGTTTCTCGATGCAATTTGGGACAAATACGGTCAGTATTCGGATGTTCCGCGCAACAAGCTTCCCGATGGTGAAGCAATTTCCGCCGATATCATCGAGGTCATGTTTCCTGACTTAAAGTGGCCTGCACTCAAGAATCCCACGGTGTACCGCAGCCCGGTCGGGAGTCGTGGGAGCGGGGCTACCTATTACTTCGATGCAACCACCAATACGGTCTATCATATTGCCAGTTATTGGTAATGCGATGACAGAGATACGCCAGGAGATGGTCGCTTAGCTAGTGCTTAGTCGTACTTATAAGTTTTCAAGTTGGGTGCAGGGTGGCTAGGACAGAGCGAAGCAAGAGAAGTCCCAGGGTTTCAAGCTGTGAACATTCGCCTTCGCTCGGGTGCCACTGGCTATGCCAGTGCTCCCCCATGCAAACAAAAAGACGAAGAACACTGGCATAGCCAGTGGCACCCAATCAAAGAATCCTGCTGTGACGATGCATGAAAACTCGCCATGCTTACTCCGGATCGACGTAAACATGGCTCTCAGCATCGTATTCAGAGCACGGTTTAGAGCTTCATCAACTCCTCAAACCGTCCAGCCGCCTCATCCCACTCATGCGGATGCCGCGGCTCGTGGACAGTCACCGGGAACGACTTGGCCACGATCATTCGCGCGTCGGCCAGGCTGCCGATACGTCCTCGTGCCATCGCTTGCATGAGCACGTTGCCCACGGCGGTCGCTTCGATCGGTCCGGCGTGGACGGCGCGTCCAGTCGCATCGGCGGTGAACTGGCAGAGCAGGGCGTTGCGTGTGCCGCCGCCCACGACGTGAATCGTGTTGATCTTGGTGTCGAGAATGCTCTCCATCCGCTCGATCGTCCAGCGATACTTGAGCGCCAGGCTCTCCATCGCGCAACGGACGAACGCCCCTTCGTCGCTGGGAACGTTTTGCCCCGTCTTCTTGCAATACGCGGCAATCCGCGAGGGCATATCGCCAGGGGCGAAGAATGAGGGATCGTCGGGGTTGATCAGGCTTGCAAACGGCAGGGCCGCGGCCGACCAGCTAATCAACTCGTCGTACGAATAATCCTTGCCTCCGCGCGCCCAGTGACGTCGGCACTCTTGCACGAGCCAGAGGCCCATGATGTTCTTGAGCAGCCGAGTCGTTCCCGCCACGCCACCTTCGTTCGTGAAGTTGTACTTGAGTGTTTCGGCGTTGATAACCGGCTGCGGCACCTCGACACCCAGCAGCGACCACGTGCCCGAGCTGAGATAGCACCAGTCGGGCTTGGCGGGGTTCTTGCTGCCGCCGCCGATCACCGGCACTGCCGCGACGGCGCTTGCCGTGTCGTGCGTGGCAGGGGCGATCACGGTCAGCGGACGGCCGATTTTCAGTTCCTCGGCGACGCTTGGCCGAAGCTGGCCCAGTTCCGTGCCGGGTTCGATCAGCTCGGGCAGAATTCGTCGAGGCAGGCCCAGACCTTCGCAAAGTTCTTCGGACCACGTCGCCGTGCGCGGGTTGAAGAGCTGGGTAGTCGTGGCGTTGGTTCGTTCCCCTGCGCGACGGCCGGTAAGCAGCCAGCCGAAGAGGTCGGGCATCATGAGCAGCGTTTCGGCTGCGTCGAGAATCGGCCCGTTCGCTTGCGACATCGCCAGGAGTTGATAGACCGTATTGAACGGCAGGAATTGCAGGCCGGTGATGTCGTAGATCTTCTCCTTGGAAACTCGCTTAAGTGCAAGTTCCATCATACCTTCGGTGCGGGCGTCGCGATAATGCACCGGGTTGCCGAGGAGATAATCCCCCTTGCCGACGAGCCCGAAATCGACACCCCAGGTATCGACCGCAACCCCTTCAAGACCCGGCCATTCGGCGGCGGCTTTGCCGAGCGCGACCTTCATTTCGTCGAACAGGCGGATGAGATCCCAGTGCAGGGTGTCGAGCAGGCGAACCGGGCCGTTGGGGAAGCGGTGAACTTCGTCGAGCTTCAAACGCTCGCCATCGAATTGCCCAAGGAGCCCACGACCGCTCTCGGCGCCAAGGTCGAGAGCGAGGTAATCGGAAGTGTTCGCTTGATGCACGTGCACGACGGAGGTCTCGAAGTCGAGGAGAGATCATTCGTTCGATTCGGGCCCTTATCTTAATAATCCCATATACCTGGGGCAATTGCTTCTCGGCCGCGGTGCAGCGACTGTTCCGCTTCCGTGGTCCGCGAAATCGGTGTGTGATCGAACGGTAGTCATCGATCTGAATGGCCGTCGACGCCTGGTCGATCCTGCACGATCGTCCCAACGTAACTCCGTGGTACGTCTGGCATCTCGGATGCGGGCTAGGTTAAGATCCAGGACGATCACCTCGTCTTGGCCCTTTTCAGCCAATATCTCCGGGAGGTTCGACACAATGACTCCGCCAGTCCACCGCCGCGATTTCCTCGCGCAGGCCTCGGCCGCGACTGCCGCACTCGCCGTAACCGCCAACGCCGCACAGGCCGCGAATTCCGCGCTTTATCCTCGGGCCAACTTGCCCGCCTCGGCCACCGATAAACGCACGCTCGGGAAAACGGGCATTCAGGTTTCGCTCATCGGCATGGGGACCGGCAGCATCGGCTCGGGACAGGCGAGCAATCAGACGCGCCTGGGCATTCCAGCGTTCACCAAGGTGGTGCGTCACGCGATCGACCACGGCGTCTGCCTGTTCGACGTCGCCGACCAGTACGGCTCGCACGTTTATCTCCGCGAAGCCCTCAAGGGCGTGCCGCGTGACAAGTATGTGATCCAGACCAAGACGCACGCGACCAAGATGGCCGACTGCAAGAGCCACCTGGAACGCTATCGCCTCGAACTTGGTGTTGATTACATCGATATCGTGCTCTTGCACTGCATGACCAAGAGCGGCTGGCAGCACGACCACACCGGTGCGATGGATTATCTCCGTCAGGCGAAGGAAGAAAAGATCATCCGCGCCCACGGCACGAGCTGCCACGGCATGGATCCGCTGCGCACGTCGGCCAAAGAGCCGTTCGTCGAGGTCGACCTCGCCCGAATCAATCCCGAAGGGTTGATCATGGACGACAAGAAGCCCGACGAAGTTGCCTCGCAGCTCGAAGAAATGCATGGCGCGGGCAAGGGCGTCATCGGCATGAAGATCCTCGGCGAAGGTCGGATCACCAAGCCCGAAGCCAAGGATAACTCACTGCGGTTCGTCCTCGGTCTAGGAACGGTCGACGCCTTCATCATCGGCTTCGAATCGACCGACCAGGTCGACGATATTATCAAGCGCACCGACGATGCGATTTCCTTCCTCAAGGGCAAGGCTTGAGAACGGATTGAAGTATGAGCCGGGAGAGTCTTCCGGCTCATGCCTTCGCTCTCTCACGCTCCTCAGCGAAGCAAAATCTCCTCGCTCCCATGCTCCTGCGTGGGAGTGTTTCTTCGACCGCTCTGCGGTCGCTCTTAAACAGATGTCATTGCATCATCTGAGCACGCCAAGACGTAAGTCACATCTCATTTAAAGTCCATCAGTCTCGCAGCCGCAGAGCGGCAGGAATTCCGCTCCCACGCAGATCGTCGGAGCGAGGAAGAATGCACGGAAAACAGTGAGAAAAAGGGCAAAGAGGCGCGAATCCTGTGCCCTATCCCTTCTTCTCCGGCGGTTGTTCCCGGATCAGAATCGCCGGTCGTGGTAGGCGAGGATGGCGCTTCTCGTTACGCGAACCGGGGCGAGCGGGCGTGACTTCGGATGAAATCACAGGCCCGGCGCGGCGCTCGAGTTGATCCCAGAAGTGGGACAAATCCTTCAGTGCGGTCGCCGGTGTCGCGTTTTGTACGAGCGTCGTGATCTCCGCGCCAAGCTCTTCCATCCGCGCGCGGTCAAGCATGCCGGAACCCGTCAAAGCGATAAGCATGCCGTGTGTGTCGGCGACTGCTTTTTTCCAGGTAGCGGCTTCAATGTCGGCCGGAACGCGATTCGCGAGAGGGTCGATGAGAGGGGCCACTTGGGTTTCGCCGTAGGCGGCAAGTGCTTCGTAATTTGCCTTCCAGGATCGGAATCCCAGATAGACTGCACCCCAGGTCAGCAACACGCCAATCACGGCCAGAATCACGAATTTCCGGCCTGAAACTCCGTCTTCCTCGGGCGCGGCGGGTGGCTGGGGGATCATCGACTCGACCGACCATTGCGCAGAGCTGTGGCCGTTGCCGTTTGTGTGTCCATTGCTCGCACTCGCCATCAGAAATCACTCCACCCGCCAGCCGGAACCGATCGTTCTAGTTTAGACGTCTAGATCAGCCACGAACAGGCGAGCCGCGTGATTGCTGTTGGTTGACGGGGCAGGGCGGGGGTCGTACGATCGCCATCGAGGGGTGGCGAATTTGTAACGTTCGTTCTCCGGCGCAGGCTGGAAAACGAACCATTCATACGGCCTCAATGGTAATACGCTCGTGCATATCTTGCTCACCAACGACGACGGCGTGTTTGCCCCCGGTTTGCGCGCCTTGCGCAAGGAACTCAAGCGCCTGGGAACCGTGACCGTCGTCGCGCCCGCCGTGGAACAGAGTGGTGTCGGCCATTCGATCACGCTGCTGGAACCGATGGTCGTGAAGTCGGTCGACGACGAGGAAGGCGCGCCGATCGGCTTCTCCGTCGAAGGTAGCCCTGCCGACAGCGTCAAGCTCGCCGTTTGCGAACTGCTCGACCGTCCGCCGGATCTGATCGTCTCGGGCATCAACGCCGGCAGCAACGCGGGTATCAACGTCCTGTATTCGGGAACGGTCGCTGCGGCGATTGAAGGGGCGTTCTTCAAGATCACGAGCATCGCCGTCTCGCTCGAACTGGCCGAGCATTACGACTACCCTCACGCCGCGCGTCATGCGGCGAAGGTGATCGAGCGCATTCTCGCGAACAAGCCAGCGCCCGGCTCGCTGTTCAACGTCAATCTACCCGCGCATTCCCGCGGTGAACCCAAGGGAATCAAGGTGGTGCCGATGGGTGTGGGGCGTTACGGCGAAGGTTTCGAGCGCCGGCACGACCCACGAGGGCGCACTTATTACTGGATGACATACAACCCGCCGTTCCACATGGAAGGGCCGGAAACCGACGTCACCAGCCTGTGCAACGGTTATATCACCGTGACGCCCCTGCACTTCGACCTGACGCGCTACGAACAGCTTCCGGAAATTGCCAAGTGGGATTGGTCGCTTTGACATTCGCTCATTTCAACAAGGATGCGACGATGCGACTGCTCGCTTCAGCTTTTGTTTTGCCTCTCAGCCTGCTGCTGAGCGCGGGGTGCGACGAGCCAGCGCCGGCTAAGAAGAAAGTGCAAACGCGCGAGATCCTTAACCAGCGCACGCAAGACATTCGTGACGCGCCAAAGGAAATCAAATCCGGCGCGGCCGTTCCCGCGCCGAAGAAGCCGATCGCACGCGACCCGATCACTCTTGTAGGCAACACGTACGTCACGGCGATCGGTCGGACTTCGATCGACAACATGAAGCACGCGGTTGATCTGTTCCAGGCGAGTGAAGGGCGGTATCCCAAGGATTACAACGAATTCATGGAACGGATCATCAAGGAAAACAACATCGCGTTGCCGAAGCTGCCGTACTATCAGGAATACGCCTACGACGCCGCCAAGCATGAGTTGCAGGTGATTGAATATCCCGACAAGAAGGATGCGGGACCTGGAAAATGAGTGTTTCGGGCAACTTGTTGTCCCGGCCACCCTGCGGAAGGGGTGGCTGGGGCAGAATGCCCCAGAACCCAGAGCGACGAGAATTTTCAGAAGTTGGCACCCATTTCAAACTGGGCATTCTGGCCTAGCCACCCCGAAGATTCGTGACGACGCAGAGCATCGTCACGAGGGATTTTGCCTCTTGATATAGATCACCGGCCTGCCAGATTTCGGGCACGACGGGCAAGGTCGAGAAATTCCGCGCGATAGCCTGACGGATCGCGTCCAAGGCTCGACTCGGCCGAGGCGATCACTTCGTCCCAGCTCGCATCTTCCTTGAATTGGGAGTCGCGCAGGAGCATGCCGAAGCTGGCGACCGCGGCGGCGAAGCGGAAATCGTCGGTTGGGGTGTCGACGATGTTTCCTGCGTCGAGCGCGAACTCGAAGCCATCGCTCTTGTCGCTTTCGGGAGCCTTGTAGCGAATCTTGATCGTGAGCAATTCTTCCGACTTCTCGTCGTGCGCTTGCCTTGGCTTCTTGTTTTGCTGATAACGCAATGGGTCGACGCCGGGGGCGTTGTGCTGACGATCGACCGGGACGATTTCGTAGAGCGCGGTGACGGTGTGACCCGCGCCAATTTCGCCGGCGTCTTTCTTGTCGTCGTTAAAGTCGCGCGCTTTGAGCAGCCGGTTTTCGTAGCCAATCAGGCGGTACGACTCAACCTGCTTCGGGTTGAATTCCACCTGGATTTTCACGTCCTTGGCAATGGTGACGAGCGTGCCGCCCATCTGTTCGACGAGCACTTTTTTCGCCTCGGGAATACCGTCGATGTAAGCTGCCTGGCCGTTGCCGCGGTCGGCGAGTTTTTCGAGCATGCCGTCCTTGTAGTTCCCCATCCCAAAGCCAAGCACACTCAGGAAAACGCCACTCTTTGCCTTGTCGCTGATCAGTTGCGACATCGCGCCTTCCGACGTGATGCCGACGTTGAAATCGCCGTCGGTGCAGAGGATCACGCGATTCGTGCCGCCCTTGATGAAGTTCCCCACAGCCGTGTCGTAGGCGAGTTGCAGCCCCGCACTGCCGTTGGTTGAACCGCCGGCTTGCAGGTGTTCGAGCGCTGCGAGGATTTGAGCCTTGCGATCGCAGGAAGTCGAAGGCAGAACCAGGCCCGATGCGCCCGCGTAAACCACAATCGCCACGCGGTCGTTCTCGCCGAGCTTGCTCACCAGCATCTTGAGTCCGGCCTGCACGAGCGGGAGCTTGTTTGGATCGGCCATCGAGCCTGAGACGTCGATGAGAAAAACAAGATTGCTGGCAGGACGCTGATCGTTCCGGATCTCACGTCCCTTCAAGCCGATGCGGGCGAGCAGGTGGTCGCTCTTCCAGGGGCAGGGGCCAACCTCGGCGTTGATTGTGAATGGATCCTTGTTGTTCGATGCAGAGGGATAATCATACGGGAAATAGTTCACGAGTTCTTCGAGCCGGACCGCATCCTTGGGCGGCAAGGTATTCTGCGTGAGGAAGCGGCGGACGTTGGAATATGAGGCCGTATCGACGTCGATCGCGAATGTGGAGAGAGGTTGCGTCGTGCTCTGGCGGAATCCGTTTTCGACGATCGTGGAGTAAGATTCGGCCGAGGGTTGCGCAGCGGGAGTCTGTTCCTGTGGGCGGGAGTCAAAGACCACGGCCGGGGAGACAGATTTGGCAGACTCCGCCCTTGGAGCAACCGTTGCACGACGGGCGGCGCTGCTTCCCTCTTCGCCGCCACAACCAATGCAGCCAAGATAAGCAACAGTCAGCGTGAAAAGAGCGGTAGACCTGGCAAGTCGATCATGGTTTCGCGAGCAATGCGCATGCATGCACCGTCTCCTGTTTTTGGAGTGAACCCGACGCCGTTGACAACCGTCTGATATCCGAGAATACGGCCGTTTTTGGGCCAGTTGATGGTTGATAAACGCAATTTTTAAGAGGAGCAATCAGATTCGGGCAAGATTGCTGTTCTATCGTTTCATACAAACGTCTTACGTCGATTGACCTTCGATTCAGTGGCATATTTTTCTGCGTTTAGGCACAATAAAGGGTCGTCTCCGACGAATTTCGGAGTAATTCGTGTGCGTTTGCGCGGCGCGAATTGACCCCGGTTCGTGACTGTTGGTGGTAGGAGTGCTCTGTATGACCGTTGACTCACAAAACCCCCGGTCTCGATTTCGCATCGACGTGCGTGCGATGCTCGTCGCCGTAGCAGCGTTCGCGGCCATTTTCTGGGCGGTTTTGTCGATCAATGAACGCGACTCGGTACGAACCTGGGCCCGGCAATTTGCCCGAGGCGATGCGAGCGAGCGAGCGGCGGCAGCCGTCGAACTAGGGCAGGTGATCCAAACTTCGCGCGACTTCCAGGCTGCGGTGAAGACGCTTCTCGATGGCTTCAACGACAGCTCGCCCGACGTGCGAAGCGTGGCGATCCGGACGGTGGGACAGATCGTCGCCAAGGCGCTTGATTCGCAGATTCCCAGCGTTGATCCCCAATCTCCCGGACAAGCCGATTTGCTCAGTCGCGCTGCAACGGCACTGGTTCTCAAGCTCAACGATAGCGATGAAAACGTGCGAATCGCCTCGATTCAGGCTCTGATCTCGGCCCGTAGCCTCTTTCCACAAGGACCGCCGGCCGAGCTTCTTGCGGCGCTCGAAGATCGTACACCAGGCATCAGATTGCAGGCGATTGCCGCAGTTGGCCGGTTTGGATCGGGGCCAGGACTCGACTCCGCGCTCCCTGCACTTTTTGCAAATCTCCTGAGCGCCGAGCCTGGCGTGGCGGAAATTGCTTCGTTGACTCTGAGCATGATCAAACCCTCAGCCGGAACGATTCCGGATCTTGCCGAGCGGCTTGAAAGCCCCGAGCGGCTCGTGCGATATCGCGCAGCCAGTATGCTCGCAAACCTTGGCCCTGCAGCGGCTTCGAGCATTCCCGCGTTGATTCGTCTTTATCAAAATGAGCTCAAAACCGCGCCTCCCGCCCTGGTCCAGGACCGTTTCCTGAGCGCGGCCGACCCTGCGTGTGAAGCGGCTCGGGCGCTGGGATTAGTCTCGAAGAATCTCGATGCAAATACCGAGGTGATTGCAGCGCTGGTGCAGGGGCTATCGTCGCCGAACCATGAGCGACACGGCGCCGCGGCGCTGGCGCTCGGTAGCATGGGACGTCGCGCCATTTCGGTCATTCCGCGACTGCTCGACGATCTCAAAACGGCGATGAAGCCGAACAAGTTTGGCGGCATGGTTGCCGAGGCGCTGGGGCGCATCGCGCCGCGAAGCTCGAGCGAAACTGTGGTGATTGCCGCACTTATTGAAGCAACGCGATCTGAGGCGGCGGGAACTCGCTCGGGTGCAGCGCTTGCGCTTGGCGAATTTGGGGCTCGTGCCGAGAAAGCGATTCCGGCGATTGAAGCGCTCAAGGACGACAAATCGGAATCGGTGCGCTGGAACGTTTCGGCCAGCCTTTCGCGAATTCGCGACGCCCTGCCGTCGGCAAAATCGCCTAACACGGCGACGCCCCCGATTCGCCAAACTGGTCTGCCGCACGTCTCCTGACCAAGCGGCCGGCCCATCATTTTGAATCCTGACGCCTAAACAGGGAAGACGATTGGCGCGCTGTCGCCCAGCGGCTTGCGTACACGTTTTCATGAAAAGCCGCCGTTGCCGCGAACACTGTCGTTCCACTCGACACCCTGTATGCTTAGGTGCTTCATGTTCAAACCGCTCGTCACGTCCCTCGCCGTTGCCCTCCTCTGCGCCTCAACCTCGATTTCACTCGCCCAGGGGCCCAGGCCGGGCGGACCAGGAGGCCCCGGCGGTCCGGGTGAAGAAGGACGTCCGGGACGACCGGGCGGCGAAGGTGGATTCGGCGGCCCTGGTGGATTTGGACCGGGCGGCGGGCCAGGAATGGGCGGACCAGGCTTTGGCGGTTCGCCGGTGATGATGGCGCTTGATACCGATCGCGACGGCGAGCTTTCGTCGAAGGAAATCGAAGCAGCCGCCAAGCAACTTAAAACGCTCGACAAGAACAAAGACGGCAAGCTCACGCCCGAGGAGCTTCGTCCCCCCGGCCGGATGGGCATGGGCGGTCCTGGCGGCGGTGGGCCCGGCGGCCCTGCGGTTGAGGAAACCGTGACCCGTTTGCTGTCGTTCGACAAGGACAAGGACGGCAAGCTGAGCAAGTCGGAATTGCCTGAGCGCCTCTCCACGATGATGGACCGCGCCGATACGAACAAGGACGGCTTCCTCGACCGTGCCGAGCTGACGCGCGTTGCCGAGAATCAGGCCCGCAACCGGCCAGGTGCTGGCGGTGGTGGTCGCGGACCCGGCGGACCTGGTGGTGGTCCTGAAGGGCCTGGCGGTTTCGGTGGCGGTCGTCCTCCGCGCGACGACAATTGACCATCCTTTACACGCGATTCTTCGCAGTTTGATAACTTCGCTTCAGCCCGCGGTCCGGCTGAAGCGAAGGTTGTTTACTTTCGAGAATGTTTATGATTCGACTGTCGCTCCTGTCGATGTTCGCCTCGATCGGCTTGATGATGACCGTGGCGCCTGCCATCGCGGGCGAGCATGTTTTCTATCATGAAAACGTGCTGGGAACTGCCTTCGAGCTACGAGTCGAAGCGGTCGACGAGACCGCCGCGCGTGCGGCTGAAACCCGCGCACTCGCCGAAATCGACCGCCTGGCTGCAATTCTGAGCGGTTACGACGCCAAGAGTGAATTCCGCCGCTGGATGGAAACGTCGCACGTTCCGACCCGCGTTTCGCCCGAGCTGTTCGAGATTCTCCAATCGTGCGATGCCTGGACAAGTCGCACTCACGGCGCATTCGACCCGCGGGTGCAAGCGCTGACCGCGCTCTGGACGCGCACATCAAAAGAGAATCGCGTTCCGACTGCCACCGAGCTTGCCGATGCTCGTAAGCTGATGAGCGAACCGGCGTGGAAGCTCGATTCCAGCGCTCGCACGGCCGAGCGTTTGACCGCCTGCCCCTTGAGTTTCAACTCGATCGGCAAAGGGTACATCATCGGCAAAGCGACGGCCGCTGCGTTTGATCCGAACCAGGGCGTTCGCGGTGTTTTGCTCAATATTGGCGGTGATCTGCGGCTGGCAGGCACCATGAGCAAGCGCATCGGCATCGCCAATCCGTTCGGCGATTCTGAAACGACCGAGCCAGTCACGCGCATCGAGGTGAAAGAAAAATCAGTCGCGACGAGCGGCAATTACCAGCGCGGCTGGACGATCGCCGGCCAATGGTACTCGCACATTTTCGACCCGCGCACAGGTCAGCCCGCGACTCGCGCCGTGAGCGCGACGGTGATTGCCGACAAGGCCCCGCTCGCGAACGTGCTGGCGACGACGCTTTGCGTTTTGCCGGTCGAAGAGGGGCTTGCCTTGATTCGTTCGGTCGAAGGGGCCGAGTGTTTGCTCATCACCGCTGATGGCCAGACACATCGTAGCGCAGGATTTGCGCGTTACGAACGGCCGCGCGTGTCGCTGGTTTCGCGAGTTGTGGCGGATGATGCCAAGGACGCGTGGAACAAGGATTACGAGCTGGCGATTAACTTCGAAATCAGCCCGCCTGAAGGGGAAAGCAGACGTTACCGTCGGCCGTATGTTGCGGTCTGGATCGAGGACAAAGACGGGCTCGCCGTGCGAACTTTGGCGCTCTATCTTCAGACGCGCCAGCCTGGTCCGCGCTGGCATCCCGACCTCAAGCGGTGGTATCGCACCGATCAGGTTCGCAAGCTGGTGGATGAAACCGACCTGATCGCCACCGTGTCGCGAGCGACCCGTCCAGCCGGCAAATACGACGTGATTTGGGACGGTAAGGACGACAAGGGCAAGCCTGTGGCCGCGGGCGAATATACGGTTTACATCGAGGCGGCGCGCGAGCACGGAACCTATCAACTTATTCGCAAGCAAGTGACGCTCGCGGATCGGCCATTCGCCGAGGAACTGAAGGGTAATGTCGAAATCAAGTCCGCGTCCGTCGCCTTCCGCCGCAAAGACGCTCGCAAGTGAAGCCGCCGCGCGGCGTGCTGTGGCCAATGACTCCAGCACGCCGCGCCCGCATCACATTCGCAAGTTTTCCAATCGCCTCGCCGCCTTCATGCGGTGGCTGCACATTTATCTTTCGCTGTTCGGTCTGTTCGCGCTCCTGTTCTTCAGCGTCACCGGCATCACGCTCAATCACCCCGACTGGTTCTTCAACGAAGCCGAGAAGAGCGTTCAGTCCGAAGGAAAAATCAACCCCGCCTGGCTCCGGCTCAAAAGCCCCGAGCCAGTGATTGATTCCCAAAACAGCGACGACGAAACTCGCCACGTCGCGCGGCTGGAGATCGTCGAGTTCCTCCGCAAAACCCACGCGGTTCGCGGCGCACTCAGCGAAATCAAGGCCGACGATCGTGAATGCACCGTCACCTTCAAAGGTCCCGGCTACGCCGCCGATGCATTTATCGACCGCGACTCGGGCGATTATAAGATCACGCAAACATATCACGGTTTTATTGCCGTGATCAACGATTTGCACAAGGGGCGAGACACGGGAACGGTCTGGTCGATAGTCATCGACCTTTCAGCCGTGGTGATGACGCTCGTGTCGATTACTGGCGTGATTATTCTCTTCTGGATCAAGCGCCGGCGTGTTTCGGGGATGATCACCGCGCTTGTGGGAACGATCGTGGTGTTGTTTGTGATCTGGCGTTGGGTTCCTTGAACGGCAGTTTGGTGCGTTTCAGCGAAAACGCGTAGCTCCTCGTGACGATGCTCCGCGTCGTCACGCATCTTCGGCCGCTTCGCGGCCATTTGCGATCCGCGAACACCTGCCGCAATTCATGACCGCAGAGCGGTCGCGGAGACGCTCCTACGCGGAGCATAGGAGCGAGGGTAGGACGAAGGTATCACCTCTAAACTCAGATTGAGCCGACACGCATCTGTTGTTCCGATCGCGACGTAACAAGTGGATATCGCAACCTCTTTCGGTTTGCGCTCTTGTGGCTCCGCTATCCAATTCTATCCATTCCGGCGTTCTAACCAGTTAGTCCTTAACCTCTTCTGATAATCACCTCAACGAAGACGCCGAGCATATGCCTTGAATTACCCCTCTCCAAACCAGCCGTGGTTGACAACATACCAACCGGTTGGTATGTTTGCGTCGAAGTGAGGACGCAATGGCTCGACCGGCTACAAAGATTGATGCAAAGGCCAAGCTGCTCGAGGCGGCGCTGTCGGTGATCCGTGCCAAGGGTTACTCGGCAACGTCGGTGGATGAGTTGTGTGCGGCGGCGGGGGTTACCAAGGGGGCGTTTTTCCACCACTTCAAGGGGAAGAATGAACTCGGGGTCGCCGCGGCGGATTATTGGTCGGAAATCACCGGGTCGCTATTTGCCAGCGCCCCCTATCACAACCATGCCGATCCGTTCGACCGCATTCTGGCTTATATCGATTTTCGCAAGGCGCTTTTGAAGGGCGGAATACCGGATTTCACCTGCCTCGTCGGCACGATGGTGCAGGAGACTTTCGAGACCGCGCCCACCATTCGCGCAGCTTGCGAACGAAGCATCACCGGCCATGCCGCGACGCTTGAAGCTGATATCGAGGCGGCAATGCGCGAGCGGAATATGACGCCCGATTGGACGGCGAAATCACTCGCGCTGCATACACAGGCTGTCATTCAGGGTGCGTTCATTCTTGCGAAGGCGACGGGTGGTGCGGAGATCGCTGCAGATAGTATCGATCACCTCAGTCGCTACATCAAACTGCTGTTCGGCGTCGCAACCGAACCGGCAAAACCACGTGCAGAGGGAAAATCAAGATGAGAAAAATCAAGATTATTGCACATGTTTCGTTAGACGGCGTGATCTCGCCTGGTGCGCCCGACGATGACAGTGAATTCGCCAATGGCGGATGGACGGCGCCCTATCGGAGTCCCGCCGGGCTGGCAGCCGTCCTCGAACTCCAGGGCGAGCGCTTCGATCTGCTGATCGGCCGCCGTACGTACGATCTTTGGTCTCGCTACTGGCCGAAGGTTGGGAGCAGTCCGATGGCGGATCGCCTGAACGGCGCGACGAAATACGTCGCAACCCATCGGCCCGAGAGCCTAGAATGGGGGCCGGTTCGGGATCTCGGTACGGACGTCATCGAAGGGATTCGCAGTCTCAAAGCAAGCGACGGCCCCGACCTTGTCCTCTGGGGAAGCACAAGCCTGACGCCGATGCTGTTCGAGCAGGGGCTGGTCGATGATGTTGTGCTGGTCGCCTATCCGGTCTTGCTCGGTCGAGGCAAACGCTTCTTTTCGGACAACGTCGATCCGCGTGGACTCGAGTTCGTCAGCTCGATGTCTACGCCCACGGGCGTTCTCTTGAACCATTATCGATACGCTGGACCGCTGCAGAAGTGAGCAATCTTCATCCAGGTGTTCAAGGAACCAAAATATGAAGACGATCGCCTTTGTTCTGGCAACGCTTGTACCAGCCATCGTATTCGCACAGGAGAAACCAACCGTGGGCTACGCGCCAGTGAATGGGCTAAAGCTGTATTACGAAGTCCACGGAAAGGGAGAACCGGTGGTCTTGCTCCATGGCGCGTTCATGGGGATCTCGGGCGACTGGAACCAGTGGATCGCCGAGCTTTCCAAGACGCGCAAGGTGATTGCCGTCGAAATGCAGGGGCACGGGCGCACGGCTGATATTGAACGGCCAATGGGCGCTGAAAACTTCGCCGACGATGTCGCAGCGCTGCTGGATCACCTCAAAATCCCGAGCGCAGACGTGATCGGCTACAGCATGGGCGGCGGTGTCGCGATGCAATGTGCGATCCGTCATCCCGATAAGGTGCGCAAGGTCGTCAGCATTTCGGCCGTGTTTCGCAATGACGGCTGGGTCAAAGAAGCGGTTGAAGCACTTCCCCAGATCACTGCGGACGCCTTCAAAGGGACGCCAATTGAATCGGAATACAAGAGGCTCAGCCCAAAGCCGGACGCGTTTCCGGAGTTCGTCAAGCACGTGATCGCGTCGGGCACGAAGCCTTACGACTTCGGCGCAGACCGGTTGAAAGCCACGAAAGCTCCGATGTTTTTCATTCACGGCGACGCCGACGGGGTGCGGCTCGAGCACATCGCGGAGATGTACCGTCTCAAAGGCGGAGAGACGCACGGCGACATGCTGCCGCGCTCGGCATCACGACTGGCCATCCTGCCCAATACCACGCACGTAACCCTGATGAACCGCAGGTCTGAAATCATTCCGATGATCGTCGACTTTCTCGATGCCAAGCCGCAAACGCAGTGAGGACGCTGCCGCGCTCTGTTTCCCGGCGCTTTGGTGAGACCCTCGCTCGCTTCGCGGGGTTCTCGTCAGATCGTCGTCTAATCGAGGTAGCCCCAACGCCGATTTTCGAAGTCGTAGGTTTTCCGGCCGTACGGCGGAATAACGTGCCAAAAGAATATGGGATTTCCAGAGTTGATATAGGTGAAGCGGCCCCACGGACCGAAGCAGTATTTTGCAACTGGGACGGAATTGAAGTATTGCGGCACGAGTTCATCAAGCTTCTTGGGGAACTTACCATTGGCGGCGTGATAGGTCTCTAAAGCCGCCACGACTCGCAGAGCGTTCGCTTCGGCAACCTGGATTTGAATGGTGTTGTTGGTCCAGAGCAGCCAGAAGGTCAGGACGGGAGTTACAATTCTGGCAAGAGCCAGTCTCCAATTGGAGCCTTCGATCGCGTTCTTCAGGAGACTGACAATAAACCAGATCGGACAAACCAACACTGCCGTCATATAAGTTCCACCAAATACTCCGTCCCAAGCCAACAAAACGGCTGCACCGATAACGCTACGCTTATTGCCACGAAAGTAATCCCTCAGTCTAGCCGCGGACACAGTCGCCTCCTTTCGCAAAGATATAGTCTCGTGATGGAATGTGTTCCAATGGACATTACGTCGACGCCGGACCGTTTTGTCAGAGTTACGGCGCTCGGCTGATGCCATTCTGACAGCATTCAGATTACAGAAGGCCCGAAAAGTGCGGGTTGTCGCTCATGCTACAATAATGGGCAGTAGCCGCACGTGTGCTTCGCCATAACGTCAACCCTCTTGGCGTTCCACGATAAATCCAGGACAATTGCCGGAGCACGGATTAAACTTGAGTTGAATTGCGAGGCACGGATGTGCGGCGGGGCGAGGTTTGATGAACATTACCTATCAGTGTGAGCAATGCCGGGCGTGGTACACCGTCCGTTCTTCGAAAGTTGGCTCATTAGCAACCTGCCGCACTTGCGGCCACGAAATGACTGTGCCCAACACGCCCGACCTTCTCGATGACACGATCTCGGAATATCCTGAGACGATCTCCCGAAGCACCCCCCAAAGTTCAACCCCGTCAAATACGTCGAACGACTCTTCCGAATCGCCTGCCAGCAAGTTCTGGAGCAGCGTCGGCGGGCTCGTGGTCTTTCTGCTGATCTTCGCGCTCAAGTTCGGGCTGCATTTCCCAGGGGCAGGGGCCCGACCGCCTCGTCCTCCTCGCGTGCAACCTGTTTTCAAGCCGAACTTGCAGAACCAGCAACCGCTTTCGCCGGTCAAAATCGACCTGACCGCGCCCATCGAAATCCCCAAGGATTTCCCCAAGCTAGGACCCCCCCGCGAGATTGTGCCAGGAATCTTGCACTACGAGATTTCGCTGCATCCTGGGGCGCGCGTCGACTTTCTGCCGCCGGGACACGCCGGTAAGCTCTGGTTGTATGTCCCGGAAGAGGCCGCTCGGACGCCGAAGTCGCTGGGCTGTGTGTTGCTCGTGCCATCCGAAAGCAATTTCATCAGCGGCGCGAAGCTTTCGCCAGCCGATCGCGTCGAGCATATCCCCTACGTGAAAGCCGGATTCGCGGTGCTCGCGTTCGAGATCGACGATACCAGTCGAAGCCCAGCCCAGCGCAGGGTGATGCCCTCGCTCGAATTTCTCCGCTCCCGCGCGGGGCTCATCAACGGCCGGATCGCGATTGAATTCCTCAAGGCGCGCGTTCCCGAGATCGATCCCGACCGACTCTACGTCGCCGGGCATTATGCCGCAGGCACATTCGCACTCCTTCTAGCCGAGCACGAGCCGACGATCAGAGCCTGCCTCGCTTATGCGCCTGTGGTCGACCTGATCGATCGACTCCACAAGAACGGCTTCGAGCAACTTCTAGCGCGCGACGGCTATGCCGAACTCTTCCGCTACTTCTCGCCGAAGTCGCGTGAGTCAGACCTTAATTGCCCGGTGTTCCTTTTTAACGCGCGTGACAATGCACGAGTCGACGCAGACGAGACGATCGACTTCGGCAGACAGCTTACGGCGATGGGCAAGAAGGTGAAGGTTGAGATTGTCGACCAGGGTGGAGACGTTCAGTCGATGCATGCCACCGGCATTCCGGACGGCATCAAATGGCTGACGAACATCGACCGTCAAATCACGACCAACAAGAAATAAGCGAGCGATTCGAGCGTTTTTATGTTCACGGGACTGGTTGAGTGCCTTGGGCGAGTGGAAGAGGTCGCGACCGAAGGCGCAGGGCGACGACTCACAATCGCCTGGCCTGGCGTTTCGAGCCCATTCGCGCTGGGTGAAAGCATCGCCGTTAACGGCTGCTGCCTGACGGTTGTCGCGAGCGACGGAGATCGTTTCGAGGTTCAGGCAGGACCTGAAACCTTGCTGCGCACGAATCTCGGCGCGAAGGCGCCTGGCGATAGCGTGAATCTCGAACGCTCGTTGCGAGTTGGCGACCGGATGGGCGGCCACTTCGTGCAGGGGCATGTCGACACGACGGCGACACTCGTCGAACGCCGGCCCGAAGGTGAGTGGGAGTTTCTCTCATTCGCGCTCGACGCCGAATGGCTGCCGCTACTCGTTCCCAAGGGGTCGATCGCAGTCGACGGCGTGAGCCTGACGCTGGTCGACGTGACGTCATCAGGCTTTTCGGTCATGCTGATTCCGCACACCTTGAGCGTAACGACGCTAGGCGGCCTGAAGCCGAGCGGAACGGTGAATATCGAAGCCGACATGCTCGCCAAGCACGTGCGCAAATTGATGAGCGTTGGCTGAGAATTCGCTTATCAAATAGGAGCTACGTGCTTGGGATAATGTGATGGACTGGATGGGGTGGCCCGGACAACTTGTTGTCCGGGTGGCGCAGCCACAAGAGGGCAAAGCGGAACAGGCTGCGATCTCCTCTTGTCGCTTCGCGACCGGGACAACGAGCTGTCCCGGCTACCCGATTTCTCCCGTCTCCAGTACCGAGTGCGCAACTCGTATCATAGAAGATTTTCCCTCTCGAAAGATCGCGTCCATGGCCGCTCCCAAGCGTCAAACACAGTCCTATCTCCGTGAATTGTTCGCCCGTCACGGCGTCGCGCCGCTGCACCGCTTCGGCCAGAACTTTCTCATCGACCTCAACATCCACGAGCTGATCGTTGCCGCGGCCGAGGTTGCTCCCGGCGACGTTGTGCTCGAAGTCGGTCCTGGAGCCGGTGCGCTCACATCCTTGATGGCATCACTCGGCGCTGTGGTGGTGGCGGTCGACATTGACCCAGCGATGGCAAAGCTTGCCGGCGAGGCGACGGCTGAGTTCCCCAATGTCCGCGTGCTCAACGCCGATGCACTGGCGCGAAAACACAAGCTGAACCCCGACGTGCTCGACAACGTGCGCGCGGGGCTAGCGGTTTCGCCCGACCGTAAGTTCAAGCTGGTGGCGAACCTGCCGTACAACGTCGCCACGCCGATCATCACGAACCTGCTCGTCGACCGCGAAATGTGTCCCGAGCGTCTGGTTGTGACAATTCAAAAAGAGCTGGCCGACCGCATCATGGCCGAGCCCGCGTCGCCCGACTTCGGCGCGCTCTCGCTGCTCTGCCAGGCCCTGGCCGATATCACACTCGTGCGCGTGTTGCCCCCAACTGTCTTCTGGCCGCGGCCCAAGGTTGATTCCGCAGTCATCTCGGTGATCCCCAATGCGGAGAAACGTGCGAATATCGGTGACGTTCCCTGGTTCCATTCAGTCGTCCGGCGCGTCTTTCTGCATCGCCGCAAGAACTTGCGCACGGTGCTCGCCTCGATCTTCCGCGATCGCTTTTCGAAGTCCGATATCGACGCTCTGCTCGCAAACCTCGGGCTCGACGGCACCATTCGCGCGGAAGCGATGAATGTCGAGGAATTCATCAGCCTGGCGCAAGCGCTCAAGCCGACTGATGGCGCTGAGGAAGCCGAGGAGCTCGACGAAGAGGAAGCCGAATAAGTTGCGGCCGACCTCGACACGGACGGCGTCGACCGCAATTCCAATATCCAGTAAGATTCGCCCCTGAATGCCAGGATCGGTCTCAGGGAGCGAGACGATGGGCGGTTCAGGAAGATTAGGAAAGCGGTCGATCGCCGCGATTGTCGGCCTGTGCGTGCTGAGCATTGGCCCGGGGATGACGGCGCGACTGTCATATCACGAGGCAATCGTCGCGCAAGGCGTACGCGAAATGCGCGCGGCGGGAACGTGGCTCGTCCCGCTGCTCGACAGCCGCCCCTGGCTCGAAAAACCACCGCTCCTGCACTGGCTGATAAAGATCGGGGCATGGATTTGCGGCGATGCGACCGAGTTGGTCGCCCGGGTTCCATCGCTTCTAGGCGCAATTGGAATTTCGCTGGCCGTCGCAACGCTCGCCTCGCGCCGGTTTAATCCGATCGTCGGCCTGATCGCCGGCTGCATCCAGGCGACAACATCGTGGACCGTCCTCCGCGGACGCCTCGCCGAGGCCGACATTCTGCTCGCCTGTCTTATCGCCTGGGTGATCGTTGGCTTCGATCGTCTGCGTTGTGTAGATTCTTCCAAACGGCTTACTTTAACCCGATGGGTTCTAGTCGGAATCGGAGCTGCCGCGCTGCTGAAGGGAATCGTTTTCGGTGCCGTTCTGATCGTGGCGACACTTGTTCTGATTCTGGCGTGGGATCGCGACTGGTTTCTGCTAATGCGGCTTGTCGAACCATTAGGTCTTGTCGCTTCACTACTTATCGCACTGGCATGGCCTGCCACAATTCTGTCGCGCTATCCTGAAGCATTGAAATTATGGACAACCCACGTCGCCGATCGCCTGGCAGATCGGCCCGAGGTGTTTGCAGGACAGGCATCATGGTGGGCGTATGCGCCGGTTGCCCTCAGCCTAACTTTGCCGTGGATGCCATTTGCTTTGGTGGGTGCCTGGCGTTCGTTACGACGAGCGTGGAATGAACGTGGCGGAGTCGATCGCCTGCTATGGGCCTGGGCCTTCGCGCCGCTAGTGCTGCTTTCAATGGCAACGGTAAAGAACCCGCATTACGCGATCCACGCCCTGGCACCATGGTCGATCTGGGCCGCGCCCACGCTCGTTCGAATCGGCGAACGCATCACGGCACGAGGCCGATCTCTGGTACGAGCGCGAAACTGGCTGATTACATCGTTCGTAGTGTTGGCGACGGCGTTTGGACTGGGATACGGCGTGATTGCACCACGCTTAGAAAAGCGATCGATCGAGTGGGGGTTCTACGAACGAGTCGCTGGCCAACTCAAATTCGATGACTCGCTCGTGCTGCTCTACGACGATTGGGACCGCCTGCCATACCCAACCCCATTTGGCCCAGTGCCTCACGACCTGGCCATTCGGCTCTACTATCTGAAGCACCCGGTTGCCTGGCGCGAGGGGAAGGGAAGTTGGCCGGATCTGCCCGAGACGTCATTTCTGGCCATCGGCCGCGATCGCGACACGGCCGGCTTATCTCGCGTGGGAACAGTGGAACGCGTGCTCCAAGGTCCCCCCGCGCGTTGGGATCGCACCTATTCGCTCTATCGCGTCACTCCGTTCGGGCTGGCTTCGGCAACAAAGCCTGAAACCTCGCACATTCGTTAATGCATCAGGGTTTGAGAGTTGCAAAAGATGCCGGTGCGTCGAACGGTGTTTGTTTCAGGTCGGGCAGGGTGTTGTCGTGCACCAGAGCTGCAATCGGACCTGCGAAGAAATCAGAATCATCGGCGATGTCGAGGTTGAACACCGGTTGAACGGGGGCCGTTTCGATTTTCGTTATCTTTGCCACGCCGCTCAGCACGCGAACCGTGTCGCCGACCTGTAAGTCGCGGGCCATGACCCAGCCGTGGCCGACTTTCCAGAAGCGGTGGAAGTAGCTTGAAATCAAGTCTGCTCCGTTCATCGCAATCTTGTAAGTCGGGCTTGGCGGATTGTGATGAACGAGCACGATTGGTTTATATCTCAGCTTACCCGTCGCAACATCCTGACTTAACACCAGGTCGCCAATCTGCAAATCCTCAATCGGCTGAGGGCCCGACGATGTCTGCACCATCGTTCCTTTGCCGAAGCAACTGATCCGCGAGAGTTTGAGAATCTCAAACGAGGGCGTAACCACGGCTGTGGGTTGATAACTCGAGGGTACGACTTCAACAATCGTCGGCACTTCTTGCGATGAGAGAGAAGCGTAGCCCACCTGGTTTGACAGCCACTTTTCCCACTCTTTCCGGTCCTCACCAAACGTTTGGCCTGTACTTCCACTCAAGACGGCAAGTGCTCGTGTGTTCGATTGCGAAATTTGAAGATTGATTTTATCGAGAATCTCTTTATCGCCTTTAAGCTGCTCGGCGGCGGTTGTAAGCGAGTTGACGGCGTCTTGTTGTAACTTGGCGAGCGGTGCTACGAGCTTCGTTCCAGCCGTCATCTGAGCGATCGTAGTTTCGTGGATCCAGTTTGGGCCAAATGTTTGATAGATCTGCCGCTGATTGAGCATTCTCTCGTACATCAGACGATTGAGATACGCGAACTCGATATCTCGTGAATTGCCTACCACGAGGTCAAGGACTTGTTGGCCTTGCCCGGCAAAAGGACTGTTCTGCAATGTCTTGTTCATCTGCCCTACGATTGGGTCGACATTCGGTCCCGTCGTTATTACGGGACGACTAAGCCGATCGATTCCCGCAGCTATTGTAGGAGTTACAAGATTATAGTCAGCCCACGGGTTGAAATTATTGGCGGCCAGGATGGAAACCCATTCTGCTCCATGTATCACTCCGGTATCAAAAACGCCCAACATTCTTGCCACCATCGTCTCGCCGTTCGGAGCCTGAAAAATCTGATCTCCCGGCTGCAGTTCAAATGGAGCGCCGGGTTTATAAAGCCTCTTATAATTGGCGGTTTTTGTCTTGATTTCAAGCATGCCCGGATCTTTGGCTCCGCCCACTGGTTTATAGACGTAAACAATCTTCTGTCTCAACAATCCCACGGGAATATCGGCCCATTCGCGGGCGTCACGACGTCGTAACGTTTCAATCGCACGCGCGCGAATTTCGTCGGTTTCCGAGAGAAGAGCGAGTTTGACAAGTCCGCGGGATGCTTCGATCGCGTCAATCTGCCCAAGGAGTTGGACTGCCACTCTCTGGTCTACAGCAGCACCCGCGCCGAAAACCTTCAGTACCATCGGTACGGCTCTGGCGTCATGAATCTCGGCCAGTGATTTCTGTGCCTGGTCGCGGTTTGCGACCGCTTTGAGTTGATCTTTAAGCTTGATTAGAATCGGCTTCCATTTCTTGTCGGCAGCGGCCTGCAACTCTTTCTCGGACTTCTCCTGAGTGGCCTGATCGTTAGTCACCCAGCGATTGCCAACTTTCTTATAACCGAGCTTTCTCCAGGCTTCCGCATTCTTCGGGTCAAGCCGCACCACGGTCGCAAGGTGAGCCCTTGCTTCATCCTTCAGAGCATGCTCCTCACACCAAAGCGCGAGCTTGTATTGAGGAGCTGCCGACACGGGAGTCTTCACCCGCCTGTCGTGGTATTCCGCCAACAAGTCGGCCTTTGCGACATCAAGCTTACTCTCAGAGGCCACTGCATCCGGCCGTTTCCACTTCCCCTGATATTCCACCAAGCCCAATAACCCACGCGCCAGCGTATGCGACGGATTCGCCAACACCGCAATCGCCAGATGCTTCATACGTTCGGTTTCGAGGCCGTGGGCTTCACACCAAAGCGCAAGCTTTACCTGCGAATCGGCGTCGCGACCTGCAACCGCTTTAAGCTGGTTGTATTCCTTAAGGTCGACCGTTGGCTCCTGGTCGACAAACCCGATCATCGCTCCCACAGCCACGAATACGAGGGGGAACATGGCCTGGCCTCCGCTCCGAGTGAAGCTGCTACCCGATAAGGAGTGTTAGTCGACCGATCTTACGGTTTGGCGGCGGCAAATGCCGCCGGCGCGTCGAACGGTGTTTGCTTCAAGTCGGGCAGGGTGTTGTCGTGCACGAGTGCAGCGACTTCACCCGCAAAGAAGTTGGCATCGTTTGCAACGTCGAGATTGAACACCGGCTGAACCTTGTCGCGCTCGATTGCGGTAATCTTCGTGACACCGCCGAGAATGCGAATCGGATCATCGACCTTGAGGTCGCGGGCCATCATCCAGCCGTGGCCGACTTTCCAGAACCGGTGGAAGTAGCTCGAAACGATCGGACGGCCGTCGAGTGTAATGCGGTATGTTTCGCTCGGCGGGTTTCTATGAACATGGGTGATCGGCTGGTAGCCGAGTTTGCCGGTGTGCGTGTCCTGCGTGAGCACGCGGTCGCCGATGCTCAGCGTTTCAATCGCGCGAGGGCCATCGACTGTTCGCACGAGCGTGCCTTTGCCAAAGCAGCTCATGCGAAAAGTTTCCAGATTTATCCTGTGAGTCGTCTCGATCGGAATTGGCCGAGCTTGGTCGAGCAGTGGTGCGTTCTCTACGATCGTAGGGACTTCATCGGGCGTCGTGAGGTTATAGCGATAGCCTACCTGATTGACGAACCACTTTTGCCAGAACTGCGGCTCGAGCGGTAGATTAATACCCGTTGCCGTTTTGAGAATGAAGCCGACTCGATCATTCCATTCGCCAATGCCTTTGTTCTCATCATCAAGTATTTTCAGGTCAGACTTCAGTTGTTCTTCGGCCGACATGGCAACGCGTTGCGCTTCCATTGTTGCTCGGCCGACTGGAATCCGCGTCTGATCATTATTGATAAGCGTGATGTATCGCAACGTCCAACCCGGCATACCAGTTTCGACGACTCGACCGTTCATCGTGGCGTCATGGATCAACTGGGCCTTCGGATCAAAGAAGAGCTCCAAGTCTGCAACTTGTGAATCAGTGATACCCATTCCCTTTGGGAGGTTTGCTCGAAGCTGGTTACCGTTTTTGGCAATGACGGCCGGATCGGACAGACCTGGATAGAGCGAAGCAAACGTTGGGTAATTTCCTGGAGCAGATATATTCCCGGGCGTGATTGGGATAGTGCCGCCGTAGCTGTACTGCTGACGCACCAAAACTGGCAATCCGTTCGCGTCATACTGAATCGTATCACCCGGCATCATCGCCACCTGCGGCGCACCAGGCGGTGCATAAACCCGCTTGAAATTCGCCTTCTTACCCGCAACAAATATCTCGCCAGGCGAGCCGGGACCGCCAACATGCTTCACTTCATATTTAATCTTGTCTTGAAGCAGTGTAATAAGCAAGTCTGCATATTCACGAGCATCACGACGACGCAGAGTTTCCGTCGCGCGGCGGCGGGCGTCGGTATTCGGCGAGAAGATGGCAAGTGTGGCTAATGCGCGTGATGCTTCGATCGCATCAATCTGACCAAAAAGCTGCACGGCACGCGGGTGATGCGCTTGTCCCTTCTGCACAAACACCTGCCAGATCATCGGCACCGCGCGAGGATCGGTGATTTCACTCAGCGTCTTTTCTGCTGCTTCGTGATTCCCCTTCGCGGCCAAGGAGTCGCGGAGCTTTTCGAGTTTTGGACGCCACGCCTTGTCTGCCCTCTCTTGAGCCTGCTTTTCAACCTTGATACTGCTGGCCTGCGCATCGGTTAGCCAGCGATTCCCAGACTTCTTGTAGCCCAATTTTTTCCAGGCATCGGTGTGATTCGGGTCGAGCCGGACAACCGTTGCAAAGTGCGCCCGAGCCTCGTCCTTGAGTCCCTTTTCTTCGCACCAGAGACCAAGCTTGTATTGAGGTACTGCGGCAACCGGCGTTTGCACGCGCTTCCCGTTGTACTCGGCGATCAGGTCGGCATGAGCAACGTCGTTTTGCAACGATTTCGCCAGGTCGTCTGGGCGCTTCCACTTCCCCTGATATTCCACCAATCCCAATAACCCACGCGCCAGCGTATGCGACGGATTCGCCAACACCGCAATCGCCAGATGCTTCATACGTTCGGTTTCGAGGCCGTGGGCTTCACACCAAAGCGCAAGCTTTACCTGCGAATCGGCATCGCGACCCGCAACCGCTTTAAGCTGGTTGTATTCTTTAAGGTCGACCGCTGGTTCCTGGTCGACAACCCCGATCATCACTCCCACAGCCACGAATACGAGGGGGAACATGGCCTGGCCTCCGCTCCGATTGGAGAATCGAGCCGCAAACGCGAATGAAACGGCAGTCACTCATCCGGGATCATAGCGTGCATGCATCAAGTGGGCAAGCTTCAAATCATAAGAATTTTTACTCGGCTTCCGTGCGACTGGAATTGCTGGCAACGCCCATAAACTTCAACACGTATCGATCAAATGCAGCCGTCGCGGGTTTCGCCGGACTGGTTGGCCTGCCAGTAGCGGCCGCTTTGGATGTCGAGGCAGGTGAGCCAGTATCCCTTGTACACCCAGGTGTCGAGGCAAATGGCATGGCCGTGGTTGGTGGGAATACCATTGCGCTGAGGGGTGTGGCCGCAAACCATGACTTTGCCGGATGCGTGCGGGCGCGCGAAATCGATGTCGAACTTTTCCCAGTAAATCTCGTAATCCGGCTGCTCGTGGAGCTCGATGTCGTGCATCGCATTCGCATGCACGAAGAAATGGGTGTCAATCTCGTGGTACGGGCGCGTTTCCTGTTCGATGAATTGCCAATGCCGCGCGGGGACGTCGGACAAATCGCCGGGGCGACCAACTGGTGCGTACGACTCCAGCGTCTCCTTGCCGCCGCACTCGCGCCAGACTCGAAGGTACTCGCGCTGCTTGATCGCTTCGATCATCATCAGCTCGTGATTGCCGCGAAGGGCCACGAGCTTGCCCGCTTCGTGCCGCTTGATCAGCCAGTCGAGCACCGAACGGCTGTCGGGACCGCGATCGACGTAATCGCCGAGCGTGATCAGAAGGTCGTCGGGGCTGATTTTGGCGAACGCTGCCACGGTTTGGAGCGCAGTGAAACAGCCGTGAATGTCGCCAATGGCGAGCGTGCGCATGGAATCGACGCGTGTTTCTGCAAAATGATTGTGGGGGGAGGGTGGCGCCTCGCGCACCACCCACGATTCCGTTTTAATCGATTGCGCTGGCGATGCAATCAGGTCCAGCCAATTTCGCGTCCCTTGTTCTGTTCTTGCAGCCAACCGAGCAGCGGCTCGAAGTAATTCACCATCGGTTTGGCGGTCAACCCTTGGCCGGTCGCGTTCTTGAGCACCTCGTTCCAGTCGCGTGTCGCACCCAGGCGGAGAATATCCTTGAGGAAGTCTCCCACCTTCTTGTTGCCGAAGTAATTACACTCGCGCGGATCTTGCTTGAGAATCTCGCGAGCAATATGGTCGTGCAACTGGAACTTCAGCACCGTTCCAATCGCGTAGTCATAGTATTGGGCCGGGTCGTCGTTGATGTGCGTCTTGGTCGCGGCGTCGCAGAGGTCTTCAGGACGTTCGCGCGGCGGAATGATTCCCTGATATTCGCCGACGTACTTCCACCAGGCAGCGTTCAGGCCATTGTCGGGAATCTTGCCGGCGTAGAAATCGGCCTCGAACTGCGTCATCGTCCCGGCCGAGAACGGCAAGAACACGATCGATGCGCCGTCGAGTGCCGTATCGAGCAGCCATTGTACCTGTTCGGCCTTTTCGGCTGCGGGAGCGAGGAGCCCAACCTCCTTGAGATAGGGCCGCTGGCCCGACGCCAGGCCAATCAGATCGCCAACACCTTCGTGGAAGGCGCGGTTGGCACCTGCACGTAACAGGTAAGGAACTTCTGGACGGGAATAACTGATATAGTAATAAATGTGTCCCAATTCATGATGTGCGGTATTGAACCAGCGTGAATCGGGCTCGACGCTCATCAGGCTGCGAACGTCTTCCTTGAGATCGATGTGCCAGGCCGAGGCGTGGCTGTTTTTCTTGCGGCCGGATTTGGGATCGGCTGGGTACAGATCGCTCTTGGTGTAAAAGGATTTCGGCAGCTTGGGGAAGCCGAGCGAGACATAAAACGCCTCGGCCTGTTCGACGATAAACTCCTTCGTTTTCGTTTTGAAAGGCGCATCCATATCGACGCCCGAAACCAGGCCCGGCCAGTTCTGGCCCCAGCGGTTAGGGAGCCAATGCGCGGGAATTTTTCCGGCCGGAACCTTTGTTTTGTAGCGATCGGCCAGGGCGTATTTTGCCCACGTGTGAAGCTGGCTGTAGAGCGGTTTGGCATCGGCCAAAAAGCTGTTCGTCAGCTTGAGCATTTCGGGCACAGTCATGCCGTAATCGGCGACCTGGAGCGCGAAGAAGTTGTCGAACCCGAGCGCCTGGGCGACCTTGTTCCGCAGATCGCGAAGCTTGAGCAAGCCGGTGCGAAGCGGCCCGCCGATATCCTTGGCAACGGTCCAGAAATCCTCACGTTCACCGAGGTCGTGCGACTCGACAAGCACCTTGTCAATCGCATTGGCGGATGGCTTTTCCTCAGGTTTGCCAGCTCGTTTCAGCGAGTAGCTAAAACCGTCTTGTACCTTCGATTGATCGGCCTCGGCCAGGGTGCGCGCCTTGACGATCTCGGGGACGCTCGCTGGTGCTTCGGCCGCGCGGAGGCGGATTTTTTCGAGCTGGCGAATCGTGAGATCGTCGAGCTTGTCCTTCTGATCGAGAAACGTCCGAACCGCTTCGATCACCTTGCGCGAGCCGACAAATTCATTCAGCGGCTGCGCTTTGGCGACCTGATTGTTCGTGTGGGCGTCGCTCACGTCAGTAAGGGCAGTCCAGCTTGCCTCGCTCGCAGCGGTTTCGAGCGGTAGCCACCCGGCGTTGTATTCTTCGAGAAATGCCTTTGCCGCAGCTGCGACATCGGGCGCGAAATTTGAGCCATGGGCAGACTGTGCCAGGGGCAGGGCACCGGCCGCCGCGGTGACAGCCAGAGACTTGAGAAACTCACGACGGTCTGAACGCAACGGATCGGCCATTGGCGAAAACTCCCCTCAAACGCGCCGTGACTGTGGGCGATGAGCTTGACCGTACAACCCTGCGCGGGCTGGGTCAAGCACGCGGTTGGCTCAAAAACAGGCAAATCTGGATTCTTGATCGCTTTGTCGTCGTGCGCATACTCTTGACTGACTGTCGTGGCTTCGCGCCAAAGTTTTGTCGGGGTCGATCGTCATGATGCGTACCTTATGTACACTTGTAGCGCTCGCGCTGGCCGGCATATTCGCATCGAATCCGGCCCTGGCCGCCGATCGACCGAACATTCTCTGGCTGACAAGTGAAGACCACGGCCCGCATATGGGGTGTTACGGTGACCCCCTTGCGACGACGCCGAATATCGACGCCCTCGCCAGGCGCGGAATGATCTACACGCGCGTTTGGTCGAATGCTCCCGTCTGCGCCCCCGCGCGAACGACCTTGATTTCGGGCATGTACGCGACGTCGCTCGGTGGCGAGCACATGCGCAGCCTCGTGCCGTATCCTGCTGGCCTGAAGATGTTCCCTCAGCTTCTGCGCGAGGCCGGTTATTACTGCGCGAACAACGCGAAGGAAGATTACAACGTCGCCAAGCCGGGGCAGGTGTGGGATGCATCATCACGCCAGGCGCACTGGCGCAATCGCAAGGCGGGTCAGCCGTTTTTCGCGGTGTTCAACTCGGAAAAAAGCCACGAAAGTCAGATCCGCACCCGGCCGCACAAGTTGGTGCACGACCCCGCTCGCGTGCGAATTCCCGCCTATCATCCCGATACGCCCGAAGTCCGGCACGACTGGGCCCAGTATTACGATGGCGTCTCAAACGCCGATGCCGACGCGGGTGTTCGGCTCAAGCAGCTCGAAGCTGATGGGTTGCTCGACGACACAATCATTTTCTATTTCGCCGATCATGGTTCGGGGATGCCACGAAACAAGCGGAGTCCGTGCGATTCGGGGCTGCACGTTCCGCTCGTGATTGTGATTCCCGAAAAGTGGCGCTCGCTTGCGCCCAGGGATTATCAACCCGGCGGCAAGACTGATCGGCTCGTGAGCTTCGTCGATTTTGGGCCGACGGTATTGAGTCTGGCAGGAATCAAGCCTCCCGACAGCATGCAGGGTGAGGCATTTCTGGGGGAATTCGCACGGCAGCCGCGGATGTTTGCGTATGGATTTCGTGGCCGTATGGATGAACGTTACGACATGATCCGGTCAGTTACCGACGGCAAGTTTGTTTATGTCCGCAACTTCATGCCGCATCGAATTGCCGGAGCGCGGCAGGATTATATGTTCCAGACGCCAACCACGCAGGTTTGGAAATCGCTTCACGACGCTGGCAAACTGAACGCCGCGCAGGAGATTTTCTGGACCGAGAAGCCAGCCGAGGAACTATTCGAGCTGGCAAGTGATCCGGATGAAGTTCACAATCTGGCCAATTCACCCGAGCAGAAAGCCACGCTGGAACGGTTCAGAAATGCGCTCAAAACTCACGTTCGCGCAATTCGCGATGTTGGCTTTCTTCCCGAAGGAGAACGTTTCGAGCGGTTTCCCAAGATGAGCCCGTACGATGGTGCGCGCTTACCCAATAAGTATGACTATGAAAAGATTATCACGACGGCCGAGCTTGCAGCAGATCGTGATATGAAGCCAATTCCTTCCCTTCTCAATGCGCTCTACGACCCGGATTCGGCCGTGCGCTACTGGGCCGCAACCGGCTTTGTGATTCGTGGGAAGAATGCTGTGACCGCCCATGCCGATGTGATGCGCATCAAATTGAACGACCCTTCACCCTACGTTCAGATCGCCGCGAGCGAGGCACTTGCGCGATTTGGCTCGACCAAAGATCGTTCTCGTGCCACGGCAAACCTGGTGCAACTCTGCGACGCGGCCAAACATGATGTTTTTGTAAGCATAACAGCCGCAAATTCGCTTGATCTTCTCGATCGCTCGCAGCTCTTGCCGTTCCGCGAGGCGATCAAAATACTGCCGCTCGAAGCCAAATTGCCGGATGCGCGATATTCACCCTATATCCCTCGCCTCTTGGGTGATCTGAAACAGTCGCTCGACGCAAAATGAGTGCCGCAAAACGGTACTATGTTCTTTTGTTAGGCCGGCGAATGCCATAAAATCGTTGCTGTCTCTCGCCAAACAGCCTGATGCTGTTGAATCGATGCACATGATTCTGAGAGGCATCTATCATCGGCAACGATACGTTTCACCCACATCCGCTGGCACTCCTCCGCGCGAATTGAGCCGATGAAATTCTCCTTCCGCCTCACGCTGCTGACGACTCTCCTCCTGCTGCTCGCCACGACGGTTTCTGTCATCGGCGTGATTTCCTATCGTCACGCGCGGTTCGCGGCAAACAACATGGCGCGCGAGCTGCTCGAGCAGGCGATGGAGCGCATCGAAGCGCAGATCGAGAATCGGCTGGGGCTGGCGATGAAGCTCAACGCCCTCACCGAGCGGCGGATGCAGCAAGGCACGATGCACGTTGATGATGCCGATCGCTTCGTGAGCTACGCACTCGGAGCGCTCGACATTGCGAACGAGTTGTGCGGCTACTTCATTGGTTACGAGTCGAACGGCGAAGCGACGGGTGTCTCACGGCTAACGGGGAAGCCATCGATCTGGAGGTCGGAGTTAATCCCCGCTCGCAAGGTTTATGAATTCCGCGAATACTGGCCCGAGAGTTATCCCAACACGCCCTATTCCTTCGATCCCAGCCAAAGAACGCCCGACTCGCGCACTCGCCCCTGGTATGAAAAGGCCAAAAGCGAAGGGAAGTCGATCTGGACCGACGCCTTCGTTTTCCTGGGCGTCAAGGGAACGAGCGATGTTCATGGAGTTTCGTATGTCACTCCCATCTTCGGGAAAGATGGCAAACTTCTCGCGGTTCTTGATGCTGATTTTGAACTCAACGAGCTCTCGCGATTTCTGGCGACGCTCGACCTTGGTGATACGGGATATGCTTATATTGTCGAACTCATGGATGATGGTACCGAACAGGTAGTTGCGCATCCGAACCCGAAATTGCTCTTGCGAAAATCGACAAAGACGACGAGTGACGGGCACGAATTGATTCCGCCCAGCGAGTTCGCCGACCCGCGGGTTGTGGCGTTTTCTGCTCACGTCAACAAAGCGAAAATCCCCAGAAACCCCGATTCCAGCGTGACATTTCGTTTTCTGGCCGAGGGAATTCCCTACCTGGGAACGATGCAAATGCTCGACCCGGCAACGCATCCCTCGTGGATGATTTGCACTGTGTTGCCCGAGGAAGAGGTGCTGGGCAAGGTGCATCAGAGCGTTCGCGAAACGTTGTTCATCGGCATTGGCGTTTTTGTGATCTCGCTGATCATTGGCGTGCTGGTGGCGGGGCAGGTCTCTCGACCGCTCGAACAGCTTGCTCTCGAAGCCAAGGCGATTCAAGACTTGCAGTTTCGTCAGGAACCGATATCCGACTCGATCGTCAGCGAGGTTCATTCGCTTGCGGTTGCGATGGAAGATATGAAGCTGGGTTTGAGGTCGTTTCGTAAATATATTCCACCGGGTTTGTTTCAGTCATTCCTCACTTCGAAGCAAGAAGCGGTGTTCGGCGGTGAGCGCGAGGTGGTGACAATCTTCTTCAGCGATATCGTCAACTTCACGACCATCGCCGAAACCCAGCGCCCCGAACAGCTCGTCGTGCTGCTGCGGTCGTATCTCAACACGGTGTGCGCAGCGATTGAAACGACTGAAGGAACCGTCGACAAATACATTGGCGACGCGGTGATGGCGTTCTGGCAGGGCGGGCCGGCGGCCAACAATCACGCGCGTGCCGCCTGTATCGCGGCGCTCGAATGTCAGGCCGCACTCGACGAACTCAATCAGCGGTGGGAAGCGCTTGGGCGAGCACCTTTCCACACGCGAATCGGCCTGAATACGGGTGAGGTGGTCGTCGGTAACATCGGTTCCGACACCCGGTTCAACTACACAATCATTGGCGACGCGGTGAATCTGTCGAGCCGGCTCGAAGGGCTCAACAAGGTTTACGGCACGCGGATTTTGGTCAGCGACATCACCTATCACTGGGCGGCCGACGCCGTTGTTGCCCGGCCGCTTGATTTCGTCGCGGTCAAAGGACGGCAAACGGCGGTTGTTATTTATGAACTGCTCGGGCTGAAGATCAACGAGACCGACGAGCAACGACAGCTTGTCGAGCTCTCCGCGCAGGGGTTGCAGCAGTACCGCGACCGGCAGTGGGTCGACGCGATTGGCATCTTCAGCGTGATCGCCGAGCTTTACCCGCACGACAAGGCGTCACGACTCATGCTCGAGCGCTGTCAGGCATATTTGATCTCCCCGCCCGAACCGAACTGGGATGGGTCAAATCGGATGACGCATAAGTAAGCTATTTGGCCGCGCCGAATTAATTAAGCGGTAATGATCATTCAACCGATTCGGTAGGCGCGTGGTTCTAATTGCTGTAAAGCGCGCAAATTGGCAAGCGCCGACGCTTGTCGAAGGTTGCGTGCGCCCTTACTATGTTATGATAAGGGGAGAGTTTGCGTAGAGGGGAGAAGGGGGAGCGGCGGAGCCACAACTCGTTCCAGGGGGACTCCCAGGGAGTTATTCGGAATGCGTAACCGTCGGTCCGCCGTGATGATGACCTTCGTTGGAGCGGTGGCGACCGTTGGGTTCGCCCTGACCGATCTCCGTGCCTGGGCTCAAGATGCGCCCAAAGCCGCAACCAAGGACGCCCCAAAACAACCCGCCGGTAAAGACGCTCCCAAGTCTACCGCCAAGAAGCGGAAGGGTGGCCTCCTGGCTCCTGGCGGTCCCAAGGCCAAGGCGCTTGGGAAGGAAGCCGACCCGCTGGGCAAGCAAGCGGTCGACGTGACGAAGAATCTCACCGCCGGCTCGTTCCATTACGGCTTCAAGTTGATGGCGTCGGACGGGACACCGCTCGCGGCCAACTACTACCCCTCGCGGCTCGGCACCGGCGCCCCTGTGGTGCTGCTCGTCCACGAGAAAGACCGCTCGAACAAGGACTTCGAGGAAAAGATCACCGATTTTGGGGATCGTCCCCTCGCCGAGGGTTTGCAAAAGGACGGTTACGCCGTGCTGGCGGTCAACCTTCGTGGCCACGGTGCCAACGCCAGGCGCTCGCTTGGCTCGAAGGACTGGCAGATGATGGTGGCCGACCTGCAGTCGGCTTATATCTTCCTGGTCGATCGCCATAACCGGGGTGAGCTTAACCTATCGCGGCTGGGAGTTATCGCACTCGGCGAAGGGGCGAACCTGGTCGCGACGTGGGCCAACCTGCCAGGCGGCGCGGTATCGAGCCAGGGGCGCGCGAGCGACCTGAACGGCCTGATCCTGATCTCGCCGATGGTTGACGGCCGAAGCCAGGGGATCAAGATCCTCCAACCGCTGACCGCGCTTGCACCCCGGGTGCCGATCTTCGTGATGGTCGGTGAGCGTGACCAGGCGTCGATCGACGTCGTGAAGGCCGCCAAGCCGGCGATTACGCGCGTCCCCAAGAACAAGGTCGAGTTCTTCCCGTCGTCGCTGCACGGTTACAAGATGCTGCGGCTCGAGCCGAACGTGACGAACTCGATCACGAAGTTCCTGGAAGAGACGATCAAGGCGAAGGCGGAAGAGTGGGAACCGCGGTACAACCTGGATCCGGTCACCTACGGCGAGGTCAGCCTGGTAGCGCACAAGGACGACAAGGAAAAGGAAAAAGAGAAGACCGAGCCCGCGGCGAAAGAGGCAGCAAAGTAAGGCTTGCTTACGCGTCAATCTCGGTGAGCCAGGGTGGCAGAATCGCCAGCGACTCTGCCAACTCTTCTTCGGTCACCAGGCCACCGAGCACCTCGCGGAGCACGACAAGTACGCTCCGATCGACGACGGAATCCCAGGCAACAACGGCCTCCTCAAGCCGACGTATGAACAGATCATACTCGGGGAATTGCTGAGGCCCAGCTTTGGCAAGATGCCGTTTCAATCGTCCGCGATCGGGAAGAGCGTAGCCCAGGATCTGGTAGCGATCGCCGCAAATCCAGGTTGGATTGCGACAGGCTCGCGGGGTGAGCCAGCGGCAGAAGATATCCCCCATCGACCAGAGATCCGACCACTCGACGAAGTGGATCACGGGCGGTGCGCAGCCGTTGGCGCGAAGCCGATCGGCAAAGGTGTCGGCCTGCTTGCGAACCTCGATCGGCCATTGGTCGGGCGACCATTCGTCCTGAACAGTCGTCGTTCTTGCGGCTTGCCATTGGTTCGCGAGTGTGATGATGGTGTCGACGGAGACGCCGGCGATTTTCGCGAGCGTGACGCGCTGGCTTGCCACGGAAGTAGCCTCGATCATTCGGGCGATGTTTTAGGCTTTACTCTCTATGGATTGATCGGCGCAGTGTGATGGTTCGCATTTTGCGTACAATAACAATCCGGTTGAAAAATCTTCACCCGGCCCAGAGAACCGCACTGTGCTGTCAGCGAACTTGACAACTTTCTTTTCAAAAGGGGTACGCGAGCGAGGTCGCCATTATTTCATCGCGCGGAGGGTGACGTCCGCTGAGGGCGGCGCATGGCGCATGGACGCGACCGTCCGGGGCAGCCAGTCCTACAAGGTAAAACTCTTCCGCGAGGGCGATGCGGTCGAGGCTTCGTGTTCGTGCGCGTATCTCGAGGAGTATGGTACACCTTGCAAGCACATCTGGGCCACGGTTCTCACGGCGGATATCAAGGGTTATCTCAAGGGGACCAGTAGAGGAGTGGTTCGGCAGCTGAGGTTGGTCGAGCCGGGCGATGGTGATTTGAGAAAAGACGGAAAACGGTCCGAGACGTCGCGCTCATCTCCCACGCAAACCAATTCGGCGCATTCCAAGGCTCCGTCTCGCCGACCTCAGCAGCAAACTCCCGAGTGGAAGACGACTCTTTCACACCTGCAGACCGCAGCCGAGCGCGCCGCGGTAAGCTCCTCCACGACTCTGCCCGCCGGACACGAGCTTGTTTATATCATAGACAGAGCTGAGTCTCTCAAAGGCAATGGACTCTCGCTCGACATAGCGACGCGCCATCGCAAGTTAGACGGTGAGTGGAGCAGACCCAAGGCCAAGCGCCTTACCCACGACGAGATTGCCACTCTGCCGGAACCCGCCGATCGGCATGTGATGGCCATCCTGGCCAACACGCGCGAGCATATTGCCAATGTTTACTATAGCGGTACTTATTATAGCACCAGTGCACCTAGCCGCGTTACTCTGAAGCACGCGCTTGCTGAGACGCTTCTGCCGATGCTCTGCGCCACGGGGCATTGTTTCTTGCGCGATTCGGAAACAGATGACTCGCTAAGGACGCTCCACTGGAATGACGCTGGTCCCTGGGAATTCTGGCTGAAAGTCACACCCGACGGCGCCGGCAAAACCTACGCGATTACCGGCGAGTTACGTCGGGCTGGGGAGCGAATGGGGCTCGAGACGCTTTCGCTTTTGGTCAGCGGTGGATTCGTATTCTGGGGTGATTCTGTCGCACAACTTTATGATTTCAACGCGTTTTCATGGATTGCGCTGTTGCGAGAGCAGGGGAAAATATCCGTCCCCGCGAAGCAGAAGCAAGAATTTCTCGCGGAATTGCTCCGGCTGCCGGATTTGCCTCGGCTCGATTTGCCGGTGGATCTGCGGTACGAAGAGATCACGGTGGCGCCACGGCCTCGCTTGAAGGTCAAGCGCCGCGAGAGCCGAGGATGGGAGACGGAAAGAGATCAGAACTGGCTCCTCGGCGAACTTTCCTTCGACTATGGTGGCCATATCATATCTGCAAAAACTTCAGCTCGCAGCGTTTTCGAGCCCAAGCAGAGGCGTCTCTTGCTGCGCGACCCTGGAGCCGAGCGTTCCTTTTCGGCCCGGCTCGATGAGGTTGGCTTTCATCGCAAGACTGAATTTCAGCGGGGCGAGATTCTGGAATTACTCGCACGCAACTTGCCGAAGGCCGCGCACAAGCTTTTGCAGGAAGGCTGGCACGTCGAGGCCGAGGGAAAGCTGTATCGTCAGGCGAATGAATTCAAGATCGAGGTAAAGTCCGAAATCGACTGGTTCGAAGTCCACGGCGGGGCGAAATTTGACGGCCAAGAAGTGCCGCTCCCTGCGTTGCTCGCTGCCCTCAGGCGCGGTGAGAACCTGGTGCAACTGGGCGACGGCAGCTTCGGTCTCTTGCCGGAAGAGTGGCTCAAAAAGTACGCATCGCTGGGTGGACTGGGAACAGCGGAGGGGGATCACCTTCGATTTCGGCAGACGCAGGTTGGCTTGCTCGACGTCCTGCTGGCCGAGCAACCCGACGTAAAATTCGACCGGCGATTCGAGCGAGCACGCGAAAGGCTACGTCAGTTTCAGGGAGTTGAGCCGCAGGATCCACCGAGCCGGTTTCAGGGCGAGCTGCGGGGTTATCAGCGCGAAGGGTTGGGCTGGCTCCACTTCCTTCGCGAGTTTGGTTTCGGAGGTTGTCTGGCCGATGATATGGGTCTCGGTAAGACGGTTCAGGTGCTCGCTCTACTGGAAGCGCGCAGGGAGTTGCGGGCCGCTCCCAGAAAACGGCGACGACCCCCGCCGTCGCTGGTTGTGGTGCCGCGATCACTCGTATTCAACTGGAAAGAAGAGGCGGCGCGGTTCACACCAAAATTGCGGATTCTCGACAACACAGGGATCGGTCGAAGCAAAACCGGTGAATCATTCGAGAATTTTGATGTCGTTCTCACAACCTATGGCACCCTTCGGCAAGACATCGTCGACTTGAAGGATTACCAGTTCGATTATGCGATTCTTGACGAAGCGCAGGCGATCAAGAACGCGAGCAGCCAGTCGGCAAAGGCGGCGCGCCTGATTCAGGCGGAACATCGCCTGGCGCTCAGCGGTACGCCGATTGAAAATCACATAGGCGAGTTGTGGAGCCTATTTGAGTTCCTCAACCCCGGCATGCTCGGCAAGGCAACGGAGACAGGTCTTCTCAGGGCCGATGAAGAGACCAGATCGCTGCTGGCAAAAGCGCTCCGGCCGTTCATTCTGAGACGCACGAAGGAACGGGTCGCGAGGGATTTGCCGGAGAAGTCGGAGCAAACAATTTACTGCGACCTCGAACCTGTTCAGCGCAAGCTCTACAATGAGCTGCGCGAGCATTATCGGAGCTCGCTACTCGGGCGCGTCGCGCGCGATGGGATCAACAAGTCAAAAATTCAGATTCTCGAAGCACTCTTACGATTGCGACAAGCCGCCTGCCATCCCGGTTTGATCGACAAAAGCAAGCAATCGCACGAATCCAGCGCCAAGCTCGACGTCCTCTTACCGCAACTGCGCGAAGTCGTCGACGAGGGGCACAAAACCCTGGTCTTCTCGCAGTTCACGAGCATGCTGGCGATCGTCAAAAAGCGGCTCGACGAGGAGGGAATCTCCTATGCCTATCTCGACGGCCGCACGCGCGACCGGCAGGAACGCGTGCAACAGTTCCAAAACGATCCGGACTGCAAGGTCTTCCTGATCAGCCTCAAGGCCGGCGGCCTCGGCTTGAACCTGACGGCGGCGGATTACATCTTCCTGCTCGACCCCTGGTGGAACCCCGCCGTCGAGGCGCAGGCGATCGACCGTGCTCACCGGATCGGTCAGATGCATCCGGTGTTTGCGTATCGACTGATTGCGCGTGATACGGTTGAGGAGAAGGTGCTTCAGCTTCAGTCGCAAAAACGGGCGCTGGCTGATGCGATTATCAATGCGGATAACAGTCTGATACGGGACCTTGGGCGTGCGGAGTTGGAGTTGTTGTTGTCGTGAATTTCAGGACCTGCACGGGATGTGTTTTATCTCGCACTCATGCGCTGACGACTCAGGCGCAAGTCGATTTGGGCCTCACCCTCATGCGCCTAACGACTGAAGTGATCAGGACACAAAAGCATATCCACGCAGCAGGCTCTGGGACTGGCTGAGGACTAGCTGGAGCGGGCAATGAGAGGTCTAACCAACTCTGGGCTTGCTGCTGAGCGTAACCACCGACGATCTGGCCGCTGACTGTCGCTTGCAGCTCTTGCAACCAACTTGGGACCGTCGTGGGATCGATTCCGGGCATGACGGTGTAGTCCGTGGTCGTTAAGGTTCCGCTCGCATAGCCTCCAATTTTATAGGGAGCATCCATGTCTAACTCTATTGAAGAACGGCCTGTTAAGTAGGTGCCCGTTCCAACGAAATGGACCGATGCAAGGGGCTGTTCATCGGTATTTGCATCGCCATAACCCAACGTCAAAACCAGATTCAACGGAGTGGTCACCGTCGAAGATGTGCCGGACGTATATGTTGGAGGTGGAGGGGTCATGTCCACTCCAAGGTTCAAGGGAGCAACTCGCAAGAGCGGAGTTGAGAAATCGATATTTTTTGCCTCGATTGGCCAGTCTTGGAATACGGAACCGTCGCCACTCAAATAAAGATACAGGCTTGAAGCTTGCGACCGGGCGGGACTGCCCATTATCACGATAACTGCAATAACCGAGACAAACGTGGCTCTTCGCATGACACAATCTCCGCACTCGTCAAATTCACGGCTGCTTCTGAGCTGATCTATTGAGCGCGAAGAAATACCAGAATTGCTTTTTAGCGCAAAGACCAGAGTCGATCCTCATACCCGAATATTCTTAAATAGGAGCTACGCGATTGGTGCATTTGCTGATTTAAGGGTGAGTTCCGGTCGCGATACGCCGTACAGCCAACCTCTACGACACCCACGTACCCCACCACTCGATTACAGACCCATCTCGAATGATAGCTAGGCCACCTGCCGAACTGAGTGGTCCACCTTCGCGTCGCCATTCCCACAATTCATCGCCTGGCTGTAGCTTGGCTGCGATTGAAACGGTGCGCTCCTCGACCCGAGCGAGTAGTTTTGGTGGAACAGTATCGAGCCTGCCGAGAAATCGGTCAACGTACTGGCGGAATGTCGTTGGTCCAATCAACCAGCGTCGCGGTAGCTGGCCGTCGAAAACACAGGCGCCCCACTCGCCTCTCGACTGCAACACCCGACGACACGTGGGGCAATAGATGACCTTCGTCTCGGTGCTATCGTCTCGGAAACTGTCTTCAATGTGCACCGTGCTTCGGGCGTAGGGGAAGTTCTGATCGCGGTCTTTGATTTCGTCGGCAGTAAGGCGGAAGGATCCGCGTTTGATTGGCACGACGTCCTCTTCTAACTCGCTGCCGTGGACCTCACAGAAGCGGAAGTACGACCAGATCGAAGCGAGCGGAAGATCCATTGCCGGATAGGCTGAAGTGAACCGCTGCCAGAGTTGCTCTTGCCAGAAGCGCAGACGATCCTGACGGCCTGTGTTGAGGGCGCGGACGAACCGGCGGAAGGATTCGTCACCAACCACGGAGCGGAAGGCCTGGCGCACGGTGGCGATATCCACAAGCAGGCCTCCGAGGTTTGTCCTCGCAATTGGCTGACCCAGATGGCGGGTCAATTGCTCAGTATCTTGCCCTTCGTCGGAGCAACCCAATCACTAGGCGGGAATGGTTGGCTCTGAGGACGCGGCATTTCAGGGTCGTGCGCAGCCCGATTGAATTCGTCCCGCATATACTCATGCCATGCGGACAATTTCAACATACCTTCATCGTATCGCGCGTTCTGGCGGTATTCGGCCGCGAGGCTTGCGTGGGCGGCGGCAAGTTCGAGGCAGCGCTCGCGTCTCTCTTTGACCCGATTCCGAAGCGGACCGGTAGCGAGATGCGCAACGATCGCCACCACCGCGATCAGAAGCACCAACCGGAAGACGGTCAAACGAAACCGAGGATTCTGCATCTTTACGACAACAAGAATTCAAGGTCATCACGGGTCAAGCCCGCAATCACACCCTTATTGTCAGCATTGAGAATCGCATCAGCAAGATCGCGCTTCTTCTGCTGAAGTTCGAGAATCTTCTGCTCGACCGTATCACGGCAAATCAGGCGGTAGGCGAACACGCGCTGGGTCTGGCCGATACGGTGCGAGCGGTCGATGGCTTGCGCTTCGACGGCGGGATTCCACCAGGGGTCGAGCAGGTAAACATATCCTGCTGCCGTCAGGTTGAGACCCAAACCGCCGGCCTTGAGGCTGATCAGGAAGACCGGGATGGTCGGGTCGTTCTGGAACCGCTCGACGCGCTCGGCGCGGTTGCGGGTTCGGCCGTCGAGGTATTCGTACGTCACCCCTTCGGCGTCGAGGCGTTCCTTCACCAGCGAGAGGAAGCTTGTGAATTGCGAGAAGATCAGCACCTTGTGCCCTTCGGCCACCACTTCGGCAAGCTGCGGCATCAGCATGTCGAGCTTGGCGCTGGCCTCGCTGGCGCGGGCGGTGTCGATCAGGCCCGGATGGCACGCGGCCTGTCGCAGGCGAAGCAGGGCTTCGAGCACCTCGATCTTCGACTTGTTCAGGTCGGCGCTGTCCTTGCGGAGCAGGGCCTGGCGGTAGTGAGCACGCAGGTCTTCGTAAAGCTGACGCTGCGGCGGCTCCATGTCGCAGTAGAACGTTTGCTCGGTCTTTTCGGGAAGATCCTGAACGACCTGCTGCTTCGTGCGTCTCAGAATGAACGGCCGGAGCGAGCGGGCGATCAGGGCACGCGAACCTTCATCGGCGGCCGAAGCGGTTGATGTGTGCTTCTTGAACACACTGGCGGTGCCGAGCATGCCGGGGTTGAGGAACTCGAAGATCGACCACAATTCGCCAAGGTGGTTTTCGATCGGCGTACCGGTCATCGCCAGGCGATGCTTGCCCTTGAGCAGGCGTGCGGCCTTGGCGGCCTGGCTATCGGCGTTCTTGATCGCCTGTGCTTCGTCGAGAATCACGCAGTCGAAGTTGACGTTGCAGAGGTCGGCAATGTCGGTGCGAAGCGTGCCGTAGGTTGTGATGATCAGGTCGTGATCGTCGAACGTTTCGCGGAGCACCTGGCGGCCGGGACCGGTGTAGTCGAGCACTCGCAGGCGCGGGGTGAAGCGCTCGGCTTCTTGCATCCAGTTGAAAACAAGTGAACGCGGGACAACGATGAGCGAAGGTCCGCGCGACTGCCTTCGGGCGCGCCGGCTTTGTAGCATGGCGAGCACTTGCACGGTCTTACCGAGACCCATGTCGTCGGCGAGGATACCGCCGAACTCGAACTTCTGGAGATAGTCGAGCCAGCCGAGGCCTTCTTGCTGATAGGGGCGAAGCTCGCCGCGGAAGCCGGCCGGCGCGTCGCGTGGGGTGAGGCCGTCGAAGCGCGGGAGGGCTTGGCGGATCTTGCCGAACGCCATGTCGACGCGGATATCAGGCTGCGCGGCGAGCAGGGCGTCAAGCAATCCTGCCTGGGCACGGCCGAAGCGGAGCCCTTCGCCGTCGGTGGTGCCGAGGTCGGCGAGCAGGCCGTACTTCTTGAGCCACTCTTCGGGCAACATGCCCATCGAGCCGTCACCCAGCTCGACCATCGTGTCGCCACGGCGGGCGGCGGCGAGCAACTCGGGCAAGGGGACGCTCTGACCGCCGAAGTCAACGGCGCCACCGAGCTCGAACCAGTCGATGCCGGTCGTCACGTTGAGCTTGAATTCGCTGACGGGGTGAATAATCGCCCCTTCGGCCTCGACTTTCCAGCCGAGCGAGACCAGCTCCTTCGTCACCGCCGGCATGCGTTTGGCGGGAAGTTCCATCGTACCGGGATCGAGCAGATGGTCCTTCGACTCCTTGAAGCCGAGGTTGAAGAGCAGGAGCATTGCTTCCTGTTCGGCGGGATTCGTGCGAACGGCCGCAAGGCCCTGTTCGGTGCGAACGGCGTAGCGTCCCGGTGCCTGGATGATCGGCACGCGAACGGCGTCGTAGTCGAAGCTGATCTCGGCGAGCAGCTTGTCGGTGCCCCAGTTCTGGCGAGGGGTCCGCAAGGTCAGGCTGGGGCGCGGTGGTACGTCGATGACTTTGAGCTCGAGCGTGTCGATCAGTTCGTTGGGTGGGATCCGGGCGTCGGACAGGATGCGTTCGAGCTTTTCATCCTGCTCGGCGGCGTCGCTGAAGACCATTTCCTTTTCGTGACGGATGCGCATCATCCAGAGGAAGATGCCGGCGTCGTCGAATGGGGCGACACGTCCATTACCGAGAATGACGAGACCATTGAGCAGAGCGAGCGGCTCGCCCAGATCCATCTTCTGATCTTCGCCATTCAGCTTGCGCTTGAGGATGCCGCGCCAGGTCCAGCGCTTGCCTGACGGGTCCGACTTCACGTCGATGCCGAAGCGCCAGGGGGCGCGTTCGTCCCAGCGAATTGCGGGCGGGGCTTCCTCACCACCAGCGCGACGGATCTTCATGCGGCCGGTCTTGGCGAGGGCTTCGATGATCGCCACTTGCCGGTCGGGCTGGATGATGAATTTTGATGTGCCGGGGAGGTCGCCGCCGTTCGCCGCGGCGGCGGGTGCGGCATTGACTGAGGCACCGGTCAGCAGCGTGAGGAGTTCTTCGTCTTCGGGCTCGTAGCGGTGCTGGGCGATGGTGGGCTTGCCGGAGTGCCGCCAGACCTTGAAGTCGCTCCATTCTCCGTTGGGCTTGCGCAGGCGGCGTGCCAGCTCGATGACCACCTGGTTGGCGGCGATTGTCGCGGGGACGTCGAGGATGTAGGCCAGCATGCGCTTGGTGTTGCGCGTGAGCTTGCCTTGTTGCACCTGTTGGCGGACGACCCGGCCGTTGCGCAATTGCATCGACCGTGCGCCGGGAGGCAGAGTGCCCGGAACGCCAGGACGTCCATCCGGGCCGGGATACTGTCCCTCGCCTTGAGGGACGGGCCGGCCGCGATGTTTTTCTTTGCGGTTGTTGTTATTGCGGCCGCGGGCGTTCTGATTGTTCGGAAGCTGAGGCGGGGGACCGTAGCCTTGTCCTGAACCGGGGCCGTAATTCGAGCCGGGGCCGTAACCCGTATTCGAGCTGGGACCATATCCCGTGTTCGAGCTGGGACCGTATCCTGTGTTCGAGCTGGGACCGTATCCCGAACCGGGTGCTGCGCCATAGCCTGGGCCGGGTGCCGCGCCGTAGCCCTGGCCGGGACCCGTGGGACCGTAGCCATTCCGGTAGGCGGATGGGTTCTGTGATTGGTGCCGTTGCTGCTGCGGGTAACGATACTCGCGCTGCGGCTGGCTCGGGGCGTTACCGGGCGCGTCGTCGGGCAGGGGAAGGGCGAGCGGGCCGTTGTTCGGCTCGGGTGCACCTTCGCCACCAGCGGGATACCCTTCCTGCGGGGGCCTTTGCTTGGGACCAGGGTCGGTGACGAGCTTGAGCGGGCGCATCGGTGCCGAGGCGAACAGGCCACGCGCATCGGCGGCGAGAATCGTGGCCCAGATGTGCTTGCACGGGTCGCCGAATGGTGCGAAGAACGGGCAACTGCACGTTGCGAGCAATTTCGGTCCACGAAGACGTAAGCGGACGCGGTACTTTGTGGTCCCCTTCACTCGTGCGACAACTTCACCCGGCGTGGCGGATGTGATGGCCACGCGATTCTTGGCGAAGTACGACTGACCGCGAGAACGAACGCCGTCGCTGAATTCGCGGGCGATCTTCTGCGCCAGGCCCATCTGCCCTTCGAATGGGGGCCGGCCTTGCCCTTGTTTGCGTTGTTGCTGCTGGGCGCGGTGGCGACGATTGCCGTTCTTCCCTTGGCCGGGGCCGCCGTTGTTGTTGTTTGTGTGGCGACGGCCAGTCTGGTCGCGCGGCGGCAGGTGCGCTGGGCCTCGCGCATCGTTGGCGTTGCCGTTGATCGTGTTGCCGGCGTTGTCGTAGTCGAATTCGGGGGCGGGACGGGGTTCGGGCGGGGGGCCGTAGTTGTTTGGGCTGGGTGTGCCGCGAGGAACGCGGGGCGGGCGCGAGCGACGGTTTTCCTCGTATGGCGACGGTTGCCGAGGCTCGCTTTCGCGTTCGCGCTGATATGGCTCGCGCGCCTCGTCCTGATCGCGGCGGGTCAGTTCCGGCTCGTATTCGTTGCCCCAGCCACCCATCCGTTCAACCTTCGGAAAAGCGCTCCGGCAACTCCGTCGCAAGGGAGGATCGCCGGGCTGGATTCGCGGGCTTCGCGGGAGCTTCCTTTTCGGTCCGATGCTCCGGCGAGCCGACTTGATTCGACTCGAATGTCTCTCAGCTCAACTCAAACAAACCAAATCTCAAAGGGCGCTTTGACGTAAACACCCAACTGAAGATTCGAGCAATCGCGGGACCCGCCTCGTGCGGGTGGGCCAACAGCGATCACCTTGTGGCGAGAGCATCTGGCTCGCACTGATGCGCGGACGATGAGTCCCGCACCCGTTTGGCGTGCGCAACTGTGGAAAGGTTGCGCACCGCGTTGCCGAGGGTTTCAACGGCCGGCAGGGCCAGATGCTGCACTGACTTCAAATACTCCGAACTCCGACGATCCGGTCTCCCTTGGTGCGGCCGCTCGATGCGCCGCACACCCTGCGGGAAGCGAGGCGGTGGGACGGCCCCACGCGCCTCTTCATTCAGCCTTGCTTTACGAACTCACTCTTTCGGGACACAGAGACTCAATTGTTTATGATCAAACGTCGAGATTCTTGACCTCGAGTGCGTGTTTCTCGATGAACTCGCGGCGCGGCTCGACATCGTCGCCCATCAGCGTGGTAAACAGGTCGTTCGCCGAGGCAACGTCTTCAAGCTGCACTTGCAGCAGTGTCCGGCGCGTGGGATCCATCGTCGTTTCCCAGAGCTGCTCGGCGTCCATCTCACCGAGGCCTTTGAAGCGGGTGATCTTCATCCCCTTCTCGCCAAGGTGTCGCACGGTTGATGCCAAACTTCGCAAATCGAGCAGCGTATGCTCGTCGCCTTCACGGTCCAGGATAAACCGGGGGGGCGGGTCGTCGCCAGTCACCTCGACCGGCAGAAGCACATCAGCCCGGAGGTCGAACTCATCACGGAGACGCGTCAGCCATTTGTTGAGGGTACGGACCTCATGCAACTCGGTGACACGAGCACCGGTCGCTTCTTCCGAAGTATTGCCGTTCTCACTCGCTGGAGTTGCTGCGCCCGACGCTGAAGCGCGTTCCGCGTGCTGGGCGAGTTCCTCGGACGAGTAGAGCCACGTTTCGATGCCACGATCTTCGACGAGGTAGAGCGGCAGCAGGCCGGTGTCGGTATGCGCGTGGCTCAGGAACTCGCGAACGGGACGGTTGCGGCGGCCAAATGTGCGAAGCGCTGCATCAAGTCCAATGACGATCTCGTTCAGCGCACGCAAACGATCGCCTTCGATGGCAGGGCCTTCAGAGACTCCACCCTTGGCTGCGAACAGGCGTGCGCCAGCGAGGCCGGCGTCGACGAGGATCGCCTGCATCTCGGGCTCGCTCTGAACGTATTTCCTGATCTTCTTTTGCGTGAGCATGTAAAGCGGCGGTTGCGCGACGTAAAGATGGCCCTCGGCCACGAGCTTGGGCATCTGCCGGTAGAAGAAGGTCATGAGCAGGGTGCGGATGTGCGAGCCGTCGACGTCGGCATCGCTCATCATCACCACCTTGCCATACCTGCGCTTGCTGGGGTTTTCGTCGTCACCGATGCCGTTGCCGATCGCCGTGATGATGTTGCGGACTTCGTCATTGCCGAGCACGCGGTCGAGCCGGGCACGTTCGACGTTGAGAATCTTGCCTCGGAGCGGAAGGATTGCCTGGTAGAGCCGGTCGCGTCCGCCTTCGGCCGTGCCGCCGGCGGAGTCACCTTCGACGAGGAAGATTTCGCTCGAATCCTGGTCGTGCGTGGTGCAGTCCATCAACTTGCCAGGGAGGCCGCCGCCGGAGAGAACGCCTTTGCGGTTGCGGACCAGGTCACGCGCCTTGCGAGCAGCCTCGCGGGCTTCCGCGGCGAGCATCGCCTTGGCGATCACCTTCTTCGCGGCTTGCGGGTTCTGTTCCAGGAAGGCGGCGAGGGTGTCGTTGACGACCTTCGCGACCACACCTTCGACTTCGCTGTTGCCCAGCTTCGTCTTGGTCTGACCTTCAAATTGAGGGTCGGGCACGCGGACGCTGATGATCGCCGTGAGCCCTTCCTTGAAGTCTTCTCCGGTGATGGTGAGATCTTTGTTGCGGGACGACGTGGCGCCCTTCGCATAGGTATTCAGCGTGCGGGTCAGCGCGGTGCGGAAACCTGTGAGGTGGGTTCCGCCTTCGATCGTGTTGATGTTGTTACAGTAGGACACGACCGATTCGCTGATCGATTCGTTGTACTGCAATGCGACGTCAACTTCAACGCCTCGCTCGTCATCGCGGCCCGAAAGCACCACGGGAGGGTGCAAAGTCGATTGGGCGCGATTCAAATATGAGACAAACTCGCTCAGGCCTTCAGTCGAGAAGAACTCCTCGTTCTTGGGCTCATCGCTTCGCTCGTCGGTCAGCTTGATGCGTATCCCTTTATTCAAGAAGGATAGCTCACGAAGCCGCTTCTGGAGAATGTCGTAGTCAAAATCAATGCGCGGGAAGATTTCGATATCCGGCAGAAAGCGGATCTTCGTTCCCGATTCCTTGGCCACCCCAGTCGAGCGCACGGCGCCTTGCGACAGACCCTGGCGATATTCCTGGCGGTAAATCTTACCGTCGCGATGAATCTCGGCTTCGAGCCATTCCGACAGGGCGTTCACAACCGTGACGCCGACGCCGTGCAAACCGCCTGAAACCTTGTACGTATCGTGGTCGAACTTACCGCCGGCGTGCGGCTTCGTGAGCACGACTTCGAGCGTGCTCATCGGCGCGAACTGGTGGTGCGTGCCGACGGGAATCCCTCGGCCGTCGTCAAGGATCGAGGCAGATCCATCGCCATGAATGGTGACGTGAATATTCTTGCAATGGCCGGCCAGGGCCTCGTCGATCGAGTTATCCACCACTTCGTAGACGAGGTGGTGCAGGCCGCGCATCGTGGTATCGCCGATATACATCCCTGGGCGCTTGCGAATGGCCTCGATGCCTTCGAGAACCTTGATGTTCGCCTCGGAATAGACGGGGGCATCGCCGTTGGCCGTCATCATATTCGCGTCATGGTCCAAAGTGCCGGCTCCTTCGCTGTGGATCGGAAATCCTTGGGGCTGGCGGCCGTTGGCAAAACGCCGACCGCAATGACCCGGGCTGCCTGCCGAGAGACCGCGCTCGCCTTCGCTGCTCATCAGCGAAACGAGTGGCGCGGCTCGGTACTGTGGTCGTTATCTCCCGGCCTCCTTGCAGGCGGCGCGACAGGCATATACTGGGCGGATTTTCCGCTGCTTCTGGTAATGATTCATGCTCGGATCAAAGCCGTTTTACCTTGTTTTCCACTCATCTTGGCGACACAAAAGCAAGATTGGTTCACCTGTAACAGGTCGTCACGCATCGAGCGAATGTCGCGACGGAAACCGCCCTCCTGGGCCTTGCCTGTGCACGCCAAGTCTCACCCCTTCGTAAAGCGTTCGTTATCCGTCAAGAATTGCGAACGTATTCGCGATGAATGAATGATGGTAAGAGAACGTCTCTTTTCTGATTTGATCGATCTGAAGCTTTCGCTTAGCGGCGCCCTGGTTTTGGTGGCTTCGGCGGCGCGGGTGGTGGAGATCCTGGGGGATTCGTGTTGCGGACCGGCCCAATGCGAAAGCGAATATCGTGAATCGCCGTGCCGGCCAGCGAGCGCCGCAACGAGGCCAGTAGGTCCGGTTTTTGGAAGGATGCCAGTTCCTCGAGCAGTGTCGGGTGCGCGACGATGATGCTCAGGATGCCACGCCGGAGTCCGTCAACCTGGGTATAGCGATTCGCCAGTTCACCAACGGCGTTGGTCCAGGCGGCTTCGAGTTCGCTCGTCGCCTGGATCCGCGCCAGACCTCGCGCGGCGAACAGGTCGGCCAGGATATCGGAGAGCGGTTTGGGACCATGCGATCGTTCCGACGCTCCGTGACTTTCCGGCGCGGCCTTCCGGCCTGCGCTCGGGCGTGTCTTTGGCTGCTCGGAATCGTGGCCGTCCAACCCCTGATTCAAGTACGAATGTCCTCTCAATTGTAACGGCCCAGGGCCCTGGAAGCAACGCCATTCGGCCAAATCGGGCGCGATAAGCGCCCGGCTAGCGCCTCGATCGCTTACCGATCGCGGGTGAGAGGCATCACGACGTAGCTGTAGCCGTCTTCCGTCTTGAACACCGCGGCATTCCGGCCGTCGATCAGCTCGGCGTGAATGACCGACCCGTCGTCCAGGGTCTTGAGTGCGTCGGTGAGGTAACGGGGGTCGAAGGTGATCTCGACCGTCTTCCCTTCGTAGCTGATCGCTAGCTCGATCTGTGAGCTTCCCACATCGGCGGCCTGGCTCGCAAGCGTCAGTGCCTCGGGCGAGAAGTTGAAGTCGACGCCTCGGCTCTCGTCGCTTGTGACGATCGAAGCCTGTTCTACTGCCAGACGCAGCGGCCCAACTTCCAGCGGGATCTTTACGTCCGTCTTCGCTGGGAAGACGTCCTGATACCGCGGAAAGCGTCCTTCGACGAGCCGGCTGTAGATCACCGCGTTGTGCGTACGCACCAGAACCGATGTCGTGCTCTGGATCGCCAGGTGTACCGGCGGATCGTCGTCCGCGACGTTACGTTCGATCAATTTGAGAGCTTTCACCGGGATGACCGGCATCCCCTGCGGCGGCTCTGCGCCATTTTCCGCCTCTGCGCCAGCGGACATTTTCGCCAGGCGTCGCCCATCCGTTCCCACCATCGAGATCCGGTCGTCCGAAAGCTCGACGAGCACACCACCAAGCGCGTAACGTGTGCTCTCAACGTCGGTTGCGAACATCGTTCGGCGAATCAACCGCCTGAGATCGGCTGCGCCCACGACGTGATAGCTACTCGCGGCGAAGTCGGGAACTTCGGGGAAGAGGTCGGGGTCTTCGGCGGGAAGACGGAACTGCGACCGTGCGCCTCGGACGTGCAAAACGTCGTTCACCACCTCGATTTCGAGCTCTTCATCGGAGCTGGTCGCGAGGATTTGCTGCACCTTGGCGGTCGGCAAGATCACTGCGCCCGGCTGTTCGACTTTGACTCCGAGCACCCGGTAGCGGATTCCGACTTCGAGGTCGGTCGCCATCAGGGTCGAGCCGTCATCGGGATCGGCGACGAGTTTGAGATTCTGGAGGATTGGCTTCGGGCTGCGCGACGGAGCAACGCCAGACACCATGCCAAATGCCGCCAGCAATCCCTTGCGGTTGCACAACGCCTTCATGCCGATGACCTCGCTTCATGCCGAACGCCCCGCTCGCCATCGTGAGAACGAGGGCGGGGCTGTGGTCTCATTAAGAGATAAAGGGAGAGAGGTAACTCGTCGTCTCATTCGAAGACGCGAGATCCCACCGCGGATAAACGAAAGACTCCTCCCGGGAAGGCCATGCTACCTAATGACTTAGCCAACCACAACACCCCCTTGTTCACTAGGGGAAAACCTGTCGATAAACCGGTCAAAAGCGCCGGCATGAGCCGTGACGTTCCGGTGCGCCCCGAGCAGCCATCACCAAATTCATGCCGGATCGACCCGGCCCACCAAGGCGCCGGTAACACGGTTATCAACAGGTTTTCCCTGGGTGAACGTTCACAATTGAAGGCGTTAAACAGATGACGTTAGTTGTTTTGGGATCGCAGTTTATGAAAAATGGCCGGCTGCAGCTCTCGCGCAATCGTTGGATCGCGTTTTTGGAGCTATTTCATCGCTGATTTCCGCACGATCTTATATTAAGATCGCTAGAAATTAGGAGAGCGTTTGAACCGAATGCAAGGTTGCCGCGACCTTGGAATTGCTGCCCGTTGTTCACGACCCAGGTTATGCGAGCGCGAGCGTTGTCATCCGATCTCCGAGAGCTGCGGGATGAGTGGCTGGTGCTGCGTTGCCGGCTGGGCGATCGCGCGGCATTTGAGGAGCTGATGGGGGAGTGGGAGCCGCGGCTCCTCTACTACCTAAGGCGGCTCGTGCCCCAAGAAGCCGACGCCTGGGACGCCCTCCAGCGCACCTGGCTCGCCGTCTATCGCGACTTGCGGCGATTGAAAGATCCCAAGGCGCTTCGGACCTGGCTCTACCGAGTCGCCCGCAACCAAGCCGCCACGCATTGCCGCCGCCAGTTTCGTCACGAAGCGCGGCGAGACGATGGAGCCGATCTCGCAAACATCGCCGGCCCGGACTGGTCGCCCGCGCTCGAAGACGCCGAACGCGTCCACAAAGCGCTGGCGGCGCTCAGCCTGCCGCACCGTGAGGTGATCACCCTGCAGTTTCTCGAGCAAATGACGATCGACGAGATCGCCGCCATCACCAAAACGCCCCCGGGAACGATCAAATCGCGACTTCACTACGCAAAGCTGGCGCTGAAAGGGCTTCTCGAAGCGGGGGAGAATCAACCATGATCGATGAACCATCGCCTGATTTCGCCGCACAGCTTATTAAAGCAGATTCCTGGAACGACGATTTGCGGACCCGCTACGAACAGCAAAAGCTGGCGCTGGTGGAGCGTCGCCTGACTCGGGTGCAGCAGTGGGTTGGCTGGCTGTCGTTGCCGGTGTATCCCGCCTTGGTGGTGGGAGTGTTGTATCGTCGACTGACGACGGGCGAGCGCGATTCGCGCGAGTGGCTGATTCTGGAGATGGTTTCGGCGATCGTTTTGCTGGCGCTGGGCGGGTGGATTCTCTGGGTCTTACTGCGGCAGGGGCGCGTCACCTGGCGCGACGACCGGGCGATGGAATGGATTGGTGGAATTGGCCTGGCCGCCTTGACGTTTTCACTTTACGAACTGGCCCGCTCGCTGCCCGATGCCAAAGCTGCACTCGGGCTCCACGAGGCCGCGACCATCATCCTTGTTCTGGGCGCGTCCGCCATCGTATTCGAGCGGGTGCGCCGGAGCCGGCTGGAGACGCGTGTCGAGTTGCTCGAGCTTGAGTTGCGCTACGCAGAGCTCGCACGGCAAATCAGATCGTCGGTGGATAGGATCTGATTCAGGCGGCTCTCTCCACTTCAGCTCTCGGGGTCATACCCAAACTCGCGGAGCTCCTGCGAGCAGCGGCAAGCTTTGGCGATTTTCGCAGCCCAGTGTATGGCGGCCTCGCGCGACGGGAGCTGGAGGACACAAAAGCCGCCGTCGAACTCCTTTGTCTCGGGATAGGTTTCGTTTGTGATCGTGCCGTCTGAGGCGACCATGAGTGGTGCGACATCCGCGTTGATACCACCACCGAACACGTATACGCCTGCAGCCTTCGCCTCGCGTATGACCTCGTGCGCAGCTTCTCCCACGGCAGCAAAATCCTCGGCGGGGACGTCCATCGCCCTTGCAGGAAAGGAGATGAGGTATTTCGTCATCGTTCGGTCCTTCGGTTGAGGTCGATGCTGTTTGTAAGGCCTAAATCAAAGCCGATGCCCGAGAAAACAATTCACGCACGATCAGGCGGTAAGAGGTCGCGCAAGGTTTGCAGGCTATCTGCATCGGCAGCCGTTTTGTCGGTCCGCCAGCGGACGATTCTCGGAAACCGCACGGCAATCCCCGCCTTGTGCCGTGTCGATCGGTTCAAGCCTTCAAACGCCAATTCGAACACGAGCTCGGGCTTGACCGTCCGAACGGGGCCGAATTTCTCGATCATATTCCGACGAACGAATGCATCAACTTTCTTGATTTCATCATCCGTGAGACCGGAATATGCCTTGGCGATGGTCACAAGCTGCGAGCCGTCCCAGACGCCGAACGTGTAATCGGTATAAAGGCTCGCACGCTTGCCACTCCCGCGCTGGGCGGCGGTGAGTACGGCGTCGATCGTGTGCGGCACCACCTTCCACTTCCACCAATCACCCCGCTTGCGGCCGACTCCATAGTTCGAGTCGAGCCGCTTGAGCATCAATCCTTCGGCATGATTTTCCCGGCTCGTTTCACGCACAGCGGCGAGGTCGGACCAGGCGAGCGCCTCGACGCGCGGTGAGAGCAGCAAACGCCTGGGAAATTCTCCCTCCGCAACAAGCTTCGCCAGTATTTCCCTGCGCGTGGCGAGCGGTTCCTCACGAATGTCGCGGCCAGCAAATTCGAGGACGTCAAACGCCATGAGCACGACCGGAATCTCGGCCAGAATCGCTTTACTGACAGTCTTGCGGCCGATCCTGCGCTGAAGCTGCGCAAAGGGAAGGGGAGCTTCACTCGTCCACGGCAGGATCTCGCCGTCGAGCACCGTGCCGTCGGGCAGCGCATCACCAACAGCCGCCAGCTCGGGATAACGCTCGGTGACCAGTTCCTCGCCGCGCGTCCAGAGAAACGTTTCACCACCGCGCCTGATGAGCTGCGCACGAATGCCGTCCCACTTCCACTCGGCGTGCCAAGCGTGCAAATCACCCAGTTCGGCGGGATCGCCTTCGATCGGGTGTGCGAGATAGAAGGGATACGGCTGGCTGATGTTCGCTTCGTGCGCTTGCTCGGCGTGCAGGCTCTCGAAAAACGCGGGGGTCGGTTCCCAATCGCCCATCAGGCGATGAGCAACCACGCTCGGCGCGATGCCGCGAACCTTCGCAAGTGCGCGCGTGACGAGCTGCTGCGAAACACCGACGCGAAACCCGCCGCTGAGCAGCTTGTTCCAGACGAACCGTTGCGACTGATCCATCGCCGCCCAGGCTTCGACAATCGCCTCGCGAAGCCGTTCCTCGCCCGCCTTGCGTAGGGGGAGCAAATGCTGCTCGACCCATTCGTGCAAGGGGCGATCGCTCGAAGCCACCGGATCGGGCAAGAGGAGGGCGATCGTTTCGGCAATATCACCGACGGCGTCATACGACTCGTTGAACAGCCAATCGGGCAAATCGGCCTCAGCCGCTGCCCAGGCACGCAGCTTCCCCGAAGGCACGATTTGCTTGATCTTGCGACCAATCAAAAAGTAAACCGCCCATGCCGCATCGGCCGGCGGTGCCTGCGCGAAATAGTCGGTGAGCGCAGCGACCTTTTCCGTCGTTTTGGTTGTCTCGTCGAGCGCGTTGTAGAGGTTCGCGAAGGCTCGCATTTCTTAACGGGCCTCCGCCGCGTCGGTGCCATCAAAGAGCGAAGGAGTCGATGCCTCATCCGCCGCTTCGGCGGTTGCTAGCTCGACCAGTCCATCGTCGCGCTCGCCTTCGTAGCGCGTGGCAATGACATCCGCGTCGTAACCATTTTCACGAAGCCAGCGCGTGACGACCGAGGTGTAACCGTGCGTGAGCAAAATTCGCTCGGCACCGGTCGCCTTGATGCTCGACAGCAGACTCGGCCAGTCGACGTGGTCGGACAGCACGAACCCGCGGTCGACTGTGCGCCTCCGTCGAGGACCGCGAATCCGCATCCAGCCCGATGCGAAACCGGTCGACACCGCACCAAACCGACGAAGCCACGGTGTCCCCTGGGCTGAAGGCGGCGCAACGATTAACGACCGCGACCAGTCGGCTTTACCATCGCCTACATAAGCTGTTTCTGGCAACGGAACGCCCGACGCTCGATATGCCTGATTAAGCGGTTCGACGGCACCGTGGGTGTAAATCGGTCCGATATCGTTACCGACTCCGGCAATGATGCGCTGTGCCTTGCCGAGGGCGTAGGCGAAGATGACACTCGCCACGCCTTCACGCTGATTTTCTCGCCACCAGGCGCGAATCGATTCGAACACCTCGAGCTGCGCGGGCCAGCGATAGATGGGCAGGCCGAACGTCGATTCAGAAATGAACACATGACATGGAACAGGTTCAAAGGGGTCGCACGTGCGGTCGGGCTCGGTCTTGTAATCGCCCGAAGCGACCCACACTTCTCCTTTGTATTCCACGCGCACCTGCGACGAGCCAAGGATATGCCCGGCGGGATGGAGAGAGACGCTAACGTCGTTGATATTGACCGTCGTTCCATAAGGAACGGAGTCGATGAGCGCGCCTGGATTCATGCGAACCCGCAGCACACCTTCGCCAGGCGTGCTCGTCAAATAGCGGCGACACCCTCGGCAGGCATGGTCGCCATGCGCGTGCGTGACGACGGCGCGGTCAACGGGTCGCCAGGGGTCGATATAAAAATCGCCAGGGGCGCAGTAGAGGCCGTCGGCCGTGGTTTCGAGCAGGATCGACTTGGTCATGCGTACATTATAGCCGCTGGCTTGCTCTCGGCGAGTCGGTTTCCTAGATATCAAATGGACCGGCGGCTTAAGGCGGCTGGGGAGTTTTGCTAGGAGATCGAGATAAGGAGGAGCGCGATGAAATAGCAGGGGAGCCAAGAAGACTCGTCAGAATAAGTTGCCTGCTTTACTTGCATTTTGGCGCAATGAATTAGGTCCAAACGCAGTGAATCCATCGGATATTTCGCGTTAACCCGCTGCATCAGCTTAGCCGGGGCTGGAGGCCGCTCAGCCGAAAGCGCTCGACGAACCAGCGGGTGTCGGGGGGCGCGTGGCGATCGGCAAGGAACCGAACCAGGTCCTGTATCTCCTGCCAGGCGCCGTCGAGGTCACCCACAAGATAACGGATCTGCGCATTGAGGCGCTGGGGGATCGGAAGAGCGCGGTCGAACCATCGGTGCGCTCGATATGCGTCGACACCGTCAATGGTGTCTAGCTCGGCGACCAACTGGTCGATGAGGCCGCGGAGCACGCCCACGATCCTGAGCACGTCGTCGGCGTCGCTCAGGCCCCAACGATCGGGAGCACCAGGAATCAAGTTTTCCAGGCGGTCGCGCGTCCCACACTCGTCACACTGATACTCCTTCAGTGTTTCGAGCACCGGCTGTCCCATCAACCGGCACAATGCGTCAAAGGCGATTCCAGCATTGACGTAAAACACTTTCTCCGTCGCGGTCGATCCCTGGCTTAACTGGATGTTTATTACCTGAACTGTCTCGCCGCGGCGGCGATGATAGTTCAGCGCGCTCTTACGGAAGCCGGCGACCTTGAGCGGAGGCGTGATCGCCTGAGCGACCACCTCTTTCAGCAGGTCCTCGGCCGGTGACAGATTGCGTGCCATGTCGATCGCTCCGGGACGGAAAGCACTATTCAGGGAACGCCTTGACCAGGTCTGAAGGAGGAAGGAAGACGATTGTAGGTTCAACGGGCTCGTCGGAACCAGTTCCCTACTTTTCACGCATACTCGGCTCGATGAGCTTGTTCCAGTTGCCGTGAAATCGATCGGGTGTAATGTTCACTGTGGCCAGTTGTTCGTCACTCACCTTAGTACCATTCGGGTAGTTGCCGCGATCGAGTTCTCTCTGGATGCTCAGATTCTGTTCAGTCGCAGCGTTGGAGATCGGCTTGATGATCACCTCGTGGCTGACCCGCGTCAGTTCTGCGTGACGTGGCAGAACATTCGGTGCTCGATCTTATTTTGACAAGCCTCCTAAAGTGATAATTCGCCTGGAGCGCAAGCCGGCCACAGGGAGAGGACAAATGGATAGGAAAGCAGTCGCCGCGTGGTTGTCGTCGCTCACTGACAAACAGTTCATCGATTTCTTCTACGAATCGCTCGCCTCTCGGCAACTGTACAGCTCAGAGCAGACTTATCTCGAATCGCACCTTGTCCTGGCCAACGCTAGGCATCTCCTTGAGGATGACGGCTACACATGGGGTAAATGGAATCTGGAGCTGGTTTGCCCGGCACGCGAGCAGTGGGTCGATGACGCTCCGGTGTGTCAATTCGGCGAGCATTGCGGGCTGAATACCGCGAGCTGGTCCAAACATTCAATCTGCCCGATCTGCGGTGGGGATGTGTACGGCACCTGAATGTCGACCACGGCTCACTTATCGGGCGCGTGTTCATGGGAGACTTCATCCGCCACGATTGAAAATAAAGAAAAACTCTCATAGCATGAAACGGCTCGCGCCAGGGAGCACCGTTTCAGAAATGAGGGGAACTTGGACAATCCTAAGGCGCTCGAATGGTTCGCGCGTTTGGTCGGAGTGGGTGGGCTCGCGTTGATCGCGGCGGTGGCTTACTTCGGATTGCGTGGGTATCGCTCTTTCAATCGCGCGGCCGAGGCTGCGCGGCAGCGTGCGCTCCAGGACTTAAAGCTTCATGATGGACCGGCGCCGGGATTGGTGGTTGTGGTTTTTCATACTTACCACGGAGTGTTGGCATGGATAACCACGACCGAATACAGGTTCTGGGCTCCCCCCGTTGATGCGCGACAGGCACTTTGGCGGCTTCATCGGTTTAACGTGAACTGGGGGCTACTCGCCTCCTGCGGGTTCTTCGTTGCGCCGGTCTCGTATGCGAACTACCTGTTGCAAAAGCGCTCGATCGGTCGCCAGGAGCGAGAGATGTTTCTCAAGCCGTCTGGCGATGGATTGGATTTTTGATCGGAGCGCGAGGCCGTCGCCATTTCCGGGACGCATCACTGTCTCCCGGGGATTGAGTCAATGACCCGGCATTACCAGGTGTGCGGTCCCTCGTTTTTGATCGTGGGAACGTATCTAATCTGCAAGCCAGGCCGGCGGGATTTCAGAGAGTCGATAGCTTCCTTGCTCACGTCGGTTCCAATGAGGTCGATCGCCTGCAACGCGGGCATCTTGTCGAGAAGTTTCAGGCCGCTGTCGGTAATAGAGCTGCCATTCAATGTCAGGCGAATGATTGAGGGACGCTTGGTAAGTTCGCCGAGACCAGCGTCGGTCACCTTGCGCCCGTTGGTAACCAGGATCAGAAGGTTGGGGAACTTGGTCGCGACCTTCGCCAGCGCGATATCACTGCTCAGCTCGGCGCCCATATTCAGGTCAAGCAGTTCCTTGGATGGAACAAGGGCATCGAACGCCTCTTCGGTCAGATTCGTTCCCTCAATCGCCAGGTGCCTCAACCCTTTGAAGCGATTGAGCTCAGCCATATCCGAATCGCCAAAGGGTAGGTTATACAGTCTCAGGGATGAGAGATTTGCTGCTGCGTCGAGTGCCTTCAGGCCGCCACCATCAACCCGGCAATTCGCCAAAATGAGCGTCTTCAGATCCAATTTCGCAAGATGCTTCATGCCTTCATTCGTGATTGCTAGATGCTGGAGATCGAGGCTATGCAAACTTTTGATCAGGCCGATCTGTTTGAGACCTTCATCCGTCACATTGACACGGCACAAAGTCAGATGATTCAGCCGGTCGAGGCCTTCAAGATAGGTCAGACCAAGGTCGGTGATATTGTTTGAATCAAAAATTGCGACGCGTTCGAGAGAGGGAAACTTTTTGACAACATTTAATTGTTCATTCTTGAGTGCATCGGGTGCAAGCATTCCGCCGAATTGAGGTCGCCACCCCACACTTGTAACTTCGCGGAAGGTGGAAGCGTGGAGACGCTGAAGCATCCGGACAGGCAGCGACGACCCAGGGCCGGGCTGTGGATTCATGGTTTCAAAGTAAAATCCAACGCCGCCGCCTGAACTTGTCACCTCGTTGATCGCAGCGTTCATGGCGTCGATCCGCCGCTTTTCCCTGCCAATCACCCCAAGAACAATCGCCGAAACCAGGACGACGATCATCATCGTCCTGACTCGCAGACGGCCGACCAACAACTTCGTTGCGGACGTGTCGTCTTGCACGGCGCAGGCCCTTCTCCGCGAAATCGATGCGTTGCAATCGCTGTATTTTACATTTGTCGTAACCAGGGGTCAAAGACATCGTTTTGAGGGATCTCAGTGCTGGATACAACTAAGCTTAATTAAAGCGGCCGCTATTCTAACGCAGCAGCGCGAGAAAGAGCGGCCGGGTTTTTTATTTGAGCCTCAGCTTGCGCAGCTTGGGTTCGATGTAGAACGTCGTGTAGTCATTACCCCAGTTCTTGCGATAGTAGTCCTGGTGTTTGAACTCGGCTGGGTAGAATGCCTGGAACGGCACAAGCTGGGTAACGATCGATCTGCGAAACACCTTCTTGACCTTCAACTCGTGCGCGGACTTTTCGACCGCCTTCTTCTGCGCATCGGAATGGTACAGGACGATTGATCGGTACTGCGTGCCGTAGTCGTCGCCCTGCATGTTGAGCTGCGTTGGGTCGTGCGCCTTCCAGAAGACGGTGAGCAGCTTGTCGAACGACACCTTCTCTGGGTCGAACTCGATTTGAACCACTTCGGCATGACCGGTTTCGCCGGTGCACACCATTTCATAGGTGGGATTCGGCACGTTGCCGCCCGAATAGCCTGATGTGACTGACTTCACGCCCGGAATCCGCTCGAACACCGCCTCGGTGCACCAGAAACAGCCACCGCCGAACGTGGCGAGTTCGGTTGTCGGTTTCTTGGGTTTGTTGGACGCGTCGGTTTTCGAGGCGTCTGTCTTCGACTTGGTTTCCGGATCATCGGCGGTGGCCGGCTTGGATTCGGTCTTCGAGGACGGAGCAGGGGCGTCCTGACCGTAGAGATTTCCAGCCAACCCGAGCACGCCAACCCAGCACAGGAACGCCGAGGAGAATCGAAACCGCATGAGTCGCCCCCTGCAACGTGGTTTAATTACGCGTAGCCAACGCAGCGCCACGCAGTCGTCGAACGTCGTTGAGTTGTCTATTTATATACGCCCATCCGTCGAAGATCGAGGAAGAAATGCGTTTATGGGTGAAGGAATGTCGATTGCGGCGGAAATGGTGGACGAAAACGCCTGCACTCCGATATCTTTGGTCTTCCGGCTTACGGGTCTTTTGTCTGTTGAGGTGTGCAGTCGATGCTCTATTATGTGGCCGAGAATCCCTGGTATCTGGCCGGGGTGTTCGGCCTGCTTTCGGTTTCGTTCCTGATCGCGCTCCGAGTGACCCAGGACGGCAAGTTCCTGATCCGCGCTCTGATCGCGCTTGGTCTGGCGGCGATTGTGCTGGTCGTCGAGCAGTTGTGGGTAACCGATAACGAGCGGATCGAGTGGGTTGTTAAGGATCTTGTGAGCGCACTTTCACGGTCCGACGCCGACAAGATGATCGGCCTGATGGACCAACACGTCACGTTCAGCCTGCGTTCCTCGATGCAGGGGGACGAGCTCGATACCGACTTTTTTCGTTCGACCTTGCAAAACGCTAAATTTGATTGGGTTCACCTCAGCAAGCTCACCACCAATGCCGGCGTGCAATCACAGCGCGGATCGGCCGAGTTCAAGATCAGCGCAACTGGCACTTACCTGATGGGCGGCACCCAGCACAATTTCGCTGGGAACTCGCAATGGTCGCTCGGCTTCCGCAAGGCGCCCAACGAGGGCTGGAAAATCACGCGCATCACCGCCGTCGTTCTGCCGCCGTACGTCATTCTGCCGATGGTGAAGTTCCGGTCGAGAAACGGTACGACCGCAGTTGAACCACCGATGCCGCAGATACCACAGATGATGAGAAACGAGCCGTCGGACTTCGTGCCGCTCCGCAAGCCCAGGCGCGGCGAGCGCCGCGATTAAATCCTGCCGTCGAGAGCCATGCTTACGCGATTCGCTTAAGCATGGCTCTTAGAACTGGGGATATTGACGCCGCTCACGGCTTCTCACGCGTGAGCACTTCAAGCACGTTTCCCGATCCCGGCTTGCTTTCTAAAGCGGTCGGTCGGGTCGTCTCGTTGAGCCCGATGCAGATCGTGTAGACATCGCCTTCGAGCGAATACACCCCGCGCACGACTTTGCCGCGGTCGGGCCCCTTCGTGAACACAATGTCGATGATCTTGGGCGAAGCCGTTGGGTCGACGATATAAACCCCTTCGTGCACAACGCCCGCCTGACTGGTGGAGAAGTGGTTGTCTTTGAGCGTCATGAGCGCATTCTTGAAGAGAGTGCCACTCATTTCCTTGCCATTGAGTTTTACCGATTTGAACGACCACTTGCCGGCGAATTTCGTCTCTTCGTCAGCGATTTTGGGAGCCTTCGCCGACTCAATCTCCTTGTCTTTCACCCGACGGAAAACACGGAATGTTTCACCCGAACCTTCGGGTGCCTCGAAGCTCGTCGGTGCGCTCTTGCCAACGGCGGCAACGCATGAAAACAGAACGTTGTCGTCGAGCCGGAAGATGCTGTGGATCTGCTTTCCCTTATCCGGACCGTCGGGAATTGTATCCGTCACCTGCTTGGGAGTTTTGGTCTCATCGAGCACATAAGGAACGTCATGAGCGACTACCTGATCGCCGAACGTAACCGTGTGCGACTTCTCGCCAATCGCCACCTTGATCTTGTCGATGACGTCATCAGCCGTAACCTTGCCATCCTTGTCAGCCCAAATAAGCTGCCACGTTCCGAGAAGCGCACCGCGGTCGACGAGCGTTGGTTTAGGCGTCGGTGCCGGAGCGGGATCGCCCGGCTTGCGTTTTCTCCAGGCGACGAGTAATCGCCGCGAATCCGCCGGCGCATCGAACGAGGTCGGCCGATCGCCGGTCGTGGGAATGGGTCGACAGATGCGCAAGGTGGTGCCGTCGAACTCGTAAATCCCCTTGAGAACCTGGTCCTTGAACTGGCCTTCAAGATAAGTGAAATCGACCTGTTTCGGCTTGGTTGAGTCGTCGAACTTCATCGAAAGCCGCGTAACTTGCCCCATCATCGTCATGATGTATTTATCCCCCGCGATCGTCAGCCGGCTCGTTTCGACGTAGCTGCTAGGCAAATCGAGGCCGTTGTAAACGATGGAGGTCATGACCCAATCGCCCTGCAGCGGCTTCACCTCTTTCGCAGCATCCGCGGCAAAACCGCTGGCATTCCAGCCTAAATAAACAACAAGAAAAACGGCAATCACGGGACAGATTCGACGGATCATTCGGTACCTCATAAGGCTTGGAGCGATAGGGAATTCACAGCGTTTCCTGGTGCGAATCGCACTGATGAAATCGACATAATTGATGCGAGACGCCGCGCCATTTTCGCACCCGTTTAGGTTCGGTTCCACTGAATTCGGTAGGTCGTGAATCGCGACATCAAATCGTATTGATTTTTATAGTTAATATATAATGCCGTGCTAATTAATGGCAAAATCCTAAGCTCAAATTCATCCAAGCAGAAATACCTTCTTTGTGCATCGATGATCTGCCGATGAACCATGAATAAAGAAGCCTCGTAAAGAAAGCGCGGATCGGTTTGAAACATCAAATCCTGACGTGAAGGGGTCAAGGATGAACCCGCCTATTCAAAGACGTCGTGCGATTCTTGTGAGCTCGTTGATTTTGAGCCTGTTCCTCAGCCTCCCACAGCCCGCGCTGGCTCGTGGCGGAGGCGGTGGTCACGGTGGTGGCGGCCATGGCCATTCCAGAGGCGTTCATCATGGCGGCGGTGGTAGATCCGGCGGGTTTGGGCCGAGGACTCAGTATTCGCTCGCGCAAATCAATGCGCCGGTGCTTGCGCCCGATCAACTTCCCGAGGCCCGATTGCACCAGTTTCTGGCCTCGCATTTGCCGCATCTTCTTACCCGGCACCATTGACACATGCCGCCCGTTAAATAAAGCAACACGCGCCGCATACCTCAATTCCGCCCCATAGGCGATGCGGCGCGACACCGTTACAATCCATGAACGCAATCGCCGCGGGTTTTGGTGCAACATGGTGGTTGCGCGGCAACGTTGCTCGATCGGCAAGCCGGGAGTAGGGGATGACTTGGGTCTTGGCCGGGGGCGGACGGCTTTTACTCGTGGGCGGCGGCAAAGGCTGGACGTGGCTGCTCGTGGGAGCGGCGGCCGTCGTTCTGCTCGTGCTGCTCTATCGCGCTGAACGCAAGCTCATCTCGCGACGCGCGGGCCTGCTGCTCTTGGGTTTACGACTCATCGCCGCCGCAGTGCTTATCTTTGCGCTTTTTGAACCAGTCGCCGCCTGGACACGCCAGGAAACCGTGCGTGGACGCGTCCTGATTGGTGCCGACGTCTCCGAAAGCATGGGAACGGTTGACCCCGGTCGCACTGATGGAAAGTCGCGACAGGAACAGGTTCGCGCGCTCATCAGTGCCGAGAATTCACCCATCGCCGCGCTGACGAGCGAACACGACGTCAAAGCCCAAACCTTTGCACGCGATACATCGCCCGAAAGTTCACTTGGGGCACTCGGCGAACGCCTGGTGCAGATCAAGCCGGGCGAAGCAGGATCGAGCGAGACCGACTGGACCGGCGTCCTTTCCACAGCACTAAAAACGTCCGACGACGTGCCAATGCTCGGCATCGTTTTGCTGACTGACGGTCGCAAGAACGCTTCGTCTGACGATGCCGCGCTTGTCGACAAACTCGCCGCGCGGGGGATTCCCGTCTATCCGGTGCTCGTGGGTTCAACGACGGCTCCACCCGACGTGGCCATTGCCAGCCTTCGTGCGCCCGAGGGTGTTTATAAAGGCGATGTGGCGACGGTCGAAGCAAGTATCAAGGCCGATGGTGTCGCGCCCGGATCGGCGCTCGACGTCACACTCACGCGTCCGGGTGCGGCTCCGATCAAGCAATCGGTCACCGTTCCCAAAGGGGGCGCACGGCCGCTCGCGACATTCCGCCTGCCAATGGAGAACGTTGGCAATGTGCCGATTCAGGTCGCCGTTGCTCCAATCAAAGATGACGCCCGCTCCGATAATAACAGCCGCTCGACATCGATTCAGGTGGCTGACGACAAGGTGAGCGTGTTGATCGTCGATGGCGAGGCACGATGGGAATTCCGCTATCTGCGTAATGCGCTGGCACGCGATCCACGCGTAGCGATCGACGCCGTTGTCTTCCAGCAACCGCCCGTCACAAGCACGGCCGAAGCGACTTACGCGACCACACTTCCCGTCGTACCCGCCGACACAACCACGCCCGACCCACTCAATCGCTTCGACATGATTGTGCTGGGAGACGCCGAGTTATCGGCCGATCTCTGGGCGCGGTTCGATCGCTATGTGGCCGAGCGCGGCGGCACGTTGGTGATTGTGCCCGGTCCCAAAAACTGGCCGGCGCAGGCAGTGGCGCACGATTCGGCCCGCGCACTTTTGCCGGTCGTTGACCTCGTGCGCACTAACCCCGAGCCAACCGACGATGTCAATCACCCCAGCCTGCCGCCGGGGGCAATCGCGCTTCCCACGGCCGCTGCGCTTGATGATCAGACGTCGTGGCCGATGCTGCAGCTTGATGCAAGTCCAAATCAGAGCCGCGAAACCTGGGCCAGTTTGCCGAGGCTCCCTTGGGCGCTCTCGGGACGTGTAAAACCGGGGGCGACGTCGCTTGTGACCGTAAAGGGCGGCGAGGAAAATGTGATGTTCGCCGCGATGCCATATGGCCTGGGTAAAACGCTCTGGGTCGGCACCGATGCCACCTGGCGCTGGCGGCACCGGATTGGCGACGCGATTCATCATCGCTTCTGGGGACAGGTCGTGCGCTGGGCGTCGACTGGCAAGCTCAGTGCGGGTAATCGTCTCGTGCGCTTCGGACCGACCAGCACTCGCGCACGTTCGGGCGAGGGGATCAAAATTCAGGCGCGTATCGCTGAAAACGTGCCAAACGTTGGGCCGGATTTTCTCATTGCTGCGCGCGTGATCAAAGCAGGCGCGACCGAACCGACAACCGTGCTCGCACTGCGATCGGTTCCCGGGCGGCCACGTCTGTTCGAAGCGGTGACGCCTGTGCTGCCCGAAGGGTCGTACAGCGTGAAGCTCGATGCGCCTGGACTTGTCGGTGCGGAAGCGGCTGGGCCGTTGACCGATGCCGAGCTGATCGTCGCGCCCAGGGATACGTCGGAGCGTATCGAACTGGCGGCCAATCGCGATGCGCTCGACAAACTCGCAAGCACAACCGGCGGGCGTGTGCTGACGGTCGAAGAGGCAAGCGAGTTGCCAAAACTGCTGCACGCGAAGGTCAAAACGGCGACGAAAACCGAGGAGATTCCCCTCTGGGATCACCCAGCGGCACTCATTCTGTTTCTGGGAATCGTGGGCGTGGAATGGGTCGCCCGCAAACGCGCTGGCTTGCCATGAGCCGTCGTGGTGAAAGTGCTTTCGCTCATGAATGCTTGCGTTTAAACTGAGTTTCTCGATCAAGGGTCGGGATGTGGGCATGTGTCTTAGGAGAGTAACGCACTTGGAATAACGCAAGGAATAAAACTGGGTGGCCTGGACAACTTGTTGTCCAGGTGGCGCAGACACAAGAGGGCAAGGCGAGACAAGCTGCTAACCTCTTGTCGCTTCGCGACCGGGACAAGCAAGTTGTCCCGGCTACCCGATATTCTTTGTACTTCATGCCAAGTGCGTCACTTCAATTATCTTTTGAGACAAACACCCGCGCCGGATTCCTGAGGATACGTCTCAATGTCTCATCTCGATTACCGCTGGGAGAATTGGTCCAGCGATTTTGGCGACTCGTACACGGCCCAGACCTGGGATCCGTCGGTTCGTGATCATATCAGCTTGATTCTCACGCAATTTGGTGAGGCGGTTGCCGCGATCGACTCCGACTTTCCCGACGAGGTTCAATCCGGAACATTCGCCAAGGTTCTCACGGAAACAATGCCCCGCTTGGCCCTCGACGACGAGGTGCGCCGGCAAATTCCCGAGGTGATCGCACGATTCTTCGAGTACCTCCAAGAGGAAGGAAAGCTGGGCGAAGGTAACGACTGGGCCGCGCAGGTGCGTGTGATTGGCAAGTCGTATGCAGAGAGGCTCAAGCCCGGCGGTGTGAAAGGTGTGACGATTCGCCGGCCATCGAATACCTCAGCGGTCGGCCGTAACGACCCTTGCCCCTGCGGCTCGGGGAAGAAGTTCAAGAAGTGCTGCATGACACTCTAACGTGATGGTTGGCAGGACGGGGTGACGAACTCGCTCGCGGGTTCTCGCCAAAGCTTGGATGCTCCTCGCGACTCTACCCTCAACGAGGATTGGCCCCAATGACCACAGCGACTCTGAATCCCACCGCCCCACGCGAGATTCGCCGTGCCCTCGGCCGAATCGCCGCGCGGTTGCAGTTCGTCAAGACGCTCAAAGGGATTGGCAGCGTTGCGGTGGTCGCAGCTCTTGGGGTGATTCTGGGCATGCTCGCTGACTTCGCCTGGCCGCTGCCTTCCATCGCGCGCTGGGGAATCTGGAGTGTGTGGGTCGTCGCGTGCGTGGTGACTTTTCTTGTCGCTGTTGTTCGTCCGCTAACGCGTTCGGTCGGCGGGCTCGAACTCGCGGCGCTTGCCGAACGAGCCCAGCCCGAGCTGGAAGAACAAATCGTTAGCTCCGTCGCATTATTATCTGAAGGTGAAAGAACCCACGGCTCGCGTGCCTTGATTGATGCCCTCACAGCGCAGGCCGTGAACACGGCCAACCTCATCGACGCCCGCAAGGCAATTTCCGCGGATAAAGCCTGGCAGCGTTTGGCCGTGGGCAGTTTGCTTGCGCTGTTGGTTGCTGGCCCGGCGCTCATCCAGCCCGATCCCTTCGGCACGCTGGCCCGTCGGTTTCTTGCCCCCTGGGCCGAGCTCGACCGCGTGGGACGCTTTTCCCTCCGCATAAATCCTGGTGACAAAACCGTCGCGCTCGGCGCCGATTTGCCGATCAACGCCTGGCTCTCACCTCGCGCAGGATTATCCTTCGGCGCCCTTCCACCCGACACCGCCTGGCTCGAGTGGGACGACGAAAGCGGTAAGACCACCCGCGTAAGAATGGCGACGAAAGATGCCGGATCGACAGACTCTCGCCAGTTCGAAGCCAAGCTCCCCCGGCTCGCGAAGTCGGTGCGCTATCGTGTCGTGACCGATCCGGTATCGAGTCGCTACTACCAGATCAACGCCGTCGAGCCGCCGAAGATCGAGTCGATCGTCGCGACCGTCACACCACCTTCTTACACAAAGCTACCCGCCGCGCCAGCAAAAGATGCCGCGCGGCTGAGCGTCATTGAAGGCAGCACGATCGACTTCAAGATCACGACAAACCGCGCAGTGAAATCGCTGGTGCTGGGCTGGCCGACGTTCAATGAGTCGGCGTCTGATTCCCTGAAATCAGCGGAAATTACTCCGAGTGGCGACGGCAAAACGGGCACGCTGCAAGTTACTGCCGAAATCGCGGGTAATTATACGTTCACGACCGAACTGAAGCAGGACGAACATGGACTCGACGGCCTGCTCGAAAAACGCAAACTGCTTGTGCGGGCCGATGCTCCTCCTGTTCTGTCCGTCGTGCAAATTGAGGCCAAAGAAATTGGTGCCGAAGATGTGCTCACGATTCCCATAGTAGCACGCGATGATTTTGATGTGAGCACAGCCGAGTTGCATTATTCACTCAAACGCGCGAACAGCGATGCCGAACCCGAGACCGGAAAAATCGCAGCGCCGCTCCGTGGATTGGGAACGATTCGCGCTCAGGGTGATGCGACGCTAGGGCTCAAGCCGCTCTCGCTCAATCCGGGCGATCAGCTTAGTTATCGCGTGAAAATCGCCGATAATCGCCCTGCGCCGCGAGGGCCGAATATCGTCTGGTCGGACGAAGGTTCGCTCGCCATTGTTGCGAAGGCCGAGCCAATCCTGGCGCGGCAAGACCGGTTGCATCGCGAGCGAATTCAGGAGCGACTCGAAGAGATCAAAAAGCAAAATACGTTCAATCGTCAGGAGACGATCCAGCTTCGCTACGCGGCCGATGCCGCACAACGCACAGCCGCAAGCTGGGACAAGTCGAAAGACGCCGCTCTCGCCGAACGCAAGGCGACGGCTCGCAAGGTGGTCGAGGATCTCAACGCCCTGGCGCGCGACCTCGATGCCGATCCCACGTACAAATCACTCGCTCGCCCCGCGAAGGAAATTGCCGAAGTCGAGGCCGAGGCAAGCCACGACGCAATCGAAGCCGCAGGCAAGGCGACCGACGCACCCAAACGTCTCGCCGAGCTGAAAGGGGCCGACAATCGGCTCTCGGCCACGCATCAGCGCATTGAAGAGCTTCAGCGCAAGTTCGAAGCGCTCGCCAAGGCCGACGCCGATCGCCAGAAGCTTCGTGAACTGGCTGCTCGTGAAGAAGCTTTAGCTGCTGAAGCCGCGCAGGCGGGTGACGATCAAGCCAAGCTCGAAGCCGTGCGTAACGAGCAAGATGAGGTGCGCAAGGAACTTGATGCGCTGGCCAATCAAGCTCCCGAACTGAAAGCGGGCTTGCTCGAAGCCCAGGCGAAGCAAGCGGCCGAACTCGCGAAGAAAGCACGCGAGTTGGCCGAAAAGCAGCGAGAAGAAGCTCGCAAAACCGGTGAAGGGACCAAGCGCAAAGAAGCGCTTCAGGAATTGGCTGAGGCGCAGCGACGTCTCGAAATGGATGCCAGGCGGCTCGCACTCGATATCGATCAGCCGCTCAATGAAAACGGTCGCGCTGGGTTGAATCCGCAGACTTTGCAAAACGCCGTGCCACCCATCGAACGCGGCGAAATTGCGCAGGGGCGTCAGCGGCTTGAAGAGGCTGAGAATGAATTGCGTCGATTGGCGCGCGACGTGGAAGATGCCCCCGCCGATCCCAAATCATTTGTGCGCCGCTTGATTCAGCGGCAGGAAGAATTGTCGCGCCATGTCGGTGAGGCTGTGCGCGAGGCGCGAGGCAAGAACAGCCTCAAGCCCGAGGAACAAAACGAGCTTGTTGAAGCACTCAAACCGCTGGTTGCCGAGCAGGAAGCGATTCATAAGCTGACCGAAGCGCTCAAGGTTGATGAACCGCGCAAAGGGGCTGTGCGCGATGCCGAGCAAGCTGTGGCTCGGGCGCTTGAGAATCTGAAAGCCGCGCGGCCGAAGGAAGCGGAGGGACGTCAGAACGAGGCGAAGCAAGCGCTTCAACGATTGGTGCAGGCGCTTCCTGATCCCTGGCAGCGCGAGGAGCCGATCCGCAAGAAGCTTGAAGATGCTCGTAGACTGGCTGACGAGTCGATGCGCGATGTCGACCGCCATCTCCGCGAAACTGCTCCGCAGCCCGGGAAGCCGCACGATGAGGCCAAGGCCGCCGCCGAACTGGCGAACCGGCTCGCACCGCTGGCTCAGAAAGCAAATGAAGCCGCAACGGCACTCGCGGCGATGGATGTTCCTGAACGAATGCAGGCGCACGTTGAACGCGCCGAACGTCGCGCCAAGGCACTCGCCGAGGAGATGAAGGCCGTCAAAACGCAGGCCGATGCACTGGCCAAACTCCCCCCGCGCAAGACCGACGCATTTCGCACGTGGCAAGTCGCCGCGCCGTTCCCCATGGCACAACGCCCGCCATTCTCGCTCAACGAACCAATCAAACCATCGGCAAAGTTCAAGGGTTTGAAAGGGAAGCCGGTCGAATTCAAGTCGGCCAAAGCGGTCGACGATCAGGGAAAGCTCGACCTTGGATCGATCTATAGCAAAGACAGCGATCAATCGGCGTTTGCCTACACCGAGTTGGATAGCCCGGTCGCGGGTACCGCGAAGTTTTCGGTCGGTGCCGACGATACGCTGATGATCTGGGTAAACGGCAAGCAGGTCTACAAGCTCGATGGCAACCATTCCTACAGCCCCGGCGCTGAGACGTTTGACGTGCTGTTGCCTAAGGGGATGAGCCGAGTCGTTGTGCGTTGCGGCAATAGCTCGTCGGAATGGATGTTCGGCATGACGGTCGCGTTGCCGCAAGAACATAGTCCGGAGCTTGCACGTGTTCAAACGTTGCGAGCCGCCTTGCCGCAAGCGGTTGCAGAATCTCGCGCGGCGATGGAGCGCTTGACGCAAAAAGTTCATCATCAAACACCGTCCGATGAGATCGCGCAGGAGCTTGCGGCCGAGCAGGCGCAGCAGGCGGAAAAGGTCGCGAAACCAGCGGATGCAAAGGCCGATCCCGATCAGGCTCGCGAAGCCCTCGCCGAACAAAAACGGCTGGCGACGGCCCTGCGATCGCTCAATGTTTCCGATGCGGCGGTGCTTCAAAGCGAGGCTGTGCGACTCGCAGATCAGGCGGTGAAGAAGCTCGGTGATCCGCAGGCGAAGCCTGAAGAGAAAGTAGCAGCGGCGAATGAAGCGAAAGCCGCAGCGAAGAATCTGGCCGATCGCCTCACCGACGCGATCACACCGAAAGAAGAAGCCGCCGCACTCACGCGGGCCGAGCGGGCGATGAACGCGGACGACACGCCTGCCGATATCGCAGCGCAGTCGCGAGATCAGCAGGCAATCGCCGCCGAGGTTGCACGACTTGAAGCCGATACAAAACCTGCCGATCCGGCAAAGGCGGATTCTGGTGCGGTCGAGGCATTAACTCGCGCTGCGGAAATCGCTGAACGCGCAACACAACCGGCGAACGATCCCGGCAAACCGAAGCCGACAGCGCGTGACGTCGCCAAGGCGCGCGAGCAAGCGGCGGCGCGTTTGGGCGAGCTCACCGCACGTCTCTCGGAAAAGCCGATGCTCACACCCGCACCGGCCAAACCTCGCGCCTTGCCCGATGCACCGAAAGACCCGGCCGTGGCACCGCTAGCGGCCCGCGCCGCGGAGGTAAAAGCCCTGGCCCAACGTGAGCGGCAGATTCGCGAGAAGTTGCAAGCCGTTCTCGGCGAGCGGGTGGCACCTCAGGAAGATTTGCACGAAGCGGCCGCTGCGCTTGGGGCAGAGCTAGCCGACCTGCGCGATGAAAGTCGGCAGGTTGGTCCGCACGGTCACGGTCATGCAAACGCCGCGGCCGATCTTTTGACGAACCAGGCGCCGCGAGCGATGGAGCAGGGGATTGACCAGCTCGCGCAAGGGCAGCCCGAGCAGGCCCGCGATAGTCAACGCCGCGCGGCCGATCTCGTCGAGCGAGCCGCTCAAGCTGCCGAGGATCTGGCGCAAGCCTTGAAGCTCGATATCCCCAACGAGGCCGGGCAGGCCGCCGATCTCCAGCCCGCGCGTGACGCCCTCGCCGAAGCTCGGCAGCAACTCGCGCAGGAAGGAAAGGGGCCAGCCGCCGCACAGGCCGCGAATGCCAATGCGCCTCAACAAGGTGCGGCCCACGCATCAACGGGACAGAACGCGTCCCAGTCAATGCAGCGTGCGGCGCAGGCGATGCGCACCGCTGCTCGCTCGGCCCAGGGCCGCGACTCAAACGGCGAGCCGATGGCGGCGAACGAAGGACAAACACTCGACCCGAAGGATAACGGAGCAGGGGTGGTTGCCGCCGATTTGACCGAGCTGCAAGCAATGATTCGCCAGAAAACCGGCAAGAGCTGGGGCGACCTGCCCGGCCACCTGCGTACCGAAATCTTGCAGCTTTCCCAAGGGAAATATCGCGACGACTACACGCGGCTGATCCAGCTCTACTTCAAAGAAATCGCCTCCGACGCCGCCAAACCCGCAAAGCCATGATTCTGTCTATGAAGCATTACATTCTTATATTTCTGATTCCTTGCGCAATCCTTGCGCTTGTGATTCCTCTGACTGCGCATGGCCAGGATGTGGGAATCAAGCCAAGCACAGCGACCAAATCGGCCGCGGCCGATCGCGCGATTCAGAAGGCGCTCGCTTACCTCAAATCGACCCAAAAGCCGGACGGTGGCTGGGATAGCGGGTTCGGCCGCGCCACGTCGGTCACCTCACTTTCCGTGATGGCGTTCCTCGCTGCCGGTCACGTTCCCGGCGAGCCGGGGCCGTATCGTGAAACGGTTGAGCGAGGGATCAAGTATGTGATCACAAATCAAAAACCGAATGGGATGCTCACATCGAACACGAGCCACGGGCCGATGTATTGCCATGGCATTAGCACGCTCATGCTGGCCGAGGTTGTTGGAATGTCGAGCGATCCCACGCTGGCCGAGCAATCGCGTGTGGCTTTGTCGAAGGCAATCGACCTGATCGTCAAGGCGCAGGATTTATCGAAGAGTCCGTCGCAGGCGGGAGGTTGGCGTTATCAACCGACGAGTCGCGATAGCGATCTGAGCGTGAGCGGCTGGCAGGTGATGGCACTTCGCGCGGCGAAATCGGCGGGGTGCGTGGTGCCTTCGGGACAGATTGACCGGGCGCTCGAGTACGTCAAAAAGTGCGCGGTGCGCGATGGTGGTGGATTCGGTTATCAACCAGGCGGCGGGCCAAATAATCCCCGAACGGGGACGGGAATTCTCTCCTTGGAAATTTGTGGCGAGCATGGTTCGACCGAAGCCCTCGCCGGTGCAGAGTATTTGCTCAAACACCCGCCGCGGTGGTCGAGCGAGTATTTCTTTTATGAGGCGTACTATTGCTCGCAGGCGACGTTTCAGGTCGGTGACAAGTATTTTTTGAACTACTATCCCAAGCTCGTGGCGATTTTGCTCGACCATCAAGATCCGGATGGAAGCTGGCTTTCGGGCGACGGTCACGATCGATCGGGCGGGCGAGATTATTGTACGGCGATGGCGGTTCTTAGCCTTGCGGTTGAATATCGGTATTTGCCGATTTATCAGCGATAAAGATAGTTTCAAGAAGCTTGTTGTGGTTTAGATCGAGGCCGAGACGCACGAGCGACTAGTGCGGCTGTCAAAACGCCGGCGATTGCTCCTGTTGTTGCGCCCGACCCGACGCCATACATCACTTCAGCTTCCGACCAGCCATATTTCCAACGAAGATCGATACCAATCTCGGAGATCGTCGACGAGACAATAGGGATAAGCGCGACCATGGCAACTAGGGCCAACGCCAGAGCAGGGGCGATGTAGCGAGATTGCCCTCGACCAGAGCAGAGCCAAACCATTGTTCCCATGAGAGAGACGAGCAGTCCCAGGACGACACCCGCAATTAATCCTGGCACAACATATGAGAGGAGCAGTTTACGATTTGAATCCAGCCATTCGACCGGGCTTGGACTCAGGGTTCGTGCGATGAATGACGGGAACAGCCAAAGTAAGAGATAGCTTGCTGTGAATGTGATGAACAAAACGAGGCTCATCGTGAGCGCTGCACGCCTACCGGCGAGAATACCGAACGTACAAATGCCGCTCGCTGCGCCCGCCACTGCGAAGGCGACGCCAAATCCCAGGATCTCGCGGTAAGAGTAAAACCCTCGCGAGAAATCCCATCCCGAGCTGTTTTGCGATGCGAAAGCCACAGCCGCGAATGCGGCCACGCACGACCACATCGCAGCTCCGAGCAGGCCAGCGTTGCGTTCTCTTCGGGGCAGGGTCATTGGGATTCCTCGGATCGTCGGCAAAGGCCTTTGCGCGATCGAATCGGCCAATTGCCACGCTATGCTAAAACGATCGATAAGACCCGAGTAGCCTGTGCTCTTTTTACCTCATGAAAGTCGCACCGATAAGGCCGTTCACGCTTCAGTCAAGAGGTACATCCGCTGCCCTGCGGTTGCCTTGTGGGCGAGCGCAGCGATTGGAGCGAGTATCTCCGATTCCTGGTTGATCGGGCTGGAAATGTGAAAAACTTGCAGAGGCAATTCTTGCAGTGTTGCATCCGACGACGGCGGGCTGTAAATGGCGAATTCCCATGATCCGTCCACGCTGGCTGCCTTCAAGAGTGGACCGACAGTCGCTTCAGTCAAGCCCTTCGCCGCCCAATGAGCGCAGGCGCGGACGAACTCGGGAAGACGCCGTTCGAGGTAATCTTCGTAGCGGCCTTCAATAGTAGCCACTTGGTAATTGCGAGGAGGCTCCAAGTCTGAATCTCCGGGCCATTCGGGCTCGCGGCTCTCGACAATGATCAACTCACCCGTGAAAGGATTCCGGCGTTCGCGCCGGACCGGCTGCGGCAATGGCAGGCGCCAATCGGGAAATCCGAGGAGCAATTCTCCAGGTGTGCAGAGGAAAAACGTGGTGTAGATCGCCATACGCCTCATCCTCTTAGTGCGAAAAAGTCTCTTTAGGCTCGTATGGAATACCCTACTGTTGCAACTTCGTACTGCTTACGACCTAACTCGTATCCGGCAGGAAAAATCACGGGCCACTCGCGCGAGACCAACCACTCCGAAAACGCGATCATACTGTCTTCCGAAACAGGGAACGCACCGTTCCACCGGCAAATTTGTTGCCGCCATTCAACAGTGAGTTCGTAATGGTCGTTCGTGGGGACTGATAGAACTCCTGCTAAGACCGATCGCCTCAGGCAATCAGCCAACTCCGAATAGCTCGGGGCAGCGGCGCGATTGACAAATGTGTAAGCGTGGACTAATTGTGTTAAACCGCAACCGTTAACGGGAAGGGACCACAAGATATATCCATCCAGCTCCGTAAATCGCACCATTTCTGCCGGTGTCGCTCACTTGAGATTCGATAAATAAAAATCGGGACGATGACGGCTGTCGCATCCGTCCATCGTCCCGAACGAAGTCATCACATCATTTGGAGATCGAGGCTTGCTCGGCCTTACTTCTTCTTATTCCAAATCGGCGCGACATCTTCAGAGAACTGCTGACGCACGCTGTTGTCGGAGAGAATGTCCTCCGTCGCCTGCAGCACTTCGGCGCGATCAAAGACGATTAGCTCCGAGGCCTTGTCGTCGAACTCGAAGATGACGTACTTGTCCTTCGCGTCGCGGAGGGTTTCCACCAGGTGGGCGAAGTTCTTGATCTTCGTTCCGTTAACGCTCTTCACCACCTTCGCCAGGGGGTTGGAGTACCCCTTGGAGATTTTGTGCGGGAACAGCGGCGAGCAGACGACGACGAGCTCTTCACCAGGGAAGCGGACCTTATCCCCCCGGCGCGAGGCAAGCGGGCTGCCGATTGCGCTCAGCATCGTCACCATCCGGTCGCCCATGCGTTCGAGCAGACCCGCGAACTCCACCGTGACGGGGGCAAACACCATCGGGCCGTAGATGAAATAGGTCAGCGGCTTGCCGATGCGCGACTGAATCAGCTCGTCGTGCCGCAAACCTACCGGCACTTGCACCACCTGCTGCTTGCCGTCGCGAATGATCGTCAGGGGGACCTTGTTGTCCTTCGCGACCTTTTGAATGATATATTGAAATCCTACGCGCAAGTTTTCGCGAATCTGAACCATGCCGACGTTGTCGATATCCTTGTCACCAATCTTGGTGATGATATCCCAACGCTTGAGCGGATAGTCGGCCGCATCGGTTGCCGGCTGGTGAACAACCAGGCCGGGCGCGCTTTTCGCGTTTAGCTTCGCCTTGAGTGCGTCGTTTTCCAGGGTTTGAATTGAGTCGGTCATCCGCGGCTTGCCGTCGTAATTGCCATCGGCAACGTCCTTGAGGAAGAGGTCAATCTCTTCGCTGGGGATGATGTAGCCAATGTTATCGCCGCCGCCGAGCCGGCTGTTCACAAGGCCGATCATCTTGTCGTTCACGAGCGCGGGTCCGCCGGAATTACCGGGATTTACCGCCGCGTCGATCTGAATTCGCAGACCAGCCGTGTTGTAGCCGTAGGCGACGAACTCGATGCGTGAAACAATCCCCTTCGTGAGCGACTGGCTCGCTCCGCCGGTGGGGTAGCCGTAAACAAGCACCGACTCCTTGATTTCAGGAAGTCCTTCGGTGCGCTTGAGCGGCGGGCGGTTCTTGAAGAACGACTCGTCTTCGAGCTTGAGCACCGCGAGGTCGATGCCGGGCGCAATCGCGACGACCGTGGCTGGCAGCTTGTCGCCCGAGCCGTTCGGCTGCACGAAGACCTGGCTGCCGTACATTACAACGTGTGCATTAGTGAGCACACGGTTGCCTTCAATAATCGCACCCGAGCCGGTGGCTTCCTGCGGGCTGCCCTTTTGCCAGGGGTGGACGACGTCTGGCGGGCGCATCGTCGTGAAGATTTTTACGACCGATTCGCGAACCGCGTCGTTCTTGGCTGCGTCCTGGGCCTGGAGAGTTGAGCAGGTTAGCGCGAGCGCGAGGGTTGTGAACACAGCAAACTGGGTACGTGCCATCGGGATGATCCTTTCCACGACGAGTCAAAAAGAACTCGCGCAATGACCCAAAGATGGGCAGTAGTCCGCCTCTCTTGGCGGCTTGGTGAAGGTTAATTGCCCATCGACACTGCATTCTAGCGGTGCCGAGCCGCGAACGCGATCAGGTATCGCGGCCGATCTTGGATGATTCGGCGTCGAATGGCAGACCGCGCAGAAGCTTGCCGGGAATCCCGATTTCCACGACTTCAACTTCTCCTGTATAAGCCCGGGCACCAGGGCGGGCGAAGCCGCGCTTGGCCGCAACAAAGGTGGTTGTAAACCTTGCGCGAATCGCAGTTCCCAGCGGCTCGCCAGTGTCGGCATCGAGGCCGGAAGGGAGGTCGAGCGCCATGACCGGTAGGCCCGATGCGTTGATCGCCTCGATCGCCTGCTGGAACATGCCCTCGACGGGACGCGTCAATCCGGTGCCGAGCAGGCCGTCGACGATCCACGCCACGCCGTTCCAAAGTGAAGACAGGTCATCAACGCCGATGTGGACCGACTGTGAAATCTCAGCAGCGTCGACGATTTGTTTTTGTATCAGTGCATCGCCTTTCAGTTTGCCAGGATCGGCGAACCAGGCGATGTGAACGGGAAAGTTCCAGGCGTCGAGATGACGGGCAACGACCAGACCATCGCCGCCATTATTCCCCGCGCCGCAGGCGACGAGAACGCGATCGCCAGGCTGCAAACGAGTTCGCAGACGTTCGGCGGCGCCCCGGCCGGCGTTTTCCATCAGGACGATCGTGGGCAGGTGAAATTCAGTTGCGGCGCGGGCGTCGACGGCTCGCACCTCGTCTCGGCTGAGCGTTCGCATGGTCATCTGGAATTTGCTCGTGCAAGGATCGCTCTTGAACTTCTCGCGGTCCAGCCGCAAAAATTGTTCAAAGCGAGACGATCTCAAGCTAAAACCAGGCCAAGAGAAAAGCCATGCCGCTTTATGAATACCGCTGCGAGCCGTGCAATCAGACGTTTGAAACGCTCGTCCGCCGGCCCGAAGACAAGCCGTTCTGCCCGCAGTGTGGTGGTGATGAGGTTGCGAAGCAGTTCAGCGTGCCCGCCGCCGCTCAGACGAACGGCAGCAGCGCTCTGCCAATTTGCTCGCCCGCCCCTCGGCCGATGATGGGTGGCTGCGGAACTGGCGGGTGCGGCTCTGGGATGTGTTCGATGAATTGACGAAATATCGCCAATAAGAGTTAAGCGGTTGGATCTGGAAACTGGGAGGAAAGCACGGCCCCTCGTGACGATGCTCTGCGTCGTCACGAAACTTCGGCCGCTCTGCGGCCATTTGTGATCCGTGAGCACATGCGGTACTCATGACCGCAGAGCGGTCGCAGAGACGCTCCAACGCGGAGCATTGGAGCGAGGGTAGGGTTATGGCATCACCCTAAAACCCGACGGGTGGCCGGTGCTGATTGCTCCAACCACCCCTCCGCTCAATTGCGCTAAACACATACGACAACAAAGTTGTCCCGGCCACCCGATCTTAACCACGCATTTGCTTGGAAATTGCGTAGCTTCTTCTCAATACGCATTCACGTGACGGCCCGCCTTGGGGTCGCCTGCGGCGCGGATGAGTTTGGTCGCTGGGTCGATCGCCAGCACAATTGGTGCGGCACCGATGATCCCCGGCGAGACCTCGAGATCGTGACCGCGGTGCGTTAGCTCGGTCAGCGTTTCCTGGCCAACGCCCGGGTTGATGCGCACGCGCCCGAGCTTGGGCGGGGGTTGGCCGAACGAGCCGGTCATGTGATCGGTCATGAACCGCGGCGACGTCACTGACTTCCCCGGCTCAACTCCGAAATCGATTTGATTGAGGATGAGCTGGAGCGTCATCTGATCCTGGTTATCACCACCGGCGACGCTGATCGCAAATGTGGGCTGACGATCGTCGTTAAGGATGATCGTCGGTGTGAGCGTGATTCGCGGGCGCTTGCCGGGTTCGATCACGTTGGGGTGGCCGACCCAGGTGTTCAGGCTTTGCAGTCGCGAACCAAGCCAGACGCCTGTTTCGCCGGCGACCACGCCCGACCAACCGCTCGGCGTCGCGGCAACGACGTTGCCCATCGCATCGGCCACCAGGCAGGTTGTGGTGTCGAACGCCGGGGCAGGGGTGCCGGAGCGGTTGTCGACGATCTCGAGCGTGGCGCGACCGTGCAGCGGATCTCCGGGACGAATTTCGAGCGAAGCCTTTTTGGGATCGATCAAACCCTGGCGGGCTTTGGCGTAAGCGGGCGCGAGCAGGCCGTCGAGCGGTACGTTCACGAAAAGCGGGTCGGCGTAGTAGCGGTCGCGATCGGCGAGGGCGAGTTTCATCGCCTCGACGGTGAGATGAATCGCATCGGGGCTGTTGGGCTTGAGCGACTTCATGTCGAAGCCTTCAAGCATCTGCAGCGACTGCATCAGGAACGGCCCTTGCGTCCAGACGCCGCATTTTACAATCGTATGGCCGCGATACTTGATTGAGAGCGGATCCTCGACTCGCGTGACGTGCGTGGCAAGGTCTCGGAACCGAATCAGGCCGCCGTTGGCACGAGACCAGGCGTCGATTTCTCGGGCGATATCGCCGCGATAGAATGCGTCGGCAACGCGTCTGAGGCCGATGATGCGATCACCACGCGACGTCGCTTCAGCCGCGACCATCCGCCGGATCGTTCGTGCGAGATGCGGATGCCAGGGCAGCTTGCCGCGATCGAGCAGTTGCAACGTCGGGGCGACAACTTCGGCAAATGTCTTCGTGCCGTGGCGTTCGAGCGTTACGACACAGGCGTCGAGCAGGGCAGGGACGGCCGCGGCTTCGACTCCTTTTTTGGGAATTCCGCCCTTGGCGACGAAATGCTCGCGCGTGGCGAGCCCGGGCGCAACCCCCTGGCCGGCGATCACCTCGACGGTCTTGCGCTTGGCGTCATAAAACATGATCGGCACTTCGCCGCCGAAGCAGACGGACTGGGCGTCGGTTACGGTGAGAGCCAGGATCGTGGCAACGGCAGCATCGGCGGCGTTACCGCCGTCTTTGAGGATCGTCATCCCAGCATCGACGGCACCTTGCCCGCCAGCAGCAACCGCGCCGTGAGTTCCCGACGCTTCCCAAATGCCTCGCGCGGCTGCGTCCTTTGACTCGGCCTGTGCCCAGCAGAGCGAGGGGACGGCCAGGATGAGTATCAAGCCAAGAAAATTGCGCACCATCGTTGGCTCCGTCGAGCGTGGTTCTCCCTTTGGATTTCGGAATCATATTCGTTGGCGCGGATGCGGTGTGCAAGGAGAATTTCCCATTGTCAGGACATAAAAACGCGAGTGATGTCTGTTGGGAATCGTTGGCAGGAAGGAATGGTTCATTGATCGGTAAGGTTGGGAACTTACTCACAAAGGTCAGCGTTATGGTGATTTTGACGAGTTGATGGCTGAACGGATTATTAGGCGTATACTGGCTATTTCAGTCTTTCGCGCACCACACTTGGTTACGCAATAAACACGGGAGACAGAAAAATGGACTTAAAAGCTGATATGGAGCCAACAAAGCCGTCAGAGAGCACGCCTTCGCCATCGTCGGAAAATACTTCTGCGCCTGATTCACACACCATGGCAACTCCTTCTGAACAATCGGGCACGGCGACAGAAGCCGCTTCAGCCTCTTCTCCAGGACAACCGCAACCGGTTACGGCAGTTGTTGCCGTGTCCAAGCCGTTGTTAGCACTTCCAAGTCGCCCACTGACCATCACAGAGGTGGTTGTCTGTGTGACGGCGATTCTGTTCTGGATTCTTTTTGTGGCCGGAGGAGTGGCCGTATCAACCAAGCCCTATCTCGACTTGATCAGCCCGCCGGCGCCTGCCAAACCTGATCCAGCGACTAAATCTGACTCGGCGACTAAACCTCCGTCGCCCCCTGAACCGGTCGGATGGACCAAGTTTGTAGAAGCATGGTTTTTCATCATAACGTGTTACACGTTTACAAATGTGGCGATTCTCTGCTGCCTATCCGCCACGATCGGAGCCATCGGCCGAAGCGCGGGGATTGAAGACATCGAGCGAAAAACGGCGAGCACCGATTTTCGAACGCTTTGCATCTCTGGCGTCATTCGCGGGTTCTTTATCTATATCGTGATTGTGTCCGGGATTCTCGTCCTGGGCGATCAAAAATTCGACGAGATTACGATTGCGCAATATCTCAGACTCGTCGGCGTGTGTTCCGTCCTGAGTTTCGCCGTTGGTTATGACCCGCATGTCTTTGTGACGCTGTTCCAACGCGTGGGACAGTGGACATCAAGCCCGAAAACGCCGTGAAACAAGCGTCGGCTGGCGCAGATTGGGATGCGGCCGGACTATGAAGATCGACGGACTCACAAGAAATGAGCGATTAGTTAAGTCTTTGAATAGAGAGCATGTCGCGGGTCGAGCCAGACTATGTAAAAGACATTTTCGATCAGAAAGCCGTGAACGCGCCCGTGTTCGTTTGCGCTTAACGAGAACTGCCATGCATCGTCGTCGTACTCTTCCCAGCCATTAATCCCGAAACAGTTTTCCGACACGCCAGCGTCGTAAAATCGATTATATGAAAACGTGTTGTTTCGTTAGTTTTCGACGTCGTCAAGACGCTAATACTCTCGTGAGACAGGTCTTTCACTCTTCCAAGTAACGTAACGAAGTATTCTCGCTCGCGATCGTGGTAACTGAATTTGCTGTTGTTTGAGTCGCAGAATTTGAGAGAGAAGCGGTGGATCGCTGCTCATTAATTCTGGAATGCGATACGCGGTTTGCGGTCCCATTGAGATTGAGCCGCTCGCCTGATCAAACCGTCCACGATCACGGGCCGCCCCATCTGGATCGGCCCAGTCTTCACTGCAAAGAGTCGACTAAAGAGATATACAGTTGATAAGATTGTTATTTAATTGAGGTAGGCTGCGGTTTTACCAGCTTCAAACTCTCGGCAACGTGCTTTAGCTCCGCTCGGGTGGCTTCGTTGATCGCGTTTACCATAATGTGCGATTTCAGCCCATCTCGGCCTGGGATGGGAAGATCGCAGACGATTTGCAGTCCTTCACCCTCGCGAAACCCGAACCATTCCATCTTTTTTCCGAAAACGACGGCCTCTCCTTTCCGTTCTCCCATCTCATAGTCGGGATGGTGCCCTACGTAGATAAGAACGCTGCCTGACGGAGTTCCCAATTGACCGAGCGCGACAATCCGATGAACGAGGAAGTCAGATCCATCTTGCCTAGTAACAAGCATATTCTTTCCGACCGAGACAGCGATCTCCAGTTCCTTTGAAAACGCAAACAAACGACGTTCGCCCGGCGTCAGATCTGGCTTCCGCTTGCCCGAGACAATGGACAACAAAATGTCATGCGCGACGCCCTTATATCTCTTGAGATCGTTCTCTGCGGCAAGATTGATGAAGATATCGAACGACTGTACGGTGCGATCGGCAGATTGAATGAAGATCCCTTCGACGAAGGCAGAGTCACTGGATCGGCTGTGATCCGGCTCGTTCACAGGAATTACGAGAATTGCCTTTAGACCTTTGTCGGAAAGTTGCGCCGATTCGAGCCTGTACTTACCAGCCCATTTCGCGGTCCACTCCCTGACGTCTTTCAAAAAATCGTCGCTCGCGATTGCGAAGCTCTCATGGGCAAGTATGACCAAACGTTCTTTTCCAGAGTCGTTGATAACCCGAGTCTCGTGCTCGTTCGATTCAGGCGCCGCCATAATCGGGAACGGTCGAGCTTCAGTTCGTGACCCTTGGGGTACTCGAACTGTAAGGTGCCCGCTCAAAACCTCGACGGGTTTTTCACCGAGCTTCGAAGTTTCGGCCGCCGGCTGTGCTCCTGGCGCTGGCGTCTGAGCCCAAAGATCGTGCTCGGATTGAGCGTAGACCAAGAAGCATATCGCGACACTCGCGACTAGCATCCTGAGAGGATTTGAGCATCGAAGTCCACTTGTCATCATGTTTCCACTTTCGATGAGCCCTGATGTTTATCCACTCACACTATACGAGCGGAGTCCGGTTCCATAGCGGAAAGATCAACTTGCTCCTCGGTGCGCTGCGGACGAGCCCGTCCAGAACATCAGAAGGCGAGCCCGACTTGATTGGACTCGTCTCCTTGTTAAATTCGTTTGATTTCTCATCAAGAAGTCGGGCAAAAATAACTTGACGGATTTCGCTTCTTGTCGGGCGTAAGCCGCTTTGCTCCCTTGCCAAATAGAGGTAGTCAGCGGGCAGGCAGGACGGTCGGAAGAGACAGAGCCCGTTGCGTCAGTGGCCCGAAGGGGTAGACCTTAAATGACAGAGCCTCGAATTAAGTCCGTGATGAGATGAAAAGATGGCCTCCGCTCCGGCTGGCCTCAGCCGCGAGGGCACGGATACGACGCAATGCCCAAGCAGACCCTTCCGCAAATTCTGCCTCGATCAGTTTCACGGCCTTGCCCTTGATACCCAGTGCTTTTTGCCAGGCGGCGAGGCACTGTTTAGCATTGCGGTCGTCGAGGTTCGCAAGAGGCCCAATCACGTCTCCGGGGAAGGATTCAATTGTCCCCTCGTCTTCTAGACAGTCGATAAATCGAGCGGGCGGCGGCGACCCCTTGAACTGCGCAGCAAAGTAGCGACTGGGAGGTAAGCCATGAAGACCGAGGACATTCAGGAGTTCGTATAAGGGGCGTACCGAGACGCCCCACATAGCAAAGTGGGGGAACGTTCGCAGGAGGGTAGGCGTATCTTCTTCCTCGAGCCAGCAGGCCTGCTCCCCCTCAGGGGGCAGGACTGGCTCGACCATCTTCCGGCGACGAGCGACCTTGATCGAACCAGGTGGATCGGCTTCTGGTGCACGGCCGGGGTCCCAGGTATGGAAGGTCACCGGCGTCTGGGTAAATGGGTTGATCTCCTCGACTGTACGAGTCTCAGGCAGGGGCAGACGCCAGCCTGGAAAGCAGGCGTTGAGATCGGCGTCGGTGGCCGAGAAGAGAGTCAAACGATTCTCGATCCCCATGGTCCGTAGAGTCCTTTTTGTCGGGAAACAAAGGACGGTCAGAACCAGCAAGATGCCACGCCTGGTCGCAATACACTAGCTTCTGTAGATTCAGGTTGCTGATGAAAGAACCAGAAGCATGCGAAGACCACAGGATGTAGTCGGCGATTAAACCTGCGGTAACAATCCGGCCGTCATGGGTCGCATCTGATCGCCATACTATACTTCCGAATAGGTATTCCAGTAGCAGGTTTTCGGCTCTTGCCCGAATCAGTTCATCTCTGGTCACATCCGCCGCGAGATGATAGCTTGTGTCGACAGGTCCCGAACGTCGACGCCTGATCACTTGTCCCGCAGAAGCGAGCGCTTTTTGCCATGCTCAGCGAAGACCTTTTGAAGCTCCTCGTCTGCCCGATGGGCAAGGTTCCTCTCACCCGCGAAGGCGAAACGCTCGTTTGCTCGCACTGCGGAACCCGATTCGCCATTAATGAAGACATTCCAAATATGCTGATCGAAGAGGCGCAATTGCCCGATGGATGCGCCACGTTGGCCGACTTGCCTTGCGTCAAGGAAGGGAAAGCGAAAATCGATCCCACTGATGCGTAAATGGTCAATTCACCGCAAGCCCGCACAAGTTTGCAACGGTTGACCTTGTCAGTTCGTGAGTTTGAGGGTTGAATAGACGAGGAAAGGCACCCCACGACGACCCAGCAGCTTGATGATCTCGAGGCTTTCATCACAGACTGCGGGGCCCGGAGGCTTTTCCCGTGCAGGATCGTATCGCCTACCAAGGCATGACGTTTGATGATGTTCTTCTTGAACCGGCCTACTCTGAACTGCTGCCTGGCCAGGTTGATTGTAAGACCATACTGACAGCCAACATCCGTCTGAATCTGCCGATCGTCTCGGCGCCGATGGATACCGTTACCGAGGCGGAACTCGCCATCGCGCTCGCCCAGGAAGGCGGGCTCGGAATCATTCACAAGAACATGTCGATCGCGGAGCAAACCCGCGAGGTCGACAAGGTGAAGCGATCGGAAAACGGCATCATTGTCGATCCGATCACGCTCCCGCCTGATGCCACGGTCGGCCAGGCCCGCGAGATCATGAGCGGGCACCACATCTCGGGTGTGCCGATCACCGTCAACGGCAAGCTCAAAGGTATTCTCACCCGTCGCGACCTGCGATTCTTGGAGTCGAACGACCTCAAGATCGAAGAGGTGATGACGAAGGAGAATCTCGTCACCGCGTCGGCTGATACGTCGCTGGAAGAAGCTGACCGGATTTTGACGAAAAATAAGGTCGAGAAACTTTTGCTGGTTGACGATGATTACCGACTGAAAGGGCTTATTACGATCAAGGACATCGACAAGCTGCATAACTATCCCAACGCCTGCAAGGATTCGCGCGGGCGGTTGCGGGTGGGAGCGGCCGTCGGTGTCCACGACTACGAACGGATCAGCTCGCTGCTTGAAGCAGGTGTTGACGTCCTGACCGTCGACTCGGCTCACGGCCACAGCAAGAACGTGCTGGAAACCGTGAGGCGGATCAAGAAGGATTTCTCGATCGACGTGATCGCAGGAAACGTCGCCACGCCTGATGGAACGCGTGACCTGATCGACGCTGGAGCGGACGCAGTGAAGGTGGGAATTGGCCCGGGCTCGATCTGCACAACGCGGGTTGTTTCCGGTGTCGGTGTTCCGCAGATCACGGCGGTCTACCAGTGTGCGAAGGCTGCGGCAGGGAGGGTGCCGGTGATCGCCGACGGCGGAATTCGCTACTCGGGCGATATCACCAAGGCAATTGCTGCCGGAGCCCATTGCGTCATGATCGGCGGGCTCTTCGCCGGACTTGCCGAAAGCCCTGGCGACACCATCATTTACCGAGGCCGTAGCTTCAAGACTTACCGTGGCATGGGCTCGCTGGCGGCAATGGCGAAGGGCTCTCACGAGCGTTATCGCCAGGATGCTGTCCGAAGCGATGCCAAGGGTGAGCCAACCGCGCGGAAGCTTGTTCCCGAGGGGGTTGAGGGCCGGGTTCCTTACAAGGGACCATTGGCCGAATACGTTTTCCAGCTCGTCGGTGGGTTGCGGGCCGGCATGGGTTACTGCGGCACGCGAACGATCGACGATCTGCGAACGAAGGCACGATTCATTCAGGTCACGGGCGCGTCGGTTCAGGAGAGCCACCCGCACGACATCGTGATCACCCAGGAGGCGCCGAACTACTCGAGCTTCTCGAACGAAAACGAGACGATCCGTAGTTCGGTTTAAGCCGACAGCGAAGCGAAGCAAAAATCGTGGCCCGATCAAGGAAGGTTGGGCCAAACGATGTCTGATTGTTGGGAAGGTGATGACGTGAGATAGGGTGCACCGACGGGGTGTACCATCGGTCTTACGGCTAAGCTAAGCAAGGAGGCGTGGCTTGCGTCGCCCTAATTCGGCCGTCAGCGCGGCGATTGTCGTGCTGGGCCTTTCAGCCCCGGTTGCTCTGGCGCAGCGATTTTTCAACGCGCCTCCGCCAACCTCGGAACCGGTTCAGGCCCAGGCCGCCTCGTCGTTCGACCCGATGGTGGCATCTCGCGGCGCGCGTTACGCCCTCCGCAACGGCCTCGATTATCTCAATTACAAAGAATACAGTCGCGCTCTGCGCTACCTGCGCGCAGCCGAGTCGCGTCAGAGCGAACTCGAACCGGCCGAGATCAAAGAACTCAAGGTCGCGATCGATCAAGTTCAGCGCGGCATGCGCGAAGCTGGTAACACTTCCGCCGGACTCGCTCCGCGCGGCCGTAATCGTCCAGCAGGCGCCATCGCAACGGCACCGAAGCCGGTCACTGGCGACGGAATCCAGCTCACCTCAGGGACGCGCAACGTCCCCGCGGCCAACACGCTCGAACCGACGATGCCGCCGCCGCTTGATGCGCCGGCGCCCGCGGCGAACGATGCGGCTGTGATGCCGGCTGCTGCTCCTGCAGCCGCCGCGCCCGTGGCGCTCGATCCGGCTCCGGCTCCGCTCGAAAGCGCACCGCCGGCCAATCCGGCTCCGCTGCCGATTCCGGCCGCGCCCCCTGCGAACAATCCAGCCGCACCGCCCGACGCTCTGCCGGAACCCCCGCCCGCACTGCCGTCGACCCCCGGCGCCCTGGAAAAGCCCGCCGTCCCGGCCGAGCTTCCGGTTCCGCCCCCGCCGCCGCTCACTACGCCGGCTGCCCCGGCCGAAGCCCTGAAGCCAGCGGCTCCGCTTGACGCCCCGGCCGAACCTGCCAAGCCCGCTGCCGCCAAGGTAGACGCGCCGCCGGTTCTGAGCCTCGAACCACTGCCCGACGCGGCTCCCGCCAGCCCGGCTCCGGCCGAAGCCAAGGGACCCAGCTCGGCTCCTGCACCCGAAGTTCACGCGGCTGGCGAAGCCAAGCCCGCGGACTTGCCGGTGCCAGCTGCTCCTCCGCTTGATGCGGCTCAATCCGCGAAGCTGCCCGAACCCGCTCCATTGCCGGCCGCTGAGCCGACGAAGGCACCCAGCCCGACTCCGCTGCCGACCCCGACTGAGCTTCCGACGGCGACCGAGCCCAAGGCAACCGAACTGCCCGCGCCGACGCCCAGCGAATTGCCGCCCCTACCCGGTGGTGGTGATTTGCCCAAGCCCGCCGCGCCGGCTGAGGCCCCCGCGCTCCCAGCCGCCGAGCCGACCAAGACTCCGGAACCTGCGCCGGCCATGCCGGCCGAGGCCGCCAAGCCCACTCCTGCCGCCGCACCGGCTGCGGATGATGGTCTGCCCGCGCTACCCACGGCTCCGCTGACGACCGGCAAGCCCGACCTCACGCCCGACGCCACGCGGACTGCGGCGGTTGCGGCTGATGGACCGGTGAACCCCGAGCCGAGTCCTGTACCGGCCCCGGCTCCGCTGGCTCTGCCCGTGCCGGAAGGTGCGCCGACTCAGCCGTTGCCTCGCGACGAAACGCCCACGCCGCCACCTGCTCCTGCCGCGGACGAACTTCCGCGTGCCGAAGGTGCAGCGCCTGTGCAGGCGGTGCCGACGCTCCCCGCCGAGTCGAATGCTGGTGCCGCCCGCCGGTTCCGTCCCGAGACGGAAGCTGCGATCGCCCGGATCGCTCAACGGCAGGACGACGAGGCTCGTACTCGTCCGTCGCAGATTCCGAATCTTCCCAAGCCGCTCTCGATCACCGGTGGCTTGGCTCCCGCTCCGGGCGAGCCGGGAGCACCCGACACCTACGCGGCTGGCGCGAATGCCTCGACCCGTTTCGAGTTGAGCCGAGCACCGAGCCCGACCGAGGCGTGGCCGATCCGCCGGATTCCGATTCCGGAAGAGTTCGTGCCGATTCAACCGCGAAACTGGGAGCCAGCGCGCAAGTACTGGCAGGCCCCTGCGTTCTGCCACATGCCGCTCTACTTCCAGGACGCCGCCCTCGAGCGTTATGGACACAACGTCGAGCAGTTCTTCGGTCCGGCCGGTCGTCACCTGACCTATCCCATCGACGACCCGACGCAGTCGAAGATGCGGATGCAGATTGTCCAGCCGTTCTGGTCGATCGGTCTCTTTGCCTTCCAGATCGGCACATTGCCTTACAAGCTCGTGGTCGATCCCCCGTGGGAAGCTGAGTACGACCTCGGCTACTACCGCCCCGGCGATCGGATTCCGACCGACATGTACTACCTGCCGGTCCATGGCGTCGGTCCGGTTCTCCCGCCGATCAGCGGCCGGAAGTGGTAAGCCGTTAGACCGAAACGAATTAGGTGTCAATCAGCGAACGGCCCTTGGGATCTTCCCGAGGGCTGTTTGCGTTTTGTCAGTCTTGATGCGACCTGAGGAATCAGTCTGACGAGCGAAGCGTCGAGATGAACTCGATCAGGGCGACCAGCATCGGAAACGACGCGATCAAGCGAGTAATTCCGATGACCACTGGGCGAAGACGCGTATCTCAAATCGTCCCGAAAGCCAGGGAGCCTGCAAATACCGCCACGACGATCATCCAGTGCCCCGTTGTCATCAGAGGTGGGTGGTACCACATGCTTCTTCTCCAGGAGTGGAGAGGGGGCTTTGTGGTTTGTGGCGAGATCGATCACAACCTTGACACAGACAAAGTACCCTACGCGCGTTCGGCTACCCACGAAAACGCGATCGGGCTATCATAACTTCGCGTTCCGCGGCTGCACCGGGATGGATCACGAGAGGCCGCGACGGAAATGAACGACCGCGAGAGGATGGAACCTGTGAGTATTACAGCGTCGTCGAGCGTGTTGAACGAACAGCGTCCGCATGTCATGCCGCCAGTTCTCAGCCGCCTCGTGCGCGGGACGTTCTTTCTCGCACTGAAGACTCCGCTTCAGGCCGTACTGGCGTTCGTCAGCATTCCGCTCGTTCAGAATTATGTCGGCGACGGCATGAACGGCGCCTACGTTTTCGCCTGGGGTTTCGGGTTCCTGCAATTCCTGCTCGAATTCGGCATGAGCTCGGCCCTCCAGCGCCAGGTGGCCGACGCCTGGACCCGCAACGATCGCGAAGGTGTCGATCGCTGCATCGCCTGCGGCATGAGCTTCTACGCGACAATGGTCGTCGTGCAGATGGCCGCGCTCATGGGAATCGCTTACATCATCCTCCCGACACTCGACAAGTTTTCGGGCGCTGAATATCAACTTATCATTAAGCTCTTGTGGCTGCAAGCTCTCACGTCGCCGTTTTACGGCCTTTCGGCCGTGCTCAACAGCGTGCTGCAGGCCGCCAGGCGTTACGAGTACATTCCGCGCCTCGAGCTGCTGATCGTCATTCTGCGATTCGCGATTCTCATCGGCGGCGCGGCGGCCCGTGTTGATTTCTTCACGATCGTCGTCGCTCAAACGGTCATGCAAATCGTCTTCATCACTGGCCCCTCGCTTTGGGTCATGACGCGCGAGCTAGGCTACAAGCCGCACTTCATCGGCACGAATTGGGCCGACATGGCATCGCTGTTGCACATCAGCGGCTACATGTTCCTGATGCAGCTCAGCGTGGTGCTGGCCGACAAGATCGACACCACGCTTCTCGGCTTCGCGCTTCCCAAATCCGATGCAGGCCCGGCGATCACGATTTATCAGAACGTCAGCAAACCGTTCTTGCAGATCCGTCAAACCGGCTGGATGCTCGCGTACCTCGTGATGCCCGCCGCCGCCAGTCTTGCTGCCGCGCGCGATGCAGGGGGGCTCGATCGCGTGAAGTACGACGGCAGCCGATACCTCGTCGGCCTGCTTTTGCCGATCACGCTGCTCGCGGGAATTTACGCGGGACCGTTCCTCAATCTCTGGGTTGGTGCGCGGTTCGAGCCCTATGCGTACCTGCTGCAACTCTTCCTGATTGCCACATTGCCGCTGATTTTCTCGATCGTCGCACAGATGGCGATTGGGATCGGCAAGATTCAGGTGATCGCGATTTCCGCGTTTGTCGGGTCGCTCGTAAACCTGCCACTCAGCTACGTCCTGACGCGCCAGAACGGCGTTTCGGGGGTGATCTGGGGAACGGTGCTAACTACCTTGATCTCGAATTTCCTCATCCCGGGGATTCACATCTTCCGGGTGCTCGATATCACCCCCCGCGCCTTTTTCACTCGCACCCTCAGTGCGCCGCTCATGGGGGGAGTGGTGCTGGTTCTTACAACCACACTCGTTCGTTTCGCGCTGCCTGCTGGGCCTGGTGATTTGCACGGCTGGGTTCGCTACTTGCCGTTTGCAATCAACCTTTCGGCCGGCATGGCAGGCTATGTTTTGGGTTACTTCCTCACACCAATGGGCCGAGGCGATCTCGCGCTCCTCACAGACAAATTCAAAAGCCGGTTCGGCCGCGGCGCTGATTAAGCGCGGGCTCGAACCGACGAAAGAGGTTTAGGATTGATGGCGCTCGAAGACCTGCTTGAACAGAACAAATCATGGGCCCGTGAGCGCCTGGCAGACGACCCCGAGTTCTTCAAACGGCACACCTCTGGACAACAACCGCGCGTGCTCTGGATCGGTTGTTCCGACTCGCGGGTACCGGCCGAACAGATTCTCGCCTGCGGCCCCGGAGAGTTGTTCATTCACCGCAACGTCGCGAACATCGTCGCGTATAACGATGTGAGTCTGACATCGGTGCTGCAATACGCGCTCGAATACCTCAAGATCGAGGATATCGTCGTCTGCGGCCACACAATGTGCGGCGGCGTAATCGCTGCGTGCGCGGAAGTTCTTCCCGACGGCTGCGTGGCCGACTGGTTGATGATCACCCGCTGGGCCAAACGCTGGGTTGACCAACGCCTCGCGACAGAAAAGACGAAGCCCGACGAAGCAACATATCTACGCATGGTCGTGGAAGAAAACGTCAAGCTTCAGGTCGACCATCTCACCCACCTGGCCGTCGTGCGCAAGAGCAACAAAACGAATCCGGGCATCCCACGACTTCATGGCTGGGTTTATGACATCGCCTCAGGACGAGTTGATGTCGTCGTGAATCCCGGCGACGTGCGGATTGATCCTTGATCTGTCTGACTGGCAATAATGTCGCACGCGAGAAGCGAAGAATCGTGGACTTGTAGCAGGACGATCGCGTCATTCGGCTTTGCCAATAGTCTCTGTGTGTAAGAGCACTGGCGAAGCCAATGGCGCGAGAATTCTCCGCCGTGACAGAACACTGGCTTCGTGATTTGAACTGTCATAAGCTTCATTGCGGTTCTGATTTTCACAGCCAATTGTCGTATTGCCGTCTACTTTGCTAACACGTAGCGAAAGGTGCTCTCATGGGTTGTCTTGGCGTGCATTTTTCCCTTTCTGCGGAAGAAGTCGAGCAAATTCGAGCGATTGACGAGCAGTCGAAACGCGTCAACTTTGTTCGCGAGGTCATTGAAGAGGAATATCTCGAGAACCATCTGGAACGGTCGGCCGAGAGCGCTGAGGCATGGGACGCCATGCACCGTGCGCTATCGGATGGCAAGTTGACCTGGGATGGCGGCGAGTATCCGCTCAACCATGTAGTGCTCGGCGGCGAACTGCTTCATACCAAGTCCGACTACATCATGGTGCTCAAATCGCCGGCCCAGGTTCGTGACGTTGCTGCTGCACTGCCAAGCCTGACCGAGGAAGAGTTTCGCAGACGATATTTCAGCATCAACGCAAAGAGCTATGGGTTTCCGCTCGACGAAGACGACTTTGGTTATACCTGGGAGTGGTTTCAGGGCGTTCGGGAGTTTTGGATGCGCGCGGCATCTGAGGGGCGGTTCGTCCTTTTCACTGCCAATCAATAGAGACACGCTTGTTTATCAGATTAGTGGATCTTTTGCTTCACCGAGCTCGACCAACTTTCGGCCGCGACTGATCGCCGGTCGTTAGTCACCGAGACTCGTTACAGAGGATCACCATGGGGGCGACCGGCTGGCATTACGCGACCCCCTTCGACCCCGATCCCGAAGTCGCGCTTCAGCGACTTCGCGACGACACATTCGCCTCGGGCGACTATTTGCCGCTGGGCGGGATCATGCGAATCCCTCGTAGCGTTGATTTACCGCCCGGCGCGCCATTTGGGTTTCGGCTTCTGATGACTGTGTTCCGCGCCGTCTCCGCAGTTTCGGTGGCGTTGCACTGGTTCGCCGGCGGTGGCCGTATGCCTCGGACGATCGACGAACTGCTCGCAATGAGCGCTGAGAACGGCACGCATTCAATTCTCGATATCACCCACATCGCCGATATCCCAGAATTTGGGGCAGCGACACCCCTGAGCAAGCATCGCCTTCTCAAGTACTTCGGCACCACAACGCCAACCCGAACGCAAATTGACGCTGCGAATCACGGGTCGGATGAGACGGTCGGCGAGGGGATTCGTCGGTGGGAGGCGGTGTACTTCGTTGCCCACGACGAGGCTGGGATGCCGATTGAATACATCTTTGTGGGTGCATCGGGTGATTGACACCGCCGCCAAGATGTAAGAATTCCGACGTTGTGATCATGTGTGTGTGAGTCGCATTGCGCGTCAGAAAATCTATGCGTACGGATCAATGAATTTGGGGCCGAGATCCAGCCGTATCGTTTGATTCGCGCCAATCGGTACAGTCGGCTGGAATCGCGCGAGTTTTGCTTGATCCTCTTGTGAAGGGGGAGCCGAAAAATTGTCCCGTTGACCTATCTTTTCTGCGTTCCTATTTAAAGACGCCCCGAAGCGGGGCGGCCCTTCTGGGGCAGGACGGCCGCCTATGCCAAAGCCCGCAACAGGCCGTCGGGTTGCCGCACCTCGAAAACTGCGCCGGCTCATTCCAGAGCCGATTCGTACTGCAACGGCGCCTCAGTCGGGCGATGGACGCCTTCCCGGTCTCGATGCCTTGCGAACCGCATCGATGATCGCGGTTGTGACGGCGCACGCGGCCTACGCCTACGTCTCGTGCCGGCTTGCGGGTTTGCCCTGGGCGGTCAGCGACCTTCAGCGCTCGTTTTTGTTCGACGTAATTTGCTGGTCGTCGATTAGCTGGGCGATGCCGGCGTTTTTCACGCTCGGCGGATTCGCGGCCGCGTCGATCTGGTCAAGCCGAGGCCCGCGCGGGTACGTGCGCGACCGCCTGCGACGCATCGTCGCCCCCGCGCTCATTGCGGTGCCTGTGGTGCTGCTTCCATCGCTGATCGTCTGGGTTAGCGGGTGGTACGTTTCGGGCCGCGCGAAGCTGAGGCAGGTCTACGCACTGGTGTTCGTCGATCCCGAGCTGAGAAATAATTACATCGGTCCCGCGCATCTGTGGTTTCTTGAGTTTCTTATTCTCATGCTCGGTGCCTATGCCGTGGCACGAACGCTGAACAAGCGCGAGCCGCGCAAGCTCTCGACCGTCGCATTTCGCTGGTATGGCCCCATTTTGCTCGCGATCCCGACGATGTTCATTCTCTGGGCCGGCCACTGGCGCAACCGGCTCGACCCGATCGTCGACATGCGCAACAGCTTCGTCCCCAACCCGCTGCGCTGGCTGCACCACGGCTGGTTCTTCCTGGTGGGAACCTGGATGTACGGCGCCCGCGAGCATCTGAACCGCCTGAAACCGTACTGGCCATTCTTCGTGAGCGCCGCGGTGCTGATCTTTGCCGTCCGTGCGAGCTTGCTTCGCACAGATGCAAGCACGACTCTTGGTGGTATTGAAGCGTGGATACTCGTCGGCTCAGCCGCGCTCTTCGGTTGGTTTTCGCTCTTCGGGCTGATCGGGCTGTCACTCTGTACGTGCCCGCGCGCTTCAACCGCCGTGCGCTATCTTTCGGATAGCTCGTACTGGATCTACCTCACGCACTTCCCGGTGGTTGGATTGATCCAGGTGTTGCTCTATCCGCTCGCCTGGCCAGCCATGGTGAAATTCACGATCTCACTGGTGCTGACGTTCGCGATTGGCGTGCTGTCGTATCAAGGAGTTGTGCGATACTCGATGATTGGTCGTGGTCTGCACGGTCCGAGGGAACGGCGAGTCGCGGCTACGGTTAGAACCTGAGCAAACGCCAATAGTGCTTTGTCATGGCTGAAGACTCGGGTGCCACTGGCTATGCCAGTGCTCTTGAAAGCACGCGGCAAGAGAAAAGCACTGGCATAGCCAGTGGCACCCAAACCCCAAAAGTGCGGTCGGCGCAGAATTCCTTTCACGCCACATCCAGTCGCCACGGCGCACGCATCGGTCGCGAAAGCATCGCATTCGCGCGATCGCTGTTCGTAAACTGCTCGGCCGATGGATCCCATTTCAACGATTCGCCAGTTCGAATCGCGATGTTCCCCAGGTGGCAAACCGTGCCCGACCGGTGACCGATATGCGGGTCGCACACTGGCTTGTTTCGAGTCTCCACGCACTCGACGAAATTGCGAATATGATCGGGTGAAGTGAGCAAACGCGTGGCATTGCTCGGCAGCGGTTCTTCGAGGAGCTTGGGGTCGCTCGCTTCGATCTTGGCGCGGTCGACGAAGATCCAGCCCAGGTCGCCCTGGAACAGAATGCCGTTCTTGCCCTTCGACGAGGAAACCAGCGTCGCGCCGCTGGCGTAGGTGTAGGTCACTGTGAAGTCGACGGGGACACTGTAACCGTAGCGCGAAGTGCCCACGCCAGTGCTCGTGGCCTCGACGGCGATTGGCCCGGTTTCGTCGGCTCCCAGGCCCCATTGGGCGATGTCGTTGTGGTGCGCACCCCAGTCGGTAAGCTTGCCGCCGGAGTATTCGTACCACCAGCGGAAATCATAGTGGCAGCGTTCCTTGATGTACGGGACGTACGGCGTTTGGCCGAGCCAGAAGTTCCAGTGCAGGCCACTGGGGATGCTGCCGGTCCAGAAAGTTTTCTGTTTGGGATTCGAGCCGACGCGCGTTTCGACTCGGCTGATCGTCCCTAGCCGGCCGTTTCGCACCAGCTCGCACGCGAGGTGGAATCGCGGATCCGATCGCTGTTGCGTGCCCACCTGCATAATCTGCCGGCTTGCGTTTGCGACCTTCAGGACAGCCTTCCCCTCATCAATCGTGAGGGTCATCGGCTTCTCGCAGTAAACGTCCTTCCCGGCGCGAATCGCGGCGATCGTGATCAGGGCGTGCCAGTGGTCAGGCGTGACGACGGTGACGGCGTCGATATCCTTGCGGTCGAGCAGGGCACGGAAATCCTCGTACGGCTCGATCCCGGAAAGCTTGGAGCGCGTGATCGCATCGGCAAGACGATTGGCGTCGACGTCGCACGCGGCGACGAGCTGGACGTTCTTGCGCTTCTGAACTGCCTCCGTCATTACACGAAAGCCCTGGCCGCCGATGCCGATGGCGCCAAGGGTGATGCGATCGTTCGGGCCGATGCGCCGAGGGGTACTTGCGGCAGCTTCTTCTTCGCGGGCGATTGCCTCGCGGGCGTACCAGGTGGGCAGGCCGGCACCCAACGTCAGGGCGGCGAGCGATCGATTGAGAAATCCGCGCCGGGAAAGTGATCCTTTGTCCCGCATTGCGACGCTCCCTCTCGTCCCTGAGATGGGGGAAACCCAACACGCCCGGGATCATAACAGGACTCACGCAAGCGGCAAGACAAGCTGGCGTCGACGGCATCTCTAATAAAGGACCCGAACCGACCAGCTTACGTCCAAAAAATTGGAGTATTTAGGCGAGTTGAAAATCCAATCAATAATAATATTTCAACTCATATGATAAATCAAACCTTCACCTCGCCTTTACTGCTTACACACGGCGAGTCGGACAATCTTGCCCCTTTGATCTACGGGCTTTTGAGGCGGTTTGTTGCAGCCTCGTTCTTGTACGGAATTGAGAAAAAAGGGAATCAGGATGAGCCGTTTATCGCTTGTAACTTTGGTTCTTTTCGGCTGCGCCGCCATCGCGGCTCCTGCTCATGCGGGGGTTACCTACATTGGTGAAGCGATTTTCGATGGCAGCGGCACCGACCTTTCGGGCCTCGCGCCGGGGATTCCGGGACAGCCGGGGACAACCACGCTCGAGGACGGCGTCTCGCGTAATAATGCGCTCAATGGTTTCGGCTCGGGCCTGGCGTATGCCGGCAACAATATCTTCTACGCCCTGGCTGATCGCGGGCCGAACAAGGTGGCGTATCCCAATGGCAGCCTGGTCGACAACACGACGAGCTATTCGAGCCGCTATCAGCAGTTTCAGATCACTCTGACGCCCAACGGACCGCTGAATAACGGCAAGTACGACTCTTACACGGTCAACGCCACGAACATCGCCACGACGCTCCTTTCGAACGCTCAAGGGGCGCAATACAACGGGCTCAGCACTGCGTTCAGCAACAACACCCGCCTTGATCCCGAAGCGATCCGCGTCGCGCCTGATGGGACTGTTTGGGTGTCAGACGAGTACGGTCCGTTCATCCTTCACTTCGACAAGAACGGCCATCAAATCGGCTCGCTGGCGTTGCCGCCGGGCTTTCAGATCGCGAACCCTGGCGCAACCGCTACGAATGAAGCGGCGAACAACACGACCGGCCGCACCACAAACCGTGGCGCTGAAGGCCTGGCCATCTCGCCCGACGGCAAGACGCTCGTCGTCATGATGCAAAGCTCGCTGACCCAGGACGGCGGTCTCGCGGGTCGCAACGATCGTATCCTGGTGTATGACCTCACGAACCCGAACGCGGCTCCCAAGCAATATCTCTATCGCCTCGACTCGACGGCCACGCCGATCAGCGACCTCCTTGCCCTCAACGACCACCAGTTCATCGTCGACGAGCGTGATGGCAACACGGGCTCGAACGCGATCAAAAAGCTCTACATGATCGACCTGAACCAGGCCAGCTCGCCCACCGACCTGGCCAATTCCCCTTATTCCGGCACGACCGCCTCGAACGGCCTGCCGACGACGACGGTGCCGGCGGACGTGACGCCGCTCAACAAGACGCTGTTCGCCGACCTCGGTCAGATCCTCAACGCCGCCAATCCGTTCTCCGGCGTCAACGGCCTGAAGACGCTTCCCGACAAGATCGAAGGGATCGCCTGGGGCCCGGATCTCCCCGACGGCCGGCACCTCCTGCTCGCGACGAACGACAACGACTTCGCGTTTCCCGGCTACCCGGCCGCCGGTTATCCCAGCTACATCTTCGCCTTCGCCGTCGATCCCACAGACACCCCCGGCTTCCAGGCGGAGAGCTTCATCGTGCCCGAACCCGCCTCCTTGTCGATGGCCGTCTTCGGCGCTGCGGCGCTGGCTCTGACGGTCTGCCGTTATCGTCGCCGCGCTTCCTGAGACGTGATAGATCGCGGACAAAAATGCCCCGAGGAAAAGCCATCCTCGGGGCGTTCGATCAGGTATGAACGGGAGACGTTACGCGGTTGGAACAACCCGTTCTTGTATGCGTCGAATGCTCTGGCTCAAGTCCCTTGTGTATTAGGTCTTGGCTTACGATCCTGTAACCGGTGCATGCTGTGAATCAGTCGCTAAATCAACTCATACAATTTGGGATCACTGATGCTTCAAAAACCAACCATACTAGGACTTATGGGTTTGATTGTCGTGTTTGCGGTTGGTCTGGCTTCGGTGCGAGCGAACGATGAATTCTTGATGGCAACGGTCCTTGTTTCCACGATCGGCCTGTTCTCCACTGCCTCCGTAATCGCGCTTTATCGGCGCGGAGCGTGGGCGGGATTCGCAATCTTCGGCTGGGCGTCTTACTTGATCTGCCAGCCTCATTCGGCTCCGTCGATCGGTGCGGCCACGGTACCGAACATGGCCGCGTATAGACTGGCTTCCGCTATAAGCGATCCGATCAAATTGCCCTCGATCTCCTTCCGGATCGGCGCTTACCCAGCATTCTTCACGGATGGGGATGGTAATCCCATGTTGCTTGCGGTGCAGGGCGGAAGCGGGGCTCGGACCGTCATGGTGCCAGTCAACAGCCTTCGCGCGGGGCTCTGCCTGTTAACTCTTGCCGTTGGCTTAGTGGGGGCGATCGTCGGCGGTTGGGTTGGTCGCAGGGAACGGGCGAGAGCGACAGAACTGCAGTCGGTTGACGATGGACGAACTTGATCGAAGCTTCGATTCAAGTCGCAGGATCGTCTTTTCGGGATAGACGACACTAAGCCTGGATTCGGGGTTTGGCCAAAGTGCGATCTTGCGCCCCGATGTTGCACGCACTTTTGTAAGCGGCGCATCTCGTCAACACGCGGGCAAATCCCATCAGTTTTCGCGTGATTTTGCCCCGTACGCGGCATAACATGAAACTGGACGAGGTTCTTGGTCGAATTCTGGGTCACAACCGCGAGCCGCATGAGTAGATGCATGTTGGCGTGCGGCATTTCGAGCATTAAGCCGAACTCATCAGACATTGCCGCTCACATGCAACTCGGTTACGATGTTGTATGGTGGGATCCATGATTGCAAGAGCAGGACGTGGGCGGTCCTGCTTCAGGAGCACTGTTCATGCGAGAGCTGCTCAGACAACTCGATGAACGATATCCGGCGCTCTCGCGATGGCTTGGAGGCCCGCTCGACGTCCAGGCTCCAGCGCTTGGGTTCAGCGTAGCCGTCCACCTTACGCTCCTGCTCGTCCTTGGCCTCATGGGCTACTCGGCCGCGCAAGAGCATAAGGAAGAACTCACATCCCAGGTCGTCGATACGAAACTCGCCGACTTCAATCGGGTTGAGGTTCAGGACATCGACCGGCCCGATGCGCCGCTTACCACCGCCGCACCCGCCTCGACCGCTCCCACACTCGGCTCGATCGCCGTCGAAGGCTCCGGGCAGCCTCAACCCACCATCGTTACAAACGGCTCGAACGGCAACGTTTCGCTGGCGAAGTTTGAAATCAAGCGCACTGGCGACGTGATGCTCCCCGCCGCCCCGCAACTCGGCCAAAACGTGGCGATCCGCGGCACAGGGTCGGAACATGCGGGTGACGTTGAAGGCGCGGTCGATCACGTCGCTGTCGAGATCATGCGGAATCTCGAACGCGGGCGCACGCTCGTCATCTGGGCGTTCGACGCCTCGGGCTCGCTCGTGGTTGAACGCGATAAGCTGGGCAAGCACATCGAGGGTGTCTACAACCACATCCGCGAGCTTGATAAGGAAAAGAAGGCAGAAGAAGGCGGCTTGCTGACGGCCGTCGTCGGCTTCGGCCAGGATCGCAAAGTCCTCACGCAACCGACGTCCGACCCAGCCGAGATCATCTCGGCGATCAAGGCGGTACCCATCGACACGTCGGGCGTTGAAACCACCTTCGGCACGGTGAGCGAAATCGTCCGCAAGTGGCATAAGTACAAGGACGATAAGGGGAAGAGCTACCACGCGATGGTCATCGTTGTCACCGACGAGGTGGGCGACGACGAAGGGCGGCTCGAAGAAGCGATCACCACGGCCCGCCAGGGGAAGGTGCCGGTTTATGTGCTTGGTTCGTCGGCCCTGTTCGGCAAGGTCGAGGGGCACATGAATTACACCGACCCCAAGACCAAGCAAATCTTCTACAACCTTCCGGTTCGCCTCGGCCCCGAAAGCGTCCGGCTCGAAACGATTCACTTGCCGTTCTGGTACAACGGCCCGCAATATGACTCGCTTGACGCTGGCTTCGGCCCTTATGCCCTTAGCCGGCTCGCGGGGGAAACGGGCGGCATTTACTTCGTCACCCGGCTCGGCCCCGGGCGAGTGACGTTCGACCCCAATAGTATGCGGGAATATCGTCCCGACTGGGTGAGCACGGCGGCGTACGAGCAGGGGATTGCCCGCAGCAAGCTGCGGCAGGCGGTCTTGCTGGCGGCTCAGGTCACGCAGCAAAACCTCCCGGGCCAGCCCTCATTGAGCTTCCCGTCGGCCGAAGGGCCCGAATTCAAGGAGGCGATGAAGCAAAATCAGATCATCGTCGCCCGGATCGAATACACTGTCAAAGAAGCACTTGTGCCGATTAGCGACCGCGAAGTGATCAAGATGCGCGACCGCGAGACGTCGCGGCGCTGGCAAGCGCACTATGATCTGATTCGTGGCCGCTTGCTCGCGATGCGAATTCGCTGCAACGAGTTCAATTCGGCGTGCGCGCGGATGCTCAAAGATCAGCCCAAGTTCAAGAACCCCGGCTCGAACACCTGGAAGCTCGTGCCCGACGACGAGATCAACGCGCGCGATTCCCAGGCGAAGGTGGTGGCGGAAGAGGCCAGGAAGCTGCTCAAGCGGGTGGTCGACGATCACCCCGGCACCCCCTGGGCCATGCTCGCCCAGCGCGAGTTGAAAGACCCGTTCGGCTTCAAGTGGGTCGAAGCGAACGTTCCGCCCCCGCCCAAGCGTAACGAGATGGCCGCCGCCAAGAAAAAGGCCGCGCCCATGCCCGCCAAGCCGGTTGAAGTTCCCAAGCTTTGAGTTGAATCGAGCGTCGATTTTCGCGGTTTCACTGCCAAAGAAAGTTCTTTAGCGACCTTCCACTCTCTACCTGCGAGCCTGAAAGTCGTGGTAAGTTAGTAAGAGTTCGCAGGCTGAAGTTCGCGCAGTTCCCCTCGTCGATTCCGTATTCATCGGTCCGTCTTCTTTCGCTCGCGGCTCTCTCGGCCTAGGCAAGAGGGATGAAGCGTCATGGATTTTCCCGCCTCAACCACACCGTCCGCCTCGGACGACGGGCTGTATAGCCTCGCCGAAGACCCCCCCATTGTCGTGCCGCCAACGATCGCCACGGCAACCAATGGTCCGCCGATCGTGATCAACACGACGCCACCGGCGCCCGCGCAAGCCCCTGCGCCGGCACAGGCCACTCTTCCCGCCGCCGATGCGAAGGCAAAGGATGACGGCAAGGAGAAGAAGGATGGCGAGAAGCCGGAAGGCGGCCCCAAGCTGGTGCGCAAGCGCCGGGTGATTCGCCGTCGGTGGGACGCCCCCGCCTGGGTTGTGTCCACGCTCGTTCACGTCGGCATTCTTGTGACCCTTGGCGTCGTGACGTTCAAGGACGAAATCAAGCAGATCATGCCCGACCTTAACTCCTCTCTCACGCCCACCAAGAAGGGCTCGGAAGAGGAGTTGACGACGATTTACGCCGATCCGTCGAACATGCCGCGCGACCAGGCCGTGGGCGACACGAACGCAACGGTCGCGGGCGTTGCCAGCGGCGGCGGCATTAGCTCGGGCGTCGGCAGCGGCCCGCCTTCGGCCACGCCGGTGGTTGGCGGTCGAGGCTCAGGCACCGCGAAGGTGGGCGAAGGTACGAGCTTGCCGCAGGTGAAGGTTGTCGCGGCGGTTTCCGGTCTGTCGATGCTGCCATCAGCTCCAGGTCGCGACCTCGCTGGCGGTGGCATGATCGCCGGCGACGTGACGTTCGACTCCGGCGATGTCGGCGTGGCGCTCGACCAGCTCGCACGCGAAATTCTCCGGCATCTGCAACAGCACAAGCTCACGGTCGTCTGGTTGTTCGACGAATCCGAGTCGATGAAGGACGACCAGAAGATGATTCGCGAGAAGTTCTCGCGAGTCGCGACCGAGCTGCGTGTAAATGTCGACGCCAAGCGCAAGGATCAACCGCTCACGCACGCAATCGTCGGCTTCGGCGGCGACACGCACTTCGAGCTCGAAAAGCCGACCGGCGACATCGACATGATCAGCCGTGCCATCGACCGGTTGCGCGTCGAACCGTCGGGCGTCGAAAACACGATGACGGCGGTGCGCAGGGTGATCGACCACTACGGCGGCCTGATCCGCAAGGATCGCAAGCTGTTGATCGTGCTCGTCACCGACGAGTCGGGCGACGACGGCGCCTATGTTGAAGAAGCTCGCCAGGCCGCCGTTAGCAAGAACGTGCCGATCTACATCATCGGCCGGCAGTCGCTGTTCGGCTATTCGCTTGCCCGGTTGCTCTACGTCGACCCGGTGACGAAGGACCACTACTGGCCGACGATTCACCGCGGTCCCGAAACGGCCGACGTCGAGATGCTGCAGTGGGACGGCTTGCACGACCGCTGGGACGAACAACCATCGGGCTTCGCCCCTTACGAGCTGGCTCGTCTGGCGAAAGATTCGGGCGGCATCTACTTCTTGCTGCCCAGCGAAGAGTCGATGCGTGTCCGTCAGCGTGAGAAGGCGTATTCGATCAAAGATTTGAAGGAATACGTTCCTACTTATGAGAGTCGGGCGCTCTACAACGAGAAGCGGCTGCGATCGGAACTTCGTCGCACGATGACCGAGATTATCGGAGTGACGAAGAACTTCCCGTACCGCCGGCACTTCTCGATTCAGCACGACGAAATGCTCGCTCAGGCGAATGAGGAATACCCAAAGGTCATCGAGCGGCTCAACATCTTGGGCGGCATCGAAACGCGGCTCAAGGGGCTTAAAAAGCTTCGCGATCGCGAGACCGAAAAACGTTGGCAAGCGCACTACGACCTGATGCTGGCGCAGATTGTGGCGTACGAAATTCAATCGTACGAATATCGCGCCTGCTTGCAGGAAATGGCCGCAAAACGGCCGATTCCGAGCCGCATGCCCTCGCCCGAACTGATCGTCGAATGGGTGCTCGACCACTCGAAGGATCCCAAGGCACCCAAGACCGAAACCGAAAAGAAGTATGCCGAGGCAACCAAGTTGCTCAAGGACGTGATCGCCGCGCACCCGCGCACCCCCTGGGCCGACCTGGCGCAGGACGAGCTCGATCGCGGCTTCAGCGTCCAGCGCAACGAGTGGCGGCACAATCCCAAGTACGACGAACGCGCCAAACTTGTACCTAAGTATTAATTGGCCCTTTGGGTGATCATGCGAGCCAGTGTTGACCGGCTCGCATGATCACCGAACGACCTGAACACCATTGTCGTAGCAAATCGCTTTCTGGCGCTCGACGACGAAATCCCAGTCGAGACGATGCGGCGGCTCGAGATAATGGCGGTACGCAGCCGCCATCTGCCTGGCGGCTTCACTGTACGTAACGCCGCCAAACCCCGTTCCCATCGCCGGAAACGCGACGATCTCGATCGCTCCGCCCGACTGGCGATTGGCGGCATGAATCGCCAACAGAGCGGCCCAGGTCGCGCTATAAACCTTGTCGGTGCCATCAATGCCGCTGGGGACTCGCATCGTCGGCGCGTGGCATAAAAACGCGGGCGAAGGGTGCTCTGTCGGCAAAATGAACGCCGTGCCAACCGGTTGTTCGCCGAAAAAGTCGTCCATGATGCGGTGCTGCACGCGCTTCATGATCGACTCACCCAGCGAGTGAACGACGGCCGCATCGATGCCGGCGGTCATGATTCCGAACGAGTTTCCCGCCGTCACGAAGCAGTCATGCGGCTCCAGATTTTCAAATCGAGCCTGCTGAATGTGAACGTGCGGCAACCCATCAAACCGGTGGCGAAACGCGTCGCACATCAATGAATCAGGATGAACAAGCCAGAGCGCTCGGAGCATGAAGGGGCCTCAAAGTCGCGTCCCACCATTGGGAATCGCGATCAATTGACGTCGGCCGTCGTGAATTTATTGCACGCAGACGTTTTCATTAGAAGTTGAATTGTTGGAGTAACGTATTGAATAAGATTGGGTGGCCTGGACAACTTGTTGTCCAGGTGGCGCAGCCACAAGAGGTAAAGCCATAAGGAGTTACGCCTCCTCTTGTCGCTTCGCGACCGGGACAACAAAGTTGTCCCGGCCACCCAATTCTTCGCAGTCTTCAAGATTGAACGCATGGCGCATTTTCTTATTAAAACAGTAATTTCTCAAACCTCAGCCCCAGCCGCGAACCCATCACCGCGCGTCGCTGTCTGAGCCGAAAACCCAGGAGGTGTCCGTGGATAAGCAGCGACAGTTGATCGTCGAGCAGTTCACTCGGCAAGCGGTCCCGTTCTCCGGAATGCACGCGCGTGATGACTCGGAGATTCATCAACTCCTCATCAACACAGCCGATATTGGCTCGAATGACGAAGTTCTCGACGTCGCCTGCGGGCCGGGGCTCGTTGCGTGCGAACTGGCAAAAGTTGCGAGGCACGTCACCGGCGTCGACCTCACTCGCGCGATGATCGACCAGGCTGAAACCAGGCAGAAATCGCTCGGCCTGACCAATTTGACCTGGAACGTCGGCGACGCCCAGCCGCTCACGTTTCCAGACGCATCATTTACGCGGGTCGTTACGCGTTATACGTTCCACCACTTCAGCGATCCGGCCGGTGTATTCGCCGAAATGGTGCGTGTCTGCAAGCCCGGCGGACGGGTAACCGTTTGCGACGTATTTATGACGTCGCGTGAGCAGGGCGAAGCTTATGATCGGATGGAGAAGTTCCGCGACCCGTCGCACACCCGGGCGCTACCACTGACGGAGCTTCAAGCATTGTTCTCGACCTTGGACGATGTGCGGCAGGAGTTTTACAAATATCCGGCTGACGTTGAGGATTTGCTCTCGCGAGCCTTCCCTGATCCCGGCGGAGCCGACGCTTTCCGGCAGATGGTCGCCGCGGACGTTGGAATCAATCGGCTGGGAATCGACGCTTCATCCAAAGGCGGGCTGAAATTCGCGTTTCCTGTGGTGATCATGTCGGGCGTGAAGCGCTGAGACGCGACGGGTGCTCGCGGTTGGACACCTATGATCCCATTTCCGATGAGATCGCTTCTCGCAAATTCTCACAATGAGGGGACTCTCCGAGCCTGTAAAATGCCCTCGTAGAATCCACTGATTCCTCCAGTTGGACATCACGCTCCGGGATGCCAACTGGAGTTCGCATAAGCCAATATTGGTGTATCAAATGGCGGTGCAATACTATAAGGGATGGTTTCGCGCCAAGAGACGGCCTTCGCATCCGATCGACGAAGCTACGGCTCGCGAGTTGCACGAGAAGTGCCAATTGTATGTGGCTGTGTTGGTGGATGGAGAACGACTGAAATGTTTCATTGAAATCAATGATGACTACTTTGGTGTTGGGTTTCTTGATGAATTATGTCGTGAATATCTTGTCTACGGATTCACAGAGAAACATCCTGGACGGCTCTTTCTTAGCCAGTCAGTGTATCGCGTTTTCGTCGCCGATACAGACAAACTCGCTACCGCCTGCCGGGCTAGCTTTGACGTTAATGGGACGGCCAAATTTGAGAACTCAGACCGTGTTCGTGGGACCAGATCGACCAAGGTTGTTCAGGCGGATCTGGCGGGTAACTGGGAAGATTACCCCGAATTTGGAGATTATGATTCGATCACTCAATTAGAGAGAACTTCGACGCGAATCGAATAAGCGGAGCACGCACTTTGATAAGCTAACGTATGAGTACGTTTCATGTTCACTTCGCTACGGAAGGCTTTCCTGACGCGATTGCGCCGGGACGTCAGGATGGGCGTTCTTTCTTCGTTGCCATTGTTTCCTTCTGTTCAATTCTTGATTGGCGGATCTGCCAATCCATTGCAACGCTGTTGTTTTTGAACAGAAGGAAAGGAAGTTAACGAAGAATTTCGACAGGCAAATGAGCCTCCAGCAATTGAGTTCTGCCGCTTCCTGCCGTGGATTCGAGATTCTTCTTGTTCCAGGCAGACTGCGGCACAATCCCGCAGTCGAATCGAAGCAGTTGTGATGGTAAAATCACGGTATGAAAATCGCCACCTACAACGTCAACGGCGTTAACGGCCGCCTCCCTGTGCTCTTGCAATGGCTCGACCAGTCGAAGCCCGACGTCGCCTGTTTGCAGGAGCTCAAGGCGGTCGATGAAAAGTTCCCGGCCGACGCCATCCGCGAAGCCGGGTATGAAGCAGTCTGGCATGGCCAGAAGGCGTACAACGGCGTCGCCATTCTTGCTCGCGAAAAGCCACAAGAAACGCGACGCGGCCTGCCCGAAATCGACCCCGACGACACTCACAGCCGCTACATTGAGGCGGTTGTAAGCGGCGTGACCATCGGTTGCCTCTATCTTCCCAACGGCAACCCCGCGCCCGGGCCAAAATTCGATTACAAGCTCAAATGGTTCGAGCGTTTCAGCGCCCACGCGCGCAGTTTGATCGACCAGGGACCAGTCGTCCTCGCGGGCGATTACAACGTCATTCCGACCGAACTCGACGCCTACAAACCCGAGCGCTGGGTTGATGACGCGCTCTTCTTGCCCCAGTCACGCGAGGCGTATCGCCAGCTTCTTTCACAGGGCTGGACTGACGCCTTGCGTACAGTTTATCCAAGTGAAAAAATCTACACATACTGGGATTATTTTCGAGACGCGTTTAATCGCAACGCCGGCATTCGGATCGACCATCTGCTCCTGAGCCCAAGCCTTGCGCCAGGCCTCAAAACGGCTGGTGTCGATCGCGACATTCGCGCCCTAGAAAAGACCAGCGATCATGCGCCGACGTGGATCGAACTCGAACGGTAAGCGTAGACGTTGCAGAGTTTCACGTCGGGTGCTGTGCTTTCGTGAAATTCGTAAGCATGAATAATAATGGTATTCGTGAATGACGATGCCTTTTGTGCAATCGCATGCTTACGCGTTCCGCGGGAGCATGGCACTCTAAAGGCTCTCTTCAACCTCGATATCACCTCTACTTGCCAATCTCATTCGTGCGAACTTCAAATGGCGTTGTAACAGGATTCCCCTCGGCATCCACACCCGTCAAAAGCGCGACCGATTGGTCGGCCTTGTCGAGCAAGGTCTGGCATCGCGCAAGCAGTCCCACTCCACGCTCGTAGCTCCCGAGCGAGGCAGAGAGATCGAGGTTTCCGCGTTCGAGTTCGGCGACGATTCGTTCGAGTTGGGTCAGCGCTGTTTCGAACGAGATTTCTTCTTGCGGTTGATCGCTCATCGTTCCGTTTCCTGAGCTTCCACGCGACTCGTCAGTCGGCCTTTGGCCAAACGTGTGATAATCTGGTCGCCTGTTTTTATGTTTGAGGCGTCACGAATGACGGTCAAGCCATCTGCTGCGGTCGTCAGGCTGTAACCGCGGGCTAGAACGCCGAGCGGGCTCAGTGCTTCGAGGCTTGCGGCCATCCGTGCGACGTGATGGCGACGTGCTTCAATCTGCCTGCGCATCGCCTGGTCGATGCGGTCGGAGAGCTTTTCCAGGTCGAGTCGTGCGTCAGAAACTCGGTCGCGAAGCCCGCGTTTCAGAGAGTCGCGCAAGACGTCGAGCCGGTGCTGAACCTCACGCGCGTCGGGCACGCAGCGCTCGCCCGCTTCGCTCGGCGTGAGCGCACGGAAGTCGGCGACGTGATCGGCGATCGTTACATCAACTTCGTGTCCAACCGCCGAAATCACTGGCAGTTTTGAACCAGCAATTGCTCGCGCGACAGTTTCTTCATTGAAGGCCCAAAGGTCTTCAAGGCTACCACCGCCTCGCGTGACGATGATCAAATCGACGCCATTGATTCGATTCGCCAGCTCGATCGCAGCGGCAATCTCCTTGGCAGCACCTTCGCCCTGTACCTTCGCGGGGACGATCAGGGCATCGGTCGCGGCCCAGCGGCGGCCCAGCACGCGAAGAAAGTCGTGAACTGCCGCGCCTGTGGGGCTCGTCACAACTGCAAGGCGTCGCGGAAAACGGGGCAGGGGGCGCTTGCGCTCGGGGTCGAAAAGCCCTTCGGCGTGAAGCCGCGCGAACATCTGGCGGAATGCCAGTTCGAGCGGGCCAATTCCTTCAGGCTCGATGCGTTTGATCGTGAGTTGGTACTCGCCGCGAGGCGCGTAAACGTTGATGCTGCCCCAGGCACGCACGGCGAGTCCATCGTGCATGTCGAATACGACGCGCTGGGCGGTGGCCTTCCAGAGCACAGCACGAAGCGAGGCGGCATCGTCCTTCAAATTGAGGTAAACGTGACCGGATCGAGGACGTGCCAGCCCGGAAATCTCACCGCGCACAACGACTTCGTCGAAGCTGCGTTCGAGCGTCGACTTGATCCGCGCGGTTAGCTCGGAGACGGTGTTGATTCCCTCGTCGAGGTCGAAGAGCGTGCTCATGATCGAAGCGTTTTTCCTCAACCGCAGAACTCAGCCAACCAGGCGGCCCAAGCATAATCGATCGAGCCGCGCCTGTCTTCTCCACATCCTCACACTTGCGCGGCAAAATGACTGGCCGGGCTGCCTTCGAGATTGAGAGACACCACCTCTGTAACGCTTGTGAAAGTGAACCTGAGAGCATAGAATCGGGCGCAGGGGTGAGGTGTAAACGGAGGCGAAAGGAAGGCAAGACGCCACTGGAGGCAGAGGATGGACGACGGGGCCGGACGATCCGACTGGGACGCCGAACGTGTAACGCTGGGCAAGCACTTTCTTCGCGACATGGAGAGCCTGTGGAATCAGGTGTTGAAGCTCGCGGCCGTGGTTGAAGATGCTCTGAATACCAGCGTACGAGCCCTTTGCGACGGTCGAGCCGACCTCGCCCTCAACGTCAAGCTGGGTGACGACGCGATCGATCGCTGGGAAGTTCAGCTCGAACGCGACTGCTTGCGCGTGCTGGCCTTGCATCAGCCGGTTGCGTCCGACCTGCGCCGGATCGCGGTGATTCTGCGGATCAACAGCGATCTCGAACGCATGGCCGACCTGGCGCGACACATCGCCAAGCGAGCCAAAAAATTCGCAGGCTCGGCTGCTCCGCGAGCGATTCCCCAGGAACTCGAAGCGATGGCGGTCGAGGCGCTCGCCCAGGTGCGCGACTGCCTCGATGCACTCGTGAAGGCCGACGCTGAACTCGCCAGGCGCGTCATCAACGGCGATCGCAAGATCGATCGCCATCAGCGCCTCGTGCGCAAGGAATTGAAGGCGGCGATCCGCAGCGATCCCGACCACCTCAATACCTGGCTCCGGCTGATCAATACCGCGCGAAATCTCGAACGCGTCGCCGATCACGCCACAAACATTGCCGAGGCGGTGATCTACCTCAAGGAAGGCGACATCATTCGCCACTCGCCGCGTTCAGGCAGTCCCGAGTCGTAACCGTTTGCTGACTTGCGAAACGGCAGCGTTATTTCGCGATGCTGCCGTTCGTCAGCCGTGCAAGATGGACGGCGCGGCGATCAAACGTGTGAAACCCGGCTTTGCGGTAGAGCCGCGCCGCCGGGATATTACGCTCATCAACCGCGAGTTCGAGCCGTGCCACGCGCTGCACGGCCAGCTCCCGGGCATGTTCAAGCGCGGCCAGACCAAGTCCTCGCCCCCGCGCGCCCGGCGTCAGGCCAAGATAGGCCACTTCCCAGACGTCGCGCTCAGCCACCTCAGCGAGCAAAATCACCGCCGCCGTCCGCTCCTCGCCAGGAATTCTGCCCAGCAGCCACCGTGAGGCGTCAAACCGATTCAAAGCGCGCTGACCGGCCAGAATGTCGTCGAGCGAGCGGATTCCCTCGAGCTCGGGCATGTCGAGACTCCCGCCGTACGACTCGTGCAGAACTCGGCGGAATTCGGCCTCGGTTTCGGGGCCAAAGGGGTGCCAGTCGAAGCTGACTGCGGGCTTGGGGAACAGAAGCGGCCGGGACGTCTCGCGGGCGAGATAGTGAAGCTCAGTCACCTTGGGTAGGCCACCGCGGTTCAAATCGTGGCTGGCACGGGCTGGGGCGGTGTCTTCGAGCAACGCCTGGGCGATCTGGCAGCCCGATTTTGAGAGGTGATCGATGGCCGCAACGAGCAAACGTTTTGCCGTCGACGCGCGGCCCCATCCCTCTACGACCTCTGGCGGCCAAACGGCTCCCGCCCGGCCGGCGAGAATCTGGGTCAACAACGTGCCGACGATCTTCCCTCGGCGGCGCGCGATCCAGAGCGCAGAGAGGTCGATCACGCCGTGTTCGGCTTCCGTAAGTGCTTCGTGGATCACAAGTTCGCGTAGCGAAGGATCGAACTGACGATACAATAACGCAAGCGCCTCGGCCCTTGCCTCCACCGGACACAGCCCAACGCATTCCGGGGATGAAGATTCGACCATGACATCACAGATCAACTAAATAAGTAAGATAGGAATCTTGGGGACGCTGACAAAAAAATATCCAACGGGAACCAGCGGAATAGCCGTATCATAAAGCAAGGAGAGAGGTCACGCGATGCGTCAAAGCGACGATTTCGATTGTGTCCTCGACTCATCCCGCCGGTCATTGCCCCAAACTGAGACGGATGGTCATTCATTCGTGCGCCCCATGGGTGATCCGAATGGGTTGTCTCGTCCCGACGAGGCTGGGGATGCCCGACTGGTTGAGCGAGCGCGGAACGGCGACGATCAGGCCTTCGCCTCGCTGGTTTTTCGTTACGAACGTGCGTTGGTGCGCGTACTTGTACGTCTCGTTCACGACGAAGAACTGGCGCGAGACCTGGCTCAGGAGACGTTCTGGCGGGTTTACAACCGGCTCGACCGGTTCGATACATCCCGGCGCTTTGGCCCGTGGTTATTCCGGGTCGGCGTCAACCTTGGGCTGGATGGCCTGAGGCGCAACGGACCGCCCCCCGCGACGTCAATCGACCGGTCTACGGAGGGAGTTCGGGTTTTTGAGGTAGCGGAAGTCGATCCGCGGGTGCGCGAAGAACTCGCGCAGGAGGTTCGACACGTTCTGGAGAAGTTACCCGCGGCTTACCGGGCCATTCTGGTTCTCAAGGATCTCGAGGGGTTTTCGACGGCGGAAGTGGCGGCAATCGTCAATCGACGTGAAGCCACGGTTCGCTGGAGATTGGCCAAGGCCCGTGAGATGTTCCGCGATGTTTGGGAACGCCGGCAGTCCCCTAATCCGGCGGGAAGGTGATCATCATGGAAAAGTTCCGTTGTCGTTGGGTCCGCCGGCGTCTTGCGCTCATGGCGGGCGATCTTGAAGGCCGCGACCTCCTGGGCGAAGAAGTTCGTCACATCGAACGTCATTTGATCGGCTGCGCCTCATGCCGTGCCGAGCGTGATTCCCTTAATCAAGCCGTTAACATCCTTCAGCTTGCCGGTTCGGCTCCTTCGGTTGTTGGATCGTCGTCAAATTCGGGCTCGCTCTGGCCGGCAGTTTCGCGGCAGATTCAGAGCACCCGCCACCCGCGCAGGGGTCTGTTCGCCGGAATGGGGCCTGGAGCCGCAGCCGGCTTTGCAGCGAGCCTGATTGGCGTGGGTGCGGCGATTGGCCTGATTAGCTGGAACCTGGGTTCAGCGTCGGCGACTCGCGAACTCCAGGCGAACAACGAGCCGATTGCTCCGCGTGCCGCGTTGCCTTCGGAAAACACAAACGTGGCGACGGCCACCCCGACGAACCCCATCAAAAGCGATTCGTCACGAGTGACGGCGGACGTTGGTACGAAGGTCGGCGGTAACTGACGCAGCCTCGATGAGGTTGCTGTCGCTGAAAATCAGATCAATCTCGAATGGGCGGGCGCGATACGAACAGGTGTCGCACTCGCCCTTCGTGTTTCGTCGCAGGTGAGATTTCCAGACTCTCGAACCTGGATGATCGTACAGAATTCGCTCGAATTCAGGATTGGAAACGGCAAGAAACCGGAACTGAATCAAACGATCTCAATCGTGGAATTTTTTGCACCAGGGCCGATGCTGAAGCCCGTTCTGAACAAATACAGGATTGAACAGAAGGCAACGAAGGAAACGAAGTAAGATAAGTGTGAAATTATTGATGGGTTCGCGCCTGAATTGAGAACTGACCAGAGATCAGCCGGACTGTATAAGTCCTGGATTCTTTTCCGAATTCTTCGCTTCCTTTGCTGCCTTCTGTTCAAACGCTGATTCGCTCCGCGATGATTTCAGTCGCTTCGTTGATTTGGAATGAATTTTGAACAGAAGGCAGCAAAGGAAGCGAAGTAAGACAGGGGTAAAAATTCATCAGAGTTTGGACTTCGAATGCGTCTCTGTGGTTACAAGTGGATCGCCGGGTCTTTTCTGATGTGTTTCAAACGCCTCTCAAATGTTTGATTTCCCGCGATTGGCCGTTATAACAGCCTTGTGAACTCCATCGACATCATCAACAGGGCGCTGCGCCATGTCTGTTATTTCCCTATGCCTCGCGCTCGTTTTGGCCCAACCGGCCGATGACTTCGTCAAGCCGGGCGCTAGCGTGGAAAAGCTCTGGGGCGAAGGGAGTTTCACCGAAGGCGGTGCCTGGACCGGCGAGGCATTGCTCTTTTCCGACATCGGCAACCGCATCATGAAGTTCGATCCCCAGACCGGTAAAGTCACCGTCTGGCGCGATCCTTCAGGCCGGTCGAACGGAATGATTTTTGACGCCAAGGGCCGGCTCATCGTCGCCGAAGGGGCGAACACCGGTGGAGCACGCCGCGTCTCTGCCACCGACCGCGACGGGACTTCAAAAACCGTCGCCGATTCGTTTGAAAGCAAACGATTCAATAGCCCGAACGACGTTGCCGTCGATGCGCACGGACATATTTACGTATCAGACCCTCGCTACGTGGGCGACGAGCCGCGTGAACTTGATCATGAAAGCGTTTTTCGGATCGATGCCGACGGTTCCGTCCATCGGCTCGAAACCACGGCCAAAAAGCCAAACGGCCTCGTTGTGAGCCCCGACGGCAAGACGCTCTACATCGCCGACAACGGTCCCGCGCGCAAGGCGCTGCTGGCTGTCGACCTCGACGAAAAGGGCAACGTATCGCACGCGCGCGTGCTACAAGACTTCGGCAAGGGGCGAGGAATCGACGGCATGACCGTGACGACCGACGGCAAAATCGTTGCGACGTCTGGCCATGGGGCTGATGCGGGCGTGGTGATTTTCTCGCCCGACGGAAAGGTTCTGGGGCTGATCAAAACGCCCGAAGTTCCCGCAAATGTCGAGTTCGGCGGTCCCGATCGCTCGACACTTTATATCATGGCGGGTACAGGGCTCTATCGCGTCGAGACGACGATGAAGGGCTACGCACTCTGGCCGCGCTAATGGCGATGAATCATGTCTGAACAGATCGAGTCTGAAGAGCCGAGCGTTGAGAAAAATGATTCCGCGGCGCTCGGCTACGGGATCGCTGCGCTTGTGCTTGGTTTGATTCCGCTCGCGTTCCTGCTCGCCGCGTTTGATGAAGGTCCGCGCGGCCGGTGGTCGTTTGCTGATATGAAGAACTGGGTTGGTCTTTCCCGATTTGCAATTGGAAGCGTTTTTGCACTCGTGCCGACGCTTTTTCTCGCGAAACGCAGTCGGGAGCGTGCGAAAAGTACATTCACTGCGCTCCCGGCGGCGCTCGCGCTGATGGCCGCCATGCTGATGATTCCCGGCGCGGTGATTCAGATGATCTGGTGGATTGGTGGATAGAGTCGGAGATAAAGACTGTAGGTTCGGAATGAACGTCGAGTTAAGGGCGATTTGTCACTTAACATCACGCTTGTCGATCTCAGCCAGCCGAGTTTCCGACGACAAAATGCGCTTGTAGCTACTGCCGGGTAGGGTTCCCACCAAGCGGACCCGCACCGAACGGATACCCTCGGGTATATCGCTGAGGATGAACGTCAGCGTCTTAACCGTCTTGCCCTGCTTAAGAGGGAAGTCTCGTCCGTCGAGCTTGAACGGCGACTGGAAGTCGATGTATCCCCTTTGCTCCAGCACTTTGCCCTCGTCGTTCGTCACCACGATCTCAAGCCCATCAAAGGCCGAGAAAAAGTTAGACCGCACGACCAGTTCGTGGCCCGTGGCGTTGTCGATGACTGCTTGGCAGGTGACAAGGACGTCCCCCTGGAAGTGCTCAGCGGTTACTTTGGAGATGAGGAGGGAAACCAGCGGTTCCGCCGCCGAGGAAATCCGCGCGCCGAGGCCGGCCGCGATGCAAACCATTGCGATCGAGACTCGAATCATGGGTAACACCGCCGTTCTCCTTCGGATAGACTTGAAGCCCATCGAGATCGGGGCTTTATGATAACAATGTCATTGCTTGACCACTGTCCGCAGCCGCTGGAGCCAACTTCAAACGTCGATGGTTCACCAGAACAGGTTTCTCATGATCCCGAAAGAGAATTTCTCTCGTTCAATCACACAGCAATCAGAAACATGCCGTCGATGAGGAATCTCTCCGCGATGTTGAAGAACACAATCTCGCTACTTCTGTTGCTCTCCATTTCATTTGCAACCCATGCGCAAGAAGCCCCACACGCGATTCCCGTCCGCATCAGTTCCACCAGCGAAGGTCATCAGCTTCTTCGCAACGATGTGCCTTATCGGATCCAAGGTGTCGGCGGGTCAGGTTCACTTTCGCTTCTTGCCAACCGCGGCGGAAACTCGTTGCGCACTTGGGGTGCTGACGATCATCTCAAAACCACGCTCGACGACGCACACAAACGTGGGCTCACCGTTTGCGTCGGCATCTGGCTCGGCCACGAGCGGCATGGGTTTGACTACAACAATGCCGAACAGGTCAGGCGCCAGGCGGCTGAAGTTCGCAAAGTGATCGAAACATATAAAGATCATCCGGCCGTTTTGCTCTGGGGCCTGGGAAATGAAATGGAAGGGCCCGACGGCAAGAATGCAGCGATCTGGATGGCGATCAACCAACTCGCGGTGATGACCAAACAGCTCGATCGCAATCATCCGACGATGACCACCCTCGCTGAAATTGGTGGCGACAAAATCAAAAACCTTCACGAGCTTTGCCCAGCGATCGATATCGTTGGCATCAACAGTTACGCCGGTGGAGTTTCACTCGCCGAGCGCTATCGCAAGGCCGGTGGCGTGAAGCCATTCATCATCACGGAATTCGGTCCGCCAGGAATGTGGGAAAGTCCCAAAACTTCGTGGAACGCTCCCATCGAAATTTCCAGTACGGCGAAGGCTGCCTACTACCGCCGCACTTACGAGGCGAGTTTGCAAGCGAAGTCGTTGTGCCTAGGTTCCTATGCATTTCTCTGGGGAACCAAGCAGGAAACTACGGCCACGTGGTTCGGCATGCTGCTGCCCGATGGCTCGCGGCTTGAAGCGGCCGATACCATGCAAATGCTCTGGACGGGCAAAGCCGCGGCGAATCGCTGCCCGCAGATTGCCGAGTTCAAGCTGAGCGGGCTCGATAAGCTCAAACCAGGTGCGAAGATCAAGGCTGCGCTCAAAGCGATTGATCCCGAAGGCGATCAGCTGCACGTGAAATGGACGCTGCGCAGTGAGGTTGAGAACTACTCAACCGGCGGCGACGCCGAAAAAGCGGCGAATGAGTTTGCGAGCGCGATCGTTTCGTCCGACGCCAGTCATGCTGAGATCGTCATGCCCGACTCGGGCGGCGGTTACCGGCTGTTTGTCGAGGTGCGTGACAATCATCAAGGTGCAGCCGTGGCGAACATCCCTTTGTATGTCGATGGTCCCAAGCGAACAATTGCCGTCCGCAAGGCGGTTCTGCCGCTAACCATTCACGACGAGCCTGGCGACAAACCTCGCACCTATGTTCCCAGCGGCTGGATGGGAAACACCAAGGCGCTCAAACTTGATGAAGCGTGCACGGATCGGCCGAAGTCGGGCAAAACATGCGTGCAGCTTGATTACAGTGCGAACGATGGTTGGGGCGGGATCGTCTGGCAAGATCCGCCTGGCGATTGGGGCGATCAGGCCGGCGGCTGGGATGTTCGTGGCGCGAAACGGCTCACATTCTGGGCGAGAGGCGCGCAGGGCGGCGAGGTTGCGTCGTTTGAATTCGGGCTCTATCGCAGCAACAAGCCGTTTCCCGACACAGCAACGGCTCGCCTGGGCGATGTCCGGCTCGGGGCCGATTGGCGGCAGTACCAGATCGAGCTCGGCGGCAAGGAGCTGTCGCGAATCAAATCCGGCTTTGCCGTGATCGTGTCGGGGCAGGGGAAGCCGGTGACGATCTATCTCGACGCGATCCGCTTTGAATAATGCAGTTGGGGGGAAGACTGCTTTGCGGATTGATCAGTCGCGAGGGAAACGCTTCACGAGCGTGACTTCGTTCCCCTTGTCGTTGTAGCTGAACTCGTCGACAAGGCCCTTGGCCAGCATGATGCCGAAGCCGCCTTCGCGAATACCGAGCTCGTTACGAACATCCAGGTGGCCGATCGGATCCTCGTCGCTCGCGGCGTGCGGGATCTGGCTGGGGTTGAACCCGGGCCCCTGGTCGCGGATCACGATGGTGATCTTCTCAGCGTCGATGCGGTAGGTCAGCCTCAAGGGGAGTTCGGGGTTGCGGCGATGTCCCCACTCGATGGCGTTGCCGCCCATTTCGAGAACGACCTGCTTGAGATCTTTGATCTGCCGTTCGGTGAGCGGCGTGTGGGCGTAAAGGTCTGAGAGGTAGTCGTTGGTTTGCTGGAGAAAGGTAGGTTCAGAGCGGATATCGAAGTTGATTTCGCCGTGCGTGCCGTGCTGCTGATGTTCCGAGTGCCAGTCCATCGCCTCTTCGATCGCCGCGAAAAGCTGGTCGGGCGTGAAGGGCTTCGTCAGGTAGCCGTTCGCGCCCACGCGCACACCCGAAAGGCGGTGGTGTGCGTCGTTTAGTGCGGTGACCAGAATGACGGGTATCAGGTTGGTTTCCCGGTCTCGCTTCAACTTCTCGCAGACTGTGAACCCGTCGGTATCGGGCAGCATCAGGTCGAGCAAGATGAGGTCGGGCTTCCGTTCGCGCACAGCCTGAAAAACTGCTTCGCCCGCGAAGACCTGAATGGGCGTCATATCGCGGGCCTGAACCAGGCTGGCGAGAATATCGTTTGTGTCGCGCTCGTCGTCGACGATTAGCACGTTGCGCGGCATGGGCAGAAACCCTGCGAGATGGCGGTTAGAGTCCTGGGTCCATTCTCCCGCGCGAACGATCGGCTGGCAAGTCATTCGCCCGTCCGGTCCTCACCGCGCAGGAGATGCACTCTTGCATGTGTCGGGTGGCGAAGCCACAATACTTTTGCAAGATGACCTACGCGGTCGCGTGCGGAGCGGGACACGCCCTGTCTTCTCACAATCTACATCGTACCATTCTGATCGGTGACACTGCCCGCTACGATCCCTGTTTTTCTAGCGCGATGGGCGGCTCTGCATGGAAATCACCCAGATTATCGATGCTTTCGGTTATGCCATCTATGCCGCGCTTGGCTTGCTTGCGGTTTGGGGGGTTTATAACGCGATCCTGCTTTACCGCAGCCTTAAAAAGAAGTCGATTGGCGACGGTGCAGGCCCGCTGATCCAGCAGGTAGGCGAACTGTCCAAGAGCGGAAAATTCGATTCCGCGCTGAAATTGGCGCAAAGTCCGCCGCACTGGCACACTGCGCTCGCCCAGCTTGTCGCCGTGGCACTCATTCACCGCGATAAAGGGCTGGCGAAGGTCAAGCAGGTGCTCGTGATGGAATTCCACACCGAAGTTATTGCTTCGATGGAAAACCGGCTCGCGTCGATCTCGACCATCGTCCGCATGGGCCCGCTGCTGGGACTTCTCGGAACCGTGGCGTCCATGATCGGAGCGTTCGGGCGCATCGGCGGATCCGAAAAAGTGAACCCCACCGACCTCGCCCGCGACATCTCGCTCGCCCTCTGGGCCACCGGGTCCGGACTGCTGATCGCCACGCCGATGATGATTGTCGGTAACGATATTCACGCTAAATTACGCCGTCTGCGCGATCGCACCGAACGCCAACTGCAAGATTTCCTCGAGATTCTCGAGCAGATCGAGGCGCAATCGGCGGGCGAGCGCAAGGCGTCGCGCTCGGGGACGATTCGTTCGGTTCTGCCGCGGTAAGTCTTTGCGAGGCAGTCGTACGCACACCCGTCTTCGGGGATTCCGCTCATGTTGCTTCGCAGACAAGTTAGCGAAGAGCGCGATGAACACATCGACATGACGCCCATGGTGGACGTCGTTTTCCAGTTGATGACGTTCATGCTCTTTTCGATGAAGCTTGTCTCGCCCGAAAACGTCAACATGCCCGAAGCTCGGCATGGCATTGGAGTTGAAGAGAACGCCGCGACGTTCGTTCTGGTCGCACCCGGCCCCACGCCGACATCGAAGCCAAAAATGCTCGTCGGCCTGAAAGGTGATCAGGGGGCATCGATGGATGAAGTCGTCTCCGCGGTTTCAAAGGGTGTGGCCGAGGGGAAACGCAAAGTCGTGCTTCAGGCCGACGGCTCGATTCCTCATGGCGAAGTGGTCGGCATTATCAGCGAAATTGCCAAGCGAGAGAGCGGCGTAACCATCCATCTTGGCGTGCGCGAGCCCGAGTAGCGCCGTCGACGCATGATATTTAATTAGGCATGTTGAGCCGATACGCGTGACGATCTGGGACGTCTTCCACAGCGATCGCCTTGAAGTCGAACGGGGACTGGATTCCACCTCCGTGAAGGTCGCCCTTGCGCGCGGCGCCCTGACCGAGGACGACCTGATTCGCCCCTCGGCATCCGGCCAGCCTTGGGAACGCATCGGCGATCGTCTCGATCTGCTCGAAGACGCCGAGCCTGTCGCCGCTGCTCCGCCGCCTCCCGCCGCCCCCGCGCCAAGCGTGGACGAACCGCACCTGGAGGATGACGAGGACGAGCTCGAAATTCTTTCGGACGCCGAGCTCGAAACGACGTCGCCGCCTCCCGAAGAAATCCTCGAAGAGGAAGAAGAAAGCGACTCCGACGACGAGTTGGAGATTCTCGAAGAAACGGGCGACGAATCTCTCGCGGCGATTCTACCCTCGGGCGACAGCATTCCGGCCGTGCCAGTTATCGGCCCGGGTCCATCGCCGTGGGAAGAGGCTGAGTACGACATTTTCGACGACGAGAACGAATACGATCCGCTCGACGAGGATGAGGCCGCCGCCGAATTCACACTCGCGCGTGGTTCGGCCGAGACGGTCGAAGAGCTCGACCTCGCGGCGATGGTGGACGTCGCGTTCCAGCTCGTGTTGTTCTTTCTCGTCACCGCGACGACCGTGCTCTACAAGTCGCTCGAGGTTCCGAAGCCCAACTCCGACGCACCGCCCGAAGCCGCCGCGCAAGGACGTTCGAAAACGCTCGACGAGTTGAAGGCCGACTACATCCTCGTCGAGATGGACACATCCGGCACCGTGCGAATCGACCGTCAGCCGTTCCCCGGCGCCCTGACGATGATGAATCTCGCCGAAAAGCTTCGCACGCTACGAACCGACACCGGCCGAAGCGCGATGCTCTTCTCAGCCGATTACACGACACCTCACGCCAAGGCAGTAATCGCCTACGATGCCGCCAATGAGATTGGCCTGCAAATCAAAATTGCCAAGCCGAGCGGAGGGTTGGCGAACGTGGCTCCGCCGGCGGTGATTAAAAAGAATTAATATAATAAAATTGGCCAATTCGATAGCGAACACAAGAATGAATGGGTGGCCGGGACAACTTGTTGTCCCGGTCGCGAAGCGACAAGAGGATGTCGCAACAATTTCCGCCTTTCCTCCTGTGACTGCGTCACCTGGACAACAAGTTGTCCAGGCCACCCAATGTTTGTCCCAATACCTATCACCCGAGACAAAAAAGGCCCGCGAAGCATCTGCTCCGCAGGCCTTTCTGAATTCACTTCTACAGAAGCTTATCGCTTCCAAATTGCCGTACCGTAGATCGCGTCCTTACCAAGCTCCTCTTCGATGCGAAGAAGCTGGTTGTACTTGGCGATACGATCGGAACGCGACGCACTGCCGGTCTTGATCTGACCGCAGTTCGTGGCGACGGCGATGTCGGCGATCGTGCTGTCTTCGGTTTCGCCCGAGCGGTGCGAGAGCACGGCCGTGTAGGCGTTGCGCTGGGCCATGCCCACGGCTTCGAGCGTTTCGGTGAGGGTGCCGATCTGGTTCACCTTCACCAAGATGCTGTTGCACGCATCTTTCGCAATACCGTCGGCCAGACGCGCGGGGTTGGTGACGAAGAAGTCGTCGCCCACGATCTGTACTTTGTCGCCAAGCGCCTTGGTGATCTTGGCGTAGCCGTCCCAGTCGTCCTGGTCGAGCGGGTCTTCAATCGACACGATCGGGTACTTGCTCGCCCAGTCGCTAAAGAGGGCGATCATGTCGTCGGTGGAGAAGAGCTTGTCCGGATTCGACTTCCAGAACTTGTAACCCTTCTTGTCGCCTTCGTCGAACAGTTCCGAGCTGGCGCAGTCGAGGGCAATCGCGAAATCCTTGCCGATGCCCGACGTGTAGCCCGTCTTATCGATGGCGTCGAGGATGTACTTGATCGCCTCTTCGTTCGCGAGGTTGGGCGCGAAGCCGCCTTCATCGCCGACGGCCGTGTTGTGGCCGGCCTTCTTGAGCAGCGACTTGAGGTTGTGGAACACCTCAGCCACCATGCGGATGCCTTCGGAGAAGCTCTTGGCTCCGAGAGGCATGATCATGAATTCTTGAAAGTCGATCTTGTTATCAGCATGCTTGCCGCCGTTGATGATGTTCGCCATCGGCACGGGCAAGACGCGGGCATTCACACCGCCGAGGTAGCGGTAGAGCGGCAGGCCGGTCGAGATCGCAGCAGCTTTGGCAGCGGCGAGGCTCACACCGAGAATCGCGTTCGCACCGATGTTGCCTTTGTTGGGCGTACCATCGGCAGCGATCATCGCGGCGTCGAGGCCGGGCTGGTCGGCGGCATCGCGGCCGATGACGACCTTCGCGAGCGCTGTGTTGGCGTTCTCAACCGCCTTCTTGACGCCTTTGCCGAGGTAGCGGCCTTTATCACCGTCGCGCAGTTCGACGGCCTCATAAATCCCGGTGCTGGCACCCGACGGAACGCCTGCACGGCCCAGGCTGCCGTCGGCCAGAACAACGTCGACCTCGACCGTGGGGTTGCCTCGACTATCCAGGATTTCACGTCCACGGACGGCCTTGATGGTGGTGGTTGACGTGCTCATCGGTACCTGCGAACTCCACGGGAAATTGGGCAATTCGTGAAACGACGTGACCGCGGCAAACGCCGAGCCATTCGCGGCATTTTATCGAGAAAGCGGTTTGGGTGGTAGACAGAGTTGACCAGAGGCTGGTTCTCGCCTTGAGCCGACGACGAGCGAGATTCCCGGTCAACTTCTGGGATTTAGGAACGATTTTCGATTTGGGTGTCCACAAAACTCACAGTTGCGGCGGTAACCTCAGCAGAAAAGGCTTTCTTCTTCGTCATAAGCCCGTCCCTGCCACGACCGAGAACGTCGATGCACACGCCGGACGACTTTTACGGACGATTCATCGATCCGCTCGAGGACCGCATGATTCGTTCAGTATGGCGGATCACGCGCGACGCCCAGGATGCCGAGGACGCACTTCAATCTGCGCTCGTGGTGATCTGGAAACGCCGGCATCGAATTATCCGGCACGCCGTCCCGTCTGCCCTGATCTTGAAAATCTGCGCCGACGCAGCGTGCAGCGTCGCCCGTCGTCGCGCAAGGGAACGAAATCGGGCCGCACCGACCAACTCCGAAGACGAGATCGTCGACCTTTCCCACTCGCCGTGGAAGGAAGTCGCCAGTCAGGAATTGGGCGAAGAAATCGTCGCGGCAATTCGTCGGCTCTCACAACGTCAGGTCGTAGCGATCACGCTCCGGGTTTTCGAAGTACTGCCTTACGAACAAATCGCCGCCGCAATGGGCTGCACGGAGGCGA
>CAMFLR010000011.1 GCA_945957605.1 uncultured Isosphaeraceae bacterium
TTGCTCGATAGCATTTGAGAATGCCATCGCCGGATAGTTCAACGGGCTGTTAGACGTCTCTCAAGGCACACTAATAAAGTACCACCAGCAGCACCCGACAGTCCAAGTTCGATCACCACCCCACAATCCAACATGAGCTCTAAGAATTCAACGACCTCCGCTCGGCACACCGATGACTGGAGGTCTTGGTGCTCGGTCATCGCCAAGTTCAATCAAGAGCGAATGGGCGAGCTGCAAATCAAGGGAAATTTCCCGCAGCAATCGCCGTCTATCCGCAATGCGAGTCTTCAATTGGTTCAGTCGAGCAGACTCTTCCGCACTCAGTGGCGTTCTCTGACTGAGAGAAAAGACATCACGTTGCGGAAGCATCGGCCACCACCCATTTTCATTTGCGCCTTTGTCGACTCGAAAGAGCTTACTGAAGTCAACAATGCCGTCGCCATTTACCAGATAGCGTTTCGGATCCTTCGTCGCTCCCAAGTCAACGCCATCCGGTTCAAACGGCGATCGGTTCGCTCTGATGGGGATGTCTTTCTTGTCTGCCCCGATAATCACCACCGCTTGAGTCGGGCGCCTCGAAGGCGAATCCGCGCTCGCAAGCAGGCGCCTGCCCGATAGCTTCACATCAAGGTCGTATAACAGGTCATTGAGACGCGCATCAACGCCAACTCCATCCAACCCACGCGCGATCGTCCCGAACGTACTCTCTTCTTCTTCCAGGACCAATCGTTGTTCTTTCCATCGCTTCAAGAGTTGCTCGTTTAGCAACCGAACGGCTTCGAGATTCTCCGCTCTTCGCTTGCGAATGCGCTGCTCAACTTCTTTTATTTTGGGCTCATCCGCGCCCAACGCCATCGTAACAAGTCCCAAAACCAGCCCCACCGCACACAAAAACGAATAACCAATCCGAATCCCGAGAGCCAATCGCCAAGCTGACCTGTAGATCCAACTCATGTGACTCTCCATTCTAGCGCCAGGTGCTCGTCGCGATTATAGCTCAGTCGGTGATTTCACGATCGAAAAATCTCAATTCACCACAAGTCTCAACTTGATCCTCCCAACTCCACTCACTGTCGCAATCGCCGAGGGCTGAATTCGCGCGACCTCAAAGGCGCCCGATCATCAACGAACAAACGACCCGATGTACGAAAGTAACTCGCCGAATCGCCACGAGACTTGAGAACCTAATAAACACTGTCCCAGCAAAAGCGAAACTGCCGGCAGCAAGAGCACAATGATACTCTCGCCCTAAAACAGCCCCTGGACCTCGCCTCCCATTTTTGGGATTTTGGAATGGCTCGTATCTGCGAGATGCCCTTGCCGGTCATCAAAGCGTCAAGAAGTTTGATCGATCAACCCAGGGACGCAAAGAGACGTTCGACCGGTTTCCTCGTATTCGATAACCTCGTCGGCCCGATGGCTTGGCTTATGTGGAGGAAATTCAGCCGTGCTCTCCCTAATCATTGCATCAAACCTGCTCGCTCAAGCAGTGCCGATTGCGGATACAGCCCCCAAAAATCTGACAGTTGAGCAAGTACTCGATCGCTGGGAGGCTGGCGCAAACCTCATCGCCTCATACGAACTGAATTTGGAGTTGAAATCGAAGCTGTTTCTAGTCGAGAAAAACGGCAAGAGCGAGCTCGTTCCAGAGAATGACGCCACAATATTGCCTTCGAACTTCTCGCGAATCTATCGCAAGGCCGGAAAGAGGCGCGGCGAGTTCGGAGCGGACAAACGCGGTCGCTTCTCCCCTCCCATCATTTGGGACGGAAAAGCCGGGTACGTCTTTGCCGGACACAGCGTAACCATCGATCAATCGCTCCCAAGCTTCGGAAGCTCAGAATATGAGGACTACGAATCAACCTTTCGCACCGTCATGGGCACAATAGACCGAATCGCCTTATCGAAGCAGCGCAAATCAAAGCTATTGCCGCGCGACGGTCGTTTCTGGGTCGTCGAAGTTCCCACCGCAACACAGGGAGACTTCGCAAACATGCGCTGGACGCTCTGGCTCGACCCAGACCGGAATTTTATGCCCACTCGAATCGAACAATGGATGAACCTTGGTAAAGGGGGCGACGCCCGCAGTTTAGACATCGTTAACAATCTCTCCGAAGTCTCACCTGGCGTCTGGGCCCCCGTTCGCAGCATAAGGCGCGTCTACTACAAGGACGCCAAATCTCCGTTCCATGGGAAGAACAGCTTCATCTGCGAGCTAAAGGTTGAACTCAATAAGTCGAAGTTCAACACCAAAATCGATGATTCATTATTTGATACCACAATCCCCGCCGGCACAACCGTCCTCGACCGCCGAAAGAGCACCTTCTTCACGAAGTAATGTCGCCAAAACCTCCCGCGAAATCGGCAAACTGGATTCGACCAAAGCTTTGATCGAAAACTCTGAAATAGCTTACGAAGGATGCAGGTAAGGACGCCTGCACCATGAAGCGACACGAAGTTAGCGATCAGGAACGTCAGAGGTCCGGTTGATAGCTATTGTCTTAATCATATAAATAACGCCACTAATCGATTAGGACTTGAGCAGACAGAATAGCAACGAGTGGGGTCAATTTCGAGGGCAATGCCCTCTTCCCATCACGCGTAACTAGTGAAATCAATGACGCCCAAATGAGAATGCCAAAGGTATTGGTGTAGTAAAAGAAGAAATCGTAAAGCAATACGCTACTCCTCACGAGAGTCAGCGGCCATAACACTCTAATAGTGCACATAAGATCGATCACGCTAAAGAATAACAATAGACGTGAAGCTATTCTCCGCCAAACATCATCGTTACTGTCTCTCGCTATAAAACAATTCTGTGCTAGGCCGCAAAACGTAACGACAGAAGTATCGATTAACAAAACGCTTACAAGTCTTCCCGTATCCCATGTATGATAACTATGTTCGGTGACTTCGTGAATCTCAATGATCACATAAACTGCCACTGCAACAAATATATTTAGTATCAATAGCTTGGTGATTGTACTCACGTTTTGGTGCATCTTTGTCGCTCGACGAGGGAGAAAAGCACCGATCCATTGTCAAACTCTATTTAACGATAATTCGATCGTTTCGCAAACACTTTCAGAACAGTTCCAACGAGCCTGCTGCAGTCGAGGATCTCCTTACGTTCACCGCTTCATCAACCATCTGAGAGATTTCAAACAGAGGCTAGCAGTTCTTGGCTGAATCAGGCGGAACATTTCTCCGCGGAGACGTGATCACAGAGAAAACGATTGATAGCGAAGTGTGCCTACAGAAGAAAAACAATCCGCAACTACGTTGACCGACACTACGCAAATCCCAAACCTTTTGTACCAACCTCAATTGCAGACTTAATTCTGCATCGGCCCAAAGAAGTTCGCGAACGAATCTCTCATTCAAAACACCATCAGCGCACCGGATAAACCCTGATACCCAACGGACTCAGCCCGTTTTACGTCGCGTTCCGGCACTCAGCCAACGCGAATCGTACAAAACAATAGCGATCCGAGAATCCGTTTCCTCAACACTCGATAATGAATCTGCATCAAGCGGCTGATGCCTCGTCTCCCGCCACGCGTAGGCCGCCTGCTTGGCGGGGGTTTCGGGCTCCTCCCTCCAACCCCGGCCGCGCGAACAAGCGTTCATGAACTTAGCGCAGCCGGCGCGCTTTCATTGCAATCAATCGCCAGCGAGCGAACGTCAGCCTCGCCTCACTTGCCGTTGATCTTGAAGTCTTCAAAAGTAACGGAAAGCGGGGCGTTGTTCGAGTTTACCACCAGCACGCCGACTTTAACCTTCGCGGGCCAAGAAACGTCAACGGGGCGAATCTGGGTCCACGTCACGTTATCATTGCTCACCGACCCCATGATTCGGCCCCCCCGGCGCTCCACTTTGAGGTACGCCGTACCAGTTCCGAGCGCACCGCTATAGGCGCCGGCGCGGCCGCCACCTTCGTATTCCTCGAAGTTTGCATATGTGCTCAGCTTGCCCCCGCGCATAATCGTCGCCCGCTCGAGCCGTACGTAATTGCCTGAATCGGCCCAAACCAGAAGGCCGCCGCCGTTATATGGCACCGCCTTCGGATTCGTCGACTTACCGTCCGGCTTGAACTCGCCCACAACCTTCACCGTCAGCACGAAGTTTCCCTCGACTTCAACATCGCGGAGTGCGCGCGGACCGCCAATCGGATCGCCCTTGCCCGACATATCCTTGTGCTTCGCGGGCAGAGTGACGTGCAGAGAAGATCCTTCCAGCTTGAACGTGCTGTCTTCATACGGGTCTACGATCGTTCCCCAAGAAGCCAGGGCCTTGCCGGCGAGGGTGATCGGCGGCGCCGAAGCGTGAGCTTGGGCCTCTTTGTCCGTGCCGTAAGCGAACGAGCCGAAGAATCGGCCAACGTCGTCCGGTAGTTCCCGATTCGGCGCCGAGACGACGAGCAGCGCGTGGATCGATTTGCCCCGTATGTATTGACGAAGCCTGATCGTCAGAACGCCGACACCTCGTTCCATCGCCTGGATCGTAAGGTCACGACCGATGCTCGAATCAAGCCGAATCTGCTTTTCAGACGTGACCCGGCCGTTATACCGCTTCACAATATCGTCGCGGGAAACGTTGAGGTAAGACATTTCGCCGCCGCGAGCGATCGCCGTGGGAAACTGATAGCAGGACGCAATATAAGCCGCGCTCGCGGTGTCGCATCCGACAATATTGAGCTTGAACGAGCCTCCCGCGTCGTTGATCGTACGCGACGAACTAAGGGTTGGCTTCACCGGCATCGCGACAGTGAAATTGCCCTCCGCAGATGTGACAATCTGCCACGAACCAGAAACCTGCGAAAGTAAGGCGAGCGCAAAAGACAACACAGTTGCCGTCATCGGGATCACTCTCAGCGGTTGGTGCAGCAATGGATTAATACGAGAAGGACCAGAGTATAACGTGCAATTCATCACGCAAACAAGCGAGTGCCCTAAGCCATAATTTCGTCTAACAAGTGATGCGCACTTGCCTTCCTTGGATAAAACCTCTTCAAAGAAGTCTCGATCGCCACGCAGCCGACCCAAAACAAATCTGATCCTCACCGACGACGAGAAGCAGTGCCAAGCTCCTCGTACTCGTCCTCGAAGCCCCGAAATCCCTGATTCCCGACAGTTTGCATGATGAGGAAGGGGTACAATGCACGTCATTGCTCCGTACCGCAAACCCATGATTTGCCCAAGCTTCGACAGATGGTATCGCCCCATTGACACGCCAGCCGTTCTTGCTGCGTGTGTCACTCAGGGTGACTGGATTCGACAGTAGCCGCCCGGTTCCCACATCCGGATGCTCGTTTGCATTTGTCCGCGAAGTCTCAGCGAATTGCAGATCGAGCGGTCTTCTTCCCTTCTCTGGCTATGAAGCCTGGAGCGCATCGATGATCGGCAACGCAGTGTACTTTGTTGTTCTCCTTCTCGTAACGGCTGTGGCCTTCATTGCTGTGCTTTGTTCCGTCGTGCTGACCGTCGATGGGATCAAGAAACTAATCGACAAGAAATCCGAGGATAACGAGAACGACTTTGGACCGGTCATGGGCCAGGGGTTTCCGTTTGAACCACTCCCAACCAGTACAACCATTGGTATTGTCGCAGCAATTCTGATTGCCGCAGTCACCTCTTTACCGCTCTCGTTATGGGCACTCAAACAAACAGGATTGACCGCACCTTGGAAACGGCCCGTACTCGCTGAAGAATATGAGCAGAAACGCGAGCAAGCGGAGAGGGAATTTCTCTCCCGAATTCAGGCCCTCGAAGAGGCGACCAAGGAAAAGCAAGCAGAGCATGAAAAGGTAAAAGAAGAGATGCGCAAGGCAAAAGAAACACTCAGTACGTTGCAGAAAGTGACCTACGAAGAACGCCAGGCGATCATTCACTCTGGTTCGGAGAACTCATCTTTCGCCTACTGGAGCGGCGTCAGTCAATCACTTGTAGCATCAGCCCTCATAGCTCTGGCGGCGAAAGCATGCCAACGACTACGCGCCCGAAGCTCGAAGCACGCCTCCACAAAACCGAAGGATGATCAGGCCGCCTAGACAAAAGCCGAAGTCATTCTAAAAGTGCAATCCGTGGGAAATCAAACCTCTTCACTCCTCCTCTTTGATCCGCACGTTTTAGTCATCGATACTGGTCTGACCACTCTCTTCATCGACCCTTACAGACAGACATTTGGCTTGTGGTTGCGAATCTGTAGGATAACCAATGAAGGCAACTATCCAGTATATTGCCATATCTTCAAACGCATTGGGTCGGCGAGACTTTTCAGAGACTCCTCACTAGATTCGACGCCATACTCTTGCTTATACCAATCTACCTCAATTCGTTCTTTTCTAAAGCCTTCCCTTACAAATTCCGGCGTCATTCGATTATGGTACGGAGCTCCAAAGGCCCGTGCCAATACACTCGCGCAGCAGTAGTCGCGAAATCTATTGCTTCCCTTTCGGTCATCCGATCGCTCCTGATAACGACGGCCAATCGCATTTGGAACATAGCAAAACGCCGTGTCAATCAAGGTCCTGATAAAACCGCTGACGCATCATGATGAAGTAACCGAATACCTATGTTTTGTCAGCGTCGCCTACGAGCGTCCAGCCACCCCGCTAAGCCAGACAAGGGCCGGAGCACGACTGGCCTGGTATATGAGCATCATTCCGAGCGTCGCCAGACCCACCAAATAATGAATGTGTCGGTAATGGCGATGAACTCTTGCATGGACCAACGCCGTGGCCTGCAGCGTCTGGCCAAGAGCCTCGTGGGCCAGCTTCTGCGAGGCGAGTTTGCGGAGTTCTTCATAAACCAAAGGAAGAAGTTGGCCGGCCGCCTGCGGGTCGCGCCCCTCGACCGCCGAGATGACGCGAGTCACGTCTTTCATCGGAAAAGATCGCCTCGCAGGGGAGCGCGAGACAACAGTTGGCTGCACGGTTTCGCCAGACCGAATAGAAACGAACGTATCATTTTTTGAGCTGAAGACCATAATCCGCCATTTAAGATCGTGCTCATCGAGTGGCGAATTGGCAACAAATTCAATACGCGCGCAGAAGCCTTACTCGCTTCAAACAAATTTCCATCGAGACCAGTCGTTGTGAAGGCGCAGACTTCACACCTCGGCCAATTCTCAATCGCTATGAATAGGCCGAAAGCCTCGGGCCTGTTGCACTTCGCGCTCACGGCACGGGTTCTAGAACCGTCTTCTGGCCGCTTTTTTGCCGACGGTTCAATCGCATTCAATAAAAAGTCCCTTGATCTTGGTCGATCAAGGGATCGCGAAATTGCAACCTCAGCCTCAATTCGACGTTGTGCCTGGCGGAGGAGTTGGCGGCGTGCCGCTCGGAGGAGCACCGCCCGGTCCACCTGGCCCGAAGCCGTTTTCAGTTCCGTCGGTGGGATCTGCGTTCGCAGAGTCGGAAGGATCGATTACAAAGTGATAAGCCCCTGCATACTGACCTTGAAGCTGCACGAGCTTGAGGTACATATAAGTACCCGCGTTCTTTGCTGGGCTGCTGTTTTGAGACGAGCCAGTAAAAATGCCATCCGTCGTATTGGTCGTGTCTCTCGCCTGACTCCTCGTATAGGCAACGTGGTTGGCATACACGGCATTCGTCACAGCGTCGTAGAAAAAGACTTGAGACGTGAAGTCATAAGCCACGTTTCCCGACTTGTCGAATGTGCGAATTCGTACGTGGATATGTGGCGTGCGACCAGAATACCACCCCGGATAAACCGTAAGAAATTCGACACTTCCCTGCTTGTTCGTCACCTGAAAGCCACGACTAAAATTCATCCCCGCCGTGCCTTCTGAAGTCTCGTCCGAGTACAGCCCCTGCGCATTGGCGTGCCAGATGTCGACACGCGCACCAACTAGCGGATGCGTTGTGTAGGGTGCAGTGTCGGCAAGTTGCGAGACCGTAAACGCCAGGTAAAGGGGAACACCGAGCGTGTATTTTTGAGTTGAAGTATCGAGCCGGATATCATACCGGTGTAGTTGGCCGTCAACCCAGTATGGACCTTCAGTGAGACCAGGCGTTTCACCATGTTTCACGCCGGGAACCGCCGCCATCAAGGTTCCTGCTTGCGAGCCAACGGAAGCAACAGCGAGAGCGCCCGCTTTGATAACTTGGCGACGATTCGGAAGCGGCTGAGGGAGGTTTTCGGAATTCATCACGTCGTCCTCGAGCAAGTTGGTACGAACATTCTTTGATCACGACCCACAGCCGCGCGCCCACGTCCTTTAAATGCGTTGGCGGGGGGGTGAACGTGTCAAGCGCATGACAGAGCCCATAACTCATGACGAAACCATAACAATGGAATCATCACGGTTTCGCCCGTGATCCATGATGGACCGGGGTGGTGGGCTTTGAGATCCAGGCGTCGGCGCCGTGGTCGCTCACAAAGCAGTACGCCGGAAATGATGGCGTGCTGTGCGACTCTACTCGTTCCTAATCAACGTTCCGGCCGCAACAATTCGCGCGCAGTTTAACTTTATTTCCAGATGAGTCAGTTGATCGAAGTCGAAACGAACGCAATCAGGACGGAGCGAAACCAAAAAGCTCTGACAAAACCGCTTTGTCTTGAGGCTTGAGCCATGACGCGGTCGATTCGTTTGCAAAACGACGACCGTTATAGCCATGGCTCCCATGCCCGACGAATTCTTCGACACCCTCGTTCATCACCAAACGCCCGAGCAACCTGTTGGTTTACAAGGGGCCGGCCACGGATTTGACACCCCACCGTGGCGACTTGCTCTTAAGAAACAGATCGAGTAACGATCGAAGGCCCGACGCTTCGGGATCGAACGCCTCAACATTCGTCACTTGCTCGATCCCTTCGAGGCCAGTTGGCCTCGGGCCTGCACCATCACCGCAAGCATAAGCCGCCCGATGTCGTCCCGGCGCTCAGCGTATTTTGTCGCTTCATACGCTCCGCCGTCGTAAATCTTGGGGTCCAGGTAAGGCATCGACACGCGAAGCGTCGCATCCTTCACGAACGGGCACCCCTCATCTGCTTCGCTGCAAACCATCAATGCAGCAAAGCCCTTTTGCGGGTTGGACGTATCGGCGTAATGCTTCGAGAATTCCAGGGACTCGAGTCCCCTGCCCCACGTAATTCGATAGACAGGATTCTCGGTTTTCGGCTCACCGCGAGCAGCCTCTTTGCCGGTTGGTTCAACCTCGAAACCCACCGCTTTCAACGCGGTCGCGGTTCGTGAGTTGAACGCGGTCGGAGCCGTGCCGCCGCTATAAAAATGAATCTCAGGCATGCCGTAATACGCCGCGGCCAGGTTCCCCATCGACGACCCCAGGATGCTCCGACGCGAATTGCCCGTGCAGACAACCGTGACATTCAGCGGCTTGCCCGGCTCGTAATTCGCGGCAATCCATTGAGCAAGCTTTTCACCCGCTTCCCGGTGCACCGGGTCAATCTGCTCGAACGTCGTCGCCAGATAATCGGCGTGCTGCTTGAGAGCCGGCGTCAGCTTCGCTCGACTCTCCGAGGTTGCCGCATCGAGAGCTTTGGCAACATCGGCCGAGTCGAGCGTACCATCTGGACCCGCGAGCTTGCTAAAAACATCTGGCTGCATAAACTCCCCAAGTTCCTTGAGCGTGATCACAACGTCTTTGGCGAGGGCTTTAGACAGAACGGCTTTCACCCGCTGATCGTTCTTCGGGTCCAATGCTTCAGCCGTGCCGTACCGTTGCACCAGCCACAGCGAACGCACGAGGGGACCAACATCGGGAGTTTCTGGCGAACCCGTAAGAGCCGCCACGGCAATAAGAAGATGCATGACGCGAAAAGTTCCTCACGAGATCAATCAAGGTTTGACGGCGAAAACTTGCACGCTCGCCGCGTACTCATTCACGTTGTATTTCTTGAGCAAATCAGCGAGTGCGTTATGCACCACGCTTTCGCTCGTGCAACAAGCGTCGCTCACCACATTAAACCCCGGCGAAGCCAACGCTGCCGGTGAGCAGCAACCCGCTTGGTTTTCGACTTCCGTATATGCGTTCAAATCTTTCTGCGTATCGACCACCTCGACCGCATCGAACCCTGCGCCGTTCAGGCCCGAAATGTAATCGTCGATCGAGATCGCTCCGCCAATGCAGCCGACACAGGCCAGCAGACCATTGGCCAGCTCAGGCGGCAGTGGTTTCTTGAGGGCAATATCCGAAATCGCGACGCGGCCACCCGGTTTCAAAAAGCGGGCAATTTCGCGAAGGACCGCCTGCTTATCCGGGGCCAAGTTGATCACGCAGTTCGAGATCACGCAATCAACCGACGCGTCGGCAAGTGGAAGCTTATCAATGGTCGCCTCGTGGAACTCGACATGATCGATGCCCTGCCGCTTCGCACTCTCGCGAGCCCGAGTAAGCATCTCCGGCGTCATGTCGATGCCAATTGCTTTGCCGGTCGGTCCCACCTTTTGAGCGGCCAGAAAGACGTCGAGTCCGCCACCCGAGCCCAGATCGACCACCACTTCACCACGGCGAAGGTTGGCCGTTGCTGTCGGGTTTCCGCAAGAAAGGCCCATATTTGCTTCAGCGGGGATGCTCGCCAGCTCTTCAGCGGTGTAGCCGAACGCTTCAGCAACGCGATGACCACCTCCATGCTCACTCGAAAGCGAGCTCGCCGCGACCGCGCCATATTTCTCGCGAACACTCTCTTCAATGGATTTCGACAACGTTTCCTCCGTTGGCAACATTCGGCTTCTGCTCGTCTTCCATCAGGCAAAGAGCCAGGTCAAGCAGCGGAGCCACGCAGCCGTTGGTGACGCGGTAAAAGACGTTATTGCCCTCGCGACGCGAAGTAAGCATCCGCGTATCCGACAGCCGCACCAATTGGTTCGACACCGCTTGCGGCTTCATGCCCAGCGTCTTCGCAATCTCGGTAACGGTCGCTTCACCGCTCCGAACAATATGGTGCAAAATGCGTATCCGGGTGTCGTTGGCCATCACCTTAAAGAGAGCCATCACCTTGACCGCATCGACAAAACCAAGCAGCGGTCGCTCACCGAGCGGTAACCTAGACGAGCAAGCATCGCCCGGCGCACAGCACGCTGGATCAATCGAGGTAGATTGCTTTCGAGCCAATGTTCGGTCCTCCCAATCCAACATTACACGATATTGTGTAATTGTGTCAATCGAGGCTCGATATCACTACCTGACCGCCCCTGTTTCGATCGCACGAGGCCGCCGCCAAGGTGCGGTTAAGTCTCGGCTCGCAGAACCGACCGTTCTACTGTCGATCGTGAACATTCCGAAATTGGCTGATTCACAACATGGCCCTACCGGCGATCGTACGGAAACTCCTACGCGCCCCAGGCTCGAAGCACGCCTCGACAAGTCCGATAGATGCTCACGCCGCCTAGACAAGAGCCGCGGTCTTTGGGGCGAAACGACTTAGGCCGCACCTTTGACCGCAACAAATTCAGCATGACCAAAAAGCTCTAGCAAATCATAAGTTTTTACATTGCATCATGCGGTAATATTCAAAAGCAGACAATGCGAGCGGCTAGAGTCGCGCAGGCATCCATCATGACACCAAGACAATCATAGCAAACTCGCATCCCGCGCAATTCTTTCAACCAAGATATGTCCTCTCAACCACCTAGCGAATCTTGCGCAGCCCACTCCCCTTGGCCCTCTGCCAAGCGGGTAGACAGTTTCTCCACCGCCTCGCGCAGCATTGACCTGGACAGCCTTGAGAATCGCACCATCATTCGTTGTTTTTGTCGATCCTTTGGCTTGTTCCAAATCGCGGACTGAAAATCCGCCGAGGCGAGACAAAGCCTCACCTCGGCGAAGCTTCTTCAGTCCAAGTTATTTCCCCTTGGCAAACACAAGCGAGCCGTTACCTTCCCAGGTGTAAACGAAGGCCGTGGAACCAGCGCCAATGAGGAAGAACGGCGAGCTCTTGGCGATCATCAAGAAGCTGCCGCCGGTAAGGTTCTTGAAGCGTCCCGTGCACTGCGACGGCACAGGGTTGAATTCCGCGACGAACTCAGCGGTAAAGCTTCCGTCGCTTTGCGGGGTAAGAGTGACCTCGCCCGGCAACAGAGCGCCGTTGTGGACGTCACCGTAAGTGCAAACCAATTGGTCGCCATTGGCCGCGACGAATGTGTATGTGGGGGCACTCGAAAAATCGGCTGTCAACGGTCCCGTGAACTCGAGAAACGTAAAGTGCCCCGCGCCGGTGTGTTGCCCAAGCTCGGTGGCTGTTCCCGTAGAAACGTGCGGGGCGGGGACGCCGGGAATCAGCGACAAACCGTAAGGGGCGAGGCCCGATCCGGTCAGCTTGAACGGTTTCGTCTGCGCTTCGGCAACCCGGCCGCTCAAGCAGACGAGTACCGCGAATCCCAAGACAGCGACGTGGAACGATCGTCGAAACATTGGGGGGAACTCCAAAAAAAGGGAGCAAGGCTGTGGGCTTGCCACAACACACGGTGGCATGCGTCGACTGCGACAAAGCACGACTTCGCCAGCGAATCACGAAGTTCGATATCAGTCAATCTTTTTCTCAAAGCTCTGTACAAAACTTATCTTCGTTCCGCGGCTTCACCTCTTAAAAGCTGCGACAAAACCACTTTTGTATGTGGTTCGCGACATCGCTCAGTAGATTCCTTTTGCAGAAAACGACATGTTATGACCAATGCCCGCATGCACGACCATTTCTTCGATTGGTTGCTCGAAGTTACAATCCATCAACCTTCTCACCGTCGCGAACCTGCGCGATTCCGTTTGCGACAATCCTGTCACCGACTTTGAGCCCCATAGTGACGACGAAGCTTTCTTCGTCCGTTTCGTCACAAACGACAATTTTTCGCCGGTGCGCAAGACGATCGTCATCGACGACGTAGACATAACGCTCTTGGGAAATCTCGAATGTTGCTCGTCGCGGAATGATAATCGAGTCCTTCAAAACTCGGTCCACCACCACCGTGCACTTCCCGCCGAGGCGTAGTAATTTGTCCTGGTTCGGAAATTCCGCCTCGAAGCCGAGGTCTGTCGTTTCGTTGTGGATTTTGCTCGCAATGCCAAGGATTTTGCCGTTATGAGGATATTTGGCTTGATCTGCCAGAATGAGTTCCAGACGCCAATTCCGCAAATCGTTACCCGGTTCGTTCATCCACGCGATGCCACGTCCATCGGGCACGTCGAACTCGACCACCATCGTGTTGTCGGTGAGCAAGTACGCCAGGGTGGCTTCCTTACGCACAGGTTTGCCCTGCGGCACATTTGGCAGGTTGATGCTCAATCGACCATCGAAAGGTGCCTTGATGGAGACCAACTTGTCTGAGGCTTCAGCGCCTCGTTTTTCCTTGTCGGCTGGCGGTTCGACCTGGAATAGAGCATCGCCCTGTCTGACGAGTTGGCTGTAGTTAACGGCAATCGCCGAGAGCCGCCCCCCGACTGGGGAATTCACATAAATAAACTGTTCTCGCTTGACCCGTCCGGGATAGGACTGTTTGACGGTTGCGGACTTCGACTGGACGGTGATCGTGCCTCCATTCTTGGTGCCATCGGGTTGTTGCTGCGCGAACGGTCGACATGCGGTGAAGCCAAAGGTAGCCACAAACAGGATAAGCGTCACAGCGTGTTGTGAGGTTTTCATCATGCCACAACCGGTTTTATTTGAAACATGGTCGCGCAGAGTCAATGAAGTAACCCGCCCCCTTTAGATGTTACCAGCCTCTATCATAGTGTTCCCGGTGAGGTCGTCATAGCAAGCCTCACAGCAACCGCAATCCGAACCCCGTCATTCAGGGCACGATCGCCTCAGCGGCCGGCGGCTCAGTAGTCGACGCACAAAATGCTGCTTGGACGCGACGCTGTTTCCAATTCTCAAGTGGTATCCGAGCGGATCTTTCGTTCGGACGCCATTGACGAGCAACGATAGACTTAAGCAATTTGTTGAAGTTGCGTAGTCGATCACCAGTCGCAAAGCTGATGATTGCTTGGATAAGTTCTGGTACCTTGAAGACGATTCAACTTCCCTTCCGGCCACCATGAATGTCGGAGTCTCCCATGAGTTGGTGGACTCGCATCGTCTCCGCCATCCGAGCCGATTTCTCTGACCTGCCTGACGCAGGTCAAGCCGCCAGCCTGCTGATCCGGCTGCTCATCGCGGCACTGCTCGGCGGCGCACTGGGTTACGAACGCAAGCGCGCGGGCAAGTCAGCAGGTGTCCGCACTCACATGCTCGTTTCGCTAGGTGCGGCGCTGTTCATTCTCATCCCCCAACAGGCGGGCGCCACCTCCGGAGACATCACGCGAGTGCTTCAGGGCGTTGTCGCCGGCGTAGGTTTCCTCGGGGCCGGGACCATCCTCAAAGACGACCGCGGCGAGATCCGGGGACTCACCACGGCGGCCGGCGTCTGGCTGACCGCAGCGATCGGCGTTGCCGCCGGCATGGGGCGCGTCGGTTCGGCGGTGCTAAGTACGGTACTGGCGCTGCTCATCCTGTCCGCCCTACCGAAGCCCGACCATTAAACGAGTCATTGCGGGTTGCTAGGTCGAATCGCCCGATCAAGCCTTGCGCGCAAGATTGTCGCGTTCATGCCACATGCTTTCCGATATCAAACCATGTGTGTCTATAATGGCATGAGTTAATCTTGGCCCGTCTATCGATCAAGCGTGCCGGCAAGCTCTACCTTGACACGTTGGAGGGTTACGTCGATTGCGAGTACGCTATGACCGTCTCGGCGTAATGATGAATACTTGGGCGACACTCGCGGCTAGCGTTGTCTGCTTTCTTATATTACATCATGAGTCTATGTGCAATTTCGGTTCGCTCATGATGGGTTTCGGGGTGGTGGTCGAAATCAGACTGTCGGGTGCCACTGGTGGTACGCCACCAGTGTGCGCTAAGTGACGTCAAACACACTGGTTGAGTACACCCAGCGGCACCCAGAAAAGGCCGACATTGGCAGGAATACCGCTCACCACCCTGAATTCCCGCACGAGCCTTTCGGTTTTATCAGAGCCTTTTACACTGTCGCGTAGTCGGATTGGACTTTTCAATCTACGGGTTCGGGGAGTGTGTGTCAGCTAGTCGAGATGTAACGCATTGCAGAGTTGGCGGAGTCTTGCGGAATCGTCGGCTTCGGTTTTGAGTACGCTTCCGCTTGGGCCAAATCTGAAGGGTGTCCAGTGGTGGTCTGCCTTTTGAATCTCTCGAAGCAGGTCGATTAGCCCATTTCGCACCGGCTCGGGGAATGTTGCGACAAACGAGGGGAGTTCGGCGTCGGGGCCGTCGCTTTGCATCAGATCGATGAGGATAGAAGTGGCGAACTCGGGGACGGTGAGAATACCTCTTTTGTAGAGCGCGAGATGCCTGCGGATGTGTTCCAAATCCACAGCAGTTGTCCTCGAGTCTGGGTTGCGAGGTCTGTTTGTACGTTAGAAGTTGCCATCGTACTGGCGAATATTCGCAGTGTTCGTTGCCTAAGCAGCTCCGTAGCATTGTTTATGGCTTCGTTACGAAGATTCATAAACCCGACGCTTCCCTGTGCGAGCTGACTCTATTCTCGAAGGCTTGCGACCATATTCGGCAAGAGCCGATGTTCTTGCGAAGTTTAAGGGCAGCGTTCTTTTATCAATTGATAGAGTTGGACGTAGTGTGGTCGAAGTTCTCTTTTTCGTCGCTCAGTCATCTCTTCTGTGACCATTCCGGCGAGGAACGGTCTTGGGCATGGCATGAAGTCAACAGGTTCCAGCGTCGTCCGAAGATAATTCTCATAAGGAACGATATGATTGTGTGGCAGGGTGTCGACACAAGCGAGGACTTCGTCGAAAGGGCTGCCCACAATAGTAATTGTAACATTGTAGCAGTAATTCTCGAACGTGAGCCAATCGTCACTTAATGCTTTGGTTAGCTTACGACACCGTGTAACTGACTCTGCTGTAGCGTTGTCGTTGTTTTCCGGAGTTTGGCTCATCACTTTTGATCCCCAACGGTTCGCACCAAGATCATCGCATTGTTTTCGCCGGATCGGGTCATGAAGCTGGAAAGAAGTTGCTTGTAGTTGCCGGCATCTGAGTCCCGTACTTTGACTCAATTGCGGCCGCCATCCTCGACGATTCCCGCTACATGTACGCAATGGTTGCCGTCAACGTGTACGATGACGTGCCCTTGATTAAGCATTTCAAGAAAGTGATCTTTCGTCACACAGTTCTTGAGAAATGCTACCCCGTTCTCCCCCAGATTCCTATTTAAGAATCGTACAAGCTGATCACACTGCAGGCCAACGCCTCGACCTTGAGCCTCATTGGCATAGATTTGTGCCCGAGCTTAGAGAGAGATCATTCCTACTTTAACAACGCCAGTCTCTCTGTATAGGCCCTGACAAAACCTCAAGTGAAGCCTGACTAGGTAGAGGGCTGCCATTGATGCCGCCTACCGCGAATGGAAAAGGGCGGTTGTGTTAGGGGGGGCCGGCTTGCGTCGGGGCGTCAAACGCTTGTCAAGTTGGAGTGGCGGCACGGTCGAGGTCGGCCTGATGAGTCCCACGTTGCTCCCGAACCAGCCAAGTTCGGAGATGAGATTCAATGCCTTTATCCTGTCCGTATAGGGGCCGTCGAGGGCGGGAGTGTCCCACAGGTCGATCCGGGCCAGCGCTGGGTTTGGGGCCAGTTTGGCCACGCCGTCGATGGTCATGCGGGTCGCGCGGAGGTTCAGGTCGGCCAGGCTCTTCATCTTGACTAGCGAAGCCGCGCCGGTGCCCGAGACCCCGGTCCGGCAGAGGATCAGTTGGGCCAGATGGTCCAGCCTTTCCATGTGCCTCAACCCATCGTCAGTAACCGTCGTATCGCTGAGGTCGAGTTCCTTGAGCCGCGGGAGTTTTTCGATCCCCGTGAGGCCGGCGTCGTTAATCGCTGAACCGCCCAAACTGAGTTGCTCCAAGGCCGCGAGCGGGGGGAGGGCCGAAAGATGGTTGACCGCCGCTGAGGTCAAATTGAGTGACTGCAGCCGTTCCATCCGGCCGAGGTGTGCGAGCCCCTCGCCGCGAATGCCCGACCCGGCCAGGTCGAGCGACACGAGAGCGGTCAGGTCCGCCAGGTGCGCGAGCCCAGCGTCGGTCACGTCGGGCGAGTCGAGGGAAAGGCTTTCCAGCCGCCGCAGCCTCGCGAGATGGGCGAGGTCGGAGTCGGTCAGAGGGAGCCCACGGAGATCTAGTTTTCTCAATCGAGTCAGCCCGCGCAAGTGGACAAGGCCCGCACCTGTAACGCCCGTCGCACTGATATCCAGCTCTTCAAGGTCCGCAAGGCCGCCCACGTGGGAGAGTCCCTCGTCATCAATTCCCGGCACGCCCGAGGCCTGGAGCTTCCTGAGTCTGCCGAGCCGCCCGATCTTTTCCAGGAGTGCAGGCTTCACAGGCCTGGCCTCCCCGTTCAACCGGACGTCGCGAATTTCGCCGAAAAAGTCGACCCCAAGCCGGTCGACCAGCCACTTCGGCGCCCTCGGCCGGCCCGATCCATTGGGGTTGAGTTGAAAGTCGTAGTTCACCCACCCGCCCGTTGCCGTCGTCTCCGCCACGACTCCTTGCTGGAGCCAGGCCCTGCGGAGGTAGCCGACAAACACGCCAAGAGCCAGGGCGAACGTCAACGCCAGGAGCATCATCGCCCACACGCTCAGTCGGACCGGCAGTCGCTTCCACCATCGTCCAGCCGGAGGGAGAGTATCCATGATGATTCCGCAATGTTTGGTTCCTACTCCACCCGTTACGCTTTCGACTTGATGAAAACCATCATCAACCGGTTCTATAGCCACCTTTCCATGTGCATAACGACCGGTGGCAGTTCCAACCTTTTCAGAACAGGTCGTTCTTACCAACTCCCGAGTAGCCCTGCTCAAGAGAAGGGAAACCGGAGGACGAGACGTCCCGGCGGGCTGCTAGGTCATGCAGGCGCTGGCCGTAGCGATAACCTCCACATCGCGGAGGTGATCAGGCCGAGTCGCGAAGTTCATGCCGCAGCGGTTTTGTCAGCGTTTCTTCAGGGCTTGAGAGTCTTCCGATACTCGTCGGTCAACCCGTAAAAGCAATCGATTTTTTCGAATCGACTGCCACGAATCCAAGCTTCTTCTTGCTCGGTGCGTTTGGTCCTCAATCGCGCGTAATCCAAGTGCGGGCTATAGTCCCACATCACCACTTCAACCTTGTAAAGCTGGGTTTTGGTGACTGGCACCAATTCGGCAAACTCGATCTCTTCATTGTTAGGCATGTTTACGATTCTATGATTGTAAGTCTTGCCCCAAACTTCTTTCCCGCTTTCGTCTCTGACTGACAGAGTCCAAATATAAAAATGTTCTGGACGTTGGTCGTACATCACAATGGATGTTTTTACGTCGATACCCTTTGGCGTTTGCTCAAGCCTCATTTGGTTCATGTGACCGCCGCCGTAGCTGGTGGGCGATCGTTTGGGCTGGGGGTTCGCTGCCTGCTTGGCTCTAAGAGCGTCGAACTCCTCTTTGGTGAGCTTCGCTTTCTTAAAGGTAGGTTTCGGCTCTGGCTTTCGCACTGCTTCTTCAACGGGGGCAGAAGCAGGTGTTTCCTTGCGTTGAGCCAAGAGCTTGGTCGTCACGACTGATGTGCAGACGATAATTATTAAGGCGCTGGATAGCATGAGCACTGTCGAACGTTTCATAATCGAAAGCTCCTAACATGATGAAAAAGCTGAAGGCAAATAACGCAAGACGAGCGACTGCGTCATTTATGTGCTCGCTCATGATGGGTTTCGGGGTGGTGGTCGAAATCAGACTGTCGGGTGCCACTGGTGGTACACCACCACTGTGCGCTAAGTGACGTCAAACACACTGGTTGAGTACCACCAGTGGCACCCAGAAAAGGCCGACATTGGCAAGAATACCGCTCACCACCCTGAATTCCTGCAGGAGCCCATGTGATTTGATCGTATGCCCTACAAGGCGACCGTTGTCATGTTACTCTCAGGTACGGCGTGCTCGGAAGAATGCCCTGCACCGTTCGAAATACCTCCGTTGCCACTGCCTGAACAGTTGGCAACGATACAAGGCGAGGAATCTCCCGGGTTCAGGGAAGATTACTGTCCACAAGTGAGTTCCGTGGCATAGTCAGTCACGCGACGCGAGTATCGCACCACAACTGCGGAGGTGGGGAATTTGCTTGGGATCGACCTTTGCACCACGCAAGTCAACGAGGTAAAAATCGACCCCGTCGATGTTCGCTCCTCGAAGGTCTACTCCCACGAGATTCGCCTTGCGGATCTCCTCGGGGCTCTTGAAATCCTGTTCGTTGTAGTCATCGCTATAGAAACCCGTACGGCTTCCCTCACAGGCGATGGGGCTGCCGACTAGCCCGCTGCGTGATGAGCCCAGATGGAAAGCAACTTCTCGGAGATCAGCGCCTCGGAGATCGGCCCCCTCCCACTCGACTTCAGCCAAACCGGCCGCACGCAGGTTGGCGCCACGAAGATTTGCGCCCGGCAGAACCGATCCAGTCAACATGGCCTGCCTGAGATTGGCATTTGAGAGGTCAGTTCGCGGGAGCACGATCCCCTCAAGATCGGCATGAAAAAGATTGGCGCCCGTGAAGCGCGCTCCGTCAAATCTCGCCGTTGTAAGTTTCAGCCCGCTCATGACTGCACCCGAAAGATCCGCCCCAGAGAAATCGGCTCCATCAATCTCAGCGTCTGACAGATCGCCCCCAACCAGGCTCGCACGGGCAAGCTTCGCATCTCGCAGATTGGCACTCAATAAAATCGCTCGATCAAGCAGCGCACACTCCAGGTCGGCCCTGGCGAGCATAGCGGATTCGAAACGGCAGTCTTTGGCGCGCGTTCTCGCCAGGCGAGCATTGGAAAGGTCGGCACGTTCAAGCTGGCTTCCGCACAGCGATGCGTTCCTTAGATCCGCGGAGGAAAGCCGAGCGCCTCCCATCCTGGCCCGATCGAACTGGCCACCCCAGAGGTCAGCTCCGCTCAGCTCGACATCACGCATGTCCGCGTCCGTCAGTACGATCGCGGGCCATGAAGCATTCTCCAGGTAGGCCCCTCTCAAACAGGGTGTCGGTCGGCCGGGTTTCCAACCAATGCGTAACGCGTGCAGAAGACTTGCGACCATCGGGTGAATTGTCTCGTCCAGGCCAGTTGAGAGTTCCACTAAGCGCGCCACCAACTCCGGCCGTCTGGCGATGCGATGCGCCACCTCTTCGACGAGGTCACGAGGTAACGGATCGGCGAGCGCCTTGCACTTGATGCCTTGTTCGAGTGCGTCTTCGACGTGATCAGCGGCGAGCAAGAGTTGAGTGGCTCGATGTCGGATGAGGCGGAAGAGGGGTTCATCCGGGTTGTGACGCCGGAGGCGCTCCATGCGGTGAGGATGACTTTTCCCATGCATTGCGAGTACGGCCAGACAGTCGGCTTCGATCTGCTTGCGCAAAACTGGTTCCGGCAAACGCCGGTCGAGTTCGATCCGCAACGCCTGTCGAGGGTCATCGATCAACTCATCGTCCGCCATGATGTCGAGAGCGATCGCCCAGAGTTCCGGGATGCCGTCGAGCAAATCGCCTTCCCTTCCACAAGCCGCAAGGCGGGTCATCACAGACGCGCAGCGGCTTCTATCGCCGGCAAGGAGATACTCGATCCACTCGTCCCGTCCCCACGGTGCGAGCGTCAATTCGCCGATGAGATTCGGCCAAGCGTCACTTGATTCGAATTCGAAGACGACGAGGCCTTGATGCGACGCCTGTGCAAGCACGATTGGATCAGGGCGTTCCAAGTAAGTGACCATCATGTGTGCGGGTATGAGACGAGCCAGATAGTTGAGTGCGGCCGTCTTACCCGAACCATCCGGTCCAGAGATGCGGATGGCACCGCGTTCCTGAGACGCCAAAACCGGCCCGATGGTTTCCGCCAATGGCAAGGATTCGCCACCCCCCGGTGGACGCACGCGGGGCCGGACGAAGCTCTCCGAGATTCGCTCCTCCTCCTCTTCCTCCTGGCGGCCATGATCCTCGTCGAACCAAATGTCCCAGAGGTCGATCTCTCCAAGGTCGGGGCTCGCGACCAGTTCGCGGATCCCGGAATTCCGCCCCAGCGCAAGCCAAGCGACACCCAAAACCCCCGCAAATACCGCTGGCATAAAGCCACTGACACCGAGAGGAAAGGCGCGACCCACAACGCAGACGAGCCATCCGCCGACAATGACGTTCGCCGCCGAGTGCTCGATCCAAGGAAATCCTCGAGCCTCAGTCCGCTCGAAAACTGTCCGCCGGAGTTCCTTCAACCACCGCGCAACAAGCGTAAAGAGGTGGCCACACAGCCTAGAAAGCGGCTCGAACCACTCCTCGCGATTAGCCATCGTGCCCGTCCTCACCGAATCGGTGTGACCCGCTCGTTGGTTCCACTCTTCGTCGTGCCCGACGAAATGCGTCAGCAATGCACTGAACCAAAATGGGAGAGTCCATTCCCCAGCCTTCCTCAATGGTCTCCGTTAGCACGACTCGACGCAAGAATATTCGGCGAATGATCGTGCGAAGCGAGTTGCATCATCGTAAGCTGCGCACAGGCGAGCGGTCGAAGGAAATCGGCCGCCAACAGCTAAATCCGCTTATATCTAATCCTTTATTTTTATTGACTTATCTTGAGAAGTTTGGTGAATCGATGGCAAAGGCAGTTTACTCCTATTCAGAACGCATCCGGCGATTATTGACTTGTTTGATATCGCTTTTTGTTCTGATAACGATACTGGCGTTAGGCGCAGCAGCGAAAAGCGATCCTGCGCCTCTACAATTCCTAGGAATTCTCCTTCTTCTTATCGTCGCCCCAATGCTTGGACCGTGCGCCCAAGTTTTCGCCATAACCGACTATAGCATCTGGCAAATGCTTATCGTTGGATTGACTCTAGGCTCCATCATCGTTATAGGGCTCGCCACAAAGGCAAAAGTATTCGAGTGGCTCATGTACGTCGCGTCATATTTATGGGTGCTCCTCGGCCTTAGCTATACATACTATGGTGTTTAGGAGCCCTGACAAAACCCAGGCACCTCAGTGTGGGGTATGCAACGAGGGATTCCCATTCCTCGTCCGCAACATCGCTGGGATTATGACTTCCATATCATGCTCATAATTTAACATAATCAAAAGCATCACGCTAATTCAATAACAGGCTCTCGCCTCTTGCCCAGTAGGCCGAATGCCGCCCGGGGGGCGGAGACGCGCCCTGCGGCTCCGTTCACAACAGCCCAGGCCGAAGGAATCTCCCGGAAACACTGTACACCCGTTGACATCCTGCCGATAAATGGTTCCAATCCCCGAATGTGGATCGGCGCCGTCGATCGACTACCCCTCGCATGGAACCCTCGAATGCCCAAAGTCGTTGTTCGCAGCTTCGCCTGTTCTCTGGATGGCTTCGGAGCCGGTCTGCAACAGACCGCCGAGGAACCCTTCGGCAAGAACGCCTTCCAGATCATGAACTGGTTCAAGCCCACCCGAACCTTCCAGTCCATGATCGGGCGCGAGGGAGGCAGCACGGGGCTGGACGACAGTTACGCGGCGAAAGCCTTCGACGGCATCGGAGCCTCGATCATGGGCCGGAACATGTTCAGCCCCCTTCGCGGCCCCTGGGAGAACGAGAACTGGAAGGGCTGGTGGGGCGACAACCCTCCCTTCAAGCACCCTGTCTTCGTACTGACGCACCATCCCCGGCCCACCCTGGAGTTCGAGAACGGCACCTCCTTCCACTTCGTCGACGGCTCGCCGGAAGAGGTCCTTAAGCAAGCCCAGGCCGCGGCCGGAGACAAGGACGTCAAGATCAACGGCGGCACCCTTACGGTTCGCTCGTTCTGGAAGGCTCGACTCCTCGATGAGCTGCACCTGGTCATGGCCCCGGTCTTCGTGGGAGAAGGCGAGCGGCTCCTTGGCGGGCTGGGCGTGGAGGAGGATTACGAGGTGGCCAGCTTCGAGGCTTCCGACGCAGCCGTGCATTACCGCATCGTAAAGAAGGCTTGATGCGTGCCGAGAGGAAGTGACGAAATGAAAGCGATTGACGCGATCCGGATTGCCCTGAAGTTCAGCGATATGGGCATGACGCACCTGATCGGGATGAAGGATGCTCCGCTCCTCCGCCCCGGGCCCTGGGGAGGCAACCACGCAATGTGGATCGCCGGACACCTGACGGTCGTCGAGGGCCGCCTCCAGCAGATGCTGCACGGCATCCCCAACCCGGTCCACCACTGGAAGCCGCTGTTCGATTGGGGCAGCGAGCCGGTCGATGACCCCGCGGCTTACCCGCCGTTCGAGGAGGTCGTGGAGAAGTTTAAGGAGCTGCGAGGGCAGACCCACGCCTTCCTCGACGAGTTCGGCGACGAGGGCCTGGACCAGCCGACGAAGTGTCAACCGCCGGGATTCACCGGGTTCGAGACGGCGGGCAAGGCGATCACCATCATCGCCGGCCATGCCTGCGGCCATCTCGGCGGACTGACCGTCGTCCGGGCTGCCGCCGGTAAGCAACGATTGTTCAATCCATCGGAGGAACTTCGGGCTTTCTGATCAATTTATGCAATTACATTGACGGAGTCGCCACAATGAAACAAGCAGCGCCCCCAAAAATCGTCGGCCGCGAAGAGTGGGAACAGGCTCGCGCGGAACTCCTCGTTCGCGAGAAGGAGCATACCCACGCCAGCGATGCGCTCGCGGCGGCTCGACGTCAGCTTCCGATGACGCCGGTGGAACCGGTGGCGGTCATCGGCCCCGACGGGCCCGTTCCCTTGCGGGAAGTTTTCGATGGGCGGCGACAGTTGATCGTGTACCACTTCATGTGGAACAAGGGGGCGCCTCACCAGAAGCAGTGCGAAGGATGCACACATAGTCAAGTGGCGATGACCTCCGCCGTTTGCGCCTATCTCGCCGCACGCGACGTGAGCTACGCCGTCTTCAGCAGCGGCCCGATGGAGGAAATCCTCGCTTACCGCGATTTCATGGGCTGGACGACGCCCTGGTACTCGACGGCCGACTCAGGCCCGAGACTGGCCACGCGGGACGGCGGCGACCTGCGATGCTATCTCAGGGCCGACGATCAGGTTTTCCAGACTTATGAAACCAAGTGGCGAGGGATCGAGGCCATGTTGCCCACCCTCCAGCTACTGGACCTGACCGCGTTTGGACGGCAGGAGACGTGGGAAGACTCGCCCGTGGTTGTTCAACTCGACAAGCCCGGTTCGTGGTGGCGTCGTGATGGCCGCCCTGTTGCCCAGTGGACGCGGACCGACAAGCCGGTGGGATAAGCTACGCCGGTGATCGGGGCCAACTCTCGAGAGACCACGGAATGAACCACGAACACTTCATGCGGCGGTGCCTCGAACTCGCCGCCGTAGCCCGCGAGCAGGGCAACACACCGGTCGGTAGCATCGTCGTGCTCGACGGCGCGATCATCGGAGAAGGGATCGAGACCCTTCCCACCGGCACCTCGATCACTGGCCATGCCGAGACGCTCGCCTGTCAGGCGGCGCTCGATGCGACGGCCCGTAGGGACCTCGCCGGTGCGATTCTCTACACCACCGCCGAGCCGTGCTTCATGTGCGGGTACGCGATCCGCCAGCTCCGCATCGGCCTCGTCGTCTACGGCAAGGAAACGCCGGTCATCGGGGCAGTCACCTCGATTCACCCCATCCTGACCGACCCAGCGCTCGACGTTTGGCGTCCGGCACCCGTGGTGATCGGCGGTGTATTGGGAGAACAGTGCAAGGAACTCCGGCGCATGAAAAAGCCCCGGGATCAATGCTGACCGCCGGGGCGTGCTATCGCGGACGGCTTACGCGTCGCCTTCCTTCTTCGTGCCCTTGAGCAACGCCACGATCGCCTGGCCGTGGCCGAGACCGAAGTCCGCCTTCAGCCATTCGATTACCTGGCCAGCCTTGACGTCGGCGCGGAGCTTTCCGCCCGCCATTAAGCCCTTCTCATCGGCGAGCTTGCGGAAGTCATCCGGCCCCTTGCCGGTCTTCGTCTGGATGTTGTCCAGATAGGCCTGGAACGACATGCGATCCTCCCTACAACGGAGACTTGCGGCCTGGGTGTCACCGGGAACTCACCAGTTCTTCGCCAGGGCCACGAGTTGATCCAGCGCCGCTCCCCAGCCGTGATGGAAGCCCATCGCCTCGTGCTTCGATCGGCCCTCCTCGGTGCTGTGCAGGGCGGTCGCCGTATACTTTGTTCCCGCTCCGTGCGGCTCAATCTCGATGATCGCCGTGAAGACGAACGGCACGTCGGGGCCGTGGTTCGCCGGTCGGAAGCCGGGCAGGAGCGCACCGGTCCAGGTGAGCCTCCGGTTCGGCACCACCTCGAGGTAGCACCCGGTATTCGGGAACTGCTGGCCCTCGGGCGACTCCATGACCGTGTGGAACTTGCCGCCGGGCTTCAAGTCGATCTCGCAGCCGACGGTCTTCCACGGGGCTGGGGTGAACCATTGCTTCAGATACTCGGGCATCGTCCACGCTTTCCAGACGAGCTCGGGGGCAACGTCGACGACCCGTTCCAGCACAAGGTCGGTCTTGGGGTCCAGCTTTGTCATTCGGACTGCTCCTTGAGATCTTCGAGAAAGGAGTCGAGCTGATCGAGGCGTCGTTCCCAGAGCGAGCGTTGGGCGGATAGCCAATCCTCAGCCTCCCTCAGCGTGTTCGGGGCAAGCTCGTAAGTGCGGACCCGCCCAGACTTCCGGGATTGGACCAGGCCGCATTTCTGGAGCACGTCCAAATGCTGGAGGAAGGACGGCAGGGCCATCTTGAACGGCTGGGCCAGCTCGGTCGTCGCGGTCGGCCCGCGCGAGAGCCGCTCCACCACGGCCCGCCGGGTCGGATCAGCCAACGCCTGGAAGACGAGGTTCAGCTCTGCCATTTGGTTAGGCATGTGACTAACTATAGCCCGACTCTTGGTTAGGTCAATACCTAACTGTCCGTTGAAATGCGTTGGTTTTTCCGCCCCTTTGTTGAAGCGGCGTGCGTCTTGGTCGCTCGACTCGTCCTATTTTCCAATCCCTCCTTCCCCGCACATCAAACTTACGACGTACCCTCGCTAATCTTCGCCCGTATCTTTCCGGACTTGGCTCGTTTGTTTACACGCAATCACGGCATCCAGTAACTATTAGAGAAGCGAAGCACATTTGCTCCGTCATCGATTCGGAACGCTTCAACGTGGAAACCGACGGAGCTGACTCCAAAAACTGCAACACGATCCCCTTGCTCAGTCACTTCGACCCATTGACGAGATTGACCACCGAAGTTTCCCCACCACGCCCCCCAGACATCGGCGACCCAACGGACTTTAGCCGACGAACGATCGACGCAGGCCAGCTTGTACGGATAACCGACGGAATCGAACGCGCCAAGATAGACGCGATCATTGGTAACAAGGGCACAGACGCCATCGACGAACTGGTCACTCCCAAGTTTCTCACGCAACCCATCAGGAATGATGGCGAACTCTGAGCCAACCCGAACGACTGGTTTTCCTTCTCGCAAGTCGAATTTCGCTTGCGGAGGTAATGCGGTCGCGGATGGCTTCATTTCGCGATAATCCGCGAGGGTGATTCCACCTGCGTAGACGTTCCCGCGGCGATTGGCCCGAGCATCGAGGATCGCGGCTGCCCACCACTGGGGCGCCTGCAAGCGTGCTCGCCCTTCGAGATAACCGAGAAACCTGGCCAGCTTGTCCGAATCCGGCCGGACGACCTGAGGCGGCTTCTCTGGAATGGCAAGTTCAATCTGCTGCCAGGCGGCCTGGACTGCGATGGTATCACTGGGATTCGCCTGAAGCCGTCGAACCTCTTCGGTCGTCGCCTCTTTAAAGAGCGTGCTATAAGCGGAGACGGCATCGTGCGGAGTTTTGGCGATTAGGATCGCGCGAATCTCTTTCTTCTTCTCAGTCGGAGGCTCGACCGAGAGTGGCCGATCTTGCGACATAGCCAAGACCGCTGATAGAGCAGTTATTGCGAGCGCAAAGTAAAACGGCAAAGATCGTCGGCTCATTTCCTCCTCCTATTCGATCGGAAACAACGCAGACAACCACAATTCTATCGGGTTCGTAAGGGGTAGTCTGCGCGTCGCTCCGCTTGTTGAACAAGACCGTCTGCCGTACCGTGAATCACAGCCGAGATCCTATGCGCGATCTTGCCATTGCCCTCATAACACTTGGACCAGCTTATGGGCGAGCGGCATTCGAGCGCCCCCCTTCCCATCCGAAAACGATATCAGCGATCCGCTCGGAACAATTTCCGAACGAATCGCTGATCTAATGATCCTGGCTTATTGCATACGAAGCCCTTGAATTCTCATTCCAGCCTAGGGCTTCGAATAGCGTTAGACGCCATCAAAATTTCCGCCGATCGGCTTGAAGCCCGAGCCGCCGTATCCGCCACCACCGCCGCCGTTGTAAAAGGAAGGACTCGTGGTGTTGTATCCGCTGGCGGAGGTGACGTAGGTAAAGCCGTAGATTGAGCCGTGGTGGCCATAGACCGCGAAATCAGTCTTGCCATCGCCATCAAAATCGCCGGTCAGCGGAATATCCGAGATCCAATCGAAGTTGGTATTACTCGGCAGAATGGTCAGCGTGTTCGTGCCGGTGATCCAGGAATGGAACGCGAACTCACCGGTCAGTGTGCCGCTGTTTTGGCCGTAAACACCGAACTCCGACCTTCCAGAGCCGTCGAAATCGCCGACGATCGGCTTAAAGCCGGGACCACCCATTCCACCGCCGCCGCCACCGTTATAGAACGACGGCGAGCCGGTGTTGAAACCACTCGCTGCGGTTAGATAGGTGAATCCATAGATCGACCCGTGCAGACCGTAGACCGCAAAGTCCGTCTTGCCGTCACCGTCGAAATCTCCTACGAGCGGTTTGTCAGTGGACCAGTTGAAGTTGGTGTTGCTCGGGAAAATCGTCAGCGTGTTCGTGCCTGTGATCCACGAATGGAACGCGAACTCGCCGGTTGAAGTGCCGCTGTTTTGGCCGTAAACACCGAACTCCGTCCGGCCCGAGCCATCGAAGTCGCCGACGATGGGAACGAAGCCCGGGCCTCCCATCCCACCACCACCATTGCCATTATACGACGACGGAGAGCTCGTGTTGAAACCGCTAGCAGCGGTGAGGTAAGTAAAGCTATAGATCGAGCCGTGGAGCCCGTAGACGCCGAAATCGGTCTTACCGTCACCGTCGAAGTCGCCAGTGATCGGCTGATCTGATGACCAATTGAAATTGCTGTTGTTTGGCAGAATGGTCAACGTGTTCGTGCCCGTTGCCCAGGAATGGAACGAGAATTCACCAGTCAACGTGCCCGAATTCTGTCCATAAACCCCGAACTCCGTAGGCTCATGATTCTGCGCCAGTTGCGGGATGAGTTTATCAGCGATAGGCGACCCCATGCCAGTCACGTAGTCGTAGCCTATGCCCGCGGAGTAATTCGGCGTGCCGGTGCTCGTTCCCGTGGTCACGTCGTGGAGATCCGCCCGACTCTTGTAGATCGTTTTAAGGATCTCCTGCGGATCGGTCGCGTTAATCGCAACATGACTTACTGCTGCCCTGCCCTGATCGGCAATCGCAACGATTGCGGCCCATTGCGGTGCCCCCGCGCTAGTGCCGTAGGCCGACATCCACCCGTACGATGTACCAAAGTACGGAGTCGAGTCATAGACGGCGAACGTACTATTCTGCGATGCGTTGTATGCCACGTCGGGAGTGGCTCTCGCGGTCGAGGTCTGCGTAACCACACCCGATTGATAGCTAGGTTGGGTCTCTACTGCACTAGGACCCCCTCCACTTCCAGCCCAGCCCGTCTCGGTTGGGTAGAGATTGTTCGTTCCCAGCGTAAGTTCGGTGCCTCCCACCGAAAGAACGTTGGGAGACGCGGAAGGATACGACGCTGGCGCTCCAGTATCTCCGGAAGACGCAACGAACACGGTTCCCGCTTGGACGAAGTCGCTATCGTAGGTCGCTTCGTTTAATGCCTCACCAGTGCCCCAGCTCATGGACACCACATTCGCATGGGCCCCAGCGTATGTGGCAGCGGCTAGGAGATCCAGAATGTTGTCGGAATTCGCTTCGACCAACATAATGCTGGCGCCTGGGGCAACCGCATGCGCCCATTCGACATCGAGCGCTGTCTCAAACGCCCAATTTCCCGTGGGATCAGCGGCCGGGTAAGTCGTGCCGCCTGTTTGATTGACCCGATTGATCGTTAGGCTGGGTAACCCAAATTGAGTGTCGAATACATTCAGATCAGACTGGATGTTCGCGTCGTCGTATGCGTCAACAATCGCAATCGTCTGCCCCGCACCATCTCCTTGAACCGTTCCAAAGAAAACCTTATCAACACCGTACGCATGCCGAATTTGCGACGGCGTAAGGGCCGTCGGCGGCGGTGAAGTATTCACAACAAGCGGAGACGCGAAAGACATTGGTGTCGCGACCAAACCCGCGAGCGTCGCTGCAGTTAGAAGTTGGCGCTGGTCGAGGCCTTCGACGCCTGGCGCAAATCGTCGCTTCTTCGAAGTCGCGCGGGAGCGGGAGAGTTTTGAGCGCATCACGGTGAAGTCCCCTTGGTGTTAGAAACCTTCCTCACAACTATTCGCGGCCGAACTCACTGAAACGAAATGAATCGCGCAGACATTCATTGCGAATCGCCAGGACGAACCCTCGCGATTGAACAAGTATGCTGATTGCACAGCGAGGCAAAACGCCGCAAAAGACCTGAAACCACTGCTGTATGACAAGAGCCAACGCAGCCTTGAGCTCAATCGCTCAAAGCGGGTTCGTTACCTCATGGACGCTGCTCTACCCAACACCTTGACGCAAACGACAGGTCGTTGTCATCGATAGTCGGCTCTGAGAACATGCGAGCGATGGGCGCGCCGGTCCGAGAAAAACCAAGCAACACATGGAGTCGAACCCATTGTCGCTTTGCGCTCTTTCGAATTCCCGCCGCTTCATCGGCTACCGGAGGGAAGTGCAATCCCATCTTCGATATGCGAACTCACCGCAAGACGATAGGGTTGAGAGAACTCAACCGATTCGATGTATGCCAGTAAACAGCCCGACGGCGAAATCGTACCATTTTCTACAGACTAGTGGTCGATTTGCCGTAAAGGTCCAACGACTAGGGCGAGGGCGATATCGATGCCGTGATCATGTTCTGCAATGCCTGCCGTGCTACACGACGCAATGAGACGATTTGCCGCCCTTTGACGAGCAATTTGAGCCGATACTCGTCCGTTTGCCAAATGTGGCAGTCAACCATTTTCGCACCACTAGTTCGCTTCGCCGACTGTGTAGATTTCATAGCTCGCTTGTCATCTCTTACACGGTTTATTGATAAGTCTTGCCGCACTCGTTAGCTCAGCGCGTGCACCAGCACCGGAGACTGATACTGGCTCGCACGCATATTTCTTGCTTACGCATCGCACTTTAGAAGCCTAATGTTTCTATGTCAATACGCGAGCTGACCATAAAAATGAAAAGTCGTGATTTATTTAGTCTCTTCGCGAAAACCTTATTTTTTGGCCGAAATGTTCACAATTTCCCAATCCGTGGGAGCCTTGAATTGTCGAGCCATCGATCGAGGCGTTACTTTACCGGGCAACCATCCGTTTATACATCAGCTTTAAGACCATCATAGACGTACATGACTTGCCGATCGCTCTTCCTTTCCGCATCAGACCTCAAATGGTCATCCAATAACAAGGCAAGCCCTTCAATTCTTTTGTACGATCTTACTCAAGTTTAGCACACCATATCGGCCGAAGTAGGACGAGCAATTCTCAGCGCGCATGTTGGCTTCACACGAAAACTGCCAACGTCGGCATCGAATGCGAGTCGGCTATGATCGCCTTGACGTAATCATAGACGCTTGGGCGACGCTGGCCGCTAGCGCGAACTGCTTTCGGCTATTACACCATGATGATATGTAAAAATTCAGTTTTGTCAGAGCCGCTTAGTCCAACTCGGTGACTTGGGCTCGCCCCACTTCGCTAGCTGCGGGCGTGACGGTTTTCGGACGTGTCCACAGCAACATGAATCTTCGACCCTTTTTGTTCAGCACGGACCTTGAACGGCCAGCCTCGCGCGAGCGCGGTATGGCGTTTCCTATCTTTGGAATTCAATGCGTGTCGATTCAACAGACCAATAATAAGGTCAGTAACTCGTCTTATTAGGCTGCAATTTCTTCGCGATTCTTGTTCAATTGAACAATGAAGAACTCGCACAGAAAACTTCATGAATGATCGTTCAGAGCGACATTTTTGTGGTTTGGTGATCCGTTAGGCGGTGCTAAATCACGGGAATGCTGCTGAAACAATAGGAGGTTTTGGCGAAATCTGCATTCTAGGTGTTTTTTGCTGGACCGAGCTTCAAAGGCGAGGCACAATTCAACACATCGAGAATGTTGAGTCCGTATTGCGTTGATGCAATCTGTTGCGTGGCGTGACGAATCGTTCGCCTGTGTGTTCATCCGACTGGATCCCGCCGGAGCTTTCGCCACGCACCGGAAGATCTTTGCTTATCAGGTCCGCTGTTTCGACATCCCCCCGCCCCCTTCGAGTCGAGCACTTCCATGAAGATCAAGCCGTACCGTCGCGAACTGGCACTTCCCAAGCCCATCCGGCCCAGTTTTCGTCGGCCCTTGCGGCCTCGTTTGGAGTGGCTCGAAGAACGGGCGTTGCTTGCGGTAAACATCACCGCAAATGGAACCTTGCCAGACGCGATTGTGGTCGGTCGGACGTTGAGCGTGCCTCAGTCTAATCAGGCGGGAACGAACGCGACGCCGCCTTCTCCAAGCTATTTCGTAAGCGAGGTCGTCAATAACCAGGTCACGATTACGTACAGCGTTTACAACGAACAGGCGAACGACGAAACCGGGGTTTTGCTTACCGACAATTTGCAACCTGGAATCACCGTTGCAAGCGCTTCTCAGGCGTTCGACCAGAGCGGGCAAAGCTTGGTCTTTAGCCTCGGGACTATTCCGGGATTCAACCGCGCGAGTGTTTCGATCACTCTGAATCTACCCAAATCGACGCCAACTCAATTGGACGACGGAGCGCGAGTTTACGCGACGCTGAACGCGAACGCGGTCAGTAATTCAACTCCAGCGGCAGTTCTGAGCACCGGTACGGTCGACGCCACGTTGCTTGCGTCGACTCCGGACGCTAACACCAACGATCCGTACATCCAGGAGCAAGCGGCGAAACTCAAGTACGACCCGACGCAAATCTTCAACTTCCTTCACACTCAGGTTGGATACAACTCTTACTACGGATCGATGAGAGGCGCTCGGGGAACACTCTGGAGCGCTGCGGGAAATGCTCTCGACGTCGCGAGTTTGGGAGTGGCGCTCATGCGCGCCTCGGGAATTCCTGCGCAATATGTTGCGGGAACGCTTTCTTCCACCCAGGCACAGGGCCTTGTTGCGTCGATGTTCGCCCCCAGCCTGCAGTCGGCCGGGTATATCTCTTCGGGTACGCAGACGTCGAATCCGATTTTCAACTTTCAACTCACGAGCGAAGCAGCTAGTCATTACTGGTTTCAGTTCAACGCCGGATCGGGCATGAAAGATGCCGATCCGTTGATCTCCGGCGCATCGATCGGCCAGGTTTTCACCACGTCGACGAGTACCTTCGCCCAAGTGGCCGACGCGCTTCGCGATAAGGTGGTGATCAAACTGAACGCGGAGACTTACACCCAGGCTTCGGCCCTTTTCGGCGCTGGCAGCGGACTGTCAACGAATACCGTCCTGACGCAAACCTTCAATGACGTCGATCTGGTTGGCCGACCGTTGACGATCGGAAACCTCGTCAGCAGCAACGGCATTGGCGCGGCCGTTTTCTCGGTGAGCACGACCACTTATACGCCTTACATTATCGTTGGCGGCGATGGATTCGATCCCAGCGGCGATCAAATCATCTTGGGGCAAGCGTACCAGCAAACGGTCACGAATTTTCCGCTCGGCAACCAACTCGTAACCGGACTGTTCCTGGAAGTTGACGAGACCGACTCCAACGGCGCTGCAAATACCTTCAATCGCACACTTGCCGATGCGATTGGAACCGCCGCAAGACTGGGCGGCGGCGGTTCCGCGTCAGTTGACCCGAATGGTCCGCCTCTCATCTCACCTCTCGACCTTTGGACGCTGGATCTCAACTCCGGCCAGTTCAATCCTAATGCGTTCAACGGTGGGCTCGCACAGATTGCCGCACTTCAGAGTGGCTTCACGACTTTCACGAGCCAGCTATCGACCACGCCTCCAGGAGCAACAGACGACGCGCTGGGAACCCAGGCGACCACTGCGCTGCGAAATGCGCTCGTAACGATGTCACGATCGCGGCTTGACCAGTTTGATATCACGTCGGATTCCTACACGCAGAGTATGGCGCAGGAACTTCTCGTAAAGGCCTACTTCGACAGTCCAAAGATTGTGGTGCTGTCGACCAGGGCAACGCTCGAGAAAGACGGCTCGGTGCAACTTGGCGTCTCGATCGACCTGCTGAAAGATTCGATGCGAGTCATCGCATCAGCGGCGACCGCGGCCGGTGCCACAATTGGCTTCGAGTTCAATCGGGGCTTGATGGAGAATGTGATCGAGGCCGCGGCGATTGGAAATCCTCCCGGTGGCAATGCATCGTCGCCGATCAGCGCGCCCCTCGGAACGGCCGCGATCTTCCAGGCGGCGGTCCAGCAGGGGATTTCGTTCGTTACGCTCTTGCCCTCGAACGCGCAGGGGCTCGATGCGATCAATATTCCAGCCGACGCGAAAGCTTTGATTACTCAGGCACTCGCTAATGGCGACATTGTCATCGTCCCGAGTTCGGCCGTTACGGTAAACGGGCAGCAGAGCACGGGCTGGTATCAACTTGACACATCGACAGGCGAAATCACCGGCGTCTTGGAGGATGGTCAACATGGCGGTATCGGTGAGTTCGCTGCCAATCAACTGCTAAATCCCACCAGCCAGACGAACATCTTTTCTGAGGGGGTAATCGCCGGCTTGACCGCGGGCAGCCTCGCGAAGCTCGCGGTATTTCTTTACAAAATCGCGCTTCAGGCCGCCGTCAATAGCGTGGACGATCCCGGTTTGAGCACTCTTGCCAACGTAAAACAACTCCTTAGCCTGTTCTATCAGGGGCTGACTCGTTCGATTGAAGCCGCGCTGATCGGCAAGCCGCCCTTGTTCGTTGCGGGATTCGCCGTCGGTTTTACGGCGTCGCTTCTATTCGCCGCCGACCCGCCGATCGGCAGTTTCCTCATCGATCCCACGGCTCGCCTGATCAAATCGACGCCCAATTCCTCGCAGATAAACACCAGCATTGCCGCGTCCAAAACCCCAGGTGCAGCGCAGGGAAGCGTCGCTACTTCAAATCTCAGTGTGAACGGACAGATTGCGGCGAGTTGGAGTTCATCCGCGAGAAGCGGGTTCGATGCGACCACGATCAGTGCTTCAAACGCGACGATTCAGGACAGCACGGGAAAAACCGTCGGCACAGGCTCAGTCTCGCTGGCAGGAACATCGCTCGTCGCGCTCGGAATCAGCGGCAACAACCAGTACAACGTCAATGGATCGGGAAGTTTGTCTTTCTACAGCGCGGCGGAAAGCGCATTGGGAGTAAGCGGCGACTGGGCCTTCTATTCGGCGACAATCACCGGCGGCCTGGCGATTTCTCTAGCGACGGGGCAGCTCACGCTTAACGGCATTTCGCTTCCAGTCGGCACGTACACCATTTTGGCTGCTTCCGCAACGATTGCGGGAAGCGGTCCGAGCACAACGCCGAGTTTTTCCGGCAGCACGTCTCTCACAGTGAACCATGGTACGGTAAGCGTCGGTCCAGGAACCGGGTCGCCGACGGTTGGCGGTAAGCCATTGGATTCCAAGAATGGGTTCACGTTCACGGGTTACAGTGGAACGCTCAACGTAGCGGCCGGCTCGGGGGACGCCGACACGATTGTAATTGCCGGATCGGCCGAGAATGTTCTCAGTGTTTCGAGCTCGCCAAGCACGTTCTCGACCGATCAGAATACACCCATCAGCTTCACGCCCAGCGTTCAATCCAGCCTCGGAGATACGTACACGTTAACCGCGCTGGCTCCGAATGGCTGGACTGTGGCGATCGACGCCAGCGGCAAGGTCACCGTCACACCCGCCCCCGGCGTTCAATCGGGCACATTCGCTATCTCCGTTGTTGCTCAGTCGGCGACGAATCCGAACCTGGTGGCGCAAACGATCGTCAATGTGACGATTGGCGCGACTCAACCAGGCCTGAACTTTGGCGTCGCGCCAGATCCAATTCTCACTGTGCCATTCAACGGCGCGAACGTTCCTTCCGCCTTCCTGGCAAGCATTCAGAATCTCGGTCCAGCAAGCGACACATACAATCTCGCGTTCTCGAACCTGCCTGGCTCCTTCACCTTGCTCAATTCGGGAACCAGCGTCACTGTTCCCGCGGGTGCGACCGGAGTGCTCGGACTTTATCTCCAGCCAATCTCCGGCCAACCACTCCCTGCACCCGAAACGGTCGTGAGTTTCACCGTCACAGCCACGAGCACAACTAACAATCAGTTGACCAAGTCGCAAACCGTGACGTTGACCGTGCCAACGATTGAAGGCGTGACGCTGACCGCCGATCCCGTGATCGTGAACACGCTCCCTGGCACAGCGGTCACGCAAAAGATCATTCTCACGAACGTCGGCAACATTGCGGAAACCGGAATCAAGCTAACGACCAGCAACATCGCCAGCCTCACCGTCGGGCCGATCGCCTCGATTGATCTGGCTGTTGGTGAGTCGAAGACGATCGAGATCACGCTCACTCCAGGGGCGAGCGTGCCGCTCAATTCCGAGTTGAGCACGACGTTGACCGCAACATTTGGATTGCTCAAAACGACTCAGACGTTGCCGCTCGACGTCGCGGTCGTCGCACCTGGTGTTACAGCGATCGCCAACGCCGCGGCCGCAGCGACGGAGTTGAGCGACACCAACCTCGCCGACCGGCTGCATGACCTCAGTGTTGCGCTGACGAATCTGGCGCAGACGCCGCTTAACCCTGTTTATAAGGGGCAGGTACTCGCCAATATCGACAGCATCGTTAGCCTGCTCACGACTGATCCATTCTTGTCGGGCTTCACGGGGGATTTGACCGCCGCGCGTGCCTCGTTGGCCACCGCGACAACGGCATCGGCGGTACAGTCGGCCGAGATAACGCTCGGTAACGCTTTGACAAATCTCGCCACCGTCATCGGCGACGATGCTCAACACACATTCACGCTCTCGCTTTCACCTGACCGCGAAATCGTGCAGCCGAACGCTCCCGAGACATTCTCGATCGTTATCGCGAACAAAGGTACAACCGCAACGACCTACAATCTCAGTGTGGTTGGCCTGCCGGCAGGCGTCAGTTCATCGTTCAGCCGTTCGTCGATCACGCTCCAGCCCGGCCAGTCGATCAACGCGGGCAACGGCGCCCCCATTTTGACGCTCACTGAGTCGGGCACGACTCTGTTCGCCACCGACTTCCAGGTTGTGGTCACAGCGGAGGGGGCGCCTGAAATCACCCAGGCGACACCGGGGCATTTGACGCTGCGCGACGTTTCCTACGTCGTCGCGACCGTTACGCCGACGCCAGGATTCACGAACGCCGGCGGCATGGTCGACGTCAAGGCGCTGATTCAAGCGACGGTGAATGTTCCCACGCAACTCAAGGCCGGGTACACAGTGGCGGACTCAACTGGTCACGTCATTTTCACGTCGAGCCTGCAGAGTGTTTCGGTCGGCGTCGCGACGGGAGCGCAGACGGTCGATTTTGGAAATCTCGATACAACTGCTTTCGCCGACGGTGTCGACACGATCACCGTGCAGCTTTACGACAACTCCGGCACAGCGATCGTCGGCGCCACGGGTACGGGCAGTTTGTTAATTGGCCAACCCGTCGTGGGAACGTTGTCGACGAGTCCGTCGACGGTGCCAACCGGCACGGTGCCTGTCACAACCACACTGTCGATCACCACACAGCAGACCTTCACTCCGCCACTTTCTTTGCTCGGGGCTGTATCGACCCCAGCGCCCGGTACTTCGGTCGCACTTTTCTCTTCTGGTGGCAAGACCTACGCTTATGAGAGTGGTACGGGCGGCATCGATGTCATTGATGTGACCGATCCCACGAACCCACAATTTCTCGAGGCGTTCGGTCAGAACGACGTCACCAACGGCCAGTTCGGTTTCAATATTGCCCGTGTCGTCAACGGAATTCTCATCGTTGGTACGTCGAACGGCAACAACGGCAGCGTGTTCAACCTGCTTGCCTACTCACTCTCAAATCCTGCCTCGCCGTCTCTCATTAGCAATACAACCATCAACTATCGCTTCCTTTCCGACTTGCTTGTCAACAGCACAGGTACAGCGGCCTTTGTGCCGACAAACGGTTTCTTTCATTTCGGCTCATCGATCTTCCAGAATTTCGGCGACTTCGTGTCGATCGACCTTACCGATCCGACAGCCCCCGCGCTCGCGGGTTCGTTGTTCAATAACAACGGTCAACCTGACGGCGGCGACATGAATCAGTTCGGCGGGACTTTGGTCAATGACCAGATCGCCTACTCAGCGGGGCTTTCGCCCGGCGGCGGCACGGTCATTGGCAATCACGGGAACCTGCTCGTGATCAACGTTGCCGATCCGAAGAACATGTCGCTCATCAGGCAGTTGGCGATCCCCAACACGATCAATATTCTCGATGTCGCCAATCATGGGAACCGCGCGCTTGTGATCGGATCGGCCGGAACAGAGAGTTCGACGTATGATCCCGGCGCGCAAGGCGTCGCGAACCACCTCACGCTCACATTGCTTGATACGACAGACCCGTCGAATCCAATTATTCTCGGCTCCACCTTCGTTACGAATGAGCAATTCCCAATCAACGAAGCCGGCGCCAAGACCGATATTGTCGATCTGAACGACGGGAACTTCGCTGTCAGCGACACCGATACGAACGGCAATCCGTCGCTGCTCGTGATCGACCCAACCGATCCCGCCAACTTCATCGTGGGCGCCACGCAAGTGCCGAGCGGTGTGCACGGGATCACGGTTCTCGGCAGCAACCTGTATGCGAGCACGTCGAGCGGACTTTCCATTTACCATATCGATCCGCTGGTAAGCTCGCCGGTGACGATCACAGCGAACCTGCCGGCGGGTGGTGCGGCAAACATCGTCGCGAATTCTTTCAACATCCAGCCGAGCCAGATCATCACCACCGCCAATGGCGATCAACTCATCTGGACTCGCTCGTTCGCCGCTGGAAACACGACGTTTGCGTTTACATGGCAAACAAACGTCGTTAGCACGCAACCGGGACAGGTCACTTCAGTCACGACAGGCGCGACCGCGGAATACACAACATCCAGTGGATCCGGCACGCTCACGCTTGTGGGAACGTCGGTCACGAGTGCATCGATCGTCAGCATCACTCCGGCCGAACTGACCGAACAGCCCGGTGGATCGGCTACATACAACGTGCGGTTGACGAATCCGACGAGTTCGCCGATTACGCTTTTTCCAACGATTTCCGGCGTACCCTACAACGCGGTGTTTGCATTCACTTCCGTGACGATTCCTGCGAATTCGAGCGTCGATGATTCGTTGACAATCACGTCTTCCCCTACGTCGTCACTGGCGACCATGCCATTCACGGTCAACGTCACGAGTGGCTTCGCGAACGGGATCTCGGGCTCCGCGTCGTCATCCGTGACCATTGCCGGAGATCCCGTCAGCCAACCGCAACCGCAGGCAGCTGGAGTGGTCGTCGGCGTAACTCCGAGCGCGACAACGGTGGGACAATCGAGCCGCGTTACTTTCGTGGTGCGGCTGACGAACACCGGCTCTGATACCGACTTCGATTTCCTATCCGTGACAGGATTGCCGAACTCGGTAACGGCGAATTTTAGCCAATTTGGTGTCAACGTCCCGCCTGGTGCGAGCAACTTCCGCGAAGTGACGCTGACGCTGTTCGTCAATTCGGGAACTGCGCCGGGAGACATCAACTTCAACATTGTCGCCGCCTCATCGAACAACTCGGCCGTGACTGCGAGCGCTCAGGCTAAAGTGACAGTCACGCAACTCGGAGTGACGACCTTCCTGAGTCAGACTTCCACGCAACCCAAGACCACGTTCCAGTTCAGCCTTTACAATACGGGCACGGTCACGGACACATATGACCTGAGCCTTGGGGGCGTTCTCGCCGTGGCGTCGACACTGGGAACAACGCAGGTCACGCTGGCCCCCGGGCAGTCCATGAACGTTCCGGTGACAGTTTCGACTCCGATCGACTTTGCGCTCCAGGGTTCGCTCGCACTCGTTGGTATTGCAAAATCGCATTCCAATCCCGCCGTCGGTTCCACCTCGACTTCAACGCTCACCATCGACGCGACAACGGGGATGAAGACCGCACTCGCGCCAGCGTCGCAGTTCCTGGCCGGTCCCGGCAAAACAAGTTTCCTGCTGTCTGTACAGAACACCGGCAATTCCATCGACACGTATGAAGCCGTGATCACCGGCGTCGCCGGGCCGAGTTCATCCGGCCTCGAGAATCCAAACGGGACGATCAGCCAGACGATTCCGTTGTTTGTCGTACCCGCGCTCTCCACGGGCGTCGTTGTGATCGACACTTCATTATTCGACTTCGGGTCGGGAAGCTTCACCGTCATGGTGAAGTCGCTCCAAAACCCAGCGCTCGTGTCGTCGCAGACTGGCACGGTTGCCACACTCGCTAAGACGCAGACCACACTCGTGCTTTCGACAAGCTCCGCCGTGCCTGGACAGGCCATCTCCCTCCAGGCGGAGGTGAAGACAGCCGATGGCACTGGCACGCCAACCGGACAGGTTGTGTTCAGCATCAACGGCCAGGATCAGCCTGCGGTCGAGGTCATCGCCACGGGCGGCAAGTTTGTTGCCACACTCGTATTGCCGCTCGGTTTACCCACGGGTACTTACGCGATCGTCGCTAAGTATCAAGGTTCTGCGACACTCGGTGGAAGCGCGTCGTTTCCCTCGCCACTCGTTGTCACCCAGGCGGTTTCGGATGGTCCGCAGGTTGTCAATTTGACACGTTTCGGCTACCACCAATCGCCGACCTCGCTTGTGATTCAGTTCAATCAGCCAATCGACCCGGGCACAGCCTCGAACGTCAACAACTACGTGCTCAACGTTTATCGAGGGGCGCGTATTCTCGTTCGTTCCGCCACTTACGATCCGGCAAACAACACCGTTACGCTCAGGTTCGCCAAACAACTGGATTTGCACAAAGTCTACGCGCTCCGGATTCTCGGCACTGGCACGAATGGTGTGAAGTCGCCGACCGGGCTTCTGCTCGATGGTCGAGACACAGGGCAGCCGGGTAGCGATGCAGTCCTTAGCGTGTCCGCGGAGAATTTGGCGCTGACAGCCCCAGTTCCCGGCGGACCTCGCAAACTCGCGCTCTACAAACGCGAACTCGCCCAGATCATCAAGAATCAGGCAGCCGAACTCAACTATTTCAAGCACCATCTGCCGACAGTTGCCGCCACACCCAAATCCGTCGCTCCAAAGCATGCCGTCAAAGTCGTCCACAAACCGGCGGCCAAACACTCTCCGAAGCCGGCCGCCGCGGCTCATCGGCCCGCAAAGTAACCCATAGCCTCTCGGTGCTTCCCAACGCTGTATTCAGAGCGTCAGCTAGAGAGGCAACTGGCCTTATACTGATTTGGAGAGGTTGCTTTCGGCCGCGTTTTGACAGTGGAAAGCCCGCCAAGAAGATCCAGTCGATCTCCTTGGCGGGATCTGCTGCAATCCAATTTAAGACTCATCCAGCAAGTTTGACATGAGCACGCAATGATCGCCGAAAGAAGTCGAGCCGTGATTTGCTCCTTCAATGACTATCATGCCAATTCTTGAGAGCACCCACAATTCGTGGGGAATGTCACCGGCTGACCGAACGCTGAAAGCCGATCATTGAGCCGGATTCGATGCTCGCTATTCACCTTCCATCGGGGTACTGTCTCTCCAATGCGTAAGCTCTGAAAATACCGAGTACGTTGATTGCGATGCCGAACACCAGTATGCCAACGAGCGGCCAGTCAAGCTTCTTGCTTCCATTCAGCATGGTCAATATCTGACTGATTAGGACGCTCGAACAGAGCAGAATCATGGCGATCGCACCGCCGACTTTCCACCGTCTGAGATAACGCGCCGTATTCATGACATATATCCATTTCCTATATTAATTCGGCAAGTCGGCTCGCGTCGCGGACCAAGCCGAATTATTCTAGCCAAAAGGTGAGTACGCGTTAACCAGCTCCTGATTTCTTGTCTTCTTCATCGACTACGTGTTAAGTCCAGCGCGCGTTCTCGCTTAGGTGATTGCGTCACCCCCCATTTTACCTGGTATCACCTTGACTCTTGATTGCGCCAAATGATAAATCATTGTTTACTAACCTGTCCCAATCTGCAGAGGCGCCGTGACCATGCGTTATCTTCGGTTCTATCTCGTTACTGTCGCCGTCGCGCTGTCCGCTGGCTACGCACGGGCACAGGGCGTTGCCCCCGGAGCCTTGCAGGAAAAGGCTGTACAAAAGGAACTGAAGCTCACCGCGGATCAGTCCAAGAAGATCGATACGTTCTTTGACAGCCTCGATGCGAAGGAACGCGAGGCCGGCAGAAAGTTTGCGCAGGCGACTGAGGACGAGCGACGAAAGTTGATGGACGAAATGCGTGAATCGACGCGCAAGCAATTGAATGAGATTCTTAAACCCGAGCAATTCAAGCGACTTGAACAGATCGAGTTGCAGCGGGCGGGAATCGGCGTCTTTGGTAGTCCCAAAACTCAAGATGATCTGCACCTTACCGACGATCAGAAAGCCAAGGTCGGGAGTATTGTCAGCGACGGCATGGCCAAGATTCGCCAGTCGGGTCGCGAGATGCAAGCGGATGCGGTAGCGGCCACCAAACAACGCGAGGCGATCACAAATGAAGCACTTACACAAATCGTCGGTCTCCTGACAGCCGAACAGCAAGCGGCCTGGAAGGAATTGACGGGTGATCCATTCAATGCGCCGCGAGAAGCGCCACCACGGCGGTCGGCATCGTCGGGTGGGCCTGTGCCAGCTCGCCAACCAGAAATGAAGACTGCCCTCGGAAGGCCAAAGGCGACTCCCGTGCCGAAGCAGAACATGCCACGAACGGCCCGCCGCCAGTCGCCGGGTGCGGACGAGGTTCAACTTCCGGATGGCCTCGTGGGACTTCCCGACACATTCATTGGCGGTAACCGCGATCGATTTATAGACGTCGCGCCGTCCGGTGGCGTTCTGGTCGGCGTGAATGTCAGTTATATCAGCCGTTTCGGAGGCAACAAGATTAGCTCAGTTATGCCGATTTACCGAGTTGGCGAGAAGCTCGTAAACGGGAAGCGTCACGGCACGCTGCTTGGGAAAGAGGTCAAAGCCGTCGCTAAGCCTGGATACGCCATTGGAGCTTTGAATACACACACGGGTTTGACGGTCGATGGCTTCGAGGCAGTTTTCATGCGCGTCGATGGCGATCAATTGGATGCCGGCGAATCGTACAACTCGCCATGGCTCGGTGATCGCAAGGGTGGTAGTCCGCGCGACGTATCGAGCGAGGGCAAAGTGCCGGTAGGACTTCAAGGGCGCGCAGGTAAGGAAGTCAACGCCTTGGGGCTGATCGTCGGGAAATGAGTATTTGATCGCGAAGCCGCTAGCTCGGTTGGAGCTAGCGGCCTTGCCGCAGATTCGTCGAATTGCACGACGCTATAGAGCTCGGTAATACTGTCGTCGCTAGTGAAGCGAGCCTATTTCTCATCAAGCTAAAACTCTGCTTTACCGCAGCGTCTCTTTATCCCTGCGAAGTGCCCGCCTTACTGGAGAGCTCGAGCCAGATGCCGCGTGACGAGGCATGGTGATTGGCGAGCCAGTCGAAGAAGTCACGCTGGATGGTGACCTAGAGAGTCAGCAGCTCTGCCGTTTGCGCGACCTTATTCGAGTGTGCGGCTTCGTCTTTTTCATTCGGGCATTCCAAAGAGAGACCCAACACACTTCGTCTCCATCGAGTCGCGCTTGCAGCCATCGATACAGGCCTGCGTAGGTGAAACAGGAATTCGGGCGACAGCGAAATGAATACTCGCCCTTGTTGCGAGGCATATCCTGTCAACCGAGAGCCTCGGGCTTGTGAGAACCGGACTCGATCGATCATCCTACATGTCGCTTCGCGTCAAGCATGAACTCGGTGAAATCGAAGAAGCCTAGCGATCGAGATATCAGGGACGTTTGCCCGCTCATGACCAGAGCAACGTTACTCGCGATACCCGCCGTATCGCCCGGACGAGCCAAGATTTCCGTGTAGAATCCGCTCGCCGCACGGGTAATCGATTCGTTGCCATGGATCAATGTCGATACAACCGTAGTTCGAGACGAGCCGGTTTTGAGTTGATTCACCATGTTGGCCACTTCGGTCGATGTCGCTTCTCGGCCTAGTACGTCGTGATAGATCGTGTTCACGAACTCAGTATTATCAGCATGATAAATATTGAATTCCGGGCATGTCAGATAGAATTGTGCAAGGTCGACTGAGCTGTAACCGCCCTTCAGCAATGCTGCTCCGGCCGACACGTCTTGAGCTGCTCCCATACGCCCAAGGAAATTCACATAAAACGAGCTAACGATCTTCTGGTAATACTCAGGTGCGGAAGATACGAACAAATTCGCGAGTTGTTGTGGAGTCCAGCCCGATTGCAATAATTTGACTGCGGCTGCCTGGCCAGCAGGCTCCGGAGCACGGTTGAACACGAGTTGATAGATTCCGTTTACCTCCGCTGTTTCCACATTCGGGACGTGCGTGCCAAACGGATTCGCATTTGGGGAAAACGGTGCGAGCAAACTCGTCGGTTGCAACCCGATATTCACCGTCGCGTTCACGTTCGACGGAGTAAGATTTGCTACTATCGCGTTTCCGGATGGGCCGAACGTCAAATCGCCAGGATAAGTCACGACGCGAACGACATCCGCGCCCAATGTCAGTCCGCTCAACCTGAACTGGCCGTTCGTATTTGTCGCGGTTGAAATCTCGCTCGCATCGGGCACGCCGTTGTTGTTGGAGTCGATGTAGACGATGCGATTCGCCAGGCCCGGGTCGTTGCCGTTGGTAACGAGTGAGCCGGTCGCTTGCGTGTCGTTAAAGACCTCACCGCTGATCGACGCCCCCGCGAAATTGAATGTTGCGCTGCTTTTCGCGGGTAGCATCCCGCTAGTGGCAATCAGCGTGTAGCCGGTACCCGGTTTGTTAATTGTGAGGCCGCTGAAGGTGGCAACGCCGTTGATCGTCGCGACGGTGTGCGTGCCTCCAAGCGCTGCGTTGATCGGATTGATACCGAGGGCGATGGTGACCAGGCCGCTGAAACTGGGAACGGCGGTACCGGTCGAATCTTCGACGGTGACCGTAACGGTAAACGATTGCCCGGCGATTTGGCCGGCAGACACGGACGCTGTGAACGCAAGCTGGCTCGCGACGGAAAGAACGTTGATTTTGGCCGTTGCGGAAACAGCTTTGTAATTGGCGGCGTCGGCCGGGGTGAAGATCGTTAATAAGGATTGGCCAGCTCCGACACTCAGCCGAGCTCCCGCCGCGGGGGCGTATGTGAAACTTCCGGCGACATTCGAAGTCGCGTTCAATTGACTCGCGCCGAGTATGGTGCCATAGGGAATATCGGCTGGATTGGGCCAATTGATCGCCGGCGTTGCCTTGAGAACGTTGATCGTCTCCGATGTGTTGACCGAGTTATAGTCGTTCGTATCGTCGGGCGTGAAGCTGAGCGAAAGTGATTGGCCCTGGCCCGCCGCGAGAATCGTACCGGACGATTGTCTATAGCTATACGTCCCAGGAACGTTTGCATTTGCGTTGAGCTGAGCTGCGCCGAGCGGTGTGCCGTAAGTGATATCGGCGGGGTTGGGCCAGGCGACTATAGGTGTCGCCTTGAGGACGTTGATTCTTACGACTGTATTGATAGGACTGTAGTCGGCGGTATCCGTCGGCGTGAAGACTGCCGTTAGGGACTGCCACTGCCCTGCGTGCAAAACAGTGCCGCCGACCGGCAAGTAGGTGAAAACGCCCGGGATGGACGCGGTCGCGTTTAATTCGCTCGAATCGAGCGCAGCGCCGTAAACAATATCCGCCGGGTTGGACCACGAGATGCTCGGCGCGGCTTTGACGACGTTAATCGTTGTGCTCGCCGTCACGGATTGGTAGTCGACGGCGTCCGTCGGGTTGAACGTCACGGACAGCGTTTGCCCCTGCCCAGCTTTGAGCAAGGCCCCGGATGCGGGCGTATAGACGAAGATCCCCGGAATCGACGCTGTCGCATTCAGTTCGCTCGAATCAAGCGGCGTACCATAGCTGATATCAGCTGGCGTCGACCATGTAACCGTTGGCGCGGCCTTGAGGACGTTGATCATCGTATTCGCTGTCGCGGTTTGATAATCAACTGCGTCGGTCGGCGTAAATGTCACCGACAGCGTTTGATTTTGTCCCACGCGGAGAATCATTCCGACGACGGGTGTGTATGTGAACGTGCCTGGCACGGAAGCGGTCGCGTCGAGTTGGGTCGCGCCAAGCGCAGTACCGTAAGTGATATCCGCCGGGTTTGACCAGGTGATCGACGGCGTCGCTTTGAGGACGTTGATCGAGGTCGTTGTGGTTACGGGGTTGTAGTCGACGCTGTCGGTCGGCGTGAATGTCAGCGAGAGCGTTTGGTTTTGCCCCGCATTCATTACAGTTCCCGTAACTGGAGAGTACGCGAAATTACCCGGAGCGTTTGCCGTGGCGTCGAGTTGAGTCGCTCCTAGCACGGTCCCATAAGTGATGTCGGCGGGTTTGGGCCAGGTGACTGTCGGTGTTGCTTTGAGGACGTTGATTGTTGTCGATGCGGTCACAACGGCGTAGTTGACCTGATCGGTTGGCACAAATGTGAGCGAAAGAAGCTGGCCATTGCCTGCTGGCAGCCTTCCGGAACCGGGAGAGTAATAGAACAGGCCAGGCACGCTTGCGGTCGCATCGAGTTGCGTCGAATCAAGATAAGTGCCGTATGTGATGTTTGCGGGAGCCGGCCAATTGATTGTCGGAGTCGCCTGGAGGACGTTGATCGTCGTCGAAGCGGTCACGACTGAGTAATCCACCGTGTCTGTCGGAGTGAACGTTACCGAAAGAAGCCGGCTGTTGCCAACCGTGAGTATAGTTCCAAGCGCCGGAGAATACTGAAACATTCCGGGCACGTTTGCCGTCGCGTTGAGTTGCGTCGCACCCAGTGCGGTTCCATATACAATATCGGGCGGCGAGGGCCAGTTGATCGTTTCCGCGGCGGGATTGACGTTGATCTTCGTGGTGATCGTCGCCGAGTTGTAGTCTCTTCCATCGCTGGGCGTGAACGTCGCGGAAAGCGTCCAGCCCTGCCCGCTTGCGAGCGTAGTACCAGAGGGCGGAGTATACGCGATCGCTCCTCCAACATTCGACGTGGCGTCAAGCTGGATGCCGCTTAGCGGCGTGCCAAAAACGATGTCCGCGGGCGTGGGCCAGGTCAGCACTGGTGTTGCCTTGAGGACGTTGATCAACACCGTGGCAGTGACTGTCGCGTAAGCATTGGTGTCGGTCGGAGTGAAGGTAAGAGTAAGTATTTGGTTCGGACCAGCCAGGAGGGTCGTGCCGATTGGCTGTGAATAGACGAAGCTTCCCGGCACGTTCGCAGACGCATTCTCTTGCGCCGCGCTCAGCGCGGTTCCGTATGTGATGTCTGCCGGTTTTGCCCACGAAATGACCGGGGTGACGGAACCGACGTTAATGTATGTGAAAATTGACGAAGGGGCGTAGGTTGCGCTGTCAGTCGGCGTAAACGTGGCCTGCAACATTTGGCCAACACCGCTCAGCAAAACGACTCCTGCGTCAGGAGCATATGTGAATGTTCCGGGAATGCTTGACGTCGCGTCAAGCTGTGTCGAGGAGAGAGCCGTCCCGACCATAATGTTCGCCGGGTTTGGCCACGAAAGCGTGTATGGCGTCTTGGTGACGTTGATTGTAACAATCGATGGGTTGCCAATCCCCACGCTATTCCCGCCTGCGAATGTGAACGAATCGACTCCAGAGAAATTCAAATTCGGCGTGTATGTGACGCCCGAAGGCGAGACAGTCAGCGTGCCGTGACTCGGCAAGGACACCGGTTTGAGATACCGATAGTATGACGAGTCGTTGTCCAGGGTACTGATGTCGTACGTCACTGGTTTGTTCATTGAGGTCGTCAAAATGATACTGGAATCGGTCGGCAGGTCTGGGCTGACATCGATCGTCACCGTCGCGACGTTCGAGGTGCTGGTCCCATCGCTGGCCCTGTACGTAAACGAGTCGACGCCTCTGTAATATGTGGTAGGGATGTACGTGAACGAGCCGTCGGAATTGAGTTGAAGATTGCCGTGAGACGTGCTTGAGACGAGCGTCGCCGTGAGTGGTCCGGAGAGTTCCGACCGGTCGTTCGCGAGGACGCCAACGGATGCAGGGACTGTCAGATTAAAGAGTGGAAACTGCCTTGAGCTGATACCGTATGTGTCGCCTACGGCGATGGATTGGTCGTTGTCGGGAGTGATCGTCAAGTGCACCGTTGCGGGAGCACTCGTCAAGGTGCCGTCGTTCGCTTGGTAAGTGAACGAGTCGGTTCCAACGTATTCGGGATTTGGCGTATATGCGAATCGCCCGCTGGGCAAGAGCGTGAGTGTTCCGTGTGAAGGGCCAGTGAGTAGGGTGGCCGTGAGATGATGCCCAGCGTAGCCCGAGTCGTTGTCGAGCAACCCTGGTTGAGAATTGTCGATTGCGTTGTAACTCACGCGGCCGATGATCGAGGGGCCAAGACTTCTGGTGTTCAAAACGTAATCGGCCTGAAACGCAAGGATGTTGCCAAGCGCGTCGTATTGAACGTCATCCACTGCGAATTGGTTAGTGCTCGTGCCGCCGCCGCCGCCGGCAATGGAAATAGCGGCGACATTGGGCACCGTGGCGGGGTAATCCATTGCGTTGGTGTAAAGTCCCTGGGCGAAATTCGGTCCAGCAGTGTCAAGAGTGGCTAGCGGAGTGGCAATATCGATGGAGTAATCATCTTGCATTGCGACACGGAAGGCCTCAAGACTGAAACGCCCGAAGCGTCCCCACGCGGTGATTGACGAATCCGCCGGCGTGAAGAGATACGACTTACCGTGACCAACAGATTCATTGGACTGACTGGTGAATTGAAACGACGTTCCGTACACTCCGTTGAGCGTGGTGTCTTCCGCTACGGAGTAACTGTCGTCGGTCACGGTCGGCGCGACGTCGGGCTGGACGGAAACAACATCGGATCCCGTCACAGTCTCGGTACCGTACCAGCCATCCACATGCCCGGTGGGGTCGGCGATAATAAGTCGGCCGGAGGGCTGCACTGCGAGGGCGTCGACCTGTTGCCCGGTCGGGGTGACTGCATTCTCCGACCAGCCCAACTGATTGAACCGTTGGAGGATGGGCACGCCGGTGCTGTACCCGACGCCGCCCAGAGTGATGATGCCGTCGCCGTCAATCACCACGCTTTCCGCTCGGTCGTCTCCACCGTGGTTCGTGATTACGACGCCGGTATTGAAGAAGTTGGGATCGAGGCTACCATCGCAATTGAACCGAGCCAAAACCATGTCATTGGCGTTGTTGTTTGGATTACCGCTCACTTGACCGGCAACGAGGAGTTTGCCGTCCGACTGAATCGCCAGCGCGTTGGCTTTTTCGTTGTAACCAGTGACATCCTTGCTCACGATTCCGTTGATTCCGAAGGTCTTGTCCAGAACTCCTGACGTTGTGAATCGCGCCAAACCAAATGTTTGATTGGTGGTTCCGTTATTTACAGTTCCGGCGAGCACGATTTTACCGTCTGGCTGAATAATCATTGATGAAGGCACATCGTTACCCGTCCCAAAATCGACCGAGACAAATCCTCCGCCAAATGTTGAGTCGACGGAACCATCCGAATTCAATCGGAATGCTCCAAATGCACCGCTTTTTGTGGACCCCAAATCGAATTCGCCGCCGCCAATGATCTTTCCGTCGGACTGCACTGCGATTCCGGCAAGCGCGTTGTTGGCATTGGTTGTTGGCGCGACGAGAATAATCCCGTTTGAGCCAAACGTAGAGTCGATTGTCCCGTTTGCGTTGAACCGCATCAGGACATCGACCACATGAGCGTCGCCGTTAGCCTGATAGGTTCCTCCCACGAGTATCTTGCCATCCAGTTGTAGTGTCACGCAGGTCGGCTTGCACGAGGCACCTGAAACGCCTACGGAAAGGCTGTTGCCGCCGGCGTAAGTGCTATCGACCGTGCCACTGGTGTTATATCGCGTCACTCCAAAATTGAACGGCTCATTCGGATTACCTGTGGTAACAGGGCCAACAGCGATGATTTTGCCGTCGGTCTGAACCGCCAGGGCGTCTGTTGCAAAAGCCTGTCTCGATGCCGTAAAGGACGTGTCTCGAGTCTGGTAATCTTCGACGAAGCTGGTGTAACTGACGGTCACATTCTCGGCAGGGCCGGTATAACCTGCGGGTGCGTTGAGGTTGAAATAGCCGAAGGCGGGCACCGTAATCGGTCCAGCGACCGCTAGGGCGCTTGGGTCGCTTGTCGAAATCGTTGACAACGGCTCGTCATAATTGTCGATAGGGCGGACCGCACCATTCCAGGGACTCAGAGTACCCTCAATGACGTCTTGGCCGGAGCCGGCAACAACCGAATGCGCAGATAGCTGAGAGATGGGCGGAGGCCCAGACAGCAGTTCTTTGCACTCTAGCCCTTCAAGCACTGGCAGACAGCGATTCCAAAAACGAGAGGAACGAGCTCGCTTAAACCGTCGATTCAGATTCATGGTGGTAGTTGCTCGCGTAGAGGGAGGCTACGTAGCCTGCGCAGGCGAACTTAAACCGCTGTAAGTTTCGTCGATTCGCGCGGAGAATTAAGCGGGCGATCAATCTTCGGAATCGTCCCAAACATCTCAGCAACGAGAGTCACCAAAGCGCTAGGCCTCGCGATGGCAAGCAGAGTGAGAGATGCGAGAAAACAAGCGCCCAGCGATCTGGCGAACTGCTACTCTGACCTAAAACGCTCGATCTCATCGCTGCAACTCTCTTGGAGGGTAGGAAAGGGAGTAGACAGCCCCACCGAAATCAGACGAACCCACACTGTCCCAGCGGCCCGCGCCAAAACAGGTGGCAAGCGAATATCGCCCCAGCATCGGGGTACGCCACCGATCACGGATGACTTTGATGTTGGAATAGATTAAGGCATTCTCTGATAACATCCACTCAATTCGAAGTCAAATGAAGATCGCGCGATTGTGTCGGCGCCGGCATTTCGCCAGCCGGTCGCGATATCATCAAAGGCACCAATACGTCGCGGTACCTGCCGCACTGGGGCTGTCAAAAACGAAGCTGAACCATTCTTGGAAGGCGCGGATACCAGTTTTGCGGGTCAGCGTGCTGTCATCCAGAAGAAGGGAAAGCCAGCGTCTAGCAATGTGCGAAGTTTTATATCGCAATCGAACCTGGACAGCTCGACCTTTGTCTCGACTGCATCCAAGTAGATGCCAAGTTCTTTGATCATCTGGACCATCGACAAGAAGATGACCAAGAACAAGCGGATAATTCACGATTCTAAGCGTATGTGAAGGCTACTAGGGATGATTCTCATCGGTGTATGTTTCAAGCAGGATGCTAATCTAGCAAATTCAGGCCTCCCCACGACTGCCGGATTGACGTTACTTGCTTGAAGATTACTCTGGCGAGAAACGTGGCACACGGAAGCCTAGATTGTTGACCTTAAACGTGGGACTTAGCTCAGACCGGTTGGTCACACGGTTTTCGGAAGACAAGTCGCGCCAGCTGCCGCCCCAATCTATTTGCGCCCGCCGATTGAGGAGCTGACGTTCTTGCGCCCTGACCCGATACTCAAGCCGTGTTCGCCAATCGGCGCGAATGAGTGTGCTGAACTCATCCAGAAAAACTGCGAGACGGTCGACCAATATGGTCCTTCGAGATTTGGGGCTTCCGCAGAATCTGTGAGTGCGGGACATGAGCCTATTCGGCTTGGCCCTGAGAGAGGAAAAGCACATCCTGAGGCACCGCACGGTCAAGATGGAGTTACCACACTTCTTCACGACCACGAGAGCCCCAGCATGCGTATTCAGACGATCCTCAATCAAATCGAGAAGTTCATGTCATTTGTTTACGGCGAAGCCGCCCTGGAGAGGCAGTCCGACGGGTGGGTGTTGGTTCGCCCAAAAGAACAGCCGGGGCTATTGCTCACGTTGCGGTCGTCCTGGGCCGGTGCATGACCATCTGAAACAACGTCGGTTCGAGTTCGTGCCATTGAGGGGAATCCTGGTCTTTCTGGCCTACCGGATGACACGTGTGAACTGTAAGCGCTGCGGTGTGACAGTTGAAATGGTGCCGTGGGGTCACGGCTAGAATCTGTTGACGGTGACCTATTGCTGCTACCTGGCGACCTGGGCCAAAAGATTGAGCTGGAGCGAGGTCAGCACAATCTTCCGCACGTCGTGGGACAGCGTCCGCCGGGCGGTGGAACACGCAGTGGCATGGGGCCTGGCGCACCGGGATCTGAGCCAGTTGACGGCGGTGGGAGTGGACGAGATCGCCTGGGCTCGCGGACACACCTATTTGACGCTGTTGTACGACATCGGCGGCTCGACGAAACGGTTGCTGGCCGTGGCGGAGGAACGTAAGGAGGCGAGCCTGCGTTCGTGCCTGGAGAGCCTTGGTGAATCTGTTTGCTTGAGGTGTGCAGCGACATGTGGAAACTGTACCTCAAGGTGATCGCCGAGAAGCTTGGCCAGGCGGTTCATGTGCTCGATCGATTCCATGTAATGCAACTATTCGGCAAGGCGCTCTATGAGTTTCGCGCAGAGGAAGCCAAGCGGTTGGTACGCGACGGCTATGAGGCGGTCTTTAAGAAGTCACGTTCGTGCCTCCTGAAGCGGCCGGCAAACCAGACGGACAAGCAGACCGTGAAGCTGTCTGAGCTTCTGAAGTACAACCTGAAGTCGGTGCGAGCGTATTTGCTTCGTGAGGAATTTCAGCGGATCTGCGAGTAGAAGAGTGCGTGGTGGGCAGGAAAGTTTCTCGATGAATGGACGTTCCGAGTGATGCGTTCTCGGCTGGAGCCGATGAAGAAGATCGCACGGAGCATCCGAACTCACCGACCGTTGATCTTGAACTGGTTCCGGGCTCGAGGAGAGATATCGTCCGGGGCAGTTGAGGGGATGAATAACAAGGTCAAATTGGTAACGAGAAAGTCGTACGGATTTCGGACGGCAAGAGTCGCGAAACTGGCTCGACCACGCAACCTCAGTCACCTTCCCGAGCCAAAACACGCCCATAGACTCTGCTGAGGAGGCCCATTTAACTGAATCTAGACGCCAGCATGCGTTGAACCACGTTGTGCCGGTCGCTCGAAAACCAGGTCACGGCCCGGCAAGAAAACATGAAACGCAAGCAGTTACGTTAGCCCATGACAGGTCCGCGTCGACGACCGAGCCGCCTTTTCACCGACGATGACGTAGCTCGATTCCCCCCGATCAACGTGCGCATCGCCCTACGAATGCGTTAGCTGCGAACCTCAACGGGATGTTGACACAAATTGCTGTGCCCGATGCGTTTCTCGCGTCGATTTAGCTCGACCAGGGTGCCAAAGTTCCGGCAAATCAGGCACCGAAGCGCCCAGCAGCCGCGGGCTTTTGGTGCAATACGGCGGCATTTACCGTGGTTCCATCGAGTCGCTCTGAAAGCTGCCATCTGGCCGAAACAACGCGGACCACCGGCCTTGCTTGATCGCCTCAACGTCATCAGTCGCTTCGTACCTGGCAATCACGTCCTTGCAAAATTCGTACTGAATGAGCCCCAGGCGTTCGGGAGAATGAGGGGCGAGTTCCAGTTGAGACGGGATCTCCGCCCCGATTACCAGCTGGCCCGACTTCTGGTCACGCGTGGTCATGAATTTCGGCCGGTGCACCAGCCGTGAGTTGATATATGCAAGCTGAGCCAACAGGTCTCGCAGTTGGATCGGTGTCAAAGGGGCGGTGATCCGCTGGAGCGATTCCATAATCACGTTATAGGCAGCGCATGAATCGTTCAGCACCGCCAGAATGGCCGTGTCGTTCATCCGCAGCAGTATCGTCTGAAACGGCAAACTATCTTTATAGTCAAACGGCTCAATGTAGTCGGCCGATTTGGCAGGTAGGATGAAGAGCGTTCCTAACGCCGTCGCGTCAAATGCACATTGCGAGTAGAAGCTGCGCGCGACACAGTGAATGTGGTGCAGTTCCTCCCACGCATATGCGTCGCCGATCTTTTCTGTCCCTTTTCGCTGATCGCGGTGCAGCGGCAGCAATTGGTCCTTGTAGTAATTCTTGACGAAAATCAAATTCAACCAGACAAACAGCTTCCAGGGCCCGTTCGCTCGCAGGTACTCGACAACCGCTTCGTGCCCCTGCTTGAAGAGTTCGCTAAACGGTGCCTCGAACAGTTTCGACATCAAAGAATTGCAGGGCTCGCAGCATGGCACCTTGTACGAGTCGTACGGGTGGCCGGTCTGATTGGGCAGCGTTATCTGGCCCTTCCTTATGTTGAAGCACTTCAAAATCCAGTCCGGCAAGACGTGCTCAGCGTTAAATGTCGCCTTGGTCGGACTGATGCCGCAAATGAAGCACGAGTCGCCCATCACAATGTCATTGATGAATCGCTCGGTGCTAAAAAAGAGAATCTTGCCGGACTCATCAGTCAGCGTTCCATCGGGCTGTAGAGTGATCACGCGGCCTCCCCTGGCATATGCCGTTAGAGTAATGTCGCTGTCAAATCGCGATACTCGCATGAAACACCGCCGCACGCAATGAATACGTGGTCAGTGACATTTGTGATTCCATTGCCCGATGCGGTTGTCGCCGCTCAAGGTCCAAAATGAGCTCTCGTTGCAGCTCGGGATCATGATCGCGGAGGCAGGTACCTTTAGCTCCGAGTGGGAGGTAATAATCGGGGAAGGCGTTCGATTGATGTTCCAGGTCCTCGCTGTGCACCGACCAGATCACGCTAGGCATTTCCTTCTTCGTTCCGCGCGATACTGGCAGCGAGGAACTCGGCCCCTATACTTCATTGGAATATCGATTGCCGCGCGGGGCGGAGCAACATTGCGAGTAGAGAATCGATCACCTTCCGTCAGGCAGATCTGCGGAAGATGCACCCGATATCCACTTAACAATTGCAATCACGGTTTTTGTCGGGCACAAGAAGACCGCCCTTTACCAGTGCATTGGACCGGTGACGGGAGAACCGTTGTTCGAGGGCAAGATCACGTCTTACTCGCAGCCGGTGGCCAGAGGCCGAGGGCGTGGTCAACTCCCGGTGGCAGTGAATTCTCAGCATGCTTCGGTAAAGGACGGACCCAAGCCATTCCGTTCTTCAAGGGCAAATCCGACCACGACGTTGTGGAGAGTTCGACGGAGCCTCAGTAAACTCGCTAAGCGCGACGCGGAACACCTCTCTGACAAGTCAAGGACGCCGCTTCATGTCCGCCACCGCCGGCTCCGACCGAAATCTGCTCTTGGGAATCCTCGCGCTTCAAATGGATTTCATCTCGCGTGAAGGCCTCATCGGCGCGATGAACGCTTGGGTGCTGCAGAAGGATAAGCCTCTTGGCGATTTGCTAGTCGAACGCAACGAACTCGCCAAGTCTCGGAAAGATCTGCTCGAAGGGCTAGTCAATGAACATGTCCTGGCGCACGCGGGCGACGCCTTGAGGAGCCTCGAGGCTCTCAGTTCAGCAGGGAATGTCGCAGATGAATTGCTGCGGATTCCCGACGCCCAAATCCAGGCCAGTTTGGGCCATATTCGTCGCGCTGCGACAATTGCCCCAGGCGATCTTAGTGTCGCAACCCGAGCGTTTCCTTCGTTCGGGCCGACGACATCGTGGAACGGCCGGTTTCGCGTTGTTCGTCCTCACGCCAAAGGCGGCTTGGGGATTGTTTCAATCGCGATGGACGATGAACTCGATCGCGAAGTCGCGTTCAAGGAAATCAAACACGAATTCTCCGACCATTCGAGCAGTCGTGCGCGATTCGTGCTCGAAGCGGAAATCACTGGCAAGCTCGAACATCCTGGAATCGTGCCGATTTACGGCCTCGGTCACGCTCCCGACGGCAGTCCTTATTACGCCATGCGATTCATCCGCGGCGATTCATTTGCGGATGCGATCAATCGATTTCATGACCCTGCGGGGCCGTTTGTCGAACCTAGTAAGCGTTCGCTGCAACTTCGCGAATTGCTCGGGCGATCTATCGATGTCTGTAACGCCCTAGCTTATGCGCACAGCCGAGGAGTGCTCCATCGTGACCTGAAGCCCGGCAACATCATGCTCGGGCCGTTTGGCGAGACGTTGGTGGTTGACTGGGGGCTTGCGCTTCCGCTTCAGCAAGTTCCTGCCGGAATCGAATCGACACATACACCGATCAAACCAACTAAGTCGGATAGCGGATCGCTTGCTCGCGAAAAAGGGGTCATCGTCGGCACGTTGCAGTACATGCCACCCGAACAGGCGGCTGGTGATCTCGAAAAACTCAGTCCGCGTTCCGATGTTTATGGTCTCGGGGCGATTTTGTACGACCTTCTTACCGGCAGGCATCCTACCTCGGGTTCATCGCAGGAAGAGCTTCTCAAGGCCATTCGCACCGGCCAGATCACACCGCCGCGTCAGGTTCGCGGCGACGTTCCCGCGTCGCTCGAAGCGGTGTGTCTCAAGGCGCTTGCGCTAAAGCCCGAGGATCGCTACGCGAACCCGCGTGAGCTTGAGGCCGACATCAAACGTTGGTTGGCGGATGAGCCCGTTTCCGCGCGTCGCGAGCCGCTGCAGGAACGCACCCGCCGCTGGGCGAAACGCAATCGTACCGCTGTGACGGGCGTTGCAGCGGCGCTGATTGTGGGGTTTGTTGGCTTCGGCGCCGTCGCGGCCGTGCAGACCAAGGCACGGAATGATCTTGCGATTCAGAAGAACCGCGCGGAAGAGAGTGAAAGACTCGCGATTGACGCGGTGAAGAAGTACCGCGACTCGCTGATCAATGAGCCGGAGTTGAATAATAACCCCGCGCTTGAAGCCCTTCGGAAGCGATTGCCAGAAAACTCCAACAAAAGAAAAGAGGACACTGATGTTTTACAAAGATTCAGAAAAGATTGAACATTGTGTAGGTTATGGGCTGGAAAAGGTGCTGGAGGGGCTTGAAGAGATTGGCGAAGCAATCGTGGAGCAAGTAGAAGAAGCAGTGCAAGACGTGGCAGAAAACGTCCAACAGGTGCTTGATTACTTCCTGCCTGAATCAGACTCAAAGTAACATTTTGTGTGAATTTAGGGCTTGAGGGTCTTCTTGTACTCGTCGGTTAAGCCGTAAAAGCAATCGATTTTCTCGAATCGGCTACCAAGTATCCAGGCTTCTTCCTGCGCTGTGCGTTTAGTCCTCAATCGTGCGTAATCGAATTGGGGGCTGTACTCCCACATGGCAACTTCCACGCTATAACGCTGAGTTTTGGTAACTGGCACCAATTCGGTAAACTCGATCTCTTCTTTGTTCGGCATGTTTACAATTCTATGATTATAAGTCTTGCCCCAGACTTCGCTCCCCAACTCGTCTTTGGCTGAAAGCGTCCAAATATAAAAGAATTCTGGACGTTGGTCGTACATCATGATTGATGTTTTAACGGCTATCCCTTTCGGGGTTTGCTCAAGCTTCATTTGGTTCATGTGCCCTGCTGCGTAAGACGTGGGGCTTGGATTGGGCTGAGGCTGGGGATTTGCTGCCCGCTTGGCTTGCAAAGCCTCAAATTCCGCTTTGGTGAGCTTCGTTTTGCTAAAGGCAGGAGCAGGAGTAGGTGCAGCCTTACGTTGAGCCAAGAGCTTGGTGGTTGCTATTGATGTGCAGACGATGATGGTTAAGACAGCCACTGCTTTAACGATTGTGGAACGTTTCATGTTGAAAGCTCCTGATTTGGGTTGTTTATTGATTACAGTCTAAAACCCTCTGTGCCCACTTGCAAAACCAAATTCTTTTGGATAAACGTATCGGCTTCCTTCCACTAGCCACAAGATAACCAGGTGCTTGATGAGCCCTTCCGAAATTGCCAAATGGTGGCAGACGTATTGGAAACGATGGAAGTACGTTGATACATCGCTACTAGTGGTAGCTTTAGTGGTATTTCTGCTATCGATGATTGACACCTCCTACGCAGATTTTCGAAAAGCCGTGTTTCCGCACATTTTTGCGGAAGTAGTGAAAATCGGCATAGGTATTAAATTAATCGATATCGTCTTGGCTAAACACACAAAACATGACGATTTTAGAAAACGAGTCCTGACTACCATTGAATCTTATTTGACGACGATGAATGACATTCTGAGGACAAAGAATAAAGATTTGATTTTAGACCTGACTCGTCGGCTGATTCTTGCGGACAGGCTCTTGAAGAACAAAGAGGAAGTAAGGGCACTGTCAAAGGATGAATTGAGGGACTTTAACCAGTGGCTAAGAGCTGCTGACCAATTGAAGAATCAAATCAAATCCGTCCTCCCAGGTATTGACTCACTCTCAAACGCATTCGGTTTACTTCAAGCATTGATGATTTCTAATGCTCTACTGGACAAGGCCATCTTGTTTTGCCTCGCCCTTCAACATGTTATTCGCAGGAGTGGTTTAAGGAATTGATACGCATTGCAGAAGAATTGAAAGTGATCGATACCCCTATTTCAGCAACGGCAAGGGGCACCGTTGAGACTCATTTTGTCCAGCAAGCTGAAGAGATTGGTAAGTACCCTAGAGAAATCGTAGGAGCGTTCGAGAATTGGCACAAAGCGTTTATTGACTTTATCCACGAACGACAGAAGTGTGATCAAGCTTTGACCACTGTGCGAGTGTCGTCTGATAAGATCATCGGAAACATTTTGAAAGAGACTGACTGGGAGTTTGAAGACTCTCAGCCAGCCGTCTAATTTAGCGACCGGAGAACATCGGTAGCCAATCAAGCAGTTACCGATGGGTTCTTACGGAGAAACTCTTTGTACATCTCATGGAAAAACCAGATCATGACCGCCGTCGCACCCATTTCGCCACTCATCATTGCGTTCACGTATCTTTTTGCATACATTTGTCCTGCTTCAGGGATCTTACTGGAATGATCCAAAACGAAGTAACACAATCCGTAGGCAATCACAAACGCTAGAACCACGTAGATACAATATTTCCAAGTATGCCAATAACGAGCGACTTTTCGTCCCGGTGGCTTTTTGTACTCAAGAAACTCACTAGCCATAACAATTGAGAAAACCCAAAAGAGATAACAAGCCCTAAATGAGAAGAAATAAAGAATTGCTGCTATTCCTGCAACGGGAAGAAAGAATGCACCCATAACATAAAAAATGTAACTGCTTTCCATCTGTCCAAATCTAATCGGTTGTGTACCGATTCGGTCAAAAACTCGACGTGAACATAACGAAATATATTGCAAGCAAGCCCAATCGACAAACAAGCAATTGCTACTCGAATTGCCACAATTTCGAGATCATCCACTCCAGTCAATGAAAAGATGGCAGCAAGGCACACTCCCGCCAACACCCCGTGGACTTGTCCAATTGTGGCGATGTTCCTTTTGGCCTTGTCGACGGTTGGCATCCCTTGGTCAAAGCGACTCGGATATAGAGCTACCGAAGCAGTGACAACTGCAACTATCGTTGCCAAGGGAAAATCTACGCTGCCATCATCGGTTTGTTCTTGGTTCACGGGATAATCAGTTTCGCTCATTGTCTCTTCCCTTTCAGGGCTAACGCTGCCTCAAATGGACACGGAACCGATAGCCACCTTGGCTAGATATTTGGAAACTGACGCTTGCTCCTGCGTTTATTGAAAGTCATACGCTCCCTCATTGTTCGGCTTGCCTGCCTCATACCAAAAATAGAAATGCCAAGTCCTCCGATGCCGATTAACAGCAATAGAATCGATGGCAAAACCAGCGCAACGTAGGTTGGGCTGTGACCTTCCCCACGTTTTATGGGCGCGGGTTAGGGATTATCCGAACCGTTCCTCGTACTGAACTGGACTGCGGTAGCCGAGCGTCGAATGCAGACGCTGGCGATTATAGAAGACCTCGACGTACTCGAACAACGAGCCATGAGCCGCTGTGCGGCTCGTGTATCGTGCCTGGTGGACCAACTCCTGCTTGAGCGTCCCGAAGAAGCTCTCCATCACCGCGTTGTCGTAGCACTCGCCCGTGCGACTCATGCTCACTTCCAGGCCATGGGAGGCCAGCAACCGCTGGTAGTCGCCAGAGGCATACTGCACACCCCGGTCGCTGTGATGCAGCAAGGGCCCCGCGGGACGCCTTTGCTTCAGGGCCATCTCAAGGGCCTGGCTGACCAGTTCGCTTCTCATGTGGTCCGCCGTCGCCCAGCCGATCACGCGGCGGCTGAACAGGTCGAGTACAACCGCCAGGTACAGCCAACCCTCTGCCGTGGGGATGTAGGTGATGTCGCCGACCCATACGGAGTCGGCACGCTCCGGGTAGAACTGCCGGTCCAGCACGTTAGGCGCCACCGGATGATGATGCTGGCTGTCGGTAGTGCGAACCACGAAACGTCGGGCTGTGCGTGCTCGCACGCCGGCAGACCTCATGAGCTTGGCCACCGTGTTCACACTGCATTTCTGGCCCTGGCGTTCCAGCGCTTTTTGTATCCGCGGTGAGCCGTAAATGCACCGGTTCTCCCGGTGCACGGCCTCGATCTGTTGGACTAACGCGGCTTGCCGCCGGGCTCGTGGGCTCTGTGGCCTTCCACGCCACGCGTAGAAGCCGCTGCGAGTCACGCTCAGAACCTCGCACATCAGCTCCACGGTGAAATCGCCGCGATGTTCGTCGATGAACGCGAACTTCACGGCAGTTCCTTGGCGAAGAAGGCCGTCGCTTTTTTTAGGATTTCACGCTCGAGCGTCAGTCGCCGGTTCTCTTCGCGGAGCCGGGCATTCTCCGCTTTGAGGGCAGCCGGATCGTCGCTGGTTGGCCCAGAGGCCTGGGGCAGTTCGCGGACCCAGGCGCGGATCGAAGCTGGGTCAACACCAAGGCTCCTGGCAGCCTGAGCTGCGGTGTAGCCCTGCTCAGTCACGAGTCGGGCAGCGGATTCCTTGAATTCTTGCGTGTACGTGCGTCGCGCCATGACTTGCTCCTTCATTGGCTATAATGCCAATTCTTGAGAGCGCCCACAATTCGTGGGGAGGGTCACTGTTCATCAAATCGGAAAATGAATTCCTTTCAGACTGATTTCTAGTGTAAGTTGCGAGCACAAGCAAACACCAACCGACTACTAAACAAATATTAGCTAACAACATGTTATCTTTCTTGAATACGTGACTTCTTAACGGCAATTGATACTCGATTGACCAACCTTGTGCACCCCCACTCGCTTTCGCATCCATTTTTCCGTCACATGTGAATGATATATGAACGATTTGTTTGTGATGTTTTCTGCTGTTCAGGTAGGGCAATGTAACGTCAACCGCATTTCTGCCATGAGGTGCAAAGCTCACTGTGTAACCTTGCGATTGTTTCGGTTCCGAGTTTGCCACGTAACTAAGCACTTGTGTTTCATCGGGAAATTCAAAACGAATCGATGGGCTCGTGATGATTTCGTTCCCGAAGTTGTACACGTCAAATTCCAGATTCCCCAAACGGTCAACTTGCTTTCCCTTGAAGGTTATCTCGATGTGCTCCAACGCTTCAGGTCTAATTTTGACAAGGCTCGTCTGCGCCACTTCACGGCAGATAATCTTCTGAGGGCGTTTTTTATCCGCCTTGAACTAGATTACAAACAGAATGATTGATGTGATCCATCCAAGGACGGCAACAACCACTTTCCAATCCAAGTTCATGGTGTAATCTCGCAGTCGAAAAAAACTGGCGTTGTTCAACAAATTAGATGGCAAATCTACGCCATCTGTTGGCACTCAAAAACCAGTTTAATCAATTTCCAAGACTGGGCCAGAAATTCGGAGCGTAAAAGACAAGGTGGCCGGACGCTTCACCGGACCAATCTTGCCCCTAAATCTTGCCCCCAAAACCGTCGCCGTAAGTCTTTGTCTTATAAGGGCTTATAATGGGCGATGAGGGACTCGAACCCCCGACATCCTGCGTGTAAAGCAGGCGCTCTAACCAACTGAGCTAATCGCCCTACGTTTGAGAAGGAGCATCATACCGTCTGACGTCGACTCGCGGCAATTGCAGAGTTTCTGACTTCATGAGTTGAAGATGCGCCGGGTGAAGCGGTCGAATCCGCGATCGACGAAACGAGGTATGGCGCGGTTTACAAGCAGGAGCAGGCGACCGTCGAAGGTGAGCGTCAGTTCGTTTTTGCGGGTTTGGATCGCTTTGAGAGCTCTTTTCGCGACGTAGTCGGGCTTCATTACGCGGCGATCGGTGACTTTCATGCGTGCGGTGTCGGCGAGCAGATTGGCTTCGAATTCGGTTGCTGTAAAGCCGGGGTTGAGAAGTAGCACGTGAATTCCGTGCTTGGCCCATTCGGCGCGAATGGATTCGGTGAACCCGGCGACGGCGAATTTGCTCGCGGAATATTCCGAGCGGCCGGGCAGTCCGCGGCGGGCGACGATTGAGCCTAGATTCACGAGACTTGGCGATGTTCCGGCTGCGAGTAAGGGCGCGAGCAGGCGCGTGAGCTCCGCGAGGGCGAAGACGTTGATCTCGAACATCTCGCGGAGCACGGCGGGCGAGTGGGTGTCGAAATGTCCGGTCGCACCGACCCCGGCGCTGTTGATTGCGATGTCGAGTTGACTGTCAAATCGCTTTGAGGCGTTTTGAATCAATCGCTGGCGATCGGCTTCGGCCGTTAGATCGGCAGGTTCGATTGCGACCGAATTGGGATCGATACCGGCGGCGATCAGTTCGGCGCGAACCGACTCTAGACGGTCGATGGACCTTCCGGAGAGGACGACGTTCGCGCCGGCGTGGGCGAGTGCTGTTGCAAGGGCGCGGCCGATTCCTGACGAGGCGCCGGTGACGAGACAACGCGCACCTTCAAACGATCGACGCCACTTCATGAGGCTTGCGTCCTTCGCGGCGATCGCAGGTCAACGGCTGCGGGTATTGTCGTCGATCGAACCTTCGACACGCGTGGTCGCCAGGCTTTCTGGGTCGGAACGACGCCAGCCGCTTGTGCTGCGACCATTCGGTTCGCTCACAACGACCTTGGGTCGAGGGGCGTCGTTGATGCTGGTCGACGACGAACGCGGGGCCCCTTGGCTTACGACGACGCCTTCGGCGGGCGCTTCGCAGACCGCGCCATAGCGGACGACGGGCGCGCTTGCGGCGGCGGGGGCGCAAGCGGGTTGGTGGTTGTAGCACCAGTGGCAGCAACCGCCCTGGGAAATCAGGCCGAATACGGCGAGCAAGATCGGACGGATTCGTGAGTTGCGCTGGTAACCGGTCGACATGGCGATCCTCCCTGGCCCGACCGCGAGCGGTGCAAGACCGAGGCTGGTCTTCCTTGCGGATCGTGGAGCGTAAATGGTTTGGGGAGTGCGTCGAGGTGTGGGCGCGTAACGAAACAGCGGTGTTTCTCGGGCAGCGCGGGCAATTTATCCCAAATCGCCGAATTCACCAAGCTCAGTTTTTGGATCGGTACTTATCGCGATTCCGCGCATCACGGAGTGATCGTCAGTTTTTTCAGGTCGTGCTAAGACTTGTTGTATCGTTCCCAACCGCGAGTTCACGAGCTGGAAGGAGAAGTGGGTTCGATGTATCGGTTTTCGACTCGTTTGATGTTCATCCAGGCCACGAACGTTGCGAAGAGTCCCCCGACTACTGCTGCCATGAGTTGGGGGATAAACCATACGAAGGCGGCCGTCATCATCACGGGCAGATTGCTGCCTCCGCTGATGTAAAGCCGCGGTGCGTAGGGGATCAGAGCAAGCACTCCGTCTGCAAACTGCGTGTAAGACAACAACCACCCGAACAATGCCGAATCTTGAACACTGAAGCCCCACGCAAACACCGCCATTGCTGCGATGCTGGCGATGACGAAGCCTGACCAGAATGCCCGCGCGAGGCCCAAGCGCTTGATCGCACATATGAGCGCGAACTGGGAGACCAACGCCATCAACGCGAGCCCGAGAGCTAACTCAATATCTTCGCGATAGAGGGCACGGGCTGCCGCGATATTCACGGCCGTGATACCGACGACAACCATGATTCGGGCGAGCGTGAAGGTTGGCTTCTTCATGGCTCTCCTATCAGGAGACGGCGGTATCTCGGGCGAGCCCACGGCGCGCGATGCGCTGGCATTCGAGCATGCGTTCGCGGATGAGCGTTGTGAGAGTTTCGCCGTCGAGAGCTGTTACCTCGTCGACGGAAATCGGCGTGCCGAAATGGACGCGGACCGGGTACGGCGACGGGAAAAGGCGTGCGCGGGGCCAGGCTTCGTACGTCCCCGCCACGGCTGCGGGGATGACCATGACCTTGGCTCGCGAACCAAGGAGCGAGATGCCAGCTTTTACTTCGCCGAGCTCGCCGTCGCGGCTGCGGGTACCTTCGGGAAAGAGAGTGACGATGCCGCCGGCTCGAAGACGCCGGAGTGTTTCCTTCATGCCCGATGCGCCAAGACCGTCGCGCTGGATGGGGAAGCCGCCGACGGAGCGAATGAATGCTCCGACTCCGGGGACGAAGAGCGTCGAGCGCGCGACATAATTCAGCGGGCGCTGGAGCAGGATGCCGATGACGAAGACGTCGAGATGGCTGAGGTGGTTTGAGACGAGTAGCGCCGAGCCGGATTTGGGGAGATTGCTCCGCCCCGTAGCGCGCAGGCCGTAGAAGGCCGAGAGCAGAACAGTCATCACGACCTGGACCACGCGGTACCACACGAACGCGCGGAAGGAGCGGTCGAGAGGATGTTCGGGTTGCGACTTGGAGGCGGTTTCCGAAGGGGCGGGCATCGTTATTCGCTTGGCTTTCCGCTGGGTGCGTCAACAATCGAACGGACCCGAGTTTCGATCTGGCAGACGACGTCGTCGAGCGTCAGTTCGGTGCAGTCTAACATGAAGGCGTCGGACGCGGGGCGCATCGGCGCAATTGCGCGAGCTTCGTCCTGCGCGTCGCGTGCTTTGACGTCGTCGAGCACTGCTTCGAGCGTCATTTCAATGCCACGCGCGGCGAGTTCAGCGTGGCGGCGACGTGCACGCTCTTCGTCCGATGCGGTCAGGAAGAATTTGAGGAACGCGTCGGGGAAAACAATCGTCCCCTGGTCGCGTCCTTCGGTGACGATGTTTTTTTCGGCTTGGGCGAACGAGCGTTGAAGTGAGACAAGGCGGGCGCGGACGCTTGGACTATCGGCGGAAAAACGGGTCGAACGCGTCACTTCGACGGTGCGGATTGTTTCCGTTACATCGGCATCGTTCAGGAGGACGCGGCCGGGCGGCATCTCGATTCGCACGGAGTGGACGAGATTTTCCCACGCCGATTCATTGCGTAGGTCGATTCCCGCGGTAAGTCCCGCGTGCGCCACCGCGCGATACATGGCTCCGGTATCAAGCAAACGCCAGCCAAGACGCTCGGCCACTCGGCGGGCGACTGTGCTCTTACCAGCGCCCGCCGGGCCGTCGATCGTCACCACTCGCATCAACGTCTCCACCTGACTCGATTCGGCCCGGTTGGTTCGGATCAAGCCTGTTTATGAGGAGACCTTGCTGGACGACGAAATTGAAATGGGCTGCCGCCCCGCAGCACCCGCGTCAAGTTCGTGCCAGTGCTGAATTTCCGGCTCGCCGAGCCGCCAGCACAGGTAGACTGCCCGGCCCTCACGCATCGTGGGGAAGTCGCACAGGCCGTCCTGCGGACCTTTGAGTTCGACGCCAAGCTTGGTCAACTCGTCGACGAACTCGTTGAGCTTCGACTCTTCGACTTGCAACTCGCTCTGACTGTGTGCAAGTTCTTCGGTATAGATATCGCTCGCCGACCGGCGGCGGTCGAGGAGAAGCGAGCCGAGGCGTTGTTTTATTTCGATCACGAGCTGATTCTGCCGCACGATATCGCCGACGATGACCCTGACCAGAGGAAGCATCTTATTTGCTTCTTCAAGTGTAAAAAACTTGCAAGGCGGCTCGACAGGAAGATTGGGGGCCATTGCCGGAGTCCTAGAGAGCCTGAGTCGGATCGTTGCGGAAAGGCAGCCCAGCGAACGCTGAGGGCGTGAACAGATGTTCCATTCAACCCATTTTCGGTTGCTACTCGAATTATAGAGTAACAGCGACGTCTCGCAAGGGTGGCTTCGTCTTGCTCTCGGTTGAATGAGTGAATGTGTCTATTTGACCAGCATTTTCTCAACGTCCGCGAGCGAGCGCGTGTTGAGAATTTGCTGGGCCGTCAGTCCAGCTTTTCGAGCAACTCCGATACCGTAGTCGAGTTCCTGGAGACCGGCGGTCGAGTGCGCGTCGGGGTTGATCGAGATCATCACGCCGAGCTTGGCGGCGCGTCTGGCGTGGATCCAGTCGAGGTCGAGCCGGTGTGGGCTGGCGTTGATCTCGATCATGGTCTTCGCCTCGGCTGCGGCTTCGATGATCGCGTCGAGGTCGACGTCGTAACCGTCGCGCGCCAGCAAGAGGCGGCCGGTGGGATGTCCCAACATCGTTACATACGGGTTGCGGACGGCGCGAATGATGCGTTCGGTCATCACTTCGCGCGAGAGGCCGAACAACGAGTGAACGCTGGCGACGACGTAGTCGAATCCGGCGAGAATCTCATCGGGATAGTCGAGCGAGCCGTCGCCAAGAATGTCGCACTCGGTCCCTTTGAACACGCGAAAGGACTTACCGTATTTCGCGTTGAGCTTGTCGATTGCTTCCCACTGCTCCTTGACACGCTCGATGCTAAGACCGCCCGCATACGCCGCCGATCGCGAATGGTCGGCAATACCCAGATATTTGAGGCCCAAAGCGCGGGCGGCCTCGGCCATTTCTTCGAGCGTGGCTCCGCCGTCGCTCCAGTCGGTGTGATTGTGGAAGGTGCCTTGCAGGTCGCTCAACGTGACAAGTTCAGGAATCGCGTTGCGTTCGGCCAGGTCAATTTCGCCGGCGTCTTCGCGGAGTTCGGGCGGGATGTAGGCGAGTCCGAGGGCGCGGAAGAGATCGGCCTCATCGTGACAGGGAACCGATTCTTTTTCGCCTTCGAGTGCATATTCGTTGAGCTTGTAGCCGCGTTCGATGGCGCGGCGCCTCATGGCGATGTTGTGCGCCTTCGAGCCGCTGAAATAGTGCAGCGCGAAGGCGAATTGGTGATCTTCAACGCCACGCAAATCGCACTGCACGCCATCGGCCAGGCGGACGCTCGCCTTGGTGGGTCCGTGCGCGAGGACCTTGGCGACTTCGGGGAGTTTTACAAAGGCATCGATGATGGGAACGGGATCTTTTGAGCTGAAGAGGATGTCGAGGTCGCCAATGGTTTCGCCGCGACGTCGATAGCTGCCGCAGGCGGCCGAGCGGATCACGCCGGGTTGGTCGGCCACGGCCTTGAGAATTGGCTCGATGAGCTGGCGCGCGGTGTTCTGACGAATGCGATCGCCGACCGATTCGATGAACGAAACACCTTCGAGAATCTTCGCCTCGGTCTTGGCACCAAACCCTTTGAGAGGCGCGATTTTGCCGGTTTCGGCAGCGGCGCGAAGATCGGCAAGGCTCGCGATTTTGAGATCTTCGTAGAGCGTTTTGATCTTCTTGGGACCGAGGCCAGGGACGCGCAATAGCGGAACAAGCCCCGGTGGCGTGGTTTTGCGGAGCTCATCGTAGGCGGGAAGATTGCCCGAAGTTGCGAGTTGGGCAATCTTCGAGTGCATCGTCGCGCCGATGCCTGGCACCTTCGCGAGCGAGCCGTCGGAGATCATGCTGGTGAGATCTGACGGAAGGGCGCGAAGAGCATCGGCCGCATTGTGATAGGCGCGACAACGGAAGGCGTTTTCGCCGCGCACTTCGAGCAGCGTGCCCATTTCGTCGAGAACTCGGGCAATCTTGGCGGATTCCATCTAGCGAGCCCCTTCGGGAGCGGTGGACGAGTCGAGCGGCACCTGGCCGGGGCCGCCGAGATAGCCGATGAGGTCGCGAATCTCATCGGTTTTGAGCGTTTTCAGCAAGCCTTCGGGCATGATCGAGTCGGACGTCGGCTTGCGTGCCTCGATTTCATTTTTGGCGATTGTGACGAGCTCGTTGAGCGTTTGCAGCACGAGCACGCGCTCGTCTTCGCGCTTGACAATTCCTGAGAGCAAGCGGCCGTCGGTCGTGCTGACGAGATTCACCTGGTAGTCGCGGGCGACGACTGCGCTGGGGTCGACCACATTGGAAAGGACATAGTCGAGATTGTTGCGTTGCGAGCCGGTGAGCTCGGGGCCGATCTTGCCGCCGGAATCGAACAGGGTGTGGCAGGTTGCGCAGGTTTTGGCAAAGATCGCGCGGCCACGTTTGCGGTCGGCGGCGGCGATGGCTGCAGGCGTGAGATCCTTATGAAGCTGGGCGATCATTGCCTTCTTTTCGACAGGCGTTGGCCGAAGTGTGCCCCAGATTTTTTGAACCTGCGACTTGATGGCCGGCGAAGGATAGCTGTTGAGCGCGAGGAGCGCGGCGGGCGTGAAGTCGTGCTTGGAGACGGTCCCCTGCTCTACGCTTGCGAGTAGCGTCTTCGCAAAGGCTTCGCGGGTTGAAAGCGTAGCGATGGCGTCGGCACGTTCAGCGGGCGAGAGTGCGGAATAGACTGCGAGGATTTTCGCGGGGGTTTCGACGTTTTCGAGGACGCCGAGGCCACGAATCGCGGCGGCCCGCACGGACGGATCATTCAGAAGATTTTGCAGGATCGGCGCGAATTCCTTGTCGTGCACGCCGACGAGTGAATCAATCGCGTTTATGCGTGTTTCAGTCGACGCGGAACGAGCGCCGGCGACGTTGCGCAAGGCGGCAAATGCGGCGGGGTCGCCGAATCGAAGTGCAAGCTTGGCGGCGGAGTCGCGTACGGCTGCATTCGGGCTGTTTGCGAGCTTCTTGTAGGCTTCGGCCCAGCCGGCTGGAATGGCCAGGCGGGGACGGCCCACAAGTCCTTCGAGCGTGCCGCGTAGGAGATCGTCCTGGACCGCGGGATCGTCACTGGCGATGATGACGCCAATTAGCCCGGAGAAATCGGCCGGCGAATCTGCGGGCGCGAGGCTCGTTGCGATCAAACAGAGAATCATGGGAAGCATCGAAGCTAATCCTCAAAGCGCAAGTGCGCGGTGATTTATCTCAGGGGACGAGCGATGTGAAACGCCTGGCGACGTGGCGGCGGATGAGCGGAATTTTCGCGGCGGAAGCGAGTTCGAGCGCACGCGAAGGATTGGCGGCGACGAGTGGTTCGATGCCGTACCAGATCATGAGCGGCAAGTTCTTGTCGCTGGCATCTTCGGCGTGTCCGACTAACCCCTTCGCGATTTCCCAGCGATCTGCGATTGGCAGACGTTGGAGCGTCGAAGCGAGGGCCAACCGGACGACCGGCGATGGATCGTTTCTTGCACGATCGATGAAAAAATCGAGCGATGATTTGTCGATGTTGCCATCGGCGATCAGACGAATCGCCCATGCGCGAACCTGGTCGGAATCATCGAGTGTAAGCTTGCCGAGGCTGGCTTGGCCGATGGCCGAGCACGCGTAAAGCGTCCAGAGCGATCGCAGGCGTTCGAGTGTCTTCGACTTCGATTCAGCGTTCGGGTTGAACACAATCGATTGCAGTGGCGCCAACGCTTGAGCATCGAGGCGCTCAGTGGCCGCACGTTCTGCGAGCAGTCGGCGGGTATGGTTCACCACCCACTCGTTTTTGGCGGTGAACATGAGCGACACGAGGTCGGCGTCCCTCAGGCCAGCAAGATCCGTCGGCTTGCGCGTGGGCGTGCCGTAGGTGACCTTGTAGATACGACCGTTGCCTCGATCGACATCGACGTAGTTATGGCACTCGCCGGTGTCGGACCAGTCCGAGACGTACACACCGCCATCGGGGCCATACTGAACGACCAGGCCGCGGAACCAGGGGTCGTTGGCGAAGAGGACGTCCTTTTCATGCTTGAGCACGTAGCCCGAGCCGACCGGTTCGATCTTGTCGCGATTGATCCGGTTGCCGTGAATATTGCAGGTGAAGAGGTTGTTGCGATACATCTCGGGCCAGTTGTCGCCGAGGTAGACCATCGCGCCCGAGTGAGCGTGGCCGCCGCCGGCGCGGTCGGTTGTGGGGGTGACGCCGAGTGCGCGGATGTCCGACCAGATTTCGGATGCGTTCCAGTGGATGTGGTCGGCGGGGCTTTCGATCAGGCCGTAGAGATGCGGGTTGAATGGCTGACCGAACATGCGCTCGACGTTTGCGCCGGGAATGACGTGCCAGGCGTGACGGATGACGCAATTGGTGACGAACATCTGGCCGAATTCGTTGAAATCGAGGCCCCAGGGATTGGTCGTGCCGTGGAAGATTGCCTCGAATTTTTTGCGAGTGGGATGATAGCGCCAGACTCCGCAATTGAGCGCGACGCGGTCGCTGTCTTTCGTACCGGGCGCACCGACTCGCGAATTCGAGAGAATACCGTTGCAACCGTAGAGCCAGCCGTCCGGGCCCCAGGTCAGGGAGTTGAACACATTATGCTGTGCTTTAGCGTCCCAGCCGTCGAGCACGACTTGGGCGGGGCCGTCGGGGCGATCGTCGCTGTTGCGGTCGGGGACGAAGACGAGGTTTGGCACCGAGCACAGCCAGATCCCGCCGTAGCCGTAGTTGATACCGCTCAGGTTCGAGCCGTTATCGAGGAAGACGGTTCGCTTGTCGAATTTGCCGTCGTTGTCGGCGTCTTCAAAGATCAAAACGCGGTCGTGCCCTTCGCTCTTCCAGCCGGGGTAGGAGCGATTTTCGATGACCCACATGCGACCCTTGTCGTCGAAACAAAAGGCGATGGGTTGAACGACGTCGGGCTCACCGGCGAAGAGCGTGACCTTGAACCCTTCGGGCACGGTCATCTTGGCAGCGGCGTCCTTCGCCGGGACGGGTGCGTTCTGGGCGATCGCGGTGTGAGAGACCAACGAGAAAATCGCGAGCAGGGAGAGAATCACTCGAAGCATCGGCCCCTCCAAATGCGTAATCGAAGCGTCCCGGAATCGTAGTCGTTTTGCAACGCCGACGAAAGGGGGAAACGCCAAGCGGTGGCCTCTCGCATAAGGAGTGGCCGCCGCTCGATCTAGCATCGGTTGATGGGCTCAGAATGCGTTTCCGCTTATCGAGCAACGCCCGGGTCGCCGGAAACGATCTGCTCCGCCTGCTTCACCAGGCCGACGAACTGCTTGCGCTCGCCGTTCGCATCGTCGCCGATCGCGGAGGTAGCGATCTCCTGCACCGCGGGAAGAGTGATCGTCCCGCGGTAGGGGGATTCACGCAGGAGCATGCCGAACCCGGCGACTGCGGCCGACCACTTGAGGTCGTTCGACCCTCGCGCGAATTCACGGCCGTCGTCGGTGAGCGCCTGGTTGAACTCGGTGGCCTTGTCGGCGTCTGGCTGCTTGTATCGCAGGAAGACGGTGAGCAATTCGCGGTTGCCATCGGCGGCCGCGTCGGCCTTGCTGTTGCCTCTTTCCGCCGTGTTGGCGACGGCGCGATTGTACTTGAGCGTGCGGCCGGCCTGGACGAGTTGAGTCGGCACGCCTGAGGGGACGATTTCGTACAGAGCCGTCACGTGGTGCCCTGCCCCGATTTCGCCGGCATCTTTCTTGTCGTTGCGGAAATCCTCGTTCGCCATCACGCGGTTCTCGTAGCCGATGAGCCGGAACGAGGCGACGCGATCGGGATTGAACTCGACCTGGATCTTCACGTCCTTGGCGATCACGTCGAGCGTCGCGCTCATCTGGCGGACGAGCACCTTGCGGGCTTCGTCGATGTTATCGATATACGAGTAGTTGCCGTTGCCTTTATCGGCGAGCTGTTCCATGAACTCTTCCTGAATGTTCCCCTCGCCGAAGCCGAGGACGCTCAGGAAGATTCCGCCCTTGGCGCGTTCTTCGCTCGTGGCGAGCAATTGCTCTTTCGTCAGACCGACGTTGAAGTCGCCGTCAGTGGCGAGAATCACCCGGTTCGTGCCGCCCTTGATGAAGAACTTCTTCGCCTCGTCGTAGGCCATCTGGACTCCCGCACCACCGTTCGTGCCACCTTCGGCCTTGAGACCGTCGAGCACTGCGAGGATGTCGGTTTTGCGATGGCAAGGAGTCGACGACAGCGCGAGCTTGACCTCGTTCGAGTAGGTGACAATCGCCACGCGGTCGTTCTCGGTCAGTTGCTCGACGAGTAGCTTCATGCCGGCCTTGAGGAACGGCAGCTTGTTCAGGTCGGCCATCGAGCCTGAGGTGTCGATCAAGAAGACAAGGTTCGACATCGGCCGTTTGTCTTTATCGATCGTCTTTCCCTTGAGGCCGATTCGCACGAGCCGGTGCGAAGCGTCCCACGGGCAGCCGGCCGCTTCGAGATTGACCGAGAACGGGACGTCGCCCTTGGGGGCGGGGTCGCTGTACTCGAAGTAGTTGATCATTTCTTCGATGCGCACTGCGTCGACAGGCGGCAGCGTGCCTTGCGACAGGAACCGGCGGATGTTGGCGTAGGAGGCGGTGTCGACGTCGACGGCGAATGTCGAGAGTTGCACGCCAGGGACGACGTTCGTGAACGGGTTATCGTACTGCCGGGCGTAGGTTTCGCGATTGACGCGCGCCTGTTCGACCATTTGGCGACGTTCGAGGAATTCGACCTCTTTGCGAAGCTCGGCGAGTTGGCCTTCGCGACGCGTGACTTCAGTGTCGAGCGCCAGCAGGCGTTCGTCGCGAGGAGCGGGCTTTTCACCGTCATTGAACTTCGAGTCGGCCGTCATCGGCTTGCCGTTGGTGATGTCGCCCATCGCCGCGTTGGGATCAACTTTCGCTGGTGCCTGAGAAGCTGGGGGAACCTTCGCCGGTAGCCCTGCTGGCTGATCCTGAATCGACTTATCCTCGGCGACGATCAGTCGCGGGGTGATCATGTCGTGTAGCCCGTCGACTTCCTTACCGGAACGTCGGCTTTCGGGCATCGCGCCCTTGCCATCGCTCGGCTGTACGCCTCCGGCTGGCGGCGCGGTCGCGAGCTTGGGAGCGACAATGGCTGCGGCGTCAAATGCGACTTCCGCCGGTTTGTTCGCAGGCGCGGGTGTATTCGCAGGTGCGGATTCGCCCGCGATTGCAGGTCCGCCGGCCGTCAGCATGTTGTTTGCCAAATCCTTGCGAGGCATCGGTCGCTGGCCTGGTGCCTGGGATTGGTTTTGGCTGGCGCCGGCCTGATTCGTCCCCTGACCAGATTTGCCCTGGCTTTGCTGGCTTTGACCTTGTTGGTTCTGGCTTTGCTGCTGGCCGTTGCCCTGGCCCTGCTGGCCTTTGCCTTCCCCTTGCGGAGATTGCTTCGCGCCGTCGAAATCGAAATACATGCCAAGCTGCGACTGATTCTTCTGCGAACTATTCTGCTGACCAGAGTCCGGCTGCCCTGGTTTCGACCCGTTACCCTGGCTGGGTCCATTCGGAGCCGCCACCTTTTGTTCGAGTTGCTCGACAAGCTTTTCTTGTCCCTTGGCTCCGCCCAGCCCTGCCATCATGCGCGAGCGTTTCACCTCTGTTTCCTGAAGCGCGACAGCCTGGTTGCCTTGCATCGGCTGGCGGGCGAATCGGTTCACATCACCCCGGCCCAGGCCTTGCTGCTGGAGATCTGCAGTCTGCTTGGCCTGCTCGGGATCGATCCCTCGGTAGAACATTCGTGAGACGGGAGCCGGTGGTGTGGCCGGTTTGGCGGCGTCCGGCACCCCAGAATACCCGGCGTTCGAGGAATTCGGCTGCCCGTTCACAACCTGGTTCTGAGCTGGCATCGGAGTTTTCGACTTGTACGACAGCGTGCTGTCGTTACGAGCGAGCAAATTGTCTTTGCCGGTGTACTGCGCTCTGCCACCGCTCAGCGCCATATCTCTTGCCGACTGCGCATTGGCACCGAAATTCTGCTTGGACCGCGCAGCTTCCGTTTTTGATGCGCTCGCAAGCCCAAGACCTTCAGCCGCCGGAGTGGCGCCTCTACCGGCTCCGCCGCGTGCGATTGTCACATATCCTTCGGCAGGTCCAGGCGCGATTGGCGCGGCCCCCGAACCAAACCCGTGGAGAGATCCACTTGCGGACGCGGCAGGCTTGGCTTCACCATTCACCATCGCCCCGCCTGCCGGAGTCGGTGCAGGTATCGCGGGCGCAACCGGCCTAGTTTGCGCGTACAGGTCGCTCATGTTCTTGGGAAGTCGCGTCGCCGGAATCTCTTGCTCCGACTGCAGGTCGATGCGGCTCGCGTCGACGTTGTGCATCGCGTTCAGGAAGCCTTCCTCCTTCTTCTTTTGCTCTTTCTCCGCGACAAGCTTGTCATGATCGGCAACCGCAGGCCCTGAAATAGGACTGGCAACAGTCGCCGCAAATTCTGCCTTCGGCAGCGGCGCACTCCTCGAGTCGTCGAGCTTCGCGAGATCGGTGTGCACGCGGCTTTCGTTGTTCCCTGCGCGATAGGCCGGCCACATCAAGGTCACGGCCAGACCGATCAGGCCCGCGGCGGCGGCGAGGCGGATCAGGTTGCTCCAGAGCGGCGGCAATGATTCGCCGTTGGCCGCTCCTCCCGATAGCGAGAGCGTCGTTGCGCCGTTGGCGCAGTGCTCGATCGCCTGTTTGCGTTCGGCATCGAGCCCAACGTGGTCGGCAGACTCCTGGTGGAGCTTGTCGGAAAGCAGCCGGACCGTCTCTTCGATGCCCTGGACGTAGTCGCGTCCGTCGGGATCGTCGGCAATCATCGCCTCGATCGCCGCACGCTCGGCAGAGTCGAGCTCGCCGAGAACGAACGCGGTAAAACGGGGATCGTCTGGATCAAACGGCATGATATGGAAACTCCTCCCCCGGACGAGGGATTATTTGTATGTATGTTTTAAGCGTTCGCCCGAGCCGTTTGGCTCTCGGCAAGCTGGTTTCGAAGCGTCTTCAGGCCGACGTGAATCAAGTAGCCGACATTGCTGACCGAATGGCCGCTGATTCGGCTAATTTCCTGATATGAGAATCCGTTCTGAAATTTGAGCCGGATCACGTCGCGCTGGTTGGGGGGGAGCGCATCGAGCAGCCGGAGGGCGAGTGCTGCGGAGTCGCGAGTTTCGGCGATATCGGCGGGGCCGGGGTCGGCCGTTGGTCTTGTGTGTACTTGTTCTTCACTGAGTTGGGTCATACGGCTTTCCTTCCTCAGGACGTCGAGCGCCCGATTTCGGCAGACGGTGAACAGCCATTCGGCGAGGTGAGGCTGCACCGTCTCCGGCTCCTGGGCACATAGGCGCAGGTACGTCTCCTGAACGACGTCTCGCGCAAGGTCGGCATCGCCGAGCAAGCGCGAGGCGTACAGGGTTAACGGCCTCTCAAAACGGTCCACGGCCGCCCGGATCCAGGCGGAATCAAGAAAGTTGGGCTTGCCCATCAGCGCGCTCTCGGGGAAACCTGTCCCATCTCACAAGGAGTAACGCACGGGGGCGCCATCTCTTAGGCAGGCCGACCGCTTTTTTCCAACCGACGTGTTTAACCGACGACCCAAAGCGGACAATCCCGCCGTACCGCTTCATTCGCGGCGAGTGCGAGCAACGCGAAAGTCACGATTTCGGGCGGATTCGCCAACGCAACGTCTCCCGAAGCGTTTTCATCCGCCAGCAACGCGCGAAGCGACTCGTCATCCAGGGCGACTTCCCACTGCGCAGCCAGCTCGGCAAGCTCTCGCCTCAATCCAGGCAAACTGGCACAGGCAAGCATTCCAGCGGAAATAGGCAAACTGACAACCTGGACATGGCTGGGAACATAGACGCCGCGGGTGCAGCCGCCGAGCGCGAGTAAATTCGGGATGAAGTCGATACCAAGGGCTTCGGTTGCGGCGGATTGGAGGCGTGTCCAGTTCGGGGCGTTTACTTCGCCGAAACGGCAAGGGGGCGAGCCTTCCCAATCGCCTTCCGCGCCAAAGGCGTGGTCGAGAACCGACGCGAGTTCCTGCGCCAGGCTTGAATCAAACGTACCGTTCGTGCCGCCGACCGTGAACGCGAAAGCCATGGGCACCCCTTCGCCGTATGCGACGGAGAAATCACTCTTGATGCGACAGACTGGCGAGCGGAAAAATCAGAGTGGAAGGGAGCCGGTGGCTAGGGTCTGGATTCATGCACGAATGAAGCGTATCCTTCGAAGACCCGCCGACGGTTCGCCTGTCTCGAAGTGTCCGCCCGGGGCGGCGTTGCTGTCAAGCATCAATCCGCCGGGAGACGCGTTTTCATGCAACGACGTTTGTGGCTCGCTCTGATCTCAACCGGCCTCGCGACCTTCGCCACGTTCCTCTCCGCCAGCGCTCAGGACCTCTCCCCTCCCTCACCGCTTGGATTCCTCCCCGCCAGCCGCGCGAGTCAGGCAAAGGCCGAACAACGCGCGCTCGCGATTCCCACGCCCGAACGCGCGCGATCGACACTTCGCACTTTGACGGAAGAGCCGCACGTCGCAGGTACGCCTGCCGATTACAAGACGGCGGTCGACGTGCGCGACAAGCTGCGATCGTGGGGTTGGACGGCCGAGCTTTCCGAATATGAGGTTCTGCTCAACTATCCTGTAAACAACTCGGTGAAGCTGGAAATCATCCGGCCTACACCTTTGACGCTCAAGGTCACCGAAGACGCCTACGCCGCCGACAAGGATTCCGCAAGCCCCGATGCATTCCCCGCGTTTCACGGCTACGGCGTTTCGGGGGATGTCACAGGCCAGGTTGTTTATGCGAACTATGGCCGGCCAGAGGACTTCAATACGCTCGACACGCTGGGCGTTGACGTGCGCGGCAAGATCGTCCTTGTTCGTTACGGCGAGATTTTCCGCGGCTTGAAGGTGCGCAACGCCCAGAAACGTGGCGCGAAGGGAATTCTGATCTATTCCGACCCGGCAGACGACGGATACAGCCGGGGCGATGTGTACCCCAATGGTCCGTATCGTCCCGCCTCAGCCGTGCAGCGCGGGAGCGTGCAGTTCCTTTCGCTTGGGCCGGGAGATCCCTCGACGCCGGGCTTTGCTTCGGTCAAAGGTGCTAAGAGATTGCCCTTTGACGAGGTTGATGGCTTTACGCTAAGCAAGAATCCGCAGGGCGTTGATCCTCAGGGACAGCCGACAACTTTGACCCGCGTGCAGCAGTGGGAGAAGTCGACCGGATTCGTACGCGAGGATTATTTCGCGACGATTCCCTCGCTGCCTATTAGTTACGAGGCCGCCCGGCCAATTCTCGAGGCGCTTGGCGGCCCGAATGTACCGCAAGGCTGGCAGGGTGGCCTGCCGGTGACGTACCACGTTGGTCCGGGACCAACCGAGGTCCATTTCGCGGTCGCGATGGATTACAAGATCCGCACGATCTGGAATGTCATTGCCACGATCAAGGGGAATGTTGAGCCCGATCGCTGGGTGATGATCGGCAACCATCGTGACGCGTGGGTTTATGGCGCAGTCGACCCAAGCAGCGGTACCACCGCGACACTCGAGATGTGTCGCGCTCTAGGCGACGCCGTGAAGAACGGTTGGAAGCCGCGTCGCTCGCTGGTCTATGCGAGTTGGGACGGCGAGGAATACGGCCTGGTTGGTTCGACCGAATGGGCCGACGAGCACGCCAAGGAAATCGACCAGAAAGCTGTGATGCTTTTGAATGTCGATTCCGCAGTTTCGGGTGCGGAGCTGGACCTCGATGGTACACCTTCGCTCAGAGATTTGATGCTCGAAGCGGCGGCCGGAATTACCGATCCGCGCAAGGGGGGAAACCTCCGCGACGGCTGGCTCGCCAAGCAACGATCCGCTTGGGCGAACGCCGCGCCGCTCGATCTCGACGACCGCGTCTGGCTTGATGTGCCACGGTCGCTTAGCGAAGGACGGTCGCATGGACGTCCTTTCTCGCCGCAGCTTAATGCGCTTGGTTCTGGGTCAGACTACACGGCATTTCTCGACCACCTGGGCGTGCCGTCGCTCGACGTTGGCTTCACCGGGAAGTATGGCGTTTATCATTCGATCTACGACAACTTCTTCTGGATGGAACATTTCGGCGATCCCGAGTTCGTGACGCACGCGACTGCGGCGAGGTTGTACACACTCGTGGTGATGCGCGCCGCTGGGGCCGAGATCGTCCCGTTCCGTTTCTCGCCCTATGGCGATGCACTTCGCGACTACACCGACGAACTCCGTCGCACGCTGGCTCGCAAGGCTCGTGCGGTTGATGTCAACGCGGTCCGGCCGCTCGCCTCATTCGACGACCTGCCGACACTCGTCGCCGCCGTTCGTTCGTTCCAGGTGCAGGCAGCGGCGACTGATCGCGCGCTTGCGGTGCTTTCGGCGCGCGACGGCGTCGCGAACGAAAAGCTGACTCGCGTGAATGACGCGCTGATGGGCGTCGAACGCGGCTTCTTGCTGACTGCCGGATTGCCTGAACGCCCCTGGTTCAAGCATTCGATCTATGCCCCCGGCCTGACGACCGGCTACGCAAGCTGGCCCCTGCCCGGCGTGCGGCAGGCGATCAATGAGAACAATCCGGTGATGCTCGAAACGCAGCTCACTGCGCTCATCGGGCGGATCAATGCCGTGACCGAGTTGCTCAAGGCAATTCCGAAGCTGACCGAAGACGAGCCCAAGGTTCGCAAGCCGCCTGAGATCATCGAATCGAAACCGGCGGCGAAGACTGACACGTCGCAACCCTGACGCCACGCAGATCACTCCTCATCACGCTTCGAGCAAAGGCTGCCCGATCCATGAGTTCTCAAGCCGAGAAAGCCCGCGTCGAACTGCCGAGGGTGCTCGGTCCGGCGGCCGCCCTGTCGTGCGTGGTTGGGTCTGTGATCGGTTCCGGCATTTTTATCGTGCCGGCGGCAATTGCCGAGAACGTACCGTTTCTCGGCGGGATCATCGCCGTTTGGATCGTCGGCGGGTTGTTCAGTCTAGCGGGCGCGCTCACACTCGCTGAGTTGGGCGCGATGCTGCCGCATGCGGGCGGCCCGTATGTTTACCTGCGCGAAGCATACGGATTGATCCCCGCGTTTCTGTTCGGATGGGCTGAGTTCTTGGTTGTGCGCGCGGGATCGGTCGCCACGCTCGCGACGGGTTTTGCGCTTTATTTCACGCAGCTCGTGCCCGCGCCAGGTGGATTGAATCCGGAGATCTGGGGGACGCTTGTTGCATCGCTGGCGATGATTACCGTGGCGGTTATCAACATCACCGGAACGCGCAACGGCGGGAACGTTCAGGTGTTTGGCACGGCGGTGAAGTTGGGTGCGCTTGGGCTGATGATCGTGTTGCCGTTCGTGATGGGCAAGACCGACGTTGCGAACCTGAGCCCGATGTGGCCCAAGGCGATGAGCCCCAGCCTTTTTAGCGGATTCATGCTCGCGCTGATCAGTGCGCTCTGGGCTTACGACGGCTGGGTGAACGCCGGCGCGATGGCAGAGGATATCACCGAGCCACACAAGAACGTTCCTCGCGCACTTTTGCTGGGAATGGCGATTTTGATCGCAGTCTATCTTTCGATGACATTGGTTTATCACCTCGTGATGCCAATCGACGACGTGATTCATGCCACGAACAAGCCGGGTAGCCGGCAAGTTGCCGCGGAGTTTTGTTATCGACTTTGGGGGAAGGAAGGATCGACGATCATCGCGCTGATCGTGATGAGCTCGATTTATATCGCACTCAACGGCAATGCGATGTCGGGGCCTCGCGCTTATTTCGCGATGGCACGCGACGGACTCTTTCCCCGCAAGCTCGAAGAAATCCACCCACGTTTTCAAACTCCCGCCAACTCGATCATCGTGCAAACCGCCTGGGCGATTGCGCTGACGGTGATAGGTACCGTTTTTATCGTGATGCCGCCGCCAAGCACGGGATTGCCCTCGTTCCTGCTTGCTGCGTGGAACAAGCTGCATAAAACGCCGCTTTACGAGATCCTGCTCACGTTCGTGATTTTCGGCGGCACGATTGGTTATACGCTCGCGATTTCAAGTGTTTTCATTCTGAGAAAAACACATCCCAACTTACCTCGCCCCTACCGAACGTGGGGTTATCCAGTCACACCGATTCTGTATATCGGTGCGTCGTTCATTCTTCTAGGAAGCATGCTGAAGGCGACGCCGCTTGAATCGCTTTCTGGACTCGGCATCATCGCGCTGGGGTTGCCGGCCTATTACTACTTTTCGCGAAACCGTCGGGCGAAGGACGCAGCAAAGGGAATTGATCAGGAGCTGGCATGAGCGAACCGAACACCACGCGCAGGGGATTCGTGCAAGGGTTCGCATTTGGTGCGATTGCCGCGGGATCGGCCGCACAGGCGGACGACGCGCCGAAGGATGCCAAGCCGCCCGAAAAGCCGCAGTTGAGCCAGGTCGATGCGCGTATGGCATTGATCGTCGATCGCTTCGGCAAGCATAAAGAACTCGACGACAAGGCGCTCGACGCGATTCGCGCCGAGGTTGCGACGATTGTGAGGCGCGGAGAGCAGCTTCGGAAGATCTCGCTCGAAAACGGTGATGGACCGTTTCCCGTTTTCCATCCCTACCGGTCATCGACCGACTGACCGATTCCGCGACTTGCCCAGCCGATTGAGGACGCGTTTCCCATCTTCTCTCGCGAGGTCGCCGATGTCTGCCGCCGAGCTTGCTTATGCTTCGTTGCCAACGCTTGGGGCGAGGATTCGTACGGGCGAGGTCACGAGCGTCGAGCTGACGAAGTTTTTTCTTGGACGGCTTGAACAGCTCGGGTCGAAATACAATTGCGTTTGCACGATTACACGCGACCTCGCGCTCGACCAGGCCCGCGCCGCTGATGCCGATCTCAAAGCAGGACGCGATCGTGGTCCGCTGCACGGCATTCCCTATGGTGCAAAGGATTTGCTCGCCACGAAGGGAATTCCCACTTCGTGGGGTGCGGCGCCTTACAAGAACCGTATCATCGATCAGGATGCTACAGTCGTTCGCAAACTGCGAGAAGCTGGCGCTGTGCTTGTTGGTAAACTGAGCATGGTCGAAATTGCCGGCGGCATGGGATACCACCAGGCGAATGCGAGTCTGACCGGGCCGGGGCTGAATCCCTGGGATAATGAGCGTTGGAGCGGAGGAAGTTCGTCGGGCTCGGGGTCGGCCGTGGCGGCGGGTCTAGTGCCGTTTGCGATTGGATCGGAGACAATCGGCAGTATCAATTCGCCGAGTAGCCAGTGTGGACTCACAGGCCTGCGAACGACTTATGGACGAGTGTCGCGAGCCGGTGCGATGGCGTTGAGTTGGACGCTCGACAAGATCGGGCCAATGGCACACTCAGCGCATGATTGTGGTTTGATTCTGCAGGCGATCGCTGGCGCCGATCCGGCAGATCCTTCGGCCTTTGATCGGCCGTTCGTCTGGAGCGGCAGTCGTCTGCCCGAGCGCAAGCTAAAACTCGCGATCCTGAGGGACGGCGTGAAGGACGCTCAGCCCGAGGTGCGCGATCAATTTGCGCGAGCACTGAAGGTGTTTGAGGGGTTTGCGACGATCGAAGAAACCACCGTGCCGAGTTGGCCGAGTGGAGTGGTCGCCAGCACGGTGCTGCACGCTGAAATGGCATCGGCGTTTGAAGAAATGATGGAAAGTGGCGCGGTATTTGGTCTCACTGCGCCTGAAGACAAGATCGGCGGATTTGCGTCGACAACCATTCTGGCCACCGAGTATCTTCGCGCACAGCGCATCCGCGCGCGCATTTGCCGCGAGTATGATGCATGGCTTTCGCAGTTCGATGCCGTGCTCACGGCCGGTCGCTCGGGAACGGCCGAAAAAATCACCAAAGGCCTGGGCAAGCCGTTCGGCTCGAAATCGTTGCTGCTCGAAGGCAATGTCTGCGGCACGCCGGCTGTCACGCTGCCGATGGGGTTCGACAACGAACATCTGCCGACTTCGCTGCAAATCGACGGTCGCGCGTATGCTGAAGGATCGCTGCTGGCGATCGCCGCGGCGTATCAGAATGCGACTGGCTGGCATCTGGAACATCCCAAGGAGGATAAATCGTCATGATGACTCTCCCCACTCTGACGCTTGCGCTCGCCATCATGGGCTCTGCTGAACCGATCAAGGCCGGCGCACTTCTGGAATTGACACAGGTGCCACCGCGAGGCGCCGCGGCCGAAGTGATTGCCGCCCGGATTCGTGCGTCGTATCCGGAAGGAACGAATCTTGCGTTAGGCATGCATGCGCCGCTTGTGGATAACGACGCGGTCGCATTCATCTTCGAGGCGAAAGATGCCAAGGATGTGCGCGTTGGTGGGATGATCAACCACTCGCGCGGACTCGACCTCGTACCGCTCGACAAGACGGGGCTCTGGGTTCGTGTCGAACGCATTCCCACTGACACCAAGTTCGCGTTTCACTATGTGGTCGACGACAAGAAGATCGGCGGCAAGGTTTGCGAAATGCCCGACTGGCAGTATCCGCCGGAATCGAAACAGGTGGCTGAGCGCAAGTACGGCACGACCGTCCCCTTCAACTTCCGCAGCGATGTTTTCAACAACAATCGCACCGGCAAGATTTATGTCCCGGCCGCCTACAAGGCTGATGGTCCGCCCGCGGCGCTCATGGTGTTTCAGGACGGCGATGCGTACGTCATGGAGCATGTTGGCACGGTTGTTGACAACTTGATCGCCGCCAAGCAAATGCCTGTGACGATTCTCATCTTGCTCAACCCGGGTGTGAACGATGACAAATCATCGAATCGAAGCGTTGAATACGACACGCTGAGCGATAAGTACGCGACGTTTCTGGAACGCGAAGTTCTCCCGCGCGTGGAAAAGGAATACAACGTGCGGAAGGATGCCAAGGGACGAGCGATTGGAGGGGCATCGTCGGGCGGAATTTGCTCGTTCACGGTCGCGTGGAATCGCCCCGACCTGTTCGGTCGCGTTTGCTCGCACATCGGCAGTTTTACGAACATCCGCGGCGGCGATGCCTATCCCGAAATGATTCGTGCCACGCCCAGGAAACCAATCAAGGTTTTCATGCATGACGGCACAAATGACTTGATCAATCAGCACGGTGACTGGTGGCAGGCAAACGAAGCGATGTACGCTGCGCTCAAAGAAAAGGGCTACAACGTGTTCTTTCTCAAGGATCGGGGATTTCACGCGTATTGGTCGTGCGGACGTGTCCTGCCGGAGTCGCTGCGACGGACCTGGGCAGATTGAATGAACAACGGCTGGAGTGAATCGTCTCACTCCAGCCGTTGAGTTCAATCGGCTAGATCGCTTACGGCTTCGCGGGACGCGTGATCATCGCACGCAACCTTCCGCCGGCCTTGGGCGGTTGGTTGTTCAGGTGCTCGTCGTCGCGCGTAAGCTGCAGGAAGCCGATGCACATTTCGTTCGTCGTTTGCTCGCCCCAGGTCACGTCGACGGGCGGCTTGCTCGGGTTCGACGGATTCTTTTCCGAGTTATCGAAGTGCGCGAGCATTTTGATTGTCGTGCCTGAGGGGAGCGCGGGGGGCTTGTCGAATTCGTAGGTATCTTGCCAGTTGAAGTCCCAGCGGTCGACTTTGATGAGCGTTTGCTTCGTGCCGTCGGGCCGCTCGGCGACCATTTGAAAATCCTTGCCCAGCCAGTGCATATGTGGAACAACCGCGAACAGGTGCGCGTCGTAGGGCACTCGCCATTCGCCCGTTATTTCGTAATTCTCAGTACCGGCGGGGATTCTGAGGTTGGGTCGACTTAGCAGGCCGGGACGCGGCGGGAAAACAGCGCCTGGTCGTACGAGTTTGTCGGTCGGCGTTTTGGCGAAGTAGAGCGCGATCGACGTCGCATCTTTTTCAACCTTACCGCTCTTGTGGTAGTGGATCTGGATGAGAATATCGGCGCCGGCGGGAATGAAACGGCCAACTCCAGTGGGGAGCGGTCGCGGTGCTTTTCCGGGTGCCCAGCCTCCCAGGCCGCCCGACGGAATGAACGGCAGGCCTGAGGGGAGCGAACCGAAGCCGGCAAATGTCTTATAGCCGACTTCGGGGTCGGCCTTGTCGAGTTCCTTGGCGCGGCCGGTGGTGTCGAACCCGGAGAGGATATGGTGCACCACCTTCGCGTTGCCAGCTCGGAAATCAACGGCGGAGACCCATCGCCCTTCGGTGAGACCGGACGGAATCACGAAGACACGAAACTCGTCCTTGCCTTCGGCGCCGAGTGTGTAGGACTCTGACGGTGTGAGCACGAGGTCTGGCTTGCCGAGGGCCCATTCCGAGTCGAATGACCGCGGCGGCGGCGCGTCTTTGGGATCACCCTCGGGAGAGCCAGCCTTTACCCAGGCTTCGATTGCGCTGCGTTCGACCGAACTCAGTACGCGGGCGTCGCGAAATGGGCCGCCTTCTTTGGTTGATGCGTGCCAGGGAGGCATGCGCTGGTCGTCGATGACGGCGGCGATGTCGGACGAGCGTTTTCTCGCTTGCTCATAGGTCAGGAGTGAAAATGGCGCAACTTGACCGGGGCGATGGCACTCCTGGCAGTGCTTCTGCACGATCGGCTCAACGTCGCGATGATAAGTTGGAGTCGCCGCCTGAGCCGACGATGTTGCAACGGTTCCAAGACACAAGCCAAGTCCAACGATCGACTTCATTCGCGGTCCCATGCGTCCATCTCCGAAAAACCAAAAATCATGCTTCACTCTCAAGAGTAATACACCGTTAGGTGCCCTGGAGTTTCGAATCGCCGTTGATGACGCTTTGCATCACCTCTTCGATGCTCGGCCGCGGCAGGTCGTGCAACACTTCATCCCAGCGCGTTGTGTCGAGCGAAACGTCGAGCGGGCGGGGTTCGGCGAGTTGTGCGTCGCGCTGGAGGTTGCTGCGGACGAGGTCTGGGTCTAGTCCCAGCGCAATCGCCGCCCGCTGGACCAGTTCAAACCGGCTCATGCGCTGGCGCCCCGCGACGTGAATCACGCCTGTCACTTTGCGTTCAGCCAGGCGAACGAGCGCCCGCGCTGCGGTTGCCAGATCGAGCGGCGTGCGAAATTCGTCGCTGAACATTGTCTGTGGCTCGCCAACACGGAGTGCAGCCATCGTGCGATCGAAATAAGTGTCTCGGCCGGCGCGACTGAATCCAAAAAGCAGGCTGACTCGTGCGACTAGTCCCGTCGGAATCGCCCGAACCGCTGATTCCGCTTCGGCCTTCGACTGACCGTAGAGCAGGACGGGGTTCGTTTCGTCCGCTTCGCACCACCAAGATTTCGAACCGTCGAAGACGAGGTCCGTCGAGCTGAAGACCATCGCAGAACCGCTACGACCACACCAATCGGCGATCCGCCGGGTTGCTTCAACATTCACCAGCCAGGCGCGTTCGCGGTTGAGCCGAACGCCCTCAGCCGTACTTACCGCGGCGAGATGAACCACAGCTTCTGGGCGAATCTCGGCCAGAAGTCTTTCGATGTCGGTCACTTCGAGATCGACGGGTTGAATCTCGACTCCGCCCCGCGTCCCGGACCGGGTGTGTCCCCAGGCAATCGCGTCGTGCCCTCGTGCAACGAGTTCGTCCAGAGCGTAGGCGCCGAGTTGCCCACCCGCACCCGTAAGCAAAACCCTCATATCCACCAATCTCCTCAGATTTTCTAATTTGTGTGTTTTATCTGAATTCACAACAGTTCAAGTCGAGTGGAGCCGATGCTAATGAGCGTGGCTTGGTAGCGGAACAAAATTGCGTCCTCATGGGAGGCGTGGGAGGGGCGGGCTGATGGACATTCGCGAGTTGCCTATTGATGAGGTGGTCCTCGACCCGAGCTTGAACCTGCGCGACCGGCTCGACGATTTTACAGTCGAGCGCTATGCGGACGCATGGAATCGGCTCCCGCCGGTGACCGTTTACGAAGTCGATGGCCAGTGGCTGCTTGCCGACGGTTTCCACCGTCACGCGGCGGCGGTGATGATCGGCCGACAGTCGATCCCTGCCGAAGTCGTGCACGGCACGATGGCGGAAGCCCTCGACTTCGTGTCGAGCGTGAACCTGTTTCACGGCCTCCCGTTGACCCGCGCTGAACGGCGGCGTGCGGTCGAGGTGAAGCTGCGGATTCATCCGGATTGGTCGGATCGTCGTCTGGCGGAAGAACTTGCGATCGGTCGTGAGCTGATCAGCAAGATTCGCAAGATGCTCGAAGAGTCCGGACAGATCCCGTCGGCGGTGAGCCGTGTTGGCTCGGACGGCAAGACGTACACGTCGGCCGGTCTCCCCAAAGATCCCAACGAGCGCTTGCCCCGGTCGAACATGGGCGGCGGCCAGGAAGACCCGCGCGATCGCGGTGGTCGCGAGGCAGATAAGGCTCCCTGGGACGACACTTCGAGCCCGATGCCGCCCGTCCAAAACAGCGCGGGTTCGGCTCCGCCGTGGGAAGCGACAGATCCGAAGTCGGCTGCACTTGAGCCTTTGGTGGCTTCGGACGCTCCGACGATCGACGAGATGCTTGCCCTGATGACCAAGCAGGTCATGGAAGTGGTCAAGTGGGCGAATCACGAAGGCTTTATGGATAACTACAAGACGGCGTCGGCCAACTCGCGCGGGTTGTTCCAGACGTCGGTGCTCAAGCTGGCCGCCCGAGCCGACCAGCTCCGCAAGATGTAACTTGCTCACAGCAAGTCGCAGAGCACTGAGTCGGCGAGGAACAGCCCCTCGCGCGTAAACGCGATTTTTTGGCCGTCGTCCGCGAGCAAACCGTGGGCGACGGCTTTTTTGATTGGCTCGCCCAGGAGCGCATCGAGGTCGAAACCGGTGCGAAGCTGGAAGTCATTGCGGTCGAGGCCGACCTGCGTGCGTCTGAGCATGAGCACCGAGGTTTCTCGCGCCCGCGCTTCGGGCTCGAGCGACTCCGCGGGGCCGGTTGGATCCTCCCCTGCCTCAATGCGCCTGAGATAGGCGCCGAGTTCGCGCGTGTTGGTTGCTCGTTCGCCACGGACGTATCGAGCTGCACCTAAACCAACACCGAAATAAGCGTCGTTCGCCCAGTAGACGAGGTTGTGGCGCGACTCGTGTCCTGGATGCGCGAAGTTGGAGATCTCGTACATCTGCAGGCCGGCCGAGGCGAGGCGGTCGATCGTGTGTTCGTACATCGTACGCTCGGTTTCCTCATCGAGCGACCGCACCGCGCCGTCGTTCCACTGCTTCCAGAGCGCGGTCCCCTTTTCGTAGACGAGGCCGTAGCAGGAGAGATGGCTGGGTTCGAAGGCGAGTGCAGTTTCGAGGTCGAACTTCCACTGGTCGATTGTCGAACCGGGGACGCCGAAAATCAGGTCGAGCGACCAGCGAGGAAACGCCGGCTTGACGAGTTCGAGCGCGCGGGCAACCTCATCGGGACCGTGGTTGCGTTCGAGCGTGCGCAATAGATCGGTGTGAAACGACTGAGCGCCGAGACTGACGCGATTCACGCCGCCGGCGACGAGTGCTTCCACTTTTGCAGCATCGAGGGTGCCGGGATTCGCCTCGACCGTCCATTCGCCCTCGGGCGCGAGCGAAAACGCCGACTTGATGATGCGCATCAAGCGCGCGAGTTGATCGGCATCGAGACGCGTGGGAGTGCCGCCGCCGACGAAGATGGTGTCGACGGACTGCGACTGTCCACATGTGGCGACTTCGATCTCACGTTCAAGCGCAGCTAGATAGCGATCGGCCTGGGCATCGGCACCGGCGAGTGAGGCGAAGTCGCAGTATCCGCATTTATGAGCACAGAAAGGGATGTGCACATAAGCGGCGCGAGGCCAGATCCACGAGGGTTCGGCCGATCGTTGTGTCATGTCGTTCAGGACACTGATTCGAGGAAGCGAATTTCAGGAATGTGGGCCTTGATTGTGGCTTCGATTCCCATCGTCATCGTGATCGACGACGATGGGCAGCCGACGCATGCGCCTTGCATTCGTACTTGAACGATTTTATCGGCGTCGATACCAACGAGCTCGACATCGCCCCCGTCGGCCCGAAGACCGGGCCGGACGTAGGTGTCGAGCACGGCTTCGATGCGTGCTTTGAGATCGTCGTTTTTTGCGGGCGAGTCGGACATGGGAGCCTTACTATCTCAGTGGTTCAGGGAAGCGAGGACGAGGGGAGCGGATCAATAATCGCGGCCGCCACCATAATCTCCTCGACCACCTCCGCCGCCGCGGTAACCACCGCCTCCGTAACCGCCGCGTCCACCGCCCGCGCCACCACCTTCAGACCGCGGGCGAGCTTCGTTGACGGTGAGCCGGCGCCCCTGGAAATCGTTACCGTCGAGGGCTTCGATTGCGGCCTGGGCTTCGTTGTCGTCGTCCATTTCCACGAACCCGAAGCCACGACTCCGGTTCATTTCGCGGTCGATCAGAACCTGGGCGGATCTTACGACACCGTATTGTTCGAACAATTCTTGAAGATCTTCCGACGTGGTCGAGTAGGCAAGATTGCCCACATAAAGCCGCTTCGCCATCATTCGCGCCTGGTCGCCAGGCTCTCCGCATACTAAACGGGGCGTAGAATCACAGCCGAAATGCTGCCCCACTGTGATGATAAATCACAATGTATTTGCGTTCAACGAAATTTGCGAACCTTCAGCAACTGCGGATCGTAGTGGTAGCGGCTAACCAGGCTGCTTGCATATCCCCATCGCCTGGTTGGTCGTGTTTTGCGCTCTTCATTCATCATTGATTCGCGTTCTTCTTTTTGACTCGTGACGCGAGCTGCGCCCGCTTACCCACACGGTCGAGCCGCGTTCGGGAGCGCTGCCATGTTGCGTTGGATTCTTTTTTCCGTGGTTGTAGTCGCGGCCGCAGGCATAGCGACCCTCGCATCGTCGTTCGTGTCGACGTCTTCAAGTAGTTCCGACAGTCCTGCCCCGGTTGAAAAGGTTGTGCCCAGCGGTCCCGCCGGTTTGGCGACGGTCGATGCGCCGACGACTTTTGAGGCCGGCACGATGGCGCAGCAGACCGACGGCCAGCACGAATGGTACATCAAGAACACAGGCGCAGGCGATTTGAGGCTAAGCCAGGGTGAGAGTACCTGTTCGTGCACGATCGCGAACCTGGCCGATGGCAAGGAGCAAACCCTCGCTCCCGGCGAGTCGACGAAAATCACCCTGAATTGGAACACGAAGGCGAACAACGGTAAGTGGGCGCAGACTGCCACGATCAAGCTTGAGAACGATCCTGAAAAGCGAGGGATTGATTTCAAGGTTGAAGGAACGGTGCGGCCGGCGATCATCATGTTCCCGAGCGATGGTACGGTCGACTTCGGTTCGGTTGAAAACGAGACGCCTCACGTTCGCGACGCCGTCATGTTCTCGCTCGATCGGCCCGAGACGAAATACAAAATCAAAGGGATCTCCAACCCAAGCCTGCTCGACGCCAGCGTAACACCAGTGTCGCCCGCAGAGTTGAAGCAGGTTCAAGCGCATGAAAATGCCGAGTTGAAGTCTGCCTCGAAGGTCTCAATCACGCTGAAAACGAACGTTCCCATTGGAAGTTTCGCCGAGGAAATCCGTCTCGAGACCGATCATCCCTCGCGGCCGGCGGTCACACTCAGCGTTCGAGGTATCGTTCAGGGGCCAATCACACTTACGCCCGGACGCCTTTCGCTATCCGGCGTTTCATCCAAAAAGGGTGACTCTCAGAAGGCCACGATCTGGGTACGCCGGCAGAAGACGACTCACTTCACTGTCGAACGAAAGCCCAAGAATGTCGAGGTGGCGCTGGTTCCCGTTGGCGATACGGCCGGCGCGGCCAGCCGATACCAGCTCACTCTGACAATACCGGCAGGCGCCGCCGCTGGAAGCATCATCGACGAAGTCGTTCTCAAGACCGATCACCCGGGTGCGGCGGAGATCCGAATTCCGATCATCGCAACAGTCAAAGCGGATTGAATAACCCAAGGCGTTACTGCCGCAAAGGTTAGGCCATGCACGCCACATCAGTGCGGCTTGAGTCTTGAATCACGGGCTTGGTCTTCGCGGCCTTTCATCGTGAAAAATCACGACGAATGCGTTCAACAAATTACGAACCTTCCAGGTTCCATCGTCGTAACAGGTAACGGCCAATTGTGCGGTTGCTTGACTGTAACCTCTGGCCGTTCTTAAAATCGCGCATCTCTCGCAATCTTCTTCGCTCACTCGTAACGCCGTCTCCGCCCGCGAAATCCGCCGGGGGAATCGCGTTCGGGAGTTCCTTCATGCTTCGCTGGGTTATCTTCTCTGTGGTTGTGGTCGTCGGCGCGGGTATCGCGACGATCGCGGCGTCGTATCTCTCGACCTCCTCGTCGAAGCCCGACGAGCCGGTTCCTACCGGACAAAGCTTGCCGGCTGGTCCCACAGGGACCGCCAACCTGACCGAGCCGACGACTTTCAAGTTCGGCACGATGTCGCAGCAATCGGAAGGCAAGCACGACTGGTACCTCACCAACACCGGTAAGGGCGAGCTCAAGCTCAGCAAGGGCGACAGCACCTGCTCGTGCACGATGGCGAACCTGGCGGAAGGCCAGGAACAAATTCTCGCCGCGGGCCAGTCGACGAAAATCACGCTTTCCTGGAACACAAAGACCAACAATGGCCCGTGGTCGCAACGCGCCACCATTCTGGTGAAGAACGATCCGGACAAGCAGAAGATCGACTTCTTCGTCGAGGGAACCGTTCGGCCGGCGATCACCACTTTCCCCACCGATGGAGCCGTCGATTACGGTTCGGTGGAGAACGATGTCAAGCATGATCGTGATGTTGCGATCTTCTCGATCGACCGCCCCAACACAAAGTTCAAGATCAAGGCTGTCTCCAACGCGAACCTGCTCGACGTCAGCGTGAAGCCGGTCACGCCCGATGAACTGAAGCAGATTCAAGCGCAGGTCAACATGATGCATGCTCACAAGGAGCCGGCTGGCACCCCGCCCAAGGAGCACGAAGACGCTGAAAAGGGGCACTCCCACGACGATGCCCAGGTTAAGACAGCCTCGAAGGTTTCAATCACGCTCAAGGCCAATGCACCGCTCGCGGGATTCGCCGAGGAAGTGCTCGTCGAAACCGACCACCCCGCGAAGCCGACCGTTCAGTTGCACGTTCATGGCAACGTGAAGGGGCCAATTACGATGACCCCCGAACGATTCCGGATGCTGGAAGTCTCCGCCAAAAAGGGAGATACCCAGAAGGTGACGATCTGGGTTCGCGACCAGAAGAAGACAAACTTCACGGTCGAGAAAAAGCCCAAGAACGTCGAAGTGAAAATCGCTGCGGTTGAGAACTCCGCGAACTCTGCCAATTCCGCAGCAACCCGCTATGAACTCACGCTGACCGTTCCACCAGGCGCTGCCCCCGGCAGCATCACCGACGATATCGTGCTCAAGACCGATCACCCGCGTGCGGCCGAGGTCAAAGTTCCGGTCGTCGTGCTAATTCGGGCGAACTGAGCAGAATCATAACTCACTGGCATCGCACTCGTTACGACAGTTCACCCATGTCGGATTGGGCTTTTTGCCGAAATCGGGTAGAACTCGGACGGCGGTGCGATGCCGGACAGCCGGTCAATTTCGGCGAACAGGGACGTGGAACGGCCTTTTCGTTGACGGGTCCGGCTGAGCGGCGTGCAAAGGAAGTTGTGTACTGACAAGGGGCTGCGTAGCGTCCGGCCAATCATGCAACGCGGACTGGACGCGCGCCCGGCTTGCCCCCTCTCGCTTCGGAAAGGATGACGATGACCCGAACTGAGTCGCGGCTGATCCTGGCCGTGGGCCTGGCCATGGCCGTCCTGCCGAATAGCGGATGCGGTAATCCTGAAGGGAAAGCCGGATCGGAAGGGGCCCGAAAGGTCCCACAGGTCGCAATTAGTACCGATGCACCAACTTCCAAGCCCAAGCTCTTTGCGGATTGGAAGGGACTCGACGCCGTTCTGCTCGTCACCGGCGAAATGAACAGCTATCTCGACCCGTGCGGTTGCACCAAGGGACAGCTTGGCGGCCTCGGGCGTCGCTACGACCTCATGGAGAAAATGAAGGACGCCAAGATTCCATTCGCCCGCGTCGACCTGGGCGGCTTGATGAAGGATCCCGCTTCGGATCGCGGCGGTATGGAACAAGCGAAGGTCAAGTTCGACACCGCGCTCAAAGCGCTGTCGATGATGAAATACGACGCGATTGGCCTGAGTCCTGAGGATCTCAAACTCGGCGTCATGAACACGCTGAGCGTCTATTTGAACCTGAAAGACACGCTCAACTTCGTTTGCGCCAATGCGAAATTTGCCAAGGACGTCAGTGATGCTTTCGTCGGCACGCTTCGCCCGACCGTCGTCACGCAGGCCGGGCCATACAAAGTGGGTATCACGGCAGTCGTTGATCCGGCCGTCTACGCTCTGCTCAAAGATCCCGACCGCGCGACGCTCGAAATCACCCCTCCCGAAAAAGTCCTTCCCGCAATCGCCAAGGACCTTGATTCGAAGTCCGACATTCAGGTTTTGCTGGTGCAAGGTAACGAGCCGTTCGCCAGGAAGCTCGCGGAAGCGAACCCGACTTTCGACATCGTCGTTTGCACTTCTCAAGTTGCCGACCCTGATCCGAAGCCAACTTCCCTGAACAACGGGGCGACGCAACTCATCCAGGTCGGCCACAAAGGGAAATATGTGGGCGCTGTCGGACTATTTGCCTCTTCGGCAGGGAAGCCGCCTGAGGTCAAGTACGAAAAGCTTTCGCTCAACGATCGCAACTATCACAACGCCGAACCAATGCGTGCGCTGATCGACGAGGAGATGCAAAACCAGTTCAAGGTGCTCGGCACCGTCGAAAACTTCGTCCGGCACGCGAATGTCGAGGCGCCGGCGGGTTCGACCTACGTCGGAGCGATCGGCTGTAAGTCGTGCCATCCCAACACGTATGCCTTCTGGGCGCAGAGCAAGCACGCTAACGCGTACGAGCCGCTGATCAACAATCCTCACGACCCCAAACGCAAGCGGCAGTTTGACGCCGAGTGCATCAGTTGCCACACCACTGGTTTCACTTATACGAGCGGGTGGGTTTCGGAAGAGAAGACTCCGTACCTCAAAGGCAACCAGTGCGAAAACTGCCACGGCCCGGCGTCGAAGCACGTAGGTGATCCCGACAATGTCGAATTCCGCAAGGCCATTGCCCGCTCCTCAGAAATGGCGGATAAGGGAGGCCTGTGCCTCAAATGCCACGACGACGACAATTCGCACGACTACAACTTCCCGAATTACTACGGCCGAATCGTCCATAAAGGCATGGACGATTACAAGGATCCGAAGTCGCATAAAAAAGGTCTGACGCCCGAGCAGGCTCGCGCGGCACAGTAATGCCGCCGCAAGGTCGTCGGCGAACGAGTTGCAATCGCCCCTGAGAAACCGCAAGAAAAGGAGTTCGCCGATGTCGGCTTCACGGTTTGACCGGATGGTGAGCAAGTACCGCGAGGATCACAAAAACCCGGTCAACCACGTGCTCCACGTGTTCGTGGGCTGGCCGATGGTCGCCGCGGCGCTCTTGCTCGCCATCTTCAAGCCCTGGCTGGCGCTCGGCCTCTTCCTCGGCGGCTATGCGATCATGTTCACGGGGCACTTCGTGTTCGAGAAAAACACACCGACGATTATTCGCCACCCATCAACGCCATTTGTGATGGCGTGGTCGGTGATTCGCAGCCTCGGCGGCGGCATTGCTCGGCTTGCGACGGCCGGCAAGGCCCGCTGATCGCATCCTGAACAAATATCCAGCGATTTGCTTGACACGACCTGAGTGGGGTGGCTAGGATGTCACCCGATTCAGGTCTTTTGTATTTGAAGGTGAGGAGCAGCGATGGCCGACCCGATTGCGTACGACGATTTCGCCAAGGTGGAACTGCGGGTGGCCAAGGTTCTGGAAGCGCGTCCTCACCCGAACGCCGACAAGTTGCTGCTCCTGCAAGTCGATCTCGGCGAGGAAACGCCCCGGCAGGTCGTCGCCGGAATCAAGGCGCACTACCCGCCCGAAACGCTTGTAGGCAAGAACATTATCGTCGTGGCGAACCTTGCGCCGGCGATGCTCCGCGGCGAAGCGTCCAACGGTATGTTGCTGGCCGCGACGTCGGGCGAGAAGGTGATTCTCCTCACCGTCGACGATCAGGACTGCGTTCCGGGCGCGAAGATCAAGTAAGCGAGATTCGTTCAATCCGATTCGATCAACCTATCATCATCAGGCCGGCGCATGCCCCCCACTTCGCGCGATCTGGGAGACTTCCAAACTCCGCCCGGCCTGGTTGATCAGGTGGTCGATTTGCTCGACCGGCTCGAGATTCCGCGTACGCGCGTTCTCGAGCCGACGTGCGGTCGTGGACATTTTCTCTCTGCACTGCTCGCGACAAAGATTCGTCCCAGCGAGATCGTCGGCTTCGAGTTGCAGGCCGAGCATCTAGCCGTTGCGCGGGCAAGTGTTGATTCTGGGATCGCGTCGCTCGGCCAGGGCGACTTTTTCGAGGTCGAGCTCCGCACGATCGAATGGCGCGAGAGCGGCCCGCTTCTGGTCATCGGCAATCCACCGTGGGTCACGTCGGCCGAGTTGGGCCGGTTAGGGAGCACGCGCGGACCGGTTCGCCGCTCGCTTGCGGGAATGTCCGGCCTCGATAGCTTGACTGGCGCCTCGAACTTCGACCTCGCTGAAGCGGTCTGGCTCAAGCTGCTCAACGAGATCGACGAGCCAGGCGCGACGATTGCCCTGCTTTGCAAGACTCTCACCGCGCGCAAGATCGTCAGAGCGATCAACGCGCGGGGATATCGCGTCGCCTCGGCTTTGATCTGCCGCATCGACGCCCGCAAATGGTTCGGTGCTGCTGTTGATGCCTGCCTGCTGATGGTCACTCTCGGAGAGCCACCGAAAGCGCTACGGGTTCCGGTGTTTTCGAGTTTGAACGCCCGAGAGCCCGAACGTGAGATTGGCGTCATCGACGGGATGGTCGTTTCGGACCTTGGACTCTTCGACGAGACCTCCTTTGCGTTCGGGAACTTTGCACGCACCTGGCGACAGGGCGTGAAGCACGATGCCAAGGCCGTGATGGAACTGCGGTTTTACGACGGCGAATTGCGAAATGGATTCGGCGAACTGGTCGAGATCGAACCGGACTACCACTTCCCGCTCATGAAAGGGGCTGATCTCGCGCGAAACACGATTCGCACCGAAAATCGCGTGATCGTCACGCAACTTCGCGTTGGTGACGACACTAAACCGCTTGAAACGCTTGCTCCCAAGCTCTGGAAATATCTCGGCCAACACGCAGGAGTGTTCGAGTCGCGCAAGTCGCGCATCTACAACGGTCAACCGCCGTTTTCGATGTTTGGCATCGGTAGTTATACGTTCGAGCCGCACAAGGTGGCGGTGCCCGGGCTGCACAAGGGTGTGCCGTTTCAGGCGATTCGGCCAGTCGACAACCGACCTGTTGTGCTCGACGACACATGCTATTTTCTCCCCTGTTCAAACGCGGCCGACGCGCGGACAACGGCTCGTTTGCTCAATGGGGACATGGCGCAAAAGCTCATCGCAGCGCTGAGTTTTGCGGATGCCAAGCGGCAAATCACCAAATCTGTTTTGCAACGCATCGACCTGACGCGGTTGGTTGAGGCGGAGACCAGTGCGCCGCTGGCGGCCGCCTCGCCCGTCGAGTAAAACCGAAAGCTCAACCGACTCGATTTTGTCCCAATCTCTGCCCGAGGCGAAGCCATGGCGTTCGCAACGATCAATTATTTCAGCAAGTCGCTCGTCAAGGCATCGTCATTCAATATCGTGTTTCCCGACGACGCAGCGATCCCCAAGCCGTGGTCGGTGTTTTACCTGCTACACGGACTCTCGGACGATCACACAATCTGGATGCGGCGAACGAGCATCGAGCGATACGTCGCTGGACTGCCGCTGGTCGTTGTGATGCCGGATGGCGGACGTGGCTGGTACACGAACGGCATTGAAGGTTACGCACACGAAGATGATTTGATCAAAGACGTCGTCGGGCTGGTTGATCGCACGTTTCCAGTCAAGGCCGAGCGCAGCGGACGGGCGATCGGTGGTCTGTCGATGGGCGGCTACGGCGCGGTCAAGGTTGGCCTAAAACATCATGAGATGTTCGCCAGCATCAACTCGCACTCGGGCGCGCTCGGCTTTGCGCGGATCTCCGGCGAAGACGCACGCAAGCTCAGCCCCGAGTTCACGCGGATTTTTGGCAAGTCGCCCAAGGACGGCCCGGAAGATCCATTCGCGATCGTGCAAAAGATCGACCATGGACGAGTGCCAGCGATGCGGATCGACTGCGGCGTCGAGGATTTTCTCCTCGACCAGAACCGTCAGTTTCACGCGCATCTCGACTCACTGCATATCGCGCACGAGTATCAGGAGTATCCCGGCTCGCACGACTGGGCCTACTGGGACAAGCACGTCCAAGAAGCAGTCGCGTTCCACGCCAGGAATCTTAATTTGAAGAAGGTGTAACGGGCCAGCCAAGGGAGCGACGGACGTGTTACGCGAACTCTCGGTGCATAACCTCGCGTTGATCGAAGACGCCCACGTCGCGCTCATGCCGGGCTACTGTGCCTGGACCGGCGAAACCGGCGCGGGGAAGAGCTTGCTCCTCACCGCGCTAGCTTTGGTGCTCGGAGGTAAAGCGTCGAGCTCGCTCATTCGCCAGGGTTGTGCCGATGCCCAGGCGTCCGCAGTATTCGCGCTTCGCCCCGGCGCTGTTCGTTTGCGAGTCGAAGCATGCCTCGGGTTTGCGCTTGATAACGAGACATTAACGCTCGCCCGAAAATTGCTCACCTCGGGCAAGAGCCAGGCGACTGCGAACGGCCGGCCCGTTGCCGCCGCGACGTTGAAGCAATTGAAGTCGATCCTTGTTGACATTCACGGCCAGTACGAAGGTCGCGACCTGCTCGATCCTGACCATCAGCGAACCGCGCTCGACGACTACGCCGGTATCGCTCAGGAACTCGCGGCTTATCGGACCGCTCGTGAAGGATTCGAAGTGCTCCGCAAGCGAAAGAGATCGCTCATTGAAGCGGCTGAACGGAGAGAACGCGAGAAGGCGACGATTGTCTTCGAACTTGAAGAACTGACCGGCGCAAATCCTCGCGCGGGTGAATATGACGCGCTGACTCAGGAAGCACACCGGCTCGCGAACGCGGGAGCGGTGCGCGATGCCGCATCCGAAGCTTACAAAGCCCTTTATGAGGCCGAGAAATCCGTTCAAGGAATGCTTGAAAAGGTCGCCCGTCGGCTCGATGGTGTCGCTAACGCGGCGCCCGAACTGAAAACGGCCGCAGGAGACTTGAGCCGTATTGCTTCAGAAACGCGCGATGTCGCCTACAGCCTTCGAAGTCTGAGCCAGAGCTGGCAAAGCGATCCCGCTCGACTCGACGAAGTTGAACATCGGCTCGCGCTTTACCGCCGTCTCGCGAGCCGGTTTCGATCGACGCCCGACCAACTCGAAGCCCATCAATCAACGCTCGAAAAACGGCTCAACTCGATCGATAAGGACGATCGCGAGTTGAAATCGCTCGATCGCCCATTGTTGCAAGCCTGGCAGACGCTTCGAGACGCTGCAAAACGGTTGTCGCTGGCTCGCGAAAAGGCGGCTACAGCGTTTGCGGAGGCAATTCAGTGCCGGTTGGAATCGCTTAGCCTCGCCGAAGCCGCGTTTTCAGTCGTTGTTGAGTCGGCCGAGATGCCCAATCAACCCGCGCTGAGCGATTGCCCCGGTGAAGCGGGCGTCGATCACGTCGAGTTTCAGTTCACCGCGAATCCTGGCGAACCGCCGCGGGCACTGCATAAGGTTGCATCAGGCGGCGAACTCTCAAGGGTCACACTCGCGGTTAAGGCCGCGCTTGCGGCCGGGGATGAAGTGCCGACGCTCGTTTTCGACGAAATCGATACTGGCGTCGGCGGTCGATTGGGTGCGGCACTCGGAAAAACGCTTGCCGAGCTTGCAAAGCATCACCAGATTATTTGCGTCACCCATTTGCCCCAAATGGCCAGTTTCGCGGATCATCAGTGGGTGATTCGCAAGCAGACGGTTCGAGGGCGAACGCGCACGTCAATCGAAGCATTGAGCGAAGCGGATCGCGTCAAGGAACTCGCACTGATGTTGCGGGGCGATTCCGCTGCCGCATCGACGCGTCGTGAGGCGTTGGCCATGCTGCGTGAGGCACGCGTGGCGCGGTAGGCGAGCAAGAATCGGGATAGTCCGGATTGGTCTATCGGCCTACAATTCGCACGAGGGGTGCAAGAACGGAATGCATCCCGCTCTGTTGTGGATGTTCAGGAGAGAATGATGCGCCGAATCAAACGCGCTCTCGTGGTTCTGGGCGGCCTGGGGCTAATCGCGTCGACTGGTCTCGATGCGACGCCAGTTCAGGCCCAGACGCCGTCGAATTCGACATACACCTACAAACTGCCTCGGCAGAGCGTCCTCAGCCGCTTCGCCCCGCGCGGTGGAATTGGCACCACGCCGTTCCTGGGTAACACGCGCGGTTTGGGTGCCTATTCGTACAACTACGACAAGGTTGCGCCCGACGTCAAATCGAGCTTCCGCAGCTACAACCGGCGTTTCTTCCGCCGCACGCGCTAACCCTCAACTTGTTGCTCGACACTGGGAACATCAACCACCGGCGCGGCCGATTCGTGCAACATCGGCTGCGGGCGGCCGTATGTCATCGTGCGCCAAAACCACTCGGCGGGGCCGAACCGGAAGTATTTCAGCCAGACTGGGCTGAGCAAAAGCTGCACCGCCCACATCGACACCACCATCAGCATGAGGGTGGGCCGGTGAAATCGTCCGTAGTAATTCAGGCCATAACCATAAAAGATCGTCGTGAAAACGAGCGACTGCACGAGATAGTTCGTCAGCGCCATGCGGCCCACGGCGGCGAGGTGCCGCGTCAGCCAGGGTAGAAACCCTTCGCGATAGATCAGCATCACCAGGCCGACGTGGCCAATCGCGATGAGCGGCCCGCTCACCTCCTGGGGAATCCACCAGCCGCCCATCATCGAGGCTAGCGGGTCGGCCCGGAAGAAGTCGAAATACCAATTCATTGCGCAATCACAGATAACGAGTGGCCATCCAATCCCGTATCCCACAGCCATCAAACCCGCATAAAACTGTCGCGAGCGAGCCGCCGCGAAAACGCCCAACTTCATAAGTCCCATTCCAAGCAGCATCCGCCCGCCAACGTACCACCAAAGAAACAAAATGAATCCAAATGTGTGAGTTTCAAAAAACAGGTCTTCTGCGCGATCTTCGGCGATCTGGGCGTAAGTCGAGCGGTGAATCTTGATGTTTTTCTCGAACTCCTTTTTCTGCGTCGCCTCGTCGGGCCGCAGTTTTTCGCGCGTACTTAGCAGGTTCTCACGCCAGGGCGGCATTGGCTCGCCTGCGGCCTTTTTTGCGGCAGTCTTGTCGAGGTACTGCACCGCGCGGCGAGCAACGAGCCACGCGGGAAAAATCAGACACATGAGCAGCACGCCGCAGACGATCAGAGCACGCGCTGAGAGATTGCGAAACGGATAGAGGAAGAGACCGCAAAGAGCGTAAATGACGAGAATGTCGCCGTCCCAGATGAAATAGGCGTGGACGATTCCGATACCGAGCAGCACGGCAATTCGCCGATAATACACCGCGCGAATGGGCCGACCGCGTTTTGATGCGCGATCGGACATGAGCACCAGGCCCGCGCCGAAGAGCATCGAAAAGATCGTCATCATCTTCGTATTGAAGAGGAATTGATTGACGATCCAAAGCGCCAGGTCGGCCCAGGTGTAGCCGGGGGCGGCGGTAGGGTTGTCGTAGACGGTTTCGGGCCAGGCAAAGTGGACGCTGTTCATCGCCAAAATGCCGAGGAGCGCGACGCCGCGAAGCACGTCGATCGACGCAACGCGGTCGCCGCTTTGCACCGGATGCGGTGCAGCGTCGATGGTGGTGGGTTCGGGGGATAGCGGCTCGACGATCGGCTCGGGTTCGACGTCAAATTCGCTCATCATCACCTCAAACAGGTTTGATCATGCCGTCGCGAACCGCCATCCAGGCGAACAACCCTTGAATCACCAACGCGTGACCGATTTTGCCCGAGGCGATCATGCTGGGAATTTCCGCCTCGGCGCACTTGCTGATTTCGATTTCCTCGTGATCGTCGAACGCGGTCTCAGCCACTTTTCTGGCATTTTCGATCACGATGGTTGTGATCTTTGAATCCATGATCGACGGATTCGACCAGACGGTGTTGATGACCCGCGCGGGATCGCCGGCGTATCCTGTTTCTTCAAGCAACTCGCGAGCACCGGCAACGCGAGGATCTTCCCCCTCATTGAGCAAGCCGCCGGGTGTTTCGAGGCTATCGCTGAGCGAGCCGGCGCGAAACTGTTTCACGAGCAAAAGCTCGCGCGACTCGGTTAGTGCGACAACGCTCACGGCATCGGCCAGGTGGACGACGTAAAAGTCGTGAGCTTTTCCTGAGTTTCGCGAGCGGAATCGCTCTCTTCTCAGCGTGAAGAGCCAGTTCGATTCGAGAACGGCGTCATGTTCGGGCTCGGCTTGCCACGATACGTCATTCACGTCGCTTATGATACCTCACGCCAACAGATGATTCTCGATAAAAGACGCGAGTCCGTCGCTTTGTTCGTCGAGCGTGACGTGGTCGGCAGCCGCTATTACCTCAGCGGGTGCGTGTCCCATCGCCACGCCCAGCCCTGCGCCTTTGAGCATTGCAACGTCGTTCATGTCGTCGCCCACGGCGATGATTTCCGATGAATCGACGCCCCACAACTCGGCGAGATGCACCAGCGCGTTCCACTTGTCGGCATCGTTGCGAAGCACTTCGCAAAAGGTGCCTTCGTAGCGTGGGCTGCGCTGGACGAACGTGGTGAACTGACCAGGAAAACGGGCGACGACGAGATCGCGCAATTTCAGCATCTGCTCGCGCGAGCCAATTGCGCAGACATGAAAATGTGAGGCATCGCGGCCGAGGCGATCGATCCAGGTTGGGTCGATCAGGCCGAAGGGGCGATTCTGCGCGAGGTAGTCGTTCACGAGGGGACAGTGACTCGGGTCGACCGCGGCGAAGAAGTCGTGCTTGGCGCCGGGACGATCGATGAAGGAAATCACATATTCGTTGCGATCGCGATACAGCGTGAGCAGATCGGCAACGACTTGGGGATCGAGATCGGCGCGCCAGAGTGTGCGGTCGTCATCGGGATCTTTGACGAGCGCGCCCGAGTTGCAAACCAGAGGGGCGGCGACTCCCAGCTCCTCGGCAATTGGCCGGGCACGGCGATAGCGCCGGCCGGTGCAGAGGACGGGGCGGATGCCGGCTTCGGCGGCCTTGATTACGGCTTCACGCGTGCGAGGACGCAAATGGCCGACGCGGTCGAGCAACGTGCCGTCGATGTCGAGAGCGAGCAAGCGATAACTCACGGCCAACGGCGCCCACTCCTCGGGACGGCAATCTCGCCTGGTGCGACACGCATCGTAATCGTTGCACGCGGCCGCGGCAATTCCTCGCGTGCTGTCAGGGTAGCCGTTTGCGCGCAGTACCGGTAGGATCTTGTATGTCTCGAATCATTTCGCGACGTAGATCGCGTCGATTGCCTGCGGATCATTCCCTTTCGCCAGACGAGTCGCGGAGGTTCTTCATCCATGCGTCGGTGGTTATCTGCGGTCGCACTCATTCCGTTCATCGCGCAATTCGTAGGTTGCAGCAACGATTCATTCGTTCCCGCGGCGAAGACCAAGCGAACGAGTTCGTCGTCTCCCAGCGTGATCAACTCCACTCAACGCGCGCCTGAGGTAACGTTCATCCTGCCCGAGGATATGAACGAGGATCTCAAGTCGATCGAGCCGGTCGCCAGGCTCGAACTGGGCGCGAGCCGTGCAGTCTTCAACTTGGTTCAGCCGCCGGCCGGGTCGCCACCGACCAAACAGGCCGAGTTGATTCGCGATGCCGTGCAGCGCGGGGCGTCGGGGATCGTGGTCGTGCCCAATAAGTCGAAGGACACCGCCGACGCGATCGCCGCCATCGATCAAAAGAAGTGCCCGGTTGTGCTGATGGGTCGGCCGCTGACCGGCGTTTCTACGAGTGCGGCAACGCTCGTGACGTGGCCGAACTTTACGGTCACGGCCAACGAGATCGTGGCGGCGATTTCTGAGGATTGCAAACGCGCCGGAATGCCGGACGATGCGCCTGTTCTCTTGCTCAAATCGGAACCGGCGGACGAAACTAGCGCCGCGCGCGAAGCCGCCCTGACCGCGGCGATCAAGGCCACGAAGCATCCGATCGCGGCTGTCGTGCCGATCATCGAAGAAACGCTCTCACGCAACTCGCTCGTCAACGCGCTGAAGGCGAATCCCAAGGTGTGCGCGGTCATTTCCGACGACACGCTCGGCTTGCAGCTCGCCGGCGTGATTCGGAGCGAGTCGAAAACCCACGTGCCGTTCATGGTTGGCGGTTACTGCAACTCGCCGAAATCGGTTGCAATGTCGGCGATGAATCAGCACTCGATCCTGGTCGATCGCGCGCGTGACAACATCGTGCGCAGGGCGATTGGGGTCGTGCTGGAAAGAATTGAAGGCAAAACAGTGCCCGAGAAGGTCGAGGTCGAACTTGGCTCGCGGCGCAGCAGCATCGCGACGGTCGCTCCCGCCCCTCCCGCGCCGCCGATTCTGCCCGACCTCTTCCCCGGTCAGCAAAAGTAAGCTGTCTTGGTAGAAACAGATCGCCTACGACGCGGCGTGTCCCGCCGTTTCGTAGGCGTTTCCGCGCGCCCGACGTCCGCGAACGCTGTCGGGGAACATCGATTCCTGATCGAGCGTGCCCTCGTTCGAGAATGGCACGGGCAGGTAATCGGTTTCGCGCGTGAGGTGGGGATTCTCGCGAATCTCGTTCTCGAACGGCTGTGAAACCCAGATGTCCTTGAGCTCGAGCGTGTTGGGGATCACGACGATACGCGCGGTCGCCGGGTCGATCCGCCAGCAGGTTTCGATTGCCGTTTTGAAGACGTCGAGGTCGGTTGGCAGCGTGATCGGAATTCGCGCACGCTCGAGAAAACACGCCGTCAAAACATTGATCCGGTAGGGAACCGGATCGAGTCGTGAGACCAGTTTTTCGGTCGTCAGATCGGCGAAGCCGAGCCCGACCGCGTTGCCGTGGCTTTCATCGGAAACATCGAGCACGGCCAGACGCGTGACCTTGGGACGCTCGAAGTCGGGCATCGTTTCGATCATGAGCCGGCCGAAGACGTTGGGATCCATCCCCGCGCCGGAGTAGTTCTTTCCGAGTTCGCCGACGATCAAAACGTCAATCTGGTCGAACGGCAATCGCCCCATCAGGTTTCGGGCGCGATCGAGGAGAACCGGCTCGATGTCGAGGATCGTTTCGCGTTCGAGCGCGACGATTTCGGCCGGTTCGTCTTCGGCGTTTTCCAGAATCGCGATCCCGAGCGCGAATTTCGTGTTCTCGACGAGGAATTTGCCAACGGCGGGAAGCATTTCCCTCATCCCGCGCAGGCCGAGTTTGTGAATCTGGTTCGCCCCTTCACGCTTGCCGAAGCCGATCACCATCATCTTGAGCACGCCCGACTCGTATTTGCCCACGAAGTCGGTGTGCGGCTTGACGCGATTGATCACGACGATACCGTCGGCGCCGTGAGCGTTTTTGTCAAAATAAATCGGCAAGCCGGCTGGGCTGGTGCCGACGACGACCGTTTCCATGTCGGTGAGAACTTCGACGCCCATCGTTTCGGGCGTGATTCCGTAGCCTGCAAGCAACGTGCGTTGCCCTTCGGCAACAGCGCCGCCGTGGCTCCCCATCGCCGCGACGACAAATGGTCGATAGCCCATTTCCTTGAGCGCATCGACCGTGGCGCGTGCGACGACGCGGATGCTATTGATCCCCCGCGATCCAACTCCCACCGCGACACGCCCGCCGGACGGGACGTGTTCGCGGATATTGCTGCCGAGCACCGCGCTTCGGGTGGCGGCGGCGACGTCTGCGACGTGAGGTTGGGGAATTGATTGACGAACACGTGCGAGGGCGGGAATCTGCATCGAACATCTCGCGGAGAGAAGCAATCCGGTCGGGTTTCCGAACAATCTAGGGTTCGGCCCGACCGGCGTCAACTCTTCGCGGCTTGCGGCGCGTTCATCAGGCTACTTGCCGTAGACCTGCGGGGGAATTCCCGGGCCAAATGCCGGTGCGTAGACTCCGAACGGCGGCAGCGGAACTCCCGAAGGAGCGGCTGGAGTGGCATAGGTGCCGTAATACGGGCTGCGCCAGACCATTCGGGCGCCAGGATTCCACATGCCAACACCATATTGCCCGGGCAAAAGGGTCGCCGGGGCGTAGCCGTAGCCATAACCGCCGCCGTAGGGCGACGAGAAGGTTGAAAAGGTTTGCCGCGTGCCGTAGCCGGGGACACCCCAGCTTGTGCCGTAGAAGCCAGGGGCGGCGGTGTAGATATCGGTGAGGTTCTTTGTTTTCGGAGCGGTGGCAGCCGTATTGGTCGGACCGCTCACTGCGACCTGAGCATCGGACTGTGCGGCCGATAGGCAAAGAACGGCGGAGAAAAGCAGTAGTTTCGCGAGACGCATCGGCGTGGTCCTCCGTCCTGCGATCGGACCGGATCCCGGCACGCCTTCGAGGAAGCCGGCCCTTTGCCGACCTCGCCGAAAAGCGGGTCATCATCCTCAATTCTATCACCGGCGAATGAAAAAGGGCTCGATGCGAAGGGAAAACTTCGCGCCGAGCCCGCATGACCGGTCAGAATTACCGCGATTCGCTCGCTGGTCAGTTCATCATCGCCGGTTCGTCGATGAGCAAACCGTACTTTTTCATCTTCTTGTAGAGCGTGGTGCGGTTGATGTCGAGCACCCGGGCAGTTTCCTGGCGATTCCAGTTCAACGCCTGCAGAGCATGAATGATGATCTGCTTTTCGGGCTCTTCGAGTGCTTCCTTGAGCGGACGGAGGCCCATCGGCATGTTCGGCCGGGGGGCGTAGTTCGCGCCACGACCGGGGCGAGGCGGACCGAAGCCGAGCGACAGATTCGCCGAGGTGACCTGCGCTCCGTGGCTAAGTGCCACGCCTCGCTGGATTACGCTTTCGAGCTCGCGGACGTTGCCTGGCCAGTCGTGCCGGCAGAGCATGTCGATCGCGTCGGGCGTGAAGCCGACGACCGACTTGGCGAATTCGGCGGCGAATCGGGATCGGAAGTTCTCGGCGAGTAGTTCGACATCGCCACCTCGGTCGCGAAGCGCCGGGAGACGGAGGCAAACCACGCCAACGCGATCGTAAAGGTCGCGACGGAACCGCCCCTGCTCGACCAGGTTCGACAGGCTTTCGCCCGACGCCATGATGATTCGCACGTCAACTCGCGTCGGTTCAACCGAGCCGGGGGCGTCGTACTCGCCGTCTTGCAGGAGACGGAGAAGCTGGCGCTGGAGGCCGGGGGAAAGCGAAGCGACGTCGTCGAGGAAAAGCGTGCCGCCGTGGGCGCGGGCGACCTTGCCGGGACGGTCGAGCATGCCGTTCGCGTCGGCCCGGCCGAAGCTCTGGCCGAACAGTTCGCGTTCGAGCTGAGATTCATCGAGACCGCCGCAGACGACTTCGGCGAACGGCTTGTCGGCTCGCGGGCTATTGGCGTGAATCGTACGAGCCAGAAGCGACTTGCCGGTTCCCTCTTCGCCGACAATAACGACCGGGGTACGAGTTCCGGCGGCGGCCATCGCGAGTTCGACAACCTGACGTACTGCTTGCGAATCGCCAACGATGGGCGACTTCACGTTCCGCTGCTCCGACGACCGTGTCACAACGGTCTGGTGCGAGTGCGGCATAGTGTGGTGCACGGCCTCTTGGGCCGGGTGGACGTCGTGTGGCTGGGCGTGGCCATTCGACGCAGTGTGTTGATGAGTCTGATGCGTATGGCCAGTGGAGGGGTGGCTGACCGCAGCGGACAGATTGTGCCCAGCTTCGATGCTCTGTTCAAGAGCCTGCATCACCGCGGCACGCAACTCGTTGGCCGGGGTGGGGTAACGCAGGACCGTCGCACCCATGCGGGCCGATTCGCGGGCCCGGTCACAGGCGACATTGTTGAACAGAAGCAGAACCGGAATTTTGGAATGCTTGCGACGCACGTACGACAGTAGTTCGAGGGCGTCGGGATCGGCGGGATCGACCGACGCAATCACCAGGTGGACGCCTCCCTTTTCAAGGCGGCGCACCGCAGCTCGATCATTCGGCACGTCCTCGATTACCACACCCAATGACTGAAGCATTGAGCTGAGTAACGACTGAGTCGAGCCGTCCGCGTTGACGATGAGGATCTGTGCTTGAGTCATTGGATCACACTCTCAGGAAAGCAACCCGCGTGATTGTTCAGTCGCCGGTTCATCGTCCCTGAGCCAAACAACACAATCGTGTGCTGTTCTGTGCGAGCCTTGAAAGCGAGCATCGCTTTCGCAGACCCGTCGGCCGCCCCGCGTTCTTTGCGTTGGTCTGGCCGATTTGCAGAAAAATCATCAAGGCCGTCGAATGGGATATACATCGCGGTTGCATTCTCGTCAAAAGCGTTCTCATTAAACCAAAAACCTTGACGAGTCGCAATTTGTGACCCCCACGAATTCGTCAGGCCGTCAGGCCCGTGGGTGTGCGCTTCGATACGCATCGACCAGACGCTCCTTCGTGACATGTGTATAAATTTGTGTGGTGGTTAAACTACGATGCCCAAGTAATTCTTGAACGGATCGTAAGTCGGCTCCGCCATCTAACATGTGCGTCGCGAAGCTGTGCCGGAGGGTATGCGGGCTCGAACTTGGGTCGAGCCCCTGTCGAACCAGATGCTCTTCAAGCAACCGGCCCACACTCCGCGTCGTGATGCGGGTTCCCCTGTGATTGAGGAACATCGCTTTTTCTCCCATTTTGGATGGACGTCGCTCGACGCGCCAGTGTTCGATCCAATGCATTGCCGCCGGACCAACGGGACACAAACGTTCCCGTCGTCCTTTCCCACGAATCAGAATCAGCCCCTCGTCGATTTGAATGTCGCCGAGATCGATGCCGACCAGTTCGCTCACGCGAAGGCCGCCGCCGTACATCGTCTCGAACATCGCGCGGTCGCGAATACCGAGTGAGGTGTCGGTGGGGATCGAGTCGAGGAGGGCAATCATGTCGTCGATGGAGAGCAATTTGGGCAAGCGTTTCGGCTGCTTCGGATTTCGTAGGCCCCCGGCAACGTCTCCCGAGACGATCCCTTGCCGGCGCTGGTAGCGGAAGTAGGAACGAAGGCTGGCGAGCCGTCGGGCAATCGTGCTCGCAGAGTAGCCTTGCGAGCCGAGCCAAACTGTATACGTACGCAATCGCTTGGCGTCTACTTGCGTGGGGTCAGTTCCTTCACCGAACCGTTCATTAAGATAGGTTTCGAACTGCGTCATGTCGTCTTCGTACGAGCGCAACGTGTGCGGCGAGGCCTGCCGCTCGTCACGAAGATGACCCAAAAACGCAGAAATCGAAGCGTGCATAGTTAATCTATCCTTGATGGGCTGCGTCGCAACCGCTTGATCGGCCTTCAAACACTTTCGCGTATCAACTTTCATCGGCCGATCGTCGCTCGCCTGTCGAGCGCAGCCCGATCATCGGCTCTCCGCTTCGCAGCGGTTGGAACCAGGTCTGCTCAAGAATCAGAGGCGTCAACGCCCTCTCTCGTGCGCCAGCGTCGGACCGGAAGCGTCAAACTCGGGTGGGTGCATCTCAACAAGCCCAGCCCGTTCAGGACGAGGTCCAGGATTAACGTGTTGCCCATCTCGGCACGGCTCGCGAAGAAGAATTCCGGACCTCGTAAAACGCCTTTTAGGGCGTGGTCAAGAACTTTTTTCGCGATCGGTGGTCGCGTTCACTTTTATCTACGTGCGGCCGGTTGGCTTGGGACACACATGCTATGAAAAAACCCCGATTGCATCATCGCAATCATCACTCCAGTCCTTTGAGCGATCTCGGAGTTACTACTTAGTACCCGGATTCATCAAGTCAAGTTTCGAAAAATCGCGTTTTTCTTATTAGAATTTATTGAACCGTGTTCACTAACCAAATAGTGCTCGAATCGGCTTGCCACGGCTAATCGGCAGCGGCCGCGAGAGGGGATCGAAGAGCTCGGTCGCCGGGTCGAGGCCTAGAGCATCGAAGATCGTCGCGTTGAGATCGGCCGGCGTGTAGGGGTCGGCGGCGGGGTAAGCGGTATAGCGATCGGCCTTGCCAACGAGATTCCCCCCGCGCACTCCCCCACCTGCGAGCACCACCGAGTAGCAAAACGGCCAGTGATCGCGTCCCTGCGCATCGGTGCCTGCGTTTGCGGTGACCTGCCCCACCTTGGGAGCGCGGCCGAATTCTCCCATCACCACGACCATCGTCGTCTCGAGCAACCCTCGGCGGTCGAGGTCGCTCAAAAACGCACTGAGGCACTGATCGAATGTCGGTAAAAGCTTGGTGCGCTGCTTGGTAAAGCCACCGTCGTGCGTGTCCCAGTAATCGTCAGGCGCGTTCAACAATCCGCCCCAGTAGACGGAAACAAACCGGACGCCCGCTTCGACCAACCGCCTCGCCAGCAGCAGCCGCTGACCATGCACATTGCGGCCGTAACGATCGCGAAGTTCGTCCGATTCCGACCGAAGATCAAACGCCTTTCGCACTTGACCCGATGTCACTAATCCGAGCGCACGCTGCTGAAATTGATCGAGTTTTCCAATTTTCCCCGAATCGCCCAAACCTCCAAGATGCCGGTCGATCGACCCGAGCAAATTGCGGCGGCCGGCGAGTCGTTCCTGACTCACGTCATCGGGGAGTGCGAGTTCCTCGACTGAAAAGTCGGCGGCGTTCGGGTCTGCAGTGATTCTCAGCGGTTCGAACGGAGCTTTCAGAAATCCCGCGCCAGCGCCAGGCATTTGCAGATAGTTGTCGCCGAACATTGAGGGCGAAAGTTGCACGAACGGCGGAATCTGATCGCGCTGGGGCAGGAACTTGGCGACGATCGAGCCAGCGGTGGGGAAATCAGACTCGCTCGCAGCCAGTCCCGGTTCGAATCGCGGCTTTTCTCCCAGCAATGAGTAGAACGACGCCGCGTTGTGGCTCGTCGCCGTGTGGTTCATCGACCGGACGATCGCGAACTTGTCCGCGAGGGTTGCGAGCTGGGGCATATGCTCGCAAATCGTCATGCCCGGGACGTTTGTGTCGATCGGCCGGAACTCGCCGCGGATACCTTCGGGCGCATCGGGGCGCATGTCCCACGTGTCGAGCTGTCCTTGTCCTCCTTGAAGGAAGAAAAGGACGACCGATTTTGCTTTCGCCTTTTTCGTCGCCTCGGGATTGGCGGCTTCGGCGCGAAGGACCTTGGGCAGCGACAACCCGAGCGGAGCGACGGCCCCAAGTTGAAGGGCCACCCGGCGGGTAAAACGATCACACAGCCGCGCGGGCTGACCGAGAAAATCCAACATCTCGCGGAAAACTCCGGCGCCCATGGGCCGCGACTGCAGTCGAACGACGGCACAACGGCCTTGTCGAAGGGATGGCGGGGAGACCCGTCAACCACGGGAACTTTATGCCCGTTTCTACGTTTTGGATAGTGCAACCGTTGGGCCGAGTTTGACCAATTCCGAATATTCAACCTTGCGCAAACTCGGTTTTTTCCGCAAATCCTTTCATCGAAACAGATTCAAGTGCCGAGTGCTGCATAGATCCGGGGATTTGACCCGCGAACCGAAGGTGGTACCCTTGTTGACCGACGTCGAGATCATGCACGGGAGACGGGCGACCGACGATGCCGACCCCAACAGACAGCGCCGAGACTCTGACCCATCGCTTGATCCTGCCGCGCGACGCCAATCACTACGGCACCCTATTCGCCGGCGGACTACTTTCACTCGCGCTCGAAGCCGCCTACGCGTCGGCCTATCGAATCATCGGCCCGTCCGCGAATCTCGTCCTCAAGCGCGTGCTTGACGTCCGATGCTATGAGCCGGTGAAGGTGGGGCGCGTCATCGAAATCCGCGGACGCGAAATTCACCGCGCGCGGGCGATGGTTGTAATCGGCCTATATGGCAGTCCCCTGCCCGGCCGGTCTAAACCCTGGATGGACGGTCTGATGCAGTTTGTGCAGGTCGACGATCGCGGCCACCCGATTCCAATCGAAGGCATGGAGCCCGAAACTCCATCGCCCCTGCCCACCCCCTGGACGCCCTACTTCGATCGCACGTTGCGGCTCCTTGCCGTACGAAGCGGTCGAGTTTGAGCATTTGAATTCTTGTTCCTTCTCATGCTGCGCTGCCGGTGCGCGCCCTCGCTCCGCACTTGCACTTCACTTAAACTCAATCTTTGGACGCCGCTTCATTTCTGCCAGGTTCTGCGCAAAAACTTCTGTTCGGAAAAAAGTTGTATCCAGGCCGGCCGGTGCCCGCATTACCTGGTATCAAACGCCTGAAATCTGAGGGTCTCGCGTCATGGCGAGCGAGCAATTCGCGGTGGCGAATCGACAACTCGGCCGGTTACTTCAGTCAGGAAGTGTCGCCGGGTTGAACGAGGGGCAACTGCTCGACCGGTTCCTCACGAAACGCGATGACGCGGCGTTTGAAGCCATCGTTGCGCGGCACGGACCGATGGTTCAGGGCGTGTGCCGGGGAATTCTCCGCGACCCAAACGACGTAGATGACGCCTTTCAAGCGACGTTTCTCGTCCTGGTGCGCAAGGCGGCCGACCTCAGGCATCAAGAGGTCATCGCCAACTGGCTTTACGGCGTGGCGTTTCGAGTCGCGCGCCGGGCTCGCGAACAGGCGATGAAGCGATCTCACGCCGATGCGACGGAGATCGATCCCGCCGATTCGCGCACAGTCCCGCTCGACGATTTCGACCTTCGCCCCCTCATCCACGAAGAGTTGAACCGCCTTCCTGAAACCTATCGCGCAGCCCTCGTGCTGTGCTATCTCGAAGGCCAAACACACGAAGCCGCTGCGACGCAACTTGGCTGGCCGATCGGCACGGTTAAAGGTCGATTGGCGCGAGCGAAAGGCCTGCTCCGCGCGAGACTAACACGCAGAGGGATTGCGGTTTCGACCGCAGGACTTGCAGTCGCGCTCGCGAAGGAAACGCGAGCCGCCGTTCCCGATGCGCTAGTGCAAACGACAACCACCTCGGCCCTGAGTGCCGCGACGGCAGGCCTGGCTGCGTCAACAATATCACCTCACATCGCCTCGCTTGCTGGAGGAGTTTTACAGACCATGGCACCGATGAAGTTAAAATATATTGCAATGCTTGCGGTTGCTGGCTTGCTCTCCGCCAGCGGGGTTTCGGCCTATCAGGCCAAACCGCAGCCGGTAGCCCCGACGAGTTCCAAGTCCGCCTCAAACACAGCACCCGTTGAGCAAAAGCCGCGGGAGCTACTTAGGGCAGAAGAAAAGCTGAGACTTATCGATCAGGCCTTCGAGACTTTTGAGGAAGAAAAAGCAACAGGACAATTATTTGGCTCCTGGCAACAGCACTATGATTCCTGGACGGAACGACGGAAGAAGGCTCTCCTTGACCTGGAAAAGATCCATCAACAACTCGAAGGATTGGATTTCCAGTTGAACGAGGCGCGGCGTCAGCTCGAATCCGCGCGTCGGACCGAGGAAAGACTTAAACGTTCCAGTCTAAAGGTCAACATCAGCGAGAGTGATCACTTCAACACTAAATTTGCCATACTCGAGGCCGAGGAGACGCTGGAACGAGCGATTGAAGCGCGCAAAACGCAACGATTGAGCGAAGCTTCGGGTACACAGAAAACTTCAGCAGCTAAAGAGGATCGGGCGACGAGCGAGAAGACGGCTGTCGCGCTCGTTGCTGCTGAAGATGCACTCAAACGCTCGATCGAGTTCAGGAAGGAGCAGTCTTCCGCGGAGTCGCAAGCACGCACTGAAGCGATCCTCAAAGGTGCGAGTGGCGAGAACCCACCGCCAGCGAGCAAGGCTGCCGGCGCGTCGGCCGCGCGATATCCCCAAGATATCGAGCGCAACAAACGGATCGAGGAAGTGCTCGAACAATCGCTGACCATGGCTTTCCCCAATCCGACGCCGCTTGAAGATATACTCAAGTATACCAAGCAAAATACAATGAGCGAAGAACTCAATTTCCCCTCCGGTATTCCCATTTATGTCAATCCATCGGGGTTGTCCAAAAGCGAGAAGACGACCAAGTCGGAAGTGAGCCTAGAGATTGAAGGCTTACCGCTCCGAACAACTTTGAGGCTGATTCTCGAACAACTTGACCTGGACTACGAGGTTCACGACGGAGTACTCGAAATCAACGCTGCCTCGGAGTTTGCGAACCGCAAGAAAAAGAAAGAGTATGAGGAAGCGCAAAAGCCCGGCAAGATAGAAGGCAGCGCCGGCGCAAAAGGCGGCATGGGCGGATTTCAATGAATCGTTGCGAATTGACGACTCCGAAGTTCGAGGCCCTCTCGCAGTTCATTTGCGACGAGGGTCTCGGCTGTTTTCAGACATAGCGAAGTCTTCGAGTCTTTCGGATCGTAAGAACCCATTTCTGGTCCAAGCATTTCCACTTCCGGCAGTCTCGTCGCGACGCCATATCAGTAACTTGTTCCCCTGCTTGGCATTTCATCCCTTATACTCAGAACTCGACATCGTTCTCATACGGCGCGATGCTGCTCGAAAAAATCTTTTCGAGAAATCTGTATCCGGACCAGACTCAGGATGCAGTACCCGGTATCAAACGCCTCCAATCTGAGGGCCTCGCGTCATGGCGAGCGAGCAATTCGCGGTGGTGGGTCGCCAACTCGGCCGGTTACTCCAATCTGGAACCGTGGCTGGGTTGAGCGAAGGCCAACTGCTCGACCGATTCGTCACTCGACGGGATGACGCGGCGTTTGAAGCCATCGTTGCGCGGCACGGACCGATGGTTCAGGGCGTGTGCCGGGGAATTCTCCGCGACCCAAACGACGTTGATGACGCCTTTCAGGCCACGTTTCTGATCCTCGTCCGTAAGGCGGCCGAGCTCAAGCAGCAGGAGTTGCTCGCCAACTGGCTCTACGGTGTGGCCTATCGCGTGGCACGTAGGGCACGCGGTCAGGCGATGAAGCGATCTCACGCCGATGCCGTGGCGATCGATCCCGCCGATCCCGACGCCGCCTCGCTCGATGATCTCGATATTCGTCCCTTGATTCACGAAGAGCTGAGCCGATTGCCCGAGAGCTACCGCGCAGCGGTTGTGCTCTGCTATCTCGAAGGTCAGACACACGAAGCCGCCGCCACGCAACTCGGCTGGCCGATCGGCACAGTCAAGGGACGTCTTGCACGAGCGAAGGATATGCTTCGCGCCCGCCTCACACGCAAGGGACTCGCGGTATCAACAGCGGGCCTGGCCCTTGCACTCGCAAAAGAAACGCGGGCCGCTGTTCCCGATGCACTCGTGCAAACGACAACAAACACCGCTTTGACCGCCGCTTCGGCCGGTCTGGCAGCGTCGACCATATCACCCCACATCGCCTCGCTTGCGGGAGGAGTTTTACAAACCATGGCACCGATGAAGTTGAAATATGTCGCGATGCTCGCAGTCGCGGGCTTGTTGTCGGCTAGCGGGGTTTCGGCTTATCAATTCGCGCCTAACCAGGGCAAAGTTGCCAAGCCTAAAGCAAACACACCAACGACCACAACGGCTGTGGACGGCAAGAAGTCACCCGAGCGACTACGAGTCGAGGAGAAGCTCAAGCTCATCGACAGCATTCTTGATGCAGGCAAACGAGAAATGCTGGTCATGCCTACCGGCCCCGCCGAAGGGGTCACCCCCTTCCAGCACACCTGGGATACGCGCCGGATGGCTGTTCTCGGTGAACTAAATCGTATTCGCCAGCAAGAAGAGGGAGACGACTTCGAGGTCAACGAGGCACGCCGAAAATTAGAAAAGGCGCGTCAAGACGAAGCGAATGGCAAGATCGGTCCAAACCAGGTTGAGTCTAATGCGATTGGAAAAATGGCTTTGCACTTCGCCGTGATGGAAGCGGAAGACGAACTTGCACGGGCAGAGAAACAACGAGCACAGAGGCGACAATCTGCGGAAGCAACGACAAACCGAGCGCAAGCTCGCAGCAACTCAGGAGAAAATCAAAAAACTCCCTCGGCACCTGTTCATCCTGCTGATATCGATCGAAACAAAGAAATCGAGCAATCCCTCGAAAAAATCGTCAAAATGCAGTTCCCGAACGAAACGCCACTTGAAGACGTGCTCAAATACATCAAAGAAGAAGCCAAAGACGCGAAGGGTCGCCCCATTCCCATCTACCTCAATCCCATGGGTTTGGCCACTGTCGAAAAAACGATCACCGCACCTGTCACTCTCGACATCGACGGCCTGCCGCTTCGAACGACGCTCCGACTTATTCTCGACCAACTCGACATGGCGTACGAAATTCACGACGGCCTGCTCGAGATTAACTCTGTCACTGATTTCGCCGACCGGAAACAAGAAGAACAGCTCCGGGCCATGAAGCAACGAGGAGAAGTCAGCGGTGGCGGAATGGGTGGTGGCATGGGCGGCTTCGGTGGCATGGGCGGCGGCATGGGTGGAGTGGGTAGAGGCAGCGGCATGATGGGCGGTGCTGGTAAGGTCCCCGGCGGCGGGGGCGGAATTCAGTAAGCAGCCCATCGTCGTGGATCGCACAGGCAATAGAAATTCGACGCGTCAATTCGACTTACGATCGACAATTCCCAAATCATCCAGGACGGCACACATGAACTCGATTTTGCGGAAGTTCGTTGGCACAGGGCTGGGCGTCGTACTCTTCGGCACCGCGTGCGCGGCATTTCAAATGGGCGGAATGGGCGGCGTGTCCCCCGCAACTCCCGCCATTAATCCGGCGATTGCAAAAAGTGCTGCGGAACGCGAGACAATCGCTCGCTCGGTGATCGCAATCATCGAGAAGGCAGAAAAAGAGGGGAGCAAATCCAAGCTCTCGGACGAAAGCCTGACCTGGCACAAACGGCTGCTCGAAGCTCAGTTCGACGGCGGCGTCTCGAAAGGTGATGTTGGCAAGAGCTACATCAAGATGCTGAAAGATGCCGAGGCGAAGGTTAAAGAGCGATTTGATCGCGGCCAGGTTTCGCAGGTCGATTTACTTGAGGCACAGTTCCGCACACTTGAAGGCGAGCGCTGGGTCGCATCCAGGACGACGGTTCAGCCCGGTCCCCAGGGGCCCGGAGGTGGATTCGGTGGTGGCGGATTTGACGGTGGCGCCGATGAAGTCCCCCCGCGACGCGCCCCTAAAGAACATGCGAACGATCTCGAACGCAACGAGGCGATCAAGAAGCGTCTCGAAGAACCGATCACGATGCAGTTCGCCAATGAGACTCCGCTCGACGATGTGATCAAGTATCTCAAGGCGAACTTCACGGATAAAGGCAAGAAGGATGTACCGATTTTCATCAACCCGCGCGGACTCGAGGAAGCTGAGAAGTCGATGTCTTCAGTCATCATTATCGACATCCAGGATGTTCCCGTGCGGACGACGCTACGGCTCATCCTCAACCAGCTCGACCTCGACTACCGCGTGCGCGAGGGGATGATTTACATCAGCTCGAAGCAGCAGTTTGAAGAGGAAGAAGAGCCCGCCCAGGTTGGCGCACGCTTTCAGTAACTCCGTTTTACTGACGAAGCGTTACGCCATCGTCTGAAACGCGTCGAATCCACCACCGGCTTCGATGCGTTTCAGCGGCAGTTCGACCGTGAAAGTCGAACCTTTTCCCGGCTCGGAACTAACGACGATCTTGCCGCCATGCTCGCGAATGATTTTTCGCGAAACGGGAAGACCAAGCCCAGTGCCTCGCGAGCCCTTGGTCGAGGCGAACACCTCGAAAATCGAGTCGACCTTGTCGGGTGGAATACCGCCGCCGTTGTCGGCAACTTCGACATTCAAAGTTGACGATTCGACATCGTGCGAAGTCGACACCACGACGCGGCCGCCGTCCACCGGCTCGGCCGCGTCGATTGCGTTGGTGATGATGTTCATCACCGCGCGGTTGATTCCTTCGGAGTCGATGAGAATGTCGGGCAAATCGCTCGCGGGCCGCCAATCGAGCACAACATTCAGCTCGCCCGCGCGGGCTTGCATCAGCTCGATGACGTCGTTCACCGTCTCGTTGAGGTCGGTCGGCATCAAGGCCGGCTCGCGATCTTTCGAGAACGAGAGCATGTCCATCACGAGGTTATAGATTCGCGTTTGATTCTTCTCGACGATCGTCCATCCACGGCGAATGACCTGATCATCCTTATCATTCAACCCCATGTCGATCAAATAGCCGCCGCCGCGCATTCCTTGCAAGATATTCTTGATGTGGTGCGACAACGTCGCAATCGTTTGCCCGACCGCGGCGAGCCGCTCGGCCTGAAGCTTCGCCGCATAAAGCTCGCTGTTTTCGATCGCCAGACCAGCCTGGTGCCCGAGCGCAACCATCAGCTTGAGATGGTCCGACGAAAACCTGGGCTTCATCTTGCCGGTCGGTTCATAGTCGAGCGTGGCTCGCACGTCGACATACAGCACGCCAAGCGTTCCATGCCGCCCCTGCACCGGAACGCACATCGCCTCGCGAATGCCGTAATCGACAATCGACTCGGCCTTGCCAAAGCGGCCGTCGGCTGGAGCGTCGGAACTGATCACGCCTTGACCGTCGCGCAAGACATGGTCGGCGATCGATCGCGAGATCGACATACGCTCGTCAGGATCGGCCTCACCGCGCCACCGCACGGCCTTTGGCACAAGCTCGCCCGATTCATCTTTCAAGAGGATGGCGCCACGATCGGCACCAATCGACTCGAACACCATTTCGAGGATTTGCGGCAAAAGTGCGTCGATCTCGACGACGTGACTGATCGCCTGCGTCGCGCGATACATCACCGCGAGATTTGCCAGTCGTTCCTTGAGCCACTCCCCCGCCGAACCGGGAGCGAGCAGCACGTTCGCGCCGTCGCTCGCGGGCACGCTTTTGAGAATCGCGGAACGATCGTCCGGGCTGGCAAGCGCGAGCAGGTCGACGCGCGATGTTAGCTCGCGTGCTGCATCGCTGACGTTGTCGTCGAACAAAATGACCGTCTGGCCGAGGCGGATCTGATCGCCCGAGCGCAGGGGCGTATCTTCAACGGCCTTGCCATTCAGGTAGGTGCCGTTGGCCGACTTGAGGTCGTTGATCCGATAGAGGCCGGCATCCTTGCGTAATTCTGCGTGTTTGCGGGAGATTTCGCTATCGTGGAGGCGTATAGGATTTGAGGCGTCACGTCCGATCCCGACGATTCGAGATGTCAACTCGAACCGCTTGCCCTGATCGGCCCCTTGAATCACGAACAACGAGGCCACGGCACGCTCCCGAAATCGCCCGCTCGCGCGGAACCAAGCCCCAACGCGGGCGGAGTTGACCACACGCGTTCAGGCTAATCCAACGCACCACGCCGGTCAACCCGGCGAGACGCGTTGGAGCGTCGCCATGTTCACATTTATGGTGTTCGATTTCGCTCAGAAGGGAGTCGCGCGTTTCGTCTCGGTGGTCGAGCCTTCAGCCGCATTTTTCGCCCCCTTGGGCTGCGTTGTGCGGCCGCCGGAACCAATCGGCGCGATCAGCGGCTTTTCGACTTCCGCCGGCTCACCGACGTGATCGGCCGAGGGGGGAACTCCCTCGATATCGCGAGCGGCGCCTTCGTTGAAACGAATGAATGTGCCAGGTCGAAGTGGAACGCTAGAAGAGGTGATCAGCACGTCACTCGAGCGAAATGGCCCAGAAACCTGCGTCCGCTCGGGACCAATCGTGCCGAGCACCCGAATGGGAATATCATTCACGCGTTCGGCGCGAATCACCTGGACGATCGGCTTGCCGTCGTCCGCCTTCTTCATCGCCGAATTCGGCACGCCAGCGATGGGCGAGGTGGGCAAGAACGGACTTTGTGCCCGCTGGCCGGGTTCGAGAGCACCATCGGCATTGGGGACCACAAGCCACACTGCTGCAAATGGCGCCGCAAGCTCGCGAAGCGCGGCCTGACTTTCGTTCAGCGGCAAGACCGCTTGCGCCTTGCCAGTGGCCGGTTTCCCTTCGATTGTGAAGCTAACATTGTTGCCCGACGTGGCAGAGCTGCGATCCACCGGGAGGAAAACGCGGACGCTCGACACGTCGTCGATCGTCAGAATCGTCGATCCCTTTGCGAGGTATTGGCCGCCGTTCACGCGTATTTCGGTCACTCGTCCGTCGAAAGGAGCGCGGAGAATGTGTGAGTCGACTTCGATTTGCGCGAGTTCGGCCTGAGCCCGCGCCGCGTCGAGCCGTGCTTCTGTGACGGCGAGAATCGGAGTGCCGTTTCCGCTGCCCAGAGTCTTGGCCTGATCGTACTCCGCCTGACGTTCCTTCACAGCGGATGTGGCGATTCGAAGGCGGGCCATCGCCGCGCGAGGATCAAGCCGGGCGATTTCTTGCCCTTCGCGCACAGTCGCGCCAATGTTGACGGAAACGATCTGAAGCGCACCATCTTCAGGCGCCATGACGGCGACGCGACGGAGCGGCTCGACGATGATAGGAACGCGATAGCGATCGGGCGATGTCAGGACGAGCCGAGCACGTTCGACCTTCGCCGCGACCTGGTTTGGGTCGCGAACCGGCGCCGTTTGCGCAAGAACCGATGTGCCAAGGCTCGCGGTACCCGCCAGAATCACGACAAACGCATGCCGCACGTTCATAGGCCATGCTCCCGCGAATTCTTGAGAGGGAATTCGTCGATTAGAGTTGCATCTTCAAGGCTACTCATTGGCTCGAACGAGGTCAACCAATCGCGCAGTCACGCCAAGAGGCGTTGCACTCTCATTAAACCATTGCATGACACATTGGGATGCCCTGCGGAAACATCCGGCGCTCTGGCGTTACGGATAAACCCGCGTTACGATCTACGCGGAATCGAGGCGATGGCCCAAACACGTCCAAACGGCCTGTCGACATTTCTTGATCGCAAGGGGATCGTAACATGAGCACCGAAGGGTTCTCGCGTCGGGAGTTCGTGGGTGCGACGGCCGGCGCCGCCGCGATTCTAGCCTCGGGACGCTCAGCGCTCGGCGCCAATGAAAAGGTCCGCTGTGCCCTGGTCGGCGCTGGTAGCCGCGGCAATCAGCTCCTCGACGCCTTTTTGCCCCGCACCGAAGTCGATCTCATCGCCGTGGCGGATGTCGACGATCGTCACGCTGGCGAAACGGCCGAGCGCATCAAGAAGGCCAAGGGAAATAGCCCCGCCACCACCCGCGATTACCGCGAGTTGCTCGAGCGCAAAGATCTCGACGCCGTCATCATCGCCACGCCCGACCACTGGCACGCGATTCCCGCGATTCACTCGGTGATGGCGGGCAAGGATGTGTACGTCGAAAAGCCGGTCGGCCATAACGTCGCCGAAGGCCGCGCGATGATCAACGCCGCGCGCAAGTTCGACAAGATCATGGCCGTCGGTACGCAGCAGCGGTCGTCGGAAAACTTCCAGAAGGCCGTTGAGACGGTCAAGTCGGGCAAGCTCGGGAAGGTGTTCTGGATCCAGACCTGGAACTTCGAGAACATCAGCCCCGTCGGCATGATTCGCGCTGCCGATGCGCCGACGCCGCCGTATGTCGATTACGATCGCTGGCTCGGCCCAGCGCCGAAGCGTGAGTTCAATCTCAATCGCTTCCACCTGCTCTTCCGCTGGTTCTCAGACTATGCCGGCGGCATGATGAGCGACTGGGGCGTGCACCTGAACGACATCGCGCTGTGGGCACTCGACGCCAAGGGGCCGCAGGCAGTCACCTCAACGGGCGGTATTTTCACGACGGACGACGACCGTGATACGCCCGACTGCTTGCAGGTGGTTTACGACTTCCCTGGCTGCACGCTCACTTATTCGATGCGCAAGGGAAACGGACTGAAGTTCAACGGCCACGACTACGGCATTCTCTTCTGCGGCACGGAAGGAAGCCTGATGCTTGACCGGAGCGGACACGAAATCACGCCCGACAAGGTGATTCTGCCGTACGGCATCAAGATGGTTAAGGGCGACCAGAAGATCCGCGAGATCAAGCTGCCCGCTTCGCAATTCAAGGCGAAGGACGATGGCGTGCCCGCACACGTCACCGATTTCCTCTCGTGCCTCAAGACGCGCAAGCGTCCGGTAGCCGACATCGAAATTGCGCACCGCTCGACCAACACCTGCCACCTGGGCAACATCGCCTACAAGGTGGGCCGAAAGTTGCAGTGGGATGCCGAGAATGAAACGTTCAAGAACGATCCCGAGGCGAACGCGCTGCTGACGCGCGAATATCGCCCTGGCTTCGAACTGCCGAAGATCTAATCAGAACAACCCCCGGCACCGACCCGAGTCGAGAGCGGTTTCATGCAACCGATCGGTTTGATCCTGCGGCTAGTGGGGCCGCTCCTCGAACTCGGGCTGTTCTGGGCTTTGGTCCAGGTACGCGGACAGAATTACCGCGTACTCGGCATCGCCGCCGAAACCTGGATATGGACGGGGATTCTTATCTGCATTTGCTTAATCGTCGTTGGAATCTTTCTGAGCAGAACACCGCGCGAACCTCGCGATGTAAGACGTGGCTTCTAACTTGATTCCTTTGCTGGACGTATCCGGCAATCCCGCGCAACCGTTTCTCAACGAATTCGCGATTGCGGAAACACTTGGACAAAACCGGTCCAATCAGCGGTCAGACGCGGCCGGCGCTTCGGTCGATGGGCCGATGTAGACGTCGGTTTGGGGATGCAGCGACTTCCATTCGCGCCAGGTGGTCCGTGTGGCCGAGAGGGAAGCGTACGGGAACTTCGGCGCATCCTTGTCGGTGGCGGGATTAGCGATTTCGGCTGTGCTCTGATAGTAGATGTGATCGTCGACACCGAGGAGCATGCCGTTATCGACGATGCCTGCCAGGGTGATGTTGAGCGGCGTCTTCGAATCGGCTCCGCCGAAAGCCCGAACGCAGTCCAGAAGGTCGCAATAGGTAACGGTGACGGCCTTACCCCCGACCACATCGTTAACCACATGGCGCGAAGTCGCGGTCATGGAACGCTGACGGTAGGCTCGATACGCGCCGGCAGCCTCGACACCAATGATTGGCTCGTCGTCGGCGAGTTTCGCCTCAGCGGCCGGAATGGTCGCGGGTGTTGTCACGCCTTCGGAGTGGAAGTTTTTCTGAACGGCTCGCGGTTTAGGAAGGAATTTCTCGGTTTTCCGCGACCAATCGTCAAGGCTCGACCGCTCGGTCCAGTAGATCGCGAGTACGGCCAGAAGGACGACCGTCAAACCGACGCCGACCAGCGAGACGACGAGGCGTCGCGTGAGTTTGATATTCCCCATCGGGCCACTCACCTCTGCTGAGAATCGTGTGCGGTGTAAACATACGGCCGGGCGGCGAGCGCCCGGCCGTACAGGTTTTCAACAAACCAGTTGGGACGGCTCAGTAAGAGTCGGCCGAAATGACTTCACCATTCGACCGGGTACCGAGGGCCCACCAGGTCGGGTAAGCGATCGACTCCTTGATGAATCGAACGCTGCCGTCAGCCATGGCCACGTTCACGCCGCCGCTATGGTTGCTGGTGGCATTGGTGTAGTGGTCGTGCTGTCCGTTGACGCAGCAGTCCATACGGCAGGCGTCCCAGGCGGACTGGCCGCCGCCGTTGGGCGGGATGACGGTGTTGAGCATCGTGGTCCCGAGGATGCCGGTCGCCCAGTGGCCGCCGCGATTGTTGGTCTGGCCGCCGGGCGCCTTGAACCAAGCGTCGCACTGAGCCATGTCTGTTTTGATCTGGGTGAGGAAGCCCGAAGCGTCGAGCTTATTGCCGGCCTGGCCACCGCCGCCGCTGGCGTTTCCGGTCGAGTTGCCGCGCTTGAGCGCGGTGGGAATTTGGTCGCCCACGAGCTGCTCGGCGAAAGCGATCGTGTTTGACGTGCCGTCCGTGATGTCGGAAACCGAGTAGCTCTTGTGGTAGGTAAAGAGCCCCGTGCTGATTTCGCCGTAGATGATCGTTGTCGTACCCATGCTGCCAGCGTAGCTGCAGATGTTGTCCTTGCCGGCGTTACCGTCGGAGGGGCAGAGGAAGCTGTTAATCTTGGTGTAGTAGGCCGTCGAGTTGATGGCCCAGCCGAGCGAACCGTACTGCTCGCACGACCAACTGAAGTTGGCCGAATTGTAAATCGCCGTCTGCTCCATGTAGGGCAGCATCAGGGCGTGGGCGCTCCAGGACGACCAGCCACCGCCAGCGGTATCGCCAGCCATGCCAGCGGTGCCGCCGGCGTCGCCGGCGGTCTTCACCGGGGCAATGGTCGCGCCCATCGGGAAAGAGCCAATGCCCTGCTGGTAGTTGTGGAGCGCCAGCCCCATCTGCTTGAGGTTGTTCACGCACTGGGCGCGACGGGCGGCCTCGCGTGCGGCCTGGACGGCGGGGAGCAGGAGTGCGATCAATACCGCGATGATGGCGATGACCACCAGCAGTTCGATCAGGGTGAAACCCCGGCGAAGTGCAGATGCGGATTTCTGCATGATGAATCGACCTCGGAGAAGAAAAAGCGTGAGAGAATGACGAGCCCGAACGATCGGAACCGACAAATGATTGCGACGGAGAGAGAACGCCGCTCCGGCTGTGAATCTCTGGAATCAGGTTTGGACCTTTCGCCCTTACCGGGGCTTGGTCTTCGACAGAGGATTCTTGGCGTAATGTTCCCTCATTTTCGCCTGCTGATCCTCTTGTTGCTTGAGCACCGCGGGGTCGGGCATCGCCGACTTGCCCGTGGTCTGATCCGCCCCGCCATCGCAGCCGAACATCGCGGCCGAGACGGTGAACGTCATGAACATGGCGGCCCAAGACTGTCCGCCGCCAAAAGGCTTGCCACCCAATGATCTGATCATCTGATTTTCCTCTGTCGACGGTGAGAATCCACGCCTGGACGTCGCCCGCCCGGGTGAAGGACTCTCTACGACACCAATTTACGATCCGAACAAAACGGAGCGTGAAAACGTAAAAATGCGAAGATCGACGCAGAGGTTGCGACGAAACTCAGCCCCGCACGCCCGCACGAGGGCATGCCCCCAAACATTCGTCAATGGTGACGAATTCGGGAGCGAACATACTCGATCGACGCAAAGAATTAAAGAACTAATTGCTGAAGGATTGTTTTTTTCTTCGAGTTTTCCTGTCTTCAATATTTCACTTGTCAACGATTCGAACTGTCGTCGTCGCCACTTGATTAAAGTTACTTCGGAGAAAGGATAGGCTGAACGGCACGCGGGGCATTCTTTTGAATCGAAGGATTATCGTGGTTGGCATTCAGACTTAATACCGGTCGCTGAGAGTTAGGACAGTGACCTTCGTCTTGAGGAACCGCTCGTCGCGTCGCGCGACAGCCTTTCGCCGTCCAAGCTGCCTTACTTGAAAGCCTGGAGTCGGGCAACAGAGTAAATCTGGGAAATCAACGTGAGATCATCCGCGAGAACGGTCGCGCGAACTGGATCCTGCACCCCGCCCGCGCGACCAGGAGGAGATGGCTCGCGAACGCCCCTGAATTTGTGTATCCTGGCGAACCTCGGATCGTTGTGAACTCTCCAAAAGAACTGGCTATTTCCTTACCGAATCGCTTTTAAAGCCCGCACCCGAGGATGACCTCGCAACTTATGACGCCACCAGAATCCTCCAATGCGGCCGTGGCCGGCAAGGCCGAACGGACTTACAAGTACTACGACTTGATCACCGCCGCATTCGTCACCGTGCTGCTTTGTACGAACTTCATCTCCGCCCCAAAGCGCGTGACGATTCAGGGCTTTACATTCGGCGCGGGCGTCCTGTTTTTTCCGATTAGCTATTTATTTGGTGATATTCTCACGGAAGTTTACGGTTACGCGAAGTCTCGCCGCGTGGTTTGGGCGGGGTTTGGTGCGCTCGTTTTCGCGACGTTTCTCAGCTCGGTGGTTTTGGCGTTGCCGCCCGAATCAGGCTGGAAGGCGAAGGGAAATCAGGCAGCTTGGGAAACCGTATTTGGCAATTCGGGCAGAATTGTCCTAGGCTCCATCTTGGGCTTCTTTTGCGGCGAGTTCGTCAACTCGTTTGTAATGGCGAAGCTAAAAGTGCGCACCCAGGGGCGATATCTCTGGCTACGCACCATTAGCTCGACGATCGCCGGTGAAGCGGCCGACTCGCTCATCTATTATCCAATTGCCTGGCTGGGCAAGTGGGAGATGCACCAGATCTTGACAGTTATGGCGGCCAATTATTGCTTGAAGGTCGGTTGGGAAGTGCTGGCAACGCCGCTTACGTACAAGATCGTCGGTTTCTTAAAGCGAGTCGAACACGAAGATTACTACGACTACAACACCGATTTTACACCGTTTTCTCTCGATACCTGAGTGTCGCAATCGGCTGTTCATGGCGTATGGTAGAAAAAGCGGCGCGTCACGGCCGACGTGCGCTCGCTTTTGCGCGTTGAGTTTATTCTTTCAGGTTTCGACGCGGTCTTCCCGAGCCGGAGCAACGGGTCTATGTGCGGAATTGTCGGATACACCGGGCGTCACGAGGCGAGCCCGATCTTGCTGGCCGGCCTCCGAAGGCTGGAATACCGCGGTTACGATAGCGCAGGTCTCGCCACGCTCGATGGTCGCCGGATGGTCGTACGCAAGAAGGCGGGACGCGTCCGGGCGCTCGAAGAGAACGTCGCGGCCGAGCCGGCAAAGGGGGGCTGCGGCATCAGCCACACCCGCTGGGCGACGCACGGCCCCGCCACCGACTCTAATGCGCACCCGCACATCGGCGGCGAAGGCCCCGACCAGGTTGCGGTCGTTCACAACGGCGTCATCGAAAATTACGCAGCGCTCCGTCGCGGGCTCGAGGCCGAGGGGATCGTCTTTCGCAGCCAGACCGACACCGAGGTCATTGCCCACCTGATCGCCCGCGAACTCGGCGACAGCAGCGATCTCTTCGGCGCGGTACAGCGAGTTCTGCCGAAGCTCGAAGGGACTTACGGGCTCGCGGTAATTAGCCCGCGCTGCCCGGGTGAGATCGTCGGTGCACGACTGGGCAGCCCGCTCGTCGTCGGGCTCGGTGAAGGTGAACATCTCCTCGCTAGCGACCCGTCGGCCATAGCCCCTCACACCCAGCGTGTGGCGTTCTTGCAGGATGGCGAGGTGGTACGGCTGACGCCGGAAGATTTCCAGATCTTCCATCGCGAGGCCGGCTCGATCACACCGCGCATCGACCGGATCGACTGGCACCCCGACGCCGCCGAGCTCGGAAACAACGCACACTACATGATCAAGGAGATCAAAGAGCAGGCGAACACCGTGCGTGACGCCTGCCGCGGACGTCTTCGCAAAAGCGAAGGGACCGCGCATTTCGGCGGACTCAATCTTTCGCCTCGCAAGTTGCGGCAGGTGAAGCGGGTGATTTTCGCTGCGTGCGGCACAAGCTGGCATGCGGCCCTTACGGGCGAGTATCTCATCGAGCGGCTGGCGCATTTGCCGGTTGAAGTCGAATACGCGGGCGAATTCCGCTATCGCAATGCGCCGCTCGACAATTCAACGCTCGTCTTTGTAATCAGCCAGTCGGGCGAAACGGCCGACACCCTCGGTGCCCTCCGTGAAGCAAAGCGTCAGGGTCATCCCACGCTGGCGATTTGTAACGTCGTTGGCTCGACGATCGCTCGCGAGGCGGATGGCGGTATTTACCTTCACGCCGGTCCCGAAATTGGTGTCGCCAGCACGAAGGCCTTCACCGCGCAGGTGACGGTACTCACAATGCTCGCAGTGCACTTGGGCCGGATTCGCCACCTCTCGTTCCCTGACGGCCTGAAAGTTGTGGAAGCACTTGAAGCGATTCCCGAGAAGATCGAGGAAGTCTTCAAGATTGAACCGCTGATCATCAAGGCGGCGGAAAAGCTCGCCGAGGCGAAGAGCGCACTCTTCATGGGTCGCGACTTGCACTTCCCGGTCGCGCTCGAAGGTGCCTTGAAGCTCAAGGAAATCAGCTATCTCCACGCCGAAGGGTACCCGACGGCCGAGATGAAGCACGGCCCGCTCGCACTCATCGATCCCGAAACGCCGAGCATTTTCGTTGCGCCGCGTGGGTCGTTGCATGCGAAAACGCTGGGGAATATCGAGGAAGTTCGCGCCAGGCGCGGGCCGGTCATCTCGATCGGCACCGAAGGCGACCAGGATTTGATGCGGCTTTCGGACTACTTCCTGCCGATTCCCGACATGCCCGAAGTCGTTCAGCCGCTGCTTGCGGTGATTCCGCTGCAGCTTCTGGCCTATCACGTCGCGCGGCTTCGAGGGTGTGATATTGATAAGCCGCGCAATCTGGCGAAGAGTGTGACGGTCGAATAATCGCAATCGGGCTGTTGCAACCAAGACTTGGGTGCCACTGGCTAAAGCCAGTGCTTTACAATGCAAAAACAGCACTGGCAAAGCCAGTGGCACCCGACAGAAGTTCAACGCGACCGAGCCGCCGCAACGAATGCTTCGATCATCGAGGCTGACTTGCGGCCAGGCTCGGACTCGACGCCGCTTGCCACGTCGACCATCCAGGGGCTCGATTTTTGGAGCCGATCGGCGACGTTCGTCGGGGTTAATCCGCCTGCCAAAATGAGTCGCTCGTGCCCAGGCAAGGCACGAAGCAGGTCGTCACCAATTGCGACGCCTGTTCCCCCCTCGACGCCCGGGACATAAGCGTCAACAAGAACGGCGTAGGGCGCGCAGCCGAGCGATTCGCAGCGGTCAAGATAAGCGAGCATAGCGTCGATCGACGCCTGATCGCCAACGCGAAACGCCTTGATTACGCGTAAGCGTTCAAGTGCGCATAAACTTTCCGGCGTCTCGGCGCCGTGAAGTTGGACGATTCCGAGGCCCGCCTCGTCTGCAATCTGCAGAACGTCGGCGGGATCGCGATTCACGAAGAGACCAACGCCCTCGACCTTGCCGTCGAGGGCGTTGTTGATGTCTCGTGCTATGTGCGGGTCAACGTAGCGGACCGATTTGGGGTGAAAATTGAACCCAACCCAGTCGACCCCCGCCGAGACGCATGCTGCCGCATCGGCCACGGTCTTCAATCCGCAAACTTTGACACGCAATGGAATTAAGTCCTTGGCTCAAGCGGAGTTCAGGAAACTCCCAGCTTGGCGAACGACTGCTTGAACTTTGCTTCGGTGTTGACGCCGACGAGACGGTCAACTTCCTTGCCGCCGCTGAAGATGAGAACCGTCGGAATCGCCGAGATGCGGAGACCGCCCGGGGTTTCCTGGTTCTCGTCGGTGTTCATCTTGCCAATCTTGACCTTGCCGGCAAACTCACCCGCGAGCTTTTCGATCGTGGGGGCGAGAGCGCGGCAAGGACCGCACCAAGGTGCCCAGAAGTCGACGACGACGGGAACCGGCGAGCTCAACACTTCCGCCTGCCAGTTGTTGTCGGTAAACTCAACCACGTTGTCGGCCATCAGAATGCCTCTCGAATCGCTCTAAACCGTTGAGAAATCGCCTCTAATCACGCACGCAAACTACTGCGGCAGTTGAGGCGAATGCGTTCCTTGGAGATATTATCTCTTGGTGCGAAACAGAGTCAACCGACCGGCCGATCCCGCCCCGCTTTGGAACCTGCTCAACCCGAAGGACTGGGAATGGGAAACGTGGTTCCTCATCATGGTTCCCGTCGCTGTGGCCGCGGCAATCTTTCACGCGCCGGCAGTGGTCTGCTTTGCCGCCTCAGGCCTGGCGATCATTCCCCTCGCTGGCCTCATGGGCCGAGGAACTGAGGCTCTGGCCGAAAAGCTCGGCCCCGGGATCGGCGGATTGCTCAACGCTACCTTCGGGAACGCCGCAGAATTGATCCTGGCACTGTTTGCGCTCGCACGCGGGCTCGACGAGGTCGTCAAGGCGTCGCTCACCGGCAGCATCATCGGCAACTTGCTACTCGTCTTCGGGGCCAGCCTTCTCGCCGGCGGCATCAAATATCCGGTTCAACGGTTCAATCGTACCGTCGCGGGTAGCAGTTCGACGCTCATGGTGCTGGCGTCGGTCGGCATGCTCATCCCCGCGCTCTTTCATGGCGTCCATGGCGACCGCCATCCGGGACTCGAACACAAACTGAGTCTCTCCGTAAGCATTGTCCTAATTTGCACTTACGGACTGAGCCTTTTGTTCAGCCTGGTCACACACCGCGCTCTTTTCTGCGGTGGCGACGAGAACCCGCCGGATCATGATGAGTCGAAGGAGGAGGAGGAAGGCTGGTCGACTCGCAAGGCGACGATCGTCCTTCTCAGCGCGACGATTTTTGTTGCCTGGATGAGCGAGATCCTCGTTGGTGCGGTGGAGGAGGCGTCGCACTCGCTGGGGGTCAATCAGGTGTTCATGGGCGTGATCGTCGTGGCGATTGTCGGCAACGCCGCCGAGCACTCCACGGCGATTCTCATGGCGCTCAAGAACAAGATGGATCTTGCGGTGGGAATCGCCATCGGCTCTGCACTTCAGGTGGCGCTCTTCGTCGCGCCTGTGCTCGTCTTCGCGAGCTATCTCCGCTCCAAGGGCGGGCCGATGGACCTGCTCTTCTCGACGTTCGAGGTCGTGGCGATGATCATCGCGGCGATCGTCGCACGCATGGCGGCGGAGGACGGTGAGTCGAACTGGCTCGAAGGAGCCATGTTGCTCATGCTTTACGTGATTCTGGCGATCGCGTTTTTCCTCGTCCCGCACCCCGCCGCTGCAACGGGTTGATTTGGGGCGAATACAAACGCCAGCGCGCTATCGCCCCTGACTGCCAGCCAATGGCGGCATCAGGGGCGACGATTCGACCTATGGTTCAACGGCGGCGTGTGTTGGGAATGTCTTCCTCGGCCAGGTAGAGGATGCAGCCGCAGGTAAGGCAGAACGTGATGTCCGCCTTGCTGACCAACTGGGTCATCATCTGCGGCGTCACCGAGACGAAGCAGGACGAGCACGCGCCTGACTCGATCTGGGCGAGCGCATCGGGCCCTTTTTGCTTCACGGTTCGCTTGTAGCGTTCGCGGTGATCCTCAGGGATCACAGCTTCCGCATCGACGATCGCCGCTTCGAGGCTCGCGAGCTGGGCCTTCTGCTCTTCAGACTGCGACTCAATTTGCTGCTTGTTGGCGGCGACTTCCTTGACCAGCTTGGCGACGTCCTCTTCGAGCTTCTTCACCTCTCCAGCCTGCTGCTCGACGGCACCCATCGATTCGAGGATCTCGTCCTCGATCTTGGTGATCGACGCCTTGTCGTGGGCGATCTGATTCTGGATCGCCTTGTACTCTTCGTTCTTTTTGACCGTGTTCAGCTTGACCTTGAGGTCATCGATTTTGCTGTTGTGTGATTGAACCTGCGTTTCGCGGGTCTTGATCTTGATCCTCGCATCCTGCAAGGCCTTCTTCGCTGCTTCGAGTTCGGTCTGCCGCTTGGTTACCGCCACTTCGCGCGCCGCCAGAGTTTTGGGGGCCGAAATGAGACGATCACGAAGCGCCTTGGCTCGTTGATGAAGCGCGTGGAGGTCGCTGAGAGACGAGGCGGTCGCGGCCATGAATTCCATGCTCCTTGAAGGGTCTTTCACCGAGCCGGCGATGATTGAGAAATTCGGCCCGGGAGAGGATGTTGCAACGTCCGTTTGTGGTGTTGCCAGAAGTGAAGCGACCAAGCTGTTCTGGATTGTTGCGAGTCGGACGACGCGTTACCAACAAAAAACCGCCGGTCGCCCGAAGGCGCCGGCGGTTTGTTAAACCCGGTCAACCGGTACTCTCAAGGAAACCCTCGAGTTGCCGGCTACGGACTGGATGTTGAAGTTTCCTGACCGCCTTGGCTTCAATTTGTCGCACGCGTTCGCGTGTGACCTTGAAGATGCGGCCGACTTCTTCGAGCGTGTAGGTGTAACCGTCGCCCAGACCGTAGCGAAGCTTGATAATCTCGCGTTCGCGGTAGGTCAGAGTCTTGAGAACGCTGTCGATCTTCTCCTTGAGCATTTCCTGCGTGGCGGCGTTGATCGGGCTCTCGGCCGCTTCATCCTCGATGAAGTCGCCGAAGTAGCTGTCTTCGCTTTCGCCCACGGGACGGTCGAGCGAGATCGGGTGCCGGCTGATCTTCATCACCCGGCGCGTCTCTTCGATCGAGATGTTCGCGGCCTTCGCCGTTTCTTCGATAGTTGGCTCGCGACCCTTTTCCTGCAGCAGTTTCTTCGAGACGTTGCGAAGCTTCGACATCGTCTCGATCATGTGGACCGGAATACGAATCGTGCGGGCCTGGTCGGCGATCGCGCGGGTGATCGCCTGACGAATCCACCACGTTGCATACGTGCTGAACTTGTAGCCGCGGCGATACTCGTACTTGTCGACCGCTCGCATCAGGCCGGTGTTGCCTTCCTGGATCAGGTCGAGGAAGGAGAGGCCGCGGTTGCGGTACTTCTTGGCGATCGACACGACGAGTCGGAGGTTACCGCCCGAAAGCTCGCGCTTGGCTTGCTCGTATTCCTTGAAGCGGGAGTTCATGGCCTCGACGCGGAGTCGGAGCGACTCGGGCGTTTCGAGGGTCATGAGCATCAGGTCCTTGAGCTCTTTCTCAAGGTTGGCGCGCTCTTCCTTGCCATTGCCGATACCGGCCGTGTCGTCGGCCAGGAGGCTGTTCAGCTCGATCATGCGGGCCGAGACCTGCTCGAGCCGCTTCATGAGCGGCTGCACCTTTTGGGTGCGGATCGAGAGTTCCTCAACGAGCGTGACCGCCTTGTGCCGACGAACCTTCAAGCTCTGGCGCAGGGTGCGGCGGGTGGCCTTGTCACCCTTGGCGCGAAGGAAGTTGCGGAAGTCGAGAATGTTGCAGGCCATCAAGTGATCGAGCGTCACCAGGTTCAACGGCATGCGGCCAAGAATCTGGTCTTTCTCGAGATTCTCGGTGACCGAGACCTTCACCGTGCGGTCGAACGGCAACTCGCCGTCGTTGACCTTACGAAGGACGTCGACCACGAGCTTGAGCGCGAAATCGCACTCGAGCACCTTGCGACGGAAACGCTTGCGGGTAATTTCGATCTTCTTGGCGAGACCGATTTCCTGGTCACGCGTCAGAAGGGGGATCTCGCCCATCTGGGTGAGATACATGCGGACGGGGTCATCAATCCGGCGCGAAATCTCGTCGAGGTCTTCGGGAGTGAGTTCACCCTCATCGTCGTCCATCGGTTCGTCGACGAGTTCATCGGGCTCATCATCCGACTCGCCCGACGCCATCAAACGCGCTTCAGCTTCGTCCTCGTTGATGAGTTCGATGCCGAGTTCGTCGAGTGACTCAAGCAAGCCGTGGATCTTGTCGGGGCTGCTGGCCTCATCCGGGAGGTAATCATTGACCTGGTCGAAGGTGAGAAATCCCCTTCGTTTACCCAGGTCGAGGAGCGTCTTGAGGCCCTCGTCCAACTTATCCATCCACATATCTCCCAAGGGGCGCGGGTCAGGACGCGGATTGTCGCTTGGTGTCCGGACGCAGTTGAGATTGACTTAGAAGCTCAATCGTTAGAGCTCTATACTCTTCAGGACTAGAATCTCGGTCGACTTCTTTCAGAGCCTCGCGAAGGTCGCGGATTCGTTCGAGCCTTTGTCGCTCGGACAACTTCTGTAACGTAATTGCCAGGCGAACCTCGACAGGCGCCTGCTGAAATCCCGACTTGATCGGAGCCGGGTCGATTGGTGCGAGTTGGCCTGCGGCGAAATCTCGAAGAGCGGGATCCTCGAGTCGGGACGCGATCAGGTCGAACGTAGGCGTCTCGCCATCGGCTCGCAGGTCGTAACAAACCTGCAAAATCGCTTGCAGTGGCAGGTCTCGCAGAGAAGAAACCGTCACTCGCGTGACCAACTGGTGCACGACCGACGGTTGATTCAATAGAATTCTTATGAGTTCTAGATCGACTGGGTCAAGTGAAGTCGCCAGAATTGGCCGAGATTTTGGCGATTTTTCGCCCAGATCTATTGTCTGACGCCGTGCCTGTACCGCAAGTTCGCGCCAACGACGCTGGAGAATTGCTACCGGCACGCGAATCCGCTGTGACAGCGTATCGAGCGCTTTGGCCAACTTCACGTCGAGTCCCGCGCGGCTCGTGCTCGGCACGCGAGAGAGTGTTGCCAGCACGCGCTCCGACATCAGCCGCGACCCTTCGGCCGAATCGAGGTCATAAAGCGAGGCAGCGCGATCGAGAGTGAACGTCAGTGGATCAACAGCGCGATCGACCATCGCCTGGAACGGCTCCGCGCCATGTTCGAGCAGGAACTCGCAGGGGTCGAGCTCTTCGGGAAGCGTGAGCACCCGAACGTCGACCTCATGCCCCAGGAACAACTCTAGGCTACGATCGGCCGCTTTCTGGCCTGCTTCGTCGCCGTCGAACACGAGCACGACACGATCGGCGAGGCTGCGCAGAGCACGAACATGATCGTCAGTCAAAGCCGTTCCGAGCGTGCCCACGATGTTCGCGAGGCCTGCCTGATGTGCGGCGATAACGTCGGTATAGCCTTCGACCACTCCCACCCAGCCGGCGGCTCGCGTCGAAAGGCGGGCGTGATCGATTCCGTAAAGGTTGCGGCTCTTCTTGAAGAGACGGGTCTCGGGCGAGTTGAGATACTTCGCAACCCCCTTCCCTTCCTCCTTCATCCGAGCTTCGAGATCGGGCATGATTCGACCGCCGAAGGCGACCGTCCGCCCGCGGGCGTCGTGAATCGGGAAAATCAACCGGCCGCGAAATCGCTCGCGAACGATCTGCTGATTCTCCTGAGCACGAGAAACCAATCCCGCTTCCTCGAGTAACTCGATCGAGAAGCCTGCGCGGCGGGCACGTGTGACCAGCCAGTCGCGTGACTCGGGAGCATAGCCGAGGCGGAATTGGCGGATCATCTCCTTGCTAATTCCGCGCGACTCAACATAAGCTCTGGCTTCATCTACGAGGCCAAGCCCCGCGACGAACTCCGACTCGGCCCAGGCGTTGACTGCAAACAGGTCGGTCTTCGACGGCCCCGCCGGTTCTGGACCGGCAGTTGGCTGTTCGAGAGTGATACCGGCCCGGTCCGCCAACATGCGAAGTGCCTCAGGGAAGTCGACTCGTTCAAATTCTTGAACGAATGTGAAAATGTCACCGCCAGCGCCGCAACTCCAGCACTTATACGACTGCCGTTCTGGATTGAGTTCGAGGGATGGGTTGTGATCGTCGTGAAACGGACACAACACTTTCAACTTCGAGCCGGAGCGGTGGGCGGGAAGACCATAGTCGGCGAGTAGGGAAACGATATCGACTGAATTCTTGATCGCGGCTTTGGTTGCTTCGTTGTACCGGGCCACGGGCGACTCCTGGATATTGGGGTCAGACCCGGTAACTTAGCGTGCGCGGCTGACAAAAAAGAGGCGTCATCACCTCTGTTTCTGGCACCCGGGAACCTAGCTCTGCGTGCGATCGTGACACCAAAATATACTCCTCATCAGAATTCAGTCAAGTTTTTCAAGCGATCTCACGCACGTTGGCAAAACGTGTAAATCGGCACAAAATTAGCAGTTACGCAAACACTCCCTCCCAAGGCACCCCTGCACGCCAGTGAACGGCGTTCCTCGGGGTCCAGCAGGGGGTTGACATCGACTTTGATGCCGTTCTCAGGCAATTACCGTTCAAAACGGCTGCGAAACGTCGGAAACCGTGCATCGTTGCACAGCTTCCGAATGTCTCGCAAACCAAGTGTCCAAGTCAAGAGTTTTTGTGACTGATCGGTGAAGCCACCGATTTGGTCACGGACGCGGGATGCCGATTGTGCTGATGTTGACGAACTGGACACCACCGTTCGGGGTAAGAACCCCGACCGGCACGCCTTGAATCGGGTCAAAACGTCCGAGCGCGGCATCGAACTCCGCGCGGGTTCGCACCGGCGTTCGGCCGATCATCACCACGCGCATTCCTGGCTTTATACTCGCCCGCTGTGCGGCAGAATCCGCCGCAACGCGCGAAATAACCAGCCCGCCTCCCTCCTTCTGCCCCAGCTCAACCACGTCGATCCCAAGACTCTGTCGTTGCCCAGTGAGTCGATCCGGCATGGCGTCAACGGTAACTGTGGCAGTCTGGCGAGACTTGTCACGATAGAACGCAATGGGGACCTGTGAGCCAACGGGCAAGATAAACGTACGCGTGCGCAGTTCTTTGGGATCCGAGACCGGTTTGTTGTCGATCTCCACGATGATGTCACCCGGCTTCAATCCTGCCTTTGCAGCAGGACTTTCGGGCCAAACCGCGCCGACGAACACCCCTTCCGTCCCGTCGGGCAAACCGCTGTCGCGTGCCAGCGCAGGAATGAGCACTTCGCCCAGAATGCCGACGTACGCGCGATTCACCTTACCGTTCTCAATGATCTGCTCGACAACCTTGTGCGCGACCTCAGCCGACATCGCCATGCCGATCCCTTGCCCCTCGCGTGTGGGGTTGAGAATCGCCGTGTTGATGCCGATGACCTCGCCCTTGAGATTGATCAGCGGACCACCCGAATTACCGGGGTTAATCGCAGCGTCGGTCTGGATGTAGTCCTCATAGGTGTCGGATTGAACCAAGCTGTGCCGGCCCATCGCCGAGATGATCCCGGCCGTAACCGTGCGATCGAGCGCAAAGGGGCTGCCGATCGCGAGGACCCAATCGCCGACGTCGACCTTCGTGGGATCACCCCACGTGGCCTGAACGCCAAGCGGCCCCTTAATACGAATTACTGCGAGGTCGGTCCGTTCGTCGACACCGACAAGCTGCCCTTCAACCGGACTGGCTCGGCCGATCCGCACGATGATTTGCGCCGAATTATGAATGACGTGCTCGTTCGTGACGATGTAGCCGTTCTGGCGGTCGATCACGAAACCGGAGCCGATTTCTTCTGAGCCGGGATTCACAGCCGAGAACGAGCGAATGTTAACGACCGCGGGACTGATCACGTCAGTCGCCTGGCGAAAGAGCGCGGACGAAAGCGGAATGATGCCCGACTTGTCGAGCTTCGCGAGCGCCTCAGCAGACGCGCGGGCACGGCCAGCTTCCCAGGCGTACCCAGCGCGATCGATCATGTACGGCACGCCGTAAGCGAGCGACGTGATGATCATGAGCGCAGCGAGAACGCGGAGAAATCCCCGACGAACCGGCGGCGTGGTCGGACGAGGCGGCGGCAGGTCGGTATCGATCACCGGTTGGTTCAAGTCGGTCTCAGGGTCGAGCGACGCCATGGGCGGTCGGCTCCTCGGCAAGTCGAAAAAGGTGGCAACTCAATGATGCGATGCAACTAAGACTCGCGAACCCTGCCGTGCGACGTCGGTTCTCGGCGAGCAATGTAAGCAGTGTAGTGTACTCCCTGGAACCGTCGACGGAGACGCGCGTTCCGAAGATTTCGCACGGCACGTGCCGAATCGTCGCGAAATCTGATCAGTATGGAAACGCTCGCAGCCGCAGGACTGTTCGCCGGTTTCTTCATTGATTACGCTTGAATCATTGGGCATACCGCGAAGTCTTCCGCCTTTGGTGGTAAATCCCAGAATCTGACGATCACCTCACGCACCTGGCCCGATTCGACCAACTCTATGTGCGGAATTGCCGGATATGTGAACGGTGGCGGCCGCCCGGCGGACCACGAGATCGTGTCGACCATGACGTCGACGATCACCCATCGCGGCCCCGACGGTTCGGGATATTACGTGAGCGGGCCGGTCGCGCTGGGACATCGCCGGCTGTCGATCATCGACATTGGTGGCGGTGCGCAGCCGATGTCGAACGAGGATGACTCGATCTGGGTCACGTTCAATGGCGAGATCTACAACGACCTCGACCTTCGCGCCGAACTTCATCGCGCCGGACACCAGTTCAAGAACGCGTCCGACACCGAAGGGTTAGTGCACCTCTACGAGCAAGAGGGTGAGTCGTTCCCCGCGCGACTGAACGGAATGTTCGCCCTGGCGATCTGGGACGCGCCGAACCAGCGGCTCATCCTCACGCGCGATCGCATGGGCCAAAAGCCGCTCTTCTACGCCGAGCTGCCCGGCGGCGGGCTCGCCTTTGGCTCCGAAGCGAAGGCAGTGCTCGCACACCCCGAGGTGGGTCGGCGGCTCGACCCACGCGGACTCGCGCGTTATCTCTTTTATGAATATGTTCCAGCGCCTAATTCGATCTGGCTCGGCCTGAAGAAGTTACCGCCCGCTCACACATTGATCTGGCAAGACGGCAAGATTCGGATCGAGCGTTACTGGACGGCTCCCGATCCGGTCGAGACTGGCGAGCCGTTCGAGAACGCCGCAAAGCAATTCTGGACCGACTTCGTCGCGGCGGTCGGGCGCCACACCCGCTCGGACGTCCCGCTCGGCGTGTTTCTCTCAGGAGGCGTCGACTCCTCGAGCGTCGCCGCGGCGATGTGCGAGTGGTCGGCCGCCGACCAGATTCGCACCTTCTCCATCGGCTTCGACGACCCCAGCTTTGACGAAAGCCCGCACTCGCGGCTCGTTGCGAGTCAACTTGGCACAAATCATCACGAACGCAAATTCTCGGCCGATGATGTGTTGCGACTGCTGCCCGAAGTCGCGAACTGGCTCGACGAACCGTTCGGCGACGCTTCGATTTTGCCGACGCACCTACTGAGTCGTTTCGCACGCGAGCAGGTGACCGTCGCGCTCGGTGGAGATGGGGCCGACGAATTGCTTGCGGGCTACCCGACATTCAAAGCTGAGCGTGCCGCGCGATTTTATGCCCGCTTACCAAAACCGGCGAGGAGCGTCGCACGAGCAGCCGTTGCGCGATTGCCGGTAGACCATCGCAACATGAGTTTCGACTTCAAGCTCAAGCAGTTTTTGCGCGGCGCCGACGAGCCAATCGCTCTCGCGCATCAGCGCTGGATGGGCTCGTTCTCGGGCCGTGAACTCTCCAGTCTGCTCGTCAACAGCGACCTATTCGATGTCGAGCGCGAGCATCTGGAACGCTCTGAGGGGCTCGCCCCGGCTCTTGATCCATTGAGCCGATCGTTGCGACTTTATCAGGACACATACCTACCTGATGATATTCTTTCGAAGGTCGATCGCGCGAGCATGGCGTGTAGTCTCGAGGTCCGTGCGCCGTTTCTCGATGCGGATCTGGTCGACTCTATTCAGGCGCTGCCCGCCGTGTTTAAATATGGCAATGGTCAGACAAAGCGGCTGCTGAAGCAGGCAGCGCGTGGCCGGTTGCCGGCGACGATTTTGGACCGCCCGAAGAAGGGGTTCGGAATTCCGGTGGCACGCTGGCTTCGCGGTCCGCTCGCCCCTTTGCTTGACGACCTGCTAGGGCAAGAACGCATCAACCGACAGGGATTATTCCGGGGAGACGTCGTCAGGCGCCTGGTCGTCGAACACCAGGCGGGGACGCACGATCACCGCAAACCCCTTTGGACGCTGCTTGTGTTCCAGCTTTGGCACGATCGCTGGCTGGGCTAATCGCCTGGCCGCATCTCCCTTGCCGTCGTGCTCGTCTCGATCGCCGCGCCTCGGAATCTGTCGGATGAGAATTCTCGTCGTCTCAGACATTCACGCCAACTGGCCGGCTCTGGCGGCGATCAACGAGCGCTATGACATTTGCCTGTGCCTGGGCGACCTGGTCGACTACGGCCCCGATCCCGCCCCATGCGTGCGCTGGGCGATGGCAAACGTGAAATACGGCATCCGCGGCAATCACGACCACGGTGTCGCGCAAGGTGTGCCCGTCGTCGGCGACGCCGGCTATCGTTACCTTACTCGTGTCACGCGACCGCTGATGTGGGAAGCGCTCGGCCCCGAAGAACGCCGCTATCTGCTTCGTTTGCCTTTGACCCGCCGATTCACGATCGACGGCAAGAAATTCTTACTTGTTCATGGCACTCCGCGTGATCCGCTTGACGAATACGTCATGAAGGATCCCGAAACCTGGGCCAAGCGGCTTCAGGATGTCGACGCCGATTATGTTTGTGTCGGTCATACGCATGTTCAATTTCATCTCAAAATCAACAATACAATCGTCTTGAACCCTGGAAGCGTTGGACAGCCGCGCGACGGCGATCCTCGCGCCGCTTATGCGATCATCGACGGCGACCGTATCGAGTTGAAACGCATCGACTATCCCATCGCCGATACCCTCGCCCACATCGACAGCCTGCGTCTGCCCGATCGTGCAAAAGAGATGTTTCGCGCATCGTACACGCAAGGGCGGTTGCGACCGCACGACAAGCTGGAGCAGCCCGCATGAAGACGCCGGGGTCAATCCACCCCGCGCGCCTCGGACTTGCACTCGCCCTGTACGCCCTGCAGGGCGTCGTCGTTGCGTATCTCGTCAACTTCAACAAAAGTTACATGGTCGGCGGTGGCGTGAATGAGGTCGTCGCCGGCCGCGTGCAAACAGCGGTACTGCTCACTCTCGTCTTCAAGTTCTTGCTCGGGCCATTGTCCGATCGCTTCAACCCATTCGGCCTCGGGCATCGTCGACCGTTCATCGTGCTGGGCGTACTGGCGCAAAGCGTGGGGTTGGTCGGTCTCTCACTCTTTCCGCCTGGAACTTCGCTCGGCAGCTTCGTCGCGATGGCATTCCTCGCCGTGATCGGCCTCTGCCTTTACGACACTTGCTGCGACGGCATGGTCGTCGACGCCACCCCGCCCGACGACCGCACGCGGGTCCAGGGATTCATGCAGGTCTCGCGATTTCTGGCGACGATGGTCTTCACATGGGGGTTCGGCCAGTGGTTGCACAGGACTGGCGCAGGGCCTGGCAAGAGTGAGGGAATTCTCTGGACCTGCGCGGCGATGGGCCTACCAGTTCTCATCTTTGCCGCGATGCTTCGCGATGCTCGTCCGCACGGCGATCGCGAGTTGTTCGACTGGCGGGCGATGCGGTCGCTCGGCCGCGCGAAAGCTTTGCTCGCCTTTGGTGCGCTCTACGGCATTATCGGCGTGGGTGTCGAATTCAATCTCACGCGGTATTATGAGCACCTGGGTTTCGACTACAGCCAGATCGGCCAGTTCGACGCCGTTCGCTACGCCGGCCGCGCCGCTGGAGCCGCTTGTCTCCCGTTGTTCAACGCCAAGCTGGGCCGGCGCGGTGAGTTGATCGTCGCGCTTCTCGGGTTGAGTTGTGCGACGGCGGGACAGATGCTGGTTCACGGGCCGACATCGGCGACGATCTGGGCGTTTCTGGTCGGCGTGTCATACGGTTGGATCGATGCCCTTTTCTGCGTGATGGCCATGGACGCCGCCGACCCGCGAATGGCCGCCTCAACTTTCGCCGTCTTCATGGCTGTGTCGAACCTGAGTGTGCTGGGCGACTCGCTTTTCGTTGAAGCGGTTCACCTCACGCAGCAAGCCTATCGTATCGTCCTCGGATTCGCCGCCCTGCTCTCCGTCGGTCTGTTCGCGATGATCCCCGCGCTGACGCGGCGCACCTCGAAAGAAGCTCTCGACGATGCCTGAGTATTCCTGGTTACTGATCCTCCTCGCGGCCGTCGTGGTCGCCGCGATTCTCTTCGTCATTTTCGTCCGCTGGTTGATCGCCCCGATGCTGCGGCTGATCTTCCTTCCACGATACAGCTTTCGCGTCATCGGCAAGGAAAACATCCCGAAATCGGGAGCCGCGGTGCTCGCCGCGAATCACGTCACGTGGATTGACGCGCTCTTTCTCGCCGCGTCATGTCCGCGACCAGGCCATGTTCTCGCCAACGCCGACTTCTTTCGCTGGAAGCCGCTGGCCGCACTCGTCAGGCGCGCGGGAATGATTCCTGTGCCGTTTACCGGTCCCAAGGCGCAGCGTGCGGCGATTGTAGCCGTGCGCGAGGCCCTCGACCGTGGCGAGTTGGTCGCGATCTTCCCTGAAGGTCAACTCACGCGCAATGGATTTCTGGGGCCGTTCTACCGCGGTCTTGAAGTCATCCTCAAAGGTCGCGACGAAATTCCCGTCGTGCCGGTTTATATCGACAACCTCTGGGGCAGCATTTTCAGCTTCCAGGGCGGGCGAGCGTTTGGCAAACGCCCTCTCGGCATGCGAAGAGTGATCAATATCGCATATGGCGAGCCGATGACCGGCCCGAGCCTGTATGACGTTCGCACCGGCATTCTGGCCGCGAGTGTGGATGCGGTCGCGAAACGGCGGAAGCCACCTGCTCTTCCCGACACCGTCGATCCCGATCTTCCTGCATTCGATCATCCGGCCACGAACCAGCCGCTGACTCGGTCCGCAGCCAATTACGACAAGAATGGAGCGGTTCAGCCGGGGAACCGCGAAGGGTCGATCGGCCTGCCAATACCGGGTGTCGGTATTCGAGTCGTTGAACAGGATGGAGCAACGGTTCATACCGAAGACGCGATCGGCACCCTCGAGTGCCGCTTTCCCGGCGATCCAGCCTTTGCTGCCGTCGGGCGGAACGGTCGGATCGACCGCGATGGGTTCGTCTGGCTTGCCGACGGCGAGAACGCGTAGCGACTTGCTGTCACGCAGGACATCAGTTTGGGTGGCCGACGGCTGGATTGAGCGAAGCGAGGGAAGCTCCAAAGCTTGGGGTTCGCTCTCCGCCCCAAATGCGTGACGCCTGTTTGCCGCTATTCCGACTTTGTGCCCATTCGAAATAGAAACGGCCGCCCGAGAAGGCAGCCGTTTCGAGATGAACCCCATACGGGTTCGTCGAAATCAATGCTGGGCCGAAGGCCACTGGGCCGACGGGGCAACCGGAGCTTCGTAAACAACGGTTTCGCACGGGGCCGGGGCGCAAGCGGCCTTCTTGTGGCACTTGAAGAGGCCACCGAGCTTGAGACCACCGCACTTCTTGCGGGGGGCGCACTCGGGAGCGGGGGCGCACTCAACAACCGGGGCGCACGGGGCCGGGGCGCAAGCAACCGGCTGGGCACAACGGTTCTTCTTGTGACAGGCCGAGGCATCCGAGGCGGCGAAGCTGCTGAACGCGAGAACGGCAGCGACGGTGAGAACGATACGACGCATGATCATCTCCAATAGGTGCACGTCGTGAAGCGAAACAACCTACAAGTAAAACTTTGCCGGTCGCTAAGATCAGGCAAATTACTTGTTACTCCAACGAATAGGATAAATGAGCAGAGTCGTAATGCAAGTCTTTTCGTACTGAATTGCCCGACCTTTCCGGCCGATTTTTCGCGTAAGTATCAGACATAAAACCAGGTTATGACGGTTATTACGTTCGTATTGATTGCAGCGGCATTTTGACCTGAGTTCAGCACGGATGCTCATGAAATGTCATGCAGATCCCGCGCAAATCAACCGCGAAAAAAAGCCAACTGAGCACATGGCCGTTTCCTACCAGGTGCGCGGTTCGTCGGCCAGGGTGGTCACGGGCGCACGTCGTATTGTAACAGCAGGTCAAATGACGAACGCTCGCCGCTTAACCTCTTGCACTGCAATCGGTTAAGGGCGAGCGGCTATGTGAGGATTTTAGGCTGATTACGTCAAAGTTTGACGTAAATTGATTGTTTCTCGAGATATCGGACGAATGTGTAGGTGATCAGGAAGAAGACAGCAAGTCCGACGAGGCAGAACCAGAGCGGCGAATCCTTGGGGACGAGCTTGAGAACGCTCACCTCGACCATGTGGTGCAGCATATAGGCTGCGAGAGCGTTCGTGCCGAACGTCCGGAACAAGCCAACTCGCGCTGAGCCGATGTCGCACGCGATGATGAACAGACCGTAAAGCGTGGCCGAGAAACCCATTGAGAAGAAGAAGAACGGCCAGCTCACGATCTTCTTGTGCATCTGCCAGAAGTTGTGAGGCCGAATCTTGGAGTCGGGAACACCGTAAAACGGTGGCTCTGCGAGCAGTTTCGAGAAGGGCTGCCCGCTCGCTTTCTCCATCGGCGGAATGACTGGCGAGGCGGCAACCTGCCCCTTCGGCATCGCCGGGGCACCGTCGTAAAGCACCGAGAGGCACGAGAGCGCATAGCCAAGCAGCATCATGCCGATCCCCGGCAAGATCATCCGTCGCGCCCCTTGAGCCGGACTGGCGTTGACGACCCCGTCGTACGTCAGCGAGCCGACGAGCATCATTGAGCCCCAAACGAGTAGCCCAAAAACGCCGCCGTCCCACGCGGTCGACCCTTCTGTATTGAGAAGCCGATCGAGCGGATTCGAATTGCCATAGATGAAGGCGATGTTGAATGTCTGGCAGAGAATCAAATGTAAGAGGAGAAATCCGGCAATCGTCAGCAACCGCACGCGCCAGCTCTTTGCGATCACAGGCATGATCAAAAGCTGGGCGACGCCGATGATTCCCAGCGTTTCCCAAAGGTCGGCCTTCACGAGTCTGACCAGGAACTGCCAGATGCTCGTAGGGCTGTACTCTTCGAAATGTTTGAAGTCGTGCCCGAAGCCGTACATCATCAGCGAAACAAGGACGAGCCCGAACGACCGCGCGACAAACCGCCAGCGCGTCGCCGCGAGTCCCGCCACGTCCATGCGCCGGAGAAACGATAGCCGATACGAAAAGCCGCACGCGAACATGAAGCTCGGCATGATCGAGTCGGCATAACTGTAATAGTTGTTATTGTGCTTGAGCACGGCGGGAATCGCCGCGAGTCCACCGACGAAGTTGACGATGCACATTCCCGCGACCGTGTAGCCGCGAAACTGGTCCATCGACACGATTCTGCCCGGGATTCCGGGTGCTTTTTCCATGAGAGATCATCCTGATTCCCGGCAACGTGTGGTGGCAACTCAAGAAGATTTGGCGAGCGAACTGATTCGCACGATGCTGAGTTGGCAAGACCTTACCCCGACGTGAGCCGTCCTACAAGTGACTATTTCTAGGCCGCGGCACGGGGCTTCTTCGAATCATCACGATACGAGAGGAGATACTATTGTGCGAAAATGTTGCGGCAAATCATCAAGGGCTTTCTCGCGCAAACCGCCATCCATTTAACATCGTTCTCACGGCTTGATTCTTCTTTTGCACTATGATAAGAAATATCTGACAAATCAATATTCGACAAATCTCTTCTTGCAATCAGTCGCCTCTAAAACTGATCGCAAGTGTCGTGCTTTCTAGGCTGCTTAGTTTCGCTGCCTGCGCCGCTTTGTTGCGGACAACCGTTCAAACTGATCGCAAGAGCCTTGCTTCTTTAGGCTGCTTAGCTTCGCTGCATGCGCGGCCTTGTCGCGGACAACGTTCGTTGTGCCGCGTCTGTTCGTCAGATCGTCACTTGAAGCAGGTTCAATCAGGGAGTGATCCATGATCTCTCGAGGTGTTCGGTCACCGTTGCTCCGCTCGATGATTGTCGGGAGCATCGGGTGCGCGATGTCGCTCATGCTGTCAGGATGCAGTGGCGGCGACGCCCCAAGTGCCAACGCGAGTAGTGGCCAGAAGTCTGAGAAGCCGGCGGAATCAGCGGCCCCCGCGCAGCCACCGAAGGTCGCTCCCCGCAAGGCCAGCCCCAAAGATAGGAACGACCTTAGCCCGCGCGAACGTCGCGAGCAGGCTCAGGGCAATCCGTGAACCCGTGCACCGAGTCGTTTCCCTTTCCCCCGTGTAAGGTTGCCTCATCTTCTGTTCTGAGATCGCACAGGAGCCAGAGAACCATGATGATTCCGGTTCGCATGGAGCGTCGCGTTCGCGCGTTCACCCTCATTGAGTTGCTGGTGGTCATCGCGATTATCGCCGTCCTCATCGCATTGCTTCTTCCCGCCGTGCAGGCGGCTCGCGAAGCTGCCCGCCGTGCCCAGTGCACCAACAACCTCAAGCAACTCGGCCTCGCGCTCCACAATTACATTTCGGTCAACGAATCCTTGCCGATGGGCGACTTCATGGGCCGCAGTAGCGCCAATGTCGCCAACATGATCCGTCAGAATTTCGGACCGTGGACCGCGCTGTGCCAGTTCTACGAGCAGGGCACGGTTTGGAACACGCTGAACACCAGCATCTCGATCTGGGAAGCAGAAAACTCGACGACTCAGGGAGCCGCCCTGTCGGTTCTCTGGTGCCCCAGCGACGGCGACATCGTTAACCAGCGCGGTCAGAACGACACCTGGGATAACTCGCCCGACCCGACCTTTGCCGTGACTTACGCGAGCTACGCCACCAGCCACGGCCCGCTGTATTACTACGCCAAGGGCGACTGTGCCTACCCGCTTCTCGGTTCAAACAACGGTGCCGTGTATCACGTCGGCAGCGCGGTTCCGGGTTGCACAGCGACCGCACCCGTGCGGCTTGCTTCGATCACCGACGGTACCAGCAACACGATTTTCGCCGGTGAACACGCCTGGAGCCTTCAGAAGAGCCAAGGTCTGCAGCTTTGGTTCTCGGGCGACGGCGGCGACACCACCGCAACCACGACGTTCCCGCCGAACTACTTCAAGAACCCCGCCATCAACTTCCCCACGTCGCTGCAGAACGACCAGGGCAACATCGAAAACACGTTTAGCAGCCGTCACCCCGGCGGTGTCAACGTGGGCTTCTGCGACGGTTCGGTGCGCTTCATTAAAGACTCGATCAGCTCGTGGAGCCCGAGCTGTATCGTGAACAACGGCCGTACTGCTCTCTACACCGGCTCGTGCACCGGTGCTCCGGCCCTCCCGCAGTACGGCGTCTGGCAGGCCCTGTCGACCCGTAACGGCGGCGAAGTTATCAGCGCCGACGCCTTCTAAACTGCTCGACAAGCTAACAACGGTTAGCCGGTCAATATCATGGCTCGGGACTTCTGCAATCTGCGGAGGTCTCGGGCCATAGTTTTTTGATTGAGAGGCGTTTGGGGCCAGCTCCCTGTATTGCCGAATAGAGCTCGATCCTCGAAGTGGACAAGGGAACTCAAGCTCAATGCGCACCGCAAGAACGCACGGGTAAACACCAATGGCGCGAGCGCAACCGTAACGAAATCAATGCGAATGCGTTATGCCAAGCTCGTCAGTTTATGAATGAAAACACAAGTTAAAAGCGTGCTTATAACAGACTAAGCTACTAAGCTTATGAAAAGAACTTTGCGAACTTGGTTGCCAAAAGAAAAGTAAGGGTGGCTGACGGGATTCGAACCCGCGATATCCAGATCCACAATCTGGTGCCTTAACCGCTAGGCCACAGCCACCATCGATTCGCAGGATGCATGATAATCCCCGCCTGCTCCTCAGTCAAGCGACCGCCGCCAAAGCGAGTCTCTTGTCGATCAAACGAACTCCCCACAAAATCCAGTTCTGACCGCTTGACGTAAGCCTTGCCGCTTGTTGGGATAAAACCGCCCTGGGTGACCGGGGGATCAGGGGGAATTCGTCGACTCAATTGGGAAGTGCGGACATGAGCGACCTGCGTGTCGGGATTATCGGCTGCGGCCACGCGGCGCGTGTCCATGTAGCACGTCTTTGCGCGCTTCCGGACGTGCAAATCGTCGGGGTCGCCGATCCCGACGAGCCAAGCGCCCGCGACTTGACCGCCATCGTTTCCGCAGGCGGTAAAGACAGCGAAATCCGCTCGTTTGGCGATCACGTCGCGCTTCTCAAGCACACCACGCCCGACGCGATCGCCGTTTTTACCCCTCACCTCTTCCACTACCGGCCCGTGATCGACGCGTTACAGGCCGGTTGCCACGTTTTCGTCGAGAAACCGCTCTCGACCAACGTTCAAGAGGCCGTCGATATTGTAAATGTCGCGCGTGCGCGCGGGCGACTTGTGGGCGTCGGCCACCAATTCCGGCTCCTGCCCAGTCTTGTCGAGGCCCGCAACAGGCTGAACCAGAATGCGATCGGTGCGCTCAAGATGGTCACGGCGACGCTGGCACAGCCCTGGCTGGCCGATCACCAGGGGGCCGAGCACGACTGGCGGTTCGATCCACGCGTCTCTGGCGGCGGCGTTCTGGCCGACGCAGGCGATCATTTGATCGATGCGCTGCTGTGGAGTGTCCACCAGGTGGCAGTCGAGGCGTCGGCATTCCAGAAGAAGATCGAGTCGGGGATCGACGTGGTCACGGCGGCGTCGATTCGCCTGGCGGATGGCACTCCGGTCGCGCTGGGGCTTTGTGGCGATTCTCCCGGTTCTCTGTTTGAGTTGACCTACTTTGGAGAAAAGGGACGAATCCGTGTGACCGAAGACCGCTTGATCCAGGAAACTTTGGGCGGGTCTGCTGAAGTTGTGCCCCTGGTTGCTCCGATCGAAAGCATCGACGGCAACTTCGCGTCGGCGATTCGGCAGGGTACTCCCCTCTGCTGTCCTGCCGACCAGGCCCTCGACACCGTCCGACTTCTGGAGGCGATTGGCCGTTCGGCGGCCATCGGCCAGACGGTTCGGCTCGGCTGATTGGGCCTGGGAATCGACTTCTCGAAGAATCATGCCATGAGGCTGCTTGACAATCGCGTATCCCTTTCCTACCAATAAGTCTCCGCATTCGAGAATGGCGGAGATTCCTACTGGCCCGCAGGCCGACTCAGATCCGATGGAGAGGGGGCCTAGCCCCCCATGACCCCTTGTCCCGAGGACCGAAATTTATGTCGGACCGACAGGAGATGCCCGTGCTTCTCGAGGAACTAGAATCCGACCTTTTCGCCGGATCTTACAGCACCGTCGTTCCCGTTCTCGATCGGCACCCCGGCGACGAAGAGGACTTTGACGACGAAGAGGATCTCGACGACGAAGATGGCGACGAGGATCTCGATGACGACGTCGATGACGATATCGACGACGACGACGATGACCTCGACGACGATCTCGACGACGAAGACCTCGACGATGAAGACCTCGACGAAATCGACGAGATCGACATCGACGATGACGACGACGACTTTGATGATGACGATGACGACGACCTCGACGACCTCGACGAAGACGAGGAAGAAGACGCCGACATCGACTAATGTCTCCGCTCCGATTGGAGCCGGTCGACAATGAATCACCGAAGCGGGGACCGCGTTCGCGCGCCCCGCTTTCTTTTTCATTAGGAGCGGTCGCGTCGATTTTCCCCACCGACTGCTGCGAATTTCTTTCGTAATAGTTGGTATTGAAAGGGGAAATCGTCTATCTTGGTGCGATTGCTGTTTGGGGACTTGCCCACCTTGGGCCACCTCTTGAGTTGCCGCATTTGACCGGCCGGGAAGGGAGCGTCTCAGCCATGGCCGTGCCTCAGCGTCCCGATGAACCCTATTCCGAAGGGCCGTCGCCCGAAAAACTTACAACCAAGCGCCTGCGCGAACAAAGCCAGCTCGAATTCGAGCTCGAATTCCTCGGCGGCATCCTCGAACGCGACCCGCTCAACGCCGACGTGCTCAAAGCCCACGCCGCAAACCTTTCGGCGAAAGGGATTTACAATCGAGCACTTCAGGCCGACTTGCAGCTCGTCCGCCTTCGCCCCGAGCAGCCGATCGTCTGGTACAACCTCGCCTGTTCCTACGCGCTTTTGGGAATGGCCGACAAGGCGTTCGCAGCGCTCGAGCGGTCGATTCGGCTCGGCTATGCCTACTTCGAACACATCAAGCGCGACCCGGATTTGAAGTCGCTCCGATCCGACCCGCGCTTCGATCAAATTTTCGACCGCCGTTGATGCTCTAGCTAGCGCGGTAGTCGCCTCATTACCGGGCGGGCACTTCGGTCGGCAATCTGCCCGCCGACGGCCCCCCGGTTTCGCGTTTTCGAGCCGTATCTTAGTCCTTCATCGAGTGTTACGGGATGCAGTTTCACGCCTGGTCCGACGTCGAGGAAGCGCTGCAAGTCGTGCGTTCGCGCTGGTCGGGCCGCCCCACGGTCGGCATCGTCCTAGGAACGGGGCTCGGTGCGCTCGCGGAAGAAATCGAGGCCGAAGCGACGATCCCCTACACCGAAATCCCACACTTCCCTCGCTCGACCGTCGAGGCGCACAAAGGACAGCTTGTTTGTGGGACACTCGCCGGCCAGCCCGTCATCGCAATGGAAGGCCGGTTCCACCTCTACGAAGGCTACACCGCCGCGCAGGTTACCTTTCCGATCCGCGTGATGAAGGAAATGGGCTGCCAGATTCTGGTGGTCTCGAACGCGGCGGGCGGACTTAACCCCTTGCACCGTAAGGGCGACGTCGTCGTGATCGACGACCACATCAACTTCATGGGCGTGAACCCGCTGATCGGCCGCAACGACGACCGGCTCGGCCCGCGGTTCCCTGACATGATCGAGCCTTACGACAAAACGCTTCAAGAACTCGCGCTGAAGATCGCCCTTGAAGAGCGAGTTTCAGCGCATCGCGGCGTCTACATCGGCGTGACAGGTCCGAACCTGGAGACCCGCGCCGAGTATCGGTTTATGAGAGCGATGGGCGCCGACGTCGTCGGTATGTCGACGGTTCCCGAGGTCATCGTTGCAGTCCACGCTGGCCTGCGCGTCCTTGGGTTCTCGATCGTCACCGACCTCTGCCTCCCCGACGCTCTCGAGCCCGTGAAGATCGAAGAAATCCTCGCGGTTGCCCGCGCTGCTGAATTCAAACTCAGGACGATCGTCAAACGCGTCCTTGGTGAACTATCCCAGGCCCAATGACCTTGTGAACGACTGACCGCCATGTCGACCGAGCCCAAGCCCTACAAAGACACGCTGAATCTTCCTGTAACCGCCTTCGACATGAAGGCCAACCTCACCGTCCGCGAGCCCAAAATGCAGGCCCGCTGGAAGGAAGAGGATCTCTACGGCCAGATTCGCAAGGCCCGCGCAGGACGCGACCGCAAGGTGCTGCACGACGGTCCTCCGTACGCCAACGGCGAAATTCATATGGGCCACCTCTTGAACAAGGTGCTCAAGGATTTCGTCGTGCGTTCGCTCACCATGCGCGGATTCGACAGCCCGTACGTCCCCGGCTGGGACTGCCACGGCCTGCCGATCGAGCACAAGGTCGTCAAGGATCTCGGCTCGAAAGCCGCGAAGCTTACCCAAAGCGAAGTCCGCGAGCTCTGTCACACCGAAGCGATGAAGTGGGTCGGCATCCAGCGCGACCAGTTCCGCCGCCTCGGCGTAGATGGTGATTGGGAAAACCCATACCTCACGCTCGACCCGCGCTACGAAGCCGGCATCATGGACGTTCTGGCCGACCTGGTCGAAGGCGGTTACGTCTTCCGCCAGCTCAAGCCGATCCACTGGGACATGCACGACCGCACCGCCCTCGCGGAAGCGGAACTCGAATACCAAGACGTGACTTCGCCAACGGTCTACGTCAACTTCCCGCTCACCTCGGGAACGCCCGCCAGCCTGACCGCCAACGGCGCGAACGACTGGCACGCGATGATCTGGACGACAACTCCCTGGACGCTTCCCGCGAACGTCGCGATCGCCGCCAGCCCGACGCTCGACTACGCCGGTATCCGCTACACAGAGCCCGAAACCGGTCGAGTCGTGCACACCATCCTCGCCAGCGACCTCGTCGCCAAGGTGACTGGTCTCAAGGGACTGACGGACGTCGACATCGTTGCGCGGTTCAAAGGTCAAGAACTCGAAAACGCGACATATCGTCACGTTTTCCTGCCACGCGACGGCCGCTTCGTACTCGCCGACTACGTGAGCGCTGAAGATGGCACCGGCCTCGTGCACACCGCGCCTGGACACGGTACCGAAGACTATCAAACCGGCCAGAAATACGGCCTGCCGACGCTGAGCCCCGTCGACGAATACGGCAAGTTCACATCGGAAGTCCCCGAACGCCTTGCGGGCAAGAACGTCTTCGTGGCGAATCCCGAAGTTGTGACGATCCTCAAGGAAGTAGGAGCGCTCTTCCACGAGTTGCCGATCAGGCACAGCTACCCGCACGGCTGGCGCAGCAAGAAGCCGGTGATCTTCCGCGCGACGTATCAGTGGTTCATCGGCGTCGATCGCAACAACCTGAGGCAAAACACGCTCGACGCCATCATGAACGTGCGCTGGCTGCCGAGTTGGGGCAAATCGCGCATCGACGCGATGGTCGGCGGCCGTCCCGACTGGTGCATCTCCCGTCAGCGTGCCTGGGGCGTGCCGATCCCCGTCCTCTCGTGCGAAAAGACGGGCTATCACCACCTGACAGCCGAATCGGTGCGGTTCTATCGCGACCTCTTCCGCAAGGAAGGAACCAATGCCTGGTTCCGCAGATCGGTCGAAGAACTGATCCCTCCCGACCTCGACACGACCAAGTATTCCGTCGAGTCGCTCCGCAAAGGAACCGACATTCTCGATGTCTGGTTCGAATCAGGATCGAGCCATCGTTCGGTTCTGCGCGAGCCAAGCTACAACGTCGGCCCCTACCCTGCGTTCATGTATCTCGAAGGCTCCGACCAGCACCGCGGCTGGTTCCAGTCGTCGATCCTCACGGCAGTCGGTACGACAGGCAAAGCGCCGTTTGAAACCGTGCTCACGCATGGATTCATCGTCGACGAGCAGGGCCACAAGATGGCCAAGTCGGGCGGTAACGCAGTTTCGGCCGTCAAAGCGACCGAGCAATACGGCGCCGACGTGCTGCGGCTCTACGTGGCCAGTCTCGACTACGCCGACGATATCCGCATGTCCGAGCGCGGCATCAAGGAAACATCCGAGGCGTATCGCAAGATCCGCAACACGTTCCGTTATTTGCTGGGCAATCTCGAAGATTACGCCAAGTTCGATCCCAGCACGTTCGACAAGTCGAGCCTGCACGCGATCGACGTCTGGGCCTTGGCGAAGCTTAACGGTGTGATCCGCGACGTGACCGCCGCGTTCGACAAGTTCGAGTTCTACAAGGCGTATCAGCGGATCTACCAGTTCTGCTCTGTGGATTTGTCGAGCTTCTATCTCGACGTGCTCAAGGACCGCCTCTACGCCGAGTCGCCCGACGGTACCGATCGCCGCGCCGCGCAGTTTGTGCTTGCGCAATTGCATAGCGTGCTCGTACGGTTGCTCGCGCCGCTGATGCCGCACACGGCCGAAGAAATCTGGGACGTGCTGCCCGAACGTGCCGGCCGAACTGGTAGCGTTCACCTTACCGACTGGCCGACGGAAAACGCGTCGTGGAACGGCACCGACGCGGAGTCGCTCGTGGACAAACTGCGAGAAGTCCGCGAACTCGCGTTCGTGGCGATCGAAGGAATGCGGAAGGAAAAGCAGATCGGCAGCGGTCAGGAAGCCGCTCTGACGATCACGAGCAATCCCGAACAGGCGGCCTTCCTCACACAGAATCGCGACCTGTTGACGACGCTTTGCAATGTCTCCAAGATTGAAATTGAAGCAAAGCCCGACCAGGCTGAGCCGTCAGTGAAGGCCAGCAAATCGACGAACGCCAAGTGCGAGCGTTGCTGGAATTTGCGAGACGCGGTTGGACAGGCCAGCGATCATCCCACGCTATGTGAGCGGTGTACGAAGGTGATTCGTGAGTTGAATTCCTGATGTTTTGAGGCGTCGTGGGGAAGGAAGGACCTACGCTGTTGGGACAAAGCGATAGATAGGTGTGGGTGGCCTGGACAACTCGTTGTCTAGGTGGCGCAGCCACAAGAGGCCAAGGCGGGAAAGTTTACGACATCCTCTTATCGGCGCGCGACCGAGACAGCAAATCTGCTCCGGCTACCCAATACCTGCTTATGTCCCAACTAAATGCGTAGCTCCTAATGGAGTTGCTAATCATGGCAATCGCCACCGAAAAGCTCCTGACAGCCGAGGAATTCGCCGCGATGCCCGACCCGGGTTATCCCGTCGAGTTGGTCCGCGGAAAGGTGATCGAAATGAGCCCCCCCGGCTTTCTCCACGGACGGATCTGTGTTCGAATTGGCCGCCTCGTGGACGCTTTTGCTGAAGAGCAAAAGCTTGGACAGGCGGCCTCCAACGACTCTGGGGTGATCACCGAACGCGGTCCTGATTCAGTGCGAGGGCCGGAAGTCGCGTTCTACAGCTTCGAACGTCTTCCGTTGGGGGCATCTCCAGTTGGGTACCCCAGCGTTCCACCGGACCTCGTCTTCGAGGTGAAATCGCCGAGTGATCGCTGGTCGCTCATTCAAGGCAAGGTCGCTGAATATCTCCGTGCGGGCGTTCGCGTCGTCTGCATCGTCGATCCTGACTCAAGTCGAATCCATATCCATCGGGATTTGGTTGGTCCCGAGGTCCTTAACCTCAACGACACATTTACCGTTCCCGAAGTCCTCCCAGGCTTCTCCGTTCCCGTACGCCGCATCTTCGAGTAACCCGCCCATGCCCGACCGCGTGAAACCCATTCGTCTCGCCGTTTGTGCTTCGGGCGGCGGTACGACACTGCAGAACCTCATCGACCGTGTTGCGGATGGCCGGCTCAACGCGGAAATCGTGCAGGTTATCGCTAGCCGGCCGGGGATTCAGGCCATCGCTCGCGCCGAACGTGCCGGGCTGCCAGTTCAAGTTGTCGTACGCAAAGGGAAGTCGCTCGAAGAATTCAGTACGGCCGTTTTCGAGCCAATTCGCAACCAGGCGGCGGAGCTCGTCTTGCTCGCAGGATTTCTCTCGCTCGTCGACATTCCCGACGATTACCACCAGCGCGTGTTGAATATTCACCCCTCGCTGATCCCCGCGTTTTGCGGCAAGGGATATCACGGCCACGCCGTGCATCAGGCCGTGATCGACTACGGCGCCAAGATTTCCGGCTGCACCGTTCATTTTGCCGATGCCACCTACGACACCGGCCCGATCGTGATCCAACGCACCGTTCCCGTGCTCGAAGGTGACGACGCCGACACTCTTCAGGCCCGCGTCTTCAAAGCCGAGTGCGACGCTCTCGCCGACGCCGTCATGCTCTACGCCGAAGGGCGGCTCGATATCCGCGGACGGCAGGTACATATTCTGCCGCCAGCGACCCGTCCTGATGCAACCAGGGAAGCTTGACACTTGCGCACGCATGTATCAGACTGGCCCTCCCCGATCGGTAAGCACTCCGGTCGTAACGTGCGTGCATCGAGACAATCGCCGCCGAACAAATCAAGTCGTCGAATCTTCAGACGAACACATAGTTTTACTCTCATCTTCCACGAACTTTCACCAACGAATTCGAGTACACTCTGATGGCTGACATTCGCCCGTTCCGCGGCGTTCGCTACGACCTCGCTCGCGTGGGCGCACTCTCCGACGTGGTTGCGCCCCCGTACGACGTGATCGGCCCAGAGCTTCAGGATCAGCTCTACGCAGCCAGCCCGCACAACATCATTCGGCTCGAACTGAACAAGGAAGAAGCGAGCGACTCGGCCGAATCGAACCGTTACACCCGCGCTGCCAAGTTCCTCAAGGATTGGCAACGCGACGGCGCCCTCGCGACCGATCCCCACCCCGCTTTCTACGTCTACCACCAGATTTACGAAGTCGACGGAAAGCAGCACACTCGCAAGGGCTTCTTCGCTCGCGTGCGGCTCGAAGCGTTCGGTGAAGGGAAAATCTACCCGCATGAGCAAACGCTCTCGGGTCCCAAGGCCGACCGCCTCAATCTGTTCACCGCCACGAAGTTCAACCTCAGCCCCGTTTTCGGCCTTTATCCCGACGAGGCCGAGGAAGTTCTCAAAGCGGCCGAAGCCGGAATCAAAGACAAAACTCCGCTCGAAGCGCGCGACCACCTCGGCGTACTCAACCGCATCTGGCCCGTGCTCGACCAGGCGACGCACACGGCCGTTCAGGGCTTGATGGCGTCGAAGCCGATCTTCATTGCCGACGGTCACCACCGCTACGAAACGGGCGTGAACTACCGCAACGCCCTCAAAGAAGCCGGCCAGCTTTCCGGCCCCGACGATCCAGCGAACTTCACGATGATGATGCTCGTGGGCATGAGCGACCCTGGCCTGCTCATTCTCCCCACGCACCGGCTCGTCAGCGGTTTCCCTGGCCTTACCTCAGCCGAGTTGGTCGAAGCGCTCGCGAGCGACTTCGAGGTCAAGGTGATTGGCAAGGGCGCTGAAGCTGCCAAGACGGCCTGGGAAGAAATCGAGCTGACCGGCGATCAGGATATCCTCGGCTTCGGCACCGTGGCCGACGACACCTGGGTCACCGCCCGCCTTCGTTCCGACGCCCGGATGGACGAACTCGTCCCCGAGCATTCCCCCGAGTGGCGCAACCTCGGCGTGAGCATCCTGCACGAACTCGTGCTCAAGGCGATTCTCGGCAAGCGAGGCAACGCGGCTTGTACCTATGTGCATTTGCTCGACGAAGTGCTCGATAGCGTCGCGAGCAAAGGATGCGACCTCGCGTGCCTCGTCCCGCCCGCCGGCATGGAGCACGTGGAGTCGATCGCCTCCAACCTCGAAAAGATGCCGCCCAAGAGCACGTACTTCTATCCCAAACTACTCAGCGGTTTGGTTTTGAACCCGATTCATTGATCAGTTGAGATCAATTGAAACAGCCGTCCGGACCTCGTTCACAGAGGCTTCCGGACGGTCTCGTTTTTCGAAACCGCGTGGTAACGCACGTTGTCCGGAAGTGTCAGCCCGCCCGAAAGCACCCCTTGCATCGTGTCGTTCACGCTCCAGCCAATATCAATCACGTCTTCCTCGGGCACGAGCAGCAAAAAGCCCGAGGTCGGCACGGGTGAGAACGGCACGAAGATCGACAGGATCGTCCGCCCCGTTTGCACGTCGCGCATCGACTTCATCACGAAGCCCGGCACGCGCACCGATTCCGACGGATACGGCACAGACACCACGCGTTTGAACTTGCTTCCGCCGCCCGCACCGCCAGCAAGTGATTGAAACACCTTGCGTACGGCCTGGTAAATCGTGGTGACGAACGGCAGGCGCGTCATGATCCAGTCGAGCGCGCGTGCCAGGCTCGTACTAACGAGTAATCCCAGGAAATAAAGCAACACAAGAACACATGAAATGGCGACAAACGGCGCGACAATGTCTTGCCACCAGCCCGGCAGATCTTTCAAATTCTCCGGACCGACGATGTGGCGAATAATCCAGGTGACGGGCTGAATCACCAGGCTTTGCAACGTCAGATAGAGTTGCAGAACGATCCACCACGTAATCGCGATCGGCAGCGCGAGGATGAGACCGCCGATGATTCGCGTGCGTATCGAATGTTGAAATCGCGAAATCAACCCGACACGAGCCGGCTTCGGCGGAATCTTGCTGTCGACCTGCTCGGTCGGCGAAGGTTCGGCGGGATCCATCGGCGAACATCTCCAGGCAATTCAGGCAAACTCGCGAGCGCGACGGGTCATCCAGGTTACTCGCCCTTCGCCATGGTCGCAACGCTCGCGAACGGCTGCAAAACTCGGTAACATAAAAGCCAATGGCTTCACAGCCGAGCCTCGCGCACACAGAAGGCTCGCACCGGTTTCCGAGGGATTCGCGACCACATGGCCAGCCCCAAAGCCTCAACTGTCGAAATCGGCGGCATCACTCTTCACCTCAGCGTGCCCGACGCCACCGACCAAAGCTGGATCGGCCAGGACGCAATTCTTCACCAACTGCTCGCCTGCTGGCTCGTCGTCGACCCAACCGACCGTCCGCTCTCGCCACGCATCATCGGCCAGCCTGGCATCGGCAAAACCACGCTCGCGATGGCCGCGGCTCGCCTTCGCAAGCAAGCCCTCTACATCAACCAGTGCACAGCCGACACGCGGCCCGAAGACCTGCTCGTCACCCCCGTGCTCGCCGAGTCGGGAAAAATTGCCTACCACGCCTCGCCGCTCGTCTCGGCGATGATCACCGGCTCGGTCTGCGTGCTCGACGAAGGCAACCGCATGAACGAGAAGTCGTGGGCCAGTCTCGCCCCCCTGCTCGACCATCGCCGTTACGTCGAAAGCGTCGTCGCCGGCGTGACGATTCACGCTCATCCCGAATTCCGCTGCTGCGTGACGATGAACGAGGACGAGAGCACTTACGAAGTGCCCGACTACATCCTTTCACGTCTGCAACCGACGCTCACGCTCGGCTTTCCCGATCGCGACGACGAACTGGCGATTCTGCGATATCACCTGCCATTCGCATCGGCCGACCTCCTCGCTCTGACCGTCGAATTCCTCCAAAAAGCCCACGAACTCAAGCTTGACTTCTCTCCGCGCGATGGCATCAACATCCTACGTTTTGCAATCAAACGCATGTCGCAAGATTCAAAACATCCGCTTTCTCGCGACGACGCCTGGCGCGAAGCGCTCCTCTGCGTGCTCGGCGAAGAGGCGGTTGACCTAGAAAATCTCGCCCGTCGCAAGCGACGCGCAATGGGCGGCCAGCACGCGCCGATGGGCCTGGGAGATCTGTTTTTCACGCCTGGCGATCCGCTTCATCCTGATGCCGACGATTACGACGACGAGGATGAGGACGAAGACGACGAGCTATGAGCACCCCCGGGCCGAAGCCAACCGCCGAGGATTTCCTGCGGATCAGCCCCAAAATCCGGGCGCTGCCGATCATCCACGGCTCGGGCGATTTCGCGATCCGCGTTCGCGAAGAAATCCTCTCGCGGCCCTACGACTGTATCGCGGTCCCGCTGCCGCCGTCATTTCAAGACGATGTCGAAGACGCAATCGACCGCCTGCCGCAGATTTCCGTCGTCACGCAACTCGACATCGACGACGATTCGAATGCACCGGCGTTCAGCTACGTTCCCATCGACCCATGCCAGGGCGTCATCGCCGCGCTTCGCACAGCGCGAGGCGAGCGGATCGCCCGCGCATTCATCGATCTTGAAACTCCGAAGTTCGAGAAGTCATCGGCCGTCTATCCCGACCCTTACGCCCTGAAACGTGTGAGCCCGGCCGGATTCGCCGCGGCGGTGCTGCCCGATATCCTGCCGCCCGAATCGCAACAACATGCCGACCGTATCGTCCACATGGCCGAGCGGTTGCGGTCGCTCGAAGAACGGTACAAATCGATCCTGCTCGTCTGCTCGCTCATGGACTGGCCGTGGATTCGCGACGCCTACATGCGCAAGCTCGAAAGCCCCGAGGTCGATCCATTCTTCACACCGATGGAGACGTTTGGCGTCGACTCGAATTCCCTCATTTTCATGCTCGGCGAATTGCCCTACCTTACCGGCCTTTATGAGCGAGGTCGGCGCGAACTGACGCCCGACGATAACCTCTCGGTCGATGGCGTCAAGGAAATGGTGCTCTACGCGCGCGACCAGCTTCGGCTCAAGCTGCCGAAAGTCGCGAAGCGAGTGACGCCGCAACTTCTCTCGGTCTATTTCCGCTATGTGCGCAATCTGGCGTTAATTGAACGCCGGCTCACGCCCGACCTCTATTCGCTCGTCGTCGCCGCGCAGCAAACCGCCGGTGATGACTTCGCGCTCGCCGTTGCCGAAGCTGCCCGAACCTACCACTACGCCAGCGACGTTTATGACGCCGACCTGCGCAAGGTGACGATGGGCATCGACCGTGCCGAGGTGCCGAACTGGGGCATGGCGAACATGATTAGCCGCCTGCCTGGTCAGTCGCTCACCTGGCGCAATTGTGAGCTTCGCCCCAAGCCAGCCGAACGCGACAAGAAGCAGTGGAAGCAAAAGTGGGATCCCTACGGGATGTGCTCTTGGCCACCCGAGGACGACCGCATCGAGAGCTTTCATCGCCACGTCCGCGACCAGGCCAAGGCGATCATCGGTGCCGATCTCGCGCGCTCCGAAAAGTTCACGTCGAGCGTGATGGACGGCCTCGACATGCGGGAAACCCTGCGTAACTGGCACAAGGGCGACCTTTACGTCAAGGTCTTCCCGCCCAGCCGCGGCTCGGTCGAAGTCGTCGTCTTTCTCTTCGATGTTCCGGCCGATCCCGAGATTTATCTCAACCGGGCGACCTGGTACGCCGAGCATTCCGAGGAATCGACGCTCGCCTTCTACGCGACCGATCCGATGAGCAACCTGATCGGCCCAGGCATCGCCCAAGCCGATTACGGCGGCGCAATGTTCCTGTTCCCACCGCGCCCCGTGCCCGATGTCTGGTCCGACCCACGGCTCGACTTCGCGCCTGGTCTCGAAGAGCGCTTACTCGCCGCCGCGTTCCTGCACAGCCGAGAACGCCACGTTGCCGTCGTCAGTCCGCGTCCTCCGCTCGGCTCGTGGCGCAGGCTGGCGTCGAAATACGGCAAGAAAATCGTGCCGATTCCGCTCAATCGATTCGGCAGCCAGATGATCGAACGGCTCAGGCGGTTCCACGTTCTCAACGGCAAGCACGTGCGATCGTATGCCTCAGACTTCATTCGTGATATGTGAGCGTTCCCAATGATCTTCACTCTCGCACTCGTCATCGGTCTGCTCGACAACCCGCCCGCCGCGGCGAACACTAAACCCGCCACCCAGCCGTTCGTTTCGGCGAAGTATGGAGTCAAAATCGAGCTACCGGCGTCGTGGGAGCTGGCGGTGCGTGAGGAAGATGACCGCGTATTCGTCGCCGTGATTCCGCAAAAAGATCCAGCTCGGCCGGGTGTGCTCGCGTGCGAACTCGGTCTTGCGCCGGAAACTCTCGACGAATATCGCACCCGTCTCGATGCCAACGCCAAACGTAAAGGGCCGAACGGCGGTACGCTTGTTAAGAATGAAGTCGTGAAAACAGCCGCCGGTGAGCAACTTGAAACCTTGCGCGAATTTCGGCCGGCATTCGGCGGACTCTGGCGAGAGTTGGCGGTGCGCCGCGTTGCCAATCGGCAGCTTTATACATTCACGCTCAACGTAGACGAAGAAACATACAAGACTACGCGGCCGATCGTCGACGATTTACTTTCGCGACTGAGTTTCACACAGCCAAATACCGGCACCGACAAGAGCGGCCCCACACGCTGGACTCAGCGTGAGTTTCGCTTCGCGCTCGACCTGCCTGAAGGATGGTCGCCCGTGCTAGCACCGAGCGAAGTGGCCCTGTTTTACGCCAACGCTCCAGCAAAAGGAATTTGGTCCGATAACGTGCTGGTGATTGCCCACCCCCACCGCAAACTCGACCTGCACCAACTCGCCACCACGCTTCCCGACGCCCTCCGCCAGGCCGAGCCCGATTGCGAGGTGCTCGACTGCAAGATTGTCAAACAAGGCGGTGCCGATGCTCTGGAAACGATCGTGCGCACGAAGCGCGGACCGTTTTCGATGACGATTCTCGAACGCCGGTTCAAGGGCGAGCGTTTCGACTACGAGGTGAAATACACCGTTGAGTCGAAACGATTCGACGAGCTCTTTCCCAAAATACGGAAGAGCCTCGATAGCTTTTCGGAGTTGCCCGGCGAGGTTCCTCGCGGTGGAAAAACCAAATCGGCGTGACATTTTGTGCGCCTATTGGTAATCTGCATGAACGCTTGTCGATCGAATTCCGCCCGCTCGGATGCACCACCAAGACGAACGGATGCACATGTCGTCTGTGCCCACACTCACAGGGCCCGTGCGCGACTGGTTTCAGTCGGCCTACCCCGATGGCCCAACTGAAGCTCAGCGGCTGGCGTGGCCAAACATCGCGGCCGATCGCCACACGCTGCTCGTTTCGCCGACGGGAACCGGCAAAACACTCGCCGCGTTCCTGAGCATCATTGATCGCCTGTATGATCAGCATTTAGCAAACAAGCTTACGCCGACACTCCGATGCGTTTATGTCTCACCGTTGCGCAGTCTTGGTTACGACATTGAGCGTAATCTCAACGCGCCGCTCGACGCGATTCGTGCTCAGCTTGAACTCGAATCAAGCCCGATTCGCATAGGGGTGCGCACCGGCGATACCTCGGCATCGCTCCGGCGCAAACTCCGCGACAATCCGCCACACATCCTCATCACCACGCCCGAAAGCCTCTCGCTGCTCTTGAGCCAACCGGTCTGGCGCTCGCATTGGAATTCGTTGACTCACTTGATTGTCGATGAAATCCACGCCCTCGTTCCGACCAAGCGAGGCGCCGATCTCAGCGTCTCGCTCGAACGCCTTGCCAGCCTTTCAGCAAATGATCCAACGCGCATCGGACTCTCAGCGACCTGCAATCCCACGGCGCCCGTCGCTGAGTATCTCGTCGGTCCAACCAGAAAATGCGACGTGCTGGAAGCGAGCCGCACTGGTTCGCAGGGACCGTCGATCGACGTGCAGTCACTCATCGCTCATGATGAAGAACCCTACCGCGGATTAACATACCGGCGATTGCTTACGCGACTAAAAACGGCAATCGGCCAGAATCGGACGACGGTCGTCTTCGCGAACACTCGTGCGTTCACCGAAAAGATCACGCACGACCTGCGCGCCGAAAACCCATTAAATCCCGAGTCAATTGCCGCGCACCACTCATCGCTTGATGCCACGCGGCGGCGAACCGTCGAAGCCGCTCTGAAGGAAGGCGCGATTCGCGCCGTTGTCACCAGCACAAGTCTGGAGCTTGGTGTTGATATTGGCCAGGCCGACCTTTCCGTGCTCGTCGGCCTTCCCGGAAGCGTGGCGCGTTGCCTTCAACGCGTCGGGCGAGCCGGTCATCAACCGGGACAATCGCCGCGCGGGCTTTTGCTCGCTGCAAGTCCGGCTGAGCTTGTCGGTGCGATTGTCACTGCGCACGCGGCACAGGCAGGTGCCGTCGAACCATTGCGTCCCATTTGTAACCCGCTCGACGTGCTCGCCCAGCAATTGATTGGCATGGCATGCGCCGGAGAGTGTTCAAGCGACGATGTTTTCGCGCTCTTGCGCAAATCGGGATCGATGGCAACTTTGAGTCGCGCCGATTTCGATTCCGTGCTCGATTTCCTCGCCGGCGATCTCTCCGCACCATCCGGAGCGCACGAGCCGGAACCGGGCGCGGCACCGCAGTGGACCTCTCCGCGCATCTGGAAAATCAAGGGACGCTGGGGTGTCCGCTCGACTCGCGTCATCCGATGGTTCCGCGCGAACGTCGGCACAATTACGTCGGAAGAATCATGCCGGGTGATTGCGGGCGGACGATGTGTTGGCATGCTCGAGTCGGCATACGCCGATCGTTTAATGCCGGGCGATCGCTTCGTCCTCGACGGCCATTCGTTCGAATTTCGCCGGCTCGATGGGCCCATCGTTCATGCCAATGCTTCTGGCGGCGAGCCCGCCCTGCCGCGGTGGTCGAGCGATCGTCAGGGGCTTTCGGCCGAGCTTGCACGAGACGTCGCACATTTTCGTGTCGCCGCTGCAGAACAGCTTTCTCAAGGATCTGCAGCTCTTACATACTGGCTTCGTCATACATTTGGAATCGATTCTGTAGCATCCAACGTTGTTCGCGCTCTCATCGAAGCGCAGGAACGCGAAAGCGAGATTCCCACCCACGATGTGCTGCTAGTGGAGGAGTCGCCATCGGGCGAATTCGGCCGGTTGATATATGCGTTTCACGCGCCTCTCGGTCGTGCAGCGATCGAAGCTTTGGCACGTGCAACATCTGCGCGGCTCGGCCGCAAGTTCGGACGTGATATCGAAGTCGCCATTGCCGACCTTGGTTGGGCACTCACGATGCCCGAAGGCGTCCGGCTTTCGCGCGAAGATCTCGCGGTTGCTTGCGAACCCAGTTCGCTAATGGGAGACGTGCTCGACGGCATCGATCGCGGCGAGTTGCCCGCGCGTCGCTTCCGCCACATTGCCGCGACTGCCCTGATGGTTCTGCGCAATCCCGAGGGTGGCCGAAAACGCGTGGGCGGTATGCACTGGGTAAGCCGTCGCTTGTATCCGCTTGTGAAGGCCGCGTGCCCCAGCCATCCACTGCTCCGCGAAACCGAGCGTGAAGTGCTCGAAGATTGCCTCGACACTCGCTCCGCTCATGCCTGGCTCGAGACCGCGCCCGAGATTCGATTGCGATCGCTGCATGAACCCTCGCCGTTCGCGGTCGCGTGGATCTTGGCGAGCGAGGCCGAGCCAATTCGTTTTGAATCGGCCGATAGCGCTCTCGAACGACTTCATGCCCGGCTCGTCGGCGCAGTCGAACGGCGGCCCGCATGAGCGATCAACAATCTCTTGCACCAGGCCCTGACGGCTGGCTGCTCGCCCCTGCTGGAGCCATCATTCATCGCGAAGCCCGCGTCGCCGTGATTGCTGACGTTCATCTCGGTTACGAATGGTCGCGCGGGCATAGCGGCGACATAGTTCCTGCGCATTCGCTGCGAGAAACTTTGGCTGGGCTCGAGGGCCTCACTTCACTCGGCTGCTTCCACCAACTTATGGTCGCGGGCGATCTCGTCGAATCGCCACTACCTTGCCGCAAAACCGAGCACGATGTTGCCGCGTTTGAACAATGGCTCGATTCTCGCGGGATTCGCCTCCGCAGGGTGCTGGGCAACCACGACGGCACGCGTGGCGAAAAGGCGATCGTCGTTGCCGGGTGGACCATCGTCCACGGCCACGTTAAACATCGTGCATCGAAATTAATTACAGGGCACGACCACCCGGTTTTATCGATCGCAGGCGTACGGTCGCGCTGCATTCTCGCAGGACCAAGCCGGATCATTCTGCCAGCATTCACGTCCAACGCGGCAGGTCGAAACGTTGCCGAGGCGACGTTGCCGAAGCACTGGCGCAATCACGACCTCGAATGCTGGGCCGCGACGGGCAATCGCATGCTCAATTTTGGACGAGTCGATTCGCTGCACGAGCGACTTGCCGGGGCGGCTATTGCTGGCGCACCGGCAGTTCCAGGACGATCGTCGAACTCTGGCCCGACTCGATCTCGAATCGTGCTGCGCCGCCAAGGCGCTCGCAAATCGTCGCAGCCATAGCGAGGTCAAGCCCACGCCGCTCCGAAACCGAGGCAACAAGCCGCTCGTAGCGTTCAAGGTTGTCGCACTGCGACTTCACGGACGGCGGCGAAGGCTGCTCGACGGTGATTTCGACAATCCAGCTCTGCTCCGTTCCCCGCGACACGATTCGGATCGGCTTGCTCGACGCGAGCGCGGCATTGCCGATCGCGTGCACGAGCGCGAAACGCGTCAGCGTCGGATTAAGCGTGACTGCTCCCGGAGTTGAGGGATCGAGCTCAAACTTTGCCGGAAACGCCTTTTCGAGCGATTTCGGTCCCCGCTCGCTCATCACGTCTTCAAGGAATCGGCCGGGATCGAACTCCTGCGGACGATTTCCCTGCGTCGAGTCGTGTAGACGCGAGAAGTCGCTCAACAGCGTGAGAATCCGCTCGATTTGCGTGAAATTCTCACGGAGAAAATCCAGATCTTCTTGAATCGGCGACTTAACCGACGGTGGCATCTGCTCGATGACCCGCAACGTAAGTCCAATCACGTTGAGCGGGTTGCGAATATCGTGCACCACGGTCGTCAGCAAGCGTGCGTCAATCGGAATCGACGATCCGCTCGTTTCACGCGAGGTTTCCACCACTTGACTTGTGCGCCCGTTGCCAGTCGCGACATCGCGCGTCACCGAATCGGCATCGGACAAACTCACCGGCGTCACAACCGCCGCCAACGCCGGATTGCCGAGCGAAGAACCGACGTCTGTTTTTCCGGCGCTCATCGGCTCGACTCCGCTGGCTTAATCATTCACTCACCCCTTCCGAACAGCTTACTTAAAACAAAACTGTCCATAAAAAGGGCGACGCGTGGACTACAGGCATCGAATCGCACACACTGGGAAAGGCGTTGCACAATCTCTTTCGTACACTAAGCGAGAAATCCCGATTTTCTCGCAAAGTAATGCGCGCAACCAGACCCATTCGCGGACTTGCTGTTATGTCAGCAATCATTGTGCCAACGAAAAACTGACCGGATGAACAGGATGTAACCGGCAGTTTGGTTCCTTTTGCGAACGGATTTGCCGATGCGACACTTGAATCGGAGCGCGTGATGTTGAAGAATCAACTATCGGCGTCCAGTCGCGCAAAGGTTCGTGCGATTTCCCCCCGGAAGCGACGCGTAGCCCACGCAAGCTGTCAAAGAGAAACATGCGCCGAAACGTTTTGCTTGTCGATGACGATCCGTACAGTACGACACAACTTCGCAAACTCCTCGAATCCGAGGCGATCAGGGTTGATACGGTCTCGAACGGCCAGGAAGCGCTCTCTGCGCTTTCGATCAAGGACTACAGCGTTCTGATCACCGACCTGCGCATGCCCGGAATGGGCGGCATGGATCTGATTCGCGAGATCGCCAACCGCCGGCTGCTGGTCACGCCGATCGTCACCACGGCGTTCGGCTCGATCGATCGAGTCGTCGAGGCGATGCGTCTGGGTGCCTACGACTTCCTGACCAAGCCAATCGACCCCACCAACCTGCAAATCGTCATCGATCGCGCGCTCAAGAAACGCGAACTGCAAGACGAAGTCATTCAATTACGTCAACAATTAAAAGAAAATTACAGTTTTCATAGCATTCTTAGCAAAAACCCCAGGATGCATTCAATCTTTGAATTGGTGCGTCATGTGGGTGGTACGAAAAGCACCGTACTCATCGAGGGTGAAACTGGTACGGGCAAAGAGTTGATCGCAAAAGCGGTGCATTTTTCGAGCGAGGATCGGCAAGGAAATCTGATCGCAATCAACTGCGCATCGCTGCCAGAAAGCCTGCTCGAATCTGAACTCTTCGGCCATGAAAAAGGTGCGTTCACCTCGGCCGACGCCAGGCGCAAGGGACGCTTCGAACTCGCCGACAAGGGAACGATTTTCCTCGACGAAATTGGCGACATTTCCGCTGCGATGCAGGCCAAACTGCTTCGCGTATTGCAGGAACGCAGGTTCGAACGAGTAGGTGGTCACGAGAGCCTCGAGGTTGATATTCGCGTCGTCGCAGCGACGAACAAGAGCCTCGAAAATATGGTGAAGGAAGGAAAATTCCGCGAGGATCTGTATTATCGCCTCAACGTCATCAAGATCGACGTTCCCCCATTGCGCGAGCGTCCCGAAGACATTCCGCTGTTAGTCACGCACTTCCTCAACAAATACGCGCGGTTCGGCGAACCGGCCAAGCGCGTTGCTCCCGAAACGATGGAACGGCTGCTCGCCTATCGCTGGCCCGGGAACATTCGCGAGCTCGAAAACGCGATTGAGCGTGCGGCCGTGACAACCGTCGGCGACACGATTCTTCCCGACTATCTCCCGCCGCGCGTGACGGGGATGGCTCACGAGGAAAAGCCACGATTTGAAATCGACCTGAAGCACCCGCTGCCTTTTTACCTCCAAAAGGCGACCGAGCAAATCGAACGAGAGTACATCACGAAGGCATTGGAAAAGACGCACGGGAACGTCGGTCGATGCGCTGAGCTTTGCGGTCTGTCGCGGAGGTCGATCTCAGGTAAGATCAGTCAATATGAGATTAATAAGTATCCGTTCAAGGCAAGGTAGCCGTCTTATCATCGCTCCGCCGCGCCCGAGTCACGTCGCGAGCGCGGACGAACATCGGAGGCCGAGTGGACATTCTCGAACGATTGGAACTCGCCGGGTGGTCTCTTGAGAGACGCGACGGCCAGCCGTTGCGATTGCCGCCCGAGCTAATCGCTCGTCATCCCGCAATACCCGCAAGTTTGCTTTGGTTTCTCGATCGCGTTTCGTCGTGTATCAACGCTAAACAGACCGCATGGTTCCTCTGCGAAGCCGATTTTTGCGGAACGAGCGACTCAGCCTTTCGGTGGGATGAGTGGGAGCAACTCTCACTCGAATCCGTCGGCGACGATGCTGAATGGGCATCCAGCGTGCGGGCGTTCTGGGATGTACACCTTCCGTTTCTACTTTCGGTCGAAGATGGCTATGCGTATCACGCGATCGCCACGTCGGGCGATAACCTTGGCAAAGTAGTATTCGGCAGGGAGCCCGAATTTGAAGAGGCCGACGTCGTGGCCGAATCGTTCGAAGAGTTTTTGGGACAGCTCGCGAACCGACCTGCGAACTAACGGATTGCGGATTGTCTGCCGGCAGCTTCGCTCGTAGGCTTTCCCCATGAATTCAGGTCTTCTCACAGCCTACTGGATCGAATCGCCCAACCGCGGTGGCCCGCTCGGCTTCGGAGTTACAGCGCATAGCATCGACGACGCCCTGGGCATCATTCGCTTTTTTGGTTACACGAACTACTTGCCGGCGGATCTCGCGTCGCTCAAGATCATCGAAGGCGTTCGATACCACGACCTGGAAGCGAACCACATTCGCCCGAATATGGGACCAATCGTGGTGCGGGGAATGTGGTATCCATTCGTCCGACTCGGGATGTGACGCACCGCTCTACGAGCCCCTGGCGCCGCGTTTCAGATCACCAGGAACGGCTCCGCTACCAGTTTGCCGCCATCTGTTTTGGAGGGCTTTGAACATGCGGCGACGTGGTTTGGTCAAAATACTGGTCGTTCTATGCTTCGCCGGTTGCGCAGACAAGCCTCAAGCTCGGCAACCCGCGGCGGCAGCTAAACCTGCGACGAAGGGAGCCGTACTCACCAAGCCGATCGGCATTGCGACGGTTCAAGGTGCGTTCACGCCGCTCATCAATGCTGGCCAGCCCCTTCCATTCACGTTCTCTGATACGTTCACAAATAAAACCAATGGTGGTCCCGAGATTCTTGTCCATCTCATGCAAAAGGACGAAACAGGTACTGAAACGATCGCCTCACTGATCATTGCGATCCCACCTGTCGCAGATAATGCGTTGCAAGTTACGGTCACACTAAAAATCGCGTCCGATAGGAAAATGACGGTCAAAACAACCGTTGCTCAAACTGCGAAAGTTCAGGAGTTCGGCCCGTTTCCTGTGGACTGATACATCGCTCCGACTTCGAAAACCGTTGCGGTTTCTGCAGAACTTCTCATGAGGTCGACGATCGGAAGTATCATGATTCGACTTCGGATCCGATTGGGCGTTTTCATGTTGCTGATCGCGATCATGGCCCTGTACATGGTTGTGCTCATCGAGCGGCATCGCAACATCGCACTGCTCGATGAAGTACAACGGCACCAGTCCAAGTTGACGCTGCCGAAGCCCGAACCACCCACCTATCACCGAACTTGATCCAACAGCGGCGTGTCTCAGTACGCGTGCAGCCGTCTGTCGATCGTTGATAAGACTGCGCTTGGACGGCGTCGGTCGAGCAAATTTGAAACGCGGCGGAGGTCGCCGTGCACCGGTTCTGCCAGTACATATTAATCGCGTCGACGCTCGTTGGCTCGTGGCTTGGCATGCAAGCTATCCACGAGTTGGGCCACGTGCTTGCCGCAATGCTAAGCGGAGGACGCGTTGCCCGCGTGGTCTTGCACCCGGTCGCCATTTCTCGGACCGATTTCTCCTACAATCCGCATCCGCTTTTCGTTGCTTGGTCTGGACCCATATTCGGGATCTTACTGCCGCTAACCTTGTATGCAATTGCGGAATGGCGTCGGCTGCCGGGTGCGTTCGTGCTCCGATTCTTCGCTGGTTTCTGCCTCCTCGCCAACGGAGCGTATCTTGCATTCGGGTCGATCGATCGCGTCGGCGATGCCGGAGAGTTGATCCGTCTCGGCGCACCGGTCTGGACATTGTGGCTCTTGGGCGCAGTCTCCTGCCCGGCGGGATTGTGGCTCTGGCATCGGCAAGGACGTTACTTTGGGTTGAGTAACCCGAGATGTGAAGTCTCGTGCGGTGTCGCTTTTTCCAGCATGGCTGTGTGTCTGCTGCTGGTTGTTGTCGGGCTTTGCTTGGGCGGATGAGATTCAGAGGAGGCTTGCTATGTCATCTAACGATGAGCCACGGTTGCTCTATAATTTGTGGGCCAAGGAGGCCGCGGTGAACTCGCTGCCGCGCCCTCTCTGCAATTGCCTCGATCCTCAGTACGCCAAAAAGAAGTGGTCTGAATTGAAACTTCATGCCGAGGTACAAGACACCGATTGCTCTGGATGGCTCCGGTTACTCGAACTCATTGATGAGGCGGCAAGTGACCGACGCGAGGAGTTTTCGCCCGGTCGTCACATGACTCCTGAACAGTGGGCTCAAATCACGACACTGCCAGCCAGTATTGCCAAGCTCAAGGCGGTGAAACACTTCATTCTCTACGGTAGCAGTCTTGTCCGTATTCCTCCCGAAATCGGTGAAATGTCGTGCCTGGAACAATTCACTCCTTACACGTCCTATCGACTGCACTGGTTTCCTTATGAGATTACTCGATGCAAGAATCTTAAAAGGAGCACGGTAAGCACTCGCGCACTTTATGGAAACCACAAATACCGGCCACCATTTCCGAGGCTGCCCCAACTTCTCGATGCATGCACAACAGGTAACTGCAGCGTCTGTGGGTCTCCGTTCGGCGATTCGCGGCCCATGCAATACTGGGTTTCGCTTCGAGTCGCTGCGGATGTGCTCCCATTACTGGTTTATACGTGTTCTATCGAATGTCGATCAAAAATTCCCAAGCCGCCTGAAAACTACGTTCCGTTGCCTCATCACGGTGGAATGAATTTGAATCAACCCAAAGCCAGTTGGTAGGTCTGCCAAAGGAGGAAAACCTTGATCCCCTACGAAGTGGTACGTCTCATCAGAATCGGCCCGGTGCGACTTGGAATACCGAGCCGAAATCCCAAGAGCGATGCCCGCGCTTCGCGAATCGTTTCGCAAAACTCGCGATGACAAACATGAAACCGACAACTTTTACGACCGTGGATATTTCGACTCGATTGCCGAAGGGAGGCGAACTACTTCGCAGAATTGGCCTTTCGCAAAATGAGTGAAAATCGCGTCTACACAGTGAATGATCTGGTCCACTCGATCGAAGAGTTACACGGCCGGACTCTTCAGATTGCCTGCGTGCTGCATTTGGAATCCGAGGGCAATTTGATCTGGCACTTACCGGCGAGCGAACGCCACCCCAATTATCGCTCAAGCCTTTGGGCCCATTTCGATGAAGGGACACCGGAAAGGAGCGCGATCCAACCTGAAGCTTTCCGGTCGCGTCATGCTATTGTAACGGCAACTGTCGACAAGTATTTCACCGGTCATATGGGCTTGTGACCGGGGGCGGTTATTATCCACTCGATTGCGAAACACAAAAGAAACTGACCCAGATCACTAGGCCGCAACGAGGCGTTCATCAGAAAGTATGAGCAGGAATCTCATCAAGAGATCTGAGCCAATGGAGGCATCACATGAATCGAGAGGCGATGAGCACGCTCAGCTCCTTTGGAGTGGGCATTCTCTGTATCGTCGTCGGCATCATGGTCTTGACGGTGTTCTTCAAACTGCTAAACAGGCTGAGTCGCGAAGTGAAGCCAACGGCAATCACTCTAAGAGGCGTTCTCAAGAAGGATACCTGGGCCACGGTCCATATGACAGGACATACGACGTTTGAACATGTACGATTTATCGGTTTCACGAGTAACGAAAACTTCAAGACAGTTCTTCCCTTCGAGCTTCACGGAATGGTTATTCTCGAAGATAAGGAAGGGCGTCAATCGCTCGTTCGTGCAAAAGACATTCGCATGATTGTGATTGCTCCCCAGCACGAGAAAACGATCGGCGAACCGGAGACGTTGCCTGATCCAGACATTTGAAGCGTGGGATTAGACCAGAGCACATAATTTACAACGGTAATCATGGTCAATTTATTTGCATGTAGCGGTCCCGGGGCGCACGCCACAATAGGCTTTAATATCATCGTGTCGTTCTTGGAAGCTGTAATTGTTGGGTTGCTTGTGAGAGCATCGCTTAGCCTCCGCCACAGGTTTATCCGGCGAATCGGGGGCTTGCCGCCCCATGGATTTGGCTTGCTGGTTCTGCATCCGGCCTGGTGGATCAGCGCACTCTTTCCCGCCCTCTGCTTCGGACTATTTGTTCTGCATCCTGCGTGGTGGATCAGTGCCGTTAACGGAGACTGTGGCCACTTCAAGATTCTCGCGTCCACGATCATCACGATCGCGGCCGTCGTCCTCGTCTCAATTCAGGCGACAATCGATATCGCGACCAAACGCAGAACTACCAGCACCCATAAGTCGCCGACTCAGTAATCCTTGCCTAAAACTCGACACTCAAACATGCGTTTTTTCTTGCGGTTCGTGCTTTGGTGCGCTGGGCCGGCGGATGTTTTGGAACAACCATTTTCCAGTGTCAGAAACTTGTCGCGCAAGACGGCCGATCTTGGATCGTTGTGAGAGCCGGTGTAGGTGGCGAATGATCGACGCACGTTTGGCGCGAGGATATTGAATCGCCAGGGCGGGTAGGAGCACTTGCAGGCGCTCGGGCCAGGTCTGCGGCCTGGGGTCGATTGCGACAATTTCCGTGACGATCGGCGGCATCACTGCGCGAGCGGCGTCGAGTCGGGGGCGGTCGACTGCGAGCATTGCCACCAGGAGCGGCGGGCGTTCGAGCGAGGGATGTTCCACGTACCAGCGGTCCCATTCGGCCGCGAATGCTGCATCGGCAGCGAGGGTGCCTTTCCGGTCGTCAACCCAGAGCAAAACCAGGTCGGCCTCGACGGCTTTTTCCACCGCGTGGCGTCTGGCCGATTTGTCGCGCGAGGACTCGTTTTCTATGGTCGCATGGTATGCCGGAGCGGCAACCCAATTGGCATCGATGAGATTTTCGAGCAAATCTTCACTGAGCCCCGTCCCGCGGAGCCGCGCGATGAACATGTCTCTGTCGTCGCGCCGGATCGTTTCAATCGCATCGACGAGTTCCTCATGACCCGATTCGCGTGTGCCAACCACGGCGATGGTGAGCGGCCCTGCCTCGCTCGTCGACTCGACTGGCTCGCCTCCCATCTTGCGCGATAATGCGCGGTATTGCTCGGCACCGATCACAAGCCGGCCGCTATATAGCTCGATCAGGTGGATTCCCAGACGGTTGACGTATGCTTCGTAGAACCAGAGAAACAGGTTCTGCTGCATCGTTTTCCACGCAGGCTTGATCATCAAATGCTGCGACGCGAGCCGGGAAATGCCTGTCAGTGGGTTGAACAATGGGAGAATGTAGCTATAGAGACTATTCGCCTTGTTGATGTATCCTGCCGCCTGCACTGCGGTTTTCCAGTGACCAGCAGTGACGATATCACCACCGGGAATCTGGCGGCAGAGACGGTTCAAATCTTCGGCCGCAAGCTCGAGCGCGGTGAGAAGTTCAATAATCGGCACATCATGAAGCGGCTCTTCGCTGAGCGGATGATAGTGCTTCGCCAGCCGGCGCGCCAGACGCTTGCCCGTATCGATGTAAAGGTCGGCGTTTTGAAGCGCCTCAACGGTGACGATTTGCGCCTTCTCTGTTTCTTCTTCGACAATCTCCCACGCCTGGCGATCGATCGGTGCGAATGTCGAGGGAGCGTCCCAGTTGATCGGCGGGAGAATCGGGCGTTCGGTTTTGGTCCACTTCGCCGCGAGGTAATAAAACACCGCGCCCGCTACTAAACCGGCGAGACCTGCGAGTGTCGCGGGAATCCAGCCTTTTTGAAACAGCCAGAGAAAACCAAGGCCAACATAGACCGCGTACGGGCCGATGAGCAACGTGACAAGGACCCACGTTTTCCACGACTTCAGCACTGGCCACCACCTGTTGATCGCAACGTGAAATCCCAGCCCTTGAAACCGACTCCGCTACTTCCAAGTTCGGAAAACCGCGCGATTGCTTGGGTCAGGGCCATTCGGAATCGCCAACGAGCGACTGCCTGAGTCCGCCGGGAAGCGTCGATCCGGCCGGCGTAATCAATTTTGCATAAACCGTGCCATCAATCGTGTCGCTGATGAATCTCATGCTGCCGTCGCACATCAGCACATTCACGCCGCCCTTGTGATAACTGTTTGGGTACGGAAGTTCACTTTCGAGCCCGAGATCGAACCCGCCGTTGATTCCTTCAAGCTTATACTTCGATTTGCTCGAAGGTTTCGCATTCGCCCAGGCGGGCGCGTCGGATTGCGTGTTCGCTCGAAGCGCCGAGCAATCGCCATCGGGGCAAACCTTGTCGGAGGCAATGAAGCCAACCACGTTGGGGTGTGGTGTCGCCCAGTTGATCGCGTTCCTGGGTCCAAACGGAAGGCGCGGGCTGTAACCGGCGTTGACGTTCTCAGTCGCGAGAATCGTTTGGCTCGCACCGTCGACGATCGAGTTGGGCGTGGTTTTGCGATCCCAGGGAAACTTACCGGTGGAGGTTCCCAGAAACATCACGCCGGTTTGTGCGGCGATGTCGATATTCGCGATTGGATCTCGCAAGCCCTTGCCGGTCCAGTCGGGCCCTTGGGTTGTGGAAAGTTGCGTCGAGCCGAGCGCGGTGTAGCCGAGGTTGGTGTCAGCCACCCAGCGTGAAAAGCCAAGATTGACGACGTAGGACAGGTTTCCCTGGCCGGGCGCATACGTTAAGTCTTCAGGACAAAAAAGAATGCCGATCGCCCTGCTGGCCACAAGGAAGTTTCCGGTATTGCCATTTGCCGGAACCGGAGAGCACCAGGCTCTGTCGAAGTTCCAGGCATTCGCGAGTTCCACGGAATCGATATAGGGCAGAACGTCGACGACCCAGCTATGCATCGCGCCGTAATCGCGTGGGACTGCTGTGGAATTCACTCCCACGCCGAACTGGCCGTTAAACGCCGAGTAGATGGACGATTCGGAAAGTTTGGTGGGAATTTTCGTACCGTTCTGACCGTCGCCCTCGTAAAACGTCGCGGCGTTGGGATACCAGCCTTTGGTGGTTTGAAAGGCGTTCAGTCCGAGTCCGACTTGCCGTAGGTTGCTGGCGCACTGCATCCGGCGGCCGGAACCATGACGCGGAGGTTGCAGTGCAGGGATAACCAGCCCCGTGAACACACCGATCATGGAAATAATCACAAGCAAATCAACAAGCGTTATGCGATGTCGCGAAGTATCCATAATGCATTCCTTGGGAGGGCGGAAGCACCGGTGGTCTCTTCTCAATCTATTAGACGCGATCGCGGTCGATTTCGCCAACGGATGGCAGTTATCTTGCCATTCGCTCACGAATTCATCGGACCAATTCAATAAAACCATACTTAAAACATGTCACGATATTCAATTAAGTTCTTATTCATGATGGGTTTCTGGAACACCACCCGGAGACGAATTGGCTCCTCGCCCTGGCGGGGAACGACGGGCCCTGGAGAGCGAGAACCAATCTGAGAAGTCCGTCTTTTTGGCACTGGGGCCATTTGCCCCAGCCACCCCCTGCACTTCCTTGCAGATCGCAAATGACCACAGAGCGACCGAATCTGCGTGGCGACGCAGAGCATCGACACGAGAGCTATTTGTTTTCGATGAAGCAAACCTGGCGGTGCATCTGCAAAAGGTCAAAGCGGAAGTGGCTGTGATATCCTCTTGTCGCGTCGCGACCGGGACGACGAGTCGTCCCGGCCACCCTGTTCCTTTTCGCACCCAATACCAAATGCGCAACTCTTCACGCATTTGAACCGCCGCTTACAAACTTTCCGCACCCGAGTCATCCGCGGGATCAAAGCCAAGAAACTCCGACGCTTCGGTCAGATCCCAGCGCATTCCGCGATTGTTCGACATCCCATTCGCAACCAGGAATTTCTTGTCACCAAGATCGGCTTCGATCGCGCATTCGAAGAGATTCACGAGGTCTTCGTTCGACAGCCACATCAAGCGTGCCCATTCATGCGGCAAGGTCTCGGGGCGATTTTCGCCGCTCTGAATCCAGCCGAGCCGCAGGGCGATGAAGGTGATGTCGAACGCGTCGGCGAGGCTCTTGCCCAGGCGCTCGCCCATGAGCTTGGTGCCGCCATATGGGCTATCAGGCTTGGGAGCAAGGTCGACCGTGATCGGCATCTCGCCGATTTCGCGATAATCGCCCATCGCGTGATTCGAACTGGCGAACACGATCCGCTCGACGCCACCGTAAGCGGCAGCGTTGAGCACGTTCGCCAGCGCGTCCATGTTTGCGTTGACCAGTTCTTCCCAGGGCGAGAACTCGTTGGGGTTGCCGGCGAGGTGGATGACGGTGTCAACGTCGGTGAAGTGCGCGACCCAATCCATGTCCCACTCGCTCAGGTCGGCGACGATCATTTCGTCGTCGTCGGGCGCGGCCGAGCGGTCGATCAGCACGAGGTCGTAGACGTCGGCAAACGCCGCGCGAAGCTTGCGGCCGAGGTTGCCGTTCGCGCCTGTGATCAGGACCGTGCGAGGGCTATCCTCGAAGTCGTCGTAATCCTCTTCCTCTTCGAGATCGTCTTCATTGAGCACGCGAAGACCCGACGTCAGGTCGATCACCGACGAGCCGGGATCCTCACGCGCGAGGGGATCGGTTGGCGTATCCTCGACCGGCGTGGCATCGGGATCGGACGATTCTTCGAGACGCGGATCGACGGTCGGCATGAGGTCTTCCTTCGTGCTGGGCGCAATTCGATTCCGGAAGCATCGTCGATCGCCGCGCGTAACGCAAGCTCACGCCTCGCAAACGACCGCGGCGATTCGATCCACACTCATTCCCGTTTATGCTCGAGTCAGCTTTCAACCGTACGAAGCGCTTTGGTCACCGCTTCGAGGAAGTAGTAATCGCCCCAGATGGTCGATTCATCCACGCCGAGTTTCTTGTGCACGTGATAGACGCCATGCAGCAGCACGCCTTCCCAGTCGGGCGTGGACCACGCCATGTACTGGTCGGTGCAGAGCGTGTCGAGCAGCGCGATTGCTGCGGTGCGATAGCGCGAGGATTGGGGATCGTCGGTGAGTTCGGCAAGATTCAGCAGTGCCGAAGCAGCGATTGCGCCGGCGGAGCTGTCGACAAACCGCTCGGGACCTTGCGGAACGTTGAAATCCCAGGGAGGAACTTCGCCTGGCGCGGTTTGCGAGAGATAGAAATTCGCACAACGTTCGGCCACTTCGAGGAATTGCGGGTCGCTCGTTAGCGTGTAAACGCTCGCGAAGCCGGAAATCGCCCAGGTCAATCCTCGGGCCCACACAGACGTCTGGGCGTAGCCCTGTTGAGTGCTGTGACGCAGGAACGCGCCGGTGTTGGGATCGATGATCGCTTCCTGAGGCGTATCGCCGCCGGGCCGGACGAGAATCTTCGCCGTCGTTTCACAGTGGGCGATAGCCTGGTCGTATAGCACCTGGTCGCCTGACGCGATCGCCGCGTGGAAGACGAGCGGGACGTTCATCATGACGTCAATCAGCAAGCTATCGGCGCCGACGTGCGAGCGAAGGAATTTTCCCTTCGCGTTATACTGCGCGGCGAGTGACCGACCGGCGTTGGCGACGACATCGAGAATCGCCGGATCTTGCGTGAGGCGATACCAGGGCAAATAGGCCGAAAGAAAGATGAAGCCGAGGTCGTGGGCCGAGCGATCGTGTTGCTTGCGCTGGAGGAGTCGCGAGTAATGTTCGGCCGAGGCACGCCAGTCGGGCGATTTCGTGTGTTCGGCGATGCGCCAGATCATTCCGGGGAAGAAGCCGGAGGTCCAGTCGGTCCAGACGTCGCCTCCGTGTTTCCAGCGCCCCTCTCGCGTGTAGCTGGGAATGTAGTCGGGAGTGCGTTCGATCGTCGCCTTGACTTGACTTGCGGCGAAATCGAAGGCTCGGCCGAGACGGAGGCGAAGGTCGCTCATGCGCGGGCTCCCGAGAGGAAAGTGGGGGTCCGATTGCATCCGGGCGCGCGGGAGCGTGTCCCAACGCGCGAGATGCCGCTTCCGGGCTCGTATCTACTGCCGAATTGCATCGTAACTGCACATTTCTGTGCGTTTTGATGCGGAAAGAATGCTCAACCGATACCGCAAAGCACCCGCGCGTTGCGAATGTCGCGTGCGAACGGCTGCCAGTAATCGCCGCCGTTCAACGTCATCCACAACTCGCCAGACGCGAACGCAGCGGCCGCGAGGCTCGGCTGCGCGGGGTCGAAGCGAATATCGACGATCGCATCTTGATGCATGTTTTCGGGGAAACTTCGCAAAACGCGGGCCCAAGTCTTGCCGGAATCCTTACTTTCGTACAGCCCATATCCTTCAGTCGGCAACTGCGATTCGCCGCCGGAGCCGATGGGTGCAGCGCCGGCGAGCAGGAAGCTCGGCTCGTCTGGGCAAACTTCGATGGCGCGGACGAACGGTGCGGCTTCGAGCCCTTTGCTGCGATCTTCCCAAGTTTTGCCGGCGTCGCTCGAGAACTTCACGCCCTGAGAGGTCGCCGCGTAAATCTGATCGGCCTTACCCGGAACTGCACGGACGGCAAGGACCTGCGACGAGAGCCCGTCGCAATGCGTCCAGGTCGCTCCCTCGTCGCCGCTGCGGAACAGTCCTTCACCGGCGACCGAGCAAAACCATGCCGATCCGCAGGCAGCCAGCGCGCGAACCTGCGGCGAGCCGGTAACCTTGACGGTGCCAAGCTTCGTCCAGCCATTGAGTTGCGGCGTGCGCTTCGAGGCCGAGACCGCGGTTGTCGCGGCCGGTTTCGATTTGGAAGCGAGCGACATCACCTTGCTCACGACGACGGGCGACACCTGACGCACAATGTCGAGAGCCGACGCATTGCGCGGATTCGAGCCCATCATCCGGCGGAAAAGACCGGCGTTCACGCCTGCGAGCAGGATCGACGCGGGGGTGCCGCCGACTGCCAGGGCCGACGGCTTGCCGGCCGGGTCGGGCAAGGTTACTTCTCGCCAGGTTTGGCCGTTGTTGCCGCTTTCCCAGATTCGGCCCGCACCGTCGAGTGCGGCCAGGAACCCAGCGCCGGGGGACGCAAGCCCAAGAACCGGAAGGTCTTGCAGGCTATGGAACACCGGCCAGCTATTGCCTTCAGCCCAGCGGTAGATTCCTTGGTCGGTCCCGATCAGCAGCATGATTCTTCATTCCTAGCGGAGGATGAGCAGCGGCCTGCGTGGCGATCGAATGCATGCAAACAAATCGTCGCGTCGCCGGCATTCCCTTGGCCCCAACAGAATACCCTGTATGTATGGACTGGGCAAGGCGTCGATTGATACAAGCCGTGGCGGAAACGACGTGCGTCGCACTGGTTCGGAACGATGGTATCGACGTTCCGCCTGCTTGACATCGCTGAATCGTTGCTCTAAATTGATCGTCTTAATCCAGGTTCGAGGCGGGGACAGTCCGCGCGCAGCATACGGACTTCCAATCGTCGATTTGCGGGCGGGACGGCTCCGCCGCATCTAGCTGTCGCCGTTTCTTAATCCTCAGGTGCACCTTCTCATGGACAACCCGATTCAGGTCGACCTGGGCCGGATCGCGCAGGACCTTCAAATCCGGCGCGTTCAGGTTGAAAGCGTCGTCCAGTTGCTCGACGAGGGGAACACGGTTCCGTTCATTACGCGCTATCGTAAGGAACGAACCGGCGGGTTGAACGAGGTGGTGATCCGGGAAATCCAGATCCGCGTGGGCCGCCTGCGCGAACTGGCCGAGCGGAAAGAAACGATCCTCAAGTCGATCGAGGCCCAGGGCAAGCTGACCGAAGAACTCGCCACCGCAATCCGCGGCGCCGAGAATCCCAAGCGCCTGGAAGACCTGTACTTACCGTACAAGCCCAAGAAGAAGACCAAGGCGTCCGACGCCCGCGAAAAGGGCCTCGAACCGCTCGCTCTCCGGATCTGGAATCGCGACGAGGCGCTGACCGATCTCAACGCCGCCGCAGCCGAATTCATCAATCCGGAAAAGGAAATCGAGACCGCCGAGAAGGTGCTCGAAGGCGTCGGCTTTATTTTGGCCGAGGCGATCAGCGAACTTGCCAACATTCGCGACGCAGTGCGCCGGGTGGTCTGGAAGACGGGCAAGATCGTCACCACGAAGTCGGATATTCCCGAGGGCGAAGGGCTCGAATACCGCGACTACTTCGCATATTCCGAGCCGATTTCGCACATTCCGCCCCACCGGGTGCTGGCGATCAATCGTGGCGACAAGGAAGGCCCGCTTAAGGTCAAACTGGAAGTTGCCCGTCCCGAGCTGGAACAGGCGACGTTCGGTCAATTGCCGCTCGAAGGTCATCCCCAGGGCGACTTCTTCCGCAACGCGGCGAACGACGCTCTCGACCGTCTGCTCCTCCCGAGCATGGAGCGTGAAGTTCGTCGCGACCTAACAGAAGCGGCGGAACGTCATGCGGTGGATGTCTTTGCGCGAAATCTCCGCAGCCTGCTGCTCCAGCCGCCGATTCCGAAGCAAGTCGTGCTGGCGATCGATCCAGGCTTGAAGTCAGGTTGCAAGGTCGCGGTGCTCGACGGTTACGGAACGCTGCTCGAACATGGCGTGATCCATCCGCATGCCCCCCAGAACCGCCGCCACGAGGCCAAGATCTACCTCAAGGATCTCGTCGGTAAGTTCAATGTGGGTGTGGTGGCGATCGGCAACGGCACCGCCTGCCGCGAAACCGAAGAGTTGATCGCCGAGATCATCTCCGAAGGAACCTATTTCCACACCAATCCCGGCGTGGAAACGATGGAAGGCCCTGGCGCACCTCCGGCCGCGCCTGCCCCTTCGGAGGAGACCCCGGCAGCAGAACCTGAAGCCGCCGCGCCGGCTGAAGCCCCGGCCGCAAGTGAAGAATTACCACCGGTTTCTGGTGGTTCGCAGGAAGCCGATTCGCAAGCCGAACCTCCTGCCGCTGAAGCATCGGCGGAGCAAGAGAGCCCGCCGGAACCGGTTGCCGCCGAACCCGAACCCGAAGCCGCTCCTGCCGCTGAGGAACCGGCCGCGCCGAGTGCGGAGTCGACCGAAGAAGCTCCTGCCGCGGAATCGACCGACGCTCCCGCGGCGGCAGAGTCGACCGAAACGCCGGCTGCCGCGAGTGGTGAAGCTCCTGCCCAACAGAAGAAGGAAGGCCGGCCACCCAAGCAGAAGGGTGAGCCGCGGCCGCCCAAGCCCAAGCTGCCCCCGCCGCCGCCCAAGCCTCACACCGCCGACGGCCAGCTTGCCCAGCTTGCGTACGTTATCGTAAACGAAGCCGGCGCGAGCGTCTATTCGACGAGCACAATCGGCCGTGAAGAGTTCCCGGACTTCGACGCGACCCTCCGTGGTACGGTCTCAATTGGCCGTCGCCTGCAGGATCCGCTCGCGGAACTGGTCAAGATCGAGCCGCAGAACATCGGCGTCGGCCTTTACCAGCACGACGTGAATCCCAAGCAACTCAAGGAATCGCTCGAAGCAGTGATTTCGAGTTGCGTGAACTTCGTCGGCGTCGATCTTAACACCGCAAGCATTCCTCTCTTGCGGCACGTGTCGGGTCTCAATCAATTGACGGCGCGACGGATTGTCGATCGCCGCAAGGAAAAGGGCCCGTTCACCAAGCGCGAAGAGCTGACGGAAATCGAAGGTGTCGGCCCGGTTACGTACACACAGGCGGCGGGCTTCCTGAAGCTTCCCGGCGGTGAGAATACGTTCGACCGCACCTGGGTGCACCCCGAAAGCTATGGCATCGCGGCGGCTGCGCTCGAGAAGATGGGCTTCGCGCCCGACATCATCAATCAGCGTGACCGGTTGCCCGAACTGCACGAGAAGATGAACGCGGTCGACCTGCCCGCGCTCGCTCGCGAGCTCGAAGTCGGCGAGCCGACGCTGCACGACATCTTCGAGGCTCTCGCCCGTCCCGATCGCGACCCGCGCGATGACTTGCCCAAGCCGATCTTCAAGAAGGGCGTGCTCAAGCTTGAAGACCTCAGCGCGGGCATGGAGCTGAAGGGAACGGTCCTGAACGTCGTCGATTTCGGTGCGTTCATCGACATCGGCCTCAAGGATTCCGGCCTGGTCCACATCAGCCAGCTCGCGAATCGCTACATCAAGAGCCCGCACGATGTGGTGAGCGTCGGCGACGTTGTGACTGCCTGGGTCATCGGTGTCGATAACGAGCGTAAGCGCGTGTCGCTAACGATGGTTCGGCCTGGTACCGAGCGCCCTCGCACCGAGCGTGGTCCGAGCGGCGGCCGCGGCCGTGGACCTGGCGGCCCGCAGCAGGGCGACCGTCGCGGTGGTCAGCAAGGTCAGGGTCGCTCATCCCGTCCCAGCGTTCCCCCGTCACCGCAGTTGCAGGCACCTCCGGCAGGATCGCTTCCGGCTGGACAGGGACATGGTCCCGGTGACGGTCCTTCACACCGTCCGAGTGGCGATCGTGGTCCCGGCGGTCCGAATCGCGGGCCTGGCGGTGGCCGTGGTCCCGGAGGTCGTGGTCCTGGCGGTCCCGGTGGCGGTCGGTTCGAGCGATCGACGCCTCCCCCGCGTCCGCCCGTCACGCCCAAGCCATCGAAGCCCGCGCCCCCGCCGCCCCCTCTTTCCAAGGATGCGCTTTCGGGTAGCGTGCCGCTTCGTAGCTTCGGTCAGTTGAAGCAACTCTGGCAGGCCAAGACCGAGGAGCCGGGCGAAGCTGGGCAAACGCCTCCCGCCGAGCCGACGCCTGAAGCGCCGACCGAGGCTCCGAACGAGTCGTAAGAGTAAGCAGACCATTGATTTCGATCGACGCGACCCATCGCCCCAATCCGGGGTGGATGGGTCGCGCCTTTATGAGAATGCGGTTAGGTTCGGGCGATGCGCGCGTCCGTTTTTGGAAGGAATTCGCGGAATCATTGGGCTTGACCCCCCTTTTGAGCCGATCCCCTTTCTGTGGCGGAATCCGGATCATCGCGCCAACCGGCGTGAGATGACCGAGCCGTCTTAGACTCAGGGAAAGCTCCCGACGGTGGTCGAGAGGATTCGACCGCCGCGTTCAACCAAGGAGGGTGGAACCGATGCTGTCCCCTCGCGCGGGATCGCCGCGGCGGTCCGATCGCCGAAAATGGTCACTTCTGGCGGGCGCGGCCGTACTTAGCCTCGCGCCGCTTACCGGTTGCCAGGTCGAATACGCCGGCATGACTCTGCCTTCCGGCAAATACATGCACGACGACGTCCAGTACTTCTCGGAAGGCCCCGCCTTCCCCTGGGCGAACACGCAGGCCGCCACCCAGCGCGCCCGTATGTCGGCGATGGGCATGACTCCGCCGCCGCCGCCGAGCACCTCGCCGAACTCCGAGGCTAACCCGGCCACGCTGCTGCCGACCAAGGCCCCGGCGCCTCCGGGTGCTGACGCCGCCGCGCCCGTGCTCGACATCAATCCGCCTGCGGCCCCCGCCCCGGGTGCAGCCGCTCCGGCCGCCCCCCGGCCCAAGCCCGTTCCGCCGCCCGCCGGCGCCGAACCCGGCCCGCAGTAAGCGAATCCGTCCAGAAGGCCAACTCGCATCGCGAGCATTGGGACCCTTCCACAGGCCCCGCACCGACCGAACCCGGTCTGCGCAGGGCCTGTCTTCGTTTCCGCTTCCCCCTCGACAACGACTCAGCAAGATCGCATAATGTCGCCCGATACTGAACAAAAGTCACCTGGAAATCCCCCCATGATCGCGCAAGAGCATTTGTCAGTGGAGGCCGGATACTCGCTCTGGGCTTCATGTTACGATGAAGATGGTAATCCGCTCATCGCGATCGAAGAACCGGCGATGCACGCACTCTATGAGGCGATCGCCGGGCGAAACGTGCTCGATCTTGGCTGCGGCACCGGTCGGCATACGGCTGCACTCGCCGGCAGAGGCGCAAGCGTTACTGCCTGCGATCTCACGACGGCGATGCTCATCCGTGCGCGGACAAAAGTCGGGCGTGGTGTAACGGGCTGGCTCCGCGTCGCACTTCCGGGCCCATTACCGTTTGCCGATGACAGCTTTGCTCTCGCAGTGATGGGATTGGTGATCGAACACATCGCGCCGCTTGAAGCGACCCTGCGCGAAGTGAGACGCGTGCTGGAACCGGGGGGGCGTTGTCTCATTTCCGCGCTTCATCCCGACCTCACCCGGCAGGGACAAACAGCCCGATTCATCGACCCGGTCACTGGTGTCCGCCAACCAATCATCACGCTTCACCGCGAAGTCGATGACATGATCGCGATCGCCCGATCCGCGGGCCTTGCGCTCGAATCTGAGCAGACACTCGTCGTCCCGGAAGCACTCGCCGACCAACTCCCGCGAGCGCGACCGTATATCGGCACAAACCTTGGGTGGGTCTCTGCGTTCGCCAAGCGTTGAGGATCGAACTCAGCGGCCAGCAACGCATGCAATCATCAACACGCAAGTTTTCCCGTGCTGTGATCGCCTGATCGCGCGGGGTGATTGCTGCTCTGTTATGATGAAAATTGGTACGCCGGGCGCGGCCTTGCGCCAAACGGGCCGCAAGGGCCTAGTCTTTCTCATAGAGTCGGAGTCGGTAGAGTCATGGGGCCAACAACCGTCGCGGTGATTTTGGGGGTTTATGCGCTGCTGCTCATCGCGGGAGGCGCGATGGGTTACGTCAAGGCGCGGAGTAAACCGTCGCTCATCGCCGGCACGATCAGCGGAATTGTCGGCCTGATCGCCGCCGTGCTGGCAACGACTGTTGGCCCCAAGCTCGGCGTGCAGGTTGGCCTCGGGCTCTCCGCGCTCATGATTCTCTTTTTCGGGCCGCGGTTCCTGCGTTCCAAGAAGTTCATGCCGGCCGGCTTGATGGCGATTCTCAGCATCCTCGTGGCGATTTGCATGATCGTTGCACTCCTTCCCTGAGACGAAAGCACCGGGGCGGGTTTTCGCGAAACTCGACGGCGGGGCTGGTGTTGAATCTCACATGCAGGCGGCGCGTTGCGATCGCGTCGCCGCCGATCCGGTTTCACGCAAGTGGGATCACGCACATGACCTTGAGATTCGCCCCCCTTTCCGCCTGGTCGCGAACCGCCCACGCGGGTTTTGCCTTCCTGCCGCTCTTCGCCCTCATGCTCGGCGCCGACGCCCCCACCGCGAAACCGGCGGCGAAGGCGAAAGCCAAGCTCGTCGCCGACCAGACCAAGGTGAACCCGACCGAAGTCGCCAAGCCTGACGCCGAGAAGGGCAAAAAGGCCCTCGCCGCACTCAAGGAATTGAAAGCCGCGGTGGATAAGCCCGAGAGCGGCAATAGCGCTTCGAGCACCGCCGCACTTGCCAGCCGCCCCAAGAAGTCGATCACCCCGCCGACGATGACGGCGGCAACGATTGACGACATGCTCAATAAATCACTCAAGGATTCCAAAGCGGTCGTCTCGCCCCAGACGAGCGACGAGGAATTCGTGCGCCGGATCTATCTCGACGTGACCGGCCGCGTGCCGTCGATCGACGAAATGCGGGCGTTCCTCCACTCGCGCGACAAGGATAAGCGGGCCAAACTGATCGACTCGCTGCTCAAGTCGCACGCGTTCGCGACCAATCAGGCCCGCTACTGGCGCGACGTAATTTCTTACCGCGCTCCCAACGAAACGCCTCAGCAAATCAATTACCCATCGTTCGAGTCATGGCTGTCGGATGAATTCGCCAAGAATAAGCCGTGGGACGAGGTCGTCCACGAAATTTTGACTGCGAAAGGTGCCAATACAGAGAACGGCGCCACCGCGTTCAGCCTTGCCCAGATGGGTCAACCTGTCGAGCTCGCGGGCGAAGTCTCCCGCGTCTTCATGGGGATTCAAATTCAATGCGCCCAGTGCCACGATCACCCCAGCGATAAGTGGAAGCGTGAACAATTCCACGAGTTCGCCGCGTTCTTCGCGGGTGTTCGCCAGGCGCAGATCGTCAAACGCGATCCAGCAAACAAACAACCAGCGGTCTTCGGGATCATCGCCGTCAAGGGCGCCCAGCGCTACACGATGCCGGACAAGAAAGATCCGACCGTGCAGATCCCGATGAACCCCAAATTCTTCGTCGGCGAACACAGCCCCAGTCACGTCGGCCTCAAAACCGACGACCGCCGCGAGCTGCTTGCGTCCTACGTGACCGGGCAGGACAACCCCTGGTTCGCCAAGGCGTTCGTGAACCGGGTGTGGGGTTCGCTGATGGGCGAAGGGTTTTATAACCCCGTCGACGACATGGGCCCGACGAAGGAATCACACAACACCGAAGTTCTCGACGCGATCGCGAGCCAGTGGCAAAAGGGCGGTTATGACGTTGCCTGGCTGTATCGCACAATCCTGAATACGCACGCCTATCAGCGTGAGTCGCGTTCGACGAACAGCGCCGCTGGTCGCACCCGCTTCGCGGCCAACTGCCCGAGCCGTCTCCGCGCCGATCAAATCTTCGACTCACTCGCCCAGGCGCTTGGCCTACCTGTCGAAACCTTCGCCCGCCCGAACGCTAACGCCGCTCGAATGGCCATGGCCAAGAAACTCGAAAAGGGCAAGGAAAAGGCGGGCGAGAAGGACAAGGACGTGTCGGTCGCACAGGCGGCGGCTATGCAGACGAATCGAGCGCAGAACGGTCCTCGTGGCAAGTTCAACAAGACGTTCGGCGTCGATCCTTCGACTCCCAACGACGATGTGATGGGCACGATCCCGCAGGCGCTCTACTTGATGAACAGCCAGGCGGTGAACAACAACCTCCGCGCCACGCCAAACTCAATGCTTGGCGAGTTGCTCAAGTCGACGGCCGATAACCGCGTCGTGCTCGAAACACTTTATGTCCGCGTGCTGGCCCGACGCCCCAGCGCGAAGGAAATACAGGTTTGCGGCCATTACCTCGAGCAGGTTGGCAATCGCGTTGAAGGATTTGAAGACATCCTTTGGAGCTTGTTGAACTCGACCGAGTTCATCAGCCGCCGCTAAACGCGTATCGACTCGAAACCGCTTTTCAACCGCGTGGGGAGAACTGTTTCTCCCCGCCGGCCCCGCCTATTCACTTCTTTCCAGGACGCGCCGCGATGCCCGAGAAAACCATCGTTAACGTGCGGATGAACGGCGACGGCGTGATCAGCCGTCGAGGGTTTGTTCAGTCGGTCGGCCTGGGTGTCGCTGGGCTGGCGGCAGCGAGCTTCACCGACCTCGTCGCGCTTCAGGCTGAAGAGCTGCGCAAGAAGCAAATGGCCTGCATCCTCCTGTGGATGAGCGGCGGCCCGAGCCAGATGGACACGTTCGACCCCAAGCCGGGCACGACGAACGGCGGCACGATTCAGTCGATTGACACGGCAGTTCCCGGAATCAAGATTGCGCAATACTGGCCGGAAACGGCCAAGATGATGAAGGACATCGCGATCATCCGGTCGATGACGAACAAGGAAGGCAACCACCAGCGTGCGACGTATCAGCTTCACACAGGTTACGCTCCCTCGGGCACGGTGAAGCACCCCGCGTTCGGTTGTGTGGCCGCCGCCGAGCTGGGTGATCCCAAGTTCGACCTGCCGCACATTGTCAGCGTGGGTGGTGCGGGTGGAACGGTCGGTGCGGGGATGCTCGGCGTTTCGTACGAGCCGTTCCAGGTCGCGAATCCGCTGCAACTTCCGGAAAACGTCGCGACACCTGTGCCAACGCATCGCTTCACCCGCCGGCTCGGCCTGCTGCAATCGTTGGAAAACTCGGGCTTCGCCGCGACTGGCGGCGCCGACCGCGTTCGCGAGCACCACAGCGTCTACAAGCAAACCGCCGGCATGGTGCTATCGCCGCGGATGAAGTCGTTCGACGTCTCGTCCGAAGATCCCAAGCTTCGTGCAGCTTATGGTCAAAATGCGTTCGGCCAGGGCTGCTTGCTGGCTCGTCGGCTCGTTCAGGCGGGCGTGACGTTCGTCGAAGTGCGGCTGGGCGGCTGGGATATGCACCAGACGATCAATGACAAGATGACCACGACGGCCGGCCAGTGTGACGCCGCTTATGCGACGCTGCTGGCCGATCTCAAGAAGCACGGCATGCTCGACCACACGCTCGTCATCTGGATGGGCGAGTTCGGCCGCACGCCGAAGATCAACCCCAACGCCGGCCGCGACCACTTCCCGCGTGCGTTCAACGTCGCACTCGCCGGCGGCGGCATCAAAGGTGGCCAGGTGATTGGCAGCACGGTCGAGTCGGGCAATGAGGTCAAGGACCGCCCGGTGCAGATCGTCGACCTGCTCGCAAGCTGCTGCAAGTCGCTCAAGATCGACCCGAAGAAGGAAAACATGAGCCCGCTGGGCCGGCCGATCAAGGTTGTCGACGGCGGGACCGTTGTTCCCGAACTGTTCGCCTGATCGACATTGCCTCCGAATTCAATACGCGAACCCCGTAAGCTCATGCTTGCGGGGTTTGTTGTTTTTGGATTTGATGTGTTTGGTTAACTGGGGAACGTCGAAGAATCCATCCCCTGCAAATGGGGAGAACCATGGACGAAATACAATCAACAGCGCCCTCTGATGGCGTTCGTGCCCAAGTACTCATCTCAACAGAAACCCGCCGCACACGTTTGTTCAGGCTTTTGGAGTCGATCTGCTGGCTAGTTCCAGCCGTTGCGATGACAGTCGGCATGCGACTATCGAATCGACCGCTTGAAATGCCGATGGTCGCTTGCCTCATCTCGCTCGACATTGTCTTTCTTTTCGTGTGTTTGCTGACCCTCTGGTACAAGTCTTGGGGAACTTGGGTCATTGACTCGCGCCATGTCGAATTCCATCCCATCGGCGCGAAGTCTCCTCGGCGAGTCGAATGGAAGAGCGTAGAACTGGTTTACTGGAGTCCGACCGAAGCAGGCTTTCGCGAAGGCTCGTTGGTGATCAAGATCCCTTGGCGTTTTCTACCGCGTCGAGAGGTTGCGGTCGCTCGAGCGATGATCGAAGAAGCATTACAAAACCAGTTTGACTTAACGCAATACCCACGATCGCGTGGCTCGATCAAAAGCGTGCTCGCCCTACGACGATTCGCTCAACTCGTCGGGATCGCGATCGCGTCACTCGTCGTCTGGCTCGGAACTGGCTACTGGATTAAAAGCCATGTGAGCTTTTGGGGGCGTCCGCGGGAATACATATTCGCTGATTGGTCCCTGTTTCTCCTGTATGGCGCTTTTCTCATTGTCGGCTGGCACGACCGGCTGGTATATCTCAGATCTCTCAAAGACATTCATCGCAACTGGCCTTGGAGGGCCAGGCGGTGAGACTCACCCGAGCTAGCCTGAGCATTTGTTCTCATCGCGTTCTTCTCACCCCGAGTTCCATCCATGAAATTGCTCCGCTGCTTTTCCGCCTCGCTTGCACTCCTCGTCCCGCCGCTCATCCACGCAGAAGAGCCCGTCAGCACGTCGGTCGAATCCTCTCTCAAAACCGACTCCGGCCACATTCGCCAGTTCGTCTTCGACGGGGATCCCGGCACTTTTTTCCGCTCGACCGAAACACCCAAGGCGACCGATCACCTCACAATCCGGTTCGATCGTGAAATTGACCTCAAAGGACTGAAGTTCACCACGGGTGCTCCCGACACGAAAGACGGTCATCTCGCCGCAAACATCGAAATCTCCCGCGACGGCTCGAAGTTCGAGCCTGCTGGATCGCTCAAGGGTGATACCGCGACCTGGGATAAGCCGGAAATCGGCAAGGTGAAGGCGGTTCGCATCACACCCAAGGGCGAACAGAAGTCGCCGATGATCGTCCGCGAAGTCGCCATCGAGTCGACGCCGGCCCTCCACCCCTTCCGCTATCCCGTCGAGATCGAGACTGATACGACCAAAGCGCCCGAGTTGAAGGAATGGGCGGAGAAAGTCGCCAAGCTCTGCGAAAAGTGGTATCCCCGCATCAACGAAGAGTTCGCCTCGGAAGGTTTCAAGCCGACGACGTCGATCAAAATGATCATCACACCCGACTATAACGGCGTGGCGATGGCCGGCGGCAACCGGATCACTGGCGCAACGAAGTGGTTCAAAGCTCACCCCGAAGACCTCGGCGCGATGATTCACGAAACCACGCACATCGTTCAGCGCTATCGCGGGCGCGGTAACCCGGGCTGGCTCGTCGAAGGCGTGGCCGACTATTTCCGCTTTTTCATCTACGAGCCCGGCAAGATCGGCCGGATCGCTCGCGACCCGCACTACAACCAGGCCTATCGCACCACCGCCGCATTCCTGAAATTCGTGACCGACAAGTACGACAAAGATCTGGTCAAAAAGCTGAACAAGGCGATGCGCGAAGGGACGTACAAGGACCAGATGTTCAAGGATCTCACCGGCAAGACGTTGCCCGAACTCGACGAAGAGTGGCGTACCTCGCTGGGGATCAAGAAGGCGGCCTGATCGCGGCGGGTCTGTCGGATCTTGACTCAAAACGGTACGATAGCTCACAGGCGTTCCTGCGTTTCGTGCGTGGGAACGCCTGAGTCGTTGCGCGAGCCGCTGGAGCGACGCGTTCCATGCATAGCCATCGCCCCGCCCTCCGCACCGTCGACCGCCTGGCCTGGATCACGTTCAAGCTTGGCGTCATCGGCATTTTCTGGGTCACTCTCAGAGCCATGCTCTCAGAAAGCGACGGCGATTTTCGCACCTGGAGCCGGATTCGCCAGGATGTGTGGCTTTTCTGGTGCGTCGCGATGCTCACGGCGGTTGGACCGATTGCGGCGACGGTCATGGGAATTCGCGAGCGGCTGAGAGACAACTTCGATCATCGCGTTGACGGATATTCTCGCGAAGATACAAGCAGGTCGTTTGATAGAACTTAGGAGCTACGCGGTTAGGATATCGCAAGCGAGAGGAAGCGGTGGCCTGGACAACTTTGCTGTCTAGGTGGCGCAGCTACAGTAGGGCAAAGCCGTAAAGTTCGCGAACTCCTCTTGTCGCTTCGCGACCGGGACAACGAGTTGTCCCGGCCACCCACTTGGGCTTGTGCCCGAATCCAGGTGCGTGACTTCTAAAGACTTTTGCAAATGGGAATAAATTGATCGTGGCAAGCGTTGATGATTTGGTTGTAAATCCTGTTTCCAAGCCTCCGCTGCAGCGGCCCGAACTGCTCGCGCCGGCCGGCGATCGCACATGCCTTATCGCCGCGATCGAAAACGGGGCCGACGCCGTCTATTTCGGCCTTCAGGGCCACAACGCCCGCGCTCGCGCTTCCAATTTCGACGCTACCGAACTCGTCGACACGATGAGCACGCTTCACGCTCGCGGCGTGAAGGGTTACGTCACGCTAAACACGCTGGTCTTTCCCGACGAACTCGAAGACGTGGAAGCCCTCATTCGCAAAGTCGCCGCCGCGGGCGTTGATGCGGTGATAGTCCAGGACGTCGGTCTTGCGCGATTGATTCGCGCGACCTGCCCCGACCTCGAAATTCACGCTTCGACCCAGATGTCGGTTACCTCAGCCGAAAGCGTCCGGCTCGCCGAGGAACTTGGCTGCACCCGCGTCATTCTGGCTCGCGAACTGTCGGTCGACGAGATCCGCAAGGTGCGCGAGCGCGTGATGCTGCCCGTCGAGGTCTTCGTTCATGGCGCCCTGTGCGTCGCCTATTCGGGCCAGTGTCTCACGAGCGAAGCACTTGGCGGTCGCTCGGCAAACCGCGGTGAATGCGCGCAGGCTTGCCGGATGCCTTATCAGATTGTCAAAGACGGTGTGCTGCAGGATCTCGATGCCACGCAATATCTCCTCAGTCCCCAAGATCTCGCCGCGTACGACCTGATTCCGCACCTGATGGAACTGGGCGTCGCTAGCGTGAAAATCGAAGGACGGCTCAAAGCGCCCGAATATGTCGCCAACATCACGCGACATTACCGCCGCGCCATTGATGACGCGTGGGCCGGCCGGCCGTCGACTATTGGCAGCGACGACGTTCGCGCAATGGAATTATCATTCTCTCGCGGCTTCAGTCACGGATTCCTTGATGGGAACAACCACAAGGTTCTCGTCCGTGGCGATTACTCCAAGAAGCGCGGAGTGTTCCTGGGACGAGTTGAGTCGATCAGTGCTGGCAAGGTACGAATCAACCTCGCCACACCCGTGAAAAAGGGTGACGGTCTCGTCTTCGACGGCGACGAAAACCGAGACGTCCCCGAGCAGGGTGGACGCGTTTACGAGGTATTCCGTCCAGGTCGCCATCGCCAACCGAGCCAGCCCGCTCCCGCCGGCGGACTGTCCGCCGGCATGGCCGAACTTGGATTTGGTCGTCGCGACCTCGATCCGCAACAGTTGCACGTCGGCCAGCGCGTCTGGAAAACCGACGACCCCGAACTCACCCGCCAACTTCGCTCGACCTTTGAAGGTCCACCCCGGCGCAAGCTCACGCTCGACATTGCTGTGAACGCATTCGTTGGCGAACCGCTCTCGCTCACGGGCACAACATCCACGGGCATAAATGCGACCGTAACAGCCGAAACTCCGTTGATTGCGGCCGAGCGACAAGTCGCAACCGAAGAGGACATTCGCGCAAATCTCGACCGCCTTGGAGATACCCTTTTCACGCTCGGCAACGTCACCTGTTCGCTTCAGGGCGGGCCGCTCGTGCCCAAAAGTTTGCTCAACAATTTGCGTCGCGATTTGACGAGCCAACTCGACACCCTCTGCCGCACTCCTGCGCCGCGTGCCATCGCCGCCGAACCTGTGCTGCCTGCGCTCCGTCCCTTGCACGAGCCATCGAACGCGTCCGCTGAACCTGTCCTCTCGGCGCTTTGTCGCAATACGGCGCAAATCGAAGCGGCATTGAAGGCAGGCGTCACCACAATTTACGCCGAATATCAGGATATCAAGCTTTATCCTGATGCTGTGGCGGCCGTCCGGACGAATCCCAGCGCAACAATCTTCCTGGCGACTCCACGCATCCAAAAGCCAGGCGAGGCGACGCTGTTCAACGTGCTCCGCAAGTACGGTGCAGACGGCTTGCTCGTGCGCAATCCCGGCGGGCTCTATTACTGCGCCGATCGCGAAATCCCGTTCGTTGCCGATTTCAGCCTGAATATTGCCAATGAACTAACCGCTGCTTTCTACAAGGCGAAGGGAGCGATTCGCGTCACGGCGAGCTATGACCTCGCGGCCGAGCAGTTGAACGACCTGATTGCCAACGTGCCGACCGATTGGCTCGAGGTTGTGATCCATCAGCAGATTCCCATGTTCCACATGGAGCATTGCGTGTTCTGCGCGTTCATGTCGCCGGGAACCGATCACACGAATTGCGGGCGGCCGTGCGATCATCACGACGTCAAGCTCCGAGACCGCGTTGGGGCCGACCACCCGCTCAAGGCCGATGTCGGCTGTCGGAACACGCTGTACAACGCGGTTCCGCAAACTTCTGCCGAGTATCTGCCCGGGTTTCTGACGCGCGGTGTGAAAAACCTGCGAGTCGAGTTCCTGGACGATTCACCTCAAGCTGTCGGCAAGATTATTGGGCTCTATCGTGATGCCCTCTCAGGGCGGCGTGAAGTGAAAGGCCTCTGGCGCGACTTGAAGGCGACGAGCAAATACGGCGTCACGCGCGGGGCGTTGGCGGTCATCAACTGACCGGGTTTGCCTCGCCTTTTTTTGCATTCCAAGGGTGGCCCCGGATCTCGATCCGGGGCCGCGCAGCGGCAAGAGACTTCGTTGTCATTTCTGCCGTGCCAAGCTTGAACTGACGCCTCTCGCGGCTCCGCCGCCCAGGTTCAAGAGCCTGGGGTACCCTTGCAATCCGGCAATTTAGGGCTCCTCATTACCTCTCGCGTTTTCGGAATTTTCCGGGTGGCCACGGATCTTGATCCGGGGCCGCGCAGCGGCAACAGATTTGTCGTCGTTTCTGTAGTGCCAAGCAAATTCCGACGCCTCTTGCGGCTCCGCCGCCCCGGATCAAGATCCGCGGCCACCCACTTAATGAAGCCCCTGTGTCCACCCCGCCGCGCCGCTGAACTTGCGGCAATTGCCCACAATCGCTACCCTGGTTCTTCCGCGCGAAGATCGTTGCACGATTGTGGTTAAGCAAATCGGCCGGGCGAGGTTATGTAATGGAACGGGTGGCCGTTGGGTTGCTGGGGCTGGGAACGGTCGGCGCGGGGGTCGCGAAACTGCTCACCGAACGATCCGACCTGATCGCGAGACGGTCGGGACGGGTGATCGACCTGAAACATGCAGTCGTGCGCGACCTCGCCAAGAAGCGATCGCTCACCTTCGACTCTCGCAAGCTGAGTGATAACCCTCGCCTCGTGGTCGACGATCCTGAGATCAAGGTCGTCATCGAGACGATGGGCGGCATCGAGCCGACGCTTGGCCTGGTGATGGATTCACTTGCGAACGGCAAGGACGTCGTCACTGCGAACAAAGCGCTGCTCGCCGAGCACGGCTGCGAAATCTTTGCCCAGGCCAGGAAATACGGCCGCGCCGTCGCGTTTGAAGCGAGCGTCGGCGGCGGAATTCCGATCATCCAGGCGCTTGAAGTTGGCCTCGCGGCCAATCGCGTCACCAGCCTTGCTGCCATCGTCAACGGCACATGCAATTATATTCTTAGCAAAATGACGCAAGAGGGCCTCCCCTACTCTCTCGCGCTCAAGCAAGCGCAGGAGTTGGGGTTCGCCGAGGCCGACCCGACGCTCGATGTCGACGGCACTGACACCGCCCACAAGCTCGCGATTCTTGCGCAGCTTTCCTTCGGTGCGACCGTCACCACCAAGCAAATTCCTCGCGAAGGGATCGACCGGCTTCAGCCCGCCGATATCACATATGCCGGTGAGTTGGGATACGTTGTCAAATTGCTGGCACTCGCGAAGTCGGCCGGTGAAGGATTGGAACTGCGCGTCGCACCCACGCTCGTCAAGCGCGGCACGCCGCTCGCCGAGGTTCGAGGGCCGTACAACGCGGTTCGTGTCGTGGGCGATGCAGTGGGCGACACGCTCTTTTACGGCCGGGGCGCGGGAGAATTCCCGACAGCGTCGGCGGTCGTTGGCGATGTGATCGATGTCGTGGTTGGCCGCGCAGCGCTCACGTTCAAGGCGCTCAATCTCTGGTCGACTGACGCTCCCACAATCCAACTCGCTTCGCCCGACGCGGTTCGTAGCCGCTATTATCTCCGGTTCTCGATCGCCGACCGTCCCGGTGTGCTCGCAACTCTTGCGAAAGCGCTTGGCGGCCATGGAATTAGCATCGCGAGCGTCATTCAGCACGAGCCGGCGGACGGCAGCGACGGTCATGTTCCGCTTGTGATCATGACGCATCATGCGATCGAAGCGAGTCTCAAATCAGCACTCGCTGAGATTGATGCGCTCGACGTCGTCCGTCGTCCCAGTGTTTGCCTCGGCGTCGAGGACTGACCTGAAGACACCGCCAGGGGCGACGGCTAGAATCCAGTCATTCCTCACTTCGAATTCCAGCGAAACAGCGATGAAATACGCGATCGTCATCCCTGATGGCGCGGCCGACCAGCCGCAGGCGAGCCTCGGCGGCAAAACGCCGCTTCAGGCTGCCAAAATCCCGAACATGAACGCGGTGGCGCACGATGGCGTGCTCGGCCGTTCGCGTAACGTGCCCGACCGTTTCTTGCCTGCGAGCGACGTCGCAACCCTCAGCCTCTTCGGCTACGATCCCGAGCTGTATTACACCGGCCGCGCCCCGCTTGAAGCCGCAGCGATGGGTATCCCGCTCGGTCCCGACGACTGGGCGATTCGCTGCAACTTGATCTACACCGAAGACGGCAAACTGACCGACTTCACCGCTGGCCACATCACCAGCGAAGAAGGGGCGGAACTTCTCCGAGCGCTCGACCGCGAAGTCGGCATTCCTCGTCGGCCAAGCATCGAGTTTCATCCCGGCGTGAGCTATCGCAACTTGCTTGTCTATCGCGGCAAGCCGGGCGAAATGCCGTTCGACGACTCGACACTCACAACCCCGCCACACGACAAGCCAAATCAGCCCGCGCTCGAACACCTGCCGATCGGCACCGGCTCGCAACTGCTCCGCGAGCTCATGCAGCTCGGAACCGCAGTCGTTGCCAATCACCCAGTGAACGAAGAACGACGCTCGAAGGGAAAACGCCCTGCCAACGCCATCTGGCTTTGGGGCCAGGGCAAAGCGCCTAGCCTGAAGAAGTTCAAGGAACTTCACGGGCTGAACGGTGCGATCATCTCAGCCGTCGATCTCGTACGAGGCGTGGGGCAACTCGCTGGCTGGGATCGGATCGACGTCGCAGGCGCCACCGGTTATCTCGACACCGACTATGCCGCCAAGGGCCGAGCCGGCGTGGCAGCACTCGAGAAGTACGACATCGTTTGCGTACATGTCGAAGCACCCGACGAGGCCAGCCACGAAGGAAGGGCCGAAGCCAAGGTCGAAGCGCTCGAACAGATGGATCAGCATATCGTTGGACCGGTGTACGAAGCGATTCGCAAACACGGCGGCCGTATTCTCATCTCGCCCGACCACGCGACGCTGCTTTCCACCCGCGCGCACGACCGCGCCTGGGTTCCCTGGGCGATGGCTGGGGCGGGCCTCGCTGGATCTGGCCTCGGCTATAACGAACCCGATGCACTTGCGGCGAATGGGCCGTTTCTCGATCAGGGTTTCCGCCTGATGGAACGCTTCCTGGAAAAGTCGTCCTGACGTAATGCGTACCCCGAACTGGTCGCAGTCTCAACCGGCGCGATGAGTGCCGGTTGGATTTTCTTGCGCCTAAAACTCCTGCCCCTTGCTTGTCCAACTCGCGCGAATTATAACTGTACATCCGTTGCCGATCCGGCCGATAAAGAACGGTGTCCAGGGGCTTGATCTTCTTCCCAATCGCGAGGAGTCAGAGCATGGCAAAGGTTAGCACGTACCTGAATTTCACCAATTCGACAGAAGAAGCCTTCAATTTCTACAAGAAGGTATTTGGAACCGAATTCCCCATGGGGATCATGCGGTTCGGCGATGCCCCGCCGTCCGAAGGTTGTCCCGCGCCGGCGGACGCCGACAAGAACCTCGTCATGCACGTTGCACTGCCGATTCTCGGCGGACACATGCTGATGGGAAGCGACGCCCCCGAGGGAATGGGGTTCAAGGTTAACATGGGCAACAATTTCTATATTAGCCTATCGCCAGACACCCGCGCCGAGACTGATAGCCTCTTCGCCGCGCTCGCTGAAGGCGGCTCGGTACAAATGCCGCTGGCCGAAATGTTCTGGGGTGGCTACTTCGGCAACCTGACCGACAAGTTCGGCGTGCAGTGGATGTTCAACTGCGAAAGCAAGTCATAAGCGAACAAGTTGTACGCGGGCCGATCACGATGATCGGCCTGCGCGCTCGAATGTTGTTTCAACAGGCATTTCAATGTAAATTCGCTCATAATAATTGCCTCGATCGGAGATCCTTGGCACATGGCAAATCTCGATCGTACGAAGGCGAATCCCTGGCCGCTCAAAACTCCGCCAGGCACGGCCGAATACACGATGCACGTCGATGAAAAAGATGGCGTGCGCATCCTGGTATGCACCGTTGGCAAAACGGTTTTGCATTACGACGTCCGGTGCGTCGACGACCTCCACGCCATGCTCAAAGCCGCTGGCGACTGGGTTGAACTTGGCGGCGCCGACGAGCAAAAGCCGGCCAAGGATGGGACCGTCGAAGCGTGGGGACGATCGCCCGATAATCCGATCGGCGGCTGGTATGGGCTAAAAAAAGGGCTGCGCGGACGATTCGCCGTGTACGTTCCGCCGCTGCTCGAGGAACTTGGGCTCGTCGAACTCGAACATAACGCCAAGAACAATCGCGTTCGCGCCAAATAGATGAACGCGCAAATATCGTGATGTGCAAGGGTGTCAACCATGATTCGACGCATGCTTTCGCTGACGTTGGCAACATCGCTTTTTTGCGTTTGGATTAGCATCACCGCGTCGCTAGGGCAAACATCCGCCGGCAAGGTCATCGAGATTTCCGCCGAGGATCTGGGCAAGCAGTTCGCACCCGATACCACTGAGGCCGCGAAGCTTTATCAGGGGAAAGTACTTCGAGTGACAGGCAAGGTTTCGATGGCTAATGAGCCGTTCGTTTACCTTTCAACCGGGCACAACTTTCCCACCGGCCAACCTGTGCAGATCACACTCGAATATTCAAAAGTCACGATGCCCAAGATCGCGGTTGGTGATCGTTTGACCGTTGAAGGGAAGTTCGATCGCACGGCGATTTTCGGCCCTTTGCTGGTGCAGAATCGAATACTGAAACGCGAACAGAACGGCAAGGTGATGCCGCTTGAAGGCTCGACAACGACTTCGCCAAAAACCTCGACCAAGAAGCGAGGCATCACGAGCAAAAAGGCAGATCAGCCGCTCGTACCAGTCGTCGCACGCGATTCACAATCGATTCTCTTGTTATTTGATGGCCAGCTTGGTGAAGGCGAACCTGGTTTTCGCGCCAATTGCACTTCATTTCGGCTTCGATTCGGACCGGGAAACTGGACCGGCACCAAGATTGGCAAGGCAATCGCCTGGGGTGATGGCAACAAAGGGCAAGACCACTGGGGCGAAGGCTCTGGCGAACCGACCTTCTCTTCCGAGTTGCGTCGCGATGAGCGTGGAACCTATTTCGTTTTCTCACTCAACGGTGACGACTGGGAATCCGACCACGTCGCCGCAATGTTCCGTGTGACTTTGCCCGATGGCAAACTTGGTGTCGCCACTGCGCTGATTTCGGTGACGCGAGAGCCATGATTGGCGATTGAGTGAGGCGATTTGGCTTACCGCAATTCGCGGACTGATCTCCCGAGAAAAACGAATGTCGATTTCCGGATTCGCAAGGATTGACGGCTCCTTCTGGACCGCGGACCTGGCGCCGGAGCTTTCTGAGTTTGGTGCAATTGTCCGTCCGGTCGGCGAGCCGGGATCAAATGATCCGACTGGCCGGGCGCACGGATACTTCTCCCTTCGACTCGACAACTTGGACCTGGCCTGTTTCATCCAGGTGCTCCGCACTCAGTCGGTTCGATTGATCCGGTGCGAGCTGATTCCCACACTTGAAGCTAATTTCTGGGATCACATTCCGGACGACTGTGTCGGCGCGACAATCTGGCCGGATGGATATACGAGTCTCGCCGACTTCAAATCACCGCGGCGTTTTGTTCCGTTCGACGAACCGCTCATCATCGGCAAGCGCCCCGCGGCCGATGTCGAGCACGGCCCTGCCTCGCTTCCGCATGTCCTATCCTCTGGCGGGATCCCGATTCTAAGCGAACGGCTCCTCGGAACACTTCTCGACCTGGGAGCAGAAGGCAAAACGGCCGACGTGATTTTTCGTGGGCCGATCAAGGGAAGGCCCGACACGATCCAGCCGGGCTACAAGCGTTTTCTACCGAGTCGTGAATTTGATCTGGGAGACCGTCAGCCGATCGACCTCTTGCCAGCCGGATCCGCAGAAAATTTCGGCATCTGCGCGATTCGACGGTCGAACGACGAAGAACTGATCATCGCACTCGATCGCTCGGCAACCGAGAAACTGCGACAGAGACGCAAGACAGTCATGCTCAATCCCATGTTCCAGCGGACAGGGTCAGTGGGAGTTTTTATTCAGACGTTTGACGATGGCATTCGCGAATTCAAAGTAACACATTTTAATTGATCTACTCAAACAACAGGACTGTCGGGAAGTTGCGACTGTAGTTCCTTCGCAGACTCGCGCAGAAACCGGAGCAATTGCGAGACTGACGAAAATCGATCGCCTGGAGATTTCGCCAAGCATGTATCGCAGATTTGCGCGACGGCGTCGGGCAGATCCGGCCGAAGCACCCTCACGGGCGTCACGCGTTTCCGGCTGACAACATCCCACAAAACGTCCGGCAGTGATCGGCCGACCCACGGCGGCCGGAGTGTTAGCAGGTTGTAGAGGACAGCGCCGATTCCATAAATATCAGTCCTTTCATCGACTTCTCCCCAAACCGGTGAAACCTGCTCAGGCGCCATGAAGGGAGCCGTTCCTTCGATTGCTCCGAATTCGGTTCTGCCCGCAGTCAGCGAAGAACGTGCCAGGCCGAAATCGGTGATGCGCAATCCGAATTCGCGATCCAGCAGCAAGTTCGCTGGCTTCAAGTCGCAGTGCACGACCTCGCGATGGTGCGCATGCTCGAGGCCTTCGGATAGGTCGATTGCGAGATCGACCGCTTCGCAAATCGAAACCGATCGCTGCCGAATGACCTGATCGAGATTGGGACCGTTCACATGATCCATCACGAGGAAGCACGACCCGCCGGGTGTTCGTCCGATGCCGTGAATCGACACAATGCGCTCGTGACGCAACCGCGCAACGGTTGCAGCTTCATAGAGAAACAGGTCGACAAGCGGCGTATGCGACAGAAGCTCGCGACGTAGGAATTTCACCGCCACGGTCGCATGGTCATGGATGCGTTGTGCTTCGTAGACCTTGCCCATTCGTCCCGCGCCGATCAACCGCTTCAATAGAAAATGATCGTGTGACACGCGTGGCAAATCGGTGAGCGACCACGATTCGCTCATCGCGGGGACAGTAGCCCGCGTGAGGTGAGGTGTTGCGGTCTCCAGCTTCAGTTCCTCGTCGATTCGCCGAAGTTCATCGCGTAGGTGATGGCGTTTCGATTCGAAACGAGCGAGAAACGTCGAGTGCGATGGCCGATCACCCCATCGCTGCCGAACACGATACTCCTGCCCGATCATCTCAACGGGCAACGAGTCGAGCGGGCCGAGTTCCGGAAACTTGCACAAATAATCATCGAGCCGAAGTTGCTCGCCGCGGCGCCAGCGAATTTCCACGTCGATGAGAATAAGTTCGTGAAGTAGGCGATCGCGTACCAACGAATCGGAAACGTGCCCCAGAAACTCAGCGATTTCCGCGCGTCCTTCACGGAGCCAGGCGTGCTCGAACGCGGCGATAATCATCTCGAATTGTTCACTCATCAGCGAGCCGCCGAGTAAGGAGGTCGCGAATTCGGTCGAGTGTGCGACGAATTGTTCGCTCTGAACGTTTGAGTCGCTCCGCGATCACCTCGAGCGTGAGATCCTGCAGACGCAGTTCGAGCACCCGTCGCGCAAACGGGTCAAGGCGTGAAAAAACGTCCTCCATCACGTCGCCAAGCGCAACGGCTTCCTCAACAGTCGGCTCGTCGCACCGCACCACATCATTTGCATCGAGCGGAATCTCGGCTCCGACCGACCTCCGCTCCGCGCGATGATAACGCGCCTGGTGCAACACCTTGTGCCGCGTGATTGCCGCGAGCAGCCGCCAGAGGTCGCCGCTTCGCGCCAGCGAGAACCGGCCCATCCGCGCGTCGCAGAAGAAGCTGCGATAGACCGACAACACAACATCCTCAGGATCGACACGCTGAGCGATTCGAGCCGATAGCCCCGCTCGCGCCAGCGCGACAAGGCGTTCAAAATATCGTTCAAAGATTGCGTCTGCAGCCGCGTCTTCGCCAAGTCGGAATCGTTCCAGAAGATCGAACGACGTTCCCAAACGCGGTATTTCAGCCGAATCCACGACAGAAGTCTCCACGAAAGCGATCCCGAGAAATCAACTCATTTTTGCAAAAGATTTCTGTCCGGTCGCGTAGGAGTTCGGGCATTCCCTGGGTGAAAGTGCATTCGCGACCACTTTTTCAGGGAGAACCTCCATGGCTTTCGTTGTGACCGAGCCGTGCTTCGATTGCAAGTACACCGATTGCGTCGTCGTTTGTCCGTGCGACTGCTTCCACGAAGGGGAACGGATGCTATTCATCAATCCCGAACAATGCACCGACTGCGAGGCATGCATGCCCGAATGCCCAGTCGAGGCAATTTTTTATGAGGACAATGTTCCTGAAAAATGGGCGGCGTTCATCGAGTTGAATCGGGAGATGTCTCAGACGCTTCCGACCATCACGGAACGTAAGCCGCCGCTCGCCAGACGTTGATGCGTGATGATTCGATCAATGACAACCGATCGGGCTCGGTCGCAAAGATTTGCCGACAACCTATGACAAAAGTAAAAGCGATCAGGTATGCTGTGTTGAGAGCGAAGGATTGGCCGAGCCCGGTCGGTGAGAATTCAACGGATTCCACCGATACTCACGAATGGAAATGGCTGGTTACGAGAGCAATCCCGACGCATAGAAAACTGTGTGAGCTAGTGTGATCGCAGCTAGGAGGCGCGTGTGATGAGAACGACGAATGGCAACGGATGGAATCCTCATTTCCGCGGCTTCACGTTGATTGAAGTCCTGGTCGTCGTCGTAATCCTTGCTATTTTGATCGCACTTTTGCTTCCCGCTGTGCAGTCGGCGCGTGAAGCGGCTCGTCGTGCGCAATGCGTCAACAATATGAAGCAGATAGGGCTCGCGTTGAACAATTACATCAGCTCAAACGGCTCCGTGCCGCCGGCGGCGTGCGTTCAGCGAACCGCATCGGGTGATCTGATGGGCAACGGCGATTTCAGCGCACATGCCCGGCTGCTTCCCTACATTTTCAGCTCGAATCTCTACAATGGCGCGAACTTCTCGATCAACGTAATCAATGGGCCCGAGGGCGCGAGTATGAATTCGACTTTCGCGAAAACGCGTGAGTCGCTGTTTCTCTGTCCGTCCGACACGGTTCCCAATTGGAGCATGGACATCACGATTCGCGCCTACTCGGCCACAGCTCCTGGAAATAACTACTTCGCGTCGGTCGGTTCGAGCCTCGAATTTGCGGCCACACAATCGCGCGGCGCTCCGAACGGGGTCTTCGCCTACCTGGGATCCATCGCACAACCATTTTGGGTGAACGCGGCTCCCATCAGCCTTGCGGATATCACCGACGGAACGAGTTCCACAATTGCGTTTGGCGAATGGCGAATCGGCACGGGAGATCGAAACGTCGTCGCGCCACGCACCGACCTCGTCTTTCTCGGAGTCTATCCGCCGGGTGTGACGCGAAACTCGCCGTCGATGTTAATGGATACGGGCGGCGCGGCGTTTCAGCAGTGGGTTGCGCGGTGTAACAGCGCAGTGACCACCGGTCGCGCGAAATATACGCCGACAGTCGGCATGGGTTGGGCCTTCGGGCTACCAAGTTTCACGATCGGCAACACGCTGTTGAGCCCGAACGCAACTGTGTCAAATTGCAGCGTATCGACCGTCGACCAGAGCGCTCTCTTTGCGCCTGGAATGTGGACGTTGAACAGTGCTCACCCAAAAGGCGCGAACGTCGTTATGGTCGACGGCTCGGTCCGTTTTCTCAGTTCGACGATTGACAGACGGATCGTCTGGGGTCTTGGCTCACGTGCCCAAGGTGAAGTGTTAGACGACGGTGGGTTTTGATTGGCGACTAACGATGATCGTCTTCAGCGTTCCGTTCTTTCTCGCCGCAACCTGCGTCGGTTGAATCCCGCAAAACCGTCTGACAGGCCGCGTCCGAAATTGTTATGCTATTAGGCTCGACTCCGAACGAGTCGCGCGCGGTGTCGCCGCGCCCGGAAAGTGGTTCGCAGCCTTGGTTTGGCGAGGAGACGACACGGTGGGCTTGGTGGTTCAGAAATTCGGCGGAACGAGCGTCGCCGACGCCGTGAAAATCCGCGCGGCGGCTCGGCGGGCCATCCAGGCTCATGAACAGGGAAATCGCGTCCTGGTTGTCGTCTCGGCCCGAGGTCACACGACCGACGAACTGATCGACCTCGCCAAGGAAATCCACGAACGCCCGCCCTCGCGCGAAATGGACATGCTGCTCTCCACCGGCGAGCAGATCAGCGTCGCGCTCATGGCGATGGCAATTCACGCCGAAGGTGTTCCCGCCATTAGCTTTACGGGCGCACAAATCGGCATCGTCACCGATAGTTACCACACCAAAGCCCGCATTCGCAACATCAGCACCGAGCGGATGGAGCAGGCCCTCGCCGAGGGCAAAATCGTCATCGTCGCCGGCTTCCAGGGCGTTGATGAACATTACAACATCACGACGCTCGGCCGTGGCGGCTCCGACACGACGGCCGTCGCACTTGCCGCAGTTCTCGGCGCCGATGCGTGCGAGATTTACACCGATGTCGACGGCGTCTATACGACCGACCCGCGCATCGTGAAAGACGCTCGCAAAATCGACCGCATCAGCTTCGACGAGATGCTCGAACTCGCGAGCCTCGGTGCCGGCGTGATGCATTCGCGGTCGATCGAGTTCGCCAAGAAATTTGGCGTGCCAATTCACGTCCGCCACTCCGGCAGGCCCGACGCGGGAAGTTGGATCGTTGCTGAGGGGGATGCTCGGCGGCTGGGTGCTCGCGTCACTGGCGCCGCCCTGGCGAAAGACGAGGCGCGAATCACCCTCACCGGCGTGCCCGACAAGCCCGGCGTCGTTCGCACAGTGTTCGGCAAGATCGCGCAGGCGAATCTCGTCGTCGACATGATCGTGCAGAACGTCGCGACTGACGGCCAAACTGAGGTGAGCTTTACCGTCGCTTCCGACGACCTCGAAGACACGCTCAAGGTTGCGAAAGAAGCCGCGAAGGCGGTGGGCGCGACGGGCGTCACGCACGATGCTGAGGTGTCGAAGGTATCGGTCGTCGGCCTGGGAATGCGCACCCACACCGGCGTCGCGACCACGATGTTCCATGCTCTCGCGAGTGCAGGCATCAACATCGAAATGATCACGACGAGCGAAATCAAGATTAGCGTATTGGTGAAGGAGAACGTCGCCAAGCAGGCGCTTCAGCTTGTGCATCAGGCGTTCGAGCTTGATGTGCCCGGCAACGATCGTCCGCTCGAATCTCTGCCCGAGTGGACGGCGACGCTCGCCTTGCGGAATTCGCCGGCTCGCCCGATCGCAACCACCGCCGACGGCAACTCGACGGGTGGTATGGAAGACCTCGTCGTTTCGGGCGTCGAACTGGATGACACACAGGCGCGGATCACGCTGCTCGACGTTCCCGACCGCCCCGGATATGCGGCGAAGGTGTTCGACGCGATTGCTGAGGCCGATGTGTTTGTCGATATGATCGTGCAAAACGTGAGCGCTACGGGTCGGACGCATCTGTCGTTCACAGTTCCGCGTGAACAGCTTGAAACCGCTCGCGCCGCGGCCGGTAAGGCGGTTGGTGCCGAGAACGTGCGCGTCGAGCCGAAGATCGCCAAGTTGTCGGTCCTCGGCGTTGGGATGAGAACGCACACCGGCGTGGCGACGCGGATGTTCGGTGCGCTTGCCGATGCCAATATCAACATCACCTTGATCAACACGAGCGAGGTGCGCATCAACGTCGTCACCGACTTCGCCGCGGGCGAGGCCGGCTTGCGTTGCTTGATCGCGGCGTTCGACTTGACGGCTGATTAAGGCCCAAAAGACATTAAACGAATCCATTCCTTTTTTATTGAGAGAATGAACAGTGGCACGTGACAAGGTCGTCCTGGCGTACAGCGGCGGGCTGGATACGTCGGTTGCAGTCAAGTGGATCAACGAGACGTACGGGCTCGACGTCATCGCCTACACGTGCGACCTGGGCCAGGGCCAGGACATTCAGGCGATTCGCGACAAGGCCCTGCGCACCGGTGCCGTTGAGGCGATCGCCGAAGACGTTCGCAACCTGTTCGTCGATTACTTTGCCTTCCCGTCGCTGATGGCCGGCGCCTTGTACGAAGGCAAATACCCGCTCGCCACGGCGCTGGGACGTCCGCTCATCGCCCAGTTGATGGTGCGTGTCGCCAAGGAATACGGTGCTGTCGCGGTCGCTCACGGTTGCACCGGCAAGGGGAACGACCAGGTCCGGTTCGACGTGACGTTTCAGACCCTCGCGCCCGAGCTGAAGATCATCGCTCCGGTTCGCGAGTGGAAGTGGACGCGCACGCAGGAACTCGAATACGCAGCCAAGCATGGGATCGAGGTCGAGGCGACGAAGAAGTCGATCTTCAGCACCGACCAGAATCTCTGGGGCCGGTCGATTGAAGCGGGAATTCTCGAAGACCCCTGGGTTGAGCCGCCGCCCGAGACGTTCCAGTGGACCGTCGACCCGCGCAATGCGCCGAACGAGCCAGAGGAAGTCGAGATCGTCTTCGATCGCGGTCGCCCCGTCGCGCTCAACGGCACCGACATGGACGGCACGACGCTCATCGAGGAGTTGAACAAGATCGCTGGCAAGCACGGTGTGGGACGCATCGACCACATCGAAAACCGGCTCGTCGGCATCAAATCGCGCGAGATTTACGAGGCGCCCGCGGCGATCGTGCTGCACGAGGCCCATCGCGAGGTCGAGTTCCTCACGCTCGCCAAGAACGCGCTTCGGTTCAAGACGCTGGTGAGCCAGGAATACGCCGACCTGATTTACAACGGCCTCTGGTTCAGCTCGCTGCACCAGGACTTGATGGCGTTCGTCGTATCGAACCAGCAATACGTGTCGGGAACGGCACGTGTGAAGCTGTTCAAGGGTCATGCGATGATCGTCGGCCGCAAGAGCGAACATTCGCTCTATCGTCACGAACTCGCGACCTACGAAGAAGGCGATCAGTACGACTCGTCGGCCGCGCAGGGGTTCATCAAGATTCACGGACTCTCGCAGACAACGCAGGCCAAGCACCAGATGCTCAAGGGGCCTGGTGGTGCGGGACGTCCGGAGTTGCCGAGCATTATTCCGCCGGCGCCTGAGTCGAAGTAAATCCGCGTCCGTTTGACGTGACGCGAAGCCTCCACAGGCTCCTACGCTCTGCGTCGGAGCGGATTCAAACCGCTACGCGGTCACTCCGAGGTGTGTTGCAGAGTCGAAATAGATAGGCCCGCGGTTCTCATGCCATGAGGATCGCGGGCCTTTTTTTGCGGTGACTCTTGCTGTTGCCTCTGAATGATCGGAGCGGGGGATCGGAGTATCGAGCTAGTGTGAAACCCTGGGGCTTCCCTCGCTTCGCTCAGTCCAGCCCCAGCCACCCGACCAGAAGACTAGGGTGCAACGAAGCTCTAGAAGCGGCACAAAAGAATGACCGCGAAGCGGTCGCAGATTCGTTCACACGCGAAGCATGGGAACGAGTATCGTGTTTACTTGTCAGATATATTTTCTTATTGAGTAGCAGCGTGCGACTTCATCGCGGCGACCATCGCCACGCACGATTTCTCGCATGCGCGAAGCTTCTCAACCGCGCGACGCATCTCGTCTGAATCAAACTTCTCGACCACTGCTGCCGTCTTTTTACACGCGTCGGCGCAGGCCTGACAGGAGTCGATCATCAACGGGCTGTGACGGCCGATCATGCTGGCTGAGAGGCCGCAGAAGCCGGCGCAGTCGGCAAGCAGGTGCATCGGCTTGGCGTGATCACGCTTGCCTTCGGCTACCTGCATGTAGCAGTGATGAAATGTCTCATCGCATGAACGGGCGCAATCGCCGCACGCCTTGAGACAGTCTTCATGGGCTTTGTCGTGCATCTTGGAATGGTCGTGCGTGTCGTCTGCCGACGCGCTCGAAGCCATCCCTAATCCCACCGCCCCAACTCCCGCGCCAAGCAAGCCGATCATCGAGCGTCGGTCCATGGCCGTCATCTCCCGTGGTGCGAGTCAATGGACAAGCTGGTCCGCAACATCACGGTGTTTACTGACTCGCATTTCACGTGCCGACTCGGCAAATTCCCGGCAATTGCTTGCGCAAGAATCTGCCTAAAGATCCCAGGCACGCGCGCCACGGAGATAGCACGATATCACGCCATCTTCGCTGACTTTTAGTACGGGCCCGAACCGGCTGGCGATCATCGCCGCAGTCGAGCGAGCACCTTCGGCCGGAATGAATCCGGGGATTGTCGCAGCGTCGTGACGTAGGATTGCGCCGAAGGCGAGAACGCGGCCGGATCGGTCGGTCACGAGCGCACCATCAATCCCAGCAAGAGCTTCGAGCACGGGCGGGTCGAGGTCAGTCACAACTCGATCGCGCGCCAGGTAATGAAGAGCACGTTTCGCGAGCGGGTCGCCGGGCACGATATCACGGGGGCTTGGACCGTGGTCAGTCGTCACAAGGTCGTGAGGCGCGATCAGGCGTCCGACAGCCTCGAGCGCCCGATCGACCACGACAAACAGCCCGCCCTGCCTCGCTTCGGCGAGGTCGAGTGCTGCCTGAAACAGAGAGCGCGCGAGCGGAGTTTTGCCCACCGCTTCTTGCCAGGAGGCGAATTTCGCCGCCGGGTCGAGAATGCGCCAGCGTCCGTGCGCGAAGGAGAACGCCTGAGCGCCGCTCGCGAACAGCTTGATTTCCTGATTGGGGCTGAGCACTGCGCAAACGTGACCGCCGGTCCGCGTCGCCCGCGCATGAGCCTGATACTCGCGCGGACAGGGAATCTCGGGGCCAGCCGCTTCAGCCATCCGGTCGGCCCAGCGGTTGATATCAATGATTTCGGCAAGCTGGCCGTCGTGGTCAACCATAAACAGCGTTCGCTTGCCGTCGCACAGCTTGTGAACCGACTTCAGGCTTGTAAGCTCAGCGCCATAGGCCAGTGCATCGGGCGGAGTTGGGCGAACGTAGTGATCGGCCGACTCGGGCGGACCGAGCAGCAACGCTCCGGTTGAAACTCGACGGTTCTCGTAGGTTGAGAGCGCTGCCGTTCGGAGTGTCAGGATCGTCGACGCAATTCGGCTTGGACGTCCGGCCAGCGGCGTATAAGCCTCCGGTTCAACGTAAGCAGCAACGTAATGGTCTTCGGATCCGCCGCGAAACAGTTCCATACGCTTGCTGTGTGCGATCTGGAACAGGTTGTGGTAGCGGAGATTGAGTACGGCGCCGATGGCGCGAATCATCCGGGCATCGCGATGATTGAACGCGCTACCGGGGCGCTGTTCGAGCCGAAAACGCTGGCCGAAAAGCTCGACGGCGAACGGTCTCTCGCCGTCTTCGAGCAGATTGAAGCCCGGTCCCAGCGCGGGATCGGCTTCGGACGACGACTCTTCGGCTTCGAAGATCGAACCGGGATAGAAGGCGAGCAGGTCGCGACGAAAGAAGCCGACAAAGAGGTCGGCAACCGCGGGGGCCTCGCGCAGGTGAGGCGCATGTAGGCGCGAGGTCGGTGCCATGTTGCGGTTCTCCTCCCTGAGTGTGCCGCGTAACGCAACTTCGTCACCCGTGGACTATAACCACCTCTTCCGAACCGCGGAACACGGATTTGACACGATTTTGCTGTGAACGCATGAGGGGGTGAAACCTGGATCAAGCTTTCGAAATCAGAACGGCCCCGAGCGCATCGCACGCACGGGGCCGCATATAATTTCTTCGCGATCAAATCGCTTTGAACTTCGATCAACCGCCGCTGCCGTTGAGATACCACGGCCAGAGGTCCTGGCCAGGTCCCGGCGAGAATGGACGGAAATCGTAAATCGGCACGGTCGCGCCGTTCTGGTAATAGCTGCCAACTGGGCGCCAGCGATTCCCCAGCAAGGTTTTACCAAAGCGTCCGAACGAGGTCTTGTACTCGGGCAGGCACTCGGGGCAATTTGCCCGGTTCGCACTTACAGTACCGTAGAAATACGGTCCGTCTGTCGAGGTGCATTTCGTATCGAGCCGCTGGCCGTACATGCCGCCGTTAAACATGTTGTCGGTGTTCGGAGCGACCGGCCTGTCGTTGTAGTAGGTGCCGAAGAAGGTGTCACGGTCGGGGTCGTGCGGCAGGTTGGTTTTCATCATGGGGGCGAAGCGGCTAAGAAGGCCGCTGCGCTGGGCCATATTGGGAATGTGCGGCCCTTGAGCCTGCGTGGGCGTTGTGCCAGCGACGGCCAGCAAGGCCGGCACTATCAAGGCGAGATGTGAAAATTTCATCGTCTCTCTCCTCCTGGGACGAAGCCGAGGTCCGGCGAAAGGCCGGACCTCGGTAGAAGCATTTCACGCCGATCTATCCTGTACCCTTGGATCAACGATCCGGGGTGAACGGCGGGAAGGCGAAGAAATCACGTGGCGAGCGAGTCGTCACAACGTAGGGGACATAACCCGGGGTGATGGGCACCGGGCCGCCAGGCCCCATGAAGTATTCGATCTTGCCAGCGTGGGGGTGAAGCAGGCCGTAGGCCATGCCCTTGCATTTGCCGAGCAGTCCAGCTCCGCCGCCGCAGAGGCCGCAGCCGCGACCACCGCAGGCGTTGCAGCCGTTGCCGGCTCCGTGGCCAAAGCCGTTGCCAAGGCCAGCGCAGTTGCCGCATGACATTCCCGCGCCATGACCGCAACCAAGGCCGTTACCACCCCAGCCGTGCTTGTGTCCGAGTCCAAGACCGCAGCCGAGGATGCCGCAGCCGTTGCCATTACCGTGGTGCTTGCCGTGGCCGTGGCCGACCGCGACAGTGCCCTGAGCCGAAGGAGCCGGGACGGGAGCCTGGTTCGAGGCGAGCACGCTGGTGCAAACGCCGCAACCCATACCGCCGCAGAGTCCGCAGCCCTTGAAGCGAAGCGCCTTGCCGCCCCACTTGTGTCCGCCGAGTCCGCCGCAGGCCGGGCCGCAATCGCCGCCGTGGCCATGACCGAGACCGTGGCCACCGAGGAAGCCGGTCCCGCCGCAATCGTTGCAGCCCTTGCCGCCGCAGCCACCGCAAAGGCCGTTACCGAGACCGCCGTGCCCCTTGGCCAGCATGCCGTGGAACAGGCCCGAGGGAAGGCCCATCCACTTGCTGAGGTGGCCTTCTTTGTTGTAGTGGCCGTAAGGCACCGGAGGCGCGTACATTGGCCCACCGGTCGTCACGTCGATCGCGTCAACTTCGGGCGGAATCGTGTGGTGGAACGGGTCGTTCGCCAGGGCCGAGCGGCCCACAAGGACGGCCGAAGCCAGGGCGATCGCAAGCGTCACCCCTCGCATTGTTCCGATACGCATTTTCAATCCCTTTGACGTCTGCGCAGAAACCCCTCCTGGAGTGCCGGAATTCGCGAGCGGTGGTCGTGCCTGGGCCGTCCTACGCACAGGCGCACGCCATCATCGTCGGCTAGTTACGAGGCACGATCGCCTGAGGGATACCCTTCCCGCATGGCGACCCTTCCCGAGTCCACCTAGCCTTCGCCATTGGTCATCGACGCAAATCGACGAACCACTGGAGCGATTCCCAAAAAAGATCCCCGTTGCGCGCGGAACGACCGGCCCATTCCCATCGTCGGGAAGGACCGGTCGAGTTGGAAGGCGCGAGAACGAGGGGCTAGCTCTGCCCTTCGATCAATGAGGCGTCTTGCCGTAGACCATCGAGGCGGGCAGTTCTTCAACCTGGCTGCCGGTGCTGCCGTAAGGAATCGCGGCGTGCGCGTCCTTCTTGTTGCGGGTGCGCGACATCATCCAGTCGCGGAAGTCGTTGCGCATCGGAGCCAGGCCGAACAGGTGGCCGATGATGTGCGGCGAGCCTTCAGCACTCGCGTGCTGGTACGGCGTGAAGTTCGCGACGGCGGGAGCGGCGGGACCAGCAGCAGGACCACCATTCACAACCGCGCGGCCAGGAGCCATGGGCGCAGGGCTGCCGGCCGTGGGCACGCTGTAGTTGGTCCGCATCACGCCAATCGGCTCAGGCTCACCGGCCTGGACCAATCCCGGCGCAGGAGCGGCGTCGCTCGCAACCGCGCGACCCGGAGCGGTAGGCGCGCCGTTCTGGGTGATGACCGTGACCTGGCCCGGCATTTCGAGCAGCGTCTTGCACTCGCGGCAAATACCGTTCTGCTGGTGCGAGCAGCTTACGATCTGGCCACCAGCGAACGTGTCGGGAACCGCGGCTTGAGCGACGCGACCCATGTTGGTGTGAACGTGCGGCGCGGTCGGTCCATTCGGAGCGACGATTGACAGCTTCGAGCTGCACTCGAGGCAGACGCCGTTCGTCATGTGCGGGCAGTGGCGAGCTTCGGCAACGTCGGCCGAGGCGGGAGCGGCGGCTTCAGCAGCGGCCGCGGCCTTGGCAGCGCAGGCGGCGCACTGCTTGTTGCCGAAAAGGCCGTGCTTGTGCTTCGGAGCCTGAACCGTAGTGCTAGCCGCAGCCGAGCGCGAGGCGGGCACATCGCCTGCCATCGCCGAGAGCGGGGCGGCCAGGGCGAGCGAAGCGAGTGTAAGATGTTTGACGAGACGCATTCGGGAAACTCCTTCTCCCTAGAACCGTCCCCAGAGCCCGCGCGACGACACCAGCCGCGCCTTGCCCCGCCTGGGACGACCGTTATTTTCCTGTCAACCGACCGGTCCGGGGCGGTTCCTTCCCCAAACGGCGAAAATGACCTGCGCCGTCTTTCCCCGACCTTCGCTACCTCACAAAGATCGGTCGCCCCCGCCCGACTCTTGCGGAAAAGCGTGCAAATCGGCACAAACGCCACAACCGCTCTGTCGCTTTGAACTGGCAAGTCCGGCCTGCAATTGGGAGAATATGGTCTCGCGAAGCCTGGCACGAATCTCCCGGAGTTGTTGCCGCATGCGTCTTTACGTCGCCGGTCCCCTTTTTACCCAGGCGGAGCGTGCCTGGAACCTTCAACTCGCCGCCGCGCTCACCGCCGCCGGCCATGACGTGTTCCTGCCGCAGACCGAGGTCAAGGCGATTGCAACCCTGCATGCCGACGCAATCTTCCAAATCGACGTCGACGGCGTTCGCTCGGCCGACTGCGTCGTGGCGATTCTCGACGGCGCCGACCCGGATAGCGGCACAAGTTTCGAGTGCGGCCTGGCTTACGCGCTGGGGATTCCAATCGTTGCCGTCCGGTCTGACTTCCGCGGCGGTGGCGACGCCCTGCCGGGCCAAAAAATCGCCACGATCAACCTCATGTTGGCGCAGGCAAGCGCGGTGATCGTCGACTTGCCCAACCCCGAGACAACGTTTGAAGACCTTGTGACTGCCGTAACCGCTGCGCTCAAAAAACTTCCGGCGACCGCGCCAATCTCTCGAATCACTCGCGGATGATAGAACCGCGCCCGGTTGACTTCGCCCCGCCTATATAATGACGGCGGGCAAGCAGCCCAGGGGGAGTGCGGATATGTCGGTTGATGTTGCGGAGAGACTTCGCGTCCCCATTACCGGGATGACGTGCGGCCATTGCGTTCAATCGGTGCAGCGAGCGATTTCTGCGGTTCCTGGCGTGAAGTCGGTCGAGGTTCAGCTTCGGCCTGGACTCGCCGAGGTGAACGCCGATCCGGGCGTCGATCGTGCGCAGATCGTGCAAGCAATTGAGGGCGCTGGATATCAGGTCGGCGAGTCGCCCCCTATCTTCGTGCCGCTCACCACGATTCAACCTCCGCCGGCACCCCCTGCCCCATCGCGTGAAGAATGGAACTTCGCGGTCGGAGGAATGCACTGCGCAAGTTGCGTGGCTCGAGTGGAAAACGCTCTCAAATCAGTTCCGGGCGTGAGCGACGTCCGCGTTAACCTCGCGACCGAGCGGGCGGCGGTTGTTGTTGATCCCACGCTTGTTAATGAAGGTTCATTAGCGAAAGCGAGCGAAGCGGCTGGCTATAGCGTCAAGCGCGATGAACTGGTCGCTGGTGCGGGTGCGGAGTCGCTTCGAAAGGAACGGGCGCAATCGCTCGCTTATTGGCGGCGACGATTGATCGTCGGCATCGTGTTGACGATTCCGCTCATCGTCCTTGGTTACGCCCCCCTGCTCTGGGACCTCGGCCTCCAGACCGGTGCGATCGGCTGGACGATGTTCGGCCTGGCGACGGTGCTGCAAATCTACCTGGGCTGGCCGTACATCAAAGGTGCGATCGCACGGGCGCGGCAAGGCAGTTCGAACATGGATACGCTGATCGCGCTCGGCACGACGGCGGCGTACACTTTCAGCCTCGCTCGCCTGCTGAGCGGACATGCGCATGACGCGCACTCGTTCATGGATTCGGGCATCATTCTCACGCTGATCACGCTGGGGAAATACCTGGAAACGCGATCGAAGGGGGTAGCGGGAGCTGCGATCGAACGCTTGCTCGATCTCGCTCCCAAAACGGCGCATGTCGTGGTCGCAACAGGTGAAGTCGAACGGCCGGTAAGTCAGGTTGTCGCCGGTGATCTCGTTCGCGTTCGCCCTGGTGAGAATCTTGCAGTTGATGGTCGCGTGGTTGACGGCGAATCCGAAGTCGATGAAAGCATGCTTACAGGCGAGTCGATTCCGGTCGTCAAGCGGAAGGGAGATCGTGTCGTCGGCGGTTCACGCAACGGCGATGGTAGCTTGACCATCGAGGCGGGTCGACTCGGCAGCGAAAGCGTGCTGGAATCGATCGTGCGCCTTGTGCGCGATGCTCAGGCATCGAAGGCGGGCGTGCAGAAGCTTGCCGACGCAATTTCCGCGCGGTTTGTCCCAGTCGTGCTTGCGATCGCCGTGCTTACATTGCTGGGCTGGGGCTTAGGTTTTCACGACTGGAATCGCGGCGTCTTGAACGCCGCGGCCGTGCTGATTATCGCCTGCCCCTGTGCATTGGGTCTCGCGACGCCGATGGCAGTTGCCGTGGCGACCGGGCGAGGCGCTCGTGCCGGATTGCTGGTGCGTGACGCATCGGCATTTGAACGCATCGATGGCTTGAAGACGATTGTGTTTGATAAAACCGGCACGCTGACTGAAGGAAAACCGAGTATCGTCGATGTTGTCGTTACGAACGGTTTCGACCGCAATGAATTGCTTGCGTACGCGGCGGCGGCCGAGTCCGCGAGCGAGCATCCGATCGCTCGAGCATTTGAAAAGCATCGCGATCAACGTTCCGTCAGCGATTTCCGAATCACTCGCGGCGCCGGGGTCTCGGCACAGGTTGACGGCCACGCCGTACGAATTGGAACGCGTGAATTTATCATCACCGACTCATCGTCGCTCGAATCCCAGGCGGCAACTTGGGAGTCGACCGGCAAGACCGTGCTGTTCGTCGCGACGGATGAACGGCTTTGCGGTATCGTCGCGCTAGCGGATCAGGTCAAGCCGAATGCACGCGGCGTTGTCGAGGCACTCGAAGCGAGCGGACTCGATGTGACACTGCTCACCGGCGACAACTCCGGCACAGCGCTCGCAGTCGGACGCGAGATCGGAGTAGCGCCCGAACGCGTATTCGCAGGTGTGCGGCCGGATGGGAAATCGGCCAAGATTGCCGAGTTGCGGACGCGCGGCAAAGTCGCGATGGTGGGTGACGGACTCAACGACGCCCCTGCCCTCGCATCTGCAGATGTCGGCATCGCGCTGGGAACCGGAACCGACGTGGCAAAAGCGAGCGCCGATGTGGTCATCTCCACGGGCGACCTGCGTGCGGTTCCGCGAGCGATCAAACTCGGGCACGCCACGCTCACGGCGATTCGCCAGAATCTCTTCTGGGCGTTCGCTTACAACACGCTGGGAATCCCGCTCGCCGCGCTGGGATTTTTCGGCAAATACGGCCCGCTGATCGCCGCCGTGGCGATGTCGCTCAGTTCGGTAACGGTCGTCGCCCGCTCGGGTTTGCTCGCCCGGCTTAAACTCGACTGATGCCAAAATATGAGCACACAACGGCCGCGATGACAAGCAGTCCCGTGATCACACGTGGAAGCCAGACGTAGTCCGCAAGTTTGCGGCTGGTGGCCCAGAACCGCTCACTGTGCAGTCCAACAGCGATCGCGATCACGATGAGCGGCGTGGTCCACGGCGAACTTACAAATCTGGTACTTCGACTCACGTGACCTGTCAAAAAGCCAATTGACTGGAACAACATCCAGCCCGTGAGCAGTAACGGGGCTGCGATGCCGTCACGCCAGCGCGCGAGATCGCTTGAACCTGAGTTGCTGAAGTCCTCAACATCGAAAACCGAGCGCCGTAGCATGGCAGCCCCCGTGCAGTCGCGAAAAAACCAGCAGTGTCCATTCGCCCGCCGGAGTGTTCGTCTGCCCGCGCTGGGTATTGACGCGATTTCAGAGAAAAATCGCGACGGCGCTCACCAGAACTTCCAGTGGCCAGTCGTCATCACATAGATGCCGAGCGCGAGATTCGTCACCGCGTGGCTAATCACGCACGCCGTGATCGACTTCGATTTGTGCACGAGCCACGCCCATGCGAGTCCGGTCAAAATCGCCGGAAGCCATTCGGCCGGATGCGCCAGCGCAAACACGACCGATGTGACTGCGGCCGCCATCGGTGTCACCTTGCCGACGGGTACCTTCGTGAACTCGGGATCGATTACGTAGCGAATTCCAAATGACCGCCAGAACAGTTCCTCAAACACGGGCACGAGCAACACAAGGCCATAAAACCTTAGCGCAAGAAAGCCGATACGCACAGGCGGTTCCAGCGTGTTGGGATTGAATTCGGCTCGCTCGCCGCCCATGAATTTGGAGACGGGATAATAGCCGTCGAGTCCGACCCAGGCGAAAAAGATCAGCAAACCAAGTGCAACGGCGATCGCGAGGTCGACCGGGCGAGGGAATGGTTTCAGATCGCGCCAGGTCGATCGGCAGGCGATCAACACCGCCGTGACAACCACCATTTTGATCGCATACGCGAGCGGATAGCTCGATAAATAGCTTTCACAACTCGTCAGAATCAAGAACGTCGCCATCGGCGCGACATACGGGAGCCACGCGTTCCGCGCTGGGGGGGATTCGAGTTCGGTCATGGCGGAGAGGATCCTGACAGCAAATGACTATTTCATCATCACGCGAGTGCATCTTGTAGATCGATACGTTCGAACAACTCCGGCGAGTCGAGGCGTTCGACGATCAGACTTGCGTCTCCCAATCCGCTCGCGGGGCTATGCTCGTGCGGAATTCCCACTGCGAATGCCCCAGCGGCGCGAGCGGCAGCGAGTCCCGGCGGGCTGTCTTCGAGCACGAGGAGATTCTTCGTCTCGATTCCGAATCCAGCGGCGGCTTTCTTGTAGATCTCCGGGCTCGGTTTGCCGTGCAGAACGTCTTCGGAGCCAAGCAGAAACGAAAAATGTTCCCACACGCCGTGACGGCGCAGGAGTCTTTCGGCATAAGCCCTGCGCGATGATGTTGTCACCGCGCGAGGGATATTGCGCTTTTCCAGATGCGCGAGCAGCGCGAACAGGCCCGGCGTGGGATGAACGGCCGCGTCCATCTCGACTTCAAACCGTGCCCGCAATTCCTTGAGCAACGCTTCGGGGCTATCCTCGAATTCGCACATCCGCTTGAGCATGGGGTAAGCGTCGGCCGCGCGTTTGCCGATCATGGCGGAAAGGATTTCGGGGGTGGGCGTGCGGCCGCGATCGACCAGAAACTGGCTCAAAATGCGGGCAAAAAGCGCCTCGGTGTCGAACATCAGGCCGTCGAGGTCGAACGCCACTGCGCGAATGGGAGCCAGACTCATGCTTGCTTCTCGGATTTAGCGGCGAGCGGCTTCTCGGCGACCGCCCAGATCACCGACGACCAGTATTTGGGCGAATCAAAGCCCAGCAAACGCAACTTCATACCCTCGGCCTTGCGCATGACGTCGCTCATCGCGCGATAGGCTTTGCGTGCAGGCGAAATAGGCGCGGGCCATGGGTCGCGGAGCGCAACCAGTTTGAGATGATGACAAAAGAACATTTCTTCAAGTGAAGTGGGCGTGAAGGCGATTTCGTGCGTGATATCGGCGTAAATCGCACGAGCTGCGTGAGGACTCTCGGCATTCGGCACGCTCACGAGCAAACGACCGCCGGGTCGCAGCCGCGAAACGACTGTTTCCAGAAGCGGAAACAGCTCTTCACGCGTAAAATGTTCGATAATGTCAAGCATGGCAACGAGGCCATACGTTTGTGTGTCGTTGGCGAAGTGATCTTCAATCGCCATCCGGCGCGTGTCGAGTCCAAGCTGTTTGCCAATCTCGGTCTGAATGGGATCGAGGTCGAGGCCGAGCAGGTTCGAGTAGCCTTTTGATCGCATGAAATAAAGGAACTGGCCGCTGCCGCAACCGATATCGAGCACCGGCGAGGACTTATCCTCAGGCAACCAGCCTTTGGTGTACCAGTCGTAATAGGGGATGCGCTTTTCGTGCCGCGCGCGAACGTCGTCGACTCCTTCGTAATGATGCCACTCAGCCTGACGCTCGTAGAACGCGGATCGATACGGATTCAATGTGCTGCTCCTTCAAGGACGCGGGGCTGGCGTCTCCGACGTCCCCGGACACTGTCTGGAAAGAGGGATTCCTGGTCGAGGTTGCCGGCCGCGTCGAACGGCCAGGGCCGGAATTCCGACTCAAACCGCAACGATGTGTCGGCCTCAACCTCTTTCGCAAACGCCTGACTCACCCAAAGCGTGGTTAGCTCCAGCGTGTTCGGAATCACAACCACGCGAGCTTCTTTGGGATCGATACACCAGCATGTGTCATAACACGCCGAGATCACATCACGATCGGTCGGCAGAGAAAGCGGCACGCGGGCGCGTGTAAGGAAATTGCTCGTCATACTGTTGACGATCATTGGCTTGGGGTCGATCGCCTTGACCGCTCGATCGGTCGTCAAATCGGCCAGGCCGATCCCGACGCCGTTGCCATGTGTTTCGACGGAAAGATCGAGAACGGCGAGTCGCGTAACGATCGGCCGAGGCAAGTCCGGCATCGTTTCCACGCGCTGGCGGCCGATCACGTTGGGATCGAGACCAGTTCCGCTGAAATTTTTGCCCAGCTCGCCGACGATAAGCACGTCGATCTGGTCGAACGGTAAGCGCGCCATCAGCACGCGGGCTTCGTCGAGCAATTGCGGCTCGACATTGAGAAGGTCTTCGGGCTCGACGCCAACCACGCGCGCCGTGTGCTCGCGTGCATTTTCGAGCAGAGCAATTCCCAGCGAAACCGGTGTTTTTTGCAGAAGGAACGCGCCAACTTCCGGCAGCAGTACTTTCATCCCAGGCAGGCCAAGTTTATGAACCTGCGCCGCCCCTTGATGCTTGCCCAGGCCGATCGTCAGCATCTTGAGCAGGCCGCTTTCGTACTGTCCGGTAAACGATGTGTGCGGCTTGATGCGATTGAGCAGCACAACGCCGTCGGCGCGGTGCGCTGCGGCATCGAAATGAATGGGCAGCCCGAAGCTGTTCGTGCCGAGGACGACGGTATCCATCGACGAAGAGATTTCGCAGCCCATCGCGGATTCGGTCACGCCGAAGGACGCAAGTAGTTCGCGCTGGCCATCGGAAGTACCTCCGCCGTGACTTCCCATCGCCGCAACAATGAAGGGCGACAGGCCGCACGCCTTGATTGCATCAACAGCGGCACGTGCAATCTTGTCGATCCCAGCGATTCCGCGACTGCCGACCGTGAGCGCGACTCGTCCGCCCGGCTTGATGCGCTCGCGAATCTTACTTTGAAGAATCGCGTCGGCGACGGCCAGGGGCACGTCAGCAACTTCAGGCTGATCAACGGTTTGGGAGATTTGCGCGATTGGTGGAAACGTCATGATGCCGGCTCAGGTCGTTGCGCGTTGAGTGGGGTCACCGGGAACGCGAAAACGGAACGACGCCGGTTGGACCGGCGTCGCTCCGCGAGTTTAGTCGAAATCCGGGGGAAATTACCACCGGAGACCGCAGAAGGCCACTTAGGCGGCGTTCTTCTTGCGGATGCGGCGGACGAACACCGCGGCGCCAGCCATGCCGGCCCAGGCGAGGATCGTCGTCGGTTCGGGGACGGGAACCGGCTGGATCGTGCCGCCCGACGGGGCGTAGACGACCGTGTTGGTGCCGGTCTGCTGGTCGGAGCTGAGAACGCCGGCGTTCTGGAACTGGCCCGAGAACGGCGTGCTCGAGATCACGACGAAGGTGGCGCTGTTGTTGCCGGCGCCGAGGGCCTGCGAGTCGCTACCGGGGTTCACGAAGTCGGCACGAATCGCACCGATCTTCGAGCCAGCCTGCCACGACAGCGAGTCGGGGACCAGCGGGGTCGAACCGTCCGGGTTGGCGACGTTGTTCAGGCCGCCGACGGTGCCGTTGGTGATCACGTAGGCGTAGGTTTGCTTGCCAACACCGGCGAAGTCGGTACCGGTCGGCGTGCTGTTGAACTGGAACGAGGTGCTGTCGACGTGAACGGGCTCGCCCGAAACGGAGTTCGTGGCGTTGTTCACGGAGAGCTGGTACGCATAGGCGTACAGGCCGGCGGCGGCGGTGCCATCCTTGCCCTGGAACACTTCGGACGAAATCGTGCCGGCATTGTTGGCGCCGACGAAGTTAATCGCCGAATTCTGTACTGTGCCGCCTGACACGGGGTTGAACAGGTCGTTGAACTGGGTGGCCGAGAGGGTGGGCGTGCTGAGCTGCTGGATGCTCGACGCCTGCGCGGCCGGATTGATCAGGGTGCCCAGTGTGAGGCCGGTGCCAAGGGCAATGGCGAGCTTGAGCTTGTTCATATCTCTCGATCTTCCAAGGTTGACCATCGAGGGTTCGTCGGCCGAATCCCTCTTCGAGCGAGTTGATCCATAACTCGCCGACCGGAGAACGCCTCCGGACGGGCCCCGCGGGTCGCCTTCCTCGTGGAGCAAGGTTGGCGAAAATCGTCCCTCGGGGGGCGACGTCGTTCCCTCGGAATCGAAACCACTCGGCTCGTCGCAAGCGCACCGCGATCCGTGGCTGATTTGCCTGCGTTCCTGGCAGGCAGACCAGTGAAGGTAAGCGGACACGAAGCTAATAGTCGGGGGTGTCGATTCGAGAGGTGCTGCGTTACCTGAGTGCCTTGCGGAGGGACATTGCAAGTCACCCAAGCGTCGTGTCGGGAAGTTAGCAGGGATCCCGATTAGGGTCAATCTGATTTTTATTCAAGTCAGCCGAGGCCGCAGCCGACGTCTCAAAGTCGGCGCAAACTCCCATGTCGTCCACTTTTTCGTCGTGACCATTCGCGGGCGTTTCGACCACTTCTCGCACAATTTCTTGAGCTTTTTCTTCGATTTTGTCGGGATCAGGCGGCGCCAACTTGGTCGAGAACGTTCCTGAACTGAGGTCATCCGGTGGAAGCGGCTGATCATCAACCAGCACTGGCGGGCCGACGACATCGCCCCCCTTCTGCCTCGATTTGTAGAACTTGTAGAACCGATGCAAGAGCCACCCAGCGATCGCCAGAGCGATCCCCCAGGTGATCATCCCCTGCCAGTGCCTGATCTGTTCCGTCGCCTTTTCGATCTGAAACGCGAACAGATACCCGATGCCGAACATCAGTGTCGTGCTGAATGTCGCTGCGCAGAGGTCAGTAATAAACAGGTTGAAAGCGGGCAGCTTGAGAATTCCGGCCGTGAGATACGCTGCCGTTCTGAATCCGACTGCGAACCGGCCGAGAATGAGAATCTTGATTCCATGCCGGCGGAAGTATCCTTTGATTTGTGTTTCGCGCGCCTTGGTGAGAAACTTCCGCGTCATTCGGAACGAGAGGACCTTCTCACCATAAAAATAGCCAATGAAGTAAACGACAAAATCGCCGACGATGACGCCGATGAGGCATGAAGCGAACGCGAGCGGCCACCAGATCGTCTCTTTACGGGACAGCACGGCGGCGAGAATGATCGGCACCTCTTCCGGCACTGGCAGACCAAGGCCGCCGAGCACGAGAACGAGGAAGAATCCGACGTAACCAAGATGTGCAACAAGATCTTCCGTCAAAACCGACTCCCGACCCGCACACTCAAACGGCTCGAACCCGCGAGCCCCTCGCACGCCCCTTGGTACCATATCGCGCGTGGGGCGTCAAAGTGGCCAGACCCGTCCAGCCTCGCAAATTCAACCTGTCAGCCACCTATCATAAATCAGTTCGCGTATTAGGGTAGTCGCTTCCTGGGGGCGAGTTATTGGTTCGTTACGATTTTTTGTTTGGTAAGGATCAAGATATCACGTAGCCTTTGATTCCAGGAGCAGCCGGAACGATCGCCCTATCCTAATTTCAGGAAGCGGTGATGAAATCTCCAGGAATCGGCGGAGTTGCCGTGGTCCTTTTGTTCGGCTGGGCAGCACACTCGCCGGCCGAAGACTTGTTGATGTCGGAATCGAGCGAGAACGCAAAGCCGACGGACATCGTACGACTAGTGAAATCCAGCCTTGTCGGAGACTGGCAAGGCCGCATCGTATTTCTATGGCCTGGAACTGAGCGGATCGCCGCGGTCCCTTACTCCCCACGCCCTTCAACTCCTGGTTCGATCGATCTCGCGCTCTACGAAGTGCAAGAGACTGATGGTTTTTGGCTCAAAGTCAAAACGACCACCGACGCAGCTCAAAGTGCCAATAGACTAACCGACGCGGGCCGCGGATGGGTCCGCATCAGCGACGTGCTCCCCAGCGAAACGGCAGCCGAAATCTTGCTGTCTCGGATTCAGAAAAAGCCCGAGCCGCGACTCTATCTCTTGTTGAGCCAGGTTCACGTAGACGCAGGAGACTTGCCAAGATCCATCGCCGATTTGACAGCGGCGATTCAACTCTGGCCCGAAGATGCAAGTTTGCGTCGTCGACGCGGGCACTCGCACGCGTTTGGCAAGGACTTCCCAAGTGCGATCAACGACTTCGACGAAGCCGTTCGTCTTGGAGACAAGAGCGCGGAGATATTCAAAGAGCGCGGCGAAGCATATCGAAGGAACGATGATTACGAAAACGCGATCTCTGACTTCGATAGGGCGATCGATCTGAATCCAAACGACGCCCTTTGCTATTTCTTCCGGGGCCGACTCAAACGCGATTTAGACCGAGATCAGGAGGCGATTGCCGATTTCAGTGAAGCGATACGCATCGCGCCGAAGTACGAACTCGCCCGACACGAGCGAGGGAAGTTGCGGTATGAAACGAGACAATATGACCTTGCGATCGCTGATTTCGACGTCGCAATCGCGGGTGGCAATTCATCCGCCCACGTGGATCGCGGCAAAGCATGGTACTATAAACAAAATTACACAAAAGCGATCGCCGACTTCGACAAAGCACTCGGTGTTCCCGCGAGCGATGCGGAAGCGATGACTTGGCGCGGGGCTACGTATGCCAATCTTAACGACCTCGACAACGCGTTTGCCGATCTCAACATGACCATTTGGAATCACCCGGATTATGCAACCGCTTACTTGACGCGTGCAGTTCTTTGGGAGCAAAAGAAAGAGCGTACCAAGGCGATTGCCGACTACACGCAGTACATTCGCCTCAGTCCCGACGACCTCGTGGGTTACAAGCGTCGTGCAAAGGTCCTCATTCAACAATCTGAATACAATCTCGCCATCGCCGATTTGAATGAGGCGATCAAACTCGACTCTGAAGATTGGGATCTCTTCGCCGCTCGCGGCAACTGCTATTTCAGTTTGAAGGAATACGACAAAGCTGCCGCCGACTACTCCGAAGCCCTTCAACGCAATCCAAATTCAGCAAGACTTCATGGCGAGATCGCAAACTGCCACGACTTAACAGGGCGACACGAAGCGGCGCTTCGAGAATCTAACGAAGCGGTCCGGTTGAGTTCAAAAGATGCTCTTCTACGAATCGCGCGAGGTAGCGTCCTGTTTCGACTTGGGAAGAGCGACCAGGCTCTCGCCGATCTTGACGAAGCCGTTCGACTCGCCCCCAACTCGTACGACGCCCTTTCGTTCCGAGCGCAGATTTATGTCGAACGAAACGAGCACAAAAAGGCGATCGACGACTTCACCACGATGATACGCCTTGCGCCCTCGCCAGCTGATGCCCTCTCTGCCCGTGCGAGTGCCTGGAGTGCCCAAGGCGATAACGCGAACGCCATTCTTGACCTCACCGCGGCGATACGACTCAAACCCGATGATGCGAACCTGCTCCTCACGCGTGCCCTTCAGTGGGCTTCTGTTGAAAAACCCGAAATGGAGCTCGCGGATCTGGACGAAGTCATCCGGCTCAGTCCTGAAATCACCGACGCCTACCAACTCCGCGGACACATTTGGCTCGACGCGCGAATCTTCGACAGGGCGATTGAAGACTTCACTCGCGCGCTGCGAATCGATCCCAGGCACACGGCAAGTTACTCCGGCCGCGCCCGCGCATGGCTGGCCAAAGGCGATATGAATCGAGCCCGCGACGACGCTGATGCGATTGTCAAATTCAATCCCGAGTCGGCCGATGCACTCGTCGAACGTGCCGAATGCCTTGGATATTTGCACGATTATAAGAACGCGATTCTTGACCTCGAGCATGCAATAAAAATCGACCAAAAAAACGCCGTCGCGACAGGAGGTCTTGCAACGATTTTGGCCGCTGCATCTGACGCGGAATTTCGCGACGGCAAGCGTTCGCTTGAACTCGCAACCAGGGCATGCGATCTCGCTGGCGACCAAGGCCTCCATTACGAGGGTATCCTCGCAGCCGCCTATGCAGAGCTCGGAGACTTTGCGAAAGCGATCGAGGCTCAGCAAAAGGCTGTTGCCGCTGCCAGCGCAGCAAGGGAAAGACGCGAAGCCGAAAGGACGCTTCAACTCTATCGAGGCCGGAAACCGTTTCGCTTGCCCTGATGTCATTGCGAATTGGCGAGAAAAACTCTGCACAATTACCACTGTGCGGTCGTTTCGTGCGCGCGTGTTGGGATCTGAAACAACTCAACGGTTTTCGTTGGGAGACAGGCTGCCGCTTATGTATCCTTTGATACAGGGCCGGCGAAAAGTCCCTCCTTTCACCATGCGGGGCGACGATGAATATGCGGCGAATCGCCTTTGTCTCGGTGGTCGTGTTATTCGCTCGTGAGGCGATCTCGCTTGCCCAGAGCCCGTTCGATCGCGTTCCCGATGGGTCCCAAAGCCCGTTCAGCACTCTCCCGACTAAAGTTAATCTGGATGATCTGTGGAAAGGCCGCGAAATCGTCCTCATGCCTGGTACCGAGATCCAGGCTGCTGTGCCATTCGCCAAAGGTCATCCCATTGCTGACTTGTCTATGCTGTCGACTTACCGCGTGGTTCGTAGCAAGGTGCTCTGGCTCGAGATCGAAAAGCGAACTGTTTCTGGCTCGCCGTTCGACGATCATTGGGAGAAGAGTGGATGGGTTCCCATCGGCAGCGTGATCGAATTTGACTCAGCGATCGAAAGCTTAACAACGCTGATTAAGAGAAAGCCCGATGTGCAGCTTTTTACCTTGCGGAGTCAGGTTTACTTTAGATCGGGCAAGCTTGCAGAGAGCATGGCTGATCTTGGCGAGGCGATAAAACTTTCACCGGAAAATATCCCAGTGCGCTTGTTGCGGGCGAGTTTCGGCAGGTCAGAAGCAGAAGACCAGGAAAGATGCATAGGTGACCTGACGGAAGTGATTCGACTTGGGCACAAGACTGCTGACGTCTACAAGCGACGCGCCCTCATGTACGAGGCGAATGGTGACTACGACGAGGCAATTGCCGACCTCGATCAGGCCATTGAACTTGAACCCAAACAGTCCGAACATTACTTCGCGCGCAGCCGTGTCAGACGTGCGCAAGAGGAAAATGATAAAGCGCTTGCCGACCTCGAAGAGGTGATCCGAATCAATCCCAAAATGACGCAAGCCTACCACGAACGCGGACAGCTAAGACTCGACGCGGGACAATACGATCTCGCGATCGAGGATTTTGGGGTCGCCATCCGGAGGGGCTATGAGTATTCCTATTTTTCGCGTGGTGAAGCTTGGTACGAGAAAGAAAACTATTCGAAAGCCATCGACAATTTCGACAATGCCATCGGATTCGATTCCGATGACGCGAAATCATTTGTCTGGCGCGCAGCGGCACGCCGCAATCTCAAGGAATACGACAAGGCGCTCGCTGATCTGAATCGGGCGATCGAGATCGATCCAGATTATGAATCCTCCTATCATACGCGTGGAACCGTGTGGCGAGAAAAGAAGGAATGGGACAAGGCACTGGCTGATTTTTCTCAATATATTCTCCTCGCTCCTACAGACTCGAATGGATATATCGAGCGAGCCAATGTCTATGATGATAAAGGAGAGTGGGCCAAGGCGATCGCCGATTTGAATGAGTCGATCAAGATCAGTTCTGATGAGTGGGGCACATACTACGATCGTGCTCGTTGCTATGCGAGTCTGGGTGCATGCGAAAAGGCGATTGCCGACTATTCCATCGCAATTCGACTCGCACCCGATGAGCACAAACCACACTGGGGGCGAGCCCTCTGCCATAGTATCTTGGGAAATCGACGCGAAGCGACGATCGACTTCAACGAGGCAGTTCGGCTGAAACCCGATGTAGGGCTGCTTCGTATGGATCGCGGTCGTTTTCTTTTGGGCCTCGGAGAACTCTCAAAGGCAATTGGTGAACTTGACGAGACAATCAAGCTCGCTCCCGACATGCGTGAAGCATTCAACATGCGAGGTCAGATTCACACAACTCGCAGAGCACATAAGAAGGCGATTGAAGATTTCACGGCGGCGATAAAAATGGATCCCAGCCAGGCTATGACGATCTGGTGGCGGGCCACGGTCTGGGAAGCGTCGCGCGACGATAAACGCGCGATACTTGACCTGATCGCTGCGGTTCGACTCGACCCTGAAAACGCCGATTTGCTATTCGCGCGAGCACGAGTTTGGTACGCGATCGGCAACCCCGAACTCGCCATCGCGGATTACGACACGGCCATTCGAAACGATCCAAGCCAAGCCGACGCGTACTACGGCCGAGGTATGATCAGGTTCGATCAGAAGCGTTTCGATCAGGCGATAAGCAACTTCGACACTGTTATTCGACTCGCTCCAGCGCACACCGATGGGTACGCCGCGCGTGCCCGAAGTTGGCATGAAAAGGGCCAACAAGACCGAGCGATTGCCGATGCGAATGCGATTGTCAAGTTTGGCCCCAAGTCGGCCACCACTTACTTGAAACGCGGCCAATGTTTTATTGATATTCACGAATACGACAATGCAATCCTTGATTTTCAACACGCCGAAAAGTTCGCTCGCAAGAAGTCAGATGCGATCGAGGACCATGAGTCGCTACTATCTCTCCTGGGTGCTGCGAACCGTCATGAGATTAACTGGGTCGCAGAGCTCGCCGGGCTGAGTGATTTCGCGCTATACGGGACATGGAATTCTGGACCAAGCATATTCGCGCCTGTCCGTGGACGAACTGGGGACCTGGCGAGAGCGATCGAATCCCAGCAGAAAGCTATCTCAGCCGTCGGAACGATTGACGAGAAATTGGTCGCAAAAAAATCACTTCAAGCCGGCTCGGAATGCAAACCGCATTTCCTACCGTAACGGCAGAATTGGTTGACCACCACTGACGCATAATATCGAATTCTCTCTTCGCGATCGGCGCGAGAAACAATCAATGTGGCGATTCGCTACTCGCTGAATATCGAGGACTGGGCAGATTTCGGTTTGCGGCACAACGTGTATTCTTATGCATTTTCATTGGAAAGCGATTATGAAACTTTGGGATAACTTTGGGCTTGCTGCAATCATCTTGTTTGGTTCGGTGACCATCGCGCCGGGCCAGGAAGTGGAAACGCCAATTGCGAGGGAGATGGAAGAGCCGCTCGACCTAGCGAAGCTCACAAAAATCAGCATTTTCGGCGACTGGGAAGATCGTGAGATCATGCTCAGACCGGGGACCGAGTTGATCGCTCCGATTCCTTTTCTCTCATTGCCACCATCTCCCGATTGGATTGAGACAGCAACATTCGAAGTCGAGAGAATGGAAGGCTTTTGGCTCAAGGTTAACGTTTCCGCCTATCCAGCTCGTCGCGACAACGATCCGACGTCGTATTTCGGCGGATGGGTTCACGTCGCCAACGTTCTACCAATCGAGACTGCGGCCGAAACACTCACGAAACAAATCGAGGCCAAGCCTGAAGCTCGGTTGTTTCACTTGAGGAGTTACGTTCACCTTCGTCATGGCGACCTGCCCGAATGCATCGACGACTTGACCGAGGCGATTCGACTTCAGCCGAAGAATACTCAAAGCATCTCCTGGCAACGGCAGGCCGAGGCCTCCGAGCAAGATGACGAGCCCAACGTGACCAAGATGTCCCGCGAATGTAGCCCCAGGCCAGCACACTCAAACAGTTCGAACCTGCGAGCCCCTGATTCCTATCGTGCGTGATTCATTAAATTAGCCAGACTCGTCCAGCCTTGCAAATTCGACTTCAAAACCAACCATCATAAATCAGTCCGCGAATTAGGGCAGTCGCTTTCACACGACGGAATATTGGCCCATCGGTTTTTAATTGGGAAGGATTCAGATATCATGTAAACTTTGATCCAGAACGCAGCGAATTCTCGTCCATATTTCGTGTGAGGCGACGATGAGTTTCCTACGAGTGGCCATAAACGCAATTATTATCCTTATAACTTGTGAGGCTATTGCACTCGCACAGGACCCGTTCAGTCCCTTTTTGGATGCAGGCCAGAACCCATTTGACGAAAAGCCAGCAAAAGTCAATCTGCTTGACGCTTGGGAGAGCCGTTCGGTCATCCTCCTGCCGGGAACGAAGATCGAGGCGGCGATTCCGTTTGCGGAAGGGCGACCGTCGTCGGACGAATTCAACCTCCCGGTCTACCGCGTTGCGACGACCGAGGGATTTTGGCTTAAGATCGACAGGATAGTTGGATCGACGTCTCCATTTGACGACCCAAAATGGGAACCGAGCGGACTGGTCCCAACTTGTAATGTGCTTGAGCTCGATACCGCAATTGAGACCCTGACTCGCCAACTCGAGTCGAAGCCGGATGCGCGACTCTATCAATTGCGGAGTCAGGTTTATCTCAAATCAGGTCTTTACGACCTGAGCCTCGAAGACCTTAACGAGGCGATAAAACTCGCTGCCGATGACGCTCAATTGCACCGCCACCGAGCGTGGCTTCACCGGATTTTACATGAATATGAGGATGCGGTTGACGACCTAAGCGAAGCCATTCGACTTGGGGCCAAAACCGCGGAGGTTTACAGGGAGCGCGCCGAAATTTATGAGTTCGACGACCGACCAGACGAAGCGATTTCCGACTTCGATCGCGCCATCGATCTCGAGCCCAAAAATGCGATGCACTATTACTCTCGCGGACAGATTAGGCGTCAAAAGGGCGAACCCGACAAGGCGCTCGCGGACTTCAACGATGCAATTCGACTCGATCCCGACCTGAGAGGAGCCTATCACTTGCGCGGCGAATTGAGGGCCGATGCAGGACAATACGACATGGCGATCGCTGATTTTGATACCACCATCGATAAAGGTTACCAATTCGCATACTTTGCACGGGGTAAGGCGTGGTACGAAAAGAATAATAATCTCCAGGCAATTGCAGATTTCACAAAGGCTCTAGAGCTATCGAGGAACGACTCAGAAATACTCACTTGGCGTGCTGCGACATACCGGAATCTCAAAGAAAACAAGAAGGCTTTCGCTGATCTCGACCGCGCGATAGGCATCGACTCCGAATACGCTGCAGCCTATAGCACGCGGGCCAGCGTCTGGAGAGAGCAGAAGGAGTGGGACAAGGCAATCGTTGACTATTCTCACTACATTCAACTTGCTCCCGCGGATCCGGAAGCGTACGGAAATCGTGCCAGCGTTTTTGACGAGATAGGTGAGTGCGCAAAGGCGATCGCCGACTTGACCGAGGCGATCAAGTTCGGCTCAGAGGACTGGGATCATTTCTATCTCCGTGGCCGCTGCCGCTTCCATCTAAAAGACTATACACAAGCAAGCGGCGATTATTCTGCCGCGATCCGGCTCGCCCCCAATGAGGCACAGCCCTATTGGGGACGAGCGATGTGTCATGATGTCCTGGGGCGCAAACAGGAAGCGATCGCTGATTTCGACGAAGCGGTCCGGTTGAAACCCCGGGACTCTTCGCTTCGCGTTGAACGAGGGCGCGCTCTGTTTGAGCGCGGTGAACTTTCGAAGGCGGTCGCTGACCTCGACGAAGCGGTCAGGCTCTCTCCCGAGTCACGCGAGGGCTTCGAGTTGCGTGGGCAGATTCGCACTCAGCAAAGGATGTTCGCTAAGGCCTTTGACGATTTCACAGCGGCGCTGAAGTTGGATCCTGATCAAGCCACAACATTGTCACGGCGAGCGTACGCGTTGGAAGGAATGGGCGACCTCCAACGCGCGATTCTCGACTTCATCGCCGCGGTTCGACTCAATCCCGATGACGCCGGCACGCTATTCTCACGAGCCCGCGTTTGGCGAAAGCTTGATAAGCTTGAGATGGCTGTCGCGGACTACGATGCGTTAATTCGAATCAACCCGGGTGCTACCGAAGCCTACTACGAACGAGGGCTGATCCAGCTAGATCAGAAACGGGCAGACCTTGCAATCGACGATTTCAACATTTTACTTCAAGCCAATCCGACTCATGCCGATGGTTACGGAGCCCGCGCTCGGGCGTGGAATGCGAAAGGGGAGCGTGCCCGGGCGATTGCTGAAGCCGACGCGATCGTCAAGTTCTGTCACAATAACCCCAACGCTCTCTTCGTGCGCGGCCAATGCTTCATGGATCTGCATGAATACGAGAAGGCGATTCTTGATTTTAAACACACCATTGATGTCGACCCGATGAACGTGAACGCGTACGCGAGTTATGCGCTGCTGCGTGCCGCCGCGTCCGATGCCAAGTACCGCAATGGCCATTCGGCGGTCTTTCTTGCAAAAGCCGCCAATTTTTCGATGGGCGGCTCCCGATTTTCAGTGTTCAGCAGCCTCGCCGCCGCTTATGCCGAGACCGGTGACTTTACAAGTGCGATCAAGGCCCAACAAGACGCAATCCCCGAGGCTAGAACCATCAAAGATAAGCAAGAAGCGCACAGACGGATTCAACTCTACGTTGATAGCAAGCCATATCGATTGCCCTGACCACGAAATCAAGCCATTTCTCCGTAGATTTCGAGTCATTAAGTCGACGTCGCACGACCACGAAACAGTTGTATGTCGCCTCATGCGAGATTACGATCAAACAATTGCTGGCGAAATGAGCCGGCGTCTCATGATTGCAACGCTCTCGGAGCCTCGTCGTGCCCAGATTTGCTCGCGCGATTTTCATCGCTGCCATCGTTACTGTGTTTGGTCTCCCCTCCGCCGTTAGTGCGCAGCAGAAGACCTATTCTCAAGCGCCCGAGGTCGCTCCTTCAGAAGAACGCGGCACGGCGGCGGCCCCAGTAGCGGCCTTGAAGCCCGTTAATATCAACCTCGAAGCCGGTCCCAGGCCGAGTTGGATCTGGGGAGCGGCGCCCGAGAAGATTTATCTGCTCAAGACCACATTTGAAGGCGGTTCGACGGCCGCGCGGCTCAAGGCGTCGTGCGATAACGCCATGAAGGTGTTCGTCAACGGCAAGGAAGTCACCGCCAGCGAGGAGTGGGAACAGCCCGTCGATGTTGATGTGCAAAAGCATATCAAGCCGGGAAAGAACGAACTCGTCGCCGAAGTGAACAACGAGGGGAACGTCGCGGGGTTTGTGCTCAAACTTGGGCTCAAGGATGCCAGCGGCGCGGTTCGGTATGTTGTCACTGATGCATCGTGGACGGCCGCTGAGAAGCGTGATCCAAAGGCAACAACCGCGGTGAAGTTGATCGCTCCGCTCGGCGCGAGCCCCTGGGGCGATGTGCTCAGCAAGCCGGCGTCGCCGCTGACGTCGAAGCGCGGCGTTTTCGAGGTTCCGGCTGGCTTCAAGGTCGAGCGGCTGTTCACCGTACCCAAGGATGAACTCGGCTCGTGGGTAAGTTGCGCCCTCGATAACAAGGGCCGGTTGATCGTCAGCGATCAAGGGAATTTCGGCCTCTGTCGGATCACTCCAGCGCCGCTTGATGGCAAGGGTGAAACGAAGGTCGAGCGACTGAGCTTGCCGACTGCTATCTCAGGCGCGATGGGTTTGCTCTACGCGTTCGATAGCCTGTATGTCGATGGCAGCGGCGCGAAGGGGAACGGGATTTACCGTCTACGCGATACCAATGGCGATGATCAGTATGATGCTGTTGATTTCCTGAAGACGATCGCTGGCGGCGGCGAGCACGGCCCGCACGGATTGCGACTTTCGCCCGACGGCAAGTCGATCTATATCGTCGCTGGCAATCACACGCCATTGCCGCAGGGTATCGAAGCCAGCCGCGTGCCGCGGAACTGGAATGAAGATCATTTGTTGCCTCCCCAATGGGATGCCAACGGCCACGCCCGCGGAATTCTCGCGCCGGGCGGCTGGATCGCCAAGTTCGACGCCGACGGCAAGAACTGGGAAATCATGAGCACCGGTTATCGCAATAGCTATGATATTGCGTTCAACGGTGACGGCGACCTGTTCGCGTACGACTCCGACATGGAATGGGACATGGGGATGCCCTGGTATCGCCCCACGCGAGCGGTTCATGCGACGAGCGGAAGCGAATTCGGCTGGCGGAGCGGAACCGGTAAGTGGCCCACCTATTACATCGATAGCCTGCCGCCGCTTGTGAATATCGGCCCTGGCTCGCCCGTCGGCGTGACGTTCGGATATGGCGCGAAATTCCCGGCCAAGTATCAGAAGGCACTTTATCTCTGCGACTGGACGTTCGGTACGATCTATGCGCTTCACCTCGAGCCTGAAGGCTCGACCTACCGCGCCGAGAAAACCGAATTCCTCTCACGCACTCCCCTACCCTTGACGGACATTGTCGTCGGCGCAGATGGGGCGCTCTACTTCACGGTCGGCGGGCGTGGAACGCAGTCAGAATTTTTCCGCGTGACTTACACAGGGACAGAATCGACTGCACCCATCGATCGGAAAGAAACAGCTCACGCGGAGCAGCGAGAACTGCGACGGTCGATCGAGCAATATCACAGCAAGAAAGCAAGTGAGAAAGAGATTCAGGAGAACATTCTTCCGTATCTTGAGCACAAAGATCGTTTCATCCGTTATGCCGCGCGAGTTGCGCTCGAACATCAGCCAGCGGCGGTCTGGCAAGATCGCGTACTGGCGATCAAGCCGGTCGAGGGTTTCCTTACGGGAGCGGTCGCGCTGGCGCATCAAGGCGACAAATCGCTTCAGCCGAAGGTGATCGCCCGGCTTGAAGACATTCTCTTCTCCGCGCTTCCGGAAAGCCAAAAGCTTGATCTCTTACGCGTATGGTCGCTGGTCTTCATGCGCATGGGAGCACCCGACGCTGCCACGTCTGCGCGTTTGGCCAAAGCCTACGACGGCTATTTCCCAGCCGATTCCGATTTCGTGAATCGCGAGTTGTGCGGATTCCTCATCTATCTCAAATCGCCAACGGTGGTGGGCAAAACGATTGCTCTGCTCGCCAAGCTCGACGCGACGAATGCGGAGTCGATGTCCGACTTGCTTGCGCGTAATCCAGGATATGGTGGATCGATCGCGCGAATGATTGCCACGCGACCTGATGCGCAAAAGTTACATTACGCGTTTGTGCTTCGAAATGCGACGGCCGGCTGGAATCTTGACCTGCGCAAGCAATATTTCACCTTCTTGCGTCGCGCTCATGAGTGGGCCGGTGGCGCGAGTTTTGACGGGTTCCTGAACAACATCGAAAAGGACGCGTTTGAAAACGCAACCGATGCCGAGCGGTTGGCGATTGAAGCCACCGGTGCTCGGACACCCTACAAAGCTCCCGTGCTTCCCAAGCCGCAAGGGCCTGGGCATGCGTGGAAGAAGGAAGATGTGCTTGCACTGACTGGCACCAAGCTCAAGTCGGGCCGGAGCTTTGAAAATGGCCAGCGTACATTTGCCGCGGCGCGTTGCGTTGTTTGCCACCGATTCGGTGGCGAAGGTGGCGCGACGGGTCCTGACCTGACGCAAGCCGCCGGGCGATTCAGCGCGAAAGACCTTGCGGAGGCGATTCTCGAACCCAGCAAGATTATTTCTGATCAATACCGTGCGTCGGTCATTGAAACCGATAGCGGCAAGGTGATCACCGGGCGAGTTGTGAATGAAGTCGGCGACAACATCGTCGTCGTCACCGATCCCGAAGATTCGAGCAAGGTTGTCGAGCTTTCGAAGAAGTCGGTCGAAGGAATGAAGCCGTCGCCGGTCTCGCTCATGCCGGAACGATTGCTCGATCCGCTGAATGAGAACGAGGTGCTCGACTTGCTGGCGTACGTCCTCTCACGAGGCGATGCCAACGATCCGATGTTCCGCAAGCGTTGATGATGTTATATGTTGGAGGCGTCCTGCCGAATCAAATGCGGGACGCTTCCAATCTATGAATTATCGTGTTTATTCTGATTTCTGCGAACGCTGCTTGAGTTTGATCGTAGAGGGGTAGCCGGGACAACTTGTTGTCCCGGTCCCGAAGGGACAGGAGGATATCGCAATCTGTTTGGCGTTGACCTCTTGTGGCTGCGCCACCCGGACAACAAGTTGCCGGGCCACCCAATCCTTTCTATTGTTTTGCCCTAACTGCTTAACTTCTATCATTGGAATTATTCAGATTTTTGTGAGCGTTGCTCAGGCTTGATCGCCAGTTTGAGCGATTGAATCAGGAAGAAAAAGAGCAGGATCGGCGGGATTGCGTACGCGATGTAAATCGTCTGCGGAATGCCGAGCGACGGTCCGGCCATGGCGAGCGGTAGGACGAACAGGATCGACAGCAGGATCATGCAGCCGACTGATGTCATGATCGTTTTGAAATTATTGGTCTCACTTACTTCTTCATAGTTTAAATCGACCGCTCGTCCGCGTTTCAGTCCTCGCACCACGGCCGATGCGAGTTCCATCGCACGCGTGCCGTCGAGCAGGTTAGGACGTTCGATTTCGCCACGTTTTGCTCGCTGCAAGACATCAAAAATGGCTGCGTGTGCGTCCCACGCGACAAACTCTTGAGTCGTGCCGTCGGAATGTTGCAGACGCGAGGGGCCAGACCAGTCGGACGCGAGTTCGAGCGTCAGCGTGGCACGTTCGCAGGTCAGGGTGATCCGCGACTTTGCGGCGGGCTCGTGAGGAAACAGCCGCATTTCCGCGAGACGTTCGTTGGCACTTTGAAGCTGGACGGTCAGGCTGCGCGTGGGTTCGATACCTGGCGGATCGCCGATTGCGTTGACGGTTTTGACTTCGCCGAGGAAGACGCGAGCCACGTCAACCCAGCGTGGGAACGCAAAGTTGGCCAGGTTGGCTGACGGCGGATGTTCGTCGCTGGGGGCTTCGATGCGCAGGTTGCGAAATGCGCCAAAGGCATCGCTTGAGAGGGCGTCGCGAAGAGCAATGATTCCAGGGTGCAGGCGGCCGGGCATGTCAGGGACGACGAGCGCGCCGGTTTCCTCGCGACTGAGAGCGACCTGATAGTAGCCGTCGGCGTTCGTTCCGGGCGGATGCATGCAGATGACGGCAAGCCCTGCTCCGGCAGCGCGACGGAGCGACTCATCTCGTTCCTGAATTGCACCACCCAGAATCATCAACTCGACGCCGGAAACGGCGAGTGCGGCTTCAAAGTCCTTGGGGATCGCCAGATCGGGGAAAATCTCGGGGAATCCGGGAAATGCCGCAACGACGACGTGCTCGGTTTGTCCCGACAGCCAGCGTGCCCAGGAGCGTTCTTCGAGGCCGTCACCCAGTATCAGAATGTTCATCCAGAGAGTCTCGCGGGCACGATTCGCGCCGTCTCGTAACGGCCAGGCTCTTCCATGATAGCGAATGGGCAAGCCGGGCGGGATTGACCGCCGGCCAAGTCACGCCGATAATAGGCCAGCTCGGGTTGAAACTGTTGACTGTAAGTGACTTGTGGCCGGGGGACTTGGGCCGGTGATCACGCTCGAGACCTTGGACAGCATCTCTGCAAAAGCCCGTGGGGCATTTCTGGCGATCGGCAATTTTGACGGCGTCCATCGCGGCCACGCTCATTTGATTCGCCGGCTCCGGGCGCTCGCCGATCGTTCCAATGCGCCTGCAATTGCGCTTACATTCGACCCGCATCCCATCGCCCTGCTGCGTCCGCAAACCGCGCCGGTGCCTCTGGTTTGGACCGACCGCAAGGTCGAACTACTGAAAGAAGAAGGGGCGACCGACGTCGGCGTCTTTCGCACCGGTCCCTGGCTGCTGGGGATGACGGCCCGCGAGTTTTTCGACAAAGTGATCGTCGGCCTGTTTGCGGCGGGTGGGATGGTCGAGGGGCCAAACTTCGGGTTCGGGCGCGACCGCGGCGGGGATTCGCGACTTTTGGGCGAGTGGTGCCGCGAAGCCGGAATGGAGTTCGAGACCGATATTCCGACCGAGACCAATGGCTTGCTGATCTCCTCAAGCCGAATTCGCGCTGCGCTTGCCGAGGGAAAAGTCACCGAGGCCGAGGCGATGCTCGGTCGACCTCATCGGATTCGCGGGATCGTAACCCACGGCGCAGCGCGCGGGGCTGGCCTGGGCTTCCCTACCGCGAACCTCGACGGCATCGACACGCAAATCCCGCTCGACGGCGTGTACGCGGCGAAGGCGTTCATTGATGGCAGCACGGAATCGGTCGCTTCGGCCGTGCACATCGGACCAAACGTCACATTCGGCGAGCAAGTTCGCAAGGTTGAGGCACATCTGATTGATTTTGACGGTGATTTGTACGATCACCACATTGAGCTCGACTTCATCAAGAATCTGCGCGGATCGCAGAAGTTTTCGAGCCTCGACGAATTGCTGGCTCAAATTGAAAACGACGTTGCCCAGGCCCGAGTCGCTGCCCAGTAGGTGCAAACGGATTTCGCGACCCGTCCGGCTGCGACTCCATCCAGAGACTGACTGCGTGAACGGATCGCCGTTGCCCACGAAACGTCGGCGATTCAACTTCCGCGACGCGACCCTCATCGTCGCAGTGGCGGGCTTGATTTGGCGAGTCGCTCGCTATCTCGCAAACTGGCCGCTCTGGGGCGACGAGGCGTTCATCGCGGTCAGCGTGATCACTCGCGGGTTTCACGGCCTCACGCAGCCGCTGGAATACTATCAGATCGCGCCACCGGGCTTCCTTTGGATCGAACGCCTGGCCGTCTCGCTGATGGGGGCGTCGGAGTTGGTGCTCCGGCTCCAGCCATTTCTGTGCGGCGTCGCTTCGCTCTGGCTGTTCTATCGCTTCGCCACGAGGACGATCGATCGGCGAAGTGCGCTGATGGCTGTGGCGATGTTTGCCGCGTCGTTCTATCCGATTCGCCATGCGAACGAAGTAAAGCCATACGCCGGCGATTTGCTGCTGGCGCAAGCCATCACAATGCTGGGATGGGCGATCCTCAAGCGTCCCGAGCGTTGGACTACTTGGGGTGCGCTTACTGTTGTTTCGGTGATCGGCGTCTGGATTTCCTATCCGCTCATTTTTGTTTCGAGCGGGCTGGGAATCTTTCTCGCCTGGCGCGTGAGAGATGATCGCCGCCTGTTGTTAGTCAGCGCGATTTTTGTCTCTCTGACGTGCATTAGCTGGGCGGCGATGTATGGCTTGATCGCAAAGCCGCAGGCCGACGCTGCGCCGTTCTTGACTTCGATGACGACCTGGGAGAACTCGTTTCCGCCGCTCGATCGCCCCTGGCGCTTGCCCTTGTGGTTCATTCAAACCCACACCGGCAACATGATGGCGTATCCCTACGGTGGCAACGATTTTGGTAGCTCGATCACCACGATTCTCGTACTCGCCGGCATTTATTCGCTCTGGCGGAAGAATCGCACGTTGCTGCTCTTGCTGCTGACGCCCATTCCGCCTGCACTCGCTGCCGCGGCGCTGCATCGTTACCCTTATGGAACGAGCGCACGCATCGCCTTGTTTCTGGCGCCAGCGATTTGCCTGCTCGCTGGCGCGGGGATTTCCGAGCTCGTTCTGAGGTTGTCGATTCCGCGATTCAAGCGGTTCAACTACGCAATCATCACCGCTGGATTCGTCATCGCCGCACTCGCGGGCGCGGTGTTCAGCATCGCTGTCCCGTACAAGGATATCGACGATCGCGAGTTGCGCGACGTTGTGCGCGCGATCGCTGCTAAGACGGAGCCGGGTGATCGCTGGGTTGTGCTCAATGGCCTGACTGCGCTTCCGCGCGACAATGGGATCATGCTCAAGCCGTGGCTTCAACACACGGCACAGTTTCGATATTACGTGCTGTGCGACGCCTCCGTGCCGTTCGTCTGGAATCCCGAACCGCACACTCAACTACCATCGCATAGCGGTCGAACGTGGTTGATCGTGCACGACGCTGGATTCGAGGAGTTCCTCGACTCCGTGCCTCAGCAGTTCAAGTCGCAACTCGCGCCGCTTGGAGCAACGGCACAGATTCGTGCGGATATTCGCTTCCGCGAATTCGTTGAAGCGTCGGTCTATCCAAGCCCGCGATAGCTCACTGAACGCCACCTACCTTAAAAGCAAAAGGCTTATGCAGGAATTCAGGGTGGTAAGCGGTATTCTTGCCTATGTCGGCCTTTTCTGGGTGCCACTGGTTGTACTCAACCAGTGTGCTTGACGCCACTTAGGGCACACTGGTGGCGTACCACCAGTGGCACCCGACAGTCTGATTTCGACCACCAACCCGAAACCCATCATGAGCGAAGCAAAATACAAAGGCTTCCGGTCAAAACCGCTCCGGCCGACGGCGCGTCTGCCGCAGTCACGAGGAACGGTGGTCCGAATGTCAATCCGGAGGACTCGGAAGGGCGGGACACTCTAAAGGTTCCACCTAAGAATTCGCGTGATCGTGCGTCGTACAGGATGTCCACCACCTCTTCATTTGAAGTCGGCGAGGGATTTCCATGAAGCTTGCACGCCTGTTCGGCATTGCGGCCACCACACTGGCGGTTTGTACGTCCGCGCACGCACTCTATACCGTTGCCAACCACGGTACTTGGCCCAAAACTTGGCCGGCGGAACTTGAACCGCTTCGCAAGCAGGCGCGCACGCTCGTAGGCCCGCAGGTCGCGCAATCGCATTACGAGATTCCATTCACCACTCGCGAGCAATTCGAAGCCGTCTGGCCGCACATTTTAAAGGTGAAAAGCAAAGGGGCACCGATCATTCTTTTGCGCGGTCCTGACTCGCGTCTCGGCAAAAAGATCGGCGCTGGCGTGCGAATTCACTGCCCTCCGCCCGAATCACCCAACGACAAGATGCCCAAAGAACCACTCGATTCGCCCAACGTACGCGTGCGCTGGATGTATAAAAACTTCATCGAGCTTGTGGTGGATGAAGGAGGAATCGTCGACCTCAAACGAATTCCGATGCCCCCCGACACACCCATCGTCGACGAACGTTTTACAAAGGACGCGTCTCCTGCAGCGAAGACGCAATAATCGCGGCCAAAAACCGCGGAATCTCCGCCGAAGGCCAGGCGACCAAATTCGCCCGATGAGTGGATCTGCGCGGTAGAACGATCCGCTCGCCGCGCACCTCCGTGTTCTCTTTATGGCTCGGAGCGTTTGCGGATTGCGGCTCGGTCGTAAATCCCGCCGACGAGGTGGTCGCCGCGATTGCGAGAGTCTAATGAATGTCGGGTGCCATACTTACGCGGTCCGGCGTTGCATGACACTCGTATCTCATACCGACTGACCAACGACCCGATCTCAGCGAACGTAAATTGGATTCGCGTAGATCCATCCGCGCATTTCGCCGTCGATCTTGAGCCAGGCTTCGAGTCGATAGACGCCCTTTTCCTTCACGTCGAATTCGAACCGGCGCCCCTCGGCTTGGGCGACGGGTTTGCCATCGGCGATCAGGCGAATTGTGGCGTCTTGCGGAAGAAGGCCGACGAGCTTGATCGGTCCGCTATCGAGCTTCAATTCAGAGCCCAGAAACGACTGACGATCGCCGGTCTGGGCGTAAAATGCAAAGCCGGTTGGGTCGCACATCCAGTCGTGGCTCACATAGGCGCGGCCGTTGCGGAGGGCGTCTCGTAGCGCGTTTTCGGTCAACTCCGATGCAAAGATGTGCGTGCTCGAATTCAGGAACGAGCGGTGATAGGAATCGAGGTCGACCAGGCCGACGACATCGCCTGGCTTGTGGCCTTTGACCAGCTCGCGAATCGTCGGCCGTAAGCTCGCGGGGACGGGACGCATCTGATCGTCGCGATCGACGTTCGTGCCGACGATGACCGCGTTCTCGTCCTTCATCTTGGCGATCAATATTTGATTGTGATGGCAGTCATTTGCGGCGACACCCGTCAGCCGCTTGTTTTTGGTCTCCGCATCCCACTTGTCGAGGTAGACCTTGGGATATTCCACCTGGCCAGCGAAGATTGCGTCGGGCGTTTCGTCGACCGCTTTCTGCAGTTCGGCGATGCCTTTGGGGTCGGTCATCTTCAACACGAGCGTGAGGATGCCGGCCTTATCGTTCTTGGCGTCGAAATGGCGGTTGTAGATCTCGAGTCCGTCGAGACCTTCCATGCTATGGTTGGGACGTTCCTCGATGTGCGAGAGGAAGATCAGCCCGCCGTCGGCCGTGACGGCTTTGATGAACTCGGGAGTTTCGAGTTTCATTTGAGCGGCGATTGAATGCGTGGGCGCAAGGAGAAATCCGCGCTCCTCGGAACCGGGGACGAACAGCACGCCATCGTGCATGCCGCGCCAGCTTTCGGTGATGAAGTCACGCGGCGGGCGGTAGTGGTCGCTGAGAAATATGGCGTGAACTCCGGCTTTTTTCGCCTCAGCCAGCATTTCCGGGCGCGTGCCGCCGGTGTGGGCGGAATCTTCGGCGTGGGCGTGGAAAATCACCCGATAATCGTTCAGCTTTGCGGCCTGGGCGGCTTGTGCCGGGGCGTTGGTGGCAGTCGCGCGCAGACGTTGAGAATCGCGCTGCGCTGCATTGAGCCGCGCAGGCGCCATTCGTTGTGTCGGAGAGTAGAGTTTGGAACCGGCGAGGCCGTCGGCTGCCCAAGTCGGTGATGAAATCAAAGCCAAGCCCAGCAGCGCATGGCCAGGGGCGCACCACCCACCGAATAGTACTCGCATCGTCCCGAATCTCCGTCTGCCTCGCGCGGATTCACGTGAGCCAGGAGACTACCGCACGGGACGATGCGTCGCCAAGTTGTTAGTTCTCAGTTGTCAGATCCCAATGAAGTGTACAGCAGGGCAACATCAGCATGGGACACCGCGCACACCGTAGAGGAACTGGCGTTCGATCTGCTCGATCAGCGATTCCGGCCACGGCCGTGGTGTGGCGCGAAGGACTTCGTTTATCAGGGCGATCAGCGATATCGCAGAGAAATCGGCGTCGGCCACAGCTACGCCTTCGGCCCGTGTCAGGTCGTCGAGCGCTTCACGAATGATCGTGTGGAACTGCTCTTTGCGCGATGAGAATCGCGGGAATTCGCCGTTGGGAATCTTGGCGTCGATTGACGGCAACAGTTCGAGGAAATAGGGGAACTTATCAAAGAATCCGACGGCGGCGCGAATGATCATACGAATTCGCTCGACCGGGTCGGGCGAGTGGGCAATTCCGGAAAGGACGTCGAAAAGCTGGCGGTCCATTCCATGTTCGATCAATGAGAGGTAAAGCGCTTCCTTGTCTCGGAAATGGAGGTACAAAGTTCCCTTTGCAACACCTGCACGGCTGGCGATATCGTCCATTCTCACTTCGTGATACGGCCGCTCAGCAAAAAGTTGCGCGGCAGCTTCAACGATTCGAGGAGACTTCGATGGGTCGGCTGGACGCATAGAAACCTCACGTTATCCATGTGTGAAAACAGTACTTGTGACTGAAGACAGTTGCGAGTCGACCCGAAATGCGTGCCCAGAACGGCAAGCGTGAAAAGATCGGTTCAACGTCCCGAGCGCGATAATCGATTTGACCAGCGTGCTCGGTGTCGAGTCGCGAAAAGCTTATGACCGGTCATAATGCAATCCATGCGCCACATTGCACCCGGAAATACGGGGCGCATTCACGTAAGTCGTGCACCGATGACAGGTTTGGGATGGGGGGAAGCGTGCGCGATTGGCCCGCCGGCACGTGCAGTGCCGCAGGTTCTGGCCGGGACGAGTTAGGCACACTAAGAAAGCAGGCTTTTCCGTGAAGTCAAGCGAATTCTCACGGAGAAGCGCGCTTCTCCGAAAGCGGCGTGCATGGCTGGATATTACCCAGCACGAAATTGTGCATTCTTGCCGTAATGACGTGTTTCACATTCACAGACGAAAACGCAATACAACATCTCAGTGATGCGTATAGGTGCAATTAAGGCGTTAACGCCGGTCGGATTGCGCAACAATGTCATCAATGACTACGCGCCAACAGGACATTTGGGACATTGATCGCGCGTAAAATCGACGGGATTTCGATACTGGAGACTTTGCGATTCGCACCAGATCGCGTGCTTCATGCGAATCGGCCTGATTTCACCAATGAACGAAAGGCAGTGCGAATCTGGGCCTCACACCGCCTATTAAAGCCCAGTTTAAACGTTAAGCTTTCATGAAGGCCGTGGCGCCCGCCTCATGGTTGAGGAGGCGGTGGCGGCGGCTGAGTGGCCGGACCTGCCGGTGACGCGGGAGCGACTGCTTCCGGGTAGATCGCTGTGAGAAGCGAGGGAGCGCCTAGCGCGGTGAGAAGATCCGCCTGCGCCTGGGTGGCTTGCCAGATGGCATCGAGCCGCGCATTTTCGAGTTGGATCAATCGCTGGCGCGCTTGAAGCAGTCGCGCGATGTCGGTTTGGTTCTCGTCGAAGAGCTTTTCGAGACGATCGACGCCCGACTTGAGTGCTTCCGTCGTGCCGTTAGTGCGTGAGACGAGCCGATTTGCGTTGTTCCACTTCGCCGTGGCGGCTTTGACCTGCGCGATCGTTCGTTGCTGGATCTGATCGAGCGCAACGAGCGTGCGGCGATGTTCAGCCTCGCGCTGATGTACGAGCGGCGTGCCGTTGTTGAGCACCGGGAGCGGAGCCGTCAGCACGAAGCCGGCGAACTGGTTGCCGAATTCGTCGCGAGTGTATTCGGGGCCGAGAATGAGGCTGGGAATTCGGTCGCCTTTCGCGAGCGCAACCGCTGCGCAAGCTCCTCGAACGGCCGCGCGGGCGGCGTGGATCTCGGGTCGAGAATTGATTGCAAGCTGAATCAGCTCTTCGTCTTGCGCCTCGGGAATGAAAGGCGGCAGAACGAATTCGCCGAGTGGTTCGGCGGTGCCGGCGGTTTCGGGGCGGCCAATCTGGTTTTGCAGGTCGGTCAGCGCGGTCGCGTAATCCTGGCGGGCCGCTTCGAGTTGCTGGGTCACCGCTTCGCGTTCCACCTCGGCAAGCGTAACGTCGGCCGCGGTAACGGTGTTATTTTCCAGTCCCTTGCGCAGCGACGCGACTAGCCGTTCATTGAACTTGACGAGGTCCTCGGCGAGACGCAGTTTTTCGCGCCGATACGCGGACGTTTGAAAGAAGCGGTATGTCTGCACGAGTGCCAGGATTTCGGCCTGGGTGATCGTCCATCGCGCCTGGTTGTAGGCTTCCTTGGCAATGTTATAGCGGTGAGTCGTTTGATGCCCTAGCTCGATCGGCTGACGGATCGAGAAGTTGAAATAACCCTGCACAGAATGATATGCATGTCTGTTATCGGCGTTGCGTTCCCAGACGCCTGGGCGCGGGTTGACGAACACCGTTGGATTGAGCGCAGTGGGGAATCGGCGGGCGACTTCGACTGCTTCGGCGGATGCCGGCGCGTTTTGGCGAAGCGCGACAAGGTCGGGGTTGCCGGTAATTGTGCCGTAGAGCGCCTGATGGAGCGCGAGCGATTGGCTCGTGAGAGCGCTGAACATGGGCGCGGGGGTGATCGGGCTGGGGGTGGGAATCCCGGGCAACGGTTGGATGTCGATTGCCGTCGCCTGCGTCTTTCGCACCTGGCTGTCAGTCGTCAGCCAACTGCGAGCGAAGGACTCGACATCGGGCAACGCGCGGACGGACTCCGGGGGGAGCGTGGCCGTTTCGGGATGCTCCGCCAAATGCGGCGGAGCGGCGCAGGCGGTTAGGGCCAGCCCCGCTCCCATTGCCAGAACGGACGATCGACGACGTGATCGTGACATTGGTACGCATCCTGCGGAAAATGCGGGTCGCGCAGACCCGAACGGCTGGCATCCACCAGCCCCGGTCGTTGGCCATTGGCCTCACAACCCAATTTCGACAGACGTCAATGCGATCCGCAGTCTTCTCGATCCTTCACACCGATCTTATTTTCATCTGTTCCGGTTATTCACGCTGCGTCGACTTGAGGGGCGACAACTCGCGCTCCGCGAGTCCGACCGAAGGCGACATAGAGCGGCGGCATGATGAAGAGATTGAGAACGGTCGATGTAACGAGCCCGCCCAGAATCACCACCGCCATCGGATGCTCGATCTCGTGACCAGGCTTGTTGCCCGCGACGACGAGCGGAACGAGCGCGAGGCCTGTTGCGAGTGCGGTCATCAAGATCGGCGCGAGGCGTTCGAGCGACCCTTGCACAACGAGGTCGAGACCGAACGGGATCCCCTCCTCTTCCTCGAGATGCCGGTAGTGGCTGACTAGCATGATGCCGTTACGCGCGGCGATGCCGAGCACTGTAACGAATCCGACCAGGCTGCCGAGCGAGAGCACACCGCCCGTCATCACCGAACCGATCACACCACCGATCAAAGCAAACGGAAGTGTGAGGAAGACGAGTGCGGTCAGCCGGACGGTTTTGAAGTCGAGGTAAATGATCAGCAAGATGCCCAGCAGCGAGAATCCCGAGAGGGCGAGCAATCGCTGGCGTGACTGTTCTCGCGCGGCGTATTCGCCGAGGAATTCGGGGTGATACTCGCGGTCGAACTTCACGGTGTCGCGCACCTTTTGCTCGATCTCGCGTGCAACGCTTCCCAGGTCGCGCGTCGCGTCGACATTGCAGGTGACGTCGATACGCCGCGAGGCCCCTTCGCGCTTGATTTCGTTCGGCGCGGGGATAACCGTCACCTCGGCGACGTCGCCCAGCGGAACCTGGTGGCCGAGCGGCGTTTCGATGAGCAGGTTGCGGAGTGACGACACATCGTCTCGCACCTTCTCGACGCCCCAAACCATCACGTCGAATACTTTCTGCCCTTGGTAAAGTTCGCCGACTTTGAGGCCTTTAACGAGCGTGGTGACGGCCTTGCGGACGTCGCCCGCCGATAGGCCATGCCGCGCAACGGCGTCGGGCTTGAGTTCGACGTCGAGCTGCGGGACGAGAATCTGCGGCTCGACCTTGAGCGTCGTAACGCCTGGCACCGCCTTGATCGCGTCGGCAACTTCGGCGGCCTTGGTGCGGAGCGTCGGCAATTCAGGACCGAAGACGCGGACGACGATCGTCGCCCCTGCCCCGGTGAGAACTTCTTTGATACGTTCCTTCAAGTACGTGAGCACGTCTTTCTGGACGAGGCCAGGATATTCGTCGATGACCTTCTGAATGCGCGCCATCGTGCCGGCGTGGTCGGACTTGGGATCGACGCTGATCCACAATTCCGTGAAGTTCGGGCCGTACACTTCGTCGGCAACCTCTGCGCGGCCGATGTGCGAGCCGAAGTTGCGTACGCCGTCGATGGCACGCAAATCCTGACTTGCTCGCACGGTGAGGCGTCGCATTGCGTCGAGCGATGTACCGGGCTTTTCGACCCAGTGCATCAGGAAGTCGTTTTCGAGGAAGTTGGGCAGGAACTCTTCGCCCAGGCCAACAACGGCGTAACCCGTCCCGGCGAATGCGCCGATCAGCACGAAGATCGCCCATACCGGATTGCGGCTGATTGTCGGCAGAATCGCCCGATAGGGGATTTTGAGAATATGAACGAGCGGCGATTCGCGATGCTTGTCGGCTGCGCCGGGAAGAAGCATGAGCGAAAGTGCGGGCGTCACTGTGAGGGCGACGAGCAGCGAAGCCATGATCGCCAGCACATAGGTGAGTGCGAGCGGCCGGAAGAATGAGCCGGCGAGACCGTCGAGGAAGAAGATCGGTACGAAGACGAGAATGACGATCAGGCTCGCGAACACGACCGCCGACCGCACTTCAATGGACGCCTGATAGACCACTTCGATCGGCTTGAGCGGCGAGCCATTCGCGCGATTCAAACGCAATCGCCGGACGATGTTTTCAACGTCGATGATCGCATCGTCGACGACTTCGCCCATCGCAATCACCAGGCCGGCCAGCACCATCGTGTTGATGGTCACGCCCATCCAAAGCAGGATGAGCGTCGCGGCGATGAGCGAGAGCGGAATCGCAATCAGGCTGATGATCGCGGTGCGCCAGTCGAACAAGAACACGACGAGAATGGCGACCACCAGGCCGAGTCCAACCCACATCGCCTCGGTGAGGTTTTCGAGCGAGCGTTCGATGAAGCCGGCGGGACGGAAAATAGTTGGGTCGAGCTCGACGTCCTTTAGCGCGGGCTTGAGGGCTTCGAGGGCTTTTTCGACGTTGTGCGTGACTTCGAGCGTGTTGCCGATCGGCTGTTTTTCGACGATGAGCAAGAGGCCGGGGCCGTCGTTGATGACGGCGTCGCCAATGGGCGAAGGGTAGCCGATGCGAACGTCGGCCACGTCGCCCACAGTAATTGGTGCGCCGTTACGAACGGCGACGGGCATCTTGGCGAGATCTTCGGGCTCGTTGATTGGCGAACGATAACGAACGGCGATGCGCTGGTTTGGGCTATCGATAAATCCACCTGCGCCCACCGCGGACGAGTCGGTCACGGCTTTTGTCAGAGCATCCAGCGTGATGCCGTTTGCGCGAAGGCGGTCGGGGTCGACGAGCACCTGGAACTGGCGGTCGCGCTGGCCCCAGATCGCGACGTTCGCCACGCCTGGGATCGCCATCAGCCGCGGGCGGATCGTCCATTTCGCGAGAGTCGTTAGCTCCATCTGGCTCAACACCTTCGACGACACACCGATCTTGAGCAGGCGGCTGGTCGACGAGAGTGGCGAGAGGATGACCGGCGGTTTGGCGACGGCGGGCAGTCGTGTCGCTTCGACGGCAAGACGTTCCTGCACGAGCTGGCGGGCTCGCATCAGGTCGCTGCCTTCGGAGAAGATCAGTACGACCGACGACAGGCCGAGCACCGACTTCGACCGCAGAACTTTCAAGCCTTGCGTGCCGTTGAGCGCATTCTCGAGCGGCACGCTGATCATCGCCTCGACTTCGTCGGTCGAGAGGCCGGGCGCTTCGGTTTGGATCTCGACGAGCGGTGGCGCGAATTCGGGGAAGACGTCCAGCGGCGCGTGCTGAGCGGCCCGAATGCCCACCACGATGAGCAAAACCGAGAGTGCGAGCACTAGCACGCGGAGCTTGAGCGAAGTGGAGACGAGCCAGTTCATCATGAGCGTCGAGACCCTGGTCGGACAGACATTGAGCCAGACACGCGATCAGCAAGTGCGACTACTTCGAGCCGCCGAACTCGACGCCGAATAGCTCCGCCGCGCCGTCGGTGACAACCTTGGTTCCCGCCTTGGGGCCGGCGGAAATGCTCGCAACTTCGCCCACCACGCTCTCAACTCGCACGCGGCGACGGGCGTACTTGTGCTTGTCGAGCGACTCGTAAACCCACGTGCCGCCGTCGATGTCTCGCAGCAATGATGCGCGCGGAACCGTCAGGCTCGACTTGGTCGTTTTGAGCGGCAAATTCACGCCGACGCGCTGACCTGGGCGGAACGAGCCGTCGGTGTTGGGCATCTCGTAGAAGAGGTCGACTGTCGCGGCGATTGGATCGCCCGAGGGGGGCGCTGCGACGCGTTTTGCGCTCACAACCTTGGCCGTCGGTCCACCGGTGAGATCACCTACGCCGGCCGGGAGTGAATCGTCGATCTGGTCGAGATCGCCAACGTACACTGCGGCTCGCACGTTGACGGGATCGAGATTCACGACCTCGAACAGCATTGAGCCCGCCGCGACTTTCTGGCCGGGCGCGACGTGCAAGTTGCGGAGAATACCGCCCCCTTCCGCGGCGATGGGCACCGATTCCAGGGCACCGCCTTCGGCTCCCTTGATCGCCTGATCGATGGCGTCGCGGCGGGTTGTCGCGGCCTTGTAGGTCGCCTGAGCGACTTCGAGAGCGGCGCGAAAGTCTTCCACTGCCCCCGAGCCGCCAATTTTCTGCTGATACAGCCGCTCGGCTCGTTCCAATTGCTGTTTCGCCTGGTCAACCTGTTTCGACGTCTGCTCGACCTGTCCCTGTGCTTCGACGCGTGTCGTCGCGAAGGTTGCGCGAGCCTCGGCCGAGAGCAACGGGACGAGGTTGAAGAGCACCTGACCTTTTTTCACGCGGGTTCCCGCAACGGGAAGTCCGCCGGTGGGTGCGTAGAGCGTGCCGGCGATTGGCGACGAAACGATGAAGGTATGCCCCGGCTGCACCATGATCTCGCCACCGACCACGCGCGTGCGGACGACGTTTTTCGCCTCGATCGTCCCGAGCTTGATCTGGAGCCGGGTTTCGGCCTCGGGGGTGAGGGTAATGGTCGTCAGGTCGGCCTCGCCTGGCATCTTCTCGACTTTCGAGGGAGCGGCAGGCTTCGCTGCAGCGGCGGCGGCTTCTTTCGGCTTCGTCTGGCAACCGGTTTGAACGATTACCACGAGCGAGAGCAATACAGCTATGTTGATCGCGCGGAAGGGAAACCGCGGCGAATTCAAACGGGCTTTGCCCGACACACCCAGACCCCTCATTGGATCGGCTCCGGAATTGGCGCGATGGATTCAAGGGAATTGGCGGCAACGGCGGCAAGTCGGGGGAGTTTCACGGTAAAAATCGCCCCTTTTCCGCCTGGGCTCTCAGCGCTAACGGTACCGCCGAAGACCCGCGTGACTCGTTCCACAACGGCGAGACCAAGCCCCGTGCCGGGCCGGCCCAGCCGCCGCGATTCGCTCGATCGGAAAAACGGTTCGAACAGGTGAGGCAAATCCTCAGCCGCAATGCCCGCGCCGAAATCTTCGACGCGAAGCAATACCCGATCGGTGCCTTCAAGGATAATGGAAACTTCAGTCGGCCGGTTCGATTTGCCGTACTCGAAGGCATTGTCGAGCAGGTTGTCGACGAGCGATCCCAGAAGCGCAGGCTGAGCCAGGACGTATGCGCGCTCGGTGTGGGTAATCACTACCGAGTCGTGATGGCGCGAGTCGTGAATGTGGGTTTGCAGCCAGTCTCCCAGCTCGAAACGTTGCATTTCGGGAAGACGCGCATCGGCATCGGCGCTGCCAAGAAAGAGGAGCGCTTCGACGATTTTCGCCAGATGCTCGGCCTGGCTTCGTGCGGTTGAGAGAACGCGGCGATATTCGTCGGGTGACCGTTCGCGCCTTAGCGCGACTTCGAGCTGGCCCATCATCGCAGTGAGCGGCGTGCGAAGTTGGTGCGATGCATCGCCGGCGAAGCGTCGCTGGCGTTCATACGCAAGATGTAAGCGACCGAGCAGTTCGTTCAGCGAAGTACCAAGGCGGTCGAGTTCGTCGCCGTTGCCGGTTGAAACGACGTTCCAGCCGGGATGAGCCGCGTCGAGGTCGCGGGCCGATTCGGCCATGTAGATGAGCGGCGAGATTGCCCGCCGCGCCCACCAACGCGCCAGAAACGCGGCAATCACGATCAGGCCAAGATCGGCAACAAGCAGTTGTAGGTCGAGCGCGTGAACAAGCTTCTGCACGGGGCCAAGAGGCGTCGCCACGACGATCGAAAGCCACGCTGGCCGGTTTCGCGCCTTGTTGGGTTTCGGCGCACGAACTTCGAGACCGCTTACCTGCCAGATCTCGCCTCGGCTATCGGTCACCGTTTGAATCGAATACTTGTCGACGATGGTTGACAGCCATCTCGCGGTCGCCAATTCGTGAGCCAGATTGGCCGATCGGTCGATCGATTGTCCTTTATCGTCTTCGACCGTCCAAAGAATGCGCTCGTCGCCTACCTCACGCCCCACGGCGATCTCGCGTTCGTAGGCTTCCCACTGGACGTATTCGGGCCGAATCTCGACGGCAGCGGCGATCAATCCGCGAGCCGCAGACAGACGTTCGCTAGCGCGATGATAAAGGTGATTCGACGCGAGTCCGTGAAGCAGCAGCGAAAAGCCGGCGAGCACGATCGCGAGGGTTGCCAGCAAGAAGCCGGACAACCGGGTCGCCAGCGTGAGAGGCATTTTCGGTTACGCCTCCGCGTTGGGAGTGGGATCTCCGAGCATGTAGCCGCGTCCGCGTAAGGTGTGAATCACTCGAGGACCGTGCGCTTCAAGCCGTCGGCGCACTTCCATTACATGAACCTCGAGCGTGTTCGACAGACCATCATACTTCTCATCCCAGACGTGCTCATAGATCCTGGTGCGTGAAAGCACCTGTCCGGGATTTCTCATGAAGAATACGAGAAGGGCCTGCTCCTTCGCAGTCAGCTCGAGTGAATGCCCCGCGCGGGTGACTCGATGCGTTCTCAGATCGACCTGAATGTCGCGATGTTCCAGAATTGTGCTCGAGCTATCGCGCTCGCGGCGGCGGACGAGGGCGCGCACTCGTGCAAGTAACTCCTCGAACGAGAACGGTTTGCAAACGTAGTCGTCGGCACCCGAGTCGAGTCCGCGAACCCGATCGGCCACGGTGTCGCGGGCGGTCAGGAACAGGACGGGCGTGTCCATCCCTGCGCTTCGAAGCCGCTTGAGCACTTCGAGGCCATCGCGCACGGGGAGCCACCAATCGAGCAGGATCACATCCCAGCTCGAATTCTGGATCATGTGCCAGGCCGTTTCGCCGTCGCGAGCATGCTCGACGGTGAAGCCTTCTTCACGCAGCCCTCGGACTACGAAGTCCGCGATCTCGGGCTCATCTTCTGCCACCAGAACGCGAATACCCATGACACCAGCCGCCTACGTTGCCGACCGAGTTGCGCTGCACGACTTGTTGCGGAACCGATCATATCGGCCGGCACGTAAGCCCTAGATGAGCTCAAAATAAATTCGACTTCATGTTGACTGCGGTCATCGAAGTGTTAATGACCGCGAATCGCTAATGCGATCTCGATAGTAATCAGCAAAATCACGGTGATTTCCAGCACCTCCATACGCATACTGTCGGCGCGATGGACGAGGAGGTCGTAAACGTCGCCAACGGTTTCGAGCTTGCGCCGGATCGACTGCTGCCACTCCGGAAGGTGGAACCGAGCCTGCGCGAGGTCGTACACGCGCGAAAGATACTGATCGCCGATCAGCTTGAGCGCGTTATCCGCGCGCTCGAAAAGGCTGGTCGCCTCGATCTCCAGCTCGCGTACGCTACGAACCGCACCCGAATGCGTGCGCCAGAGCGGTAACTTGCGCTGGCGTTTGACAGGACGAATCACGCGATAGGCCGCTTCGAGGCGATCGTCGAGACGGTCGTCGATGTGCCGGAATTCGAGGAGCTGCACGTTCGCGAATTCGATGACTTGAAGCGTGTCGACCCAGACGCGATCCGCGATGAATCCGGCGGCCCAATCGAGCGTGACGACGTCAGTTGGGCTATAGGAAAGGCTCAAACGCGTCGCCTCATTCACCTCGGATTCACTGAGTTCGCCACCTTCCAACCGCACGAGCTGCGCGATCCAGTTTTTGTGCGAGGCAATCCATTCGGGAGTTTGCTCGGCGAGTTGGAAGACGACGTATTCTTCGCTGAAGTCCGAGAGTTCGTACTCGGTGACCATCGGCTTGATGCGTTCGAGCCATGGAGCCATCACGAGCCGCGCAGCCGCGACGAGCGACGCCGGCTCGGCAAGTTCCTCGGCGAGGTTGAGCAACTCTGCTTCGGTCGCGCGGACCTGGAACGATACGAGCAACGAAACGGCGCCGAAGTCGAACAGACTCAGCTCTGCGCGTGGCGGGCCAGTGGCGATTCCCGGCAAGGCGAGGCCAGAAGCATCGAGCGTGACGCGTGCGGGAGTGGGACGATATTGCAGCGATTCGGGCGTGCGACGACGGCGGGCGATTGCACCCGACTCGGCCGAGAGCAAGGGACGCGCGCGATCGAGATCGATCTCGTAACCGATGTCGAAGGCAAACGCGAGGTGCACGTTGACGTCGAGGGGTTCCATCGCAGCCCGTCCCGATCAAATCTCTTGCGAAGCCGCAGCCGTTACGTGGCAGCTTCGCGCCTTGACGATCATGTGCACCGAAACGCCCGCACACAACCCCAGCGTTTCGAGCGCGGGTGTCACAACGCTGACAATCCAGCGAATCTCGCCGGTCTTCACGAGAACTTCCGCTTCCGCACCGTGAACGATCACGCGATCGACGACTCCAGGCAAAACGTTGCGAGCGCTCAACCCTTCGATCATCCCTCGCGCGAGCAGAATGTCATCGGCTCTGATGCGCACAATCACAGGCTGGCCGCTCGGCGTGTTCTGCTTTGGTACGACAAGTCGCGTGCCGCCGTTGAGATGGAGTGTTGATTCTCGGCCGTGCTCGTCGTGCGATTCGACGACTGCGGTAAAGCGGTTGTCGACGCCGGTCAGCTCGACCTTGCCACCTCGTGCCAATACATCGAGCGGCGGACCTTGATCGACGATTTGGCCTGCGTCGATCCGAAACAGCCACGAGCCAAGGGTCACGCTTTCGACCGGGCTGTGCGTGACGTAGAGCATCGGGATCCCTTCGGCACGTTGGACGGCTGAGATGCGGTCGATGAGCAAGTCGCGCGCGGCGAGATCGAGCGCGGAGACGGGTTCGTCGCAAAGGAGCAACCGGGGCCTCGGAGCGAGCGCGCGAGCCAGGCCGACGCGCTGGCGTTCTCCGCCGGAAAGTGTAGCGGGGTCGCGGCCCATCAAATGACCGACGCCACACAAGTCCGCCACTTCGGCTGTGCGTTTTTCTCGTTCAACGCGTGGCCATGTCTTTAGCCCATACTGAATATTTGCGGCGACCGAGAGATGCGGAAACAGGAGATCATCCTGAAAAATGAGGCCAATGCGGCGACGGCGGAGAGGTTCGTTGATATGTCTTGAACTCTCGAACAACGTATCGCCATTGAGCCGAACGTGACCGCTGCGTGGCCGCTCCAATCCCGCAATGAGTCGAAGGATCGACGACTTCCCCGCGCCCGAACTGCCGAACAGGATTGCCGCCTGAGCATCAAGTTGAAACGCGACGTCGAGCGTCAGCGACGACCCGGGCGGCGTCCATTGCAGGTTGACGTCGAGCAATGGCCCGCTCATGCCCGAGCCTTTCGGACGGTCGAGCGTTGGGCGACGATGAGGGCGAGAATCGACACCGTTGCGACGAGAGATGTCAGCGCCAGTGCCTGGCGGTTGTCATCAACTTGCACGGCGTCGTAGATGGCGAGCGCAGCGGTTTGCGTCGCGCCGGGAATGCCGCCGCCGACCATCTTGGTTGCGCCGAAATCGCCCAGGGCCCGAGCGAATGAGAGCACAGCGCCAGCGATGAGTCCGCGCCAAGCGAGTGGAATTGTCACGCTGAGCAAGACCGACCATTCGCCGCGTCCGAGCAACCGAGCCGCGTTTTCGAGTGCAGGATCAACGTCTTCAAACGCTGCACGGGCGGGAACGAGAAACATGGGAAACGCCGCGACGCCAGAGGCGATCACTGCACCAGTCCAATGAAAGACGAGCGTGATTCCCAGGTTCTGTTCGAGCCAGAGTCCGAACGGCGCGCGGCGGCTGAGCAGTTCGAGGAGGGCGTAGCCGAGGACGGTCGGAGGTAATACGAGCGGTAGGAGCAGAAATCCGGCGATTAATCCGCGCCCGGGAAATCTCGTTCGCGCTAGCACGAGCGCAAGTGGCAGGCCGACGGCGACGATCACCGCCGTGGCCAGCGACGCCACGCGCAACGAGAGCCAGAACGGGGTGAGATCGGGCAAGAGAGAAAGTCCGTCGAACGCAAAAGCCCACCGGCAGCGGCACTTGGTCGACGTCGATCATACCAGAACTCGTCATCGCCGTGGTGTCCGTCCGGGACGAGATTAGGCAAGCCGGGGTTTCCAATACAAGTCGAGAGCTTTCTGTATCAAGGGTGACATGAACGAATTCTCGGGATCGAGTTGGAGGAGCAAAAATCGGCGGACGGCTTCACGCTGATCCTCGGAAAGCAACTCAAAGCGCGACAGACCGTGATCGTCCAGGTAAGTCAGATGGAAAATCACATCCTGCGTCAGAGTACCTTCGAGCTTTGCGACCAGATAAGCAGGCAAGTGGAAGCGCATCCCTTCGGCGTCGAAAAACGAGAGGCTGCTATGACCGTTGTTCAATAGATCAACGGGAATACGCGACCAATCCTCTTTCTCGTCCCGGGCCCGAAGCGCCTTAAGGGTCTCGGCATCGTCGTAGTCGTCGAGCCCCTGCCCTTCGAGCATCCCGACACCATCACCCAGGGTGACGCCACGAAACGCGTCCCGGATGAAATTGGCCAGATCGCTCTGATCTCGATTCACCTGACGTCCTTCAGGAGAGACCGCCGCGATTCACAACGCAGAGTTGGCGGACGGCCTGCTGTTCATCGCAGGCCGTCGCTGCTTCGGCGTGCTCGCAGTCTTCCGTAACTTCGGGTGAGGGCTCGGCCTCAGTCTTGAGCGGACGCAAGCGCCCCTCGCTCGACGCCTTCACAATCGCGCTAAAGCTGCGCGAGAGGAACGACTCTTCAACCGGGCAACCGTCCGTCGTCACATCCGTGCTCGAACCCATCACATTGGTCAAGAGAACAACCAAAAGCAGCCCAATTGCCGCGGCCAGAAGTTCGAGTCGATTTTCTCGTGGTTTGATAAGCATCACACACCTGCCGTAATCGCAAATCCGTTTCGCAGCCGCCTGCTTGTGGCTGAATGATTGTTACTACGAGATATACGACACGGAAGGTCGAATATTAGGTTCATTTTTGTGATTCGATGGTGAGAAATCCAAACTCGCGGAGAATTCCCTGTCCATCCTCGCTCAATATAAAGGTGCAGAATTGTTCCGCTTCGGTTTGCCGCTTCGACGATTTTACGACTCCCATCGCCTGCACGATCGGGTCGCAAACATCGGGCGCAAGTGGAATCAGCCGCACGCCTTTTGTCTTGCCGATGGCGCGTGAAACCAACCCCACTTCGCAGTTTCCGGTCTCCACGAATTTGTGGGCTTCGCGGATGTTTTCAGCGATCGCCAGCTTCGGTTGAACCGCCGCCCAAATACCGGCACGCTCAAGGGCCTGCTTCGCCGCGGCGCCGTAGGGTGCGGTGTCTGGGTTGGCTATGGCGACGTGCTTGATCTTGTCGCTTGCAAGGTCGGCAAGGGTTTTGACGGGTGGGTTGGCGAGGTCGTAGATCGCCATCACCAGAGATCCGCGTGCATAGGGCCGGACCGAGTCGGTGACGACAAGTCCGTCTTTCGCAAGATCGTCGACGAATCCACGATTGGCGGCGAGGAAGACGTCGAAGGGACCGCCGGAGCGGACCTGCTTGGCGAGCGCTCCCGATGCGCCGAAGACGGGCTCGATTTTGATGCCGGTATCGAGCTGGAAGCGCGAGATGAGGACCGGCATGACTGATTGAAGATCGCTTGCGGCGGCGATGGTAAGCGGGGGGGGTTCAGCATGTTTCTGACCGCAGCCGGACACCCAGCCTGCAACCAGCACCACCGCGACGCAAGCGATCAATCGACGTTTCATGTGCGTTTCGAGTCCGTCGCGCGATTAGAACGCGTCGGCCGAGATGACCTCACCGCCGTTGCGGCTGCCGAGCGCTTGCCATGTCAGCACGTTAACCGAGTTCTTCACGAACTGCACGTGACCGTCGGCAAACAGCGAGTTCACGCCGCCCGGATGCCGGCTGCGCGAGGTGACGTTCAACGACAGGTTCTGCCAATCGGCCAATGACTTATCACTGTGCGGTAGACCGCCGCGGCAATCGTACGACTTGTCGTTGGGCGGGCGGCGGTGGTTGTACATGCTGTGGCCAGGAGCGCCATAAAGCCACTTCACACCACGCGTCGGCTGGAAGCCGGGAGGCGAACCCGTGAGGCAAAGGTTTGCGTAGTCGGAGTCGGAAAAGATCGGCGGTCCGTTGCCCGCGGTGTTGTTGCCGGTAATGACGAAGCCGCTCAGCGGGTCCTGGGCGAACACGGTAAGCGTGTTCAAGCCGGTCGGGGCGCCTGCGGTTGAGCGAATGGTTTCGCTGATCGCCACAGTGTTCGAGGTCCCGTCGGTGATCATCGCGATCTTCACCGCGGAGTTCTCGAAAAAGAACCCATTGGGAACGATACCGCCTGCTGCTGCGGGTGGATTCTGGACGACCGAGTAACCCGAGCCAACGCCCAGCAAGTAGTTATGAACCGCGTACATTCCGCCACCGACCTGAACGAGCGTCGGGCCGCCGTCAGACGGGCACATATAGGCATTCACGGTCGTCAACGCCGCCGTCGAATTCACCACCGCGCTTGTCGTGGTGTAGTCGGGATCGGGGTTCATGCTGAAGTTCATTGTATTGAAGATGTTGGCCAGTTCGACGTATGGCAGGAGCTGAGAATAAGCACCCCAGCAGTGGCCATTACCCGAGACGTAAGTGTTGATGCGCCCAGGCGGAAAGACGCTGTTCGTCGATTCATAGTTATGAAGCGCGAGCCCGATTTGCTTCAAATTGTTGGTGCACTGAATCCGTCGGGCCGCTTCACGAGCAGCCTGCACCGCCGGCAGCAAAAGCGCGATCAGCACCGCAATGATCGCGATGACCACAAGCAGTTCGATCAACGTAAACCCCGCCCGACATCGCGCGTTTGGTGCCTTCATCGTGTTTTTCCGCCCAATATTGCATGCCTGCATGCGAATCTATGACAGCATCGTATCACAAAATGCTAGGATAAAGGCGCGAACCGGGCCTGTCAATTGCGTTGCGATTGCTCAACCTGTGCACAATCGGGTATGACCAAGGGACGATTGCGGAACGCTCCAACCCACGGAAAGGGCGATCAGGCCGATGAAAATCGACCAGTTTTTGAAGCATCATGGGATCACCTCGAATCCGTTCAGCGAGGAAGACGCACAAACCGACGCGGTCTTCAAGCGAGCGTGCCTCGAGACGATCCATCACCCCGCGTGGGATAAGTTTTTCGGCAGCCCGTCCGAACCCTCGACCGCGCTCGTCTTCGGCGAAAAGGGAAGCGGCAAAACAGCCCTCCGCCTGCAGGCGACGTCGGAAATCGAAGCCTATAATCGCGAGCATCTCGACAAACGCGTCTTCATCATCTCATACGATGACTTCAACCCGTTTCTCGATCACTTCAAGAACGCGACGCGGGTGGGTAACGCCAAGGTTCTCGACACCTGGCGGTTGCAGGACCACATGGATGCCATTCTGGCGCTTGGGGTTACGCAGCTTGTCGACCTGCTGACCAACGAACGCACCGACCTCTCTGCGCTGACCGAAGACCAGCGTCGCGACCTGCTTTTACTGGCGGCGCTCTACGACCAGTCGACGGGCGAGCCAATCCAGAAGCGCTGGAGCCGTCTGCGCCGCCGTTCGGGCTTCCGCCCGCTCTGGAGCCGCCGCGACCTGCAAATCGGCTTCGGCACCACGCTGTTCATTCTGCTTCTTCTCTATCTCTTCCCCGGCCTCCGTACCTGGCAGATGCTCCCCTGGGTGCTCTTGCCGCTGACCGGTTGGCTCTACTGGGGCTGGCGACTGGCGCGGGCCGAGTTCAAGGCGCGAAGCATTCGAACCGGCTTGCGCGTGCTGAGCCGCGATCCTGCGGCTCTTCGTGGTGAACTCCTATGGTTCAAGCCGAGCGATTTGGGCGGCCAACCGCTGCCGAGCATCGGTCGCGACGGCGCCGAGGAACGATTCGAGCTGTTTCGCAAGTTCCAGGCGGTACTTAGGGCTCTGGGATATGCCGGGGTGATCGTGCTGGTCGACCGTGTCGACGAGCCGCAGCTTGTCGAAGGCGATCCTCGGCGGATGCGCACGTTTATCTGGCCGCTGCTCGACCACAAGTTCCTGCGACATCAGGGACTCGGGTTCAAGCTTCTGCTGCCGATCGAGCTGGCGTATTACCTCGAAAAGGAAGACAAGGAGTTTTACGACCGCGCCCGGCCGGATAAGCTCAACCTGATCAAGCCACTGCGCTGGACCGGACCTTCGCTCTACGATCTCGCGAGCGATCGGCTTCAGGCCTGCGCGAACGGCGACGACGCTGAAGTGCGACCTCGGTTGCGACAGATGGTTGATGAATCGATCAGCGACGATACGCTCAAGGACGCGCTCGGCAACCTCCGGACGCCGCGACAGCTCTTCAAGTTCTTGCATCGCTTGCTTGAAGAACACTGTCACCGGCACACGGAAGATCAGCCGCGTTGGCAGATCGATTCCGACACCTTCCGCACGACGCTCACCGCGCACCTGCGCGATCTCGACGCCTTCGACCGCGGCTACGGCCACGGTTGATCCCGACAACAAAGACCTTTGGCGAGCCGCGATGAAACCTCTCTCGTTCTGTTTGCTTGGCCTTCTATTCATCGCGGCACAGCCGAGTCGCGCAGAAGATCCACCCGCACGTCCGGCCGTCGAAACGATGCTGCCGGACCTGCACCTATTCAGCCCGCCGTGGATCAGCCCGACGATGCATCGCGAGAGCGTGCTGTTCGTCGAGCAACCCGGCGCTGCCCCGTCGGCGAAGCTCCTCTTCGACGCCGAACGAATCCTCGTCGTCGAGCGTGCCGATCGCACAGCGAAGTTCGAGGAAGGACGCGACTTCACCCTCAGCGCTGACGGATCAACGCTCAATCTGACGCCAAACACCCGCATCTTCTTCCACAAGCAAAGCGCGTTTCATCTTCCTAAGGGTGCGCCAGACTCGATCGGCCACCTCAAGGATCATCCCGAAACGTCGCTCCTGTTCGCGCAGGGCCACGTCTGGCACGACTGGCAAGTCGAGGTGACCTACGTTCCTCGCAAGGCAAAGTGGCCGGTTGCTTTTCCGACGTATGCTGAGAAGCGATTGCCCAAAACGATCGCCAAGCTCAAGAACAAAGTACCGATCACGATCTCAGTGAGCGGTGACAGCATTTCGCAAGGCTATAACGCGTCGGGCTTCACCAATGGCGCCCCGTTCATGCCGGCCTATTCAGAACTCGTTGCCGCGCAGCTTCAGGCGAAAACCGGCTCGAAGGTCACACTGCGTAATCGTGCGATCGCCGGCTGGACGACAATTCAAGGTCTAAACGACCTACCCAAACTGCTCGCCGACAAGCCCGACCTGGTCATCATCGCCTACGGCATGAACGATGTTGGCTATCGCAACGCCGACGCCTTCAAGTCGCGAATTGCCGAGCTAATCAAGGGAATTAAAGCCGCAAACGCAGCAACCGAGATCATTCTCGTGAGCCCGATGCTGGCGAATCCCGAGTGGCATCACACGCCGCCCGAGCTTTTCGCTCCTTACCGCGATGCTCTCGCATCGCTTCAAGCCGACGGCATCGCCTTCGCCGACATGACGTCAATCTGGCAGGTGTTGTTCACCCGCAAAAAGTCGGCCGACACCACCGGCAACGGCGTGAATCATCCCAACGATTACGGGCATCGGTTGTATGCGTCGGCGATTCTTTCGCTGCTGGTCGAACCGCAGCCGTGAGATGCGAAGGGTCGTTGAACGTCGATGCGTAGAGCGATTCCCGGAAACCGTCGTGTCGGCCCAGTCCGCACGATCAAGCTCTTCAAGCCCTACGACGTCCTCACGCAATTCACCGACGAATCCGGCCGCGCGACACTCAAAGATTTTGTAAACGTCGCCGGCCTCTATCCTGCAGGCCGGCTCGATCGTGATAGCGAAGGTTTGCTCCTGCTTACGAATGACGGCGGACTCGCGCATCGTTTAACCGATCCCAAGTTTGAACATTCAAAAACCTATCTGGTACAGGTCGAGCGCGTACCACCGGACGAAGCTCTTGAAGCGCTCAGGCGCGGGGTGACGCTGTCCGACGGACCAACGCGTCCCGCACGTGCGAAATTGCTCGAAGCGCCGCCCGACCTACCCGAACGTCCCGTGCCGATTCGCTTTCGCAAGAATGTGCCGACGGCGTGGCTCGAACTGACGATTCGCGAAGGACGCAATCGCCAGGTCAGGCGGATGACGGCGGCCGTTGGCTTTCCCACGCTTCGCCTCGTGCGCGTGGCGATTGGGCCGATTGTGCTTGGCGATCTTCAACCTGGCGAATGGCGAGATCTCACGCCTGAGGAAACTGCCGCACTCCGGCTTCTCCGTTGACCCCGCGACGTATCGCCGATAGATTCCGGTTAAACATCCCCGCGGGTGCGAGATGCCGTTCTGTCTTTTCGCGGAGTCGACGCCAAAGATGAGTCGTGAAACGACCTTGAAGCGAATTCTGGACTGTGGAATCGTGGCGGTCGTCCGCGCCGACTCGGGGGAACAGCTCGCAAAAGTGTTTCAATCCGTCGCCGAAGGAGGCGTCACGGTCGCCGAAGTGACGTTCACCGTACCGGACGCCGTCGCAGTGATTCGCAAGGTGCGCGAAGAACTCGGCGACTCTGTTGTGCTGGGCGCGGGAACAGTGCTCGACACCGAAACGGCCCGCGCTGCTCTTCTTGCGGGCGCGGAGTACATCGTCACTCCGACGGTAAACGTTGAAGTGATTCGCATGTGTCGGCGCTATGACAAGGTGATTCTCCCGGGTGCTCTGACGCCGACTGAAGTCCTCACCGCCTGGGAAGCCGGCGCCGACATCGTCAAGATCTTCCCGGCCGACCTTGGCGGGCCGCCATATTTGAAGGCGCTGCGCGGCCCTCTTCCCCAGGTCCGAATGATGCCTACGGGCGGTGTCGACCTGAATACGGCCGAGCCGTTCCTCAAGGCTGGGGCATGCTGCTTGGGCGTGGGTGGTTCGCTTGTCGAACCCAAAACGCTCGCTGCCGGTGATTTCACCCGGATGCGCGATCTCGCGCGGCAATATCGTGCCATCGTCGACAAGTTCCGCAGCGCGTCGTAACACATTGTCATCAGATGGGATGTGAGTTTTACGTCCAGGATTTTCCGATCAGCGAAAGGATTCATCGATGCATCGGTTTCGTGTTCGTGCCGCACAGGTGGTCGCCGCGGGTCTGATTGCACTCACCTTGGGCGCTGAGGCCCACGCGCAAACCGCTTTGAAGTGGAAGGGCAAGGTCGGCGACAAGTTCAAGTACACGTTCAATCAATCAACCGAGGTCAAGTTCTCGATCCAGGGCCAGCCTGGTTCAAACAAGAGCGACCTCACGCTCGACCTCAATTGGGCGGTCAAGTCGGTTGATAAGGACGGCACGATCGAGTTCACGTTTGCCGCAGAGCGCGCAAAAATGCGCATCGTGTCCGCAGGACGCATCCTCGAGTACGACTCAAACGACAAGGATGCATCACTCACGCCCGAACTTGCTGCCTTCCGAAAGATTTACGACGCGATGCTCAACCAGCCCTTCACGGTGAAAATGAACCCGCAGGGCGAAATTCTCGATGCGAAAGTGCCCGACGTCGTCGTCGCAGCCGCTGGAAACACGCCATTCGCCGCCAATGCCGACTCGGGAAGCTTCCTCTCAGCCAAAGGTGTGAAGACAACTTTCGCGCAGATCCTTCCCAACCTTCCCAAAACCCCCGTCTCTGCGGGAAGCACCTGGAAGGGTGAGCTCGCCGTTCCGCCGAGCGGGCCGCTGTCGATGAAGCTTGATTATCTGTTCAAGGCCACGAACGTGACCCCCAGCCTCGCGACGATCGACGGCACGATCACGACATCGGTCGAGACCAAGAGCGATGCGGAGGTCCGAACCAAACTCAACAAGCAGGCGGGATCGAGCCAGTTCAAGTTCGATCCGGACGCGGGCCGTCTCACCGAGTCGACGCTCCACCAATCGCTCGACATGACGTTCACCGTCAACGGCACAGAAACGCCGCAGTCGATCGCGATTAACTCGTCGTTCAAAATGGTGAAGTGAGTTCGACTTAGAGCAATCGTCTCAATTCATGGCACATCGAACGGGCTGTCTCGCGCTTGACGTGAGGCAGCCCGTTTTTCATGACAATCCGACATAACCCGCAGAATCGGCGCGGCTGGTTGATTCGGTTCAAGCCGCACGTGAGGTCCAGACGATAACTTCCGTTGAGTCAGATCGCGCATTTGCCTCGGGGCGCTTGGCAAGAATTCGAGGGGACTCGAATCATGAAACAGCAGGTCAATGAGGGGCTTTAGTAGACGCTGAGAAGGCAAGGCGTTGCAGGGTAATGCGGAAGAATCGGGGACGGAGGCGGAACAGGTGAGGCCGACGAGCGCGGCAAGACGAGCCCGAGCGAGCACATGGTTGGGGATGGCCCTGGCCTTCGGTGTGGTCGCGCCTGCGGGTGCCGCTCCTCCGGCGGACGACAACGCCGCCCCGGCCGTACAGGTCACTGAGCACAACAGCCGGTCGTTCCGCATCCCGTTCAACATTGATCCCGAGCAGAAGGCCGAGATCAAGGAAATCGCCCTCATCGTTTCGGAAGACCAGGGGCAGAAGTGGACGCCGGTCGAGCGGGCCGCCCCCGACGCGCGGGCCATCGCCTTCAAGGCAACGCACGACGGCGAATACTGGTTCGCAGTGCAAACGGTGAGCAAGGACGGTCGGCTCTATCCGCCCAACTCCGCGACGATCGAACCGAAGATGCGCGTGAACGTCGATACGACTCCGCCGCGTCTCTCACTCGAAGCCCTTCCTCGCCGCGGCAGTGCGGTTTCGGTCCGATGGGAAGTACGCGACGAACGGCTCGACCGCAACTCGTTCGTGCTCGAATACAAGGCGGACGGCGATCGCGACTGGCGGCAAGTAAAAGTGAAGCCGCCGGTTGCACTGATCGGCGAACGCACGTGGGATCCAGGTACTGCCGGGGCGATCGTCGTGCGTGCCTCGATTTCCGACCGCGCCAAGAATACAAAGGAAGCGACGATTGAGCTCGACGAGGGTTCGCCCAAGAACCCGAAGCTCGAACGTGGCGAGCAGACAGCCCTGAACGAACCACCGCCGCTCGGCTCGTTCGCCTCGAACACGACGAACAGTCTTCCGCAATTCCCCAGCGACGTGAGCAACGATCCAGCTCCGCGCAACACTCCCACGGCGAATAATCCGCCGATGGATAAGGGAGAGCTAAACCCCAATCCCTTTGAATCAGCGCCGCAAGCGAATGCACCCGAACCGCCAGCGCGTTCCGAAGCCCCCAACGGAGGAGACCCTGCACTTCGACCGCAGTTGGTCGCCAGCCCCAAGTTCGGCCTTCAATACGAGGTTGAAGATGGGGGACCTTCCGGCCCCGCGGTCGTCGAATTGTGGATGACGCTCGACGGCGGCCGCACCTGGAGCCGTCGCGCGGTGGACGAAGATCGCAAGTCTCCGTTCAACGTCGACCTCGGTGGCGATGCAACATACGGCCTGACGTTGGTCGCCCGCTCGGCGTCGAATCTCGGCGATACTCCACCGGCCCCCGGCGATCGGCCACAGTATACGGTCGAGGTTGATTCGACGCCGCCCATGGTCAAACTCGGCCAGGTGCGTGTTGGATCCGGGGCCGATGCGGGCAAGATTCAGATTGTGTGGCAGGCGAGCGACCTCCATCTCGCAGCCAAACCGATCGTGATCTCGGTCCGTGCCGATGGCTCAAACACCTGGCAGCCGATCACGCGGGCGATCGAGAACACGGGCCGCTTCACATGGACCGTGCCGGCCACTGCTCCCCCGAAGTTTTTTGTGCGGGTCGACGCGATTGATTCGGTCGGCAATCGCAACTCCGACGAATCGCCGTCAAATAGCCCGGTGATGATCGACCGCGCCCGGCCCAAGAGCCGCATTATCGGTCTCGATCCTTCGGCCCGAAACGCGTCGGGATCGAACTCGAACCAGTTCCGTTAATTGGCTGAACGCACGATGCCCCAGCCTTCTTCCAACAGCGATCCGCTCGGTCCGTTTTTGCACTACCTGATGGCCGAGTGCGGAGTATCGCCCAACACGCTCGCAGCTTATCGCGCCGATACCGCGCGATTCATACGCTGGCGCAAGGCTCACGCGCCCGGCCCGCTTAGCAAGATCGACATCCAAACGCTCAGCGGATACGTCGATCATCTCCGCGGCGAAGGTCTTGCCGCGCCAAGCATCGGCCGGCATATCGCGAGCTTATCGACATTTTTTCGGTATTTGATCTACGATCAAAAGCTCAATGAGAATGTCGCAAAACTGCTTGTCGCGCCCACAGTCTGGGATCGGCTACCTAGTGTGATCAGCCCTGGCGCGATCGAGCGAATGCTCGAAACGCCAGACGCAACAACAACACTTGGCCGGCGAGATCGCGCAGCCCTCGAAACGCTGTATGCCACTGGTTGCCGAGCTTCTGAAGTTGCGGGACTGCGCCCGAAAGACGTCGACCTCGAGCGTGGCCTCGCCCGATGCGTTGGAAAGGGCGACAAGGAGCGCGTTGTACCGCTTGGCTCACGCGCTCGTGATGCACTTCGCATTTATCTCGAGCGCGACCGCCCTGCCCTTGTCGCGAAGCGACCGGAAACCGAAGAGGTTTTCGTCGGGCGATCGGGACGAGCGGTTTCGCGGATTGGTCTCTGGCGAATCGTTAAGAAGTATTCCGAGATCGCCGGTCTATCTGCGGAAATCAGCCCGCACACTTTCCGCCACAGTTTCGCGACGCATTTGCTCGCGGGCGGCGCTGACCTGCGCGTCGTGCAGGAGATGCTGGGACACGCGTCGATTGCTACAACTCAGATTTACACACAGGTCGAGCTAAGCCGTCTCAAGGAAGTGCACGCCCGATTTCACCCCCGAGGCCGACCATTGCCCAAGGCGGAATAGTCGCTCGTCAGTTTTTCTGATTGGCCTGTTTTAGCAATTCCTCGATCGACGATTTCACTTTATCGGGCACTTTGTAACGAGTATTGGGCACTTTCTCAGCATCGTCTGCAAATTTCTGAGCTTTGAGCAACGTCGCGAGCGCTGCTTCTTTTTGGTTCGATTTCAGTTGCAACCGCGCGAGCGTCACGTGCTCGATGGTCGAATAGCACGGGTATGCGGAAGTGAGGTCGTCGTTCTCTTCCGCGCCGCGGTTGGGCCCGACCACTGCAAGGTCGGCAAGAGCCTGGTTGATTTCGCGGGTCGCCAGTTCGAGATTGGGGCGCTCGCATTCACGCTCGGCGAGACTCGCGTGCACCTTGCTCCGTAGATACATCAGCCGGTAGTAGAAGAACTGCCGCTCGCCGCCACCCATCGCAATATTCAGCCTGATCGCCTCGTCGACATCAATAAGCGCCTGATCTTGTTTTTCCTGCACAAAAGCCATCAAGGCCGCGTCGTAGTAGTGCTCGGGCTTGTTTGGATCCAGTTCAATCATGCGCCGGAACAACGCCTCTGTCTGGCTGGCTCTGAGCAAGTTTTCCGCCCGATTGCGCACGGGCTTCGCTTGATAGAGGTTCGCCAGCGCGTTGGTCGCGATGAAACTTTCGGGATTGGCGCGGAGATAGTCTTCCAAAAACTTCTCGGCGCCTTCTTGCCGGATCAGTTGAGTGATTAGCTGATCCCCATCTGCTTTCTTGCCTTGTTGAAGCGCTGCGATCGCTGCACTCAGCATCTCGTCCAGCGTCTTCGGTGTAGCGACCGCTGTTTGGTCCGTGCTGCTTACTCCCAGCACATTTCGCAGCACGTCCCGACCCGGTTTCGTTGCCAGACCGACGACCAGCAAGCAAACCGCGGCAATCGCCGCCCGCATGGAATTTCGAGTCGCCCAGTTCTTCGCTCGCTCGACACGCGACGGATTCTTTGCAAATCGAAGCGGCCGCCGGTTGAGAAAACGCTGCAAGTCCTCTGCAACTTCATCGCAAGTCTTGTAGCGCGATTCGAGCGACTCGGCGAGCATCTTCTGCACAATCGCGTCGAGTGCGTGCGGCACCGCAGGATTTTGCTTGCGTAGCGATGTGACCGGAATGTTCCGCCTGAGGAGCAGGTCATTGATGACGCGAGGAACTTCGCGGTTCAGGTCTGGCTTTTCGGTCGGCCGGAAGGTCAGCAACTCGCGAAGAATCAGGCCGAGTGAAAAGAGGTCGGCTGGAGCGCCGACGGTCGCCCAAAGCTTCGAATCCTGGAACGCGAGTAACTGCTCGCGCGCCATGTAAGGAAGCGTACCGCCGCGATGCGCCGCACGCGCCTGATCAGCGGGGTTATCCTGGTGCGAGAGATTGAAGTCGATCAATTGCGGGCCGCTGCGGCATGAAAGCAGCACGTTGTCGGGTTTCACATCGCGATGAAACACCCCGCGGCTATGCGCGTGGGCCAACGCCGACGCGAGTTTTAGCCCGATCCATGCGACGCCATCGCAGTACGGTCGCTTCGACGGGAAGCCCTTCCAGCCGTGCGATCGTTCTTCTTCTGACCTCTGATCGGGATACGCGCGATACATCAACTCGCGAATCATCTGCGCCTTGCGTGGCGCCGGCCGATTATTCGTCGCACACTTCCACAGATGATTGACCACCTGATCGAGCGTGAGCCCCGGCCGATAAGGCATCGAGAGGACGCGGAAGCCAGTCTTCTCGTCGACGAAACTTGTGTTGATCGGTACGATATGATCGTGGTCGAGATGTCCCATGATTGCGGATTCGTCACCGCGATCGTGGGTGATCTTGAGAACGACTTCCATGCCGCCCATCTGCTTTGCACGGGCGACGAATACGCGTGAAGCGCCGCCCGTCCCGAGAAGCTCGACGAGCGCGAACTCGCCGAACGCCTCGCCCTCGTTCGGAAACGGCGGCGATTTCGGCGGCGGAGTTTCGGCCTGGCTGAGGTGGCGATGAATCGCCAGTTGTGCGACCAGCGAGTGCTGCCAGGTGGAGTATCGCTTGCAGAACTCCGACGGCTCGATGTCTTCCTGGCTCTCTTTGCGTAGGCAGTATTCTTCGTAGATGATGCTCAGCGCACGGCCGTCGACGTCGGTCAGGTCGGGGAAGCGATCAAAATACTCACGCGCCGACGGTCTCAGTCCACGGTTGTAGCGCTGTTGCAGGTCGACGCGAACGAGTTCGGCCCGTCCGTACGCACGGTCTTCTTCGGGCAAACGAGCGATGAATCGATCGAGGCAGGGAACTTTCTGCCGCCATTCGCGTTCAAATTCGTCAACAAGATCGGTGATTGGATCACTCAACCCGGCGACCTCAAGCGAATGCACCAGCATCGTGCTGCCTCGGGGGTGTGCTCGACTCGCGTCGGTCTAGTTATCGTAGGTCTGGCGCAGGCGACGGAGAAAACGCTGGATCTTCTGGACCGAGAGCCCGCCCTCGACCGCGATTTCTTTGACCTCGTAATTCTCAACCCGGCGCCTGATGATGAACTTCTCCTCATCATCAAGGGTCTCGTGATTGAGAATCTTGTCTTCAGTCTCTTTCGCGACCGCAACCTGGCTCGGTGTCGGCTCGTTCGACGGGAGCTTGAACTCGAACTCCTCGTCGCGGCCGTACATCGGCTGTTCGCGCGTCATGTCGCGCTTGAGCGCGTTTCGGCGGCGATACTCGTCGTTGACGAGGTCGGACGCGACACTGATCAGGAAGTTTTGTACTTCCTCGATCGAGTCGAACTTGTATTCGCGCACTTTGAGCGCGAGCTGGAGCATCACCAGGTTGGCGATATCGCTCGAGTCGACGATGCGTCGAACGCGACTACCCAGTTTGCGGCCGACGTAGCGCCGAACCTTGGGGAAGCATTGATAAAACAGCGAGGTCCAGGCTGCCTGATCCCCCGCCTGGGCGCGCAAAAAGAGACTATTTGGACCGTCTGTTTGAGCTTCTTCCGACGCTGAGCACTGCACTGCGCACCTCCCACTGCATGGTGGGAGGGAGGGCACGCGATGTCCAAGGGCGACCGGTGATCCACATCGATCGGAGTCGACGCAATACCTCCCCCACACGCCGTTCATTTTAGCAGCGTGCGGTGCGTCGATAAAGCGATCACTTACCCCATTCCATGAGGTTTCCTTAATCGCTCCTCATTTACGTTGCGTTTAGTTCTCTTTTCGGTGGAGTGTTCCCAAAAATGAACGTCGCGCAAAAATCTGCGGCCACTCGCGAGCCCGAACTAGCCATTAACCCAACGGAGTGGCGCGATCTGCTGTCTGTTTCCGTTATAGAGAGTAACGAAACCGGGCGCATGATTGCGACACGGCATTAGCTGGTGAGTGTGCTATTCGACGCGGTATTCGACGACGCAACCACTGCGGGGGTCGTGCTCGACGTGCCGGAGGGCGACGAAGTGGTGATCGGCATGCCGTCGGGACCAGTCAGACCGCTTGTGGCCGCAGGGGGATTGGAGGAAGTACCGGAGGGCGACGAAGTGGTGATCGGCATGCCGTCGGGACCAGTCAGAGTCGACGTTTCGGTCGGCGGCGGGGCAGGAGCGTCAACAGGAGCGATCGCGCCCATGTTGGTGATGTCGCTCAGGACGATGCGGGACATGAGGCTGTCGACGGTCGGCTGGAAGCGGCGGCTTCGTCGCATGAAAATCGCTCCGTGATCAGAATATCTTGGGTGAGAGTGTGTTAAAATCGCTAGTCGTTGGCGCACCCCGAGCGCTTCCAGGCAACCCAAGGGGGAATTGCCGGGTTTCACAGCGGCTCGGATTTTCGTTCTGAGTTCGCTTGCCGACGAAACTCAGTTCATGCTGAATGAGGGAAGATCGATGCCAGCCGGAATCACCAACCCGGGAAGAAGGTTGGTCGTTCGCGGCGTCGGGTACAGTCCTTCAGGCAAAAACGCGCGACAGGCCTCCTGATAGAGGGGGCAGGCCCGATGCTGACGTTCCGCGCCTGGTCGCATGCGTTCCGCGAGGTCATCCAGACCTGCGTTGCAAGCGACAATGTAGCGCCCCAGTGGGCTCATCTTGGCCCCAGATTCCGCCAGCACGGTTCGAACCTCGTGCCCTTTGCGAATCTGCCGCTGGGCGTAGCGGATTTCACTTCGTAGTTCGGAGCGAAGTTGAGCGATGATCCGCATCACTTCGCGACGGTATCGTGCAAACGAACCGGCCTGAGTCAACTCGCCCCAGGGATCGCTCCAGGGGTTGAGCGGCTGGCTCGCAACGAACAATTCGGGGTCGATCGGAATCTCAGGATGATTCCGCTGCAGAGTAAGGAGACCCGCTGCTGCCGACTCCCACACTCCAAAGCTCATACGGGCTGCGACGAAGTCCGGATTCCTAAGGCCATACGCAACTTGAATCCGATAAGCGAGTTGCGCGATGATTTCCTGCGATACCATCGTTAACACGTGCACCTCGTCGAAGCAGACGATACGTGAGTAGTAGATGACTCAGACAGGCACACTTGCACCTTATCGAAGCCGCGTCTGGATCAGGGACCGCAAAGCGTCGGCGGCAACGTCACACTTTTTTGAGTTTTTTTCCGATTTCTACAAAACCGCTTTTTCGAGACGGCCGCGCAGCATGGCGACACCATCCACTGACAGAACGCATCATCACGCGTTGCTTGTCGTCAACTTTCACAATTCGCCCAATGAAAAACTGGACCGAACGGATACACGTCGCTAGAATCCGACCAGTGCCAGACCATCGAGACGACGGCCGTCTCAACCTGCCTAAAAACTGGCATCTGCTCTCGCGTTCCGCTGCTCTTGTATTTCCATTTGGGTGACTAAGAATGACCTCACCGGCACATCGGTCCGACTGGCAAACCCTGCGCTTTGATCTGGCACGCCGCGTGCGCGAAATCCGTGAAGATCTCTACGGCGAAAACGGCGGTCCGTTGCTCGCAAGTGCCCTCGGTATCCCCTTTCGCACCTTTCTGAACTACGAAGACGGCTGCACCATCCCAGCCGAGTCGATCCTTCGATTCATCGAAACCACCAACGCCAATCCGCGTTGGTTGCTCACCGGCGTCGGCGAAAAATACCGCGACCCATCCTGAGTTCAACTGACCGGTCAGTCATATTACTGATCGGTCGCGATTACCGCCGGCACATCCTTTACCATTGTCTCGACTTAACATCGGCAAATGGCGGGGACACCGCGCGAAAAAGTATCAGAATCTGCGCCGAATTGTCACTCAATGACAAGTTAATGTGCGAATTATTCCTACCTGTCAACAAACCGAGACACGACGGCGAACACATGCTCGCCACACCTCGTGGGCGGTTAACTCGAAGGCGCAGCGCTACGCGCGCCGAGGTGTAACTCGGCGATTGCCTGATGGATCTGACTGATCTGTGCAGCGATCGCCTTTGGGTTGTCGACAAATTCGGCGATCCGCTTCAGTTCGGCCGATTCGCGTTCCAGTAATTCGCGAAGCCGTGCCCCATTCTCTTGGATAAACTTCGCTTCATTCTGAAGATCAAGCGGCGGCAGTACCGCGATCCTGCCCACCTGCTCGTCTCGCTCCTCTTCTAAGGTACGAAGTGTCGCGAGGTTGCGATCGACCAGCAAAGGATCCTCGATCGCCTCAAGTGCTTTCACGATCTTTTCATGGATTCCAACCAGTTCTTCCACAAGCTGCTTGCGATCGGTCGCTTCGCCTCCCTTCGCCCCTTTCAGCGTCCGGGGCCGAGGCTTTTCATCACTCGCCACCTCCGCAGCAGCGGTCGGCACTTCGATTCTTGATGCGAACCAAGAGCTGGTAAGCCACCATGTAAGCCAGAATGCAGGAATCGCAGTCGCCACTCCCACGAGATAAGGCAACGACCTGCGCAGCCTTGCGCCCGGTTCTCCACTGGATCGATCGGCATCTGTCGCACCCGGCCGCGTTTGAAAGGGCGTGAACGGATACTCATCGATATCGTCGTCGATCAGCACATCCATGACGAGCGTGCCCTTTACGGGCGCGTCCATCGGCTGCACTGGCTCGTCCGGCGGTTGCGGAACACGGAAAACTTCGCCGCAACCCTTGCAGCGGGCGCGTTTTCCAATCATCGCCTCGACGAGCGCGTAGCCATGTCCGCATGTTGGACACGCAACCGAAACCGCCGGCGCTGGAGCCGGAGCGGCGGGAGGAATCGGCGTGCTTTCGATTCGGGGCGGCTCGTCGACCGGCGCAGCGATTGTCGGGTGATTTTGCACCGGCGGCGCGGATTCGACAGAGACAGGCTTCGCGGGGGCGGGTGCTGATGCTGGTTCGCTCGAGGTCGCCTTCGCGAAAAACTCAGTCGCACATTTCTTGCAGCGGGCGCGTTTGCCGAGATTGGACTCGGGAAGCTGATAGATCTTTGCACAGTTAGGACATGCTACCGGAACTTTCATCGCGCACCGCTCAAACGAGCGCAGGTTTCAGAACGAACCCGCTGATGAACACAAGGCACACGCCGATGCATTCACGCTAGCGGGGGTGCGCGGGTTTCGCAACGACCTCCCTCAAATCGAAATCAGCGAATCATCAACATGATGGGTGGCCGCCAGTTCGCGCAGGTGTTCCAGCGCCCGTTCCTGAATCTGCCGGACACGCTCCTTGGAAATCGAAAGTACCTTACCAACCTGGCTGAGCGACAGCTTTGCGCCACCACCAAGTCCAAACCGAAGCGCAAGCACTTCACGTTCGCGAGGACGAAGGCCGTCGATCAACCGCGTCACCGTCTCGCCGACGGCAAACGTTTCGTCAACTTCTGACTCGGCATCGCAAACAGTCTGAAGCAGCGAGAAATTGCGGTCATCATCGCGCGAAGCGTTGAGCGAAACGGCGGGTCGGGTCGCAGTATGAATCCGCTGGAGCAGTTCGGTGGACGACTCATCGCCCGCGTGACTCAATTCGTTTTGGTTTTGAGCAAGCGTGCGCAAGTGCCTCGGCGTGAGCCGAACGGGATATGCTCCCGCCGCGACTGCGCGCTGGATCGACTGGCGAATCCACCAGGTCGCATAAGTTGCGAGCTTGGTTTCGCGGGTGACATCAAAGCGGTCGATCGCTTCGAGCAGGCCACAAAATCCTTCCTGAAGCAAGTCGGCATAGGCAATGCCGCGGTCGCGGAACCGCTTCGCGACGTGGGCAACCAACCGCATGTTGGCCATCGCCAGGCGTCCACGAAGCTCGGCATAGCGGCGATACACCGCCCCCAGTTTCGCGCCCGCCACCCCCTGGCCTTGCGAGACATAGTGCGCCGCGATGTAATGTGCCTGGAGTTGAGGATCATCCCCTGCGTGGGCTAATTGCTCGGATGGGCGAACTGAGGCGAGTGCCTCGGCAAGCTGCGACCGGCATTCGCCCAGCGACTTGAGGATCGAGCGTTCTACATCGGCGCTGAGGACGTCGCTTTCGAATGACCTGTATGTTGCAAACGCCGGAGACTCTTGGGCGGTAGAGGATCTGGGCATGACAGCCTCACTCAATTGATAACCTGTTCAATTATTCGCTTCTTGGTGATTGGGTCGGATTTGTCGACCGAAATCGCGTAGCTGGGCCATGCTCTGGCCAATGATCGGACCTTCAATTCCGCGAATGAGATCGGGAGCCATTGCTCGCCCGCCGAGAATCATCTGCGCACCAATCTCTCGAGCCGATTCGTTCAGGAGCCGCAGTTCGTCGTGCAGGATGATTGGGTCAACAAGGTGGCAATGGCTCAAAAAAATGAGCGCAGGCCGATGCGAGCGCACCGCGCGAATCAGCGACTTGAGCGGCAGGTTGGCGCCGAGATTCTTGACGTGCCACCCCTGCTCTCTGAGCGCGAGTTCGCCGAGAAGTAGGCCGAGCGTTGATTGATCTCCCTCGGGCGCCGCGCCAATTGCGAGCGGCAATAACGCGTAGTGCACCGGACGAACCTTTTCGATGAGTGCCTGAACGACCGACCCAACGGTCTGCGAAGCCTGGTGCTCCTCGAAAACGTCCCACTCGCCCCGGCCCCAGCCGTCGCCGACCATCCGCATGACCGGGCATATCAGTTCGTCCGATAGCTGCGCGGCATCTTTGATGTGCCCGTATGCGGCAAGAATCACTCGACGAGATTCACGACGATCGTCACGCTTCAGCGCGTCAAAAAGCCGCTCGACGCTGCGCGAATCCCACGCCGACCGTTTCTCAACGTCGGGAAAAGTTTCCGCGCTCCCATGCTCGCCCCCCTCGGCGATTAGAACTTCGAGCTGCGACGTCTGAAACTGCTGGTCGCGTGCGAATCGAAGCGCCTCGGCGGGGTCGATCAGTCGATGCCGACCGACGGTGCGGGACACTTCCAACCGCCCAGCGTCGATCCAACGCTTGAGCGTGCTCACCCCGATTCCGAGCGCATCGGCAACTTGCTGCGTTTTCAGCGGTCGGCCGGTCGACATGCTCGTGAATCTCCAGATGAACGATTTGAACGAATTGATCCTAACACCGCCGATGCAAATCGGCCAGCGGCCAGGATCGATTTGTTGCGATTCGTCCACATTTTTTCTAGTAGATTAGCGATTCGAGGCAATTGCGGCCATGAAGCCAACCTCGAACGCTGAGAATCATGGACGATTTGGCCGCTTTCCATAAACCGAATATTTGGAAACGATTGACGACATCATCTTGACTGTCGTTACTTTAATTTTAGACAGTATTGAAAGTTCGGCAAGCGTTCGGCTGGCGAGTGCGCGCGAGATTTGGTACTTTAAGCTGGCGATCGAATTGAGAAGCTCGCGAGAAGATGCGAGATAAGGTCCGCCTGCGACACGACTTCGGGAGATGCGGCAATGGCTGGAGCGGACGGTAAGGCGGCGTTGATCGCCTTGCTCAAGCGCGACTCACTGCGCACGGGCACCTTCACCCTGGCGAGCGGGCGAAGCTCGCACTACTACGTCGATGGCCGCAAGGTCACCCTGAGCGCGGAGGGTGCCGCGCTCGTCGGAGCCGGAGTGCTCGAACTGCTGGCCGACTTACCCCAGGTGGCAGCCGTCGGCGGTCTGACGATGGGTGCCGACCCGATCGTCGGCGCAGCGCTCGCCCTCGCTGGTGCCGCGGGCAAGCCGCAACTGAAGGGCTTCCTCGTCCGCAAGGAAACCAAGGGGCATGGAACCGGTCGCCTGGTTGAAGGCCCTGTTGAATCTGGTATGGAAGTCGTGATTGTCGATGACGTTGCGACGACCGGTGGCTCGTCGCTTCAGGCGGTCGACGCGGTCGAGGCAATGGGCTGCAAGGTTGCGCGGGTGATCGCGGTCCTCGACCGGCTCGAAGGGGCGAAGGCCGCTTTCGACGCCCGTGGGCTCGACTTCCGCGCTCTCGTCACCATCCGCGACCTCGGTGTTGAGCCTCTGCCGCCGCTTTGATGCATCTCCCTTCGCTTCAACGATTTCGACTCGAACGGGAAGGATCCCGCGATGGAATCGAGCCTGCACAACCAGCTCAAGCTCCGTTTCGGCCCGGAGGCCGGCGGGGAGTCCGAAGTGTGGGTCGACGGCTTCCGGATCGACGCCGTTGACCCTGCCGGCACTTTGATCGAGGTCCAGACCGCGCCGCTCTCCGCCCTTCGTGGAAAGCTCGCGCGGCTGTTGGACTCTCATCGCATCAACGTCATCAAGCCTGTGCCGATCACTCGCTGGATCGTCCGCCGCGAACGTTCCAATGGCGCGGATATGTCGCGACGCCGCAGCCCCTATCGCGGCGAACACGTCGATGTTTTCGACGACCTGGTCGGAATCGCCCGCGTCTTCCCTCACCCGAATTTGACGGTAACGGTGCTGGGCGTCGAGATTGACGAGATCCGCGTCACTTACAAACGCCGCCGGCGCGATCGCGTCGTCGATCGCCGGCTCGTGGATGTCGTTTCATCCGTCGCACTCAATGCGGCCGACGATCTCTGGCAGTTGCTTCCCGACGAACTCGTCGGCCCCTTCACCACACTCGACTGCGCACGAGTCCTCGGCCGCTCATCGGCCTTCGCCCAGCGCGTGGCGTATTGCCTCCGCCTCGCCGGTGCAGTCGAATCAGTCGGCTTCAATCAACGTCGACGCATCTATTCGCGTCAGACAGCAAGCCCCTGCCCCGCAACGATTTGACGCCGCTCATTCACGCAAATAACGAGAGAATCGGGTCCGCTTCGGCGACACGGAATGGCCGATTGAGCGAGTCGTGAATCTCGGTCTCGGGCGGGATACCCATCGAGTGATAGAGCGTTGCCGCGAACTGAGCGGCCGATACTGGGTCGGTCGCAGGGAACGCGCCGATGCGATCGGTCGAACCGTGAACGTGGCCGCCCTTGATCCCCGCGCCCGCGAGCATCAGTGAAAATGCATTGCCGTAATGGTCACGGCCCGCGTCACCATTGATTCGCGGTGAACGTCCGAATTCTCCGGTCCACACTACGAGCGTCTCGTCGAGCAAACCGCGCGAGGTCAGGTCGTCCATCAGAGCGGCCGAACCAAGATCGAGCGGCGGCAAGTTCTTGTCGCGCAGCATCGGGAAATTCGGCGTCGCGCCGACGTGGCTGCCATGCGTATCCCACGCAGCGACTGCAACGTTATCCTTCACGCCATTATTGATGAACGCCTCGGGCTCGGTTCGATCGGGCCAGTAAATCGTAATCAGCGGCACGCCAGCCTCGGCGAGTCTTCGTGCCAGCAGCAAACTCTGGCCGAACGGATTCATCCCATATCGCGCCCGCACCGCTTCGGGCTCGCGCTCGATCTGGAACGCCCGCACAACTTCGGGAGCGGACAACAGCCGGAACGCACGATCGAATAGCGTTTTCTGATCGCGTTCCAACAGCCGATCAAACCGCGGCCCCGAAGTTTCCAGCTCGGCTCTCAGCGACCGCCGTGCGTTGATTCGATCGTTCGACAGCGACTTGTCGACATTCAAATCCGGTGGGAAGAATTGATACGTCGCAGCCGGAGCCGATATGCGGAACGGGTCGTACCCCTGCCCCAAGAATCCGCCGTCTTGACCGGGGACGAGATTCGTCGAGGTCGAGATGATCCACGGCAACGCCACATACGGCGGTAGCGGACTCTTCGGCGCTTTCAGCCGGCTAATGACCGATCCAAATGCCGGGAAGTCTTCAGGTGTTGGTCCCACTTCGCCGAGTGCACGAGGGCGACGACCGGTCATCATCGTGTGACAGGCCGAGCCGTGCGACGAATCGCCGTGCGTCATCGACCGGACGATCGTCAGCCGGTCCATCTGCTTCGCGAGCCGAGGGAGATGCTCGGTGATTCGAATGCCGGGGACGTTCGTGGCGATTGGCTTGAACTCGCCGCGAATCCCGTCGGGGGCGTCTGGCTTCATGTCCCAGATGTCGATATGACTGGGACCGCCAAACAAATAGATCATGATGCAAGACTTCGCCTTGCCGAATCCGCGTGCTTGGCTCGAATCGCTCGCCAGCACGTTGGGCGATCCCGCAAGGGCACCCGCCAGCATGCCACCGCCGACTCCCAGTTCGAGCCAGCGGCGTCTGGTGATTCCCTGCGCGAGATTTGCGGGACGGGGGCGAAGCTCAAACATGCGCACATCCCCTTGTCGGTGATCGCGAAATGGGTGTTCATTTCGAGCGATCGCCCACAAGGGGATTATGCTTTGCCCGTCGTTGCGTGGCAAGCTGATTCCGTCGGCTATCAGCTCGTCGTCACGTTCGCCGCAATCCGGTTACGGCGGCGTTCGATCCAGTGCCGGGCCTTGCGATTGATCAACGCCAGGGCGATGGTCGCCATACCGAAGCCAGCCGCTGTGCCCGAGAAACCTGCGGTTTCCACCGTCTCGTCAGCAGGCGGATTCTCGATCGCGGCCGCTGTCGGGCGTTCACCTTCAATTTCCTTGAGAACCCTTTGATCGAGATCCGCCACCTTGACGCCCGCTTCGACCGGAGTCGAGTCGTTCGCGAACAGACCGGCAACGATTCCCGCCACCTTGCCCAGCATCCCATCGACCGCCGGCAACTGCGTCACCTGTGACGGTGCGGCATCACCCGCGATATCACCCATCGCAACCTGAAGCGGCTCCTCGCCAATGAGAGGCTGGTCAGGCTCCGTCTGAGGCATCTCGCCATTGGTGAGCAACTTGCCCGCGTTGTTCTGGCCACTGCGACCGAACATCCCCTGCGGGACGCCCGCACCGTTGAAGGCCATGGCGGCCGAACCGCCGGGTGTCGTCGGTCCAACGACCGCAACCTGCTCGCTCAACTCGACCGGATGTCCCACCAATCCACCCGAAGGTGCAACAAGCAGGCTCGAACCAGGTGCGCCCGAGGTGGTGGCCGGTCCGTTGCTTGTTGTCGTCAGCGGCGTACCGCCCGGGTTGGCAGGTGCACCCGAACCGTCGGTCGAAGGCGCGGGAGCAGGAACGCCCGCGACGCCTTCTGCCGGTCCATATCCGCCGCTGCCAACTGGCCCAGCTCCTGCCGAGATCTCCGACGGGTTGATCAGCCGCAAGCTCAAGGCCGACGACTGCCCCACGCCGTTCACGAGAAGCTGTTCCCAGAGCGAAGACGACACCTTGAACGTGAATCCAACGCGTGTCTGGCCCCCGCCCGACGCGATGTCGATGGTCACCACACCCGGGTTCAACCAGATGAGGTTGCGAGCCATGTTGCCCGACTGTCCCAGCGTCACCGGCAGAGTCTGGCCGCCAGCGGTCAAAGTGGCCGTCGGCGCGGTGCCGTTGTAGGTCGCTTCCAGGTCGTAGAAGCCGGGGCCGAGAATTACCAGCCGATAGCTCGTCGTCTTCTTGGGCCCGAGCGTTACCGACTCACTCACACCCGCGGTTGCAACGTCTTTGGGAAGCGGGCCGATATTGTGCGGATCGTTGGGCCCCTTCGTCGGCCCGACCGAGAACATTGCCAGGGTACCCGGAGCATAGCCGACCGAAATCGGTGCCTGGTTTGCGAGGTTGACGAGCCATCCATCCGGTCCCAACTGCACGGAATAGTTGCCCTGAGGCAGAACCTTGTCGAACTGGAACATGACACTCGCGGTCGCCTCGTCGTACGACATCGAATGAACTGTCCAGGTCGTACCGTGGCTATCGACCAGCTTCAAGGCGGTGGCGGTCCAGTTGGCGAGCGTGGCCTCGTTGATCGCCGTGCTGAACTGCATCGTGAAGCCGGTGGGAGTCGTGCTCGCCGGATCACCGTAGTTCAGGAAGAACGATTTCACATAGGTTGGCGTATCGGCAGAATCGGCCACCACATCAAGCTTGAAATTGCCGGCTGCATCGTCCAACGAGGCCTGTCCCGCAATCCCCTGCGCCGGGTTGTAGCCGGTTGGGGTGCCGGGGACGTTACTCACCGACGACACCCCCACGTAGTACACGCCGGGCTTGAGGCCGTCGAACAGGTAGGGGTCATGCGGCGCGTCAGAACGGCCGGTTTGCGAAGTCGCGATCACGTTCCCCTTCGAGTCGAACAGCGAGAGCGTCGAGAGCAAATCGCTGCCGATCCGAGAGGCGTACACTTCAAGACCGAGCTGCCAAGTCTTGTGCGTGTTGGGCAGCGAAATCTTGTAGAGCCGAACATCCTGGAACGGCGTGGCGGGGTCGATCGTATCGCTCACCGAAACCGGCGTCGAACCAATGCTACCGAGGTCGGTCGCATCAGCCAGGCCGACGTCGGGCGTCGCAACGGTGAAGCTGCCGAGCGTCTGGTCGTCGAAGCTCACGGCCGAGCCGTCGAGTCCCGTGATGCCGGCCCCGCCGAGCAGCACGACGCTGTAGGTTCCAGGCGAAAGCGGCTGGGTCGTCGTGAGAACGACGCTCGACCCATCGTCGCCTGGGGTTTCCATGACATAGGTGCCCAGCGAGTCGATTGGCGTCAAGTTGCCCGACGTGTCGACCTGGTAGATCTCGAAGTCAAATGCGAGCGAACCTGGGTCGATCGGCCGGTCAAACTTCACCGTGATCGAAATGTTACCGTCGGAGACGGTGGTGCCAAAGATCGGATCAAGGCCGGCGATCGTCAGCGTGGGCGGGAGCGGATTCGACGAGTCGAACGGCGCGATGGCCGCGGCGACCGTGCTGCCGCTCGTTGTTGATAGAACCATCCGACCCTCGAGCCAGTCGAGGGTCGAGTGGAAACGAACCCGTCGGCGACGTTTCGCACGTTTCTTTTGCAAAGTCGCACTCATGATGACGACACCGCCTTGGTGATCATTGGGCACACAACGCGAATCACGCGTCTTGGCTTGGGTAACACTCGCTTTAGGCGACCGCCGTGTCTCCCATTTCAAGGCTAGGCCCTATTTCTCCTGTGAATCCGCGGAAAAAGAAAAACGTCGCCGGGATGTTGATTCCCGGCGACGTCGAGTTGAAGGCGAACATCATTCAAGCACGTAAAAACATCGACTAGTGATGCTTTTTAACGTGCCCGTGCCCATGTCCCTGATTCACCGGCCCACGGGGATGCGAATGAGAAACACGCGGGTGAACCTTGCCGATCGAGAGGCTATCGCCCCAGCCGGTGATATCGCCCACGGTCGTCTGCTCGGGGACGTAGATCGTCCGGCCCGGAGGTCCCCAGCCCGGCGCAGAACCAATCGAGCCGGCGGCCTGGTCGGCCGTCGCAGCGACAATCGTGTTCGGCGGATCAATTGGAGCTTGCGTCTGCGTGCCGAAATTCAACTGCAGGCCATAGCCGCCTGCACCGGTCGGACCCGCACCCGCGGCCATCGCCTTGATGTAGTACGTCTGGCCGGGCGAAATGCCGCCGAGCGAGAACGAAACCGTCGCGCCATAGGCGCTGGTAACGTATGCGTAACCCAGGCTTGTGCCAGCTGAGTTGTAGACCTGGATGCGCGGGCTCAGTTCGCTCAGATTCGTCGACTGCATCGTGAACGTCGCGGTGCTGGCCGAGTACGACGGAACGACAACCTTGAACCAGTTGGCGGTCGACGCGTTCACGATATTGAGGCTATCCAACTCGGCCTGACCGGTGCTGGAATCGATCATCGACGAAATGTCGGGCGCGTTCGCCATCGTCGTGTTGTGATACGTCTGCGTCCACGCGTCTGGCTGACGTGCCGTGTAGATCGCAACGGCACCATTGATGTCGTCGGCAACAAGCGCCGACTTCGTCGTCGTGTAGTTCGCGTACATCTCGGCGCTGGTAATCAGCGAGTGACCCATGCCGAGTGCGTGGCCGAACTCGTGGACCGCGACCGTCAGCAGGTCGTAGCCAGTCCCCTTCGTCCAGTTGATATTCTTGTTGAACACGATATCGCCGGCATTCGAACCGCCGTTAAGCGCGGGCGGCAGCATCGTGGTCGCAAGCACATTCGAAGCGAGCGAGATCGCGCTGATGCGGATATCGCCCATGTTCGGATCGCCCTGCTGATAGGTCCCCGAGCCCATCGCCGCGCCGTTGTCCGAAACCTGGACGAGGTTGACGTTGGCGACGGCCTCCCAGATCGCTGCGGCCTGATTGAAGACGGCCTGCCAGCCCGAATACTGCGAATTCAACGTCGAATACAACGCGCTCGACGAGCCACCGATGTTAGTGCCGTCGGGCACGAGGCTAAATGTGACTCGCTCCGGGTGTGACCAGAGGCCGCCGGTCGTCGAATAGAGCAGTTTGCGATCTTCGAGACCTTCCAGTCGTGGCTTTGACTTCCGGGCAAGTCGATCCCGTGAGTTATGACCTACGTCGTCCCTTCTCATGGTGCTTCCTTCTGGGTGCGAGCCGATTGCCAGGGCGCAAACTACGCGTCTTGGGCAGCGAGTCCCGTGTGCGCAAGTACTCCGTGATCCTGCTCGTGGATCACAGACCCGAATGGGGAAGGTCCGGACGTTGACCCCATCAGGTCAAATGTAGGACGCAATTTCGGCCCGCGACAGCACGCCGGCGCAGTTTTGGCGCAGAGACCAGGAAGAAGTGTGACCCAATTTCAACAAAGTGACTTCTGCGATGCGTTCTGTAGGAATCTAGTATCGTTTTTGCATTTGTGGCGCGGATTTTAGACTTACTTCCCAAATAGGGAGTATCTTGCCCAAATCAAACCCATCAGCTCCACCCTGAATCCGCAGAATGCCAAAACGAACGATTCGCGGGAAAACCGTCTCGACAGGAAATAGCCCTACAGCTTGTGCAAACACTCAATTCAAGGAACATGTGATTTCTTTGAGATCGCCTGAATCTCGATGACGGATCGGTGTCATCCTCACCAAAAAAACTTTGAGAATTTTTCCGGAAAAAAGCATAGCTCACGAAATCGTAATTGACTGCATGAAAACATGTGCGAAGAAAGAATTTGCGTCATTTTCACAAAATGCCAAAACGGCACCCTTCGCGAAGAAGGATGCCGCTTGGTGTTCCAACCGAGCTCGTAAGAGCGAGTCCTGCGAGCCCGGTTTGGCGGGTTAACTGCTTAGTAGCTCTGCGGGGCAGCCTTGGCGGGAGCCTGCGGAGCCGGCACAACCTTAGCCGGAGCCTGGGGAGCCGGGGCAACCTTCGCCGGAGCTTGGGGAGCCGGAGCAACCTTGGCCGGAGCCTGGGGAGCCGGGGCAACCT
>CAMFLR010000012.1 GCA_945957605.1 uncultured Isosphaeraceae bacterium
CCGGGGGAAGAGTGGTGTACAAAAAAACTAAGTGGCATTGGGCAGAATGCCCCAGGTGTCGGAGTCGAGGTTGGCATCCATTCCGAACTGGGGCATTCTGCCCCAGCCACCCTTGCTTTAGCCCTTGATTTAGGGTGAATCGACAAAAAAACTCGTTCCGCCGCGAAAGTAGCGGAACGAGTGAGAAATTTCTCAAATCAGCGAATCTTAATCGACACGAAAACTGCTCAAGGAACTTCAATAATCTCGCCAGCGGTCGAGCCGACGATCTTCATGAGTTCGGCCTGATCTTTCGAGCTGACCTTGAACTTGTCGAGCGTCGACTGCAGGTCGGCGGCGAGGGCGGAAAACTCTTCCTTGGTGATGCCCATTCCCTTGTGCGCGGCCTTCATATTCTTGCCCTCGTACTTACCGGGTCCGCCGGTGGTTACGGTGATAAGCTGAACAAGCATCTTCTTGAGATGGGCGACGTTTTCGGGAGTGGGAGCCCACTCGGCGGCGGTCCCCTTGCGGGTGAAGTTCACCTTGGGATCGGTCGCGGCGCGGGCGACGAAATCATCGACAACCGCCACAATCGCGGCTTCACCGCCCAGACGTTCAAACAGATTCTTCACCGTCGGCGGAGCAGGGGCCGAAGTCCCTTCGACGATTTCCTTGCGGGTCGCGGCGATTGCCTTGATCAGTTCATCCTGGTCGGCCTTGGCCACCTTGTACTTGTTGAGCGTCGCAATCAAATCACCCGCGAGCGCATCGAACTGGGCGTTGGTGATTCCCATTCCGGCGTGGACGGTCTTCATGTCGCGTCCGCTGTACTTGAGCGGGCCGCCTGAGACAGCGCTCACGAGCTCGACGAGCGTTTTTTCGAGGTGTTCGACGCCTGATTTGTCGATCGGATATTTGCCGCCTCGCGTGAAGTCGACCTTGGTATCAGTCGCGGCGAGCAGGACGAAGTCGTGAACGACGGCCTTCACCGAGGCCTCGCCGCCCAGGCGGTCCCAAAGGGGTTTGTCGTTTGGCTTACCGCCGTTGACCACGGCGTAAACTTCGTCGAGCGTTTCGCGCAAGGCGGTGGCGCGAAGCCCCCAATCCTGCTGCGCTTCGGCGCGGGTAAGTCCGGCCTCAATTTTCTGGGCGAGCCCGGGATGATTGCCGACGACGGAGGTCAGCGTGATGGCCTGACCCTGGTATAGGCGGAAGCAGCCGTAGTGGTCGCCCGTGTTGTAGAGACCGACGCCAATGTTGATCGTCCGGAAAATTGACTTGCTGAGCGCCTGGTCGGACGGCGATTGGGCCTGCACCCGCCCGGCCGCCGTGCCGATGAAAACGAGCGCCGCGACCGCGAATCGTTGCCAGCGAATGTGCGCCACTGTCGTTACTCCCCGGTAGAAATGAAGGCGCCGGACGCAGCTCCTCGAAGCGTCCGGCGCGAATTGCACTGGCAGGACCGTACAGAAAAACCCCCGCCAAATCGAGCGGTTTCTCCACAATCGGACGCCAGATACGCACTCATGCGGTAGAAAATCCTCCGCAGAGCGCGCCAACTCATTATCCTGTCTAAATACCTGATACAGAATTAGGTATTCGACGATAACCAGTCTTCTTTACGGCGATCCCCGGACGTTGTTACGCGTCATTAACAAAACCGCGCCTGTGCTTCTCATTCCCAACCTTGGGCCGGAATCGATGATCCGCGACCCGAATTGCCGACAGCGGCGAGGAGTTCGTCCTAGGGTTTTTGGGGTATCCATGCGATAATCGAAAGGCACAGATTGCCTTTCCCGCGCCATTCGGCGGACTTGTCCTGCGGCTGACGTAACTGTTAGAGTGGGTAAGTTTTTGCTAGCGATCGCTCGCATGTTTATCTCAAGTAGCCGTCCCAGTTTTCCGCGGGTCGGTTCTCCCTCGGAACTCCTGGACTAGGTATCATCCATCCATGGTCGATCCGCAGACATCGCGCTTCTGGCGAGTCGCGCTTCAAAGTGGGCTGCTCGACGAGCCAGCGCTTCAGAAGTGCTGGGACCAGCTTCCGGAAGATAAGCGCACGCCCGACGCGATTGATCGCCGCCTCGCTCGCCAGGCTGTGAATGCGAACCTGATTACCATCTGGCAGGCGCAGCAACTGATGACGGGACGCGCGACCGGATTCAGGATCGATCGATATATCCTGCTCGACCTGCTGGGCCAGGGGGGGATGGGCCGCGTTTACCTGGCCAAGGATACGAGGCTGGGGCGGCAAGTCGCCATCAAGGTGCTTTCGACGAGCCGGATGAATAACCCGCGCGCCATCGCGCGGTTCCAGCGCGAGGGGAAGGTTGGAGCGCAGCTTCAGCACGAGAATCTCGTCCGAATCTACGACGAAGGTGAATCTTCGCAGATTCGCTATCTTGTGATGGAGTTCATCGAGGGGAAGAACGTCTCTCAGCTCATTGGCGAGCAAGGGGCAATCGCATGGCCGGCCGCCGTTCGCCTGGCGCGGCAAGTCGCGCTCGGGCTGGAACACGCGCACCAAAAAGGGCTGATTCATCGCGACGTTAACCCGTCGAACATTCTCGTCACGCGCGACGGCACCGCCAAACTGACCGACCTCGGGCTGGCGATCGACCTGGCCGACGAAGGAAACGTCACGCGCGATGGCGCGACGGTTGGTACGTTCGACTACATCAGCCCCGAACAGGCCAAGCACTCGCGCGACGTTGACACCCGCGCAGACATCTACTCGCTCGGTTGCTCGCTCTATCATATGATTGCGGGTCGCGTACCGTTTCCCATGCCGAGCCTGCCAGAGAAGCTTTACGCCCACCAGTTGCACGAGGCCGATCCGTTGCACGCCCTCGTGAGCGACGTACCGGAAGCGCTCTCGCGGATTGTGGCCAAGATGATGGCCAAGACGCCCGAAGACCGCTACCCCACGCCGGCAGTAGTTGCGGCGGCACTTGAGCCGTTCGTCGACGAATCGGTGCGGCTGAAACCGGTCGCATCCACTGGGCTACGCTCGGGAAGTGGCGACGCCGTGGTTGAAGCGGCACGAACTCGAATCGCAGCACCCGTAAAAATCGCCGCGGCGGAGAATGCGGCAGCCGCTGGCGCCGCTCAATCTACGACTAACACAACCCCCGCGCCTGCTGACGAGGCGAAGGCCCAAGACGGTGGCGGATCTGCGTTTGTCTCCGACCCAGATCTGGCGATTTTCAGCGTCAACACCGGGCCTGACGAACCGCTGATGGCCGTGCTTCAGAACAGCAACCGGTCGAAGCAAAAGTCGCGGTTATCGAAGAGTAATAGCGGCGAAAGTAAAGAAAACGGATTGCTGGCGAAGAATAAGGCGTGGATAGGAATTGTCGCGGCGGTGGTTGGCATTCTCGTTCTGGGAGCAGCGGTCGCGTTTGTGCTGATGCGGCCCAAGAATCCGGCTGAGAACCAAACCAAGGGGCAGGTCGCGTCGGGTACCGGCCAGAAAAAGAAGGGGAAGACGACCGACGCAGCAGATGCGGTGAATCCCCCTCCAGCGCCTGTGAAACACGCGCCGATTGAGGTTGTCGCAGGACGCGATGTGCGCGAAGTCGAAAAGTTGAGCGACGCAATTCAACTTGCGTCGACTGGCAATGGTGAAGTCGTACTCAACAGCACGAGCCCGATCCGGATCAACTCGTCTGACGCCCTGCGCGTCGTTCGCGGCGAGGTGACGATTCGCGGTCAGAAGGGGGCTTCGCCGATCATTGCCGTCGAGGTTTCGAACCATACGACGCCAATTACCGTGCTTCCTGGTGCGGCACTCACGCTCAAAGGCATCACGATTATTGGCCACTATCAGACGGCCGATCGCGGGGTGGCTCACCCTTTGCCGCTCATTGATTCGGGCGGAATCCTTCGGCTCGAAAACAGCGGTTTCATTTCCAAGGGCAACGTTCATACGAGTGCGGTTCATCACCAGGGAAGTCGACTCGAAGCCAACGGTTGCCTGTTCAGCGGATTTACGCGAACCATCGATGCGGAAGCGTATCCCAAGTGCCTGATCAGGATCACGCAGTGCATGATCGTGCGCACGGCCGAAGGCAAGGATTCGCGGCCCTGGGCGGTGCGCATGAAACAAGTTTCGACAGCGGCGGACAAGCAGGGCACGGTGACTCGAAACGTGGAAATCGATCACTCCACGATCCTTGGCACCGGCGTGCTCGAAGCGATTGACTTCTCGCCGACGCATCCGCTCGGTGTGAAGTTCAACCATAACGCCGTGCAAACTCGCGCAATGCTGGCGTGGATGCCGGTCCCGAATAATGGCGGCCAAATCGAGTGGTCGAAGAGCCTGAAGTGGGCCGGCGTTGCGAACCGTTACGACATTACCGGTGGAAGCTGGATTATGGTGTCGGCTGAACCCGAGAAGCCGATGGTACCGAGTCCGGGCGATCTGAAAGCGTGGAACGAACTTCTAAAAACGGACATGGATAGCGTCGGGCAGTCGTTCAAATTCGCCGCCGACACTGCGACGCTTATTGTCGATGGTGCGATCGATCCCGCATCGTTCGAGCTTGTTGGCGACAATATCGTTGGCGTCGGCGCCGATCCCAAGAAGGTTGGCGGTTACATCAAGGCCGACAGGTCGGAAGCGAAGAACACGCTCGAACCGCTGAATGCTGGAGAGCCCGAGAAGGAAAAAACCGAGGGCAAGGATTCGGCCAAATCCAAAGAAGCGGAAAAAACCAAAACATCCAAATACGACGCGCCGTTTATGCTGAAGAATCGCTCAGGACTTTCCATCCTCGCGTAACAGGTGCCGGCTCGAGTTGAGAATGCGCGCGTGGCGGGATTTCGCAGCCGGCGTGGCGGCTTCGGCCTTCCCCTTGAGGTCGGCGAGGTTCGCCTGGCAGTACGGGCACTCGACGACTTCGATGTGAAAGAGAAGATACTCGGCCAAATCTGGGTCGAGTGCGTCGAGTAACAACGTGCCGAGCTGCTGGCGGCTTGGGCATGTGAGGCGCGAACGTCGCCAGATCGCGCCGAGGGTGTGCAGGCCGGCATCTTCGCGATTCTGGCGGACCGCTTCGAGACGATCGCGCAGCTCTGAGGAGTCGCGGAGCGCCTTTTCGACGCGAGCCAGCTCCTCGGCGGGCAGGGCGTCGGCAAGATAGGCGCGAAGCGTGTCGGAGTCGATCGCTGTTGGGGCGTGGTGTTCGCCTTCCATCGCCGTCACCCTTCGCCGAAGTGTTCGAGGTTGAGACCGGCCCGGCGCGCCATTTCTTTCAGGCGGCCGATCGTCTGGAACTTGTAGCTTGCGACAGCCTGCTCGGTGATATTCAGATATTTGGCGACGTCCTTGTTCGCCCAGTTCTTGACGATCAACAGCTCGAGGCAGCGCAGACGGTCGAAATCGGCCTTGGCGAGCCACTCGCGGACGAGCGTACCCATCGCCTCGGTGAGCAAGCGTTGCTCGGCGTCGCGACGTTCGTCTGAGCGGGCGATGCTCGATGCAGCGCGGCCGCCGCCGGGGACCTCGTCGAGCGGGCGGCCGTGGTCGTCGGACCCAAACTGGTCGATCGGACGCCGCCCTTGCTTACGGAGGTGGTCGGTCAGCTTGTGCGCGGCGATCGAGAAAAGGTACGCCTCCATGTCGCGCTTTTCGTCGTAGTGCGGCAGGCTCGTCAGGAAGCCGACGAATGTTTCCTGTACGACATCTTCGCTCGCTGCGCGGTCGCGCAGGCGGCTATCGACGAAGGCGATGAGGCGGCCTTCGTAGCGTTCGATTAATTGCTGCCAGGCGCGGGCGTCTCCCGAGCGTACCTGGCGGATCAGCAAGCTCTCGGCTTCGGACGTGGGCATCGGAACGACTTAACCTCGCCTCGAATCTCTCGTCACGCAAACCGATCGGCCGGGTTGACCCTTGTTTCTCTTGATAGAATCACAAGCCCGGGGCGATCTCACGCCTATCCTAATCGACTTTCGCCCTGGACGGCGAGAGTTCATCCTCTCGATCCCACGGGCTTTGCGGATTTCCTGAATTCGTCATCCGCAAGGTTCCCGCGTCGCTTGGGGCTTCGGGCCAGCGGGTTTTGCGAAAGTTGCGGAACAGCCAGACTCCCGCCGGCGCAGCGAACGTGAGCATGAGATACCAGCCGATCTTGTCGAACCGGCCGGAAAACTCGTCGTCTCCGCGGAGCATCAAGAGGCGAAACTCCTGCCGCCAGATCGCGAAGAATACGAGGAAAATCACAAAAGCTGAGATGATATAAAAGAATTCCTCGCCGCCGCTTTGAACGAACGGCGTGATGAACCATGCCGTCATGCCGATGATTCCCAGGATCTGCATCAGGCGCAGTCGAGGAAAGCCATCGAACAGAGAAATGATCATAAATGCGAGTGTGGGGACAATGATCCAGAAGATCAGAGCACCGATCGGAAAGAAGAGCAAGATTTCGCCCAATTCCCGCATTCTCCCCTCGGCGTTTAAGGATCGTCTCGACCGTTTGCCTGACTTAGAAGAGGTCGGTCACGGTCGGCGATTCTTTCTTGATCGGCCAGTGTGCTTCGCGAAACGCGCGAAAGAGAAGATAACCGACCGGAGGCAAGCCCACCATCAGGCCGACCCAGACGAGCTTATCATGTCGGGCAGGAAACACGTCGTCGCTCAAACGCATCAGGAAGAGGAACTCGCGTGCCCAGGAACGAATGAGCAAAACGCAGCCGACGAAGAGAGCCACGGCGGCGATTACGGGAGCCATTGGCAAGATCACGACAGCGAGGCCGACGAGCAGCACCACGCGCCAGCCATCAAGGCTATTGATCCACTGGCCAACGCGGACGATTCCGTCTTCGATTCGTTCCACATACGCCGTCATGATCAGATCCTTGATGGAGTTATGCGATTGAGACAACGCGAAGACTTGGGGTTGGGTGGCCTGGACGACTCGTTGTCCAGGTGGCGCAGCCATAGGAGGCTAGAGCCGAACAAATTGCCATATCCTCTTGTCGCTTCACGATCGGGACAACAAAGTTGTCCCGGCCACCCTTTGCTTGTCGTATCCGATATTGAGTGCGTAACACCCATTCAGAATCACGCAAGGAAGCGATAGAGAACGACACCTGCCGCTCCGACGCCTGCTGCCGTCAGCACGCGGAGGCGATTTGTGTAGTACCCTTTGGTTGCTTCATCGGCCCGGATGTAGCTCGAGAGTGCGGCCAGAACGACGAGGATGAACGTCAGGATCGACCCGACCTTGATTGTGCGGTCGCGAACGATTTCGCGGTTGTAGGAGTTGATCACCTGCTCACGCGCCGGCTTCGAGAAATCGACCATTGCGCCGGCACGATAGAGCGTGACCAGCTCGTCGAGATCCTTCGAGATCGCGCCGGTGTCTTCGATCACCGGTTTGACATACGTTGCCCTGATCAGGCTATCAACGGTTGAGGTTGACGGCTTCCAGCCGATCGCCACGTCGCCCGCGATCCACTGCGTCACGTCGCGTTCGATCTTCTGATGGAGCTCGTTCCGCGCCTTGGACTCGCTGCTCGCAAGGCCGCTGACGAGGGCACGATATCCACGAGAATCACCCTTGGCTGCCGCAGCTTCTTCTTCGCTTGTGCGCGGGAACCAGTCGGGTGTGATCTTGGTTTCGGCGGGCGTTGCAGGTTGTGCTTGAACCGGCGCCTGAGTCGGCTGCGGCGCACGTCCCTTGGTTCGCGGAGGAGCAGGGGGACGGGGCGGCACCGGTGCTTTTTTCGGCTCCGGAGCCTCGCGATAGACCACGACGACCCGCCCATCAGCGTCGGGCTGGTAAGCGGCCGTGTAGACGTGCTGAGCTTGCGTGACGACCGGGGCGGGACGGTAACCATCGTACCTTTGCACCGGCACCTGAACGTACGCGCCAGACGAGGTTCGCTGGACGACGTAGTGGTCTCCCGCCCACGCACGGCTGCGGTGCCGCGCGCCGATCGTGAACAGGGCCGCTCCGATGAAGACCAGAACAAGTAGTCGTTTCATGACGTCGTACCTTCCCCGCCAAGCGATCTTACGTATTCATTCAGAGCGGTTGCCCGCACGTTGTGTTGTGTCGTTTCGCCCGCAGCCAGTTCCCTCGACTGCGGGATTTATCGATCAATCAAGCCGCAACAACCGCTGGCTTGTTCTTGCGAATATATGTCGCATATTTAGCCGCCGCCCGGTTCCACGGCGTCGAGATCTGCGTCGCGAGTGCGATGACCGGAATGATCGCCTCGTACCACGTTTCCCGGTAGGGGAAGAGCGGCGTGAGGGCCAGTGTGATCACACCCGTCGCGACGAGCGGGACCAGGCGGACATACGAGCGACGGTCGCGATCGGCGTGCTTCCACCAGCCGTTCAAGAAGAAGGCTGCGCCGAAGAAGGCGGCGAGCGGCAGAGCGGCTGAAGGAAGCGCGGGAGTCGTCGCGATATTCGCGTTGATCACCATCGGCCGGCCGTGGTCGGGCACGAAATCAATGTGGAAGAACGTCGCGAGATAGGCGACACCCAGGCCGACGCCGATGCCTGTCGCCAGATTCGCGAACCGTCGGCTGAGGGCCGGGGCCTTGAAGGCTTCGAGCATCTTCGACGAAAGCAGCACGCCCCACGTTCCCAGCAACGTTGATGTGAACAAGAACGCCGCTGCGCCCGTACCAAGATCACGCGTGGGCCGGAAGTCGTTTCTTGCGATGATCAGTGCGAGCACACCGCCGATGACGAGCGCCGACTTGACCATCGAGCCCATCACCTCAGCGGTGCGAACCCGTCGCGAAGGGGCGGCCGGTTCGACTGGCGGCGGAGGCGGCGGTGCCTGGACGACCTGCTGTGGCGGAACGGGGCGAGCCACCGGACGCGCGGCCGGAGCGACCTGTCGCGGCATGACGGCCCGGCGCACCGGAGCGCGACGGATCACCTCGCCCACCCAACGAATCGGCGGCACGACGACCGGCCGGCGACGCTGGTTGGGAATCGGGCGCGGCGGGCGAGTTTCGGGACCGATGTAGAACACCGGATCGACCTCGCCGATGCGGAGAACGTCGTCTTCCGGTGGACGGAAGCCCGGCTTTTCGGCGACCTGTTCCTTCTTACCCCACCCCCAGAAGCCGGCCTTTTGCTCGGGAGCACCCTCGGGCTTGGGCGAAGTCTTCCCTTCGCCGATAAAGCGGACGTCGCGAACCCGCGCACCGTCTTCAGGGCCGAGCAGGTCGTGGGCACGCTTGGGGCGATTGGTCGGATCCTTTGCCAGCGCTTCGCCGACGATCGTGCGATACGGTTCGGCCAGGCGCGAGAGGTCGGGACGGGTCGTCAGGTGCTTCATAAGCACTTCGCCGACCGTTTCACCCTCGAACGGCACGCCGCCAGTGAGCATCTCATAAAGAATCACGCCGATCGCATAGACGTCGATCGGTTTGTGATATTTACCCGTGGAAATCTCGGGCGCCATGTAGTGACATGTGCCGATGCTTTCCGAGTGTTCCGAACCTTGCTGCGGCGAGACGATCTTCGCGAGGCCGTAGTCGCCAATTTTGACGATGCCTTCCTCGAGGAAGAGATTCGCCGGCTTGAGGTCGCGGTGAACGATGCCGTGGTCGTGCAGGTAGTCGACCCCTTCGACCAACCCTTTCAGCCACGCCCGTACTTCGTTCACGGGCATGCCGTTGGGGTACTTTTCCAGGACCGCGGCCAGGCTGGGACCGGCGACGTACTCCATCACCACGAACGTCTCGCCTGAGTCGTTCGAGCGGATGTCGTAGATCGTCAGCAGGTTCTGGCACTTCAGGTTCATGCACTGCGCCACGCCTCGGCGTTCGACGTCAACGTTGCGCGTGATGAGCTTGAGCGCCACTTCCTTGCCGGAGTCGCTCGTGGCGTAGTACACCTCGCCAAAGCCACCACGGCCGATGGCCCGCTTGATCGTGAATCCATCCAGAGGCCGCGAGCCCGATCCGTAGGTATATCGGAACGGTGTCTGGGGCGAGGGATTGGCCATGTTCAGAGACCCCGCGGGCCGCTCGGGACCCGATTCGTAGTCGATGGTTTCGGTCAGCGATTTATCCGGCTTTCTCGGCGCCATCGCGTTCATCTCGTTGAGACTCCCTGTCGTTGGTGCCGAGCTGCATGCTGCCCGAACCTGTTAGTAGTGATTAGAAAACCGCGTCCCGATATTGCCCGAAATCGAACGCAAACCTCGGTTTTTTACGCAGATCCGACGATCCGCCTGCATGATTAATCGCATGCATGCCGTCGTGATTTTGCCGGTCGTGGCGTGACAGATTGCCGTCTTTTCGTTAGCACGGCGAGGAGCGGGAACCCAGAGGCTCGAGGCTGAAGGAGAACCCTTCGCCGAAGACGCTAGACTGCAAGGTGATTGGGGCTCTGGCCGCGCAGGTGCGGCCGTCGACTTCAAACGCGCCCGGAGCACGGCAGGCGAGGCCGGTCCCCTGGCGATAGAGAACGATCGAGTCATCGAGGTTCGACGCGGCGATGTGCGCCTGAGGCGGCCTGCCGATGATGCAGGTTTCGGCCATCAGGATCACACCGTCGACCGCGAGCGGAAGCCGATGGCGGCTCACGACTTGCAATCGCGCCGTCGTGCTGACCGGACTCGGCTGGCGGAACTCGAGCTCGACGCTCGAACCGAGGCGAATGACGTCTCCATCGTGAAGCGCTGCGGTTTCAACGCTCGCGCCGTTCACAAACGTCGGCTTAACGGCTTCGATGACGTAGGTGTCGCCGTCGCGGGTGATCTTCGCATGGTTCCGCGCCAGGTCGCCCAGGAGCGGCACGTCGGCGTTGCTGTCGACACCAGCGCGGCCGAGGATGATCGTCGAATCGAGGCAGACGAGGAATCCGCCGACGGTATCGACCCAGAGCAAAAATCGTCCCTTGGGACCGGGCTGACCAGCCTGCGCCAGTGCACGAGCGGGGATGGCTCCGCCCTGCGGCCGACCGGGGAGCGACGGCGGCATGCTAACGGGAACGATCGCTTCGCTTACCGGAGGTTCGGGATCGAGCCCGAGACCGGTGGGAACGATTCGAGGGGCGCGGCTGGGCCATCCGGCTGTTGCGGCCGGTGCGATCGCGCCGATTTGTTGCCAGGCTTTGGTGCGAGCTTGCCGCGCGGCCGGGTGTTCGGGAACCGTTTCGAGCACGAGGTCGGCTGCGGCGAGGATTTCCGGCCATTTGCCCGATTGAAGCGCTGCGTAGAGGGCTTCAACACGAGGGTGAGCCGCACCTTGCCGGGTGCCGAGATCGCGTCGAGCTGCCGTGAGAGCGCCGACTGGCGTGTCGCCAACCAATCGTTCGGCGCGGTCGAGTGCTTCATAGGCTCGGCCGAATTCGCCGCGGCGGGCTTCGTCGAGTGCGAGCCGCCAGGCGTCGGCGATTTCGCGGATACGACGCAGAGCAGGGCCACTGAATTTCATGCGGGCGAGTTCGTCGACTCGCTCGACAACCCGGGCTGGTTCGCCGGCTTCGAGATCGCTGCGCACTTCGCTCGCCAGGCGTCCGGCGACGTTCAGTCGAGCGGCCGCGAGGCTATCGGGTCCGACGCCCAGCTTCTCGGCCTGTTCGAAGTCGCTGACTGCGCCGGTGAGATCGTCGGCCTCGGCGCGGCGGGTTCCGCGAGCGAGGAGGTCGTGCGCCATCTTGCCGCGGAGTGCCACCGCCTGATGGTGTTCGGCCACATCGGTCCGCGACGTGAGGGCGATTGCCTCGTCGTAACGGCCGGCCTTCGCCGCTTCTTCCGCCTGCTTTAGCGCGATTCGCCAGTTTCCCAGCATGGTTGCCTTACCGTCCGGTTTGACCATGGGGGAGTCCGTTTACTCATTGCCACTTGGGAAGGGAAAAGGAGCGATTCGCTGCGCCCACTTCAGATTGAACATAAAACCGCGTTTGCGCGGAGTCATTGCTAACGGTGGGCCGCGTCTCGCTCCGTCCACTCCACCGTTTCCATTGTACCGAAACAGACCGCCCCTTCGGAGCGAACCAGGCGATTTGCCCAGGTGCGTCCCGACGGGGCGGCGATTGGCCTCGAAGGGAGGGAGGTCGGCTTACAGGCTCTTGTCGGCGGTCGGCTTCTTGGCCGGAGCGCCCAGCTCGTTGTCGACTTCCTTCACAACGTCGCGACCGGGCTCAATGATGATCGGCACGCCGCTATCCGAGTACTTGCCTTCCATCTCGGCGACGCGGGCCATCACGTCGAGACGCTTCTCGAGGTCGGACACGCTCGCCTTGGCGCGGGCCAGGGCGCTGTCGTCGAAGTTGAACTCGCGGCTCGACTGCGTCGTCTCGATCATCTTGAGACGGGCTTCGATACCGTCGATCTTGGCGAGCAGGGCCTTCTTGGTGGTCGCCATCTGGCCGAGCTGATCCTTCGCGGCGGCGAGGGTCTTCTGCTTGGCCTTCAGGGTCGCTTCCTTGTTTTCGAGCAGGCGGTTGTTCAGGCGATAGCTATCGAGACGGCGGGCCAGGTCGCTCTTCACTTCCTCAGCCGTGTAGGTCGTCGATCCGGCCAGACGAAGCTCGCCCGTTTCCAGGCTGTTTCGCAGGGTCTTCATCGTCGTCTTCTCGGTTTCGAGGTTCGCCTTCATCAGGCTGATCTCGCGGCCGAGGTTTTCGATTTCAACCTGCGACTGCACGTAGTGAGCGATGCCGTCCTTGATCGCCGGTTCGAGGCTGGCAATTTCCTCACGAGCCCGGTCGATCTCGAACTGGACCGGCACAGCACTCTTGGCGTTGTTCCGCACCTTGTGGAAGGCAGTTTTGACGTAGCTCGGGGCCGAGGTGCCAAAGGCGAGATACAACGCCCCAGCGCCAAGTGCGGCGCCCAGGATCCCCTTCTTGACCATTGAGCAACCTGACAGTCGGCACAGCATTGGCGTTCTTCTCCGTAAAATCGTGGTGGACGTGAATCGTGTTGATTTGGAAAGGGCGGCGGTCGCATCCGTTGTTCTGATCGCGTCGCCCTTACATAGGGAATTCGAGGGGTAGCCGCTCTTATTAGGTTTTCCTTGAAGAAAAATCCCCAGCGATCTTGCGACCCTGATTCACCTTACGAACAACCACGCCATAACAATAAAAACCGGCAAGAGCACACCCACGCTGTAACCGACATAACCAAAGAAGCTCGGCATCTTGACGCCACGCGACTCGGCGATCGACTTCACCATAAGATTTGGCCCATTGCCGAGATACGTCATCGCCCCCAGGAAGACCGCCCCAAGCGAAATCGCCGCCAGCCGGCCGCTATCGACCACGCCTCCGCCCAGAAGCGACACGACGGCGGTACCTACACGCGCCGGCATCGTCCTGGCGATTTCCAGAAAAACGATGTACGTGGGCGCGTTATCGAGCAGGCTCGACAGCCCGCCGACCGCCCAGAAGAACGCCGTCGGGGATTCAATCCCCAGTTCTGTCCCGCGCGCCTGGAGGATCTCGATCGCCGGCTGCATCGTCAGGAAGATTCCCAGGAACAGACACGCGACCTCAATGATCGGCCCGTACGAAAAGCCTGTGAGCAGACGCAAACCGCGTGGAGTCGTCGCCAAAGATAGCCCAGCGAGCACCAGAAGAATGGCCTCACGGATGAAATCCCGCGGGATGATTCCCGTTCCTGGGATTGGCTGTCCCGGAATCACAAGCGCGACCGTGAGCACAACTCCCAGAAGCCAAATTAAGTTGCGCTTTCCACCAAGTCTCGGAGGCATATAAGTTGCGTCGTCGAGGGCGATTGCGACACGCGATTCGTGCCGATACGCAATTCGATCCCAGATGTAATAAATGGCAAGCAGTACGCTGACGGTAAAAGCCCAGGGGAGGGCGAGCCTGAGCGTCCAGAAGAATGGCACTCCGCGGAGGTATCCCATGAAGAGAGGCGGATCACCGATTGGCAGCAGGCAGCCGCCGACGTTCGAAACCAGGAAGATGAAGAAGATAACGGTGTGCTGGACCTTTGCGCGTTCGCTGTTGGTTTGCAAGAGTGGGCGGATGAGGATCATCGATGCGCCCGTCGTGCCAACAAAGCTGGCGATGATCGCACCGAACGCCAGAAACGCCGTGTTGATGCTTGGTGTTGCGCGGATGTCGCCCTCGACCCACATGCCACCGGCGATGACGTAAAGGCTGAACAGCAAAACGAGAAACGGTAGATAGTCCTGCAAGATCGCGTGTTCCAGGACGGCGATAACAGACGCGAATCCGGCCGATGATTCGTGATAGCCCCAGCCGCGGAAGCCGTAGTGCAGGAGGACGATCGCACCTAAAACCAGGCTCACCAAAAGTTTGGAACGGTTCTTTTCCCACCAGTGGGCGGTCGCTGGGATGATCGGAAGTAGGGCGATTGCAGCGAGTAGTACCGCGAAGGGCAGGGACATGAGCGGGCTTGGTGCGGAACCCAGGTGCGTCGGTGTCGTCATGTCGACTTATTGATCTCACGGTTGAAGAGGCTGGCCCGCGGCTGCTCCGATGGCGTCGTTCATGTTAATCCCGTCTGGCAAAGTTTTTAGATAATTCCCAAGCAATTCGCCATAAGTTTTCGCTGGTCGGCCGTGTTCAAGAGAGAGCGCACGCTTGGCCATCGCCAACTTGAACTGTTCGAACGTGGTTGCTTCGGCGTCGAGATCTCTGTATCTCACACATCCGAAAGAGAAAAATCTTTGGAAGAGAGTATCTTTTGCCCAGGATTCGAGACTCTCGGGAGTCATTGACTTTACGGCTTGCGGGGTCTGGGAGTCATGGGCGTAAATCCACGAGTTTGCCATAGGAAGCTTTGCCCGAATGGCTGGAGGACGATCGCACCGAGCAAGAAAGTCAGCCGTGACCAAGCGAAGCAGACGACTCGACCGTTCGGTTTCCCCGCGGAGGAACCTGCGTACCCGACGGGTCGCACTCCACTGGTAAATCCACTTTTCCAACGAGTCTGAGCTTGCGTAGCGGAGATAGGAGTCCCAGTAGTCTGCATCGTTCAACATGTCACGGGCCAGGAAATACTCGGCACGAACCATTTCCGACATGGGCGAAGTCATCGCCCAGCACGTCTCGACGTCTTCGATTGCTTTCTGCAAAAGGTCGGGCGTCATTCCAGGATGGTTGATCCAAGCGTCGATTCGAGGCCGCGATTGCTTCAATTTCCCCTCACCAATGGCTCGCTGGGTCGCACCCCCGTGTCGTCCCACATGGCGGCTGGCACGAAGAGCAGACCGGTACATTCGCCACGCGCCTGCGAGGTCGCCGGTCTGTTCGAGTCGGGAGCCTTCGAGAAGCACCATGGGCACGAAGGAGTGGACTGAGTACGCCGCTGGCCAAAGCGACTTATCTACTTCAATTTCCTCAGGCTGGGCCACCAACGAATCACTGCGATCATTCGCCCGTACCCACGCCTCCAGTGCAAGCCGATGGTCATCAACCCAGCGCCTGACTTCCGGATCCGCGATCGACCAATCGCTTACATCCCAATCGCTCGGATGGCTGGGGTTATAACCCTTGGTTTCTGCCTGCCCGAACTTCGCGATCACTTCACGATAGGCAACCATCGCATTATCGGCATCGGGTACGTCGAGCCGGCCATATTTCACGAGGTCGAATGGCTCGGGAGCATTGGGAAGCCCCCAGAGACACACCGTGCGCCAGGCGGCTGGGCCGCCGATTACGGCTACCACCACATACAAGACAAGGAGACTTACACGCCTCCAACCGGTTGATCGTTGGAGCAGGGTCAGCGGCGCGAGCAGAAGATTGACCAGATATGTCATTTTTGTCGCAGACCGGTTTTCAACTCGATCATCGATCGCTGAATTCAGGATGGGTGTGCCACAATCCTATGACAGAAGTAAGGGATTGGCGAGAGGACTTCGGCCAAGTCACGCCTGCGAAGAGATGAAGTTGGCGTGTCGGATCGTTTCGCTTTCATTTGATCCGCATTTTTGTGGAACCAAATCGCCAACAATCGAATCATATTCATAGAGAAAGCCTCATCGCACCAGCTTGGAGCAGACACCATGCGTGATCGCCGATGGATGGCCGCCGTACTGCTTTTCGCTGGCTGTCAGCCTGCCGCTGCTCCGACACCCGCCGCTGATCCGCCCATCAAAATCACGACACCGACTCCCAAACTGCCCGAGCCCGCTACATTCGCATCCTGGCCGAAGGTGACGGACAAACCGGTTCATGTTGGACCGTCGCTCTGGACCTTGTGCCGCGCGCCTGAATCGGGCGAGGTTCAGAAACGCGAAGCCGAGGCTGCCTTTCACGGACCGCACGTCGGTTCGATTGTGGTACGCGTCAGTCCTGAATCGCTCGAGGCATTCCGGGCCGGTAAGCCGCTTCCCGAGGGTGCAAGCGTGATCAAAGAAAAATATAAAAACGGTTCCGAAAAGATGAGTGAGTACGCCGTCATGGTCAAGCGGCAACAAGGATATGACCGCGCTGGCGGCGACTGGGAATTCGCGTACGTCACACTTGGTCCCGATGGGAAGGAATCACGCGGGCAGATGTCGCATTGCGTGAACTGCCACGCCGCAGCCAAGGCGACTGACTACCTCTTTCGCTCGTATCACGGTGAATCAACCAATGCCGATCCTATTGCGGACTTTCTTGCCTATTTGAAAAAGAATGGAATTGAGCTCGAACCAATCCCAGATTATTCGGGGTTTTGGAAGGTGGCGGGCCGTCCCAAGGACCAGCACTTTGACGTGGTTATCGCGCTAAAATCGTTTCGAGCCGACATGACTCCCACGCAAATGCAGAAAGAACTCATGCCGATCAGTCTGGCATTTCTTCTTAACGCTCCGGGGCGTCTGGCGATGTCGCACCCAAGCTTGCGAGGGCTGCCAGATGACCGCAATAACACGAAATGGCCGGATTCAAAGTCGCTTCCGATTTCGAAAGAATTGCTCCGCCTGTTCAAAGCTTATACCGGACAGAAAGAATCAAAATCATGAATACTGCATTAAACGATGCGGCTTTCCGGTTGATCTCTCATTCGCTTGCCAGCCAGGATCAGAATAACAGCTCTCCGCGTACCGAAGAGACCTTGTGCGACGCGCTGTCGATCTCGTTCCCCGAGGCGACGGCTGATGAGATCAGCGCTGCGTTCGTGATTGCCAGAAGCCTTGAGGACAGGGCCATCGCAATTGCAGGCACGTTACGGGATGGAGTGAAAGACTCGCCGGTGATGCAAGAGAGCCTGGCCAAAGACTGCCCTGGTTTTTCTGAGATGAGCTACTTCTGGGCGGTTAACGATGGATTCGTACTGACAAGGAAGTAGATCTCGCAGGAGTTCGAGGTTGCGACGCATGAGCGTGGCGGATTTCACGGCTGGGTCTTTGGCGATGTTGGTGCGTTGATGGGATCTTGCGCTTCGATTCGGTCCGGCAGAGTTTTCAGGTAGCCGTTGAGCAATTCGCCGTAGGTTTTCGCGGGTCGGCCGTGTTCCAACTCGAACGCACGCTCGGCGATTGCCAGCTTGAAAGTCTCGAAAATAACGGGCTCGGCGTCGATATGTCCCATGATCATGCTGCTGTAGGGATTGAGGTCGTGAATGGCCGAGTCGTTCGTCCAGGCTTCGAGGTCTTCGGGGCTCATCGACCGCAACACGTCGGGTGTCGCTGAATCGCGCGCGTAAATCAACGAGTTGGGGAACGCCAGCTTGGCACGAACCGACGGCGGACGATCGCACTGCGCGAGATATCCGGCGGTTATGAGCCGAAGAACGCGGGCCGATCGCTCAGGATCTCTGCGCAGGAACTGACGCAGCCAGCTCGTTGCGCCGATTTGGTTGATCCAGTTCGCCGACGAGTAGGGGCCCTTGTCCGTCAGCTTGATCCACAGGCTTGTGTCATAGACCGAATCTCGCGCCGAGTAGTACTCGGCGCGAACCATTTCCGATGCAGGTGAAGTCATCGCCCAGCACGTCTCGACATCGGCAAGGGCTCGGCGAAGCAATTCGGGCGTCACGCCAGGAGCGTTGACCCAGGCAGCCACTCGCGGTCTCGTACGCTGCAGAGCACTCCAGCCGATGAGACGCGGGATGATACCGCCGTGTCGTCCCGCATGTCGGCTGGCGCGAAGCGCTGTTCGGTACATCCGCCAGGCGCCTGCAACGTCGCCAGCGTGTTCGAGCCGCGAACCTTCCAGTAACGTCAGCCACACATAAGAGCGAACCGATTCCAACGGTTCAAGCAGGGTGCCCATGCGTAATTCGCCCGGTTGCACCAGCAGGGAATTCCCACGATCGTTCGCCGCGACCCAGGGCTCCAGCACGGCCCGGTTGTCTCCCACCCAGCGCTGGATTTCGTGATGGGCGAGCGACCAGTCGGTAACGCTTACGGCTTTGTTATCAGGGATCTTGTAATCCTTGGTTGATAGCTGTCCAAACTTCGCGATCAACTCGCGATACGCCACAATTGCGTTATCCCCATCGGGCACGTCAATTCGCGCGTATTTCTCCAGGTCGAACGGTTCGGGAGCGTTGGGCAAGCGACTCAAGCACGTCATGCGATACGCGAACGAGCCCAGGACGAGCAACACGGCGGCATACAAAACCAAGAACCCCTTGCGCTTCCATCCCGACGATCGTTCCAGCAAGGTCAGCGGTAAGAGCACAACGTCGGCCAGGCTTTTTGGTTTCATCTCCACTCCGCATTTCGTCAACCTGTCAGGATCGGCTCGACATCATCCTACGACAAGAGTCGGAGATTGGCGAGAGGAATGGGCGGTTTGGTCGAGATGGAGATGGATCACTGCGCGCAAAAAAAGACCTCGGGGAGAGGAACCCCGAGGCCGTCTGGTTTATCGCGCAGGGAAACTGTTTACCAAAATTGCGCTGTGTTAATTGGCGATTCGACTGAATTCGTCGATTTCGAGGCCAGAAATCAGCTTGCCAAGCGCCTGATTTTCAAGCTGCCGGACGCGTTCGCGGGTCAAACCAAGGTTTTCGCCGACTTCGCGGAGGGTCATGGGTTCGTGGGGTTCGAGGCCGAACCGCATGCGGATGACGCTGGCTTCGCGGTCGTCGAGCTGTTCGATTCGGGCGAAGATGCGGTCGAGGTCGTCGATCTCGCCCATCACGTCGGCGACGGACGGTGCCTGGTCGGTGAGGACGTCGTCGATCGCGAATCCGCCTTCTTCATCGCCTTCGGGGTGGGGCGTGAGGTTGTTGACGCGGATCGCCTTGGCGACGATGCCCAGCTTCTTTTTGGAGAGCCGAAGTGCCTTGCCGACTTCTTCGTCCGTCGGTGCGCGGCCGAGACGGTCGGTGAGGACGGCGGTCGCCCTGCGCCATTTGGCGAGCAGGCTGACCATGTAGGCTGGAAGGCGAATGACCTTGCCGTTATTCATCACCGAGCGGCGGATCGACTGCTTGATCCAGTAGCTCGCGTAGGTGCTGAAGCGGGTTTGCATTCCTTCGTCGTAGCCTTCGACCGCTCGCAAGAGACCGAGGTTTCCCTCTTCGATCAGGTCTTCGAGCGCCAGCCCCTTACCGAGGTAGCCGCGGGCGATGTTGACGACGAGGCGGAGGTTCGCCTTGACCATGTGCTCGCGAGCGTAGGGATCACCTTCCGCGATCCGGCGGGCGAGTTCTTGCTCTTCAGGCGCGCTCAAGAGCGGCGTGTCGTTGATGTCCTGAAGGTAGATTTGCAGCGTCGAGTAGGGGCTGCTCAATTCGCGCCCGTGGGTGCGCGGGGGCATGGTGAAGGTTCCTCCCTAAAGGGGTCGACAGTCGTGGTCGATTTGGGGTCAGTCGTAAACCCCGGCTGGCGATCCTTATTCGCTTTGTTCCGCTTCGATTTCGCGATAACAATGGTTTAAGAATCACTGGGAACGTAGGACGCACTTTTACAGACGTCAACAGAACCAGTGTGGCCAATCCCCACACTTGCCGCCACTGCCCACTGACACCGATCTGTCACTCTTTACATTCAAGAATACAAATATAACACATGAATTATTCAGAACTTGAGATTTGGCGTTGGGTTACGTCGATCACCGCACATGGCACAAGGCGGCCAGGTAGTGCCACAGGGATGGCAGTGGAGCGTCAATTGCGCGATACAGTCGCCGGATTTGGCGGCTTTGAAAATGTCAGAATGGAACCAATTCCGGTCACATTTTGGGATGCGAACTTTAGTCGACTCGAAGTCATAAACTCCTTGAGCGACGTTGTCTTTGCGCCGGAGATTCAGGCGGTGCCCTACGCGGCCTTTACACCTGCGGAAGGACTCTCTGCGCCGTTGCTGTTTGTTGACCCTGAATCACTCCCGCCGGCAGAGGTTTGGAAGAATGCCATCGTTGTGACAGAGGTGCGCTTTCCGCAGATCGACACGAAGCAGCTTTTGAAGCTCTCAATGGGCCGGTATGACCCAGACAATAACCTGGCCGAAGTGAACCATCCGGCAACGTGGATTCGCCTGGGCTGGCACGTATATCGTGAAGCGGTTCGCCGAGGCGCAGCGGGATTCGTGGGAATTCTCACGAATCAACCCGGCGGATCGTGCCGGATGTTCGCGCCTTATGGATTTCGCGAGGAGGACATTCTCGATAAACCCATTCCCGGAGCCTGGGTCGGCCGCGAAGAGGGCAAGCGGCTCAAGCTGTTGGCCCAATCCGGCCAGCACCGCGCGAAACTCACAATCACCGGCGAACGCTTTCCATCGCAGACGCACAACATCGTCGCCGAGCTGCCTGGCCGCGATCGCGACGACGAAATCATCGTGCTCCATTCGCACCACGATTCGCCGTTTCGCTCGCCAGTGGAAGACGCGTCGGGCTGTGCCGTGGTACTGGCACTGGCCGAACAATTCGCCCGAGAACGCTCACTCAGCCGCAGACTTGTGGTTTTGATCACCGCTGGACATTTTTATGGATCAATCGGCACGCGCACGTTCATTCACGACCATCCTGAGATTGTGACGCGAACCGCTGTTGAACTGTCGATCGAACACATTGCACTCGAAGCCGTTGAAAACGAGGCAGGGGAGCTCATTCCCACTGGCCGTCCTGAACCTTCGGCGCTCTTCTGTTCGTTCAGCCCGACGCTAGTTCAAACCGCAATCGACGCAATGGCCGCGCACGAGGTCGATCGTTCGATCGTCCTACCTGCCGAAGGGCCGCTGGGCAATTATCCCCCGACGGACGGCGGCGATTGGTATCACGCCGGCGTTCCGGTGATCAACTGCATCAGCAACCCGGTTTACCTGCTCACCGACGACGATGACGACTGCTGGGTCGATCGCCCGCGGTTAGCCAAGATGGCGGCTGCGTTCGACCAGATCATTCGGCGGCTTGATGTGACGCCTCGGCAAAAATTCAAAACCGCGCCACAGTGGCTTGGACGAAAACTGGCGATGAAACTGCTGGCGAAACTTGTGCGAGCGAAGGCGACACATTTTGGTCGCCGGGAGATTTATTGAGCCTTAGAATCAAACCTCGGCTCAAATCGTCGCTCGCGCTCCGAGGTTTACCGTGATTAGAAAACATATCCAGATAATATCGATTATTGTATTCCCACTTTTTTGCTCGATGATTCGCGGCGAGGACGCGCCGCCAGACCCGCGTGCGTTGCTCAAAGAAATCGCGCAAAAGCGGCTGGCGATTCGATCGGGGCTCTTGGAATTGACGTTCAATCCGCCCGAGACGAAAGAAGGATTTCCGGCGCCATTGCGGCACGTAAGAATTGAGTTCGAGGGAGAGAAGCGCAGGTTCGTTGAGCGTCGACGTTCGTTGCAAGTTCCCTGGATCCAGTCGGGTTCGTGGGAGGGTTTGGATTCAAGCACGGACGTAAAAGCGCTGGTCAAACTACTTGGCAGTCCTGAAGAAGTTGTGCGTTTGGGTTTGGGACCCTTGACAGAGATCCGTGGCTATTCGATTTACGATGGCACCAAACTCCTCCGATCTTATGACACCCCATCCATACAATTGTGGGCATTTCCGCCGGCACGAATTAGCGAGCCGAATCAGGCCAAGGAGTCGGAAAATTTCGACCCTCGAATCCTGGGAATCGCCGGCTCCCTTCTGCACGCCCAAACGCTGGAACGACTGCTGACACCTTTGCCGGAGCAAACGGTGACGGTTGTCGGTCGTGAGATGGTGAACAATCTTCCGAACTGGCACGTTCTTGTGGCTGGACCGGCGGATATCAAACGTGACTTCTGGATTGAAAGCGCACCCACACATCGGCTGATGAAAACGAAATTCCGGAGCAAATTCGACGGGTCTGAAACGATCTCCGAATACGATCCCGCCGCAAAAGTAAAAATCTTTCCCAACAAAGTTACTTGGACAAAACTTGACGCTGCAGGCGTACCGCAATCGACTCAAGTGATTGAAGTGAAGAGCGCAGAGTTTGATCTTCCGGAGATCCATCGCAGAAACTGGACTCTCGATGGACTTAACATGCGCTCCGGAACCGAGGTACGGGACGAAACCCTGGGAAAGCGAGTTGGCTACTGGGACGGTAAGGAATTGTTGCCGCACCGAATGCCCGTATTCAGTTCCAAAGGTCAGCGTTTTTTCGAGATGGGCTTCGGCACGCAACCCGTGTTGCTCAACAAGGTCGCGCGTCGAACGCCTGCCAGCCCTCTCGGTTTCGATGCCATGATGGCGATCGTGGGCATTGATCGTGACTCTGCCGAAGCAGCAGAGGCGATCAAACTGCTCACGGAGCATCATGCGCGTACGCTTGGCGCCGGCTTCAGACTCAGAGCGCGCGAATCGCTGCCCGAGCAGTTCGAGCCACTCTTCCGCGCGGTGCTCGCTCGGAATCCAAATCACAACGACCAGGGGTATGCCTGTTATGGTCTCGCTACGTTGCTCAAGCAGCGGTCCGAGCGGTTGGGACTCACGAAGCTTGGCAATTCCGCGGCCGCGGAATCCGAGCAACTTTTCGAGCGGGTGGTCAAATCATACGGCGATGTTTACGGATTCAATTTGGCGTTGTTGCAGCAAGATGCGAAGGACAATCTTCGCGAGCTTCGTGCGCGGGGAATCGGCAAGGTTGCACCCGAGATCAAAGGCGACAACCTCGACGGCAAGCCGCTGTCATTACACGCATTTCGTGGCAAGGTCGTGGTTATCACGTTCTGGAGTAGCAACAACCCGACTTGCATCCAAGCCATTCCGCGTGAACTGAAGCTCGTCGCTCGAATGAAAGACCGGCCGTTCGCGATGATCGGCGTGAATATCGATAGTGAACGCAAGAAAGGTCAGGACGCTGCTGCGAAGTACGGAATCACCTGGCCCTCGTTGTGGCAGGGGCGCGGAGAACACTCGACCATAACTGACTGGGGCAATCTGGCCGCTGGCTCGACCTTCATTCTCGACGCCAAGGGCATCATCCGGTTCAAGAAGTCGTCCACGGACGACGCCATCGATCGGGCCGTTGAAGCCCTCGTCCAGGAAGCTGAACGAAAGTGAGGGCGATTTCAACGCAGGTCGCGAGCAATGTTAATTTGAAACGATTGTTGGCGACTTTCCGAGATGAGTTGATTACGCCGGAGGGCTGCGCATCAAGCGCACCGATTCGCTCGCCTCAGCCACTGATTCGGGTCGATTCCTAAACCTATGAAATCAGTCCCAGGCGAGGCCGTTTCGGCCGCGCGATCGTTTTGGTGAGAGACGGGATGAAAGGCGGACGGAATCGCTTCGTCCCAGACGTGACAACTCATCAAACCGGTTTGAGTCGAGGATCTTTCACTAGACTGACGGAAAGGATACCGGCCATGTCTCGGCTCCGTGCATTCTTGGCGATTTCGGGCCTGGCGATGAGCACCTGGGGCTGCGCCCAGTGCGACACCTGCGACGACTTCCCGGCCCCTTGCGTCGGCCCGAACTGCGGAATGGGCGCTGGATACAACAACGGTCCCGCCCCCACGACCGCCCCAGCGGCACCTGCGGCTCCGGCCGGCCCGTCGTTGGGCGAAACGAGCGACACTGCCCCCCCGCCGCCGGCGACGATGAGCCCCGCCGCTCCCAAGCCGGCCGATCCGGCGCAGTCGAAGCCGCTCGACCTGAACCGGCCGAATAACTGACGTTTCGTCAGCCTGGCCCATTCTGAAACAAATTGAGGGCGTGCACCCTGATTTTTCCACGGGTTGCGCGCCCTCGGATTTTTGTTGACGAAACAGGGAGTTTCGTCAGAATGGGTTGGTCACAAAAGCTCTTGCGGTTTGGCGACGAGTCGGCTCTCCCCCGATCGGATCGGTCTGACGGTCATGGTGCCCGCTCGGTCCTCGACGCCCCGTCGGAGATTGTTCCGGAGCGCTGTGTTCGCCATGAAGCTGATCATCGCCGTTATCCAGCCGTCGAAGCTCGAAGCGGTCAAAGAAGCACTGTCGCAGGTTGAGGTGTTCCGCCTCACCGTGATGGATGTGCAAGGCTTTGGCCGTCAGAAGGGCTACACGGAAGTCTACCGTGGTCACGAAATCACGGTGAATCTGCTCCGCAAGATTGAGCTGCAAATCGCTGTGAATGAAGACTTCGTCGAGCCGACGGTCAACGCGATCATCGCGGCCGGCCGCACCGGCGCCGAAGGCAAGATCGGCGACGGCAAGATCTTCATCCTGCCGATGGACGACTGCATCCGCATTCGCACGGGCGAACGCGGCCCCGAGGCTATTTGAGTTCGAGTCAGCATGCCGATTCGCGCGGTGATCTTCGATTTCAATGGCGTGCTCGTCGATGACGAGCACGTTCATTTTGAGCTATTCCAAGAAGTTCTAGCCGGTGAAGACATCGCGCTAGATGAAACCACCTATCACGACAAATACCTCGGCTACGACGACCGCGGCTGCTTCACCGCCGCCCTCGTCGATAACCACCGGCAAGCACCAGACGATCTGATCGCCGCGCTCATCGCGCGCAAGGCGATTCGGTACGTCGAGGTCGCGGAAACCGGCCTGAAATTCTTCCCTTCCGCCGCCGAGTCGATCGCGCTCCTCTCGGAAACGCTGCCGGTGGCCGTTTGCTCCGGAGCGCTTCGCGCCGAGATCGAATACGCGCTGAAGCGCATCGATGCGCGAAAGTACGTCGTCTCGATCACCTCGGCCGAAGACACAACGGCCTGCAAGCCCGATCCGCAGGGTTATCTGCTCGCTCTGGAACGCATCCGCGCCGCTTATCCCGATCTCCAGCCTTCGGAATGTCTGGTGATCGAGGACAGCCTAGCCGGCGTTCAAGCTGCCCGCGCGGCGGGGATGTTTGCCGTCGGTGTAACGCACACGTACACTGCCGATGAGTTGACCGAGGTTGGTGCGAACGCGCTGATCGAGGGGCTCGACGAGGTAACGGCAGCCTGGCTTGCTGGACTTGGCGTTTGATTGAACGGCTTTTTTGAGCCGGAGAACTTCGGCTGGGCGGGATTCGCCGAACGGGGTAAAAAGGGGGAAGAGATGTCTTCCCGTTACCCCGTGATTTCCGGCGAAAGAGTCCGGCGCTATGAACGAGCCAGTTCCCGCCCCGGAGGGCCAAGGCCCGGCCGGGCTTTTATTGAGCCGCGACCTGATCTTCACCTCAAAGGTCACAGGCACGGCGCGAATGCTTGGGTTTCAGGTGCTTACGGCCGGAAACTCGGCTTTGGCCCAGGCGATGATCTCGCAGTGGAACCCCCGCGCGGTCTTCATTGACCTTGCGGCCGGCGATCTCGTAAGTCCTGAAGCGATTGTCGCGTATCGCACAGTCGCCGGACCCGAAACCGCGTTCATCGCGTTTGGGTCGCACGTCGACACTGCCGGGCTCGCCGCCGCGGCCGATGCCGGTTGCAACCTCGTCCTCCCTCGCAGCAAGTTCTCCGCCGAACTTCCCCAGATCATCACGCGCTTTCTGGAAGGAAAGACGTAAACATGAACACGTCATGGAAGACGTTTTGCACGGCTTTGACGATCTCGATCTCGCTTCTCTCGCCGGCCCTGGCACAAACGCCCACTGCGGTCAGCGATTTTCCCAATACGCCCGAAGGGGCGTACAAGGCGCTCGTTTACGCGATGGCCGCCGGCGACGCGGCGGAACTGCAACGCGTTACGCTCAAAACGCCCGGCTTGAACCGCCTGCTCGAAACAGCACGTGTGCCCGAGCGTAACCTGCCTGCGCTTCGTGCGCACCTGGTCAAGCGGAACGACGTCCAGCGTCTCGCGGTGGGCGACACCGTGCGAATGGCCGGCGGTGAGATTTACGCTGTGAAGCAGGCGGACGTTTCGGCAACTCACGCCGTTGTGCGCGATGGCATTTATGGAACGATTCCAATCCGCTGCCGCGTCGAAGCTGGGCGGTGGAAGGTCGACGCACGGTTGATCGCCGCAAACCGCACAGTAGCGGGAGTGACCGAGGCGACCGGATCGAACAAGCAGCCGCATCGCGATGTTTTGATGCCAGGCCCGCTGACCGGCCCGGCGTATCCCAACACGGCCGAAGGGGCCTGCCGCACATTCCTGCTCGCCTATCTCACCGCCGACGCCCCCAATCTGCACGCCGTTGCCATACCCGCGAGCGGATTCGAACTGTTGCTCAAACGGTCGCCATGCAGCTACGACCAGGCGGCGAAGTTCCAGTCGGAACTCGATCACCGCACGTTCAAGGTTCTCAAGGCGGGTGAGACGATCGTCGTCAATGGTCGGAAGATGACGATTGGTGCCAAGGACGTGACACCAACCCGCGCCCTGATTTCGGTCGACCTTCCCGGCTTCCTGCCGCTGCCGTGCGAGTTTGTCGCCGGCAAGTGGTGGGTTGATCCACGACCGATGCTGATCTCGCTCCAGTCTGAGGAAAAAGCAAAAATCGCCGAAAAGCCAAAGGCAACGGCGGTTCGATAAGTTCTCGGGGTGCCATGCTTCCGCGGAACGCGTAAGCATGCGATGCTCTAAGGGTGCCTCGGGCAGAATGCCCCAGTTCCCAACGAATTCTTCGCTGCCTTTGCTACCTTATGTTCAAAACTCAATAAATGATTTGGAAGGCAGTGCATTCTGTCATTTGATTGAAGAGATTTTGAACATAAGCAAGCGAAGGTAGCGAAGAACGCAATTTCTCCTATGCAGTGCAACTTTCGTGCGGGCTGAGTATTACTTGCTGTACAAACGCGAAACAAAGCTCGCGAGCGCTCTGAGCCAGACGCCAACGGCAACAGCACCAGGATCGGGATTTCCGAGAGCGCGTTCACCGAGATAGCTTGATCGTCCGCGCCTGGGGATGAGGTCGGAAGTCGCTTCAGCACCCTGTTCGGCGGCGGTGGCCGCTTCGTTGAGCGCGGCCGCGAGAGGTCTGTTCTGGCGAACGGCTGCCGAGAAGGCGTCGGACGCAGGGACGAGGGCATCGAGCATCGTGCGCTCGCCAACGCTCGCACCGCCGATCTGGCCAATGTGCGCGATGCCCTTCGCAAACGCATCGGCCCATCCCGCGAGATTTGCGCCGGCCGAGCCGCTCGTTTTGAGCGAGTCGCCCGCAGCCAGGAAGAGCATGGCGTATAGCGGTCCCGACGTGCCGCCGAGCGCCCTTTGCAGTGTCACGCCGATGTCACGCAGAGTGGTGGCGGGATCGTCGAGCGGATAGCCCGGAATGTCCGCTACCACCGCATTCGCCCCGCGCGCCAGGCTGATGCCGAGATCGCCGTCGCCGACAACCTGGTCGAGTTCGGTGAGGCGTTCGGTCGCCGCGATGAGTGCTGATGCAACGGCGCGAATCGCCTCGCCCGTTGCGCGGCCGAGCGCGGTTGTGGGAGCAAGCGGGGGAGGGGGAATCACGGGATTCGCCGAGGCGTTGGGCCACAATGTCGGCTGGTTATCGCGCGGGTGATTCGCGGCGTTGGGCCAGGCGGGGGCGGTGGTCGCTTCGTCGAGATGGTCGAGCCGTTCGTTGTTCACGCTCATCACTGACAGCGAAATACCCGCCATCTCGAGCGCGGAGAGGAACGTGCCGATGTAAACGCGCTCGACGTTCATGTCGCGCGCTTCGAGAAACGCGATCGCCTCGCGCGCGGCAATTGCCAGCTCCATCGTCGGCGTCGCGCCGAGGTTGTTCACGAGCAATACGACACGGCAACCGGAGGGAGGTTGCAACCGCACGAGAATGGCTTTGAGGAGCGTATCGACAAGCGTATCGGCGGGGGCGATTTTCGCCTTGCGCACGCCTGGCTCGCCATGAATGCCGAGGCCAAGCTCGACCTCGTCTTCCGCCAGACTAAAGCCCGGCTTGCCCGCGGCGGGGACGGTGCAGGGGGAGAGAGCAACGCCCATTGTGGCGACCGAGTCGGCCGCGGCCTGCGCTTCGGCCGCGACTTCCGCGAGACTTCGGCCCGCTTCGGCTGCTGCGCCCGCGACCTTGTGCACCAAAATCGTGCCGGCGAGCCCACGTGCTCCGGCGAGGCTTGTGGAACCGACGAGTGCGGCATCGTCAGCGACGATCACCATCTCGACCGGAATCCCTTTCGCTTTCGCCAGCTCGGCAGCAAGGCCGAAGTTCAAGCGATCGCCGGTGTAATTCTTGACGATCAAAAGAGCACCGGCGGGTCCCGAAACGGCTTCGATGGCGGCGAGCACCGCGTCGGGACTGGGTGATGTGAAGACATCACCGGCAACGGCGGCTGAGAGCATTCCGTGTCCGACGTATCCCGCGTGCGCCGGCTCGTGACCGCTGCCGCCGCCCGAAATGACCGCGACCTTTCGAGATGCAACCGGCGGCGTATCGGCCCGGACGATCACCGTGTGCCCCGCCAGTCGCTTCAGGCCAGGATAGGCGGACGCCAGGCCCTGGACCATCTCTTCGACAACCGCATCGGGCCGGTTGATCAGCTTTTTCATCGAGCCAAACCTCATCGCGTGATTCTTACACGTTCGCGATGATCAGTCTGGGTTTTACCCGCCTCGTCCGCAAGAGGCCAGTCTCATATTCAACGATGAAACTTAGTGAATAACAACAAAAGATCCGTCCTTGCGAGCGACGGCCGCAGGCAAACTCCAGACAGGAATCGCACGATCGACGCGGCCCTTCGCGACAGTCGGCTTACCGGCAGCGTCGTAAACCTGCCAGGCGAGCGCCCCGCCCCGCTGCCAGCCGGTCCCCTCGGCCCAGGCGAGGAGCGTGAGTCCGCTGGGAGTCGCCGCGAGGGAAGGATGCTTGCGCTCGACACCACGTCCGGCCGCGGCAGCAGGCTTTTCGCCCCTGGTTGGATGCGAGAAGTAAATCTGTCCGGCGGTTTCCCAGGCGGCGAGCAAGCCGGCAGGACTTTCGACGAGCGACATGCTGCTCATCGGGCAGGCGTTGATCTTCCAGGGATGCACGTCGGCGCCGCGGAACGATGCTCCGCTATTGCTGCTCGAAACCAGAACCAGGTCGCGCTCGGTGCCGTTGTTTCGCGCCGAGCGGTAAATGATGTGAAGCGTTCCTTGAGGATCCACCAGCGCCTTTGTGCCGCAGCAAGCGCAGGCACCCGTCGGTTCGTCGTAGGCCGCTTTCTCGGGGGCGAAGGTGGCGCCGTCGTCATTCGAAATCGCGAGCCACAATTTGCGGTAAGCTTCGCCCGGCGGTGAGCCGGCTCCCCGGCCATGCCAGGCGGCGAAGACGTTTCCTTTTGCGTCGGCTGCGATGGTGCCGCCGCCGTCGAGTGCTTCGCTCGTGTTCATCAAATTGCGCTGGGGATCAAACGCCGTCGCACCGGGCTTCAAACGCGAGTAGAAGAGTTGCGAAGGGTTGCTCTGCGAAACGAACGGGCCATTCCAGACGATGTGCACGAAACCATCGCGACCAAGCGCAAGCTGGCCGCCTCGAATCGAGCCGATCGCAACCGCTGTGGCCGGTGTGCTGTTGACCCGCAATGGGGCGCTGAAATCATCTTTGCCTGCGGATTGCTTGACGTAGAAAAGATCGCCGTGCCCTGGGTCGCCTTTGAAGTAAATCAGGTGCAGCGTGCCAGTCTGATCAACAACCGCCTGCGGTTGAATGCCGCCGTTGGGTGTGGAAATCACATCAACGCGCGGAACAGAGGGCTCATCGGCGCGCGAAGTGAGCGCTGCGACGAGAACGATTCCGGAAAGGACGACTCGTCGAACAGCGCTCATGTTCGGCTCTCTCGAATTGTTGGTGGCGATCAGACCGAAACGAGGTCCTGCGCGTTTTCCTCGACCAACCCCAGCAAGAGCGAGCGATTCTTGTCGCGCGACTCGCCGATTGCGGTCACGTAAACGGCCGGGTCGTCTTTCACCGGGCATTCATGTTCACAAATGCCGCAGCCGATGCATTTGACCGGGTCGATGAACGGCCGCTTGAGCTGCAGGGTCGCACCCCAGCGGTCGGTCACCTCGACGTTGCGGGTGAAGATCGCCTTCGGGCTGACCGGGCAAACTTCTTCGCAAACCACGCACGACGTATCCATCGCCCACGGCAAGCAACGTCCCTGGTTGTAGAACGCGGTGCCGGTCTTGACCGGTCCCTTGCTCTCGAACGGGCCGACGCCGAGCTTCTCGGCGATCGAGATTTCGCGGATCGCACCGGTCGGGCAAACCTGCGAGCAGAGCGTGCAGTTCAGCTCGCACCAGCCCATCTTCGAGATCATGATGGGCGTCCAGAGCCCTTCAAGACCTGCTTCGAACAAGGCCGGCTGGAGCACGTTGGTCGGGCAGACGCGGATGCACTGGTCGCACTTGATGCAGCGGCGGAGGAATTCGTCTTCCGCCACCGATCCCGGCGGACGAATCACCGCGCGATTGAAGTTCTTCTTCACCGCGCCCGAAAGGCGGGTCATCGGGAAGAACATCAGGCCGAAAATGCCTGCCAGCATGAGCTGACGGCGACCGATTTCGGGATAGGTGATTTCGCTCGCCTTGCGGGGCAGGAAGCGGAACGTGAGAGCGTCGTGCGGGCACTCTTCGATGCAGTTCAAGCAAACGAAGCATTCACTCTTGCGCAGATCTTTATGCGGGTCGGACGCCCCTTCGCAGCTCTTCAAGCAAAGGTCGCAATCGGTGCAGCGCACCGGGTCGCGGTCGATTCGCCAGAGCGCGAACCGGCTGAAGACGCCGAGCAAGGCACCGAGCGGACAGATCGCCCGGCAGAAGAAGCGCGGGATGAACCAGTTGGCGACGAGGAAGCCGATGAAAATCAGGCCTACGACCCACGCCTGCCAGTATTCACGCGGCTCGGTGTAAATTCCTTCCGACGCCATGTGCACAGTGGGCAGAACGCTCGTCGTCATCGATCGCACAGTCAGCGCGATCGGGTCTAGCAGGCCGATTTGCAGTGTGCTCTTCTTCGCCTTGTGTTCCTCGGCCGCTGCGCCAATCCCCTGGCCAATCGCACCAAAAACGCGGTCGGGACCGCTGCGTTCGAGCAGCGTGAAGCCTTGGGGAATGGGGGTCGACGGGGCAACCTTCCACGGTTCCCGTTTGCCGTTGGCATCGACGATCCAGCGCGAGCCGTCGACAACCTTGGGCATCTGTCCGTTATATGCCGATATGATCTTGCCTGGTGAATCCCAGGCGGTGGGAATCATCCAGAGCGCGGCCATCGCCAGCATGGCGGCGAGGATGTAATACTTGATCGCGTAGATCTTTTTATATCGGTTGATTTCGATGAGCTGCTTCGTGTTGCGGCGATTGCCGATCCAGCCGAAGAAGTGGTGCAGGATGCCGAACGGGCACATCCAGTTACACCAGACGCGCCCGAGCATCATCGTGATGGCGATGATTACGAGGCCCCACACGAGATTGCGATAGATCGTGTGCGTGGTGAGCGCGGTGGAAACGGCGACGAGCGGGGTCGCTTCGAGGAAAATCGACACAGGCCACCCTTTGAGGTAGCGCAGGTCGGTAATCACAAGGAAAAACAGAAAGAGCCCGAGGAATAGAACCTCGTAAGCTCGGCGAATCTTGACCATCGGTCCTGGTCCTCGTTATGAGGTCGGGTTGCGATTCAAGCCGGGAAGGACCTCACTGGCCCACGGATTTCCGCTGCAAAAAGAGGCGAACAAGGCTTATGCCAGGTTGACTTCTTTGGTCCACTGGGGACGCCAGTCGTTACCCAGGCCGCGCTGGATGATCTTGTCGAGATAGATGATCTCGTGCCGCTGCTTGTCGAGCAAGCGGGTGACGCACCAGCTATCGACGGCCGTGCCCTCAGTGCCGACGACGATCGTGTCGGACTGCTTCACGTCGTTCAGGCTACCGCCGGTTGGTCCGTTACGCATCAGGAGCTTGCGGCCGTCGGCGATGACGAGCGTCGGCTTGATCATCAACGCGAAGTCGGAAATGATGCCGTGGATATTTTGATGGAACTGGTTGCGGGGGTTGCCCAGCAGGCCGTACCAGTTCTTCATCGTGACCGTGGCCTTGCACAGGTTGTGGTCTTTGACGGGTGAGATGCCGATGACCTTCGTCGCCTCGCGGAAGGGGCGATAGAACATCCGCCAGGTGCCGGTGATCGTTTCGCCGCCGACATACAGCTGCTCGAAGTAGCTGTCTTGCGGCATCATCAGCTCGGCGCCGGCTTTGAGCGCTGCGTCGCCGACTTTGGTTTTGAAGAAGCAGCTTTCGGGGTTGTTGATCGGGTTGTCGGCGACGATCACCTTGCGGGCACCGGCGTCTTTGCAGAGCTTCACCACGGCCGCGAGGGTATCGGGCTGGGTGGTGGCGGCGAGGTCGGGATTCTTGTCGAACGCGACGTTCGGCTTGATGACGACGACGTCGCCTTTCTTGATGAATTTCTCGACGCCACCCATCTCGGTGAGCGCGGCCTTCACCATGTCGAAGGCCTGCTTTTCGCGAACTTCCATGTCGTGTTCGCGGTTGTCAGTCGACGGCTTGGGAGTCGAGCGGACGACCACGACTGACGGAGTGCTCGATGGCAGGTCCTTGATCGCGAAGCTGGGCAGCCGCACGGGCGGCGGCGGCTTGACGCCTTCCATGCCCCACTGGTCGCGGAGCAGGAGGCCGGCACCAACGGCCGCGCCGGCCACGGCCGCATATCCGCCAACCTGGGTGGCAAACTGGCGCCGCGAGAACATTTCATCAGCGGGGTTTACGCCGCCGAGACGTTCGAGATTTTTCTGCTGGGTACGGGTCAGCTTTTCGCTCATCGCGGGCCTCGCAGTCGGGACTGGTGCGGGAGCCGTCGGGCTTGGTAGGAGAAGAGTGCGAAGCGGCGCCGGATCAATTCTCGGCGCCTTCCTCGGCTTTGGGTTTCTTGTCGTCGCCGGCCGGCTTTTTCAGGTCCGACTCAATCGGCGGGAGGGAGGCAGGGACAGCTTTGACGAAGCCAGTGGCGAATTTTTCGGTCGAGACGGGATCGGTCCCGCCGTTCGCTCCGCCAATCGTATTGCCGCGCCGGAAGATCGCGTCGACAAGCCCGGTGTTCGTACCGATGACGAACTGATCGGCCCCTTCGACGGTCGGCGTCTTGATCGTTGCGCCGTCTTTTTTGGCGGTCGATACGTAGAGGTCAAAAACCGCCTTGGCCGCTTCGGGCGTCGGGTAAGGACGAACGAAGCCCTGCCAACTGACCTCAACGTCTTTCCCGTCCTTCTTCGTTACTTCCTTATAATCGGCCATGAAGACGTCGGACAGGAAGCTATATCCGAAAACGTCCTGAGCCACGTACTTCGGCGCAGAGCGACCTTGGCCGGCAGGCAGCAGGTTGAACAGCAAATCGGGTGACGAGAACGCCACCCCACCGCTCGCTTCGGCATTCGTCTTCTGCTTGGCGACGACCTTCTTCGCCAGCTCGAGCGCGAAGCTGCCGAACTTGGCGTCGTTGTTGGTCGAGACGATTTGCGTGTAATAGGGGCCCGCGTAGAAGAGGGTCGAACCGGCGGCTTCGTACCCTTCGGTTCCCACCGGAACGAGCTTCGCCCCTTCAGGCTTTTCCGAGCCGTACTTGCCAAGCGCCTTGAGCGGATTGGCCATCTCGAAGATGTAGATCTGGATCTCGTTCGAGTCGTCGCCGATCGGGTGATAATACGTGTAGGCCATCCCCTTCACGTCGTACTGGATGAAGCTCTCAGCGCGGCCGTCGATCTTCTCGAACAGGTTCTCGGCGTTGAAGGTTTCAAGGTGCTTCGCGCCCGACTTGCCGACTTCCCAGCCGGCCGGAATATCGGCGAGCGGCAGCATGAGCGCGATCTTCTTTTGCGGCTCGGGAACCGAGGCGATTTCGCCGTCGACAACCGATTGTGGCAAGGCGCCTGGGTTGGTGGGAGCGGCGGCAGGTTGGGCGACAACGGCCGGCGCGGCGACGTTAGGCTGAGCCGGCGCGGGAACGTTGTTCATGGCTGGCGGAATGTTGGCGGCGACGGCCGCCCCGCGGATGTCGACCGGCGGCGCGGTGAAGTCCATCAATTGCTGCGGGCCATCGACACCAACCGACTTCCGCACGCCTGCAAGCCGTTCGAGCACTTCGGGAACTGCGGCAGCGACCGTGGCCGAGCTACCCGAAACGGAGCGAAGCTTGAGCATCGCCTCGTCGAGCTTCTTGACGTTGTTCACGAGGTCCTTGCGGATCTCGCCGAGCTCGACTTCCTTCTTCTGTACTGCGCGGTCGGCGGCTTCAAGAGTCTCAAATCCACGGCCCTGTTCCAGGACCGACCAGGTCTTATTGGGGTCGAATTCGTAGCGGTTCCTGTCGTAATGCAGGCTCTGGTTGATGAACCCGGCGAAAATTGCCGGAATGCCCATGCAGAGACCCATACCGCAGCAAATCGACCAGAATTCGGGGCGCTGATAGGTTCGGCCGCGACGGGCTGCGAACCAGTCGAGCCGGCCGAGGACTGCGAACGCGAGCGGCGTGGTTGCCACTGCGATCAGTGCGGCGGTCAAGGCATAACCCTTCACTGGGTCGTCGGCCATTTTGGTCCAGACGGCCTTGAAGGCGAAAGGAATGCCTGCAAGTAAGATGATCGCAGCCAGCACGGCCGCGCCACGAACAGGGTCGGATCGGAGTGATTCGACGATCTTCTTGGCCACGTGTGATCCTCCCCCACGACCCGGTTGTTATCGGCACACAGGCAGCCTCGGCGGCCCGCCCGTGGCAGGTTCAACAACAATTTGACTCGACCTCGCTGATTATAGCGGCCGTTCCACCGACCGGGCAATTGGATCGCAGGTCAGAGTGGCTCAAATTGTCCCAAAACAGACGCATCCCTTGATCAAGGTAGCGTCGAATAGGGGATTTCCGCCCCGAGAGGCGCGCAAAAACGGCGGTACGGACGCGTTTTGGGAAGCGCCCGAACCACCGGTTCTGCATCAAGTTGGAACGTCTATCGGTTAAGAAGCACGCCGCATGGCCTCGAACATCGCCTCGAGGCCCGGTTCGGTGGGGTGGCGGTCGTGCTCGGGATGCCAGCCGATCGGGATATGACGCGGCCGTTCATGAGGAGCGGGCAAATCGGCCGACTCGAGTTCGAGCTCCCAGAGCAGGGGGTCGACCTCGGACCGAATTGCCGGCTCGGCCGATTCGAGCGCATGAATAAGTGCTTCAACCTCGGCAAATGCGCTGAAGTCCATTCGGAATGTAATGCGGTGGCCGCGCGGATCGAGCTGGATGCGAGTCGGGTCGATTCCCCACTGCCTCAGCCAGTAAGCAGCCCTGTGAAAAGTCTCCGGCCGCGCGAAATCATGAGCGAAAAGCATGGTCTATCACCTCTCGAACGTATGTGCTCGCATATTCAGCGTAAAACCTGGCAACGCGACGGTTGAAGCGTCCAGCCCGGACTGGACGCAATCATCCCGGATCCGGCATGGCGTAAACTTGCCAACCGATCGCGTTAACAGCGCAGAACCAGCGAACGTCCGTCCGGACGAAAGGCACCGCGATGCGCGGGCCAAACCGCGCGAAATCGCAGTGAGCCGCCGTCAAAACCGAGGACGTTTTGCACCAAACCCAGAACGGGTTCGGTGTCGGAGTCGTCCTCGGCGTCCCATAATTCGTCGCGTTCCGACCGGGCGGATCCCGTCTGAACGAGTGCGACGAGCGTTGCGGAGGCGGCGTGGATACAGGGAGCGTTCGCCTTGCTCGTCGTGAGGCTGGACTCATCGAGCCCGCCCCACGTCAGCAGCATCACCGCGCCAAGAATCGCGGAAGGGAACATCACCATGGGGATCCGATGAACGCCCCATCGCCTCCGTGAGTTTGGATATCTAGACCCATCTATTCTAGAGGGTCAGTCCGTTTTGAATAGACGGAAAAAACCTGACAGCCACGCGCCCTGTCTTCGAGTGCAATCTTTGCGCCGAACCGTGATAAATTTATTCCTGCTAAAGACTCACTCGAGCTCACAAAGGCCGCCGTGGAGTTCGCCTCGATCCTTGGCGGCCAGATCGGCCAAGTGGCGATCGAGCCGTTTGTCGACATTTTCTTGCCTGACCAGCACGAACAAGATGGACCCAAGCGAAACAATGGCGGCACTCATGAATAACAAGCCGGGATCCGTGATTCGTTGCCTGAACACAACCAGGAGAGCAACGATGATGGCAAAGACGACAGTCACCCGAAGACTGAACTGAAGAGAGGGGCTGGACCGAACGACCGTCGAAATCCTGCGATCAACCCGCCCCTGAAGCGGCACTCCCAACCGGAGGGTAAACCAACCCAACAAGGTTGCCACGGGTCCAGCGATAAAGGCGATTTCGAGGATCGTGAAATCGCCGGTCATCCGCCAGGTCACGACGCCGAACGCGCAGACCGCGAGAACAAACGGCAAACCGAAATAAAGCAATCGCCGATCCCAATATGAACGATGGACAAGAATCTCTTCCGGGCCGGGTTTCGTCCGAGCTTGCCGGGCCGCGCGTTTTTGTTCTTTGTAAATAAAAAGGTTCCAATCGACTTGAACGGCAGGGTCGATCGTCGACCGCAGATGTCGAATCATTGATTCCCGGTCGGATTCGTTATAGGACGACAATTCGATCGACAATCTCGCCGTTGGACTGCGCAGCCCCACGCTGGATAAAGGCGTCCATCGCGCTTGCGTCACCGCTTTCAGGCTGAGATTCGTGGTTCCAAATGGGCCACGGACGCTCACGCTTTCGTTATGAATGGTGACCAAGTGTCGGTAGTAGTCGAGGATCGAAAAAACGCCTGCACACGCGAGGGCGAGCGCGAATCCCCAGAAAAACGTCGACGCCGCTAAGGGATAGGGAACTTTCGGGTCGGTTAACGCGAAGTACCCCTGCGCAATAAACAACGCCGGCATAAAGGTCGACGCAAACAGGACGCTGAAAAGCTCAAACTTCGATCGCCGTTTGCGAAAGCTTGCGTCCATCGTAAGGCAAATCCTGGCGGTCGGTGCGCCTCATTCCGCGTTCGAGTGCAAACCACGCCATCGCCGTCTTGAATACGCGAAACCAATGGGATTGGAACGAAGCGGACTGCGCAATGACTGGCTCGGGATGAAATTCGTCGACCGTCTCCAGTCATTCCGACTTTTCGCCTCGCCAAATCACCCCATCAAGAAAACAACCCTTCAACAAACAAATCCGGGTCAAACGGCTGCAAGTCGTCGATCCCTTCGCCCACGCCAATAAACTTAACAGGCAGGCCAAGCGTCTGGCGTACGGCGACGACGATTCCCCCCTTGGCGGTGCCGTCGAGCTTCGTCAGGATCACGCCGGTGCAGCCGATCGACTTGGTGAAAACCTCGGCCTGACGAATTGCGTTCTGGCCATTGGTGGCGTCGAGGACGAGTAGCGATTCGTGCGGGGCGCCCGCGATCTTGCGCGCCACGACGTTGCGCACCTTTTCCAGCTCGCGCATGAGGTGCGTTTGCGTGTGGAGGCGGCCGGCGGTGTCGACGATTAGAATATCGACTCCGCGCGCCAGGGCGCGGTCGCAGGCGTCGTGCGCGACGCTCGCTGGATCAGCGCCTGGGGCTCCTTTGACGATGTCGGAGCCTGAGCGCTCGGCCCAGATCGTCAACTGATCGGCGGCGGCGGCGCGGAAGGTGTCGCAGGCGGCGAGGAGGATCGATTTTCCTTCGTTTTTCAGTCGCTGCGCCAGCTTGGCGATCGACGTCGTCTTCCCCGCGCCGTTGACTCCGGCGATGAGATAAACGGTCGGTTTGCGAGGAGCTGTGATCAGAGTTCCTGGCCTGGGATCGGCCAGCAGGGTGCGAAACTCGCTCTTTACGAACTCGACGAGGTCTTCGCCGGCGGTCTTGTCGGCGAACGCTTCGCGCACCCGGTCGACCACCGTCGCAGTCGATTTCACGCCGACGTCGGCCTTGATGAGCGTTGCTTCCAGGTTATCGAGGAAGGCCTGGTCAACCTTTTTGCCGAACCAGCCGCGCACGTTGAAAAGCTGAGCGGTCTTGAACAGACCCTTCTTGAACCGTTCGAGCAAGTCTTTGAATGCCATGGCGCTAGGTTCGCGATCTCAGAAAGGACCTTATACATCAAACCGGCCGACGCCGGTGATTTTCTACCACGTCGTCTTCAGAATCGTACGCGATTTATGGGTCAGATATCAAACCCGGTCGCCCTGGACCGCGAGAACCGCAGACGAGGCAAGCGCGCGAAGACGGGCAAGATCATCTGCACTGGTTGTGATCGCACCGACCCATCGGCCAGGACGATCAGGCGCATGGAAATCGGTGCCGGCGATCGCTGCCAATCCCAGCGAGTTGGCCCAATTTCGCCAACGGGCACCAACGCGACGATCGACGCCCGGCCCGGCGACTTCAATCGCCCCGAGACCGGCTTGAGCGTATTCCTGCAGCGTCGCTTCCCAGAGATCGAAGGGAGGATGTGCCAGCCCTGCGACGCCGCCTGCGCTACGAATCAAATCGATTGCTTCGCGCCAGGGGATGCGTGGCTTTGGGACGTTTACCTTGCCGCCGTCGCCCAGGAATTCCTGGAATACGGCGCGATAATCGTGCACCTGGCCGCTCTTCACCAGCCAGTCGGCGAGATGCTTGCGGCCGATCGTGGCACGCGAAAACACCCGGCGAATCTCAGCCAGGTTGACGCTTAGACCCAGTTCGCCCAACCGCGCGACCATTGCCTCGATGCGCAACACGCGCCGTTGGCGCAAGTCATCGGTCGCGGCGACGAGTGTGGGATCATCGTGCCTGATGAAATGGCCCAGGATGTGGATTTCGCGGCCATCGCGTTCGGCGGTCAACTCGATGCCGGGGATCAACTCGATTCCGAATCGTTCTGCTTCCAATTGCGCCGGCGCAATGGCGGAAAGCGTGTCGTGATCAGTAATTGCGACCGCTCCCAGGCCGACGCTCGCCGCATTGCGGACGATTTCGGCCGGGGTGCACGCGCCGTCGGAGTGGGTTGTGTGAACGTGCAAATCGGCCGCGTCGGCCAGGGGCGAACGGCGAGCCGGTTGGCGGCGCTGCGCCACGTTCAGGCCTCGCTCTCGGGCGGAGCTTCGGCGGCTTCCGCCTCGGCCGGCAGCACGTGGGTATCAGATTCCGCGGGTGCGGAGATCGTTGTGCCGTCGGCCGAAAGCAGGCGGTCGAGGATGCCGTTGACGAACCGGCTCGATTGCGCGGTGCTGTAACGCTTGGCCAGTTCAAGCGCTTCGTTGATCGCCACCTTCGCCGGTACGCCGTTATCAAACAGCATCTCGAACGCGCCGATGCGGAGGATGTTGCGGTCGATGGCCGCCATGCGGTCGAGCCGCCAGTTCTCGGCGACGCTTGTGATCAGGCCGTCGATCTTTTCCTGATGGCTTTTCACGCCAGACACGAGCGAGCGGGCGAATTCGCAGAGCTTCGGCTCTTGAAGCCGGCGCTGGAGGAACCGATCGACATCAGCCGCGGGGAGCCCGGGATTTTGCTCGACCTGATAAAGCACCTGAAGCGCAACTTCGCGGCCTCGAGTCCGGCGCTGCTGGCGTGCGTTCGCATTGACGCCGCGCGGCTCGGACGGAGCCATCGTCGCCTTTGAAGGGGCGGGCCGGGGTGCAGTATCGGAAGGACGCTCGTTGTCGCGTGAAGAGCGCGAAAGCGGCCCTTTTCCCGAAAGCGTCGGCCGCGCGGCTGACGGTGCGGCCGGCTCGGGTGCTTTGGGCTCGGCCGCCCTGGGAGCGGCGAGTTGCAGGCCGATCATCTTGTCGAGCGTGTCGCGGTCGACCGTTCCGCCGACCTTCATGCCATAGACGTTGAGGAGAATCTGCGCCCCTTCAGGTCGAAGGTCGTAGACCATCACCTCATCGTCATCGCGAATCTCGCGAAGGATGTGAGCGGATTTGTCTTCACTTTGGAGAAACAGGACCGGCATCGCAATGTTATCCGTCACATAAAAATCAACAATCGGCCAGAGTCGGCTCGACCATCCGAACCAGGCCGATCGTCACTCCTCGCGCGTGCTCAACGAATGTCAATCATACGCCAAGGCCAGGTGTCGCGGAAAGATCACCCGTGTGATTCGCCTGATTCATCAACGGGCGCGTCATCAAAAATCGGCGGCGGATCCTCGACTATTGGCCGGCGAATTGGCCGGCGAAGCCCGACGCGCAAGAGAGCGCTCACAATGATCAGACCGACAATCGCCAGCACCACACCATCCCAGGGCGATTTTTCCGCTGGCGGCTGTGCCGTGACATCCAAACGTTGCGGAGGCGTTCCGCCCACGATCAACGGCGCAAGACGGTCGACATCGCCCGATTTGTAGCGAATTTTTCGAAGAAATGTGCCAGTGAAATCAACTGTTTCCCCCAGCCGCGGACTCTTATCCGCCGATTCGGGAAAAACGAGGCAAAACGGGTCGGAAGTTGGATCAAACAACCAGGCTTCGACCAACGCGGGAAACTGCCCAACCGCCGGCTTGTGAAAAAGTGTCACCACGCGGCCACGAACCTGCACTCGAGCGTCGCGAAACTGGTCGGGGCGATCCCACAAGTCGCGAAAAGTTGCGGGTTGAGGCGATTCGGTGGTCGATTGCGCGGAGATTGCTGCGCGAAGGCGCGGAAGATCGGCGATGGTTAATGCGTCATCATCGGCTGCTCGGGCATTGAGGGAAAGCGCAAAAACCACCGCGACGGCCACGAATACGCTGCCACCGTGAAATCTTCGAGTTGAGTGCCAGTGATCTTGCTGTTTCGATTCCATGGGAGCTATGCGGTTGGGTCAATGCAATGGATGGAGTTGGGTAGCCCGGACAACTCGTTGTCCGGGTGGCGCAGCCACAAGAGGGCAATGCAGAGCAGATTGCAATATCCTCTTGTCGCTTCGCGACCCGGACAACGAGTTGTCCCGGCCACCCTTATCCTCCTTATTTCCACCACCAAGCGCGTTACTCCCATTGCAAACAAGAGCACTGACCTAGCCAGTGGCACCCGAGTTTTAGCCACAACAAAGCGCACACATCACGGCCGGCCAACTCGCGCCTGGCCAGGATCTGCCAGGCGGACCGAATCAACTCCCGCAGTCGAACAGGCCCCCACAATTCGTGCCGCTTCTTCATAGCGTAGGCGATCGTCGGCCACCACCCGGACGCGCAACGGACGGCCGTTGAGCACGCGCTGATACCGCTTGAGACGATCAGTCAGCGCACCCACACCATTCAATTTCTGATCGCCCAAACTCAATGCCTTAAGATCGCCCAAATCATCAGCCTCGGCGCGAATCCAGAGGTCGTTTTCGAGGTCAAGATCGGCGCGACGCGTCGGTGTTTCGGTCGCCTGGCCTTCCGCCGACCCTGGCAAGGCGGCGGGCGATGCGGGCAAGTAAAGGTCGAGCCGCGTTTCGGCCGTCGGGCTCTGAAACGTCAGCACGAAAAACGCGAGCAGTTGAAACGCCATGTCGAGCATTGGCGTGACGGGAAACTGCACCTCGATAGGCGGCCCCATTCGTCGCGACGAGCCAGTGCGTCGTGGCATCATCCCGGCCCTCGCAAGACGACGAGCGTGAACCGCACGAACCCCTGATCCTGCGCAGTGCCGAGCAATCGTCGCACCGAGCCGTACGACGCATCTTTATCAGCCCGAACGACGACCAGAGTCGGCAACTCTGTCTCCGGATCGACGCCAAGAGCGGCCTGACCGTCTTTACGCGTTTTCGCCTGCTTTGCCCACCAGGCCGAGGCCGACGCCTCGTCAAACGTGTTCCCTTCGACGAGCAGCGTTCCGCTCGAATCGACTGAAACCACCAGACGATCGAGCCCGAGATCGCCGCCCGGAAGCGCAGCCGGAGTCACCGGCAAACGGATCGATTTCGATTCCCCTTCGAGCTTCGAGCCGAAGTGGATCAGCATCATGAAAAACGTGATGAGCTGGAGCACCACGTCGAGCAGCGGCGTGAGGTTCGGACTAAGCGCCGAGTCGGACGCCGCCCGTTCCCGGTAGCGACGAGTCATGGGTTCGGCCCGCCAATCGAGCGCTGGCCGGCCATCGCTGCTGTCGCGAGCGGATGAGGCGTGCGCACGCCGGGCGCGAACTGTTCGAGCAGCGTTTCAGCCGCGAGCGCCACTTCGAGCGACAGCCGGGCGATCCGGTTGCGGAAAACGGCGTGAAAGTAGATCGCTGGAATCGATAGTGCGATTCCTTCAAGCGTCGCGAACAACGCAGTCGAGATACCACCGGCAAGCTGGCTAGCCTGGGGAGAGCCGCCTGCCGTCGCGATGACGCGGAAGCTCTCGATCATGCCGTAAACCGTGCCAACGAGCCCAATCATCGGCCCGAGTGTACCAACCGTTGCGAGATAGGTGGTGCGGTGTTCCATTGCCATCGTGGCGTCGTCGTTGGCGAGTTCCATCGCGCGCTGGGCCGAAGGAAGGCCGGAAGGAAGCTTCCGAACGCCTGCGGTAAGCACTCGTGCAAAGAACGAAGGGTCCGCCGCGATTTTCTGATACGCCTCAGTGTACAGCTTTGAGCCGACCATATCGGTCACTTCGCGTATGAGCGCCGGCGGCGCAGCGACCGATCGGCGGTATTCAAACGCCATCCAGGCAATCAACGCGACGAGATAAAACGACATGAGCAAAAGGACAATCCCGAGCTTACCCGACGCCCGCACCATCCAGTGCAGGAATGACTCGTTCGCATCGACCTTCGCCACGCCCGCGCCACCGGCCTGAGCATCCTGCGCATGGCACTCAGCCGGCCAACCCGCTGCGAGAATCGCCCAAAGAACGGCCAAGATCACCGACCGCCGGCACAACGTCAGCATCGCGTAACGTCCCCAAACGAGGCAGGAAAGGCGTCTGGTCCAAGCTTATCCATAGAGGCGACATCCGACAACGCCGGGGCCCGAGGATCGTCCTGCGCTTCCTTGGATAGTGGGAGCGGCAACCGGGCCAGCCCCACGCTTCAAAACGTATCGAATCGCGCCCCGACGGTTAATAATTGGTTCAGGGCAACGATTGATCTGGTGCAAAACGAAGCCTTGCCAGCCCCGACGCAATAGGGACCGATCGAATGGGCGTCCAGAAACCACACTTAATTGCACTGGCGCGGTCTTGGCCAAGACTGCGTCTCGGAGCATTGATTCTGCTCGTGGCGCTGGTCGCGCTCGTTTTCGGCGGAATAAGGGGAATCTCCCAGCTCAGGCAGCGATACCGTGTCAATCAGGCCGTCGAATTCGCTCAGACGGCGGGCCCCGGTTCCAATTGGTGGCTCAATACAATCGATTTTGCCATAGACGACAACTATCGTGCCCTCCTGAGCGACCGGGAACGCGTATTCGAAATTCTCATCCGATCCGCCGTGGATGATCCCGAAGAAGCTCGTCGAGTACATTCCGTGCAAACAATTCGAGTGATCCTGGGCCCTCGCGGATCATCCACGTTGCGAAAGCGCGGCCTGAATTGGGCGATCGGTGAGTTGGCAGAGGCTCGACTCTCGCCCGCCGTCGAAACCGAGCTGGCCACCGCTATCGCCGAATGGGCTAGGATCGAGGGCCTCAATTCAACGCAACGAAGCGTGATTCTGTCGAAATCGAAGAGTGCGTCGCCTGCGCTCTTACGGGCGTGGGCACACGTTCTGACGACTATCGGCGGCCGCGAGGAGATGGAGTTTCTCATCAGCATCGGCGACACTCACGATCCCACGTTGCTCCTCGCAGTTCACTTCTCGGCGCTCAGAGGAAGTTGCTGGCCACCGCTTTTGCCGGCTTTGAAACGTTGGCTCGACGATCCGATGGTTGCTCCCCACGCGCTCAAATACTCGCTTCTCTCGCACAGTTCCGAAGGCCGAAAGCTCCTGCTCGCGTATGCCATCGCCGCTAATCATCCTGCGAAACTCCGACAGCGAGCCGTCGAGGGGCTTCAAGAGACGATCCCCGGAACCAAGCTTCTGTTGGACGCGATTGAAACCCCCAACTTCCGCGAAAGCCTCGCAAACAACATCGGCGGCGACCCCCGCGCGAAATTCCAGGCCGCGCTGGCGAAGCTCGAAGAACGCAACGGAAAGGAATTCTGGTCGGAACTGATTGGAGCAGTTGATTCACAATATCCGAACCAACTTCCGTCGCCGACGACGGACATCGAAAAAGCCGTGAACAAAGCGGGGAGTCGCGCTCGACAAGAAAGCAGCGAACAAGCCCTGCGCTGTCTGAAATGGATCACCGGTCGGACCGACCTTCAGACCCAAACCGACTGGCAAAGTTGGTACGTGACAACTCGAACTTCTGCCTTGGCTCAGCGCGAGTTAGTCGCACTGGTTCTGAAGCACCCCGAGGCGCTCGGCCAGGTCGCAATCCTCCGGCGCATCGTCCCGCACCACCTCGGCGAGCTGCCGGCCGATTGCATCCCGCTCTACGAACAGATGGCCCGAAACGGCCCGCCCGCGTCGCAGTACTGGGCGTGCATGGCTCTCCTCCACTACACGCCCAAAACCGATGTAACGCCGCTTGTGATCAATTTGCTCAGCCAGGAACAACGAGACAACAGCGCGAAGACAAGCTCAGGGCTGCTTGATCTACTCAAACGGCGTTTTGCTGAGAACTTCTACTGGGACGTTCCGGCCTGGCGGGAATGGTGGGCGGAGCAAGATCGAAGACCGTAATTCATTGGCTAATTCTCTCAATCCGTTCAAAGTTCGAGCAGATACATATAACGATGTAAAATAATTGGTAGCGCGAAGCGTTGACATTCAAATCCGAGGACGCGCATACCACCGCTCGACCGCGATGCGGACCTCCTTGCTTCCTGGCTCGCCAACGAGTTGCGTTATTTCATCGGCAGTTTTGTTCAGATGTAGTTCGAGATCCGTCTGGCTAATTACGACGTCATCGACCTTCATGGGAAGATTCAAGCGTAATGCCAACTTCGACGAGTACTCCGAAAAAATAGGGATTCCCGACCGAGGCTGAGTCGCGATCAAATACTTGAGTGCGAGGCGATTCCATTGGCCGCGATTCTCGAAAAGCTCGGTATCATCGTGATAGATATATGCGCTGACATAGCTATCCGATTGCCAGATGGGAATCGCCGGCTTTTTCGGCCGGCGGACTTCGAACCCCAATCCGCGCAGCTTGAACCCTTCTTCGCGAAGTAATCGCCAAAGGGCAGCGACAGACTGCCCCTGACTTGGTTCCAGCACAACTTCGACAGATTGCACGACCGGAACAATGGGCTTCATCGAATTTCTCAGATCGGTGTAAAGGGCGTCAGACCTCACACCTTCGACTCGCGCCCTTCTTCAAAACGTGGCCCTTCACCCTTGAGCAACCACAACGGCCGAACCCCGGTCTTTTCGATGATTTCCAGCAGGATTTCTCCCGGAACCGCCACTCCGGTTTCGTAGTTGTACCAGGTGCGGGGCGGCACGTTCAGAAAGCGTGCCATTTCGGGGCCGCCATCCTCCCCGAACAGGGCGATCCGAAGTTCCCGGAGCCTCGTGGCCAACGAACTGCGCGTGGTAGCGCTTCGCTCGCGATGTTCGTCGCTCCCTTCGCGAAGACGTTGCAGCAGCGCTTCCTGGTTCCAACTATCCCAGACTTCGACCATCTTGCCGTCGCGATAACGGTGCCAGGTCATCCCGTTGACTTGCACCGTTTGCCCGGTCGGCGCAAGGCCGAGCCCTTCACCGGTATGCGTACCCACAGCGCTCCAGCGAGTTACGACGTCATTGCCGTCCGAGACCATGTCCTCGACGGTCAGCGTGAGGTCGGGGATCGCCGCGAGGAATTCGCCGCGGACTAGCTTGAATGGTTCGGCCCCGACAATGTCGCCCGATTCCATGTGCCCAACGCAGTTAGGGCAGACGACCTCCGCAAGAATGTCGTCACTTCGCTCGTTCCAGGCCTCGTTGAACCATCGTTGCGACAGGGTACGATTCGGGACGCTCATATCAACCTCGGGCGTTGGGGGGATGACCGGGGACGCCCGATGATAGTCGAATTATTGGGAGACGCTAGAGGTTTGGAGGGTTAGCGTGGGCAAGTTCCCGCTCCCATTGGCGGCCGATCGCCATGCGGCTGAGTCGTGTCGAAATAACATGCGTTGAAAGCGCCGCCGCGTGGAGGCGCTTTCAACGCGATTGTCAATTAACTAATGCGACGTCGGCAAACCATCGCGCCAAGGCCCGCCAGCACGGCGACGCCCGCAGAAATCACGGTCGAAGGCTCGGGTGTGCCGACGGTGGCGGCTCTCGTGGTCACAACGAGGCTGTTGTCGTCGACGAAGGCATCGAGGTCGTTTCCGGAGTGCCGGATGAATTCCATCGTGTAGGCGATGGTGCGTGTTCCGATCGGGATGGCAAAGCTACCGGTGAAGTTCTGCCATGCGCCGTTGTGCGAATCGGCCTCTGGGGTCGAAACCGAACTCAGGACGGTTGAGCTGCCGTCGAGGAAGCTCAAAGTCACACGAGCGTCGTCGCTGGGGGTGCCCTGGTTAAGCCCTTGCTCGAAGAAGCTGACACCGGCGACTGCTGTTCCGTTGTCGATCAGAGCGGCGGTAATCCCTTGAGTACCAACCAGCGTAACATCTTGCGTTAAGGTTCCCGACGCTCCTGTGTGACCGTAGAAGTCGAAGGTGCCGGAGTTGGGATTGATTCCGGGATCGAAGCTTCCGCTGTCAACGCCTGGGTTAGACGTTCCCCCGACCGTCCAACCGGCGATGCTGCCCGCTTCCGCTCCTGGATTACTCAATAGGTTCGTGGTTGTGCCCGCCTGGGTGCGTCCCGCGGCTGCGCCTAACAAGATGCTCAAGATTGCTAGCTTCAGGGCCTTGCGCATTGATTTGGTCATAGGTCCTCTCCAAACAACCATGAAGACTTGTCCCCGCAGCATCGTAAGAATGATGTTTAAGAACCACAACTTAATCATGGATGTTTTAATGGACGATGTTTCCCAAAATCATCGCTTATCGTAAATATTTAAGTCTGTTCGAAAAATCGCGCGTGTCGGAATCGACGGCGTTGCAGGCAAAAACAGGGAAAATCCTGCAAATTCTCGACCGTAATCACGTAGGCGAAATCGCTAACTCTGCAGCAAAACAAGACAAAGAAAGCAATCAGAATGAGATCACGTAAGGACCGATCTCACTGTCATTTCGTGCGAGAGGAATCCGACTCAAATCTGCTTGATCATTGATATTACGTGATTTTTTATTGTCGAATTCTGTACTGGTTCCATCGAATTTGGATTCGTTGTGTCGACCGCACCACCAGCGCCATAGCCGCCGATTCCGATCGCAAGACGCCATTTTTGCGACGATCACAAAGTTGCGAGAATGGCGGAACTTCCTGGAAGTAGGGACATATCAATGTAGATCATGAATGATGTCGAGCGAGCAGTGTTGCGACCACGCATGAAAGCGACTTCATGCGATGCTCTGGGGCAGGGTTTGGCGCTACTGTTAGCCGACGAGGAAAAGGTGACCTTATGCTGATCGCGCGTTTTATTTGAAGAAATAACAAATAAACACTAAATAGAGTCGGATTCTCGATTTGTGCGAAATTGAAAACGTCGCCACTCATGTCCGTGTTTCGCTGCGACTTTTCACGTGATTGGTTGATGCGTTGTCGGCGTCTTACTCACCGTGAAGGGGCCTTGAGTTCAGCGCCGCGATCGCCAGGTTGGTTTCGCATCGACTGGATTTCTCCAGCGGACACGTGTATACTAACTACACTTCCAATCAGGTCCGTTTTCAGAGAAACCGCCCGCCAGTCACTTTTGGTTTTCATTTAAGAGGACACACCCAGGGATGGCCACGACGGATATCCGCATCCGAGGCGCGCGCGAGCATAATCTCCGCGATGTGTCGCTCGACCTGCCTCGGGGTGCCCTGATTTGTTTCACGGGCGTGTCCGGCTCGGGAAAAAGCTCGCTCGCGTTCGACACGCTGTACGCCGAAGGACAAAGACGTTACGTCGAAAGCCTGTCGAGCTATGCACGCCAGTTTCTCGGGCAAATGCCCAAGCCCGAGGTCGATAAGATCGAAGGTTTGAGCCCGTCGATCTCGATCCAGCAAAAAACCGGCGGACGCAACCCGCGCAGTACCGTCGGCACGATCACCGAGATCAACGACTACTTGCGCGTGCTATACGCGAGGGTGGGGCAGGGGCACTGTCCCCAGTGCGGCCGGCCGGTTGCCGCGCAAACGCGCGAGCAGATCGTCGCCCGCATCGCCTCGATTCCCGAAGGGACGGCGTATTCAATCCTCGCCCCCGTCATTCGCGGCCAGAAGGGGGAATACAAGGATCTCTTCGAGGAACTTTCTCGCGCCGGTTATGTTCGCGCCCGCGTGAACGGCCAGGTCGTTTCGCTGACCGACCGCCTCGCGCTCGACCGCCAGACGAAGCACTTCATCGAAGTCGTGATCGACCGCCTGAAATCAGGCCCCGCTGTGCGGCCGAGGCTCGCGGAAGCGGTCGAGCAGGCTCTCAAGCTGGGTGAAGGGGCGGTCATCATTTCGGTCGAAGGGCAGCCCGATTTGCTGCTCTCGTCCGACTACGCCTGCAGTTCCTGCGGGATTAGCTTCGAGCCGCCCAGCCCGCAGCTTTTCAGCTTCAACAACCCGCAAGGGATGTGTCTGGCGTGCGACGGCCTGGGCGTGCGCCATGTGTTTGATCCCGACCTGCTCGTCCCCAACCCCGCGCTTTCGCTCTGGGACGGGGCGGTTGAGATCATTGGACCCGTGAAGAAGATGGGCAAGTGGCGCCGTCATATGTTCGACAGCGTCGCGCGCAACCTGGAAAGCGACCCCGGCGGTCCGGCCAAGGGAACTCTGCTCAAAGGACCGTGGAAGAATCTCAGCCAGAAGTATCGCGACGCGTGGCTGCACGGCCTGGGCGAACGGCTGATTATTGCGCACTGGAAAGGGCGCGGTAAGGCCTGGGCGCATTCGGAAAAATGGCCGGGAATCGCTACGGACTTGATGGAGAAGTACAAAGCGGCGGCCGGCGGTCCCACGAAGACGATGCTCGAGCCGTACCTCAAGAGCATGACGTGCCCCGACTGCGGCGGCACCCGGCTCAACCCGCGCGCTCGAAGCGTGCACGTCGGCGGCAAGAGCATGGTTGAGGTTGGCACGATGCCGATCGGCGAATGCTCGGGATTTTTCGACAAGCTCGCCGATGGCACGAGCGAATTTCCGCTCGATCCCCTCTCGCGCACGATCGCCGAAGAGTTGCTCAAGGAAATTCGCGGCCGACTCGGATTCTTGACGAACGTCGGCCTCCACTACCTCTCGCTCGACCGCTCGGCCCCTACGCTTTCCGGCGGCGAAGCCCAGCGCATCAGACTGGCGAGTCAGGTCGGCGCGGGGCTCGTCGGCGTGCTCTACATCCTTGATGAGCCGTCGATCGGCCTCCACCCGCGCGACAACGACCGGCTCATCGCCACGCTGCAAAAGCTGCGCGACGTGGGAAACACGGTGATCGTCGTCGAGCACGACGAAGACACGATGCGCGCGGCCGATCACCTCGTCGACTTCGGTCCCGGCCCCGGCGTGAAGGGGGGCGAATTGGTGGCGATGGGAACGATCGCCGACCTCGCCAAGGCCCCCGCCAGCCTGACTGGTCAGTACCTCTCGGGCGGGAAGTCGATCGCGATTCCGACCGATCGCAAAAAGCCTGGCGACAAGTCGCTGACGATCGTTGGCGCGCGGCAGCACAACTTGAAGGGGATCGACGTTACGATCCCGCTCGGCCTGTTCGTCTGCGTGACGGGCGTGTCGGGTTCGGGCAAAAGCTCGCTCGTCAATGATATTCTGCGCGATGCCCTGGCCCGCGACCTGAATGGTGCCCTCTCGGAACCTGGGCCGCACGAACGGATCGACGGTGTTGATGCGCTCGACAAAGTCATCGACATCGATCAATCGCCGATTGGCCGCACCCCGCGCTCGAACCCGGCAACGTATATCAAACTGTTCGACCTGATTCGCGACCTCTATACTAAACTGCCCGAAGCCAAGGCGCGGGGATATCAGCCCGGCCGGTTTAGTTTCAACGTGCCGGGCGGGCGCTGCGAGGCGTGCCAGGGGAACGGCTCGAACCGGCTCGAAATGGATTTTCTGGCCGACGTTTGGGTGACCTGCCCCGTCTGCGAAGGAAAGCGGTTCAATCGCGAAACGCAGCACGTTCGTTTCAAAGGCAAGAGCATTGCCGACGTCCTTGAAATGGACGTGCAGGAAGCGCTCGAACACTTCGCGAACGTCCCCAAAATCGCCGGCATGCTGCAAACCCTGCACGACGTCGGCCTCGACTATTTGAAGCTCGGTCAGGCCTCGCCCACACTTTCCGGCGGCGAGGCCCAGCGCATCAAGCTGGCGCGCGAGTTGGTCAAACGCGGCACCGGCCGGACGCTCTACATCCTCGACGAGCCGACCACCGGCCTGCACTTCGACGACGTTCGCAAGCTGCTCGGCGTGCTGCATGGCTTCACCGCGCTTGGCAACACGGTGGTGGTGATCGAGCATAATCTCGACGTCGTCAAAACTGCTGACTGGGTGATCGAACTTGGTCCCGAAGGGGGCGGCGGCGGCGGTCGGATTGTCGCTGAAGGGACGCCCGAGGTTATCGCCGCGCACAAGGAAAGCGCCACGGGGGCGGCCCTGAAGCGCGTGCTCGAACCTCGGCCGGTTGTGAAAGCATCGAAAGCAAAATCGAAGAAGCCCGCGAAGCGAAAATCGTCAGAAATCGGCCTGGAATCGATCTCGATTCGCGGCGGTCGGCAGCACAACTTGAAGGGCGTAGACCTCGACATTCCGCGACACAAGATGACGGTGTGCAGCGGGCCAAGCGGTTCAGGCAAAAGCTCGCTGGCGATCGACACGCTTTATGCCGAAGGCCAGCGTCGCTATGTCGAAAGCTTGTCGAGCTACGCCCGGCAGTTCCTTGCTCCTCTGCAAAAGCCCAAGGTCGACCAGATTTCGGGGCTCTCGCCGGCGGTTTGCATCGAACAAAAAACGACGAGCAAGAGCCCACGTTCGACCGTCGGCACCGTCACCGAAATTCACGACTACTGGCGCATTCTGTTCGCCCGCCTGGGACAGCCGCATTGCCCCAAGTGTGGCACGGCGATCGGCACGCAATCGGCCGATGAGATCGTCGAAAAGATTCTGCATTTGCCCGAAGGGTCGAAGATCTACGTCATGGCGCCGGTCGAACGGCGCGACAACGAAGATTACGCCGCGCTCTGGGACGAGCTTCGCGCCTCGGGCTTCAATCGAGTGCGGGTCGACGGCGTTTCGACCAGCCTCGACAAACCGCCCAAGCTCAGCCATCGCCGCAAGCATCAGGTCGAAGTGGTCATCGACCGCGCGGTCGTCCGGCGCTCGACGCGCTCGCGCCTGGCCGACTCGGTCGAAGCCGGTCTCGACCTCGGCAAGGGCGTGCTGCACGTCGCGCACGTCGGCGATGAGGCCAAGGAAGCGAAGTGGGTTGTCGATCGCTACAGCCAGCATCGCTCGTGCGATACTTGCGGGCGCAGTTTTGAAGAACTCTCGCCGCACAACTTCTCGTTCAATAGCCCGCTCGGCTGGTGCCCCGGCTGTGAAGGATTGGGCACGCAACAAGGCGCCAACCCCGCGACCTTGATCCCTGACATGCGGCTGTCGATGCGCGACGGCGCGGTGGTCGTTTGGCCGGATTTCCGCGAATTCCCTGAGTTCGCTCGCACGATTGGCGCGATGTGCGAGGCGCTTGGGATCGATCTCGATACGCCGTTTGAAGAGCTCGACGCCCGCCATCGCCGGATCATCCTCCACGGCGCGGGGGAAACCTGGTTCACCGTCCCGGCGACGAAGGATCAACCAAGTTTTTCTTATCAATATAAAGGCTTGTTCCCGGCGATCGAGGAAGCCGCGCGAGTTTCGTTCCTCTATCGTTTCAAGCTGCAAGGAATGGTCGACGACGTCCCTTGCGCCTCGTGCATGGGCGCCCGGTTGCGTGACGACGCGGCGGCCGTGAAGTTCCGCGGATTCACGCTCGACCAGATCAACGGCTGGCCGCTGGGCCGAACGCTCGAATTTGTCACCAAGCTCGACATGACCGAAGACGAGCGGCACATCGCCGGCGACCTCATTCGTGAGATTCGCGAACGGCTGCAATTTCTCAATGATGTCGGTCTCGATTACCTCAGTCTCGGTCGCGGTACCCCCACGCTCTCGGGCGGCGAAAGCCAGCGTATTCGGCTGGCGAGCCAGATCGGCAGCGGCCTGACCGGCGTGCTTTACGTGCTCGACGAACCGACGATCGGCCTCCATCCGCGCGACAATGCCCGACTCCTCGGCGCGCTCAAGCGATTGCGCGACCTGGGCAACACGCTCGTGCTCGTCGAGCACGATCGCGAGGTGATCGAAGCGGCCGATCATCTCGTCGACTTCGGCCCCGGCTCGGGCGATCTCGGCGGGCAGATCACCGCGGCCGGAACGCCGCGCGAGGTCGAGCTGCGCGATGAATCGCTCACCGGGCGCTATCTTGCGGGGCGCGCCGCCATACCGGTTCCCACAAATCGACGCTCCATTTTGCCCAACGGCCCCGCGATCACCGTACGCAACGCCCGGCACCATAATCTCAAGAATGTCGATGTGTCGTTCCCGCTCGGCGTGGTGACGGTCGTCACCGGCGTTTCGGGATCGGGCAAGAGTTCGCTCGTCGAGGATATTCTCTGGAAGGCCGCCGCCAAGAAGCTGCACCGCGCCCAAACGACGCCAGGCGCGCACGATAGCATCGAAGGGTTTGAGCATATCGATAAGGTGATCAGCGTCGATCAGGCGCCGCTCGGCGGCACGCCGACGTCGACGCCCGTCACCTATTCCGGCGCGTACGATCTGATTCGCGAGCTGTTCGCCAAGATGCCCGAAGCGAAGGTGCGCGGGTACTCTCCGCGCCGGTTTAGCTTCAATCAAAAGGGTGGACGATGCGAGGCGTGCGAAGGGGCCGGGCAAAAACGGATCGAAATGCACTTCTTGCCCGATGTCTGGGTCACGTGCGACGCCTGCCATGGCCAACGCTTCACGCCCGAAACGCTCGCAGTGAAGTTCCGCGGCAAAACAATCGCCGACGTGCTTAACATGAAGGTCGACGCGGCGCTCGAACTGTTCGCGAGCGTGCCCAAGATTCGCAAGGTGATGCAAACGCTGTCCGACGTCGGCCTGGGTTACCTCCCGCTCGGTCAGTCGGCCCCGACACTTTCCGGCGGCGAAGCCCAGCGCGTGAAGCTCGCAGCCGAACTCGCTCGCCCCGACACCGGCCGCACGCTTTACGTCCTCGACGAACCAACGACCGGCTTGCACCTCGACGACACGAAAAAGCTGCTCGCCGTTGTGCATCGTCTGGCCGATTTGGGTAACACGGTCGTCATCATCGAGCACAACCTCGAAGTGATCAAAACCGCCGACTGGCTGATTGACCTCGGTCCCGAGGCGGGCGGCAAGGGAGGCGAAATCGTCGCTGAAGGGCCGCCCGAAAAAATCGCCAACGAGAAGAAGAGCCTCACGGGTCGAATCTTGAAAGAAGTGCTCGCCGCCGGCCCACGCGAGGCTCGCACGAAGTTCGATCCCAAGAAGGCCGCGGCCAAACTGCTCGAAGCGGCCAAGGCCAGCGCGCCGGTGACGATTGAAACCAATGCGGCCAAGTCTCCCTGGGAAATCGATGGCCGCAAGTGGCATACGAAGGATCGCGTCGGAGCGCGGTCGGGTCGGACTGGGCGGTGGGATGGCCGCATTCTTGAAAAAGTTGTTGATGCGGTTGAAGCGACGAAGAAATTTGGCGAGACCGACTGGAGCCAGCAATTCGTCGTCAAAATCGGCGGGACGAACTCGAAGGATCGCCCGTTCCTTCGCGCATCGACCGGTCACGAGTGGATTCTGACGCTCCGCTTCACCGTCCCGCGCAATACGTTCAAGCCAGGCTCACTCGACCGCACGCTCGGCCTCACGCCGTTCCACCTGCTGCCAGTTCCCGTGCTGAGCGATGCCGATCGTGTGGTGGTCGTCGAAGATTCACGAGGGGGGATGCAAGAGGTTACGATCACGTGCCACAGCTACGATGAGATGAACACTCCGGCGTTCGAAACCTTCGTGAAGAAGGCCATTGAGGCGTATCTCGGCACTCCGACGCGAGCCAAGCTGACAAAAGCCAGCGATCTCACATAGGCGCAAGGGGGCCGTCGGGTCAGAATGAGAATGGATTGGCTCTTGATGGATTTCGGGGTGGCGGTCGAGCTTAGACCGTCGGGTGCCACTGGTGGTACCCCACCAGTGCGCCTTGAGTGATGTCCAAGACACTGGTTGAGTACAACCAGTGGCACCCAGAAAAGGCAGACCTGGGCGCAATTTGGCTCAAGACCCTGAATTCCTGTCTGAGCCTACGAATTGAGAAGGGCGCGACAGAGAACCACATGTCCACCGCCAAATCCATGCTTCGGGAATCACCCCTCACCGACCCGCGTTCGGTCGTGATTTCGTTGCTTTTCAACGGCGCACTCCTTCTCGCCGCGTCGTTCATGGCGCTGACGATCGTCATCCCGCACGATGAAACCCCCACCCCGCGCGTTCTCAAAGGGGAGTTCGAGTCGACCGACAACCGTGCCCCTTACCAGGCAGGCGGCGGTGCTCCTGGTGAACTTGGCGGCGAGGGGATGCAGCTTTCGTCCGACCGTACCAACCCTGTCGCCCACACACGCGATGCCGCAGCCGACGCACTCCTGTCCGAAATCTTGCCCACCAAGCCGCAGAAAAAGCTTTCGGCCCGCGCACTACCCGGTCCGTCAACAAGCGGCCTGGGCCTGGTTCCCGGCAAAGGAGCAGGGGGCGGCGGTGGCGAAGGGACGGGCACCGGCGGCGGTAAGGGGGCCGGCCTTGGCCTAGGCACTGAATTCTTCGGCCTGCGCGATCGTGCCGGTTCGTATGCCTATGTGATCGATTGCTCAGGCAGCATGATTCTGGCGATCGGTAAGTCGGGGCGGATCATCCTCGACGTCGCCAAGACGGAATTGCTCGCCAGCCTCGATCAACTCTCGCCCGAAGTGATGTTCGGCGTCACCTTCTACAACCAGAATGCGCGGGTACTAACGGACCCACTCGGCCGTTCCGACCTGATGCGTGCGAGCGCTTCGAACAAAGCGCGGGTGCGAACCCAGCTTGAACAGGTTACGCCCTATGGCGGCACCGACCACATGCTTGCGTTTCGGACCGCGCTGGCGATGAAGCCCGAGGTGATTTTCTTCCTGACCGACGCCGACTTCTTCGGTCGTTACGACGCCGAACTGATCCGTCGCGAGGCGGGGAAAACCCGCATTCTCGCCGTTGAATTCGGTATCGGCGGCGCAGCGCGGTCGTCGGCCCCGCTTCGCTGGCTGGCCGAGGCGACGGGTGGATCGTATAAATACATTGACACGAGATTTCTCGAAGAACAGGCGCGTTAGGTTTCGGTCACGAAGAAGTGACGGCTGGGCGGCAAAGGCACGGGTTCTACACCCTTCCCCGCGAGCGATTCGTGGTGTCTAATCGGAGGTGAATAACCGCCGAGGCAAGGCACGCGCTTTGCTCGGTCACGTCTGCGGGGTTTGAACCAGGTTCGGCGTTAGACGCAATACGACGCGATCAAGAGGCTCTCTTGCGAATCGCCGTCGGTGCCGATGCTCTTTCACATCGACGAGGCACAACGACTCAGGATCGATTCGCACACAACACAAACGGAGGCGCGACCCATGACGCGACGTAGGATTTTCCTCCCGATGATTGTGGCCATGCTGGCCCTTGGCATTTTCTCCAACTTCGTCAAAGCCGCCGATCCTCCGGCGCAGCCCGCGGCCGATAGCCATAAATTCGAGTATTTCAGTTTCCTGAAAGGCGCAGAGCCCGGAAAAGAAGCTCAGTACGCGCTCACTGAACAGATCGCGCTGTTCGTCGTTCTGGCCGTGGCTTTCGCCGGTCTGATCTACGCCGGTGCTCTCGTCGGCCAGGTCCTTGGTGCCGATCAGGGCACGACGAAAATGCAAGAAGTCGCGCGTGCCATCAAACAGGGGGCAAATGCCTATCTGGCACGGCAGTTTCGCGCGATCATATTACTGGTGTTTGTCATCACCGGAATTCTCTATGCGAGTACCGCCGGTGACGACAACCAAACGCACATCGCCATCGGCCGCGCGGCCGCGTTCTTCATCGGCGCGGCGTTTTCGTGGACGGTGGGATATGTCGGCATGAGCCTCGCGGTGCGCGGCAACTTGCGCGTAGCGGCGGCTGCCCGAACGAGCTATGGCGGAGCTTTGCAGCTTGGCTATCGCACCGGCACGATCACCGGCATGCTTACCGATGGTCTCGGCCTCCTCGGCGGCACGCTGATTTTCATGGTCTATGGCGAACACGCATACGAGGTGCTGCTCGGTTTCGGCTTTGGTGGAACGCTGCTCGCACTCTTCATGCGAGTCGGCGGCGGCATCTACACGAAGGCGGCGGACGTCGGCGCCGACCTCGTCGGTAAGGTCGAACAGAACATCCCCGAAGATGACCCGCGCAACGCTGCAACCATTGCCGACAACGTGGGTGATAATGTCGGCGATTGCGCCGGGATGGCGGCCGACATTTTCGAGAGTTACGAAGTCACAATCGTCGCGGCGATGATTCTGGGTTACGCCAGCTTCGGCCACAAGGGGGTCATTTTCCCGCTCCTTGTGCGGGCGATTGGCGTCATCGGTTCGATCATCAGCACGTACAGCGTGAAGGCCGGCCCGAACAGCACGAGCGACGAGGCGCTGCACTCGGTGCACCGAGGATTCATTCTCGGGTCGATCATCAGCGTCGTCGGCTTTTTCGTGCTCGGTTTGGGATATCTTCACTTCCCAGACAAATATATCCGTCAATATCCTCAGGCGGTTGAGGGTTACGTTCAGAACGACACGTTTAAAGCCGAACGCGAGGCGGCTCGCTCCAAGGTTGACGCTGCGTTTGCACTGGCGAATGCCGAGCTGAAAGTCAAAGACCCCGGCGAATACGCCCGCAAGCTGGGCGCCATCGAATCCGTGGCCGATCGCGCGTTCATCCAGGGTTACACAGGGCCGATTCTGTCGGACAAGCAACCGGTCTGGTCGACGTTCTTCATCGGCTCGGGATTCGGACTCGACATGCGGCCAGCGCTCACGTGCCTGATCGGCATCATCCTGGCCATCGCGCTCAACAAGTGCACAAGTTACTACACGCACACGCAATACACGCCGGTGAAAAGCCTGGCGAAGGCGTGCACCACCGGCCACGCGACGAACATCATCCAGGGGTTCGCTGTCGGGTATGAATCAACGGTGGTTTCGGTGGGAATCATCGCGGTGGCGATCCTCCTTTCCGTTGTGATTTACAGCGGCGCGAGCCCGATCTTCATTGCCTACGGCGTGGCGATGTGCGGCATTGGCATGCTCACGCTCACGGGCAACACAATCAGCATGGACGTCTTCGGGCCGGTCGCCGACAACTCGAACGGCATCGGCGAAATGGGTTACGACCGCGAAGAAATGGGTGAGGAAAACTACAAGCGTGCCCGCCAGATTCTCGCCGACCTCGACGCCGTCGGTAACACGACCAAGGCCGAGACGAAGGGGATTGCGATTGGCTCGGCCGTGATTGCCGCTGTGAGTTTGTTCGCGAGCTTCATTGCCGTAATTGCGGTCGGCAGCGAGTCGAAGATTGGTGAGATGACGCTCGGACAATATGCGTCGGAAGCCGCGAAATTGTCGGTCGCTCAGCCAGAGGTGTTCATCGGGATGCTGATCGGCGGTGCGGTGCCGTTCCTGTTCAGCTCGATGCTGATTCGTGCGGTGGGCCGTGCGGCGTTTTTGATCGTCAAGGAATGCCGGGCTCAGTTCCGCGACAAGGAAATCTGGGCCGGCACCAAGACGCCCGATTATGGCCGGGTCGTCAATATCTGCACCGCAGCCGCGCAGGGCGAGTTGATCGGTCCAGGCTTGCTGGCGATCGTCATGCCGATTCTGGTGGCAATTTACCTCGGCGCGTATGCTCTGGGCGGATATCTTGCAGGGATGATCGTCGTCGGTCAGCTTCTCGCCGTGTTCATGGCGAATGCGGGCGGTGCGTGGGATAACGCCAAGAAGACAATCGAAGACGGCATTTACGGCGGCAAGGGGTCCGAGGCGCACAAGGCGGCCGTTACCGGCGACACTGTGGGCGACCCGCTCAAGGACACCGCCGGCCCCGCGCTCAATCCGCTGATCAAGGTGATGAACATGGTCGCCTTGCTCGCGATTGGTCCTGTGCTCGCGGCCGGCCGAACGGGTCACTCGTGGATTCTCTGGCTCGTCGGGTTGCTCGGCGTCGCGGGAGTCGGCTGGGCGATCTGGCGGTCGAAGACGGAAAGCAAGGAGCTACGCGAGATGGAGGCCGAGCTTACCGGCAACAATCCCGCGGAGCTGGAAGCCGTGGGACATTGAAAGTTTCATCAGGCCGCGCGGTTGTCGATATCGAGAACCGCGCGGTTGTCATTTCCTCGCAGAGATGAGTTGCTCAATGGATCAGATATGTCAATTCACCGCACTCATCGTACGCGAGGGCGATCTCTATATCGCGCGCTGTGCTGAACTTGATATCACAAGCGAAGGGGCCAGCGTTAACGAGGCGCGTGCCAACTTGACCGAGGCGATCAGCCACTATCTCGAAACGGCTGACCCGGAAGATGTCACGCGCCGGATGCGTGCGGCACGCGAGGCGAACGAAGCGAAGCACGACGATTAGTCACGTCAAGAATTCAGCCACATTAAGTCGGATCGATTTGAACAGAAGTGAACGAAGGCAACGAAGTGAAAGCCCGCTATTTTTCAGCCGAGATACTCTCGATCTAGGGAGGTATCCCCGTGCGACCAGTCCTCGGATGCCAACTGATGTTGCTGGGATTCGTGCTGGGAATTTTTGTTGGAAAGATACTGGGACCGTACTACGAAGGTGTCGAGGCTCAGCGCACGTTTTTTACGCTTGTGTGCGGTGCATTCGGGGTTATGGCCGTCCCATGCATCGTCGTAGGTTTCCTCGAGGGGCCCAGGTCAGAGAAGCCAGTCTATGATGACCTGGAGTGATTCGGCAGCCAAGCGCCGATCAATCGTGCAAAAACATCATCGCATCGACGATCTGCTGCGTGGTTAACATCCGGCCAATCTTCAAATCATTCTCGCGCAAAAGACTGAGCACTTGCTCAATCTCTTCTTCACGCGGACGAATCGGGCGCAAGGCTCGCGCCAGAATCGGGAGAATCTTCCGTTTGGTGTAACGGCCGCCGTCGCGCGCGATGAGAATCAGCGTGAAAACACCGAGAATCCCGCCAACCACAAGCGCCGCGACGATGGCATTTTCGGTGTTCATCTGGCCGAGTGTTTCAGCAATCGCTGCCGCGCCAAAGGCGGCGACGATCGTCGTCATACAACCGGCGCCGCTCAGGCTGTCGAGCCGCATTTCGCCCGTACGCATTTCGAGCAGCAGGTTGGCGAGGCCGAATGACTCGACCATCGCGTCCATCCGTTCCTGTGGCGATGTCGTACCGCTCCGCAGTCTGGCCTCATGGCTCAGGCGTTCAGCCCAGTCGGCTTTCGCGTTGGGATTCGTCTCGGCGAGTAGCCATTCGAGATCGGCCCGACGATCGCGCAGGACGGCCGGTTCGGGCTCGCCGGGTTGGATCGTTCGCATCGACCCGCACGACTCGCACGTCTGTTCCAGGTTCAGCGACGTTCCGCGTCCGAGCGGGATGTAATAGACGTGGCCAACGCGTTTGACGTTCACCACTTTCGCTGGCTGAAATCCGCGGCACATCCGGCAATAGTCGGCGGTCCGCCCCATCCAGGCACGGACCACCTTGGTTCCGGCGATGATATACATGAACCCGCATCCTCGTCGCAGACAGATCGCCGGCGATCACTTGATCAATGTGACGAGGATCGATTTTATCCTTCAGCGACCGGCGGTTCGACCGGTTTGTCGTCGGGATCGAAATAGCGGTCGAAATGAATGAAGAGCGTGCGCGACATCCGGAACACCCACGGCACCAGCGGCAAGAACAAGACCCAGACGAGCAACACAGACTTGTACAGCGGCCACTTTGTGATCCACCAAACGATGAGCGTGCCGGCGGTGATGATCGGAATGCCGAGTGCGTAGCTGAAGTACATCGCGCCGGTGAAGTAACCCGGCCCGCGCTCGAATTTGAGTCCGCACTTCGGGCAGTTCGGGTTCATGTGCCAGCGCGAGTCGAAAATCTTCCCTTCGCCGCATTCGGGACAGCGCTCGTGCCACATCGTCGAGAGCTGAAAGTGGTGACCCATGAGCGTGAAAATCCTTGCGAAACCAACAGACAAAGCCATCCCACGCGGCCGCTTCTCCGGAAGGTCGGCCGCGTGGAATTGGGAGAGTGGGACCACTCCCATTATCGCGAAGGAGTCAATCGCCGGTCAAAGCTCCCAACCCTTGCGATAGCGAGGACGAATGTATTCTTCGGCCACCGCGCAGTTCGTGGCGGTCATGCTCGGGCCGTTCCATTCCAGCTTTTGGCCGGTGCGAAACGCGACGACACCCAGGAGCACCATTTCGGTGAGAGGTCCCGAATAGCTGAAATTCGAGCAAGCGGGCCGTGCGGGATTTTTGCATGCCTCGACCCAATCCTTGTGGTGACCGGGCGAGCGCACGATCGTTTCGGGCGGATTCTTGAAGTCGGCGAACTTCGCCTTGGGCAAAAGAATGTGCCGGCGGCCGTAGTCGTCGGGAATGAACAGTTTTCCCTTATCGCCGATGAGAATTGATCCGCCATTCGGCACGCGCTCGCCCTCGAACAGCTCGGCCGGCGGCTTCTTCTTGCCGTCGTACCACGTGAGCTTGAGTGCGGGCATTTCGCCGCGGGCGGGGAAGTCGTACTGAATGATCTCCCACATCGGCCCGTTATCCGGCTTGCGAGGCTCTCCCGCGAGCACCTCAACGGCAGTGGGGTACTTCAAATCGAGCGCCCAGAACGAGGCGTCGAGAATGTGGCAGGCCATGTCGCCAAGCGCGCCGGTGCCGAAATCCCACCAGCCGCGCCAGGCGAACGGGTGGTAGATCTTCTCGATCTCCTTGCCGTTCTTATCGAACTTGTTGGCGATAAACGGCCGCTCGGGCGCTGGCCCAAGCCAGAGATCCCAGTGCAGGTAGTTTGGGACAGGATCCGAGCCGGCGGGACGGTCTTTTCCTTGCGGCCAGATCGGCCGGTTGGTCCAGGCGTGAACTTCGCGCACATGCCCGATCGCCCCCGAGCGGATAATTTCCACGATCCGCCGGGTGTTGTCTTCGGAGTGCCCTTGGTTGCCCATCTGGGTGGCAACCTTCATCTTCGCGGCGGTTTCGGTCAGCGTGCGGGCTTCAAGGATCGAGTGCGTCAGCGGCTTTTCGCAGTAGACGTGCTTGCCCAGGCGCATGGCGGCCATGGCGGCGGGGGCGTGGGTGTGGTCGGGCGTGGCGATGACGACGGCGTCGAGATTCTTGCCGTGCTCGTCGAGCATCTTGCGGAAGTCGTGAAATTGCTTCGCCTTCGGGAAGTCGGCGACACCGCTCGCCAGGTTCTTTTCATCGACGTCGCAAAGCGCGGCGATGTTCTCGCCGTTGAACGTGCGCGGCTTGTCGCGCTGCTTTTGCTCGCCGGCAACTCCCATCATGTCGACGCGTCCCTTGCCGGCGACGCCGATGATGCCGACGTTCAGCTTTTCGTTCGCGGCATAGCTGAACGCTTTTGCGCCGCTGCCGGACGCGAGGATGAGAAATCCCCCCGCGCCGAACGCTGAGTTTTTCAAAAAGTCGCGACGATTTGCTCCGCCACTCGTGCTCATGTGCGACCGCTCCCCTGGTTGGAGATACCTGACTCGACTCCAGTTAGTCCCTGGAGCCTACCGGGCCAGTCGCCCTGCCGCCAGGGGTGGTCGTGTGTATGGAGATTCTGTTTGCCCGGTCGTGCCGTCAAGAGTTCAAGAGATCATAAAACTCTATGCGTGATACCGATAAGTCGATACTTGTCGCCTTAATCATTTGCAACCGAAAACACGAATTGCGTAAACTATCACGGGCACACCGAATTTCTTAATTGACGATTGCTTTTCAGTCTAGCGGCGACATCGGAGGTGTCACGGCGATTCTGGTTTCGATGAGTCGTGGATGCGAAAGTCCCAGGGCACTCCGATCGCTCGTTGAAAGATCTGAAACCGCTCCGGCACGAAGCGGTGAATCACTACGGCTTTGGAAGCCGTAAAAACGTGCTCGTATTCACGTACCAATTCGCGATGAAATGTCGCGCCGGATGTTCTGCGCGCAGTTCGCGACACTCGAACTACCCCCCATTCGAGGTGTTTCCATGCTCAAACGATCAAATTCGACCGCGGATACTCCGCAGGTCAGCCCCACCGAACTTACGCCTGTCCAAACCGGTCGACGATGGATACGTGGCCTTTTCATGGGACCGATTTTTCCGGTCGCTGGCGTGGTCATCGCGACGGTTAGCTTGCTGCGATCGTGCGGCGACAGTCCGTTTTTTCACGGTCTCGGTGGCCGCGACCTGGCTGAAATTGAGGAGACGATCAAAGCACCGGCGTCTCGTCCCAAGGTGCTTTATCCCGCGAGTTTGCTCGCAATTCTGAGCAAGGCGGAGCCCGGCGCGTTGAACTTCGCGTGGTTCGAACGCGAGTGGATTCGCACGCACGATAAGCCGTGCGAACTGAAGTTTCTGATGCCGAATTGGAGTTATCAGAACCCAACGACGGGTTCGGTTCAGAAAGGCTGGCAGCCAGGGCCGGGGAGCGAAATCGATCCTGCGACCGGCGCCCGGAAAACGTTGTGTCCCATCACGGCGGCGAACTGGAGCTTTGTCGTTTCCATCGACGAAATTCGTCGGAAATCGGGCGATGGTTGTGGGGTTGATGAATTGACGGGTTATCGTTTCGAGCCGTTCGACGATGATAAGCCTGCCGGCAAGTGAAATGAAAACAGCCTTCACGATGCGTCTGCCCAAGGGACTCGGGCCGTGCGTCGTGAAGGCTGAAGGAGGGGGGATTCCGACTGCGGTTTATTCTTCGATCGGCAGACCAGCGGCTTCGGTCACGCGATCGAGCCAGGCGCGGGTCGTCACGAAGCTGATGAGCTGCACGGTGTCACGCGGACCGTTGAGCTTCACCGCTTCGGCGACATCCGAGTCGGTCAGGACGACCGGCGACGATGCCAGCTTGCGAGCGACGGTGAACGCTGCGCGATCGGCTTCGCTGAAGTCGGACCAATCGCCGTCGAGCTTGTAGATCTGCTCATCGGTCTGGCCAAGTTCCTTGAGCTTCTTCTTCGCCAGGCCAGCGGCATACCAGGCGCGATCGCCTCGGGCGATGATCCACGCCGCTTGAGCCTTGAGCAACGGCTTCAGGTTCGTCTTCTCGTCGTGGTTACGCACGGCCGCAACGCGGTTGGTGCCTTCACGCGGGAAGTTAGCGGCAAGGCGAACCCAGTTCGGCAGCGGACCTTCGGGCCAGATTTCCGAGAACGCGGCGCGGGCCTTGGCTTCATCAACCATCGGCAGGCGAGCGGTGCGCTTCTTGGCCGCTTCGAGGGCCTTTTCGGTTTCCTCGCGCGATTCGAGCTTGGGACGCACGCTTACGGTGCGGCTGGTCGCAGCGCCGGCCGAATCAAAAGTCACCGCGGCAACCTTCGAGATCGTCTTCTGGTTCTTCTCGGCAGTCGGAGTGAGATACGAGTGCGATTCGGTAGCGGCGGGCCGTTCGGCGGGTTGAGCAGCGCCGTCGGCCCGTCGGGATCCGAAGTTGCCACCGCTGGTGTACTGCGGAATGCCCGCGCCTTCTTTCCAGCGATTGATCGCGTTGTTGCCTGAGACGGACATCAACATTTCAAGGATTTGCAGATCCTTGTACTGGTTGCGGAGCTTGTCGATGTCGCCATCGTTGAGGTTGTAGGGCTCGAACGTGACCTTGCGAGCGAAGGCGAACGCAGCGCGCTGGGCGGGGGTGAATTCCGACCAGTCGCCGTCAAGCGCGGCGATCTCGTCTTCCTTCAGGCCGGCACCAAGGAGCTTCGACTCCTGGTGGCCCATGCAGTACTGGCAGTTGTTCGTCCGCGAGACGATCCAGAACAGCTCGGTCTTGAAAGCGTAGTCGAGCGACATGTTGGGATCGGCGTTGCGGGCGAAATTCGGCGCACCGTTGTTGGCACCTTTCGCGTTCGCATTCGTGCTGCCCACGCTGCTGTTGCCGCCAGTGGCGCCTGCCGCTGCGTTCGAGCGATTTCCGCCGCCGAAACCGAAGCCATCGCCGGCGGGGAGGTAGACCGAGCGGAGACGACCTTCGTAGAGACGGCTGACGTCATTAACCCGCTCGCCGAGGGCCGCCTTTTCTTCGTCGGTGAGGGGCGGAAGAGGGATCCGGGGGGTTCGCTTCTTCATCTCTTCGAGAAGCTGCTTCATTTCAGGACGCGTCAGCGGGATCGGCCGTGGCTCGTCGGCGCGAACGACGCCGGCCATCGCCAGCAGCACGGTCATCGCAAAGCTGATGGTTCGATGCATAAAAGTGCGATCTCCTGAGAAGATGTCAATGATTTGTGAGAAGAGTTACGCAATTGGGACGACGCAATGGCTAAGCATTGGGTGACCTGGACAACTTGTTGTCCACGTGGCGCAGCCACAAGAGGTAAAGCCGAACAGCTCGTGATCTCTTCTTGTCGCTTCGCGACCGGGACAACAAGTTGTCCCGGTCACCCCTCCACGTGGCGTCTGATACCGAGTGCGTAACGCGTGCGTGAATGAAATCGTTGTTCACCTGAGACGGTTTAGTAGCTATCAGCCGAGACAACTTCGCCACCGTTGCGGCTGCCGAGGGCACGCCAGGCGCCGAGGTTCACCGAGGTTTTGACGAACTTGACCGAGCCGTCGGCCATTGTCACGTTCACGCCGCCGGGGTGACGGCTGTTGGCCGTGGTGCTGATGCGCTGGGGCGGGAACATGCAGCCGCGGGTGTTCGGGCCGGCGTTCATGTAGTAGCGGGTGGCGGTGTGCGAGTCGGTCATCCACGGCGAGCCAGCGTTCGAGTTCCCTTGCTTCGAGAGGTCGGTAATCACGACCGCGTTGCAGTCGGCAATCGCCTGGTCGCCCGTCGCGGGATAGGTGCCGGGCTGGAAGGTGTCGGAAAGCTCGGTGACGATCGTGTTGCTGTAGTCGCCCTTGACGTGTTCGCTGAACGCGGCGGTGTTGCTCAGACCGTCGGTGATGTTCGCCACACCCACGCGGTAGTCGAGGAAGAACACACCGTTCGCCGGCGGCATGGCGGTGTTAACGTTCGCGGTATCTTGCGGCCCGGTCGCGTTCACGATGCTGGTGCCGGCGTTGGTGCGATAGTTGATGCCGGCTTGGCCAGCGGGAACCTGGGTAACGGCATCGCTCGGGCACAGGAAGGTGTTGACCGTCGTGACGAGCGCAGTGGCGTTCGACGCGTCCGTCGAGTTCAGGTTGAAGTTGATCGAGTTCGAGATCACCGTCTGCTCCATGTAGGCAAGCAGGCGGGTTTGCGGCGAAATGTTGTTCTTCAAACCGTTGGCGACGTTAAGGGCATTGCCGATCGGGAACGCACCTTGAACATCGTGGTAATTGTGCAGGGCCAGGCCGAACTGCTTGAGATTATTGACGCACTGCGAGCGGCGGGCCGCTTCACGCGCCGCCTGAACGGCGGGCAACAGCAGGGCGATCAGAACGGCGATGATGGCGATCACGACGAGCAGTTCGATGAGCGTGAATCCGCGGCGGCGAGCAGTCATGGGAAAACCTCGTAAATCGTTCGGATAATCAGAATGAGCAGGGTATGAAAGCGCGAGTGAATCTTGCCGTAATAGAGCGCGACCGTACGATCGCGCTAGAAACAACGACGTTATGACACGAGGACTTCAAAGGATCGCGACGCTGGGTCGAGGCATATTCTTAAAGCCGAGGCGTTGTGCGATCACCAGACTTGCGCCAGACGCTAGCGTCAGGCAAGGCAAGGTCGTGCTCTGGTTAGCACACGATCAGCTCAGCAGGCACCGGTTCACGTTCTGATCCAGGCCGCAAGAGATGCGGCAATTCGCGCAGCGTATGCGGAAAGGAATCGAAAGGAACGGGCGCAGCCTCAGACGGGCCGCGGTTTAGCGCGCTCTGGGCGGGTGGAAGATCGACATGCCGGTGAAGGCCGAATGCACGTCGTCTTCGGGCGCGGGAAGGAGGAAAGAGTGGGCGGAAGGCGTAAACGCCTGATCCATCAGGCAAAGCCCATCCTGGCCGGGCATCGAAATCGGTGCCACGGGAGCCGCTGGGGGAGCAGCGGGAGGAGTCGAGCAGAATGCCCCTTTGCAAGGAGCGACCGGCGGCAGCGGCATGGTGCCGGTGGGAGTGACCGCCATCCCGTTTTCAACATCGCCCGAGAGCAGTGCGGCAAGCTCGACAGCAAACCGCTTTTCCGACTGGACGTATTGACCGCAATGCGCGGCCTTCGCCGAATTCGGCGCGAGCAGGCCGGTCGCCAGAAGTGCGAGTGCGCACATTCCGGTAAAGCGGCAGATCGATCGTGTTAACGATCGGCTCGTGAGCATACGTTCTCGTCAGATTGGTACGTGTGGAAAGATGAGAGAGGCGATTACCGGGAATCCTACCACATGGTTTACGGCCGATGCAAGTGGTGTGACACCAGAAAAACGGGTCAGCACGATGCAGTTGGGTATCCAAAAAGGTCGATCAGGTTGGATAAGTGTTGGATTGCGTCGCCCCGCCGGTCGGGTTAGGTTGAGGCAAGGGTTTGAGTGGGGTTGAACGAGTCGTCCTTCCGGCGCTTCCGCCGGGACAGGGGAGGGTCACGAGATGGCGGACCAGGAACTTTCGCGCCGCGATTTCACCAGGCACGCACTTCAATCGCTCACTGCGGTTGCCCTGCTCGAAGGGCTCGCCTCGCGCCGATTGTTCGGCGCCGACGTGCAACCGGTGGTCGACTCGTGGCTCAACGAGCTGAACCAGATCAGCAAGGAAGTGGCCGATCACAAGGTGAAAGACGTCGAGTTCCAGACGTCGCTCGAAGGCCTCTATCGCCGAGTGAATCTGGAATCGCTGCTCAAGAACCTCGACTTCGACCGCATCGCCAAAGATGTGAACATGCCCGACCACGGGGCCAAGAGCCTGCCGGTCGACTTCAAGAGCGTGCAGGGTCTTTCAACAAGCGCCGTCTTCGGCCGCCAGATTTTCGCGATGAAGAAGGGGCGGTCGGTCGTTCCGCACGGTCACGACAACATGGCGACCGGCTTCCTCGTGCTCAAGGGCAATCTCCGCGGCCGACATTATGACCGCGTCGAGGATCACAAGTCGCACTACATCATCAAGCCGACAGTCGACCGCAGCTTCGCGCCCGGCGAGTTTTCAACGATCAGCGATCATAAAGATAATGTTCACTGGTTCACGGCAGAATCGGAAACGGCATTTATCTTCAACATTCATGTGAATAACACAGACCCGAGCAATCCCAAGCCGCCGGGACGGGTTTATATTGATCCGATGGGCGAGAAGCTTGCGGGTGGTCTGATCAAGGCACCCAAGATCACCTATGGCAAGGTGAATCAGCTTTATGGGTGATTGATCGTCTGAATGAAGTAAGACGCTGGGCGGAGGCGCAGTTTCGCGGCTCCGCCCACGATAGTCCGCCCGTCCGCTTTTCAATCTTGGAAAATTAGTGTACGCCCGTTGACTTATTGTCGATCATTGGTTTCAATCGGTCAATCTTGAGATCTTGTCCGGGCGCGGCTGGCGTCTAGCAAGGAGAATGGACATGACGAAGCTGACCACTTGCCTTTGGTACGACCACGGCAAGGCCCGCGAGGCCGCTGAATTTTACGCGAGCGTGTTCCCCGACAGCCACGTCGGGAAGTCTCATGCATCTGCGGCCGATAATCCGTCCATGAAGGCGGGCGGGGAGCTTTTCGTCGAGTTCACGGTGCTGGGTCAATCGTACATTGGCCTCAATGGCGGACCGACTTTCACGCCGAACGAGTCGGTGAGCTTCATGGTTGTGACCGAGAACCAGGAAGAGACCGACCGTTACTGGAATGCGATCGTGAGCAACGGCGGCGAAGAGAGCGCGTGCGGCTGGTGCAAGGATAAGTGGGGGTTTTCGTGGCAGATCACCCCGCGCGTGCTGCTCGAAGCGGTGACCGACCCCGATCGCGCCGCCGCCAAGCGAGCAATGGATGCCATGATGACGATGGAGAAAATCGACATCGCAATAATCGAGGCCGCACGCCGAGGCGAAGGCTGAGGTGATGTTCACACGACGGCTCGAATGAGGAAACGGACGATGCGCGACGAAGACCCGATTAAAAACTCATCCATTTAATCATGAATATTATTGCCTCAAACCGCGAGGTTCACTCCATGCCGACCACTCGCCGCGAATTCCTGGTTGCATCGGCTGCTGTCGCAAGCGGTCTCGTCAGTCGTGCGCATGCTGATGATCCCAAAACTAACGTCGTTGTCTGGGACGAACGTCAACCGGCGCAAAAAGAGGCATATAAAGACTTTCTGGGCAATGCGATTGCCGATCATCTTCGCACTCAACCGGGCATGACGGTCAAATCGGTCGCGCTCGATGATCCCAACCAGGGGCTTGGCGATGATGTTCTTGGTCCCGCGCAGGTCCTTATCTGGTGGGGCCACGTCCGCCAACATGAGGTGAAGCCCGAGGTGGGCAAGGCGATTGTCGAGCGGATCAAGGCGGGCACGCTTTCGCTGATCGCGCTGCACTCGGCGCACTGGGCGACTCCCTTCATGGAAGCGATGAACGAACGCGCCCGTCTCGACCTTCAAAAGACATACGCTGCCGCCAAGCGTCCGCCCGAAATCAAGGAAATCGCGCCGCCTCAGCGAAATACGGTCCCCAAATTTGAAAGCCGACTCACTCCTTACACCGAAGCGCACAAATTCCCTGACGGCACAGTGAAGCTCGATCTTCATCTGCCGTTTTGTTGCTTCCCCGCCTATCGCAACGATGGCAAGCCGAGCTTTATACGCACGCTCAAGCGCGATCATCCGATCGCAGCCGGAGTGCCGGCGGCTTTCGAAATTTCGCGCGAAGAAATGTACTGCGAACCGTTTCACGTTCCTCGCGCCGACGAGGTTGTTTTCGAGGAGCGGTGGGAAACTGGCGAATGGTTTCGATCGGGGATGGTCTGGCAAATTGGAAAGGGTCGCGTGTTTTATTTCCGCCCCGGACACGAGACCTATCCCACGTACACGCTCGAGCACCCGCTTCGCATTGTGACCAACGCCGTCCGCTGGCTGGCGACGAATCCGAGCTGATCGCGGTGCGAGTTCAGTCAAGCTGGGAGATTTGTAAGCGAGTTTGAGCGAACTCCGGTCAATCAACTGACGAATTCGTTGTGAATCGCGATTGATCAAAAAGGGGAAGGCGGGTTCAATCGCGGGGCGATGCCCGTCCAGGGACGGACGGTGCGAGCGCAATCGAGCGGCCTTACGGTTTTCGGTTGGGAAGGATTCCCTGCTCAAATGACGGACGGACGGGGCGCCGGGCGCTTGTGGGTTCTCGGCTTAATTTGCGGGATGGCTTTGTGTGCGCCCGGTTGCGCGACGATGCGGTTCCACGCGCCTCATCCTGACCTCCGCCCCTGCAGAGACGGCTTCGCCACCACGTCCGACGGCTGGAAGCTCGGCATTCGGCGCTTCGATCCCGGACGCGCCGACCCTGGCAAACTGCCGGTCGTGCTCTGTCACGGCCTGGGGCTGAACGGCACGTTCTGGACGATCACCGGCAACCATCTGCCGAATCAACTAGCTGCACGCGGATACACGGTTTACGTCGTCGACATGCGTGGTTCGGGTTCGAGCCACCGCGTTGGAACGCTGGGCCGGGTGAACGGGATTCTTCGCCAGACTCCGCTCAACGAACTTCGCGAAGATCGCTGGACGATGGACGACCAGGCGACTTACGACGTCCCTGCGATTCTCGATTATGTGCAGCAGGATTCGGGTGCGTCGCAAGTGAACTGGGTGGGGCATAGCCTGGGCGGGATGCTCATGCTCGCGCACCTGGAAAAAACCGACCGGCCCGATCGAATCGCCAACTTCGTCGATATGGGCGGCGTCGCGGTTGTCGCGCCTTCCGAGTCACGAACGCAAATGCTCAACGCGAATCGCGGCTTGCGGGTGCTGTTATCGATCGTGAGCACGGGACGCATCGCGCGGCCGCTGATGTTCTCACGAATTCCGGGCCTGGAGCGGATCGACCAGTTCTACTACACGACCGCGAACGTCGATCAAGAAACGATTTCGCGATTCTATGGTTATACGTTGGAAAACCCGGGCAAGGGTGCGCTCAAGCAGCTCGACAGCTATCTTGATACCGGCCATATGAAGTCGAAGGACGGCACGTTCGACTACGCCGAACATCTCGACCGCGTACACGCACCGACTCTGATGGTCGCCGGCGAGCACGACGTGATGGCGGACATCCCCTCGAGCCTGATCACGTTCCAGGGCATCGGCAGCACCGACAAAACCCTGATGCGCTTCGGTCGCCGCGATGGTCACATCGACGACTATGGTCACTGCGACCTCGTCTGGAGCCGTCACGCGCCTCACGAGATCTTCCCACCGCTGATTGACTGGCTCGATCGCCGTCAGCCGGGGGCATCGAGCACGTATGGCTGGTACGACCGGCCGTTGCCGAGCAGCCAGAAATAACGGCGTAGAATCGTTATCGCTTCTTCAGACCTCAATAAGGTAAGAAGCTTATACGCTGCTCGTTTTTGGTGGATTCGGGTTTAAACCAGAGCCTCTTGCGGCTACGCCGCCCAGGTTCGAGAACCTGGGCTACCCATAGATGGCCATTACCTTTGAACAAACTCTCCGACTTTCATAAGCATCGCGAGGAGAACGGCTAGGCCGATCCAAAGGACGCCGAGCCACCGTCCTGCGCGTTCAATCCAGCCGCTGGGCCGGCGCCATCGCCCCGATGCGAAGATCACGTACCAGCCGATGATGATGGCGACTGCAACCGACGGGGAAATCCCGGTCGGAAACTGTTCCAGAAAGGTACTCCGGAGCCATTCCGCGACCGGAGGATGATAGCCGATATTGTCGTATCGAATGAACGGCGGCGACGGCAATTGGACCGCAGATTTGGGGCGAGTGAGATAGGCTAACACCCAGCAGTAAACGTCTTCAACGACGTGAAACGCATACGCCGCGAGCGCTGCGAAACACGCGACCGTTCCAGGTTGGCTGGCGATCCGGCGAATCGGCGGCCGGGGTCGTCGAAGGCGAAGGATTAGCAGAGCCACGGTGAGCGATAACGCAAATGGGATCGTCCACGAGGCGGCGATCTCGATCGCCTGAAAGATTCGACGATTGGGACTCAGCACCTGGTCCGGATGGAGACCTACCATCACAGTGCACCAGCGCGGAGAGTCCCAACCGCGTATCGAGACGAGCCCGACGGCGATTGCTCCAATCAACGCCAACGCGTCGGCAACGGAAAACGGACGTTCTTTATCTGAAGTTAATGACATTTGCATAGGATGCGTCCATCAGTTATCCGATTGGCTCATGCAGGAACTCAGGGTGGTGAGCGGTATTCTTACCTATGTCGGCCTTTTCTGGGTGCCACTGGTTGTACTCAACCAGTGTGCTTGACGTCACTTAGGGCACACTGGTGGCGTACCACCAGTGGCACCCGACAATCTGATTTCGACCACCACCCCGAAACCCATTATGAGCGATCCGATTTTGCCCGACTGCGATGCCGTTCATCGTCGTCGACCCTTCGACCCGTTTCGAGATTTGACTTCAACCCTACTCAAGCGAACCTGGACTATTCGATAAACTCAGTTAAATTATGAATCGATATAGGTACGTGAGTATCACAAAGGCGATTGCCAAAGCGATCCAGAAAGCACCCAGCCAACGTCCCGAGCGATCGATCCAGTCTGTGGGCCTACGCCATCGTCCGCACGCAATGAGAACGCACCAACCAACCGCGATAGGGACGGCAACCGATGGGGAGATGCTGAACGGAAACAATTCCAAAAGATTATCGTGGAGCCACAAGCCGATCGAGCGCGATATACGCCTGGGATTGTCGAATCGCACGAAGGGAGGCGACGGCAAATGAACCGCGGATTGCGGACGGGTGAGATAGGCCATCGCGTCATAAAAAATCGCCCCACTGACGTGATACACGCATGCCGCAAGCGTTGCGAAGCAAGCAATGGTTCCGGGTTGGCGGGTGATCCGGCGAATCGAAGGGCGAGGCCGTCGAAAGCGGAGAGCGAGCAGGGCGACCGTCAGCGATAATCCGAATGGGATCGTCCATGAGACACCAACTTGAATCGTGTGGAGGATGAGGCGAGCGGGGCTCACCGTCCGGCCTCTTGAGCTGTACATCCAAAGAGGGCACCAGAGCGGCGAATCCCAACCGCGTATCAAAGCCAGCCCAACGGCCGCCGCTCCAATCAACACCAATGCGTCGGCGACAGAGAACGGGCGTTTCGAAGGGATTCGCGCGGAATTCATTCGCGTTGTCTCCGACGTTGCTCGGCTGCGATGCCGTTCATCGTCGTCGATCCGTCCGCCATTTTCGAGACTTGGCTCGAATGTATTGTGTATCCAAGCGGACCGTAGCCGCGCAACGACAAGAGAGCGAGCAGCGTGAAGGTCGCCCGTTTCGAATGAGTCTGCGTCGAAGCGGCGCCTCTTGCGGCTTCGCCGCCCAGGTTCGAGAACCTGGGTTACCCATTTGGTGCAACTGATTCATGGCGACGAAGAATCGCCCTGAGAATCATTTTCACGGTGTTTGCGAGGCGTCGGGAATTGCCTGGGCGAAGATGCCGAGATGATTCGCGATGGGTCGTTCCCGACCCGGTATGCGCGTGTGGATCGGCGAATTGAGGACCGACGCACGTCCATCATTGTCTCGCGTCACGAGCGTGCTCGATCCGCCGCCGTCGAGATTCAATGCGGTTCGCCCGCCGTGGGCTATGATCGTGTTAGCCAGCTCGGGGAGAGTCATCCCTTCGCTGTAATTCGGCTGGCGACCATCGACCACGACCAGCAATAGGCGCTTACCACTTGCATCGAGTGCGACAGCCGTGCGCGGCTCTCGAGTTTCCCACGAAGCTGGGCCGCCCGAGTAGCGTCCGTCTCGGACAAATATCCCCATTCCTGAAACGGCGTGAAGTGCATCGGCACAATCTCCACCAATTGTTGCGCGATTTCCTTCAGATATGAACAGCGTATTGAATCCAGATTTTTCGTTCGAATACTTGCGCCCTTGCGAAATCGACAAACCATCAACACTCACCGGATCGCCGACGTGAGGATAAAAGTCGAGTGGACCGTTCGAATACCAAGGGTGGAAGAACCCCGCATTAATCGCCAGTTGTACGCCAAATCGATTTGCGAACTGCGACGTGGTCGAGGCTCGAAGATCGCGTCCCTCCGCGGGCTCGCCGGGAGTGACCAGGAAACGTATGCCCGGGTCGCTGAGGTCGATCGAGACGATGTGAACCACAATCGGCCTGGGAGAGCGATGATTCTCGCGTGTGTATGTAATGCCGCGAAAAAGAGTTGTCTGGATTGGGTCGGGAGCAGGGCGGTGAAAATACCAGCAGAAATAACCTCCGATCGAAATCGCCGTCAGCGTGACCAATGCGGCGAGTGCACCCAAGGCCACTCGCCAACGGCGATTTTGGAGGAGGTTTTTCATGCGACGATTCGTCGTCAACTAACCGAGACCGGATGCGATCACACAGAGACCGTAGTTTACCGGTCTCGATTGCGTCCTCAATCAGAAACTATCGGACGAGATCACTTCGCCACCGGCACGCGTGCTGAGCGCCTGCCAGGTGATGACGCTGATCGCATCCTTGACGAACCGTACCGAGCCATCGCACATCAAGGCATTAACACCGCCTGGATGTCGGCTGCGGGCGCCGATGTAATTCGAGGGCTGGTTGGCGACGGCGGTGTCGTTGATGCAGGGATAATTCCGCACGGGATCGTTGCCGCAGCTTCCGACGTCCGGCACTTTGCTGTTGGGTGGAAGCTTCGCGGTGATCTGATAGCAGGCAGTGTCATCGCTCCAGATTCGGCCACGACGATCGGCGATGCCGTTGAGTGGGCTCGGGGTTTGAAGCATTTCCATCAAGGCGAGCGTGTTGCTCGTTCCATCGGAGATTTCGGCGAAGCTGGCGCCGAATCTGAGATAGAAGGCACCGAGCCCGGGAAGTGGATTGAGGAAGACGTTGGGACCCCAATTCACCCCGTAATTTCCCTTGTAGTCGGTGGGAGCACCAGCGCCGGCACCTGTGAAAAGCTGAGGGGCATCGGATGGGCAATTCCAGACGCTGATCGAGGTGTTGCGCGTCGTGGAATTATCGGCCGCGCTAAAGATCAGGTTTGCATTGTAAGAGGCGTAAACGACGCCCTGTTCGAGGAAGGGCAGAACGGCAACGCAAAACGGTTGGCGATACGGGTTCGTGCCATAATTCGCGCTCGCTGGATCGCGACCCTGCGCGCCGTTGGGGAAGCGTCCGTGGATGTCGGCGTAGTTGTGGAGGGCGAGACCCATCTGCTTGAGATTATTTGTACACTGAATTCGACGTGCAGCTTCGCGCGCTGCCTGAACGGCCGGTAAGAGCAACGCAATAAGTACCGCGATGATCGCGATCACCACCAACAGCTCGATAAGTGTAAAGCCAGCGCGAACACGATGACGCATGAACGAACCTCGGAGAGAAATAGAAAACGCGAGCCCAGGCCACTCACATGGTGGCGGGCGACGATTCAACAGCCGAGACGGATTCTGGACGCCGATTCGGTATAGCTCGCCAACCCCGACGAGCATGGAAAACCACAAACGTTTTGACCCGAGAACGTGCAACCAGCCTACGTTTTTGGGGTGCTCTTACCGCTCAGGCGAAATACAGGCGCAAAAGCAAACCTCGCACAAGTATGTACAATACCAGTTTCGTGCATATTTCGCAAAGCCCTGCCGGCTTGCAATGATGCATTTTTCGGAATCTTGTGTTTTCCAAACAGCGTAGCCAATTTTCAGCGAAACGTAGACCGCCATGATTAATACATGAATTTCCGGAGTTCCGTGAGGATCGCTAGCACGACGGCGAGCGCAATCCAAAAAGCGCCCAACCAACGCCCTGCGCGATCAATCCAGTCGACGGCAGGGCGCCATCGCCCGCCTGCGCGGAGTACGCACCAGGCGATAGTGATCGCAACGGCAACCGATGGAGAGACGACGGGCGGAAACGACTCCAGAAGACTATCTCGAAGCCACTCCCCAGCGGGCGGATGATAGCTACGGTCGTCGTATCGCATGAACGGAGGTGAGGGCAAATGGATCGCAGATTGAGGTCGTGTGAGATAGCCCAGCACCCAGCAGAAAGTGGTCTTAGTCATTTGAAATGCGAACGCCAAGAGCGTGGCGAAACAGGCAACCGCTCCGGGTTGGCGAATAATTTGGCGAGATTTTGGCCGAGGTCGCCGGAAACGAAGGATGAACAGGGCGACTGTCAGAGACAACGCGAAAGGAATCGCCCACGAAGCGCCGACAGTAGCCACCTCAACGACGCGACCAGCGGGAGTTAACGCGTTGAACGCCCATACGCCCAATCCCCCGCGGTTGCACCATTTTGGAGAATCCCAGCCGCGTATTGAGGCGAACCCGACCGCCATTGCGGCGATCAACACCAGAGTGTCTGCGAGCGAAAACGGACGATCTGCAACGCGTTTCGCGACGATTGGCGCAGGAGTCATCCGTGTGTTCTCCAGCATTCTCGGCTGTGATGCCGTTCATCGTCGTCGATCCGTCCACCTTTTTCGAGGCTTGGCCCGACTGTATCATGTATTCGTGCGACTGCCTGATTTCGTCGGCCTCGTAATCCTACCGAAAGACGCTGAATGTCCACTCCACTCCACGCCATGCCGGTGATGCTGGGGGTGTTGGCCGTTTTGGCCATCGCCTACCGATATTACTCCGCGTTTCTCGCCGCCAAGGCTGCTGCGCTCGACCCGAACGCGATTACGCCCGCTCACGAATTCAACGACGGCCAGAATTTTCACCCGACGAATCGCTGGGTGCTGTTCGGCCACCACTTCGCCGCAATCTCCGGCGCGGGCCCGCTGATTGGGCCAGTGTTGGCGATCCAGTTCGGCTACATGCCAGGGCTGATCTGGCTGGTTGTGGGCGTTTGTCTCGCGGGCGCCGTGCAGGACATGATGGTGCTCGCCGCTTCAACCCGGCGCGGCGGGAAGAGCCTGGCTGGAATCGCCAGGGAAGAAATCGGTGGCGTGGCAGGTACGGCCACTGCGGTTGCGATTCTTTATGTGATCATTATTGCACTCGCTGGTTTGGGGATTGTCGTCGTCAAGGCGCTGGGTGGTGAGCGCGTGAAGATGGCGCCTGGCACGCGATTGGTTGCTCCGCTCGAACCTGGGAAGACGCTGGCCGAACGGACGGAGGGGAACGAGAAGGTCTATTCGATTCCGCCCGAGACGACTTTTGTTTACGGCAAGGGGGCAGGGGAGGAGCTGAAGTTCAGCGAGGGTTTTGATCTCGCGGTGCCAGCCGGAGAAACGCTCAAACCTGCCGAGGGAACAAGTGGAGTTGTTCTGCCTGCCAAGGCTGAACGGTTGGTGCCGGGAAGCTCGTGGGGGACGTTCACCATCGCGTGCACCGTGCCGATTGCCCTGGGCGTCGGCTGGTATATGTACCGTTTCCGCAAGGGGAAAGTGGTCGAGGCATCTTTGCTTGGCGCGATTGCGGTGCTCGGTGCAACAGTCGCTGGCGCGTTTGTGCCCAATTCGGTGATCGAGCCACTGTTTCAGCTTTCACGAAATCAAACGATCTGGGCAATGGCGACGTATGGCTTCGTCGCGTCGATCTTGCCCGTGTGGCTCTTGCTCTGCCCGCGTGATTATATCTCGAGTTTCTTGAAGATCGGCACGATCGCGCTTCTGGTTGTTGGTGTGATCGTCGCCAATCCCAAGCTTGAAGCGCCGACGGTGAATCCGGTGTTCGCCTCGGGCGGCGGTCCTTATTTCAACGGGCCGATTTTCCCCTATGTGTTCATTTGCATCATGTGCGGAGCCATTTCCGGGTTCCATGCGCTCGTTTCATCGGGCACCACGCCCAAGATGATCAACAACGAGCGCGATATTCGGATGATCGGCTACGGCGCGATGTTGATTGAAGGCTTGGTGGGCGTGGTCGCCTTGATCGCGGCGGCGAGTCTGCCGAATGCGATGTATTACGACATCAATATCGATCTGGCACGAAAACCTCAGTTTCATCAGGCGCTAAAAACGCTTGAGGTCGATACCGACGGCGGCGAGTTGGTGGCGATCGAGAATGAGGTGCACGAGTCGCTGCATGGCCGGACGGGCGGCGCAGTGACCTTGGCGGTGGGCATGGCCCGCATTTTCACCAAGGCGATGCCATCACTCAAGGGATTGATCAGTTACTGGTATCACTTCGCAATTATGTTCGAGGCTCTGTTCATATTGACAACCATCGACACCGGAACGCGCATCGGCCGGTTCATGGTTCAGGAGTTTCTAGGGAAAGTCTGGAAACCGCTGGGGAATCTCGATTGGTTACCAGCCTCGATTTTGGCGACAGCGCTGGTGACGTTCGGCTGGGTCTATTTCATCGTCACTGGCTCGGTCGAAACAATCTGGCCGATGTTCGGCATGGCGAACCAGTTGCTCGCGGTTATTGCGCTGACGATCGTGACGACCGTGTTGTTCAATTCGGGGCGAGGCAAATACGCGCCGCTGACGATCTTGCCGATGCTGTTCGTGGCGACGACCACCACAACCACGGGTGTGATGGAAATCTCGGGCAAGTTTTATGCGATGACCAAGGCTCCTGCGACGGCTGTGCAAGGGTGGCTGAACATTGGTTTGACGCTGCTCTTGCTTGTTTGTGCGGTGATTATTTTGGTTTCGGCCGTGCAGAAGTGGGTGAGCGCGGGTTCGGCGAAGAAGTTGGTTGCTGCGGATGTTTTGGATTGAAGTCGTTTAAAACTGGGGTGGTCCCGGATCTCGATCCGGGGCCGCGCAGCGGCAAGAGTTCGCGTTGGATAAGGTTTCCGCTGGCTGGTCAGCATTTGAACCGACGCCTCTTGCGGCTGCGCCGCTCAGGTTCGAGAACCTGAGCTACCCGCTCGAAAAACTCTGATGAAAGTAAGGCGATCGTGTATATCGAGGATCTTGCTACTTACCAATTTCACCTCCCTTTTTCATTTGAAGGCGTCCGATGCGTAGGCTGGCTAGACGCCTGGCATCGATACGAAATAGGCGAGCCGCCTGTCGGATTTGTAGAAAAGCTAGAGAGGATTGTTCTATATCGCACAGACGATGTTGATTTTCATGTGAATGTTGTGCGCGGGATTCACGAATGCAATTTATGCGGAAATGATATCGAGTACTTTAACGTCCATGCCGGTCGCCACTCACTTCTAGGGATATCCGAGATCTGGATTCCCGATACTCTCGGATGGTTCGCCTCTCCATCTCTCATCATCCATTATGTCAAAGAGCACAAATATATACCTCCTCCGTCATTCGTGCAGGCGGTCGTAGAGATGCCCTTCCCGGATCATTTTTTAGGACAAGACGTGTACGACCGATTTATGAGGGAAAAGATGGTGCAGTAGATCGATTCCTTTTATCCATGCATCAATAGCAGACGCCGGCTCCTACTCTGTTGAGGCCTCTTGCGGCTGCGCCGCTCAGGTTCGAGAACCTGAGCTACCCGCTGACGCGGCCGGAGTAACGCAATCTGTATAAGATTGGGTGGCCTGGACAACTTGTTGTCCAGGTGGCGCAGCCACAGGAGAGCGAAGCGGGAAATTCTGCGACATCCTCTTGTCGCTTCGCGACCGGGACAACAAGTTGTCCCGGCCACCCTATTTTCACTTGCGCCCAATACCAATTCCGTAACTCCTGTCAGTTGGGATATCAGACGCTTTTGGTAAACCAATGACTCTTGCGGCTGCGCCGCTCAGGTTCGAGAACCTGAGCCACCCTGCGTACGCGTAGTGATCATGAACGTCTCGCCAAAACAAGAACAGGCCGCGCTTCTGCATGAGAAGCGCGGCCCGTTTCGCATTTTGAACAATCAGACTTCGACTCGCTTACTCCAAATCGCCGGTGAGCACCGGTTCCTTGGCTGCGCCAAGCTTGCTGTGCTTGATGCCGTAGACGAAGTAGATGATGAGCCCGATCGCCATCCAGACCACGAGGCGAATCCACGTGTCGATGGGCAATGTCAACATCAGGGCGACTGAGGTGATCACGCCCAGCGGCGCGGTGATCCAGACGACGGGTGCCTTGAACGGCCGCTCGATCTCCGGTTGCTTGACACGCAGGTAAAGCACACCTGCCGATACAACCGCAAAGGCGAACAATGTGCCGATCGAGGTGAGTTCACCCGCGATGCTCATCGGCATCACGCCGGCGGCGATCATGACAACCAGGCCGGTGATGATCGTGGTGATCCAGGGGGTGCCGAACCTCGGGTGAATCTTCGACACCACCGCGGGCAGCAAACCGTCGTGCGCCATCGCGTAGAAGATGCGCGGCTGGCTCAGGAGCATGACGAGGATGACCGACGTCAGACCGAGGACGGCTCCGAGCTTGATGATCGGCGAGAGCCACTTCAGGCCCATCGTGTCGATTGCCACGGCGACGGGATCGGGCACGTCGAGCTGTTTGTAGTTGACGACGCCCGTCATCACGATGGCGGCGAGGACGTACAGAATCGTGCAGATGATCAGCGAGCCGATGATGCCGATCGGCATGTCGCGCTGCGGGTTCTTTGCTTCTTGCGCGGTTGTGGAGACGGCGTCGAAGCCGATGTACGCGAAGAAGACGAGCCCGGCGCCTCTTAATATGCCGCTCCAGCCGTAGTGGCCGAATTCACCGGTGTTATCGGGGATGAACTTGCCACCCCAGTTCGACGTGCTGACCATGCCGATGCCGAGGGCGATGAAGATCAACACGATCGCCACCTTGATGATGACGATGACGTTGTTCACCCGGGCTGATTCTTGCACGCCCAGCACGAGAAGGGCGCTAACCGCCGCGACGATGAACATCGCCGGAAGGTTGATCAGAGCGGTGACCTGCTCGAATGCGGCGAAGTCGATATTGTTCTTGAGCAGCAGGTCTTTGACGCCGGATAGGGCCGACCAACCGTGCCGCATATGAAGCTGATCGGCGATCGCGTCGGGGATGTTGATCATCACCGTGCCGGGCGATGACACGAGCTGTGCAGGGATGTTGATGCCGAAGTTGTGGAGCACGCTGACGACGTAGCCCGACCAGCCGATGGCTACGGTCGTTGCGCCGACGGCGTATTCGAGGATGAGGTCCCAGCCGATGAGCCAGGCGATGAATTCGCCCATCGTGGCGTAGGCATAGGTGTACGCCGAACCGGCGACGGGAACGGTGGATGCCATTTCGGCGTAGCAAAGGCCGGCGAACGCGCAAACGATTCCGCCGAAAACGAAGGAAAGTGCAATGGCCGGGCCAGCGTTTTCAGCCGCCGCGTGTCCGGTGAGGACGAAGAAACCCGCACCAATGACGGCACCAATGCCGAGCATCGTAAGATTCAGCGCTGTGAGCGATCGCTTGAAGCCATGCTCATCGCTGACAGCCGCCTCAGCCTTGAGCGCGCTGATCGACTTCCTGACCCACATATTTGCCATAATCACCTCATTGTGCGAGCGTCTCTGCGTCGGATCGAAATGTCGACCTGGCTGGCCGTTCAAGGCGAAGGAAAACCCTCGGGGCGGATTTCGCGAAGTCGAATCCACCCCAAGGGTCTTGTTCTATCAATAGCTTACTTGCCCGCGGGCAGTTCCATGACTTCGATCTTGCGGATCGTCACCCGGCTGCCCGGGTCGTGCTGCTGGAAGGCGAAGTGACCGGTCTTCCAGGTCTGGGCGAAATCCTGGAATTCGTAAAGCAGCTTGCCGTCGATCGAAATGCGAACGCGGGTCACCATCTTGCCGCGGAAGTTCACGTCCTGAACTTCGATTTCCTGGGTGAAGAAGGTGTCGGCCTTGGGCGGGTTGCTCGAATCGAACAGGTGCACGAAGGTGTAGAGCGAGCCGCTGCGAATCGGGTCGGCGTGAGTGCTGTTGACCTGGCACTCGTAGCCCTTCATGAACGTGTTGCCCTTGGGCGTGCGGAAGTACATGCCCGAGTTACCGTGGTCGTTGATCTTGAGTTCGGCGCGGAACTTGAAGTTCTTGTAGTCGCCCTTGGGGCTGAAGATCATCGACTGGCCGCCCGAGCCGACGAGGTTGCCGTCGACCACTTCCCACTTGCTGGGAACTTTCTGACCGGGGAGTTCAAGCGACTCCCAGCCGCTGAGCGTCTTACCGTCGAACAGCGATTCCCACTCGGCCGCGCTGGCGGTGGACGAGAAAACGGCCGAAGTGAGCAAACCGCAAGCAATTGCGGCGATCCGGCGTCCCAGGCGATTCATCGGTGGCGGTCCTCAATCGGAATGAAAGAAGGTGGCAGCGTCGATTCGGGTGTGAAAACCCATGAAAGAGGTCCGCGCGATTGGCAGGCGCGTCCTCCCTGGTGCACCAGTCACGGCGAGGTTTTGGAGTTGGGTGCCACTGGCTTTGCCAGTGATCTTCTTTGTCTTGCAGTCGGCATTACGCACTTTGTGTCGGATGAAGCAAGGACGGATGAGGTGACCGAGACAACTCTGTTATCGCGGTCGCGAGGCGGCAGGAGGATATCGTAAACTACTCTGATTTACCCTCTTGTGGCTGCGCCACCCGGACAACAAGTTGTCCGGGCCACCCAATTCCATCTATTGCCTTGTCCCGACGGCGTAACCTTATGCAATTAAGAGCACTGGCATAGCCAGTGGCACCCAAATCTTCAGCCGTGACACAGCACTAGCATGGCGAATCGTAAATGAAGATGCCGAGAAACGCCAGAACCCCGATCGGCCGAATGTCGTGTCGGCGCAAGAAGAAACCGAAGGCAAAGCGAGTGCTTCACCTTCGGTTTGATCTCTCGCGTGCAAATTGACCGACGCGTCGATCAAAGTCCGGCGTTGTATGCAGTCACGGCCGCGCCGAACTGTGTCTGCATTTCGCGCTCGGCGAAGTTGATGTTCATCGTCGAGCCCAGGCGGAACAGCCAGGGGGTCGTGCCGTTCACGCTCGTTGGGGTCGCGAGATTGGCGAGACGGCTTTGGAGGCTGAGGCCGTCTGTTTGTGATCCGGTCAGCAGGTCGTTCTGAACCGTGGCTGCGAAACTCGACGCCAGCGACGGCGGCAAGCTGTTTTGCAGGGCCGAGGCGATCTGGCCGTTGAGTGCGTTCAGCGCCGAAGCAATTGCCGAGTCGAACACCGCGCGGTTGTTCGACACCACCTTGGTGCCGCGCGGCAGGAGAATCATGTTCACGTCGGTGTTGTAGATATGGCTGAACGACTGGAACGCCTGGTGGATCGCCCGGAGGTCGATCTTCACCACCGTCCCGCTGACTTGCGAACTTGGCGGCGTCGGCACAGGCGCACTGGCGACCTGGCCGGAAATCGTCAGCTTGTAGCCGGTAATGACGCGATCGGAAACGGCGTCGAATTGACGCAAGTAACCAAATGACGCAACTTTCGGCGTCGGAATCGATGCGAGCTTGCTCTGAAGCGTGGCGCTATCGGGTCCCAGCAACTCATTCTCGATCTGAGCACCCAGGGTAGCCGAGGTCGAAAGATTGCTGATCGCCGAGTCGATGGTTGCGTTCAGGTTGTTGAGCGCGGCACCGACGGCGGCATCGAAGTTGGCACGATTGGCGGAAGGATCGACGGTGCCGGGGGCGAGGAGAATCGACGCAACGTCTTGCTTGTAGATGCTATCGAACGTTTTGAATGCCTGCGCAACGATCTTGGCATCCTGAACGGAAACCCGTGTGAGCACCGAGGATAGACCACCCCCAGCCGAGGGGACTGAGCGGTCTTCAAGGGCCTCGTTGCCCGCCGGTTGGAAGGTACGCTTGGTTCTCATGGGTGGATGTCCCTACGCTTCGGTGTCACTTGCCCAAGGCGGATGGGCCGCACGCCACTACCCCACAAATATAAAGGGTAAAAAGATCCGTCTCTCCGCCTTCCACCAAAACTTTACGTAAGATAGACCGCGAAACAGACCACATATTACCATCATGCATGACATCATGCAGTCTGTCCAGAGAAAAAGTGGGGCGTCATGGAAGAGCAGGGACGAGTTTTGACAGTGCCTGAGGCGCTTGTGAATCGTCGGGCGACGCGGCGGTTCGACCCGAATCATCCGCTTTCTGACGATTTGCTCAAGCGGATTTTGGGGCTTGCGGCCTGCGCGCCTTCGAGCACGAATTTGCAGCCGTGGCGATTTTTGGTCGTGCGGACCGAGAAGAACCGCGCGCGGCTGCGTGCGTGCGCGTTCAATCAACCGAAAGTGACAGATGCGCCGGTGATGGTGATTGTGCTCGGTTACAAGAATGCGTATGAAACACATCTTGAGCCGATGCTCGCCAATCGCGTGGAGCTGGGGGCAATGACGACGGATGGCGCGGCCGAGGTGAAGGCGCGAGTCTCGCGGTCGTTTCCGAACAATCCGGACCTGGCGACGTGGGCACTTCGGTCGTCGATGCTCGCGAGCATGTCGATGCTGGTCGCCGCCGAGAGCCTGGGTGTTGCCTCAGCGCCGATGGAAGGATTCGACCACGCGCGTGTGAAGGAAGAATTCGGCGTTCCAGACGACCATATCGTTTGCTGCCTAGTCGCACTTGGCCATGCGCTTGCGACTGACCCATTCCCCGGCCGGTTTGGTCTGACCGAGGTTTGTTATGAAGAGCATTTCGGCCAGCCGTGGACCTTGGGCGAACCCGAAACGCTGCTCTGACGCGAAAGGACTGGCGCGATGAGCGACGCCTTGACGACGAAGCCGCCGACCTGGGCTGGCGTGGTGCCGAACTTTCGGAAGATCGCCGTTCGTGCCTTGATCTACGAAGTTGGCTGGAAAGTGGCCACCCTGTTCCTGCTCGGCCCGCTCACGACCGCACTTCTCAACACGGCGATTGCGCTTGGTTGGGAAAGTGCGGTCACGAACGGCGAGTTGCTGCGGTTTGGACTCTCGCCGCTGGGAATCGCGACGCTCGCCGGCTTTGGGACGCTCGTTCTTGGCATCCAGTTTTTCGAACAGGCGGGACTCGTGATTCTCGGCGTCAATGCGGCGCGGGGCGGGAAGACGTCGCTCCGCGAGCTTGCGCGATTGACGGCTCGCGACATGCCTCGGCTGCTGGCGATCGCTGGCTTGCAGGTTTTAGCGGGAGCCGTGGTCGTTGCGCCATTCTTGCTGCTCGCCGGCCTGACGTACTGGCTGCTGCTTTCGGGGAGCGACATCAATTACTTCCTGACGTATCGTCCGCCTCGCTTTTTGGCGGCGGTGGCGATTGGCGGCGTGCTCGCGGCGGGAGCGGGCGGCGTGCTCGCGTGGCTTTATATCCGGTGGATCTACGCAGTGCCTGCGAGCCTGTTCGAGGGGCATTCGCCGATTGGGGCGTTGCGGGCGAGTGCCGTGCTTGTGCGAGGCAAAGCGCGGAAGGTGTTTGGGTCGATCGTCATCTGGCAAATCGGCAAGTTTCTGGCGTTCTTGGTGCTGGCGTATGTGCTCGACTTCATCAGTGGGATGATTCTTGATGCAGTCGGCGTGCACGTTCCGCGCGTCGTTGTGCTGAGCACGGTGGCGTTTCTGGTTGTGGCGAACGGTGCGGTGCTTGCGGTGGCGGCGATGGTCGAGTCGATCAGCTTCAGTTTGCTCATTACATTGCTGTATGAATCGAGCTTGCTCGAGCGCGGTGAGGCGAAACACCTGCCGCCGCCGGTTTCGGCCGACCCCGTGAAACGAATGACCCGGCGTAGACGGATGGCAGTGGCGTTCGCGGTCGTTCTTGGCGTGGCGGCCGTCACTGGTTGCGAAGCCTGGGTGCTTGCCCACAAGTTCACAGCGCGGCACCTGGTGCTGGTGACGGCACATCGTGCTGGGCCGAAACCCGCGCCGGAAAATAGCCTCAGTGCGCTGAAAGCGGGAATCGCCGCGGGTGCCGACTACGCCGAGATCGACGTTCAGAAGACGCGTGATGGCGTGATCGTCGTTTTGCATGACGAAGATTTGCGCCGGCTTGCAGGTGTCGCGAAGCCGATTCGCGACATGACGTTCGACGAAGCGCGAATGGCAGATATGGGCGCGGCGGGTGATCCCAAGTTTCGCGGCGAGAAGCTGGCGACGCTCGAAGAATTCATCGAAGCGGCGCGAGGAAAAATCCGGCTCAATATCGAGCTGAAATATTATGGTCACGACCCAACGCTTGCCAAAGATGTCGTCGCACTCTTGCGCAAGCAGAATTTCACGGACCAATGCATTGTTTGCTCGCTCGACGGCGTTGGCCTGGCGGAAGTGCGCGTGATTGCGCCTGAAATTCGCCTTGGTTCGATCGTTTCGGTACGCATCGGCGATCTGACGCGGCTCGACGTTGATGCGCTGAGCCTCAATTATCGGCTCGCGAGCGCGGGGCTTGTCGCTTCAGCGCATGCGCGCGGATTTGACGTGATGGCGTGGGATGTCGATGAGGCGCAGCTTGCGGTTCGGCTGATCAATCGCGGCGTCGATAATTTGATTTCGGATGATCCGCACGCGATACGGAAAGTGATCGCATGGTATGACGGCTTGAGCGATATCGAGCTGATTCTGCTGCGATTTCACGACTGGCTCGGGTCATCGACCTTCAAGAAGATCATCAAGAAAGAGCAGACTGAGGCCCAGGGCGATTAGCAGGCGATACGTTTCGTTTGCCTCTCGCGTTTGAAACGCGGTGCTCTTGCGCCTCAGTGCCATCGCCTGTCCTGAGCGACAAATAACGGATTCGCGAACGAATCGTTGCGCAACCGAACATTGAACTGAGAGTCATTCTGAATCGCCAGATATTTGATGCAAAAAATCACAATCGAATAAGAAATTCTCAACAAATTTGCATATCGGTGCTCGATTTCAAAATTTGGTGTAGATAGGATCATCGCACCCATGACAGGTCGGGCCGAAGCGGGCTCGACGGACTCTCCCGCACCGACCGGTGGTCATTTCCTCTCTGGGAGCGATGCTGTGATTCGATTAGGAAAGATCGCGCGCTTCGTTATTGCGCCCTCGGCTATGTTGCTGCTGCTCTGGCACGCGATTCCCGCGCAAGCCGGGCTGACGTTTTACACGTTGGGATCGGATTTCAGTGCAAATGTGACGACCACGCAGCTCGAGACGTTTGAAGCGTCCAACGTTGCGCCGAATAGTTATGCGGTGATTTCGGGGCCGCTCGATTCGACGTCGAACAATGCGGCGTTTGCCCCCGGCAGCATTCAAACGGGAATTTCATTCGCATCGTTTGGAGGCGATCCCAACACGTCGCTCGTCGCGATCGGCCATGGAACAGCGCCTGGCGGCACGAGCGCGATTGGCACGTACTCGTTCTCGAACGGCATCGAGATTACGCTGGCAAACTCCAATGCGATCGGCTTGAACCTTTTCGCCAGCGCGGGCCCCGGCTCGGTGGCCAACGCCGTGTTTCAGATCGGTGTTTTTGGTGCATCCGGGTTACTGGGCAGTGACACGGTGACGACCACGGGAGTCGACACGTTCTTTGGTGTCGATGCCGGAACAACGGCCATTACCAAAATCGATATCACTCAGCTCTCTGGTGTGAGCACGTTCGTCGATAACGTTGCGTTCGGAGCCGGCACTCCGACACCTCCGGTGACAAATCCGACGTCGGACCAGGCTGCGTTTCTCGCGGCGAATCCCGGGCTTTCGATCGAAACGTTCGAGGAATCGAGGGTCCCGGATCATACGTTTTTCCTGATTCCGAGTCCGCTTAACACGAATTCGATCAACGCTGCGTTTCTACCGGGAGATCTACTTCCGGGCGTGAACTTCGCGTCGATTGGACCCGATTCCAACAATCAACTCGTCGCTCTGGGCACGGATGTGATTCCGGGCGCGACGAAGGGGATCGGCGTTTCGGCGCAGGATAATTCGTTCGAGATGACGTTCGACCAACTACAGAACGCCGTTGGGTTCAACATTCTCCTTTCAACCCAGCCTGGCGTGGTTAGCTCCGACTTCGTCGACATTGCGATTTACGGCGCATCGGGGTTGCTGGAGACCGATCGCGTGAGTGTTTCCGGTTTGAACACGTTCTTCGGAATTACCGAGGCGGCCGGGATCTCGCGCATCGTCCTTACTGACGAGAATGGGATCAACCTGTTTGTCGACAACGTGAGCTTCAACGCCCCGCCGCCGACTCCGCCCGTGCCAAGCTCGGTTCCGGAACCGGCGTCGTTCGTAACGTTGGCAATGGGTGTCGCCGGTTTTGCCGCGGTGCGGGCCACGCGACGCACCAAGGTTTGATCGCAATTGCGGCGGCCGTGTTCACGCAAACGAATGCGGTCGCCGCACTGGCTTGGTTCGTGAATTCGTGTCGAGCGATGCAAAGTCCTGAGTCTCAACCCACCTATTGCGATCCTGCCCCTTTTCTCCGCGCGACGGGCGATTTAGGATAACCACCTCCCAGGAGTTGTGCCCCGGTTACTGAACCCACCCCGGCCGCTTCCATTCCGGCGTTTTCTTTTCTTTGAGGAATCACGCTCATGCGGTGGTTTGCACCCGTTCGCACTCGCTTCGCGATGGTCCTTGCGCTCGGCCTGGCTGCTTCGACGTCGTCCGCACTCGCTCAGGACACCAAGACGGCCGAGGTGAAGAAGAAGACCGAGAGCGCAACCGACCCCGCGCCCCGCTCCGGCAACTGGATGGCCCGACACGAAGAACATCTCAAACGCGTGAAAAATGGCCAGGCCGAGCTGATCTTCATCGGCGATTCGATCACGCAAGGCTGGGAAGGAAACGGCAAGGACGTTTGGGAACGATACTACGGCGCCCGCAAAGCGGTGAATCTTGGGATCGGTGGCGACCGCACTCAGCACGTCCTCTGGCGGCTCGACCACGACGAGGTGAAGGGGATCAGCCCCAAGGTCGCGGTCGTGATGATTGGCACGAACAACCTGTCCACGAACTCGCCGGACGAGATCGCTCAGGGTGTCACTGCCATCGTCAAGTCGTTGCACGAGAAGCTGCCGACCACGAAGGTTTTGCTCCTGGCCGTCTTCCCACGTGGGCAAGAGGCGAAGAACGCGGCGCGCGACCGGATCAAGTCGATCAACTCGCAAATCTCGAAGCTCGACGACGGTAAGACCGTGTTCTACCTCGACATCGCGTCGACGTTCCTCAGCCCCGACGGATCGCTCGCGAAGGAAATCATGCCCGACTTCCTGCACCTCAGCTCGAAGGGCTATCGTCTCGAAGCCGACGCCATCGAGCCCACGCTCTGGAAGCTGCTCAACAGCAAGTGAGCATTCAAGAACGTTAGCAACGAAGCACGCGTGCCTACGGACAACCGTAGGCACGTTCGTTTTATCGCCAGCCGATTAGTCGCCCGAAGGGCCGTACAGACCGGGGACGGGGAGGTCGTTCAGGCGGAGGTAGACGCAAATGTGTGCGCGGTGGTGCATGATGTGGTTGAGCACCATGTTTCGAATCACGGCGCCGCGCGGCAATGAGAAAATCGGCGTTCCGCCAGCTTCGAGGGTCCAGGTTTCGCCGATCGATTTGTCGGTGGCTGACTTGATGGCTTCGCGGGCGGCTGCAACGTTGCGGTCGAAAACTTCGAGGATGTCCTTCGTGTGCGTGAGTTTTGGCGAGGAGTAGGGCGGGCCATTCACTGGCGCGATGTCGAGCGATTGCGACGACAACACCATCACAAGCCAGTTGGGAATGTCGGCGACATGGTTCGCGTTCCAGCCGATGGTGTTCGACTTGGGATGCGCCTTCCAGTCGAACTTGTCGTCGGGAATGCTTTCCAGCACTTTACGCGTGCTGGCCATTTCTTGATCGAACTCGGGCAGAATCGTGTCGGCATATGACATCGAGGTTTCCTTTGCGATGAATCTCATTTCCCGGCGAACGCGGTTCACGCTCGTGGATTGAAACCTTTTATCGACCGATAGTCAACGGGTGTACAGTAATTTTTGAGAGTTTTTTGGAGAGGGGAGATTGGGGACTTGAATGACCGCGGAGCGGTCGGGGATGCGCTCCCACGCGGAGCATGGGAGCGAGTCATGTTTATTTATAGATGTTAAAATATCAGGAAAACAAGTCGTTGGCGGACTTTTTTGGGAGGTCCTGCCACATGGCATTTTCGTCGGCGAAGGGGTGCGATGGTGCGTCGACTTTTGGTGCGGGGCGCGCGGCGAGGATTGCGGCGGCGAGGCTGAGATCGGCTTGTGTTGTGATCTTGAGATTCATTGGCGAGCCTTCGACGACGTAGACGTCGTGCCCGAGCGATTCGACGAGCATTGCGTCGTCGGTAATGCTGGCGTCGCGGGTTGCGGCGTAGGCGGATTCGAAGAGGTCGCGGCGGAAGACTTGCGGTGTTTGTGCACCGAAGAGACCGGCGCGGGCGACGGTGCCGGTGATCTTGTGATGTTCGTCAACGCGTTTGAGCGTGTCGGCGATGGGCACTCCCAGAATCGCTGCGCCGTGATTTACTGCCGCAGAAAAAACAGCGTCGATGAGCTCGGGTGTTACACAGGGGCGCGCGGCGTCATGTACGGCGACGTATGTGCAAGAAGGGTCGACGACTTCGAGTGCGCGTGCGATTGAGTCGTGTCGCTCGGCACCGCCTTCGATCACCTTGATGTTGTGAAACGCGACGTTCGCGCTGTAGCGAATCTCGAACAACTCGCGATCTTCGGGCGCGATGGAGATGACGATTTGAAACACGTCGTCGCGATTAAGAAACGGCTCGACTGCGCGAAGCCAGACGGCGCGGCCATCGAGTTCGGCGTAGATCTTTTTTTGTTTTGGGTCACCAAAACGGGTGGAGCGTCCCGCGGCAGGCAGAATCACGGCAAAACGCGCCATCGCGACACACCTCTGAGAACGTCTTCTAAACAAGGGCGACCGCCCGATTGTCGGGCGTTGGTGCCTATGGAGTCAACGCCGATGCCAACATGAAATCGGCGCGCGGCACTGGTTCTCGAAAAATTCGTCAGTAAGATCGGAAGTCGGGAACTAATGAGCGTCACACCTGGTCTAAGTTCACGTTGATAGCATGCAGGGGACGCTCGCAATCGGTGAGGTCGATTGATGGAGTGTCTGGGTCCGCAGTGTGCGGCGATGCTGCTCGACTGGTTGAAGAAGCAAGGCGCGGAGCTGGGTTCGTCCCCGGCGACGCCGCCCGAAACGAACTCCCCAGCCACACGACAGAACCTACTCTGGAATGCGTCTCCCTATCAGGAAGATGCACCCAGCCTACGCACACCAAGCGAGTGGGCAGGGGCGGCCGAACATCTCGAGTACGCCATCTTTCGCCGATATCAGAATCAACTTACACGTGCGGAACGGTCGCGACTGGACAACACGATAGAAAATGTTCTTTTCAAGATGGATCGGTATCTCGCGCGTCTGAATGGTCCGGAGCGCGAGGGGCTGGAACGGGAAGTGAAGTCGTCACGAGATACGGTGCGCGAGGGGAAAGAGCGAGTCGAACGATTGCGCAATCAGGCGCGCAGGGCCGAGGCAAAACTCTCTCAGCTCAGCACGCTAACACCTGAAGGGTTCGAAGAATTCGTCGGCGAGATCTTCGAGGCGCTCGGATACGAGGTCGAGCATTCGGGTGGCACGGGAGACCAAGGGGTCGACCTGCGGGTGCGCAAGAAGGGACTGCTGGGGATCGTTCAGTGCAAGTATTTTAAGGGCGGCGTTGTGGGCTCGCCCGAACTGCAGAAGTTTTTGGGAACAATCCATCACACAAGGAGTCACAAAGGTTTTTTCGTGACGACTGCCACGTTTTCGCTCGCGGCCGAGCGGTTTGTCGCCGAGAATCCGATCGAGTTGATCGACGGTTCGCGGCTGGTTGAGTTACTGCATGAGGCACTCGGGCCGGGTGCGAATCGCGACGCCGAACCGACGTGGTTCTGACGAACTCGCCGATCGGAACTTGCGTATCATCAGGAAGTCATCGCACGTTTGATCGTTCTGTATCCTACGATTTCGATGAGACGCGGCGCGATAGTTGCTTGGGCTACCTTAATGAGATCGCAACGAACTCACGGTGGCCGGGTCTAGGAGAGTTTTGCGGGCACCTTCGGATTTTTTTGTTGCTTGACTGGGGGCGCAGGGCGTAAAAGGATGACGGAAGCTCGCGATGGGATCGCGGGTCTGTCTTCCACCCCAGCCAAGGAGGGTTTGGAATGGCTACTTGCAAATCGGAATCAGCGCTTCAGGAGTTGGACTTACCGACCGAATTTGAAGATCTCACCGGATTGATCTCGGCCGATCTCAAAGCGATCGTCAAAATGGTGGCGCAGCGGGCGAATGAGCGATTGCTCACCACTCGTCGCGAACACCGCGAACTCCAAAAAGAATTGTGGAATCGTTTGACAGCCGCGATCAACACGACGGTTGAACCGCTCTCGGCCGACCGTCGCTAAGCCTGGCCACTCTCGCCGTTCTGGCGAGCCCATGGCCGACCACTTCACAATATTGCCGGACGACCTCTCCACCGCTTCTCGCGGTCTCATGCCGGCCCTCGCAACGATTAAGTTGCTGCTGCAAACAATTGATCAACAATAAACCTCAGTGCTGCACGAAGCAGCATTGGCGTGCCCAACAGCGCCGCCCATTTCGCCCGTTTGCTCGAATGTTTTGATCATGCCGTGAGCAAGAGTTTCGTTACGCGAAAACACTTGAGCACAGCTTACGTCAACAACAATTCGGCTCAGGTTACCGCGTTTTTGGCGGAATGGGTGGATCGAGAGTCGTGAAAAGAGCAGACGCTCTGTTTGCTCTTATCGATATCAACGATGACCGATATTGTCTGTCTGCTTGAGCAAGACGTTCGAGCTAGCCCCTGGCATCGAGCAAGGAGGTTGCTTTGATTCTGGCGACGATTCTGGGTGTAAGTCTCCTGGGGCAGGTGGCGCTGCCAGGCGAAAACATGAGTGTCGACGAGGCGTGGGCCAAGTCTCGTATTGTGTTGATTGCCGCTCCCTGGAACGAATTCTCAATTGGCGACAATTCGGGTCGAAGAGGGAGACTCGGGCTTGGTCAATTGGAGATTTTGAAGGGAGAACCGAAGGATCCCTCATTGGTAACAGTGAACGTTTGCCCGTCTGGGAAGGAGAAGATGCCAAAGCAGCGGGAAAGATATGTCTTCTTCCTGATTGAGGGTAAGCCGAATTTCGCGGTCCTTGCTCCGGAACTTCCTACAGCGATCAAGGTGGTTCCTTCTTCTCCAGAAATTCTCGCCAAGTTGAAATCGAAGTCCAAAAAAGACACGCCGTGATTCACGATGTTGGTCTGACTGCGTTAAGGGCAGCATTGCTCGGTCAAGGCGCGTGGCTTGGCAGGGTTTCGCGCACGGTATAATGGACAACAGGCGCTTTAAACGTGGCGATGGGCCGCACATCGGCGCCGATTTCTCTTACCGTCGAGTCGGCATGGCGCGCATTGTTTTAGGAGTGACGGGCTCGGTCGCGGCGATTCGTACGCCGAATCTCTACCACGCACTCCGCGAGGCGGGGCACGACGTCCGCGTGGTCGCGACTTCGACCGCGCTTTACTTTTTCGAGCCGGCCGACCTTGAGCCGACCGTAACCAAGGAGGGTGACACGCTGCCCGCGGGTCCCGTGATTCGCGATAGCGATGAGTGGCCGGCGGTTGGCTATCGCATGGGCGAGCCGGTCGTGCACATCGAGCTGAGACGTTGGGCAGATGTGCTTATTGTTGCACCACTCGATGCGAATACGCTCGCGAAATTCGCACTCGGGATTTCGGACAATACGCTGACGTGCGTTTTTCGCGCCTGGGATTTTACACGCCCTGTGATTCTGGCACCGGCGATGAACACGATGATGTGGGAAAGTCCGGTGACGCACCGGCACCTGTCGCAAATCATCGACGATCGCGGAACGTGCAAGCCGGCCGAGCGCTGGCCACTTGATGAGGCGTCGGAAGTTTTCGCCGAGTGTGCGCCCGGAATCGTGCTGGTGCCGCCGCAGGCAAAGAAGCTCGCATGCGGTGATTTCGGCGTCGGTGCGATGGCCGAAGTGCCGGCGATTGCCGAGGCGGTCCGGCGAATGTTTGAAACGGCGGAGTGATTTGGGTTAGATCGAATCACTCGCGAGCTCATCAAACAACGTATCGAGCCATTTTTGACTCTTTCCCCAGTCATACATCTGGCCGGGTACAGTTGTTTGCGCACTGACTTCAGTTTGGAGATCGTGTCGGCGAACCGTGACGATCATGCGCGATTCCATCGTCCAGATGCTCGACGGAACTGAGACTTCGAACACGCAGCCATCCGACCCTTGATGCACGTGTTTGATTTGCTGGCTATTGCGGGCGAACGAGCAGAGCGCGGCGACGATGAGTTTCGCGACGGGGCTAGCAAGAATTTCTGTGCGCGATTTGCCGGTGTGGATGCCCATCCGTTCGAACATCGGCGTGGCAATCGCAATGACCTTCGTGAGCGGCACCGGTACGCCGTGAATCGTCCCAAATGCTTTCTCGGCCCATCCGAGAAACTCTTCGGCGCTGAGCCCTTTCTTCGCCTCGCTCGCGGCCTGTTCAATGCGCTCGCGGACGGCGGGAAATTCGAGCAGCGTGCGGTAGTCGACTTCCTCGTCCCAGTCGGGGTCGGGCATGTCGAGAACTTGAACCGTCGCGGCGACGGCTTGCACTTGTGTGCTCGACGACGTTGAAACCGCGATCGGCGCGTTGTCGTCGGGATCGATTTTTTGGCCGCATTCTGCGCAGAAGCGGCCGCGTGCTTTCGTTCCGCAGTTCGTGCAATACATCGGTCGTTCTCCGTAACGATCGAGCGTCACCGCACATCGACTCAGGAATCCGCGAGTCCCTCGCGCTCGGCGACGTAGTTGGCGGCGTTATCGGTCAGGCGCCTCATGTCGTAAACGAACAGGGCATACATTCCGAACATGAGCAACGCGCCGAGCAGGCCTAACAATCCAGTCAGAACAGTGACCGCGTTTCCCATGCCGCTTGTCATCGAGAGAAAGACGATGGTCAGCGTGATGCTCGATCCCAGCAACACGCGACGCGCTTTCATGCGCATGCGGGCCGACCCGAAGAAACGCGCGAGTTGGCCCAGAAACGCGATGAACCAGAGGTAGCCGAACATCATGAGAACCGTTCCGGCGCCCGCGAGGTCGGTGGCGAATTCAGAGAACTCGGGCAGGCGGCTTGCGACGTATAGCATCATCCCAATCGCGCTTCCCGACGTCGCCATGACGATGTGCGGTGTCGCGGCCGATTTTTGCGGGACTGAGATGCAGTAGACTTTTCCGGCAATCGTCAGAATCTGCGACAGCACACCGAGCGCGGTGAGGCCGATCATCACTGCGGCGTGATCGCGCTGAAGGGCGTCGGTCATCGCGGCAGGATTATTCTTGAGCTCGAGAAAGATGGCCATGACGGCGATCAGGGCCACGGCGTAGACCACCATGGCGACCACCCCGGCCAGCACAAGCTTCAGCCCAAGGGCGACCCTGCGCAACTGTTCGACGACTTCCTCCATCCCTGCTCCCAGCTCGGCCAAGCCTCAATCGTGAGGCCTTGATGAAACGATGTCCGCAATTATCGTCGAATTCATGAGTTGCGAGAAGACAAACTCGCGCAAATCGAACTCAACACGGTGGCGTCCACGAATCGTGAACACATTGACATCGAAACTGTAGGATATTGAGCGAGCCGACACGAGGAATTCGCGCCGGCTCGTACTTGGTTGCATCTAAGGGTTACTTACCTTCACCGCGCTTGTGGCTTAGAAACCACTCGAAGAGTGCGGGATTGGCGTAGGTTTCGGTCCAGGAGTCGTGCTTGGCTTCTGGATAAACTGTGAATTTAGGATTGGCACCGATAGCCTTGAGCGCGTTGACCATTTCTTCCGAACGCGCGAGTGGCACTGTCGGGTCCTTGGCGCCATGGAAGACCCAGGTGGGGATGTTCTTGATCTTGTTCGCCTGCTTGGGATCGCCACCGCCGCAAATCGGCGCAATTGCCGCGAACCGATCGGGATACGCCGCGGCGAGCGCCCAGGTGCCGTATCCGCCCATGCTGAGGCCGGTGAGGTAAATGCGATCGGTATCGACGCGATAGTGGGCGACCAAATCGTCGATCAGAGCGTTGAGCGTGTCAGGATTCCAGCCGCGGCCGTTGCTTTGCGGCGAGACGACGATGAAGGGGAAATCCTTGGTCGTTACTTCCTTGGCCATGCCGTGCTTCTTGACCTTTTCGAGGTCATTGCCCGACTCGCCCGCGCCGTGGAGAAACAGCATGAGCGGCCACTTTTTGCCGTCGCTCGCTCCTTCGTATCCCTTGGGAAGATAGAGAAGGTAGTTCAGCTTAACCTTGACTGTGACTTCTTTTTCAAAGGTCTTGGCTTGCTGGGTGTCTTTGGGCTCGTCGCCGCGGGCGAGCGGCTGAATGGCGAGACATGCGGCAAGGCAGAGCAATAGCTTCAGAGGCGATTTCACGTCGGAGAGCTCCCGGGTTCGCGGTTCTGGATCACGGGTGTAGACGTCAACCCGAGATTAACCCAGAACCCGAGGTCCATCGCAACTGGCCTTTGCGCGCAAGTCGAACCTGGCTAAACTCCGGACCAAACTGCCAACAGGGAAGGGGCAAACCATGCGACGGATCGCGGTTTTGAACCAGAAGGGCGGCGTCGGCAAGACGACCACCACGGTAAATCTCGCCGCGGCGCTCGCGGCGGACGGCAAGAGAACGCTCGTTCTCGACCTCGATCCTCAGGCGCACGCCACCCTCCACCTTGGCCTTCTGCCGGGTCGTTCGGGTCCTTCGCTGTACGAAGTGCTAACGCAGGGGATGCCGCTGGCCGAGGTTCGCAAAACCGTTGCGCCCAACCTGACGATTTGCGGCGGACACATCGACCTCGCCGCCGCCGATTTCGAGCTGAGCGGCACCGTTGGCCGCGAAGTGATTCTCCGCGATGCGCTCGACGCCGAAGGGGAAGAGTACGACTACGTGCTGATGGACTGCCCGCCGTCGCTGGGCGTTTTGACGTTGAATGCTCTTTGCGCCGCTCGCGAGGTCCTCATCCCGCTTCAGGCCCACTTCCTGGCCTTGCACGGGCTTTCAAAACTGCTCGAAACTGTGAACCTGGTTTCGAAGCGAATCAATCGCGACCTGAAAGTCGCGGGTGTGGTGCTATGTCTCTACGACTCCGGCACGCGCCTCGGCGGTGAAGTGATCGAAGACCTCGACAAGTATTTCGACGGCAAGCGATCGGCACCTGCGCCCTGGGCCGATGCGCGCGTGTTCAAAACGCGGATTCGGCGGAACATCCGGCTCGCGGAATGCCCGAGCTTCGGGCAGTCGATCTTCCAGTACGCTCCGACCAGCCGTGGCGCCGAAGATTACGCCAGCCTGGCGGCGGAGATTGAAGGCAAGACGGCTGCCCTGGCGTGGGACAAGCCGGCGGCTGCTGATCCGGTGGCGACGGTCGAAGAGCGCGACGATGCCTCTGCGGCCTGAATTGTCTCCAAAGTATTGAAACCCACGCGCAACCCTCGTGACGATGCTCCGCGTCGTCACGCGCCGCGACCGCTCTGCGGTCTTCTTCGATGCAGAACGTAGGTGGGATTTTGCACGCGGCGGGATTGCGGACATGGACGCGTATCAGTTTGACGAACCCTCACACTCCTATATTATTAGGACAGATTCGGACGCGAGTTTTTGTAGCGTCGTGAGCCTGTCATGCGTTTTGTAAACTCTCGACTTTTGCAGCGTGGAGTTTTCACACTGATCGCCTTGTTCTTGGCGTACCGTTGGTACGGCATGACCGGGCCGGACTTCAAGCGGCGAGCACACGGGTTTCCTGTATACGACATTGCGTTCTCCCCCGACGGCAAAATCCTGGCGTCGAGCGGCGCGGATAAGCTCATCCGCCTCTGGGATGTTCGCACATGGCGGCCATACGCCGTCATTTCAGGACATACTGAATTTGTGAGTCGAATCGCTTTTTCACCTGACGGCAAGACTCTAGGATCAATAGGAATCCGGGACGATCGAGGTGTTTGGTTGTGGGACGTGTCGACAGGTGAGTTGAAGTCGCGAAATCCCGACGAATCATCATTCGCGTGGGGAACTCCCAATCGAACGATAAGTCCGGATGGCCAATATCGTGTTGAGACAGACGGAGCCTCCCGATTCTCGACATTGATAATCAATGATGCCTATTCTAAAGAGAACATTTGTGCACTTGAAGGACATCCCGATCAAATCAATGCCTGGGCCTTCTATCCCCGCGCGGGAATCATCGCGACGGGTGGCGGGTTCACGTCGCATCCTTGGCCAGTCAATGCACGCGGTGACGTGCGGTTATGGGATGTGAAAACAGGGATGCGAATCGCTAAGCTCAAATGGCATTGGGGTGCGATCAGCGATCTTGCGTTCTCGCCTGATGGCCAATGGCTCGTAACCGCAAGCTACGACGGTACAATTCAGGGGTGGAACGTTAAGCGAATTCTGGGACGGTGAAGAGCATCGTCACGACGAGATAATTCGCGCAGCGCGACCGCACCGAGGTTTCCTTCGGTGTGTCGATCCCATTGAATTAATAGTTACGCGATCAGGACGATGGGATGCAGTAGGAATGGGTGGCGCAGCCACAAGAGGGCAAAACGGAACAGTTTGCGATCTCCTCTTGTCGCTTCGCGACCGGGACAACGAGTTGTCCCGGCCACCCGATTTGGCGTAATGTTCGACGCCAAATCCGTAACTCGCATTAACTTTGCCCATCAGTGATCTGCCGCGGGATTGCGGACCGGCGCTTCGAAACGAGATAATCATCGAGCTTGGTTTACTCAGCATGGCCGCAGAGCGGCCGGAAGAGCGTTACCACGCAGAGCATGGTAACGAGGAGATCAATGATCTCCTTATATAATTAAATCGCGTCAGGAATCCCCAATGCTCTGGGTCGGCATCGACGAGGCGGGTTACGGGCCGAACCTAGGGCCGCTCGTCATGTCCGCAGTGATCGCCGAGGGGCCGGAAACGCATCCGCCCGACGTTTGGGCAGACCTGGCTGAAACCGTCTGTCGCGCTGGAGGATCAGCCGATAAGCTCTGGGTCGATGATTCGAAAGCAGTGTTCAAGGCGCGGAAAGAACGCAAGCGGCTCGATCATGCCTGTTATGCATTGATCGACGCAGCCGGCCGGCCAGTTCCGCAGTGTATCGAATCACTGTTCCAGGCGATTCAGGCCGGTTCGCTCGCTGAAGTCGAGCTAGCGCCCTGGGTTGAGAATTCCGACCCATTCAACAGCGCCGATCTCAAACCCGCCGCGCCGTTTCAGGGGGCGAACTGGCGGATTATCGATGTGAAATCGGTGGTCATGGGACCTTCGCGATTCAATGCGCGGCTGGACGTGCATCGATCGAAGGCTTCGGTCCACTTTGAGGCGTTTATCGAGCTGCTTAGCCACGTCTGGAATCTGACCGGGCAGTCACGGCCGGCTTCGGTGCGGTCGGATAAGCACGGGGCGCGGAATTATTACTGGGATAACCTGGTGCAGGCGTTTCCCGAAGTTTGGATCGACAGGGGTGTCGAGGGGCCGGAGTTGAGCGTTTATGCGCTGCGGTCGAACGATCGCCGCCTCGATTTGCGGCTCGAGCCCAAGGCGGACGCGGGCGACGGCCTGGTCGCGCTGGCGTCTTTGGTGAGTAAGGCCGTCCGCGAGCGGTGGATGGACGTATTTAACGCGTATTGGATCGCGCGATTTCCCGACCTCAAACCGACGGCCGGCTATCCTGGCGATGCCGCGCGGTTTCGCGAGGTGATCGAGCCCGCCTGCCAGGCGCAAGGGCTACCCCTCGACGCGTGGTGGCGGCGGAAATAACGAGAGATCAAAGAGTTCAGCAAGACAAAACGGACGGAATACGGCAGGTTTGGCGAGCGGAGGCGGGGTGGTTTATCGTTCGCGATAAACGATGCGACCCTTGGTGAGGTCGTAGGGCGTGATTTCGATCGTCACGCGGTCGCCGGGGACGATACGAATGAAGTTCTTGCGCATCTTACCGGCGATGTGCGCCAGGATGCGATGACCGGTTTCCAGCTCGACCATGAACTGCGTATTGGGCAGAGCCTCGACAATTCGGCCTTCCGTACGAATGGGTTCCTCTTTCGCCACGCCGATCTCCTGAACACAATAGCCCCGGCCCCAGGCACAATTCCCGAGGAAACAGATCTCGGTGGAGAGCCGAGCGTCCCCTGCGCGCCGAAGCGGGACGCCTCCTCCGATCAAGCCAGACGGCACCAATCGCCATCGACCCTGGAATCATGATAACCGGTCGAATCCCAATCCGCCAGCGGAGGTCATGGGTTACGACGGTCTTTTACGGGCGCACGCCCTGTCGAGCCGGTCATACCTCGTCCCGTTTCTTTGGCGGCGGATCGAGTTGCCAGGCTGGCTCTCTGTTCACGCTGGTCTGATCGTCAAAGATCTATGTGAGCGGGAACAACTTCGGGCTTCGGCGGCAAAGGCGGTAAGGGATCCCAGGGACGATTCGCCGCCTTGTTATAAATATCGGCGATGGTTTCGTAGTACTGGCGCCACCTGAGTCTGAGCGCAGGAGTGCGTCCGCACTCGAAGCCGTAACCATGCTCCTGATTGGCATCATCGGGCCAATGCGCCAGGATCTGGCGGAGTTCGCTGACGCACTCTCGGTAATATTCAGCGCGTCGCTCGTAGTATTCATGAAGCCGTATGGATTCCTGGCGCTGAAAGTACGCAACCATCCCGAGAAAAGACGAGATAATTGCCACAGCGAGCATCATGCGTCGCACGGTGAGTCGCGGGAAATTTCGTCGCATGGGTTCGAGTTTATGGGATAAGCGAGTAGTCCTCAACCTATTGCTCTATCACACGTAGATTTCGAATCGCGCGGCCACGGGGTTTCGGGCCGTGCCCTCCACCCCACACCGCGCAAGCCGATCCGCTGGTGAAAGTTCGGGGAACACTTTGAGTTTTGCGAGGCGTGTACGTTCTCAATTTGCTGTAATTCCAAGTCCTTTTCCCGCCGGCGAATCGACGCGCCAGGCTGTGTCGGTCTGCCTTTACGCCTTGCGCGGTACACCGCTTGTTCAGACTGGCTCCTGCATCGCGACGTAAACCATCGCGGCGAGGATCAGGAACAGCACGCAGAGGCTGAAGATCAGGAACAGGAAGATGAACCAGTTGATGCCGAGCTTTTTGATGAAGTTCAAAGGGAGCCTCGGGTGAGATTTTGAATTTCGTGCGCGCGTTATTGATGGTGAAATGAATTGGTCTCATTCCTGTCAGGCGGCAAAAGGGGGGAGCCGTGAAGAAGTCGGAACCGCTCTGCCTGGCGCTGACCTTGAGCTTCGCGATTACGTTGATCGCCGTGACGACGGTTACGGTCATCCTACCGGCCTTTGCCATTGCCACGCATGCGATGACTGTTCAGTTCGGTTCGATGGCTGAAATGGCGGGGAGACTTATACTGATTCTCCTCGTCACTCTTCTCATCGAGTTGGCGCGAATTGCCGAAGCCATTCAGTTCGTCGAACAGCCGTTCCTGCCGCGCATTGGCAGGTTGCTGTTCTTACTGGAAGTCGCGAGAGAGTTGCTCTCTACAATGTCGTAGAACGCAAGCCTGGCGTGGGCGGGCTAATGCCGTTCCGCCGGTTCTTGAATCCGCGTGGTGAAGCCAGGGGACGGACTGGTAATCAGGTGAGATCGCATACGGGCGAGCTTCTTGTGGCTGCGCCACCCAGGTTCGAGAACCTGGGTTAACCATGGGCGCTTAGCTCTTAGGATGCAACGGCGGCAGCAAGCCTTTCACCTTCAACTTCACCTGATAAACCTTGTCCACCGCTGTAATGGCCAGAATCGAGCCATCTCCCCGCCAGGCGAGATTTGAGGGACGCTCGGGCAACTCGAGGATGCCGAGCAGCGTTCCGTCGGGCGAATAGACCCACACGCCGAGCGCGACCGCGACGTACACGCGGCCGTCCATGTCGACCTTCATGCCGTCGGGTCCGCCGGGTTTGCCGGGGTCTTGCGTTGCAAAAACTCGGCCGGAATTGGCGACGATGCCACCGTGTTCGTTGATATCAAACGCACGAACATGATAGTGCGCGGTGTCGCAAATGTAGAGTGTCTTCTCATCGGGCGAGAAGGCGAGGCCGTTGGGCTTTTCGAAGTCGTCGAGCAGGAGATGAAGTTCGTTGTTCTTAGGGTCAAGGGCATATACACCCTGGAATTGCAGGGTGCGGGTTTCGGGAGTGACGCCGTAAGGCGGGTCGGTGAAGTAGAGCCAGCCGTTGGCACCGCGGCCGACGATGTCGTTCGGGCTGTTCAGGTGGCCGCCTTGCCACTCGGTGACGACCGTTTCAACATTGGTGCCGTCGGGCTTCATCCGCGAGATTTGCCGACCGGTTTGTTCGCAGAAGTAGATGAGGCCGTCGGGACCGAAAGTTTGGCCGTTGGCCGCGCCGGTGTTTTCGCGGAGAAGGGTAACAGTGCCATTGGGCGCGAGATGGTAGGTCTTTTCGGCCTTCACGTCTTCGAACAGGAGCGAGCCGTCGAGCAATTCGAGCGGACCTTCGGTGAAGACGAGACCACTGGCCAAGAGTTCGACCGATTCGCTCGCGACCAGGGCCGAGAGTCCGTTATCGCGCAGGATGGAAACCATCGGCAGCCTCAAAGTTCGCGAAAAAGTCGGGTCGAAATTCCGGGACGGGCGATCGGTATGCGAGTTACGCATTCGGTAGCCGGGACAACTTTGTTGTCGCGGTCGCGAAGCGACAAGAGGATATCGCGACCTGTTCGGCTTCGCCCTCTTGTGGCTACGCCACCCGGACAACAAGTTGTCCGGGCCACCCAGTCCTAGCCATTGTCTTATCCTAACTGGGTAACTTCCACCGTATTGTAGAACCGCGCGGGATCGCGCGAAACGGCTCAGAACCAGAATCGCTTGTCGACCTGATTGATCAACTCTTCGCCACGCGTGAATCGCCTCACGTTTTCGGTGAGCGTCGCCAGATGTCGCGCGGCGATTGCGGGCGAATAGCCAGCCGTGTGCGGCGTGATGAGGACGTTGGGGAAATCCCAAAGCGCGTGGTCGGCTGGTAGCGGCTCGACCTCGAAAACGTCGAGCGCTGCGCCCGCGATATGCTTCGATTTCAACGCTGCGACCAGATCATCGAGGACGACGATAGCGCCTCGGCCGATGTTGATGAGATAGCCGCTCGGCTTCATCTGGCTGATCGTCGCGGCGTTAAACAATCCCGCGGATTCTGGTGTGTGAGGCGCGGCGATCACGACGAAATCGGACTGCGCCAATAGCGTCGAAAGCTCGTCCATGCCCCAGACTGACGTGACGTCGGAATTGGGTGCGATTCGTTCGGGATGTTTGTCGACCGCGATGATGTTCATGCCGAACGCCTTGGCGCGTTTGGCGATGTCGCGGCCGATTGCTCCCAGGCCGACGATTCCCATCGTGGCATCGGGCAGAAAGATCGTCGCGCGGTCCATGTCGTTGACGGTTCCCGGGCCGGCGGCGAAGTTTACCCGTCCCTTTTCGCCACCGAGTGGGTCGTAGCGATGTTCGAGTTGATTGCGAATATAAACATGCAGATTGCGGGCGAAGCAGATGACGTAGCCCATCACCTGGTCGGCGATCACGTCGCCAAACAGGCCGCGCATGTTGGTCAGCGTGCAGGGGTGATCGACGAGGGCCGGGAAGATGTAGTGTTCTAGACTCACCGTGAACGATTGCACCCAGCTCAATTGATTGGCGGCGGCGAGCAGGGGGGGCGTGATCTTGCCCAGGTAGGCGTCGGCACCGGACATTGCGGCGAGGGCTTCGTCTGAAGTCGTCGCGTTGGCGAACTCGGTCCCCGGCGCGGCGGCGGACTGGAGGGCGGCGAGGCGATCGGCTTCGACGGCAGGGTGGATGACGATTTTCATGAATGGGTCTCAGCTCTGCCGGATGCAGGCGATCAGGTGGTCGGCGACGCGTTGGGCACCGTCGATTGGGAACGGGGGTGGGCCGGGACGGAGCGTGAGGGCCTGGTCGATCGCGGCTTCGATGGCGAACTCGTTGAAATCTTGCGGGCTGACGCGAATACCGCCGCCCCACGCGTTCAAGGCTCGCTCGAGTTCGGGATGTTCGGCGAATCCAGTTCGGGGCGGATAGATGAACGGCGTGCCGGCGACGATCACCTCGCAGACGGTCCCATATCCCGCCTTGGCCACGGCGATGTCGCACGAGGCGGCGAGGTCGGCACCGGTCCATTCCCACGGCGGGGCGACGTGCAGGTTCGGCACTTCACCTGCGTCGTGCGGCGGAGGGTGAAATCCGACGAAGTGAATTCCGCGCTCTCCCATTTTTCGCAACCGATCCCAGCCCATACCGTACTGGCCATAGCGGCCGACATAGAAATAAACGAGGCGGTCGCTGGTTGCCAGTCCCAGCTTTTCGCGAAGCTCGACCCGGCGGTCGCGCCCGGGCGTTACCACCATGCCGACTTCAATAATTGGCGCGATTCCCGTAAGCGGGAGGGCCGGTTCGGCGCGAAAAATGGCCGTCGCCTGGGAATAGATGGCATTCAGTTCGGCGACGAGTTTTTTGCCGAGTTCGTCGACGGCGTGCTCGCGGTAGATGTCGGCCCAGGTGAAGTTGGCGAGGAGGAAGGCGGGGATTTCCGCCTTTTTGGCGGAGACGAGCGGTGTGGCGGGGGCGTCGCAAAGGACGACGGAAGCACCGCTGGAACGAAGCAGATTGGCGTCGGTTTCGATTCGTGCGACTGCCTCGGCATGAGCTTCTAAAGCGCGACGGATCGTCTCAGACCCATCCGTCGTAAGGCTATCGCCGGGCGGGTTGTAAGCGCCGAAGTCGGTTGGCCGAGGTTCAAATGAAGCGGGGCGAATCAGACGTTCGCCCCAGTGGGTGATCAACTCGGCGCCGCAGTGGATCGTGATCGGAATCTCATCCGGGATCAGGTTGAGCACGCTGACCGTGCGATTGAGATGGCCGAATCCGTGACTTGTAACGAAGACGGCCAGACTGCGCGGTCGCGATTCACTCATGACGAAACAGGTACCTGGGTCCGAACTGGTCGCGGAATGACGATCCGCTTGGGGCCTCGGTTTGTACCGAATAGCCCGACCATGATCAACGTCCCACCGAGCGCCAGCGTCGGTGTGAGGCGGTCGCCGAAGAGCAGGGCACCCCAGATCATCGTCAGCACCGGCGAGAGGTTGCCGAACGTCGCCACCTGGCTCGAATCGAGCTTGTGCAGCGCGAGGTTCTGGAACCAGAGGCCGAAAATCGTCGGGATGAACGTCAGGTGCAGAAGCGCGAGCCAGGCGCGGTTGGAAACGCCCGAAAACGGCGGCCAGGAATTCATGTTCCAGAAGGCAATGGGAACGTCGAGCAGGCTACCAAACAAAAACGTTCCGGCGAGCACCGGCAGCGAGCCGTAACGTCCCACAAGCGGTTTGCCGACAGTGAGATACGCTCCCCACGAGGTAACAGCGCCGATGAGCAGAAGGTCGCCGCGAGCCACATCGGAACCGCCTGCGGCCTGGCCGTTGAAGTTGCCGAGCGCGATCACAAACAGGCCGAGCATGCTCGAGAGCACGCCAAGCAGCCGGTTCACGGCGAAATGTTCTTGCCGAAGCACGGTTGCGAGGGCGAGCACGACCAGGGGGCAGGCGGCGTAAATGAGCGCGACGTGGGTTGTCGGGGCGAGTCGCGCACCGTTCAGGAAGAAGAACTGATTGATCGGGATGCAGCAGGCACCGGTGATCAGCAGGCGCGGGAGGTCGTTTCGGAGCATCCGGCGAAAGCCTTCGGAGCGCCAGACGAACGGCAAGAGCACGAGCCCGGAGATGCCGAACCGAATGAGCGGAATCAGGCCGACGGGGATTTCATGGACGACATAACGCGCGGAGGGCGCGGTGCTCGAACCGATGAGCACCATCATGACAAGGTAGAAATAAGCCGTGGGATCGGTTGTGGGCGGCTTTGGCTTTGGGAACGAACTGTCGCCTTCCCCTAAACTGTCATCCGACATTGCGGTCTTGCGACTCCATCAGTTGCGCACCAGGCGCGACATTTTGACATTCATTGTTACGGACGTGCTGACACGGCGAAAGGTTCAGCGCCATTTCGCCAGATATTGCATCGTAAGAGTGCAGACAAGAGGTTTGCATCAACGCAAACAAGGTGCGGCCGAGCCACCGCCGGCGCGTACCATATCGGTTTTGCGCCGACTTGCCAATCCAACTCCGGAATCGTCGCCAATCAACGGCGCAACTCCCTGCGCTCATAACTTTAGAAACATAGAACGCCACCCAAATTTTCAAACCTTTCGCGAGCTTTCCTGTCAGGAACCGGGGGAACTCGCGACCAACTTTTTGAGAGCGGTCTCTTTTCTCATCGGCCCGGTCGAGAATCCGCAGCAATCTTTATGAACATAGAGCAAGTTATGGGGCCGGAGCACTGGGTCGATCTCCACGGCGACTGCCTGTATCGCTACGCCTTGCTTCGGCTTCGCTCTCCCGAACTGGCGGCTGACGTCGTTCAGGAGACGTTTGTCGAGGCGATCAAGGGAAAGCGAGCGTTCGCCGGAAGGTCGAGCGAGCGGACGTGGCTGGTTGGGATTCTCAGGCACAAGATCGCCGATCACTTTCGCCGAGCCAAGCGCGCACCTTTGAACGGTCTGACGTCGCCGCCTGAAGACGATTTCGATCACCACGGGCGTTGGCGCAAGATGCCGGCTTCGTGGCGTGGTGAACCAAGCAGGGCACTCGAATCGCGCGAGTTTTGGGATGTGTTTTCGGGCTGCCTCGCGCGATTGCCACACATTTTGGCCGAGGCGTTTCTTTTGCGCGAGCTTGAAGGCGTCGGCTCCGAGGAAATCCGCCAGCGGCTTGGCATCACGGCCGTAAACCTCTGGGCTCGGCTGCATCGCTCGCGGTCGTTGCTGCGAGGGTGTCTCGAGGAAAACTGGTTCGGCGCGGCGAGGCGTCCGGCCGTCGGCGAACAAACGTCTCGCTATGCGAAAGGCTCCGTCCGATCATGAATCGAATCTTTCGGGCGTGGCGAGTTTTTAATGCGCCTTGCCGCGAGATGGCGCGGCTTGCTTCAGAATCGCTCGACCGCAAGCCCGATCGCGTCGAGCAAATGGCGCTGCGATCGCACGTGATCTATTGCACCGCATGTCGACGTTACACCCGGCAAATCACGTTTCTTCATATTGCGATGGAACAATTGGCGGATCGAATGGAAATGGCTCCGCCACTGCCTGAAGAAGCGCGCGCTGCGATCAAACAGGTGCTCCGGGATTCGCCCGGATCCTTTTCGTAATTCGTTCGAGGGATTTGTCAGGGATCGCGTAAGTCGGCGACTCAACTTCGCCGGCAGTCGATTCGGACATTATCTCTTGAACATGACTACGAAGGAGCATCGACGACCATGCGGAATCATCCCGGGTCAGCCACGCGCACAATCGCGGCGGTTCTGATCGTCATTCTCGGCGGAGCCTGGAAGCCGTCGCAAGCCGCGGATCAGCGACTTCAGAACGTCGTTTACGTTCAGACGAACGACCCGGCGGGAAACGCCATTCTGGCCTATTCCCGCGGAGCCGATGGCAGCCTCCGTCCGCTGCCAGGTTCACCGTTTCCGACGGGCGGAACGGGAATCACCTCGACCTTCGCGCTGGGACCTTTCGACTCGGACCAGGAGATTATCACCAACCCTGCGCATACGTTGCTGTTCGCCACAAACGGCGGCTCCGACACCATTGCCGTGTTCCGGATCGCGCCCAACGGCGCGCTTTCGCACGTGCAAGGTTCGCCGTTCTATTCGGGCGGGTCGAATCCTGTGAGCCTCGGGCTGGCGGGGAACGTGCTTTGCGTCGTGAACAAGGATAACGACCCCGATCATCCCGGCCAGTTCTTGCCCAACTACACGACGTTTCATGTCAACGCGCAAGGCCGTCTTATTCCGATGCCGAGTGCGACGATTTACGAACCGCTGGGTTCGGATCCTTCGCAAGCTTTGATCGCTCCAGTCGGTTCGCTGATGTTTGGGGCCGATTTTCTGGGTGGATTGTTGCGTTCGTTCGCGATCGCACCAAGCGGCCGGCTGATTTCGCGCGCAACGCTCCCATTGCCGCCTTCAGAATTCGCGGGGACCGGCAAACCGCCGTTGCCGCTGGGCCTGGCCGCACATCCCGACCGTGCGCTGCTCTATGTCGGCTTCGTGACCGTGAACAAGGTGGGTGTTTATCGTTATGGACTCGACGGCTCGCTCCACTTCTTGCGGACCGTGCCCGACTCGGGCAAAGGAGTTTGCTGGCTGCTGGTGAACAAGTCGGGCACTCGGCTTTATGCCAGCAATACGGGCGATCCAAGCGTTTCGGTGTTCGACATTGCGACTGACCCGACGCGGCCGATTGAAATCCAGAAGATCAACCTGAAAACAGTTCCAGGAAGTAATCCCGGCGGCTTCCAGTTCGGCCTCGACCCGACGGGCAGCTTCCTGCACGTGGTTACTCAGTTCGATCAAGCGACGTCGACGGCTGCGGCAAACGCGCTTCACGTATTTCGGGTCGGGGCGAATGGATTGCTGACGGAAGTGCCGTCGTCTCCAACGGTTCTTCCCGTGCCGATCACCGCGCGGCCGCAAGGAGTGGTCGCTTTTTGACGTGCTGATTCCAGATTCGCACTCGAATACCCGAAGGCCGTGGCGATTCCGGGTTGAACTTGATGTGTCCCACGGAGACTCCGCGGGGGGACTACGCAAAGGTATTCGGGATCAAAGACTATCGAAGCGAGTTGTTTATAAGTGACAAAGTCGGGACAGCTTCATCGATAAGATTAGGTGGCCGGGAAAACTTGATACCCAGGTGGTGCAGCCACAAGAGGTTAGTGCGGAAAAGTTTGCGACGTCCTCTCGTCACTTCGCGATCGGGGCAACAAGTTGTCCCGGCCACCCAGTTCCCCCTTAAATCCAAGACAAAGTGCGTGACTCCTATCACAATTCGACTTGAAGAAGGCGGACATAGGCAGCGGCCGCGTTTTCTCGCTTCCGCCAAGGTTTGACGGAGCCGGTTCGATTGATTCTACTGTCTCCGTATTCTCTGGGAGTCGCGTAACTCCCGGATCGAATCGCCCTTCGAGCAGTTGACGCGCGGAGCGCGGGCGAAGGGTGCGATGGAACCTTCAGGAGCGTGCTGGCAATGGTTTTGAATGTCGTGACCTGGAATCGATTCTTCAAGCGATCGTTGGCGTTGGGCCTCGCGGTTCTGGCCGTGTCAACAGCGCGGGCCGCGCTGCCTGAACTGAAGACCGAAGTGGCGTTCCCGAACCTCAAGTTCACCCGGCCGGTCGTGCTCGCCGAACCCGGTGATGGCAGCGGTCTGCTGTTCGTCGCCGAACAGCCCGGCGTGATCGTCTCGTTCCCCAACAAGCAGGACGCGACCGAAAAAGATAAGGCCACGTTCCTCAACATCCGCCCACAGGTGAATAGCGCGGGCAACGAGGAAGGGCTGCTCGGATTGGCGTTCCATCCCAAGTACAAGGAAAACGGCCAGTTCTTCGTTTATTACTCTTCGAAGCCGGGCAACGATCGCTATTCGGTCGTCTCGCGATTCAACGTCTCGAAGGACGACCCGCGCAAGGCCGATCCGGCCAGCGAAAAGCGGATCTGGGTCTCGGCGAAGGATCCATTTGAGAACCACAACGGCGGCTGCATTCTCTTTGGGCCCGACGGCTACCTGTACATCTCGCTGGGCGACTCGGGCGGTGGCGGCGACCCGCTCAACACCGGCCAGAACCCCAAGGACTGGTTCGCTGGGCTTTTGCGGATCGATGTCGATCATCCCGAGAACGACAAGGCGTACGGCATTCCGGCCGATAATCCCGCCAAGCGCGACCCCAAGCGGTTCGCCGACTGGGCTCCCGAGAATTACTGCATCGGCCTGCGGAACGTCTGGAAGTTCAGCTTCGACCGCGAGAAGAAGACGCTCTGGGCCGGTGATGTCGGTCAGAACAAGTGGGAAATCGTTCACATCATCGAGAACGGCGGCAACTACGGCTGGAGCGTGAAGGAAGGGACGCATCCGTTCAACCCGCGTGGTAAGGTCGACAAGTCCTCGAAGTTCAGTCAGGCGATTTTCGACTACCCCCACGGCCCGGCCGACGACGCCACCCGTAAGGATTACGGTCAGAGCATCACCGGTGGATATGTTTACCGGGGCAAGGCGCTGCCGTCGCTGGTAGGCATTTACGTTGTCGGCGACTTCAACACCGGCCGGATCTGGGGCATTCGCATGGGCTCCGACGGCAAGGCAGCGGAAGTCGGCGAGCTGATCCCGTTCACCGGCAAGAACATCCTGAATATCGCTTCGTTCGGTGAGGATGCCGAGGGCGAGTTGTACTTCACGGCGTTCGACGGCCGGATTCACCGGCTCGTGCCGCGTTGATTGAGATGATCCTAGCCCGGCCTGTTATTTGGCGGCCGGGCTGGGATCATTACGAATGGATAGGATGTCGATTCATCGGGATGGAGCCGAATCATGGGACATATCGTCACGCGACGTCCTGAGAAAACCCAGCCGCTTTCTCTGGCCTGTATCGCGATCACCGGCGTTCTGGCCGGCGGGTTTCTGGGTGGCACGACGAACGCGATTAACGGCCTTGTCGATCCTTATTACTTTGTGTCATCGCTTCGTTTGTATGGTGCGAAAGAGATCTGGCATGCGAGTGTGGCGCGAGGGGTTTACGAAGGGCTGATGTTTGGCGCGGGTCTTTCGCTGGTGTTTACCGTAGCCGTTGGAATCATGACTGCCGTCACTTGCCGCTTTGGCTTCGCGTTCAAGCACTTGGTGGGCATCGTCATCGGGAGTTACGTTTGCTGGATTTTTGGCGGACTGGCGGCGATCGGACTCGCTTCGTTCAGCCCTGAATTTTACCGGCACACATTCGGCGGCCCGATAGGAAACTACGAAGCACTGCTTCGCTATGCGTGGGTTGGGGGATCGATCCAGGCGATCGAGATGGGCGGCTTGCCGACGGTTATCCTGGCGCTTGTGGTTTTTCGCGCGAACTGGCGTCTCCTTCAGCAGAATGACAATGATCTTGCATTGAGTTAGTTCGCGAATACTTACTTGTTATGGAGTGTATGGCCACACGAGGATAAATCGCCAAACTTGGATTTCTCCAAACCAGTAGAAAAGGAAATGCGTCGGAATTTCTGCGAGAACCACAACTCTGGACATGCCGGCGAAAATCTGTCACGCTTATTTTGGCTCCGTCACTCTGGTGTGAGAGTCTTGGTCGCGCGGCGTAGCGCTGGTCGACCACGATCGAATCGCTTCCAGACATCAACACCAGATTCACCGGTCAGCCCGTACATATGGAAACATTAAGACGAGCTTGAATCATGACGAAACGCGTCGAGTCAACAGTTTTCGCGTGTTTTTGCTTGATCGCAATCACAATGGCTGGCGTGGGGCCGCGTGCCCAGGCCGGAACAACGGTGTTGGAGCAGCCCGGGGCGCTTCTCTCTGATAAGCATCATGCCTATCTATCGGGGGCGATCGGTGAGACGATTCAAGTGCCGACGAACGGCGACAATATTCTGCAAAGCTTTGGTCTCTATCTTCTCTTGCCTCCAAACACGATTGGCAACATGGGGCATCTTGAACTTTATGCCTGGGACGGCACCAAGGCCACCGGGAGCGCGTTGGTCGACCAGGTCATCACCGTTGCCACCGATGAACTCAATTTCCAATCTGATTTCGTCACGCTTCCCGGGGGCGGTCTTGCCCTTGTGCCAGGGGCACAATACGTGATGTTTTTCCAGGCGAGCGATGATATCGGTCCGGCCGTCTTCTTGTCGGTTGTTCTTGGCTCGGTGGGATATGCCGACGGCCACGCTGTCCGCAGCATGTCCAACCCTGCGGACTGGACGACAACTCCCTGGCATGCCGACGTCGATCCCCCGGCCGGGGATACGCTCTTCCATACCGTCTTCGGACCGACAGTCTACGACCAAATCGGCTTTCAGGCGACGTTCGTGAGTGCGCCGGGTGTTCCCGAGCCGGCGACCGTTTTTGCCGCCCTGCTCGGAGTGGGCGTCCTGGTTACGTTCGGTCGGCGCCGCCTCGCTTAACGAACGTCAATAAAGAGATGTCCACCGGCGATCGACCCGAACTGATGTGCGACCGGACGGGTGGCTGGGGCAAGATGCCCCAGTAGGGAGTGAATTGCACATGAAGATACGTGTCGACTTGGGGGAACTGGGGCATTCTGCCCCAGCCACCCCTCCGTTCAATTAGGCTAAAAACATACGATAACGCTGTCTTCTGGTCCGTTGAACGAATTCAAACCTCTTGATTGTCAGTCCGCATTCAATTAACGTGCGAGACCACGTTTCAGGTCTTGTATTTGGGTCTCAACAATCGTCAGTCCGCGCCGGCCGCGCGATCGGGCAACGTGCGCCCAATGGGTTTCTCGATAAAGGTGTCTTAAATTGTGAAAAATGAAGACTCGTTGGAGCTTTTCGAATTCAACTGGCCAACGTGGAATCGCTGCCTCGAAGCATTTATAGATATGGTCTTCTGGTTCGTAGGTACGTTCATCGCCGGAGTTGCGACGCTGCAGGTTCTTTATCCCAACTGGACGCCTCCCGAACGCGGCAAGCCGGCTTTGATTCTTGGTACGATCGTGGGTTTGATCATGCCCTGGAAGCGCTGGCTGTTGCGGTATCACACGATCGTCGTTGATTCCGAGTGGATCGAATTGCGACGCGCGATTGGTTCGAATTTGTTGCACTTTGATGATGTGATTGGACTCATCGCGCAGCCGTCGTTGAACTGGCGACGGATGGGCCAGTTTGCCGACGAGAGCGAGCCGCTTGTCACCTGGCAGTCGCTGTTTGTTCTGACGGAGTTCGAGCGGTATCGCCTGCCTTTCGATCGGGTGATGTGCCCGGCGATTTACGACGCGCTGCGATCGGTTTGTCCATCCGCGTGGGGACTGCCGTATCCGGGTGAACTCGAAGCGCCCGAGAGGGAAAAGAAGGCGCGCAATCGAACTGATCGCACGATGACGCTCGAGCGATTGCGGAAATTCTATCAGAAGCAGGTGATTCGAAACGCAGCGCTGGGGGTGTTGCTGCTTCTAACGGGTGCGATTGGATTTATCGCGACGATCGCCGCGGTCAGCCTCGGAAAGCTGGAAACGGCGCGGGGACGGGATGTCGTTGGGCTGTTACTCGTCACAGCCGCGGGGGCGCTCATTCTTAAGAGCACCCCGCGCGACATGCGGGTTTTGTCAAAGATCCGCCAGGAACTGGGTTGAGCCAGCCGCGCGGCCTCACATTGGCGGTTGACCGCCCGGAACGCCTCGTCTCGGGAAGGTTGGCCGCGGAGTGCGCGGGAGAACGGGGCGCGGGGTGACTCGCGGGGGCATCATGCCGGGTTGGTTCGGCATGTTTCCGCCGGGCGGAATCATCGATTGCATCGGGCCGTTGTTCGGGATGTCGGGCGTGTTGTTCAACCCTTGGGTTGGGTCGACGAACTCGACGCGGTTCTCGTTCGCAGCGACGTTCGGATTATTGACGGGATTGGGGAACGCCGGCTGAGCTGGCAGATTGGGTGGCGGATTGAACTGAGGTGGTCTCGGCGGCACGAAGTTCGGGCGCTGAGGTTGCGCAATGTTGAACGGTTGTGGTTGGTTGACCCGATTCATCGCTGGCAAGACGATCGCAGCGCCAAACACCAAAAAGCCGACGACCCCCAGCAATGCGACGGGTCCCAGCCAGCTTGGAGGAGCATCCAGGCTAGAAATCACCAGCGAGCCAATTCCCATGACGATCAGCAGCAGGCCGATCGCTGCCTGAACGATGGGCGGCAGGAAGTTGACGATGCGCCATTGCAGGCCGACCATCGGCAGGATGAAGATCATGCCGCCGAAGATGAGCATGCTGAACCCTGAGCCGCGGTACTTCGACTTCGCCTCTTCGTCGATCACCCGCCGCTTGCGCTTGGGAGCCGAAGATGAGCGTCTGCGAGGGGCGGGCAGTTCATCGTCATCATCGTTTTCTTCAGGCTCGTTCACGCCGAACTTCGCAGCCGAGGCGCGGGTGGACGTTCGCGGCCGCTCGACTGCCGGTCCGTCGTCGAGACCGGCAAACAGGTCGACCGCCTGGGACTGCTCGGCCTTCTTGGGCACGGGCTTCGGTTTGGTGACCGGGGCGGCGATCAGAGGGATTGCAAACACCTCGCCACACGCCTTGCACCGGCCCTTCTTGCCGGCGAGCGTGTCGCTAAGCTGATATTCCTTGCCACAACGGCAGGAGACAGAAATAGGCATAATGACGGTCCCTGGCAGTCGGGGGAGAACCGGACCGAAGTCAAACACAGTCTTCGTGCGACGATTGTCAGTCCCGTGTAGCGTAGGCAAATTCACTCATGACCGCAATCGGATCCTTGCGATTTAGAATTCGCCGTACCTGACTTCGGGCCAACATTCGTCGGGATGATTCGCCTTAATGCGATTCTTCATCACGTCTCGCAGCATCAACAGCAGACACGCCGCGACGAGGATCAGCACAGTCATAAGGGCGACGAGCAGTCCGGCGTTGTTCGCTTGAATGCGCAGCACCGAGATCAAGGCGATCAGCGGAACGACGATGGCGACGACTGACAGGCAACCGACGCCCGAAACCGTTGCCACAAGCGGAGCTTCGGCGCGATTGCCACGCGGGCCGGTCGCCCAGCGGACGCGAGGCGGCCATTCTTTGTAATGTCGTGCCCAGCGCGTTTCGGGACCAATCCACAACTTGAACCGCGAACGGATCGCCAAAAGCGACGCCGCCATCCCAAACAGTGCCGAGAGCATGAGGCCGATTACCGTGATCAGTGCAGCACCCACAAGCTGCGCCTCGGCAACGCGTTTCGGCCAGCCAAGCCGATTGCCAAAGTTGCTCACGGCAATGGCGATCGCGATACCACCCAGGAAGCCGCAGAGGCTCGCCTTGATCAAACCTCGCGCGGCGTGAATCAAGAACGACGCCCGGCCACGGCGACGGTCGGGATCGGCCCGCAAGAGCCAGATGCCGTCGGCGAAGTCGTCCCAGGCGAACTTGAGGCAGCCGATTGCCACGCCAACCGACGCGTTTGATGACAGTTCAAACGCAATAACCGCAACCACCACCAGCAGCGCGGTCATGAGCCGCCCGGCGCGGGAGGGGCGGTGTTCTTGCTCGGGGTGGTTGGGAAAGTCGTGCAAATCGAGCCTCGAAGCGCTGAGCACTTGTTTGATTTTCTGAGACGATCACCGGCGTAATTCATTGACGCGCGGACAGGCGCCAATTAGGTTGAAGCGACGGCCGCCTCCTCGACCGCAACGACGGCCGCGCTCAACTCCCCTTTGCGCACAATCCTCCGGAGGCTCCGCACGTGGCAGACAACCACCATCCTGAACTTTCGCGGCGCGACTTCGTCAAAACTCTGAGCGCGGCGACGTTGGCGTCGGTTCCCATCATTGGGGCAACGTCGCGGATCGCAGGCGCGGGCGAAGTGGGTCCATCGAAAACCGCGCCGGCCGAAACCGCCGTCGCCCGGTTCTACAAGTCGCTCACCCCCGAACAGCGCAAGCTCATCTGCTTCCCATTTGATCATAGCAAGCGCAAGCAAGTGGGTAACAACTGGAAAATCGTCGAGACTGAGATCAGCGAGTTGAACAAGGATCAGCAGGAACTCTGCCGCGAAGTCCTCAAGGGGTTGTGCTCCGACGAAGGTTACGACCGCTTCAGCAAGCAGATGAAGGGAGACGCTGGCGGCCTCGAAAACTACAGCGTCGCGGTGTTCGGCGAGCCCGATAGCGACAAGCCATTCGAGTGGGTGCTCACCGGCCGCCACAACACCTTGCGAGCCGATGGCAACAGCGTCGAAGGCGCAGCGTTCGGCGGGCCGATCTTCTACGGTCACGACGCAACCGGCAGCGGCAAAGACGACGCCAAGCACTCGGGCAACGTCTGGGGCTTCCAGTGGGAGCAGGCGAACAAGATCTTCGCCACGCTCGACGACAAGGAAAAGGCCCGCGCCCTGGCCGATAAAGCCGACGGCGACAGGGTCGGGACGATTCGCCTCAAAGGCGACCAACTTCCCGACCGCGGGCTGGCGGTCGCCGATCTCGACGGCCAGCAGAAGCAGATGGTACAAAACCTCCTCAAGATGCTCACCAGTCCCTTCCGCGCGTTTGACGCCGAAGAGGTTCAAGAGTGCCTGAAGGAAAGCGGCGGCGCCGACAAGCTGCGCCTGACCTACTTCAAAGAGGGCGACATCGGCAAAGATGGCGTGTGGGACATCTGGAAGCTCGAAGGGCCGGCGTTCGCCTGGTACTTCCACGGCTCGCCACACGTGCACACGTGGGTAAACATCGCCCGCAAGGCTCCCGCCGAAGCGCCGACTTCGGCCTGAGAATTGCATGTCTGAATTTGGCCCGGGTTGATGATCATTCCAATCATCGGCCCGGGCTTTTTGATCAAATGATCAAAAGAATTTGCGCGAAGAATGATGTTCGCGCAACGAATTTTATTGGATTTTCATGAAAATCGGCGATCATTCTTAATCATGAGCGATTATCAAAGCACTTCATCTCTTAGCGATTACGAAAAACAACAAGTTGAAGAGATCGCGAGCTGGAAAGCGTCGCATCCCAATCCGTTTGGCGAGTTGGTGCGGCGTGTCGCGCATCCGGCGGCGAGTTTTCTCGAGTCACTGATTCCCGACAAGCTGGCGATTCGCGCTCTCGAGGTGGCATATCATTCGGCCGAATCGGCGGCGTTGCTTGGCGTACTCGAACGCGAGGCGGGTGTAAGCTCGATCGCCGAGATGCGCCAGAAGCCGCTCGAAGTTTGCGACGCGCTCGCGATCAAAGTGGCCAGGGGGGCAGAGACGGTTGGAACCATCGATGGCGCGCTCACCGGGGCGGGTGGAGTATTCACGTCGTTGGCGGATATTCCGCTGCTGTTCGTGCTTTGCTTGCGAACGATCATGAAGACCGGCCATTGTTACGGATATCCGCTCGACAGGCGCAGCGACAAGGCCTGGGTGCTGGGAGCGTTCGCCGTCGCGCTTTCGCACTCGCAGCAGAAACGGTTGAGTCTGGTCGAGCGTTTGCGGGAGGTTGAGGAACTGCTCATCGAAGACACGCAGGAGCAGGTGATCGTCGAGGAAGCGATGAACCTGATCACCCAACTCGAGGTTTTCGAGGCGATTCCGCTCCTGGGCATTGTAGGCGGTGCATTGTTGAATTTATCATCTGTGCAGCGGATGGATATCACCGCGCGTCGGTTGTTTCAGGAACGCCGGCTGCGCGATGAAGGGAAGGTCGACGAGATCGCGCCGAGCGCGGCGACCGAGTCGCTCATGGCGATGCATGGCTGGTCGGGCGCAGCAGCGCGAGCCGGCCGGCACACCGTGTTTGGCCTGGCGTTTGGCGTGTCGTTCGGCGGCTATCTGATCGCCGAGATGGTGAAGGGGTTGCGTGGCAAGTCACAACCCTCAGTCGCATGATTTCGTCGACTGGCGATTTCTGGCTTGGGGGCACACATGGGTCTTTTCGATCGAATCTTCGGTGGTGGCAAAAAGAAGATCGCCTACCCCAAGGAGCTTCAGCCCGAGATCGACAAGGCGATGGCCGCGCTGGAAATTCTGACCGGCGCCCATGATCGGATGTGGCAGATCGGCCAGGCCGACTGGAGCGTTGACCAAGACGTAGGGACGATTGTCTTCAACTCACCAAATGGGATGATCGCCACCGCGCCGGTGCAAATCATTGGCACATACAACACCCAGGACGGAACCTGGCTTTGGGGTTGGGATAACCCCTCGCTCGAACCCGCGTTGACCGAGCACGCGCGAAAGCTCCGAGCTTACGGACAAAAGCGTGGGTATGAGGTGCTGACCACGCGAAAGCTGACATGCCCGGAAGAGCAGGGCTGGGAGTTTGCTGCCCTGGCGTGCATGTTGGGGAAGTCGCAGGGGGCGTATCGTGGTCCGGCGGGGACTGCTCGGGTTTTTATGACGTTTGGTGAAATTCAGTTGAGCAAGGCGTCGTGAAAGGACGCGAGCGAACCGCGGGGACTCGAGCTTGGGCTTGCTGGCCACAGTAGTTGGACGGAGGAGGCGACGCGAATGATGGATCAGCCTGTCGAAGTGATCTCACTCACCGGGTTCGACCCGGATGGTGAACCAGTGATCCGGCGGATGACTGACGGCAGCTTGTACATTGTGTTCGAGTTCATGCCGCCGTCCTGGGGCGAAGATGCGCCCGAACGGTTCGATGATTTCGACCAGCAACTCGCTCGTGCGATTGGTGTCACGGTCGACTGGGAGGACCGCGAATTCTTCTGGGTGAAACAGCCCGCGCCGGACACCGTTGAGCGGGTTCAGGCGTTTCTGGCCAAGTACTCGCGATAGTCGCGACCCAACAAGGTGTAGCGTCGGTTGCCATGTTTACGCCGAACAGCATAAGTATGCAAACGTAAGAAAAAGCTTGAATTTTCGGGATCGATCGCAAGTCTCATGCTTAGAAATTAAGCATAATAGATAGATATGGTTCTGATTGAATCGCGATCATGCGTCCAGGGCCGAGCCGCTTCGATTTGCGGAGCATTGGGCTAGACGATCCATCGGCAGCGAGGACCAAGTCATGTCAGAAGCGAAGTGGGCGTCTTTTCTGCGAGAGTTCAACGACGAATTGCTCGCTGACGAAAATGTCTCCGAGTGGTTACCGGTCGAAGTCGTCGAATCGGGATGGCTTGGCTTTCCGGGTGCCACGGCTGAAGATCTGGTCACGCTGCAATCGCGTCTTGGCGTCGCATTGCCCCCCACCTACCTCGAATTCTTAGCGACGAGCAATGGTTGGCATACAATCAGTTGGAATTCAATTGAGCTTTGGCCCGCAAACGAAGTCTGTTGGCTGCGCGATTACGACCCGGAAATCATAAGAATATGGACGAAGGGTGAAGATATTCCCATTTCTGATGAGGAGTATTTCGTCTACGGTGATGAGCAGACAACGATAAGTATTCGACCTGAGTATCTCCAAGACATGCTCGCCATATCGAGCCGTGACTTCGCGAACCAGGATCAGTTGTGGCTCAATCCGAAAGTTCGCTTTGAAGATGGGGAATGGGAAGCCTGGCACTTCTCAACCGAGTTCCCTGGTGCCTCGCGTTTCCGATCTTTTCGCGAGCTCATGGGAAGCGAACGGCAAGCGGCTCGGAACCTTCGGGACGTCTGACGTCGCGCCGCCGGCAGGGAGTCGGGCTATCGTATTGTGAGGGTTCGTTGCGCCGGGTGCCATGCTTCCGCGGAACGCGTAAGCATGTAAACGTAAGCAAAAGCTTGAACTTGCGGGCCCGATCGCGAATCGCATGCTTACGCGTTCCGCGGAAGCATGGCACCCGGCAAGTTTGGTATGTCATGAAGGCGAATCACAGCGCTGCGTTTCGCTCTCGCGCTTGCCATACCAGATTTCCAGTCCCTCGCGCGATTGGCAAAGCTGCTCCCCGCCACGCACCCAGCGTACGAGAACTCGAAGAATATCGCGAAGTTTGTGCGTCCGTAACTTTCGCGCCGAAGTGATTACAGTCGGTCCCGGAATCCGAAAGCGGCCGATTTTCTTCAGTGCTTTGATGAATTGCACTTCTTCGGCCGCGAAGTAGCGCTCGTCGAAGCCGCCGGTCGCGTCGAACGAATCGCGCGTGCAGAACAAGAAGGCACCGCCGACGAGCCGGATCGTTCGCGCAGTGGCGACAGCGACGGGATAAAGGACGCGAGCCCAAAGTGGCAAGCCACCGTCGAACCGAAAGACACAACCGCCGCCGACTGCTCCCGATCGCAAGACAGCGAGCGACGCGCGAATTGCCCGGGCATTCGCGAGCGTATCGGCGTCGATGAAGAAGAGGATTTCTCCCTGCGCTACCTTCGCGCCCGAGTTGCGCGTTGCCGAGATCTTGCGATGGGAAACGGAGACCACCTGCGCTTCCAATCCTCGCGCGATTTCGGCGGTGGCGTCGATTGATGCGTCGTCGACGACGATCACCTCGAACGGTTCACGTACCTCGCGCATTGCAACTTGCACTGCCTGAACCGTCGCGCCAATGTACTCCGCCTCGTCGTGCGCGGGGATGATGAATGAGATCACAGAGTTGGCCTCGCGATGACCATCTTGAAAGGCTGCGCTTTCGCTACTAGTGAATCTGGTGAAACGCGGACCTCTATATCACTCCCGCTCCGGCGAGTTTTGATTTCAACTCTTCGTAAACAGCATTCACTTGCTCAAAAGGTCGCCCTGTCACGCTGATCGTCGTCGATCGACCGTTTGCTACGGTGACTGTCAGGCGCTGCGCCTGAGGCCCTAGGAAGCGGTACTCGGTGTAGTAATCATCTTCGACGATGAGGCGCGTGGTGACGGACTCTTCGTAGTGGTGTCGCAAAAGTGGAATGCAACCGTCGGTTTTCAGATGGATTTCGCGGGTACAGGCAATTTCCTTGTAATTGGGATCGTCCGGCTTGAACTCAAGCCGGAATTGCCAATCAAAAACCTGCGAGAATACAGCATCTGAGAACCGCTCGGCATTTGTTACCCAGGGCGGCCTGCCCAACCAGGCGAAAAGCACGGACGGATCGTCGCCGTGATCGAGGGTAATGAGGCGGTCGAAGTTGTTCTGATTCTCGCTATGAAATCGCAGGCCACGGACACCGTTTGGCGTTACCACCACTTCTGGTGAGTCGAACCAGAACCAATCGTCATTGCTGTATTTTGTGAGCAGGCTCCCATCGTCGAATGTTGCCCACTCAAGAAATGCTGCCGGAAGCGCGACAGCGCGCTCTTTCGCCCACGCCGAAAGGTTTGCGACGGAACGCGTCGCGCGCACCCCTTCGTCTCCCAGGAGTGCCAGCGTTCTGCCGTGATATCGAACCATGTCGGATCTGCCAACGAATTAGAGACTGGTGGCATGTCTACGTAAGAGATCAGAAGTGATCGCGTGGCAATGCGATCATCAGACTCGAACGGGACGGCCCACCACATACTCGCACCATACCCCGCTACAAGCCACAACGGCTGAAAAAACAAAAACGGCCCGGAACCGCGAAGGTTCCGGGCCGTTTGAGTTTCAGATCAGTTGGCCGCGGTTGGCCGAGTGTTGCTTACGAGCAGCCCATGCTATTGCCGCAGTTGAAGCAGCGGTAGCAGGTGCCGCAGCGGACGGTCAGGGCGCCGCAGTTGTCGCACGCGGGAGCGTCGCTCTGGAAGTGGGCGAACTGCTCGTCGTTCTTTTCGAGGATGTCGGGCTGAACGAGGGGCAGGGGAGCAACGGGCGCCGGCTGGCTCGCGAGCTGGGCCTCGGCGTCGGCCAGGTCGGCCATTGAGGCGGTGCGGTGGCCGTTCACCTTCACCGCGGGAGCAGCCGGAGCGGCGGCGGGCTCGGGTTCGGGGTGGCGCTGCGGGGTATTGGCCTCGCGGTAGCCGGGGATGAACTCGATGCCAAGCCAGCGGAAGATGTAGTCCGTCACGCTCTTGGCGATCGGGATGTCCGGGTTCTTCGTGAAGCCGGCCGGCTCGAAGCGGCTGTGGGCGAACTTGTTGACGAACACGTCGAGCGGCACGCCGTATTGCAGGCCGATCGAGATCGAGGTGCCGACGACGTCCATCAGGCCGCCGATCGTCGACCCTTCCTTCGCCATCGTGATAAAGACTTCGCCGGGACGGCCGTCGGGATAGAAGCCGACCGTGACGTAGCCTTCGTGGCCCTGGATGTCGAACTTGTGCGTCATGCTGCGACGGGTCAGCGGCAGACGTTCGCGGCGCGGCTTGCTCGCCACAGCCGGCTCGGCGGCAGCAACCACCGGAGCAGGGGCCGCAACCACAACCGGAGCGGGAGCGGCAACGGGTTCGGCAGCCTTCGCCGTAGCCGAGTCGTTGGTTTCCGACTTCGTGCTGACCGGCTGGCTGCCCTTCGAGCCGTCGCGGTAGATGGCGATAGCCTTGAGGCCAAGCCGCCAGCCTTCGAGATAGGCGTCGCGAATGTCGCCGACGGTCGCCTCGTTGGGGACGTTGCAGGTCTTCGAGATCGCACCCGAGAGGAACGGCTGAACCGCTGCCATCATCCGCAGGTGGCCCAGGAAGTGAATCGACCGGCCGCCTTGCGGTGGGCCGAACGCACAGTCGAACACGGGGAGGTGCTGTTCCTTGAGCCCGGGCGCCCCTTCGATCGTGTCGTTGGAGTCGATGAACTCGGTGATCTTGCGGATCGACGGGTCGTCGTAACCGAGCTTGTTGAGCGCCATCGGCACGGTGCGGTTGACGATCTTGAGCATGCCGCCGCCGGCGAGGCTCTTGTACTTCACCAGGGCGATGTCGGGCTCGATGCCGGTGGTGTCGCAATCCATCATGAAGGCGATCGTTCCGGTCGGAGCGAGCACCGTCACCTGGCTGTTGCGATAGCCGTTCTTGCGGCCGACTTCGAGGCACTCGGCCCAAACCTTACGGGCTTCGTCACGCAGCTCCGGAGCAACCGACGGGTCGATCGACTCGACGGCGTCGCGGTGCATTTCCATCACGCGGAGCATCGGCTCGCGGTTGAGGGCGAAGCCATCGAACGCGCCGAGGTTGCCGGCATGCTCGGCGCTCGTGAGATACGCCTGGCCGTGCATGATCGCCGTGATCGAACCGGCAAGGGCGCGACCTTCGTTCGAGTCGTACGCAAGGCCATTCGACATGATCAGGCTGCCCAAGTTGGCGTAGCCGAGACCAAGCGGGCGGAACTTGTGGCTGTTGGCGGAAATCCGGTCGGTCGGATAGCTCGAGTGGTCGACCAGAATTTCCTGCGCGGTGATGAAGATGCGGCAGGCGGCGCGGAAGCCGGTGTAGTCGAACGAGCCGTCGTCCTTACGGAACTTCATCAGGTTGATCGACGACAGGTTGCAAGCACTGTCATCGATGAACATGTACTCGGAGCAGGGGTTCGACGAGTTGATCGGCGCGGTGTTCGGGCAGGTGTGCCAGCGCTGGATCGTGTCTTCGTACTGCATGCCGGGGTCGCCGCAGAGCCAGGTGCCTTCGGCGATGGCGTCCATCAGCTTGCGGGCGGGCATCGACTCGACCGGGCGGCCGGTGGTCACTGCGCGGGTCGTCCACTCGCCGTTGTTCTCGACGGCGCGGAGGAAGGCGTCGGTCGCACGAACCGAGAGGTTCGCGTTCTGGAAGAGGACCGAGCTATACGCTTCGCCGTTGAAGTTGGCGTCGTAGCCCGAGGCGATCAGCGTGTAGGCCTTCTTTTCCTCGCGCTGCTTGCACTCGATGAAGTCGAGGATGTCGGGATGCCAGACCTTGAGGGTCTGCATCTTGGCGGCGCGGCGGGTCTTGCCGCCCGACTTGATCACGCTAGCGATCGCGTCGTACACCCGCATGAAGCTGACGGGACCCGAAGGACGTCCGCCGCCGGAGAGCTTCTCGCGGCTCGAACGGAGGGTCGACAGGTCGGTGCCGGTGCCGGAGCCGAACTTGAACAGCATCGCCTCGGACGTGGCGAGCCGCATGATGTCCTGCATATCATCGCCGACGCTCTGGATGAAGCAGGCCGAACCTTGCGGATACTCGTACGCGCCGGTCGCCTTCACGACCGAGCGAGTCTCTTCGTCCCAGCGCCAGTTGTTCGCGGGGCCGTTGATGCCGTAGCGGTGGAAGAGGCCGACGTTGAACCACACGGGGGAGTTGAACGAACCGTACTGGTTGACGCAGAGGGCGGTCAGCTCATCGTAGAACCGCTCGGCGTCTTCGGGGGTGGCGAAGTAGCCATCGGCCCGGCCCCAGTCGGCAATCGTCCGGGTGACGCGGTCGACGAGCTGCTGCACGCTCGTCTCGCGCTCCGAGGTGCCGTTCTCGCCGTAGAAGTATTTGCTGGCGACGACGTTGGTCGCGAGCTGGCTCCAGCTCTTGGGGATCTCGCAGTTGAGCTGCTGGAAGATCACCCGGCCACGTTCGTCCTTGATTTCAGCCGCCCGCAGGTCCCATTCGACCTGCTCATAGGGGCTGACTCCTTCGGTGCTGAAGAGCCTGGGGACAACCATCCCCGAGCGTCCTTGCTTGGTACGAACTTCGTTGCGGTCCGTCACGCTCAACGCCCGATCTGCTGCCGTGGTCATGGGGGCCTTCTCCGATGAGTCGCTCGAGATCCTCTCGCCGGGCGCGGCCTCAACTACCGCAGCCCGACCCTAGTCTTAGGTCGCTCTTCGGAATTCCATTCCGCCTCACCAGAATCGACGGCGATGAACCATCTCTTCCGGTTTCCTCAACTTGCCGATCTACCGCATACGTATCAAGAACTGAAAACCTGAGAACTCTTCTGCATCAAGATCACCTCGTCCGGTGCTTGCCGGGATGATTCTGACACGGTTCCTTCACGTTTCTAGAGGGCTGGGGTAATTCAGGTTTTGGGTCAATCCGGTTGTGATGATGGCCAACGACCTGTCCGTCGTTGATCGCCTGTGCACTGAGTCTTTGTATCCTATCGGGTGGGAGCGCTACATTCCATCAATTCTTTTCAGTGGCGGGCAGGTGGTCAATAACGACCGCCTCATTTGCAAGCAAATAACAGTCCCGTCACCCTGAAAATGGATGAGCTGCCGGCTACCTGTAAATGCGGGCTGTCTGTAGAAGGAAGTGGTCGGTGGTCAGGAATCGAAAGGACTCAAGGCATATCTCGAACGGCCGATTCGCAGTTCCCGGGCCGCATGAGCGCGAGCGGGAAATGGATGTCGGGATAAATCAACACAGCCGGATGAACGGCGGTCCTTGCCTCCGCGGCAACGGGTGTTTGCTGACGAATCCGAGGGGGAAATCATAGGCCACATGTGAACCAGAAACCCAGGGGTTTCCGGCCGTGACCAACCGTTGGCAGACTGCGATCCATCACGTTTCCGCACGCGGAAACGGGGCGGCCGCCGTGTGATGGTTCCGAGTAGACCAGGGCAGCGACTTGCACAAAACAGGTGCTGCCAGCGCTCAGCTCGAAGGTCACAAACACGGCCGACGAAGAGGGATCATAACCAAGCCTCAGGGCCCTGCCCATAGGTCAGAAAGAGTGATTTGGCAGCAAAAAAATTTGATCTTTCTTAACCGGTTGAAGGGTAGCCATTTCGACCGTCGAACGGTCGGAAAGATTCTCGAAATTTCTTCACGATTGGACCCAAATCGGGTGGCGAAATCGCACCAAGCGCCCCGCGGTCGACGGTGTCTCAGTCTGCAAGAAACTGCGAAAAACCCGAGAAAAATTGGCGAAAACACAAAAAACACAACCGTTCCGGCTCAGTCTGGGAGAGCTGGAACGGTTGTGTAAATTTGGAGAAGATGCGACGTCGTCAGGCCGAAACAACCGACGTGATCTGGACGCGGGTGTGGGGCTGACGGTGACCGTTGCGGCGGCGAAGTCCCTTGCGCCGGCGGAACTTTTGGATAATGATTTTCTTATCTTTGAACTGGTCGACGATCTTGGCGACGACCTTGGCACCTTCGATGACCGGAAGACCGATCACCGGTTCGCCATTGCCGGCGATGAGCAGGACCTTGGAGAAGACAACCTCGGCGCCACGCTCGCCGTCGCGACGGTCGACGACGATGGTATCGCCCTCGCTCACCCGAAACTGATGGCTACCGTCCTCAAAAATCGCGTACATCCGTCGAAACTCCTCGCGGCCCATATCAAGGCCGTCGGGCCCGTGCGTCACAGGACATCAAAAGTTCAGTTGATCAGCCGCCCCGCATCCTTCGAGGAGCGAGGGAAGGCAGAGATCGTAGCAAATCGCCAATCTCAGGGGAAGTCCATCTCGCCAGGCCTTCGCCAATTTCGTAACCGGAGGCTGGCGAGAATCGACCACGCATTGATGTAAGTCGAGTTATGCCACTGTATCAGAAATAGAACATAGCGGTTGTAGTGTTCTCACGTCGAACACGTTCGGATCTGGCCCCATCGGTTACAAAAATAGTTGACAAAGCGATCGTGAATGCCGTTTAGTATTGTGATTCCCGATAGATCGCCAGACCTACTATTCGGATTGTTGCTTGAACGATGCAGTGGGAATCGCTCAAAATCTTCTGTGACGTCGTTCGATGGGGCAGCTTTTCGCGAGGCGCCCAGGAGAACGACATTGCGCAGTCGTCGGCGAGCCAGGCTGTGCACCAGCTTGAAATCCGGCTGGGCGTGCGGCTGATCGACCGTTCGAAGCGGCCCCTCGTTCTGACTCCCCACGGCAAGGTCTTTTACGAAGGGTGCAAGGAACTGGTCGGCCGCTATCAGGAGCTCGAAAACCGCGTCAAGGCACTTGAAGACGACCAGAACGTCGTCGGTACGGTGCGGGTCGCGTCGATCTACTCCGCCGGCTTCATCCACATCCAGCAGTTCGCTCAGCGATTCCACGAGCTGCATCCCGGCGCCTATGTGAAGCTGGAATATCTGCACCCGACTCGGGTTCTTGAGTCGGTTACGCAAGGGCACGCCGAGCTTGGTCTGATTTCGTTCATGAACAAGCGCAACGACCTCAAGGTCATCCCCTGGCGTGAAGAGGAGATGGTGCTGGCGGCGTCGCCGCGGCATCGGTTCGCGAACCGAACGTCGGTCGACGTGTCGGAACTGGATGGCGAAACATTTGTCGGCTTCGATCACGACCTGGCGATCCGCCGGGCGATCGACCGGTTCTTGCGACAGCACGAGGTCCACGTGAAGGTGGGTCTCGAGTTTGACAACATCGAGAACATCAAGAGGGCTGTGGAGGCCGATTCGGGCGTCGCAATTCTTCCCGCCCCCACGCTTGACGGCGAGGTTCGCGCTGGCAGCCTGGCCGCAGTCCCATTCCAGAAACATCGAATCAGCAGGCCGCTCTCGATTGTGCACCGCCGATCGGAGCAGCTTGGACTGACGGCATCGCGGTTCCTCCGGTTGCTGCAATCCGGAGCCGATTCCGCAACCACCCAAACCAGCGCGCGAGCGGCCGCATCGATCGACGGCCGCCCATAAATCGACGAAGGCCAACCGGGACGCACAGAACGAGGCGCGGCCCGGAAGGGTTGCCTCCTCTCCCCTCGGGACTTCCGAGATTTCTCTAACCGTTTACGACACGACCGCAACACGAACCAAATATCGACGAGACCGTGCCTACCCCCAGGCACGATTCGCAGTGAAGGGTTGAACTTATGAGCTACGGTCTACCCGAACCCCAGGGCCTTTACTCTCCCGAACAAGAGCATGACGCGTGCGGTGTCGGTTTTGTCGCCGATATCAAGGGGCGGAAAACGCACCAGCTCGTGCGTGACGCACTCACGGTTCTGCAAAACCTCAATCACCGCGGCGCATGCGGATGTGAAGATAACACCGGCGACGGCGCCGGGATCCTGATCCAGATTCCGCACGACTTCCTCGTCTCGCGCTGCAAGCCGCTGGGAATCGACCTGCCGGAGCCGGGTAAGTACGGTGTCGGTGCGTTCTTCGCCTCGCCGATCGTTGCACAGCAGGGTTTCGGCCAGAGGATGTTCGAGACGATCGTCGCCGAAGAAGGTTTGACCTTCCTGGGCTGGCGTACGCTGCGGACCGACAACTCGACCCTTGGTGACGGTGCGAAGCGGGTTGAGCCCGCGATGTTCCACGCCTACATCGCCTCGCCTTACGACGATCCCGATCGCTTCGAGCGCAAGCTGTTCGTGGTGCGCAAGCGGTTCGAAACGGCGATCATGATGTCGGGGCTGGAAGACCACAAGTTCTTCTACTTCCCCAGCCTGTCGTGCCAGACCGTCGTCTACAAGGGGATGCTCACGCCCGACCAGCTCGGCAGCTACTTTGCCGACGACCTGGCCGACCCCGCGCTCACCAGCGCCCTGGCGATGGTGCACTCGCGCTTCAGCACGAACACGTTCCCGAGCTGGGAACTGGCGCACCCGTACCGCATGATCTCGCACAACGGCGAAATCAACACGCTCCGCGGCAACATCAACTGGATGCGTGCCCGCGAAGCTCTCTTCGCCTCCGAACTTTACGAGCCGGGCGACGTCGAGAAACTGCTGCCGATCATTCGCGAAGGATTGAGCGACACGGCGTGCCTCGACAACGCGGTCGAATTGCTCGTGAAGTCGGGCTACGACCTGGCTCACGCGATGATGATGCTCATTCCCGAAGCGTGGGAAAACCACGAGACGATGTCGCAGAGCAAGCGCGACTTCTATCGTTACCACACCGCGCTCATGGAAGCGTGGGACGGCCCGGCGTCGATCACCTTCACCAACGGCAAGGCGATTGGTGCGGTACTCGACCGCAACGGTCTGCGTCCCAGCCGCTACTGGGTGACGAGCGACGATCGCGTCATCATGGCGTCGGAAGTCGGCGCCCTCGAAGTTCCGCCCGAAAACGTCGTGAAGAAGGGACGTCTCGAGCCGGGCAAGATGTTCCTGATCGACCTCGAACAGGGCCGGATCGTCGGCGACGAAGAACTCAAGGAATCGATCGCCAGCAAGCAGCCGTACGGCCAGTGGCTCCAGGAATACATGGTGCCGCTCGGCGAAGTTCCCGATGCGCCTCACGTCGAAGGCCCCGACCCCGAAACGCTGCTCAAACGTCAGCGTGCGTTCGGCTACACGCTCGAAGACTTGAAGTACATCCTCGGGCCGATGTCGAGCAACGGTGAAGAAGCGATCGGTTCGATGGGAACCGACACGCCGCTGGCCGTGCTCTCCGACCAGGCTCAGCCGCTGTTCAACTACTTCAAGCAGCTTTTCGCCCAGGTGACGAACCCGCCGCTCGACGCGATTCGCGAAGAGCTGGTGACGTCGGTTCTCACCGGTGCGGGCGGCGAAGGGAACCTGCTCGAACCCAAGCCCGAGAGCTGCCGCCAGATCGCGCTCGACACGCCGATTCTCGATAACGACGAGCTGGCGAAGTTCAAGCTGCTCAACGGCTGGCGCGGGTTCCGGTCGGTCGAATTGCCGATGCTGTTCGATGCGGCCGCAGGAGCTGAAGGGCTCGAACGGGCACTCGACGACCTCTTCCGCCGTGCGGCGCTGGAAGTCGAGCGCGGCGCGAACCTGCTCATCCTGTCGCACCGTGGCTCCGACGCGAAGCTCGCGCCGATTCCCTCGCTGCTCGCGACGGCCGGCTTGCACCACTACATGGTTCGTGCGGGAATTCGCAGCCGTGCCGGCCTGATCCTCGAATGCGGCGACGCTCGCGAAGTTCATCACTTCGCCCTTTTGCTCGGCTACGGCGCGGGCTCGATCAACCCGTATCTCGCGTTCGAGACGCTCGACAACATGATCGAGAACGGGATGGTCAAGGAAGGGATCGACCATTTCGAGGCGGTCAAGCGTTATCGCAAGGCAATCAAGAAGGGCGTCGTGAAGGTGATGTCCAAGATGGGCATCAGCACGATCCAGAGCTACCGAGGCGCCCAGATCTTCGAGGCGATTGGCCTCAACGAAGAGTTCGTCGGCCGCTATTTCGACAAGACCGCCAGCCGGATCGGTGGTATCGGTCTCAAGGAAGTCGCCGCCGAGGTGCTGCACCACCACAACCACGCGTACGCCCAGCGCGACGCGGGTCCGGAATTGCTCGACTGGGGCGGACACTACCAGTGGCGCCGCGAGGGTGAGTTCCACCTGTTCAATCCCGAGACGGTCTATCGCCTCCAGCATGCAACGAAGTCGGCCCGTTTCGACATTTTCAAGAGCTACACCAAGCTCGTCGATGAGCAGAACGAGCGGCTTTGCACGCTTCGTGGCCTGTTCGACTTCAAGATCGATCCGTCGAATTCGATTCCGATTGATGAAGTCGAGTCGATCGACAGCATCGTCAAGCGGTTCGCGACCGGCGCGATGTCGTACGGTTCGATCAGCGGTGAAGCCCACGAAACGCTCGCCATCGCGATGAATCGGCTCGGCGGCCGTAGCAACACCGGCGAAGGTGGCGAAGACTCGGCGCGGTTCAAGCCGATGCCGAACGGCGACAGCAAGCGAAGCTCGATCAAACAAGTCGCGTCGGGCCGCTTCGGCGTCACCAGCGAATTCCTCGTCAACTCCGACGAGATTCAGATCAAGATGGCGCAGGGAGCCAAGCCCGGTGAGGGTGGTCAGCTTCCCGGTCACAAGGTCTGGCCGTGGATCGCCAAGGTGCGAAATTCGACGCCGGGTGTGGCCCTGATCAGCCCGCCGCCGCACCACGACATTTACTCGATCGAAGACCTCGCGCAGCTCATCCACGACCTCAAGAACTCGAACCCCCGGGCACGCATCAGCGTGAAGCTCGTGGCCGAGGTAGGTGTCGGTACGGTCGCGGCGGGTGTCGCCAAGGCGCATAGCGATGTCGTGCTGATCTCCGGTTACGACGGCGGCACGGGCGCCTCGCCGCTCACGTCGCTCAAGCACGCGGGCATCCCCTGGGAGCTTGGCCTGGCCGAGACGCAGCAAACGCTCGTCCTCAACAAGCTACGCGACCGCATCGTGGTGCAGACCGACGGCCAGTTGAAGACCGGTCGCGACGTGATTGTCGCCGCATTGCTCGGTGCCGAAGAGTACGGCTTTGCGACGGCTCCGCTCGTCGTGATGGGTTGCGTGATGATGCGGGTATGTCACCTCGACACCTGCCCGGTCGGTATCGCGACGCAGAATCCCAAGCTGCGTGAGAAGTTTAGCGGCCAGGCCGATCACGTCGTCAACTTCTTCAAGTTCATCGCCGAAGAAGTGCGCGAGCTGATGGCTCAGCTAGGCTTCCGCACGATCGACGACATGATCGGCCGATCCGACTTGCTCGACATGAAGAAGGCGCTCGACCACTACAAGGCCAAGGGTCTCGACTTCACGAAGATCTTCTACCGGCCGCGCGTGGGCGATGAAGTCGGCGTTCGCCGGATGATCGAGCAGGATCACGGCCTCGCCGCCGCGCTCGACCAGAAGCTGCTGCCGCTCGCCGCTCCCGCGCTCGAGAAGGGCGAAGCGGTCGAGTTCCCGATGACGATTCGCAACGTGAACCGTACCGTGGGCACGATCCTCGGCAGCGAGCTGACGCGGAAGTATGGTGCGGCGGGCTTGCCCGACGACACGATCAAGATCAACTTCACCGGCTCGGGCGGTCAGAGCTTCGGCGCGTTCGTTCCCAAGGGAATGACGATGACGCTCGAAGGCGACTCGAACGACTACGTCGGCAAGGGACTCTCCGGCGGTAAGATCATCATCTATCCGCCTCGTGTCGCGACGTTCGTCCCAGAAGAGAACGTCCTCGTCGGCAACGTCGTGCTCTATGGTGCGACGAGCGGCCGGGCCTTCTTCCGTGGCCGCGCTGGGGAGCGTTTCGCGGTTCGTAATAGCGGTGCGTTGACCGTCGTCGAAGGTACGGGCGACCACGGCTGCGAGTACATGACCGGCGGCACCGTGGTCGTCATCGGTTCAACCGGCCGCAACTTCGCGGCGGGTATGAGCGGCGGCTCGGCCTTCATTTACGACGAAGACGGCGAGTTCCCCTCGCGGTGCAATCGCGAGATGGTCGACCTTGAGAAGTTCACCGATCCCGAGGATATCGCCCTGGTGCGTGACCTCTTGATCCAGCACGCCGGCTACACCGGCAGCACCGTGGCCAAGCGACTGCTCGGCGACTGGGAAAACGCGGTGTCGAAGTTCGTGAAGGTGATGCCGATCGACTATCGCCGCGTGCTTCAGGAACAGAAGAAGAAAAAGGCGGACGAAGGCACGGCTGTGGCCGGCGCCCGACGCTGATTTTTCCTCGACGCAACACACCGAAAGCGGGCCGGAGACGCGTTCTCCGGCCCCGACTTTCGACGGAAATATACAGGTCGATATCAACAAGCGATACAAGGTCCAGCCACTCAAGAGTCGGCGACAACCGCGACGGAAACATTTGATTTTGGAGGTCTGACAGGTGGGCAAGCCGACTGGATTTATGGAAAGCCCTCGCGAGATGCCGTCGCGGCGCTCGGTTCCCGAGCGGTTGCACGACTTCCGCGAAGTTTATAATCCGTTTCCAATTTTGAAGCTGAGAGAGCAGGGCGGGCGCTGCATGGATTGCGGCATTCCGTTCTGCCACCAGGGTTGCCCGCTCGGCAACCTGATTCCCGACTGGAACGACCTCGTCTATCGCGACCAGTGGCGCATGGCGATCGACCGCCTGCACGCCACCAACAACTTCCCCGAGTTCACCGGCACGCTTTGCCCCGCGCCCTGCGAAGCTTCGTGCGTGCTCGGCATCAACAGCGATCCGGTCACGATCAAACAGGTCGAGCAGAGCATCGTCGATCGCGCCTGGGATGAAGGCTGGATCATCCCCGAACCGGCTCAGGTGAAGACCGGCAAAAAGGTGGCGGTCATCGGCTCTGGTCCCGCCGGTCTCGCCGCGGCGCAGCAGCTTTGTCGTGCTGGTCACGACGTGACGGTGTTCGAACGGGCCGATCGCATCGGCGGCTTGCTCCGCTACGGCATCCCCGACTTCAAGATGGAAAAGTGGCGTCTCGACCGCCGTCTCGACCAGATGAAGGCCGAAGGTGTCGAGTTCCGTGCTGGCGTGAACGTGGGCGTCGATCTCGATTGCAAGGAATTGCTCGAGTCGTACGACGCGATCTGCCTCTGCGGTGGTGCGACTCAGGCGCGTGACCTGCCAATCGAAGGCCGCGACCTTGGCGGCGTCCACTTCGCCATGGACTTCCTGCCGCTGCAGAACCAAAAGGTCGCAGGCGACTCGCAAAGTGCCGAAACCTTCATCACGGCCGAAGGCAAGCACGTGATCATCATCGGCGGCGGCGACACCGGTGCCGACTGCCTGGGAACGTCGCACCGCCAGAAGTGTGCGAGCGTTTATCAGTTCGAGATCGTGCCGCAGCCGCCCAAGGATCGCGCCGCGGGCAACCCCTGGCCGCAGTGGTCGAACATCCTCCGCGTTTCGAGCGCCCACGAAGAAGGCGGAACGCGCGAGTACTCGATCCAGACGAAGCGATTCGTCGGCGAAAACGGCAAGGTCACCGCGCTCGAAACCGTGCTCGTCGAAGTGAAGAACGACAACGGCCGGATGAGCTTCGCCGAAGTCCCCGGCACCGAGAAGACCTACAAGGCCGACCTCGTGCTGCTGGCGATGGGCTTCACCGGCCCCGAGCGCAAGGGCTTGCTCGAAGGCTTGGGCGTCGAGCTCGACCGCATGGGCAACGTCAAGGCGGGCGCCGACAAGAAGACGAGCGTCGACAAGGTTTTCACCGCAGGCGACATGACGCGTGGGCAAAGCCTGATCGTCTGGGCGATCGCCGAAGGCCGTCAAGCTGCTCACAGTATCGACGAGTACCTGATGGGATCCTCGGAGCTGCCGTCGCCGCTGAACAACGGCAACGATCGACGTCCATTTGCTTGAGCAAAGTTTCGCTTAAGTTAAAGAATGACGTGAATATATCCTCGCTCCCATGCTCTGCGTGGGAGCGTTTTTTTTTTGACCGCTCTGCCGCCATCGTCCCGGCTGGAGCCAGCCCTTGTCCAACCGCCGCGAGTCAGGCGACCCTCGAGTAAGGGGTGTATTGATGATCGGACCGGCCGCCCGACTCGCCTTCGCGGACTTCCTCGACCGTTTGGCCGTGGGTCGAGCGAGCCCGGAGGAGTGGGAGTCCCTGGCCGTAGCGCACTACGGCGATGAGGTGCTGGAGGACGTCCGACGTCGCTGCGTCCGGCTGGCGATCGGCTCGTCGTCCTGGGGTGACTGGACGGCCTCTGAGCGTGAGGGCTTCCGGGCCCTCGCTGCCGAACTCCGGCACGCGACGACTGCCTGACCTGGCGCCGCCACGGTCTCGGGCAAAGCGCTGTCGCCGCCTTGGACCGAGCGAGCGCGAGGATGGCCTACCGCACTCCGCTGTGGGCGACCCGTATTCAGGGCATTGCGGAAATTGCAGATATCAATCACAGCCGCAGAACGGCTTAAAATCCGCTCCCACGCAGAGCATGGGAGCGAGGATATTTGCAAGTGTAAAAACAAAACACCAATGGGCCTGGAGACGTGAAAACGTCTCCAGGCCCATTGGTTGTCACACACTAAAACGTCTGCTCTATTTCAGACGCCGGCCGAAGCCTTGCCGCGATGGGCAACAAGCACGGGCCAGCTATCGCCGCGACGATCGTGCACCTTGTGCAGCGCACGTTCGCGTTCGAGATGGGTCTGCTCGTAGAGGTCGAGATAGAGCTGACGCTCGGCGGCGGTGAAGACGCGTCCGCGACGGCCCATTACGATCTCGGCGGTCGAGAACAGTTGCTGCAGGTCGAAGCCAGGAGCGACGCGACCGTACATCACCGACGTGAACGACGGCACGTGCTTGGGCAGTAGCAGACCTGCGGGCAGGACGTTGCACATCACGCCGATCGCCGTGCCGGTGTTGAGCATGCTGCCCAGGCCGGTGCGGGTGTGGTCGCCCAGGAAGCAACCGACCTTGGCGTGACCCGTTCCTACCGGCTCGCCGCCGATCGGCACGAAGACTTCGCCGTAGTCGTTACGCAGGTCGCTGTTTGACGTGATCGCACCCAGGTTCACCCATTCGCCGACATAGGCGTGGCCGAGAAAGCCTTCATGGTACTTGTTCGAGTACGCATGAACGATCGTCTCTTCGACTTCGCCGCCGATCCGGCAGTTCGTTCCGATCGTCACGCCGCCGCGAAGGTTGGCGCGGAAGAGCTGGGTATCGCGGCCGATGAAGCAGGGGCCTTCAACACGAGTGAACGGCTGGACGATTGCGCCCGCTGCGACCGTGATCGGCCCGTTCGTCGTGTCGAACACGGTGTAGGGGTCGATTCGGGCGGTTTCGTGGATGAAGAGGCGTTCGGCCGGGCCGATGAGCGCGATGCTCGAAAGGTGGCGATTGCTGATCGCACCACGGGCGTCGATCTCGAAGTCGCGAATGATGTGCGCTGAGTTTTTGTGAACGAGGTCCCAGGGACGCTCGATCCACTCGCCGCCGATGTCGAAGCACTCGACCTTGCCCATCAAGTTGTCGAACCAGTCGTCGACCGACTCGGGTGCGAGGTCGATGGCGTATTCGGGGCCAACCCAGGCAACGGCCGGCTTGCCTTCGCAGAGACCGAGCCAGGCGGAGCCGTCAAACAGATCGGACGGGTCAAACTTCGCGGGGGGAACCCAACGGCTGTTGGCGACGATTACCTCGCCGCGCGAGAGCCAGGCACGGTCGTTCACGGCCACGTGCGGGTCGCGGGTGCGCTGAACGTCCGCGAGAATCTGTCGGACGACCACGCCGCGGCGCGCAGGACCGGGACCGACGTTGAAGGCGCGAGCGATCTTGGCACCGAGGTTGGTGGACCCCAGCATCAACTCGTGAGTGCTCCGGGTAAGAGTGAGCGGCTCAAGATTCAGCGCTCCGCTATCTTCAACGAGGCATAAACGCATGGGTGGTTCCTCTTCGAGTTTGCGCGCAGCTTATATAGCATGGTCGCATAATCGGGCGTTATCCCGCCAAATGCCCGGCGGGCCGAAGATTTCTGACTCTAGGGTGTTTATTTAAAATCCTACACCCGCGGATTCAGGCCGAGTGCCGACCTATCATAGCGAGCGACCGCACGAATGCTTCGGGGTTTCCATGAATAATTCATGAGAAAACCAGTCATTTTGCGGCGATGTTGCCGTTTTGCACCGTGTACGTTTTATTTTTCCAACTTGTGAAAACGAAGGTCGTCCGTGTCCAGATTAAGCAACGCGACTGTCCATTCAGGAGCGCGATGCAGCGCACCTGGATTGATCCAGCGCATGGCCCCACGCCGTTCGTCATGCTTGAGATGCGAATGACCAAACAGCAGGTAGTCAGGTTCCGAATAGGCGAGCCGGTTCACCTCGCGAATGGAATCGCCGTGCGTGACGGCAATTCGCTTGCCAGCGAGGGTAAATTCGCCGCCTCGAAACAAGCATAGGCCACCAACCTCCTTCATGGCGGCTTCGAGATCTTCCTCGTCAAAATCGTTGTTACCAAACACAAAGTGACTTGGTAACCGGCCACACTCCTCAACAATTCGCGTCCCTGTCAGGTCGCCGCAGTGGACGAGAGCCTCGGCTCCCTCGTCGATCAGGAGTTGGACTGCATCAATGGTACGCGAGAGCCGGTCGTGTGTGTCCGAAAGGATGCCCAAAATCATCACGAACTCCTGGTCGCCACTGTCCACTTAAACTGCCAAAAACCGCAATCCGGCTCGATCGCGCTGGCCTCAGGCTTATTACGAGGGTAGACTAGACAGTGGAGCTTTCCGTCCTTCGGTGCAACCCCAATTGGTTGTGGGTTGGCCCAGGGATCGCGGAAATAAAAAACCGACTCGCCCTTTTTCAGGCGCGGGCGTGTGGCGGGCCTTATTGAATAGGTTCGTCACGGAAAGGGTGCTCCCTGGCCCCGTTAAGTCGGGCCGCCGAAGCCCTTTCCTGGCTTATCCCGCGTCGCGCGGGGAGGTGTCCCTTGGCTATCGCCGTTCGTGAGCCGCGTCAGGTACCTAATGTCGTCAAGCCGTCCGTTGAGACGAGCATTACCAACCACCGTCCTCACCCTGTTGAAGCCCAAGATGCGGGCTTTGGCCGTTCGGAATCGAACGAAGGTCTCCGCGGCCGTGGTCGCGAAGGGGCCGAAGCGGGTGAAGGCCGCAGTTATGCGATGGAGAATGGTTTCACACATGGCCGAAGCCGGAGCTGAGCGGTCGGGCCAGGGTCTTGTTTCGATAAGACACTGGAGGCCCCACCGCACCGTTCCACCGGTCTGGCTCTCTCCGATGGCCGGTCTCTGTTGATCGGCTGACTCGCCAAGGCTGGGTGGAGTTTCGACTTGGTTCTCGCCCCGCGAGCCTTTAACGGCTGGCGGGGCTTTTTCGTGCCTGTTACCTTCGGAACTTCGACGTTCCAGGCGCATGAAATCGAACCGACCTGCCCGCGAGACCCGCCATGTCGCATCCGCTCAGCCGTCGTGACTTCCTCGCCTCGACCTCGGCCGCGAGCCTCGCGTCACTCATGATCGGCGCGACGCCCGCACAGCCGCCAGGCCCGGGGAAGCCGATGGCCGTATCGAGCGCGAACGGCATTCCCGCCGTGACGCGAGCCGTCGAGCTGATGCAAACCGGTCTCGACCCCCTCGACGCCGCAATCGCCGGCGTCGCGATTGTCGAGGCCGATCCCAAAGATCACTCTGTTGGATATGGCGGTTTGCCCAATGAAGACGGCGTCGTCGAGCTCGATGCGGCCGTCATGCACGGTCCAACTCACGGGGCGGGTGCGGTCGCCTCGTTACGAAACATCCTTCACCCCGCCGCTGTCGCCCGCCTGGTGATGAAGCGCACGCGGCACTGCCTGCTCGTCGGCGACGGCGCTCTGCGATTCGCCAAAACGCACGGCTTCCCCGAAGTGGATTTGCTGACCGAGGAAGCCCGCAAGATCTGGCTCCGCTGGCGCGAGACCCGTAGCAATATCGACGACTGGATCCCCGCGCCCGAAGGCGAAGTCGAGCCCGCAGTGCTCGAAGCGATGAAAACCCGGATCACCGGGACGATTCACTGCTCTGCCCTCGACACGCACGGCAATCTCGGCTGCGTGACCACGACGTCAGGCTTGTCGTACAAGATCCCCGGACGCGTCGGTGATTCCCCCATTTTCGGCGCTGGGCTTTATCTCGATAACACCGTCGCCTCAGCCGGCTCAACGGGCGTTGGCGAGGTCAATCTCGTCAATTGCTCGTCCTACCTGATCGTCGAAAACGTCCGCAAAGGGATGGCGCTCAAAGACGCAATGATCGACGCGCTCAAGCGCGTTGTTGCGACAACCACCCGCAACCCACGCTTCCGCGACGAGCAGGGCAAGCCGACGTTCCGCGTGAATTTCTACGGCCTGACCAAAACCGGCGACTACGCCGGCGTCTGCCTGATCACGCCCGCCAAGTTCGCCGTACATGACGGTACTTCGGCGAAACTCGTCGATTGTGAAGTGCTGACGGTCTAATAGCGACAAGTTTCTCTCTACGAGACGCCATTGCATTGTCGCTCGTTGCGGCGTCGTGATCGCTGTATGCGCAAGCATCGACTATGTCGCAACTCTTTTCCTCTACGAGGTTTGCAGAATTGACGCTCGTTCATTCGTTAGTCAGCACGATGCATTAACGCAACAAGCATGTGGATTTTGTATTTCTTAAGTTGACGTCGAAGGTCTCTTTGGGTGAACTCATGCAATTGACCATGATGCGTCAAGGTTGCATGTTGTTATCGCGTTGAAACCTATTTGAACAAAGGATCTATCGATGAAACTCCGCCTCGTGGCTTTGATTGCCCTTTCGGCGACGACCGCCGCCTCGGCCGGCGTTGGCCCGCTTGATTCACTGTATCTCACCTCTGGTGATGACAACGCGCTCGTCATAATTCAGGGTTCGAGTTACACCCGACTTCCGCAGAACGGTATCAGCCCGGGCGTGGGCGATGAGTATGCAATCGCCGTTGGCTCAACGGTTCGTACGCTCGCCAATGGTAATCAGGGAACCATTCCTACCACTCTCTATGGGTTAGGTTCCGAGTACACGCTGGCCGGAACGCCCACCGGCACGACGTACGCCTATCCCAACGTCGATTACTTCTACGACGGTACGACTGACGGCACGCACAATTACGCCGCGGGATACGGCAGCGGTTACATCTGGCAATTTAACACCGACTGGACGAACCCAGTTGCCCTGTTTTCTACGGTGGGTTCCGCGCTGGGAATCACGTACGACTCAAGGGACAACACTCTCTGGGTTGCGAGCTACGCCAGCACCACACTTAATGAATACTCGATGACCGGTACGCTCCTGAACTCGTTCAGCACGGCGGCCGCCATCGGTTTCGTTGCGTACGACCCAGGCGATAACAGCCTCTGGATCGGGGGAATTGATAATCCGAACATCTATCAATACGACACGTCTGGAAATCTGCTCCAGTCGGCATTTTACGAAGGACTGGGCAATCTCAACGTGCTTGGCGGCGAATTCGCGGAGAACGGTGGGCAAGTCGCAACGCCCGAGCCCGCCACGATGGCGACGGCTGGCCTCGGCATTCTCTTCGCCGGCCTGACGGTTGCGCGTCGTCGCAAGACGGCCTGATTATTATCGCAGCAGTGAAGAAACCAAGGGGCGGCCTGTCCTTACACGAGGAGAGGCCGCCCCTGATCGTTTGATGATCCGACGCGAGAATTCGCGTTGCATCTCAATGCGCCGGCGTCGCGACCATTTGCGGGAGAACGTGGGCATAGGTCCACACGATCAACCCAACAAGCAACGCCAGGGCAATGCTGTGCAGCAATGCCGCTTTGAGCAGCTCGCCTTCCTTGCCACCTTCACCCGTGGCGGCGGCCGCGACGACGATCGACTGTGCATCGATCATCTTCCCCATCACACCGCCCGTCGTGTTGGCCGAGGTCATCAAGATCGGGTTGAGGCCAAGCTTCGTCGCGGTGATCTTTTGCAAGTTGCCGAAGAGCACGTTGCTCGACGTATCCGAACCCGTCAACGCCACGCCAAGCCAACCGAGCATCGCGCCCAGAATCGGGTAAACCATCGCGTTCGCCCGCGTGAACGCCAGGCCCAGAACGACGTCCATGCCCGACGCTTTGGTCACGAATCCAAGCGCGAGCATGCAAATAATTGTGCCAATCGCCGGTATCAGGCGAATCGTCGTTCGCGCCAGCATTTGTGCCTGACGGATCGGCCCCACACCCAGCAAACAGGCCGAGACCACAGCCGCAATAAAGACGGCGGTGCCAGTCGAGGTGATGGGGACGATATCCGCGACGGCTTTTTCACGATCACTATCGAGCGGCGTTTCGTGACCGGTGAGTGCCTGACCCCGTGCGATCTGCAGATGCAGACCATTGACTTCCCACTTCCACGAAGTGTGAGCATCAAGCTGTTTCTTGATCGCTGGAATGCCCCAGATCAGCACTGAGATCGATAGCAGTACGAACGGCATCCAGGCCCGTGCGACCGATTTACCGGTCAGCGTGATTGGCGGTTTGACTGGGTCGATCACCTGGTCGGCCAGAACCGCGTCGTGATCGAACCGCCACTCGGTTTTCGGCTTCCAGAACTTCATCAGCGCCACGCCCGCAAGGAGGCTGACGACGGCCGAAATGATGTCGACGAGCTCGAAGCTCATGTAATTCGACCAGAAGAACTGAGCCCCCGCGAACGACCCGCCCACAACCAGAAGTGCCGGCCAGACGGCAAACGTATCGCGCCAGCTTGCCATCGACTTGATCAGCCAGAACGGCAAGATCAGCGACATGATCGGCAGGATTCGCCCCGAAGTCGCGCTAATCGCTTCGACATCGAGACTGGTGATTTCGGCGAGCGTGCGAATCGGCGTGCCGATCGCTCCCCATGCGACAGGTGCCGTATTGGCAATCAAGCAGAGCAGGGCGGCCTGAAACGGCTGGAATCCCAATCCCACAAGGAACGCGGCCGAGATCGCCACGGGTGCGCCGAATCCTGCTGCGCCTTCGATGAATGCGCCGAACGAAAACGCCACGAGCACCGCCTGAATCCGGCGGTCGCCCGAGAGTTGCGCGATCGACGCCTTCATGATTTCAAACTGCCCGGTCTCGACGGCGATGTCATACAAGAACACCGCGGCGACGATCAGCCAGACGATCCGAAACAGCGCGAAGACGATGCCATGAGTCGCAGCGGCAACGGCCATATCCCACGGCATGTGGAACGGTCCAATGGCGGCAATGGCTGCTGTGATCAAGCCGGCCAGAGCCGCCCGCCAGGCGTCGAGCTTGCCCGAAGCGAGCGAGCCAAGCAGCACCAGCACCGGCAGCGCCGCGACGAATGTGGAAACCGGCCATGAGCCAAACGGGTCGTAATTCTGAATCCACGGCACTGCGGCGAATCTCCAACCGGCGGAACAGGCAATGTTGCGTGAGCGTTTAAGAAGATAAGCCAAGTGATGAACGAGCGAAAGCCCTCGACCCTTTCTTCCGGGTTAGGTGATCTCACGTCAAACGAAAAGGCGCCAGGCGAAGCTAACCTGGCGCCATGAATCAGCAAAATTCACAATCAACTCTTATTCGACACCACTGCTTGTTGCGTCGTCGGCAACAGAGCGTGGAAGGTGCTCTTGGCGAAGCCAGCGTGGGCGAACATCGATTCGAGCTCGGTGAAGGTATAAGCATCACCGTGAGCCGTCGTCGCGAGCATCACGAGCGCGAATCCGGCAGTGCTAACCGGCGTGACGCGGCTGGCGTCGGGGATGAATTCGAGCGTGATCGCCTTGCCGCCCGGCGCGAGCGCGGCGAATGCTTTGGCCGCGAGTTTTTCGCAGGTGGGGACGTCGAAGTGATGGAGGAAATTCGTCAGCAGGACGATGTCGTAAGGACCGCCCCAATCGACGTCGAAAGCGCTACCGGGAAGTTTTGCGAAGCGATCGATCATTCCGGCGTGACGGGCATTTTCTTCGGCGACTGCGAGGACGTTGGCCCAATCGAGCGCGGTGACATGAGCGTGGGGAAAATGCTTCGCGACCGTGATGCCGAACAGTCCGTGGCCTGCGGCGACATCGAGCACGCGCAACGGTTTTGAAGGATCGCCGCCGACCAGGCCGGTCAGAAGCTGCGCCGGCATTTGCATGAGCGGCGCCATCGCGCGGGCGAACTCGACCCAGATCGGGTTGTCGTGCGAAACGGTGCCTTCCTCGGAAACAGCGGTGCCGCCACGTCGCACGGCGGATGTCAGTTCTTCGAAGCTATGTCGCAGATCGGTCGAGAGCATGAAGTTCGTCGCACCGCCGAGAAACGCGGGCGATTTGCGATCGAGGAACAGCTTGGAATCGGCAGTTAGTTCATAGCGTTCGCCGTGCTTGTGCAGAAAGCCGACGATCGTGAGAAAGTCTGCGAGAATACGAATGCCGCGCGGTGACGCGCTACAAGCCGCGCCGATATCGTCGGTCGTGTGATTTCCGGCGGCGATCGCCGAGAAGAGGTCGAGCTCGATCGCGGCCTTGAGTGCCTCGGTGCGCTGATAGGCGCTGATCGTGTCGAAAAACAGCGCAGGAGAGGGTCCTTGAGGAGACATTGCGTATCGTAACTCCATTACTCTGATACGAGCCTGGCCACTGGACTCGATTATACGGATCACACGAATCAAGGAAAGCGGCGGAAATCAATCATCAGTCGATCAAGATGTTTTCGTGAATAACGATCTGCGCAACGACTCATTGGTTTCTAAATTATTGATATTATCTGTAGCTTATGGTGCATTGGTTCGTTATGTTTGGAACCCCGCGCTCGGCGACTACTGAGCGATGATTAACATCAGGATACGCATCACGACAGGGAGGTTTGAGGATGTCTCTGCGCACACTCTTCCGGAATCGTCGCCCAGCTAATCGCCGCCGTCCTTGCTTGCCGCGTATTGATGGCTTGGAAAACCGACTTCTTCTCGCCTATCGAATCGCGGAAGTTCCCGCGCAGTTTAGCTTGCTGACTCCAGAAGCAGACGGCAATTTTCTCTATGTCGATACCTATAATAACCTCTTTGGTCGTATTGATTCCAAGACAGGCGTCGAAACGGCTTTGCCGATACCTACGTCAGCCATTAAACCCAATTCGATCATCGTTGGACGCGACGGCGGACTCTGGTTTACTGCGATTAACAGTAACGTCATCGGTCGGCTGGATCTTGATACCGGCGCGGAGGTGACGATCCCGCTTCCATCAGGCAGCACTGCTCCCAATCAAATCTTCGCTGGACCCGACGGTCATCTTTGGTTTACCGATATCAACCAGAATCACTTTTCGCTGGGCACAATTGACCCATCGAGTCAAATCATCACACAAACGAGCGTTAACTCCTATCCGGTGACTCAAGGGGCTACGATCTCTCCGATCTCGACGACACCTGTTTTCGACCACAACGGAAAGATCTGGCTCATTGAATACGATTCCACACACCAGAGCCACCTCGCTCAGTACGATCCGCAGACGAATCAGAGCGTCACGTTCGACCCGTCCCTACCGGACCAATATTTTGTGAGTCTCATTACGGGGCCTGGGGATTCGATCTGGTTTGCCGAGTCGGGAGCGAAGGACGATATTGGCGAGATTGACGCCGATACTGACGCGATTAGCAGATTCGACATTGCGGGCTTCGGACCGAACCAGCTTGTTCTTGGTCCCGATGGCACGTTCTGGTACAAACTGAACGGCTCTGGACCGTTCGACGTGGGCACCGGTACTTTTCTGGGAGAGTTCAACCCAACCTCGCACCAAGCATTCGTTTACAACACGAAGATTGCTTTCAATGGAGTTTATGTCGGTCCAGGAAACAAACTCACACTCGGACCAAATTCCACAAGTCAAATTCAAGAATTCGACATCAATAGTCATACCGCAAACGTGCTTATTCTAGCAAACAGTGTGCGATTTCTATATACAAACCAATATATTACAGAATCCGATGGAAGTCTTTGGTTTGGCCTTTCAAACTACTATTCATCCAATAATTTGGAGAGCCTCGGCCATTTAGAAGTTCTTCCATCGGCGAATGTCTCGCTGACGACACCTAATAACAATGTCGCGCTAGGCAGCTCGGTGACGTACACGGCGAACGTCACGGCACCTGACGGTACACCAGGCACGGGCACGGTCTACTTCCTCAAGAATGGCGTTGTTGCAGCGATCGGGAACGTGGACGCTTCTGGAAAGGCGACGTTCACGGAGCAGACGTCGATGGACCCATCGCAACCCGGAAATAACGAGATCAAGGCCCTCTATCTCGGCGATGCAAAGACGGGTCAAACGCTCTCGAATATTCTAACCCAGCACCTCCAAACGCCAACCACAACGAGCGTTGTGGCCGACCGAACTGCCGCCACGTATGGTGAGCCGATCTCGTTCACCGCCACGGTGCAGAAACCCGGTGGACTTCCTGAAACCCATGGGATCGTCAACTTCTTTGCGGTCATTGATGGGCGCAAGATGCTTCTTGATAGCGAATGGCTTAATCTTGATGGAACGGCGCGCGTGACGTACGCGTACTTCCCAAGCGGCGTCGATCAAATCATCGCAGAGTATTCCGGTTACGTGCCAACGAACGGTCCGTACTATGTCGTGGTGGATGATGCGGGAAGTGATTCAGACCCCGTCTCGTTCTCAATCACGGCGGCGACCCCGATGCTGACAGTTACCGCAAGCGCCGCGACGCAAACTTTCCCGCCGCCGATTGCTCCAGCGAATAAGATCACGCCGCAACAAACAATTGCGATCACGCAAACCACGCGTCGCCCCGTCACCTTCACAGCGACGGCAACAGGAGTGGGGCCATATATTCCTGGTGGGACCATCACGTTCTCTAACGGAACGACACTGCTGGGCACAGCGGTGCTGAACACCAACGGCATCGCCACATTGACCGTTCCCGAATTGCCAGCAGGAACTCTATCGCCTCGGGCGGCCTATAGTGGAGACTCCCACTACCAGCCGGTTGCTGTGACTGGCCTTCCTTCGTTTATCCTCCAGCTTCCCGAATCGAGCATCGTTCTTTCTACGAACACCCCAGTGGTGCGCGCTGGCGAGAATTACGTCGTGACCGCGACGGTCAACCCGAGCAACCCGCAAGCCACAGGTGTCATGCCGACGGGTCGCGTCGATCTTTACGATGGCAGCAATTTCATCGCGGCGAGTACGGTCAACGCTTCGGGACAAGCTTATTTCCTGCTCACGTCTCCCCCGACCGATGGCTTACACAGCCTGACGGCTACATATGAGGGCGATAATACATATTCGCCAAGTACGTCGAATACCGTCGCCGAACGTCTGGGCGTTGCCGATGGTCCGCACGTCCTCTCAGTGGCGGCGATTGGCACTGCTAAAACCGTGAATACGCTCGTCATCCAGTTCAATGAGCCGGTCAATCCAGCTTCGGCCTTGAACGTCAACACCTATTTGATTCAAGGCGCGCGTAACACACACCTTCGCGTCTACGTCAAGCAGGCGAGTTGGGACGGACTGACGAATACCGTTACGTTGCATCTCAGGTCGGCGATTGCGATCAACGGAGGATACTCGCTCACGGTCTTCGGAACAGGAAAAAACGCGATCACGGATCCCGTGGGCACCGCGCTTCATGGCGACGGAGCTGACGTGACTGGAAGTAACAAAATGGTTCACCTCACGGCCGCCAACGTAAAACGCAAGCACAAATGAGTCGAAAGAGGCGTGACTATCAGCGATGCGTCGTCACGCCGATTCGAGGACACATTTCGAGCACGGGGCACGTCGAGCAGCGTGGAGCGCGTCCCGTGCAGATGTGCTTGCCGAACGGTACGAGCAGGCTGTTCAACTCGATCCAGTAGCGCTTTGGAAGCTTTTCATGAAGCACAGACATCGTCTTTTCGGGCGTCGTGGTGTCGACATATCCCCAGCGATTGACGACGCGATGAACATGAATATCGACGCCGATATAAGGCTGATCGCAGGCGATTCCCAGAACCAGGCTGGCGCACTTGGGACCGACGCCGCGAAATTGAAGTAGCGTATCGAGGTCGCAGGGCAACTTTCCGCCGTGCTCGCTGCAAGTTGTGATGGCGATGTCGCGGATCTGGCTCGCCTTGGCGCGGTGGAACGTGCAGGGATGAATCAGCGCGTCGATTTCGTCGACGGAAAGTTTCGCAACCGCTTGAGGCGTTCGTGCGGTCTCGAACAACTGGTGCGATGCGCGAATCGTCACCTCGTCGAACGTCCGAATCGAAATCATGCAGGCGACAAGTTGTTCGAAGACGGACGTGAAGCCTTCTTCAGCGAGCTGGAAAAGCGCGGCCTTGGGGAAGGGCTCGACCGCCTTGCGTACGCGTTCAAGCGCAAGAGTCAGATCAAATGCAATCTTGTGCGCGCTGAGATCCGTCCCTCGCATCGCTCTTGCCCCGACGACGCCGACGCGCTTGGTGATGGTCGCGTCTGCACCATTTTTGCTAGCAATCGTCGGGCCGATGCATCAGAGCTTCCAGAAGCCGGGCGTGATGAGTTCGGCGAGATTGTTGTCGGGATCGCGAAAGTAGAGGCTTTTTGAGCCGCCCGACCATTCCACTTCGCTCTCAATGGCGACGCCTTGTTGTTCGAGATGGCTGCGCCAGGAAGCCAGGTCGTCGTCGGCGATTGCGAAGGCGAAGTGGTCGGGGCCAGAGCCGTTATGACCGGGAATTACGCCACCAGGGGTTTCGAAGGGTTCGGAAGTTGCACCGGCCTTGAAGAGCAACAGGACGTTCCGGTTCGCCACGTTCAGCGCGATGAGACGGTCGGATTCAAGAAGTGTCGCGAACTGAAAGACGCGGCGGTAGAAATCGGCGGCGCGGGCGGGGTCGGCGACGTAGAGCGCGGTTTCGAGAATTCCCTGGACTTCTGGCATCGCGAACCTCGCTTTTCAGTTCAGAGGAGCAGGGGGGAAGCGCTCGACGTGGGTTTCGCCGTTGCGGCCGAAGTAGAGCACGCGGGCACCCTGGATTTGCACGAAGTAACCCACGCAACCGGCTGCCATCGTTTTGCGAACGAAGTCGGCATACGTATGTTCGTTGCGCTGGCTTTGGCGGACGGCACTTTCCACTGCGGAGGCGTCGAATTGCGTGCCGAGGGGCTCAAGCGCATGCGAAACGCTCACGACGTGCGAGTCGCCGTCGGGGAGGTAGTAGGTGATTTCGTTGCGCGTGTAGTCGGTGTGATAACGCTCGACGCCCAGAGTGCTAAGGCGGCCGATGTACTCGGGGAATGAGATCGTTCCCGCGTGGCTGGCTCGTACCGAGTCGTTCAGAGTCTGGGTCAGTTCAACGTTCATCCGGCTCTCCTGAAGAGGAATGATACGAGGTCATTCAACGGGTACGTCTTTCCAGTTTTGCCGGCGCACGACGTCGCGCATGAGTGCGATCAATTGCGCGCGTTCGTCCTCGTCGAGATGACCGAAGAATTCGCGGTCGTTTTCATCGGCGAGTCGCGCGAGTTTGGGAACGAGTGTGCGGCCGGCTTCCGTCAAGTTGACGAGCTGAAACCGCTTGTCTCCGCCGGGGTAAGAGCGTTCGACAAGCGCCTTGCGCAGAAGGCGGTCGACGAGCTTGGAGATCGCGCCGCGCGTCATTCCCAGGTCATCGGCGAGCGCGCTGGGATGCGTAGCTCCCAACCGTAGAAGCGCGCGGAGCACTACCCATTCGGCGACTGTGATTCCCTCGGCCTCGACCTTGCGCCGGAACGCGTGCGAGACGTGGTTCGACACGAACCGCAGCCAGTATCCAACGTGGTCTTCCAGCCCGCTCGGCGCAGTGCTCACCTGTCTCGCCTCCTAATTAGTTTCCAAGGAAACTATATGCGAGTAAAGAGGGAAGTCCAGGGCGATCTGGGAGGATTTCGATCGAATCTGGCATAAGAGAACGCAGCGTTTCGAGTTAGGGCGTGAGCATGGATGGGATACCGTCGAACCACGCACGATGGGATGGACTTTCGAACAAAAAGCGATATTGCGAGATCATCTCCATACGATTATATCTTCCCCTGGATACGGCAAACCGCGATGGATCAGGCTTTGTCTGTCTTTTAGTTTGAGATCTGTAAATGATTTCAAATTTGCTTAATAATGAGAACGCGTCATCGCGATTGGGCCGGGCTGGATCTGCCTTGCTAGTGATGGTTTGGTTTGGACTCGTCGCCGGCGCGCTCGAGTTAGGCGTCGTCTCTGCGCTTGGGACGTTTCGGCCGCGAGTGCCGGTGACGCTCCTGCGGACGAACCGGCATCAAATCTGGATGATACCGGCGGCAGATGTCGCGGTCTTTGCGATGGTTGGCGTCGTGCTGGCGGTGATCGCGGCGACGAGGCTTTTTCCCAACGTCGTGCGCTGGGTGACGACGCGTCTGCCGATTGGTTTATGCGTTTTGACGGTGCTGCTGGGTGTCGAGGGGCTGCATCCGGCTGCGAGCGTGCTGCTGGCGTGCGGCGTCGCGGTGACGCTCGGCCTGGTGCTCGACCGTCGCTTCGATTCATTCGTTCGATTTGCGCGAATCAGTGCGCCGCTGATGCTGGTGGCGTTTGCGGCGTTCGCCGGCATTTCGTATCAACGCATCGTATCGAACGAGCAACGTATGCTGGCGCGATCGCCCAAGGCGAAACAGGGCGCGCCAAATGTGTTGTTCATTGTGCTCGACACGGTTCGGGCGACGTGCCTGAGTTTGAATGGTCACTACCGACCGACGACGCCGAATCTCGAACGGCTGGCGCAGCGTGGGATGATCTTTACCGAGGCGCGCGCAACCGCGCCCTGGACTGCTCCGTCGCACGCGAGCATGATGACCGGTCGCCAGGCGCACGAGCTATCGATCGCGCCGAGCATTCCGCTCGATGGTACGCATCCCACGCTCGCCGAGGTGCTCGCAGAGCAGGGGTATGCGACGGCCGGGTTCGTCGGCAATATTTATTATTGCAATGCCCTTTATGGGTTCGATCGCGGGTTTGGACGGTTCGAAGATTCCTACGAGAATCGGACCGCTTCGGCCTACGAAGCTCTCTGGAGCACGGGGATTGGCCGGCGGATTGTTTATGCGGCCGGGCATCCCATGACGCTTGACGACGGCGAGACGTTGCTGCGAAAAAATGCGTCGATGCTCAATCGCGACGTGATTTCGTGGCTCGACGAAAAGCCGGCGGATCGGCCGTTTTTCGCGTTCATCAATTACTACGACGCTCACCGGCCCTATCACTACACTGGCGACGACGATCTCCGATTCGGCCGCGCTGCGCTGCCGTTCGAAGAGCAACGCGCGATCGAGCGACGGTACGAAGACCTACTCGCGGGCAAGCCGCTTCCCGAGGGATTCACCGGGGAACAGATTACGATCGACGCCCTCGAGCTCTTTCATGATGCCTACGATAGCTGCATCGCGCATCTCGATCGTCAGGTGGGGCGGCTCATCGATGAGTTCGAGCGCAGAGGACAGCTCGACAACACCCTGATCGTCATCACGTCGGATCATGGCGAATTACTAGGCGAACACGGGATGGTCGCGCATGGTGCGACGGTTTACCGCCAGGAATCGCATGTGCCGTTGCTGATCGTTCCACCGCGCGGTGGTGCGCCTCAGCTCATCACTGAGCCCGCCAGTCTGCGCGATATCCCGGCGACGGTCGCCGACTATGTCGGTCTCGGTGACCGGAGTCCGTTTCCGGGCCGGACGCTCTCGCGATTTTTCCTCGGCGGGACGGCGTCGAACGACCCGGAGTTTGTGCTCTGCGAGTTGCAGCATTATGTTGCGTTTCCGGAAGACGCCCAGATTCCCTTTCGGTTTGGCCCGTCGGCGTCGCTGGTCGCGCGCGATCGCGTGTACATTCGTGGGTACGACGGCGGCGAGGAGTTATACGACCTCCGTAACGACCTGCTCGAGATCGTCGACCTGGCGCGAGTGCCCGAATTCCGGAATGAAGTCGAGCGATTTCGCGACGAAATGGGGAAGCTGCGGCCTGAGTTGCCCAGGCCAACCGGCACGCCCGAGGCCAAGAACGTCTGGAGCCAGAGTGCAGGCGTGAAGGCAATTACGAGCGATCGTCATTAACGCTTTGCACTTGCGCGCGGGCACTGGTATGCAAGATACGGGCGCGTTGTCGCCCAACCTCCGGTCGCGCGGCGTGGTTGTCGCCTGCCAACTCTTATTTTGGCAAGAATCGGTTTGGATAAGGAGAAGCATGGGAGCACTGGGCGAAAACAGGCGTGGCGTGAGAGTTTGCGCCGAATTGCTCAGGGGTTTACAGGCGGTTGCGGATGGGGGACGACCCTTGACCGAAGCGACGGGGCGGAGGTACGCTAAAAGTTCGCCTGGATCCCATCCGGCGGCGAATTGATACGGCAAGGAGTTGATAGTGCAAATCGAGATTTCGTCCCGCCACGGTAGCTTGGGTCCCGAACAGCAGTCGCATCTGCGCGATAAGGCCGAAAAGCTGCAGAAGTATTTCGGTCGGCTGATGGCGATCGAAGTGGCGGTCGACCACATCAAGCATGCGTGGGAAGTGGAAATCCTCGTCTCGGCCGAGCACAAGCACGACTTTGTTGCCAAGGAGCAGGGGCCGAATCCCCAGACGGCTATGGACCTTTGCGTCCATAAGATCGAAAACCAGCTTCGCCGTTACAAAGAGCGGGTACAGGACCACAAGGGCGACCCGTCGATCCACTCGATCGCGGATGAAGCGAGCGAGTCGGCCTGACGAATGCCGCACGTCTCCCTTCGGCCCTCTCCCGGCCCATGGCAGACGCTCGACGAAGACAGCATGCAGATAGCCCCGGTGCCCCGCCGCGACCAGTGAGGTCCGGCCCGAGAGCCCGGCGGCGCGACGATGGAGGACCGGATGAAGCTTTCGGATTTCGTAGTCCGTGATGCGATCGTGGTCGACCTGAAGGCGACCGGCAAAGAAGATACGATTCGCGAGATCGTGGGCAGCCTGCACGCGGCCGGCCAGATCGCCGACGCAGACCTCGAAAGCGTGATTCGCGCGATTCTGGGGCGCGAGGAGCTGGGGTCGACGGGCATCGGCCAGGGTGTCGCGGTTCCACATACGCGGCACCAGTCGGTGAAAAAGCTCGTCGGCACGCTGGCGCTGTCGAAGGGCGGCGTGAATTTTGCAGCGCTTGACGGCGAGCCGGTGAATATCTTCTTCCTGCTGCTTTCGCCGACAAATCAGTCGGGCGATCACCTTCGGGCGCTCGAGAATATCTCGCGCCACCTGAAGGACGAGCGTTTCGTGAGTTTCCTGCGTCAGGCCAAGACCCGCGAACAGGTGTTCGACGTTCTGGACGACGCGGATCAAGGGGCTTCCTGAGCGCCCGCTCGACGTCTGCCGGCACGCGTAAACGAACTGGCGGCGACGGGTTTGGAGTGATTTGACGTCTCTCTAACCGTCGCCCCACCCGGCCGGTACCGCCGATGCACCCGCGCCCTTCTCTGTGCTAGATATCAAGGTCGATCGAGCCGCCGATGAGCCAGGACGAAAAACCTTCCTTCCGCCGCCAAGTTGAGATCCTCAATGGATTGGGTCTCCATTTGCGTCCGGCGGAGAAATTCGTTCGGCTCGCCATGCGATTCACGTCGGAAATCCGGGTCAGCCGGTGTGGATCCGAGGCGAATGGCGAGGTGATCGACGGCAAAAGCATCCTCTCCCTGGCGATGCTGGCAGCCGAACGCGGGACGTTGCTCGAAGTCGAAGCGCGAGGTCCCGACGCTGAAGATGCCATCAACGCCCTGACCGCCCTCATCGCGGCCAGGTTTTACGAAGACGACGACGGGCAGAGCGTGGAACACAGCCTGTAGCAGTGTTCGCTGACTTGCGATCGAAGGTCGCACCCTGTTTGGCCCCGTCCGCTTACCCGCCTCAACTGCGCCTCGAACCGTTCTTGTCGAGCTGACGCTCGGCCCTAACCCACACGATGAAAACGCTGCGCGGGATTGCCGTCAGTCCGGGCATCGCGATCGGTCCCCCAATGGTGATCGATGGGCGACGGATTTCTGCGCCCCGGCGTTCCATCACGGTCGATGGCATTCCCGCGGAATTCGAACGGTTGGCGCGGGCGTTGTCATTGGCGCGCGAAGATGCAGAACAGGCGCAGGAAGAAGCCCGGCAACGGCTCGGCCCGCAGTACGCTGATATCCTCGGCGCCCATGCGCGGATGATCTCCGATCCTTCGCTCGAACGCGACTCACGCGTCCGGATCGAGCGCGAACGCGTGAACGCCGAGCAGGCGCTTGCGGAAGTGCTCGACGCCTACGCAGCGAAGCTCGAAGCGATGCCCGACCAGCGCCTGGCAGCGCGAGCGGCAGACGTCCGGGATATCCAAACCCGCATTCTGGCCCAGTTTCAGACGACTGATGATACCACCACGACACGCGGCGGAATCATCAATTCCGACTCGCCGGTCGTCGTGCTGGCGCCCGATCTCTCACCAAGCGAAACGGCCGGACTCGATCCCGCGGCCGTGCTTGGATTTGCGACCGAAGCAGGGGGGCGAGCCAGCCACACGGCGATCGTCGCCGAGGCGCTCGAAATTCCGGCGGTCGTCGGCCTGGGACGCTTTCTCGACCAGGCGCGCGATGCGTTGGTGGTCATCATCGACGGCGACGACGGTCTGGTGATCCTCGACCCCGATCAGCCGACGCTCGACCGCTATCGCCGCGTTTCGAGCGAACGGGCGGCGCGATTCGAAGGGCTGGCGAACCTGTCGCGGTTGCCGGCGGTGACACTCGATGGTCACGAAGTCGGCCTCTGGGGGAATATCGAGTTTCCTCTCGAAGTTGGTGCCTGCCGCGATCGTGGCGCGATTGGCGTTGGTCTGTATCGCACCGAGTTCCTCTTCTTGAACGCCGAAAAGGCGCCGACGGAAGATGAACAGTACGAAGCGTATGCGACGGTTGTCCGCTCGCTGCGCGGGCAGCCGATCACGATTCGCACGCTCGATCTCGGGGCCGACAAGCTGCCGGCCTACGGCGGTCTCGGTTCGACCGAGGCGAATCCGGTGCTTGGTCTGCGGAGCTTGCGGCTTTCTCTGCGGGAGCCGGAGCTATTCCGCACGCAGCTTCGCGCAATTCTCCGCGCGAGCGCGCTCGGAAACGTCCGGCTGATGTTCCCGCTGGTTACCACGCTCGAGGAGCTGCGCGAGGCGCGGCGACTGCTGGCGGAGGTGCAAGCGTCAATGAAGTCCGCGGGTGTGCCCGTGGCCGATCATGTGCCGATTGGCGCGATGATTGAAGTTCCCGCCGCGGCGATCATGGCCGATAAGCTCGCGAACGAAGTCGACTTTTTTTCAATCGGTACGAACGACCTGATCCAGTATTCGCTGGCGGTCGACCGAACGAACGAGGCGGTTGCCTCGCTGTACAACGCCGCGGATCCGGCCGTGCTCCGGCTGATCAAGATGGTCGTCTCGGCGGCGGCAACGCGAAAGATCGACGTGACGGTTTGCGGCACGATGGGCGGCGAGCCGATGCACGCCGTACTTTTGCTTGGTTTAGGTGTACGTAATCTCAGTATGCCGCCCCACCAATTGCCGGAGATGAAGCGGGTGGTGCGGTCGATTCGGCTCGATCAGGCGCAAGCACTTGCGGCGGAAGCACTCGAGCTCGATTCGGCCGAAGCGGTGGCGAATCGGCTCCGAAACGCGCTGCTCGAAGTGTTTCCCGAAGCGCCTTCTCAGGGATCTGGGGCGGCTCCCGGTTGACGCGGGGCGCCGTTTCCGCGAGAACACAGGATACAAACGATTGCGGGATCGAGAGAACGAGCCCGATCGACGGAACCAACGCCCGAACTTTGACAACTCTCACGGCCCGAACCAGGCGACCGCCGGCTTTGGGCTGAGATTTGCTCAGGTATAGTGACAGACAGAGTTTAGATAGATCGCGGACGAGGCTCGTGGCCCGGCCGCTCTCGGACACCGAGAAATCCCAAGACACCGCATCATCAGGAACAACTTGTTACGCGCTACCTCGTTTTCGGGCGTCCCATGAGCCAAAGTGGCCGGGGCTGTCGACGATCTTGGTGTATCGCGTGGCAGGTCGGACCGAGCTCTTGGATGGGCTCGGGGCGCCGCAATGACCGTAGCTGCTCCCGTTCACAAAGTACGCCTCCGTTTCGCCAAGCGCGGCGACCTTCGACTTGTCAGCCATCACGACCTGGTGCGCTGCCTCGAGCGAGCGTTGCGTCGCGCTGAGATTCCCGTGGCCGAAAGCCAGGGGTTCAATCCGCGGCCCAAGATCACCTTCACCCTTTCGCTGGCCCTGGGTATCGAGGGCTGCAACGAAGTGGTGGAGATCGAACTGGCCGAGCCGATGGACCCCGCCGAGGTTCTGGCACGCCTTTCGCGCACCATGCCCGAAGGGATCGACTGGCTTTCCGCTGAACTCAGTGTATCCCGGCGCGCCGCGCAAGCAGGTGCCGTCTGGTACAGCCTTTTGCTACCGAATGACCGCATTGAGGCGGCCAGGACGGCTCTCGCCGAATTGCTTACGTGCGAAAGCCGGCCGTACACGCGCCGCCGCCCGGACCGAACCGTGGAACTCGATCTGCGTCCGTTCTTACTCGACGCTGCGATCGACCTGGAAGGAGTCTTTCGTTTCCGCCTCAAAGTGACCAATAGCGGAGCCGCCGCCCGGCCGGAAGACATCGTCGATGTTCTCGGCCTGAACGACGTGCTGCGCGACGGGGCGTTCCTCTCCCGCACGGAGCTGGAGCTGACCTCGTGATCCCGCCTCGATTTCGATTCACACAGCGATTTCGCTTGATATTCACGGCCGACCGGCCCCCCGCGCCGCGCCCCGAAGATTGGGTAGTGGCGGATTCGCGACTCTCCGCGCGTCGGGACGGGACTGCCGCTTACCGACCCACCGACACTACATTGACCGCGCCCGCGTCAGAAAGAATGTCCGCATGAAGAAAGAGATGCTAATCAACGTGCTCCAGCCGGAGGAGTGCCGGATCGCCATCATCGAGGATGGCATCCTTGAAGAGCTTTACGTCGAGCGCACCAGCCACGAAAGCTATACCGGCAATATCTACAAGGGGAAGGTGGTTAACCTCGAACCGGCGATTCAGGCTGCGTTCGTCGACTTCTCGGTCGGCCGTAACGGGTTCCTGCACGTTTCCGACGTCGAGCCGCAATACTATCGCGACAAGGGCGAGGGTTCGGGTGAACCCGCCCCGCGCGAGCCGCGCAGGGATCGCGAGCGCTCCGGGGATCGTGGAGACCGTGGACGCCGTTCGCGCCCCGGCCCGTCGTCCGAAGATCGCGATCCGTTGCCGCCCCCGCCGAGCTATCCCGAAGACCGGATGCGCCCCGAGCGCGAACGGCCCGATCGTTCGGAAAAAGGCCGGCGCGACCGCTCTGACCGCCGGTTTGGCGAAGGACTGGCCGACGACGACGATTGGCGTCCCACGCCTCCGCCGCCGCGTCCCGCGATGCCGCCGTCGTCGCCGCTGGTTCCGACGCCGCCCGCCGCCCGCCAGCCCGAGCCCGAGCGTGAACCGATCGAGCGCGAGGAAAACCTGCCGCGCCGCCGGTCTGAAGTGTTGCCGACCGGCTGGTCGAACGAGCCGCCGCCCTACACGCCGCGTCCCTCCGAGCCGTACGAAGCGCCGCGCTATGGCCCGGCCGTCCCGTCGCAGGAAGAACCGCCGCGTGCCCGTGCGCCGAGGCCGCCCGCCGACCCCTACGAGGCCGACCTGCCGCCGAGCCGCACGCATCGCCAGCGCAGCCAGGTGCCGCCGGCGCGCCCGCCGGTTGATTCACCTCCCGAGGCTCGCTCGCGCGTTGCCCCTCCTGCGCGGCCGTCGTTCGACGAGGAGCCGCCCGCCCGTCCTCGCACCCCACCGCCGAGCGCCTCGCGTGAGTTTGGTGCCGACGTTTTGCCGCCGGCCGCTCCGCCTCGTGAACGCGAGCGTGGAGAGCGCGACCGCGACCGCGATCGCGAAGGTCGCCGTGGTCGTGGCGGCCGTGGCCGTCCGACGCGTGGCGAAGCTGGGGACTCGCGGCCGGTTGGTGATGTCGAGCCGATTCTCGAGCCCGAAACATCGTTCTTCGACGACGTCGCGCCTCCCGCGCCGAGCATTGAAGAAGATCGTCCCGAAGTTCCCCGCCGCCGTGGTGGCCGCGACGCGATCCGCAGCCGAGGTGGCGATCGTGAGATGCCGCCGCCCCGCGAACGCGACCGTTATCGCCCCGTTCCGGCCGAAGATCGTGGCGGCGAGCTTCCGCCCGAACGTCCTCGCGCAGTCGAGCCCGCCGCCGAACGTCCGCCGGTGACCGAGCGTCCCGCGCCTGGCGAACGACGCAGAGCGGCCGAAGGCGAGCGTCCCTCCCGTGAACGAGATCGTGGCGGCGACCGTGAGCGGGGACGCGGCGAATCTCAGCGCCCGGTCGATCGCGCTGGTGAAGAGGGATACGTTCCTCGTCGGATGCGTTCGCGCTCCGAGGAATCGCTCTTCGACGCCGAGCCGCCGGTTGACGATTGGAGCGAGGTCGAGGAGATCGATTCGATCTCCGATACGGAATCGGAAACCGAAACCGATCGCGCGGGTGGTGCCCGTCGCCGTCGCCGTCGCCGCCGTCGTCGTGATGGCGAGCGTACGCCACGTGAAGCCTCAGCGCGGACTTCGAGCGACGATCTCGACCTTGACCTCGATATCGACGAGACGATTCCGCCGCTCACCGAAGCCGGCCCGCATGCCGACGACTTCGAGTTCGGCGACGAATCGCCTCGCGAACGCGGCCGGGGCATGAGTGACGACGACGACGATTTCGACGATGAGGACGATGACGAACTCGTCGCCGCACAGCAGGCGCCCAATCCTGAAGACGAGATCGACCCCGAGCTCGAAGAAGAAATCCGCAAGGAAATCGAGGAGATCCAGGAGCTCGAGCGCGAGATGGGCCTCCGCGGCACGGTGGAAGCCCGCCCCCGTCGCGGCGACGACATCGACGCCGAAGGCGGCCGAGGCGCCAAGGGCGCGCGGGGCGGCCGGAGCGTCATCAAGCCGCCGATCCAGGATATCTTCCGTCGCGGCGACGAAGTGCTCGTCCAGGTGATCAAAGAAAGCATCGGCACCAAGGGACCGACGCTTTCGACTTATATCAGCATTCCTGGACGTTATCTCGTCCTGATGCCGGGCCTGAACCGCGTAGGCGTGTCGCGCAAGATTGCCGACGAAGGCCAGCGCCGCAAGCTCCGCGAGATCATGACCGAGTTGAACCCGCCCAAGGGCTTGGGATTCATCGTCCGCACCGCCGGGCTCGATCGCTCGAAGCGCGACCTCGCCCGCGACCTTGCCTACCTGTTGCGCCTCTGGAAGGTGATTCTCCGCCGCATCAAGAAGGCGAAGGGACCGACTCCGATCTATCAAGAATCGGATATGATCACGCGTACGATTCGTGATATCTTCACGGCTGAAATCGACACGATCTGGATCGACGAGCCGGCCGCGTTCGAGCGGGCTCAGGAATTCCTCCGCGTCGTGATGCCCCGGTTCGTGAATCGGCTCAAGCTGTACGACGAAAAGGTGCCGCTCTTCCACAAGTACGGCATCGAAGAAGAAATCGCCAAGATCCAGCGCCGGCGGGTCGAAATGCCCGAAGGCGGCTCGATCGTTATCGACCAGACCGAAGCCCTTGTCGCGATCGACGTGAACTCGGGCAACTTCCGGTTCGAGAACGACGCCGAGCGGACGGCTTATGAAATGAACCTTCGTGCGGCGAAGGAAATCGCTCGTCAGCTTCGACTCCGCGACCTTGGCGGCGTGATCGTCAACGACTTCATCGACATGCGGGACGAGAAGAATCGTCGCGGTGTCGAGAAGGCACTGCGTGACGCGATCAAGCGCGACCGTGCCCGCACGAAGGTGCTGCGCATGAGCCAGTTCGGGCTGATCGAGATGACCCGCCAGCGCATCCGGCCGAGCCTGAAGCGGTCGGTGTACGAAGATTGCACGCACTGCGCCGGCATGGGGCAGGTGAAGACAGTTGAGAGCATGTCGATCGACGTCATGCGTCTCCTGGCGCTTTCGTCGCACCGCGAGGACATCCGTCGCGTGAACATCGGCGTCTGCACGCAGGTTGCGATGTATCTCAACAACCGCAAGCGTCGCGAGCTGGCACGGATCGAGTCGGACGCGAACATGACGATTCATATTCGCGCCGAAGACGAAGCGCCGCCGGAACATCTCCAGATCGATTGCTTCGACTCCGCAAACAACGAGGTCCGGCTGTTCCCTCAGCAGGTTACCGCACCACCGCGTCGCGGCCGGTAACTCCTTTTGCTCTTTGTTTGTCAAACATTGCGAGCCGTGCGCTGTTGCGAGACAGTGCACGGCTCGTTTTTATTGGGACCGACAGGGAAGCGAAACGTGGCTCGCGTCGCAGTTAGCCCAGAGATCTCAGTGTGGATTGCGGGTCGGATCGCGGGGTTTCCGTCCGAGGCGCCCAAGCAACTCCGCTGGGAAGAGTCTTACGTCGCAGAGTTCTCCGCTTTGCCGCTGCATCTGGGATGGTTTGAGACCATCGCAATCCGGCCGGACGGTGAGATCGTGCGCTGGAGCACAGAGGGCGAATATCCCGGAGTGCGGCCGGTCGAGGACCGCTTTTACTGGCTTCCCGCATTGGTCGATGGCTCTCGCCGATACACAGAACTGGCGGTGCTGTTACCTCAACGTCCAGCCGGAGCCGTCGACTGCTTGAGCTGTCGTCCAGTTTTCGGGGAACCTGGGATCATCTGCGGGGATTGCCTTAACCTTGGCTGGGTTGTGCCGGGCGACGAGTGAATGTGTGATTATGAATCTGCGGCCATTGCGCCGCGATTTATGACCGCTGAGCGTAGGAGCGAGGGTAAAACATTACGAGCCGTGCGCTGTTGTGAAGCAGTGAACGGCTCGTTTTCATTTGGCTTAGGAGCTACGCGGTTGGGACAACGCGATGAATAGGATTGGGTGGCCTGGACGACTTGTTGTCCAGGTGGCGCAGCCACAAGAGGGCAAGGCGGAATAGGTTGCGATATCCTCTTGTCGCTTCGCGACCGGGACAACGAGTTGTCCCGGCTACCCCATTCTCATTGCGTCTAACGCCAAGTGCGTAACTCCTAAGATCAAAAGATGACTTAGAAGGCTGCTGGTCTCGACTCGACGGCTGAAGCGTTCGGAAATGCCGGCGTCGTGTGTGGACCATCCGCTAGTTTTCTGGATTAACCAGAACCATTGCCTGCGCGTCTTCGACCAGCGATCGCCACTCGGGATTGAACAGCTCCGGCAATCGCTGCTCTACCATGTAGCACAGGTCGTAGAGTAGCTGCGTCTCGGCCTCGTGTTCCACGGTAAGACGTTCGTTATCCCGAAACCGCATCAAGAAGTCGACGAGGACGATGGCTTCAGCTCTCGTCAGATCCACAGTGATTTTGGGAGTCTCCATCACATATTCAAAGTCATGAACGTTTATCCGTCTCGCAACCGCCTGCGATCTGCAAAGATGTGCGGCAATTCATGACCGCTGAGCGGTCGCGGAAACGCTCCCACGCGGAGCGTAGGAGCGAGGGTTCTTATGGATCTGATAAATAAAGAGGGTGCCATGCTTACGCGTTCCGCGGAAGCATGGCACCCAACACTCAAAACTCAATCCTCGGGCGGCTTCTGGTTCAGGTTGGTCAGCCGTTCCGCGACGTCGAGATAGTTGTAGTTATTGGCCGCAACTTCGTTGTAGTGCTCTTCCGCGCCGCTGATATTCCCCTGCGCCTCAGCGATGCGACCCAACCGGTAGTGCAGACTGTTGATCGTGTCGACCTCGTCGGGCTCCGTGCTGCGGAGCGCTTCCTGGTACGACCGTTCGGCCAGCTTGGGCACCTTGTTCGCCTCGAAGCTCAGACCCGCGTGGAAAAGCGCCTGGACCTTCAGTTGCACGCTGTTGCGCGCCTGCTGGAATTCGGCGATCGCTTCGTTGTGCTTGCCTGCTTTCGCCAGGGCCTGACCGAACTGGAACCGCAGGTTCAGGTCCTCGGGTCGCAGAGCGATTCGGCGATTCAGCTCCTTGATCTCGAAGTCCTGGAGCTTGGCGGTGAGCAGTTCGAGCTTCGTCTTGGCGTCGGCATCGGAGGGGTCTTTCTTCACCTTGCGGGTGAAGGCTTCGATTGCGCGCTGGAGGCGAAGTACCTGCACGTCGGCGTGGGCCTGCTTGAGGTTCCCATCCTCGGGCATCACCTTCAGGCCCTTCGCCAGGACCTGTTCGGCTTCGTCGAGCTTTCCTTCGGAACGATACTGTTCGGAAAGCGAAAGGTAGGCGCTGACGTGTTTGGGATTATCGGCGATTTCCTTGAGATAGCGCTGCTCGGGCGTGAGGGCCGCACGCTTCATCTCTTCGAGCTCGGCCGCCATCGCCTCGGCCGACGAGTTGCCCTTCTCGGCCTTTTGAATCGCTTCGTTCAGGCCGGAGCGGTGAATCGTCGCCTTGGCCGAGAGGTCGTTCGCCTTGCGACGCGCGTTCTGGTCGTTGGGATCGACCTTCAGAACGCGTTCCCAGCAGGCGATCGCCTTGGGCCAGGCTTCGTTCAGCTCCTGAACGTCGGCCTGGTGCCGCAAAAAGTCGGCGTCGTTCTCACCCTGAGCGTGGACCGATTCAAGCAGCCACTGAGCCAGCTCTTTGAAGCCGAACGCGACGGCGGCATCGGCGGCGTCGCGCGCGGTCCCGACATCCCACGGATTGTGCGTGAATGCGTCTTCGCAAAGCTCGAGTGACTGGGCGAAGTTTCCCTTGCCCTTGGCGGATCGTGCCGACATGCGCAAGGGCTGTATGCGCGCACCGACAAGCCGGCCGACCTTCGACGGATCGTTACCGAACTTCCGTCGTTCAGTCCCGCGCAGCGCCTGGCGGTATTTCAAGTTGTCGGGAACAAGCTTGCACGCCTCCTTGTACATCTGGATGGCGTAGTCGAAGTTCGACTTGAGCGCGGCATCGTTTGCGTACTGGAAGAAGGTCTTCGCCTTCTGGACCCGAGGATTCGACTCGTCACCGGTCGACATTCTGCGACCCCTTCCGACACTCGTACGAGTGATGTCTTTGCCTACTTCAGAGTAGCAGAAATCACGGTTGATTCAATCGGTCAGGCTCGCCACCGCGGCGGCCTCCGGAACCAACCGAGCGTATCGGTGTGCTTGTGATAGGTCAGGCCCAGGACGCGGACGATCGCCATCGCCTGGTACAGGGCCCATACCCAGCACAGCCACATTCCCAGCACGCCAATCATCAGGTTTGGGGCACGAAAGAGCACGTAACGCCAGGCCAGCACGGCCGAGATGATTCCCATGCCCGAGAGGATGCACGGTCCGACATAATCCCAGCCGACGCGCCGGATTGCCACGAGCACGGCGAGAGGGTTCGCTGAAAGAATATTCTCATGCAAAAGCGACGCGGCAAGGGCCATGAGCCCATAAGCCGTGCCCAAAGCTGCCAGATCGAAGAAAATGAACTGATCGACCGTGTCGACATCGCCGCAGTTGATCCAGTACGACATCGCCGGAAATCCGCCGACCAGCGCCCCCATCACGCCCGCCCAGAGCCACCGGCCCAACCCTTCGCCGACCTCGTGAATATCCCAGTCGGGCCAGCGGGGGTGATCGTCCTCGCCATAGGCGCTCGCGGCCAGAACTCGGCCCAGGAACAGGCCGATGTACCCCGCCAGAACCAGAAATGCGCCGATGAGCGGCAGGGCGATCGGTACCAGAAGCACGAGCACGGGACTGAGGGCGTTTTTCGATGAAATTTCGGTGAAAATGTCAATGACCGGCAGTGTCATGATGGTCAGGATCGGCGGCAGAAAGACGAGTAGTGCAACACCTGGCCCGTCCGTGATCGGATAGAGGATGGTGTCGACCACGTCGTAGTCGCGTTTGCGACGTCGGGCGCGAATCTCTCTGCCGTCCTGGTCGTAACCGACCGGGATCGACGAGATTCTCTTTCCGCTTGCCGTCTCCGCCATCCGCACCACCCCTGGCCGCAATCACGCGAAAATCGACACATTTGTTGTACCTTGCGGCTCGCATGGATGTAAAGCAAAGCCGGGTTTAAGTCTCAGGACGATTTTATTGTCATCCTGCTCCTTACCTCGCATTTCGATTCGTGTGGGGTGCTCTCGGTTCTTGAACCGGGACGGCGGAGCCGCAAGAGGCTTCAGTTGGGAGATGGATCGCACTCTGAACGGGCTTCCCGTAAAACGTGTTTATCTCGGAAACTGCCGTCGAGCCGGAACTTCCTGAGGCTTCGCCTCACCGGTGCAAGAACCGGATGCCACCCGTCGCGAGGTTGGCCGAAAAGGATGGAAACGTGATCCTTCCGGATTCACGCCTCGACCTTCCGCGCCTCGTACGGCACGCGGTCCTTCAGCCGCAACAGCCGCTTTTCCACGAGATACCACGAAAGCGACGCCACGATTAACGTTTGCGCGACTTCGATCGACCAGATAACGACTCCCTCGCGCAGGTTGAAGATGCCCTTGATGACGTAGCGATCTTGATAAATAAAATAGTGATATAAATAGATCCCATAACTAATCGTTCCGAGGTAAGTCAGCACGCGGGTGCGCAGCGGCGCGAGAATCCAATGACCGGCGTACAGACTGGCGTACGCAATGATTGCATACGAAGCAAACGCCGTGGCCACTGCTTTTTCCTCCAACTCCTTCTGATCGACCGTAATCGCCCCGCGCATGCCAAGGTGGACGAGCAACCCAAGCGCCACAATCGCCGCGATGGCGGCCGACCAGCTCACGCGAACACGTTTGCGGTCGGGATTCTCATCGTTCATCAAGGCAGCAAGGAAGCCACCGAGCGCGAAGCCGTCGCAACGCGCCAGCAAGAGCCACCAGTGCATGCCGCTCAGCCGGAAACCGATCGACATGGCCGTCACCGCGAGAGCAATTGGCGCGGTGAAGCGGCGGCCAATTACGAGCAACAGCAGCGGCCAGACGAGGTAAAATTGCTCTTCGAGCGCGAGCGTCCAGGTGTGCGAGATCGGTTTCCATTCTTCCATCGACCCACCCCAGTACCTGGGGATTTCCTGGGTGTAGGTGAGATAGTAGGGGAGGCTTCTGGGCGCGTGCCCCTGCGATATCACCAGGTAGGCGATCAGCAGGTAGTAAATCGGCCAGATCCGCAGCCCACGGCGGGCGTAGAACGACGTGAGAAATGTCCGAGACTGGCCGTGCTTGAGCACGATGCTCGTGATCAGGTAGCCGGAGAGGACGAAGAAGAGGTCGACGGCGGCCCAGCCCCAGGGAAAACCGTCGTTTGTGACGTGATAGAGCACGATCGTCATCGCCGCGATGCCGCGCAGACCGTCGAACTCCTTGATTCGCGACATCGGCACGTCTCTCCCTTACGGCGTCATATCAGATAAATTCGTCATCTTGCGCAGGTCCGGCCGGCTGCCTCGGCTCGAATTGGAGCGCATACTTACACAAATCCGACGTTTGCTCGTCAAGTGATTGATAGATCGAGGTTCTCACCCATGAAACGCCTCGCTTTTCTGATTGCGCTTACAAGCTGCGCCTCGGCGTCGGCCCAGGGATATCGCACCCCGTGCTGCGAAGGGAGCGGACCCATCCGCAACTGGCCGGGCGTTTGCCAGGCAAGGTACGAAGCCAGCCTGTGTCACGACCAGATGATGGCGGTCATAGCGCGTGGCCAGATGGAGCTGAATTACTCCAATCCCGCCGTCACGCTTCGGCCTTATTATCAACAAGCCTCCGCGCCGGTGGCGACACCCGCTCCCGCGCCGCCGATCATCCCTTCGGCCGCTCCACTGGCTCCAATGAGTCCAGCAGCGCCGGCCACGGTCAGTCCGCCGGTTCCCGTTCCGACGCCAGCCCCCGCCACGACGCCATTGCCGTCACGACCGAGGTAAGCTTCACGCAGGTTCACAAAGGGCCGTCGCATCAGGCTTTCTGGCGCGACGGCTTTTTCTTTTCGATCGAGATCGGCGGCAGGCCCAGCGAGAGTTCTACTGCTTCGGCACCTACGGCGAGTCGCCCGAGGATCCGATGCGACAGCGCGACGACGCGCTCGACCGCTGCCGAGCCGAACCCCAGCAGGTCGCCCCAGCTTTCAACGTCGGGAATGAATGGCAAGACATACTTACTCAGGCTGATATCGCCTTGCGCGTGCTCGAACGGGTAGGGGGTCGTTTCGCCGATCGCTGAGCGAAGTTCTTTCAGCTCTTCACGAAAGCGCCGCAAACTGCGGAAGATCGCCTCGTGAAGCGAGGGCGGGTTGTCGTTCGGGTTCTCGCTGAGCTGGCTGAGCAGGATCTCCAGCACATTCTGGGTTCGTAGCGGAGCCTCGATTGCGTCGAGCACTTGGCGGTGCAGGAAGACGATGTACGGGAAAAGTCCCTTCGCTTCTTCGAGCAGGTCGGCGCCGTGCTCGACACGTTCCCGGACCACTGGCGCGTTGAGCATGCTGAGCGCTTCAAAAAGGCGCTGCATCATCACCTGCTCGTAGCGTTTAAGCCCCGTGAGTGTCTTCTGCAGCTTCTCCTCGGCGCGTTCGATCGCCTCTCGCGCGCTTCGGGTGTTCGACCTTGAAATGCAGAAGTCGGCAGCGTGAACGCGTCCGCCGGTTTCGATCCAGGTGAGCGCTGAATCGGCCCGGAAAAGCTGGCGATTCGTCTCGACCCATTGATCGGCCCACTGCTTGTAGCCCGGATAATTCTTCTCGATCGTGCGACGGCCGACAATCAAGCTTTCCTTTGTCGCCTTGAGATCGGCGGGAGCGCGAGGGAACTCAGAGGGGAACGAGAGCGATCGCAGCCGTGTGAAATCCGGCAGGAAGAAGCGCTCGTGTGCCTCGTTCCCCTTGAGCGATACGAGCGACTCCTGAATTGCCTCGTTGACCGGAACGAGTTGCTCTTTCCTGACCTCGGAACCAACCACAGAACGGTAGTAGTCGAACGTCGCCTTCCGCGCTGTTTCGTCGAAGTTGCGGAAGAGGATCGTCGTCGGCCCGGTAAGCTGGAAGATACCGTCGGAATCTTCTCTGAGCGACGAAACGATGCGTTCGCGATCGGCGGGGTGGGTGTCGAACAGGCCGGTCTTGCCCGTCTCCATGTCCTGTTTGAGCTTATCGCACACTTCGGGCGGAATTTGCTCGACGTTGGCGACGATCAGCCTCGGCAAGTTATCGGGCAAGCGCCTGGCACGCCAGTTTTCGGCGACGTCGTTGAACGCCCCCGTTTGTGCTGTCGCCAGAACGCCGATGCGCTCCATCGTCGCAGCGAGAGTATCACTGCCGACCATGCGCGTCTGGTAGCGATCGGCGTCGAACTCCATCTGGCGCGAGAGGAACCCGCTCACAAGATGGCCGAACATCATGAGTAGCCAGAGAATGCGCCGCGTTAGCCAGACGGCCGCCCGGACGACCGCTCCGAGAATCTTCCAGAAAACTTCGTTGCGGTGCGACCAATTGAGCAGCGTTTCATCGAACGAGTCACGCTCGTAAACGACCCGCGCGAACCAGAAATTGACCGAGCGAATCAGTCGGCTAAGCTGCATTCCCGCTGACTGTGAAAAGTGCCCGAATTCGTGTGCCAGAACGCCAGTGAACTGCCGGAGATCAAGCCCGGCGGCGAGCGGTAAGCCGATCGTGAGCACAAGATTTCGGCCCGATGCAAACAACCCGCCATCAATATGCGCCGAGGCGTTTACTTGACTGTCGACGTCGATGCGCACCGGAGTCGGAGCACCGACGGTCTGACAAACGCCGTCGACGAACTGATAGAGGAAGGATTCCTTTTCGGGGTCGAGGCTTAACGGTTCGGCACTCTTCGATCGCCGCGCGAAGAACGGCTTGAGCATGAATCCGACGAACGTGATCCCCAGAATGACGAGTGGCAAATGCGTCAGCACAGCGCCCTGGGAATTCTTGTTCTTGCCAGCCCCCCCGAACATATTGCCGACGTACCAGAGAATGCCGGCGCTCGCCGCGCAAATCATGCCGACGTAAAGCACGGGCAAGAGAACCATGATGCCGGCGACAACGCCAATCCAGAAGCGATAAAGCGGAGTCGGCCGGACGCGTTCGATCGACCCTTCAAGGGCCTGCAAGATTTCCGCGTGTTTGACCGCCTGCGAAGACTTCACAACCGGCTGTGCTGGCTTCGGTTGCGATCGTTCTGGTGCGCGCTGTGGTTGGCTCGAAGCAGGGGCCGCACTTGGACGTGGAGGCGTGGTGCGCACGAAGGCCTTGGCGGGCGGCGCATCGTCGATGATTTCCACCGCGTCGTCGTTGAATGGAACGGTGAGTGCCTCGTTGCAATGCGGGCACCGGCCCCGCTTGCCCGAGTGACGATCCGCGACGCTAAACTTTGCCCGGCACGACGGGCATTCGACCCTGATCGACATGTTCCCCGCGCTCCTTCATAGGCCACTGCGCCCTTGAAAGTAGCCTAATGCAAATGAGCGCATCGCTCAATGTGTTAGGAGCTATGCGATTTGGATCGCGCAATGGCAAGTATTGGGTGGCCTGGACAACTTGTTGTCCAGGTGGCGAAGCCACAAGAGGCTAGAGCGGAACCGTTTGCGACATCCTCTTGTCGCTTCGCGACCGGGACAGGCAAGTTGTCCCGGCTACCCTTTCTTCCCTGGACCCTATTCTGGTGCGTTATCGATCGGCACGCTGCCTCACACCTTGGCCGTCGCCTCGGGTTTGGGCGGAAAATCGCAGAGTGGAATGCTGGTCGTCGGTTCGCTGAGCACCTCGGCGAGCGTCGTGTTCCGAAACGCGTTCTCGACCGACGCCAAAGCATCGTCGAGTCGGCGGTGCAGGGGACAGAGATTGATCCCGTGCGACGCTAGCCCGAGCGGACATTCGTTGATCCGTTTGATCGGCTCGACCGCGTTCACAACCTCGAGAATCGTCAGCTTGGCCGGATCTTTCGCCAGCGTCATCCCGCCGCCAAGCCCGCGCTGAGAATGGACGATCCCCGCACGGACGAGACTCTGTAAAACCTTTGAGAGATAAGCTTTGGGAACACGCGTTGCCGTCGCGATTTGATCCGTCGTCTGCGCCGCCGGCGCCTCGCCCGCAAGATAAAGCGCCGCCCGCAACGCGTACTCAACCGTTTGAGAAAACATCCGCTCTCACAATTTCGATAATTGGACCTTGAAATCCAGAATAAGATTGTTATCGTGAATAACAGGACAACAACGTCCAATTATCCAAGGTGGACGGAAATCGTCAAGGTGCGAGGCTAAGGGGAGAGGACGACGATGAAGGCGATCGACGAGGCTCGGCTGGAGTTCGACCTGGAGTACCGAGTTGGGTATCTCACAGAGTTCATGGGTTTCAGCGCAGAAGACATCAAGGCGATTCACGGCGCGGCGCCGCTGCTGGCTCCCGTGGTTCCGCAACTGGTCGACGCCGTGTACGACAAGCTACAGACCTACGAATGCACCTGGCGACATTTCCTCCCGCGGCAGTCAGGCTATGAAGGGGCTCTTCCGACTCGGCTCGAAGACCTCGGAATGGATCACGAGCAAATCCTGTTTCGCAAGAATCACCTGGGAATCTACCTGAAGGCGCTCGTCACACGTCCTTATGACGTGAAGATGCTTCAATATCTGGACATGGTCGGCAAGATGCACACGCCGAAAGCCGGCTCGGCGAAACTCGACGTGCCGCTCGTGCAGATGAACGCGCTCATGGGCTTCGTGGCCGACGCTGTGATCGCCACGATTCTCAGCTTCAATCTGCCGCGTGAAACCGAAGCCGCCGCGCTTCGTGCCTTCAACAAGCTGCTCTGGATCCAGAACGACCTGATCAACCGCCACTATCAGGCCGAGCGGCTTCCCGCAGGCACCTATTGAGATAACATCTCAAACGAAAAGGGCTCATTCAGAAATTCAGGGTGGTGAGCTATATTCGCTCCTATTGTCGGCCTTTTCTGGGTGCCAGTGGTTGTACTCAACCACGTGTTCGACGTCATTTAGGGAACATTGGTGGCGTACCACCAGCGGCACCCGACGGTCTGATTTCTAGCACCACCCCGAAACCCATCATGAGCGACGAAAAAATCGTGCGTCGCGGACAACAAGGTCTGCGACGCACGATTGATTTTGTCAGATCCAACAGGCAGTAAAGGTGATCAGAAAGCGTCGCCCGAGACGACCTCGCCGCCTTGAACGCTGCCGAGCGCCCGCCAGGTAATGCCGTTGATCGAACTCTTGACGAATCGGACCGAGCCGTCGCCGAACAACGAGTTCACGCCGCCCGGGTGATAGCTCCTCGAGGTGATCGCCGCGTAGGTGGGGCCGCCGCTCTTTTCGCCTAGGCTCACGATATCGACGTCGACGTTCGTCGTACCGCCGCGGATCAACTTGTTGGGCGGCCAGGCGGTGGTGAAGCCAGTTTCAAGCGCTGCACCGTCAACCCATTCGCCGTGGCCGTTCGCGTTGAGCGTGCAGGCGCTGGTGCCGTATTCGGGGACGGCGGAGTAGGGATCGGCGGTTGGCGACGGAATCGAGGCGGGCTCGGAAACGGTCGAGAGCGTGCACTTTGTGAGCACGGACTGATACGTTTTGATTTCCGATGTCAAAACCGTGTTGCTGAGACCGTCTCTGAACTCGGCGAGCGTGCGGCTCATGTTCGCACCGAAAGCGCCACGAGTTTTCATGGTCGAACCGACGCCGCCGAAGACGAACCAATCGCCTACGTTCCAGTTATAGCTAGCCACGCCGTAACGGCTCGTTGCGGTGGCTTTTGGTTCAGGGCGAATCTCGCTCGGGCAGATGTAGGAATTGATGATCATCTGCGAAACAGTCGTGTTATCAGCGGCTGAATAGTTGAGCGTGAAATTGACCGAGTTGAACGCCGAATTCTGCTCCAGGAAGGGCAGAAGCCGGCCATTGATGCTCCAGCCGTTGGTCCAGAATCCCGCGCCGTTCTTGGCGACGACGACCGACGGCGGCAATGCCCCGGCAACGCCTTCATAATTCGCAATCGCCAGACCGAGTTGCTTGAGGTTGTTCACGCACTGCATGCGCCTGGCGGCCTCTCGCGCAGCCTGCACGGCCGGAAGCAAGAGCGCGATCAACACGGCGATGATCGCAATCACAACCAAAAGCTCGATGAGGGTGAACCCTCGGCGACGGGTGGGGTGCATCTCGTAAATCTCCTGAGAGGGAATAGCGCGGGGGGTGACCTTCGGTCGAGTCTCGGGGTAAGCCGCAATCAAGCGGACCAGGCAGGTTTGCAATTGAGACTCATTCTCAACAGGATTCCAGGCTATCGTCTTGGCGGGGATCTGTCAACGAAGTTGCGCGAGATCCCGGAGACGCGCCTCAGGTGAGTCGGTTCGCCGAAACAGCGTATTCGATTGGGTTTATGTCTACCGTCCCCACATCGGGCGATAGGGAAACCACTTTTGCACGACCTTGTTCCGTCGCGCGAACAATCCCTGGCACCGCGCCATGACCATGGCCGAATACAGGAAACCGAACCAGAACAGGCAGCTTAGTAGTGTGTAAGGGATGAACGATTGAACTTCCTGAATCCGCGCGAACGCGAACACGACTGCAATCACCCAGAAGGCCGTGAGCAAGCTGAGGAAGACGTAATCGAAGCCGACGTGCCGTAGCGCCCGAATGACGGTGATCGGATTCGCCGCGAACGGATCATCGTGCAGGAGCGCCGCGAGAAGCGCCATTTGGGAGTAGGCGACTCCCACGACATAGAGATTGAAGAGCATGAAGTGATCGGACCAGTCGAGTTCGCCGCATTGAATCCAGTAGGCAACGGCTGGCACGAAGCCGACGGCCACGCCGGCAAAAAGAGCCCAGAACCAGCGCCCGAGGATGCGAAACACCTCGTCGCCGCTCCACGTCGGCGAGCGCGGGGGCATTGGTTCTCCAAAGCTGCTTGATGTGAGCACATTGCTCAAGTAAATGAGCACATAGCCCATGACGCACAGGCAAATCAGGCCGACGGGGATCGACAGCACGAGTCCTGCGATCGTAAACGGCGTGTTTTGTAGGAAAATCTGGATCAGAAACGTGACCGGCGACGTGACGAAGGTGAGAGTCGGGGGGAGAAAGCAGAGAACTGCGATCGACGACCACGACCAGAGCGGATAGGGCACGCTCTGATAGACGTGCGATTCCAGCTTGCGTGGCGGCTTGATCGGCCCCTGATCTCCGGCAGCGGGAGGAAGGCTTCGACCCCGCTTCTTCGCGCTTGCATCCGGGCGTTCGACGAATGCGCCCGGAATGGGAAGCTCGAATTCGGGCTCGCGGGCAAGGGGAGGCGGAGGCGCTTCGACCGGTTCCGGAACGCGAAACATCGCCCCACAGCGCGGACACTTGCCTACGCGGCCAGGCCGTGCGCCTGCCAGCTTCAAAATCATTCCGCACGAGCATTCCAACGACGCGGTGCTCATCGCGGAGTTCCTATCTGACTCAGTGACAGACTGTTACCAATCGAAGTTACGCGAGCGAGACATCGGAACAGATAGAGACGGGTGGCCTGGACAACTTGTTGTCCAGGTGGCGAAGCCACAAGAGGGTAAAGCCGAGCAGTTGGGACATCCTCTTATCGCTTCAAAACCGGGAAGACAAAGTTGTCCCGGCCACCTGCCTCTCGTTGTACTCAAGAACAAATGCGTAACTCTGCACCTAAACGAAACAGGCCGGGTCCCGCGTGATTCCGCAGTCCCGGCCCGTTCTCAAGTTGCGTTATACACGCCAATCACTTCGCCGCAGTCTGGATCGGATTCTTCACAGCCGGCGCCTTGAGCGTCTTCAAGAAGGCGACAACGTCTGCCTGTTCGGCCGGCTTGAGGCCGCGGTAGTTGGCGACCACACCCTTCGCCTCACCGCCGTGGGCCAGAATCGCCTCGTCGAGCGTCGATGCGCGGCCATCGTGAAGGTACGGGGCCGAGTCAGCCACGCCCCAGAGCGGCGGAGTTTTCCACTCGCTCGCGACTGGGATCGGCGTGCCTCCAGGCGAGGAGGGGGGCGCCGCGGGGGCCTCGCCATAATAGCCAGTGCTCGATGCGAGATCGGCACCCATGTCGTGGAGCAGCAGGTTCGAATAGAAACCCTTGATCGGTCCCATGTCGGGCGTGTGGCAATCAGCACAGCCGATCCGGGCGAACGTTTGCTCGCCTTCGTGAACCCGCGCCGCCTCATTCTTATCGCTGGGCAACGCCTGGGTCGGCGCCTCGAGCGACGAGATGAAATCGGTCATTTGCTGGCACTGAAGGTCGGTGAGATCTGCCCCCGGCTCCTTGTAGCTGCGATATGCAAGCGGCGTCGCTTGCGGGCGGCCCGGATTCGACAGGCCCAGTTCGTTGGCACACGCCGCCTTCACGAACTCGTTGAGCGTCGCGAATTCAGCCTTCCAGCCGAACCGGCCGAGGCGACCATCCGGCAAGCGAGCAACGCGTCCGCGGACGTTCGGATCCTTCGCCCGGCTCATGCCGACGATCCGCGCGGCCGTCGAATTCCTGCGTTGCTCGGCGTGAAGCACGTCCTCGGGAATCGCGTCGAGCTGGCCGTCGCCGAACAGGGCCGGCGTGTTCCGCTGCGTGATCGATACGCCGCTCGGAGCGCGGAAGCTGCGGTCGACGAGCGACGTCAGTTCGATGCGCGGCTGTCCGGGCAGGCCACCTGCGACATGGCTGAGCAGGTCCTGATACTTCGGCTCGGTCGCCTTGAAGTGAACCACGCCGATGAGCGGGATCCCTTCTGTCGCGGGCTTGGTGCCGCTGGAAATACCATAAACGGTCACGTTCTTGTCGACCGGTCCGCCGCCGCCACCGCCGCCCTGGCTATGGCACTCGACGCACGACCGGGCGTTGAAAACCGGGCCCAGGCCGTCGCCGCTGGCGAGCTTGTCCTTGGGCGTCCAGTTGTGATTGAAGAGTTCGCGACCCGCCGCGATCGACTCCGTTGTCAACGTGCGTGGCGCGGGGCGATTGACCCACTGAGCGATTCGGACGATCGGCGGAAGCGCCAGCGCCAGAACCACCAGATAGGCAGGGCGAAAGCGGCGTGAAGCAGCCATGGAACTGACTCCGTGCAATTCCGAACAGGAGCGAATCGAAGCGACGCCGAGATGTGGGTAGAGTGCGACCGCATGCGGCTGGCGGGCGAACCAGCCGCGAGAAATGAGTCAATAATCATCAAGATCGGACGAATTGTTGATCGTGCTCGCACGGGCCGGCGGCAGGATCGAATCGCGCCGAGTTATTTCGGCTTCGATTCCTTCGTCATCTCGTCGAGAACGGCACGAACTTCGCTCACCTGCTTGGGATCGAGCGAGTGTGATTTGAGAAGATGCAGCACGAGCAGGCCGGGCTCGCCTTCGTAGAGTTTTTCCACGAGGCTGTTAAGCCGTTTGGCCTGAACCTCTTGCGGCGTGATCAACGCACGGTACACAAACGCCAGTTCGCTCCGGTCGCTTGCGACAACGCCCTTGGTTTCGAGCCGGTCCAGAAGCGTCGCAACCGTGGCATAAGACCACTCGCGGCCCGCCGAACGGAGCGTCTCCAATACCTCGCGCACCGAGGCTTTGCCGCGCTCCCAGAGCACCTTGAGGACGTCGAGTTCGGAATCGGGTATAGTCGCAGGTCGCTTTGCCATGTGCGGTCGTCTCTTCTCTGGTCAGGAACGTACCCCCGGCTGGGCCCAACAGCGCGAGGGCGACCGGGTTGACCGTTTCACCCAGTAGTCGTATCCTAAGACAAGTGTCGTCACGTCGTCAAGTCCCCAATCCGACATTTGTCTGAAATTTGTCCCGGGCACGGTCAACCGTGACGAGGAGCCTGAGTCGATGGGGGATGGCGCGGTTCCGCGCGGACTGAAATGTCCGAGGTGCGGCTTTACTCTGCAACCAGTTGAACCGGCGGCAGATGACGATTCAGGCCATCGCCTGGTTTGCCACCGTTGCGCAGAGTACTTTCGCGCCCACCGCCGACGCGATGGTAAAGACGAACCCGAGCGCGAGCCGCAACCCCCGAAACGGCAAGACGATCCGAAACCGGTCGGCGACCTTTCGCTGCGAAGCCGGTCGCTAATCCTCCGCTGCATCGCTCGCGCCTACCCTTTAGGCGTTTTCACCGCCGCGAGCATGATGATTCCTCTGGGAGGTTTCGTTCCCGTTCTGCGCGGCTGGATGCGCGACGAGGTCACCGACTGGGGCGACGTTCTCGAAACTCTCGGAGGTGTGCGACTTCGCGCGGAGAGTTCCGACCCCGACGCCGATCTCGGCCCCGTGCTCGTCCGCCTCGATGCCCCGACTCTCTTCAGTGAAGTCGCGGCGGTGTCCCGCAAACTCAATGTCAAACCGCCCGATCAGATTCGTCTTGCCTATCTTCCGTGTTGCGGCGTGGTGGGCTGGCGGCGGACTCGAATCCTTCTGATTGGTTTACCGTTGCTACAAGTCCTAAATATTGCGGAGTTTCGCGCGGTCCTGGCGCATGAGCTTGCCCACCTGGCACTGGGTGACGTGGCGTATGTGACAGGCACTTCGCGATTTGTAGAAACACTCGGCCGGGCGGTGGAACGCTCGAACGGCCGCCTGCACGGACCTTTGGGCCTCTGGGCGAAGCTTTGCTGGAGCCTGGCGCGGCGGCTCGACACGCCGATCGCACGCGGCCAGGAAGCGCGGGCCGACCGCACCTCGGCGATGATCGCCGGTGGCGGGGCCGCGGCCTCAGCGCTCGTGAAGGTGGCGATGGTGCAACCGCTCTTTCGCGAAGTGCTCGACCAGCACGATCCCGAAGATATCGACCTGCCAAACCTCTACGCCCATTTTCGCGCGTTCTGGCGTCGCCTACCGAACGAACTACGCGAGGCGATGCGGCTGCATATTCTGGTGAGTAGCACACAGCCCAAAGGATCGCCGCATCCTCCGCTCCCCGACCGTGTCTCGGTGCTTCAGACGTTTCCCGAGCACCCCGAGCCGCCCGGCGACCGCAACCCGGCCTCGACGCTCATTGGCGACCTCGAAGCGTTCGAGCAACTGCTGCACAATCGCCTGTTTGGTGGCTTGCCGCTCGAGACGAGCGTGTTTCATCGCAATCGCGGTTGATCTGAAATCGTCGCTTGCTCGCGTGCATATTCATGCGTGCATTGAATTTGCGATGAGGCAGTGCATATCGTTCGAAGAAGCGATGAAGGTTGTGGTCAATCACTGGACATCGCGCGACTTGGCGTTACCCTGATGTTCAACATCGACCGACCCGCACCGCTTCAGGAACGCCTGCGATGTTCGCCACGAACACACGCCGCCTCGTCTTTGTCGCCATTCTTTTCTTCACTCACTCTGCATGGGCTCAAGCGCCAAAGAACCGCGACGCGATTCTTCCGGGCATCACGCCCGCTGGCAAAGTCCTCCTCCCCAACGGCTGGACGCTGAGCCCCGCAGGCACGCACACGGTTCTGGGCGACTTCCCCGTGGCGATCGCCGTGAACCCCGTCGAGCCAGTGTTGGCGATTCTGCACGCTGGGTACGGCACGCACGAGGTGATGACGGTCGATGCTCAATCAGGTAAAACGCTCGGCCGCGTAACGCTCAACGAAACATTCGCCGGCCTGGTCTGGTCGAAGGACGGCAAGAAGCTGTACGTCGGCGGTGGTTTCGATGACGTGATTCATCGATTCGATCACGCGGCCGGCTTGCTCTCGAATCCGTTCAAATACACCTATCCCAAGTCGGATTCCCCACGCGTCGTCGCCGGGCTCGCGCTCGATAGCGACGATTCGCTCTGGGTGACGAACGCGTTTTCTCACACCGTCGCCAAGTTCGACGCGGATGCCAAGCTCGTGCTCGAAAAGCCGACGGGGAAAGACTCGTATCCCTACGGCATCGTCCTCGATAGCGAACGCAATCGCCTGTACGTCAGCCTCTGGAATCGCGCGGCGGTTGCGGTGGTCGACCGCAAAACTGGCGAAGTTTCCGCGAAGTGGGAAACGCAGGAACATCCCAACGAAATGCTCCTGGCGCCGAGCGGCAAGCGGCTCTACGTCGCCAACGCGAACCGCAACACCGTCTCGCTGTTCGAGGCCGAATCGGGCAAGGCAATCGAAACGCTGAACACGGCGATCGACCCCAAGGCGCCAGCCGGCTCGATGCCCAGCTCGCTCGCGTTGACGAAGGATGAGTCGATGCTGTTCGTCGCCAATGCCGCCACGAACGACATCGCCGTGCTCAACGTTAAAGAGGTAGGCGAAACGGCTCCGCTTGGCTTCATTCCTACCGGTTGGTTCCCGACTTCGGTGCGGCTTTCTCTCGACGGCAAAACGCTGTTCGTCTCGAACGGCAAGGGAACAACCTCAAAGGCCAATCGCGACGGCCCGAACCCGCTCGCACGCAGCGAAGGCACCCGCGGCTACATCGCCGGCCTTTTCCAGGGAACGCTCGCACGAATCAACTTCCCCACGCCCGCCCAGATGGCGAACTACACCAAGACCGTTTACCAATGCAGTCCGCTGCAAACGAAGGCCGCCGAAACGCGTCCCAACGGCCATCCCATTCCCGCGAAGCTCGGCGATGCCTCGCCGATCAAGTATTGCATCTATGTGATCAAAGAAAATCGTACTTATGACCAGGTGTTCGGCGACTTGCCGCAAGGCAACGGCGAGAAGTCGCTCTGCCTCTTCCCGGACGAAGTAACGCCGAACCATCACGCGCTGGTGCAGGAATTCGTGCTGCTCGACAATTTTTATGTCGACGGCGAAGTGAGCGCCGATGGTCACGAATGGACGATGGGAGCGTTCGCGACCGACTATGTCGAACGCACTTGGCCACTGTCTTATCGTGGCGATCGTCGCGTGCCGTACCCGTCGGAAGGTGCGCTCGAGATCGCTCGTCCCGCTGGCGGCTACCTCTGGGATCGTGCGGCGGCAAAGGGAGTTTCGTATCGCAGCTATGGCGAATTCATCGCCAACGGCGCAACTCCCAACGACCCGTCGACTACCAAAGTGGCCGCGCTTCAGGGACACTTCGATCCCAAGTTCCGCGGTTACGACCTGAACTATCCCGACGTCAAGCGTGCAGCTCGCGTGCTCGAAGAAGTGGCTGAGTTCGAGAAGAAGGGCGAGATGCCACAATTGACGATCGTGCGTCTGCCCAACGATCACACCTCCGGAACCGCCCCCGGCCGGCCGACTCCCACCGCGATGGTTGCCGAGAACGACCTCGCGCTCGGGCAGCTCGTCGAAGGGTTGTCGCACTCGAAGTTCTGGCCGCAAATGGCGATCTTCGTGATTGAAGACGATGCGCAGAACGGCCCGGATCACGTCGATGCCCACCGCACCGTCGCGCTGGCAATCAGCCCGTATATCAAGCGCAAAACTGTCGATTCGACGATGTATTCGACGTCGTCGATGCTCAAGACGATGGAGCTGTGCCTCGGTCTCGAACCGATGAGCCAGTTTGACGCCGCCGCCCGGCCGATGGCGAACGCATTCACCGCGACTCCTGACCTCACGCCGTACAAGCATCGTCCCGCCCGTACCGATCTCAACGCGAGAAACACGCGATTGGCATGGGGTGCGGAAGAATCGCTCAAGCTCGACCTCGACGAGGCAGAAGACCGCGCCGACGACCTTGTGTTCAACGAGATCATCTGGAAGTCGGTCAAGGGTGCCAAGTCGCCGCTGCCAGCCCCCGTTCGCTCTGCCTTTTTCCTGCCGGTCCGCATGAAGAAGGACTAACCCGCTTATTTTTGAGTGAGAATATGAATCGTCGCAGCATCGTCGGGGTGATCATCGCGGCGCTCGCGGTCGGTGCGCTGGGAATGGCTCGGCTCGCTTCCATCTGGATGGGCCGGCAGCCGAATGGCTCGTTCATCGTGTCGACCGGCCAGCGCATCGAAGGGGGAGCAATCGCCTTCGACGGTCGCCCGATCGACCTGGCGCTACATCCGCTCGGCAAGTTTTACGCAGTGCTGAACAAGAATGAAATCTTGCTGGGCACGGCCGAGGGAATCATCCCAGGTTCGTCGATCAAGCTTGGCGGCAGCGCGGGTTTTCACGGACTCATCTGGTCGCCCGACGGTCAAACGCTGGTCGCCAGCACCGAGCGCGGGCATTTGCTCGCGTTCCCGCTCAAGGGCGAAACGCTCGACACACCGAAGAAGATCGAAGTCCGCCAGTACGGTAAAGATGATAATCCGGTTCCTGGCGGAATGACGTTCAACCACGATGGCACGCGATTGTTCGTCACGGCGGCGAATCGTAATGCGGTCGTCGAATTGAATGGCCGCACATATGAACGTGTGGCCGAACATCGCGTACAGACCCTGCCGTTCGAGGTGAAGCTTACCGACGACGAAACCACGCTTCTGGTCAGCAACTGGGGCGGCCGACTGCCCGCAGAGGGAGACCGGGTCGCGCGAAGCGAAAAGCTCAAGGTGGTGGTCGATAGCCGAGGCGTGCCGGCCACGGGAACGGTGAGCATCATCGACCTGAAGTCGAAAGAAACGAAGCATGTTGAGGTGGGAATTCATCCCACGTCGATCGTGATTCGCGGCAAGTTCGCGTACGTCGCCAATGCGATGAGCGACACCATTTCCGAGATCAACATCAAGGAAGCAAAAGTCGCCCGGACGTTCGCTCTGCGATGGGGCCAAACGCGCGTGATCGGCGGCATGCCCAACGCACTCGCCCTGCGCGGTGATACGCTGTACGTCGGCAACGGCGGCGACAATGCACTCGTCGAGGTGAATTTGCCAACGGGCCTCATCCGTGGCTATCGGCCCGCCGGTTACTTCCCTTCCGCCGTCGCGCTCGCGGCCGATGGCACTCGGGCGTTCGTGCTCAACACCAAGGGGAACGGCTCGGTCCGGCGCACTTCTCGCGGGCTTCCCGGCAACGCGCACGACTTCCAGGGAACGGTGAGTGTGGTCGACCTCACGTCGGACATCGCTCGTGCCACCGAGATTGTCGCGCGGAATAATCGCTGGGAAGCAACTCCGGCGTTGCCCAAGGCGAAGGTTTACAACGGCGCGATCAAGCACGTCATTTACATCATCAAGGAAAATCGAACCTATGATGAAGTGTTTGGCGACCTTCCCCAGGGCAACGGCGCCAAGGCGCTTTGTAGCCTTGGCGAGCGGATCATGCCGAACCATCGCAAGATCGCCCAGGAATTCACGCTGTTCGACAACGGCTACGTAAGCGGCACCAATAGCGCCGACGGTCACGCCTGGTCGACACAAAGCCTGGCGAATGAGTATCTCGAACATTTTTATGTCGGCTATTCACGCACCTATCCCGATGACGGCGACGACGCCATGGCGCTTTCGAGCGGCGGTGCGCTCTGGGACGCCGCCGCGAAAAAAGGGCTGAGAATTCGGGTCTACGGCGAGTTTTGCGACAACAATCTTGCCGTTGTCGAGCCTCAGCCCAAGAACTGGTTCGAAGCCTGGGAAGATCGCAAAAACGGCACGAATAAATTCAAATGGCATGCGCAAACACGTGTTGCGGGCCTGCAGCCGTATATCCATCCCAACTATTTCTACTGGCCGCTTTTGATGAGCGACCAGCACCGCGCGGACATCTTCCTCAAAGATTACGAAACGCAGAGCAAGGCCGACACAGTCCCCAATTTGATGATCGTCAGCCTGCCCTGCGATCACGGCGAAGGGCTTGATCCTAGCTATCCCACGCCTCGCGCCATGATGGCTGATAACGACCTCGCGCTCGGGCGAATCATCGAAGGCGTGTCGAAGAGCCCGCAGTGGAAGGAAACGTGCATCTTCGTGATCGAGGACGACGCCCAGTCCGGCCCCGACCACGTCGACGGCCATCGCACCGTCTTCATGGCGATTAGCCCGTACTCGAAGCGGAAAGCAGTCGACTCGACGCTCTATACGACAACGCACATGATCCGGTCGATCGAGATGATGCTTGGCCTCGATCCAATGAACAAGTTCGACCTCTTCTCCGAACCGATGGTCGCCTGCTTCAACGACGAGCTCGACCTGACGCCCTACAAGGCAGTGCCCAACAATACACCGCTCGACGAGCGTAATCCCTCAGGTCTCAAGCTGGGCGAGCGCGACCGCTTCTGGCAGGAGAAATCGCTCTCACTCGACTGGAGCCATATCGACGGCCCCGACCCCTACTGGCTGAACCGCATTAACTGGTACAGTATCTACAAAGACACTGTTCCTTATCCCGGTCGTCCAGGCGAAGTACCGGGCAAGCGCGAAGCTGATGATGACGACGATGATGATTGAGACAGATTAAACGTGGGCAGCGCGAATGGTTTATATTCGCGCTGCATCATATTTATCAATAATAAAATCTGTCGCTTCAGTTCAATGAACGATGGCTCCTCGAGAATTTAGCAAGTGCTCATAATATTCTTGGCAAGATAAAAACGACATCAACTTGTCCGTAACGGGCTTGACGGTTTCGTTTGACAGGTGTTAAAAGCAACCGCCTTATTTGTTTGATTGATCATCCCAGCTTATTTTCGTGTGCAGGTGGCCAGGGAAAAGCGGGTTCGCTGCTGAACCTTGATGGATGATTACACACCAGACCCTGGGTCGAACCAGGAAATCGGGTGCATAGATGCGGCAGGGTTGCCAGCGAGGAATCTCAACAGGAGTGAGATGATGAAAACGCAGCAGTTGCGCAGCTTGTGCGTCGTTTTGTCCCTATTTGCCGGCGCTGCCAGGGTGCAGGCTGGGTCGGTGCCGACGCTTCTCGCGCTCGGCGATTCAATTGCGTTTGGCGAGACGGTGTTCTCGCCCGATACCGCCACGTATGGGCCATATGCCGATCCGTCGGACGGTAATCGTGGATTTGTCGCAATGGTGGCCCAGGCCATGACGGCCAGGTCGGGCGTTGCGACGAACGTTGTGAACCTGGCGATCGACGGCGAAACTTCGAGCAGCTTCTTCAGCGGCTCGGGCCGAGTTCCTCCGGGACCGGGGCTCGACGACAACTTCCTCGCGAGCCTGAACACACACTACACGGGACCGAATCCGCCCACGCAAGCTGCACTCCTGGCCTCGACCCTGGCGACGACGCACGACATCACCAAGGTCACAATCTCGCTGGGTTCGAACGACCTGCTTCTGCTGGCGATGACCGATCCCAACCCCGCCGCCGACCTGCCGGCCGTTCTGAATAACTACGCAGCGAATTATGCGCAATTGCTCACTATTTTGCGTACAGCGCTCCCCGAGGCGGAAATCGACCTCCTGGGAACATATAATCCGTTCACGGCCCTGCCGGGGTCGCCGTTTGCCGGACTCGCCGGCGTGGCGATTCCTTACTTGAACAGTGTGACGGCACAGTTGGCCTCGGCGTTCAACGCGAATTACATCGATCTCTTCAACACGCCGCTGACGACCGACGCCGCAAACACCACGCTGATTCTGAACAACAGCGACGTTCACCCAGCGTTCGACGCTGGTTACGCGATCATCGCCGGACAAATTGAAGCCGTCCCCGAGCCGGCCACGATGATTTCCGTGCTGATCGGCGGATCGTGCCTTGTTGTTCCGGCATTGGCCCGCCGCTTCTGCCGCGCAGCCTGATTCGACATTCGAGTCGATTAAAGGAATAGACTATCAACGCTTGGGATTGCCCTCTCGATTCAGAGGGCAATCCCAAGCGTTTTTGTGCTTTGACTCGCGACAGATCGGCATTGGACCATACCAGCGAAACGATTGGCTGCCAGCCATTGAATTCGCTCGATTGCCCGCGTGATAATGAAATTTCGAAACTTGATGTGCCCCAATTCTTTACTGGCGGCGGTTTCAAAGGCTTTTTGTAGTAATTGAACTAATGAAGATCCATATCGGCGTCGCAAGTTCTCCCGAGTATGAATGTCTGGTCGCCGAGGCGTTCATAGACAATTTGCAATGGTGTGAATTGTCACAGGAGAGTGGGAATTATGTCTTGAAATTTTTTCCTCACCCGCAGCTTGGTGTGTGGGAGTTCCTTATAAACTCGCGGCCGAAATCCTTGTTCACATGAAGGATTATCTCGAGGACGGTCGTTCAGCTAAATCGCATCCTGACTGGCACGTTTGCGACTAAGTATTGTTCTCCACATCCTTTCGAGAGAGCCTCTATTGTCGTGATTGGGTCGGGGTGATTGCGCAATGATGAGCGTCTGTGAAGTTCTTGACGGCTTTCCCTTGCAGTTCTCCTAGCCTGCGTATCAATAATCGCTGTAAACTGATAAGCGATCGAGATGAACATGATAAGCCTTGCATTCCTCTATGGGTGCTATTACGCGATCGTCCCGTTGGTTTTGGTGCAGTGGATCATTTCTCATAGAACTCGCGGTAAGAAATTCACACCAATCGTCGTCCGGCCAAGGCTTTGGTGGCTCGCGGTCGCTCTGCTTGTACTGATGCTAGATGCGGTAATCACGTTCCGCACTGTTCAACCAAAATGGGCCACCCGGATGTGCGTCTCCGACGTCGCGCTGATTACCGTTCCTACCGCGCTAATTTGGATTCAGAAGCAATTTACGCTCATCGAGCTTCTTGTGATCACTTGGGTCGTCGCATTACTGGGGGTACTGAGCTTGGAGTCGGTGACCACGAGCGGTCTTAGATAAGAACTCCTATTTCGGCAACGCAAATTATGTAGCCAAGGCGAAAACTCGAAATAACATCTACACACCAACAAAGAATCCCCTCCCGCAACCACGGGAGGGGATTTCGCATTTCACCAACCTTCGCAGCGACTCGAACTCAGAACGAATCCGACGACACAACTTCGCCACCGTTGAGCGTGAGAATCGCACGGAACGAGGCGAGGTTCACCGTGTCTTTGATGAAGCGGACCGAGCCGTCGCCGAAGAGGGCGTTCACACCGCCTGGGTGGAACGAGAACGGCTCTTCATTCTGCTTCGCCTGGGTGCCGGCCGAGGTCGTGGTGGTCGCCCAGCTCGATCCTTCGCTCGCCGGGAAGCCAACGCCGCCCTTGTTGTTCGGCTGGCCCGAGGTGCCGAAGGCGTTGCCCGGATCGGCCCAGCGCCAGAAGCGGTGGCGAGCACTCGCACCACCCGCAGGACCCTGGCCGCGGACGATCGGATAGGCCCCTTCGAGGTACTGGCTGACGAATCGTTCGTCGCGACCGGCGCACTCGATGATCGCAACCGTGTTGCTCGTACCGTCAACCACTTCGGCGATGCGTGTCGCACCACCCTTGAGCAGACCGTTCGCAGCCGTTGCCGAATTGCGGTAGGGGACCACGAGCGTCGCTTTACCAGCGGCGGGGCCGGCGGTCGCGACGCCGTTCACGACGTTGATGTCGGTGTAGATCGACGGGGCGTAGTCGGTGTAGCCGTAGCCGCTGCCCGAAGCCTTTTCATAGGCCGAGGCGTTGGGGTCGCCGGAGACGCTATCGCGGTTGCCGTTCACGTGAACCGAGGAAGGGCAGATGAACGTGTTGATCACCGCCGAGGCACCCGTGAAGTTGCCGCCCGATGCGTCGTTGTACTCGTAGTTGAAGTTGAGGGCGTTGTTGAGCACGGTGCCTTCGAGGAAGCTCAGCAGCCGAGCATTGGCGCTGAAGCCGGTGTCGGGGAAGCCGACGACCAGCGTCGAAAGGTTGATGTTCTTACCGGCCGGCGGGAACGCGCCGTTCGCACTTTCATAGTTATGGAGCGAGAGGCCGAGCTGCTTGAGGTTGTTCGTGCACTGAGCACGACGGGCCGCTTCGCGTGCCGCCTGAACCGCGGGCAACAACAAAGCAATCAGCACGGCGATGATCGCAATCACCACCAGCAACTCGATCAGCGTGAACCCAGACCGACGCACCTTCGACACAGTCTGTCCTGTCATCTCAACGTCCTTCATGAATGGCGTTCCGGTTCAGACCTTCCTGACGGAACTCTTGGTTTCGATCAGTCGCTTCGCATGAGAACGACTCGACCATCAACGTCCCTGACGGTTCCACCCGTTGATGATCATGTTGATCATGTTAGTGATAATTTCGGACGATTCAACCCCAATTCTTAATTATCTCAAGCAGATTAGTCGGAAATCGTATTTAAAGTATTTTGCCATATTGAGTTAAATTGGATAGTAATGATGCAGAATCGCTGTTGGAGTCGATCATAATGAGTCGAAGTCGGCGCATTATGTCGACAAGTTTAGTCGGAATTTGCGGATCGAATCTTTAGCATTTCGATAGAGATCGTACAACCCGGAATGGCAGAACAGTTGAGATGAAGTGAAGGCGGGAAAGGCGATATTGACGGTTTTGGCACGGTGGGGGACAAACGAGGGCATCGTCGCGAGGGATCGCACGAGTTCTGCCGCGTTATCAGCAGAGTCTGAGGATGGAGCTTCATTCATGAATCGCATCAAAATCCGCAAGATTCTGGGCGTGTTGCTGATTGCGCTGGGAGCCTGGCCGGCGTTCGCGATTGCCGGGCCGTCCGAGGTCAAGCTCGATCGCGACTACCTCAGCAATCTGCTCGCCCGACTTCCGAACACACCGTTCGAGAATAAGGGGCAATATCGCGGTGAAGTGAACACGTTTCAACTCGTAGGGATCGATGCCAAGACGCGGCAGATTACGATCTCATGCAACGTCGTGGGCGAGTTCGACGAGAATGCGGTGGTTGCGGCCTTGAAGGGGGGAAATCAGGCGAAGCCGCCAGCGCCGGTGATGAATCCCGCGCGTGCGCACGCGGCGCCTGTAGTTTCTGCACCCACTCCTGCGACGGGCCAGGCCTGGCGGAAGTTTCGATTCGAGGTGCGCGTCTCGATCAACATCGAGCCCTCGGTTGAAGGCGCACCCCGGCTCAAGTTTCACGTCGACGACGTCAAGCGCAAGGAACTGACGGGAATCGTCGGCCCGCTTGCGAAACTGATGGGACGCGGCTTCGACCAGATCGTCACCACATTTGCCGACAAGAAGGCGGCAGGTCTCAACGACAAGCTCAACACCGAGGTTGTGAAGCGCGTCGCGCTCTTCCAGAGCTACGGAATGCTTTGCGGCGTCGACTATTTCCCGACGCACCTCGTTTTGCTCTTCGACGTGACTCGCTGGCGCAGCGAAGGGATCGCCGGCTATGTCTTCACGACCAACGAGCCCGGGACGATGCCGCTCTACCGCTGGGTGAACCCGCGTAAAGGGGATCACTTCTATACAACGAGCTCGCACGAGCCCGACCCGCGCAACTACCATTGCGAAGGCGTAGCGTGCTACGTATTGCCAGCGGCAGGGCAGGGGACGGTGCCGCTCTTGCGATTCCGCGGCAAGAATGAGTGCTTTTATACGACCGCGAAGAATGTCGAGGCGCTGAAGAAGGTGGGTTATCACCTCGAAGGGATTTCGTGCTACTTGCTGGCGAATCAGCAAGGCAACGCCGTGCCACTCTATCGCTTTCTCGACCCTGCTCGTGGCCTGCACTTCTATACGATCCACCCGCAGGCGGAATTCGCGAAGTAATTTGATACGTCGTATGTGAAGAACTAAAAGAATCTCGCTCCCATGCTCCGCGTGGGAGCGGATTTCCCGCCGCTCCTGCGGTGACGATTGATCTGGCGATCGGATGAAACTCGGCTCGCGAAATGGCGAGCCTGTAACACGCGCGAAAATGATCGCGGAGCGGTCGAAGAAACGCTCCAACGCTTAGCATTGGAGCGAGGGGAGTTCACGATCACGGATTCTTTAGGTCGATCGTCGCGATGGGGCCGCTCTCATCCGAGCGGCGACCGCGCAGGAACTTGACCGTCAGCACGTCGTTGTCACGCGAGGTCGGCAATGATCTTTGACCGATTCGAACGAAAGGCGACACATATCCCTGCGCCACCACACGTCGGCCTGTGATTCGATCCGAAGCGACGACCCAGGTCCAATGATTGCCGCTGTGAGCTGCTCCGGCGTCATTGAAATAGACCTGCAAGGTCTTGCCGTTCGGTAATGGAATCGACGGACCCTGATCCGAGAACAAGTAGAACGGAATGAACTGCGCGCCCCTCGGGACTTGCTCGAAATAAAATCGCAGACCGGTGAGCAGTCCGATGAACAGAACGATCACCCACACGAAATATCGCGGCAATCTGTTGGGCGTTCCGCCGCGCGGCTCTTCGGTTTGCATCAAGTGACCTCAAGCCACTGACTGCTCAGAGAGAATGTTGCTAATCAAAGAATCGTGAGGGAACGCTCCCGTGCGTCAAACACGGGAGCGCCGCGATTCAACGTACGCAATCAATCGTCTACTTGCGCAAGTTCTTTAATGTAGGCAAGTGCCTCGCTCAGCTCGCGCACGAACGCACCCGGAACGCGGCCGCGACGATCGCACTCGTTCAAGAGCATCACGTCGTCGAATTCTTCGCTATTGCGCAGACGGTCGGTCGCCCGGCCTCCGAGTTTTTTCTCGCGATACGCATGCGCGTCCATATGAAGCGCAATGAGCGTTTCGGTCCGCTCGGTGATCGCTCCTTCGAGTGCCAGTAAGCCGGCAACAACGTGATCGCGCGGGTCGATCGCTTTGCCGACGTCGTGCAAGAGTGCGGCGAGGAGGAATTCCTCGTCGTATCCGCGCTCGTCGCAGGCCAGCTCGAAGACTTGCAGGCTGTGGTAGAGCGCGTCGCCTTCGGGATGGTACTTCGGGCTCTGCTTTACTCCTTCGAGCGGTTGCAGCAGCATCCGATAGAGTTCGAAGCGGTCGATTTGCTCTTCGGCGTCGGCGACACCGGCGTCGAGGTCGATGTCAGGGTTCTCGGCGAGGAGTGCGGCTTCGAGCTGGGCGATCGACGCCTTTTCGATCGCCTTGCCGGTGATCGAGCTCTTGAAGTTGTAGCCGACCTTGTCCTCGTCGTAGACCGTCAGCTCGAAAGAGTGGCGGTCGTCGATGTGAACGTGGGTGAAAACCCGTTCTTCGCCGTGCTTGATCACGCGTTTGCGCTCAACGTCGTGGCGGAGGCCGGCCAGCTCGAGCGTGTCGGTCACCAGGGCGATGCTGTCGCTAAAGACGTGAATATCTATGTCGGACCCGGCGCGGATGTGGCCGGTCCAGACGCTGCCGATCAGTCGCGGCTTGAACCGCCCGAGCAGTCGCATCATGCGAAGAGCGTCGAGCCGCATGTCGCGCAGGTTGTCGTGGCGTTTTGCCCCTTCGTGCATCCGGGCGAACGCCTGAATCTGGTCGCGAATCTCCGAGTTGGTCGGGAGATCGCCAGGACGATGCCTGTAATCAACACCAAGTTGTTTTGCCGCCTTACGCTTGGCGGAAAAGTACTCACTTTCTGTGCGCGCGTACATCATCTGGGCGGCCAAAAAGGCAATTTGCCGCCGGATTCGAGCATCCGCCATGGGATGGAGTGCGCCGATTTATGCCCATCAAGGCGGCGCCGGGCGTGTGGACCAAGTTTTGCGCGCGATCGCGCGCACCGAATTGACTCGGTCCAACGTATGGATGATAGACCGCATGAGGTTTTCGGTCAACCCAAATCGCGTCATATGCGAAATTGGTGAGGATTTGATCCAATTCCGGGATTCACAACAGTTTGCAACGATCATTGTTTCGGAGAGCCGGTGTATTTCTCTCGTTCTGCGTGCAGGAATGCATCATTTTTGACCGTGATCTGGAATTCCTGGGGCCGAGTCGAGGCCATTTGACGCCGACTCAGTTAGTGGCCCGGCATTCATGACACCTTGCGGACATGAATGCTACTGGAGCGTGCGGCCGGGCGAAAAGATCGAGACGGTAGAGACGGCTCCCTGTGAGTTCGGGTGACGTTGCGCGCTTTGAGATCGGGTTGGTCTGGCGGAATTCAATTAAGCGAGGAGCATGAACGTGTTTTCAATGAACGACGCACTTGTTGGTTTCGACCTGGTGGCTTATCTCGACCCGGGTAGCGGCAGCATGGTCTTGCAGATTGTGATCGCCGGCCTGTTCAGCAGTGTCTTCTTCCTCAAGTCCTCGGTTGGTTACCTCAAGGCCAAGCTGCTCGGCGCACGCGTCACGCGATGACCGAAGTCTCACGCGCAGCCGCTTCCTTCCGAGACCCCGCCGGTTTCGTCTTCCAGCGCGACGGCACGCTGTATCGCCAGGTGAACCAGGTCGGCCAGGCCGACTACGATCGGTTCATCTCATCGGGTCTCTACGAAACACTCAGCCGCAACGGCCAGCTTGTTTCGCACGAAGAAGTGAGCGAGGAGGCCGCCAGCCCCTCGCTCGCATACCGGGTGATCCGCCCCGAGCGCGTGCCGTTCATTTCGTATCCCTACGAGTGGAGCTTCGGCCAACTCCAGGCCGCCGCGCTGCTGACGCTGGACCTGCAGTCGAGTGCGCTTGAGCATGGAATGTCGCTCAAGGACGCCTCGGCCTACAACGTGCAGTTTGTCGGCTCGTCTCCCGTTTTCATCGACACCCTGTCGTTCGAGACATACGAAGCCGGCAGCCCCTGGGTCGCATATCAGCAATTTTGCCGGCATTTCCTGGCGCCTCTTGCGCTGATGAGCCGGGTTGATATTCGCCTGAACCAACTCTTGCGCGCGAACATCGACGGCATTCCGCTCGATCTCGCGAGCCGGCTTCTGCCGGCCTTGAGCAAGTTGAATCCTGGATTGCTCATTCACCTTCATCTGCACGCGACGATGCAAGGGACGCATTCCGACCGTCAGGCTGCTCCTCCCAAGGGAGGATTCAAGCAGACGTCGATGCTCGGCCTGATCGACAATCTTCGCTCGACCGTGAAATCGCTCGCGTGGAAGCAGCCCAAGACCGAGTGGCGCGACTACACGAGCGATAACAGCTACACCGACAGAGCGCGAACGCACAAGCACGAGCTGATCGACCGCTTCCTGAAAGAAGCGAACCCAAGCGCGGTCTGGGATGTTGGCGGTAACACCGGCGAATACAGCCGGATTGCCAGCGGCCAGGGTCGGCCGACGGTGTCGTTCGACATCGATCCCGCGTGCGTCGAGCGGAATTTCCAGCAGGCGTCGACCGAGAACGATCGCCGAATCTTGCCGCTGCTGCTCGACCTGACGAACCCGAGTCCGGGAATCGGCTGGAGCTGTGCGGAGCGATCTTCGCTGATCGAACGCGGGCCGGCTGAACTTGTGATGGCGCTTGCACTCGTTCATCACCTGGCGATCGTACACAACGTGCCCCTGCCGGATATCGCCGAATTCTTCGCCAAGATTGGCCGCCAACTCATTATCGAATTTGTGCCCAAGGACGACGTACAGGTTCAGCGTCTGCTCAAGGGACGAAGAGACATCTTCGACCACTATTCTCAGGCGGATTTTGAAGCCGCATTTCAAGGCCGCTTCGAGATTTGCGAGCGCGTGACGATCGAAGAAAACGGGCGAGTTCTCTATCGGATGGTGAGAAGTTAGCTCAAAACATTGACGACGTTGGAAATATATCGCAGATCGCCGAATACTGACTGGATCGGGTGCCACTGGCTTTGCCAGTGCTCTTGAATTCACACAAAAGACGAAGAGCACTGGCAAAGCCAGTGGCATCCCAAAAGTCTCGCGTCTTCTTATTGAAGAGCCGCCTTCTGGAAGGCCCGACGCATCGGCGAATTGTCGCTATTGGGCAAACCAGTGCGTTGAATCAGCAGCACGACATATCGGCCTTTCACCGGGTCGATCCACGCCTGCGTTCCCCAGGCGCCGCCGTGTCCGAACGAGCCTGGCGAAAGTGCTTCAGTTACGCCCGTCGGCTTGCGGACGAAGCCGAATCCAAGGCCGTATCCCATGTTTTCGGTGAAGCCGGTTTTGATCTCGCCGGTTTGTAGCCGAGTCATCTCGGCGAGCGACCTCTCGGAGAGATATCGCCGCCCACCAATTTCTCCCTTGTGCAAAATCATCTGGTAGAGCTTCGCCAGGTCGGGTGCGGTCGAGTACAGTCCGCCGGCCGGGCTAGGATAGCGCACTCCGGCAATCGGTCGCGCTTTCGAGTCCTCCTCAAAAACGAGCTTGCCGTCCTTGATTTCATACGACATCGCCAGGCGCGACCATTGCTCATCATTGGGATAGAACGACGTGTCGGTCATTCCCAGTGGCGCGAAGATGCGTTCGTTGAGAAAGCCATCATATGACTTGCCCGAGAGCACTTCGATGATTCGTCCCAAGGTCGACATGCCGGCGTTGCTGTAGGCCCATTTCGTACCCGGCTCAAAACTTAGCGGCCGCACGGAGATGTTTTTCACCATCTCGGCGAGCGTGGGGTTTGGTTTGGAGATCGTCGGCGAACCGGGCGGACGTGAGTCGGGAACACCTGACGTGTGGGTGAGCAAATCGTGAACGGTGATTGGTCGGGCAGGGGCCTTGAGCGTGAGCTTGTCGCCCTCGCGCGCGGCGATCATCTTCACGCCGGCGAATTCAGGAAGATGCTTTTCGACCGGATCGTCGACCGAGAGCTTGCCTTCATCGACGAGCATCATGATGCCCATGCCGGTGATCGGCTTGGTCATCGACGCGATCCAGAAAAGCGTGTCCTTCGTCATCGGCGGCGACGATTCGAGGTTGCGCTTGCCGACCGCTTCGAGGCTCAGAATATGATCGGCATCACCAACCAACGTGACGGATCCAGCGATGTCGTGATGTTCGACGAAGCCGTTCATCGTCTCGCGGATGCGTGAGGAAAGCTCGGCGTTCTGGGCGTGCAGCGGCATGGCAAAGGCGATCAGCCCGAGCAGGGCAAAGCATGGCGACCGGCGCATTTTTGTGAAGCCTCCAGGGTAGGCGAGTGCGATCCGCCGACTCGCCGGAGGCTTCCAGAATGCTACGACGGTCGCGCCATCGCAAGCCTGGTGGCAGTTACTTCGTCTTCAAACCGTACACAGTAACCGTGCCGAAGCCGCCCACGAACACCTTGCCGTTCGCGACCGTCGGCACGATGAACTTCACCGATCCACCGGCTTCGTCGGCCGGGTTTTGCGTGCTGTCGTAGATTTCGTTCGTCACGTCGTTGGCGTCATAGGCGCGAAGGATCGCCGGTCCGTGCAGCGTGAACGCGCCGTTGTCGACGGTCCACAAAATGCCGTTCTGCGTGCCGTTGGCCGAAATGGTCGGCGACGAGCCAGGGTAGCCGTAGGTGAATTTGCCGGTCGTTGGAACCGGATTGAACTTGCCGTTCACAAGCTTGAACGCGCGAACGGTGTCGGGCGCTCCACCCTTGCGCTCGGCAGTACCCACGTAATAGAGCGTGTTGTTGAAGAAGGCCGGCGTGTCGAACGCGGCGACGATCGCGTTGGGAATGATCTGTACTGCGCGATCCTTCTTGGCGAACTTGCCAAGGTTGTCGCGATTGAGCAAGTAGATCGATCCCGTCTTACCGGCGGCGACCATCAGGTGAGGAATGGGGCCGGGCTGGTCGGGCAGGAGGATGTCGCCGCCCGAACCGAAGTCGAGGTCGTGGGCATTGAGATAGGCTGCGTTCGACGGCGCGAAGTAGTCGACCATCTTGAGCTTGCCGTTGACGATCCGGAACTTGAGCACCGAGTCGGCAAAATCCTTGCCGCCCCTGTTACCGTTGAAGACGCCGCTTCCGGTGACGATATAAACATTCCCGTCCGCGTCGGCCGCCGGACCATCACCCGCCATCCAGATACCGCCATCCTTCGCGTTAGGCGTATCCGCATAGGCGCTAATTTGCTGAAGCGTGTTGGCGTCATACGCCATCAGCCAGCCGTGGTTGGAACCGGTGAGCTTTTGCACCGACCAGTCGATATAGATCACGCCGTGGTCGAGCAGCAAAGCACTGCGCTGCAGCTCGATGAGCGGATCGAACGAGATCTTCCCGCGCACGCTGCCTGCGCCACGGCCGGGAACCGTCGCGGTGATGTTCGTCGGCGTGGCGATCTTGAGCGCACCGGTGGTGACGTCGATCGCGCCAAGTTGTTGCGAGAAGAACGGCTTGCCGTTCGCGACGACTTTCACGCGGTCGACAAAGTACATCGTGTTGGTGGCAGGGTCGATCACCGGCGTCGACATGATGCCGATTTCAGGAATCACGTCGTATTCGGGAAGGTCGGTATTGGCGACCGGCGTCACGCCATGATCGGGGTCGATGAAGCTATCGTGCCAGAGCAGCTCATAATTGTCGGCGTCGAACGCGTAGATGCTGTCGTGCTGCGTCGCAATGAAAACGACGTTGTGCACACCCTTGCCGGGGATGTTCAGGTTCGACATATACAGCGGCTGCGCGAACACAGCGCCGTCGACCGGCAACGAGGCGAGCTTGCCGAAATCCTGCGAGTTCACGTTCTGCGGCGTGAGGGTCGTTTCGGTTGTGTCGACACCCGTGCGCGCCGAGTTGTTATGATATGTGAGAACATCGGCCGAGAGGAGTTGTCGCGACTCGAGTGCGAGCGTGCCCTGGTCGCTCGAAAATGCGAACTTCGACCGTTTGCGCCATTGCGAAGGTTTGGAACGCATGAGAATCCCGTTCTCCCGGTCGGCAACTGAGGGGGGAATGATCACCAGGGCATCATGTGCGCACGCGACAGGATTATCTCTTTCGGGCAGCATGCGTACTGAACGCAATCGAAAATCGCCAAAGTGTTCATGGACAAGGGTTGGTGTTCGATTGATGCGGCACGACCGCTATAATGCGAGGACGGAAATTCAAGATTATCGGGCGCGGAACGATTGAAGTGAAAAATCCGACGGCGGTGCTGCTGATCGCTCATGGCAGCCGGCACGAACCCGCGAACGACGACCTGCGCAGACTCGCGGTTGCACTGGTCGATCGTGGTGAATACGAAATCGTCGAGCCGTCGTTTCTGGAGTTGGCCGACCCCGATATTGCGACGGCCGGTGCCCGTTGTGTCGAGCGCGGCGCTCGAAGAGTCTTGATGATTCCCTATTTTCTGGCGAGTGGCGTGCATCTTGTGCGCGACCTCACCGCCGCGCGCGATGCGCTTCAGGCCGCGCATCCAGGCGTCGCGTTTCTGCTCGGTCCGCCGCTCGGTCCGCACGCGCTGCTTGAACAGCTTGTAATGGAACGGGTACACGAGCTCGAACGCGAAGGCCCGCGCGCCGATCTTGCATCATCGGCGACCATGGCCAAACGGTTTCCCTCGCTCGATCCACATTAAGCCGATTGATTCGCGGCGGAGTGCAAGTCCGCCTGTATCGCATAGTTCGATTGTAATAGGGTCCGGCCGCCAAAGAGCAACAGCTTCCGGGCACGACGGCTTTCGTTGAGACTACGATGCGAGAGAACCCCATGAGACCGCTCGTCGTCACGCTCTGTTGCCTGGCCGCTGCGCCGCTCGTTCGGGCTGATACACATTTCTTGCTGAAAGCAACCGTTTTCGTATCCCGCCACGTCGTTCCAGACATTTTTCGTCTGACCGATCCCGCCGAGGAAGCTGCGATTGCAGCGATTAGACTGCGCGCTGGGAAGGTCGAACAGAACGGTAGAGTCACGGTTCTATCGCGTACGCCGGTCACGTACTTTGAACTCAAAGAGATAGCGGCGCTCAAGAGACTCACTCACCTTGACCTCTCTGACACGAAACTGACCGACGCAGGTTTGAGGAGACTGACGGGCCTCAAGCATCTCACGAATCTCGACCTCTCTGGAACGTTGGTGACCGACGCTGGTTTGAAGGAACTTGCGGCGTTCAAGAACCTCACCTCACTCGACCTCAATAACACGAGGATTACAGACGCCGGCTTGAAAGAGTTGTCGTCGCTCAAACACCTGACCAACCTCGTCCTCTCTGGGAAGACATTGACGCCTGCCGGCATGAAAGAATTGGCGCGCATCGAGAGTCTCACAACGCTTGATTTCTTTGGCTTGCTCGGCCCCACAGCGTTTGACGGTCCAATGCCACCCCTGAAGCCGCCGCTGATCGACTCGGGCTTGAAGGAGCTTGCGGGCCTCAAGAGCCTTGTGACTCTCAAGCTTGGTGTAATCGATTTAACAGACACCGGCTGGAAAGAGCTCGCAACTCTCAAGAATCTTACGACGCTTAATCTCTGCGTAACCAATCTGACGAACTCAGGCTTGAAGGAGCTTGCTTCCCTCGAGAACCTGACCGACCTTGACCTCTCCTACACGAAGATCACAGGCGCCGGCCTGAAGGAACTGTCAGCCTTCAAGAATCTCACTACCCTTGGCTTTTCCGGAATGAAGGTGACGGATGCCGGCTTGAAAGAACTGTCGGCGCTAAAAACCCTCACAAGCCTTGCGCTCTCTGGAGACCTTGTGACAGCCGGTGGTTCGAACGAGCGGTCGGGCCGCAGGAACCTCACCCACATCTACCTCATGGAACAGGGTTGGGCTCTTTTTAAGGACGCATTCCGGAACAAGTTGCTCTCGGACGCCTGCGCGAAGGAACTCGCCGCTTTCAAGAACCTCACCACGCTTGATCTCTCCGCAACGCCGATCACCGACGATGGTTTGAAGGAGTTGGCGGCCTGCAAGAACCTCGTCGCGCTCAACCTCTCTCATACGTGGGTGACGGACGCTGGTATGACCGACCTGGCCACCCTTCAAAACCTTCGCATCCTCTACCTGTCGACATGCATGAGAATTACGAGGGAAGGCGGAATCAAGCAACTTGCCGCGCTCAAGAACCTCAGGATTCTGGATCTTACGTGGGTGCTGGTTTCGGACAGAGATTTGAACGCGCTTTTGGCGATCCCAGGTTTGACCAATCTAAGTATCGCGGGCAGTCTCCAGTCGGACGCCAGGGCAGAGGAGTTCGGACGGAGAAACCCCAGAATCAAAATGTCCGTCCCAAGTTGGCGAGAGGCGATCAAGCGGTGATGGTTTTCGCGTTGAGCGTCGCCGATTGAAGAATCATCGAAAACAGTCTTCAGAACAAATTAGGATCATATGGCACCTGTTTGTTGGGTGGCAGGGCTCTAAAGAGTTGGTGCACGTTTGCCGATTGTAGGGATAAATCACATTGTCGCTGTGCGCCCGCCCGCGTACGGCCGTGGAGTTGCAGTAAGGGACGTATCTTGCTCCCGTAGTGAAGCGGACTAGAGTCTGCTGAGGAGACGACGTGTCAGGAAGCCTGGTAAACCTTGTGCGCGTTGTTGGAATCGCTATGGCAGTACTCGCGCTGGGTGTATCGGCCCGCGCGCAGGAACCGATCCTGGCCGCATCGCCGGATCTGGCGTCCTTGGTGGACGACGGCGAGCCAAGCACACAACCGCTGGTATCGCAGCCGCTCCCTTCCGCACGCTTCTTCGGTCCGCCCGGAACTCCCGCCGCCGCACGAACCGAGATGGGGCTGATCGACACGATCACCGAATCACTCTTCGACGACGTTTACGCCGAAGGCACCTGGCGACCGTTGAGCCTGAGCACGTTTTTCAGCGATGGCTGGCTCTCGCCCTGGGCAGGCGCTCCGGCGGGTCGCGAAGGACTGACACCAAGGCACGGCTGGCTGGGAGCGTTCGACGGCGTTTTCTACCGGCTCTTTCTCGTCACGGCCGGCTACTCGAACAGCATCAACGCACCATCCAAGGGGAATCGCTACTTCGGCAACTACACGATCTTCCTGCCGTTTTCCCGGCGATTTGAAATCGCTGTGAACGTCCCCTTCATCGTTACCAACGGCACCACGAATCCAGCGCGCGGTTATACGTCGCAGTTTGGCGATCTTGCCGTCGCGCCTCGATTCTTGCTCTCAGAAACCGCTGCGACGTCGCAAGTCTTTGCGCTAGGAATCCGTACACCAACCGGCACCACGACGACCGGCAACGGGATCATGTCGCTGGTGCCGGCCTACGAGTTCTGGACCAATCCCGGCGGCGCGTGGGTGGTTCGCGGATCGACAGGCGTTTCCGTGCCGCTCAACAAGAATCACGCCCCCGGCGCACAGACTGCGTTTGTGGGTGGCGTCGCCGTCGGCCGGTATTTCACGTCTCACGATGCGCTCTTGGGTGACCTCGTCTTCTACCTCGATACCAACTATGCCGTGCCGCTCGATGGAGGAGCTTCGCGTAACACGCTTTTCAGCCTTGGGCCGGGTACGCGGTTTCATATCGCCAACAACTGGTTCTTCCTGCACGAGTGGGAATTTCCAGTCACCGGCAACCGGCCGAGCACCTACACAACGCAATTTGCGTTGCTGAAGGTGTTCTGATCGCTGGTCCGCCTGACGATCAGAATTGCGAGCCGTCCACCAATTCGCCTCTCGCACGAGTACCGACGGCCGACCACACGCGCGGGTTGATGGAATCCTTGATGAAGTGGACACCGCCGTCCATCGTCACGACCTGCGCTCCACCGGAATGAAAACTCCCGGCTGTGGCAGCATCCCTATTTTGATCGGCCACGCATGACGGCTGATTCGGCGGTAGTGTGTGGTTGTAAAGGGTGTAGCAGAGATTTCCCTCGAGCCAGAACTGGCCCTTGAACGCTGAGAACTGGCGAATGTTCGCCGGGTTGAGCGCATTGCAGTCGCGAACAAATGCGTCGAAATCGCTGGGCGAATTGGTATACAGGCCGGTAAGACGATAACTCGAACCCATCCGTGACGCCTTTTCGCGCGTGCCCGATCCGACAATCCACTCGGCAACTCCGACCGTCTGGCTCAGGCCATCGGTAATGTCGCGCGGTGAGATTGGACGGCCGATGAATACACCCTCACCATTGATGGATGAAATTCCAGCATTGGCCGAGTAGTTAATTGCGTTGGCAGATTCTGAGTTGGACCGGGCCGTATCGCTGGGGCACAGGAACATGCTCGGACTTTGCTGCGATACGGCCAGGTTTGCGTTCACGTCGGCATCAATCGAAAAATTAATCGCATTATAGAGATTCACTTGTTCAATATAAGGTAATATCTGAACGATGTAAGAAAAGCCGGGAGGGTTTTGGCTCAGTCCCGCTGGAAAGGTGTTTTTGGTCGTCGCATGATTGCCGATCGCCAGACCGATATTCTTTAACCGCGACGCACACGTCGCGCGCCGAGCCGTTTCTCTCGCCGCTTGAATCGCCGGTATGAGAAGAGCAGTGGCGATACCGATAATGAAGATGACCACAAGTAACTCGATCAGCGTGAATCCATTGCGCCGTCGATAAATCATCGCGACCTCTTTCAAAATTCGTGTGACGAATGAACCTCGAAGACACTTTACTGGTCACAATCAAACGTGCGGACAAAAGGCTGTGATGGAGTTGGCAAGATAACAGCAATTGTCGCTGGGGCCAATCGCTTCAGGCTCACGATTCTTGCGCGACTGCCGGAGGGGTTTGTGGGTTGGAAAGTCGTGGAACGAAAAATCGGCCGCGCTGGCGGCGAGAAGCAGCGCGCGGCCCGGCAGCGTGAGTGGGACCGCCAGTACGGTGCGGATTCCTGGGCGGTTGGATATCTGATCGACGGCGAGTTCGTTTTGCAAGAAATCGCTCTGCAATCGGTGTATTACGGCAGTTACGAAGCCTACTTCCGCGACCATCTCGACGATCTTGCCGAGCTGATCGCGGTAGCGAGAGTACTGCGGAATCCGCATGCTGAGGCGACAACCGGTGTCGATCTGCAGGTGCCCGTCATCATGCAGTATTTGCGCGATCACAGCCTTGAGCTGCAAGGGAGCGAGGTCGTGGATATCGGCACCTGGGACGGCCAGCGGTCGCATGCGATCAGCGTCCGGCTCAGCCCGCTGCACATCCCTTGTGTTCTCGAACCGAAGCTCACGTTGGAGCAATGGTGGCAGACCAGGAAGTGTTTGGCGGTTTGGTCGGAGGAATAATGCGGATTGGAAACGTGAATCTTCGGTCGAGCAGCTGGACCGCTCTTGAAGCGAGATTCCAGCCTCTGAGGAGGCATAGAAACGAAGAGGACGTTGGACGGTCTAACCTCAAACAGTCGCGTTGTTGTAAGATAGTTGTGAATGACAGATTGGTTAATAAATATTAATAATTGACTATGCTAACGACCATTCGCAACTGGCTTCGTCACCGTCGCTATCGCGAAGGCACAACTCTTTGCCGGTTTATTGCTAAGGATGTCCGCAGAGAAATTCTGATCGTCTCGTCGGCGAATATCGATGAAGGAGTCATCACCGGTCGCATCCGAACGGTGAACGTGCTCTATCTGTCTCACGGCCTCATTCCTAAACCGGAATTTGAACCGGCGAGAGAACTTCGGCTCGATGAAATCTGGCGTTGGACGGGAAACAGTTGGGGCGGTCTTCCGGATGGGACGTCAATTGCCGATCAGGACCAGAACGAAAAAGCAGACCACGATAAAAAGTGGAGCAGTTTTTGAAGAGCATTCATTAACTCATCGCGTATTTCGGCCATATCAATGCGCTCCCGATTCAGTTGTGGATTCCCAGATTACCTAATTGCCCCAAATTGCTCGATCGGGTTTTGTAATCCTGCCTGCGTGACATTGACGTAAAACCTGTGATGGTCTAGTCTGCGGCGTCCGATTTTCTCCAAGGATTGGAGAATGGCATCTTTGCCCATGGCGACAAAGGAGTGTCCGCCGATGAGTAAGCAAACCGAACCCCTAGCCGTACCGGCACTCGACCTCAAAGCGCAATATCAATCGATCCGCGACGAGATCGATGCCGTGGTTCGGGAGGTCATCGAGAGCCAGTATTTCATCCTCGGTCCCGAAGTCTCGAATTTCGAGACAGAAGCGGCGGACTACTGCCGCGCCAAGCACGCCATCGGCTGTGCATCGGGGTCCGACGCCCTGCTACTGCCGCTCATGGCCCTGGGGATCGGCAACGGCGACGAGGTGATCACGTCGCCCTATTCCTTCTTCGCCACCGCTGGCGCCATCTGGCGTACGGGCGCGAAGCCTGTGTTCGTCGATATCGAGCCCGATAGCTACAATATCGATCCCGCCAAGATCGAAGCGGCGATCACCCCGCGCACCAAATCAATCATTCCCGTCCACCTCTACGGCCAGACCGCCGAGATGGATCCGATCAACGAAATCGCCGCCAAGCACGGCCTGAGCGTCATCGAAGACGCCGCCCAGGCGATCGGATCGGCGTATCACGGTCGACGCGCGGGTACCCTCGGCAACGCGGCGGCGTTCAGCTTTTACCCGTCGAAGAATCTCGGTGGATTCGGCGATGCGGGCATGGTCACTTCAGACGACCCCGCGCTCTCGAAGTCAGTCGCTCGCCTGCGAGTGCACGGGATGGAGCCGAAGTACCATCACCACGAAGTCGGCTTCAACTCGCGGCTCGACGCCTTGCAGGCCGCCGTGCTCCGCGTGAAGTTGCGTCATCTCGACGCCTGGACCGAAGGCCGTCGCACAGTTGCGTCGAAGTACACCACGCTCTTCAAGGAAGAAGGGCTGGAAGACTTCATCACGCTGCCGGAAGAGCGCGAAGGCAACTATCACGTCTTCAACCAGTTCGTGATCCGCGTACCCGCCGTGGTTCGCGACGATCTACGTAACTATCTGGCGCAGAACAAGATCGGGTCGGAAATCTACTACCCGATCCCGCTTCACCTCCAGCTTTGCTTCGCCTCGCTCGGGCACGAACCGGGCGACTTCCCGCTGGCCGAAGCTGCGGCGAACGAGACGATCGCACTGCCGATGTATCCCGAGCTGACCGACGCGATGCTGAGTCACGTCAGCGAGACGATGGCGCAGTTCTTCGCGTCGAAGCAGATCCTGCCGCTCGATCGCAAGCGAAACGTCGCCTAAGGTTTGCGGTAGAAAAATCTTCCGGGTGCCATGCTTCCGCGGAACGCGTAAGCATGCGACCTGGGGTAGATTCCGCTGGAGCGAGCTCTTTCCGGAATTCGGCATGCTGACGCCTGGCGGCGGAAGCATGGCACCCGATTCACGAAGCGATTCAAAAACAAGGGACCGCACCTCTTCGCAAGAAAAGGCGCGGTCTCTCTTTTTGCCTACCAATCACTTCACCGGCTTGAACCAGACGACGTTCTTCGACGCGCCGCCGATCGCGACGATGTCGGGCGTGCCGTCGCCGTCGAGGTCGCCGCCGCGCATGTCTTGTGCGGTCAGCTTGGGGTCGAGCACTTGCTTGTGCCAGGTTTTGCCGTCGAAGTGATAGGCCGAGACGCAGGCGTTCTGGCCGCGATGACCGGCGAAGACTTCGTCGTAGCCGTCGCCGTCGACGTCGGCGACCCAGAGTGCGTGACCGAGGTCGAGCGTGGTGTCGAGCTCGATGCGCTCGCGCTTGTGGTCCATGAGATAGATCACGACTTCCGACCCGTGCCATGGCTCGATCGTGGCGACGAAATGTGCCTTGCCGAGCTTGCCAAGGTGGATTTCGCTCGCGCCCATCGTGTCGGTGCCATCAAGCAACTCGGTGACCTTGGGCTTCTGTTTTTCGCTGCCAGGCGGGATTTCGACGCGGGTGACGCCATTCTTGTCGGCCGCATGGATGACAGAACGGTGGTCGTCCACGCGCGGTGAGCTGACTTCAATCGCGTGCATCACCGCGCATCGCGCCAGCTCGTGCATCGGCCAGTTTGCCGGCGCGAGCAGTGCGCCCTTGGCGTCGAACGGGAAGAACGCAGCGAGGCGGGCGGGATCGTTATCGAAGGCCGGTCCCGTTGCTTCAGGGCCAAAAATCGGCGCGACGACCAGCTCGGGATGACCGTCGCCATCGATATCGCCCCAGCGCAGCCGGTGAATGCTGGGGACGTCAACCATCGGCGTGAGTTTCCACTGAGCGTCGATGCTTGGCCCCTGAGTCGCGAGCAGCAGCTTGCCGCGCTTGGGCTCATTCATCGAGAAATCGTATGCAATGGCGATCTCGGCGTGGCCGTCGCCGTCGAGGTCTGTCGTCGCGCTGCTGATGACGCCGTGCGTCGCTTCGCCTGTGGCGATGATGCGCTTCTTCCAGGTCGGATTCTCATACCAGGCAATTGTCGAACCACCAAGCGCAACGATATCTGGTTTTTTGTCGCCGTTGACGTCGGCGATTTCGACCTGATATCCGCCCGGCATATTGTCGTCGATCACGATCCGCTCGAACCGGGGCGTGGCGGCGGATTGAGCCAAAACAAGCGGTTGCCACCCCACGGCAGCAGTCAGCAGCAGAGCGAGTCGATGCAAACGCATGGGCGATTTCTCGATAGGAGAGGAGTCCGGCGTTAGTCGTCTTCGAGCGAACGAGTACCCCAGCCGGTGGGGGGGCCGGCGGTGTCCTCGGGCTTCACGGTGAATTGCGAGAGGTCGATATCGTTGTTCAGCGAGTTTTCCGTGGCTTTCAACCGGTTTTCAAGCTGCGTGACGCGTTGTTCAAGCAGAGCAATGCGTGTTTCAGCCTCTTCGGCGCGCCTCGGGCGGGGGACTTCAGGATAACCAAGTTGCCGCTGCAATGCAGAAAAAAGATAGAGGGGATCGCGGCCACGGTTGGCACGTGCAATTTTCCCTTCTTTCTCGCCAAAAAGAGTCGGGAACTTTGGCTGATAGTCAGGGTTATTCTTACGACGCTCCGAAACGAAGAACGCCGAACGCACGTAAATCAGGTCCGCGAAGTCGACGTCGCCCAACCTCAAAAGGAGCTGCGCGATGTATTCACGCCACTGCTCGTCGTACGATGGGTCGCCCGCCATCGCACCAAGGCCGCGCATGTATCCGAGGCGATTGCGCGAAATCGCTTCGAATTGATAGACGAACAGTCCAGCCGGGCTGGGATTATCCGCCTTGAACTTCGCCTCGCGCTCGAGCACGAGGAGTGCCTGCTCCATCGGGAACCGCGTGAAATCGCCCTCAGCCTGCGCGACAACAAATGCCTGAAACGGCGTGAAATAATGGCTGAGGCGTGCCATTCCCGGTCCCATCAAGCCTTCGAGTTTGATATCGCCCGCGAGAAACGAGATCGCCAAAGGTAGCTTCGTGGTCGAGAGAATCTCCTCACCGACGCGTGAAAGAACTTCCTGCGTGGGAAGCCCATCGAGAATGCGCTCGCGAAGTGCGTTGAAGAAATAGGCCTGCTCGATGAACTCCTCACGATCGAGAACAGGCATGCGAAGCTCCGGTACGAATCAAGCAATTCAAGGACAAGTGTGTTATCGAGCCGAGGATTTGGGAGTGGGGTGCCACTGGCTTCGCCAGTGCTCTTCGTTTTTTCCTTTGAATTCAAGAACATTGGCAAAGCCAGTTGCACCCGAGAATTTCGCCACAATACAGTACTCGCAGCTTGAACACATTTTAGCGAATCAGGGTCGATGGGCTAGCCGCGGTCGGCTGTCTTGGACTACCACGAAAGAACCGCGTCGGGAGCGGTGGCGAGGGTTTCGGTGATCCAGTCGGCCGCAAAAAGTGCCTCGGGGCGAAACGTGGTTGTGAGTGCGAGACAACGCGCACCGGCCGCACGGGCCGCTTCGACACCCGCAACAGCGTCTTCAATCACCAGACATTCCGCGGCGGGCAAATTCAGGCGTCGCATGGCTTCGAGGAAGATATCGGGCGCAGGCTTTTTGCGCGCGACGTCTTCGCCCGTCACCACGGCGTCGAACGTTTCAGGTGCAAGGCCGATCGCGTTGAGATTCGCATGGACCTTAATTTGATCCGCGCTTGATGCGACCGCAATTTTCAGGCCTTTTGCCCGACATTTTGCAACAAACTCGTGTACGCCAGGCAGCGGGCCGAGCTTGCCTTTGATGAGGTCGATATAAATCTGATAGGTGCGAGCCTTGTCCTTGATCAGATCGAGCTTGATGCCGCGCGCCTCGGCGACTCCCCCGATGAACCGATCTTCGCCCATGCCGACGAACGGCTTGAACTCATCGTGCTGTACGCCGGGATAACCCTTCTCGGCGAACATGCGGCACGCAGCTTCGGCGATAAACGGCTCGCTATCAACCAGCACGCCGTCCATGTCGAAAATCGCGCCTCGCGGCAAACCCGGCTCGCTCATAATCAATTCGTGTCCTTCTTCGGCTCGGCCAGATAGGGCTTCGCTGCGGCTTTCATCTGTTCGTCGAACGTCTTCACTACATCGGGCGTAAGGACGTTGAAGTGATCCTTCCCCGCGATCATCTTGATGTCGGCATCGTAGCCGTAGGGTGCGATCATCTCCTTCAATTTGGCTGTGGCGCCGTTGAGGTAGAACGTGTCGAGGTCGCCCATCACAACGTGAATCTTCCCCTTGAGTTGTTGCGGCAATGTCCGGCAACGTGCCACCAGGGTGATTCCAATATCGTATTTTCGCCACGACTCGGCCGTTGATGTATCGACAGCGCCCGTCGCGCGATTCCAGAGCAGGCGCGGGCGGCCCTGATCGTCGAGCGGCGAGAAAACTGCTTCGAATGATGAGAGTTGGCCGCCGTAGCCGAGAACTTCTTCCATCCGCGCGAACGGCTCATAGAAGAGCACAGGATTGCCACCCATCCGCGCGATCGGCCGGGGCTCGCCGCTGGCGTCGCGATACATATTCATCTTGGGCGTGTAAAGGTCGATCTGCTGGAAGTCGGAGAATGTGACGGGATCGGGACTGCTCGACCACGTGCCGCCGAAGAAGCTGGGATAGGTCACCTGGGGCCACAGGCTGCTCCAGCCGCCCGACGAATGGCCATTGAGCAATCGCGCGCCTGGTTCGGGGATCGCGTTGAACGTCTTTTCGAGGTAGGGGATGAACTCGGTGGTCAATGCTTCGCCGCGCGGGCCGTTGGTTGCAGAGTCGGCAAAAACGTGGTGGCCCGTGCCGCAGTCGGGATTGAGGAGCACGCGAATGAAGTCGGCCCCGTACGCGAATTGCGGGCGCTGGGCGACTTGATTGATCATCGTCTCGTCGCCGCCGAAGCCGGGAATGATATAAAGTGCCGGCCGCTTGATCGCGCGATCGCCTTCAGGCAGAAGAACCGCCGCGCGGTGATAGATCGGCCGCTTGTAGAACGCCGAAAGCTTCTCACTTTTGAGCGAAACATACTTGATGCGGTCGGTATCCTTTGGCTTCTTCGCCTCGGCGATCTTGTCGACTACGAATTCGAAAGTGCCGCCAGCTTTGTGATCGATCTTGACCGATTGCACGGCCGAATAAGCGTTGCCGTCGGATTCGAGCGAGTGCGAATCCTGATTCAGCCGCACAACCGCCTGGGCGCGGAATGCTTTCTCGTCGATCGTGTCGACGTTTGTGGGAAATCCTGCGGCAGTCTTGTCGAGAACGAGCGGCGTGCCTGGTTTCCAGTCTTTCGCCTCGATCGCGAAGAACGGCTGCGGCCGGAACCAGTCGGGACCGGTGCGCGGTTCTCTCATGCCGACCGGCGGGGCGAGCATCACATAAACTCGCGCGGTGATGGGCGTGCGGCTGATCGACTCGCTGAATTTCACCTCGAAGCGAATCGGCTTCGCATCGTCGGCATGTGCGATCGGCGCAAATGCCGCCAGGGCGAACAGGGCGATCCACAACCGGCGCGAGAATGTGAGGCGTGAAATCATTGCGGAACACTCCATCGTCCGTGAACCAGGTTTAGCTCAGCAATCGTGGAACGGGAAGTAGCGGAAAATCGCGAAATATCGTTGCGGTATTGATGCTGGGGCGAGGTTCGAAGTTCCGCGCGGCCAGCCGGGCCGACCGCATCGTACACTCCTTCTCGATCAAATAGTAACGGTTGTATCGCTCGATCATGTGATTGATCGGCGCATAATTTGTTTCCTCGACGAACTTGGTCCATCGCAGGTTGAATCGTTCGGCGCTGGCGATAAGGTCGCGCGCCACCGCCCGCGGCTTGCGCACGCCGCCCAAAGTCGCGGGAGCGATGTCCGTGGTACCCTCGACCAGCCGAGCCAGCTCGTCGAAATTGATTTCGAGGATCGAAGCGCCCGGCTGATCGGCCACCGCCGCCCACTGACGAAGCCGCAGGCGAACCATGTCGAGCATCGGCCCGCGTTCGCGACGGAACCGCTCGCTCAGCCGAAAGTGCGCGTGTTCGAGTTCGAGCCCTCGGCGCGCGAAGGCGGGGGCGTCGAACATCCCGAGCAGTTCCTTCATCTCGGTTTCGACGCCGAGCAGAGGGGTCTCGTCCTCGGGGGAATCCATGGGGCGCTCGGCGTAAGGAATGTTCGATGTTGCAGACGAAACGCGGCGTTATTTGCCGCGTGCGGGAGGCTGGGAGCCGGTGACGAAGCTGTTCAAACTGCGGCGATAATGCCAGGTCTGCCGCTCGGTGCCGAGTGTTTTGGTACGCGCGGTCCAGGCGTCTTCAACCTTCTTGAGCGCTTCCGCAGCGGGCTGACCATTGAACGCGGCGAGTCGTCCGGTGGTGAGGTCGGCCAGGTAGCCATCGGCTTCAGGGATGCGCAGGCCGACTACGACGCGAACCGCATTGATCGAACGCGAGACCGCATCGGCCCAGGGGCGGGCATCGACGCCGCTTGCCGCTCGGGGATTTGTGAACCCCTGGCCAAGCTGCGCGTTGCGGGTGGCGAGCATCGGGAATGCCGCTTCGGAACGGAGGCGATTCGTGATATCTGGCCCGGCGTAATATTGGATGAAGTCGATCGCCGCATCGCGATTCGCGGACTTGCTCGCGACGCCAACCAGCCAGCCGCCGCCGTGCGGCAAGTAAGCTGGCACGAAGGGACGAGAGACAGTCTCCCAGTTTTTGCGATCGGGATTATAAATTCGCAATGAGCCGGGCAGGGGACTCGTGCCGACGGGCTTTCCTTCGCTCCACTTCGTCAGCATCTCAGCGCGGTCGATGAGGAGCGGAACGGCGCCGGTGCGAAAGGCTTCACGCGCGGCGGCCGCGTCAAACTTCTTCGCCTCGGGCGGACCGAATTTCGCGAGCGCAACGATCGTGTCGAGCGCCTCGACGAACGGCGGTGTGGCGATTCGCGGTTCCATCCGATCGGAGAAAAGGAACGAATACTGGTCGCGGTGCTGCCCGAGCGCAGCGGCGCGACTGAGAACGATTGTGTTGGCGATCCCTTCGGTATCTGCTCCCCAGGCGAGCGCGATTCCCGCTTTTGGCTTGCCGGTGCGTTCCCAGTCTCGGTTGTGGAAGAATTTCGCGAGTGCGTCGAGCTCTTCCCACGTCTTGGGCGGTTCGAGCGTGATGCCAGCCGCCTTCGCTTCGGCCTGGTTCGTGGCGTTTTCGAACGCGTCGCGGCGGTAAGCGAGCACAAGGCAGGAACCGCCGAGCGGCAGCGCCTGAATTTCCTTGCCGTATTTCGCAACCTGGTCGCGATAGGCAGGTGCGATGTCGCGGAAGTTGAAGGCGTCGGGTGCTTCAGACGAGGCCGATTCGCCGGGTTTTTCCGTCGGCGCGGGTGGGAGGAACTTTGACTCGGGTAGTGAAACGATGGCAGACCGGTCGATGAACCCGCCGAGCTCCTCGCCGGGGAAGACGAGGACATCGAGTCCATCAACCTCGGCGGCCTTCGCCTCGCGGAACTCAACTTCCGCACCCGACGAGGCCGACCACTCTCCCTGTTGCGACCGAAGCGCGGGGATCAGTTCGTTCGCGCCGATCACGCCGACGACGAGTTTTTTGCCTTTGAACGGCGGTTCGGCAGGCCGGTCCGCCGCGCGCTCCTTTTCGCCGCAGCCGACCAGTGCCAATGCGAGAACTGCCCAGACTCGTGCTCTCAACATCTCCGCCGCAGCCTCTCTAACCTTGCGCGTTCTCAGGCCATGATTGCCCTAACGGCCGAAAAATCGGCCGGAGTCCATCCTACGTTAGACGCGCGGCGGTGGTCAAAGGGAAGCGAGAGGAAGGGGATGGCGCAAAACAGTGCGGAGCGAACCAACCCGTGAAGGTTTGTTCGCTCCGCTGGTGCCGCATCAGAGGTGCATCAAGGCTTAGACGTCGATTCCCAGGCGATAACGCAGCTCGTCGAACTGCTCGCGGTAGACGTCGTCGGTCGAGTGAAGGTGTTCGGCTTCGGAGATGAATTTCAGGGTGTCGTCGCGTCGGAGGCCGAAGTCCTTCAGCACCATCTCGAACGGCGTGAGGTCGTGAGCGTAGACGAACAGCAGCTTGTGCTCGTCGAACTGCACTTCCATCGGTCCATTCGGATTGAGCGCTGCCAGGCCGGTGCAGCCGTCATTCAAGAGCAGCGACTCATAGTCGTAGAGCGTGCTCTTGAGGATTACGGTATCGATGTGCTCGCGGTACATATCCGAATGCGCGCCGGGCTCGCTTTCGTGCGACGACTCCATCACGACGTCGACCTCTTCTCCAAGCGGAGAAAGAAGTTCCATCAAAACGTCGAAGAGCCTTTCGGACGAAACCGAAGCGGCAAGCACGGGCATTGTGCTGCCGGTTTCCGGGTCGCGATAAACGTCGCGGCGATAGCCTTCGCGCGGAATGACCTCGAGTCCGTAGGAGGGACGAACCGCATCGGTCAGGTTGAAATTTCCATATCTGCCGACGCGAAGATGAGCATCCAGTTGCTCTTGGTTCAGATCGTCAAAACTTGTTCGAGGCATACGACTCGTGTTGGTGCGCAGCACCCGCTCGAGGAAGCGTTGAAACAAACTCATGGGAAAGCGACCCCTCTCCTACCGCGACGATTCAGATGGGATTATTTCGATGGAACCTCGGCCACCGCGTCGGACGGCGTCAAAGTGCGCGTTCACACCTTAAAGGTGCGAAAACGCCTTCAACCCGAGCCATCCCAAGGACCCGTCCGACACCGCGCCCGCAGGGGCCTTAAAACCCACCTCGGGGACGGTCGCCTTTCCGTTGGCACCGCTTCAATGCCGCTCTTCTCAGAATATAACATGCCTATCGGAGAAAACCCGCTCAAGTGCCAAATCGAAGTAAAGTGAAATGTAAGAGCGGACCGATGGGTATGAGAACGAAGAGCTACAATCCTTTGTATGTCGTTTTGGCCCGGCCAAGTTGCTTGAGACCCGCTAAACGCAACTGTCGTGCCCAACGCTTTTGTCATCGTTCAAAATCAGTCGCTCGGTCTTACCCCGCTTGGACTTGAGTTTTTCTCTCCGAATTCTCGAGCTGCGTTGAATCGTGGTCGCGCCTGCTCCATCGTACACCGCTTTGTAGATTCGATCCAAAGCCGCTTGAGAAAACTTTACCATTTTTGGCCTCTGATTCTTGGAATCAACATTTCGCGTCGCGCATCCGGCGCAGAACGCGACGCCGCGCTTGCTTAGCGAGACAACCACACCAAATCCGTCGGCGATATTCTCATCGAAAGAGATGGCGGGGATGATCGGCTCGAATCTGCCCCGTCATGAACGTAGAGCAGATTTAGCTGTTGCGTTGGTCGAAATTTGGAACGCTTCTGTAAACATCCGGGTTTGCGTGATCGGCATTCACTTCATAAAACGCCGATGCCTCGTCTTTCGATGAAGAAGCCAGGAAAGAAGCCGCGCAAGATCGCGCGTGATCGAATGCGCCTCGATCAAAGGAAAAACGCCTGAGACGTCCCGAGGGAGTTTAGAGGCATACCACTTCTGACTGCGTATCGATTGGAAGGAAAAAGCAAAATATCCTGGTTCGACCGAATTGACGCTGGATCCGAAGAGATGCGACTTAATGGGTTCTGATTCGCAAACCGTTTAATAGTAAAATGTTAAGGAGAATCTTGCCTCGATCGTTCGGCCAAGTTTTTGACAGAGTTCAATCAAACACCTTGAAATGGCATGGTCTGACTCAATTCGCGTGCGACGAGACTGCGCGTGACGTTAAGATAAACCCGTTTCGTTATTCACACATCGTCGCGGTTTACCCGCTCAAATTCCTTCGTTTCCCGCGCTATTTTTGTTAAAACGGCACTCCGCGCTGCGTTTCCGAGCCCGAGCAGCCGCCGATTCGACCATTTCGATGAAGGATGCATTTCCATGCTGGATCTGAAGTTCGTACTCGACAACATCGAACTGGTCGAAGCCAATTGCCGGAATCGAAACGTCTCGTCGCATGTGATCGAGAACATTCAGGCGATCCGCGAAACTGCCGAGCGCCGCAAAGCCGTGCTCCAAGCGGTCGAGGAAACCCGCCGCAAGCAAAACGAAATCGCCCAGGCGACCGGCCGTGAGAAAGATCCAGCCAAGCGCAACGAGTTTGTCGAGGAAGGGAAGCGCCTCAAGCAAGGAATGTCGGCTCAGGAAGAAGAACTGAAGGCATTCGATGCCCAGCTCAAGGAACAACTCGGCACGCTTCCCAACCTCACGCACCCCGATGCACCGATCGCTCCGACCGAGGATGGCAGCATCGAACTGCGTCGCGTCGGCACTCCGCGCAAGTTTGATTTCAAGCCGAAGGATCACGTCGAGATTGGCAAATCACTCGATTTGATCGATTTTGGAGGCGGTGCCAAGGTTTCCGGCACGGGCTTCTATTTCCTGAAAAACGACGCGGTGCTACTCGACCTCGCGCTTCAACAGTTCGCGATGAGCAAGCTGGTGAAGTACGGCTTCACACCGATCGTCACGCCCGACCTGGCGCGGGTGTCGATCCTCGAAGGGATCGGCTTCAACCCGCGAGGCGCGGAGACGCAGGTCTACTCGGTCGAGAACACCGACCTTTGCCTGATCGGTACGGCCGAGATCACGCTCGGTGGCATGCATGCCGATGAGATCATCGACGAAGCCAAGCTGCCGATGAAGTATGTCGGCCTGTCGCACTGCTTCCGCACCGAGGCGGGAGCCGCCGGCCGCGCGAGTCGAGGCTTGTATCGCGTTCACCAATTCACGAAGGTTGAAATGTTCGCCTTCACGCAGGGGACGCTCGAAGCCTCGGGGGCGATGCACCAGGAAATCCTCAAGATCGAGGAAGAGATTTTCAGCGAGCTGGGGATACCTTATCTCGTGCTCGATATCTGCTCGGGCGACCTCGGCGGCCCGGCGTATCGCAAGTTCGACCTTGAAGCCTGGATGCCGGGTCGCGGCGAGGCCGGTGAATACGGTGAGGTGACGAGTACGTCGGACTGCACCGACTACCAGGCGCGGCGGCTCAATATCCGCTATAAACCCAGCGGTCAGAAGGGAACGAAGTTTGTGCATACGCTCAACGGTACGGCCGTGGCGCTGAGCCGGGCGATCATTGCGATCCTCGAGAATTACCAGCGGGCCGATGGTTTGGTGGACGTTCCCGAGGTGCTCAAACCTTACCTGGGCAAGGATGTGATTGGGTCTCTTGCGCATTGATGCGCGAACCTGTCCGATAAAAACGGAATCAGGCCTCTTGCCGCCGGGCGAGTTGGCCCGAAGATGGATAGAACAGGATCGCGGGCCAACCAAAGACGATTGGCCCGCGATCAACTTTTCTCTCGTGCCGCCCTTCGGCAATTTCACCTTCTCAAAAACGGAGAATGGCTCATGCTGCGAAACCCGCTGCTCGTGCCCGACCTCCGGGAATTGCTCCAGGCGGGCGAGACCGAAGGTCTGAGGGATTTTTTCGGCGACCAGCACCCTGCACACGTCGCCGAGATGATCGAAGATATGGAAGAGGCTGAGGGCGATTCGATCCTCGCCCTTCTGCCTGACCGCTTGCAAGCCGAGGTCATGAGCTATGTCGATCACAACCGCCAGGTGCGGGTGGTCGAAGCGATGACCCCGGTTCAGGCCGCCGGGCTCTTTCATTTCATGTCGCACGACGACCGTGCCGACCTCGTCAACCGCCTTGATGAAGACCGTGTCGATCAGATCCTCCGCAACCTCGCCCAGACCGAGCGCGAGGACATCCGCCGCCTCGCCAGCTATGAAGAAGGCACGGCGGGCGCGGTGATGACAACCGACTACGCCACGCTGACTCCCGGTATTACCGTGCGCGAGGCGCTCACCCGCCTTCGCCACGAAGCCCCCGACCGTGAGACGATCGACTACAGCTTCGTGATCGACCCGCACCACAAGCTCGAAGGGATCGTGCCGCTCAAGCGGCTGATCATGGCGAGTCCGCGATCATTGATCGAAGAGATCATGCAGCGCGACATGATCGTCGGCCGTGTCGACGAAGATCAGGAAGCCGTCGCGCGCAAAATCGACAAGTACGACCTTTTCGCGATTCCCGTGCTCGACGCGAATGACGTGCTCGTCGGCATCGTCACGCACGACGACGCGATGGATATTTTGCGCCGTGAACAGACCGAAGACATCCTCAAATTCGGCGGTGTCTCTGCCGACCCCGAGGCAGATAACGCACCTTACTGGCAGAGCGGAATCGTGGGTGTGGTGCGGCGCCGCCTGCCGTGGCTGATGATGCTGCTGCTCGCCGAGAATTTTACGTACCCCGTGCTCCGCTACTTCCAGTGGGTTGGCGACAAGGTTAAAGATATCGACCTATTTATTCCATTGCTGATTGGCACTGGCGGAAACGCGGGCAGCCAGACGGTCGGTACGATTATTCGTGGACTTTCGCTCAACGAAATCGAGCGCGGCGATACCTGGAAGGTGCTGCTTCGCGAGTGCCTGACAGGACTGTGTCTTGGCCTGATGCTCGGGTCGATCGGCCTTTTTTACGCTCATTTCTGGCGCGGGCAACCGTGGCCACTGGCAGAATTGGTCGGTATCACGATCCTTTGCATCTGCGTCTGGGCGAACACCATTGGCGCGCTTGTGCCCTTGGTCGCCAAACGACTAGGAATCGACCCCGCCGTGATTTCGGCGCCGTTCATCACGACGCTCGTCGATGCGACGGGTCTGGTGATCTACTTCGAAGTTGCGATCATCATTTTCCACCCGAGCTCGCATTAAGAACGCGGGTAACCTGACCAAATCGAACGTCGCCGCGTCTCATCACGGTCTGAGACGTTTGGCGACGAAATCCCAAATGTCCTTCGCGGCATCATCCGCGGGATGCCCGGGGAATTTGACGTGGCACTCCGCGCCGCTTGCGCGCGCCAACTTTTGAAACCCAAGCGCCCAAGCGGGCGAATGCACGTCGAAGTTGTTCTGCTCGACGTTTTCGGGCTTGGTGAGCGGCCATTCGTTCTCGAAGAACATCGGCGCGGCGCCCTTGTGCAGCAGATAATCCGGCGACCATTTCTGAAGAATCGGTAGCAGCACGTCGCGCCGTTTCAGCGATTCCTCGAACGAGCAACCCAGCGCGGGAGAGCCCCACTTCACGCCAGGGACCCATTCTTGCATGTGCATAGGATCAAACGTCGGCTGGCAGCGGTAGGCGGCCACGCAAGTCACCAGCGACGACTCGTGCTCGACGGGATCGTTCGACGATGAGTTGGCCCAGTCGCGCGAGCAGCCCACAAAGAGCGCCGGCTGCGCCCCTTGCGACCCGCCGCCGGTGGCGAGTCGTTTGGGATCAAGGTTCCACTTCGACGCGTTGTGCCGCACGAATTGCACGGCGCGGACGGCGTCGCTCTGCACGTAGGAGGCAGGCACTTTTTCGCCTGCCGCCGTTGCATCGTCCATGGTGCGCGTTTGCACGGCGATGACAGCAATGCCGCGAGGCAAGAAGAACCCGAGGTTCGCCGGATGCTTGGCCGGCTTCCAGATTCCTCCGTACCAGAGAAGCGCGGGGTAGGGGGCCTCGCCCTTGGTGGGAAGATAAATATCGATAAGCTGATGCGGGTGCGGTCCGAACGAAACGTCGGCGTGACTGGGCTTGGGTCCAGTTGCCGCCGACTTTTTGGCGAAAGCTTTCATCGCCGCGGACCGGAACGTTCCTTCGATCTTGTTCCCTTCTTCGCTGCGCCAGCCGGCGTTTTGAACCATGAAGACAGTGATGAGCCCCGTTTTGGGATCGACCGTCATGTTGGTGCTATAAGCGCCGCCGTGGCCGTAGCTCCCGCCGCCCGTGCTGAAGCCGAATCCGTAAGGAGTGTCAACCGAGGAGGCAGTCTGCTTGCTGGTCATCTGCTTGACCGACGCTTCAGAAAGGATGCGCTTGCCGTTGAAGACGCCGCCGTTGAGCAGCATCTGGCAGAACTTCGTGCAATCCTCGGCGGTGGAAAAGAGGCCGCCCGCCGGCATCGGGAAACGGTTGGCGTGGTCGTTGAGCGGATATCGCAACTGCCCCACGTTCGTCTCTTCGATATCCGACTTATCCTGGTTCGCCTTGTACGATTTCGCGATCCGCGCAATTTGCTCCTCGGTGGGCCAGAAGGTCGTGTCCTTCATCCCCAGCGGTTGGAAAAGGCGCTTGTCGAGGAAGTCCTCGTAGCTCATACCGCTCACGACTTCGATAATGCGGCCGGCCGTGTTGATCCCCGCGTTCGAGTACTGATACTTCGTGTCGGGCTCGAATTCGAGTCGCAGCTTCGCATAGCTCGCCACGCGCTCGGACAGCGGATTTTGATCGAGCGTGGGTCGCTCCATCGGCGATGCGAACGGCAAGCCGCTCGTGTGGCTGAGGACGTTACGGATCGTGATCGGGTGCTTGGGCGCGTGGGGATTTCCACCCTTCTCAGCGACCATCTGACCCTTGAACTCGGGCAGGTATTTCTCGACCGGATCGTCGACGTTGACCTTCCCCTCGTCGACAAGAATCATGAACGCTGCGCCCGTGATCGGCTTGCTCATCGACGCGATCCAGAACAGGTCGTCCGCCTTCATCGACTTCTTCGCGGCGACGTCGGCGTAGCCAACGGTCGTGACGTCCAGCACCTTGTCTTTATCCGCGACAATCGTGACCGCGCCGGCGAGGATGTGCCTATCCACGAACGGCTGCAATACCGTTGCGAACGCATCCATGGCACGGGCGGGGGATCCCATCGCGAGCGTAATCGCGAAGACAAAGCATGCGGCGTGAACGCATACGAAACGGATCGATTTCATGGATGCCTTCCCTCGAAAACGGTGGTGCGTTGTTAGTGAACGCTTACGTTTGTTAAAGCTTGGGTGACCGGCCGGCTATTGTACGTTTCTTCCCCGCCCCCGTCTCGGACGCTCCGGGTTTCTGTGAATTTGTACAGGTAACGCGTGCTTTTATCCAACGATACCGTTCGTTTTGGAGCCGTTTGCGAAACTCGTTTCCGGCCGCTTGAGGCTGGCTGCGGCGCGTCGGCTGATTTCTCCTGTCACATTCCCCACTCCATCAACTAAGATGAATGGTGCGTCCCGCGCGAGGCAGGGATTTGTGACGAGCCATGCGCATCGACGACGCTTGCCCATTCCGTAAAGTCGGGGGCTCATTTCCATGAAGCGACGCGCATTTACGCTCATTGAACTCCTGGTCGTTATTTCGATCATCGGCGTGCTGATCGCTCTCTTGCTCCCTGCGGTTCAAGGCGCGCGAGAAGCCGGTCGCGCCACTCAGTGCAAGAACAACATCAAGCAGCTTGCCCTGGCGATCCAGTCGTACCACACCGTCAAGAACATCCTGCCCATGAGCAGTACTTCTGGCACAGGGCATGGCAACTATCACAGTGTGATCACCATGCTGCTCCCCTACATCGAGCAGCAGTCGCTCCTCACGTCGTACAACTTCTTCATGGAGCCCTACGACCCCGCCAACGGTACGACGGTGAATACGCAGATTGATACGATGATCTGCCCCTCGGTGCCGTTGACGATGCCCCGGAAATCGGCGTCGCAAATTGTGATTCCCACGCCCCCTGGCGGCACCTTCCCAGGTGCATCGAACTTCGCCCCCGGTCATTACGCAGCCAACTGGGGTGGCACTCGACCGGCCCCCAACGGTGACCCCCGCGCCGATTTTGCCACCGCGAACAACACCTATCGCGGCGCGATGCTCACCGTAGCGGTCGTCATCCCCAGCAACAAAATGCTGACACGCAACTGGCGCATCGAGCAGATTCCCGACGGCAGTTCGCAGACGATCGCACTCGGTGAACGCAAAGACGGATTCGGCTGGGCCGTCGGCGGCTACGGCGGTAGTGAATTTGACGTCTGGACGCAGCCGACTTACACCGATCCGAACCCACTGTTCCTGCCGGTCTACACCGGTTCGTTCCACCCCGGCGGTGCACATTTCGCTTACTTCGACGGCTCGGTGCGGTTTCTGAAGTCGTCGACGAACAAAGCCACCTGGTACGCGCTGTTGACGAAGGACGGCAAGGAAGTGATCAGCGCAGATTCGTATTGATATCGCGCCGAATCCACACTTCTAACATCTATAAAGGCCGGCTCTGCTTCCTCACGCGAGGCAGAGCCGGCCTCTTTGTTTCACAGTTTGAGAATTGATGGGGTGATCACCACTAACCTCTTCGTGGACCGCCCCATGCATGCGACAATCGGCCCAGTTGGAGGATGTTGCGATAAGACTCGCTCGGGGATAAAAGGTATGTGCGCGTTGAAACACGGATTGTTTGTTCTGTTCATCGCACAGATCGGGACAACGCTCGTTCAGGGCGAAACAGTGCGAGGAATTGTACTGGACGAGTCAGGAAAGCCCGCAAGCGGCGCTCATGTCTGGGCGACAAGCGTGGGGTCATCCCATGAGTTCCAGCGAATCGACGGCACATCCGACGACCGAGGCGGCTTTCGCATGGAAGTACCGCCGGGAAACTGGCTGTGGAATGCATCATTCGGTAAACAAAGTCTCGAAAAAGACAAGTCCGTGAATATCGATGAAGGAAAGCCGCCCAAAGAAATTGTGCTCAACCTGACCAAGAGCGGCGCACTTCGTGTCCAGCTTCTCGAGGAAGAAACCGGAAAGCCAATTGTCGGCGGAACGCTTGCACTCGATAACGGCCTCATGCCCAAGACGGATAAGGACGGCCGTTTCGAAGTCGTTAGCCTGTCGCGCGAGGACTATCACGAAGCGATCGTTCTCATTCCGGGACGAAGGCGAAAGAGCGTGCTCTTCGAGATGTCGGAGAAGCCGATCACCGAGTTGGAGATTCGCGTTCCCGTTGCCGGCAAGATCGTCGGTCGCGTGCTCGATGCCGATGGCAAACCGATTCCGCACGCGTTTGTCGGCAGGCCGGCGTCGGGAAAGACGGTCGCGATGAAGTCGATCTGGACGAAGGCCGACGACCAGGGCCGGTTCGAGTACGACGGGGTGTCGCTCGACGCGCCCACGAATTTGAGCGCCAATGCCGCGGGGTTTGAAAGCCTTGACATTGCGGGGTTGCGAGTGGCCTCGACCAGCGCGCCGCTGACGGTCGATTTTCGACTCAAACTCCGTCCAGGAGCAAAACCGATCGGAGCAGCGAAGGGAGACGCAGCTCCGAAACCGGCCAATCACCGCGATCTGTACGGCGTCGTGCGCAACATTGACAAGAAACCTCTGGAAGGAGTGCTGGTCCGTTGGGGACCTGATGCCACGACGGGCGCCATCGAGGCGAAGACCGACGCCAATGGCAAGTTCAAGCTGGAGAATGTGCCGAACGCACCCTATTTTGTGTGCGCGATACCCCCGCAGCGCGATGTCGCGGCCCTGCTGGAGCCGGTTGGAGCACTCGGCGATCTTGACCTCGATCTCATTCTCGAAGCGGGCCATACCGTCAAAGGTGTGCTGCAAGACGCGCGCGGGGCACCGATCGCGGGGATTTCCGTTCTACCCAGTTTGACGAAGCCCAATTCTCGGTCGCTCTATTTGCGCGATCGCGAAACAAAGACTGACGCCAAGGGACGGTTTGAAATCAACGGTCTCGCAGCGAAGGGCATGCAATTCACTTTTATGGGCTCAGGTTTTACGTCGATTCGCGATCGAAGCCTGGAAGTCGACAAGGAGCATACCATCGTCGGTAAGCCGGCCGGCGTCATTCGGGGCCGAGTCGTCGATTCCGACGGCAAGCCCGTACGCTCGTTTCGCGTACTGCTCAACATCTCGCGCCAACGCAGGCAGAATGATCTATTCGGCGGTTTCTTCGCGGGATACGGCGGCGCTGGGTTGTCGTTCACGACCGACGACGGAACGTTCCTCATTCGTAATCTGCAAGCGAATTCTGTTCAACGCGTGACAATCTTCGCACCCGGCTACGGCGAGTCCTCGATCGACCGCGTCGAAGCCCTTCCGCTGAGCGAATGGTCCGCCGACCGCGTACTCACGTGCAAGCTCCAACCCGCATTTAATCTCAATGTTCATGTTGTTGAAGACAGCACGGGTAAGCCGATTCCCGACGCGCGAGTGGCTGTTATTTATAATGACCCAAGCATCGACGCAGGTTTCGCTTGGGGCCATCACGATGCCTCGGGAACTGAGACGATCCGGCGCCGGACGAAAGCCGACGGAGTCGCGAGTTTCTCGCCGCTGTCGCTTGCCGAAGGGTCGCTGATCGTTCAGGCGCAGGGCTTTACAAGGCACCATCAAGGGTGGCGCGACGGCGCAAAGGAAGTGACCATTCGTCTCAAACCGGCCGCGACGATTTCCGGCGGAGTTATTGATAAATCGAAGAATACGCCAATCAACGGAGCCAACGTTTACTTGGTCGCGTCCGATCAATCATTTTATACGGATGTCACGGGACGATTGCAGCCGGGCAAGTTCCAAATCGACGAACTGCCGGGCGATGAATATCAGGTAATGGTTCGTTCCGCCGAGGGTAAGCAACTCTACGACGGGAAGCTTGCAATCAAAGCCCGCGAAACAGTCGTCCTTGACGTCGAGGTAGTGACCGAGGACGCAGCGAAATGAGCCGTTGATGCCAGGATAGTCTGCCCCCTGGTGCTACTTCGTTCTCGGACACTACGCAGCAAGCGACAAAGCACGTCAAGTAAGTGATTGGCGCGGATTCCCGCCGATCGATTCTCAAACCCGAAAAGGCCGACTCTGCCCTCTCATTCTGAAGCAGGGTCGGCCTTTGCGATTCACCTCGCGGGCATTCAGAAAGCAATCCGCACAGACCTCTTCGTTGATGGCCTCATGCGTGCGACAATCGGCCGAATTGAAGTGCCGGGATAAGACTCGCTTGGGAGCTAACGCGATGTGCGCGCTGAAACGCTGGTTGTTCGTTCTGTTCATCGCGCAGCTAGGCACGATGCTCGTTCAGGGCGAGACTGTGCGTGGAACAGTGCGAGACGAGTCGGGAAAGCCCGCGAGCGGCGCGCATGTTTGGGCGACAAATGTGAGCACGTACCACGAGTCTCAACGGATCGACGGCACGACGGACGATCGCGGCAGCTTTCGCATCGAAGTACCGCCGGGACGTTGGATTCTGAATGCGAATCTCGGCGTGCAAGGTCTCGACAATGTGGACTATTTGAATATCAATGCAGGAACGCCAATCAAGGAACGAACACTCCAACTCGTCCGGAACGGCGAGCTTCGTGTGCGGATGCTCGAGGATGAAACAGGAAAGCCAATTGTCGGCGGAACACTGGCGGTCGATAACGGGCTGACGCCAAAGACGGACGGCGATGGTCGGCTCCAAGTGCCGAGCCTGACCTTCCGCGCTCACGAAGCGGTTGTTCACGTTCCCGGACGGATGCGGAAGAGAGTTCATTTCGAGATGTCGGAGAAGCCGATCACCGAACTGGAAATCCGCGTCCCAGCCGCTGGCAAGGTGATCGGTCGCGTGCTTGATGCCGACGGCAAACCCATTCCGAACGCCTTTGTCGGCAAGGGGGCGAATGGGCTTGTCGTAGTGACAAAGCGGCTTTGGACCAAGGTCGATGACCAGGGCCGGTTCGAGTATGACGGCTTACCGATCAATGCCCCTACACGTTTGATGGCCGAAGCCGAAGGGTTTATCGCCTTCGACTCGGAGTTCCTTCGAATCACGTCGGCCAGCACGCCGCTGACCGTCGACTTCCGACTCAAACCTCAACCAGGTGCGCAGCCAATCGGAGTCGCCGCTGGAGCGGCGAAGGGAGATTCGGCCCCGGAATCAGCAGGTTCGCGCGACCTGTATGGAATCGTGCGCAACGCCAGCAAGAATCCGGTTGAAGGAGCCACGGTGCGCTGGGGGGCGGATGGAACGATCGAAACGAAAACCGACGCCAACGGCAAATTCAAGTTGGCGAACGTGCCGAACGTGTCTGGTTTTGTATGCGTGCTGCCCGAGCTCAGCGATACAGCGCCTCTGCTCGAACCCGTGACGGTTCGGGGTGATCTGGACCTTGATCTCGCGCTCGAACCCGGTCACAGCATAAAGGGCGTAGTCCAGGATGCGCACGGCATTCCGTTCGTAGGCATTTCGGTCTCACCCAGCCTGACGAAGCTTGGATCCCGGCCGCTTGTATTGCTCGATCGCAGGGCGAGAACCGACGCGCAGGGACGCTTTGAAATCAGTGGTCTTCCAGCGACGGGCGTGCAATTCGCGTTCTTTGGATCGGGTCTTACGCAGATTCGCGATCGCCTCCTTGAAGTCGATAAGGAACATACTGTCGTCGCCAAGGCTGCCGGCTCCATTAGGGGCCGCGTGGTTGACGCCGACGGCAAGCCTGTGCGCTCGTTTCGAGTTTTGCTCGGGTACCCGCATGAAAGCATGGCAAATGACGTCTCCGGTGGGTTCCCCACCGAGTTTTCGAGGTCGGGACTGTCATTCACGAGTGACGATGGTTCATTCCTCATTCGCAATCTCCAAGCGAATTCGATTCAGCGTGTGACCATCCTTGCGGCCGGCCACGGCGAGAGTTCGCTCGACCGCGTCGGAGCCGTTCCGTTGACCGAGCGGGTGGCCGGTCGCGAACTGATTTTCAAATTGCCACTCCCGTTCAACGTGAAAGTCACCGTGGTTGAAGACAGTACGGGGAAACCAATTCCCGGCGCCGAAGTCGCGATACTGAATACGACTCCAGATGTCGATAAGCTCTTCTTCGTCTGGGACGATGATTGGTTCCTCGTGTGCGATGAAATGCGAGGCCGGACCAAGGCAGACGGCGTCGCCAGATTCTCGCCCCTAGGGTTTGGGGAGGGTACGGTAACTGTTCGCGCCAAGGGGTTCGCCAGGCACCATCAGAGCTGGCGTGACGACGCCGAGGAACTGACAGTTCGACTCAAGCCGGCCGCCTCAATGACCGGGCGCGTTCTTGATAAAGCCACAAATGCACCACTCAACCTAGGCGCGGTGTTCTTGAGAGGCCCGGATCGATCGTCACGCCAGGACATTACGGGCCGATCACAGCCCGGCGAATTTCATTTTGACGAGTTGCCTGGTGGTGAATATATGATCACAATCGGCTCTGAAGAGAAGAGGCGGAGTATATATTCCGGAAAACTCTCGGTCAAAGCTGGTGAAAACCTCGTGATCGACTTCGAGGTATCAACCGCAGGTCCAGCGCGATGAGCCATCGCCGAATTGCATAGAGTCCTCAACACGCGTTCATTTCCAATCCAGGGAGTTCCCACCACCATGTTTCGACGCGTACGGATGAGCGTTCTGGCCGCTTCGGCCTGCGTCTTAGGTTCGATCCCAGCCTGGGGCCAGGCCGAACCCAAGGCTCAGCCCAAGGTGATCATCGCCAACGATCTGGTTTACACCAAGGTTGGCGGCGAGGAATTGAAGGTTGACGTCGCGCGGCCGGAGGAGGGGAGTGGACCTTTCCCGGGAGTGTTGGTGATCCACGGCGGCGGCTGGCGCGGCGGCGACAAGGCCAGCAATCGCGGCCTGCTCGCCGAATTCGCCAGGCGAGGCTATGTAGCGATCTCGCCGCAGTATCGCTTCTGCCCCAAGCACGTTTTCCCCGCTCAGGTTCATGACGTCAAAGCCGCAGTCCGCTGGCTGCGTTCGCACAAGGATGAGTACAAGCTGGATTCCGACCACATCGGCGCCGTCGGGTTCTCTGCTGGTGGTCACCTCTCGCTGATGCTCGGCGTGACCGACTCTGGCGATGGTCTCGAAGGCGACGTCCCGGCCGATGCTCCCAGCTCGAAGGTGCAAGCGGTCGTGAACTACTTCGGCCCAACCGACCTGGCCGCGAGCGACTACCCCGACGTCTCGAAGGGACTGCTCAAGGACTTCATCGGCGGCACGCCAGCGGAAAAGGCCGATGCTTACGCCAAGGCGTCACCACTTACGTTCGTGAATGCCGGCGATCCGCCGATTCTTACGTTCCAGGGAACGAAAGACGTCCTTGTTCCCTACAGTCAGGCGACCAAGCTCGGCGATGCCCAGACGAAGAACGGGCTCGCGGGCCGCGTTGAGATCTTGATTAACCTCGGCCACGGCTGGGGCGGACCCGACATCATCCACACCCAGGCCGGCACGTTCGCGTTCTTCGACCGCTATCTCAAGCCAGCGCCGAAGAAGTAATTTCGTTGAGACTCCCCTCCCAACCTCGCGAAATCCGAGGCCGCAAATGAGCGCAAGCATAATCCCTCTCATTCTCGGGTTGATCGCCGCTGAGCCGGCCACCGTCAGAATCAATCTCGACACACGGCCGATGCATGCGATCAGCCCTGGAATTTATGGTGCGTCGGGAGTTTCGCCCGAGCTTGCCGCGAAATACGGCCTCACGACCATTCGCTGGGGCGGCAATCGTTCGTCACGCTACAACTGGAAAACCGAAGCCGATAACGCCGGCTCCGACTGGTTCTTCTTGAACGGAAAAGCCGGATCGTGGCAGGGCTTTGTCGATGGGACGCAACGCGCGGGCATTTCGACTTATCTCACCGTGCCAATGCTTCCCTGGGTCGCCAAAGGGGCGGAGGGGTGGAGCTTCTCGGTAAAAAAATACGGCCCGCAGCAAAAGGCGGAGTCGTACGTTCCCGATCGCGGCAACGGCGTGAAGCCGAACGGCACGCCGATCGTCGATAACAATCCCCTCGATGCGTCGGTCGAATCAACGCCTGAGTTTCAGGCCGAAGGAATTGCCAAGCTCAAATATCCCAACCAAGCGCTACCGCGAATCTACGGGCTCGATAACGAGCCTATGCTCTGGAACCACACCCATCGCGACGTCCATCGCATCCCGCCAGGCTACGACGAGGTCTTCACGCGAGGGCGCGACTACGCTCTGGCGATCAAGGGCGTCGATCCGGGCGCACTCATCGCCGGCCCTTGCAGTTGGGGCTGGACCGATCTGACGTTCTCCGCGCTCGACGCCGCGACCGATAACTACGCCACCCACGCCGACAACCGCGCTCACGGCAGCGTGCCGTTTCTGGCCTGGTATTTGAGCGAGATGCGCAAGGCGTCGGCCAAGGCCGAAAAGCGGCTGCTCGACCTCGTCGACGTGCATTTCTATCCGCAGGGACAAGTCGACGGGCAGATGGTTTACGGCGGCAAGAACACGTCGGACGCGTTGCGTGCGCTTCGGCTCCGCTCGACGCGGGGGCTCTGGGATCGAACTTATCGCGACGAAAGTTGGATTCGCGATCCGGTGCAACTCATCCCGCGCGTGAAAGATTGGATCAACGGAGTCTATCCCGGCACGAAATTGTGCATCGGCGAATATAACTGGGGCGGCGACGACGATATCAGCGGCGCGATTGCCCAGGCCGACGTGCTCGGAATTTTCGCGCGGGAGAAGGTTGATTACGCTTACCTCTGGGCGGGCCTGGCCGGCACGCAACGGTTCGCGTTCGAGCTTTATCGCAATCCCGACGGCAAACACAACGGCTTCGGCACGACGTACCTGGACGCGCATTCGAGCGATCCCGAACGAGTGACCGCCTACGCCGCGCGACGGGCCGACCGCGCGGTCACGATCGTGCTGATCAACAAGGATCTCAAAACGACGGCCGAGGTGGAGATCTCCGCGCGTACCACGGCCGGGGATCTCTTCGTGCTGCCCAATCCGCCAGGGCCAGTGCGCGCGGAAAAATGGCAGACAGCCGAGCGAGATCTCAAGCTCAAATTGCAACCGCTGACGGCGACGATGGTCGTGTTTCCCTACGTGGACTCCAGGCGCTGAGGCTTGATTCGCACAGCGTTTGGGACCAGACTGGAAGGGGGCGAAAAAGCCGCCGGGCGGCGATGTTGCGATTTGGTGAAATCAGCGAGGCTTGAGCTTGCTAAGCGACGCTCGGTGGAAGATCAGGGGCGCGGCGGTGCTCGTCGCCCTGGCGACCCTTGTTTTGATGCTCCTGACCGAGCCCAAGATGGCGATCGTCTGGGACGAGGGTTTTACGCTCGGCCGGCAGCATCGCATCCGGCAATGGTTCAGCGCACTCAAGGATCCAGCCGGATTCGCCGCGAAATGGGTGCCGCCCGCTCCAATGAGCGAACTCGTCCAGCAAGATCAACCGCCGCCCCGCGCCGATCAGATCGACACCCGCGCGAAGCTTTATTCACCTGCGGTAATTGAATGGTTCTGGCCATTCGCGCGCGAAGAACCGCACGGCCACCCGCCCTTTTACGCACTGGTCGGCCTGATCGGCGATTTCGTCGTTCCCGGCTGGGCCGATTTACCGCGCGCTCGCTTCGGGCCGATTCTGATATTCAGCCTCACCGCCGGCGCACTCTTCGGTTTTGCCGCGAAGAAGTGGGGAGTATGGCCCGCCGCACTTGCGTCGTGCGCCTGGATCTTCCAGCCCCAGATTTTCAGCCACGGCCATTATGCCGCATATGATGCGCTGCTCACCTGTTTGTGGGTGAACGCGATCATTGTGTTCGATCTCGCGATCGAGTCGCCTCGAAAAGCTGGGCGCATCGCCTGGTCGATTCTTCTGGGACTGATTTTCGGCTGCGCGGCTGATACAAAACTCACCGGCTGGTTCCTGCCCATACCGTTCTTGTTCTGGGCGGTGGCCTATCGGTCGAAGGCCGCGCTTCAGGTCGCGCTCATCGCCGCACCGGTAGCGCTGATTACGCTCTACGTCGCGAATCCCGGCTGGTGGGCGGCGCCAGTGACGGGCATCGCGCGATTCCTCAAATCGAACCTCTCGCGCGGCACGTCGATTCCGATCAAGGTGATGTTCCTCGGCCGGGTGTATAACACACCGCTCGATTCACTCCCCTGGTACAACACGCTTGCCTGGACCATTTTCGTCGTCCCAGCCGGCTTCCTCTGCTTCGGTCTGGCGGGAGCGGTTCGAGCAGTGCGCCGGGTGAAGCTCGAACCTTTCGGTGTGCTCGTCCTCGGCCACTGGCTGTTCTTGCTCTTGCTCCGATCGCTTCCTCACACGCCCGGGCACGACGGCGTTCGTCTCTTCTTGCCGGCGTTCGGCGTGCTGGCGATTCTTGCAGGGCAGGGGGCGGCGTGGCTGATCGAAAAATCCCCGCGTTGGGGAGGAATCCTCTCGGGCGTGGCCATTGCTGAGGGAGCCATCAGCCTGGCGCTGATGATGCCGGTGCCGATGTCGTATTTCAGTCCGCTCGCCGGCGGACTCCCCGGCGCAGCCGCGCTTGGTATGGAGCCGACATACTACTGGGATGCACTCGGCGACGATGCGCTCGACTTCCTCAACAAGAATACGCCGCCCGATCGTTCCGTCGCGTTTGCGTCATTTCCGCACTCGTTCATTTATTTGCGCCAGACCGGAAAGCTGACAACGCGCGTGCCGCAATTCGATCGCTTGCCGCCCAAGTGGTATGTGATTCAAAATCGGCCGGGCAGCATGTCACCGCACGATCGCGCGCTCATCGCAGGCAGAACGCCGGCCTTCGTCTCGAAAAAGTGGGGCGTTCCCCTTTTGTGGATCTTTCCCATCGACCCCACGCCGCCAACACCATGAGCCAACCCGACGCCGTTCCTGAATCGCCCTCACCAACGCGCAGGAAGTTGCCCGGCTGGGTCGCTCCTCTGGTTGTGTTTGGAATCACGCTGCTGGCGATCGTCCCCACCGTCGGCGACATCGGCGTCACGTGGGATGAGCCGGCGTATCGCTACAGTCAGGAGCTCTCGCAAGAGTGGTGGGAGCATCTCTTCAAGGCGCGGACGAAGGACGACTTCACGCGATTGTTCGACCCGGCGACTCTGCTGTTTTACTGGCCCTACGGCCGATTCGGCATCAATTTTCATCCGCCGCTCGCCGGCCAGCTCAACCTGCTGTCATACGTGATCTTTGGCCCCTGGATGAAGGATATCCCTGCGCGTCGCATGGCATCGGTGATCGAATTCGCATTCACCGTGATGATTCTCTATCAATTCCTGGCGAAACGCTACGGCGTCTGGGTGGGTGCGATCGCCGGTGCTTCGCTATTGCTCATGCCGCGGCTTTATGGCGACGCTCACATCGCCGGTACCGACACGCCGGGACTGCTCATCTGGGGATTGGCGGCACTCGCGTTCTGGAAGGGGCTCTACGAACCCGATGCGCGAAAATGGCGCCTGATTGTCGGCATACTGATTGGCCTGGCGTTCATCCAGAAGATGGCGACCGTCATGGTCGTGGTACCGCTGGTTCTTTGGTTGATCGCGGGCCCGCTCGTCCGGCAGATCCGCAGCAAACAGGATCGCGGAGCGTGGATCGACGGCGCAATTACCTCCACGCTCATGATCGTGCCGCTTGCGATCACATTTCTGGAACTTCAACGCATCAGCGCGGTGTTCGTGCAGATGCTCCGAGATCAGGGGATCGCGCCTCATCTTATCAGCGTCGCGCGAATGAACCTGTTTACCCAGCATCCTGAAACCAAACTCCCGAGCCTGATTCTCGCCGTGCCGCTCTTCGTTTGGATCGTCAGGCGCATCTTAGGCCGAGTGCTCAAATCGAGCCCGATCTGGGGCGTCGAACGTCCCGCGCTCGAAACCTGGACGTCGATTCTCGCGTTCGGCCCTATCATTTCGTGGCTGGGCAACCCCGAATGGTGGCGCGAAACTATCCCCCGTCTCGCGCACTATTACGCACTCAATTCTGGGCGCCGCGGCGCACTTCCTGATATTCGCATCATTTACTTTGGCCAAATCTATGAATATTCCCTACCGTGGCATAACGGCTGGGTCTGGATCGGCATCACCGTGCCGGTGGGAATTCTCATCGCTTCGATCGTCGGTCTGATTCTAAGAATACCGACATTCAAACGTGATCGCATTCCTGTTTATTTTGGATTGCATCTCCTGATCTGGCCATTTCTGCGCATGCTAAACACGCCTGCGCACGACGGCATTCGCCTATTTTTGCCCACGTTTTTCTTCATTGCGGCGTTTGCGGGATGGGGCGTCGTCGGCGTGAGCGATTGGTTTTCGCGAAGCGAACGAGCTCGGTTAATTGTGCGCAGCGTGCTGTCCGTGGTCGTGCTTGCGCCTGCCGTGTATGCGATCGTACGAATTCATCCGTACGAGCTTTCGTATTACAGCGAGTTGATCGGTGGTCCGCGTGGGGCGTGGGAGAAAGGGTTTGAAATATCGTACTGGTACGAGGCGTTCGATGATCGCGTTCTGGGCGAGCTAAACGAGATTCTGCCCGATGGAATCACGATCGACACGCTCAACGAGGCGACGCGTCCACCGACGTTCCCCACGCTTCAAGAGCTTGGAGTTATCAAGGGCTCGCTGCAACTCGACTGGTATCACACGAACCGGTTCCCGGTCGCGTACATGCGAAAGCCGGTGATTCACCAGGGCGTGGCGCGAAGAACCGAGTGGTGGCTCTGGATGCTTGCGCACGACTCGAAGGCAACCGCGCTCACGCGCGTCGCCTATGTGATGACGCCGATCTACGAACTACGACCGCGCCAGCTCGATGGAATTCGCCTGATTTCGGTGTTGTCGCCACCCACCGTGGCGCGCACCTGGGCGCTTCAATTGATCGCCGATAGTCCGAGCGATCCAACCTATCGCGAGACGCCCCAGGCACCCGCCTGGGCACGGCCGCATCCGTGGCTCGCGCGCTTCTGGGGCGACGGCCTGCTGCGAATGCGGCCGCTCGGCGTGAACGAACCGCTGTTCGCCTGGGCACGTTCCAACCCCGCGTCGCTCCGCCTGGCAGCGCAGCGTCTCGCGTTTCCGCCAGCCGGCGCAGAGCCCGACCTCGAAGCCGAGCGCTTGCGGTTCATCATCACACACTCTGGCACTGCCGATCGTTTGACCGGACTCGACACGATGCTCAGCGCCAATCCGCAGGCACTCATCGACGCGATCGAAATCGTCATCACAAGGGGCGGTGACGTGCGAAAAATTCTCACGCACGCCGGCTACCTGGACCCGTCCCAAATCGGCGGCCCACTCGATCGCGACCTGCCACCGAATCGTTAGAGTTGCTTCGTTGCGCGTGTAATTCATGGAACGTTTGAGCATCATTCTTCGGAATCAAACATCGGTTGACAGCCACAAAGCCTCCTCAGTTCCATTGCAGAGTTCGCAAAATCGGGGTGAGCGGACGACGACGAATTCTTTCGAAGAGATGACACGAAAAGATCAGCCGAGGCCGAATAGGCTCGGCGATCGGGTCGTCGCTCGTTCCTCAAATTGATTTGCAATCTGGCCGATACTTTCGAACGGCGGGCGCTGATACACTGTGCCTATCACATGTCAAACTCGGTTCTCCCAGGCATCTCTGCTCGGTTTCACATTTCACCGAGCGAACAGAGGAGAGCACGATCGTGGACGTCTTGCTTGGATTCACCACGGCGATGGCGCTGGTGGCGTGTATCCTGATCGCCGTATGGATGATTGGTGCGATCTATTTTGATCTCTGTGGCGCAGCCGCGTGGGGGCGCTGGGTCACCGTGGCGTGGATCGTCGCCGTGGTCGCGACGCTCGTGGTTTGGCGGCCAATCTGGCAGCCAGTTATTGCGCTGCTCGCGGCGGAGATTCTCTTTCTCATCTGGTGGTTCCGTCAGAAACCGAGCAACGATCGCGATTGGGACCCAAGCGCTGTCTTTCTGCCGCGAGCGATCATCGACGGTGACGCGGTGACCATCGAAAACGTCCGCAACCTGGAATACCGCACGGTCGACGACTTCACTGCGAACTGGGAAACGCGTTCCTATCGCCTCTCGAACATCAAAGGGGTCGACGTCATCTTCTTCGACTGGGGAGATGGCCTTCGCGGTCACCCCGCGCTCGTCTTCGACTTCGGGCCAGACGGGCGCATCTGCATGTCGATCGAAGCGAGAATCACCAATGGACAGAAATACTCCGTCTTTCGCAGCCTGTACCGTCAGCAAGAGCTGATCTTCGTCGCCGCCGACGAACGCGACATCATCCTCCGGCGCACCAAGTACAGCGAGCGCCAGTGGGGCTTCCTTTACCAGATCAACTCGAACGCGAACGAACTCACAACAGTTTTTCTTGATTACATCAACAAGATCAATCAATTGTACGAAAGCCCTGCCTGGTATCACGTCCTGTTCACCAATTGCACAACGTCGTTCTACAAGCTCCCAAGCACGCGGGTTCGCTGGGATTGGCGTGTCATCGCCAATGCCCGGCTGGATCGCGCGCTGTACAAAGATGGTCGGCTGGACCGCACCTTGCCGCTTGCTGAGCTTCGTCGGCTTTCTTACATCAACGACATCGCAAATGCAGCCCCCGCCGAGGGATTCGGCGATCACATCCGTCGCGAACTAGAGAGGTGTCGCCATGAACGATGAGGTGATTCCGCTCCTGAAAGTACATGAGTACTTCAAGAACGCAGACGATGAGACGCTCAAAGAGGTCGCTCGGCTGGGTCGCGTCGCGCAATTTCCGACGGGGGCCGTCGTACATGAGGCAGACGACGTTCTCACGACGGTTGGCTTCGTGCTGCGCGGGCGACTAAAGGCGGTGCGAGTCGAAACCAATGGAAGGGAATCGCTTTTTCGTTTGATCGAGCGTGGCGAACAGTTCGGCCTGATGGTAGGCGCGCTTAGTGAAGCGGTGCCAATCCGAGTCGTCGCGCTCGAACCGACGACGATCTTACGGCTGGACTACGAAGAGGCACTCGACCTCACCTTCACCAAGCCAGACTTGCGGCGCACCTGGTTGAAGACGTACGCAGGCAGCCTGCGCAAATTCTTCTTCGGAGCCAGCCCCAAGCGATCGGCGGCCTTGCTCGCCATCGTTCATGAAACGCCAGTAACACGCCCCGCCGCCGTGCAACTCATTCAACGATTGAGCGAAATCGGTGAAAATGTCGCAGTGCTGAGCGACGCGGAACAGCGCACGGTGCCCATGAATTTGCGGTATCGTTCACTCCGCGAAGACGGCAAGGATTTGACCTCTGAGGAGATTCGCGAGCAAGTTGCACAGTGGCAGGACGCAGATCGAATCGTCTTTCATCTTCATACATTCCTGACGCCCGAGCGAATGGCGCGGCTGCTCGAACTCGTCGACCGCGTCGTTTACTTCGTCACTCCCGACGTGGCCGAGTCTGCAATCCGCCGGCTGCACGCGGTCGAAGTGCCGGGTCGCGGCTGGCGCGACAAGATCAGCGTCGCTTGGTTGCTTCCAAGTGATAATCCGGTCGCTCCCGTCATCCCTAATCTTTCCGACCTCTGCGTCCGCGACTTCAAAATCGTCGATTCGCCACCGAAACCGCCGTTCGGCCGGTCGCTCGCAGACGGAATGGAAAGGCTGGTGCACGACCTGCGTGGAGTCCGCATCGGGCTGGCTCTCGGCGGCGGAGCCGCGCGCGGACTCGCACATCTTGGAGTGCTCAAGGTCTTGGAACAGAATGGGATCGTCGTCGATATGATCGCTGGCACGAGCGCCGGCGCGATGACGGGCATCATGCACGGAGCCGGTCTCGATCCCGACTACTGCGCTGATGAGTTCTCTACGGTTCTTCGCCCAGGTTGGCTGTTTCGCCAACTACCGCAGGGCAACTACTGGTACCTCGTTCATAAGTATCGCCGCGGTCTGTTCGACGAAATGCTTCGCAAGTACTTGAAAGACTGGAGGCTCGAGCAGCTTGCCGTGCCCAGCTACTCCGTCACAGTCGACCTTGTCAGCGGCGACTCAGTCGTTCGTGACAGCGGCGACGCTGTGCACGCGATTCTCGAGAGCATCAATTTGCCCGTGATCTCCGTGCCGATCATCCGCGATGGCCGCGCTCTGATTGATGGTGGACTGATCAACAACGTTCCGGCAAGCGTGCTTGTGTCGATGGGCTGCAACTTCGTCATAGCGGTGAGTGTGTCGGCGAAGCTCGAGGCGAAGTTCTGCGACATCCACGCGGAAAACTCGATTCTGCCCAAGAGCAAGCCGGGAATGATGCCGACGATCTTGCGCAGCATGCTCGTTCAAAACTACAACCTGAACAATTTCGGCGTTCAACCAGCCGATGTGGTGATCGAGCCGGACGTGACAAGCATCGATCCGGCCGAGTTCATGAGAGCCAAGGAACTCGCTGCGATCGGCGAGACGACAGCCGTCGACCAGGTTGCGAAGATCCAGCGCCTATTGAATCGGCTCGATCCGCGACTGTTCAATCGGCCGGCGGAAGTTTGACCAAATGATCGGACGGCTTCGCGGTGGTTTACCGAATGATGAACAAAACGACCTAAAACCCGCGTGACGAACTGAAGAAATCTCCTTGCGTCCGCGCGTGGCGTTCGTTTCAATGAACGCGAGTCACCACGTCAGATCTGGAAGGGGCCGAGTTCAGCCACTGTGATCCCGCTGTGCAAATCGCTGCACATGGTTTCCGTGACATGAAGTTGACAGTGTTGCGGGCTCTTGCCTGATACGTCGCGCAACTCGCATTGGTGATTTCGGCGCGTCAGTCGGAATTCGCCATCGAATTTCCCGCATCCGCCCGACGCCTCATCGAGGCACGGCCCCGATTCGCGTTCAGCTCGATCCCCGCCGGATCGGAGAACGATTGCTTATGAGTTTGGCGCTGTGCTGGACTCATGGTCCGTTGAAAACTCGTAAGAGGGGAGCAACAATGATGACCAAGTTACACATCCTTGCGGTACCGGCTCTCGCCCTCACGATGATCGTGCCCGAAGCCTTTGCACAAAGGGGTGGGGCAGTCCGGACTGGAATGCGCGGGGCTGTCGTCGGCCAGATGGTTGGAGGAGACGCCGGAGCACAGACCGGCGCCAAGGTCGGCGTTGTGACTGGCGCCACTCGGGCGGCCGTCGATCGCGAAGCTCAAAGACGTGCCGAATACCAGGCGACAACGGCTTATCAAACCGCTCCTCACTCCGATTTCGCAGCGGCACCACCTCAAGTTCTCGCCGCCGAACCAGCCGCAGTGCCGGCCCCGGTGGCACCGCCCGCTCCTCCCGTCGAAGAAGCCGTTCTCCAAAAAGGCGGTCGACCCGTGCTGGGGATCACATATCCCAGAGATTGGAAGCAAACCATCGGAGATTCGTATGTTTCCGCCGTCAGCGCCGATGGGCAAGCATATTCGATGGTTTCGATCCTGCAGGGGGCGACCGACAAACAGACAGCGGTCGCGAAGATCAAGAAAGGGCTCGACTACTACCTCCAGGACGTCAAATACGACGAACAGACAGACACGAAGCGCGGCGGAATCGTGATCACCGGGACTGGCAAGGGCAAGAAATCTGGCCTGCCTGTGGTGTTCGCAGCGGGGATCGTGAACACCGGCGCAAATCAATTCGCGGGAGCCGCGTTCGTCGTCGATGACCGCATCGATGACTATTACAAGGAGACCGTCCGCCAGATCTGCGAAACGCTGCGCGTCGGTGATCAACTCGCGGAGAAGAGATAGGAATCGCAACAGAGCCCGGGTGCCTGGCCGTCCGAGTGGCACCCGGGATTGATTTCACGCATTTTTGCCAAGCGGTCGATTCCTCAATTCACGCCGGCCTGCGCGACCTAATTCACAACCTCGGTGCTCCAGCCCATGCGAACTTCGCAGACAGGACTCCGGCAAACGTCAGCCTTCAGAACGATCCGCCTTCGCTTCGCTCAATAAAAGTATGATCCACGACTGCAGTGACTCGGCACACGACGGCCTGGCCGCGTATGCGACCCGGCGCAAAGCGGAGCTTGTACAGCAAAGGAATATAAGCACGCGAGTCGCCGTGCGAATAGACTCCGCACGCGTTGAAGGCTACCTCTGTGACCTTGCCAGATTCGTCGACCGTCAGAAAATAGCCGATGCCGTCATTGAACGTGTTGCAGTCTTCGTACTCGTCTTTCAATTTGCCCTTGAGATTACGCTCGTGTACTTCGCGCAAGAAACGAGGGATTTCTAACAGTTCTCGAATCTCAGCCAAATTCAGCGGTTTCGGATACTCGTCGACTCGGATGTGCCGCCAGATCTCGTAGAGCCTCTCATCGGCTACGACTTTCAGTAACACCGTGGGCACCGGGTGATCAAACTTGGGAAACTCTTTTGACTCCGTTGATTTCCCTTTCACAAATTGCGTGACCGAGCGTACTCGACCATTGTCCCAGTAATATGTCGATAAGCCATCGAGCTGCCCATCCGCGAAATGGTCAATGCTCCAGAGCACTCCATCATGGTAAGTCGTGACCTTCCCGTGTCGAATTCCGCCCTTCAACTCCAGCACTTGGTGGCTATCTCTTTTAGAGAAAACGTTGTGATCCGAATTGATGTGGTGTGAATACTCACGGAAAATCCCGGTGCCGTCTTTGACGACTTGCTCACGCTTCTCATTCCAGGCGTTATGGACGATGAGCGCCTCTTTAGCGCCATGTTCGGCCTGCAGCTCGGGCGTTCCGTCATCGAAAAACTTGAGCCAGGGCCCGCGCCTTTTGATTTTGTGGATCGTGAGTTCCTCTGCCAGTTGTCCATTTTCGTGAAACAAACGAATTGGTTCGATGGGATACCCGTCCTTGTCATTCACGCATCGCTTCTGAAGCGCGCCGCTGGGGTAAAACCATTCGATGATTCGGTTCCCAGCTCGCTTGAATTCCTTTCGCTTGAGCTGCCCATTGGGCCAGAGATCGCCAGTGATTTTGCTTGCCTTGTAGAACGCGTTGTCTCGAATACTGCCGTCTTCAAAGTATTCGCGATATGCTCCGTGAGCCTTGCCTTTCTTTACCTCCAACGATTCTTTGATCTGGCCGTTAGGATGGCGAATCTCAACAGTTCCCGTAAATTCCGGATCGATAGGTTTCCCCGACTCGTCCGTCACCAACTCTGCGACGTGGGTCCGAATCCACAGGTCGAGTGCACGACTACAGCGCATCATCGTGTTCGCGAATGGCCGATGAAGCTTGTCAAACGCTTCAATACTACCGAATAGCCCGTCCCATGGGTCGTCGACCATGAAGCTGTGTTCGTTCTGCCGATAAATGGCTACGGCATCGCGAAGAATTGTTGCGGCCTTGGGCAAGTCGAGTGAATCGAACAGGGCCGCTAGCTCGATAACGCCATGATCGCCACGATGGTTGTAGAAAAACTGAGTGAACCCGCCGTTTTGCACGTTGGTCGCAGCCGAGGACCACGCCGAAATTGCAGCGTGATGATCCGTTAGCGCAGCGTCGGGAAATTGTTCGCGATGGTCGGAAACCGCCTTTGCGAGCGATGAAACCAACTCGTCTTCTCGATAACGAAAGAACTCAACACGGCTCAATCGCGGTAACCTGTGCTGCGCCATCGAACACCTGCCAGTGGTTCAGCGATTCGATCGACCGGACGACATCGTTCCCGGTCGTGGATCCCTTATACACTCCGACCGGTCCAGTGCTAAGCCAACACGGGGATTTCGCGTCCAGGGCATAGCCCCCACGTAGATTCGCTCTATCTACCTGGTCATCGGCGTCGCCAATTAGGCCGCGATTGAGTACGCGCGATTAGGTGAAGATATAAAAGCAGCGTTCAGATTAAAACAGATAGACCATCGTCCTGACGCCGAAACCAATCGCTTTTGGTCAACCGCCCCGCCATCAGCTAGCGAATCGAAACAGCAACAGCATCGCCCACGCAATAAGCCCACTCGCGCAGGCGCAGAGCGCGATCGCCGTCGTCAGCATGCCCAGGAGCGGATGAGCATCCAGGAACCGTTCGTAGCGCGTGCTGTTGGCCTTGATGAACGTCAGCGGACACTGCACCGCGCAGGCGCCAGAACGCACCTTCTCGAGCTCATGAATGACGTCGCTTGCATCCGCGAATCGTTCTTCTTTACGCGTGGCCAGGCCGCGTCGCAAGAAATGCCGTAGCTCGCTCGGGACCGAGTTTTGATGCGGATTAGAAAACACGGGATCGGTCACCTTCGGCGGCTGACGATCGCGCGCGGCGGCGACTGATTGGATCACGCTCGCAGTTGGTTCGATGTAAGAACGAGTTGTCAGCAACTCATATAAAACAATAAAGGCGCTGTAGAGATCGCTTCGGCCATCAAGCTCGGCGATTTGCCCGGAGGCCTGCTCGGGCGACATGTATCGTGGCGTGCCAATGACCGTTCCATCAAGCGTTTCGCCAGCAGCGCGGACGGTTGTGGGATGATCGGCGCGGAGGCCATCGCCGCCAGTTCGCCGAGCGATACCCCAGTCCATCAGCATCACTTCCCCGAACCGGCCCACCATGATGTTCTCAGGCTTGACGTCGCGGTGAACAAGACCGCGGTCGTGCGCGTACTGCAGCGCTCGGAGCAGGCCGGTGAAGAGGTCGAGGCGTGCTTCGAATGGAAATCGACGATGCGCGGCTTCGTCTCCAGACGCGAGCTTGTCGATGATCGACGCCAGAGTTTCGCCCTCGACATACTTCATCACGAAAAAAAGCGATCCATCTGCGTCGACGCTGACGTCGTGAATCGGCACGATGTTCGGGTGTTCCAGATTGCCGACCGTCCGCACCTCGTCGACAAATCGAGCGAGCGCGCGGGGATCATCCTCATTGATCAAACGCTTGACTGCGACTCGGCGGCCAATGTCCTGATCGAGAGCGAGCTGAACCTCTCCCATGCCCCCACGGCCGAGCAGGTGTTCCTTCTGGTATCGCAACTCATCGCGATGCTTGAAGGTCAGGAGATCGTCCTGACTGGTGACTTCCGGCAATACGGTCAGGCCGGTCGTTCGGGAGAGTAGGCCGGATGCACGCAGAGCGCTTAACGATTCGCTATGTGCCGACGTTCGCTGCAACGAGGTCGCATCCGTCTTGTCGACGGTCTGCGTCACTTCGTGTTGTCCTTGCGTCGCCATTGGCCCAATCTCCGTTGCTCGGCAAGCCGAAATCTCATCGTCCGGTCCGAGACCGTTCAAGTCTCGTGCTGGCGGATCGCGTTTGGGAATTCGCGCAAGAAAGCGAAACGCATTGCTATCGAATGACGCTCGCGAGCACAGCCTTATTCGGGCGTTGCAGAATTGCGTACGCCTCGGCGCTTCAAACGACGTGTAACCACGTCAAAGCGATGTTGCTAGCGTGCCCCGATACCAGGACACGAGAATTGATTACAGCCACCCGCTCGAAGGGAAGCTGCTTAACGTGTAGTTGTCTGACCAATTTTTTATACGCGGCTGCCGATCGCACGTCAAGGATCGGTCCGAGCGATCGAAGAGGAGTGCCGACCAATTCGGCCGCGAATTCAGACAACAATTTCTACGCGGCAAAGCGGAGTAAGTGAAGCTCATGGATCGGCACGTAGGCGAGTTTTTTACCTTTTTATAGGCCGTTGTCGTATTGCTTCTCTCTTGAATCACCCAAGCATTGCCTTCATGCGCGGACCCGCATATTTTATGGGCCGATGATACCAGCGATGCGGCTGGCAAGACGGTCATCGCTTCACGAACTCTACTTATCGTGGCCCAGTCAGAGACGGCTTCATCAGGGGATCTCAACACTTAATCGAAGGCGATTACTTATGTTTATTGTTTGGGGGACGAAGGTTGTCCGTCGGGTTGTGGGACGTCGGGCGGATTATTGTCAGCTTTGCCAGGGTTTTCAGCCTGCGACGCTCATCAGAGTTAAACTTGTCAATCATGTCTATTACATCCCTGTGAATGCGGGCAGTCTGATCGGTCTGGAACAAACTTGCGAGACTTGTGGGCTAAGGCTCGAGGCCAATGACCTGGGCGAGTATCCCCAGGTTTCGCACGACCGGCACGCCGATGTCGAAACGCTGCTGGAGGATACGAACCCGGGCGCCAGGCATCGCTGGGCCGCGCACATTGCCTGGGACGACGCATTGCGCGCGGGAACGGTCACTCCCGCGAATCGCGCTCAAACCATGACCGACACCTTTGTCCTGGCAAATTATCTCGTCGAGGCCCGAACAGCACACTGGAACTTCGACAAATTAAGTAGCGCGGCATGCGTCCTGACGTTGACTTGCCTTCTTGGAGGACTCTGGCTAGGCGACTCCATGGGAGATAGAAGGGAGGATTTCAAGAGCACCGTCGTCGCGTTGACTGTGGGGCTAGCCTTGCTAACGATCGTGCTGTTCCTCCGCGATGGACACCGCTACACGCGTCGCGCCGTTTTGCCCGTTCTGGCTCGAGCCCTCCGGCCGTTGAAGCCTACAGAAGAAGAGCTCTCCCGCTTGTTGCAGAACTTGAAATCGAGAGAAATGAAAATCGGAAAGTATTTGGATGCGCATCAAATCTTAGAGGCAATGGTGCAATTTGATTGATCGCTTGATCGAGATTTGATTGAAGCAGGAACAAAACACGGTCTTCGACGTCTCCAAGAAATGGCGTTTGAAGAGCCCAGGGCGCTGGGAAGAGTGAGAATTCTCTGGCCGGCGCCCGTGGACTGTCTGCGAAAGCTTGAGACTGTGGGAAACGTGGGTGTCAGTCGTTCTATTTCACCGGCTGAACTTCGGGGAGCTTCCAGGTGCCGTCGAGAATCTCCTTGCGCGGGCGATACATCCGCACTGTGTAGTTCCAGCCTGGCACAATCGGTAGGTAGTTCGGCGCGTTCTCATCGCCTCCGAAGTGGATCGTCACCGAGCCGTCGGCGTTTGGTTTGGCGGTAATATTGTTGAAGGTATATGCGTTCTTCGCGTTCTTTTCGAAGAACCCTTCCTTGTTATAGACACTGACCGACCAGAAACCATCCACCGGCACATCTTTCACTGTGAGGGTATAAGCGGACTTCCCGTCGTTCAGCTTCGGTTCGCCACCAGCGTACATGGCGGCGTAGGGCGGGTTTCCACCCCATCCGGCCGCCGTGCCGATCAGGTGCTGAACCGGATCGACCTCGTCCTTGCGTCCGAACATGCGGGTCGAATCCAGCCCGCCGTTGGCCGCAGCGAGCGCCAGCAGTGCGTCGCGAATCTTCTTCAGCGACTCCTGATCCCAGTTCGGTAACTTTAACTTACCCGCGCCGCTCTGCTCGACCTTCAACCCGTCTTGCAACGCATGGACTGTCTTCACGTCGGCCGAGTCGTTGGGGTTCACGAATGTGCGGACCGCGATCACGACATACCGCGTGCCTACGCTCTCTTTGGTGAAAGTGTGCGCACCGGGCTTGTAAATCACGTCGGTGGCGTAGTGGTCTTCGTTGATGACCTGAATCGCCATGTATCGCTTTCCAGCGTCTGGAAGCGTGACGGTAACAGGCGCTGCCCCCAGGTCGAAAACGCCGAACGAGTAGAGCGTGTCGCGGTTCAGGCGGATCACAGTTTGCTTGTCGATCGGAGCGAGTTCGCGTTCGTGGCTGAACTTCCCGAACCCGCCCTCAGCCGCGAATTTGGCGAGATAGTTATCGGTCTCCGCGCGCTTAAAGTTGTCCACCGTGACGCGGACGGGCGGCCCATCGTCCGCGCCTGCCACGATCGGCCCTCCGAGCGAGACGAGCGCCAAAAACGCCAGATTCGTTACCGTTCGCATGATGTTACCTTGATTGAAAACGCTCGCCCCTGACGAGAAGCCGCGGCGAGATGATTGTCTCACAGAACAGAGACGATTCTACTCCCGAGGCGCTAAGTCTCAATCGTTCCCGGCAACTTTGAATTGGAGAACTCCGAGCCTTCGTAATAGAGGAATTGCCCTAAAATCGAAAACAATATAATTAGCTAAATATTTAGATGTTGCGTTTCGTTAAAGGCGACGACGTAGCTGGCGTTCAATCTTCTCAGCTGTCAACCTGAACGAAGAGCATCCGACCTTCGTCCACGATTTTGTTGAGGGCTGGCATCAAGTCTTCGTCGTACTGCTGGCGGACGTCTTTCTTCTTCGCTTTGTGCATTTCCGATTCGAGCGACATGAGCTCTTCGAGCATGCTCCTTGCTTCGTCGGGCGCGTGCATGCTGTGCATTGCATCCCAATCGTCGTCGTGAGTGGAGCCGCTTTCCTCTTGCGCGTTGCGAAAAAAGCCTGCAACTGCTTTGAAGAGCCCGCCGGATTTGCCTTGATCAAGCTTCTCGAGCAACTTGTTTGGGTCGGCCTTGTTCTGTTTGGCGTCTTTCAAAATGTCATCAAGCGTCCCTTTGAGCTCCGTGAGTTCGGCGTCTCGCTTTTCATCTCCCTTGCGCGTCTTGGCTGCCGTGGCCTGGGTCTGATAGCGATAGGGACGCTTGCCAAACGCGGAAAGTGCTACATTGGAGGTTCGGCCGGGAACCACGTTCAACTGCTTCCACGCCAGCTCGATCACGTCCCAGTAAATGCCGTCATTTTCGGCCTGGAACCCAACGTCGATCCCGTCGGAATCGCTGCAAACGCCGAAAATCGCACCTTCCCAGAGCGTTTTGCCGGCTGTCGATAGGTCGCTGTACCAATCGGGCATCGCCAATCGCGCGGCGGCGATTGGCACGAGTCCTTTGGCGTCCGTCGGCCACTCGAGAATCGGGTCGCCATCGTCGAATTCGCCGTCAAGTTCTTCGAGGCCGCCACTGAGGCGACGGGCCAGGATCGCGAGTTGATCCGGCGTCGGATGTTCCACGAACTGCTGGAACTTGTTCCAATCGAGCGAATAGATGACGTAACCAGCCATCGGATTGCCCCTATGTGATTACATGATATTCCATCAGGTGATTCGGCCTCATCACCGAGACATGGCCTGCGAATCCAGAAGGCTTGCATATTATCAAAACGGACTGGCGTGTCGAAATGAATTATAACGATCTGGTTCTTGACCGCTGACAAACGAAAAAAGCCGCCCCCGAGCAATCGGGAGCGGCCTTTCGATAAGCTAAATCAGCAAGAGAACCGCAGCTAATTACTGGGTCTTCTCGGCTTCCTTCTTCTTCTGGGCGGGCGTAATCTTGCTGGCCACGCCGTCCTTGTGTTCGATCTTGACGTTCACGCCCTTGCGACCCTTTTCGATCGCGTTGGCGACCTGCTTCGAGACCTTCGCGAGGTCGGTCTTCACTTCGCCGTTCTTGCCGACCGAAACGGTGTCGTCGTTTACTTTGACGGACACTTCCTTGTCGGTTCCCTTTTCGACGACCGTGAGGGTCTTCTTCTCGAGGTCGACCTTGGTGATGACGCCGAGGAGCTCTTCGGCGAGGGCGCTGCCGGCGACGAAGCCAAGCGCGACGAGCGAGACGGTCAGAACGGTGAAGAACTTGCGGCGATTCTGCATCGGAACATCTCTCCCTGATTCGTTGCAATCAATTACCGACTCACGAAGGCTGGACGACGCTCGTCCAATCGGGTCGGAGAAATCGCATGAGTTGCCGGGCAGGGCGGGTCTGGCCCGATCGCTGCCCAACTCATCGACGAACGAGCCGATCGAGCCCTCACGGTAAACACCGCGACGGGCGTAAGGTTTCGCGTTTTCGGGCCAGATCGAGCAACGCCGCGGCGATTCATCTCAATTAGGCGACATCGCTTAGACCGCCGGCACCTCGTTCGCCACAGTTTCCGCAATACCTTCATCCACGCCTTCATGCGCGATGGCAAATCCTGCTCGCGTCGCGACGATCGCCGCGCCCAGCGCAATCGCCGCAACGACCGCCGCTTCCCAGAACGGAGCGGCAGGTGCGACCTGGCCAAGCAGCCGGTTCGAGACGTAGTAATTCACCAGCCGCGCCAGCGTTTGCGCCGAAACGTAGACGCCGAAAACGGCACCTTGCTCGCTACCCGGTGTGACGCGCGAGAGCAGTCCCGAAATGCTCGGGCTGGCGCAACCCTGGCCCAGGCCGACGGCGATGATCGCTACAAACAGGAGAGCGCCGGTTGTCGCAGCGCCGAGTCCCACAAATCCCAGGACCGAGAAGAACAGCCCCGCAATGATCAGCTTCGGCTCGCCGAAACGCGGCACAAGGCGGCGGATGAGCCCACCCTGAACGAACGCGGTGACCAGTCCCAGAAACGCAAAGGCGAACATCGCCCCGCGCTCGGTCCAGCCCAGCCGCTCTCGAAGATAAAGTGCGAAAGTCCCTTCGAGCGCAGCGAACGCGAGCACGTTCAGCGAGCCGATCAGCACCAACCGTCCGACGCCCGGCAGGTGAAGCGTGTCGGCGAGGCCATGCAGGCTGAAGACGCGTGCTTCACCTTGTTTCGCGCCGTCGACGTTGTGCGACTCGGGAAGCCGCAGGACGACGAGAATCCAGGCGAAAGTCGAAAACGCCGCTGCAACAAGAAACGGCAGCCGCAATTGCCACTCGTGAGCGATCGGCAGCGAGACGATCAACCCGCCAAGCAGCGGACCCAGCACGAAGCCGACGCCAAACGCCGCGCCGATGAGTCCGTAGCTCCGTGCGCGATGTTCGGGGCGTGTAATATCGGCGATGTACGCCTGCGCGACGAGGATATTCCCTCCCGACGCACCGTCGAGCATACGCGCGAGCAGCATGATCGTGAAGTTTTGCGAAAATGCCATGATGACGAACGAGATCGCCGTGCCCATCTGGCTGAAAATAAGTACGGGTCGCCGGCCGTAGCGGTCGCTGAGTTTCCCCAGAATTGGCCCGGCGATGAGCTGGCAGAGGGGAAACGCGGCCATCAGCATGCCGATTTGGTCGGGGCTGAACTGATAGCTCTTCGCGAACGGGCCCAGCAGCGGCATAACGATCGTGAAGCCAAGCAGGTCGACCAGGACGATCGCAACGATCACAAGCAGCGGTGACATATCGAGGCGGTTCTCCGACCGTTTGGCGGTTCAAGCAGCTTCCGGGATGCGCCGGGGGATTTTTCTCGGCGAATCAGGGGTTCGCGCCGGTGGCGACGACATCGGGACCATAGCGGGCCTCACGCTGCTCGTCGGCCCTGGCCTTCACCTCGAGCAAGAGACGCGCCTGCGCCACAATCACGACGTATTCAACGCAGAATGCACCGAGATTGAACGCCATGGCGAGCGACGTCGCAAACAGGTGCCAGATCGGGTTGCTGCCGTGACCGCCATCGAGCGAGCCGCCCAGCCAGACGGCAATCGACATCAACGTCATCGACCAGAACTCGAATCGAAACGCCTTGCGTTTGTTCTTCTTCGCCTGCGCCTCGATCCATTCGGGCATCTGATAAACACGCACCACTTCCTTGACCCACTTTCCGGTCCCCAGGAAGTACGTATAAACGATCGAGTGGACGAGCAAGGTCGTCAACATCGTCAGCAGACCGAACAGGAAGTGCATCGTGTGCCAGGGGTCGGACACGCCGGGCGCTCGGACCTCGAAGACCGATCTTAGTCCCAGGCCAAAGCTTACGAGCATCAACGACCCGGTGGTCACGGCCAAACTCAGAAAAATCCGATGCATGGGATCCAACTTCAGGCGAGTTACGAGCGAGGGAGCAAGTTTGGCGCAGGGCCAGGACCGACCTTAAGACTATTCCAAACCGACCCACGTTGGCAACCGGAGCGGCGGTTTTGGCCGGGACGAGTCTGTCGTTGCGAATAAAACGCATGGCCAAACGCGGCGCGGTTGGCACCCTCGCTCAGTTCCTGCGTATCGATTTCTTATGCCACTTCGTTGGAACTCGTTTCTGTTATGTTTGTTAGTGATAGCGTCAAAAAATTAACACACATTAAATGCGTAATTTCAACAGATTTGTTTCGTCATCTTTTGTAGTAATTTGTACGTTTTTTATCGTTGCTTCTGCTAAATCGGTGCGGCACCATGCTATGCACGATGACTTGTGAGGAAGCCGGTGAGGTTGCCGGTGGTGTTGAGTGGTTGCCCCATCGTGAGGATGGGTTGGCCAACGATTGGCAAGGATTCGCCGGCCACTGTTGGTGAGTGACACGTGATTCGTCGCTAACAACATGTTCGGGAGGAATGAGATGAAACGAAGGATTGGTCTGGGAACGATCTTGCGCAGTCTAAGCGTAGCAGTCGTCTTAGGTTGGGCCAGCATGGCAACCGCTGGCACGGTGACGGTGGTCGTCGATTCGACCGCAGGTCCGTGGGATTACGTTAGCGGAGGTTTGAACGACGCCAGCCAGTATGGCGATCACGACTTCACCGCTCCCACCGTCATCAGCGCCGCTGATGGTTTCAACTTCACCGCGGGCGGCACGTTTACGATCACTTACATTTCGGGTCTGACAAGCCCGTATGGTGGAGCTCCCTACGCCGACGCCGTGGGCGACACCGGTTACAACGCAAGTAACAACATTGGCAACAGCGGCGGTGTGTTCCCTAGTTTCTATTTCAACCCAACGGACTATCCTGCCTACCTCGCCGCGCTGGTCGGCACATTCACCGATAGCTCGGGCCAAATCGTCGGCACGCCGTTTCTTGTCGGCCTCGCGCGCAGCGTGGTGGTTCCAGTCGGTGCCACGCAGATCCAACTCGGGATCAACGACGACATTTTCCGCGACAACACCGGCTCACTGACCGTCACCGTCGCCGGCCCAGATGCCGTCGGCGTTCCTGAGCCATCAAGCTTCGTACTCGGCGCCTCTGCGCTGGCACTCACGCTGGGATACATTCGCCGCCGCAAGTAATTGCTGCCGCGAATCGATGTCATCAAGCGTCTCGCACGACGGGTATCCGTTCCGTAGCCATACGGAAAGGTTGCTCGTCGTTTTTCTTTAGAGTGGGGCCTCGTCTCGATAAAATTGTTTAGGAATATGCTTCGGTAAGCAGGAGCAGGGCATGGTCACGATTCGAAATGCCAGCATCAGCGACGCTGGCGTTCTGGCGGAGTTGGGGCGGCAGACGTTCTACGACACGTTTGCAGAGCACAACACGCCCGAGGATATGGATTCCTATATCAAAGAAGCATTCACCGTCGAGCGGCTGATATCCGAACTTCAGGAACCTGGGGCGGTCTATCTGGTTGCTGAAAGCGTTCAAAAGATCGTAGGCTTCGCGAAGCTTGCACCGAGCAATAAGCCCGACTGCGTTACGACTCCCTCTCCGCTCCGGCTGGCCAAGCTCTACGTTTCCACCGAGGCACTTGGCACTGGCGTTGGTGCGGCCTTGATGCGGTCGAGCATCGCGTGGGCCATGAAGTCGGGCTTTGAAAGCCTCTGGCTCGGCGTTTGGGAGCACAACTTGCGCGCGAAAGCCTTCTATGAACGCTGGGGCTTCGTGCCGGTAGGAACCGAGGTGTTTGTGTTAGGCAGCGACAGACAGACGGACATCCTGATGCAGCTTTACCCGATCAACAAAGCTGGCTGATGGATCCGAGTCAATCAAAGAATAACCACACCTGCTCGTGGCAATGTGTTCGAGCACATGGTCGATGTTTGACGTTTCTTTTGCTTCGATCCGCGTTTCGCCAGCGCAACACTAGCGAGGCAAGAACTCACCATCAAACTCCGAACCTCTCCCAGTGACCAGGTGTCCAAATACACCATCGCCTCTCCCTGTGAGTGGGTCTGCGCGATAGAATGACCCGCTTGCCGCGAATTTCCCTGGTCCCCTTCATGGCTCGGAGCGCTCGACGTGAACGATGGCTGGATTGCCGATCGGATGAGGCGGATTGAGGCCTCGGGTATCCGCAAGGCGTTTGAAATGGCGAAAGCCATGAAGGATCCGATCAATCTCTCCATCGGCCTGCCCGACTTCGACGTGGCCGAACCCGTCAAGGACGCCGCCTGCGACGCCATCCGCCAGGGGTTCAACGCCTACACCCTCACCCAGGGCATGCCCGAGCTTCGTTCGAAGCTTCAAACTGCCGTCGACGCCGAATACGGCCACTCCGATCGTCAGGTGGTGGTCACGTCGGGTACGTCGGGCGGTTTGCTTCTCGCACTTTGCTCGGTCGTGAATCCCGGCGACGAGGTGATCATCTTCGATCCTTACTTCGTCATGTACGGGAATTTGGTTGCACTTGCGGGAGGGACGCAGGTGCTCGTCGACACCTATCCCGACTTCCGCATCGATATCGACAAAGTGCGGGCGGCTATCACGGGACGGACGAAGTGCATCCTCGTGAATAGCCCAGCCAACCCGACGGGAATTGTCGAGACCGCCGAGGAAATGCAGGGGCTGGCGAAGCTTTGCAAGGAGCGCGGGATTCTGCTGATCTCGGATGAGGTCTATCGTTCGTTCTGCTACGACGGCCCGTTTGCCTCGCCGGCGAGTTGGAATGAAGACGTGCTGGTCGTCGACGGCTTCTCGAAGGCGTACGGCATGACGGGCTGGCGGCTCGGCTTCGCGCACGGTCCTTCGCGCCTGATGCAGGAAATGGCGAAGCTGCAACAGTTTAGCTTCGTTTGTGCGCCCAGCATGGTGCAGAAGGCAGGCGTTGCCGCGCTCGATCTCGACCTCTCAGCCCAGACCGACACCTACCGCCGCAAGCGCGACAAGGTCGTTAATGCCCTGAGCGGACTGTTCGATCTCGCGACGCCGCAGGGCGCCTTTTATGCCTTCCCGAAAGCCCCTTGGGGAACGGGGACGGAGTTCGTCGCGGCCGGGATCGCCAAAAACTTGATGACGATCCCTGGCAACGTCTTCAGCAAGCAGGATACACACTTCCGGATCTCGTATGCCGCTAGCGACGCGACGCTCGACCGCGGCCTCGCGGTGCTTCGCGAAGTCGCGCAGGCGGGGCCAACCGCTTGAACCTTCGAAAAGAAGCCGCCCGGCGCTGACTTTTCAGTCAGGTCGCCGGGCTTTTCTTTTGGGGTTGCGAGCCGATCAGGTGGCGCGGACTTGATTCAGTCTCAAGCGTCGCCCTCGGGCCTAGGACGGGCGGCCGAGCCGCCTAGGCGCTCTCTTTTTTTCTTTCAGACGCCGTCTTGCCCGTACCCGAACTGGTCGCCGCAACCACCGACTCGAACAAGCTTTGCTTCTTGTTGACGACGTCGGGCGTTACGACAAACTTCCCCTTCTCCTTGGAGGAGCGGTCGGGCAGTTCGTACATGATGTCGAGCATGATTTCCTCGACGATCGACCGCAAGCCGCGAGCGCCTGTGTCCTTCGCCTTCGCCTTCTTGGCGATTTCCTGAAGTGCCTCGGGCGTGAAGTCGATCTCGGCCCCTTCCATCTCGAAGAACTTCTGGTACTGCTTGACCAGGGCGTTCTTCGGCTCGGTCATGATTTGAACGAGCGCGTTGGAATCGAGCGGCATCAAGGGGCAAACGATCGGCAACCGGCCCACGAATTCGGGGATCATGCCGTATTCGAGGATGTCGTCCGACGTCACCTTGTCGAGCAGAACACCCAGCTCGCCCGCGTGCTCTTCCTGCGACTGGCTGCCGAAACCGATCGTTTTGCGGCCGACGCGGCGGGCAATCAGGTTATCGAGGCCGACGAATGTTCCGCCGCAGATGAACAGGATATTCGTCGTATCCATTTGAATGTACTGCTGTTCGGGATGCTTGCGGCCCCCTTGCGGCGGCACGTTGGCAATCGTCCCTTCCAGCATCTTCAAGAGGGCCTGCTGCACCCCTTCGCCCGAGACATCGCGCGTGATCGAGACGTTGTGATTCGTCTTGCCGATCTTGTCGATCTCGTCGATGTAAATGATCCCGCGCTGGGCCGATTCGAGATCGAAGTCCGCCGCGTGCAGGAGCTTCAAGAGGATGTTTTCAACATCCTCGCCGACGTAACCTGCTTCCGTAAGAGTGGTTGCGTCGCCAATTGCGAACGGGACGTTCAAGACCCTTGCCAGGGTACGGGCGAGCAGTGTCTTGCCGCAGCCGGTTGGGCCAATAAGAAGGATGTTCGACTTGTCGAGCTCGACGTTGCTGTCGGACTCTTCGGCGTGAACGAGCCGTTTGTAGTGGTTGTGAACCGCGACCGACAGCACCTTCTTGGCGCGATCCTGGTCGATCACATACTGGTCGAGTTGCTCTTTGATCTCGCGAGGGGTCGGGATGTCGGTGAAGAGGGTTTTGGGAACCCCCCGACGCCGCCGCTCCTGGTCGAGGATCGACTGGCAAAGCTCGATGCATTCGCCGCAAATATATACGTCGCCAGGCCCTTCGACGAGCGGCCCGACGTCTCGATAACTCTTGCGGCAGAACGAGCAGTAGGCGTTCTTCTTGATGCCACCCGAGGGGCTCGAGGGGCTATTGCCGCCTCCGCCACCGCCTCGTTTGCCGCCGCCTCCGCCGCCAGAAGAACCGCCGCCGCCCGTGACGTCCTTACCCGATGCCATGCCTGGTCCTTTCGTCCCTCGAACCAATACCGGGATTTCACCGGCGATAGACTTCCGAACGGGAGAGCATGATCTCTCCACCGTTAGGACCGGCGAGAACGTCTCGTGGCGGATGGCGCGAGAGCGTTTCCTGGGTGTCACTCGACACAATCAAAACGGCCAGATCGTGTTAGGATCGTCGTCGACTACGAACGATCAACAGGGCCAACCCAGAGAGAAAGGATCGACGAGTCGACGTGCGTTGAAAGGCCGCCACCCGACCACTCAGCCATTCTAAATGACAGGCACCAAAGCGGCAAGTGATGACGCCTGAGCGACACATGCCACCACCTTTACAACACGCTCGATCGCTTCGGTCCGCGCGATACCTTCTACCGGCTTTTGCGCGGAGCCAGCACACCCCATTCGCCTTCACTCGTAAGCACGCCTGCTTTCAGCAACGCGGCGACTGCACGTCGTGTCGCCGACGAGCGCGTCAGTTGCTCGAACTCGTCGCGATCGACCCATCGCGCCTCGACATGCCCCGGCCCCGGCTTCAAATCGCCCGAATCCTTTATGGCGAAGTGAACATCCATCCGGACCTTATGCTTTGTCACAACATAGTTTAAGGACGAAACCACGGGTCCGACTTGAAGACTCAGCCCCATCGTTGCCTCAAGTGTCGCTTCCGTTGAGACGCAGCCGTCTATCAAACGCCGAGCAGGGTCGGGACCATCGCGATGGACGGTGGGGAACTCCCAGAACCCCTCCCACAAAACTCCCGGCTTCCGCCTGAGCATCAATACACGGCCATTCTCGACGACCACAATCGCCGCCTCGGACATTTCGAGAGGAGCGGCCTTGGGTGTTGCGACCGGCAAACGATCTTGAAGGCCAAGTTCCCGGGCACGACACTCGGTTGCCACAGGACAGGTGAGACACATCGGGTTGCGGGGAATGCAGACGAGTGCGCCGAGTTCCATAAAGGCCTGATTGAACGTCGCGGGATCGCGCGTCGGTACAACGCGTGTGGCGGCCTCCCAGAGTCGAGCCTGGCTTCGCGTCGATTTGATGTCGTCGGGCCACGCAAGCCAACGCGCCATCACACGTTGCGTATTTGCTTCCAGAATCGGCGCGGGGATGTTGAACGCGAACGACAGAATCGCCCCAGCAATGTACCGACCCACTCCCGGCAACGCTCTGAGGGCATCTGGATCATCCGGAATCACGCCACCGTGATCGCGCACAATCGCCTGTCCCGCCGCATGAAGCTGTCGGGCACGACGATAATATCCCAACCCCTCCCACGCCTTGAGAACGTCCGCCTCGTCGGCGTTTGCCAGGTCGCGAATCGTGGGAAATCGAGTGATGAACCGCTCAAAAAATGGAACGACGGCGGTGACCGTCGTTTGCACTAACATCGTTTCCGAAACCAGGATGCGATAAGGGTCGCGGCTTGCGCGCCAGGGGAGGTCTCGATGCGCGGTCTCATACCACTCGACCAATTTCCCGCGAATCCGCTCGCACCACTCGGGATCGAAATCGGGACCGGTGTCCGGCTGCGCGTCGATCCCCGGTCCGCTCTTTCGTCGCGCCATCGCCGATTCATCCCGGATACAAGAAAAAATCCCGCCGACGAAAACACGAATCACCGGCCTGGTCGATGATTTCGACCGGACCGGTGATCTCTTCGTGCTTCAGACTAACAATTCGCGGCGTGAACTGCACCCACTCAGAGGGTTGCCGTTTCGTACGAGTGGCCGGCACCCACGAGCGCGGGCTCGGCACCAACCGGTCGCACGAGGGCAATTTCCGTGCAGTTCGGGAACAGCGGGCAGCGGACGCATTCGTTCCAGATCTTGTGCGGCAATTCCGCCTTATCGATCCGGTGATATCCGCACTTTTCGAAGAACTCGGCCACGTAGGTCAGCGTGAAGACCGTTTTGATCTCCAGCTCCTGGGCCGACCTCATGCACGCCTCGACCAACCTGCGCCCAATCCCCTGGCCGTGCGCCTTTTCCGAGACCGCCAGGCATTTCAGCTCGGCGAGGTCATCCCAGAAGACATGCAAGGCAGAGCAGCCGATGATCTCTCCGTTGTCGTCGGTCGCCACGAAGAACTCGCGGATCGACTCGTATAGTTCACCCAACGACCGGCGGATCATCAACTTACGATCAGCGAACGTCCGGATCAATTCCTGAATTGCCGGCACGTCACCAACGCGAGCAGGGCGTATGTTCAATCGAGGAGCCCCCAAACCCCGGTTTGAACCCGGGCGTTCTTGCCATAACCTCGCACGAGCCCAGACCTTCTGGGCCGCTTAAGGGTGATCTGTCATTCTAGAAAAAACGACAAAGCAATCAAGCGAGATTTTGCACAAACAAGGGTGTCGACAGAATTCGACTCGCCACCTCACACTTTCCCCTTCAATATCTACGCATTCCGTGACGGTTTTGTGCCCGAAATCCCGGAATTCTCGCGCAAATCTGCCTCAAATCCGGGTCGAGTTCCACGCGCCAGTTTGCGACACTCTTCACCTGGCGAAATCAGCCACCCGTTTCGCGTCGAATTTAAACGCTTATCCGTCAGGAATACGCAACGATGGAGCAGGGGATTGTCGTCGCTTACAACGTGTCGAAGGGATTCGGCTTCATCCGCGCATCGGGCTATCCTGGCGACGTCTTCGTTCACGCGACCTCCATCGAAGGCGGTGGAAAGCTCGTAATCGGTCAGCACGTCGAATTCGAGGCGACCGACTCCGAACGTGGCCCCCGCACCGTTCGTGTCATCCCCGGCAAGCGCGGTCTCGCGCTCGACGCCCAGGCCTGCCAGGCGCTTGGCGTTTTTCTGATCGCCGTGCCGATCGGCTTGCGTGCTATCGGACTTTCGTGGATCGCCTCGTGGTTCGCGACGATCAACCTCGCAACCGCGTTGGCCTACGCATGGGATAAGCACTGCGCCACGCGCGATCGCCGCAGAATTCCCGAGTTCGTGCTGCTGGGTCTCGCGCTCATCGGCGGATCTCCAGCCGCATTGCTGACGATGCTGGCGTTGCACCACAAGATTCGCAAGCCGCGGTTTCTCATTCCGTTTGGAGTGATCGTCGTGATTCAAATCGCGGCGATCGTTCTTCTCAAACGGTAGTTTCGACAAGGCGTATCGATGAGTTTGCCAACGTTACCGCGATGGCTCTTCGTGGTATTCCAACCAAGTCTGCTTGATGTTCAAGCCCGTTAGTTCGAGCAGTTCGAGGCAAAGCTTTTCATATTCAACGTCAGCGTCGGGATCGCTATTCACAACGACGTGATACGCGCCGTTTTCGATGCCTTCCAGAATCAGAGCATCGCCATCGGTCGCTCCAAGGAATCCTTCCCGATCCTCGCGAAACGGCTTCCGCTGCCAGAAACGGCTCGCTGTAAGCTTCGCCTGAAGCCGCGTCCACTCGTTTTCCGACAACCGCTTTGTCTTCCGGACAACGATCCTGCCCGGGACCGGGCCGATGTATTCGATCTGCACCGCGTGCAAGGTGTAGACGTTGTCCTCCTTGACGACTTTGACACACATCGCCGGGTGAAAACTGGGAATCCAGCACAGTCGGAAGATTGTTTTTCCGGGTTGTTGCTTGGTCAGTCTCCAGAGCGGCGGTTCCTCCATTGCCGTCAGGTACTCTGGATAGAAGCTCGCGTCGAATTTTTCGCCAAGAATGTTTTCAGGAAAATATGTTGGCGCCACGTGCGATGAAAGAAATCGCCAGAAGGTGAGAAGCAGGAAAGCGGCGGCGTACGTCTCGAACATCGATTCGTCCCCATCAAACGGTGAAGGAAACTATCGCCCTTTTTTTAGCTAAGGATCCAGCCGAGGCATCTCTGGTCTCGATTCACAATTCAAGCGACCTTGTGGATTATCAACCCATTCCCAACTATCGTAGCAGAACCGAGCAATTCACACTCAGCAGCGATGGAACGAGCCCATGCACGCCCGACTCCTGGCGATCGGCCTGATCATTTTGCTCACGCCCGCCGCGACTCACGCCGCCACAAAGCCCAACATCGTCATCATCATGGCCGACGACATGGGCTATTCCGACGCCTCGTGCTACGGCGGCGAGATTCATACGCCGAACCTCGATGCGCTCGCGAAAAACGGTGTGCGCTTCAGCCGCTTTTACAACACTGCGCGGTGCTGGTCGTCGCGGGCCGCTTTGCTTACAGGCTATTACGCGCAGCAAGTGCGTCGCGACGTCATTCCCGGTGTCAAAGGAACCGGCGGCCAGGCCAATCGTCCGTCGTGGGCTCGCCTGCTTCCCGAAATGCTCAAGCCGCTCGGCTATCGTTCCTATCATTCGGGCAAGTGGCACGTGGACGGCGAAGTGCTCAAAGGAGGCTTCGACCATTCCTACAGCCTGAACGATCACGATCGCCACTTCTATCCCAAGTGGCATACCGAAGACGATCAACCGCTGCCGGCGGTCGACCCTAGTTCAGGAAACTATTACTCCTCAACAGCCGTGGCGGATTATGCAATCAAGTATTTGAAAGATCATGCGAAAAATCATGCCGACACACCGTTCTTTACCTACGTCGCCTTCACCACGCCGCATTTCCCGGTTCAAGCACCACCCGAAGACATCGCCAAATACAAGCAAACCTACCTCCCCGGCTGGGACGCGCTCCGCGACGCACGTTTCAAGCGTCAACGGGCGTTGGGGCTCGCCGGTAGCGAACTCTCGGCAATCGAACGCGACCTCGGCCCGCCCTATCCCTTCCCCGAGGCGATCAAGAAACTTGGTCCCAACGAGGTCAATCGTCCCAAGCCCTGGAGCGAGTTGAACGACGATCAAAAGGCATTCCAGGTCGCGAAAATGGCCGTGCACGCCGCGATGGTCGACCGAATGGACCAGGAAATCGGCCGGATCATCAATCAGTTAAGAGAGATGAAAACACTCGATAACACGCTCATTCTTTTCATGTCCGACAACGGCGCCAGCGCCGAGATGATGGTCCGTGGAGACGGCCACGACCCAAATGCCGCGCCCGGCAGTGGCGGTTCATACCTGAGCATAGGCCCTGGCTGGTCGAGCCTGGCGAATACTCCCTTCCGCCGCCACAAAACATGGGTTCACGAGGGCGGCATCGCCACTCCGCTGATCGCTCACTGGCCGAGCGGCATCAAGGCAAAAGACCAAATTCGCGACGAAGCGTGCCATCTGATCGACATCGTGCCAACGATTCTCGAAGTTACCGGAGCGCCCGAAATCAAAACCTGGGAGGGCGAACCCGTCCCCGCCGCCCCTGGCCGAAGCCTGGCGAAACACTTCGAAACCTCCAGCCCGGTTCACACCGATGACGGCATCTGGTGGCTGCACGAAGGCAATCGCGCACTCTTAGTGAACGGCCTGAAACTCGTCGCAGCCAAGGACCAGCCTTGGGAACTCTACGATATGACGACCGACCGCTCGGAAGCCACGAATCTGGCGAGCGAGCGTCCAGAAAAGGTGAAAGAACTCGCCGCAATTTGGAATCGCCAGCTTCAAGAATTCAAAGCCCAGGCGACCAAGGGGCTCCCCGCTGAAACGAATTCGCAGCCCAAGAAGAAGGCGAAATAGGTGTGCTTTTCCATTGAGCATCCAGACGATGCTCGGCGTTTTTACGGGAATCGACCTGGGTGGCTGGGGCAGGACTGAGCTAAGCGAGAGAAGCCCCAACGTTTCAGGCTTCGCCTCCCTAAACTCGCCATTCCGACGCTCAAACACCGAAGCTACGTATCAGGTCATTCCGTTGCTCTCGCGTCGCAATTGGATGACTGCTCGTCGGCGGCCGTTCGTCATGCGTACGGTCGTCGAGACTTCGCCCGGTCTTACCCTTGCGAACTCCGCCCCACTGTTTGAAGAAGAACGGAACGCCGGCGGCTGTGCTCTGATTTCGCAGGCTGCGAACCCAATCGGCCTCAAGTGGTCGCGCACCGTGACCACTCTCTCCTCCAACGATCATCCACGAAATACCGCTCAAATCGACGGTTCCCAAATCCTCGAGCAACGGTTCAACAGAGAGAAATCGCATCGCCGCGGGAGCCGAACGTAGGTGTTCGATGCGAGGAAGTCCATGCTTGCGATTCTCAACACTCACGCCCCACCAGATGTGCGATTCCTGGGCAAGGTCACGCAATTGATGATTGAGCATGTGAGCCAGGCGTTCAGAGCGTTTCGTGAGCACCTGGTAAGTATGCCAGTTCGCGACTCGCATAACTTCGCAAACGCGCAATACATAATCGTCGGGCACATCCTCATGAAACAGGTCGCTCATCGAATTCACGAAGATCATCCGCGAGCGATTGAAACGTAGCGGCTCAGCAAGTTTCTCAGGGACGAAACGCAGGTCAAAACCTTGTTCGTAGGGATGCCCCGGGACGCCGCGAAATCGCTCCGCGAATGTTTCCGCGTAGCAATGCGTGCAGCCGGGACTGATTTTGGTGCAACCTCGAACCGGGTTCCATGTCGCGTCGGTCCATTCGATTTTTGAGTTTTCAGCCATTTTGTTTGCTCAAAACAGTCCAGTGGCGCGATGCTAAAATCATTCTGTCAGGATCATGCCGCCAAGATCAATACACACGCTGACATGGAATTGAACTTTGTTTACTTCAGCACATCCGCAAGCCAAGCACGCACCCGAGTCCGCTCAGGAATATCCTTCAAAACCCAAAGATCTGTGTGATTGGGGTAGGGGAGGGTCACAAACGTGGCCTTGATCTCCTCCGACTTGAGAAACGCCTGTGCATCGGCGACCGACGTCTCATGCATCACAAGTTGCGGTTTACCACGGAAACGATGCAGGCGCATTCGGGCTGAAACAGCATCGTCGTCCGCATAACCCCAGTGACGCACCCCATCATAGTGGCTATGCACGATCATCGCGCGCCAGAGCTTGGCCGTCACATCATCGCGCAGGCCGATGTACCCGCAAGCGATCGCTCCGCGCGAGAATCCGGCCAGAATTACACGATCGCGATCGCCACCGAACTCGGTGCAAATTCGCGCGACTGTTTCCCGGGCGTATTTCGCCGTCGCGTCGGCATCGCCCCACCATGTCAGACTATGCGCACGCGCCTGAACGTCAACAAACGGCAAGCAAACCCATATGAATCCGCGTCCTTCGCTCAAGCCATAACCGAGCTTGCAATCTTCAACCCGCCCAGTGCTCACGTCTCCCAGCGCGTTCCTGTAGCCGCCGTTTCCCGGATACTCGACGATCACCGGATACTTCTTTCCAGGCGACCAGTCGGTCGGCAAGTACAGCACGTGCGAGAGCTTCCAGCCGTCGTAGCCCGGATTCACGACGCGTACACGCTTGCCGGCCGTTGGTGGTCCTTCGCTAACGGCGGGAACGGTCAGATCGGATGGCAATTCATTGAGATTTGGAGCACGCTGAGCGAGAGCCTGGGTCGGACCGAGCCCAGCGAGCAAGAGCAAGCCAAGAAGCAAGTGACGACGTGTCATTGAAGCGATGAACTCTCAGCAAGAGTTGCATCAATCTGTTTGAACATCCGGCCCCACCCATCTTCGGTCCGCGACACATAATCAATCCATTGCGCGTCCATCGCGTGCACGATCGTTGCCGTACAACCTTCAGTCTCGGGCTCGATCGTCAGCGTAACGACCGAAGGATCGGCCTCACCGCTTTCGTCAATAATCCATGTGAACACGATTTTGCGCGGGCGGTCGAGTTCGAGATAGGTGCCCCAGTGGCGGGCCTCCGTTTCTCCACGCATGTCGGAGAAGAAGAACTTGCCGCCGATTTTGGGGTCAATCTCCACGCGCCTGATCTCGCCTGACAGGCCGAACGTGCGGAGCGAGGCGGCCATCCAGACTCGTACCTGCGCAGGGTCGAGCCACGCGTCGTACACGCGGTCGGCCGATGCTTTGAAACGATGGCTCACCCGCGCTTCTACCTTGGCACCCATCAGCGTTTCTCCTTCGATTCATCGGTCAGCATCTGGTCGATCGCTTCGAGCCCCGCACGCCAGAAAGTCTCTTGCTGAGAGATCCACTCCTGAACCTTGCGCAGCGACTCCGGACGAAACTGAAGCAGGTGCTCCCGCCCCATCCGCTTCCGCTCGACCAAACGAGCCCGTTCAAGTAGTTTGATATGCTTTGATACCGAATTGAGCGAGATTGCAAACGGCGCAGCAAGCTCCGTTACCCGCGCCTCGCCCTGCGCCAAGCGCCGCAAAATGGCGCGGCGCGTCGGGTCCGCCAGCGCAGTCAGCGTGTCGTCCAGCAACCGCTCATCGTCATGCCCAATCATCATTCACCCTTTTGGGTGAATATAGTGCGACGAAGTGCAGCCGTCAACGTCTGAAAACAACGCGACGCGCGATCTGCACCAAAAGGCAGGCCGCGCGTCGCGTGTGTTTTCGATTCAAACCGCAGAAGATCAGGCGGTGAGAGGTGCCAGAAGATTGTCGGGTTCGGCCGGAACGGGCATCGGGCCGACTCCTGCCGAGTTGACCAGTTCGGCGAATGGGCCGTTGTTGTTCAGCAACTCGTCGAAGGTGCCTGTTTCGGCGATTCGACCGTCTTCGAAGACGAACACGCGGTCGGCGTCACGCAGGGTTGAGAGTCGGTGCGCGACGAGGATCACCGTGCGATCGGCACGGGCCTCATTGATCGCCTTTTGCACCTCGCGCTCGCTGATGTTGTCGAGTGCGGAGGTACCTTCGTCGAGAATCAGCACGGGCGGATTCTTGAGGAAGATGCGTGCAAGTGCCAGACGCTGCCGCTGGCCGCCAGACATATTCTGTCCACGCTCGGCGACCAACGCATCAAAGCCGCCGGGCATCTCCATGATCTCGTCGTACAGGCAGGCCCGCTTGGCCGCCTCTTCAACATCAGCGCGAGTGACGTTGTCTTCGCCGTACGAGATGTTCTGGGCGATCGTGCCCGAGAAGACGAACGGGTTCTGCCCGACGTATCCCACGAGCCGACCAATCGCCTCACGCGAGACCGACTCGATCGGCACGCCGCCAAATGTTGCGTTGCCCGACGCTGCATGCGTCAACCGCATCAACACGCGTAGCCACGTCGATTTACCCGACCCCGAACGACCGGCCACGCCAATCGTCTCGCCGTGCTGAATCGTAAGCGTAACGCCATCGAGCGCGCGACGAAGTCGACCATCGGGCGTGCGGTAGTCGACCCGAATGTTGTGCGCCTCAAAGAGCGGAACATCGTCGCGAAGCATTGGCTCCCGAGGGTCGGCCGGCATGAACGAACGATCGATCGGCTCGGCCATCAGGTCGAGCATGTCGTTGACGCGCAGGCTGCTCTCGTGGGCTTCGTCGATAAAGCGGTGGATCTCGTTGAGCGGCGCCATCACGCTTAAAAAGAGCATCGAGAACGTAAGGACGTCGCCTTCGGGGATCTTTCCTTGCACGAGCAAGTACACGGCTACGCCGATCACGAGCAGGTGAAAGAACCCTTCGTTGAGTGCCTTGCCGCAGCCGAAGAGCGACATCTGGAAGTGGTGGCGGATCTCTTTCGATCGCCGGCGTTCGGCCGCAAGTTCAACGCGGCGAATCTCTTGGCCGTGCGTGTGCGCGGCCCGAACATAGTCGATACCGGTGAGTTGCTCGACGACCGTGCCGTCCATCACCTCGCGGATCCGCATCAGGCCGAGGCGGATTCCCTTTTGCGAGAGAAGCTGCCAGATCGTCAGCGTCACCGAGATGGGCGCCACGCCTAACATAACGAGTGCCACGATTGGCTGCTTGAACGCAGCCGAACCGAGGGCGAAGGCCCCGATAAAGATGGCAGGGATGAAGTCAATGAAGCTGATGCGGACGAGCCGCACGAATCCATCCACGCATCGATGGATTCGGCCATGAAGCGAGCCGACTTGCTCGAGCGACATGCGGCTGAGATCCACCATCATCAAATGTGCAACAAGGTTTACACAGAGATCCTTGTCAATCTGTGTGCATGTGTTCTCAACGAGATATCGTCGTAAAACATTCATGCTTTCCCGTACTAGGTAGGCGCAGCCGATGGCACTGAGATAGAATAGTGCAATCCGCCACACGGCTGAGTCTGTGAAGTGCGCGTCCATACCGCGCTTTACCGAGTTCACCAGAGAGCCGAGACAGAGATAGATTCCTGAGTTGGCCGCGCTGTAGACCGCCATCACACCAACTGCCCCGACGAGTGCGAGCTTTCGGGACGCAGGAACTTTCCCCCAAACTTGCCGCCCGCAACGGGCGATATCCTTGAGTTCCCCAATCAATCCATGAGACGCCTGGACCTGCTCCTGACCCATGGTTTCCCTCGGGATCCCTTCTGGTGGACCGGTGATATCTTGTGGAGAAAATGGGCTGAGAAGCGCCCATTGTAAGAATCTGGGAATTCGACTTAGCGGAGAGACCCGCAATTGACGTAATGATAGGAAGATAGTCCAGAACAGCCGCCCCGAACGGGGAAGACTGGGACAATCTTGCAAGCGAGTCGCATGCCGTCGGCTCGCTGCCTTACCACTTCTCGATCGATCGTATCGATCTTCGTTTTGGCGGGCAATTGGAACAGTGCGGCAGTCGCTGTTCGCTCGCCTGGATGGCTCCAGATTGTAAGAGGCTGCCTAACCTAAGGCAGAAATTGCATTCTGAAGAGGCATTCACCAAAGGTTCACGAAAGAACAACTGCAACTTCTAGAGATACGTTCTATCCTTAGACAGTTGTTTGCCGGACTTGCCAAACTCGTTGCTTTTCTTATTGGCACCGGTTTTGCCTGAGTAACGCTCCAGCACCTCTCCTAGGATCGACAGCAACGGAGTAGAGCGCATGAATCCCCTAAACCCCAACCGCGTTCACGCTGAGAACCCTATGCCGTTCGTTACATCCACACGGATGTCCTCGCGTCAGACCGAAACGATCCTCAATGCCGACGGCGATCGCTTTGTTGCGTCCCGTTTCGGCACGGTCACGGATGAAGTGGTCGTCGTCGACGATCGTTCCGACCTCCGCCCGTCGCAAGCCGTTGAGAACCGGTTGGTCGCTCTGCTCCGCGAGTCGTCTCTCCCCGTGAGCCATCTCCAGGTGCGCGGATTCGTCCGCGGCCGCCGCGACGACTGACATCCGCTCAGTTGTTTTGCAGGCGTGGTTGATCGTTCGAAAAATCAAACCGGCGCGTCGCCCTCACTTCTGCTTCGGAATCCGAAGCTTTCGGGCGACGCAAAAGTTAAAAAGTTGATCATGAAAGGGAAGCGTCTGCGCTCGCCGTGCGCCTACGCTCCCATCACAATCCGTACCTCGTAACTTCCGCCGTCATCGGTGAGCGTGATCGCCTCGCCGGTTACGGCGTTGCCGTTGACCGACACCGACCGCACGCCAGTCTCGACGCCATCGGGATTCTCGACAGCGATCCGGTACGTCGACTTGCGATATCGATATGTTAGCTCAAACCCTGGCCAGCCGCGCGGGATGCAGGGTTTTACGGTAAGCTGATTCCCTTCGAGCTGGAACCCGAGCAGGTTTTCGAGCGCGAGGCGATAAACCCACGACGCCGAGCCGGTGTACCACGTCCAACCGCCTCGTCCCGTGTGCGGCGGCATGCCGTAAATGTCAGCGACGACAACATAAGGCTCAACCTTATACAGCTCCACCTCTTCGGGGCTCAGAGCGTGGTTGATCGGGTTGAGCATGTCGAACAGTGCCATCGCACGATCGCCCTGGCCGAGAAGCGCGGTCGCGATGCCGACCCATGTTGCGGCGTGGGTGTACTGGCCGCCGTTTTCACGGATGCCCGGCACGTACCCCTTGATGTAGCCGGGCTGGAGCGAGCCGGTATCAAACGGCGGAGTGAACAGGAGGACCAGCTTTTCGTGATCTTTCACGAGCTGAGTTTCAACCTGCCCCATCGCCTCGAGGCTGCGAGTGGGGTCCCCAAATCCTGAAATAACTGCCCAGGTTTGCACGATTGAGTCGATTTTACATTCCTCGTTCGACTTCGAGCCGAGCGGCGTGCCGTCGTCGAAGTACGCGCGAAGATACCAGTGGCCATCCCACGCGTTTTCTTCAGTCGACTTTCGAAGCTCATCGGCAGACTCGCCGAATTTCGCTGCACGGGCATGATCGCCGCGACCTTCGGCAAGTTTGGCGAATCGCGCGAGTGCGCTGCAAAGGAACCACGCGACCCAGACACTCTCTCCCTCGCCGTGGATGCCGACGCGATTCATGCCGTCGTTCCAGTCGCCCGAGCCCATCAGCGGCAGGCCATGCTTGCCCAGCATGCCGCAAGCCCGTTCGAGGGCAATTGTTCCGTGCTCGTAGATCGTGCCGGTCTTGGTGGAAACGGTTGGCAAGCCGTACGTATCCTCCTGGCCGAACATGAGCGGCGGGCCTTCGATGAACGGCACCGTCTCGTCGAGAATCGACGTGTCGCCCGTCACCCGCACGTAATGCGCGGTGACGAACGGCAGCCAGAGGTAGTCGTCGGAGAACCGAGTGCGGACGCCACGTCCTAGCGGCGGATGCCACCAGTGTTGGGCATCACCCTCGACGAACTGCCGGGCCGCCGCGCGAAGAATGTGCGCCCGTGCCTCGGCCGGATCGCCATAAACCAGGGCCATCACATCCTGAAGCTGGTCGCGATAACCGTATGCGCCACCGGACTGATAAAACGCCGAGCGGCCCCAAATTCGGCAAGCGAGCGCCTGGTAGAGCAGCCAGCGATTGACCATCAGGTCGAGCGCGCGGTTGGGAGTCTTCACCTGAACCGCGCCGAGCAAGCCGTCCCACTGGGCGACAACGTCATCGAGTGCAGCCTTCGCGTTCGCCGGTTCGCGGTAACGCTCGATCAGTTTCTGGGCATCTTCGACCGACCCGGACTGGCCGATCACGAAGACGATTTCGACGGTTGCACCGGGCGCGACCGTCAGTTGCGCCTGTACCGCGCCGCAGGGATCAAATCCGCCGCCAACCCGGTTGGACAGTTCGGTACGCGAGAGTGCGGCCGGAAACACCACCGATCCATTGCGTCCCAGGAACTCTCCGCGGTCGGCGGTATAGGTCCTCGGGCGGAGGTTCACGTCGAGGAAAGCGACCCGCCCTGGCACGTCGGTGTTGTAAGGATTCCGCGCCAGAAGTGCGCCGGTTTCGGAATCAAGTTCGGAGTGAATGAAGTGGGCCGACTGCTCCCGGCGCGATCCCAGAACCCACTCGGCATAGTACGTCGCCGAGAGTTTCCGCGGCGCATTGCCGGTGTTCGTCAGTGAGAGATGGACGACCTTCACCGGATCAGCAATCGGTGCGAAGACCGTCAGCTTCTGGTCGATCCCAAAGAGGCTACGCTCGAACGTCGAGTACCCCTGACCATGTCGCACAACCACAGGCTGAGGGTGCGGAATCGGTCCCGGCGTGGGGCACCAAACCTCGCCGCCTTCCTCATCTCGGACGTAAAGCACCTCGCCCGGCTGGTCGGAAACCGGGTCGTTGTTCCAGGGGGTCAAACGGTTCGACTGGCTGTTTCCCGCCCACGTCGATCCTGAGCCGTACTCAGAAATCAGGAAGCCGAAACCTGGGTTCGCAATCACGTTGATCCACGGCGCCGGTGGCAGCGCGAGCCTTGGCGCGGCTTCTAGACGCGGCTTGCCATTGCGGCTTGGCGGGGCGTTTGGCGTGCTCCCGCGAAGCATGATTACATATTCACGACCATTGGATGCGAATCCGCCCAGGCCGTTGTTGAAGTCGAGATCGGCCGGCACGTCGATATCGCCAATTCCCGGCTCGATTCGCGGACGCGTCGGACTGAGTGGCGCCGGCAATGCGCGAGCACGTTCTACGCGATCGAGCTGCGCAGCGAGCGGTCCATGTGCACCAACCAGCACCACCCGCGCGACCAGTTGCAACAGATCACAATCAGCATCAGTAACGGTCGCCTTGTCGCGCACGAACACGCCGCCCGGCTTGTCCATCAGCTCGTTCGCGTGACTTGCCTTCACGATGTCGACGATCGCGTTGTGCAACTCGTCGTGATACGGGGCAGGGCGTTCGTCGAGGAAAACGAGATCGAACGGCACGCACTTTCTGCGCAGGAACGAGTGCGCGGCGAGGAGTTGATGAACGAGCGTTAGCTCTTCGTATTCAACCAGCCGCACCAGCACGATCGGCAGATCGCCCGAGATTCCCAGTTTCCAGAGACCGGCCTGACCCGGAGTATCGGCCGTGATCACATCATGATTCGACCGCGGAAGCGATCCCGAATAAATGATGTGCGCCGCCAGACGCTGGAACAACACGGCCTGGTCGGGCTGCCAGGTGCGCTGGCGGTGCTCGACTTGCGAATGCGCCCATGCGAGATCAAACGCGCGAGCCACCGCGCCGGCTTCGCGATACTGTCCCGCGAGCCGCTCGGCTTCCTCGCGTGTGTTCGCCATCGCGGTCGTGAATGCGACCATCGCCGATGAGCCTGGTTCGATGCGCAGCTTGCGCCTCAGGCTGGCGACGGGGTCGAGCACCGCGCCGGTTGTTCCCGATAGATGGACACCAGGATCGAGCGCGGCAGGCGCTGCGGTTGTGCGGCCTCGTCCCAGGAACCGCGCGCGATCGGTCTCGAACTCAATCGCACCAGCGCCCATATCCGACGCCGAAACATGAAGCGCCCAGAGCGGTGGTTGCTCGACCTGCCTGGGCCGGCGGCGGCAGAGCAGAGCGCCCGCGTTGCCGAGCCATTCGGTTTCGATGAACAACTTGCCAAACGCGGGATGCATTCCATCGCCGTTGTGCGAGGCGAGAACGATTTCCGCGTAACTCGTAACTTCGATCTCGCGGACCGCGAGGCTGTGGTTCGTGAGTGTGATCCGGCGGATTTCGGCCAAGCCTTCGGGCGAAACGGTGACCTCCATCCGCGTTTCGATTCCCTCATCTCTGCGCCGGAAGACGGCCTTGTCGGATGAGAAGAGGACCTCGTATTCGTCGGGAAGTTTGCGAGTCGGCTGATAGCCGGTCGACCAGTAAACTCCCGAGTGCACGTCGCGAATGTAGTGGAACTGGCCCCAATGATCGCGCGTGATATCTTCGCGCCAGCGGGTGATGTCGAGCCCGTGGCAAGTGCTATAGCCGGCCCCCGAGTTGGTGACCATCACGCTGTATTGCGTGTTGGAGAGCAGGTGAGTTCGAGGCGCAGCAGTCGCGGGCGAACTCAGCCGGCGACTCATGGGCGGGGTCGCGACTGCGCGGGTTTCGATCGGCGTCACATCAGGCTTGCCGTCGATCTCATCGGCCGAAACGATCGGTACGTCCTTGGCGATTCGCTCCTGTAGCAGCAGTTCGCCGGAGCGCACGGTCGTCGATTGATGGAACCGCCGCGGCATGATGTCGCCGAGCGTTGCGTTGGCGATCGCGATCAGGCTCATCCCCTGGTGATGCGCCATATACGATCGCACGACGATCGACTTTTTCCCGCGCGGCATGCGATCGCCGGTGTAATCGATTGCCTCGTAGAAACCGTATGAACCGAGGCCGCCTTCCTGATCGATCCGCTTGAAGTTCGCAAGCGCCTCGCGAGGTTCAACCATCGTCGCCAGTGCAGTGGCGTACGGAGCAATCACAAGGTCGCGTGCCAGCCCGCGCTTGAGACCAAGACCGGGAACGCCGAACGACTGGTACTGGTAATCGCCATCGAGATATTGCGCCGAGAATCCCGACTCGGAAATACCCCACGGCACGTTGTTATGCTTGCCATACTCAATTTGCCGGGCGACCGTGGTGTTGATCATCTCGGCGAGGATTGTGCCGGGAAGCGATTTGAGCAGCAGTCGCGGCATCAAGTACTCGAACATCGTGCCGCCCCACGAGAGCAGGCCGATGCTTCCCGCCGCCCGAATGAACGGACGGCCGAGCTGGAACCAATGCTTGCGCGGCACCTCGCCGCGAGCCACTGTGAGGTAGCTCGTCAGGCATGATTCTGAGGCGAGCAAGTCATAGCACGAGGGGTCGAGCCGATCGTGCACGATGTTCGCGCCGATCGAATAGAGCTGCCGCTCCTCCTTGAAGAGGAACGTGAAATCCATCGCATCGGCCAGCGCCTCGGCACGTTCGCCAAGCCGTTCCAGCCGTTCGATCAACTCGGCCGCAATCGTGTTCGTGGTGGCGAGCTTGTCGAGCGGTCCAACCGTATTGAACAGCGCCAGCTCGGTCCGACGCTCGCGCACCTCGGTTTCAAACGCACGGAGCCAAAGCTCGACCGATTCGAGCCGCGACCCGTCGGTCAATTCCATCGATCGTGCTTTAGCAATCGCGTCGACCGACTCCCACTCGAGCGTCCCCAGCCACGCATCCCAGCCCGCGAAATCACTCGGCTGTTCGTCGAGATGGCGATCGAGCTGTGTTAGCTTCTCCTCGAGCGCAAGGAACGCGCGAGTGTCGCCAAGTCCCTTCGCATGGTGCAACACATCGGTCGCCAGGCCAAGCGTATCGCGCAAGCCTTCCGCCGCCGATAGGCCAAGCACTGCCTCGCGCGCCTTGTCCTTCAACCCTTCGCGAAGCGCGATCAGGCAGCCGAGCAAGTTGCCGCTATCGACGGTCGACACATAAGCCGGCGGCAACACTTCGAGCGTGAGGGTGTGATACCAGTTGTAGAAGTGCCCCTTGTGCTTGGGCAGCGCTTCGAGCGTCGCCATCGTCTTTTCAAGCCGATCGACGAGCGTGCGAATGCCGATGTATCCCAGGTCGTGCGCTGTGAGCGTCGATAGGAGCAACAATCCCTTGTTCGTGGGCGACGTGCGGTGAGCGATCCGGTCGCCGCCTTCTTCCTGGAAATTGTCGGGCGGCAGCCAGTGATCGGCATCGCCGACGAACGTCTCGAAGAAGCGCCAGGTGCGCCGGGCGACGCGGCGAAGCGATCGCTGCTCCTGCGACGTTAGCGGCACGGTCTCGCGATGTCGCGGCCGGCTAACAATGAACGCCACCACCGGCGAAATGAACCAGAGTGACGTGACTGGTATCGCGTAGGCGAGGTTCGCCGAGTTCACCCCAGCGACGAGCGCCGTTACGACTAAGCCAAGCGTCGCGGCGGGCCACATTGTTTTGATGAACTGGCCGATTCCGGTTCCTAGCCGACGCTCTGTCGACGCGGCGGTCTCCCATTCGAGCATGTCTCGATGCGTTATGAACAACCGCACGAGCGTGCGGGAGATCGCATCGACCATGATGATTGCCTGATTCGCCAGGCATGTGAGCGTGAGTAACGTTTGAACGAACGTGTAAGGAAGACCGTCGAACAGTCCACGAATCGGCCCGAAGCTACGGCTCTTGATTGCGCCAAAAATCGCGCCGGTGGTTTGTTGGAAGACTGGCAAAAATGGCACCGCGAGCGCGACGAGCGTCCAGAGCCACCCGGGGCCAGGAAGCACCGTCCAGCCGAGAATCAGCAGCAGCAAGACCGACGGCGGTACCAGGCTGCGACGCAAATTATCGAAAACCTTCCAGCGCTCGCAGAATGGAAGCGGGTTACGCCGCGGACCATCCGGGCTCGGCACGCGGGGCGCCAGCCAGGGCAGCAATTGCCAGTCACCGCGCACCCAGCGATGTTCGCGTCGCGCGTATGCGTGATAGCGCGGCGGAAAATCGTCGAACAGCTCGATATCGGTCACCAACCCGCAATGCGCGTAATTGCCTTCGATCAGGTCGTGGCTGAGGATCCGGTTTTCCGGGAACGTATGGCCCGTCGCGCCTTCAAACGCGTCGACGTCGTAAATCCCTTTACCCGTGAAACTGCCGCCGTTGAACAGGTCCATATAAACGTCGGACACAGCGACAGAATACGGGTCGATCCCCGCAGAGTACGCCATGATCGACGAGAACCACGACCCCATCGCCCCCGACATATGCACGCTCACGCGCGGCTGCAATACGCCGAACCCTTCGACCACGCGCCCCTGCGCATTGTCGAGCACAGGTTGATTAAGCGCGTGAGCAATCGTTCCCACAAGCTGCCGCGCGGTATCGCGAATTAGCTTCGTATCGGCATCAAGCGTGATGATGTATTTGATAAATGGCAGCTTCGATAGATCGCCGCTGACAACTGTGTAGCTGGTATCGGTCGCACCTCGAAGCAAGCGGTTGAACTCGGTGAGCTTGCCGCGTTTCCGCTCCCAGCCCATCCAAACGCCCTGCGCGGCGTTGAACAGCCGCTTGCGGTGGAAGAGATAGAAAACCTCCTCACCTTCAACCGCGTAACGCTGATTCAACGCACGAACGCCTTCGATGGCCGATTGCACGTAGCCATCGTCTTCCGGCCGTGTTTCGGTCGGCGCGTCGGCGAAGTCTGTCAGGAGCGCGAAACGAAGCTGCGGGTCGGGATTGGCGAGATAATGAATCTCCAGCCGTTCGAGCAACACTCGCGCACTTTCGGGGCGCACCAGCATGCTCGGCATTACAACAAACGTCGAGCAATCGGCGGCGATTCCCTCGCGGAAACCAAGCTTCGGCAGCACCTTGGGCGGCATCAAGAGTGTGACCCAGTGGTTGACGACGCCAACCACCAGTTCACTCGTCGGAATGAGCAGGACAACGATCAGCCCAATCAACGCACCAACGCTCGGCGCCACCGTGCCGAACAGCGTGAGCAAGAGTGCCGTCAACGCGCCGATCGACCCGAAGTAGACGAAGTTCGGATGCGCGATCGTGAAGTCGAGCAGCCGCTCCCATCCCTTTGGCCGATACTTGAGCGAGCGCTTCAACTCGTCTTTGCCACGATCGATCAAATAATAGCCGACGTGTTCACGCGATAATGCCGCGCCGGTATTCTTCGCGGCTTCTGCGCGGGTAATCGCCTGTCGCGCGACTTCAACTTCTTCCACCTTCGCGCCGCGGGCAATCTTCTCGACGCTTCGACGGGTGCGGTCGCGCGTGGCGAAATCTTGCTTCGTATAAACACCAGCGGGATCGGTGCGGAGGATCGTCTCGACCTGGCTCGCCTTCTCGAAGAACGTGTTCCAGTCGAGCACATTCAGCAGCCGCAAACTCGTAATCGCATTGGCGATCGAAAGCTGATTCGCAGCCTGCAGGCGATGCTCGTTGACAAGCAACGTATTCGGGTCGATGCCGAATCGCTCCAACTCGCCATCGAGCCTGTCGAGTGCGACCGCACCCGCCGGCCCCTGGTCGCGCAGCAATTCAATCAACCGGCCAACGAACGAGCCCTCGAGCTCACCAAACGGCGGGCTATCAACGTGCGGCACATCTTCGGCAACGACAGCGGTCGTGCTTGCGAGATGCGCAGCACCCCACTCATCGGCCCGCTTTCGTCCCGCGCGGCCGGCGAGCATCAGGTCGGCTAGCCGTCGCAAGTTCTCGAGCAACACAAGTCGCAGCATCGTCGGCACGGCCCAGAGCTCGCCGATCAAGAGCGGCGCGACCGTCTGGAATGCGGCAACGAATCGATCGATGCGCAACTCATCGAGCCCACCGTCCGTGTGCGCCACGAGCGAGAGCGCCAGCGCATACACGCGTGGGAAATCGTCGAGCGGCGGATCCGCGAGCTTGGGAAGCTCGGCGTCGTAGCCCGAAGGAAGGTCCTTCTTGACCTCGCGCAGCACTTCATCGACGACGTGGTAGTTATCTATCAACCATTCGGCGTCGAGCCCGCGCCCTTCGACGCGATCGAAATCGTCGCGGATTGAATGGTGCGCGCGCTCGAGCGCGGTTCCATTTTCATGGAACCGCTTGAGCAGAGGGCTACTCGTCATCGTCAGCGGCGAAAGCTTGCAAACCGCTGCGAGCCGCCGCGCATGTTCTTCGAGATGTTCGACGCCGAAGAGCTCAGCGCGAATCGGCTCGTTGCCCTGCGGGTCGATCAAGATGGATTCGGTGATTGATTCGCGGTCCCGAGAAGGCGCGGCCTTCCATTGTGACGTTAAACTCATCCTGGCCGCTTCCCCTTGCTTCACAACGTCGAAAGAATGACTCGGTCGAAGTCACTCAACGGTGCCTCGCATGGCCGCCATCTTATCCGGAATGATCCCACTCAGCGATTGCAAGCCACCCAACTTCTTGCGAAAGATCGGGATGTTTTGCATTCCTTGAACAAGTCGAACGCAATTGTTGTGCCGCCGGCGCACCGGTTGCTACGCGTGCGCGGGGCGTTACAGTGTGGGGACGGAGATTCGCCAGGCTTTCGTCTTTTGCGAGCGAGCCAGTGACATGGATATTCACGAACTGAAAGCGCGCCAGGCGCCGCTCAAGGAGCGCTATCGCGCAGAACCCGAATCCGCCTGCGCAGTCCTGCGCGCAACCGGAGTCGTCGATGCCGATGGGCTGTCATGCAATGTTGCGACATTCCTGGGCGAAGCCCGCGCCGGCTTGCACCCCGCCGCAGGAGGTGACGGCAGCGAAGCCTGCTCGGGCGATATGCTGCTTCAATCGCTCGTTGCCTGCGCCGGTGTGACGCTCGCTGCGGTGGCAAAAACGCTCGGCGTTTCGCTGCAAAAAGCCAAGGTGATAGCGGAAGGCGACCTCGATTTCCGCGGTACGCTGGGCGTGAGCAAAGAGACCCCCGTCGGCTTCACGGCGGTCCGGCTGGCGTTCGAAGTCGAATCCGATGCGCCCGACGATCAGCTTGCAAACTTGCTGCGACTCACCGAGCGTTATTGCGTCATCTTCCAAACGCTCAAACAACCGCCGAGCGTTTCATCGCAAATCGTGCGCGCTCATTCGTCGTGATCGTCGAAGCGACGTCCAAGCGGAAGCGCGCCCAGGCCGATCGATCGTCGCATCCACGCGCTCGTCTGCCAGTTATCCACAACGGCGTCTGCTGCGATGACGCGAGGGACATCGAGCACGAAGTGTCGGCCCAGCGCGAGCACGAACGGCTCGTACATCGCGCGCAACTCGTTCATCTTGGCGGCCGATCGCTCGTCGTGCCGCACGCGATAGCCGGCCGAAACCAGCGCGGTGCGAATCCTCGTGATTTCGTCCGGCGTGATGCGCGGCTCGTCGATTTGCAGCGGCGCAGAGCGGTAAATCTGCGCCAGGTCGACCGCCGCATGCCGCGCCATTGCGAATGTCAGCGTCGCCTGCGTCGAATCAATCTCTTCGAGATGCGACATGATGATGGCGCATGTGTCGAGCACGGCGGTCAGCGCTGCCAACCACGACTGATTATCGTGCTGCGAACGATAGAACGTCAGCACTGGAAACGAGAGATGGCTTTCGAGCACCTCCGCCGCCCAGTGCTCCCACTCGCTGAGATGGCTCAGCATCGACGCGTGTTCATGCGATCGCCCCGCACGGACGAGTGCCTCGGTGGCTGTCGGCGGTGAACCCGCGCGGGCGTCAAGTAGCGATATCGGCAATTCTCGCCGTGAAAACGCGCTGTACAGAACGGGAAGATAGCCAATCACCGCAGCAAGAAAACCGAACCCAACCCCCGACTCAATCACCGCAATGATTCGGCCAAGCGACGACGCGGGTGTGACATCACCATAGCCCAGCGTGAACATCGTCACGCCGCTCATATAGAAATAGTCAATCGGAGTCCGTTCGCCGCCCGGCGTGTTGAGCGGTGTGTCGAGCGATTGCTGCAACACGGCAAAACCAACAATCAACCCCGACGCCCAGATCGCGAACAGCACGACGATCGACAGCGGCCCATACACGCTCAAAAACGCCTCGCGGCGCTTGCGCGAACCAATCGCCCGCGCGACTGATTTCCACATCTGCCAGCTCAGCACGTAGTAATAGCGCGCCAGCCGGAACTTGCGCAAAACGCGCCTCGGCAGCAGTAGCGCCTCGAAGCCGTCGAGCAGGACGATGCCGATGACCATGATGCTCGAGATTGCCAGGAGGATCGACATGAGCCTGCAATTAGGGGGAATGGGGCGTAACGATCAACACGGCGGTTTCTGAAACCGCTAGCGATTCCTGGCCGACTTGCAGTAATCCCAGAGGCCGAGGTCCATCAACTCCTCGTCGACATACTCTGCACTCGGGGAACCGAGGCTCAGCGACACATCTTCAATAATGAATTCGACGAATCTTTCGCGCGATCGCAAGAGCGTCTGGCGAAACCAGCCCGCAGTCACCGGTCGCTCTAGCTTTTCGCTGAGAATCGCCGCAAGTTCGGGCGAATGGAGGTCGGGGCAATCGGTGCGTGCCTTCAGGACCGAGTAAAACGGCTGGCCCGTGCGTTCCTCGAGTCTTTCGAGTTCAGCCCACGCCGATTGAAAAATCTGCTCGCGCCAGCAGTCGAGAAACCGCTGATCCATCTCGTTGAGATCGGGCTCGACCGCTTCGGGCTCGATACCATCGGGTAGATGAACCTGAGGGCGAGTTTTCTTACGGCGGTGATGATCGATCACAAGATTCATCACGGCGGTTTTCACGAAGTTGCGAAACCGGCCGAAGCGCGGGTCGGCGCGACGAAAATCGCCACGCGCAAACCGAAGCGCGAATTCCTGCGAAAGGTCGTTCGCCAGTTCAGGGTCGCGGGTGATCCCGATGAGGTAGCGGTTCACCGCGCCGCAGTAGCGCATCATCAGCCCTTCGAGCGCCTTGGAAGCAGCGTCGGGCGGCCCTTGATGCGCCTCGAAGATCATACTCCAGCGCGTTTGAATCTGGCTTAGATGTTGAATTTGGTTCTCTTCGACGCGCGGAATTTCCGCCGAATTCTCGACCGAATCAGGTTCGCTGTCGTTTGCCATGTCGGTGCGTCTCGCCTCAAGATGACCAGCGACGCGAGGTTGCGCGCAACGCACGCAAAATCTCGAAGATATCGATCGCTCCTTTGTAACAAGCGCCCGGAACGTGCGTAAAGGCGCTGCGTTTTCGCCGTCATTCGGGCGCTGATTGTTTGATATCGTTCTCTCCCGCGCTTTCTCGTAACGAAGCTCCATTTCGTCCCGCTCCTCGGTCATGCTCTTTCCCCATAAGCCGAGCGGCTTTTTCGAAGCGTCAACCACGTTTCCGCGCATCAAAACACGCGTGAAACCAGGTTTCTCCGATATTAATTGCCGCAGATTCTTCGGATTCTTCGATTCTTCTGAAAACTGAGAAAACACGCTAATCATTTAGCTTCAAGAACTTGAGGCAGTGCGCTCGACTCCGGCCAGCAGGCAAACTCATCTCAATCGCCTGGTCCAAGTACCACACATCGACCAATACGCGTGTATTCAACGAAACACCGTCTTGCATCCGCCTGCGGTGCGGATACAATCGAAATGGAAATTGACATTGAGATTCAGTGTCAATTCACGAACTGGCCGATCGCATTACATGTGGTTGGCTTGAACACTCCGCTGGAGAGGCACCTCGGCTGTCGGTCAGTCAAGGCGCGGGACCACTCTCCAGCGGCGTGTTTTTTTGCGCGCTCCTTATAAGAAAAAGTTAGCTCATGATAGATTTCAGGATGGTGGTCAAAATCAGACCGTCGGGTGCCACTGGTGGTGAGCCCCAATAGTGTCCGGGATTCGTCTTCATCAAATCTTCGCTTGCGCTTTTTGAGAG
>CAMFLR010000013.1 GCA_945957605.1 uncultured Isosphaeraceae bacterium
GGCGCTCTGATCGGTCTTTTGCTATCACCACCCTGCAATCCGGCATGAGCCAAGAATTCAGTGTTTGTTCAGATACGGCCTTGGGAAAAGACCTTGAACAGAAGTGAACGAAGGTAACGAAACGAAGAAGTGGACGTTTGGGTGGTTGGGTTGAGTTTGGAAGAGGTTTGGAACAGAAGAGAGCGAAGGTAGCGAAGAGTTTGGGATCTCTTTGGCGGGTCTTGGTCGGGCTTCGCTATGGAAAGGTCTGCATAAGAAATCGCATTGAGATGTAGGAATTCGATTGGCTCGAATCTTCCGCGGGTGGCAGGGCGCTTTTCATGGGCGATGGCGAGAACTGAGCTTTAGCGATCGATCTCGATCAGCCCTCGCTTCTTTTTGAATTGTAGGAATGAGCTGTACGATACGGGTTCGCCGCGGTTGTTTTTGATGGACAGGGTCGACGGATCGTCGACGAATTGCTTCAGTGTCTGCTGGGACTGGACGCTGCCGCCGAAGTTCTGGGCCAAATGTTCCAATGTGGTTGAAATCGACAACCCGTTTTGCGTGGCGGTATCATTATTAATGATCAGTTCATGCTTTGGGTAGTTGCTGGCAAGGAATGTGAAGAAACTTGCCAGGTCGTTGCGGTTAAGCAAGTTGGCCATGAGTGTTTCGCGGTTTTCTTGCAGCCGCCAGTTGTTAATCGAATTCGTTTTGTCCAGGACTCGTACCGAGAAACCTCCGGCCGCGACGAAAACCGAAAACGCGGGTGGCTCGAGGAACTCGAGAAGGACGTCCAACTTACGACTTTTTTCTTCGAGGTTTCCGATGATCTGGCGTGCGGTCAGCATGCGACCGGGCCGACTCTTGAGTTGGATGAGGCAGGTTCCCAAGTTCGGACTGCGAGTCTCGGTTCGGATGTCGTAACCTGCCAGCGTCCAGACCGACTCGATCTCGTCGTTGCGTTTGGCGATTGCAAGTAACTTGTGGCAAATATTTCGCGTGTCATCGAGTGTTGAATCTAAAGGAGCCTCGATGACCGCGTAAATGACGTCTTCGCTGTCGGGCGGAATGATCTGAGTCTTCACGTCGCGAGCGAATCGTTTCGTGTTTATCTCTTTCAGGTCTGTCTCTAGCGACGCAACGGCCATGGCGCCGCTCCAGGTGGCGTATGGCTTGAGAAAGACCACGCTTGCTGGAATTCCGTCCATGTCTGTGGAGACCGCGGGAATATCGAAAGCCGTCTCTGCTGCCCGGCCGACGTCCTTGAGCTTCAGAATCTCGCCGTCACGTTTGGCTTTCACAATGATGTTTTCGAATTGCTCCGGCCGATTGTATCTTCCCACAATGAGTATCTCGTACTCCTTCACCTGAAACACTTTTCCCGTGCCCTCGTCGATTCGCTCGTTTGAAATTCTCGTCGCTGACGGTTTGAGCAGGTCCATCATTTCGCCGGATGTCAGCCCATTGGCCCGCAAGAGGTCCGGGTCCAGCACGATGCGCATGGCGGAAGTGCGGTTGGTGAGACTCTTGATGACATCGATACCCTGGGTTCGTCCGAGACAGGCAATCACGTCCATGTTGGCTTTGTAGAGATCGCTTACAGGATCGCCAAAATGGTCGGTCGAATAGAGGCCGATGTAAACCGGCTTGCCGTCCGGTATGAAAGTGCGGCGTTTGGTTGCGTTGCTCCCGGCGGTTTCCGCCACCGCCTTTGACGTGGCGCTTCCGTGCCCGCCTTCGCGATTGGATAGAAGCAACCCAATTGCCAGGCTCGCTATCGCGCACGAGGTCAGCAGAACCACCGCGCTGACCTTCCACCTGGTGCGGAGCATGCTCGACACTCCTGCGGTTGAAAGAGGCGGACGGTCGCGAATCTCGCCGCCGATAGCCGGGACTCGTCCAGACTCACGATCGTGCTAGGTCCGCTCAATCATATCAATGAAGCCAGCTCACAGCCGGGAATGCGAATTGGAAGCTGCGTCAGCGGCCTCGCCCGAAAAGGCCTGGGTGTGTTCGGGAGAAATCTGAGCCGGATCGGCCAAGAGTTCTCGAGGTCGATCGCTACGAGCGCAAACCATCTCTCAGTAACTACTTCTGGCCACTCTGAAGGTGAAAAGCTCGGGGATGGCCATTGTGCTTGCAGAAGGTTGGCGTTCGCTCAGGGACGCAGATCGCAACGTTTGTTTGGTTTTTGTACATCGAAATATAGACCTGCCACGATGACGATGGTTAGAATCCGGCGACGGATGTAACAATTCGTTTTGCGCTCGGGATAAGCACTACAGGGAGGAGCACCGATGACCGCGCTACGAATCCCGCTTGTGGCTTCGCTTCTGCTGATTGCGTCGTGCGTTCAGGCTGCGGACGATAAAACGACGCCCGCCAGATTCATTCCGGCGAAAAACCTCGCGGTTCTTGTTGAGTACGACGGCCTCGGCGCTGCTCCCGAGCGCTGGAAGCAAACGGCGGCCTATGCGGTTTTGAATCAAACTTCCGCCGGCGAAATGCTCGGCAGCGTGGGACGGCAGGTCGTCGAACGGCTGCTCAAGGAAGAGACGGGCGCAAAGATTACTGGGGCGGATTTAACTCGATACACAGAAACCGCCTTTCAACGCGGATTTCTCTTTGCGGTTTATCAGCGTGAAAATGCTGAAGACGAAACCGCGGTGATGATTCTCAAGGGGTTTGGGTCGAAGGACGCCCGGCCGAGCAGCGAGCGGCTGTTGAAATTGCTCGCCGATGATGACTCGGTTGCGAAGTCGGTGAAGTTGCGAGGTCGCGAACTGTTTCAGATGGAGGAAGTGAAGAAGCCCGAAGATGCGCCGGCCGATGGCGAGAAGTTTGAGAAGAAGCTTCTCGAGCGAAACGTGGTGCCTGGCTCGCTGAGTGGACTTCCTTCCGCCGAACTGCAAGTGGCGCCGAGCGGAATCGCACCAGCATCGCCGACTGGAAATGTGTCATCTCCTCTGCCGGCTGTGGCGCCTCCCACTGCAACTGCACGAGCGATTCCCGCCGCACTTCCGCCCGCTGCGCCAGCGGTTGAACCCGCGACTCCTTCACCCGCACCACCGGCGGCAGTGCGCTCGCTTCCGCCCCAGGCAGTGCAAGCAGCGACGCCGACTCCTGCGTCGCAGCCTCGTTTTGTCGAGCCGGTCGCTGCGCCGCTACCCGACGATGCGGACGAAAAGGCGAAGAAGAAGCCCGAAGGTCCCAAAGAGGTAATGACATGGTGGTTTGAAGGTGATGATCTCATCATCGCCGATGGAGTGCTTCGTACGGGTGCGACTGATCCCAAAGCGAAGCCGGCTGAGGCTGGATTCGATATGGTCAGCCTGGTTCTCGACGCCATCGAAGGGAAAACGCCGAACGCGGTGGCGTGGCCCGGGCGCGTGGCTGCGCTTGAGGAAGGGAAGGCGATCAAGGGATTCGCGGCGAATGGTCTGGCGGTGATTGAGTCGGGTCACGGCGGTTTCTTGTTGCAGGACGTCGTGAAAAAGGTGAATACGCCTGTTGTTGCTAATCTTTCGTTGCAAGAGTTGGTCTTGCCGGGCGCTGGGAGCGTCGTGAAGAACGGCGATGACGCGAAGGAAAAGCCGCGCGAGGAAGATGTCGAGCTGAAGACGCTTGGGCTCGACCGGCTTAAACGAGTGATTGTGCGTTGGGGTTTTCAAGACAAGGCGTTGATGACCGTTGTTCGCTTCGAGATCCCCACGCCGCGGACCGGGCTGCTTGGCCTGATCGACCAGCCTCGTTTGCAGGTTGATCGCCTGCCGCCGATTCCAAAAGATGCAGGGGCGTTCGCGGTTGGATCCTTTGATGCGGGCAAGAGCTACGACACGGTTGTTGCCGCGTTCAAGAAGCTTCAGCCCGAAGCTGCGGCCGAGATCGATGCGATGTTTGGGCTCGTTTCCAAGGGTTTGCGCGACGCAACCGGCCAGCGACTTCGCGAGGATTTGCTGGCACACATCGGGCCGGCGTGGAGCCTTTACATTGCCCGCACGGACATTTGGGAAGAGCCAGATTCGGCCGCTCCCACGCTTCTTCTGGAGGTTCGCGACCCTGAGGCGTTTGGCAAGGTGTTTGATACCCTGATCGCCCGAACCAACGATGCGCTTCGCGGCCCCAAACCAGAGGCGGACAAACAGGAAGCGGCGGACGCTCCCGCGTTGCAGTTCGAGCGGCTGCCCGCGCCGGATCGCGGCTACCGGCTGGTTTCGCCCGAAGGCGTGGTGCCCTGGCTCTGGGGCGGAGTCCAGCCGACGATTCTCCTGGGCAAGTCGTCCCTGGTCGTGGCGGTGAACCCGGAAGTGGCACGCGCGGCTCTGGCGACGGAGTCGGATCCCGCGAAGCGCTGGGCAGCGAGTGGAAACCTTGCCAAGACATTGGCGTTGCTGCCGCCGGGGCTGACGTCGCTGAGCGTCGGCGATCTGCGCGACTCGATCTGGCCTTCGGGGCTAGCGAGTCTGCCGCGCACCGTGCAGTACTTTGGCAACATCCTCGGCGCATCGAATGGCGACGGGGGAGAAGCAGGATCGGGTTCGGCGATGCTCGCCATGCTGGGCGTTCCTGGGCCGGGCGGTTTCCGGATCAAAATCGATCCGAAGAAGGTGCCCCGCGCCGCGGAGATTCGGGCTCTGCTATTCCCGAGCGTACTGGCGACGGTGGTCGACGATCGCGGGCTTTGCTTCATCGGCGCCGAGGCAATGCCGTTCGCGTGCATCACTCCCCTATCCTCTTTCAAAGTCGACTCGAAGAAGACGCTCGGCGTCCGGATGAATCCCTTCTCGCTGTTCAGGTGATTGGTAAGAGAGAGCTGCGACGTATGGCCGCGCGGAGCGAAGCGGGAGGACCGCCGCTCCGCGCGAGTCGCCACGAAATGGACACGCGAAATGGCATGGTTTACGATGAATCTGGAGATTCAGGAGTTCGCATCAATCTGGCGAGAGTAGGTTCGTTATGAGTCGTGAGCGTCGTGAGCGAGCTCGGGCCCGCGCAGTGACCGAGGCCAAGGTAGAATCCCCGAGCGCTTCGAAGTTTCCGAAATACTTGCTCTATGGCGCGATCGCGATTGGAGCATTCGCGTTTACATATGCCGCGACGACCATGAGCGGGGCATCGAAGACGAAGTCCGACGCAGCGCCTTCGGCCGCGACGAACGCTGAGAAAGCGTCGCCGGTTACACGGCCGGATAGTCCCGCGCCCGACAGCCCCGCGCCTGAGGGAATGGTTTGGATTCCCTCGGGCACGTTTGCGATGGGCTGCGACGACCCAGCGATGGGTGATGCACGCCAGTGGCACAACGTGACGCTCGACGGTTTCTGGATGGACAAAACCGAGGTGACGAACGCACAGTTCGCCGCGTTCGTGAAGGCGACGGGCTACAAAACCTCGGCCGAGCTTGCGCTCGACCCCAGGAATTTCCCGGGAGTTCCGCCGGATAAACTGGCACCAGCGAGCCCGGTTTTCACGCCTCCCAGCCAGCCGGTGCCGCTGAACAATCATGCGATCTGGTGGGATCTGGTGCCGGGTGCCGACTGGCAACATCCCGAAGGGCCGAAGAGCAATATTGTGGGTCGCGAAAACTATCCGGTTGTGCAGGTGAGTTTTCAGGATGCCGCCGCCTATTGCAAATGGGCCGGCAAACGTCTGCCGACCGAGGCTGAGTGGGAATATGCTGCGCGTGGCGGGTTGGCGAAGAAAGAATTCGTGTGGGGCAACGAGTTCCGTCCGGGTGGGAAAGTGATGGCGAATACCTGGCAAGGTCGCTTCCCGATCGAGAACACGAGCGAGGACGGTTATCGCGCCTCTGCGCCGGTGGGAAGTTATCCCGCGAACGGCTTTGGCCTGTTCGACATGGCGGGCAACGTTTGGGAATGGTGCAGCGATTGGTATCGGCCCGATACTTATGCCAACTCACCGGAGAAGAATCCGACCGGTCCGCCCGATAGTTATGATCCGCTCGAACCCGGAATGGCCAAACGCGTGCAACGCGGGGGATCGTTCCTGTGCACCGATCAGTATTGCAAACGGTATGATCCGGGCGGGCGCGGGAAGGGTGACCCGAACTCGGGGGCGAATCATGTGGGGTTTCGGTGTGTGAAGGCGAAGTGATGTGAGGGTGTGAGTCTAGGACCATGCAGATATTAAGGGGTGGCCGGGACAACTTGTTGTCCCGGTCGCGAAGCGACAGGAGGCGATGGCAACCTGTTCTGATTTGCCCTCTTGTGGCTGCGCCACCCGGACAACAAGTTGTCCGGGCCACCCGATCCTGTCGATCATCATTCCCCAATAGCGTAATTCCCAAGCTAGCATGACATCAAAACGTATCTTCGACGAAGAAGGTCACGCTCATTTTGTGACCTATTCGTGTTATCGAAGACGTCGTTTGCTCGATCACGATCGGTCCAAGAAAGTTGTGCTTGGTGTGCTTCGCTCCCAGTTGTCGAAACAATCGGGACGATGTGTTGGCTTTGTGATCATGCTCGATCATGTTCATGCGATTGTTTGGTTTCCGGAAGCCAATCAACTTTCTCATTTCATGAAACAGTGGAAGCAGCGGAGTTCTTTCCAGATCAAGAGGCTGGCTCAGGACGTATTGTTAGAATATTATTCGCATGTTGATCTGGCAGAGTCTTTCTGGCAGGCTGGGTATTATGGATTTAACTTGTTCGCTGAAGAAAAAACTGAGGAAAACTGACCTACACGCATCAGAATCCTGTAAAGGCTGGCTTGGTTGATCGGCCTTGCGACTGGCCGTGGAGTTCGGCTCGATATTACGAACAGGGTGGGAGCGTGGGGGTTCCGATTGGCTGGTTGGAATAGCCTCTTGTGGCTGCGCCACCGGGACAACGAGTTGTCCCGGCCACCCATTTAGGAGGGTTTACATGGCATTATCTGCGACTGAATCGCCACTCCAGCAGATACTCCCGTGGAGGGATTTGTTCCGCCAGGAGATGAATTGCCAGATCCTCAAGGATTCGATTCATTTCCGCTCGGGCTGGACGCGAGAATACTTGCTCCGCGACGGATCAACCATCGTTGGCTATGGCTCAGTCGCGGTTGCGGGACCGTGGAAAGATCGGCCGACGATCTATGAGTTTCATATCATGCCGCCGGCGCGCGACCGGGTGTTCAAGCTGTTTGAAACTTTGCTCGAGGCAAGCGGAGCTGTGGCGATTGAGACGCAATCGAATAATCCGCAACTCGCCGTGATGCTGCACTTGTTCGCGAGCAACGTTGAAAGTGAGAGCATCCTGTTTCACGACAGGCTGACAACGCACCACCCTGCCCCATCGGGTGCGGTTTTTCGCCGCGCGACGACCGAAGATGCAGCGCGTGGAGCTGAGAATAAACTGGAGTGGGATCCGAACTCGGAATCGACGTGGTTACTTGATTTGGATGGCGCAGTCGTCGCGGCGGGCGGAGTTTTGTTCCACTACAACCGGCCGTACGGCGACATTTACATGGCGGTGGGCGAAAACTTTCGGCGACGTGGCTTTGGTGCTTATCTGGTTCAGGAAATGAAGCGGATTTGCTACGAGCACGGTGATGTTCCGGCTGCTCGATGTAACCGGACGAATGTCGCGTCGCGGTTGACGTTGCAGAAGGCGGGATTTGTTCCGTGCGGGCATATTTTGGTCGGGAAGATTGAGAAGCCGCATTGAGAGCGGGTCGGCAGGATTACTTGTTCGACCTGTGCCAGCCAGCCATGATTTACTTCGGCGGCGAAGGATCGGGCGGGACAGTCAGCCAGGGATAGCAAGCGACCTCTTGGTATTTGCGTTCAAGCTTTTGATAATATGAACGTAATTCTGCGTATTCTCCGACATCCTTCTTATCACGCGCGATCTGATCTGTATTCGCATTCTTCGATCGCTGAAGTTCGTCCATCTGAACGATTGTTTGCCGATACTCGTCCAGCACCTGCTTGGGGACTTCTCTATCGTTGTCGGCCGCAGCAATCTGGCGCCGCTTGGCGAGAAGCGCGATCTCATAGAGCGCGACGCTCCTGTCGGTCTCGGCGATGTCATTCTCTTGACTTTGAATTCGTTCAACTGTCTTTCGCTCGTTACGAGCGAAACTCGCTGCATATTCTCCGTACTTCCGCGCAAGCCTCACCCGCTGCACGGTCTGCCATGCGAAACGAGTTCCCGTAACAACCAGCGCCACGATCGCTACAGCGGTCATCAGCGTTCGGATGCGGAAGAGGCGGCGGAACATAGGGGCCTCGATTATTGATCGCAATAAAGGTGTGCCACGATCATGAAGTCTCGTGATTCGTAGCGACTCATGCTTGTGCGTTATCGAACATCTTCGAGCGGCCTTCACACGTCAAGAGGTCGGTGGCCGGGGAATGCATCACCAGCGAGTTTCACTGTATTGCACGAAGAGTTTCGCATTTGTGTCAGATATGAGGCCGAATCGGGTGGCCGGGACAACTTGTTGTCCCGGTCGCGAAGCGACAAGAGGTGATCGCAACCTGTTCCGTTTTGACCTCTTGTGGCTACGCCACCCGGACAACAAGTTGTCCGGGCCACCCCGTCATGTTCGCGGCTAGGTCAACCGTTTTGGGTTGCCACTGGTTGAACTCAACCGATTTTCTAGATGTCACTTAAGGAACACTGGTGGGGTACCACCAGTGGCACCCGATGGTCTATTTCCGACCATCACCCCGAAATCGAGCATGAGCCACGTTCATATGGGCGCTCCCCCTTACGCAGTCTGTCGAAGTAAAAGCAGTCGATACTCTCCAGTAACTTCTCACTAATCGGTGTATTTTTCCGTAAACGAAATTGTTTGCTAATCTCACCATTCATCCAATTCGCCGTCATTCTGACAAAACAACGCAAGCCATCCATCTTCGCGGACCGAAGAAGATTTACGGTACCCTGGGCGCTGGTCCGCGTTGACGGTTCGGTGTCAATGGGCTATGGTCCCGTCACGACCCTCTTTACCTCTCGGTAGGATACCTACGGGTAAAGGTTGGGAAAGGATTCGGATCGCCCGTCGGGGTGCAAGGAGGCACTCGATGGCCACAGTCGCGGAAACGTCTCTGGGCTGGGAAACCGAAGCCGATGGCATCGCGTTTGCGCGCGAAGTCTTACGCATCGAGGCCAACGCCCTCATTCAGGTGCGAGATCGCGTCGACGAGTCGATCGCTCGCGCGGCCGAGGTGATTTTTCGCTCGCGCGGAAGTGTCATCGTCACAGGTATGGGCAAGGCAGGGATCGTCGGCCAGAAGCTTGCGGCGACACTGTCGTCGACCGGCACCGCCGCGTTTCCGCTCCATCCTGGCGAGGCTGTCCACGGCGACCTTGGTCGAGTTCGCGCCGGCGATGTGGTGATCGTGCTGTCGCAAAGCGGCGAGACCGAAGAGGTTTTGCGGTTGTTGCCCTCGATCCATCGGCTTGGCGTGACATTGATTGCGATCACCGCGCGGGGGGAAAGCTCGCTCGGCAAGGCGGCGGATTTGTGCCTGTTGCTGGGGCCGATCGAGGAGGCGTGTCCGCTCGGTTTGGCACCATCGGCCAGCACAACGGCCATGATGGCTCTGGGAGATGCACTCGCACTGCTCGTCAGTCGCTTACGAGATTTCCGCGCGGAAGACTTTGCGATGAATCATCCGGCAGGAGCGCTTGGCAAGCGGCTGAATCGCGTGGAAGACGTGATGCGGTCGGGCAAGCGGTTTCGCGTGGCGCATGTGGAACGCACGGTTCGCGACGTTTTCGTGAGCTTTGCGGGACCTCGGCGACGATCGGGTGCGGTGCTGCTTGTGGATGACAGCGGGCGGCTCGTGGGGATTTTTACCGACTCCGACCTCGCGCGTCTCTTCGAACAAAGGCGCGACGCGATGCTTGATCAGCCAATTCGCGACGTGATGACGGCCGACCCAGTGCAGGTGACGGTTGGCTCTCCGGTGGCGATGGCGGTCGACGCGATGCGCGAGCGGAAAATCAGCGAGCTGCCGGTGGTGGATCGTGCGGGAAGTCCCGTCGGCCTGATCGACCTGACCGACCTGATCGGCCTTGTTCCGGCTGAGGCCGAGGAGTAGACCATGCCCGCTCCGCCCAAATCACTGCTCGACCTGGCCGACCGCTGCTCCGCGATCGAGTTGCTGCTCGTGGACGTCGATGGCGTACTGACCGACGGCGTTATCGCGATTGACGACAAAGGGATCGAGACGAAGCATTTTCACGTCCGCGATGGGAGTGCGTTCCACCTCTGGAAGAAGGCCGGCAAGCGCGCGGCGATTCTTTCGGGTCGGTGGGCGCCGCTGGTCGATCGACGCGCAGCTGAACTGGGAATCGCGCCTGTAATTCAGGGTGCGCCTCAGAAAGGCGGACCGTTTCGGGCCTTGTTGCGCGACCTGGGACTCGACCCGAAGCAGGTGTGTTACGTGGGCGACGACCTGGCCGACTTGCCAGTTTTGAACGCGGTCGGCTTGGCATGTTGCCCGGCGGATGCTGCTCCGGAAGTTCGCGAGTCGGTGCAGCTTGTCACGAACCAGCCAGGTGGGCGCGGGGCGATTCGAGAGATTGTTGAAGTCATTCTCAAGCACCAGGGTGTTTGGGACGAGATAGTCGATCGCTACCGGGTGCCGGCTTGAGAAAAATTGCCGTCTCGAGGCTGTAAAAGGTGATATTTTCAATTGAAGGGATATGCAATGCGTCGCAATTCTGGCGGTTACACACGGCGAGCTTGCCGGTTGAGTTGACTCTGCGGGATAGCTCGCTGCGATCAGCACGCGAAATTACGTTTGGCATGACATTGGCTTGATAGCGACGTACACGGATCGAACAGCCTGAGGGATCTGGCGGCTGGTCGAATCGGTAAGCGAATAAGGTTCAACGGCGGGAGTGGTTGTGTTCAAGAAAGCGTTGCAAATCGTCGTGACGTTGGGAATGCTGCTGGGAGGCTACCAGGTCTACCTTGTCGCCTTCGCCATGCTGACCGACCGCATTGGCGCGGCGCCCACTCTGCCACCCGAATGGAAGCAAATCGAGTCGCGCACCTCGCGCGAAGCGAGGCGTCTGGCCATTGAATCGTTCGGCGCCGATCACTGGACGGCCAAGCCCGATCTGAGAATTCGCTTTTATGATGCCGCACGCGGATTCTACATGTATGCAGGTGATTACACGCGACTGGAAGACGGCAAGAAGTTCGAGTTCTTTCCGTTTGCAATTATCTGGCTCTCGAAGGGCGGAGCAGCGCGCAAGCTCGCCACGAGCGATCGCGCGACGGTCGAGCTGAATGAAAAGCTCGGCCTGGGTAAGTCTGAACAGGCGATCCATGTCATTGAAGCACGCCTGGAACAGCAGGTTGTGATTCGCGACGACAAGGGGACGTTGCTCGACCCGAGCGACGACCTTGTGGTCGGTCCCCTGCCCGACATCAAGTACTCGGAAAAGACCAAGCCGGCCGTCATCAGCAGCGTGAACAACATCAAGATTGTCGACCGCAACCTGATGATCACCGGATATGACTTGCTGATCGAACTTCGCGACGCCGACGCTCGCGACAAGTCGCAAACCGGCTTCGATGCGCAAATGGCGCGGTTGAAGACGAACACGCATATTGCTGTGAAAGACGTCGGAAAATCAGGCGTTTTGCCGGGCACCTCGCGTAGCACGACCAAGACCGAAGATCCAACTCCGCTCGACCTGCGCAGCGACGGCGAAATGCGCATCGACTTCCCGCCCAAGCCCAAGCCTTTGCGGCCGATGTTTGTTGGTCCGCCCGAACCCGAAGGACCAACGTACGCGACATTCCAGCGCAATGTGGTGGTCGAGCGCGGGAAGGAATTGCTCAAAGACATTCTCAATTGCGACACCTTGCGGCTGACGCTTTTGCCCGCGCCCAAATCGCTTACGCTCGAACCGCGGTTTGGTGCCGGTGTGGTTGTGATGGGTGTTCATTCGGCAGCGCCGGGCGCGGCGGGAGTTTGGCCGCGATATGGCAATAGCGATTCGTCTGGTCCGCTTACCGAGCTGGCGATTCGCGAGGCGAATGCGACCGGTTTTGCCGTGTGGCTTACCTCGACGGCGCAAGGCATTCGAGCGAAATGCAACGAGCTGATCTACAAAAAGCAGATGCCCGTTTCCGAGGATGAGACTTATCTTCGCGGAACGCTTACGACGCCGATTGAGGTGGTCAAAACCGATCACGAAGCACCTGCGCCGAATGCCGGCAAGGTGACGTCGGTCACCTCGATCTGGGCCCTCGACGCCAAGATTTTTGACGACGGCAAGGGTGGTTCGGCGTCGACGGTACGATCGCGCGGTCCTGGCCGGCTCGAGACGCGCCCCGCGCTCGATCAGCCCGCCGAGCATGGTGCGACGTGGCAGACCGAACTCGTCATGCAGACGATTCCGATGCCGGCCGATCGCAATGCCGATCCCAAGGCACCCGTTCCGGTGCGACGACTGATCACGCTGACCGGCGACCCCAAGCTGCAAGACTTCGTCAAGGCGATGAAGCTCGAAGCAAAGCAGAAGGTGGTGGCGAGCCTCAAACCGCGTGACAAGTCGGACGAGCCGGTGAACGAGAAGCAGGCTGAGGCCGATCGTGGTTTCGCAGCGGCTGGCGTTCCTCCTGCGAAGGAGAAAGATCCGCTCGGCTCGGGCTCGTATCAGATCGAATGGATCCAGGCGAAGGAAAACGTGCGGCTGACGTCGCCGGGCAAGACGATGATCGCCCGCGACGAATTGAACGCGCCGTTCGAGCATGTGGCTGCGCTCGCGAATGAACCGGCCAGCCCGGTGCGCGACGATCCGGCCGGTGGTCCCAAGACCGCGGCAAACGCCGAGCTGCCCAAGCCGGATGGTCCTGCGTTTGGCACAGGTCAGCCCGCCAATGCCGACACCAAGGGCAAGCCGCCCGCCAATGCGGTTGCGTCGAACATCAAGCCGGAAAAGCCGGCTGAGCCGAATGTTGAAGTGACGGCGCATCGCGTTTGGGCGAAGATTCGTCAGGCGAACGGTAAGTCGGAAATCGCCGAGGCCCGCCTGCGTGGCGAGGTGAAGTTCCATCAAGACGCCGCGCCGGACAAGAAGCGTCCCACGAACGTGACGGGCGAAGCGCTTGACCTCGAGACGATGGCAAGTGGCAAGATGAAGTTCCGCCTGTTCAACACCGATCCGTCTGCGCTTGCTGATTCGAACCGCTTGGCGGCGAACGGTAACATCAGACTCTCGCCGATTCTTCCCGCTCGCATCGAAACCGAAGATTACACGATCATTGGCCCGGCGATTTACCTCGACCAGTCGCTCGACTACGCCTGGGTGAACGGTCGCGGCAGCTTGACGCAGCTTGCCGATCGCGGATTCCTGAGCGACAAGGGAGTTCAGGATTTCGTTCGCGAACAGAATCGCAAGAAGACGCTGCAGATCGCTCAAAACAACCCAGGCGAGAAGAAGCCGTCTGACAAGATTCCGTTCATCATTAGCTGGGCCGACCAGATGCAATTCTTCGGCCGTGCGACCGATCCGCAAGGTCGCCCCGCCGGCAAGATGGTGTTCCGCGGCGACGTTAATGCTCGAATGGAAGACGGCTTCATTCATGCCGACGAGATCGACGCATACACCGATCGCCCCGTTTCGCTGGCTCAACCGAAGAAGCAGACTTCGACGCCGCTTAACGTTGGCAGCGACACCCGGAAGATCGACGAGATTCTCCCCGTCGCCGCCAATCGACCGATTGGCGTGAACGGCGAAGATGTGCCGATGGCTGCGTTCGGCAAGGACGGCGACGACAAGCCCGAGATGTCGTACATCGAGGCGCGAAGCAAGCCCAAGCCCAAGGGCTATGGCACCGTTGCACGAAACGTGAAGCGCGACCCAGAAACGGGCGAGCATATCGAAAACCAGTATATTTCTGGCGATGTGCTTACGTACGACCGCCGTTCGGGTGATTACCGCATCCCCGGCAAGGGTGAGGTTTATCTCTGGCGTCGTAGCGCTGAGGGTGAAGCCAAAAAGGATGCCAATCCGCTGGGCGGCGGCGGGCTGGTGCCGACGGCTGGTCGCACCCGGCCGGTTTCCAATGCCACTGGCGGCACCGTCGCGAAGGGTGCGAAGGGCCCGAAGAAGACGTACACGCCGTGGGAACTGACCCAGATCCGATTTGAAGAGAGGATGCAGGGTCGGTTTGGTTCCGGCAAGAGCGACGCCGACAACGAGTGGCGTACGGCCGACTTCTTCGGCGCGGTTCAGGTGCTGAACGCCCCCGTCTCCAAAGAAGGCTCCGCCTTCAACTTCGACGACCATCCGCCCGACTTCAAGCGCATGACGGCCGACTCGCTACGCGTGGCCTCCGAGCCGCCCGATCCCAACAACAAGGGTGCATCGGCGCAAACGCTTGTAACAGCCGAGAAGGACGCACAGGCAACGACCAGAACGCATACCGTTGCGGCGGATATCATCAAGTATGATTCCGATAAGCAGATGTTCCATGCGTACGGTTTGGGCGGTCGCCAGGTTACGATCGTGAACCAGGCTCGCACGGGTCAGCAAGCGACAACGGTGAATGCCGAAGCCGCTGAATACAACTACAAGACGGGTGAATCGAAGGCGGTGAACGCCAGCTCGATTCAGCTTCTGGAGCCGAACGGCGGGATTCGACCGGTCGAAGAGAAACCGGCTGGGCCAGCGCCGAAGGCCAAGAGAAATCAGCGGCCGAATTTGCGTCCGCCGCCGCGTGGACATATTGAACGCCGAGGGTTCGGCGGGCACTAACTCCTGGCCGGCTCCGTTGTGGTAAATTGATCAGTTCGATCCCACCTCGTTTCTTACGACGATTCGAGGTGGGATCGAATCGCTTTTCTTGGTGGTGATTTTTATATCGAACGGCCCGGACGTAGCGAGGGATATCGCATGATTAGCATTCCCCCTTTTCCGCCTCTTGAGTGGGATACTTATTCTTGGTTAGGTGAAGTCGTCCTCAGCTCGTGGGCAGGGTTCCAAACGCGGCGTAGTTCGTATGGAGCGACTAGCTCGCAGGACGAATCCGATGGAAGCGCTGAACTTCATGTTGCAGCAATCGACAAAAAAAAGCGTACGCCACCTTCGCCGGAACAGTGTAGCGCGTTCCAGTTTTTGCTCGACAACGAACAGGCCGTTACTAATGCGATCTTGAGGGAGATTTTCCGTCGCTATCCGGAAGAACAAAAGGCGTATGGCTACAGTCGGAAAGAGGCCGCCAAGTACATGCCCAATCTAACGAGCGCGGATCAATTAAGGTTGCTAATAGGTTTAGGGCACGTTCACATGCTGAATGTTGCGAAGGATGGACTCGCGTATATTGGGTTCCAGATTGGGTGCAAGTGGGACGATGATCATGGTGTTGGTGTGATGACGCACCGCGATCGTATTGTTCGCGTTGGCGGAGCAGATACTTCGTTTCTTGAGTGGATTGCTCAGGAAGACGCCAAGGCGAAATGACTGCGGCGAATCGCTGAACGATTGCGCATTGTTGTGGAATTTCGCCTATCGTTGAGGAGGCGAGTTTCACGCCACCTCTCGTTAAACGGCCTGAGGTTGGATGGCAAAGAGCGAAACCCTGGGGCTTCCTTCGCCTTGCTCGATCCAACCCCAGCCACTCAATCCGATATGCCAGACATGACAATGCACAACGTGCTGACTACCAAAACTTCACGCCATCGCGCGTGATGTTTCATCGAACGCTTCGCGAATCGCCGCACGCTCGTCATCGCTCAGTTTGAACGTGAGTGCCTTCGCGTTGTTCGTCGCCTGTTCCGCGTTGCGAGCACCGACAAGTGCGGCGGTGATGCCGGGTTCGAGGATCGTCCAGTTGATCGCGAGCTGCGCAAAGTTCACACCGTGGCGTTCGGCGATCGGTCGCACTTGTTCGAGCGATTCGAGCACGCGACGACGATTTTCGATTGAGAAGAAGCGATGCGTGGCACGATGGTCGCCGGGAGGGAAGATGCGATCGGGCGGGACCGTGCCGGCGAGAAGTCCGCGTTCGAGCGGTGAATAGACCATGACCCCAATGTTGTTCGCGCGACAGAACGGCAGGATTTCGGGCTCGATCTTGCGCTGGATGAGGCTGTAAGGCGGCTGCAAGCTGGCCAGCGGCGCGACGGCGATCGCTTGCTTCATCTGGTTCACGTCATAATTGCTCACGCCAATCGCGCGAATTTTCCCCTGTTCCTTGAGACGGACAAGCGCGTGCATCGTGTCTTCAATCGGCGTGCTCGCATCGGGCCAGTGGACCTGATAGACGTCGATCACATCGACACCAAGTCGCTTCAAGCTTTGTTCACACTCGTAAGCGATGCTATCCGGCTTCGAGTTCTTGCGAATGACGATATCGAGTCCGTCGCGATCTTTGTTGGGCCAGGGATCGGTGCCTTCAGTCGAGTTCCAGCGCATGCCGCACTTGGTGGCAACTTGCACCTTATCGCGCCGGCCCTTGATCGCCTTGCCAACGATTTCCTCGCTGTAACCCTGGCCGTAAACCGGCGCGGTGTCGATGGTGGTGACACCGTGATCGATGCCGGCCTGAATCGCGGCGATCGACTCACTTTCATCAGCCCCGCCCCACATCCAGCCGCCGACGGCCCAGGCACCAAAGACAACGGGAGAAACAAAGACGTCGGACTCTCCGAGACGGCGCGGTTCGAGCACGATCAAAATCCTTGAATTTGCGATGGAATTCACGCGAGCCGAGACCAATCGATGGCGCGTGCGACTATGCCGACATCATTTCCGAAATACGAGCCGTCGCACAAGTCTGGAGGTGCAATTGTTCGATGGCGACACGGTTCTCGCCACTTCGACGCCGCAGGGCATCCGAGTTTTTCGCTGAACAACCTGAGCGTGGGTACGCACCACATCTCGACGGTTTACTACGGCGATGACGTTTTTCGTCACGCCCCTGACGTACAAGAACGCGTTTGTCGTCGCAAGTAAGTAACGGAAAACGGGTGACGACACGTAATCTTCACGCGTTGCTTGGCCCAATTTCTTTCGATCACGCATTCAATCTTTTATAATCCGACGCGATGGGAAGGCGAATAGCGTGGGAGCGATTGATCATGGTCGAAGAACGATTTGATTTCGCGGAAGCCCGACGGTTCGTCAAGGAAGGCGCGAAGGCGTTTTTCACGAGGATGCACGAGAAGCATCCCGACGAGACTTTTTATGTCTATGTTGCCTATGGAACCGACGATGATCCGAAGTTGGTGACCCTGACGGCGAATTCGGAAGGCGGATACACCAGGGTCGTCGAGAAATATCGCGCTCGGTATGCGGAAGATCCGCGACGAGGGGAAGTTAATCCCAACTATTTTCGCTGGGGATTTCCTGAGTGGGGCTACGGCGGCGGTGCTCAGGATATGGATCCGTTCTACGAAATCATTGCAAAGGCCGAGGAAAACGAAGAGGACGACGACGAATTCCCGGGTCCCGATACGAACGTCGAGCTGCGATCGCAGGCTTATGCGGCGATGATGCTGGGCCTGTGGGATCTCGACCGCGAGGGATTCTTTGGTACCGGCGAGGCACGCGATAAGGTTGTGCTTTATTGCTCGATGCTCGACTCCGAAGAGACGGCTTGGTTTGAGTCGGAAACCGCGCGATTGCTCAATCCGCCGCACGTTTTCGACCGGTTTTTTGTCGAGTGGTCGGCCGGCATGGGCATGGCCAAGGACCTTGAAAGAAGTCGCGAGAATCCCAGTTCGATTCGCAAGGCATTTTTTGAACTTATGAAGCAATATATGAAGTGAATGGATGTAGGTTAACAACCGCCGCTGGCTTCCGAGATGGATCGAGAAACCGCGGCGGTTGTTCAAATCACAGATCAGGCGCCTTCGCCCTGCGTGCGATGCGGCCGCGGCGCGTGTTCGTTGACATATTGCGAGAGGCTTTTGGCGAGGGTGACGAAGTCGGACGGGATCATCAGCACGGTGGTGCTGTTGCTCTCGGCGCCGACTTCGGTGACCATTTGCATCCGCCGCAACTCGACCGCGACAGGGTTGTTCGCCATCTGATCGGCGGCGTCGCCCAGCTTGCGCGAGGCTTCGAGTTCGGCTTCAGCTTTGATGATGCGCGCACGCTTTTCGCGGATCGCCTGGGCTTGCATCGCCATCACTTCTTGCATCGCTTCGGGCAACTCGACGTCTTTCATCTCGAACCGTTCGACCTCGATTCCCCATGCGCCGCTGGCTCCGGCAATGTTGTCGCGAAGTAGGCCGTTGATCTTGTCGCGCTCTTGAAGAACGTCGTCGAGATCGTGCTGGCCGATGATGTTGCGCAGGCTGGTGAGCGCGAGTTGGTAGACGGCGGCGGGAGCGTCGGCCACGGAGATGACGAACTTGGCGGCATCGGTGACGCGGTACCAGAGCACGGCGTTCACCTTGATGGTGACGCTATCGCGCGTGATCGATTCCTGCCGCTCGGCCGAAACGGTGCGGGTGCGGATGTCAATTTGCACCGAGCGTTCGATTCCTAGCGGGATGATCCAGTACAGCCCTGGGCCGCGCACGCCGTGGTATCGTCCCAGCCGGAATACGATGCCGCGCTGGTATTCCTGGGCGACTCGCAACCCCGAAAGGGCAATCAAAGTGAGAACGAAAAGCACCACCACACCAATCACTATGCCGGGTTCCATCGCATTGACCTCAACTGTCGGGAAAGTTCACGTAGTTTCGTTCTGAGCGATTCGCGTCTCGCGACCAAAGATTGGATGAGTTCCGAAATCGAGAAGCGTCTCGGACAAATCTGTCGTTTCCAGATAGGATAGGAGGGCAACGTTCTGCGAGGTGTTTTGCTGGGGGAATCGAAGCATGAAAGCGGTGATCGCGTCGATTATGGTGCTGGCGATTGCTTCACAAAACGTGCGGTCGGCGGATCAGCCCGGTAACGATTCGATCAAGGCGTTTCCCGGCGCTCAAGGCTGGGGCGCGGTGAGTAAGGGTGGTCGCGGGGGCCGAATTATCAAGGTTACGAATCTCAGCAGTTCGGGGCCGGGAAGTTTGGCGAAAGCCTGCGCCGCGGATGGTCCGCGCATCGTTGTGTTTGAGGTGAGCGGAGTGATTCGTGGTGATGTTCGGATTACCAAGCCGTTCATTACGATTGCCGGACAAACGGCGCCGGGAGCTGGGATTACGGTTGAGGGAGTGATTTCAAGTTACGATCACGGCGTGCACGATGTGGTCATTCGCCACGTTCGCGTGCGGCGGAAGCGCGATATTGGCTCGGGCGGCGATTGTATTCAGCTTGGCGGGCTGGGACCGAAGAGGACGGGCACGTTCAATATTGTGCTCGATCATCTCTCGCTGAGTTGGGGGAATGATGAGGTGATCGACCTTTATCATGCGCACGATGTCAGCGTGCAGTGGTGTACGGTCGAGGAGTCGGACGATCAAGGGCATGATAAAGGGGCGCACAATTTTGGAATCATTTCCACGGCGGAGGATAGCGGCGCGATTTCTATTCATCATAATTTGTGGGCACATCATGCGCGTCGGGTTCCGTGTTTAGCTCCTTATCGAGCAAATGCGGCAGGTGATTTCTGCAATAATGTGATTTACGATTGTCGCGGTGGATATTCGGATGATGGGCATGGAGATCGTGCGAAGAGTGCGGTCAATTTGCACAAAAACTACTATCGTCGCGGGCCACAAACGGAAGGGCGGATTTATCCCTTTGCGCTTGCGCCGAAGATGATGTATTTCGTGCGTGACAATTACTTTGAAGATTGGGGATATCAGAATCATCCCAGGCACTGGAAGTATGGCGACGTGCCGAGATGGATTCAATTCAACAACAATGGAAATGAGATTGAATCACCAGCATCGGTTCCAGCCATTGAACTGGTCGATGCGAAGGCGGCGTACGAACTTGTGCTGGCGAAGGCGGGAGCTTGGCCGCGCGATCGGGTGACGACGCGGACGATTGAGGAAGTGAAGTCGAAGACGGGGGCGTGGGGGCGTAATGCACCGCTCGAACCGACTGACGCCTTGTTCCTTGAAGGTCTAACGCCGGGCAAGCCGCCGGTTGATAGTGACGGCGATGGCATGCCCGACGTTTGGGAACAGGCGCATGGTTTCGATGCGAAGAATTCGAGCGATGCGACGGCGATTGTGGAGAAGGGCAAATCAAGCGGTGATCGGCATCGGGGATACACCGCTATTGAATTTTATATCAATGAACTTGCGGATCAGATTGTTGCGCCTTGATGATGGCTACAATCAAGGTGCGCCCCGTTTCAGCTCGGCGTCGGCAAGTTTGATGGCGCAGGTGGGACCGGTGTCGGCGAGAATCTTCTTGGCGATCACCTCGTTTGCAGGAGCAAGGACGCCGAAGTGATCGGTCCCCGTTACGGTGACGAATCGCACCTGCGAATTCTTGCACTGCGACTCCATGGAAATGAGCGCTGCGATGTTGCCGCCGGTCCCTTCGATGACGAAGAGCGGCGAGTGGACGCTGTCGAGCCAGTTTCCGGGTGAACGGAGTGAATTCTCCTTGGGATCGCCGGGCTTGTGATAGGTGAACTGCCCACCGTAGCCGCGAATATCGCCTACGGGGCCGAATGCGAAGACGGCGCGGAAGCGATCGGTCGTCTCGGCGAGAAGCATCACGAGAGTTCCGCCGGTGCTATGTCCGCCGAGGTAGATGCGGCTCGTGTCGACATAAGGTTGCTTCGACAGATAATCGAGCGCGGCGATGACGTCGTCGACTTCGCCGAGAAACCCTTCGCGCTTGCCGGGGTTTTGGTTGCCGCCGCGCAGTGAGGGGAACATCATCACGATTCCGGACTTGCGATAGGCAGCGGCCGACTGATCGTTTTCTCGAGGCGCAGGATCCCAGACCTCGCCAATCGAGTTGCAGTCGCCGCCGGTCATCCAGATGATCGCCGGATGTTTTTGGCCGTCGCCTGGGTCGGGCGTGAGATAGGCGGCGAGGTCGCCGACGGGTGATTTGTACTTGATCAGCCGGAACACGTCGGGAGGCGGCTCGTCAATCGGGTCGCCGGGCGGCTGCGCTCCAGCGAGCTTGGTAGTGAAGCCGCGTCGCGCTTCGGCAAGGGTTTGGCCGTCTGACGACGATGGGCTCGCGTTGGGCCTTGCGGTCGAGCCGGCGTCGTCGCAGCCGAACGGTATGACGAGTAGAGCGAAGATGGGAACGAGCTGTTTCGTGCGTAGGGTCACGAGGTTCATCTCCCTGGCTCCGAGATTGAATGACGCGCGAGGTGCAAAGCAACGAAAGCGATCGTTGCAAGGTGTGGATTTTACTCGAACCGGGTGGCGAGCGGGGAGTTATGGAATTCGAAAAAGATCGGGTACGTACTCAATTGTTAACAATTGCGCATATGAAGAACGCCGTTAATGCTAGGAGAATATAGGTACTTGAAAGAACAGGAAAGTAAGACAGTATTTATTATGCAAAATGTTCTGAATAAGTGGTGAATTCTTCTTGCTTGCAGCGATTTTAATGTTTACGTTTTTGGAGGTCGAGGCAGATTTCCACGTAGAAATGTTGGAAACAGTCGGAATCCCCCTAAGCCATGAGGAGGGAAGATGCGTCACGCATTTTCTCGGGTGGTCGTGCTTGCGCTCGCGCTCGGGGCGTCGCTTGCGAGCGGCTGCAACACGAGCAATGAGATCCCGCTCGTCAAGTTCCCAGACAACATGCCGGCGCCCGTTGCTCCCAAGGCGGACAACGTCAAGGGACCGCAGGGTGCCAACACCAGCCAGGGCGATCCTCGCGATTATTCGAAGTGATCCGCTCCGTTAATCCCCGCCCCGATCATTCCCGAACGAACCATTGCGTTTCGTAACCCTTCCGTTCATTTCGCAATGAGAGGCATTCACATGATTTCCGTTCGCTCTCCGTACCGAGGTCGCGTTCTTCGCGGCTTCACGCTCATTGAATTGCTGGTTGTGATCGCTATCATCGCGGTTTTGATTGCTCTCCTGTTGCCAGCCGTGCAGGCTGCGCGTGAAGCCGCCCGGCGGTCGCAGTGCGTTAACAACCTGAAGCAAATCGTGCTGGCATCGCAGAACTACGAGTCTGCCACGCAGTGCTTCCCCGGCGCCTATCCGGCGACGCGCGTTGGCGGTGCGGTTGGCGGCACCTGGGGTTCTTGGAGCCCGCAGTCGTTGATGTTGGGCTACATGGAAGCCGGCCCGATCTATTCGTCGATCAACTTCAACCTGCTCAACCAGGGCGATACCGCGAGCTACATCGGTTATGTTGCGAACACGACATCGGTTCGTACTCGCATCAACATATTCCTTTGTCCGTCGTCGCCGGTTTTCCCCGGGACGACTTATGGCGCGGCTTCGCCGGGCAACAACTACTTCGCCTCCGTCGGCTCGAGCGTGCAATGGCAGGGCCAGGCCGCCAACAAGCCCAACGGGATTTATTGCTACAACGGCCCGCCGATTGGTAATCGAGACATCCTCGACGGAACCTCGAACACCATCGCGTTCGGCGAGTGGCGTGGCGGCGACAACAACGACGCGATTCTGTCAGTTCCCCAGGACGTGATCGAAATCGGTGCGTCGTACATCGGATCGGGTGCTGATACCCCGTTGAACAACATGCCGGCGGGTGGTTCAGGAACCAGCCCGACTCCGCTGCAGACGTGGCTCACGAACTGCGCTGGTCTGGCCAAGACGGCTCGTGGCCGCAGCTTCATCGGCGAGCGTTGGGATGTCGGTATGTTCGGCCGTGCGCTCGGTAATACGATCCTGGCCCCGAACCCGCCTTACCCGAACTGCAACAACACGACGGGCAACGGCGACTTCGACAACCTCGGCATGTTCGGGATGAGCAGCTACCACTCGGGTGGTGGCAACGTCGGGATGGCTGATGGATCGGTCCGATTCCTCAAGTCGTCGACCTCGCTGCCCACGGTTTGGGCGCTTGGTTCACGTGCTCAGAGCGAAGTCATCAGCGCGGACTCCTATTGATCAGACGGCCGCGCATCGCCTCCTAACGCGATTAGGAGGCACTCGACTTTTCAGATCGTCTCCGGGTTTGGTCGTTCGGGGCACTTGAAAGAGTGGAACGTCTCCCTTTTCTCCTCAATCCGGGAGAAAGAGGGACGTTCTGCTCTTTCGCTTTTCTGGGTTGTATTTCTCCGTTGATTTTTGGTTTCCACACGAAGTGGCAACGTGATCGAATGCGCTTTGCTGAATAGGTTTAGCCCGAAGCAGACAAAGTGTTCGATCCGGATATCATGGGATGAACCTATTGGCTTGATCGCAGCCCGCCGTCGCGTGGGCTCAATTCGATCGAGTGAATATCCGAGCTTTCGTTCATGGGAAAGCAAAGCCATGTCAAAACAATCTCCTGCTTTGAATGAATTCCGCGCACGAGCTTTTGAAGAATTCCAGTTTCTCGTGGAGGCTTTCGGCTTCCGAGGGGAACCGGTGCCGAAGGGGTATAACGAGTTTGGTGTCTGGTTTGTAAGCGACACGACGCGCATCGTCGTCGAAGGTATCCACTGGGGTACTAACGCCCGTGTTGCCTTCGGCAGTGCTGGACGGCCCGAGGATTTCGAGGATTGTGACCTGATTGATTTCCTGAATCTCCGCTATCCCGACGAGATGCCGAACGAAGCCGAGATGAAGCGTGGCCAACATCATCAGTTGGGCCTTTTTGCAGCCCTGCTCCGCCGCCATGCCGAGGAGATTCTGAAGGGCGATTTGAGTGTGGTTGCCGAGATCCTCGAGATTCAACGTCGACGAGCTGAAGAATGGGAACAAGAGGATTAGCTGACACAGGATGTTCAGCCGCAAATCATAGCAATTGATGAATTGAAACACGTTTCCGGTGCTTGGCGTCGAGAAGCAAGGAATGCAGTGATCGCAGTTGCAATCGACAAAAAAACACCGCCGCGCGAAACGAGTCGCGCGACGGCGTTCATCTCGATCAACTCAATCTTGGACGCTTAGCCCTTCTTTTCGGCCTTCACGTCGAGCTTGATGACGACTTCGTGACGGATCACGTCGCCGGGGCCGCCGAAGGTCATGCCGAAGTCGTTTTTGTTGAGCGCGAACTCGCTCTTGAGCGTGAGCGTGTTGCCTTCAACCTTGACCGTCGCGGGAATGGCGATCGACTTGGTCACGCCGTGAAGCGTGAGGTTGCCGACGAGGCTGTGCGTCGCGCCCTTTTCGCCGCCGGTCTTGATCTCAGTCGTCACGAACTTCGACGTGGGATACGTCGCGACTTCGAAGAAGTCTTTGTTCTTGAGGTGCTCGGTGAGCTTCTCGTTGTCGGAGAAGAGCGAGGTCGTGTCGATGTCGACCGTGAGCGACTTCAGCTCGGGCTTGCCTTCGACAAGGACCGCGTGGCCGGTGAAAGCCTTGAAGCCGCCGGGGTGCGGCGGGTCGGTGCCGATCTTCTTCGAGCCGACGAACTCAACCTTTGAGTTTGCGTCTGAGAAGACGAGCGCACCCGCGGGTGCGGCGGCCGCTACGGCGCTGACGGCGACGGGAGTTTCGGAAACCGCCTTCGACTGATCCGCCGGCTTGGTGTCGGCCGGCGCGGGCTTGGCATCGGCGACGGCAGGCTTAGTCTCGGCAGGAACCGGCTTGGGCGGCTCGGCCGTGACCTTCGTTACGTCCTTCGCAGGATCTTCACCACAACCGACGATCATGGTTGCAAACATCAACGCGAACGCGGCAACTAGGGAGCGCACGGGTCGTTTCTCCTGGGACGAAATGGGGTTAGAAGACGGATTCGCAGGAAGTTTATGGCGGCCGGCAAGCCTGGACGGTTGTCTCGAATTGGCACGGTTCTTGGGTCGGATCATGATTGGGATAACGGTTTGAGTCGTGATTTTGGTGCCTGCGCTCGATGCTCAGATCCAGAGTACGAACGCATGTGGGCGGAATTTGTCTAGCCAACGTTCCACGCGCCGCGTTCCATGGGCTAAATTAGCCGAACGATCGCTCAACCGACCCATTTCGCTTCGTGCAGTCATTCGCATCTATTTCTTTTCTTTGGTTTCCAACGCTGGATCGATCTTGAGAGAGTCGAAAAACCGCATCGTTTCCGACTTTATTTTGGTTTCTGATCCGGTTGGGTTTTCAACCACGAGCATGAAGATTCGGTCGGGAAGTTGGATGTACCGTGACCAGCCGCCATCCCCTGGTCTGCTGGTCTGAAACTCGACCGCGGGAAATGTCTGGTATTTGAAATATCTCTCGTTCGAAACTTTCCACCCACCCTTCTCGCGGAAGCTGTTGACCACTTCCTTCAGAGTGTCCTTAGTCGGTGGCTTCTTACCTTTCATCTCAAGTACGCTAAATCCTTGGTTTTGAGCGTTCTTTGACGCGATCATGTAAGTGACCAGTTCACTCGAATCGTCCAGCGTGATGGTGATATCGTTGAAAGGGATTGGCATTAAGACTCGAAAATGGCCTTCGGTCGACTTTGCCTCATACCAGCCGTCCTTCCCTTTCTCACCACCCTGAATGCGATGGGCCTTCATTCCTTTTGGAAGCTTTACGCCGGCATCCTGAGCCAAACTGGTTGAGTCAAAGATCGGCAGCAAACAGACGAACGACATCAGTCTTATGATCATAGAAAATCGCATCAAAACTCCTTTACTGGAGCAAAGATGGTTGAGTTAATTCCGTCAGCAGGTGTACACCATATTACAAAAGAGTTTACTGTACGCAAGTATCCTGCATCTGGATTCTGATGAAGATCCGCCGCCGTTCTTAAAGGAGCGACGCGTGCTTGAATCGGCGCGACGGATTGCCTATAGTCGTTGCTTGCTTTCGTTGACTGGTCGATGGTACGCGCGGTAATCACCGCGCTCTGGCTGCGCTCGATCGAAAAGAACCGGGCGGAAGCGACCGCAACGCATCTAGGCGACGTCTCAGGGAAGAGGGCCCTCCCGCCCGCTTCGCGAAAAGCGTGGCGCGAGCAGGCTTTGCCTCTTCCGTTAACCATTTCAGCCGCCTTTGATCTCAATTTGAAGGAGTGATTCGCACATGGCCGCTTCCGAAACCCCTGCCCCTCGCACGATTGGTGCCACTGTCCTTCTGGGCAGGGGATTGACCCCGGGCAAGCTGCGTGGCCTTCAGCGCATCAGCAACGCCAACGGCACCCTGACCATGCTCGCCATCGACCAGAACAGCTCGATGATCGACATGGCGCAGAAGGCGCTCAAGGGTAAGGGCGTCGACCGCGAGCCGACTTACGAGGAAATCGTTGAAGCCAAGCTTGACCTTGCCCGCCAGATGTCGCCGGCCTCTTCGGGCCTGCTGATCGACGCCTACTACGGCGCCTGGCCCGCGATTGCCACCGGCGCGCTTGCTCCTGAAAAGGGAATGCTGATTCGCGTCGAGAAGTCGGGCAGCGGCAAGAACAAGGTCGGCGGCCCGATGGGCGAAGTCGAGCCGGGTTGGTCGGTCGAGAAGATCAAGCTCCTCGGTGCCGACGCCGTCAAGCTGCTCGCGCCGTTCGAGCCGGGCGAGCCGATTTCGGCCGAGCACCAGCTCGCGCTGATCGAGCACGTCTACAACGAGTGCAAGAAGTACGACATCCTCTTCCTGCTCGAGCCCGTTGCCTTCCCCTACGGCAGCGAGAAGAAGACCGACAAGGCTTACCTCGATCGCAAGGCTGAAACCGTCATCGAGTCGGCCCGGCAGATCAGCGGTCTTTGCGACGTCTACAAGGCCGAGTTCCCCGGTACGCTGGGTCACGAAACCGACGCCCAGCTCGTCGACAACCTGCACGCCCTGAGCGCGGCCAGCGAGCGCCCCTGGGTGCTGCTGTCGGCCGGTGTTGATTACCCCGACTACCTGAAGCAGGTCAAGATGGCGATGGAGTGCGGCTGCTCCGGCGTGCTCGGCGGCCGTGCGTTCTGGAAGGAATACTTCCTGCAGGACGGTGCGGAAGCCCGCAGCAAGTTCGCCGCGACGACCGGCGTTCAGCGCGTTTCCGAAGTGAACGACGTGGTGACCAAGAGCGGCACACCCTGGTTCGCCAAGTACGGCCTGACCAAGGACGACCTGACCCACATTCGCGCCGCCGAAGGCTGGCACGCTCGCTACGCTCCGCACGCGAGCGCTGCTGGCGGCCGTAGCGGTCACGTGGTTCGCGCGGGTGAAGTTTATTGATTTTGATCGAAGTCTAACGCACTTCGAACCAACAGCCGCGCGTCGTTCCTCCTGGGGAATGACGCGCGGTTTTTTGTTTGATGTGTAACGAATGCCGGAAACAGAATATCGTCGGGACAGGCTCAGCCAACGCTCTTCTGCGAGGCGCGTTACGACGCGTCTACTCTGCGCGTGTGGCCGAAGCGGTATCGCCTCTTGAATGCAAAGATGCCCACGAATCCGACAAGCGTGAGCACCATCGACGATGGTTCTGGAACCACTTTCGCAGAGTAGGAACTTAGCAGGAACGGTTCAGCCTCCATTCCGGTGCCGTAATCGGGGAACCTGATCTCCTTTAATGACGTTTGATATGTCCCTACATTGACTGCGTTAATGACATCGGACTCGTTGCTCAACGAGAAACCGAAATTAGGTGAAGGCGTTGCCGTGTCGGGGTTTGATGCAAATCCATAGAAGTAGAAATCCCTGGTCCCGGACAAAGAGAGCGCGCTGATGGACAGACTCCAGCCACCGAAGACGAACGGCGTGTCTGGACTTCCCGAGTAAACGGCCTGGATATTAGTGAAATCTATAACCCGGTCGCCGTCGCTTTGGAGATTTCCATCGGCGAGGCCAGAGACCGTCGTCCCGTCTTGAAACCGGTAGGAAAATGCGACCTCGACGAAGTCCGCCCTCGCTGCATTTGTCATCGCCGCCAGCAGGAATACGGCAACTACCGAAGCCCAAGTTGTCTTCCGCATGATCAGAGACCTCGAACCGGCATTAGGGGGGATGGATCATACCGATCGACGGCAGCGCAATGAGATGTGACCACTGGCAACATCGCCATCGATCCTGGTGACGAATTCAAGCAAACGTCCGTGAATCGTCGCCAGTATTGTCGCATGTTCCGGATCGAGAAAACAGAGTCTTTTATCGGAAAGCGACGATCTAATCGAGAGGCAAGCCACTTGCGTAGGTATCGCTGATTCTTATTGGTGCACTCGTTTGGGCCCGACGCGGATGAGATTTCGCGAATGCATGTCGAGGCGCAGGCGAACAAAATCGCACATAAATGGCCCCGCCCGAACGTCGAGTGCGCCGGAAATAACGCAATCGACGAAAATCGTGCGGAGCCAAAGGGTAAAAAATTTCTAGAATCACGCTGTCGCGATCACTTACTTCGGCTTCTCTCCGACAAACTTCCAACTCGTCTTAAAATCGCGCGAGGGTTTTTGCTTCGTGAGAATGAGCCGGACGAGTTCGATCGGGATCATGTTTTCATGCAAGATCGCGTCGTGAAATTCCTTGTCCGTCATCAACTTTGATTCGACCAGTTCTTTGTGCAAGGCGCGGAACTGGATCGCGCCCATCATGTAGGCGACCTGATAGAGTGGGCCGTAGTCGCCATTGAAGCTGCGACGCACCTCTGCGGTGGCGTTTTCGCGCTCGTGGCCGACGCGATCGACAAGGAAATTGATGCATTGCTCAGGTGTCATTTCGCCCAGGTGGAATTTGAGCGAGAAGATGATGCGGGCGCAGCGGTGCATGCGCCAGAAGAGGAAGCCGACGCGGTCTTCGGGCGTTTTGGGAAACCCCTTATCCCAGAGCAGCATTTCCCACCAAAGCGCCCAGCCTTCAACCCAAAATGGTGTGTTGAAGTTCTGGCGATAGGGGCGATAGCGATCGGCCATGAACATTTGCAGATGATGGCCGGGAATAAGTTCGTGATGAACCGTTGCACGTGAAAAGTGTCGATTATTACCGCGCATCGACATGAGCTTTTGTTCGTGCGTCATCCCGCTGGTTGGGAACGAAACACTGATCACCTCGCCGCCGGTGAAGAACGGATTCACGAGCTGGCGTTCGGGCGTCATCATCTCCATGCGCCAGCAATCTTTTGCGAGCGGCGGCACGGTGACAAGGTTGTTGTCTTCAACGAATTTCGTCGATTCGATCGCGAGATCGCGAATCATTCCCGGCTGTTCGCCCGGCTCGACGTGTCGCGTTTTCACAAGCTCGAGGGCTTTTTTCCAGTCGTCGCCAAAGCCGAGGTCGCGGCTGGCGCGAAGCATTTCCTTGTCGCACCAGGCGAATTCCGTCTGGGCGATCGCAATCAGTTCTTCGGGCGTGTAAGGAATGAACGCGAACTTGAGGTCGGCGAGCAAAGCCTCGCGACCAATCGGATCGCCGATGATCGTGGTCTTGTCATCGGGCCTGAGGCCGACGACGCGCTCGCGGAGGTATGTGCCGTATGATTCGAGCGTTTTGTCGGCGGTTTTGTACGGCTCGCTCGTCCACCAGGTAAACGTTGGATCGTAGGCGTTGAACTCGGTGTCGAACTCTCGGAGCGTTCGCCTGAGGCCGTTCACAATGCGAACCGCGCGGTTGGCTACGACCTTGCTCGGCTTCTTATCGGTGCTGAGCGACGCTTCGACGCGCTTGCGCGTCGCCTCGATTTGCTTGTTCAGTTCAACGAGCGTATCGGCGGCGTTGCGACCACTGGGGCGATCAATTCGCCGGCGCTCGGCGTCGAGGCCGTAAATGAGATCGGCGAAGGGAACCAGCGGCGCGGTTTCGACGGCTTTTTGAGCATCGAGCGTGAGCTTGCGCGTGTCGGATTCCAGGCGATTTCTCAGCAGGAGATAGTCAATGCGATCGTCGAGACTCATCGCGTCGAAGTCGAGTTTCGCAAGCGCCTGCGTCCAGCTTTGGAGGAAACGCCGCGTTAATTGTTCACGCGCAGGGGAGTTGATGGGAGGGCTCGAGCGTTCGACACTGCCGCGATCCGCCTCGTACCGCGCGATGACGCCAGCCATCAGGCCCGGCACGGGGCCGAGAGTGGCGAGATCGGCCTCGACGCTCATCGACTGGGCGGGATCGCCCTTCGCTCCGCTCGATTGCGCGGGCAAGGTGTTTGTAAAACAGAGCGCCGCCAGCAGGCTCGCCATCGCGGATTTCACGAGCATCTCCCCTGTTCATCAATCCGATAGAAGTTACGCATGTCGATATAATAGGTAAGGGGTGGCCGGGACAACTTGTTGTCCCGGTCGCGAAGCGACAAGAGGAGATCGCCATCTGTTTCGCGTTGCCCTCTTGTGGCCGCGCCACCCGGACAACAAGTTGTCCGGGCTACCCAATCCTATCGATTGTCGTGTCCCAACCGGGAACTCCCGTTCGAGTGAGCTTTCGACCAGCTTGCAAACGACTTCGCCACCTTCTCGCCCCATGCGCCGTACCAGGCGTAACCATTACGGCGCTCGGGCTCAATCTCGTTGATCGAATATTTGAGCACGCTATCACGTCCCGAAAAGATTGGCCGGTTCGTGCCAATTTCGTAGAACCGCGCCCAGAGCGGCGGCGCGGACGCATCGGCAACAATCACCTTGTCGCCCTCGCGAATTTCCTGGCGAATGCCGGTAATCTTGGCCTTCTCAAACCACGCGGTGCCGGCGCGGATTGCCTGTTTGACTTCGGGCGAAGGATTTTCCAGGCTCATGAGAAGCAAGAGAACGGCCGCACTCTCGGCACCGCTGAGCGACACAAGCTCGAACGATCGAGCGGGACGTGGTTCGAGTGTGACTTCATCGTGCTGGGCGCACCAGACGGTTAATTCACCATTGACGCGAATTTGCGACTTCACCAGGCATTCGATACCGCGATCAAAGGCGGCGGCAGACCTTGCTTTGATGCTGCTGTTGATGAAATCGAATTGTGGTGCGTGCGAGACGTCGCGCAGCAGTTCCATCAAATTGACCATCGTATTATCATTCAAAGTAATATGGCGGTGATATTGTTTTCCGGGTGGATAGTATTGCGGCCAGCCTCCTGTGGGATACTGTGCTGCCAAGATCTGATTAAGCGCGCGATCGACTGCCGCCTTACAACGGGCATCTTTTGTCGCCGCAAAGACGCGAGCGAGGAAACGCACTTCGTTCACCGTGGCGCCGTTATCGAACGTGCCGGACTCAGGTTTGGCACCGGGCTTGGGGGCGATGGTTGTATCGCCGTTCTTGGGCCATGCACCGTTTTGAGCCTGATTGGCGAGGACGTTGGCGACGATCGTTTCGCCCTCGGGCGATTTGAACCAGGCATCCGGCCGCGCCATAAGTTGCTTCCACGGCGGCGCTGCGTATGCGGATGAGGTGACAATGCAGGCTAGTGTGAAAATAGCTAAACGTTTCATGACGATGCCTCCTCGCCGAAGACGGTGCGGCGGATTGCGGCGACGGTTTCGCGTTCGGGACGGGCTTTGTAGAAGGGATCGAGGGGATAGCAACCGGAGATCATGCCGTTGCGCGGGCCGGTGGTGCAATCGCTGAAAGTTCGGCAAATGCGCTTTCGCGCGAGAGGCTTGCCGGCGAGGACGTCGGCAGGAAGCTCAGGATACGAAAGCACCATCCGACCGATGCCGACGAAGTCGACGCCGTCGGTTCGCAAGACGTGCTGACCGACGTTGGGGAGCCATTCTTGCAAGTAGGAATAGCCGGATCCCACAAACGTGATTTTAGGATGACGTGATTTTAATTCGCGCGTGATGGCGATGTGGCGTGCGACGCCGACGAGCGGATCTTCGGGAGGAAGGTAGCCGTCGGACGGTGGGAACGCCGCGGGGCGAAGCAGGTGCGGGTTGTAATAGGGCGTGCCGGCCGAGGTGCAAACCCAGGTGATTCCCAGCGATTCGAGCACGCTCAGGAATGCGGAGGGTTCGGTGAGGTCGATTTTCAGGCCCTGATCGTCTGCGCCGAACGCATATTGGTAGCGATCACCCTCGATCGGTTGCGGAATGCCGTGGCCGTCGGGGCCGAGGACGAATGGGCGGAGGTCGAGCGCGCTCAGGCGAATGCCGATTTCGAGTCCGGGAGCCTCGGCGCGAATGCCGGCGACGACTTCGCGGAGGAAGCGTGTGCGGTTTTCGAGCGAGCCGCCGAAGGGGCCAGGACGATCGACGCTTGAGAGAAATTCGTGGCCGAGGTAGCCGTGACAATGTTTGATGTCGACGAATGCAAATCCGGCTTTGTGTGCACGTTTTGCCGCTACGACGAAGTCGTCAATGAGTCTGCGAATCTCATTGTCGCTGAGGATGTGCGGCGGTTCGCCGGAGGAGAATCGGGCGTCGAGCAGCGGGTGCGAATACAGAATCAGCGGTTCGAGGCGCTTCTTATCGTTGGGGCGGGCGAAGCGGCCAGAGTGGGTGAGTTGCAGGCCGACGAAGAGGTCGTCGTCGCGAGTGAAGCGTTCGACGTGCGCGGCGACGAGGGCGGTTCGCAGACCTTCAATGCTGGAAAGATTTGCGTCGTTGATGATGAGTTGATCGGGATTCGCGCGGCCGTCGGGGCGAACGGCGGCGGCTTCTCCACCCCAGATGAACTTCGCGCCTGAGATGCCGAAATTGATCCAGCGACGTTTGGTCAGGTCACTCGGTTTGCCGTCGGGCAGTCCGTCCCAGCCTTCCATTGGCAGGATGGCGAAGCGGTTGCCGATGGTTCGGTTTGTGGCGTGAAATGGCTGGCCGAGCGACGAATTGGGCCCGGTTTCGACGGTTTCGTCGAAGTCGATGGAGACGCCGGCCGCGGCTTGGGCTGCGCGGAAGTCGTCGGCGGTTTTGAGACTGGCGATGCGCCGGATTTCCATGGAAAGCGGGCTCTCAGATCTGGGCTTCGAGACGGTTCAAAATCGCGGCGAGAATTGCGCGATCGGATTCGGGACGAATCAAACTATCGGGATGCGTGGCGTCGTGATCGATCCAGCCGCGGAGCTTGAGGAACATGGCGGCGGAATGTTTGTAGGCCGGCACCGGAGCGCGAAATGCGAATGCGCCGAGGTATTGAAGTGTGTCGTTGAGTTCATAGAACCGGGCGTCGCCGGTTTCCCAGTAGGCGTCGCGGATGGCGAAGAGGTCGGGCGCGAAGCTGCTGAGGCCGAGCAAGTAATCGCTGCCGTACATGATCATGTCGATCGCGAGGTCGTTGCCGGTGTAGACGCGGAAGTCGGGCCGGACCTCATCGCGAAGGATGAGGCGTTGCCATTCGTCGACACGTTTGAGCGAAGAATGTTTGGCACCGATACACGACTTGATGTTCATCAAACGGCGATAAGCGTCGAGTGAGTAGATGCGCCCGAATGGCGCGAACATCGTACCGAGCTCGAAGGCGATGAAGCGATCGACGTGCGCGCCGATGTGTTCGTAGGACGTGATGAGATCGTCGTCGGATTGTTCGACGAGGCCGAATGACTGGAAGATGACCGGCGTGCCGCCGCGTTGGCTGATGGCGTCGATTTGCTGGAAATAAGCGTCGCGGGCGAAGGGGGCGCCGAGATGATCGGCCACGAATGCGCCCGCGGCGAAGTTGGTGTTGCCGGTGAGAGCGGCTGTTTCGTCGAGGACTCGCGTGCGTGTGGCGTCGTCGATGAGATTGGCGTAGCCGGTGTCCATGTTCACCGCAGGGGTGAGGCCGGCTTCGAGCGTGCGCGTGACATGGGCGCGGAAGCCGGGCCAATCGATGGTGCCGGCGTCGTCGAGAAATGGGAGGAGAATCGCGGAAATACCTTCGACCTTGCGTTTGGGACGCAGGAGGTGGGTGGGGTCGAGGGGGGGCGATTGGTGAGTCATGGATGATGGAAGGCGATGAATTATTGCAACTGTGGTGGTGGAATGAATTGGGTGGCCCCGGATCTTGATCCGGGGTCGCGAAGCGGCAAGACGATGGTCAGGTCGTGTTCAAACTTTGGACCTCTTGCGGCTACGCCGCCCAGGTTCGAGAACCTGGGCCACCCTTTGGTTGCGTCGTGTTCGCGGCTTTGCGTCTCTTGCGGCTGCGCCGCCCAGGTTCGAGAACCTGGGCTAACCGGTACCGGCGGGGATATCGAATGGCCGCGGAGCATGGTCACCAGGATCAAAAGGGATCTGGTTCGTAGGAGTTACTTCTTTGAGAGCGACTCGAGGTAGTCGAGCAGTGAGGCGAATTCGCCGGTGGTGAGGGATTTCACCAGACCTTCGGGCATCACCGATGTGTTCGACTTGGCACGCTCGACGATGTTCGATGTTGGGATTGTGGTTTCGCGGCCGTCGGCGTCGCGAACGACGACGGTATCGGCGGCTTCTTTGGTCACGAAGCCGGTGAGCGTTCGGCCGTCTTCGAGGGCGAAGACGTTTGTGGTGAAGCCCTGGGCGATCGTTTTGCTCGGCTGCAAAATCGCCTCGGCGAGTTCACGTCGTTTGTAGGTTGTGGCGATGGTGCCCAGGAACGGGCCCTTGGGCGGGTCGCTTTGCTTCACCGTGTGGCAGTTCACGCAATTGAGTTGCGTGAAGAGACGTTCGCCGGCAGCGCGATCGCCCTTGGTTTTCGAGACGATTTCGAGCGTGCGATCGAGTGAGAGCGTTTCGACGCGCGGTCCGCTTGGACGTGCGCCGGGGTTGGCGGTGTCGAGCCGAAGGGCCATTGCGGCGTCGCGAGCAGCGGCAACAACCGCGGGATTCTTGTCGTGCAAGGCAGTGAGCACGTGTTCGCGCGAGTTCTGATCGGATGCGAGTGCGACGGCCTTGAGCAACGCGAGTTGGCGAGAAGGGTTCTTCCAGGCGGCGGCGAGGGCCGTGTTCGCCTGATCGCGCTGGGCGTTCATGTTGCGGGCTCGCGATTGGGCGACCGTCATCAGCGCGGCGTTGGCCCAGGTGGATCCGGGAGTGTCGTTTGCGGCGAGTTTTTCGAAGTCGGCGACGTGGGAGGCGAGGCGGTCGGAACTGAGGAAGGCGTCGCGTGCGGCGCGGAAGTCGTTGCTGTCGGCTGGCAAATCTTCGAGCGGTGCGAGCGCGGAAAGTGCTCGCCTGGCGTCGAAGCCGCCGGCGATTTTCAGCAGAGCGATGGCCGCGTTTGAACGAGTCGCAGGGGAATCGGTGCGTGAGCGGACCGATTCGAGGAGAACGGGTTCGATCTCGCGCGGGACGGTCGCCAGCTTGGCGAAGTGCTTGATGATCAGCTCGTGCAGTACCTTGTCACTGGCACGTTTGGCGAGCGATTCGGTTTCGCCGGCAAAGCTGACCTTGTTGCGGGTCAGTTCTTCGAGAATCGCGGCGAATTCGGTTGGTTTCGCGGCGTCGAGTGCCTGGCGGAGCGCGGCTTCGATTTTCTCACTGGCTTCCCAGGCTTCGGGCTGATAGTAGGGGCCAGACGTGTCGGGCCGCGTGCCCCAGCTATCGCCACGCCAGAAGCCTTCGCGATGGTCGAGACGGGCGAGCGCGGCGATGAGGCCGAGGCGACGAGCGGTGTCTTTTTCGGCGGCCAGACGAGAGATCAAACCGTCGGCGACGGGCGATTCGTGCAGCGCTTGCAGCACGCGAAGGGCTCCGATGCGTGCGGCCTTACCGGGGCTGGTTGAGTCGACGATTGCGAAGCAAGCATCCGCCCCGTTGAGGGCGACAAGGGCTTTGATCGCCGTGTGCGCGACAACGGGGTCGGCATCACTCAGCAAAGCGGCGAGAGGCTTGCTGCCCGCTGGATTGCCCAGGCGAGCGAGGCTGATTGCCGTCGTTAAACGAACGCGGGGATTTGCATCATTGATGTATTTGACAATTGATTCAATCTGCACACCTTGTAGTTGATCGAGGCGATCGGTTAGGGCGCGAATGGCGAACTCGCGGATTGTGGCATCGGTGGTGAGCGCGGCGATTTGCGCGTTCGCGGTAGAACCCTTCGCTTGCTTGAGCGTGAAGAGGGCAGCGACTCGTGTGTTGAGTGAACGATTGGTGTCAATTGCAAGGGCGAGCAATTCGGCAGCAACCGCATCGTTCACACCCTTCGCGAGCAGCGTGCGTTGGGCTTCGACGCGTCGTCGGTGGCTCGGCGAATTCAACTCGCTGACGAGCGAGGAAGCATCGAGCGTGTTGTAGTCGGGCAAAGGTGCGGGTTTGTTACCCTTTGGGGTAACGCGGAGGACATAGCCAACGTCTTCGCCTGCGAAGGTGAAGGTGGCGCCTTTCCAGCTTGAGACGAAGAGATGGCCCTGGGCGTCGACGTCGAGGTCGGTTACGCGGGGGACGGTGAGGAACTCGGTTTGATCGGCCGAAAAGGTTGCGCCTTTGGGCGTCATCTTGTGGCGATAGATGCGGTCGCGGCCCCAGTCGGCGGTGTAGAGGGCGTCGCCGTTTTCAGGGCCGAAGCCGGGTTCGCTCAGGTAGAGTCCGCCGCAACCGGAGCCTCCGCCGTAGTCGGCCAGCGGGGCGATCACTTCATCGGTAAAGTTCTTGAACAGGCGTGGATATCCATGATCTTCCATGCCAGAGAAGTGATGCAGGCGGATGTCCCAGCCGCCGCCGTCGTTGGTGTTGTCGCGGGCGAAGCCGTTGAGCAGCGGGTCGACCGAGGCTTCGAGGATGTTACGGGTTCCTCGCGAGTAGAGTTCGAGGCCGGTGCCGTCTGGTCGTACGCGGACCACGCCTCCGCCGCGAAGTTGGAGTTTGCGGCCGTCGGTTCCTTCGGCTTGCAGAAAGCCGAAGTCGCCGATGGCGAGGTAGAGCCAGCCGTCGATGCCCATTGTCACGCCGTTCGACGTGTGGTCGGCGGGGCGATCCTTGAAGCCGAAGGCGATGTTCTTGACGAGGATTTTTTGCTCGTCGGCAATGCCGTCGTTGTTCTTGTCGATGAACGCACTGAGGTGCGGCGGATGCATCAGGTAGATGCGATCGCGGTCGAAGACGAGGCCGCGCGGGGAGTCGACGTCGGAGACGAATCGACGCACCTCGTCGGCCTTGCCGTCGCCGTCGAGGTCACGCAGGCGGTAAACGCTGCCGCGAAGCTTGGCGCGGTCGAGTGACCCGTTGCGATCGGATGAAACGTAGACATCGCCATTTGGCGCGGCGGCGACGTACACGGGATAGTTGATCGCGGGGGGCGCGGCGAAGACGGTGGCATCAAAACCGTCGGGGATTTTCACGCCTTGAAAATATGATGCGTCTTTTTGCGCGGCGATGATTTTGGGGTCGAGCAATTCTTTCTTGTCGCCGTGAATCTCGAATTCGTTGATGCTGCCCCAGCCGTTTGAGTTGTTGCCCAGAAACGTCACGCGAACGTAGCGGGCCTGCGTGGGTTTGAAGGTAATCGCGTTCGGGCTGGGTTTGGTGTTCTTTGAACCGTCGACGAGCAACGACCATGTTTTGGCGTCGTTTGAGCCTTCGAGGCGAAACTGGTACGAACCGGTGTTTTCCCAATCGATCTTGGCGGCATCAATCTGAGTCGGAGCGCCGAGGTCAACTTGCAGCCATTCGCCGGTGTTGCCGCCGTTGGCACACCAGCGGGTGCCGACGTTGCCGTCGAACGCCTGGCGAATGAAGTTCCCCCCCTGCTCGCTCGACGCCGTTCCGGGCTTGCCCGCGGCGAGGTTTACCGGCACCAGTTTCGGGCCGTCATTGGCGGCGGTTTTGAGGTAGCGTGGTTCGAGCTTGCCGGCGGCCCAGAGCGTGCCTCGGGTGAGCATGTCGAGATACGGTTTTGCGCTTACAGTTTCGTTGTGATGGCCCAGCGTCGTGCCGAAAACGCGAGCTTTTTCGTAGTCGTTCGTCCAGACGCAAACTTCGTCGTTACCCTTTTCACGGTTCTTCGCGGTGGCGAGGGGATGCGCGGTCGGCCAGACTTTCTCGATCCAGTAGAGCTCGCCGGCGGGATTGGCCCAGGCGGGTCCCCAGCCTTGCATGATCGGGTGGGCGGGATCGTTGTTCAGCACTTCGTGGCCGTAAGCTGCGCCGTGACGTCGCGAGGTGACGCCGCAGAACTTGAACCATTCGTCGGTGCCGTCGCGATAGCAGTGCATCGCACAGTGCAGCACGACCGCGCCCAAGCCAGCACGATGCGGCGCGAGGATGTTGGCGATGTATTTGGAATCCTTGACGTCGGAAAAGCATTCGTCATGGATAACGACGTCGTAACCCTTGGACCATTCGGGGCTGTCGTAGATGGGGATCTTGCTGTTCGTCGCGGTGCCGCCTTGTTGTACGGCGGTCACTTTGATGTAGGCGCGTTCGGCCAGGCCTTCAGCGATGAGTACTTTCTGGCGGGTGTAGTCGTGGCAGCAACCGCCGCAGATGAGCAATACTTCGAGCGGCTTGGGGGGCGGGTCGGCGGCGCGAGCGGTTGAGGGAACGATGGCGCAGAGCGAGACGAGGGCTGCGAGCGCAAGCGTGGCCGTTCGAGAGAGCGTCATGGTGCGGCTTCTGGCTGTAGGAATGGAAACGGGCGGTGCACCGTGAGGGTCCGCGTTTGGTCCTGATTCTAACGTACGGCACGGCCGATTTGCCACGATCGCGCGGGGGATGAAGGGACGATTGCGTCGTTGTCTTTTTCCGTGCAGGTTATTGGATAATTCAACGATTTTTGAACCGTGTGGAGTGCTCCCGGTTCTTGAACCGGGACGGCGAAGACGCAAGACGATTCAGTTGAAGTATGAATCCCTGTGATCAGCTTGGAGGCTGACCATTTTGAAGGCGTACTGTCGCGTCGGGACTTCTTGCGGCTGCGCCGCCCCGGTTCGAGAACCGGGGGTACCCATTTCAAGGTTTGCCAAAGCGGACGAGTACGCAATGCATCCGTGGAAATCGAGATCGCCACAAAAGAGAAACGGCTTCCAAACGTATTCCCTCGTTGGGGAAAGACGCTGGAAGCCGTTGGGAGAGTGTAGCGAGCGTGTCGCGAAATCAGGTGGGGAACATGCGCATCGCGGCCTTGGCGATTTCGATGTAGACCGGGATGCCGATGGTGACGTTGTACGAGAACGTCAGGCCGAGCGAGGCGGCGAGAGGGAGCGTCGGGCTGGCTTCGGGGATCGCCAGTCGCTGCACGGCTGGCACGGCGATGTACGAGGCTGCGCCGCAAAGTACGGCGAAGAGGACGTACGTGCCGAGCTCGAAGGGCGTGCCGGTCAGGTGGCTGTAGATGTGGGCGACGGTGATGCCAAGCGTCGCGAAGACGTTCGGGGCGATCAGTGCGAAGGCGATGTAACCGGCGCCTGCGGTTTTGAGGTCCATCAACTTGCGTGAGGCGGTCATGCCCATTTCGAGCAGGAAGAGGCAGAGCACGCCTTGGAAGAGGTTGATGAAGAAGGTGTCGTCGGCCTTCGTCACTTCGACGCCTTGCCGTCCGCTGATGAAGCCGACTGCAATGCCGCCGAACAGCAGGAAGAGGCCCGGATTCAGGAACACTTCGTGCAGCAGCTTGGGATCGAGAATCCCGCGCGATTTGGGCCGCAGGGTGATCTCGTCGCTATCGTCCTTGAGAACAGCGGCGGTTTCAACCAGCGGCGGTTCTTCGCCATGTGCACCCTCGTGGGCGACGGGAAGCGGCCGGGCCTTGGCGTCGTAGCCGGGTTCGTCGGGCATGTTGCCGCGAGCGTCCATACCGCGTTCGCGAAGCCGCGAGACGAGGTAGAGGGCGACAAGGCATCCCGGGATTTCCATCACGGCGAGCATGACCGGCATGTAGGCGTCGGTTGCGATCTTGGCGGTCGCGAGCGCACCCACGCAGGTGACGAACGTACCGGCCGAGTCGGAGCCGTAGTAGCCGGCGACCGTCGCTTTATCGACCTTGCGGAGCGTCGTGAAGGTGTTGAGCGCGAGGAAGGCGAGGATGCCGATCACGAAGTTCAAGAAGAACCCGACGATCATGAAGCCGACGGCTCTGCCTAGCAGTGCGGGGGGCAGAAACGCGAGCTCTTCGCCCCCGTGCCAGCCAATGGCGATGAGGAGATAGATCGTGAGGGCCTGGTAGATCACGTGCGGGAAGTCGAGCTTCACGCGGAGGATCGGTACCAGGAAGCCCATATAGAAGAAGAGTAGAAGCGGCTTGAAGAGGTTCTTCTGAAAGTTGTGCCAGAAATCGAGAAGGATGTTGTGGCCTTCTTCGGGAGCGGCCGCGGTGGTGGCGGCTGCGGCCGGGGCGGCACCATGACCCTCGGCGGCGGGGGCCGCGTGGCCAGTGGCCTCGGCCGCAGGCTTAGGAGCGCTCGCAGCCTTGGTCGCTTCGGTCGATTTTGATGCGGCGGGCTTCTGTAAGGTTGTGTCCTGAGGGGGCGTTGGGGTCAGCGCGCGGACGACGGTTGGGAGGGAAACGAAAACGAAGCAAGCGATCGCCCAGATCGCCCACGTTCGTTTCATGGGGCGAGACGACATGGTCTTGCACTCCGAATTGTACGAACCACCACCGCTGCGCCGACGACCATCGCCCGCGCATCAGCGAACACTTTCAGAGTTGAACGTCGGTCAGGCGGCTCTTTCGTAAGTCGCGACCCGGCATCGAGCCCATTATGGTCATCGATATGTAATTCCGCGACCAGGATATCCGGTGAAAACCGTCAGGATATCCCTGACAAAGTCAGGACCGTGCGCTTATGCGTCTTGCAGCCATCCGCGCTGAATTGCGTAACGTACGAGGTCTGCGCGGCTACGCAGACCGAGCTTTTCGAACGATCGCGACTTGTAGGTTTCCACGGTTTTCACGCCAATATCGAGCTGTGCGGCGATTTCTTTGAGGCTGTAGCCGCGGGCGAGACGGAGCAAAACATCGCCTTCGCGATCGCTGAGCGATTCGACCTCAAACCCTTCTCGGGCAGAAGGTTTGAGCACCATTCGCCCCACAACTTTGCGCGCAAGAATCGGGTCGAGATAGACACCGCCTGACGAGACGACGCGAATTGCATGGATCAATTCATCCGCGGCCGCACGCTTGAGTGCATAGCCTGACGCGCCGGCTTCGAGCATGAGCCGGAGGTAGCCTTTGTCTTCGTGGACGGTGAGGGCCAGGACTTTGAGGGAGGAGTCGATCTTCTTGAGCAGTTCGGTGGCTTGTGCGCCACCCATCCCTGGCATCGAGATATCAATGATCACGACGTCGGGCCGGGTTTTTTCGGCGAGGGCGACGCCGAGGCGACCGTCTTCCGCTTCGCCGACCACTTCCATGTCGGGCTGGGCGTTGATGAGGGTTTTGAGTCCTTCGCGCACGACGACGTGGTCGTCAATCAGCATCACACGCAGCGATTTCACGTTGGGCGATCTCCTTGTTCTCAGCGCGAGGGACGCGGATGAGGAGCGTGGTTCCAGAGCCCGGCGACGACTCGACATTTAGCGTGCCGCCGACGAGCGCCACGCGCTCCTTCATGCCGAGAATTCCCATGCCGGGGCTATGCGTGGTTTCGGTATCGAAGCCGACCCCGTCGTCTTCGATGATGACGAGCAAGTGGTCGCGCGCGTTTTCGACCACCAATCCCACGCGTCCGGCATGAGCATGTTTGACAACGTTATTGAAGGCTTCCTGGACGATTCGATAGATCGTGGTTTCGACCTGCGGGCCGAGCCGGCTGTGTTCGAGACCAGAGACCTGGAGATCGACGTCGATCCGGTAACGGTCGGTCCATTCGTCGACCATATTGAGCAACGCTGAGTGAAGGCCGAGGTCGTCGAGCGCGGTGGGACGCAGTTCGAGGGCGATCCGGTGCGCCTCGCGCGCGATTTCGTCGATCATGGAACGGAGCTGGTGCAGCAAACGGGCGCGTTCGGGCGAGACGGCCTCGGCTTCGTCGGACAGGGCTTTGATCCAGAGCAGAATCGCCGTGACGTGCTGGCCCATCTGGTCGTGCAGCTCGCGCGCGATTCGGCGGCGTTCGTCTTCCTGGCTGGTGACGAGCTGGCGGAGCAATTCGGTCCGTTCTTCTTCGGCGCGGACGCGTTCGGTGATGTCCTGGAAAACGGTGACTGCGGCGAGGATCGCGCCTGTTTCGTTGCGAATGGGTGCGGAGTTCACTGAGAGAATTGTCACCGAGCCGTCATCGTGAGCGTATCGCAGGGTTTCGGACTTGATGACGTCGCCTTCCTGGACGGCGCGGGCGCTGGGGTATTCCTCTGCGCGATAGGGGCGGCCATCGGGATGGACGGCACCATAGAGCGGTAGTGGTGTGGTGGACTCGGACGGGACGAAGGGATGTCGGAGGAGCCGTTCGGCTTCGTCGTTGTGGAGCAGGAGCTTGCCGGATGGGGCTTCGACGATTGCCACGCCGAGCGGAAGCTGCTGGAGAATCGCCTCGAGCCGAGCGCTTTCGGTTTGAAGCTGTCGGAGGAGGAATTTCCGTTCCTGGTCGCTCCAATCGGCACGCAGGCGAGCGCCTGAGAGCCAGCTAATCACCACGGAAACCACCGTAAACTCGAGGAGCGAGTCAAAGATGGCGGGCGTCATGCCGATGTCGCCGGGCGGCAGGAGTAGCCAGCTTAGAACGGCGAAGAGAGTGGCGGCGAGTCCTGGCCAGAGGCCCCCGAGCCAGCCGGTGATAATGACGGCTGCGAACTCGAGCGCCATGGGCGCAGGGGCGAAGAACGGCCAGGTGCCGCGGAGGATTGCCGAAGCCGCCAGGACGAGCACGGCACCCAGCAGGATGCGGCGCGCGTACCCCGGACGGCTCATCCGTTTCATGACCACGAGATCCTCCGGCGCCGGTAGGTTTTCGAGCAGTCTCCCCCCTCTCTTATAAGCGGCATCACCTTCATGATTCAATTCCATGCGCCTTGCCACCACCGGATAAAGAGCCATCAGCGTAGGGAATTCCCTTACAAAAAAAGCGGGAAGCACCTGACAGTGGGGAATCTAGGCGTGATGTATCTTTCTCTTGGGGCGAGGGAAGCCCTTGGCGCCGTTGGTTTCGTGCCGGGGGGCACGTGGTCAAGCCGTCAGGGTTCCTCGCCCCTTTTTTTTGCTCGACGCCCGCCTTTCCGTCCCACCCTCTACATCCGCTTCCATGTCCGGAAGCTTCTGTGACCCTCTCCCAGTCGATGAGCAATCGTTGCGTCTTCAGTTCGTGACTTTCTGCACGAACTACGACCAGGCGCCCGATGGCACCACCGAGTCGGAGCCGACGTCGATCGACCTGCTCAGTCCGACCTGATCGGGAATTTCGTCACGGAGGCATGATGGGCGGAATGGGCAGTGGAATGATGGGTGCCATAGGAGGTATGGGCGGCGCTTGGCCGGTACTCCTGACGGGAAAACTCTTTGCGGCGCTCGGCGGTGGTCAGACTTGTCGCATGCCAGTGCTGCTTGTGAACTGAAACGAGCCGGGTCTGCGAGAGACGAGACGGCGACGGGCTTACAGTTTGCGATTCGGCGGCCTGATTGGGATTCGACTGGTTGGAATTCGGCCAACTGGGCGAATCCGATCGAGCGGGCTTGGCCGAACACCTGTGGTGCAGCTTGAAGCCTGTAGCGTCGACGCTGAGACCAAAAGTTGGGCCGGGATATCTAGCGCGATCGAGCGGACCCGTTGCCGCTTGCAAGACTCAGATCATAGGCGACGAGGCACGTGTGCGATTCGCTGGCGATAACGGCTGAGGATAGGAGAAACAGGGCGGACGTTTTTCCTTGACGGTGGTCCATAATGATAAAGGGATGACTGACGCGGTCACCTTTGTCGACTCACTCGCTTAATTGGAACTGACTTAGCTTATAGATGCCGAGCTGGCGAAGTGCCTGATGAATAGGAAGGAAAGATACAGGGTGACGATCGAAAATCACTCGCCGATGATCATGAACGGGATTGCGATATCGGGCGAAAAGCGAGAGGATTTAGAGATGATCACCGGATTCTGCCTTCCCCTACAAAAGACATTAGAGTTTCCCGCGCGCACCGAAGCGGCGCAGCGGCTTGGAATCAAGTGCGGCAGCCACGATCAAGGTGCCGACGTGAGCGGACTCTAGGAGCTGGGCCGGACGGAGAAAGACAGCCGTAGGGAGGATCTGCTCCTCATCCTCCCTCGACCCAGAGATCTCCGTCCGGCTCATTTTTCTCTCTAGCACATCGAATTTGGTGCACAGTTTGGGGTCGAAATGGCTCAGTTCCTTGCTAATTGCGTCTGATCAATGCGCAAACTAAGCTCGATTTCATGAAGCCAACTTCACGCAACTGACAGACGTTTAATGGGTAGCGGTTAAGCGAGCGGCTCGACTGCGCAAGGGACTTTGTTTCTCGTTTCTGGTGAACTCGACCGACGAGATTCGTGACTCTCCACAGCAGATCGCAGCCGAATGGGTGATTCCGCCTCATCGGTCTCTGCGCTGCGGGGCATGAATTGAACGATCGACGTGTTCGAGCGAGCGGCTTGGTCTATGATCGATAATGTTCAGGCAATGATTCGGGAGACATTGCTGCACAAGAATGCCTTGGAAGACCTGTCGTTTAATCCGTCCGAATGCCGGGCTGTGATTTCCTTGCTGCAGCCGAACGATCGCTACCAATATCCTGATTATTTGCTCGTGTTTACATTCTCGGGTGTGAAGTCACTCGAAGTGAGTTCAGTTGGAGTTAATCGCGTCGGCGAGAATGTATTCAATATCAAATGCTCGTACGACGAAGGCATGTACAAGGCTGAGTTCGCGCTGGGAGAAGTCGACAGGCCATCGTGGTTATTGAGAATCGAATTTAGCGACTTGCACTACAAGCGCTCGCCTTCGTTTCCGTGAGGCTCGATTCGCGTCGATGATGAATCGGTTTGAGCTGTGGTTTTCGGTATCGAGGATCGCCAATGAAATCGCAATTGCTCGAGCCACCGACAAGAATTACTGAGAACATCGACCTGTCGGGGAATTATCGGATCTCCTGGCCGCGACCGGATCCTGGTCCGCAACGATATCTTGTCGCCGCCTTTTTTTGTTTCTGGCTGTGCGGATGGGCGTTCGGGTGGGTTAGTGTTGGCAGTCAGGTTGTGCTCGGCCAGGCGAGTTTCGGAATCGTTTGTTGGCTTGCTGCATGGACTGCCGGCGGCGGTGTTGCGATCTGGCAAGTTTGGCGAATGGTTCAGCCATCCTTGCCAGAAGCGATTACGCTGGCACTCGATTATCTAATCTATGACCCTGGTCGATCGTGGACTCCGCCATCCAATTACCGAGGATGGGGAAACACGCCAATTCGCCGCCCTTGGCCGGGAGAGACTGACGAAATCAAGGAGCCGATCGTTGTCGCGAAATCGCGGATCAAGGGATTCGTACTCGAACGCGTCGGCGAACGCCAGCGGCTCAGATTTGACTGGGGAATGCTGCGTATTGAGGTCGGTGCAAATCTCACCGAGCCGGAACGAGAGTGGCTTCACGGCGTTGTTGAAAACTGGTTGCATGCCAAAGCGAAGACCAACCTCGACCCCATCGATTCGGATTTCCTGATGTGAACCCGCGCGGAAAAGAGCGTGTCTTCTGGCCGTCCCTCAAGCGATTCTCAGGCAGAAATGAGGAGCGGCATGAGTGTAGTCGGATGGCTGAAATCATTTTGGAAACGAAAAGACGAACCGTCGCGCAAGACGCTGAATGTTGATGAAAATGGCGTTGCCTGCCACTGGACAGATCGCGCTGTGGATATTGTGAGCTGGGATGATTTGGTGCAAGTTGAGATTCGCACAACCGATGATGGACCGTTTATCGATGATGTGTACTTCGTGCTGCGCGGAAGCGAAAGTGTGTGCGTTGTTCCCAGCGAGACCGAGGGATTTGGCGGCTTGCTCGAACGGCTTCAGAGACTGCCTGGCTTCGATAATGAGGCTGTGATTCGCGCGATGACATGCACTGATAACGCGGTGTTCTTGTGCTGGCGGCGTGAAGGAGTGTGATTCATCGGTTTGAAGCAGAATCAACATCAACTCAAATGCGGCTGAGATGAAAGCACAATATGAATATGTTGGACCAAAGGACATTCGGGAGCGGGCTCGAAATCATGCGCCGGGGACGATTGTCAAATCGCTTCAAGAAGTTGCAATGTGGTTGCGGGCGAACTCTCAATTACAGGAGTTCGTGATTGCAACGTTTGTCGTAGACGAGGACGGAAACCTCAGGCTTGCCGATCGTCACAGCGAGCACTTCGCCTGCGCTGGCGGAAGGCCGGTGTTGTCGGCAGGTGAGATCACGTTTCGTGTGAGGCCGGGCCGAATCTCCGTCGAAGCGGTAAGCAATCAGTCGACAGGCTACTGCCCCGAGGCCGATTCGTGGCCCACTGTTGAGCATGCGCTGATTACGATCGGACTTGACCCTCCACCTGGCTTTTATCAGGAATTCGTGTTTAGGCGTTGTGTGGGTTGCGGTCAGATCAACGTCGTGAAGGATGGAGTTCTCGAGTGTGCAGTTTGCGGCGCGGGACTGCCTCTTACGTGGAATTTCGGCGGACCCGAGAGGGGTTCGCCGGTTGAATGAAATTGCCGGTCGTCTAGATGCAGTTGGAACTATTCCGCAATCCACACGGGTTGCGAGAACACACCATTCCGCGCAATATCCCACGCTTCGATTCGCACCCAGCGCCGCCCTTTGAGATCGACATCCACGGTGCCTTCTACTCGATCAAACGGGCGATGATTCGAGAGGTCGATTCGTTGCCGATGGACGTTCGCTCCGTCGCCTGAAATGACTTCGAGATACGCAGGCGGGAATGTCCATTCGAGGTTGTAGGACAGTTTCGCAAGGCCGCTGAGAGTAACTGTCTCACCGCTCGATTTACCGTTGATTTTGAAGTCGCGCAGCAGCATTTCGCCGGTTGTTACGAAAAAGTTGCCGGCGCGGAGAGAGTCGAGCACGGGGTGCCAGCTCTCGTCGAATTTGGGAATGCGATCAAGCTTGAGATAATTGACATTCATGGCTCCATAAAGCTCATGAGTGTGATCGATCTTGAAGACGTCGACCTCGCCGATGAGCTGTTTCTTGTTGCCCCAGTTGCTCATGTCGTCGAGCAGGTTGAGCGTGCGCTCGCCGAGTTTGGGACGCGAGAGATCGGCCGGCATTGCCTTCCACGCTGCGCCCAACCAGCGATTTGAGGTAAAGAAATCTTCGTTACGGTAAATGTCGGGAGCCCACGTCGAAGCCTTGATTCGCGCGTGCGCGGTCCAGGCGAGACCATTCTCCTCGTCAATCAGCTTCTTCATATCGGTCCGATTGCCGACGTGATAAACCCGGCCGACGCCTGGTACTTCCTCGACAAACGGTTGATCCTTGCCGCGAACCATCGTCCAGCGCACGGGTTTGGGGAAGAGGTAAAGCCAGTGACCCGGGTTGCCTGGTTTTGTCGGTCGGAGATGGACGTTTGCCTCTTCGCCAGGCAGGAAAAGCAGGCTGTCATCGGAGAGGCGGCGGCACTCATCGAACATGGCGTCGAGTTCTTTGAGTCGGGCCGGTCCGGGATCTTGAGGGTGACCGTCGCCGTGGAATTCGGCGAGATGAACGATGTTCACGCCCAGATCATGGAACATTTTCACGAAATCGGGCGTCGATCGTTTGCCGCCCTTGGCCTGCTCGGCAAGCGCTGCCATGGAAATCGCCATGTGCCAGTGGCTGGTGAAGGTCTTGTAGCCGGGAATTTCGACGAAACGATCTTTCCGCGTATAGCGAAGGGACTCGTCGATGGCCTCTTCGGCAGATCCCTTGGTGATCAGGTAAAAGACGCCCAGATGCTGTTCGGTGCCGGGCGGAGCATTGAACCAGGGAACGTACGGCCCGCCGCCGGTTTCGGGCTGACGGATGCCAAATCCTGCGCGAGTTTCGAGCTTGCGATGGTTCGCACCGGCCCAGGTGAAGCCGAGGTTGTCGGTTACGTCGCGCGGGTAGAAATATTGATGCGGCAAAGGAAGGCAAGCGAGGGAGCCGCCTTCGGATTCGGCGACGATCGCCCGATGACGTACCGAAATCGCACGGTCGGAAAGTTTCGCTGAGAATGGCTCGCGTTGAAGCTTGCCTTCGGTATCGAGCCAGACGATGTTTTTCCATTTGGGATGCGCGGAAACCAGACCGGTGTCATACGTAAATGCGCGATTGGGTTCGTCGGTTTTGAGGATCGTTTCGACGTGAATCAGCCGCGAACCGGCATAGACTGTGAACCGAATCTCGCCTGTGAACGGGCCTGCGGTGACGTCTCCGAACGCGATGGTTGCGCGGTCGTGCTCGCTCGTCAGCTTGCCCCATTTGAGCGTGAGATTGGCGCGATTGGTTTCGTAAGGACGGCGCCAGGGGTTATCGAAGAAGACGTTGAACGGGCTCATTCCGGGAGGTCGATCGCGCTCGCCTTCGCGCGAGCCGAGGGTGATGAAGGTGATCGGGTCGGCGTCTTCGACGAGGAGTGTACGGTTCGAGGGTACAGCGTTGGAACGAATCGAAATATTTTTGATCAAAGGTTCCTGGGCGCTTCGATTGAATGTCATCGAGCCGGTTTCGGTCGGACTGACTGGCCATTCAATGGTAAAGCTGGCCGCAGGTTCGCCTTCGAGTGGCACGATGCCCTGAATGAGGCCGCGCTGGAATTTGGAAGCGTCGATTTCGATCGAGTCTTGGGCTTGGGTGTGCGTTGAAAGAAGGCCCAACGTGATGAGGGCAGCCCATATCCGAGAAGTGCGCGAAAGGGAGAATCGGGGCACCGTGGTGTTCCCTTTGTGCGATGGGAGAGGATTTGCAGTTCGGTGTCGTTATATCGCGCGGGTTCACCCGGCACTACGGTCTTGAAGGCGCGTCGACCGAAAGGCCTGCACCGATTGTATAAGGAAGTATGATGCGTTTGTGCAACAACGCATGCGGATTCGGTTGCTGTATTCGGCATCAAAAAGTAGGCTTATTGGCTCTTCGCCGCGAGTGCGACCTATATTCGACCTAGATTGAAGGAACCCGCGCGGTTTTTGCGTGCAGGTTTTCTCTCACCTTGTGACCCGCAATAATCATGCAAATCGTTGATATTGCAGCGGATAGGGCGAATCTCGCAGAGGCGTGGGATCGGTTGATCGACGCGCGGCCGGGCGCCGCCAGCCTCTATCAGACGCGTGCCTATTACGAGCAATGTGCGGCCGTTCACCCTCATCAGCGAAGCCGGCTGTTTTGTGCCTGGGGCGATGAAGGCGAGCTAACGGGCGTGGTGCCGCTGGTCGCTGGCGTTGGGCGGCTGGAGCGAGATATTCGCGGTCGAACTATCTGGCGAAGCGGTGCGCTCAAATCGCTCGAAATCGGTTTGCGCGACCCGTTGCTACCGGAAGACTCTGCGGTGTATCGCGAGCTCTTTCAGTTCATCGACGATCAGTTTGCCGACGCGAGCATGCTGCGGTTCTCGCAGATCAACGTCGACAGCCATTTTTATCGCAGCTTGCAGGCTTTGCCCGAGGTGCGGGATCGCTATGTTTTGCACGACCTCGAAGGGTGCATGAAGCGGCTGATTATCGACCTACCCGAGACGTTTTCGGCGTATCTTGGTCGATTCGCGGCTGAGAAGCGGTACAAGCTGCGGCGGATTGTGAAGAAGCTGGGCGAGCGCTGCGGGACATTGGTGCTGGAGCGATTCGATCGGCCCGAACAGGTGACGGAGCTGATCGCACGTGCTTCGAGCATTGCGAAAGCGTCGTGGCAGGCGGGGATTGATCCCGACCAGATCGGCCTGCGCGACTATCACGAAGCGAAGCTGAAATTCATGGCGAGCCGCGGCCAGCTTGCGGCGTACATTTTGAGCGCGGGTGGCAAGGATTGTGCCTACACGTTAGGATATGAAGGTTGTGGTCAGTATGAATATGTGCAGCCGAGGTTTGATCGCAGCTTTGCGCATCATAGCCCAGGAACCGCACTTTTGGTTTTGATGATCGAGGATTTGATTGGCCGCGGGAATGTGCGGCGGTTTTCCTTCGGCGCGGGGGAATACGCTTACAAGCAGCACTTTGCCAACGATGTTGAAACGATTCGGTCGTTTTATCTCCTGCGCAAGACGCTGCGAAATCGGATTCTGACAACGACTGACCGGTTCGTTTATGCGGGCTTGGAGGCGGTGAAACGCGTGGCGCGACGTCGAGGCACGGCGAGTTTGCCCGTCGAATGACGTGTGGCTCAAATCACGAGTCCCTTGGAACACTGGCGGGGAAATACTATCCTTGGGGCCAGTGCGGGGTCGTTTCACGTCATCACTTCAGCGTCGAGAATCACGATGTTTCGGTTCCGGAATTACGCATGTGCGTTCGCGTTCGTGCTGGCTCTTGCGGCGGTTCCCGCCCAGGCCCGCGACCAATGGACGAAGGATCAAGCCAAGGCGTGGTATGCGTCGCAGCCGTGGCTCGTCGGTTGCAACTACATTCCCAGCTCGGCGATCAACCAGCTCGAAATGTGGCAGGCCGAGACGTTTGACCCCGCCACAATCGATCGCGAGCTGGGCTGGGCTGAGGGCCTGGGCTTCACAAGCATTCGCGTGTTCTTGCATGATCTGCCGTGGAAGCAAGACAGCGATGGATTCATCAAACGCATCGACCAGTTTTTGAGCATTGCCGACAAGCATCACATCGGCGTGATGTTCGTGCTGTTCGATAGCTGCTGGGATCCTGCCCCCGCGCTCGGAAAACAGCGTGCGCCCAAGCCGGGCCTGCACAACTCGGGCTGGGTTCAGGCTCCTGGCCTGGCGATTTTGAACGACCCCGCCAAGCAGGCCGATCTCGAAGGCTATGTGAAGGGAATCGTCGGCCGGTTCCGGGCGGATCGTCGCGTGCAAGTTTGGGATTTGCACAACGAGCCCGATAATCGCAACGATTCGTCGTACGGCAAGCTCGAGCCCAAAAACAAGTGGGAGCTAGTGCTTCCGCTCTTGAAGAAGACGTTTGCCTGGGCGCGTGAGGCTGATCCGTCTCAGCCACTGACTTCGGGTGTCTGGATTGGCGACTGGTCGGAAAACAAGCTCTCGGCGATGGCACGGTTCCAGCTCGATCAATCCGACGTGATTTCGTTCCACGACTATTCACCGGTCGACAAGCTGAAGTCGCGGATCGCGAGCTTGCGGCATTATGAGCGTCCCCTGCTCTGCACCGAGTACATGGCACGGCCGGCCGGCAGCCGGTTTGACCCTTCGCTGGGTGAGATGAAGTCGCAAAACGTGGCGGCGTATAACTGGGGGTTCGTCGACGGCAAGTCGCAGACGATTTATCCCTGGGATTCGTGGCAGAAGCCTTATGACAACGAGCCGCCGGTTTGGTTCCACGACATTTTCCGTCGCGACGGGACGCCGTATAAGCCGGAGGAAGTGGCTTATATTCGGAAGGTGACTGGGAAGAATTGAAAGGATTTTGATAATTTACGGGTGGCACCGGTTCTTGAACCGGTGTGACGAAGTCACAAGAGTTGGCGTGATTTCGTTGCGATCAAGTCGGGCCGAAGTTTAGAGACTGAACTTCTTGCCGCTGCGCGGCACCGGATCGAGATCCGGTGCCACCCTTTTTGAATCGATTCCGCTCGAGGTGCGCAGTTGGCCTTAGTCTCGCGCGTTATGGCGCTTCCGAGCGAATGCCAGCCCCACCACAGCCGCAATCGACCAAACAGCGACCGACGCCGGTTCCGGAACTGGGGCGGGCTGAGGCGTGTCGATGATGCCCGAGGCAAATGAGACGCCGTAGCCGAGCGAGCTCAGCGATGTGCCGTCGGTCGTTGTTACGCTGGCGATCCCGAGAGTTGCAGCATGTGATTCCCAGGAGCCGGTGTTGCTAGTTACAGATGCATTGGACATCGCTTCGAGCATAAGCGTGATCGGAACGGTTTTTCCCGAACTATCTACCGGAAGATCGATATGGAACTGACCGGTTTTAAATCCGTTGCCACTGTCTTTGAGGTTATCAAATGCCGACACCTCGTATCCGGGATTGGCAGGTACTAGACCATCACTGTTGTAAAAGCTTGGCGAGGCCATTCTAACGTTTATCGATGTGTCATTTGCCGTTGCGCTGATTGAACCAAAGTTCCAGTCGGGTGTACCTCGGCCGTACGAAAGATAACCAAGCGTCGATGTGTCGAATGTAAAATTGAGATTGAGTCGAATCTCAGTGGGAAAAGCTGCCCCCGGCGCCGTTGTGAGCTGAATCGAGTCGCCTGTCCAGCTTGCAGAGGCTGTTGACTGGCCGACCGATCCTCCAAGGCCTCCTGTGCTGCCGGGATCCCATCCTGTCGCGTTTGTTTGGATTGTGAGCAGACTCGCCGCTGAGCTGCCGGCGGACGCGCTCGAAGTTCCGGAGCCGCCGAGGTGGAACTGCCCCGAGCCCGAAAGCGAATTATACGGCCCAGTGGATGATGACCAATTGATGCTCGCGTTGGCCGTCGCACCCGTTTGGTTATGCGAGCCTCCGTCGTATGATGCAGTCGCCGATGCACCCGCCCAGGGCGCGATTTCTGATGCCTGCGCTGGGAGAGCAACCGAAAGCCAGAAGATCAGAGAAAGTCCGGCGACCCAACGGCTTTGATCAAACACAAAACGGCGCATTGTTGAATTCCTGCGGCTGTCGAACGATTAGAGCACATGCATCCTTACTCGCGCGACGCCCTTATACATGTTCTTGAGTTGCCGTCAAGCCGAGCGCTTAGGTGACATTTTTGACGCGTAGATGAAATCCATTTCGAATTTGAACATGGCACCGGACCAAGATCCGGCGCCATAAGCTCAATAAAACCGGATTGTTAAAATCGGTTCACTTACCGCGATGCGCCCGCTCAAGCTCCACGGGCAGCTTGGCATCGGGCGATAGCACGAAAGGCTGCTCGCCGGTTACCGACCAGAAGAGTCGGGCTGGGCCTCGGGGATAATCGGTGCCTGATGCCCACGTGTGATAGGCCTTTCCCCAGAGCGTTTTCACCGCGGCGAGCGTTTGTTTTTCCTCATCGCCCGACTGGGTCAGACTCTTGAGATAGCCGGCGTCGACTTCGTATTTGTGATCGTGCCAGTAAACTTTTTCCTCGGCGGGCATCTTTTGGTAGATGGCGTCGCTGACCAGGTATTCGACGCCGATTAGCTTGGCGTCGGGACCGGTGCCGTCGTAGAGGACGCACTGGTTCAGGTCAGCGTTTACCGGCTTGCAGAAGTGGTAGGCGACCTTGGAATACTCGGGAACCTCCTTGAGCAGGTGGACGCCCGCAAACGCGAGGGGGCAGTGAAGCACCTCCTGAATCGGCGACTTCACGCCGGCGGCCGGGGCGTTGTGGGCGGGTTTGGCGTCGTCGGCCCAGGCGCGACTCGTTCGCATCGCGCTTGAAATGAAAATTCCGGCGACCACGCCGACGAGGCCGGCGAACAGGAGCGAGGCCTTGGTGCTCAGTCTGGACATCGGTGCTCAATCCTTCCTGATGAGAGTCTTGGAGCAAGCGCTTCCCAGCGGACACGTCAGCAGACGAGAGAATGGAGGCATCAGCGTCGATGTGGCGGTGCGTCGTGTCGCCGCCCTCAGTATTGGATGCGCCGAACCGAGCCTGCAAGAAAATACGCGCTGGCAAATCGCCGGCGTGACCAAGCGGATCCAAGTCGACAATCGCACGGCGCCTGAAATCGCCCCGCCAGCCCCTTGGATTGACGGAACTGCCGAATTTCAGTTAAAATCCAACCGATGTTGAACAGCCCAACATCGGGATAAACTTGCCATGCCGCTTTCGCCCTGCACCGGGCCGATCCGCCGCCGGGAGTTCCTCCGACTGGGCACGCTCGCGCTGGGCGGCCTGGGACTGGATCGCCTGCTGGCTGCACGAGTTGTCGCGGGGCGGAGTGAGCCCGATACGTCGGTCATCCTTTTTTGGATGTGGGGCGGCCCGAGCCAGTTTGAGACGTACGACCCCAAGCCCAACGCTCCCGACTCGATTCGCGGGCCGTTTCGTCCCATCCCCACCGCTGTTCCGGGGATGGATATTTGCGAACTTTTTCCGCTCCAGGCTAAGGTTGCGGATAAGTTCTCGCTCGTCCGATCGCTGCATCACGAAATGTCGGCGCATAACGATGGCTCGATCGAACTGCTGACCGGCAAGACGCCAGCGCGGCCGGATCCGACCTCCACCGCCCTTTCCGACCACCCCGATTTCGGTATGGTCGCCAGCCGTGTGCGCGGGGTTCGGGCCGATGGCATTCCGCAGTATGTCGGAATTCCTCGCCAGCCGTTCATGACGCGGCCGAACTATCTGGGCGTCGCACATACTGCGTTTCCCACCGGCGACCCCTCCATTGCCGGCTTCCGGCCGCCGAATTTGAGCATTGCTGCGGGCGTGGATGGGAAGAGGCTGGACGATCGTCGCAGCCTGATGGGGCAGTTCGACGGCCTTCGTCGCACGCTTGATGGGCAAGAGCGAGCGGATGCCGATCCGTTCCGTCAGGCGGCGTTTCAGATGCTGACGAGTCCCAAGGTCGCCGACGCGTTTGATCTCTCGCGCGAAGACCCAAGGCTACGCGATCGCTACGGCCGCCACCTTTGGGGCCAGTCGTGCCTGCTCGCGCGTCGATTGGCCGAAGCAGGGTCGACGGTGATCACAATCGATGCCCTCGCCCCGACCCTTTCCGATCGTTATTTTAGCTGGGATGATCATATTAACACCCAGACGCGATGGAGTTTGAACGACGCGATGCGGTATCGCGCCCCGTTCGTTGACCAGGCGCTGGCGACGTTAATTGAAGATGTGCACGCGCGAGGGCTCGATCGCAAGGTGATGATCGTCGCCGTAGGTGAGTTCGGTCGCACGCCTCGTTTGGTGAATATTGAAGGGCTGCTGGGACGCGATCACTGGCCGTTTGCACAATCGGCTTTGGTGAGTGGCGGCGGGTTGAGGATGGGTCAGGTTGTGGGTGCGACGGATCGTCGAGGTGAATATCCGGCCGACCGTCCGCTGACGCCGAAGGATTTGCTGGCGACGATGTATCGCCACCTGGGGATCGATCATCACGCCGAATTCCGCGACGTGGAAGGTCGGCCGTTCCCGATTCTCGCGCACGGCGAACCGATTCGAGATTTGATCTGAAAAGTGGCCGCCGAGTTTTCGGCTACGATTTCTTCGCCAGGTGCTCGCGGAGCGCGGCGGTCACTTCGGCGACGATCTCCGGCGGTACGCCGTCGACCCACGGACCGCGTTCGAAAAAGCTTTCAAAGCTTTGATCACAGGCGGCACCGCTGGCGAATCGTACGGGGCCTTCCTTTTCGACCCACGTCAAATGATCGTCGTGAAGTTCGACGCCTTCTCGGTCCCATTCCCACCACTTTAGCATTGCCATGTTATCTCCTCATGCTGCGCCGGACTTCTCCGAACAAATCGAAGCCGGCTGAGCCTGGAGCGATCGCGTGCGCGCGATTCGCGTGCTCGACCAGCAGTGGGTGAAATGGGTCTTCTATGCTTTCGGTCATCGCGGCGATCATTTGCGCGTACACAACAATTACTTCAAGGAGTTGTCCAGAGTCGACGCCGGTTTCCCCGGGATAGGCTTCCTTGTAATACATCTTCAGGACACAGCCATTCAAAATGTAATAGTCATCGGTGGATCGATTGACGACATGCCAGAGGCCATCGATTTCGGCGGCTTTCTTGTCCACGAATTTGAGTTGCCAGAACTCCAGTTTCGTCACATCGTAGCGTGAGAGGAGTTCAAGGACGGGATCGGGCGGATGGTTAAAGGCGGGCTTTCGTCGCTTGCGAACTTTTCCCCACGCCCGAGTGTAATCGCGCTCTGCCGAATCTGACTTGCCTGCCGCGGCGATTGCGGCGACGAACTCATCGGCGGTCATCAGTCATGCCCCGTCCTGGGTCATTGCGTAAATCAAACCAGCGGCTGTGAATCCTGCAATGAGCAAGGCAACGCCCAGGACCAGACCGATCGCCAGACCCCACCAACGGCCGATTAGCCAACCAAGTCCCGTCAATCCCGCGGCGACGGCGAACAATCCTGCCACGACGGCCTGGAAAACGCGGGTTGCGTCTTGCCGAAACTTCGCAGATTTCTCAGCGTCGTCCATGTGATTGCTGGCTTGGGGGGTGAAGCTGGAATACTCGCAGATAGGCAAACTTTGTATATGTCAAATACATGATCATCGGGTAGCAGGAACGACTTGTAGTCCGATCGCGGAGCGACAAGAGGACATTGCAAACGTCTTGGCGTTATCCTCTTGTGGCTGCGCCACCTGGACAACGAGTTGTCCAGGCCACCCGAATCTTTCCCCACGCTATTCCGATTCCAAGCGTAGGGATATGATAAATCGAGACGTAATTAGTTCAGCGTAAGATTACTTCTTGATGGTCGCGGGAATGTCCTTCCCTTTGGGGTAGAACTTCATCGACAGCGAATTGACGCAATGGCGCGTGTTCTTGGCGGTGAATCCCTCGCCGAGGAACACGTGGCCGAGGTGGCCGCCGCAGTTGTTGCAGACGATTTCCGTGCGCGATCCGTCCTCGTCGGGAACTCGCTTCACCGCGCCGGCAATTTCGTCGTCGAAGCTGGGCCAGCCGCATTCGCTGGCGAATTTGCTGTCGGACTTATAGAGCGGTGCGTTGCAGCGCCGGCAAACGTAGGTGCCGACTTCCTTGTTGTCGGTGTATTCGCCGATGAACGCCCTTTCCGTCGCCTTCCGCAAGATAACGTCGGCTTCCGCGGTGGTGAGCTTGTTGAACTTGTCCACGGATTTTTCCGAAGAGGCGGCGGGCGGCTGCGATTCTTTCTGAGCGGGTGCCGGAGGTTGCGATTCTTTTTGAACCGGCGTTGCTGGTTGCGATTCTGTTTGAACGAGTGACGTCGGCTGAATCGTGGTTTCGACTGTTCGGGTTTGGAGCGTAGTGTCGCCTGTCTGTTTCACTGTGGTTTCGCTTGTGCGATTCACCGTGGCTTCGCTGCAGCCGAGCAATGCGGTGAACGACAGAAGCGCAATCGTATGGCGAATCTTCTTCATGGTCTGATTCTCGTTGGATTGCACGCGAGGGATTGTCAAGGCGGCTTCGCGCCTGGCAATCCGCGGTGCGCTTCGAAACCCTGACGTTGGGCGATTCATTCCGCTACGAGGCACCGAATTTAGACTCAGCGCCATCTGCGATGGTACTCGTGATTGTCGCTCGAGCCAACACATTCATTACGGCGCTGGTTTGCGGTTGGTTTGTCTGATGCAAGTCGAAAGTTGTCCAAACGTCGCGACTAATGTGATACGGGCGACTTCGACCCCTTCGAAGGCGGTGCGTACTTGGGGTCAGTTTACGGCGCAAATGCAAGCGTGATTGCATGAAAAATGTGTCGCGAAACGGCTTTTTATCATGAGCAATTGCCGATTCATCGATGTCGTGTCAATGCAGTTCGTACTGTTATGTAGTAACCTCGACCTTTTGACATCGAAGTAAGGAAATTCGTGCAATGATTCGGCTTTTCCCCCTCGTTCTCGCGGTGGCGATCGTTGGTTCCAGCGTATCGTCGGCAATTGCTGGCCCCTCGATTTACGCGACGAGTTACTACTCGAATAGTGCGTTCGCGGTGAATTCGGATGGGACCACGACGGTCTTCAACACGCCGATTGCGCATGCGTCTGGCATTACGATTGATTCGGCCGGGAATGTTTATGTCGGGAGCGAGTCGGACAACTCGATTCTGAAGTTCACGGCTGCGGGAACGCTCATCGGCACGTTTACGACAGATCACATCAGTGCGCCGGTGGGGATGGCGTTCGACGCGGCGGGGCACCTGTTTGTTGCGAATAATTCGTCGGGAAATGTCACGGAATACACGTCTGGTGGTGCCTATATCACGACGTTCGCCACAGGCTTCAATGCGCCCGAAGGACTGCTGATTGACTCATCGGGCAATATTCTTGTGTCAGACATTCTCAACGGCGCCGGCAATGGTGTGGTGAAGAAGTTCAACTCGTCGGGAACGTTTCTGAACAGTTTCTCGAACGGACTTAGCTATCCTGGCCAGATTGCGGAGGATAGCGCGGGGAATCTGTACGTGTCGAACGCGGGCGGTAATTTTATTGGTAAGTACAATAGCGCGGGTGTCTATCAGGGACAGTTTGCATTCGGCACCGGCTCGAATGACTATGGTGTTGCCTACGACGCCGCCACGAACACGTTTTACCAGGGAACTTTCGGTCCCACGCCGAACAGTAACGGTGCGATCCAGCACTTCGACGCGAATGGTCAGTCGCTTGGTTATCTCGCGACCGACCAGCCCACGGCTTACTTCATTGCGGTCGTGCCGACGGCCAGGCCCACGGGTGTTCCTGAACCGTCGACCATCGTCGCGGCGAGCATTGCTGGGGTGGTTGCGATCACTGTGAGCCGACGTCGACGCACGGCTTAAGCGGCTTGGATGTTCAGCTTGTGGGCGCGCTCGCGACGTTGCGGGCGCGTCTCACGCGTTTTCGCTTTGCGTGGGAGGTTCACCGTCGTCGGGTTCAACGTGGACGAGGACGTCTCGCACGGATGGGATTGAGTCGATCAGGTGGGCTTTCACGCGGTGGGCGATGGTGTGGCCTTCGCGGACGGTGAGGTTGGGGTCGACTTCGATGTGGATGTCGACGAGGAGGTCGAGTCCGGCTTTGCGGATTCGCAACTTTTCGACATTGCGCACACCGGGGACGAGCTGGGCTTCGCTACGGGCGCGGGCGAGTGTTTCGGGATCGGCCTGGCGGTCCATCAGGCCTTGCACGTTTTCCCAGAGCAGGCTGGCACCGACCCAGAAAATCGTCGCCGCGACGATGAATGCGGCGGCGTGATCGGCCCAGTGCCAGGCGGGTCCGCCCCAACGCGCAGCGGCCACGCCGAGAAGCACGGCAACCGAGCCGAGGGCATCCAGGCGGTAATCCCAGGCGGTTGCGAGCAGGGCGGTTGAGCCGGATTGTCGCGCGATTCGGCTGGTGTACTGGAAGAGCATTTCCTGGACGATTGCGCCCAACGCGGCGATTGCCAGCGTGAACGGTTTGGGGGCCTTGTAGGGGTTGCCAAACGCAGCGATGACGCCCCATCCAATGCCGACCGCAAGCGCCATCAGAATCAGGGCGATGAGCTGGCCTGCGAGGGCTTCGACACGTCCGTGGCCGTAGGGATGTTCGCGGTCGGCGGGGCGTTCGGCCCATTTCAGGGCGCAGAGAAGGAAGGTTGAAAGAACGGCGTCGACGAGTGAGTGCGCGGCGTCGGAAACGAGCGCGATCGAGCCGCCGAAGAGGCCGCCGCAAAGTTTGACCACACCGAGACCAATGCTGACGGAGAGGCCAAAGCTGGCCGCGCGTCGGCCTTGCTGATAAAGGACGTCGATGCTCACAAATGAAGATCCTTCGCGCTGCCTGGTCGCCTCGTGGAGCTACAGGATACGCGAAAAGCAGCGCGAAGGGCTATGAGGAGTTTGTCGAGATTGTGGGAAAAAGAATGGCCGCAGGAGCGGCCGGGAATCGGTTCCCACGCAGAGCATGGGAACCAGATTAGATATTCATTAGTAAGAGAAAATTACGCGAGGACTTCTTTGATCACGTTGCCGTGCACGTCGGTCAGGCGATAGTCGCGACCCTGGAAACGGTACGTAAGCTTCTTGTGGTCGATGCCCAGGAGATGCAGGATCGTGGCTTGCAGGTCGTGAATGTGCACGGGGTCGCGGGCGACGCTGAAGCCGAGCTCGTCGGATTCGCCATGCATCATGCCGCCTTTGATCCCAGCGCCGGCGAGCCACATCGTGTAGCAGTCGGGGAAGTGGTCGCGGCCAAGAAGGTTACCCGCGGCGGTGCGGCCTTCGCGGAACGGAGTGCGGCCGAATTCGCCGCCGCAGATGATCAGCGTTTCGTCGAATAGGCCGCGAGCCTTTAGGTCCTTGATAAGCGCGGCGATGGGCTTGTCCATCGTGGCACACTTCTTGGTCAGACCGTCGCGGATATCTTCGCCGGCGCCGGTGCCGTGGAAGTCCCAGCCCCAGTCGAAAAGCTGGACGTAGCGCACTCCGCCTTCGACGAGTCGACGTGCGAGCAAGCAGTTGTTCGCGAAGCTTGAGGCGCCTGGCTGTGCGCCATAAGATTCAAGCGTGTTCTTAGATTCGCGCGTAATATCCATCACCTCGGGGACGGCGGTTTGCATGCGGAATGCAAGCTCATATTGAGCGATGCGCGTCGCGGTTTCGGGATGGCCGAGATCGCGGGCCTGCATTTCGTTCAGGTCGCGCATGGCGTCGAGGCTCATCCGGCGCATCGAGCGATCCATGCCGGCGGGGTCCGATGCGTAAAGCACCGGATCGCCCTTGGAACGGCACTGGACACCTTGGTAGACCGACGGCAAAAAGCCCGAACCGTAGGAGTTGAGGCCGCCGTTGGGTTGCACGCCGCTGGAGATGAGCACGACGAAACCGGGGAGATTCTGATTCTCGGAGCCGAGGCCGTAGGTGATCCAAGAACCCATTGACGGTCGGCCCGAACGGGGCGAGCCGGTGTAGAGCAGTAGCTCGGCGGGGGCGTGGTTGAACTGGTCGGTGTACATCGACCGGATCGTGCAGATATCGTCGGCGACGGTGTGCAGGTTGGGGACGGCGTCGGACATCCACACGCCCCCCTTGCCCCGTTTTTCAAACTTGCGTGGCGTGCCGAGCAGCTTGGGAACGCCCGACGTGAACGCGAACCGCTTGCCTTTGAGGAAGGCGTCGGGGCAGTCCTGACCGTTGCGCTTGACCAGCTCGGGCTTGTAGTCGAAGAGGTCGAGGTGCGGCGGCGAGCCGGTGAGATGCAAGTAAATGACGCGCTTGGCCTTCGCGACCATTGGCGGCTTTTTGGGCGCGAGCGGATCGACGACGTTGCTCGTCAGGTCATTCGCGCGGCTGGGCGAATCGTTCGCAAGCAGCGAGGCGAGCGCCATGGCGCCGATGCCGGCCTGGCTTTCCTTGAAGAAATGCCTGCGCGTGATGTGCTGGATCTGTTCGTCGCGCAAATTCATATGAGTGATCCCCTGCGTTGTCGCCTATGGGATTAGCGTTTCAGGAGCATTTCGTCGAGGTTGAGCAGCACGTTGCCGACGACGGTCCAGCTCGCCAGATCGGCGAGATCGGCGTCCTTGGGAGCGGGGCCAATTGGCTCGGTGGCAAGTTGTTTGGCGTGTGCTGCATCGGCTGCGAAAACGGTTTTTGACTTGTCGTGCAAAGTCACGAGTCGCGCGACTTCGGCGTCGGTTGCGTTGCGGGTGAGGGCGAGTTTGAGGCCGGTGCGCACCTTGTCAGCGGTAGATCCCGCGGTGCCCGACATCTTGCGGCCGAGGGCCTGCGCGGCTTCGACGTAAACGGGGTCGTTCAACGTCACGAGTGCCTGCAGCGGCGTATTGGTTCGCGTGCGCTTGAGCGTACAGATTTCGCGGTTAGGGGCGTCAAAAGTGGCCATCGAGGGATAGGGGCTCGAGCGCCGCCAGGTTGTGTACAGACCGCGGCGGAAGCGGTCTTCGCCCTTGCTCGTTTCCCAGTCGACGGCCGAACCGAACGCTGCGCTCAGGCCGAGCGAAGGCTGCGGCGGCTTGACCGGCGGACCGTACATTTTCGTGCTGAGCAATCCGCTGACGGCGAGGGCCTGGTCGCGGACCATTTCGGCGGAGAGGCGAACGCGTGGGCCGCGAGCGAGCAGGCGGTTATCCGGGTCGCGCTGGACGAGTTCGGGCGACACCTTAGATGACTGACGATACGCTGCCGAATTGACGAGTAAGCGGAGGAGATGCTTCATATCCCAGTGGCTGTCGATCACTTCGACGGCGAGCCAGTCGAGAAGTTCGGGGTGCGAGGGGAGATCGCCCTGGGCGCCGAATTCTTCGCTGGAGGCGACGAGTCCGATGCCGAACATTTGCTCCCAGTAGCGATTGGCGATCACTCGTCCGGTGAGCGGATTTTCGGGACTGACGAGCCAGCGGGCGAGCGTAAGGCGGTTTGCCGGGGCGTTGGCGGGCAGGTTGCCGAACGCGACGGGAACGCCTTCCTTCACCTCGTCGCCCAGGTCCATGAAATTGCCGCGGCGCTGCAGTTTCGTCACCCGACGCGCCTTGGAATCCATCTCGCGATAGATCGGCACGGTGGTGTCGGGCTTCATCGCGGTAATTTGCATTCCAAGCGACGCGACCCGAGCTTTCTGTTGCTTGATGACGGGTGAAAGATTGTCAATGTAATACTTCGATAGCTCGTCGGTCTGTGACTTCGAGCGTGCGGAAATCGAAGTCTTGAGAATGGCAACGATTGGTTGCGGCAGGCTGGCGAATTCCGCGGCGCGGACGTCGGCGGTTGTCGAGACGCGGAATGATCCCAGCCCCTTCTGATCGATCGTAAGCGCGAGAGTCGCGCCAGTTTCGAGGTCGGCGGGGGCTTTGGGGACGAGTACGAGCGAGTGCGGTTGCTTGGCCGCGTCGCTGGTTACGCGCCAGCCCTTGGCGAGATCGACGGGGGTGAGGTCGGCCTGGGCCAGCTTGAAGTCGATTGGCCGCGGGCCGCCAGTGGAAAGGGCGACGCTCGGCGTCGGTGGCTTGCTTACCACTTGCGACCAGACCGGTTTCTTCTTGTCATCGAGCAGCGTCACCTTGAAGTCGGCGAGTCGCGCTTCGACGCCGTCGAGGCGATTCCAGATCACCACGCGATCGACGCCTTGAACCGACTTCAAATCGACTTCCCACCAGGGGTCGTCGGAGATCGTGGTGTGCGTGGTCGATTTGGCTTCGACATAGCGGCCGTCGGTGTTGCCGTCGATTGCGAGCTTGGCGGGGCCTTCGTAATCGGTGCTGCTCTGCTTCGCTGCGCCCTTGAGTGCGACGTTCGTATCGCCCTGGAAAACCTGCACTTCGGCGAGCGAGAGGATCTTGCTTTTGCCGGGAATTTCAATTCGCACGAATCGGCCCGACTTGCGAGCACCGCCCGGCGGAATGGCTTCGAGCTTGATGTCGTTGATCGCGAATTCGGTTGCGCCGGGAAGGGTTTCGACGCGAATCGCTTGGAGCGCACCATTCGTCGGGGGCAGCGTGAGCGTGAAGGTATCGGCCGGACGGTTGTCGACCACGATCGCATGATCGGGCTGAGTCTTCAACTTCACACCGCTCTTGAATTCGAGGGATCTCGGTTCGATCGTGTTCCACGTTGCGCCTGCGGCGTATTGTTTCTCCCAATCAGCCTGCGCGGCGAGCGTTTCGGGGGCGGGATTCTTCAAGGCTTTTTCGAGACTGACGATCTCATCGGCCCAGGCGGCTTTTTGGCGTTTTTGCTCGGCGCTGAAGATCGGCAGTGTGGGGGTTTCGTCGCGGGTGTCGGCGTCTTGCGTGTTGTTCAGAATCGCGAAGAGGCGGAAGTACTCGGTTTGCGAGATGGGATCATATTTGTGGGTGTGGCACTGGGCGCAGGCCATTGTCGTGCCCATCCACACGGCCATCGTCGTGTTCGTGCGATCGACGACGGCGACGTTGCGAAACTCTTCGTCGTTCGTACCGCCTTCATTGTTCGTGAGCGTGTTGCGGTGGAAGGCAGTGGCGACGAGTTCTTCTTCGGTCGGGCTGGGAAGTAGATCGCCGGCGAATTGTTCGATCGTGAAGATGTCGAACGGCTTGTTCTTTTCGAACGATCGAATGACGTAGTCGCGATAGGCCCAGATGGTGCGCGGGGGATCGTCGGCATAGCCGGCCGAGTCGGCGTAACGGGCGAGGTCGAGCCAGAGGCGGCCCCAATGTTCGGCGTAGGCGGGCGTGCTCAGGAGGCGATCGACCAGCTTTTCGTAGGCATTGGGTGATTTGTCATTCGTGAAGGCGTCGGCCTCGGCGACGGTCGGCGGCAGGCCGGTGAGGTCGAGGCTGAGACGGCGAATGAGCGTGTAACGATCGGCCTCGGGCGAGGGCTTGAGCCCTTCTTTTTCGAGTCGGGCGAGAATGAAGCGATCGATCGCGTTCTTGGACCAGGTTGTGTCTTTCGTCGCGGGGACTTCGGGGCGAACTGGTTTGACGTACGACCAGTGCTTGGCGAAGGGTGCGCCCTGCTTGATCCAGTTTGTCAGGAGCGCCACTTCATGTTGTGAAAGCTTCTTGGCGTGCTTGGGGGGCGGCATCACCTCGTTAGCGTCGTCGGAAACGATCCGGGTGATGAGGTCGCTATCGTCGGGTTTGCCGCGGACGATTGCTGCGTAGCCACCGAGGTCGGCGAAAGCGCCTTCTTCGGTATCGAGGCGGAGCGGCTTGGTGACGCCCTTGCGTTTCGACCCGTCGGGGCCGTGGCAGGCGAAGCAGTTATTCGAGAGGATCGGGCGGATTTCGCGATTGAAGTCGATCGGCTTTTGCGCGAACGCAAAAGTGGGAGTGAATAAAACGGCGGCGAGGCCGAAGACGATCCCAGAGGCGATCCGGTTGCGCAAATTCATGGTTTGGGCCGTCCTGGTGGGAGTCGGAAATCGGGCTGCCGGGAGGACCGCACGGGTTCGATATCGGTGCAGGCGGGTTGGACGATTCTATTTAATCTAACCAAAACCGATCGCCGTATCGAGCAGATTTAGCCGCAAAATCGCTAGGGCATCCCATTCGACCTCTGACTAACGTATGATTTAGGAGTTCGCGAGGTCGGCGACCAGGGAAACGGGGGAACCGGACATGAGGTGGGGTCCTGGACCGGTTTTCGTCTACGAGACGTTGCTTAGCACGCGGCGCTGGCAGGTCTATGCCATGCGGTCGCTCTATGTGGCGATCTTGCTGATCGGCGTTGCGATCGCGTTCGCACAGCGGCGTTCCAACACAGCGTCGGCCGTGATCGTTCCAGGGGCGCCGATCGCCGTTCAGAACGGGTTGACGCGCGAAGAGCTCGCCGCGCTGGGTGAGTCGTTCTTCTATACGATGACGGGGATTCAACTTACGATCGTTCTTCTCGCTGCGCCTGCAGTTGCGGCGGGGACGATTTGCCAGGATCGAGCCCGCGGCACGCTCCTGCATATGATGGTGACCGACCTTTCCGACGCCGAGATCGTCCTGGGCAAGCTGGGGTCTCGACTCTTACCGCTTTTGACGTGGCTTGTTTGTGGGATACCGGTAACGGCGATCGTCGCGCTTTTGGGCGGTGTCGACTACAACGCGCTCTTTGGGGCGTTCATGATCGCCGTAACTCTTGGCGTGCTCGGCTGTTGTATGGCGATGTTCGTTTCGGTGTGGGCGAAGAAAACGCACGAAGTGATCATGGCGGTGTATTCGCTGCAAATTGTTTATTTGCTGGCACTTCCGTGGTGGTGGGGGATGACGCACTGGTCAGGCACTTCTGCGCCGCCTGAATGGTTCCAGCGGTTGAATCCGTTCCACCTGGCCTACGAACCCTATACGAAGCCGAACGTCACCGAGTTGCACCACTACCTCATCTTTATTGGTACGGGACTCGGGCTATCGGTGATTCTCACGCTTATCACAACACTTACGTTGCGACGGGCCGTCGTGCTGGATGCAAGCCAGGGGGTGAAGCGATCCAAGCGCGAGCCCAAGGTCCGGAAGCCGCTGTTTCCGTGGCTGCCGGGGCCGACGCTCGACGGCAATCCCGTGCTCTGGCGCGAGTGGCATCGCTCCAAACCGTCGCGGCTATCGCGCATTCTCTGGACGCTTCTGCTCGGCTCAACCTGGGTGCTCGCCATCTGGGGCGTGGCGATCATCATGGAGGCGGGGCAGTACCAGAACGGTCCCAACCCCCTGCCCTTTGGCTACATCTTTCAGATCATCTTCGGCCTGCTGTTCATCAGCGCGACGGCTCCGACCGCGCTTGCCGAGGAACGTGTGCGATCGAGCCTCGACGTCTTGCTCACAACGCCCCTTTCGACGCGACAAATCGTCGCTGGCAAATGGTGGGGGACGTTTCGGCTCGTGTTGATTTTGCTCCCGCTCATCACCTTCACCGGTGTTTACCTGGCGCAGGTCGCGCCCGACTTGCCAAGCTATGCGATGACGGGGGCGTTCAACTCGAATCTCGTCCCGCTGAATGTCGTCGATCGGCTTCTTGTCACCTTCCTCTGCCCGATCGACTTTCTTGTCTCGGGCGCGATGATCGTCAGCATCGGGTTGCTCATTGCGACCTGGATCTCGCGGCTTGGTCGTGCCGTGGCGGCGAGCGTGATTTTCTACCTGGCGATCACGATTGGCTGGCCGATCTTGATCCAGTCGATCGGCATGCACAACGTGATGATCACCGGCCCGAACGACTGGGTTTGGTACGAGCGCAGGCGATGGATTACAACTGCGATTAGCTCGCTCAGCCCGATGTTCAGCGGCGTGGAAATGATCGACGGCCTGATGATGACCGCGACTCAGTCGCGCAGCCTGATGTGGGTACTACAGTCGATGGCACTCGCCGTGAAAGCAGCGATTGCGATTGGCGTTTTCTACCTGACCGTCGCCACCTTCGATAAGCGGCTCGGGCGCGTGGCCGAGACAATAATTCCCCCGCGCCGGCCCGTTCCAGCGCCCGTTTTTGAAACAGCGCCCGAAAACGATCTGATTGTCAGTCCATAAAATGCCTTCTTAGAAGGCCCTGTTTGGCAAACTGTGACCTATCTTCCAGATGGGCTATGGCGCTTCCGTGTTGGCTCATTGAGCGAACGGAAGCGCCAAAGTCTTAAAACTGGAGGACTTATGATCCTGCGCATTGCGGGATTCATCTGGGGCGTGATGGTTGTCGCCCTGATGCTTCTCTTCACGGCTTACACAAGCCGCCCGGGTGAATCCGGGACGCCGACGCGGGCGTGGCCAAAAATATCGGAGCTGAAAGGGGCGACAGACCGGCCGACGCTGGCGCTGTTTGTCGACCCGGTCTGTCCGTGCAGTCAGGCGACGCTCGCCAACCTCGAGCGATGTCTGGCACTTTGCGGTCAGCCACCGGAAACGAAGATCGTGCTCGTGCATGCACCTCCCGGGTTGGTTCCCGAAGGAGTTGTGGCGCGGCTGGCGACGGTGCCGCACGTCGGGCTGGCGTGGGATCCACAAGGGTTGGAGGCCGCTCGGTTTGGAGTGAAGACCTCGGGCGAAGTTCTTGTTTTTCAGCAAGATGGGTCGCTCGCGTTCAGCGGAGGTATCACGCCGGAACGCGGTCACGCGGGAGATTCGTCGGGAATCGATGCCATCGTCAAGATCAGTGCCGGTAAGCCGATCACCGAACACACGTCGAGCGTTTACGGCTGCCCCCTCTAACCTTCTCATCTGGCGCCGCCCGAAGAGTTCGATTCATGTCATCATTTTCGAGCGATCACTTGATCAACGTCCGAGTGGCGGAGCGTTCGCGCGAACTACTCGCGCAGCAAAAAGACGCGCTCCACCGCAAAACCGACGCGCTATTCGCCGCGCTTCTGGTGATCCAGTGGGTCTCATCCATCCTGGCCGCGACGATCTTCTCTCCCAAGGTCTGGAACGTGCCTGGTGCGGCGATCAACCTTCACCTCCTGGCCGCGGCCGTTCTGGGCGGCGTCGTTGTGGCGTTTCCGGTGCTGCTCTGCTGGCGTCGTCCCGGGGCCACGATTACGCGGCATGTCGTCGCAGTCGCCCAGATGGTCATGGGCGCGCTCTTGATTCACCTCACCGGCGGACGAATCGAAACACACTTTCATGTGTTCGGATCGCTCGCATTCCTGGCGATCTATCGCGACTGGCGCGTATTGATCACTGCGTCGACCGTGGTGGCGCTTGACCACTTTCTTCGCGGGATGTTCTGGCCGTACTCGGTTTTTGGCGTGAGTGTTTCGAGCAACTGGCGATGGATCGAGCACGCTGGCTGGGTCGTGTTTGAAGACAGCATTTTGATGTACGCCTGCCTGCGGTCGACGCGTGAAATGGCAGAAAACGCTCGCGCCCGCGCTGAGATTGAAGAGATCAAGAATCAGTTCGAGCGCAAGGTGGTCGATCGCACGGCCGACCTCGTGCAGGCAAACAGCGACCTTGGCCGGCAAATCTTCGAGCGCGAACGGGCCGAGGAAGAATTGCGTTTGGCGAAAGAAGCGGCCGAGGCTGCGAATCGTGCCAAGAGCGAATTCCTGGCGAACATGAGCCACGAGATTCGTACGCCGATGAACGGCATCATGGGCATGACCGAACTGGCGCTCGAAACGAGTTTGTCGGTCCGCCAGCGCGAGTATCTCGAGCTCGTGAAGAGCTCGGCCGACTCACTGCTGACGGTCATCGACGACATCCTCGACTTCTCGAAAATCGAAGCGGGCAAGCTCGGTATCGAGTCGGTGCCGTTCAACTTGCGGGAATCGCTCGAAGAAACGCTGCGCACGCTCGCGCTTCGGGCCCACAACAAGGGCCTCGAACTCGCCTGCCGAATCGAGCCGAGCATTCCCGCGACACTGCTGGGCGACCCAACTCGTTTGCGGCAGGTTGTGGTGAATCTCGTCGGCAACGCGATCAAGTTCACCGAGCAGGGCGAGATTTTCATCTCAGTCGAAATGGAGCCGGTCTCGGGCGATCAGCCGGAGAATACGGCCTCGCTGCGATTCGCGGTCACCGACACGGGCATTGGCATTTCCGAATCGAAACGAGCGGCGATTTTCGCCCCCTTCGAGCAGGAAGATGGTTCGACAACCAGGCGCTACGGCGGAACGGGCCTGGGCCTGGCGATTTCGTTGCGACTCGTCGAACTGATGGGTGGCAAGCTCGGGCTCGAAAGCGAAGTGGGCAAGGGAAGCAAATTCAGCTTCGTGGTGCCGCTTCAGTTCGATCCTGAGCAGCCAACTGAACGAAAAGACCCGCGCCGATCTGAGCCAAGGCTTGAAGGCCTGCCGGTGCTGGTTGTCGACGACAACGCGACGAATCGGCGAATCCTTGAAGAAATCCTTCGAAGCTGGGGAGCGTGCCCGTTCCTCGTCGCGGATGCAGTGCACGCGATGGAGGCGCTTCGATATGAAGAGAGCCGGGGCGCACCGTTCGCGTTGGCGATCATCGACGGCATGATGCCGGAGATTGATGGATTCGACCTCGCCATGATGATTCGCGAGGAAAAGGCGTTCGACACCCTGCCGCTCCTGATGTTGACCTCGGCTGGCCGGCCCGATGACCCAACCGTACGCACGAGGTTTGGTATCTCGGCATGTTTGACGAAGCCAGTTCGACAGTCGGAGCTTTATAACGAGGTTGTGAACGCACTCCAGCCGGCCACACATGCGCCCCCGGACAACAATCGGCCCAAGCCGCAAGTCGTTTCCGAGCCGCCGAAACTTGGCTCGGGGTTGCGCGTGTTGCTGGTGGAAGATCACGTTGTGAACCAGCGCGTGGCCGCACGGATGCTCGAAGGGATGGGGCACGTTGTGGTTGTCGCCGAGGATGGCAAAAAGGGCGTGGCCGCTTATTCGCTCGAGCCGTTCGACGTGGTCTTGATGGATGTGCAGATGCCCGAGATGGATGGCTACGAAGCGACGGCGATGATCCGGTCGATGGAAAAATCGTCAGGAATTCACGTGCCGATCATTGCTTTGACTGCCCACGCGATGGCAGGCGACTCCGATCGCTGCATTGCGGCTGGCTGCGATGGATATCTCTCGAAACCGGTGCGTGCCGAGCAACTTCGCGATGCAATCAACACACACGTTGGCGCAAACCCGCGACCAGAGCGTTCGCCTGAATCCAAGGCAACGACGGACCGAAGATCAATTCTCGATCAGCTCCGTGAGAATTGCGGAAATGATGAAGAGTTCATGCAGGAATTGATTGAATCGTTTCTCAAAACGACTCCCGACACTTTGGGGATGACCGAAAGCGCCTTTGAACAGGGCGACCTGGGAGCAACCGCGCGGGCTGCGCACGGATTGAAGGGTGTTTGCCTGACGATTGGAGCGGAGGCGATGGCCAATGCCTGCCTACGCGTGGAACAGGCCGCAAATGCGGCCGATGCGCCCGGAACTGCCGCGGGAATTACGGCGATGATGGACGAGTGGAACAGCGTGCAGTCAATTCTGGCGCAGAGCGGCGAGGTGTTCGCATGAAGATCGTCATTGCCGAAGATCAGCCCGTGGCCGCGCTCTTCTTGCGACGAATCCTCGAGAAGATGGGACACGAAATCATTGTCACCCGAGACGGCGAGGAAGCGTGGGACGCCGTGAAAGGTGGCGCAATATCGCTGCTGATTTCCGACTGGGTGATGCCGAGACTCGACGGCCCCAGCCTCTGCCGCCGGATCCGGTCGTCGAATCTTGATAAGTACATTTACACGATTCTGCTTACCTCGCGCGACAGCCGTGTCGACAAACTTGAAGGGCTTCGTGCCGGCGCCGACGACTTCCTGACCAAGCCGCCGGATCCCGATGAGCTCGAGGTGCGCCTGGAAATCGCCGCGCGAATTCTTCACGTGCACGACGCGCTCGCGCGACAGAACATTCGTCTTACCGAGCTGGCAACGGTCGACGCCTTGACGGGTGTGAAGAATCGTCGCTGGCTTGAAAGCGATTTGCAGTCGCACATTGCCGCTGCGGTGCGCGAAGATCGGCCGCTTTCGGTGGTGATGCTCGACGTTGATTGCTTCAAGAATTACAACGACGCGTTTGGCCATCCCGCAGGCGACGAAGTCTTACGCAAGCTCGCCGATATTTTGCTGGGTGTCGTCCGGCGAAACGACGTCGTGGCGCGATACGGCGGCGAAGAATTTGCGATCCTGCTGCCGATGGCGGGCCACGACGAGGCGATGGAAGTATCGCGCCGGATTCGGCAATCGCTCGCACAAGCGAACTGGCCGCATCGTCCCGTGACGGCGAGCCTGGGCGTGGCGACGCTGGGCAGCGACGTTACCCCGGAATCACTCATCGACAAGGCCGACCAGGCCCTTTATTTCTCGAAGCGGACTGGGCGAAACCGGGTGACGCACTACTCCGTTTTGGAAGGCACCACACACGCCGCGCCGATCGTCGTGTGAGCATAAGCTCAGCGCTTTGACTGCAACGCCTTGATTTGGTCGTTAAGCGTCGCGGCCTTCTTATCGGCTTCGGCGACGGGAATTCCCTTCGCCATACCGGGCCGCAGATGCCCGGTCTGCGTAAGCCAGGCGTCTTTGAGCATGTGCTGTTTGCTTTGAACGAGTTCGAGCAGTTTGGGACCGTTGGGCTGCTTGGCGAGCCAATCGGGGCCGACCTCGCTGACATCTTCTCCCCAGTGCTTGAGCAGGTCGATGGTGATCAGCCAGTGCCCTTCAGGGCCGATATGAACTCCGTCGCGCGCCAGCACGAACATCGGTGAAGTCTCGCGCTTCGTTGCGAGATAACGCGCCTGGTGTGAGTGGACATCGACCACGTCCCAACCGTCTTTCCGCTTCGAGACCAGCCAGGCGGAATATCGAGCGAGAGTATCGTTATAGCCCTCATATGGCTGACGATATTCCTCTTTGCCCGCTGGCAACGTGTGGCCCTTGAGCGGAAGCGAGTCGAACACCGGCGGAGTAAGGTGAATGACTTTGATTCCGCGCTTTTTCGACTCGTTCCGCACAAACTCGATCCCGTCGCGGTACTTGGCGAATCGCTCCTCGCCGAACGGGTAGTAGATCCCGTCATTCATACCATAGCATGCGAAAATAAGATCAGGTTTGGTTTGGTCGAGCACGCGGACAAGCCGTTCGTGAAGGTCTGGTCGTGGGAATGCACCTCCTGCGTGACCTGGCTCGCTGAGACCCGAGGTTGTTTCGCTGGGGAGGCCGAGGTCGAGGAATTCGCAGTCCCAGGCGGGATATCTCAAACGCAGGACCGTTTCAAGGAATTCGATGTACTGGCCGGAATAGGTGATGCTATCGCCCAGGAAGACTACGCGCTTCACGCCGGTGAGCGGCGGATCGGCCGCGTGGACGCAATTTGAGAATAGTGATGAGCCAAGAATCGAAGCGATTAAAATCAGCCGACGTGAAAACATGAGTGCCCCCATGAAATTGAGCGCGAGGGATGAACGGTATCTCGTATCATCTGTTGCGAAGGAAGGAGGATCAGTTTACGCGGTCGGTCTGAGAGTCGCTATTCGGCTTTGTCGCGGTTCTCGCTGGCTTTGCCGGGCATTCGGAACTTCAAGAGGATCGGTTCGTGCCTTACGCGCGCAGAAGTAACGAACGACCAAGACTCTCGAACGCCCGGCATGCCCGCAAAGTTATATGCGGCGACATAGGGGCCTGGTGGCAGAAGGAAGCGAAATTCGCCGGTTGGAGAATCGGCCTGATCAAACAAGATGTACGATTTTTCTGGTAAGCCGGGAAGGTGAGCGCGAATTTCATTCGGAACGTCGGTGATTTCGATCCAGATCCACACGGAGCCAGGAATTGGTTTTGCATCGTCGTTAGGCCCGTCGAGAACCAGTCCCGCGGTTTCGAAGTTTTTTTCGAGCACAAGGTCGACATTCTCGGTGAGTCGACCGGGTGCGACGAAAATCAAGCTCCGAAGAAGTTGGGCAGATTGTTCCCGTCTTACGAGTACGAGGTACGGCTCGCGCGGCTTGACCTTCAATTCGTAGCGACCATTCGCGTCGGTTTCTGCTCTCAGATTCTGGTTTCTGACCGTCGGCGTCGTCCTTAGAGGAAGCAAAGACACGAGAGCGTTCGGCGCCGGCCGACCATCGGCCAGTGTTACCTTGCCGGAAAAACTTTGCTTCGGTCGTAATACGTAAGTAAATGTGTTGGATTGACGATCAGTCGACGACAAGTTCTCGTCAAGAATCAGGCCATCTTTTGAAACGATTGGCAGAAGAGTGACATCGCCCCAGGACTCGCGAGGAAGCCAATCAAGCACGAGCGTACCGTCCTTGCCCGTCTTGAATGAACTCGAATGCAAGTAGTAGCGTAACCCTGGCTTGGTCAATGGAAGGGGGCGTGTTCCATCGGCCGATCGAGTTAGCAGGCCTATTTCAGGCAAAGGTTTGCCGTTGGGGTCGACGGTTTTAATGTGCAATGGTGGCCGCGCACCAGTGAGCCTGAGAGTCATTTGGTCGGGAATCGGCTCATCTGGCAAAGTGCCTCTGGGACCAGAACCGGATTGTTGGTAGTCGAAACCCGCTCCCGACTTCTGGGCGCCAACGCTCCAGTTTATTGGCTGATCGGGGAATGAGAACGACCAATATCCCAGGGCATCGGTCACTCCCGCTGCAATCGCCAAGATGTGGGAATGAAATCGCACTTGCGCTCCAGCGATCGGTCTGGAGTTGGCGTCGATCACGCGGACCTTGTGCGACTTCATTGGGTTAAGTGCGATGCGCAATGGTCCTTTCGCGTGACTGAAACGAACAAAGAGCAGGCCAAAACGCGATCTTGCGTCCTTTGCGAGATAAAAACTACTACCGAACCTTTCTGCTTCGGCAGAGTGCCGCAAGCGAAATTCTCCCCGATTCCCGCTGCGTGTGGAAACTTCGGGTAGGTCATCGAAATAGTTGAACCTGGCATTGCCACGCTCGGTGCGTATATAGCCGGCGTCTAAGACGTAGATTTCCGCGCCAGAGACAGGATCGCCTTTCTCATCGACGACCACGCCGTCGATCTCAGCCGGTTGCGAGTTTTGCGCCAGGCCAAGACCCGTGCAAGAACCAGATACAACGACGCAGACCAACCACGTGAGCATCCGGCGATTGGCGAATCGCATTTTTCACGCACCGGTTTGGGGGAGAATATCGTGTAGAACGCGCACCAGAACGTGCGCGGCCCACGATGCCCCGCTATTATCGCGGCCCAATCCGGCGGACACCATCGCCTGGATATTTTTATGCAAGGATCGGTTTGATGATCTCGCCGTGCACGTCGGTCAGCCGCATGTCGCGGCCGCTGTAGCGATAGGTCAGACGCTTGTGATCCATGCCCATAAGATGCAGCATCGTGGCGTGCAGGTCGTGCACTTGCACCTTGTCTTCGACGGCGTAGTAGCCGTAATCGTCGGTCGCGCCGAAGACCGTGCCGCCTTTGACGCCGCCGCCGGCCATCCACATCGTAAAACCGAACGGGTTGTGGTCGCGACCGTCTGAGCCTTGCGCCATCGGCGTGCGGCCGAATTCACCGCCCCAGATGACGAGCGTCGATTCGAGCAAGCCGCGTGCTTTGAGGTCCTTGAGCAAGCCGGCAACACCACGATCGGTCGCCCGCGCATTGTTCTCGTGTCCAGTCTTCAAGCCGCTGTGCTGGTCCCAGCGATCGGCACCGACATTGGGACAAAGCACCTCGACGAACCGCACGCCGCGCTCGACCAATCGGCGCGCGAGGAGACACTGGCGGCCGTAAAGCCGAGCTTGGGGATATTCGTCGTCGAGGCCGTACAAGTCGCGCGTTGCCTTGGATTCGTTGCTGATCTCGACGAGGCTGGGCACCGCGGCTTGCATGCGCCCGGCGAGTTCGTAGTTGGCAATGGCCGATTCGATCGCATCGTTGGGACCGACGCGGCTGACGGTTTCGCCATCAAGCGTGCGGAGCAAATCGAGCTTCGATTTCTGCGCTCCGACAGGCTCGATGTTCGCGAGCGGCGATGGTCCGGCCTTGAAGACCGAGCCCTGGAACGACGCGGGTAGGAAGCCGTTGTTGAAGCAATCGGCGCCGCCGGGCGGGATGAGGCCCGAGTTGAGCACGACGAAACTGGGGAGGTCGCGACACTCAGTTCCGAGACCGTAACTCACCCACGAGCCGTGGCTGGGACGCCCTTGCAGGCCCGAGCCTGTATGCATGAAATAGTTTGCGGCGGTGTGCTCGGAGAAGTTCGAGGTCATCGAACGGATGATCGCGAGATCATCAACACACTTAGCCACGTGTGGAAACAAGTCACTGACGGGGATGCCGCTTTGTCCGCGCTGCTTGAACGTCCATGGGCATTTGAGCACGTTGCCGACGTTGTTGAATTGCGTCGCCGGCACCTTCATCTTGATCGGGTTGCCGTGCTCGCGATCGAGCCGAGGTTTCGGGTCGAACGTGTCGACCTGCGATGGACCGCCGTCCATGAACAGGAAGATCACGCTCTTCGCTTTCGCCTTGAAATGCGGCGGCTTGGGCAGGAGCGGATCTTGACGGGTTGAGATTTCGGCACCGCGCGATTCATCGTTCAGTAACGCAGCGAGCGCGACGGCGCCGAAGCCATTGGCGCAACGGAAGAGCATGTCGCGACGGGAAAGAGGCGATTCGTGATATCGACCGCAGTGCATGGCTGAGCCGTCCCATCCGATCAAGGAATGAAAATGAACTCTTTCACGTTGAAGAGAACGTGACAGAGGTCGGCCCATGCCGCGGATTTGTCGTTCTTTGTTTGTGACGCAATGTAGGCGATTGCTGCTTCTTTTTCCTTCGCGCTGGGCGGACGGCCGAAGGCGGTGAGGTAAAGCTGCGTGATCTGTTCATCGGGTGCTGCGCTATTCTTGCTGACTCGTTCGGCCCACAGTTTTGCTTGCGCCACGACGAACGGATCGTTAAGCATCGTCAGCGCCTGCGCGGGGATGTTTGAGACGTTTCGCCGGCCGGTGCAGCTCGAGGGCGTGGGGAAGTCGAACGCGAGCAGGAAGGGGGCGACGAAGTTGCGACGCACATTTTGGTAGATCGTGCGACGACCATTGCCGTCTTCGGGCCCCGAATGTCCAGGGCGTCCGCGACCGTCCATGAATGGTGTGAGATGCACCGGAATGCTGGGGCCGAACATCGTGGGATCGAGTCGACCCGAGACGGCCAGCACGGAGTCGCGCACTGCCTCGGCTTCGAGTCGGCGGACGTTCATTCGGTGCAGCAGGCGATTCGCGGGATCGGCCTTGTCACCTTCTGTATCGGCGGCGCTGCTGAGAGCATAAGTGTGAGAAAGAACCATAAGCTTGTGCATGTGCTTGATCGACCAGCCCGAGCGGATGAATTCGCGGGCGAGCCAGTCGAGCAGTTGCGGGTTGCTAGGTGTTTGGCCCATCGCGCCGTAATCGTCGGTCGAGCGGACGAGTCCTTCGCCGAAGTGGTGCTTCCAGATGCGGTTGACCATTACCCTCGCGGTCAGCGGATTCGCGGGATCGACGAGCTTTTGCGCCAGGTCGCGACGACTGATGGGCGCGGATCCGGATGCGCTTGTGTCGATCGCTTCGACAAACCGGCGCGGGACGACATCGCCGAGCGAACGTGGGTTACCGCGAATGTGGACTCGATCGTTTTCGGGCGTTCCTTCTGTGATGGCGAGAGCGTAAATCGGCGCGGGGAGTTGCGATTCGAGCGTGCGATAGCGTTCGGCGAGAGAACGTGACTTGGGATCCGTGATTGGAACTTTGGGGCCGGAGAACGCGGTGACGGGCCCAGGTTCGCCGGGAGATTTGGCGAATACAATCTCATCAACAATCAGGTCGCCGCTGCCGTTGGAATAGCGTGAGTTGCCGCCGCTGTAGTCGATGGTTGCACCGTCGCTCAACTCGATATATGCCTCGTGGCCGATCCACATCGTCACATCAATCGCCTGCCAGTGCGGCTGAGGGTTATTCACGTCGACCAGTAGTCCGCCGTAAATGGGCGATCGGATTTTCTCGAAACCGTCGATGACGACATTGATGCGACCGCCCGAGCCTGCCGTCAGGAAAAGAATAAACGGATGTTCGATGGTGAAAGTGCGCGATCGCAGGCTGCCGTGCAGGCGAGGCGAGGTTCGTCCACTATGGGCCAGACCAGGTTTGAGCGGCACGAGCGCAGGCTCTTTGCTGAGTTGATAATCACCTGTGCCTGTCGGTGAGTTGCCGAATGCAGACCTTGCGACGTTCCAGCCTTGATAATTTGGCGTGTTGAAGCTCTCAAAGACGACTACATCTTTTGACGCGGCGATTGGTGCGGGAGATTTCAAAGGCGGAGTTGTCGGCTTCGCGGCGGCGACAACTTGCGATTTGAGTTCGTCGAGCGCGGCGACGCGAGGCTTGATTTCGTTGTCTTCGTTCAAGATCGCGTGATGGTGCCGCGAGCTTTTAAGAACGCCCGACAACGCGTAGTAGTCTTTAGTAGTGATGGCGTCGAACTTGTGATCGTGGCAGCGGGCGCAGGCGAGTGTCAGCCCCTGGAAGGTTTTGGCGAAGACGTCGAGCTGATTGTCAATGCGGGCGGCTTCTTCGTCGCGGAGGTCGACGGGGGAATGCGTTCCTTCGCAGAGGTAGAAAAAGCCGGTGGCGAGGATTGATTCGTTTGAGCCGTCGACCGGGTTGCAACGCGGTTTTTCGAGCAAGTCGCCGGCGATGTGTTCGGTGACGAACTGGTTGTAAGGGAGGTCGGCGTTGAAGGCGCGAATTACATAGTCGCGATAGCGCCAGGCGTCAGGGAGATCATAATCAAATTCATGTCCCGATGTTTCCGCGTAACGCACAAGATCGAGCCAGTGTCGTGCCCAGCGCTCGCCGTAGCGCGGCGAAGCGAGCAGGTGATCGACCACTTTTTCCTGCGCGTTTGAGGACGTGTCTTTGAGGAAGCCGTCGATCTCGTCAATCGTCGGTGGCAGGCCGGTGAGGTCGAACGTTACGCGACGAATCCAGGTGCGGCGGTCGGCATCGTGCGTGGGTTTGAGGTTGCTGGATTCGAGGCCGGCGAGGATGAAGCGATCGATGGGCGTGTGCGGCCAGGCGGTGTCTTTGACGTTCGGTAGGGCTGGGTCAGCGACGGGTTGCAGGCTCCAGTGTTTCTTGCGCTCGGCCCACGGTTTTCCTGTGCTCGTTGTCGCGCCGGTTTTGGGGCCGAGAGATTCGGGCCATGGGGCGTTCATTTCGACCCATTTTGTGAGCGATTGAATCTCGACCGCCGGAAGCTTGGACTTCGGCGGCATTTGGAGGTCGCCGTAGTTGATCGCGTCGACGAGCCGGCTTTCCATCGGCTTGCCAGGAACGATCGCGGGACCGGATTCGCCGCCGCTCATCAGCGCCGCACGCGAGTCGAGCCGAAGGCCACCTTTTTGCTTCTCGTCGCCGTGGCAACTGATGCAGCGCGTGACCAGAACGGGACGCACCGATTTCTCGAAGAATTCGAGTGCAGACGAGTCGGGTTTGGCATCTTGCGCGGAGGCGGGGCAAGTGCAGGCGAGGTACGCCAGAAGTCCGCAAATGTATATGAGACGTCGCTTAATTGGCATGGACGGCTCTCTTCCGGGAACGTAGCGAAGCACGAAGGGGCTGGATACGGAATTCGGGCGGGCAGGATCGTAGCGCCGTGCATGGCGGGGTATGGCTTTGATTATCCTCAGAATGCCCGTTATGTGCAACCGTACCCGGTGATGGGCCCGCAGGATGGACGTGTCGCAAAAACTGACATTCGTTGTGGGAAAAGGATTTTTTGAACAGAAGGAAGCGAAGGTAGCGAAGAATTTCAAATCGCAAATCAGATCCGAAGGATTCAAGGCTCGTAATTCGCGGGAGGAATTCGAGCCTTTCGAGCTTTGGGTGATTGGCGATGAACGAGCGCCGTGCACTCACTTCAATGGACGTCCGTCCAACGGCTTGCCATTGGTGTCGAGAATCTGGAAGTGGTGGATGCCAGGCTTGGTGGCGTCGCGATGCGTCCAAACCACCTGTTTCGCGGGTGTTACCTCGGTGAGCCTGACTTCGTTGCCCTTGGCGTGATGGCTTGTGATGACGGTGTTGCCATTCGGCAAGCGCTGGACTCCGCAGGCGTCGTTGATCGGTCGGCCGGGCAGGTCGTCGTTGGTGACGCTCCAGATTGTTTTGCCGGCGGGGTCGACTTCGATTACCAGGTCGCCCAGGGTGCAGCCGATGAGCGTGTTGCCGTTGGGGAGGCGAATCGCCGTGAAGGGCATGTTGGGCGTTTTCACTTCCCAAACGATCTTACCCTCGGGTGTGTATTCGCGGACGACTCGGTCGAGCAGTTGCGGCACGAGGTAATTGCCGTTTGCGAGTTTGCGACTCATGCGCGTTTGCAGGTGATGATCTTTCGTTTGGGCCTGGATCGGCACCTCGACGATGATTTTGCCGTCTAAGTCGACCTCGAGCAGACGCGGTTTCGCGCCGGCTTCGGTCAATAAAACGTGGCCGTTTGCCAGCGGTTCGACCGTGTTGATTTCCGACTGCGTCCCTTTGAAGATGAGCTTGGTGTGCGTTTTGTCCTTCACCTCGACGACTGCGCCGCCGGGATAGGTCGCGTTCTTTGAGAGTGCGAGCAGGATGCGGCCATCGGGCAAGACCCAGCCGTCGCGGGTGCCGTCGGGGTATTTCCAGGTAACTTCACCTTGATGGTTGCGAATATAAGTGGCGCCGCCAGTGGCGAGGAACCCGTGCGACACGGTATCTTCTGCCTGCGCCAGCGGCGACAATAGCAGTACGCCGAGCGCGCAAGCGAACCAACTTCGGCGAGGCATTGAAGTCTCTCCCGTCCACTTCAGGGAAGCAGCAGCGATGGTTTTGAAATTCAAATACACGTTCATATTCGTCTCTTTGATAGTGGCGTCGTCGCGCCTGATGGCGGCGCCTCCGGGCGAGGTGGCGACGTCGGTGGCGTTCAAGGCGCCGGCGGGTTGGAAGGTGGAACTGTTCGCGTCGGAGCCCAAGCTCTGGAATCCGGTCGCGTTTTGCCTCGACGAACGGGGACGAGTGTATGTTGCCGAGGAGCATCGGTTCAACCGGGGAACGGAAGAAAACCGCACGCGGCCGTTCTTGCTCGAAGACGATCTGCAACTGCAAACCGTCAACGATCGTCTGGCGATGTACAAGAAGTTTGCCGACCGTTTTGAAGGCGGGATGAACTGGTTCTCGAAATATGCCGACGTCGTGCGACGCATTGAAGACACCGATGGCGACGGCAAGGCCGATGTTTCGACGGTGTTCGCCGGTCCGTTCAATGGTCCGCTCGATGGCTTGGCGGCTGGCGTGATTGCGCGCGACGGCGATGTTTATCTCACGAACATCCCGAACCTCTGGCTGTTGCGCGACAAGAACGGCGATGGCGTGGCTGATGAGAAACGAGCCCTGATTCACGGCTTTGGCGTGAATGCGGGTTTTTTGGGGCACGACCTTCACGGCCTCGTTTGGGGACCGGACGGCAAGCTGTATTTCTCGGTAGGCGATCGCGGCTTTCACGTCGAAACCCCTGATGGTGCGGTGCATCATGGTCCTCGCCGTGGCGCGGTGTTCCGGTGCGATCCGGGTGGAGCGAATTTCGAGGTTGTTGCGCGCGGACTCCGCAACCCGCAGGAACTCGCGTTCGATGCCTACGGCAATCTGTTCGCCGCCGATAACAATTGCGATTTGGGCGATCATGCTCGTCTGGTTTACGTGATCGAAGGCGGCGATTCGGGCTGGAATATGTCGTACCAGACGATTCCGCTGCCCTATCAAACAGGACCGTGGCACGCCGAGCGACTTTGGCATTTGCAGCACGAAGGTCAAGCGGCGTACATCGTGCCGCCGGTCGCGAAGCTTGGCGCGGGGCCTTCGGGATTCGTCACATATCCTGGGTTGGGGCTCGGCGAGCGTTATCGCGATCACTTCTTCTACTGCAACTATACGGGAAATGGCGGTGTCGAATCGTTCGCGCTAAAGCCACGAGGCGCGGGCTTCGAGATGGTCGACTATCATCCGGTGGTCACGCCGGTGATGGCGACCGACGTTGATTTCGGCTACGACGGCAAAATGTACATGTCGGAATTTGGCCGTCTCGAATGGGATGGCAGCGATAGCGTCGGGCGGATCTACAAGATTTCAGATCCTGCCGTGAAGGACGCGCGGATTGCTGAGACGCAGAAGCTATTTGCCGAGGGGTTCCGCAATCGCTCGATTGAAGAGTTGGTTGCACTTCTCAATCATCCCGACATGCGGGCGCGGCAGCGGGCGCAGTTTGCTCTCGCGGAGCGGGGTGATCGGGTAATTCCGGTGCTGGCTGATGTCGCGAGCAAATCGAAGGACACATTCCCGCGCTTGCATGCGATTTGGGGACTGGGCCAAATCGCCCGGCAATATCCTGCCGCTGCGGAAACAGTCATTCCGCTGCTGAAGGACGGTGATCATCACGTTCGCAAAGCAGCGGCGAAGGTTCTGGGAGATGTGCAGTTCGCGGGCGGGGCATCGCAGCTTGTGGGGTTGCTTAAAGACGAAGCGATTGACGTGCGTCTGCAGGCGAGTCTCTCGCTGGGCAAGCTACGTTACCGGGGCGCGGTCGAGCCGCTCTGGGAGATGGTCAAGCGCGACGATGGCCGCGACCCGTTTCTTCGTCACGCGAGCGTGATGGGCTTGCTTGGCTCGTGTGATTCCGATGAGTTTGTGCAAAAGGCAAGCGATCCCAGCGCGGCGGTGCGAACGGTGGCGGTGCTGGCACTCAGGCGTTTGGCCGATCCGCGGATTGTGAGTTTTTTGAACGATAAAGATTTGCGCGTGGCGAACGAGGCGGCTCGCGCGATTAACGACTTGCCGATCGAAGCTGACACGGCTTTGCTGGCGTCGCAGATTGACCGGCGCGATACAGGAGAAATTGCTCCACTCCTCCGCCGGGCGATCAATGCGAACTTTCGTCTTGGTGAAGAGGACAACGCCGAGGCGCTTGGGAAATTTGTGACGGATGCGTCGCGGCCGATGGAACTGCGTCTCGAGGCGCTCGAAGCCCTTGGTGATTGGTTCAAGCCATCGCAGCGCGATCGAGTCACAGGCTTCTGGCGTCCCCTGCCCGAGCGTTCGGCCAAGGAGGCGCGTGAAGTACTTGGTGAAATCACACCGACACTACTGAACCAACCGCCGACGGAACTGCAGGCCCGCGCGATCGAATTGGGGACGAAGCTCGGCGTCGAGTCGGGCGATTCGACGATGGTGGCGATTTTTGGCGAACGTAAGAATGCGACACCGCTTCGGCTCGCGGCATTGCGCCGTTTGGCGGGTCGCGATCGCGAGGTGGCTTATCGCACGATGACTCAGGCGCTTGGTGATGCGGATGTCGAGATTCGTTCCGAGGCGCGTAAGCTCTATGCGAAGCTTGATCCGGGTAAGGCGATTCATTCGCTCGAAGGAGTGCTTGACGATGCGAAATCGCCAATCAGCGAGCGGCAGGATGCTTTCGCGGTGATCGCGACGATCGACCCGGAACATGCGCAAAGGGTGTTGGCAAACTGGCTCAGTCGCTTCAGTAAAAACCAGGTGGCTGACGGACTCCAGCTCGACCTGATTGACGCGATTCAGGCGCGTGGGTCGAACGAGACGAAAGCCGGACTGGCCAAGCTGTTGGATCAGCGCGAAAAAACTGCTCCGCTGGGTAAGTATCAGGTCGCGCTCAAGGGCGGAAATGTCGCGCGAGGTCAGGCAATTTTCAAAGGCAATCGGATGGCGCAGTGCACGCGGTGCCACAAGATTGGTGATTCGGGCGGCACGGCCGGGCCGGAGCTGACGAAGGTGGCGGGGCGAAATGATGTCGATCGCAACTATTTGCTGCAGTCGATGATTGAGCCCGACGCCAAGATTGCTTCCGGTTTCGGCACGGTTTCGGTTTCGCTGGGCGACGGTCGCGTGATCGCCGGTGTGCTCAAGAGCGAGAAGGATGGCGCGCTCACGCTCGACCTGCCCGACGGACGCCAGGTGGTTGTCCCGCTTAGTGAAATCGATGAGCGCTCACCGTTCCGTTCGGCCATGCCGAAGATGACGAATGTGCTGAACATGAACGAACTGCGCGACGTGGTTGAGTATCTCTCGACCCTGAAATAAGTTTTCACTATTGCAATTGATAGGGAATAATCATGAGGCTCGCGCGATCAAAGAAGTTGCAAAAACTGTTCGCGCGAGCCTCAAGAATTGACTGCAAGTTCATCGATTTAAGTCTCAATTCCACTGAGATTTAGGAGGTTGGGCGTTTAACGCTGTTTTTCCAAGCAGATGTTGCATTGATCTCAAGCAGTCGATCGCGACGAGGTCGCATTCGAGAGAGAGGGTCGAGTTCTAAAAGATTGTGCTGCTGAGGTTTATGCGCGGAATGCGGTTCCATTGCAATTGATGGTACACGAGTTGCGTTGGAGGGGATTGTCTCGTGCGTAGCCAGGTCCGTCACCTTCCTCCTTACACTCTGCAATCGCAGATTGAGTTCCAAGTCGCGCCTCGCGATTGTGGACCGGTCGTTCGTTTTTTGAATGATACGATGGTCTGTGAGCGTCGCGCAGTTCTGTTTCCGATCGGACGAAACTCTCCCGAAGGGATCAATCTGTCGTTCTCGAAGTGATGAGACGACATCGGTTTTGATCCCTGCCGAACACGGAAATCGACGGACACCGACCCATGCTCATTCAGCACTCGCAATCTCGAATCACCGCATCGACTCACCCCTCCGGCCCGCATTCTGATCGCCCGTTGTTCGACGGATATCAGCCGCACGCAACTGCCTGGGACGAACTTTTCGCCGCAGCCGGCCGAGCGCACGAGCACTGCGAAACGCTCGTGCAGCGCCAGGGCGAGATGACGGTTGATGAGTTCCAGCACCAGCGCGGCAATGCCGATCTCGTGTTCATCAACCAGGGAATTACCTTCTCGGTCTATTCAGATCGCCGAGGGGTTGAGAAGATTTTTCCGTTCGATCTGATTCCGCGGCCGGTCGCGGCTTCGGAGTGGCGGATCATCGAAACGGGCCTTCGTCAGCGTATACTCGCGCTCAACGCGTTTCTGCACGACGTCTATCACGATCAGCGAGCGCTTAAAGAAGGAATCGTTCCGGCCGATCTCGTGATGGCGTCGAAAGCCTACCGGCCTGAGATGGTCGGTTTCTCGCCACCTGGCCGGCAGTACATGCACGTTGTGGGGACCGACCTGGTTCGCGACGTGAATGGTAAATTCCTGGTGCTTGAAGACAATGGCCGCACGCCATCGGGCGTGAGCTACGTGCTCGAAAATCGCGTCGTGATGAAGAAGCTCTTTCCGAAACTATTTCATCGCTTCCGCGTCCGCCGGGTCGAAGATTATCCGCAGCGTTTGCGTGAAGCGCTTGGCTCGGTCGCACCACCTTCAGCGCCCGACGCTCCTTGCATCGTGCTGCTTTCGCCGGGGCCCTACAACTCGGCGTATTTCGAGCACAGCTTCCTGGCGCGGCATATGGGGATCGAGCTGGTGCTCGGGCCCGACCTGTTCGTCCGTGACGACCGGGTCTATCTCAAAACGACGCGCGGGCCGCAGCGAGTCGATGTGATTTACCGCCGGCTCGACGACGATTTCCTCGACCCCCTCACCTTCCGTCCCGATAGCGTGCTGGGTGTGCCTGGCTTGATGAAGGCGTATCGCGCAGGGAACGTCACGCTGGCGAACGCCGTGGGAACGGGCATTGCCGACGACAAGGCAATCTATCCCTTTGTTGAGGATATGATCCGATATTTTCTCAGCGAAGAGCCGATTTTGGGCAACGTGCCGACGTACATTTGTGCCCGGCCCAAAGACCTGACATACGTGCTCGAACACCTCGACGAGTTGGTTGTGAAAGCAGTCAATGAGTCGGGCGGATACGGCATGTTGATGGGCCCAATGTCGACCGCCGCCCAGCGCGCGGAGTTCCACGCGAAGATCAAGGAAAACCCGCGTAATTACATCGCTCAGCCCATTGTCACACTTTCGGTCTGCCCGACTTGGACCGACGAAGGAGTTGCCCCCCGGCACGTCGATTTGCGGCCTTATATTGTGAGTGGAACGTCGTCGTGGGTGTTGCCCGGCGGCCTCACGCGGACTGCGCTTGTGAAGGGTTCGCTGGTGGTTAACTCCAGCCAGGGTGGTGGTAGCAAAGACACCTGGGTCATGGAGGATGGCCGATGATTTCCCGCGTTGCCGAGCATTGCTACTGGCTGAGCCGATATCTCGAACGCGCGGAGAACACGGCCCGAACGCTGGAAGTGAATGAAACGCTTTTGCTCGATTTCGACGTGCCCGTCGATCAGCAGTGGCGGCCGCTTTTGATCATCAGCGGTATTCACGACATGGAAGGCGAGCCCGACGGTGAGACGGTGCAGAACTTTCTTACCTGGGAAACGTCGAACCTTTCCAGCATCGTGTCGTCAATTGCGGCCGCACGTGAGAATGCGCGAATCATTCGTGAAGTGATTAGTGCAGATATGTGGGAGCAGATCAACTTCCACCATCTCTGGATCCAGAGCGCAGCGGCGCGCGAGCTTTACACCCGCAGCCGCACCGATTTTTACTGCCAGATCAAGCGGATCAACCAGCTCATTCACGGTATTACCGAGGGGACGATGTCTCACGGTGAGTCGTGGGACTTTTACCTGCTGGGCAAGTACCTCGAACGAGCCTGCCAGACGGCGCGTATTCTCGACGTGAAGTATCACATCCTGCTGCCGCGGCCCGACTTGGTCGGTACGCCGGTCGACAATGCGCACTGGATGGCGATTCTCACGAGCTGCTCGGGATATGAGCCATTTCACAAGAAGAAGATCACCGGTGAACTGGGGATTTCGGTCGCCGACTTCCTGGTGCTCGACCCGCTCTTCCCGCGCTCGGTGCGCTACTGCATTTCCCGGGCGCAACGCGCGGCGCATGCGGTTTCGGGACGGCCGATCAACAATCCCGGCAATGAAGTCGAACACGCGCTCGACTCGCTGATGCGCTGGCTCAATCTGGTGAAGATCGACGACTTCGTGCGTTCGGGACTTCACGAGGAATTGACCAAGATCGTCGATCAAATTCATTCGATCGGCAATTCGATTCATCATACGTATTTCGACTTCGACATGGACTTCGCCGACAAACTTGTGAGCGGTGCCTCGCCAGCCGAAGAAAGCTCGGCGCTCCCGGAACCGCCGCCAAGTGCGCCTGCACAAAGCCAGTCGCAGAGTCAGAGCCAAACGCGGGCGGTGCCGTCGGTCGGCTGATTTGCACTCGTTGAAGTGAATGTCCTCGGAGTTACGCGGTTGGGATAATGATCTGGATAGGGCTGGGTGGCCTGGACAATAAGCTGCCGAGCCTGTTTGGCGCGCCAGGGGCTGGGGCAGAATGTCCCAGATGCCAGGCACCCATTCCAGACTGGGGCATTCTGCCCCAGCCATCCGCCCGAACGCGTAACGTTCATCCATTATCGCTGACAACGCCGGTGCGCGAGGCGACCGCTCAGCCTTCGCGGCGTTCGCGCCCCGGCTTCTCTCCAGAGAGCATTTTGAACGATGGCCATTCACGTCGCGCTTCATCACAAGACGTCGTATCGCTATGACAGGTATGTGTCACTCACTCCGCATGTCATCCGGCTTCGTCCCGCGCCACATTGCCGGACGCCAATTCTGGCCTACTCGCTGAAAGTGACGCCCGGCGAGCATTTTTTGAACTGGCAGCAAGATGCTTATAGCAACTACCAGGCCAGACTCGTCTTCCCCAAACCGTCGAACGAGTTGACGGTGGAAGTCGACCTGATTGCCGACATGACGGTGATCAATCCGTTCGACTTTTTCGTGGAAACGAGCGCGGAAGAGTTTCCATTTCGATATGACTCGTTATTGCTGCGCGAGCTTGCGCCCTATCTCGAAACTGAAGAGGGCGGTCCGCGGTTTCGCACGCTGGTAAACGAATCGAAGCGGTCATGCGTGCGGACGATCGACTTTTTGGTCGAAGTGAATCAGCATATTTACAACCTGATCAAGTACGTCATCCGGATGGAGCCGGGGATTCAAACCTGCGACGAAACGCTCGCACTCAAGAGCGGGTCTTGCCGCGATTCGGCATGGCTTTTGGTGCAGGTGCTGCGTCATCTGGGACTCGCCGCTCGCTTTGTTTCGGGATACCTGATTCAGCTCAAGCCGGATGTTGTTTCACTCGATGGCCCTGCCGGGGCGGCGGTCGATTTTACTGACTTGCACGCCTGGGCCGAGGTTTATCTTCCAGGCGCGGGCTGGGTGGGGCTCGACCCAACCTCGGGCCTGCTCGCCGGCGAGGGGCATATTCCTGTCGCGTGTGCGGCCGAACCGCTCAGTGCATCGCCCATTGCGGGTTCGTTCTCATTCACGAAAGATCCAGCGAAAGAAAAGGACGAGTGCACGTCTGAATTCACGTTCGAGATGTCCGTCACCCGCGTGTCGGAAACCGCGCGTGTAACCAAGCCGTATACCGATGAAGAGTGGGAGAAAATCGTCGCGCTGGGGCACGACGTTGATAAGAAGCTGATGGCGAGCGACGTGCGCCTGACGATGGGCGGCGAGCCGACGTTTGTGTCGGTGGATGATGTCGATGCGCCCGAGTGGAGCACGGCGGCTCTTGGCGGCAAGAAGCGAGTTCTTTCGGGAGAGTTGATCAATCGCTTGCGGCGGATTTTCGCACCGGGCGGATTTCTGCACTATGGCCAGGGGAAGTGGTATCCGGGTGAATCGCTACCGCGCTGGGCGATGAGCTGCTACTGGCGGAAAGATGGCGAGCCGATCTGGGAAGATGAAAGCCTGATCGCCGATGAACGCCAGAATTACGGGCATCATGCCGACCACGCCGAGAGCTTTTCGCGAAGTCTGGCCGAGCGTTTGGGAGTCGATCCCAAATTCACACAGCCGGGCTACGAAGATACTTGGTACTACCTCTGGAAAGAGCGGCAGTTGCCGGTGAATGTCGATCCGCTCAAGATTTCGCTCAAAGATTCTGAGGAACGAAAGCGGGTTGCGAAAGTCTTTGACCAGGGACTCGATCACATCGTTGGCTACTCGCTCCCTCTGAAAAAGGACGAGATTAGCGGGGAGTGGATGAGCGGCCCCTGGTTTCTTCGGCGCGATCATTTGTTCTTGATGCCCGGCGACTCGCCGATGGGTTTCCGCTTGCCGATTGACTCGCTCCCCTGGGCGAACCCCAGCGACATCGATCCCTTCGCCGAGGCCGATCCTTTCGCCGAGCGCGGAGCACTGCCCGGCAGACAGGCGTTCGACCGCAAGGCGAGGTTGGAAGTGCAAGAACGGGGCCGTACGGCGGTGCCGTTTCCGGCTGTGGGTGAGTCGGCAAGTCAGATCGTTCGCACCGCGCTTTGCATCGAACCACGCAACGGACGCTTACATATTTTTATGCCGCCGCAACGATTTCTCGAAGACTATCTTGAACTGATTGCGGCGGTCGAGGCGACAGCCGGCGAGCTGGAAATGCCGGTCGTGATCGAAGGGTATCAGCCGCCGTTCGACCCGCGGATCAATCAGCTCAGCGTTACGCCCGACCCGGGTGTGATCGAAGTGAACATGCACCCGGCAAGCTCGTGGGATGAGCTGGTTCACCAGACAACCACCCTTTACGGCGAAGCACATCAAACTCGGCTAGGAACCGAGAAGTTCATGATCGACGGCCGCCACACTGGCACCGGCGGCGGGAACCATATCGTGCTGGGTGGAGCGACGCCGCTGGATAGCCCACTGATTCGTCGGCCCGACTTGTTGCGCAGCCTGGTTTCGTACTGGCACAATCATCCCGCGCTTTCGTATTTGTTTTCCGGCCTGTTCATTGGCCCAACCAGCCAGGCGCCGCGGCTCGACGAAGCGCGAAACGACAGCCTGTACGAAATGGAGATTGCGTTCGAGCAGCTTCCGCAGGCTGGTTATTGTCCGCCGTGGCTCGTCGATCGCATCTTCCGCAACTTGCTCATCGACGTCTCGGGCAATACCCACCGGGCGGAGTTTTGCATCGACAAGCTATATAACCCTGATGCGAGTAGCGGGCGCAGAGGGTTGCTCGAAATGCGCGCATTCGAGATGCCGCCGCATCCGCAAATGAGCTTGCTGCAACAACTGCTGATTCGGTCGCTGATCGCGCGGTTCTGGGATAACTCCTACGATGCGCGGCTGGCTCAGTGGGGGACCGAGCTGCACGACCGCTTCTTGCTGCCACACTTTGTCGACCAGGATCTTGAGGACGTGGTTGGCGACTTGCAGGAGAGCGGTTACGCGTTCAAAAAGGAGTGGTTCGACCCGCACTTTGAGTTCCGTTATCCGAGCTATGGCGAAATCGCCAAACGCGGGGTCCGCATTGAGCTGCGGCAGGCGATCGAGCCGTGGCATGTGATGGGCGAGGAACAGGGCGGCGGTGGTACGGTGCGTTTTGTCGACTCGTCGCTTGAACGCTTGCAGGTGAAGGTCCAAGGGATGACCGATTCGCGCCATGTGGTCACGTGTAACGGCCGCGCGTTGCCGCTCGCCCCGACGGGGATGAACGGCGAGTTCGTGGCGGGCGTAAGATTCCGCGCCTGGCAGCCGCCTTCGTGCCTGCATCCGACAATTCCGCCGCATGCGCCACTGGTCTTTGACCTAGTTGATACCTGGAAGCAACGTTCGCTGGGCGGGTTCACGTATCACGTTTCGCACCCGGGCGGACGGGCGTTCGATACCTTCCCGGTGAATGCGTACGAGGCTGAGAGCCGTCGTGTGGCTCGATTTGTGCCGTTCGGACACACCCCCGGAAAGATACGGTTGGCGGCCGAGCCGCGACGTCCCGATGCGCCGCTGACGCTCGACCTGCGCTACTCGTAGCCGTAGCGTCGAGTTGCTATGCCCAGCGGGCGGGCGATCCAGTAAAATGACGTTCGAGCATGCCTCCGTCTCATCGCGAGCGGCGCGAATTTTTCCGCGGGCCTTGCAAGTACCAGACCCCATGCACGTTCCCCAGAACGACGCCACGACCGTTTCAGCCGGCCCCGAGTTCGACTACGCCGGGCTCGAGGGTATTCCCGATGAAACGGTCGATGGCGAAAACGGCATTCGCGAACACTGGCGCGTTTTCTTTGAACATATGGACGGCCTTGGCGTCCAGGAAGTTCTCCGGCGCTGGGAAGAGGCCAGGCAGCTCATCCGCGAAAACGGGGTGACGTATAACGTCTATGGCGACCCGCAAGGACTCGACCGCCCCTGGGAACTCGACCCGATTCCGTTGCTCATCTCCGCGAACGATGCGGCGGCGATCGAGTCGGGTTTGATTCAACGGGCACACTTGCTCGACGCGATGCTGGCCGATTTGTATGGCCCGCAACGGCTCGTTCGCGAAGGGATCTTGCCGCCCGAGTTACTGCTACGTCATCCCGGATTCTTGCGTCCCTGCGTTGGCTTGCCGGTTCCGCAAGGCCGCTACTTGCATCTCTACGCGGCTGACTTGTCGCGTGTGGCCGACGGCCAGTTTTACGTGTTGCGCGACCGCACACAGGCGCCTTCGGGCGCGGGTTATGCGCTCGAAAATCGCATCGTCATGTCGCGTATGCTGCCGGAGGTGTTTCGCGAGTGCCGCGTGCAGCGACTGGCCTTGTTTTACCGCACACTCCGCGACACGCTTCGCTCGATCGCTCCCGTCGATCGCGAGAATCCACGCGTCGTGCTGCTGACACCCGGTCCGTTCAACGAAACGTATTTTGAACATGCGTTTCTGGCGCGTTATCTCGGTTATACGTTGGTCGAAGGCGCCGATCTGACGGTGCGCGACGGCCGCGTTTATTTGCGGTTGCTGGGAGGATTACAACAGGTTGATGTGATTCTCCGCCGGCTTGACGACGATTTTTGCGACCCCCTGGAATTACGCGGTGATTCTTTTCTGGGTGTGCCGGGATTGCTGCAGGCGGTGCGTGCGGGGAATGTTGCGGTCGCGAATAGTCTGGGGAGTGGACTGGTAGAATCGCCGGCGTTTCTTGGGTTTCATCCGGCGATTTGCCGGTTCTTGCTGGGTGAGGATTTGAAGCTTCCCTCGGCGCCGACGTGGTGGTGCGGTCAACAATCGGCGCTCGATCATGTGCTGGCGCATTTTGATCAAATGGTCATCAAGCCGAGTTTTTCATCGGGCCGCACTCCGCCGGTTTTTGTCGACGCTTTGAGCAGTAGCGAAAAACAAGCGCTTGCCGAGCGAATTCGCCGCGACCCGTGGAAATATGTCGGCCAGAATCGCTTGCAACTCTCCACGACGCCAGTGCTGGTCGATGGTCGGCTCAAGCCGCGGCACGTGGTGATGCGGTCGTTTCTTGCGGCGGGCGGCGAATCGTATGCGATGATGCCGGGCGGGTTCACGCGGGTTTCGTCGGTGGAAAATTCGCTGGTTGTGTCGATGCAGAGCGGCAGCGGGAGTAAAGATACGTGGATGTTGACGGCCGGGCCGATCAGCAATTTCACGCTCCTTTCCGAGCCCCGAACGCCAGCTGAAGTGCGGCGCGATGGTGGCGACCTGCCCAGTCGTGCAGCCGACGATTTGTTCTGGCTGGGCCGCTACGCCGAACGTACCGACTCGATTACACGTTTGCTTCGGGCGATTTTCGTCCGGCTCACCGAACGTCCGGGATTGATCGAAGTGCCCGATCTTCCTTCACTCCTGAGAGCGCTCACGCATCAGACGAAAACGTACCCTGGTTTCGTGGCGCAAGACTCCGAAGAAACGCTCTTGCGGCCGATTGAGGAACTGACATCGCTGTTGTTCGATCGCCTGCGCGTCGGTGGTCTGGCATCGACGATCGAAAGCTTGCACAGCGTTGCGCATCGGGTACGCGACCGGATTTCGATCGACATGTGGCGGATCATTCTTAGCCTGGAAAGCCGTCCCGGCGAGGTGATAGAGACCCGCGAGCGAAGCCGCAAAGAACCGCCGCCGCCGAGCATCGCCGACCTGAGCGAAACGCTGAACAACCTGGATATCACGGTGACATCGCTTGCGGCGTTTGGCGGGATGGTTGCCGAGAGCATGACGCGTGGGCAGGGGTGGCGATTTCTCGACATCGGCCGGCGACTCGAACGATCGCTGCATTTGATCAGTCTTTTGCGATCGACGCTCGTGATGTCGCTACCGGGCGAGCCGACGGTACTCGAAGCGCTTCTGGAAATCGCCGATAGCTCGATGACGTATCGCCGGCGCTATATGAGCAGGTTGCAAACAGGTCCCCTGCTCGACTTGCTCTTGCACGACGAGGATAATCCGCGGTCGCTGGCGTATCAGTTCGAGGCGATTGCCCGGAACATTTCGCGACTGCCGCGGCTCGATTCTGGGCAAGGGATCTGTCCTGAGGAAAAGCTGATCAACGAATGCAACGATCGCCTCAAGGCCGCCGACGTGACTGAGCTGGCGCGAGTCGATCAGACTGGCTATCGCGCCGATCTGGAGCGGCTGCTCGTGATGCTTCAGGCTGAATTGCCACTGCTTTCGGAATCACTTACGCGCACGTATTTGACACACTTGCAAGCATCGCGTCAGTATCATGCTTACACAATCTAATATGCTTTATCAAATTCGTCATAAATCTCGATTTCGCTACGATAGCGATGTTCTGGTCTGCCAGAATTTGACGCATCTCAAGGCGCGGACGCTCGATTCGCAAACGTGCATTGGTAGCCGGCTGGAAGTAAGTTTGCCGCCGGCGGTGCGGATGGAATATCTCGATTATTTTGGCAATTCGTCGTGTTATTTCAGTATTCAGGAGAATCATCGGGCTCTTGATGTGATTGCGACGAACGAGGTTCTCGTTCGTCCCGCGCCGGCGCCTGATCCTGCGCAAAGCGAGTCGTGGAACATTGTGCGCGATAACTTGCGCCTCAGCCTGGCACCCGAAATTGTCGATGCGCTTCAGTTCGCTTATGATTCTCCGTACGTCAAGACCGATGCCGAATTGCTTGCGTTCGCGAAGCCGTCGTTCCCTGAAGGGCGGCCGATTCTTGAAGCTGCGCTCGACCTGACAGGCCGAATTTTCCGCGGATTTACGTTTGATCCTGCTGCGACCACCACGGCCACGCCGTTGCATGACGTGCTCAAGCTTCGCCGCGGGGTCTGTCAGGATTTCGCGCATTTGCAGATTGGCTGCCTGCGTGCAGTTGGGCTAGCGTCGCGGTATGTGAGCGGTTACATCGAAACGACTCCACCGCCCGGTAAGGCGCGGTTGGTGGGGGCCGACGCGTCGCACGCGTGGACTTCGGTTTATTGTCCGCCGTATGGGTGGGTGGACCTCGATCCGACGAATAACGCAATTCCCAGCGGCAAGCATATTACGCTCGCCTGGGGCCGCGACTATGATGACGTCAGCCCGATCAAAGGGGTGATTCTTGGCGGCGGCTATCACTCGATCTCGGTGGAGGTCGACGTCGTGCGGCTGCCGGAAGACGTGCGCCCGACCCCGACCGAAACATTCGAATCGATTTCCTGAAGACGCTGCCAATCTGGTGTGTCCTCCGGGAAATGCCTGGAGGATTCGCCACGATGGTTCGTTCGCTTGTGTTTGCACTTGTTGTTGTTTTTGCAGTCGGCGCACTCAAGGCCAATGCAGACGTCACGAGACGTCCGCCGAATGTGGTGATCATTTTTGCCGACGACCTTGGTTATGGCGACCTTGGGTGTTACGGCGCGACGAAGATCAAAACGCCTTCGCTCGATCGCCTCGCGCGCGAAGGAACGCGGTTCACGAATTTTCATGTCTCGCAGCCCGTATGCTCGGCATCGCGCACGGCGCTTTTGACCGGTTGCTATTCGAATCGACTGGGCATCAACGGCGCGCTTGGTCCGCAAGCGAATATTGGCATCTCGGATCAGGAAACCACGCTTGCTCAGATGCTCAAGGCTCGTAGTTATGCGACGGGGATGGCGGGCAAGTGGCATCTGGGGCATCGACCGCCGTTCTTGCCGACACGGCATGGCTTTGACGAGTATCTCGGCCTACCGTACTCGAATGACATGTGGCCGTTTCATCCCGATCAGACGCCGCGCGGAAATGTGAATTTCCCCAAATTGCCGCTGATTGAAGGGGAAAAGGCAATCGACGCCGATGTAACGGCCGAGGATCAAACGCAGCTTACGAAGCGATACACTGAGCGGGCGGTCGATTTCATCAAGAAGCACAAGAGTGAGCCGTTCTTTTTCTATCTGGCGCACAGCATGCCTCACGTGCCGCTGTTCACGAGCGAGCGATTTCGCGGGAAGTCGGCTGGTGGGACGTATGGTGATGTGATCGAAGAAATCGACTGGTCGGTCGGTGAAGTGATGAAGGCGCTGCACGAATCGGGCGTCGAAGACAACACGCTGATCATCTTCACGTCGGACAACGGACCGTGGTTGAGTTATGGCACGCACGCGGGGACGGCTGGCGTTCTGCGCGAAGGGAAAGGGACGTGCTGGGAAGGCGGTATTCGCACGCCGTTTATTGCTCGCTTTCCAGGGAAGATTCCCAGCGGCAAGGTTTCGGATGCGATGTTCATGAGCATCGATATCTTGCCGACGATTGCCAAGCTCACGGGATCAGTCCTGCCGCGCCAGGCGATTGACGGAATGGACGTCGGTCCGATCCTGTTGAGCAAGCCGGGGGCGAAAAATCCACACACGGTGTATTACTGGTACTACGAGCAAAACCAGCTTCAGGCGGTTTCGAGCGGAGATGGTCGCTGGAAGCTGCAATTGCCGCACGAGTATCGCACGCTTGATGGCAAGCCAGGTGGTGACGGCGGCAAGCCGGTGAGGTATGTGAACAAGGTGATCGAAGAGCCCGAACTTTATGATTTGACAAATGATATCGGCGAGACGAAGAACGTCGCGACCGAGCATCCTGAGGTTGTGCACAACCTTCTTGCTGAAGCGGAAAAGGCGCGGGCGGAGATGGGGGATAGCTTGACGAAGCGGACGGGAAGTAAGACTCGTCCGTCGGGGAAAGTTGCGGCTGCGCCGGCTGGCGATAGATGAGGCGAGTTGACGAAGCTTCGGCTGTTTGCGGTCTGTGAACCGGTACGACATTTCATGACCGCGGAGCGGTCGCAGAGACGCTCCCACGCGGAGCGTAGGAGCGAGGATACGGATCCGAAATCGCATTAAGACTTGGCTTATGCCAACAATTAATGCGGTGCGAGTTTGTTCACTCGGTAGGCGTGAACCAGTGATTCGATCAGGCGAATTTCGTCGCGGATGAAGTCGCCTTGCTCGGTATCGCCGACGATGTGCGGGATGGGGAATTCTCGCACGACTTTGAGCGTTGGGATGATGTCGACGCCGTCGCGCACGGCGGCTTCGACGGACTCGAAATGGTGGTGCGTCGCCAGCAGGGTTCCTTCGGGCTTGAGTACGAGCGTGTAGCCGTGATCGCCATACGCTGAGGAAAACGCGCCGTCGATTGTGATCGCCATGCCGCTCCGCTTCATGGGAGATTCCCCCTGTTCGAGCTTCACCGGCACGTGACCGTTGACGATCAGGGCATCATCACCCAAGACGCCGAATTCGTTGAGCACTTTTTCACAGAACCACTTTTCGTGGATCAAGCTGAAATACGGATTCTTGGTTTCGTGATGCGTTTCCTTGGCTTCGACGAGGTCGTTTTCGAGTGTAGTAATCCGATCTTTGCCGAAGAGTGGCGAGCGTGGGCCGCACCAGAGATACCACATCAGGTCGCGATCTTTTTCGCTCTTGTTGTCGAGCGCGCGCGAGATGACGGCTTCGATCGCTTCGAAGAGGGCCTTGCCGGTGTATGGCTTGCCGTCGACGTACATCGGCAGGAAATCGCCCTTTTCATCGACCGCGACGCATCCGTGAAAGATGAGGTGATGATCGCGAACGAGTGACATCGTGCCGTGCGCCACGAGGTAGCGCATTTGGTCCCAGAGCTTCTGGCTCGACAAGAATGATTTGCGCATCCGTTCGAGGCAGAGGTCTTCCTCGGCGGAAAGGGCGTAGGGATTTGCAGGGTCGATCGTGGGGAAGTGGGTGTCGCGGAGGGGATAAATCTTGCCGTCGATGTCGATGGTGCCGGCCTTGTAGTCGATTCGGTGAAGCAAGCGGCGGTTTTCCAGGCCGAATTCGGGGTTGCGGGCCATGAGCTGGCCTTCGAGCTTGAACTGCATGATCGCTGCGGCTTTTTGCAAGCGGGCTATCGTCAAGGGATCGCGGAGGCCGGTGCCTTTGACTGGAAAGGCGGTCGCGGGGTCGTCGGCGTAGGTGGTGCGGACGAGGTGTTCGAGAGGTTGAAGCGTGATGCCGTAACCTTCTTCAAGCTGCGAGAGTCGCCGGTAGCGCGTGGAGATGCGAATGACGTGGCAGATGAGGGCACGCGAGCCGAGGCAGGCACCAAGCCACGCGGCGTCGTGATTGCCCCAGATGAACGCGACCTTGGGAAGGTGCATCAGGTAATCGACGACCTTATCTCCGCGCGGGCCACGATCCCAGCAATCGCCGGCGAGTACGAGCTCGTCGATCACCAGGTTTCGCACCATGCGCACCGTGAGACGGACGAGGTGGAAGACGCGATCGTGGCGGACCATCACGTCGATGATCGCGTCGAGATAGTCGCGGCCTCGGCCGACAACTGGCTCGTGCAGCAGCTCGTGAATCAGGTGAGCATACTCGGGCGGGAAGACGGTTTCGGCGGTGCCAAGGCTGCGGCGGCGGGCGAGGTGGCGGACGATCTCGAAGAGGTCGGTCAGCACGCGACGGGCGAAGTCGCGCTTGACGGCGACGTCGCGCATGCCGGGCTCGATCTGGTCGATCGTTTCGCGCGGATAAAAGATGAGCGTAAGGAGTTCGCGGATCTCTGCCGGCGTGCGGCGGCTGCCGAATAGTTCTTCAACGAGCGGCCGAATCGCTCCTGAGGCGTTGTTGATGACGTGGCGGAGCTTGACGTCGTCACCGTGAACGTCGCTGATGACGTGTGTTGTGGGTTTGGGAAGTGTTAGCTCGGCGGCGAGCGTTGCGAGCTTGGAAAGTGCCTGGTCGAGTTGGGGATAATCCCGCGCCAGCACGCGGAGCATCGCGAGGTCTTCCACCAGATCGTCCGGTCCCTGCCCCAACGAATCGCTACTCATTGCGACAGCTCCCAGCGGCCCAGCGTTTTGAAGCTTTGAATGACGAAGATGAGACACCCATGGTCGGTCAGCCGGCCACGGTCTGCCAGAAAAAAATCTTAGCAAGGGGCGAGAGTCTACAAGACCTTTGGCAAGGCATCAACAACCGCTTCGATGGTCGTTGGAGCGTGACCTTCGAGTCGATTATTCAAATAAAGGAACACTCTGCGCCTGGCACGTTTCCCCTCGCGAATGATCGCACCCAAAGCAGCGCGAGTTTCGGGGTCGGGCTCCTTGATCGAGTCGTAAGGCTGGAAAGTCGAAACTGCTGTCTCGTAAGTTCGCCCTTTTACAAGCAAGCCGCGGACCACTGTGAACTCGCTCGTGTAAACGCCGGGAAGTTGGTGCTGGGTTTCGAGCGTGGGCATGCGCGTCCAGGCGTTCAAAACGTGCGCCACGCGGAAGTTGGCGAGCAGGTCGAAGTATTCGGGCTTGAGATATTCGGGGTTACGAATCTCGACGGCGTACTCGAAGCCATCGGGGAGGCCGCGGAGGAAGTTTCTCAGCAGTTCGTAGAAATCTTCGGGCGTTTTGATGTGTGATTTGGGGATCGTGCCGAACTCAAAAATCAGGGGTGCAACTCGCGAGCGATACGGCGCGAGGCGATCGGTGAAATAGGTGCGGAAGACGGCTGGGTCGAGAAATGAGTCGTTGGTCTGACCGGCCCGTTTGCCGTAGCGGGCATGATTGGGCCAGTGAACGACGGTGATATCTTCCGGCACCTTGAATGAGAAGCTCAGCGACGAAGGGGATTCGCCGAACAGCCGTGCCCAGTATTCGGTGGTGGGGAACTGATAGAACGCGAAGTCGCCGCATACGACGGGGAATGTTTGGGCGTATTCGCGAAGGCAATCGGCCTCGAACTTCGGCTTCGAGAACTTTCCGCGCGTTTGGTAGCGGGTGCGGTTGTAGATCGATCCCAGCCAGCCTTCGTACTTCCACGAGCTGGTGCCGAAATAGATGCCTTGCGCGCTAAGGGCAAGCAGTTTGGGGCCGAGTCGCGCGGCCTGGGGAGGGAGCGAGAGGTCTTCGTCGGCGAATCCGAGGAGTTTTTGCTCTTCCATCACTGATCCAGTGGCGATGCCAAATTTATGATGGCAGGCGTCCGGTCCGCAGGTTGGTCCCCTTCCTAGGTGCAGTCGGTGTAAAACGCGCTGGTGCAAGGTTTAGGATAAACGGGTGCCCCTGAGATCACCACCTGTGCTGTCCCGTAGTTTCAAGAAGCGACGAGATTTTTGAGAAATTGCGGAGCAATCGGGCGCCCTGGTGAGATTACACAAGTGTGATGCGGACAAAAGAGTTGCGGAGCGGGTAATGGCCATCGAGAACGACACCGCCTCGTTCGATCAAATCCAGCGGCTTTTTGAAGGAGGCGTAACGGGGTCGCTCAATGACTCTGAACTCCTCGAACGCTACATGGCCCGAGAAGGCCAGGTGGCGGAATATGCCTTTGCTTCGATCATCGAGCGGCATGGCGCGATGGTTCTGCGCGTCGCTCGCTCGATGTTGCGCGATTCGCACGATGCTGATGACGCGTTTCAGACGGTGTTTCTGGTTCTCGCGTGTAAGGCGCCGTCACTCACAGTGAGTAGTTCGCTGGGACCTTGGCTGCACGCCGTAACCTGCCGGGTGGCTGCGCGGATTCGGTCGGAGCGAGCCCGCCGCGTTGCGATAGAGGCGAGGCTTGCGGGTCGGGGATCGCGGCTCGGTGCGGCGGTAGGTGACGACGGCTTGGTGTCGGTTCTCGATGAAGAGATCAATCGTCTGCCACATCACTATCGGGCGCCGATTGTCCTTTGTCTGCTCGAGGATTTGACTCAGGAGCAGGCCGCGCACTTTTTGGGGTGGCCGTCGGGGACGGTGCGGAGTCGTCTTGCGCGCGGGCGAAACTTGCTTCAGGGGCGGCTCAGACGCAGAGGGGTGGCACTATCGGCACTGTTGGGCGGAGGTGGTTCGATGCCGACAGTCGTGCCAGCTTCGCTCATGTCGTCAGTAACTCGAGCAGCAATGACGAATGCTTTTCCTTCCACGGTGATTGATTTGACGTCTCACGTTTCAAGGAGTTTTTCGATGAGTCGAATTCGACTGGCGGCGATGTTGATTGTTGCGGCGTGTCTTGGTGGAGCGGGTTTTCAGGTTTTCGCGTTTCAGGTGAATGGTTTGCACGCGCCGGCCAAGGTCGAACCTGCCAAAACCGAGCCGGTACGATGGCGTTACCACGTCGTAATACCGCCTAACGAATACGAATTCGCAGACAAAGCGAATGAATATGCGGCCAAAGGGTGGGAAGTGCAGGAGGTGGTTCCCGTCGTCCAGTCCGTCGGCCAAAGTGTGCAAACTCGATTTACGATTCTCTTTCGCCGACCGGCTGATGCGAAGGATTGAGGTATGCTAGGTCAGTTACAGAATTGGCGTTGCCTGTTCGACTCGCAAAAATGTGCGGCGTTCGAGAACTTCCCGATGGACTTGATCAATAACCACGTGCCGGAAGATGACGAACTTGATGGTTCAGGAACGGTTTGGAACCGACAGCCAGAGGATGACATCAATGCGTTATTGCTCGAAGGTTTGGAGTCAGGCCCACCGTTTTCCATGACCGACGATGACTGGAATGAAAAGAAGCGACGATTGACTGAGCGACTCGCCAAGTCGAATCGTCAGCAGGATAACTCCGAAACGAATTCGCTTCTTGGCCAGAATCCTAGATTGTGTTAAGCTTAATGAAACAGGAGAAATCATTACATGACGATTCATTTGCCAAGTGACTTGGAGAGCTCGATTCAGGCTGAAGTCGCTAATGGGCGCTTCGCGACGGTTGATGAAGCGATGGCCGAAGCCGCCCGGTTGCTTTTAAAGGAAATGAGGCTTCGAAACGCCCAGCAACCGACTCTTACCGCCGTGAATTCAGTTGGTTCGATCGGTGCGTTGAGGGAAGATGCTGAGCTCCTCGATGAAATCGTCGCCGATGCGTACCGTCAGCGGCGCGAAGAGCCTTGGCGGGAACTCGATCTTTGAACAAGTCCCTTCTCGACACTGATATCTATTCCGAAGTGCTCAAGGCGTTCGATCAAACCGTCGTCAACAACGCGATTGTCTATCGTCAGACCCAAGGTATTCTGACGATCTCGGTGGTAACGCTCATGGAAATCATGAACGGCTTGCAGCGGAAACAAGCTTTACGCAAAATCGAGAATTTCCTCGCCGCAGTCGGTCTCGAAGAGGTCATTTCTTTCGATCGAGCCACTGCAGAGCTTGCCGGTCGTATTGGCGGCGAGCTTCATCGAATCGGCCAACCAATTGGTGTGCCGGACACGATGATCGCAGCCATTGCTTTGGAAAATGGATTGGAACTCGTCACGGGCAACACGGCAGACTACGAGCGAGTGCAACGGCTCGGCTACCCTCTCACGCTCGCCAATTGGCGGGTCTGAACTGTCCGCAGCTACAGTAATATGCTGTAAATCGTTCCGTTTGGCCGTTGGGAAGTGAAAGTTACACTCGGGGTCCAATTTAGTTGGCCTCGATCAACAACTTCCGGAAAGATCGGCTCTTCTATAGAATCTGGGCTCCCGATCAGTTATCTTAATGTTTAACACCGCCCACTCCGCGATGTCGTGATCGCGCGGGTTCCGACCAAAAAAGCGACCACCGCCGGGTCTTTGGCGGCCGCCCTCCTGCTCGCTTGCTTCGATTCTCTGCCTGAATCTCTTCGCGCGAGCACCGGCCGACCAAGCAGATTCGTGCTGTGCCAGTGGATCCCACCGAGAGGAATTCCGTGACAAGCCGCTCTCTTCCCATCATCGCAGCGTGCGCGCTCGGCTTGATTTCACCGTTAGTTTACGGGGCCGATCAAGCGAAACCGGTCGCTCCCGGCAAGGTGAGTTACTACCTTCAGGTGCGGCCGATTTTTCAGGCGCAGTGCCAGGGGTGTCACCAGCCGGCCAAAAAGGGCGGCGAGTATGTGATGACCTCGTTCGCGCCACTGCTCGCCGGCGGGAAATCGAAGGAAGCGGCGATCGTCGCTGGCAAGCCGAATGACAGCCATCTTATCGACCTGATCACCCCCAGCTCCGGCAAGGCCGAAATGCCCAAGGGGAAAGCGCCCCTGACGGCGAGCGAAATCGAGACGATTGCGACCTGGATTCGCCAGGGGGCAATCGACGACACTCCCGAAACCGCCAAGATCCGCTACGACCAGAATCATCCGCCCGAATATCGCCGCCCGCCGGTGATTGGGGCGATTGATTCGTCGCCCGACGGCAAGATGCTCGCCGTTGGCGGGTTCCACGAAGTTTTGTTGTGGAAGGCCGATGGTTCGGAGTTGGTTGGACGGCTGATTGGCCTCTCGGAACGGATCGAATCGGTCCGATTCTCGCCCGATGGCAAGCGGCTCGCGGTGACGGGTGGTCAGCCGGGCCGCATGGGTGAAGTGCAGGTCTGGGACGTCGCTACCAAGAAGCTGGCGCTCTCGGTGCCGATCACGTTCGACACGATTTATGGCGCAAGCTGGTCGCCCGATGGCTCAAAGATTGCCCTAGGTTGTGCGGACAACAGCGTCCGTGCGATCGACGTGAAAACGGGCGCTCAGATCCTCTTCATGGGCGCGCACAGCGACTGGGCGCTCGACACCACGTTCTCGGTCGATGGCGCGAATTTGATTTCGGTCGGACGCGACATGGCGGCCAAGCTGACGGAAGTCGCAACCCAGCGGTTCGTCGACAACATCACGTCGATCACACCTGGTGCGCTCAAGGGTGGTATCGCGGCAGTGTCGCGACATCCCAAGCGCGATGAGATCTTGATCGGCGGTTCCGACGGCGTTCCTCGCGTTTATCGCGTCTTCCGCCAGACAGCGCGCGTCATTGGCGACGACTCGAACTTGATTCGCGAATTCGAGCCGATGAAGGGCCGCATCAATACCGTTGCGGTTCGCGGCGACGGCAAGCGGCTTGCGGCGGGAAGCAGCCTTGATGGTGCGGGTCAGGTCGACGTTTACTCGTATGAGTTCGACACCAGCCTGCCCGACGCGATCAAGGGGATCATGTCGAAGGTGGCGAGTTCGCGGAGTCCGGCGGAAGTCACCCAGCTCAACGCCTACTTGAAGGCGGGCGTCAAGCGGCTTAGCCGCGTCGAACTTCCCAAATCGGCCATCTACGCGATCAGCTTCGTTGGAGATGGCGGCACGCTCGCGAGCGCGGGTGCCGACGGCAAGATTCGCCTCTACAACGGCGAAACCGGAGCCCTGGTCAAGGAATTCGCTGCCGTCCCGCTGACTGCGGGCGAGGTGAAAGCCGAACGGACGAACGCTCCTGCCGTACCGAAGTCGGAAGAAGCGGTCGAAACCGAAGTGCTTCCCAAGGGAGCCAAAGTGGTTTCGCTCGATATTCAACCGCGCGAAATCAAGCTCAACGATCGCTTCTCCTACGCTCAGGTGCTCGTCTCTGCGAAGCTGGCGTCGGGCGATCTGATCGACGTCACCCGCATGGTCGACCTCGTGCCGAACAAGGTTGTGAGCGTCTCGCGCTCGGGCCAGGTGCGGCCGATCATGGACGGGACATCGAAGCTGACGTTTGGGCTCAACGGCCTGAAAGCCGAAGCGGCGGTGACGGTGGATAACCTCGCGAAGCCGGCTAAGGTCGACTTCGTGCATGACGTGAATCCTGTCATGTCGAAGCTCGGTTGCAACCAGGGGACGTGCCACGGCTCGGCCCAGGGGAAGAACGGCTTCAAGCTGAGCTTGCGTGGTTATGACCCGATCTTTGATGTTCGGGCGCTGACCGACGACCATGCGTCGCGCCGCGTCAATCTGGCGTCGCCCGAAGATAGTTTGATGCTGCTCAAGCCGACGGGCGCTGTTCCTCACGTCGGTTTGCAGCTTGTGCAGCCGGGTGAACCCTATTACGAGATTCTTCGCCGATGGATCGCCGATGGCGCGACCTTGCGGACCGACACCCCGCGTGTGACGAAAATCGAGCTGCAACCGTCGAATCCGATCATTCAGGAAATCGGCCTCAAGCAGCAGATTCGCGTGCTGGCGACTTATGCCGATGGTGAAGTTCGCGACGTGACGCGTGAAGCGTTCGTCGAGAGCGGCAACATTGAAGTCGTGTCGGCGAACAAGTCGGGGCTGATCACTTCGCTACGTCGTGGTGAAGCGCCGATTCTGGCACGCTACGAAGGTTCCTATGCCGCGACGACTCTCACGGTGATGGGCAATCGCGATGGTTTCGCGTGGGAGCAGCCGCCGACTTACGGGCCGATCGACGAGATGGTGGCCGCGAAGTGGAAGCGGATGAAGATCAAGCCGTCAGAGCTTTGCACCGACGCTGAATTCCTCCGCCGCGTTTACATCGACCTCACCGGTCTGCCGCCGACGAGTGCCGATGTTCGGGCCTTCCTCGCCGACACGCGCGACTCGAAGACCAAGCGCGACGCGATGGTCGATAAGCTGATCGGCAGCAAGGAATATGTCGAATACTGGACGAACAAGTGGGCCGACCTGCTTCAGGTGAACCGCAAGTTCCTGGGCGTGGAAGGCTCGGTGGCGTTCCGCAAGTGGATTCGCGACCAGGTGCAGGCGAACGCGCCTTATGACCAGTTCGTGAAGGCGATTCTCACGTCGTCGGGCACGAACCGCGAGCATCCTGAAGCGTCGTACTACAAGATTCTCCGCGAGCCGACGGCCATCATGGAGAACACGACGCAACTCTTCCTCGCGGTGCGGTTCAACTGCAACAAGTGCCACGACCACCCGTTCGAGCGCTGGACACAGGACCAGTATTACCAGACGGCAGCGTACTTCGCCCGTGTGGGCCTCAAGCCCGACCCGGCGAGCAACGGACGGACGATCGGCGGTACGAACGTCGAGGCACCGACACCCTTATTCGAGGAAGTTTGGGAACAGCCGCAGGGCGAAGTGCTGAACGATCGCACGAAGAAGGTCGCGCCGCCGACCTTCCCCTACCCCACGCCACACCCGACCGATCCCAAGGCAACGCGTCGCCAGGAACTGGCCTCGTGGATCACGGCGCGGGAGAACCCGTACTTCGCCAAGAGCTACGTGAATCGCTTGTGGGGTTACCTCTTCGGCGTCGGCATCATCGAACCGCTCGACGACCTTCGCGCCGGCAACCCGGCGACGAATCCCGAGCTGCTCGACTACCTGACGAACGAGTTCCTCAAAACCAACTTCGATACGCGGCACATCGTACGGTTGATCTGCAAGTCGCGCACGTACCAGCTTTCGGTCAATACGACGAAGTGGAACGACGACGATAAGATCAACTATTCGCATGCGACGGCCCGTCGCCTTCCCGCCGAGGTGCTCTACGACACGGTCAACCGGGTGACTGGTGCTGTGTCGAAGTTCCCGGGCGTTCCCGCGGGTACCCGCGCGGCCGAGTTGCCTGATAGTGAAGTCGAACTGCCGAGCGGGTTCCTGACGACGTTCGGCCGTCCTGCTCGTGAAAGCGCGTGCGAATGCGAACGATCGAGCGGTTTGCAGCTTGGGCCAGTTATGGCGCTCGTGAGCGGGCCGACGATCAGCGACGCGATTGGCGATGGCAGTAATGAAGTCGCCAAGCTCGTCGTCTCCGAAGCCGACGATCGCAAGCTCATTGACGAACTATTCATGCGGGTGCTCAATCGCCCGTCGACGGCTGCGGAAGTGAATGCGTGCCTTGGCTCGTTCAAGGAGATCGAGGCCGACCACACCCGCCTCGCCGAAACGCTTGGCAAGAAGGAAACCGAGGCGGCGCTCAAGAAGCCCTTGCTCGAACGCCAGCGCCAGGCCGATATTTCCACGGCCAAGGCGGCGCTCGCAGCTTACGAAAAGGAACTCGCTCCCAAGCTCGCCGAGCGTGAGGCCCAGCGGGTCAAGCAGATCGCAGCGCTCGAAAAATCGGTCAAGGATGCCGAGAACAACCTTGGAGCCGTGGTTGCAGCGTGGGAGAAGCAACAATCGACCGCGATCAAATGGGTTCCGCTTCAGCCCAAGGATTTGAAGGGCGGTAACAGCGTGAATCTGATCGCCGCACCGGATGGAACGGTGACCGTCACCGGTGCCCGACGTAATGGTGAATATGTGATCACGGCTGAAACCGACCTCACCGGAATCACCGGCGTGCGGCTCGAAGTGATCAGCGACCCGAGCCTGCCCAACAAGGGGCCGGGGCGTGCTCCGGACGGCAACTTCGTGCTGACCGAGTTAGACCTCTCGGCCGCGCCCAAGGCCGATCCCAAGGCGATCAAGCCGGTGAAGCTGCAAACGCCGCTCGCCAGCTTCACGCAGGGCGGTTTCTCACCAGCCGCCGCGATTGACGGCGATCGTCGCAATCAGGGGACCGGCTGGGCGCTTTCGCCGGCGACGGGTGTTACCCACTGGGCGACGTTCGAGACGGTCGAACCGGCTGGCATTGGTGCGCCGGGCGGAACGATTCTGACGATCAAGCTCGACCACTTCTTCAACGGTGGCGGCAACATCTACACCCTGGGCAAGTTCCGGGTCTCGGTCACTCGCGTGCCGCGGCCGGTTGGGCTTGGTCTCGCGGAAGAATATCGCTCGGCGATCGCAACCGCACCTGAGGTTCGCACCCAGGCGCAGAAGGATACGCTGCTGGCGTTCCATCGTGCGATCAATCCGGATTACACCGGGAAGGTCAATGCCCTCAACGCCGCACGGGCGCCGTTGCCGGCCGACCCCAAGCTCGTCGAACTGCAGGGCAAGGTGGCGTCGGCCTCCAAGCCGCTGATGCCGGACGCGCGGCTCGTGCAGCTTCGTACAGATGTTGAGATGAGCGTCAATCAGGCCGTCGATCGCCGGCTTACCGCCGCGCAAGATATCGTCTGGGCGCTCATCAACAGCCCGTCGTTCCTGTTCAACCATTGATGTGTTAAGATTCCGGAGCGCTCTCGTTGGGCGCTCCGGCGGTGCGGATGGATCGAGCCTCTTTCTCCTTTGGTGCTCGTGAAGGAGTCGTACGATGATCATCGTCCCCGGACAGCCCGGCAAGGACCTGTGCGATGGTAGCCTTGGGGTAACGCGCCGCGACGTGCTGCGGGTCGGCGGCTCCGGCTTCCTCGGCCTGTCGCTCGGTGCCATGCTCCAGCTTCAGGGCTCCTCGGCCCGCGCCGCTGCGATGAAGCCCGAAGCCCCGCGCACCGGCTGGGGCCAGGCCAAGAGCATCATCATGGTCTACCTCCAAGGTGGACCGTCGCACCTCGACCTTTGGGACCCCAAGGACGGCGTACCCGATAACGTCCGGTCGATCTTCAAGCCGATCGACACCAAGGTCCCCGGCCTGCAATACACCGAGATCTTGCCGAAGCTGGCCCAGGTGGCCGACAAGCTGACGATGATCCGGTCGATGAGCTACACGCCCAACGGCCTGTTCAACCACACCGCCGCCATCTACCAGATGATGACCGGCTACACGACCGACAAGGTCAGCCCGTCGGGTCAGCTTGAACCCCCCAGCCCGAAGGACTTCCCCAACTTCGGGTCGCAGATCATTCGGCTCAAGCCGCCCACCGAGCCAATGCTGCCGTTCGTCATGCTGCCGCGCCCGCTCCAAGAGTCGAACGTCGTCGGCAAGGGTGGCTCGGCCGGCTTCCTGGGCAAGGCGTTCGACCCTTACACGCTTTATCCCGATGGCGACGACATGAATCTCGCCAAGATGGACGGGATTCGCGTCGACGACTTGCAGCTTCGCCCCGACGTCTTCTCGATGCGTCTCGAACGTCGTGCGAAGCTCCGCCAGGCAATCGATGCTGGTATGCCGGAACTCGAAAAGGCGGTTTCGGACTACAATCTGAACGAGTATTACGACAAGGCGCTTCGGCTTGTCATCTCGGGCCGTGCGCGTGAAGCCTTCGCGATCGCCCAGGAGCCCGACAAGATTCGCGATATGTACGGCCGCAACACGTTTGGCCAGAGCTGCTTGCTTGCTCGCCGCTTGGTTGAGGCCGGCACACGAGTCGTTGAAGTGGTCTGGCCAAAGGTCGCGAACTCCGACAACCACTCGTGGGACCACCACGTTGGTCTCAGCGAGCGTATGAAGAACCAGTCGGGCCCGATGCTCGACGCCGGTCTCTCGGGGCTGATCACCGACCTCGACCAGCGCGGCATGCTCGACGACACGCTCGTTGTGGCGGTCGGTGAGTTCGGCCGCAGCCCGCAGAAGGGTGTGAGCACCTCGGGTAACGGCAACAGTGCCGATGGCCGCGACCACTGGCCGTATTGCTACACGGCGGTGCTGGCCGGTGCCGGCATCAAGCGCGGGAACGTACACGGCAAGTCGGACAAAACAGGCTCTGCCCCGGTGCTCGACCCCGTTCACCCTGGCGAACTGCTGGCGACGATCTATCACGCATTCGGCATCGAGCCGACGACGATCGTCTACAACCACCTCAACCAGCCGCGCGAGCTGGTCAAAGCCGAGGCGGTTGGTCGCCTGTTCGCTTGATCAAGATAAGACCAAGCTATAAAAACGACGAGACCACCGGTGAACCTCACCGGTGGTTTTTATTGGATCGACGCGATCAAAATATAGGCGATTTTGGATAGAAGTGTGCAAAGCACGATCGCGAGAGCGATTACGGCAAAGTGAACCGAATCAGTTCTTCGCTGGCCGGCCCGGGCGTCGCGCTTCGACGACCAGGAGAACCGCTTCCACCACCGCGATACCGAGGAACAAGTAAGCAGCGCCCATGGCTGGCATCTCGCTCTCATCATCTGGAGACGGACGACGCAGGGTCAATCCATTCGGGAATGCTCGTCCTTGAATAGTATCGGCGACAATCGCGTCGAATCCGAACCAATTGCAGGCAAGGAACTCGACTGCGCCGAACGATCGTCTCAATCAAGATTAGGCCTGGAACTCGCATTCGCGTGTTGAAATATATCAACTCCGCGAGTCTGACCAGACGATCGGAAAAGCAATTGGTATACCGCTGTAACTCAGGGAAATGGGAATGGCTTTGAAGGACTGGCTTTAACTTATGAACCTGTAAGATATTACGTGAAACGGTTCCCGTATTCTTTTGCTTTGCACGCGTCCGTCAAATCCAGATTTCTGCCTCTAATCTCATCATTCATGTTGCAATATGCAGCATGCAAATGGCACGAGTGCAACGATTCCGGGCGCACTTGCCCGTCTTCGCCGTTGATGCCATCGGTCCCTAACGCACTCAGATCGTTAACCGGGCGAATACAAGTCGAAGGCGATGAATCACTTCTGAATCATCGCCCTGGCTTCGCGGAGAAGCTGATCGACTTCAATCGGCTCTTGCCAGCCGATCCAGGGATTGGCCGCGGCGGTTTCGCGCGTGCGATTCATGCGTTCGATCCACTCGACCGCTTTTTCCAGATTCGTCTTGGCCGCTTCGTTATTGCCAAGCTGGTGATAGGCCATCGCCAGGAAGAGCCAGTCCCAGCCTCGCGGGGGGAAGACCTTGGCGGCGTCGTTGAGGTCGTTGATCGCAGCCTGATACCGGCCGGCGCGATAATTGGCGGCGCCTCTCGCCCGCGGGTTCGAGAACTTCGCTGCGGAAAGGTCGCCCATCCGGAGCATCAGGTCAAGCTCCGCCGGCTGCGCTGGTAGCACCACGGAAATGTAAAGGAGGTGACTCGCCGTCCCGGGTTGGGTCGTCCTGCCGTGGCGTTCGAGCAGTTTGGCACGCACGAGACGATAGCCGTCGAGATTGTTGCCGCCGATGTGCGCCGCCGCCTGGCTGTACCAGCAATAAGAGTTTTCGAGATCGTTCTCAGTCGCACGCTGCAAATCGGCGGCGGCCTGGTCCCACTGTTTTAGCCGAGCGCAGGCGTTGCCTCTACGCTCGTAAGCCCAGACGGCGGCCGGATCGATTTCGAGCACGAGGGTGTAGGCCGATGGATCTTCACTGGACGTGCCGTCGGCCGAACTGGGTGAGTTGGGCGGGACGCCGAGGAGCGCGGCGGCTTCCTCGCGGAAGCGGTCCATTTCTTCCGACCCAGTGCCCGTCTGGCGAATTCGGCGGACGGCGTGATTGAACAGAGCGCGGCCGCGATCTTTATGACCGAGCCGCCACTGCGCCATGCCGAGCAAAATCCAGTCGAAGGCATCGTCGGCATCCCTGATTTGCATCGATCTGAGAATCGACTTCGTGGCGGCGGTCCAATCGCCGTTACGGTAATTCGCCAGCGCAAGCGTGTTGAACATTTTCGCCGAAGGCGACACCGCGACCGCCTTGGTGGCAAGCTCGAGGGCTCGCTTCGGGTCGCGCAACTTCTGGTCGGGGCAAGTGACGAGGTACCACGCCAGGTTGTTGCTCACGATCCAGTTGGCGGGGGCCAGGACGTGAAGGTTCTCGTAGTCTTTGATCGCATGTTCCCAGTCGCCGAGCCTGGCGTAATAGTTCGCACGTCTCGTCCTGGAGCTTGTGCCTTTTGGATTGAGCTCGGTGGCGCGATCGAACCGCGCGAGCGCTTCCTTGCTCCGCCCGATTGCAGCGAGCGTCTCGGCCTGAACCGTCCACAAGCCGTCGTCGTCGGGAGCCTGCTTTCCGTTGATCAACCGCGACGCTTCGCGGTAATGCAGTTCCGACTGTGCTTCGTAAGGCCAGAGCGCGGTGTTGTACGTGGTCAAAATCGAAAGCCGCGTTTGAAACCTTAGCGCGAGCGAGTCGGCGGCGGCTTTCAAGCTCTTGCGTGCCGCCTCGGTTTGGCCCAGCTTGAACTGCGCCATCGCCGCGACCGAGTCCATCCAGGTCGTCTCCAAGTATCGGTTGAGTGCGCGGGCTTCGGCGAGATGTTCGAGCGCGAATTCATACTGCCCCGCGCGGTATTCGGCAGTCCCCAGATTGGCGAGCCGTGAGGGGGTCCGAGTCGCCTTGACCGCCATTTGCGCAAGCCGCACCGCGCGATTTGGATCGATCGCAGGAGGATCGACGAGCAGGCACGTTCGCGCCAGATCATCGCAGGTGCGCGGATCGTCGTTCTGGCCGAAGCGTTTGATCATCTGCTCGCATGCCAGCCGGTAACCGGCCTCGTCGCCGATGTAGCGACGCAAAAGTGCGTGCAAATAAAGGGAATTCGCTGTGCCGAGTTCATTGAGCTGGAAGGCAGATTGGAAGTCGGACGCAGCGAGATCCCAGAGGCTCAATCGCGCGTAGAATGCACCTCGCGTGAACCAGACTTGAGAGTGATCGGGACGGAGTTTCACCGCGGCTGTGAGGTCGGATTCCGCGAGTGCCCACTCTGAAAAATCGGCATGCGAGCCACCACTTTCGATGAGGCGATTCGCGGTGTTGAGTGTCGCCAGGTCGTTCGCGATCCTGTTGGCACGTTCCTCGGCGGCACTTTGCTTGGCCTCGCTCAGGTCGAGGCGGGCACGAATCTCGGAGTCGCGGGCGGCCGTCGCGCGAAGCGATTGCCAGACTGCGAGCGAACCCGCGACAATCACCAAAACCAGCACGAGCGCCGCAGTGCTGAGTGAGGCTTTGTGCCTTCGCGTGAACAGCCGCAGCCGATAGGCCACGGAGGGGGGGCACGCGTGTACGGGTTCATCGTGTAGATAGCGGTGAAGGTCGTTCGCCAGGCCGTTCGCCGTTTCGTAGCGGCGATTGCGGTCCTTCTCGAGGCACTTCATCACGATCCAGTCGAGCTCGCCGCGAAGGAGCTGGCTCAACTTGCGCGGGTCGCTCCCACGGTTGCGCGATGCGCTCGTCGTTTCTTCGTTTTCGACGTTCAGCCGCGTGCTCGGCTTGGGCGGTTCTTCTTCGCGAATGATCCGGCGAATTTCGTCGAACGCGACGGTTCGCAGCCGCTCGCGATCGAACGGCGGCGATCCGGTGAGGAGCTCGTAGAGTAGAACGCCGAGTGCGTAAATGTCGGATCGCGTATCGACATCAAGCCCGCTCATCTGAGCCTGTTCGGGGCTCATATACGGCGGCGTGCCGATCATCTGCGCGAAGTTCGTGAAGAGCGTTTTCTCTGTAAGCTGCTGGCCCACGGCCTTCGCGATGCCGAAGTCGATCACCTTCACGACGGGAACGTCGTCGTGCAGGGTGACCATGACGTTACTGGGCTTGAGATCGCGGTGGATGATCCCCTTCTGGTGCGCGTGCTGCACGGCCTGACAAACGGCGAGAAAGAGGTCGAGCCGCTTGCGTACGGGCAGCACGTTTTCGTCGCAGAATTCGGTGATGGGAATCCCGCGGACCAGCTCCATCACGAAATAGGGGCGGCCGGTGGCAGTGGCGCCGCCGTCAAAGACTTGCGCGATGTTGGGATGATCCATCAAGGCGAGCGCCTGACGCTCGGCTTCGAACCGCGCGACCACCTGCCGTGTGTCCATCCCAGGCTTGAGGATTTTGAGCGCGACCTTGCGCCGGACCGGCTGAGTTTGCTCGGCCATGTAGACGATGCCGAACCCGCCCTCGCCGATTTTTTCGAGCAAGCGATAGGGCCCGAGCACGGCTCCCGGCCCTTCGAGCACCAGCTCGCTATCGGGCCCGAACGGCGTGGGTGACGGGCTGGGATTGATGCTCGCCATCGATCCGTGCGCGCGCAGAAGTTCTGTAACGCGTCCGCGGAGGAACTCGTCCGCTCCGCACGCTTCGGTTAGGAACGCGTTCCACTGGTCGGATGGGCGTTCCAGGGTGCTGAAAAAGATCGATCGCGCCTGATCTTCGACGAACGGCATGAGACCCTCGCTTGTGCATCGCCTGAATAGTACGTGCGACGCGGGACAGCGAATTTTCTCACGATGTCGCGATTTTTCCGAAAATTATTCCTGCTTCATCAGCTCGCAGTTCAGCCATGCCCGCGCATAAGCCCAATGGCGGTAAGCCGTCGCGGTCGAAATTGCCAGAGCCGATGCCGCCTCGTCGAGCGACAATCCGGCAAAGTAACGCAACTTGACGAGCTCTCCGGAAAGCCTGTCGAGCACGCCGAGACGCGCCATCGCCTCATCGAGTGCGACGAGTTGGTCAGGTGTGACGGACGTCGCGGCGTCGAGCTTCTCGAAGTCGATCCTTTGCCAGTCGCCCCCGCGTTTATCACGCGCCTTACCGCGCGCCCTTTCGATGAGAATCCGCCGCATTGCCTCGGCCGCTGCCGCGAAAAAATGGCCGCGACTCTTCCACTGCTGTGCCCGTTTCACATCAACCAGCCGCAGATAAGCCTCGTGAACCAGGGCCGTCGCCTGCAGGGTTTGCCCGGGCCGTTCGCGCACCATCTGAGCTGAAGCGAGCTTCCTCAATTCTTCGTAAACGAGCGGCAAAAGTCGTTCAGCCGCCACGCCGTCGCCGGCTTCGATCTGTTCGAGAATGAGGGTAACATCGCTCATATGTGCCAGGGTAACCGTACGGTTGGCGCGTTGCAAGTTTCTCAACCGCAAGGGATAGCGTTTGCCGGCGATGTTCAGAAACATCACCGCATTCGTTGTTTGAAGTCCACGCTGGAGACCTCCAGAATTCGTCGCGAAATCTTCGCATGGCGCATCAACTTACGTCGCGATAGTCCCCTGCTCCGTCATGAAATTCCGTGCCCGCGCGCTCGCGAAGAAAATCTCATGCCTGCGGTAAGCAGTCATACAATTGACACGTGTGCGCGTGCAAGTCGTCATGATCTCATTTTCGCACATCAGCCATGATGAACGATGAACGTAGGACAGGAAAACGTGCGTTCTCTGAGAAAAAGTTAATGAACGTGAGAAAACGCGAAGTTGTTTGTCGCATGATCTGGCGAGGCGGTCCCAACTGTGCGTTTCGGCACCCACGAATTCGGGCATCGTGAACGAAGGCAGATTGGCAAGGTGCCTGGTGTTCTCCAGGGATTCGAACCGCACCGTCATCTAGCGGACTTCAGCAAAGAAGCACAATCCCCGGCTGTACGGTAATGTCCCCAAGCGTGGCTTCGGGTTCGTCGTTCATTACGACGGATTGGATGGTCGCCAAGGGCTCCGTGCGCCTGCGTCTTGCAGCAGATGAGACGCACGAGAGAAATCGAGCCAAAGGGAAAACGCAAGAACAACAGTGACGTAGCAAGACAACATCATTCAAGGTGGTATCACCCCGAGTCCGGTTCTGCTGGGAGGCGGCAAGCTCCCGGCGGGGCCGGCGAATGATGAGCGAACGCGCGCAGTCGATGCGGAAACGGGGAAGGTGCATCCTTCATCCTGCGCTCGCCGTACGCCTGCACGAAACCTCGCGCGGCTCTGCAATCCAATGCCGCGTGGTCGAACTGAAAAAGAGCATCCATCCAGAGATATCAGCAACTTTTGAGATCAAGGCGACCTCACATGGCAGCGAAACGCGATGGTCTTGGGCGTCGTGGTGGGAAGCAAAACCGCAAGGCAGGAGCGAAGCCGACCAAATCGGCCAGCCCACGGCTCGGACTCGAATCGCTCGAGACCCGCGCACTCCTGGCGGTGACTTCATCTCTCAATAATGGTGTGCTCGATATTGCCCTGGGCGCAGCGAACGACTCGGCCGCGGTTTCCGTTCTGAAGCCAAATAACACGACGGTCGTCGATGTCTTCGACGGTACCGTGCATCAGCAATATCCCATCTCGACGGTTAACTCGATCAACGCACACGGCACCGGTGCCGCCGGTCAGTCGCTCCAGTTGCACTCAGCGCTCGCGCTCGGGCAGGCACTCACCGTTTCGCAACTCGCGTCGACCACGGTTGATGGGACATATCAGGCATCGGCGATCAACGTGCAGTCGAGCCAGGTTCATTTGAACGGTGGCGTTTTGTCGTCGCGAAAAATTGCCCCCGGCGGCGATCCAGCATCGGCGCTGTCGATCGGCAACTCGGGCGACATTCTTATTTCAACAACGCAAATCGACTCAACCGCCGCCGCCAAGATTTTGGCCAATGCGACGGCCGGCTTCCTGCCCGGTAACATCAAAATCAACGCGAGCGATAACCAGAATGGCTCGAGCGCCTCGGCTGCCGCGTCGATCAACTTCACCTCCGCGACAATCAGTGGCGGCGACGTTTCGCTGACTGCGAACTCAGCCGCCAGCGCGACGGTAAACAACCCCGCGCTCAATGTCGCCAACCTGAGTGTGAGCTCGTCGGCGACGATCACCCTCGGTGGCGCGACGAGCGTGATCGGCTCCGGAAACGTGCTGATCTCGGCGAATTCGATCGCCAACACGAACGCTTCGGTGCAGGCGCAATCATCGTCGACCGACACCACCGCCGACGCGGCCGTCGCCAAAACGAGCCTCACAAGCAATGCGATCACGCACATCGGCGGAACGTCGAGCGTGTCAGCCGGCGGTGTGCTGACGATCAACGCCTCGAATAACACGACCGCCAACTCACTCGCGGACGGCAGCGCTGGTGGGCCGAACGCGGGCGGTGCTTCGGTTGCGTATGCGAATCTCGCGGTCGACACCGAAGCCTATGCCGACTCGCAGGCAACTCTGGCCGCCAATCAACTTCGCGTGACGGCGTCATCGCAAACCACCGGCGCGACGAGTGCGAAAGCAACTGCGAAGGCAGTCACCGCGAACACGCAGGCGACGCAGACGCTGCTCAACCAGCAAAACGCGAAATCGTCGGGCGGAGCGATCGCCTTGGCGGCGGCCGTTGGCGTGACGAACGTCACCGACAAAACGCTGGCCTACGTAGCGTCGTCGGCACCGATCAACGCGACCCAGGATTTGCAAATCTCGTCGACCTCTGGCGCGAACGTGTCGAACACGGCCGACGCCGGCGCAGCAGGCAACGGCGGCAAGACGACGGGCGAAGGCGTTTCCGTCGCGGTTGGTCATTCGAGCGAATCGAACAAGGCCTACGTTGGCGGTACGGGACTTGTCACGGCGAAGGGGATCAGCGTCAACGCGGCGAACCCCGCCGGCTCGCCGAACTCGTTTGCCTCGCAAGCAACTTCGGGCGTGAGCAAGAAGGATAGCACGGTCGAAGGGGCTGCGGCGTTTGAGATCGCGACGGTTGGCAACGAGGCGTTTCTCGCAGCCGGTTCGAACGTCAATCCGTCGGGCGGCGATCTGACGATCAAGGCGAGCGGCGATACGTCGAGCACCGCTTCCGCGCAACCTGCTCCAGGTGCGAATCCGGGTTCTCCATCGAAGGGGATGGGCGCATCGCTGGCGGTCAACATCCTCACCGATCTCACCCGCGCCGAGATCGAAGACAATGCCAAGGTCACGCAGACCAGCAGCACGCCCGCGATCAACAATCTTACAGTTAGCAGCACTGCTCATGAGAGCATGAATACAAACGCGCAGGCCGGGGCCGACCCGACCGTCGCTGGCACTTCGTTTAGCGGATATTCATCGGCGGTTGGGATTTCGCTGCTTAACACCACCACTTCCAGCCGAATTGGTGCGGGAACCGCGACCGCGGCTTCGGGCAAGCTCTCGGTCGACGCAACGCACAAGGCCGAGGTGGCGAATACAACTGGCGGGAACTCAGCCGGCCAGGGTGTGCTGGGCGCGGCGACGGCGGTTTCGGTGACATCGTCGCAAACCACAGCGACTACCGTGCGCGAACTGACGATTGGTGGCGACGCGTCGATCAGCACGCACGCCGACCTCAGCGCCGGTGCCGACGCAACTGCTTCGGCCCGCGGCGGCCGGACGAGTGGTAACGGGACGGCCGATAGCGAAGCCGCATCGCAACTCGCGTTTGCGAACTCACAAGCGACAGCAGCCGGTGCGCAGGGGACCAATGGCGCATCCGCCCCGAGCGCCAAGACGAATAATGGCAACGTGGCGGGTGCGGGCGCGGTGGCGCTTGACCTTGTGACCGCTTCGAAATCCGAAGCGACCGTTGCCGCTAACGAAAAGCTGACGGTCGGCGGCGCACTCACCGTCACATCGACAAACGACACCGATGCCCACGCAAAGGCCGACGGCAGCGCGACGGCGAATGCCGCGACCGGTATTGGCGTGGCCGTGGCGATCAACGCGGTGTCGAACGAGTCGAACAAGGCCGACATTCTCGGCGGCGCGATCGTCAAGGCGAAGGGTGTCACAATTCAGGCCGTGATGGACCCAAGCGGCGACGCAACCAACACGCTCGCTGCGACCGCGACCTCCGGCATTAGCGCCGTGCAAACCGGCATCGCAGGTTCGGTGGCGATCAACGCGGCGAAGCTCGTGACCGAATCGGTAATCGCTCCCAGTGCGCAGGTTGATTCGACCGGCAGCGATCTCAGCCTCAACGCGCAGGACAACACGAAGGCGATTGTGAGTGCGACGCCGGGTCTCGACCAGAACAACGCGGCGAAGGGCGTGGGCATTTCGTTCGGCCTGAACGTCGTCGAAGATGACACAACCGCCGCGATTCAGGATGGCTCGATCGTCACCGGCGCCAAGAATATCAGCCTCAATGCCGGTTCCAGCGACACGCTGCAAACGACGGTTCAAACCGGCATTCAGGCTACGAACAACGCGTTCGGCGCGGCCGTCGGCATTTCGACGTTGACGGCTCCCACCTCGGCAACCATCGGCACGAACGCGGCAAATCCGATCACGAACAGCGGCAACGTCGCTCTCTCGGCGTCACACACCGGTGGAGTCACCACGACCACTGGTGGCGAGCTTGCGGCCGCTTCCGGAACGGCGCTTGGTGCTTCGGTTTCACTTTCAGTCGAGAAAGTCGATACGACTGCAACCATCAACCGCGGCGTCACTGCGGGCGGCGGCGTGAGCGTCAATACGCAGAACGCGTCGGCTGGAAACGCACAGGCGAAGGCGACCTCAAAGGGTGGCAAGGCCGACGACAACTCGACTCCACAAACAGCCGTCGATAGCGAAGCAAGCAACGACCTGGCGCAGGCCGACGCAGCTGGTGCCTCGGTTGGCGCCGCGGGTTCGAACGGAGCCAAGGCACCGAAGGCGCAGACGGATAGCGGCGGGATGTCGGTTGCTGGTGCGGTGGCGATCAATATCGACCAGTCGTCGACCTCCGTCGCTTCGATCGCACCTGGCCAGAAGGTGACGGCCAACGGCGCTGTGAGCGTGGTCGCGCTGAACGACTCCGACTCGTCCGCCCAGGCCGATGGCAGCGCAACGACCACCGGCTCTACTGGTGTCGGTGTGGCTGTGGCGATTGATGCCGCAACGGGCATCGCCACCCGCGCGTTCATCGGCAATGGAGCACAAATCACTGCGACAGGCCTGACGGTTCAAACCGGAATGTCGGCTTCGGGCGATGGTGTGAACACGCTGAGCGCTGATGCCAAATCGGGCGCAGGGGCGAGCCAAACCGGCGTTGCAGGTGCGCTCGCGATTGAAATTGGCAAGGTCGTCACCGAATCGTTCATCGACACCGGGGCGAAGGTGACTCTCACCGGCGGTGATTTAAATATCATCACCAATGAAAAGACGTCGTCCGAAGCCTCCGCCGTGCCGACGAAGGACTTGGTACTCGGTACCGACAAGGGGATTGGTGTTTCGGCCGCGTTCAACATTCTCGAAGACGATGCTCGGGCAGAGATCATCGATACGGCGACCGTGACGGGCGCGAAGGGCGTGACGCTTGCGGCCGGAACGAACGACACGTTGTCCACCACGGCCGAAACCGGCGTGCAGTCGTCGAATGGCCTGGCCCTTTCCGCCTCGCTCGCTGCATCGATCTTGAATGCAAATACCAAGGCTCGCATTGGTTCCGACGCAGTAGGCGGAACAGGTCTCACCGCGAGCGGCGACGTGAACGTGAGTGCCGCACACGTCGACAGCGTAACAACCTCCGCCGGCGGCGATGGCAAGGGCGCAACCAAAGCGATTGGAATCGCGCTTGGACTCGGCTACGAAGGCGTGAGCACAACTGCGACAACTGACCGCGATATCACCGCCGGAGCCGTTACATTCTCGGCGCGATCTGCCAGCGCGACCTCGACGACCGCAACCGCCAGCGCGACCGGCGCGGCCGATGTTTCGGGTCAGAACAAGAGCACAAATCAGCAGGCAAACGCGACGAAGAACGGCCTCGACGCCAAGGCTTCGGCCGCCGGGGTTCAGGGGACTGATGCAGGCTCGACGGTTCCCGACGCCAAGACGAGCAACGGCGATAGCGTGGCGGTTGCCGGTGCATTGGCGGTCGATATCGTTGGTCATTCGACAACCTCGGCGACGATTCCCGACGGTCGCAAGATCAACGCGACGGGCGCACTGACGCTCTCTGCATTGTCTGACCTCGACGCCGCCTCCAAGGCTGATGGCTCGGCGAAGGGGACGGCTGCAACCGGCGTTGGCGTGGCAGTGGCGATCACCGTTGTTCCCAACGAATCAACGCTCGCAACGATCGGCAAGAACGATCATATCAGCGCACATGGCGTGAATCTGACGGCCGGAATGTCGAGCTACAACGACCAGACGAACGATGTGAGCTCGTCGGCGATTTCGGGTGCATCGGCGACCGAGAAGGCCGGCGCCGGTGCGCTTGGGCTCACGGTGTTCATGCCCAAGACGGAAGCCCTGATTCAGAACGATCCGGCGAATCCCGGTTCGACGACGGTCAACTTGAATGGTGGTCCGCTCAACATCTCGGCTCAGGAATCGACGAACAGCATCGCTTCGGCCGTGCCTTCGAAGGACATGAGCACGGGCAAGTCGCTGGGCGTGGGGCTTTCGTTTGGATTCAACATCATCGAGGCCGACACTCGTGCCGAAGTTCAAAACGGCGCGGCGGTGAGCGGCGGTTCTGACGTGAGCCTGAACGCTACGTCGAACGAGGTTTTGACGACGAACGCATCTGCAGGGGCGACCGCAACGGGAGGCACCGGCGTCGCCGCTTCGGCAGCAGCCTCGGCCCTCACTTCCGCAACCACGGCGCGCTGGGGATCAAACTCGAACCTGAGCGCAACTGGTGGAATCACCATTGCGGCGACGCATCAGGACAATTTGCGTACCGATGTCGGCTCGCAGGCCAAGGGAAGCGAAACGACTGTCGGTGCTGCGATTGCGCTTAACTATGAAAAGATCAACACGGTTGCGACAACCGATAGCGATCTTATGGCGGGCGGCGCGATTCATTTCTCAGCGCATAACGCTTCGAGCACCGAAGCAACCGCGATCGCCAGTGCGACGGGCGCGAAGGACAAGCAGGGCGGCGGCTCGAAGACCGGTGCGAAAGATGCGGCAGACGCCACCAAGAGTTCGCTGAATGCGAACGCGATGGCGGCTTCGCCGAACGCGCAGGGAGTCGATCCCAACGCCACCGTGCCCGACGCGAAAACGAGCAACGGCGATAGCATCTCGGTGGCGGGTGCCATCGCGGTTGATCTGCCGATTCAAGTGCACGCGATCGCCTCGATTCCCGATGGCCGACACATCACCGCCGGCGGTGCGCTTCAGCTTGATTCGAAAAACGACATCGACGCGATCTCCACGGCCGACGGCACTGCGAAGGGTGACGCTTCGACCGGCGTTGGTGTCGCGCTCGCGATCACTGTCGTGCCCGATGCGGTGAATTCGGCGACGATCGGCAAGAACGATGTCATTAGCGCGCATGGCGTCACGCTCGCGGCGACGATGTCGAACGCGAACGATCAAACGAACGATGTTGGTGCAACGGCAATCTCGGGCGCATCGGCGTCCGAAAAGGCTGGCGCGGGGGCGCTCGCGCTCACCGTCTTTACGCCGCAAACCCTGGCAACCATCGATCAGTCGAACGTGAATGCGAACGGCGGGCCGGTGAACCTTACGGCGGTGGAGGCGACGAGGAGCACCGTCTCCGCCACGCCAGCCAAGGACCAGATTACGGCGAAGTCGCTGGGCGTGGGCGTCTCGTTCGGCTTCAACATCATCGAGCCGACGACGACCGCCGAAATCAAGGACAACGCGGTCGTCATCAATGCCGGCAATGTCGCACTCAACGCCAGCTCGACCGACACGCTGACCACCGAAGCCTCAGCCGGAGCCGCGGCATCTGGCGGAACGGCCGTTGCTGCTTCGGGCGCAGCTTCTGCGCTCACATCGGCGACCACCGCTCGCATTGGTGCTTTGCCCAACGCGACGATGCAGGCTGGAAATGTAACCGTCGCCGCGCAGCATGTGGATATCGTCAACACAACTGCCGGTGATGATGCCAAGGGCACAGAAACGACAGTCGGTGCGGCAATTGCCGTGACCTATGAGAAGGTGAACACGCTGGCCGTTACCGATCGCGACCTGAACGCGACGGGCGCGGTGACGTTCTCGTCGCACAACGCATCGGCGACCTCGGCCAATGCGAACGCCAGTGCCACCGGTGCTAAAGACGCGCAGAACGGCGGATCGCAGACGGGCGCGACCGATGAAGCGAACTCGACCAAGGACAGCCTGAACACGAACGCCAAATCGGCCGATCCCAACGCCGCCGGCGTCGATCCCAGTGCCTCGGTTCCCGACACCAAGACGAGCAATGGCGACAGCGTTGCGGTGGCCGGCGCAATCGCGGTCGACCTGCCGCTGCAAGTTCATTCGACGGCTTCGATTCCCAATGGCCGGCACGTCACGTCGGGCGGTTTGCTCAGGCTCGACGCCACGAACGACACCGATGCCACCTCCGCTGCTGATGGCACCGCGAAGGGCGATGCAACCACCGGTGTGGGCGTCGCGGTTGCCGTGACTGTCGCCCCCGACGTGACGACCGAGGCGAACATCGGCGTGGGCGCAGTGATCGATGCCCACGGCGTGACGATGTCGGCCGGGATGTCGAACGCGAACGATGGCATCAACACCGTGGGCGCGTCGGCAATGTCGGGTGCGTCGGCTTCCGACAAGGCCGGCGCAGGTGCCCTGGCCTTCAGTCTGTTCCTGCCGAAAACGCAGGCCCTGATTGAAGACAATGCGCAGGCGAACGCCGAGCTAGGAGATATCTCGGCGTCGGCGACTGAAGCGACGACTAGCACAGTCTCGGCAGCGCCGTCAGTCGACAAGCTGATGGGCAAGTCGATTGGCGTCGGCCTGTCGTTCGGCATCAATATTGTCGAGACCGACACTCGCGCCGAGATCGACAACAACGTCACATTGAACGGCCCCGGCAACTACAAGCCGCACAACGTTCAGCTTTCCGCCACTTCAACCGACACGCTGAATACGAGTGCGTCGTCTGGTGCGGCGGCCAAGGGTGATTCGGGTGCGAAGGCGGTTTCGGCTTCGGTTGGCGTTGGCGTGCTCAATGCAAATACCGATGCGACCATCGGCAACGGCACGACGTTGACCGCAACCGGCGCAATCAACCTGGCCGCCACGCATACCGATAACGTGACGACGACCGTCGGCTCCGATGCATCGGCCGATAACACGGCGGTGGGGATCTCGATTGGGTTCACGTATGAAGACGTCACCACAAAGACGACGACGAATCGCGACCTGAGCGCAGGCGGTGCGATTGGCTTTGCGTCGCACAACGATTCGAACAGTCAGACGATCACAAAGGCGTCGGGCACGGGTGGGCAGGATGTTGGCGGGGCGAATTCGCAGACTGAGGCGAACGACGAGGCTGAGAACGTCAAGAGCACGACGAATCAAAACGCCGCGGCCGCTTCCAACAACTCCGCGCAGGGAATCGATCCCTCGACCGACATCCCCGAAGCGAAGAACGGCGATGGCAAGGGCGTCGCCGTCGCGGGTGCGTTCTCGCTCGACTTGCCGGTGAAGATCGACGTCGAAGCGACGATTCCGAGCCACCATGTTGTGAGCGCCGGCGGCGACTTGAGCCTCGAAGCACTCAATCATGTGAACGCAAGCTCGCTCGCCGATGGCACCGCAGTCAGTCAGGGTTCGACCGGCGTGGGCGTGGCGATCGCCATGACGCTTCTACCCAGCGACCAGACAATCGCAACGATTGGCGACCACAGTACCATCGCGGCGAAGGGTGTCAGCCTGAAGGCTGGCATGCTCAACAACCAGACGAACGAGATCGCCTCGACCGCGATTTCGGGCGCATCGGCATCGGAAAAAGCTGGCTCGGGTGCGTTCGCGTTCGACCTGTTCCTTGCGGGAACGCACGCGGAGATCGGCAATAATTCGATCGTCACCGGCAATGGCGACGACCTCGCTCTCTCGGCCGACGAGTTGACGGTGAGCGTGGTGAACGCCAAGCCTTCGGTGTCGAACGGTAACAATCAGGGCGGTGGCGGCAGCACGCACGATGGCGGCCAGATCACTGGCGTTGGCGTCGCGGTGGCGCTCAATATTGTGCAAATCGACACGCACGCCGAGATCGATCCGTCGATCACCGCTTCCGGATTCCATGACACAACGCTCAATGCGACTTCGCACGATTCGCTGCTCACAAAGGCGCAGGCCGGTATCACGCTGGGCAACGCAGCCAATAGCGATGCCTACGGCGCAGAGTTCGCCGTGACGTTCCTGAAAACGCAGACATATGCACGCGTCGACGGCGGTGGATCGCTCGGCACCGGGCACGATATCGTGATCAACGCCCAGCACAGCGATAACGTCTCGACGATTGCCGATGGCCTTGGAAACGGCACGGGTGATGCAGTCGGCATTGCGATTGGCTTCACGTACGACGATTCGCAGACGACCGCGAACACGCTGGAAAGCCTGACCGCCGGCAACGCGGTGACCATTAGTGCCGATAACGCAACCTCGGCGAACACGAACTCGATTTCGAGCCAGACGGGCGGACCAGACGCCACCAACAGCACGCCGCAAGATGGTGTCGACCAGGAAGGCCAGAAGAGTCGCGGGCTGGCCGATTCGTATTCGAGCGAGTTCGGCGCATCGCAGACTGGCTCGACGCAGAACCCAAGCGCACAAACATCGAACAGCAAGATCTCGGTGGCCGGTGCGCTATCGATCAACATCATCGGCGAGTCGAATTCGCTTGCCTCCACCACGCCCAACACGTTCATTCACGCGGGCGGACCCCTGACGGTCAGCGCACACAACGACACCGACGCTCACGCCAACGCGACCGGCGCGGCGACGACCACCGGCACAACTGGCGTAGGCGTGGCGATCGCGCTCAACATCGCGCCGAACGTGACGACGTCGGCGACGATCGGCGCCAGCTCAGATATTCAGGCTCATGGCGTTACGGTTTCGGCAGGAATGTCGAATCAGAATGATGCAATGAACGTCGTTGGTGCCGACGCGAAGTCGGGCGGCGCAGCTTCCGATAAGGCCGGTGCAGGCGGATTGGGTCTGAGCCTGTTCTTCCCCACAACGCTTGCGGAAATCGGCAAGCATACAACCGTTAATGCCAAGCAAGGTGATGTGGCGATCACCGCGCAGAGCAACACGTTCGCTGAGGCAAAGGCGATTCCAGGGCTCCTCGGTGGCCAGACGACGGGCGTGGGGATTTCGATCGCGGTCGATGGCGTTGAAGATCACACCACGGCCGATATTCCCGATACGGTGACGCTGACGAACGTCGGCGCATTGACGGTAACGGCGGATTCGACCGACGCGGCCAGCTCGCTGGCGCAGGCCGGCACGACTCCGACTCTCGGCGGCAATAACAACAACAGCAGTGGCGGCGCGGGTGCAGCGGCGGTGACGGTGGTAACTGCTGATACGCATGCTAGCGTCGGCACAGGGACCGACATCAACGCCGCGGGCGCGGTGAATATCGCAGCGAGCCACCAGGGCGATACGTCTGCGACCGTCACGGCCAATGCTCAGGCCGCGAAGACGGAAGTGGGAATTGGTATCGGCGTGAATGTCGAGCTGATCAACACGACTGCGGATATTCATCGCAACATGAGTTCGGTCGGGCCGTTCACGGTGGCGGCACACACGCACTCGAACGCGTCAGCCTCGGCGGCGGCGAGTGCTTCGGGGGCTGATGGCACGAACGCGCCGGCGAATGGCGTCGATCAGCAGACGACGAATCAACGGTCGTATGCGAACACGCAGATCACGAACAACGGCGGACAGGCCGCGAATTCGAGCGAAAACACCTCGGCTCAGACGGCGCAGGGCAATGTGAGTGTCGCCGGTGCGGCGGCGATCAACATCGTGCACGCCCATTCCGACGCGACGATTCCCGACGGCCTGACGATTCACGCTAATAACGGCCAGCTGACCGTTTCGGCCTGGAACGCGGGCGACGGCACGGCTTCGGCTGATGGTTCCGCCGCAGGCAATGCGAAGACCGGCGTTGGCATCGCCGTCGCGGTGAACTCGATCGACGCCGAAGCAATTGCGAGCATTGGCGACGACACGATTACTTCAAATGGGCTGGTTGTCGAGGCAATTCTCGGCAACGTCGTGACCGACCAGAACTACAGCGCAACGGCGGTCTCGGGTGCTGGCGCGAAGACGACCGGCGTTGCGGGTTCGGTCGCCTTGAACTTCGTACTCCACAGCAAGCACGACGCAACAATCGCCTCAGGCGCCGATATCAACGCGAATGGCGGCGACGTCACGGTGCAAGCCGCGTCGTCGAGCACCGATACCGCAACTGCCACGCCCCACGATGGCGGCGGCAGTGCTTCGGACACGGGTGTCGGAGCTTCGGTCGCGCTCAACCTGATGGTGCAAGAATCGCACGCCACGATCGCCAACGGCGCAACGATTACAAACGCGGGCAACTTCGCCGTCACGGCCGATTCGACGAACACAATCACCACAGAGGCGAAGAACGGTGCACAGGGTAAGACGGCCGTCGGTGTGAGTGTTGCGTTGACGTACGATAATAACGACGTCAAGGCATACGTTGGCTCGTCGAACACCGGCATCAACGCGACAGGTAACGCCAAGATTCAGGCCAATGCCAAGGACGTCGCCACCACGACGACTGATTCGGTCGACGTCGGTAAAGACACGGCGGTGGGTGTGTCGATCGCGGTTGGCATTCTCAACACGAGCGAGGCCGCTTCGCTCAACCGCAACTTGATTGCGGGCGGCAGTGTGAGCGTGACCACGACCGACACGGCCAAGAGCACAACCAAGTCGACCGCCGCGGTGGTTGGTACGCCGTTTCTCCCGAATGCTGCCAACTCCGATAGCGCGACGACGAATCAGACAAGTTTTGCCGATGGGCTGACGGGCGGAAACTCGTCCGGCAGCGTGCCCTCGCTGGGTTCGAGCGAGTCGACTGCAAATACTTCGGCCGGCTCGAATGGCAACTCGCAGTCGAGCACGTCGGTTGGTGTCGCGGCGGTGATTGCGGTCGACGTCGAGCTGGTCAACATGACAGCCGAAATCGCGCCGAATCTCACGGTGCATGGTGGTGGTGCGGTTCGTGTCGGCACGACGTCGGAAACCGACGGCTCGGCCGAGGCCGACGGCGCGGCACTGGCGCTTGGTTCGGACACGACGGCTGCGACAGCTTCGGTCGCGGTGAATGCGGCGATCGTGCACAACAACGTGACGATCGGCACAGGCGACGACATCGCTGGCAATGGCATCGCAGTTTATGCGATTGAAAACCTGGGCCAGACGAACGACTTCGGTGCCCAGGCGCTTGCGGGATCGGGCAGCACAGGTGGCGGTGCGGGTGCTGGTTCGGCCGCGGTGAATGTGCTGACGGTCGAAACGTTGACGACGGTTGGCCAGGCGAAGCTGAACTCGACCGGCGTCCTCGATGTGGTTGCCCAGAACCCGATGACGCTCAAGAACTTCACCGGCGGCCTGGCCTTGAGCAAAGACAGCGGCGCGGGGATTGCCATCGGCATCAACCTCGTGCTCGAACATTACACCGAGGCGACGATTGCCGACGGCTCGACGCTCGACGCCGTGAAGGCGACGCACGTCACGTCGACGGCCGGCATCACGCCGTCGGGTGACCTGCCCGAGACCTTGATGAGCCTGGCGATCGGCATAGCGGGCTCGACGGACAATGCCGTCGGCGGTTCGACGATCGTCGATTTCTTCGACGAGAAGACATTTGCACAAATCGGCAACAATACCACGGTCAACAAGACGGCCGTGGGCGGCCTTGACCAGAGCGTGATCGTCTCGGCCAAGGATACGATGACGGTGCGCAACGCGGCGGGCGGCCTGGCCGGCGCGGGTGGCTCGGGCGTGGGTGTCGGCGTGATTGTTGACGTGCTGAACGTCGATTCGCACGCGACAATCGGCGACACCACGACGATCAACGCCGGCGGCGATGTGCGGGCCACTGCCGAAAGCGACGACCAGTTCTTCGGGCTTTGTCTGGTCGCCGGTCTGGCTTCGGACAACGCCGTTTCGGTCTCGGTGACCGTGTTCGTGCCCGACTATGAAACGCACGCGTCAATTGGTGCGAACGATCAGATCATCGCCGGCGGCAATGTGATTGTGGCCGCCAATCACGACTTGAAGGTCGAGCTTTATGGCGGTTCGCTGGCAATTGGCGGCAGCAATGGTTTTGGTGCCCAGGTGGTGACCATGCCGCTGCACGAAACCACCGAAGCCTTCATCGCCCACAACGCGCACGTGCTTGCCAAGGGCCAAACTCCGGCCGTGAATGTGTCGACAGGAGTGAAGAACAACGGCCAGGTGGTTACGCAGCCGGTCAGCGGCGTTTCGGTGACGGCGGTCGCGTTCAACGACTTCACGACGGTCGCCGTCGGTGGCGCGGTGAGTGGAGGAGTTTCGCTCAGCGGGTCGGCGGTGGTTGACGATCAGCACGTGAATACGCTGGCGCACATCGACCAGGGAGCGATTGTTTACGCGACAAACGGCCAGCCTGCGGTTGGCCCGTCGATCAATCTGCTCGCCGCGAATCCGACGACGATGACCAGCCTCGCCGGTGCGCTCGCCGGCGGCTCGAGCGCAGGCATTGGCCTGGGGGTCGATGTCGCGATCGTCTCGAAGAACACGCAGGCTTATAGCGATGCGGCGGTCATGGCGGCCGATACTGACGTCATCATCAAGGCGCTTTCGTCTGAAGATGTGACTTCGATTACCGGGTCGATCACCGTTGGCGGTTCGGCGGCGATCGGCGGTTCGGCATCAGTCTACGTGTTCGACGTCACCACGCGAGCCTACTTCGGGTACGACGCATCGGATCCCACGGCCGTGAAGACGTCGAATATCGGCATCGCCTTCGGCAACTTCCAGGTGGGAGCGCGAGAATCTTCGAGCTTCTTGCAAATCGCTGGCAACGTGGCCGTCGGTGGCACGGCCAGCGTTGGCGCCGGTGCGGTTGTGCCGGTGGTTACGAAGCACACCGAGTCGTTTATCGGCCAGGGTGCCCAGGTGGCGGCTCTGGGAATGGGCAACGCAGTTGATGCCGATACTGGCCGCTACACGGTGACGTACGGCGTTGCGACTTATCCCAGCACGATGGCATCAGCCGCACCATCGAATCAGCATCGCAACGACATCGACGGCAACAATGGCACGACGCCGAATAACCGACTCGACGGCCGCCGCGCCGCCGACTTCGAGACTTCGCCGGTCCACGGTGTGGTTGTGACGGCCGTGAATCGCGACGATCTGATTCTCGTCGGCGCGAATGCGGGGATCGCCGGCACGGCGGCTGTGAACGCCACAGGCGCGATCAACGTCGTCAGCAATACGACATCGGCTCATATTGATACTGGCGCACAGATCAACAATGTTGCGGGCGTCACGCCTTCGCCCGATCAATCTGTGGTTGTCGCCGCGGGTAACGATTTCTCGGTCGTCGCCATTGCGGCCGGGCTTTCCGTCAGCGGGACCGCTTCGATCGCCCTCTCGGGCACAGTGCTCGTCGCCACTGAGACGACGATTGCCGATGTCGATGATGGTGCCGTCGTGCAGGCGAAGCGCGACATCGTCGTGCAGGCTCACACCTCGGACGACATCCTCACCGTCGCGGCTTCGGTTGCTGGCGCAGGTGGCGTGAGCGGCAGCGTTGCGGCTTCGGTCGTGGTGCTCAACGACACGACTCACGCGTTTATCGGCAACCTTGCGACGACTGATGCCGCGGGTGCACAGGCTTCGGCCGGTGGCAATATCGTGATCGCCGCTTCGGACGATACGAGCACGCTGTCGATCGCGGGCGGTCTGGCGGTGGGTGGACTGGGCGGGATGAGTGCGTCGGTCGGTGTCACGGTGATGAACAAGGATACCGAGGCGTTCGCGGGCGATCATTCGACCATCAACGCGGCGGGCAATTCGAGTGCGCTGACGGTGAGCGATGGCACGAATAACAAGGGCGCGTTCGGCACCGATAACACGTTCCACGGACTCGATATCGCGGCGACGTCGAGTGAGAACATCTTCCAGCTTGGTGCGTCGGGCGCGGGTGGCGTGTACGTCGGAATCGCGGGCGGCGTGGCGGTTGAATTGATCACAGCGAACACCAACGCGTTCATCGGCAAGAACGCTCACATCAACAATAATGTCCAGGGGACCGATCGCCACACGCCCTATAGCGTCGAGGTGAGCGCAGAAGATTCCGCAAAAGACTTCTCACTCGGCGGCGGCGTGGGTATTGGCGTGGTGGGCATCGCCGGCGGTATTGATGTTGGCATCCTCCGCAACAATACGTCGGCGTTCATTGATGATAATGCCAACGTCCGGGCGACGGGTGATATCAACGTCTACGGCCTGTCGTCGGAGGATATTCAGTCTTACGGCATCAGCGGTGCGGGCGGCCTCGGCGCTGTTGCGGGTTCGGTGTCGGTCTGGTCGATCGGTACCGATTACGGCACGTCTTACACCAACGACGGCAAGAGCGGCGATGCTCTGCACTCGAGCGACTCGAACGGTCCGGACGAAGTCACTGGCGCGACCAACAGCAGCGACGACGCCGGCTCGAAGTTCCAGAGCGTGGCCGATACCTATCTTGACCCGTCGATGAACCCCGGCCTCAGCCATACGAAGAACTACGGCGACGCTCACACGATGTCGCATAGCTCGATCGACCAGAACGCGCAAGGCGGACAGGTCAAGTCGGCGATCGCTTCGCATCAGTTCGATAGCGGCACTTCGGCCCGAATTCGCGATGGCGTAACGCTCAACGCGGTTCAGGACATCAACATCAAGGCGCACGATCACCTGGCGTTCTCGGTGGCCGATGGTACCGTCGCGGTCGGATTCGTAGGGCTTGGCGGTGCGGTTGCGGTCGTGAACCTTGATAGCCAGGTCTACGCGACGATGGGCGCGAACGACACCGTGAACGCCGGCGGCGACGTCAACTTGCAAGGAGTGTTCGACGACCAGGTGAAGGTCTTCGTCCTCGCCGGCAGCGGCGGAATTGTGGCGGGTGGTGCGAATGTCGCCGTCATTCACGACGACAGTACGCAGGAAGCAACGATCGGCACGAATACGGCGATCGAACGGGCGCACGACATCACGGTCGAGTCGCTCGCACTTCGGACGATGCACGCTGATACGGCGGCAGTTCAGGGCGGCGGTCTGGCGGTGGGCGTGACTTATGTTGAGCTGACTCAGGATGGTCATACCACGGCGAACATTGCGGATGGCGTGCAAATTGGCGCTGCGTTCGGCAAGCAGGTCACTGGCAGTGTCCTGGTGATCGCCGGTGCGAACAATGCACTCGATGACCAGGCATTTGGCTTCGCGGTTGGACTCGCCGCCGGGTCGCTCGACCACTCGAAGCTGTCGATTACCCCCACCGTTTCCGCAACGGTCGGCAAGAACGTGACGATTCTCGTGAACGGTGGCATCACGGTTGATAGCTTCTCGTTTGCCGACGCGAATTCGGAAATGCTCAATGTCACCGGCGGCGGGATTTCGTTGAGCGTGATGATTGCCGACGCGATCGTTACTCCCTTCATTAGCGCGACCGTTGGCGGCGGCTCGAACCTGCAAGCGGGCGGCGCGATTGCGATCGAAGCCAGCCATAATTACGACGCCAACGGCAAGCCGACGACGATGGGAGCCCACACCAAGGCCACGGCTCCCGGCGGCGGCGTGGCGACCGGCACGGGTGTGTCGACGACCTCGACCGCGAATGCGATCACCTCTGTGAACGTGGCAACCGGCGCGTCGCTCTCCGCTGGCACGAGTGTTACGCTGAGCACGAAGCTCGCGAACAACGCCGACGCAACATCGCTCTCAGCTTCGGCCTCCGCGCTTGGTGTGGGCGTGAGCCTTGCAAATGCGACGGCGAATGGTGCCGCCGTCACGGCGCTCAACGGCGATATCGTTGGCGCTTCGACGATTCAAATCACCTCCGACACGACGAACAACGCGACCGCTGACTCCACGGCAATCGGTTTCGGCGGGGCAACGGTCGAGGGCGGCAAGGCAGTCGCGATTGCCTCGCCGGTGAATGGGTCGGTCGTCGGCGGACTCACGAACACGTCGTTCGTTTCGGCAAATAGCGGCATCACGATCGCCGCCACCGATCTCTCGAGCGCGAAGGCCGATGGTTTGACGGTTTCGATCGGCGGCCTGTTCTCGGCAGGTTTAGTGCATGCCGAAGCACAGAACAAGCCGACCGTGGGAGCACTCGTTAGCCCGGGTTCGACGGTTAGCTCGTCGTTCGGTGATATCAACATCAGTGCGTCGCACAACTCGCGCTCGACCGGCGGCGCGATTGCGAATTCGTTCGCGCCTGGCGGCGGCCTGCTGAGCGGTAATGGTTCCGAGTCGATTACCGACGCCTCCGCGCAGGTTCAGGCGAACGTGGGACGCACGGCCGTGCTCGACGCGGGCGGCGATATTATTATCGCGGCGAATTCGTTCGATCGCAGCAATTCGACCGCGAAGGCTGCGACGTTTGGCGTCGTCGGTGGTGTGGGCACGGTCGACGCGGAGTCGACATCAAGCGGCAAGACGTTCGCCTATCTCGATGGCTACGTCGTGCGTGGCGACAATTTGAAGGTTCAGGCTGTCAGCAGCGACAAGGCCACTTCGACCGCGGAAGCTACTGGCGGCGGCCTGCTCTTCGGCGGCAACGGTGCGAAGGCAAACGCGACGGTGAGCCCAACGATTACCTCGCGCATCGGCGATGGCACGCTGAACCCGGCCAACTATGCGAAGGTTGATGGCGATATCACGATCAACAGCAATTCGATCACGGCCGCCGAAGCGCACGCCAACACAACGACTGGTTCGGGCTTCGTGGGAATCGGCATTTCGTCGGCAACTGCGACTTCGACGCCGACGATCACTTCGACCGTAGGCAACTTCACGAAGCTCACGTCGAACAACGGTTCGGTCACAGTTGCGGCCGTGCACAACGCGGCCAACCAGATGGATGCCCTGGCCACCACGCAGGCCCCGGCAACCTTTGGCGGATTCGTGGCGGGAACCGGAATGGCGCCAACGGCCATCAGCACGCCAGTCACCTCGGCGACGGTTGGCGATCGAGTGATCATCCTCGCGCTGCAAGACGTCGATGTGAACGCGACGAGCACGATGAATGCCAAGGCCGATTGCGACTCGACGTCGATCTCGGGCGGTGTGTCAATTGGTGCGGGCGATGCCAAGGCGACGGCAAACGGCACGACGACCGCGCTGGTTCGAGGGATCATCGGCAACGCGAATGATGTGACGATCGAAGCTCACGGCGGTGCGACGGCCGATGCCCATGGTAACGCAACTGCGCTTGGCATTCTCGCCGGTGCTGCGGGTGTCACCGCGACGTCGCTCGTCCAGCCGACCACGCTTGCTCTCATCGGCGATAAGACCGCGTCGGGATCAATCACGGCGCGAGGCGATGTCTCGGTGCTCGCCGACGATCACGTTCTCTCCACTGCGTATAGCCAAACGACGGCTGGCGGTGTCGTGGGTATCGGTATCTCGAAGGCCACAGCGACGGCCACTCCAACGGTTGGCGCTGTGTTGACTTCTGGCTCGATCAATACCAAGGGCGACGTGACGATTCACGCCGAGCTCAAGCTCAACGATGGCGAAGAAACCGCCAGCTCGACCGCTCAGTCTCCTGGCGGCGGCTTGATCTCCGGCAACGGTGCCGTGACGCACGCGACGGCTTCGCCGAACGTGTACGCCGGCTCGGATGTGAATACGGTGATCAACACGTCGGCTCAGGGCAATATCGACGTACTTGCGAAGTCGCACACGATCGCTGATTCCAGCTCGAAGGCTGAAACGGTCTCGCTCATCCTGGGGATCGGTGCGTCCGACGTTCAGGCTGATGTCGAAACGCAAACGAACGCGCTTGTCTGGGGCAAGACGACGACCGGCGGCTCGCTGGCGATCAACGCCGATAGCACCGATCGCGCATTCACCGACGGCCAGGCCGCCGGCGGCTCGACGATCTCGCTGATGGGCGTGTCGGCCAAGTCGACCGTCAATCCCACAACGAATGCGACCCTGGGCGCCAGCGATGGTTCCTCCGAAGCCCTCTTTGGCGGCAATGTCATTGTCAATGCCGATGAGAACGCCTACGGCACAAGTACCGGCGGTGAGTTCTCGATCTCTCTTGCCGGTGTGGGTGTCGTGAATACCGAAACCGACGTGACGCCCAAGGTCACGGCCAAGGTCGGTCAGGGCACCGTGGTGAACGGCAACGGCCTGAGCGTGGGTGCGACGTTTGAAAGCAGCAAGCAGCAATCGACCGCAACCGCGAACGCCACCTCGGGCGCGTTCTTCGTCGCGATTACCAGCACCAGCGCAACCGTCAACCTGACGCCCGTCGTGCTCGCAACGGTCGAGCCGAATGCGATCATCGGCGTGAACGGCGACTTCAATCTCACGACGAGTTCGACCAACCTGGCGAAGTCGGAAGCCGGCTCGCAAACCTTCTCCGGTGTCGGCGGCGGGGGTGGCGTCAACGCAACGACCAACCTTGGCGGTTCGTCGAAGGCTCTGGCGCAAGGGGTCAAAACGCTGCTTGTGGGCGGTAACCTCAATATCGACGCCGAAGACAGCAGCATGCTTTCGGCCGACACGAACGCACTCGCCGGCGGCATTCTCGGCGCGTTCTCGGCTTCCGATTCCGAGGTGAATTCAACTCGCGACGTCCAGGCTCACCTTGGCGCAGGCGTCGGAACCGTGGTGGCCAACACGTCGGCAACCATCAAGGCCAACGCGACAGAGCTGGCAAAGACCGAGGCCGATGGCGAAGACGTGAGCGGCGGCGTGGGGGCCGGCACATCGGTGGCCAAGACCTCGCAGACGACAACCGTCACCGCCAAGGTCGACGACAACACCGCTCTCACTTCCCGAGGCGCGTTCATCGTCTCGGCCACCGGCGCGAACACGACAAACGGTTATGCATCGGCGTCTGGTGGCGGTGGTCTCGCGGGCGGTGATGGATCCGACGCAACGATGTACGGCAACATCGACGTTCAGGCCCTCCTGGGCAAAGGCGTGGTGATTCACGCGGCGTCGATCGACGTTGGTGCCGACTCAAAGAACGACGCAAACGGCGATGCCGATGGCTCGGCCGGCGGGCTATTCGCAGGCGTCGGCTCGCAGGTCGCACAAACAGACCTCTATAGCAACACAATCGCCAAGAGCGACGATTCGTCCGCCGCACACAAGGGCAGCCTGAATGCTTCCGGCGACATCAGCTTCCACGCTCACGGCGAGGATGGCGGCCTGAGCATCACAACGGGCGGCAGCGGCGGTTTCGTGGGCGCGGGCGGGGCGTCGAACAGCTTCTACGTTCATGCTCCATACGTGCTGGCGGCAGTAGGCGACAACACGACCATCAACGCGGGCGGCACGCTTTCTGTGCTGGCGTCCGACAGCCTCACGCCAATTTCGGTTGCCTCGGCAGGTTCGCTGGCGGTTGGCGGCGTGGCGTCGCAAGGAGCTTCGTCGGAAACCATCGTTTCCAACGAAGAGCTTGACGCGAACCTTGGCCACAATGTCACCGGTTCGGCGCTTGGGTTGACGATCCACGCCTGGCAGGCGAACGTGCAGTCGTTCTCGGAAGCCGATGCGAATGCCACGGCGCCTGTCGGCCTCACGGCTGAAGCCCACGCCAGCTCAGAAGCCGACGCCAAGACCTTCTCGCATATTCACGTCATGTCGGGAACAAACTTGACCCTGACCAACGGCATCGACATCAACGCATTTGGGCCGAACAACGTCTACACCAATTCGGCGGCGACGGCATCAACGTCTGGGCTCGCGGTCCTGATTTCAAAAGCCAATGCGGGCAGCGTCCGCGATACCGATTGCTGCGTGACAATCGACGCCGGCGTGACGATGAGCGCGGTGACAGTCTCGATTCATTCCGGTGCGAATCCGCCGCTGAGCTTGACGGACAACTATCTGGTCGACGGCTCCGAGAAGTACGAAGGCATTGATCTTGGTGGATCGACCTCGGGCTCGAACACGAACGAACCGCCGTGCATCGAAAACGACGGCACCTTCAAACTCACCGGCAAGGGGAAGAAAAAGGCGAAGATTGGCAACGGCGGCAGCGTCGACGACCTCGCCGACGTGCTACTGGTCGACCAGAACGGCAACGCGTTCAACGGCGCGGTGAACGGACCGTTCACGGTCGATTCGCTGCGAACCGATACGAACCCCAGTAGCTTCATCATGCAGGCGACGGACGGCACAACCGAAGGTCATTCGACCATCGAGTACGACCCGTACTCCGACGTTCAGATCATCAACGACAGCCCGTTCGCGATGACCCTGGGAAGTATCAACACGTTTGACAACGTCGGGCCGAAGATCACGCATGAAGGAATGGACGGCGGAGCACTCTGGACGTACGACCTCGTCGCGGACAACGGCGCGGCGAATGTCGACATCGAAAACACGAATAGTCACCCGACTGACCTGATCGTGCAAGGACCGCTGTTCGCACCAGGTTCGGACGTCAAGCTCGTGAGCGCTGCGGGCAACATTCTGGGTGGAGGTGCATCGACGAACCTGGGCGCTCCGCCGGCGACTTTCCTCGTTCGCTCGCTCACCGCCGAGGCTCCTCGCGGAATGGTCGGCTCGCCCGCTGCACCAATCGCGCCTCAGTTTGCGGTTGATCCCAATGCATTCAGCGGGTTTGGCGATGTCACCGGCCTCACCGGCGTCTATCTGAATCCGACGTTCGCCGCACTTGGCGGTACGCCGGACTTCTTCCTGGGCAACATTCACGCCCTGAGCGGTCCGGCGATTGTGCGGGTGAACGACGGGCAAATGCTGTCGTTCGTGAATCGCGACGGTCTGCGAGCGCTGTTCACGCCCACAAGCTCGACGTTCCATGTTGGTGACATCGATTCGGGCGGCATCGGCGTGTCGATCGTCGTCGGCGTGAATGAAACGCTGATGCAAGATGTTTCGCTCGAAGGCGTGGTGTCGGCGCCGAAGGGGCAAGTGGTCATCAGTGCGTTGCACGGAGATTTAACTTCTGGCGGCGACACCCAGCTTGTTGAAGGCCAGCGCGTCACACTGAACGCCATGAGCGTGGGGACCAGCGATTTGCCAATTCTGGTGGCGATCGCCCCGGTGACGTCGACTGCGATCACCGGCGGCGATACCGACCTTCGCAATGGCTTGAATGGCGTGGCGACGACGGGCGATTTTTATGCTCGCTCGGTCAGAGGCTCGCTGCTCATTGGTCGCGTTGCGAGCGAAGACGGGGACGTTGGGCTCTCGATGGTCGACAACGGCGCGCCGGGTGAAAATTTCATCATGCCCAACGGCTCGTCGATCGACGCCGAGTTGGGTGCTGTTGTGATCACATCGGCCGATGACGTGATGATCGCCCCGGGTGCGACGATCACTGGCGGCCGCTCGATCACGACCACTGGCGGTGCTCACGGCTCGGTGATGGAACTCGACGGAGCCCTGAACGCTCCGCTCGTGAACATCGAAGCGGGTGGCGGCGATACGTCCGTCGCCCTGCGACAGGTGTTGCTTGGCACCACGGTTACGCTAAACACCAACGACGCGAATGCCACGTTCTACGTCGGTTCGGCGGCTATTGCGGGTCTCGACGTTACAGGCCGCCCTGCTCCCGTTAAGAACGGCGGCAATCTGTCAACGATTCAGGGCCGGCTTGTGGTTCAAGGCAGCACCGATGGTGTCGGCCATACACATCTCGTGATCGAGGACGACGGCGACACCGTAAGTCGCACGGTGACAATCGATGCGAACGCGCTGATTGGTTTGCTCGATCAGGCTGCATCGACTGATGGTTCGACGTTGCCAATTTACTACGCGAATGTCGACGCCCTCGACGTGCTGCTCGGGCGCGGGAATGATCTGATCAACATGAAGTCGCTTGATCCAGCGACCGCGACGACCGTCGACGCCGGTGATGGTGATGACACCTTTATCATCGGGCAGATCGGCAAGATGAATGATGGTGTCGACCTGCCGTTGATTCTCGGTGGCCTGGGAAATGACACCGTGCAGGCGGCCGACTCGATCAACTACTGGGATCTGACGGGACAGAACCAGGGAACTGTGACGGGCGACAATGCCTTCCGCTTTGCAAGCATCGAAAACTTGCTTGGTGGAGCACTTGATGACCTGTTCCACTTCGAGGATGGGGCGAAAGTTGATGGATCGATCACCGGCGGCCGCGGCCAGAATGTGCTCGACTACTCGGCCTATCTCGCGCCGGTGACTGTGAATCTTCTGGATGGAACCGCGACGGGTGTGGGCCGCAAGATCTCGAACATCACGAAGGTGATTTATCCCAGGTCGTAATCGTGAAGACCAGGAAGCGTCTTTTTACCACAGAGGTTTTTCAAATGTTGAAGCGTAGGATGTTTCTGCGTGTCGCGCTGATTGCGATGGTGGCCGCGGTGGTTGGCGGCCTTGGGGACGAGGCGCAGGCAGGCTCAATCAAATTGGCAATTGTTCACGCCGATACGCAAACGTCGGTCGACGGGCTGGCGACAGCTCTCGGAGCGACAGGATTTTTCGCCCCGATCGGCGCCGGCGACGAATTCGACGCGTCGGTCAGCACGCCGAGCGTAGCACAGCTTTCGAGCTACGACGTTGTTCTTTCGTACACAAACTACGCCCCCGCCGACTCGACGGCACTCGGCGACCTGCTCCACGACCTCGCCGATCTGCGTAAAGGTGTGGTGTTGGCGACCTACGGCCTGGCCGACGTGAGCGGGACGGTTGGGGGCTTCAATTCCTTCGCAGGCGGAATTACCAATCCTGGATATTCGCCGCTGGTGATTGGAACAGCGCTGACGGATCTTGATGGGACCATCGTGCCAATCAATCCGGCCGATCCGCTCTTCGCCGGAGTAAATTTGCCAACGCTCACATATTATCACGACACTTTTTTCGCCAATGCAACACTCGACCCTGGCGCCACGCTACTCGCCACCGATGGCAGCGGCATCGACCTCGCGGCGCTGAGTTCTTCGGGCCGCATCCTGGCTTTGAACCTTTTCCCGGGGACCGACCCGACGGGTAACAACGACGAATTCTACAAATTGCTCGGCAATGCGCTTGTCGAGGTTGCTCCCACAACCACTGGCGTCCCCGAGCCTGCGACGATTGGAACCGCGCTTGCAGGAGCGTTCGCGCTTGTCGTGGTTGGTCGACGGAAACGACGTGACTAAACGGAGTTGATCGCTGCTAACGGAATAAATTCGGGGCGCCATGCTTGAATCGCAAACGTAAGCATGCCGAAAATGAGTAGAGTGAAAGCCTTTATAATCAATATGTTTGCGTCGAAGACGCAGGCATGGCGCCCTGGTGAAATGAAATGTGGATTGGCGTTGCGCCAAGATTCAAAATCGGATGCTGACCCGCGCGCGTTGTGATTTCACGCCGATGGTATGCGGCTAACCGCGTATTGTTTGGTCGCGAAGTGTATTGAAAATCGCGGTCGCAAAACGGTTCATTGAAAGACGATTGTGAACCAAAGCGAACGCCAAATGCAGCACGCGAGTTGATGGGCGAACATTGGACGCTGGCCCGCACAGTATTTGATGATTTTGTACTCGGTTTTTGCAAAGCCGAGCGACGGTTTTCATGGATTGATGGCGATCCGGTTGGGTGAGGTTCGCCTTGTTGAGCGTGCCGGTTGTCACAGTCGCCGGACTTCTGCGTTCGCGGTATGCGGATGTCGCGACTTTTTGTGTCGCGTCACTTTACGGTGCTTCGCATTCTGGCACCTGATGTCACCAAACTCCGCACCTGTTTTTTACATCAGCAAACGAGCTATTATTGATTAGATCGCAGAGTGGCTGCAAAAGTGTCATACGGCTGCAAACTCGGGCGCGTCGTTTTTTCGGGACATCGGTACTTCTACAATCGCAAGCGCACCGATTTGAGGCTAGACTTGGGGGTGTTCGTCATGTTTGAATTTGAGGAAATTGTCCCGCCGTGCCGTGCTCGTTGGGCGGGATAACCTGCGAAGACCTCGCGGGCCGAAACGTTAATTTAGGCGCAGTGAGTGAACGATGAAAGCACTCCTTACCCTCTCAGTCGCTTTTGTCGTCCCCTACCTCCGCGCGACGTCGCACCAGTCTTCACTCTCCTCGGCGTTGTCTCGTCACTCGCTATAAAAAACAGGTGATACGAGCTTCTGCCGTAAGTTGAAGTAAATGAGGAGGTTGCGTTTGGTCGCACTTGCGGGCGACCTTTTCAGGCTGCGCGTCGGATAACCGGCATTTGATGGCAAAGTAGGGCAACCAAGAGTGGCTGAGACGAGCACTCCCAATCGCGGGAATGAGGGTAATGATCGCGCGGCGTCGCTTTCCGCGACGAAACAGGCGCTGCTGGCGGCGTGGGCCAAGTCGCGCGGTCGCGACGCAGCCGACGCGATCCCTCGCGCACGCTATGGCGACTCTGCACCAACCTCGTTCGCGCAAGAAATGCTCTGGTTGGTCGACCAGATCACACCCGACGGTTCGGCTTACAACGTCCCTCGCGCTCTTTGGTTGGGCGGAGCGCTCGACGAACCGGCACTTGGGCGGGCGCTCGACGCCATCGTGGCACGGCACGAGGTGTTGCGAACGACGATCACCTCAGTTGACGGCAGCGCTGTACAAATCATTAGTCCTGCGCGCCCCGTTGAATTGACGACGGTCGATCTTTCGGATCTCCCTTCCGACACGCGCGAGCGCGAATTGCGGCGTTTGCAAATCGCCGAGGGGAGTCGCCGGTTCGACCTGAGCAGCGACTTGATGTTGCGTGCCCGGCTGATTCGCCTTGCCGACGACGAACACGTCCTGCTGTTGACGACTCATCACATCGCGTCAGACGGGTGGTCGGGCGGCGTACTCTATCGCGAGCTTGGGTCGCTCTACGGCGCTTTTTCGCGCGGCGACTCGGCGACACTTCCAACTCCAGCGATTCAATACGCCGATTTCGCGATCTGGCAGCGGCGGCGATTCGCGGGAGACGCGCTCAATAGCCAGCTCGAATTCTGGCGGCAGCAGCTCGCTGGAGCCCCTGCTCTGCTCGAATTGCCGAGCGACCGGCCTCGTCCCGCCGTGCGGAGCACGCAGGGCGCAAGGCAGTTCATGGATGTGCCAGAATCATGTCTTGATGCGTTGCGGGCACTCTCTCGGCGCGAGGGAGTGACGCTGTTCGTGACCTTGCTGGCCACGTTCGAGGCTCTGCTACACCGCTACACCGGTCGAGACGATTTGATTGTTGGAACTCCGGCGGCAGGCCGCGATCGCGAGGAGCTGCACGGCTCGATCGGCGCATTTGCCAACACGCTCGTGCTGCGAACGGATGTAAGTGGCGATCCTACGTTTCGCGATTCGCTTGCTCGCGTGCGAGGCGTCATGATCGACGCACTTGCAAATCAAGATGTACCGTTTGATCGACTCGTCGCCGAGTTGAAACCCGCGCGCACGGTCGGAACCAATCCGATCTTTCAGGTCTTTTTCGCGCTCGGTGTTCCCACGCCCGAGCCAGATTTCGGTTCGCTCAATACGCGACGAATGAAGGTCGAACGCGGAACCGAAAAGTTCGATCTTACCGTCGGCATCACTGAGCGGCCCGATGGACTGACCGCCTCATTCGAATACAGTACCGACCTGTTCGACGAGGCGACGATCGCCCGAATGATGGATCATTACGGCCGCTTGCTTGAGGCGGTGGCTGATGATCCCTCATGCCGTATATCGCGTTTACCCTTGATGAGTGCCGACGAGCGGAACCGGGTGCTCGTCGAATGGAACGCGCCAGCGAGTGCAGACGAGAGTTTGTGCGTTCATGAATTGATACGCGATTGCATAACCAGTCATGCCGGAGAAATCGCTGTTGTCGCGGAAGGTGAATCGCTGACTTACGCCGAACTTGATGCGCGGGCCACCCGGCTGGCGAGACGCTTGCAAGCGCGAGGCGTTGGTCGCGGCGTGCCTGTTGGAGTTTGTTTGCGGCGATCGGCCGAGCTTGTCGTTTCGTTGCTCGCGGTGCTCAAGGCGGGCGGTGCTTACGTACCACTCGACCCCGATTATCCGCCGCAACGACTCGCCTGGATGCTTGAAGATACGAACGCACCGGTTGTTGTTACCGAGCGAAGTGTGCTCGATGCGCTGCCGGCGACGCAGGCAATTGCATTGCTTGTGGATGAGTGCGATGACTCCGACGCGAGCTTGCCTGAACTCTCCGACCCAGGAGTTCGGCCCGATGATTTGGCCTATGTGCTTTACACTTCGGGCTCGACTGGTCGTCCGAAGGGTGTGATGGTTACGCATCGTGCGGTTGTGAACTTTCTACAATCGATGGCGCGCGAACCGGGGCTCGGTCGCGACGATGTGTTGCTCGCAGTAACTACGGTTTCGTTCGATATCGCTGGGCTCGAGCTCTTTCTGCCGCTCACGGTTGGTGCGCGTGTTGTCATTGCGTCACGGTCAGTGGCGAGCGACGGAACATTGTTGGAAGCCGCGCTGGTCGAACACGGTGTGACGACAATGCAGGCGACGCCTGCAACCTGGCGGATGTTGATTGATTCCGGCTGGCGTCGCGACGAAAACCTCAAAGCGCTTTGCGGTGGCGAAGCGATGGGGCGCGATCTGGCGCAACGGTTGGCGGTGCGCTGTAGATCGGTCTGGAATATGTACGGACCGACCGAGACGACGATCTGGTCGACTCTCGATCGCGTCGATCCCGAAAATGATGAAACTGTGCTCATAGGAAGACCGATTGTCGGCACGCAAATCTACATTCTTGATGTGAATGGCGAGCCCGTGCCACCGGGCGTTGCGGGTGAACTCTTTATTGGTGGCGTCGGCCTGGCGCGAGGTTACTGGCGACGTCAGGTGCTTACCGCAGAAAAGTTCCTGCCCGATCCGTTCGGGACGATTCCTGGTGGTCGCATCTATCGCACGGGAGACCTCGCTCGCTGGCGTTCTGATGGTCGCATCGAGTGTTTAGGCCGCATCGATCATCAGGTGAAACTGCGCGGATTTCGAATCGAGCTGGGCGAGATTGAATCGGCACTCGAACGGCGCGACGACATTCGGCAGGCTGTCGCAGACGTGCGTGAATTCGGTTCTGGTGACCAGCGGCTTGTCGCTTATTTCGTTGCGGCGGAGGGAGCGGCACCCAATCCTGCAGAGCTACGGCAGGCACTTGCTGAGTCGTTGCCGCATTACATGATTCCCGGAGCATTTGTTCAGTTGGCTGCGCTGCCCCGAACGCCGGCCGGAAAAATCGACCGCAAAGCATTGCCCATGCCCGACGGCGTAACATCAACGGCCCGCGAATTGACGCTACCGAGTTCGCCGCTTGAAGAGGAATTGTGCGCCATCTGGGGGAGCGTGCTTGGGATTGGCGAAATCGGGATTCACGACGACTTCTTCGAGCTGGGCGGACATTCGCTGCTGGCGGCGGGGTTGATCGCGCGGACCCGAAGCGCGCTGGGAGTTGAAGTACCGACGCGATTTGTTTTCGAAGCACCAACAATTGCTGCGATGGCCGAGCGGATCGAGCGCCTATTGCTTCAAGACGCGGACGACGACCTGATGAGCGACCTGCTCGCCGAGTTAGAAGAATCGAACGACTCTCCTGAGACTGAAGCTGCCCAGGCCCAGCGAGGGGCCGCATCATGAGGGACGAAACGGACGATCGGATCGCCCGGCTCTCTCCTGAGAAGCGTGCGATTCTGCAGCGAAAATTGATGGCCGCACGTGCAGCGCGGGTTGATGCCGATCTGATACCAGTGCGGCAGAAGTCACACGCTTGCGCGCTGTCGTATGCGCAGGAGTTGCTCTGGCTGCTCGATCAACTCACCGCAGGGTCGAATGCCGCGTATAACGTGCCGCGTGCGCTTCGGCTCTCGGGCACGCTCGACATTGCGGCATTGCAGAAAAGCCTCGACGCAATCGTCCTCCGACACGAAGTTCTCCGCACGACCTATGCCCTCAGAGGCGAAGGTCCGGTGCAGTTGGTTACCGATGCGCAAGGCGCGAATCTACGCGTGATCGATCTCGCCGGTCTTGACGATGATGCGCAGGACGCTGAGGTCAAACGACTGCTGGTCGACGAGGCACGCTATCATTTCGACCTGACGAGCGACTTGATGCTGCGGTCGACGTTGATTCGCCAGAGCGATCGCGAGCATGTGCTGTTGATGGTGACGCACCATATTGCGTCCGACGGCTGGTCGCGCGAGATTCTGTTTCGCGAGTTGGTCGAGCATTACGGAGCATTTGCACGCGGCCAGCAACCGAACGTCGAGCCGCTGCGAATTCAATACGCCGACTTCGCCGCATGGCAACGCAAGGAACTCGACGGCGAGGAGATGACGCGCGAGTTGGACTACTGGCTGAAGCAGCTCGAAGGAGCGCCCGCGAGCCTGGAGTTGCCAACCGACAGGCCACGACCGTCGGCCCAGAGCTTCCGCGGCGCGCGGCGGCCGATGCTCTTTCCGCGAGCCCTCGTCGACGAGCTGCAAAAGCTCAGCAGAGCTGAAGGCGCCACGCTTTTCATGACACTTATGGCCGCGTTCCAGGTGCTGCTGCACCGTTACACAGGTCAGGACGATATCGTTGTCGGGACGCCGATTGCCGGACGTGATCGTGTCGAAGTCGAGCCGTTGATTGGCTACTTCACGAACACGCTGGCGATGCGCACGAAGCTCGACGGCGATCCCACGTTCCGCGAGTTGCTTGCGCGAGTGCGGGAGGTGGCGCTGGGTGCATTTGCCCATCAGAGCCTGCCGTTCGAGAAATTGGTCGTCACGCTGAACCCCGAAAGAACGCTGAGCCATACACCGATTTTTCAGGTGATGTTCACGGCCGGAAATGCATCGGCGGCGGGACTTGAATTGCCGGATCTCGTGCTGACGCCGCTGCGCACCGATCGCGGGACCGCAAAGTTCGACCTGACTCTCGGCCTGACCGAACGGCCCGAAGGAATGACCGGTACGTTCGAATACAGCACCGACCTGTTCGACGCACCGACTATTGATCGAATGATCGCGCATTTGCGCAATTTGCTTGAAGCGATCGTTGCCAATCCCGACGAACGCATTTCTGCGACGTCGTTATTGGACGATATCGAGCGGAAGCAGGTGCTTGTCGATTGGAACGCGACGGCCTCCGAATTCCCGCGCAACCTGGGTTTGCATGGTCTGTTTGAAGCACAGGCGAAACGCACGCCCGATGGGGTTGCTGTGGAAGGAATGGGGCGATCGCTTACGTATGCACAGCTAGATGGCCGCGCCGATGGGCTCGCAGAACGTTTGCGAGCACTTGGAATCAAGAGCGGAATGCCCGTTGCAGTGTGTATGGATCGTCGGCCCGAGACGGCTGTTGCGCTTCTCGGAACGCTCAAGGCAGGCGGCGCGTGCGTGCCGCTCGATCCCAATTATCCTTGCGAGCGCCTGGCATGGATGCTTCGCGACTCTCGCGCGAGTGTCGTGCTCACGCGTTCCTCGCTCGTCGATCGACTGCCGCCTGGTGTTGCCGAGATCATTTGTCTCGATGATGACTCCGTAATCGACGGCAAAGTGATAGGGCCTGCCGACAAGATTCGGCCGGCCGATGGTGCCTATGTTCTCTACACTTCGGGCTCGACGGGCGTGCCAAAAGGCGTGCTGCTCACTCACGAAGGGCTAGTGAATCACGCCACGGCGGCGATTGCACTTTACGGCCTTTCCTCAAGCGATCGCGTGCTTCAATTCGCCTCGCCAAGTTTTGATATCGCGGTTGAGGAAATGTTTCCCACGTGGGCCGCAGGCGGCACGGTCGTGTTTCGACCTGACGATCTGCCGATGGGCGGCGTTGAGTTTGACAACTGGATCGCCGCCGAGCGAATTAGCGTGCTCGACCTGCCGACGGCGTTCTGGCACGAGTGGACGACTGATCTTGCCGAGCGTGGTGCATCGGCACCGGCGACGTTGCGGCTGGTGATTGTCGGCGGTGAGAAGGCCTCGCCCGAAGTTTACGCGAAATGGCAGCGAGTCGCACCCAATGTGCGCTGGATCAACACGTATGGACCGACTGAAGCGTCGGTGATCGTCACTGCGTCCGAACCAGCGAGCAGTGGTGACGAGCAAATGCTGCCGATCGGTCGACCAGTTCAAAACGTGCAAGCTTATGTGCTTGATAAGAGATTCGATCCCGTGCCGATTGGCGTAACCGGCGACCTTTACGTTGCCGGTGAATGCCTGGCGCGGGGGTATATCGATCAGCCGGCTTTGACGGCCGAGCGATTCATGCCGAACCCGTTTGCGGAACGTCCGGGATCGCGGATGTATCGGACAGGAGATCGGGCGCGGTGGCGAAGTGATGGTGTGCTTGAATATCAGGGTCGTACGGACCATCAAGTCAAGATTCGTGGATTTCGCGTCGAACCGGGTGAGATTGAGGCTTGCCTCCGTGCCTTGCCGACCATTCGTGCGGCCGCGGTTGTGGCGTTTGCCGAACCGCGCGGCGGGCTGAGTCTGGCGGCGTACGTGGTCGCATCGGATCTGGCGAGGGCTGAAGATGTCGAACCGGCGACGCTGAAAAAGTACCTGCGCGATCGCCTGCCCGACTACATGGTGCCCGCCACGATCACGCGTTTGGCGAGCTTGCCGCTGACTCCGAACGGTAAGCTCGATCGCAAGGCACTTGTGCGTCCCGCGGCGGCCGAGAGTGTGGCCGTTGCGCCTCGAACGCCAGTCGAGGAGATTGTCGCGAGCGTGTGGGCCGACGTGCTTGGGATCGAGCGCATCGGCGCGACTGATGACTTTTTCGACCTTGGCGGACATTCGTTGCGCGCGACCTTAGTCATATCCCGGCTGAAGGCGTTGCTCGGTGTCGATTTGCCGCTGCGATCGTTGTTTGAAGGGCCGACGGTTGCCGAAATGGCGACTGCGGTTGAGCGTGAGCTGGCCTCTATCGGTGAGGAAATGACAGATCTTTGATCGATCGAAGTTGGCCGAAGGCGGCCAACTGAATTGCCAGGAACGAACCCCCCGACGCAAACCTGAGCCTGTGCTGATGCGATTCGACGTGGAGTCGTATCAGGCGAAAATGAGGGTAAGCCCGTGATGGAAGCGACCCAGAAACTAATGAGCGGGCTCTCGCCCGAAGCGCTTGCGCTGATCAAGCGGACGCAGACGCGGAAGTCGGCAACGGCCGAAAAAGGGTCAGCGATTCCGCCCCTCATGAAACGCGGCGAGGGGCCGTATTCGCTATCTTTCGCGCAGCAGCGTTTGTGGGTGCTCGATCGTTTGATGCCGGGGCTTGCGGTTTATCACATACCTCTAACGATGCGGCTGCGCGGCCGGCTCGATCGCCAAGCGCTGCGATCCGCACTGGATGCGCTGCTCGAACGCCACGAAACACTACGGACGACATTCTCCGCGGCGGCAGATGGTCCGGTGCAGATCATTGGGGCGCCGCAGCCCGTCGAGATTGAGGAGGCCGATCTATCTGCGTTGCCTGAATCGGAACGCGAAATGGCGATGCGCGACTTTTTAGCCGCACAGATGCGCAGGCCGTTCGACCTGGGACGTGACGCAATGCTTCGCGCGAGCCTGGCGCAGCTTGGTGCAGGCGATCACGCGCTGCAACTTGTGGTGCATCACATCGCGGCCGACGGCTGGTCGATGGGCATCCTCAGGCGCGATTTCGTTTCGCTCTACCAGGCAGCGGCGAAGCTAGGGCCGAAGCTCGATCCGCCAGGACTGCAATATGCCGACTTCTCGCAGTGGCAGCGGAAATGGCTGAACGGCGGCGAGATGGATCGGCAGCTCGCGTTCTGGCGCGATCGGCTCGCCGGGGCGCCCTCGTCGCTCGATATGCCGACCGACCATCCGCGTCCCACCGCGCTTTCTTACCGCGGAGCGCGACGGTCAGTCATGCTTCCCGCAAAGCTCGCCGACGGCCTTCGCGCGCTTGGCCGCTCGCAGGGCGCGACGCTGTTCATGACAATGCTTTCCGGATTCGCCGCCTTGCTCTCGCGATACTCGGGACAGACCGATCTGGTGATCGGCACGCCGATCGCGAATCGTAATCGGGCCGAGCTGGAAGGGATCATCGGTTTCTTCGTGAACTCGCTGGCGCTTCGCGTGAATGCGGGTGAGGCTCCCAGTTTTGCCGAGCTTGTCAGCCGCGTTCGTGCGGAGTGTTTAGGAGCGTATGCACATCAGGATTTGCCGTTTGAGCGGCTTGTCAGCGAGTTGAAGCCAGATCGCGAGCTTGGGCGTTCGCCGGTTTTTCAGGTGATGTTCGCGGTGCAGAATGCGCCTGGTGGTGCACTGCGAATTCCCGGGCTGGAAATCGAGCCGATTCGCTATCCATCGGAGACTGCGAAGTTCGACCTGTCGATGTCGATCACGGAACGTCCCGAAGGGTTACGCGCGACGATCGAATTCAGCACCGACCTGTTCGACGCAACGACGATCGAACGTATGCTCGGCCATTATGAATCGCTCCTTGAATCGGCGGTGGTCGAGCCGTCGCGAAACATCTCTGCGCTCGCGATGATGTGCGGGCGGGAACGGCAGGCGCTCGAGGTGAGCTGGGCGCAATCGCAGTGCGATTATGGTGCGCCGGAATGCGTTCACGAAGCAGTGGCGCGGCAGGCGAAGCTGCGACCCGATGCGACTGCGGCCGAGTTTGGCGAGCATTCAATGAGTTACGCCGAGCTTGAGGCTCGCTCGGCCGCGCTCGCGCGAAAGTTGCGGCGGTTGGGAGTTGGCCCCGATGTATGCGTCGCGCTCTGTGTCAGTCGTTCGCTGCGTCTTCCGGTGGCGGTGCTGGGAGCGCTCAAGGCGGGCGGGGCGTATGTGCCGCTCGACCCGTCGTATCCAGCCGACCGGCTGGCGTGGATGCTCGACGATGCGAAGCCGGCCGTACTTGTGACCGAACCTGGTCTCGCCGACTTCCTGCCGTCGCACAGTATTCCTACTCTGCTGCTTGACGACAAGGGCGAACTCGAAGGCGATGCTGAATCATACGAACAAGATTTGACGGATTGTGATGTAACGCCGGATAACCTGGCGTACGTGATCTACACGTCGGGTTCAACCGGACGGCCGAAGGGCGTCGCGATGACGCACCTGGCCCTCTGGAATTTGCTCGCGTGGCAAGCGCGTGAAACGACTGTGGGCGCTGGCTCGCGCACGCTGCAATATTCAGCGCTTGGGTTTGACGTCAGCTTTCAGGAATTGTTGACGACGCTTTGGGGCGGCGGCACGCTCGTGCTCGTGAGCGAGGATGACCGCCGCGATCCCAAGCTGCTTCTCGAGCAGATAACTCGACACCAGGTTGATCGGTTGTTCTTGCCATTTGTTGCGCTCCAGCAACTGGCCGAGTGGTCGGCGTCGCGTCCCGATTTGCTTCCGAAGTTGCGCGAGGTCGTCACGGCGGGCGAGCAATTGCGCATCACGCCGGCACTCGAGCGATTTGCTCTCGGCGCAGGACTATCGCTGCTCCATAACCAGTACGGACCGACAGAAACGCACGTCGTTACTGCCCAACGATTGCAGGGCGATCCAGCACAATGGCCGAAGCTGCCGCCGATCGGAATGGCGATTGGCAACGTGGGTGCTTACGTGCTCGACGCACGACTCGAACCGGTTCCGGCGGGCGTTCCGGGTGAGCTTTACATCGGCGGCCCGGCGCTTGCGCGGGGATATCTGGGGCGTCCCGCACTCACCGCCGAAAAGTTTGTACCTAACCCGTTTAGCGGCAAGCCTGGCGCGCGGATGTATCGCACGGGCGATCGCGCGCGAATTCGCAACGATGGAACGCTGGAATACCTGGGGCGGCTCGACGAGCAGGTAAAGATCCGAGGCCATCGAATCGAACCTGGCGAGGTCGAGGCGGTGCTCGAATCGCACGAAGCGGTGCGCGCGGCTGCTGTGGCGGCGCGTTCTGTCGCCAGCGGCATGATGCTCGCGGCGTATGTCGTTTTGAAGGACGGCGTGGAATCGTGGAGCCGGCACGAAGCAAGTTTGCGCGAGCATTTGAAGCGATCGCTACCGGCGCCTGTTGTTCCGTCGTCAATCACCGTTCTCGATCAATTGCCGACCACACCCAGCGGTAAGGTCGATCGCCGCGCCTTGCCCGAGCCGGCGGCAACTTCGATCGCCAGCGAACGTATTTTGCCTCGCACTGCGACGGAGGAAATTGTTGCCGGAATATGGGGCGAGGTGCTTGGGCTGAGCGAAGTCGGAATCGACGACGATTTCTTCGAGCTCGGCGGCCATTCGCTCAGCGCAACACAGGTGATCTCGCGCATCTATAACGCGCTTGGTGCCGAGCTGGCGCTGCGAACATTGTTCGAAGGTCCGACCGTCGCCGCGCTTGCGGTCGCGTCGGAGGCCGCCAAACGTGGACCGCAATCCCACTCGCTGGGCGAAGGACCGTCGCCGCGCGCGAGTGATGCCCCCTGCCCGCTTTCGTTTGCACAACAGCGAATGTGGGTGATCGACCGCCTGATGCCGGGAACGCCTGCGTATCACATCCCGCTGCCGCTCCGGTTGCGTGGGGAGCTTGACATCGCCGCGTTGAAATTGGCACTCGACGGTCTGCTCGAACGTCATGAGGCGCTTCGGACGACGTTCGCGCCCAATGCCGACGGACCGATTCAGGTGGTCAATCCGCCGTGTTCGGTCGAGATAGAGCAAGTCGATCTATCCATGCATCGCGAGTCGGAACGCGAGCCGACGTTGCGTGAATTCTTGATTGCGCAAATGCGCAAGCCGTTCGATCTCGGTCGCGACGCGATGTTGCGCGCTAGCCTCGCGAAGCTTGATCGCGAGGAGTATGCGCTTCAGCTCGTGGTGCATCACATCGCGGCCGATGGCTGGTCGATGGGTATTCTCAGGCGAGATCTTGTTGCGCTCTATCAGGCTGCGATTGGGAAAGGTGCCGCGCCCGCGGGGCCGAGACTGCAATATGCTGATTTTTCGCAGTGGCAGCGAACATGGCTGAACGACTGCGGCGAGATGGATCGGCAGCTCGATTACTGGCGCGGTCGACTCGATGGTGCGCCGGCGTGGCTCGATTTACCAACAGATCATCCGCGGCCGTCCACGCTTTCCTATCATGGTGCACGTCGCGCTGTTGTGCTCTCACCCGAGCTGGCGGAGGGCCTTCGGACGTTGAGTCGTTCGCAAGGCGCGACGCTGTTCATGACGATGCTATCCGGTTTCGCTGCGCTGCTATCGCGATATTCGGGGCAGACCGATCTCGTGATTGGAACGCCGATCGCGAATCGTAATCGCGCTGAGTTGGAAGGAATAATCGGCTTCTTTGTGAACTCACTGGCGCTTCGCGTGCATGCGGGCGAGGATCCGACGTTCACCGAGCTTGTCGGCCGAGTTCGCGCGGAATGCCTGGGGGCGTACGCACATCAGGATCTGCCGTTCGAGCGGTTGGTCAGCGAATTGAAGCCGGACCGCGAGCTTGGCCGGTCGCCGGTGTTTCAGGTGATGTTCGCCGTGCAGAATGCGCCGGGCGGATCGCTACAAATTCCTGGGCTGGAGATCGAGCCGATTCGCTATCCGTCCGAGACGGCGAAGTTTGATCTTTCGATGTCGATCACGGAACGTCCGGAAGGGTTGCGGGCCTCGCTCGAGTACAGCACCGATCTGTTCGATGCGCAAACGATCGAACGTATTCTCGTACATTATGTAACGTTACTTGAAAGCGCAATTGCGGAACCTTCCCTGCGCGTTTCGGCGTTGGCGCTGATGAGTGCCGACGAGCGACGCGCGCTTGAAGAGAGTTGGACGGCGTCGGCCCGCGAATTTGAGCGACGTGAATGGGTTCACGAGGCTGTCTCTCGACGTGCGGCGCTGCAACCCGATGCAATAGCGGTGGAGACCGTTACTCGCTCGATGACCTATGCCGCGCTTGATGATCGGTCGACCGCGCTGGCGAGTCGCTTGCGAAGCCTGGGAGTTGGTTCCGGCTCGCTTGTCGGGATCTTCATGGATCGCTCGCTCGAAATGCTGGCAGGCATTTTTGGCGTGTTGAAAGTGGGTGCAGCGTACGTTCCGCTCGATCCGTCGTACCCTGCCGACCGAATTGCGTTTATGCTCGCCGATACGCAAGCTCCGGTTGTGCTGACGCAGCGGTCTCTCGCGCTCCAGCTTCCTGCGAGCGGTGCGAAGGTGATTTTCGTCGACGAGGAGTGGGAGGCGCTTGGCCGGTCGTTGAGCGATGAAGAAAAGGTAGGATTGCCCGTTTCGATCGAGGCGGGGCAACTGGCTTACGTCATTTACACTTCGGGTTCGACGGGGCGGCCGAAGGGTGTGATGATCAGCCATGAATCGCTCGCCAATCACATGGCCTGGATGAATGAAGCGTTCCCCATGACTTCAAGCGATGCGGTGCTGCAAAAGACGCCGTTCAGCTTCGATGCATCGGTCTGGGAATTCTATGCGCCACTGATGACTGGTGCGCGATTGGTGATGGCCGATCCGCAAAAGCATCGTGATGCGTTGTACATGATCAGCGCGGTGAATCGGCATAAGATCACCGTGCTTCAAGTGGTGCCGACGATGCTCGGCATGCTGCTCGACACCGGCAAGCTCGCGTCGTGCGAGTCATTACGGCGGATGTTCGCTGGCGGCGAGGCGCTCACGCTCGAGCTTCGCAATCGATTCCACGCAGTGTCGCGCGCCAACCTGATCAATCTTTACGGTCCGACGGAAACGACGATCGAGGTGACTTCGTTTACGTGCCGTCAGGACGATGACGTCAGCCGAATCCCGATTGGCACTCCTGTGTCGAATGTCGGCGCCTATGTGCTCGATGAGCGGTTAGAACCGGTTCCTGCAGGCGTTCCCGGCGAGCTTTATATCGGTGGTCCGGCGGTGGCGCGAGGGTATTTGGGGCGACGTGCACTTACGGCGGAAAAGTTCGTGCCGGATCCCTTCTGCAGCGCGCCAGGCGCGCGGATGTATCGCACGGGCGATCGCGCGCGGCTTTGCAACGATGGCACGCTGGAATATCTGGGGCGGCTTGATGAGCAATTGAAGATTCGCGGCCACCGAATCGAACCGGGTGAAGTTGAGGCTGTGCTCGAAGCGCATGGATCGGTGCGAAGCGCTGCGGTGGCTGCGCGTCCTAGTGGCGCTGGAATGACACTCGCAGCGTACGTCGTTTTGAAGGACGGCGCCGAGACCTGGCCGCGGTACGAAGCGAGTTTGCGCGAGCATTTGAAGCGATCACTACCGGCTCAGGCGGTTCCGTCGTCGATCACGGTTCTCGATAGCCTGCCCACAACGCCGAGCGGCAAGGTCGATCGCCGCGCACTGCCGGATCCGGCGATGAGCGTCGAGCACACAGCGCGGGTGCGGCCGCGAACTGCGACTGAGGAGATCGTCGCGGGGATCTGGTCGGAAGTGCTCGGGCTCAGTGAAGTGGGAGTTGATGAGGACTTCTTCGATCTCGGTGGTCATTCGCTCAATGCGGCGGCGGCGCTGGTGAAGATTAACGGTCTTACCGGGATGAGTTTGCCGCTGACGTTGTTCTTTGAAGGTGCGACGGTAGAGCACATTGCGCGGCTGATTGACAAGGGTGTCGACGCACGCGAAATGCCGACGCTGATCGAAATTCGCAGAGGGGGTGAGAAGACCCCGCTCTTCCTCGTCTCGGCGCCTCGCGTGAATAGCCTGGGCTACGTTTTCCTGGCGAGGCATCTTCATCCAGGGCGGCAGATTTACGGTCTGCAACGGCATCACCGCACGGTAGCCAATGGTCCTTACACGCAAGACGAATATGAAGACACGGCATCGTCTTACTTGAAGGCGATGAAAGAGGTTCAGCCGAATGGCCCGTATTTGATTGCGGGGTTCTGCGAAGGCGCACACATTGCGTTCGAGGTCTGCCGGCAACTTGAACAGCTTGGCGAGGAGGGTCGGCTCGCTGTCTTTGACACGTGGTGTGTTGAAAATACACGCAACTATTTCCTCTTCCGCTGCCACTCGTTCTACCGCTACCGCATCAGGCCGATCTTGCGCAAGCTGACAGGGCGAGGGCGTTCGAAGCCGAAGGCGGCCATGCCCAAAGCTGCTGTTGCGACTGAGAAAAGCGCGGCGAAAGAAGTTTCAAAGAGGGACCGGGCCAAGCAGGGGCCGAGTCCCTGGCTGGCTCGCTATTTCCCGGGACGCGACTTCGTGCCGCTCGTTTTCCGCGGACGCGCGATCGTCTTCAAAGTGGCGAGGCAGCCATTTTACCGGATCCGCGACCCACTGATGGGCTGGGGAACACGTGCGCTTGGTGGCGTTGCCGTGCAGGTTGTGCCGGGCGTGCACGGGACGATTCTGCGCGAGCCGCACGTGCAGGTGCTCGCTCGTAAGTTCGAGGAAAGTATGTGCGCGTTTGAGACGGATTAATTTCGCAGGTTTTTACAGTGGCAGAACGACTACACCAAAGCAGGCTCGGCTGATACTGCTTCTTGCGGTCGCATAGCGAATGGGATCCAGAAGATCGAGGCGATCATGAAGCTCCAGAATTGCGGGCCGACGGTCGCCATGATTACGACGTGCATGATCAACGCGCATGGGACGATCGCCCACCGTGCGCGTCGACTGAAAATCGCGAGTGGGTAGCCCAGCTCGATGACAAGTGTTCCTGCTGCGAGTAGCTGGCAGATCCACGGCCATTGCGCGAGCGTGAGGCCGGTGCGGGAGATCGGGAATGAACTGCCGATTGGGTAATAGTGTGCGATGATTGTGAGCTGGATGTTTTCCGAGAAAACCCAGTGGAGGCCGGATGTTTTGAGCTTGGAGAGGCCAGCGGCGAAGTAGGCGATTGAGAGCACGAGCCAGGCCATGTGGATCGGCCAGGTGTACTCGCCGGAAGGTGGCGCGAGTTTGCGCTTCAGTGCGGCATCGATTGAGATTGCGTCAGCACAGCGCGAGCAGGCGAGGATCAGGAAAATGAAGACGAAGACCGCCGGGTCGTGATGGATCTTGCCGAAACATTGCTCGATACCGAGCAAATAGACTCCGGCAATTGTTGCGACCCACGTGCTTGCGCGGGTGCACAGGCCGATTGCGCAGAGTGCGAGAGACGTTTTCCAGATCGTTTGAAGAACGTTGATGGCTTGCGGCGACAGCAGCGGGATGTGAAGCGCGGCGAAGGTGGAAGTTGGGTGCCACCAGATGGAGTCGAGCGTTCCCCAGAGGCTGAAATCGTGCTGGAAGTAGAGTGCAAGAGTAAGACTGAAGAAGAGGGCGCGGCACCAACCCAGTCGCGCAGCGGGCGCGGGCTCGAACCAGAAATAATCCCAGCGCTTGGCGTACCAATTCATCGCGTGGAATCTCCCGACGGCACGGTGTCGAAGGCTTCGGCGATGAGCGTTTTTGAGGTGGGAGCATCGACATTCGCTGCCCGCGAATCGAGATCCCAGATCACACGATAGATTCGCAGGCCATTGATTGCAGGGCCGTCGTGCCGGCCTTTGAGTCTGAGCGATTCGTAACGTTTCAGCATGTCGGCCGCGGCGCGATGGTATTGTTCGGGCGAAGGGAGGTCGCGATTCAGGACCGACACCATCGCGTGCAACCGCGAAGGGTCGAGCGGTGCCGTGTATTCGCTGCGTGTAAGCGGGAACTCGCCGCCGTTCGGGAGAATTCCTTCCGCGCGGTAGTAACGCACGACGCGATCACGCTTTGCGTCGGGAAAGATTGGGTACCGCAGGAACGGCCACGCTTCCCACTTCTGCGAAACCAGAACGATCGCGTGGGGAATGAGGATAAGAGCAAACAGCGATGCGACGAGGATTTTCCGGCGCGGGGAGATCGCATAAGTATCAATCTCAGCCGGAATCGGGCTGATCCAATCAATCAGGCGACGAAATTCGGGCCGACTGACAACGAGAATGACGGCCCAAACGACGGCCAACCCCTTGAAAACGAGGCGTGAAAACCCAGCCCAGACCTCAAGATAGTGCGAAACCGGGTGACTGCTGCGCCCGGACATCAAGCGGCCGAGTAACGGAACGGTAGGATGATCGTACAAGTACTTGACGCCGCCACGCATCAGCGGGTCGGCCAGAAAGCGCCAACCGACTAGCGATATCGTTGCCACGCTAAGTAAGACAAGGGTGAGACGAAGCGGGCGCATGTTGCGGACGACTCGATTCCTGGTCCGACGATGCAGCGTCGTTACTATGGCCGTCCGGCGTAGACGGGTTACTTCAGCTGAGGATTATCGAATATGCGCGCTCGGTCAACAAGAGTAGGCACGGGTATAACGGGTGGTTATCTTAAGGAATCATCGAACGCATCGGTCATTTTCAGCACGATGTTGCACAAATGCGTCATAAAAGTGATTTCGCGACTTTGGACGGTAGATTCTTGTCGACTTCGTGTTCCCTGTTATTGATCGAGTGAATGCGACCATTCTACAATGCGAAATCTAAAGTTGGGTTCATTCACAGAAACGAGGGATTTCGACCACTTTCGTCCTTATCGATGAAAATTGGGATTAGTTTTCAGGTATATTAGTTACTCGCTTGGAGTGATCTGGATGTCTGTGCTTTCCTCATGTAACGACCTCGATCGACCTGGTGAGGTTGCGCATGTTGGAAATGGCGAACTTCCTGTCGTGGTCATCCGTCCACAGCAAGGCTGGCCCCTGCCCGACTTGCGAGAGGTCTGGGAATACCACCAGCTTCTGTATTTCCTAATCTGGCGAGACGTTAAGGTACGTTACAAGCAGACGGTGATCGGCATTGCCTGGGCGATTTTGCAGCCGGTAATGACGACCATCGTCTTCACGGTGTTTCTGGGCCGGTTGGCAGCCGCACCATCGACCGGCGTCGCATATCCCCTGTTTGTCTTTACAGGCATGCTGCCGTGGGGCTTCTTCGCCGCTGCCGTCGGTTCGGCCGGACAAAGCGTGGTCGGTAACGAGCGGCTCATTGCGAAGGTCTTCTTTCCGCGTATCATCATCCCGCTGGCGGCGGTTGGTGCTGCCTTGTTTGACCTGATGGTGGCGTCGACCGTTTTGCTGGCGATGATGGCCTATTATGGTGTAGTGCCGACGCTGGGAATTGTCTTCGTGCCGTTGATCGTGGCGATTTTGCTCGTGCTGGCCGTTGGCGTCGGCTCGTTGCTCGCGGCGCTCAACGTGGCGTATCGCGACTTTCGCTACGTCGTCCCGTTTTTTCTCCAGCTCTGGATGTTCGCCACGCCGGCGATTTACACCCAGACGTCGTCGCTTACCGGCGGCGTGCTTGGAGCGATATTGCCTCTCAATCCCGCGCAGGGGCTGATTCGGAATTTCCGGTCGGCGGTACTCGGCGGGCCAATTGATGTTTACTCTCTCGCGGTCTCATCGGCCGTTGCGGTCACTGCCGCGTTTGTCGGCATGTTTTACTACAAGCGCACTGAGCGGCGCTTCTCCGACATCATTTGATGTCACGCTCAATTTGATTTGACCTTCGGCCCGATGTTGGGCCCTCTGATCCCCCCGGCAGAACAAACAAATAGAGATGCAGCCTTCGATCCGTGTCGAAAATCTGTCGAAACGATACCGCCTCGGTACGCGTGGCGGTTATCGGACGCTTCGCGAGAGCGTGTCGGAAGCGGTGGCCGCGCCGTTCCGTCGCTTGGCCGGCCGCGCGTCAGCCGAGCCGATCGAGCGCGAGTCGCGCGAATGGATCTGGGCGATCAAAGATGTTTCGTTCGAGGCTTCACCCGGCGATGTCGTTGGCGTAATCGGCCGCAACGGATCGGGCAAATCGACGCTGCTGAAAATCCTCTCGCGCGTGACCGAGCCGACAGAAGGAAGCGTGCGGCTTTGCGGGCGCGTGGGGAGCTTGCTCGAAGTCGGCACCGGTTTCCACCAAGAACTGACCGGCCGCGAAAACATCTTCCTGAGCGGCACGATTGTCGGGATGAGCCGCAAGGAAATCGCCCGAAAGCTTGATGAAATCGTCGAGTTTTCCGAGATCGGCGCGTTTCTGGATACGCCGGTCAAGCGGTATTCGAGCGGGATGTACGTCCGCCTCGCGTTCGCCGTTTCCGCGCATCTAGAAACGGAGATTCTGATCGTCGACGAAGTGCTGGCCGTGGGCGACGTCGCGTTTCAGAAGAAGTGCTTGGCGCATTTGCAGCGTGCGAGCCAGTCGGGCCGGATCATTTTGCTCGTCAGCCACAACATGTCGTCGCTTCAGGCGCTTTGCAATCGTGCGGTGCTGCTGGCCGGCGGTCGGGTGCATGCCGCCGGTGAATTCCGCGATGTGATGGCAACATATTATCGATCGTTGCTTGTGCCAGCGCAGGGTGCAAGTGATTCGACCTTCGATGCGCCTCGCGCCGAAGGGATGAGCCCGATTTTTCGGAGCGCAACGATCGTCGACGACCAGGGGCGCACGACCAATTTTGTACCGCTCTGCGGGATCTTCCGTTTGCAGATGACGCTCGATCTTCCCGCGCTGGACGGATCGGGCATTATCAACGTTGGAATCGACGACCTGCTCGGCCAGCGCATGATCACGATTCGTTCGCCGCTCGAATCGCCTGAGTTGCTTGAAAACGCAGGAAAAGTCGAGCTGGAATGCCGTGTCGATGAGTTGCCGCTGGCGCCTGGTGACTACTGGATCAAGGTATCGGTTCGTGACCGCACGGGCTGGCTCGATGCGGTGGAACAGGCGGTTTACTTCACGGTGGGTGATGGCGAAGTGTTTGACGAAGGGCGGCGGTTCTTGAGCGGGCGGCTAGTTGTGCGCTCGCGCTGGGAGCAGTTGAGCCGGTCGGTTGAGGGGGTGATTTGATGTCGGACGAACGCGAGAACGCGCTGTACAAGGTGGTGGTGAACCACGAAGAGCAGTATTCGATCTGGCCGGCCGATCGTGATGTGCCGCTCGGTTGGAAAGAAACCGGCGACCAGGGCACGAAGAAGGAATGCCTTGATCGCATCGAGGTGCTTTGGACCGACATGACACCGCTGAGCCTGCGGCGATAAATGTCGATCGTACGAGACGCAGTCAAAAGATAAAGATTTGGCTGTACAAGCATGTGGAGCGAGTTGAGCGATGCAGAACGTAAATATTACAGGATATGAGCTTTCTCCCCAGCAGGCAAATCTCTGGGAGACGAACGCGCGTGGCATTGTGTATGGAATCTTTTCGATCGCGGGCGCTTTCACGCCGGAAGTGATTGAAAAGGCGCTTAACGATACGGTCGATCGCCACGAGATTCTCCGCACAACGTTCCGCACTCCCGCCAGCATGCGTACTCCGCTGCAAATCGTCCATGATCGCCTCGCGCCGGGCTGGGAAGTTCTTGACTGGTCGACGTTGCCGGTGGCTGAACATGCCACGCGAGTTGAGGCACTCCGACAAGAATTCGCCCAGCGTAGTTTTGATCTTGAACGTGGTCCTCTCGTGCGGGCTGCCCTGGCAAAAACTGGCAGCGACGGGCAATTGCTCGCGTTGGCGGTTTCTGCGCTTTGCGGTGATGCCGACACGATGGTCGGAATCGTGCGCGATGTGATTCACTTCGCGAGTGGCGCAGTAGGTGAGTTGGCTGAAGACCCGATCCAATACGCGGTTTATGCCGAGTGGCAGAACGGCCTGCAAACCGCTGACGACGATGCGGGAGTTTCGGGTCGCGAATTCTGGTCGACGGCGGCGAAAATTCCAGCACCCGCGCTGGCACAGCTTCATGGCGATGGTACCGGCGCTGCGCCTCAATTCATGCTCGAACCGGTGGCATTGACTGCCGCTGCGTTCAAGGGAATTGGCTCGATCGCGTCGTCTGCAGATGTGTCCGAGCCAGCGGTGTTGCTGGCGAGTTGGCAGGCAGTTCTGGGACGGCTGGCCGATCGTCCGGAATTCGCGATTTCGGTCGTGGTTAACGGTCGACATCACGAGGATCTTGAAGGTGCCGTTGGACGATTTGCGCGGGCGTTGCCGGTAGGAGCAGAAGTCGAGCGTTCGGCCACGTTTGCCGACCTTACGTTGCGTGCGTCATCGGCAGCAGAGGTCGCGACCGGCTGGCAGGATTACTTGCCCGCTACAGTTGAATTTGGCGAAGGGTCGATCGGTTTTTGCTATCGCAACTTGCCCGCCGAGATTCGTGCGGGTGGTGCATCGACTACGATCGAAGCGATCTATGATCATGCACTGCCATTTGCACTTGCGCTCGAAGCGAGCCAGATCGGCGAATCGTGCGTGGTTGAACTTGTCTACGATTCACGCGCTGTTGCACCCGACTTGGCGAAACGCATTTCAGGCTATGTCACCCGGGCTGTAGAAGCGTTTGTTCGAGAGCCTCGCACGGCCATTGGTCAGCCAGAGCGTGTCGACGCGGCAGAACGTGAATTGGTCATCAACGCGTTCAATCGTACCGATGTCGAGTTCCCCCGCAACACGACGATTCATGCGTTGTTCGAATCACAAGCTGCCAGAAATCCGGCTGCGGTTGCACTCGTGGCAGGCGGGCGATCGCTTACATATACCGAGCTAAATATCGAAGCGAATCGCCTGGCGCACGACTTGATTTCATTTGGTGTAAAGCCGGGTGACTGCGTTGGCCTTTGCACCGAGCGATCGGCTGAAATGGTGATTGGGCTGCTTGGGATTCTCAAGGCGGGGGCAGCCTATGTGCCGCTTCATTACGACTATCCCAAAGCTCGACTTGCCTACCAACTTGAAGAAGCACGCGTCACCGCGATTGTGACGGTCGAGCATCTGGTGCCGAAGTTGCCGGAATTCGCCGGGAAAATCGTACGGCTCGATACCGACGCGACGCGCATCGCAGGTCAACCGGACACAGATCCGGCGACTAACGCTGGCGAACTCGTTTACGTGATCTACACCTCGGGTTCGACTGGCCAACCGAAGGGCGTCGGCAATACGCACCGTGGGCTTGTGAATTACAGCCTGGCGATTCAGCAACGGCTCGGCCTTGAAACCGCCACGGAGCCCCTGAGCTTTGCGACGGTTTCGAGCATCACCGCCGACCTGGGTAACACGTGCATCTTTGGTGCTCTTACCTCCGGTGGCTGCCTGCACGTCATCGAACACGACGTGGCGATGGACTCGCATCGCTTCGGCCAGTACATGGCGAAGTGGAATGTTGATGTCCTTAAGATCACACCTTCACACCTGCAAGCGTTGCTTTCGGTTGCGGTGTCGGATCGCGAGGTTCTTCCCAAGCGGACGCTCGTACTTGGTGGCGAGGCACTGACCTGGGACCTGGCTAACCGCATTCTCGCGAGCAACGGTTGCAGCCTGATCAACCACTACGGCCCGACCGAAACAACGATCGGCTCGCTAACGTACGATGTTCGGACCGATGATTCCGCCGCCGCATTTTCGTCAGTGGTTCCGGTCGGATTCCCGATCGCGAACACGCGATGTTACGTGCTTGATGCCGACCGGCGTCCTGAAGCGATTGGCGTCGCGGGCGAGCTTTATATCGGTGGCGAAGGGGTGGCGCAAGGGTACGTCGGTCAGCCTGAACTTACGGCTGAACGGTTTGTCGCGGATCCATTCTCAAGCGAGGCCGGAGCGCGGATGTATCGCACCGGCGATCGCGTTCGTCGCTTGCCAAGCGGCGCGATTGAATTCCTGGGACGCGTCGATCATCAGGTGAAAATTCGTGGATTCCGCGTCGAGCTGGGAGAAGTAGAGGCTGCGCTGGGACGGGTTGCATCGGTTCGTCAGGCGGCAGTGATCGCGCGCGACAATAGTGCGGGCGAGATCGTGCTTGATGCGTTCGTCGTGCCGGCTTCGGCGCGTGGCGTGGCTGCGGATGAGCTTCGAGCGGCATTGCTCGAGCAACTACCCGACTACATGGTGCCTTCGAGCTTTCAGGAAATCGAAACCCTGCCTCTCACGCCGAGTGGCAAGGTCGATCGCCAGGTGCTTGCCGCACTTGAACGCACAGCGGCCGCGATGTTTTCCGCATTCGTGGCGCCGAGAAGTCCGCTTGAAGAATCGCTCTCACAGATGTGGGCCGAAGTGCTGCGAGTCGAGCGCGTTGGCGTCCTCGACAACTTCTTCGAGCTGGGCGGCCACTCATTGATGGTGACGCAGGTGGTGGCGCGCGTACGGTCTTCGTACGGCGTGCAGCTTCCGCTGCGGACGCTGTTTGAGAGTCCAACCGTGGCCGACCTTGCGGCTGCTGTCGCTGAGTTGCAAGGCGATGATGGTCGCGATGAGGAACTCGACCGCATGCTCGCCGAGTTGGAATCGCTTTCTGAAGAAGAAGCGCAGCGTTTGCTGGACGCACATCCGCAGGCGTAATTGCTTTGCGTGATTGTGTGTTCAATTCAGTATTATTGCGTATGTGCAGAGGCGAAACCATGAGCAAGCGTATCGCGATCGCGGCAACGTTCACCGCCGAACCCCTTGGCGATGTGCTGGCGTTCTGGTTCGCGCAGCTTACGCTTTCGGTCGATCTCGCGTTTGCGCCATATAACCAAACCCTGCAGCAATTGCTTGATCCGAGTGGTTTATTCGCGACGAATCGCGATGGTTTGAACGTCGTGCTCGTGCGGTTCGAGGATTGGCTAAGGTTCGATGGCGGGCTATCCAGTTGGGTTGCCGATCCAATCTCTGCACAAGCCAAGCTCGATCGTGGGCTCACCGATTTGACAGCGGCACTCAGTGCGTCGGCGAGACTGAGTCCCGCGCCGATACAGGTCGTTATTTGCCCGCCGTCGGCGAATGTGCTCCGTGATGAGAAGCTCGCCGGCGTTTTCGAGGCGCTGTCCAATCGTTTGGCTGGAAAATTTTCGCCTCAAGGCCTCGTCACAATCGTTCCGCCTGCAGCGGTGCTGGACGCTTATGATGTGGTTGAGGTGAATGATTCGGCGGCCGATGAGTTGGGGCACGTCCCCTACTCGACCGAGTTTTTTGCTGCACTTGGAACGACAATCGCGCGGTACGCGACGGCGATTTTCACGCCGAGGCGGAAGGTGCTCGTCGTTGATTGCGACGAAACTCTCTGGCGCGGCGTCTGTGGTGAAGTGGGCGCGCAGGGCGTGGAAATCGATCCGGCTTCGCGGCGGTTTCAGGAATTTGTTGTCGGTCAACAGCAGCGCGGCGTTGTGGTAGCATTGTGCAGCAAGAATGCCGAGACCGATGTGCTTGATGTATTCGACCAACGCAAGGATATGATTTTAACGCGTGATGATGTTGCTGCTTCGCGAATCAACTGGGAACCGAAATCGACGAATTTGAGAGCGTTGGCGGGCGAGTTGCAGCTTGGTCTCGATAGCTTTGTGTTCGTCGATGACAACCCAGTTGAGTGCGCGGAGGTCCGCAGCAATTGCCCAGGCGTTCTGGTGCTCGAACGCCCGGCCGAAGCTTTCACACTTGATCGCATGCTGAAGCACATCTGGCCGCTTGACCGCGCGCACGCGACGAACGAGGACGAGCAACGCACCGAGTTTTATCGCCAGGAACGCGAACGTTCGGCGCTTCGAGAAAGCACCGCAACCCTGAATGATTTTCTTGCGAGTTTGGAACTGCACGTTGAGATCAGCGACGTTGAAGAAAAGCAAATCGCGCGCGTCGCGCAATTGATTGAGCGTACGAATCAGTTCAATCTCTCAGGGATTCGCCGCTCGGAAGCAGAGCTTCGCCATTTGCTGGCTACGGGTACGTTGCGGTGTTTGGTCACACACGCACGCGACCGATTTGGCGACTACGGGCTTGTTGGCGTTGTGCTGTTCGGCGTTAAAGATGAAGCCGTCGAGGTTGATACATTCCTGCTGAGCTGCCGCGCGCTGGGGCGAGGTGTTGAACACCGTATGCTCGCCAGTGTGGGTAAGGAAGCACGCGCGCTGAGACGAGCACGCGTCGAACTCGCATTCGAACCGTCGGCCAAAAACGAGCCCGCGCGAAGGTTCCTCCAGACTCTGGATTTGAAACCGTGTAACGGCTTGAACCGTATTAGTGCCGACGAGGCCTGCGCGGCTAAGGTTTGTGCGGCCCCTAGTTCTGCGGTGGAGATCGCTGATCGAAAAGCCGATGTGGCAGTTGCCGATGAAAATCGCGCCAATATATTTCAGCGCATCGCGCATGAGTTGAATACGACGTCGGCGATCGTCGAGGCGATTGCGGCGTGGCGGTTACGCGACGGCGAAATACTTCTGGTCGATGATGAACGCGAGCATACACCGCTTGAATTGGCGATTGCCGATGCGTGGGGCGAAGTGCTGGGTGTGGCGCGAGTCGGTCTGAATCAGAATTTCTTTGAGTTGGGCGGCGATTCGTTGCTCGCCACGCTCATTGTGTCGCGGTTGCGGCAGTCGTTCCCGATCAATTTGCCGCTGCATGCGCTCTTCGACTTCCCGACGGTCGCCGATCTCGCGAGCGTGATCCTTCAGGAACTCGCCGAGACGTCGATGGACGATCTCGACAGCTTCGATAGCGATTTTGAAGCCTGGCCGCAGGCCGGTGCTGTTTAATGTTGATAATAGATTGGGATTTTTGAAGCTTGATACGTCTCTCGAGCCAAGACCTGGACAGCTTTCGCCTGGCGAGCCGGGATGCGAATCCGCTGCACGCCTCGGACGCGTACGCCCGCAAAACGCCTTATGGCGGCCGCGTGGCGTTCGGCGTGCTCGTGGGTCTTCTCGCGCTCGCGCGGGTGGGGTCGCAGGCGGGTCGCGTTCTGTTCGACCTGAGTTTTGAGTTTCAGGGCGTGGCGCAGCCGGAGATTGATTACGCAGTCGAGGTGAATGAAATTTCGTCTGAGCGCACTCGCGTGCGGGTGGTTGATGGTCGTCGCCCGATTCTCGAGGCGACGCTCACCTTTCGGCCAGGTGAACTGAAGCGTGGCGAGCAAATCGCCGGTGGCGACGCATCGCGGACCGAGTCGGCCGACCTCATTCGTAGCGATCTCAGCGTGGGCCAGATAGTCGAGGGGCGGTACGCTCCTGACTGGCCGATGGTTGACGCCTTGATCGAACGAGCCGGATTGCATCAGACCTGGATCAGTCGCGGACACATTGCTGCTCTGCTGTGGGCGAGCTATTTCGTAGGGATGGAAATCCCCGGCCGACGCGCCTTGTTTTCGACGCTTCAAATGCGATTCAACGGTCCGGCCGAGCCAATCGCGCCGTTCGACTATCGTGCGAAGCTCGCAAGCCTGAGTGCGGTTGGCGAGATGCGCGTCGACGCGACGCTTGCACATCAAGGAATACCGGTCGCAGCCGCACGAATTGGTGCGTACTTGCGAAGCGACTCGCCGGAGAGTTCGATCGAGCGCATCGAAGAATATGGTGGTCGATCGGAGGCGCTTGCAGGCAAAGTGGCGCTTGTCGTTGGTGCAAGCCGAGGACTTGGAGCATCGCTGGCGCAGGCGTTTGCGGTTCATGGCTGCACGGTGCTGGCGACGTTTCTTAGCTCGCGCGAAGAGATCGAACGGGTTTGTCAGTCGGTTGCTGGCGCGTCAGGTGAGATCGTGCCGATTCAAGGGGATGCGGCTGATAGTTCGTGGTGTCAGAAGTTGGCAGAAGAGATCAGCGAACGCTACGGGCAGCTTGATTTTCTCGTTTGCAACGCCTGCCCGCCGATTCAGCCGCTCTGGATCGAGCCTGATGCGGAAGAGCGAATCGTTGCGTTCGTAGAGCGTGGGTTTCGCCTGGTTGCGCGGCCCATGATTCGTTTGCTGCCACTCGTGGCGAAATTCTCGGGATGGAATGTGTTGATTTCTTCGGCCTACGTCAGTGAGTCGCCGGTGTATTTTGGACATTACGTCGCGATGAAGTCGGCGGCAGAGTCGCTTGTCGATTTCGCGGGCCGCGAATATCGTGCGGCGAGTCATCTTGTCGTTCGTCCGCCGAAGCTGATTACCGATCAGACGAATACGCCGATCGCTGCCCGTGGCGCCATGCCGACGGAATTTGCTGCCGCGCAGATTGTGGCTCGGTTGCGTGGGGTGGCTTGTCCAGGAAAGGTGGAGTTGCTCGAAGACTTTCCGATGCCGCCGATGGTTGCTGTTGCGGGTGACGCCGAAGAGCGGGTTCGCTCATGAGCAGCAACAATGATCGTCGTATTCGCGATTTATCGCCTGAAAAGCGTGCGATTCTCGAGCAGCAGCTTCTCAAGCGCGCAGCGGTTGGGCGTGAGACGCCGATTGTTCGGCGAGGCCCAAACGATCCGATGGTCGCGTCGTTCTGCCAGCGGCGGCTCTGGTTTCTCGACCAGCTCACACCGGGCACCGCGACCTACAATGTACCGAACGCGCTTCGAATTCGCGGCGATCTCAATGTCGAAGCCCTTGAACGCGCGATCAACGCGATCATCCGTCGGCACGAAGTTCTGCGTGCGACGTTCGACGGCACGAGCGGCGAGCCGGTTCCCGTCATTCGCGAATCGTGGCCGTCGCCATTTGAGATGCTTGACCTGAGCGCGATTGCGGATGGCCCAGACAGGGACGCCGAGCTCTTGCGGATGCTTACGGAGAGATCGGCCCAGTCGTTCGATCTTGCGAATGACCTGATGCTGCGAGCGTTCCTCGTTCGGCTTGCAGATCGCGACTGGGTGTTATTACTTGTTTCGCACCACATTGCGTGGGATCTCGCTTCGAAAGTGCTCATCCATCGCGAGCTAGCGGCGCACTATGATGCCTATGCCGTCGGTGTCGACGTGAGTCTGCCCGAGCCTGCGATTCAATATCCAGACTTCGCGCTCTGGCAGAAGCAAAAGCTTGAAGGAAAGGCGTTCGAAGCGCTCGCGACCTACTGGAAGACACAACTCACCGGTGCTCCCGCGAAGCTTGAGGTACCTGCCGATTTGCCACGTCCCCGAATTCAGTCGGGCGCGGGGGCGAAATACTTCTTCACGCTGCCCGGCGAGTTGATCCAGCGAGCGAACGCTCTGAGTCGGCAGGCGGGCTGTACGCTCTATATGACGTTCTTGGCGACGTTCAAGGCGTTTCTTTACGCGTACACGGGCGTAGAGGACGTATGCGTTGGATCGCCGATCGCCGGTCGCAACCGGGTTGAGATTGAGTCGATGATCGGCTTCTTCATCAACACGCTCGTGCTTCGTACGAAATTCTCGGCGGAAGAGAGCTTTCTTGATCTGCTCAAGCGCGTTCGCGAAATGACGCTTGGTGCTTATGCACATCAGGAAATGCCGTTCGAAAAGCTTGTCGAAGTGATGAAGCCCGAACGGGACCTCAGTCGCATGGCACTTTTCCAGGTGAATTTTCGCCTGGCGAGTGCGACTCCGCCGCCGCTGCATCTGGCGGGGCTCGACGTGACGTCGATGGAATTGATCGACAACGCTACCGCGAAGTTCGACCTTGCGCTCGAACTGTCGACCGTCCCGGAATCGAGCAGTTACTTCGAGTACAGCACCGATCTTTACAAGGAGTCGAGCATCGTTCGGATGCGCGAGGATTATGAGCGAGTACTCGCAGCGCTGCTGACTGAGCCCGACGTTCCTTTGAATCAATTGGCCCCGATTGTTGAGATCTCGAACAGGAGACGAGCCATGGAGCAAACTAAACCAACGGTCGCCGCGCCGGCGAAGCCAAAAGGGCTGCGGGATGTTCGTCGCAAAACGGTCGACGTTGCGGGAGGCGGACTCGTCAACGCCGAGCCGCTGAACCCCGGTAGCGAATTCACGCTCGTGGTGCGGCCGGCTGTCGACGGCGTTGTGCTGGCGGATTGGGTTCGTGAAAATCGCGATCGTGTAAATGAAGATCTGTTGAAATATGGGGCGGTTCTCTTCCGCGGATTCCGCTTGCCGGCCGTGGCCGATTTCGAAAACGTCGCGCTCGCGCTTAGCAACGAACTGTTCGGCGAATATGGCGACCTTCCTCGCGAAGGTGCAACCGGGCGGATCTACGCCTCGACCCCCTACCCGCCCGATCAACCGATTCTCTTCCACAACGAAAGCTCGCACCTCCAGCGCTGGCCGATGAAGATCTCGTTTCACTGCGTGAAAGCGGCGGAGACAGGCGGCGAGACGCCTATTCTCGACTGCCGCGACGTTTGCTCGCATCTCGACCCCGCTGTGCTCGACAAGTTCCGCCGGCTGGGTGTGATGTACGTGCGTAATTTCGTGAAAGGTGTGGATGTCGACTGGCAAGACTTCTTCCACACCAACGATCACGCGGCGGTCGAGGCGACTTGCGCTGCGGAAGGGGTTGAATGCGAGTGGGTGGGCGAAGACGACCTGCGCGTGCGTCAGCGTTGCCGCGCGGTTGCGAAGCACCCGAAGACTGGTGAGGAGCTATTCTTCAACCAGGTGCAGCTCCACCATATTTCTTGCCTCGACCCGGCAACTCGCCAGTCGTTGCTGGCGCTTTTCCGCGAGGAAGACCTGCCGCGCAACGTATTTTACGGTGATGGTACGCCGATTGAAGACGCGACGATGGATCACATCGCCGACGTTTACTGGAAGCAGTGCGTGAAGTTCCCCTGGCAAGAGGGCGACATGATCGTGCTCGACAACATGCGGACCGCTCACGCCCGGCTTCCTTATACCGGTCCGCGAAAAATCGTGGTGGCGATGGCCGAGATGCTCGACTCGAAACAGCTTGCCGACTGATCGAATCGAATAAACGTCATCATGTAAGCGGTTGATCCCGCGAGGAGAATGCGAACGATGAGCCTTGCGGGATCGACTCTCGACGCTCAACCAAAAGAAGCTACCGACGCGGCCGCGCCGGTTTCTACGGGCCGGCTGCTTCAGCTTGACGTGCTCCGCGGAATTGCGATTGTTCTGGTGCTTGGCCGGCACATGCCATTGCGCGAGGCTGGCGTGCTGGCGCCGCTAGCGCGGTTGTGGTATCGCGTGGGCTGGGCGGGTGTTGACCTGTTCTTTGTGCTCAGCGGGTTCTTGATCGGCGGTTTGCTATTCAACGAGCTGAAGAATCATGGTGCGATTGACGTCAAACGGTTTTTGATTCGTCGCGGATTCAAAATCTGGCCGTCGTATTACGCCTACCTCGTGCTCGTGTTTGCGATGCTCTGCTTGGGCTTTGATGCGCCTGTGAAGATTCGCGCGGGTGAGTTCGTTAAGGCTGCGAAGGTGATGATTCCGAACGTCCTGAACGTTCAGAACTATTATCGCAACATGCCCAGGACCCACACTTGGAGCCTGGCGGTTGAAGAGCATTTTTACTTGCTGCTGCCGTTTCTGCTGATCTGGCTGGTGCGACTCCGGAAAACGGGCGAGGCGAGAAGTCTGCGAGCGATTCCCGCGATTGCATTGGCGACGATGATCGGATGTACGGCGCTTCGTGTGCTGACAAACTGGCTCTGGTATAGCACGAGCGAAGACCTTCGCACGTTTCAGCTTTTGCATTACTTCCCGACGCATTTGCGGCTTGATGGTTTGATGTTCGGAGTTTTGATTGCTTATATTTATGCTTATCATGCAAGTGTTTTCGCGTGGGTTGCACGATATCGCTGGTCGGTACTTCTGGCCGGAATTGGGTTGCTCGCGCCGCTCTGCTGGGGGCGGTTGGGACTCGATCCGTTTGTCTGGACTTATGGGTTCACGCTGGCCTATCTCGGGTTTGGGTGCGTTGTTGCGGCATTCGTCGCGACACCGATTAGCCATGGTATTTTAGGCCGAATGATTGGTAGCGGCGTTGGGCGAGCGTTCGCGTTTATCGGCGTTTACAGTTACGCGATTTACCTGTGGCACGTCGACCTTGCCGGTGTGCCTGTGGCATGGCTCGATCGAAAGTTCCTTGCCAGCTCGCTTTCTGATTCTGGGCGCTGGGCGATTACGATGACGCTGTTTGCAGCGGGTTCGGTGATTGCCGGTGTGGTGATGGGATGGTTGATCGAACGTCCGACGTTGGCGATTCGCGATCGATATTTCCCGGGGCGCGCACGAGCTCTGGTTACGCCGAAGTTGATCGACGATGCGATTTGAAGCTGGCGCGGATTTCTGCTAGCGCTGGAACTCTTCTGGGATAGACTCGGCATACTGACCGGGCGATTGCGTCGGTGCGACCCCTCGGGTATCACAGAGACATATTCGCACCCTCAGGAGAAATGCCGATGCGACCGACTCGCCGAGACTTCATCGGGTATTCAGGACTCGCCCTGGGCGCTGCGACGGTCTCGGGGATGTCGGCGTTGCCTGTCGTTGCGCGTGGTGCGGAGAATAACCCAGCGAAGCGGCGGTCGATCGGTGTTTCGACATACTCGTTCTGGCAATTTCGCGGCGAACGGTTGAGCATTCTCGCGTGCATCGACAAGGCCGCGGCGATGGGTTTCGAGGGCGTCGAAATCCTTCACGTTCAGATGCAGGACGAATCGAACGCGGCCCTGCAAAATATCAAACGTCGGGCACATTCGCTCGGCCTGGCGCTCATGGGATTTTCGACGCACCAGGGGTTTGTCTATCCCGATGCGGACCTGCGCCGGACGAACGTTCAGAAGACGCTTTATCAGATCGAGCTGGCGTCGCGTCTTGGCATTCCCACGATGCGAATCAACACTGGGCGCTGGGGGACGATCAAGTCGTTCGATGATTTCATGGCCAAGAAGGGAATTGAGCCTTCGCTTGAAGGTCATACCGAGGAACAGGCGTTTGGCTGGGTAATTGGCTCGATCGAGAAACTTCTGCCGCGTGCGGAAGAATGCGGTGTCGTGCTGGGATTGGAGAACCATTGGGGCCTGGGACGGACGGCGGCGGGAGTGCGGCGGATCGTCGAGGCGATCAATTCGCCGTGGCTGCAAATGACGCTCGACACCGGCAATTTCCTGGAAAACGGCTACGAGCAAATGGAGTCGATGGCGTCGAGCAAGGTGCCAATTTGCCTCGTTCAGGCCAAAACGTATTTTGGTGGCGGGCGGTGGTATGCCCTGGAGTTGGATTATTCCAAGATCGCCGGGATCTTGAATGCTCACAACTACAAGGGTTGGATTTCGCTCGAATTCGAAGGTAATGAAGACGCCGAAACAGCCGTGCCCAAGAGTTTGGAGTTGTTGAGGAAGAGTTTTGCGTAATTGCGTGGCGAACGGATGTGTTGCGTTTAGTAAGCCCTTGACGAAAGCGAGCCTTCCGAATCGTCCGCAGGGATAGCTGGGTGGGAGGCTTTGAGTCTGATGGGGCGGCGTTCTCGTCGGCTTCCCTGATTGCGCTTCAGCGGTTATGATTGAACAATTGCGTTGGAAACCATGTCTCCTGGAGTTCGCATTGATTCTCGTTGGTTCCTACCATATTGTCTCAGCCTGTTTCAGGCCAATCTTGTCGTAACCTACTCTCCCCTGCTGACTACAACAGATTGCTGACGGCTCCCGGAAGGTCTCAAACGACCGGGTGATCGCTCGAACGAATTGCATTGGCCTCATCCTTTCGTTTCTAGCAGCGTGGTGAGATTCATGATCGACGAGAATGCTTCATGGTTTCAAATCGTCAAGGCACACCTTCTCACGCTTGTGGGAATCACCATACTTTCGCTAGCGGCCTATGAGCTTGTCGCGTGGAATTTGATCGTTCTTCCTTCAAATACACTTCCAATCAACGTCCTGGGGATTGCGCTTAGCGTTTTTATTGGCTTCCGGAATAACACCGCTTACGACCGTTACTGGGAAGCGCGAAAGCTTTGGGGGAATCTCACAAACAGCAGCCGGACGTATGGTCGCCAGGTGGTTACGTTCGTGAATCCACCGCATTATGCGAGCGCCGAAGCGGTGCTGGCGATTCATGCGTGGAAGGACGAGATGATTAACGGAATGATCGCATATATTCAGGCGTTGCGATGTTCACTTCACGATGAAGAACCGTGGGACGACCTTGCCGGGTTGCTGCCTGAATCGGTGATCAGTCGACTCCAGCGCCAGCGCAATGTGCCAAGTTCGATTCTCAACTGGCTCGGCCGACGTGCGGTTGAAGCGACTCAGAACGGCTGGCTCGATGAGCTGAGATTGCAACGGATCGACAGCACTTTCAACGATTTTGCCAACTATCAAGGTGGCTGTGAACGCATCAAGAAGACGACGATTCCTGCTTATTTCAGTCTATTTACGTATTATGTTGTGCGAGTTTACTGCTTTGTGGTGCCCTTTGCGCTTGTCGAGTCGATGGGGATTTTTACTGCGTTCGCGGGCGTTGGCTTCGGTACGGTTTTCCTTCTTCTCGACGGAATTGGTCGTTTGATCGAGCATCCGTTCCGGCAAGGGCCGATCACCTTGCCGCTGACCTCGATCGCGCTTTCGATCGAAATCGGTTTGCGGCAAACGCTCGACCCGCTGCACTCGTGCGACGAAGTGCGACCGGATCGCACGTCATTTCGACCGGTTACGCTCACGGAAGTGCCGACGACGTTTGCGTCGCGAGAGCCGAAGACGTGAAGCAATCGAAACTTGCCATCCTCGCCGGCGATTTAGGATGTCGTTCAATACGCTGACAATTAGTCGCTCGTTGCCGAAAATTGATTGATTGGCGCGAAGCGTTCCCGCATGTTCGATGACCGTAGTTCTCGTATTCAAGTGTCTTTAATCGATGCGCGTTGAGCCTTGTCGCAGAAGTCTGTCGAAATTGTGCTACCGCTTGGCCGCGTGAATGGATTCTAATTAACGACGGCCGAATTCCATCGGACTTACACGGAGCTGCGAGCGCTATGAGTGACCATCAGCCTGGAAACACGGATCGTCGTACGTTTCTCCAAGCGGGTACCCTGGCCGCCGCAACGGCTGCCGTGGGATCGCACGCCTTTGGACAAGATGTCGTGCCGGTTGAGCAACCGCCGGTCCCCAGGCGAAAGCTGGGACGAACGGGCGTCGAGGTGACGATGCTCAACCAGGGTGCGATTCGCGGCTCGCAAACCGAGCGCGTGCTGCGATACTCGTACGCCAGCGGCGTTCGCGTGTTCGATACCGCGAAGGTGTACAACACCGAGCCAACTCTTCGAAAGTGGTTCGAAGCCCAGCCCGAAGTGCGCAAGAATATCTTTCTTGTCACCAAGGATATGCCCAAGACCGCCGACCAGATCCCCAAGATGGTTGACGACCGGCTCAAGTCCCTCGGCGTCGATCACATCGACCTGTTTTTCATTCACGGCTTCGGAGACGAGCACAAGCTCGAAACGGCTGTCGACCTGATCAAGAGCAAGGAACTTGGCCGAGTCGTCGACAAGGTTAAAGCGAGCGGCAAGATCAAACACTTCGGCTTCTCGTCGCACAACAAAGATCGTGCTGCGCTGATTACTGCGGCGGCTGAAGGCGGAATCGTCGACGCGATCATGCTGCAATATCGCCCCTGGCTCGACAAGGAATCGCCCTTGAACAAGGCGATCGACGCTGCCTGGAAGGCGAACATCGGGCTCATCTCGATGAAGCAAATCGCCGGCAACGGCTTTGGCGACAAGCCAGTGGGCAACATTCTCGACGACGTGAAGACCAAGGTTCCGATGCTCGAGGAGAAGAAGCTTACTGCCTTCCAGGGGCTGCTGCACGCGATCTGGACTGATGAGCGTATCAGCACAGTTTGCGTTTCGATGCGCAATACTGATCAAATTCGTGAGAACGTTGATGCATGCCGTCGTTTCGAGCCGTTGAAGGTCGCTGAGATCGAGCAACTTCGCGATTGCGCCCTGGCGCACAACCACACACTTTGCGCCGATTGCGATGGCCGCTGCTCGCAGGCGGCGGGAACCAAGGCCGAACTTGGCAACCTGACGCGATTCTTGACCTATCACGAGTTTCACGGCGACCGTGCCGAGGCTCGCAAGGCTTATGCTGAGCTCAGCCCCGAAGCGCGTGACTGGCTGGGAGCCGATCTCGAAGCCGCGCGCCAGGCTTGTCCCAGCAAACTCGATTTCGCCCAGCTTCTCCCGCGTGCAGATGATCTGCTCGCGTGAGCGATGGGAAACGAAGTTGCATGCGCGGGCCGAGTTTGACTCGGCCTGCGAAAACCTCGTACCGGTAAAATAAAAAAACCCGGCTCCCCCCGAGGGAGCCGGGCACAGCCAGGGAGAACGACGCTTGCTCGTGACTCCTTGGAACGCGAAGAAGATGTTTATCAGAGGTCTGACTCACTTCTCTTCGCTGACGGATTACTCTTAATGCACGGGCTGTGCCACGACGCAAAAACGCTCAGGAATTGCACGCGCAATCTCTGTTAACGCTTTACTGCTAAATAATTTAGAAATTGCAAGAACCGGTCTTCGATACTCGCGTAAGTCGAAGCGAAGGCAAAGTGACGCCCGAATTATCATCAGTGTTGTCGTAAGTTTGGGCAGGCTTTGCTGGGAACCCGGGTCGCTCCTTTGGGCGAGTTGGGTTATGATGAACAATCGTGCGGATGATGGGACTATTGGCTTGGTCGTTGGCTCGGGCGGCGGATGTTTGGGCAGGTTGGGAAAGGATCGGGTGGTGATGCGGGTCTTTTTGCTGGGTCTTGATGGTGCCACCTGGGATATTCTCAAGCCGCTTGTTGATGCGGGTGAATTGCCGAACCTTGCGCGTTTGATGGCAACCGGCGCGCATGGCGAGTTGGGCTCGGTGTTTCCGCCGCTATCGCCCGTCGCGTGGACGGCGGTGATGACGGGGAAGAACTCGGGGAAGCATGGTGTCTTTGAGTTTCTCGAGCATGCTCATAACCCGCTTGTGGGGCGGGTGAATTCGTCGCGGGCCATCAAGGCGGAATTGGTTTGGGAGATCGCCGGTCGCCACGGGAAGACGTCGGTTGCTGGTGGGGTGCCGATGAGCTATCCCCATCGCAATGCCCCTGGGACTTATATTGGTGATTTTCTCGCTCCGCCCAATGCGAGCGATTTTGCGAACGATCCGCAGATTTTGCGCGAGCTGGAAGCGGAACTGGGGCATCCGTATCGTCCCTGGTCGACGGCCGTGCATGACGGTGGGCGTGAGGGAGAGGCTCTCGCGGAGTTGACGGAGTTTCTCGAGGACCATCTCAAGGCGGTCGCTTTTTTGGCGAAGCGCGGGGGGTGGGACCTCTTCATGTATGACCTGATGGCGACTGATCGCATTCAGCATGAGCTCTGGCATGCGTGGGAGCCGACGCATCTGGTGGCCAAGGGACGGGATCTGTCGACGATTCGCGAAGGATTCATTGAGTTCTGGCGGAAGCTTGATCGCGGAGTTGGTGCGATAGTTGATGCGCTGCCGAGTGATACGGCAGTTCTACTTATTAGTGATCATGGTTTTGGTCCGATTGAATGGTACGTCAACTTTAATGTTTGGTTATTGAATGAAGGACATATTGCGCTTCAAGATAGTTTTTATGTGAAGCAGAAGAAGTGGTTCTGGGATCGAGGCTGCACGCCGGGTTGGTTCTACAAGCAGATGGTGAAGTTCGGCATGGCGCGGCAGCGGGTTGGCCGGTTCAACGGCAAGCAGACAAACTGGGTCGATCGACTGGCAGAGTCGGCGTTTTTGTCGCGGCGGCATATTGATTGGTCGAAGACGAAGGCTTATGCGCAGGGGAATTTTGGGCAGATCTTTGTCAATCAGAAGGGACGTCAGCCGCAAGGATGTGTTGCACCGGAAGATGTGCGGCCATTTTTGAATGATTTGAAGGCGGAGTTGTTTGCGATTCCGCATCCGGAGACGGGTGAGCCGCTTGTTGAGAAGGTTTACGAGCGTGATGAGCTTTACAACGGGCCGCATGCTTACCTTGGTCCTGACCTGACGGTTGTGCTCAAGGACTGGCGTTATCGTACGATTGGCCTGCATGATTTTACGACGAATACGGTGATTGGTCCGGCGTTTGGCCCGACTGGCGATCATCGCACTGAAGGCGTTTTGATCGCTCATGGTCCGGCGTTTCGCACGGGGGCGAGTCCGCAGGGCGCGACGCTGATGGATTTGACCCCCACGGTGCTGCATCTTTTGGGAGTGCCGGCGCCGGCGGATCTTGACGGTCGCGTGATTACGGAAATTCTTGCGCCAGAGCATGCGGATCGCCCGGTACTGCACGAAGACGCGCCGGCCGGGCAGGATGGCGAGCCGGTTGCGGTGGGATATGGCGAGGAGGACGAGGAGGCCGTGCAGAAGCGGCTTGCGGATCTCGGCTATCTCTAAAGTCTGAGTCGCGCTGGGGGCTTCATGGAGGAGTCAGCCCGAATTGGTTTGGACGCGTTCGATGCCGCGGCGCTCCACGCGCAGGGGCGGCGGTTACTTGCCGAGGGGCGGGCGGAAGAGGCGCTTCGTTATTGCGAAGAGGCGATTAGACGCGGACCTGCAGCCTCGGCTTGGTATGACACTCTGGGGAGTGTGCTCCGGAGCTTGGGGCGAATTGAAGGCGCGATCGAAGCGTATCGCGCGGCGATTCAGATTGATTCTCAATACGCGCCAGCCTATGCGAATTTGGGCGTTATCTTGTTGGAACAAGATCGCGCTGGCGAGGCGCTTCAGTATCTGCCGCACGCAGTTGGGCTTGATCCGCAACGTGCGGTGTACTGGGAATATCTAGCGAGGATTTATGAGTGGCAGGGACGGGCCGATCTGGCGATTCCCTGTTGGGAACGTGTGCAAACGCTGATGCATCCGCCGCAACGTCGGGTGCATCTTGCGCTCGGGCGTGCGTTGCACGATGAGGGAAGACTAGACGAGGCTGAGCGCCAGTATTTGGCTGCGCTTGAAATTGAAGCGAAAGATCCTGTTGCGCTGGCTCACGTCGGGAAGTTGCACGCTGAGCGTGGAGAGACTGAGCGGGCTGAGGCGTTGTTTCGCCGGGCGTTGCAACTCAAACCGGATTACGACTGGTCGTATGCCTGGCTTGCGGCGCTGCTAGGAGGCAAGCTTCCGGACGCGGATTTGGAGCGAATTGTTGCGCGGTTGGAAGTTCTTGGAACTCGCGATGAGAACCGTGTGAGGTTGCTGTTTGCGTGTGGTCAGGTATTTGATGCGCGCGGGGAATATCCGCGGGCGTCGGCTTGTTTTCGAGAGGCCAACGCGCTCGCGGCTTCGCAGCGACCCACGAGTCGGCGCTATGACGCTGCCGCAGAGCATGCGTTTGTCGATGAGGTAATTCAGCGGTTTGATCGTGCGCAGTGTGCGAGGCTCGCAGGATCAAGAAGTCGCACGCCGGTATTCATCGTGGGATTGCCGCGATCGGGCACGACGTTGATCGAACAGATCCTCGCGGCGCATCCGCAGGTACATGGCGCGGGTGAGTTGGCAATCGCGGAGCGGATGTTTGAGTCGCTTCCGGAGATTCTTGGGGTTGAGGCAAGTGCGACGGAATGCGCAGCTATTCTGGAGCCTGAAGCGATCGGGTTGATCGCTGAGAATTATCTAGCACAGTTAAAAATGCTGGCGCCGGCAAATTCTCATCAACGAGTGATCGATAAACAACCTGGTAATTACAACTATCTTGGATTTATCGCGTCGCTGTTTCCTGAGGCGACGATTATCCACTGCCGCCGCGATTTGCGTGATGTAGCACTTTCGTGCTGGAATTCAGACTTCGCGACGATTCGTTGGTCGAATGATCCGGTGGATATCGCCGCGCATTTTCGAGCTCATCAGCGGCTCATGGAACACTGGCGAGAGACGTTGCAGACGACGATTCATGAAGTCTGGTATGAGGAGGCAGTGGAAGATGTTGAGAAGGTTGCACACCGTTTGATTGACGCGATGGGGCTGCAGTGGGATCCGATTTGTCTGGATTTTCATCAGTCGAAGCGTGCGGTGCGAACTGCGAGTCGCACGCAGGTACGTCAGCCTGTTCATCGGCGATCCGTGGGGCGGTGGGAATTCTATCGGGATGAGTTTCCTGAGCTTTTTGAAGGGCTTGGCCGGTTGGCATAGGATGACGAAAGCTTTTTCGCTTTGAGTCTTGTAGAAGCGCTGCCTGGACAACGAGCTGTTCAGGCTACCCATTCCTCATCCTAATTGACTCGACTTCGAGTATCGCTCATACTTTGAAATGGGGCGATTCTTGGTGAGAGGCAAATCACCTTTGTCGGTCTAGTCAGAGGTAAATGATGACCTCTCGATTCATTTTAATTGCTTTGCTTTTGTTGCTGGCGGTGGGGCTTTATCGCGATTTCAGTATTGGCAGTGAGCGAGACCGGCTTCAGAGTCAGTATCAAAGACTCAAGAGCGTTGCGGGTGAGCTGGATATCGCTGATCCTTCAAAGATTTATATTCAAGCGCTAAAATCGGACGATCCGCTGCATTGGTCGTGGCGGGTGTATACTCCGCCCAAATGTTCGATTCACTTCAAGGGAAGCACGGTGGTGATACCTATCAGCATGCGCGAGGCAAACGATTTCATTGTTCATCTTGCACTTCAAAAGGACGTCGAAGGTCGAGTTCAGACGTATTTCGGGCTTTCGACTCTTTCGAACTCAGGTTTTACGGCTATTTCGAGCAGAGGATTGCGAGGCGCGAAGGATTACAGCGATTGGTTGTTCGAGCACAAAAATGATATCAACGTTGCGCAGCTCGAAATTGGCAAGGTATTCGTCCTTGAACCGACCGAGACGATCGATCTTCTGACGCTCACTCTTCCCGATTCGCTGAAGCATGAGCCAATCGCCCAGAAATCGCCTTTCGAAACGCCAGACCGTTTGCCGCTGATTTTCCAGCTTACCCTCGAACCGCCTCCACCTTCGCAAAAGAAGTGATGATTCGCCTGCGTGACTTGAAAGATAGGATTGCCCATGAGCGCGATCGCTGAGAACACACCCGAGCAACCGGCGACGGTTCGCAAGCATCTTGGCATGCTGAGCATCCGAAACGCGCTTTTGCTCGTCGCGGTGATTGGCGTGTGGACGTCGTCTTGGTTGAAGTCGCGCGACGTTGTCCGGCTGAACGCGCGGATTGCGCCGCTTCTGGGAAAGGCCAGAGAGCTTGTTGTGCGCGATACGGAGAAGTTCGCCCTGATCGAACGAGATTCGGGGTGGAAGAATAGTCATGAATGGTCGATTTATGTCCCAGACGGACGTTATGAGCTTTGCATCGCGACGAACGGGATTGAGGAAGAAGGTTTTCTCAACGAGGGGGTGCAAACCAAACCAATCGCGCCGGGAATGCATTTGGTGCGCCTCGATCGGTTGAGCAAAAACGAGAAGGGCTGGCTGGTCCGCGTCGAATGCGATGGACAGGAGGCGTTTCATCTCCAGCAGCCGAGCGAATGGTTCGACGAGCATGAAATGAAGCACGACGGTAATCAGCGAATATCCGAAGTTTTTCCTGTGGATCAACCGCTCGAGTTGCTTCGTCGGCGGTACGTGAAGAGAGGGAAAAATGCCAAGGATCCTGATATCGTCTCGAAGCGCGGGATTCTTCTTTGGGTTCGCCCTGTAACGAAGTTGGGCGATCAATCCAAGTTAAAGTGACTTTTGGTGCAATGCGGTACATCGCCGCCGGCGAGATCATCGAGGCGCGAATTCCGCAAATTCAACGAAGTGCTCTAGGGAGTTGGCGCGGCGATACCGGCGGCTTACGATGCAGCGTGGAGTAGGCGCGGGGCGTCCGTTCGCCGCGTTTTTCTATCATTGAATCGCACTTTCCGGGGCACGAGCGGTTTGATTTGGAAGATCAAACCCTGGATATCGTGCCGACCGGCCTTTGCCCAGGAGCCATGACGTGAGACCGACTTCGCGACTCTCCCGCCTCGTACCGATCCGCGAGTGCGCGGTTGGGCTGGCCTTGATGGCTGGCTTGATGTCGGCGGCCGTGGCGTCTGCTCAAACCGCTGCACCCGCCGCTGCCGCCGCCGCCGCTGGACCGGCCGCGCCCCTGAGTGCGTATGTTCCCGGCGAACAGGTCTCGCTTTACTGGGAATTCCAAGGGACCGAAGCACACGCTGCGGCCTGGCAGAAGACCTCGGCGTACAAGATTCTCAACGAAACACCCACAGGCGCGATGTTGGAAGACGTCGTTGGGCAACTGCTCTCGCAGACCACGGTCAAGACGTCCAAGCTGCGCATCAGCGGCGCGGAAGCGGTGACTCTCGGGAAGCATTTGCTCAAGCATGGCTTCCTCGTCGCGGGCTTTGGCGCTCAGGACTCCTTTGTTGTCGTGATGCGCGGCGTCATCAAGAATAAGGACACCAAGGCGGTTGCGGCGCGGCTGGTTAGCTCGCGTCTTGACCCTAAGGTGAAGCCCAAAATCACTGACGTCGACGGGCACAAAATCGTCCTACAGAAGCTGGACGATGGCACGTTCTCGGCGTACTGGGTTGATGACGCTCGCAAGGAAGACTTGATCTATATTCCGTCTTGCCAGACGGAATCTGGCGTGACGATGGCGGCTTCGCAGGTCTTCGCAACGCTCGACGGCAAGACGCCGAACGCGACGAACAACCCGGCGCGTCAGGCACTGTTGAAGGAAGAGGATGGCTTCGTTCCGGTTGGAATTACCTTCTTCGACCTGAACAGCGTTCGTAAGCTTCCGGCGGCGGCTGCTCTTGCCAATGTGCCGCGGCAGCTTGGCGTTGCCAATGTGAAGAAGATCGACATGCGACTTGGGTTCCAGGACAAGGAACTGGTGACGATCACGCGCGTTGACGCGCCGAAGCCGCGCGAAGGGCTCCTGGCGCTGGTCGATCAGCCGACGTTCGAGAAGAGCAATCTGCCGCCGATTCCCGAGGGAGTTACCGGTTTCAGCGTCGTCGCGTTCGACCCGAAGCGGCTTTTCGACCAACTGACGACGCTGGCCAAGGCGATGAGCCCGCAGGCCGGTGAGCAAATCGACGCCGTGGCCGCCCAGGTGAAGGCGAAGACCCGGCTGCGGCTGAAGGAAGATATCCTCGGCCACTTCGGGCCCAAGATGGCGATTTATGTCGCTCCGTCGAAGTCGGCGAGCGATGCCAAGCCGGGTTTCGGCCCGCTTGCGATGCTGACCGGTGGCGCTGAAATTCCGCGTCTTACGCTCGTGATCGACATCGACGATGCCGCCGCGTTTGGTCGAGTGCTCGACGAGCTGATGATTCAGTTGAACCAGACCCTGCGCGCGGCGATTCCGGCGCCGGCGGTTGCTGCCGCTGAAGGTGACGAACCTCGCGCGAAGTCGGCGAAGAACGCGGGTGCAGGCGTCGAATTCAAGATGGTGCCGGGCCCGACGAAGGTTTATATGCTTTCGTACCCGAGCACGATGTCGGGCTTCTTGCCGTCGCACGTGAAGCCGACGATTCGCGTCGGTCCCAAGCACGTGGTGATTTCGGTGAGCCCTGACTCGGCGCGTGCCGCGCTTGAGGTTAAGGGCGGAGGCGCCGCCACGACAACTTACGCCGCGACGCTTCAACCGGCTCCGGCCGGGCTGATCTTCGCGAACGTGAGCGACACTTCGGAAACGTTGCCAAAGGCGCTCGCGAGTTTCCCGGGTGCGCTTCAGGCGAAGCTGAACGCAGCGAACGCCCCACCGCCGGCGATGGCTGCGAATACCCCAGGAGCGCCAGGCAGCAACGGTCCGGGTTCGTCGTCGCCGAATCCTTCGTATCCGCCGGGCACATTCCCGAATTCGTCGGGGGCTGGTCAAGATTCGACGAGCCGACCGCAATCGAATTCGCTGGTTCCGGGCTCGTCGTCGTCTTCGAGCTCGGGTGGTTCGTCGAGCAGCGGCAGCTCCTCGTCGGGCTCGAGCAGCTCGGGGCAACCTGGTTCGGGTCAGCCTGGGAGCAGCGCTGGCGAGAGCGGCATCGTCTTCCACATTGATGCTGCGAAGTTGCCGACGGCCGCGGCGATCAAGCCGTTCCTGTCGCCCAGCCTTACGACGGTCTCGGTCGACGACCAGGGCGTGAAGATGATTTCGCGCAGTTCGTTCCCGGATCTTTCGGGATTCACGTCGAACGACCTGATGAGCAGCCTGATGAACCGTGCTCGCCCGGCCACGCCTGGCGCTGCGAAGCCGGGAGCTGCTGGTCCGGCGGGTGCAGGTGCGCCTGGTCTGGCTCCTCCAGGGGGTCCGGCTGGTGCTTCGTCGCCTGGTTTGGCACCTCCGGCCGGTCCGGGTGGCGCGTCTTCGGGCGAGCCGCAAAAGGGTGCCCGGCGCGGACGGGGTCCGGGTTAATTGGGCTGGGTAATTTGGCTTGATGACCGGTCGTCGTCACATGGCGCGGGATGTGCACTATAATTCCTTGGAGGCGGGAGGACGGTCCTCTCTCGCCTCCGGTTCTCAAGAACCGACGGATGCATGTCATGACCCACGCCATACCTCCTTTCTCAGTGAGTTGGGTATGGTTTGGGTTACGTTCCGCGAAGCGGCTGGAGCTGTTCTCGCCCGGAATCTCGGACCCAGCTCTGCCGCGGTCAAACGCCCGGTGTGTGAAGACGTTGCACGTCGATTCTGTACGTGCTACGGGCTAGCTTGCGCATGGGCGTTTCGTTGAGAAAAGCGAGGCGATTCGATGGAGTTCGTCCACGAAGTCACGGCCTACCTGGAGAACAAGCCCGGCCGGCTCGCGAAGATTTGTTCTTCGCTGGCCGACAGCAAGGTGAACATCCGGGCGATGTCGGTGATGGATGCGTCGAGCAAGAGCGTGCTTCGGCTGATTACTGACGACGTTGAACCGACGAAACGTGTTTTGACGTCGCTGGGTACCGAGCACACGTGTTCCGACGTGCTTGCGGTTGAAATGGACAACAAGCCCGGTTCGCTGGCGAAGGTTCTGGAACGGCTTGCGGCGGAACACATTAACGTCGAGTACGCCTACGGCTCGAACAGTTCGACGGCCGGCCGTTCGCTGGGTTTGTTTCACACCTCGAATCCCAGGAAGGCGCTTCAGGTTCTAACCGACGCCACGAATGGGGCCGAGAGTTCGCAGAACGGTCGCCGACCGCTGCACGTTCGTTGAGAGAGCTGAATTGAGCGAGAGTGGCCCGACGCCGGACCTGAACGAAACCACGCTTTCCTCGCGGGAAAGGCTGGCGCAGGCTCGGCTGCACGTTGTTCTGTTCGAGCCGGAGATTGCCGGTAATACCGGTGGTATCGGTCGCACGTGTGTTGCGGCCGGTGCCGCGCTCTGGCTTGTGCGGCCCTTGGGATTTCATGTCAACGACCGCAACATACGCCGGGCGGGGCTCGATTACTGGCCCCACCTGGCGTTTACCATTGTCGATAGCATCGACGAGGTCGTGAATCACTTTGGCTACGATCGCCTCTGGTGGTTCAGCACAAAGGCGAAGGCGTCGTACACCGACGTGACATACGCGTCGGGAGACGCGCTTGTTTTTGGTCCCGAGAGTCGAGGATTGCCGGCGACGTTGCTCAATCAATCAGCAGTTTTTGATCGAGCAGTGCGCATTCCTATTCAACCCGAAGCGCGTAGTTTGAATCTTTCCAATGCGGCGGCGATTGGTGTTTTTGAGGCGATGCGGCAAATCAACATTGGGTTTTGAACGCCTTACGTTTGATTCCACGGAGGCGAACCAACTCTGATCGACCCCACGTTCGGCGAGATTGTCTTCAACATCGACGCCTGGGATGGCCTGGTACCGTTTGATTACAGTCCGTCCAGTACTTCGAGATTTGCGGTTCATATTTGGGCCGATGAGTGCGGTCCATCATCGCTCCAGCTCGCGACATTTGATGGACTGAAGGCCCGGTATTCCGCGCTCTGGCCAGCGATTGCGAGAGCGCTGCTTGAATGCCAAGACAGCCTGAAGTCCATCGAAGATATTGCTCGCAACCTCAACCCAACGGTCGGTTGTTACATCGAAGAAGCGGGTGGTGAAGACCACACAAATTTCGAACTCGTGTATACGTTTCATCCAAAGACCGAAGAAAGCCAGGGCTATTTCGTACGGTTTGCCGGCTGGAAAGTCATCGAAGCAATTGTTGCCGAATGAAACGCTGTTCATCAATGATGAAATTTAAATAGAATATTGTAGTAATGGATTAACTTTGGCGAGTGGCTGGTTCGGATGTGATTGCCGATTTTGCGCGGACGGCGTCGCGCAGGATGAGAATGAACGGAATCCACCAGATGAGGTCGTTCGTGAGGAGCGTGACGCCGAATCGCGCGGGAAGCGTTCCGCGAATGACGGCCGACGCGAATCCGATCGGTCCGAATAGTTTTCCGAGGAGACCAACAAGGACGATTGGCCACTGGGTGCGCGGGTCTTTTGCGGCGATAAGATAGCCGATGCCGTAAACGCCAACAATCATGCCGACGCATTGCCAGATTTCGGGATAGTTCGGTCGGGGGATGTTTACGAGGTCGAAGAGTAGGTTCGGGAAGACGACGTTGACAGCGCCCCAAGCTAGGTTATAAATACCGGCGGCAATGAGCCACCAGCGAATCCATGTTGGAGGACGTGAGTAATAATTATTTATGTTCATTTTTTTGATTAATGTGATCCGGCGTTTCTGGCTTCGTGACTAACCACTCATCTTCAAATAACTGCCAGTCGAGTTCTTCCTGTTCACTCAGTTCAGCAGGCGTAACAATCACGGGATTTGGACGACGTGGTCCACAGCGAGTCTGAATTGCTGGCGCGAACAAGCTGAGCATGACCCCAAAGATCGAAATCACGACCAATACTTCAATTAATTTAAAATTGTAGATAGATGCGAGTGCAATCCCTCCGATTGCATAGATTCCAGCAGTTACAAAAGAGAACGGAGCAAGTAGCCCAGGGAATGCGCAGATCGCCGCAATGACCAGGACGGATTTCATCATCCCCCGAGTTGTCAGTTGGAAACGCCGATGAGATGTTGTGGCCATGGGCACGCTCCGCTTTGACCATACGTCTGTTCTCGATTCTTGATCGCGGATCGTCCATAACCAAGCGCTTTTGCAATTGATATCAGCGGTTTAAGTGTGATTCCGAATCGGCCAGGTCTGCTGGCAGAAAAAACCCAACGACCACAATCAGAATCGAAATGACGACCAGCGTCTGGATGAGCGGCCACACCGCGGCGATGCAAATCAACAAGACGTCCAAGATGACCTGCGGCTTAAGCCGCCAGGGACAGGCGCAAATCAGGGCGACAATTGCCACCGCGATCATGATCTCAGCGATCGTCACGCGGAGCCGAATTCGCTTGAAACGTAGAGGCATACGCGCAAAATCAGCCACGGAGAGCACGACCTTGCGGAACGTCATACGTCACACTACTTCTGATGTATGCACTTCCACTGCTTCGGCAACTGCCGGTCCCTTGCGATCGCGGAAGCGTTCGCCGAGGACATAGTAGATCGGAATGACGAATCGGCCGAGTACCGTGCTTACGAGCATGCCGAAGACGATGACGATGCCGAGCGAATTGCGGCTGTAGGCCCCTGCCCCCGTGGCTCGTGCCATCGGTAGCACGCCCATGATGAAGGCGAACGACGTCATGAGGATTGGCCGGAGTCGCAGCTTGGAAGCGACTTTCGCCGACTCGATGATTCCGGCCCCTTCGCGCCTGAGGTCGGCGGCGAACTCGACGACGAGGATCGCGTTCTTGGTTTCGAGTCCGACGAGCATGACGAGGCCGATCTGGCCGAAGACGTCGAGCGGCATGTCGAACATCCAGAGTCCGACCATCGCGCCGAAGGTTGCGAGCGGCACGGTGAGGATGATGACGAGCGGGCGTACCCAGCTTTCGTAAAGTGCTGACATGAACAGGAAAACGCATACGACCGACATTGCGAAGATGAAGATTGCGAGGTTGCCGGTTTTCAGTTCCTGATAGGTCGTGCCACTCCACTCGAATGCGAAGCCATCGGGCATCACGGAATTGGCGACTTCTTCCATCGCCGAAATCGCCTGACCCGACGAATACCCCTGCGCGGCCGAGCCGTTGATCTTGGCCGAGTTGTAGAGGTTGTAGTGCGGCACGTCGATCGCGTTGATGGTCGATTTCACGCTGCCTAGCGAGCTGAGCGGAATCGCCTCGCCTTTGCGGTTGAGGACGCGGAGGGAAAGGATGTCTTGACGTGATTTCCGCCGAGGCGCATCGGCCTGGACCATCACCTTCCAGACCTTGCCATAGAGATTGAAGTCGTTGACGTAGACGCCGCCAAGGTTGACTTGCAAAGTCTCGAAAACATCCGAAACCGGTACGTCGAGCTGGCGAGCCTTGACGCGGTCGAGCTCGAATCGAAGTTGAGGTACGTTCGTTGAGAATGAAGTGTAGAGGCCGGACAGCTCGGGACGTTTGCGGGCTTCGGCGAGGAAGCTGTCGGTGACGGCGCCAAGGGCGTCGGTACCGCGGCCTTGTAAGTCTTCGATCTGAAATTCAAAGCCGCCGGTGGTGCCGAGGCCCTGAATGGCGGGCGGTTGGAAAACGATGACCTGCGCTTCGGGAATTTGCTGCGCGACCAATTTCTGCAGTTTGGCGACGAGTGCAGGGGCGCGCAGTTCGGTGGTCGTTCGTTCGTGCCAGGGTTTGAGCACGACGTACATCGCGCCGGCGTTGGGCTGGTTCACGCTGGTGATCGGGTTCAGGCCGTCGAGCCGGGTCGTGTCGCTGACGCCTTCGAGCGAGAGGGCGAGCTTATCGACGCGTTCCATCACGGCCTGTGTTGGACCCTGCGTGGTGCCGTCGGGCGTTTGGACCGTGACGATGAAATAGCCCTGGTCTTCAACGGGGATGAACCCCTTGGGGCGTGTCGCTACCATGCTGAAGGTAAGAGCCAGGAGCGCGAGCGAAGGGAAGACGATGATCCACCAATGCCGCGCTGTGTATTCAAGAATGTCGTCGTACGAATCTTCGATCCAGCGAATGACGCTATTGAACCAGCGGAAGAAGAAGAACTTCGTTTCGCCGTGTTTTGGCTTCAAAAACAGGCGTGACATTGCCGGACTGAACGTGAGCGAATTCAAGGCTGAAAGGATGAACGAGAAAACAATGGTGAGTGCGAATTGATTGTACAGGCGGCCGGTGAGTCCGGGGATGAAGGCGACGGGGACGAACACCGCGGCGAGCACGAAGGTGATCGTGATGATCGGCTTGGTGATTTGACTCATCGCCTTGCGAGTTGCTTCGAGCGGCCCGAGGCCATCTTCCATTTGCTTCTCGACGTTCTCGACGACGATGATCGCGTCGTCGACGACGAGGCCGATCGCTAGCACGAGACCGCAGAGAGTGAGCGTATTGATCGAAAAGCCGAACACGGCCATGAGTGCGAAGGTGGCGACGAGCGAGACGGGAATAGCGATGAGCGGGATGAGCGTGGCGCGGAAGCCTTGGAGGAAGATGAAAACGACGATGAGCACAAGGCCGAAGGCTTCGAACAGCGTATGTTGAACTTCGGTGATGTTTTCGGAGACATATTTTGTCGTGTCGTAGACGATGCGGTATTCGACGTCGGGCGGGAAGTTCCGAGAGAGGCGGTTCATCTCGGATTTCACCTGATTGACGATGTCGAGGGCGTTTGCGTCGGCGAGCTGATAGATCGGCATCGTGGCGGAAGCGACGCCGTTCAGATAGCCCTCCATCTCGTAGTTTTCCGACCCGAGCTCGACGCGTGCGACTGCGCCAAGGCGGACGATTGAGCCGTCGGAACGGGCACGAACGATGATGTTCTCGAACTCGGCGGCGGTTTCGAGACGGCCCTTCGCGGTGATCGGATATTCAAATTGCTGGCCTTCGGGAGCAGGTGCAGCGCCGACTTTACCGGAGGCTGCCTGGCGGTTTTCCTGCTTGATCGCGTCGGTGACTTCTTTTGATGTGATCGACTCGTTGGCCATTCGGTCGGGATCGAGCCAGATACGCATCGCGTATTTGCGCCCGAACGTCGTCACATCGCCGACACCCTTCACCCGGCGCAGGGCATCGATGACGTTGATTTCGGCGAAGTTCGAGAGGAACGATGATTCATATGTTCCTCTCGGCGAGACGAGATTGACGACGCAGACCATGTTGGTCGACGCCTTCTTGATCTCGACGCCGAACTGTTTTACTTCGTCGGGAAGCGTGGGCTTGGCGGTTTCGATCTTGTTCTGCACGTCGACGGCGGCGATGTCGAGCGGGTAACCGACGTCAAAGGTTGCGACGATTTTCGACAGGCCATTGCTCGTGCTGTCGGAGGACATGTAGATCATGCCCTTCACACCGTTGACCTTTTGCTCGATCGGCGTCGTCACCGTGCTGCCGACGGTTTGTGCATCGGCGCCGGTGTATGTGGTGGAAATCTGCACCTGTGGTGGCACGATTTCCGGGTAGAGCGAGATGGGCAACACGAAGATACAGATGCCGCCGACCAGCAGCATCAGGAGCGCGAGAACCGTGGCGAAGATCGGCCGGCCGATGAAGAAATTAACCATCTGAAGAAGTCGCCTCGCGGACTTGAGATCAATGGTTGCCCGGGAGAATAGTCGTCAACGCGCCGGCGGCGCCGCGGGTTTGGCTTCAGCCTTCGCGGGCTCGGTTGGCACGGGTTTCGTGACGGTGTCAGCCTTCGAAGGCGACGCGCTGCGGGATAATCCAGAAGGTGTGTCGTCGATGAGTTTGAATTCGACGTCGCGTGATTCAACCTCCGCGCCGGGGCGGACGAGTTGAATCCCTTCGACGATCACCTTTTGCCCGGCTGTGAGCCCGGACGTTACAACGCGGGAACCCTTATAGGTATCTGTGTCGAGAACCACCGGCACGACGTTCACCTTGCCATCGGAAACCACATACACGGTCGTACCGGCCTGGCCTTCGACGATCGCTCTTTCCGGGACGACGAGTGCGTTCTTGCGCGTGTCGATTGTGATGAAGGCGCGAGCGTATTCGCCGGGGAGAATCGTGTTCGCAGCGTTGGGGACGTTCGCCTTCACCAGGAATGTCGAGGTTGTGCGGCTGACGGTGTTGTCGATGAAGCTCAGCTTTCCCTTGAAGCGCTGGGGACGTTCCTCACCAAGGTCGACTTCGATTTCTTGCTGGTTTTTGACCAGTTCGGTTGCCTTGGGAAGGTGCGTGGAGCTTACCTGGAGGTCGACGCCCATGGGATCAAGCTGCTGGATCGTCGCGAGCGGAGTTTCGCCGCCGTTGCCGACGAGGTTGTCGAGCTTGATGAGGGCTTCGCCGATTCGGCCGTCGAGTGGTGCGAACATCCGGCAATAGCTGAGGTTGATCTGCGCGTCATCGAGATTCGCCTGCGCCTGATCGACTTTTGCCTGCGCGGCTTGAATGTTCACGTCAAAATCAGTTTTCGCCTGTTCGAGCGATGCTTTCTCGACATCAACCTGGGCGTTTGCTTTTTGAAGCTGGGCCTCGGCGAGGTCGAGGTCGCCTTTTGAGGCGGCGTTGCGGCTGTAAAGGAGGCGTGCACGTTGATCTTCGACCGTTTGGAGAACCTGGCCGGCGACAGCCAGAGCAAGCTGCGCTGCGGCGATTTCGCGTCCCTTGGAAGTCTTTGCCTTTTCGAGGCCGGACTTGGCTTCGGCGAGCATTGCCTTGGCCTGGGCGAGTGCGACCTTGTATGGCTGCTCGTCGATGACGAAGAGGAGCTCGCCCTTTTTGACCTCGCTGCCTTCGGTGAAGAGGATTTCCTTGAGGAAGCCCTTCACTCGCGCGCTGATGGTGACGGCGTTGGCGGCGCGGGTGGTCGAGTTCGACGAGACGATAAGCGGCGCGTCGAGCACAGTCACAGGGGTGACACCGACGGCTGGCTTCTTGCGTTCGAGCGGAGCCTTTTGTTGCTGGCATCCGGGAGCGATTGCCAGGAGACAGGTTGCGATTAGCACGCGCGAGAAAACAGCACCGACTCGGTCGGTATTCGCCAGGGCCATGATGTTCGCGCCTCGAAGATTCAGCATCGACTCACCTCGATCGCTCTAGTGTGGTCGCGTGCTGAACGCGATTCAAGAAGTGACCTCTGCTCTCGCTAAATATCCAACATTATTCGAAATGAAAACGGCCCGCGAACGAGTCGCGGGCCGCAGTTCAATCAAGTCAGCGTGCTGATCGATCAAAGACCGCTGAGGTCAGCGGCAAGGACGCGGACGCCCTGCTTGAGACCGAGTTGATCGACGACTTCCGACGTGGCCGGCAGGCTGAAGCTCTTGCGAGGCGAGATGCTCACGCCCGAGAGAAGCTTGGGATTGTCGGCCGTCTTCTCAGCGGTGCCGGCGAGGGCGAGACCGTTGAGGATGAGCGGCGAGTAGTTGTCGATGCGGACGGTGAAGCTGTCCTTACCCTTGACCTTCTTGCCCTTCACGAGGTCGGCACGAACCATGCGTCCCAGGACGCCGGTTGCGACGGAGTCGGTGAAGGCGACGGCGTCGAGCTTGCCGTCTTTCTTGGCGAGTGGGAGGTTGAACTTACCGGCGGCCTTCCAGGTACGAGCGTTTTCATCGCTCATCTGGACGGTGACGGCGACTTCGTTCTGACCAGCGGCGTCGCCATTCTGAATGGTGCAAGCGATGGCGGGCCCGTTGGGAGCGCTGGGGACGCCGATTTCGACCTTGAGGCCGAGGAGGCTGTAGTCCTTGAAGAGCTTGGCGAGTTCACCAGCGAGTTCTTCGTTGCCCTTCACTTCGACGTAGATGCGTCCGCTTTCGCCCTTGGGGAGGGTGTCGAGCGAGTTGGCGAACTGACGGGCGAGTGAGATTTCGTAGGGGTTCGCCCACTGCTTGGAGAGCTGTGCGATGGTCTGCCAGTCGAGACCGGCGGAAACGTTCCAGATGACGAGCTGGGAGATGGTGGTGGAAGCCTTGTCTTCAGCGAGGCGCTTCATTGCCGCTGCAGTGCGAGCGTCGGCACCGAGTTGCGAGATATCGCCGATTTGAAGCTTCTCACCCTTGCTGGGGAAGTTGACCTTGGCCTCGTTGGTGGGTCCGTTGAGGCTGACGACTCGCGTGGGGAGTTCGCGGGTCTGGCCAGGGACGAGCGTGGCGTAGGGGTTGCCTGTGGGGGGGACGGAGCGGAAGCCGCCGCCCATGCCACCCATGCCGCCCATACCACCCATGCCGCCGCCCATACCGCCCATACCACCCATGCCGCCGCCCATACCGCCCATACCGCCGCCCATCATACCCATCATGATGGACTGCCAGTTCCAGCTATCGCGGTCGCCGACGAGGGTCATGATGAGACGGCCGAGCATCATCATGCCCATGGAGGCCGGCATGGCACCGCCGCCGCCCATACCACCGCCCATCATGCCGCCACCACCCATACCACCCATGCCACCGCCCATACCACCGCCCATGCCGCCCATACCACCCATGCCGCCGCCCATACCACCGCCCATACCACCCATGCCGCCGCCCATACCGCCCATACCACCCATGCCGCCGCCCATGCCGCCCATGCCGCCGAACTGGCCGGTGGCACCGGAGGCGATGAGGCCGGGGGGAAGAACGACGTTGAGCTTGCGCGACGAATTGTTGGTCATGGAGACCATCATGCGACCGTCGCCAATGCCTTCGGCCTCGACGGAGACGTCGCCGTTGCGGACGGCGTCGATCAGGCTGACCTCGGGCGCGGGGGCTTCCGCCTTCTTCTTCGAGCTGGCGGGTGCCTGAGCTTGCACGAAGCTGAGGGGAGAAAGGACGATTCCGCCGACGAGGGCGGGGACGAGCGCACGGCGAAGCGTGGCCTTCATGGAATCACCTAAATCTTGAGGATTGAGCGGTTTACGAATGGGGGGCACCTGAACTCGAGACGGACAGCCGAGACCTGGATTGAAGCGAGAGTTTTCAAACCAGCGAGCGAATGTCTGTAACCTAACGCGCTTTGCAACCGGGGAGAGAAATCCGGAGTAATCGAGCGGTCGAACAGTTGTGGCTGTGGCGACCAGGCAAGATTTCGGAGCGAAAGGTACGGTCGAATTGAGAGATCAACACTACGGGTGACGATCAGATTAATGCGAAACGCGCGCCGTAGGTTGGAAGGGACGTCGGTCGGCTCGCGTTTATTCACAACGTCAAGAAAAAGAAGACGACGCTGCGTTCGAACCACGCACGCAACGCAAGTCTTTGGAGATTAAGGACAACGGCTGCTTATGATTCGATGAATGTGTGAACAACGCGTATTTTAGTCTTGCAAATCATATGTAGCAATGGGTTCGTAATTGGCTTTGTGCATGGTGTGGTGATTCGTAATCAGTGTGTCATGAGTCCACGCTTATGAGGCGCTATGTGGATCATGTGTTTGGCGCGGAAATATGAAGGATTAATACAAATGACTGACCAGTTCGGCTCTGGAATCGAGCCGTCTCATCTGAAAGGAGTAACAGTGATAACTCAAATGACAGCGACGGTGCAAGAGCGCGTTCGAAAATGAAACGGCCCGCGAACGAGTCGCGGGCCGTTTGTGCGGGCTTCTGTACGTTTGTTGATTACAGACCGCTGAGGTCAGCGGCCAGGACGCGAACGCCCTGCTTTAGACCGAGTTGATCGACAACTTCCGACGTGGCCGGCAGGCTGAAGCTCTTGCGAGGCGAGATGCTCACGCCCGAGAGAAGCTTGGGATTGTCGGCCGTCTTCTCAGCGGTGCCGGCGAGGGCGAGACCGTTGAGGATGAGCGGCGAGTAGTTGTCGATGCGGACGGTGAAGCTGTCCTTACCCTTGACCTTCTTGCCCTTCACGAGGTCGGCACGAACCATGCGTCCCAGGACGCCGGTTGCGACGGAGTCGGTGAAGGCGACGGCGTCGAGCTTGCCGTCTTTCTTGGCGAGTGGGAGGTTGAACTTACCGGCGGCCTTCCAGGTACGAGCGTTTTCATCGCTCATCTGGACGGTGACGGCGACTTCGTTCTGACCAGCGGCGTCGCCATTCTGAATGGTGCAAGCGATGGCGGGCCCGTTGGGAGCGCTGGGGACGCCGATTTCGACCTTGAGGCCGAGGAGGCTGTAGTCCTTGAAGAGCTTGGCGAGTTCACCAGCGAGTTCTTCGTTGCCCTTCACTTCGACGTAGATGCGTCCGCTTTCGCCCTTGGGGAGGGTGTCGAGCGAGTTGGCGAACTGACGGGCGAGTGAGATTTCGTAGGGGTTCGCCCACTGCTTGGAGAGCTGTGCGATGGTCTGCCAGTCGAGACCGGCGGAAACGTTCCAGATGACGAGCTGGGAGATGGTGGTGGAAGCCTTGTCTTCAGCGAGGCGCTTCATTGCCGCTGCAGTGCGAGCGTCGGCACCGAGTTGCGAGATATCGCCGATTTGAAGCTTCTCACCCTTGCTGGGGAAGTTGACCTTGGCCTCGTTGGTGGGTCCGTTGAGGCTGACGACTCGCGTGGGGAGTTCGCGGGTCTGGCCAGGGACGAGCGTGGCGTAGGGGTTGCCTGTGGGGGGGACGGAGCGGAAGCCGCCGCCCATGCCACCCATGCCGCCCATACCACCCATGCCGCCGCCCATACCGCCCATACCACCCATGCCGCCGCCCATACCGCCCATACCGCCGCCCATCATACCCATCATGATGGACTGCCAGTTCCAGCTATCGCGGTCGCCGACGAGGGTCATGATGAGACGGCCGAGCATCATCATGCCCATGGAGGCCGGCATGGCACCGCCGCCCATCATACCGCCACCCATCATACCGCCGCCGCCCATGCCACCCATACCACCCATACCGCCGCCCATACCGCCCATACCACCCATGCCGCCGCCCATACCACCCATGCCGCCCATGCCACCCATCATACCGCCGCCCATACCGCCCATACCACCCATGCCGCCGCCCATACCGCCCATGCCGCCGAACTGACCGGTGGCACCGGAGGCGATGAGGCCGGGGGGAAGAACGACGTTGAGCTTGCGGGACGAGGTGTTGGTGACGGAGACCATCATGCGACCGTCGCCAATGCCTTCGGCCTCGACGGAGACGTCGCCATTGCGGACGGCGTCGAGCAGGCTGACTTCGGGGATTTCGACCGTCTTCTTATTCTTATTGCTAGCGGGCTGCTGGGCTTGCGCCGAGCCCGGCACGAAAACAACGAGGCCGCCGATCAGGGCGGTGACAACGACTTGGCGAAACGTGCCGTTCATGGGTTCACCTCGGAAACGAAACGGGGTGCGTCCGATGGATGACGGAAATCGAAAATCTCAAACCGGCCGTGCGGGCCTGGATTGCGAAACGCTTGGTTGCGAATCGTCGCAAGCGTTAACTGCGTTGGCAGTTCGGGTCACAAGGGCAGCCGAGCTGGCCGGGCCTGGAGGCTGAGCTTTTTGGGCCGGTGGCGCTCGAATTTCGGGTTTTGTGGTCTGAATCGCCTGTGACCAGAGGTTCGGGGGAACCTCGCAAGGCGTCCAGATAGGTCCACTTGTTTGGGAGACGATTCGCGCGTGCGATTTATTCGCGGAATTGTCCGAGATTTTCTGACTTCGAGAGAGAACGGTGTTACCTGGCCAGTCCCAGCCAACTGAGTGGGGACGGGTGTGCATTCGTCTTGAGATTTCGATAGAGTGAGGCCGGCATTTCTGCGTTCCAAGATGTTTGGGAGTCGACCGATGCGCTTTGTGTCCCACCTGGCCTGCCCGACCTGTTGCGCGTCGTATCCGGCCGACCAGCCGATGAACCTGTGCCCGGTCGACGAGCGGCCAGTTCAGGTGGTGCTCGACCTCGATCGCCTGAAGTCTGAACGGGGGCGGGACGGGTTCTGGAATCCCGATCGACCGAACTTGTGGCGGTTCGGCGGACTTCTGCCGCTCGACTGGGACGATCCGGCCGATCGCAAGTCGATCGTCACGCTCGGTGAGGGGAACACGCCTTGCCTGCCTTACGACCATCCGCTCGGGCGATCGCTGGGATGCAACCTCGAAGTGAAGGACGAGGGACGGCCGCACGGCGGTCGATACGGCGCCAATCCAACGCTGTCGTTCAAAGACCGCGGGATGGTGATGACTGTCAGCATGGCCCGGGCGCTTGGACTCAAGCGGCTGGCGGTGCCGACGCAGGGGAACGCGGGGGACTCACTCGCGACCTATGCGATCGCCGCGGAGCTTGAGACAATTGTGGCGATGTCGCCCGACACGGACCGGCCGGTGATGGGAAATGTCGCCGCGCTCGCGCTTTTGTATCCCGACAACGTCAAGCTCGAACTCGTGCCGGGGACGATCGTCGACTGTGCCAAACGCCTGCGCGAGGAGTACATTCCCAAGGGCTTTTTCAGCGTTGCGACATTTCAAGAGCCCGGCTGGCGTACAGAGGGGAAGAAAACCCTCGGGCTCGAAATGGCCGAGCCGGCGGGCGACCGTCTGGCCGATCGCACCTGGAAATTGCCTGATGTGATCATCTACCCGACCGGCGGCGGTACGGGCGTCGTCGGCATGGCGAAGGCGTTCGACGAGCTCGAGGCACTTGGATTGATCGGCGCCGAACGGCCCAGGATGATTTGCGTGCAGAGCGACGCAACCACGCCGATCGTGCGCGCCTTCCAGAATGGAGATCCCGACATCACCCCCCTGCCCCCCGGCCAAACCGTGGCGACCGGACTGAATGTCGCGCGAAATGTAGGACACATCAACGTTTTGAAGATCATTCGCGCGACTGGCGGCACAGCCCTGGCAGTGACCGATGCGGAAATTCGTGCGACGATTCGCGAGGAGTGGACGAATCGCCGATTTGCGTGGTCCCCGGAAGGCGCAGCGACTCTTGCTGTCCTGCCGAAGCTCGCGGACCTGGGAATGATCAAGCCGCGCGACCGTGTGGTGATGGTGAATACGGCATCGCCCGAGAAGTATTTGCCAACGATTCGCGAGGAGCTAGGAGGAGGACTATGACATACGCAATCGTCCTCACGCTTCTCCTTCAGACGCCCCCTGCTCCGGCTGCGCCAGCATCGAAGCCGCTCGTTCTCGTGCATTACATGCCGTGGTATGTTGCCAAGCCTGTGTCGCCGGTCTGGGGCTGGCACTGGACGATGGGGGCGTTCGATCCAGAGAAGATACAGAATGGCAAGAGGCCGATTGCCTCTCACTATACACCGCTCATCGGTCCCTATGATTCGGGCGATGCGGCTATTATGGAGTATCACTTTCTCTTGATGAAGCTGGCGGGGATTGATGGCGTTATTGTCGACTGGTATGGACGATCGGATCTGTTCGACTACGCGATTTTGCATCGCAATACGCAGGCTCTGTTCGCGATGGCGGCGAAGGTTGGGCTGAAGGTGGGGATTTGTTATGAGGACCAGACGATCTCGCGACTGGTCGAGGCGGGAAAAATCAAAAAAGAAGAACGTGTTTCACATGCAAAAAGTGAGATCAATTGGCTCGAAGCCAACTGGTTTCGCGAAGGCTCATGTTTGAAGCACGACGGCAAGCCGGTGTTGCTGTCATTTGGTTTTGATGGTCTGAGCGATGCCGAGTGGGAGGAAGTTTTGCCGAACGGTCAGACGCGGGTGATTTATCTGAGTGAGCATCGTCGACGCGCTTCGGCTGCCGGAGCCTTCGACTGGCCTGTTCCCAAAGAGGGTGTTTCGGCGATTGAGCGATTTGAAGTATCGTCGCGCGATTGGCCGAAGCGGATGCCTGTTGCCTATCCGCGATTTCATGATATTTATGCCGAAGCCAAGTTGCATGAGAGCTATGGGCGAATCTCGGATGACGAAGGCAAGACGTTTGTGAAAACTCTGGAACGAGCACTCAAGAGTGGTGCGCCCTTCGTGCAGATTGCGACGTGGAATGATTGGGGCGAAGGGACGAACATTGAGCCGTCGGCTGAGTTTGGATATCGCGATCTGGAAGTGATTCAGCGATTCACTGGGGCTCAGGGCGATTTGAAGCTGGCTCGACAACTATGGGACTTGCGGCAGAGGTCGAAGGATCGGCCGGAATTGCGGGCGCAACTGGATGGTATTGCCCGATCGATTGCAAAAGGTGATGCTTCGGCTGCGCGGAAGGAAATGGAGCAGTTAGTGCGAAAGAAAAACGCTCCGTGACGTGATCATTGTCGATCGAATTAGCCACCCGAACTCAAGGACGACACCCATGGCTCAACTACGCATACCGCTTGCCGGAATGATGGCGGGTGTGGTGATTATTGCCGTTGACGCGGGCATTATCCGGTCGCTGATCGCTTCGACTCGCGTCATCGCGATCACCCCGACGACCAATTTCGACCTGGCTGGCTTCGCTCTTGGCGTCCTGCCATTGGCGAGCGTTTTGCTTTTCACGGGGGTGTTACGGCTGTCGGCGCTATTGCGCAAAGGTGGTGGCGGTTCGTACTTCTTTGGATTTCAGGTCTTCGGCTGGGTGGCGGTTTTTCTTTTCATCTTGATCAGCGCGCTCTCGCCAACGCTCGTTGTCGACTACCTTGGTTTTATCTCTACCGGCTTCGTTCCATTTCTCAGGCCTCTCATTCAAACGGCACCTGAGTGGTTTCTCGCGGCATTTGAGTTCTGCTGGATCGCGATGATCTTTAGCCTGCCGGAATTTGCTTTTGCATTGCTTGGCGGCTGGCTGGTTCGTCGAGCTGGGATCAAAGTGTATGTTGAACGTCAGTTAAAATCCGAGGTTCAAACGGCACATGAGGAGCCGGTTGAAGGCTCTATACAGGAGGGGATAATACCTCCAGCAGCGATTGGGAATCGGCTCTCAACGATGTAATTCTCGGGAATACTGCATATGTTTCGCCGCCTTTCCTTTCTGACAAGGAGACCAGCGCCCGACTCATCGCCGTCGCGTTCGCGATGGTATCGGCCGAGGCTGAGCATACGGGGTTTGATGGTTTTCGCAGTCGTGGTTGGGGTGGGTATCGGCGTGCCCTTGCAACGTGCCCGAACTCGGCGCGATGCGGTGGCGGTCGTCAGCAAGGCGGGCGGTGTTTGGTACGACTGGCAAATTGTCTCGGGAATTCCCAACCGGAACGCCACTCCACCTGGACCCAAGTGGCTGCGTAAGGTCGTTCCCCCCGACCTGATCGATACGGTCGAGATCGTTTGGTTGGATGGCCGGAAAGTGAACGACGAGGTGATGCGCGGCCTGGGTGAGTTGCGTGACGTCAAGCGAATAAACATGACAGGGGCCACAACTCCGGCTCTCACCAGCGCGGGGATTGCGCAGATTGGCAAGCTGTCAAAACTCGAGCAGTTCTTCGCGGAGAGTGCACCAAATTCAGTTGCGTTTGTTCCATTCCTTCTCGACAAGCGAAGGCTGAAATCCATCGGGCTGGAATCGGCGGCTGTGAGTGATTCCGACCTTGCCCGGCTTTCGCAGATGAAGGCTCTTGAAGACCTGAAGGTGGATGGCAGCAACATCACGGACGCAGGCTTTGCCAACCTGGCGAAGTTGACGAATCTTCGGGTGCTTGGGCTGCGCAACTGTCGCCTCAGCGACCTCTCACCTTTGAGTGGATTGAAGGATCTCCGGTACATTCAGATATCAGACCCTCTTCACTCTTCTGCTCCAATGCCTGTCAGCCTTCGCCCACTGAGTGGTCTTTCGAAGCTCACTTATCTGATGCTGTTGTCCAACTCCGTCGATGATGCGGAGTTGTCAGAAATCGAAAATCTACCGCAACTCGGGTTAATCGGTTTGGGAGGTAAGGGGATTTCGGAAGTTGGGCTCGCGCATATTGCTAAGCTCGCGAAACTCCAGGTCCTCACGCTCTCGAAAACATCAGTGCGCGACCTAAACTCGCTCCTTCCGGCGCTTCCTCGGCTCACTCATTTGAACATCATCGATTCGCCGGTAACGGACGACGGGCTAAGTGCGCTCGCTAGCGCAACTGGGCTCCAGGACTTGTACCTCGACAAGATAAAAATCACCGATGAAAGTCTCTCGTATGTTGCGAAGTTGACCGCTCTCCGCAGCCTAACCTTGACTGACATACCTATCAGCGACTCGGGCCTGATCAAATTGTCTGGCCTGTCGAGTTTAAGGACGATCAGACTCACGGGAACTGGTGTTTCCCAAGCTGGCGTTGATTCTTTGAAAAAGGCGATACCTGGATTGCTGAGGGTCCGCTGAGATAGCAACGCGAGCACGAACAGCTGCGGAATATTGTGAGTAAGGTCTCTCCTCATTCTGGAGAATGCCGTTGATGTTTGGACGCCTTTCATTTCTGAGAAGAAGACCAAAGCCCGATTCGCCGCAGGCGCGTGCGCGGTGGTTTCGGCCAAGGTTAAGCATACGGGGTTTGATGATTTTCGCCGTCGTGGTGGGCGTGGGTATCGGCGTGCCCTTGCAACGTGCCAGAACTCGGCGCGATGCGGTGGCGGTCGTCAACAAGGCGGGTCGTGCTTGGTACGACTGGCAAGTGGTTTCGGGGAGAACAAATCGGAACGCCACTCCACCTGGACCCAAGTGGCTCCGCAAGGTAGTTGCGCCCGAATTGATCGACACGGTCGAACTCGTTGTGTTGGACGCCAAGAGAACGAGCGACGAGGTCATGTTCGGCCTGGGAAGGCTGCGGGACGTCAAGCGGATCATCGTAAACGGTGCAACGACTCCAGCACTCACCAGCGAAGGTATTGCTCAAATTGGTAAGCTGTCGCAACTTGAACGAATCACTGTGGAGGGTCCATTCGATTCGATTGCATTTCTTCCGCCCTTGTTGGGCAAACCAAGGCTTCACACGATCTGGCTTGAATCGGCGGTTGTCAGTGATTCCGATCTCGCCAGGCTTTCCGAGATGCCGGCCCTCGAGGAATTGCGGGTTGATGGCCGGAACATCACCGTTGCCGGATTTGCCAACCTGGCAAAGCGGACGAATCTTCGGATCTTGGAGCTTAACCACTGTCAGGTCAGCGAACTCTCACCGCTAAGTGGGTTGAAGGATCTCGAGTCGATTCGGTTATTCGACATAACTCGAGTGCCCGAACTAAAGCCTGTCAGTCTTCGTCCGCTGCGCGGTCTGTCGAAGCTTTCGACTCTGGTGTTACAATCCAACTCGGTCGACGATGCGGAGTTGTCAGAAATTAAGGAGTTGCCGCAACTCACGTATCTTTGCGTGGCGGGGGAAGGTGTTTCTGAAGTTGGACTTGGGCATATTGCGAACCTGCCGCGTCTCGGAACCCTTTGGCTTTCGAGGACCTCGGTAAGCGACCTGAGCACGCTTGTACCGTCGCTTCCTCGGCTCAATCAATTGTACGTCATCGAATCGCCGGTGACTGACGACGGGCTTCGTGCTCTCGCAGGTGCTACTTCGCTCCGGACCTTGCGCCTCATCAAGACAAAAGTTACCGACGACGGTCTCTCGCATATCGCGAAGTTGCCGGCTCTGACACAACTGTCCTTGATGGACACGCCGATTAGCGACGCGGGCCTTGCCAAATTGTCAGGCTTACCGAGTTTAGAAACGCTCGACCTCAGGGGAACCGGAGTTTCCCAAGCTGGCATCAATTCCTTGAAGAAGGCGATACCTCGATTGCAGATCATGCGGTGAGACTGCGACTCACGTGCCAGGGGCTGCAGGATTTGGTGTTCGTGAAGAAGTAATCACTTCATGGCGACAGGGCGGAATACATTCCGGTACGGTGATGAACGAACCTTCAACGACGACGGCAGAACTCGACGCACAGCACGCTGAGGCGAGGGCTGCGTTTGAAGCTCGCGATCTCAGTCGCTATCGCGCTATCTTTGCTCCCGAATTGAGATATCGCCAGGCGAATGGCCGCGTGATTGGTCGCGAAGAGTTGATGAAAGATGTGAGCGATCAGTTTCGGAAATTGGATCGAGTGAGTTCAAGATTCACACGCGAGCAGATCGAATTCGACGGCGATCGCGCGATCGAGACGCTTACACAAATCGCGTGGGCTGGAGTTACTGCGTTTCTCATTGTTCACCGCGCCTGGGAGGTGATTCGCAAGGCTCGGTATACGTGGCGAAAACTTGAGGGCCGCTGGTGTATTGAGGAGGTTGAAATTCTCGATGAACGGGTTGTGCCAAGACGTGTTTGGTTTGGGTTCCGACCGTTAGACCATTGAACGGCGATTCCTGTTGCGACAGATCATCCTTACGTGATTCAGCATCTGCAATCCTGTTGCAATCAATTCGCTTCTGATCACACGACCTGGATGACACAAATGGCTAGTCAGTTGACTTACCACCGGTCTGTTCTCGATTTGCTCGGCATCAGTCCGGTGCTATCGGTCGATCGGGTTGCGACTCTCGATGAACGGGAGCGTGTCTGCCAAACGAAGTTCCCAGCGTCGGTGCGGGAGTGGTTCGCGGTGCAAAACGCCGAGGCAGTATTTCGCGATCACTCCAATGACGACTTACTCGAGACGTTGGACAAACTCGGGAACCCTGATGATACTCGCCAAGGTTACCTGCGGGTGGCAACCGAGAATCAGGCGGTAGTCGCCTGGTACGTCCACTTGAGTGAGGGGGAAGACCCGCCAGTCTACCATAATAACGATGATTGGGGCGGCGACCTGTCGGCGACAAGCTGGCAGTCGACCTCCGTCACATTCACGAGTTTTATCTTCGACACGCTCTCCAGCCACCGTTTCGGAGGTTGGTACTCGGGGATGCACTGGTCCGGCACGGACAGCTTGCCAAACGACGCGACCCTCGACCAACTGCGGGGATGGTTCCAACAAGGGCCGACCACAGATGTTCCAGGCTCCAGGGTCTATCGCTTCTTCACAACGCGGGCCCTAGTCACAATTCGGAGTGTCGCTTCTGAAGGGACGGCGCCCGGCACGGCCGAGTGGAGTATTGAAGCTGAGTCGCCGGAGGCACTGCTGGATTTCGGCCGAAAGCTTTGGAGCGTCGGTACGCTCGCCCAAACACTCAAAGCACAGAGTTGTACGCAGGAGTCCAGAACTAGGGGCGAGGAACTACTACAGCGTTTGCGGGCGGAAAACGTAGGCTCAACGGAGGCTTCGGCGAAATGATAAATATAGTCAAATAATCAAATTATTTGTGATGAAGAGTAATGCTCTCGAACAGAGAAACCGAAATGCCGTGGCGCCGGGTCTTTTTTGAAGGTGGATCGCCGAATTGGATAGCCGGAGTCACGACGATTCACATCAACAGACTCGAAAGCGGCGCGGTCGAACTCGAAGAAAAGAGGCGAGTGTTATCAGACGGAGAAGCACCCACGTTATGAATGTCGGTAGAATCGACGGAGCTTTCAGGGTCTCGACAATCGCCATGGAATGCTCGATGCTAGGCTAGTGATCGCGGAAGGTTTACAGCGTAGAACAAATGGGTTAATGCGCAGAAAACATGTATGTATTCTGGTGATAAGTCGGCAAGCGGATCGAGGAGGACGCGCCATGAAAATCGCGAAGTGCTTGCCGACTCTGCGTTCGGCTCTCTTGTTCGGATCGCTCTATTTCGGGACGATTGCGGCATGGCAATTTTGGTCAGCTCGCCCACTTTATAGCGGTTGTATTCCAATTGGTTCGCACAGCGAGCACTTTTTCGCCTGGATACGAAACCACAGAAGTGAATCGATTCTGGCTTATGTCGGCGGCAAAACGTTGATGATTATTGCCGTCTATTCGGCTGGCTTGACGGCACTGGCGTGTGGGTTGATTTGGTCGTTGAAACGCCAAGGATTGCTGCGACCCAGATTGAGCGTGCGATCGTTGATGGTCGCAGTGGCCGTGGTCGCGGTGTTACTCGGCGGCTGGAATTCGACTCTGGAAACGTGGGATCGTTGGTTGCTGTACGAGGAGTTGGCAAAACGCTACGAGACTCGAGAGTCTAACTTTCTCGCTCGTCAGGAATTGGTCGATTGGGGGTTTACCGGGGATACAATCGATGAGATGCTTCGCCGCAATGCTCGACAACGAGAGATTTGCCGCAAGTGGAAGGACGCGTATCGCGAGGCGGTGCGGACGCCCTGGATTGAAATGAAGCCTTCCGAGGAGTTGGAAGCGACTCGGTCGGAGATACGCTACTTTTAGGGAAGCAATTCGTGGGCAAATGGGGTTTCACGCCCTCAATACTAGCTGACGCTGCGAACCGCTTGCCTGCCTCTGACGTCTTGCGGTAGCAGTCCCCTTGCTGAATGTCGCGCGCAATTGAGAAACCGAGACGAACATCAGTCATCAAGAGAATCGTATGCCCCGACTTCTCGACTTCTACCATGAAGTGGGAACAGATTGTGAGAAGCGATTTCTTGGTGGAGTCTTGGCCTGGGATGGCAAGATATTAGAAGAGGTTCACGACTTTATTCAGTGGCTGTTTCCAATACCGGAGGCGAGCCAGTTCAACTTCAAGGCGCCGGTTTTGACCGAAGACGACAGTAAAGCATTCAACAATGATTCTCGGCTGCGAGACAATTTGCGAAAGTCTTTTCAGAGAATACTGAGGTTTCTTGGGTTGACTCTCACGCCCGACGGCGAGGTCGTCAAGGGCGAGAACTTCGCTGAGCGACTCGCCGATGTGTGGGCCGCGCCGAATCATAACTGGCTACGGATCACCCGCATCTTGCGGAGCTTGAAACTATTGGGGTTGGAGACCATGCCCAAGCTTTCTATGCGCGTTTGGCCATGTATCACACAAGCCACGGATTCCCGATTTCCGAGGACATTTTTCGATACTGGACGGATGCCAGGAAGTAAACACGGTGAGTTTGTAGCGAGCCGATCATCGGAATCGTTTTTTTTAGATTGAAGAGGCCGCGGTAGTGGTCAGGGCGCCATTTCCGCGGAAACAGCTGAAATGAGTATGCTGGGATTGCAGAGCGTACAGTGAAATTTCAGCCCAAGCGTGTGACCGCGGATTCGGCGTCGGCGAAATCGCTTCGTGAAAAGTCGTATATTCCGGTGAAGATCGTGAAGAGCACAATCATTGAGCATGCAGTGAAGCTGTATGGTTGCTTGGCATGGGGCGTCGCTGCATTTGCAATATCGGTTTCGCTTATGAATCACGTGCCGCGTCACGACACGCGGGGTTGGTTGGTATTGGATAGAGCAGTAGCCATCGCATTTTTCAGTTCGCTATCATCCTGTTTTGCTGGGTTCGCGGCGTGCATTGTTTGCCATTTCCTGAAGATCAGCCTACCGCCGAGAGTTTCGAGTCTTGCGGCATTTATGATGGTCGTGTCTGCAATAATCTTTATGTTATGACGTATAGACGATTGATAATTTATCGTTTGCTTTCCTGATGTTGCGATCCGATTTCAAGTTTTGGAAATGGCCGCCTGAGTACGCGAATCGATCGCACGCTAGGGCGGCGGTCCCAAACAGGCCGTAGGAGCGGCCGCGTTGTGTAACCACCCAGAGCGTAGTCACGAGGGGCGTAAAGCGGAGCGAGATGACTATTCCTGCGATGCGAAAAGCAGGACGCCCCGACTCTCTTGGGAAAGAGAAGCGGGGCGTCGCGGGGGTGTTGCACGGGAAAGGTCGAAGGGACGATAGGAATTGATAATTCCCTCTTCGGCCAATCAGAACCCGTCGGTTCGCGGGCGACGTGCGTCGCGCCGGAGCGGCGGGGTGAGGCTTTCGACCTGACGGGCTTCCTGGGGTTCCAGTCGGCTCGCCTGGCGATTCTCGCGCTGAATGGCCTCGTACACCTCTTGACGGTGTACGGAGATCTCGATGGGGGCCGCGATCCCCAATCGGACCTTATCGCCCCGAATGTCCACCACAGTGATGACGATGTCATCGCCAATGATGATACTTTCGTCGCGGTGTCGGGACAGGACCAGCATCGAAGGGCTCCTTCCTCCTGCCAACGAGGACCGTGATCGTCCGTGACCACGCTGCCCGGGCGCTCGGATACCACGACGGGGCTCGGGATGGTACGTCGCCGGTGTCGAGACTGCGATCCAATTACGCCGTCGCCCGGAGCGGCGACGAAACGGGAAGCAGAGTGGGTGAAGCTTGGCCAGTGAGTGGGTACCGAACCGCATAGCGGCTGGACGTTAACACCAGTTGCCGGCCGAGCCGACGCGTGAGGTTAAAGACCAGCGGTCCCTGGAGGTTGACCGTAAGGCCTCCCCCGTCGCCGCGGTTAAGGATCACGTAGGCGAGCGCAGAGCGCTCTTCGTCAAGCTCCAGAGCTGCCCGGTCGCCCGGACGAAGCTCGACACGGTAATCGGGGATCGCCAGGGGCGGCGCGACCAGACCGAATGCCAGTTCTGGCGCGGTTACGCTTTGTAACCACGTCAGGCCAGCCGAGACCGGGTCGGGATGCATGACAAACTGCGTGAAAGCACGGAACCCAACCAATCCGTCCGGAATCCTAATGATTTCCGATTCGGACACCTGAAGCAGGCCGAAGCGGGTCGTGATGATGTTCACTTCCTGTTTCCCTCCTAATACGTCGAGGCCCGGCGAGGCCGAAACCTGGCGCGACACCTGGCTCGCAATGGCGAGCGCGACGGACGATCCCTCGGTCCGCGTGAACGTTCCTGGTACCGTCTGCCGGCAGACCGTTGCGGCCGAACGCGGCCACGACGCATCCCTCGGACAGACCCCACCCCGACCCATCGGTTCCTACCGAGGTCCCGAGGCAGGCTTGACCGACCGTTATATCGTCTGCGGGTTCGCGGCCAGCACATAACCAGACGACGGAAATCGCGACCGCGCGGCCTGTTGCGATAGCCGCGCCGATTGGTCCGGTCGTAGCGAAGGGACCGTGTCGACGCGTTGTCAGTCCGAGCGTCCAAAACGGAAGAATTCGGAGTTGTTCAATCGAGAGCGATTGACACCTTTCGTGGCTCGAAGAAGCAGCCTCAGACAAGTTCGTCGAGCCCTGCTTCGGGATGAGTGTCGCCTAAGACCGCGCGGTGGGAGAACTCCCGCGGCTTTCTGGCTCGACGACCGCGTGCTTAGAAATCGTGGGTACGTAACTGGTGATCGACAAAGCGGTTAGATTACAAAGCAGGAGAGAGTTTGGGAGTTGTTTGCCAAAGATTCAACAAGCGGTTTTGCATGTAATGGATATGACAGCTCCGACGTGGCCACTGGCGCCTCGGTCTTTCGCTGTCGCTGACAAACAGAGGGAGAGTTGTCACTTCTAACGGTCGGCCGCATCTCAGACAACAGGATCCGCGGGTCAGCGGTTGCACTGGAGACATCAACTCACGTAGTGCTCCGGCGCCTCCAGGGTTCGGCACAGCGGATGGGCTAGCAGCACCGAAATTGATAGACAGGCGCAGCAAGCGCCGTTGCGCTCATGCGAGCGCATAGGCGACTTGTTCTGATTGAACGTATTGGCGCGTTTGGGTAAGGCAGCGGTTCAGGACCGGTAGTTATTCTCGAGTCCCGAAAGCCGCTGAAGCTGGCGATCGCGCTTGCCCGGCTCGTACTTGTAGATGCCAATGACGCCGACGGTTTCGGCTTCGGTCGGGTGATAGACCTTGCGGCGAGACTCGGCCTGTTTGAAGACGGGTCCAAGGTGATCGGCGCAGGCGAATCCGAAGGACTTTAGCTCATTGAAAACGCCGTTGCTCCACGGGGCGGCGATCTTGTAGACAGCCGGTTCGGTGCAGCTCGGATCGGAGCAGCAGACGGTCTTGGACGACATGGTGGTCAATCCTTCTCAGGTGGATCGGAATATGTAGCACCGATCGGCCGGGAGAGGTGGCCCATCAGCCGTCACAATGACACACTTTGGTCGGCTCGGCTAGCAAAAAAAAATAAGGGGCAGAAGAGCTGTCGCGCATTGGTCGCGAACGCTCCCCTGCCCCGAGGTTTTGACGATGCTTTGAGTTAGAACCGCATGAACTCGTACTTCGGATTCGACGGATCGAAGTCGAGCGCGGTGAGAATGGGATCGATCACGAGGTCTTCGTAACGATAGCGCTCGGCCAGAAGCAACTCGCCATTTCCGGACGACTCGGGCCATTCCCACGAGCTGATTTGCATCGGGATCAGCGTCTTGGGATCGAATAGCACCTCGACGCGCGTGTAGGGCCGCGCGGGGCTCTTGTGCGTGTGCAGGTGGACCGCCCGGAGCCAGAGGTGGCCGTCGGGCTCGGTGATGCGATCGAGAATGGTTACGGCATCGCTGTCTTCGAGGTCGAGTTTACGGAATGCGAGGAGTTTGTGGGCAAGGTTCGAGAGGCCGGCTTCGGTGATTGGGTGACGGCTGTCGGCAAGGGCGACTTTGCCGTTGGGTTCAAGCCTGAGGCGAGGGACCAGGCGGCGGGTCCAGTCGCCATTGTGGGCGATCACCATGTTGTCGTTCTTGCCCTCGGCGTAGACCACTTCCTTGCCGGCCTTGGGGGCGAGAAACTTGAAGTAGACAGCGAAGGAATTGTGCCGGACCTTCATCGCCAGCGTTTGCTCGGGAACGAGCTTGCCGTTGATGCGTTCGAGCTTTTTGAACGTGGCCGTGTAGCCCTGGAACTGGTCGATCCGGCGGCTGGCGTCGGTCACGATATCGAGGAGGAGCTTTTTCGCTGCGTCGCCTTCGAGTTTTTGCTCGGGCCATTCGAGGCTGGGACGCGGCTCGACGCGAGTTACTTCGTCATTGGTAGGGCTGGAAACGATGACATCAGCGCCGGGGGGTGGGATGTCGAGTGGCGCGGTGAACCACCAGCTTGCGAAGCCGAGGCCGACCGGAAGCACCAGTAGTGCCCAAAGCCACTTGCGGCGCGAACCCTTCGCCGAGGGCGCGCCCGTCGTCGTTGCGATCGCCGCCATGCGACCTCACTCCACGTGCTCTTGAATGTAGGACGGTTTATTCGTTGGCTGGCATTGTGGCGGGTGGCACAGACCAGACCCCAGGTTGGTTTATCGTCTCTATTTTCGCGGGACTTCGGGGGTGGGTCAATTGTTTGACCGCAATTCACGGCAAAAACGTCGGAAAAATCGCCAGATTTTGCCTCTGACGCGAGTTCAGGAATCAAACCGGGGGGCCAAACGCAGCCGTGAACGATTCGAGCTGCTCTCTTCGCGGGGTTCGTGGCGCGGGGCGTCGGCAGGAAAAGACTTGCGTCAACGGGGCGGTCTGAATTGACCCAGATAGGGAGCGACGACTAGGATGAGTCGATGTCAGCGCCGGTGTGCGCCCCGCGGTTCGCGGTTTGCGCACGGCGGTCGGTTGTCGCACGTCTCGTGGATTTCCCGGAAGAGGTAATCGCGCCATGTCCCAAATCGAAGAAGCTCGCCGCGGTGTGATTACGGCCGAAATGGAATATGTGGCTCGTCGCGAGAACCTCGAACCCGAATTGGTGCGCGACGAAGTTGCCCGGGGACGCATGGTCATCCCCGCGAACAAGAACCACCTCAAGCTTGGCCTCGAGCCGATGGGCATCGGCATCAAGGCGGTTTGCAAGATCAACGCCAACATCGGCAACTCGGCCGTCACGTCCGACGTCGATAACGAGCTTTCCAAGCTCGAGATGGCGGTGAAGCTGGGTGCCGACACGGTGATGGACCTGTCGACCGGCGGCAATATCGACGCGATTCGCGCGGCGATCATCGCGGCGAGTAAGGTGCCGATCGGTACCGTCCCGATGTACCAGGCGATTCAGCAGGTCAAGAAGGTGGAAGACCTGTCGTCGCAAGACCTTGTCGACATGGTGGAGCATCAGTCGAAGCAAGGCGTCGACTACATGACGCTGCACGCCGGCATCCTTCGCGACTACATTCCGCTGACCGCCCACCGGATCACCGGAATCGTCTCGCGCGGTGGTTCGCTGATCGCGCAATGGATGATCGCGCACAATCAGGAAAACCCGCTCTACACACGATTTGACGACCTTTGCGACATCATGCGGGAGTACGACGTGACGTGGAGCCTGGGCGACAGCCTGCGTCCTGGATCGATCGCCGACGCCTCCGACGCCGCCCAGTTCGCCGAACTGAAAACGCTGGGTGAGTTGACGCGTCGCGCCAAGGAGCGCGGCTGCCAGGTGATGGTGGAAGGGCCTGGTCACGTGCCGATGGACCAGATCGCCATGAACATGGAGAAGCAGGCCGTCGAGTGCGACGAGGCCCCCTTCTACGTCCTCGGCCCGCTGGTGACCGACATCGCCCCCGGCTACGACCACATCACATCGGCGATTGGCGCCGCCCTGGCCGGCTGGCACGGCGCAAGCATGCTTTGCTACGTCACGCCCAAGGAACACCTGGGATTGCCGGATGTCGACGACGTGCGCCAGGGGGTGATCGCCTACAAGATTGCAGCGCACGCCGCGGATTTGGCTCGCAAGCGCCCCGGTGCCCGCGATCGCGACGACGCGCTTTCTCGGGCGCGTTACGCGTTCAACTGGGAGGAGCAGTTCCGCCTGTCGCTCGACCCGGAGACGGCTCGCCGGATGCACGACGAAACCCTGCCGCAAGAGGCGTTCAAGACGGCTGCTTTCTGCAGCATGTGCGGACCGAAGTTCTGCTCGATGCGGATTACCGAGGACCTTCGCAAGCACGCCCGTGAGGCCGCGGGGTTGATTGAGGTGGTGGAGTTGGAGGAGGTTGGGAAGTAACGACCGATTTCGAGAGGAAACTGGGAAGTCGATCGGCGAAATCTGTCGCTGGTCGGCTTCCTTTCGCTATCGGCAGGTCTTGTGAAATGGCGGGTGGACGGAAGCTCGTAACGACTCGGATTCAGGGTGTCGGGTAGACCGAAGATTGGCCCTTTCGCAAAGGGCTTTTCATTGGAATCTTCTTACAGATGAGTTCCAGAGATCGCCGCGTCTGCATGACCTTCTATTGTTACCGCTGCTCTATTTTACGCTCATTTTTAATCCGTGGATCATCGTCAGCGGGCGGCGGCCCGTGGTCCACACCACAACTATGTACTCTTTGCCGTTCAACTTCTTTCTCGAATAAGTCTTCTTATTATCTTTGTATATTTTGGAACGATGTGGTTGGTTCGCGATTCCAGAAAGTAATCATTTCTAGAGCATGTCTGTGTCATTGAGATAGGGTCGTGAAATGACTGGTTTTCAGCTTTTCGCGGACATTTTGAGTCTTCTCGCGGATCACTCCGAGCAGATCGCGTTCTTTGCCAGCGTGGTTGTTATGGGACTTGGTGCGGCTGCCTTGTTTCTTGTCTGTTTCGAGTGGTCATGGCTAGCGCCTCATTATCGTGAGTTCTGGCCCAAGTTCTTTCTCGCGTTTCTTCGGGTTTTCGCCGCTGTTGCCGCCATCGTTGCGAAGAATGCCGCTCCTATTCCCGGCAAGATGTTCTGGCAGCAACCGTGGGCAGGCACGCTGGCTTTTGCAGCTATTGGTTATCTTTTATGCGAAATCTCAGGCGCGATTGGCGATCATCGATTCAAGTTGGACAAGGAGGAAAAGAACTGCAAGATTGAGGAGGAAATTGAGAATCTGAAGGAAGATCGCGACGACGCTGAGTTTGAAGCATTACGGCTCAACTGGTTAATTACCCACCTAAGGCGGCCAGTAAATGAGAAGCGTCAACGAATTTCGCACATGATTGCTCAAGCTGGCGCAGCTGGTCGGGCTTCTGTTCAACAGGCACGGCGAGGACTGGCTCCTGAGGATCAGGTGCATATCTTGCTCGAGATGATCGCTGCTTTTTTCAGCCTGGAAGCCGTAAACCGTGACCCGAAGCGGCACAATCAAAACTTTCGCGTTGGCCTTTTTGCCGAGAAGCACGGACGGTTAGAGTTAATCGACGCATTTGACCTCGTGACGCGAAGCCATCGTCCGTTTTCTTCTTATCAGAACCTCGCCGATCGGTATCGACTGGACAATGTCATAAACCCATCACACGCTGTGCGTTGCGTCCGAGAGGGTCAGACGCTGATTGTGCCTGACTGCGAAACCGAGCCCGACTTCGAGTATTTCAACGAACGGCAGCGGTCGTACTTGAAATCGATGGTCGCGTTTCCGTTAAATGGCCTATGCGTGAATGGAACGAATCCCGTTGCGGCGGCTCTTCTCATCGACACGACAGAACCTGGGTTTTTCTCCAAAGAAGATCGCGATACCATCGAACTCGTTCTAGGTGAGTTTGCTCTCAGAATTGGTCTGGAGTATGCTGTAAGAGGGTTGATTGAGCCAACCGCAACCCAAGAGAGGAGTGGGTGATGAGCGAAGTTATGATGGAACCGACTGAGGTGAACCTCATCGCTCTCACAAAAGCGCGACTGGAAACCGTCCTTCAGGAAGCGAGGAAGGACGAGGCGAAACTACGGAAGTCTCTGGAATTGAAACGGCTCAAGCGGCGTATTCGTGGGGCTAAAAGTAACTAGCTGGCACGCGCCGAACTTGGATATCGAGCGAAACTTCTCGACAATTGAACGTTAATATTTTTGAATTTTAATGAATACGCTCGGATCTCAACGAATCGGAGCCTGAACCGTTTTCATGTGCTTCGAGGAAAGACGCGCGACTTTCTCGCGCTTCCTCAGCTCACGTCAATCACTTCGGAATCGTTCCCACATAAACCCCCGACGTATCCGCGGCGAAGAATCCGGCATAGTCGGACGGATACGTATGCGCGGTCGAAATCACCGAGCCGAATACGGTCGTCTCGCTGGGGAGTGGGATGTAGCCGGGGGCGGGGGCTGCCGCGTTGAGCGCGGGGGCGAAACTCTTGTTGATCGAACCGGCGAGCACTGTGTTCGAGGCGTTGGGATCGGCGAAGGGCGGCGCGGCGTATGGGACGCCACCATTTGCGAATCCGCCGGAGGCGAAGCGGTAGATTCCGCCGCCGGGCTGGGCGTAGTTGTTTGAGCCTGGCGGAGGAGTGTTGCCTGTGAACGGTTTTACGGCAGCGATTACAGCCGCGTTAATCAACGAGTCTTCAATAATTAGACCTTGGATATTTCCGCCCGAATTGAAGTTCCCTGCCCTGTCTTCGCCGGCGATGATTCGCGTTTGCCGGCCGTTGGGATTCGTGACGTGATCCGACTCGACGTTGCCACCGAACACGACGTTCACGATGTCTATGCCTGCGCGGATTTCGGTGTCGAATACCGCGTCGATACCGTCCGCACCCGTGGCGCTGTTTTGAATCGCTACGCCGGCAGTGATGTAGTCGTTGAAAATGCCGTGCGCGACGTCGAATCCGTTGATATTCTTGCCGACGTTCACGTTGCTGCTGATCACGCCGCCCTGATCGGCGATGCCGCCATAAACGCCCCAGTTGAAGAGGTCGAGACCAACTTGTACGTCGATGACATCGCTGTTCTGGCCGATCATGTAACCATCGACTAGTAGGGCGTTCAAATCACCGCCAACGCTGATCGTCCCACCACCTGCCGTCGAGAGATTTCCAGTCACCGAGAGGCCGAGCGCGTTGCTGTTCACGTTGACCGGCAGGAACCCGCTCGAAGAACTCGAGCTTGAAGAACTGCTTGACGACGACGCCTGCGCGCCGACGTTGCGATTCACAACAATGGCCGCACCGGTCGCAAGCGTGAGGTCGCCCGAGACATTCATTCCAGCGGCGATGTCGCGGCCGACAACGAGGGCGCCGTTCGATGAACCAAGGAATTTGCCATTGATTTTGAAGGCACCGGCGATGTCTCGACCGACAACGAACTGGCCGCCCGCGAGATTGATGTCGCCGTTCACGTCGAACTCGCCGACGACATCGCGCGAGACGACGAATTGGCCACCAGTCGCCGCGGTGATCGAACCGAGTGTCAGCCCAGTGACATCGTTTCCAACGGAAATCAAACCGCCGCTGGAAACACCGGTGTCGTAGGTGACGTTGGTGGTGCCCAGGTTATGGCGGACCGAGAGGAGACCTTGATTCGAGACCGACATTGAGCCGGTCGTAAGGTTCAATAGGTCGTTGCCTATGAGGATTTGCCCGTGGTTGAGCGTGATCGAACCAGCGCTCAGCGTAGTCAGATTGCCGAGGACGACGATGTGCCCCTTGGCGCCGAGATTGATGGCGCTGCTGACGGCGAGGTCGTCGAGTCCCTGACGAATCGTAATTTGAGCGTTTGAACCCATGTCGGCAAGTTGAATCGTCGACGCCGAGTTCGTTTTGATCTGACCAAGCAGGTTGATTGCGCCCGAGCCGAGAATGCTGCCGATTGAACCATCGCGCACGTTGATCTGGGAGATGGGAAGCTGAGAATTGTCGTATCGAGGATGCAAGACGGTCTGCGCGACGGTGAGTGCGGTCGATCCGTTTGAGCCGCTGACGGTGATCGCGTACCCTGCCTTGCCCTGGTTCACGACGCTCACAGAGCCGGGGCCGGAGGTGATGGCGACTTCATAGAGCGCGTGGTGATAGGAGACGGTTTGAGCCGTTGGCGGAGCTGTTGTCGAAGCGGGAGTTGCGCCTGTGGCGGCGAGCAGGGCGCGGCCTTCAAGCCCTTCAACGTGAAGCCGCCGGGCGTTTGCCGCGCGACGTTTTGATGAGTTCCCTCGCGTCTGATTGGCGTGCCGTGGATCCCGACGCATCCTGGGAACTCCCTTCCCATCGTTCCAAAAAGGCCGATTCACCGCGCTCGCCGTTGGGCGAGAAGTCGTCGCGCAAGTGAATTCGCGGCGCGATACTCCGTTGTTCGTCGCCTATCTGATCGGCATATTCTTGGGGCAAAATGGGCGAGATATTAGCTTTTTGGGCTGCAATCCCTTTGCGACGGGAACGACCCCGACAATTCGCACGATCGTGACAGAATGCGCGATCGTTGGAAATCGAGTCGAAGGCGCGGTAGCTCGACACCTTTAGAGTCCGATGAATATTTGGATCGATGGCGTCGTTCGTGGAGCGGCTATGAAACGCTTGCTCGTGTTTTTGATATTAACAGCTTCTATCGCCACAACTGCGCAGGGGCAGGTTTTCGATCTCTTGAGCCTGAAGCGTATCAACCACAAACTTTGCGGACGTGTGGTTGATTACACGCAAAACCATGGGAACGATCGCCGGATTTATTCCGAGATTCTGGGACGGCCGCGCGATCTCTATGTTTACCTTCCGCCGGGATACAATCCGTCCTATGCATATCCGTTAATCGTTTTTCTTCATGGTGCGGATGTCGACGAGCATGATTTCCTCGATCCGCGCGATCTTCTCGAACTCGATCGCGCGATGACCAATGGCCAGATTCCCAAGGCGATTATCGCAGCGCCCGATGGGACGTATGGTGGCCTCAATCGCGTGCTGGCGACTCATTCGATGTGGGTGAATGGTCGTGGCGGCCGGTTTGAAGATCATGTTGTTCAGGAGGTTGTTCCGTTTGTGATGCGGTCGTATTCAATCCTACCGGGAAGAGAGAGTCATGCCCTGCTTGGCATCTCGGCGGGTGGATTTGGTGCGATGTCGATGGCGTTGAAACACCGCGATTTGTTTGGTGTCGTAGCGACAATCGGCGGCCCGCTCAACATGCGTTACGACACCTGCCAGGGAAGTTATGGCGACGACTTCAATCCGGCCACATTTCGTATGCGCACGGAATACAATCCGCATATGGTGATCGCGCGTACTTTTGGGATTCTTCCCCGGTTTGTGGGGCAATACCTTGGCAATGTCTATGGTCGCGGACCCGAGGTGATTGAACGAATCAAGGCCGATAACCCTGCAGACTTGCTCTTCTCCACCAATTTACAGCCGGATGAACTTGCGATTTATGTGAATTATGCGGGTCGTGACGATTTTAACTTTGATGCGCATGCCGAGTCGTTCGCGTGGCTGGCCGCTCAACGCGGGGTGATGGTTGATTTGGTGAAAGATCCCAACGCGCGACATAACCTGGCTTATATCGAAGCGAATGAAATGCCGGCTTATCGATGGATTGGATCGAGAATTCAGGCGATTGCGGCGCCATAGTGGAGAGTTTGGAATGAAAGCATAATGAATTAAGAGATTTGAATAGAAGAGGACAAAGGTAGCGAAGAATGTGGATGAGTTGAGAAAAGTTTGACGGATTGGATGGTAGAGGACGGAGCTGATGAGCTCGAGTCTGTCGAGTGCGATGCGCATTCCAAGATCGATGACGCGTTCGTTGGCTAGACCGTAGGTGTTTTTGTTGGATCTGATAGACTGATAATGCGATCGAGTTGCCGATGATGGCTGATGTAGGAATCTGGGTTTTCTTTTGACTTTGGGTTAAAATATGAAAATGCGACTACGTGGCGGCTTTACTCTTATCGAACTTCTTGTCGTTGTTGCGATTGTCGGCATACTCTTGGCTCTTTTGATTCCGGCTGTGCAGTCTGCGCGCGAAGCTGGCCGTCGGGCGCAGTGTACGAGCAACTTGAAGCAGTTGGGATTGGCACTTCATAACTACCACAGTGTTCATAACATCCTGCCCTTTGGCGTTGGGCCTGACGACGACAAGGTTGTGGCCACGATTGGGTCGTTGAAGGCTCGTCGTTACACTGCGCAGACTCAGTTGCTTCCCTTTTTGGACCAGGCCGAACTGTTCAACGCTCTCAACTTTAATGTCGACCCATTTTTCCCGCTGGTTTCGTGCCAGATCGGTCCTAATGGGGAACTTGGTCCCAACGGAACGGCTGCCAAAACCAGGTTGTCGACGTTCCTTTGTCCGTCGGACCCGCCACGCATGCCCTACCCATGGGGACCGACGAATTATCGCGCGTGCAATGGAGCGACGTGGTCAGGTCGCGCGGGGGACGGAATGTTTGGACAGGCGATTTCGATTCGCTTTTCCAATATCACCGACGGCCTGTCGACGACAGCGGCTTTCTCCGAGCATATTACCGGTTCGGGTAATGATAAGTCATGGGACCGTATGTCCGACCTGTATGCAAATCCGGGCATCTGGACTCAAGAATCCTTCGCAAGCTGGTGTGCGAATCTGAAAGACTCGTTCGCACAAACCTTGCACCATGACGTTGATAGCGGCCAAACCTGGCTGGAAGGAAATATGAACTGGACGCGTTATAATCATTTGCTCACGCCTGGTTTACCTTCGTGCAGTAATGGTTTTGATTGGAACGGCGTGGCGATGACGGCAGGTAGCCGCCACCGAGACGGCGTCAACGTGACGTTGGGCGACGGGTCTGTCAGGTTCGTGACGAGCAAGGTTAATCCGACTGTCTGGAGAGGTTTAGCGACGATTCGCGGTGGCGAGACGATCGGCGAATATTGATCGGAAGTCATGAGGTCGATTTGGGCGAGGAAGATCGTTTCGGTGACGGCGAGACTGGAGATGATGTTGGTTGACGTTTTAGCTTCCACCACCAGAGTGCGAACCCGAGAAGAAGAAGAGTGATGGTGCTCACGACGATGATCGGGAGTGCAGAGGCTTTTGATGATTTGGGGTTGGCTGGGTCAATCAACTCGTCGGCGGTAATCCGGAAGTCGTGAAAAATCGCGTCGACTCCGTACTCCGAGTAAAGAGGATCGGCGGCAAGACGCGCGTAGGTTACGTCATCGGTGCCCATTTCCTCTTTGCGGAGCAGACGGAAATCGCCATCGCCGTCGGCGTATTTGATCGAGACGGATGAACCCTTTCTCGTCACAAGAAACTTGCCTGACTTGGACGTGGCCGGAGATCGTTTGGGAAAGTAGTTCTTCTTCTCATCTACAACGTTGATCTTTGTCGAGCAGAAGACTTCGCCTTCCTCCGGCATGAGGAATCGCTCAATCGTAATCGCATCCTTCTGCGGCGAGTCGAACTCCAAGATCAGCCCTACGCCCACGCCGTAGCCAGTTTTGGGCTTATCAACTCTTACGATTTCGAAGGAAGAAGAGATTTCGAAATCGCCACGAATTCTCGCGCGGGGAGCAACACCGACAGCGCCGCTCTTCTTACCGGGTTGCGAGGGGACTTTAACCGAAAGTCCTTTCGACGTCGTTGTGATCAGTTGTTCGGCATGATCGCCGATGAGTCGAAATGACTCATTGTCGAACTCTTTGAGACGGAAGTCCGCCGCGAGTTCGTCTCCATAGGTTGTTGACGCCAAGATCGTCAGGAAGATAATAATACTTGTTATTGGTTTATTTGTGATCATGGGAATTCAGTTAATACTTTGCTGGGGTCCGTCCATGGGGGAGTCGCGGATGCCACTCACCGCGGACAGGATGCGGTGAGAGGCGACATGATCATGAGCGGGCAGGATATTTATACTTCGCTCGACGTCCTAATTCCACTTGCCGTTGATGGATCGCAGTCGTCGGACGCTTTGACTCGAGACTGGCTCTCATTCTTGTGAAGACTACTTGCGTTTCTGACGCGGAGAATGTTGTTTCAAGGCTGACTATTTGCATCTTTTCTGATAGGGATTTCTCCTGCCTCTTAAATAATCATAAAAATGCGTGGTTTCTCGTTTGGATTTCAGATTCGCGAGGCTGGCATTGTCGGAAATTCGACCCTCGTCCAACGCCGCGTGGTTGACTTCGCGTGACAGTTGTCAGAGGATGCGTTTGGCTGAGTGAGGAGGATGCGCGATCCAGCGCTTCGCGACGGGACCATGAATGAGCCTCAGGCCAAGATTCTCCGATTCCAAGGCGAGGGAGTGCACTATGACCGCGAGAGCAGTTGGGAACGCCATTCTAGGGTTGTCGATCGTGCTGGGTGTCTGCGGCTCTTCTCAAGCCCAGGAGGCGAAGCCGAGTCAGCCGGCTGTGAAAGAAGCGGAAGGTATAAAGGCGCCGGACAACGGGTTTGGTCGACTCATCGAGGGACTTCGGAAACATCCAGTGGAACGGTCTGCGACCAATGGTCTGGGCCGAATCTATGCGCTTGATGTTGCGACCGGGGAAGCCACACTGGTCGCGGATGAATCGGTTCGTGGGCTTTCTGCATGTGGTTCGCCGACGTGGTCGCATGATGGTTCGCGAATCCTTTTCGACGCTTTTCCGCGAGGGAATCCTCTGCTCGCTGATATGCAACGGGTTGAACTGGTCGCAGGCGTGCCGACCGTGACGAACATTGGCGCCGGCAATTGCCCGACGTTCTCTGTGGACGATAAGCGCATCGCGTTCATGCTTGGTCATGCGGTGGAGGATGCGGCACCTGGCGTCTGGCTGATGCAGGCCGATGGCAAGGGACGGCGAAGACTCGGTGATGTCGGAAGGCCGAAATGGTCGCCGGATGGAAAACAACTGATGCTCATCGACGCGTCCTATCCTCCAGAGGTCACTCTGATGGACGTTAAGTCGGAGAAGAGTGCTCGGCTCGAACTGGCCGGAAGTCGTTTCTACTCGACGCCGAGTTGGGCTGGGTCTGACACGATCGTTGCGCTCATTGGCACTAATGGCGACGGCGACAGGCTTGCCTTGATCGACGTGTCCGAGCCGTCCAAGGCGAAGGTTAAGGAAGTCTTGTGGGAGGTAAAAGAGCCGATCAACGACGTGGTCGATCCTGTTTATTCTCCGAGCCGACGTGAGTGTGTCTTCATCGGGGTGACAAAAGATGGAATGGCGCTGTACTCGGTCGCGCAAAGTAAGCCAGATGCGCCAAAGCGGCTGGAGCCTGATGCCTTCGACCCGATGATCTGGGATCTGGCGTTTTCGCCCGATGGCCGATATGTCCTGTTCGGGAGTACTCGAGCTGATCGCAAAGGTCGATGAGGCTTCGATCAGTTAGAGCCTCTTCTTTGAGGCTCTAACAATTGCTCACGGCGTATTCTCGAGTCTTAGACCAAAACTTCGCTGGTCTGGGGCGTTCCTATTTTCACTCGTCGTCGGCTTCGAGCATCACTCCCCAACCATCGCATTCGCCGTCGAACGGTTTCGCGATCTGGTCGAGTTCGGCCTGAATCCTGATGATCTCATCGTAATTCGGGATCATCCGGACTGTCGCATAGACGCTCCACGATGGTCCGAATTCGTCCTCGTCATCTTCGTCGGGATCGAAATCGGGCTCACCCTCATCATGTTCGATCCGAGAGTCGTATCCAGCGGCCGTCATGGCTTTGTGGCATTTTTCGGCTGAGGACTCGTCGGGAACGGCGACGGGGAATTCGATTACCAGCGGCTGAGACAGATCCACACCGTGCGCGGCGAGATCGGCCAGGACTGCACCGTCTGCGTCGTCGGGAAAGGTTGTCATGAGTGCTCTTTGACTTGGTTAGCGATGATCAGAAATTTGCGTTGTTACTGCGTGACGATGGCGGCTATGAGAAGTTAGTCGACCGACAATGCTTGTAGAAGTGCGTTGCGGTAATCAGGATCTTTTTCGTTCCAGAAAACAAATCCACTCGGAAGATCCAGGTTGAAAAACGATTCGTAATACTCCTCTTCATCGAATGGCTCGCCGTCCCTCCCAAAGATCTTGAGCTTCACGGGTTCGCTATCCATGTCGCAGGCGCCCTGATGCAGCGCGATTGCGGTGAATGTTTCTTCTTCAATCATTCCTTTTGTGGGTTTGTCGGAGCCGTAGAGTTCGCTGATCGCCGAGATGAGCCGGTCGCTTTCTGGACCGGAGCGCAAAAAGCGGACTCCCTGTTGATATACATTATCTTTTACGAGTTCCATGCGAGCATCGAACCCGCCCTGAATGCCCTTCACGACAACAACGTTCATTCCAACGAGTTGATCCAGGTAGGAAGCTGCCAAATGAAAACGGTAATGCTGACCGTCATCAGTCAAGTCGGTCAGTCGAAAGGTCAAGTCAACAAATCCTTCTTCGCTAAACTGATCCAGAATCGGGTTACCCTGGGAGTCGATTGATATTTCCATGATTACCTCAAAATGGAGAGCGTACGAGAAGATAGTGAGTTGCGATTATAAGTTCGATTTTGGCATTTAGGAATCGGTTCGACGCGGGAGTCGTTCGGGCAGTTCGTAAGGAAGAATTGAGACGACCGGATAGCGATCGAAGTCTTTGTGGCCGAGGTCCGGGGATGGGACGCTGAAATGCTTTTAAGTCTTGCTCGGGAATCAGATGCGTGTCAGTCGTAGCAAACCGAGCAAGGTGACTCGGTTCGCGAGATGCGCAGATCGAGAAAGCGACGAGACTGGCGGGATTACGTCGTGCATTGTGATACGCCAGGCACAAACTAGCCGAGTTGTTCTGCGAGCGCGACAATAATGCCCTCGGGCCCGCGGATGTAGGCGAGACGGTACGAATCTCCGTACTGCATTTCGCCAATGACTTCGGCTCCTTGGGCTCGCATGCGCGTAATGATGGCGTCAATGTCTTCGACGGCGAACATGATGCGACGGATGCCCAGCGTGTTTACGGGCGCGTCGACGGGCCCAAACCGTATCGCGTCTGGCGTGTGGAACTTGTCCAGTTCAATGCCCTGCCCGTCGGGAGTTCGCATCATTGCCAAGGTGGCCCGGACATTTTCGAGCCCGATCAGTTTGCCGATCAAAGGCCCTTCAACCGTCGTCTCACCCTCAAGCGTGAGGCCGAGTTCAATGAAGAACGCCTTGGTGGCTTCGAGGTCGTCGACAACGATGAGGACGTTGTCCATGCGTTTGAGCGTCATATGATCAACCAGAGCCTTAGCGGAATTGTTTGTGCTTGCTAGAGCACGTCGTAATGCGAATGTGTCTCACTGTCGTCTGTCGGGGTTCACCCCAAATTGACAACCGCTCTTCTCGGCCAGTGCTTCGAAATAAATTGGACGCAGAGGCCGGCCCCATCCGTGAGGCCGACCCCCGCGCCCGGTTTCGCGAGGAGGAGGAACGAGTGATTCAGGAGAGCGGAATTAGCTGGCCTTGGCGAGGTGGAGCGATCCCTTGGTGACCGAGCACGCGGCGACGAACGCCTCGATGAGCTGCGTGTCGAGCGAGATCGTTCCCTCGGCTTCGGGGTGCCACTGGATACCCGTCACCCACCACGAAGGATCCTTGCCTTCGAAGGCTTCGATCAGTCCGTCGGGGGCGATTGCCGACTGGCGGAAGATCGGGGCGAGCTTGCGAATTCCCATGTGATGATATGAATTCACACGGATTTCGCCGGGACCGTAGATTTCCTCCATCCGCGTGCCGGGCTCCATGATGACGGTGTGGCGATGCACGCCGCCTTGCGGGTCGCGGTGCGGAATGCAGCGCGGGAGGTCTTCGGGCAGGTGGAGATAGAGGCCACCGCCATTCACCACGTTGAGTTCTTGCATGCCGACGCCGATGCCCATGGTCGGCATCTTGCGCATCTGCACGAGCTTGCAGAGCAAGCGATCCGCGTTTTCCCGCCGCTCGTTCATGACGTTGATCGAGGGATGGGGCGCGAGATTCATCTTCCTCGGATCCATGTCGTCGCCGCCGGTCAGCATGATGCCGTCAAGGCGGTCGAGAATGGGGGCGAGGTCGAGTTCCTTGGTGAACGGGGGCAGAATGACAGGCAATGCCCCGGCGGTGAGCAGGATATCGTAGTATCCGCTGCTGAGTTGACTGTGAGTGGCGCGGCCTTTGGCGACGGCACGGTAGTCGGTATTGATGCCGATGAGGGGCCGATCCTTGATGGCTGGCATGGCTTCCCTTCCTTGTGCTGGCGTCAGCGAAATCCGTTCGATGACCGTCCCATTATTGACTCATCAACCATGATGAAATCTAGGGGCGGAGGCCAAGGGCGTGGCGAAGTACGCTAAAGAAAACGCACTGAACCACAGTCGCGACATCCCAAGAGACTCGCCAGGCCAACCCTCAATCCAATGAGAGCGGTCAGGTGAGACCGAGCAAACGGTTCCATTCTTAGGTGTGAAGCGAGGAGAAACTCTATCTGACCGCGGAGGAACGCGGTCGTCTTCGCGAAGATGGGTGGAGCATAAACGCATCGCAACCCCAACTCAAGGAAAATCCGGCAAAATCGGCCATTTTCCCTCAAGTTTCCCGGATAACGGCATTCCGGGAAGCCGAGTGTGCAACATCCGCCGATCGCCTGGTAACGATCTGTTCAGCCCCCCGTGCGAGGCATCACATCGACCGTCACAAAACGGGAATCGGGATAGCAGAACCGGCGTCAGAAATTGAAAGAATGACCAAAAACCGGCGCCGCCTCCGCTCGTTCGCCTTGAGATTGCGATGTCCGCATGCCTTATTAGAAATGAGATGTTATTTAAGATTGATAATGATTAATATTTGGGTTTGTTTTGAAATATGAAATGACAAAGGCAATGCCAAGGGCGAGGTCGATCGACCCTGCGAGGAGCATACTGAGCGCGAGCCGGCCGGTAGCATAAAGGGCGATTGCAGCGAAGCCGAACGAGGCCTTTTCGAGGATGCTGGGGATCATGAGCGGGCGAAAGCGGGCGGGGTCGCGGGCGATCATCAAGAACGCAACCTGCCACGCCAGGGCCACGCCGACGAACCCGTAGAAGAATTCCGGGTGCGTGATGGCGGGCGGTTGATCGGCGCCGATACGCGATTCCAGCAGGTACATCGGTGCCAGGACGATGATCCCGTAGATTCCGGCGATTCGAAACGTGCGGCGAGCGAATTTCATGCGTGCAACCTGTGCGCGGAGCGGATATCACCGCTCCTTTAGTGCAGGTGCAGTTGAGACGGGCCGACCCGACGGTTTGTGACAACCGGGGCGGCCGCTCTCGAGTTCGTTCGTTTTATGGGCAGCGTTGCGTTATTTGCTCGTCGGCGCAACGGGCGCAGGTGGCGGCGGAGGTGTGTAATCGCCTCGAATGTAGCGGACGAGGGCTGAAATATCGTTCTCGGTCAACTGGTCGGCGAAGGCGGGCATTTTCTGGTCGGCTTCGAGATGGCCGTAGTGCGTTGACCTGCTGGGATTCTTGATCATCCGGCTTGTCCAGCGCGGCGAGCCCCAGCCGAAGAGGTCGGGGGAAGGCTGAGTCTTCTTCTCGGCCTGGCTTGGATCACCCATGGTGTGGCAGTCGACGCAATTCTTCTGGAACAGCGTGTAGCCGGGGTGGTTCTTCGTGGTGGGCGCTGCGTACCAATCGGCAGGGGAAACTTCGGGGTCAATCGTCGCGAATGTGGCGACGAAATCGGCGATGGCGTCGAGTTCGGCGGGGCTGAGCTTCGAGCTTTCCTTCCACGTCTTCATGCCATCAAGAATAGGCACCTTGCCGAAATAGGCATCCGACGTCGGCTTTTCGAGCAGGCCGCGAATCCAGGTGCGGGTGCCGAAATCTTTGAGGTCGGGGGCTGATGGCTCGCCCTGCACCTGGCCGCCGAAAGGATGGCAGCCGAGGCACTTCTTCTCGAACATCTTGCCGCCGTGATGCAGCGGGTCGCGACTGAGGACGTAGGAATCTCCCTCGGGCGGGATTCCATCGCGCGCAAGCTGAATGGCGCGGTCGCGGGCGGTGTCGGCCTTTTCACGGGCGATACGGTATGACGTGCTTTCGAAGTCGCGGTAAATCGCCGTGCCGGTGAGTGAAAGTGCGGCGATTGCGAGCGTGGAGATGAAGAGGAACGCGAGGGCCGAGCCGAGCTTGCGCGGCAGCAATTTGGCCACGAGGGGCAGTAGGAAAAGGCCGGTGGTTGCCACGCCCGGAACGACCATGGTTGCGATGTATTCGCGCCCAGCCATCTCGTGCACGAGCAGGTTGAGCGGCAGGAAGTACCACTCGGGACGCGCGGGGTAATCGTCGCTGGAAGGGTCGGCTGGGGCGTCGAGGCTGTAGCCGTGCGTGGCGACGGTGAGCGCGCAGATGAGTGCGACGGTAAGCGAAGCGAGCGCGATATCGCAGCACGACTGATGTGGCCAGTAGGGCTCGGTCAGGACGGTTTCATCGTCGGCCCGTCTCCGGAAGACGAAGAGCATCGCGAAAACCCAGCCGCAGAAGAGCATCAGGCTGGGAATGAGCGCGACGTGCAGGCCATAAAACCGGGTGAGCGTTTGGCTACCGGCCTGGCTGCCGCCGAGAATCACCTTCTTGAGCATCGGGCCGATGATCGGCGTTCCGCCGGCCATGTTGGTTTCGACGATCGCCGCCCAGTAGCCTCGCTGATCCCACGGTAAAACGTTGCCTGAAACGCCAGCAACGAGGATGAGTAGCAACACCGCAGACGCGAGCCACCAGTGCATCTCTTTCGGGGCGCGATAAGCGCCGACGAGCACGAGGCGGAACAGGTAAAGCCCGCCCAGAATGACAGCGCCGTACGATGCGTATCGGTGCAGGCCGCGGACGAACCAGCCGGCATCCATTTGATAGGTGATGTAATAGACGCTGCCCCAGGCCATCGTGCTTGATGGGCTGTACGTCGTCATTAGCAGCAGGCCGGTGATGAGATCGACGATCAGCGTGGTCAGAAGCGCGAAGCCGAGCGCGTGCCCCCAGCGCTTGTTGACCGGCACGGGGCGGTCGAGGAAGCGTCGGGTGATTGTGGGCAAGGCAGTGCGGTCGTCCAGCCAGGCGATGATGTTGTTAAGCAAGGGACTTCTTCTCCGCCGACTGGGGCTGGAAACGCGCGAACCGGACGCTGATGACCGGGTCGGGATCGTCGGAGAGATCGACCTCGAGGCCATCCATTCCGCGCGGGGAGACGGCGTTTTTCTTGGCACCGTCGAGTCCGAACATCGCGCCGTGGCAGGGGCACTGGAACCCCTGGCGATCGTTCGAAAGCGTGACCGAACAACTTAAGTGCGGACACTCAGCCGAGAAGGCGAGGACTTTTTCTTTCGCGCCGTCGGGTTGGCGGACGAGCCAGACCGAGCCGACCGGTTCCTTGGGGTATTTCACCCAGGCGTCTTGCTTTTCTTCAATGATACTAAAAGCTTGCGGCTTGCCGGGTTGGAGCTGGCTGAGACGTGCGAGCGACAGAAGGTTGCGTTCCTGCCCTTTTTTGGTGAGCGGGTCGAGCAGGAAGCGGACGCCCGGCACGGCCATCGCTATCGCGACTGTGTTTCCTCCGAGCATGGAGAGGAAACGATAGAATCCACGACGTGTGGGCATGGGAGAGAACCCTCGATCGGAGCGATTTCTCAAACGGGCGGGAAGGTCAAGCGCGGCGGGACCGTTGCGAGGCAAACTGGGCGGGCGGGAACCAGTCGGGGAAATCTGGCGCACATCCCCCTGCTCTCTTTCTGGTTCAAGCAGGAGGATGTTCGCTCTCTTCTTGTTGTTACGTCAAAACAGGGGTCGCCTGTTGGCAGTGTTTCTCAGGCTCAACCACCGAGCGCGGCCTTCACGGTCGCGAGAACCTTGGGCAGCGACTCGCTCAGGGGGTCGGGCAGCGTAGCCCCGGCGGCAGCCTTGTGGCCGCCACCGCCGAATGCTGAGATCAGTTTCGCACAGTCGAGACCGTTTCGCGACCGGATACTCATCTTGATTCCACCACGCGGCTGTTCAATGAACAGCATGCCGACCTCGACGCCGCGAATGCTCACGGTGAAGTCGACCAGATCTTCGGTATCCGGCGGAATCGAGCCAGTGCGTTCGAAGTCTTCTCGAGTCACCGACGCATAGGCAATCCGCCCGTTCAGTTCGGTCTGAAGCGACGTGAGCGTTTCGCCCATTAACTTCAGCCGTCCCAAGCTGTTACGTTCCGAAAGCAGGCGATAGATCTCGTCGATCTTCGCTCCGGCTTCGATCAGCTCGGCGACGGTTCGCAGGGTCTGTGGCGTGGTGTTGGGGTGATGGAACCAGCCGGTGTCCATGGCGATCGCGGTGAGGAGACCCATCGCCATTTCGGGCGTAATCGGGACCTTCAGCGCGTGGGCTGCACGCGTGACCAGCGTACCGGCGGCTTCGGCGGTGGTGTCTTTGAGGAAAATTGCGCCAAGATCGTCCTGGCTGACGTGGTGATCGATCACCACGCGCTTACCGGGGAACGATCGAACCCAGTCGGCCATTTCGCCGAGTTGCGACCAGGCGGAGAGGTCGAGAATGACCAGGACTTCGCGATCAGCGAGATCGGCGGGGGTGACGGCGGTGCCGAAATGTTCGAAGAGTGTTCCATCGGGGTCGAGGAAATCGTAGCGCGGCGGAGTGCGGCTGGTCATCACCGCGCGGACGTCCTTACCCTTCTGGCGAAGCAGGCCGACCATTCCGAGCGTCGATCCAAGCGCATCGCCATCGGGCCGCACGTGGCTGGTCACCACGAATTTATCGTAAGTCTCGATCAGCGAAGACAAAGGCGTCCAGTCGATACTCATCGCGGCTCCCGCATTTCCTGAAGAATCCATCAAGCCCCATGATAGGGATTGAGGCGGGGAGACGCAACGCGAAGGGGTTTTCGCCTGTGACCAGGCTTACACGTGAAATTCGGCAATGACCTCGATCAATCCGACGATGTTGCGGTTGAATTCAGGCAACTCACCGGCTGGGACCAATAACTCTTCGGCGTGCCCTGCCCCGACGCGCTGAACGGGATAGCGGTCGACGAACTCTTTGTTCACGGCGAATTTCGTCACGTAGCCGGCGCCGTAGTCGCGGACGTTCCAGTTGCGGGAAATCCAGGCGGCGTATTCCTCGTTCATGACGGGGTAGAAAATCAGTTGTTCAGGCAAGCGCGGCGGGAAAGCGGTCCAGCCGGAGGCGGCGATCAAATCCAGTTCTTTGGGGCCAACGGGGCGGTATAGGGTGATGGTCTGGCACATATTGGAAAAACTCGAAGGCAAGCAATTGTCTTATAGAATGTCACGACACTTGTTCCGGCGGTTCGCACGGTTAATCGTGGCATTCCGTGGATTTCGATCTCATAAACCTCGCCATCGTACGAATTACTTCGCGCAGTGAGACGAACGAAGACGATAGCGTTCTCAGATTGCGAGAAGAAACGGGCGACAGTGTGGTTCGCCCAGTCGCTTCGATGGATAATCGAGGCGAGAGTTTGTGTACCTGGATCTTCAAACGAGGCCGCCATGAACGGTTGGCTCCATAACCCGATTGCTGATCTTCCCGGACACGATTTTCTCGTCATCTATGTTCTGGCGATTGTCGCCACAATTGTCGCTGTCGTGCTCGTTGTCCGCAGTGCTGATGTTACGTCGACTCACGACTTGCCGGAAGTCCCGACGAAACCAGACCCGTATGAGATCGCCTATTTGCTCGGCGGGAAGAATCAGGTTATTCGCACTGCGGTTTTTAGCCTGGTTCAGCAGGGTTTGGTTGAAGTTGAAGCCAAGAAATCACGCATCTTTCGGACAAGCCTCGCGCCCGAAGAGGTTCGGCTCGATGCGATCGAGAATGCTGTCTACGAAGCCATTCCATCGATCGACGGAGTCGCCGCGAGCTCGCTTTTTGGAAAGCGCGAACTGACTTCATTTGTCGAAACTCAGTGTGCCCCGATGCACAAGCAGCTCGAAAATCAGGAGATGCTCAATCCGCCGGAGACCCGGAAAATCATCGCGCCGACTGGCACGCTTGGATCGCTGATTGTCATCGGGCTCGGTGGTTACAAGTTCCTCGTCGCGATTGCGAAGGGACGGAATAATGTTGGGTTCCTGATCGTGCTGGCGATCGTCGGCACCATTGCCGTGTTCATCGCGTCTGCGCTTGCATTGCCGCGCGTGAGCCGCCGAGGCAGAGCGTATCTCGATCGGTTGCGACTTGCGTATGGATCGCTGAAGACGAATTTGTCGATGGCTGAACAACCGACGCCGGACATGCTTCTCGCGGTCTCGCTCTTCGGCTTCGGCGTTCTTTCGGGGACGGCCTACAACGACCTCAACCTCGCATTCGCACGAGCCGCTTCCGGAGGCGGCTGTGGCGCCGGTTGCGGTGGTGGAGGCGGAGGTTGTGGAGGGGGCGGCTGTGGGGGCGGCGGTTGCGGTGGTTGTGGAGGCTAAAAGTAATGACGACGGATCTTCCGACGCTCGGAGTCGGGCTGGGATTCCGCCCGCCATTTCTCGCCGACCTGTTTCGTAACCGCGATGGCGTGGATTTTCTCGAGATCACGGCGGACCATTATCTGGACGTCAATGGCGAGAAACTCCGCGAGCTGGATTTGCTGGCCGAGCATTTTCCGCTTGTTCCTCACGGGTTGGATCTCTCGTTGGGGAGCGCCGAGGGGATTGATCCGCGTTATCTCCAATCGTTGGCCAGGCTCGTCGACCGTTTGAAGCCGCCGTGGTGGAGCGAGCATATCGCGTTCACTCGCGCGGGTGGAATCTCGATTGGCCACCTCGCGCCACTGCCTTTCTCTCGCGAAGCCGTCGATGTGGTTGTACGCAATGTTGAGGTCGTCCAGCGCGAGATTTCCACGCCGCTGATCCTGGAGAACATTACCTCGCCGCTGATCGTGCCGGGCAGCGATATGGAAGAGGCCGATTTCCTCACTGAGGTGCTCGACCGCACCGGTTGCGGCTTGCTCTGTGACGTGACAAACCTCTATACCAACTCCGTCAATCATGGTCAGGACCTGGACCACGTTCTCGCCCGCTGGCCGTGGGACCGTGTCGTTCAGCTTCACCTGGCTGGCGGCCATTGGGACGATGGTCTCTTGATCGACAGCCACGCGCACCCGGTTCCGTCCGAAGTCTGGGCCGTGCTCGACCGCGCCGTGGCGAACGCGCCGGTACGTGGGATTCTTCTTGAGCGCGACGAGAATCTACCTCCTTTTAAGGAGCTTCTCGCCGATCTGGAGCGGGCGCGCGAGGCTGGTAGGCGGTCGGGCCGATGGAACTAGCGGTCGCGCAGATGGTTTTGGCGCGGCTCTTCACCGACGAGGATTTCCGCGTCCGGTTCTTCGCCGACCCAATTGGTGTTGGAAAATCGCTTGGTCTTGATGAAAGCGAGTCAAAAAGGCTCGCGAGCCTCGATCAGACGCGGGTCGATGCGTTTGCGGCATCGCTCTATCGAAAACGAGCAGGCGACGTTGCCAAGTCACTTCCTCTCACTCGGCGCGCGCTTGGGACGAGCTACCTGAATCTGTTCCAACGATTCGTAAACGAGAGCGCCGCAGTTGGCCGCGAAGACGAATCGGCGTCGTTTGCGGACTACGTGTGCCGCAACGTTGGGTCGGAACCGTCTTTCGCGAGCTGGTTGGGCGACCTGGCTCGATATGAGGTGACTTACCGCCTCGTCTCAGCACGCCCTTCGCAACTTCTGGTGATCAAGGTCTTTCGCTATCCCGTCGCTCGGATCGCAAGTGAATTGGCTCGCGGTGGGACGATTGCAGGCGTTCGGTCTCAACTATGCTTGGCTGTGTGGTTTCGCTTTGGAATAGGTCGAATGCTTCATCACCATGTTTTGACGATTCCAGCGATGAGGCGTGCTCGTGAACTTTGAAATTGTATCATCGCGTTTGTACGCAAGATTTTATTAGTGATGATGTGATTTAATGTTGCATGCAAGGTTTTTCGTCAGGGGGGCAATCGATTGGCCGCGCGCGGATTTCATGGTAGCGTGCCGAGATCACTCGGCCTCTCTTTAGAGACTACACGATGAAATTTGCGTCGATTCTCGTTGCGACAGCGTTTTTCTGTTTTACTTCCACGTCGCTCGCCCAATCGCTGGAACGGCTGAAATACAACAATCCCGGACTCGTCGTCGATCTTGGCGTCGGACTCTGGGCCTGGCCTTTACCGATGGATTTCGATGGCGACGGCGATTATGACCTCGTCGTGAATTGTCCCGACAAACCATATAATGGTGTTTACTTTTTTGAGAATACCTCGGGTGGCAAGCTTCCGATATTCAAGCCTGGGAAGCGGATCAGCCACGGCTTGCAGAACGTGCAGGTGAGCTACGTCGACGGCAAACCGCGCGTGCTTTCGCCGGGAATGGAATATCCAGAATTTCTCAAACGTGGATTGCTCGACGGTAAGCCATTGTCGATTCCGCAAAACGTCCATCCCAATCGGGTGCGTGGCAACTTCTGGCGCTATGTCGATTTCGACGGTGACGGCCGGCTCGATGTGATCCTCGGTGCCGATGATTGGACCGATTACGGCTGGGATAACGGCTACGACGCCTCTGGCAAATGGACGCGCGGCCCGCTGCGAGGGTTCGTTTACTTTGTGAAAAACACGGGGACAAATGACGCACCTGTTTATGCGAACCCCGAGAAAGTGCAAGCGGCGGGAAAGCCGGTGGAAGTGTTTGGCTGGCCGTCGCCGAACTTTGCGGATTTTGATGGAGATGGAGATCTCGACCTGCTTTGTGGTGAGTTTCTCGACGGCTTCACCTACTTCGTGAACACCGGTACGCGCACAAAGCCGGAATATGCCTCGGGCGTGAAGCTGCGGGCGAGCGATGGTTCGCCGTTGCATATGGATTTACAGATGATCACGCCAACCGCCATCGATTGGGATCGCGATGGCGATATTGATTTGATTGTTGGTGATGAAGACGGCCGCGTCGCTTTGATCGAGAATTTGGGCCCGATCGCCGCGAATAGTCTGCCCCGGTTTCAGGTTCCGCGCTACTTTCAGCAAGAGGCCGATGACGTGAAATTGGGGGCATTGGTTACGCCGGTTGCTTTTGACTGGGATGGAGACGGTGATACCGATATCGTCAGCGGCAACACGGCCGGGTACCTCGTGTTTCTCGAGAATCTTGGCAAGGGGTCGAGCGAAACTCCACGATGGGCCGCGCCGAAGTATCTGGATGTCGCCAGCAAACCTTTTCGGATCATGGCTGGGTCGAACGGCTCGATTCAGGGGCCGGCCGAGGCGAAGTGGGGGTACACGACGCTGAGCATCGCCGATTGGGATGGCGACAAGTTGCCTGATGTCGTGCTCAACTCGATCTTGGGCAAGGTGATCTGGCTCAAGAATATCGGCACGCGCAATGCGCCGAAGTTGGCAGAGCCGCGGGCGGTTGAGGTCGCTTGGGAGGGCGAGCAGCCTCATCTCGCGTGGGGGTGGCTCAGGCCGGCGGGGGCTGGATTGCTCACTGAGTGGCGGACGACTCCGTTTGCGACTGATTGGAATCGCGATGGGCTGGTCGACCTGATCATGCTCGATCACGAGGGATATCTCGCGTTCTTCGAGCGGGTCGAGCGCGATGGCAAGCGCGTGCTATTGCCGCCCAAGCGCGTGTTTGTTGATGAAAGCGGCAATGCCCTGCGCTGGAACGCCAAAACCGCAGGGGCGAGTGGGCGGCGGAAGTTCTGTATCGTGGATTGGGATGGCGACGGTCGGCTCGACTTTTTGCTCAATAGCCAGAATGCGCAGTGGTGGCAACAGGTTGCGTCGAAGGATGGGAAGTATGTTTTTGCGGATCGTGGGAACGTCGCGAAGAAGAATATCGAAGGGCACGACACGAGCCCCACGCCTGTGAACTGGGGTGGCGCTGGGCCGCCCGACCTCGTGATTGGTGCAGAGGACGGGCGTCTCTACTATCTGAAGCGTTAGGTCGTGTACTGATCGACGCGGAAGAGGTGGAGGTTGTCGCGCACCCAGTCGATCGTTTCGGCGAGCGCCTGGTCGAGGGTGTAGGCGGGCTTCCAGTCGAAAAGCTGTTGCGCCAGGGCGGTTCCGGCGAGGAGTCGGCCCACTTCGCTCGCCGCGGGGCGGACGCGGGCCTGGTCGGTTTCGACGACGATCGTTTTGCCGATGATCGCGGCGATCTTTTCAACTAGCTCGCCGATCGTCAGGTCGTCGCCCCGGCCGATGTTGACCACCTGGCCGATCGCGGCGTCGCATTGGGCGATTGCCAGGAATCCGCGGGCGGTGTCTTTGACATAAGTGAGGTCGCGGCGCGGGTCGAGGCTGCCCAGGCGGATTTTCGGTAGGGCGAGCGCCTGGCTGATGATCGTGGGAATGATCGCGCGAGCCGATTGTCTCGGACCGAACGTGTTGAACGGTCTGAGGATAGTGACGGGCATCTTAAACGCGCGATGATAGCTGATCCCCAGCGCGTCCGAGCCGATCTTCGTCCCGGCGTACGGCGATTGACCGTGCAGCGGATGCTTTTCGTCGATCGGCACGTACTGCGCGGTGCCGTAGACCTCGGAAGTTGAAGTCAGGACGACGCGTTCGATGCAGTCGCTGGCGCGAGCGGCATCGAGCACATGGCCGGTTCCGACCACGTTGGTTTGCACGACGTCGAGCGGGTTCTGGTAGCTATAAGGAATGGCGATCAGAGCGCCGAGGTGGAACACCCATTCGCGGTTGTGGACCGCTGCGCGTACGGCTTCGGGATCCTTGAGATCGCCGCGCGAGACTTCGATTTGCTTTTGTACGTCGGGACTTAGGCGATCGATGTGTCCGCGGTCGTCGCGGCCGTTGTAGCGAATGAAAGCACGGACTTCGTGCCCTTCGCGGACGAGCAGTTCGACGAGGTGGCTGCCGATAAATCCGCCCGCGCCCGTCACCAAAACCCGCTTGCCCATCGGCCTAGCTCCCTCCGGCCTACCGCCTTGCGCTCACTTCCAACGTGAGCCGCCATCCTACGGTTTTTCCCCTACGCGACAACGCGAGTTCGTCGTCCGGTGCCCTCCTACTCTTCCCAGGCGGCGAGAAGAACGTGAGCGGCAAATTATCACTGAATTGCCTTGTATCAACATTCTGTGTAAAGGACCGTGTTTCGCTGGTCGATAATGTTTAACAAGTAGAACAAATTGCCGCCAAAGCTGTGACCGCAATGATCGCAACATTTTCGCGGACTGTCAGACTCGCATTATCGTCCGCGGCTTGAGTTTGAGGAGTTCGGTACGATGCTACTGCGATTTTGCCTTGTCGCCCTGGTGACGAGCCTTGGGGTGACGCCTCCCAGCTCCGATCAGGTGCAGAACTGGACCCGCGCGGGCCGGACTTGGATCGCCGCGCGACTCGATGACCTCCGTGGCGCTCCCGTCGTTGTGAAGAGCGCAGAAGATAAGGCCGACGCCGCCTTTGAGCGCGTTGTTGGCGAAATGAAACGCGACTTCACGAACGACCTGGCCCTGCTCGACTCGCTTCACAAAGGTGAATCGCTGCCGTTCGAGTCGACCACGGTTGCTGATAACGCTTTGAGCAGTCTCGAAAGCCTGGCTAGCCAGACGGTTGGCGAGAAAGGCTTGATGACCGAGCTCGTCGGTCCCCCCGCCACGTTGGCGGTTGTTCAGTACGAACCGGTTGGCCCCCCCGCGTCGCTTGCGGTTGTTCAATATGAACTGGTTGGCCCGCCGTCGAAGTTGGCCGTTGTTCGCAACGAACTGGTCGGCCCGCCCGCCGATTTGATGATTGTTCGCAACGAATTGATTGGACCGCCCCAGGAGTTGATGCTCGCTCTCAACGAGCTGGTTGGTCCGCCTTCGGAACTTGTCCCGGTTCGTCACGAACTGGTTGGTCCCCCTGCCGATCTGGCGGTGGTGAGCGCGCCTGAAACCGAACCCGCTGTTGCTCCGAGCGGCCGGGCGACTCGTCTGATCTCGGCGGTCCGGTTGACCCGACAGGCGGCTCAGGCCTGGGTGACGCTGCTACAAGACGGCGAAGGGGCGAGCATTCGCCGCTGATCGCCTCGCAATTCAAAGTAAAAAAAACTACGCCCGCGCGGTCCCCATCGACCACGCGGGCGTCTCTTCTTTTTCACCTCGGGCTTATGCAAAGGGCGTCGAAGACCAAGAGGTGAGCGCAACCTTTTGCGCTTTAACCTCTTGTGGCTCCGCCGTCTGAACAACAAAGTTGTCCAGGCCACCCAGTCCGATCCCTTGCCGAGTCGCGAATTGCGACTTCTATCTACTGTTGCGGTATTCCAAACGACTCAGAAGCTCTCGACCGGCGCGATTTCGGCGATCGGGAAGTCGATGGTCTCGTTGAGGTCGTCTTCAAACCGGGCGATCCGGCGATAGCCGAGTGAATAAGCGACTTCGAGCACTTCCTGGTGCGTGGGAAACGCCTTGCCGGTGCGTACTTTGAACTGCTGCATCGCCGTCATGAACTCGAGTTCGTCGGGCGTGTATTGTTTCTCGAACGTCGTGGGGTCGATACGCTTACGTCGTTCTTTCTTGGCGCGGCGTTCGGGGCGAGCGGCTTCGCTCGTTTCGGCGCGCTGATTGCGGCGTTCGAGACCAGTACGACGGTCGTAAAAAAGCGTGTTTTCGGGAAACGCCGAGAAATCGAATTTCGGAGCTTCAGCCGGCGTCTCATGATTGTCGGACATATTCAATGCTCTCCGATGTGCCGTCCGGCGATGCCGGGCAGCAGGTTGGGCGTACGACTATCGGAATCCCTACTTAAATGGGGTTGTTCCGGCGAACATTGCCGAACTTGCCGATCTCCTTTGTCGACGCCCGCTTCTGAAGAATTAGGTTACGCCCCGAGCAGTGTCAAAACGGCGAGATTCACTTCGACGAGACAACTCGCGCCCTGAGACATGCCATTCCGGGATCATGTGGCATAATAGATCTCATGAGGCGGAGGCCCGTCGATCGCCAGCGATCGTCCGGACCCAAGGATCGAAGACCTTACGATCGGCGAACTCTTGTTCGCGCGGGTCCATTCAATTACCCTAGATTACACGTCTTGCGCCCGAGCCGGTTCCCTGCCGGTTGTCCCTAGCTTGGAGATTGCCGAAAATGTCCCGATCCGCGCGATTGTGGAAAGGTGTCGGGCCTTTGACGTTGGGCGGCCTGATGCTGACCGGCGTGGCCGCATTCGGTGCCGACGCCTCACTCTCTCAACAACTTACGGCCGCAGGCCGCCAGGCGCTCAGTCAGGGTCGTCCCGCCGAGGCGCGGAAAATCCTGATCAACGCCCTTAATCTCGATCCCAATAACGCCGAAGCGCGTGCCGCTCTTTCCAAAACGGCCACCGTCCGGCTGACCGCATATCAGGAACCGGCCCCGCCGGCCGCGAACACCCCGCCCCCTGCTCCGGCCCCCGCGACCGGCAGCCCGGCGACGCTCAACGAGCACACCCGCATCGAAGCGGTTCGCCGCCAGGAATTCAACAACTCGGTGACCCAGCGTCTGCAGCGGGCCCGCGACCTCACGCTCGGCGGCCGTCCTGAAGAAGCTCTCTCAGAGCTTCGCACGACGCTGAATGCCGTGCAGTCGGCCGATCAGGTGAATGAATCCGATCGTCGCCGCCTGGAAAACCAGGTTCGCGCCCAGATCGGTGCGACCGAAGCCGAAGAAGAACGCGTCTCGCTCGCCCGGGCCGACATGTATCGTCGCCAGGCTGCCGACGAAGCTCGTCTTCGCGCTCTGTCGAACTCGGAACGCGATCAGGAACGCATCGGCGTCTTGATGGCCGAGTTCGATAACCTGATTTCGCAGGGTATTTACCTCGTCTACTCGAACGCCGGCACCGGCGACATCGACACGACGACGGCCCCCTTCACCGACGCTCGTGCTCGTGCCCTCGCGGCCCGTGCCATCGACCCGTTCGTCCTCGCTCCGTACGCCGCGCTCTACACGACGCAGACGAAGCGGTTCCTGGGCCAAACGCTGTCGTACGAAGAACTCAAGAAGTATCGTGCGCTGCTGACCCTGCAAGACGTCGACCGTTCGGGCGTTCCCTTCCCCGACACCAAGACGATCGACTTCCCCCGCGCCGAAGACTTCGTGCGTCTCACCGAAAAGCGCCGCGCTCGCTACACCGGCTCGGAAGCGTTGCTCGACCGCGACGCCCGCACTAAGGCGATCCTCACGAAGCTCAACGATCGTCTCACGATGGCGTTCCCCAACGAAACGCCGCTTGAAGACGTGATCAAGTACATCAAGCAGAACACGATGAGCGAAGAGCTCGACTTGCCGTCGGGCATCCCCATCTATGTTGATCCCGTCGGCCTGCAGGAAGCGGAAAAGACGCTCACCTCGCCGGTCACGCTCGACCTCGAAGGTATCCCCCTCAAGACGAGCCTCCGCCTGATCCTCAAGCAGCTTGGCCTGACCTACACGGTCAAGGACGGGCTCATGACGATCACCGACGCCAACGCTGATGACCAGCCGACCGAAATTCGCGTCTATCCCGTGGCCGACCTCTCGATCATCCCCTTCTCCCTCATGGGCGGTGGCGGTGGTATGGGTGGTGGTATGGGCGGCATGGGCGGTGGTATGGGTGGTATGGGTGGCATGGGCGGTATGGGCGGTGGTATGGGCGGCATGGGTGGTGGTATGGGCGGCATGGGCGGTGGTATGGGTGGTATGGGTGGCTTCGGCTCCGTGCCTCCCCAGGACCCCGCGACCGTGAGCCCTCTCGAGGAAAAAAAAAGCAAGTAAACGGGTTTAACCAGAACCCGCCCGTCGCCAATCCAGATGCAAATAACCGGGATCGGTCTGCCCCCAAGGCGGCCGGTCCCGGTGACGTTTCGAAGAAGAAGTTTGCCGACGACGAGCCGATGGTTCGTCCGGCTGCGCCCGAGGCGCCAAGGACAAACGCCAAGGGAAAGCCGATGATCGAGGTCGGCAAGCAGGCGGCTGCACCGGCAAATGCGCCTCACGACCCATACAAGTTCTGGGACGACTATTTCGCGAAACACGACGAGTCGCCGAAAGACCTACTCGAAACGATTTACCTTCTTCGCCAGGAGAAGAAGGACATGGATGTCGAAGCGTGCTTGCGTGGCTATCTCTCACACGCGACCGCCAAGTCGACCACGGGCAAGCCGCGCAAGGCGGAGGCGACGACGTGGATGTACCTGATGCTGGCCGTGGCGATCGAGAATCGCAAAGGTTCAGCCGATGAGATCAAAACGATTCTGGGATTCGCCGCGTTCGTTGCGGCTCGGTCGAAAAATCCCAACGACGACCTGCTGAGCGTCGCCGACACGCTTCATCGCCGGGGGATCTACGACAAGATTGGCCCTGCGAAGCTCTCGGCCGGTGACATGATCGACCAGGTGACAAAGGCGGTGCCACATCGCATCGAGCCGCTGGTGCTGTCGGTCATGGTCGCACAGAAGACGAAAGATCCGGTTCGGATGACGAGTGCGATGGAACGTATCCTGTCGCTCGGCTGGCCGGGGAACGACGAACAATTGCGCAGAGACGTCCGCACGCAGGTCGATGCGCTGGCGAAGTCGCTCAAGGAAGAAGGCAGGACAAAGGAGTCCGAGGCGCTTCTGGCGAAGTTGAACGATGAAATGACGCGCGACGTTTACATTCGTCTGAGCTGGGAAGGTGTTGACGACATCGATCTGATCGTCGACGAGCCACTCGGAGCGACGGCGCAGCTCTTCAAGACGCCTCGCACGATCCTGGGCGGCGCGATTGTGACCAATGGCTTTGGCAAGCATCCGCAGGAGATTTACGTCTGCCCGCGGGCGTTCACTGGCACCTACACCGTGCGAATCGACAAGATTTTTCAGCCCGAGAAGAATCCGGCGCACGTCGCGAATCTCGAAATCATCACCCACGAGGGGATGCCCGACGAGAAGCGCGAGAACCGTGTGATCAATCTCGATAAGCCCGAGCCGTACGTCTTCAAGCTGGAAAATGGCCGGCGCAAGGAAGTTCTACCCTACATGGCGCCAACGCCGACATCGATCGAAGCCAGGGACAACGAACCGGCCGCGCCGAAGGCTCAGGCAGCCCCTGCGAATCCCGAGGCGCCTGCCGCGCCCAAGGGAGCGCCGATCAAGCCTGATTGATGTACGAGTGTTGATCATCCCAATCGAACGGCCGTTGTTGCTGATGAGAATCAGCGCAGCGGCCGTTTTCGTTGATGGTTCGTGCGGAGAGGGCTTGGGCGTTTGTCTTTCGACGAGCAACCTGATAGTCTGGCGTAAACCTCGTCGGCAATCGTTCCCCGGGCGACTTGCCGCACCCTGCGTTTCCTCGGAGCGGATTCGGTCCAGCGAATTGGACTCTCGCCACGCCTGAGTTGAATCGCATCGGCCCCTATTCCCACCCCGAAACGCCTCATCCCACCTCTGCGGAGACTGTTTCATGCAAGACGCCCAGCCGAATCGTCGGTCGTTCCTGATGAACACAACCGCGGCTGTCGCGACGACCGCCAGCCTCAGCCTGATCCAAAACGCACACGCCGCGGGTTCCGACAAACTCAAGGTGGGACTCATCGGTTGCGGCGGACGTGGCACGGGTGCAGCCGAACAGGCGCTCACCGCCGACAAGAACACCGAACTCTACGCGATGGCCGACGCGTTTGAAGACCGGCTCGAAGAGAGCCTGTCGGCGCTCAAGAGCTCGCCGGTCGCTGAACGGGTCGCCGTTCCAAAGGACCGTCAGTACACCGGTTTCGACGGCTACAAGTCGGTCATCGACCAGTGCGACGTCGTCTTACTGACCACCCCGCCGGGCTTCCGCCCGCTGCACCTCGAATACGCGGTCGAAAAGGGACGCCACGCGTTCATCGAGAAGCCGGTTGCAGTTGATGCGACGGGCGTTCGTTCGGTGCTCGCCTCGTGCGAGAAGGCCAAAACCAAGGGGCTGTCGATCGTCGCCGGTCTTTGCTGGCGCTATTACGCCCCGCGCGTCGAGACGATGAAGCGGGTACACGACGGTGCGATCGGCCGGCTGATTGCGATCGAAACGACCTACGATTCGAACGGCGTTTGGGATCCGCGCAAGAAGCGCGACGAGGTGAAGTCGGAGATGGAGTACCAGATGCGGAACTGGTACTACTACGACTGGTTGAGCGGCGACCATATCGTCGAGCAGGCTGTGCACGGTATCGACACGATGGGCTGGGCGATGGGCGACGTGCCGCCAGTGCGGTGCTTTGCCTCAGGCGGCCGCCAGGCTCGTATCGAAGAACGCTACGGCAACATTTATGACCACTTCAGCGTGGTTTACGAGTACGAAGATGGCACGCGCGGTTACCACAACTCGCGGCACTGGAAGAACGCATTCTCGCAGGTGAAGGACTACATTCACGGCGAGAAGGGAATGTGCGACGTCTTCGCGCCCAAGATCACCGGGCCGAACAAGTTCGCCTATCGCGGCAAGAAGACGGACATGTACCAGGCCGAGCACGACCACTTCTTCGCGTCGATTCGTGGTGGCAAGGCTGTGAACGACGGCCTATTCGCATCACGCAGCACCTTGCTGGCGATCATGGGTCGCGAAGCCGCCTACACCGGCCAGGAAATTACCTGGGAGCAGGCGTTCAACTCGAAGCAGCAACTTGTGCCCACGAAGTTCGTCTGGGGCGACCTGCCGACCCGCCCGGTCCCCCGCCCCGGCGTGACGAAGTTCGTCTGAGCAAGTTGACAATGACGACGCAAAACACCGGCCGCGCGGAGGCAATCCTCCGCGCGGCCGATTTCATTTTGAGCGCTGGGCAAGCGATGAGGATGAGATCCCGAATCATGAAAAGCGCGGAGCGAACCGGTGCGAAAGCTCGACGAGATCAATGATGAGTCGGACATCTATCAACCAGTGTCCGCAGCCGATTTTGAAACCGCGGAGCTCGCGCTCTCATTCGTTTTTCCCGACGATTACCGGCAGTTTGTCGCAACGCATGACATCAACGTCATCAAGAAGCTTCCCAGCTTGCTCTGGTTTGTCGACCATTCCAGCCTGGGGATCGTCGATTTGAATCTCCAACTCCAGCAGCGTGAATATCAGCCCTATCCCGAACATTTGATCGCCTTCGCCACCAATGAATGCGGCGACTATTTCTGCTTCGATCGAGAGACAAAGAGGATCGTCTACATCGATCCCGACTACGGGATCGAGGAGAACCTGGCGGACAACTCGCCCACGTATGATTCGTTCGATCAATGGGTGAAGCATTACCTCACGCGGCGTTCAAATGGAATCAGCATCGACAGTTGAGTCGGCTTGGGTTGTTTTCTCAGGGAACATAGGAAACAGACTGATAAAATACTGACGTTGATCCTTGAAATTGTTGCTTGCGTGCGAGGTTGGGGGGCGATAGCTTAAGCGTATACTCGCTTGTTTCACGTCGACCCGTTTTTCGAGCGATTCTCCAATGAAAAGCCGCTCACCAATGCGTTTCCCCCTGCGCGCTGTTGTGATGGTGCTCGCGGTTTCACCCGCCTGCTGGGCACAGTCAATCGAGAAGGCGGTGCTCGACCGCGTCAAGGATTCGACCGTCTTCATCAAGGTCACAATCCCCAAGGTTGGCGAAGCGAGCGGGTCTGGCTTCGTGATGAGTTCGTCGGGCAACTCCGCGCTGATCATGACGAATCGGCACGTCGTTGTTCCCGAGGACGACGAAATCCCGCAAGGCGTTCAACCCACCATCACCGTCGTCTTTCGTAGCGGCACTCCGCAGCAGCAAGAAGTTGCGGCCACACTGCTCGATTTCGACCCGCGCGAAATTCGCGACCTCGCGATTCTCGAAGTTCGCGGCGTGCAGAACATGCCTAAGCCCATCGCGGCCGACGTCACGTCGAGCGAAGATGAATTCTTCGAGACGATGCCGGTCTACGCGCTCGGTTTCCCGCGCGGCCGCGAAATTGGTGCGGTCGCCGGCAATATGAACAGCAATCCAGCGATCACCGTCACCTCGATGACGATTAGCAGCTTCCGGCGCGATACTCGCAACCGGCTGGCACGCGTGCAACTCAACGGATCGGCGATCGAAGGGAATAGCGGCGGTCCGCTCGTCGATGCAAAGGGGCGACTCGTCGGTGTGATCGTCGCCCGCTTGCGCGGCGAGGCGGTCGGTTTCGCGATTCCACCCAGCGTGGTTGCTCAGTTCCTCAAAGGTGATATCGGCCAGGTGATCGGCGAAGTGGTCTCCGTGGCGGGCGGAAGCATCACGGTCAAGTTCACGGCGAAGATCGTCGACCCGCTTCGTAAGATCCAGAGCGTCGGCCTGCATATGGGGCCGCTGATTGGCGCGTTCATTCCATCGGGGGCCGACCCAAACGGTTCGTGGCCGCCGATTGGAAATGCGGTTCATTCGCCGATGACGCAGCAAGGTAAAACTTACGTCGGTCAGGTTTCGATCGCCGCCAACTCTCCAGCGAGCCGGCGAGTGCTGGTGCAATTCACGCTTACTGGCCCGGGGCTGAATTTCAACACGCAGGCACTTCAGATCGACCTGCCCGATAAAACGGGATCGATCGCCGACCTCGGCGGCAAAAAGACCCGGCGCGGCGGTCCCGCGACGATTCCCCGATGGTCGTGCGAGGTGAACACGGGTGACGACGTGGTTATCAAGTCGCACGTCGGCGGCGCGACGATCGAATTGCCGGCAGGAAAAGCGATGGTTTGCGCGCCTCAGTACAAGCTTTTCACTGCGCCAGCGGCGCTCGCGCAGGTCGATGGCGACTTCCTGACGGCCGTGATGGTTACCAATGACTTCGACCCAGGCGGAGCCGCGATCAACGCACCGGGGGCGAATCGCAAGTTCCCGTTCACATTCCAGGGTGCGGGGTTGTTGATCTGGCAGGATTCGAAGAACTTCGTCCGGCTCGAGCGTACCAAGGGTTCGGTCGAGAAGGGCGTTTCGCTTATCCATCGGGTGCTCTTCGAAGTCTACAAAGACGGCAAACTCGTCGCCCTGCATTACTCAAAGCCTATTCCCGAGAAGCCGATTGTGCTTGCGGCAATGCGCAAGGGGTCGGCAATGCGAATGCTCTTCGGCGAGCCAGGCAAAGGACTCGTTGTATTCCAGGAACTCGCACTCGACTTCAAACCGGCGGTACTGGTTGGTCTTTCAGCCTCCAACTTGTCGAAGCAACCGCTGAAAGCTCGATTTGAAGAGTTCGAATTACATGACCCAACCGGCAAGGAAATTGACCCACCTAAGCTGAACATGACCTCACTTGTGGGAGGCGCGAACCCGCGGCCAACGACTGCTGTGCCACCCAAGGTAGCGAGCACGTCGCTGGTGTTCGAGGGTGCGTCGCTCAAGGTGCTCGCCACTTCGGGCGGAATCGCGCAGCCGCAGGATGATATGACGAAATATCGCGGCAAATGGACCGACGATCGCCAGTTGCGCTGGAGCGGTACGGCTAAAGGCGACACGCTTTCCGTGGAGTTGCCCGTTGAAGTCGCAGGCACATACGACGTGACGATCACAGGCACCCTAGCCGCCGATCATGCGAGAGTGCGCATTTCGCTCGACGACAAGCCGCTCTACGACAACAAGTACATCGACTATTTTTACGACGAAACGCGCCCCGCGAAGCCAATCTCGCTGGGTCAGCTCACGCTCGAAAAGGGTGACCACAGGCTGACGATTTCGGTGTACGGAAAGAACCCGAAATCGCTTGGTTATGGCGTCGGTATCGACGAGATCAAGTTCATTCCGGCGAAGAAATAGATCGCCGTCGCGGGCAGTCTAATGAGAAACGCGGCTGGGCTATGTTCATTTGACCAAGCCCTGCCGCGTTTCTTTTAGTGGCTTAACGACGACATTGGCCCTCGCTCATTGTGCGTATCAGGTCGCAAAAAGTCTTTCGCCGATTCCGAACGCCAGTGATATCCGATGCGAGCGCGGTCGTGCCGGGTGGATCGGTTTGATGGTTCGTGCCGGACGAATCGGCGCTTTTCGCTCCTGTCGACTCTTGAGACGACTCGGCGCGCGCTCTATAACCGGAGTGTCCCCGACCGGCGGGTCGTGCCATACACCACGCGTTTCCTCTGTCTCGCAAAGGCTATCATCACATGCGATTTGCTCTGTCCGCGCTGGCCTTGGCGGTTCTTTGCCTCCTTCCCCTGCTCTCGCCCGCTGCACTCGCTGCCGATCCTCCTGCCCAGGGGAAAATCCGCGTCTTCGAGATGCGCAAATACTACACGCATCCCGGCCGGCTCGACGCCCTCAACAAACGTTTCCGTGAACACACGAACAAGCTTTTCGTGAAGCACGGCATGGAACTCGTTGGCTACTGGACCCCCAAAGACCAGCCCGACGTTCTCATCTACATTCTGGCGTACCCCAGCAAGGACGCTGCTGAAGCCTCGTGGAAGGCGTTCCGCGACGATCCCGAGTGGAAGAAGGCCGCCGCCGAGAGCGAGAAGGACGGCAAGATCGTCGCCAAGGTTGAGTCCACGTTCATGGACCCGACCGACTACAGCCCGATCAAGTAAATTCGCGTTTGCCGAGAATCCGGAGGGATCGTTTCGATGAATGATGCCAGCGGTCCCCCCGACCTCGACGCGATTGAACGCGCCAGCGCACGCCTGGCGCCCTGGATCCATCGAACGCCGGTCCTCACGTCGCGCACGCTCGACGCGTTGACCGGCGGTACGATTTTCCTGAAGGCCGAAAACCTCCAAAAAATCGGCGCGTTCAAGATCCGCGGCGCGATGAACGCGCTGTTGCAGCTCGACGAAGCCTCATGCGCCAAAGGAGTGGTTACGCATTCTTCGGGCAATCATGCCCAAGCTCTCGCGCTCGCAGGAAAACAGCTTGGAGTCCCTGTCTGCGTCGTCATGCCTCGCACGGCTCCCGTCATCAAAAAGCAGGCGACCGAAGGTTACGGCGCAAAAGTAGTACCCTGCGAACCAACGCTCGCCTCGCGCGAAGAGACCGTTGAGCGGCTAATCGCCGAGCACGGTTACACACTCGTGCATCCGTTCGACAACTGGCACGTGGTCGAAGGGCAAGCGACGGCATCCTGGGAACTTCTCGATCAGGCCAGCCCGCTCGACATTGTGATCGCGCCGGTCGGTGGCGGTGGATTGCTCGCAGGGACGGCGATCACGGTCAACGGAAAATCGCCTAGTACGCAAGTCATCGGCGCCGAGCCCAAGAACGCTGATGATGCCCAGCGCTCGCTCGTCAGCGGTAAGATCGAGCCATCGCACGATCCCAAGACGATCGCCGATGGTTTACGTACCTCGCTTGGCGAGCGCACTTTCGCGGTGATCAAACACAAAGTCGATGCGATCGTCACCGCGACGGAGCCCGAGATTCTCGACGCGGCGAGATTCGTTTGGGAGCGGTTCAAGGTGATTATCGAGCCGTCGTCTGCCGTCGCGGTTGCGCCGCTGTTCAATGGTGCGATTGATGCGCGAGGCAAGCGGGTGGGGGTGATCATCAGCGGCGGTAACGTCGATCTCGAGCCGCTGTTTCAGGCCTGGGCGGCGAAGATTGTGGATTAGGTTCGCTTGCCGTCATAAAGATAAATCATAAGCTTGAACAGGGGATTGGCATGCGGATCTGGTTGCTGCTTGTGCCGCTGTTCTTGGCTTGGGAGGCCGCACGCGCTGAGGAACCAAAACCCGGACGTGCTTATAAACTCACGTGCGAGTATTCGCAGCGAGACCATTTCGGGAATGGGCCTGACGTTGGTCCGCCCGACACTGAAGAGCATTGGTCGATCGACTATCGTCACATTCGCACGGGAAACGTCGTCTCATCCGTCATCGATCGATATGATTTGGCATTGAAATTCAGGAACGGCGCGGCGACTGTCTACTCGCTCGACCATGATTCATTCACGCGCAATACTCTAAAGCCGACCGAAGCGACGACGATCAAGCGAAAGGATCGTCCCGACTTTTTCGAGCCGATTGGAAAGCCTTTGCTCGACGTGAAGATCGATCGCGTGGGCGGTGAGCTGAGTCGCGAACTGAAAAGCAACTTTGAGACACGATATGTAAATGCATTGCTTCGGCCCGTTATCGCGACGACCCGACTCTTCCACCCGGCCTTCATGCCCGAAATGAAAGAATGGGACGCGCCGATGTCGTTTGATTTTCGTCCTAACGAGTCGGTTAAAGGAGTCCTTCACTACAAAAAGGTTGGTGAGAAAGAAGGCATTGTCACGGTCAAGGTGACGGGGCCGCTGATTTCATCGGGGCTTGGCTTCAATGGTCAAGGCACGTTTGAAGTTGATGGGGCGCAGGAATTTGATCTCCACAAAGACGCATGGCTTCGTGGTTCGTTGAAAATGCTCACTAGAGTGCAGCGCACAATGGAAAGTGGCAATAGGCAAGTTGTCACGCACGTCGCGCCTGTTGTGTTTACGCTCGCATCCGAAGTCGAAGTAGCCAACCCCGGTGATCCTGCTGCATCGAAATAAAGTTCAAGGCAGAGTGTCCGGATGCCGGAAATTTCGAAATATTGCGGATCCATTCAGGTTTAACGTAACGGAGACAGTTGGTTGTCATCGGGCCGTCGGTTATGCTGAACCGATTGACGACCGCACCGTTTCTGGAGTGAGACCCGCCGTGGCTGATAATCATTCTTTCGACGTCGTGAGCGAGATCAATTTCGTCGAAATGCACAACGCTGTGACTCAGGCGCAGCACGAACTGGCAGTGCGTTACGACTTCAAGGGAACGCGCGCGACGATTGAATACAACAAGAAGGACAACAGCCTGCTGCTCCATGCCGATCACAAGGGTCAGCTCGAAACGGTGATTCAAATCCTCAAAGAAAAGATGGCCAAGCGTGGTGTGTCGGTGACCGCACTCAAACGTGGCAAGCTCGAAGAGGCCACGCACGACTCGGTCCGCGAGACCCTTACGCTGCACGTCGGCATCGAAGGCGACGACGCCAAAAAGATGGTGAAGCAGATCAAAGGGCTGGGGCTGAAGGTTCAGTCGCAGATCATGGACAACAAGGTGCGGGTGACAGGCAAGAAGATCGACGAGCTACAGTCGGTGATTGCCTACTTGAAAGAAAACGGCCCGGGGTATCCCCTGCAGTTCGAAAACTTCTCCTGAGTTCGCCCCGGCGAAGCAAGGCGATTCGCGAATCGTGAGGTATTTGCAATGAACCTGCGCAACGCCGTTTCCGCGATAGCTCAGCGGCTTCGCAAGTTCAGCCCTCTTCGGCTCAGCCTTCGCGCGTTGATTGTCTTCGTATTGATCTTCGCGTGCTGGATGGGCTGGACCCTGAACCGGTACAAGCACCAGCGCGCGATCATGGCGACGATCAAGGAGTATGGCGGCCAGGTCACTCTCGATTACGAGCTTTTCTCGCAGACCAAGGCCTCGAAATCGGGTGCAGCCCGAACGGTCATGGCAATGCGAACCTGGTTGGCCTACCGGTTGGGGCACGACTATTTTGAAACTGTGGTGGCTGTCGGGGCGAATCAAAATCAGGGGATCAGACCAGCCGATGACGCGTTAATGAAGTCGATCGCGGGGTTGCCTGACGTTTCAGATTTCAACTTCATTTACTGGCCCAGCAAGATCACAGCCGATGGGTTTTCCCGGATTCAAAATCTCAAGAAGTTGAAATATCTGAGGATGACAGACGCCAATTTACCCGCGTCTGCCTTGCGTCATCTCGCGAAACTTTCGGAACTGGAAGAGATCGACATCGACGTGGTCGACCTGCAAGACGACGATTTGAAGCCACTCGCTGGACTGACCCAACTTCGAACGCTGACGATTCGCGGCGGAACTCCTGGTGATGCTGGGCTCGCTCACCTTGAAGGACTGATTCATCTGGGACATCTTTCGATCGGAGGGAGAACTGCATTTGGTCAGCTAAAGGGGCCGATCGATCCACAGAAGAAAAACAGAATCACCAGCGCGGGACTTGTTGCGCTGAAGCGAATGCAAAGTTTAAGCAGTCTTACTCTGATATCAACACGCATCACTTCAATTGCCGAACTGGGCGCACTTCCAAGCCTGACGCGGTTGAATCTTCAGTATTCGCTCGTCGATGATGCAGGCCTGGAAAAAGTGACGGGATTCCCGAAATTAGTGAGTCTGAATCTGTCTAGTTCGGAAGTGGGCGACGCGAGCTGCGACCGGTTTGCCGCGTTTCCTCGCTTGACGGATTTGCACCTCGGAAAAACGCATGTGACCGACGTGGGACTGGAACCGCTTTCCAAGAACCCGCGGCTGAGAACGCTCTCTCTCGATGGCGACACGATCAGCGACGCCGGCGTTATGCAGCTCGCTGTATCACCATTGAGAGCGGTCAATGTTTCTAATACCAATGTGACCACGACGGGTGCCGCTGCGCTACGGAAGTCTGCCCCGACTCTCTTTGTCCATGGGCTGAAATGACGCGAGGGATGGCATTCTTCGACGTGTAATTGTCGATCTTTTTGCTTGCTGACGAAGCACGGTTCCGCGAAGCTGAAGCGGCTCCGCTGGAATGAGAACAGGCGGCGAAGGCGGCCCGTGCTTCTGGCCGCTTGTCCCTTGCTCTACCTGAAAGGGCTCGTGATGGTGCGAACCTGTCGTCGAGCACTGCTTTTGACGCTCATCTGTGCAGCGACCACCGCTGCTGGCGAGGCCAGGCCGGGCACTCTTTACCGGCTGACGATCGAGCAGACGACAGCCTTCACGCCGCCTCCGGGTGCCCCTGAAAAACCGAACAAGACTGAGGAACGCTGGGTTGTCGACTATCGCCACTTACGTCGGGGCGACGTCGTTTCGTCGGCGATCGACCGAGTCGATTTGCATAGCAAGGATGAACGCGATCGAGTCGAACTCGTGAAGATCGACCGAGATTCCTATCATCTTGATTCCCCACGCTCCAAGCAAAAATTGACGCTCACACGCAAAGACGACCCTGCTCTTTTCGAACCAATGGGTCAACCGCTTCTTCATGTCAAACTTGACGCTGAGGGCGCCGAGTTGAGCCGTGAGTCGAAGGAGGAGACCAATAGCAAAGTATCAACAGTGTTTATCAAAACGAATATCGCGAGGACACGGTTGTTTCATCCGGCCTTTTCGGAGAAACGGAATGAGTGGGATTCGAGCCACAGCCACTACGTCAGGGGTATAGGTCCAACGAAAGGGCAGCTTCACTATAAGAAAATCGGCGAGAAAGACGGCATCGTGACGGTTGCAGTGAGCGGGCGGCTCATCTTTCCGAGAACAGATGGAAACAGCGCGATTAATGCCGCGGGCGTTCAGTCGTACGATACGCGGCAACATGTCTGGATTGATGGAAAACTCACGCTCGACGGAGAGTCGAAAAGCACTCGCCCAGGCGTTGAAGGCGTGTATGTCGGGAAAGTGACGCAGGTGTTTACGCTGGTTTCGGGGCCTGAAGCGATGAAGCCGGCTGCGCCATGAAACGCGCTACACATCGCAACGAACTCCTCAATTCCCGTTGCTGATCGGTTATTACGGTCGCCCATTTCTCTGATGCGCAAAGGTGATTGCTGATGCGAACTCCGCTTCTCACACTTGCGGCGGTTGTGGCGTCGTCCAGCCTGATTTATGCGGAAGATGCCAGGCCGGGCACCGTTTATCGCATCGTTATTGACTCGACGCACGAAATAAAGACAAGTGCAGGGCTGAATACGAAGGATCAGGCCGTTAGTACCTATGATTATCGATTGATCAGGCACGGAGACGTCGTGTCGTCGGCGATTGACCGGATGGAGACCGTTAGCAAAGCGAATGGCGTTGAAGGAATGCGAATGCAGATCGATGGCAAGGCGATGAGGAACAAAGGCACTTATGGCGAACAGGTAGTTCTGCGCGAAAATCGCCCCGCCATGTTCGATCCGATTGGTAAGCCGCTTCTGGACGTGACTGTCGACGATCAAGGGGCTGAGATCAAGCGTGAATTGAAAGATGGCGGGCCGCTCTTCAAGTTAGATTCGCTCGACAATACAAGGACTTTCCACACACGCTTTCCGAGCAAGGAGACCGAGTGGGATTCGCCTGCGACTTTCCGGCTCAGCGGGGGTCTGCCGGCCAGCGGAACATTGCACTACAAAAAGGTCGGCGCGAAAAACGGCGTGACCGAAGTGGCCGTAAGTGGTCGGCTGGAGGTTTCAGGGAAAATTTTCGCGGCGAATATCAAGCGCGGCGATTGCAGTGTAAAGGGAATTCAGTCCTTCGACGAAAAAACGCGAGAGTGGGTTGGTGGGCGACTCAATGTTCATGTCGACATTGATGCCGAACAGGTCAACGGGACAACGATGAGCGTCCGTGGTCCGAGTACGTTCACACTGGTCTCGGGTTCGGGGGCGCAAAAGCCGTGAGAGTTTCGTACTTGTTAATAGCGGCGTCACTCGGGCGCGAATTGGACTGAAATTCGCCTGAGAAGAGCGGTCGCTTGACTCACCCCAAATTGTGGTCGTACAGTACAGTATTAAACCCATCCACGCTCGCGTTTTTTGCCGACGGCCGGTTCGTAGAGTGACACGAGGCGATCGCGGTGGGGCATCCGCGACGAGCCGGCCATCGACCAACCCGATTTTGGGGAGCCGCCGCTTATGACGAGGCGAGCCCGGTTGTTTCTGCCAGTTCTTGCCGCCACATGTTTCTCGCTCTGCCTGTCCCCTCCCCCCACTCGCGCCGCTGACGACCCGCGATTCGCCCTCAAATTCGTTGAGGAATTGCGCGACCGCGGACTTTATGATCTGGCGATCGACTATCTTGCCGATCTTCGCCAGGCGACCAACACACCCGATGACATCAAGGCCCGACTCGACTTCGAGGAAGGTCGCGCGCTGATCGACGCTGCGACGCACGGCTCCGACCCCGATCGCGCCCGCGAACAGCTCGACAAGGCCCGTGGCTTGCTCGACAACTTCATCAAGAAGAACACGAACAATACGCTGGTTGTCGAAGCGCTCGTTGAACTGGCCCACCTGCTCTACGAGCGTGGCCGGACGACGGCGATTGCGTCGGACGAGGCCAAAACTCCGGCCGAGAAGGAAGTGAAGCTCAACGAGGCCCGCGGCTTCTACAACAGCGCGCGTGAGGCTTACAGCCAGGCGTTCACCCGGCTCGAAGCGAAGTTCAAGACGTTCCCGAACTTTCTCGAGGATAACGACCCGCTCAAGGCCGAGAAGGATCGCGTTCATGGCGCGCTCATGAACACGGAACTTCAGCGGGCCGTGGTCGACTACGAGGAAGCACAGTCGTACCCGCTCGAATCGCCCCAGCGCAAGGAGATTCTCGAAAAGACGGGTAAGGCGTTTGAAGATGTTTACAAACGCTATCGCACCCAGCTTGCGGGCATCACCGCGCGAATGTGGCAAGGGAAGTGCTTCGAGGAGAGCGGAGATTTCCGCGCTGCGAAGGGGATTTACGACGAACTGCTCGAGCACGCCGACCCGCGTTTGAGGCCCTTGCAGAAGAAGGTCGATTACTTCCGCATCATCCTGATGGGCAAGCGCAAAGATTATGCGCTGGCAGCGGACGAAGCGGTGAACTGGCTGAAGGCGTTTCCGAACGATACGCGATCGTACGAATCGCTGGGCGTGCAGCTTGAACTCGCCAAGTGCCTGATCGCCCAGTTGGCCGACGCTGCGCCTCAGGAACAGGAACGCGCGCTCAAGCGAGCGACCGACCTGCTCGCCAACGTGGTAAAGGTTTACTCGCCGTTCAAGACCGAAGCCCTCGCTCTGCTGCAAAAGCATTCGCCCAAAACGGCGATGACGGCCGACTCGGTCGCGAAGCTCAACTATGACGACGCCGTTGGTCAGGCCGAAGGTGCGATCAGTACTCACGAGTACGAGAAGGCGATCTCGATTCTTCGCGCGGCCCTGAAAAAAGGTGTGGGTCAGCAGCCGATCGACAAGATCAACAAGTCGCGCTATACGCTCGCTTTCTGCCTTTATATGACCAAGCATTACTACGAAGCGGCCGCGCTTACCGAGCATATCGCCAGACGTTACCCGACTGCGGAATGGGCGCCTAAGGCGGCTGAGATTGCGATGGCATCGTTCCTGGATGCCTACAACGAAACGGCTGCGGGTGAGTCTCAGGCCAGTCGAATCGGCGATTTGCGGCGCCTTGAAGACCTGGCGCGTTACACGGCCGAAACCTGGCCGGATACCGATCAAGGGGACACCGGCCGGATGACGGCGGGACAGATTTCGCTCGGAAACGGCCGGTACGACGATGCGATCAAGTGGTTCGAGTCGGTGCGGAAAAACTCGTCGAAGTGGGCCGATTCGCAAGGGTTCGCGGCTGACGGGCACTGGAAGAAGTCGCGAATTCTGAGCGACAAGGACCCCAACTCGAAGGAAGCCGACGTCGAATCACAGAAGTCGATCAGCGAGTTGCAGGCCGCACTCAAGTCGCGCAAAGACAGCGGTGCGGGCAACGCCGATCTGGGCGTGATCTCCAATTCGGTCGACCTCGCGACGATTTACCTGGAAATCGGCAAGGGCGAAGACGCGCTCAAGCTGGTCGATCCGATTTCCAAAACACTCGCGACGGCCAACAAGCCGCCGACGTTACTTGCAGCCTATGCGCGAGTCATCGCAACCCGGCTGCGAGCCCACGTGGCGATTGGTCAGGTTGATCTCGCGCTCGCCGACATGAACTTGCTCGAACAGAGCGGTGGTGCGGGGAACGATCGAGCGACGCTCTATCTCGAACTCGGGAAATTGCTCGAGAAGGAGATGGAGGTTCTCAAGAAGAAGGAAAACATCGCCGCGCTCCAGCGCACTCAGGCCGCATATCGCAAGTTCCTTTCAGCCTTGGCATCGAGCAAGTCGGGCCAAACGTATGAGTCGCTGATGTGGGCCGGAACGAACCTGCTCAAGCTCGATGCCTTCGACGAGGCGGGGCCAGTGTTCGACCAGATCATCAAGGTTTACGGCGAGGACCCGAATTTTCTGTCGAAGCCGGGGAATGCAGATCGCTTGCTGATCGTTCGGCTCAAGCAAGTGTCGGCGCTTCGCGGCAAGAAGATGTTCGACGAGGCCGAAGCCAAGCTTCGCGAAATCTCTGAAAAGAGCGGCGGCTTCATCGAAGTGCAAATGGAAAAGGGCTACATGTTGTCGTCTCGAGCTGCCGCCAAGAAGACGACCTGGGCCAGCGCATACGACTACTGGCAACGGCTCGCCCTTCGCCTGCGCAACGCCAGCCCCAAGCCAATGCAGTACTACGAGGCTTGGTATCAGGCTGCACTCGCTCTTCAGGCCGATGGCAAGTCGACACTCGCCAAGCAAACTCTCGGCGGTGTGATGCGACTCTCGCCGCAGGTTGGCGGACCCGAAATGAAGGCCAAATACGCTGAATTGATCGGCCGGCTCAAGTGAGCCTGTCGCGCGGCTTATCGCACGAGTTGAGAACACAACGCATACTGCAACGGAGACGGCTTTCATGCTCCGACGTTCGATTTTGACTCTCTCGTTCGTTGCTCTTGGCACGCTTGCAGCGCGAGCGGATCTCGTGAATTTGATCCCCGGTTCGACCGTGAAGGCGACGAGTGGTGTCGTGCGCGGAACGGTGACGGCGGAATCCGCGACCGAAGTCACGGTGCGTGTCGGCGCGGCCAACCAGGTTGTGCCGGTGAGCCAGATCGCCTCGATTCGTTACGACGGCCGCACCGGTACGTTCGATCAGGCCGTTTCTCGCGAGGCGGCGGGACAGTTCACTGAAGCCGCCGACCTTTACAAAAAGGCCGCCACCGAGTCGGCTTCAAAGCCCTTCATCGCGGCCGACGCCCAGGCGAGTTACGCCCGCGTTCTCGGCGATCAGGGTATGACCGATCCGTCGAAGCTCGACGCCGGAATCGCCGCGCTCTCGACGTTCATCAAGTCGAACGCTGAAAGCCGCCATTTGCTTCCTTCGCTCGAAACTTTGGCGAAACTTCAGCTTCAAAAAGGCAGCTATGACGATGCGACGGCGACGATCGATCGCCTCTCAAAGATCCCACAATCGAGCGATCGCGCGGCCGTGCTGCGTGCGCGCGTCGCCTCGCGTAAGGGACAACACGCGGATGCGATTCGCGAGTTCGACAAGCTGATCGCCGAGTCGGCCGATGGGTCGGTGAAGCGTCGCGATGCACAACTCGCCAAGGCGGAAAGCCTGGTCGCGCTCAAGAAATACCAGGACGCTGAAACGCTCGTGAAGGGTGTAATCGCAGCCGCGCCCGCGGAAGATATTGCGACCCAGGCGAGTGCCCACAACACGCTGGGCGATTGCCTGCGTGCGGCGGGACGTCCCAAGGATGCTCTGTTCGCCTACCTGCACACCGACCTGCTCTTCTTCAAGGACAAGGAGCAGCATCCCAAAGCGCTGTCGAAGATTGCTCAGACGTATCAGGAGTTGAAGCGTCCTGACCGTGCTGAGGAGGCGATTGAACGGTTGCGGCAGGAATATCCCAAGAGCCCGTACACTGCAGCATTGCCGCCGAAGGCGGGGTCGTGAGTCGATAACGAGCGATTGAAATACATGCGAGGCCGTGAATCTCATCCAAGTAGATTCACGGCCTCGCGTTATTCTATGTTAGGTTCATGCTAGAGTTCGGTGTAGCTCGCCATTTCTGGGTGCCACTGGTTGTATTCAACCAGTGCGTTGGACGTCATTTAGGGAACACTGGTGGAGTACCCAATAGTGTCCGGGATTCCTGTTTCGGTGAAGCCATTGTCGGATCGTCCGTCCACAGACGC
>CAMFLR010000014.1 GCA_945957605.1 uncultured Isosphaeraceae bacterium
CCTGGGGAGCCGGGGCAACCTTCGCCGGAGCTTGGGGAGCCGGAGCAACCTTGGCAGGAGCCTGAGGAGCCGGAGCGATCTTCGCCGGGGCCTGCGGGGCCGGGGCAATCTTCGCGGGAGCTTGGGGAGCCGGAGCAACCTTGGCCGGAGCCTGGGGAGCCGGGGCAACCTTCGCCGGAGCTTGGGGAGCCGGAGCAACCTTGGCCGGAGCCTGGGGAGCCGGAGCGATCTTCGCCGGGGCCTGCGGGGCCGGGGCGATCTTCGCGGGAGCTTGGGGAGCCGGGGCAACCTTGGCCGGAGCCTGGGGAGCCGGGGCAATCTTCGCCGGAGCCTGCGGGGCCGGAGCAATCTTGGCCGGAGCTTGCGGCGCCGGGGCAATCTTGGCGGGGGCCTGCGGGGCCGGGGCTACCTTGGCCGGAGCCTGGGGAGCCGGGGCAATCTTGGCCGGAGCCTGAGGAGCCGGAGCAATCTTGCTCGGCGCCTGAGGAGCCGGGGCTACCTTGGAAGGAGCCTGGGGGGCCGGGGCGATCTTGGTCGGAGCCTGGGCAACCGGCAAAACCTTACCGGGGGCCTGAGCGCTGGCGTAGGCCGAGTGGTTACCCAAGCCAACGCCGCTGAGGGCGAGAATCAGAACCGCGCTGGTCATCGCGATGTCCTTGGGGAATTGGTGGGGTGTAATCGAGACGTGCGACGTCTTGTTCCGTCTAAAATATTTATCCCTGCCGGCTTGGCTTGGTTGAAGGAGAGCCATCTCCTTTAAGCCGTCACCAACACCACCGCCCCTGTCGGGAGCCTGTTCCGCCGTGAACAGCGCCCACGTTAAAACAGGCATGATCCCCAACCCGCGTAAGGGAACCCGACTAAGTCGGCCTCGGGGCGATAGTGGAAGCCCTTGATCCAGCCGTATGACCGTACAAGGCGCTCCACCCCAGGGGTGGCCAGGCTATTCATCGGCAATCACGCTTCCGAACGTTGACGTCTTTGTGAAAATCGAGGAGATAGGAGTTTTGGCGGACTCTAGGGACTCTGACGCGTAGTTACAAAATGGGTAAAAAGTCTCTTGATTTTGACAAACCTCTTGCAACGCCTTATGCCGAACCATTGGTCGTAACACGGACGTTTCGGTACGCTGGTGCGATCACACTCGGTCTCATTCGGCGTCCCGACAAGGGGCGGCACGCGTAACAACCGGATCTCGGGAGGCAGCATGCGTATTGGCAACAGGCTCTTCGGCTACGTCGCCGGAGCATTCGTTGCGGTCGTCACCGCGACATTTCCGCCTCTATTAAAGGCCGAAGAGCAGGTGCAGCCAGTTCCCCTCGGGGGATCGCTCACCGGTCAGAAGGGTGATAAGTACTTCGGCGTCTACGTGCCCACGAAATTTGGAGGGGTGCTCTCGCTGAAGTCCACCTCCGGGACGGTCAAGGAAATCAAGGGACCCGACGGCGCCGAACGCCGTAACGGTGAGGAAGTCGGCAACGATAAGCACGGCTGGTACACCTTCAAGGTTGTTGGACCTGAAAAGGATAAGTCGTACGAAGTTTCCAATAACTTCGTGCAGACGGCGACCAGCAGCCGCCTCCCCTGGAACTTCTATTACTGGCCCACCAAATCGGACGCGATTCACGAACCCTGGGCGAACGGAAATGCCCGGGTCGATACCGCCCGCAACCCGGCCAGCGACGATATTCAGGTCGTTCCGCTCGGCAGCTACATCGCTCCCGGCCAGGACATCATCCGCGCCGGCCCGAACGGCATCCTCGAAACGTCAGTCGGCAGCGGCGACGATTCGACCTGGTTCCCCAACCTCTATGATGACCTTACCTGGCGCGGTAAGGACGGCACGATCTACGGTACTCCGGCCCCGATGCTGAAGTACGACCAGATCTTCCGCAGCTCTGCCCGTAACTGGGAAGCCGCCAACAGCCAGAACCAGGACATCCAGCGCTGGCCCGGTCACTGCCTCGGCGGTGCGGTCGCCTCGATCCTCCTGAACGAGCCCTCCCCTGCCCCCGGCTCGGGCATGACACGCGACGAGCTCAAGTCCCTCTGGGCTGAACTCGGCGAAAACCACTACAACCACCGAATCGGCGACTACGCGACCGACATCCCTCCCGGTCCTCCTCGCCCAGGTTATGATCCCTGCGACCGCTCGGTTTCGCGCTTCCACCAGATGCTCGAAACTCACATTCGCGGCCAGAAGCAGAATCTCCTCGGTAACCTGCGCGGCTTCCCACCCCGCGGAACATCGAACGAAGTGTGGAATCACGGCGTCGGCAAGTACATCGCCACGTACCACTCAGTTCCTGGTAAGGGCGAACGTTCGGTCCGCCTCCAGGTTGACCTCTATGCCAACTCCGGCTCCAGCCTGAATGGCGACGACTCGAACCCGCGCGTCTGCAAGTACGAGTACATCCTCGTCTACGGACTCGACGGCAAGGTCGACGAAACCAACCCCGACCTGGCCGACTGGGTCTCGGTCGGCGGTGAAGCGATGTTCGCCCCGCTGAACATCCTCGAAGTTACGCAGACGCGTTGGCAGGGCCACAACCCGTACGTTACCGAATCGAACGTGCGTGCCCTCGACCTCGCGAATGGTGGCGGCGGCCGCATGCTGGCCGCGACTGCACCCGCCTTCCGTCCGGTTGGCAGCTACGAAGCGGGCCGCGCTCCGATCTTTGCGAATGGCACCGGTCGTGACGACGATAGCCCGACTCCTCCCGGCCGTGGCTTCTTCGGACTCTTCCGCCGAAGCCGCTAATCGCCGGTCGCCTGCCGCCCTCCCCCTTCCAGAACCCCGCGTCACGACCTTACTGGTTACGTGACGCGGGGTTTCTTCGTTTGTGCCGACGAGCTTCCCAGTCCTCGCTAGACCGCCCGTCTTCCGGTTTCCGATTTTTCGTCACGCGCGTTCAAGTTTACCAGGACGATATCCGATCACTTTAACCAGGCGGATAACTCTACCAAGCTTATCCAGCCCAACCACTCCGCCAGAGTCTCGCAACAACAAACCCGGCTCGCTTCCGAAGGCGACCCCAGGGGGCAAGAGCCATGACCACGACACGCCACCTTCCAGCAAGAAAGGGAACGACGACTGATGTCGTGCGGCCCGACCTGCCGATTTTGATACAAGTGCCGGCTTTGACGACCTCGAGGCGAGGGATCAGCCGGTCGAAACCACGGCGCCGTCTCCGCAAGGAAGTGCGGTTCGCTGGCCTGACGATGATGAGCGCGGTTCCCGTCGGTTTGCTACTCCTCACGCTCGGTGGCGCCCGCCCCGTCGATCGGCCTCACAAGCCGGTCGCGACTGTCGCGGCGATTGAACGTGAATGGACCAACGCCCCGCGAGTTTCGCTCTCCATCGAAGCAGCCCACCCGACGCAATCCGAAAGGTGCGCCGCGCCGGTCGAGTTTTCCGGTTACGTGCTGCCGGTCGACGGCCCTGAGGAGCCGGCTCATGCAGGAAATTGACCAAGCCCTCGCACGCGTCTATGCACGCCGCGAATCCAACAATGAGGCACCGGCTGTACCGCCGGCGCCTCATTTCGTCGTTGAGCCCGGCCGCCCTTCCTCAAAGGAAGCGCCCGGTCTCGACTGGCCCGCGACCGTCAAGGCGCTCGAACGCGAGCACGGCGACCGCTTTCGCCGCCTCGCCGACGCCCTGGTCGACGTGCGCGACTCGCGAGGGATGAAGGTCGTTCTCTTTACGAGCTGTCACCGGGCCGAAGGCCGTACGACGCTCGTTCTCACACTCGCACGTGCCCTGGCTCGGAAGCCCGGCCGCACACTTTTGATCGACGCCGACCTCACCGGCCCGATGCTCGCTCGCCAGCTCGGACTGCTGCCCCGCGCCGGTCTCGATGACGTGGTAGAACACGGCCAGGCCCTTGCCGACGCGATCATCGAATCGCCCGACGACCACCTGGCGATTCTCCCCTTGCGTGCGCCCGTCGCCGGCCCGCGCGAGTTCCTGTCGAATCCCGGCTGGTCGTGCGCAATGGCCAAACTCCGCCGCGAGTTCGACCTGATCCTGATCGACGGCAGCCCGCTTTTTGCGGGTCTCAGTGCGGCCGTTCTTCATCGATCGGTGGACGCCGCTGTGCTCGTTCACAATCGCGCACTGACGGGCGAACGCGCTCTTCTTCGAGCCCGAGAAGTGCTCGAAGCCGGCGGAATTCCGCTGCTTGGCCTCGCCGAGACGTTTGTTTAAGCGATCTGATGGGTGCCACTGGCTCGGCCAGTGCTCTTCGTCTGTTGGTTTGGAATAGGGGACACTGGCCGAGCCAGTGGCACCCGAATCTTTCGCCGTGACAAGGCGATAGACTCGTTCGCAACAGCCAAGGAGTGGCGGCGTTGTACGAAGCGCATTACGGACTCGGCCCCCATCCGTTCAGCGATTCCCCGCGCGCCGAGACTTACGTCGCACTCCCCTCGCACGACTCAGCGCTTCGGCGTCTGCGGTTCGGCATCGAACACGGTGGCGGCCCCGCCCTGCTCTTCGGCACGTCCGGCATCGGCAAAACCTGCGTTGCGCATGCGCTTGCCCAGGACTTGAACTGGCCGACAGCCCACATCGCATTCCCGGCGATGCCCGCCGACGAATTGATGAGCTTCCTTGCCGATGAACTCGGAGCGCCCGCCGGCAAATCAGGAATCGCCGGCGCTGTCGCTCGGGTCCGCAATCAGCTCGCGCAAACCGCAAAACAGGGCATGCGAACCCTGCTCATCGTCGATGAAGCGCAACTCATCGAAGATCCGGCCGTCTTCGAGTCGCTTCGGCTCCTATCGAACTTCGCAACCGGCACGCTACCCGATCTCGCACTGCTGATCGTGGGCGGCCCGGAAGTGCTTGTCCGAATCTCCCCGTCGCTCGCCGACCGTCTGACTGCTCGCGCGCTGCTCACGCCGCTGACCGAAGAAGAAACCGGGACCTACGTGCTGGGTCGGCTCGCTGCCGCTGGCAACACGACCGAGCTATTTGACGAAAGAGCCCTGCGGGAACTCCACCGCTCATCGGATGGAATTCCTCGCCGGCTCAATCGGCTGGTCGACCTCGCGCTTCTGATTTCATACGCCGAAGGCAACGATCGGCCCGACGCTCGCAGCGTCGAGATCGCGACCCGAGAAGCCGCGTTCGAACCAATCGGCGTTTAATCAAACATCAAAGCTTCGTGTCGACGATCTGATGGAACTTCTCGTTGTTCGCGAACAGCGCGAAGTCGGGATCGGCCTTCGCGATTTCGCGAGGGAAGCCAGCGTCGATTGCACGCCGCAGCAGATTGAGTGCCTCGGTCTGGTGAGCGGGACTCGGCTGCTTCTGAGCCAGCGCGGCCATCGCGCACGCGGCGTTATACAGGCGGTTGTCAGTCGGGTTTTGCAGCAGAGTCTTCACATCATTGACCGCATCGCCTCGCCCCAGTCGAGCACGAATCAGAGCACGAAGCTGCGTCGCATCGAGGAAACTCGGCGACCGCTCGAGCGCCTGATCAACAGCGAAAAGCGCCTTCGAGAGATCGGTGCGATAGAGCAACCGCGCCTGGCCGTAGTAGGCCATCGGAGCGGCCGGATCGAGCTTGATCGCGGCCTGGAAATCGTCGGACGCACTCTTCGCGTCGTTCGTTAGCTGAATCATTCCGCGAGCAGCGAGCAAGCGAGCGTCTCCCGGATGTGCGGCGATCAAACTGCTCAAGATCGTCACCGCCTCGCCTTGCTTGCCCTGCTTGGCAAGAGCTTCAGCCAGGCCAGCTTCGGCACTCGCGTCGATCGGGCTCAGCGTCCTCGCCTTTCGCAGATCCGCCTCGGCGTCAACGGCGAGTCCAAGTTCGAGGCTGACGAGTCCGCGGCCAACAAGTGCGTCAACGAAGTTGGGGCTGAGGTCGAGCGCCTTGCTGTAAGCGTCGCGTGCTTCGGCAAGCCGTCCCGCCCGCGCCAGTGCCTGTCCACGATTTGCGAACGGCCAGGCGAAGTCTTTCATGATCACAGTACAAACGCTGAAATCGTGCGAGGCCTGCTCGAATCGCCCCTGATCGTAGTGACAAATCCCCAGCGCGAACCATGCCCAGAATCGCTGCGAGTCGAGCGACACCGCATGATTCAGCCGCTGCTCGGCACGATCATATCGGCCGACTGCAAGATCCGAAGTCCCCATCAAGTATTCATCTCGGCACGTGTCTGAAGGCGTCTTCTCAGCGAGCGCCAGGTCACGTCGCGCCAGGTCGGCATTTCCAAGAGCGCGATTGTAGCGGCCGCGATCGGCATACACTGCCGCCGATGGAGTCGGCACGAATCGCTCCGCCAGGTCGAGCCAGGAAACCGCCCATTCGAGCACGCGACGCCGATCGTCTTCAGTCCCTTCGCGCTCGGCGATCGCAACCTTCGCCCGCGCTTCGAGCACGATCAGCTCGGCGATGTCCTGCTTCAGGCTCTTGCGCTCCTCGCCCGATAGCGGCGCGGCCCAGTACGACTTATCCCAATCGCCGGCCTTTGTGATGCCGTAGCGCTCGATCGCCGCTTGAGCTTTTTTCACACCGAGCGTGAGATGCCCGGTCAAATCGCCGCCGCTCGTCGTGTTAAGCAGGAACTGGCATTCCTGAAAATCATCGTGAAACTTGCGGAGATTCAACCGCGCCGCCACCGTTTTGAGGTAGCGCGACTGCACCGCCATCGCCGAGAAGATGAGGAAGATCAGGCAGCCGACGATCGGCAAAATCGTGCTCGCCGACGAGGCTTTGGGATGCCGTTTCGCCCACTTCTTGACGCTTTCACGAATGCTCGGTTCTTTGGTGTACTTGAGCGGCTGATCGTCGAGAAATCTCCGTAATTCCTCAGCAAATTGGCCGGCCGTGCGATAACGCTTGGCAGGATTGGGATCGATGCATTTGGTCACGATCGCGTCGAGGCTCCAGGGAACCTCGGGATTCGCATATCGTAGCGATGGCGCTGGCCCGCTGCGCTGGGCGTGCATCAGTTCGACGGCTTCGATCAACTTCAACTGGTCGGGCGGTGATGGGAACGGATGCCGGCCGGCGATCATTTCGAATAGAATGAGTCCAAGCGCGTAGATATCTGCTTGCACACCGACGTCGGCCGCAGAAGTTTTGCCGTTCGGATTGAACGCGTCGAGATGCTCGGGCGCCATGTACGGCAGCGTTCCACCAATACGGGCCTTCTCGCCACTTTCGGCCGCGTCGACCTCGCTCTCGGTCGCGAGGTTGAAGTCGAGCAGCATCGGCGTGCCGTCGGCGGCGATGAGGATGTTCGAGGGCTTAAGGTCGCGATGGAGCAACTGCCGCGAATGCGCGTGCTCGAGTCCTTCGGCGAGCCGTGCCATGAGCCAGACCGACGCACGCACATAGGTCGCGGCGTTCATAAACTGACGGGCCGGCTGCGCGAGTGTCTCGGTCGAGTCGGTGCTCGGTTCTTCAACCGGAGCGTTTGCGAGCGACTGCCGCCACCAGGGGATTCGCTCCAGGAGCGATCGCTGCATCGTGTGCTGAGTCGCCGCCAGCGTGGCTGGGGTGCTCATCATCTCGGCCGGCGGCGGTAGAGCAGCGGCGGCGAGCGAAACTCCTCGTGCCACCTGAGTTCTGGCCCCTCTCGTCGCGATGACCGGCTGACCGATCAGGTCGAGCGCATTAATGAGGCTACGCCCCTGAGTTTGGCCGCCGCGATGTGCTCCGGCTGCTTCGAGGACCTGTGCCAGGTTCGCCCCGCCGAAATACGGCATACACATGAGCCGAAGGCCGGTTTGCGGGTCGTCGAGCAGTGAGTGAATCGGCACGATGTTCGTGTGCTGCAATCGCGCAAGAATTTGCGGCTCTTCACCTTCCGCTTTCGACACTTTGAGCGCGACATGCCGGCTGCCGAGCCCAAGTTCCTGCGCCAGATAGACTCGCGCGAACGCTCCGCGGCCCAGCTCGGAGATCAGCCGGAATCCACCGATTGCCTCGCCGATGTCGGGAAAGATCGTTTTGCGGGAGACGGGCTCGCGAACCGCCGTTTGGTCTCGATCTCCATCAATGACGTCGATCGTTTCATCGACCGGCGGCGGTTCATAGCGTGTCCGCGACGCACAGGTGCTGCCTGCGAAGCGGCTCACATCCTCTTTCATTACGCGGGCAACGGTGTCATCACACAGGCTCGACCCATCTTTCCGTTCGATCAAGCCGTCGAGGCTATCGCCAAGCGGTTCCTCGCGTTCGCTGTCTCCGGAGAAGTCGGGCGACCAGTCCTGAAAGAACGCCTCGCTTCTCGAGTCGTCAAACGAAGGGTTACGAGGATTGATCCGCATGTCAGCACCTCTTACAGAATTCACGGCATCACACCAGACGTCACGAAGAGGCTATAGGCCATGCGTGCGTTGCTGTCCAAATGTGCGGGAAGTCCGTCCATGCATTTGTCGACTCGCATTCCGTGATCTACGTTAGGCACAGGGATAAGCGGAAAGGATCAGGAAACGCGGGGATATCGAGGAATGCACTTATCGCGTTCGACTCTGAAATTTGACAAGGACTCCTCGGTCGAACAGGGCGACGCCGGAATTGCGCGACGGATCTCTCGTGAGTTCGAGGCTCCGGTCGGTCTGCTCGATCCCACTTCGCTCGCCTGGTGTGCCCGTGAAGGGCTGGCCCCCGAGCAGTTCCCAGCAGCCGACGCCGCGCTTACTTCCGCGCTCTCTTACGGCGTGCTCTGGCACGGTCGCGTCAACCTCTGGCGGCCCGAACGAGATTCCGGCAAGGTCTGGCTCGTGCTGCCCGTTCCCAAGTCCGACGGCACAAACCTCGTCGGCATCGTCGGTTTCGCCGCCGATATTGCGACGGCCGCACCATCGTACGGCCCCCCTTGCCCCGACCGCGCCCTCCGCGCCTGGGGCCAGTCATTTGCCGACGGTCTCCGTGGCGAAGCATTCGCCCGGACTCCCCAAGCTGCCGCAGCCGCCCGAACCGATAGCAACGACCGCCTACTCGCGGCCCGGCTCATCCGCCGGATGCGCATCTCGGACTCACCCGAGCAATTTCAGGAACTCGCACTCAAGGCGCTTCGAAGCGTGCTTCAGGCCGCAGCCGTGGCCTGGGTCCCGCGCTCGTCGGGCGAACCTGTCATCATGGTGGGCGAGGTTCCCGGCATCAAACCGCGAGATTTTCGGAACTTCCTACCGACAAATCTCGCCTCAAATGTTCACGTCGACAACAACGCCAGTGACGATCCCAACGGGGCGATCAAGGGAATCGCCGTCGTCGCGTCCGACTCACAGTCGGTCACCGGCTGGATCGTCGCCATCAACCTGCTCGACGGCCGTCCGTTCGCCTCGAATGAGGTCGAGCTACTCAAGCCGATCGCCTCGATTCTCGGCACCCAGCGCATCAATAATCGCGTCTACGGCGACCTCAAGGATATGCTTTTTGGCATCATCCGGGCGCTAACCGCGGCAATTGACGCCAAAGATCATTACACGTCAGGCCATTCCGAACGCGTCGCACGCATCGCCGTCCGGCTCGCTAAAGAGTTGGGGATGCCCGCAAGCCAGCGCGGCGACCTCTACTTGATGGGCCTGCTACACGACGTCGGCAAGATCGGCATCGACGACGAAGTGCTCAAGAAGTCGGGCCCGCTCACTCCTGACGAACGTCGCCTGATTCAGTCGCATGTCGCGATCGGCGTGAAGATTCTCTCCGACCTCAAGAAGCTTCGTCATCTGCTCCCCGGCGTTGCCTCGCACCACGAGTCTTTCGACGGCTCGGGCTACCCCGAAAAGCTCGCGGGCGAAAACATTCCGTTCGTCGCACGAATTCTGGCCGTGGCCGATTCGTTCGACGCCATGTCGAGCTGCCGCCCGTACCGTCAGCGGATGCCGCTCACCAAGATCTACGACATCTTCCGCGCTGGCTCGAACCAGCAGTGGGATCCCAAGGTCGTCGAGGCACTTTTCGCCGCTCGTGCCGATATTGAGAACATTCGCTCGACCGGCCTCGGCGATAGCCTGGTGGTTGCTGTCGAAGGCACGTTCAGCACCTTCTGACAGGAAAACATCAAAGCGTATGTTGGGTTTTGGGGTGATGGTCTAAATCAGACCGTCGGGTGCCACTGGTGGTACCCCACCAGTGGCCTAAGTGACGTCCAACACACTGGTTGAGTACAACGAGGGCACCCAGAACGTGTTGATCTAGACGCGACATCAAAGCGCCGGCACTCCCTTAAGTGCAGGCGTGATCTGGGCGAGGAACGACGCAAACGCATCGTCGTAAAGGATCTTCTCCGCCTCGGAACTCCGGCGATCCGCAACTGCAAGCCGGCTCCCGACAAATGCGGAACGATCTGGCAAGGGAACCTGGGTGCGCAGTGAAAGATTCGTGTGCCAGACCGTCGCTCCCCCGCGCTTGAAGTTGATGCGAACGTTGACGTTGCTAATTCGGTTTTGCGACTGAAGATAAAGCACGCCAAACGCTTCCGACGGCTGATATTCAAGCCTCTGGCCTGCGAAACGATCCCACAAAACCGCCGCCGGTCCCTTGGAAGGCCGCGGCATATAGCCCTGCTGGCGCAGGCCGTCGATCAGGTAAGGCAAGGCCTGGTTGGAATACGATTCCGATGACCCAAACGTAAATTGGCCGGATTGCTGCGTGATGATCACCCCGCGCAGGCCAAGAATCGGCCCGAGGATCGACTCCGCTTCGGCCATCGTCGCGCGAAACGTCTGCGGATCGAGTTTGTCGGCGATTGTCAGTGCAGATTCGAAGAGTGCAATCGCGTCGAGCGGTCGCTTCTCCTCAGCCGCCTTCCGCGCCCCAGCGATCTCTCCGTTCACCTGCTTGCGGCGCGCTGAATCCAAGGCGTCGCTGATTGCGGGCGCGATGCCGACGAGCGCGCGGTCGGTTCTTGCTCGTTGCTGCAACAACAACAAATCGCCCACCGCCGCGGCTGGTTCCAGCTTAGCAGCCGCTTCCAGACGGGCTTCGGCCTCGCGCAGAGAAAGGCGATCGCGACGGGCCTTCAGCTCGGCGACCTGATCGCGATCTGGTGCGTCGCACTTTTTGAGATAGGCGAGCGCCGACTCGATCTCGACGAGCGCGGTTCCATTCTGGCCCGACTTCTCCGCGGTGTCTGCCGCGCGGACGAATTCGTTCAACGCCGACTCGCGTGCAGCACGGTTCTGCGACGAAACGTACTTGGAGACGGCGAGAATCGTGATCAAAAGCGCGAGCAGGCCGACCCCGCTCCAGGCGAGCGGCACCAACCATTTGTAACGCGACTCGCGAAAGCGGGCACGAGTCCAGACGCCCGCTCGCGGAAAATAGGGCACTTCGACCCAGGTCGCGCAGCGCGTACACTGGACCTCGCGACCTGGAGTCGCCCCCTGCAACGTTACCTCATCCCCGCATTCGGGGCAGGCAAACGTCTCCGTCATCACACGCTCTCGACGGGCCAATCGCTCTGGAAGACAACGCCCCAGATTATTGTACTAAGCCGCCGATGTAATTAAACGGGGGTCGCGTGTTTCTCTTAGACCTCATTCGTGCACTGGTTGATCAACCAGGTATCTACGTCCGAAAGCATCGGCGAGGTCAGGCGGTGGGCACAGGGATATGACTGGAACGCGACCTTCAACCCGCCAGCCCGCATCGTGGCGACATCCCGTCGCGCCTGCTCAACCCGCGCCCGTGCGTTCCATTCGCCATGCACGACGAGGATTTTTAGCTCGCGGCAATCCTTGAGGCGAGCCAAAGGACGGCAGCGCGTTGGCAGCCAGCCGTTGATCGCGACCACGCCGGCAAACCGCTCGGGATAATTGAACGCCATTCGGTAAGCGACTGCCGCCCCTTCACCGCTGCCGACCAGGAAGATCCGCTCGGAATGAACGTGCAGGCTCGAACGCGTCTTGCGAACGGCGCTGAAGACGGCGTCTTCAAGCACGTCAACCGGCTCGAGCTCGTCGTGCAACCGGCGGCGGAGGAGTTCTGCGTCATTTACGGCCGGCTGGGCAGGATCGGCGGCTTTTTCGCGATCGCGGCGGGAGAACTCGGGGCCCCAGCCGTAGCCGACAAGCTGACCGCGTCTTACCACCTCCTCGGGACCGCGAAGGCTGAGGCCGACGTAGTTCCGCCAGTTGATCGCCGAGGCGTTGCGGACCATCTGCTGCTCGTCGCTTCCGCGAGCGTGAAACATCACCAGCAACGGGTACGGGTAGTTCGGCTCATACCGTTGCGGGACGTAACAGGCTTCGACAAGCGGCTCCGTCCCCGACTTTTGGTTCGTTGGACGGGCCTGGCGACGGTCAGACGACATCGAGGATACTCCTGGGTGTCCCGGCAACTCAGCGGATAATCAATTGGTGCGACCCGGGCCCGGTCGGCTGCGGGGTTTTCGTCGCTCTTGGCTTAACGACTTTCCCCCGCGTCGACAGCCAAAGCATAGCCACGAAATTGCCGCTCTTCAACAAAACGCCCAGTTATTTCTGGTTTTCTCTAAAGTTTTTTTCGAGATTCGCCGCACGGGGGCGACACGCCGTAAGTTCTTACAGCTACATAAATTGTGAGGCGCGATCAGAATCAACCCAACCCGCAAACTCAGTGCGATCGTCAAGGTCTTGCCCACGCGACGCTTGACTGTAGATTACGCTGTTTACGCAATCCAACATGGTCTCGTGCGTCGCGTGGCGGAGACACCAATTGCTTACCTGTTTTACTTCTTCTTCGCAGCCGCTTTAGCCTTGGCTTTTGCTTTTGGCTTCGCCTTGGTGGGAGCGACCACGTTCTTGATGAACGTGCCGATCGTCGACGGATAGTTGAGGATATCCTTGACGACGTTCGTCTTGTGCTTGACCGGGATCTTGTACGACCCCTTCTTCTTGGGAACGACCACGTGCTTGACCGTCGTGGCGACGACGTTAGGCGTTGCAGCCGGCTGGCTTGTGCGCACCGGCGGGCTAACCGGCACCGTCGTCGATCCATCCGAGCCGAAGAGCCGTAGCGTCACCGGCGCAGACTGGGCAGAGTTGTTCGTCTTCACCGCCTCGTCGATCTGATACTCAGGGTCGACAATCGCGATGATGCGGCCGACCGTCGCCGACGAGATGTTGTACCCGTATGGCAGACGGCTGGGAAGCTGGAGGGTTTGGATAATCGACTGGGTGAAGCCAGCCTTCACGCCAGCGACTTCCGCCGAGCCAAGGTAGATCGATTGATTGACCGCACCGCCGGTTCCCGTGAGCAAGAACTCGACCTTGAACGGTCCCGCATCTCCCTGGCCGATGTTTTGAACGGCCGTGGAGACCTGGAACGGCTGCCCCCAGTAGAGCGCGGTGCTCGGCGTCACGACCCCAGTCGCAGCGAGGTCGGGACGAGGGACTGCGGCCGGAGCTGCGGGGTTGGCACCGATCGAGATCACTGCCGTATCGAGGCCGAGCCCCTGCATCGTCGCGTTCTGGACGATCGGGCTGGCGACGTGATCGGCATCCTGGATCATCGAGATCAGGTACGCTCCCTGGCCAGCCAGGAGCGCGGGGGCAATTGCGGGCAACGTGATCGATCCGGTGACGTTAACCGTCTGGAACGCGGGGATCGCCGGAACGTCGATGCTGCCGACGGTGATGTCGTTCGTACCGCCGGGCGTAAGTCCGTTGGGTGTAAGGACAATCTTCGCACGAGTCGCGGGGGCGTCGCCCTGGGCACGATTGGTAATCTGCCCAGCGACCTGAATTGTCGAGCCCCACGTCGTGTTCGGAGCGCTGACCGAGAACGAAGTGCCGAGGAGGTTTGACGGGCGGTCGGCGGTGATCGTCACCACCGCCTGGTCGATCCCCATCCCCACGCCTTCGTTGTCGTTCTTGTTCGACTCGGCAATGATCGACCCCGGGTCTAGCCGGACGCCGAGGAACAGAGTCTTGTCGGTCGTTCCCATGCCGGGAAGCGGCGATGGTGGCAACGCGATTTGCTGCTGGTAGGTCTGCGTCGCACCGGCTTGCAGACCGGCCGTGATGTTCACAGTCCCGACCAGAACCGAGCCTGGGCCAATCACTTGCGTCGGCGACGCATAGATGGCCGCAATCGCACCGACGGGCACGGGCGCATTGCCGTTATTGAGAATCGCGCCGGTGATCTGAACCGTCTGGTTCCAGTCGGCGTTTGGCGTCACGGAGAACGCAGCGTCGACGAGATTCGGCAGCGCGGCCGAAGTTGAGTATGCCATGAGCGCCCGCCCCTCCAACGGCTCGAACCGAAGGATCATGGGGCCGCGCCCCCAGGCGCGACGGCGTGCGGCCGCACGTCGGTCGTGGGACGACATATGAAGAGGCTCCTCCGTGAAGTCGCAACGCCGCTCGCTCAAACGAAGCCGATTCGAGTCGCGAATCCGCCATAACGCCGAGCACTGCTGCGTACCCATCCTGGGATTTCGACGCGGATACTAACCACGTTACCTATTACGGTCAATACGAACCGAAGACACTCGTGTGCCAACGATTATTCCGCTCCTAACGATCATCCCGAGGCCAGCGCACACAGGCGCGGCCCCGGGATGATTCGCGTAACCTCAATTGTGACTGAAGCTTAGACCGCTGGACCGAGAAGGTCCTTGACGGTATCGCGTTCTGAGACGAGTTCGGCCGCCGAGGCGTCGATGCGCTTCTGCGCATCTTCGTCGATCGACAAACCTTTCACAACCGACCACGTCTTGCCGTCGCTCGTGAGCGGGAAGCTGTAGAGCAATCCGGCCGGAACGCCGTAGCTGCCGTCCGAAATCACCCCCGCGCTGAACCAATCGCCGCTCGGAGTGGCAACCGACGCCGAACGCACGCTATCGAGCGCAGCATTCGCAGCCGACGCCGCCGAAGAAGCGCCACGCGCCTTGATGACTGCACTGCCACGCTTGGCGACGGTTGGCACGAACGTGTCGCTGAACCATGCGGCGTCCTTGATGACTTCAGTCGCCGGCTTGCCGCCGATGAGGGCGTTCTTGTAGTCCGGGTACTGGGTATCGCTGTGATTGCCCCAGATCGCCATCTTGCTGACGCTTCCTACCGGCACGCCTGCCTTGACCGCAAGCTGCGAAGCAGCGCGGTTCTGGTCGAGCCGAGTCATCGCGTACCAGCGATCGTTGGGGACCTTGGGAGCGTGCGACCGGGCGATCAGGCAGTTTGTATTGCACGGGTTCGCGACGACTAGCACCCGGACATTCGGCCCAGCGGCTTCGTTGATCGCCTTCCCCTGACCCGTGAAAATCGGGCCGTTGGCGCGGATAAGGTCGGCACGCGACATTCCATCCTTGCGCGGCATGCCGCCGACGAGGACGACCCAATCAGCCCCTTCAAAAGCTTCTTCGGCCTTGTCGCTGGCTTTCACGTCGCTCAAGAGCGGGAAGGCGCAGTCTTCGAGTTCCATAATCGTGCCGCCGAGCGACGGCAGAGCGGGCGTGATTTCGAGCAGCCGGAGCGAAACCGGCGTGTTGGGACCGAAAAGTCCTCCCGAAGCGATCCGAAAGATCAAGGCATAGCCAATCTGGCCGCCGGCTCCGCTCACGGCGATCCGGATAGGTTGAGTCATCGCAGGAATTCCTTGCTCGGGAAGAGAAAACGGGAGGCTCGTCACCTCTCAGGTCACGACATTTTTCGTTTATAGGGCAAAACCGCGCGCTTCGCCAGTGAACTCAGTGACGACAACGATAAGAAAGGTTCAGACGCCGAGAGAGAAACAGACACGATCCAAGCCGCCAATTCATTATTCTACTATATTTTCACGTGATAATTAGTATTTGAGCGAGATTACAAACTTCTCGGTGAAATCACCTGACGATCCAATTGAATTGGGCATTCTTCGCTACCTTCGCTTCCTTCTGTTCAAATTCTTCTCTTAGAAAGAGAATCAGAGCTTGAACAGAAGCTAGCAAAGAGAGCGAAGGAAGAAGAATCAATTCCTGGTCGACTCAATGGCATTCGTTTTTTTGCTTCAATTGACCCAACTTAGTGTTCGAGTCATTTCCGCCGACTTACGAGACTCTCAACGTTTCGCGGCGTCAGAACTTGGCACTGGAGCGGCCTTGAGTTTCGCCAGCATGAGCGCCATTTCCCTCGGCAAATGTCGCGCACCAGCAAGCAGCACGACGCCCGATAATAGCACCGCCGGAACGACGATCAACAAACCCGCCACCATGTTCTGAGGGGCCGTTCCCTCATCGCCCTGCACCGGCACCGCGCCTACCGATTTCAGCACGGTGCCGATCGAGCTAAGCATCGTATCCGGCTTGCCGAAGAGGTCGGCGAAATAGCCAATCAACGGCGGCGACCAGATATCACCCAGGAAATGCACGGCAAAAATCGCCACCGCGTAAGCCGCTGCCCGCATGTTAGGCGCGACGACGTTCGCAATCACCGCATTGCACGGCCCGGTGTTGATGAACATCAACAGCTCGGCGAAGAAGATCCCGATGAAAATCACCGTGATATTCGTCGAAAACAGCCCGAGCAAAATGAACGGGATCGACCCAAGCATCGCAACGCCCGGCACAATGAACAGGTAGCGCGGATTGGCTTTACCCAGCCGATCGGCCAGCCATCCACCCGCCGACATGCCAATAATCGCCGCCAGCGCTGTGACACCGCCGAGCACGGTGTTTGCCTTCACCTTTTCGACGTGGCGTGTGAACTCGAGGAACTTCGGCAGCCAGACCGCCAAACCACCAATCGCAAACGTGTACATCGCCATTCCGAAGACAGAATACGTGTACGACGAGTTCACCATGAGATCGATGTAGTCAGCCTGACTGGCCCCTGCCTTCTCGTGCTCTTTGAGCCGGTTCGTATCGACGCCTTCACTCAAGCCTCGCACCGGTTCTGGCAAGATCCAGGCGGTAAGGGCCGCGAGTAACCCCGGCGCACCCACGATAAAAAACGAATATCGCCAGCCCCATTGTTTGGCGATCACAGCGCCGAGCGTCATGCCGAGTGCGCCGCCAAGTGGCATCGCGAGATAGAAGGCCGACATCACCCGCGAGCGTTTGTCGCGGGGGAAAAGGTCCATCAAGATCGTCGGCGCCAGCACGCCGTAGGTCGCCTCGCCAATTCCGAGCAAGCTGCGGGCGAGCACGAGATGGTTATAGTGCTTCGCGAGGCCGGTGCCGACCGTCGCCAGGCTCCAGACTCCGACGCCGATTCCCAGTAGCCAGGTGCGTTTGGTTCGATCGCCGAGCCAGCCCATCACCGGGCTGATCAACGAGTAGCTGATCAAAAAATATGTCGAAAGCAGGCCACCGTAGTAATTATCGAGTTTGAAGTCGCGCTGGACGTCAGTCATCACCGACGACAACACCCAGCGATCGGTGTAGTCGAGCAGGTTCATCAGGAACAGGATGACGAACGTGACCTTCGCCCACCGCGACGCGCGTTCCACACCCGGGCTCGCAAACTCCGATGAATCCACAACCTGCATATCGCTATCTCGCTTGGTCGAGGGGGCGTTCGTCGCGTCAAGAATCGGCAGGCAGATCTTCAATGCGCATGTGCAGCTTGAGCGCCTGCAACAACCGATCAAAACTCGCTGGAGTGATCGTCTCCGGCGCCCGGACACAAATCACCTTGCCCGAGTCTTCACCCCAAAGTTGCAAATCGAATCGAACTTCGCTGCGTGATTTGGGAACGGATCGTTCCGTCTTTCGACTCGTCTGAGGTTTTTCGACCGGCGATGTCGCGGGCGCGGCGGGATTCAATCGCAAAATCCCATCATCACCGAGTGCGCCAGCAAACTTCGCCGACGCAACAAACGCCTCGGCCGCCGACTCTTTGGCTGTCGCGATGATGTTGTGATTGTGATAAAGAATGTTGCCGAGAATCTCGACGTCGGGCACACGCTTTTCCGCGAGTCGCTCGACGAGTTCGGCGTAAATCGGCGGCACGATCAGCGCCTGGCGATAGATCTTGGCGATCTCGGCTGGGTCGATCGGATGCAGGATCGACTTCGCCAGCGCGGTGAGGTGATAGCCCTCATTCTCAAGGTGCAGCAGGCCAAACTGGCGTGCCGCACTCAGTCGCGCCGAGAATGTGTTCGTCTTGATGTTCTTGTAGCCGAGCGCCTGGGCAACGTCGCCAGCGGTTAATCCATCCAGGCCGCGGCTCTCGATGAATTTCGCCAGTTCGACGCAATCCGACAGGGGGACGCCGGGATATCGGGTGCTGCGTTCGCGTCGCGCACGGTTCGACGCGGGCTCTTCGTTCAGCATCGGGAAATCAATTCCTGGGCTCGAAACCTACACCAACAACCCGGCCGCAATGGGGGCTGGCCCAACCGTTTTCCCATAAAGGGGCGGCCAGACACAAGCCACCATCGCGGCCGTTTGTCGTTCAGTCGCAGCGAATTACTTCGGTTTGCTCGCGTTCGGCGCCGGCGCGTGCAGGGCCGATGTGTCCTTGAGCGTTTCAAGGTAAGCGATCAAATCCGCGAAGTCGCCTGCCGTCAAACCTTCCGCCAGGCCATTCGGCATCAGCGAAACCTCGCTCTGCTTGCGGCCGTCGAGATCGGTCTTGAGCACCTTGATCCGCTTCGCGTCGACGTCTTCGATCTCGATCGCTTCGGGCGTTTCCGACTTCAAGATGCCCGTGAGCACCTTACCGTCGGCCGTCGCCAGCACAACAGGTTCATAACCCGACGAAATCTTCTGAGAGGGCAAAAGCACCGACGTGATGATTTCCTCACGCGGGTACTTCAACCCAACCGCCGAAAGCTCGGGACCAACCTGTCCCCCCTTGCCTGCCACCGCGTGGCACTTGATACACGCAACGCCCTTGAGGTCGTTGAACAGTTCCTTGCCATGCTCGGCCTTCCCCTTGCCGGCCATGGCGGTTTTGCGGAACTGGTCGGCATTGAATCCGCCGGCGTCGTTCCCCTTCAGGAACGCATATTCGCCGTCGGTCCCGGTGATTCCGACCGAAAAAGCCCACGGTCCGCCGGTGTTGCCGCAGCGGACGAGCACCCGGTTCACACCTTTGTTGAGATTCACCTCAACCGAATCAACCTCGGGCGTGAAGCCGCGGTTCGTATCGAAGCGATAGACCGACTTGCCGTTGAGCCAAACGGTCAGCGTGTCGTCCGAACCCACCGCCATCCGCGCCTGACGCGCCATCGGCGAGTTGATCTCGGCATAAGCGAAGACCGACTTGTTATCGATCTCATTGAGCAACTTCGTGACATCGACCTGTCCGTGCTCGTCAACTACTTTCGTTTCACGCCACTCGATCGGTTTCTTGTCGCCGATGGTCACGGGCTTGGTCACGTCGATCTTGCCATTCGTCGCAAATGGCGGTCGGCCGCGTTCCGCGAACGGACCAACGATGTGCCATTTCATGATCGGCTGCACCGCGGAAAACACCTTGCGAAGCTCGGGCAAAGCGGCCGAAGGCAGTTCCTTGCGCTTGTGCAGTTCTTCGAGAATCGGCAACGCTTTCTCACGAACCGCAATCATCGCCGAGGTTGAAGCCTTGCGCAGTTCGGGGCTCTTCTCGCCCAGACCGCGAAGGTAAACGTGAATCGCGCGAATGTCGGGCATTGCGCCGAGAGCTGTCGTCGCTTCGAACCGCACGTTTTCATCATTCGCCGAGTCGATGAGCAGCGGAATCGCCTCGCGATCGCGAAGAGATCCAAGCGCCACGACAGACGCCTTACGAACATCGACCGACGCATCCTTCAAGCGATCGCGAACAGCCGAAGACACCTTGGTATCGCCAATCAATCCCAGCGCCTCGGCAGCACTCGCGCGAACCTTGGCGTCGCTGCTTCCCAGCGCTTTGACGATCGCCGGAACCGCGCCGCGAGCCTTCGCCCGACCCAGCGCCGCAATCACGCGCACCTGGCGATCGGCCTTCAAATTGGCCTCGCCCAGCAGCTCGACGAGTGCCTTCGTCGCATCGCTGCCGCCGATCTTCTCGACGCTCGCAAGTGCCGCTTCACGCAAGCTATCGGCCGACTTCGCATCGCGAAGCGCACCAATCAGAAGCGGCAAGGATGCCTTATCCTCAAGCGTTCCCAGGCTGACGACGATTTCCTTGCGAACGGCGTCCGACGTCTCGCGTGTGAACTGCTCGCGCAGCTTCGCGAACGTCGCTTTGTCATTCATCTCGCGAAGCGCCGAGACCGCCGCGAGCCGGATCGCCTCATTCGCATCGGCCAAACCAGCCAGCACGGTGTCGCCAACAAGCGTGGTGCCATCCCACGACACAACCTTCTCGGGCGGCTTGCCGGCGGCCGGACGCGTCCCCCACCAGTTGCCATCCCAGGGACGCGCCTTCATGTAAGCTTCCGCCAGAAATGCATAGGCCTTGCTGCGTTCCTCGACCGGCCGCGATGCATCGCTCGCGACCGACTTGAGCAATCCCACCGCATCAACGTCATACTGATCTTCGAGCGCGCCAAGAATTTCCTTGCGGATCTTGGCGTCGGTCGAAGGCGAAATACCCGCAGCCGTGGCTTTCCAATCGTTGATGCGACGCAGCGCAACGCGTCCTGCAAACGCGACGTAACGATCGCTATCGACAACCGTGTGGATCAATGCCGGAATCGCGCGAGCATCTTTGATGCGCCCCAGCGAGATGATCGCCTGCAACCGCACGGTGGGATCGCTGTCCTTTACCGCGGCGATCAACGGCTCAACTGCCGCCGTCACACCACGCAGGCCAATCGTTCGTGCGGCCTGGGCGCGGAGGTCGGGAACCGGCGACTTAAGCATCTCGACCAGCACCGCATTCGCTTCTGGCTTGCCGCCAGCAATGCCGTCGAGTGTCCAGATCAGGTGCCGCTTGGCGACGTCGTCGGTTTTCGAGTCTTTGAGTGCGGCAACTACGGGAGCGAGTGCCTCGTTCCCCTTCTTGATCAGCGCCGTTTGCGCTCGCATCCGTTCGTTGAACGACGCGTGCGAGAGCGACTTGATCTGCGCGGGAATCGGGTCGCTATCGTTGCCGCGAGGCTTGGCGTCGCTGGGGCCAACGTATGTCACCGCATAAATCTTGCCGACCTTTTCGGTCTTGTTCGACCAGCCGCCCATGCCCCAGTCGGCCACATAGAGCGTTTTGCCGTCGTACGAGAGCGTGAGGTCGAGCGGATTGATGCTCTCCCCTTCGCCGGGCTCGAGGAACTTCATGTAGTCGACAACCTTGTAGCTCGCACCTTCGGGCGCGAACTTGATCGCCGCGACATGCCGCTTGCCCCACTCGGCCCAGAAGGCTCGGCCGCGATATTCCGCCGGCCAAACGTCTTCCTTGTACAAAATCCCGCCGCATGGCGAACCGCCGCCATATTCGGCCAGACGCGGCAGGTGCTTGTCGTTGCGGTCGTGGTAGTCGAACGGATAGCCGAAATAGCCGCCGTCCATGTGGTGCGTCACCCGCGTCCACCAGCCGAGGCCATCGTCGGTATTATCGTACGTGAACATATTATCGCGCTCATCAAGATTCACTTCAAGATGATTACGTGTACCAGACGTATAAACCTCAATCCCCGTGCCATCGGGACGGCAGCGCATCGTGCCGCCGCCCTTGAGCTGGGCGTACCGGCCGTCGTTACCGTGGACGCCGTGAACGCCCTTGTCGCCGACTGAGATATAGAGCCAGCCGTCCATGCCGAACTGAATGCCCGAGACGATGTGGTCGTTAAAACCATGCGGGCCTTTGCCGAGATCCTTGAAGATATCCTTGCGCGAATCGGCCTTGCCGTCGCCGTTGGTGTCGCGGAGCACGGTCAGGCGCGGCATGTTCATCACATAGAGCGCACCGTCGTGCCAGGCCATACCGAAGATCGGCCGAAAACCTTCGGCGAAAACGACCGGCTCTTTCCCTTCGCGGAACAGGAGGATCCGTCCGTCGTCGGTGTCATATGGGCCGATCTGGTCCATCGGATCTTCCGCGACAAACAGCGAGCCGTCGGGCGCGGTGGCAACTTGGCTCGGATAAGTCACAGCCGGAACGGCGGCGACGAGTCGAACCTTGAAGCCATTTGGCACTTTCGGAAGTGCGAAAAGCGTGGCCGGAAACGCGGCGAGACCGAATGTCGCGGCGAGAGCCCAGACCAAGGCCCTCCGTGCGGGAGCGATCCTCATGGAAGTCGGTTCCGTTCAAGAGAAGTTCAGCCGGTATGCTCAACGAGGCATAAGGAGGGAAGCACGCGTGCGACTCCATAGGAATCGGCATGCATGCTCTGTGCGCGAGCCTTCAGAATCGTAGCCGAAAGCGGTGTCGGCTTTCAACTGACGCTTATCTTCGCGTCTTGGCGCGAACCCAGGCAGCGGGAGCAATCGCCGCGACGAGCCACGTCGCGCCGAGGTAAAACAAGACTTGCGACCGCGCGAGCATCCCCAGAATCGCGAGCCCAATGCCGACGATTCCCATGATTCGCCAGGGGCGCAAACGAACACTCTGCCGGAAGATCATCCAGAGAATCCGCCGGCCGTCACGAAACGCGCGGAGCTTGCTAACAGTCCCCTCAATTCGGGGATGATACGGCACCGGTACTTCAACAACCTTCATCCCCCGCGCCACCGCTTCGCTCGCCAATTCGGTCTCGATCTCAAAGCCGCCAGACCGCAACTTTACTTCGTTCAAGAAATGTGGAGAGAAGACGCGATAGCCTGAAAGCAAATCGCTATTTCCCGGCCCGATCAGCACGTAAAACGCAGCAGGAATGAGCAGATTCCCCACGCCGCGAACAAACGACATCGCCCCCTGAGCGGCGACGGGCCGACGCGCACCGACAGCCATATCCGCCTTGCCTTCGAGCACTGGCGTTAACAGGCCAGAAATGCGATCGGCGGGATAAGTGCCGTCGCCATCGGTCAAAATCACGGCCGGCCGATCGCCGAGCGTGGCGAAAATCGCCTGAACCGCGTGACCTTTCCCCTGCGCCGTCACAGATACAACGCGCACGCCAAGTGCCTGCGCCCGCATCGCGGTGTCATCAGTCGAGTTGTTATCAAAAACGACAATTTCGCCGTCGGGCAACGCTTGACGCCAGGCCTGAATCACAGCGTCGATCGCCGCGGCTTCGTTGTAGCAGGGAATGGCGACAGCCACGGGCAGAGGGGAATTCATGAGACATTCAAGCCCGAGGAAAGCGTTCGCTCCGGCCCAATCCCTTATGACTGGACCGGAGCGATACGATGTCGCGAAACGTCAGTTCAACACAACCACATAAGAAGTTACGCAACTGACAGTGGAGACGAAAAGGTATGGGGTGGCCGGGACAACTTCGTTGTCCCGGTCGCGAAGCGACAAAAGGAGATGGCAAAACGTTCCACTTCCCCTCTTATGGCTGCTCCACCTGGACAACAAGTTGTCCAGGCCACCCGATGCAATCCACTCCATGACACCAACCGCGTGCTCCTTCAAATCAACGGAAATCAATCGCCTTGGGAGCGACGATTGTCGTCACCAAACCACCCTCAGCGCCGCCGTGAACCATCAGCACGAGGTGGTTTTCTCCCTTATTCAGGGTGATTTCCCCCGAGTTCGGCCCACCGTTCTCGCTCTTGAGTTCGACCGGCTTGCCGTTGAGGGTCGCGACCACCTTTGCCTTGGTATCAACCACCAGCTTCGCCTTCGTCGTCTCGCCCGCGACCGGGTTGACGACGAGATAGCCGACGCGATCCTTGTCGTCACCGGCGATCGTCTTGAGCGAAACCTGCCCCTCGGCATCGGCATTGATGGGATGATAATTGAAGGCTGCGGCCGCGTCGCTGGGAACGACCTTCGGCGCGACGAGATACTTGCCCACAATGCTCACTGGCTGGCGAAGTGTCGTCAGGAATGTGAGCAGGTCGATGAGATCCTGGTCGCTCATCGTCTGCGCCAGCCCCTCCGGCATCAACGAGACTTCGCTCTGCTTACGATCCTCAATCGCATTCGTAGGCACGTTAACGCGCTGGCCCTCCGCCGTCTTGATCACGAGCCGATCGGGCGCCTCTTCAACGAGCAGCCCCGTCACGACGCGCCCATCATTCAGCGCGATCACCTGCGAGCGGAAGTTGTAACCAATCGCAGCACTCGGATTGAGGATCGACTGAATCAGTTCGGCCTTGCCGTCCTTCGCGCCAATCGTTGACAGGTCGGGGCCAATCCAGTTCCCCTGCCCCTGTACCCGGTGGCAAGAAGCACACGCGTTGGCACCGCTGCGGAAGAAAACCTGACGGCCCTTCTCTGCATTCCCCTCCGCCCGCACGAGCATGAAAATCGGCGGCACCGAGCGTCCGTTCGCCATCTTGGGCAGCGGCAAAACCTGTGCGGCTTCCTCACGCACGCGACGATCGGTATCGCGATGCACGAGCGTCGTCGCCTCAGTCTTCAGGTCTTCCGGCAGCTTGCCTTCGCGTGCGAGAGCGATCACCTTGAGACCGCCATTGTTCAAGCGGCCATAAGTCCGAAGTGCCTCGCGACGCAGGCCGACCGGGTAATCCTTCGCGGTGATGATCGACGTCAGCGTTGCAGCTGCGTCGCGAACCGATGGCAACGTGCGAAGCGCCGCGTCGGCGAGCGGGTTCGACGTCCCCTTCCCCTTGGCGGAGAGAATCAGACCGTCGAGGAATTCAGCCGTCTTGGGCGGCTTGATCTGACCGACGGCCTCCACCGCCGCGACCCGGCTATCGTTGTCGACCTTACTGTCGTTCACGAACGCCATCAGCGTGGAACCATAGCGACTATCGCGCGTCGCAGCCGCGGCAGTGATACCAGCGACTCGCTGCGCCGGATCTTTGAGCGCGGCTTCGATCACGTCGACCACTTCCTTGCTGCTTCGCGCGTCTTTCCAGTCGCCGCCGATCTTGCGCGAGAGCGTCGCCAGGAGTTGTCCCTTACGCGTGGGATCGGTCGCCTGGGAAATGAGCTCGGCCAGAACGATCGCCGCACTCTTATCAGTGAATTGCTTCAAAACATCGTCGGCGGCTTGCTTGAGCTCAGCCGCTTCGAGGCTGGGCAAGATCCGACCAATGAGTCTGAGTGCCTCGGCACGATGTAGTCGCCAGGCGAGCCCGAGCGTCTTGCCGAGAGCATTCGACGACAGGTCGGGCGTTCCCGTCTTGATGTAAGCCTCATTGCGATCGGCCGGGAAGTACGGCGGAACGGCGATCGAGCCGTCCTTGCCGGTTTCTGACAGGTTCAAATCACCGTACAAATTGCCGTCGAAGAGGCGGATCATCATTTCGGGTTCGCGACCATCGAGCGCCAGTCCCAGCGCTTCGAGATACCAGCGATCCTGGCCGTCCCAAAGGCTCGCGAGCGTTATGAGTGCGTCGCCAGCGACCTTTGTTGGAACATCCTGAAGCGCGAGGATCAATTCGCGGCGCACGCCTGGATCGGGATCGTTTGCGAGCGGAGCGAGGTGAACGAAATTCGCTTCACCACGAAGTGGCTTGTTGACCTCGTCCTTCGAGAGCGTGACGTTACCATTGCGGCTGACGTCTCGGCCAAGGATGCGAACGGCGAGTTCACGTACTGCGGGATCGCTCGACTTGAGCATTGGGTAGATAGCGTTATCGCCTTGAATGGCGTGCAGGACAAAACAAGCCCTTGCGGCCGCCCATTTTGTCTGGGGTGAGGCGACATGAGTCCCCCCCGCACCAGTGCTGACGCGGCCGCCGAGCATATACTGACTGAGTAAATTCCCAAGAACGTTCTCGGTCAACGCCTTATCCGCTGCGAGTGCGATCAGCACCTCTCGCGCGGCAAAGCGGGTCGCGACGTTCGCCGAGCCGAGGGCATTCGCCAAATCATGAATCTTCTGTTCATCAGCCTTTGAATCAGCCAGCGGCGACTTAACCGACGCGGGCTTGTTGCCAGTCGGCGCGACACGATAAATCCGCCCCGTCGTCTGGTCGCGGAACGCATGCCCGCCAACGCCACCGTCATACCAATCGGCAACAAACACCGCGCCGTCTGGAGCAACCGTCACATCAACCGGCCGGAACCACTGGTCGTCGCTCGCGAGCAGAACCTTGTGCTCGGTGCGAAACTCAGCCTTGTGACGTTCGACCGGGAAGTAATTGATCACCCGAGGACCGGCTTCGGCTTCGAGAAGCGCTCCCTGGAATTCCTTGGGTAGCAAATTCCCTTCATAAACCGCAAGGCCGCACGGGCTGCCGTTACCAGTGCCGACAAGCTTGGGAATCGGCCCCGGCGTGTCTTCGCCCCAGTGCCGAGCCGAGCCAGGTGTGCGGTAGCCGTAGTGGCCGCCTTCCATCACCCAGATCACCCGGCTGCCACGGTTGCCGTCGTCGTCGTTGTCGGACGTGAAAATGTTGCCGAAGGCGTTGAGCGCGGTTTCGTAGTTGTTCCGCTGGCGGTCGGCGAGAATCTCGAACTGCGTGCCGTCGCGATTCACTCGCAAGGTGTTCGCAAGCTGATCCGACGAAACGTGCCGGCCCGACTTGTCGACGACGTCAAAATTCTGCACCCGCTCCGACTTGTCCTGCTGAACCGAGCAGCAACCGTCGCCGTGGGTGAAGTACAGCTTGCCGTCGATGCCAAGCACCATGCCGTGGACGCCGTGGTCGGAGTCGATGCCGCCGAAGCCGGTGAGCAGCGGATAACGCTTGTCGGCCTTGTCGTCGCCGTCGGTGTCTTCGAGCACGAGGATGTCGGGGCTGTTGCCAACGTAAACCTTCGAGCCTAAATACTTTCCGTCCTTACTCCACTTCTCTTCGAGGGCCAGTCCCATCGGTACGGGAAAGACCTTGTCGGCAAAGACGGTCATCTTATCGGCCTTGCCGTCGCCGTCGGTGTCTTCGAGAATCTTGATCTTGTCCGCTTCCTCATTCCGCTTGAACTGCCGGTTTCCACCACGCGAGAGGCGATAGTTCAGCCCTTCGGTGATCCAAACCCGGCCGCGCGAGTCGATATCCATCGTCGTCGGGTTGACGACCATCGGCTCCGACGCCCAGAGCTTGGCTTCGAGCCCTTCGGCCGGTTTGAGCATCTTGGCCGACTGTTCGGCAGTGACCTGCGCAACCGCGCTGCCCACCCAGGAAAGCGAAAGAATGCCGATGCCCACAATCGCCCGCACGGCGACCTGGGTACGCGGCTGCGACAAGATCAACATCAGGAACTCCTCTGGCTGGGACGATCGGCGGTCTCGAGGCGGCGTCGTTTTTGCATGTCGAATGAGAAAAAGGGGCTTCCCTTCCCTCGGGCCAACATTGTGTCGCGCCAAAGTGCCGCCGTCCAGACGCCTGACCGAACGACCTGGGCGTTGCGAACGTATTGACAGCACAGGAAAATGACGGCAAATACTCCGAAAACGGATCTATAAGTCCGTTATCGCGCTGAGGCTCATTGCCATGTCGGGCTGGAACCGGATTGGATCGCACGTATTAACGATTCTGGTCACCCTTGGGCTCGTCGCCCTCTGGTTCGGTCCCGGCCGTGGGCCGCTTAACCAGATTGCACGCCAGGGAAGCGCCGTCGCCGCCGCGCCCACCGAGCCAGCCGTGCCTCCCGTCGCTCCTCCCGCCCTGCCCGCCGATATTCTCGCCAAGGCCGACGCCGACGAGCAAATCAACATCCGCGTCTACGCCGCAGTGAATCGCAGCGTCGTGAACATCACAACCGCCGCCGAAACTTCCGGCTTCTTCGGCGACGAGACGTCGAGCGGTACCGGCTCAGGTTTCATCATCGATAAAGATGGCCACATTCTCACAAACTATCACGTCATTGAAGGTGCCGACTCGGTTCATGTCAATCTAGCCAATGGCTCGACCCACGACGCCAAGATCATCGGCCAAGACGCTTCGAACGACGTCGCAGTGCTCAAGATCGAAGCCCCTGCCGCACAGCTCGTACCGGTTGCGCTTGGTGATTCATCGAAGCTGCTAGTTGGCCAGAAGATTCTGGCAGTCGGCAATCCCTTCGGCCTGGAACGAACGTTGACGACCGGCATCATCAGCAGCCTCGACCGTTCGCTCAAGGCAAAGAACGGTCGGATGATCAAGGGGATCATTCAAACCGATGCCGCGATCAACCCCGGCAATTCGGGTGGCCCACTGCTCAACTCACGCGGCGAAGTAATCGGCATGAACACGGCGATCATCAGCCAGGTTGGCCAATCCGCCGGTATCTCGTTCGCCGTACCGATCAACGCCATTCAGCGCATCCTCCATTCGTTGATTCACAATGGGCGAGTCATCCGTGCCGATCTCGGAATCACTCGCGTCTATCGCGGCAACAATGGCCTACTCGTACTCGGTGTTTCCGAGGGCGGACCGGCCGAACGCGCGGGGATCAAGCCGATCGCTGTGAAATTGCTTCGCTACGGTGGAGGAATTGTTCGCCGCCTCGATCCTGAATCGGCCGACGTCATTCTTGCGATCGACGGCAAGACGGTGCGATCGGTTGAAGACCTGCTGGGTGAGGTTGAATCGCATGCGCCTGGGGATTCGGTGACGGTGACGATCGAGCGTGGCGGAAAGACAATCGAGGTGCAGGTGAAGTTGGGAGAGTCGTGATCGAAAGTGAAACTGAGTCCAACAGTGATTGCGGTTGGCTTTTTTGGCATAATCAACGAATAGCGCAACGGTTCGATACGACTCGATCGTGCTTCTGCAAAACCAGGTGATGAGAGACCTCTGCGCTAGATGGGAGCGTTTGCAATGACGGTAAACATAACGCTTCCTGATTCGATGAAAAACTTCATCGAAACGGAAGCTGCGAATGCAGGTTTTGCGTCAATCGATGAATATCTTGCATCGGTGATTTCTGAGCTTCAACAGCGAAAAGCGATGGAAGAGCTCGAGGCCAAGCTGTTGGCCGCGATGGAGGGCCCCTTTGTCGAAGTGACTCCAGATTTTTGGGATTCAGTCCGCTGTAAAGGTAAGCAGATCGCAGCCGAGAAGCAGAGTCAACCGTGAGCCAAGGAATTCGCGTATCTTTAGATGCTGAGGATGACTTAGTCTCGATTTATGAACGCCTTCAAAGAGAAGCAAGCGAGACAATCGCGGATCGATTTGTCGTGGTTGCGAACAAAGAGTTTCTGCGACTGGCAAAAATGCCGGGAATTGGAGTCAAGTTTCAGAGTGGAAATCCACATGCTTCTAGAATTCGCTTTACCGCGTTACCAACACGATTTAAGGCCTATTTAGTATTCTACAGGCCAATCGATGATGGGATCGAAATTCTACGCGTGCTATATGGAGCACGGGATATTCCAAACGTTCTTGCATCGCTCTTAAACGCCAATTTCACTCCTCCCGACGAAGTTTAGAACGACTCTAAATCATGAGACTTGGTTCCTGCCCCGCGAAGCTGACGAATCGAACTCATCAGCCTTCTCCGACCCAACAGATCTGTTCAAACAATCCCTTGAGGCGATCTCCTCTCCCTGGATTCAGCGAATTCACATAAGAAACACGTCCCTTCAAATGCTGGCGAAAATCCACCACACGCTCCCGATTCTGACTCTCCGGCCCGAACTTCACACAGTTATGTAACGTCGCCTTGAGGCGATCATATTCATCCCGCGCAATGTTCGGCCACTCGTTGATCACCACGCCTGCCACGCGCTGGCGAATCGACGATCGCATCACACGCGTTTTGCGTGGCTGGATCGCAAATCCCTCCTCGAGCGCGATCGCCATGACATGAATCACGAAGCGATCGGCCCCGCGTGCAAATGAGTCGTCGCCGGAAAATGCCAGGTCGTCGGCGTATCGTGTATAAACCCCGCCCGAAGCAGCCGCGAGTCCTGCCAGCCGCATATCGAGTCGGAACGCGCAGAGATTCGCAAGCGCGGGGGACGTCGGCGCGCCTTGAGGCAGGTGCGCCTCCTCATATTTTCGCGTATCGAACTGACGGGACAAATCGCGACCACGAAATTCGCCTCGTGAAATGCGATTTGTCGTCAGACCTGCCAGAGTTCGTGCCACATCTTCGGGATAGCCGGCTCGCATGAAGAGTGAGCGCACGCGTGCCGCAGTGATCGACGGGAAGAAGTCCTGAATGTCGAGTTTGATGACCACACGCTTGCAGACGTGCGGCTCGACGTAACTTCGCACCGAACGTCCTGGCCGAAATCCGTGGGCCGCGTCGTGCGGCGGAATTTGCATCAGTATCGAGCGCAAGACTTCGCGTTGGGCATAGCGCAATGTTCCGCAAGGTGCCTCGATCACCCGCACACCGCCGTGACGCTTGGGAACAAACCGAACTTGATAGCGCGGATGTGCAGACTCGGTTTGATGCGACTCGTAACCGCCGCAATCCGCCAGCCAGTCGAGCGCGAGCAGTCCAAGACCTAACCGTTCCGCCAGTGCAGAGACTTCGACAATTTCGGGGACGTTCCACGCCATGGGGAGCGTCGCCGCTGGCCACATCAAGGGCTTGGTGGGCTCGGGAATGTCTCGCCGAAAGAAACGCGTCCTGCCAGTCACAGTCTCATGAAACGGCGGATCGTTCCAAAGAAAGCTCGTTACGCGATGGCGAAGCGGACGAGTTTTCCAGCCGAGTGTGTTCATCATTCGGACAATGAACGCGTCGAGTCCCTTCCACGGCCGCTTGAATAGCCTTGTCACGCACGCCCGGAGATCGGTGTCGCGCCACCGACCGGCGACCATCTCACCGGCGAGAAAGTCGCACATCTCCCAAGGTTCGTCGGGGTCAATTGTGAACAGCGGCGGCCTCCAACCTATCTCATTCGGCACGTAGCGACGTACGCGCAGCGTACCATCTCTACGTGCTTTCTTCTGGCGTGGTGAGGCGTTCCCCCGGGGTAACCCCGGAGAGGTAGTTGGGCCGGTTTGTGACCGCCGTTCTACCCGCTTGGATCGACCGCCGCTGAACACACCATTTACGTTAGAAACGCCACAGCACGGTGTCAATTCACCCGAACTTAAAGCCGCTACAAGATAAGAAATCGATCAGGCCGGTTCGAAACGCTCAATCGCTCGAACCCTTCAAACCGACAAAACTTCGAGGGTCGCATGACGAATCTTACATAACTTCAAAGGGGAAACGCGTTGCCACATTCGCCGCTAGTCGCCGTAACGCGTTGGAACCGAGCGATCGTTGCGATCCTGACCGCGATTCTACTTTCACACTTACCAGATCGATCCACGATCGGGCAAACCGTACCGCCGCCGCGACTACCCGCCGCCACGACTCCGTCATCCGCTCCGGCAGACCCAGCACAAACAACCCCGACCGCTCCGTCCACGGCCTCGACGCCAGCGGCGAACGTTCGGCCGCCTCTTCCTGCCGCATCGACGCCCGCGGCAACTCCTCCCGCGACCGAAGCGCCTGGAGGTAGTGCCGTTGATGCGATCGCCAACGCACTCCCTTTGCCACTACCTCTCTTACCGCAGTCGAACCGCAACTCGTCGCCGGGTGCGCCGAAGCGCCGTCCTCGACCGGGCGGAATCTTTGATCCGGGCGCAGCGGGACCGGGAATTAGCCAGAGCGGCGATCAGAACTTTCTCGACGGCGCGCTCGACCCGCGCACCGGTTGGCCCTTCGTCTTTTTGAACCACTTCAAGCCACGGCCCGAGCGACTCGAGGCGTTTTGGATTGTCTCGACGCGCGAGTGTCCGCAGGAAATGGGGACCGATCCCTGGCCCAAAATGACAGCGCAGCGATTTGATGAGGAGGGCAACCTCGTCGAAGCTCCCATTGTCGACCTGCTCGCCCAGGTGAGCAATCGCCCGGTCTTTATTCAGGTCCAGGGAAGTCTGACAACGCCCGATATCGCTCTCGGTGGTCTGCTCTGGACCCACGCCTGGCTCGATTCCTATCGCTGCCTCCCCGCCGATGCCGTGATCATCGCGTTCGACTGGCCCAGCCAACGCGTCTATCGCAACGACCTGCGTGACATCAATGAAAAGGGGCGAAGGGCGTATGTCGCCGGCTATCATCTCGCCAGCTTCTTGTTGAAATTCCCGGCGAACAGCCGGGTTTGCATTCTCGGCCAAAGTTATGGGGGGCGAGTTGTTCCTTCCGCGCTTCACCTACTTGGCGGCGGGGCGCTCAACAGCCAGGCGCACGACCCTGAAGTTCAACTTCCTTGCACGCGTCCCGACTTGCAGCCCTACGCAATCTTGATCGCTGCGGCCAGCGATCGCACCTGGCTCGATCCAGGGCAACGGCTCGACAAGGCTCTTGTCGGAGCGCATGGAATTCTCAACCTGTATAATCGCCGTGATGAGTCGCTGCTGTTCTATCCTGGCCTGATCCGCAGCAACCATCACCGGGCGATCGGCCGGCTTGGCTTGAGCAATCGCGACCTCGACCGGCTGGGACCGCTCGCAAGCCGTTACGCCGAACAGGATATCGCCGACGTCCTCGGAACGGAGCACTCGCTGCTCGACGCAGTCGCCAACCCGCGCGTCGCGCGCTGGATTGCTCCCTACGCGGGTGCAGAGGATCCCGGTGTCCTTCCCGAGCTCGAAGCGGGAACAGCTCCCAGCCGGTGGTCGATGATGACCCGACGTTCCGGCAGCTCGCGCAATTGAGCTGTTTTTGATGTGACTCGTCGAGCGCGAGTTGCGTAGTAAGAGAGCAAGACAGTCCAGCCCGAGAAAAGCGCCGAAAGTCGTCCGGGGCGACTTCGGGCCTCTCGGGCTGGACCTTTTGCGTCGGTCGGCCTGTCTTGCGCGTCTTTGCGGTGCGACGGGCTTTCAAAGCGTGTGACAGTCCATCCCGAACGGTTAGCCAAAACACTTCCGGGGCGGTTTGGGCCCGCTCGGGATGGACATGTTTCCAATGACTCATCTGGCGACGGCGGTCTGGCAGGGTTCTTCCCCTCGCTCAGCTCGCTGTGCCATCCAGCCCGAGTGGTGATCCAAAACGCGTCCGGGGCGGTTTTGGGACCACTCGGGCTGGCGGTGTACTCATCAATTCGTGACGTTCGTCATGTGATTCGCAGCGGTCCGTCGTGCGTATGGCAGGCGATCGAAGTATCCAGTCCAACCCGAGCGTTGCGCCAAAACTCGTCCGGGGCGGTTCCGGGAACGCTCGGGTCGGACTGAAATCTCAAGCTGGATTGGCCGCGAGGAGAGAACTCCCGTCGCGACCAACCCTCATTTGGGTCAGGCGATATCAGGAGTCGGCGTCTTCCGAGACGATTCGGCCTCGGGCTCGCTCAAAAGCCCGAGGAAGTCGAGTTCTTCGACTGGGTTTTCCGGGGCGATTTCGGGCCGCAGCAGTGCGATTTCACCGAGATCGACGGGAGTCGGTTCCGCGTTGTCGACGTTCGTATTGTTGCTAGCCTTCAGATCCTTCGTCGGGATGCTCGAGATGTTCTCGTGAGTGAGGGTCGCGCTCATACGACACACTCCCTTCTGTTCAAGATCCAAGCACACTTAGATAGAATTAACCCATAACATTGTGGTCGCATCGACGGAGTTTCCACCTTGGGGATTCTCGCGGGTTATTCGCGGAGTCCGGTCAGGCGATGGCGTCGAAGCGAGGAGCCGATCGGTGGCGGAGGATTGGTCCGCCCACGGAATGGCTGCAGGGCGCCATTACATCGGATTAAAGGCTCAGTTCGGGCGATAAAAGACGGCGCCCGCTGGCCTTGGCCGCTCTAGCACTTCCAGCGTTGAAGTTGCGAGGCAGACGGAGAATGATCGCTTCGTTCAACAAGGCACGCGAATGCGAAGATTGCCTGTTCGTGTGGTGTCAGCGTGTTGGCTACAAATCCACGAACCGGCCACGCCGATCGCGCAGAGGAGCTTCGGACAAGATGAATGTGGAGGCTGTTACGTGTGGTCGAGACAAAAAACGAGCGTTGCGAGGACTTATGTCGGGTCCAGTGGCGAATTCGCAGCGAAGGGTGCCGGACCACGCCATCGACATCGGCTGAGAACGAGTCGATCAGCAGTTCATGAACTTCATCGATTTCCAGAATCGAGGCCGGCTCTGCGCCGAGCGTTGCTGAGCCTAACGCATTGAGACCAGGATCACTCGCCCGGCACTGGGTCCAAAGCGACGGAATGAGCAGGAACGTCGCGGTTGCGACTCCCAGCATCAGCCTTCGCAATGAAATCCGTTGCCGAAACATGAAAATCCCTTCGTTTGAGAGAACGGCCCATTTGGAGTCTAACGGCCCTTACTCTCCAGGTCAACACTCTCCCGACTTTTGTCGGCGTTTGGCTGTCGATTCCGACACTATTTCTACGAAGTCTGTGATTCCGTTGTTTGCGCGGCGAGGCAAGGATTCGCATCGTCGATGGGCAACTACCGGCAACATGTCGCTTTTGCTTCGACCCTGGGTGTGGGCTATGGAGTTGCGGCGTATTTCCTCGCCGGGCTTCACTGGCTCTACGGCTCAGTCGCGGCCCTGTTGGCGGCACTTGGCGGCCTACTTCCCGACCTCGACTCCCCCACCGGCGTCGAGATGAAGGGATTCACCGGGGTCCTCGGCGTGCTTGGCGCGCTCATCGTCTGGCAGCGCGTCGGCCAGATTCACCCTGCTCCGATCTTCGAAGTTCATCTCTGGGCGGTCATCGTCACGTTCTGGCTCATCCGACATGGTCTCAGCCGGATCGTCGGCCATCTTGCCGTGCATCGCGGAATCAGCCATAGCATCCCGACCCTCGGCGTCTGGACTCTACTTGTTTACCTACATTACCCATCCGATAGCCACGTCATCCGCTTGATGATGGGCATTGCGATTGGAATGGGATTCTTCTCGCATCTCCTGCTCGACGAAATGTGCAGCGTCGACCTCAAAGGCGCGCGGCTGAACAAGGCGTTCGGGACGGCGATGAAGTTTTGGGCGCCGTCGGCGACATCCACTCTGCTGATCTACGGCATTCTGAGCTACTTGAGCTACCAGGCGATTCAGGAATGGCCCGACGACGCCCTGCGTGATGCCATCGAGATCCACGTTCCCGAGTGGCCCGAGAAATGGCCGAAACCGGCGTGGCTCGAATCGATCTGGGGCAAGGCCCGCAGCAGTTTGGCACCCAGCGAGGAGAAACGCAGCGCAACGCAGACTCGAGATGACTTCCCCCCGCGTAACATGCCATCGCTCAAAGTGCCGCTACCGCGTCCATCCGCGAAGCCGCGCGAATGACATGCGTCGGATTTCCGCCGGATTGGCGCGGCGGTTGATGGCGCAATCCGTATAATTACCCCAATCGAACCGGTGAATCGCGGCGACCGAGGGACGGTCGCGGGTTCGAAACCACGGTACCATTAGAAGTTAGGGAGAACCGTTCGATGCTTCAGCGAGTCCACACCGGTTTCATCACCGCACTGGCCGCGGGGGTTTTCCTCGCCGCCACCTCGTGGGTAAGCGCCCAACAGGCTCCGGCAACAGGCGCAGCCCCTGCCGCTGCGGCTCCCGCGCCGCTTAGCCCCGCGGTGCTCAAGCAGGTCGTCGCCACCGTGAACGGCACGCCGATCACCCGAGGCGAGTTGATCAACCTGCTCGAACGCGTTCCCCTCCCCCCGGCCGATCAGGAACAGACCTACCAGCTCGGCATTCAAATCATCGCCAACAACATGCTGATCAAGCAGTTCCTCACCCGCGGCCGGATCGCCGTCACCGACGCGGAGATGAACGCGAAGATCGCCGAGATCGAAAACGACATCAAGTCGAAGCAGGGCCGCGACCTCAAAACGGTTCTGGCCGAAGCAAACTCGTCGATCGAAGATCTCAAAAAGCAAATCGCCCCGCAGCTCGGTTGGGACAAATACATCAACGCCGTCGCCACCGACGCAGCGCTCAAGAAGTTCGCCGACGACAACAAAGACATGTTCTCGCGAGCAACCGTGAAGGCGAGCCACATCCTCATCGCGGTTCCCGAAGACGCGACCCCGGCCGTGAAAGAAGCCGCCAAGAAGAAGCTGCTCGCCATCAAGGCGGAAATCGATGGCGGTAAGATCACCTTTGCCGACGCTGCGAACAAGTACTCCGAAGACACCGCCAACAAGACGTCGCCCAACGGCGGCGACCTTGGCTACTTCGTCCGCAAGGGCCAGTTCATCGAGCGTTTCGCCGCGACGGCCTTCTCGATGCAGAAGGGCCAGATCTCCGCTCCGCTCGAAACCGACTACGGCCTGCACCTGATTTTCGTCACCGACCGCAAGCCCGGCCAGCCGTTCGACTTCGAGGCGAACAAAGCCGCCGTGCTCAACCAGTACAAAGCCGACCTCGAAGAGCGAGTGATCGCCAGCGAGCGCAAGACGGCGAAGATCGAAGTGAAGCCAATGCCCGCCGACTTCTTCCCCGCGCCCGCCAACGCCCCCGCAGCCGCACCAGCCGCCAAGGGTGCAAGCGCCGGAACCGCTGCCCCCAAGTGAGCCGCAGAACTGCTGAAGCGTGAAATGATAGGCGGCCAGGACTTCGGTTCCGGCCGCCTTTTTTTTATTCGCTCGTGCGAGATGCGACGACGTTCCCAGTCTTGCGATGCGGCCCGGCGAGCGCTGTATGAGCTGCGGGCCGGTAGTCAAACCGATCCTTCAGGCTCAAGATCGGGCGTTCGACGCAACGCCACGAAAGCTCCGCGAGAGCGATGCAAACCCCAAGCTTCACGACATCCATCCAGGGCGATCCTTTGATTCCCAGCGCTCGATGGATCATCGGAAAGAAAATCAGCACAAATGGATGATAGAGATAGACGCCGTAGCTGATTGTTCCCACCCGAACAAGCGCCCGATGCCGCAACCAGGCGAGCCGCGGGCCCCCTTGATGCATCAACACGAGCCCGACGATGGAAAAGTAAATCAAACTGAGTTCCGTCGTGCCAAACGCAAAGGTCCAAACAGCCCAGAAGCCCCCCGGAACCGGATCGAGCCGCGTAAGAAGTGGTCCGACGACGAACTTTGCAACTAACGAGCAAGCCGCAATCGAAATGAACACTCGCTGATACCGCACTCGATTGGCCTGCACGCGTTCGGGCGAGAAAAACAGGTCCGCAAGCAAGGCACCAAGCGCCAGCGAATCGCACCGCACGAACAGCAAGTGGCGATAATAACCCTGCGCGCGCAGGACGATCGGCAGAATCAAAAGCGGAACGATTGCCAACCTGAGATGCTTCCGCCCCAGCAAGACAACCGCAAGCGGCCAGAGCAAGTAGAACTGCTCTTCGATCGCCAAGGTCCACGAATGCAGATAGAGACGGCTGAACGGCGGCGTTTCTCCGCCCCAGTACGCCGGTACGTGCTGCAAATAAGCAAAATAATGCCAGAACCCATCAAGTCGCTCTGGCTTGGCCATCAATGGATTGAGCAGCACGCAAGCGAACAGGCCAAGGTAGTAGATCGGCCAGATCCGCAATGCTCTGCGCGCGTAAAACGTCCGAAAGAACCCTGGCCGTTGACCCTGCGCAAGAATAATCGTGGTAATGAGATAGCCGGAAAGGACAAAGAACAGGTCGACCGCCGAACCCATCACGGGATACGTGTTCACAAAACGCATATGGAACACGACGATCACAATCGCCGCAATTCCTCTCAGCGCATCGAGTTCCGTGATGCGTCCCATCGGCAGCCAGCCTCCCTGCTCCGCTATTGATCCACAGTTAACGGGCGAACTATAGGCAATTCGCCCATTACGGCCAATGGCGGATGCGCAGCGAGGCTGGCCACTTCAACTCGGGATGGGGCGAGCCACCGGTCCCAGGAACTCTTTCACCCGATGATGTTACCTCATCTCGTCCATGAGGCTCAGGGCCAGTTTCATGGGGTCGAACCATTCCGAGTTGGTCATCAGCGCGATGCCCTTTTTCGCTCCAGGGTCGAGCAGCAATGCCGTCTTCGCCTTCGTCTGACTCCCATCGTGGCCTACCAGCTTTCTCCCGCCTGGTCGCTCGATCACGAAAAATCCCAATCCGTACGGCTTGAATCCCTCAGGATTCGCGGGCTTGGTCACGGTCCACATGAGCCGTTCCGTTTCCTCCGTCACCAGCTTCCGGCCCAGCAGCCCGACACCGAAGTCCGCGAGGTCAGTCGCCGGCGATGTGAAACCACCGCCGCCAAGTTTCCAGCTCACGTCTTCGATCTGTGCGTCGGGACGACGGCGAATCGTGCCTCCTTGGCGAGTATAACCAGCCGCCCGATTCGGGATCTCTTCCCACTGATAATCGGGGCGGAAATCGTTCATGCCGAGCGGCCTGGCAATGCGTCCCCTCACCTGATCCGCGAACCGTTGTTTTCCGGCTCGTTCGACGACGGCGCTGAGGAGAATATAGCCATGAGTCGAGTACGACTGCTTCGTGCCCGGCGCGCAGACAAGCGGGGAATCCTTGAACCGGTCGAGTGCGACGACAACCTCGGCAAACGGGTGGGATACGGAGTACGTTTTTTCAGTGCGAATCACCGGCCCGTTTGAGTAGTGGACGATCCCTCCCTGGTGTCGCAGGAGGTCGCGTGCGGTGATCTTCGCCCCCTTATCGGGGAACTCGGGCACGTAGGTTCGGATGTCGGCGTCGAGGTCGAGTAATCCCTTCTCGACGAGTTGGAGGGCAGCGACCGCCGTCACCGATTTGGAGATGGACGCCCAGCGGAACTGGGTAACGGCGGGGTCCACCGGAACGTTCTTTTCCCGATCGGCAAAGCCATATCCCTTCGTCCAGGCGATCGCCCCATCGTCGATCACGACAACAGCCAGCCCGACGACCTCCTGTCGCACAATCTCTGCCCGGACCTTCGCGTCAACACGCTCGGAACGGGCGTAAGGACGATCTTGGGCGAAGACTGGAGTTGTGACGAGAAGCAGGAGGAAGGCGAGAGGGCGATTCATGACATCTCCGCGATCGTTGGTTTGGTGCGGCCCGACCAAACGTATTCGCAACGACGGCGAATATCTTCGCGAACCACCGTCACTCGCCCCTCGCAACGCATCGACTAGCCGAGGTCGCTCAGGTCGAGCCGCCCCTGTTCGCGCAGCTTCACGAACCGCTCGTAAGTATCGCGAATGCCTTCGCGCAGGCTGGTAACCGGCAGCGGCCCGAACTGGGCGCTGAGACGCGAATCATCGAGGTCAGGCGCGATCGGCAACTGACGGTCGCCATGCGTGACAAGCGTCTTGGCGTCTGGGGCAACGTCGCGCAATACGCTCACGAACTCCTCGATCGTCACAACGGCGCCGTGGACGTTGTAAGCTTCAGCGCCTTTAAACGGATCGGCGAGCGTCTTCAAGAACGTCGCGGCGATGTCTGAGACATACTGCAAATCCTGCAGGCCGCCGTAGCTGATGTGATACGGCCGTCCCGCGGCCACTGACTTAATCGCCTTCGTCGGTTCGCTCGTCACGCCGAAATCGCGGCCGACGCCGTAAACCGTCCAGGGCCGCAGCCCCACCGAGCTAATCCCCTGGTCGAGCCAGTAAACCCGTGCATTGAGCTCGTTGCAAACCTTGAACGCACCGTAATGCGTGAGCGGACTGAGCCGGACTTCATCGCCGATCGGACCGGATGAATCGGGATCGCTCGGACCGTGAACCGCAGCCGAGCTCGCATATACCACGCGCTGAACTTGTCCCTTGTGGGCGACCGCAGCTTCAAAGGCCGCGAGCGTGCCGATCACATTGACCTTTGCGCCCAGAATTGGGTTGGCACGACAGGTGGGCACTTGAAGGCCGGCGAGGTGTAGAATGTGCGTCGCTTCGGACTTTTCGACCGCGGTTTGAAAGGTGAACGCGTCGGAAACGTCGCCTTCGAGGAAGTGAACGCGTTCGCGCTCGCTGGGGTTGAGCAGCAGGTCGAGCCGGTGCGTGTCTTCCTTGATGTCGAGAATCCAAACGTCCTGTCCCTGGTCGAGCAAGAGCCGAGCAACCCAGGACCCGATGCAGCCGTATCCGCCGGTCATCAACACGCGCACGATCGCCACTCCCGTTCTCGACCCCGTTCATCAGACAATCCCAGGCGACAGGCTAACCCGGATAAGAGGGTACGTCGAGAGGGCGCCCGGCCGAGACAAAATCGCCGGTATGAAGTTTTTGACGAAACGACATACGCACCGTACGATGAAGGTCACCGGGAGGCAGGGCAACGGATCCACGCCGTCTTACGCGAAGCCAGGAATCACGATGCACATTCCGGACGCCGTGATCGACGATCCTCGCGTGATTATGGCCACAAGCGCCATTGCACTCGGCGGGCTCGGCTTTGCGGTTTCGCGGCTCAAAAACCAGCTTCGCGACAAAACGACCGTGCTCATGGGCATCACCGCGGCCGGCATTTTCGCTGCCCAGATGGTGAACTTTCCCCTCTTTTTCTTCGGTGCACCGGTTTCGGGGCACCTGCTCGGCGGCATGCTTTCCGCTGTCATGCTCGGCCCCTGGGGCGGTGCGTGCGTCATCGCGACGGTGCTGATCGTTCAATGCCTGCTCTGCGGCGATGGCGGTCTCTCTGCGCTGGGTGCGAATTTCGTGAATATGGGTCTCATTGGCTCAATTTGTGGCTACGCGATCTATGAACCGCTGCGCCGGGCGATCGGCGGCAGTCGCGGCGTGTTGATCGGCGCGATGGTTGGCGCCTGGTTCTCCGTCCTGCTCGCCGCCGGCACATTCACGTTTGAGTTGGCCGCGTCGGGACGACAGGCCGACTTCTTCAATGTTCTCGGCTGGATGGTGCTCGTTCACGCGGCGATTGGCGTTGGCGAGGCGGTCATCACCGGGCTTGTTGTGCGCTACGTGCTGAGCGTGCGGCCCGACTTGATTTATTTACCCGACGCCGCGCCAGTCGCGAAACCGATTCGCTGGAGCCAAACGGGCGTGGCTGGACTTGGCATCGCGCTGGCCGTCGCCATCTTTCTCGCCCCGTTCGCGTCGGAGCATCCCGACGGTCTCGAGGCCGTCGGCGGTTGGTTCAAATTCATTGATGTTTCGAAGGAAGTACAACCGGCCGTAACGCCCCTGATTCCCGACTACCAGATGCCTGGCCTGACGCGTTGGAAAGGCATCGCGACCGCCGCCGCAGGTTGCGTGGGAACGCTGGTTGTATTCGGTTTGGGAATGATTTTGGCGGGCACGATCACGCGTGGAACTCCGGCCGAGCGTGGGCCGGAAAGGGTCGCGCCGGATGCGGCTTGAGGCACTCGACCGCCACGCCTATCACAACGGCCCACTGCACCGCGCTGACGTTCGCATCAAACTCTGCGCGACGCTCGCGTTCGTTATTGCCGTGGTGGCGACGCCTGTCGGCCTTTGGCGCCCCCTCGCGATCGAGGGCTTACTGCTTGCGTTCTTCGTCGGCTTGGCACGCATCGACCCCGCGCTCCTCGCGCGAAGATGGCTGGGATTCTTGCTACTCGTCGCGTTTCTGGGAGCGACCGTCGCTCAATCGCATCCCGCTCGCACACAACTTGGCTGGGCCGTGGTCTGGCTATCGATCCTCGCGAAAAACAGCCTCGCGTTCGTCGCGGTGCTCACATTAGCGGGCACGACACCATTCCCCAAATTGCTCGACGGCCTTCGCCGACTGGGAATGCCGGCTGTGCTCGTGTCGACACTTCACTTCATGAATCGATATACGCACGTCCTCACATCAGAACTCGCGAGAATGACCCAAGCTCGACGATCACGCACGTTCAAACGCTCTGGCCGTCTCGATTGGGGCTTGCTCACCGGCCTCATCGGCAATTTGCTCGTGCGATCGTTCGAGCGTGGCGAGCGGGTTCACGCGGCGATGCTGGCACGCGGCTGGGACGGCACGATTCGCACGCTCGACGGCGAGGCGGAAGCGTCATGACAGAATCCGCCGCAGCGCTCATTGTCTCGCAACTGCTCTTTCGTTATCCCGACGGCCGCCGTGCGCTCGACGGCGTGAATTTCTCGATCCAGCCGGGTGAGTCCGTCGCGCTCGTCGGCCCCAACGGTGCCGGTAAAAGCACGCTGCTTCTCCATCTGAACGGCATCCTACCCGACCGCGGCCGCAACAGCACGCCGCTCCATTCTCACGGCGATTCGGGCGAGGACCAGGCACGTTCGAGCGGAACAATTACCGTCGATGGAATCGTCCTCACCGAGCGTACAGCGCACGAAGTAAGGCGTCATGTCGGCCTGCTGTTCCAGGATCCCGACGACCAACTCTTTTCCACGAGCGTGATCGAAGACGTCGCCTTCGGCCCGCTCAATCTCGGCAAATCAAAGACACAGGCCCGGGCGATCGCGCTCGAATCGCTGACGCGCGTCGATCTCGCCAGCGCCGCCGATCGTCCGCCGCATCACCTCAGCTTCGGTGAACGCAAGCGGGTTTGCCTCGCCGGTATCCTCGCATGCGAGCCATCGGTGCTCGTGCTCGACGAACCAACCGCGAACCTAGACCCGCGCGGCCGCCGACGCTTTCTCGCACTCATTCAAAGCCTCGCCGCCACGAAGCTCATCGCCACGCACGACCTCGAAATGGTGCTCGAACTCTGCACCCGGACGATTCTACTCGACTCCGGTCGAGTCGTCGCCGACGGCCCGACGCGCGACGTTCTTGGCGATGAACCACTACTCGAACAGCACGGTCTCGAAATGCCTCTGAGCCTCAAATTGGCTCGATGAAACATCACTCACGATTGGGATTGAAATATCCTGGCTTCACATCAGTGAAGACGCGAATCTTGCCCGATGAATCTCGAATACTCAGCCGATCAACGCGTTCGTTCGCGCCCAGACTGAAATGCGATCGACAATCGGATGTTGAAAGATAGCTCCCACCGAAAGCGCGTGGAACCGCTTGCTCCTTGCCGCCAATCGTGGCCGTCACGGTCTCATTGGGACGCAAATCGACCGTCAAACCACGGCCGCCCGAAGTGTTCTTCAAAAGTAGTGGCGGAACATCAATCGCGGCGATCACCACATCAAGCTTGCCGTCATTATCCAAATCACCAACAGCAAGCCCACGACCAAGAATCTCCCGCGAAAACGCAACACCTGCCTTCTCTGAAACATCAACAAATCGCCGCCCCTGGTTCCATAACAGAGTCGGATGCATTGCGAACGGCACGCCCAACCGCGCACGATCCAGCACGTGCCCGTTCGCCTGAATCAAATCAAGCTGGCCATCGTCATCAAAATCCGCCAGCGCAACGCCAAAACCGGTCACTCGCCTTGTCGCCGTCACCAATCCGATTTCACCCGAGACATCCATAAATTGATCGTTCGGTTCAAGACAAAATGCAATACTCGAACGATCATAGAAGTTTGTGACAACAAGCGTTGGCTTTGATGCAACCGTACCAAATGCAACCCCCATCGCCGCCAGCGCAGTTCCCTTCTGATCGAACGCCGCACCCGACGCGACGGCGACATCTTCAAACTTCAATCCGCCCAGATTCTTGAACAGCGAACAGGCCGAGCCATCGTTGGCCACAAATACGTCGAGCTTAGAATCACCCACCAAATCCGCAATCAGAACGCCGAGCCCGCGACTCCTCGGATTGCGAATCCCCGCCTCGCGTGCGACATCGGTAAACGTGCCGTCGCCATTGTTGCGATAGAGCTTGTGCGGCTGGGGCGAAAAATCCTCGGGACCGGCGTAGTCACGCTTGCCATCTGGCGCGGCGATGAACGGTGGAGCGTCGGGATCGTAGTCGACGTACGCTGCAACGTAGAGATCGAGATCGCCGTCCTCATCGAGATCAGCAAATGCGGCGGAAGTCGTCCAGTCGGTCGACGTCAAACCGGCTTTGAACGTCACATCGCTGAACTTGCCGCCACCATCGTTGTGATACAACCGCTGCCCACGCCAGCCGGAGATGAAAAGGTCGACGCGGCCGTCGCCATCAAAGTCGCCCACCGCCGTTCCCATCGCATAAGGCGGTCCGGACGGGCCATCAGGCACGCGCTTGAACGTCCAATCGCCCAGGTTGCGATAGAGTGCACCCGGCGTTAACGGCCCATTCGCCTCAATTGGTCCGCCATTGCAAAAGTAGAGATCGAGCCGGCCGTCGCCGTCGAAATCGATCATCGCCACGCCGCCGCCCATGATTTCGGGTAAGTCGTGACGTCCGCGAGAGCCGTTTTGAAAGCGAAAGTCAATTCCCGATTGGGCCGTCTTGTCCTGAAACGAAATCCGAACATCCTCCGCGTTGACTACCTCGAGTTCACCAAAGATCAACAACAAGACATAACCGATCGCGAATGGTTTCGACATACTGCGCTCACGGAAAAATCATTGGACAAGTCGGAGTGCGCCGAACATCATACCGCTTTGCCAGCGTTCCGCAGAAATCCCCCGCTCAGCACGCACCGCATCCCTTTGAGAATCCACCCATGCTCCACCGCGCACCACGACTCATCCTGGCGCTGCTCGCCGTGTGCGCGACAGCCGCACAGGCACAGGATGCCACCCATTTCCCCGGTAAGAACGACCGCGGCTTCCTCCTTCCGAACGGCTGGACGATCAGCCCCGCCGGTGACCAGGTAACGCTTACCGACCTGCCGCTGAACATCATCGCCCTGCCCGGCGGCAAGCAGGCGCTCGTCGCCACGAGCGGCTACAACGCCCACGAACTGAGCCTGGTCGATCTCGAAGCGAAGAAGGTCATCACCAAGGCCACACAGCGCCAGAGTTGGTTCGGCCTCGCGTTCGACGCCAAGTCGGGCAAGATCTGGTGGGCCGGCGGCGGCTCGAGCGTCGTTCACCCGTTCACCCTCAATGGGACCGAAATCGTCGCTAAAGGCGAAAAGACAGAGCCAGCCCCTGCGACCAAAGGCGCTCCCCAACACTTCCGCAGCGGTCTGACGTTGAGCAACGACGGCAAGACGCTGTTCTCGCTCGATATCGACGCCGGCGCGATCTCCGCCACGGCCCTCGAAGGCGGTAAGGTTTCAACCGGCAAAGTCGGCAGCCGCCCTTACGACGTGATTCAGTCGAAGGCGACCGGTCTGCTCTACGTCTCCGACTGGGTCGGCCGCACGGTTCTGGCCGTTCACCCGACCGAACTCCGCGTATTGGCCAAGATTTCTGTGGGCGAGCACCCGAATCAGATCGTCGAGCACCCCAAGGACGGCCGTCTGTTCGTCGCTTGTGCTTCGAGCAACACCGTCGTCGTCATCGACCCGAAGCGTGGTCACGCGATCGAAACGATCTTCACCTCGCTCTTTCCTCTCGCCCCTGAAGGCAGCACGCCCGACGCCGTCGCGGTTGCCCCCGATGGCGAAACGCTGTATGTCGCCAATGCCGATAACAACAGTATCGCAGTGATCGACATCGAAACGCCCGGCAAGAGCCAGGTGAAGGGTTTCATCCCGACCGGCTGGTACCCCACCTCGGTCGCCGTCACCCCCGATAACACCAAGCTTCTCATCGGTGTCGGCAAGGGAAATCAAACGAAGCCGAATCCCCGCCCGAAGTCGGCCGACGCTGACGCCAAGCTGCCCTTCCCCTACATCGGCACCACGCTTTCGGGCGCACTCTCGATCGTTAACATTCCTGATGAAAAGGCACTGGCCGCCTACACGGAAACCGTCTACAAGAACTGCCCCTACTCCGACCGCCTGCTGAGCAACGCCCCCTCGACGCAGAAGACGGCGATTCCGAATAAGGTTGGCGACCCGTCGCCGATCAAGCACGTCCTCTACATCATCAAGGAAAACCGCACCTACGATCAGGTTTTCAGCGACATCCCCCGAGGTAATCGCGACCCCGCGCTCCTGATGTTCGGCGAGGAAATCACGCCAAATCACCACAAGCTCGCGAACGACTTCGTACTGCTCGACAACCTCTACTGCAACGGTCACGTCTCGGCCGACGGCCATCCCTGGTCGACGATGGCGTATAACACCGACTACATCGCCCGCAACTGGGCGCTGACCTACTCGCGACGCGCGGGTGTCGATGCCGATGACGACGGCGATCTCGCGAAGGCCCCCTCCGGCTACATCTGGGACGCCTGCGCCCGCCTGGGACTTTCCTACCGCAGCTATGGCGAATACGGTCGCCGCGTGAGCGAGCCCGATGGTAGCTTGCGTATGGAAGGGGCTGTGCCAGGCCTGGTTGGTCACATGAGCCCCGAATTCGGCACCCCCGCAACCCGCGGCAAGCGTGCCCGTGACACGGATAATGCCGATGTATTCATTCGCGAATTCAAGAAATATGAAGCCGAGAACAATCTTCCGCGCTTTATGGTGATGAGCCTCGGCGAAGACCACACTTCCGGAACGTCGCCCGGAGCTTTCACGCCGCAAGCTTGCGTCGCCTCGAACGACGTCGCGCTCGGTAAGATTGTCGAAACGATCACCAAGAGCAAATACTGGCCGCAGACGGCGATTTTCGTGATCGAAGACGACGCCCAGAACGGTCCCGACCACGTCGACGCGCACCGCACGATCGGCCTGGTGATCAGCCCCTACACCAAGCGCGGCCAGCTTGATAGCACACAGTACAGCACGGTAAGCATGCTGCGAACGATGGAACTAATCCTCGGCATTCCGCCGCTGAGCCAGTTCGACGCCGCCGCTACACCTATGTTCAACAGTTTCACCGACAAGGCCGATCTGACGACCTACACCGCCCTGCCCGCCCGAATCGATCTGAACGCGACCAACACGGCCACCGCTTACGGCGCCGATCGTTCGAGCAAGATGGATTTCTCGGAGTACGACAAGATCGACGATTTCGAGTTGAACGAAATCCTCTGGCGTGCGATCAAGGGGAAAGACGCTCCGCTGCCCCCCGCCGTGCGTCGCGCCATCGCCTATCGTCCGCTGCCGAACGCGAAGTAAGTTGCAAGGCAATTGCTGTCATCACAAAACGCGGCTCACTTCCATTTGTGAAGTGGGTCGCGTTTTTTGCATAGTGGATTCGGATCGTTGCAAGTGTGTTGTTGGCTGTCTCCGCACAAGTTGATGGGAGAATTAGCGTTCTTCCGAACCTTGTGGGTACCCCCGGTTCTTGAACCGGGGCGGCGCAGCCGCAAGAAGTCTCAGTTGGAAATTGCCTACTCCACAATCACGTCTCACTTTGCTTGAAGAACGCTGAATTTGGACATGGGCCGTTGCTTCCAAACGTCTTGAGGCTCCGCCTTACCGGTTCAAGAACCGGTGCCCCCTATCCCAAGGTTCGCCGAGGAGGATGACAATGCCATCCGCATGGAGTTCCGATTGACAGAATTTCACATAACCGCTAAATCACGCACGCTGAATTCCATTTTCCTCAGAATGGATGCCCACACATGCGCAAGGATTGCGCACAATTCGAACCTCGCTTAACGATCACGCGTCCCGACGCAATCGTGCTCGGCCTGATCGTCGCGTTCGCAGCCGCGGTGCGATTTTATGCGCTCGGCGACCTTAGCCTCTGGTCCGACGAAGTCGTCACCATGATGCTCGCCCAGCGCAGCAGCTTGAGCGATCTCGCCGACAAGATCCAGCACTGGGACGCCACACGTGCAATCATGCACCCCTATCTCCTGCATCAATGGATCGCCGTCTTCGGCTCAAGCGAAGCGGCCGCGCGATCCCTAAGTGCAGTTTGCGGGCTTGTCACGGTCGGGCTCGTGTATTTGATCGGTCGTCAAACATCAGATCGTGTCGTCGCACTCTGGGCCGCCTGGTTCGCCGCGATCAGCCCGCTCGACGTCCATCACAGTCGCGAAATCCGCATGTATGCCTGGCTGGTGATGATCACCTGCGCAAGCTGGAGCCTGCTGCTCAGTATGCGCACGTCGGCCGGAATTGCCAAACGTATCGGCCTCTGGTTCTTGCTCACAGCGCTCGTCTATTCGCACCCGCTCGGTACCTTGATGGTTGCAGCACTGGGTGCAGGTTACTTGCTCATTCATCGCGAGTCGCAACTCGGCTGGGGCGGGTGGATTCTCATCCAGGTCGCGATGGTTCTCGCGTTCCTCCCCTGGGCGCCGCGCTATCTCGATCACAATCCCGAGGTGCTGGTTTCGAAACTGAATCTGCGATATCTCCTCGAATGGCCCGAAGCCTTCACCGGCGGACGCGGTGAAATGGTGATCGTGGTCGTGGGATTGATCGCCTGGGGCATCTACCATCGTCGCAAGACCGACGCACAATCATCGCAATATCTGCTTGCGTGGTTCTTTGTGCCTGTCGGACTATTGCTCGCATACTCACTTGTTCGACATCCCATTTTCGGCCAACGACGCTATCTCCTGTTCGTCAGCCCCGCGTACCTGATCTTGCTCGCACGCGGGGTTGCGGGCCTGCGCTGGCGCTCGCGCATCGTGTTCGGAGTCGTTGCCGCGGCGATTGCCATCGCGACATTTCCTGCCCGCGTGTTTCACCCCGAACGCAGCCACTATCGCGACGCTGCTGCCATCCTTCGCACGCTCGATCCCAACGCGACGATCATCGTGCCGACGCACGGTACGCGCGTCTGCCTCGGCTATTACATGAACGGTTGGGAAGGGATGTTGCTCGAATCGGAATTGCTCACGCAACCGAAGCCCGAGCGCGTTTGGCATGTCGTGCCAACCGTCGTTCACAAACAAGATCCAGAAGTCGTGGCACAGGTGAAGGCGGCATACGAGATCGATGACTTCCGCGATCAGCCTGGTCTACAAATCTGGCACATGAGACGCAAGGAAAGCCAAATCGCCGAGACAGATCGTCCCAGCCCCAAATAATCACCGCGCAGCAAAAATCGCCTGCCGGCTGAACACTTTCCTGATCGACCGGCAGACGATGAAGGTAATTCGTTTCGCGGCGTAATTTACGCAGCGCTCAACCAATCGCGAATGCGTCCCAGGTCGCGTGTCCAGTCGGGACCAATCCGTCGGCGACCATAGGCGTCGTACAGCAGGTCGAGCGACTCGACGAGATGACGCAGGCTATCAACCCGCGACCAGTGGATTTCGTGCGGTCCGCGACCTTCCGCCTTGGGCAGCCCCGCCCCGCTGACGGCCATCGTCTCGGCCTGGAGCGTCAGGTCGTACTGAATGCCGTCGCGAACGATGATCAACCCGGCCTTGCGAGGCAACTTGCCGGCCTGAAGGGCGCGGAAGGCCTCGGGAAGCTTTGTGGGGCCTTCGGTCGTGAGCTGATCGCGACCCGTCTCGCCACGCGGGCAGTCAAGCGTCAGCGTCTTGGCGAGCATCACAGTCGCTTCGGAACCATCGGGCAGCGTGATGGTGTCGCCGTCGGCCTGCAGCTTGTGCCAGAGCCAGAGGACGAACTCGTTGCCCCAGAAGTCGCGGCTCGACTCGTCGGAGTCAGTCCAAGCAACCGTCGGGCCCGACGCGCCTTCCTTCGTGAACACAACCGGGCCGTTATCTTCAACAGCGCGTGATTCACCACGCACGTCCGCGAGGCTATACGCCAGGCTTCCCGCGGTGATCGGCTCGAGAATGCGGTCGAACGTCTCGCGGAAAAGCGTTTGCAGGCGTTCGAGCACATTCGCGCTGGTTACACCGGCATACAACACGTTCGTCTGACCGTCCCAAAGAACGGGATAGAACGCCTGCTTGCGAAACCGTCCGTCGGCGGCTTCGGCCTCGGCGCGAATCAGAGCCGCTTCCTTGGCTTCCTGCCGCTGAGCCTTGGTGGGGAAACCGCTGGGATTCGACATCGCACGGGCGTCGGTTTCGATCTTCGTGTAAGCGCGGAGCAACGTGCCGGGGATCTTGTTCGTGTCGACGCGAATCGCCATGTGCAGCGCGTCGTTGATGACGTTCTTGCTGAAGTCGAGCGTGGTATCGAGGAGGTGGTCGCCGCCGGCCCAGCCAATTGAGACACCGTCGGTCGCTTCGGTCGCCGAGTGGACGCCGATCGCGTGAGCTCGCGCCTGTTCGAGCAGTTCTTCGCTGAACGGCAAGGGGCTGTCGCCCGTCACGCGGAAACGCAAGTAGGTCACCCGACCGTTCAAGAAGCCCATCTGCACGCCCTCCTTGCTCAAACCGACAACTCGCCCGGCCTGGTCCTCAAGCCGGCCCGAGGGAGCCTCCCTCGCTACCCTGGGTTAAATCGGCCGGATCGAACTCCACCTCAACCGTTTCAGGAGCGTCGAAAGCGCGCCACGTCCCGTCGCGCGGGGTCCGTAAACCCGCCCGGCTGGGTAAAGACGTCCGGTCAGCAAGAGTTGACCGGCAATCTCAGGCCGAAACACGATCGAGGAACTGCGTCGCCGCATCCATGATCGTTTCTTCGGTCGCCTGAGCGCGAGGGATCTCGGCCGTCAGCCGCCCTTCGCAAAGCACCAAAATCCGGTCGCTGACGGTGAGCAATTCAGGCAATTCGCTCGACGTCATCAAAATCGCCATGCCTTCATCCGCCAGGCGACGAATCAGCGCGTAGATTTCAGCCTTCGCGCCGACGTCGATCCCGCGCGTTGGCTCGTCGAGTAACAACAGCTTCGGCTCGGTGAGCAGCCAGCGGGCGATGATGCACTTTTGCTGATTCCCGCCCGAAAGGCTCGTGATTGCCGCTCGTCCGCCGGCGGTTTTGATCGACAGGTCGACAATCGACTGTGCCACCGCATTGCCTTCGGCGCGCTTGCTCACCAATCCGCGATTCTTGAATTCGCCCAAACGTGCCAGCGAAATGTTCTCGGCGACCGTCATTTCGGTGAAGAGGCCGAGCGTTTTGCGGTCCTCAGTGACGAGCGCGACACCGGCGGCAATCGCCTGGTCGGGTCGGCGGAATTTGACGACTTCACCACCGAGTCGGATCGTCCCCGATGGCGTACTCGAAGATGCTCCAAAGAGCGCTTCGAGCAACTCTGTACGTCCTGCGCCGAGCAAACCGGCCACGCCGACAATCTCGCCCGCTCGCACCGAAAAGCTCAGGTCGGACAACGAAGGGCGTCCAGGCTGGCTCGGCAGGCTGAGGTTTTCGACGCTCACCACCGTCTCGCCGGTCTTTTCGTGAGGCTGGAACGACAGTCCGGCAATCTCGCGGCCGACCATCCAGCGCACCACCTGCGCGGCGTCGCATTCGGTGCGAGAGGCAGAGGCGACGAATCGTCCATCGCGCAGAACCGTCACACTATCGGAAAGCGTGAACACCTCATTCATTTTATGAGAGATATAAATGATCGTCGTACCGGCCTTGCGGAGGTCGTTGATCACGCGAAACAGCCGAGCCACTTCGCTGTCGGAAATCGCCGAGGTCGGCTCGTCCATGATCAGAATCGCCGCGTCGAACATCAGCGCCTTGGCGATTTCCACCATCTGCTGATCGCCGATACGCAGGTCGCCCACGTGCGCACGAGGGTCGATCGGCGCGCCGAGACGTTCGAACATTGCCCGCGCCCGTTTTTCCATCGCGCGATCGTCGACGAGTCCCAGCGAAGTCGTCATCTCGCGGCCGAGGAAGATATTCGAAGCGACGGTGAGATCGGGAACGAGGTTCAGTTCCTGGTGAATGATCCGCACGCCCGCGTCTTCCGCGTCCTTGGGACCGCGAAACGCCACGGTTTTACCGTTGAGGACGATCTCGCCCTGAAAGTCGGTGATTGCCCCGGCGAGGATCTTCATCAGGGTCGACTTACCCGCGCCGTTTTCGCCGCAGAGCGAATGGACCTCGCCGGCTCGCGCGTGGAATTTCACGTCTTCGAGTGCGTGCACCCCGCCGAATCGCTTGGTGATGGCGCGCATCTCGAGACGGATCGGAACAAGTGAGAGGCCTTCAGAATTCTCTGTCGCCACTGCGTCGGTCATCGGCTGCCTCGCACGTCGATCGCGTAATGAACTTGCCGGGCCACCTCAACGAATCCCACGCTCGGGTAGAGGTGCCGGCCGATCGGGTTATGTTCTAACGTCTCAATTCGAGCAACCGCCATCCCCTCGTCGCGAAACCGCGCCAGTGCCGCTTCGAGCAGCATCCGGCCGATCCCCTGCCCTCTTAGGCTCGACCATACCGCCAGATTCGGAATCCGGCCGACCTGCGCTTCGCGATCGAATCTCAACGAAACGTATCCCACCGCCTCGCCCGATTCGTCTGCAACGAGTACAACTCCATCGACAACATCCATGTCGTCGTCGAGGTGTCGCCCCTTGCGCGCAGCCCAGTCGGTCGCAGCGATCGGCCCCAGTTTTTCCTCGATGGCATGGTCGATCGACACGCCAACGAACCCCTCGACCGTCAACTCGCGAAGACGGCCGCGGTCGGTTTCGCGCGCGGGCCTGATCACCACCGGCATCGGTTTTTCTCGAATGACCTGATCTCAACGACGGGACGTGCCAGCTTACCCGGATTTCCGTCGCGACGAAACCTTTGTCAGCGATGAAAAGGTGCGGTACGATCATCCTGTGACAATCGTCTGGCCCCTCGCCGGATCGGCCGACTCAGGACGCCTCAATGAGCACGCTCATCGCCTACCAGTGCCCCTCGTGTGGAACCATGCTCGAGGCCGAACGGGCGAGCTGGCAAGACTGGTTCCGTTGCCCGATCTGCGAAAAGCCCGGCCAGCCGCCTTACACTCGTGCCACGCCGACGACCCCGCCCGCATACTCGCAGGATATTCTGTACATTGGCGAAGCACCGCAGAACGCTGGGGTAATTGACGCGACGATCGTCGAGTCCCCGGCCACTCCTCCGTACACACCGTCGTACGCCCCACCGCCGAACTATGGCCCCCAGCCGTCTTACGGCTCGCCGCCAGCAGGAAACGGCTCGACACCGTCGACGCCAACGAATCTGTTCCCGCCGGGCTATCCTGGCACACACCAGTTTCAGCAGCCGATGCCCGAAGCCCCGGCCGGCCCCGGATTTCAGCGAGTTGTGCTTGGCGGCGCGTTTTTTCTTTCCGTCGTACTCACATTGATTTCGCTCGTCCAGCGCAATGCGGCGCAAGCGGGGGTGCTCGCGGTTGTATCCGTTTTCCTCGTCATCTTGCTGGCGCGGTCGAACCGTTATTGATTAAACGATGTTGTCCCGCGCCGGAGTTTGCCAGTGGATCGTCTCCCCCTCGCCGACGAGTTTCCGTACGAGTTTCTCGAGCCCAAAATCTCTCCGTTCTGGCTCTGGGTTGGCCATCAATACGGCTGGCATATACGCCTGCGCAAGTTGCAAAAAGTGCAGAGCATCGAAGTCGATGGGATGGATCGGCTCAAGGCGATGGTCGGCAAAGGCGACGGCGTACTATTCGCGCCGAACCACTGCGACCCTGCCGACGCCGCCGTGATGCTCGAAGTGAGCCGTAGAAGCAAAACGCCTTTCAACTTCATGGCGGCGTATCAAATTTTCCGCGGCTCCGCCGGCCTTGCGAGATTTCTACTGCCACGCGTGGGAGCGTTCCCCGTCGATCGTGAAGGATCCGACCTGCGTGCGTTTCGCACCGGCGTCGAGATTCTGGGAGGCGGAAAAAATCCGCTCGTCATCTTCCCCGAAGGCGAGATTTATCACACCTCCGACCGCCTGACGCCGATTCGCGAAGGAACGGCCGTCATCGCAACGAGTGCTGCGAAACGGACGGCCGAACGAGGCAAAACGGTGTACCTCGTTCCTGTCGGTATTAAATATCGTTTCCTGGACGGGGAGGATCCGCTCCCCACGATTCACACGATGATGGACCAGCTCGAATCGCGATTCACCTGGTGGAAACGCGGCTCGCACCTCTTAATCGAGCGGATTTATGCCTTCGCCGATGCACTTCTCGGCTTGAAGGAACTCGAGTACCTGGGCGGCGCGCAATCGGGGCCGCTCAAGCCTCGAATCGCCACTCTGCGCGACGCGATTCTCGACTTTCTCGAAGACAAACATTGCGGCAAACGTCGCGTCGATACCGTGCCGGTGCGAGCTAAGGAACTGCGGCACGTTTGCCTCGAGAAACTCGCGAAACCGGAGATCACGGCAAACGAAGTGGAACTCCTGCGGCGCGACCTGAATGACATATTCGTTGCCATTCAATTGTTCAGCTATCCCGGTGATTATCTCCAGGCCGATGCGTCGGTCGAGCGCATCTCCGAAACCGTCCGCAAGTTCGAACAAGACATCCTCGGCATTGAGCCGATCCCACATGCAAATCGCAAGGCGGTCGTGAAAATCGGCGAGCCGATCGATGTTCGCGAACGCATGGCGGCATACGCCAAACCAAGGCTCGCGGCGGGGGCGATCACAACCGAGTTGGAGACGAAAATCCAGGAGTTGCTCGACAGCCTCGGCCCCGGCCGCCCCTATTCTGCGCAGTCGAAAGAGACAACCGAACCGCTGAGGCCACGGTTGCAGACGTGCGAGTTGACTCCCCTGGTCGGCTCTTGACGTGAGCGCGATGCGAGGTCACGATTGAGGCTCGGCATTAGCCGGTTGAGTCGCACCCGCTCGCGCATGCCCCAGGTAAACCCACCGTGGCGTCGAACCCTCCCGTCCGCAAATCACCGATTTCCGCACGAGCCCTGCTCGTCGCGCTGATCGTGCTTGCGGGATCGGCATGGAACGCCCCCTCGGCGTTTGCTTCGGCGACGATCAAGAAGGCGAGCCATCACAACTGCAAGTGCGCGACGCATTGCAAAGGGTCGAAGTGCTGCTGCCCTTCGGACGAGCTTGAAGAAGCACCCGAAGCACCTCGCGAACTCGAGCTCAAGGCAGAACCAACCGCCCCAGCAACTTCGCACACCAACCCCTGCATGCGATCGAGTCCCTGCGGCCAGCCCGACATGCCGCATCCCAACTCGGCTCCTCCCGTCACTCGCCTGGCAGCTCTCGGCGTGATGGCGGATTTTACGCTGGATGAAACGTCGCGCGTTCATCACGTCACGGAACATCCCACGCTCCCCGCACTCGTCGCCGCTCGAATCGACGACCCGCCGGAATCCTCGCCCCTCGCCTGATCTCGTCACGGCGAAAACTCGGGTGCCACTGGCTCTGCCAGTGCTCCTCAGTGCACACAGTAGGGGGACAAGCACTGGCAGAGCCAGTGGCACCCCCAGTCGTGTCGCCATCGTTCAAATTACGGGGCTGATTCATAACGTTCGCGTCATTCCTCGCGCGCTTTGCGTTGCGACGTGTTCGCGTTCCGGCTGGGAGTTCAAGTTCATGTCCAAATCGATGCGCCAGCGCTCGAAATCCGGCTTCACGCTTATTGAATTGCTGGTGGTGATCGCAATCATTGCGGTACTGATCGCACTGCTTTTGCCGGCCGTCCAGGCCGCGCGTGAAGCGGCTCGACGCGCTCAGTGTGTTAACAATCTCAAGCAAATCGGCCTCGCGCTTCACAACTACGAAGGAACCTGGACCTGCTTGCCGGCCGGCCGCTACGGCTATCCCTATTTGTGGTCTTCGTTGGCATCGCTGCTCTCGTACATCGAAGCCGCGAACATGTCGAACGCCCTGAATTTCTCGTTCCCGTCCGAAACGAACCAGTTGCCTTACCCCGCGAACCTGACCGTCGAATCGGCGGTGATCAACGTGTTTCTCTGTCCCTCCGATGGCCAGAAACGCGTCGATCCCACGAACTTCGGCGCCACGAACTACATGTCGAACTCGGGCACCGGCACGCTCAATAACGGCAACTTCAACATCGTCGCCGGCGCATCGTTGCCCGATGGCCCGTTCTACAACACGAGCGCGATACGTTTCTCGCAAATCACCGACGGCCTGTCCTCAACCGCCGGCTACAGCGAGTCGTTGATGGGCAATAACATCAACACCTCACCCGGCTCCGGCCCGCCAACGCAATTCAATCGCCAGTTCGCCCTCTTCAACACGTCGGGCTACATGACAACATCGTTGCCCGCCTCCGCATTCCTACCGCCGAACTATTCGATTCCGGCATGCAACACGCCCGACCAATGGTCCGGCGATCGCGGCCGCGAATGGTCGCGAGGAAGTTTTTTCATGACTTCCTATAATCACTTCTACCCCCCCAACAGCAAGTTCCCCGACTGCACCGACGCCGGCCGCAACGCGGCGATTTCCGGCCCGCGCAGCCTGCACTCGGGCGGCGTGAACATGCTGATGCTTGACGGCCACATTCAGTTCATCAAGGATTCGGTGAACATCACTGTCTTCCGCGCTCTGTCCACTCGTGCGGGTGGTGAAATCGTTTCGGCCGACGCGTTCTGATCCATTCTCATACAAAATCCTGAAAGGATCAGATGATTAGCACAAAACGACTCGCGACTCTTCTTGGGCTGATGGCCTTAGGTGTGCTTGTTGGCTACTTTGCAACGCCTGGAAATGAAAAACGGCCGCCACTTCCGGCCGAAGCGGTTCCGCCTGCCCCTCCCAACAAGGAACTGACCGGCACGCACCGCTTTTTGCTTGGCGAAGGAAACGTGCAGGCCGACCGCGAGACGCCGGCAATTGCGGTCGATGGCAAAGGACGTGTCTTGCTCGCATACGCCGAGCAAACCGCTCCGCTCGAACGTACGCTTTTCGTCGTTCGTTCAGCAGACGGCGTGACGTTTGAGAAGCCGACGCCGTTCCGCAAAGTGCCGATTTACAAGTACGCGGCGGGAACTTCTCGCAAGAAGACCGACAGCCCACCGGCCGAATCCGACAAGCCCGCGATGACCTTTTCCACGCACGTTTTGCCGCGACTCGCCACTCACGGCGACGAGATCACGCTCGGCTGGGTCGAGGCAGTGAATGGCGGGCCAAAAGTCGTCTATTACACCGCAACCAGCACAGATGGCGGCAAAACTTTCGGTGAGCCGCAAGCCGCGCACTCGCCTGAAGTAGCGAAGCCTGGATTCACCGCGCTCAGCACTTCGGCGAGCGGCGAAGTCGAAGCAAGCTGGCTCGACGGCGGCAAACCGGTGGTCGCAGTAAAGCAGCCCGGCTCGGCCGGTTTCGAGGCCGAAACCGTGGCCTATCCCGGCCCTCCCGGTGGTGGCGGAATCTGCCCTTGCTGCGACACTGCAGTCATTCATCCCGAAAAGGGTCCGCTGCTCGTCGCGTTCCGCAACAACGACGGCGACCGCCGCGACATCTGGATTGCTGCTGCCAGCGATAAGGGTTTCAAAGCCGCACAACCGATAGGCAAACATCAGTGGACCTTCAAGGGTTGCCCGCACGACGGCCCCTCACTCGCCGACGTGGGTGGTCGACTTCAAGTTGTGTTCATGGACGCACACACCGGTGTGAATCGCGTCTACTTCGCCGAAAGCGATCTAGGCTCGCTCGCCTTCGAACCGCGCGAGTTAGCGGCAGACTCAAAGGGCTCGCAAGGCCACCCGCGAATCGTCCGCAATGGTAACGGATTGATCGCGATCTGGGATGAATCGCTTGAGCCTGCTGTCGCCGCCAAGCCGGGCGAAGATCACAGCAAGGGGCATCACGCGGCAGCTACATCCGGCTCCGGCCGCGCGGTGCGAGTTGCGGCGTCGATCGACGGCAAATCGTTCGGCCCTTCGATCGCAGTCAACGCGACGGAAAACGCCTTCCAGCTCAATCCGGCAGCGGTCGTCCTACCCAGCGGCGATGTTCTTGTCGCGTGGAATGAACTCGACGCTAACGGCAAAACGATCGTGACGCAACTCGTGTCCAAGTCACAATTGCGAAAGTGATTCTGTGAACGCGCCTTCAAATAAAAAGTCAGTCACTGCCCCCCGGCGCACGGCCGCGACGATCGCATTCGGCGCGGCCGTGCTTGGCATTTCGTTTCTGATCGGCGCGATGTTCCGAGGCGACCACACCAGAACGGTCGTCGCCAAGCCGGTCGTGACGCAGCCAGCCACGCACGTCGAAGAAGAACCATCGCGCAAACTTGCGAAGATGGGTCGGCTCGTCTACCAGATTCAGTGCGCGAAATGCCACGGCGCCGAAGGACATGGTGACGGCTCTGACGCCGCAACGCTCAAGCCTGCACCACGCGATTTCGCATCAACCAACTGGCGATTTTCTCCGAACGCCGCCTCGATTCGCCGAGTAATTCAGAGCGGCATCCCCGAGACGTCGATGACCTCGTTCGCGCAAATTCTTTCGCACACCGAGCTCGACGCCGTCACGCATTATGTGAGCACTCTGGCGCCGCCTGTTTCTGCTGTACTGGCGCCGAAAGCAGAATCGGCCGGTTTGCGACCGATCGTCCAGCAACGCACCGCCCCTGACTTCAAGATGACGACAACCGACGGAACGGCCGTTTCATTGAGCCAGTTCAAGAACAAGGTCGTGCTCATTACCTTCTGGGCGCCAAGCTGTGCGCCCTGCATCGGTAAGATGCCCGCGCTCGATGCGCTGGCCGCCCAGCATCAGGCTGATGGTCTCGAAGTGCTACCCGTGTGTGTCGGCGAGTCTGATGTCGATGTCGTCACAGCTTCAGTTCGCGGTCGACTCAATCGGCTCAAGCCTCTGATCGACGAAGGCATGGGCGCAGTGCGATACGACGTGCTTTCGACACCGACCACGGTGCTGATCGGCCGCGACGGAACGCTCCTCGCACGCACCGAAGGGGCAATCGACTGGTCGAGTCCCGCGCTCGCCGATCTCATTTCCGCCGCGCTCACCATGACCGCGGCGGAATAAAATTCAGCTTCGCAACGTCGCCTGGAACTGAGTCGAGCAAGTGTCGATGATCGACCTGACCGACTCATCCACTTCGTCGCCGGTAAGCGTGCGCTCAGGGTGACGGAACCGCAGGCCGAAGTGCAGGCTCTGGCGGTCTTCAGGCAAGTTGCCGCCCTGGAAGGTGTCGAGATAGACGATCGATTCCAGCGTCGATCCGCCCGCGCGTCCCACAGCGCCCGCAAGTTCGCCCCACGCCAGACTGCGCGGGACAACGAGCGAGAGGTCGCGTGCGACAACCGGGAACGACGGCAGCGGCTGGTATCGCGGCACGAGATCGGCCGTGTTTTGCAGGAGGTCGAACGCGAGCTCCGCCGCGGAGCATGCCTCGCGCAGGTCGAGTGCTTTGAGCACTGACGGGTCAACTTCGCCGATGAACCCGAGCCGTTGATCGCCGAGCAACAGTTCGGCCGATCGTCCGGGTTTGAACAACGGCACCTGGGCCGGCCTCACGCGGAAATTCTTCTCGGCGTGAAACCGCGCCAGCAGCGCTTCGACGACACCTTTCAAGCCAAGAAAATCGCGACCGGTGACGATTGCCAGCCGCGTCGGCTGTTCGGGCAACGGCTGATTCGGGCGCGGAAGATAGACGTTGGCGATCTCGAAAATCTCTGCGTTCGGGCTGCCGTGCGCTTCATTATGCTGCCGGACCGCAAGCAAACTCGGCACCAGGCTCCGGCGCAGGTTGCGCTCTCGTTTGCGGCTCGAATGCTCGACGTGTACGGGTTCCCCCTGCTCCGCCGGATCGATCGGAACGGCGTACTCGTCAGCCACGAGGCTGAAAGTGACGGCCTCGTCGATACCCAATCCGATCAGCGTGTTTCGCACCTCGGTTTCGACACGTTCGCGCGGAGAACGTGAGGCCGTGGTGAGCGGCACGGCGCGATCTTCGGGAATATGCTCATATCCATGAACGCGAGCGACTTCTTCGATCAGGTCGATCTCGCGTTCGAGGTCGCATCGCCAGCTTGGTGGCGTGAAAATTGGTGCCTCGGGCGCTCCGCCATCGTGCGTTAGCCCCAAGGCTTGAAGAATTCGCAACACTTCCGGGCGATCGATGGCAATACCCAGAATCCGCGAAATTTGCGAGAGCCGGAAAGTCACTGGCTGGCGTGAGGGACGCTGCGTGCCGACGTCGACCACGCCGGGATGTAGCGTTCCGCCGGCCGTTTGAAGGATCAACTCGCAACAACGGCGGCTCGCCCAGTCGGTCGCTTCGGGGTCGAGAGGACGTTCGAACCGATAGCTCGCCGCGCTGAAGAGTCCGAGCGCCCGCGAAGTCCGACGGATCGACATCGAATCGAACTGAGCCGCTTCGATCAGCACGTCCGTCGTCTGGTCGCTCACTTCGGTGTCGAGCCCGCCCATCACACCCGCGAGGCCAACCGGCCGCTGGCCGTCGGCAATCACGAGCATGTCGGCAGAAATCTCATATGTCTTGTTATTGATCGCCACGAGCTTCTCGCCCGCCTTCGCCTTGCGGACGACGATCCGCTTGTCGGCGAGCTTGGGGAGGTCGTAGGCGTGCAGCGGCTGGCCGCATTCGAACATGACGTAATTCGTCACGTCGACGACGTTGCTAATCGGCCTGACGCCCAGCGTTTCGAGGCGTTTGCGGAGCCAGAACGGGCTGGGGCCGATCTTCACACCCTTGATCACCCGAGCCGTGAAACGCGGGCAAAGGTCGGGCGCTTCGATTTGCACACTTGTTAGTGTGTCGGCATTTGCACCCGATGTCGGCGGTTGCGGGTTGGGAAATTTGACAGGACGATTGAAGAGCACGCCGATCTCGCGCGCGACGCCAAGGTGTCCGAGACAGTCGGGCCGGTTGCTCGTCACTTCGAGGTCGATCGCGAGATCGCCGCCCACATCCTCGGTCGACTCGTGGTTCAAACCAGCCAAGGCGAGGCGTTCGGTAAGTTGTTCCACCGGCATGTCGAGCCGGAGGTAGTCGGTCAACCAGTTCCAACTGACGATCATCGTGGTGCAAGTCCCAGGGCGGAAATACCCAAGTTGTGCGTGGCGAGCAGGTTTGCTTGGTGAGTTATTCGAGTGATTCCGTCGCGGGCAACGGCTTGCGGCCCAGCAGCGACCACGCGAAATACACAGGGAAACCCGTCAGCGCGATCAAGAAGCCGATCCCGGAGACTCCCGGCGAAAGGCAAACAAAATTGACGATGAGGCTTATCGCGAGGGCGATGTAAACCAGCGGCGTCAAAGGGTAACCGAAGGTGCGATACGGCCGGTCGACACCAGGAGATTTTACCCGAAAAAGAATCACCGAGCCCACCATTAACGTGTAAAAAAGCAGGTCGACCGGAATGATGTAATCGAGAAGTTGACCGTAGAGGTTGCCATATTTGGGCAAATTGTTCGTATCACGCGAAACGGTCACGGGGAGCACGAGAAGTGCGGCCCACAAACCTTGCGTGATCAGCGAAAACGCCGGAACCGATCGCGAGTTCGTCTCTCCCGCCTTGCGGAAGAAAAGCCCGTCGCGCGACATCGCGTAATAAACTCGTGCACCTGAGAGAATCAGGCCGTTCACACAACCGAATGTCGATATCAAAATGGCCGCGGCCATCAACTTCGTGCCGGTGTTCGGGAAAACCGCTTCCATGAGCGCGGTTCCCACGCGATCGTTCTGCGCCTTCTGAATCTGGTCGAGCGGCAGTGTCAGCACGTACCCCAGGTTCGCGAGCAGGTAGAGCAAAACCACCGATCCGCAGCCGTAGAGCAGCGCACGCGGCAGCGTTTTTCCCGGATCGCGAATCTCGCCGCCGGTGAACGTGACACTATTCCACGCCGTTTGCGAAAAGAGCGGGCCGACCATGGCTTTGCCCACAACCATCGCGAAACCCATCATCCCGGCAATCGGAATTCCTTCCGCGAGCGACCAGCCGTTTTGCTCGGGATGCCACCACGAGCTCGACCACGCGGCTGCGAGTGGATTCTTGACGTGCAGCAGTCCAACGAGAATCAGCCCGACGAGTGCGGCCGTTTTTGTAAACGTAAAGACCTTTTGAATCAACGAGCCCATCGCCAGACCGCGGGTGTTGATCCACGTAAGGCCGACGATCAACAAAAGCGCGACAAGCTGCTGGCTCGTGAAGGTGAGCGCATAGCCGCCGAGATGAAAGGCATCGATGAGATGCGTGTCGGCAGAGACCCAAGGAAAGAAGACGCCGAGGAACTTGGCGAACGCAACGGCGACCGCGGCGATCGTGCCGGTTTGCACGACGAGAAATGTCGACCAACCGAAGACGAAGCCAATCGACCGGCCATACGCTTCGCGCAGGAAAATGTACTGGCCGCCCGCGCGCGGCATCATGGCCGCGACTTCGGCAGCGCAAAGCGCGCCCGTGATCGTAAGCAGTCCGGCGAGTACCCAGACAACAATCAGCCAGCCGGGTGAACCGACCAAACGGGCGGCGTCGGCTGACGTGATGAAGATTCCCGAACCGATCATCGAGCCGATGACGAGCGTCGTCGCGTCGATCCCGCTCAGGCCTCGAACGAGTTTTGGCGACGTTTCGGTCTCACCTACGCTCATGGATTCGGGGCCTCCCGCATCATCACTCGCTGCCGAACTTCACTCGCTTTCGCCGTTACTTCTTTTCCGAGTCCGCGAACGTCTGCACCTCGGCAATCGCCGTCTGAATCTGGTCGCGGCGCCACGTTGTGAGCGCGCTATCGAGTGCACGCGTCAGGTGGTTGACGAGTTGCTTTGCCGCAGCGAGTGCGTTTTCGCCTTCCGCCCGAATTTCGGGGAAATCGCGGTGATGAGCCTGAACGTGCGTACTATTGCCCGGCGAGCTGGGTGAGACAACTACGCGTGCGAGTTCGGTGCTCATAGGTCGTGCCTCACTCTGGTAGACAGTGTTCGTCCAGGACCGAGGGACGCATCGCCCCGGAGATTTGCTCGCCCGCGACGGGAGCCTGTGGTTCGCTGCTTAGAACTGCGACAGGAACCGGCTCTCGTTCTGGTAGAGCAAGCGGATGTCGTCGATGCCGTGTCGTCGCATGCAGAGCCGCTCGATCCCCAGTCCGAACGCAAAGCCCGTGACTTCATCGGGATCGTAACCGACCGCGCGGAAGACGTTGGGATCGACCATCCCCGCTCCACCCATTTCAACCCAACGGTCGCCGCCATGCCAGAGCATGTCGACCTCGACGCTCGGTTCCGTGAACGGAAAGAACGACGGGCGGAAACGAATCTTGACGTCTTTGCCCAAGTAACTCGCGGCGAAGAGGCGGAGGACCGTCTTCAGGTCGGCCATGGTGACACCTTTGTCGACCATGAGACCTTCGATCTGGTGAAACATGAACGAGTGTGTCGCATCCACCGTGTCGGGACGATAGACGCGGCCGATCGCAATCACACGCACTGGCGGCGGCTGATTTTCCATCACCCGAATTTGCACCGTGCTCGTTTGGCTGCGAAGCATCAGGCCATCGGAGAGATAGAAGTTATCGAGCGGGTCACGAGCGGGGTGTGCAGGCGGGATATTGAGCGCATCGAAGTTGTGATGGATATCTTCGACTTCAGGACCACGCGCGACGGCGAATCCGAATCGGCCGAAAATGTCGATCAACTCATCGGCGGTTTGTGTCAGAGGATGACGGTGGCCGAGCTTGGGCAAATGGCCAGGAAGCGTAACGTCGAAACCATCCGAGACGGCCGACGCGATTTGTGAACCACGCGACTTCGCACCCTCAAGTGCGGCCTCGAGTGCGGTCTTCACAGCATTGAAGCGCTGGCCATAAACTCGCTTGGCGGCGGCGTCGAGCGACTTGAGCCGCTCTTGCGCCGTCTTGAGCCGTCCCTGTTTCATGCCCAGGAATTCGACCCGGGCGGCTTCGATGGCGGCGGAATTTGCTGCTTCAGCAAACGCCGAAACGCCCGCTTTCTCTAGTTCGTCAAGCGCGGCAAGAGCCTCGGCGGCCGAATCAGACAGGCTCATGAACGTCCCTGCATCGCGGTCGAAGGGGCGGGATCAACATGAAGGTGCGCAAGCAGGCAGACGAACGCTGACGATCAAAAACAGTCGGCCCGAACACGCGAACAAGCACGTGGCCGGGCCGGTGCAAACTTCGATCTTAGGCGGTCTTGGCCTTGGGGCGGGCGGCAAGGGCGTCGTCGAACTTCTTCAGCTCGGCGAGAACCTTGTTGAAAACGGCGTCGAACGTCTCGGCGTCGTGAATCGCCAGCTCGGAAAGGCTCTTGCGATCGAGACCGATATTCGCCAGGCGCAGGCCGTGAATCAGGCGGCTGTAACGAATGCCACGCATTTCGGCGGCGGCGGTCAGACGGATGATGAACAGCTTGCGGAAGCTGCGCTTCTTGGCGCGGCGGTCGCGGAAGGAGAATACACCGGCGCGAAGCAAGGTTTCCTTCGCCGACTTGAGCAGACGGCGACGTCCTCCGACGAACCCTTCAACCTTCTTGAACAACCGCTTCTTTGCGCGGTTACGGGCGAAGCCCTTCTTTGCACGCATGGCGAAACACTCTCGATCGGCTCAGGCTTGTGAATTTCTTATCAATGAAAGCTTGATCAACAAATCACGCCACGGGAGGTTGCCTTGGGCTCGACCGGGGTGATTCGCGATGGCGGTGTGCGTGTTCAGTTCTGCTCAGGCGCAGCGGTCGTTTCGACCTGTTCGCCCTCGGCCGGGCCGTTGACGGCGGCAAGACGGGCGGCGGCGATCACGTCGGGCTGGCTGGAGATCCGCTGGCGAACTGCCTTACGGACGCGGGCCATTTCCGCCGAAACCTTCAGGAACGACTTCTTGCGCAGTTTGCGGATTTTCGAGCCGCTTTTGTGCGAATTCAAGTGCGACGACCCGCAGCGCTTGTGGCTGACCTTGCCGGTGGCCGAGACCTTGAACCGCTTCTTCATCCCTTTGTGAGTCTTCAACTTAGGCATGACGACCGACCTTCTTGCGGCGGAACAACTTGCGGCAATCAATGAGCCGAGGCAGGCCCGCACGCGGGACCCTTTGATCGGCCGAGTCGAAGAGTGTAGCAAACCCGCGGGCCGCCAGGCAACGGCAACATGGCCCGTCACTGCCGTTTTTTTGGATCAGGCAAAAACAAGACACCACCGGCCGGCTCGAAACGAGTCGGCCGATGGCCGTGAGCGAACAGAATTTGCCGCCTCAATCGTGGCGGCTGCGGCCGAACGAATATCAGACGCGCGGTGCAATGATCGCGGTCATGCGCTTGCCTTCCATCGACGGCGTCTTTTCGAGCTTCGCCACATCTTCAAGAGCGGCGAGAACTTCGTTCAAGACTTTACGTCCCTCGTCGATATGGGCGAGCTCACGTCCGCGGAAAAGCACGTTAACCAGGACCTTGTCCTTGTGTTCCAGAAATTCGCGGGCGCGCTTAACCTTGACCTCGATATCGTGGTCGCCAGTCTTGGGCCGGACGCGAATTTCCTTAACCTGGACCTGGTGTTGCTTCTGCTTCGATGCTCGCTTCTTCTGTCCGTACTTGAACTTACCAAAGTCCATGATCTTGCAGACAGGCGGCCGCTCGTTAGGAGCAACCTCGACAAGGTCGAGCGCTGCTTCGCGCGCAGCTTCAAGAGCCTTGCCCGTCGGCATCACGCCTAGCATGGCGCCTTCCGCGTTAATCACGCGGACGGGCGAGATCCGGATTTGTTCGTTCACACGCATTCCGCGGTCAACGGGAGCATTTCGCTCGTTACGATCGTTGGGACCGATGGCGTCCTCCTCGGGGACGTGGGTTCACACCTCACAAACGGGCGCATCTTGCCGATGATTAAGATCATCAGGCATTGCGACCCGCATCACCGCGATCTCCACCCCCACGGTGGAGTAGCGACAGGGATTGAGGCAACCTTGTTATCTATCGAATGTAGACGCGGCTGTCAACGCGACAATTTCATGTTTCGCGAAGTTTTAACATTTGCCGACCGCATTGACCGCTCTACCGTCACTCTTATTTACGTTTGAGTGTGGCCGTCGTCTGATTCTAAGGCAAAGTTCACGCCATTGTTGCCTGGCGACAACACCCACGATCATCCGCCGCCGATCGGCAGCGTAAGGAGCGGCGCGTTCGACTTGTCGTCCGACTCCTGGAGCGCGAAGAAGATTTCCAGAATCGCCAGCGAAGCGCGGGAATTCACGTCGTCACTGGCGATGTAAAACCAGTAGCCACGATACTTAACGGCGCACTCGACATTGTGCGGCCGATGCTTCGATGAGCGTACAAAAAACTGCCCGGCGGTGACTCGCGTCCAGTCGAACGAGCTGCCGTCGGGGTTGCGAGTCATCGGCGCAACACCATTCACAGCATGATCCTCCGGCACGCACACGCCTTTCGACAGGAACGTCATGATCTGCAGGATCGATCGCAGGTTGAGGTAAATCGTATCGTCACCAAGCGGCCCCGCCTGCTTGCGGTTCGCCTCGTCGCTCAGTTCCGACTTGATCTTGTACTTGTTGAGCCCCGGCGTCAGATGAAAGAGATGCGCGATTTCAAACATCTCAGGCGAATGGACATAGTCGTCGCGGATTCGGAGAAAGAGCTGCTTCTCGCGCTTGCGGAGAACCACCTGGCCGTCGCCCTGGGCGCGATAGACATAGCCATCCTTGGCGGCGTTGAGCAAGTCTCTGCCGTTGACTCCCGACTTGGCGATTGGGTCGGACGAGATTTCCGACTCCTCTTCCGTCCCAAACGCAAGTTCAGTCGCATCGGCCTCTCGAAGCCGAGCCATCAAGCGGATCCCGCGGACGAACTCGTCGTTTTGATCGGGAACGCGAGGCACAAGCGTCGTGCTTCTGGGTGCGTTGGCGACGTCGTTAATGTCGTTAATCGTAATGAGCAAAAGTTGTTCGAGATTCGCCCCGGCGTTGACGACGCTGAAGAGATCGGCCGAGAGCGGCGTGAGCAGCGCCTTGGCGATCTCACGTCCTTCGCGCGGGTGATAACTGAGAGTGGGCGAGTCGCGGAGCGAAAGTTCGCCGAACCCCAGGTCGGTCCGGCCCGGCGACTGGTTGCCGAACCCGCCCAGGATATTCCCCTTCCCCGACACCTCGAACTGGCTGGTGATACTGGGCAGGTCGACGAACACCGGCGAGTCGGCATAGCGCAACCGGACGATATTCATGAGCAACTGCTGGTCATTCGTGTCGCGTACGACCTCGTTGTACTTCATCCGGGTGTATCGCACCGCGTTCGGACCGGCACAACCGCCCGCGCAGACGACAGCAGCAACGAGGACAATCAGTCCTCGAACCGTTCGCTTCAATCGCGCATCGAATCGCGTTCGAGCGTCCATGCGACTCCGCGAATCCAGCCCATGTCCCGTGTTCGCCGCGCCCGCGCGCAGTGATTCCGATAATCCGCCCAGAAGTTATCGTCATTGAAATCGAAAAACTTTACCAGGACACACCAGCACACCTCGCATCCCATATTTCCCGAATTACATAGACCCCACAGTTTTCGCCAACCGCGAGGTCTTCGCAGTTAATGATTGGTTCTCTGTCAGTCGGTCGAAGAATTGCAAACTATGCTCACTTTGCAAAGGCGTAACCCCAAACCCTTTCTTGATTTTCATTTTCAATTCACATGTAAATCTATTCGGTTTTTTGAATCACCACGCTTTGAACTGGTGTCTCTTATTTGTAATCGTTTGTGACAAATCAACCGAGCAAACGACTACTTGATTATTTTTTCCATGATGGCGAATTTTTCTTTTGACGCAGACTGTGGTGTTTGTAGAATTTGGCCGCCTCACCCGATTTGAGCGAAGTGTAGAGTCAAGGCAGACTAAGTTAAATCGCTTGTTTCGGGAAGGTTTGCCGGTTGCATGCAGCCTAAGCCTTGCTTGTGCAGTTTTTGAGTTTTGCCAGATTTTGCTAGATTAAGGAGTGCAGCTATGAAAGTTGTAAGGATTGTTTATTGCCTTGCATTTGCCGCCCTTGTGCTGACGGCCGGCGCCTCTCGGAGCCATGCCCAGCAATATTACGGCTACCAAGGCCCGCAACAACCCGCGAGCTCGCCCCAGGCGAGCTGGACATGTCAGCCGGCGCCGCCGCCGAGCACGTGCCAACCGATCCCCTACGGTTGCTACATCAACTACTGCCCATGTCCCTGCACGAACTACAAGTGCCCGGACATCCCGATCAAAACGCCGGGTGGTACACCGTGCACTATCGTTACGGAAGGGCCGCCGAAGCAGAATCCGGTATGCATCGACATTTACCGGAATTGCTACATTCCCTTCTACGTCTACTACCAGCCGGGAGCTGATGTCACGCCTGTGAACTTCAATGTTCGCTGGCGCGAAGTTCACTACTTGGCGGACAAAGACGGCAAGCCGTTGAGCCCGAATGACGTGACCAACGTCATCAACCAGCTCAAGCAGTGGACTGAAGGTAGTGCCCCGGCCCCGGCAGCTGTTCCGCAAGCGCCACCCGTACCCAAGGGCGCTGCGAATTTCGACCCCGCTCAGCAAATGCCGACGCCGATGGTCGCCCTGCCGACGGCTCCTCCGGCACCAACGCCGCCACCTGCAGCGCCGCCGGCGACCACGGCCGCGACGCCCAAGAAGCAATGGATTTGGGTGTCTAACCTGAAGAAAGCGGGTTACGGCTACATCGATGCAGCGGGATACGCCGTCATCGACGAGGGCACATACCGCGACTCGATGCCGACCGACACGTCGAGCGTCCCCGCGCCAACGACGGGCCCGAATCAAACGGCCCTGGTGTCGGCAGCTAAGTAACGCGCTTGCGCGAGCCTTCTGGAGAGAGTGGTTTTCGCTTCGGTGAGCCACCTGCTCCGTAGTCCCTCCGCGCACCGAGGTCTTGCTCTGCACGAGCAGACATTACGGTGGCGCAGGTCCGGCGATCTTCCTGTTACTTGAGGATCTCCGGGCCTGCCCGCCGCTCGGATTGTGCGCGCCCGCATGGCTTCCCTATCCAATCATAATAAAGCCATAAGATAACATGCATGTAATTCAAAAGTCTCAAACACGTGCCCGAAGCCGGCGAAACGCGCCTGTCGCGGATCGCAATAAGCAAGCACGAACCATATCTCTTGCAGCGAAACTGGCTATCTCTGCTGTTCTGCTGTTTCACATCCAGGCCCAGCTTCTGGGAGCGTTTCTGTCACATTCGCATTCAAAACAAGTCAACGATTATCTTCATGTCATGAAGTATTATTTCGGATTTCTTAACCAGGGACTCAGTTACCGCTACTACGCAAGGCTCGACACGACGACAGATCCCGCGAAGCCAAACCCTTGGGGTACGCCGATCGTTTGGGCAGAGCTTGAGTTCGAAGCAAGTGAGGACAATCGCACGCTACGCATCCCAGAACGCCCCAAACTCGCTCCACGAGTAAGGTTCCAGCGGCAACTCGACCTCGCGTATCACGTTTATGCGGATCCTCGCTGGGCCGCGTCGTATGCACGACACATCTGCCGCGCGACTGGTTGCAAACGGGTAAAGCTATTCGCGCAGACTCACTTCATCCCCGACCTGCCTGCCTGGCACAGTTCCGTACAAAACGGCCGCCCGATCACGCTCGACCTCGAATCACCGGAAACGTACGGCCCTCTGATCGAACTGGGGGATTTCAAATGCACCGACTTTTAGTCGCCGATCCACCCCGTGACGTCACGAGTTTTCCCTTATGGAAAGCCTGGTCCGAGTTCTTTTTTCGCCCCTCGGATCCAAAGTTAGTTGGCCTACTGCGAATTGGCTTCGGGCTCTTGCTACTTTGGAATTTCTGTGTGCTCGGACAAGATCTCCGCAGTTTTCTTGGTTCGGAAGGATGGATCGGACCGGAAGCAGGCCGACAGTTTCTGACGGAACACGCGCCGGGATCTTGGTCCTTCTGGTTTTTCGTTCCCGACGCTCTTTTGCCCGCTGCATGGTTCGGGTGCGTCGTCGTCTCCGCGCTATTCACTGTTGGGCTTTTTGGCCGCGTTACAGCGATGTTGGCATGGGTAATCCTTGTCTCCACCACGCGGCGTATGCCTGTTGCGCTCTATGGATTTGACTACACGCTCGCCACGTTTCTGCTCTATCTTGCGGTCTTCGGAGCGAGTACACAGGCACTTTCTCTCGATGCGTATCTGAAGCGACTGAAATCTCTCAGGCGATCCTCGAATGCTGGAGGTGACGATGCCATACCCCAGCCTTCGGTGGGCAGCACGCTGACTCTTCGGTTAATCCAACTTCAATTGGTGCTGATTTACGGATCGTCGGGATACTGGAAACTGCTTGCTCCGGAGTGGCAAAACGGTACGGCGATGGAAATGCTGATTCTCACTCCGGAGTTTCGGCGCTTCGACTTGACCTGGTTGCTCCCTTACACTGGCGTGCTTCGCATGTCGACCTACGCAGGATTACTCGTTGAAATTTCGTATCCTGTAACGATCTGGTCTCGACGCACGCGATGGGCGACGATTCTGACGGTCATCGGCATGCACATCACAATCGACCTGGTTCTGGGACTCACTGAATTCGGTTTGACCATGATCGTGGCAAATCTGGCGTTCGTCCCGCCGGATCAACTCCAGAAGTGGTTTCGACGATGTTTGAGATCGACGGAAGCGGTGTGATCGCAACGCTTCCGTCGATGGTGAAGTTTTACACCTGTCCCCACTTCGCCACACCGCCACCTCGAAGCGCCTTGTTTGCCAGATGCGCCGCCGAGGCCGCTGATACTCCTGCCTCGGCCGGCGCAACGGGCGCGGTTCGGCTGCGGATCGACTCGACCCAGTTCGTCAGGTGCAGCAACTCGGCGTCGGGCTTGTCGTAGAAATCTTGCCCCTTGCGGCCAGTGCCGATGATCAACTCCTCGCCTTTGCCCTTCTTGCTGACCTCGGGTACAAGTTCCATCCGGCCGCGATCGAGGTAGAGATTCGCCTCGGTTCCCATGAACACAATGTGGGCGCCTTCGCGCGCGTTCGAGAATGTCCCTTCAAAGTGCACTTGTACCTTGTTGGGATATTCGAGAACCGTTTGCACCGTGTCGGGCGTTTCCCAGACGCCTTCGCTGTTTACCGATTCACCCATCGCCACTGCCGCGAGCGGGTGATCGGCGCCTAAGAACCAGTGCGCGACGTCGATCCAGTGCACCATCAGGTCGGTGAAGATGCCGCCGCCGAAATCCCAGAACCAGCGCCAGTTGCGGTAGCGATATTCGTCGAACGGCTGGTCGGGGGCGTTGCCCAGGAATGCTTTCCAGTCGAGTTTGGAGGCATCGACACCTTGCGGCCCCTTGCGAGCGCGGTCGGCGTTGCGATTCCAGGTAAGGTGAACCTTACGAATTTGTCCGAGCCGCCCTTCTTTGACAAGCTCATAACCACGACGACATTGCGGCATGCTACGCTGCTGCATCCCAACCTGAACGATTCGTGCGTTCTTATTCTGGGCGTCGATCACCGATTGCCCTTCGGCCAGGTTGTGCGTCAGCGGCTTCTCGACGTACACATCCTTCCCGGCGGCGCAGGCGTCGATGGTGATCGGCACGTGCCAGTGGTCAGGCGTGGCGATCAAAACGGCGTCGATGTCCTTGCGATCGAGCAACGCTTTGTAGTTCGGCGTGGCGAACCCGGCGGGGTCGATCAACCCTCGCGCCGATGCCAGATTGGGACCATAAATATCGGCCGCGGCCGTCACCTTGACGCCTGGAACGCGCGTCAAGGCGCCCAGCAAATGACGGCAACGTCCACCCACGCCGATGAGACCGACGTTGATCGTCTCGTTCGCTCCCAATGCGCGCGAGGCCGGGATTGCGGCTGTTGCGCCAACAACGGCAGCGGCTTGCAGGAAGACGCGTCGATTGGGCGAATGCGAGGTGCGGTCGTTCGTCATGACCCTGGCCCCCAAAATCTGGCTGGCTGCGATGTTGAATTGGCACGTTTTTTCGCGGGTGGAATGACCGCAATTAAACCAGTGCGGTCGCCCTTCGTCAAAAGTGTGATTGGGATCGCGCGTGGCTGTTTCGATCGAGATGGCAAACTAAGGCGTATTGCTCGATCACGCAAACTTATCCGTTTGGCTTAAATGCTCACTTGAATCCGTCAGCGACTCGCGTCATCTTAACTCGGACGCTCCCTGCCAATGGATTCGCGCAGTTGCCCCGTTCGGAGACGCCGCCTTGACGCTTTACTGGCTTTATGACCTGCCCAACTGGCTATTTGCGCTGATCACTGTAATGGCGATGGTATTTCCATCGCTGGTCGGCCTCGTGTTGACTCGCCCACTGATCAAGCGCTTGTTCCGGCAGACGGGCAATCACAACGATATTGTGAGTTACTACTTCGCTGCCGTTGGCGTGTTTTATGGTCTGGCGCTGGGGCTAATTGCTGTCGCGACGTATCAAAATTACTCCGACGCCGACGGCAAGGCGACCAAGGAGGCGAACGCGATTGGCTCGTTGTATCGCGACCTCGACTTCTATCCCGAGCCACTGCGCAAGGACCTGGAATCGCAGCTCACCAATTACCTTCGTTTCATCATCAAAAAAGAATGGCCCGCGCATCACGAAGGGAACTTCGTCGACGGCGGCGAAGATATGATCGAACGGTTCGAAAACACGCTGATGTCGTTTGAACCGGTCAAGGAACGCGAGAAAATCACGCACGCCGAGGCGATCGAGTCGCTCGAGCAAGTCGTACAAAATCGCGCCTATCGACTCGAAGCCGTAAGCACCGCGCTCCCGGCGGTTTTATGGGGCGTGGTGGTCATCGGCGCGGGGATCAACATCGTGATGACGTACCTGTTCGTCGTGGATAACTTCGCGCTCCACATCATTCTGATCGCACTCTTTGCCACATGCCTGGGATTGTTGATCTTTCTGACGGCCGCGATGGATAATCCATTCCGCGGCGAGTTCAGCGTTTCAGCCGACTCGTATCAGTCGGTGCTCGAAAACGTGATGAAGCAGTCGCTCGAGCCGAAGCCAGTTCTCGGCCCCTGAGACTCACGCGAATTTCAAGGGGAAACGGCACACCGAAGCGCTTGTTCGTCTCACACCCGAACGCCACGCGCAACCGCGACAAAGATGTAGGGCCGCTCGCCGCTATCGTGACGAATCGGCCGCACAACATACGGGTTGAATAGCGACGACGGTAAGCGGTCGTTCTGCTGGATCAAGTTTTCGACGGCGTTTCGCGCCCCAGCATCAAGCTGCGGCCGAAGCGCGGGACAGAGCAACGTCGAAAGCCGCCAGAATCCCTTGACCTTGAGCCACTGCGAATGCTCGGCCGCAAGACTACGAGGATGCCACCACGCCGCCGTTCTTGGGAACTGCGTGTAGAGCGTAACCTCGCGAAACTTGCGGCCTAGCAACTCGCGAAATTCATCTTCGTCAAACTCGCGAACGTGGAACGGGTTGCTCGACGAATCCCCGGTGTACACAGGCCGATTCGGCGTCGAGATGACGAGCGTGCCATCTTCGGCAAGCACTCGCGTGCATTCGTCGACGAATGTTTCAGGCGCGGGAACGTGCTCGATCGTCTCGAACGAAACGACGACGTCAACCGAGCGATCGGGGAGCGGAATTGCCTGCGCATCTCCAGGACGCGCATCGATTCCATATTTGGTTCGCGCGTGCTCGCAGGTCTCGGGCGAAACGTCGACGCCAATCAGGCTCGATGCGCCGGCTCTCGCCAACCCCGAAGCGCCATAACCTTCACCACAAGCGATGTCGAGCACGCGTTTGTCGCGCACGAATTGCCGGGCGAACCGATAGCGTTCGACGTGCTCCCAAAAGATCCGCGGATGGGCGGATTCGGGCTCCATCCGCTCGGTGAAGTGGTCGGGAGCACGTTCGTCGCTAATCGCCATGACACTCAGAGCTTCGTCGTGATCTTGGTCGTCACTATTCGAAGCTCCACGGTATCAGGCACAGGCGATTCACGCCATCGCACGGCGCCTTGCGCGAGTTCTCGCGTACGTCGCGCCCGCGGCCATGACGACGCCCATGAACCACGTCGATGGCTCGGGCACAGTCTGGTTCGCGGGTGGTGTGATCGGAGGTGGAGCGGGAATCACCGTCTGAGGTGCGGGCGTCGGCGGGGTGACGGCGGGTAAAGGCGGCAGGTAGCTCGCCAGAATCGGCGCGACGTTCGGGTGGTAATGATCGAACCGCGTCGGATTCAGGCTTCGGCGAAAGAGCAGAAATTCGAGGAACGGCGTATCGGCGACCGTACCGTCGGCATTTTGCGCGAGCCGCGTTCCGTGAGGGATCCGCGGATTCACGTGCGACCAGAGCGATGGTCCTGCAGCGAGAAATGCCGAAAACGACAGATTCGTCGTCGGCGGGGGCTTGAGCACAGCATTATGACGAATTCGCGCGGCAGAGGCTGGACCAGCAACGCCCAGCACGAGCGCGAGTGCAACGCCGGAGAGAAACACGCGATGATTCAACCGATCCATCGGAAAAACGCGCGGCATGAATAGCGAGTCCCAGAGAACGCTGATTAACCTGGTGCAATCGCGGCTTACAAGCCACTACGCACAGCAGCGCTCCGCACACTCTCATCGACGCGTCCACTTCTGCCGCTTGAATCGGTTCTGGCGATTTAGGCAATTATGCCGGGCGTCTAGGTAAAGCGATCCGGTTACGAAGGCCGTCCGGCATGTTGTATTCCGGCAACAATCATCAGCTTATTTTAATGGCTTCATAAACCTGTGCGACATCTTCATCGCGCACGGGACCGTAATGTACAACCGTTGCAAAGCCGGTCAGCGCCATCAGTTCGACGATATCCTCGCCGAACTCGGTGAACACGGGATAGCCCGTATCGCCGCCTGGATGAGCGATCGGCACCGCACGATGCTCGACCTTCCCCGCCCCGTTTAAAACCGACCGCGCATAGGTGCGTTCGACATTCGGCAACATGGGGATCGTAAAAATGTGCCGACCCGACGGCTTCAACACTCTGCGAATCTGCGCAAGCGCGGCGGCCAAATCGGGCACATGCTCCAAAGTTTCGGACGTCAGCACGAGGTCGAACTCAGCCGAGTCGTAAGTAAGGGCTGAAAGGTCCTCATGACGCACGCCGTCAATCACCTCGCCGCGCGCTCCACCGTGCCGGAAGTCAGAGACTTTCGTCCGCGGGTGATTGCGCAGCGATTCGTGCAATCCTTCGATCGTGTTGATCTCGGCGATCGCCAGAGTCTCGATTTCAGGACGGCGAGCCCAGTCGGCAAACGACTTAGCCGGCGGTTTGACGGGATAGACGCCGAGAATCACCTGGGCTATGCGCTGGGCCCGTAGCTTCGCGCCGCAGGCTGAACAGCCTAACGACTCCTTGCGGGTAAACGCGTCGGCGAGTTCGGGCGTAAGCTCCCATAGCTCAATAAGTTTGGGCGGAATGATCCCGGGTTCGAAGAGGAACGCTGCGCGTCGTCCGCAGCAGACACACCTCCCCACTCTTCCGGCAAGAATCGCCTGCGCGATCGCACGACCGCGCCTCGCCAGGTGATGACCGCCATTCCACAACGGAAGGATCGATCGTTTGAGCCAGTGGGGCGGTCGCGGTGCCAAGTCGAACCCTTTGTGAGAAGGCCAAGATCCATCGGTCTTCCTTGACCATACTTCGCGAAACGACTACCATAACGGTGCCGGTAGGCGAGACCAGGGACGAGCCCTAAAGACCTATCTTACCAAGCGATTAGGACGGCATCGATGGCCTACAGCACGACGATTTCCCGGCACAAGACCCGCGAGGTCGCAGTTGGTGATGTGTTGGTCGGCGGCGAGAACCCGATTTGGGTTCAGTCGATGACCACGACGAACACCTTCGACGTGAAGGAAACCATCGAGCAAATCCATCGTCTCGAAGAGGCCGGCTGCGAAATCGTCCGCGTCACCGTCCCCAAGAAAGAGGACGTCGAGGCGTGCAAGCTGATTCGCAACGAGATGCGCGTCCCCCTGATCGCCGACATTCACTTTGACTATCGCATGGCCCTCGCTTGCCTCGATGCGGTCACGCCCTCCGGTAAGCGCGCGATCGACAAGATCCGCATCAATCCCGGTAACATCGGTGGCGTCGACCGCTACAAGGAAGTCATTCGCAAGGCGAAGGACAAGGGTGTGCCCGTCCGCATCGGCGTGAACTCGGGTAGCCTTGAGGAAGACCTCATCGACAAGTATGGCTTCCCCTGCCCCGAAGCGATGGTCGAAAGCGCGATCCGCGCGATTGAAATTGCCGAGTCGCTCGGCTTCCACGACATGATCGTCAGCCTCAAGGCGAGCCACGTGCCGACGGCCGTCGAGTGCTACACCCAGTTCGCCGCGCAGAGCAATTATCCCACGCACGTCGGCATCACCGAAGCCGGCTCGCGCGAGTACGGCACGATCAAGAGTGCGGCCGGGATCGGCGCGATCCTTCTCCGCGGAATCGGCGACACGATTCGCACGTCGCTCCTGGGCGATCCCGTCCCCGAAATCGCCGTCTGCTTTGACATCCTCCGCTCGACCGATCGCCGCGTGAATCGGCCCGAAGTCGTCGCCTGCCCGACTTGTGGCCGTCTCGACATCGACCTCGAAAAGATCGTCGCCGAAGTCGAAGACAAGATGAAGCACCTCAAGAACCCGCTGCGTATCAGCATTCTTGGCTGCCTGGTGAACGGTTTCGGCGAGGCGAAAGAAGCCGACCTGGGAATCGCGGCCGGCGGGGGCAAGGGTATTATCTTCAAGCGTGGCGTGCCGATTCGCCGCGTGACTGAAGCCGAGATGGTGCAGGCGTTGCTCGAAGAAGTAGAACGCTTCGCCGAGGAAACGCCGGCGCTCAAATCGCACCAGGAAAAAGAGAAGAAGAAGCCGGTTCTGCCGATTCTCAACTGACAGCGGCGCACCGTGCATCATGAACGGCCAAGGCAAGCCCCGCGTCGGCACTGAGCCCGCGCGGGGTAAAGCCGAGCGTCCGCGCAGCGACATCGCCGAACAAACATTCGACCGCCGTGGGGAAGTATTCCGAGTCGAGAAACGGCGCGACCACTTCGCGGGTGTAGGCGAGTTCTTCAACATCCAAGGTCTGGCCATTCCATTCTGCCTGCGACAGCACTTCGCCTTCCTGCGCCATCATCTCGCGCAAAGTTTGCGGATCGCCATTCCGCTGCACATAAGCAAGGCGATAAACCGCCGTTTGCACCGCCAAGCGCACAGTCTCGGTCGACGCCGGCTCGCTACTCCATAACACGGCCGTGAGCCAGTTCTGGCGATGGAGTGACTTCGCACTCGCGCGGTCTTTCAGTCTTCGACTCCCAAATCGAAGACCGAAGTCAACATCGGCCCGATTCGTCCAACCGCCGAGCAAGTCGTCCACAACAACAAGCCCGATCCGATAGTCACCATCAAGGTCGGGAACGCGCCTGGCCGCGTCATTCATGGCGTGCGCCGCGATTTGTTCCGCATCCATCTCGATGAATTGCTCAACGAGCGCGAGGACGTGATCCTTAGCCATCGGGTTCATGGCAACGAGCGGAACCAGTTCCAGATCATCGCCGCGCGTGTTGACGATCGTGCGGAGATAATGCTCGAAACGCGCACGCGACCGCGGCATCCGATAAATCTCGCGTGCCTTCTCCAAGAGAGGTACGTGTTTCAGCATGATCATCCCCCGCACATGAGCAACTACGATTTCCTTCTCTCGTGAATGTCACCCGTTAAGCCACGAAGGTTCGCCCGCATTCCGCCGTTTTGAATCTGACCAAGAGTCGGATAATCGCTTCGCAGTTCGATGTAACTAAAATCCGGATCAATGGTTACACCCTTGACCAGCATTCTTAGATTTATCTCAGTTGTCTTGCAAAAGTTGAACTAGACTAGACTTTGCCACGTCGATGTGTGCGTGGTGAATGTCATCGAAATCTCTTTCTTTGCAATGAGGTGCCGCATGAGCCTGCAATTGATTGTGCCAAATCAGATCGTGCTGGGCTACGAAACCATGTTCGTGATTTATGACAGTCAACATGAGTACAAAAGTCTCGAGAAATTCAGTAATTTTACGTTCATATTCATTGGAAACTCTGGCACGAAGATCAACTTTGTCCCAGTCGGCGATCCCATTCTGATCCAAGGCTATCCCACGTCAAGCGGCGACCCAAGCGGCGTGCCAGCGCTGATCGTTCGAGCAATCGCGCAGGTTGGTGCTGGGAAGGGCGTCGGTGACGGCCCGGATGATGGCGACGTAATCGGCGAGACGAAAGACCCCGTCGGTACTCCGGTACCTTTCGATCCTGCCCCAACTCAGGTTACTCCATAAATCAACTAAGGCTGCTACCCGCGGAGCCTGTCTTGGAGCGATTTAGCCTGAGACTTCAATTGCTTCAGCCGCTGATTTTCCGGGTCGAGATCGATCGCTTTCTGATAAAGTTCCAAGGATTCAACGATCCGATTACGCGCTTCCGCCGTCTTGCCGCGTTTCTCTTCGAGCACGGCAAGACGATATTTCACTTCTGCCAATTGTCGAATCGCTGGAATCGACTTGGGCTCTCTTGTAAGACGGTCGGAAGATCGTTCAAGAACGCATAGCAGGTCAGTCTCTGCATCTGCAAACCGTCCAGCAGAAATTCGCCACTCACCACGATCCGAACGCAAGCTAGTGAGCGAATTCGAATAACCCGGCGAGAACGGACGCTCTTGGATCAGCCCCTCCATCTCGCTAACCAGTCTGTCGTATTCACCGAGAACCTTGCCCCACGCTGCCTCGTTGCGGCCTAGCCCTTCTTGAAGTGTTCGTTCGGCCACGAGCAACTGAAACCGAGTGTCTCCGCTCACTGGATAGATGTCTCTCAGCGCTTTCAGTTCGCGAATCGATTCGTCGATCGTTTCCTTCCATTCTGGGCGATCAAGCCGCAATAGAATCTGCCCAAGGATCACGCGACATCGTGGAGCGTTGAGATAGTCAATGGTAAAGACTTTGGGATCTAGTTTTTCAGGATAAGACTTTCTATGGTGCAGCGCTACGGATAGAGCGTCACGTATTACTGGTTCCGCAGCCTCCGGGCTCCCCGCGGTGAGAAGTGCGAGCGCTAGTTCATACCTCGCCATGCCTGCAGGACCCACAAACACCGGGGTCCGCTTTTCGATCGCTCCTAGTGTGTCAGCAACATTAACGGCTTTCCGCATGTATGCTTCAATCTCAGCCGATGGCCCGCCGCGACCAATAATCGTTCGCCCGCGGCTGCACAACGTCAATGTAAGCGTATTTATATAGCTAGCATTCTGCGGGAATTCGCGAAGCAACTCTGTCAATGACTCGATTGCACCATCAAGTGAACGCTCAGCTTTTTCGTACTCGCCTGTGATCATGTAGATGAAGCCGATCTCGCGTGCGATCTTCGCTTCACTAAAGATATTCAACGCATCGGGGCGCGAGCGTGCCTTGATCGACGCTATATATTTTGCCGCACGTTCAGCGAGTCGGAGCCGGATCACTGTTCCTTGCGGTACGTCAAGCAACTCTGTACGAGCAACATCCGTCAACATATCGTTGACGGCCGTTCGCGCATGAAGCGCCATGAGATCCGCCATCTGACTCTGCCGCACCACTTCTTCCTTCGCCTCAACCAGTCTCGCGTTCTGACGAACAACCAAACCAACAATAACAACCAGCGCAGCCATCATCGTAACCAACGCCACGCACGCCGACGCGACGATCAGCATATGATGACGCGACCACCGCGCGATCTTGCGCGCGCGGGTGTCCTTTATTGCAGCCACCGGTTCATCGGCAAGCCAGCGTTCGATGTCGTCCGCCAGGGCTCGTGCGCTCGCGTAGCGATCCTCCGGACTGGTCGCCATCGCCTTGAGGCAAATTGCTTCAAGTCCACGATCGATCGACGGATCAACCTTCCTCGGCGCGGGGAAATCGCCGCGAATCACGCCGTCCAGCACCGCGCGGACTTCACCTCCGAGAAACGGCGGCTGGCCGGTTAGCAGATAGTAGAGCGACGCCCCAAGACCATAGACGTCTGCCGCGATTCCAACCTTATCCAACTCGCCGCGTGCCTGCTCTGGACTCATATAGGCCGGGGTTCCCAGCCTCGAGTGCGCGATCGTCTCCACTCGGCCCGTCAGCATCAACGATCGCCCTGCCCCATTTGCAGAAAGCGAATCGTCGCCGCCAACCGGCTTCGCCAGCCCCCAGTCCACAACCAGCGTTTCACCATGTTTGCCGATAAGAATATTTCCTGGCTTCAGGTCGCGATGCAACACGCCTTTTTCATGTGCATATTCAATGGCATTGCAAACGTCGAGAAATCTTCGCAACAGCTTGTTGAGCTCGACGCCTATCGAGCGATCGGCGATCGACGATTTCTTCCCGGTACTTTTCGTCTTGTTCACCGAGCGTTTGCGTCGGTGGAATTCGATCACTACGTCTTTAAGGTTTTCCCCATCGATCAGGCGCATCGCGTAAAAAGGGCGCCCCGATGGGTCGTTCCCCAGGCCATACACAGGCACGATTCCCGGATGTTCGAGCCCGGCCGTGATCTCCGCTTCGAGCAGGAATCGCTTGCGCGTGTGTTCGTCGTGCGCGTGCTCGTCGCGGATTTGCTTGAGTGCCACTTCGCGATTCAATTCGGAGTCGATCGCAACGAACACGATCCCCAAACCACCCCTGCGATGGGTGCGCACGACCCGAAACCGGCCCGAAGTGGTTGTGCCCAGGTCGAGCGCCGGCGCAATCCTGGGTGTCGTCGTTTCGTTTTCGTCACTGCGCGGCGAGACGTGATGAAGTGACTGATCGAGCGCGTGGTGGTCGAGCCTTTGCAGGGCATCGCGCGTGGAGTCATCGGCTGCCATGGCTGCGAGGCTCTTCTCGATGTCGCCGCCGTTTTGAACGAGATGGTCCGACACCATGGATTCGAGCGCGTCGCGCTGCGATGCATCGAGCCCGTGTTCGACGAGCACGTCGGCGATCGGCCGCGACTCTCCTTCAAACGCCCAGACGCTGAAGGCGGTGAGCAGGCGAGTCTGATCGATCATCTGCGCGCGGAGTGCGAGCAATCCGCAGAGCAACTCGCGGTGCGCGTTCGACGTCAGTCGCACATGAGCCTCACTGTCGACGGTAATCAAGATGCGAAGCGACGCATCGTCACGAGGCCGCTTCCATTTCGCGTCCTCGCACGGATGTTTTAATTTACACAACTTGCGCCGCCATGACGACAGAAGTGCGGCAACCATCAACTAGACGTGTGGGAAGTAGCTGCCGAAATACCACGGGTGACCTTCAAGATCCCGTACTGCGAAGTCGCGCGAGCCGTGATCGGAATCGTAAATCTCCATAAGGATTTCTGCGCCAGCGGTTTTCACGCGTTCGTAAAGCGCATCAACATCATCGAGCGCCGCATAGACCGCCTGATTCACCGCCGGCAGTTCGCGCGGACTCGCCCAACCCCGCTCCGACCGGGCCTGCCCCACCATGATCACGCCCTGCCCAAACCGCAGCTCCGCATGAGCAATGGAGCCGTCCGGCGCTTCGGCAATGAAGTGACGTTCAAACCCGAACACACGAACCAGCCACTCGATTGCTGCCGGCGCGTCGTTATAGAAAATACACGGGTAAACCTGCGAGCGAATCGTCATGCGACAAGCCTCCGATTCAACGCCATGTTTGCGAAAAGAGGTGGGACAGACTGATATCATCAGTTTACCGCGGTCGACATGCTTGCGCAGGTTCGAAATGCAATCGCCGCGACGATCCCAAAGGAACCGCCGCGGCGATGCTGAATTTGCTCGCGAGCCTCAGGGCCGACTGCGATTAGTACGAGTCAGCCGAGAGAACTTCGCCGTTCGAGCGGGTGCCGAGCGCCCACCAAACGTTCTGGGCGATCGACGACTTGAAGAACCGCACGCTGCCGTCGCCCATGGCCGCGTTCACACCGCCCGAGTGGTTGCTCGTGGTGGTGATGTACTGGCCGTAGTCGTTACCGCAGCCAACGCAACCGTAGCGGCAGCCCGACCAGGGATAGGTGACCGAGTTGGGCGTGACAATCGTGTTGAAGTGGCCAATGCCCGGCGAGCCGGTGCCCCAACGATAACCCTTGTTGTTGCCAGCAGGGTTTGAGCCAGAGTTGAAGATCTGCGTGCAGGTCTGAAGGTCCGACAGAACGCCGGCCTGAACCTGGTTGGCGTCAATCGCGGTTCCTGCCGAAGCGCTCGTCGGCGTAACACCACCGCGCCACTTGGCCCGGTTGCTTAGCGCCGAGGCCACAAGTGCTTCGCCGAACGCAATCGTGTTTGACGTACCGTCGGTGATGTCGGCGACCGAGTAGGACGTCTTGTGAGCGAAAATGCCGGTCGCGTTCACGTTCCACGGGTCCGTGGTGGTGCCAAGCGAGCCGAAGTAGTTGTTGTTGTTACCCGAGCGCGGCGATTCGCCGTCCGACGGGCAAATGAAGATGTTCAAATTTGTGTTAAATGCCGTGGAATTGTAACCCGAGCCGGTACCCCACCAGCAATCCCACGCGAAATTCATTGAATTGTAGAGGGCGCTCTGCTCCAGGTAAGGGAGCATCATCGCCTGGGCGCTCCAGGTGCCCCAATCGGTCTGGTTGCCGGGGTCGGAATAAGCCACGGCATTGGCCAGCGGGAACGTGCCGATGGCCTGGTGGTAGTTGTGAAGACCAAGGCCGATTTGCTTGAGGTTGTTGATGCACTGCGAACGACGGGCGGCTTCACGCGCGGCCTGAACGGCCGGCAGCAGGAGCGCGATGAGGACCGCGATGATCGCGATCACCACCAGCAGCTCGATCAGGGTGAACCCACGACGCGACCGAATCTTCATCTGTCCCTTCCTTTCATGACGAGGACGATAAATACAGACGCAGACTCATCGAACCGGGAAAGGGTCGATCAATCTCGGGCGGAGGGGTGAGAGGGGATTACGACAATCTGCATTGTCGATCGACGCGGGGTGATTGCCCGCGATGCAATCATCACTTCTTAGGAGCGCCGCCACCTTTGGCCTTCTGCTCCATGAACTTCCTCATTCCGTCTTCAGCCTTCTGCTTCTCGACGGTATCGGTCTTCGCCGGTCCTTCGGGAACCGACTCGCTGCAACCGCTCAGGATCGCCGGCCCGACGGCCACGATTCCCATCAACAAACCCTTCACCAACAACTGATGAACGCGAATCATGACCGCTCCTGAATTGATTTCGTCGCCGCAAAACCCCGGAGGTATCACGAACGCCCCGAACGGCGACAACGTCGCGAAGCGCCGGCAGAGGCCCACAATGCGTGGAACACTCCCCCCGAAACCGCTGGATGGAAACCATCCCGCAGCCCCTTCGTGAGACACGACCCCCGAATTAGATAGAATATATTCTCAAACTACTCCACCCATTCCCGTTTCGCAAGTACAAGGCATCATCCAGATTAAGTCCTAATTCTTTCATTTATCTGATAACTGAAATCGCGACGCTTCCTTGCAAAATGGTGTCACGATTCGTACGCTTCAGTTCAATGATGGTTAAACAATCCGCAAACTCGTCGGATTCTGCAGGTGGGCATTGCTGATGCGACCGAGCCAAACTTCGTTCCACGGGCTGCGTCGACGCGACTGGATGCGTCTTATGGGTCTAGGCGCGGTTGGCTCCGTCTGGCCGTCGCTCTTGAATGCGGCGGTGGCGCCTGGCATCAAAATTCGCAGTTGCATTCTGATCTTTTACTATGGTGGTCCTAGCCATATTGATACTTGGGACATGAAGCCGAACGCGCCGAAGGAAATTCGCGGCGAGTTTCAGTCGATCGCCACGAACGTACCGGGAATTCGCATTTCGGAGCATCTGCCGACCTGCGCGCGAGTGATGGACAAGCTCGCGGTGATTCGGTCGATGCATCATCCGATGACGAACCACAACGCAGCGGCGTTCGCCACGCTGAGCGGGCGAAATCCCCTCAAGGGAGATCTCGAACTACTCGGCAACGATCGCAATGATCCACCGTGTCTGGGTTCGACACTCAGCGAGCGCCTCAGGCCCAAGCCGGGCGTGCCGAACTTTGTTGCCTTGCCGCATGTGATGCACAATGTTGTAGTCTTGCCCGGGCAAGTTGCGGGCTTTCTCGGCTCGGCGCATAACCCGCTGCAGGTGAACAAGGATCCCAACGCACTCGACTTCCCCTCCGGCGAGTTGGAATTGCCAGGCGACGTCTCGCTGGGCCGGCTCGATCACCGTGCGTCGCTTCTGCGAACACTCGACGCACCTGCTCAATTGGGTCGCGCACATGCGTCGGAAGATTCGATGGATGTGTACAGTCACAAGGCGCTGGGGTTGCTCAAATCGGGAACGGTGCGATCGGCGTTTCGGCTCGATGAAGAAGATCCCCGCGTCCGCGATCGCTACGGTCGCAACAAGCACGGACAGAGCGTTTTGCTCGCGCGGCGTATGGCCGAAGCCGGCGTGCCGTTCGTGACGGTGTACGACCATCAAGTGAATGGGCAGGACGCAAACTGGGATTCGCACGCCTCGGTCTTCCCGCGGCACAAGGAACACCTGCTCCCCCCTGCCGACCGTGCCCTTTCGGCCCTCGTCGAAGACCTGCACTCGCGCGGTCAGCTTGATGACACGCTGGTCATCGCGATGGGTGAGTTCGGCCGCACACCCAAGATCAACGGCACAGCGGGACGCGACCACTGGCCGTTCTGCTATAGCGTAATCATGGCCGGTGGCGGCGTGCGCGGCGGACAGGTTTTTGGGTCGAGCGACAAGATCGGCGGCCATCCCGAAACCGACGGCGTTACTCCGGGAGATCTCGCCGCCACGCTCTTCTGGCGGTTTGGTCTCGACCCTGAAGACGAAATTCGCGACCTCACGGGGCGCCCCTATCGTCTCGCTGAAGGTCGGCCGATCCAGGCGATTTTTTAAGCGAATTGCGCGCCCGCCTCTGATAAGCTCCAGATAAACCCAGCGACGCGGACGAACTCTCTCCAGGCACACGTTGAGGTCGGCCATGCAAGGGAATCATTGGCGATTCGTGTTGGCGGCGGCAATTCTGTTCTTGGGCGCAACCGCGCGCGGGGACGACGGCGGGAAGGATGTCGCGCCTAATTCCGCCGATGAACCGTTCGCCAAGACATTCTCGATGCGTAAGGCGACCGAGTTTCTCGACCACATGGGCACGACCTGGACTAGCGAACGCCAGTGCGGATCTTGCCATTCCAATTATGCTTACATGATCGCGCGACCGCTCGCTTCGAATGACCATTCGACCGCGCTCGCGGAAGTTCGCGAGTTCTTCGAAGACCGCGTGAAGCACTGGGACGACTCGGCAAAGGAAGCCAAGCCGAAATGGGATGCCGAAGTCGTCGCGACCGCGGTGACGCTCGCGTTCAACGATCAGGCGACGACCTGCAAGTTACATCCGAGCACGCGGCAGGCGCTGGACCGCATGTGGAACTTGCAGAAGCCCAACGGCAGCTTCAACTGGCTCAAGTGCAATTGGCCTCCCTACGAGGAAGACGACTATTACGGTGCCACCTTCGCCACGATCGGCGTCGCGATCGCGCCTGACAATTATCGCGATACGCCTAAGGCGAAAGAGGGGCTCGAGAAGCTCCGTAAGTACCTGCGTGAAACACCTGCACCAAGTCTGCATCACGAAGCGATGAAACTCTGGATTGCCACCAAAATTGACGGTGTGATGGCCGACTCCGAAAAATCGGCCTGCATCAAACATCTCCGCGAGTTGCAAAGGGCCGATGGCGGCTGGAACTTGCCGTCTTTGGGAAATTGGAAGCGGCACGACGGCTCTGCGAACGACAAGAACGCGCCAAGCGATGGATTCGGCACGGGCTTCGTCGTGTACGTTTTGCGGCAGACCGGCGCGCCCGCTGATGATCCCGCAATCGTCAAAGGGATCGACTGGCTCAAGACGCATCAACGCGCGTCGGGGCGTTGGTTCACGCGATCGGTGAACAACGACAAGGCCCACTACATCGCGCACGCCGGATCGGCATTTGCCGTCATGGCGTTGCAATCGTGCGGCGTGAAAGCCGACTGATTCGGCGCTGCCGGATTCACAAACTTCACACAAATTCCGCCACATCGCCACACCAGTTTACATGGTGTGCGTGGATGATAGTTCTCCGGTTTGCCGTGACTTCTATCGGCAATACGGATTATCAATGACTCGCATATTCGTGTTTCGATTCCAGGTCCGGATCGACGCGATGGCGAAGTCGTCTCGAGTTGCAGAGGAGTTTGGATGAAACGCCGAGGGTTCACGCTGATCGAGCTGCTGGTTGTGATCGCCATCATCGCGGTATTAATCGCCCTCCTTCTCCCGGCGGTTCAAGCAGCACGAGAGGCGGCTCGCCGCGCCCAGTGCACGAACAACATGAAGCAGCTTGGTCTGTCGTTACACAATTACGAATCGGCCAACGGCTGCGTCGTTTCCGCACGCGTGATGAACATCAACATTTGCGGCGGCAACGTATTCAAGGGCTGCCAGGACACCCCCTGGTTCTGCCTGCTGCTCGGCTACTTCGAGCAAGGAACGATGGCCAACGCGTTCAATTACGACGTCGGCATCGGCGGCGGCAACTCTGCCACAGCGACGCTAGGGCTGTCCGTCAACAGCACCGTCTTCGGCACGAAGATGAATCTCTTCCAGTGCCCCAGCGACCAGAACAACACGTTCACGCTGCTCGGCCCGACCTTCACACGCGGCAATTACGGCGTGAACTGGGGGAACACCCAGTACGACCAGAGCCTGCTCGGCCTTCCGGCCCCGACACCGCAACTCGGCATGCCTTTCCCGCTGACAACCGTTTGCCGCTTCGCGAACGTGACCGACGGCCTGAGCAACACCGTCTTCATGGCCGAGATTCTGCAGGGATCGGGCAACGACGCTCGCGGACTCGTCTGGACGAGCCTCGCCGGCGCAGGTTCGTTCTTCACACGCTTCACGCCGAATGGTCTGCGCGATTTCTACCAGTTGGCAGTGCCGACGATGTCGCCAGGCGGAATCGCCAGCGCCGACATCATGCCGTCGGGCTATTGCAACTCTCAACCGTCGCAAGGATTGCCCTGCGTTCAGGTGAGCACGTTTGCATTCTCGTTCGGCGCATCGCGCAGCCGTCACCCCGGTGGAGTGAACGCCTTGATGGGCGACGGCTCGGTGCGGTTCTTCAAGAACTCGATCAATGCCGCGACCTGGATTGCCGTTGGCTCGACGAACGGCGGCGAGGTGATCTCGGCCGACTCGTATTGATCATTCTGAATTGGTGGCTGCCAGATCCGGCCGAAGCGGGATCTACTGCTTCGGCCGTTTCATTTCGAAGCGATGAGACGCGTTCGATAAATGGCTGCATCATCTTCAGAAAAACAACAGAACGTCACATGCGCAGGGCAATCGTGCGCATGAAGCCAGTTCAGAACGGTGGTTACCGCAATCTCGCACGCCTCTTCCTTTGGAAAGCCGAAGACACCGGTGGAGATGCACGGAAACGCAACCTCCTTCAAGCTTCTATGCTGGGCCAATTTGAGTGATTGTTCATAGCAAGACTTGAGCAATTTAGGCTCGTCGCTGTCGCCATCGTTGTAAACTGGTCCCACCGTGTGAATGACGTGGCGGGCTTTCAAGCGGTAGCCGTTGGTAATTCGCGCCTCACCGGTGGGGCAGCCCCCGATGGCCCGACATTCGGCGAGCAGCCCCGGCCCCGCCGCGCGGTGGATGGCTCCGTCGACACCACCTCCACCAAGCAGTGACTCGTTCGCCGCGTTGACGATCGCATCGACATCAAGCTGCGTGATATCTCCGCGAACGACTTTGATGCGGCTCACTGTGGCGTCGGTCATGATTGCGCGCCTGTTAGTTCATTCGGGATAATCTCACCCAAAGCGCTCGCACACGTTAAGGATATCGAAGGCATCGAAGCGATACGATAAAAAAGCGCACGGCCCGGACCATCGTTGCCAATGGGCCGAGCCGCAAAGGATTCGTGCTACGGCTGAGCGTCAATACGCGTGCGCTTCGCCGCGATCTTCATCGGGCGGAGGTGGAGCAGCGACGGCGTGACGGATCGACCGCGATTCCGACTCGGCCTTGAGCGCGGCGATGGCGGCAATCAGCGAAATCGAACCGCGGTCGCCGTCGTGACGATCGCGATAGGAAACCGTCTCGGACTCGACTTCTTTTGCTCCCACGACGAGCATCGCCGGAATCTTTTCGAGTTGCGCGTCGCGAATCTTTGCGTTGACTTTCTCGGGCCTCGCGTCCACGGTTGCACGCAGCCCCGCCGCTTGAAGCTCGCCGAGTACCTTGTGCGCGTAATCAAGGAACTTGTCCGAGATCGGCAGCACGCGTACCTGTTCGGGCGAGAGCCAGAGTGGGAATGCGCCGGCGAAATGCTCGATCAAGATGCCCATGAAGCGTTCCATCGAGCCGAATGGGGCGCGATGGATCATCACGGGACGATGCGTCAAATTGTCTGCGCCGTTGTAGGTCAGGCCGAATCGCTCGGGCAAAACGTAGTCAAGCTGAACCGTACCGAGCTGCCAGTGACGGCCGATGCAATCGCGGACGATGAAGTCGGCCTTGGGACCGTAGAACGCCGCCTCGCCGGGTGCTTCTTCATAAGGAAGCTGCATCTCGTCGAGCACCGAACGAATATCGGCCTCAGCGCGCTGCCAGGTTTCGCCGGCTGCACCTTGATACTTGGGATCGTTTGGATCGCTCTTGGAAAGCCGTAGCTTGTAGTCGGTCAGGCCGAGACTTCGGAGCACGAACTGCGTGAGTTCCATCGTCGCGCGGAACTCGGCACGCACCTGGTCGACGGTGCAGAACAGGTGCGCGTCGTCTTGCGTGAAACCGCGGACGCGAGTCATGCCCGAAAGCTCGCCCGACTGTTCGTAACGGTACACCGTGCCGAATTCGGCGAGGCGCACCGGCAGGTCGCGATAGCTTCGCGGCTGGGCGGCGTAGATCTGAATGTGATGCGGGCAGTTCATCGGCTTGAGGAGATATTCCTCATGCACACCGTTGTCGCTGACATATTTCACGCGCTGGGCGGAGTCGAGCGACCAGTACGACTCGGCGACGCCTGGCTTCGTGGTGCCGTCGGCCTGGCGGACCATCGTCGGCATTTGCTCGGGGATACCCGCGTCGCGCAGGAGTTTCTTCTGCGATAGGTCGTCGAGACCGCCTTTTTCCAGGCCGTCGACAAGCTGCATCGCCGCATCGCTCAGCATGCGAATCGGCGGGAACTGCGAATCCTTGTAATAAGGATAGTGACCACTTGTTTGATAAAGGTCGATTTTACCGATGTGAGGCGTGTAAACCGGTTGATATCCGCGCTTGATCAATTCATCCTTGAGGAAGTTTTCCAGCAAGCCACGGATCGTCGCGCCTTTTGGCATCCAGAGAACGAGCCCGGAACCGACGAGCGGCGAGATCGTGAACAGGCCGAGTTCCTTGCCCAGGCGGCGGTGATCGCGCTTCTTCGCTTCTTCAACCTGCGCGATGTGGGCGTCGAGATCCTTCTTGTCGAAGAAGGCCGTGCCGTAAACGCGCTGGAGCATCTTGCGATCGGTGTGCGCTTTCCAGTAGGCACCAGCGATCGACAGCAGTTTGAACGCACCAACCTTGGCGGCGTGCGGAATGTGCGGGCCACGACAGAGGTCGACGAATTCCCCCTGACGATAGAAGCTCAGCACGCCGTACTGATGCAATTCATCGTCGATATGTTCAACCTTGTACCCCTGCCCCAGATCGCCGACGAACTGCTTGGCCTCGGGCACGGGAAGGCTGAAACGCTCGAACGGCTCGGCGAGCTTGACGATCTTGGCCATTTCGGCCTCGATCGCGGGAAAGTCGTCTTCGGAAAGGGCGCGGTCGGGGATATCGACGTCGTAGTAGAACCCGCTGGCTGTGGTTGGTCCGAACGCGAGTTGAACGCCGGGGAACAGCCGCATGATCGCCCGCGCCATGATGTGGGCGGTCGAGTGGCGGAGAACGTCGAGGGCTTCGCGATCGCGATTGGTCAGGAGCTTGAGTTCGATGGGATCGTCGGTGGTTTCGAGCGGGCGATCGAGGTCGACGATCGTCCCATTCGACACGGCGGCCACAGCGGCGTCGGCCAGTCGCTTGCCAATGCCCAGGGCGACATCGAGCGGGCGGGTTCCTTCGGGATACTCCTTGATCGACCCATCCGGAAGCTTGATCTTGACCATCGCGTGACGTTCGCGGCGAAATCTCGCCGGCCTTTCGCAAATTCACAAGGAAACCGAGCCACCGCGCACAACTCCCCGACTCACAACGCCGGTTCGAGCCTGTACACGATTCAACCCCGCCTCTCCTGTGGCCCCAAGTTAAACCAACAGCCGGATACTTGCCAAGTCGAGCACACCAAATCGTGAACAAATGACGACCGTCCGGAATGGCGAATCGCCACTTCGGCCGGTCGTTAATTGTGATGCAGAAATGTCAGGCGAACTAATCAGCGGGCCGCGCGACGTCGGCGGCTGTAACCGATCGCAACAACTCCAGCAACCAGTGCAGAGACGATCGTGGCGGGCTCGGGGCTGCTCACGCCGGTCGGGCCTGTGGGCGAGCCATCGCGGAACAGCACCGCAACCTGGTCGCTCGTCAGCGCGCCCGAGTAGATCGCAATGTACGAGACGTTGCCGGACGACGACTCATTACCGCCAGTGTGCGTGTCGTCCTGGAAAAAGCGAATGAGTTGATTCGCTGCGCCGAAAACGGCGATGTTCGACGAGTCGTTAAAGCTAAGCACCGGGCCGCCATTGACGAAGCCGACCACCGTGTTAGTCGCACCGTTGCGAGTGAGAACCACGTCTTCCGTCACGCCGGCTGCCAGTGTGCCGCCGCTGGCTGCGTTGTAGAAATCGAGGGTGTTGCTGAGATTGTACAGACCGTTGTCGCTTCCTTTATCGAGGAAGTCGATGATCTTGCGGTAGCCCGAAGTCGCGTCGAAGCTGAATTTCACTTCGATCGAATAGTCGGTCGCGCTAATGGCGTTGCTCAGGTTCGGCCCCTGGTTCGCGCCGAACGCCAAACCAGTCGCGGAGAGTGTCGCGCCGTTGTTTACGAGCGAAGGCCCGCCAAACGCGTCCGCAAGTGAGTTGTTCAAATTGTAGACGTGCGTCAGAACCGCGCCCGCCTTGGCACTGCATGACATCATTAATGCAGCGGCAACAACCCATGTGATTCGACGAAGAATCCTCATGACGTACCCTCCGTACCTGAGTTTGCGTAATACACGGACCGGAATTCTATTCAAACTCTTCCCATCCAGATAGCTAACAAATTCTGGTTTCTGATATCGAATTCTTGTTGTCATGGGTTTGGTGTTGATCCGTTGCGACATAACACTGTCACCTCTGAACAAATCCATAGTCTTTGCATTGCAAACCAACCGCTTGCCGTGGCGTCGGCCGGTCTTTATATAATGGAGGGGTGGTTTGCCTCGCGGATGGTCTTGAGGCTGAAATTCAAGGATTATTGTGCAATGCAGACCGGCCTGAGAATCTTGCGGATCCTGGCGATTCTGGTCATCGCAGGATCATTACCGGCGCAGGGTCAAGATCGTCCCGACGCCGCGGCCGTCGAGCGCGGACGGATTGCACTCACGCAGCGTGGACATCTCAAAAAGGCATGGAATCGCGAGGCTTACGACCGCGCCGGCGGCCAGTGGGGAACCACGCATCCCGATCCCAAGACCGACCCTTCTGGCTATCAAACCGCGTTCAATCAGCGCTACGGGCTACACCCCGCCCCCTACCCCAACGATGGGCTGCCGATGGGCCTTCGCGCGGGGATGAACGGCGGCATCCAGATTGACTGCATGGTTTGCCACGGCGGGTCGATTGGCGGCAAAAGCTACGTCGGCCTCGGCAACAGTACGCTCGACCTCAGGACGTTTTTCGATGACGTGAGCCGGGCCGACGGTCAGCCCGCGCCGCTGAGTCCATTTACGCTAACAACCACGCGTGGCACTGTGAATGCCGGCCAGATCGCGGCGTTTCTCCTGAGCCTGCGCAATGCCGACTTCTCCCGCCGGCGATTCCCCCTGCCCCTCGGCGCCGACCTGCCCGAGCTCGATACACCCGCGTGGTGGCATCTCAAGCGCAAGAAGACGATGTACTACGACGGCCGGACGCCGCAATCTTCGGTGCGCACGAACATGCAGTTCATCATGGGTGAGAAATCGCTCGATGAGCTGAAGGAACTCGAATCGACATTTAGCGATATTCGCGCGTACTTGCTCAGTCTCACCCCGCCCAAGTATCCCTTTCCAATCGATTCAGCAAAAGCCGAGCGAGGCCAGAAGGTTTTCCTGGCGAACTGTAAATCGTGCCACGGAACTTATGGCCCCGATGGCAAATACCCCAGTAAGATTGTCGCGCTCGAAGAGATCGGCACCGATCCCGCGCGAGCGAAGGGGCTATCCGACGGCCTGATCGCGCATTACAACGCAACCTGGTTTGGCGATCACGACAAGGCGAACCCCAAAATGGTGGGCTACCAGGCCTCGCCGCTCGACGGGATCTGGGCGACTGCGCCCTACTTCCACAACGGCTCGGTCCCGACGATTTGGGGCGTGCTCAAGTCGAGCGATCGCCCTTCGGTTTATCGCCGGCCAAGCTCGACCGGCTTCGAGCACTACGATCAAACCAAGGTCGGCTGGAAGGTGGAGGTGCTTACAAAAACTCCCGACATCTCCAAGATGCCAGGCCACGAAGCGCGATACATTTTCGACGCTTCGCGCGTCGGACTGGGAAACCAAGGCCACACGTTCGGCGACGAATTAACTGACGCCGAACGCATGGACTTGATCGAATATCTCAAAACGCTTTGATCAATGCTTCGGCGCGGGCTTGGGCTGATCGACCTCGGGCTCGGTCGTCTTCTGAAGTTCAGCGGCCACTTCATTGGCGCGACGGAATGCTCGCAGAACATTGCCTCCCAGAATCTTGTGGATATCCTGCTCGCTATGCCCGCGCTTCAGCAATTCTTCGGTGATGCGAGGATAACTCGAAACATCTTCGAGCCCGACCGGCCATGAGTTGATTCCATCGAAGTCTGAACCAATGCCGACGTGATCAATCCCGGCGACCTTGATGATATGCTCGATGTGATTGACAACATCTTGAATCGTCCCGCGCGGCATCGGGTGCGTTTTCATGAATTCGACGCGGTGCTTCTCGGCCTCGGCGGGGTCGGGGTATTTTTCCCTCAGTGCCTTGCGCATCGCCTGCGTATGCTTCGCTGCTGCAGGAACGATGAAGCCTGAGAAGAAGTTCACCATCACCACGCCGCCGTTCTTCGTGATTTCCTTCAAGATGTCGTCGGGAACGTTACGGGGCGAGTCACAAAGCGCTTTTGCGCTCGAGTGACTGGCGATCACGGGAGCTTTCGACACACGAATCGCATCGGCCATTGTTTCGGCAGAGACGTGCGAGATATCGACGAGCATCCCGACTCGGTTCATTTCTTTGACCACGCGCTCGCCGAACGGAGTAAGGCCACCGTGCTTGTGGGTATCGTTGGCGGCATCGGCCCACGAGAGAGTTACGTTGTGCGTGAGCGTCATGTAGCGAGCGCCGAGCTTCGCGAACGCGCGGAGCTGGGCGAGGTCTTCCTCAATCGCCACGCCACCTTCGATGCCAATGAGCGACGCGATCTTGCCCGATTTGACGATGCGTTCGACGTCATCGGCCGTGAGCGCGAGTTCGAGGTCATTGGGATAGCGGGCGATCATCCGGTGGACGATGTCGATTTGCTCGGTAACGGTTCGCGCAGGATTAGGTTGCTCGCTAGGGATGTAGACCGACCAGAACTGGGCTTTCAATCCCCCTTCGCGAGCGCGGGGAATATCGGTCTGACCGGAATCAAGACGCTTGGAAAGGTCGAGTTTCTCGAACTTGATATCGCCGTCTTCGCGGAGCCGCCAGGGAAGGTCGTTGTGGCCGTCGAACACGAAGCCGGCGTTATGGACCTTCATTGCGCGTTCGGAGACGGGCGGCAGCTTTTCCTGGGCCAGCAGTGATGACGATAGCAGAGCGATGAGAGCGAAAATTCGAACAACCGAACGCATTGCGATAACTCCAAGGAACCCGATCTCCCAGGCTGTGAAGACCGGCTTATTCTAATGCAAATTGCGGCGAAAGGGACGAGTCAATTGCGAATGCGTTTGCGATTGGGGAGCCAAGAATCAGTCGGAGCCGTTCGGACGCAGAATTTTGAACATAAGGTAGCGAAGAAAGCGAAGGTTTTGGAAAGCAGCTCAGGATGGTTCTGAAGGAAAGGTGAGCATTGCGGACTTCCCTAATGTGTTTCGCTGCGTGGTTATTTGAATCACCCAGGAGGCACTGACTGCCTCCTGGGCTTGCTTTGCTGCCGATTTGGCTTATGAACGCTTGCGGCGGACGCACGCAACGGCCAGAAACGCCGGTACGCCGAGGGCGAGCATCACGAGGCTCGCGGGTTCGGGGACGGTTGTGGCCGTCAGCGTGCGGTTACGACCAATTGCGGCCAGCGGATCGGTGTTGGGATTGCCGAGGTCGAGATAGACATTGAACGGGTCGGGCCCCGCAATAATGTCACCCGTTTTGAGCGGCAGGCCGGAGATCGAGCCATTGAACACCAACGGAGCGCTGCCGTAGAGGCGAATTCCTGGTGCGAGCATTTCCCAGTAGGCCGAGAGGCCGGTGATGTCGGCGGAAGTGACGTTGCCCGACCCGTCGCGCACGATGTTCGTCAGGCTGCCGCCAACGAAGCTCACGTTGGGGTCGATCGAATACGGCAGGAATGCGTTCGGGGACACACCTTCGAGCGAACCGGAAAAGCCGGTAATTGCTACGGTCGTCGGCTTGCTGGGGTCGTTGAGCGAATTGTCGACCGTGATCGTTAGTGCGCCAACCGCCTCAAACGGGATGTACGGCGTATCCACGTTCGTATGATTAAAAGGCGAACCGGCAGGAAATGAGAACTGGAAATCGGCCACAAATTCATTCGTGAACGAAATGCCTGCCCGGGCCACTCCAGCCTGGACACAGAGAACGAGAGCACCGACAAGAAACGCGCGTCGCATTGGTGTGATTCCTTTCCGACAAGGGGTCAATTACTCGACTTCGAGACCGATCGTGCCGAGGGACAGACCTCCGTGGGGGGGAGGCGTTTCGCTGCAAGCGATGCAGCCTGGCCGGCAATCTACGTCACCGGCGGAGCCAGAGTAAACACCTTGACGTCCTAGATCAAGTAATTCAAATACCAAAACCATAAGTTTCCGTTGCGCCGCCATAGATATTGCACTATCAGTCACTTTCTCGACTGGTGATATCGCCCAGAGCCATGACCTGCAGCATCGTTTGAAATGGCGATCATGCGCAACCAACACAACAATTACTGCTCTTTTACTATTCGCGATGTTTTCAATCCACGACAACGCAAAGGACGAGTTTTCGCAGTGCTTGCCGGTCCGCGCACTTGGCGAAGACCCAAAATCCGGCATACACTAGCGAGCACCCGCCTCTCCAGGAAGTTCGACGTAGGAATGCCACGAAGAAAGGGACGTCGATGAGCTTTGTTCGTTATTCGATCTTCTCGCTTGGTTTGGGAGTCGCCCTCGTCATGAGCTTCGGAAGTCAGGCCGCGCCGGGCGCGGATCCATCGCGCGGCAAGGCGTTCGATTATCCCGAAGCACGCAAAGACGAGTCGGTCGTCGACGACTATCACGGCACAAAGGTTCCCGACCCCTACCGCTGGCTCGAAGATCCCGACTCTCCCGAAACCCGCGCCTGGGTCGAAGCCGAGAACAAGGTGACCTTCGCGTTTCTCGACTCGATTCCTCAGCGCGCGGCCATTCGCGATCGCATCACCAAGCTCTGGAATTACGAGAAATTCGGTGCTCCTCGCAAAGAAAAATCTCGCTACTTCTGGTCGCGCAATAGCGGTCTTCAAGCGCAGAGCGTGTATTACGTCGCCGAATCGCTCGACGGTGAACCGCGCGTGCTGATCGACCCAAATACGCTTTCGAAGGACGGCACACTCGCACTTTCTGGCCTGTCGATCACCGACGATGGTTCACGCGCAGCCTATGGCATTTCGGCCGCGGGGTCCGACTGGAACGAGTGGAAGGTGCGTGACGTTACGACGGGCAAGGATCTCGAAGACCATCTCAAGTGGATCAAATTCTCAAGCGCATCGTGGACGAAGGACGGCAAAGGGTTCTTCTACAGCCGATTCCCCGAGCCCGAGGCCGGCGCGAGCCTCAAAGGCGCGAATTACAACCAGAAGCTGTATTTCCACGCGATCGGCACACCGCAGTCGGCCGATTCGCTGATCTACGAAAAGCCCGAGCACAAGGAATGGATGTTCAACGGTGATACGACCGAGGACGGCAATTACCTCATCATCACCGTGCGGAAAAGCTCAGACAGCAAGAATCGCGTGCTCTACAAGGATCTCACGAAGGCCGACAGCATGCCGGTCGATCTGATCACGAATTTCGACAATCAGTACGACTTCATTGGCAACGATGGCCCCGTCTTCTACTTCGAGACGAACCACAAGGCGCCGCGTGGCAAGGTTGTGGCGATCGACACGCGCAAGCCCGATGTCTCCGAATGGCGCGACGTGATTCCCGAAGCGGCCGAGACCTTGCACGCGGTCTCGCTCGTCGGCGATCAATTCATCGCGTCGTATCTTAAAGACGCGCTCACGCAGGTGAAGCTGTTCGAGACAACCGGCAAGTTCGTGCGTGAAGTGAGCTTCCCTGGTCCTGGCACGGCGACGGGTTTCGGCGGCAAGCGGTCGGACAAGGAGACATTCTACACCTTCACGTCATACATCACCCCGCCGACGATTTATCGCTACGACATCGCGACCGGAACAAGCAGCGTATTCAGGAGCCCGAAGGTTGATTTCGACGCGAGCGCGTTCGAGTCGCATCAAGTCTTCTACAAGAGCAAGGACGGCACGCGGATTCCGATGCTGCTCAGCCACAAGAAGGGGCTGAAGCTTGACGGTACGAATCCCACGCTGCTCTACGGTTACGGCGGATTCAACATCTCGCTGACGCCGTCTTTCAGCCCATCAACGGTCGCGTGGCTCGAGCTTGGCGGGGTTTATGCGGTTCCTAACCTGCGCGGCGGTGGTGAGTACGGCGAGGATTGGCATCAGGCCGGAACAAAGGTCCGCAAGCAGAATGTCTTCGACGACTTCATCGCCGCGGCGGAGTATTTGATCGCCGAGAAAATCACGTCGACGCCGAAATTGGCGATCGCCGGCGGCTCGAACGGTGGGTTGCTCGTCGGCGCTTGTATGACGCAACGTCCGGACCTCTTCGGCGCAGCACTCCCTGCCGTGGGCGTGATGGATATGCTGCGGTTCCACAAGTTCACGATTGGCTGGGCGTGGGTCGACGACTATGGTTCGTCCGACAATGCCGAGCAGTTCGCGGCGATTCACAAATACTCGCCGCTCCACAATCTCAAAGCGGGTGTTTCGTATCCGGCGACGATGGTGACGACTGCTGATCACGATGATCGTGTTGTTCCCGCGCACTCGTTCAAGTACGCCGCAGCGCTTCAGGCGGCGCACAAGGGAGAAAATCCTACGTTGATTCGCATCGAAACGCGCGCAGGTCACGGCGCCGGCAAGCCGACGGCGAAGCTGATCGAAGAAGCGACCGATCGCTACGCGTTTCTTGTGAAGGTGCTGGGAATGAAATGACAGGCGGATAAACAGACGTCGATCGAATCCGTGCAAAGCTGAGATTGACAGTCTGAGAGTTTCGCGGCACGATGCGACCCGTCTGCGCTGAAGGATCGGCGCGGGCGGGTCTGTTCGATCGTAGGAGGGTTCAAGGATGAACCGCAAGCGCAAGAAGCCGCTCGATTTCGAGCCGCTTGAAGGCAAGCAGTTGCTCACAACGCTCCACCACGCGGCTGTTCGGCCCCATGCCGCAGCCAATGTGGCGACCCAGAATTTTTCCCTCGCTGGCACACTCCACACCGCGCTTGCAACGATTCAAACCTTCACGGCAAACAATCAGAACTATGGCACCTTCAGCTTCACCGGCAAAGTGAAGTCAATGGGTGCGATCCACGGCGCGTTCGTGGCTGCGGTCGACTCGTCGCAGCAGTACATGTCGACCGGCATGATGCGGTTCATCAGCAAGAAGGGAACCGTCGACCTCGCGCTCAGCCCCGCGCCTGGCGATAAGTCGAGCTATCTCTTCACGGTCAGCAGCGGTACCGGTGCCTACACAGGTGCCACCGGCTCTGGCCGGATCCAAACGCATTCTTACGGGCACAATCTCTCGAGCGTTACGTTCTCCGTGTCGATGAACCCGTCCTGATTTATCAGGTCTCGCGGCAATCGACGGCGAACACTCTGCGTTGGGAGACGATGCGCATGAATAGGCGACGCGCGCGCCCGACCTTGGGCGCAGACCTCGAATCTCGAGTTTGCCTCTCCACGGTCGGTTTCGACCACGTCGTCGCGCCTCAGCCCGCGGGGCATGTTGCGCCTTCGACGTACTCGCTTTCGGGAAACCTCAGCGGAACTCTCGACGGTTCCCAAAGCACCCCCCGTGGCAATACGACCACCCACTTCACGTTCGCCGGCAGCCTCGCCTCCCCAGGCCCGGTGAACGCGAGCGTGACGGTCACCACCAACAAATTCAATCGCCTCACCACGGCGAAGGTGTCGATCACCAACTCGCTGGGAACGATTCGCCTCGTGAGCGCCGCCAACGATTACCTCGGCACAAACCAAACGTCGTCGACCGCGGCGTTTGGTGCGTTGTATCGGGTGCAGGGCGGCACCGGCAGCTACAAACGGCTGAGCGGCAAGGGGACGTTCGTCATCACCGCGACTGCGACAACCGCCTCGACGCCCGACTTCCAGATTCAGTTCCGCCCGCAAACGAGCACGGAACCCGCGATGGCGCCGCTTCAGTAAACCGAAAAGGCGTCGTCACGGCGGAAATTTCATCGCGCTGGCTTTTTCTCTGGGACCGGTTCGATCCAGATCATAAGTCCATTCGACGGTGCGCCAGGGCCGACGGGCGTTTTGCTCGACGAGTTCGAGAATGTAATGCGAGACAGGACGAGCGATTCGCTTGCGGAACGTTGCTCAGAGATCGTGATTTCGTCTGAAGTCGACGAGCTATCGCCGCTAAATTCCTTGGGCTCTTCGACCGTAAGGCGTTTCGAGCCGTCCCAGGAGACCACGCCCTTCCAGGTCTCTTTTTCGATGCGCTGGTCAACGGCGATACGGTGCTGGCCCGAGGCGATCGGCAGCGATTTCCTCACCGGCGGAAATGGAGCCGTTGGGATCAGTTCGGTGGCGACGCAGAGTCGATAAGTACCGGGCGGCAGATAGACGTCCCAGCGATCTTCGCTCATCCATTCGTCATGCTTCTTCGCGACTGCGATCTGGCTAGGGTCGTCAACTTCCAACTCACGGCTCAGCGACCGGAGGTTGTCGAGTCGCAACTCTAGCTCTCGCGTCTGCGCACGATTTCTGATCACCCCCAACCAGGCAGAGACCGCCAGGATCAGGAAAAACAAGCTGCGCAAGCCGATTTGCCATCGGCTTTTAACTGGACGGACCACCGGCGAGGCGTTTGAGGGCTCGCTCATCGGATTGGCTCTCCCTCTCCAGAAGTCGGCGGCTTCTTGGCCTCGGGTCCGAAGCAGTACTGGAAGAATTGAGGATTGTACTCCGCTCGTTCGACGGCCGAGATTTGCTTGAAGTATTCGGCTTCGAGATCCGCCGGAAGCTTCAAGCTGAGGAGGTCGAGCGGTTCATCCATGTCAACCGACACAGCTTTCCGCGCCCCCAGTTGTTCGACGATCACCTTGTCGAATCGGCCGTGGAGAACCTTCGCCAGCGACACACTTCCGAAATACTCCCGGTGACTGCCGTCCTCGTGCCGCTCGTAGAGATTTAGAGGGCCGTCTGCACTCTCGCGGAAGTGGACGCGCAGGATCACCTCGCGCGCCGGAATGGGATCGCCGCCAGAGGTAGGTGAAACAGTTACTGAGGAAGACGAAGTTTCGCGTCGGATCAACTCGTAGTCGGCGGGCAGGTAAATGCGCCAGGCGAAATGCAGCGGCTCACCCGTATCGAGGGCCAGGACATGAATCCTGTCCGGATCGGTGATGACGAGGTCGCCCGTCGTGCGGGTCATCTGCTCGATCTTGGCCCGAATTCGCGCCTGCTCCTTACCGGTTCGCCAGACGAAGACGCCGCCCACGAGCGCGGTCAGGAGCAAAATGACATCGAGGGGTTTGTATTTCAATTTCAAATCAACCTCGAATCCGTCGATGGGATCGAACTCCGGCGGCCGATTCTAGCGGCGAGTTAGTGGCGAAGCTATCGAAAACGGCGGCGGAGAGAAGTCTTGTCTGCCGCGGATTGGCGATGCCGGAACGAATAAGAATTGTCGTGAGCGATCGGCGCAGCAGGGATTTGGTGAATTTTGCCGATCAATCCGCCGATAACGATTATGCCCTCTGAACTGATTCTTTAACGATCGGTCCTTGCGCAGATTGCCTGGCGCGAGGGTCGGTTGATGAATTGCGCGTGATCGACGCGTGAAAGGCGAAGAAGAATGAGCCGCCAACGCCGCCGCCCGCTGGAACTCGAGTCGCTGGAAGGCAAGATGTTGCTCTCCACGGTCCAGCCGACCACCGCAACCGTCAAAAGCTCGCAGATTCTCGACGGTACATTCACGAGCAACGTGAAATCTGTGCGGACGACGGGTACGACCAACCCGACCATCACGCAGATTTTCAAAGGCAAGAGCGCGGCGTTCGGCAAGGCGTCGGGCGTGGTGATCGAAAACGTCGACTCGACATCAAACACGATCTCGAGCGCCGGCTTCGTGATTCAGAACAAGTACGGCAGCATCCACCTGAATTTCTCGTCCGACGGCCTGATCTCGCACAAAAGCAATAAGCGCATGAGTAGCGAAGTGCTCGCCTACACCGTCGATGGCGGCACCGATTCGTTCGCAAGCGCGACCGGCACGGGCACGTTCACGATGACCTACACGTTCAAGTCGGGCCTGGTGCAAATCAAGCTGCACTCGCTCTGAGCTCGATAGACGCAAATCGCTATTCAAAAGACTCGCCCACCGAGAAATCGGAGCGAGTCTTTCGGCGTTTCCGGGGCAATGGTTTCGCCATTGGGATAACGCCAGAGGTAGGATTGGGTGGCCAGGACAACTTGTTGTCCTGGTGGCGCAGCCACAAGAGGTTAAAGCAGAAAAGTTTGCGATGTCCTCTTGTCGCTTCGCGACCGGGACAACAAGTTGTCCCTGCCACCCAATTCCTGATTGTGCCCAACACCCAATGCGTAGCTCCTACGACATACATTCACCTGTGTCACCCGCTACTGAGGCGTTGTAGAACGGCACGCACATCTCAAGAATGAGGAATCTTTTCGTCCGGCTCTTGATATATTCCCATTACGGTATATTATTGGTCATGGCCCGATCGCCCACGACATCAGATGCGTTCAATGCCGTTGCGGAACCGCGGCGGCGACAAATTCTCGACCTGCTCGCTCGTGGCGAGCGGCCGGTGAATGACGTGGTGACTGCGCTCGGACTGGCGCAGCCGCAGGTGTCGAAGCATCTTGGCGTCCTGCGTAAGGTGGGACTCGTGGATGTCCGAGGCGCGGGTCAACAGAGGCTCTATCGCTTGAACGCAGAACGGCTTCGATCCATCTACGACTGGGTGCGAAATTTTGAGCCGTTCTGGGATCACCAGATCGATCGGATCAAGGAGCGCGCTGAGCGCATGGCGAAAGAGAAGGCTGAAGGACTGGACCAAACCGAGAAGGGAGATTGAGCATGTCGATCGGTGGACTCGAACGCGAGATTCAGACGATTCACGTCACCCGAGAGGTTGAGATCGCTGCGCCGATTGAAATCGCCTGGGAAGCTTTGCTGGCCGAAGTTGGTCCCCAGTGCGAGATGCCCGACGGCCGCCCGATGCCGTTCGTTCTCGAACCATGGCCCGGCGGGCGCTGGTTCCGCGACCTCGGCAACAAGTCGGGACATCTCTGGGGCCACGTCCAGGTGATCAAGCCGCCGGGACTGCTCGAGCTCTGCGGGCCGATGTTCATGTCGTTCCCCGCGGCCAATCACGTGCAGTACCGTCTCACGGCCGAGGGCAAAATCACGACGCTCAAGTTCACCCACCAGGCGATGGGCCCCCTCCCCGACGACATTCAGGCTGGCGTCACCGTCGGTTGGGAATACGGCCTGCAGAAGATCGCCAAGATCGCCGCGTCGATCCTCGCCGAGCGCAACAAGAAGTAAGCTCGGGCAGAGATTGCTCGCCTAAATACGATAGGCGTCGCACACGAGGCAATTCGCTGGGTGCCACTGGCTTTGCCAGTGCTCTTCTTCTCTTCGTCTGCACGTTAAGAGCACTGGCAAAGCCAGTGGCACCCAAATCATAAGCGGTGTGAATCGAAGGATTCGCGATTGCCGTCGCGATCGACGGTCGCTGCTGCGCTTTTCCATGCTCGAGTGATCACAATTTCACTTTATTTCTTATCAAGAGGAACAAGAGATGGCAAATCATCCGGTGGTATCGCGAGACGAGTGGCTGGTTGCCCGCAAGGAACTGCTGGTCAAGGAAAAGCAACTGACCCGGCTACACGATGAGGTGGCGCGTCAGCGTAGGGAATTGCCGTGGGTGAAGGTCGAGAAGGATTATGTCTTCGATAGCCTCGACGGCCCGGTTTCGCTGGCGAAGCTCTTCGGCAAGAACAGCCAGTTGATCGTGCATCACTTCATGTTTAGCCCGCAGTGGGAAGAAGGCTGTGTCGGCTGCTCATTCCACGCCGATCACGTCGACGGAGCGCTCGTGCATCTCGAAAACCACGACGTCAGCTTCGTGCGAGTCTCTCGCGCACCGCTGGACAAGATCCAGGCGTTCAACAAGCGCATGGGCTGGAAGCCGCGCTGGGTGTCGTCGTTCGGCAATCGGTTCAATTTTGATTTCCAGGTGTCGTTCGACGACGATGCGCTGGCGCGCGGAGACGCGATTTACAACTATAGGGAACATAAAGGTCCGATGACCGACCTGCCGGGCGTGAGCGTGTTCACACGAAACGAGAAGGGTGAGATCTTCCACACGTATTCGACGTTCGGGCGGGGCGACGAAGCGGCGGTTTCGACGTTCGTTTACCTCGACATGACGCCGAACGGCCGCGCTGAGAACGGCCCGCACAAGAACCTGATGGACTGGGTGCGGCACCATGACCGCTACGATCACAAGGGATTCGTCGACGTGACCGCCCTGTTCAAGACCGGTAAGGTCGCATACGAAACGAGCGTGTAATGGCGGGGCACTGCTGCGGCGGCGAGCCGCTTAACATCTCTGGTGAACGTAAGCGTCGAAAACGGACATGGCTCGACGCCGCAGGGTGCCTCGTACCCGGATTTCTGCTGGCCCTTGTGCCCAAATGTCCGATGTGTGTGGCGGCCTATCTGTCTCTGGCGACGGGCCTTGCGCTATCAGCCTCAACGGCGGCGTGGGTGCGATCGGGATTCATCGTGGCGATGGTTGCCACGGTGGCGATCTGTACGGTCCGACTCGGGCGGCGAATCTACCTGAGGAACAGCGAAAAGTCTGATCTAGCCGAACGGGCAGTAAGTTCGGTATGATTTTCCTTCTCTGTTCCGCCGGCGCGTTCGGCTGAGCTTCTCTTACATCCGGCCGGTCGCTCGGCCGACTTTGCCTTGAGTGAGGTTTCCCGTGGCTTACCGTCCGCGCAAGAAGAGCTTTGCCAAGAACAAGACCCACCGTTGCCGTCGCTGCAACGCCCTGCTTCGCAAGTACGTCACCCGCTGCAAGAAGTGCAGCGAGGCGCAATAAGCTTCGCAGTAACGTCGCTTGGCGTTTAGGTTTACAAACGAACGGACGGCCCGAATCGATTTCGGCCCGTCCGTTTCGTTGTTGGATGCGAGTTCCCGATTCAATCCATCGGCCGAGTGCCGGCGGGAATGCCGGTCAGGCTCGACCGCTGAAGAACGGCGACGGTCAGGTCGCTTTCAACGCGAATCTGGCACGACAGGCGGATATCCGGCCCGAGTGCGGCTTCGCGCGCCAGCCGTTCGCGCTCGATGTCGGTCATTTCGTGCGGATGACCGTGGAGGATCTGCACGCGGCAGGTCGTGCAGCGCGCGTTGCCGCCGCACTTGTGCATGATATCAATTCCGGCGTCCTCGATCGCGAGCACGAGCTTGGTACCGGCTGCAACTTCAAACGACTTCTCACCTTCAACCGTAACGACTGGCATGGCGGTCGTGCCCTCAGGACCAGATAGAGCGGTACCAGCAAGGGAGGCTGGATTCGCCACAGCCTAACGCGTGCCCCACAAGCGGAGCAAGCGGCCCGGCTGGCTCAATCGCCTGACACGCACATTCAGCGCCGATCGGCAGCCATACGCCCCAATTCGCGTTAGGGTTGGCTTTTTCGACAATTCGACGGCATACTGTGGGCCTTGAGTCAGGGTCATTCGCGTTGCGGATGCGCCCGGTAGACCGTTGAGAAGAGACGTCCCCAGGGAGACGCAGCATGGCGGGTCAGGTAAGCGTGGTGGACAAGCTTCGAGAGCTGACTCGCAACCTCTGGTGGGTCTGGCAGCCAAATGACCTGACGCTGTTTCATATCCTCGATGCCGAACTCTGGCACGAAACGAATCACAATCCCGTCGAGTTCCTGAATAAGGTTCCACCGGAAAAGCTCGAAGCCGCGGCCGAGGAGACTGCCCTCCACTCCCGCATCGAATACGCTTTCCGGCGCCTCTCCGAATACCTTGCCAATACTGAGTCGTGGGGAGCGCTGCACGCCCCTGCCCTCCGTACCCGGCCAGTCGCCTATTTCTCGGCCGAATTCGGCCTGCACGAAAGCCTGCCCATCTACTCGGGCGGCCTGGGAATACTGGCTGGCGACCACCTCAAGAGCGCGAGCGATCTCGGCGTGCCGCTCGTCGGCATTGGTCTGCTCTATGCCCAAGGCTATTTCAAGCAAACGCTCGATGAAAACGCCTGGCAGCAGGAAGAGTATCTCAATACCAAGATTGAGATGCTGCCGATCGAGTTGGTGAAGAACACCGACAATTCCGAGCTGCGGATTCAGATCGACACCCACGTCGGCGTGCTGCAAGCGCGAGTTTGGCGAGTTGAAGTCGGCCGGACGACGCTGTATCTGCTCGACTCGAACGTCCCTGAAAACAACGAGTCCGACCGCGCCCTAACCTCGCGGCTCTACGGCGGCGACGCTCGCGTCCGCATTCGCCAGGAGTTGCTGCTCGGCGTTGGCGGCGTGCGGTTGCTCAAGGCGCTCGATATCGATCCGTCGGTCCTGCACCTGAACGAAGGCCATAGCGCGTTCGCCGTGATCGAGATGATCCGCTCGCGCATGGAACGCGACGGCGTGCCTTACGGCGAGGCCGCACGCGACGTCGCAGCGATGACCGTTTTCACGACGCACACACCCGTCGCCGCCGGTCACGACCGCTTCCCAGCCCAGCTTGTCGAGGAACATCTCGGCAAAATTCGCGAGGCGGTGCACCTGAGCTACGACGACTTCATGGGCCTCGGGCGAGTCTACCCCGGGGACCTGAACGAACTCTTTTGCATGACGGTGCTCGCACTCAAGCTTTCGCGACATGCGAACGGCGTAAGCGCCTTGCACGGGCGGGTTTCACGGCAGATGTGGTCGCCGCTGTTTCCGAATCGCACTGAGGAACAGGTACCGATCGGCCACATCACGAACGGCGTGCACGTGATGAGCTGGCTGTCGTCGCCGATGCGACAGATTTTCAATCGCCACCTCGGTCCCGATTGGCCCGAGCGGATGAGCGACACCACCATGTGGCGGAAGATCGCCTCGGTGGACGACGCGGAGCTCTGGGAAACCCAGCAGATCCTCAAGGCGGGACTGATCAAGTTCGTACGCGGCCGGCTCGTTCAGCAGGCGAAGCGCCGCAACGAGTCAGCCGCTGTGATCGAACGACTGAATCACGCGCTCGACCTTAACGTACTGACGATCGGCTTCGCCCGGCGATTCGCGACGTACAAGCGGGCTGGTCTCGTCCTGCGCGACGTCGAGCGGATCAAGGAAATGCTCGCCTCGACCGATCGGCCGATCCAGTTCGTGTTCGCGGGCAAGGCGCATCCAGAAGATCACTTCGGCAAGGAACTGATCCAGAATATCGCCAAGCTCTCGAAGGATCCGGCGTTCTCGCAACGCCTGGTGTTCGTCGAGAATTATGACATGAACGTCGCGCGCTATCTTGTGCAGGGCGTGGACGTTTGGCTCAACAACCCGAGACGTCCGCAGGAAGCTTCGGGAACGTCGGGCGAGAAGGTGCTGCTCAACGGCGGCCTCAACTTCTCGATTCTCGACGGCTGGTGGGCCGAGGCGTATGATGGGACGAATGGCTTTGCGATCGGCCGTGGCGAGTCGCACGCGATGACGTCGGTTCAGGACGATCGCGACCACGCCGCGCTGATCAAGACGCTCACTTCCGAGGTCGTTCCGCTGTTCTACGATCGCGACGCCACGGGCCTGCCTCGCGGCTGGATCGCGCGGCAGAAATCGGCCCTGATCTCGCTCGCGGGCCGGTTCAACGCCGACCGTATGGTGATGGACTACGTTCGAAACTGCTATCTGCCCGCCGCGGGCTTCCAGTCGTGTGCCATGCCCAAGAGCTGATTTTGCTATCGCGATGAAAGGCGAATCCGGGTCACAATCGCGTGGCCCGGCGCCCCTGGAGCGATAACCGATCTTGCCGGCCCTCGACGACCTTCGGGAAACCTATCGATGATCGGCAAGAAGCTGGGCCCCTACCAGATCGAGGCACAACTCGGCGCGGGGGCGATGGGCGTCGTGTACCTGGGCGTTCGTCAAACCGACCAGGGGCTGCGCCACGCGGCCGTGAAGATCATTCCCGCCGAGTTGATGAACAAGGGCGCGGCGTTCAAACGCTTCGAGCGCGAGATCATCATCCTCAGGCAACTGCGGCATCCCAACATCGTCCGTTACGAGGACGAGGGGAACGTCGGCGATACGTTTTTCTACGCGATGGAGTACGTCAAAGGCTCCACGCTCGACCGCATTCTCCAGAAGCGCGGCGCGCTCGCGTGGCAAGACGTCGTCAAGCTTGGCATTCAAATCTGCGAGGCGCTGCACTACGCGCACGAGCATGGCGTCGTCCATCGCGATTTGAAGCCGTCGAACCTGATGGTGACGAAGCAAGGTCAGCTCAAGCTGACCGACTTCGGCATCGCCAAGGCGCTCGACCGCACCGAAATCACAGCGACGGGCCGCACGCTGGGTACTGCGGCTTACATGGCGCCGGAACAGATTCGCGGCACCGAAATCAGCCACAAAACCGATATCTACGCGCTCGGTGTTCTGCTCTACCAGTTGCTGGTGGGAAAGATGCCGTTCGAAGGGTCGACTGTTCACGTTTTGATGCACTGCCACGTCAACGAGCCGGCGCCCCTGGCCAGCAGCAAGTCCGAGCAAAACTTGCCGGTTGAGCTCGACCAGCTTGTGCACAAGATGATGGAGAAGCGGCCTGAGGATCGCCCCTGGGACTGCGCAGCGATTTCGATGACGCTGCGTGCGATTCTGGAGAAGATCAAAACAAAGAAGTCGATCCCGATGGTTTATCCCGAAGAGGGAACGCCAGAGGCGAATCCGACGCGGGCCGGTACGGCGACGAACGTTCCCACGGCAGAAAAGAAAAAACTCAAAAAGAAGAAGCAGCGCTCGCTCGTTTTTGACTGGCGCCAGGCGCTGCCGACAGTTGGTCTTGTCGCAGGCCTTCTGGTCGTCGGCGGCTTGATCGCCTACATCATGTGGCCACCCTCGGCCGCTTATCTCGTGAGCAAGGCCGAGCCCTTGATGGCGTCGACCGAACGCGCGGACTGGCTGACCGCGAAGAACATGTATCTCGACGAGTTGGACCGGCGGTATCCCAACCACGAGTTCAAGTCGAAGACCGACGCCTGGATCGACAAGATCGAGCTGACGTCGGCCGAACGCAGAGGCGATGTGCTCGAGAAGTCGGGCATTGCTTCGCTGAAAAAGGCCGGTGATTCGCAGGGCGAGCAGATGTTCGCGGCAGTTTTTCCTGAAGCGGACGCGGCGATCAAGCGATTCGACGATATTGATGCGGCGAGGCGTTGGAAGGAAATGGCCGCCAGTCTCGAAAAGGAAACTGCACGAAGCGAACGAGGCTGGATGCTCCTCGCCAAGAAGCGCCAGACCGCCGTTGAAGACGGAATCGCCAAGCGTTCCAAAGAGGTCGAAGAGCAAATCGAACGCGTCAACACGGCCGAGCGAGAAGGACACGCAGCGCAGGCGAAAGTCCTGCGGAACGACGTGATCGAGCGGTTCGGCAAATACTCCGACCAGGCAGAGAGAATCGCCAAATTCAAGGCGACTCCTCCACTCGAAGCCAGCGCTCCGCAGTAAACTTTGTTCGCGTAATCCATGTGCTCAGCGCCACTTCACGCAAACTTCAACGAAAGACCTCGTTGAAATGCGTGATGGCGGTTGACTCGAATGGGCAGGGTGACTAACATAGGTTTTACCTATCACCCGGGGCGTCGCCTCTCGACGCTTCTGACCACCCGCTGTACTTGGCCGCACATGGCCCAGAGGATGGAAATGCCTCAGTCTCGCGTGCGATTCATCGGGAGTCGCGAGCTTCATCGTGACCTGCCGAAGGTCCTTGACACGCTCGAAGATCCGAATGTCCGTTATGTCCTCACCATCCACAGCAAGCCGAAGGCCGTGCTGATTGGTGCGGAAGCCTTTCTGAATCTGGTCAAAGGGCTGAGCAAGTCGGATCGTTTGCTCGCCATGCAACTCAGTGCGCTCGTGCAGGGTCTCGAAGGTTCGGATTCGTCGGCCGAAGCAATCGCTCCGGTCGAGCACGAGGAACTGGCCACGGCCGGCGTCTGAACGGAATTGAAAAACTCGTTCGTCCCTTGTCTGGCGAGGTTAGCGCATGGGTGAACTTCCTGCGAGCCTGGTCGATGGTCTTCTACCCCCCGAGATATCGAGGGTGGAGACCTGGTGGGCAGGTCTTTCAGAAGGTTCACGCAACGAACTGACTTCGCTCTGGGATGAGCGTATTGATTTAAAGTGGTTCGACACGACCGATGGTGATGCTGTTCCCAGCATCATTGGCGGTCGTTTCGTTCCGCGCGATGATATGGCGGGCTGGGATGAGTGGCAAACCGAGATGTTCGATCATCTCATGTGCCATCCTGAAGGCTGGGAAGTGCTCACGTTTCGAACTTTTCGCATTTGCACGGCGCATCCAGTCGGCCGCGAGGTCTTCGCAACCGGCCACATTCCTGCTGATTTCAAGTGTCCATTGGCGAACGGAGAATGCCCGGTTCACAAGCTGATCGACTGGGCGTCTGATGTCAAAGCCTGGGTAAATCGCCACTACAGTTCATCCTGCACTGACACGTAAAGGTTCGGATTCGTCAGCCGAAGCAATCGCTCCGGTCGAGCACGAGGAACTGGCCAAGGCCGGCATTTGATCTGAAGGAATTGAAAGACTCGTTCGTTCCTTGTCTGGCGAGGTTAGCGCATGGGTGAACTTCCTGCGAGCCTGGTCAATGGTCTTCTACCCCCCGAGATTTCGAGGGTGGAAACCTGGTGGGCTGGTCTTTCAGAAAGTTCACGCAACGAGTTGGCTTCGCTCTGGGATGAGCGTATTGATTCAAAGTGGTTCGACACGACCGATGGTGATGCCGTTCCCGGTGTCATTGGCGGTCGTTTCGTTCCGCGCGATGATATGGCGGGTTGGGACGAGTGGTTTGCGGAAATGCTCGACTATGCGATGTGTCATCCCGAAGGATGGGAGGTGCGCACCTTCCGGACTTTTCACATTGGATGCACGACACATCCGGTCGGCCGCGAAGTCTTCGCAACCGGCCACATTCCCGACGATTTCAAGTGTCCATTATCGAATGGCGAGTGCCCGGTTCACAAGCTGATCGACTGGGCTTCTGATGTCAAAGCCTGGCTAAACTACCGCCACAAATCATCCTGCACCAACACGTCAATTGAACGATGCGTTTGATCCCTTTCAATCGCTCGCGAAAACTCAGGCACGCGGCTTCGCAACTTTGAATCGCTCGCGGGTTCGGTTAAACTCATCGTTTGTTCAGAGCACCGATTTCTGAACGCGATTCGACCGACCCAGGGATGTGCGATGTCCGGCAAGCCGTTTGTCCACCTGCATTGTCATTCTCAGTACAGTTTGCTCGACGGCGCGAGCAAACTCCCCGCTCTGGTAAAGCACGCCAAGGCGAGCGGCATGAACGCCATCGCCCTGACCGATCACGGCAATCTCTACGGCGCAGTCGAGTTCCTTCGCGAAGCCAAATCGGCCGGAATCAAGCCGATTGTGGGCATCGAAGCCTACGTCGCACCCGGCAAGCGACACGAACGCACCACCGGTGGCGCGAACGGTCAGGAACACTCGTTCCACCTCACGCTGCTGGCCCGCAATGCCGAAGGTTTTCGCAACCTTCTACGACTCTCCTCGAAGTCGTTCCTCGAAGGTTTTTACTACAAGCCACGCATCGACAAAGAAATTCTTGAACGTCATTCGGAAGGCTTGATCTGTCTTTCCGGCTGCGCCTCGGCTGAATTCTCCGACCACCTGCTGCACGACAAATTCGGCGACGCCGAACGCCTTTGCGCCTGGTATCAAAAGATCTTCGGGCCTGAAAACTTTTACGTCGAAATCCAGGATAACGGCATCCAGATTCAGCGTGACTGCAAGGAACGCGCGCTCGATGTCGCCCGCAAGATGGGTCTGCCGGTCGTCGCCACCAGCGACGCGCACTACCTCACGCGCGAAGACGCCGCCGCGCACGACGTTTTGCTGTGCATCAACATGGGCAAAACGTTCGACGACCCGAACCGGATGAAGTTCGAGACCGACCAGTTCCACGTCCGATCGCCTGAAGAAATGTACGCGGCGATGCCCGGGCACGAAGAGGCCCTTGCCAACTCGGCACGAATCGCCGAAATGGTCGAGGAAAACTACAAGAGCCTGAACTTCGGCACACGGCACTTCCCCTCGTTCACACCGCCCGATAGCCGCACGCCCGAGCAGTATCTCCGCGACCTTTGCGACCAGGGGATTCGCGAACGTTACGGCGATTCTCCCTCCGCCGCTGTGCTCGCGCGGCTCGAGCACGAGCTCGGCATTATCAACCGGATGGGGTTCGCGTCGTACTTCCTCATCGTTTGGGACTTCGTCCGCTTCGCTCGCGAAGCCGGCATTCCCAGCTCGGCGAGAGGTTCGGCCTGCGGCGCGATCGTGAGCTATTTGCTTTATCTTTCACACGTCGACCCGTTGACGTATGACCTGCTCTTCGAACGATTCCTCGACCCCAATCGTTCGGAAGCGCCGGATATCGATATCGACCTCTGCCAGGAACGGCGTATCGAGGTCATTCAGTACGTCCGCAATAAGTACGGCGCGGGGAACGTCGCACAGATCGGCACGTTCGGCACGATGGCGGCGAAGGGTGCGCTTCGCGACGTCGGCCGCGCATTGAATATTCCGCTGGCGCGGGTCGACCAGGTCGCCAAGCTTGTGCCGCAGGTGCTGCACATCACGCTTGAAGACGCGATCAAGCAAGAGCCACAGCTCAAGCGGCTGGCCGACGAAGATCCCGAAGTCGCCCGCCTGCTCGATTTCGGCAAGCGTCTGGAAGGTCTGGCGCGAAGCGCAGGCACGCACGCGGCGGGCGTCGTGATCGCCGACCGGCCGCTGCAAGACCTTGTCCCTCTGCAAAAGCTGCCGAACAAAGACAAGGACAAAGAGGTCATCTCCACCCAGTGGAACATGGGTGACGTCGAGAAGGCCGGCCTTCTCAAGATGGACTTCCTTGGCCTGCGCAACCTGACGAGCCTGACCTCGGCAGTGCGACTGATCAACGAACGCCATCCTGATAATCCGATCGACCTGTCAACGCTTCCGCTCGACGACCCGGAAACCTACGCACTCCTTCAGCGCGGCGAAGGTAAAGGCGTGTTCCAGCTCGAAGGCGCTGGTATTCGCGACCTTCTGGTCAAGATGAAGCCCGACCGTTTTGCCGACCTCATCGCTATTTTGGCGCTCTATCGTCCCGGTCCGCTCAACGGCGGTATGGTCGACGATTACGTCAACCGCAAGCACGGTCGTGAGAAAGCAAAATATCCTCACGCCGTCATGAAAGAAGTTCTTGAAGAGACCCATGGAGTCATGGTCTATCAGGAACAGGTCATGCGGATTCTCAACCGGCTCGGTGGTATCGAGCTGTCTCAAGCTTACGCGTGCATCAAAGCGATCTCGAAAAAGAAGACCGAGACCATCGCGCAGGGTCGGAAGCAGTTCGTTGATGGAGCGGTTGAGCGCGGGCTCGACGCCAAGAAGGCCACCGAGATTTTCGATCTCATCGAATTCTTCGGCGGATACGGCTTCAACAAGTCGCACTCCACGGCCTATGCGCTTGTGCTCTATCAAACGGCCTGGCTCAAGGCGCACTATCCCACCGAGTTCATGGCGGCCGTTCTTTCGTCGGAAATGGATGGCGCGGAACGCGAAAAGTTCTTTGTCGAACACATCGACGATTGCCGTCGCATGGGTCTCGAAGTTCTGCCGCCCGACATCAACGAAGGGCGTGCGGAATTCACGGTGTCGAAGGCCAACAAGATTGTCTTCGGCCTGCTGGCGATCAAGGGTGTCGGTCTCAAGGCCATCGAGGCGATGGTTGCCGCACGAGAGGAACACGGTCCGCTCGCCAACTTGACCGAATTGTTCGAACGCGTTTCGTCGGGCGTGGTCAGTTCGGGATGCGCTGAAGCGTTGATCAAGGCCGGCGCGTTCGATTCGCTAGGCGGACATCGCGGGCAGTGGCTTGCGGTTCTGCCTCGCGCGATCAAGGACGGCCAGTCGGCCCAGGAGTCACGGCGTCGCGGGCAGGTCGATATGTTCGGCCTCTTCGAGCCCGAGGCTGCTGCGCCGACAACCAGCAACGGCAATGGACAGGCGAAGCCAGGCGCAACCGCGCTGCCAGACGTCCCGCCAATGTCCGACGCCGTGCGGCTTGCCGAAGAGAAAAAAGTGCTCGGCTTCTACATGACGAGCCATCCCCTGGCCCGCCACGACTCCATGCTGTCTGCGCTCGCGACACATCGTGTATGCGACCTGCAAAATGTGCCTGAGAAGGCCGAGGTCGTGCTCGGCGGCATGATCAACGGCGTGCAGATCAAGAGCGTGCAAAAGTCGCGCTCGGGTCTGACGCGCATGGCGAAGCTGACGTTTGAAGATCTCAGCGGAACGACTCCGGCAATGCTCTGGCCCGAGGAATTCGCCAAGAACGAAAGCATGGTGGTCAGCGACAGCATTTGCTTCGTACGAGGAACGATGAACCGCTCGCGCGAGCCAGCCGAACTGGTGATTTCCAAGGTGATTTCGCTTGAGAAGGGTGCGGCTGAGCTGTCGCGTGGCGTAGTTGTGCGGTTGACAAAGGGGATCACGCAGGAGCCCGATCTTCATCGACTCTTGCGGACGGTGCGGAATTATCCGGGCAACCTCGATCTCTATTTGGAAATCCAGGGTCTCGAAAAGGTGCGCCGGGCCGTCTATAAAGCAGGTTCATCGCTGAAGATTCGCCACGACAGCAAGCTTCTCGCCGATCTCGAGATGCATGTTGGTGCCGAAAATGTGCGGCTGCTGGGTCAACGAGGGATCACCGCGCGCGTCGAATCGGCGCCGGCTCCTGCCCCGCCAGTTGCGGCTGCGGTCTATGAAGAAGCGGTTGCCGCCGCGGCAGACTTCGACGATGACGAATAACTCTCCGGCACTCGGCTCATTGCGTTGATCGTGAACGGACCTGTGTCTCTCTCCCCCAATTGCAAAGACTTACATATGACTCGCACCATTTGCATTCGCCTCGCTTCGACGCTTCTCACCGGACTGTTGATCGCCACGACCGGCTGTGGCGACAAGACCGAAGTGGCCCCGCCACCGAGCGGCATGCATCCGGTTAAGGGGAAGGTAAAGTCGGAAGTGGGATCGGTTACGGGCTTCACGATCACGTTCCACCCGAAGAGCGCCGAGGCCCGCGCATCGAGCGGCGAGGTGAAGGCAGACGGGTCGTTCGAGTTGCACACGCTCCTTCCCAACGACGGCGCGAGCGACGGTGAATACAAGGTGTTTTTCGTCCCGCCACTGGGAAACAAGAGATCGTCGGCGATCCCCACGAAGTTCCAGAACGCGGAGGAAACCGACGTCACCGCGACGATCAAGCCGGACACCACCGACCTGGGCACGATCACTCTCAAAAAGTAAGCTCTCAAACGATTGTCGATTCAACCTGGACCGGTTCGCTGCTCGCGCGGCGGACCGGTTTTTTTGTGTGCAGCCATAACGCGACACGGATGACGATTTAATCCCCTTCGCACAAACTTCACCGAACCACAATCCCACCATCAAGACAAACGCCTACGATCTCTTCCGTTGAGCGAGACATTCTTCCGCCACAATCTTCTTCTGCATTCCCTCAAACATTCATGGATTCTTCATCCATGGCAGAGGGCGAATCGGTAAGATCATGCAACCTCGCAAGTCATGGACGATTTGAGCTTGGACTGACTCGTGTGGGAAGGTTGGAAGTAATCGAGGAATAACGTCTGTCTCTTGTATTTCGCGGTTAATCCGCGATTGCGGGAGCTGGAGTTGGATAACACGAAAGATCGGTTCGGGTGCCGGATACGACGTGCGGCACGCAAGGAACCGACCAGACTCAGAGACTCGCTCAAGATGACTCGCATCGCTCGACGCAGAGAGAACTCTCCCTTGAATCGCACGCTTGGACTGATGACTTGCCTCTCGCTGGGCCTCACGATGATCGCCGGCTGTGGCGAATCGGCTCCGGCCGCTGCGCCCCTGCATCAGGTCAAGGGCAAGGTCGTCTATAAGGACGCCTCCGCTCTTTCGGGCATGAAGATTCAGTTCCTCCCCAAAACACCGACCGGGCGCCCCGCGACCGGTGACATCAAGTCTGACGGTACGTTTGAACTCAAGTCGGCCGACGGGGATGGCATTCCCGAAGGCGACTACCGTGTAAAACTTGTTCTCCCCCCTGCTGCCAAAGGCAAGGTCGCGAAGTCTTCGATCTCCTCGGAGTACTTTGACGAAGATGGCATGCAGCTTTCTGCCACCATCAAATCGGACACGACGGAGCTTCCTCCGTTCGACCTCAAGCCGATTGCCAAAACTGACGCCGGTCGTCGCAGCAATCGCGATAACGACTGACCGAGTCAGCACTTCGTACAAACCGCCCTGGTGTACAGCGGCGGGCTACCCGTGTTTACGCGTCGAACGTTTTCTATTTCCCCAGAGGTAACCTTTCCGATGTCCCGTTCTTCCGCTCCGCGTCGAGGCTTTACGCTGATCGAGCTGCTCGTTGTGATCGCGATCATCGCCGTCCTGATCGCCCTGCTGCTCCCGGCCGTTCAGGCGGCGCGCGAGGCGGCCCGTCGTGCTCAGTGCACGAACAACCTGAAGCAGATCGGTCTCGCCATGCACAACTACGAAAGCGGCAACACCGCTTTCCCCCCGAGCGGCGAATCGACCAACTTCAGCGTCAGCCCCGCTGCCACCCAGTTCGTCGACGGCTCGTACAGCACCCTGGCCCGCCTTCTCTCCTATGCTGAAGGTGCCAACCAGTTCACCGCCCTCAACTTCGCCGTTGGTTACAACGAAGCGACCGGCATGAACTTCACCGGTGCTTCGGCGGTGATCAACTTCTACATCTGCCCCTCGGCCAACCGCGTCAACCCCCAGCGCGACGCGACTGACCCGAACGATCCGATCACCTCGACGTTCGGTCGTGGCTATGGCTACACCGACTACGGCCCGACCTGCTACACCGACATCAGCCCCGTCCCGGGCTTCAACAACGCCGCTTCGTTCCCCGCCACCCCCTCGCGCGACAAGACGACCCGCGTCAATGGTCTGCTCAAGCAGGGTGCGACCCGTATCTCGGAATGCACCGACGGTCTGAGCAACACCATCGCGATCGGTGAAGACGCCGGCCGCGACGAGCGTTTCCTTAGCCCCTACACCGAAGTCAGCGCCAACGGCGGCGACGCGCGTGGTGCTGGCCCGGCCGGTGGTGCTGGCATTGCCCGCCGCTACTGGCGCTGGGCTGAACCCGACAACGCGTTCGGCGTCTCGGGAGCTCCCAACAACAAGTACCGTCCGATGAACGAAGTCGCCTCGTTCGGCCCGACCCCCGGCGTTGCCAACACGCAGGGCAACAACGCCGGTGCCAACGACGAACTCTTCTCGTTCCACTCGGGCGGCATCAACGTCCTGATGGGCGATGGCAGCGTCCGCTTCATCAAGGACTCGGTCAGCGTCATCACCCTTCGCGCTCTCGTCTCGGCGAACGGCGGCGAAGTTGTCTCGGCCGACAGCTACTAAGCAAGAGCTGTTCGTTCCGCAGATGCTCGCAAGAATCGACAGCCCCGAGTTCACGCTCGGGGCTGTTTGCTTTTCGAAAACAAAGTCATAAATCGGAGTCGAATCTCAGAAAAAACCGATGTGAAAAGAGTTCAACGCAGGTTAAACTCATTTGGCTACATCTCGCCAGTCGACCGCAATGCATCGAACTCTCCGCAGAACAGCGTGAAGTCCCGCCCGTGCTCGTTTCGGGAGTGACGTATGAGCCAGTTGCGAACGGCCCGGATCGGACTGTTGGTTTGGGCTTGCCTATTGGCCTGCCGCCTCGCCGCAGGTCAAGCTGTCGACCCGTCCGAACCAAAGTGGACCGACGAGCAAAAGTCGCACTGGTCATTCCGGCCGGTCCTTCGCGGGCCGATGCCGCAAGTCAAGATGCAGAAATGGGTTAAGACGCCCATCGACAGCTTCGTTCTCTCGTCGATCGAGGATGCCGGGCTCAAGCCCGCCAAGGAAGCCGACCGCCTCACGCTGATCCGTCGGCTGACGTTCGACCTCACCGGCCTGCCGCCGACTCCTGAAGAAGTCGACGCATTCGTCGCCGATTCACGTACCGATGCCTATGAACGGCTCGTCGATCGGCTGCTGGCGAGCACCGCATACGGTGAGCGCTGGGCGCGCCCCTGGCTTGACCTCGCGCGATTTGCAGAGAGTGATGGGTTCAAGAGCGACAAGACTCGCCCGAATGCGTGGCGATATCGCGACTGGGTGATCAACGCGCTGAATGCCGATCTCCCGTATGACAAGTTCGTGCTCTATCAACTCGCCGGCGATGAAATTGCGCCCAACGATCCCAACGCATTCATCGCGACTGGCTTCAATCGCGGCTATCCGTTTGAAGACAACAACATGGTGCCAGGTCTGAACCAGCAACTCATGCTGGACGACCTTACCGACACGACGGCTTCGGTATTCCTCGGTCTCACCGTCGCGTGCGCACGCTGCCACAACCACAAGTACGACCCGATCAGTCAGAAAGATTACTACCGAATTCAGGCGATGTTCGGCGCCGCCGTGCCGCGCGATGACTTCACGCTCGCGCCGCCCTTCGAACGTGCGCTTCACGCCGCGGTCGAGGCAGAGCACCTGGCACGCGTCGGCCGGCTCAAGAAGGAAATCGACGCAATCGAGCTTCCGTACAAGTCAAAACTTCTCGGCGCGGCGATGAAAAAGCTTCCGCCCGAAGTTCTAGTGGCGTTCGACAAGAATCCGATCCAGCGCACGGCGGCCGAGGAAGACCTGCTCAAGAAACACGCCAAGCAAATGGCGGTCGAGCCCAAGGCGATGCAGGCCGCGATGTCGACTGTCGACCGCGTCAACTGGACGGCTCGCACTTCTGTGATGACCGTTCTCGCGAAATCAGGCCCAACCTCGCTCGATTCCGCCAGCGGCATGACCGATGTCAGCGGCCAGGCTCCGCCCGTCTATCTCAGGCGCAAGGGGAACTTCAAAAACCCCGGCAGCGTCGTAGAGCCCGGACTGCTTTCGGTTCTGAACGAGACCTCCACGACGCCCGACATCAAGTCGACACCCGCTGGCACTTCCGGCCGTCGCAAGGCCCTCGCCGATTGGATCATCAATCCCAGCAATCCGCTCGCGAGCCGAGTGATTGTTAACCGCCTCTGGCACGAGCATTTCGGACGAGGGATCGTCACGACCCCGAGCGACTTCGGCGTTCAGGGTGCCGAGCCGACGCACCCCGAACTGCTTGACTGGCTCGCGAGCGAACTGGTCGCACAAGGTTGGAGCCTGAAGGCGATGCACCGGCTGATGGTGACGAGCGCCGTGTATCGGCAGTCGAGCAACTCCGACGCTGCGACCATTGAACAGGATCCGGAAAACACGACCTTCGCGCGGATGCCCAGGCGCCGTCTTGAAGCCGAAGCGGTTCGTGACAATATGCTCATGGTTTCTGGCCGGCTCGATCGCCGCATCGGCGGCCCTTCGGTGTTTCCCGACCTTCCGCCCGGCATCGAAACCCGCGGCGGTTGGACGCGATCCGACAACGCAGCCGATCGCAATCGCCGCAGTGTTTATGTGTTCGTGCGTCGCAACCTGAAATACCCCATCTTCGACGCGTTCGACTTCCCCGACACGAACCTCACATGCTCGGAACGCAATACAAGCGTGAACGCGCCTCAGGCGCTGATGCTGCTCAACTCCGATCTCGTTCTGGATGAGGCGCGTGCCTTCGCCGGCCGGCTGTACGCATCGGCCAAGAATCGGTCCGACCTCACTTCGCTCGTGCGCGATTCTTACCGGCTCGCCTTCGGCCGCCAGCCTGATCGCGAAGAGATCGAACGCAGCCTCGCGTTCCTGCGCGATCAACCCGCGCGGCTTTCCGGCCGGTCGACAGGCAAAGCGGCGTCGCTGCCGGTTCCCATTCCCGACGGAGTTTCACCCGTCCAGGCGGCTGCGTTTGTCGACTACTGCCACGCGCTACTCAACGTCAACGAGTTCGTCTTCGTCGACTGACTTTCGTTCAATTCAGCGCGCCACGAGGGCGTGAAATCGACGTGTTCGAAGTTCTCAACATGCTTGAGTGCGTGTCTTGCGAAAACATGCGCGATGTGATGAGATGACACTTGTCTGATTCCCGCACGGAGGCCTTTGCGGCCCTGCTCCGCTTCGTATCCTCCCCTCAAAGGAGCGGCCATGCCGATTTCGTTTCAGTGCAGCCAGTGCAGCAAGGCGTACAACGTAAGCGACCATCTCGCCGGTAAGAACGCGCAGTGCAAGCAGTGCGGCAATCGCATGATAGTCCCGAGCGCCTCGGCGACCAGCCCAAGTCCCAGTCGACCCGCTGCCGCGCCGACACGTCCATCGGCCGCACCCGTTTCGCGCCCCAAGCCAATGCCTGGAACGACGACCTCGCAACCCAAGCGACGCGTGGCAGACGAACCCGACGCGGATGATGTTTACGGCTTCAATGAAGCCCCCTCGGCATTGCCGCCAATTTCACGGCCCGGCAGTGCTCGCGATGACGATGACGAACTTCCCAAGCCCGCGAAGAAGAAAAAGAAAAAGGGCGGGTTTTTCAGTTCGAGCCCAGCCAAACCGTCGAGCGGTCGAGGCGGTGGCGATTCGATCTCGGGACTGAGGCTGATTGGAATCATCATCGGTGTGCTGGCTGGACTCGGCGGCGCAATTCGCGGCTTCGGCCTCTTGTCGAAGTCAGACGTGATGGCTCTAGGGCAGCGCAACGTCGCGCGATTCAATCAATTGACAAACCAGCTTCGAGCTGTACGCGACATTTCTAGCGCTCGCGCAGCCTCTGGTCCCTGCAACAAGATCCTCAATGAAATGTATGACGACATGAATACTAACGGCCGCAAAAAGGCTCGCGAAGCGGACATCAAGGCGGTTCTTCAGGAGATCAGGCCGCAGTTGCAGTTCGCTGGACAGCAATTTGAATCAGAAGCGCGCCGCGTTGGCATGATTCCAGGTGCAGGAGAAGCATTGAATCTCGATGCCAACATTCAACGGATCAGTGCACTCGAACTGGAGCTGCAAGCGCAAAACCCCGGGCCAGGGTTCAACTAGTCGACTCTGTTAAACCTTTGAGAAACTCAACAAACGTGATAGGCTTGAATTGATTGGCGCAGTTTCGGAACGTGGGACGCCTTTGAGGGCGAAGGACATGATTCCGCATCGCGAATGGACGACCAGCCGGCGCGATTTTCTGGAGCGCGCGGGGCTCGGTTTCGGCGGCCTCGCTCTCGCCACCTTGCTTGCCGAGGAAGAAGCTCGCGCCGAATCGCCGAAGATCGATCCGCTTCATCCCGTCGCCCCTCGCCCCAGCCACTTTGGCGCCAAGGCCGATTCGGTCATCTTCCTGTTCATGGAAGGCGGCCCGAGCCACATCGACCTGTTCGACCCCAAGCCCGAACTCGAAAAATACGCCGGCAAGCCGCTCCCCGCGTCGTTCGGCAAGGTCTTCACGCCGATGGGCGTCGGCGGCAATAACCTCCTGCCGACCCGCCACAAATTCAAGCAACACGGCCAGGCGGGCACTTGGGTCTCCGATTGGTATCCCGAAGTCGCAACGGTCGTCGACGATATCGCACTCGTACGCTCCTGGTGGGCCGACGGTGTCAATCACGTCGGCAGCGTCTGCCAGATGAACACCGGCAGCATTCTCGCAGGCCGGCCCAGCCTGGGAGCGTGGGTGACTTACGGCCTGGGAACCGCGAACCAGAATCTCCCCGCATTCGTGGTGATGAACGATGCGGCCGAACCGGTCGGCGGTCCGCGGAATTGGGGCAACGCCTGGCTGCCAGCGACGTTTCAGGGTACTCCCTTCCGCAAAGACGGCGCCCCGATCCTGTACTTGAACCCACCGAAGGGAATCAGCGACGAGCAGCAACGCGCCAAGCTCGATTTGATCAATAGCCTCGATAGTCATCACGCCCGCAGTCGCAGCGACGACACTCGACTTTCGGCCCGACTTGCCGCTTACGAACTGGCCTATCGGATGCAAGCCGAGGCGCCGGGGGCCGTCGATCTCTCGCAGGAATCGGCCGAAACAAAGACGCTTTACGGCCTCGACGACGAGCGTTGCAAGGATTACGGCGCGATGTGCTTGCGGGCTCGAAGGCTCGTCGAGCGCGGTGTGCGATTTGTCCAACTCTACTGCGGATCAGGCAGTCAGTGGGACGCACACAGCAACCTCGAAGGCAATCATTCAAAGCTTTGCGCACGTAGCGACAAGCCGGTCGCCGGGCTCATCAAGGACCTCAAGCGCAGAGGGTTGCTCGAACGCACGCTCGTGGTTTGGGGAGGCGAATTCGGCCGTACGCCCATGACCGAAGGGAAAGACGGACGCGACCACAACCCCTACGGTTTCAGCATGTTCATGGCGGGTGGCGGCGTGAAGCCGGGCATTACCTACGGCACGACCGACGAGTTCGGCCTTTACGCAGTGGAAAACAAGGTGCACGTGCACGACCTGCACGCGACGATTCTGCACCTGCTCGGCCTCGACCACAAACGCTTGACGTTCCTGCGTGATGGCCGCGAAGAACGGCTGACCGTGAACGCAGGCAATGTGATCAAACCTATTTTGATTTAATCACATAAAATAAAAAGAGCGTCTTCGCGAGCCGGGCGGCCACGCGAAAACGCTCTCTGATCGATTTGCACAAGCCGTTCGGGTTTAGCGAACTCGCTTGGTCGTGTCTTCTTTTGCCGCGAGCGAGGGAGAGCGGAGCCAGCATTCGAAGAGCTGGTACGGGATCTCCTTGCTGCCGGGCTTGGCCGTCGTGAGCACGAAACCACGCTTGAATTTCTTCTCGGGCTGGCCGGGCTCTTTGACGGTGATCTCGAACATGCAGTCGCCGTCGGCACTCGTCGACTTGACGAGGATGTCCCGGAAATCTTCCTGCCCGCGTGAGGTGAGCTTCTTGGAGATTGGCTTGAAATCGCAGGCGGGGTGGCCTGGTTTGATTTCGACCTGGCAACCTTCATTGCCGAGACCGGTCACCCGAAGGGCGAGCAACACCTTGTTGACCACGGCGGGTTTTTGCGCGACGGCGTCCCGGTTTCCGCCAAAAGAAGCGAGAACGGTCGCGAGCGCGAGCGTGAAAGCGGCCATCCTTGACCTGCCTTGCATGCGGTCCGGCTCCTTGGTTTGAGTCGGTCAAATCGGATTGATGTATGAGCAAGTGCGCGAGCGGAGGCTCCATCCTTGAAGCTTGTTCGTGCGGCCTTGCCCTACCCGTTCGGCCGGAAGACTACTCCGGACCCGAAAATCGGACAACCCCAAAACATTGCAGTGGAGTCGGTCCGTGAGCCGATAAGGATCAATTGCGCTACCGAACTCGCACTACATCGTTCGCCCGCCGTCGGCGATGAGCACCTGGCCCGTCATCAACGTTGTCTCGTCAGCGAGAAAAACCGTGACGGCCGCAATGTCTTCGGCTGTCGCTGGACGCTTGAGTGGCGTCGACTGCATTGCTTGCGCGACCATATCTTGATGATCGGCCAACCAGCGCGTTTGCACTGGGCCAGGCGCGACGGCGTTCACTCGCACGTCGGGAGCGAAGGCACGCGCGAGGCTCTTTGTCAGGGTGATCACCGCCCCTTTGCTTGCAGCATAAGCAATTGATGAGCCTGAGCCGGCGACGCCCGCGACCGATGCAATGTTCACGATATTCCCGCGCCTCGATTTGAGGTGCGGCATCGCAGCGCGACAGGCCCAGAACGTCCCCTTCAGATTGACGTTGAAGATGTCGTCCCACACCTGATCGGTCAGGCTGTCGAGATCGTTGTGCGGGATGAAATAAGTCGTCGCCGCATTGTTCACGAGAACGTCGAGCCCGCCGAGTTCGGAGACGGTCCGATCGACCATCGCACGAACGGCTGAGTCGACGGCGACGTTCGCTTCCTGCACGATCACAGCGGCTCCGCGACTGCGCACGCCGTCGGCAGTTTCCTCGGCCTCGGCCTTCGATCGCGAATAATTGACGGCGATGTCATAGCCGCGTTCGGCCATTGACCAGGCGACGGCGCGGCCAATGCCAGTGGCGGAACCGGTCACGAGTGCCACACGACGAGTGCTCATGAAACCGGCCGCTCCATCAAAAGAAAAACCGCCGCGCATCGAGTGGGATTCTCGGCACGCGGCGGTTGAAAATTCGAAGCTTAGCGAGGCTTGACGACTGCCGGAGGGATGAGTGCCGTCTTGGCACCGCGGCCGCTCGCCTGATTCGCCTTGGCGATGTTACCGACGACCTGATCGACCGACGGGCTCATCCACGACATCAGGCTGTTGGGATAGACGCCCAGCAGTACCGTGAAGAGGCAGAGCGGAGCGGCGATGACGATCTCACGGAAGGTGAGGTCGGGCAGCCCCTTCCAATCTTCCTTCTTGCCGAGGAAGACGCGCTGGACCGTCCAAAGGATGTAGCCAGCAGTGAGAATGACCGCGGCGGCTGCGAGCACGGCGAGCGTGATGTCGTAGTTGAAGATCGCCAGGATCGCCATCACTTCGGCCCAGAAACCGCAGAGACCAGGCAGGCCCATCGAGCCGAAGAAGATCAGGATCGAAACCGCGCCATAGACCGGCATGATGTTCATCAAGCCGCCGAGCTTGTTCAGGTCGCGAGTGTGGGCCCGTTCGTAGATCACACCGACCAGGAAGAACATGCCGGTCGAGGTGATACCGTGGGCGATCATCATGAACATCGCACCGTTCACGCCATAGCCGTAATAGCGCGGGTCGGGCGTGAAGTTCATCGCGGCCATGCCGAGCGTGACGTAACCCATGTGGCTGACCGAGCTGTACGCGACCAGCTTCTTGAAGTCGGTCTGCGCCATGGCGGCGAGAGCACCGTAGAGGATACTCACCACGCCAAGAGCGGCGGCGGCGTATGCCCACTCAGACGCGCCAACGGGAGCCAGCGGCCAGGCGAGACGAATGAGGCCGTAACCACCGATCTTCAGCAACACACCGGCCAGGATCATCGAGATCGGCGTGGGTGCCTGCACGTGCGCGTCGGGCAACCATGTGTGGAAGGGGAACGACGGCAGCTTGACGCAGAAGCCGATGAAGAATAGCAGGAAGACCCACTGCTGGATCTGGCTACCGTAGTAATTGGTTTCGGCGGCGGCCTGAGCGATGGCTGGGACGTCGAACGTGTGGGCTGTGAACGCCTTCGCTCCAGCAATGGCGAGCGTCGGCTCACCCGGCCAGAAGTAGAGGGCGAGGATGGCGACGAGGATGAACACCGAGCCGAAGAGCGTGTAGAGCAGGAACTTGATGGCCGCGTATTCCCGGTTATCGCCACCCCAGATGGCGATGAGGAAGTACATCGGCAGAAGCATCACTTCAAAGAATACGTAGAAGAGAATCAGGTCGAGCGCCATGAAGACGCCCATCATGCAGGCGAGCAGCAGCAAGAACAGGCTGAAAAAGCCACGAACGTGCTTCTCGATCGAGAACGACGCCAGCGCGGCGAGCACGCTGACGAACCCGGTGAGGAGCACCAGGCTGAGGCTGATGCCGTCGACACCGAGGTAGTACTGAATGTTGAACGAAGGAATCCACGGCTTGCGGACGAGGAGGTCGCCCTTGCCGCTCGGCCTGCCAACAACCTCTTCGACAACGTGCGTGGCAGAAGTGCTGTTGTTATCAAGACGCTCCACTGCGTTGTTCTTGGCGCGTTCCTGCAGGCTCGCCTGTGCGAGCGAGCCTTCGGCAGTGTAAGCACGATAGGCGAGAAGCGAGAGCACGAGCGTCACCAGCGTGACCCCGAGCGAAAAGCCCCGAACCAAGGCCACGGCGTTCTTCGGAATGAGCAGCACGATCACGGCCCCAACCAGGGGCACGAACCAGAGCAGGCTCAACAACAGGTCGTCGCTCATGACGCTTCCTTCTCAACGATCGGCTGAATTTGACTCGCTTCGTGTACCGCGGGAAGGCCTTCCCCACACGACTTTGCTAACCGACGACCGGCCAGGGCCGGCAATTATTTCATGACCCAGGCGAACACGCCCGCGAACAGACCGACAACCGCAACGGCCAGGAACATCAGGTAGTTCCGCAGCTTGCCGGTCTGAAGGCTTCGGCCGGCGTTGCCCGTCTTGTAGACGACGTCCGCGATACCGTTGACCATGCCGTCGACAAACCGGAAATCGAACTTGCCGCTGATCCGGCTGACGCGTTCCGTAAGCCAGGCCGAGCCATTGACGATGCCATCGACCGCGACCTTGTCGAAGCCGCTGATCCAACGCGCCAGTTTGAGCGTGGGCTGGATGAGCACGGCGTTGTAAAGCTCGTCGAAGTACCACTTGTGCTTCAGGAAGTGATAGATCGGCGCGAACCGAATCGCCGCCTTCTTCGCGTCGAACTTCCGCAAGGCCGGCCAGGGACCATAGTAGAGAATACCGAGGCCGATGCCGACCGTTGCAATGATCAGCGAGGCGATCAGTGCCAATCCGTGCGAATTTCCGGGATCAGCAACAGCAATCGGCTGACCGTAAGAAATCAACTGCTCGAGGATCGGATGGAAGCCCGGGATCGGCAGGATCGTCAGCGGATAGCCGATAATGATCGTCGGCACTGCGAGGATCAGCAGCGGAAGGAGCATGAACGGCCCGCTCTCGTGTGCGTGCTTCGCCGGATGCGGGTCGTGATGGTGATCGTGTCCACCGTGTGATCCATGAGCTGCGTGGGCCGCGCCGTGATCGTCGTGACCGTGAGCATCGTGGGCAGCATGTGCGTGATCGTGGCCATGGCCGTGATCGCCGTGCGCCGCACGAGCAGCGGCCGCCTCTGCCGCTTCTTCAGCTTCACGAGCGATACGCTCTTGTTCCTGTTGCTCGAGATACCCTTCCGGATAGCCGCGCGACTCGCCCGAGAACACCAGGAACCACATGCGGAACATGTAGAACGCAGTGATCGCCGCACCGACGGCTGGCAGCACGAACAGTAAGATATGTTCAAGCCGGCCTTCCTCGAACACCATGTGAATCGAGGCGGCCAGAATCGCATCCTTCGAGTAGAAACCGCTGAAGAGCGGTACGCCCGAGATCGCCAGCGTCGCCGCGAGCATGGTCAGGGCCGTCCACTTCATCTTCTTCTGAAGTCCGCCAAGGAACGGCATTTCATAGGTGTGTACAGCGTGATACACGCTACCCGCACCAAGGAAGAGCAGCGCCTTGAAGAACGCGTGTGTGAGCAGGTGGAACAGGCCGGCCGACCGGCCGCCGACGCCCAGGCCCAGCATCATGAACCCGAGCTGGCTGACCGTCGAATAAGCGAGCACTTTCTTGTAGTCGGTCTGCACGACGGCGATCGTCGCCGCGATAAAGAGCGTGATCCCGCCGGTATACGCGATATACAGCAGCGCAGGCTCGGTGAAGAGTGGGAAGAATCTTCCGACAAGATAGACACCAGCCGCGACCATTGTTGCCGCGTGCACCATTGCGGAAACCGGCGTAGGACCGGCCATTGCGTCCGGCAACCAGACGTGCAGCGGGAACTGGGCCGATTTGCCGACGCAGCCGGCGAAGACTCCCAGGCCGGCGACCGTAAGCATCCACATCGGGATTGTGTGCGGCATGCCGGTGACAGGATCGAGGTGCGTTTCGCCCGTTTCCTGGTTTTTCAGGATCACCGAATCGCCCGATTCGCCCGTGATCTTGTTGAACGTTCCATCGGGGGCGCGGAGGCCGCGATTGATCTCGTTGATGTTGAACGTACCGAGGCTCGACCAGATCAGGCCGAGACCGATGAGCATACCGACGTCGCCCACGCGGTTCGTGATGAACGCTTTGTTGGCAGCATCGCTGTTCTTTTTCTCCTCGTACCAGAAGCCGATCAGGAAGTAGGAGCAAACGCCCACCAACTCCCAGAACACGAAGATCATGAAGATGTTCGCGGAGGCGATCAGCCCGAGCATCGAGAAGCAGAAGAGCGAGAGATACGTGAAGAATCGCGGGTAGCGCGGATCTTCACTCATGTATCCCATCGAGTAGATGTGAATGAGTGTCGCAATGAACGTCACCATCAGGAACATGATGGCGGCGAGGTTATCAATGTGAACGCCGATCGGAATCGAGAGCCCCGGGGTCTGCGGGCCGCTCATGCCGCCGCCGACCGAAATCCAGTCGCCCGACCACGTCCAGGCGAGAGGCGGCGGGGGAATCTTGCCGCCATGATGGGCCGAAGCGGGCTCGTGGCCTTCCGACTTGGCAAGCTGGTCGTCGTGTCCACCTTCTGCCTTGGCGGTTTCGTGCCCAGCTTCGTGCTTCGCCTCGGCGTGACCGGGGTCGGCAGGAGCGGAGGCGTGTTCTTCGCCGCCGTGATGGGCGAACACACCTTCGGCCGAAACGAAGTAGGTGAGGAAACCAACCAGGCTAAGAACGAACGACAAGCCAATCGCGCCGGTGGCGACATAGGCGTTACGTCGCTGAAGGATCCTTCCGCCAAAGAGTTCGACCGCGAAGGCAGCCAGCGGAATCAAGACGGCGGCGACATACAGCCCAACCTGCCAGGTCATCGGAATCCCTCGGTCACGCGCGGATGGGTCGTCAACGGAGCGTCGACCGCCCGTTCAGTTGCATCGAAGCTCGCGGATAGGCGCGGCCCGCGCCTGCGCCGCCCGCGATGGGGCTTATCCCGGGAGATCGTGAAATATGGCACAGTAGAAATGGCATTGCAAGACCCTGCCGCCGACCGCCTTGCCGCTTTCGGGCGCAACCCGTTCCCTGCCACGTTCCTGAGCCATCGCGACGTTACGTGACCTTTCAGCGTGATATTCGCATACACCAATTACCTTATCTTTCCGACTTCTGACTTGCCGGGCTTGGGCTGAATCCTCACAATACCGGGTCTCAGTCGGATCTCCCGGATGGCAAGGAGCTTGCAACGTGCACGGCCTCAGCCTGGTTCTCGCAGCAGTCCTTTGTGCCGGCCCTACCCCAGCGCAAGCTCCGCCGTTTCTCACGATCCGGTTGGTCGAGCCCAAAGTTCAGGGGGAGCGGTTGCTCGCGCTCTTCAATGGCACGAAGGCGCCGCATCCCGCCGCCGCGCTGGCTGGCTATCGTCACGCGCACCGCGGAATCTCCGGCCTCAGCAAAGGGGCCGAGGCGGGAATAGCTGCGCTTAACCCCAGAATGGTTCGCGAGTTAGGTCTGTTTAACAACGCGACCGTCGAGTTCAAGCGACGGCCCGACGGTAAGCTCGGCTGGAACGCTCTCATCCTCAACGACGACGGCAGTCTCGACGCCGTAGGAACCGCCTTCGCTCTAACCGACGGCCTCTCGCTTCCCCCAATCGATGGTGCCACGGTCGATCGTCTGGGACCGCCCGGCGCCCCCTTGCTTGCGAAGCGCGGCGCCAAGCTGATTGTTGGCGGCGCGGCGGAGGACGTGAACGACGGCTTGCTGCGGACCGACTCGGCCGTTCCAAGTGCGCTGAGATCAGGGTTTGCGTCGCGGATCGTTCCCGAAAATCTGACCAACGCAAACGATTCGCTCACGAATCGCCGCATCCTTGAAGCGTTCCGCGCCGTCGGTGCCAAAACCATCGATACGACCGTAGCGCTCGAGGACGATCGCGTCGTCGCCACAGTCACGACCGGGCTCGCCGCGCCGATCAATGCGAAGCTGGCGATCGAGCCCGATTGGCTCGCAATACCTTCCAATACGCAATTAGTTGCGGCGTTTGCCTTTGCGCTCGATTCATCACCGGCGGCCTGGAACTCTCTTTTCCAGGTGATTGATCGTGTCGAGCGAGTCGACCCAGCGTATGCCAACGTCGCGCCAGCTCGCCTCCGGTTGGGACTCATTTTCGGCCGCGCGAAGGTTAGACCGGACAGCGACCTTTACCCTGTCATCCAGGGCGTTTCCGGATTCGTAACAGGAGATAAGGGAAAGGCAGCGGGAGCTTTAGTGCGAATTCACGTCCGCGACGAGCTGGCTGCAAAGAAGCTGGCTAGTGAAACGCTGCCGCGGCTCATTATTGCGTTCCGCCTTGGCAAATCGGCACCAGGAGAAGGCGGCGGGTTCGTTATCAATGGAAAGCCACTTTCGATCATCGCAAATGGCCGAACCGTCGAAGTGAATTGGGGTTCGGTCGAAAAGGCGAATCTGGAAAACCGTCCTTCCTGGATCAAGGACTCGCTCACGAATCCCGGCGTTGCTCGACTGGTCGCGTTCTGGCCCGAACAAATTGCTACGATTAAGGTTCCGGCCGGCGAGCCGGTCGTCTGGGTCGGACGGAACCTCGACAGTCAAACTCGCGACGAGATTCGTTGGACGAGTTTGAAATCTTTGGTGAAGACTCTGGTTGATCGGCTCGAAATCACCCCGCCGCCCGATATCGCCGTCACACCTCCGGAAGTTGCGAATTAACGTCATGCCACTCATTGATTTACATACCGATTGGCTGCTGCAATACGCTCCCGAATCGACGCTGTTCGACGCCAAGCTTTACGACGGCGTGGCAGCGCGCTGGCCTCAGTCGGTCGCCTATCTCCAGACGACTTCGGCCGCGATCCTTTCGTGCTACCGCCGCGGTGCCGATTGGGCAAGCCAATCCGATCCATGGCTGGCGCTCGAAGCGCTGATCACTCGAATCGAAGCGGAGTTCCCTGGTCGTATCCTCCGCGATCCCATCGATTTCCATCGCTGGCGCGACAGCAACGACGGCCTCTGCTGGGCGATGATCGGTATCGAAGGATTCGACGCCCTCGTGCGCGACGAGTCCGACCTACCCCGCCTGGCTGATATCGTCCGGCGCGGCGTTCGACTGTTTCAGCCCAGTTACACGGCCGAGGGTAAGCTCGCCGGGTCGTCAGCGGCCGGTGACGATCGCGGATTGACGGATCTGGGACGCCGGTTCCTTGAGACCTTGGGAGAACTCGCCTCGTCTCTCAATGGCCCGAAACTACTTATCGATCTTGCGCACCTGAACCCCCGTGCCTGTGGTGACGTACTACGTTGGTTTGAGTCAGGCATTGAGCCAACACGTTTTCTCGTACCAATTTACAGCCACGGCATGCCCGCGCATCTCGACTTCTGGTCGCCTCGGGCGATCACCTGGGAAAATCTCACGCGTCTGCGAGCGCTCGGGGGAATCATCGGATTTGGCGTGAGCCCGCCATTTCTGACCAATCCTGCGCAACTCAAGGCGTGCATCGAAGGTACAGCAAAACTACCGTTCCTCGGCAATCCTGGTTTCGAGGGGATCGCGATCGGTACCGACTTTCTGGGTGTCGATACGGTTCTGCCCGAGCTGGCGACGGCTGAAGGAGTGGTCGACTGGGTTCGCGGTCAGTTCGACGAGGCGACAGCGCACCAGATCTTGTTTGAAAACGCGCGAAAACTGCTGAGTTTGGTTCTCACGGGGCAAAACCGCGCGGTTTGACCTTGCAGGAACGCGTGACGGTTTTCATAATCACCCGATGCGCGGCGTTCGTGCCGCCGTGTTCGAGTAACGGGCCGTCCTGGTTAGCCACCGGGGATGGCTCTTTTTCTTCGGTTCTCGTTCCGACCTCGTGGCAGGGTCAGGCAAAGGGCGTCGCATGGCGGAGGCGGTCAAAATTCAGGTCGAGACGCGGGAGGCCGCGAAGAATAAGGGAACCGGCTCGCGTGTATCCCGTAAGCTTCGCGCCCAGGGACGCATCCCGGCGATTGTCTACGGACACAAGCAGGCCCCGCTGCCGATTTCGATCGCCCGGGACTCCATCTGGGAGATGGTCAAGAAGTCGACCCACCTGGCTGAACTGCAAATCGCTGGCGAAGTCGAAACAGTTCTCGTCAAGGAACTGCAGTGGGATCACCTGGGTAAGGAGATCATCCACGTCGATTTCGCCCGAGTGAGCGCCGACGAGTCGGTCGTCACCGACGTGCGGCTCGACCTCAAGGGTGAAGCGCCCGGCGTTGCGGAAGGCGGCGTGCTCGAGCACCTGCTGCACTCGCTGCACATCACTTGCGCGGCGGCCGCGATTCCCGACGCGATCAAGGTCGATATCAGCGACCTTCACATCGGTAAGGCGATTCACGTTCGCGAGCTGAAGCTGCCGCAGGGCGTCACCGTGAAGGGCGACCCGGAAGCGCTCGTGGTCCACGTGATCACGCGTTCGGCCGAGCCTGAGCCCACCGCGGAAGGCACCGCCACACAGCCGGAAGTCATCAAGCCCGAGCGGAAGGAAAAAGAGGACTGAATCTGATGATGGGCACGCCCGCCTTTGCCCTGAACCTGGCTGGGCGGGGGTCCTGACGAATGCTCAAACTGGTTGTGGGGCTCGGAAACCCCGGCAGCAAGTACGAGGGCACTCGTCACAACATCGGTTTCGATGTCATCGATCGGCTCGCGGCGAGCGGGTCGGGAGCCAAGTTCTCCCGAAAGTTCGACGGATTGCTCGCCGAGACCGAGATCGACTTCCGCAAGGTGCTCCTGCTCAAGCCCGAAACGTTCATGAATCTCAGCGGCCGTAGCGTCGTTCAGGTGCTGAGATTCTACAAGATAGAAACGACGCAACTTCTGGTTGTTTGCGACGATCTCAACCTTCCACTGGGCCGGCTTCGGCTCCGGGCAGGCGGGTCGGATGGCGGCCAGAAGGGTTTGCGAGACATTACCGCCCACCTGGGAACCGAGGCGTATGCCCGGCTTCGGGTGGGAGTCGGCGAACGTGGGCCAATCGACGCGGCCGACTTCGTGCTCAGCCGGTTTCGCCCGTCGGAACGGCCGGTCATTGATGACGCGTTGATCGAAGCAACCCAGGCGGTTGCCGTCTGGGTGACCCAGGGGCTCGACGCGGCGATGAACCGGTTCAATGGTCCCAAAAACGTGTGACGCGGCCGACCGCCACGTGCGTCACACGAGTTGAAACAAAACAGATACGCCCTGACCGACACGATCGATTGATTGAGGAGAGCGACCTTGCCAGTTAACACTTATGAGGGAATGTTCCTGCTCGATAGCGCCAAGGTTGCCGTCTCCTGGGACGACGCCGTTCGCCACGTGCACGACATTCTCGCGAAGCACAACGCAGAGATCGTCGCCAGCCGCCAGTGGGACGAGCGCCGTCTTGCCTACAGCGTCGACGGGCACAAGAAGGGCACCTACCTTCTGACCTACTTCAAGACCGAAGGTGCCGAGCTCAAGGAAATCACGGCCGACTGCCGTCTTTCCGAGCTGATCCTTCGCGAGCTGATTCTCAAGGTTCACCCCAAGCTCATCGATCACCTGGTCAACCAGGCGATGACCTCGACCCCGGGCGAGTCGGAAGACCAGCCCCGTGAAGAGGATATGGACGATCGTCCCCGCCGCCGCCGTCGCGACGACTGAACAAGTCGTCTCGCTGTTACTGCTCCTTCCCTGTTTCTCACCTGGATTCTTGCCGGCCTTGGGGCGATTTGATACGCTGAACAAGGGAACAAGCGTTTAGTTACCATTCAGCAGAGTCGTCCCGATAGGTGAACGATCCCGATTCCGGGAGGAGCGGTCCGATGGCGTCCCTTAACAAAGTCTTCCTCATGGGTAACCTGACGCGCGACCCTGAATTGCGCTACACGCCCAGCGGCTCTGCAGTGACCGACCTGCCTCTTGCGATCAATCGTGCCTGGACCGGAAAAGACGGCGATCGCAAGGAAGACGTTCTCTACATTGACGTTACAGTGTGGGACCGCCAGGCGGAGCATTGCTGCCAGTACCTGAAAAAGGGACGCGGCGTGCACGTTGAAGGTTCGCTCAAGATGGAGTCCTGGGACGACAAGGCGACCGGCGAGAAGAAGTCCAAGATCAAGGTGCTGGCCGACAGAGTTCAGTTCCTCGACCGTCGCGAAGACGGTGGCCCGGGCCCGGATGGTGACTCTGCCCCTGCAGCCCGTCGTTCGAGTGGTGGTTACAACTCGAACGGTGGTAGCGGCGGTCGCGGTGGTAACACCTATCAGCCGGCTCAGTCCCAGCCTTCACGGCGTCCCACGGCTCCTCCGCCGCCCGCCGCCAACGAGAGTGGTGACGAGGAAGAAGACATTCCGTTCTGAGTAGGAACGGAGCGATTTGATCTGAGTTTGATTTGATATTCAGCTCCCCCGATTGAGAAGCGTTTGGGCCACCCGCGCGGCGAACTCAACCGTGCCTTCGCGACGCCCTTGCCAGGAGTGGAAAGAAGATGGCCAAGTCAACGGAAAAGAAGCCTGCCAAAGCGAAGGCCAAGGCGTCGGCGAAGAAGACCACCAAAGGCGCGGGTGCGAATCGTAGCGGCGCGCAAGCGGCTGTCGCCACCGAGGTTCGTCAGCCGGGCGTCGAGCGCCGTCGGAACCATCCGATGCGTGCGAAGGACGGCCACATGCAGGTGCTGCTCACCCACGCGGTGCCGCACTTCGGCCAGCCGGGCGACCTGGTGAAGGTTCGTCCTGGTTTCGCCCGCAATTACCTGCTGCCGCAGGGCCTGGCCACGTTCGCCACGCCACACAACCTGCGCATCGTCGAGAAGCACCGCCAGCGTCTGCGTGAGCTAGAGCAGGCCCGCCGTGCCGACCTCGTCAACCTCGGCGCCCAGATCGCCCAGCGCTCGATCACGATCGAAGCCAATGCGAACGCCGAAGGTCACCTCTACGGCTCGGTGAATGCCGATCAGATTGCCGCCGCCCTGCGTGCGGACAACTTCCCGATCGACACCGAGAACGTCAAGATCGAAGGTCCACTCAAGGAACTCGGTCTCTATACGATCAAGCTGCACCTCGGTCAGGACGTCGATACCGAAGTCAAGCTCTGGGTCGTGCCGACGCACACCGAAGAAGCTGCTTCCTAAGCGTCCAAGCGCTTCGGATCGCACCGATTTTCAACGGCAGTTCATGCAGGCCGGGTCAGCTTCCGCTGATCCGGCCGCTCTTTTTTTGTCGATCTCACTTGGTAGCAACACCCCACCTAAGATCGGCATCCCCGTCTTCGCCTCGCACGGCAAAAAACGGTATACTGAAAGCACGAGTCACGCATCAATCTTCCGTTACGTTCCAGAAAAGCCGGCATGGATCGCCAGGCCCCGTCTGGAGCGAAAAATTCGCCCACGTCCACAGCGGCGAAGTGGCCTGAATCCTGAATATCCAGGATGGAGCGAGTCGGATGCCCCCTGAAAACGGCAAGAGTAACGGCAACGGTAAGTCGTTCGGCGGCGTGGCGACGGGCCTCGTCGACGACAAGGTCCCGCCCCAGAATCTCGAAGCCGAGCTTGGTGTTCTCGGCGGCATCTTGCTCGACAACGAGGTGCTCCACGAGATCATCCCCGTCTTGAAGACGGCCGACTTCTACCGCGACAGTCACCAGACGATCTATCGCGCCATTCGCGATCTCTACGATCAGACGAAGGCAATCGACTCGATCACTTTGGAAGAGGAACTTCGTCGCCGCGACGAGCTCGAACGCATCGGTGGTCTCGACACGATTCTGCAAATCCTCGGCAGCGTCCCTCACGCCGTCAATGCGCGTTACTACGCGCAAATCGTTCGTGAGAAAGCAATTGCGCGAAATCTCATCGAAGCGGTCAACGAGATTCTCCGCGAAGGCTACTCGAACTCGATGACGGCTGAGGAGTTGCTCGCCGCAGCCGAGCGACGCATTTTCGCGATCGCCGAAGATCAGGTCGCCGGCGAAACGGTCGAGTTGAAGGACGTCATGGGCGATGCGATGGCGCGCATCGACTTGCGGGTGTCGTCCAAGCACCCGCTCACCGGCGTTGGAACCGGCTTCCTTGACCTCGACGACATCACCGGCGGCTTCCAGGGGGCCCAGCTCATCATTCTGGCGGCACGGCCCTCGATGGGTAAAACCGCCTGTGCTCTTAATATCTGCGAACACGTCGCCATCGAACAGCAGCAGGGCGTGATGTTCGTCAGCCTCGAAATGGGTCAGCTCGAACTGGCCGAGCGTCTCCTCTGCGCACGATCGCGGGTTGATGGCCACAAGCTACGTACAGGCAAAGGCTTGAGCCACAACGATATGATTCAGCTCAGTCGCGGTTATGAGGAGTTGCGCACCGGCGCTCCCCTCATGATCGACGACACGCCGTCGCGCAACATGCTGCAGATCACCGCAAACGCCCGCCGGCTCAAGATGCGGCATAAGATCGGCCTGATCGTGGTCGACTACATCCAGCTCATCGATTCCGATGAGACGCGTGACAGCCGCCAGGAACAGATCGCCAAAATCAGCCGGCGCCTGAAAACACTGGCACGCGAACTGGACGTGCCGGTCATCGCGCTGTCACAGCTCAACCGCGGAGTTGAAAACCGCGAAGACAAACGCCCCCGCATGGCCGACTTGCGCGAATCAGGCGCAATCGAACAGGACGCCGACCTTGTGCTCCTGCTGCACCGGCCGGAGTATTACGACCCGAACGATCAGCCGGGCATCGCTGAATTGATCATCGCCAAGAACCGTAACGGCGCGACCGACACAGTGAAGCTTAGCTTCCGCAAGAACTTCATGCGGTTCGAGAACCTGGCGAACATTTCCGAGCCTTACGACGCCGACGCGTTCTGATCGAATCAGCTCGATCCAGTGCTACCCGCGCAGGCGAACATCGCATGAACGATGCGCAGTCTGAGCCGCTGTTTCCACCAGTCTCATTTCAAGAGCGGTGCCACAAATGCGGGTCTCCGCTGATGGCTCCCCATTGCGATCGATGTATTGAGCATCCCAGACGGTCGCTGGGAGCCATCGTTCGAAGACTCCTTCCCATGCTCGTCCGCTGGAGGCTGCGCACCCTCGTTGTTTTGATCGCTCTGGTCGCATGGGCAACCGCAACCGGCATTCGGATGTGGCAGTGGCGCCAGGCCGATGACAGCGGCCATTTCTACACCTATGAAGAAATGGCCGATCATGAGGCCTTTTCGAAAGTCGTCGCCCTGAAAGCAGCGAAAGCGGCAGAGTCCAAGGCTGCAACTGATCCGAGAAACAAAGCGCACTGGGAAGCTGAGGCAGCGACGTTGCGCGCCAAGGCTGAAGCACTCGTGCGATCCGAAGCGGATCACCGCTGGCGCGCGAGTCTCAAAAAGCGTCTCATCGGCAGCGGCAAGTAGAGCCCGCGACTTATGCGATTCGCAACCTCCAAGGCGTGATGTCGTGCCGCGCCTGGCCGGAAACGGCCAGGTCCGCGAGAATCTCGCCGATCAGGCACGAGAATTTGAAGCCGTGTCCGCTGCATGGACTCGCGACGATCACATCGTTGCGGCCAGGCAAAAAGCCGAGCTGGAAGTGCTCGTCGCTCGTCATGTTGTAGAGGCATGTCTCGATACGGTCGATGACGCCTTCCGCCAGACTCGGCAAGTATGCCGCGACAAAGTCTCGGACCGGTTGCAGGTCTGACTCGGTCACTTCACGATTCACAGCATTGGGGTCGATCGGCGGTCCGCCATGCCGCGCGACTTTTACCGCCATCCCCAGCCCACTCGGCATGCCGTAAAACGCATCGAGATCGCCGGGCCCTTTGAAAATAAAAACGGGAAATTTACCGATTTCAAACATTTCTGAATGCGACGGCCGAATATACGCGATCGTTTGTCGCGTTGGCTGAAGGGCAGGCTGCAATGCCGGGAGAAGCTTTCCAGTCCACGTGCCGGCCGTGACGATGAGCCGATCTGCCGTGATCGTCCCATTCGCTAATCGCACGCGGGGACGCTCGCGGTCGAGATCGATGCCGAGTACGGGCGTTTCGGCGAGGATTCGCGTCGCCGAGTTGTGCTGGAGGGCCAGTTCCAACTCGAGTTCCAGAATCCTCGAAGCTCGCAGCAGACCGGCGTCGGGCTCAAATACGACGTCGAAATCGTCGGGGAGGCGGAACGCTCGATGGCCGCGAGTCCAGTCAGCGCCCGACATTCGCCGGAACGGGACGCCAATCGCGTCGAGACTAGACGCCACCAATTCAACGTAATGGGCTTCCGTCGGGCCAAAACTCACGCCACCGGTGCGTATAAACAGTGATTCGCCTGCGTCTGCCTCAAGTTTACGCCAGGCATCGAACGCGGCAGGCATCAGTTCGGCGTAAAATTGATCGCTGTAGGAATGCCGAGTGATTCGCGCGACGCCATGAGAGCTCCCCTGGTTGTGCCCAAGCGCGAACTGTTCGATCAGCGTCACCTGATGGCCGTTTTTTGCCAGGTGGTATGCCGCGGCCGAACCCATCGCCCCAGCCCCGATGACGATCGTTTCGCAATGGCTGTGATTTGGCATGACGTCCTTCCGCAGTTGGTCTAGGTTCGAATTCTAGAACAACAAATGTCGCCAAAAAATGTTCCGCCGCGAATCGTAAAACAGAATGCGGTCGCAGTCCAACGATTGGCGCGGATCTCGCGTTTTGCCATGACGCAAAGGCTTGTGTACTATCTTCCTTGAAAGCGCCGGGATTGCTAACCTGCCGTGGTTCAATTGCGGATCCGATCGTTCCGATCGCTCCTTTCCGCCCTTTCTCGAGCCAGCCCAGCACGAGCCAGCTATCTTCGTTCATTCGTGGGAGACGCTCACGATGTGGTTTGATCAACTTTGGTTCGTGTTTTTTCGTGGAATCGTACGCGGAATCGGTCTGGCCCCCGTTTTCGCGGTCGCGATCGTGCTGCTCATCATCGGCGCCGTGCTTTTGATCAAGAAACACTGGCGCATCATCGCCAATGCCGTTCTGATCGTCGGCGCGTCGATCGCATGGATCGGCCTGCTCGCTATCTCGGAAATCAAAAACGAACAAAAAATCTCAAGCATTATCACATCACGTTTCCATGCCTTTACTGATAGTTCGCGAGTCGTCGCGCAGCTCGGGTTGCTCGCCATTCCCGCGGCCGGCGTGGGCGTGGGCCTACTCCAGCGCAAGCTCGCTCGCGAGCGCCGTCGGCAGTTGCTCTCAACTTATCTCCGCATCGCCAATCATGCGTTTTATAGTGGCGACTTCGACCGCGCAATTTCGGATTACACCGCAGCGATCAAGGCCGATCCCAAACGCATCGACTCGTATCTCAAGCGCGGACTGGCGTATCGCGAGAAGGGGAAATACGACCAGGCGATTGCCGACTTCAACCGCGCGCTCACACTCGATCCCGATAGTGCGGGAGCTTATCTCAATCGAGGCAAGGTACGCGCGGCGAGCGGAGATCACGCCAAGGCGATCGAGGATTTCGACCGCGCGATCGACCTCGATGCAGGCAACGCCGGCGCCTTACTGCACCGCGGCATCGCCCTGGCGAAGATCGGCGAGAATAGCCGTGCCGCCGACGATTTCCGCAGGGTTCTCCGCGTAACAAACCACTCCGACTTCGCCGAACCGGCGAAGTTCCACCTTGGTTTGCTCGAAGAGAACCTCCCGGACACCGGCAACGCGATTACGACGTGGTGACTGCCGCAATCTCGCGCTGAACGCGATCGAACGTCGACTCGCCGTCGCGGTCGTAGACAAATCGCGTCGGCAAGGCGACAACACGAAGCGCACCTAGCTGGAAGAGCGTCCGCTGCAGGGCGGGCACGCGCTTCGCCTGAACCAGGGCCGTCACGCGCCAGGCGTCTTTACCAACAGCGTCCCAGACCTGTCCGCGTGCGACATGCTGGGCACCGCCTTCAGTCAAATATTTCGCGACTGCTTCGGCCGTCTTGGGTGCAGGTTCGGCAGGACTGCCGACCACTTCGAGATGCAGCCAGCCTTCGCTCGCCCGCACGCCGTCGATCGCGTCGAGGATCAGGGCCAGCGGGCCGCCCTGCCCCTCCTCGCCAAGCGCCCGAAGTGCAGGCGCATTGCCGATCAGGCACGACGCCGACTCGAGCACCGTCCCGCCCTCAATCTCGCGCAGACGATTGTCCTTGAGCGTCGTCCCGGAGCTGGTCAGGTCGACAATGATGTCGGCGATTCCCAGGCTTGGGTGAAGCTCCAAGGCACCATCGGAATCGATCACCTGATAGTGGACGATCCCCCTGCGCCGGAAAAATTCCTGCGTCAGTTGCGGATACTTCGTCGAGACGCGGAACGTCTTGCCGGCGTCCTTGAATTCGGCAGCCAGCTCAACGAGGTCGAGCGCGTGGCTGACGTCGATCCAGCTTTCAGGAACCGCCACAACGAGCCGGCAACCGCCGTAGCCGAGATCCTGATAAACCACCTTCGCCTGGTCGACCTCAACCGCGCGTTCGGCAAATACGTCGTACCCGGTGACGCCGAGGTGGCAACGCCCTTCGTGGACTTGCGACACGATGTCGGTCGGGCGCATGAAGACGACGTGGAACCGGGGATGCCCCGAAATCGTCGCCTCGTATTGGCGGTCGCTGGCGCGTCTGACCTTGTAGCCCGCGGTCTTGAGAATCTCGACAATACCGTCGTAAAGGTGCCCCTTCGACGGCAGGGCGAGACGAATCGGATCAATGATCATGATGAGCGACCACCCGTCGGCGATGAGAGGCGAAGAAGGTCCTCGCGCGAAGGGACGGTCGTCTCCTTGCCGCTCGCGAGGTCGGTCACTCGATACGAAGGGCCGCTGCCCTCAACCACAAAGTCAAAACGTCGATCGGAGGTCTGCGAACGAGCACCACCGTTTTCGTCGATCACCACGGTCAAACCTTGGCCGCGAAGCCAGCTCGCGAGACCGAACGCGTTGGCATCACGTGCCACGACGAGGATTTGCTTCGGTTTCTTTGTCGACGGGATCTTGATTCCTCGGGCGGCGAGTACGTCGCGAAGCCGTTCGAGCCCGAAGGCGAAACCAACCCCGCCGACATCCTCGGCCGAGCCGAGTGCCCGCGCGAGCCCGTCGTACCGACCGCCGCCGCAGACTTCGAGCGAACCGTTCGGCGTGTCGACGAGCAACACGAACATCATCTGCGAATAGAAGCCGATGCCACGGCCGAAGCCCAGGTCGAGCTCGACGCGAGCCGGATCGATTCCATAAGCTTGAAGCGATGCGACCAGCCCGCGCAGCTCGCGGGTCATCGTCGGCACGACGTCTTCAAATCGACTGAGACGGGCAAGAACCTCGGGGGCAGGACCACGCAGGTCGGCCAGTTCGTGGAGCCGGTCGCGCAGCGAGCCGAGCACGCCTGAAAGCCCTTGCCCTAGTTCCCACTTACGCCTGAGACGAGCAATCACATCCCGACCGGCACGTCGGCCAACCACTTCGGGATAGAGCGTGTGGAACAATTTCGCCGCGCCGGTGTCATCGGCCGGCACCGCGGCTTCACCATTTCGCACGCCCGTGCTCAACCAGGCGGTCAGCGATTCGAGATGATTCTCGATCGCCGAGAGGAAGCGGTCGCCCGTCACGGCGGGATCGTCATCGGCCTGAACCGACTCGCTGAGCACCTCGACGAGTGCAACTTGCACACCGCGCGGCAGCCCCGAAGAATCGAGCAACTCGCGAATCAGGCCGGCGTGCCCGATTCGGATAGTTGCGTCCGAGATCCCCGCTTCGCTCAGCGCCCAGTGGGCCAGCCAGATCGTCTCGGCGTCGCCCGAAGTCCCGCTGCCAGGCGTGTCGAGTCGTTCGACACCGACCTGCTGGAACTCGCGAAGCACGCGCGGTCCCGTCGGCAAGAGGCGAAACACTGGGCCCGAATAACTCACGCGCCACGGGAGCGACGGCGTCGGCGATGCCTCGTTGAACGCGCGGACGATTCCGGCGGTTAGCTCCGGACGCAGACAGACATCTTCATTCGATGCCCCGTCCACCTGGTAGAGATTGGCCACGATGCGAGAGCCGCTCTTTCGCTCGTGCAGCACGCGATTCTCGAGCACCGGAACGCGAATCGGCGCGTAACCGGAGCGAGCAAAGCGATCGAGCAAGAGCGATTCAATTTCGGCGAGTGGCGAAAAGTCATCGGGCAGGAGGTCGGCGGTGCCCTTCACGAGCGCCACGCGCGACTCGACCGCGCGGTTTTGAGTCACCTCGGCGCTCATTGTCCGGCTCCCAACGCGGCGGTGACAACTGACTCAAGCTGACCCAAAGACAGCCCCTTCTGTTCTTGCCGGGTGGAAAGATCGCGCAGATTGAACAGACCGTTGGTGTTTTCGTCGGGTCCGACGATCACCGCAAAACGATGCCCTCGTGTCGACCCATAACCCATCTGCTTGCCAACCTGAATGGGATCGGGATAAACCTCAGCGCCGATGCCAGCCGCTCGCAGCCGGGCAGCGACTCCAAACGGCACAGTCGCGTCGACTCCCGGGAAGTTCGCCACCATGATCGGCACGGTGGTCGCCTTCGCTTCCAACCAGCCCGCCTCTTCCATCAGAGCAAGCAACCGGTCGAGCCCGATCGACGCACCAACACCCGGCAACCGCCGATCGGTAAACAGACTGACGAGGTTGTCATATCGGCCGCCCGAGCTGATCGACCCGAACCGCTCCCAGCCGTTCACGGTCGTCTCGAAGACGATCCCGGTGTAATAGTCGAGCCCGCGTGCCAGCGCAAGGTCAATCTTGAGCGAGCTTTCCGAAACGCCCGCCGCGCCGAGGAGGTTGAAAACGTCGCGGAGGTTCGTCAGTCCGGCCTTCGCTTGCGGCAAGTGACCAAGCAGCGTTTCGAGGTTGGGGAGAATCTCAACTCCGCCCCGCCCCTGCTCAACCACCACATCAAGTAACCGCCGGGCTTGATCTTCGGACATGACCGCAGTGTTTGCGTCGGTTTCAACCTCGTCGCCCTTGGCCTTGCCCTGGAGTTCGGCGACCACCGCATCCTGGCCGACCTTCGCCAGCTTGTCGAGGGCTCGCAGCACGCGGCCTGTCTGCCCCGCCACGCCTAGATGTTCGAGCAGGCCGTCGAGCACGTTGCGATTGTTCAGCGCGATCGTGAACGCCGGAACTCCCGCCTTGGTAAGCGCGGTGTAGATCACCTGGGCTGTTTCAGCGTCGGCAATGGAACTCTCGGTGCCGACGGTGTCGAAATCGCACTGAGTGAATTCGCGGAACCGTCCCTTCGCCGGACGCTCGCCACGGAAGACCGAACCGATGGCAAATCGCTTGAACGGGACCCCAATTTCGTTGATGTGTTTTGCGACGAACCGGGCGAACGGAACGGTGAGGTCGAACCGGAGCGCGAGCTTACCGGCCTCGCCCCCTTTGTTCGTCACCTCGAAGATTTGCCGCAACACCTCGTCGGAGCCGGCCCCCTTACCGGTCAGCACTTCCATGCGTTCGATATGGGGAGTTTCGATGGGAACGAAGCCAAACGAGGAAAAGGTCGAGCGGAAACTCGCCAGCATCCGCTCACGCGGAATCGCCAGCGCTGGGGGAATATCGCGCAACCCGCTGGCTACGCGGGGATCAATCGACATGACGGAAGAACCTTTCCTCGACGCGGTTTTCGACTTTCGAGTCCAGTAGTCTACCAGAACTCCCTCCAGCAGTGAACTTACTGCCTCATCGCCCGCCGTTCATAAGATCAAGTTTACTTCCAAAGGAAGTCTCCCAAATGCGACGGTCTGATTAAGAACTCCAACACCGGCCAATTATCATAACCCCAAAAAGAAAACACACTTAGCATATTAGGCAATTTCTAATTTTTGGCCTTTCCTCCCATGCTATCGTCATGATAACTCTTAAATACGTGCCTGATTGACGGGTTACGAAACCCGTAGGTCGTTAGGAAAAATTGTCGGTCGTTTGTCATCAACGACGGCCGATATCCGGGCGGCTCGACATGCCGATTCGATGTATGAGACGGAGTCGAATCAACGCACGACATGAGCAGTCTATTCACGCCGACGTGATTGAAATGATGAATTTTGTGCGGACTTTGGGCGCATCCAAAGTATGGGGGTTGCGTGACGTCCCCCCCTACACTTCCGGGTGCGAGCCTGTGAGAAATGAACTCAAGCGGGAGGAACTGTAATGGACGCTCCCTCGTCCTCAACACCGGGGCCAGGTGATGGTCCTGGGTTTCTCCTTTGGCAGGTTGCCAACGCCTGGCAACGCCGCCTTCGGCAGGCCCTGGAGAAGGTCGGACTGACTCACGTGCAATTCGTGTTGCTCGCGGGAATCAAGGGGCTCGAAGAAGCCCAGATGCCAATCACGCAGGCCACTCTCGCGCGCTTCGTGCGTGTCGACGAGATGATGACCTCGCAGGTCATCCGCATGCTTGAAAGGCGCGGGACGGTCATGCGCCGGCCGCACCCGCACGACCTCCGAGCACGCTCGCTCGCACTCTCTGAAGAAGGCGAGAGGCTACTCGAGTGGGCCAAGCCAATCGTAGCCGCCGTCGACGAGGCGTTCTTCAGCCTGCCGGAAGAAATGCTAAACGCGCTGGTGCAGTCGCTCTGGCAACTCATCCAATCGCAGGACGAAGACCCGGACCAAACCGGAACTCGCGTTCCGACAACCGTTTAGCAAACGAGCTTACGTTCTCGGAGTAAACAGGATAATCTCCACCCGCCGGCCTTGCGAGGCCGCGGGCGATGCATTTCCCTCCGCGCTGATGCGAGGGGCCTGATTTCCAAATCCAACAGCGGCGACCTTGCGGGTGCCGAACCAGCCGACAGTGTCGATCGCATATCTTGCGACAAGATACCGACGGACGGAGTCCGCCTGTTCCTGCGTCATGAGCTGCGCGAGTTCAGGATCGCGACGATCGTCCGTAAACGCGGCGATCACAACCTCGGTCTTCCCTGTCTTCGCACGCTTGAACCACGTGCCAATCTCATCAAGCAACGCCCGCCCCCCCGGCGTGAGCACCGACCGGCCTGGCTCGAACAACGCGTCGGGATGTAGCGTTTTGCTCTCGCGATCGGCCCCCGGCTTGAAGAGCACGCGCTCACGATCGTAGAAGGCACGCTCATCAAAGTAGCGTGAAAGCGGCCAGGTTCGTTTCAGTGCCGCCAGGTTTTCCTCGAGGTCGTTCAGCGTCCGCGATCCACGATCCGAAAGCGCAAGCAGTTTTCGATACGCCTCCTCGTCCTGTACCAAACGCCCCAGACTTCCCTTCCCCTCGCGAATCGACGTCGCGATCGAGTTGATCTCACCAAGCCCGCGCTCAGCCGCAACCGCGACGGCATCAACTCGTTTCAGCGTGACAGTCGCTTGATTCATCAAGTCGGCAATTTCTGGCGTCTGCTCGGCGGCGATCCGCATCGAATCCGGCAGTTCGGGAGCATCGGGCAATCCCGGTCTGATTTCGACGACTCGCGCACCGACAACCCCCTGCGACACGATCATCGCCTTGGCATCGGCCCGAACGAGCGGACGGAGCGATTCATCAATGCGCATCCATAAGGTTACGAGTCCGCCAGGCGCTGGCGGGGGCTCGATTGCATCGACAACGCCGGCGTCGATCCCCTGAACCCGCACACGATCGCCGAGATTTAGCCCCGAAATTGACGCAAAGTCAGCACGAACGCGGAAAGTCGGCTGAATGCGCCACTGCCGGCCCGCGACGATTGCCACGCCTGTGAACGCGATCGCCGTGATGGTGCCGATGAACAGGAGACTCAAAACGAGTTTTCGAGGGGAGATTGCGTGTCGCATCATCTTTTCACTTTCTGAGTCACTCTCCGAGCTTCATGCCTGTCTTTATTCGGAGAGCGATCAACATTCCCTCATCCTAATAATTTGCCGTTCTCGGTGGACAGGGGATATTCGCCGCCAACTCCCGTTTGTTTAATCGAAGTTGGCGAGTGTTTCTTGCTCGCACGCGGCGGAGGCTGTAAATCGCCAGCCCAACGAGCGGCAAGATCACAGTGGGCGGCTCAGGCGTGACTTGCTCGTCAACTGCCACACTTAGGTAGGTTCCGTAGCCGCTGATATAGACCGACACCACTCCGTTCGTCGTCGTGACAGTGATCGAATCCTCATGAACCTTGCCGTCGCCCGGGTCGATAAACCAGACGGTGGCTGATTGGTCCTCGCCCTTCATGTAGGCGACCGGAGTCGTATTCAAAGCGCCAACAATTGTGACGGCATGCCCTCCGGTACTGAGCAGCCATTTGAAGAGAAATTCAACGTCGTCGCCATTTTCGAGTGCTTGCAGCAAGTTGGCCACGTAGCCAGAACCGCTATTGTCGATCTGGCCGATCTCGATGGGCAGATGCTTGTCGGAATCGTATTTCTCAATGCCATTCGCTGCCGCCCCTATCGTCGTGCCTTCCGCAGGATCAGTCTTCATAAACTGAATGAGCGCGTCGCGAATCGTGTCGGGGTCGGACGTTCCTTTGAGCCCATTTCGCTTGATGAGCCAGCTTGTACTCATCGCAAACGCCGTCGGCACGCATTGATTCGGTCCCTGGATCAAACTGGGCATGTCGTTGCGATAGATAAAGATCGCAGGCGGCGGCGGGTCGACCAGGGGCTTAGGAGGTTTGGGAGGGACATAAGGGCCAGGCGGCTTGAACTCGCCGAAATCGGTGATGCCGAATCCATCGTTGCCCATGTAATTGACGGGTGCACTCAACAACCGGACCGTTCCCGAATTAAACGTCGGCGCAGTGGACTGTGCGTCGGTGGTCAAAATCGTCTGGTACGCAACTCCGGCGTGGAAGTCGTTCAGGCCGACGTTCATCACCACGTCTTGGACGCCGTTTTGCACCCCTACCGCCATGTTCCGGACAAGCCAGGATCCGTCGGCACCCACGACATTCAAATATTCCAGGGTTGGCGACGCGCCAGAATCGATCTGCAATCCATATTGCAGATAGTCAGAAGGCGCCGCGCTCGGCCCCCAAAGCACGGGACTGAACGACTCATTGACAACGACCGGCCCAGCGCTGGCATCAACAGCTCTCAAACACACCAACAACCAAGCGATTCCAAGAAGCCAGCGTCGATTCGTGGAAATTGCCCCGATCATGCGACATCCTCTCACGCCTTGGCGCTCTGGACCGTCGACGATTAGTAACAAAGGAATTGGGGACAATCGCTATCGTACGCGAGTCGATTCGCATCGGAAATACAATGGCATCCATGATAAATCAACGAATCCAAACTCAAAAAACAGAGGTCGAGACACTCATCTCTTCCAGCCAATCGCCTCGACCGTCGCCTGAATCAACGGCACAAGGATGACATTCGCCGCGAACACACCCAGCATCGATCGCACCACGCCGCGAGTCGCCGCGCGGCCAACCGCCTCAGTCGAACGCTCGGCCCGCAACCCGCTCCAGCAGCCAATCAGCCCTATCACCAACCCAAACACGCCCGTCTTGAGCGTCGCCGGAACAACGTCCGACAGTCGAACGAAATCAAACGCGCGCTGACCAAACAACTGCGGCGAGAGCGTCCCGGCGACGAGTTCCGCGAGCAATCCACCCGCCAATGCGCTGACGTCGATGAGCACCGTCAAAAACGGCACAGCCAAGGTGCAGGCGAGCACTCGCGGACATACAAGTGTCGGCACGACCGGCGCTCCGAGCAACTCCAGCGCGTCAACCTCTTCCGTGAGATTCATCGACCCAAGTTCTGCCGCCAACCCTGCACCGAGCCGACCCGCAACGAGCAAACTCGCGAGCACCGGCCCAGTCTCCACCATCACCGCCACGGCCAACACACTCGGCAGCGTCGCCTCGATGCCGTATTTGACCAGAAGTCGATGAAGTTGCAGCCATGTGACGAGCCCGATGCTCATCCCCGCGAACAGGACGAGTGCCAGGCTGCCGAGCGCAACGCGTTCGAACTGATGGATGAGCATCCCGGGACGACGCACGACCGCCCCCGGCAATCCGGCGAGTGCTTCCGCCGAGAATCGCACGAAGTCGGTCGTAGCGTACAAGGAATTGCGCAAGGCTTGCCGCATGATCGATCCGCCCCTGCAGGGTGATTCGCCGAACCAGGGCGAATCTCAACCCGGATCCGGGGCGGGGTCAAGCGATTGTCAGCCTTTCTTGAACAAATCGAGCGGGGCAAAGCCGTTGCCGACCACAGCCGCAGCCGGGCAACCGAGCCACTCGTCGAGCATCGACGCATAAACGCGGCGGAAGTCGGTATGGAACTTGAAATCGCCGTCGTCGAGGTCATCAAAACTGGGATGCGCTCCAATGAGCCCCGCCTTCGCGACTGGCCCCACCACGAACAACGGAGCCGCCGCGCCGTGATCGGTACCCGCCGAAGCGTTCTCCGCGACTCGGCGACCGAACTCGCTAAAGGTCAGAGTTGCAACGCGATCGCCATGCCCAGCGGCGGTAAGGTCGCGATGGAACGCCGCCACCGAGTCGGAAAGCTGATTCAAAAGCGCGGCGTGCGAGCCAAGTTGATTGGCGTGAGTATCGAAACCATCGAGCGAGGTGTAATAAATCCGCGTTCCAAACCCCGCCTTGATGATCTGCGCAATAAGTTCGAGCCGCTTGGCGAGACCAAAATCGGGATAGCTCGCCTTCTTGCTCGACTGCTGGTCGAGACTTTCGAGTTTCTTGCTCGAATCATAGGCCGCAAGCGTGCTCCGGCGAATGAAGCCGAGCAGCGGATCGGCGGCGGGACGATCAAGTTTCGCCACACGTTCCAGTGCATCGCGCACCTCGCGCTTGGTCGCGACATCGCCGCCAAGCTGGAGGCGATACTGTTCGAGCGTCGCCAACGACGGAACTTCCGTCTTTTTCGCTTTGAGCGCCAGAGCGAGCGAACGAGTGCCGACGTGCAAACCGGGGATATCCGAGCCGGAAAGCGTAGGATTGGCGTCGAGCAAACGACCCAGCCAACCGGTCTCGAGCGCACCATATTCCAGCTTGGCCGTCTCCCAGATTTCCATCGACCGGAAGTGTGAACGGTCGGGATTGGGATAGCCGACGCCTTGCAAGATCGCCGCGTGGCCCGACTCGACGAGCTTGGCCATCTCGCCCATCGAGGGGTGAAGACCAATTTCATCGGTAACCTTGTGAATTTGTCCGCTCGGCAAGCGCAGTGCGCGGCGGGCCTTGGAGTAACCGTCATTCTTGTGCGGAATGACGGTGTTGAGCCCGTCGTTACCACCGATGAGCTGAATCACCACAAGCACGCGATCGTTCGATTTGGCGGCCGAGGCAGCGCGTGCCGACTGCGTGAGAAAGCCCGGAACCGTGCTGGCGCCCATCGACACGAGCGTGCTCGCGGCGAGCGACCCTTTGAGAAACCCACGGCGATTGGCGTTCATGGGGTATCCTTTGAAAACGCTTGATTCTTTGAATGGATCACGCGAGCTGATATTCAGGCGTCGTCATGACGAGCGTCGCCAGTTCACTAGGGTTGCTTACATTACCGAGCAAACGGGGCTCGAAGGCATCCTGGATCAGCAATTCGGTGTAGAACTTGCGCGGTTCCACGCCGTGCTTGCTCGCGAGTGCCTTGGCATCGCAACGACCGCCGAGCTGACCGTTTTCCTTGCCCATGATTGCCAGGGCGAAGTTCGTCCTGTGCAGCATGTTCGTGGTGTTGATCCACATTGAGCCGCCGTCCCATCCCGCGACGCTCGGAGGCGCGTACAACGTTTGCCCCATTCGCCCGCACATCTCGGCGAGCGTTTCAGGTGCGACAGTCGGCCGAACGATTTCGAGCGCACGAATCGAACCCACCGTCAGTTCAATCGGCGACTTCACCCGCCGACGCCGCACCGAATCGCTGTAGAACAGGTTCGACGACAGAATCATCTTGAGAGGCGTCTTGATGTCGTAACCCGACTCGCGGAACGCTTTCGCCAGTGGTGCGATCAAGCTCGCGCCGGGCGTATCGACGTCACTCACGAAATGCCGGAACAACTTGCCGCACAGAAACTCGGCACACGCGGGCTGGCTCGTGAGCAGGGCGGGAATATCCTCGCCCTTGAACCGGCCGGTCTTGCCCAGAATCGTTTTCACACCGTCGTCGTGCTGCGCGGGCAGAATGTTGTACTGATCTCGCACCACGAACGCACCTGTGAAGGCGCGGGCTGCTTCCTGAATATCTTTCTCGGTGTACTTGCCGCGACCGAGGGTGAACAGTTCCATCACTTCGCGAGCGTAATTCTCATTCGGCTTCGCCTTGCGATTCGCAGTCGAATCGAGCCAGACGAGCATCGCGGGATCCTTGCCAACCCCTGCCAGCATCGCGCGAAAATCGCCTAGCGCGTGCTCGCGGAGCAAGTCGTTCTGGCGCTGCATGAGCACCGGGTTTTCGACTTTCGTGAGCGACGTCGCGAAGTGGTTGTGCCAGAAGAGCGTCATCCGTTCGCGCAGCGGCCTGGCCGTCAAGGTCATGCGATACAGCCACAAACCTTGAAGCCGTTGCGGCGTTGCATCGGTACCAACCGCGGCGGTCATGCTGTCGAGCAGGGCGTCGAACTCATCGGCGGTCTGGCCATCACCGCAGTTTTCTTCGCCGTTCAGCAGCCGTTCGATGCTCTTTTCGGGACCATCCTTGAGATCCCGTTGAAGCACGTTCCAGGGCGCCGCGAAACCAGCGCGGCGATGGAGATGGGCGACGGCCGCGAGCGTCCAGGGCGTTTTGGCACCTGGCACGAATCGCGACCATGCCTGGCCAGGATCATCGAGTAAACTCTTGGTGTTCATGTATCATTCCTGAAGCTTATCTCATCGAATTGATCAGAAGGACGAGGGTGGCTGGGGCAGAATGCCCCAGATACCACCATTTCGTTGCCGGCCGAACTCAACACTCGTTACAAACTGGGGCATTCTGCCCCAGCCGCCCGCCCGATCGTGTCTCAATCACTTCGCGCCCAGGTTGAAATCGAGCTTGAAGTTCGCGGCGGTGTCGGTGTCTTTCACCGAGAGGCTCGCGTTGCCGGCGTAACGCAGCAGGCCCAGCAGTAGGTCGATCTCGCCGCTTGCCGCTGCCTTGTCGTTCCCCTTTTCCATCATGTTCTGGGTCACGAGCCGCGCCTTGTTGGTTTCGAGCAACCCAGCCAGAACGCTGCCCTTGGCCGTGAGCAATACCGTGGCATCAGCCGGCTTTTGCTTCTCACGCACGATTGAAATGAGATCCTTCGCCAGCCCCTTGCTCGAGCTTAGAACGAAGTGGTTATCCACCTGCACGACAGTCGGCGAGAAGTTGTGTCGCTGATGAACGGCCGTCTTCTTGGCGTCGGGGGCGGGCTTGGAGACCATGAACCGCGTCGAGGCGACGGTTACACCATCGACCTCCTCACTCACCAGCTCAAGTGGCGGAGCCTTTGACTGTGCCGCACCGATGTTCGCCAGGCCGATGAACGACTGGAACGCAACCTTGAGCCGCTGAGCGAAATCGTCGTCATCGGGCTTGAGGTCGATCACCAGCGCGAAGCCCGGCAGCCTGAGATCCGGCACCGGATTCATCTTTGCGTAGTCCTGCGTCGCAACGACGAGCCGCCAACTATTCGAGATCGAGCCAAGCACTCCCGTACCGAAGTCGCGGCCGCCGAAATACTGCCCGGCGACCGTATCAAGCTGCGCCGCCCCTTGCACGAACTGCGGCGAGAAGAGTTCGTTACGCACTTCCCAGATCGCCGAGAGATCGCGCCAGAGAGTCAAACTCGCGATCGTTCCGGGCGGATTCAAGGGAGCAGCAGCCCCCTGCCCCTTGGGCGGAAGGTATCGCTTCAGTGCGTCGGAATAACCCTTGGGCGGATTCGGCAAGGCGAGATCAAGCGTCAGATGCGAGTCGCTCCAGCCGAGATTGGCACCCACCCAGGGGGCCTTGCGAATCGCTTCGATCCAGGGAGCGAACAGGAACGTCGCGCCGGGATTCACCTGATCGGGAACCACAAACTTCTTATCAAGCTCACGAAGCCGATCGAGCCTCACAAATCCCCAGGCGATCGTATCGTCGTTCACGAGCGCCTTGCGTGCTTTCCAGTCGGCATTGGCCGTGATGCGCTCGCCGGTTTCCTTCCCCTTCGCACGGTCGATCACCGCCTTGAGCCCGTTCGACGATTGGGAGATCACGAGCGTATCGTTGATGATCGCGTGAAATTCCTGATCGCTCATTGAATATCCTTTGACCCCTTGATATTCCGACTCCTTGATCGGATCGCTCTTCCCCTTGCTCTTGGCGTCGTTCCGCGCCAGTTCGAGCAATTTCGTGTGCGCTGAAGAAAGAAACGCTGGATCGCTCGGAGTAAACGCAACGAATCCCCAGGGTGGTTTACCGGGCGACGCCTCGACCGCGAATACCACTCCGCCGCCCGTCAGCGACCTCAGCCCCTTTTCCGGAGTCGTTTCAAGCAGCGACGCAACGAACGAAACCCCCGCCATTTGCCCTTTAAAGGCTTCACTTTTCAGAAATCTGGCGTAAGGTGGAAGAGACGAGAGATACTTCTGGAATTTCGGGTCCAGAACGCGGTCGAACAGCGTATTCGGGTGCGACGCTTCGAGGTAAATCACCGCGTCCTTGGAAACCCACTCGGGTCCCCTGGGACCGGCTGCGAACGCGACGACGGACATCGCAGTGAAGGCGATCGCCGACCAACCGAGTACGGACGCTGTGCGCAGGGCGCGAACGAACATCCCTGGCTCCTTCGAGTTATGGGTAAGTCGGGGAAGAGTGCTTTGAATCGTGAAGCTCTGACTCGTTTACCCGCAACGGCCGGTTCGGGTTTCAATCGCGTCGCCGCTTTGCCCTGTTTGACCGATTCCCTACCTGGTACATATAAGCGGTTCACCGGCGCTGCCGGGTGCACCGTCTGCAAGCGAGGCGTGGAAAGATGGGTCGCAGAAATCGTTTTGACTTACGAGCCGAGGCCGAGGCCCTCGAACGGCTCGGCCTGAATAACCCCACTACGCGCAAGCCGCGCGGCGAACCGACCGAGCGTCGCGAGAAGCCGGTCGAGGCTCCCCGGATGCGCGTCGTCTGGGCCGTTTGCGACATCGGCGGCAAAACCGTCGCGACGTTCGACTACGTCGCCAAGGCCGAGGCTGAAGCGCTCGCCGCAACGCTCAAGGCCAAGGGAAAAGGCCAGCACTTCGTCCGGTCGATCAAGGAACCGATGTCTCACTGATCGCATCCGGCACTTCGCGTGCAAATCGCTCGGGGCCGAGCCAGTTCATAAACAGCCGGAACGGCCCCGGCAGCCAATGCGGTATCGCAACCGTTAGCGCGGCCTGAAGCGTGGGCGTGACGAACGCCCTGCGCCCGCCCAGGTTACGAACAAGCCCCCGCGCAATCTTCGCGACATCCTCGCCCGGCTTCGCGTGGTCGCCCCCTCGCCCAGCGAGCGCCGCCCGGCGAAATTCGCTGCTGAACCGCCCTGGCTGCAACGCCCAGAGTTTCACCCCCGAACCGCGAAGCTCGTAACGCACGCTCTCAACCAAGCCGTCGACCGCATGTTTTGACGCCGCATAAACCGCCGAATACGGAATTCCAAACGTCCCAAGCACCGACGAAACTTCGACAATCTCACCATGTCCGCGCGCTCGCATTGCCTGAATGGCACGCTGCGTAAGATCAAACAGTGCAACGACATTGATTTCGAGAATCTGGTGAATCGCAGCCGGATCTTGCCGACCAAAATCAGCGTAATTCCCGACGCCCGCATTGTTGATGAGCAGGTCGATCCCGCCCGATTCACGTTCGGCCCATTCCCAAAGCTCGGCGCGAAACGATGCGTCGCCAATATCGCCGGCCAGTGTGTGGACTTTCCCCACCGGAAACTCGGCCTTCAACTCTTCCAGTCGATCACTCCGTCGCGCCGTGGCATAGACGGTCATCCCGCGATCGTTCACGAGTTGCCGAACCAATTCGCGTCCCAGGCCTGCGGATGCTCCCGTTACTAACGCTCGCGTTTGGGCCGAACTCATCGTCAAAAATCCCCATCGTTTCTGACATTACAGTGCATGAGGGAATTGCGCTGGAAGGCTAACACTCTAGAAATTGGAATGGGTGGCCTGGACAACATGTTGTCCAGGTAGCGTAGCCACAAGAGGCCAATGCGAAACGGGTTGCGACATCCTCTTATCGCTCCGCGACCGGGACAAGCAAGTTGTCCCGGCCACCCTAATCTCTCAATCATCAAGCTTTAATGCCAAGACTACTGGATCGTCAAAGACGTAACCGGCCAGCTGTTATAACAGCGAAACCGCGCAAATACCCTGACCTTCCCGAATCACTCCGCGCTCGTGCGAACCCGAAACATGGCGAAACGTGTCGCCGTTCGTGGATCGCCGTTGTCGACCCGTGATGTCATGAGTTACAATGTGCGGTTCCGCGAGCTTTGCGAAACCGGCTTTAATCCCGGATTGCTTGGAGAGAGACCGAAGTGGCCACTATCGACGACCGTACAGCGCAAACCACCTCCCGCATGCCTACGACCGGTGCCGATGTCCTGGTCGAATCCCTCGCGCGGCACGGCGTCGATGTCGTATTCGCCTACCCCGGCGGGGCGAGCATGCCGATGCACCAGGCGCTCACCCGTCACCGCAGCAAGATCCGCACAATCCTCCCGCGCCACGAGCAAGGCGGCGTTTTCGCAGCCGAAGGCTACGCCCGCGTCACCGGCAGACCCGGCGTCGTGATGGCAACCTCCGGCCCGGGTGCCTTGAACCTCGTCACCGGCCTGGCCGACGCCAAGCTCGATAGCTTGCCGATCATCGCCATCACCGGCCAGGTGCCCACGAAAGTGATCGGCACCGACGCGTTCCAAGAAACGCCGATGGTCGAGGTCTGTCGGGCCATCACCAAGCACCATTATCTCGTTCAGAACGCCAAGGACATCGCCCGGATCGTCAAGGAAGCGTTCCACATCGCCTCGACCGGCCGCCCCGGCCCGGTTCTGATCGACGTCCCCAAAGACGTCCAGAACACCCAGGTTGCCAACCCGAACTACGACGTCGCGATGGACCTGCCGGGTTACCGCCTGCCGTCGGCCCCCAGCAGCGAGACGATTCGCGAAGTCGCCGAAGCGATCAAGGCCGCGCGTCGGCCCATCGTTTACTGCGGCGGCGGTGTGATCGCGTCGGACGCGGCTGAGGAACTGCGGGAATTCGCAAACAAGACGGGCATTCCCGTCGCGATGACCCTGCAAGGTCTCGGCTCGATGCCCAGCGACCATTATCTGAGCCTCGGCATGCTCGGCATGCACGGCACGGTTTACTCGAACTACGCCATCAACGAGGCCGACCTGCTGCTCGCGCTCGGCGTCCGTTTCGACGACCGCGTGACCGGCAAGCTCAGCGAGTTTGCCAAGCACGGCCGAATCGTGCATGTCGATATCGACGCGTCTGAAATCAACAAGAACAAGACGGCTCACATTGCGGTGAACTCCGATGTGAAAACCGTCCTCAAGGCGCTCAATCCTCTCATGGAGAAGGGCGACCTCCGCGAGTGGCACAAGCAGATCGACACCGCCCGCGCCGCCGACCCGATGACCTACGACCAGCGTGATGACGCGATCATGCCGCAGTACGTCATCGACAAGTTCTCGGAACTCACCAAGGGCGAGTTCCTGATGGCGACGGGCGTCGGCCAGCACCAGATGTGGGCCGCGCAGCACACGAGGCTCACCAAGCCGCGCACCTGGATCACCTCGGGCGGTCTCGGTTCGATGGGCTTCGGCCTCCCCGCCGCGATGGGTGCCCAGGCCGCGTTCCCTGACGCCTTGGTTGTGGATGTCGACGGCGACGGCTCGCTCGTCATGAACATCCAGGAACTGGCGACGCTTTACTGTGAAAACCTGCCGGTGAAGGTGATCCTCCTCAATAATCAGCACCTCGGCATGGTCGTGCAGTGGGAAGACCGGTTCCACGGCGGCAATCGCGCCCACACGTATCTTGGCCCCGTCGACCATCCCGAAGCGATCGGCGAAGGTTCGGGCGAATTGCCCGAAATCACCTATCCCGACTTCGTGACGATCGCCCAGGGTTTCGGCGTGAAGGCTCGCCAGATCCGCAAGAAGGCCGACGTGATCGACGCGCTCAAGGAAATGATCGCCCATCCCGGCCCGTACATCCTCGACATCCTTGTTCCTTACCAGGAACACGTCTTGCCGATGATCCCCGCAGGCGGCACGTTCCGCGACATCATCAAGAGCTAACGTCGGTTCCGGTGAATTCCGGTTTCGCTTAACTCTCCCGCCGGGCGGCCGGTCGCAAGCTGCGACTGGGCCGCCCGGGTCCGTTCTCAGGTGTGGGGAATGATGCAACACTAGGAATCAGAATCGTTCCTTCCACTTCCTTATCTCCCCGTCTGGCATTCTACGACCCTGGGACTTAACGCCTTCCGAACTCTTCGTTCCCTTCGTTACCTTCTGTTCAAACCGGTATTTTCGACATGCATCCCCTTTTCGCCAGAGTTGACAAACTGTCCGGCGAAGTAATTGGTGCCGCAATCGAAGCACATCGTGTGATGGGACCGGGATTGCTCGAGAGTATCTATGAAAAGTGCCTGCTACGTGAACTCGAACTCCGCGGTATTCCCGTTCTGAACCAGGAAGAAGTCATCATTGATTACAAAGGCATCGTGTTCAAAGAGAATTTGAAGTTCGATCTGCTGGTTGATGGCTGCCTTCTCGTTGAACTGAAAGCGGTTAACAACATCCTACCGATCCATAAAGCACAATTGCTCAGCTACATGAGACTGGTCAACGCGCCGCTGGGGCTGCTCATCAATTTCCATGAGTTCAAACTTATCGACGGTCTCTCGCGACTGATTCTTCCCGGAGCGAATCAGAATTGAACAGAAGGAAACAATGGAAACGAAGTAGGAAAGCTTAAATTTCGTTGTAAGCAATGTCGCCCATATAATCGACTCGTCGAGAACTCAACGACCACGCGTTCCCAACCCGTAACCTCTCCGATATTCTGAGACTCGACTCCTCTCCTAGGATCTATTGTCCGGCGCCTTTCGAGACAGTTCGCCGGACCCAGGATGCCCTCGACCATGAATCCCTACGCCAACGATTCCGCCGACTTTTATATCAATTTGAATCTCAATACCGAGCTGGAACTGCCCACCTCGCGCGATACCGTTTTGCATTACTTCGAGCAGATGAAAAAAGCCTTCCCCGATCTGCGTAACTTCTACACCAGGGAAAGCGGCGACCTCGTTCTCGAAGGCAACAAAGAAAATCATCGCTACCGCTGGCTCGCCCTCGAACCGCGCCGGCTTTGTTCAGGATTGGTGAATCCCGACAATGTCGAAGAAGCCTACGAACAGCACGAAATGGTGCTCGACCATGCACCTCACCTACTAACAATCAGCGTCCTCGACTGCGAAGCACTCGACGTCATGTACGGCTTCGACTTCAACTGCAAAGCCAACCACGACGAAGTCATCGCCGAAGCCCTCGGCCTCGGCCCCGGTCTTGAATCGCTGCTCGATCGCAGCAGCGTGCGCGTGCTCGACTACGAGCCGACGATCACGATCGCCCTCGACGAATCGTGCCGTCTTCAGGCGCGGCTTTCGATCGAAACCCGGACCAATCCCGGCCAGGTGCGCACCGGCGAATACAGCGACGATCAAATCAGCGTTTATTTCACAGTTCGCCAGTACTGGGGCTCCGGCTCCGACGATTCCTTCACTCGTTCGTTTCGACGCCAGCGGGAAATCGGCGAGGAGATGTTGCAATCGTCGATCATTCCCCGCGTAATCCAGCCAATCGCCCGAACGATCGCCACACGCTAGAGCGCTGAACGACGCACGCACTTCGAGGAGCCTCGCCAGATGATTCGCCTCAGTGGACTTGCGCAAGATCTCAAGGCCGAAACCGCCTTCACGGTGCTGGCCCTCGCCCGAGGCCTCAAGGCCAAGGGGAAAGATGTCGTCGAACTCGAAATCGGCGATAGCCCCTTCCCCAGCACGCCGCACGCGAAAGCCGCCGGAATCGCCGCGATCGAAGCGAATCAAACCGGCTACTGCCCAAGCCTGGGATTGCCCGATTTTCGCGCCGCCGCCGCGAAGACCGTGCACGACGAATTCGGCATCAAAGCGACAGCCGAAAACGTCGTCGTCGCCTCCGGCGCAAAACCATTCGAGCAATACTTCCTTGAAGCATTGGTCGATCCCGGCGACAGCGTCTTGCTCTTCAGCCCGCACTTTCCCACCTATGTTCCCAACATCCGTCGTCGCGAAGCGCACGAGGTTCTCGTCCCACTCAAGGCTGAGCACCAATTTCGTCCCCAGGCCGATGACGTCAAGCGTTTCATCGACACTGCGACCAGGCCTCGTGCGATTTTCCTGAACTCGCCGCACAACCCGACCGGGGGTGTCGCCACGCGTGAAGATCTCGCCGCCATTGCCGATGTCGTTCGCGGCACCGACGTGATGGTCTTCTCCGACGAGCCCTATTGCCACATGGTTTGGGAGGGCAAGCACGAGTCGATCCTCGCCGAGCCGGGGATGTTCGACCATGTTGTTTCCGCTTACACGTTCAGCAAGTCATACAGCATGAGTGGCTGGCGCGCGGGTTACGCGGTCGGCCATCCCAAGGTGATCGAGGCGATTGGTAAGCTCATCAATACCTCGGCCTCATGCAGCCCGCCATTCGTACAACAGGCCGCGCGTGCCGCCCTCGAACACGATGCCGCGACCCGCGACGACTACATGAATCGCTTTCGCCGCAAGGTGGAAACGCTGAGCGCCGGCCTGGCCAAAATCGACGGCTTCAAGGTCAATCAACCCGTCGGCACGTTTTATATCTTCCCCGACGTGCGCGAGCTTTGCGAACGCTTCGCGATCACCTCGCACGGCCTGGCGCTTTACTTCCTTGAAGGGGCCGACGACAAGTTCGGCGTCGCCTGCCTGGGCGGCGAATGCTTCGGCGACGCCGGCCGCGGTTTCCTTCGCTTCAGTTGCGCCGAGCCCGACGAACGAATCGAGCAGGCGATTACGTTCCTCGCCAACGCGATCACCCGGCGCGATCGCATTCAAAAGTATCTCGCCGAACATCCCGAGCATGCTTTGATCTAAAGTCTCGAACGGAGGAGTGTGGCGACCGTGGCCCGGAAATCGAATCCGTCTCCCAAGCGTTCCAAAAAGACGAAACCTGTAGATCCCTGGGCCGACGCAATCGCCCACCTTCGCGCGCACGACGAACTTTGGGCGGCGCGGATCGAGCGCATCGGTCCGTGCCTGCTCACCGCTCGTCCCGACCGCTTCGGCACGCTCGTTCGCGCAATTGTCGGCCAGCAAATCTCGTCCAAAGCCGCCGCAGCGATCGACAAGAAACTCCGCGACCTCGCCGGTGATCCGCACACGCCAGAAGCACTCATCGCGCAAGGAGCTGACGCCCTGCGCTCGGTCGGGCTCTCTCGCACCAAAGCCCAGTACGTTCTCAACCTCGCTGAGGCCGTACAATCCGGCGCGGCGCCCGTCGATGAATTTCACACCTGGGACGACGAGGCGATCACAAAAAGTCTGACGGCAATTAAAGGTATCGGCCCGTGGACGGCCGAGATGTTCCTCATCTTCTGCCTCAATCGTCCCGACGTCCTCTCGTGCGGCGATCTGGGCATTCGCGTCAGCCTGAAAAACCACCACGGACTCGACGATCTTCCCAACCCCAAGCTCTGCCGCGAATTGACGGAACCACTGAGACCTTACCGCTCGATTGCGATGTGGTATCTTTGGGCCGAAGTCGACGGCCCCAAGGACAAGTCCTGACGTCACCCCGCCGGCCAGTCCCACCACCATCCCCACTCCCGAGCCATCGAGGATTCCCCCGTGGATTTCGACCTGATTCTCAAAGGCGGCTACGTGATCGACGGCTCGGGCGGACCGCCATTTCGGGCTGATGTCGGCATCATCGAAAACATGATCTCGGCCGTCGCCACACTCGACCAGTCGCGTGCGGCCAAGGTGCTCGACGTCACCGGACACTACATCGCGCCCGGCTTCATCGACGCCCACGTCCACGGCGACTTGATGCTCCTCGCCGATCCCATCCACACCGCCGCGCTCAAGCAAGGGGTGACGACTTACATCATCGGTCAGGACGGCTGCTCGTTCGCGCCAGGCAAAAGATCGACCATTGAATACATGAGGAAATACACAGCCGGATTCAACGGCAATCCGCCGGAGATCGAGACTGACTGGGAAGGTATTCCCGAATATCTCGCCAAGTTCGATCGCAAAACCGCGATCAATGTCGCCTATCTCATCCCGAACGGCAACGTCCGCATCGAGGTGATGGGCCACGAGCAACGCGTCGCCACCGACGACGAGCTCAAGGCGATGCAGCGCATGATTCGCGAAGGGATGGAACAGGGCGCCGTCGGCCTTTCGACCGGCCTCGACTACATCCCCTCCAACTACGCCGACGCCCGCGAAATCGCCGCCATTTGCGAGGCGATCACCCCGTACGACGGTGTCTACGTCACCCACATGCGCGCCTACGGCAAGCGGGCGACAATCGGCATGGAGGAAGTGTACGACATCGCCGCGCGTTCAAATGTGGCGTGTCACATCTCGCACTACAACGGCCCGGCCGACCTGCTTCTGCCGCTGTGCGACCGTGGCCTGGCGCTCGGCATCGACCTCACTTACGACACATATCCCTACCTCGCCGGCAGCACAATTTTGGGGATGGTCGCCCTGCCCGGCTGGGTCCAAGGCGGCGGCGTCGAAGCGACACTTGAACGTCTCTCGGAACCGGCCACTCGCGCCAAACTTCACTCCGAATGGTTCTCGGGCGAAGCCCCCTACCCGCTCGACCAGATGCACCTGGCGATGATCGCCAATCCCAACTGGCGTTGGGCCGAAGGGAAAACGGTGGCAGTCGCCGCCGATGAAGCCGGCCTCTCACGCGGCGATTTCATCATCGACATCTTGCTGGCGTCGGGCATGGCGGTGGGCGTAGTCGCCTTCCGCGCCGATCGCACCGAGGAAGACGTGCGAGCGATCCTCCGACACCCCGCCCACATGGCCGGCTCCGACGGCATTTATCAAGGCGGTTTCCCGCATCCCCGCGGGTGGGGCGCCTTCGCACGATATCTCGGTTATCACACACGCGAGCTTGGCGACTACACGTGGGCTGAGGCGATCACCCACCTTGCCACCCACGCCGCTCGACGCTATCGCCTGACCGATCGCGGATTGATCCGACCGGGGTACGTCGCCGACATCGCCGTGTTCGATCCCAAGACGATCATCGACCGCTCCACATACGCCGCCGGCCGAACCGAAGCCGAAGGCGTGGCGCACGTGCTGGTCAATGGCACGCTCGCGCTGGAGAACGGTCAACCGACCGGAGCGACACCCGGACGCGCATTGCGCCGGGCGTGATCCCTTGTTCTCTCACTCATTGATTGAACGACTGCAAGCAAATTCCTGGTTCCCATGCTCCGCGTGGGAACCGATCTTCGGCCGCTCCCGCGGCCATTTTGCAACACCGACTCCGCTCGTACGGCCGAGAAATCGCCGCAGGAGCGGCAGGACTTTCGCTCCCACGCGGAGCATGGGAGCGAGTAATAACCACTTCTTAAGCAGGGAAATAATCCGATGAATCAAAACGAAAAGACATCCAACCTGGGTGCAGAAATCCTGGCAGGGCTCAAGGCTTTCCGCGACAGTTTGCAGGCAGGCACGGCGATCGAAAAGAATCTCACCGTTCGAACTGTCGAACCTGAGATCCAAGTCGCGCCCTCAGAATCCTCTCCCACCAAAACGGGAGAGGATTCCGATACGCCCCAATCATTTACAGATTGATAATCTCAAGCTTCGGCATCTTGGGCGACTTGATATTCTGAATACTCACCTGCGCGGCGATCTGCTCGACAATCCCCAGCAAATACGGCCGGCTTGGTGAGTTATCGGCATAAGCGCGGTCGAGATGCCCCTCGTCGCCCGCTTCGCGCAGGCTGATATTCAGCGGCACTTCGCCCAGGAACGGCACGCCCATCGCTTCGGCTTTGCGACGCGCACCACCGCGTCCGAACAGGTAAACGCGTTCGTCGCCAGGATTCTCAAACACGCCCGTCTGACCGGCAAGTGCCTGAGCCGCCTTGCCGCCACGTGTTTGTAAATATGCCTGAACGTCGAAGAAGCTCATGTTCTCGATCATGCCCAGGATCGGCACCTTGAGCTGGCGGAACATCGTCACGGCGCGAACCGCGTCGAGCAGCGCTACTTCTTGCGGCGTGCAAACGACGACCGCCCCCGTCAGCGGCAGTGTTTGAGCGAGCGTCAGCGGCACGTCGCCGGTTCCGGGCGGCAGGTCGATGACGAGATAGTCGAGCTGGCCCCAATCGACCTGATGCAAAAACTGCTGCATGATACCGTGGAGCATCGGCCCGCGCATGATTACTGCACGCTCGGGCTCAATCAGAAAGCCCATCGACATCAGCTTGAGGCCGTTCGCCTCGATCGGCTGAATCCGCTCGCCGACAGCCATCGGTCGCCCGGTGGCACCGACCAAATGCGGGATCGACGGGCCATAAACGTCGGCGTCCATCAGGCCGACGCTCGCGCCGTAGGATCGCAGGCCATAGGCGATCGAGGCCGCCATCGTGCTCTTGCCGACGCCTCCCTTGCCAGAGCCAACCGCGATGACGTTCTTCACGCCCGCGATATCCCCCTTCTCGGCGATTCCCTTGCCGCGGACATCAGCCGTCATCGTGATGTTGTACGTCAGCTCGCTACCGAGCCGAGCATTCAACGCCTCGCGAACATCGGCCTCGATCTTTGCCTTCAGCGGGCAGGCAGGAGTCGTCAGATTGACGGCCAGCGAGACCGACGAATCCGAGATCTGAATGTTTTTGATCATCCCCAGGTCGACGAGGTCGCGATTGAGGTCGGGATCCTTGACCCCTTTCAGGGCGTTCAAGACGTCCTGCTCGGTCAGGTTGGAGCTCTTTTTGCCGAACATCAGCGCGATTCCCTCTTTCGGGCAAGTGGACTAAAAGCAGTTGTGAAAGAACGAACGGAAGATCCTATTGATCAGGAAGATCGGGCATGAACGGTGCCACGATCGGCGCGGTAATGAGAGCCTTTTCCCAGACTTCCGGCTCGGGCTCGATCGGTATCGACCATCCGCTGCGCTGAGTTCGCGTTCGTGCCAGCGGCAGCCAGGTTTGAATCAGGTTGGCGACGTCCGGCGGCGGTGCCCAGCCGGAGATCACGTGAGTGGCGCCGAACTCTCGGGCCAGTTCGGCCGCGCCGGCGAGCTTTTGCGGATTGAGAACGAGAAAAAAGCCTTCTGGCGCAACATTCGCGATATGCACGAGATCACGAAGCATCGGCTGCGGCCGGTCGGCCAGGTCGATCACGACAATCGGGGCGAGCATGCCGGCAGCCGCGCGTTCGAGGCTGGCAGTCGAGCGTGATTCCACGAGCTTTGGCGCATTGCGGCCGGCCAGACGTCCGCGCAACTGGCGTGCCCAGGTTCCCAATCGCTCATGAACCACCACCAACGGCTGCGACATCCCTTGCTCAAACCCTTCGATAGCAAACGACGCGGTGCCTCGAATTCAACGCTGGATTTCCCTTTGATCTTATCACGAACGTCCAGCATGCGGGAGTGGTTCTATCCTGGCTCAGTGGCCTGACCATTCGGTCGCTTGAATCGGGGCGGCTCTGACCGATAAGATGATTGGAGACGGAGATGCGTTCGGCGTTCGACCTGCCTCGCTCCGATCCGTTCCTTGCCCGGAAGGCTCGAACCAGCGATGCCTGATCGCGACTATTATGAAGTGCTTGGTGTCCAAAAAAACGCGACGCCCGAGCAAATCAAAAAGGCTTACCGGGGTCTGGCCCGGAAACACCACCCCGACGTAAACCCGGGTGATAAAAAGGCCGAAGGGCTGTTCAAAGAAGCCCAGAAAGCCTACGACATCCTTTCCGACGTCGAAAAACGGAAGACTTACGACCAGTTCGGCATGGCCGCTTTTGAAGGCGTCGGCGCTGGTCCCCGCTCGAACGCGTCGGAATGGTCGGCCCGCCAGGGCGGCGGTGGTGCATCGGGGTTCGAGAACATCGACCTGAGCGCGTTCTTCAACCAGGGAAATGCCAATCATCCCGGCGACTTCGGCGAAACTGGCCACAACGCCAGCATCTTTGAAGAGTTGATCGGCCGGGTTCGCGGCGATCGTGGACGGAAGCGTGCCCCTCGCGCCGCCAAGGCGACCGAAGCGAAGCTCAACATCCCGTTCCTCACGGCGGTGCGCGGCGGCGAGACGTCGATCGACGTCCAGCGCGAAAACGGTACGCGTGAGACGCTGGTGGCGCGCATTCCCCCGGGCGTTGAAACCGGTTCCAAGCTTCGGCTCCGCGGGCAAGGCGAGTACAGTCCCGAAGGAGTTCGCGGCGACCTGACGATCCTTCTCACCGTCGATCCGCATCCCTACTTCACTCGCGAAGGCCGCAATCTTTCCGTCGACGTTCCGGTAACTGTCGGCGAAGCGGTGCTCGGTGCGAAGATTGATGTGCCGACGCTTGACGGTCAGAAGACGATGCCGATTCCGGCGGGAGCCTCTTCAGGCCAGAAACTCCGGCTTCGCGGCCAGGGCGTCCCAGCGTACAAGGACACCCTGGCCGGTGATCTGTTCGTCGTCGTCAAGGTTGTGGTTCCCAAGTCGGTCGACGAGGAGAGCCGCAAGCTGATCGAACAGTTCGCCGAGCGCAATCCGGCGCAGCCTCGTGCGGGACTCTGGTAAGTCCCGCGCATCGTGCCGGCCTTCATCTTGTAGAGACACCTTCCCCTCGTCGCCAGGCGGAAACACCATGAGCGACCCGATTTACACCCACGAAGTCGTCGCCACGCGATTCGCGATCGATCCCAGAGCCCTCGCGCGTTACGAACGGCTGGGCTTGATCCAAAGCGTCGAGGACGCGGGCGTAACCGGCTTTCGCCCCAGCGAAATCCAGCGCATCTGGTCGATCGTCACCTATCAACGCGACCTCGGCGTGAACCTGGCGGGTGTCGAAGTGCTCCTCAAAATGCGCGATCAGCGTGATCACCTGCAGTCGCTGCTCGCGCAACTCTCGTCCGAGATCGCCGGGCTTCTGGCGGACGACGGCGAGCCCGAAACCCATGCCTGACGCCGCCAATCGTCCCCGCAGCAAGATTCCCCTGCTCCAGCGCGACGATTTGACGCCTCGCGAACGAGCCAGAGTCGGCCTCGCGGCGTCGTGGCTCCTCGCGAGCGGACTCGCCGCCATTGTCGCACTTGGTAGTTTGACGATCTGGCACCTGGTGCGCAGAGGGCGACTCATTCGCGATGGCCTGAAACCACCGCGAATCACCACCGAATTCGATGACGAGCTTCCCCCTGCCCAGAAATGAACCTCAACGTTATGGATCAGCGTTTCCGGGCCCACGAACGAATCAAGAACCCCGCAGAGTTCCGCCGTGCTTTCGACCGCAAACGATCCGTTTCCGATGCACTTATGATCGTTTATGGAGTCGAGAACGGCCTAGCCTTCCCGCGCCTCGGGCTTTCTGTCGCTAAGAAGAAAGTCAGAAAGGCGAATGCGCGTAATCGTATCAAACGCGTCTTGCGCGAAGCATTTCGACTCTCAAAATCCGACCTGCCGCCAGGTGTCGACCTCATCATCGTCGCGCGAGGCCCGGCAATTCCGTTCGCGCACGCTCGCAAGGCGCTTCCCGAGCTTGCGAAGGCCGTCGCCCGCCGACTTGCCCCGCTTCCCATCAAGGAGCAGGCATGACGGCACGCATCTGGAAATGGCCCGGCCAGGCTGCCGTCGCGGTTTGTATTGGCGTCGTGCGCGTCTACCAGCGCGTTCTCAGCCCTCTCTTCGGCCAGGCTTGCCGCTTTCATCCCAGTTGCAGCAATTACATGATCGCGGCATTGCGTAAGTATGGATTGATCCGAGGATTGCTCAAAGGGTGTTACCGCATCATGCGTTGCAATCCCTGGAATCCTGGTGGAATCGATCTGCCCTGATTCCTCACTTCTTGTCGCCGAGGCGAATGAAGTGTGTCCAGGCAATATGGGTTTGTGATTCCCCCTCAGCGCGGCTGATAACCAGCGTGGTGGTCGTGTTCGTCCCGTGCACCACGAGGACGCGTAGCTTGACAGGGCGACCGGCCGAATCATCTTGCGAGGCAACCGACTTCCTGTCCATCAGCGATTTCAAACCTTTGGCGTCGGAATTCTCCGGCGTTTTTTCCAATTTCTTTTTGTAAAAATCGACAACTTTTTCGATCGGATCGGAAGTCGCGAGAATGCTAGAGCACTGGACCGACTGAAAATCGGGATGCCCTCCGTCCGCCATCGTCGCGCCGTCGACCATCTTTGCGTCCGGGTAAAGCCAACGGCTCAACTCGGTCATGAGCGTAATTCTTGGCGCCTCCTTCCCATCTTCGCCTGCGCCAATCGCGACGGTGTGAAAGGTCGCGAGACCTGCGAGCATCAGTCCCAGCACAATTCGGCGCATGGCGAAGTTCCTTTGGGTCAAATCGAAGTGTGAGTTGGCGTCTCCAAAGAGAAACGTACAGTTCGGTTCTCCCTTAGTCCATGCGCAACGAAAGCGAGACGGGAGTTGCCCCGTCTCGCTTCGAATTCGACCTGAATTGTTCGTTCGTGAAAGGCGCTTCTTACCACCAGCGGTTACGACGGAAAGGCCCCCAACCGCGGCGATAGCCGTAGGGTGCGTAGTAGGAACGGGTGTAAACCGGATAACCACCACCGCCATACACAACGCCCGGCGAGTAGCCGTACGCCGGCGCCGCGAATCCCGAGTAGCCCGAGCTATAGCTGAATCCCGGTGAATAAACTGCAGTGCCACCGCCGTAGTAGGGCGATCCGACGTAAACCCCCCGGCCTGTCCAGGGATTGCCAACCGCGACTGACAACTGCGCTTGTGATGTACCCGCCGATGCGAGAACCATTCCCCCCGCCACGACGAATCCCATGATCCATGTTCGGTTCATCTCTCGCTCCATTCTCGTAAAGATGCTATCTCCCGTTGATCCCTCGCGAGATCCTGCCCACTGAACTTGCATCTTCCGTACCAACCACTTCCTTCAATCGGCCACATAATTTTGGTCGCCCAAAAACTATTTTCCAAAGAATAGAAATTTTGATCTTGAGATACCTTGCCGCTTCATTTACATTGACTTAACGATAAAACGCGATGCCACAAGCAATGAGATTAGGACAGGAAGATGTCCGAGCAGTCCGCCGGGTTGAACGACGACGGCCGACGTTCGCTTGAAGAAGTGAATGCATCGGTTCCTGTGAATTACAAGAATCCGTTTCGGCGGCTGTTCGCGTTTCTGGGTCCAGCGTATCTCGTCAGCGTCGGTTACATGGATCCTGGAAACTGGGCGACCGACCTCCAGGGCGGTGCAGATTTCGGCTACTCCCTCATCTGGGTGTTGCTGATGTCGAACCTGATGGCCGTGCTGCTGCAGACGCTCGCTGCGCGTCTGGGCGTTGTCACGGGTCATGACCTGGCGCAAGGCTGTCGCGCCGAGTATTCACCGTTCGTCAATTTCCTGCTCTGGATTCAGGCCGAAGTCGCGATCGCAGCGTGCGATCTCGCTGAAGTCGTCGGCACGATCATCGCGCTCAAGCTTCTCTTCGGTATTCCCCTCCTGTGGGGCTGCGTCGTCACAGCGTTCGACACGTTCCTGCTGCTGTGGCTGCAAAAGTTCGGCATGCGGCGGATGGAAGCGTTCATCCTCACGCTCGTGCTCACCATTGGCGGCTGTTTCCTGCTGCAAATCATACTCGCGAGGCCGGATTTCGCGGGGATCGTCAGCGGCCTGCGACCGACCATGCCGAATGGAGCGCTCCTGGTTTCGATCGGCATCATCGGTGCGACTGTGATGCCGCATAACCTCTATTTACACTCAGCGCTCGTCCAATCGCGTCGCATCGGCGAAGACATCGCCAGCAAGGCGCAGGCGTGCCGCTTCAATCTGATCGACTCGGCCGTCGCGTTAAACGCAGCGTTCTTCGTCAACGCGGCGATCCTCATCGTCAGCGCGGCGGTGTTCCACAAGAACCACGAATCAGTCGCCTCGATCGAAAAAGCACACGAACTCCTACCCGCGTTTCTCGGCCCGCTCGCTCCCATCCTCTTTGGTGTCGCCCTGCTCTGCGCCGGTCAAAGCTCTACGCTTACCGGGACGCTTGCGGGTCAGATCATCATGGAAGGGTACCTGCACCTCAAGCTCGCCCCCTGGCTGCGGCGCCTCGTCACCCGAACCATCGCCCTTGCGCCAGCGGTGCTGACGATCACGCTCGTCGGCGAGGAGAAGATGCAAAATCTTCTCGTCCTCAGTCAGGTCGTGCTCAGCTTGCAGCTTGCCTTCGCCGTCGTGCCGCTCATTCATTTCACGTCGAACAAGCGCAACATGGGCGTGTTCGCGACGCCGATCTGGGCGCAAGTTCTCGCCTGGATCAGCGCCACGATCATTATTGGCCTGAACGCCAAGCTCGTGATCGAAAACATCCGCGAAGGCGTAAGCTGGGCGTACAGCGTCGACAGCCGGCTCGGTCTCTTGGCCGCCCTCTCGCTCTACGGTATTTCCGGCGGGACAGCGCTCTTGCTTGTCTGGGTGGTGATCAAGCCGCTGATTCGTCCCGCTCCCACCTGGAAGCCCGCTCCGAGCGTCGAGCTCGATTGGGCCGATACGCTTCGCCCTCGCGTGCTTCGACGAATCGGCGTCGCCCTCGAACATACGCCGGCCGACGCCGAAATCCTCAACCGAGCGCTTAGTCTGGCCCAGGAAGGCAAAACCGAGTTGGTGCTGCTGCATGTCGTTGACACGCCGATGACGCGGGTTTACGGCAGCGAAACGCTCGACCGCGAGACGAATGCCGACGAGCGTTATCTCATGGAAGTCGTGCACGTTTTGAAGCAGAAATCATACGACGCGCAGTGGGTTTTGCTTCACGGCCCCGACCGCGCGGGAGAGCTCGTCAAACGGCTCAAGCGCGATCCGGTCGACCTGCTTGTCGTCGGCTCGCATGGCCATGGACTTGTGCGCGACTTGCTGCTGGGGCAGACGGTTGACAAGGTGCGGCATGGCCTGAGTATTCCGATGTTGATCGCCCGGCCCGACCGCGCATCGAGACCTAGCGACGTCCAGCCGCACGAGTTGGTATAATTCCCCCGATCGTCGGCCCAGTTGACCGCGATTTGTGGGTTGAATTAGAATTCTCAAAGAGTGCTGGTACGGTTTCTCTATGCGTCTGCGTCGAACCGCGATGGCGATTACGTACTACAAGCGGTTCCGAATGGAAATCGATCTCGACGGCTCGATCCAGTCGCCCCAGCTTCCTTCCGGATTTCGCTGGGTAGGATGGGACGAGGAGCTGCTGGAAGAGCATGCGCAGGTAAAATATCGCAGCTTTCGCGAGGAAATCGACTCGCACGTTTTCCCCTGCCTCGGGGAACTGACCGGCTGCCAGCGCCTGATGCGCGAAATCCGCCGCAAGCCGGGATTTCTTCCCGCGGCAACCTGGCTGATCGTCGGCCCCGATACGTTCGTCGGCACGATTCAAGGCGTGATGGACCGCGGCCCGATCGGCGCGATTCAAAACGTCGGCGTCGCGCCCGAATTTCGCGGCAAGGGATTCGGTCGTGCCCTCGTCCGCAAGGCACTCGAAGGGTTTTACTCAGCCGGTCTCCAGCGAGCCTACCTCGAGGTGACTGCCGAAAACTCGTCGGCCGTCATGCTCTATCGCGCCGTCGGCTTCCGCCGCTCCAAGACGCTGTACAAGGCGGTCGACGGCTAATAGCGAGCCGTTCGTTGCATTTTGTCGACGGTCGGATAAATGGCCTAGGCTTCATATGAAGGGTGGCGAAAGTTATCGCTTCCCCGATTTTGAGGAGCCTGGCCTTGTCGATTAATCTACTCAGCAACACACGCCCCTTGGGCGCTTCGCACGCTGCCACTCGCTTTGTCTCCCGCCTGCTCCCCAGCCGACGACTCATGCTGGCGTTCGCGATGATCGCCTCAACCGCTTTGCTCGGATTCGAGCTCATGCGAACCGGCGCGAAGACAACTGAAGCTCGCGCAATTGCCGCCGACTACGACGTCCCGGCCGATTCGGTCGCGGTCTTCTCCAACTGGCGGCACGCCGAATTTATCGGTACCGACACCCATGGCCAGCCGCGATCGATGTGGCAACCCATGCTCGCGCTGATTCCGGCGTATCACAACGGCTCGTTGCAAGCCGCTTCGTATCCTGCCCTCGACGCCATGCCCGATCGCGAGCGACAGTTTGTCAAAGAAATCGCCGCTTCGTTCGTTCGGCAACAGCCTGGGCTGGTCCTGCTCGACGTCGACCCACCGGCCCCCAGCATGCGCGGGTTCAACTATGTCGAGTATTTCGCCGCCGATCCTCAGTTCGCCGCCGCAATGAAGGGCTACGACCAGGTATCGGTAAGCAAGCATTTCCGCGTCTACCGACGCCGCGACCTTGCGGTTGCCCGAAACGAGCTGACGCAGACGGAACGATAAGTGAGCGTCAAAAGGTCTCGGTGAGTTCTTCCAAGTCGCGACAGCCGGGGGTGTTGCGCAACGCGTCATCCGTTACAATGCGATCGACCGGCCCCGCGCAAGGGGACTCTGTCTGTCAGCCAGTAACGGATCGGGCACGCTCGCGTCGCCTGCCGCGCTGGAACTCTCCGAACCCTGACGCGAGGTCACCGTGCCCGAGTCGACGGTAAAGCATCATCAATTCCCCAACGGCCTGGTTCTCGTCGCCGAGACGATTCCCTCCGTCAGATCTGCCGCCTTTACCTTCCTTTTGCCCGCCGGTTGTGCCCAGGAAAGCGAAGAACGCGCTGGAACCGCCGGGATGCTCGCCGAGTGGATCACCCGAGGCGCGGGCGAACGCGATAGCCACGAGCTTATCTCAGCGCTCGACTTCCTCGGCGTTTCGCACTCCGAAGGCGCACAAACCTCGCACACAACGCTCGCAGCCGCCACCCTCGGCACGAACCTCATCGACGCCCTCGGCATTTACGCCGACATCATCAGGCGCCCGGCGTTGATCGACGAGGAAGTCGAGCCAATTCGCGAGCTCGCGCTTCAAAGCCTGCAAAGCATCGAAGACGATCCCGGCACGAAGGTAATCCTCGAGCTGCGCAAGCGTTTCTATCCCGATCCCTGGGGCCGGTCGTCAGTCGGAACCGAAGCGGGCATCGAGGCGATCACCCCCGACGACCTCCGCGCCTTTCACGAAGCCGCCTATCGTCCCAACGGCGCGATTCTGGCCGTCGCCGGCGCAATCGAGTGGCCGAAGTTGCTCGATTCCGTCGGCTCCCTTTTCGGCGACTGGACTCCCGGCGCAAGTTCGTCACTCCAGCTCCGACCCGGCGGACCAAACCGCGATCATCTGCACAAGGAAACGCAGCAAACGCAAATCGCTTTCGCGTTCCCCAGCATCACGATCGCCCATCCCGACTACTACCTCGCCCGCGCCGCCACGGCGATTCTCGGCGGCTACTCGTCCGCCCGGTTGTTCACCGAAGTTCGCGAAAAACGCGGCCTTTGCTACACGGTTTACTCGAGCTACGAAAGTCACAAGGATCGCGCGGCAGTCGTCGGCTACGCAGGGACATCAACCGAGCGCGCTCAGGAAACGCTCGACGTTACGCTCAGCGAGTTGAAACGTCTTGCTGCCGACGGCGTTGATTCCGAAGAGCTCGAAACGATGCGGGCGGGCCTGAAGAGCTCGCTCATCATGCAGCAGGAGTCGAGCATGAGCCGGTCGGGCTCGCTCGCCGCCGACTGGTATCACCTCGGCCGCGTCCGTCCGCTCGACGAGATTTCCTCAGCGCTCGACGCTCTCACCCCGCCCGCCGTTAGCGAATACTGCACGCGGCAGCAAATCGACCAGCTCACGGTTCTCACTCTCGGGCCCAAACCGCTCGCGTTGCCCGAAGCGTAACTTAAATCAATTATTCATAGTTTCGAGCGAATTCATCTCATGCAGTTTCATCAAACCACGCTTCCGAACGGCCTGCGGGTGATTGCCGAGCTGAACGACCGCGCCCGCTCGATCGCGACCGGATTCTTCGTCAAGGCCGGCAGCCGCGATGAATCGCTCGACGTCTCGGGCGTTTCGCACTTTCTCGAACACATGGTGTTCAAGGGCACTCCACGCCGCGGTGCGCTCGACGTCAATCGCGACTTTGACCGCGTCGGTGCCAAGCACAACGCGCAGACGTCCGAGGAAGATACGCTCTACCACGTCACCTGCTTGCCCGAATATTTGCCCAAGGCATTCGACGTCCTCTCCGACATCCTCCGCCCCAGCCTTCGCGAAGACGACTTCGACACCGAGAAAAAGGTGATCATCGAAGAAATTCGCATGTATCTCGATAGCCCGATGTCCGTCGCCTACGAGGCCGTGAAGGAACTGCACTTCGGCGGCCACGCACTCGGACAAAGCATCCTCGGCACGGTCGAGTCGATTACCGACTTGCCCGTCGACAAGATGCGTGCCTACTTCGAAAAATACTACAGCCCTGCGAATATCGTTCTCGCGTTCGCCGGCAATTCCGACTGGAACGACATCGTCCGTCTCGCCGAGGAACGCTGCGGCCACTGGTCGGGTCCACCGGCCGGACGTCAAACCGCCGTCCCGCGCGGCACGGGTGCGTTCAAAGCGATCCTCCGCCCCGACGACAATCAGCAAACGCTCATCGGCATGTTCGACGGCCCGCCGCTCGAAAGCGATGACCGTTACGCCGCTCACCTGTTGTCGACGATCCTCGGCGATCACACTGGTAGCCGCCTCTACTGGAACCTCGTCGACCCCGGCCACGCCGACTCGGCCGAAATGGGTTACCAGGACTACAACAACGCTGGCGTTTTCTACACGTTCGTCAGTTGCACGCCGGAAGAAGCGCAGGCGAACCTGGGACGCGTCGACGAAACCTATAAGCAGGTCATGGCCGAAGGCGTGACCGAAGCCGAGCTGACGCAGGCGAAAAACAAGGTTCTCGCCCGCAACGTGATTCGCAGCGAACGACCGATGGGTCGCCTGATGTCGCTCGGCTTCCAGTGGACGTATCGTCACGAATACATGTCGATCGAAAGCGAGATCGAGCATTATTCCAAGGTGACGGTCGCCGATATCAGGAGCGTGCTCGAACGCTATCCGCTGACGCCGCAGACGATCGTCTCAGTCGGCCCGACGACAGACCTCCATCAACCCTGATCGATCACCCCGGCTGAGCGCATCGCATGCGGATTGTAAGCCTGCTTCCTTCGCTCACCGAGCTCGTGCACGCCCTGGGTCGCGGCAGCGAACTCGTGGGCGTGACACACGAATGCGACTTCCCGCCCGGTGTCGAAAAGCTTCCACACCTGACGCGAAGCCGCATCGCGCACGAGGCGTCAAGCGCAGCGATCGACTATGCCGTAAGCACGACGGGTGGCGGTTTGTACGAACTCGACGAAACCTTGCTCGCCGCACTCAAGCCCGACCTGATCCTCACACAGGAACAGTGCGACGTGTGCGCGGTGAACGAGGTGACAGTCCGCCGCGCTGCGATGCAACTTCCCGAACAGCCCGAAGTCATCAGCGTGAATCCGCTTGACCTCGCCGGTCTGTTCACAATGATCGATGAAGTCGCTGCACGTTTGGATGCGAGCTCTCTTGCACAGAAGATTCGGCAGGGATTTGAGAATCTTTCCGCCGAAATCGCCCAACGTGTGGGCAACCATATTCCTCAGCGCACGCTGTTACTCGAATGGTTCGACCCGCCGTTTTGCGCGGGGCACTGGAACCCCGAGTTGATCCAGCGGGCAGGCGGCGTCGAAGTTCTCGGCCAGACCGGCGAAAAGTCGCGCCGCGTTTCCTGGGACGAGATAGCGAGCGCGGAACCTGAGGTTGTGCTGGTATCAGCATGCGGCTTTTCGATCGAGCGGACGATTGCCGAGCTTGATCTCGTGAGGCAGCATCCGCAGTGGCAGGCACTTCCCGCAGTCCGCAACGGCCGAGTTTATGTGACCGACGGCTCGGCCTACTTTTCAAGGCCCGGACCGCGACTGCGCGAGAGCATGGCAATCGCCGCCGCCGCGATCTATCCCGAGCTTTGCGGAGATTTTGCTCCGCCTGGCGCCATTCGCAAATTCTGAACTCGAGCGGTCAACACGAGTCTGGCGGCGGCAGGTTGATTCAACCCTTGAAATTCATGTGCTGCACTTCGATCGTGAAACCGCCGGGGGCGGTGAAGTAGAAGGTCCACGCCCCATGAAACTCGCGCGGAGGGCTGTCTGCAAAGCCGTCAGCGTGGAGACGTTCATACATCGCGTCGACTTTTTCACGGCTGTCGAGCATGAACCCGATGTGGAACGCGTCGGGATACGTCACCTCGGCGGTCTTGCCGAAATTGTTCAGCGTGAGCACGAGTCGGGCATCGTCGACGAGAATGGCGAGCACATCGCGCCCCCTATCGGCGACGCTCTTGAATCCGAAATAGTTGACGAAAAAATCGCGAGATTTGGCAACATCGGGGACGGTGAGATTGATGTGATTCAGCGTCATGATCGAAGCCTCCCGGACCTTGAGAAGTCGCAAGCTTTTTGTGATGAAGGGCTGGCTCAGGACGTAGCGGTACCGCTGCTGCCCCGTCTTCACGGACCAAACAGTTATGAGCAAGACCGTTCGACTTGTTGCCCCCCTTCACGGCTGCGACAATGGTATGGAGCCAAATCGTTACAGTCAATAATGATTTCTCGGATTAACGAATGGACCGGTCGCAGTCGGATCCTAAAGCGTCTGCTGGACTGGCGTTCCTGCTTTCGCAGGTCGGTGCGCATTCGGCTGCAAAGTTTGCCGAACGTCTCGAACCGCTCAATCTCAAGCCTGCGCACGTCGGCATTTTGACCGTCATCGCCGATGCCGACGGGATCAGCCAGCAGGCACTTGCCGAAAGGCTCGGTGTCTTCGCCAGCCGACTCGTGGCTCTGATCGATGAGCTTGCCGAGAAAGGGTTGGTCGAACGGCGAAATCGACCTGTCGATCGCCGGTCGTACGCGCTTTTCCTGACGGAAACGGGGCAAACAACGCTCCAGACCGTTAGCGCGATCGCACGCGAACACCAGGCATCGATTTGCATGGCTCTCAGCGATGAGGAACAGGGTCAACTGGCCGAACTGCTGCGAACGATCGCGCGCGATCAGGGACTCGCCCCTGGCGTGCATCCCGGATTTCGCCTGCTCGGACGGGAGACGAAATCGTAAACCGAAGCCGAGATTCACCCAACGGTCGTCGCGCCTTCATCGCAGGATCACAGTGGACGGGTATCTTCTTTGCCATGACGCGGGTTCACCCTGTGTCTCAAAGCACGACCCGTCGGGGAGCAACCCAAACCCACCCCACGCTCCTCACCGACCCCTTCCCCCTGACCCAGGGAAGGGGTTTCCCTTTTTTTGCGCGCCAATCAATCGACGCAGCAAGTCACAAAATGAGAACAAACCCGTAGTTAATGCGGGTCGCCAAAAGAGAATCCATGCAGGATCTCACACTTTACGGTGAACGCTGTAAACAAAATCTGTTTGGTGGGTAGTATTCACACTTGATTCTGTTGACCGAACAGTCTACGATCAACTCCAACTCCCCCACTTCTTTTCTGTACTAAGCACATAATTACGATGCGCTCTGGTGCGGCCCGGTCTGGGCCTGCATTGGTTGATTGCATACAGGGTCGTGATCGGTTCGCTCGAGCCGGTTCGAGGTTGTACCTTCGTTTCGGGGTTTCCATCTGATGCGCGTTCTTCGAGTCCTCAACGTTGGTGGCTATTTCCTGAGCTCAGTTCTTTGCGGTGGCTTGCTGCTGACGACAGCTGGCTGCGAAGACAGCAAGAAGGGCGACGGCACGGCCGTTCCCGCCACCGATCCCGCAAAGATCGCGGCCGAAAAAGAAGCCCGCGAGAAGTTCATGAAAGAAGGCGGCAACAAGTCCGCGGCCCCCAAGAAATAAGTTCGCGTCTCATCCGGCGCGGCTTTTGCCAGACACTTCCTTATGGGAGCGTCTGGTTCCAGTGCTGGTCCCTCTCCCGGACGGGCGTGTGAGCTCGTCCGATTCTGGACCCGGTATCATTCGTTCGTTTTGGAGTTCGAAGAATGCAAAAGTCAGGGAAACGCGGTTTTACGCTCATCGAGCTGCTGGTGGTGATCGCGATCATCGCGGTCCTCATCGCGCTCCTGCTGCCCGCAGTGCAAGCCGCCCGTGAAGCGGCCCGCCGCTCGCAGTGCGTCAACAACCTCAAGCAGATCGGCCTCGGTCTGCACAACTACCACTCGTCCGTCGACAGGTTCCCCCTCGGCAAGTCCCAGGGCTTGAACAACGTTGGCAGCTACGGTGGTTGGACGGACTGGAGCTCGCAGTCCATGTTGCTCGGCTACATGGAACAGGGCCCGCTCTACAACTCGATCAACTTCAACTTCCTCGGCGGGTATGACGTTGCCGGCAGCGTCAATTCCACGGCCTGGAATACCAAGCTCAACATGTTCCTCTGCCCCTCCGACACGAACGCGGGCAGCGGCACCGGTAACAACAACACCAACAGCTACCGTGGCAGCATCGGTACCACGACCGACATCGGGCAGTACTCGAACAAGAACTCGACCGGTATCTTCGCCTACAACGTGAGCTTCGGCCTGCGTGACGTGGTCGACGGCACCTCGAACACCGTCGCGTACAGCGAATCGCTGTGCGGTGCCCCCAGCACGCTCCCCGGCCAGGCCGCCAACGGCGTGACCGGCGTCGGTGGTGCCAGCGGCGGTCAGTTCCTCGACGCCTCGGCCCCGGTTGGCTCGACCAACTACACCGCGGTCATCAACGCTCTGCAGGCTTGCAGCGCCGCGAACAAGTCGGGTACGAACGTCACCAACAGCACCGGCAACCGCTGGGGCTGGGGTGCCACTTCGCACACCCTGTTCAACACCGTTGCCACCCCGAACACGAGCTACAAGTTCAACTCGTGCCGCGTGGGTTGCGGTGGTTGCGGCGTCGACGACGGTATCTTCTCGAACGCCCAGAGCTTCCACTCGGGCGGCGTGAACGTGCTGATGGCCGACGGTAGCGTTCGCTTCGTCAAGGATTCGATCAGCATGCAGACCTGGGAAGCCATCGGCACCCGGGCCAACGGCGAAGTTGTTTCGTCCGACTCCTATTGATCGACCGATGCCGTAACATACCCTCAGACGGGAACCGGGCGGGCCGGCAAACTCCGCCCGCCCGAGTTTCTTGGTTGCGAGGGTAAGGTTCATGCGGCGCGGGCTTATCATTGCGATTGTTTCGCTTCTGGTTCTCGCATGGCCGGCTTACCGGCTGTACGAGAACCAGCGTTTTTTTACAGAGCTCGCCAACGCGCGTCGCGAGATTGCCGCCGGTTCATTCGCGTCCGCCGGTGATCGCCTCAAGTCACTTCTCGCGCACTCGCCCGATGATCCCGAGCTTCATTTCCTCGCCGGAATCTGCGACTCCAACGCAGGAAACATCGACTCAGCGCTCGCCAACTGGAACCAGATCCCAACTGGCTCTCTCCGCGCTGCCGAAGCCGCATCAATGGCCGGCCGCCTCGCACTCGATCACGGACGCTATCGAGTCGCAGAAGAACGACTCCTCATCGCCGCACGCGGATCGACATCCGCCGCAGACGATGCGCGCCAGGCGCTCGGCAAGCTCTACTGGTTCACCGGCCGTTCGACCGCCTTCGCACAACTCCTACGCGACGGCTGGACCTCAACACGCGACCCCGCCGGCTCACTCCGCGTTCTCTGGCAACTCGAAGCTGACGCGCATCCCTTGGCGGCGATCGGCGAAAGTGTTGAAAATGCCTACAAGGAATCACCGAACGACGATCGCGTCTGGCTGGCGAAGGCCGATCTCGCGACTCGTTCCGGCGAGTTCGCCGAGGCCGAATCCTGGCTCTCACGCTGCGAAAAAGAACGTCCCAATGACGTTGCGGTTTCAATCGCACGCCTGAATCTCGCATTGGCGACCGAGAACTCCGCTGCCGCCACACAAGCCCTGCGACAAATCCCGGCGAACGACCTGCCAAGCTCGCGAATCGCCGCGCTGCGGGCCTGGTTCGCTGCACGCCGCGGCGACAATGCTGCCGAAAAAACCGCACTCAAGGATCTGATCACCGCCGATCCCAGCGATTCCTCAGCGCTCGAACGACTCGCGGTACTCGCGACCGCCTCGGGCGATCCCACCACGGCCAGCGACTTGAGACGCCGCAAGTCCGAGATCGATCGCGACAAAGAATCCTATCGCAAATTGATCATGGAGCCCGATCCAACTGCGCACGCACGCGAACTGGCGGCTCTTGCGGAACGACTCGGCCGCCGGTTCGACGCGCGATCGTGGTGGACTCTCGAATCGCGCCGCGGCGGAGACGACTCCGATGCCCGTGCGGCAATTGCTCGGCTCGGCAATGAAACCGCTCCCCCCACCGCCGCCGGTAAAACCGCCGCCGACCTGCTAGCCGATGTGCTGCCTTCCGATTCAACGGCTCCAAAATCACCAAATCGTCGAAATGTGAACGCGCCAGTGCTTGTAGAATCGGCCGAAAAGATGGGTCTACGTTTCACGTTCAACAGCGGTCAATCCCCCCAACGCCAGCTTCCCGAAACCATGAGCGGCGGCATCGCCCTGATTGATTACGACGGCGACGGCCTGCTCGACGTCTACACGATTCAAGGCGGCCAATTTCCCCCGCCCGAATCCGCGCGTTGCAGCGATCGACTCTTTCGCAATCGGGGCGATGGCACATTTGAAGACGTCACGAAGTCCTCACGAATCGCCGATATGCCCGGCGGCTATGGCCACGGCACGGCGGTTGGCGATTTTGATAACGACGGCCACGCCGACCTGTTCATTACCCGTTGGCGATCGTACTCACTTTATCGCAATCGGGGCGATGGTACGTTTGAAGATATCACTGTGCGAGTTGGTCTTGGTGGCGACCGTGACTGGCCCACATCCGCCGCATGGTCTGATCTCGATGGCGACGGCGATCTCGACCTCTATGTCTGCCATTATCTCGCGTGGGACAGCGCAAATCCTCGTCTCTGCCAACGTCCCGGCGCAGAGGGACACACCTACTGCGACCCGCGCGATTTCGCCGCCCTGCCCGACCATCTCTTTCGCAACGACGGCGGTAAATTCGTCGACGTCTCGTCTCAGGCAGGTTTGATTCCGAATGATGGTCGCGGGCTTGGAGTCGTTGCCGCTGACGTCGACGACGATGGCAAGCCCGAGCTTTTCGTTGCAAACGACACCACGGCGAACTTGCTCTACCACAACCTTGGCGGTCTGCGTTTTCGCGAGTGCGGCACCGAAAACGGCGTGGCTGGAAACGCGAGCGGCAGTTTCCTCGCCGGCATGGGAATCGGCTGCGGCGACCTCAATGGCGACGGCCTGATCGACCTCGCTGTGACCAATTTTTATGGCGAATCCACCACGTTTTATCGCGGCCTCGGCGGCGGCCAGTTCGGTGACGGCACGGTCGATATCGGCCTCGCTGCTCCCAGCCGGTTCCTCCTCGGCTTCGGTATTGCGTTTCTCGACCTCGATAATGATGGCCATCTCGACCTTGCAACGGCAAATGGTCATGTGAACGATTACCGCCCCAGCACGCCCTATGCCATGTCCGGCCTGTTGATGATGGGCACGACTTCGGGCCGTCTCATCGACGTTTCCAAACGTGTCGGAGCTTCTTGGGAGAAGCCTCGAGTCGGTCGCGGGCTTGCGGCAGGAGATCTCGATAACGATGGCCGCGTCGATCTGCTGCTCGTTTCGCGCGACGAACCGCTCGCCGTCTTTCACAACGAGACACCGGGCGGAAACTTCGTCACGTTGCAGCTCGAAGGAACGAAGTCGCAACACGACGCGATCGGATCCAGAGTCACGCTTACCTCGGGCGGTCGTCGCCAGGTGGCGCAACGATTCGGCGGCGGCAGTTACCTTTCCGCGTCGGATGGCCGTCTTCACTTCGGCGTCGGGGCCGCACAAACGATCGACGCAATCGAAATTCGCTGGCCTTCCGGGCGTGTCGATACCTTCAAAAATCTCGCGACCAATCGCGCCTATCTCCTCCGCGAAGGTAATGCTCAGCCGCAAGCACTCAACGGCTGGAAATCGCAACCCGCGATCAGCAATCCGGCGCGATAACACGGCATACTTTCCTGCCGCGATAGAATGTCGTAAGCCACGAGAATATGCCTTCTGAACATGGCATCGCGGCAGGAGCGTATAAAATCGTGAAAAACGACTTGCTCGCACAAATCGGCATACGTCTACCAATCATCCAGGCGCCAATGGCCGGCATCTCCACGCCGAAAATGGCCGCCGCGGTTTCGAATGCGGGTGGTCTGGGATCGATCGGCATCGGCAATCTCAGCACCGCTGCCGCCCAGATGATGATTGCGCAGGTTCGCAGCGCAACGAGCGGTCCATTCAACGTCAATGTCTTCTGCCATCGCCCCGCCATAGCAAATCACGCAGTCGAATCAGACTGGCTCGCACGGCTCACCCCCGAATTCACACGCTTCGGTGTAAACCCGCCCGATCGTCTCCGCGAAATCTACCTCAGCTTCGTCGACGACCGAGCCACTCAAGAAATGCTCATCTCCGAACGTCCGCCGGTCGTGAGCTTCCATTTCGGATTGCCGTCGCGCGAAGTCATCGACTCACTCAAAAACGCGGGTGTGATTCTGCTCGCGACTGCCACCAATTTGCATGAGGCAAAACTCATCGACGAGGCGGGAATCGACGCGATCGTCGCGCAAGGATACGAAGCCGGCGGACATCGCGGCATGTTTGAGCCTGACGAACGCGACGATGCACTTGGCACCATGGCCCTCACTCGGCTTATCGCTTCTTCGATGAATCGCCCGGTCATCGCGGCGGGCGGAATTATGGATGGCGCCGGTATTGCCGCGGCGCTGGCTCTCGGCGCAACCGCCGCGCAGCTTGGCACCGCATTTCTGCTTTGCCCCGAGTCATCCGCCGACGCCGGCTACCGCGCCACACTCACAAGCGAAGCCGCGCTGCACACGACGATGACACGCGCCATCTCTGGACGTCCCGCGCGATCGTTACCCAATCGCCTCACAACGATCGGCGATACAACACGCAACGCTGAAATCCCCGATTACCCCATCGCCTACGACGCCGCCAAATCACTGCACGCGATAGCCGCACGATCGGGCGAATTCGGCTACGGCGCACAATGGGCCGGCCAGGGCGCGGCACTTACACGCTCGCTCACCGCAGCGGATTTAATGGCCACACTTGAACGCGAGTGGAGAAATGCTTCGCGTTGATCAGTGCAGCGTTTCGATAGCCCTGGATCGAATTCGCAAGATCGTTTCGCGGCCCGATCCCCTACCGATCGGGCGCGCGGAACGGCCCCTGGTTAGCTTGCGCTACTTCACGCCAATCACCATCGAATCGGGTCCAGCAAGATGCTCGACGCGAGTTTCCTTGAAGCCGGCCTCGCGCATCCAACCCGAGCAATCAGCCCCCGAATAATCGAAGCCGCCGGGAGTTTCAATCAACATATTCAGGCTCATCAGCAGTCCAAACGCATTCGTCCGGCGCTCGTCGTCGATGAGTGCCTCGAACACGATGAACGAACCACCATCCGGCAGCGCATCGTACGCCTTGCGAATGAGCATTTGCTTCGTGGGCAAATCCCAGTCGTGCAAAATGTGTCCCATAATGATCACATCAGCACGCGGAAGCGGTTCCTTGAAAAAATCGAGCGGCGCGAATTTCACGCGATCCTGCATGCCATTCGACGCCACATAACGCTCGAACACCGGCTTCACGACCGGCAAATCGGCACCAGTTCCCTTGAGACGTTGATGGGCCTGAGCCAGCACAACTGGTAACGCTCCCTGCGCTGCACCAACATCAACGAATGATTGATATTTCTCCCACGGAAACTTGTGCGCCAGCGAGCGAGCAATACCAACGCTCAGCCCCGTCATCGCCGATAGAAATTGTTCGAGCCGCGCGGGGTCGCTATAAAGCGTCTCGAACAAGCCGTCGCCATGCTTCGACTCATTTTGCGGCTGGCCCGTTTTGAGCCCTTCCGTCAGTTCGGCCCAGAAACGAAACAGCCGAGCGCTCATCATCTCCAGCATGCCACCGACATACGACGGCTTCGCGCGGTCGAGAAACAGACCGGTCGCAGTCGTGTTCGCGTACAATCCATCCTGACGCTCAAGCATCCCAAGCGCCACGAGCGCGTCGAAGAAATCACGCGCCGCCCGTTCATGAATCCCCAACCGATCGCGAAGCGCATCGAGTGACGCCGGGCCTTTTGCAAGCTCGGTAAAAACACCCAGTTCCACCGCACTCAGCAGCGTTTTCGAGCCCCAGCAGCCGAACGCAAGTTGCATAATCGCGTCGGGGGTAACGTCCTGTGCCATGGGAGAGATCCTTCAGTGATTTGTGTTCGCTCGATGACCTAAGAGCTGCTTGGGATCGACGGTGCATCTGCCCCAAGAACGATGATCAAATCGAAATCATGGAATCGATCTTGAACCGCCTCGATATCATAACAAGTCGCCAGCCATTTTTTCCGATTTCAGACCAGAAATCAAATCCACCAATTCCAACATCATGTATTGTCAAATTAACTGTTTCATCGCGGTTGCCTGCATTGACGAATGCCGGAACATATCCAGCATACGATTCTTTATATCATCGGCCGTCCAAAGAACAGAACGTAGCCGTCAATATCTTCCAATTCGAAACCACGTAAGCCGTCATGAGTATCCTTGAGATGTTCCGAAAACGCGACACCTCGCGACGCATACTCCGCCGCCAGCGCATCGGGGTCGGGGACGTACAGGTACGCATCCCAGCGGGCTCCAGGATCGCGCTTGGAGTTGGGCAACGGATCGACATCAACCGCCTTGAACATGATCATCGCACGGCCTCTGCAAACGATGCCGAAGAAGATGTCATCGGCCGTCGGCCCCTCGAATGTGATCTCAAAGCCAAGCTGGTCGCGATAGAATGCCAGCGATGAAGGGACGTCGCGCACGATGAAAAACGGCGAGATCCCGGAAATCTCTGCCTGGGTCATCTCATCCTCCAAGGTTGGTCAAGCCTCGCTTGATGCGCCTTTATTTCGACAGTCTTTCAGTTTTCACACACCTCGTATTTGCCGAACCGCAATCGTCTGTTATTCTAAAGTAATTCTCGATCATACGTATAAGCCGTAAGAGAGGAACAGGACCTACCTGTTCTTCACCAGAGCCTGGTCCCCTTTCAGTTGCTGGGGATCGGCCGCGGTTCGGCTTCGCCCGACGCAGGGCCTGGTCGCTAGTCGACACCATGATCCGGCAATGGCCGGCATGCGTTTGTTGTGGCTGCGCGTAAGCATTCTTCCTAACCTGTCGATCCCATAACGATTCGGCGGCCCCCCAATGTCACTGAGTCTTGCTTGCCCTGCTTGTGGAAAAGTCTATAACCTCAGCGAGACGCTTGCGGGCAAAAAAGCACGCTGCAAAAAATGTGCAATTGTGTTCCGTATACCCTCTCTCGAGCCCGAAGTCGAAATTCTTGACTCCGACGTGGAGATCGAAACCCAACCAGAGCCCGAGCCTCCGCCTGTTCGGAGACGAAAGCGAAGCAGCACGTCGACTCCGGATGTTTGGGGCGACATCGAAGAGCCTCTTCCCGTGCTTCCGCCCAGGCCTCCGGCCGCAGAGCCGGAAGCGGCCCCCAAGAAGAAAAAGAAACGCAAAAAGAAACGGAGAAGAGGGACCAATTACTTCTACAACCCACCCGACGATGCAGGTAGCCCCTGGCCTGCGGTCGCTCTTTTCGTCGCGATGGCCGGCGGACTTTGGTGGTGGTGCCTGAACAAAAATCTCAGCACGGAAGATGAATATATCCGGCTGACCGGCGTGCTCCAAAGTTCTGATGAAAAGGTAACAATCAACCGGTATAACACGTCGCGCAGCGTGAATCTCTATTTCAAGAGCAACCCAATTCACTTTGTCGTCTCGTCGAATCTGTATCCTTCCAATTTCGAACGCAGAGACTTTCTTGACTGCATACATCCCGGCGCGACGCTCACTATCACCGTTCTCAAAGACCAGCTCAACAACCCTCATCACGCACCGCTCGCCGGCGACGATAATATCGTCTATGTCTATGGAATCGAAAACGAAGTAGAAACCTTCCTCGCTCTCAAGAAGAGCATGGCATGGGAACGTGTCAATCTCATCCTTGGGTATATTGTCGCTGTGGGATTGACCGGATTCACGCTCAGGCTCACGTATGAAATCGTGCAAACTCCCCGCGATTAGCTCGCGAATAGACGAAAATCGCGTGCGAACCGGGCTCGCGTCCTGTACATTGCGCGCCTCATGCAACAGCCAGTCTGCCAATGCCAAAGGAGGCGATGATGCCGGAGACTTTGCTCGAAGATGTGGGGCCGAATGGTAACATTCAGGCGGTCGTCGAAGCACACGACGACGTCTGTTATTTTTATCTCTTTGGTGCGAAGGAAACCGAGTTCGGGATTCGCAGCGTCTGGGTGCGCAATCTCGCGCCCGCGGACGATGCGTTCGATATCGAGCGCCTGCGGGAAGGCGAGCCGGTCAAAAATCCCAGGGCAAACTGCTATCATCCCCAGGGGCTTCCCGCACCGAAGCCAGAGCATCTCAGAGTCGTCTGGCTGCCCGAAGGCAACGGTGCAGCGCTCTATGAAAACGACCAGCTACTCGCCATTATTCCGCCCTGGAGCGGAGTAAGAGGCTTCGACGGTTACGCACGCGACAACATTGGCGAAGGACCACTCGCCTGGGAACTCCGGCCAGAAAACGTCCTCATCAATGGTTTTCGCGAGGCTGAGGCGTACTGGAAACTGTGGGACGAACCGGGACTTTGGGCCTCGATCAGCAAGCCGCTTCTCGCCTCGATCGAAAAAACTCTCGGCGTCCACTCGAACTACTACGCCATCGATGGTGGAAACTGGCCGCCCAAAGCGATGGTGCGAATCCCGCGGAAAGACAGCGTGGTGCTGGTCACACTGGGAATGTGCCTGCGTCCGCAACCGAACGTCGAGACGACGACCGAACACCCCGAATCGCCGCGACGCATCGAACTCGGCGCCGTCCTTCCCAAACGCTGGTCCGACGACGCAATCAAGGAATTCGGGCGATACATCAGCGCACAAAGTAATCTTCCCTGGAGCTATTACACGTTCCTCGGCCCCGGTCACACGATTCCTTGCGACTCGTGGCAGAACCGCGAATTTTCGTCGGCTTTGCTTCAAACCAGTCATCCCGCCGTACCAACGCCCGCCCTCCCGCCACAGTTCGGCGATCCCGTGAACATATTATGGTTCACGCCCATTTCCGAAGCCGAGGTGCAAATGGCGATGGATCAGAGCAGCGATCGGCTCGTACAAACTTTGCCGAAGCGAAGGTGGGAGCAAGCGTAAAGTCATCAGAATGTTGATGCGATCGGAGACTTCGATGAAACTCCCGAGCGCCCGAGGTTTCACGCTCATCGAGATGATGATCGCGATGGTGGTAGTCGCCATATTGATGGCGCTGCTTCTACCTTTCATCCAAAGGGCTCGGGAGTCCGCGAGGCGCACTCAGTGTCTCAGCAACATGAAGGAACTGGGGAACGCCCTTTTTCAATATGTGTCTGACCAGGGTGTTTTCCCGCCTTCGCTCACGCCACATGCGTCTCCCAATTGGCTCGATCAGCTCAGCATCAACGTCCGACTTCTGCCGGAGATCGCGGGGCAAGAAACGTATAACGCGTTCAACTTCTCCGCAGGATTTCCCACATGGGCCAACCGAACTGTGAGCGGGGTTGTGATCAACGGACTCCTCTGCCCTAGCGATCCCAACAAAAAGTTCGGCAATTTCAGCGGCACAAACTACGGCTGGTGCATGGGCGACTGGTCGGTCTGGTCAGGACTCAACGGCAGTGGGCCAAATCGAAGTGCGTTCGGCCCGAATCAATCAATCCGCTGGGCCGATTTTACAGGTTTTCGAGGCAACACCATCATCCTGGCAGAGGTCAAAACTGGACAGCCTTATCTCACGGATTGCGGCGGATTGTCAAAGCTGAACGAGGCCTCGGTTGACGCGTACAGAGTGCCGCTAATTTCGATTAACACATCTGAATACACGAATGGAAAATGTATCTTGAGAACCGACGGCCATACGCGATGGTTCGACGGCTCGGTCCACCAGACAGGCTTCACCACCGCCTGGCCGCCTAACTTCGTTACGAACAACGCAAATGGAATCGACGTTGACCTCGTCGACAAACGCGAAATTCTTGGCGGTCCGACCTTCGCTGCAATCACTTCGCGAAGCTATCACGACGGCGGTGCAAACGTACTTTATGCCGACGGCAGCGTGAGAAAGGTCACCTCGAAAATCTATCTTCCGACCTGGCGCGTCATTGGCACGCCGGCCTGGGACGAAGTTGGCGGCGATTCGTATTAGACCCCGGTCTGAGCTCATGGTGTCGGATCTGATTGTCATGCACAGTCAACGCAATTCTCTTTGGATTCATTTTCACACCGGCACTCTTTAATGACCGCCGGGCCAATCATAATCGACCTTTTTCATTTTCAAGTAACTTGACCGAGCCCACCGGATTGCTTATATGCATTAGTCTCGGAATTTTGTGCGATCAATCCGACTCTGTTTTGACAGGGGCTCGTCGTATGCACCGCGAAGTTCGTCAACTTGTGGCAAGTCGCCTAAAATCGCGTTTCTGGGCGTTTGCAGCGGTGCTCGGCCTGGCAGTAGCCGCCGCGCCCGCCGAAGCGGGAATCAGCTTCCTGGATAGCTTCAGGTCAGAATCATCGATGCAAACGGCGGATGGTGCGTCGACCACTCTGAGCGGTTACTTCTTCACAACTTCCCTCCATAGCGATAACGGCGGCGATTACACCGGTGTGAGCCTGGCCTATCCCGGCCCTGGCTCGCCCGTAGCTCTCGTGCAACAGAGCGACCCGACCGTCTGGCTCTATCAGACATCACTGCTTCCCGACCAGGCGACGATGGACGCGGCGTTTCCGACGGGAACCTACACGTACACCGCCACCAACGGTGCGACAAGCGACGTCGCCAGCTTCGACTACACCGCCGACGACTATCCGTTATCGCAGCCGTATTTGACGGGCACGTCCTATTCGGACTTGCAAAACTTGAACGCAGCATCGACCGTGAATCTGACATTCAGCGCGTTCAATACGGGCGGAAACGCGAGCGACTCATTCATCTTCTTTCAAATTTACGACCTCACGCTGGGTGCTTTCGCCTACGACGCGGGATTCTTGCCCTCCACCGCCACGGGTGTGACTGTCAATGCGAACACGCTGGTCGCGGGGCACGACTATCGCTATGAATTGATCTTCTCGAACCGCGATCAAACGGCGAGCCCGGGCGCTGGGTTCAATGCCCAGCTTGGCTTTGAAAATCGCACCTACGGATTATTCTCGACAGCAGCCGTATCGATCGGAGTTCCCGAACCTTCGACGATCGTGATGCTGGCAAGCGGTGCTTTGGTGATTGGCGCCAGCAGGCTGCGTCGGAAGCGGGCGAACTGAATCGCTGAAGTTCACTGGATGATTGAGATCATCGCAAGGGACGGGCAGTACGCCTGTCCCTTATTTTTTTGTACAGATTTCGGCGGTGTCCCGCTCATTTCAAGCGAGCTAGATTGAATCTCGATCAAAATCCTCGTGATCTTACGGAAGAACTGCTGATTGATACGGGCTCCGCATGGGCCGACCGATTGCATTGACTCAAATAATAACTGCTCACTTTAATATAAATGATAAACTAAAAATTTCATCCACTATCGATATTTACCTGGTTCAGACATCTCAATGGCCGTTCCCGCCTCCTGTCGCTCGCCAAAACCAGCAGACCAGAACCATGAGACACCTCACCCACAGATGCGTGCAACACGTCATAAGGCGTTCACGAGACACGGGAAAGCAGATGTCTCCGACAGACCAGGCCGAACTCTCACGTGACCGATCGAATCGCCCAATCAGGCGACGCGACTGATGAAATTGCGGGCAGAGTGGCTTCCTCTCGAAATCCACACGAAATTCCTAAGACATTCTGAAATCAAGATTTAAATTCTTTGGGTCACGGCCGCATTCGGCATCTCTTGGCTTTGGCATCACGGATGCAAAACGAGTCTCGTTCTAAATTAGACCTCCACGGAAGAGGTCGATGGAACCCAGGCCTTGGTGCGCCCGCGCGCCACGAGATGTCAATCGATTGAAACATCATCGGGCTGGCCTTTGATCATTTGGAAAACATTCGTTTTCCAGAATGAGGGCGGAAATCCTGTCGAAGGAATGGAGCGTGATGAGAGCCTTTCGCAAGTCTGTCCTGGCGGCGCTGATGATCCTTCCGCTCGTATGCGTGATCGGTTGCGGACCGACGGCATCGAGCAGCGAGGCAACGAAAGCTCTGAGTGCCGCGGATCAAGAAGCGTTGCAACGAGAAGCGTCGAAGTCGCTGGCCCAACCAGGGAAGGGAGTGGAGATCAAGAAGGCTGATCCGATCACTAAATGATCAAGTCCTCATTTCTCTCATTCACTTCCGGCCTTATCCCCCCGTCTCTCCTGCCAAATACTCTCCCGCTGAATACTCTCCGCCCTGAATTGTTTTTCGTAGCGGGATCATTTCACCAGAGCCCGGATTGTTCTCCTTGACCTATCCGCGCACATTCGTCTTCCGAGGTATCACTCCGTGCCGAATCGATTCAACCGCGTGCAGCCGCGTCGACAGGGCTTCACCCTCATCGAGCTGCTCGTCGTGATCGCAATCATTGCCGTATTGATCGCTCTCCTTCTTCCAGCCGTGCAGGCAGCCCGCGAGGCCGCCCGTCGTGCCCAGTGCGTCAACAACCTGAAGCAACTCGGCCTGGCCGCAGCCAACTACGAGAGTTCCAACGGGTGCTTCGCGATGGGGATGTATCAGTCCCCTGGCGTTGTCTACGCGCCCCTGGGCAGTCAGAGTGTCATGGTCGACATGCTCCCCTACATGGAGCAAAACGGCTTCAACAATGCCTATAACTTCAGTGTCGCCGTCTACGATGGACCCAACTTCACCATCGTGAAGTCGAGCATTGCGTCCTACCTGTGCCCAAGCGACGCTGCGGCTTGGAACGCCACGCCTACGCATGCGAACGGCGGTATTCCGGGCAAGTACATCATGTTCGGCGTATCACCGGCACACGGCAATTATCGCGCCTGCATGGGGACGTTCACGAACAACGACCTGGGCCAGAATCCTCCGAACGGCTTCACCACCAACCAGGGCTTGGCAAAGGCGAATTGCAACGGAATCTACGGCTACTGGAGCTCGACCACCGTCGCCAGTATTACCGACGGAACAAGCAACACCATCGCCTTCAGCGAGACCGCCATCGGGCTCTTGCCATCAGATCTCCAGGCGGGTTACGGGCTGTGGTCGTGGTGCGGGTGGACCGCTGGTGAGTCGGGCACGTTCTGCACGGCGTACGGCATCAACGCCCAGAAGCGGCTGCCGAATGTCGGTACTTCGCAAGCTGATGGACTGCAGACGATCTATCAGAACTCGTTCGTGGGTGTTCCGATCATTGCCGGGAGTGCGAACAGCTTCCATCCTGGCGGGGCAAATCATGCCTTCGCCGATGGTTCTGTGAGGTTCCTCAAAGACACGATCGGCACCTGGCCTTTGAACAGCACCGGTAACTATCCGGTCGGCTTCACGTTCAATGGCAACAACTACTCGATGGGTTGCACGACGGCGCCCGCGATCTATCAAGCACTGTCGACGAAGAGCGGTGGCGAGGTCATCAGCGCCGATGCATTCTGAGTGAGATCAGTGCGTCAGCCCACTGGCTGAAAACTAGACTTGAACCGGCGGGGTCGAATGATCCCGCCGGTTGCTTTTTTGAACAAACGTCTGCGCGAAGGCGATGAAGCAAGCTTACTTCGTTTTATGTGTAATCTTTGCAGCGGGCTTCGTCTTCGCATGCGCGGGAGCAAGTGAAAGATAAGACAGCATGGAAGTGCTCGCCTTGGTCACTTGTGGACCTGTCGCAAAGCGCCCTAGTTCCTGAGACCACGTATCGAACTCGATGGGATTGCCTGATGTATCGGTGAGGCTGGAGAAATTTGTCGTGGTCGGCGACCCAACTTGGAACGCGAGGTGCAACCGGGCGGCCGCTTGGTTGGGAACGAGCGGCTTTGTTGGCACCAGATAGACCGTGTTTGTGGACGCGTCGTATGTGGCCGACTTCATCGCGATGACATTGCTGTAGAAGAGTCCAGCGCTCTCCGACATCATCGCGCTGCCGATTTCCATTTTCGATTTGGGTGAGACGACTTCATAATCGGCCAGGTCGGTAACTGTGCCAGGCGCCATTGGTTTGCTGAACTGAAGGGCGAACGCGACGACCTTGCCACCCTGAGTCAGCGCTTGCGAATTCACAATCGTGGGAGATGTCGTATCGGTTCCGTGGTTGATGACGACATACTCATTCGGCGTTCCATTCGCCGCGGACGAAGCCGGCGAGATCGAGACCTGGAGCACACGGGTGCCCAGCGACGCCGAACCCGGCAGGATCGGAATCGTCAGATGTGCGACCGTGGGCGGACCGCCGCCGGGAGTCATGGGCGTGATAGTGAACGTCTGCTGGACTGGCGTGTAGTCGACGCCCGGCACCGCTGTGCCCCCGGTCGTGCTAACGGTGACCGTTACAGGTGGGGTGGCGTTCATCAAGTTGTTGGGGTCGGAATAGGCTCTGAGCGAAAGGTCGACGGTGCCAACCTGATCGTTGACGGTCACCGTCGATGTTGGCTCATCAAAGTACACTGTGCCCGTCAAAAGAGCCCTGCTTTCGAGGCTTTCGAGCTTGATCTTCGCCTTTTTCGTCTTCATCACGCCCTCCATGGCGTTCGAGCCGATCAACGAGCTCCCGAAACCCGAAATTTCCCATCACAGTCATTGTGAAGGGAGGCTGCGGAACAATAGCAAAGGTTTCAAATTGCATAAAGCCAGAATCAGCAAAGAATTCCACTTAAATTTAGAATTTATTCACATACGTGGGCAAGGCCTTCGGCCTTCCAACTGGAGAACGTGTTATTCTGCTCCATGATCGCGATTTAAGTGCTTTGCGCGAGGATTTCAGGCGTGATGCCTATTCTCGCGACTCGCTAGATCAGGCGAGACTGAATCGCATTTCGACCGCGAATGTGATGTTCACCTCCCCTTCCCACCGCTCCATGACTCCAATTGCACAAATTACGCGATAGATTCCGGATATCACCTTCATGTTCTTCTGTCATTTCTAAATTCTTGTTTCACCGGTGAATTGTATAAAACAAAGTCGAGATCGCAGCCCGATTTATCCGATCGTTCACTACAATCGTGCGCAATGCGCCAAGCCCCCCTCAGGTGCAGGTGATCCGAATGTTGAAGGCCTTCGGAAATGGACGCTCCAGGCGGACTCCATCGCTCGGCGTTGAGTGCCTCGAAGGACGGGTAGTGCTGAGCGGGAGCGGTCATCACGCCGCAGTGGTAGCCGCCGCAAAGGCTGCAGACGTCGCCGCCGTAGCCGAGGCTGCCGTCTTGCCACCTGTCATGGTCAAGTCGTACATGCTCCGCCACGGCCACAAGTTGGCGGGGCTAGTGATGAACTTCTCCAAGCCGTTAGACCCCACCACGGCCCAGAACCTGGCGAACTATCAGGCGGCGGGACCGAACTTCACCATTAACGCAGCGGTTTACAACCCAAGCCAGAATTCGGTCACACTGATGCTGACTCGTCCTGTCGCGCTGCCGGCGCCAGGAGCCTGGTTTACTATTTCTGCGACTTACAATCCGCCCGGCAGCCCTTCGGAGTCAACAACGATCACCGACACGTCGGGAAATGCCGTCCTCACCCAAGGCACCCTCGCCCGATTCGACTCAAGGGGCCCGTTGCCGAATCCGCTCTTTAACACGTTCGTGCAATCGCAAATCAATCAGGATGTCGTCGCTCTTATGAAAGAGAACGGCGTTGCTGCCTACAATCAGGCTCATCCCATTCACCTGACAGGAACAGTTCAAGGAACCTATTTTCCCCAGACCACAACCACGCACTTCCGCGAGTTCGGCGGAGACTTCAGCATACCTGACAAAGAGACTGGCACGAGTTACTCGGGATCAGTCAGCCCGCTGGGTGAGATCGCTGGGACAGGAACCACGTCAAGTTACACCAATTACGTTCAGAATTTCCCCTTCGAGATTGGGAGCTTGCAGACCAGTCAAGGGGAGGTCGATCTGACATTCGTTCACCTGGCAACGACGGGAACTAATAGTCGCGCGGGTGACTACATGATCTCTGGAGGAACCGGGGCGTATGCTGGGGTCACAGGCTCGGGGCAGGTGCAGTTGACTTGGGACGGCACCACCAAGAACGGCACATTCACGGCAACGTACAGTTAAGTCAATGTCAATGTTTCTTGAAACGATGAGGCGAAGTCACCGGTCGTCAATCTTGAAGTGCAGGCAACGCGAGTGCCTGGAGTAACTTTGTAGTCTATGTGTTCAGCGCGTCTTTTGAGCGGCGGGTGGCCTGTGCAAGGCCACCCGCCGCTCTTTTCTTGCAGCGAATCGCTCAGGGCTTGACGATAACTCTGGGCTGGGAAGGAACAACCGCGGGAGGCGCGACAACACGCGTCTCAACGGGCGTGACGATGACTTGAGTCGGCACAGATTCCACGACTTTAACGTCCTTCACCAGTGCCAGTTCGCTGACCACCTTGCTGACACCCAAGGTGTTCTCGGCGAGGTCCATCGCCCGCTTTTTGGCGACGTCATTCAAGACCGATCCGCGTAAGTACACGACTCCACCGGGTTGAGACTCGATTTGCAGTACCGAGCCAACGAGCTGCTTGTCCCACTCAATTCGTCGAACGACGCGGTGTAACACGTCCCGTTCTTGAGCGCTAATCTGCCCACGCTCAACTTCCGTCTCGACGCGATTGCGAATATTCCGGCCAGCGTTATCGAGTGCCCTACCCGCCCGGTTGAGTGGTCCGTCCTGGGCGTAAGTCACTTGTGAGCAAAGCACAATGGACACTACGGCTGCAACGAAAGCACGAATCATTGACAAGCTCCTGCGAGAATCGATCAGAAAGTCGGCTGTCGGCCAAGTATCCACGTTCGAGGTCATTCGGTGAGGAAGTAATGCAACCGGCGGGCCAACAGATGGTCGAATTCAGACGATGACTTGAGATTTCATTTTCTTATCACGTTGTTCGGCCCAGATTCACGCTTGCGCCATATAAGCATGAATCTGCCTTTCAATAGACGCATTTCCTTTCGATTGTCGCATCCATATACATGTCACCCGGCATTTTGCCCAAGCCACCTGCCGGTCAATTCATGAAGCGGCGTCGACGGGTAGACCGTGAATAGTCGGCAACCCCGGCCGATTAACTGCCGGCGAATTGGCGAGATAATAGTGTGCCGACGACCAACGCCAATCCTCGGGCTTCCGACATAGGCCGCGTTTGACGGGGTTTTCGTGGATATACTGCAAGCTCGCGAGTATCGCATTGGAGCCAAAAAGATTTCGGTCGTACCCGGACCCTTCTTGCCAAAACCGAAAACAAGGTTTTCCCGGTCGTTCGAGAACAGTAAGCCTGGCTAGCAAGCTCGATCGACTCGCAATCAAGACTTCCTTGACCTCTCGGGAGAACGGTTGTTTGATACGTGCCAGATATCGGCTGATTGATTGTTCTGGATCAGTGAGATGAATGAGCAGGTGAACGTGATTCGGCATGGACACAAATCCAACGAGTTCGATACTCGCCTCACGATTCGCCTCGTCCAAGCATCTCGCCAGCCGTTCCCGCCACGAGTCGTTCGTCAAAAGCGGCAGTCGCTGATAGCAAGAGAATGTCAGTTCATGGAGATGACCCGGTTCGTGGATGTGCTTCACCAACTTTCGATGTGACACGTCAATCGCCCATCGACCAAAGACGAGGACACTGGCAGAGCCAGTGGCACCCAAAATTCACCACATCAGCTAAACTCAACTCTATCCAACAGAATTAGGATATTAAATGGGTGCCACTGGCTACGCCAGTGCTCCAATTTTGTAGGCTCGCCACCCCACCGAGTGCCGTCTCCTCGATCAACCAAAGACGAAGACACGGGCATAGCCAGTGGCACCCGGCGTCAGCCCTAGTCAGTGTCGCTTGCCCGAGACCGGAGATTATGTTCCGATTCAAATCGTCATACGCCAACTCTTTGATTGTTATGCGAGTACCGCACGCATGTCGATCTGATACAAGAGACCATCGCAAAGCATATAAATATGATCTGCACGCCCAATGAGTCGGTCGGCAACGAGTTTGGCGCCGGCTTCGTTTCTGAATTCAATTCTCGCCAAAAGGTTCGGGATCTTTTCCTTACCAAGCTCAAAAAGGTGGTACAAGTTTCGTTTTTTGTAGCATCCCGCGAACAGGGCATGGCCGTCCGAAACGGCGAATGCCCTGCTGCCCATTAGCGGCATATTCCAAAACGATCGGATCTCTTGACCGCGCAAATGAACAAGTGAAAATGCGGTGTAGTAATAAAACCAAACATCCTCGTCGGATTCAACATTTAGCGCATAGCAATCGTCGATATAATCGAGTCCGTCACTCGGCTGGAATTCATAGAGTTTGTTTCCTTCAGCATCCCACGCGACCAACCCAGACTCGCCGACGGCAGCCTGGGATCTGGAACCGCCTAAAATCCCCTCATCGGAATAGCTCGTCCAAATCGAACCTCGACCGGTTGTCTGCATTAATTCGATGCCATCACCGAGCAGGATCTCCCGAGCGAGAACACCTTCAAGAGTATAGACTCTGCCGTTCTTCTCGACATCTTCGAGGCCTTGGCAGACGGATCGAATGCCAACAAGCAAAAATTCATCAACTAATGGCTGAATGTCGTGAATATTGAAGCGTTCACCCTCTATCAGTAGGTCGAGCGTCGGCCTTCCTTCGAGCAAGGTGACCACGCGATACCTTCGCAGTTGGTTCGGCACGGATTTGGGGTGGTCAGTACGTCCACGTCGTTTGATTTGATGATCCAGACACTGAAGCGCGATCACAAGATAAACAGCGCCATCGGGTCCGACGTTGAAAGCAACGAGTTTCCCGTCACCGACGAGCGACGTTATCGAGGAGACCGGAGATAGATCCACAAAGCGCGTCTTATGCGCCAAATTGAACCTCATCGAACAAAGTACCAAATAACTCGGCAATCAATACGCTATGCGCGTCGAACGGCTTCTGCAACTCTCCGTTAGGTCCCAGCAAACGCGTGTCCGAACTGAAGCGGCCTGGGCTAATGTGAAAGTGGTGACTCTGAACCGGCGAGTGCGGCATCGCACGAAACCCGGACACCGTCATCTGCCGAATTGGCAGGCCCCACAGTAGAGCATCACCGTTCGGCAGCGAACAAAGATTCTACTTCGACCTCCCCGAAACTATGCAAACCGTTTTTCAGAAAATACTTACGGAAGAAAAACATCTTAGGCACACGCTTTGCTGCCATCGCACGGCCATGCGTCGCGTCTTGTCACCGGGGCGTGACCGTGGGTTGAACCGCATCCGGTTGGTTGAGTGCAGGAGATCGGACTCAGATGAATCTCAAGCCATTGGGCGATCGGGTTGTTGTGGCACGCGAGGAAGCCAAGGCGACGACGGCGGGCGGCATCGTTCTGCCCGATACCGCCAAGGATAAGCCCCAGAAGGGCAAAGTCCTGGCCGTCGGCGATGGCCGGATCACCAAGGACGGCAAGCGTCGCGAACTGCAGGTCAAGGTGGGCGACTCTGTCCTCTTCACCTCGTACGCCGGCGATGAATTCAAGCTCGAGGGCGACAAGAAGGTCCTCTTGATGCGCGAAGACGATATTCTCGCCGTCATCGACTGACGACCGGCCAATCGTTCACAACACCATTCCGCATAGACACTTAGATCCCTTAAGGGAGAGATAGAACGCCATGGCCGCGAAGATGATCGCGTTTGATCAAGAGGCTCGTCAGGCGATGCAGCGAGGCGTTGCCAAGCTCGCCCGCGCTGTGAAGGTGACCCTCGGCCCCCGTGGCCGTAACGTCATCATCCAGAAGTCGTTCGGCTCGCCCACCGTCACCAAGGACGGCGTGACCGTCGCCAAGGAAATCGAGCTCGAAGATCGTTACGAAGACATGGGCGCCAAGATGGTCAAGGAAGTTGCTTCCAAGACCTCGGACGTCGCCGGTGACGGCACGACCACGGCGACCGTGATGGCCGAAGCGATCTACAACGAAGGTTTGAAGGCGGTTGTCGCCGGCGTCAACCCCACGCTCATGAAGCGCGGGATGGACAAGGCCGTTGAAGACATCGTCGCCGAGCTGAAGAAGCTGAGCACGAAGATCAGCGACAAGAAGGAGACCGAACAGGTCGCCACCGTCGCTTCGAACTTCGATAGCGAAATCGGCAAGATGATCGCCGAAGCCACCGAGAAGGTCGGCAAAGACGGCGTGATCACGGTCGAAGAAGGCAAGACCCTCAAGACGGAAGTCGAGTGGGTCGAAGGTATGCAGTTCGACCGCGGCTACCTCAGCCCTTACTTCGTCACCAACCCGACTTCGATGACCGCCGTCCTCGAAGACGCCTACATCCTCATCTACGAGAAGAAGATCTCGTCGGTGAAAGACCTGGTTCCGGTGCTCGAGAAGGTTGCCCAGACCGGCAAGCCCCTCCTTCTGATCGCCGAAGACATCGACGGCGAAGCCCTGGCCACCCTGGTCATCAACAAGCTTCGCGGCACCTTCCGCTGTGCGGCTGTTAAGGCCCCGGGCTACGGCGATCGTCGCAAGGCGATGCTGGAAGATATCGCGGTCCTCACGGGCGGCAAGCCGATCTTCGAAGCCCTTGGTATCGAGCTCGAAAACGTCGCCCTGTCGGACCTCGGTCAGGCGAAGAAGATCGAGATCGACAAGGACAACACGACGATCATCGAAGGCGCCGGCAAGTCGGACGCGATTCAGGGTCGCATCGTCGCCATTCGCCGCGAAATCGGCGACACCACGAGCGACTACGACCGTGAGAAGCTCGAAGAGCGTCTCGCGAAGCTGGCGGGCGGCGTTGCCAAGATCAACGTCGGTGCCGCGACCGAATCCGAAATGAAGGAGAAGAAGGCTCGCGTCGAGGACGCCCTGCACGCCACGCGTGCCGCCCTCGAAGAAGGCATTCTCCCCGGTGGTGGCGTTGCTCTTCTCCGTGCCTCGCGGACGGTCAAGCCGACCGGCCTGAGCCACGACGAGTCGACCGGCTACGCGATCATCGTTCGTGCCTGCACCGCGCCGATCCACCAGATCGCCGAGAATGCTGGCCAGGACGGTGGCGTGGTTGTGAGCAAGGTGTCGGAGCAGTCCGGCAACTTCGGCTACGACGCCCTGAACGACAGCTACTGCGACCTCGTGAAGGCCGGCATCATCGACCCGACCAAGGTCACCCGTTCGGCCCTGCAGAACGCCGCGAGCGTGAGCACCCTGCTGCTGACCTCCGACGCCCTGATCGCCGACATGCCCGAAGACAAGAAGGCAGCCGGCGGCCACGGTGGCGACGAAATGTATTGATCGGTTAGACCGATTGATTGAAGAATGAAAGACCAGGGCTGCCGAGTTTTCGGTGGCCCTGGTCATTTTTATTACGTGATGAAATACGCCAGAAAACTATTGCGCCGACTGGAGTTCGCGACGCGCCCGCTTTTCGACCGGCCTAACGCCGCTCGACGGCGTGAACTCGTCGATCAAATGATCGACATCAAGTTCGGCGATCGAATCGACGATCGCGTCAGGCTGATAGGCATAGCGCGGCAAGTCTGCACGCGAGGTACCGCCGCTCAGCACGAGGATCGTCTTGAAGCCGAGTTGCAGGCCGCCGAGAATGTCGGTCTCCATCGTATCGCCGATAACGACAGTTTGATCGGTCGTGAGCCCAAGCTCTTTGCGAGCGCCTCGAAGCATGACAGGACTGGGCTTGCCGACGCTGAACGCCTTCACGCCGCTCGCCGTTTCCAGCATCGCCACGGTCGCACCACAGCCGGGACGCAGGCCCGATTCGGTGGGGCAGTTCGGGTCGAGATTGGTCGCCACGAGCTTCGCGCCGCCGAGGATCATCTTGAGCGCCTGCTCGACCAGCTCGAAGCTGATCGTTCGCCCTTCGCCGACGACGACGTAGTCGGGATCCTTGTCGACGATCGCGTAGCCGTTTTCGTGCAAGGCGGTAAGCAACCCACCCTCGCCGATGACAAACGCGGTGCCGCCAGGCTTCTTCTGTGCGAGAAATCTCGCAGTGGCCATCGCGCATGTGTAAACATGTTCGCTGCCGACATCAATGCCTAGCCGTTTCAAGCGTGTCGCAACGTCGCGCCTCGTTCGCTGGCTGTTGTTCGTCAAGAAGCGAAAGGGAATATCCCTTTGACGCAGGCTCGCAATGAATCGATCTGCGCCCGGAATGAGGTGACCGCCACGATAGATCACCCCGTCCATATCGATCAAAAATCCGATCATCTGTTCACAATTCCTCAGACCTCGAAACTCTGCCGATCGCTCTGACTGATGACTCCTGGGAGAGCAGCCACTGAAGCGACCAGCGGACCTTTGCAAGCAAAGGTGCGAGCCTTCATTGCAATCGTCGTACCATGCGGAAACCGTGAAGCTAGGCCAGCAATTCGTAAATCGCCTGAAATTCAAGCCTTACGAAGGAAAACCCGCGAGTTCTCCGGCCTAATCTCGCCGTTTCTCCACGAAGTTCGTGCCCGGTTGCCAAGCGTTTCGCCCGAAGAATATGCGATTCGCCGCAACTGCAAATCGCCGCATATCATCATGGCTCACGCCAATTTCCAGCGCGATGCGCATTTACATCCAGCCCGGCATCAAACAGCCAAAATGCAGTCCACACAAGAAGAAGTCGAGAAGTCGTAGCCGGCATTTGCGTCCTTTGGGATCACGGCGTCTACGCCAGAGGACGAGATTCGCAATCAATGTGATCGGAAAGAACAGTGCCGAAGCTGCGCCCATGACTTCCGCGGTAAGCCGTCCCGATTCGAACGGCCAGCGTCCGATCGAGCTTACATAGAATGCAATCGCGGGCACAATTATTATGAGATGAACACACAAATAGATCCATACCGCGCGATCGCAGCACGCGCCCTGGCTGCGCATGGTTTTATCGTCTCAGGTTGCGAGCGTCGTTGAGCAGCCGCGTTCGCAGCTCCGCGGCCTTGGGAATCGAGCGGGCCTTGTCGAGACACGCCAGCGCTCGCGAATGATCGCCTTCGGTTAGATACACCTGTGCCATGAAGTAATTGGCCTGGTCGTCGGTCGGCCGGAGCGCGAGCGCTTTGAGCAGCATCGCCTTGGCACGCTCGTATTGCTTGAGGTTGTAGTGCAGAAGTCCAAGATTGAGGGCGGCGTTGAAGAAATCGGGCTTGAGCTTGATCGCATGATCGTAGTCACGCATCGCGCGATCTTTTTGATCAAGCTCTGTAAAAACAAGTGCGCGATTATAGAAACATTCCGGAGATTTGGGTGCGAGCGCAATGCAAGTCTGGAAATCGCCGAGCGCCGTCTGGTAGTGCTTCAGGCGATACGACGCAATCGCATGATAAAAGTTCGACCAGAAATGGTTGGGCTGGAGTTCGAGTGCCCGCTCGAATGCAAGAATCGCAGTGGAATAGTCGCTTTCCTGAAGTCGTTTGAGCCCGATATTGCAAAATGTCGCGGGAGAGTCTTCAGGAGCGGCGCCGAGAACTTCTTCGGCTTCGCTCTGCAGAGTCTTCGCCTCTTCAAGTGCATCGTTCTTGGCAGCAGTAGTCTGTGCCAGACGAGCGTTGAAGTTCGATCCCAGCGTTACAAGGTCGCGCAAGTCTTCGACGATCAGTGATGACAATTCACGCTCGGGAACAAGGTGCCCTTCGGACGCGAGAACGCTGTACTGGTCCCAAAGCTCACGCACCTTCAACGGACGAGTCAACTCGCGCTCACCGCTTCGCGGTGACTCCGCACCCACGAGAAAGCGAAGTTGTTCGACGAGCGAATGAAGCTCGCGCGCAGAGTGGACCTCTTTCACGGAATCCAGCACGGCCTGTAATTCCCTCCGCGTGCGTGTAGCCAACGGCCAATACTCAACCTGGCTCAGCCCGCGCTTCGCAATTTGCACGGCATCTTCATAATTCCGCATATTTAATTGAACACGTGCAGACAGAACGGCATCCTGAGCACTTGCGAGACGATTGTTGACGAAACCTGCTCCCAAGTAGGCGCCGGCGGCGAGTGCGAGCAGGCCGATGCTCCAGGCAAGGCCATAGGGACGCCGGCGACGCCACTTCGACCATCGCTCGGGCAGGCTATGATTGCGAACGCCAACGAGCAGTTCGTCATTCAGGTGCCGTTCGAGGTCCTCGGCAAGTGCTCGCGCGTTGAGATATCGGTCGGCGGGATCGTTTTCGACGCAACGGTCGATGATCGCATGAAGTCCGGGCGTTACTCTCTCCTGCCCCCGCGGAACGGCGAACGCTTCTTCCATCAGGCGGCCGAGGGCGTAGATATCGGCTCGGCCGTCGACGGCAACTGTCACCGGCCGATGATCCTTCACAGCCGCCATCGCCGCGCGTTGCTCGGGCGGCATTGCGTGGGGAGTGCCGCCGACCCATGTGGGAGGCAATGAATCGACCTTCACCGGCTCGCGCGCGAGGTGGAAGTCGAGAAGCATCGGCGTGCCGTCGGTTGCGATCAGCACATTCGCCGCCTTCACGTCCATGTGCACGAGCCCGCCGTCGTGCGCTGCGGCAAGCGCGTGGGCGAGTTGCGAGGCGATCCAGGCGATCGAGTCGGCGTAGCTCAATTCCTCGAGCACCAACCGGGCCGTGCCCTGTTTTCGCAGCTCTTCTCGGACGGGCAACTGTGCCTCAGCGCGGTCGATCGCGTCGATGATCGACTTGCCCGTCGGCCGGCCTTCGACATGAAGACGAATTTGCGCGAACACGGAATCAAGTGTGGTGCCGCCGAGATACGGCATGCAAAGCGCACGCAAATCTTGCTCGGGAAACTCGGGCGCGGCGTAAAGCGGCACGACGTTCGTGTGCTGCAACCGCGCGAGCGAAACGTGCTCGCCGAGGCCGCGCGCAGTAAGTTTGAGCACGACGTGGCGATCGGCCAGGTCGGGGTCGCGCGCGAGGAACGTTCTGCCCATCGTCCCGGAGCCGAGAATCGCGACAAGCCGGAACTGCCCGAGGCGGGTCCCAACCTCGGGCCATCGTTGCGGAACGCGCGTACCAGGCGAGGATGTCACCAGATCGCACGGCTGCACGAGCCGATCGCAGGCCAGCAGCACCGAGAGTTCGTTACGCCAGCGCGGGAAACGAGCGAGGATTTCCGCTTCGGTCGGCTCGAACATGAAATCCCGGCGTAGCGTGATCTCTTCGTAGATCAGTTGCACCGCGAGTTCGGGATCGTCGGCAAGTTCAGGATGCTCGGCGAACAGAGTTTCCACGACGGGGCGTTCGCCGCGCTGCCAGGCCTGTGCCATCGACTGTGCGAGCGAGTCGGCCAGGGCTTGCAGTTCGGTTTCGGGCTCGAGGCTTCGTTCATCGGTCGCGAAGTCGTGCACGCCCGCTCTCCGTCCTTTGCGCTACGGCTGATCCATCTCCTGCCTGTCATTCGGCTTGAGAACCGAATTCGGCTCCTGGGCAATCCGGCTTGCGAGTTGCGCCAGAATCCGTCGCACGCTGCCTGGGTTCAAACCTGTTCTCGCACCAATTTCTGTCGCTGCCAACCCTTGCCGCCGCAACCGCAGTAACTCGCGGTGAGCCGGCGGACACAATTCGAGCATCCGGTTCCACAATTCCTCGGCTTCTTCGACCTGGCTCGGCGGCGGCGTCCGAGTTTCGGGCACCGTGCCAACCGCGTCGGACGCGATCGATCGCTCGATATCGACGGCGCGGCGATTCGAGCGCAGGCGGTCGATGAAACGGTTGAGCGTCGCACGCACGAGGAAGTTTTTCAGGTGCGCGGGGCTGTCGAAACGACGGACGCCTTGACGCAGATGATCGAGCACATCGACCCAGACTGATTGCACGATGTCGACCGAGTCGAACTTCGGCCGGAATTTCGGCCGGATGCGTTGGCGGACGACCATGCGCAGGTAGGGTTCGTAGGTCCGGAAGACCTCGGACGCTGCCGCTTCGTCACCCTCGGAGAGCAGGCGGATTAGTTGCGCCTCGTTGTCGTCCATCATTCTCTCCGAACCTCTCCTCGAGCAGCGCGGCAGACCTTACCGCCTGCGGCGTCCGCGTAGCGAATCGACCATTGAGGCGTTCACTAGAGCCATACGGAAACTGGTTCGCGTTCTGCTCCGTCGTGCGATCTCAGAAAACGCGACAGTGAGCCCCGCACCAATCACCCACGGCATGTAAGCTGGGTCGGGAGTAGACTCGCTTACTGTGCCGAGCAGGTCGTCGAAGCCGATGAGGAGCTGATCGACGGCCGCCGCCCACGCAGCAGCGTCGAGCGGCATGGTTGAAAGGCTCAGATCCGAAGCGCTGTGTGGCAGGTCGGTATCGGCCACGGGGACGACGAGCGACGTTTCCTCGGCCGAGATCGAATCCGGGCTCACCACAACGCTTTCTTGCGAACCATCCCCTTCTGTGGAACGCAAACCACTCGTGCGCGTCGACAGGCCATATTGTGTGCCACCGTCCGCCATGTTCAACGTATTGGCGGAGAGCAACTGGAGCGACTTGCCGTTGATCGCCAGCGGCACCTGCGAGATAGGTTGCGAATAGAGCCCGACCTGGTTGGGGATGGCGATCGCCACGGCGACGCTTGGCCCCGCGGCCATTCCCGAGCCTGAGCTGCTGGTTTGAACGACCGTCGAGGCGTTGTTCGACGCGCTGCTTCGGTCTTCGTGCGAACTCGACGGCCCGGCGCTGCTCAATTCACCGTGCACGATGGCGCGGAATGAGATATTCGGCCCTGGGTTCATCACCGGCGGAGGCGGATCTTCGTTTTGGCTCTGATTCTGCTGGACCGAAGTCGATTGCGCCTGCGAATACTGACCAATCTGGCTCTGGGCCGCATTTTCGCCCTGAGGCCCCTGCCCGTTTCCGTACCCATTCGAGATCTGGTAGTTAGGATGCGCCCAACTATCATGCGAGGGAGGCGGAGGCGCTGCCTGAAACTGTGGTGTCTGGGGAGCCGTCGTGCTGGCGTTCGAGGTGGACGTCGAAGTCGAAGGCGACGAATTCAACGTGCCAGCCGGGGGCGTTTGCGGATCGAGCGACGTAGTCGACGGTGATCCGTTCGACGAACCGTATCCCATGTGCGCCAGGAAATCGCCGACGTGGCCCCAGAACAAGGGTCGCGCGACAATGACCGTGCCGGAATCGGTTCCAAGCGGGGCGATCGTCGCGGTCGCAAACGCCGAGCCCGATCCATCGCCGCTAGTCCATGCCATTCCCGCGTGATCGGGATGGCCGGAGAAAACCGTCATGCCGTCGGTTGAGTCGGGCGAAACGCTGGTTGTTGTCAGTCCCGAAGGACCGTTGCCGTCAGTTCCAAACGTATAACTCCCACGAGCGGCGAACACCGGAATCGCCGGCACGGCGATGAGGAGCGTGGGCGAAGCCACCGGGCTCGCCGACGCGCCATCTTGTCCCTGCGAATCGCCAGCGGAAGGACTGACGGCGATCACTTGAAACGCGACGGGAGCCGCCTTGAGCGAAGCGTTCGAATCTGACTGGGAGTTCTGATTTGAAGGCGCAATGTCAGAATGAAGGGTGCCCGAGGTATAGGTGGGATTGGCGAACGTGGGGGTTTGTGGCCCCCATGCGCTCAAGAGGACGCGACCTTCCAAACAGGCAATGCCTGCACCCAGGCTGCCCGTGGCAATCGCGCTTCGTCGAATCCGCTGCCTCGCCATACTGACCCCCTTCGTCAGGGCCTGCCCGTTTTCCGACGCTTCATCCTATCCAAAAACGCAATTCTCAACCAGAGCGTCTCGCAGGAGCTGAGTTGTCGCGAAGATGTCTTGATGTGACGGAAACGAATACCCTAAGCCGCCCCTGCGAAAGAGGTTTGGCCTCTTCTGAACATCGTCGAAATCGTCTGTGGGAGGCGACGATGATCAACTAAACTTGACACTCTTTTACAACCGCCGAGTGTCCAATTCGTTTCGTCGTCGTTGAACGAATCACGGTGTATTACGGTCTACGAATGGAACAGTTCAGGTCGCGCGCACTTTTTTAATGAGTTTTTTGATTTTCGGGAGCTGACCGCCATACCATGAATCGTATCATTTAGCCCTTGTGCAGTCCATGCGTGCAAGCTACGATTCACACAGTGTCGCTAATTCCCCCCTTGCGGCAGCTCGACTCCTTATGAGGAGGTCCCGTCTATGCTCTCCGTCGTTCTGATGGCAGTGGGATCAATTGTCGGCCTCGTCGACACGCCCCCACAGGCCGATCCCGCGGAGTACGCTCGTCTCAAGGCCGTCACCCCCCGTGATGCTGAGTCGCAGGTCAAACTCGCGCTCTGGTGCGAAGCGCATGGCCTCGAATCCGAACGCGTGAGGCATCTGGCGATCGCCGTCCTCAGCGATCCTTCCAATGCCCTGGCTCGTGGACTGATGGGACTCGTCGAGGTCCAAGGGAAATGGAAGCGACCCGACGATGTCGCCAAATCGATCAAGAACGACACCGCACATGCGGACCTCATCGCCGAGTACAACGGTAAACGTGTGAAAACGCCTCTGGCCGTTTTGCCACAGTTCAAGCTCGCGCTTTGGTGCGAGGAAAAAGGTCTGAAAGACGAAGCGCGTGCCCACCTTGCGACAGTTGTGCGGCTTGACCCTAATCATGCCGACGCATGGAAAAAGCTGGGCTACAAGAAGGTCAATAATCGCTGGATCACCGATGCTCAGGCGACGGCGATGAAGTCGGAAAAGGATTCGCAGGACAAGGCCGACAAGCACTGGCGGCCGCGATTAGAAAAGCTGCGCGACTCCTTTGCCGGCAAGGGGAACCACGAGCAGGCCGAACAGGAACTGCGTGAGATCACCGATCCTCGCGCAGTGCCGGCCATTTGGTCAGTCTTCGTGACGAAAAACACCAAGCACCATCCGCGCGCTGTTCAGCTTTTGGGTCAGATTGACGCGATCGAAGCTTCACGGGCTTTGGCAACGCTCTCGATCTTCGCGCCGAGTGACGATGTGCGGCGTCGCGCAACTGAGACCTTGCGTCGTCGCGACCCCCGCGAATATGCCGACATTCTGATTGGCTTGATGCGGGAAAAGATCAAATACGAAGTGAAGCACGTTGGCGGGCCAGGATCGCCCGGTGAGCTCTACATTGCTGGTAAGAAGCAGAACGTCAAGCGCGTTTACGCTCCTCCAGCGGCTCCTAACGTCGCGGTATTGCCTGGCGACACGATGCAGCTCGACGCCAATGGGCTGCCGGTATTGGTTCACCATCGTTACTTCGACACGCTGGTAGGCAACCCGACTCCCGTTAATTGGAACAATCGGGACTCAAACTCAGCATCGTCTTTGATTGACCCAAAAGCGCTAAGTCAGCAGGCTGACCAGATTCGCGCGAAGCTTCCCGTCGGGCTCAACGTGAACAACGGACAGCTCATGCAGATTAGCGGGATGCTCGACCCGAGATGGCAAGCGTTGCTTGCGACGCCCCCCATAGCGATCAACGCGACACCGGGCTTGCGTGCGTCAACGTCGCAGTACGAAATCGTCAATGACTTCCAGGTTGGTGTTCCAGTCGGCCAGATGGCTGCCGAAGCGCAACGAGTTGCGATGTCAGCCGAACAACAGCTTTCAGCCGACGTACGAACGCTCGACAACCAAAACACCGTGATCGGAGAATGGAACGACCGAATTACGGCTGTTCTGGTCACCGCAACTGGCGCGAATATCAAGCCTGACGCGGACGCCTGGAAGACATGGTTCGTCGACCAGCTCGGGTTTAGGTACAACATGTCCACGCCGGACGAAGTTCCGACAGTGTACGACGATGTTCCCCTGGTTGATCAGGCTCGCGCGATTCCCCTGCAATTCGACCAACAGAGTACCGCGTTCCAGATCTTCCGCCACAGTTGCTTCGGCAAAGGCACCCTCGTTCAAACGGACTCCGGCCCCCGCGCCATCGAAACCCTTCAGGCCGGCGATCAGGTTCTCTCACAGAACACGAAGACTGGCAAACTCGGCTATCAGCCGATCGTGATGATTCATCACAACCCGCCGAGCACAACATGCCAGGTGAAGTTAGGTGACAAGTCAGTTGTCACCAGTCTCACTCACCGCTTCTGGAAGGCTGGTCACGGCTGGGTGATGGCCCGCGACCTCCAGGTCGGTGATCCCATTCGTACGCTCGGTGGCGTTGCAAGAATTACCGCGATCGAGAACGATAAGGTCCAGCCGGTCTTCAACCTCGACATCGCTGAGAATGCCGACTTCTTCGTCGGCGATCTGGCTGTTCTCGTGCACGACAACACGCTGCCCGACCTCAAGCAGCCTGCGTTTGACGCGCCTGTGGCCGTGGCAACCAAGCCCTGAACCGTCTTTTACGCCACGTGTTTTGAAACGCGGCAAACGAAGGCGTATTTCTTCCTCGTGTGCTCGAATCGAACGGGCACACGAGCATCCACCCCTCTCAATTGCACAATACTGCAATTGAACAACTGACGCGAGGAACGGCAGCGTCCCGAATTTGATCCGGGGCGCTGCATATAATAACCCAATCGATCTCTCGACGGCCCGACTCCTCTTCCCGGGAGGCCCCCAATGCTCTCCGTCGTACTTGTCGCAGTAGGATCGCTTGTCGGCTTCGTTGATGCGCCCGCTCAAGCCGATCCCGCCGAATACAATCGCCTAAAGGCCGTAACACCACGCGACGCCGAGTCGCAAGTCAAACTCGCACTCTGGTGCGAAGCGCACGGTCTCGAAGCCGAGCGAGTCAAACATCTAGCAATCGCCGTCCTGAGCAATCCTTCGAACGCGCTTGCGCGCGGACTGATGGGGCTCGTCGAGGTCCAGGGGAAATGGAAGCGGCCCGAGGACGTTGCCAAGTCGATCAAGAACGACACTGCACACGCCGACCTTATCGCCGAGTACAACGGCAAGCGCGTGAAAACGCCCGTTGCCGTCGTCCCGCAGTACAAGCTCGCACTTTGGTGTGAAGAAAAAAGCCTCAAAGACGAAGCGCGTGCGCACTTTGCCACGGTCGTGCGACTTGATCCCAACCATGCCGACGCATGGAAAAAGCTGGGCTACAAAAGGGTGAACAATCGCTGGATCACCGACGCTCAGGCAACAGCGATAAAGTGGGAAAAAGAGGCACAAGACAAAGCCGACAAGCACTGGCGGCCGCGGCTGGAAAAGCTTCGCGACATCTTGGCCAGCAAAGGCAAGCACGACCAGGCAGAGCAGGATTTGCGTGCGATTACCGATCCTCGCGCTGTGCCAGCCATTTGGTCGGTGTTCGTGACGAAGAATGCCAAGCACCATACCCGCGCGATTCAACTCCTTGGTCAGATTGACGCGATCGAAGCGTCGCGTGCTTTGGCGACACTCTCGATCTTTGCGCCGAGTGATGATGTGCGACGTCGCGCAACTGAGACTTTGCGCCGCCGTGACCCGCGTGAATATGCCGACCTCTTAATTGGACTGCTGCAAGAGAAGATCAAGTATGAGGTGAAGCATGTCGGCGGACCGGGATCGCCGGGCGAACTCTATATTGCGGGCAAAAAGCAGAACATCAGACGGGTCTATGCTCCGCCGGCGACTCCGAACGTTGCGGTACTGCCAGGTGACACGCTCCAGACGGATGCCTACGGTTTGCCGATGCTAGTTCATCACAACCCGTTCATTGCCTCCGTTAGCCCTTGGCGACCTACCTCAACGGGCTCTAATTTGGATCAGTTTATGCCGCTCTACGGCTACGATCCGAACGAACTGAACGGAGAGATCAATCGGGCACGCACCAAACTACCTGCCGGCCTTAAAGTGGACAACAGCCAACTTCTGCTAATCGCCGGCCAGTCAGATCCTCTACTACAGTCCGCGATTTGGTCGCCACTCATTGGGTATATTGGTAACCCGCAAGGAACCATAGAAGGGACGAGGAGAGTGATCGACTCCCAAGTCGGCGTGCCGGTCGGCCAGATGACGGCCGAGGCGCAGCGGGTGGCAATGTCCGCTGAGCGGCAACTCGCCAACGACGTCCGCCTGCTCGACGCTCAGAACAAAGCAATCGACGAGTGGAACAATCTCGTCAATGGAGTGCTCACTGTGGCGACCGGAGTGAGCTTGAAACCAGAGCAGGACGTATGGCGGAAATGGTATGTTGATCAGCTCGGATTCCGTTACAATTTGACGACACCTGATGCAATTCCCACAACCGTTGAAAATGTTCCACTTAACGACCAGGCTCGTCCCGTTTCGTTACAGTACGGGCAGCAAAGCGGATTTGTGATCGTTCGTCATAGCTGCTTCGGCAAAGGCACGCTCGTCCAAACCGACTCCGGCCCGCGCGCCATCGAAACCCTCCAGGCCGGCGATCAGGTCCTCTCGCAAAACACCAGAACCGGCAAACTCGGATATCAGCCGATTGTGATGATCCATCACAACCCGCCAAGCGCCACCTGCCAGGTGAAGTTAGGTGATAAGTCGGTCGTCACCAGCCTCACACATCGCTTCTGGAAAGCTGGCCACGGCTGGGTGATGGCACGCGACCTTCAAGTGGGCGATCCCATCCGCACGCTCGGCGGCGTCGCAAAGATCACGGCCATCGAGAACGACAAGGTCCAGCCGGTGTTCAACCTCGACGTCGCCGAAAATGCCGACTTCTTCGTTGGCGACCTGGCCATTCTCGTGCACGACAACACGCTGCCTGACCTCAAGCAGCCCGCTTTTGACGCGTCGGCCGCCTTGGCCACATCACGACCGTAAGCAATATTAAGTCGCCTCGGGGCTCGGGCTTGTACGCCGGGCTCCGAGCGGTATGAAACGAATTGCCACGCCGGCGAGCAGAAATGCTCCGCCGACGATCGTCGGCCAGTGCGGGAATTCGGCGTGACCGATCGCCACCCAGATCGGACTCAACACCGGCTCGAGCAGGCCGATCAAACCCGCATCGGCCGCGGTCACGTTGTGCAATCCGCGCGCGAAGAGGGCGTACGGAATCGCCATCTGGATGATTCCAAACGCGGCCAAGATAAGCCCCTGCTTCCATGTCACCTCCTGAATCGAATCCCCATTCAGGATGATCCATGCGCCAAGAAAGAGCGCACCGCCCAGGTTGCAGACTGCGCTCAGCCAGAGTGAGTTGAAGTCGCGCAGATAACGCATGCCGACGACGACAATCGCATAGCCAACCCCACTCGCCAGCCCGAACGCCACGCCCCGCGTTTCGGCCGGCGTACCGCCATGTCCCCAGGCTATGATCGCGACCACGCCAATCGTTGCCAGACCGATTCCGACGAGTGAGCGAGTATCGGGGCGTTCGTGCAGGAAGACGAGGCTGAGCGGGACGACCCAGAATGTTGAGGTGCACTGCAGGAAAATGGCATTGGCGGCGGTCGTCGCCATCATCGACGCGATGTAAAAGCCGATCATCGCGCCGAAGACCATGCAGAGCGGCACCATGATCGGCCGCAAGCGGCGATCGCGCGGAGGGACGAAAAGCAGGAGGCTCAAACCTGCGAACAAACTGCGGTAGAAGGCGATGGAACCCGGCGCGCGATCGATCCCCTTCGCCACGACTCCGCTCAGACTCCACAAAACCGCTGCCGACAGAATCAACAGTCGCCCGCGCGTCCGCGAGCGTCCTTCGGAATCCGCCACGTTAACCTCAATCCAAGATGCTGATCGATGCCCCGCGCTCGACCGATGTTCCCATCTTCGAACAACTCGCCCCAGCCGACAACCCAAAGCGCGCGCATTCAGAGTGCGAAACCAACCTGGAGGTTCACTCCTGGCGATTTCGCACTCTTTTGTTTTGAACGTTCGTTTGGGTTCAGTTACGCGACGCGGCAAACAGTCGCGACGACACACGGTGCCAGACCGTCTTGAACCATGCAGTCGGTTCGGCCGGGACTGGTTGGCTATCGATACGCAGGTGCTTCGTCAGCATCGATCGCGCGGAGAGCGATGAACTGGCGTACGGATCTTCAACCCACTTTGTGTCGCTCTCGTAATTGTTGGCAAGGAGCCAGTCGCCGCAGATCTTCGCCAAAGCCTCGCGTTGGGAGGGTGTCGCTAACTCCCGCCACGACTCGCGCTTACCTTCGCGGAGATGGTTCCAGTGCAGCAGAGTGTGTGGGTCGTGCTCGAAAATGTGAGCCTTATCGGCAAGGTCGAGCCCAGCGGCTTCGGCGCGTTCTTTTACTTCCTGCGTCCGCTTGAGATTCGCTTCCCACGAGTAGTCCTGGGCGATGCGCACCACCTCGTCGGTCGGCAGCTCGACGTCGATCGCTCGGGCGAGTTCGGCGACGGCCGCGGCCTGGTGAGCGATCACCGTCTCATAGCGCTGGCAGACGAGTCGTGGTTCGTTGCGCCAGTAGGCGTCGTTCGCGAGAACTTTGTCGAGAAAGCGCTGTGCGATCAACTCTTCAAACGTGAGCCCAGCCTTGTGCATGAACGAAAAGGCCACGTCGCGCAGGTCGCGATAAGAGTAAATCGGCAAAGCATTTCCGGCGTTCAACTCGCGAATGAATAGCGGATCGACGTCGTGCGCTTTGAGCACTCGAACGCGGTCAGGGCCGTGCTTCTGGCCAGGAATCTCTTTGAAGTGGATTCCTTCCACGAAACCCAGGCGCACGCCGTTTTTGTACGACTCGGCGAGATGAGAAATGATCTCATACTGCCAGGTCGAGCTCGAGCGATACATTCCCAGGCAAAAGATAAACTGCATCCGTGCATCCCTCCACGTCATCCTGACGTGCGACGCCGTGACTTCGAGAAAACTCGTGTTTTGAGACTTCGAAGCCGTTACGGAGCCCTGCCCGGTTTTGCCGGGAGCGATAGCTGGGGCGCCGTATTCAGACGTTCGAGGTTAGGGGCTTCGTGGGAGGAGCCGGTGAGGGATTACCGCTCCAATCAGGAGAAGCGTCATTCGCTTCGCCTTCGTCCCGCACTTCTATCGGCACATACCACCAAGTTCATCAGCGAATAAGTTCACCTGGCGCGGATTTACCGATTTTGCAGGTCCGGATTCATTCGTCGAGCTCGACCGGCTGCTGAGCGTAGAGCTTCAAATAGCTCTCGAACCGGCCCTGGTCGATCATCCCCCGAAACAGTGCGTCCTTCACCGCGCACTCGCTTTCGTGCGTGTGCGAGCAGTCGGGAAACTTGCATTTCGGAATAAATGGCCGAAATTCAACAAAATAAGCTTCAACTTCCGCGGGTTCGATGTCCCAGAGCTCGAATTGCCGCAAACCTGGCGTGTCGACCACAAATCCGCCATTCTGCAGACGAATCAGCTCGGCGGCCGTGGTTGTGTGCTTCCCTTTCGTCGTCCAACCCGAAACTTCACGCACTCGCAAGTTCAAACCGGGCTGCATTGCGTTCAAAAGCGAACTCTTGCCGACACCACTCTGCCCGGAAAACGCCGTTACTCCTTCAGAAAGGAGTCGCTGCAACCGGGCGATACCACGTCCATCGGCGGCAGAAGTAACGACCACCTCATAGCCGAGCTGGGTGTAGAGCCCGATCACCCATTGATAGAGCCCAATTTCGACGAGGTCGGCCTTGTTCAGCACGATGATTGGCCGAATATTTCCCTTTTCGGCTGCGATGATGTAGCGATCGATCAGCGGCAGCTTCAGACCGGGTTCCTGAAGCGCGGATACGATCAAAATCTGATCGACATTTGACGCGATTACGTGTTCGCGCCGCCGATAGCCGCGCGTCAGCGTACTGCGACGGCTTTCGACCTTTTCGATCTGTCCTTCATCGCCAACAGACGGCCGAAACCAAACGCGATCGCCCACGGCGACGATGTTCCGCCCGTCGATCGCCAGCGTTTTCAGAATCCGCCGAACACCGCAGCGGTATTCCTTCGGCTCGTTCTCCGCCGCGACGACCGAAACCAGGCCATGGACGCGAATCACCCGGCCCGGTTGGCAGGTCGCAACGTCGACTGCTAGCGTACCGCTCGGGTCATCCTGGGGCGATCCTGTTGCATCCTCGGCGGGTTCTTCCTGGATGATCGTTCGATGCCGCGATAAATCCCCCTTCGCGCGCACCCGCTCGCTCGACGCCGCATCAACGCCGGCAACGTCGTCCTGTCGAAACGATCGCGTCAAATCATTGGCACGCGTTCGCTTTTGACGGTTCTTGCGGAACTCGACGCGGACTTTCTTTTTCTTTGACATGCGGGAGTTGTTTGGATTCTGGCTCAGACCGTGGATTTGCCTGCCTGGATTGTAGATACCCGCGCTCTCGGCTGACAACCGCGTTCAGGTTTCGACGGTCGCCACTTCATGTTTCTCGACGATTACCGCTTCTGAAACGGAACGCTTCGACGCGGCAATCACCAGCGAAATCGTTCCTGCAATGCTGAAAACCACGCCGAGCAAGCAAATCGGCCGGGCGGGACGCGTTGCCATTGGCTCGACGATGAACGCAGTCAGAAAAATCACGGGCGCGGCGGCGATCATTCCGGCGCCAATGCTCGCCAAACGCGGACGCGATGCCGCACGCTGAGTGGTGACGAGCAGGTTGAGCATCGCCGAGAGAAGTATATAAATATGCGCCGACCGATGCATCATCCGGCCGAGGAGGTCGTCGTTGAAGTCGCCCGGCAGCGAGACTTTCATCCAGACGCCGGTCGCCACGAATGCGACGCAACCCGCGATGCCGACAATCAGATTGAGCCTGCGTTTCGGTTGCTCGATCACGCCGAGGCCTCAAAGAGTTCGCGTTCCGGAGACTTGGCAATCGTCGCCGTAGTTCGAGCCAGCGACAAAACTGTGAGCGAAAGCAGTCCGGCCGCCAGGAAAATCGCGCCGGCGACGAACCCTGCTGCACCGGCGATCACGTCGGTTGAATTCTGAGACATCATCGCCAAAAAACTTAGCGCCATCCCGACCAGGCCGAAAACCAGGGCGGCCACGGCGAGGATCAGGCAGATCGGCTTCAAAACGTGATAAGGCATCATGTCAGCGCCTTTGCGACGGATTGACGCGAGCGGGCTCGCCTGCCCCGTCAATCTAATATCGAGCATTCCGCTGCGAATAAGGTTCGGAGCGCGAGCTGGACTAGTCGGGTTCCGTTCCAAACTGATAGACTAACGGATCTCAAAGCCTGGCACGAGTGGTTCGGTTGGGGAAGCGATGGCTGACGTGAACTCAAAAACACCTGACTCCGCCACGAATGGTACGCCTGTGCCGACGGTTCCCTTAAAAAATCGCTACCTCGCTGCCTTTCTCGCCTATCTTGTGCCAGGACTTGGGCATGCGTATCAGGGACGCTATGGCAAGGCGGTACTTTACGCCGTTTGCATTGGCTTTCTGTTCACCGTGGGGATGATTCTCGGCGACGGTAAGATTCTTTACTGGCGTTGGGTGAATCCGATGGTCGAGGCCGAGCGGTTCTGCTTCTGGTACTTCGCCCAGTTCTTCGCCGGACTCGCCGCCCTGCCCGCCCTGATTCAGGCAACGCTCACACACTACGGCATGCCGACAATCCTTTGGGGTTACGGAGCGGATCCCAGCGTCGACATGCTCAATGGCCCATATCCACGATTCGGCAAACTTGTGGAAATCGGTTATATCTACACCGAAGTTGCTGGCCTGCTGAACCTGCTCGCCATCTTCGACGCGTTTGAAGGCCCGGCGCTTCGCGAAACTGCTCACGAGCAGGCAAGCACCGATCAACCCGCCCCCACGCCCGCCGAGCCGGCTCCCGCGGTCGAGGTGTCCGCATGATTCTCCGAGACATTCACGTTTACTGGTACGTCATCCCGCTCGTCATCGCGGTGAGCCTCGTCTATTCGGCGACGCGGCACGAGTCGTGGCGGCGAATCTTCGGCCATGCCTTCCGGCTGTGCGGGATGATCTTTGGCGTGCTCTTACTTGCGACGGCGTTCCTCCTGCTGGTGAATTCGCAGATCTAATCGCGAATTCGCCACGACTCGATGCGCTCACGCCAGATGGCAGTTGAGGCATCGAGTTGTGAGAGCGTTTCATCGCGCGTCTCGCCGAGTGCGAAGACGGTCAAAATGGGTTCGTCTAGGTTGATTTTCACGCCGGGCGCGGGAATATCGGCGACGTCTTCGTGCCAGGGCCAAGCCTCGGGCGCAACGATCGGAAAATCGGCGTAGAGCACGCGCTTCGCTGCAAACCGTGAGCATTCGAAGTCAGGTCGATCGGGCGGATCGATTCCAAAACAGCGGACGTGCTCGGCGATCAATGCGCGACCGGTCGTGTGCTCGTGCAACTCCATCGAGGCCGAGTAGCGCGGATTGATTTCAACGGGCCGGATTCGCCCGTGCTCGTCGCAAACGAAATCGACGCAGAACAGCCCGCGTAGCCCAAATTCCGAGGCGAGCGTATCTCCCAGACGAATCAATGTGGCAGTGTGAGCGTGAGAAATCTCGGCGGGAGCAATTCCGCCCGCGTAGATCCAGTCACTTCCCGCGCGTGATTCGGTGAACGCCTGCGCCACACCAACAAGTTCGCACTCGCTGCCGCGTGCGATAAACGTCGCGCCGAAGGCCCCTCCAGACGCGTATTCCTGGAAGTAGATGTCTGAATTCGGTGATTCGCCAGCATTCTCGCGAATACCATAACCTCCGCCCGATTTGCGAGGCTTTACGAGCCATCGCAGTTGGTCATCAGTTGGAACTTCATCGCAAACGCGAAGAACATCGAACCCCGCCTGAGCGAGGGTATCAGTCCATATCTGAGCATTTCGCAATCGAGCCAGCGATTGTCCGCAAATCCCCAGAAGCGGTCGTGCGGCAGCAAGTTCGTCAACCAGATGGGGCCAGTTTTCGAGTGCGCCGGTGTAGATCCAGGGACACGGTTCGATCGATGCCATCAAGGCGGGCAAATGTGCGGCGTAGTCGGGGGAGGGAATTTGAATCGTGCGACAGACAGCCGAAAGGTCGCGATCGGCGAAGAGGTCGAGTGCGATCGGCGCGAATCCTGCACGCATTGCCGAGTGCGCAGCGGCCCGCGCGCTCGCGCCGACGATTACAATGGGAGGCCGCATGTCGCGATGCTCTTTTTCGAGCCCTGGAAAAACACAAAGACGAGCGCCGGGCCGAAGCTCGACACTCGTCTCGTATTGATTCACGCCTCGTAACGAAGCGCTAACCGAGCCGTGCTCAGTCGGCCTTCTCGACGGTCGTGGCGGTGATGACCTGCTTGCCATCCTTCTCTTCGACGGTGCCGACGACCTTGGTCTTGATCATCGCGTCCTTCGAGGCGGTGCAGATGCCGCTCGAGCCGTGGTACTTCTTCGAGACGGGGCCTTCCAGATAGTACTTGGTTTCCTTGCCGTCCTTCGTCACGATGACGACGTTCTGGCAGGCCTTGGCTTCCTTCAGACCGCACTTGGCGCAGATGCCTTCACCGGTGATGGTGATTTCTTTGCCTTCTTTGGCGAAGGCCGACAGACCGGTGAACAGCACGGCGACGGACAGCAGCGGGAAAAGCTTGCGCATCGTTCGGGTCCTGTGATTCTGGGAGAACGGAACAAGACACCCGCGGCCACTTTGGCCGCAAGTCAAGTCGGTCGTCACTCAGCCGACATTGAATCACTAACGCTGAATGGGAGCAACCGTTTTTTGGCAAATTGTTCAAACATTTTTCTCCGGGGGTTGCGGCGCGAAATTGGGTTGATATGATGCCTGGCGGTCGCGGCGAGGATTCGGCGGCTTCCGTTCGGCTCGCGCGCGGAAGGTTGGGGTATTTACCGACAGTTGGTGGATTACGATCGCCCCAGGGGTTCGATCGTGCCGCTAACCGTCCACGACACACGCTCGGAAGGAAAGACACATGGCCGACACTACCATGCTCATCGGCGAGGCCCTTTCGGGCGACGGCAACGAAATCGCGCACATCGACCTGCTCATCGGCAGCAAGAACGGCCCCGTCGGCGCTGCGTTCGCCCACGCTCTGGCCACCCAGTCGGCCGGTCACACCAGCCTGCTCGCCGTCCTCACGCCCAACCTGATCTGCAAGCCCGCCACGGTGATGATCACCAAGGTGACGATCAAGGGCATGAAGCAGGCCGTGCAGATGTTCGGCCCTGCCCAGTACGCGGTCGCCAAGGCCGTTGCCGATTGCCTCGCCAACGGCACCATTCCGGCTGCCAAGGCGGAAGACCTCGTCATCGTCGTCGGCGTGTTCATTCACCCCGGCGCTGAAGACAACGCCAAGATTCTCAAATACAACTACGACGCGACCAAGCTCTCCATCGAACGCGCGATGAAGAGCGAGCCGTCGGCCGAAGAAGTCATCAGCAAGCGTGAATCGGTCTCGCACCCGTTCGCTGGCTAATTGCTTCGCGACAGGGCTCGTCTTGCGTTCCGTTTGATTGACCGCGGGACGAGCCGACCGATGATCGCTCGAATATTCGCTTGATCCCGCGCGAGGCGCTCCATGCGCCCTCGCGCGGGTCGCGTTGTTTAGGAGACACCATGAGTCAGCCCACCACGTCGCAGGCCAAGCCGAAAATCCTCGTGCAGCTCGATATCGACCCGCAGCCGAGCGTGTTCGACGGCGTGGTCGCCGTGGACGCGGGCGTCGATCACCTCTTCCGTCACGCCTCCGTCACTCCGGAATCAGCTCGCGACCTCGTTCATGGCGCGATCTTCACGCGAGGCGCCGCCGACCTTCGCGCGACTGCCATTTTCATCGGCGGTTCCGACGCCAATCGTGCTGAAGCCGTTTTGAAGGCTGTGAAGAAATCATTCTTCGGCCCCTTCCGCGTCTCTGTCCTTTTCGACCCGAACGGCGCCAACACAACCGCTGCCGCAGCGGTTCTCGCCGCGCTCGAAGGCCTGGGCGGATCGGCCGAAGGTGCGAAGGTCGCCGTCCTCGGCGGCACGGGACCGGTTGGCAGCCGCGTTGCAAGACTCCTGGCAGGATTAGGGGCGGAAGTCACCGTCGGATCGCGCGATCTCACCAAGGCGCAGGCCACCGCGACCGATCTCAGCGAACGCGTGGGACGAACGATTGGCGCCTTCGCAATGAGCGATCTCGCCGATTCAATCAAAGATGCCTCGGTCGTCGTCGCCGCCGGAGCGGCCGGAGTGGTTCTGGCTCCGCGATCGGTGCTCGCGGGCTTGTCTCATTTGAAGGTGTTGATCGACCTGAACGCCGTCCCGCCGCTGGGCATCGAAGGCGTGGAAGCGACCGACAGGCACGCGAATCATGGTGGCGTGCTCTGCTGGGGCGCGCTTGGAGTCGGCGGCACGAAGATGAAGATCCACAAGGCCGCCCTTCGCGCACTTTTCGAGAAGAACGATCAGGTCATCGACGCCGAGGAAGCGCTCGCCATCGGCCGAGCCCTGTAACTTGCCGCGCGTCGTTGGGATCGATCCCGGAACAAGCAGTCTCGACCTGTTACTTCTGGTCGACGGCCAACCATTGGCCCAGCATCGCTTCGCACCAGGATCGCTTTTCGAAAATCCAAACGCGCTCGCCGAGTTGCTCGATACCTGGGGGCCGATCGACCTCATCGCCGGTCCTTCCGGCTATGGTCTTCCGCTCGTTCGCGGCGAGGATGTTGGTGAGGCCGAAATTGATTTGATGGCACTCACTCGCCCCGACGAACGCGGCCGTGCGAGTGGCGTCATTGGCTTCAGAGCTTGGGTGCGTGCGCTCCTCGCGACCGGCCTTCCCACCGTTTTTCTCCCCGGCGGCATCCATCTCCCCACGATTCCCGCCCATCGCAAAGCCAACGCGATCGACATGGGAACGCCTGACAAAATCGCCGTCGTCGCACTAGCCCTGGCGCACACAAATGAAAGCAATTTTGCCGTGCTGGAAATCGGCTCGGCCTTTACCGCCTTACTCGCCGTTTCCGGTCGCGCAGTCGTCGATGCCGCGGCCGGTTCACACGGACCAATCGGCATGAAATCATCGGGTGTATGGGATGGCGAAGCCGCTTACTGGTTCAGTCCACTCGCCAAGAACGACCTGTTCCGCGGCGGCTGGGACAATCTTGGCGATTGGCGTCACAAGGCATTCGCCGAATCTTTGCGCAAGCATGTCAGCGCACTCCGTTCTGTGACGCAATTCGATATCGTCTACCTCTCCGGCGCAGGACTCGAGCGCGACGATGTACGCGAAATCGCAATCGAAGCACTCGCCGACATGTTGCAGGTCCGGCCGATTCCCGCATTCGCCGATGTCTGGGTAAAGCATGCCGCGCAGGGGGCAGCGGTTCTCGCCGACGGCCTTGCCGGCGGGCAATTCGCGTCGGTCGTCGAGGATCTTGCAATACGACGCGCATCGGGCACAATCTTGGACTATCTCCGCCATCGTCCTGAACAGGAAAACACGCCATGAAACGTCTTCTCACAGGTGCGTTCGCGATCTGTCTTGCAATCGGCACGCACGCTCGCGCCGAGGATAAGGGACTCGACATCTTTTTCATCGACGTCGACGGCGGCGCGGCGACTTTGATCGTCACGCCCGAACGCGAGTCGATCCTCATCGATTCCGGCTGGCCCGGCCGCAACGATCGCGACCCGAAACGGATTGTTCATGTGCTCAAAGACGTGGCCAAGCTCGATAAGCTCGACCACCTGGTGACAACCCACTGGCACATGGATCATTACGGCGGCGTGGAAGGGCTTTCCAAGCTCGTCGAGATCGGCAAGTTCTGGGATCGCGGCCTTCCCGGCGTCGACGGCCCCGAAGCCGATTTCCCCGACGGCCCCAAGGCGAACGACCCGCTTGGCGTCGCCTATTTGAAGGCGTCGGCCGGCAAGCGCAAGGCACTTGGAGCGAACGATTCCCTTCCGCTCAATGGAAGCCTCAAGGCGATCGTGCTCGCCTCAGGAACCGAGGTTCGCAAGATCGCCAAGCGTCAAAAGCACAACCCGCTCAATGCCGAGTCGAAGACGATTGCCGAAGATCCCAGCGATAACGCCCGCAGTCTCGCGATCAAGTTCTCTCTCGGCCAGTTTGACTTCCTCGACTGCGGCGACCTCACCTGGAACATCGAACGCGACCTGGTCGTTCCTTATGATCGCATCGGCCAGATCGACCTCTATCAGGTCACTCATCACGGCATGGACATCTCTAACAATCCCGTGCTCGTGAAAACGATTCACCCAACGGTTGCCATTATGAACAATGGCCCGCGTAAAGGTGGCGCGGCGAATACGGTGAAGTTGCTGAAGTCGATTCCGTCGATCGAGGCAGCCTATCAGTTGCACAAGAACGCGGCGACCGGACCGGAAGACAATACGGATCCAAGCCTGATCGCCAACAAGCCGAAAGAAGGCGGCGAGTTCATTCACGCTTCGGTTAGCCCGGATGGAAAGACGTTCAGCGTGCAGATTGGTGAGAAGGGTGAGAAGAAGACGTTTACCAGCAAGTAGCAGCGTTCGGTACGCACTCCCCTTCAAATATTTACGAACCCGTGTCGTGGAATTCGAAACCACGGCGCGGGTTCGTTACACTTTGATGGGATACGAGTTCAAGGCGGTGAGACTCGCGGAGGTTGGACTCCAATGGCTTTTCGCGTATTGAAGTATGTTGTCATTTTTATTATTGGCGTCGGCGTCGGTTGCGCGACGATGGCGGTCATTCTACGACACACGATAGATGCGAATGCGGTCATTGCAAAAGAGCGCGTAGACGAAGGCTCAAAAGATCGTACGAGCGAAGATTCTGGTGTGAAGAGAGTGTACTGGAGGGATATCGGCGAGCATCTGGCGATTATTGGAGATCTTGGTTTTCCCGTTGGCACCGTTCTTACGATCCAAGGCCGCTGGATTGTGCCAGTCGAGTCTGGAACGGTAAGAGACCCTTACAGCCGAGCAGTTTTTAAGGTCACTAAGATTAATAGAAACCGCGTTGTCGATATTGTTCTACCGGCGAATCGAATCTTTTATCAGGGGCCATTTGACGATCGCGTGCGCGTTCGCCCAAACGATGGCGAACGATGGGAACTGCGTGGATATGAAACCGGTAGTAACACCGGTTATCCCAAAGGCGTACTCCAGGAAACATACGGCAAAACCCCAATGCCAAGTTCTCCAGAACTTTTGGCCATCAGCAATCATGCGTATGTTTGCAAGTTTTGCTATTTCTCATCTCGGCGAATGGACGACCCAGAATAGCATGAGTAGTAGACGTCCCAATTCATGCCGCGCCAAAACACCGCGTGGCCGGAGTCGAAGTGCGTAGCCCGAATCCCTGGGGCTTCCCGCGCTTCGCTCAGTCCAGCCTCAGCCGCCCAATTTGAAGTCTTAAGCGCGCATGAACGACCCGCGATATTGTATCGCTCTGTCAGCTCATTGGTTTATAGCCATCTACCACCCGGCAAACCTCATTTTTCCAACTCCCGCCAACTTTCAGTAATCCAAACCGCCAAGCCCGGTGTATTCCCTTCCGGAAGCCAGCCGACGGCCGCCGCATGGTCAGCTCTGGGTCGCCGACGGCCGTCGGTCTGGCTGGGCAAATGGCGATTTGATTTCTCGAAGTCAGGGAGAGGAATGATGCTCAATCGCATTCGAAATTCGTTTGAGTCGCGAGACGACCAGTCGCCAGCCGCGCTGATTCTCGTCCGGCTGGCTGTCGGCGGTGTTTTCGTCGTCGCGGGCCTCCTCAAGCTCATGTATGCGAACCAAGGCCCGGGCCGATTCACCAAGCTCGGCATCCCAGCGCCCGAGATCATGGCATACGTTGTGAGCGGGGTCGAGGTGATTGGCGGTTTGCTCCTGATCGTCGGCTTGCAAACGCGATTGGCGGCGATTCCGCTCGCCATTGTTATGCTGGTGGCGATTGCTTCCAGTAAATTCCCACTGCTATTCGGCGCTGGGCCCGAACCGGTCGCCGCTCCACCAAAGATTGGCCTCTGGGCATTCGCAAATCAGGCCCGGCTCGACGTTACCATGCTTTTGTGCTGTGCTTTTCTGGCGATTTCGGGCGCGGGTGCGTGGTCGATTGACGCGTGGCGGTCGAGGTCGACGAAGTCGCGAATGATTCGATCCGCTCCTCACTGGGACGGCGAACGAGACGAATCGAGCCTCACCCCTGTTAACAGCAGCTCCCGCGCATAGGAGTAAGGTCATGGACGCGGTCGATCCCCCAACGGCAGATCTTGACCTGGACGACGAGGAACTGATGCGCCAGCTCGCCTCCGGTCGGCCAGAAGCGCTCGGGCCGCTGCACACCCGCTACGCCCCGCGCATTTTTGGTCTGGCTGCCCAAACGCTCGACCGCGCTTCCGCTGAAGAAATCGTGCAAGAAGTGTTTCTGGTCGTCTGGCGGAAGGCGAGCAGTTTCGACCCAGAGCGCGGCCCGTTCCGCGCCTGGGTTCTACGAATCGCTCACCTGAGAGTGCTCAACGAACTTCGCCGCAAACGACGTCGCCCTGCAATCGCGTCACCGCCCATCGACCAGAACGCAGCAATACTCCCCGACCCCGGCCCCGAGCCTTCCGAAGTCGCCTGGCGCGAGCATCGACGATCCGTCGTGCAGGCGGCCGTAGAAGTGCTGCCGCCGCCGCAACGCCAGGCTCTTAGTCTCGCGTTCCTGGATGATTTGACGCACGAGCAGGTCGCGTCGTTCCTGAATCTGCCGCTCGGTACCGCGAAAAGCCGGATTCGCGCGGGGATGCAATCGCTTCGGGTCCGCCTCGCTCCGCTGGTCGCACTTGGGCTCGCCTTGATCGGCGTGCTGGTTGTGACTGGTCTCCAGCGCGGCACCGTGAATCGTCAAGAGCGAGCCTTGCGACTCGTCACCTCAAGCGATGCCGTCGCACGGCGACTGACTGCTGCTCCCGGCGTTCCCGCGCCGCTTCACGGGATTTATCGAGGCCGTAGCGGTGTCCCAGTGGGCATTCTCACCGTCTCGAACCTCCCGACCGCTCCCCAGGGACAGGTTTACCGCGCCTGGGCGTTGCACAACGGGCAGTGGACGGCCCTTGGCGTCGTTCATCCCGACCGTAACGGCAGCGACTTGATGATCATCGAAGCGTCGGCCCTGGCTACTCCGCCCGAGTCGGTCAAAGTCACGCTGGAACCCACGAACGGATCGAATACGCCAACGGGATCGACCGTGATCCAGTGGCCGGGCGATTAATGATCGCCGCAACGAAACTAGCTCGTCCGCCGACTCTTCACGGATGACTCGGACGAGCAGGCAAGTGGCCTCCAGAAATCCCATCGCTTCTGGGGGTCACTTGTTATTTTGAGTTCATGTTTAATTTTTCAATTCAAATCACCGAACGAATTCGTTTGAACTGGGTGCCCTGACGATTGTAGGATAATGGTGTCACATCCCAGCCTCAGATTCATTGAGGGAGACACCGATGCGAGTGACACAGGTCGATCGCGCGCTAATCCGAATCGCACTGGCGCTCGTACTGGGTCTGGCGGCGCACGCGCTTGCCGGTGTAAGTCACGCGGCGGAAAAACCGCTCGCGCGTTACGTCGCGAAGGCCGATCTCGTCGTCTACTCCGAGTTCCTGGGGCTTGAAACGCATCGCGACGCATGGAAGCGCACTTCGACCTATCAACTGCTGAATGAAACCACCACAAGCGCAATGCTTCGCGACCTGGCGACCCAGGCAATTGATAGCATCATCACTTCGGTGTCGAACAAGCCAGCGAGCGGAGCACTCACCGGAGCGCACGTTGTCGCGGCGGTTGAAAGGCTCGCGGATAAAGGATTTGTCCTGGCGGTTCATAGCAAGTCCGCCACGACCTCGCCAAGCATGATTCTGGTGGCGCGTGGGGCGGGAAAAGGGACGGACGGTCATGTCGCCAGTGCGTTGCTCGAGTTGATTTCCACGAGCCGGCCGCGTGAAAAAACCACGCGTGAAGACGGCCGTAAGATCACGTTCGTCAAGGCTCCGTCGCCCAACCTTTCTACTTGGGCATGGTGGGTCGAAGAGGATGATTTCATATTCACATCTCCAGGAACCGAGGCACAAGTAGAGTCGGTAATCGCGACGATTGAGGGGAAATCGCCATCGGCGGTTGACTTGCCTGCGATCGCCGAGCTTGCTCGTAAGGATGACAATTTTGAGCCCGTGTTCCTGTCGTTCTCCGAAGTCGCGAATCTTTCGGCTACGCCTCCCGGGTTGAAAGATGGCATCAAACGGGTTGATTCGCGATGGGGTTTCATTGGCCCGCAGGTGATGAGTGTTACGCGGATTCAGGCCCCTGCCCCGCGCAAGGGTTTGCTTGCGCTCATGGATCAGCCGACATTTATTCTGAACGACTCGTTGCCGGTCCCACCCAACTCGAACGATTTTGTTCTCATTTCGGTCGATCCCGGAAAGCTTTTTGATCAGGTTCTGGCGATCGTCAAGGAACGCAATCCCAAGAATGCCCTCGCAGTTCCGCCCATGCTTGCCGCTGCGAACGGTGCGCTCGGTGTCAACTTGCGCGAAGAATTGCTCGGGCAGATCGGCCCGAAAATGGTTTTCACCGTCGAGCCTGAGATGCGACCGGTGTCGCTGACGCCCTACCAGAGCGTGGTCGATTGGGGCGCTCACCCTCCCAAGGTGACGGCGGTTCTCGAAATTCGCGACACCGCCAAATTCGCCAGGACGCTCGAATCGATTGTTGCTGTGATTAACCGTCGATTAAAAGCCGAAGCGCCCGAAGCTCCTGAAGGAAGTGAAGTGCAGTTACGTCCGCTCAAAGCTCCGGAGCGAGGTTATGTGCTAGACGTCCCGCTTGGCACGTTTCCGCTGCCCAACGGATTTCGGCCGACGATGATGCTGGGCGAGCGTTCGCTAGTGATCGCGATCTCGCCACGCGAGGCGCGCAAGGCGTTGAAATATGCCGATCACCCGCAGCCGATCAACAAGCTGCTCGAAAAGAAGCCGGCCAAACTGCTGGTTTACGGTGTCAGTGACCCGCGAAGCTACATGCCCGACGTGATCGCCAACGCGCCGTTTCTCGTGCAAGCATATTCCATGATGGGGATGACCGGACCGTCGGGATCGGGGGCGATCAGCAGCCTGCGGCTCAAGCTCGACGCCGACCGCTTCCCCGCCGCCGAAGAACTCGTGAAATTCATGTCGCCGGGAACCGTGGAAGTGAGCGTCGACGACGCCGGGCTAACCGTGACGACACGCGAATCGTTCCCCACACCCAACCTTGTTACAGCGGCTCCGTTCGCTGTCGGACTGCTGGCACCGGCGGTCAGCGCCGCGCGCGAGGCAGCGCAGCGATCGCAGGCGATGAACAATCTCAAACAACAAATGTTGGCGATGTTCAATTATGAGTCGAGCATGGGCACTTATCCGCCAGTGTCGATCAAGGACGCTGACGACAAGCCGCTCTTGAGCTGGCGCGTGGCGATTCTGCCCTTCCTCGATGAAGAAGAACTCTACAAGGAATTCCATCTCGACGAGCCGTGGGATAGCCCGCACAACAAAACGCTACTCGCTCGCATGCCCGCAGTTTACAAGTCGACGCACAACCAGCCGGCCGATCCCAATTCCACATTTTATCAGGTTTTCACTGATAAAGGTGCTCTCTTCGACACCAAGGGGAAGGGAACGAAGATTGTCGACGTGGCCGACGGCACGAGCAGCACGATCGCAATTGTTGAGGCGGCAAAAGCGGTCCCCTGGACCAAGCCGGAAGATCTTCCATTCGACCCGGAAAAAGATCTGCCCAAATTCGGCGGATTGGGATTTTCCAGCGGATTTCACGTGGCGCTTGCAGATGGTTCCGTTCGATTCATTCAGACGACGATTGATCCCAAGATTCTGAAGGCACTCATCACACGCGCTGGAGGCGAGGTCCTGGCGGACGATAGTTATTGACAAGTGTTCAAGGCCGCGCGGGTGGAAGTACTCGCTTGATAAAATGGGGTGTCCTGGACAACTCTTCGCGATGGCACCCCAGACCTATTGGCATCTATTACGGCGGGTTCTAGACTTGGTTTTGATGACGGTGGCCTTCTGGGGTTTGAACTTGGGGTGGAAGTCCAGCGAGCGGACTCGCTGGTGGAATCGGTAGAGGAATTGGAGGGGGATTGGCGCCGGACTCATTACAAGACTCCGTGGTTCCGGCCCCGTGGTGTATGTTGTGGCGCCACTGAGCGGACTCAAGGTACGTATGTTTCATTCCGTGTCTATCCGTATATTCTCGGGATCCTTAGGTAGTGTTCCATGCTGAATAAAGTCACGAGTAGGATGAGGCTAAGTACAGTCATGCTCCTCGTTGTGATCGCGGCGTTGATTATGACGATCGTGATCCAACATTCGCGAGCTACACGAGTAGAAGCAGCGCTTCGGGCAGAATTGGCTGCATCGAGTTCAAAACTCTATTATCCGCAGGCGATAAAACATTATCAAAGGGTCGTGAATCAGATGTGGGGTGCGGGAAGAAGCAAGGACACACAATGATTCTCGCCTAGTCAGGAGAATCTGTGATCGCTTTTGGCTCGGGGATGCGTCCGAGGTTGTGTAAGAAAGCCAACGTCGCCACTTTCGTCGTGCGAAAACCGCACGACGTTGTCCATGTGGGTTAGCAACAAGAGGGCGAAGCTGAAAATGACTGCGATCTCTTCCTGATCGCTTCGCGACCGGGACAACAGAGTTGTCCCGGTCAAGCGATTTCCGCACATGTTCAATGGGAAATATACTAAATCAATCACCGATTTCGCGTCTGGCCTTTCGAACGCGATGAAGCCACCACGAATGTCGCGAATCCGAGCACGGCGCAAGCGAAAGTCGCCGGCTCGGGCGCCGCGACGTTCGCTGCCGTATTGATCACGCCGACGCCGTTCAAATCGAATCCGCCCGAAGCGAACGGCGTTTTGAACGGGTCGTTGATGAGGTTGCCCTGCGAGTCGCGCGTGCCGTAGCGAGGGTCGATCGAGCCGACGACGTCGATGATCCGCACTTCGGTGACGTGATTGATGTTGAGGAGCGGCGAGACTCCGGCCAGTTCGCTCAGGTCGAAGCCTGTGCCGTAACCCGAGACGTACTTGCCGGCGAGGTCGTGCAGGTTTGAAGCGTCGAGCAGGCCGAAGCTGCCGACCTGGGTTGCGGTTTGCGTGAGTGAAACCGACGGGAAGCGGAAGAAATTGATGCCGTCGGATGAGACTTCGACGAACGCGAGTTCGAGGTAAGCGAGCCCCGCGCCGCCCGAGGTGAAACCGTTTTCGAAGACAGCAAAGTCGGCACCTGCGCCGTTGGCGATCGGCGTCGCAAAGCCGAGCGTGATCGAACCGCCGTCACCGAGCGACACGACACTCGACGTGTTGCCGGTGAGAATGCTCGAAGGATCACCAATCGTCGCGAGCGGACCGCTGGGGTTTGTGATGTCCTGCGGACCTCGGGTGATCGACACGACCGACGAAGCCCATTCGGTGAACGCCGAGCTCGTTTTCGCGATCCCGAGCGAGCCAGCCTGACCAATCTGGGGATCATACGGCCCGGCGACCGATTCCTTCGTGCTGCTACCTAAAAGCAAGGCGACCAATCCGAGAACTGCGAATGGTTGGTGAAGAGCTGAAATACGACGCATGAATTCATCCTTTGAGAATGTCGAAGCAACGAACACGATGGGGATGAGTTCCCCAAATCGAACTGACAGAAACACGACGAACGCAGACCACGCCGCACGCAGCGAACTCTGGATTTCACACACGGCTCGTGCCTTGATTCGGCGGAAAACTCGGATGCCACTGGCTATGCCAGTGCTCTTTGAATGCAGACGGAAGACGAAGACACTGGCATAGCCAGTGGCACCCAATATCTCTAGGCGCAGCGCGGCCCAGACGACGAGATCGTCGTTAACGCGGTGCGTTCGCGAATGGACTGATCCTTAGATCAGACCGGCCTCAGTTCCGCGGCAGGAACATTGAGGAGATCAGCGCTGTGAGGTGCGACGAAACGTCGCCAGCGTGGCGAGTTCGCGAGATGATGCGACATGGTCGTTTATCAGTCCTTTCTGCCGAGGCCGGGCGAAAGTGTGGAGCCCGGATGGACGGCAGACGCAGGCAGGATGCGTTATGTGTGCAAGAAAGCACAACATCGACTGTCCCTGCCAACGCGGCGGCCTAGATCCGAGGCACCACGCCAAACACCTACAGGCAGGTCTTCTGACTTACGGCTCTTTGCGAGGCTCAAGCCGCCTTCCCGCAACACGTGTCGCAGTGGCTTTTTACTTGTGCCTCTCGCCGAATACAGCAGCGGCCCTGTGCCGGATTCTCACCGGCTTCCCTTTTCATCCTCGCAGCGGTGAACCACTGCGAAGAACCCGTAGGATCGAGCCAAAGGGTATCGAGCCTTGATTCAGGTGTCAAGTATCGGCCAACGATCGTTCACAACTATTTGATGCTTTGATCACTGTGAGAATTCAATTCATGATCTCATAAGGTCATCAAAACGAACCGGCCGCACGAAACCGAAGTCTCGTGCGGCCGGTTCTTTGCTCTCAAACTGTCACCGAAGAAGGATTACTCCTTGCCAGCGGTGACCTCATCACGCGGATAGCGGCCCTGTCCACCGGGGCCGATCTCGGCGAGCGCCTCGGGACGGATGCGAACCTCGGCTTCCTGGTGCGACTTGAAGCCCGTTCCGGCCGGAACGAGGTGGCCCAGGATGACGTTTTCCTTGAGACCGACGAGGAAGTCGGACTTACCGGCGAGTGCGGCTTCGGTGAGGACCTTGGTGGTCTCCTGGAAGCTCGCCGCCGAGATGAAGCTATCGGACTGCACCGCCGCCTTGGTGATACCGAGGAGCTGCGTGCTGGCCGAGGCCGGCTTGGGACGAATCCACTCGGCCTTCTTCGCGCCCGACTGTTCGACGCGGAGAGCTTCCTGGTCGAAATGGTCGCGGGGGACGATGTCGCCCTGGCGGAAGTCGGTCTCGCCCGGATCCTTGATCTTCACGCAGGCCATCAGTTCCTGGTTCTTGCCGCGGAAGTCGAACTTGTCGACGACCGAGCCCGGCAACAACCCCGTATCACCAACCGACTCGATGCGCACCTTGCGGAGCATCTGGGCGATGATGATTTCGAGGTGCTTGTCGTCGATTTCGACGCGCTGGCTGCGATAGACGTTCTGAATCTCGCGGAGGAGGTAGCGTTGAACCGCTTCTTCGCCCGAGATGCGGAGAATGTCGTGCGGCACGAGCGGCCCTTCGACGAGCGGGTCGCCGGCACGAACACGGTCGCCGCCGTGCACGCGAAGGTGCTTACCGTGCGGCACCAGGTGCTCGCGTTCGATTCCGCTTTCGTTCTTGACGATGATCGTCCGCTTACCGCGGCGCTTCTCTTCGAGCAAGTCGACGCGGCCGTCGATTTCGGCGATGACCGCCGGCTCCTTGGGACGACGGGCTTCGAACAACTCGGTAACGCGCGGGAGACCGCCGGTGATGTCGGCCGTTCCACGCACTTCGCGAGGCGTCTTGGCGAGCATCGTACCTGCCGTGATCGTGGCACCTTCGGCCACTTCGATACCGGCACGCTCGGGGATGTTGTAGTAGTCGAGGATCTTGCCTTCGTTGTCCTCGATGATGATCTGCGGGTGCAGTTCACCCTTGTGTTCGATGATCGTACGACGGGTGTGACCTGAGGGGTCGATTTCGAGACGCATCGTCTCGTTCTCGACGATATCCTCGTATCGCACCTTACCGCCGACCTCGGCGAGAATCGGGATCGTGTGCGGATCCCACTCGCAGAGTACGGTGCCCTTCGTCACGTTGGCGCCGTCTTCCACCTTCAGCTCAGCACCGTTCGGCACGTCGTACTTCTCCAGCTCGCGGCCCTTCGGGTCGAGAATCTGGATTTCGCCGTTGCGCGAAAGGGCGATCTTCTTGCCTTCGTCATTGACGACGAGGTTGATGCCGACGTACTTCGCCTTACCGTCGCGCTTGCTCTTCACGTCCTTTTCTTCGACCGACCGCGTCGCGGTGCCGCCGATGTGGAAGGTACGCATGGTGAGCTGCGTGCCCGGCTCGCCGATCGACTGAGCGGCGATGATGCCGACCGCCATGCCAGGCTCGACAAGCTGACCGGTCGCCAGGTCCATGCCGTAGCAACGACGGCAGATGCCGAGCGTCGCTTCGCAGGTCATCGGGCTGCGGACCTGGATCTTCTCGATCTGCATCTCTTCGAGCTTGCGGGCCTGCTTCACCGTGATCATCTCGTTTTCCTTGACCACCACTTCGTCGGTGATCGGGTTAACGATATTCACACGGCTGACGCGCCCGCGGATCGACTGGGCGAGGGTCACTTCGACCTTTTCGCCCTTGTAGATCACGCCCTTCGTGATGCCCTGAGCCGTGCCGCAGTCTTCCATCGTGATGACGACGTTCTGCGCCACGTCGGCCAGCTTACGGGTAAGGTAACCCGAGTCGGCCGTCTTGAGTGCGGTGTCGGCCAAACCCTTACGAGCACCGTGCGTCGAGCTGAAGTACTCGAGCACGGAGAGACCTTCACGGAAGTTCGCCTTGATCGGCGTCTCGATGATCTGGCCCGACGGCTTCGCCATCAAACCACGCATACCGGCGAGCTGACGGATCTGTTCGACACCGCCACGAGCACCCGAGTCGGCCATCAAGAACACGGGGTTCAGATAGACCTGGCCGTTTCGGACGTCGTTACGGAGCTGTTCCATCATCTCCGCGGTGATCTTTTCACGAGCGTGGGTCCAGGTGTCGAGCACCTTACCGTAACGCTCCTGATCGGTGATGATCCCGCGCTGGTAACGCTTGTTGTTGAGCGCCACTTCTTTTTCGGCTTCGGCGAGGATCGCGTCCTTCGCCGCGGGCGTCTTGAGGTCGTCGGTCGCGAACGAGAGACCCGAGCGGGTCGACTCGCGGAAACCGAGGTCCTTCATGTTGTCGAGCAGGTTGATCGTTTCGCGGCGGCCGAGGAGCTGATAGCAGTCGGCGATGATGCCCTGCAACTGCTTCTGGCCGAGCGAGAGGTTGTAGTACGGCATCTTGGGGAGCAAGATGTCGTTGAAGATCACGCGGCCGACGGTCGTCATCACGACCATGCCCGGCTTGAATTCCTTCTCGCCGTCGCCCTTGAGCGTCTTGTGCGCGGGGAGACGCATCTTGATCCGGGCGTGGACGCCAACCTTCTTCTGGCTGAACGCCAGGAAGACCTCGCCGGGGCCCGAGAAGACGCCCTGCTCCACACCCTTCTCAACCTTGTACTCACCGAACTCGCCCGGGCGGGGCACAGTCAGGTAGTACGAACCCATGACGATGTCCTGGGTCGGGCTGATAATCGGGCTGCCGTTGGCGGGGCTGAAGATGTTGTTGGTCGACATCATCAGCGTCATCGCTTCAACCTGCGCTTCGATCGACAGCGGCAGGTGGACGGCCATCTGGTCGCCGTCGAAGTCGGCGTTGAAGCCTTTGCAGACGAGCGGGTGGATACGAATCGCGTTCCCTTCGACGAGCACCGGCTCGAACGCCTGGATACCCATTCGGTGCAGGGTTGGGGCACGATTCAGGAGCACCGGGTGATTCTTGATCACCTCTTCGAGGATGTCCCACACCTCTTCGACCTTCCGCTCGAGCATTTTCTTCGCCGACTTGATTGTGTCGGCGAGGTTGAGCTCGCGGAGGCGGCGAATGATGAACGGCTGGAACAATTCGAGTGCGATCTTCTTGGGAAGACCGCACTGATGCAGACGAAGGTCGGGACCGACGACGATGACGGAACGCGCCGAGTAGTCGACACGCTTGCCGAGCAGGTTTTCGCGGAACCGGCCCTGCTTACCTTTGATCATGTCCGTCAGCGACTTGAGCGGTCGGTTGCTCGAACCGAGCACCGGGCGCTTGCAGCGGTTGTTGTCGAACAAGGCGTCGACCGCCTGCTGCAACATACGCTTTTCGTTGCGGATGATGACTTCCGGCGCGTTGAGGTCGACAAGTTTCTTCAACCGGTTGTTACGATTGATGATACGACGGTAGAGGTCGTTCAAGTCGCTCGTGGCGAAGTTGCCCGAGTCGAGCAAGACGAGCGGACGCAGGTCCGGCGGAATGACCGGAATGCATTCCAGAACCATCCACTCGGGACGGTTATCGCTGTCGCGAAGCGACTCGACCACCTTCAACCGCTTGGTGAGGTCCTTGGTGCGCTGCTTGCTCGACGTTTCGCCGAGTTCCTGGCGAAGCGACTTCGACAGACCGACGAGGTCGAGCCGGGCGAGCAGTTTGCGGATCGCGTCGGCACCCATGTCGGCCTGGAAGCTATCGCCGTAGGCTTCGCGGTGCTTGCGGAAATCTTCCTCGGTGAGAAGCTGCCGCTCCTTGAGCGGAGTATCGCCGGGGTCGATAACCACGTAGTCCTGGAAGTAGATGATGCGTTCGAGGCTGGTGGTGCGCATGTCGAGCAGGGTTCCCAGGCGGCTCGGCATCGCCTTGAAGAACCAGATGTGCACGACGGGCGCGGCCAGCTCGATGTGGCCCATGCGCTTGCGGCGGACGCGGCTGTGCGTCACCTTCACACCGCAACGATCGCAGATCATCCCTTTATATTTCATCCCGCGGTACTTACCGCAGGCGCATTCCCAGTCCTTTTCGGGGCCGAAGATACGTTCGCAGAAGAGGCCGTCCTTCTCGGGCCGGTACGTACGGTAGTTGATCGTTTCCGGCTTCTTCACTTCACCGAACGACCAGCTACGGATGTCGTACGGGCTGGCGAGCCCAATCTTGACGGCTCCGTAATCATTGATACGATCGTAGGCACTCTCGCCCATGCTCACGAGACACTCTCCTCTGCACGCCCTTGAGCGTAGCGGAAGCGGGGTTGTTCCGGGGATTCGATCAGCGGCTGTAGGACGTCGAGTCGATGCGAGGGTCGATAATTCCAGCGGGATCCGTCACAACCAATTGCGGGCGACATAAAATACAACGAACGCGGCATAACCCTGGCCCTCGCGAGCCGGGTCGCCGCGGTCAAACGATCAGGCTTGGCTGACATCAAAGCGCAAGGCCGGCACCCTCACTGGCCGGTTCTTGGAGACTCCCGAACGACGGAAACGCGGTCGCGGGTCGAGGTTGCGGCATGGCAGTCCCGAATTCGGCCAGGACCGCCCAAGGGTATTCACCCTCCGGCGGCCGGTGGAGTCGATTCCCATCGATAATACGCGATTCAAAATCAAACTCCAAGAAGAATTCGCTTGACAACGAAGATTTCATGAAAGCGTGCCAATTGCGAGGGCAAACGGCACGCGAAATTCGTTGCTGCGTTATTCCTCTTCGCCTTCTTCTTCTTCCTCTTCTTCCTCGTCCTCGTACTCTTCCTCGTCTTCTTCGTATTCCTCGTCGTCCTCTTCATCTTCATCACCGAGCGACTCGAGTTCGCCGGAGATTTCGATGTCAGCGACTTCGTGGAGGGCGTACGTCTTGCCGCCGAGGGTGATTTCCGCGTCTTCGAGCGGGGTGATCGAGTCGGGGTCGCTCGCCTCGATCGTCTTGTCGTAGGCGTCGAGGGTCGCCATGAGGGCCTTTTCGAATTCTTCGTGGCCGATGCCGAGGGCGATCAGATCTTCTTCGCGCGGGTTGATCGTGATCTCGATCTCACCGTCTTCATCGTGGTCGTGATCGCAATTCTCGTCGTGGATGTGTTCTTCGTCGGCCACGAAAGGCCTCCTGTTCTCAATCTGAGGGATTCGATCTCGATCGGAATCGGCGGGCCGGAGTTTGCGCCGGTCGCCGGTTTCTTGGATTGTTTTGCTCGGCCGGAAGAGATGGACGCGGCGATCGCCGAAACTCACATCCCCAGGGCGGGCCGGAATAGTCATCCATGCCACGCCCGGGGAAACGAAGGGCTCGGGACGATCAGATGCGCTTCTTCTCGAGCTGCATGTTGAGGCCGAGGCCACGAATTTCGTTCGTGAGCACGTCGAAGCTCGCGGGAGTGCCGGCTTCGAGCGTGTTTTCGCCCTTCACCATGCTCTCGTAGATCTTCGTACGGCCTTCGACGTCGTCGGACTTGACGGTGAGCAGTTCCTGGAGAATGTAGGCGGCGCCATAGGCTTCGAGCGCCCACACTTCCATCTCACCGAACCGCTGACCGCCGAACCGCGCCTTGCCACCGAGCGGCTGCTGGGTGATGAGCGAGTACGGGCCGGTCGCACGAGCGTGGATCTTGTCGTCGACAAGGTGGTGCAGCTTGAGCATGTAGATATACCCAACCGTCACCCTCTGGTCGAACGGCTCGCCGGTGCGTCCGTCGAAGAGCTGAGCCTTACCGTTGAACGGCAGATCGGCATCGCGAAGGCACTGGTGGATCGTTTCTTCGCTCGCACCGTCGAACACCGGGCAGATCGCCTGGAACCCGAGCTTGGCCGCAGCCCATCCCAGGTGGGTTTCCAAGATCTGGCCCACGTTCATACGGCTCGGCACGCCCAGCGGATTGAGCAGAATCTCGACCGCCGTGCCGTCGGCCAGGAACGGCATATCTTCTTCGGGCATGATCTTGGCGATAACACCCTTGTTGCCGTGACGGCCTGCCATCTTGTCGCCGACGGAGATCACTCGCTTGGTGGCGATGTAGACCTTCACCATCTGCAGCACACCCGACGGCAGTTCATCACCGCGCTTAAGGCTATTGAGCTTGCGATCGCGCTCGTCGCGGAGAGCTTCGATCTTCGGGCCGTACTGGCGGACGACCTTGCGCGCCGCTTCCGACTTGTCCGGCGAACGGAGGTCGAGGCTTTCGAGCTTGAAGCGTTCGGATTCGTCGGCAAGGACCTTGTGATCCTTGTCGCGACCGAGCGGCTTGCCCGTCGACGGGTCGAGGACCGGGCCGGCAATCACGTCTTCAAGCGCCTTGATGAGGGACTTGTATTCCTCGGCGATCTTGACGTTTTCAGCCGATTCGGTGTCCTTCAGTTCCTTCTCGAAGGCCTTGCGCTCGTCTTCGTTGAGACTCATCCGGCGGCTGAAGCGCTGGGTGTTGATGACGATGCCTTCAACGCCCGACGGAACTTCGAGTGAGTCGTTCTTCACGTCTTCGCCGGCACGGCCGAAGATCGCGTGCAAGAGCTTCTCTTCCGGTGTGAGTTCGCTCTTCGACTTCGGCGCCACCTTGCCGACGAGGATATCGCCAGGCTTGACGTAGGTACCGATCCGGACGATGCCGTTCTCGTCGAGGTTGCGAAGGGCCTTTTCCGAGACGTTCGGGATGTCTCGCGTGAACTCTTCACGGCCGAGCTTCGTCTCGCGAATTTCGATCTCGAACTCTTCGATGTGAATTGACGTGTAAACGTCTTCCTTCACGATTCGTTCGTTCAAGATGATCGCGTCTTCGAAGTTGTAGCCATCCCACGCCATGAAGCCGACGAGCACGTTACGGCCGAGCGCCAGCTCACCCTTATAGGTGGCTGCGCCGTCGGCCATGATGTCGCCCTTCTTGACCTGCTGACCCGGCTGAACGACCGGCTTCTGATTGAGGCAGGTTCGCTCGTTCAAGCCGACATACTTGCGCAGCTTGATGGGCGGATCGTCGTCGAGCACAATGCGGGTCGAGTCGACGTAAGTGATCACGCCGTCGTGCGCGGCTTTGACGATCATGCCCGAATTCATCGCCACGGCCTTTTCCAGGCCTGTCGCGACAATCGGCGGCTCGGCGATCAGAAGCGGCACGGCCTGCCGCTGCATGTTCGAGCCCATCAGCGCGCGGTTGGCGTCGTCGTGCTCGAGGAACGGAATCAAACCGGCGGACACGCCCACCATCTGCTTGGGCGAGATGTCCATGTACTGAACCTGGTCGACCGTGACTGTATGGAAGTCGGTCTGGAACCGGGCGATCAGGTTTGGCCCCTTGAGCTTATAATGGTCGTCAGCCGGCGCGTCGGCCGGTGCGAGGTAAGCTTCGCTTTCCTCGTCGGCCCGCATCCACTTGACCGTTTCGGTCGGCTGGCCGTTCTTGATCTCGCGGTAAGGCGTGACCAGGAAGCCGTACTCATCGACGCCGGCGTAAATACCGAGCGAGCTGATGAGACCGATGTTCGTACCTTCCGGCGTCTCGATCGGGCAGATACGGCCGTAGTGAGAAATGTGCACGTCGCGGACTTCGAAGCCCGCACGCTTCCGGTTCAAACCGCCCGGACCAAGGGCAGAAAGCCGGCGCTCGTGGGTCAGCTGAGCGAGCGGATTCGTCTGGTCGACGACCTGCGACAGTTCACCACGACCGAAGAAGTATTCGATCGCCGCGCTGATGCTCTTGGGGTTGATCAGGCTGCGCGGGGCGAGGTCTTCGGCATCCTTCAGGCTCATGCGTTCCTGAACGGTGCGGCGAAGCTTGAGGAAGCCCTTTCGCAACTCGTCGGCCGCGAGCTCGTCGATCGTACGAAGACGACGGTTACCGAGGTGGTCGATGTCGTCGACATGCCCCTTGCCGCGGCGCAAGTTGAGGATGTAGCGAATCGCGTTCAGGTAATCGAGCACGTCGAGCGTCATCTGCTCGTCGGAGATGTCCTGATTAAACTTGCGATTGATACGGAACCGGCCGACGCGTCCCAGGCGATAGCGATTGGTATCGAAGAACTTCTCGTGGAAGAGTTCTTTCGCCTTTTCGAGCTGCGGCGGATTACCGGGACGAAGCCGCTGGTAGATACGCAGCAAGGCGCTTTCGTGGTCGAACGTCGGGTCGTCCTGAAGCGACTGAAGGATGAGCAGATCCTTCGCGTCCTTCAACACCTCGATCGTGCCGATGTTGGCGTCGGCCAGAATCTGGGCGGAAGCCTTCGAGATCGTGGCGCCGCTTTCGATGAGCACTTCGCCCGAGTTGGGGTCGACGACGTCGCCGCAAGCGATTCGCCCTTCGAGCATCGCGGCGGCACGCGGGTCGCCGGTCTCGATCGACTCGGACTCATAGAACGCCTTGAGGATGGCGTCGTCGTACGAGAACATCGGGCTCATGGCGCGAAGCAGAGTCATCGCCGAGAACTTGCCCGACTGGTCGATGCGCACGCCGAGCTTGTCTTGCCGTGTGACCTGAAGCTCGATCCAGCTACCACGCTCGGGAATGATGCGGCAGGCGTGCAGCTTTTTGTCGCCCGCTTCGATGTCGACGACGAAGTCGACGCCTGGGCTACGGTGAAGCTGGCTAACCACGACGCGTTCGGCGCCGTTGATGATGAACTCGCCACCACCGATCATGATCGGCATGTCGCCGAGGTAGACCGATTCCTCGATGGCGGTCTCACCCTTGTTCAGGCGGAGCCAAACGTGGAGCGGGCGGCCGTACGTGAGGCGAAGCTGGCGGCACTCGTCGGGCTCGTAGCGCGGCTTACCAAGATCGAACTTGATGTATTCCAGCTTGAGCGTCTTGTCGTAGCTTTCGATCGGGAAGATTTCGCGGAACACACCTTCGAGACCAGAGTCCGCGCGATCCTCGGCCGGAATGTCGGCCTGAAGGAAGCGTTCGTAGCTCCGCGTCTGGATCTCAGTCAAATCGGGGACCGGGAAGACGTCGGGGATTCGTCCGAAGTTCCTCTGCCGGTCGGGGTAGATCCGCCGCACTTTGGTCGACGTGGCCATGGAGGGTCAGACTCCTCGGGAAGTCAAAAAGAAGGCGCGGGCCTGCGGCGAGGCGATGACGCCTGGGTACTCAAACGCAGAACACCTCGGCACTTGCCGGCCAAAATTGGCCTGCGGGGCGCGAGGCGCGAACGAGTGGACCCAGAATAACTTTGCGGGTCGAGGCGATGGGCAACCGATTCGGATGGAACTCTTCAACCGGTGTCTCACTCTCGGTCGTTTCGTCTCGGTTCGTATCGATGTCGTGCGGCCGGGACACTGAGGTGAGGGCATACTCCCTGGGACGGTCCGCTCCGCGTTCCGCGCGCCAAGGGAGCCCCGACGCCGTCCGATAATCGGAAACGGCATCGGGGCGATTCAAGGCATTATAACCATAAGTCAAGCCCTCCCGCGAGCCGCAACTTCCGGAAAGCGGGAGAGCAAAGGGACTTACTTGATCTTGACCGTGGCGCCGGCTTCTTCGAGTTCCTTCTTGAGCTTCTCGGCGTCGTCCTTCGAGACAGCCGTCTTGATCGCCTTGGGAGCGGCTTCGACAGCGTCCTTGGCTTCTTTCAGGCCGAGGCCCGTGGCAGCGCGGACAACCTTGATGACGTTGATCTTGTTGGCACCAGCGGCCTCGAGAACGACGTCGAACTCGGTCTGAGCAGCGACCGGCTCGGCCGGAGCGGCGGCAGCGGCGGGACCAGCGACAACGGCGGCAGCGGCGGCCTTGATGCCGTGGACCTCTTCGAGGTAATCGCCAAGGGCCTTGGCTTCGAGGACGGTCAGCTTGACGATCGAGTCACCGAGGGCCTTGATGTTGTCGGCGAAGGTGGTTTCGGACATGGGAACGTATCCTTTTCAGGTCGGGCGCTCTGTCTAGCGCCTGGGGTTCAGAAAAAGCCTGGTGCCTCGTGACGACGAGCACCTCACGTCAGAAATATTCAAAAACCGGTTTGCGGTCGGGCCGTAATACACGACCATTCCGCGGGGTGTTTAACTCGTCACTCGGCAGCAGGAGCTGCTTCGCCTTCGCTCGCGGGAGCATCGCCGCCTTCACTGGCGGGAGCACCTTCGGCGAGGGTCTTGAGCTGTCCAAGCAGGCCGCTTGCGGGGGCCTGGGCCAGCGAAACGATCCGCTGGGCCGGAGCAAGCGCCAGGTTCACCACGCGGGCGATCAGCGCTTCACGGCTCGGCAGCTTGGTGATGTCTTCGACCTGGGCCGGCGAGATCACCGTCCCGTCGACCGCGCCACCCTTGATCTCGGGCTTCTTGAGCTTCTTGACCTGGTCCGAGATCTCCTTGGCGAGCTCGGCCGGGCCGTCGCCACCCCAAACGGCGACCGAAGGTCCCGCGAGGTAAGGCGCCAGTCCACCCATGCCCATCTCATCGAAGACGCGGCGAGCCAAGGCGTTCCTCAGCACCCGGACCTTGATCTTCTTCTTGCGAAGATCCATCCGGAACTTGTGCTCGGAGATCGCATCGAGCCCCTTGAAATCGAGGATGAGGACCGACGTCGCTCCGTCCAGGTCGGAACGGAACTGGTCCATCATCATTTCTTTGACGTACTTGCTCATACGCGACTCGCTCCTGTTTCAAACCGCCTCGCGTCAGGCGATGACCCGGATGCCCGGGCTCATCGTTGCCGAGATGGTGATCGAGCGGATGTAAGTCCCTTTCGACGCCGCCGGCTTGACCGTGCGCAGGTGATTCAGGAACGTCTGGATGTTTTCAAGGAGCTCAGTGTCACTGAAGCTCAGCTTGCCGACCGGCGCCGCGACGTTTCCGCCCTTGTCGTTGCGGAACTCGATCTTGCCCGCCTTGAACTCGCGAACCGCCGAGGCAATGTCGGCCGCAACGGTGCCAGACCGCGGCGACGGCATCAAACCGCGAGGACCAAGCACGCGGCCGAGCGGACCGACGACGCCCATCATGTCCGGCGTCGCAAGCGCGACGTCGAAGTCCATGACACCGGACTTGATCTTCTGGGCGAGGTCATCGCCGCCGACGATATCGGCACCAGCCGCGGTCGCCTTTTCGGCGTTTTCGCCCTGGGCGAACACCGCCACCCGAACCGTCTTACCAATACCGTGCGGCAAGGCTACGGAGCCGCGCACGTTCTGGTCGCTCTGGCGGGGGTCGATGCCCAGGTTCGTCGAAACTTCGACAGTCTGGTTGAACTTCGTCGTGCCGAATTGCTTGAGCTGTTTCAACGCCTCAGCCAAGGGAATCGGATCAACCGATTTCACCTTGTCTGCCAAGGCCCGAAAGCGCTTGGATTGATAGCGCAAAGTCGCGCTCCTTTCAGGAGGGCTGCCGCCAGTCATGGAAGCGAGACGGAAGCAGCATCTGGCCTGAACGACCCAGCCGACGTCGTCAAGACGTCGTTGTGGATAGAACTCTGGCCGGGTGCCGCTCAGCCGGCGGGCGGTCGCGCCGGTGTCTCAACACGTCAAGGGCGGCCGAGGCCGCCCTCTTTTCTCAACCCTGTACGATCAACGGACATGAATCAGCCGCGAGACGTTCGCTCAACCCTTGACTTCGACACCCATCGATCGCGCCGTGCCGGCGATAACGCGGCAGGCGTGTTCGATGTCGCGAGCGTTCAGGTCCTGGAACTTCGTCTCGGCGATCTTGCGCACCTGGTCCATCGTGACGGTGGCGACCTTCACCTTGTGCGGTTCGGCCGAACCCGAAGCGATACCGGCGGCCTGCTTGAGCAGAACCGCGGCGGGCGGGCTCTTCGTGATGAACTCGAAGGAACGATCCGAGTAGATCGTGATTTCAACGGGGATGACGGTCCCCTTCATTTCCTTCGTGCGTTCGTTGAACTGCATCACGAACTGGCCGATATTCACACCATGCTGACCGAGCGCTGGGCCGACCGGCGGCGCGGGAGTGGCCTGGCCACCCACGCACTGCAACTTGACCTTGGCCGTCATTACCTTCGCCATCGCCTTGATCTCCGTCCGCCCCGAGCGCCCTTATCGTCTCGATCGTGCCCCACTGGCCCATCGACCGTACGTTTCGCTACACTCAAGCGTTGTTAAATGCGTTCGACTTGCCAGTATTCCAGGTCAACCGGGGTGGGCCGGTTGAAGATGATCAGCATGACCTTGACCAGGCCACGCGCTTCGATGACTTCCTCGACCGTCCCCTCGAAGTTCTCGAACGGCCCTTCCTTGATCTTCACGCGATCCCCGCGCTCGACCGGGATCTTGACCGGCGTCGGCTTCTCGTCCTTCGAAGTCTGCTGGCCGAGCATCTTCTCGACTTCTTCGGGCGGCATCTTCGTCGGCGTGCCGTGCGCACCGACAAAGTCACCAACGCCCGGAGTTTCGCGAACCGTGAACCAGGTTTTCTCGTTCAGCTCCATCTCGACCATGATGTAGCCGGGGTATGTCTTGCGCTCGATCGTCCGCTTCTTGTTGTTGCGGATTTCGATCGTCTTCTCGGTCGGGACGACGATCCGGCCGAAGTAGCGCTGCAACCCCTGGATCTTCACCCGGCGTTCGAGAGCATCACGAATTGTATCTTCACGGCTGCTCTGAACCTTGAGAACGTACCAGACCAACTCGGGCGCGGGCTCATCATCGTCGACTGAGGGAGGAGCCGGCGGTGCAGGAGGCGCGGGCGGAGCTGGTGGCGGCGTGGACGAGCGATCTACCGAGCCGCCGGCGGGCGTCTGCTCGTCGACCACCACCGCAGCAGGTTCCGGTGTCGGTTCTGTATCGTCCGTTGGATGGTTCATGCCAGGCCAGTCGCGATTGCGGAAGAAAATCGAGCGGGAAATCAATACAAACGCACGCTGGAAGTGATCCCAGCGTGCGGCAGTCAAATATGCTTAGGCGTTCGAGCCCAGGTCGCTCGTGTCGCCGAATCGCAGGACGCCAAACAACCTCAGCAGGAACTGCCAGAGGAAGTCGACGCCGAAGAGGAAGACGGCCATGATCGATACAGTGACCAGCACGACCAACGTCATTCGCTTCAGTTCGTCGCGACTCGTCCAGGAGACCTTATTCATCTCCGCTTCAGTCGCGATGAGGAACTCGACGAACGGAGGAAACTCGACCATGCGATAAATGAACCAGCCGATCACGACACCGAGAACGGTCGGGATTGCCAACCGCACGGGACGAGAGTAGTCGATGAGTGATTCATGGAGCTGAAAGAGGCCGATCAGCAGGACAGCGGCAAGACCGATCGTCGTCAATAGACGCGCCATCTTGCCCTGAAGCGGCTTGTACCGTTCGGTACGCGTCAGGTTGGCAACGAACTGCGCGAAGGCGCCGCTCTTACCCGACCCCGACTTCACCGCCTTATTTGACGGAGAGATCGCCGCGCCATCTTTCACTTTGCCCATGTCACCCTCGTTCGGAACCGCGTGACTCTCAGGTGCCAGCCGGAGTGATACCCCGGAAACCGCGACGCGGTCCTAATCTCTCAGTCCACTGCCGTCGATCGAGCACGAGCGGAGGGAATCGAACCCCCAACCGCCGGTTTTGGAGACCGGTGCTCT
>CAMFLR010000015.1 GCA_945957605.1 uncultured Isosphaeraceae bacterium
ATGGTAGCCCGCACTCGGCAACCGTGACCTCGATCACGGGTGTCAACGGTGAAACTGGAGCCACGGTCGGCAGCGTCAGCCTCAGCACCACTCATACGAACGCTGGCACATACTCCAGCGACTCGTGGAGCCTCACCGGTGCGGCAAACTACAACAACATCGCAAGCACCACCATCACTGACACCATCAACAAGGCAAACGCAACTGTCGTCGTCACGCCTTATACCGTGACTTATGATGGTAGCCCGCACTCGGCAACCGTGACCTCGATCACGGGTGTCAACGGTGAAACCGGCGCCACAGTCGGCAGCGTCAGCCTCAGCACCACTCACTCGAACGCTGGCACTTACTCCAGCGACTCGTGGAGTCTTACTGGTACGGCCAACTACAACAACATCGCAAGCACCGCGATCACCGACACGATCAACAAAGCGAACGCAACGGTCACCGTGACCAACTACAGCGGCGTTTACAACGCGGCATCGCACACGGCTAGCGTCGTGATCACAGGTGTCGGCAACGCAGTTTTGGCGTCCAACTCGATCAGTGGCATCAATGTCGCCGACTCCAACACGGTGAGTGCCTCGATCACTGGACTGACCAACTACAACGACACGAGCGGCACTGCAACGCTGAGCATCACGCCAGCAACCGCGACCGTCACCATCGTCAACTACGTGGGAGCGTATGACGGCGCCTCGCACACCGCGAGCGTGACGGTCACAGGCGTCGCGGGTGAATCCGACTCGCACTCGATCTCCGGCATCAATGTTGCTGATTCGGGAACAGTCTCGGCTAGCCTGAGCGATCCAGGGAACTACAGCAATCCGGTCAATGGCACCGCAATCCTCGCCGTCGGCAAGGCGACCGCCACGGTCAACACCACCAACTACACCGGCGTTTACGACGCTGCTCCCCATACCGCCACCGTCACGATCACGGGTATCGGCAACGCGCTCTTGGCGACCAACTCGCTCACCGGCACCAATGTCGCCGACTCCAACAGCGTTAGCGCTTCGATCACGAACCTAGCGAACTACTTCAACACCAGTGGCACCGCCACGCTGAGCATTACCCCCGCTACGGCGACGGTCACCGTCGTCAATTACTCGGGTGCTTATGACGGCGCCTCGCACACAGCAAGCGTGACCGTCACGGGCGTGGGCGGCGAAACGGCCACGCAGTCGAAGACTGGGACGAACGTCGCCGATTCCGGCACCGTTACCGCTGGCCTGAGCGATCCGGGCAACTACAGCACCCCAGTCAGCGGCACCGCTTCCCTCTCGATCGGCAAGGCGACCGCCACGGTCAACACCACTAACTACGCTGGTGTCTACGACGCGGCCTCACACACGGCCAGCGTTTCGATCACAGGTGTCGGCAACACGGTCCTCGCCACCAACTCGATCAGCGGAACCAACGTCGCCGAATCCGGCTCTACGACCGCCTCGATCACCGGCCTGGCGAACTACAACGACATCAGCGGCACCGCGACACTGAGCATCACTCCCGCGACCGCGACCGTTACCATTGTCAACTATGCGGGAGTCTATGACACGGCGGCTCACACCGCGAGTGTCACCGTCACCGGCGTCGCCGGCGAAACTGCCACACAGTCCAAGACAGGGACGAACGTTGCCGATTCCGGCACCGTTACCGCTGGCCTGAGCGATCCGGGCAACTACAGCACCCCTGTCAGCGGCACCGCGACACTGAGCATCACTCCAGCGACCGCGACGGTCACCATCGTCAACTACTCAGGCGCCTACGACGGCGCCTCGCACACCGCTAGCGTGACGGTTACCGGTGTGGGCGGTGAAACCGCCACTCAGTCGATCACCGGGACTAACGTCGCCGATTCGGGCACCGCGACCGCCGGCCTGAGCGACTCGGGTAACTACAGCACTCCCGTCAGCGGCACTGCGACTCTCTCCATCGGCAAGGCGACCGCAACTGTCACCACCAGCGACTACACCGGCGTTTATGACGCGGCCGCACACACCGCCACAGTCTCGATCACCGGTGTCGGCAACGTTGTATTGAACTCCAACTCGATCACCGGAACCAACGTTGCCGAATCCGGCACCGCTTCCGCGTCGATCACTGGACTCGCCAACTACAACGACATCAGCGGCACCACCACGCTGAGCATCACACCGGCGACCGCGACCGTTACCATCGTCGACTACTCCGGTATCTATGATGGTAATTCCCACACCGCGAGCGTGACCGTCACCGGCGTCGCTGGCGAAACGGCATTCCAGTCGATCAGCGGCACAAACGTCGCCGAATCCGGCACCGTCACCGCCGGCCTGAGCGACTCGGGTAACTACAGCACCCCAGTCAGCGGCACCGCCACCCTCGCCATCGGCAAGGCGACCGCAACTGTCAACATCAGCGACTACACTGGTGTTTATGACGCGGCCGCACACACCGCCACGGTCTCGATCACCGGTGTCGGCAACGTTGTATTGAACTCCAACTCGATCACCGGAACCAACGTTGCCGAATCCGGCACCGCTTCCGCGTCGATCACTGGACTCGCCAACTACAACGACATCAGCGGCACCACCACGCTGAGCATCACACCGGCGACCGCGACCGTTACCATCGTCGACTACTCCGGTATCTATGATGGTAATTCCCACACCGCGAGCGTGACCGTCACCGGCGTCGCTGGCGAAACGGCCACGCAGTCCAAGACCGGGACAAACGTCGCCGATTCCGGCACCGTCACCGCTGGCCTGTCCGACCCGGGCAACTACAGCACCCCAGTTAGCGGCACTGCGACGCTGAGCATCACACCCGCGACCGCGACCATTACCATCGTCGATTACTCCGGTATTTACGACGGTAATTCCCACACCGCAACTGTCACGGTTACCGGTGTGGGTGGTGAATCGGCTACCCAGTCGATCAGCGGTACCGACGTCGCAGATTCCGGCACCGTCACCGCAAGCCTGACCGACTCAGGTAACTACAGCACTCCCGTCAGCGGCACTGCGACTCTCTCCATCGGCAAGGCGACTGCCACCGTTAACACCAGTGACTATACCGGTGTCTACGACGCCGCAGCCCACACCGCGAGCATCTCGATCACCGGTGTCGGCAATGCTGTCCTGGCCTCCAACTCGATCACCGGAACCAACGTTGCCGAATCCGGCACCGCTTCCGCTTCGATCACTGGGCTGGGCAACTACAACGACATCAGCGGCACGACAACGCTGACCATCACGCCCGCGACCGCGACCGTTACCATCGTCGACTACTCCGGTATTTACGACGGTAATTCTCACACCGCAACTGTCACGATCACTGGTGTAGGCGGTGAAACGGCTACCCAATCGATCAGCGGTACCAACGTTTCCGATTCCGGCACCGCCACCGCGAGCCTGATCGACTCGGGTAACTACAGCACTCCGGTCAGCGGCACTGCTACTCTCTCCATCGGCAAGGCGACTGCCACCGTTAACACCAGTGACTATACCGGTGTCTACGACGCCGCAGCCCACACCGCCAGCATCTCGATCACCGGTGTCGGCAATGCCGTCCTGGCCTCCAACTCGATCACCGGAACCAACGTTGCCGACTCTGGCACCGCTTCCGCTTCGATCACCGGGCTGGGCAATTACAACGACATCAGCGGCACGACAACGCTGAGCATCACGCCCGCGACCGCGACCGTTACCGTTGTCGATTACACAGGTATCTACGACGGTAATTCTCATACCGCAACTGTCACGATCACTGGTGTAGGCGGTGAAACGGCTAGTCAGTCGATCAGCGGTACCAACGTTGCCGATTCTGGCACCGTCACCGCGAGCCTGAGCGACTCGGGTAACTACAGCACCCCAGTCAGCGGCACCGCTACCCTCTCCATTGGTAAGGCGACCGCAACCGTCACCACTAGCGACTACACTGGTGTCTACGACGCGGCCGCTCACACCGCGAGCATCTCGATCACCGGTGTCGGCAATGCTGTCCTGGCCTCCAACTCGATCAGCGGAACCAACGTTGCCGACTCTGGCACCGCTTCCGCTTCGATCACTGGGCTGGGCAATTACAACGACATCAGTGGTACCACGACGCTGACCATCACGCCCGCGACCGCGACCGTTACCGTTGTCGATTACACAGGTATTTACGACGGTAATTCTCACACCGCAACTGTCACGGTTACCGGTGTGGGCGGTGAATCGGCTACCCAGTCGATCAGCGGTACCGACGTCGCCGATTCCGGTACGGTCACCGCAAGCCTGACCGACTCGGGTAACTACAGCACTCCAGTCAGCGGCATTGCAACTCTCTCCATCGGCAAGGCAACTGCGACTGTCAACATCAGCGACTATACCGGTGTCTACGACGCCGCAGCCCACACCGCCAGCATCTCGATCACCGGTGTCGGCAATGCCGTCCTGGCCTCCAACTCGATCACCGGAACCAACGTTGCCGACTCTGGCACCGCTTCCGCTTCGATCACCGGCCTCGCCAACTACAACGACATCAGCGGCACGACAACGCTGACCATCACTCCCGCGACCGCGACGGTTACCATCGTCAACTACACCGGCACCTATGACGGTGCCTCACACACCGCAAGTGTGACGATCACCGGCGTTGGTGGTGAAACAGCCAGCCAGTCGATTTCCGGCACGAACGTCGCCGATTCCGGCACGGCCACGGCAGCCCTGAGCGATCCGGGCAACTACAGCACCCCGGTTGGTGGCACTGCAACCCTCACCATCAACAAGGCCTGTGCCACGGTTGTCGTCACTCCCTACAGCGTGACCTACGACGGCGCCTCGCACATGGCTGGTTACACCATTACCGGTGTCAACGGTGAAACTGGTGCCACTGTAGGCACAGTCGATGTGAGCCACACAGCGCACACCAACGCCGGCACGTACTCCAGCGACTACTGGACCTTCACGGGCACAGGCAACTACAGCAACATCAGCGCCAAGACGATCACCGACACTATCGGCAAGGCAAACGCGGTCGTCACGATCACGCCCTACACGGTGACCTACGACGGTGTCTCGCACACCGCACTCGTGGCGTCGATCACCGGTGTCAATGGCGAGACTGGTGCAACGGTGGGTACGGCTGATGTGAGTCACACGGTGCACACCAACGCCGGTGTCTACTCGACCGACTACTGGACCTTCACCGGTGCGGCCAACTACAACAACATCGGTGCGACGACAATCACCGACACCATCAACAAGGCCAGCGCGGTCGTCACGATCACGCCCTACACGGTGACCTACGACGGTGTCTCGCACACCGCACTCGTGGCGTCGATCACCGGTGTCAATGGCGAGACTGGCGCAACGGTGGGTACGGCTGATGTGAGTCACACGACGCACACCAACGCCGGTGTCTACTCGACTGACTACTGGACCTTCACCGGTGCGGCCAACTACAACAACATCGGTGCGACGACGATCACCGACACCATCAACAAGGCTAACGCGGTCGTCACGATCACGCCCTACACGGTGGTCTATGACGGTCTCGCGCACACCGCGCTCGTGGCCTCGATCGTGGGTGTCCATGGTGAAATCGGCGCAACGGTTGGTACAGCCGATGTGAGCCACACGACGCACACCATCGTCGGCGTGTACTCTAGCGACTACTGGACGTTCACCGGTGCGGCCAACTACAACAACATCGCCGCCACGACAATCACTGACACCATCACCAAGGCCGGTACGTCGATCACCACGACCGCCAGTCCGAATGGAATCACTTACGCGGGCCTGACTGCCCCCACCGTGAGTGACTCGGCCGTGCTTTCGGGTGGTGCCAATGAGACGGGCAAGTTGGTCTTCACCTTGTACTTCGGCTCTCCCGGATCCGGCGTCCAGGTGTTCACAACAAACGTCACTGTCAATGGACCCGGCACCTACACCGCCAGCACCAATAGCGAGACCTCGGTCGGTTCCTACTACTGGACCGTCTCGTACGCTGGCGACACCAACAATAGCGGCAGCATCGACTCCGGAACCTCGACTGCCGAGCAGTTCACGATCCGTGACCAGGTTGTCAACTCCGAGGGAGCGACGCAGGGCTTCTGGGCAAACAAGAACGGCCAGAAACTCCTTCAGAGCTATACCTCAACCGCGATTGGCAACTGGCTCGCCACCACGTATCCCAACTTGTTCGCGAACTTGAGCGGCGCCAATGGTACTGCGGTTGCGAACTACTTCACGCTCGTGAAGAACTCGTCGTCGGGCGTGGTGAACAATACCTACTCGCAGGCTCTGACCACAGCGCTTAGCGTTTGGGTGACCACAACAGGACTCGGTTGGAATACCACCTCGACTGGCCCAGCTAGTTACGGCTTCCAGCAAGGTTTCGGTGGCCAGGGCCTCGGCACTTGCTACTACAACGTCGGCAGCAACGGTGCTTCGTTCGGCGTGTCCAACAACACCTACGTGACGGTCAACCAGTTGCTGGCATCGTTCAACGCTGTGGGGGCATGGACGGGCGGTTCTCTCACCACCTTGCCGAAGCCCGCGAAGACCTACCTGTACAGCGCGACCGACACCACGCTCATCAACGGCGCGAACACCGTGTTCAACGGGATCAACCAGGCCGGCGACATCGCGTAATCGGCTTAGCTGTAGACGCAACAGCAACATTCCAAGAAGGCCCCGGAGTAATCCGGGGCCTTTCTTCGTTGAAGATTCATGAAGCGTCATCCGCCACGACTCTCAAGAAGCTCTGCTCCCAAAGTGGCGGCCTAATGCAGAACAATTCACTCAAGGCGAAATCAATCGCGACACAATGCGGAGGAATTCAATCGGACGCGACGGTTCGCAGAGAACTTGCACAACTGCCTTCGCGTCTTGAACTCGATCAACAAACCACAACTATCAACATTTGCAATCCAATCAGCTGCGAAAACAAAGTAAGTGGAGGCCGGCAAGTACCGGCCCCCAACTTGTGAAATACGCAACTCACCGAGGCTTGCCCCCTGGCGGTTTGATGTCGTTCTTGAGCGGGAACACGATGTCCCCCTTCAAACCGGGTTCTACCGCCTGTCCGCCTCGTTCGTCGGAACCGTCGGGGCCAACGCTGTACAGAAGCCAGCAGTTCTCGGCGGGCTTGCGAAGCGGATCGGACGACCTCGCGTAGAGCGAGGATTGCACTTCGATTGTGCCGATCGGCAAGAGCAATTGCTTGTGCGATGCGACGTACCCGAAGTATGCCCCCGAATAGGGATCCTTCAGGTCCTCCTCGGTTGCAGCAAAGGTCGTATCCGCGCCTGACGCGGCGACAATTTCATCAAGTGACTGGGGAAGTTTCCCGTCGTGGCGGGCCTGGTGCAGCCGCAGAAGCAGCGTCAGCCAGATCATGTTTTTGAAGGTCTGCTCACGCGCAAGCTGCGTCAGGTTTCGGCCAATTGCCGCGTGATCGAGGAGTGGTGTTGTGGATGCCAGGCCACTAAGTTCATCAGGGTTAAGCGCGAGGGCTCCGCCGTCTTCCAGCACCAGGAAGCCCCACTTGGGGTCGACCATCCAGTGAAACCATTGCTGTTGTTCCACTGGCGTGTGCGGAGGGATAAACGGGTACGCAACGTGGTCCAACCTCTGGATCTGAGCGCCGGCAAGCAGGTCGAAAACCTTGCGGGTTCGGGCGATTTCCCAGGGCGTTGTCTGCAAATCGGTGTGCAACTTCTCGGTGGGACTGAGCTTCCGCTTGATGTTTGTCTGGCCGTAGAGAAGCTTCTCAACCAGCATTTCTGGCGGCAGTTCGAGAGTGTTGTGGAAGATCGCCACATCAACCTGGAACCGATCGACGGGAGCTGCGCCAGGCGGGATCGCCTTCCACGCGCGTGCAGCCTTTTCGAGCGTAGCAACCGTTTGCCGAGGGTCGGCCGCCCAGCGCAGGATTGTGGCGTTCGCTACAGGTTCGATCAATTGGCTCGACCACAGCGATGTGTACGAATACTGCCGCGCCAGCCGCAGAAGAGTTTCAACCTCGACCCACGCTCCGTCCAGGTCGCCGCGCGCCTGCCGGACTCGCGCAGAGATCGCCAAAGGCAGCACAAGGCTCTGGATCGGCGGCCCGTCTGTTCGGTCAAATTCGGTCGCCGTGCGAAGGTCGAAATAGCGGCAAGCTCGCTTTTGCCCACCCTCACGTAGCTTCACCAGTGCAGGCTCAACTTGCACAAGCCATTCTGCAATCCAGGGCGGCGGCGGATCGAATGACTGTTGATCGAGCAGTCGGACGTCGCTAGCCCATCCTGGCGTCTGGCTGATTTTCAGATTGCCGGTCGGGTCGTTGATGCTGGCCGCCATGCCGCCGTTGCTGTCTTCGGTTCCCTGGCGAGACTCTGGTGTTGGATAGGCATTACGAGACATGATCCGCGCTGCCTCGAAATACAGCGGTGCAGCGTTGTCCACTTCGGGAATAGACGAGACGATCCGCGCACGGTCGAAAAACGTGTTGGCCTGTTTCGGGGGCAGTGTCGGGACGCTCCAGGAGCGTTCGGCGATATACAGGGGAGCGAGAATCGCAGGCGCCGCGGCCGTGTAGATCGCCAGCCGAGCCCAGCGCTTCCAGCCTGGTCTGTCATGCAGCCAGTCCCCGCTCCAGGCCCAGCTTATGCCGAGCAATCCGATCGCGATATACGGCCAGTGCCAGGGGAACATGACCCGTGCGGAATGGAGTTCGAAGAGAGGCACGACGACGACCAGGATCGCGACCAGCGCGATCATCGCCGCCAGAATTCCTCTTCGAAAGGCCATCCCGCAGATGACCGCGATTGCGAACGGAATCGTCAGACCCCAAGCCGCCCACGAGAATAGCGATCCGGAAGCGAAACCGCGAAGCGGGAAGGGCGGCAACCATGGCCACAGAAAAGCAAAGGCAATCGACCAGAGTCCTAGCGAAACGACCCACCACGTCACCACCTTCACAGCCCAAACGACACCTGGCCGAGCTCCATGATGAAGCAGGAAACGATGCGTCTGTCCACGATTCTCGACGTTGAAAACCAGAACTCCGTTCATCAGCGCCAGGATAAATGCGCCAATGCCCATGAACATAGCCGCATCGCTCGGAAAACGGTTGCTGGGCCACGTAATCAAACGCGGGATCACAGCACTCGTGACGGCGAGGGTCATTAGAATCCACAACTCGGCGCGCACCTGTCGCGAAGTCTCCCAGAACAGGCGAGGGACGGCGGCGGACCAGATTCGACGACGTCGACGGATTGTCGAATCAGGGTTTGAAGTTGGAACTGCAACAACGGTTGTCGCAGGCGTTAAACGTGCGCGACGCCGTTGCCACCGCGGCGGTCCCGTGACGTGAAAGAGCCAGGCCGAAGCTCCTGTGGTTAGGATTGCCACGGCAAGCAAAATGGGTGTTTGTTCAACCGCGGGTCCGTGTTGCAGATCTACCAACGGCAACAGCGTGAGGCAGAGCGAAATCATCGCCAGGACCGCGGCGTGGAGCGCGTTCGAAAGAGCAGCCGACCAGAACAGGCCCCACCCCAGCGCCATCAGGCCCCAGACCAGCGCGACGACGCCAGCCCGCTGCCACTCGGGCGAATAGCGGCCAAACGCAAGCGCACTGAGCCACAGCAGAAGTCCCAACGCCAGAGTTGTGACGAGCGCAAACGAGGCCTTCGCGGACCAAACTCGAAGGCGTTCGGCCGGCATCGCGTCGAGAATCCACAACGTGCCGCCTTCCCGCTCGCCCGCAAAAACCGCCGCCGCGACCAGAAACAGATACGTCATGGTGACAACCAGCGCGACGATCGCATACCCGGCCGCCGGCACTTCCGCTCCCCAATAGGAGAAGAGCGACGATTGCACCAGCATTCCCATCAAAGCCAGGAAGCCCCAGACCGGCCACGTCTGCCGCGCTTCTTTCCACCACATTCGCGCGAACATGGAATCCTCCTTTCAGGATCGAGAGACGGGTCGGGTCAGGCGACGAACGCTGGGCTCGAAACGGATGATGGTGCTGGGCGACGGCCCCGCATGTATCCGATATAGATATCCTCAAGCGAGGGCGTCTCGATCCTCACGGACTCGACGCCCGGCAAGTTGCGTACCGCCTCGCACGCCGCACGGTCGCGGGCGCGAACCAGCCAGTGCGCCTGCCGGGGAGCGTCGGACGCGTCGATCAACTCAAGCGGCAAAGATGTCGGCGGCGCTTCGAGATGGTCGCGGCTCTGGAAATTCACCGCCAGGAGGAAAGTCCTGGCGCGGAGATCATCGAGCGCCTCGGCGAGCACGAGCTTTCCCTTATGCAGCAGTGCCACGTGACTGGCGACGCGCTCGACTTCGCCGATCTGATGGCTCGACAGCAGAACGGTCCGGCCGCCGGCGGCGAGGTCGACCATGCTCTCGAGGAATTCGCGCCGGACCATTGCATCGAGGCCGGAAGTCGGCTCGTCGAGAATCAAGAGCGAGGGATCAGAAGCCAGTGCCAACGACAGCGAGACCTTGGCCCGCATCCCCTTGGAAAGTGCCTTGATTTTGCGATCGGCTGGCAAGCCGAAACCCTTTGTCAGGTCACCGTAGCGAGCAAGGAAACCCGAAGAGCCCACGACGGCCTCGGGATGAAATCCGGCCGCGAACCAGCCAATCTCGGCCACCGTCATCCAGTCATAAAGCGTCGGAACTTCAGGGACATGGCCGACTTTCCGTCGAACTTCCAGCCCCTGCCGCGCGGGGTCGAGCCCCAGCACACGCGCCTGACCGGCATCGGGCCGGATCATTCCCAGCAGGATCTGGATGGTCGTCGTCTTGCCCGCGCCGTTCTCGCCCAGCAGGCCGAAGACCGACCCTTCGGGCACCGAAAGGTTTAACCCGTCGAGGGCGACCTGGTCGCGATAAAACTTGCTTACGCCTTGAATCGCGATTGCAATGCGTTCTTCCACGGTCAGGCCCCTTTCCCGTTCGGCTGATTCCCCGTGCTCTGGCCCTGTGCCTGCGACCACTCCTCATGGAGAATCGTCTCGATTTCCCGTGCCGGCAGCCCCGTCTCGCGCGCCTCATCGAAGGCCGAGCGGAGCCTGCCGCGGACGTAATCCACCCGCGCGAGCCTGCATCGCTCGGTCGCCCCCGCGACAACCTGCAAACCCGTTCCCCGCACCGGTTCGAGCAACCCTTCACCCTGGAGGTCGCGGTACGCCCGCGCCACCGTGTTCGGGTTCACCACCAATTGCTTGGAAAGCTCGCGAACCGACGGAGCTAACTCCCCCGGGCGCAAAACTTCCCCCGCGATCGCGAACTTGATCCGATCGGCGATCCGGCCATAAATCGGCCGGCCGTCCGACTCGCTCAGGTCGATCAGCATCGCTGGCCTCCTAGTGTATTAGTCAACTAATACAGTATTAGCGTAGACCTGACAGTTGTCAATGGCGGTGGCGAATTGCGTTCGGAATTGGGTTTTATCGAGTTGCGATGGGCTGTGGTCATTTGAGTTTGACCTTAAATCCAAGCTTACGACGATCAATCACCGCCGAATTTCGAGCGAATCAGATGTCGGCCACTACACATCATTTTCCGATTGGCGTTTGTCCGATGCTTAGGAAACGAAATCATCGTTTTTCGACTTTTTTCCAGTCCGGTCCATTCCACGACGGTCGTATGCTCGCTCGAGACGGAAATCTCAAGTAAGGCGCAGGGCAACTCCCATGAAAGCATTTCATTATTCAATTGCTGGGATGATGATCATAATCTTTGTGATCGCCATTGTTTCAGCAGCATTAAAATATGCCACCGAGTTATGGGCGAGCGTCGCATTCTTTTTGACTTTTGGGATGCTGCTATTCTCATTAATCGGCGTCGCATTCAGACAAGGAAATCAACGTCTCTTCTGGGCCGGTTTCGCCGTGTTTGGATTTGGATACTTCATCCTGGCGATTTCGACCGGTGCACTTGGTCGACCGCATTTATTGACAACAACATTCATTGAATTTCTCTATGGAAAGATCGGTCCCTCTCAGACAATCACATCTGACAAATCGACACTCCAAGTCACCGGAATGGTCATGTTCAGCACGACAACACCCGCGTCAGGTGCCCTGCCCTTTTTCCAGATTGGACATTCGATCGCCACGCTTCTTATCGCATTGCTGGGCACGTTTCTGGTTCGCGCTTTCAGGCAACAGGAAGATTGAAGCCACTGACAGACCGGGGTCTTCGGATTGAGCTCAATCTGATCGATCAAAGCAACGCAGCAAGGAGGCGAGTGATGCTACCGAGGGCAAGAACGTCGATCGCCAGGCTCATGGTTGTTGTCGCACTCGTGGCAATGGTTTGCACAATTCCGCTACAGCTCAAGTACATCAGAGAGGAAGTGAATCATCTCTACCTGGGATCGATGATGGCGGGTGCGGCGGATATGTATGATCAAATTGCTGAAATCCCTGACGAATGGGCGGATTCTTGCCGCACGACGGCGCGCGAGTTCTCGGCCTGGTGGAAAGAAAGATACAAAGAGCATGAAGCAGGAATTGGTTACGACCCGCTTAAACATGAGCCACTTCGCAGCCAATTATTCCGGCGTTACGCCGATTCGATCGAGAAACTTAGCGAAACTCAACGTCGCCAACTCTTGTTTCCGAGCCGACTTCACAGTTTCAATCCGATGCGAGTCTGGATTGCAACGCTGGGACCAACGGTCGCATTGATTCTACTTCTTGCGTGGCTCTGCCGTCCCGCTACGATACGATGGCCACGTGTTGTTATTGTTTGTCCAGAACGGACTTCACCAGCACAAAACAGCGGCAATTACGATGGATGTTGAAGACTTCCGCGAACTGGCGCTCAGTTTCGACGATGTCGAGGAAAGCTCTCACATGGGCTCACCCGACTTCCGCGTCGGTGGCCGTATCTTCGCGACGCTCGCGATGCAAGATCGCGGATTCGGCAACCTGATGCTCTCGTCCGAATTGCAAGAGATGCTGATTGCCGAAGCGCCTGACGTGTTTCTGCCGGTCGCGGGCGGATGGGGAAGAATGGGAGCTACACACATTCGCTTGGCTGAAGCCAGTCCGCAACAACTGCTCAAAGGACTTCAACTCGCCTGGAATCTGCGGCTTGAAAAGAACATAAAGCCGAAGCGCCGCAAGAAGTCTTAAACCATCTGCTCGGAATCGAGACCGGAATCTCACTCCAAGAATCACGCACTTCATCACAATTTTACACACTTATAACACGATCTTTATCAACTTGCAGCCAGGCATCGAGAACGGTAATCTCGTTCGACTGACGACTAAACCAAGGGGAAGTCATGGAATACCGACAACTCGGCGCATCTGGTTTCAAGGTCCCGGTTCTTAGCCTTGGCACCGGCACATTCGGCGGTAGCGGCGAACTGTTCAAGGCCTGGGGCGCGACCGAGGTCGCCGAGGCCACGCGACTTGTCGATATCTGCCTCGAAGCCGGCCTGACGATGTTCGACACCGCCGACGTCTATTCGCAAGGTAAGGCCGAGGAAATTCTCGGACAAGCGATCAAGGGACGTCGCGACCAGGTCATCATCTCAACCAAAGCGACGTTCAGACGTGGTGATGGACCGAACGACGTGGGATCGTCGCGCTATCACCTCATCAAATCAGTCGAAGGCTCGCTCAAGCGGCTCGGCACCGATTTCATCGACCTGTTCCAGCTTCACGGCTTCGACGCCATGACGCCAATCGAAGAGGTTGTGAGCACGCTCGACGACCTGGTAAAAGCCGGCAAGATTCGCTACGTCGGCTGCTCGAACTTCTCCGGCTGGCACCTCATGAAGTCACTCGCCGTCTCGGAAAAATACGGCCTCACACGATACGTCGCACATCAAGCCTATTACTCGCTCGTTGGTCGCGATTACGAGTGGGAGCTCATGCCCTTGGCGCTGGATCAGGGCGTCGGCGCAGTGGTTTGGAGCCCGCTCGGCTGGGGACGCCTGACCGGCAAGATCCGTCGCGGTCAGCCCAAGCCCGAAATTAGCCGGCTCAACAGCAAGCTTGCAACCGATATCGGGCCGCAAGTGCCCGAAGAATATCTCTATCGCGTTGTCGACGCTCTCGACGAAGTCGCGGCCGAAGTTGGTAAATCGGTGCCGCAAGTCGCACTCAACTGGCTACTTCAACGCCCAAGTGTTGCGAATATCATCATCGGTGCTCGCAATGAAGAACAACTCAAACAAAACCTCGGCGCGGTCGGCTGGAACCTGACGAAGGAACAGGTCGCCAGGCTCGACGCCGCCAGCGCAACCCCTGCCGCGTACCCGTACTGGCACCAGCACGGATTCGCCGAACGCAACCCGCCGCCCGTTTGAGAAAATCGTACGGGCGCGAACCTTCAGGCTGTTGCAGGTGTCCATCCTGGGCCGCGCATTCTCGATTGGGTTGCGCGGCCCTTGGTTTATTCCGCATATCATCTGGTGAAGGAACGCCTGTTTGTTCAATCGTGCCATGATCGTCATTCTGATGACGGTCACCCTCGACGCCATTGGGATCGGACTGGCGCTGCCGGTCATCCCCACCCTGCTCCGCGAGCTCTCGCACGAGTCGCAAATCGCCAGCCGCTTCGGCGTGTTCATGGCGATTTACCCTCTCATGCAGTTCTTGTTCTCGCCGGTTCTGGGACGCTTGAGCGATCGCTTCGGTCGTCGCCCGATTCTGCTCGTTTCACTCGCGGGAGCGGCCATTGATTACCTCATCATGGGCCTCTCGCCGGTCCTCTCCGTGCTCTATTGCGGACGAGTTCTCGCCGGCGTGACAGGAGCAAGCATGGCCGTGGCGACGGCCTACATCGCCGATATTTCCACTCCAGATGAACGCTCGAAACGCTTCGGCTACATGAACGCCTGCTTCGGCCTGGGATTCGTCGCCGGCCCATTGCTTGGTGGGGTGATCGGCAGCCTGTCGCCGCGTTACCCGTTCCTTGTCGCGGCCCTGTTCAACGGTTTGAATCTCCTTCTCGGTTTCTTCGTCCTGCCCGAATCACGCACCGAGCGAGACGCCGAGTTCAAGAGCGAGTCGCGCAACGTCTTCGGCGCAATTGCCGCTCTTCGAGGCAACCGCGCCCTTGTTCCCCTGCTAACCGTCTTTTTCCTGATCCAACTCATCGGCCAAATTCCCGGGTCGCTCTGGATCGTTTATGGCGAAGATCGATTCGGTTGGGACGTCCGCATGGTCGGTCTGACGTTCGCTTCGTTCGGTATTTTGCACGCGATTGCGCAGGCATTTTTCACCGAGCCAACCACCAGGCGCTTTGGCGAGCAAGGGGCGATTCTCATCGGCATCATGGCCGATTGCCTGGCGTTCGTCGCGATGGCGCTCATCACGCGCGGGTGGATGGTTTTCACGATCATGATTCTGTTCACAACAGGCGGAATCGCGTTGCCGGCGTTTCAGTCGTTGCTCTCACGGCAGGTAAAAGAAGAACATCAGGGCGAGTTTCAAGGCACGCTCGTCAGCATCACAGCGCTCACCGAAGTATTCGGCCCCATCGCGGCAACGCGCATCTACTCGCATTCCCCAGCATCGTTGCCGGGGCTGATCTGGATTGTTGGCGCGGGATTGTACGTGCTCTGCATTCCCGTGGTTTTGAGCCGAATGGCGCGCATTCCCGCACCGCTGGCGGCCGGCGTCGAGAGCGATTGATCGCTACTCTCCCTGGCGAGAGGTGTACCGATACGTGTACGATGCCTGAAACGATCGTCGCCCTCGTGTGAGAACAAGCGATGGAACTTTCCAGGCGTCAGTTCATTCAAGCCACGGCCGTCGGAACCACGTTGGTGCCCGCGCTCGCAGCCGGAGCCGCCGAAAAATTGCCGACGCGCGTCCTCGGCCGAACCGGCATTGAGGTATCGATCCTCGGCTTCGGATCCGGAAGCCGGTTTTTGATGTACGCCGAGGAAGACAAGGCGCTTGAGGCCCTCACTCGTGCGCTCGACCTCGGCATCACGTACATCGACACCGCTCACTCTTACGGCAACGGCAAGAGCGAGGAACGCATCGGCAAGCTCATGCCGGAGCGCCGCAAGCAAATCACCCTGGCGACGAAACTCTCTGCGCGCAAGTTCGACGACGCCAAACGTCAAATCGACCTGAGCCTGAAGCGATTGCAGACCGATCACCTCGACGTCTTACACATCCACGCCCTGGCTGGCCCCGAAGATCTGGCAGAAATCGAAAAGCCGGATGGCGTTCTCAAAGCCCTCTATCAAGCACGTGAGCAAAAGATTACGCGAGCAATTGGTATCACCTGCCACGCATCGCCGACAGCGTTGAAGTCGGCCCTGGAACGCCACGATTTCGATTGCACGCAGATGGCGCTAAATGCCGCGATGGCCCACATGGTGGATGGCCGAGGCGGTATGAAAGCCACGCCGATGGTGCACGGTGGCTTTGAGGAGCTGGCATTGCCCGTCGCCGTTCAGAAGAAAATGGGCATCATCGCCATGAAGGTGTTCGGGCAGGAACAAATCATCGGCTCGGCACCGATCGACAAGTTGCTGACTTACTCGCTCTCACTCCCCGTAAGCCTGGCGAGCGTGGGCATGCCGAAACGCGAATTCATCGAGCGCAACATCGAGCTGGCTCGCGAATTCAAGCCGATGAATGAAACCGATCGCCGCAACCTGTCGCACACGATCGCAACCGAACGCAAAGTTTCGCTGCTCGAGTTCTTTCGCGATCACGAGGATGCCTGACTCTCTGCTTTCGGGCGAAGTTCGTGTTCGGACATATTGAAACGTTGCGCAATTCTGCATGACGTTTCTTCGGGAAAACAATCGATTGAGCGAGCGCACGCAAGTCTTGTACGACCCGCGGAACGGTGATCTGGCGCTGCGAGCGGTCGATCTTCGTGAAGATGGTACGTTACCCGAGCGGACAAATTACTTCACGATTTGCTGGATTCAGAAAGGTCGCGGCACGTTCTGGGCCGACGCGGGATGTTTTCATTTCGAGCCGCATTCCCTGCTTTTTTTCGTGCCCTATCAGAATATCCGCCTCGTTACCGACGAGCCTGCCCAAGGAGTCGTTCTCCAGTTCCACGCCAACTTCCTCTGCATCGAAACGTATCACCACGAGGTCGGCTGCAACGGAATTCTGTTCAACGATCTCTACGGTGTGCCGCTGGTTGAGTTGGATGAACGTCACAACCAGGAGTTGGGCGACCTGATCGGAAATATTCGTGGCGAGCTGGAAGACGGTGGTCTGGCTCACTCGGAAGTGCTGCTGTCGTACCTGAAAATCTTCCTCGTCAAAGCGAGCCGGCTCAAAATCGAACAGCAGGGATGTGGCGACGGTTCAGTCAATTCGACGCGCCATCCCGCCATCGCCAAGCTTAGAGAACTACTCGAAGCAAACTTTCGCACCAGTCATGCCCCCGCCGACTACGCGGGTTGGCTGCACATGACGCCGAAGGCGTTGTCACGCGTCGTCAAGGAACAGCTTGGCAAAACGCTGGGTGAGTTGATTCGCGAGCGGATTCTGAAACAAGCACGCTGGGAATTGCTGCACACGCTCAAACCGGTCAAGCAAGTCGCCCACGAGTTAGGCTACGACGACGAATTGTATTTCAGTCGACTGTTCAAGCGCGATACCGGGTTTTCGCCGGCATTTTTCCGCGAATATGAGACGACAATTCGTGGCGGGCGAAATCTGTCCATGACATAGCGCCTTCCGTCCATTCCTCGAAATCACGTTCTGGCCGATCATTTGAGTATGCCCGTCGCGAGCCACCGAAAGTCAGGCGGCAGGACGGCACACGAGAATGGATATCAGCCATGAAAATGATTGACGGCATCTTCACGTTGGCTTCACATGCGGACCGGATCGGCGTAACTGTTACCCGAATCGGTCTAATCGTTGTCCTGCTCTGGATCGGCGGCCTCAAGGCGTTTCCCTACGAAGCCGACGGTATCGTCCCGTTCGTGGCCAACAGCCCCGCCATGAGCTTTCTTTATCACGCGAAATCGCCTGAATATAAGAAGCATGTGAACAAAGAAGGTGAGCTCGTGGCGACGAATCGTGAGTGGCACAAACAAAATGGGACTTACACATTCGCCTACGGTCTGGGCGCGGTGATCGTGGTTTACGGCGTGATGCTCTGCCTGCATTCCTGGCTGCCGCAGGTCGCCGCGCTCGGAAGTTTCCTTATCGCCATCATGTCCTTGGTGACACTCTCGTTCCTGGTCACAACGCCGGAGTGTTGGGTGCCCGCTCTAGGAGACGCACAACACGGATTCCCTTATCTGAGCGGTCGCGGCCGATTGGTAATCAAGGACGCGATCATGTTGGGCGCCGCGCTGGTCACAATGGCAGATTCGGCGAATGCGTACTTGCGGAAGCGGGCGATTCATTCGAGCGTCGCCGCTGCTGGCATCCCGCAAGATCAGGCGGTGGCTGTTTAGCCCATTCACTGCAGCCGCACATTGACATGCGAACACAAGCGATTCTTATCGCCACGGAAACTCCGGTGGTACCTTGCATCCGGTAACCTCGGGGCGAACGAGCGACCAGAAATCGCGAATCTTTGCACGGACGACGCTCGATTCGCCGCCGATGATCTTGTAGACCAAGCCAGCTTGATTCGGCAGTCGGCCGACGCCCGCAGCCCAGCCTTCGTCCGGCTTCCATGCCGAAACGGCCGTGCGGGCGATCGCGTCGGCAATGGCGGGTGGCGTGAGCAACAAAACGTTGCCGAAGACGTCGAAGTCGTTCATCACACCAGGACGCGTCACAGCCGATTGTGCGGGCTCGACCCGAAATTTTTCGACAAATAGCGAAGTGCCGTCGGGACGTTCGGCGGCAACGGTCGAGGAAAAGAGGTCGTATTTGAAGAGTTCGCCGTCGCGATAATACTTGCGGCCACCCAACAAGGTCTCCGCGTACAAGAGCGTGGCGGTAGGGGCGATGCGTATGTGAGTTCGCGTTAGAAATCGTGAATGTGCAAAGGGAATGATTGCCTCGGGAAGGTATTCGAGATAAGCACCATCGTCGAGCGTGATTTCCTGTACTTGCGTCGCGTGATTCGCGTCCATCTCGTGAATCTTTGTCGCAGCTTGCGTTGTGACGTGCCCGCACGCGCCAGGGCCAGAGGCGATCTCGATCGTGTAACGATCGCCCTGAAGGATGCCGCCCGAATTGGTGATGACAAACACCACTGGCAGCGTCGGCATTCCTTCGTCGCAATAGAGCGATTTTTGCACGAGCAGAGGGGCGCGACGTTCCATCACCGCCAGGATCGAGCGATCTTCTCTCTTCTCGAATCGCAGGCGTAGAAACGCACACTTGCCGAACGAGCCGCTTCGTAATTGCGGCGGTTCGTCGAGATAGGGCTGGAGTTCGGGCGGCGTTATTTGATCGTTCACGCGCGGGCTTTCACTTCGAGGTCGAAAAGCACCATTTCACGAATCAGCTCGATCAGCCGGTCGATCCCCTCTCCTGTCTTGCAATTCGTAAAGACGAATGGCTTATCACCACGCATGAATTTTGAGTCGTCATCCATCACTTTCAAGCTTGCACCAACATAAGGTGCGAGGTCGGTTTTGTTGATGACGAGAATGTCAGACTGCGCGATTCCCGGGCCGTTTTTGCGCGGGATTTTGTCGCCCGCAGCCACGTCGATGACATAGATAAAGAAGTCGACAAGTGCGGGGCTGAAAGTGAGTGTAAGGTTATCACCGCCGCTTTCGATGAGCACCACATCGGTGTCTGGAAAGCGTGCTTCCATGTCTTCGACCGCCGCGAGATTCATGCTGGGGTCTTCGCGGACCGCAGTGTGAGGACATGCGCCGGTCTCGACACCTATGATCCGTTCTTCGACAAGAATTCCTTTGAGCGTGCGCTGGACGTGCTTGGCGTCTTCGGTGGTGACGACGTCGTTGGTGATGATGAGAATACGTGTTCCAATATCAAGCAGTTTGGGAGTGATCGCCTCAATGATCGCGGTTTTCCCCGAGCCGACCGGACCACCAACGCCGATCCGCGTGATTTTCTTTGCCATCGACTATGTACCCTCGCTCAATTCATGAACATGCGAACGTGTGCCCGGACGTGCAATGACGCCAGGATATCGTACACCGGTGCGAAGGCGGTCATATCCTGAAGCGTATGCTTCACGACGCGTTCGTAGGCCGCTTCGGCATCGGCATTGACTTCAAAGAGAATCGACTGAGCATCAAGATAGTGAATCTTCATCAGTCGAAGTGAGGCATTGACCATCATCCCGGCCACGCCGTATTGATGTACGGCGAACGCATCTTGCTCCGATAGCCCCAGCGCGGTGAAGACACATGCCTGACCGATCGGCAAGCATCCCGGCGTCGTACCGGCGCGAATTCGTACGAGCCATTCGCTGACGACCGATGGTCCCAGCACGCGATCGGCCATCTCGGCTAATTTGCGGCCCATCCGCACCGTCATCGTTCGCATTTCTTCGTTGAGCTTGCGATCGAAGACGGCATGATCGGCGCGATCGATTGCCTCGGAATCGCTCGTTTGTGCGGCGCGAAAGGCAGCAAGCACGGCTACGCCGTCGGATGTCGCCGCCTGCTCGACCGCCGTACGTACGAAGTCGCGAAGCGTCGCGACGTCGCGTACAACGCCGAGTTGCACCGCGGTTTCCAGCCCGTTCGAGAATGAGAACGCGCCAACGGGCAGCAACGAATCGCCAAACTGAAGAACGCGCATCAACTCAGCGATCGTTGCCAAGACAGCCCACCTCGAAAAGTAGTTCTTAGTCGTCAGTTCTTGGTTGTGAGTATTTGATGCAGGGATCAGTCGGCATATCGTTGAATATGCGAATGCGGGGTGGAATCGGCTCCGCCAAAGAGACGGCGAGCTTCGTGCGGCGCGAGGTAGGGAATCACCTCGGCGCCAGGCATGAAGTCGTAAGTGATCCCCTCGAACGCATGCGTCTTCATAACCGACGCCATCACCTTGCGATCGACAGTCAGCGGCACATAGACGGTCGTCCCCTTGACCACGGCCGGCCAGTGCTGATTGCCCAGCGCGTGGCCGAGTTCGAAGCACGTGCGAGCCAATAACTCAACAGATTTGTCGAGAAGTGCGTCGATCTTCACGACCATCACGTCGTTGAGAGTAACTCGCGCGACGATGGCCGTGCGTGTGGGTTCATCCCACACGAGAATGTCGCCGTTTTGCAGGTGCGTATTGCGCTCGAGCGCAACGGCAACTTCAACGCCCGACTCTGACCGGCGGCGGAAGCGGTTTTTCTGAGCTTGCCACTGGTCAAGGTCGAGAGGATCGATCACAGCCTCATCAAGCCGGTCTGTCCACGCTGCGTCGCCGACGTTGCCGAGCGGCTTTTCCACCAGGATCATTACCGTCTCCTGTCGTCTCTCAGGCTTGCGTCAGCAGAAGAAGTAAAGCTGGTTGAGCGAGATCGTCTTGGGAGGCTCAACCGTCGCGTGGACGCCGTTCACTTTCACAGCGAAGGTTTGTGGATCGACGTCAATATTGGGCAAGAAGTCGTTGCGGACCATGTGGTGCTTGGTGAGAACACGCGTGCCGAAAACCGGTTCGACGATGCGTTGAAGTTGATACTTCGACTTCACGTCGAGATCGTAAGCTGCGCGTGAGACGAACGTCACGCACGACTTCGATAATGCCGAACCAAAGGCGCCGAACATGGGACGGTACATCATCGGCTGGGGCGTGGGGAGCGACGCGTTTGGATCGCCCATGTTGGCCCAGGCGATGAATCCGCCCTTCAAAACCATCTTGGGTTTGGCGCCGAAGAATGCGGGTTCCCAGAGCACGAGGTCGGCCATCTTGCCTGGCTCAACTGAGCCCAGCATGTGCGAGACACCGGCTGTAATGCAGGGATTGAGGGTGACTTTTGCGAGGTATCGCAGCACGCGAAAATTGTCGTTGCCGGGAGCGTCTTCAGGAAGCGGCCCGCGTGCTTTCTTCATCGCGTCGGCTGTTTGAATCGCCCGAAGGAAATTCTCGCCGATGCGGCCCATCGCCTGCGAATCGCTGCCGATGATGGAGATCGCCCCCATATCGTGCAACACGCTTTCGGCGACAATCGTCTCGGCCCGCACGCGGCTCTCAGCAAATGCCACGTCGGAGGGAATTCTAGGATTTAAATTATGGCAAACCATGATCATATCAAACAGTTCGGCCACCGAATTGACGCCGCAGGGCAATGTCGGGTTGGTCGAACTGGGAAGGACGTTGGGCTGGCCGACGACTTTGAGCAAGTCGGGCGCGTGGCCGCCGCCGGCTCCTTCCGAGTGATAGGTATGAATCGTCCGGCCGTCGAACGCGGCGATCGTGTCTTCGACGAAGCCCGACTCGTTCAGCGTATCGGTATGCACTGAAACACCGACGTCGTATTCGTCCGCGACAGAGAGACATGAGCGAATGGCGGCCGGCGTGGTGCCATAATCTTCGTGAATTTTGAAACTCGCCGCGCCGGCTCGAATTTGCTCAATCAACGGCGTAGCGGTGCTCGCGTTCCCTTTTCCGTGGAACCCGAAGTTGATCGGCAGATTTTCGACCGACCGGAGCATCATCTCCAGGTTCCAGGGGCCGTTCGTGGTCGTCACGCCGTTGCTGCCGTCGCTCGGTCCGATACCACCACCCCACAGGGTTGTCGTGCCGTTGGATAGGGCCGACCAAACCTGCTGCGGGCAAATGTAATGGACGTGGGTGTCGTGGCCGCCAGCGGTGAGAATCAGGTGCTCGCCGGTGATGGCGTCGGTGGCGGTTCCGGTCGTAAGGCCCGGCGTCACGCCATCCATCGTGCTCGGATTTCCCGCCTTGCCGATGCCAACAATCTTACCGTTGCGAATACCAACGTCAGCCTTGACGACGCCGAGGATCGGGTCGAGGATCGTCACGTTGGTGATGACCATGTCGAGACAGCCGGCTTCCTGTGTGAGCTGGTTGTCGGAGCCCATCCCGTCGCGCAGGGTTTTGCCGCCGCCGCACACCAACTCGTCGCCGTAGACCCGCAGGTCACGTTCGATTTCGACATAGAGATCGGTATCGCCAAGGCGGATCTTGTCGCCGACAGTCGGTCCGAACAGGTCCGCGTATTGCTTCCGCGAAATCTTCGACATGACGCGTCGCGCTCCTGGTCAGGACTCGGTCGACTTGAACCCGCGATCTTTCGCACGCTGCACGGCCGCTTCGTAATTTGGTCGATAGTCGGGAGTCGGTCCGTCCCCCGTCCAGCCGTCGACCAAGTTGTTGAAGCCGCGGCAAAACTGCTTGCCGCCCATTGGAACGAGGGTGACCTCTTTCTCGTCACCAGGCTCGAAACGAATGGCCGTGGTCGCGGGGATATCGAGCCGCTTGCCGAACGCTTTTGCGCGATCAAAATCCAGGTAACGATTCACTTCAAAGAAGTGAAAATGCGAACCAATTTGAATTGGGCGATCACCTGTGTTGCGTACCTTCAGAGTCGTTGTAGGACGACCAACGTTGATCTCGATCTCTCCTGGTGCAACAATCACACCGCCAACCGGCACCCTTCGGACACCGGCGTGAACGTGCGGCGGAGCATCCGGGTGGCCTTTCCAGTCGCCGACACCAGGCTCTTCAGCTTTGTTTTCAGGCTCAGCCATGATGTGCATCTCGGGTTTGGAAGAGGTGTAAAGTCGTGATGTGACGCGGCGTGTCAGCGCTACTTGATCGGTTCGTGGACTGTCACCAGACGGCTACCGTCGGTGAAAATCGCTTCGAGCTGGACGAAGGGAATCATCTCGGGAACGCCTTCCATTACGTCATCGCGCGTGAGGACGGTGGCTGCGTCCTTCATCACCTCTTCGACCGTTTTTCCTTCGCGTGCGCCTTCGAGAGCGGCTGCGCAAATGACTGCCATCGATTCGGGATGATTGAGCTTCAGCCCTTTCGCCTTCCGCCTAAGGGCGATGTCCGCCATTTGATGGATGATCAGCTTTTCCAACTCTCGAGGCGTCAGGTGCATGTCACTGACTCCAAGGGTGCAAAACTGGCGGAAGGCTTAGAGCTTTGAGAAGAGCCGTGCTTCGGCTTGGATGGTCGCAAGGAGGAGCCAGGTTGCGAGCACGAAGGGGGCGGTTAGTGCGGGAACACCAAGTTCCTTCGGGAAAAACTCGGTGATCAAGGTTGCGACAATCGCTGCAAGAAGTGGAAGCGTGAGACACTTGCGCTGAAGGAACAGAGCAATCGCCGCGAGTGCTCCGTTGTAGCCGTAAATGCCGATCGCGATCGATTGCGAGGGGTCGCCGTGGTAGTCTGCAATTGCAGTGCCCACCAACGACCCGAGAAATGCCATTGCCGCATGCCAGCGGTCGCTCAAGGCGATTCCCACCAGAAACAGAATGCCGGTGATCACATTCGCGCCGAGCATCACCTCGGCTTCGCCTCGCAGCACCTCATAAATGAAGCCGCGGGAAGTATCGGGCGAGTTGGGATGCGCAACGTCGATCCCAGTTCCCGACATCGCGTGCGCGATCGCGATGATGATCCAGGTGACGACGACAAACGGCGCCGTGTATGTGGGGAACTTCAGGAACCGTTTTGCCAAGAAGGTGATCACCGCGGCGAGGACGGAACCGGTAACCAGCAGCACCCAGGTGATCACGAAATTGGGGCTCAGAAAAAACAGTGTGCCCAGGCCGACGAGCGTCGAATTGAATCCGTAAATTCCTTGAGCGAGATCGCTGCGATTGAATGACGCCAGGTAGGCAGTAAGCGGGCCGACAATTGCACCAATGAGTGCCCCGACAAGCATGATCGGCGACGCGATCGCGATTCCGGCCAGAAAGCAAAGGCCGGTGCCGCCGTGCCCCTGAAACATGATCTGGCCGATGCCCCGAAGGACGATCAGCGTCGCACCCCGCGCAGACTCTTGGGAGATGGGCATGAGGATGCGGCTCATTGGTCGGCGTTAATATGCCTTGGTGGCGATGGGACGTCGTCAGGTTGCACTAAGTATGCCAAGCCGCCAGGTCGAGAGCAATTCGCTGGTTTGTAGGGAAATCACTTTTCTCTTGCGATTCCTACGGTCTGTGTCCGGCTTTATTACACAGTGTCCGGAAGTGCCTTACAGTGGAGTAATGCTGACGTAACTTTATTTGCGACAAAGCGTTACCAGACATCTTCACGCCGCCTGAGCCAAGTGCGCGACGAGCTCGACCGTACTTCGGTGCGCAGAGGCACGAAGAAGCGTGCACTGACAGTGCATCGTCCTCACATAGTCTCCCTTTTTTATACCGGCATTTATTAATCCGGACGATTCGGATTCGATGAAGCCCACGCGTCGCCACGACCGATACAACACGAAAGTTTTCACATTGAATTCCCGACACGGTCGCGCCTGCCCCGTTTGTAACGAATCACACACAAAGGAGGCGCCGGCATTGACTCTCCCAATCCGGCTCGCCCTGACCGCCACGTTTGCTGTCGGTCTATTCATGGCTGGACCACCGGTCATTGGTCAGGAGCCTCCCGCCGCGCCACCTCCCCCTATCCCGCCAGCAGCAGCAGCCCCGGCGGCTGCAACTGAAAAGCCAGTCGAGTCTTTGGCCACAAATGCCGAAGTGCTCGCAGAAATTCGCAAGCTTCGGCAGGAAGTAGCCGAGACGCGGCAACTCAAGGCTCAGGTGGAGTCGCTCCAGCGCCAGCTCGATGCGGCTTCGCAACCGGGAGAAGGCGGTGCTCGGACAGCAAGCACCGTGGGTGCAAGCAAGTATCCTGGCTTCGGAACGCCACACACTGCGGCCGAGGAAGAGGGCGACGGCGACGGCATTCCCGAGCGTCATCAATCGGGTGCCTTCGTTCCGGATAGGCCCGAAAAGGCCGATGCCGATAAGTACCCGCTGAAGGGCCGCTACAAGTACAACCACGACGCAACAGGCCCGCTCGGTGGCGGCGGATTCTTTAGTTTTAGCGATCACAACGACGAATTCACACTCAACATCACGAATCAAATCACGGTCGACGGCACCTTTTTCGACCGCGCAAATCTGCCTACTAATGAGCAAAACTTCAATATCCCCTTCGCTCGTACATTCTTCTATGGAAATATCACCAAAGATTTTAGTTACCAGATTGGCACGCAAGGATTTCTCGGCACCTTCAACCTGCTCGATTCGTTCCTTGCCTGGCACATCACCGACAACCTGACACTGCGTGCGGGCAAGGGACTAGCGCCCCCTTTGTACGAATATACGGGCTTCACCCCTGCCCTCGAGCCGGTGATTACCAACTCGCCGCTCTTTCAGTTGGCGGCCAAGCGCCCGATTGGCTTGATGTTCAGCGGCACGCAGTTCGACAAGAAGTTCCAGTGGTGGTCGGGCGTTTCAAACACGGCAACCGGCTTGTTCGGCGATCTGAATCGTAACGTCGAATACAACGGCGCGTTCGATGTCACTCCGTTCCGTGGCGATGCCTGGAAGGGTTCAGTGTTCGAAGGCCTCGGTGGTGGCGTGGGCGTGTCCGCCGGTGACCAGAACTATGCGTTGAATCAAACGAGCATTGCCTTTCTGAACAATGGCGAGGCGACGACGAACCCGAGCTTTGTGACCGTTGTTGGCTTGCCGTTTTATATCTACAACCAGAATATGCGAGCCGATGGCTTGCGCACGCGCGTTGCGCCTCACGTTTACTGGTACGGGCGGTTCAGCCTTCTCGCCGAGTTGATGAACTTCAGCCGCGAACTGACCGACGGCAAAACCACGGCACGATCGACGCAAATTGCCTATTACGTCAACGCATCATACTGGCTTACGGGCGAGCGTGACTTCATGGGTAACGGCTTTCAGGGCTATTCGACCGTGGAGCCGCTTCACCCTTTCATCCCAAGCCGCGGCCAGTACGGCCCGGGCGCCTGGCAGATTGCGACACAATGGTCGCAGTTCAACGCTGGCTCAGCAGATATCTCCCATGGCTTTGTCGACACCTCACGCTCCGCGACGCGCATGGACAACTTCATGGTCGGCCTGAACTGGTGGCCCAACAAGTATACGCGCTTCAGTCTTGACTATGTTTGGACGCACTTCAACAGGGCAATTCCACTCGTCGCACCAAATCCTGTGTCGCAATACAATACGGCCTGGATGCGGTATGCGATGTTCTTCTGAGTTCTGCGTATTATCGGGATAATCATGCTTAATGCTTGGCATTAGCAAATCGAATGATCCAGACATCTTCTCCATTCACACTCGGCATTTGAACGGACCTGAGAGCCTTCCGATCATTTGTCGATCGATCGCACAACTGCGTGTCGACGATCATCATCGTTCCATATAATGAGTCGATCACTGGCCCGTCGCTTTGAATCCGGGCGAGATCTGGATCGATTTTTCAACGAGCCATCCCAGCTTGGAGTCCAATCCCATGAAGCCGGCTCTCTGTTCGTTCCTTCTCTTTTTCGTGCTCGCGCCTTTCGTCTGCGATGCTGCGGAGCCGCAAATTCCGCGTGAGGCGAATGGCCTGGCAGAAAAACGATTACTTGCCTATGAGGCGACCGGGCTCTGCATGCTTCAGCCTTATGAGCCGGGAAAAGTGCCTGTTTTGTTCATCCACGGCTTATGGAGCACACCCGCCTCCTGGGAAGCGATGATCCACTCTCTTAGCAACGATCCCGCGTTGGCAAAGCAATATCAGTTCTGGACCTTCGGCTATTCGACCGGTGACCCGATCCCCTACTCCGCTCACTTGCTGCGGAATGCGCTCGACGAGTTGCGTCGGGAGATCGACCCGAACAAGGCCGATGGAAGTCTCGACCGGCTCGTGGTGGTCGGCCACAGTATGGGAGGCCTGCTCGCCAAGATGATGGTCGTCGAGCCCGGCGATCGTCTCTGGCGGGGCATTAGCGATCGGCCCTTCGCAGACCTCACCGGTGAAGAGTCAGACAGAGACCTTTTGCGAAACGGCTTGATGTTTAGAGCTCGCCCCGAAGTCTCACGCGTCGTGTTCATCGCCACGCCGCATCGCGGCAGTCCGATCGATAGGGGTGCCATCGGACGCGTCGGCTCGCGGCTCGTACGGAAGTCGTGCCCCATTCAGGCGGCTCACGACCGACTCGTGAACCGAAACCCACCCGACTTTTTCCGAGGGCTTTTCCGCGACAAACTGCCGACGAGCATCGACGAACTCGAAGAGGGCAACATTCTCCTCGGTATCCTCGCCGATCTCCCAATCCGCGCCCCCAAGGCCCATTCAATCGTCGCCGTGCGTGGCGAGGCACGTCCGGGAAACGGCACCGACGGGTTGGTTCGTTACGCGAGCGCGCACATCAACCCCATCGATAGCGAGTTGATCGTCTCCGCCGGCCACCTCTGCCAGGATCATCCCGGAGTCATCGCGGAAGTGCAGCGGATTCTCGGCGATAACAAACCTCGGTGATTGTCGAGTGGATCATGACATCTATTCGACACGAACTTCGAGCCGCGAATCCCAACTTGGACAAGTAGCGGCTACTTCTGAGTTGGCGGAACAGATTGTGCCTGGTTCCAAATTCTCTTGATCGTTTCTTCCTGAGAATAGCCGACCGGACAGGCGGCGCTCTTGGTGTTGGCGAAATAGCTGCGCAGAGTTTCGTTGGGACAGGTGATCATTCGAGTACCAGGCATTTCGAGGTGACCATTCGGGTCGGTCCGCTTGATCCAATCGTGGGCGTAGACGAGCCATTGATTGCGGTACGCTTCCGGTTGCTGCGCAAACCAGGAAATCTCGTCCCAGCCCCAGCAGAACATCGATTTGGGGTCGGCCACATTGGGATTCGGCCCTCGGCCAAAATTGTCGAACTCAACCAGGTAAGGCAAGCTCTCACATTTCCAGCCGCTGGGTGAAATGCAGCCTTTGCTTCTCTTGAACAACGCATCGAGATGACCAACTTCCAGAACGGCCTCTTGCGGCTTGCCCGGGCCCGCCTTGATGCGCATGGGAAACGAATTGAAATCGAGGAGACTGATACCGTCTTTGACCATGCCGCCGGAAGGCACGTGACCATCCATCAACACCATATGGCGTCTCGCGTGAAGCTTCGCATAGGCCCGCACTTTAGCCAGAAACGCCGAATAGATTTTCAGATCCTTGTCATCCGCGCCGATGAGTCCCACCTGACCTAAATGGAAAGCTTCGCAGCCGACATTGATGTAGGTAACGGCGAGATAGTAGAACCAGAGCTGAGTCTCAAGATTGTTGATAATCGGCACTCCACCACGGCCGCCAGCCCTGGCGGGCCGGCCTTCCCGTTTGATAATCGCAGCGCTCGAGAAAGTTCGGTCCTCTACAGGCAAACCAAAATCCGTGAAGACCCATGCGGGAATCTTCAGCTTATTGACATCTGTACTGACTTGTTCAAACAGGCAAGCTTGAAAAACAACCTCAGGATCGACGGCATGCACCCGATCGACCATTTTCTTGGCGTACTCCAAGAAAGCGGGGTCACCGAGCTTTGACTCCTCGCTCCAGCGATAGAGAGCCCGGCCAATAAACTTGGCGCCTATGTTCTGGATCATGCGGACATCATCATCGCGATAAGGGAACTGGTACCGCTCGGGAGTACCGGGAACCAGGAAGTAACCCATGGTGATTGAACGATCGAGGTACTTTTCCAGCGTCTGTCGCGAAATCGTGCCATCGAAGTAGTACGGACTATTCTTATCGAAGTTGGGTTTGGCAGACTCCGCTCCCTCTCGAAATGGTTCCGCGCCGCGAGTCGTTCCCGCGAGTCCAAACACACAAACGGCGATCGACGCAAGAGTGACGTGGAATACTCGTGTCATTGATCACCTCGCCGTGTAGAGAAACACTCGGGATGGACCGAAAAACTCGCACTACGCAACGTCTCGGCCCGTGTGAAAACAAAAGCGAAGATCTGTTCGCCCAAGAATCGGATCGTCGGCCAAATTCTGAATGGCTACTCCCTGCTTTACCAGAACCGCACACGAGAATCGACGATGTTCAGCCGCCAGTCGAGAGAAGTGAGTTTCATCGTCCACGGATTGTCCGCAGACAGTCGCAGGTAAGCTGCCGCGAAATCAAAAATGCATCACTGCGCTCAAACACTTCCAACTTTGAATGCCACAAATGCTCCGATGGACGACGAAGTTGTGCTCGACTTCGAAGCGCCCGCAGTTTTTCCGGATTTCAGGCCTGATATCGCGGCTGCGGTAGCCGGGCTCTCCCTCCACATGTGATGCGAATAAACACAGCGCAAAATACTCGCACAAAACGCGAACCCGGGACGAACTAGCAGTAGCGAGGGTGTTCGGCCAAGCAATCCCGAGGCCCTCAGGTGATGCGGTGCTTCTTGCTCGTGCCTCGATCCGTGCTTGTTCCTCAGGTTTAGAGGGCCGGATTGGGGCGTTCCTGGGGGTTACCCCCTCGCCGGGCACGACGGCCATTTCCCGTCGGCGACCGCTTTTCGTCTCCGACCGTCCGGCCGAGATGGCCGAGATCAGGCGGTCCGTCGCCAGCCGACGTGCCGTGTTGAAGGCGCGTGCGCTGATTTTCAGCGCATCGCTATTCCATTGGCTTTGATGGGAACTGACGCGGAGGGACGAGACCAATGTCTACGAACGCGACACTAGTCCTCGATCGCGGCCCCGGGAAGCTTCGGCTTTACCTTGGCGGCGACCTGCAGTTCGACACCGATGACGAAGCGATCTATCACGATCGTCTCGCCCATCCCGCCCTGCTCGCCGCACGAGCAAGGTTTGGGGATCGCCTTAACCTGCTCGTGATTGGCGGCGGCGATGGCCTGCTCGTCCGCGAGCTACTCCGGCATGAAGGAGTCGCGTCGATCCGCGTGATCGACTTTAATCCCGACGTTCTGGCGCTTGCGAGAACCGAACTCGCCGCCTGGAACGAGTCGAGCCTCGCCGACGAACGCGTTGTTGTCGAGGTCGCCGACGTCCGCGAGGCGCTCCCGGCCGCCGGCTCGTTCCATGTGATCTTCTCGGATTTGACCTGTCCCGCCACGCTGGCCGATTGCGGTCTGTTCACGCGTGACTGGTTCCAAAAGCTCCGCGAGCACCTGGAGCCCGAAGGCATTCTTGCCATAAACGGGCTCTCTCCGGATCAAACTCCAGCAGCGTACTGGTGCCTTTACCAGACGCTCCGTTCGGCCGGACTCGCCACACTGCCGGGCCGGTCGCGCGTTCCCAGCTTCGCGGAGTTGGGATATGGCGAGTGGGGCTTCTTCCTCGGCTCGGAACGTGCCATCACACCGGCTGAGATTCGCTCGATACCCATCCCCCAGGGCGTGCGAACTCTTGACGACGCCGGGCTGGTGGACTGCTTCGAGTTCTCCCGGCAACAGGCCGACTTGCGGACGACGATCCTGCCCGCGTCTGACGCAGGGCGGACGCTTTATGAGTATCTCCTCGAAGCGACTGCGATCAAGCCGGGTGAGTCCGGCGAGACGATCTGCTTCCTGGGGTTCGACGACCCGGTTGCGCCGCTTGAACCGGCCGCGGCGACAGTCCCGAGCCTGAGGCTGAAAGGGTGGCTCGATCGCCAGCCTGGTACAGGAATCGACGACCTCTTGATGTGCGTGCCGTTGGGTCACCGGATCGTCACCCGCGACCTGGTCAAGGAGTGGGCGCACCACCTGTTCCAGGTCACAAGCAAGCTCGATCTCAGGCGGTTGGTCTCTGCACTGCTCCACCGCGCCACGGCCTTGCCTCGCCGTCTGATCGCCGAGCTGAAGCAGTTCCGCGTGTTCCTTTCGCGCGGTGAAGATCCCATGGCAAGCACCACAACCTGGGGCTGGCGATTTTTTAGCGTGCTGATGCTTGTAATCGTCCTCGCGCAGACGGCGATGCCCACGGCTGTCTATGCCAAAGGGTTCTCTGGCGGCGGTACCTCTCACGCGGGAGGAGGAACGCATGTAGGGGAAGGAACCCATGTCGGAGGCACCGTGCATTCGCCAGGCACGACCTATACGCATCCGGGCGGTGGACATCCAATGCCAAGGCCAGGAGGCCCGCCGATGCGACAGCATAGCGGGTACGTGTCGGGAGGCTCGGGCGGGTACGTGTCGGGAGGACTGAACATCCCGTACACCTATTACTCCTCCGACTCCTACTACAACTACTACTACCGCTACGAAAACGGGCAATACGTCTACTACTGCTCGCCCCGCTAAGGAGTGATAAGTCATGATCGCCCCGCTCCAACTCACCGAGTTCAGTGATAAGTATCGTGATGCCTGGGAGTCGGCAGTGCGTGAGAATCCCGCATGCGGGTTCATGCAATCGCTGACCTGGGCGGAGTTGCAGTCGCGCCAGGAGGTCGAGGTCTATCCGCGGCTCTGGCTTCGCGACGGCCAGATTGAGGGCGGGGCGATCTTTCAGGCTGCCCGCTCGCTCGACGGGCCGGGCATCCTGATCACGCCAGGGGGACCGCTCGTCCCCTGGCACGACCCGCAACGCGCCGCTGTACTCTTTGCCGCGATTCGCCGCGAGGCGCGCCAACTGCTTCGACGGACCGGCAGCATCCTCTGGCGGATCGAGCCACGTCTCGCTCCTCCGCTTCCGCCTTACCTGCGTGGGTTCGTCCGCGCCCCCGTCGACTTCGACCCATTCGAGACCAATGAGATCGATCTTTCAGGTGGCATGGCCGATGTCCTCGGACGGATGACGTCAAAGGGCCGTTACAACGTTGGACTGGCTAAGCGGCACGGCGTCGAAGTTGAAGTGACGACCGACCCGGCCTCCGCCGCGCGGTTTCATCCGCTGCTTGCCGAGACCGCTGCACGTCAGGGCTTTGCCGCGGAACCGCTCTGCTACCTGATGGATCTGGCGGCAACTCTTTTCCCCGCGAGGATGGCTGCGGCGTTCTTCGCGACGTACCAAGGCGAAACGGTCGCCGGTGCCATTGCGATTTTTTTCGGCCCACGCGCCACGTACTTGTACGGTGGCAGCCGCCGGGAACACCGCGACGTGATGGCTCCGTACGCCGTTCAGGCCGCCATCATGGCCTCGGCAATTGAACGCGGTTGTGACACCTACGACCTTTACGGGATCGATGCTCAGGGCGACCGTGCCGACCATGCGTATCGCCAGTTCTCGCAATTCAAGCGTCGATTCGGAGGCGTGAATCGCGTCTACGCGGGTGCAAACGACCTCTACAACTACGATCAGATCGCCGATGCGATGCTCCCCTTCCTGCAGCATCTGGGAGTCGAGGAAACACCTGCCAGTGGACTCACTCCGTGATCCTGCGAATGAGTTTCATTGCCGCAGGGGTAAATGACGTCTGAAACAATCCTGGCTGGAAAGAAGAAAGGTCTGAATCTCCCATGATCGGTCAACACTTACTTGCCGACCTCTATGAGGTAGCGTCCGAGCTTCTGGTCGATGACGGCTTGCTTGCGGAGTGCCTCGACGAGGCTGCGCGTCGAGGGGGGATGCACGCGATCGGCGCTCCGGTGCTGCACCGCTTTGAAGGGGGTGGCCTCACAGGCTATCTCCTCCTTTCGGAGTCTCATATTGCATTCCATACATATCCCGAATATCAATACATCGCCCTCGATGTTTTTTCATGCGGCCAAGCCGATTCGAGGGCCGCGCTCTCGGTTTTCGTCACAGCTCTTGAACCCGGCCGAGAACGAATAACGAGAGCGCCCCGTGGCACCGAGATCCCGCACCGCGATTGAGAATGGTCCGAAAGGAATCTCACGTTCGCAGCAGTTGGAACGCGATCCCGGTTCCGTGGCCACCCCTTAACGCGAGGTCGATCCATAGCAAAGCCAGGGGTTCAAGCAATCGCGCGTTGGAGAGCGGACCGGCGTCGACCGGATCAAATGCCAACTCTTGAGCCAAATCGGCGACAATCTGTTTCGCCGACGCGTCGTCGCCAGCCAGGAACATCGAGACTCTCTGGCCGCCGAAACTCTGGCCGCTCATGTGCTCATACCCGATCGTGTTGAAGGCTTTAACGATCCGCGCCCCCGGCGTCCACGATGCGATGAGCTCGGCCCCCGAGGTGTCGAGACCGACTTCCAGGCCCGATAGATCGGCCTTAAGCGGGTTCGTGCAGTCGATCACGACCTTCCCAGCCAGGTTGCCCGCCGTGCTCAAAGCTGCTTTCGCCGCCGTCCAAGGCGTGGCGAGCACCACCACTTCCGACCGGGCGGCTGCGCCAGGTACGTCGAGAACGGAGACCCTTCCGTTGCTCGCGTCGGACAGAGCGGACGACTTGGGTGCGGCGGGATCTCGAACGCCGAACGTGACCTCATGGCCCTTGCCGGCCCATGCGAGTCCGAGTGTACGGCCGACGTTGCCGGCGCCGATGATTGCGATCTTCATGACAGTGCCTCCCGCGTCCATGCGATGCCTGTTGGTTCATAGTGTTCCATTTCCTCGATCCGGTCGACGAACGGCGCGACGAGGGCGTAGAATTGCGGGAAGTGCGGGCCGCGCCTGAAACCGGTCAGATGTCCCTCGGTACTGTCCCAGTCGATCGTCAGGGCGAAGCGATCGGCATCCTTTGCACATTGGACGAGGCGATAACCCAGGCAGTTTGGCGAGGCCGTCAATTGCTTTTGAGCCTGGTTATAGGCTTCGAGGAAGGCTTCAGCCTGTCCTGACGCGAGTCGGTAACGGATGATCTCAACAACCATAATTCCTCCATGCTTTGGGTGACTCTGCGGGATGCTTCTACCAAATCGAAATAGCGTGGTGAAGTAGTTTCGAGGAAGTGGTATAGGCACAAAAAGGAAACCGACGTGGATGAATCCGAATGCCCGATCCGGACGACGCTGGATGTGATCGGCGGGAAGTGGAAGCCGCTCATTCTCTTTCAGCTCAAAGATGGTCCGCAACGATTCAGCGCCCTGCGTCGGTCGATCCCCGACGTCACGCAGAAGATGCTGACCGATCGGCTCAAGGAGTTGGAACGAGATGGCGTTGTTCGCCGAGAGGTTTATGCCGTCGTCCCGCCCAGAGTTGAATACTCGTTGACACCATACGGCGAAGGGCTGCGTCCAGTGCTCGCCGCGATGGCCGCCTGGGGCGAGCAGCATCGTGCCCGCAACCAGGTGTGAGCGGGGTTGCTGAACATCTCCGCAAGATCTTCTGAACCATTCCGTTGCAAATTCTGTAGCTGCAAATCACCGAAGAGGGGCACCGCCAAGGTCCGTCAATCGCCGCCTGATATCCCACGCGGTTGTGCCGTCCATTGGGCAAATCGCGTCACCTTCGTCGAACTCCAGGTTCGTCGTCATGCGTACCCAGTAGGAAATCCGCTCCGCTTCGGCCTCGACGGGTTGCGGCATGGTCCAGCAACGAACCGTGGCGTCGCGTCCGCGGCTCACAAGTCGGCCGCCGTCTCTACTGAAAACCACGCCGCCGACCGCTTCGCCATGCTTCAGCGCCGGGCCTATGGGCAACCCAGTGGCGGCGCACCATAACCGGATCTTGCCGTCGTCGCCACCTGTGGCAACAGCCGTCCCGTCGGGCCGAAACGCAAGGCAATCAACCCGTGCGCCGTGGTCGAGCCGCTCACCAATCGGTCGGCCCGTCGAGGAATCCCAAAGGCGAGTGGTACCAGCATCGCCCGAGGTCGCGAATACTTCTCCATCAGCGCGGAAGCTCAGGCAGCGAATCTCTCCCTGATCTACCAAGGCGATCGTCGCGATCTTGCGAACGATATCCCAGACCCTCACACCACCATCGCGACTGCCCGTCAACAAACGTCCGCCCGCGAAGTCGAACGCTAGACGTATAACGCTCGCATCATGGGCCAACGGTTCGTTGAGAGGTTGCCCCGTCGTGGAATCGAGAAGATGCACGGCGCCGTCTTCGCGCGCGACGGCAAGGGTCGATCCATCGGGAGAGAATGAGACCGCAAGGATCGGCGCAGGATCTCCTTCCCATTTGCCAATCGGTTTGCGGGACACAAAGTCCCAAAGGACGCTCGATCCCGTCGCGTTTGCCGCAGCGATCCTCGCTCCTTCCGGGCTGAAACAAACTGCCGTAACAGGTGAGCCGCAATTAATGGGTTTGCCAAATGGATCGCCGGTGATGGCGTCCCAGAATCGGATCAGCCCCGCGTCGTCCGCGGTTGCCACAACGTTGCCGTCCGGGTGGAAAGTCACTGCGCGAACGAGGCCATCGTGCATCAAGGGAGAGGAAAGGGGCGACCCGGTCGCGAGATCCCAAAGCCGGGCCGTGCGGTTTGCACCGGCCGTGGCCAGCGTCCGGCCTTCGGGGCTGAAATCTACGGCGTAAACTTCGGCGCCGTGGCGAAATCCTCGCTCCAAGAGCTTCGCGCCGACATGCCAGGCAGAGAGGCTCATGCGCACCACTCGCTGCAGTTCAGCGGGAGCGTCTTCCAAGGCGCGAGATAGCCAGAGCATCCCTTCATTCCGAGCGTCACGTGCGAAACACGTGTGGGCACGTTCGAGCGCGAGCCGCGACTGAGAACGGTTCACTTCGATGAACGCCGCTTCGTGCTCGGTGCGATAGCGGATATCGGAGAGCCATTTTTCGAGGTCGTCGGCGAGTTCGAGCGCGGTGGCATGCCGGTCTTGGGGCTTGAGCGACATCGCTTTGACGCAGATTGTCTCGAGCGTCGCATCGATGGACCGGCGCACTCTGCGCGGGCCGAGGAAAATACCGCGTCGGACTCGGTTGAGAACCGCGGGAGTATCGCCATCGGGGAACGCATCTTGACCGACGAGCACGCAGTACAGGATCGCCCCGAGACTGTAGATATCGCTCGAAGGTCCGACCCGATCGACACCCCCCTCAGCCTGCTCCGGGCTCATATATCGAGGCGTGCCGATCACCGAACCCGGCCGGGTCTGCGATGGGTCAGCCGAAGCGTGGCGGGCGGATAGGGTCTTGGCTCCGTCATCTCGGGCGTCGGAGTGAAGTCGAGCGATTCCCCAATCGACCACCAATGTTTCTCCGAAGTGGCCGAGCATCACGTTTTCGGGCTTGAGGTCGCGATGGACCACACCCTGACTATGGGCGTAAGCGACCGCGTTGCAGACGTCGATCACGCTTCGCAGCAACCGTCGGAACGCCAGCTCGCGCGTCTCGACGCCTTCTGCCGACTTGCCCATGTGATGGAATCGATCAATCGCATCGCGCAGCGTTCCGCCCTTGAGCAGACGCATCGCGTAGAAGGGCCGGCCATCAGCATGGCGATTCAGGCTGTAAACCGGCACAATTCCGGGGTGCTCGAGGCTTCCTGTGACTTCAGCCTCGAACAGGAAACGGGCCTGAAAATCCGGGTCATGAGCCCGCTCGACGGGCAATTCCTTCAAAGCAACCGAGCGGTTCAGCTCCGTGTCGAGCGCCAGGAAAACCTCGCCAAGTCCGCCTCGCGCATGTGGCCGCAGGACTTCAAATCGCCGCGTACCACTCGTTGCGCTTTCCGCTGCTTCGAGCCTGTCACCCCGATCGGACCGCGGGTAGTCGACCGTCACGTTGGGATCGTTCTCGCTGCGCGCTGCGGCTTCTTCGTGTCGACCGACCTTCTCTCCCGCACGAGACAAATCTCGTTTTACTCGGGCCTGTAGTTCCGAGAGGGACGCCGAGTCGAGTCGACCATCGCTTGCAAGAATTTCGGACAGCGACTTCTCGGGAAAACGAGCGAGCGTCTGTGCTGCTTTGACGAGATCTGCTTCGTCGACGTTGCCGCTTGAAAGGGCGTACAAGCAGAGCAGCAGTTCGTGCGACACGGCCTCTCGCTCAACCATCGCGCAACCCCCGGCATCGAACTTAGACGCGGCTCCGGCTGATGATAAAGTGTTCACTGCCGGAAGGAAAGCGATGAACGCCAATGCATAAACCGCCAGGCAAGTGATCCCGGCATGAAACACTGTTTTTCGAGGTAATGGCAGGCGTGGGGCAATCCACGTTTACATGATCAGTTGCATGGATATTTCAAAAAACTAATCTGCGATCCCCTGCGCGTTTGATCCGCTTTGTAGCTGATCGCCTACAGGATTTGCTCCGACCCAGTAGCGCCACGTCTCGGGACCAGCGTCGCGGTTGCTTGACGTGTCTCACCCACGCTTCGCCGCCTTCGATCGCATTGCGACAGTTCGGGTAACCGTGATATCCGAACATCTTGCGTGCTTGGCTGAATCACCCAAACTCCGTAGAAGGCGTTCGCCAGCCTGTCCACACTATGTGGACACCTCGCACTCACGAAGTGTGAGAAGTTGCATCACGGACCGCTGCGCAAAAAAAAGGACTTGCGGCTTTCGCCACAAGTCCCTTATTCACTCGACTTACGTCGATCTTCAAAAAGCTCCCCGACTAGGACTCGAACCTAGAACCTAGCGGTTAACAGCCGCTCGCTCTACCGATTGAGCTATCGGGGAATCGGTAGGACAAAGATACCGAGTGGAGATCGTGAACTCAAGCCCGAATGGTGATGAATTCCGAAACTTTCCATCGCTCGCGGCTGAGCCAAAGGCAAAACCGATGGGGGACGCCAGGCGGCACGACGCCCCCCAAGTCCTGTCTCAACCGCAAGTAACGGCGCACGCTTACTCTTTGCCCGGAGTCTTCGCTGCGTGCGTTTCCATCGCCTTCTCGAGAATGCCAACGATCAGCGCGTTGAGCGAAGCCTTGTCTTCCTTCGCCCAGCTCGCCAATTGTTCGTGAAGAACTGGTGGCATCCGAATCTGAAAGTGAACCACGGTCTCGGGCATGACTAATGCTCCTGGGAACCTGGTGAACCTGAATCGAATCGGGATTGAATCGGTCGTTCAAGAAAGGGCGGTAGCCCGACTCAATCGTTCCCTCGCGTCGGTCAAAATCCCCCTGTGAAGGGCCTGCCCGAAGCGTACGCATGCAATTTAGCATTTTCTCTGAACGTAAACAAACCTCTCGCGCACATCATTTTTGCATTTCTCCCCGCCGGTCACAAAAGTAAGCCACGAAGCCGTTAGGAGATATATCCCGTAGCGCCGCTGGGAGCTGGGCATGCCGGGACTGGTTCCTGCCCTAAAACGCTGGTATTCTGAAGAACCATTCACCCAGGAAAATCGCCGTTCATGATGACGTCTCCACCCGACGACCAGGCTGCGAATGCTCCTCCCTCGGCTGCACCGCTCGCGCCCATCGTCGCCAATCATCCACACGGCGAGTTGATTCGACAGTTCGTCGAGCACTGGGGCGTCATGGCCCGCGCATGGGGCATCAACGCCTCCATGGGTGAGTTGTTCGCGCTACTCTATGTCACCGGCACCGACTGGAGCGCCGAAGAGCTACGCGACACATTGCAGGTCTCACGCGGCAATGTCAGCATGAATTTGCGGGAATTGATTGCGTGGGGTGTTGTGCACAAGGTGCATCGCCAGGGTGAACGTCGCGAGTTTTATCGCGCTGAGGAGGATGTCTGGACATTGTTCCGGCGCATCCTCGGCGAACGCAAACGCCGCGAGCTCGATCCTACGCTCGCCGTGCTCGACCGCGCAGTTGCGCAGGTTCCGGACGATGAACCGAATCGCGACCAGCGCCGCAGGTTGGTTGAATTGCAGCAGTTTTTTGCATTGATGAATACATTGGCAACGCGCCTGATTACGCTAAATGCCGACGATTTGCGCGATTTGGGACAGATTTTCGGTGATGAGGCATCGAAGTCCTGATTTCACCACACGCTTAACAAAAAAATCTCCGGCCCCCCTTTTCACTCGCTGTTTTCGGCCTAGAACAGCGGAGTGATTGCGGTTCAGGGGCAACCCCCTTGTTTCGTCGATCACGAAAGTGCAGCCCCAACAGACTGCTTTCGCACTCTGGGCGGAAGGCGGAGGCAACCCATCTTGGCGATGGGAGTCTGTTGGGGCTGTTTTGTTTCTGCTGGTGGCAAAAACTTGCCAAGTGAACCGCAGCTTTATTGCGCAAGCCAGCCACCATCGACGATCAAATCGGTACCGGTGATGAACGAACCGGCGTCGCTCGCGAGCAAGAGAAGCGGTCCGATCAGTTCTTCAGGACGCCCCCAGCGATCCATCGGCACTCGGTCAACGAACCAACGCCGCTTTTCCGGGTCGGGATGCATCGTTGACGTCATCGGCGTCTCAAACGGTCCCGGCAAAATCGCGTTGACGGTGACGCCCGTCTTTGCGAGTTCAAGCGCCATCGACCGCGTCAAACCGCAAATCCCAGCCTTCGACGCGCTATAAGCATTCCGCTCGGCGCTGCTGACATGCCCGAAGACCGAGCTAACGTGGATAATCCGCCCCCAGCCGCGCGATTTCATGCCCGGAACGAAGGCGCGAGAGAGCATCATCGGCGCGTGCAAATTCACCGCCAGCACGCGATCCCAATCGGCGTCGACGACTGACTCAATCGGCTGGACGATGTTGATTCCTGCGTTGTGAACGAGAATATCGACACGCCCCAGGACGGCATTCACACGATCGACAAGCGGCGCGATTTCGGCACGGTTCGCGAGATCGGCCTGAAACAGCGAAACCGAGGTATCGAGTCCGTCTCCAATCTCCATCGCCGCACGCTGGAGTTCCTCGGGATGACGCGCGACGATGCCGACGCTTGCACCTGCTTCGGCAAGGCCGCGAGCCATCGCGAGGCCAAGCCCCTTGCTGCCGCCAGTCACCAGCGCGATGCGGCCGTTCACGGAAAAACGATCGGAAGTCATCAAAGGCGCGCTCCTGGACGGACTATGGGTCGATTGAGGACGAATCGGCACATTGCTGTGGGTCGAGGTGATGGCGAGGCACCTCGCGGTCGCCTAGAATACAGGAAGAGCGACCCGATTGGCGCGATTTTCGCCGCACTGGTTCAGGCGCGTTTGACGCGCCTCAGGATGTCGGTTACTGTCCAGTTGCGAGCGACTCGCGCAGGTAGGTTAAGAAGCCAGGCGACCCCCGACGGTTGGCTCGACTGAAGCCGATCGCCAGTCCTCGAAGATCTTGCCCTGCCCTGCCCCTTTCAGTTCGAGCGGAGCCCCGTCAAATGAGCAATGAGTCGGCGGATGTTTACTACCCAGGCCTTGAAGGTGTGATCGCAAGCGAGACCGCGATCGCCAATATCGACGGTAAGCATGGTGACGGCGGGCTCGAGTACCGGGGCTATCAGATCGAAGACCTCGCGGGCAAAGTTTCCTACGAAGAAACCGCGTTCCTTTTGCTCCACGGCGATCTTCCGAACACGGCGCAGCTCGCCGAATTCTCGGCGCGGCTTAAGTCGATGCGCGAAGTCCCCGCGCCGCTCATTAGCTTGCTCGAAAAAGTCCCCAAATCGGTCCATCCGATGGACGTGCTGCGTACGTCCGCGAGCGTGCTCGGCCACTTCGACCCCGATGTTGCCGCCTCGCCTACCGACCACGCCGCAAACGTGCGCAAGGCCGAGCGACTGGTGGCGCAATTGCCCACCGCAATCGCTGCTCGCGAACGAATCGTCGAAGGACACGCGGTCGTCGCCCCCCGGTCCGATCTGGGCCACGCGGCGAACTTCCTCTACATGGTTCACGGCAAAGAGCCGTCGGACACGTCGCGCGATGCGTTTGACGTCTCGCTCGTTCTCTACACCGAGCACGAGCTGAATGCGTCAACCTTCTCCGGCCGCGTGACCGTTTCGACACTCTCCGATATCTATTCCGGCGTCGTTGCGGCGATCGGCACGCTCAAGGGTCCATTGCACGGCGGTGCCAACGAAGAGGCCTGGAAGCTCGTCGAATCGGTTGGCGCTCCCGAGCGTGCGGAAAAGTGGATTCAGGACGCCCTCGCTCGCAAGGAGCGAATCATGGGCTTCGGTCACCGCGTCTACAAGACAGGCGACCCCCGTGCGCGGATCCTCAAGGAATATTGCGGCAAGCTCGCGCATGAGCTGGGCGACGACCGCTGGGAACGCGTGGCCGAACCGATTGAACGCATTGTCACCGAGACGAAGAAGCTGCCGCCGAACGTCGACTGGCCGTGTGCGCGGCTCTATCACTACCTCGGCCTGAACCTCGACATCTACACGCCAATCTTCGCGATGGCACGCGTCGCGGGCTGGGCGGCTCATATCATCGAGCAGCTCGACCACAACCGCCTGATGCGTCCTCGCGCCCGTTACGTCGGCCCGCCGACCCGTCACGTCCAGCCGATTGCCGACCGCAAGTAAGCGTCGGCCTCGCATCAACGGATTCTTCGTTAACGTCCTCGTTCCCCGAGGACGTTTTCTTTTGCGCTCAGCTCACGGTCGTTTCGTGGAGCGAAAATGAAACCAGCCTCCATCGCGCCGGCAGGACCGGGCGACGGAGGCTGATGGAGTTGACCACGAGGTACCAGCGAAGCAGCTTACTTACTTGGCGGCGTCGGGCTTCTCGGTCGCCGGCTCGTCGGGCTTGGCAGCGTCAGGCTTGGTCCCGTCGGGGTTGGCTTCAACGCCAGGAGCGTTCGCACCCGGCTGCACCGGCTTGGGCTTGAGCAATTGACGCATCCCGGGCTTGTTACGGCTTTCGAGAGCACCCGCACCAAAACCTTCGGGCGGCGGCGAGTAACCAAGCTCGGTCAGCAGGCGGCTAAGCTGCATCGGCGGCACGCCTGAGGTGCGAGCCTCACGCGTGGCTTCCGACTTCTCTTTGTTGAAAGCAACGTCTTCCGCGGTAAGGCCGGTGCCTTCCGTGTTCGCGTTGCCAACCAGGTTGCGACGTTCGTCGATCACGTAGGCTTTCGCCATCGAGATCCGGCCCCAGGCCAGGCCGGTGCGCGGGGGAACGGGTTCGCCGGCCCGAGCAAAGGCACGCTCGACAGCCTGACGGCCAGGACCGCGGTCGATACCCGGAGGAGCAAGGTCGTACTCGATGATGCCGCCCGACTGTTCGATCATGCGAATCAGCTCGGTCCGGTCATCTTTGCCGTCGCGATTGATGTCCATCTTGCCGACAAGGGCGAACCGCGTGGGGCTGTCAGCCGGCAGCGACGGCGAGTAGAGTTGGTCGTTGTAACGGATCGGGTTCGTCGAGTCTTTCGTCTCGATGATCTTCGCGAGGCTGTCGCGCTCGCCGCGACCGGGGTCGCCGGCCGAGATGATCTCAACGGTCCCCTTGGGACGATCGTTGGGAATACCACGAGCGTCGCGATCGAACACCGTGAACCGCATAAGCGGGCGGACGCCGTTACCGCGGTTGATGCCGAGCCGGGTTTCGCCGCGGCTGTAGTCAACATAGGTGACGCGGCCGATCGACTTGCCAACCGGCAGAACGTCGGACTTGAGGGCGTCCTTATCGCGCAGGTCGTTGATCGTCTTACCCAGGTCGCGACGCAGAACGGCGAGCTTGTTCGTCTCGTCGGTCAGCTTGTTCGTCAGGTCGGTGATCTGGTTCGTCTTGTCCTTGTCGGTGTTCTGCAGGTTCGTGATCGTGTCGTACAGGCTTTGAAGCTCGGTCTTGAACCGATCGATTTCAGCCTGACGTTCCTGCAACGCCTTGTCACGCGCGCCGATCGCCTTCGCGACTTCAGCGGCGTTGGTCGAGTTCGCCGATCCCAGTTCCTTGCGGAGCTTGAGATAGTCGAGCGACATTTCACGCAGCACGTGCGACTGATTGACGAGCAGTTCCTTGAGGCGGTCGATCGTCTTGGCAGCCATCCGGTTCTCGTTCGGCTCACTCACGTAGCCGGTGACGATTCCGTTGATCACGCCCTTCAAATCGTCGAGCTTCGGATCAGCACCACCGGCTTGCAAAACCGTGGCGATCGCCGTTGCCGATTGGGTGCCAATATTTTGGATGTCAGCCGCAACCGCTTGCTTGTGCTTGGCATCCGCGGACTTGACCGCGTCGACATCTTCCAGATTGGGATAGCCGAGCATCGTGCGATACGTGTTCGCCTGCTCGAGCGCGTTGCGCGCTTGAGTGTCGGCCTCGCTCTTCTTCTTGGAAATATCTTCGAACTTCGCGAAGTTCTGCGAGGAGCTCGAGAACGCGAAGTAATTCGTTACCGCGAGAATGAATACGAGCATCACGAGCGCCGCGACGGCGATCTTGAGCCCTTGATTGTCGTTGCTTGCTGGGGGCATGGGTGGTCACTCCCTCCACGCAACTCGCCCGGGAAGGGCGCGAAGAGTCGCGAGGTTTTGAAGTAGTATGTCACACAAAGATGGGAGGCGAGCGGAAAGGATCGACGGAAAACAACGCAGAACGCGTGCTAGGCCCGTGGATATTCCATGTACGTAAGCTTGATCGATTCTAAGGCCCAATCCGGCGCGGGTCAAATGAAATCACCCATGCTGTGGCGGTTTGCACAAAATAGACAAAAGATACGACCTATTCAGCGTTTGTGCCGATTTTGCCTGTTTTCCCGAAAGCCTGCGAATCGGCTATGATGCATTTCCGAGTCACGGCGCGTAAACGCTTCGCAGCTTCGACGAGGGTCATCGCACATGAACGCCAACACGCTTCGCACCAACGAGTCGAACCCGCCCTTGTATTGCGCCCGTTGCCGTCGAGCCGCAATCGAAGGCATCAGCCTTTGCGAACAATGCGGCGATTCATTGGCACCGCAAGGCTACTGCGAGATCTGCGAGCGTTGGTGGTTGCTTGCACCAGGAACCGATTGTCCCAAACACGACGTCGCGCTTGCAGAGTCGCCTGAGTTTACCCAGACCGTCGGAAAATCCGGAAAACTGGTTGTCGTTGCGACCTATGGTCTCACTTTGGAGGCGCACGGCCCCAAGCTTCGACTCGAAGCCGAAGGAATTCCGGCGTTCCTCGACGGTGCTCGCATGGCCGAGCACGGCATCTATCAGGTGGCGACCGGCGGCGTGAAACTGCTTGTTCCCGAGGAGTTCGCCACAGACGCGCGTATTCTCCTCGCCCAGACCTGGGCGCCACCGAAACTCGACGATGACGACGCCGAAGACGACTGGGAGGGCCTTGCCCCGCCCGACGCCGCCGACCGACGACGATCCGTCATGAAGAAGATGATCGTGATCTATCTCTTCTGGCCGATCGCCGCGGCGGTTGTTACGGCCGTTATTTTTGGAGCAATTCAACTTCTCGGCTGAATCGCGATTGGACGATCAAGCTGGCCTTGGTTGATAGGCAAGCCAGAGGGCGCGGAAGTATTGCAGCACGCGATCTGGATCCTTGCTCTCGGGAATTTCGGCGAGTGTGAATCCGTTATAATTCTGCCCCTGAAGCAATGAGAAAAGTTCGCGCCAGGGGTAATTCTCATCGGTGAGATCGCGGAGATGCACCTCGCGAATCTTGGGCGCGACGAGTGCGAAGTTCTCGCGAATCGAGCCGTCCTTCACGTCGCTTGGATTTGAATTCCAGCACGCGTAAACATTGCGATGATTCGCGTATTCGAGAATCTTGGCGAAGTTCGGCAAGAGCTGCGTCGTACCGCCGTGCACCTCAACTCGAATCTCGATGCCGAATCCCTCAGCATCTTCCCCCACCTCCGCGAGCGCGTGGCCGATTTGCTTGAGCGTCGCGTCGAGATCGGCGCCTCTGGGAATCCCATTCGGCCGCACCTTAACACCGGGTGAACCCAGGTCATGCGCGAGACGGACATACTCCTTCGTGCCAGCGATGTTCTTCTTCACCTCGGCGGCGTCGGTCGACTGGTATTCGAAAGCGCTGCCCATGCCGGCGAGTTCGAGCGGTGAATCCTCGAACCGCTTGCGAATCGCATCGCGCTGGGCCTTGCTCAGATTGACCTCGACCTTGTGCGCGTGCGACGTCCGCAACTCGACGCCCTCGTACTTGAGCGTTTCGAGCTTCTTGAAAATCGTGTCGAGATCCCAATCCTTGGCGATGTTATAGGTGATCGTGCCGAGGCGAAGCATGCGTCAGTCCCGTTCGCGAAGTTCGATCGATGGAAACCGAGCGATACTGTCGCCGATCAGCCGGGCGCTCTCAAGCGTCTGCCTTGAAGCTTAGATCAACTCGGCAATCGGGTGCCCTTCGCCGCCGATACTCACCGGTCGGCCGCTGCGATTCTGGAACGTCGTCGCCAGGTCGAGGCCGAGCTGATGATAAATCGTCGCCAGAACATCGGCGGGCTTGAGCGGCCGATCTTTGGGTGTTTCACCCTTCGCCGTCGAAGCACCGACCACTCGCCCCTGCGCGAGGCCGCCGCCGGTCATGAGCACGCTCATGACTTCGCCCCAGTGGTCGCGTCCAGGGACAGGGTCTTGCGGTAAACCCTTGTTGATTCGCGGCCCACGGCCGAATTCGCCCATCACCACGACCATCGTCGAATCAAGCATGCCACGTTCATCGAGGTCGTCCACGAGCGTCGACACCGCGCTATCGACCATCGGCACTGCGCGTTTCACCGACGTTTCGATGCTCGAATGCATATCCCAGCCGTCGAACGTGAGCGTGACAAATCGCACGCCCGACTCGACGAGCCTTCTCGCCAGTAGCGCACTTTGCCCCCAACGATTGCGGCCGTAGCGATCGCGAAGACGCGGATCTTCCTTGTTGATATCAAATGCCGCGCGGGCGGCGGGGCCCGACACCATCGCATATGCGTCGCGCGTGAAACGGTCGAGCCCGTCCATCAAACCCATTTGATCGACGTCGCGGCGGGCATTATCAAAAGCGTGCAGCAAGCCCATCCGCTTCTCGAACCGATTGGCCTCCAGCCCCGCCGGAAGCGCCAGGTTCGGCACGCTGTATCCCCGCTCACCGGGATCGCCATTCACGCTGAACGGGTTGGTCGCCACGCCCAGATAGGCACCGCCATGATATCCAGGCGCGATACCCACTGAATGCGTCGTTGGTAGCCCAACGTACGCCGGCATCCCTTCTTTGCGAGCCCCTTTCAGCTTCGTAATGATCGAACCGGCAGAGGGATATTGCGGTGAAAGATCAACGGAAGTCGACCCGTGATAGCCGGTCAGCATCCAGTGCGCGGCGGCGAAGTGATCGCCGGTGTTGTGATGCACCGAACGAATCAGCGACATCTTCTTCAAGAGCCGCGCGTGTTCAGGCATAACCTCCGGCAAAAACACGCCAGGAAGCGCCGTTGGAATGGCCTTGAAAGGACCCCGATACTCTACCGGCGCGTCGGGCTTGGGGTCGTACGTCTCATGCTGCGGCGGACCACCATCGAGCCAGACGAGAATGACCGACCGCTCGCTCGGATTTGGCACGCCCGAGGCACGATTAACGGCTTCGGCCCGCAGGAGATGTGGCAACGTGAGGCCGCCGACACCGATCGCACCCGCGCGAAGCAGCGCACGGCGAGAAACACCGCCACAATGACGCGCGATGCCTTGTCCAAGTTCCAACATCATGTTGCCCTCACAAAAGGGTGGTTGGAGTCGCTTCGGCGGTGCATTGAGGCGGGTCAGTCGTTGAACTGGAATTCCTTGGCGTTCAAAAGCGCCCAGAGAATGTCCTCATAGGCTTGCCGCTTCTGTTGCGGATTCGCGTTCACGTGAGCGAGCGCAGTGGCCGCTTCGCTACTACTCGGCGCCCGGCCGAACGCATCCCAGAAGAGTTCATCGAGCTTCTCTTCCTCGCCGCGTTTATCCACCGCGAGCTTCTCAGCGCGACCGCCGCCAGCGGTCAGCTTCGCATGCACATCGGCCGAGTTGAGCATCATCAAACTCTGCCCCAGGCTCGCGTCGCTCACGCGTTCGCATTCGCACGCGGTATCACGCTTGGGGCGGCCGAAGGCGTCAAGGAATCCCGATGCGACACCTTCGTCCGGCAGGTCGATTGCGCGAGTTCCCGCAGGCAAGCCCGAAAAGCTCGTTGGCACCGCGGTGACCTGCGAAATTGCGTCGAGCAGAACCTCGGCCCCCAGACGCCGCGGATAATGCCGGGCGAAACTCTGCTTGTCGCTGAGATTCGTCTCGTTGGGGATGCTCGAAAGGCTATAAACTTCGCTCGTGGTGATGGTGCGGATCAGTCCCTTGAGGTCGTACCCACTCTTGATGAACGCGTCGGCGAGAGCATCAAAAAGCTCGGGATTCGACGGCGGGTTGGTCAGCCGCATGTCGTCCATCGGCTCAACGATCCCGCGGCCGAAGAAGTGCGACCAGTAACGGTTGATGAGAGCCTTGGCAAAGAAGGGATTTGAGGGATTCGCCATCCAGTCGACGAGTCTTTGCCGCGGGTCATCCGACGCCGTCACTGGAACGATCGCCCCGCCTAAACCCTTGGCGGCCATCGTTTTGCCAGTTTTGGGATTGGTGACCGATCCGGTCCGGGCACTATAGACGACGTCTTCGAACTGCGAGTCGAGCTGTGGCTTGCGTTTGAGCCGCCCAAAGAAGGCGGCGAAGCCGTAGTAGTCATCCTGGCTCCAGACCTCGAACGGGTGGTGATGACACTTGGCGCACTGAAGTCTCATACCGAGAAAGACTTGCGCCGTGTCGTCGACATACTCGTCGGTCTTCTTTTTCTTACGATACCACGTGACCGCCGGCGTGCTTTCCGGCGTACCCGACGCAGTGAGCACGCCGCGGACGAATTTGTCGTAAGGCATGTTCTGCGAAAGGCTTTCGCGAATCCAGTCGTGAAACCGGTACGTAACGGTCACCGCTTCGGGCTTACCGTCGCGCTTGTTCTTGAGGATGTCGGCCCACTTGATCGCGAAGTACGACGCATATTCCGGGCGTTCGAGCAGCGAATCGACCAGCTTCGCACGTTTGTCGGCACTCTTGTCCTTCACAAAGGCACGAGTCTCGGCCGAGGTCGGCAACGAGCCGGTGATATCGATCGATGCGCGGCGAATGAACTCGGCGTCGCTGCACCGGCCCGACGGTTCAAGATTGAGCGCCTTCCACTGCTTGAACACGAGTTGATCGACGAAGTTGCGCGGCTTGAACTCCGCCTTTGCCAGGCTGGCGCGATTGAGCGGAACCGTCGCGCGGAAAACCGCGACCTGCCCGGCGTACCGCGCCATGATCGCCGCCTGTCCCGAGCGGCCGAGCGACTTCACCAGGCCACCATCGGCAACATCCGCCACATCGGTATCGTTCGACTGATATTGCGTCCAGCGGCTGACGTCTTCACGATGCCCGTCGGTATAAACGGCGGTCACCACAAGCTGTTGCGTCGAGCCCTGAGCCAGAACGCGATTCTGAGGGTAGATCTCAACACGCGCCACAGTCGGATCATCGGGACGACCGAGCGGCATGCCCGACTCGATCCAGCGCAGGATGACCTTGTAGTCGTGCCCCCCCTCCTCCATTCGCTTACCGCCGCCGTGGGGAACCTTTGAAATCGACTTGGTCAGCAGCAAGCTGTGCGTCGGAGCGACCGGAAATATGCGCCGTCCACGCGATTCCTTCGTCAGTGTTTCATAGTCCAGCACCGGTTCAAAACCGAGCAAGCTGAGCCGGAAACCGTTCTGCCCACTCGCTTTACCGTGACAGCCCCCGGAGTTGCACCCCAGCTTCGTGAAGACCGGCACAACCTCGTTGGCGAAGTTCATCGGCGGTGCCGACTTGAATGACTTCACGATCACCGGGATTTTCGATTCGAGCCCGGCATGACGAGCGACCACAGTCGCTGTACCGTCGCCTTTGGGGACGATCAGACCGGTCGAATCGACGTCGGCCACGCTTGTGTTTGTCGACGTAAAACTCGTCCGCGACGTGACATCGGCGATAGCAGCCGTTCCGCGCACGAAGTCTACCGTGAGCTGCTGAACCGCGTCTGGGCCCGTCAGAACCGCTTTGTCGGGAAACAAGCGGAGCGCGGCCGCTGGTTCGGCAAACACGTTCTGAGCAAACGCAAAAACGATCAAGCTGGCCGCGACAAGGCGCGTGACAGGAAGAGGGTTCCGGCCATCTCGCATTATCCGTTCTCCCGCGTCGGAGGGTGTCTACTATCGCATGACCGAGGAGGGTGGCGGGCGATCCATTCGTGTCGGCAGGTGGGCAGCGATTGGCAGGCTTGCGTCAGTTCGCGAGCGAAAACCGGGCTGCTCTTTGAACTCTATCGCTACCCTCGTCGCCGGGCAACTCAATTGTTGAATATTTCTTACGACAACGTGCAACAGATGTGACGATTCATCAACAAATGCGGCGCCACCGTTGCCATTACGCCTCGTCGCGTTTCCGCGCAATCAAAACGCGCGGATGATTGGCATGGTCCCGAACAGTCGGGCTAAGTGCAAGCTGCGGATGGGCTTCGAGCAACGCTCGCACATCGTGCTCCTGGTCGGAGCCGATTTCGAGCACAATCGCGCCGCCGGGTTTTAGCAAGGGAACCGCCTGGGCAATCAACGGTTCGACAAGGCGAAGGCCATCCGGGCCTCCATCGAGCGCCAAATGTGGTTCGTAGTCGCGCACGCCGGGCGCGAGCAGAGGCACCACATCAGAACGAATGTAGGGCGGATTCGACACAATCGCATCGAATGGCCCTTGGTCTTTGACAGGATCGAGCAAGTTGCCTTCGATAAACGTCACGCGATCGGCCAGGCCAAGCGCAACGGCATTCCCCCGTGCCACATCGAGCGCGGCCGGACTACGGTCGATCGCAATCGCCCGCGCCGTCTTGCAGACGTGTAACGGTGCGAGAGTTAGGCAACCGCTTCCTGTCCCAACGTCCACAAACCGAAGGTCGGGCCGATCCTTGAACAGGCGAAGGAACTCGACGACCACGAACTCGCTATCGGGACGAGGAATAAGGACGTCGCGAGTCACCCGGAACTTGAGACTGTAAAACTCTTTACGACCAACAAGATATGCGACCGGCATTCCCTCTGCGCGACGCCGAACTCGCTCGCGAAACTGACTTTTGCCCGACTCGCCCACTTCCTCTTCAAAGTGGGTGTAGAGCGCCACTCGTTCCCAGCCGAGCACGTCGGCGAGCAGCACCTCGGCATCGAGCCGGGGGCTTTCCGCGCCTTTCTTTCGCAAGTAATCGGTCGTCCAGGTCAGCAGCCGCCGGACGGTCCAAACTTCGGTGGCGGCGTCGGTCCGGTCTTCGGCCATCGCGTCATGCCTCGCCGAGTTGCTCGCGTCGGTCGTGGTCGATCAGGGCTTCCGTCAACGGGCCCAGGTCGCCCAGGATCACTCGATCCAGGTTGTAAAGCGTCAGGCCGATCCGGTGATCGGTCACGCGATTCTGCGGAAAATTATACGTGCGAATCCGTTGCGATCGATCGCCCGAGCCGACGAGCGTACGCCTTTGCTCGGCACGTTCCGATCGCAGCTTCTCCTCGCGCTGCTCATAAAGCCGGGTACGGAGAAGTCGCATCGCCTTCGCGCGATTCTTGTGCTGCGACCGTTCGTCGCGACACACCACGACAATTCCGCTCGGCTTGTGCGTCAGTCGCACAGCACTTTCCGTCTTGTTCTGGTGCTGCCCGCCCGGCCCACCGGCACGCATGACGTCGGTTTCGAGATCCTCAGCGCGGATCACAATGTCGACTTCCTCAGGCTCGGGCATCACGGCGACCGTCGCGGCCGAGGTGTGAATCCGTCCCTGAGTTTCGGTCGCCGGCACGCGCTGAACGCGGTGGCCGCCGCTCTCAAATTGCAGATGGCGATACGCGCCGTCGCCCTTGATGCCGAATGACACTTCCTTGAAGCCACCCAACTCGGTCGGCACCATGTCGATCGGCTCAAACGACCAGCGCTTCAATTCGGCATAGCGCTGATACATCTCGAACAGGTCGCGCGCAAACAGCGCAGCCTCGTCGCCACCAGTGCCGGCGCGAACTTCGATGATCATCGCCATGTGATCGGAGCCGGCGACCTTGTCGTAAAGCGCGTTGCGCAACGACTCGCCAACCTCGACCTCTTTCGCTCGCAGTCCCTCGACCTCGCCGAGGTAATACTGCTTCATTTCGTGATCGCTCTCGGCCTCGGCGAGGCTTTCCGCCTCGGCGATTTCGCGCCCAAGTTCGAGATAGCGTCCATACGGCAGCGCCAGCTTGGCGAGCGTGCCGCGTTCCTTCGCGAGCGCTGTCAGCTTTCCGGGATCGGTGGCGACGGCAGGGTCGTGAAGCGCCGCCTCGACCTCGAGGAACCGTTGGTAATCGGCCTGAAGCTTTTCGAACACGGTGCGCGTCTCAGCGTTGAAAAACCCAGCCGGCAGCGTCTGCCCCAGTTCGCTCCATAAAAAGGCGACGGCCCGGCCGGCCGAGGGGTTCCCTCACGCCGACGGGCCGCAAACGATCTTACAGAGCGAAGACTAGGCCTGGCCGGCAGGCGCCTTGGCCTTGCCGTACTTGCCCTGGAACTTCTTGTTGAACTTATCAACACGGCCAGCCGCGTCGACCAGCTTCTGAGCACCGGTGTAGAACGGGTGGCACTTGGCGCACACTTCAACCACGATCTTCGGCTTGGTGCTGCGGGTCATGAATGAGTTGCCGCAACCGCAGGTCACCTGACAGTCGTGATACTTGGGATGGATGGAGTCTTTCATGGCCCGCCTCGTAAGCTCAAAGTAAAGCGTGACTTGCGCCCGGAAACCGCCTCGACCGCACGATCTATTCGCCGACCTGGCTCGCGGGCAGACGTAACATCGTAACAACGCCGCCGCAAAACTTCCAGGCCAGCCGGGCGATTTCAATTCATACGGATCTTCATACAATCAATCCGCGGCGCCGCGAATCAGTGAACATCGAAATACTAGCGAGGTGGGCAAGCCCCTCCCCTCAGCAATTCTTGTATTTCCAGTTCCTCGACTTCCCCTCGACCAGCCATTCAAGCGTCGTCGCCAACCGCTTTTCACGCGTCGGCTCCGTCTTGGCCTCGTTGATCCACTCGATGTACTCGCGCTTGTGGCTCGGCGCAAACGCATCGAACGTCGCCTTTGCCTTTTTGTTACCGGCAAGCGCCTTGGCAAGCACCTCGGGAACCACGATATCGCTCGCGTCGCGCTTCGGCTTGGCTTTGGGGACTTTCACCCCCTGCTCGTTCAACTCCATCGCCTTCTTGATGTATCCGACCAGCACCTTCTTGGCCGGAAGGTCCGACTTCTTCGTCATCTTGCCGAACGAGCCCATGCCGTTCGCCTCTTCGGGCTTGTCGTAGTCGGGAACGACCAGCGCGTGCTTCCAGAACCCGAACGACATGTGCGCCTTGAAGGCGGCCATGCTGCAAAATGGGCCTTTGTAGTCGAAGCAGGGAAAGCCCCACTTGATGGTCTCCTCGACGTCGGGGCAGACCTCGTGGACCAGCTCACGAATGTATTCGAGGATCGGCTTCGCAAAATCGGCCGACTTGGCGATGTAGGCGTCGACACGCTCGTCTCGTGTTCCCATCAGCGGATTCCTCACTCAATCATTTCAATTTGAAGGCATGAGGTAACAATTCAGCCATCGTCAAAATCCCGACGCGATCAACAACGACCGGCGTATCGGGCGCCGCGAATTCGGCAAGCACCTGCCGGCAGGCGCCGCAAGGCATCAGCAGCCCGGTATCGCAACCATCAGGCGCATCAACGCACGCGACGGCCACGGCATCAATTTTGACATATCCTGCAAGAACCGCCGCAAACGCCGCCGTTCGCTCGGCGCAAACTGTCAAACCATACGACGCATTCTCGACGTTCGCGCCGGTGAAAATGTGCCCGCCCGCACGAATCGCCGCACCGACATGAAACTTCGAGTACGGGCAATAAGCGATTCGGCTGGCGGTTTTGGCGGCTTCGAGGAGTTCTGCCAGGTCGTGCGGCAAGTCCATTGGCGGATCATCCCAAACGAAAACGGGCGGAACTCGCATCTGAATGCGGGCTCCGCCCCGATCGGTCGACGATTTGTTCTGATCGATCTTAACGCGAACCGAACCGTGTGTCCTGGATGTCGTCGCCATTATTGTGGCCGACGAACTGCCAGGAGAGTTCGCTGGCAACCAACCGCAGGAACTTCGCCCGGAAAACCGAGCGGGAAACACCCGAATCCAACGAGAGCGGCGCGTTCTTGGGGAACAGACTCTTCCAGTCGGTTTCGTAGATCTGGTTCGCTTCCTTGGGCGCGGAAGTGTTGCGCTTCCCCTTGCTGGTCTTGGGGTGGTCGTACTCGGTGACGCGAATGTTCACCTCGGAGTTGCCTTCGAGCATGCCAGGGCTGCGATAGTCTTCAACCTGGAAGCTCTGAATTTCGAAGTGAACGACCATGTCGGCGTCGAACGCCTTGATGATGTCGACCTGGTCGGTCCACGTCGGATTCGCTTCAACCCACGTGTAAACCTTGTCGGTATCAACAACGGTGATCTTCTTCACCTTCTCACGGAAGATCTTGATCACCTCGCGGTTGATTTCGCGATCGACGGCGCGCGAGTCGGCCTGAACGGCGGGTGCGCACGTCGTCACAACGACGACCTTCTTGCCTGTCAGCTCAGGTCCGGCGCCCGGAATTTCGGGCCCGTCCGAGAGGAAGTAGGCCAGGGTGCGCGGATCGCAGCCCGCAAGCGTCAGAGCGCCGGCCGAGGCCAGAACCATCAGCCCGAGCATCTCTCGGCGTGTCCTTACGCGAATCCGAGGGGTCATCCTGAGCCCTCCTCTCTCTTCAGTTCGTGACGAGATCGATTCAGTCAGATTAAGCTCAATGACCGCCGGACGAACCACGTCAACGCGGCCAGGGCTATGGCGACCACCACCACAACCGCCAGAGATTCACCAAGCGACCGAACGCCCAGCGAGCGTCCCGTCGCGGAACAGGCGAGCAGCCAACCAGCCAGGGGCACAGAACCGATCGCCCAGACCAGGCCCGCAGGATTCGCAGCCCACGATTGAGCTACCCCTCCTCGTACGAACCAGGCGAACGCGGTCGTCATGCCACACGTCGGACAGGGCTTACCCGTCAGCCGAAGGATTGCACAGGGTGGTCGTCCAAGTTGCTCGTGCGTACCGAAACCTCGCGGATCAGGCTCGAGTCGAGCCGCTACCGCCAGGGCGGTCATCAAGAGAATCGCGAGAAGAGCCGCGGTCACCCGCATTGCGGGCCCGAGCCTTGGCTTCCCAGCGATCGTCTCAAGGGTGCGTAGGGCGATGGGAGGAGATCCCGCGCCCAAATCCTCGTCTTTGGCGGGCAAGATCATGGTGACGTGCCCCGGGAAACTATCCCAAGCCGGAAAAACCCGCAAGATCAGATTGGCCTACCATTGAAGATCAATTTACCGGCGAAGTACGAGCTTTGGGATTAACGCCCGCGCTCACCCAAGTTGCTCAACCCAGGCCTCAGCCTCATCCGTCGCCACATTCATTCTTCGCTCGACTTCAAGCCGGGCGGCTTCGAGTGCATCGCGATCCGCATCCGGCGGCACGTGCACCGCTTCCGGCACAACGCAAGCTGCCGCGCGGAACGGCCGAGGCACCGCGAATTTATCCCAACTCTTCGCCCGCCAAGGCTTCTGAAACGCCATCCCCGCGCCGACGATCGGCAGCCCCGTACGGCTCGCCAAGTACGCCAAACCCGGCGAAACGTGGCGCCTTGGCCCTTTTGGACCATCGGGCGTCACGCACAGGTGTCCTCGGTCGACGCGGTGTGTCATCTCTCGCAGTGCTCGCGCTCCGCCGCGCGTTGTCGACCCGCGCACGACACCAAATCCCAACCGCTTTACGACCTGCGTGATGAGTTCGCCATCACGATGATCGCTGATGAGAATCTGCATCTCGGGCCACGCCCAGTAGTACGCAGGAAAGAGCATAACCTCGTGGAAAAACGCGTAGATGAAACGTTGACCAGTTCGGCGCGCAACTTCCGGATTCACCGAGGGATCGGCATATCGAAAATGGAACTTGTTCGTGCTGACGAGTCGTTTGACGAGGAACGAACCGGTGATACCAACCGCATTGATGAGCGCGGGATGTTTGATTTTCATCGGTTTGCCCTTCCCGTCCCTGTGAGGGGCGACTGCCCGCCAGCGCCGTATGATATAGTTTTGAGGTCCGCACGATCGCCGAGACCTGATTCGGCCTTGTCATATCCCAACGTGGCGATCTCCGCTAGATCGATAGGTCCCTGGGGCCTCGAACATGCAAAAACCTCCACCGCCGCGGCGGTTCGGCATTGGCGACCTGGCGATCCTGATCGCGGGAATCACCATCGGATTTTGGCTTCTTGGCATCGGCTCCGGCGCGCAGATGTCTGTGATTGGCTCAGACGCGGGCATGCGCGTGAGTCCCTACGGCGCCTGGGTTGGCGTGCTTGGCGGCCTGTCAGTCGTCGGGCCGCCGCTACTGATTCTCGCGCGTCGCCGTCACAAGCGCAAGTTTGGCCCGGGCGAGTTGATGTGGTTCAGCCAGGGAACATCAGCCTGGCTCCTCTGGCCGCCGATTGTCTACCACCGCGTGCAGACGAATCCGCCGGGCGGACCAATCGCTGGTCCGTGCTTCGCCTACGGCACGCCGCTGATGGCCCTCTATCTGGGATCGGCCCTTTTGTTTGGCGGCTGGATCCGCAAACGCCGACGATGTCGAGCACGGTCGTGGCAAGAGACCTTTGGCCTGATTCTTGGCGTCTTTTGGGCCTGCACGGGCGGCTATGCGCTTTACATCATTTGGAGCAGCCGGTGAGCCGACGGACACATATGCCATTGCAACCGACGCCAAGATCGATTTAATAATCAAATTGTATCTTGGGATTAATCTTTTTAGTTCTCATCACTCCATCCTCCGTGATATGAGAACCGATCGCGATCACTTCCTCAAGTTGCGGTAGACCTACGAAGACATTCAGGCTTTTATCGGTAATATTCGTAAAGCTTAAGCGAATCAGCCGAAGCTTAGTCAGGCCCGAAAGACTTTCGATTCCGTCGTCAGAAATCTGGTTATAGCTGAATTCGATGCGCTCCAGATCAGCCAAGCTACCGAGTGACACGAGCGATTTATCACCAAGCATCGCGTGCGAAACTTCAAGTCTTCTGAGCGACGTCATATGGCTTATCGCTTCAATTGTCGACACTGGGGACTTATCAATTAATAATGCGTTCAATCTAGAATGATTGGCGATATAGGCCAACCCTGTGCCATTGATACTCGACGGCCCGATGCTCAAAACCTCGAGATCTTTCAACTCGGTCAAATAGGCCAGTCCAGCGTCGGTTAACGCCAGCCCGCGTAAGTTCAGATCGCGAAGGGATGTGAGTTGAGCAATATAAGAAAGATGTTCGTCACGAAGGCTCCCTAGACCAATTGTCAACTCTCTGAGCTTGCGGCAGTTCGCGATGTATTTCAGGCTGTCTCCATAGCTGGCCAGGCCGGACAGCTCAAGATGCTCCAACTGAGTAAGTCCAGCCAATGGCGCCAAGTCATCGTCAGTAAGCCGATTCTCCATTCCTAGATCGAGCCATTTGAGATGCTTGAGCTGGCCGATGCGAGCCAAGAGTTTGCGATCAACTCTGGTTTTGTCCGCGAACATCAAATTAATCGTCGTTACATTAGAAAACAGGTCGCCTTCGAGCCCAAATGTTAGCTTCGCAAGCCATGAGCCGGCAGATTCATTCTCGCGAGAGTTTTTGTCCCTTTCACTATTTCCGTCGCCGATCCCGCGATTTTTGTCTCGGATCTTGCTGTCGTCGTAGCCAGCGTAGCCACCAAGGGAACGAATCTCGTCCACAAGCTCTTTCTGCTCGCGAGCCAAGTCAATCCACCGACCTAAAATCAATCCGAAGACCAATATCGAGAAAAGAAAGGTGCACAGGCCGAACCGGAAGCGAAACGGCCTGAGACGCCTCTGCTTGGTTGCGCGAGTAAGAGCTTCCATGTGGATTGAATAACTCCACATCACGCAATGATTTGAAAATAAGGCGTATTGCCCCGCCCTCGATCACGCCGGCCACTCCCCACTAAACACCTCCGTCGCCGCCCCAGTCATAAAGATCGACGAATCATCGCTCGGCCAGTCGAGCCGCAAGTCGCCGCCGGGTAGATGAGCCAGAATCGACCGATCCGTCTTCCCCGTAAGCACGCCGGCCACGCACACCGAGCACGCCCCCGTACCGCACGCAAGCGTAATCCCCGACCCGCGTTCCCACGTGCGCATCTTCACTTCATTGCGACTGATCACCTGCACGAAGTGAACATTCACCTTGCGCGGGAAGCTCGGGTGAACTTCGAGCGCTGCCCCAACGCTCTCGACCGGAAACGCATCAACATCATCGACATAAACAATGGCGTGCGGATTGCCCGTACTCACTGCTGTGACGAGCAAGTCGTGCCCAAGCACGTTCACCGGCGCGTTGATCGGCGGATCGCCGGCGAGTTTGGTCGGAATGTCCGACGCCTGCAAGATCGGCGCTCCCATGTCGACCTTGATCAGCTTCGCCTTGCCGTTTTCCGCCTCGATGTCGAGCGTCAGCACGCCGCGTCCCGTTTCGATCTTCACGCGTGACTTGGCGGCAATTCCGTGGTCGTAAACATACTTCGCCACGCAACGAATGCCGTTGCCGCACATTTCTGACTCGGAGCCGTCGGCGTTAAACATTCGCATCCGGGCATCGGCTCGCTCGGAGGGTGTGATCAAGATCAGACCATCGGAGCCAATGCCGAAATGACGGTCACTCACGGCCTGGGCGAGTCGTGCGGGATCGGCGGGTGCTTTCTGATCGAAGCAATTCACATAAACATAATCATTGCCAATGCCGTGCATCTTCGTAAACTTCATCGTGGCCCCTCGTTGGCGGATTCAAACCAGTTCAGGCCGCCCGGCAACGGGTCGGCCGCGTATTCAAGATGGATCACCCTGCGACGTCGTGGCGACTCAGCCGACGACGAGGCGTGCAAAATCATTGGCCGCATCAAAACAACCGACCCGCGCGCAGCCAGACACGTCACCGGCCTCACAAGTTCGAGCCAGTTTCGCGTCGCCTCTGCGCCGACCATTCCTTCGCGATGACTGCCCGGCAAAACTTGCAGCGGACCTTGCGATTCGTCGCAATCGTCGAGATGCACGCGCAACGTCACCATGCGCTGCAAAACCGCGACCGGCGGGCGAACGTGCGTGATTCCCGCCTTCACGGTCCACGGCCCGAAGCCAGGCGCATCGTGGCGTTCTCGGACCGCGATGGTCAAGTCCTGATGCCAGGGGACGCCCCAGTTCGCTTCGGGAGTTTTGTCGAACAAAAGCGCGCGAACCGCGAATGCTGCATCGCCGAGAATCGGTCGAACGAGATCGAGTAACTCGGGCGACCTCGCCAATTCGCGGACTTCCGGCACACTTCGAAGCGCGTCGCGCATCCCGTACAACGCCCCTTCACGTTTCAGCGTTCCGGGATTGTCCGCAATCGCATCAAGCGCTCGACAAAGGTCGTCGACCACCTCGGGCCGAACGACATCCGCCGCAATGGCATAGCCATCGCGCTCGAAGTCGGCCAGCTGGTAACAAGGTGCGCAGGTTGTCATGAAAGTGGCATCCAGATCTTGCCGCGCACTACCATGCGCGATGCCTCTAGGCTACCTTCGATGGGCCGGGGCAGCAATCGCGATCGAACGGGAGGCACCATGGCGAAGATTCTTGGGATCGGTGGCATCTTCTTTCGCGGGCGCGATCATAACGCCCTGCGCGACTGGTACCAGAAACACCTCGGTATCGACTCGAAGGCCTACGGATGTGCCATGTTCCCCTGGCGCCGGGCCGACGACGCCACCAAGTCGGAAACGACCGTCTGGACGATTTCCAAGAACGATACCGACTACTTTGGCCCGACCAAGCCGGCATTCATGATCAATTACATCGTCGATGACCTCGACGGTATGATCGCGACCCTCCGCGAACTTGGCGCTGAGGTCGACCCGAAGGTCGATGAATCAGAGTACGGCAAATTCGGCTGGGTGACCGACCCCGAAGGCAATCGAATCGAGCTCTGGCAGCCGCCCGCGCAAGCCACTGAGCCCGCCTAGTCCCTTGTCGATAACAGCGTTGCACTCTACGCTGGAATAATCGACGACGTGGGGTCGTTTTTTCTATTCGGGTGAGTTCGCGCCATGTTCGGTCTCCCATCGTCGACCGAGTTCGACGTTAAATTTTCCCTGTTCGGCATTCCAGTGCGCGTGCATCCCCTTTTCTGGCTTGTAGCCGCTCTGCTCGGCCAAGACACGCTGCGACTCGGCGGCGGTACCTTTCTTCTCTGGATTGCCTGCGTTTTTGTTTCAGTCGTCGTACACGAGTTCGGACACGCGCTAACGGCCCGCTATTTCGGTGCGGATCCATCCGTCCTTCTTTATGGAATGGGCGGGCTGTGCGTCTATCGCGAACAACAAACCCGGCCACAACGGCTCGTCGTTCTGTTGATGGGTCCGGGCGCCGGGTTCTTGCTCCTTGCGTTGGTCGTCGTGCTCACGACGACGGCTTGCGGCATCTCGATCGGTGACTTTTGGAACTTGCGGTTTCGCAGTGCTCGAATGGTGCCGCCGGTGCCGGTCATCTTCGCGGCTCATTTCCTTGCTCAAATCAATCTCATCTGGGGATTGTTCAACCTTTTGCCCATCATGCCGCTCGACGGCGGCCAGGTCGCCGAAATCCTCCTCAACTTCCACAATCGGGCTCACGGAACGCGACGAGCCTACATTCTCTCGATTCTCACCGCCGGGCTTGCCGCCATCTTTTGCGTGCGCATGCAGTCTTACTGGAACGCGGTGTTACTCGGCCTTCTCGCGCTCAACAGCTATCAAGTGCTCCAAACACTGCATTATCAAGCCAAGTATGGCGATAGTTTCTACGACGACGCCGACTGGTGGAAACGATGACCGGTGAATGGAAGCTTTGGCTGGCCATAGGGTTCGGTCTAGGAGCAGACTTCGCTGTAGTCGCTTGCCCGCCGCGGGTCAAGGTTGTCGGCAAGCTGCGCCGCAAAACGATTACGGCGATCAAGACGTTTGTCGAAGAGGAACTGCCCGACACGCCCTTTGCTTTCAAAGGCCACTTCCGCCCCGGAAGACTGCATAAACTGACTTGGGCGGGCAGTCCTCCTCAGTGCGTGCAGCAACGCATTCGCAACGTCATGGTCGAACTCCTGTCCTAGATATCTTCGAAGAATCTCGGCGCGAAACGGTCCTGATCCCTTCCCTTCCGGCCCTTTGGCGGAAACAATCGGTTGGGGTCTGCGGGAGCGCATTTGGCGCGTCTCGTCACGCCTTGATAGATATTGATTCAAGACGGTCAGTCGATCTCATGAGCAAATCACGCAAGCCACGTCCGGCACCTCCCGAGTCTCCTGCGCAACGGTCCGGTACCCCGGAAGCCGATGGCGTTGCGGAAATGGCTGCCACTGGGCGGGCCCTTGTGCTTTCCGAGCGGAGCGAAACTCCTCCGCCGTTGCCCGAATTGTTGCCGATTCTCCCGCTGCGCTCCGACGTGGTGTTTCCGCAAACCGTGCTCCCGCTTGTGGTTAATCGCGGAGCCGGCATCAAGCTGATCGACGATATCAATCTCAGCAATAAGATGCTCGCGTTTGCGACGCAGCGCCACTCCGATACCGAAGACCCCACGCTCGCCGACCTGTATCCGACCGTCTGCGTCGGCAGCATGCTCAAGATGCTCAAGTTCCCCGACGGCTCGACGCGTATCGTTTGCCAGGGCCTCTTCCGCGCCCGCCTCGTCGAAATCGTCAAGAACGAGCCCTATCTCATGGGCCGGCTCGAGCCGATCGAAGACGTCGTTGAAGAAGGCGTCGAGCTCGAAAGCCACTCGCACATCGTCAATCAACTCTTCCAGCGCATGGTTGACCAGAGCCAGCAAGTGCCTGAAGAGCTTCAAGTTGCGGCGATGAACACCCGCGAGCCCAGCCGGCTCGCCGACCTGCTCGGGTCCAGCCTGCCGTTCTCGATCGAGGAAAAGCAGCAGCTTCTCGACGAAACCAACGTCAAGAACCGCCTGAACAAGCTCGCCGGCCTGCTCAATCGTCAGCTTGCTGTCCTCGAACTCGCGACCAAGATCCAGGCGCAGGTTGGCAACGAGATCACCAAAGCCCAGCGCGACCATTTCCTCCGCCAGCAAATTAAGGCGATTCAGGAAGAACTCGGCGAAGGCGAACCCGAAAACCCCGAGCTCGACGAACTTTGGAGCAAGCTCGAAGCGGCCAAGCCGCCCGAAGCCGTGCTCACCGAAGCCGAACGCGAGATGGAACGTCTCGCCAGCATGCACCCCAGCTCGGCTGAGTATTCAATCGTCCGCACATATCTAGACTGGCTCGCCGCCTTACCCTGGGCGAAGTCTAGCCGCGACCGCCTCGACCTCCGTCGCGCTCGCAAGGTGCTCGACACCGATCATTACGACCTCGAGAAAATCAAGGAACGCATCCTTGAATACCTCGCGGTCCGCAAGCTCAAGAAGGACATGAAGGGCCCGATCCTTTGCTTCTCGGGTCCGCCGGGCACAGGTAAAACCTCCCTGGGCAAGAGCATCGCCAAGGCGCTTGGGCGTGAGTTTGTGCGCATCAGCCTGGGTGGCGTGCACGACGAGGCCGAAATTCGCGGCCACCGTCGCACGTACGTCGCAGCCATGCCCGGACGGATCGTCCAGGGCATTCGCAAGGCGAAAACGAATAATCCCGTGTTCATGCTCGATGAGGTCGACAAGCTCGGCAACGACTTCCGCGGCGATCCCTCCGCCGCGCTTCTGGAAGTTCTCGACCCCGAGCAAAATTCGACCTTCCGCGACCATTACCTCGATGTCGATTTCGACCTCTCGAAGGTGATGTTCATCGCCACGGCGAACATGCTCGAAACGATACCCGCCCCCCTGCTCGATCGCATGGAAGTTCTTCAGCTTCCCGGTTACAGCGAGGAAGAAAAGCTCCTTATCGCGCAGAAGTACATCATTCCCAAGCAGCTCGAAGCTCACGGACTCGGGACGGAACAAGTCACGTTCCTCGACGAAACCGTCAAGCGGATCATCGCCGATTACACCCGCGAAGCCGGCCTGCGCAACCTTGAGCGTGAAGTCGCGACTGTTTGCCGCAAGATCGCCCGCAAGCACGCCGAAGGCGACCGCAAAGCAACAACCGTTGTGCCGGATCGGATTGTCGACTCGCTCGGCCCGCCCAAGTTCTTCCGCGAAGTCGCCGACCGCACTGGTACGCCTGGAGTGGCGACCGGCCTCGCCTGGACGCCCACCGGCGGCGAGATTCTCTTCATCGAAGCCACGGGCATGCCAGGCAAGGGTTCGCTCACGCTCACCGGTTTGCTTGGCGAGTCGATGAGGGAATCAGCCCAGGCGGCAATGAGCTACCTGCGAAGCCACGCGAAGGAAATGGGGCTCGACGCCTCGAAGATCGTCAAAACCGACGTGCACATTCACGTCCCCGCTGGCGCCGTTCCCAAGGATGGCCCTTCGGCCGGCGTGGCGATTTCCGCGGCATTGATGAGCCTGTTCCGCGGCATGCCAATTCATCAGAACCTGGCGATGACCGGCGAAGTCACGCTGACCGGCCGGGTGCTGCCCGTTGGCGGCGTTCGCGAGAAGATTCTCGCCGCCCGTCGCGCGGGGATCACAAAAATCCTGCTTCCTCGCCACAACGAGAAGGACCTGATCGAACTGCCCGCCGAGGTGAAGGCCGATGTTTCATTCCACACGATCGAAACGCTCGACGATGTGGTCGACCATCTCTTCCCCAAAACGCGCGGCAAATCGCAATCGACCCAGCAAGCGTCTGGCAAGAAGAAGTCGGTGCGTGTGAATGTAACGCGCAAGTCGGGCGTCCCCGACAAACCGGCTCGCCGGCCCGGCTCGGCTTAAGGTTCGCTCATGCCGAGCCAGGCGCAGGACACGTCCGACGCAAGCACAGCGCCGCGTGTCAGCCTGCGCGGTATCGTCAAAACCTATGGCGGCGTGAATGCGCTTTCGGGCGTTGATCTCAACGTCTCATCGGGCGAAATTCACGCACTCTGCGGCGAAAATGGCGCCGGCAAAAGCACGCTCATGGGCGTGCTGGGCGGCGCCACCCGAACCGACGATGGCGAGATTCGACTCGACGGCCAACTCGTCCGCTTCAACGGCCCGGCCGACGCCATCGCCGCTGGCGTCGCGGTCATTCATCAGGAACTAAGCCTCGTCGGCGGCCTGACTGTCGCAGAGAATCTGGCTCTCGGCCAGGAGCCCCGCTTCGGCCCCTGGATCAACCGCCGCCAGATCGTAAAAACTGCGAAAGACTCTCTCGCCCGCTTCGGATTCCGTCTCGACCCCAAACGCCGTGTCGAGACTCTGACAACCGGCCAGCGGCAACTCGTCGAAATCGCTCGCGCACTCGGCCGGCAAGCTCGCGTGCTCGTCCTCGATGAACCGACTGCAGCCCTAACGCGTGCAGAAGTCGCTCGCCTGTTCACACTTCTTCGCAAACTGCGCGAGGACAGCCTGGCAATCGTCTACATCTCGCATCATCTCGACGAAGTGGCAGCAATTGCCGATCGAATCACCGTACTTCGCGACGGTAAGCGTGTCGGCACCTGGCCGGCGGCCGAACTACCGCCTGACAAGCTAATGGCGGCAATGGTCGGCGAAGTCGTCGACGTGCGCACTTCGCGCCGTCGAGTTGCGTCGGGCGAACCAATACTCGCCATACGCGACGCCACAGGCCCGACGTTGAAATCCGCGTCGATCGAAGTACGTCGCGGCGAGGTTGTGGGAATCACCGGACTCGCCGGCGCAGGTCACGAAGACCTCGCGCGGATCGCGTTTGGAGCCACGAGCCCAGGTAGCGGACAGGTCGAATGGAACGGCAAAGCCGTTCGCTTACGACATCCCATCGCCGCGCGCCGACTCGGAATCGCCTCGCTCCCCGCCGATCGCCGCCGCGAAGGATTGATCTCCTCGCTCGGCATTTTGCCGAATATCACTGTCGCGCGATTAAATGATCACGCGAATTTCGGTTGGCTCAATCGTCGAAGTCTGCGAAGTGAGGCCAAGTCACTGTGTCGCGATTTCGAGGTGAAATACGCGACGCTCGCGCAGCGGGCGATCACGCTCTCGGGCGGAAATCAGCAAAAAGTCCTGCTCGCTCGGTGGGCGGCGACTTCACCGGCGCTGTTGATCTTGAATGACCCAACGCGCGGAATCGACGTCAAAACCCGCGAGGCGATTCACCGCCGGATCGACGACTGGGCCGACGCCGGCCTGGCGATTCTGCTGGTCAGTTCCGACACGCACGAATTGCTTCGCCTGGCCGATCGCCTCGTGGTGATGCGTGCCGGGCGCGTCGTGCGCAGCCTCCCCGCCGACGGTGCCACCGAGCAAACGCTGCTCGCCGCCATGATTGACGATGCCTGAACCCTGCTCTCTCCACCGAGTTCCGAGATGTCATCCGGATCCACCCCCGAGCCTTCAAAACGCATCCCCTGGCGCACGCTCTTCGTGCGGCTGCCGCAGCTCGCGCTCGCCGTGCTGGCGCTGGTGCTCATGCTCCGCACCGAGCGTTTTTTCACGCCAGCAACGCTCGGCAGCATCCTCACGCTCGCGAGCATCGTCGGCGTCCTCGCCGCAGGGCAAACCTTCGCACTGATCGGCGGCGGCTTCGACCTCTCGCAAGGCGCCGCACTCGCGTTAACCGCAGCCTGTACTGCAACGCTCGCCAAGCAGGGCGTTCATCCCGTTTTGTGTGCCTGTGCCGCGCTCGCTGTTGGGCTTTTATTAGGTGCGATCAACGGCGGATTCGTGGCGATCGTGCGCACCAACCCGTTCGTCACCACGCTCAGTACCTTGCTTGTTTACCGAGGGGCGGCGTTCTTGCTCCTCGCTGGCCGGCCGATTACGGGAATTCGTTCGTTCGAGCCGCTCAATGAAGGGATCACAATCGCCGGCACGTTCCTTCCCTATCGCGGATTCGTCTTTCTGGCCACCGCGGCGATCGCGTGGATCATTCTGCGACAAACTGTCTTCGGCCAGTACGTTTACGCAACCGGCGGCAATGCCGAGGCGGCTCGACTCGCCGGCGTACGCACGACGCGCGTGAAAATTCTCAGCTTCGCACTCAGCGGGCTGGCCGCGGGACTCGCTTCAATCCTGCTGCTCTCCTGGATTCGTCTCGCCAAGCCCGACACCGGCGAAGGCTACGAACTCGATTCAATCGCGGCGTGCGTTGTGGGCGGGGTCTCGCTGCAAGGCGGAAGCGGCAGCGTACTGGGCGCGGCGGCGGGATGCCTGTTGCTTCAAAGTCTGGCCACGCTCATCACCATGAGCGGATTTCCCGACGAGTACCGCAAGCTTGTCACAGGTGCGGTCATCCTCGTGTTCGCGGCGGCCGATGCTCTGGCCAGGCGTAGCGAACGCGCGTAGCATAGCGGTTTTGCAGGACGAACGTCCTCTCTCCCAAACTATCCTTCTGCGAGACTGCATCGTGAACCAGCCTAGCCGTGTTTTTCTGGCGATTTCGTTTGCTTGCCTGTTCACATGCGGTTGCGGAGATTCCAAAAAACCCGAAGCTCCCCCGGCTCCTGGCGGCGTGACCGACGCACGACCCGTTCCGAGTGGTAAGGGAAAACGCATTGGCGCGGTGCTGCCGATGTTCAGCCATCCGTTCTTCGTCGCTCAGAAACAGGGGCTTGAAGATAAAGCCAAGGAACTCGGCTATGAAATCGATGTTCGTGACGGCCAGGACGACGACCTCAAGCAAATCACGCAGGTCGAAGCCCTGCTCAATCGCGGCATCGACATGCTCATTCTTTGCCCGCGCGATGAAGACGCCCTAGTGCCGGCCGTCGAAGCTGCGAACCGCGCGAATGTCCCAGTAGTCACTCTAAATCGCCGCGTCAATGGCGGTAAGGTCGTCACCTATGTTGGCGCGGACGATGCGGAGGGAGGCCGACAGCAAGGCGAGACGCTGGCGGCCGCACTGAAATCCACCAACGGCGGCTTGATCATTTATCTTCAGGGAACGCAAGGATCTTCGCCCCAGCGCAAGCGAAACGATGGGTTGCAATCGGTTCTCAAACAACATCCCGAAATCGTCATCGCCGACGATCGCTTCACGAATTTCTCGGAAGACAAGGCCAAGTCCATCATGACCGACCTCGTTCGTCGGCACACGCGAGGCACGATCCGGGCGATCGTCACCCAGGCCGACGAGCTTGCAGTACCTGCCCTCGAAGTAGCGCGAGGCGAGGGCTGGACCGACACGTTCGTGATCGGTTTCAACGGCAACAAGGCTGCGTTCGAGGAAATCCGACTCGGCCACATGCTCGCGACCATTCTGCAAGATCCCGTGAAGCAAGGTGCCGCCGCTGTCAGCGCTGCGGTGGACCACCTGAACGGTAAGGCTGTTCCGAGTGATGTCATCACCGAGCTTGTCCTGATCACCAAGGCGAACCTTGATAAACACGCACCGGCTTATTGATTTGACTCATTCGTTTCAAATCATCACAAAAACTACATAGTTGGGATAATGCGATGGATAGAAATGGGTGGCCTGGACAACAAGTTGTCCCGGCTACCCAGCCTTCATTGCACCCAACATCAAGTGCGTAATTCTTTCTATCAATTTTTGATTGGGAGCAATGACGATGAGCGACTCCACCAAACTGCGATGGGGGATTCTCGGCTGCGCACGAATCACGCGCAGGGGATTGATTCCGGGACTGCAAAACTCCAAGACCGCCACCCTCAGCGTTCTGGCAAGCCGCAACCTGGCAACCGCAAAAAGCTGGGCCGACGAGTTCGGCATTGCCAAGGTTTACGGCTCGTATGACGAAGTGATTTCCGACCCCGAAATCGACGTCGTCTACATACCCCTGCCCAACGAATTGCACCGCGAGTGGGTCGAGGCCGCCGCCGATGCGGGCAAGCACATTCTCTGCGAGAAGCCGCTTTCGCTCGACGCAACCGAAGCCGCCGCAATGGTCGACTATTGCGCAAAGAAGGGCGTCGTGCTCCGCGAGGCGTTCATGTGGCGGCACCAACCGCGCACGCTGGAAATCCTCAAACGCGTCGCGGATGGCGCCATCGGCCCGCTCAAGCTCATTCGCTCGGCATTTTCCTTCAACATCGATCCTGGCGATTGGCGGCTCGACCCCGCGCGTGGTGGTGGCGCCCTCTGGGACGTCGGCTGCTACGGCGTGAGCACCGCTCGGTTGTTCGCGGGCCAGGAGCCATCGCAAATCCACGCATCCGCCCACTTCGGTTCGACCGGCGTCGACCTCTCGCTCGTCGCGTCGCTCAAGTTCCCCAACGACGTGCTTGCCGTGATCGATTGCAGCTTTGAACAACCGTTCCGCTGCTCATACGAACTGGTCGGCGAAAACGGCCGGATCGGCGTCCCCGACGCTTACCTGCCGCCCGACGAACCCATCGCGCATTTCCACGGTCCCAACGGCAAGGAAACGTGGACGTTCGCGGGAACCAACCAGTACGCCGCAATGGTCGATGACTTCACCGAGGCCGTCCGCCAGACTGGCCGCAAGGGATATCCCGGCGAAGACGGCCTGGCGCAAATGAAGGCAATCGAGGCGATCTTAGCCGCGGCGAAGCAATAAATTCTCCTCAACGCTTTGCACGTGGGCTACGCACTAAGTGTCGGGCTCAACGAAGAAAGGGTGGCCGGGACAACTTGCTTGTCCCGGTCGCGAAGCGACATGAGGATATTCCAACCGGTTTCGCTTCTCCCTCTTGTGGCTGCGCCACCAGGACAACAAGTTGTCCTGGCCACCCAATTCACTTCATCGCATTTTGTCTCGGATGCGTAATATCTATCACAGCCAAAGCCCCGCCGATTCCGCGAAGCCGTGCATGAGGTTGAAATTCTGCACGGCGACTCCCGACGCGCCCTTGAGCAAATTATCCAGACACGACAGAACCAGAATCTTCCCGCGCACAACACGCACGGTGATGTCGCAGAAATTCGTGTTCGTCGAATCCTTCGTCGACGGCGGATTGTTAACGATCCGAACGAAAGGGCTGTCCTTGTAAAACGCACGAAAGAGTTCCATCAAGTCGTGCTCAACAGCATGTCCCTTGGGATTCGCATAAATCGTCGCGTGAATGCCGCGATCCATCGGCATCAAGTGCGGCGTGAAAATCACCTCAACTGGCTCATCACGGTCGCTGCCGAGTCCAACCGTGCTGAGAACCTGATCGATCTCCGGCGTATGGCGATGTCGACCAACGCTATAAGCCATCACATTTTCATTCGCTTCCGGGAAATGAAAAGTCGGCTTGGGCGCGCGACCACCACCCGAAACGCCGCTCTTAGCGTCGATGATAATCCCGCTTCGCTCGATCAGGTTGTGCGCGACCAGCGGCGCGAGCGCCAAAATACTCGCCGACGTATAGCACCCTGGATTCGCGATCAAACCTGCCGAAGCAATCGAAGATCGAAAGAGCTCAGGCAGGCCATAGACTGCCTCGTTCAAACCCACGGCATCAGTGTGCGCATGGCCGTACCAATCGGCATAAACATTCGCATCTTTGAGGCGATAATCGGCCGAGAGGTCGATCACCTTCACGCCACGTTCGCGAAGCGCAGGAGTCACGGCGAAGCTCGCAGTGTGGGGCAATCCCAGAAACGCGACGCTCGCCTTGCTGGCAAGCTTGTCGGCGTCGAACGGCTCGCACGTGAGGTTGATGCGCGAGGCGAGGCTCGGGTGCAAGGCGTCGACACGCGTCCCTTCATCGGAGCGTGAAGTGGCCATAGTCACCCTGGCGTCCGGGTGCCCCAGCAAAATGCGGAAAAGCTCCCGCGCCGCATATCCTGAAGCCCCAACAATCGCCACGTCAATCATCACGCGTGCTCCCTCGCTGCCTGCTTCTGCCGACGAATACTCAAACAGTACAACACAATCCAGCCAACCCAGGCCAGTCCTGATACTCCCAGCGCGATCCTGTCATGCGTGGAGTCGTAGGAAAGCTCAAGCGTCCACCGCCCCGCTTCCGGCACCTTCACCGCCTGGAGCCCGAACCGCTCCTCGACTGCTGCAGGCTGACCGTTCAAAGTCGCCCGCCATCGCGGGTAGTACAACGACATCACAAGCAGCGTTCCAGGTTCGGTCGACTCAAAATCCACGGTCACACGCTCTGGCGTTGTCGATCGGATTTGCACCGGCACAAACCCATCGAAAACCTGCAGCAAGGCTTCATCCAACCGCGTACCTGTCACCACAGGCAATTCGCGCGCAAACCATGCTCGTACAGGCTCGGTCTCACTTCGATTGATCGCGACATTCGCCACGTTCGGTGATTGCGCGATCATCCCTTTCGCCCACGCTTCGCTCGTCAACCAGCCAAGCAAAGTCGGATCGTTCACGATCGTTGAAGACCGAGCGTTTGGAGTCGCGACCACTCCCACACCAATCAGCTTTTGTGCACGACCAGATTCAGCACCAGCGCCGCTCGCCAAGAATGTCACGTTAGGCAGGACCGGCAGGTCGAGCGTGCGATATGCCCCGACTGGAGCAACGCCCGCCACCATGCTCATATTCTTCCCACTGTCGACCGACCTCGTGCCTCTCGGTAGTTTCGCGAGTTCGCCGAGAACGGGACTCTGCTTGCGCAAGTCTTCGATGGGTCCCAGCTCGAAAACCCGCTTACGACTCCAGACCCCGGATTCAAGCAACATCACGGCAAGCAACCCGATCACAAAAACACGACGCTTCCCTGCAACAAGCGACAACCCCGCGAGCAACACCAAAATCGCAACCGTCGGCCCAAGCTCGTCGCGATAGACCGCTCCCCGGCTCTTCGATAGCGTGAGATCTTCGGCAGTGGGCCGCGTGATTCCCTGGCGTGCCAAAGCGATCGAAACACGACTATCGGCCGATGGACGCCGCATCTCCGCCATTCGTTGCGCGAGCGTGGGCTCATTATCCCAAGGTAAGAGCGCGAATGCGCGCTGCAGGCCGTCCGCCACCGCCGGCATGCTCGGCTTTCCAGCGGCCGGCTCCGTTGCAGCAAACGCCAGTTCAATCGTTCCCACAACCAGCACGAGCAGACCACTTGCGCCAATCAAGAACATCCACAAGCTGCGCGATGGCCTCAGCATTTGCGGAAGTACATCGAACCCACGCCCCGCGAGCAGCGCCAGTCCAAGCATCGCCCCAGCGCCCCAGCGGCTCGGTGCCCGAAAGAACGAAAAGCCAGGCGACTGGCAGTACAACGAAAACCCTGGCAAATACGGCCCAAGGCTGAAGGCCGTCGCCGCCAGCACAGCGACAATCAATCCAACCGTCTCGGGCTCACGCCACCTTCGCAGTGAAACAAAGGCAAGAAAAAGCGGAACAAGGCCGATGGTCGCCAGATGCTCCTCAGGCATGGCATGAAACGCATCCCACGCGAGTGGTCGCCAGAGTGGCGATTGGTGAAATAGTCCCGGCGCCACATAGCTAATCAAATGCGTTGGCGGACTCGAAAACGCACCCAGGTAATCAACCGTCCGCTGTTCCCGCGCCAGGCCAGCAAGTTCAGCGGTCGGCGCAAGCTGCATGGTCGAGAGCAAAAGCACTGCACCAAGACTCAATCCAAAAACAAAAACTCGTCGCACAGTACGCCGAGGTGACTCGCGCAATGTGCTCAGAAATCCCACTGCCGCGACAACGAGCGTGGTGACCTCGGTAATAAACGCGAGCTGAAAGTGACCTGGAAGAATCTGCACCGCCAGCACTGCCGCGAGCCACAGTAGCGCCCTCGGCCCGCACGTGCCTCGACTTGCACGCCAGGCGAGTCCCCACGCCCACGGCATCCAGCTCGCGGTCGAGGCTCCCCATTGATGCGGCAAGTGGACGAGGAAGTATCCACACGTCGCGAAGGCAAATCCCGAAACCGCCGCGCCACCACGGCTGGCACCAAACTGTCGAGCCGCCCAGTACGCCCCCCACGTCGCCCAGAGCGTGTGTGCGACCAGCAGAGTGGTATATGCCGCCTCCAGCGGTAGCAGGCCGTAGGCGAGCAAATGAGGCAGGTAATAGACACCCATCTGGCTTTCGGCCAGACCGGGAAAACCGTAGCCCCACAGGTCGTTCCAGAACGGAATTCGACCGTCATGAATCGCACGTGCCAGTTCGGCCATCAGGCCGATCGAGAATTGCGTGACGTCGCCGCCGACCGGCATCTTGCCGCCCAGGCCAATCGGCCAGAGCCACGCGAGCACCCCCACGGTCGCGAGCACCAGCGGCCCCCAGCGATGAAGTGCGGTAACTGTCTCGCCAGCGCTCGCGCAATCGTCCGTCACCGCATTTTTCCTGAATCTGAAGGTAAAATTGGCAAAACTTTCAATCAATCCGTGGCCAATCGCGAATTCGCGAAGAAAATCGCATTCACTAAATTACGAGCCGATCAAGACTTACGCCAATCGCTCCAATCACTGCGCGCGATCTGGCACGGCTCGTGCGTTAGGTATCCCGCATCAAGCGTTTCAGTCCCGCACACTCAGGGAGGAGTGAACTCATGTTGGTTCTCAGCCGCAAGCATGGTGAAAAGTTCAAGATCGGCGACGACGTGATGATCACGATTGTCAAGATCGACAACAACTCCGTCCGCATCGGTATCGAGGCTCCTGGCGACGTCACCATCAAGCGTTTCGAGTTGATTGAAGCCGACCTCCGCAACCTGCTCGCGACCGCCGCCGCCTGAGTTCGCTTCTCCGCTTCGCACACATCTCTTGTTCTTCTCCCTTATCATAACGTCCCGCTCGCCTGCGAGGCATGGCAACGCGCCTCCGGGACGATTACCATCGATTCAGGCGGTAATGTCCGCCTTGTCGGTTTCGCGCCTCGCCTTTTGAGCCGCTCGCTTCGATTGTGCGCGCATCGTTTCCTGTCATCTCCGCGCTCGCGCTGAACGCGGACTCGATGACGGAATATCTTCGATCGTCCCTGATGCGGCGACACTGCGCCGCTCTACGGTCTCGTTTTTTCTCTTTTTGATGCGTTTTCGTCGTGAGTCGGTGGTGAAAGACGACGCAACCTGGCATTACAAACACGTTATTCGTCACACTCAACCCGATTGGCTCCATGATTTCCCAACACCGCCGATCATCACTCGTTCAATTCTCAATCCTCGCCCTCATATTCATACTCGCTGCCGGCGCGGGGCCCGACAGCAAACCAGCGTACGCGCCCAGTTCGCATTACGAAACGAGAGAGATCGAAGGCTGGTCGGTGACAATTCATAAGGACCTCCTAGCCGACAGCCCGCTTGCGACCGCGACGCTCGACCTGCTCCGGCTCCAGCTCGTTCAAATCGAGCGAATGGTGCCGGCGCAGGCCGTCGCGAAACTACGAAAAATCCGCATCTGGGTCGAAAAGAACGAGCCGCACCACCCCTGCATGGCCTATCACCCCGATGCCGGCTGGCTCAAAAGCCACGACATGAACCCCGAAAAAGCCGGCTGCGTCGAGCTTGCAAATGCCCGCAACTTCCTCGACTGGACGAAGCAACAACCCTGGATGGTTCTTCACGAACTCGCACATGGATATCATCATCAATTCCTTCCGGATGGCTATTCAAACGCAACGTTGGCCAAGCTCTTCAACCGCGCAACAGACAGCGACAAGTACAATTCCGTGCTGCACATCAACGGCCGCACCGAACGCGCCTACGCGCTGAACAACCCGATGGAATTCTTCGCCGAAGCAAGCGAAGCCTTTTTCGGCACCAACGACTTCTACCCCTTCGTCCGCGCCGAGCTGCAGAAGCACGACCCCGAAACCTTCGCCATCCTCAAGACCGTCTGGGAGTCGAACTAAAGCCCATCTCGCAATTTTACCCGGCTGTTATTGACACCGATTAAATCCCGGGTATTATTGTCCGAGGATTTAACCCGGGCATTAATCGAAGTGGGTGAGCGCGATGGATACAGAGCCAACATTTACAACGTTCGCGGGTGTCAGACGGGTTGTTTCCGGTGATTTGCGGACGATGCTGGCCGAAACGAAGCGGGAGATCGACGCCAACTCAGGCGAGCCGATTTTGATCTTTGACGACCAAACTGGGCGGCAGGTGGATTTCGACTTCCGCGGCACGACCGACGAAGTGCTGGCACGCGTCGAAACCACTTCGGCGCCTCGCACCGGTCCCGGCCGGCCGAAGCTGGGCGTGATCTCCCGCGAAGTTTCCCTTCTGCCGCGTCACTGGGAGTGGCTCGAGCAGCAACCGACCGGGATCTCTGCAGCGCTTCGGCGGCTCGTCGACGACGAACGCAAGCGGCAGCCAAACAAGGAACGCGCCCGACTTGCGCGCGAAGCCGCCAGCAAGTTCATGTGGGCGATCGCTGGCAACTTCGCGGATTTCGAGGAAGCCTCTCGCGCCCTTTTCGCGGGCGAGAAAGACAAATTCAGCGAGCACATCGCAAACTGGCCAAGTGACGTTCGTGAACACCTCCAGCGCCTATTACCCGAATTCACCTGGACGCCGATTCCGGTTGCCGTTGAGTGATTGCTGACACGATCGAAGAATTGCCCGCGCGAATGTACAGCGTTTGCGCGGGCTCACTCGATAATTTAGTGTCGCCCATGAGTTCATGTATGCAACGCCGCATCGAAGCGACGGTTTTGCGTTGAAACTAATTTCATGAAACATTTCTCATTCGCTGACGATTGACTTCATAAAAATTGCGAAATAATTGCCTCAAGTGACGCCAAGGACGGTCGTCTGCGAATGACCCGGTGGGCGCGAACCTTTTTTGAAAGATTTGTGCCAGATCGATCGACTAATCGGTTGCCATATGGTCGTGGCGAGTTGGGTCAAATGGCCCTGGTCTGGTCGGGAGGGAGCCCGAAGCCGGTGGCAGGAGGAAGTATCATGTCGATGACAGCGTTTGAGGTTTTACTTCTTCCAGTGGTTCTTGCGCTGGTTGGTGTCTACGCGGCGAGCGCGATCTTGCTCGAGTTCAAGAACCTCGTCGTGGCGATGGTAGGCTTCGCGATTCGCGCGGCGCGGTCGCCAAGGGGCGGATCGTGGTTCCAGAGAGACTCTGAACCAGACGCCGGCCATCAAGCAGGATGCCTCGGCTAACTGAGCGCCACGACATTTTTCATAAGCGAACAAAAACCCCAGCCTCGACCTTATCTTGTCGGTCGAGGCTGGGGTTCGCTTTTGCGATCGATTCAGGTTCAAATTATCGCGCAGCAGATGTTGCGTTTTTCGATTGCGATGCCGTGTCTTGCAAAAGCAGGATCAGCGACTGTTCCAGCTCGGCCGGCTTGAACCCGAATGGGCCGCGACCGTTCTTGAACGCGATCTTGCCCTCGCGATCGATCAGATACAAACGGCTCGGCATGCCGCTATAAAATCCGCCCACCGCATCATCCATGGTGTCGACGAGCAGCGGAAATCCAAGGTTCATTTGCTTATCGCAGCGCTTCGCAACAGCCACGCGCTCCTCATAAGTGGTCGGTTGCGGCAGCACCACGCCAACGCGCTCATTGCTATCCATCCGCCAGCCGTCGGTCGGGTGCGCCTCTCGCACATAGACCATCACAAACGTCGCCCTGTCCTTGTAGCGATGGTACAGCTTCTCAATATTTCCCGCCTGCGCTCGGAATGGTCCGCACGTGAAGTTACCAAACACAAGCACCACCGGCTTCGGGCCGACGAGCTTGGAAAGCGTGATCTCACGATCCCCTTCAAACGTCTTCAACGTGAAGTCGCGGAACTGTTCCCCAAGCCTCGGCCCGGGTTGCAACGAGCCGAGTTCTTGCTTGAAGAGCGCCTTGACGAGCACTTCCTTCGACGGCTGGCCGATGATTCCCGCCGTCGGCCTTGACGGCATTTGAGGCGCCGGCTTAAGGATGTCTTGCACCTCGCTCAGCGACAAAAACCCCTCGCTGCCGCCGCCGAGCTGGTCGAAAAACGCCTGAAATTCTTCGCGCGAAACCTTGCCATTCGCATCGCGATCCATTCGCAGAAACACTTGCGTTCCCGGCTGCGCACTACTTTGCGGCGTGTTGAAATCGAAGTCAGCAGCCGTCAGTCCGTGATCGCCGTTGCGATCGAGCCGCGCGAAATCAGCTTCTGATCCCGGAAATTCCGACGCCGCGACCGTGCCGTTGCCGTCGCGATCGTAGGCCTTCTTTGTTGCTTCCCAGTTGTAGCGAATCTGCGGCACCGCCCTGCGAAACCAACCGTCTCGCGCCCCGAGCTGGCTTCCTTGCAGAATATCGGTGTACATATCAAGCCATTCCGGACGATCGGGCCACGCTTCGGCCAGAGTCTCGGCATCGCTTTTCGCCGCCGGCTTGGTGCTCTCAACTCGAACCGGCCGCGGCTCCTGTGCAGTCGCCACGTTCGCGGCCGAAATCCCGAATGTGATCGTAAGCGCGAGACGCGCGCTCGCAAAGCTTTTTCTCAACTTCATATGAATGCTCTTTCCTAATTGTGTCGTGTTTCGGAGGAGAACGTGTTCACTTCGATTTCGACGTCGATCCGCTCGCGGCGGGTTTCTTGTTGTAATCCTCGAACACGTTGTCGCGTTCGAGCGGCAATGCGAAGCCATCGGAAACGCGCGTCATGTACAGGCCGCGGCAGAGCCACCAGAACGTCGCCATCGCGTCCTCGGGTCCGAGATCCGCTTCAAGCGTTTTGTAATCCACTGCGCTCAGTTCCCAAGGTGTCTTCGTCAGCTTGCGAGCAAACGCGTACGCTCGCTGTTCCTTCGGCGGGAAGCTCGACCAATCATCGCTCGCGAGCCTGCGCGTCCGTTCGGCGACACCGTTTTTGTCGAGCCCCGCGACCTCGAGCAGCATCTCGCAATGTCCCATGCAGTAGTTGCAACGGATGCTCCGCGTTTGGATCCAGAAGAGACTCTCTTCGAACACGCGATCCTGCGGGCGTTCAACCCACATCGTCCGCGTCGACACGCTCCAGGGCACTGCGAGTTCCGGCACATAGCCGTAACACACGAGGTTCCAGATGATCCGCGTCGGCCGTGCTGTGAATGCGGGCGGAAGATTCTTCTTCACCTCGTCCCACGTCGGAATCGACAGACGAGGCGTCCGCGCACGTTGCGTATCGAGCCGGGATTGAAGCGTTTCATACGTCAGCGTCGACCATTCGGGATCGCGGTCGACAACCGTCTCGCCTCCATTGAGCAACTTCGGCAATGCATTCTGTGGGGGCAAAATCGCAGCCTGCTGGAACGCCGAGGACGCAAATTTCACATCCACCGGCGCGAGCGGTCCGCACTCTTCAAGCGGGACCTTCAGGCCGTGAATAATCCGATCCTGAAAATTGCCGTAGGCCGCAAGCAGCACGATCGATGCCACCTTCTTGTCGCCGTATTTCGCTCGCACTCGCGCAAATAGCTCGTCATTGATCGTCGAGGCCGAAACCGTCAACTGGCGAGCCAGTTCAAGCGGATCGCGATCCTGTTCCGGCCACTGCGCGTGATCGCCCGTGAGGGTGCGAATTTCCGAACCGGCGCCAGCACGATCGAGATCGGCAAGCGCCGTCGCGGCTGAATAGGCCGAACGATTTGCTTGCGCAATCACATAACGCATCTTGGCGCGAAGTACGGGATCAAGCGGGCTCTTCACGCGATGAGCATAGTCGAGTTCGAGCATCGCGGCCGCGGTGCGCGGCATGTAGGTCGCAACAGCCTTCGCCCAGTTCGGCAATGGCTGCCCTGCTCCGTGCTCTACGCTCGGCAGCTTCTTCCAGCATTCGTCGTCGCTCATGAGTTTGACCACCGTCGCGCCGCTGGCAGAGGCACTCGTCGTCGCCGGCGGCTTGGTGTTGTAGTAGTCGTAAAAAACATTTTCGCTCTCGAGCTTGAGCTGGAAGCCGTTCGAGATGCGCGTCATGTAATGATACCGGCACGCGTTCAGCATCACGATGACGGCGCGTTCGCGGCCGAAATCGTTTTTAAGCACTTTGAGATCATCCGGCCCAATTTCGCCCGGCGACCGCGTCAGCTTCCTAGCAAACGCAAACGCGTGCTGCTCGGCAGGCGGGAAGCTCGACCAATCATCGCCAGCAAGCAACTTGCTGCGCTCGGCGATTTCCCCCTTATTCAGCCCAGCGACTTCCCAGTTCATCTCGCAGTGGCCCATGCAATACGGGCACATGATGGCGCGAGTTGTCACCCAGAACAGGCTAGAGCCAAAGATGCGATCGTACTTGCCGGTCGCTTCAGCCCCGGCCGTCCGCATGAAGTATTCGTACGGCACCGCGAGTTCCGGCGCGTATCCAAAAACAATGCGATACCAAACGATATCGCTGGGCTTGCTGAACATTCCGACGGGGAGCTTGCTGGCGAATTCATCCCAAGCAGGAATCCGCAAACGCGTTGGTTTCTTGCGCTGAGATTCGAGACGCGACTGCAGCATGTCGTAAGTGATTCGCGCCCACTCGGGATCGTCGGCCACCAAATCCTTGCCCGTGGGCGACGGAAGTGGCGTCTTCTGAAGCGGCGGTGGCGGGGTTGTCTTCACTACGAAAGACGCCGGCGCGAACGCCACTTCGAGCGGCGGTAGCGGACCTTCCGGCTCAACCTGCGCACCAAGGCAAATCAACACGCGATCTTGAAAGTTGGAATAAGCGAGCAAAAGAACCATCGACGCCGCGCGGTTTGGGCCGAAGTCCCTCACGAGCGTAGCGAACTCTTCGTCGGTCACACTGTCCGAATCAACCGACATCTTACGGGCAAACTCAAGCGCCGCTCGCTCTGATGCCGGCCAGCCGGGGTAGCCGTCCTGTGCCAAAGCGTCTAGCTTCGAGGCTTCAAGCCCCGCTCTCTTTGCATCGGCCGCGGCATAGGCCTCTGCATAAGCGGAATGATTCGCATGGGCCGAAACCCAGCGCATTGCCGCGCGAAGTTTGGGATCAACCGGGCTCTTCGTTCGCTGGGCATAATCAAGCTGCAAGAACGCAGCCGTACTCTTGGGCAAATCATTCGCCAGCATCCGCGCCCAGCTTGGCAACAGTTGCCCCGCTCCCTTTTCGGGACTGGGCAGGCGATTCCACGCCTCTTCGTTGCTCAGCATCGGTGCAAGTGCGTCGGCATTCGCAGGGCTAGATCCGAGGCATGTCACGATCGGAATCACGGCGATCAGCCTCATCGTTATGCGCATGGAGATGTCAACCTGTGTGATTTGGATCGATTGTAAACTGAACGGCCACGCGGCTGGGAGCAGGTCCCAACCACGCGGCGGTCACGTCGTTTTATTTCTTGAAGTCGCGGAACACCGTGACGGCCGGACTGGTCGTCACCAGGTAGCTCACCGACTTCTTGGTCTCTTTCCCCTTGCTGCGCACCGTCAACTTGACGGGCACGCGCAGGTTGGCGTCGATCGGCGTCCCTTCGCCCGCAACTTCGTAGTCCACAAGCGAAGCGCCAGCCAACCAGTCGAAATCCTGGGCTGTGATCGCCGGTGAACCGGTCTTGAGGCTGTCAATCGACTCACCCTTTTTCCAGGTGTCGAGCACCGCCTTGAGATATTCGCGTGCACGGTCTGAGTCGACTGGGTTCGGGCTGCCGCCGCCTCCGCCGCAACCGTACAGCAGAGGCAAGGCGAGCGTCACCGCAAGTACGGCCGCGCAGGCGTTGATTCGACGACGAAGCATATCTGCAATTCCCATGGCGAACTTCACCCTTAATCAATAAGCATCCGCGCTGATGACTTCGCCACCGGAAATCGTTCCGAGCGCACGCCAGACCGGCGTGTTGATCGTGTTCTTGATGAACTTCACCGAGCCGTCGCCAGCCAGCAAATTCACCCCGCCAGGATGCCGACTGCTCGGCGGCATCACCGCGCGAAGGGCGGTGAAGAAGCCACACGACCGCGTGTTCGGCGGCATCACGTGCTGGAAAATATGCTGACCCAGAATCCACGGCGCTCCCATGAAGAGTGGGAACTGGTTCGACAAATTCGTGGTGTCAACGGCGTTGCACATCGTGACTGCGTCATCAACAGTCGTCGGAGCGGCGGGCGAGAAGAAGACGTCGCTCGCGATCGAGACCACTGCGTTGTTGCCGTCGGCCATAACGCGTTCGCTGAAGAAACCAGTGTTCGACAGGCCGTCGGTAACCGCTGCAAACCGCGTGGAGCTATTCCCCCAGAACACGCCGTTCGGGTTGGGCAAGCCGGCGTTCGGACCACTCGCCTGCTGCCAGACAATCCAACTTCCCATGTCGGCCATGTAGTTCGTCTGGCCGCCCAGGTTCGGGCTCGGGTTCGGCAGGTCCGACGGGCAAATGAACGTGCTTACCGTCGTCATCAAGATTGTTGTGTTGGTCGGGTCGTTGTAGGGGAGCGAGAAGTTGATCGCGTTGAAAAGCGTCGACTTCTCCATCTGCCCGAGCATCATGGTGAGCGCGGAGAATTCGGTCGTCGGATAGACGAGATAAGCCCCCGGCATCGCGCCGACTGCGTTCTCATAATTGTGAATGGCGATGCCGATTTGCTTGAGATTGTTCACGCATTGCGACCGCCGGGCCGCCTCGCGTGCCGCCTGGACTGCAGGCAACAAGAGCGCGATTAAAACCGCGATGATGGCGATGACAACGAGCAATTCAATCAGCGTAAACGCGCGGCGATATGAACAAGAACGCATTGCATTCGCTCCCAAAGCGAAAATCAGTTTATAAAATGACGTGAATAATTCCGAATCCAACTTCAACCGTGGGCGCGCAATCGCACACCAGGAACTCCGCGTATTCGAAACGCGCAGCCCTATACGGCAGGTCGAAGCGAAAACTCAGAAAATGACGGCCAGCGTGTAGCGCAAAGCTCCCCAGTTGGGCGCATTACGCACGTCGGCGCAGAGACAATACAGCGTCGTTAAGACAGCGAGCTTATGACAGAATCAAGCGGGGCGGATGGAAGATCGAGGCAGGACGAACAGACGGGCGGCAGTCGACTTCATCTGCCAGCAGGGCAAATGATTTCGGCTCAGGCACGCGAAGCCCAAGGTGCCATAGCGTTCCCTGTTCGCTCGCATTGGGCGCGAGCGGTTGAGAGACGGGAGCCGGCGTGGCAGGATTTCCCGAGCAAAACGCCCCCGTACAGGGCTTGGGGAGTTGGCTAGTCGTCTTGAGCGGTGGGTCGACCATTCTGATCGATTCCAGCAACTCCAGTTCGAGGCTAGAACTCGATTGCAGACTGATGTAGTGAGCCGAGCACCCTGCCTTCGCAGTCGACGGCGCGCACAGCCACGAGGCAAGAAGCACGGTGAGTGCTCCCCCCCAGGCTCGCCATCGAATGCTAAACGGTGCTCGTTTCATCATCTCTCTTTTAAAGTGCAGCCGAACCCCAGCCCAGATTGCTGGCCGCGGACGATCGCATCAATTTTCAAGAGGATCGATCCGGAGAGAGGAGGCAAGCGCACGCTCTACACGTCGAACAACTCGCATCGATTCGTCATATCGCGGCAACTTCGGCACCGCAGGATGCAACTCATCATCGCTTGTCAATTCACGGTATCCCGCGCAGCCTTTAAGCTAACCCGAGCCCACCTCATCTGCAAGGTGTTTCGGATTCTGATTCATTCCAGCAACGCCGGTTGGACACACAGCGTCACTTATCACGCACCGCAAATCAGCCGACTTGCATCTCGCACAAACAAATGAGCCCCTGCCTCATGAACGTGATGAGGACAGGAGCCCAAGTCTGCATGTCTTGCTGGACGCCAGTCAGGCAGAGTCGCGCTTGATCTCGTTCGTGCGGATGATTCGCAAGAACCGAGCGGCAACTGCGCGATCGTCGAACGGAATCACGCGATCGGCGAGAATCTCAAACGCATTGCGCCCCTTGCCCGCGATTAACACCGCGTCACCTGGTGTCGCAATCGCAATCGCAGTTTCAATTGCGCGACGACGGTCGCCATCAAGCCGAATATGTTCGGCCCAGTCAGTCGCTCCGTGCATCTGGTCGAGGATCTGTGCAACATCCTCGCCACGCGGATTGTCTGACGTAAACACAACAACGTCTGCGCCGTCGTGTGCGGCCTTCGCGAGTGCCTGACGGTCGTTACGATCGCCGTAGCCTTCGGCACCAATCACGCAAATCAGCTTGCCGTCGATGCCAGCACGCGTTTGCTCGATTGCAGCGGTCAGTTCTTCGACCGAACGGGCGGCGTCAATCCGAACCTCGAACGCCTGCCCTTCCTCGACGCGTTCAAAACGCCCGGGAATCCCTTCGACTGCCTCGAGTCCCTTGATAATCGTCTCGAGTGCAATGCCGCGATGGAACGCATACGCGACTGCACAAAGTGCGGCTTGAATCGCCTCGATCCCGCCGAGACGCAACGTGATCATCGCGTCGACGCCTTCTGAGATCAGGCGGAATCGTGAGCGATTCGCTTCGTACCACTCAACCTCGGCCACAAAATCGGCAGGTTTGTTGATTCCGATCGAAATCCGCCGCGCATCGAGATTCACTGCGCCCAGGATCTCCGAATCAGGATCATCCTGATTCACAATCACGATCCCCTGTGGCTTTACGCAACGAAGGAGTCGCGCATACGCTCGCCGACGCTCAACAAGAGCGTCCGCATCCTCGTCGGACGCCTCGCGGACGCACGGCACGATCGCCGCACCGAGACTGAGGCCGTCGGCGATGCCTGTCGATTCGAGCGTCGCCTGCGACACCTCAACGAGGGCGCCCACGCAGTTGCGTTTGAGCATTCCCGCGAGCATGTTTGAGAGAGAGCCAGCGTCTGTAAGACCGGCTCCCATCGGCCGCACCGCGTGACCATCAGACCAGCCGTGCGGTCCTACCTGACCGAACCGCTCGCCCTGGACGTTGCAAATCGCATGAATCAGCAACGTTACAAGCTGCGCCTCGCGGCCACCCGCAACGCCGACGACATCGAGCCGAGTCGAAGGATCGCCCGCAAGCGCATGGCAGAGCCGGGAATAGGCGGAACGGGTCGAGGGAACGAGAATTTGGCGAGGAATTTCGGGGTGAGGCCGATCGACGATAACCGCCGTGGCCCCTTGCGCCAGAGCCCGAGCGACGAGGGTGTTACCCTGCGATTCATCGTCGCCAATCGCGACGAAAACCTGCCCCGGCTTGAGTTTACCAGCGTCGGCCGAACAGCCGGAAACTTCTAGGTCGCGCCCGCCAACAAACGTGGCTTCGGGCAACAACCGCCTCAAACTCACTGAAGGCGACGCCTTCTGCGGCGAACGATCGACAAACCAGCGCACCATGGTGAGGGCCTCCTTGCCGCAAACTCTTTGGTGATCACAACGCATTTCGCGTGAGAGAACGACGTCGATGCATCCTGTCGCGTCGCGATCCGCAGCAATCTCTGGGCGCGAGAGTGCCGCGGATCGTCATTCTGCTTCGCCTTCGAAAAAAAGGCAATGCCAGTCGCCGCGATGCTCAAATCGACTCAATGGCAACAGCTCATCTTCTTGCTCGAAGGCGGAATGTCGTTCGCCGGATTCTTCGTGAAAAAGCCCGAAGGCTTGAGCATGAAGCCAATATAAGCAGTTGGCATCACTGGATAATCTTCCGGCCTTGGAATGTGCGTGTGACCAAACGTGTACCAGAAAACGACGTCGGTGTTCTCCGTCGAGCGATCTGCCTCGGTCCACGCGTTCAAACCCGCTCCGCCCGACGATTGGTTGGGATAATCCCCTGCGCCATACCGTTCGGTGGTGTCATAAGGCGTGACCCAAACGTGGTTCTCAACAAACCCCGCACGCTTGCGCCACCAGGCGTTCGGCGACGCGAACGGCACGGAATTGTCTCCTGGGAAGAAGCGATATCCGACCGGCTCGCCAACATGATTGAGCTTCGCCGGATTGACGATCTTCCACGTCCGGGCCGACTCGATGTTCAGCTTGCCTCGCGCTTGTTTTTCAGTCGCCAGCGGCGTGGCCTGAACGTGAAACGCGTTCTCGAACGGATTCGCAACATCAAGCGGATCGGCCACCACATCGAGCCGTTGAACCGTGTTTGGCATCCCATCGAGGTCGAAGTCGAGCCGCATGTTGAAGAAGTGCTGATGATTAGGCGCGTAAAGCTGCGGAGAAACCAGCACGCCATGCTTCGGCTTCTCGCCCGGCTGATACGCTCCTAGTGAAAGGATACCAGTCAGCTTGATCTCGAACTGGATCGATCCGTCCTGATATAAATACCAAAAGAAACCGTACTCGTAATTCTCGACCGTAGAAACCGACGACACGACCAGCCTGCGCGAGCGCCTGACCTCCGGCGCATTCGGCAATCGGCGATCGGTGTGCTTCCAGAGAATGCCGTAATCTTCCTCGTGCATGCAAACCGCGTTTTTGACCGTAAACGGATTACCCCTACTGTCGCACAAATGAGCGTCGAAGTATCGAATCAGGCCGAGGCAGTCGCAACCAAGCACCAGGCTATTCGCGCACATCCCCATCCCATATTCGCCGACATCGAACGCATTCTTCCTGCGCTGGGAGGGCGTGGGATCGCCATACGGCACAACCATTTCTGTAAGCGACGCCCGATAAAGCACCGAACGTTCCTGGCCATCGTCGTCATAGCGCAGGTGATGAAGCGTCAAGCCTTCGCGGGCATTGAAGCCGATCACAAACTTCCACTTCTGCCACGCCACCTGATAGCCATCAACCTCGAAACTCGGCCCATCCGGCTGAGCGATTTCGAGCGGCTTGATGTCGGTGCGAAACGTGTCGATCCGCTCGGCCGAGTAGTTGCAATCGCCCGGCGGAATCGGCCAATGACCGTGATCGTCGATGCGAATCACTTCCATCTTGTTCAAATCAACTACCGGCCGCAGCCCTTCAATGGGCCGAACGTAACCGTTGTCGGTGGGATCGGTCCGCAGGAAGCAAAGTGGCCGCGCGAGGCGCCTGGAGCTGTCTTCCGGATCGCCGTAATTGCCGGCGCTCCAGATATCGACCATCACCAAACTCGTGTCGTCAACGCCCGTGTGCTCCTTCAATTTCGCCTTGAATTCAGGACTGCGCAACACGGCCTGCTCGCATTCCTCCTGCTCGTCGATCGTCATCGTCGGCTGCACGCCGGGGATGTGCTTCCACGAGGTCAGCGTGCCTTCGGTGATCGAAAGGCTCGCCTCGTAACACGCGTTCAACGCATTGTCGAATAGAACCGCGTTCGCCTCGCGCGGCAATTCAGCAAACCCACCCGACTCATGAACCAGCGCCTTGTCGGGTTCCTTGAGCGATATCGACACGAAGCGCGTGGTCGGCGTGACTTTCCCTTCACGCTTGAGAATCAGGACCGCCGCGTTCACTTCGTCCGCAGTGAGCGGTTCGAGCGCGTGCCGGCCCGTGCTCGTCGGATGGCCGTTGAGCGGAGTGATGTTCACGAGTGTGGACATGGATTTCTCTCCCGGAATCCAATGGAAGAACGACGCCACGTTCGCCGGGAGAGAGCGGCGTGCGTCCGTGGCGATTCCGTTTGAGGGATCACCCAGACGCAAGAGACTGGCGTTACTTCATGACTGTCGCGCACCCGAGACGACACGTCAAGCACTTGTTGCACATCGCGCGAACCGGCAATTCGCGGCAGCAGGCTCAAACGCCAATCCGCCATGTTAAATAAGATCCTCAGCGCATTCGTTGTAAGGCCTTCTGGCCAATGGCAAAATATGGGCACTGCCTCGAATCAAATTGCGTGGGAATCGCCCAGCATCAGGGGTTCCCCGACGTGCGAGATCAGCCCGGTGAACCCGATTATCTTTGCCATGCGACGCCCGCTCACCGTGATGGTGGCGATCGTCGCCGTCGTCCTCGGAAGCGTGCTCGCGCTGCTGCGGATGCGCGTCGATATCTTTCCCAACCTCAACCTGCCCGTCATCTACGTCGCACAGCCTTACGGCGGCATGGACCCCGCGCAGATGGAAGGGCTGCTCACCAACTATTACGAATACCACTTCCTTTATATTTCCGGCATCCACCACGTCGAGTCAAAAAACATTCAGGGCATGGCCCTGATGAAACTGTCGTTCCATCCCGGCACGAACATGGCGCAGGCGATGGCCGAAACGATCGGCTACGTCACCCGCTCGCGGGCCTTCATGCCGCCAGGCACTGTCTCCCCCTTCATCACTCGGTTTGACGCCGGCAGCGTTCCCGTTGGCTATCTCGTGCTTTCAAGCGAAACCAAAAGCATCGGCGAGATTCAGGACCAGGCACTCTTCAAAGTGCGGCCGATGTTCGCCAGCCTCCCCGGCGTTTCCGCGCCTCCCCCCTTCGGCGGCAGCCAGCGAACCGTCGTCGTACGTGTCGATCCCGACCGCCTGCGCTCCTACAAAATGTCGCCCGACGAAGTCACCCGAGCGCTCGCCGCGGGCAACGCCATCAGCCCATCCGGCAATATCCGCGTTGGCGACGAAATGCCGATGGTCCCCGTCAACTCGCTGGTGAAACAAGCCGACGACCTGAAGTCGATCCCCATTCGCCCCGGCGTCACGCCCACCGTTTACCTGCGCGACGTCGCCACGGTGCAAGACGCCTCCGACACAACCACCGGTTACGCGCTGGTGAACGGCCGCCGGGCGGTTTACATCCTGGTGACGAAACGGGCCGAAGCCTCAACGCTCGACGTCGTCAATAACGTGAAAACGGCCCTACCGAACATGCAGGCAGTTCTACCTGACGACATAAAAGTGAGCTTCGAGTTCGATCAATCGCCCACCGTTACCAACGCAGTGAAAAGCCTGGCCACCGAAGGCGCGCTCGGTGCAATTCTGACCGGCCTGATGGTGCTCGTGTTTCTGCGAGACTGGCGCAGCGTGATCGTCGTGGTTTTGAACATCCCGTTTGCCATTTGCGGCGCTCTGGTTGCGCTCTGGCTCACAGGCCAGACAATCAATCTCATGACGCTCGGCGGCTTGGCGCTCGCGATTGGCATTCTCGTCGATGAAGCAACCGTTGAGATCGAGAACATTCACTCGAAGATGGAGCATACCGAGAGCATCCCGCGCGCAGTTCGCCAAGGGAATCTCGACACTGCCGTACCGCGTTTGCTCGCAATGCTCTGCATCCTCGCGGTCTTTATCCCATCGTTCTTCATGCAAGGAGCAGCCCAGGCGCTGTTCGTACCGCTTTCACTCGCGGTCGGATTCGCGATGGTTTCCTCATATTTACTCTCAAGCACATTCGTTCCCGTACTGTCGGTCTGGATCCTCAAGCATTCGGCACGAACAACGCACAATACTGGCAATCGCGGATTGTTTGGATTGTTGACCAGCGTCTACGGAAGTTTCCTGGGCAAAGTAGTAACTCTCCGCTGGCTCGTCGTTCCGGCTTACCTCGGTCTCGCCGTAGTCGCCGCGTACACAATCGGCAGCCAACTTGGCCTCGAGATTTTTCCTCGCGTCGATGCCGGTCGCTTTCAGCTCAGAATCAAGGCGGCGGCTGGAACGCGAATCGAAAAATCCGAGCAAATTGCCAAGCGTGCGCTCGATGCGCTCAAAACCGAAGTCGGTGCCGAAAACGTCGAGATCTCGGTTGGTTACGTCGGTCTGATTCCCTCGTCCTACCCGATCAACGCGATCTATCAGTGGACGGCCGGCCCCGAAGAGGTGCTCCTTCGCGTTGCGCTTCACGAAGGCACTGGCATCGATATCGAAGCCGTGAAGCTCAAGCTCCGCGACCTGCTCACGAACGAAATGCCGACGGTACAATTCTCGTTCGAGCCTGCCGACATTGTGAGCGACGTGATGAGCTTCGGCTCGCCCACGCCCATCGAAGTCGCGATCAGCGGATCAAGCTATCCCGATGTCCGCGCGCACGCCGCGAAGGTGCGTGATGCGCTCGGAAAAATCCCCTCACTCCGCGACATTCAATATTCGTACTCGCTCGACTACCCAACCGTCAGCGTCGACATCGATCGCGAACGAGCCGGGCTGAGTGGCGTCACTGCCGACGAAGTGGCCCGATCGCTGGTCGCTGCAACGTCGTCGAGCCGGTTCGTCATGCCGAACTACTGGCCCGACCCCAAAACCGGCATCGGCTACCAGGTGCAGGTCGAGATTCCCGTCGCGACCATGAACTCGGTGAAGCAAGTCGAAACGATCCCCATCCAGCGCTCTGGCGCTCCGTCACTTCTTCTACGCGACGTCGCTCGCGTGAACCGCGGAACAAGCCCCGGCGAGTACGATCGCTACAACATGAAGCGTTCGATCAGCATCACCGCGAACATTGTGGGCGAAGACCTGGGCCGAGTCGCCGGCCACGTTTCTCGACAACTCGCCGAGATGGAACAACCGCCCAAAGGAATCAACGTTGACATTCGCGGCCAAGTCGTACCGATGCGTGAAATGCTCAACGGATTGTCGATTGGCCTCGGCATGTCGATCGTCGTCATTCTGCTTTTGCTCACCGCCAATTTTCAGTCGATCCGCCTCGCTCTTGTCACAATTTCGACCGCACCGGCCGTGATTTGTGGCGTCGTGATCACTCTCTGGCTTACAGGAACGACGATCAATATCCAGTCGTTCATGGGAGCAATCATGGCGATGGGCGTCGCGGTCGCCAACGCGATTTTGCTCGTAACCTTCGCCGAACGTAGCCGGCGTCATGATGCAGCAGACCCGCGTGAGGCAGCGATCATCGGCGCTCAGGGACGGCTCCGGCCGATCCTCATGACAAGCTGCGCGATGACCGCGGGCATGATTCCCCTCGCACTTGGTTTGAGCGAAGGGGGCCAGCAATCAGCCCCGCTGGGGCGCGCCGTGATCGGCGGTCTCGTCGCCGCCACTCTCGCAACACTATTTGTTTTGCCGTCAGTGTTCGCGTTCGTACAAGGCTGGGCTGGACGCGATTCCGCCTCGCTCGATCCCGACGATCCCGAAAGCCGTTATTTCGACAATCTCGGCAACAACGCTTCTCTCAACGGCAACGGCAGCCACATCGAAGCCGTGGTCGATCCAACTCAATATATGACCGAGCAGGAACGTTGATATGTCTTTTTCATTTCATCACGCGCGGCTCGGTCTCGTGGGCATCGCCACGGTCGCCCTTTTTACGGCCGGTTGCAACGTGTCCGATCGAACTGGAACAGCAAAAGCTGGAAGCTCCAGCACGCCTCCTGTTCCTCGCGTGACGACCGTTAAACCTGAGCGCACAACCGTGCGCCGGACGAGCGAGCAACCTGGACAAATCGAGGCGAACGAGGTCACGCCCATCCACGCCAAGCTTTCGGGCTACGTGAAAAAGGTCGCCTTCGATATCGGCGATCGCGTGAAGCAAGGACAGGTAATGGCCGAGCTGTTCGTGCCCGAAATCGAGGCCGATGCCAAGCAGCGCAGGGCAATGATCGACGAAGCAATCGCCGAAAAGAAGCAAGCCGAATCAACGGTCGCCGTTTCGCTTGCGGGCGTCACGAGCGCTGAAGCCAAGGTCTCGGAGATTGCGGCGGGAATCGATCGGTCGGAAGCCGACGTTGCGCGGTGGCAGTCGGAGTTTACACGGATCGAACAACTGTTCCGCGAGCGAGCGCAAACGGGCAGCCTGCTGGACGAAACGCGTCACAAACTGAAAGCGGCCGAGGCGTCACGCACCGAGGTGCGAGCGCAGGTCAAGTCCGCCCAGGCCGCGCTCGCTCAGGCACAGGCCGCATTGGAAAAGGCGCGATCGGACGTCTCCGCCGCGGCCTCGCATGTCGAAGTCACGAGGTTCGATGCCGAACGCGCTGATGCGATGGAACGTTACTCCAAAATCACCGCACCTTTCGATGGAGTGGTCATCCGCCGAAAGATTGAGACGGGCCAACTGACGACGCCCGGAACCACCGGCGATCCGCTGTTCACCGTCGCTCGAACCGGCACCGTCACAATCTCGGTCGGCGTGCCCGAGTCAGAGGCGCCTTTCGTGAAGATGGGCAACGCAGCCACCATTCGTCTACTAGCGATCGACGGCCGCACGTTTGAGGGAAAAGTCACCCGCACCGCCTGGGCGCTCGACGCCTCGACACGCACCCTGCTCACCGAAATAGATCTCCCGAACGAAGACGATCAGCTTCGCCCCGGCCTGTACGCGTACGCCACAATCATCGCCGATGAACATAAGAACGTGCTTACCATTCCCGCAACCGCCATCATCAAGGAAGCCGGCAAGACGTACTGTGTCGTGGTGGCTGACGATCGCGCCAGTCGCCGTGAAATCAAGCTGGGATTGAGCGACGGCAAGCTCACCGAAGTCGTCTCGGGCATCTCCGACGCGGATCAGATCGTCGAGGCGAACTCGGCGAGCCTCACTGAAGGTCAGAAGGTTGAACGCATCAAACCTGTGGCCGCATCTCCATCAACGCAACCCGCGCCGAAAGCGAAGAATTGATCTCATCGTTACAACCGGCACCACTGGCTCTTTCATTAAGGCCATCTTATTGAGCGAGCGAGTAATCTCAGACGATAGATCGACTAGCTTTTGAAGTGCGGCTGGCCAGGAGGGCCACATGACCGCGATTTTGCGCCGCCGAAAAATGTTGTCGATCGCCGCCATGTTGTCGGTTTGCGCGCTGGGCGCTGCTCCGGCCGGTCGGCAAAGCGCGCCAATGTCGCCTCCGGTCCCACCGCCAGGCATCCCCGCGCTTCCCGCAACGACAGAGCGGCCGATCCAGCTCGAGGCTGAAGCACCCGCCGACGCAGCACTCGGCGCGCAGCTCATCCCCGGTCAGATCATTCAGCCGATCGACCTCCCCGGCGCACTTCGACTCGCCGGCGCAAGAGACCTCGATATCGAAATCGCCCGCCAACGTGTTGCCGAAGCCCTCGGCGAGCTCGACCAGGCCCGCGTTCTCTGGCTCCCCAGCCTCTACGTCGGCCCGAACTGGAGCCGACACGACGGCCAGGTGCAAACCGTTCAAGGGCCGATTCAAACCATCAGCAAAAGCTCGCTCTTTCTCGGTGCCACGGCCGCAGGCGGTTCGAGCGTTTCCGGCCCCGTTCCCGCAGGCGGTCCCGCGCAGGTTTCCGGCCTGACGTCGATCCTGCGATTCTCCGACGCAATCTTCGAGCCGCTCGCTGCACGCCAGGTTGTCGCCGCACGCCGGGCCGGCATCCAAAGCGCGACCAATGACGCACTGCTCGGAGTTGCCGAAGCCTATCTCGACCTCCAGCAAGCCGCCGGAAAACTCGCGATCGCTCGCGAGGCCGCACAAAACGCCGAACAACTCGCCAGCCTTACAAGTTCGTACGCACGTAGTGGCGCGGGGCTCGATGCCGATTATCGCCGTGCGATCACCGAACGCGAAAAGCAACGCAAGAACGTTGAGCTAGCCGTCGGCGATCTCGAAATCGCTTCAGCCGAACTGGTGCGGCGAGTTCGAATCGACCCGTCGCTCGTCGTGGCTCCCGTCGAGCCGCCCGAAACAGTGCTGCGTCTCGTTCCTGAAAGTTGCACAATCGATCAACTCATTACTACTGGATTAAAAAATCGCCCCGAACTAGCGGAAGCGCAGGCTCTCGTCGAAGCCACACTGACGCGTCTGAAACAAGCGCGGCTCAGGCCCCTCATTCCCAGTCTAGCGTTTCGTTATTCTGGCGGCGGATTCGGTGGCGGAACCAACGCGTTTTTCGGCAATTTCGCCGGTCGAAGCGATGCCGATGTCAATCTTTACTGGGAAGTACAAAACCTCGGATTCGCCGACCGCGCCATCGCTCGCCAGCGTGCCGCCCAACAACGCAAGGCGGGCCTCGAACTTCTAAAGGTTCAAGACCGCGTCGCCTCCGAAGTCGTACAGGCTGAAAAGGGCCGACTAGCCGCCTCGCGTCAGATGGAACAGGCGGGCCGAGCGGTCCCCGAAGCTCTCTCATCGCTCAACCTCAACCTTACGAATATCCGCCGAGGCGCGGGTCTCCCCGGCGCAACGCGGCCGATCGAAGTTTTGCAGCCAATCCAGGCTCTGGCACAGGCCCGAACCGACTATCTCGAAGCCGTTCTCCTCTACAATCGCGCCCAATTTCGGCTCTACCGCGCCCTCGGCCGCTGCCCCGTGCTGACGCCCGATGCCTCGACTCCAACAGAAACGGCCACACCTCCTCCACTCGCCCGGCCGTAAGTCGTTTTCCTGACGACAGATAACAAGCCCCCGACCTTCGGCTGCAGAACGTTCGCCCGAATAACCGATACAACTTGCAACGTCGGCAAATTCGGCCCTTGGTAAAGCGATGCGATCCTTTCGGCTCATACTGGCCTGCGCGTTGCTTTGCCTGACAGGTTGCACCTCCGCCCGATTGCGGCAGAGGACGATCAACCAGGCCGGCACCCTGCCCGAGCTGCAATTTCAGCAGGTGCTCGACAATATCGCCCAGTTCGCCGTGAATCCCGCGTCGCTGCCCTGGCACGTGAATCTGAAGGAAGGGACGTCGCAGGTCACCGATTCCGTATCGGGTGGTGCGCTCGTCGACCTCGGTCCCCCCGCGTCAACGCAACCGCAGCTCTTCGGCTCGCGCACCGCCGTTGCCCAGTGGGGAATGGCTCCGGTCATTGATCCAACCGAGCTCCGTCTGCTTCGCATCGCCTACCGGCGCGCCCACGGATCGAACGAAATGCCCGACGCCGAGTTCCTCAGCGAACTCTCGCATGAGCTCAAAGACCAGCTTCCCGCCAACCCCGATCTGCGCCTGGAGTCGGAGCTGTTTTTCTATCAGGAGAGCCGCGGCAGCCGTGCCGGTAGCGAACTTGACCCGAAGGTCATCACGACGAACAACGAGCAGTTCTGCTACGGCCCCGAGACGAAAACATCGCCGCTCGCCCGCAACGTTTGCCGCAAGGTCGAGACGATTCAACGCGACCTCTCGCGGATTCAACCCGGCTGGTTCCACGTCGGCGGCAAGCACGACGTTCCCAAGACTGCCTGCTACATTGGCCGAAGCGGCAACACTTATGTGTGGGTTTGCCCCGAAGGCCGCGAGCAACTCACGGAATTCACGCTGACTGTTTTGAAGCTATCTTCACTGATCAAAGAAACGCAAACACTCATCAATCCTGGATCCGTCAAGTTCTCGCCCGGCGATCGCGGGGGATAAATTCGCCGGGCGCGAACTTCGTTACTTCTTTGTGCGGCTACTTACAGGCTGAGGATCGCGCACGCATACAATTACGCTTGACGGCAGACGATTAGCTGTTACCAATCGCTCGTCCGTGCCCGAAAGCGCATCCCGGCTCATTCGGTATTGCCCGACTGCCTGTGCCTATCGCACAGCAATTCCCTGCGATTCGGCAGCTCCCCGTCCCCGTCAAGGCTCGCAAGTGGGCGGCCGGTCATGGTTGGTTGGTCGTCTATCCACCGGTAAAGCTGCCTCGCGCCAAGTCGATACCTCAGGTACCGCTCCAAATCGTCAGCGACGCACAAAGCGCCTCCGTGTACGGACCAGAATCGCTGCTGCCTCCCAGATATCGTCGGTCGTCGGCGGGAGTTGTTGCTGTCGTGGAAACATTGAATCCCTTGAGCGTTTCTGTATAGGCCGCTGTGTTTGAGAGTCCATCGGTCACCTGAGCAAACCGCACCCGCGACGCGTCGAACATCAAGCCGTTGGGAGTTCAAGTCGCCGCCATCGGACCGTTACCGGCATTCGCCACGTCGTTCGTCGGGCCAAAAGCAGGGTCAACGCGATGCGGGCTAGAGTCGATCGGGCAAAGGGACGCGCTGATCAGCACCTGCACAGCCGTACGGTTCGCCATGTCGTTTCCATTGCGGCTCGATGGAGTGGCTGAGTTCACCAAGTTGTAAAGTGACCCGCCTTCCAGGAATGGCAGAATTTGGGCGAGCGAACTCCAGTGGTGAGGCGAAATCGTTCGAGCGGAGGGGAGCATGTTGTGCGTCCCCTCGTAGTTATGCATCGCCAACCCAATCTGTTTTTGCACTGCATCCGCCTGGCCGCTTCACGGGTAGTAACAAGGCGATCGGAACGGCGATAATCGCGATCACCACCCGCAACTCGATGAACGTGAAAGCCCGACGTACCATCACTCGTCTCTAACAAGAATCTCAAGGGTACTAGCCAGCCGTTCGTTGCCAACCTTGCACCAACGCGGACCGACCGTCGTATCGCCGGATGCGCGTCAACAAAAAGACGACAACGCAACCGCTTACGAATCAATGTGTTAAGAGAAACAGCCTGTCGTCGCGACGACACGTTTCGAACACGTGCTGTCTCCTGAGGGCGAAGTGCCGTTCATGCGCAGACGCATGCGTCCATCTATTGATTTATCTTGGCGCTTGCAACCGTCCCGAGAGGCGACTGGTTCGCGATGAATACCCCGATCTGCTCCCACGCATGAGATTGGCCCATCTCGATATCTACGCCCATCCGCGCAGAAGTCTTCCCCGCCCCAACTCACTGACTTCGCGTCGCGCTCGGGTCGTCCGGAAATCGGCGTCATCTCGCCTCTGCGCAGGGGGTTGCGCATGCGAATTCGAACCGTATGATCAACTCGAATTCCGCGTCCCCGACGCTGTCCCGAATTCGTTCATTATGTTGATGTTAGGCCACGTTATAATCCGCCAATTGGCGTATAAGCCGATTTGGCACGGACCTTGCACTTGGCGATCTTTATCGTTTCCCGAGAGGCCTCTCCTTCTCGAATCGAACAGGACACCAATGATGAAAAAGGCCAGACCCAAGCGAAAACCGACAGTCAGCCATTTGCTCCGTGAAACGATTCGTGAGCGCGGAATGACGGCCTATTCGGCCGCCAAGCAAGCGGGTGTTTCGGTGGACGCTGTTCAGCGGTTCTTAAATGACGAGCGAGGGCTGAACTTGAAAACGGTTGACAAGCTTGCCAATGCGCTCGATCTCACACTCTGTAACGACGATTAAGTGTCGTCCGGCTGGCACCAGTCAGTCAGCCTGAATGAACCGAAACTCAAAGCATCAACGCGGCCAGCCAGCACTGACGCGGGCGTGCAAACCGTAGAGGCTGGAGAAGTCGATGTCTCACCCCCCAGAAGAGGAGTTGTTTCGTGCTCTCATCGAGACCGCGCTCGACGCGACTCTCCTCCTCACGCGCGACGGAACGCTCACATACGTCAGTCCCGCGATTTCCTCACTCCTCGGCTACACCCCACAAGAGTTCTTGCAGTCGACCCCCTTCGCCCTGCTCCTCGCCGACGACCAACCCCGAGCGCGAGACCAGTTCGAGACCGCGAAAAGCAACCCCAGCGACTCGTCGCCGATCTCGGTGCGGATGAAACACAAGGATGGTTCGTGGCCCGCAGTCGAAATGACCACGACCAATCAACTCGATGACCCCCGCGTGCAATCGGTAGTCATCCGACTCCGCAGCGGCAAGAACTTCGGCAACACCGGATCAACCGACGAACCGTTGGAACTCTCCGCCGACTCGGAACGCCAGCGTTTGATTTACGAAGCTGCGCTTTCGAGCACGCCCGACCTTGTTTACGTGTTTGGACTCGATCATCGCTTCGTCTATGCAAACAAGGCCCTTCTGCGGATGTGGGGCCGCACTCGCGAGGATGCCCTGGGGAAGAATTGCCTCGAACTCGGTTACGAACCCTGGCACGCAGCGATGCACGACCGGGAAATCGACCAAGTTGTCGCAACCAAGCGACCAATCCGCGGAGATGTGCCATTCACCGGCACCAATGGCCGCCGCATTTATGATTACATCTTCGTCCCCGTTCTGGGTCACGATGGTGCAGTTGTCGCCGTCGCTGGAACAACGCGCGACGTCACCGAACGCAATCAGGCGGAAGAAGCTCTCAAGGAAGCCGATCATCGCAAGGATGAATTCCTGGCGATGCTCGCCCACGAGCTGAGAAATCCTCTTTCCGCAATCGCCTCGGCCGCTCGATTGATGCAGATGGTCGAACTGACCGACGTCCTTCGCTGGTCTTCCGACGTAATCGGCCGGCAGGTCGGCAACCTTACACGGATGATCGAAGATCTGCTTGAGGTCTCGCGCATCACGCAGGGGAAAATCCAGCTCAAGAAGCAATATGTCGACGTCCCGTCCTTGCTGTCGCGAGCGATCGAGTCGACTCAGCCCATCATCGCCGAGCGCCGGCATGCGGTTAACGTTTCGCAGGCGCCGGGCAACTACCTGGTGGACGCAGACCCAACGCGGATCGAACAAATCTTTGTGAATCTCCTCACCAATGCCGCACGCTTTACCGACCCCGAAGGCCAGATTGATGTCAAACTAAGCCGCGATGGCGGCGAAGTTGTTGTATCCGTGCGCGACAATGGCATGGGTATCGCCTCGGAAACGCTGCCTCACATCTTCAAACTTTTTGCCCAGGCCGACCAGGGACTCGACCGCTCCCAGGGCGGTCTCGGCATCGGTTTGACAATTGTGGAAAAGTTGGTGGAAATGCACGGAGGTCGAATTTCCGCCCAGAGCAAGGGCACCGGCCAGGGTTCGGAATTCATCGTCAGGCTTCCGGGTGTATCTGAGCCTACAAAGGCAGTGATTGCTCCGCCAACGATTACTCCGCGTAGCAAGGTCGAACCGAGCATCTTGATCGTCGACGACAACATTGATGCAGCGCTCACGATTCGCACGCTACTCGAGGCCGTCGGTCACGATGTACGCACCGCCCATGATGGCCGCACCGCCGTCGAGGTCGCCCGCACATTTCGCCCCGGTTGCATCGTGCTCGACCTCGGTCTGCCCGGAATGAATGGCTTCGAGGTCGCCTCGGCGATCAGGAAGGTCGACGGCCTCGAAAATACAATGATCATCGCCCTTACTGGGTATGGAAATGAGAGCGATCGCATTCGCTCTCGCGCCGCTGGATTCGATCATCATCTTGTGAAACCGCTTAACTTTGACGTCCTACGCGCACTCATCAAGCCCCGCGTGATTCAGTCTTAAAGCAATAGATTAAAAAATAACTCCAACCGAACATCTGTGTGCTTGCACTCCTCAAAACGAAGGGCGTGCGTTGTTGCACACTCAACAACGGTGTCTCTTTTTGGATGGGGACGCCGCAGGTTCGGTCTTTCTCATACCCATTTGATGGAGAGGATCGCAATGCGCATCTTGCTTTTGACCCTCGGCCTGATTGGCATCATTTCGGTGTCGCCTGCCACGGCGGGAATTGTTGCTCAAGGAACGCTGTACACAACGCCGGACATCGACGGGATCAATTTTGATCATACGATTGTGTTGACCAACACAGCAGCAAGCACGACAACAATCGGCACCTTCTGGTTCGCATGGATTCCTGGCGAAGATTTCATGTTGAATCAGCCAATTTCAGCGACGTCCCCCACCGGTTGGGTCGCGGCATTCACCCACGTTCCCAACATCGCCACGAACGGCTGGGCGATTCAGTGGAAAGCCTCGTCTTCAGCCTCATACATGCAAGTTGGTTCAAGCTTGACGTTTAGCTTCAAGAGTGCAGAAACTGACGTTCAACTTGCAGGTCCTTCGCCCTACTGGAATCATCCGCAGGAAACCGTCTCGTTCGTCTACAACCAGGCTCCGTTTTCCGCGGTGAGCGAGCAATTCACCGTCAACGTGTCGACGCCCGAGCCCGCCACAATTGTTCCCGCCGCGCTCGGTCTGGTTGGATGCGCCGTGGGCGTTTATCGCCGGAAGCGTTCCGTCGCCACTGCGTAATGCGATCCTTGTCGCGATCAATCGTCTCGACGGCTAAGGTGCCCTGAGCGACTTCGACACGCCGACTATTGCGATATAAAAGTGACAGGCACGCTTGCCACTCTCGCCCGAAGACGGACGACTCTCCGGAAGCTCAGCATTCCCTCTCCCATGAAAACCTTGATTGCTGCCATTACGTAAATTGCTTTGCTTGAGCCAATCAGGCGGCTCTCAAGATTTCCCGCTTGTCGCCTCAGTTTGCACGCGAGAAGCAGGTGCCAGCATCCTCCAGGAAAAATACACCGGTATTCCCGCGATTATGCTGGCAACCGAAATAAGCGAGACGACTGGCCGCTCGTAGAAAACAGCGGCCACCAGCAGCCCGGTTCCCAAAAGGTAAACGGCCGGAACAAACGGATAGCCGGGCGTGCGGAACGGTCGTGGAAGATCCGGTTGGGTGCGCCGTAGTACGAAGATCGACGCGACCGAAAGCATCGAGAAAATCGCCAACCCCACTCCCGAGTAGACGAGAATCATCTCGAACGACGCCGTCCAGATCAACACGAGCGACCAGAGCACCTGTAGCACTGTCGCCACCACCGGCACGCCCCTGCCCGACAACTTTGCCGCAATTCTGAGGAACTGGCCATCGCTCGCCATCGCATACGCAACGCGCGGCCCTGTGAGAATATAAGCGCTCAGAGAAGCGAAAAGCGTGAGACCAATCGCAATCGCCAGCGGATTCGCAACGCGATCGCCAAACAAACGTTTCGCCGCAAGTTGAGCAATGGGCGCGATGGCGTTGACGTTGTCCGGAGATCCAACAATCGCTTTCACGTCGTCTGCCGATAGTGCCAGTGCGTAAGAGAGATTCAACCCGATGTAAAGCGCAAGAACGACGCCCGTCCCAAGCAAAATCGCCTGCGGCATCCGCTGTTGCGGCCGATCGATTTCCCCAGCGAGATACGCCGCCGCATTCCAACCTGTGTACGCGTATGAGATATAAACCAGCGACGACGCCATCGCGATCAGTGAGCTCTGGCCAAGCTCAGGACGATCGGCAAGGTTCTCCCATCGCCCCCATCCCGCAGCAATTCCGGCAATCGCAAGCAGAGTCAGAATCACAAGCTTGATAACCGTCATCCCCGCTTGCGCCTTGATGCTCGATCCTCGGCCCAAACAGTGGACGATTCCCAGCAGCAAGATCGCTAACGACGCAACGGCCGGCTGCGCGATTGCCGCGGTTTGTTTGTCGAGCGCAAACGGCGTCAGTAGATAACTCGCGGCAGCCGACGCGGAAGCCGCGATCGGCCCGCCAAAGCCGATGAAGAACGACACCCAACCCGACAGGAACGCCATCAGCGGACCATACGCCTGCGACAGAAAAACGTAGTCGCCTCCAGATCGCGGCAGCGCCGCCGAAAGCTCGCAGAGTGTGAGCGCCCCGCAGAGCGCGAGCACGCCGCCAACGACCCAGAGAATCAGCATAAGCTGATTGCTACCGACAAAGTAAACGGTAAACCCCGAAGTGGTGAGCACGCCCGTGCCGATCATACTCGAAACCACCACGAAGATGGCCGTCGCGAGCCCGAACTGACGTTTGTGTGATGGCGTTTCGGATTCTCCGGCTAGCTCGCGATCGACCTGCATGAACACCACTCCGATGAAGTCGTCCCCCGTTTGCGCCGAAGGACCAATCGACCATTACCAGCTTACCAAAGCTCAACGCTTCTTGAGCGTGACGCCCATCCCCGCGCCGTCCATGAGCACGAACGAGCTATCAAGATCTGGATTGGTCGTGATCGCCTCGAGGTAACGCTGGTTGGGTGCCGGCCGCTTCATGTTGTGTGCGAGAATCAACCCGCCTGGCTTCACCAGCGGCAAGAGTTCCTTGAGATACGCGTCGTAGCCTTCCTTCTCCGCGTCGATGAAAAGGATATCGATTGGCTCGGTGTTCTTGATGGCCGTCTTGTGAGCATCGCCTTCCGTGATCGTGATGAGTTCCTCAACGCCCCCGCGCTTGAAGTTCTCGCGAGCGACGGCAATGCGTCCAGCGTCGATGTCATATGTGTAGAGTTTCCCGCCAGTCTTTCGCAAGGCCAGCGAGAACCACAGGCCCGACTCGCCAGTCGACGTCCCCAACTCGACAACACGCTTCGCGTTCACAGCCTCGGTAAGCTGGCGCATCAGGCGACCGTCGGCCGTCGAGACATTCGCGTAACGCTGGCCCTGGCGCGCATGCTCGATCGCTTCGAGAATCCGCTTCTCACCATCATCCTTGGCGATCGGCGGTTTCGATGGATCGTTCGATGCATCAGTCATTCCAGATCCTCCGCGTCCTCTGCCTTGCTTGGTCTGTTCCTGCTTCGGCTCGGCCTTTGGCTCCTGAGCCAGGGCCGTGCGAGCCAGGAATGTTGTACCAAAAATAGCGACCGACACGATCATCAAGCGTTTCATGAGAGTCCCTCGAATAGCTCGTTCACACAAGACGCGGTTTTGGATCTCGCGAGCCGAGCCATCAGGCTTCCGGCGTATGGTTCAAAACGATATCCCACTTCGCAGCAAGCTCGCCAATTTTCGACGACTTGACCGCGGCGAAGTCAAGACAGAGCATTGCGTGCCCCTTGGGGTCTCGGCTGCGAATCTGGCGGAACTGACCATCCTGCTCGTTGCTGGCGAAACCCTTGATGAAACATTCGGTCGTCAGCAGTTTCTTGCTTCCCTTCCATACCCGCGCGTGAATGTGAGCAGCGGGCCGGCCGCGATACGGCACCGGCTTGATCGTCCGGAAGTAGTACTCGCCTGTGGAGCCAGTAAGAAATCGACCGTATCCCTGGAAGTTCGTGTCGAACGTACCCTGGTTTTGCGTGTGCTGCTTCAGGTAAGTGCCGTCCTTATCGCATTGCCAGATCTCGATCATCGCATTCCGCAACGGCTCACCACTCGCGTCAAGAATCCGGCCGCTGAGGTGCGTGATTTCCCCCACAGCAGGCGTGATGCCGTCGTTGATGATCAGCAGGTCGTTATCGGTGTCGACTGGAAGTTTGGTGGGGTAGAACGGTCCTTCGTTGGCCGTCGGTGTTCGCGTGAGTTCTTCCGCGAACGCGCCTCGCGCGGTGAAAGCGGTTGCTCCCAACGCAAGTGCGCCGAGAAACTGGCGTCGATGAGATCGTGAAGTCGGCATGATTTGTGTTCTCCGTCGTCGTCGGCAATACTGGCGATCGAACGCTCTCGCCTTGATAACACTAGCGATTCGTGTCGATTCAAAACGTACGTCAAACCCTAAAATCCGCTTCATTGTCGATACGTTCTGCAGCCGCCCTCGCACAATTCAAGCCCGTGTGAAATCGGCTTCATCTTGCAATCTCGTCTCCCGCCAATGTCGTGGGCCTGCTGTAATGGAAGGGTTGCGGATTTGACGGAAACGCCGGCGCGAGGTTCGATCATGGGTAACCAGGTTCTGCTCGTTGAAGACGACCCCAGCCTGGCACGATCGATTACCGAAGGGCTTTCGGACGAAGGCCTGGCCGTTGCGCACGTAAGCGACGGCATGGCCGCGACCGATGCCATCAATCGCTCGCGCTGGGACCTGGTGATTCTCGACTGGTGGCTTCCCGGGAAAGATGGCCTGGCAATTCTTGAAGAACATCGCCGCGGCGGTGGCACTGCGCCGATTCTGTTCCTGACCGCGCGTGACGCTGTGAGCGATCGCGTACGTGGACTCGACGCAGGTGCAGATGATTATCTCTGCAAGCCTTTCGCATTCGAAGAATTGCTCGCCCGCGCCCGTGCTTTGATTCGGCGCGGTCACGCCGTCGAGGTGACGACGCTTACCTATCGCGACGTGCGCGTCGACCTCGCAACCCAACGCGCCGACCGCGCGGGCGTGCCGCTGAACCTCACGTCCAAGGAACTCTCGCTCCTCATTTTCTTCCTCCGCCATCCCGACGAAGTTCTCTCTCGCGCGAGAATTTACGGACACGTTTGGGGTGACGACTACGACTTCGTTTCGAACACGGTCGACGTCCACATCAAAACGCTCAGGCGCACGCTCGAAGCGCACGGTCCCCGGATCATTCAAACACTGCGCGGTCGCGGATATCTCCTCAGCGACGTGGCTCCCGTCGGAACCGATGGTGCGTCATGACTCTGCTGACGCGCGTCTCGGTCACATTCCTTATCGCGCTTGCTCTCGCACTCGCAGGCTTCTCCGCAACACTTTATTACGTTGTCGGGCTTAGGCTCCGTCTCGCCGTCGACCAGGAGTTGGAAGCGACTCTCGACCGATTCGGCGACCGCCGCGAGGCCGAGTCCACGCGCGTGCGCTGGGCGATTTACGACGAGTCGAACCGGCGCGTCGAGCAAGCGAGCAACGTAGGAGAATCGGCCGTTCTCGATCACGTCGACCTGGCTCCGCTTGCCATTGACCTCGCGACGACCGTCACCGACGCGAAGGGAGCGCGATGGAGAATCCTGGCTCGCAAGTTCGGCGGAGGTTGGCCCGGCCCGCGCCCTCCAGAGGGTCCTGGAAATCGCCGGCGCGGCGGCCGAGACGAGCACAGAGGCGGGCCACCGCAACGCGAGCGACCATTTCGCGTGCTCGCAGCATGGGCATCGCTGGGGCCCGTTGAGTCGGAGATTCGCTGGCTCGGCGCAGCCCTGCCGCTAATCTCTCTCGGCCTCTGGCTGCTCGCAGCGATCATCGGACGTTTCTTCGGCCGCCGGGCACTCGCACCAATCGCGCGCATGGCCGAATCCGCTCGGGAAATGCCCTTCGACGACTGCCGGCTTCCCAGCCCCGGCACACGCGACGAACTCGACGAATTCGCCAGCAGCTTCAACGGCCTGCTCGACCGACTGCACGTCGCGCTCGAACGCCAGCGACAATTCACCGGCCAGGCATCACACCAGCTTCGAACCCCGCTCGCCGGACTGGTCGCCGCCATCGAAGTCGCGCGCCGGCGACCTCGAAGCACACAAGAACATGAGCAGGTGCTCGATCGCCTTCATGGTGATGCTTTACGTTTGTGGCGAGTTGTTGAGGCCCTGCTCTTTCTGTCTCGGGCCGATGCCGATGCCCTGCTACCCGACCTGAAAGATCTTGAGCTCAACTCCTGGCTAGACGACCATCTGCGACGATGGGAAACGCACGAACGCTTCACTGATATCGCTTATAAGCACTCTTCCATACGTCCTGCAATCGCGCGAGCACATCCAGAATTGCTTGCACAGTTGGTCGATAACTTGATCGAAAATGCCTGCAAATACAGTCCACCTGGAACGGCAATCACAGTTCGAGTGCGTTCCGAAGACTCGACGATTCGATTGGAAGTCGACGACCGCGGCTCAGGAATTTCTGCCGACGACCTGCCCCGCATTTTCGAACCGTTCTTCCGCGCCGAGTCGGTCAGGCGACGCGGTCATGCGGGAGTAGGCCTTGGACTCGCCGTCGCTCACAGAATCGCCGAAAGTCACGGCGGTACGCTCAGCGTCTCGAGCGAACCGGGCCGGACAACCTTTACCTTCGAACTACCGGCATCAATGATTCAAGATGCAATCGAAATCACCTGATATTATCTTATCATGCTTATTTTGTGACTGTTTCGTATTTCGAGGAAGGTCGCGACAATAACATCGCCTCCGCCTCGCGTTTCGCAAACTGTGTTTCTGCGATCGACGGCCAGACGTTACCCCAGTCGGCCTTTTGCACTTGCGTGCTAAGAATCGCATTCGCGCTGTTGAGAAACGCCTTGGCCGCATCCTGGTTTCCTCGTTTGCACTCAGTCATGGCGCAATAATATTTGTCGAGGGCGATGCTAAGATCGTCGGGCTTTGATTCTTCGGCCTGCCGTAGCCATTGCAAAGCGTCGGCATGTTCGCCTGCGCGGTAAGCTGCCATTCCGCGAGTAAGCTGGAGCCAGGGAAGTTGGTGTCCAGTGCCGATAATCTTAAGATTCTCATCAGCAAGTTGGTGAATGCGTTTAAGTTCAAACGCGGACGAATCGGTCATCACGGCAAGCTTGGCCGTACGTTCTCGACACGGAAAACAAGGTGATTTGCTGTACGTTTCTAGCATCGACCGGACGATCAACTGATGTCCGTCGCGATGGTTTGCCTGAAGACACACCAAGCCAATTTGGAAGGCGAACCATGAATCGACATCCTCGTCATTCCAACGATACGAAGGATGAAGTTCGAGCGCACGATGCGAGTCGGCGTGAGCCAATTTCCACTGCTGGTGACGTGCGAAATAGCGCGCCCGGTTAATGTATCCCACATGATCCGTCGCGCGGCTTTCGATCGCCGCCGTCAATCCGATGAGTTCTGCGTCGGTGGCAACTGCTTCGCCTGCGGCCATCGGTGCAAATGGATCTTGCGGGAAGTCGAGATCGAGCATGAGCAGCCGAAAATCGGCACGACTCCGAAGCGAATCGAGATCTCGATCGTGATCCATGTGGGCTCGATCATGCATTCCGCGTTCGATCGAACTCCGCAATGCATCAACTGCACGCTTCGCCATCAGTTCCCGTAAAATATCTCCATCAGGAGTGTGCGGCACGTCATCTTGACTGTTAAATTTTGCATATGCACACGCAAGATTGTAAGTCTCGATGTGCGACGGAATTGAAATGGCTTCCAGCTGGTCGCAAAGAACTTGAGAAAGCTCCAAAGCTCTATGACGCTCGTGTACAGCGCTTGAAGTGGCATCGTACGCGGTTGCATCATTGACCGCAGGCTTGCCGAGCTCCGCCGATTGGCCATTTCGCCTCCCGGCCGGATTCAAGAGCTCGTGCGCCTGTTGAAAGTCGCGAAGCGAATCGGCAACATGATCGACCGCAAGCGACTTCAAGCCGTCCCAGATTAGCACATGGGCCCGCCTGACCGACTCGATGTCCGACGCCCCGCTACGATTCATCACCACAACGCTTGGTGTTCTTCGGCGCTCGTCGACCGTCTGCTCGACTGTTGCCACGGGAACAATTGAAAGTTCATCCCAGGCGAGACCAACGTCTTGCAACCCCTTGCGCAGTTCGGCAATGTCCCACAAATCGACGTCGCAATTTGTGCCGACAATCATTAATCGCTGTCCTCTATGATCGAGGCTGAGATCGCGAATCGAGCCTGTCCAGGCCGGCAACTGAAATATAGGTTCGAAAGTGTCTGCATCATGAAACACGACGTGGCGATCGGCTCCCGCACTAACCAGCAAGCTGCCGTCAGGCGTGAAGGTCAGGCGTTCCACGCTTCCATCATGTGCATCGTTGAGCCGTTGAACCGACTTGAAGTTTGCCAGGGAAAGCCCCTGAATCGATCCGTCATTGAATCCCACTATCAGCCGGCTGCGTTTGCGATCGATTTCCAACTTTCGAACAGTGCGATTCTTGAATTCGGCGACTCGCTCGATGCGCCCTGAATCGATGTGATAGGCGAGCACGGCATCGCCACCATGCGTCAGGAGTCGCGCGGGCGCTTCGAGAAAAAACATCGAGAAAACGCGCGATCCTGTGCGGAATTCAAAGATTTGCTCACACGTCTCCAGGTTGTAAACCGCGACGACTCCACCCGATCCTCCGCACGCAATCCGCTTATTCGTGGGGTCGAACGCAACCGACTCGAGAATCTCCGGCGGTAAAAATCGCTTGAGCGTTTGCCCGGTGAATCCATCGCGAATGACGACCTCGCGATCGCTCGGCACCTTCCAGCTCGAAGTCGCAAGCAACGCACCATCGGAGCTGAATTCCATCGCCATTACCGCGCCCGAGTTCGGTTCAAGAGGCACGTTCGAAATTGACGACGGTCCTAAATCCCAGCGCGATACCTCCGTGTAACCCGAGGTCATGAAGCGATCGAGCGAAGGGTGCGCTGCGACTTCGCGGAGTTCGACACGATGGCCTGCGAGCCAGCGCTGCACCTTATTCCGACCAGTAATCTCATAGATGTAGACGGTTCGTTCTTCATCTGTGCTGGTCGCAAGGTACTCGCCGGTCGGCGACCAAACAACGCGCCGAACTGCGTTTATACAGGGCAGCGTCGCCAGATTCTGGCCGGTGCGTGTATCCCAGATTTTTGCGGTATAGTCGAGGCTCGCCGTGGCAATCCAGCCACCATCGGGACTGAAGGCAACGTCGTAGACCTTTTCGCGGTGCCCACGGAGTGTTCCATATTGTTCGCGCTTAATCACATCCCAGAGAATCGTCGTGTGGTCGGCAAACGCAACGGCCAGAATCGATCCATCGGGACTGAATGCTAATGATAAGGGCCGCTCGTGCCGGCCGAGGACAACGTTCTTCTGATCGGCGGCAATCGGGGTGAGAACGATTTGTGCATTCTGTCCGCGCGCGAGCCAATTGCCGTCGGGACTCAGGGCGAAAATCGACTGTGGGAATCTCTGGAGCACCTTTCGGCTAGGTACGTCGTAAACCACGACGCCACCAGCGTCGCTCCAACCCACGGCTATGCGCCGGCCATCCGCGCTCATCATCAGCTTGGTCGGATGGTATTTTCCTTCGGTAATCGCAGCGGTCCCGTCGCGATTGCCCTGCATATCGGTAAAGACAACGCCAGCTTCCGCCGTGGCGATTACGAGCCCCTTGTTATTCGGGAGAAAACAGAATTTCTGCGCTCCCGGTCCGCTCACTTTCCATTGCTTCCAGGCCGAAACGTGCGACTTACTCGCCGTGTCCCAGAAATCGAGCCCGTTTCCGCGGCTGGCGGTCACAAGCGCTTTGCCATCGGGATTGAAGGCAAATGATCCAAGCTCGTTCGCCATGAGGTCGACGCGAGAATCGAGATGGACATCCGGCGTACCAAGCGCTGCGGCTGCCTCGGTGCGCAACTCGCGGAGGTCGCGGCGCGGGGACGCGAGTTTGGCAAGCCGTGAGAGAATTGCCAGCGCCTCGTCGCGCCAGCCGGGCTCGTGACCAATTCGTAGCGCCTTTGCTTCACTGAGCATCGCGCGATAAGCCTCACCCACGGCCGACGTGCGCGCAGCGCGTTCTGCGGACGCCGCGCTTCGCTCGTTCGTCGCAAGTTCCGACATTCGCCCGGCAACGACCAACGACACAATCGTCGACACGACAAGCATCGCCGCCAACACCGACGCCAGCACGGCAACAGTGGGATGATGGCGAGCCCACCGCGCGTAACGCTCGGCGGGAGATGGACGCCGCGCCAGAATAGTTTCGTCGTTGAGAAACCGGCGCAAATCCTCGGCCATCGCGTCCGCAGTCTGATAGCGCCGCCCGGGCTCCTTGTCGATCGCCTTGAGAATGATTGTTTCAAGATCGCGCGGAATGCGTTCATCAAGCGCCCGCGGACGCGGCGGCTCCTCACCCTTGATACGTTCGATCAGCCCCAGCCGATCGGACGAATCGAATGCCGGCTGAAGCGTCAGCAGTTCGTAAAGTGTAAGCCCGAGCGCGTAAATGTCGGCGCTGGCGTCGCCTTCGCCGCGAAATCGCTCGGGCGCCATGTAGCGCAGCGTTCCCACAACGTCGCCCGTCGCGGTCAGTCCCTCATCGGTCGATTTAGCGAGGCCGAAGTCGGCGATCCATATCACGCCCGTTGTGTCGAGCAGAAGATTTGAGGGTTTGATGTCGCGGTGGAGAATCCCGCGCACGTGTGCATGCGCAAGCCCTTGTGCGATCTGACGGCCAATTTGCGCCACGCTCGAATAAAACGGCCGGCGCCGGCCCGACGAACCAATCACCGAATTACCTGTGCTGCCGTTGATGAGGGCGGAAGTGGAGGTCGTCGCGGTCTGTAGGGAATACTCCAGACCTGACAGCGGCAGGTGCGCGTCGACGACTGTCTTGGCAACCGAATTCACTCCGAATTGCTCGGTAACAGTTCGAGCGTGGTGACTGGAATGGTCGTCGGCTACTGCTCCCAGCTGGCCGATATGGAACTGGCCGGTTCGAACCGATCGCGCGAGCTGTTCGACGCGAATTCCAACGGGTGAATTGGGTGGTGCGTTGGCAGTCCGTGTCACGCCGAGCGGCACCGTAACGCCATCGCCCGTAGGCACGACAGTTTGAGATGGCCGGCCGTCTTTCCCTTTCAGCCGTCTGAGCTCATCGATGACCTGATCGAGCCCCTGCCCCTGGATGAGCTGCATCGCAAAATACGCGACATCGCCGCTGTGGCCGACTTCAAAGATCGGCACGATGTTGGCGTGGTGCAGTCGAGCCGCCGCCTTCGCCTCGCGCCGGAAACGCTCGACGGCCTTGCGATCCTGCGTGATATGGCTGGGAAGGACTTTGAGTGCGACACGCCTGCCCAGTGAGATTTGCTCCGCCTCGTAGACGACGCCCATGCCGCCGCGGCCAATTTCGCGAATCAGCCGGTAATCGCGGAGTTGCGTGGAACCGGTGGGAATCGTGGGAGATGCGGCCGAAGGGTCGCGTTCAAGCGAGAGATCCTGCTCGATCATCACGAGCGCGGGGAGCAGCTCGCGAATCTGTTCGGCAAGTTCGGGGTGAAGTGTCGCGAGGTCGTTGATGCTGGGTCGTTCGCCGGCGCGGTAGCGGGCAAGAAACTCTTCGGCTACCTGCTCGAACGGATCGCGATCAAGGCTGGGCTCGTTCATGGCCCCTCCTCGGCATTCGCTCCGGGAAGATCGGCGAGAATCTCCTTCAGTTTCGTCAATGCACGTGTGTAGCGTTTGCTTGCGGCCGATTTATCGAGCCCAAGCGCGGCGGCGGCGTCGCCATTGCTCATCTGCTCGTAGTGTCGCAGAACGAGCACTTCGCGGTCGAGCGGCTCCATCCGGTTGAGCGCTTCCTGGAGTCGCAACTTTCTTTCGGCGCGAACCGCGGCCTGGCTTGGACTTGTGAGATTTCCCAGCAGCCTCGCTGCGATCGCCCCTGTGCTGGCGCCTGGCATGGCGCTGCGATAGATCGACACCTCCCGGCCCACGTCGCGCCCGGTTGTCCCCAGGTGCCGCCGGTGCTGTTCCTGAACTCTCTGTCCGACAAGAAAGCGGAGCCAGATGTAAAACGGAACGGTGGGCTCGCGGACAAACTCCTCGAGCCGGCGCATGGCGTCGAGATAGCCCTCCTGGATCACGTCAGACGCATCAACGCGTCCACGCAAGCGGGCATCTAGTCGTAGCTCGACCATCCGACGCAGCCGGGAACGATATCGCTCGAGGAGCTCGGCGATAGCGATGCGGTCGCCGGAGGTCGCGCGCGCGACCAGATCAGGAACCTGGCCTGGGGGGGGCGACATATCGCGCATCATATTAGCCTTACTGCGGGCCGGCGCTGTTTGTGGACAGCATCCCGCGATTTTTTCCAACATGCTGCCGCGAGCACGCGCAATTCACCGCGCAGCGTCCATCATGCGCGAAAGATCGCCGATTTCAACACACTTACGCTTACCAAGATGATGAACGCAGGCAACATCGGCAGCGTTGGCTAAATTTCTGTCACGGCGACGATCTCTAACTTTAGTTCAACGCGGGTGTTACGCCAAATGGCGTATGATATTTTCGCGGTTCCCACCTCATGTGCCGCGATCTGTCAGTCCACAATCGGCCGCAGCTCGCAGTACCAAGCCCTAGTCTGCGTCACAAACGACTCGAGCAGACCGCTCTGTCGATTCGGCTCACAATCCTCTCTCAGCGCCGGTGCTGTGACGCAACTGATGCGGCACGTCCGCATGTCTCTTTGTCGATGAACGGCAAGATCTCGCTCTGCTTCGCGAAATCTTCACCCGCAACGTACTTCGCCTGTCTCTGGTCTGGCCCCGATCAGGGTCCGCCTGCTGAGAGCCGGGACGAGGCCGACAACAGAACGCATCTGTTCGGCGCGAGCAAATCAACGAGTCACGGCCCCCCGGATTGCGCACGATGGACCTCCCGCAGACGAATATCGAAGATGGCATTGGGGCGTCGACAGTCCCGCTGCCTGCGCAACTGGAGTCCCCTGCGACGCTGCAGGCCGTGCATTCCGCCGATTTCCCCGCCATCCTCCAACAACTCAACGCCTCTCTGCTCGTCACAACCTACCAGGCCGGCAAACTTGTCATGATTCGTGAGGAGGGGAGTCACCTCAACACCCACCTCCGTGACTTCAAAACTCCCATGGGCATGGCGCTCGACGGCAATCGCCTGGCGATCGGCACGCACATGCAAGTTTGGCAATATGTCGACGTTCCCAGCGTCGCCGCAAAAATCGAACCGCTCGGTCGTCACGACGCCTGCTTCCTGCCACGCTCGAGTCACGTCACCGGGAACATTCAGATCCACGAAATGGCCTGGGGAACCGGAGGCGAGCTCTGGGTTGTCAACACGCGGTTTTCCTGCCTCTGCACGATCGACAGCGCGTCGAGCTTCACACCGCGCTGGCGGCCACCCTTTATCTCAGCGCTCGAGCCGAGTGATCGATGTCATCTCAACGGCCTGGCGATGGTCGACGGCCGCCCGCGTTATGTCACGGCGCTGGGTGAGACCGATGAGCCAGGGGGTTGGCGAGCCAAAAAGGCGCGAGGGGGCGTGTTGATTCACGTCGGCACCGGCGATGTCATTACGCGCGGGCTGTCGATGCCGCATTCACCACGATGGTACGGCGGGCGCCTCTGGCTCTGCGAATCGGGCTCGGGAACGTTTGGCTTCGTCGATGTTGCATCGGGACGTTACGAACCAATCGCCGAGGTCCCCGGATTCACGCGTGGGCTCGACTTCGCGGGAAATCTCGCGTTCGTCGGACTATCGCAGGTGCGCGAATCGGCTGTATTCAGCGGTATTCCCATCACCGAACGATTCAAGGAAGAAGAGCGAACGTGCGGAGTTTGCGTCATCGACCTGATGACAGGAAACATCATTGCACTGTTGCGCTTTGATACGACGGTTCAGGAAGTTTTCGCCGTAACGGTCGTTCCCGGCCGCCGCTATCCCGATTTGATCAACGACGATGATTCGCTGCTGGAAAACTCGTTCGTCGTGCCCGATGAGGCGCTGGCGGATGTTCCCGCGTCGATACGCGGCAGCAGTCGTTGATTTCTGTGCCAATTCCCCTGTGATTTGCACCCGACTCGAACAGTCTTCATCGCCGCACACCCATCGAGATTCACCATGAATATGCGTCCCTCGAAGCGCAAGCAAAACGCCGCCCGTTCGTCGATGAAAGCGTGGCAGCGGCGCCTCCTGGAAATCGAGCGGCTCGAAGACCGCACGGTGCTCTCGACGTTTACCGTCACCAATACCCAGGATAGCGCGACGGGTAGCTTGCGCTGGGCGGTGGCGCAAGCGAATACGAATCCCGGTGCCGACTCAATCGTGTTCGATCGCTCGGTTTTCGGTAGTCCACAAACGATCGCACTTACATCTGGCGCCATCACATTCACTGACACAGCCACGACGACAGTGACCGGTCCCGGGGCGGGTTTGGTCACGGTCACCGCGAATCAACTGTCGAACGATTTCGTCGTGAACGCGGCGGCGTCGGCCAATCTCGACACGCTGACGATCACCGGCGGACGAGCCACGACCGGCGGCGGTGTTTATAGCCAGGGTACACTCGTCATCTCGAACAGCCTCATCACCGGCAACACGGCGACGACCGGCAAAGGCGGCGGTGTCGACAACTCGTCCGGCGTGCTCACAATCTCGAACAGCGTTCTCAGCAACAATTCCGCGTACCTGAACGGCGGCGGCGTCGATAGCCTTGGCGATATCACACTTACGAACTGCACGATCACCGGGAATTCCCAAACGGGAAGCGGCGGAAGTGGCGGTGGCGTCGGGCAGTACGACGGCAACGTAACGATCTCCGGTTGCACGATCAGCGGAAATACCGCGACGTCTCAAGGTGGCTTGGAACTCGACACGGCTGGCCAAAGCGCGACGATTTCCAACACGACAATTAGTAACAATACAAGCACTGGCTCAATCGGCGGTATCGGTCTTTACTACGGCTTGTACACGCTGACGCAATGCACGATTACAGGCAACACGGCGGCCGGATCGACCGGTGGAGTGTATTTCCGCAGCAATTACAACTCAACGATTACCGACTGCACGATCATCGGCAACTCCGCATCTAGCGCTGGCGGGCTTTACTCTCAGATGGGAAGCCCCAAGCCCAAGAATTCGATCATCGCGGGAAATACCGCCGCAACCAGCCCGGACGTCCAGGGCCCGGTCACGTCGCTGGGAACAAACCTGATCGGCAAGACCGACGGCAGCAGCGGCTGGATTGGATCCGACCTGCAGGGCACCGTCGCCGCGCCTTTGAACGCGTTGTTGTCGCCACTGGGTAACTTTGGTGGAACGACTCAAACAATGCTGCCGCAATCGGGCAGCCCTGCAATTGGTGCCGGCGACAACACTGGCGGTCCAGCGACCGACCAGCGCGGATTCACTCGCTCGACGGGTACGGGCGGGAACATCGGTGCCACGGAAGGCACGGCGCTCGTTGTTACGACGACGGCCGATAGTGGCGCTGGCTCGCTGCGCACCGCCGTCGCATCGGCCAACGCGGCTGCAACCGCCGACGCGATCATCTTTGATCCCACACAGTTTGGCACGCCGCGGGTAATTACGCTGACGACCGGACAATTAACGCTGAGCGATGCGAAGACGACCACCATCACGGGCCCAGGCGCAAGCCTGCTGACGATTAGCGGCAATAACACCAGCCGTATTTTCAACGTTCCCGCCGGCGCATCGGCCGCGATGTCGGGGCTCACTTTGACAGGCGGCAAGGTCGCGGCTGGGAACGGTGGTGCAATTTTCTCACAAGGCTTGCTGGCGCTGACGAATTGCACGGTGACCGGTAATTCAGCTCTCACCGGTTTGGGAGGCGGCATTTATAACTTTGGCGGCCGGCTCAACGGAGGCGGACTCACGCTTACCGGCTGTACGATCAGCAGCAATTCGGCCAATAGCGGTGGCGGCGTCGGGACCACGGGTTACCCGACGACGACGATGATAAACAGCATCGTCACCGGCAACACCTCAACATTTCAAGGTGGTGGATTCTACGGCGGCGGAAACACACGTAATACGCTGACCAACACAATTTTCAGCAACAACCGCGCGGGCGACGGAGGCGGCGGTATATTCCTCATCGCCAATGCCGTTGTTACGAATTGCACGGTGACTGGGAACTTCGCTCAGATCGGTGCGGGTGTCTACTTGCTGTCCGTAACCAACGGCAAGATCGTAGGCAGCAATATCAGCGGCAACACCGTCACCGTTGGCGCGAGCGGCGGCGGTATTGCGATTCAATTCGGCTCGATCACGGTTGCCAACACCACGATTTCAGGCAACTCTGCGTTCGGCGGCGGTGGAGTGGTCACGATCAGTGCTCCCTCCACCCTCACGCTGACAAACAGCACGATCGCGGGCAACTCGGCCACCGGCGGTACTGGCGGCGGAATCTTGAACGCCGGCACGGTCACACTCAACAACACGATCGTCGCCACGAATACGAGCAATGCGGGCGCCAGCGACATTAGCGGCACGGTGTCCGGTTCTAATAACCTGATCGGCACCGGCGGCGCGGGCGGGCTGGTAAATCTCGTCGGCGGCAACCTCGTCGGTGTGGCGAATCCTGGCCTGATGCCGCTTGGAAACTACGGCGGTCCAGTCCAGACGATGGCGCTGCTTCCCACAAGCCCAGCCATCAACGCCGGCAACGACACGCTGGCGATCGATCCCATAACGAGCCAGATACTCGGTGGCGACGCTCGCGGCGCAAGCCGCTTCAACAGTGGGCCGGTCGATATCGGCGCGTTCGAGATCCAGGTCTACCTGGTGACGACGACGTCTGACGTGATGACTGACGGCCAGACAACGCTGCGTCAGGCGATCATCGGCGCGAGCCTCTTTTCCGACAGTGTGGTGCGGTTTGCGATTTCCGGAGCTGGACCGTTCGTCATCACGCCCAGTTCTGCGCTTCCCTCGATTGGTTCGAGCGTCTTGCTCGATGGTACTTCCCAGCTGGGATACGCCGGTACGCCCTTGATTCAACTTGCCGGAAGCGCGGGAGCCGGCGACGGAATCACACTGGGCACAGGATCGGATGGCTCGACGGTACAGGGATTCGATATCGGCGGCTTCACTGCGGGTGCGGGGATTCGCATCCTCTCTAACAGGAATCTTATTCGCGGCAATTATCTCGGCACCAACGTGACGGGAACTGCCGCGAATGGCGACAAGTACGGCATCGCGATTCAAGGCAGCCAGAACACGATCGGCGGACTGACAGCCTTGAGCCGAAACGTCATCTCAGGCAATCTCCAGGGCGGCATTGCGATCGCGACCGGTTCGAGCAACGTCGTTCAAGGAAACTTCATCGGCTTGAACGCGGCTGGCAATGCCGCCATCGGCAATACGCAGTTCGGCATTCAGATCGCGAACGCAGCGAACACGACCATCGGCGGAACTGCGAGCGGGTCGGGCAATCGAATCGCCGCGACGCAAGTTCTGGGATCCAACCCAGGCTCCGGTTGGGGCATTGATGTTGCTGGTGTCGGCTCGTCGGGATCTGTGATTCAAGGCAACACGATTGGTGGCTCTGGCACTTTCGGCAACGCGAGCGCGGGGATTTTCGACGATCTCGCGCCGATCACGATCGGCGGAACAATCGCTGGCCAGGGGAACGCGATCGCCTTCAACGGCGGCGCAGGCATTTCGCTGACCTCAGTCGGCGCGGCGAACAGCCGGGTTCGACAGAACTCGATCAACGCCAACACGGGTGGTGGCGTAATTGTTGGTGCTCCCACTGCGGCTTACCAACCGCCCGTTATTTCCACGGCGTCAATCGTCGGCAATACACTCAAGGTGCAAGGCGTCGCCTACCCTGGTGCATTGCTCGAGTTTTACATCGCATCGTCGGGCCAGGGTTCTGTCTTCCTCGGCTCTGCCGCCGAAGGATCTCTTGCCGACAACAATGCAACCTCGGGCACATTCAACTTCGCGCTGACCATCCCCAACGGCGTGAGCGTGACGGCCGGAAATCCGATCACGGCGATCACTGTGGCAACACCCATCTCGGGTTCGAATCCGCCCCTCAAGGATACGGTTTCGCCATTCGCGACAGCAGTCGTCTCCGACTCTGGCCCAGCGTTCGGCGGACCGGTTGTGAACGCCGGCGGCGGCGGAACGATTGTCGCAGGTTCGACGTTCACTTCGCAGGGATCGTTCACCGACACCACCTCGCAAAGCTGGACCGCGACAGTAAACTACGGCGACGGCTCGGCCACGCAATCGCTGCGCATCAATCCTGTTTCACTGACAGGCTTGAACGCCGATCAGTACAGCCAGGTCGCCTCGGCATCGTTCAACCTCTCGCACCAGTTCGCCAAAGCCGGCAACTACACAGTCGTAGTAAGTGTGACGAACGACGCCGGCCTGACCGGTACTTCGAGCTTCGTCGTTCAGGTCGCAGCCGCCGCGCCGGTCGTGAACAACACCGACATCCACATCGCGCCGACAGCGAATCCCACGAATACGTCATCGCCGACGATCATCAACGAAAATCAGTCGGTCATCCTCACCGGTAAGTTCACCGACGCAAATCCAGGCGCGACGCACTCGGTCAACATCATCTGGGGCGATGGCTCCACGTCGCTGGCTACCGTCAACGAGGCGTCCAGCACGTTTACAGCGACCCACACCTATCTCTCCCCTGGAACAATCAACAGCAGCTCGGGCATTTACACCGTGCAGGTTGCTGTGAACAGCAGCGTGGGCACAACGAGTTCGACGACCTATGGTCTGTTCTACATCCAGGTCAACGACGTCGCGCCGAGCAACCTGACGGTTACGCCCGACGCCTCGACGATCGCCGAAGGCGGCATCATCCATCTCAGCGGTTCGTTCCAGGCAACCGGCCCGATCGACACACACGTCGTCACGATCGACTGGGGCGACCAATCTACCGTCACCACCTTCGACCTCGCTGGCGGCGTGCTCAGCTTCTCGGGCATCGCGCATCAGTACCGCAGCTACGCCCCAGGCGCAGCGGGCACGCCGTACGCAATTCAGGTCTCGGTCAACGACCTGTATCAGCCGCTCTCGCCTGCGAAGGCCACCACGTCGGTCATCGTCAACGCGACTGCACCGTCGAACATCGTGCTGACGCCCTCGGCCGGCACGATCAACCAGGGACAATCGATTGCACTTGCCGGTTCGTTCGCGGCGCCAGGTACGCTCGATCACCACGTGGTATCGATCAACTGGGGCGACGGCTCGAAGCTCACCACCGTCTCTCTTGCTCCAGGCGTGACCACATTCTCTGGAATCACGCATAACTACGCCACCAACTCTTTACTCGTTGCCGGCGGCGGCTACACGATTACCGCGACGATCACAGATCCCGCGCGGCCTGCGGCAGTCGGAACCGCGACGACGAGCGTGATCGTCCGCGACATCGCGCCTACTGTGTCGAACCTTGCACTCGCCTACGCCACCGGCGGCGCAGTTCCGGTGCTGCCCCAAACTGGTGGCGGATCGGCCCTGCAAGTGAATGCGGGATCGAGCGTCACCTTGACGGGCAGCTTCACGACGCCCAACCCGAAGGATAAGTACTCACTCCTCGTCTCGTGGGGCGACGGCACCTCATCGACCGTACCCACTAGCTATCTCTCGAGTCATACCTTCACCGCAACGCACCTCTATTCCGACCGCGCACTCGGCGTCACGCTCAACAACATTCATGTCAGTATTACTGACCTGGAAAATACGTCGGGCTCAAGTAATCTCACGCTTGCGGTTGCTCACGTGAACCCAGTCGCGCACGTCGGTTCCGGCGGCATCAATTCGGGCAACCAGGTGCTAACCGCCGCAGTCGCCGCGGGCAACACCTCGCCAATCGCTTCGTACTCGTGGAACGTCACCGCGCTCAATGGCTCCTATTCGCTCACGACCAGTTCCCCCACAGTCGCGCTGCCGACGAATACCAATACCGACTACCTCGTCCAATCGAGCGTGACCGATACCCTCGGCGCGACATCGCAGACTTTCACCGCGGTCGTGCACGTTCTCGATAACACTTCGTCGAACTTTGTGGTTCCCCAACCTACTGCAAACGTCGACGCCGTCGTCGTCTCCGGCCTCTCTGGCAATCACGTGATCGACGGTACCGGCGTCAGTGTGCCGATCGTTTTCGACGGCAACGGTCAAGAAACGTTCATCGGCAACTCGTCTGACGACGTCTTCAACCTGCACACCGACAATTCGATCGCTTACGGCAACGGCGGCAACAACGTCTTCAATCTCACGCCGAATTGCACGCTTTACGCCGTGGCCACGGGCGGTAACAACACGCTGAACTTCTCGTCGTCGACATATGGCGTCACGTTCGACATGAACAAGACGAGCGGCCAGGTGCAGGATGTAAATCCTGTGGCCGATCCAGGCAATCACTTCGTGAGCGTGAACGCAACCGGCGGTGCGACGTTCTCGACACTCGTCAACAGCGCAGCCGGCGGCGATACGATCACCGCGGCCTCGAACTCGACGATCATCGGTAGCGGCGGCAAGAACTCGGTGCTCGTGAACAGCACCGCGGCGAGCCCCGTGAACAATGTAAGCATCGTGAGCGCGGCCGATGGCGATACGCTCACGCTCAGCGGTGCGAGTATCGGCAACATCAGCTTCCAGGGCGACACCGGCGCGAATCTCCTGACCAACACAGGAACCATCACTGGCAACGTTGTGTTCTCAGGTGGAGCAGACACTTCGACGTTCACAAACTCGGGCTCGATCGCAGGCAGCGTGAGCTTCGGCGGCGGGGCTGATGGCGGTAGCTTCACCAATACCGGCAGCGTAACGGGAACGCTCACATTCGGCGGCGGGGCCGATACAAATACGCTCGTCAACTCGGCTGGTGCAACGCTTGGCACAGTGATCTTCAATGGCGACGTTGGCGCCACGACATTTACAAACAGCGGCTACGCGAGTTCGATCGTCTACAACGGTGGTTCAGATACTGATAGCTTCACAAATACATCCGGCGGCGTGGTTGGTTCCCTCATCTTTAACGGCAGTGCCGATACCGACACACTCACCAACGCCGGCACTGCAGGCAGCATCACCTACAACGGCGGTGCCGATGCCGGCTCGCTGACCAACAGTGGCACTGTCACTGGTTCGATCACATTCAACGGCGGCGCCGATGCCGGCACGCTGCTAAACACAGGGACTGTGAGCGGAACCGTTACGTTCGGCGGCGGATCCGACACCGACACGTTTACGAATGCTGTCGGCGGATCGGTGGCGTCGGTGGTCTTCACGGGTGGCGCCGATTCCGGCACGCTGATCAACAACGGCACGGTCACCGGCTCCGTCAGTTTCGGCGGCGGATCTGACGCGGGGACGATCACCAATAACGGCACAATCACCGGGACAGTCAGTTTCGGCGGCGGAGCCGATAGCAACACGTTTACCAATGCGACTGGGGCGTCGGTTGGTTCGGTCATATACACCGGCGGAGCCGATGCTGGAACGGTCCTGAACTTTGGCGCCGTGACCGGGTCGATCAACTTCGCTGGCGGATCGGACGCAGGTTCGTTGCTGAACACCGGAACGGTCGCAGGGTCGATCGTTTACACGGGCGGTGCCGATACTGATTCGCTCGTCAATCAAGGAGCGGTTTACGGCGGCATCAGCTTCAGCGGCGGCGCCGATGCCAACTCGTTCACGAATACGGGCAGTGTGACGGGCACCGTTACCTACACCGGCGGGGCCGACACCGATTCATTCACGAACAACGGCACGCTCTCGAACGTGATCTTCTCAGGCGGGGCCGATGCCAACACATTCACGAACAATGGCACGTTTGGCTCAATCACATACACAGGCGGTTCCGACTCCGACACGCTGATCAACACTGCAACCGGCAGCGCCGGTGGGGCGATCATCTTCAATGGCGACGCCGGTGTCGACCAGCTTATCAACCTTGGCACGCTCTCCTCAGTCACATACACCGGTGGGTCTGATTCCGACACGCTCCTGAATCCCGGAACGATCTCGGGATCGGTCGTTTTCAATGGCGACAGCGGAGCAGATTTGTTCCAGAACGGCGCGAACGTGAACGGCGTGTTCGTCGCGGGTACCGTCGGCTCGATTACATACAACGCCGGATCTGATACCGATACGCTGCTCAACCCCGGCATTGTAACGGGCGCGATCATATTCAACGGCGATGCCAGCGCACCAGCAGGCACGGTGATGGGTGCCAAGCAGGTGATCAACACCGGCCGCGCAGGGTCGATCGTCTTCAATGGTGCACTCACGGCGAACGGCACGAACGACTTCTCGGCCGACGCCGGTGCGGAGACTCTGGCGAACTACGGCAGTGTTGGCTCGATCGTCTTCAACGGCGACGGCAATTCCGACCTGCTGATCAACCAGGCGAGCGGGGTTGGATCGATCGTCTTCAACGGCGGCGGCGACACGAATGTGCTCATCAATACCGGATCGAATTTCGGTACGATCAGCTTCCAAGGTGACGGCGGCGTCGACACCTTCATCAACACTGCGAACGGCTCGTCGAGCTCGCATCTCATCTTCAACGGCGGCGGCGACACTGGCACGCTGTTGAATACAGGTTCGGGGATTGGTGTCATAAATTTCACTGGCGATACCGGCTCGAACACGCTGATCAACGAAGGTTCAAGGATCGGCCAGATTACGTTCGGAGCAGGCGCCGACGGCGGTGCCTTCTTGAACGCCGGCAATAACGTGTCGACGATCACCTTCAACGGCGGTGCCGACACGAACGTCTTCCGCAACGACGGTTCGCAAGTTGGCACAATCAACTTCAACGGCGACGTGGGCAGCGGCTACTTCCTGAACAACGGGTCCGTCGCAACGATCAACTACAACGCCGGGTCCGATACCGACACACTTGTGAACAACGGCACCGTCGGCAGCGCGAGTGGAACAGACACGGTCGGCGGCATCAACTTCGCCGGCGACGGCAGCGCTGATGGTTTGCTGAATACGTCGACTGGCACGATCAACGGCCTGATCTTCACCAGCGGCGCGGATGCGAATCTGCTGGTCAATCAAGGAACGATCACGAACGCCACAGCCAATTTCCAGGGTGACGACGGCGTCAATCAGTTCGTCAATCAGGCTGGCGGCACGGTGTCGAACATCACCTACAACGGCGGTTCCGATACCGACACGTTCACCAATTACGGCAACCTGTCGAACGTCACGTACAACGGCGACACCGGCTACGGGTCGATGTACCTGCACGGCACGCTCAATCAAAACATCACTTATAACGCGGGCGCCGATGGCGATCAGTTAATTATTGGTCCCGATGCCACAGCGGTTTCGACGATCAACTTCAACGGCGACGGCGGTACCGACTTGCTCGCCAACGCGGCAAACGGCGCGACGAACATCACGTTCCAGGCAGGGTCTGACGCCGCGAACTTCTGGAACTTCGGCAACAACGTGAGCAATCTCACATTCCTGGGCGGCGGTGCCGATGCCTCGTTCAGCAACTCTGGCAGCGGCGTGACGGGAATCGTCTTCAATGCCCGCGGCGACACAGGGGCCGACTCGCTCTACAACAGCGGCGACAACGTCGGCACGATCTCCTTCACCGGCGGCGCCGATACGAACACCCTGGTGAACACCGGCGCGAATACGGCTTCGATTCTCTTCAACGCCGGGTCTGACACCAACACGTTCACGAACACCGGGTCGGGTGTCGTCTCGATCATCTTCAATGGCGATACCGGCGTCGATTCGCTCATCAACTCCGGGAACAGCGTCGGCACGATCCTCTTCAACGGCGGCTCGGATGCCGATTCGCTCGTCAACACAGGCTCGGCCGGGACGATCAACTTCCAGGGCGATGGTGCGGCTGCGACGTTCACGAACTCGGGCCCGGTCAATACGCTGATCTTCAACGGTGGTGCGGACTCCGCATCGTTCCTGTATTCAGCGACTGGACCGGCGGGATCGACGGTCACATTCACCGGTCACGGCGGCGGAAATATTTTCGTCGACTCGGGCTCGGCGGGCTCGATGACGATCAGCCTGGGCACGGGAGACAACCAGGCCGTCATCATGACGGGTGCCACTGGCAACGTCGCAATCACCGGCGGCGCTGGCAATAACACCTACATTTTCAGCGGCACGCCGACGGCGAACGTCTCGCTGAATCAGCCGCTCTTCGCCACCACCGGGACGATGACGAGCTCGGGCAACGGCCTTGCATTCGTCGCCAATCCGACCAATCCCGCAGGCTTTGCGGAAGGTACGAACACGCTCGACTTCTCCGCCTACACCGGCGGCGGAATTTCTCTCGACCTGATGAATACGTCCGCCCAGACGATGACCGGCGGCATGAAGCTCACGCTCAGCGATCCTGAAGGTATCGCCAACGTCGTTGGTACGCAGTTCGGCGATCAGATCAGCGGCAACATGCGTCCCAACGTGATCAGCACTGCGAATCTCCCCGACTATCGTCTCGCCGGCCAGACCGGTGGAGCTACGAGCACGCCGTTCGCGCCCGACGCGCGAACACAATGGGTCTACCTCGATTTTGACACCTACACAGTCGCGGGCGATCACGTTTATACAGCCGCCGAACGTACGGCGATCCTCACTCGCATCGAACTCGACTATTATGGCCCCGATCCGACGAATCCCAGCGTCCCCAACTTCGCGAATCGTTGGTTCGACGTCGCGCTCACCAACAACCGTTCAGACATTCCCGCCAACCTCCTAACGGCCGGCCAGTACGCCACGCTCTACTTCAATCGCACGCCACCATCGGGCCTGCCTGGCGGCGAGGCGAGTGAGGTCGATTTCGGCAACACGAACTTCGGCGGATACGCGTCGATTCAAATCAACGGAATGGTCGATGGCGGCGGACAGCCAGCTTCGATCGATCCCGTCACTGGCGCCGATAACTTCGCGATTTTGAGCGGAAAGATTGGCGCCCACGAACTCGCTCACCTTTTGGGAGTGCGTCACTCCGACGCATTCGGCCCAATTGGTTTCGGCATCCACACGCCCCCCGGCACTTCCATGTTCAACCCAACCTACGAAGGAGCAGCAGGCGCATTTGAAACATTCGACCATTTGATTAGCTCACCGGCCACGGTCGGCTCCGACCGCTTCAACGACCTGCGTGCGCTCGACTTCGGCCCGCGCGAGGCGATCAAACTTGCATTCGCCTCGCGCGGGACGACGCTCGTCGCATCCGCGGGCACACACTCGTCAACCGCCTCGGCACAGTCGCTCGCCCTCGCGCCGCTTTCTGTGCCCAACACCGATGTGAACCTGGCCGAACTCGAAAAGGGCATGAATTTCCAGGTCGCTGCGCTCGACGTTCAAGGTACAATCGGCCTCGATCCGACCACGCATCGCGCAGCGCCCGACTATTACACAATCAGTGGCCAGAAAGGCGATATTTATACGTTCGAGGTCGATTCGCAGGAACTCGCCCGCCTCGGCGGCATCAATACGATCGACTCGGTCCTGACAGTTTACGACGCCAATGGCAACGTCGTTGCCTTCAACGACGACCAGTACGAAGGCACCGACTCTCTGCTGCTCGACGTCACGCTGCCCTCGACCGGCACCTACTACGTCAAGGTTGCATCATTCGCCGCGTCTGCTGACGCTCCGGCCTACGACCCGACAAACCCAACCAGCCCGCTTAACCCCAGCAACCTCGACAGCATCCTCAACCCGCTGAATCCGAACTTCAGCCAGGATGCGCTCAACAGCTTCCTCGCTGCCAAAAACGGCACGGCAACTGGCCAGTACGACCTCTTCATGTACCGCTTCTCGCAAGCTGACCCAACCGTTGCCGATGTGCATAACGTGCTCGTCGCGCGAGGGGCCGGCAGCACGCTGATGGGGTCGACGGGCACCGACACGTTGATGGGACCGGCTGGTACTATCATGAGCGACACGAGCACCGGCCCAGGCAGCCAGGTCACGCTGACGGTCTCGAACTCGAATCCCTCAGTTGACGTTCTCTCGCATTTCCAGGATACCGTGACGCTCGTCGGTCAGACGGGATCGACACCCTGGAATGTGACCATTGATTACGGCGATAACTCCGCAGCCATTGTAACGCAGGTAGCGGCAGGTTCGACGATCGGTCTCGACCATCTCTACCAGGCCGCCGGCAACTACACCGTCAGCGTTCAGGTCCAAACTGGAGCGGGAACCTTCCAGACGACGGTGCCAGCTTCGATCTCGCTCGCTCAGGCCCCTGCTCCGACGATCACGGCCATCAGCGCCGGCCGGCAAAACGTCATCGGCTCGCCGGTCTCGCTGGGCGGTTCGCTGCAATCGCCCTACGCTAACGTCAATTACACGGTTACATGGACGTTCACGAATATTGCGAATTCGGCCGACGTCTTGACCACGAGCAAGACGATTTCGACGAACACTGCGGGCGCGGCAATTCCGTTCACCGCTTCGCAAATCTTCACCAACGCGGCGACATATGCCGTCACGCTAACGATTCTCGATCTCGCGAACGGCAAGTCGACGACGGTGCAATCGTTCGGCGGCAACCCCGCACAGGTGACGATCTACCAGTTCATCACCACGAACACTACCGCCACCGCGCCAAACGCGACCTACAACGGTCACGCCTACGCGGCGGCAACCGCGTCGGTCGTCGGCATTGACCAGAGTGTGCCCAACGCTCCAGCCCTCACGTTCCGCTACTATGCTAGCACCGACACAGCACTCACTAACCCGCTTCCTGCCGCTCCCACCTCCGCGGGTCGTTACCTCGCCGTCGCGACGTTCGCGGGTGATTCGATTTACAGCGGTTCAACCAGCGTGCCGGTCGTGTTCACCATCGCCCAGGCACCGCTCACCGTCACGATCGCCGACTCGTCCAAGCCTTACGGCACGAACAATTCCGCAGCGCTAACGGGCACGATCTCCGGCATCCAGAACAACGACACGATTACCGCTTCGTACTCGAGCACCGGCTCAAGCGGAACAGCCGACGTCGGAGCTTATGCGATCACGGCGAGCGTCTCGGGCGCGACGGCGACGCTGGCTAACTATGCGATCACATACAAGAACGCCGCAGGAACAAAGACGACCGGCACATTGACCGTAAGCCCCGACCACACGACGACCACCGTATCGAGCGTGTCGGGAACAGCCTTCTGGGGCAGTCCAGTCACATTTACAGCGACGGTTGCGAATCTCGATTCGGCCATCGCTCCGCTCGGTACGGTTGAATTCTTTGACGGTGCGGTCGACCTTGGTCCTGGTGTTCTCGCCGCGCCAACGGGCAATCAATCTCGATGGAGCCTCACGACCTCGACTCTCGCACCAGGGTCTCACGGCGTCACGGCGGTTTACACTCCAGCAACGCTCGCCGGCAGCTCCGATTTCTTGACCAGCAACTCGCAGAACGCGCCGTTCGCTGAACTAATCAGAGGCGGCTCGACGACAACGACTGGCGCAGCCTCGTTGACGACCGCGTTTTACGGCCAAACTGAAATCTTCACCGCGACTGTACTCGTCAACGGAACACCCGCGGTCGGAACAGTCGACTTCTTCGACAACACGACGGGCGTCGATCTCGGAATCGCAACTCTCAACGCAAACGGCGTGGCGACACTGACTCCCAACGTCCCGCTACCCGCCGGAACGCAGTCGATCACGATGAGCTTCGCTGCCGGAAATGGATATACAGCCAGTTCGGCAACGCTTAGCGTCGTGGTACAACCGTCGATCTACATCCTGAACTCAACCGCGAGCGGTTCGCTCACGCTTTCAGGTAGTTCAACCATCACTGTTCCCGGTCTCGTACAGGTCAATTCGAGCTCCGCAACTGCGATTCAAGAGTCGGGCGCGACACGAACTTCGGCCTCGGCAATTCGCGTTGTAGGTGGATCCTCGGCAACTGGCAGCTCGAGCTTCAGCACGACTCCGGTGAAGAACGTCGCATCGGTGGCCGATCCGTTGCTTTCGCTGCCGATTCCCGCGGCAGCCGGCCTGCAATCATTCGCGGCCATCAACCTTGGGGCGAATAACTCTCTCACCATCAATCCCGGCATTTATCCCGCCATCAACGTTACTGCGTCTGCTCATCTGACGATGAATCCAGGGATCTACGTGATCACTGGCGGCGGCTTCAGCGTGAATGGCGCAGCCACTGTCAATGGCTCCGGCGTCATGATTTATAACGCGGGTAGCAACTACAACGGTGGAACCGGCAGCACCTATGGCGGCGTCACGCTTGGCGGAAGCGGTGCCGTGAATCTCTCCGCCCCAACTTCGGGGGTTTATGCAGGAGTTTTGCTGTTCCAGTCACGCGATAACACGCGTGCCATCAGCCTGAGCGGTGCGGCAGTCGCGGCGCTCAATGGTGGTGTGATTTACGCTTCGGCAGCGCTCGCAAGCGTGAGCGGAAGTGCCCAGCTTGGCGCTGCGAATCAAGCCGCTAGCTCGCTCCTCGTCAATCAACTTCAACTCACTGGCTCGGGGACGAGCAACCTTACCGCGGCCGGCGTAACAGACGATGCTCCCGACGTCGCGGGCCAGCTCATCGCCGGCGATCTGTCGATCTATGTCGACAACTCATCTGGCATGTTCACCTCGGCCGACCTCGCACGAATTGCCGATGCTGTGAACTCTGCCAGTGCCACGGTGGCTCCGTATGGTGTGCAAATTGTCGAGCTTTCAGACCCGACGTATGCGAACACGATTATTCGCGTCAGTTCGACAAGCCCTGCAGGATCGGCGAACGACGGTGTTCTCGGGTGCGAAACGCCGGGTGCGATCACGCTGCTCTCCGGTTGGAACTGGTACAGCGCAAGCGACCCGACTCAGATCGGCCAGAACCAGTACGACCTCGAAACAATCGTGCTCCACGAAATCGGTCACGTTCTCGGCCTGGGCCACAGCCCCGACGCGACGTCCGTGATGTTTGCATCGCTCGAAACGGGCCACGCCAAGCGGTCGCTATCCGACGCCGATCTTGCAATTCCCGACGCCGAAACCGGCCCATGCGGGCTGCACGCCGCAACCGATGCCGGTCTCGAATTCGCGTCGACGAGTGAAGACACCGCGTCCGACCTCGCCCTCCAGAATCTGGCCGAAGAGGTGAGTGCCCTGCCGCCAAGTTCGCAGACTGTTCCAAACAAGCCAATTGTGCTGAAGGCTGATTCGGTCGCTCGTCCGCAACGTACAACCGCTCGCCCCCGTCAGGTTTCGATCGCAACCCCGACTTCGCGTTCGACCTTCGGACGCGAGGGTGTGACCGTTCGCTTCGGTGACGACCTTCTCGAAACAATCGCGGAGGAACTCGCGACGAAGAAAACGCGCGACATGACAGGGTGAGACTTATGCTTCAAGAAATTCGAGCGTAATATCAATACTCATGGCACTAGCGATCGCCATGACACAAATCGATACCGGCACCCTTCGGGGTGCTGGGTCGATGAACGAGGATGGCAATGGCAAACGACCCCAGCTCTCAGGCAGAACGCCAGCGGAAGTTGCAACAGGTCAGGGACGAAGTGGAACGCGAGCTCGCCCAGGGAGCCACGCTCTCCGTCTCCGACTGGCTCGTTCGCCATCCCGATCTCGAACCCGAACTGGGTGTCATGCTTCGGGGTCTGATCGGCTCAGAAGCCAGCGGCTCCCGCATCGATGAAACTATCGACGCTCACACGAACACCGTCGCAGCCAACGCGCCTGGTACGGACACGACCGCATTTGCGCCGAGTGACAAGGCATCGGCATCCGACACGCAAACCATCGACGTCCGAAGCTCTGAGATCCGCTCCTCGGCCGCGGGCGGGGCTGAATTCACGAGTGGGGGGCAACCATCGACTCAAGAAGTCACCGTCGACGCGGTTCGTCTCGATACAACTCAGCCAAGTGCGCCCCGGAAAGATGGCCCGAGCGCGGGCGACAAGGTTCGCTACATCGGTGATTATGAGATTCTCTCCACGCTCGGCCAGGGCGGGATGGGGGTTGTTTACAAGGCACGCCAGGTTTCGCTGAACCGCCTCGTTGCGTTGAAGATGATTCGCAATGCCGAATTTGCGAATAGCGATCAATTGCGACGATTTCAAAATGAGGCCGAAGCCGTCGCCGCGCTCGATCATCCGGGAATCGTGCCGATCTACGAAGTGGGCACATATGAAGATCAGCGTTATTTCAGCATGAAGCTTGTCGAAGGCCAGGCTCTCGACAAGAAGTTGCCCGAACTCGCGACCGACCCACGCGCTGCCGCTCGCATCATCGCCGAGATTGCCGACTCGCTCAATCACGCGCATCAACGAGGCATTCTCCACCGCGACCTCAAGCCCGCGAACATCTTGCTCGACACCGAAGATCATGCCCACGTTACCGACTTCGGTCTCGCAAAACGCATCGAAGAAGACGCCGGGCTAACCGTTACCGGCGTGATCATGGGCACGCCATCGTACATGGCGCCCGAACAGGCGGCGGGCCAATCTTCGCTGGTGACGACCGCATCCGACGTGTACGGGCTGGGCGCGATCATGTACGCCTCGCTCACCGGCCGCGCTCCGTTCGCGAGCGATTCGGTAATGAACACGCTCGACCAGGTGCGGAACTCTCCGCCGCTCTCGCCGACGCGCGTGAACGCAAAACTACCGCGCGACCTTGAAGTCATCTGCCTGAAATGCCTCGAGAAAGATCCGCGGCATCGTTACCCATCAGCCCAGGCGCTCGCCGACGATATCCATCGCTGGCTGCGCGGGGAACCGATCAACGCGAGACCAGTCGGGCCGATCGTCCGCCTGCGCATGTGGGCCAAGCGCAAGCCCGCGCTCGCCGGCGTTACGGCTGCACTGATCGTCGCTTCGCTGGTAGGCATTTTTGGCGTCGTCTGGCAATGGCGCGAGGCTGTCTCGCAACGCAACCAGGCGCAGCTCGCGCGCGACGATGCGATGGCGCAAGAACGAGCGGCGCGCGCAGCCGAAGGCGAAGCCAAAATCGCACGTGATGAGGCCGTGACCAGCGAGAAAAAAGCTGTGACCGCGCGCGCTCAGGCCGAGCAAAACGCCCAAATCGCCGGTATGCAGGCAACGCTGGCACTCAACACGATTCAGGATCTCGTCAGCCAGGTGCAAAGCGGACTTCAAGCCCCCGGTCTTTTCGACCTTAAAGCCGCGCTGCTCGACTCTGCACTCAAACGCATTGATAGTGTTGCAGGAATTTACGACAGGTCCACAAGCAAGGAAGCAACCACTGCCGCTGCACTCATGGAACTGGGCAAGATATATCGCCAACTCGGGCAGACACAGAAATCATTTAACGCGTTTCAGAAATGTCTGGAAATCACCAAGGAACGCGTGAAGATCAAAAACTATAGCGATCCATCACGTCAGAACTTGGCTAACACGTATTTCGAGCTCGCTTTCTGTAGTGAGGAACTGAACCGCGACATGAAGGCGACGCTCGCATACAACCAGGACGCTTTGAAACTCTACGAGGACATCTACAACAAACCAAAGCTCGACGACTTCCCCATCGATCGCAAAATTGTCCGGGCGGGCTTGGCGGAAGCGTATACGCGAGTCGGCGTGACACAATACCGCATGGGTGAGTTGACGGCCGCACTCGAGAATTATCGAAAGGCCTATAATCTCCGTCGTGAATTGGCCGAGGAACTCAAGGACAATCCACGGCTGAAACAAGACCTGAGCTATTCGATGATGGCGCTCGCGGAAACAAACTTCCGCCTGGGCGACCGCAAACTGGCCGACGATTATTACAAGCAGACGCTCGACCAACGCGAATCGATGGCCAAACTGAAGCCCAACGACCTCACGGCGCTCAAGGAACTGGGCGATGTCTATTACATGATCGGCGAATTCAAACTTCGTTGCGCAGACTTGAAGACCGCGCGCCAGATGCTCGAAAGTGGTCTAAAGCAACGGCAGGAACTCGTCGACCGCGAGCCTCGCAACGTCATCTACCGCCGCGATCTGGGAATGAGTTTCTATCGACTTGGCAATCTTGCCGATTTGGAAAAGAAGCCCGAAGACGCCAAGAAAATGTATGATGCTTCGCTCAAGACTCGCGAGGACCTTGCCAAGATCAGCGAGAGCAACGATCGTCGTCAAACAGAACTCATGCTCGCGCTGGCTCATGCGGGTCAACCCGCCCGTGCGCTCGAACTCGCCGATCGGTTTTCAGCGGGACCGAATGTCGACCGCGAGCAACGAATCTTCCTGGCCGCGTGCTACGCTCAGGTTGCGCGAACGACTCCAGCTGAAAAGAGCGAGCAGGTTCAAGCGGCGCTCTTCAAAGCCGTCGACGCAGTGCGAATCGCCGTAAAACAAGGGTTCCGAGATCGGGTCTATCTCGAAACCGAGCCCGATCTGGAACCCATTCGAAGTCGCGACGACTTCAAAGCACTTCTCGCCGAGATTCCCCGCGCTGGTTCGTAATTGAATCGTCGCAGGGAACACAACATTGCGCCCCTGCGACATTACGATCTATCATGCGAAAATATCGCTCACCACGCTGCCCGCAACATCCGTAAGACGGAACTGGCGGCCGGCGTACTTGTACGTGAGCTTCTCGTGATCGAGACCGAGCAGCGCGAGCAGCGTCGCGTGCAAGTCATTGGTGTGCATCCGGCCTTCCACGGCCTTGATGCCATATTCATCCGTCGACCCGTACGTATAACCTGCCTTCACACCGGCGCCCGCGAGGAACATCGGGTAACCCGTGATGTTATGATCGCGACCGTCCTGCCCCTGTGAAGTCGGCAATCGGCCGAATTCACTGCCGAAGAGCACGAGCGTGTCGTCAAGCAGTCCGCGCCGCTTGAGGTCGGTCAACAGCGCTGCTGTGGGTTGATCGACGGAGCCGCAACGATCGATGAGCCCCTTGTGCAGATTGTTGTGATGATCCCAGCCCGGCTGGCAAACTTCGACAAAACGAACCCCCGCTTCGCTCAAACGGCGAGCGATCAAGCACTGCCGCGCGAACGCTCCGGCGGGTCCTGGTTTCACACCGTACTCGTCGAGAACCTTCTGCGGCTCCTTCGAGATGTCGAGGAGTTCAGGCACCTTGCCTTGCATGCGGAATGCGAGTTCGAACGACTCGATAACGCCGTCGAGCGAATCCGGCACGTCAGCAGCGGAGGCAAGGTTGCGATTCATCCCTTGAATGAGATCGAGTTGCATGCGCTGAAGCTTGTTCGCGGCAGTCGCGCGAAGATTCGGCAAGTAACCGTTGTCGTCGATGCGCGTCCCCTGGAAATGTGCCGGCAAAAATGCACTGCCGTAGTTCACCGCTCCGCCGAAGTTGGGCGGCGGATTGACGGTGACGTAGCCCGGCAGATCCTGGTTTTCGCTGCCAAGGCCGTACAGCAGCCAGGCACCCATGCTCGGCCGCGTGAGCGCGGCGTTGGCGCTTCCGGTGTGAAGTTGAACCACCGCTTGCGGGTGGGCTGGGGTGTCAGTGTGCAAACCACGCAGCCAGCAGAGTTCGTCGGCGTGCTTCGCAAGGTTCGGCAGCAGTTCCGAAAACCACGAGCCAGTTTGGCCGTGCTGCGTGAACTTAAATTTGGATGCGGTAAGGCTTCCGCCTCCAGGTCCAGCTTTGCCATCGTTCTTCTGCAACTGCGGCTTGTATTCAAACGTGTCGTGTTGCGACATCGCCCCGTTCATGTGAACGAAGATCAATCGCTTGGCGCGTGGCGTGAAGTGAGGTTCCTTCGGCGCGAGCGGGTGAGCGATTTGCTTGCTCGCGGCCGACGATGTTTGCTCGCCGAGTAAACCGGCGAGAGCCAGATAACCAAATCCAGCTCCGGCGGATCGGAGCACCTGACGGCGTGAAGGCTGAAATGCGGAATTCTCTGACATGGTGAATCTGCTCCAATCGTAAAGCGCCCCGCCGTTGAAGCGGGGCGCTTAGAGTTGAGGTTAGCGCACGAAGCGGAATTCGGCGGACGCGTAAACGGCCTGAGCGAACGCGAGCCACGCGGCCGTGCGTGCGTCTTTGGGACGAATGACTTCCTCGACAATCGCGACACCGGCCTGGTCGGCTTGGTCGGGGTCCGGCGGCGGTTCGGCGGCAGCCTTTGGCTTCGCGTCGGGCTTGGCCTTTTCAACCGGAGCAGCCGGTGGCACATATGTGCTCGCGTAATTGTCGAGGAACGCCAGCACCGTTTTGACCTCGGCGTCACCCGGCTCGCGCCCCAAGGCCTGCCGATAGATCGAACGAACGCGATCTGTGTCGTTCGTCTTGGAATCGGCGAGCAGCCGTTCCGCGAACGCGAGTGATTGCTTTCGCACGAACGTCGAGTTGAGGAGGAACAGCGCCTGGCCTGGCACTGTCGTTTCTTCGCGAGCGCCGGTCACCAGCGTTTGCTCGACAGGGTCGAACACTTCGAGCGCACGCGGCGTGAGACCACGAAGCAACGGCAGGTAGACGCTGCGAACGCGCGACCTGTCCGACGCTTCATGAATCGCTTTCGCCTCGGGACCGTTATCGCGAATCTCGATCATCTTGAGATGCTGAGCCGCTGTGTCGGTCGGGCGCCCCTTCTCCACCGTGCCCGCGATCACTAGAACGGCGTCGCGATATTCTTCCGCGGCAAGCCGACGAGGTGCATGACGCCAGACAAGTCGATTGGCCGGGTCGGTCGCAAGTTGTTTGGCACTCCCTTCGGCCGAAAGCTGGTAAGCACGCGTCAACACGAGCGATCTCACCAATCGTTTCAGGCTCCAGCCATCCTGAACAAACTTGCCAGCCAGATGGTCGAGCAACTCAGGATGCGACGGGACATCGCCCGTCGTGCCGAAGTTGTCGACGGTCGAGACGAGTCCCGTCGCAAAGAGACGTTGCCAGACGCGATTCACCGCCACGCGAGACGTGAGCGGATTCTTGGGGCTGGTGATCCACTGCGCGAGTTCGAGCCGGCCGCTTTGTTCGCGATTGATCGACGATGTTCCCGGAACTTCGAACGCGGTGACGAATCCGCGAGGAACCACCGGACCGAGTTTTTCCGCTTCGCCGCGTACGCGAACTTCAGTATCCGCGATCAACTTGGCATCGCGAATTCCGTGTGCAGCGAGCCCCTTTTGAGCCGGATCCGTAAGCGCCAGCAGTTCGGCCTGTAGCCCCTCGTATTTCAGGCGGACCGGACGTTGAACCGGCTGACCGTTGGGACCGCGTTTCAATCCTTCCGGCGTCCCACGAATGTTGTCCCACGCTTCTTTTGCCTTCGCGACTTCAGCCGTGAGCCTCGCAACTTCTTTGGGATCCGCAGGAGCAATCGACCCCTTGAGCCGAACGAGCATGTCGGGCACGTAGTACGCCAGTCCCGCCCCGCCCATCTGATTGCGCAATCCTGCCGCATTATCCGTGCTCGTGAAAATCCCCGCGAGAGCATAGTAGTCCGACGTCGGAATTGGGTCGAACTTGTGGTCATGGCAGCGGGCGCATGCGACGGTCAGGCCAAGAGTCGATCGCGAAACAACGTCGATTTGCTCGTCGACATTGTCCATCAAGAAACGAACTTTGAACCGCTGATTCACATCCTTCGGTCCGAGGGCAAGAAACCCGGTCGCGGTCAGCAAGCGATTGCGTTCGTTGTCGTTCGACGCGGGCAGCAAGTCGCCGGCAATCTGTTCGCGGATAAACTGGTCGAACGGCACGTCGGCATTCACGCTGTCGATGACGTAATTGCGATACCGCCAGGCGTGCGGATAGGGAATATTTCGGCTGGGACCGGTCGATTCGCCGTATCGCGCGACGTCGAGCCAGTGTCGTCCCCAGCGCTCGCCAAACGCGGGCGACGCAAGCAAGCGGTCGACCACATTGGCGAATGCCTGCGGATTTTTGTCGCGAACGAAGTTGTCGATCTCTTCAGGAGTCGGCGGTAGGCCGGTGAGGTCGAACGTGACACGTCGGATCAACGTCACGCGATCTGCATCGCCAACCGGCTTGAGGCCCTTCGCTTCGAGCTTCGCGAGCACGAATTTATCGACATCGTCGACCGGCCAGCTTGTATTGCTCACGGTCGGCGGTTGAGGTTTCGTCAGCGGCTTGAAAGCCCAGTGGTCGCGTTTGAGCTGCTCGTACTTCGGCTTCGGTTTGCCGAACGAGGCGGGCATACGGATCGCCGGCCAGGCAGCGCCATCCTTGATCCACGATGTCAGGTCAGCAAGTTCCTGCGCGGAGAGATGTTCACCCTCCAACGGCATCTTGCGCTTGCCTTCCTGGGTCACTCGCTTGAGCAGGCGGCTTTCTTCAGGCTTGCCAGGGACGATGGAGGGGCCGGTATTGCCGCCGACGATCATCCCGTTGCGGTCATCCACTCGCAGGCCGCCCGCCGGCTTCGTGTCGGCGGAATGACATGCATAGCAGTGCCCCGCCAAAATCGGCCGGATCTTCTTCTCGAAGAACTCAACCTTCGCCGGGTCTGGTTGCTGTGCACAGACCGTTGCGGCCGTGGTAAGAACCAACAGCCCAGGTAACCATCGACGCCAACCCCTCATCAATCTCATCACTGTCCCCCTTCGCGAGCCGTCTGGCTCGCCTTCTCCCGGCGCCACCCTTTCTTGGGTGTTTGCCAACGCGAGAAACCGGTGTATCGCTTCACTGATCGCCATCGCCCGATCAGTCAGCGCGAGGATACTATACTAAATCAATCGACAATATCAATAACATGACTCAAGTTTTCTCGGCCGCCTCACGACGAAATCGGAACGAACTTCGCTCGGCAAATGACTGGCGATTCGCGCCAAGCTCAATCGACATAACTCGCTGTGTAACAAATGGATAAGACGACCAACCACGCAAGCTAATGACATCCGTTCAGAATCGCAAAGAACGCGTCATTTATTTAAGAGCAAATTTCACTAAATCGATCAAGATAGAAGATATCAGCTTGACCTTGGCCGATAGAAGTGAGAATAATGGCCCACGTCAGCCACAGCTTGGCCCAAAAGCGTGCGAATCCCGACTGATTGAGTTGGGAATGCAACGCGGCGGTGCCAGTGGATGTGAGCTGTTTTCCCCCCGCTTGAATCACCCGTACAAATGCCGACTCGACAACGAGAGGCCTTCAGGATCGATATTCCGCCAGGAGCCAACTGGACAACCAGAGGCCATGCGGAGATGTCGAGGATCTCTCAATGATCACGTTGTCCGATGGTGGCCGGTTGGGTTCGAATGTCCTCCCCAATGATCTGAAGAACAACGCGTCGATTTCGGGTCGGCAAGCGTGCAGGCGGCGCGGTTTTACTTTGATCGAACTGCTGGTTGTGATCGCAATCATCGCCGTGCTGATCGCGCTGTTATTACCGGCCGTTCAGGCTGCACGCGAAGCGGCCCGGCGCATGCAGTGCGTCAACAACCTCAAGCAAATTGGGCTGGCGCTTCACAACTACCACTCGGCCAACGACAGCTTCCCGCCCGGTGGACTCGTCGGCTATCGGTACGACACCAACGCATATAACCTCAACGGGTCGTTTAGTGCGTTCGCACGCGGTCTCGGGTTCATGGAGCAGCAGCCGCTCTTCAACGCCATCAACTGGTCGCTCGAACCAGACCAGGACGCCTACGGCACTCCAGCGAACTCGACGGCAACCGTGTTGCGGATCAACACGTTTCTCTGCCCGTCAGACTCGCCGCCCGGTTATCTTGGCACCGGCACAGCGCCGATCAATGCTCTGACTGCACCTGGCAACAACTACTTCGCATCGTTGGGATCGTCGCTCGAGTGGGGTGGTTACACCGGCGCACTCACGGGTCCGGCCAAGACTCCCAACGGACTGCCTAACGGTGTATTCAACTCAGGTGGTGCGGCCATTGGTCTTCGCGACATTCGCGATGGTTCGAGCAACACCGTCGCGTGCGGCGAGTGGCGGACTGGTAGCGGCGTGCGTGCTAGCGCGGGCGTCCGAGTTGTGATCCCCACCGATATCATCATGATCGGCAGCTATCCTTCAGGCGTCACACGCAACACGGCTTCCGTTGCCATGCCGAGCCCCGCACTCGCCAGCAGTTTGGCAATCTGGCTGCAACAGTGCGCAAGTGGTGCCAGCAGCGCGTCGAATCGCGCCAACAAAACCACGACGCTCGGCGAAGCATGGGCACTCGGACTGCCCAGCTACACCCTGGGCAACATGCTGGTGCCGCCTAACCCGAAGACGCCGAATTGCAACGTCGCCGCGGGTAGCGCAAATGCCGTCAATCAGCCGGGCGTTTATGGACTCAGCAGCTACCACGCCGGCGGTGCAAACGTCCTCTTCACCGACGGATCTGTGAAGTTCCTCAAGGATAGCACTTCGGCCGATGTGATCTGGTCGCTGGGCTCACGAGCGGGCGGTGAGATCATCTCATCAGACAGCTATTGAGTCGATTGATCGAAACTGAACGCGCGATGACGGTAGCGACATTGGGTGTCCTGCCCTCATCGTGCGTTTTGATGGCTGTTCAAAGGACCTTGGTCTTGAGATCCGGAAAAACCTTGCCGACCTTGGCCAGAAGATAATCCCCATATGTTCCCGCGAACGCGTGCACACTTGCGCGATCCCAGCGCTGCTCGTGGTCGTCTTCCAAGCCTTCGTGTGCGATCCCTTCAATAGGCGCAACCTTGGCGAAGAAGTTGGGATCGAAGAAGAAGGGAAATGACAGGCGATTCCGCGGTGCAAGGTTGCGCACGCGATGGGGAGTCGAACGAAAATAGCCGCCCGTCATGCGATCGAGCATGTCGCCGATGTTGCAGATGAACGAGCCGGGAATCGGTGGAGCGGGAATCCAGCGTGACTGCGATTTCACTTCCAACCCGCCCGCCTCGTCTTGTAGCAAGATCGTGAGCAAGCCGTAGTCGGTATGTTCGCCCACACCCCACAAGTTCGGGTCGGGCGATGGTGGATAATTGAAGATACGAAAGAGTGTGAGCGGGTTGGTCGTACAGCGGTCGGCGAAGTACGACTCTTCGAGACCAAGGCCAAGCGCAAGTCCACCCATGAGCTGATGGCCGAGTCGCGTCATCTCAGCCATATATTCAAGAACAGCTTCTCTGAATCCCACGGGCGTTTCAGGGAACAAGTTGGGGCCGTGCAGCGGCGTACCTGCAAGAACGAGCGGGTCGTCGGCCGCGCGTTCTTCGCCGAAGTAGATGCCCTCTTTCTGGTCGGGCTTTCCGGACGTCAGTTCGTCTCCAACACGGAAATATCCCCGCCAAGCCTTACCCGCCAGCGACATCGGAGTGCGCAACTTCGTCTCGACATCTTGCGCGAAGAAATCCCGCGAAAGTGCCTCTAATCGCGCGATCAAAGACTCGCCGACACCGTGGCCCACAACGTAGAAAAAGCCGTTCTCACGGCACGCCCGACCGAGCTGCGCGGCGACTGCCCGCTTCCCCTCCTGCCCTGCCACGAGCGCCGCGATATCAATCACGGGCAAGGCGGTCGCATCCGTATGTAAGCTCATAAATCCTCCATGAGACGCTGGCCGGGTGTGATTTGCGCCGGAGCATCAATACCAGATATCGGAACTCGAATCGCCGGTCGGGAAACGAATTTCGTGTGCACGGGCGGGGCCGCCGGGCTCCTGGCCGAAATCGACGACGAACCGCTCGTTGACTTTGAGCCCGCCCTTGTCCGTGTCGACGTCGAGTTGGAGCATGAGCGAACCTTGCTTGGCGACGTTGGGATAGAACTGGTTGTCCCAGCTACTGAAGAGCGAATCGGTCACGTAAAGGCGTTTGCCGTCGAGGCTCAACTGAAGCATCTGCGGACCGCCGCGGGCTGTTTTCTCACTGTGTTTAGGTGACTTCCCGAGCACGCCGCCAATCCAGGCCTGCCCCGTCAGCTTCGGTTTCGATGGGTTGCTGATGTCGTACTGACGAATGTCGCCGTGCAGCCAGTTCGAGAAATAGAGCCAGCGGTCATCCATCGAAACGACGATGTCACTGATCAATCCCGGGACCGGGAAATCCCAGCCTTTTGTCTCAACACCTTCGACCTCGATGACCTTTTCGGCCTTCCATTCCTCGCGATCTTTGAAGAAGTGCCAGATCGTGCTCGAAAGAGCAGCGCCGACAAATCCGTGACTGCTTTCCGGGTTGTGGTGGAACCGGACTTCGAGCGGAATCATTCCCTTTTCGCCGAGGTCGATGCTCTTGGTGATCTCGCGTTTCGTCCAATCCCAGAAATGGAGATGATGCCCGTACTTTCCTGCCTTCACATCGTCGAGCTTGAAGCCCGGACGCGTCGTTTTTGGTGCACCCCACTCGCTGCTGACCATCACGTTCTGTCGCGGTTGATACCAAAAGTCATAATTGTAATTCATACCCATCGTCGACGCGTCCCACTTACCGACGATGTCGAATTTTTCGTCGAGCAGCAGGAAGCCGCCAGGACCTTCGAGGTTTTCGTTGCCAAGCATCGAGATCATAATCTGGCCGTCGGCCAGGCAATGTACGGTGTGGGGCGCTGTGAGCTTGGTTTTGCGAAGGATCTCTTTGGCCTCAATCACTTCACGGATTTGAGGTTCTCGGGGATTCTCCGTGTCAACAATGTGGATACGGCCCGAGACGAGTCCGGGAATGATGAGGTATCGTCGTGCACGAACGCCGTGGCAGCTTGCGCAGGCGTTCCAGCCAAAGTGATGAAGTTCGTCGCCGACATTGGGCATCGGCAATCGGTGAATGATTTGCGAATAGGTCTTTGAATTTGGATCGACGTCGATGGTCGCAAGGAAGTCGGGCTTGTTTACGCCCGTTCCTGCGTAGACACCGGTCACATATGCGAGTTTTTCCGGCGGCGATTTTGTTGCCGCATCGGGAGTTGCGAAGGTGCGATCGTCGCCATTGGCGTGGGACGGGTGATTGATCAGTGCCAGCGAGCCGCCGGCTGCCAGAGTGGTTAAAAACTCACGTCGATCCATCGCGTTCCCCTCTTGCATGAGAGACTGATCATCATCCGTCAGCCGCACTCGATTTGCGGCATCCGGACGGCGCACGAAAGGCAGAAATGTCTCGCCAGACATTTTACCAGTTGCAGTTAATGTGCGGGAATCTTCCGCAGCCGTTGGCAAATCGCAGATGGGGAATCGAACAAGGGGCTTAGCGAGTGCAATCACACTCGCCAGGGCCCCTTGATCGCGAAAACCTCTGAAAGTTCCTGCCGTCGATTAAATCAGCGTCGGCCGCTGCGTTGCCTCATGCGGTCGCGAATGCTGCTGGGCTGGCGAAGACTGCTTCCCGGTTGGCGGCTGCTCAGCGAGCCACCAATGCGTGGCCTGACTCGCGAGTTGAACGAACCGAGATTCTGTGGAGCCAGGGCGATGATCGTCTGCTGAGGAACCGTGTAATCCTCGAACGCGACAAGCATTTGCGTGGGGACTGGCAGCTTGAGCGCGTTTGCCAGGTCAATAATTAATCGCTTGTGCGTTTGTTTCCAGGGCCGAAGCTGATTGCTATCGACATTCCCTCGATTCAAATAAGCGGTCCAGATCCGCGCGAAGTTCTCATTCATCGCTCCGACCATATCCCTGACGCTCTTGGGCACGAGCGGGTCGGTCTTGATTCGAGCGGCCTGAGACGTGGCCGACGGGAAAACTTCCTTGTTCAGTTCGGCCGTGGCGGCTTCCAGCACGACGAGCAATTCTTTCAGTTCGTTACTATTCGCCACGGCGCTGAGGCGGCGAAGGTCAATGACGAGGCACATCAGCGCTCCACCCACGCCAAGCGTTTTCACGGTCGCAAGCGAACGATGCTTCGAGCGGTACCGCTCCGAGTCAACGGCCGATTGTTTGGCGACCTTCCCAAGCGCGTCCTGCAGATCCTCGATCGGTATGCTGAATCCGGTCGATTCCTGCTTCATCGATTTGAGCGTGACCACGCCGATGACGCGTCCCGAAGAGTCGAACACGGGACCGCCAGAGTTGCCCGGGTTGATCGCGATGCCAAGCTGGTAAAAGCTTTTTCCTTCGATCTGCGTCTTCGTGCTCATAACGCCGCGGCTGATCGCGTTTTCGAGCACCTGCCCATCGCCAAGCCCAGGACTGCCGATCACGGTGATGTCTTCACCTTTTCGGAAGTTATAAGTCTTCGCGATTCGTAACGGCTTCAAATCGGTCTTCACTGCGAGAAAGGCCAGGTCGCGTTGGGGGTCTTCGTAAAGCAGTTCGGCATGAATCGGAGCGCTATGTTTGTCGTCGGCGGAGACAAACCGCACCTCCAACTGCGAAATCATTTCGTCGTCGATGACGTGCGAGTTTGTCACGAGCAAACCGGGCGCGGCGAGGAATCCAGTGCCGCTCGAAGCGCTTCCCTTGATCACGGCAACCGAAGGCTCGCTCTCCTCGACAATCTCTGCGGTAGATAGTGCCTTGCCCGGACCAGCGTCGCTTGAGGCGATCGATGCAGCAGCGGCGCGGGCTTTGGCGGCGACATCGGATTCACGCTCGGGGTGCGCTGCCGAATCGGCGGCTTTTCCCGCAACCTTCGCGTCTCCCTGCGGAACCGCCGCGGTACCTCCGTCGGCATCCGCTTCGGGCTTGGGCTCGGCCGCGGCAACTGCCGGCACATTGGCAGCGACGTTCGGCTGCGGCTGCGGTTCGACGACTTGCACTGGGGCCGGAGCGGCGGCAGGTCCGTTGCTGTCTGTCACTTGCGAAGCAACGGCGACGGAGATCATCCCAGGCTTGGGCTCGACGGATCCCTTCGCAAGATTGACGCTCCCGCCACCTGCCGGAGTAGTCGCAGCCAGGTCATTTTGCGTGGCATCGCCGACATTGACCGAAGGAGCAGGCGCTTCATCAAGCGCGGGGGCAGCCACCGGAGTTGCGTCGGTCGAGGCGGCGGTTTGAGCCTGGTCTGGTGCCGGTGTGCTTGGGGAACGTAAAGCCAGCCACGTCACTAGAATCGAAATCACGGCGACGGAGATTCCGCCACCCACGAGAATCGGCGTTGAGAGACCGCGTTTCTCAGGTTCGTCGACTTCCACCGCCGATTTGCGACGATCAGGAAAGAGGTCGGGAATTGGTTTCGCGGATCGCTTTGGAGCTTCGATTGGCTCGTCGAGGTCGTAGCGATCTTCGGGCGCTGATCGCGATTTCGATTCCGCGAAGAGATCCGGTTGCTGGCGTTCTATGGGTGTCGTGCTGCTTGCCGGCTTCTGGGTCGACTCGCTTTCGTACGCCTGTCGATCCTCTGGCAGCAACACTTCTGGTGTGAGCCTGTAGGGAACGTTACATCCTGGACATTGAACGCGACGCCCCATCGCGTTCTCTGGAGCTTTACCAACTCGGCCGCAAGACGGGCAGATGGAACGAAGCGGCACAGGCACCTCACAGATTGGGAGAGGTTGAGATGACCCGGCCAGGCGACGTCGCTCCAGGGAGGGGGCCGGACTCAGGATAAGCCTACCCCCGCGATGGCTTGCAAGCAATCTAAATGTGTAACAAATCAACGATGAGGTGAAACTGCCCCACGGCGGCTCGTGAGGGACTGCGTCTCACTCATTTTTTGGTCATCAGCCCCAGGCCATTCACTTCATTGCCCGCCCTGCCCGTAAGGCCGATCACCAACTCCCCTTTGCTAAAAACCTGGCTCAGGCCGCCGCCACGAGAGTCACCAATCCAGGGCGATTCATAGCTGTCATCGGGCTTCAGCCGATCCCCATCGACCTTCATGAAGGTGATGGAAAAGCCATCCACCATCAATCCGGAGTGCGTCACAAGACCGCCGACCGCATAGCCGGGTCTGGCAACGATCATCCGTAGCGGCGATGTGGCCGGGCCGTGAAGCTTTCCGCGGTAATGGGCTCCGCCGGTCCGCGATCGGAAAATCGGCTGCACCGAGCCGATCTTCGGTCCGCCAAACTTATCGACATAGCCCACAACGAAACCCACGAGTACCGAGCCCGAAGGCGCGGCGTCGAGGAACCCGTCTCTTTCTCCCTGAAAAGGCCGCCCGAGATATTGGACTTCATCGATACCGTAACTTTTGGCGTCGCGAGGAATTTTGCTGAACGCGACCTTGCCCGCCGGCCTTGTGTACTTGGGAGTGGTGTCCGGCTTGGGATCGACCGTGGTCGTGTTCTCGTCTTTATCGTCCTTGTCATCCTTGTCAGGTTCAAAGAGTTGCAGCTCGCTGTCGTCCGCCTTCTTGGAATTGTCGAGCGGTCCAGCGACGAGCATGGGTTGGTCGGCTTCCGGTTGAGGGGGAGGCGAGAGCCGGCGATCGACGACTTTCGGGTTGCCAATCTCCAGCGAGTTGAAAAACGGCGTCGCGTCCGCTGGCAACTGAAAGCCGGCATTTCCGACGACACTAAGCATGAATAGCGAATTGCCCGAAACGATCCAGCGCATTCTCGAACGTCGCTGGCCTTCGGGCGAGCGTTCCGTCATCACGAATTCGCGCCCAGGTTGTCCGTCGACCGTAACGTCGTTGACCGACTCCAATGTGCCGTTCTTGGAAGCAATGAACTGGCGAATTCCCTCGTTCAACGTATCGGGATCAATCTGGCTGTCGTGCTCGGTGACCTGAATCAAATAGGAGCCATTCAGCGTCTTCGTCTGCGCCACCGTTAACTGGGCAAGTCCATTGGCGGTCTTGATCGTCTTCGTCGACGCGTCGAATGGTTGGCTCGGTAACTCGATGCGGAACTTCTTCGACGCCGGCACGTATGCGTACGACTGCGGTGGCACTGTTACCAGGCTAAAAAGGATGACGGTTGCAAACATCAGCGGACACCCTCGGCCGGAGACGTGGAAGTCAAATCGTGCCAAAAGTATAAGTGTTCGAACGAGACGACGCGATTGCAAGCACCGAATGATCGTGGCCGTCAAATTGTGGCCGGGTTTGCATCAGAACTGGTCGAGTTACCGCGTATGAAGTCAGCAACTGTTGAGTTAAAAATCGCGACTGTGATCGAAGTTATGCGAATTGTCCGGAACGCTTATGAAATCTTAATGAGAGCGAATCGGCAGCAAAGCGACAGGATCTGCATCTTTTAGTCACTACATCTTCACATATGCCTTTCATAAAATCTGATTCATTTTTTGTTTATGGCGCCTTCGTTTCTCGGTCGAAGCGAAGAGCACAAGCTGACGGCGTAACTCAGGCTGAGTATCTCAAGAATACCTCATTCGGCACATTTGCCCGCCGGAGGAGAATGCGCAAACTGTGACGTCGAAACGGCTCAGAGAATTGCAGCGAACAGACCTCTCGTGTTTCCTTGGAGTTGAAACAAAACTTCCCCACCGCACGCCAAATTAAATTCTAGGAAAGACTAGGCAACGAATGGCGCCGCTCTGCAGTATGAGGGGTAGAAGTTTTTTGTCGCTCGGCCTGACCGACTGCGAAGTGGGTCAGAGACCGAGCGCGGTGGTACGTAACCAACTTCAAGATCGAGAGGGTATCACGATGGCGAACCCAACAATATCGGGAGCGAGCTTTCCGACTCTGAAGAAGACCGGGACGTCCAACGGAACCGTTACCGGCGATAACTTCACGACAGGCGCCTCGGTCTCGATCGAGAGCAAGAACGCCAAGAAACAGTGGGGCGGCACGGTCGGGTCGCTCGTCTCAGGCACACAGAACACCTACAACGCCTCGGTACAGAACACGAAGTGGAACGACGACCCGATTGCCACTGACGAGACGGTCAACGTCGTCGTCACGAACAGTAGCAACCAGTCTTCGAACCCGTACCCCACCACTTCGGACATCCCCTGATTCTGCATCAACGCGGGGGCGCCACGCGAGTTCGGGTCTCCGCAAGTCCCCGCTGGTGGTGGACATTGTCGGGATCGGTCTTGAGCGCGAGCTCGAAAATGGTGATCGCGTTCTTCCAGTGCCCCAACGCCTCATCATTCTTACCGGCCGCCGAGCGAGCTTTACCGAAGGCGAGGTAAGTTCTCGCCCGAACGAGCAGCGAGTCGGAAAGTGGACCGTGCCGATTTAGCAGCTCGCGCGAGACGAGCAGCGATTTCGCCAGGTCGGTCGCGGCGTCGTCGTGCCTGCCGAGAAGAATGAGTAACTCGGCGCGACAGAGATAATCGGCCGCCAACCCTTCGCGATAGAAACCGACCTGGGGATAGTCGTTCACGATTTTCTCCCCAATCTTGATCACCTCTCCCAGGTCGTCTACCGCCAACGCACGCCGGTCGGCGATCCCCCTCGCCGTCAACCCTCGCTCGCGACGCACCTCGCAATCGTGGAAGATGACGTCGCGGGTCGCGTTCGGGCCACCAAGGGCCTTCATCCGCGAAACCGAATCGTCGTTCAGCGTGATTGCCTCCGCCGCGTTTCCCAACTCGCGAAGAGCAACCGCGCGGCGCCGGGCAGCGATCGCCGCGTATAACGGTTCGGCCCCGATTCGCAGAGCGGCAGGCTCTGCCTTCAACGATTCGAACATCTCGGCGGCTCGACTTGCATACTTCGACGAGTCCTCGAATTGTCCCCTTCGATGAGCGACATCGGCACGATCCAATTCGATCACCGCGATTGTAAACGTGCGCTGATAGGTTGATTCTCTCCCTGAGATCGCAGTCCCTTCGAGCACGCCGATTGAGCAGTCAAGCGTCGTCGCCGCTTCCTTCAATTTTCCCATCCGCTTTTCAAGCATCGCCCGATCCGAAAGCGCCAGCGCGAGTTCGTTACGGTAGACCGACTTCTCAGGGTAACGGCTAGCGAGGTTTTCCAGGATCTTCACGGATGCTGCGTACGCCGAGTCCGCTGCTCGAAAGTCGATGAGCAGCCGGTCGACATTTGCGGCGTAACGATGCAATAGGGCGGCCTGCCACTGCATCGATTCATCGTCGGGCCGCTCGACGAGGAACTGCTCGAACTGCTCTCTCGCCTTATCCAGCGCCGCTTTCCGGGCCCGGTCCACGAGCCTTGGGTCGTTCTCTCCATTTTCGAGTTGGTTGATTCGCTTGCCCAGATCAAGGATGAGCGCCCGCGCTGTATCGAAGTTCTGCCGGGCTCGATCCGCTTCGGTCTCTGCCCTTACTTTCTCTTTCGTCGTCGCCTCGTTCGCCAGGGTGAGTTGCCCCGCTCGTCGTTCCGCGATCCCACGTTGCTCCTCAGCCTGAACGAGACCGATCGTCGTGCCCGCGACTCCTGCCACAAGCGCAATGAGGATCAGGCTCGCCGCGATCACTTGTACGCGGTAGCGGCGGACGAATTTCCTCAAGCGATATCCAGTGCTCGGCGGACGAGCCTCAACCACCTCATCGGCGAGGTAGCGCTGGAGGTCTCGCGCCAGGCCGTTCGCGGAGTCGTACCGCCGGTCGCGGTCTTTCTCCAGCGCCTTCATCACAACCCAGTCGAGTTCGCCTCGGAGCGACTTCGTCAGGCGAGCCGGTTCGATGCTTCGGTTCGCAGCGATGTTGGGCAGATCTTCGGCGGTGCTCAGGCGCGTGCTCGGCCTGGGCGGGTCGACCTCGCGAACCATCCGCAGCATCTCAAGCACAGCCCCGCGCCGGAACTGCCGGGCGTCGATTGGTGGCGATCCAACCAGCAGTTCATAGAGGATCACGCCGAGCGCGTAGACATCGGTCCTGGTGTCGACATCCATCGAGGTCGGATCAGCCTGTTCGGGCGACATATAAGTGGGCGTACCGACGATTGCCCCTGTGTCGTTCAGCGTCCATTCGGTGAGGTCGCGTTCCAGCGCCTTTGCGACGCCGAAATCGATAACTTTAGGCGCAGGGCGACCATCAACCTCGGTGACCAGAACGTTTCCAGGCTTGAGATCGCGGTGGATGATCCCTTTCTGGTGTGCGTGCTGAACCGCCTGGCAAACGGCGACGAATAGCTCAAGCCGCGCCGAAACATGAAGCCGGCGGCGATCGCAATAGCGGGTGATCGGTTCGCCTTCGACGTATTCCATCACGAAGAAGGGCTGACCATTCTCGGTCGCACCGCCATCGAACACCCGCGCGATGTTGGGGTGCTCCATCAAGGCCAGAGCCTGCCGCTCGGCGTCGAATCGGGCGATCACCACGCGCGAACTCATCCCCTCGCGGATCAGCTTCAACGCCACCGGACGTCGGACCGGTTGCGTTTGCTCAGCCCGGTAGACAGTGCCCATTCCCCCTTCACCCAGAACCTCCACGAGTTTGTACCGGCCCGCGATGACCCGGCCTATGAAACCTTCCGCCGCAGTTGCGTTTGGATCGTCCGGATGAGTTGCATCGCGCGACGCGCCGGGTTGAATTCTCGAGGCAATCGCTTCGGTCGGCCCTCCCCAATCCCGAACGGTGGTGCCAGGGCCGCCTCCCTTTGGCTCCGGTTCGGTCTCAGCCGGCTTTTGCGCAGGGACTCGCTTCGCGACTTGCTGGTTCGCACGATCCGATGAGAGGTCCGCGGTTTCAGTGTCGGATTCAGGCCCGTTTGCCGGCCCAGCTCCAAGTCCATCCGGCGTCGCGGGTTCGGTAGTTTCCTCGCCTCTGGCATGCTCGGCGAGCATAGCGTCGATCTGCTCGCGAAGCGCGTAATCATCGCCGCAGATCTTGGCAAGATACTCGGCCCGTTCGGCGGCTTCGGTCTTTTCGAGGACCTGGGCGAGAATCGCTTTCAACTCGCTCTCGGACCTGGCCATTCGCCTCGCTCCCGGAGTGCGAGATAAGAGATCGCGCAGAGGGACGCCTACGTCCCTGCCTAAAAAGATAGAGCGGCAATTCGTATAATATCGCGCCGCGGCTGTCAGCCCTGCCGCTTGACCATAGCATCGACCCAAACCGGCACATAAGGAGGAATACAGCCCTTCGACAGCGGCCAGTCCTGATAAAGACCGATTTTCGCACCGATGGCAATCGCACGCTGGCGATGCTCGGGGTGGTGAATGCCAATGGCGGCAAGCGTGTTGTTCATCGTCCACTGAACTTCAGGCTTCGCTTTCGGCATCTCCTTTTCGATGCGATCGAGAAGCGCTGACAGGTCAAAGTCATGAGTCCCCTTATTCACACGGCTGGCGGTGAAATTCCATCCCGCACGAGCCGCCCAGCGATCCTTCGCCTTCATCCACTTCTCGCGAAGCGTTTCTTTCTCAGGATGTTCGGCCACGACGTACGAGTTCAGCCAGTCTGCCACCTGCGCACAGGTGACGGAGCGAGTCAACTCGTCGACCTGATCAGCCGAGAGCGACTTGGGCTTGATGATAAGCGTGGCGAGGAGTTGCGCGTCGACGTTGCCGGTTTCCCATAGCTTGAGCGCGAGCTCATGGTCGGTCTTGATCTTCTTGGCGACCGTGCGAATGTCGCCCAGCTTTACCCCGAATTGATTGTCAGGCGCGCCGGCCTTCGTGTTATGAGCACGACGAGCAGCGTCGCCAAGAGATTCAAGCGTTGCGAGGATTTCATTGACAGTCATGCCACCCATTATACGCGCGAATTTCAGCATGCCAACCATGACCATCATTCTCGACAAACTGGTTAAGTAGAAACTCTCCGAAAGCCTGAGATCCTGAGAAACTAGAGTCTATAGCGAATCACATTTTCACTTTTCAGCACAACCAGTCAGCTCGCAGCGCAGCGTCGATCCTGCCACGAACTCGCATCTCAGTCGTGGACCATCTCGGACATTTGTGGTATCGTGATTCGAGGTTTGCACTCAGGCTTGCAATGCAGAGGGCCGGACGATGGTCGCGAGCGGATTGTTCGGAATTGTGGCGTTAATTGGCCTCGTCGGTCCAGGCCAGCCTGCGAATTCAACGCTTGGGTTTCGGCTTCAGGACCACCGAGGAACATGGCACACGCTCGACGAAGCGCGCGATCGCAAGATCGTCGTCCTGGTGTTCCTCGGCACGGAATGCCCGCTGGCCGAGGCATATGCCCCCAGGCTCGCAAAAATCGCCCGTGACTTTGAAGGTCGCGGTGTTAGCTTCCTGGGTATTGATGCGAATCAGCAGGATGGCCCGGTCGCAATCGGCCGATTCGCCGACAAGCATGGCTTGCCCTTCCCGATTCTCAAGGACGTCGGAAACGAACTGGCCGACCGACTCGGTGCCGAGCGGACCCCCGAGGTTTTCGTTCTCGACTCCTCACGGACCGTCCGTTACCGAGGCCGAATCGACGACCAGTATGCCATCGGAATCCATCGCCCCGCGGCCACTCACAACGACCTCGTCGACGCCCTTGATGCCGTTCTATCTGGACGAGACATCAAAACGACGAAGACAGAAGCAGTCGGATGTAAGCTCGGCCGGGCGTCGAAATCGAATGGTGGTAGCAAGGTAACTTACACGAAAGAGGTTTCGCGGATCTTGCAGTCGCATTGCGTGACTTGTCACCGGCCCGGCGAGATCGCTCCCTTCTCGCTGATGAATTATCGCCAGGCCGCCGGATGGTCGAGCATGATTGCCGAGGTTGTCGATGAAGGACGGATGCCCCCCTGGCACGCCTCTCCCGAACATGGCAAATTCGCCAATGATGCCCGGCTCTCAAATGAAGAAAAGAAAACCATCCGCGACTGGGTTGCCGCTGGCTCGCCCGAGGGAAACCCGGCGGATTTACCCCCATCGCCCCAGTTCGTCGAAGGCTGGCAGATCCCCAAGCCCGACCTTGTCCTGGAAATGCCTCGCGAGGTTGAGATCCCGGCGGAAGGGTCGATGCCTTACGAGCTCGTCGAGATCGATCCGAAGCTGACGCGAGACGTCTGGGTACGGGCGTCACAGGTGCGCCCGGGAAACCAGGCGGTCGTCCATCACGTTGTTGTTTTTGTGCTGCCGCCTGGCGTGACAAAGATCGACGAGGAGGGTGGCGATTTCCTCGCCGCCTACGCTCCCGGAATGCCGCCTCGCGTGCTGCCCGACGGCGTGGCGAAACGCATTCCGGCGGGGTCGAAGATCGTTCTGCAACTCCACTACACCCCGCGCGGGACGAAGCAAGTCGACCGTAGCAAGATTGGGCTCGTCTTCGGCGATCCGGCAGCGGTACACAAGGAATTGATGTCGGGCATGGCGCTTAACTTCCGCCTTCAGATTCCGCCCGGCGAGCGTGACTATATTTCACGAGCCGATTTCCGTTTCTCGCAGCCTTCAATGCTCCTCTCCGTCCTGCCGCACATGCACCTGCGCGGCAAGTCGATGAAGTTCGTCGCCGAGTATCCCGATGGACGACGCGAAGTCATCCTCGACGTCCCTCGTTACGAGTTCGACTGGCAGAATCTCTACGTTCTCGATCATCCCAAGCCGATGCCCGAGGGGACGATCCTGCACACCGAAGCTCGCTTCGACAATTCCGCCGATAACCCGAACAATCCCGACCCGCGACGGGCCGTCACGTTTGGCGAACAGACAAAGGATGAGATGCACGTCGGCTACCTCAACTTCGTCCTCGCCGACCAGGACCTTACTCTCGGTGCGCCCACCTCAAAACGCCTTGAGAACGGCCAGTACGAAGTGACCTTTCGACACCGCCCTGAAGGGTCAGTGAAGTCGGTGGCGGTCGTCGGCACATTCACCGATTGGAAGGAACGACCAGTTGCCATGACGGGGCCGGACGCTCAGGGGACGTATTCGACAACAGTCACGCTTGCCCCAGGCGCACATGAATACAAGTTCTTGATCGACGGGCAGAACTTCCGCCATGATCCAGGCAATCCGGATTCGGCGGGGTTCTTTCACAACAGTTTGATTAGGCTTCCTTGATTTCTGAACGATTTGCCCGCTCAGCGTCTCTCGAATGAAAAATGAAAGTCGTGAATATGAATATCGAAGACGCCAAGATTTCAGAGCACAATTACGGATAGAGCCAGACGAAACCCAATAAGGGTGACAGCAATCATCAAAGATCGAATTCGGATACGCAGCAACTTCATGTTTTGAATCTTTGAGAATCTGATGCTTCAGGTATTGAACGCCGATTGTTTCGAATGAGACTCGGCTCAGGTCATCCGAGTCTCATTCATCGCACGAACAAGGTACCCAAGGAACGCCAGGGCAAGGGCGATCGCGGCGACGATGCACATCAGGTCGATCAACCCAACTCGGTGTCTTTCGCCCCAAACCCAAGCCGCTGGTGCCAACCCGAGTACGACGGTAGGAAACCAAAACGGGATGATGATAAGGCGGTGCCAATTCGTATAAGGTTTTCCTATTCCCATATGAAAGCTGCTATACGTTTGCCAAACGAAGCCCAACCGCCATCGGACTTCCCTAGGATAGCTCGACATACCGCCGTTCCAGATCGCATCGGGAGACAGGCGGTCGGCCACGTGGCTCGCCCCGCCCATGCAACCGCCGTCGATGTTGCTCAGTACATGAAAGCGGCCCAAGATGGACTGTGCGACATGGCAATTTCCACCCGCCCACCCGAATCTAAACGTGTCGCGAACCCAGTAACTGCGTAACCAAAATCCCAACGTTATCAGGCAAAACAAGAATGATAGCGCTGACAGAACGTTCCACGTAACCCATCCCGCGCGCTTCATTCGACGCCATTCTTTACCTGGCAAGAGTCTGCGGATAGGTCTTCCCCCTTTCCGGGAGGTCACCTCGCACTGATCAGTCGTTCCGAAGTGCGGTGACCGGATCAACTCCCGCAGCGCGCCGAGCCGGGTACAGTGCGGCCACAATTGTCACACCTACAGTGAATAGGATAACCGTGGTTGCAATCCAGCTCGGGAAGGCAAAGATCGAACCCTTGAGATCGATCTTCATATCGCGGTGGACCATCGAACGCACCCAGCCGTCGCTCGGGAACGAGATCAGCCACGCCAATAGTAGCCCGACCACTCCGCCCGTCAGGCCGATCAACCCTCCCTCGATCACGAAGATGCTCTGGAGTTGCCAGTTCGTCGCGCCGACGGCTTTCATGATGCCAATCTCGCGTCGCCGTTCGAGAACGCTCATGAGCATCGTGTTGGCAATCCCCAGCGATGCAACGAGCAAGGCCACGCCGGCCACGCACGTCATACCGCCGAAGATGAGCAAGTATGTGAGGCGTTCGCGTTCGATGAATTCGACAATTGACCGGCTTCCGAAACCGAGCGAATCGACCTTATCGACAACTTCCTTCACGTTGCGAATGTCGTCGACAAAGAGAACCGTCTGGGCGACTCCTTGGTCTCGACGCGCGGGATCGCGGAATGTCAGGTCGACGGCGGTCTTTCGTGGCAGAACAAGATCGGTGTTCGCGGGGAATTGGGCCCACGATTCCTTGCGTTCCTCGTCAGTCATCTCGCGGAAGATCCCCACGACGCGGAAATCCTCGGCGATCACTGCGGGATCGGCTGCCGATGAATCTCGTTGGAGAGCTTTTCGTAAGGCAGCGATTTCCTCACCGGTGAGATTGAGCCGGTCGAGTGACCCAGGAAGTTGCCAGGCGAGCTGACGAATGGCCGACTGCTCGTCGCGGTTATTACTGGCTTTCGAACGGTCTGCCAGCGAGACGTTGAAGCTTGGTCCGTCTTCGTGCCCCCGGATTTCAACACGCAAAGGCTTGCCGATTACCTGATCGATATCCGCATCGTCGATCAGTCCGATCCGATGCGCGAACATCTCGGAAAGCAGGACGGAATGCTCGTCGTCCGACTCGAACGCGCGGCCAGCAACGATTCGTTTCACGAACTCGGGATCTTCACCTGCGCCGGAGGAAACGCTCGCTTCTTCAGGACGGTTGCCCAGAGTCGCAACGACAGGCCCGCCTACAAGTGGGATCATCAGTCGCACGTGGGGGATTTGCGAAAGTGCTTCCAGCCGAGGCGGAGTCAGGTTCACTTGCTCCTGGCCGGGACTGCCCTGTTGGCGCTGAGCGAGAATCTTGCGAATACGCTCGCGACGCTCGGGCGACATCCGGCCCGAGACCTTCACGTCGTCATCCTTCTTGGACTCGGTCGCTCGCCACCTCGGAAAAACCGTTATCTTTCGCGACGCGTCTCCCTTGCTCGACTCACGTTCGATCGTTCGTTGCACGCCTTCGTCGATCGACAGACTCGCCGCCAGCACGAACGCGCCGAAGATGACGCCGAGGGTCGTCAGGCACGTGCGCATTTTCTGCTGGCCAAGCGAGGCCAGGGGCAATCCGATCAGGTCGATCCAGCGCACGAGGCGATTCTCCGTTGCTTCCGATCAATGAATGTCTGCAGCGATCTGGCCGTCAAGCAAACGAACAACCCGGTCCGTGCAACTCGCGGCCAGCTCTTCGTCGTGAGTGACGAGAACAAGCGTGGCGGAGTGCTCGCGGACGTGGTCCAAAATCAGGGCCATCACCTGCCGTGCTGTCTGACTGTCAAGATTGCCAGTCGGCTCATCCGCGAGAACAACGCGCGGATGGTTGACGAGCGCGCGCGCGACGGCGACTCGCTGGCTCTCGCCACCGCTCATCTGGGCGGGGCGATGACTCAGCCTCGCTCCAAGCCCGACGGATTCAAGCGCCTTCCGGGCAGTCGCTCGCCGATTGCGGGGTGATTGGCCGGCGAAGACCATCGGCAGTTCGACATTCTCGACGGCGGAGCGCGATGGGATCAGGTTGAACGACTGGAAGATCATGCCGACTGTCTTCGAGCGGAATCGCGCCATCTCTCGGCCAGAAAGTTGGTGGAGATCCTTGCCGCCGACTCGCAAGCCGCCTGAAGTAGGACGATCGAGGCCGCCCAGCAAGTTCAATAGCGTCGACTTGCCTGACCCTGACTTGCCCAGCAGGGCGACTCGCTCACCGTCGGCGATCTCGAACGATAGTCCGCGAAGCGCGTCGACCTGGGCGTCTTTCGCGCCGTACGACTTTCGTACCTCGACCGCTCGGATCGCCACGCCGTCCCGTTCTTCGCGATCCGACTCCATCGCGGTCCTGCTCCGATCCTCTGCTCTGACATTCGTCCACGGTTAATGATCCTAACCGGAATGAACGAGGGCAACCAGAGGCGACCCGTCATGAGAAAGGCTCGGCGTTACACAATAAGCGTGGATTGCTGTTCAAATGCAGGGACGGCACTTCAAACCGGCTTCAAGGGTGATCCGCTCGCCGTGGTCCTCGCAGTTCCGATGCGGGAACGCCCCGCTTTTTCGCGAGCGGGTCGATGTACCACCGATAGTCTCCCGCGTCCGACGCGAACATGAACGGCTTGTTTTCCTTCCACCAGATATCCCACGCATCGGCGGAATCATTCTGCGGCCCCGCCGGCACATATCGCTTCAAGAGGCGACCGGCGCGAGCTTTCTTGGCGTCGTCTGCCGACCGCAAATCGGCGAGCACCTTGTCGAAGAATTCAGGCTGATCGAAGGCCACGTTGATCGCAACCAGATCCTCATCCATCGCTAACAATTGCGACGCATTCGGACTAAAGAATCGCGAATGCTCATCAGCCCAAGCCGCCATCGCGTCGCGATCCTTCAGCTTCGACACGGTTGCCCATACATCGTCAGTCACAAGCTCTTTGCAGAGATTCAAAGGATACGACGGAGTTCTTAACCAGCGCCCCAATGCCGATCGAGTGCGAGCGACCGGTCCAGCGAAGAGGGATGGCGTGATTGCGATAGGGCGATCTTCGGAGAATCGGCTGATGTAAGCGATTGAATTCAGCAGCAATTGTTGACCCGGCTCGTTCAATTCCGCGGGCGATTCTTCGAACCCGAAGTGAAGTAGGTTGCCCTGCCGCCAAAGCGCGGCGGCGGTCGGCGTCTTGGCGTTGACGCCTCCGCAGAAGAACTCGACATCGGGAAGTTTTGCGAAATCGAGGGAATATGTGCACCAACCAGGCATCGGCCTTTTCTTTTGAATATCTGCAACGAGTGGTAGCACCTTGATATTTGGCTCCTTCAACTCGTGCGTGAAGTCCGCGGGGGTTGGAATCGAGATCATTTTGCTTCGATCGATGGCGAACGGCCGCTCGAAAACTTCGTGCTGCCGCAAGTCGTAGGCGAGCGGGTCGAGACAGGTACAGCCTGCTCCCCCCTTCAGTTTCCAGGAAACGGCGAGGTTCAACCCTGCGCTGCCCAGCAGGACCGTAGGCTTGTTCCATTCTTCTCGCTTGCCCAGTGGCGACGAAACCGTTCGCAGGCCGTTCGCCGATCCATTCTGCGGCCAGTCGAGAAGCACGACATCAAAGCGGTCGGCGTCACTCTTCTTGAAAGACTCGCGAGGTATCGCCTCAATCAGTGCGACCTTGCCTTTCAAATAGTTCACATAATCCGCAGGACGTTCAGAACCGACATACAGCACCTTGAGATCCGCGAGCTCTGCCGCCCGCGCGAATCCAGTCGTCACAAGGCAAAGGATCAGAACGCCGAACATCTGTGCGGTTTTCATCGGATTGCCTCTGCTTTGGAGATAAGTGTTGCGGATAACTCCAGCTTGTCAGGCGGCCAGCACAATTCGTCGTTGCATGCCTGGTAACGAAGTACAGCAGTTACAGGCATTGATGTCTGTAGCGAATTGAGCTTCAAGGATCGTTTCAACAAAACGGCAGAACGATAGACCTGGATGCACTCGGCCTCCGGCTTCGGAAAAATCCACTCCCCGTCGAATTCCACACCCGGCGGCAGTTTCGCTTCGATCTTGAGTGGAGTGAATTTTCCACCATGGTCCGCCTCAGCGCGAACGTAATACGTCGCCGCAATTCGGACAACAACCTGAATCTCCGCCTTGAATGGACCAGTCTGGCGGCATGACATCGCAGCTTTAACAGGTTCGCTCGCAGAGGGTTCTGGAGCGTCCGGCGGTTCAGCGGCGATGGACGTCACGGATTCGGCCTGTGCCGCCGCGCTGGGCAGGTCTTTTGATCGCTCAAGCGCGGTCGGCGTCGGTGCCGTTGATTTTGGCGAGGAACCGCAACCTGCGCCGAGAACGATGGACAAGCAAAGCAGCCAGTGAATTCGGCGAAACTCACCCATCCTGTGGCTCATAATCCGGGGTCGCCTGCGGTACGATGGTGTTCACATAGCCTGATATTATCGGGGATGTCTCTTGCTCACCAAATACATTCCAGGAGTCGATTCCAAATGATTCGGCGCCGCGGTTTAGGCATTAGCCGCGTCGACAGACAAACGAACAAATGCTCGTTTGATCAAGTAATAACAGCAAGCGCGTCGACTCAATCCTTCGCGTTAAGCGGAAGGTAAATCGGCTTCGCAGTGATTCTTGTCCAAACAATGTCCCTCACATAGCGGGCCACATGTGGTTAACAAGGCTTGGCTGTGATCCTCGATTTGCGATGGCCGATTGCAATAGCGCAAACTCCAAGTCTGTCACGAGATCCGCAACGTGTGGCCACGAGACAACGCTACCGGAGGAGACGTCCGAGTTTCCCTATCCGTGCAGTCGGCGGAATGTTATCCTGGAATTTATCTTGTGAAAATAAGGTGAGACGACGTCGCCGTCGGTCTCTCTTCGCCTCGATCACCACCGCTAGATATGTGCGGGCCGGTGTTTGTCGCACTTAGCCCGCCGATGAGGACCAGACGTCGGGTCCTGCGCGTTCCTCTCCCTCGGATCGGTTCGATGGCCCATAAACCGGACACCGCTTCGTCCGCGACCCCCGCACAGCCTGAGGAGACGTCGCAAAGTCTGATCGGCCGCGCGCGGAGTGACGATCCCGAAGCGTGGCGGCGGATTGTGCGGATTTACGGCCCGCTCGTTTACTCCTGGGTGCGCCGGACCGGGCTGCAACCGTGTGATGCGTCTGATGTCGTGCAGGACGTTTTCACGTCGGTCGCTTCAGGACTAGGGCGATTTAGCAAGCGAGATGAATCCGACAGCTTCCGCGGTTGGCTTTGGACGATCTGCCGTAACAAGGTGAACGATCACTGGCGACGCGCTGGTGTCGGACCGCAAGCCGTCGGCGGCACAACCGCTAACCTTCGACTCCAGGATTTTCAAAGTATTCAGCCATCGACCGACGATGAAGAACGCTCGCACGTGCTTCAGTTGAATCTGCGTGCGATGCGAGAATGCCGCGGGCTGTTCGAGCCGCAGGTTTGGAATGCGTTCTGGGGTGTGGTCGTCGATGGGCTTGCGCCCGCTGATGTCGCGAAGGATCTGGGGCTATCGGTCTGGGCGGTCTACAAGGCAAAGTCGCGAGTTTTGAAGCGGCTTCGCGAGGAGCTTGATGGGTTGATCGTCCTGGAGGCGAGTTGATCCGTCATGTCGTCGCCCGGATGCCCGGAGATTTCCGAGATTAGCCTTCTCCTTGCCGGAAGGCTTCCCGAAGCCAGGCACGAAGCTTTGATCCGGCACGTCGATGGTTGCCAGAATTGCCAGGCGCGTGTCGATGACCTGGGTTCCGCGCCGGTGGCACGCAGTCGTGAGATCGTTCCGAGTGATTCCGAAGAATTCGAGCGCGAGCCTGAGTGTCGCAACGTCGTTTCGCTTCTCGAGCGCGCGATGCCGACTGATGCGCGCGGCCCTGCCCTTGGCGATCCTCCCAAGCCGTCAGTCGTTGGCCCTTATGAGATCGAGGCTGAGATTGGTCGCGGTGGCATGGGCATTGTTTACCGGGCACGCGATACGCGGCTGAATCGGGCCGTCGCACTCAAGACGATCCGTCGCGGACTGATGCCAACGCGAGCGGAACTGCTCCGCTTCCGCGCCGAGGCTGAAACGGCGGCCGCGCTCGATCATCCCGGTATCGTGCCGATCTATGAAGTGGGCGGCGACGACGACAGCCCGTATTTCGTCATGGCGTTGATCGAAGGCCGCAGTCTTGCCGACCTCGTTTCGCGCGGCCCGCTGCCAGCCCGGCTCGCAGCTTCGTACGTGAAATCCGCAGCGCATGCGGTAGCTTTCGCGCACGGGCGAGGGGTGATTCATCGCGACCTCAAGCCAGCGAATATCTTGCTCGATCGCTCCGGAGAACCGCGTATCAGCGACTTCGGCCTGGCGAAAAGGGCTGATGTCGGCAGCGACCTGACTGGTACTGGCGAGATCCTGGGTACGCCTGGCTACATGCCGCCGGAGCAAGCCGACGGCGGTGCTTCGGGAGTCGGGCCGCTTTCGGACGTCTACTCGCTGGGTGCCACGCTTTATTGCCTTCTGACGGGACGCCCGCCGTTCCAGGCGGCTTCGAAAATCGAGGCTGTGAGGCAGGTGCTGGAACGCGATCCGGTCCCCCCGCGGCAACTCGACCGCGCCATTCCGCGCGATCTGGAGACGATCTGCTTGAAATGCCTGGAGAAACCGGCCCACCGACGCTACGCCTCGGCCGATGCGCTGGCCGATGATCTCGAGCGTTTTCTCGACGGCCGGCCCATTCATGCGCGTCCGGTGGGCTTCGCTGGATTGGTGCTGCGCGGGGTGCGCCGCAAGCCGCTCGTCGCAGCGCTCGCCTCGGCGCTTGTTCTTGCCTGTGTGATCGGCTTCGCCGGCATTGTCTGGAAATGGCGCGAGGCCGATGCGAGGGCGGTCGCCGAGCGTTGGCAGGTTTACCGCGCAGAAATGGGTCGCGCTGCCAGCGAATATCAGGCGAGCAACCTCAATTCCGCCCGAGCAGCGCTTGATGACGCGCCGGCCGACCATCGCGGCTGGGAGTGGCGACATTTCGCTTCGCAACTCGACCGCTCGGCGCGTTCTGCCTCGCCCACCGGTGCACAGGTTGCGTGGGTGGCAATCCACCCCGACGGCCAAAGAATCATCTCAGCGCAGGGCGACGGCAGCGTCGCGACCTGGGATCCCAAGACCGGTCGGATCGCCTCAACTCGTCCCGGCGTCTCGGGCATGCCGACGTTTGCCGTCGTTAAAGATTCGCCGCGCGTTGCCATCAAACTCGACGACGGTTCCGTCGTTCTGTGGGATCCCGATCGAAAGACCAACGAAGTCCTTTTCCGCGAGCCGCAAACCCGCGCCATGTGGATTGCCGCGCATCCGGCACGCGGACGGGTTTATGCCGGCATCAACGATGGCCGCTTCCTGGTTTGGGACGCCTCGACGGCAAAGCTGATCGCGACGCATCCGGGCCATGACCCCACTGTGGGCGGGATGACGGTATCGTCCGACGGTCACGTTGCCTGCGGTTGGGGAGATGGGCACGTGCGTATTTGGGACCCTGAGACCGGAAAGTCGGTCCGGTTCGAGACTGGTCAGGGAACCGTCAACGCGATGGCGTTCTCGCCTAATAGCCGCGTCTTGGCCACCGGACACGCCTACCCAACAAACGCCGTTGGCATCTTCGACGCCGCCGATGGCCGAGTGATTGGCATCACCAACGACCACGAGGATCGCGTCAACGCGATCTCTTTCAGTCCCGACGGCCGCCTCGTCGTCTCGGCGTCGATGGACAAAACTGCGCGGCTACGGGACGCAGCAACCGCCAAAACGATTGCTGTTCTCCGCGGCCATTCGGGGCAGGTCCAGCAGGCCGCATTCGGTCCCGACGGCCGACGCGTGGTGACGGCGTCGCGCGACGGACTGCTGCGCCTTTGGGATGTGGCCACGACCGAGTCGGTCGCGGTTCTCGGTGGCCACCGCGATCTTGTGGCGGATGCCGTCTGGAGCCGCGACGGCCGACAAATCGTCTCAGGATCATTCGACGGCACTGTGCGGTCGTGGGACGTCCCGACTCTCGAACGCGACGGCGTGCTCCGCGGTCACACGAACTTTGTTTACGGAGTCACCTGGTTGCCCGATGGTGAACGGCTAATGTCGCTCGCCTGGGATGGCACAGCGCGCACCTGGGACGTGGGAACGCAGCGCGAAGTCACACGCGAATCGTACGCGGACCAATTGCTATCGGGGATGGACCTGACCCGCGATGGCCGCAAGCTCGCCGTCGTGCGCGGTGACAATCACATTGAAGTGCGCGACCTTGGTGGCAATGCGCCGCCGTGGGTCATCGAGTCTCACACAGGATTCTGGCGAGCACGGCCGCACGTCGCGTTCAGTCCCGATGGTAGCCGACTTGTCGCTGGTGGTATGCACGGAACCGTCACGGTTTGGGACGTCGCACGAAGGACCGCATCGCACAACTCGGTCGGAGATGCCCTCTGGCAGGTTGGCGTCGCGTTTAGTCCGGACGGGCGGCTGATCGCATCGGCGGGTGAAGATGGTCGGATCCGGCTTTGGGATGCGGAATCGCTTCGCCAGGTCGGCGAGATGACGGGCCATACGTCGCTGGTCAATCGCCTCGTATTCAGCCCCGACGGCCGCACTCTGGCCTCGACTTCCGAGGATCGGACCGCGCGGCTCTGGGACGTCGCGCGCCGTGTCGAGAGAGCATCGCTGACGCATGACGGAATCGTCTACGCAGTCGCATTCAGTCCCGACGGGCAGCGGCTCGCGACCGGCTGCTCGGAAGACACCATCCGGCTCTGGGACGTTGCCACTGGCGGCGGTCTTGTCGAACTTCGCGGGCATCGCTCATACGTCCACGCACTGGCGTTTAGCCCCGACGGGACGCGTCTGGCCTCTGCGTCGGGCGACCGGACGGTACGGGTCTGGGATACCCTCCGCGCTGAGGAACGGGCGAGGTTGAACGGACCGCGTTGACTTTTTGCAACGCGATGTCCAAGGCCTCCGTTGTCTTACTGAAGGCCTCGCGGGTCCCCCTCGCAGCGAGCAGGACCAAGTCCACCGCTGCGCCGCGAGCGCCGTTCTGAATAGTCCGTTTTTTTGATCTGCCTCTAGAACTCCGGCATCCGATCCCCTCTCGAAACGCCAATTTGGCGTCCTCGAGTCGGCGGAGATGCCAGGCCGCGCCACCTTGCGCCGATGACCGGCGCCTCGCGACGAGTTGACGCGCCCACGGGCCCGTTTCGTCGCCAACTGGAGCCTGCACCATGAGCCGCCACGAGCCCCCCGCGCGTCGTCGTCCCGTCTCCCCGGCCCGTTTCAAGTCGCGACGTTCAGGACGCTCTCGCGCTCTTCGGCTCGAGGCGCTCGAGGAACGCGCGTTAATGGCCTACTCGGTGACGCTGGGCAACGTGGCGAATCTCTCCGAAGGGTTCGGCTTCGGCAGCACCATCGACGGCCTGAACTCGGCGCTGAACCTCAGCGTCGGCACAGCCGAGGATGCGGCCACCTATACGAAGCCGCTTGGCGTTTCGCAATCGAATGCGTTCACGGAGGAATTCTGGCTCTATCCCCAGGCCAACGCGCAGGGTGAATTGTTCCGCTTCGTAAATACCGGCAACAACGGACTGAACGCAGTCACAATCTCTGGCGCGGGCAAAGATATCGCTTTCGATGGGCTCGGCTCCCGAATCGCGCTGAGCGGCGTGCTCAATTCTAACGCATGGAATCACGTCGCCGAGACTTTCGACGGCACGAACGTTCGCGTGTACATCAATGGAAATCAAGTCTATACGTCGGGCGCCTTCGGCGGGGCCAAGGTCTCGGAACCATCGCAGCTCATTATGGGCTCAACGTCTAACCAACCAGGCGTCATCGACGAGCTTCGAATCTGGAGCGTCGCGCGGAGTCAGAGCGAAATCCAGAAAGGGATGCTCGACCTACCCGTCGGCAACGAGCCAGGGTTAGCCGCCTACTACAAGTTCGACGGCAATCTGAACGATGCGACCGGCCGCAACGCCGCCATGATTTCGCTAGGTACACCGTCGTACGTGAACAATCCTGCGCCACAGGTGGGATACGTCACCGTCAACGTCGACCAGCCGGTGAAGACGGGTATCGGCCTGCCCGTGACTTACAACATCGCTGGCGGCTCGGCGACTGAGGGGACGGATTACACTGACTCGCACTTCCGCACCGATGCCTTCAATCCCGCAACCGACCAGCGCGGCATTATCATTCCCGACGGCCAGACGAGTGGCCGTATCTACTTCGTCGCGACCGGCGATGCACTCGCAGAAGGCACCGAAACGATCAACGTTGCGCTCACCGCGCAGAGTTCTTACAACGTCGGCGCTGCGAGTACCGCAAGCCTCACGTTAACCGATAATGATGCTTACAAGCCCGGATTGGCCGGCTTCACGGTCGATGGGCAGGCGGTTTCGAGTGACGCAGCGGTAGGCGGAATTCCCTTGTATCTCGGCCCGACAACCGGGTCGGCCGGAATGGACTTCCGGCTCACCAGCCAGCCGACGGGCAATGTCACAATCCAACTTGCGGGTAATGGTTACGTCTTCTTCAAGGTGGGTAGTGCGGTTCAGACGTTCCTGCCACTCACCTTCACGAAGACGAACTGGGACCAGGCCCAGCGCGTTGTGCTGAGCTCGACGATCACGTCCCCGTTCAACGGCCAGATCATCGCAACGCAGACGGCCGGCCCGGCGTATCTTTCATCTCAAATCAAGCTGAACGTCACAAATATCCCGCCGACCAGCGCACAGGTCGGTGAGGGAAGTGCCACAGACGGAGCACCAATTACTCCAACCGCCAATCTTGTTGCAGTTCACGGTGCGCTCGAAGGAAATGGAACCGGCGCCTTGATTCGTGCCACGCTCGACGCCCCCGCGCCGGCCGCGGGACTAACACTCAACTATCAATACTCAATTACATCGGCAACCTCCGTCGGCACGTTTACAGGCGGCGATCTCGGTGATGGGCTCGACCTCGACGGCAATTTCGTCTACGCCGTGAACATGGCGGGTGCTGCCGCTGGTGCAATTCGCGACGCTACATTTACGACGCCCAACGTGCCTGGTGTGACGTATAAAGCGCCGAACGCGATCACCAACTTCTTCGTGGGGAACTTCGGCACGAGCCCGAACGACGCCGCACTGAAATCGGCCATGCAAGGCGTGCGATTTACGGCCGATGGCACTCCTGTCACGCTCGACCTCGCCAATTTGACGCCGGGTGTCGAGTACAAGCTCCAGCTTCTCTTCGCCGAGGCGAGTTCCAATCGCGGATTCGACGTACTGGTCGACGGTCAGACCATCGCCAACGACTTGAACGTCGGACAGGTCCAGGGCGGCGTTGCGAATCGGACCAAAGGTGTCGTCGTTACCGATGATTTCGTTGCCACTGCATCCACTGTGCATATCGTTCTGAATGGTCAGGCAGCCCCCTACCCCGACAAGAATCCGACCCTCAACGCCTTCACGCTCGAACAGCTTCCTTCGGCGAAGATCGCGCCGCTCTCGGGGACGGTTCAAGTCCAGCCTGGTGCTCGTAATGTCGACATCCCGATCGTCGTGAGTGACGACTCGATTGCAGGTCCGTCGCGAACCGTGGCGATTGCGCTCACAAGTGGCACTGGCTACAACGTCGGGACCAGTCCTTCGGCCAGCGTCGTCATCACCGACGATGACAAACCGGGCATTGGCCTGAGCAACTTCACGCAATCGCCCACCGCAACTGGAACCGGTGCGCCGAATGATACACAAACGCAGGCGACCGATCTGGGTACGTTCGTTGGCGGCCGCATTTCCAAAAGTGGCGCGATCTCCTCGACGAACACTGTCGACTGGTACAAATTCACGATCGACACAAAGGTCGCCGTGCCGCAGTCGATCGTCCCGACAGTTACCGGAGCGGGCTCGATTCTGTTCCAGGTCTACAACTCGACGGGAAGCCTCGTCGACTCCACAACGCTCGTCAGCGGCCAGTCCGGTCTGCTTTACCTGGGCGGCCGGCCTTCAGGCACTTATTTCCTCAAAATATCCGACCCGACCGGCAAGGGCGGTAATTACTCGTTCCTCGCGCACGGCACTGATGTCGAGCCCAACGATAACTTCGGCGTCCCGGTTGACCTGGGTACGGCGCTTCCAGGTGCGGCTTACGATGGAACAATCGCGACAGCCAACGATCAGGACTTTTACAAATTCACGTCCGACGATCGAACGGCAACCATCGACTCTGTAACCGTGACGATCGACAATGCGAACGCGCCGGTATCGTTGATTCTTTACGATGCCAATGGAAATCCCATCGACGCGACTTCGGTTCTCAAACCCGAAGCAACGGGAGCAAGCCTGACGCTGGGCCTGAGCGTAGCCTCGAAGCGCGGCCCTGGGACGTATTTCCTTCGCGTCGCCGGAGTGAACGGCGCAACAGGACATTACACGATCTCGTTCGCCGGAATGCGGATCGATGATTACGTCGGTGTGTTCAGCGACAACTATTCAACGATCGTCCTGGAGCAATCGCCGACAAGCCCCGTATCGCAACAATTCGGCCTGCGGCTCAGTTCGCAGCCCAGCGGTCCGGTGACACTAACGCTCGCAACCGCCAGTTCGGGCACCAGCGACGCAGCAACGCTGTCGACGAAGACCGTCACCTTTACGACGACGAATTGGGACGTCTATCAACTTGTCACCGTCACTCCAATCGACAACCCAATGCCAACCGGCCTGCAGGATTTCACGATCACCGCCACCGGCGCGAGCAGCGATCCTCAATACGCCAATCGGATCCTGCGTTTCGACGTTCTGGTCGAGGACGACCAGCAGTTCATACAACCTCCCGTTACCTCGACGCCCCAAGACCCAAACCTGCCCCACGCGGTTTTGCCCAATCTGGGCACGAGCGTGACGGAAGGTGGCACGATCTCATTTAACGCGGGACTCACGAAACCCGCGAGCACTGCGACATACGTAGGCATTGGGTTCGACCCGAGTAGCACGTTAATGGGCAAAGACTTCACCATTTCCAGCGGCCTTGTGACCGACCAACATGCCTTTTCCGACGCATTCACCGCGCTAAAGCTCGGCGGCGCATACAACGTTCCGAGGTTCGTTGATATCAACGGCGATGGCCTGCTCGATCTCTTCGTCGGCTCCGCCACCGGCCCCTTGCGATTCTTCCGCAACGAAGGAACGAAAACAGATCCGCGATTCGTCGAGAAAACCGGCACCGCCGAGGATCCGTTCTCAGCAATCGACACCGGGTCGCTCGGCGGCTATCTCTACCCCGCTTTTGCTGACGTCGACGGTAACGGCACGATCGATCTCGTGCTCGGTTCGAGAACCGGCCTGACGTATTTCCGCAACGACGGCACGCCGCAAATCCCTCGCTTCAGTTCGATTTTGCCAATCGCCGGATACAACCCCTTCCAGGCGATGTACGGTATCGGCGGTTCGTTCTTCGCGCCGGTGTTCGCCGATCTGTACGGCACGGGCAAGCCCGACCTCTACATCCCGCGCCAGGGAAATGGGACGATCGCCTACTTCAAGAACGTCGCCGGAACGTTTACTCGCAACGATGCGGCGAGCCCCGTCTCGGGTCTCGGCGTGGGAACAACCGACACGCCCACGCTTTCATTCGCCGATCTCAATGGCGACAACGTGCTCGACGCCATCGTCGGCCTGGGCGGTGGGTCGTTTGCAAGATTGAACCTCGGCACACGCACCTCGCCAAATCTCGCAACCACCAACTACACGCGGTTCTTCCAGGTGACGACCGGAATTAGCCGCCCCGCGTGGACAGTTGCCGATATCGACGGCGACGGCATAACGCGGCTCTACACAGGCGACAGCGCGAGCGGCCTGTTCGCGATGCAGTCTTACCTGGCAGCGGTCATCCCCGCAGGCTCAGTGCAGACGACCGTCACGCTCAGGACCGTAGATAACCCCATCGACGAAGGCAGCAACCGCACGATCGACGTCCGTCTCCTTCAGTCGTCGACGTACATCATCGACTCCGCCTTCGGCTTCACTGATACGAACGACCTCAATGGCAACGGCAACAGGAGCGAGACGCTTAGACTGCCGATCGCCGGTAGCATTGCTCTGGTGAACAACGACAAGGCTGGAATCGTTGTCGCTCCACCGAAGGGAACGACCGTCAACGAAACCGGCACGACACAGACTCTCGCCATCCAACTCGCCTCGCAGCCGGTGGCGAGCGTGAGCGTTTTTGTCACGTCGTCAGATCCATTGCTCGGCCCTATCGCGATCGGTACGAATGCGGGAGCGGCGTCGGTAACGCTTACATTCACGCCGGCCAACTGGAATGTTCCGCAGAGCGTGAATGTACTTGGGGTTTCCGACTCGATTGACGACGGCGATCGCCAGTTCAAGGTAACTGCGACGTCGTCGAGTGCTGACGTTCCGTACGATCGTTTGAGCGGCGCAGTGAACGTTTTCACACACGTCAATAACGACACTTCAGGCGTCACCGTCTCCAGCCCGCAGCAAACGCTGCAGGGGCGTGCAAACGTTTTCGGCGTCTCGCTGAATACGCAGCCCGTCGGGCAGGTTCATGTCACGATGACGCCCGTCGATGGCCAGATCTCAATCGACGGCGCTACTCCGGGCGATCCCGAGACCCTTACCTTCGACGCTTCGAACTGGAACCTACCGCAGTACGTTCAGGTCACTGCCGCCGATGACGGCATCGTTCAGTATTTCCACACCAGCCAGATCCAGTTCAGCGTTCAAACCGGCACCAATCAGGCTGGATCGACGCCCGGCGTGCACAACACAAACACGACCGCCTACGACCTCGGCACCCTGGCCGATGGTTTCAACTGGTCGGGCATCCCTTTGAGCCAGACTTACAGCAACGGCGCCGCCGGGAACAACGGCCTCTGGTTCAAGTTCACGCTGACTCGCTACGCCTCTCCGCGCGATGCGTTCCGCACTCTGGGCGGGCCGACGACTCCAGACCTTACTCCCAGCATGTTCCTCTACAACAGTGATTTGACGAAGAGCTACGGGCAGAGCCAGAAACGTGGATCGTCGACGCTCAACGGCATCACAACTCCAGCGACGTCGACACTCTCACTCGCGGGGCTCGCCCCGGGTGTCTACTACCTCCAGGTGTCGAGCCTCTACAACCAGCCCGACACCTTCCGGTTTCTATACGATAACTCTGATCGTCTCTACGAATCGGTCGCGCCTCCACCAATCACAGTGTCTATCAAGGACAACGATCTACCGACTGCGCAAATCACGCCTGGTCTGGCCCCTTCCGAAGTCTTCAGCCAGCCGGGCACGTTCGTCGTCAAGCTTAACGCGCCTGCCCCTGCTCCGCCGGGTGACTCGGGCATCAAGGTAAACTTCCAGATCACCGGCGGCATGGGAATTCTCGGGGATTCGACCACTCCGCAGGATGATTTCTCGATCAACGCCGACTTCTTCGATCCCGTCACCAAGACAGGTTGGGTGCGCGTCGCGCCTGGCGACGTGCAGGCGAACATCGGCGTCATTCCTGTCGACAACAAGCTCGTCTCCAGCGTGCCGCTCTCGCTGCGCAGCTTCACGTTCGACCCAACCAACGGCTACCAAGTCCGCGTGGCGATCGATCCCGCGGCGCTCAACGAAGTGCCCAAGGTGGGAAATACATACGTTCTCAAGAAGGGGACGATCATCACCGGCATTTTGTCTGCGTCGAAGACGGTGACCTTCACCGTCCGCGCAGATACGACTCTGCTCGAGACGTACTACACATCCTCGGCCGGCACCGCGCTGGAATACGCTGCCGCCGTGCCGACGTCGCAAACCGAGGCTGACGCAGCCGCCGCGACTGCGTTCGGTTTCAACAACACCTTCGCTGGCCGGCTTCAGGCGAAGGATGTCGAAGTCACCCTCCTGCCAGGCTCGGGATACGTTCTGCCGCAGGCACCTGGTACATCAAGCACCGACACCACGCGCACCGTTGCGAGGATGACGATTTTCGACGACGACGTGCCTGGTGTGCGTGTTACGCGCGTCGGTGAAGACACGCCAATCGCCGAGGGCGCCGCACCTGTTGCCTATGCGGTTTCTTTACTCGCGCAGCCGTCAAGGGCGGTGACAATCACGCTTACGCCGCAAGGGAACATCGCGTTCGTCAACCCGGCGAATCCTGGAACGGGTTCATACAGCGCGACGACCTATACGCTCGACATGACGAACGTGCCGTCTAACCTCGATCTCCGCCTCGCCACTCTTGTGAACACCGATTCGGGCTGGACCGCCTCGCTTCAAGCCAAGCTTCGTACCGTGAGCTACGGAGCCTCGAATGCGACGATCGGACTCACGCTTGCCGACACGAAGGGCGGCGGGAACGCGGCAGTGACCTATCAGGTCCCGGCCGCGGGGGCGACCGACGCTGGCGGTCAGCCGCTCAAGGGAACGTGGGACCGATTCCAACCGCTGATCGTCTCAAACCTCACGCCGCGCGCCGATGCTTCCGGCAGTTATTTTGAGATGACGCTGACGCTGAACGGCAAGGCGCAGACAATTCGCATCAACGCGAAAACAGCAGCCACGCCCACAGCCGCGACCACGACGACGCTTACTTTCGACTCCTCGAACTGGTTCCAGGCGCAGACGGTATTGGTGCAGGCGAAGTCCGACGCGATTGCTCAACCGGGGTCATGGTATGAGGCCGACCTTGGCGTCAAAACAGCGAGCAGCGACCTCAACTGGAACGGCCTGCCAATTCCGCCCGTCGCCGTCCACGTTGCTGATATACAGCTCGATAGCGGCGCGACTGCGCAGGCAATCACCTCTGGCTTCGAAGCCCTGAAGAACAGTCTCTCCGACGTGAAGCTGCCGCTCGTTGGAAGCTTGCTCGCCTTCGCGCCCCAAGTTGGCGACGTCTTCGATTCGATCGAGCAGCCGCTGACCGACGACCTCAAAGGCACGTCGGGGGTGACTGTCGACAATTTCTCGCAAATGGCCGACGTGTCACTCGCGGGCGAGACTGACGACTCGTCGCACTCGTTCTTCGATGACGTCACTGTTGAACCTCAGGCCGATTCCGACGGCGTGAGCCTGAGCATCCATCTCGAGAAAACCTGGAACCTCTTTGGCCTGAATCTCGATGGCGATCTCGGTCTCGATGCACTTGGGTTGAGCCTCACGACCGAGGGCTCAATCAACGCGACCGCCACGCTGTCGATCGACTTCACCTTCGGCCTGAGCCGGACGTTTGGCTTCTACATCGACACGGCGAAAACTGGCATCGACGCGGGATTGAAAGTCGCACTCGATGGCTTTGCGGCAACCGGTCATCTCGGTTTCCTTCAGCTCGACCTGGCCGATGATGCCGAGAATCCTTCCGAGCTGTCGATCGCCTTCCACGCCGGGCTCAACGACCTCGACAATTACCAGACCATTCAGTTCTTCGACGTCAATGGCGACGGCCTGCTTGCGCCGTCGGCGTACCCGTACCCGATCGGTGTCGATTCGAACAAGGATGGCAAAATCGACGCGAAGGCTGACGGCTCACCGAATACCGTAGTGACGACCGTGGCGGAGCCCTGGCAGAACGTGAACTCGAAGGGCGTGCCGGTGAACGGCTCGGGCGCTGCCGCCGATTTCCCAACCGTGAGCACCGTCAAGGCAACGTCGCTCGGCCAGGCTGGAGGCGCGGCAAACTTCAATGGCAATAACACGTTTGACGAAGCTGTGAATGAGCCGAACGAAGGCGTTTATCGCAAGGTCACGCGAGGCGCGGTCACAATCTACTACTTCGACGCCAACGATAACGGCAAGCTCGACGTTTCGACGCGAGGCGTTGATCCGTACACAACATCGTGGACCTCGCTGACTTCGGCTCAGAAAGATCAAAGCGAGATCTGGATCGCTTCCAACAACTCACGATGGGTGAACGGCGCAACCGGCACCGTGAACCCGTTCCTGATCCAGACCAAAGGCACCGGCGCTAACGTCGTTTACTACTTCGACGCCAGCGGCAACACTGTCCTGGATGCCAACGAGCAAATCAGTGCCAAGCTCCGGAAGCAGCTCGACAAGAACAAGGACGGCATCCTCAATCCGGCTGTGCAAAAAGATGGCGAAGGGACGTTCGTACGAGGGACGGGAATCGCGTTCAACGATCTCAACGGCAACGGCAGGCTCGATCCGGGCGAGCAGTTCGTTAACTCCGGATTCGACGACCTCCAGTTCTCCGACGACGCATTCACAACGAGCGGAAACACGACGTTCCTCGACCTCGACGGAACCGGCAATGTCAGCCAGTTCCCGATGCGGACGACGTCCGACGGCACGCGTTATATCGACCTCAACAGCAACGGCGTACTCGATTCCCTCGACCCGCAGGCGACCGGCGACGATCCCATCACCGTGCCGTCGCAATACAACGGCCAGTCGTTGTTCATCACCGCGGCAATCAAGACCGACGCTGGCGGCCGATTCCTCGACCTCATCGGCAACGGAGTCTTCGACGCCAACAAGGACATTCGCCTCGATGTCAAGGACAGCAACAGCGTCGCACTCGGGTTCGGCACGAAGACGCCTGCGGCTTACTTCGGCATCACCGACTATGCCACGACGTTTACCTTCTTCGACGCCGACGGTAATGGCAAACTCAACAGCGCGGATTACCAGGTTCTCGTGAGCGCGGGACAGGAATACCTCGACCTCGATCGCAACGGCATGCTGACAGGCGGTCCCGACGATCCTCTTGAGCCGACGGCCGGGCAGAACAACACCTTCGACCTATCCAAGCTGGGATCTGCCACGAGTGTCGTGAAGTTGCTAAACGACGGCGACCGTCTCACACTCACCGAACTGCGTAACTTTGTCTCAGGCGTGCGGTCGGACAATGCGACGAAGACCGATCAATTGAAGGCTTCGCTCAACCTCTTCAGCTACAGCTTCACTGGCTCGGCCAATCTGGGACTCACGGCCGTCACCAGCGTCGAGGGTAATCCGGATTTCCCTTCCCTCTCGTTCAATCTCGGCATCAGCTTCCCGCTATTCAACTACGGCGACCAGTCCGAAGCGGCCGACACCGGGTTCACGGTCGACTTCAACGACGTAACGCTCGACCTAGGTTCGTTCCTCACCAGCTTCGCAGAACCTGTGCTCGATACCGTCGATCAGGTTCTCACCCCGTTCAAACCGATCATTCAAGTTCTCAACGCCGACACCAAACTGCCCGCGGCGCTGGGACTTGATAGCTTCTTCGAGGCTGATGGCCGGCCGGGTACCTCGCTCCTGGAAATAGCCAGGAAGATTAGCGGCGGCGATCCGCAAATTGATGCCGCGATCAAATTCGCCGATACGCTCACGCAGATCGTCGACACGGTCGATAGCCTGAAGTCGATGGTTGCCTCAGGTCAATCAACGATCATCAACTTCGGCGACTTCTCGATCGACGATTTCCACGCCGCCAGCGACGACGCAGCCGACACCGCGAGCAATTCGCGCGGCACGACTCGTAGCGATGGTCAGCGGCCGGCGTCTGCCGTTACACGCAACCCCGATGGCTCGACCTCGGGTCTCAATCGAACCAGTGGTGCTGCGGCTCAGGCCGCGAACGTCGCGAATTCGAAGGGAAAATCGAGCGTCTTCAGCAAGCTCTCGCAGCTTGATGGGTTCTCTTTCGACATCCTGAATCCGGACACAATCATTTCACTGTTGATGGGTGAAGAGGACGTGAACCTCATCACCTACGACATCCCCGACTTCAACGTCAACTTCAAGGTGTCGAAGACATTCCCAATCTGGGGGCCACTCGCAGGCCTGCTCGAAGGCAATTTCAACGTCGGCACTGATTTGGCCTTCGGTTTCGATACGCACGGCTTCCAGGAATGGGCCAAGGCCGACTTCGCTGTCGATCAGGTCTATCAGATCTTCGACGGCTTCTACGTCAGCGATCTCCACGGCGGAACCGATCGCCCCGAGTTGTTCGCCAGCGCAACGATTGCCGCCGGGGCTGGAATCGATGTGGGAATTGCAAGCGGGTTTGTCAAAGGCGGCGTAACGGGGACGATCGGGCTCGATCTCGTCGACCAGGGCGAGGCCGACGGCACTTCCGACGGCAAGGTCCGTGGCAGCGAAATCATCGACGCGCTCAAGACCGATCCCCTCTCGCTGTTCCGCCTTAACGGCTCGGTCGACGCCTTCCTCGGCGCGAAGATCGAAGTCGACTTCTTTTTCTTCTCAGCCACCGTATACGAAGAAACTTTCGCGACCTTCAACCTCGCGAAGTTCACGCTCGACTCGAACGGTTTCAGCGGAACAAGCGACGTCGGCAAACTTCAGGGCGGCCCAATCAACGGCGCGACCGTCTGGCTCGACGCCAACGGCAACGGCATCCTTGATCCAGATGAGCCAAATACACTCTCTGCGGCGGATGGCTCATATCAACTTCTCCTCCCAGATGGATACGACACTGGAACGGGCATGATTCGTTCGCAGGGTGGAGTCGACATCACAACCGGGCTACCCGCGACGACCAGTTTTAGCGGAATGCTCGGCCAGACGGTCGCCACGCCTCTCACGTCGCTGATCCAGGCGGTGATGCAGCAGCCAATCCCAATCTCCACCGCCGACTTCAACCACGATGGCATCATCGACCAGTCCGACGCCGATGCCTTCCTCACAGCCTATAGCGACGGCAATCCACAGACTGATATCAACAAAGACGGAAAAGTCGACGACCGAGACCTCGGCCTTTTCGACGTCTATTACGAGATCGCTCTTGGCGGAGGTGTGCCGACCTTCAACCAGGCCGAACAATTGATCCTTCTCGCAAACGGACTCGATCCCTCGATCGATCTTGGGAACACGGCCGATTTCGACGGAGCGCTTGCGAACGACCCAACCAGCGAAGCCGTCCTCACAAGAACTGATGAAACCGAGGTCATCCAGGCTGGACTACGTGCCTGGCTCGCAGGCGCCGCCGGCCTGCCGTTCAACGACCCGAAGACGAACGTGATTCTCTCTGACGCAATCAACCGCGCCCTCGCAACGCAGATCGTGACTGGCCGATTCGACCTGCGCGACCCAGCAACCATCGAAGCCGTCGCCCAAAACTGCTACCTCAACGTTCAGAAGGCACTAGCCGACGCAGGCCTTGGCACGCTTCAAACCAGCAACGACTTCGAGGGCCACGTCGCGTCGCTCGTGCGAGTAGCGAGCAAGGTCGCGGACGTCATGGACAAGCTTGCGGCGAAAGCAATCAGCGGCGCCGATCTCGCACGCCTCATCACGCATGCGAAACTGCTCGCCGAAGGCTCGATTGCGCAAGACCTCTACAAGTTCGGCAAGGGCGAGATTGACGACTCAGCAATCGACGCCCTCGCAGCACAGTTCGATGAAACCGGGCTCGCCAAAATCCTCAGTCTCTCCACGCCGACGATCGTTTCGCCGATCACCAACGTGATTATCAATGAAGACCAATCGCCGCCGACTGTACCAATCCATGTTCAAAATCTCGACTTCCCAAACTCGCGACTCAGCGTGTCGGTGCTGTCGGACAATCCCGATTTGATCCGGCCTGAATACGTTCACTTCACCCCTGGCTCATCGCCGCAGGAACTGATCCTCAGCTTCACACCACAGCCCAACATTTCGGGCACAGCGGTGATCACGCTGACCTTTACCGACCCCACGGGCGGCAAAACGAGCTCTGAGTTCCACATCACGGTCAACCCGATCGCACACGCCCCCGTTGCACACAACTTCACAGTTTCAGCGTCTCGTAACCATTCGCAGACGTTTGATCCGTCCGGTCATGCGTCGAGTCCCGACGGCGTTGCACTCACGTCGACGCTCGTGGGCGCACCCGCGCACGGGACCGTTACGGCGAACGCCGATGGCACATTCACCTACATGCCTGACGCGGATTTTGTCGGCACGGAGACCCTGCACTACATGGTTTCGGACGGCCGCGGAGGTCTCGATTCCGCCGCGATCACGTTCGTCTCGACCGGCCAGAATGGTCCCCCGAAACCACGCGACGATGCGGCTTCGACGTGGACACTTACGCCTGTGATTATTCCGGTCCTCGCCAATGATTCCGACGCGAACGGCGACGTGCTAACCGTTGCGAGCTTCACGCAGGCACGACACGGCGTCGTGTCGCTCAACGCCGATGGCAGCATCGCATACCGCCCGGAGATCGGATTCACAGGCACTGACCAGTTCATCTATGTTGTCAGCGATGGCCGTGGCGGGACCGGCGCCTCAACCGTGACGGTGACGGTCGCGCCGAGCAACGGCAACCTCTCCGCACCCAACTTGGCCTTCGAGACTTCAGTAGGGCGTGCCTTGACGTTCAATCCGACGCTTCAGGCGTCCGACAAAGCAGGCCTCACTCCGACTCTCGTCACATTCAGCCCACCCACATACGGAGCCGTGACGAGGAACACCGACTCGACGCTGACCTACACGCCCATCCCGGGATTCGTGGGAGTCGATTCCTTCACCTACACGCTCGCCGACGGCCATGGAGGATCGACGCTCGTTCGCGTGAACATTCATATTGCACCAGCGCCCATCGTTGGTAAAGTTGTGGCTCCTGACTTGATCTTGAAGGGATTCAAGGGCGGTTCTGTCGCGTTCAACCCACTCCAGTTCGCAACCGATGTCGCAGGCTACGCGCCGTCGCACGTCTCGTTCGAGCAACCGCACCATGGAAGCGTCACATTGAACGCAGACGGCACACTCACCTACGCGCCGAAACGAGGGTTTGCTGGTAAGGATAGCTTTACTTACGTCCTGACCGACGGTCACGGCGGATCGGCGACGGTTCATGTGGCAGTCGATATCGCGCAACGTGCTGTGCGGCCGCCGTCGAAGCCCCAACTCGCCGCGGCGCGCGGGGCTTTCGTATCCACGCTCTATCACGAAATTCTTGGCCGCGAAGCAGGTGTCCAAGAACGAGCTTACTGGACATCGATCCTCTCGCGCGGCGGGTCGCCGTTGTCGGTCGCAACGAACCTTGATCGATCCCCCGAACATCGCGACCAGATTCGGACTGGACACTCGACCGGTGTCTCGAAAGTGACCGCGCTGGCAGACGCCACGACAGCCCTCAATCGTTCGCTAATCGGCGGTAGTGTCGTTCCCGCTGGCCCACTTGCATCCTTTCGCGTATCCGCCTCTCGCACGAATTGGTGAGACGCAAGAAGAAATCCCGTGAATCCTGACCTGCTCTCAAAAGTTCGACCGGGTAATCCAAACGCTGCAACTCCATCCGCTGTCTCGCATTTTCCAGGGCGACGAGGGGACGCTGATTCGGGCATTCCTCGCGTTCATACCTGGCCTTTTATTACAATTCACCTAACAATGGTCGCGAAATATACCGCGACTCGGCGCCCCGCATGCCAGCACGCATGTGGATCGCCGTGATGATCGTGAGTGGAACGGATCGACCGCTGGCGGAGGCAAGACGTTAGCGGTCGTTGAAGCGAAGGATTGGGCCATGGCCGAACTGGATTATGCGCATCAGGTTGCATTCCCGGAACTCACGGAGGCCGAGATCGAGCATCTGGCCCGGATGGCCAAGGTATGCTCGTTCAAAGACGGCGAGCCTGTCTATCAGGCTGGTCAACGAGGCATCCCCTTTTACGTCGTATTGACGGGTTCGATCGAAATCGTCGATGAGTCGCGTTCAGAGCCGGTATCGATCGTCGTCCACACACCCGGTGGATTTGTTGGGGACGTCTCGCTGCTGACCGACCGGCCGGTTGTTATCTCGGCTTACGCCCGTGGTGAAACGCAGGCTTATTGCGTGTCTCAGGAGGACTTGCGGCGGGTCATTCAAGACATGCCCGACCTTAGCGACAAGCTGCTCGACGCGTTTCAGACCAGGCGGATCATGCTCGAGCGATCGGGATTCGTCGGCATCCGAGTCTTCGGACATCTCGGCTGCCCGAGCCTGACTCAGATCCGCGAGTTTCTCGATAAGAACAAGGTGCCGCACACCTGGATCGACGTCGACTCTGCTGAAGGCCGAGAGGCGATGGAGGCGGCGGACATTACGCCCGACCAGCTCCCGTTTCTGGCGTGCAGCCGCGGAACGCGGGCGCCAAAGCCGACGGTTACGCGAATCGCCGAGTGCATCGGCCTCAAGCGGAAAATCCGATCCGAGCCGTTCGACCTGGTCATCGTCGGTGCTGGCCCGGCCGGGCTGGCGGCTGCAGTTTACGGAGCGACGGAAGGACTGGCGACACTAGTTCTCGACCGATTCGGCCCCGGTGGGCAAGCAGCGACCAGCACGCGAATCGAAAACTACATGGGCTTTCCCGCCGGACTCTCCGGCGCGGACCTTGCGAATCGCGGGTACCTTCAGGCGCTGAAATTCGGCGCCGAATTGGTGGCGCCGGTCGAGGTCATGTCGATGACCTGCGAAGACAAAATTCATCGCCTCGTGCTCGACGACGGCCAGGTCGTCCGAGGGCGAACCGTGCTGATCGCCACCGGAGCGAGCTATCAGCGGCTGCCCGTAGAAGGGTGCGAAAAGTGGGAGGGTGCTGGAATCTATTACTCTTGCACCTCGGTCCACGCGCGGGCTTGCCGCGATGGTCGGGCGGTAGTGATTGGTGGCGGCAATTCGGCGGGCCAGGCGGCGATGTTCCTCGCCGAGCACACGGCCGGCGCCGTCTTGCTGCTCCGCGGAGGAGACCTGCGCAAGAGCATGTCGGACTATCTCGCCAAGCGGATCGAACGGCACGAGAAGATCGAGGTGATCTACCATTCCGAGGTCGAGGCGGTCGAAGGGTCCGGCCGGTTGGCCAGCCTGAAACTGCGGGACGTTCGTGGCGGTGAGGGACGACAGCTCGATTGCTCGGCCGTGTTCGTCTTCATCGGCGCACACCCGAGAACCGACTGGCTGCCATCGAGCATCGCCGTCGACTCGAAGGGATTCATCCTGACAGGGGCCGATGCTGCACACTCAGGCAAATGGCCGCTGAGTGGCCGCGAGCCGTGCGCCGTTGAGACGACCTGCCCCGGAGTTTTTGCGGCAGGAGACGTCCGCAGCAATACCACGAAACGCGTCGCCTTCGCCGTCGGCGACGGAGCATTATCGATCGCGTGCGCCCATCGCGTGCTCGCGGAAATTTGAACGGCATCGGAGCGAGCTCAGTGATGGACGCTCACTAGATTTGAACAAACAAGCACAACCTGGTTAAAAATCACCAATCCGCTCAATCTTGTCTTCATGACGGCACAATAGGTGCTGACGAAGTCGACAAGATTGGGCGGTGTTTCTTTAGGCTGGATGAAATCGGTCCGCGGAAACCGGAGGACGTAATGTTCAAGCGACGGCGTTTAGGCTGTGCCGTGAATGTGACCCTCCTGGGTTGCCGCTGCGCTCCACTCAATTGATGCCATGATGCACGCTTTCATTGAAACATTAGTTTAATGGTTGCCTTCGTGGGTAGAATGGTGGACGAATAGGCGCTAGTCGGCTTGCGACGACACCGGCACTCGATGAATTCCGATCGATCTACGTCGTCCAGTTCACGACGCTAGATGACTCTCTAATGTGAGGCCCTGGCAGCCGTAACGTCGGGCGAGCATTCGGCATCCGGAAAGAAGTGACTGGGTCGCTAAAAGACATATCGCTCGCTTGAGATTTTAGAGAGTACCACCGTTAAGCGAGTTGAAGATGAACGCGATTGAATAGCGACCGCGGTCGAGAAGGCGTGACACGACGATCGGCGCCATATCGCACGGTGCATCGCTGATCGAGCAAGCGAATAGTGGAGGTGAAATGCCCGAGCAACCTTCTGAACTGTCGGACTGTTCCTCTCTGCTATCGCGTTATCGCGAAGTGCGCAGCCGTAGCGAGCGACTTTGCGAGCCGCTCGAACCAGAAGATTATCAGCTTCAATCCATGCCGGATTGCAGCCCGCCCAAATGGCATCTGGCACACTCGACCTGGTTCTTTGAGACTTTTTTGCTCGCGCCGCATGTTCCGGGTTATCGCGCCCACGACCCACAGTTCTGCTATTTGTTCAACTCTTATTACGACGCGGTTGGCGACCGCTGGCCCAGGCCCTCGCGCGGCTTGCTGTCTCGTCCCACAATCGCCGAGGTCTACCGCTATCGCCGCGCAGTCGACGACGGACTCCTTTCGCTTCTGGAATCGGCCGACGACCGTCTTATGCAGACGATCGGGCCGCTGCTGGAGATCGGCCTGAATCACGAGGAGCAGCACCAGGAGTTGCTTCTCACCGATTTGAAGCACGCGTTCGGGCTGAATCCGCTGCATCCCAGTTACGCTCCAGCGATCGACGAACCTCGAATTGATGCGGCTCCGATGGAGTGGGATCAATATTCGGCCGGAGTTCGTCGAATCGGCCACGACGGTACCGGCTTTGCGTTCGACAACGAAGGACCGCGGCACCGCACGTACGTCGGGGCGTTCGCGCTCGCCTCAAGGCCTGTGAACAACGGTGAATATCTAAGATTTATCGAGGACGATGGATACGCGCGGCCGGAGTTTTGGTTGTCGGATGGCTGGGCTGCGCGGCGTGCGGGTGGTTGGTCTGCGCCAATGCACTGGCATCGCGATGGCACGAGTTTCGCCCAGTTCACGCTCCGAGGAATGCAGCCTTTGGATTTGGCCGAGCCCACTTGCCACGTTAGCTACTATGAGGCTGACGCCTACGCCCGGTGGGCCGGCTTTCGCCTGCCGACTGAGGGTGAGTGGGAGACGGCGGCTGGAGATCAACCTGTGTCGGGTAACTTCCTGGACACGGAAAATTTCCATCCGTCGAATTCCGGCCGCTCGATCTACGGCGACGTCTGGGTGTGGACGGCCAGCCCCTATTCGGCTTACCCCGGATATCGCCCGGCGGCGGGCGCGCTCGGGGAGTACAACGGCAAGTTCATGTGCAACCAGATTGTGCTTCGAGGTGGGTCGTGCGTGACACCCCCGGGGCACGTCCGCCCGACATACCGCAACTTCTTTCCGCCGGACGCCCGCTGGCAATTTTCCGGCTTGCGACTCGCGAAGGACCTGCCTGAATGACGAATATCCGACTCGCGGCGGTTCCGGACCGTCGTTTCCGGGCCGACGTGATCGCCGGGCTTTCGCTCCCTCAGAAGCGTCTGCCGTCGAAATACTTCTACGACGCTGCTGGCTCGCGCCTGTTCGACCGCATCACCGAACTGCCTGAGTACTATCCAACGCGAACCGAGTTGGGTGTGATGCGTGTTCACGCTCGCGAGATGGCCGCCCGATGTGGCTCGCGTTGCCAGTTGATCGAGTTCGGAGCGGGAGCGCTCACCAAGGTACGGCTCTTGCTTGATCACATGGAGACACCTGCAGGATTCGTGCCTGTAGACGTCTCAGGCGCTCATCTGCGTGAGGCCGCCACGACACTCGCCGCCGATTATCCGTCGCTCGATATCGAGCCGGTCGTCGCCGATTTCACAGTCCCGTTCGACGTTCCAGACATTGATGCCGAGCGCCGTGTTGTTTACTTTCCCGGCTCGACGATCGGCAATCTCGAACCTTCCGAAACCGACGATCTGTTGCGTCTGATTGCTCGGCTCGTCGGTCCGGGCGGCGGGCTGTTGTTGGGTGTTGATCTGCGGAAAGACATCAAGATTCTCGAGCCGGCGTACAACGACTCTGCTGGAGTGACAGCGGAGTTTAATCGCAACTTGCTGGTTCGAATCGACCGCGAGCTGGGTGGGAATTTTCACGCCGCGTCCTTCCGCCATGTCGCCTTCTACAACGCTTCGCTCTCGCGGATCGAAATGCATCTCGTAAGCGACGTCGCCCGCCGAGTCCGGGTCGGCTCGACGACATTCGACTTCCGCGCCGGCGAGTCAATTCACACCGAGAATTCCTACAAGTACGACGTCAATGAATTGGCGACTCGGGCTCTGCGTTTTGGACTGAGGATGGACGAATTCTGGACCGATGCCCAGCGCCATTTTGCCGTCCTGTATCTGACCGCGACCGAGCCAACACGTACGGTAAGCCCCTGATGTTCTCACTTCGCGACGTGGAGAAGACCTACAACGGCCGCACAGCCCTCGGGCCGATTTCCCTGGAGATTCCCGCCGACCGAACGACGGTCCTCATCGGTCCCAGCGGTTGCGGCAAGTCAACGCTTCTGCGTTTGCTGATTCGCCTGGCTGGACCGCACGGAGGAGAGATTCGGTTTGACGGTGCGCCGGTCACGCCGGAATCGGTTCGTGCGGTCAGACTCCGCGTCGGCTACGTCATTCAAGATGGCGGTCTGTTCCCGAATCTCACTGCGCGTGGAAACGTGGCGTTGATGGCCCGCTATTTGAAACGCGATTCCAAGACGATCGCGGCCCGGATCAATGAACTGACCGAACTGACACGTTTCCCTGCCGACGGCCTCGACCGCTATCCCAGCGAGCTTTCCGGTGGCCAGCGACAGCGCGTGGGCTTGATGCGAGCGTTGATGCTCGATCCCGACGCGCTCCTGCTCGACGAGCCTTTAGGCGCGCTCGACCCGCTCATTCGCGCCGAGCTTCAGGATGAGCTGCGCGACATCTTTCGCAACTTGGGCAAGACCGTGGTCCTGGTGACCCACGACCTGGGCGAAGCGACATTTTTTGCGGATCGAATCGTCCTCTTGCGCGATGGGAAGATCGTTCAGGAGGGGACTTCGGCGGACCTCTGGCGTCGCCCGGTCGATCCCTTTGTCACGCGGTTCGTCCAGGCCCAGCGCGGGCCAGAGGCGCCTGTATGATTCGGCGTGCGCTCGCGTTTGGTCTTCTGACGGCAATCCTGACGACGATGCCTGGATGCGCCACCCGCGAGAAGCCAGTTGTCATCGGAGCCAAGAAGTTCACGGAGTCGGTGATTCTCGCAGAGATGGGAGTCGCCCTGGCTCAAGACGCCGGAGCGAAAGCGCGGCGTGACGATCTCGGTGGCACCCCTGCCCTCTGGCTAGCGCTTACTCAGGGTGATATCGACGCCTACGTTGAATACACCGGCACGATCACGCGGCAAATCCTCAAGGCCGACCCGCCCGACCTCGCCGCCAAGCTCGCCGAAAGCGGAGTGCGTATCGGCAAGTCGCTGGGATTTCGCAACAATTACGCGCTCGGCATGCGAAAGGATGTCGCGGCATCGTATGGGATCACGAAGACATCAGACCTGCGCAATCATCCCTCACTACGTTGCGGATTCATTCATGAATTCCTCGACAGGCCCGACGGTTGGCCTGGCGTGAAAGCTCACTACGGGCTGACTCAGACGAACGTTCAGGGGATGAACCACACGCTGGCGTATCGTGCGCTGGTTGAAAAGGCGCTCGACGTCACCGAGGTCTACACGACCGACGGCGAAATTGCCCAGTACGACCTGCTCGTGCTTCCCGACGACAAAGATTTCTTTCCTAAATATGAAGCCGTGTGGCTCTACCGATCTGACTTCGAGAAGCGTCGTCCCGATGTGGTGAAGAGTTTGCGGCGCCTTGAAGGCCGCATCGCCGAGCCCGAGATGCAAAAGCTGAATGCGGCCGTGCAGGAAGACAAACGGAGCGAGAGCGAAGTGGCGGGGACGTTTCTGAAGTCTTCGCTTGGCTTGCAAGTCAGCTCGACTGAGGGAAGTCTGGCCAGCCGCGTACTAACCACCACTGGCGAACACCTGTTGCTTGTGGTTCCGTCTCTACTGGCAGCAATCGTGATCGCAGTCCCGCTAGGGATCGTAGCGGCGCGACGTCCGGCCCTCGGGCGAGTTGTGCTGGGTGTCGTCGGGTTGTTGCAGACGATCCCGTCGCTGGCACTTCTCCTTTTCATGATCCCGGTGATGATGTGGCTGATCGGCCAGGGGACAGGTGCTCCGCCGGCGGTTGCGGCGTTGACGCTTTATAGTTTGTTGCCGATCGTCCGGAACACGCACGCTGGTTTGACCGGCATTCCTCGATCGCTCCAAGAGTCGGCAGAAGCCCTCGGCCTGCCGCCCTGGGCTGTGCTTTGGCATGTCGAACTTCCTCTGGCCGCGCCGACAATCCTTGCTGGCGTGCGAACAGCGGCGGTGATCAACGTGGGAACAGCCACGCTCGGCGGATTCATTGGCGCCGGTGGCTATGGTCGCCCGATCCTCCGCGGCATCGACAAGTTTGATGTTCCACTCATGCTCGAAGGGGCAATTCCGGCCGCGATCATGGCCATGGCGATCGAAGCGGCGTTCGGCTTGATCGAAAGGATCGTCTCGCGGAGAAGCTAGTACCTTTTCACACCTGGTAATTTGGGTTATCTGGATATCGCGACTATTCGATTGATCATTTCGTCGAAAGAAAATGGAAGTTGTCGAGTATCGCGAGGTCACCACGAAGCAACTTGACGGCGCGGCAAGAACCACGCTCAATCGCGGTTCCGCATGGAGCACGCATGCTCCTCGTGGAAGCAAAATCAACATCTCCGAAATTACTCTTGACGGCTGCATACAACACTCGATGACAACGGGAGAAATCCCCACTCGACCTACTAATGACGCATAGGAGAAGATTGGAACCTGTATAGTCGCGTAGGTGCAGGCGAGTTTCCCGTCGTCGAACGTCAGCGCTGAAAATACCGCGGAAACAAGCATTTTCCGCCGCGTTTGGCAGGAAGATTCGTAATATCACTGGCCGATCGGCTCAGGTTGATTGCATACGCGGAGACCACTCTTACAGGTGCCATGATTCAGGCAAAAGCGAAGAGTGTGCACTATAGCTCGTGAACCGTACCGAGTCGGAACGGCCGAGCTTTCTGCGCCACCGTGTTGAATTTTTGAAACAATGCATTACCCGGTTAAGCTGTTCATGCCGATGTCGATACGGCGATGAGCCGCTTTGATTGACTTTTTCGTTTTTGACTTGGTTTACATTCATGGCGTTGCGTCTTGCAAATCACGGCGTAAATGCCGATTGCCGCCCATGTAATTGGTGCTTATTGATAAGGGCAAACTTCGAAATAAAGATGATGCGAAATCAGATTCAAGTGTCATCAGGATGTCATCAATCTCGGAATTCAGCATAAGCTAAGACTCGGTATATTTAAGATCAACCAGAATGTGACGCCTACAAAAGACATTATAAATTATCTTTTGGGTTATTTGACTTAGATTCATCGCTGCGCCCTTAATCCAATCGAGGTGATCGATGAATTTGGAAGGGGTTTGAGGACCCCTCGCAACGTAGCGAATCAAAGGGGAGAACACAGCGGGCCTCGACCGCGGGGTTGAGGCATGAGGTCTCGTGGGACGCCGCTCCCGGAGCGTCGCGATCCGCGGTGGGCCTTGCTGCGCATGGCCGATCCAGGGCAGGATTCGGTCTGTTCGAATTCCCTTGCAGATTCTCGGTCAATCCTCGAGGAGCGGCCGTCCCTTTTCCGGGATACGGCCGATTTTTCAGGATTCCTCTCCAGTGAGGCCCCCCATGCTCGGTTACGCAAATCTGTTTCCGTGTGCCCCTGCGCGCGCTCGCCGCCACCTCACGTCTGCAACGCGTCAGAGGCGCCGACGCGCCTGGCGCGTCGAGTGCCTCGAAGAACGACTCGTGCTCTCGGCCGCCGTGGCGACCGACCTCCTCGACTACTCTCCGGGCTCGATGGCCGCCATTAGCGGAACTGGCTTTCAGGCCGATGAAACGGTCACTCTTCAGGTGACCCACACCGACGGCAGCCTCGCCCTTGGCAATGGAACCGACCCGTGGACCGTGACCACCGACGATTCCGGCAACTTCTCTACGTCGTGGTACGTCAATCCGATCGACTCGGTCAACCAGGCGTTCATGCTTACGGCCACTGGCAACCAGGGCGACGCAGCATCATCGTCGTTCACTGACAGTGCTCCTCTCTCAGGGAGCATCTATACGAGCAATTTCGATTGCTCTGTGGTCAATGCCAACATCTACGCGCTGAACACTGACGTGTATCTGAACGGTGGCCCCGATAGCGGCGGCCACAATCTACCGGATGGTTATTACTACTTCCAGGTCACCGACCCCAATGGTGCCGTGCTCCTCTCGACGGACCCCGTGGCAAATCGTGAGGTTCACATCTCGAATGGCCTGATCGACCAGTACATTGGCGACGGAAGTGATCCGCCGCACGTGACAGGTACGTGCATCACCACCGGTGGAACGACGGTCCAGTTGATGCCGTTCAACGTCACTCCGAATAATGGCGGAGAGTACAAGCTCTGGATCACACCGATCGGCGAGTTCGACGTGGCCAATGCATCCGACCCGAAGAGTAACTTCGGCTTCGACGGCGCTACGAAGACAGACAACTTCAAGATCGCCGCCGCAACGGGGACCATCGTGGTGACAAAGAACGCCGTGGGAGCTAACGGCGCCACGACGAGCTTCAGCTTCACAGACAATTACGTCCCCGGTGGTAACTTCTCGCTCTTTGGAGGCGGATCCAACTCCAGCGCCAACCTTGCCGCGGGCAACTACACCATCACCGAAGGTTCAGAGCCAGCTCACTGGGCCTACGGCAACGTCGTCTGGGGCACGACTCCTGGCGGCAGCGATCTGGGCTCTTCGAACACGACCTCGGCCAATGTGAACTTGCCGTCAGGCGGTACCGTCTACGTTACGTTCACCGACAACCGCGTGCAGAACACTGTGTCGTTTAACACGACCGCGAGCGCATCTCCGAACCTTGTTGTGGGCAGCGCGCTCATCAGCGATACGGCGACTCTCAGCGGACAATCATCCGACGCCGGTGGCACTGTGACCTTCGACCTGTACGGGCCGAATGATCCGGGTCACACAAGCTCGCTGGACCACGAAGTCTTCAACGTCACTGGTTCCACGCATACGTTCACCACCGCCAATACAGTGCTTGCCACGCAGGTGGGTAAGTACCAATGGGTGGCGAACTATAGTGGAGACCTCAACAATACGCCCGGCAGCGACAGTGACTCGTCCGAATCGGTGACGATCATCGCAGCAAGCCCGACGCTGGTGACGACGGCCAGCCCAGCAGTCACGCTTGGCATCACCACAACGACAATCACAGATATGGCCGACCTGGAAGGCGCCTTCTCCCCGACCGGAAGCATCGTCTTCACGCTCACACTCAACGGCAATCCAGTACCCGCCGCCACACAGACCGACACCGTCACCCACAACGGTCTATACAGTGCCAGCTACACTCTGCCGACGACCGGCAACGTGACAGGCACATACCTGTGGCACGCAGTCTATACCAGCGGCGACGGTAATAACAATAACACCAACGACACCCTGTCATCGGCCTCGAAGGAATCCACTGTCGTCAGCCCTGCTAGTCCGACGCTGATTACAACCGCGAGCCAGGCGGTCACCCTCGGCACTGGCATGACAACGATCACCGACTCCGCCGATCTCGAAGGCGCATACTTCCCGACCGGAAGCATCACCTTCACCCTGACACTGAACGGCAACCCAGTTCCAGCAGCCACGCAGACTGACACCGTGACTGGCAACGGCACCTACGGCGCAAGCTTCACGCTGCCCACCGCAGGCACCGTCGCAGGTACCTACTTGTGGCACGCCGTCTACACCAGCGGCGACGGCAACAACATGGCCGCGGACGATACTCAATCGCCCAATTCCCAAGAGTCGACCATCGTCAGCCCCGCAAGCCCGACCTTGGTGACAACGGCCAGCCAGGCCGTCACCCTCGGCACTGGCATGACAACGATCACCGACTCCGCCGATCTCGAAGGCGCATACTTCCCAACCGGAAGCATCACCTTCACCCTGACGCTCAACGGCAACCCGGTTCCAGCCGCTACGCAGACTGACACCGTTAATGGCAACGGCGCGTACGGTGCGAGCTACACACTGCCGACCACCGGCACCGTTGCAGGCACATACCTGTGGCATGCCGTCTTCACCAGTGGTGATGGCAACAACATGGCCGCGGATGATACTCAGTCGCCCATTTCCCAAGAGTCGACCATCGTCAGCCCGGCGAGCCCGACTCTGGTCACAACGGCGAGCCAGGCGGTTACGCTCGGCACAACCACGACGACAATCACCGACTCCGCCGATCTCGAAGGCGCGTACTTCCCGACCGGAAGCATCACCTTCACACTGACACTCAACGGCAATCCAGTGCCAGCAGCCACACAGACTGACACCGTGACTGGCAACGGCGCGTACGGCGCAAGCTACACGCTGCCCACCACAGGCACCGTCGCAGGTACCTACCTGTGGCACGCCGTCTACACCAGCGGCGACGGCAACAACATGGCCGCAGACGATACGCAGTCGCCCAATTCTCAAGAGTCGACCATCGTCAGCCCGGCGAGCCCGACACTTGCCACTACGGCGAGCTCCGCAGTCACCCTCGGCACTGGCATGACAACGATCACCGACTCCGCCGACTTGGAAGGCGCGTACTTCCCGACAGGAAGCATCACCTTCACACTGACGCTCAACGGCAACCCGGTTCCAGCCGCTACGCAGACTGACACCGTGACTGGCAACGGCACCTACGGCGCAAGCTTCACCCTGCCCACCACAGGCACCGTTGCAGGTACCTACCTGTGGCACGCCGTCTACACCAGCGGCGACGGCAACAACATGGCCGCAGATGATACTCAGTCGGCTAACTCTCACGAGTCGACCATCGTCAGCCCCGCAAGCCCGACTCTGGTCACAACGGCGAGCCATGCGGTTACGCTCGGCACAACCACGACGACAATCACTGATTCCGCCGATCTCGAAGGCGCGTACTTCCCGACAGGAAGCATCACCTTCACCCTGACACTCAACGGCAACCCGGTGCCAGCGGCCACGCAGACTGACATCGTCACACACAACGGCGTGTATGGTGCCAGCTATACGCTGCCAACTACCGGCACTGTGACAGGTACCTACCTGTGGCACGCTGTCTTCACCAGCGGCGACGGCAACAACAAGGCCGCGGACGATACGCAGTCGTCTAACTCCCATGAGTCGACTATCGTCAGCCCGGCAAGCCCGTCCTTGATGACGACGGCCAGCCAGACGACAAACACTGGCACGACCGCTCCGACGATCAAGGACTCGGCTGTACTCTCCGGCGGTTACTTCCCGAAGGGCCAGCTCACGTTCACCCTCTACCTCGTTACCGGTAGTGGCAACACGCTCGTGTACACCACGAACGTGAATGTCAACGGCAACGGCACCTACACCGCCAGCACCGCGAACGAGAGTTCTGTCGGGCTGTACCAGTGGGTCGTCACATACAATGGCGATGGCAACAACATCATCGTCCATGACCAGGGCGGCGCCGCGGAACAGGTCCTGATTCAGGACCAGGTCGTCAACGGCGAAGCAGCGACTTTGGGCTTCTGGTCCAACAAGAACGGCCAGGCGCTCCTCAAGACCTACTCGGCGAGCATTGGCAGCTGGCTCTCGAGTACCTACAGCAATCTGTTTGGCAACCTCAGCGGCGCCAATGGAACTCAGGTCGCCAACTACTTCCTGAACTATGTGAAGCCCAACGCATCGGGCTCGACCTACAACACATACGCCCAGGCGCTGACGACGGCGTTGAATGTCTGGGTGACAACCACGGGTCTCGGCTGGAACTCGACGGCAGCTTCTTACGGCTTCCATCAGGGCTTCGGCGGACTTGGTCTCGGCGACATCTTCTTCAACGTCGGCACGAACGGAGCTTCGTTCGGCGTGGCGAACAACACTCTCATGACGGTTAGCTCACTCCTGAGCTACTTCAACTCGCAGACGGTGCGCACTGGCAGCAGCTTCACTGCCCTTCCGACATTCGTCTTCTACGTCAACAACAACACGTCCTTGTTGAACGGCGCGAACAACGTGTTCAACGGCATCAACAACGCCGGGGACATCATCTGACCTTAGTGAGTCGGGCATGATTTCAGTCCAGGCGATTCAACGGAATCGGCCGCTTACATGCTCGATCGTGAAGTCATGAAGCCTATCGGGACCGACGAGGAATTGCAGAGCCGCCACGAGTGGTTGGTGTAAGCAAGTCCTCTGAGGTTCCGACGGCCTCATGGACCTTGCGTACGATCTACGCTGGCGCATTGCGAATGCGCTTCGCTCTGATGAGTCATTCTGTCTTCAAAGGACAGAATGACTCTCATAACAGATAGATTATTTATGGCCCGCTTTAATCTCTTTAACTTGTCAATCGGATCACAATACATCCTCCTGAATTCGATAACACGAGTTGTGGGCGGTTTTGCAAAGGCGGCCAGTTTCCGTGGGACATCCTTTCAACGGTTGCCAGTGATCAACACGAACCAGATCAAACGAATAACGCGGCGATGTCCGATCCGCAGCCGACCGCTTAATGAACCAACAGGCTGCTCGGACGTAAGGTGATGAACGAGTGTGTCGAAGAAGTCATCCGGCATGCGGGAAATGGCCATCGCAGTAGCCCCTTGAAGGAGGACTCTACTGAGTTCGGTCGCAAACCTCATTCCAAAAGGTTTTGTCAGACCTTGTTACGAGCGGCTTACGTACAAGGGTCAGTCTGGCTGTGCCAGATTTGGAGTGAGATCTCCGCGGCTGAATTATCCGGGACTCGCACATGTTTTTGTTTACTACCTCGCTTGAGTGTGTTTACGCGCTGAAGGATGCCACAATACTGGTCGTCGACGACCCGTTGGAGCCAGACATAGGCGTTGGCAAGGTCTTTGGGGCGAGAGCCCCATCGTGTTTCGGCCCTGATATTGACTTCGTTCGGAACTTCCTCCGCTTCGATCCCACTACCGATCGATCGCCGAGCTTTCGACCAGAGCTTCGTTCAATTGGTTCGAACAACCGAGCGAGTTCCCTGACCTTCAGTAATGGCTTGACCTTGTGGATCAAGCCGTGTTTCTCGGCGTCGCCGAAGGCCACCAAGCTTGCCAACGGCTCGACGAGCCTGATGAGTCCTGCGCCTTCCCGGACGTCCACCGATCGCGAGGCAAGCAACCTTCTCAGGAGGGCTGTGAGCTCGCGTTCCTCCTCGGCATCAATACTGTTCTCAACGTGCCACCGGCTGAACAAATCTGTTCGCCGCCGCTTGTTGGTTTCGACGAAGGTAGGTTCAAATCTCAGTTTCAAATCCGGCGCGCAATTGGCTTAATTCACAAAACGGCTCCTCTACGGCGCAATCGTTCTTCCCCTTTATCACTTGACCCGTCAAGTCGCTGAGTCGAGCGGACAAGGATACAGCGATATTAACCTTCCGAGCTCGCGTTCCGTGTATTAACGCGGACTCTCGCCCGTTTCTATGTCCGACTCACCCAACAACCCATCGAGCGAATAATCAGCCAGTCCGCGAATTTCCCGCGGTAAGGCATCGAACGCCTTCCATTCGTTACAAAGCAAATCCAGATCACGCCCGCAGGCAGGGTCATCAGGTTCGATGAGAACATCGCCCACTTCACGCCTCGTCACGATCGCGATGGTTCCGCGCAGTTTCCTTCGAGCTGGGTTCAAGCTGATGCATTCGCTGGGACAAACCGCCCGCTGCTGCTCAAGGATGCACCTTTTCTCCTCGCGCGAGCATGGCGACGAAATCCACGATTCGCTTCTGACGCGTCTCGGCCTTCTTCGCCGTCTGGACTCGCCAAAGAACCGCATACCTGTTCTTAGCATCCAGCGTCTGGAAAAAGGCCGCTGCCTTTGCGTCGTTTGCGAGCGCTGCCTGGAGATCGTCCGGTACCGTCGCGCGACTCGGAGGGTCGTAGGCGACGTCCCAGCGGCCGTCCTGTTTCGCGCGCTCGACCTCCGCGAGTCCTGACGGCCGCATCACGCCCGATTCGATCATCGCCAGCGCTTTCTCACGGTTGATCTTGGACCACACGCTCTTCGCAGTACGCGGCGTGAACTTCTGGAGCCACGAAACCTCGTCGCCGCGCTGTTTCTGGCCATCGATCCAGCCCCACGCAAGCACTACGTCGACCGCCTCGGCGTAAGTGATCGAGGCCGTGCCCGCTCCCTTCCTGGCGAGCTTGAGCCAGATACCGCGTGAGGAGGCATGATGCTCCGCAAGCCAGTCGGAGAATGCTTGCGGGGTGGCGAACGAGAGAGTCGGCAGTTCTGCTGTTTGCGCGTCTTTCTTCGTTACGGACGTCGTCTTTTTCATGCGCTCATCCTAAATTGAGCCAAAAGTATGGCCCGGGCCGCCAAACCAGCCCGCGCAATTGGCCGAAAAATCCGCCGCGTCCGCCTGGTTCATCTTGGCACGAGCGACTGCCCGCCCAACCGAGCTCAGGTGACCAGCCCACCCTAGCCGCCTACCATTCTACCAGAAGCCCACGCGCTGGGTCGGGTCCGCAGCATCGCGAGACTCGATACGATGTTCGCAACGAGCCGGTAGAACGGCTTGAGCCGCTGAATGCAGGCTCCGAAAAGGTCTGCAATCACAGTCCGTCCGTGTTGGATGAACCGCGTTGTCGCTGAGCTGTTGGAGTTCGCCTTCCGGCGGTGTATGGTTCAAATGCCCTGACATATATCGGATGAAACGATTGGGAGTTTACGAAAATTGGACTACCGTAACATTTTGTCCGGCATCGTTATCGTTGCTGTAATCTCGCTCATGATTCGGGTTGCGAAAGCCGGGCGCCCGACGCCTACGGACGACGGTAAGGCGTTGAGCTTCCGTCACACCGGACTCTTTCGTGGGTTTGCCTTAATCTCTCTCATCGTCCTTCCCGGCGGCATCTTGCTGAGTGACATTTTCGGAGAGACGCACCCTAGCGACCCCTGGGCCATTCCCTTCATCTGCGGATTGTTACTTGCGATTGCCACGCCGATGTGTTTGGAAGCGTTTCGATATGCTCTGATCGTTTCGCCCGAAGGCCTCGACTGCCACTCTCCCTGGAGAGGGCGGTTTTTCATTGCCTGGGGCGACGTAAGCCAACTTTCTTACAGCACGATCAACGGCTGGTTCGTCATCAAGTCAAAAGCAGGCAAATCATTTCGCGTTCATATGTTCGTGTCGGGACTTGACGAGTTTCTCGAACAGTGCGAGAGATACCTGTCATTGGCAGCCTTGGCGAAGAGTAAACCCGGTTATGATATGGTAGGACGTACGTTTCCAGGATTGTGACGGACACGCTCAATCAAAAAGCGAAATCCTGAAACTGCGATCACCTTATACAGAGTAAGTTGCTCGACCTGATCTAAACAATTTGCGCCGTCGCAACTCGGTCGGGACGGTAACCAAAATGAGCTCGATTTTAAGCTCCGAAATAGACTATTCGGACGTCGTTGGAACCTAAGTTTGCATCTCTAAGGGAGGTATACAGTATATTCGCGCTCGCCGAAGCAAGTCCGGTCGCGCAATCAAGACATCCGAATCCGTTAGCAACTCGAAGAATGAGCATGAGATCGACCTGGATCTCAACGGGATCGATGAGCACAGTCGTCTTGAGGAGATCCGATACAGACTAGGGCCTACTGACCATCAGTTGCGACAAGTGGCCAACTTATGATCGACTAGGGAATCGGATCGATCGCAAGGAGGCCCACTATGCGTCGCTTTGAAATGGATGACCAGCGGTTCCAGCGTATCGACCACCTGCTGCCCGGCAAGGCCAGCGACCCAGGTGCAACCGCAAACAAATAATCGACTGTTTATTGATTCAGTCGTCTGGATTGCCCGCACTGATGCTTCCTGGTCTGACCTTTCAGTTCGCTTTGGTCCTTACGACACTGCCTTTCAGCGATTCAATCGCTGAGCCCGAATCATGGAAACGCTTGGCGAAGATGCTGACGTGGAGGCCTTGCTCACCGACGCGACCGTCGTGCGCGCACACCGGCACGCCGCAGGAGCTCGAAAAAAAGCGGAGAACAAGCCTTCGGCCGATCACGGGGCGGCTTGACCACCAAATTGCACATGACAGCCGATGCCCTTGGTAATCCGATGCGGTTGATTCTCACTGGAGGACAGGCCCACGATATGTCGCAGGCGAAGGAATTGCTCCACGTACTCAAATGCGACTACATGATTGCTGAGAATGCCTATAAAAGAAATTCCCTCGTCGATATAATCGAAACGGGAGGCGCAAAAGGCGGTCATTCCCTCACGCTCAAACCGAGTCAAAGCAAGAACACTCGATGAGCACCTCTACCGCGAACGGAACATGGTCGAACGGCTATTCGGCCGCCACAAGGAATGCCAACGCGTGGCGACTCGCTAAGAGCAAACGGCTCGTAACTATCTGGCATTCTGCCAGTTAGCTTCTGTGATGATCCTTCTAATATGATTGTCAGTAGGGCCTAGTACCGGCGGCGGGATTCGCTCCCGCACAGAGGTAACTCTCCAGAGATTTTTTAGTCCATTTAGGTTTAATTTTACACCTATGTATAATACTTATATCTGCACGACAACTCATAATTGTCAACCGAATTGCGCCGACTGATAACTTCTGTCGTGTTGAAATTGAATGGAGTCCGTATGGGAAATAATTGCAGCAAAAGTGCATCTCCAACGGTTAGGCTTTGGTCGGCTCAGGTTATGTCGAATCGATCAAGAAATCGAGCCCGACAAGGCACCGGATTGATTCTCTCTCGAAATCTGGTCCAAATGTTTGAAGGGTGGAACATCGCGAATTGATACGCAGCCGGCTGTGATCACCGAGCCAACTCATGAAACCAGCGGACCGCAACGTTGCACAATTTCACGAACCCTGATGTTAGACAGAGCAAGCTGCGCAAGCCTCCGGATCGCCATCAAGATTATCAGGCAAACGATAAGGCTCGCGATCGGATCAACTACGGCGTGCCGGCGCTCTTGAAATAGGACGCCGAATTGCTACCGTTGACCGATTCTCCCGTTTTCACGGGTCTTGTAAACACAATGCTCCGATCGCGTAAGAACGGCCCGAACGAGACGTCGTTCACCGCGCAAGGTGTGAGAAGCGGCGAAATGAATATGAGATCAATGGTCATCTTTGGCTATTAATCGGCGGCACTCCATTCGAGGAAACGGCGGCTTTTTCGAACGACAAGCCAGCGGCAGTTTTCGGTGTACCCGGCGGCTTGAACGTAAACCGATTTCCCGTGGAGTCGACCTCAACCTTGCCCAGCAGAGGTGGTCCCTCCTCCTGCGCAAGGGACAGGATCTGGTCTTGATACCCTGCCCTCCCCTGCATCGCCTGTCTCTTGCTGCCTTGCTTCACAGACCACTCGAACGTCCCGTCGGCATTCAGAGCGAGCGTGATGGAGATCTTTTCGTTCGGCTTTGCTACCCAGCGACCCTGAAGATTCGCGGGGGGCGAGGGTGGAGCGGGTGCATCCTCGACCGGGCGAGATTTAGCGTCTGGCTGTAGTTGAGCGGGAGCGCCAATACCGGCCTCGACGAGATTGGATGACTTCGTTAGCGAGGTGCTCTCGGTGTCGGCGACCTGCGCGGGTAGCTTGGGTGGCGGAGGAACTTTGGCTCCGAGAGCAGCAGCAAACTGCGCAGAAAGCGCGTCTTTCGGCTCAAGCTTGACGACGTTTTGGAACTCGCTTGCTGCCGCGTCTTTATGGCCCTGGACCATGTAATGATAAGCAAGCAAGAACCGTGAGGAAGCAGAGTTCGGGTTGCGAGTGACGCCGGTTTCGAGCTCACGGAGTTGCTTGATATAAGTATCGACGTCTGGATATAACCCGACCATGGTCGGCCAGTTCCATCCTGGGCCGGCGGTAAGGACAGCATAGGCCGTCGCTGCTGATTCGTCATAGCGTTTGAGAGCGAACAGGACAAGCGATCGGAACTCGTGCATGATCGCGTCATTCGGCGTTTGCGCAAGAGCTTGATCGGTGAGCGAGAGTGCCTGACTGTAATCACCTGCTCTGAAACTTTCGCGTGCGGCGGTAAGAGCCTCTTGTCCGGCTTCTACCGCATCCGTCGGGCGAGCGGTTTCCATCGCGCTGATCGGCTTGGAATAGTCAAATACGACGGTCGTCGCCGGCGCTTGGGCCTGCTCCGCTACGGGTTGCTGGACCACGATGGTCTGTGTTGCGGGCGTCGTGTAGGGATTTGAATAATCCTCATAGAGCCAGGGAGTCGCGACGCTCTCCAGTCCCCAAGTCGTGTAGTCATAAGCTCCCCACGTTGGGAAGTAGCTGGACATACCATAGCTATAGGCATAATAGGGGTTGTACAGGGCGTTGAGCCCCCAACTGGTGAGGGCGCCAACGCCGAGGCCGGCCCAGAAGCCGCCCCAGCCGCTGTGGTTCCAACAGCCGTTATACCAGTTTCCGTAGTATCCGCCGCCGTATGCGGGAGGTCCACTCCAGCCACCGCCCCAGTTACCGTAGCCACCACCCCAGCCGCCATTTCCAAACCAATTCCCTCCACCGCCCCAGATGTTATTGCCTCCGCCAATCACGTTGCCGTTGCCGATATTGCCGAGGCCGTCTCCTCCCCCGATCAACCCGTTGCCGGGCCGATTGCCAATCCCTCCGACGCCGCCAATACCGCCGACTCCACCGACGCCGCCAATACCTCCAGGTCTGTTGCCCACGCCACCAACGCCACCAACTCCTCCAATACCACCGGGACGGTTACCGACGCCTCCGACGCCGCCAACCCCTCCAATACCACCGGGACGGTTACCAACGCCTCCGACACCACCAACTCCACCAATACCACCCGGCCTGTTACCGACGCCACCAACTCCTCCAATACCGCCCGGCCTGTTACCAACGCCACCAACTCCTCCAATACCGCCGGGCCGGTTACCAACGCCTCCGACTCCGCCAACTCCTCCAATACCGCCGGGTCTATTGCCAACGCCACCGACTCCGCCAACTCCTCCAATACCGCCCGGACGGTTACCAACGCCACCAACTCCGCCGACGCCAGGTCGATTGCCAAGCCCTCCAACACCTCCGATGCCGCCTGGCCGATTACCGCCGATCCCTTGCCCCGGTCTATTGCCTTGTCCCCAAGGTGGATTCGCCCCGCCGATGCCCGGACGATTGCCAGGGAAGCCCGGACGGTTACTGCCAATACCGCCTGGAAGTGTGGAAGGCCTATTTCCCCCACCCAAGTTAGGACGATTGCCGCCTCCGACGTTCGGGCGATTGCCACCGATCCCGCCTGAAAGTGGTGAGGGACGGTTACCTCCGGCCAAGCCCGATCCACTCCCACCGCGTCCCGGCTGTGGCCGGGCCATTCCGCCGCTGCCGGGGCGTGCCTGCGGCCGGTTCATACCTCCACCTCCACCCGGCCGATTCACCGCTCCGCCCCCGCCGGGGCGATTCATACCACCGCCGGCGCCTCCGCCAGGGCGCGAGAACCCGCCGCCTCCTCCCGGCCTTCCCTGCGGCCGGGCCATGCCACCGCCTCCGGGCCTCGCGGCGGGACGAGACATACCGCCGCCACCAGGTCTTCCGGCGGGACGAGACATACCGCCGCCGCGCGCACCACCACCACCTCGTCCACCGCCTCCGCGCCCGCGCTGGGCTTTCGCAAACTCGACGCCGCAGACGCCGACCAAAAACAGAACGGCGAGAACGCGCCAGATGTTGTTGCGCATCGCAGTCTGCCCCGAAGTGGAAACGGAGACGATGGAATCGACGAATTCTATATTAGCGCGCCGGGCGAGATGTCGTCGGCGAAGACGATCCAGCCGGAGCAGGCGGCTTCCGGACCATGATCACATCCTCGACGTCTCGTGCGAGTTCGCCGCCGACAATGCGTTCCGTACTGCTGGTTCTGATCGCGTCCTTATTGATCAGGCTGATCACTTGCGTTGCCGACGTGCCAAGTCCGTCGCCGGTGCTTCCGTGTGCTTTGACGACCCATTGAGTGTCGGTCGCGCGCGTCCACGTGCCTTCACCGCGGCCGCCGTCGGCGTTGAAGATCCACGATTTGATCTGCTCTAACTGAGGGTCCCATGCAAGAATCATGAGCCCACCCGAATCCGGCTCGCCCTTGACCTTTACACTGAAGTCCCGGATCAAAAACGCTTTGTTTTGCCCCCAACGGCCGATGGAGGTGATCTGGACATCCTCGGACTCATCGACCCACTCGCCGATCATCCACTCCAGTTCCTTGAGCCGTTCGGAAGGAGTGACGGTGTTGGCTGGAGCGGGGTAGTCGCGAATCTCGGCGATCTTCCAACTCTCGTTCTGTCGCGCGAGTATCGCCACAAACCGTTTGGCAATTGTGGCCTCCTTAGGAGCTACCAACCGTGCGACGCCGTCGGCCTCGGCCACGTCACGCGTGATGGGTCGGACTCGTTCGATCTCGGTCCGTAAGGTATACGTTGACGGTTCAGCGAACGAATCGGCGAATTCCTGGGTAATTGCCTCTCGTCCACTCGTGGCGTTGTTTTCGGAGTCGATAAGCGTCGCATCTTCGGTGAAAAACGTTGCGAGCGCGGTCGCATTACGCTGGTTGTAAGCGGCGACGTAACCATCGACGGTTGCCCGCACAGCCTTCTCGAGAGCAGGATCGGTCGGCCGGCTACGCGCTGGCAGCGTCGTCGTCGTCGGCTTTGTAGACGCGGCCCCGGCGGGCGGTTGTCCAGATTCCTGACCGAGGCAGACCGGAGCGAGACCGCAAAGCGCCATTTCGATCGCGAGGATCTTTGATAAGCGAATCATGGTGACAAGTCCTGGCAGAAAGCCCGGTAGTCTCGGTGGTGATCATACACCTTGCCGATATCCCGCCGGTTGCAGCGACATGATGGCGGATCGGCTAAATCTGAGGTTAGCGGGCGCAGGACCGCTCAACAAGAGACCGCTCCGACTCGAATTGACGAACGCCTTGAACCAGCACATCAATTTCATCTTATTGTCTTAACCATTTCACACCAAAACTTACCCCCTGCAGCAAACGTGCGGATTTGATAGGTTTGAGGCATCCACGCCGTTTTTTGCCTGGTCCGTTCAGCGAGGTGATCGGCAGGGATGAAATTGCAGGGAGGGCTTCACATCTTCATGCCCGGCTTGCTTCGATCCCCCATGCAGCTTGAGCGAAGGAATCGCGAGAGATTGATGCGATGAATGCCTTTTGGTTTGCAACTGGCCGAAACTCAGAGGTGAAAGCCATGAGTGATGCGGAAGAAAAACCAGGTCCTGAGTCGGATTCTGAACTCGAACGCGAGATCCGCAAAGGGCGAAAGCTGACCATGGCGGAAGCGCTCGGCCGGTTGGCCGGCCCCGGAGCAATGAAAGGAGAATCGCCTGTCACGCGTTTTCAACAAGCCGAGACCGAAATCGCATCCTGGCTGGAGAAGCACCTCGTTGATGCGGGCGGAGCGTTGCAAGTTGTATTGCATCGTCAGATCAAAGAGAGCGAACTTCTCCTGAACAATTTCGACGAGCCCCTCGTCGTTCTGGCCGACTTTTGCAAGCAAGTTCTGAACTCGGATTTTCTTCTGGAAGAACTCGTTCGCAACGCCGACACCGAATGGGCACAGGTGATGGGAGAGCGTCCCTATTTCGATAAAGTCGGAACCCCAAGTCACCCTGACGATCCGTATCAGCTTGAGTCGGTCCGCAACAAGTTATCCGCACTGCTGGAGCAACTGTCCGGAGGTTGAGCGATGCCGAAGGGATCCGTTGCGTGAGTTCAATAACGCTCGACGATCGCGGACTTGCCTGCGCAGTTTTGTCTAGCGAACGACAGAGCGGCAGATGTCAGGTTCGGGGTTGTTCACTGCTCAATCCGGAATCGCGGTCCTGCGAGGATGGACGGGAAATCCGGTTCTCCATGACAAGACTGCTCCTCGTGTCATTGACCAGTGCGATGACACCGGCAAGCAGCCCCTCGCCCCTTAGTCCCCCCTCCTCGAAGTCGCGGATCGCCTCGCTCTTGAGGTTATCGAGTTGGTCAAGAAGATACGCTCGCCGCGCGTCGAGACTGGGCGGGGCTTCCGGGTCGTCTTCGAGCCCGCGAGAGACCTGAATGATCCGGCGAACCTCTCCGTAATAGGACTCGAACCGGCGGAGCTGAAGGATTCGCAAAAATCCGTAAAGAGCCAGAACTCCGCTGACGAAAGCTCCGAGGCCTCCGAGCAGACGGCCCAGGTGCGACATCAACTCGGGGGTCATAAGAGGCCGGCGACGACGCAAATACAGTTCGGTTCCTCGGTGCGATTCAAAGCGCGAAACGTGGTCGCTAAGCGGTGGCGGCTGGATCACACCGGCCAGCGGACTGTCGTAGATCACTTCGAGCAAACGAACCGCTGCCTCGGGGTCGCTCGGCGCATAAGCGACGAGTAAGAGCCAGGTTCCCACCGTTCGGCATTGCGTGGCGGGTACGGGGGGATCCGTACTGTAGAGCTGAGATGGGACAGTGGTCGCAACGATCGAGGACCGATCCACCACGTCGACGTCGGGAGTCTCCTGCAGATCGTGCAGGCCGAGCCGATCGAGCGTGTATGCGTCCACGAAGGGTAGCGACACCATTCGGTACCCTGCAACTGCAACCAATCGCCGCGCAAGCAACGAGGGCGGCGTTGACAGGAACAGGGCCGCGTCCGGCAACGCAGCAATGGCCTGAACTCGCTCGTTCGCGGGGAGAGATTTGATCGAATCGAGTCGCGCAAGCAAGTCTTGTGTCGATCCAGCCTCGTCGATGTAGTCGCCAGCGTCGGATACCGTCGCGGAGCGCAGACCCGAGAATTGAAGCAGGTCGCGGGCGAGCACACGGGTTACCGAGGACGTTGGCCCGCAATTGATCCGCTTACCTCGCAGCGCGGCGAGACTCTGGGCCGACGATTCGTACAATTCCGATCGGACCAGCACGTGCAGCGGAGCGATCCCCAAAGCCGCAACGCGCCGAACGTTTGGGAATTGCTCTGGCCGACCGACACCCTCGGGAACGAGAGCGACGTCGATGGGGTTTGGAGTATTTACCAGTTTCAGGCTTTCCAGCGATGGATACGTAGTCTCTGAGAGCTCAATCACAAGACCGTGTTTTCGCGCCTCGGCCGCAATACGGCGAGCGAGCACCTGGCGATTTGGCTCATTGTCCATGACAAGGTTGAGGTGGTATGTCACCGGATGGCCAAGGCTGAGCAATTGGCGCAATCCGAACACGAACAGCACAATGCCAACGAGTAACAGTGTCGTCAGCGAAACGAGCCTGACAACTGGGAGCCCGCGCCGCCTTCGCGTGTTTAGAATCATCGGACTCTCTCCAGGCCTTACGCCGTATTTGTGCGCGCCGTCTTTTGGAGTTAGCCGGAACGACAGATTATCATAGAGCAACTTCGCAACGAACTCGTCAACAACGCTCGACCCGCCAATTCACGAGCGCAATATCAATCTTCTCGTTCGGCCATCAAAATGGCGAGTGGACGAGTGAAGGCGAGATTCTCCCAGACAATCTTGAGCATCGCCGTCAAAGGGATGGCAAGCAGCATTCCCGTCACCCCCCAGCAAAGCCCCCAGAACGCAAGGGCGATGAGCGTAACCAGCGGGCTAAGGTCCACCGCCTTACCGGTTATGGTGGGTTCGACGAAGTTATTGGTTACAACCTGGACCACGGCGAGCAAAAGCACAACAACGCAAGGGCGCCAGAGCGGCTCCAATTCCAGGAACGCCAGCAGCATTGGAAACGAAAGAGCAATGAGGCTTCCAGCGTAGGGGATGAAGTTGCCGATGAAGGTCAAGATTCCCCACATCACCGGATAGGGTACTCCGAACGCCCAAAGGATACACGTCGTGGGAATCGCCGTCGCCAGACTCGACAGAACCTTGGCGCGGAGATAGCTCGTCGTGGCGTCGTTGATTCGCGCGAGGACGTTAAGGATCGCGTCGGCCCGCTCAGGCGTGAACCCCGCGCGGATTCGCCGTGGGAATCGGCCGAGCTCCATCAAAAGAAAAACAAGGTAGACACCGACGACAAAAGCCTCGGCGAGCATGGCCGCCACATTCGAGACGATGATGCGCATCGACGACCGAATCGAGTGCCAGACATGAGCCTGAGCTGCCTCGGAGGTGGTGTCCGCATCCATTAGCTCGCGCGGCAGGTGGGCGCGTCCAAACTCCCGGATCCCGTCGACGATCTTGCTTGCGCGATCGAGTAATCGAGGGAGGTCCGCGTTCAGTTCAACGACGTTTCCGTACGCCGTCACGGCGAATCCCCAGAAGAGAGCGAGCGTACCGCTAACGATAACTGCCGCCGCAGCTTGAGCGGGAATCCGGCGTGCCAGCCATCGTTGGATTGGCACAATCAAATATGCGAGGAATGCCGCGAGAATCAGAGGTCTCAGAAGCGGTCCCAATTCCTTCAACATGAACCACGAGGTTGAGGCGACGACGAGGCAAGCTGCGAGCGTGATTAGCGACCGCGACGTCTCGCGAGCCCGCGCCGAAGGGACGACCGTCGGCGGCGAAGGTGGATCGGTCTGGAGAGGCGCCTCTGAATGGGTCATCACTTCCGTTCCGTCCGGATGAGACGCATTGAAAACTCAGCAAGATGATCGGAATCAGATCAGATTGAGCGATCTAAAGCATGTGCCTGAAGATCATACGATACTACGAGACCTTCTCGCTGTGAGCCAATTCGAAAACGACGATACTTCGCTACATCGTTCGGCTGGCGAGATTTGATCAATTTGCATCCTGTTGTTTTGCATTCCACTGGGTGTAATGCTCGCGAATGATCGCGAGAGCCTGGGATTCGGTCTGACAACAAACGGGGATCGCGAAGTCCTCAGGGCTCGCGAGGCTATCGTCCGGGCGAAGCATCGATTTTCTCGCCCACTCGACCAGTTCGGCCCACATTGCGCCCACCAGGATTAGCGGCGTGTCGTGAAGTTTCCGTACCTGAATCAGTTGCCAAATCATCATCAGCTCCAGCACAGAGCCGATCCCACCCGGCACAACAACGAAGGCATCAGAGACGAGTACAAAGTGGTGCAAGCGGGAGAAGAACGTACGGTGCTCGAAAACCTGGCTAACGAACGGGTTAACATTTTGCTCGAACGGCAAATCGACTCGTATTCCAACCGAGGCGCCATCGGGGCTCGCGCCCGCCATTCGGGCCCCTTCATTTGCCGCCTGCATCAATCCAGGACCGCCGCCGGTGACGATATCGCAACCAAGGCGAGTCAACTCCGCGGCCAGGTCCCGAACCGCGCCGTACACCCAGTGATCCGGATCGATCCGGGCCGAGCCAAAAATCGTGACGCGATATCGCTTTCGCTTTGTGGGTCGGAGTCGAGTGAGATTGTTTACGACTTCCCACAAGCCGAGAACAGCCTGAGAAAGCACCTCGACCGCTGACTCCTCATCTTGCAGTCGGACGATATCCGACGACTCGTGCGACGCTGCCGCTTCGCTCATGGTGTGTATCCTCTCGGTCGTGATTGACTCGGCTGGCTGGCTTCAGGACGGGACAATTCCGACGAGTCGAAATGCGCACTCTCGCCCATAACGGACGAGCCACATCGGCAAGTGCGCACTTCGAACGCCTGCCCAGGCCCGAGGGACCTCTCATTTTCTTGCGATAGCGCCCGCCTGGCGCCTCGGTAGATCCCAACAAGGTTGACTCGCCCCCCGAGAATGATGCGCGTGCCGAACCATTGGGTCAATAACGAGCCTACGTTCTTCTAAGCCCGCTTTTGCTCGTCGCGTAGAAAGTAAAGCCACACAACATTGATTATGAATGACTTTGTTTATATTCAATATTTCTGTGTCTTTTATTAATTCTTAACGATGACTTCTTCAATAATTTTGACCTATCGAACCGATTATCTTTGCTCGATGCACTGGGGAATGGGCCGTTGCTCGTCTCCAACGATTCGGTGATCGAAGAAACTAAAGGGCATATTTTGGTAAAAAGCTGAAGCCAACGACATCGCTTAACTTATGTTAAGAGCGTTTCTGGATTAAAATAAGTTCCAGTGATCGACGAGGCGAAAAACGCGAACGCTCAGGAAAAAGAGACTCGGTGCTATCGAGCCATGCCGGTGTCCCGCTCGGGGTTGGCGCCGCTGAGGCGAGCGGGTCCGAAGAGTCTGGTCGGCGGAAGGCATCAAAGTCGGCAAGTAGCGAGTCCAAATGGAAAGCTAGGCACTCGCAACACCGGCGGGAAGCCCAGGATTACTCAGAATCTTGCCAGATGGCCAAGTTACGGATTTAGTACTACAGTTGCGCTTCGGTCAGCTTGTGTCGCCTCGCGTTCGATAATGGTATTTTCTCGCAACAGCTTGATGCCGCCGACGCCATTGGGACCAGTTCATATGGTGGTCGAGGTTTGCGTTGCGTAACCACACAATCTGGATTAGAAGTTTTCTCACCTCTGGTACTGTGAGCGGGATTAGAGCGATTCCCTAATGACCATGGCGATATCCGCATGAACGGAACCACCCCTT
>CAMFLR010000016.1 GCA_945957605.1 uncultured Isosphaeraceae bacterium
GGCGCTCTGATCGGTCTTTTGCTATCACCACCCTGCAATCCGGCATGAGCCAAGATCTTTTTGAGTCGGTTGTCGCGCAACCAGGCTGCGCGACGACCGGTTATTGAGTTCATCACTTACGCCTTGGGACGTGCATAAACCAGGGCCAGCACGCCGTAGCTGGTGACAAGATTTGGGTCGCCTTCCATGAAACGGTCTGCCTTGTTCACCCAGCCGCCTTCCGCGAGTTGACGCTTGGCGAGCGCTTCAACCAGTTCGGCACGCCAGTCGTGCGACTTGCCAGTCGCGTCGGCAAACTCGGGCTGGCCCAGCAGGGTCAGAGTCTTGGCGAAGGTCTGGTAGTAGTAATAGAGACCGGCCTGCCCGAGCCCAGGATTTTCATCAAGCGTGTAGTGCGCTTTGATGTAATCAAGTGCGGCTTTCACGCGTGGGTCGTCGGGCGTGAGGCCTGCGTGGATCATGCTCTTGAGCCCGGCGTACGTCATGCTGGCGTACGATCGCAGGCCGCCGTTGGGGAGCTTGGGGTCGATCGCCATGCTCACGCCGCCGGCCGCGGTTGTGTAGATGAAGCCGCCGTCATTCACCTTGTCGGCCCAGGGCTGGTCGTTGAACTCGCTCTTCTTGTTCTGGCAGCGGCTCACGAAAACTAGCGCTTTTTTGAGTGCGGGGTCATCGGCCGGCAAGCCGGTTTCGCGCAGGGCGTCCATGAAAAACGACGTGTTAGAAAGGTCGGGACGGCTGCTGCCGCCGTATCCCGCGCCACCGTAGAACGGGTCGTTCGGGCCTTTTCCTTCACCCTCGTCCCATTGAAGATTCTTGAGATAGCCCTGAGCCGCCTTGATCTGCGCGGTGTACTGCCCCTTGGTGTTGGCTTCGTTGAAGGCCATCATCGCAATCGTTGTCACATAGTTCGACTGCGGTCCTTCCGCCAGACCACCCTTGAGCGAAATGAAACCTTCGAGATAGGTTAATCCCTTGGTTACAGCCGGATCGGCCGGTGTAACGCGTTTCGAGCGGAGCAAAGCCGTCACGACGAGCCCGGTGATTCCCGGTCCGCGTTGCCCCGACCATGCGCCCTTTTCATCCTGGCGCGGCTTCAAGAATGCGACTGCCTTGTCGATCATTTCGTCGGAAGTTGCCGCGGCACTCGCCCGGCTATGCCCCGCAGCAGCCAGCGCAAGACCAGCGGCCGTTGTATGAAGAAACTGGCGACGATTGACGTGCAAAGCCATGAGCGTGATTCCCCTCGTTTCGCACCAAGACAGTCAGGCCGGAACCCTGGCCATCACGCCCGTAATTCTAGTCGATCGGCCGGCCAGAACCGAGAGGGACGCCAGCGAATTCAGCCGCGCGGCCGGATCGAGTATGCTGGGCACGACGTCCCGCCTTACCGAATCCCACCGCCCTTTGCGGGTTCCCTTCATGAACCGACACGTGATTCATCGCCTCGCTCTGGCTGCGATGGTTTTGCTGGCGATGCCGTCGCTATCAACCAGTTACGCACAGACCGCGCCCAACGCGCTTGAATTCATCGACACCGGTTTCGAAAACGCCTCGCCGCTTTGGTACGAAACCACGAGCGACGGCACCACACTTCTTCATTTGCTCTACGACCACGAACGATCGTCCCCCAACCGCGCCGCCGGGCATTTTCACTTCAGGATCCAGGCCAAAACCGGAGCCGAGCTCACGTTCGAGTTCAAGAATCTGGAAAACGTCTACAACGGCAAGCCCGGCTCAGTGGCGCGCGAGTTGAAACTGGCCGTCATCTCGACGGACGGTAAAACCTGGAAACCGCTGCCACTTGAAGCGTTGCCCGGCGATCGCGTGCGGATGAAACTGACGATGCCAGGCCCTTCGCTATATGTGGCGCGGGTCGAGCCGTATCGGGTTTCTGATCTCGATCGCTGGCTCGAAACGATTCGCAAAAACCCGCTCGTGGAGATCACGCCAATCGGCAAAACGGTTGGAGGCCGCACACTAGAAATCGTCCGCATCGGACGTGCTGATGCCCCCAATCGCGTCTTCCTGCGAGCCCGCGCACACGCCTGGGAACCGGGTGGAAACTGGGTCATTCAAGGACTGGTCAACAGGCTGCTCAAAGCGGATGCCGAGGCGAACACATTCCTCCAGCAATACGCAGTCTACGTATTACCGATGGCAAACAAGGACGCCGTTGCGCTTGGCCGCACGCGATTCAACCTGCAGGGCAAGGATTTGAATCGCCAGTGGGACAAGCCGGCCGATCCAGAGCTAGCGCCAGAAAACTTCGCCCTGGAAAAATGGCTTGAAGCGATGATCAAGGCGGGCAAGGCGCCTCATTTTGCTCTTGAGCTGCATAATGACGGCAACGGCCAGCTTCACATAAGTCGCCCGCCCGGTCCTGGGCTGGAACGTCATCTTGCTCGCATGATAGTTTTCGAAGAACTCCTGCGCAAGCACACGTGGTTCACCGAAGGGAGCACGAAAGAAACATTCCGCAACGCTGGCACGCTGGGTGACGGCTGGTTCGAACGCTTCGGTATCGATGGGGCGGTTCACGAATTCAATGTGAACTGGATCGCCGGCGTGAAGGATTATCCCTCGGGCGCGCGGTGGGAAGGATATGGCGCGGGTTTGGCACGCGTGTTCGCCGATTATTTCGCGACAGTCAAACCATGAATAGAAAACGGCATGATCGTCTCAAGATTTGGGACGATCATGCCGTTCATTTGTGTCAAATTAGCGACGAGACAAGCATCAAGGTAGCGGTACTTTCTTGAACTCGAATTCGAGCGGCAACGGAATCACCTTGCTCGGCGTTTCGTAGACGAGACCGTAGTCGGAAAGCTTTCCGGGGACGTCGACGAACAGATATTCAAAGCTCAGCTTGCCGCCGTCGTTGCCGGTGTTGTTGAGACCGCCGTTGTGCTCGAACCGTGAGCCGTCGGCCTTGCGGAGATAGATCCGGTTGTCAAAAAGTCCCTGACGATAGCTCTCGAACGCCGGGCCGCTGGCCGGGTAGTTCACGCTGATATTCACCTTCCAGATCTGCTCTTCAACCGCTGACGATTCGAGCGTGACGCTGATATCCCCCTGCTTTTGTGTGACCTCATTCTCGGCGAGCGACTTGAAGCTGAAGCTGCGGAGGCCAGCAGGCAAGGTGACGTCGGCCTTGACCTTGAGCGAGGCCAGTTCCTTGGCCGCGCGATCGGGGGCGGCGAGGTTCAAGTTCAACTCGGCGACCGGGTTTTCGTGCCGCAGCACAACGTCGTCGGTCTCTTCCGTCACGGCGGGGACAACCTTCTTGCCCGTATCGGTGGTGACGTCGATCTTATCGGCCTTCAATGCGAGCAGCATCGGCCGGAGCCGCGGTTCCCAGGCGACTTCAAATTGCGCATTCGCGGTGCCCACGGGCGAAGCGAAGTCGCGCAAAACGCCGATCTGCTTGAGTTGAACGCGGAACGGACCGGTGTAGACGACGAGTGGCTTCTCGGCGGGAGTGCCCGCCATTGCGCCGGCCATCACGCCAATCGTGCCATCGGCGGTGAAGAAATTCACCGCGAGCCCGGCTTTTTCAGCGACGATGTCGAGGGCTTCAAAGAACGGCTTGTCGGCGATGTCGAGTTCGAGGGCGGGATTGGTGACGTCGGTACCCAGGCCTTCGCGTAAGTCGGTGATGATGTTGCCCGACTGCGACTGGAGCCCTTTCAGAGCTTCAGAGAGACGGATGCCCTTCCCCTTGAGCGTCACTTTCGAGAAGCCCAGGTTCGTTTTTTCGTCGGCGAGTTGCAGGGCGTCGCGAATCTTGGCGATGCGGGCTTTGCGATCGGCCGAGCCTGACTTTTCGGCTTCTGTCAGCAACGGCAAGACGCGTGGACCGAGCTCGATGAGCGTTTTTTGCGCTGCATCGCGCGCCTCGGTTTTTTCGGCGTCGAGCTTGGAGACGAGTTGATTGACTCGGTCCTTGAGCGCTGCGTCGGAGCCCTGCCCGAACGCATGCGGACCTGAGAACGATAGAAGACCCGCAAGAATCATCGCTGCAAGGCCGAGATTTCGCTTCATCGAAATGCTCCCGCTCTCGTTACTGAAAGCCCCCGCCGAATGCTCACGCGAACGCGATAAGAAATGCTGAATCTGAGATGCAGTAGGAGTTACGCGTTTGGGACAACGCAAGGATAGAAGTGGGTGGCCTGGACAACTTGTTGTCCAGGTGGCGAAGCCACAAGAAGGCAAAGCGAAATCGGCTGCGACATCCTCTTGTCGCTTCGCGACCGGGACAAGCAAGTTGTCCCGGCTACCCGATTCTTCTTCGTGTCCAATACCAAGCGCGTAACTCCCCTCCTGATCTACCCAACCCGCCATTGACCATTTTCCATCACGACCTCGCCGTCGACGGTGATTCGCCCATTCGACCGCGTGTCGACGATCAGGTCCCAGTGCAGGGCTGATTCGTTCGTTCCGCCGGTCTCGGGATACGACTGGCCGAGCGCTAGGTGAACTGTGCCGCCGATCTTCTCGTCGTACAAAATGCTGCCGGTGAAGCGATTGATCCCCTCGTTCAGGCCGATCCCCAACTCGCCGAGCTTGCGAGCGCCGGGATCGAGGTCGATCATCGACAGCAAATAGTCTTCGCCACTGTCGGCCGACGCCTTTGTGACGACGCCGTCCTTGAATTCAAGCGCGATTCCGACGATCTCGCGGCCATCGCGACAGACAGGGAAGCCGCAGCGAAGCGTTCCGTTCGCCGATGTTTCGATCGGCCCAGTAAAAATCTCGCCCGAGGGCATGTTTCGCCGACCGTCGGAATTGATCCAGGTGCGGCCTTCAACCGAGAGCGTCAGGTCAGTACCGGAGGCTTCGATACGCACCGTTTTGGCACGCGTCATGAACTCGACGAGTCCCGCCTGCCGTTTGCCGAGGTCACGCCAGGCCTGCGCGGGATCGGGCCGGTCGAGGAACATCGACGAAACAACGTATGCCGTATAGTCTTCGAGCGACATCCCGGCATCACTCGCGTAGCCAGCCGTGGGATATTGCGTGAGCACCCAGCGCTTTTCACGAGCGGCATGGCGGATCGGCTGGCGGGCGCGGTCGACAATCGCCTGACGCTTGGGATCGACCTTGCTCATCGCGCGAGTATCGGCCTCGGCCGAGATCCGAATCCGGCCGTCCGCGAGCTTCGCCTCGAACATCGCAGTTTCGGGAAGATGCGCAAGCTGCGAGTCGGTCGCGTGCTGCAGGAAGATTTCGGAGAGCTCGGGGAAGTCGGCGCGGACGAGCGGATAAGCCCCGCGAAGGAGCACGGCCTTGTACGTCGCGCGAATGAGGGGCCAGGCTTCGAGCTCCGAACCGATGAGAATCGTTTCGCCGGGCGCGACCCGCAGACAGTAATCGACCAGCAAGTCGGCCCAGCGGGCTGCCAGATCATCGGTCATCGGCGTCGCGTCCTCTTTCTTGAGTCCGTATGAATTCATTGTAACGACAATTGTCTCTGGCCGCAACGCGTTGCCGGATCGAGGGGCTCCGGCTTGACGCCCGTGCGCGGCTGGTCAAAAATCAACTTAGCCGAGAGATCGTGGTGCTGCCATCGCATTTAGACGCACGGAAGGAACGCATCCGCATGCTTTTGACCAGATATCGCACCGCCCTGGGATTTGCATTTGCCGCCGCATTGATGGCAGCGGCTGGTCGACAAGCATCGGCAATCGAGCCCGTTCTGAGCGCCGCCGAATCACGTCTCAAGGCCGACGTTACCTATCTCGCCGATGACCTCCGTGAAGGCCGCGCCCCCGGCACCAACGGGATCGAAGCCGCAGCCGACTACATTGCCGGCGTCTTCCGCGAACTCGGGCTGAAGACGGCGCCCGGCGCCCAAGGATATTTCCAGCCGTTCACGATCGCCGGCACCCCAACGCTCGACGATAAGGCGAGCATGGCGATCAAAACGAAGGATAAAGATAAGCCGGAATCGCTCGCGTTGAAGACCGATTTTGCCCCGCTTTCCCTCGGCGCAAGTGCTGATTTGAAGGGCGTTCCTCTCGTCTTTGCGGGCTACGGCATCACCGCAAAAGAATCTGAACGCAAGCTCGACTACGACGATTACGCCGGCGTGGACGTGAAAGGGAAAGCCGTCCTCATTATCAGGCGCGAGCCGCAGCAGAAAGACGAAAAGAGCCCGTTTGACGGCAAGGAACTGAGTTCACACTCCGACCTGCGCGGCAAGGCGACCAACGCGTTCCACCACGGCGCGAAGGCGATCGTGATTATCAGCGATACCGAAACCGCGAAGGATTCTGACCCGCTGCTGCCGCTGGCCTACGCCGGTGGAGACCAGAGTACGTCGATTCCGTTCCTTATGATCACCCGCGCCCGCGCCGATGCGCTGCTCAAGTCCGCAGGGGCCGGCAGCCTGGCCGACACTGAGCAGAAAATCGACGAGACGCTCAAACCGCAGTCGAAGGTTCTCGACGGCGTGACGCTTTCGGCGAACTACAAAATCAACCGCAACGAGATCAAAACAAAGAATGTGATTGGCGTGCTCGAAGGCTCGGGCCCGCACGCCGATGAGACGATTTTTGTGGGCGGCCATTATGACCATCTCGGCCACGGCGGGATGCGGTCGGGGTCGCTCGCGTTCCTTTCACGCGACATTCATAACGGTGCCGATGACAATGCTTCGGGCACGGCGATGGTGCTGGAAATGGCTCGCCGGCTTTCGAGGCGACATGAACCCTTGCCGCGCCGGGTTGTGTTCATGGCGTTCAGCGGCGAGGAACGCGGCCTGCTCGGGTCGATGCACTACGTCAAGAATCCGCTCTATCCCATCGATAAGTCGGTCTTCATGGTTAACTTCGACATGGTTGGCCGTTTGAACGACAAATCGGAACTGACGGTCTTTGGCGTCGGCTCGACACCAGGCGCGGCTGAACTGGTCGACTCGCTCGGCGGCTCTCTCGGCTTCACCATCAAGAAAGTGCGCGGGATGTCCGACGGGATTGGCGGTTCCGATCACCAGTCGTTCTATCTCAAGAACATCCCCGTCCTCTTCGCATTTACCGGAATTCACAACGATTACCACCGGCCGTCGGATGATCACGAGCGGATCAACATCGCCGGGATGGGTCGCATCGCCGACCTGGGCGAGTTGCTATTGCTGAACCTGGCGAAACGTCCCAAGCGTCCGGAGTTCACGAAAGCTGGATCGCAGGTCGCCGGGCACGGCGGTGCGACGCCAGCCGCATCATCGACTTCGAACAACGCGAAGCCAAAGGCAGCCGATCCGCATTCGAGCGGCGGTAACGACGAAGACATGGCACGCGTGTCGATCACCGCCTACTTCGGTTCGATCCCCGACTACGAAGATTCGACGACCGGCGTGAAGCTCGCAGGCGTGAGCGAAGGCGGGCCGGCCGAGAAGGCAGGGATCAAGTCGGGCGATATCATCATCAGTTTCGGCGGCAAGCCGGTGGCCACGGTTTACGACTACACCAAGTGCATCGCAGCCCACAAACCTGGCGACGTGGTTGAGGTGAAACTCAAGCGCGACGGCAAGGAAATGACGCTCAAGGTGACGCTTGCTCCGCGGCCGGGACGCTGAATGCGGCGAATTGTCTTCAATAGGAGTTACGTGGATAAGACAGCAGAGCCAATTAGGATTGGGTGGCCTGGACAACTTGTTGTCCAGGTGGCGCAGCCACAAGAGGGAACGCCGAAAAGTTAGCGACACCCTCTTTTCGCTTCGCGACTGGGACAACGAGTTGTCCCGGCTTTTCTAAGTCGCATTGAATCCAATAACAAGTGCGCAGTCCATGCGAAGGGTTCGGCTCAAAGACTTTATGAACAGGCTGAATCGACCTCGCATGGCGCCGTTTGTCTGCCTGGTGCTCGTTTGCATTCCTCTAGGCTGCGCCCGCCCGGATAGCGAGCGATTGGTCGTGGTGACGACCTGGTCGGCAGCCGACCGCGCGGCGATTGACTCCGATTATCACCCTGAAAGACCAATCGAGTGGGTCGTCCTGGCACCAGGCGAAAACGCGGCGAGTGTGATTTCTCGCATCGACGCCGACGTCGTGCTTGGGATCTCCGAACGCCGATGCGACGAACTTGCTGCGAACGGCCGATTTGTTGGATATGAAGCAGGTGATCAACGCCCCTGGCGCGTCGTGCGGTCAATGAATCTAGGACTCGCGATTCGAAACGGCACGACGCTGACGAAAACGTCGGCGGCCGATAATTCGCTTCGCGGAGAATTCGTCTTCGACGACCCTCGAATCGACGAGGTGAGCTTCGCCTGGGCAAAGTCGCGACTTGCGACATCGAATTATGGCGATCTCGTCAGATCGGCGGCGAACGCGTCTCGTGCTGGTCGCGCCAGCAGTACGACTTTCGCGGTTTTGCGCAACGATGCCTCGATCGCCCCGGCGACGGGAATTGAAGGGGCGATCGATGACGCCACACATTTTGACGTTTACCCCGAACACCCCCAATATCGCGAAGGGATCGCGATTCTTTCAAATGCTCGACACGACGAAGAAGCACACAATTTCGTGGCATTTTTGAAAGCACGCGGACAGGCCGACCAGTTGCGATCCCCTGCTCCATCAGCCGCCGAAATCGGCGCCGATGCCTTGCTTGCCGATTTGCTCGGCGCAACGCTCGTTGATGCATTGGACGACCTCCGCTCGGCCGCACTCGCGGTCGAAACGCCCGGAACATCATCCGAGCTAAACGCATTTCTCGATGACCTGCCCCCCTGGCCGCCGGCGTCGGTAGCCAAGCTGCGAGCTCGCGAAGAGCCGTTTCCGCTCCTTGAAACGCTGGCACACGAAATCAGCGATGATGCCGAAGGGCGGCGCTGGTTGTTGCAATCGTGGGACCGGCCGATCCACACGGTAAACCTCGCGTTCCTCCGCGAAATTGCGGGCGCGGCGAAGGGCCGGTTGCTTGCGGACCCGAAGTTTCGCGTCTGGCTTCGCGGCGAGTGGACAGCCTGGGCGCGGCAGCATTATCGTCGGATCGCCCGCGAGGCAGGGAGAGTCGGGCCATGATCCGCGTGACCATCGAATCACTTGTCAAAAGATACGATCGCGTCCCCGCGCTCGATGGCGCTTCGCTCGAAATCCGCCCCGGCGAGCTTTCATTTCTGCTCGGCCCGTCTGGCTCCGGCAAGACAACACTCGCGCGCCTCGTTGCAGGTCTCGAACCAGTCGAAGAAGGGGAAATCTACTTCGACGGCCGAGTCATTCACACCTTGCCCGCTCTCGAACGCAAGGTTGGCTTGGTGTTTCAGAACGAGGCGCTTTGGCCCCATCTGAACGTACTCGATAACGTCGGCTACGGCCTGAAAATGCGAGGGATCGGCCGCCGCGAGCGCAAAACGCGCGTGATCGAAATCCTGGGAATGGTCGGCATCGATAGCCTCGCGCAGAAGATGCCAAGCGTGCTTGCGCCAATCCAAAAACTACGAGTCGCATTGGCCCGGGCGCTGGTCATCGAGCCGCAGTTGCTCATCCTTGATGATCCTCTCGCGCGACTCGAACCACGCGCTCGTCCCGAGTTCCGCGACGAGTTGCGCCGCCTTCACGCCGAGACCGAGATGACCACGCTGGTGCTTTCGAGCGATCCACGCGAGGCGCTGGCAATGGCCGAACGCCTCGCTGTGATCGACCTCGGCCATATCGTGCAGGTTGGACCGCCGGGCGAGGTTTACAATCGTCCTGCCAGCGCGTTTGTGGCGCGGTTTCTCGGTGCAGCGAACTTGATTCAAGGCCAGGTCGAAGGCACCGACGCGCGAGGCGACATCGTCGTAAAAACGCCGCTCGGCCGCTTGATCGGCCAGTCGACCGCCGGGCCCTTGCCGACGGGCACGCCCGTCACCGTGGCGATCCGACCCGAGTCGATCGGCCTTGGTCCATCTGTTCCTCCAGGTGCCAACCGCTTCGCGGCGACGCTCGAACGCCAGACGTTTCTGGGCGAGGTGCGCCAAGTGAATCTCCGCGGACCAGGCGACTGGCCGGTCTCTGCGCTCGCGCTTCAGAGCCAGTCGGCAGGTCTGCGCGAAGGCCAAAGCCTCACAGCGAGCGTACCGCCCGAGTTTGTCGTCGTTTTGCCGGGCAAATACGCCGGCCGCGCGGATCGAGGTTGACCGTGAGCCAGCCTCGCAATCGTCCGCTCAGACAAGTCGCCGCTGGCCTCGTCCGCGGAGCCGTTGCGCTTACACTTCTGGCGCTCGTGCTGCCGGTTTTGTTTCTCATTCCGGGCGCTTTGATAAGTGTGAGTCCGTCTGGAACCGTTCGCCCGACGCTCTTCCCGATCGCCGTGGCGGTGTTCGATCCATTCCTCTGGATCTGCGTGCGCAACAGCGCAATCGTCGCCTTTCTCTCAAGTGCGATCGCGCTCGGAATCGGAGTTTCACTCGGACGCATCGTCGGCCCGCAAAGATTCTGGGGACGCCCTCTATTCGCCGCACTCTCGTGGGTTCCCCTCGCCGCCTTACCGGGATTTCTCGCTTTAGGCTTAGCCGAAATCATCTCCCCGCATCACCTGGGACAGGCACTCGCCCGCCGGACCGCTCCCATCGTTCTGGGCCAGACGTGGGAGCAATGGATCGCCTGGGCTTTGCTGATCTGGTCAAACGTCGCGCGATCGGCCCCTTTGATCGCACTCAGCACAACAGCGGTGCTCACGCGAGTTGATCCCGATTGGACCGACGCCGGCCGAGTCCTGGGCGCTAGCAAGCGACGCGCCTGGCGACAACTCGTCTGGCCGATTATACGCCCCGAAGTCGCGCGCATGCTCGCAGCCGTGTTCGCGTTCACATTGCTCGATCCGACCGCGCCAATCGTCCTGGGCCTGCGTCGAACATTACCATTCCAGATCGTCGACGCGGTCACCCGCCCCGAACCGACGGCAAGGCTCGCGATTCTCGGGCTGATCTCGCTTGGAACCGCACTTCTCGGCCGCGCGCTCGTTCGCTGGTGGGGCGGACCGCGAGTCGACATCGACCAACTCGACCGCGCCGACCGACCCGTATCCGCCGTCTGGTGGCGTGCCACTCTAAGAATTCTCGTCCTGCTGCTCTGGCTGGCTTTTTCGTGGCTTCCGCTCATCGGTTTAGGGCAAATCGTGCTGGGACGATTCGAGCCCGACTCAGAACGCGCATGGGTCGTCTCGCTGGCTTCGGTGGTGTATGCGGTGATCGATGCAGACACACGCACGCTCTGGATGAACAGCCTGTTCCTCGGCGCGGCGACGACGCTCATTTGCGTCATCCTCAATCAATTGCAGCGAGCTTTCGCATTCAATCCCGATCGGCCATCGCTCCTGATTCTGGGCTTTGAACGCACACCGCCCCTCGTTTTGGGACTGGCTTCGGCAATTCTCCCCGGCGTCCTGTTCGCGGCCGGTTCCAAGCTGCACATTCCCGCGCTCGTTCACCTTGCAACCTGGCTCAATCCGGTGCGCTGGCCAAGCGTTTTGCTGATCGCCGCAACCGTCGCCAGCCGTCTCCCCACAATCACCCGAGCCACCGACCGCGCGCGACTGCGGTCGCGTCCCGAACGTTATGACGCCGCAATCAGCCTGGGGGCATCACGTCGACACGCCAGGCGGCTTCAAGGTGGCCGAGGTGCAGGACTAGGCGTGCTGATCCTCACCTTCACGCTCGCCGCGACCTCGGCAGCTCCAGCGATTGCGCTTGGACTGACATCACGGTCGCGACCCGTCGGGGTGGGATTTGTGATTGGGTGCGTCGATCATCCCCGTGCTGCGGCGCTTGCATTTGGGGCAATTGCGCTCAATTTGATTGGTCTGGTTGCGGCGCGGCGAGGCCGATCGGGGCCTGCGGGGGATTGGTTCCGGGGCTAACATAAGTGCAGGCTTGATTTCGGATTGAGCCTTCCATTGCGCGTAGCCTGTTAGGCGAATCGATTCCTTCCCGGAGACGTCCATGCCGATCGAAAGAGGGCTTATCCTCGACGGCCGCCGCTCTCTGCACGAGATCTGCAAGCCGCTGGCCGCGGAGTTGCGCCGCTGCTTTCTCCTTGTCGGCGTTCAATCAGGTCCGTTTGATCTTTGGTCGAACAGCGAGTTCGAGGATAACGAAGTACTACGTGAACGCCAGCGGTGGGATGTCCCTCGCCTGGAGAACACGTCGACCACCGGTATGCGGCCCGGTACAATCCCCCAGTTTGCCGACTGGCTCGTCGTCGATGAGTTCGCATATTATTTCGCCATTGATGCGCCCGAATCTGAAGCACTCGTTCGGGCAAAGGTCATCGCCGATCATGTTGGCGACCTCTCGGAACAATTTCTGCGCGACATCGACCAGGTCGCGGATTTGCTCATCGTCCACGGTAATGGCTGGTGGGAACTCTATAGCGGCCGCCCGGATTGGTATGATCTGCTCGTCACCGCGTGGCCCGATTGCATTGCGCGTCCGCTGAATCAGGCGGGTACTCCTCCGCCGCGGAGGGATCGGTTCCGAGGCTAACGGGCTCACTACGAGATCGCAGATCGAGTCGTTCTGATGCTTGCCCCAAGGGGTAATGTGGGGTGGAATTGGTACACCCAAATCAAAGGTTGTGCGGCGCAATACTGCGTTTCGACTTTAGCCATTATCTAACGCCAAATCGATCGGAGGGGGCCGCCATGCCCAGAGCTGAAATCCGCCGGTTTGTCTTAATCGCTTTTCTTTGTATCGCGTTCTTTTTCTTGAGGTCTTTGAAGAATCACAGCGATCCTAAGAGCGACGATGCAAGAATCGCGCAACTCCTGGCGAACCCAGGGTCGAAGGAAGCACGGTCTTGGTTGGAGGAGGCTCCAAAGGGGTCGAGGTTGGTTGGCGGCGGCGAGAAGGAGTTTGATCAGGACGCTGCCTTGAAGCTCGTCCGCGAGCTGTACAGTCGAGGGGCGATAAAGGTCACGGCAATCGACATCGTGACCGATCACGATGCGCAAGGTCATGAGGTTCAGTACACCGACTCGCTCATCATCGAGTTGCCCCGGGATCCAGCGTTGCGGCGTGCACTGTTTGACGTCGATAAGCGCGAGGTCCAAGAAGAGTTCGGTCCAGCGACAGAAGCCGGTCAACGATTTTTCATGATGTGGTGGGACTGATAAGGCGCGAAATCTCGCGTTGCCTCGCCCCAAACAGTAATCATTTGTCGTGGAACGGCATTGCAAGTTATGCGTGAGCACCCCTATTTCTCACTGGCAAAAGGTGACGCGATGAGCGTGGCATTCTTCATCGTCACAGAACAGCCTGTCGAGGGTCTCGACACGTTCGTCGACGGCAAGGCTTTGGCCCATTGCCGGCCGGCTGGGGTCAAGGCACGCGGCGGGCGACAAGCCGACCGCCATTTGGAAGCGCTGGCTCGCGAAGCCGGCGTAAAGCCGTTTATGGAGTTCTTCAGCGAAAGCCCGGAAAATATTCGCGAGTTGCTCGACGAGGTCGAGGTCGAAGCGCCGGATGTCGAGATGCCTCCCGAGCAATGGTTCTCGGCGGCCGAGGGTTTGGCGACAGTCCGCGGTTTGCTCTCCCACCTGACCGCACACCCCGAAGCGACGGCCGACGCGGAACACGTTCTGGAAGACCTCCGGCAGTTCGAGACGGTGCTCAGCCAACTCGACGCGGCCGGCGTGAGATGGCATCTGGCAGTGGATTTTTGACGCAGGCTGAACTCGGCGTGCGACAAATCTCCAGTTGCGACGACCATCCCCGCGCAGCGACGATTGCGTTTGGGGCCATTCTCATCATTCGCGTGGAGATGGAAACCCGATTGCGGAAAAGCCCGCTTCGCTTGCAGCGTCGACGACGTCCGTCAGATCCGCAAATCGAAGATTGCGATCCACGCCGAGAATGACGCGGTCGAACGGAAGATCGGGGTCATTTTTGATCTGCGTGAGTTCCGCCTTGAATTGGTTCAGCGTGATTCGCTCGTTCTCACCAATGCGAAGCCGAAGCCCTTCCTTGTCCACCGTAATCTGAACGGGAAGCATTCGGGTCACTTCGTCGAGTTCATTCTTACCGGGCCTCGGAACCGCCATATTCTTGGGTTCACGCGAATCGACTGGCGGCGCCGGAAAGCGCGATCGGGGTGCAAACGTCATTCGATATTCGGCCGAAGTTTGGCATTCCAACATCATTTTGTACAAATATTCATAGTTGACATCATCGTCCACCCATAACACGAGAATGATCCCGCCTGTAGCTTGCTTCTTCGTTGAATCCAAGTTTCTCGAATCAACCTTTGCGAGTGCCCAGGCATTCTCAAAAGCGGCTTTGAATTTGGCGCGATCGACCGCGCGTCCCGCAATCGAGACGCCCCCGCGCTGGTCGACCCCAATGACGATCCGCGTTTCCTTGACCGTTGATTTCGAGTTTCCACATCCATCGACAAGCATCAAATTGAGCGAAAGGACGGAAGCCAGAAGGGTATTTAACGTGCATTCGATGGAAGATTTCATGGACGTCGCCTCTTTTTTCCAAGGGGGTGAAGATGGGCGAGACCAGATTCTTTTCTCCAAAATATTATCGCTCGTTTCTCCAAAATATTGTCGCTCGACATTTGAACGATTTCCAACGGTGCTTTTGCCAGAACTCATTTCGGGCCCAATTAATGACTTCCAAGAGTTTACGATTGAACGGCCGACGTCGAAAATGTTCGCGGCGACACCCCCTCAATTCCACTGGTTGCCCGATTTCCCGAGCGATACAATAGGAGGTCCACGCGCAGGGGTTCGCATGCAACGATGGGAGAAGCTCGACTCGAAATGAATACTGCTAAGCTCGCTCTCGAAGACGGCTCCGTGTTTACTGGCCAGGCCTTTGGCGCACAGGGCGAGATCGATGGGGAGGTGGTTTTCAACACGAGCATGACCGGATACCAGGAGATCCTGACCGATCCCTCGTACCACGGCCAGATTGTGACGATGACCTACCCGCAAATTGGCAACTATGGCATCACTCCCGAAGACGACGAAAGCTCCCGCGCCTGGGTTCGCGGGTTCGTCGTTCGCGAGCTGAGCGGCCGCGTTAGCAACTTCCGTTCAAAAGGCTCGCTGTCCGACTACCTTGCGTCGCAGAACGTCATCGGCATCGAAGGGATCGACACCCGGGCGCTCGTGCGCCTCACGCGCAGCCAAGGAGCGATGCGCGGGATTCTTTCGACGACCGATCTCGACGACGCCTCGCTCGTCGCCAAGGCGAAGGCCAGCCCGGGACTCGTCGGCCGCGACCTCGCTTCTGAAGTGATGCCGAGCGGTGCATCGGTCTGGGAGCCGGGTTTTGAGACCAAGTTCGCTCCCGAATTCGACGGCGGCAAAAAGCCGAGCCGGCCGCATGTTGTCGCACTTGATTTCGGCATGAAATGGAACATCCCGCGCTACCTCGTCGAAACCGGTTGCAAGGTGACCGTGCTTCCGGGGTCGGCCAGCGCTGAGGAGATTCTGGAGCACAAGCCGAACGGGATCTTCCTCTCGAACGGCCCTGGCGACCCGTCTGCACTCGCTGGACCCGTCAGCACGCTCAAATCGCTGATTACGACCGCTGCTGAGTCGCGCGGAGTGCCGATTTTCGGCATCTGCCTGGGCCATCAGTTGCTCGGCCAGGCGTTTGGTGCGAAGACGTTCAAATTGAAGTTCGGCCATCGCGGCGCCAATCACCCGGTGCGTGACGACCGCACGGGCAAGGTCGAGATCACCACGCAAAATCACGGTTTTGCGGTCGATCCCGCGACGTTGCCGAGCGACGTCAAACCGACGCACGTCAATCTCAACGATATGACGCTCGAGGGTCTGGCGCACTCGCGTTTGCCGGTTTTCAGCGTGCAATATCACCCGGAAGCCTCGGCCGGCCCGCACGACAGCCAATACCTCTTCCAGGAATTCCGCCGTTTGATGGACTAATGGACGAAACAGGTGCAGATTGACTCTGCCCTGTTTTCCCAGTTAGTCTATTTATTCCTTTGCATTCCAAAGCGCCCGACGATGGCGCTGCTCGATCGATCGGAGAGTGGGTCCGTGGCTTCGACGTGCGTGGTGGGCCTCCAGTGGGGCGACGAGGCGAAGGGAAAGATTGTCGACTGGCTGTGCGACGTTCACGACGTCGTCGTTCGCTACCAAGGCGGAGCCAACGCGGGGCATACGGTCGTCGCGGAAGGGGTTACGTACAAACTCTCGCTGATTCCGACGGGCATTCTTCGTCCCGGCATCGATTGCGTGATCGGCAACGGCGTCGTCGTCCACCCGCCGGCGTTTCTAAAAGAAGTGGAAACGCTAGTTGGGCAAGGGGTTGACGTCAAGGGTCGCTTGCACATCAGCGACCGTGCCCACGTCATCATGCCGTATCACCTCGCCGAGGAACGGCTGACTGAAGAGTCGAGCTCGGCCGCCGATCACCTGGGCACCACCAGGCGCGGGATTGGCCCCTGCTATCGCGACAAGGTCGGTCGCGTGCACGGTGTGCGCGTCGGCGATCTTTACGAACCCGATCGCTTCCGCGCCCATCTCGATCGAATCATCGCCTACAAAAATCGTCTGCTGACTGCGATGCTGCCCGACTTCGAGCCGTTCAACGCCGAGCAAGTTGCGGCCGAATATCTCGACTTCGCCGAGCGGATGCGGCCGTACGTCAACGACGCGACTGCGTGGCTCCACGGTCTGCTCGACCAGGGGAAGCGGCTGCTTTTCGAAGGCGCGCAAGGCTCGCTGCTCGACGTCGACCACGGCACCTATCCGTATGTCACCAGCTCGAATTCGAGCGCATCGGGCATTGCGGCCGGTTCGAGCGTGCCGACGCGGCATATCGATCGCTGGATTGGCATCGTCAAGGCCTACACAACGCGCGTCGGCGGTGGACCGTTCCCGACCGAACAGGACAACGACACCGGCGAGCGGATTCGTCGCGTGGGACGCGAATACGGCACCGTTACCGGTCGCCCCCGACGTTGCGGCTGGTTCGATGCGGTGGCGGTTCGCCACTCGGCGCGCGTGAGCGGCACCACAGAACTATCGGTCATGCTGCTCGACGTGCTGACGGGGATCGACCCGATTCAAGTCGCGGTGGCGTATGAGGATGAGTCGGGCCAGGAGGTGAAGGATTTCCCCGCGAGCCTCGCGACTCTCGAACGCTGCCGGCCGGTCTATCGCACGTTGCCGGGCTGGACGGAGGATATCACCAGGGCCCGCAAGTGGACCGACCTGCCCCAGGCCGCCCGCGATTATGTTGATTTCATCGCCGATCAGGTGAACGTGCCGGTGTCGATCGTTTCGGTCGGACCGGAGCGGCAGCAAACGATTCCGCGCGGCTTCAGGACGGCCTAACCTTGAGCAGCATCACGCCCGAAGGTCTGGAGCGGATCAAGCCGCTGGGTTTACAGCCCGAGCAGTTGCCGCGCCACGTTGCGATCATCATGGACGGCAACGGCCGCTGGGCTCAGAGCCGTCGGCTTCCGCGCGCCGCTGGCCATCGCCAGGGGATCAAGAGCGTGCGGTCGATCACCGAGGAAGGCTGCCGCCTCGGTCTCGACCAGATCACGCTCTATTGCCTCTCGGTTGAGAACTGGAAGCGTCCCGAGCGTGAATTGAAGTTCTTGTTCGGGCTGCTCCGGCGGTTCCTCATCCACGAGCGCGACCTGCTGATGGAGCAAAAGGTCCGCCTGACGATGATCGGCCGGCGCGACGGATTGCCCGACGTCGTGCTACACGAACTCGATAAAACCATCGAACTCACCGCCGAGAACAACGGCATGGTGCTCTGCCTCGCTGTGAATTACGGCGGACGCACCGAACTGGTTGATGCGACCCGGCGGATCGCGAGTTTGGTGGCAGCTGGAAAGCTTGTACCCGAAGCGATTGACGAAGCGACGATCGAGGCGAATCTCTACACCGCCGGAATGGTCGACCCGGACCTGCTGATTCGCACGTCCGGCGAGCTGCGTGTGAGCAATTACCTGCTCTGGCAGATTTCGTACGCCGAGATCTGGGTGACCGACGTCCTCTGGCCCGACTTCCGTGGCGACGACTTGCTTGAAGCGTGCCGCGTTTTCGCCGGTCGCCAGCGCAAGTTTGGCGGCTTGCCGCAGAATGGAGCACAGGACAAAGCGATCGCCATCTCGGGCGAGGCATGATCTTAGCGACAGAGCAGGCGATTTCCGCGCGGGACGGCGTTATTATGGATCGTCGCTTCGATCTCGCTCCCGCAACGGCCGGAACCGAAAGGCTTTGTCCTCCCCATGCTCGCGACCCGGATGGCGACCGGCCTCTCTCTTGTGGCGTTCTTCCTGGCCGTCCTCTGTCTCGATGAGTTCATAGCACCGTGGTTTCCGCTCTGGTTTCTCACGGTGACCATTGCGGTCTACGCCGCGGCCCATGAGCTGATCGGCCTGCTGGAAAATACGTCCGTCAGGCCAGCGCGTGGCGCAGTCTACGGCGGCCTGATGGTGCTGCTCGTCGCGCACTGGGCCCCGCACATTGTGAATGAGATGGAGCGCTGGGCCGCACCGCCGGGCGTGAACATCCCACACGACCCGCTTGGCGGCGTTCACGTCATGGCGTGGCCGCTCTGGGCGTTCGTCTCGGTGGTGATGGTCTCGTTTGTCGGCCAGGCGCTGAGGTTCAAAACGGCCGGGACGACGATGGCCACGCTCGGCGGCACGGTACTGACTTTGACGTACGTCGGCCTGCTCGGCGGGTTCATCATTCAAATGCGCTGGCTCGACGGCCGCTTTCACGGTCTCTTGCCGCTCGCGTGTTTGGTTGCTGCATCTAAGGGGGCGGATACCGGCGCCTACACCATGGGGCGCATCGCCGGACGGCACAAGCTTTGGCCTGAGCTCAGTCCGAACAAGACGATCGAAGGTGCGCTGGGCGGCACACTGTTCGGCGTCGGCTTCGTGGCGATCGTCACGGCGGTTTGCCGATACTTGCTTGGGATTCCCACGCTCACCTGGCCGGCGGTCGTCGGTTTTGGCGTGCTCGTGAGCACCGCAGCGCAGCTCGGCGACTTGATGGAATCGATGATCAAACGCGACTGCGCTCAGAAGGACGCGTCCAACAACGTCCCGGGCTTCGGCGGCGTGCTGGACGTTGTCGACTCGCTGCTATTCGCGTCGCCGGTCGCGTATGGATTCTGGATCTGGCTCGGCCCTTGAGCCTTACGCGCGGTGGGCGGTGGGTATATTCCCGGCGACCAGCTCGCGGGCGCGATGTTGAGCGATCGATTCGCCAATCGCAAACGCCTCTCGCTGCAATGCACTTCGTCTAGCCGCGACGAGCGGCACAATCACGGTGCAGGCGACCTGCACTTTCGGGTCGGGCGAGTCCACCAGCAAGCTGCGAAGCATCGCCAAATCGCGGTCGTGCCCAAGTGTTTTCCCCAGCGCCTCGGCTTGCTCGCGCACGGCCGGAGCGATACGGTTGTTTCGTAGGTCGAGCAGTTCGAGCGCGAACCCCAGGTCCTTCACGCGCTTGCGCCACTCGTGAAGCTGAGGGTCTGCTGGGCACTCTTGAGCCGTTTTGAACGCGTTGCGTGCCGACTTGAAGACTTGCCGAAAACCTGCTTCGACACTATTCCAGTCGAGTTGGCTCGTGATCCAGGCGTCGAGGCCGGCCCGCGCTTCCTCGAGCTCTCGCCCCAACTTGTGAAGTTGTTTCTCGTTATTCGAAAGCACTTCATCGATAGTCCGTTCCTGCGAGTCGAGCGCATGAAGGACGGTCTCGAATTCATGTGGCTGACCCTGATCGCCGAATCGGTCGATCAGGGCGTGAAAGGCCTCGTTGAGTGCAGCGACGTCGCGCATTGGTGAGAGAATGCGCCCGATATCGCGAAACCGCTCATTCTCGCGGCGGTACGCCTGTTTCGAGAGTCCAGGACGCGCGACTTTGAGCGTCGCCCGGATTCGTTTGAAGCATCGCCTTGCGCGATGGATTTGTTCGTCGAAGGTGCTGGGAGACGGCTTCGCCACCGCCTCGATCGCCTTTTCAATCTGGGCCTTGACGACCCGCCGAATCCCCTTGGACGGAGACTCGCCGGCCTTCAGTCGAAATCCCATGAGTGTGACCCCACTCCTCCCGAGATCGGTCGCAATCAGCTCGACCCTGCCAAAGTCTATCAGATTCGCGTTCGTATTCGCACGGGGCTAGTTTGAGATGATTAGTAATCGCTTGCTTATTTTTTCACTTTTTGGAATCGAATTCCGTGTAGTCCCAGGTTTGGCTATCATTGAACCACCGGCCATCCACCCTCCGGAACTTCCGCAGTAGCCGGACGGTTCGGGTGATTTTCTTCACGCCATTTTCGTAAACATGATCGCGGTTCCACACGACCCAACCCGTGGCAGTTTTCCCGGATATCTCGATCCCCTGCAAGTCTCCGATATCATAAATCGATTCAGGAGCCTCCTGGCCTGCGGACCTAAGGATTTCGCTTACCTCCTCGTAGAACGCTGCCTTGTCGGCGACCATTCGCGCCTTGGCTTTCGCGGCCATATGAGCGTTAAGAGTGAATAGTGGCATGACTACCCGATACTTCTTCATCGTTGCACTACGCTTGGCCTTCTGCACGATGTTTGCAGCCTGGTCAAGCTCGCTGTCGTTCAATATTCCCATTCCGTTTCCGAGAATCCAGGTACCCAAGAGATTCTCGATCTCCCGGGTCTGAACCGCTGTAGTTGAGGAAGCAAAGCTCGTGTGCCAATCGCGACGGGCGAGCGCCTTTCGCCTGGCCTCGAATGCCTCTCGCGGCGTGGAATACCCGGGTGGGTGCTGAGCGGCCGACGCGTCGACACTCCGGCGGGTATAATCCCAAGTATCGCTATCATTGAACCAACGGCCGTTTAGCCTTCGGAACTTCCTCAGCAGTCGTACGGATCCGGATCCATGCTTGCGGGTCCAAACAACCCAGCCGCTGGCCGTTTCACCGGATTCCGTGCCCCCTTGAAGCTCCCCGATGTTATGGATTAACTCCGGAGCTTCCTCACCTTTGAACCTGACGATCTCGCTCGCATCCCGGTAGAATGTGGCCTTGTCAACAACCTGAGATGCCGTCCTCTTGATGAACTTTTCATCGTCGTAACGATCGGCCACAGAGGAGCCGGAAGCATCCACTCCGTGTTTCTTAATGGTTGCGCGGAGCCGGGCCTTCACCCCACTGCGCTCGGGTTCCTCAAGTCTATAGTCATCGAACCCGGCAACCTTCAACAACACGCAACGCACGAGATACTCGATCTCCGAGCCCTGCGCCGCCGGAGTCATGGAAGCGAAGGCGGTACCCCAATCGCGCCTGGCTAAGGCCTTTCGCCTCGCTTCGAGTGCTTCTCGGGGTGACGAGTATCCGGGCGGCCCCTGCGCCGCCACCACGTCAGCGCCTAGGCAGGAGTGTTGGATGGTCTGTAAGCCTATCCCTGATAAACAAAGCAAGAGCAGGCTTCGGTGAATTCCGCCCATCCTTTTTGGCTCCGATTCCGCAATCGTTGCTCTCATCCTTGAATCCGGAGTTCCGAAGTTGCGCGAGCTAGGATAGCCCGAGTTCCAACTCGTATGCAATCATGCGGCACTTCCGGCGAGCCCTTCTGATGGACCTGCCTCGAAGGTGATTCGGCCTATCCTCAGGTCTTGCTCCCCACCTCTAAACGCATCCGGCGAATCGAATGATCGGCCACTTCAAGCACAGTGAAATTAATGCCATCTTGTTCAAATGTTGTGCCCGCCTCGGGTAAACGCCCGAGCGCATGGAACGCATAACCGCCAACCGTGCTCACATCCCCATCTGTCGCGAGATGCAGGCCGAGCCGTTCGTTGAGGTCTTCGATCGGCACGGACGCATCGACTTCGTATGTCGACCCGCCAACGGCTTTCACGAGGTTTTCCTTCGTGGGAACGTCGTGTTCGTCGTCGATCGGGCCAACGAACTCCTCCAGCAAATCTTCAAGCGTGACGAGCCCTGCAACGCCGCCATACTCGTCGAGCACGATTGCGATTTGCACCCGTTTTGAGCGCAGCTCGTCGAGTAGCTCGCCCGCCATTTTGGTTTCGGGCACGAAGTAGGCGGGCCGCACGATCCGCCGGGGGAAAACGCGGCTGGGATCTTCGGCGTCGAGGAGTGCGGGGAAAAGATCCTTTGCGTAGAGAATGCCAACGATGTCGTCGCGGTGTTCGCCGTAAAGCGGGATGCGACTCAACCCGGTCGAGCGGAACGCGGAAGCGGCTTCGACGGCGCCGATCGAGGCCGGGCGCATTACCATGTTCGACTGCGGAATCATCACCTCGGAAACGTCGCGCCGGGTCATCTCGACGACACGTTCGAGCATTTCGCGCGTCGCTTCGGGGAGGTCGGTTTCTTCGGCGTCGGGATTATCTTCGTCGGCGGGAATTTCGACTTCCACGCTCGTCGGCCGCGGTTGGGCGTCGGGCTGACCCCAGAGTCGCTCGGTCAGCCATTCCGCGGCAAAACCGATGACGGTGAGCGGCGTCGCCAGCGTTCGCACAATCGGAGCAATCGGCCAGATGCGATTGAGGAAGCGCTCGGCGAAGACGCGTCCCACTGCACCAGCGGCGACGTATGCCACCGCGGCGATCACCAGGAACGCAATCGCGACGATCGGCGCACTCTTTGAGCTTTCCGAAATCGCCACGTTCGCGCCAGTGAGTGCGGCGATTGTCAGGCCGCTGAGAACCGCGAGTGATTCGGCCGCGCGTTCGGTTGTCTCGTCATTTCGTGTGATGGCTTCGGCACGGTTTGGGTGGCCGTGGTCTTCGCAGATCTCTTCGAGACGGCTACGGGAGTAGGATCGAAGTGCGCGAGAGAGGGCGACCGACATCACTTGAACGGTGAGCGCGGGGAGGCCCAGACCGAGAGTCCACGCGAGATTTAGCCCGGCCACGAAACACGCTCCCGACCTGCCGTCTCATCTTGAGTTTGGGCCGGCGAAAAATGATGCGTTAGCCCCTCTTGCGCGAGCAATTCTCCCTCGCGCCGGCGCATTTCGGCCGCACCCGCTTCTGTTAAATCATCGTGGCCACAAATGTGCAGCAATCCATGGATTACGTAAAGCACAAGCTCCGTCCAGGCGTCGATTCCGTCGCGCCTCGCCATGTCGACAGCCATTTCGGTCGACACTACTAGATCGCCCGAGAGCGTTTCATCGTCCGGCTCGGAGAGCACGAAACTGATGACGTCGGTCGGGAAATCGTGGTCGAGGTGGCGCTTATTAATCTCGTGGATCGACGGATTATCAACGAGCGCAAGCGAGATTTCCGCGCGCGCAATTCCTTCGGCTCGCAAGACGCGCTCGATGATCGCCGACAAACGCTCGCGATCGAGCCCGCGCATGTGAGTCTGAGAATCGCTTACGTCGATATCAAACTGCTCGGCGTTCTTGCCAGGTTCAGCGCCCATCATGCGGTCCGTTGTTCTGGGTACTTCACCCGGACGTGGTAGATGCCGATGATCGACTTGATCAGGCTCTCGCGAATCTCGCCAATCTCACGCAAAGTCAGCCCGCACTCATCGAACTGACCGTCACGCAGCCGCTTCTCGATCAAGTCACGTACCAAACCTTCGATACGCGACGGAGTCGGCTCCGAAAGCGTGCGCGATGCGCTTTCGACGCAGTCGGCAACCATCAAAATCGCCGCCTCGCGAGTTTGCGGCTTCGGCCCGGGATAACGGAAGGCGCTTTCCTGCACCGTCGAGCCATCGGGGTTTTGGCCGTTGCGCCGCGCCGCTTCGTGATAGAAGTATTCGACGAGCGTCGTGCCGTGATGCTGCTCGATCAGGTCGATAATTGGTTCGGGAAGGTGATGCTGCCGGCCGAGATCGACGCCGTCCTTCACGTGGCCAATGATGATCAAGGTGCTCATCGCCGGAGCCAGATTCGCGTGTCGATTCACGCCCCCCGACTGGTTCTCGACGAAGTAGTGCGGCTTGAGCATCTTGCCGATGTCATGGAAGTACGCACCAATTCGCACAAGTAACGCATCGGCACCAATTCGTTCGGCCGCCGCCTCGGCGATCGAACCGACGGTGATTGAATGATTGTGCGTCCCCGGTGCGCGGCGGACGAGTTCCTGCAAGAGCGGGTGCGTGACATCTCCCAACTCGAGCAAACTAATTCCAGTGACGATCCCGAATGCCGTCTCGATAAACGGCAAGCTGCCGCCCAGGAAGAAACCCGCCATCAGGCCCCAACCGGCACGCCATAGGCTGTCATTCGCGACGAGTCCGGGCGATTGATACTGCACCATCCCAGCCGCCCAGGTTAGCACGAAGTAGCCAAACGCGGCGGTCGCACCAACTTTGATTAGCTTTGTCCGCGTGCGTACCTCATCAAGCGTCAACACGCCCGCGGCGGTACCGCCCATCAGGACGAGAAAGTGATCGAGTCCGCCACCAACCGATAAACTCGTCATCACGCAAAGGCCAAACGTCACCATCAACGCGAAGTACGGATTATAGGCGACGGCCAGAATCAGCGATGCGATCGCGACCGGTACCAACTCGGCATTCCAGCTTTCAGGACCGAGGACGCGTACAAGTGCCATTGCTGCCGCGATCAGGCCGCAAACCATCGCAATCCGCTTGAGGTTGGCGGCGACCTTCGGCTCGTGCCGGACGACGTAAAAACCAATCAACAAGAACAGCGACGACACGACGACGACGATCGCCAGCGCGCGACGCACCTTCGCATTGAACGTGAGCGAGGCCTCGGCGGTTGCGTGCTCTTTCTTGAGCAGCAGCATATGTTCGGGCGTGATTTCCTTGCCTTGTTCGACGAGGACATCACCCTTTTTATATTCGTTGTAGATGTCGGCAATGCGGTTGCGAGCCGCCTCGCGCTGCTCGTTGGTGGTACGTTCGTCGAACGAGAGTGTCGGAGTGCCGCCAAGCTTGTCGGCGACCAGGGCGAAGAGTTCTTGGCCGAGTCGCGGGTTGGCGAACGCGGAAACGAACTCGCCATAAACCGGTCCATCTTCGCGAATGATGCGTTCGCGGAGCACACGGTCGAGCGAGACGGGACGAGCTTCGTTCGGCTCCTGATTCACCTGGCGCACAAGAAACGTGCGGCTCCCCTCTTCCTGGCGGGGCAACGAGTTTGGGCCGAGAATGCCATCACGGAGAATCGGTTCGAACGCGGTGACGATCCGTTTGCGCAGGTCTTTGAGCTTCTCTGGCGTTGAGGTTTCGGCGCGAAGATCATCGAAGAGCGCTGGTGAGACTTTCCAGGTCGCGCGTAGATCTTCGGGCAGTTCGGAGATCTGCTTGACCTTCGACGCGGCTTCGACGAGGTCATCCACACGCTCGACGACCTGGTCGCGCAGGAGCGTCGGGTCGTTGATCATCGACGCTGGCTGAGCGTCGGCTTCGGCCTGGCGTTTGGTCGTCGTCTTGATCGGGTCGAGCCACTGGAAACGCGTGACGTTCACCCGCACATCGCGCGCAGGGCGCTCGCCGAGCCGGAAGTTCAGCGGTGAGGCAGTGCCGTGGACCACTGCGGAGACAATGAGCACCGTCACGACGACGACGGCGAGACGGGCGAGCCTATCGCGCTGTCGCGCCAGGCGTCCTTGTTGCAGCGTTGTGGGAGAAAAGTCGCGAAGGACGGCCCTGGTGTTTTTGGGCCGACGTTTACCAGCGTTCATGGATGAAGGTTCTCAGCCTGCGCGGTCAGCGGAAGAATACCGCCCCGCGCTGGAGTGCGACGCACCGACATCGGCGCGTCTTTGGCCTGGTCCACCCGGGGGCGCGGTCCAGGCCACCCGCCTCACTCCGAGGCAGGCGAATCACCGGGCCGGGGACCGTCATACGTTCCCAGCGCCGCGGCCGATTCGGGAGTCTCATACGCATTAACAATCGCTTGAACGAGCGGATGCCGAACGATATCCGCACGGCTGAGCGTCACGATGCCGATGCCAGGAATGTCGCGTAGGCGGTCGACCGCGTCGGCAAGTCCGCTCACCGTGTCGGCCGGTAGGTCGACCTGGGTAACGTCTCCCGTCACAACGATCCGCGCATTCTGACCCATACGAGTCAGAAACATCTTCATCTGAGACACCGTCGCGTTCTGCCCTTCGTCGAGGATGATCACCGCGTCGTTCAAGGTGCGCCCGCGCATGTAGGCGAGCGGGGCGATTTCGATCAGGTCGTTGCCCATGTAGCGGCGAATTTGCTCATAATCCATCAGGTCGTGAAGCGCATCGAGCAACGGCCGCAAGTACGGGTTGATCTTGGCTTCGAGGTCGCCGGGCAAGAAGCCCAGGTGCTCCCCTGCCTCGACCGCCGGGCGCACGAGGACGATCTTCTTGATCTTCCCCTTGCGTAAGTTATTCACGGCATTCGCCACGGCCAGGTAGGTTTTACCCGTTCCCGCCGGGCCGATACAGAAAACCAGCTCATTATCCTTGAGCGCCTTGATGTATCGCTGCTGGCCGTCGGTACGTGGACGTACCGCCCGGTTCCCTTCGCGAAACTCGAAGTGCTCGGGATCCTCTGGATTGCTGGCACGGATGACCGAATCGATAAGTTCGGCCACGTCTCCGCTTGTGAGCGGGCTTTTGCGGCGAAACTGCGTGCGCAGCTCTTCGAAGACCTGACGCGCCTGTTCGACACGTTCGGTCTCGCCTTCTACACGCACCTCGCCGTGCCGCGCGACAACTTTCACACCGAGCGCATCGCGCACCTGGCGGAGGTATTGATCCCGGCTTCCAAAGACGGCCAGTTCTTCGTCGTGACTATCCAGGGCGATCGTTACGTCCGGCATCCCACGCCCTTACCAGGAAACACTCAAATGAGCCTCAGGACGCGCCCGATCACACCAGGGCCGGTCCGCCGCTCGAACATTACTAATTATGGAGAGACGCCCCGCGATTTCGCAACGCCTCGCTCCGCGAAATAACCTAGAGCAAGTTTTCGCGGGAATCAAAATCATGTCCATGCATCCGACATGCCGAAACGCCGAAGGTTCGCCCAACTCTTCACGTATTTTACATTTATGCCACAAGGTAACGGTTTAAACTCGAGCCAGATCGCGACCTCCCTCTTGTCTGGGCTGCGGCGGAGCGGGATACTTTGGGCGATCATTGGGAGATGCACGCACCCATCAAACGAGGAGGATTCGATGACGTTCCGCCCCCTGGCAACCCTCGCGGTCGGTCTGTTCGTCGCCTGCCTGGCGACGGGTTGCGAAGAATACAAACCCAAGCGCACGGTAAAGTCGCGCGACACCGTCGGCAAGACGACCCAAGTGGTTCGTAACATCAAGGGCGAGGTCGAGAAGGGTGCCAAAGTCACGGACGGCAAAAACCACGAGACTGACTATCTCGGTGCAATCGCGGGTGCCTATCGCACCGCCGTGCCGCAAATCGCCGCGCTTCGCGTGAAAAGTGACATCGCGCTTTATGAGGCGGCCAACGACACCAAGATCAAAACTTACGAAGAATTCATGGACAACATCATCAAGAAGGGCAAACCCGACGGAATCATGTTGCCGATGCTCCCCTTCTACCAGGAATATGGCTACGATCCTGACACACAGGAACTCGTCGTTCTCGAATATCCTGAGCTGAAAAAGAAGTACGACGAGGAAACGGACAAGGCAGTTGGGCGCAAGTGATACATGGCAAAAACGCGATTCGTCGCCCTGCTCCGCGGGGTGAATGTCGGCGGTAAGAACAAGCTGCCGATGGCTGAGTTGGCGAAGATTTTTCAAGCGGCCGAGTGTGCCGACGTCCGCACCTTCATTCAGAGCGGCAACGTCGTCTTCTCGGCCAATGCTTCGCGCGCCGGCAAGATTGTCGAGGCGATTGAGACGGCCATCGAAGGCCAGTTCGGCTTCCGGCCGCCGATCGTCCTGCGCACGCTCGACGAGATGAACGCAGCCATCACGCGCAACCCGTTCTGGACAGCCGATGTCGACGAGAATTTGTTGTTCGTCAGCTTTCTACGCGACGAGCCCGAAGCGGCGCGGATTTCGCTTCTCGATCACGAGCGATTTTTGCCCGATGAATTCGCCGTCGTTGGCCGGGAACTCTATCTCAAATTGCCGACAGGCGCTGGGAAAACGAAGCTGACGAACGCGTATTTCGATTCAAGACTCAAAACCATCAGCACGAGCCGGAACTGGCGAACGGTGAATACGCTTCGAGACCTTTTGAAGCCGCAATGAACTTCGAGTACCATCGCCGCTCGTAGCTCAACCCCTCATGGCCGTCGTCAAAGGATCATTCCAATGGATGTCGATCCCGTCGAAATCGCGAGTGAAAGCAACGAAGCGAAGGAAAAAGAAAGCGGACTCAACTCGATTATTGCCATCAGCGTGGCATTACTTGCGACCTTCATGGCCATCTGCGAAGTGAAGGGCGGCAACATCGAACAGGCGATGCAGCGGCTTCAGGTCGAAAAGAACGACACCTGGGCCTGGTATCAGGCGCGGAACATTCGCTCGGAAGTGCTCTCAACCTCAGCCCGCCAGTTGCGCACGCTCGCGACCGGGCAAGTCGAGGCAACCCGCACCGCGATGCTCGCCGAGGCCGACAAGCACGAGGAACAGGGCAAGTCGCAGCAGGAGAAGATGAAGGATCTTCAGGCCGACGCGAAGAAAATCGAGGACCAATACACCGCTCTCAACGTCCATGACGACCAGCTCGACCTCGAAGCAGCATCGCTTTCGATCGCGATCTCACTTCTCGCCATGACCGCGCTCACCAAGAAGCGGTTCCTCTTCGTCATCGCTCTGATCCCGATCGGCCTGGGCGTGCTGATGGGGCTCGCCGGCTTGCTGGGATGGGGAATCGAGCTCGCGTTCCTTTCGCGCTGGCTTTCCTGAGACGAATCGTCAGGCGCGGCGAAGGGCCTCGACGAGCCGGTCGTTCGCCGCCTTCCAGCGATAACCGGCTGCAATCCGCCTGCCGATTTCGATCTTCTCTGCGCGTTCGGTGGGACGGTCGAGCACCGCCCGAACCGTGCTTGCAATCGCCGACTCATCTTCAGGAACGAAGTACCAACCTGCATCGCCGCCGACTTCCGGCAGCGCCGTCGAATTGGCGAGCGCGACCGGAATCCCCTGCGCCATCGCCTCGACCACGGGGATCCCGAAGCTCTCGCAGGTCGACGGAAACACCAGCGCCGTCGACTCGGCGTACGCAGCCCGTAGCGCTTTTCCCTGTCGGTAGCCGGGCAGCTTCACCAACGCTCGCGAGCTGATCGAGCTTATCGCATCGCGCACCGCGACGGTGCCGTCGATATCTCCGTCCCCGAGCAGGACGATCGCCAGGTCGCCCGAAGCCACTTCCGGCAGTCGTCCCAGGGCGCGGACGAGTCGCGGCAAGTTCTTGCGCGGTTGGAAGTTAGCGACGGAAAGCAGGTAAGGAACTCCCGCCGGCAGACCGAGTTCGCCACGAATCCCTTCGCGTTCAGAGCGTGTTGCGGCTTCATAAAAGAGGTCGTCGGCCGCGTTGGGGACGTAGGCGATCTTCCCCTCGGTTTCCACCGGGTAAAAAGCCTTGAGCTGCTTCGAGTTGAATTCCGAGACGGAAAGAATCTTACTCGCCTTCGCGAAAACCTTAGCAAGTAACGCTTTACGACGCTCACCCGCGATGGTGACGTCCTGAAGCACGTCGTGGCTGGTTACGGCCAACCGAGACTGGCGCGTGGGGATGTAATACTCGGAGGGCGAATAGACCCAATCGACTTCGCCGGACCACCACTCGATGGGTGGACGATCGGTCATGCGCCAAACGCGGAGGCAGTCGCGAGTACGGAGCGGAAGCTCTTTCCGCTTAACACCTTCGAGCGAATCCCAGTAAATCAGACCATCGGCTTGGGTGATTCGACCGGAGATCAGTTGGAGCGAAACGTCCGACCGCTGCCGCAGTTGGTCGAGCTGGGCCATCGCATGGCGCGTGACGCCGGTCGGCCCTTTGCACGCATCCATGTCATAGACCAGAGCGATTCGTAGCGGTGGGGCTGCGGTCGCGGAAAAGTCGCTCAAGGCGTGGCCTCCGTGCGCCCTCGCAACCGAACGAGTGCGTAGATCTTTAACTGTGCCTTTAAAAAGTCGAAATTCAACGTCTACTACGGACGGAAGAGCCAGAGAAGCGCCTCATCAAGTTTGGCCCACTTGGCTGCGATCAGAAGCGATACCACGAGCCCGAACCAAATCCAACCCGGCTTTCTGCGGGGGGAATCTTCGTAAGAAAGGTACTTTTCGCAATGCGGGCAACGGACGGAGTCGTCGTAAATGGTGCCGAAGCAATGTGGGCATGGCATCGTTACGGCGTCGTCGTCATCGCCTTCTTCGTCGTCGAGGTCATCGTCTTCGTAGAGGTCGTATTCGTCATCCATTGAAGTAGCGCCCGCACGATCCTGACCGGGGCCGATATGCAATGATTCAACCTTAAGAGGGGCACCTGGCGGTGTCAATCGTCCCGGCGGCTTGTCGAAGAGGGCGTTGCTGGGCGGCAATTCGGTTCGAGGTTACCTTGACAGAGAAATCGGGGGCGTTAAACTGCTAGCTTCGGCGTCGTCTCCACTCAGCCGTCGTGCCCACGCGCGGCGTTTGGGTGTTGCGGGTTTGTCGGATCAGCCAGGTTGCAGGACGACCGACGCCTCCGCGTTACGCGCATGGCTCCAGTTAGGTAAGATCTCAGCCCGGCCGGGTTCGGTCGAGGCGAACGGAACGATTATCTCATGCCCACGATCAATCAGCTCGTCCGGAAGCCGCGCCGACCGGTGTTGTACAAGACCAAGTCGCCGGTGCTCGAAGGTTGCGCGTTCAAGCGCGGTGTGTGCCTTCAGGTTAAGACGATGACCCCGAAGAAGCCGAACTCGGCGCTTCGTAAGGTCGCCCGTGTTCGCCTCTCGAACGGCAAGGAAGTCACCGCGTACATCGGCGGTGAAGGTCACAACCTGCAGGAACACTCGATCGTTCTGGTTCGTGGCGGCCGTGTCCGCGACTTGCCGGGCGTTCGTTACCACATCGTTCGCGGCGTGCTCGACTGCCTCGGCGTCGCCGACCGCAAGCAGGCCCGTTCGAAGTACGGTGCCTCGGCCAAGGCCGCCGCTCCGGTCAAGGGCAAGAAGAAGTAATAGCCCGAAGTTTCTTTTGGTGGCAGCAACCCGCGCCCAAACCTGGCGCGGGTTTTCGTCTCCACCACGTCGACATGTTCCTGAAGCCTGGACGCTCCGGGCCTCTTTCCTTTACACGCCTTCGCTTCTTCCGCTGAGTAGGACAGGACGCACGCAATATGGCCCGCAAGTTCACCGCCAGCAAGGAGCAGCTCCGGCCCGACCCTCGGTTCGGCTCGAAGTTGGTCAGCAAGTTTGTTAACTGCCTCATGTACGACGGCAAGAAGAGCGTCGCTCTCAAGGTCTTCTACGACGCGATGGACCTGATCGAGCGCCGCCTGCCGAACGACCCATCGCTCGAGGTCTTCAACCGCGCGCTTGAAAACGTCAAGCCGGTGATCGAAGTTCGCTCGAAGCGCGTTGGCGGTGCGACCTACCAGGTGCCGATGCAGGTCAACAAGACCCGTCAGCAGACGCTGTCGATCCGCTGGATCCTCATGGCCGCCCGCGAAAAGAAGGGTCGCCCGATGGCGATCAAGCTGGCGGACGAGTTCATTGCCGCGTACAACCGCGAAGGTGCCGCGATCAGCCGTCGCGAAAACGTGCACCGCATGGCCGACGCCAACAAGGCGTTCGCCCACTTCGCCTGGTAAATCATTTGAGCCTGGCTTGCCGGGCTCAATGAACCGATTCACAACCATCGACGGTCGATGCCTCTCATTTATGTTGAGAAGTGTCGACCGTCGATGCTGCGCTTAGGCAAGGTAGCAAGTGACCGGTGCGGATTAGTAGCCTTCGGGCTTACCCAGCCGCAGCGTGCGGATCGTCTGCTCCAGATCCTTGCGGAACGCGGCGACGGCATCGCGCGTGGTTGTGCCGACAACCATCACGGCAGACTCTTTCGTGAGTTGGATGAGATACGCGTCGTAGTGCATTCGAGTGGTGCGTGCCAGCTTGCTTTGCGTCTTGAGCGCCGCTTCGATCCGGTAGACCTTCATCATCGGCCACTCGGCCTCGGGCAACCACTCCTCCGCCCCCGGAACCACCTCGACGTTCAAATGCTTCCACTGCGCATTGAGCGCTTCTTTGAGCGACTCGGGCGTTGGATCTTTCGCAAACGCGTCGATCCGCACGTAGTCGCGTCCTTCAGGCCGACCGCGCAGGAGCACGAGCGAGTCGATTCCCATCTTCACGCCAAATTGGTAACGCTCGGGAAGCGAAAGCTCCTGCGGGTGCTGGAACCAGAACCGGCCCTTGGGATCAACATACGTCAGCCAGCTATTCGCTTCGGTGATCGCCGGCGGCTCGATCAGCTTGAGCGGGCCGGTTTGCGGATCCGCGCCCAGCTTTCGTGCCAGTATCACCTCGTGCTCGGTGCGGAACTTCTCGCTCGTCAACTTGCCGCCCGTCAAAACACCGCTCATCACGCGGCCCATGCGCAGTTCAGTAATCGCGCCCCGGGCATCGACGAGCGACTCATCCGTACGCTTGGCCGCGGGAGCATCACCGGGTTGAGGACTGGCGCCAGGCGTGGGAAATGTGAATGTCACCTGCGCTGTGAACGTGATCTCACCCACCTCGTTCGTACCGCGACCCGTGAACAGGAAAATCGCGTAGGTGGTTTTGCCGTCTTCGCTGCGACGAACGTCAGAAAACCGGCCGCCAATTGTGTCGCTTCGGGCCGACGAATCGTTGAAGAGCGTCGTCACCGCCTTGCGCAGCGGACGCCACGTGTCGCCGACTCGCACCGACTGGGTCGGCAACAGCGCAACGAGGTTAGGCGTGAAAATATGCCGACGAGCAAGATCGAACTCACGATCGCTCATCCGGCGATCGGGCGTCAAGTTGAGCAGAAGCGGCGGCTCAACTGCGCGAGGGTGATACCATATGACCATCCCTTCGAGCCGTTGATTTCCCGCAACGCCGGGCTCATCGGGATTCACAACCATCCGCTGATACTGCCGGATGCTACTCGTGACGTTGCCGAGCGAACTGACTTCGGCGGGGCGTTCCACGAAGATCGTCGAACGGGTTGTTTCCGTGGGCTTCCCCGGCCCTTCTGGGGTCTCAAGCCGATCGCGCTGAACCTCGCGGACCGCAACCTGATACTGGCCGACCAAACCAGGCGCAACGCTTTCTTCGCGCGAGGTGTAGTGCTCGCTGAAGTGATAGCGATTGGTCAGGTCGACGATCGACTTCCCGGGCAAGCCGTCTTCGGAAAGCTTGGGAGCGGCCGGAATGCCGTTCGGAGCCACCTGCCCCTTTCTGGCGGGCACAGGTCCGCGGGGTAGGCCAGCTTGCCCGTGCGCGACGGAAATCGTCGCGCCGAGCGTTATCAAGACGACCAGCAATCGTGGCAAACGCATGGTGAAGCTCGTGGTGTCGTCGTCGTTGCGATGCAGGAACGAAAGAGCGGCAAATCAGGGCTTGGCCGCAGCGCCCGTCCACTCGAACGTGCCGATCAGTCGGAGATCCTGGTCGCCGAATGCGTCCATCGACTCAGCGCCCAGCGTGAACACAGCCAGCACCTGGTCGCCCTGCGGTCCGGCGATCAAATAATAATACCAGACGACTGCGACGTCGCCCTCACGCCCCTGCACCGTCACCTTGTAGCGATAGCTCGTGTCGCTCGGGCCATCAACTGCCCCTTCGCCCAGAATCTTCACGAACCGCGGACCAGCGGCTTTGCGGATGTCGTCGCGAAGCTGCGCGGGATCCTGATGACGCCCCTTGCCCGCGTTCGGGCCGGTCGTCAAATTGACGTTCGCAACTGGTTGGCCCTTGATCAAACGCTTGAACACAGACTGGCGATCGCCATCCCAGTAGATGTGCCAGTTTCTGTCATGAACGAGGGAGTACTTGCCGTCGGTCGACTTGAACAGCAGCAACTCGCGGTCGGCTTTGATTTCGAGCGGCAGATCCTTCAGCACCGCTTCCGCCAATTCGGGCGGTGTATCGGCGGCCTTGCGCGTGACCGACAACGTACTTTTGACGTCGAGGCCAGCCTCGACCGGTCCGGCCTGACGCGTCTCCTGCCGCTCGACCTCAAGCGACTCAACACGCCCAGCGATGCGATCGAATGTAAACGTGCCGGTGAAAGTAATCGTTCCCGGACCGCCCAGCGCTGAACCTCGCACCGTTCCCTTGAGGGCGACAACCGCCTTCGCATCATCAAGCGAGTCGATCGTCGCTTTGAGTGCGTTGTCGTCGAGCGAGTCGTAACCGCTGAGCGAGCGGGCAGCGTCGGAGCCCACGGTCCAGGTACTTCCTTTCGTCACTCCGGCAGCCGGCAAAAGGGCAGCCAGAGCGAGCGGATCGGCCGGTGCTTGAACCAGTTCCAACTCAGCGCGAGTCAGTGGTCCGCCAGGGCTGACAACCACAACCTGGCCGTCGCGCATTTCGGCGACGAGCAGCGATTCCTCGGGCCGCAGCACCGAGGAGCTCGCACGAACTTCACCATTGATCGCCGCACCGGCCTTCTCGACGCGTCTTACCGATCGCATCGGCGCGCCATCTTTGCTGGCGGCGAGAGTCTTGTCGAAAAATTCGAGACGCGTTTCGACCTTGAGTGCAAGCGGTTTGGGAGCCGGCTCGCCATTCACCGCAACTTGCTTGAATTGCCCCGACGCGACGAGCGTGCTGACGACGCGCGTTGTTTCGCCCGCGGTTTCCTTGGGCTTGAGCACGACGGCCGTATCGGCTGCCGGAAGCATCGACAGAAGAATCGTCGCCAGCAGGGAATGGGCCATCGCCGCGCTCCTTCAGTGCGTAACGTCGCAAACCGTCGCTCTCACAATCCGTGCGACACCCAATCTAGTGCTCATTCGAAGGTTGTGTCCAGGGCGATTTGAGTGACTGCCAGGCATGCGAACGATCGGGGTTGACGCATTTTCAAAGAAGATTTACGTTTCCGCGCGAGTGTCAAAGGGTGCGAAGGATCGTGCCACCACCGTCTCAAGGAAGGACTTCAAAAGCATGCGCGCGACCTACGCGGCAATGGTTTCGCTGGCTCTCCTGACGGCAGGCTGCCAGATGACCACCCCCTTTGGCCCCATCGGCACGCCGCCGACTCCCACCGCCGGCCCCACCTATTTCGGCGGTAACGGCTCGCAGTTGTATCCTCCATCGGACGACTTCGTCGGCCGCACTAAAGAGGCGATGGACGACCTCGGCCTGAGCCAGGTGACCGAACGCAGAGAGGGAATCAAGACGCTGCTCGAAGCGCGGACTGTGAACGGTCGCAAGGCGCATATCGAGATGAAGCCGGAAAGCGGTAACGTCCGCGTCTATGCCCGGTTCGGCCCCTTCGGCGACGAAGCCCTTTCGCGTGCCTTCCTCGATCGCATGGCCTCGCGTCACGGTACGGTTGAAGCTGAATCGAAGTCAGATCCTGTCGATGTTTCCAAGGCGCTTTCCGACTCGCCCAAGGAAAATCGCCGAGCACCTCACGCGCCGACGTACATCGATCGCACGGCTGACTCGGGGTATCGCGACTCGACGCTGCCCTGATCGAAGGCACGAGTAAAAACACAATCTTCGAAAGCGACGCGGCCCGGGCTACCTTGCCCGGGCCGCGTCGCGCTCGAAAGGAACTGTCTCGCGGAAGAGAGAGAAAAAGGATATTTCCGAGACGCGTTTCGAGAAGAGTCAGGAAGAACCCGACTGACGCTGACCACGCCTCCCGCCTGGTCAAGCGCACGAGCCGAATCCCCGGCTCCATGAGGAAATGTAACCCTCCGCGCGAACGCAGATTGCCCATTCCTAACTGATGACTGAACCCGGCACGGACTTCCTGCCAGCCGAGTAACACTCATCCTTTTTTTGATCGAATGCATACGTGATGCGAACGCAGGAAGCGATCGCAACTTGTCCCGGAACCGGGACCAAAGGAAAGCAGGAACGACGACTCAAATTACCCAGAATCCGCAGTGAGATTCCAGTCACGGCGAGTCGTGACCCTCAAGCGAGCAAGGGCCAAAATACGTTCGGCGCCCCCGTGCGTCAACCCTCATCTTGAGACTTTTTTCCACGATGCCGCCCAGCGCCAATTTTCGCTTGCAGGCACCTGCAAGCATGATCTGGCGACCGGCGCAAGGGCGCTCCATAATTCAGGATCGACGGTTGACGTGCTCGCTCAAAAAATCGCGATCGTGTTCAAGTCTTTCGAGTCATCACATGAAAATCGGATGGGATCATTACACCATTGCGCACCGCAACCTCGCGCCGCTCGATGCCCTCGCACTCGCAAAGTCGCACGGCGCTCTTGGAATGCAGTTCCTCGAACCCGAGGCGGTCGCTCCCGGGCTCGATCCCGACGCGCTCGATGCTCTTCGCAATGGCGCGGCCAGCATGGAGATGTACCTCGAAATTGGCCTCCCCTGCCCCAACCCGTATCGCGCAAGCCGGCTCGAAGGTTCTGAGATTTCGACAACCGACATGGCCGCGCGATTAACTCCGCATGTCGAAGCCGCGGCGCGGCTGGGCGTGAAACACGCGCGAATTTATGTGGGCGATCGCCACGATCGCTTCCGGCTCGATCCCGACTGGCCCACTCAACTAGAAGCGACGCAGCGGGTCTTGCGCAAGCTCGCGCCCGCGCTTCGCTCGAATCACCTGCGTCTTGCGGTCGAAACTCACGCCGATTTGACGGTCGAAGAAATGCTCCGATTTCTCGACGGCATCGATCCCGATATCACCGGCGTCACGCTCGATACCGGCAACCTTGCCATGCGACTCCAGGAACCGGTGCGCGCGGCCGAACGGCTGGCTCATCGCGTTTTGTGTACACATCTCAAAGATGCGGTGCTCGATTTCTCAACGCGAGGCTTGCGCTGGCAGGCTCGGCCCGTCGGCACTGGGGTTGTCCCGATCGACGCGATCGTGCAAATCCTTCGGAAGGCGAATCCGCATCTCAACCTCTCGGTCGAGCTGCATCCGCGGATTTATGACCTGCCGATTTTCGACTCATCATGGCTCGCGTTCTTTCCCGACCTCACGCCCGCCGGACTTGCCGCGATCGTCAAGCTCGCCGCGAAAACCGAGCAACGAATCAACTTGGGAACAATTAGCCCGCTCGATGAAGTCGAAGCTATCCCCTGGACCGAGCGCGACCTTGCCGGACTCGATCAGTCGATCGCTTATCTTCGGCAATTGATCACGTTTTGAAGACCAGGGAGTTTCTTCGCTTTCAATCCTTCACGCAAGAACAATGCAACCAGCGAGGCCGATGAGGCTTCCTTTGTGTGTGAGCCCAAGCGCGAGTCGCGGCATGTTGACGCCGAACGCTTCGACGTCGGCCAAGTCGGGCACGCCACACATGCGCTCGAGGTTATCGCCGATCCGCACGAACGCCGCGGCGACGAACTCTTGCCGCGTCCGGAACCAGCGGACGAGTTCCTTCCAGCGATCGAGGTCAGGATTGCCGCGATAAACCTGCGCGAACAACTCCCACCAGCCGGCAGCCTCGGCCATGGGCTCGACGACCACTTCAGCTTGGGGATAAATCGTTCCGCCGAATCGCGTGCGGATCAGCTCGGGATCGATCCAGGTCGGCACCGGCGCCCCTTCGCTCGCGGCGATGTAGAACCGGCGGAACTCATAACCGCCCGACCCGCCGGCGATCGGCAATCCCTGCACGACCGTTTCCGCCTCTTTCGAAAGGCTCTGGCAGACCGCCAGTTCGCCAGGCTCGACGGCGAACTGCACGGGCTCCCCTTGCCGCGAGATGGTGCCATCGCCGTAAATCACGATCCGCTTGGAGAGCATGTTGCCCGGCCAGTCGGGGTTCGAATAAGTCTCTGGGTCAAATGGGCGGTATTCTGTGGCGGGCAAAAGGGGTTCGAGAAGGGTGGAATCGGGGTCGAAGTGTGTGAGAAGATGTCCGGCCATGGTTCGATCCTCAAATTCGCGGCAAACTATTGAGGCGCAAGCAAATATAATGATACCTCCCGCGATCCTTGCCTGGAAGGCAACGCCTTGACGATCGGTGAGATCGTAAGATTTGTGTTTTTTGAATTGATCCGTTTTCGACAGAGTGCAAATTCGGTCTGCCGCTCGAGAAGCTCATGAATCGCGATACTCCAAACGCGATTTCCAAGACCCAACGAATCGGCACCTTTGTCGCGTAGATTACTGAAAGGTGGCAACGAATGAACCGCCGCCTTCGTCTAATCGTTTAAGGTAAGTCGACAACGCTAATCGGCCCGATCCTCCCCCTCATGCGGAGTCCGCTCCATCATGCGCTCGCATTCTATACTTCTATTGAGCCTTTTTATTCTCATTTCTCTATATATCTCCGGATGCAGCGAATCAGAAGGCCCCCTGCCTCGAAAACCCCAGGCTGAGACTACAGCCCCCGCGGCCCCCGCAGAGTCTCGCGATGAGGCGCCGATCGGAGGCTCCAATCTAACCTCTATGCCTGGAGTCGAGGCTGACGCAACCAAAGGGTTCAAGGCGGCGACTGACGGGCGAAAGATCATTTACAACGCGCACATCGATCTCGTCACTGAGAACTTGAGCACGCTCGAAACCAAACTCGCTCAGCTTGTGCAGACGAGCAAAAGCTACATCGCTGATTCCGACGTATCAGGTACTGCGGGAGTCCAACGCTCGGCGACCTGGAAGATTCGCGTGCCCGTCGATGCCTATGATGGATTCATCAAAGCGGCGACGTCCTTGGGTGAACTCGTGAGCCTGAAGGCCAACTCGCAAGACGTGACCGAAGAGTTTTTCGATGTCCAAGCACGAGAGTCTGCCAAAAAAATCGAAGAGACCCGCTTGCTCAAACATCTCACCGACTCGACAGGAAAACTCGAAGACATTCTTCTCATCGAGCGAGAATTAAGCCGCGTGCGCAGCGAGATCGAACGCCTGCACGGCCGTCTGCAAGCCCTTGCGAACCTGACAAGCTTGACGACAGTCACCCTCATTGTCCGCGAGATCAAGAATTACGTCCCGCCCCAGGCCCCCACGCTTCTCACCCGGGCGAAGCGCGTGTTTTCCGATTCGGTAGCCGGGCTCCTCACTGTGGGCGAAGCGCTACTTCTCGGTTTCATCGCGTTTGTACCGTGGCTCCCATTCATTGCGATTGCCCTGCTCCTGGTGCGAGTCTCATTGAGGCGACACCGGCGAGTCGCCGCCGCGCCGAATCAAACGAGAACAAGCAGCTGACTCTTAATCAGCGGGTTGTAGGTTCGAGTCCTACGGGAGGCATTAGGTTTTAGCGTCCCGCATGCCCTTGCCTGCCCTGTATTGCAGCCAAAACAAAGGGTAAAACGCCGGTCAAGCCCGGCGTTTCCCGTTTTTGTCTTCGTTTGTGCCTTCCTTCTCAGGGCATGCCGGTGCGTCATGGGGCGTGACGTTTACTGCATTAGCGCTGAAATCGGAATTTGCTCGCGAAGGCAGCTTTTCGAGCGCGTTGGATCGCTTTCCATCGTCGACTTTCGCGTACAGTTTCAGCGTCGTCGAGGGGTGCGCGTGACGAGCAAGAGACTGTGTCACGTGGATCGGTGACCCGCTTTCAAGCAGGTCGGTTACCAGCGTTCCGCGAATGGCATGGAAGTCCGCATACTGGCCTTTCTCGTCACGGTAAGGAATTCCTGCCGCGTTGAGGTCGCGCAGCAAGAGTTTGGCTGTCTTATCGGGGACACGGATCAGCGGCCCGGATGTCGGCCTGCCGGGTAACCAGTCTTTCAGAACCGCGACGAATTCGGCGCGAAGCGGCTGGCGTGCCCCTCGTCGCTTCTTCTCCACCTTCGCCTCAAGCACAACGCAAGGCGGATCTGCGTCGAGCTCGAACGACGCCCGCGTAAGTGATCGCAACTCGTTCGCGCGGAATCCTGTCTCATAAGCGAGACGGTAAAGCATCGCCCGTTCCTCGCCGGTTAACCATCGCTCTTCGTACTCTGCGCCCCGACGTGAAATCTTGATCGGTTCCGATTTGCGAGTCGCTTCAAGCAGCCGCGAAAACTCGTCTGGGGTGATCGCCCTGCGTTCGCGTACGCGATCGACGGACTCATTCATGGGCTTGAGTTTGCGGAGCGGGTTGCCCTCAACGAGATTGTCGTCGTCAGCCCAGATGACGAATGCCTTGACCGCATTCAGGGCGTGATTGCAGGTCCTTGGCGAGTGCTTGATGATATTCCTCGTTGTGTCGCCACGACGAAACACGCCGATGGCCGTCTGGATTGCGCTGGCCTCGATGTCGCCTATTCGCTTGATATCGGCGATGGCAAGGATGGTTTCGATCACCCGGATCGTGTGCGCGACGTGCCTCTCGGTATCTGGCTTAGCCAAAAGGAACTCGCGGTATCGGCCAAGGTGTGCGGCCAGGGCGACACGGTTGGCCTTGATACGTTTGGACTCCGCGACGGAAATCAGCCCGTCGCGGACCATTGCGGCATTCGTTTCCAGCTCGCGAGCCTTGCGCCATGTCGCGCGCTCGTCAGTGTATCCAGCCTCCGTTTTGAACTTTCCGTACTCGTTCTTGTAGGTGATATAGTACTTGTCGGATTTCGTTCCATCCTTTCGCGTCCGCTTGTAGACCGATGCCATCGCTCCTTAGACTCCCTTCCGTCGCTGAGTTGCAACCCAGTGGTTGTGTACTTCGAGTGACCAGCGATGCAGGCCGCCCCATTCAAGATCGTGCGCGGGATAGCGACCTTCCGCGAGCCACGTCTTGAATGTGCGTGGCGAGATGTTCAAGGCGGCCTGGATTTGGCCGGAGCTGAGCGCGGTTTGTGTGCCGGCCGGAAGTGCGGCCAGGTCTTCGTAGGCGGGCATCCTTGTGGGGCGAGGCTTGGTCTTCGTCTTGGTTTTCATTGATGAATCTCTATTAGGTGTCGTTCCCGCAAGAGCCTGTCAGTACGTGCAGTTCGCAATCCCGCGGATCGGAACTGATGGGAATTCAAGATAGCCCGAGGCGGGATGTTGCAAGATAAATTCCCGCTCGCGCACAACTGATCTAACCGTCATAAAGTGGCTCTTCCAACGAACCACTCGGCCGCGAGCCATCAGGGCATTCAGGCCGTCGAGTACATCGCAGAGAAGAAAGCCGCTTCTGACTTGGGGAAGGATGTCGATCGCATGGATGCCTATAATGCCGGCGGCGTCAACAGCACGATAAATCGCCTGAAGATCGTTATTTCGCATAGCCTTCCTCTGTCGGCTTGTGGTGCTTTGCTTCGGCCGGGGCATGGCCGCCGGAGAATAGCATCGTCTTGCGCGGGCGCCCCAGTTAATATTCAGCCTCTCATCACCCTCCCCAAAACGTCGACCCGATCCCCGCCGCCATCGCCGCCAAAAACAGCAGCCGCCATACGCCAAGCTTGCGTCGCGACCGGCGCGACTCCTCTTGCCACTCAAACCGCAGTTCGAGCTGTTGGCCGCCAGAGAGCAAGGCAAGTTCTTCCGGGTCGATCTCGATCTTCATGTCTGGAATCCATCCATAAGAGTGAGCCCCTGCGCGGCCGACATGGCCGCGCAGGGGAAGCTGCTTCAACTTCAGTTGCTGGAAACCTCAACGCGTTTTTTCGATTGGCGATCCGCCCACGCCTCAGCTGCTTCGAGATGCCCCGATATGTCCGCTCTAAAATTGCTTCTACGCATTGCATCCATCGCGCCAGACGCGACGACACGAACGAAAGCTGGATGAATCGTCGGGTTCTGAGCCAAACGTAATCCGCACTCAAAAATCTCGATCAACTTTTGTCGATGCTCGCACATCAATAATCGCCTTCCTGTTGCAGGCTCTCAAAAGAGGTGGTGTGCTTCCTGAAGGCCAGACCGACTGCGCCTGTTGCGCCATGCCGATTCTTAGCGACGATCAACTGTGCGATTCCCGGACGGTCGTTCGGGTCGTAATACTCCGGCCGGTGTATCAACACGATTTGGTCGGCATCCTGCTCAAGAGCTCCGGACTCGCGGAGATCGGCCATGCGTGGCGTCTTATCCTCGCGTGCCTCAACAGCACGATTGAGTTGCGAAAGGACAACTACCGGGACTGACAGGCTTCGTGCTATACGTTTCAGGCCGCGGCTGATCTTCGCGACGGCCTCCTGTCGATTCGCCTTGCTATTCGGTTCTGTCTCGAGCAGCTGAGCGTAATCAACGAAGATCACGTCAAGCCCCTGCTTGCTCTGTAGCCGCCGGGCAAGCGCCTCGATTTGCGCGATCGTTCGGCCGGGCGTGTCATCGATTGTCAACGTCCGCGCCGAGAGTCGCATCGCAGCTTCGCGAATGTCGCCCAGATCGGCATCAGTCAGCTTTACGCCGTCCTGAATTCGACGGCTATCGATATTCGATTCGCTGGACAGGGCACGCATTGTCAGTTCGACGTGCCCCATCTCTTGGCTGACGAAAAGCACCTTCGCCATTAGCGCGGTCAATCGGTTTGCCATCACGAGAGCGAATGCCGTTTTGCCCATCGACGGGCGCCCAGCGAGGATAATCATTCGCCCTGGCACGAGGCCTCCGAGCATTGCGTCGAGATCCGCGAACCCTGTCGATAAACCAAAGACATCGCCGTTGCGATGCAGATCGATCAGGGCCATCGCTTCGGTAACGGACTCTCCGACCGTTCGAACCGACTCGGAAGATCCGCGGTTGACGAGGCGGACCAATTCATTCAATGCAGCTTCAATCGGCTCGTTGGCTTCCGACTCGGCGGCCGACGAAGCTTCATGTAGCGTCCCCGATATACGCATTGCTTCGCGTCGGACGTAATGCTGATGAATCACCTCAGCGAAGTATTTGGCATCGAGCCCGTGTGCGGACGCGACGACAGCGTCAAGAACCGCATCGCGGCCGCCGGCGCGTTCCAGGTCTCCGCATCGTCGTAATTCGTCTTCGACAGACAGGCCCTCGAGTCTAGCTCCAGATGCAATCAAACGCTCAAGCGCGGCGTAAATGACTGCGTGAGAATCACGCCAAAAACAGTGTGAGCCGAAGCCGGGCGGAAGATCGCTCCATGCATTCGGGTCCATGCAAAGCGACCCGATCAAACGCATTTCCATTTCGACGTTGCATGGGAAACTTCTGGCAATGTTCATCTCTGGCGTCCTCATACCGCGGTTGCAGGGATCTGGGATAGTGGGTTCGTCGGGTTGGCGATAAGAGCCTCGGCACGCACAGTCTCTCGCTCGCCCAGCACAACGACGATTCCGTTGCGCGAGAGCTTCTGCGTGTCGCTCAATAGCCGGTACTTTCGGATCAACTCTCTGTCTGCGTGTTGCTGGTCTTCGCGCCTCCGCGCAGCTCGTTCATCCTCGGTTTCGGCTGAATTCGTCGGAGTTGAAATCGGAATCGTGACAGGGATACCCCGCGCGTGAGGCGGGCCACCGTTCCTGTGCCATTTCCGCAGGCAGCCACCCGCGTAGCTCGCGATGCCGCCCGCGTCCGAGTTTGCGATCGCGGCCTGTATCGCGTCGTGAATCCAATCGACGGGATAACTCGCAGTCCAGCCGGCGAGCTTGCCGGCGATGTGCTCGATCTCTGGAACGGCCCGCGCCGACCAGGTGTAAAGCTCGTCGAGAGTTTTGGGAATTCCGGGTTTGGCTTGCGGCTTCGAATGCGTCTGATCGTCGGCGGCTTGCGTGGGTAGAAGGGTTACTATGGTTCCTAAAGGCTCTAAGGGATCCGGCGCGCGCGTTCCTATAAAACGCGAGGCGGATTTTTCCACCGGGTGAGAATTTTTTTCTACTCGGGTGGAATCGTTTTCTACCGGGGTAGAAAAGTTTTCCACTCGGGTGGAATTCTTTTCCACCGGGAGGGAATTTTCTGCGTGAGGAATTCCACCCGAGTGGAATTCCTCGTCGTCATCAGGCCCGGGCGTGTCCTCCGGTTGGACGCATTCGCAGAACGCTGAAACGGTCGCCCGAAACTTGCTGGCGCACGCGATCGAGGCGTCGATCGCGGAGTCGCTAAGCAGGCGTTCGTTGGTCTTTTCGTCGATCCACGTCCTGAAGTCCTTTTCAATTCGGAAGTGTTTGCGACTGCTCTCCTGGACCAAGAGGCCCTTGCTGACGAGACTAGCCCGCGCCTTGTAGAGCGCGCTCAATGAATGCCTCGAGTGCTCGGCGATCTTCTCCATATTGAAACGCACGAGGTACGGCCGCACGTTCTTGCTCTTGGGGCGGGCGCTTCTTTGGTCCGCAAGGCTCCAACTCGCAATGCGAGCGTGGCCCACGAGGCATAGTTCAGCGCCACTCAACCCTGCGTTCAGGAGCGCCCAGTCGAAATCGCGCACCGTCTTGTTGTAGCCGTTTTCTTCGAGGTCGCCGGGCTTGAAGCCACAGTCGCCGCTCATGAATGCTGCCTCAATCGTGACTGCCTGCCGCGAATCCTTCGGCGCGATCAAAATAACGCTGCGATTCCTGTTCGTCCTTCGCTTCACACCGTCATCAGCAAGAGGAGCCGTCCGCTTACTTCGCGAAAGACGGCTCACGCAAACCTGCGGAGGTCGCAAACGTCGGCGGCTGTTCGCCTACGCCTGAATTTCTCTCGACTCTCGCTTCAAATCTCTCTGACGTCGCGTGCGTTCACTGCGAACAAAATTGGTTCGCCTCCGCCGCGGGGCGAGATAGCAATCAGCATTGATCCATCAACGTTGATGCATCGAACGTCGACGCGATACTCTGGCTCGCCGGGAATAGCCTGAGATAGGCCCGTCGATTGCGATTCGATCGCTCGAGCTATGCTGATACCGAGAGCTTTCTGCTCGTCGACAGCGAGATAGACCTTGTCGAGCGAAGAATCGATATCGCAGCCATGCTGTACCGCGACGTTGTATTCTCCGACGGCTCGATCGGTATCTGTTCGCAATTCCCGCCAGCGGCCCACGTCAAAACGGAGCTGCTTGCGGAAAGACCGCTCTTCTGCTGAAGGAGCAATACAGCCCCTTACGAAATCCGCCATTGTCAGTCGGATTGTCTGCCAGGCAGCATCAGAGTACCTCCTTTCGGCGAGACGTCGCCGGCACTTCGCTGCGATATCTTCAGCGACACGCGGAAGGAGAAGCTCCATGTCGCGCGCGCAGTTCTCCCATTGCGTGATCTCTTCAAACATCGCCAGGCGTTTCCGCGCTGACTCCTTTGCGCCAAAGATCGCAGCACGCAGCATCAGTCGCCGGCTTGCTTTGGACGAACTCGGGCGGAATGCGATCGACATGACATACTCCGTTGAAATGCGCGTACCTTCATCGACACCGCTCGAATCAGCACGCGCGGAGGAATGGAAATACGAAAACACTAGGTCGGCCTACCGGCCGGCGAGCAGATCAGAGTCGGGCCGCGGGGACCTGGGCTGGCGGGCGAGGTCAATGGAATCGTCGCTGCTGGCGGAATCGTTGAGACGAATCGAAGGAATGGTGGAAACCTCGAGAGAGATCAGATCGGCATCGAGCTCGCCGGCTATGAAAGCTGGCATGGTGAGTGGAGAAACTGCGCGTCCGCGGTTTCCCAAGAGATCCGTGAACAAATAGACGCACGCTGGATTGATGCTGGTAATCCGTTTGTGGCAATCGAGGCGCATTGAGTTGACCGCTACTTCCAGCGCTGCAAGCTCAGGGGCGTCGTCCCCGACAAGCTCAGCCATCCCGCTGTCGAGCGCGAAGAGAATCCCGAGTGCGTCTCCCAAGGTCGTGAGCATTTTCACCTCGTTTCAAAATCTTCCCGTTGTTCACGCGAATTCGAGTGTGTGGCAAGCAGAAATTCTGAACCGGTGATCAGTCCCGGCCCTGCTTTGCCTTGAAATAGGCGGATAGCCGCTCCAGATCGGAGGGGGTGATTCCACGCGCACAGGCCGTGTAAGGAATGAGAATCGTGACGATTCCGAGCTCAGCAATTGCCTTCCGCATCGACCGCGGCGATGTGTTGCAGTCGACGGCGGCGCGCTGAATAGGGGTGAGCGATACAGGTGCTTCAATCATAAGACGCGCTCCTAAGTTGTTCCGCTGGCCCAGCGCTTCCCGCAATGCCGGACCACAATGACAAGCTTACGGCAACAAACGTTGCTGGTCAACAATAAATTTTGCCATTACGAGCAATATTTCGACCAATGCAACGGCAGGCATTTCGACATTCATCACGTTCCGATAGCGGCAAGAGGCAAAAATGAGCTACGATATCGCGACCATGAATTTTGCTGAGAAGCTCAACAGATTGATCAATTCCCACGGCCTGAGTAACAAATCGCTTGCCGCTCGGCTTGGCAGCATGGTCTCCTCTGGAACCATAAATAACTGGCGGCAGGGCACAATACTTCCGCGCATAGATGAGGCTCGGGCACTATGCGAGCTTTTCAAAGTTTCCATCGAATATTTGGTATATGACGAGCTAGAGGACGATTCAAAGAAGGAATCGGAGCTTACGGCTGACCAGGCGAAGATCCTCGGAGCGGTAGAGGCATTAGGTATAACGTATGATCATTTGGCAGTTTTTTTTACAATAATTCGTAAGCAGAACGAAGCCGCGAATGAGGCAATGAGAAAATACATGTCCGCCATGTTTCAGCGCCCTGGCGAAACGCCTGAGCAGTGGGCAGAAAGATGGCGGACGAGCCGACGGGATTACGCCGATTTTCTTAGGGCGGCGAGAGCAAGAAGAGATGGCTTTGATACCTTCGTTCCATCTATCCGGTTTCTAAGGTCCGTCTGGGACTCGGGTGAAAGTTCCCCCCATCCACGTACGCGCCGATTACCGCCCGGCTAGTCTTGGCGGTGCGCGGCTTCGCGCGAGCCGTTGTGGCATAATCTCGATCACCAACCAGAGTCGCTCTAATCTCGAAAATGGCTCCGCTGTAGCCAGTCCGAACCGCGCCGACCGCGGTCCATCGCGAAAGGAAAAGTCATGCCGCTCACTCTCACGTGCCCGTCGTGTTCAACGGCTGCGACTGTCCCCGATGAGTTCGCAGGCAAACGAGGGAAGTGCCGAAATTGCGGCTCGGTCATCACGGCGCCGCCTATCCCGAAGCAATCCGAACAGACTTCCGTCGAGACCGCTGGCGATGTCCGGCTTACGCCGAAGTCAAAGTCTGGAGGGAAACCTGGCGCGTATCACTGGCTGATCACCGGCGCGGCTGTCGTGCTGAGTTTGGTGATTGGGTATTTTGCCGGCCGCGAACACCTGAAAGCACAGATCAAGGCAACGTTTGAGAATGCATTTGCTGAGGCGGGTGCGAATCTGAAAAAGATGTCCAACTCGATCGAGCCCCTGACGAAGCCGGCGTTTCAGGCGGCACCGCCCCTCGTGCCAGCGATCGCCGCTCCGGCAGCCGCCAAGCTTTCCGTGCCAGAGCCCACTATAGTTGAGCACGGCCGAACGTTCCGAACAGACGGGCTCGAAGTCTGGATTGCAGAAGCCAAAATCGAGCCGGCCGAGGTGAACACGCTCACGGGCGATACCAAGCGAAGCGCCTCGCCAGATCTGATCGTAAAGTTCGGCATCCGAAATACGCACGACCGAAAGATGCTTCCATTCAAGGAAGACAATCCGTTTATGAAAGGCAGCTTCGAGGTTCGGGACGATGTCGATAACCTCATCAGAGGGATCAACTTCGGCATGAGCAACAAGCCCGTTGGCGCGATGACCGCGGGGCAAGACATTCGACCTGGCGACGAAGCGACGCACGTCCAGGTGTTCGCGGATCCGCCGCCGAAGACGAAGTTTCTGGTTGTCTCGGTGAACCTGGCGACGTTCGGAGGGGAAGGGACTGCGAAATTCCGCATTCCGGCCGACAAGATCCAGGGCTTTGCCCGTTGACGATAAGCAATGAATCGGCCGCGGGACGGACAGCAACCTTTGGCAGCCTAACGATTCGGGAGACAGCATGAGCACGAAATGGCCAATATTCGCCTTGTTCGTGGTTGCAACGCTTGCGCCAAGGCTAGAAGCGGGCGACCAATATATTGCGCGCGTGGTTGGGATAGTCGACGGCGATACCATCGATGTGCTAAGCGCGACTAACACGCAGGTCCGGATTCGGCTTTGGGGGATCGACTCGCCAGAACCGGGCCAGGATTTCAGCGGCCGAGCTAAGGAGTTGACATCCTCGCTCGCGTTCAACAACCAGGTCCTTGTGAAGCCGCACAATAAGGACCGAAACGGACGCACGGTCGCGGAGATAGTTTTGCCCAACGGCAAAGACCTCGGACAGGTTTTAGTCGGCTACGGGCTCGCATGGTGGGAGCGCCGGTACGCGCCGAACGACGTGGCGCTCGCACGCCTGGAAACTGAGGCGCGAGCGGAAGGCCGTGGGCTTTGGTCCGGTCCGAATCCCATCGCGCCTTGGCTTTGGCGGTCGGCTCCGAACAAGCCCAACCAGGCGCCCGCAACAGGTATTGCCGGAGGTGGCGGAACAATCGCGAACTTTGTCGCATCGCGCAACGGCAAGGTTTTCCATATCGGCACTTGCTCGGCCGTGTTGAAGATCAAGCCAGAAAACCGCGTTCTGTTCGGCAATATGCTTGAAGCGCAAGCCCGAGGGCTTCGCCTAGCGGCGGACTGCCTTCACGGGCATCGCAGATAATACTCCGAGCGAGCCGCCGACCCCTTCCTAATCCTTCACCGAGAGATCACGTTAAAACGGAGCCTTGCACATGTTCGCATCCTTGATCGCAGTTTGCTTATCCATCACCGGACAGGCCGACGCCAATGTCGACCCCGTGCCGGGCAACGCGTTCTATACGCCCAAAGTTGGCGAGCGAGCGGTCCTTCACTTCCCTTCAAAGGAAGCTTCGACCAAAGGCATCAAATGCTGGACGAATATGGCTGATCTTATGGCATTCGCCGAAGAGAACAGCCGGCTTGGAGTCTTGTATCGTATGCCGTTTTTTACCGGCGAGACGCGGGCTTCCGAAACTGCAGCAACTAAGGCGAAAGCTGAAAAGTTCGTGGCTGCAACCGAGGCTGTGTTTAGCAAATACGAAGAATCCCGAGCCGTCATCTATGTCAAGGATATGACGCCAGTCGTGGTGGTTGGCCTGGCGCAATGCCTGAAGCGTCCCGCGAATGATGGCTACCTAAACATCGAGTTCAACGGACTGGCCCCAGTCGACATGATCATGGTCAAAGTGCTTGAAGGTGAACAAAAAGGCAAGATATTATACGTGACCAGCATAGGAGAGAGGAATGTTCGCGTTCCCAACGCTCCTGCTTTCAATCCGATCGAACCGGCCGGCGGGGACGGCAACATGCCAGGGTCTCAGCCCGCAAGCAACCTTGGACGTAGGCGATCAGCGATGTCTGGACCGGCCTTGCAACCCGGTAACTTTCAATATCAAGAGAAATACATAGTCCCGAACAATCTCGGTATGCAGAACAATTTCGGCGGGCTCGGAACCGGAACCGTCGCGAGCTTCGTGGCATCCAAGAGCGGCAAGGTCTACCACTTGGCGACGTGCCCGAGCGTAGCGAAGATCAAATTTGAGAATCGGGTGGTTTTCGGATCCGCGACGGAAGCTGAGCAGCGAGGCTACCACCTGGCGACCGATTGTCACCGGTAGTGCCGGGCTGAACGAGCAAAAACGGTCGGTCGAGCTTGCCAACCTCGATGAGCACTCCCGCATGTTGCGGCGAGCCCGTATGCCCGAGCCAGAGCGTTGCGTGTGCGTCCCTGACGTTCGCGCGGATCCGCGATGGCTCATCGTCCGCCAAGCTCTCGCGGAGCCCGTAATCGGCCAGCCAGGGGCTTTCGCCGTCTTCGGCGGCCCAACCTCGGGGGCGCGGTGCCGCGCGTGCGTAGACCGGCCGTGCGGGCCGCGAGAAGACCAGCGCGTTCGACGCCTGGTTGACCACCGGAGACGACCGATTCGAGTAGCAGTTAGGCTTGTGAATGCGGCTTAATCACGCTGTATTGTTGCCCCGACTTCCTGAATATCGAGCGCACGATACACGTCGCCAGTTCGCTCCCCAACCACTGCAATTTTTTGCTCCGAAATCCACGCATCGGATACTTTGTCATAGAGATATTCATCAAAGTGGAATTCAATCTCGTTGGCCTTCGCGAGGGCCATGCCGTCTGCATCAAGTTGTCTTAGCACGAATACGTCATAGCCCTTATCGGCAACTTCCGCGACACCAAAAACTCGAAATGGCTTTTCAATAATTGGGGTCTGTCGATAAAACGCGATAAGTTCCGTTGATCGAACCCTATCAGATCGAGTGAGAATTTTGGACTCGAACGAGTTCATCGTTACCTTTCCGCCAATCTCAACTCGGTTAACACCACCGCGCGAAGGCGGTGTTAGTGCTCGGACGGCCTCGAACAACTGAGTAGCACGTTCACTTGAAAGCTTTTCGAACATCGGCAAAGAATTGTCTCGACTTCTAACAGCCTGTAGCCCCGCATTAAGCCACTGGCCCATTTCGGAGATAAACTGATCGTCAAGAGCAGTCAACGAATGATCCTTCGGGGCGCCAAAAGCAATTTCAAAACTCGCGGCGCGCGTATATAAATACGTTAGGTTTGATGACAGATCGCGTATGCCGCGGTTTGCTCGCCCTGCGGTTGACGGCTGATCCAAGACCAGTCGAGCCAATCCTCGCAATGCATTTTCTGACGCCTGAACCGCGGCGCGAACGTCTGCGGCGGTCGTGCTACCTGGACCAACACCGTCGCCGATTAGTCTCAATCGAAATACTGGATCGAGATCGGGTCTGATCATCGCTCCCGGTTGAGGAAGGAAGCCGCTTGGGATAGACTCAAATCGAACCTGAACAAGGCCGGTGATTTCCCACGTCGGGTCTAGATCTTCGTTGAACTTGATGTCCGCAATCCAGCATCGGGGCTGCCTAAGAGCGGTATATATGTCGACGCGACCAGTCTTTAGATCGCGGAGAATGCGATTGTCAACCGGAGAAACAACATAACGCGATATCTGGTTCTCAACACAAAGATTGTGAACTAGGAGTGGTTCGTTATTTGAATCCGCAGCAACAAAAGTTAGAAATTCGCCGTCGAATTCAAATAGGACTTCGGCAACTGCAAGGTTGCCGAGAGTCAGCTTTGGTAACGGAATTCCATCAGGTTCCCACATATTCGCGACTCTTTATCAAGCAGTGATTGGATTAATATATTATTTCGAACAACGTGTGCCGCTCGACGTTCGCAAACGCCCACCATTCATAATGTTCGGGATTTTTGTTCGATTGCTCTAGTTTTCCATGTGACGGGTTAAGATGACCGAACGCAACATGTTGGTATCCACGAGCAGGATACCGGGCTTGTAATGTCGCAAGGCACTTCATTGCGCTGTCTGCCGATGCGAAGACTGAAAGTGAGCACCGACTGCAAGGATTGGATTGCGGCGCACGGCCTTCTTCGTGGTGGCTCTTAAAATCAGCTACGTTTATTGGTGTATGCACAACGACTCGAAAGACATCTCGTTCGATGCTGGGGATATTGGGATTAGGGCATCCCTTAGGAAACCATTCAGGAAATTGACCGTCTTGCGTCTGTTGCGACATCGACACAATCCAATGAAGAGGTCAGGTTTTAGGAGCAAGCAAAGCATACCATCAAATCATTGGACGGAAACTGAAGTCGAAAATCAAGCTAGGCTCCCAGTTTACCGAAACGCGAAAAACTTCGCTGTTGCCCCATATCTCCTCTTTGTGCACCCACTCGTATGCGTCATTGAGTGAGCAGGGAAGGGTAAAGCCAAAGCTTTATAGCTTGATAACCGAAGCGTTCGCGTAAACGCACGCCCGGCAGTCCTCGAAGGTGACGATCGCCGGCTCGCCGCCCAGAAGGCAAAGGGCTGGCTTGCAAAGACACCCGCAACTTGATCGCCGAAAGTCGCAGGCCTCGATCGCCACGATAACCCGGGTGTCGTCGCCAACTGGAAACCCGGCGAACGCACGCTCGCAACCTGCGCGATCATTTTCATGTATGCATCGGTGGCCAGGCGGCACCGTGCAGCGGTCGCATTTCATGGTGTGGGAACCGCTTGAATAATTGCTCCGGTTCCCCCGTACCCCTCGCCGCGCAAGGTAAACGTCGTGCAATCCACCGAGGTGGCGATGAAACCGCCGCCGCCGGCGAGCGCATGCGGGGCCGGTGTGCCGGTTCCGCAATCCTGCATCGTCGACAGGCCGATCAAGAATAGAACGTATGTTCCCGGTCGTATGCACTCGAACGCCCAGATACATTCGACCGAGGTGCCGACGTCGGGGTCCGTGAAAAGAAATGGTGCGTTGATGTCAGAAAACAGGATCGCGCCCGTTGATGCTCCGTTGGTCGCTCCACTACAAAACGAGTAGGGCAACGTCGGATCGTAATAAGTGAGGACTGCCGGCAGGTAAGGAGTTGTCCAGGGATCGGCCGGCCCGCTGTAGTGCGTGACGGTGATCGAGGACGGCACGTAGCCGCAACCGCAGCCGGGCGTTGGAACGCTAACCGTGCCGCCGCCGTCGCCGGTCCCGTGGCAACACGGATCGCAAGGCATGCCGACTTTGCCAGAGCCCATGAAACGTCTCTCTTATGACGAGCACCAGACGAGGTCGATGACGTACCGCCCAGCGGTCGGCGTGGCGTGAACGATTTTGCCGCTCGCGATCGTTGCGTTCAGTCCGTTTGCGATGTTGAAATCGGGCTGCCCTGAGGCTTTTGCGGTATCGCTAGTTGTGCCGAGCGTGACAGCGAGAGGCTTAGCGGTACTGACTGGCATTGTCAGCGTAGTGCCATCGTCTGTTGCGGCAGCGAAGCTTGCGGTTGTCCGAAACCACATACCTTCGTCGGAGCCGCGCGGCCCATGCGTGCGCACATCCGGCGGTGGCCTGTGGCGGTTCTCGACGCCGCGTACGGTTGAGCCGATACGCTCCATCGTCTGCCGGCTTACGCGAACGGCTCGACTCACAGGAATGGCCTCGTCACGAAAACATTGTCGGGGAAGTTTAAGTCGGCGAAGTTCTTCGATTTGTAGATGTCGAATTTGTTGAACACGGCATTCTTCGAGGTCACAGGCCGAGTAAGCTGCGCGCCGTTTCCGTTTAGCGGCGTAGGGCCTTGCACAAGCATTCCCTGCTTGTCACGGATATTGACAAGGTCATAGGTCTGTAGCGCCCCGACCATTGTTAGTACAAGCTCCTGGTAGCCGGCGTCCAAGACGATCGCCTGCCAGGTATCAGGGTTATATTCAAGAGCCCATTCGACACGGTAATAGATCAGATCGAGATAGGGCGACAGCACGCCGACGATGCGCGGCGGCGACACCTTCCATGTCTTCGGCGGACAACCGTTGAACGTGTCGGCATTGACAACGTTTGCCCAGCTCGCGAGATCAGCTAACGAGAGAAGCTTCTCGTTGCGGGTGATCTTAAGTAGCCATCGGGTATCATCGCGCATGACCGGCGGATCGTACGGCATGTTCGCCGAGTTGAGGACCGGCACGCCGTTGACATCAACGTCGACGGGCTTCTGCCACTCGACCGGCTCGAACGATATCTGAATCTGCGCATCCCCGGGATCGCCGCTAAGCGACGTCTGCGTGAGTTGCTCGTAGGTCAAAAAGCCAAAGGTTACATCGACCGTCCATTGCCGCGCGTCATGCTGAACGCCGCCTGAGTCGGTGAATTGCTGCCGACTGACTAGCGAGGCGTTTACTCGCTTGATGCGCGTAAACGGTTCCGACGGATGCGACGAATAAAGGCCGAGCGGAGGCGAAAGCGTTGAGCCCCAGTTCGCGCGCACCCAAGTTTCGTCGCATGATGCGTCGACGATGACTTTGTATTTGTGCGTCGTCTCGATCTGGTAGTCGGCACCGATCGACGAGCTGATTGCGCCAGCGTCTGGGTAGAGCCCTACTTCGTATACCAGGCTGCTCACAGGTTCCAGGCCTCCTCTTGCTGGCGATCGGCACGCGTCAGCAATGCCTGAAGCGACTGCGCGCAGGACTGCGTGTAGGTTGCCGTCGCGGCCGTGGACCGCTGGACGTCGCCAATCCCCATTCGATCGCGGTTGTTTGCTTGAAGGATCGCGCTGCGCGCGTCGGTCGAGTTGCGAGTAAGGTTGCCGCCCGCAAACTTCGTCTCATTCATCCCGGCGGAAATTGCCGATTGAACTCGTGCGCGACGAGCGACCTCTTCAGAAATTGCGCCCTTCTTCAGAAGCGCGTCGATCTTCTGAAGCTCGATTTGATACTTCTCAAGCGGCGTGCGAGTCTGGTCCCACAGCGATTTGCCTTCGTCGATCTTGCCGGCCAGGTCTGTGGCCGCCTGGCCAGTCTTTCTCATCGCCGCTGCTGTTTGCTCGTTCTTCTTCCGGACCTCGTCCAATCCTTTCGAAAATTGTGCTGACCAGGACGTCTCAGTGCCCATCTTCGCGAGCTCGTCTTGCTGGGTCTTAATCACATTGGCTAGCTCGTCGCTGAACGCGTTTGTGAAATCAGCGAAACTCACTTTCATGCCAGGGATAAGGTTGATCGCCTTTTCCACCTGCCTAAGTAGCCAGCCCACCGAATCGGCGATCCCCTTGATCACCTTCGTGACGCCGATCTGAACGGTCTTGAACACTCTGTTTAACCATTGCATCGCGTCGACAACTTTGCTGACCGCGCCGCTCGCCTTGCTCATTCCTTCCTTCGTTGAGTCGCCAGCAAGACCAGATGCCTTTGCCCATTCAGAGAGCTTGTTCACGACGAGCTCCACCATGGGCGCAAATGTGACTGCGATCGTGTTGCCGATACTGTCGACAGCCTTTTGCATGCCAGCGAACGAAGCCACAGCGTTCTGAACCCCGTTTCTGTCGGCCTCCGACGCGGAAGTCCCGAGTCCTTTCATGTCGCCTTGGGCTTTGGCGAGCGCGCCGTCCGAGAGCGTGCTCATGAGTTTGCCTGCGTCGTTGCCCATTACTTGCATCGCAAGCGCCGCACGCTCGGATGGATCCTTAATGTTGGACAGGGATTTCGCGATCTCCTCGAATGCTGCGCCGGTATCCATCTTCTCCATCGCCGCAGCCGATAATCCCAGTTTGGCGAGCGCCTCTTGCGCGGGGCTGGCGACCGTCGCAGCCTCAGACAGGGTTTGCCGTAGCGTGGTGAGCGCAGGCCCAACCGCGTCGACGTCGCCGCGCGTTTTCTGGACTGCCCGCTGTAGCTCATCAAACTTTGAAGCTGTCGTGCCGACCGAGTCCGCGAATTTGCCTTGCTCATTGAGTCGCTGCGCGGCGCTTACCCCAAGAGCGGCAAGCGCCGCGCCTGCCGCGCCAGCAGCTCCGGCCAAGATGACGCCGAGTTGCTTTGCTTTGTTGGCGGCGGCCGAAATCGCATTCCCGAGCTTCTCGGTAGTCGACGCGCCTTTCTTTGAAACCTGATCGAGTTTCCCGGTTTCTGTGGCGAGCAGAGCCATATCGAGCTGCGCCGCGTAAGCTTCATCGGCGGCCCACTCAAGTGACTGCGCTAACTCGCCAACTTCTCCGGCGCCCGCCTGTGCGTCCTGCGCAAGCTTGTCGATCTTTGCTTCTTCAATCTGCTTAGTGAGCTCCTCGACTTTGCTGGCGCTCGCTTTTGCTTCTTTCGCCAGCTTGCCAATCACCGCCTGGCTCTTCGCAAGCTGTTCTTGGAAGCTCTGGGTTTGCGCGGACATACCCATAACAATCGAACCGATAGCAGCCATTCACTTGTTCTCCCGCGGCATGGCTGAGAGATGCTTGAGCGCAGTGACGAGCGATGGCAGCTTGACCGCCATGCGAGTGTTAACTTCTTCTTCTGATTCTTCGCGCACACCGAAATAGGCCGGCGGAAGAAAGTCGGTCGCTTTCGTGCTGCTTTTGCCCGAGTGGCAATTCACCAGGAGCGACCGGTCGCGCGCGGCTTCGAGGATTGGATCGGGGAGGAGGCCGAGTTCATCGGCCGCCGCCCATGTAACGAATTCAGAAGCCGACATTCCGTCGAGCGTGCGGAGACTGCAGCTCAGTGCCACGCACAGGCGAAGTTTTAGACGCGCGTCTCCGGATTCGAGGAGTCTTTTTTTTCGGCTTCCTTCGCCTCCACCCCCATCTTGTTGAACTCGATCGCTGCGTCAATGATCGGCTCAGTGAAGCCGGTCGGGATACGTTTGATCGCAGCGATATCCTTCTCTGCATCAAACATTCGGCGGCCGTCATCGTCGATCAACGAAAGCGCGAACAACGTCGCGCGAAACGCGGTGGGATTCTTGCTAGCCACCTGAGTGATCTCGTCGCGCTGGGCCGACGTGAGTTCGACGATCCGGGAGTCGCCGAATTCGCCTTTTACGTCGCGCGTCGATGGCACTGCGCTTAGAAACTGGTCTCGCGTAATCACTTCTTAGCTTCCTGAATTGGTTGAGGTAGGAGGAGCTTGAACAACGATTGTCACTTTGGCTTCGAGCTTTGCGCCCGTCTGGGCTGATCCTCGCTCGAACTTCTGAACCCAGCCGTAATACACATCAATCGTCGCGCCCGTATCGGCGTACGAAAGCTGCCAGTAACGCTTGGGGGCTGTCGTCTGAGCGTCGGCGAGAAGCAGCTCGTGGCCGGTGTCGGATGGGTCATAGCGGATCGTAAATCCGATTTCGCCGAGGTTTGGAACCCCATTGGGATCAGAGGTCTCATTCGTGCTGGTCAACAACGTAGTGTCGACCTTGCCCTGCTCGGCGGACGGCAGGTCAATGTCGACGATTTGCGCAATCTGCGTCCACGTGCCCGTAGGCGTGGCTCCGTACTTCAAGATGGTTCCCGACGCCGGCTGCTGCGCTGTGGTGTGCAGGTTGAACCCACACAAGAGCATCGCGACGAAAGCCGCAAAAAGAATCGCGTAGATCATGATGGATTGACCCTGTAGTGAAAGGTAAGCGAAACCTGATCCGTGTATGTTCCCTCGTCGCTGCCATCGTCGGAAACGTCGTAGTCGTCGCTGTCGAGATCGACCTGGCTGTCCATGACGGAAACGGTTCCCATCATGAAGTTGACCTTGTTGTTGAAGGCGTCGATGACTTGCGTTGTGATGAGGTCGACAACCGAATCGTCTGTGTCGAGCACTTGCAAGTTGACGTCGGCTGTTCGCGTGTTGGCCGCACCTGAGAGCAGAGCTTCGGGCTGCCGGTGAACGTCGATCACGACCAGCGGGTAAACGTCGTCCTGCGTTGCTCGGTTGTGTCGGACGCTGACGCCTTGCGAGCCAAGCAGCGTTTCGAGGTAGGCGATCAGCTCGGGTTTGAAGCGGTCGCTGAGCGTTGCCGTGCTCGAGCTAAAAGTGATCGAGTCGCCGAGCGTGACCGATTCGGTAAACGTCGCATGAACCGCGAGCGAGCCGGCCAGCGAGTCCGCGGCTGTGATCGTTTCCGCGACGACATCGGCGAACGAGGCCGACGCACCGAGCGAATCGCCGGCCGCGATGCTGTCGGCGATCGAAGCCGCGAAACTGGCCGTCGCTGTGAACGAGTCGCCGGCGGTGATGCTTTCAGAGATCGAGGCATGAACCGCGAGTGAGCCTGAGAGCGAATCGCCGGCCGTGATTGAATCCGAGGTCGAAGCGTTAAACGAGGCTGTGGCCGTCAGGGAATCGCCGGCGGTAATGGACTCGGAAATCGTCGCACTGAACGCGACCGACGCGGCGAACGAATCCCCGAGCGTCACAGATTCCGAGATCGAGAAGCTGTACGAGTTGCCGAATGAGAAAACCATCATTCGGCGAAGCGATGGCTCCTGGATTCCCCAGCCTGGGTCTTGGCTGATGAGGAAGTGTTCGGCCGGCGAAAGGACGCGTGTCCAGGCCGCCACGTCGTGAAAATTCAGGCTCGAGATGAAGCCGTGCGCGGCGCCACGAGTGCCGAGGTAGATCGTGCCGGAAGTTGTCGGCGAGCTCGTGGTTGTGCTCGTCGTGGCAACAGCCAGGCCGTTCATGTAGAGCGTCTGAACCGTGCCGCTGTCGCTGATCGCGAGCGTCGACCAGTAGCCGTCCGCCGCTGTTGTGAATCCGGTTGAGTAGGTCAGGATCGAGGTTGAGCCGATTCGATAGACCGGGTTGCGCCCGGAGATTGAAAGCCAGGGGCCGCCGGTTGGGGAGTTGTCGTCCTCTGAGAAGATCGAGATCGACGTGTTCCAGTTCGGAACGTAAATCCGGCCGAAGATCGTGAGAGGCGTGGCGAGCTTTGCGGCCCGGTGTGAACTCGGCCACGTCAGAAAGCCGTTCGTGCCGTCGGTGCCGAGGCAGTGGCCGATGACCTGCGGTGTGCTGCCGGGATAGACGCCCGTCGGAACGTTGATGATCTTCGGGCTCTGCCACGTCGGAAACGTCGTGCCGTTGACCGCTCCCAGAGTCCCGAGCGTGCGCGTCACCAGTTCGAGCGGCGACCCGGTGCCCTCGTTGAAGAGCACGCGGAAGACGCACGACTGATTGATCTCGGCGCCGAGGTCGAGGAGCGATCCTCGCATCGGCTTCGCGCCGAGGTATCGCGAGCCCGGAAAGGTGTTCACAGTTTTCGTTACGCCACTGCGTCAACGGTGTCGCCGGTCGCATAGACGGACGTGAGGCCGTTGGTCGCGTCGAGGTTTGTGAACTTGAGCTGGTATTGACCGGTTGGCAGCGCGAGCGAGACCGCCTTCGAGGTCGAGGCAGTGCCCGAGAGAACGAACGTGATGACAGGAATCGTGTCGGCAACTGGTGTCGAGCCGATCACGCGCAGCACGTCGACCTGAAGGCCGTTCGTTGTGGCCACGGTGCCGAATGTCGCGCCGATCTGGATCTGTTCTTCGAACTTGCCCGACGCGTTAAACGTGCTCGTTGTCGACGTTCCGCTTGCAGCGAGCGACGCAGACGACCGGATATTCCCGGCCGTGTTCTGTGTCATGCTGGGACTTGCCATCGTTTAAGCCCTCGCCGCTTCGACGTCTTCGAGTGGGATGTAATCGACCGTCGCGCCATCCTGGACGCCACCCAGGTGCCATGTCTTGCCGCCGAACAGTTTGACGCAGGGCGTTAGACCAGGGATCGTCGCCGTCCAGGCTGGGTCGCTGATCTGCGAGTTGATCGCGCTGATGATTGCCGATGCCTCGCCGGCAGTGATGATGCCGACTGCGGCGAGCGATTCCGCCCAGCGGATCAGCGACGGCCGGTTCTGGGTGTCGATGTCTGCTTTGAGCAAACCAAAGTTCGGCCAGTTGAAGACCTTGCCGAGACTTCCGTTTGCTGGGTCCGTGAGCAACCCGAGCAGGTTTGATTCGTAGACCGGCGCTGCAATCAGCGGAGCGGACGTTACCGGATTCGGCTGCGTGCCGTCCGGCCGGTGAAGAAGGTTCCACGCGTCGACATCGCTCAGCCCTGCGTAAGCGGAGCCTTGCAGCTCGGTCCGCAGCGTCGTCATCTCCGCATCGCTAAGCGTCTGCATATCAACTCCCGCTAAGAGTAGGAGTGATCGTCACGACGTCGCCGGACCCTACGCCGCGCGGCGTTCCGAGGTCCGCCACGCTGTAGAGCGTGCCCGCCGTCCCGGTGTTGACGGTGCAGATGAATGCGCCGTAGATCGTCGTCGCAGCGTTCATCGTGAATGCGACGCCCGAAGCGGTATTTGAGCCGGTTGCCGTTGTTCCCCAGGTGATCGCCGGTCGGTTGCCAGCGTACGGGGTGATTTCCGACCAACTCCCATGAGACGCCAGCGTATCGGCCGCGAGAGCGGTTCCGGTGCCCTTCAGGCCCATGTACCACGCGGCGGTATAGGCCGATCCCTTCAAGAGGGTATCGACCCAAAACGTCTTGCCGGCGGTGACAACGAGGTTCGTGATATCCTCGCTCCACTTCAGCTTGCCGTCCGGGCCGAAGCATTCCAGTGCGTATTTGATGTGCGGCACGCGCACGCCTTCGACGAGTTCGAGAGACGGGGCGGCCGACACGAGTTCGTCACTCGTGCTTACACTGAAGTTCAAATCCATGTTTTCACCCTTGAGCTTTGCCGCTCTCGATGAGGGTTTCGATCTCAGTCAAAATGAATTGCTCGGCCTGGCTCTTCGCCGCTTCGCCCTGTGCCCGGAAGACTTCGTCGAACACCGTTTGACCTTTGACGATCTTGTTGTGCTTCGTGGGAAGCACGGCGAACGTGCCGTAGTATTTGCCCGGCTTCCAGGACTTGTCGCCGAAGCCGACGGTCAACTTGATGCCGCGCCGCGAGCGAACCGTCTTGATCTTGATGTTTTTCGCGAGCGTTCCTGTGACCTTTGGAACCTTGGATCGAAGCGCGGCGAGCACGGGCTTCAAGCTCTTGCGCATCCCGGTTCGGATCGCCTTTTTCCCTTGCTTTCCGGCGAGCTTCCGGAGCTGCGCGTTGACCGCATCGAGCCCGGAGATTTCGACGCCGTTGCCCTTGCGGTCCAGCTTGGCCGGCATCAGTTCAGCGCCCGGAGATACAGCGTCAGCGAAGCCGTGTTCGTGATCGCCAGCGAGGTGACGTCATGAGTGAACGGGTTCGCGAAGTAACCCGGCGACAGCTGCCAGACATACGGGACGTTCGCGAGCAGGTTGATTGTCACGGTGCCCGATGTGCAGGTGAAAACGAGTGTGCAATTCGCACTCGCCTTGATCACAAGGGCTTTCAGTGTGGCATACGCGAAGGCCACGCCTGTGACCGGCTGGCTCGTTCCTGCCGCGAAGGGGCTGACCACGTTGACGTGAGTCGTTCCGGTTTCTTGCTGCGAGCCGGTGATTTGCGACGAGCCGTCATCAGAGGTCAACTGATACTGGATCGTGTCGTTGATGCTTGGCATTACGACGCCTTCCGCTGATTGCCGAGTTCGTTACAGGTGATCTCGTATTGAAACGATCGCTCGTCGACGTTGTTCGCGTTCACGACGTTGAAGTAGCGAAGCTTGCCGCTGTCGGGATCGAGGTACTTGAAACGATCGCTCGCGGCGATCGGGCCGCAATACAGGCACTTGATCATGTGGCTCGCCGTCGCCTGCATGCGCTCGGCGTTCACAGCTTCGCGGCCAGAGAGTGGCTTGATCGACACCCAGAGATTGTCGGTGACGGTCGTGTAGCGATCGTCCGGTAGCACCTGGTTGTATTCGTTCTTTTGCGGCGAGCCGTTGAGGCGTTGCCAGGTGACTTGACGAGTGAAGTCGCCGACGTTAGGCGAGGGCGCGCGCGAGGTTTTAGGCATACCGGCCGATCGCGATCGGTGAGAGGATGTTGATCAGAATGTCATCCGCCTCGTAGCCTTCGCCGCGGTTCAGATAGCTCTTGGCGACCTGGTATCGCATCGCCTTGCGAACGGGCGCGAGCAAGGGTTCTTGCCCCGTTGTCGAGCTGCCGGCGGTGAACTGAATCGTCACGGCACCGGGAATTGGCTTCGTGATCGGGAAGATTTTCCCGAGCTGCGGTGTCATCTGGCCTTTGCGGCCGGTGACGATGACGACCTTTCCGCCGTCGGGCGTGAGATCGAGCGTTTGCGTCACGCCGTTCATGTCCAGATAGGTGCACGAGTCGACGGAGACGAGCGGGCCGAACGGGAAGCGGATTCCAAGAGCGGCCCAATCCGCCGCGCCTTGATAGAACGGCACGCCGTATTTGTTGTAGGCGTAGAGCACAGCGCTTGCGTTCCCGTTCACTGGCGGGAAGTAATCAAGCACCATCTCGTACGTCGCCTGAACGAACGTCATTGAAACGGCGGCTTCGCAGGTGATCCGCGCGTCGTAAATGAGGTCCTGAATCAAGGCGTCGTCGGCCGTGATGATCGACGGAACTTTGAGGTAATTCTTCGCATCCGCGAGCGTCAACGGCTCGACTGTCGCGCCGTCCACGGTCGTGCGTGAAATCTCGCGAATGCGAATCGTGTAGGACATCGGTTAGCTCGCCGTCTTTGCGGGTTTGAGTGCGGGAGCGGGAGAAGGGGCGGCTGTCGCGGCGGGCGACGGGACCGCGGGCGGTTCCGGCTTGGGCGGGTCGGCGGGCTTCTCGGGTTCAGGCTCGGCTGGCTGGTCGGCCTGAATGTCGAGAACGTGCCCATCGGGCTCGGCGGCCGGCCACGGCGAGACGACGGCGGGAGGAGCGATCACACCGGCGGCGGCGAGATTCGCGGCCTTCTCCGCGCTGACAGTCACCTCGTCGCCCTCTTCGTAATGCCTGTCACCGATCAGCGGCGAGCCCTTGATGATCGTGACTTTGACGAGTTGTTCGCCCATCGAAATTCCTGAAATGAATGAGTGAAGGAGATGTTTGAGAGCGGGTTACGCGGCGGGAGGCGGACTCTCTTCAGTTTCCGGCGCCCCGATCTGAACGACTTCGCGGCGTTCCGGCCGGCGGGGTTTGAGTGCTCGCTCAAGCCGTTCCGTCGTAGGTTTGCCTTGCGGCAGAGTGGCCGTCACGGCTTGCGGCGCTGGGCGGACCTTGATCGCTCGATTGCGTTCGCACTCGGTTTGCGCTCGCTCGTCGGCCATGTCGATGACCGCGCCTGCGTCGTAATGCACGGAGCCGACCATCATCGGTTGAAGAAGACGGACTCGAGTTGTCTGCATGGGATGGCCTGTTCAGAGGAAGCGGCCGGCACCTTGTGAGTGCCGACCGCCGGGGAAGTCAATCACGAGGATCAAGGAATCGCGTCGGTAATGATCGCGAACGATTCTTCGTGGCGGACCTGGAAGTCCGCGTCGGACATCATCGAGTACTGAATGACGCCCTGGGCCTGGTAGAGGTACGGGTTCGCGAGAACCTCGATACCGCCCCACTGAGCGAGGATTGCGTCGGCCCACATCGCGAGGATGAGCGCAGAGCAGCCGCCGCTAGTCGTGCCCTTCGTGAGATTCTTGGGAACCTGCGTTGTGGACCAGATGCCAAGCCCGTCAGTCTCGGCAACCTGACCTTCCGCTGCATTGCTGCCGCCGCGACCGGTGGCAATGTACTCGGGGAACGTCGAACCAATCTTCGCCGTCTTCTTCATCGAGCCGATTAGAGTCGGGTTCGAGAGGAAGCGGAGCTCATCAGTTGCGGCGTTGTAATTCTGAATCTGGGCCTGCATTCCGGTGATCGTGCCCCACGTCATCGTTCCGCCATTCGTGCCGAGAGCGAGTCCGGCCGAATTGGTTTGGATGGTCGTGTTCTGCAAGATCCCCAACGGCTGATTGCTCGAACCGCTCCCATTGATGCCGGCCGCATCAAGGCCACGAGCAAACACCTTCGCCATGTCGTCACGGAGAAGCTGTTCGCCGTTGACGCTCGACTGAAGCAAGAATCGCCGCGTGACCTGGTTGAGCACTTGCACCGTTTTATTGGTGAAGTTCACCATTTGCGCGATGCTCGGGTTGTTGCTCGACGGAGCCGAGGAACCCGACGTCATTTCACCGTTCCACGTCACCGCCCCTGCGGTATCCTGACGAGGAATCGAGAACTTGCCGCCGTCCATTTCCGTCCAGAACTGGACGCCGAGACTTCGCAGCACGAGCTGAGCACGAAGGATCTCGATGAACGGAAGTTCGGGCCGAACAAAGATTGCGCCTGTACTCGTCGACGCGGCGACGTCGCGTAAGTAATGAGGCGAGACCTCGTTCGCGTCTACCCTGATCCTTGAGCGGTACGTGATACCCGGAACGTCGGCGTAAAGCAGATTGCCGTGCATGTCGCACTCGGCGCCGGTCGGAATCAGAATTCCGTCGGTCTGCTTACGGTAGACGTGCTGCAAGTCGTCCGACAGCTCGGTTTCGAGGCAGCGGCCATACTTGCCGGGATACGCGGCCGCAAGGATCGCACGACGCATGCTGTAAACATGCTTCTTCGTGTGAACCGCCGGCGAGTCGCGTTGCCAGTGCCGGAACTTCGGCGTGGATCGTCCGCGACGACTGGCCTCCCGCTTGTGAGGCTTCCGGCTCGAACGCGACCGCTTATCCTTGTCGCCGTCCTCGTCGTCATCCTCGTCATCGCGGTCTTCTTCGTCCTCGTCTTCGTCATCGCGGTCTTCGTCCTTGTCGCCGTCCTCGTCGTCATCCTCGTCATCGTCCCGAGCGGCATCGAGCGCATCAATGCGTCGGCCCAGCGCCTTATATTCGTCGCGGAGCTTCTCGACCGTGTCTTCGTCATCCTTGCTCATCTCGCGGACGGCACCCTTGTCGTCCAGGCCGACAAGCTTCTCGATTTTCTCCGCGATCTCGCGGCGCTTCTCAACGAGCTTCTTGCGAATTGCAGACATTGCAACCTCAGTGCGAATCATCCAACTGCGCGCCGAGTAACGACGTGACGACGTCGTGGAGCGGCATCCCAAAACGACCGCCAAACGTGACGACGAAAGGCGATCGCGGCCGTTGCTTCAGTCCTGCTCGATCGACCACAGTGCCCGCTGTCGGATGGCGCGGGATCGAGCCAGGCGTAATTTCTTTTCTTGAGCCCTGTCGCGATTTCGTGCGTACGACTCGGTTTGTTCGTAAGCCGGGAAAGTGACCGCCGGGCTTACCTCGATGATCTTTGTGAACTGCGTGATCTCGTGCAGCGTGACCTGATTGGCCCGGTAGATAACCTCGTGCCCCATGTCCTCGTCGAGGTCAAAGCAGAAGCTGCAACCGTCGATGTCTCGGCGCTTCACCATCTTCCAGGCGTCTTGCGCGACAGTCGTGTCGTCGAGATCGACTTCAAAAAATAAGCCTACGTCGTCGGTCTTGAGTCGAAGCGTGCCGTTTGTCGTGCGGCCGAGAACTAGACTTTTGTCGTGATTGAACAGCGCGCGGATGTCTTCGCCGAGCACGCCGTCAAAAGCGCCAGGGCGAATGATCTCGACGAACGGTTCGCCTTCGACAATGCGATCGTCCCACAGCTCATAGGACTCGGCGTTGAATTTGGCGATGTAGCCGCGCAACTTGCGCCGGCCGTCATCCTCGACGAGCTCGGGGGCTTCGCGAAGTGCGCGGGTAATCATGTGAGCCTCAGTAGTTCGCGAATCTTTGCGCGAGTCGTGTCAGTGGTACGGGTCGCAAACAGCCGGTCGAGTGCAGCAGGGAGGTCTGCCGGGCTGCTCGACTTCACGAGGCCAACAACCTCGTCTTGAAGATCGTGGCAGGTGTCGATTGCCGCGCCGGTCGTGAGCCCGTCGAACTTGAGGGCATGACGAGCCACGGCGGTTGAGGCTGCGACGATCTTCCCGACCGCCGAGCGATCGGCGTAGTGAGCCTCGATCTTCGCGAGCGGATCCTTGCCCTTGGCCAGTCGAGTAACGGTGTTGATCTCACGCGTCTGCGCCCGCTGAATCGCTTCGAGCAGGCTTGTTTCGAGGAACCCGTCTAGCTCCTGGTCGCGCTCCGTATCCTGCCCGTCGCTCTCCGCGAATGGCTCGTCGGAGGCGTCGTCCGGGTCGACGTCCTCGACCGGCTCCGGCGGCCGCTGGTCCTCGATCGCCATCAGGTTGTTCATGGGCAGCCAATGCTTGTCGGCGTTCGGGTGATCGAGCTTTGTTTGCCCGGACCGGAGCCGAAGTTCATTGATGCTGCACTTGCCGGTTTCGAGGTCGGACTTGTCGCGGGCCGTAAGTGCCACGAGGTTCGCCCGGAGCAAGGAAGCCGGGTCGTGCCAGACGGTAAACCGCTGACGTTCGGGCCGCGTGAACAGCTTCGAGTTTAGCTCTTGCTCGATCATCACAATGAGCGGAGCAAGGCACGTCTGGTAGAAGTGAAGATTCTGTTCTTCGATGTTGCTGAACGTCGCGCGTTCGAGGTTGCCCAGCATGTGCTGGGGAATGTTCCAGATGCGGCCGACTTCAGCGATCGAGAACAGCCGTGCGTTCGTCAGTTGGAGTTGCTCGGGACTGAACGATGTCGGCGTGAACTTTCCGCCGTTCCAAAGTACGGCAACCTTGCCGGAGCCCGTTGGGCCGCCGTGGATCTCGCTGAACGAGTCGCGGTATTCCTTCGCCTTGATTTCATTCGTCACGCCGGGCAGTTCGAGCACGCCATCAGGCCGCGCGCCGTTCTCAAGCATCGCGAGTTCCCACTCTTCGCGGGAAACCACGAGCCGAAGCGTGCGGCTCATAATCGTGCAGGGGTTCAGCCCGGAAAGGCCGTCGTAAGATAGCAGCTTGAAGTGCGAAACGTCGCGGATCGAGAGTTCTTGATTCTCGCGCTGGAGTTGGTAGAAGACTCGGTTTCTTCGCTCGTCGACAACCACCTTGATATTGCGTGGATCGTGGATGTTGAGAGCAACCGGCCGCCCCTTCTTGTTCCGCGTGACTTGGAGGTAGCCGTTACCTCTCAAAGCCATGTGCCCGAATACTGTTTGGCGTCCGATGTAGCTGGTCTGGATGTCATTGAATGCCGAATGAACGAGGTCAAACGCCGGGTGATCCCTGGCAACTCGGCGGCTACCGTCCGGCATCCTTTCGGCAATATAGAGGTCAAGCAAGGCAAGCGAGCTGCTAATTAGCGTGATCGCGTTGTAAATCGCCGTCCCGGTGAGGGCTGCCAGGTCGTCAAACCCCGAAAGAGATCCGAATCCGCCAGCGCCACCGATGGAACGTGTTCCTCCGAAGCTGAAGTTGACGAAGTCGAGCTCGCGGCTGATCTGCTCGCGCGCACTCGCCCGATCGTCGACGGCGGCTTCATAGCGCGGCCGAAACCGCTTCTTTGGAATTGGCATCAACCGGCACCAGATTCAGGGGTAGGCTCGAGACCGACGTAACCGGCGATCGCGTTCACGAGCGCGGCCGCACCGTCGATCTTCTCGCGGCTATGCTTCTTCGAGAGCCTGATATTTCCAGCGGCGTCGGTTACGGCGACAGCGTTCGCGATACACCAGGCAAGAACAGGATTGCCGAAATGGTAGATGTCTTTGCCTACGACGAGCTTTTCCAGTTCCTTCGTCGGGCCGCTGAGTGAACCGAAATTCTGACGAATGTACTCGACCGGAAGGGCATCCTCTGACCGTAGCTGCATCGCGAGTCGCTGAGCGTTCCATGGGTCAGAAAGCAGTTTCTCGAATGGCGTGACATCGGCGATTTCGTTGATGTCGCTTCGGATGATGTCGTAGTCAACGCGCGGACCTGGCGTCGTCTTGATCCAGCCGGCCGCGATCCATTCACGGTACGGGACCTGGTCGCGACGTTCGCGGATCTCGACTTGATCCTCGGGAATCCAGAACTTGCAATCAACCGCAACGCGGCCATCGCCGATCGGCCAGATGCGAGCCATTGCCGTAAGATCGATCGTCGATGAGAGGTCGAGGCCCGCGTAACAGGGAATGCCAGCGAAGGCGTCGTCGCCGGGCCACTCGTCCGGAGCTGCGCACGCGCTCCACTGTTGGGCCGAGATCAAATGAGCTTCGGTCGCGCACCAGATATTGAGCCGGTAGCGAAGGAAGTCGAGCCACGCCATCACGGAAAGCTTGGCCCGCTTCCAGTCGTCGCGGAAGCCTTCCTCGCTGAACGCAACTCCCATAGAAGGGTTAGCCTTGCGCCAGGTCGCCGGACTGTCGGGATCATCCGACTCATCCGCGGCGTAGATCACGCCGAGGTGCGTCGTGTCGGAAATCGTCCCGTTGTTGACGCCGACCGTGTGGTCGTGACGCTGGCGACAGATTGACGTCCGGTCGGAGCCGGCCGTAGTGATGTCGACCTGCAGCGGTTCAGCGCGGCTTGTTCCTGCATAGCGGTAAACGCCGTACATGTCGGGCGTTGCCTGCCGGTGCAACTCGTCGAAGATCACAAAGCTTGCAGAGCCGCCGTCCTTCGAGCCAACCTCTTTCGAGTTTGCCCGCAAGAACCCGTTCTTGTCGGGGTAAACGATCATCCGCTTCGAGTCGATGATTTTCAGCCGGCGGTTCAGTTCTGGCGACTGAAGAACCATGAGGCGGGCGTTCGTGTAGATGATCGACGCCTGTTCGCGGTCGAACGCGTTGACGTAGACCTCGGGGCCGGACACCTTATCGCCGACCAGGTGGTAGAGAGCCTGTGCGGATTCGAGCGTTGACTTGCCGTTCTTCTTCGGGATTTCAAGGTAGGCCGTCTTGAATCGGCGCCGCCCGTTCGCTCGCTTCCACCCATACAGCCGCATCAGGAAGTCGCGTTGCCAGTCCATCAGAACGATGAGCTGATTGGCGAAGTCGTCTTTGTACTGGCGGCAGAACTTCTCGATGAAGTCGCAGACGCGTTTGCCCGCGGCGTGGTCGAAGTAGCAGCCCTCTTTGATCGCCTCAAGGTCCGATGGATTCCGGATCCACTTCTTCGGGACCTTCTTAGCTCGTAGCTTGCCAAGCATCGAGATCATCGCCGCCGCCCGTTTGATTCGAGATGTTGGCCCTGGCTCGCGCGAGGGTTGTCAGGGTGAATTCGCTGCCGAGCGACGCGACGAACTTTCGCAGGTCACGAGAGACAGCGACCCAGCCGGATAGCTTTGAACCTCTCGCCGATTTCGTCGTCGGCCCTTCAGCGGAAATCTTCTCTTCGGCTTCGAGCAGCCGAGAGTAGGACAGGCACCAGAGCGCGAACAGGTAAAGATCGGTGTCGATCAGGTGCCCGCGTGCGAAGAGGATTTGGCCGAGGTCGCGATAAACCTTGCTTGCCCGTTCGTTGAGTTGCACCGGCGATTCGGGAAGCTTGCGAGTGACCAGCTTTTTCGATTTCCGTTTCCCTTTGGGCTCGTCGCCCTTCGGGACAACCGAGAGCCGCCGGGCGTCTGGCTTCCGGCCACGCATAGTTAGATGCGGCCCTGTTTACTCGTTGTGGCGTTGCCTAAACGGTGTTTATTTCGACGAAAAAACGCGCGCGCTGCCGACGCCGTCTAGGGAGATATGCCCTCAGCGATTTGGCCGCCCCCCTGGGGGTCTGGTTTTTCTTCGGTTGGTTTTTGTCTCAAGCGTGGCGACTGATCGAGGATATACCTCACCTGCCTACCTGCTTCGAGCGTAATCACCGCTCGCCTGACGCCATTCGTCGAAAGACCGAGAGCATCAAAGATCGCAGGAGCAACAACACTGGAGTTCAGAGCGGAAACGATCGGCTGAGAGCCTGACTCCATCTCATCGTCGAACCGAACCGGCTTCGCGCGACTGCTATTGGTCACGTCGATTAGGTAGTGAGTCGTGTTTATCCGGCCATCCAGACGTTCAATCGCCTCATCGACCCTGCCGCAATGATTGCATTGCCAGCGGTACGACCGACACCATCCACTGACGACCATAACGAACAGCAGAGCAAGTAACGCATAAACAGGGAACATCAGCGAACCTCTTGCTTGTTATGACACGACTGGCACAGCGACTTTAGGTTGTCCAGGTCGAGCGCCAGTTCAGGGAATTGCTTTCGTGGTTTGACGTGATGGACGTGCGACGCGACCTCTCGGCAGTCGCGTTCCTGGCATAGCGGATCGCACTGCAGCTTGTAGTCACGCAGCCTGATCCACGCGGCCGAGGCATAGAACCGCTTGTCAGCCTTGCGGCCCGCGCGTTCCTCATAAGGATTGCGGGTCCTGATCTTCCCGCGGCCTTGCGGCTTGAAGTAGGGGATGCGATCAGCCATCGTTAGAAGTTGATCCGAACGTGTTCGAGCAACCAAACGACGATGGAAATTACGCCGAACACGGCAAAGACTGCCAGCACGCGAATTGCCCGAAAGAGGCCGCTTAAATCGGGCAGATCATTCCCTGCGAACATCACTTCGGCCTCACGATGTTGTCGCTGAGGATGCCCAGCGGACGGCGGGAGTCGTCAGGATCGCCGAACAGAATCTTGCGATCCTCGTCGACGGGTTTCTGTATGCGGACGGGATTCATTCGGAAGTAGACGTAACACACGAAGTGATTGACCGGATCCGGAATCACTTCGAAAGGCTCGAATTCGATCGGTATCCGATAAAGTTCACGCGTATATTCGTAAATCCCATAGGGGCCATAGTGTTCAACGGTGGTGTCTGGAACTGGAACCGCCACTTGAAATGGTTGCCCTCGTGCGTTGACTTCGGCCTGCGTTGGGAGATTCACGACGCAAACCCAGCAATCACCGCCAGGTTGCAGACGCCCGGCGCGAAGCCTTCGAGCTCAACCGTAACGTCAGTTCCGCGAACACCCGTCATCGCGACCGACGCCTTAGTTTTCGTCGTGTCATCAACGAGTTGCTGCGGGGTTTGCGTGACATCGCCGATAACCTGCACGACGTGCAGCTCGGCAATCTCATTCTGCGCGTCGAGGTTGTAATCGGGTACCGTCGCCTTGACCGAGTTCGTCGCCGGGTCGTAAACAACGCCCGTCAGTTGCGGGTCTGTCTTCGCCGGCGGGGTGCCAGTGTCGGGAGGCGTACCAGGATCGACCGGAGTCGTCACGCCAGGGATTTCATCGTGAAGCGTCGTGACCAATTCGTATCGCATGACTCACCTGTAAGGGATGAAGACGTTAAGCACTTTGACAAACCGTTGCCGGCCCGTGCGTTCGTCATGGACTCGTTTGCAATCCGGGCAGAGATACCGCCCGGTTACTGTTTTGGGGGTTGCGGCTCGTCGTCGCTGATCTTCTCGCGAATGGTCTGGTTCTTCGCCTTGCGGGCAGCGTCGTTCTTCTCGTCGCTGACGCGTTCCCTGAGATGGTCGATAAGCTCGTCAGTTTCGTAGGCATCCAAACCGGTGCGAAAAGATTCGAGTAAAGGCAATCCAAAGCGCCACGCCAGCGCCGCCACCAGGACGACACCGCCAATAGTCGGCCACAACCACGACCAGTTAGCGCCCACGGGATTTCCTTTTGCGGCTTGCGAGCACGAGAACACCGCCAGAGAACAGCAGCACGCCCACAGCACCAGCGGCAAGGTTGTCGCCAGCGACCTCGACACCCGGATCCTTCTTCGCGTCGTAACTCGCGTTTGCCTTCCTGACCGCACCGACTCGCACGAGTTCGTTCTTGAGCCCCTCGCCACCGAGCTTGAAGTCGGCCAGGCGAAGTCGCACGGTTCCGTCCGGTGATTGAACGACGATATCCGGCGCGCCGTCACCGACGAGCCCGATGTCCTTCACGAGCGGATCACTCTTCGCAAAGGCCCTCACCTTGAGCTGGCCGGCTTGCTCCGCGATCGGCCCACTTCGGAAGGCTTCGAGCACTGGGGCCGTTGCATCCGTCGGGCCGATGATCGACACCGAAAACTTGCCGGAGTCGTCGTTAATCGACGGCTTGCCTTCGACGATCGACTCGACCATTGCCCTAGCTTCGGGGCCGACGGCCTTCAGTCCTTGCGTCCCAATCTGAGACGAGTTCACACCGTTGAATCGCCAGGGCTCGTTGCCAGTGGATTTCGCAGGCACGGCCGCACCGACTGGGCCCGGGTCCGGGTCGGGCTGATTCTTGAAACTCGACTGGTCAAACAGCACCTTCGGCGCCGACTCGATCGGCACCGTCGCATCGACCGATGCGGGCTTCGGTGTCGGCTCGGGTTCCGCGACCGCGACAAGCTGATCGGCCCAGCCTTCGGGCTGATCTTCCGGCTTGAAGTCGATCACGCCTTCTGAAACCTTGACGCCCAACACCGACAACACTCGGCCCTTGTATTTGATGCGATGCCACTTGAGCACGCGCTTCGGAGCAGGCGCGGCAACGGGGGCCGGCTCGAGATATTGCACTGGCGCAGGCTGAGTGTAGTAGACCGGCGGGGCCGAGTATTGGGGAATGTCGAAAGACATCGGAGCGGACGAGCAACCACTCGGCGGGCAAGACGACCGACCGCCAAGCGGACCGAGCAGCGCGAGGATAAGAAGGGTTTTCATTGGTTCCTCGGGATTGGAGGAGGCGGTGTGCCGATCAGCACGCACACCCAGGTCTTGCCGCTAGGGTAAGCGGCACGTTTGAGCAACTCTTCGCGGGGCATCCAGGTGACGTTATGAACGTCGTTGTTGTCGACGATCGCCGCGAGCTTGTTGTCGAAGTGAACCAGCAGAACCATGTGCGAGATTTGGTTCGCGCCGCGCTTGCGGTAGAAGTCGCCATAGCCGTAAGTGATGCAAACCGGTCGGCCCGTCTTGAGCGCGGTTTCAATGAGCGTGATAAGGAGCTCGCGATCCTTGCCTTCGTACTGCACGAAGTCGACGCCCGGCGCGCGAGCTTTGAGGATCTCTTCGGCCCGTTCTGGCCAGCCGCCGCCCGTTTGAGTTTTCATGTACTCAAACAGGTCATTCAGTTGACCGATGCCTTGCCACCAGGCCGACATCTGAAGCGAGGCCCAGACACAGAGCCCAGCGCCCGGCTTGCCACCTTCAGGAATTCCGCGATCGTTCTCGCGGAGGTAAGCCGGCGGGATGTGGATCATTACTTCGGTGTTTTCGTGCACCGGGCCGTTAGCGACCTCGCTATCGGCTGTTGCGCGAGCGAACGACGCCACGCAGAGCGCGACGGCGAGAACGATTTGCCGCATTCGTGATTGCCTCGCTAAGCCTAAATCCAAAGAGAGTGCCGAGCGCGAAAGCGATCACAAACGCGACAGTGCCCGCAGCAAGAGCGCCGGAAGAAAAGCCGATCTGGTAACTTTCCCGCGCGGTTGATTCGAGAGCAGTCGCCAAGATGTTGACGACGGCTTGCGCCCACTCGGCCAGCGCCCGATTGAACGCGGCGAGCGTTGTCTCAACGCCAGGTATTCCACGGATGACGCGCGGGAAAATCTCGATCGAGAGTTGCGGGATCGGCGGGAGATCGAGTTTCACAACGCGCTGCCGGTTTTACCGTAGCCGTAACCGATTGCCACCGGGCACTTGCAGTTTTGGCCACATGCGCAATCCGAGCCGCAGCACTTGGGACCGCAGCAACCCGGACCGCACGCGCACTTGGCGGGAGCCGAAGCGGCAGGCGGATTCGCTTCGAGCTTGCTAACCCGAACGTGCTGGTAGATGTTGTGCCCGACGAGGCCCGGCACGATGACCGAAAGCGCGACAAGCGCAGCACGAGCAAGAGGGCCAGTGCTGGAAAGATCAGCCGAACCGGTGCTATTCGTAGACACGCAGAAACTCCCAGACTCGCACGATGACGTGCGGTAAGACGTACATTCCGATGCAAACGACCTCGGGCACAGGTAACACCCGGATCAGCAAGTCAGCGCCCAGACGATCGCCGCGAGGAACGCCACGACGAGCGCAGAAAGCACGACGTTTGGGACGAGGTAATTCGGTTCTTCGGGTTCCGGCTCGGCGACCGACACAGGAGTCATCGTTACTCGAGGCTCGAATTCGTCCGGGGCGAACATGCCGAAAAGCTGTCGATCGTTCATGCGGCCCTCAATGACTTCGCGGCGTTTTCAGCGAAGCTCGCGGCCAGCCGATAACGCCATAGAGTCGAGCGTGAGATTCGGAGTTGTTTGCACACCTTCGCAGGTGAAACGCCGTCAGCGAGCAGCTTCAACGCTGTGTGCTCGCGCTGTTCTTGCGCGTATCTCGCAACCTTCATGGCATAAATCCGAGTTGTGATACGACGTTGTATACACTAAAGGGCCAAGCAAGTTGACCGGCCAGTTCATCAAATCTTACCTAAGTTGTGTTCATGTCGTCACTTCGCAACAATCATAGTGTTTCAAATTCTCTTTCGCCTGCATAAAATGACATCGTGACATCAACACGCGGGGGAGCGTGCAACATGAGTGAGCTATCGGAATCGGCGGCCGTCGTCTGGGCCGTCGTGGCGTCAGAGTCCGAGGCTGGGCGTGTTCGCGTGAAGGTGGCGTCGATCGAAGCCGCGACAGAGCTCGACTTCGAATCGGTGATGTCCGCCCTCGAAGAGCTGGCCGATGCCGACCTGATCGCGCGACCCAGCGCCAAGGGTTTGTATTCGACCTCGGCCACGCTTTCGGTGAGCGCGGCCATCGCGCTCAAGCTGAAACTGATCTGGCCAGCCGGGCGCGGGCCGAAGTGGGTCGACGAGAACGCGAATGATCGGCCCGACCGAATCCGGCCGCCCCGTCACCAGGTCGACATTACTGATCACCTGATTCGCGAAGGCCGCGTGATCTCTCAAGAAATGGATCCGGCCGACGCCGTGATCGCCGCCGAGACCTCGGCCGAGTGGTTGGCCGCAAAACGAACGCTGATTCCGTACCCGGTCGTCATCCTCGTTGGCTGCCGCGCGTGGGTGCGTGCAGAGATCGAGGCGGACCAGCGAGCGAGGGTTTGTCCGGTCTGCAGCATGCAAAGATTAAAACCCGGCTTTTATTGTCTGAGGCACGACCGGTATTCCCGCGACGGCCAGATCGCCCGCATCCTCAAAGCCGAGGCCGCAGAAGAAGCGAAAACTACCGCCGAGAAGGAAGAAGCGGCGGCGTAAATCACCGCGTACGTTACTCGGGCAATCAAGGGCGGCGGCGTGCGAATCGAGTAGGTGCACTGAAAATGCGCTGAACGCCTTTTTTGAATCGCCGTAAGTCGTTTCGCTTTGTCACGATGTTGCGTTCCACTCCCAATTGACTCTTAATCAGCGGGTTCTGGGTGTCGCTGCGCATCCAAGCACGCGCAAAACGGCCGCTTCAGGATTTTTTGATGTTTTGTTCGGCGAGCCGGGGTATGTTTGGACTCGGGGTCGTGATTAAGCAATTGTTTCGCCTTCTTCCTTGAAGGAGAGGCATCATGCGAAGCCAGGGGCGTCGCGAGTTTCTCGCCAACGTCGGACGTGGAATGCTGGTTGCAAGCGTCGGCGCCACCGTTGCGCAGGACCTTGGCCTTTCGATGGGACTCTCGGCCGCGGAGGAATCCCCCAGGCTGACCTTCGGCGCAATCGAGCCGCTCGTCACGATCATGGAGGAATCTTCGCCCGACCAGTTGTTCGATAAAGTCACCGCCGCCGTTCAATCAGGTACGTCGCTTCGCCAGTTGATCTCCGCCGCCGCACTCGCCAACGCGCGCGCTTTCGGCGGTCAGGATTACGAAGGCTATCACGCGATGATGGCCCTCGCGCCGGCGCTCGCGATGTCGGCCGAAATGCCCGACGCTCAGCGGCTGCTTCCGGTTTTCAAGGTGCTCTACCGCAATACGAGCCACATTCAGGGTGTCGGTGCGCGGACGCACGAAAAGCTCCATCCCGTCGATTCCTCGGCCAAAATCATCGGTGCCGACGCGAAGACCCTGCTCGCGCGCTCGCGAAGCGTCGACATGGACGGCGCCGAAGGCGTATTCGCATCGCTGGCAGATCGCTCGATCGACGATGCGTACAATGCCCTGCTCGAAGTGGTGCAAGACAACACGAACGTGCACCGCGTCGTGCTCGCCTGGCGGTCGTGGGCGATGCTCGACATCACCGGCAAGGAATATGCCCACACGCTTCTCCGTCAGTCGCTCCGTTATTGCGTCGACGAGGAAGCCGGCATCAAGCGAAACAAGACTGAGCCGGAATTGCGGCGGTTGTTGCCGACGCTTCTTTCCTCGCATAGCCTGGCCGAGTCGCCGCGGGTCAAGCGCCAGGCCGATGACGCCTGGATCAGCAACCTGGCTCGCCTGATCTATTCGTCGCCGCGCGCGGCTGCTGCGTCGGCTGTTGCCGATGCGCTTGCCGAAGGGTTCCGGCCCGAGGATGTCGGCGAGGCGATCTCGCTGGCCGCGAATCAGCTCGTGCTGCATGATCCGGGCCGCCAGAAGGCCGATAGTGACGCGAAACCGATCGGCAGCGTGCATGGGGCTTCGGTGGGCGTGCATGCGTCCGACGCGGCGAACGCCTGGCGGAACATCGCGCGGGTGTCGAACTATCGCAACACGATCGCCAGCCTGATCGTCGGTGCCTATCACACCGCCGGCCAGACGAATGGTCAGCTTCCGCAGGAATATCCCCTCGTCGCACATCGCGAGAAGACGAAGGACGTCAAGGACGCCGACCTGCTCGCCGAAACTGATGCCGCGATTCGCGCCAAGGATCAGGGGCGTGCATCGGCCCTCGTGCATCGCTACGGCGAGCTTGGCCGCGACTCCCGCCCGATCTTTGACCTGTTGCTCAAATATGCAATTAGCGAAGACGGCGCGCTTCACGCCGAGAAATATTACCGGACGGTGAGCGAAGAATTTGCGGTGGCGCGACCTGCCTTCCGCTGGCGGCACCTCGACGCTCTGGCGCGAGTGACCGCGAGCGAGTACGGCTATCCCGCGCCCGGTGTGGCAGAAGCCCGGAAACGGCTTTCGGTCTAGCCGAAACCGGCACGACTCTAGCCCGCGCGGGTGCGATGGTTTACCCTGAATGGGCCGCACCAGATCGGCCCGCGCGGCGCTGTTAATACCCTCGGGGGCGGACGTTAGGTATCATGGAGCTGCTCGCCCTCGCCTTTATCGGTCTCATCCTCTACCTGTTTGTCCGCTACACGGTAAAGGTCGTGTCGTGGATCTCAGGCCGGCGTTATCGCGCCTATCGCGTACTCGCCCAGCGTTACCGAGGGCGGTACGAAAGCCGGGGGATGTCCGATCCCCCCACCGTCAGCTTCTTCTACAACGGCACGACCGTGCGCGTCGGCCTTGCGCCGCCGATCCCCAATCAACCACCCCAGCCGCGAACGCGCGTCGTGCTGCGATTCGCCAAGGGTTTGCCGTTTCGCTTCGATCTTGCGCCGGTTTCCCGTCCTGCCCCGCCGCAAACGCCCAGGGGAACGCGTCCGGTTCGCACGAACGACACGGACTTCGATCGCTACTTCTACGCGCACGCCAACGATGCCGACATGGCGCGCGACTTCCTCTCGCTCCCCTGCCGCCACGCAATCGGCCACCTCACGCGTCTCGGTCCGCCGGGCGGAATGCTGATCTCGATCAATCCCGAGCGGATGCTCGTGCAGGTCGATCGCAATCTGGGAGTTTATCCCGATGCGCTCTCCGCGGTCGTCAAAGAGGCGCTCGTCATTCACGATGCGCTCATCACCGGCGTAACTCATAAGCTCGCTGAGGGTGTCGAGGTCTTCGAAGCTGCAGACGATGCGTCCGAGGAGACCGGGCCGCCGCTTTGCAAAGTGTGTGGCGTGTTGATCGAGGAGGGGACGCGGATGAGGTGCAAGAAGTGCAAGGCGCCTCATCACATCGATTGCTGGGAGTTCATCGGCGCGTGTTCGATCTTCGGGTGCAACTGCAAGGAAGGCGTGGTCGAGCGGGTTTGAGCAGTCCGAACAGTTTGGGATTGTCGCGCAGGGGGATTCCTGCGCGAGTCTCGGACAGTTATAGTGTGTTTGGACTGGCTGAGCGAAGTCCGCGAAAAATCCGCCCTGATCTGGGCCAATAATGTCGCTGCCTTGACGAATTCTGTGCAGAGGAGGGACATCGACCATGTCTTACGGCGGGAATGCGGACCCTACCGGAATTCAGGTAACGTTTCTGGACCAGACCGGCGCGAAGTCAGTCAAGGCGGTTATTGCCTACAGCGTGCCAGTCAGCCGGATTCTGCCTAACATCATCACCAAAATGAGCCTGCCGACCACCAGTCCGGACGGGCAGCCGATGAGCTACTCGCTCGACCACAAAGAGGGTGGGCGACGGTTGCTCGAGAGCCAGACGCTTGTGGAAGCAGGCGTCCAGAATGGCGATTATTTGATCGTCTATCCCGAAGTCGTGGCGGGCAGGGTATAAAGGCAGTATCGCCTTTCACCCCCCGTCCGCTCGCGTGCTTCTGGGACATGCTTCCATGTCGATGTACGAGTCACCCAGGATTCGTCGGCTCAAATCCGACCTCGCAGCGCTCGAGGCGTTGCGAGAAGAGAGTTCTATCTTTGACTTTCGCCCGGCGGGCAACCCTCCCCAGGTTTACATCATCACGTTTCGGGGCAATAGCCTCGCACGCGATAAGGGGAAGGTGATCCTCCGCGATTATCATCAGGTCGAAATCAAGCTTGGTGCGACGTATCCTCGCACCATGCCTGAACTGCGCTGGATGACGCCAATTTATCATCCCAACATATCGGAAATCGGTATGGTGTGCCTGGGGGCTTATGGCACGCACTGGGTTCCCAGCCTCTCGCTCGACGAGCTTTGCTCGATGCTCTGGGAGATGGCACGGTACCAGAATTACGACGTGAAAAGCCCCTATAATCGCGACGCCGCGCTCTGGTCGGCCCACCAGACAAACTTCCGCTTCCCCATCGACAATCGCCCTCTGCGCAACGTTCGTATCGCGCAAGGGCGAATCGTCGACGAGCACCGGGAAGAGAAGCCACTGAGCCGTCCCGAGGTCGTCAAGTCGGTGATGGAGACCGAGGATCTGATCATCCTCGACGAGTCGCACGAGATACCGGCGCCGAAAACGCCGACTCGCAATGTTCCTCCTCCGCCACCGCCGGTTGACGACGTGGTCTTCATCGACTGATCAACGCCGAGGCAGACCACGATGGATTCCCCTATACTCACGTTTCTCGACGACAACGCCGACGAGGGCGACGCCGAATCTGCATCGCCTTCAGGCGGTGCCACGTTCACGATCGACGATGACGACCGGTACAGTCGCTTGCGGCTGATTCCCTGGTGGCGGCAAGAATTGCTCGCCAAGGCGAGCGTGCTGGTCGTCGGCGCTGGTGCTCTCGGCAACGAGGTGCTCAAGAACCTGGCGCTCATCGGCATCGGTCGGGTTTACGTCATCGATCGCGACACGATCGAGACATCGAACCTCTCGCGCTCGGTGCTGTTTCGCGTTCGCGACGGAGGACGGCCCAAGGCCGAAGTCGCGGCCGAACGAGCCAAGGAGATCAATCCAGAAGTCGACTATCGCTGGATGCGCGGCGACGTGATCAACGACATCGGCCTCGGCCTGTTTGCCGACGTCGATGTCGTGATCGGTTGTCTCGATAATCGCGAGGCGCGGCTTTGGGTTAATCGCCAGTGCTGGAAAGTCGGCACGCCTTGGGTCGATTCGGGCATTCAGGAGATTCAAGGCGTCGTCAAAGTCTTCGTGCCGCCCGACTCGGCGTGCTACGAATGCGCGATGACTGAGCGCGATTATCAGCTTCTCAACGTCCGCTATAGCTGCCCCCTGCTCCGTCGCGAGCAGATCATGGAAGGCAAGGTTCCTACCGCGCCGACGATCGCGTCGATGATGGGTGCGCTCGAAGTGCAGGAAGCACTCAAATTGATTCACGGCATGCCGGTCGCAGCAGGCTCGGCCCTCGTGTTCAACGGTGTGACGAATCAGTTCTATCGGACACAGTTGCCGCATCGGCCCGATTGCCTGAGCCACGAAACGTATCCCGCGCCGAAACAACTCGAGATCGGCAACGTCGCATCTGCGGCCGAGCTTTTCTCCTTTGCCGGACGAACGCTCGAAGGCACGTTGTCGCTCGCGCTTGAACGCGATGTTGTGAGCGAGATTCACTGCCCGTCGTGCGGATGGTCGACCGAGGTGCAACGCCCTCGCTCGCAAGTGACAACTCGCGACGCCACCTGCCCAAACTGCAACACGCTCGCCCGGCCCGATGTGATCAGCCTGGTCGAGTCTGGCACACCCGCCGCCGAGCTTTCACTCGCGCTGTTGGGAGTTCCGCCCGGCGATGTGATTCGAGTCGACGGCGAGTCCGCGTCGGGCTTCTTCCGGCTCGCCGATAACGACGCACATGGCTGGACCCAACTGCCATGAACAGCGACGAAATCAAGTTCGACGACGAAGTTCAATATCGTCAGCCGGTGCGGATGACGCGGCCCGACCGCGACCGCAACTGGACCTGCATCGCCTACGAAGTGCCGCGCCCCGGCGATATGCCGATCTACCTCGAACGCAAGCCGGCCGATGCCATCGAGCGGCACGCCTTGCGCGACGTGTCGGTCGAGTTGGGTGGAATTCTGCTGGGACGTGAATGCGTTGATGAAGCAAGCGGTGAGCCGTTCGTGATCGTCACCGAATCGCTCGAAGCGAAGCATTACGAAAACACGCAGGCGAGCTTTACCTACACGCACGACTCGTGGCAGGAAATCACCCGAGAGCGCGACAGGCTCTACCCTGATCTCGACATTGTCGGCTGGTATCACACCCACCCCGATTTTGGCATCTTTCTCTCAGGTCACGACCTGTTCATCCATCACAACTTCTTCAACCAGCCACTGCAGGTCGCGTATGTCGTCGACCCGATTCGCCAGACGCGGGGATTTTTCTGGTGGAAGAACGGCGGCGTCGAACAGGTGGGCGGCTACTATCTCATCGCCCCGCGCGACCAGCGCGCAGCGCTCACTCGCCTCGTCAACGACCTCGAAGGCATTCCTAACGACCAGAGCGGCGGTGGTGGCGGTAGCGGACTTTCCCCCCGACTGGAAGCGGAGCTGATCAATATGCTCACACGTCCTCCCCACTACGCCACGCAATCCGCCCAGGATCGCGGCCAGTCGATGGCGATGGCCAGCTTCGCGGGGCTGCTCATCGGCCTGTTCGTCTGCGCAGGTGCACTCTGGATCAACGGCCTGAACAGCCAGATTGGCGATCAGGCCAAGCACATCGCAGCTCTTACCGAGAAACTCGAAAAGAACACCGAGGTTCAGCGGCTGACGCTTGACGTGCTAGCCACGAAGGGTGAGCCAGGTACCAAGGGTGAAGATGTCTTCTCGCGTGCCCATCGCGATGCGGTTGCCAAGCGTGCTGAACTTGAAACACGCGTCACAAATCTGACGATATTGAACGAGCGGCTCGCCAGCGAAGACAAAGATCTCCGTACCGATCTGAATAAGGCTGCCAGAGAAATTCAGTCGTTCAAGGATGCGGGCGACATCAAGAAGACGCAGACCGACCTTGAGACCGCAAACACGAAGATTGCCGACCTCACTGGCAAGCTCGAGGCGAAGTCGGAGCTGATTAACGCCGCCGATGAAAAGAAGGGGGCCGAGATTCTCTCGAAGGCGAAGTGGACGCTCTACATCGCCGTCGGCGGCTGGACCATCGCTGCCCTGCTCGGTGGTGCCATGTTGTTAATGTGGGTGAATGGCTACCTGCTTCTTCCCGCAGGCGAAGGCCCCATCCCGCCAGCAGGCCCACCGTCGATGGGTGGTTCCGAAACGCACGTGATTCAGTAACCGGCTGCGCGAGATGACGATGGCTGCATTGCTGATCGCGGTCGTGATAACCCTCCAGGCGCCGCATGAATCCGCGGCGCCATCGCATTCTGCGACTTCAGCAAACTCCGCCGAGTCTGCCGAGCTTGTGCCAGTCCCCGTTCCGGAGCCATCAGAACGGGCGATGGAGTATTATCGCAGCGGAATCGCGATCTGGTTCGGCGTTCAGGCGTGGCGGCTGGCGATTCCGGCGGTAATTCTCTTCTCAGGTTTTTCCGCAAGGCTGCGCACTTTCGCGAAGCGTCTGGGACGGTCGTGGTTTGGCACGATCGCGGTGTATCTGCTTGCTTTCTACCTGATCACATTCGTGATCGAACTGCCGCTCGACTACTTCCTGGGCTACGTTCGTCCGCACCATTACGAGCTCTCGCGGCAGTCGTTGGGCCGATGGATCGGCAACGAGTTCAAGTCGCTGGCGATCGGCATCGTCGCCGCAATAGCGTTCGTCTGGATTCCCTTTCTCGTGATCGCGCGTTCGCCCAAGCGTTGGTGGCTCTACACCGGAATGCTCGCGCTACCGTTCGCGATTTTCACGGCGTTCGTGATGCCGATCTGGATCGACCCGCTCTTCAACGCGTTCGGGCCGATGAAGAACAAGGCACTCGAAGCTCAGATTCTCAGCCTCGCCGATCGCGCGGGGATCGACGGCAGCCGGGTGTTCGAGATCGACAAAAGCCGCGACACCAAAACAGTGAACGCTTATGTGACGGGCCTGTTCGGCTCGAAGCGAATCGTCCTCTGGGACACGCTGCTCGCGAATCAGAACGACAAGGAAGTGCTCGCCGTGATGGGGCACGAGATGGGGCATTTCGTGCTGAATCACGTAGCATGGGGCATTAGCCTTGGCGCGGCTGGTTCGCTCATTTTGCTGTTTCTCGTCGACCGCTTGGGGCGATGGTCGATCGCGCGATTCGGCAACCGGTTTGGATTCGACTCACTCGCCGACATTGCCGCCCTTCCGCTCTTTATCTTCCTTCTCGCTGGGCTCAACCTCATTGGGTCGCCGATACAACTGGCGATCAGCCGGACGATGGAGCACGAGGCCGACCGATTTTCGCTGGAGTTAACCCATACGAATCACTCGGCCGCCAGTGCGTTTGCCAAGCTTCAACGCGAGAACTTGAGCAACCCGCGCCCGGGTTGGCTCTCGGTCATCTTCCGCTCGTCGCATCCCCCGCTCGGTGAACGAATCGACTTCTGCAACGTCTATCATCCCTGGACCTCGGGGCTGTCCGGCAGGTATGACTCACTCTTCCGTTCGGGCACGGAACAATCGAAGCGTGCTGACTGACGGTCCGACATTTGCTAATTCCTTGCGGACAACCGGGAAACCTGATAGCTTTTCCTGAATTCATCGAGGAGGAGTCGCATGCGGTGGGATGCCGCCTGCGCCTGCAACCGGCAGGTGCGTCGAGAGCATCCCTACCAGCGGCTAAGACTCTCCGCTCGGCGGAGTCGTGGCTCGGCCTGGGAGGCTGGGGGCTATCGGCGAGCGTCTGGAGTTTCGTCTCATGTCGTTTGACTCCCTGCGCGGTCTGGTCACGCGCCGGCCGGGACGGGTGATAGGCTTTTGGCTTGCGCTCACGGTCTTTATCGCGCTTGCCGCCCCCGATCTCACAAAACTCGCCGCCGAAGGTCAGGCGCGGCTGATTGATCCGTATTCCGAAAGCGCGCGCGGAGCCGAGATCCTCAAGCAGGCCTGGAGCGACCAGTCCTACATGAGTCTGGCAGTCGTCGCACTTTACCGCCCCGCGGGACTGGGGCCGGCCGACCGCTACTACGCAATCAAGCTCGCTGAGGAGTTCGAGTCGAAGGAACGTCCCGCCGACATCCTTCGCGTGCTCGGCCCCAAGTCGGACACGCGCATTGCCGAGCGCTTGGTTAGCAAGGACCGCACGACACAGATCATCGTCGTCCCGCTGGAGTCGTCGTTCGTCGCTCCGCAAGCCGCGGAAACCATCAACTGGTTGCAGGCGCGGGAGACCGCGAACGGGCTCAAGATCCCCGACGGACTCGAAGTGAAGTGGTCGGGCGACGCTGTGATCGGCAAGGAGTATATGCGGAACGTGCAAGTTTCGCTCGACCGCGCCGCGCTCGTGACGGTCGTCCTGCTGCTCGCCGTTTTGCTCGCCGTTTACCGCTCATTCTTGCTCGCACTCATACCGCTGTTGACGATTGGCGTCAGCCTGCTCATCTCGCGCGGGGTACTCGCCTGGCTGGCGCGCATGGGTTGGGAAATCTCGCCGCTCGTCGAGCTTTTCCTTGTTGCCGTGCTATTCGGCAGCGGGACCGATTTCTGCCTCTTCGTTTCGTGGCGATTCGCGGAAAACTGGAACGCCGCGAACCCCGCCGGCGCGATGCGTGCCACGCTCCGCCGCGCGATGGAAGCTCTGCTCACAAGCTGCGGCACGGTCATCATCGGCCTGATGCTGATGGGCACGACGCGGTTCAAGCTGTTTTCGAGCACCGGCCCCAGCGTCGCGCTGGGACTCGCAATCACACTCGCGGCAACGCTCACGCTTACCCCTGCGCTCCTGGTTCTACTCGCCAAGATGCGTCCCAAAGCGTTCGCGGGGATGACACGCGGATCGAGCGGCGTCTGGGATGCGCTCGGCACGAAAGCGATGGCGCGCCCGGCTCTCGCCTGGTTCATGGTCATGGCCGTGCTCGTGCCGATCGCCTGGCTCGGCAGTCAAACTGAGTTCCTGCAAGACACCCTCAGCGAAATGCCCGACGGCACGCCTTCGGTCGATAATCTGCGATTCGTGATCAGCAAGCTCGGCCCCGGCATGACGGCGCCTCTGACCGTGATCCTCGAGTCGGATACCGATCTGCGCGAATCATCGGGCCTCGCTCTCATCGACGATGTGAGCCGCCAACTCAGTCGTCAGCGCAAGCTCGCCGAGGTTCGCTCAGCCACCCAACCGCTCGGCTCGACTGCCCCTCTTGAGCGTGCCCGCCTCGCCTCGCGCCTTGGCGAAGTGAACGACGGCTTCCGCCGCATGGCCGAGGGGGCTTCGCTCCTCCAAAAGGGGTTGAAGGACGGCCTCGTAAAACTTCAGGCCGCGCAGTGGCTCGAGCACGTGACCGGGGTGCCGCTAACCCCCCAGGGTGCCACCGCCCAACCGCGCGACCCCGAAGCAGCCCGCACCGCGATCAACACCGGCTTCAAGCAGGCCGCCAAGGCAATGTTCGGTGCGCGTGAACCGGGTGCGACCATCGCCCGACTTGAAACCGTCCGCGAAGCTGCCACTGGCGCGACAAATCCAACCCCCGCAAAAGCGCCAGCCAAGCCAGCAAACGAAGCGAACGGCCAGATGGTGACCGAACTGGCCAAGGCAGTCGACGGCGCGGGGCAAATCGCGAGTGGCGCAACCCTTGCGACGAAGGAAGTGGCTTCGATTCTCTCCGACCCAGTCGGACGCCGCGCGCTTAATCGTCTTTTGATCAACGCTGAGACCGTTCGCGATAACCCCGAACTTCTCGATAGCTTCGCAGTCTACATCACGCCCGACGGCCGCCGCTCGCGCATCGAGCTGGCCCAATCGGCCCAACTGTTTTCCGCCGAAGCGCTCGATCAGGTCGAAACGATTCGCCGACGCCTGCACGACTATCTCGAAGAGGAAGACGTGATGAAGGTCTCGGCGCTCGTCACTGGCGCGAACGCCGGGGCAGCCGATACCCGCGCACTTACCCGCCGCGATCAGATTCAAACCTGGTTCGTCGTACCAATCGGTGTGTTCATCGTCCTGATCGTCGCGCTTCGCGACCCGCTCGCGTGCCTCAACCTCGTGCTGACGATGATCCTGACGTACCTCGTCTCGCTCGGCATCACGCACTTCGCGTTCGTCAGCATACTGGGTGACGACGGGCTCGACTGGAAGGTGCCTTACTTCCTGTTCGTGCTGCTGGTGGCGGTCGGCGTCGACTACAACGTGTTCCTCATGTCGCGCTTGCGCGAGGAATCAAACACGCTCGGCCTGCGAGCCGGTATCATTCGCGCGGTCTCACAAACCGGCGGGCTGATCACGTCGGCCGCGGCAATTACTGCCGTCAGCTTCGCGTCGTTCCTGTTCAGCCCGCTTAGCTCGCTACGGCAACTAGGTTTTGCGCTCGTGGTCGGCATCGTGGTCGATGCGCTTCTGGTGCGACCATTGCTGGTTCCGTGCGGCCACTGGCTGATCAACCGCCGACGCGAGACCGCTCGGCTGACCGCCCTGCTCTCGCCGGCGATCCAGCCGATGACTCGCGTCTCGGATTGATTGCTCAATCAATCGTTCAGTTGTTCACGCGCCCGAGGTACTCACCCGTGCGCGTGTCAACTTTGACGATCACATTCTGGTCGAGGTGTTCCGGCACCTGAATGACGACGCCCGTCGAGAGCGTAGCCGGCTTCGTACGGCCGGTGGCCGAATTGCCGCGCACGCCGGGGGCCGTCTCGGTGATTTCCAGATCAACCGTGTCAGGAATTTCGATGGCGATCGGCTCGTCGTTGACGACCATCGCCTCGACGCCCGCCATGTTGTCCGTCATGTAGGGCGACTGATCTTCCATGTCTTCGTGTGAAAACGAAAACTGGGTGAAGTCGGCCGAATCCATGAAGTAGAACGCGTCCTGATCCTTGTAGAGGAACTGGACCGGCCGGCGCTCGAAGCTCGACTCGGGCAGCGAGTCAGTTCCGCGGTACGCCTTTTCCACTCGCGCGCGTGTCTTGAGATTGCGCGCTTTGATTTTATAGAGCGTCGCCGCGCCTCGGGCGCTTGGCGTTTGCACCTGAATTTGCTCGATCATGTGCGGGGCGCCGTCGATCTCGATGACCATCCGGCGCTTGAAGTCTTTGGCGGGAACCACGGAATCAATCCTCGAGGAAGAAGCACATCAAACGACGAGCCGCAGTCGCGGTCGCTGGAACGTGCTCTAGAATAACGTCGCCCAACACGAACGGTCAAAGCATGACCCGCATTGACATTGCAGACCTTCGGGGGATACGATCAATAATAAGGCGATACGCATGTTCCCTTTCTTTTGGCTGCCTCATGCCTGAACTCCGTCCGCGAGGCGAGGAAGATCTGCTCGAGCATTGCCAGGATCTCCTCGACTATACGTTTGAAAACGTCGCATACCTGCGGTCCGCGCTCACGCACGCTTCGGGAGCCGACCACCGCCTCTCATCAAACGAGCGACTCGAATTTCTGGGCGACGCCGTACTTGGTTTGATTGTTTGCGAACTGCTATATCGCAAGTTTCCCGACTATCTCGAAGGCGAACTGACACGCATCAAGTCTGTGGTCGTGTCACGGCAAACCTGCGCGAAGATCTCCCAGCGGCTCGGCTTCGAAGAGTGCCTCATCCTCGGCAAAGGGATGGGGATGCAAGGGCCCACACCCCCTTCACTCCTCGCCGACGTTTTCGAGAGCCTCATCGGCGCGATGTACCTCGACGGCGGCATTGAAGCCGCGCGGCGGTTCATCGTCGAGCACCTCGAAGCCGAAATCGAGGAAACTGTTGAAGGTCATGGCTTTGTGAATCACAAAAGCCTGCTGCAACAGAACGCCCAGCGTCAATTTGGCGCTACGCCTACGTACCTCCTGCTCGACGTCGCCGGCCCGGATCATTCGAAGTGTTTCAAGGTCTCGGCCCAGATCGGCCGCCAGCGATACGCGCCCGCGTGGGGTAAGAACAAGAAAGATGCCGAGCAGCGCGCGGCGATGAATGCTCTGAGCGAGTTGGCGGGTGAGCCGGTGCCGTTCGCGGCCGACTGAGATTGAAGTTCACCAATGAGACGACTCGGCAGATCGCATCAGTGCACCGCGATCGGTTATCGACCTGTAGCACCATTCTTGTTCTGCATCGATGCAAAACGGAAAATGCACTTAGCTTTCTAATCAGCACCATTAACGCATCTAAGATCTCTTGTGCTTTTGTTTCAAAGCTAATTGCCAACAGCGGTTGCCTTTCTGAAATCCGTTCGCTTGCGACGCTCGGGCAACCGTCGTAGGATAGAGAATTCAAACTCGTCCTGTGAATCAATTGCGAAGCCCTCTCGCTTCGACCTGACCTGTCACTACCGGCTATCAGCCGATTCTTGAGGTAATCGTGCGTACGACCTTGGTGGCCGACCTAGGTGTCGGTCCCGAGGTGTGGTTGTTCCTGACGATCCTCGGTTGCTTGACGATCTTCTTCAAGTTCAGCCGGTTCTGGAGCATTCGCAACCTCGATATCTTGCTGCTTTTCGCCTTGGTCCCCGGCATGATGATGCTCGTGGGACAGGTCAACGCTCAGCCCTGGACCGCCTACCTCTTTCTCTTCATGGGGACGTTTCTCTGGCTTGGCCGCTGCTTGATCGACCTCGGTCTCACGCGTCGGCCACTGCTCGAGCCGAACCTGAACGCTGCAGGACTCGCGTGTCTATCGATCGGCGTGCTCGCGCTTTTTGTAGGCGAAACCGTAAGTCTTTCCGTCCGTGAGGGATCGGCGCGTAACCCAGCCGATACCAAACCGGAAAAGACCAATCAGGAGCCTGGCCCGGCACTGGCAGCCCCTTCAGCTCCCGTCACGAAAATCATCGAAAACGCGCCGATCGAGCCCACGCTCAAAAGCAATCCCCATCAAGCACTTGCGCGCATAATCGCGTGCATCGCGCAGCTGGGTCTCGTCGTCGGCCTGGTCATCGTCGGTTGGACCCACTTCGAGAGGCCGATCTCGGGTCTAGCCGTCGCAACCTGCTATCTGCTCTTGCCTTACTCCCGATTTGCCCTGGTCGATAGCGCGCAACTTCTTCCCGCCGCGCTCATCGTCACCGCCTTGGTGTTTTACAAGAAGCCAATCGTCGCCGGGTTGCTCATTGGGTTTTCCGCCGCCTGGATGCCTGCAAGTATCGGTCTCGTCCCACTTTGGACCGGCTTCTATCGCGGACGAGGCGCGCTCAAGTTCGGCGCGGTCGCGGGCGGGATGCTGCTCGCGAGCATTCTCGTGGGAATCTTTGTTCCGGGTACATCCAACTGGGCGATCGCCCTCGGCGCGCGAACCCTCTCCGAAGCTGGCTTTTGGCCCAACTCCGAACCGCCCGAGTCGCACAGTTTCTGGTCTGGAATCGATATGAGCTATCGGCTTCCAGTTTGGATTGGCTATCTTGCGCTGGTTGCCTCAACTACCTTCTGGCCGGCCGAGAAGAACCTCGGGCAGCTCATCTCGACGTCCGCCGCGCTCCTTTTGGCGAGTCAGTTCTGGTATCTAGCGGCGGGGGGTACACTGGTCCTGCTCTACCTCCCGCTCGTCATCCTCATGATGTTCCGCCCGAACTTGGCGCACCGCCGTGGGCTCATTCCGCGCATGCGCGCACGCGAGACCGATTCCTCGGTCGTCGCGAGCGCTTAGCGTTAGACTTCCTGATCCATCAGAGCCGGTCGGGCTGTTCGCCGACGGCCAGAATGCTGCATGCCTGAACTGCATTCAGGCCAAGCGTTTCGGCCTTGGCGACGACGTCTTTGGTTGCGGTTCCGGGGTTAAGCCAAACCTCGCCCGATTCCTTGCGCGCGACCTGGTCGAGAATCTCGAGAACGATGGCGGGGGGGACGTACAGCGAGATCATGTCGAGTCGCTGAAGCGGAACGGCGTCGAGACTGGCGTAGGTCTTGAGACCTTCGATTTCCCCTTCCTTGAGGTTGATCGGGTAAACGTCGTAACCCGCGTTCTTATACGCACGAACGGCTTTGTTGCCGAACTTCTTGCGATTGGTGCTGGCACCGACGATCGCGATTGTGGGGCGCGATGACATCAGCTCGGATCCTCCCGGCCACGATTCTCAGTCCTTAGATGCGATCTCGGCTCTTGCTCTTGCCTCAACGAGGTGTACGGGACCACAATCTGACGACGTTCGGCACCCAACTCGCTGCGCAACCGGAGCCTCTTAAATGATACTCACTTACGAGACAGTCGCCAAGCGTATCGACCACTCGCTGCTTGGCCCCAACCTCGCCACCGCCGAACTCGAAGCCGGATGCCGCCTGGCCGCGCAGTACGAAGTCGCCAGCGTCTGCATCAAGCCCTACGCCGTCGCCCTCGCCGCCAAAATCCTTGCGGGGACCGGCGTTGCCGTCGGCACCACAATCGGCTTCCCGCACGGCGGCCATCTCACCGCCACCAAGGTGTTCGAATCAAAGGCCGCCCTCGCCGACGGCGCAACCGAGCTCGACATGGTCGTGAATATCGGTCAGGTACTCAGCGGCGAGTGGAATGCGGTGCGCGACGATATCGCCGCCATTACCGAGACGGCCCACCAGGGCGGCGGACTCGTAAAGGTGATCTTTGAAAACTGCTATTTGAACGACGACCAGAAAGTGAAGCTCTGTGAGATTTGCGGCGAGGTGAACGCCGACTACGTGAAGACCTCGACCGGCTATGGAACCGGCGGTGCGACTCACGCCGATCTGATTCTGATGCGCAAGGCATCGCCGGCCCACGTCAAGGTGAAGGCGGCCGGCGGCGTGCGCGACCTCGACGGTGCGATCGAAGTGATCAAGCTCGGCTGCGATCGCATCGGTGCCAGCCGAACTTCAGATATTCTCGATCATCTCAAGTCGCGCCTTACCGGCACCGGCGAATTCACCCCGGTTTCACGTGAAACCGGTGGATACTGACACGTTGATTTGATCAATCGTCTATCAGGCCGGGCTGACCTCGATGAGTTCCGCCCGGTCGTTGTGACCGATGATCACAGCCGACGCCAGGTTGAGAAACAGCCCTGTCTCGAACACGCCAGGGATCTGCTTCATCGCGATATCGAGCGCCTGCGGATCGTCGATACCATTCGCAAATCGGCAATCGATGATCTGATTACCGCCGTCGGTAATGTAAGGACCGGTGCCGTTCTCCGCGGGACGGATGACAGGCGTGCAGCCAAGTTTCGCCAGTGCGTGCGCCGTGTGCACGACACCGAACGGGCTTGCCTCGACCGGAACGGGGAACCTCTCCCCTAGCCGCTCGACATGCTTGTCCTCACCGACGATGAAGATCCGCCGCCGCGCGGCCGTTGCGACGATCTTCTCGCGCAAGAGCGCGCCACCGCGTCCCTTGATCATCTGGTAGTTGGGGTCGACCTCATCGGCGCCATCGATATTGAGGTCGAGCACATCGACCTGATCGAGCTCAAGTATCTTGATCCCGAACGATCGCCCCAGCTCGGCCGAGGCATCGCTCGTCGGCACGCCGGCAAAGACCAATCCTTCGGTCGCCACGCGCTCGCCGAGGCGCTTGATCATGATGGTCGCCGTCGAGCCGGTGCCGAGGCCGATCACCATCCCCGACTGCACAAGGTTCGCCGCGAGAATTGCGGCATGAGTTTTCGCCGGATCAGACCCTGGCATGGCTGAGTTCCGTTGGGGTTGAGAAAGAGGAAAACGCCTGCCGCAGTCATCGCACGAGCGGACATGACCAGCGCCTGATACGTGTCACCACGCGTTGATTTCAGGATAGCGGAAACCACACTCCCATCCTAGATATCAGACAGGTTTCCACGAGCCAGATTTGCGGGATGAATCGACAAAGTCGATCGCCATCAACAGTTGCCCGTCTCAACCCCCGCGAATCACTTCTTAACGCGTTTATAAACGTTCATAGTATGCGAGGTCCCTGCCTTTGACTTGAACTCAGTCGGACGCGCCTTGCCTTCGAGACAATAGCAAATCCGCATATCATCGCCGTTCTGTTCCAGAATGCCAATGAGTTTGCCCCCCTTCAATTCCCCTTCTGTCACATCGGCATCCATCCATATCGGTTTCTTGGCGAAATCGAGTTTGAACGTGCCCGCCTGAATCACCTCATCGCCGCGCTTCACCATGAAGGTATTGTCCTTGATCGTCACATGCACTTCTCTGGCAACTTCGTCAGGCATCTTCTCGCCTGCCACTTCGCGCGACCAAACATTCCACACACCCTGAATCTTCTTAATGTCAGTCGAAGGCTCGGCCTTCTCCTCAGCCCATGCCTCGCCAAGCCCCACTACCAGACCAAGCGCGCAGAGCATCAGCACAAATCGTTTCGACATGAAAACCTCGGCGTTCAGAAGTTGAATGGCGGAACACATTCACTCGTTGAAATGGCAAACGTTTCGAGCTTAACCGAGCAGTAATTGCCCTACAACGCTCCAACATGCGAACCCAAGCGATGCAACTCGACTCTCTTGACTTCCTTTATATACGCCGTAATGTATATGCATGATGACGCAACTTGACGTGTTTCAGACTCTCGCCGATCCGACGCGCCGCAGCATTGTTGAAGCGCTGCAAGGCGGCGAGCGGCAGGTAAACGACATTGTGCAGGTCGCGGGGGTGCACCAATCGGGTGTTTCCCGCCACCTGCGGATCTTGCAAGAAGCCGGCTTCGTTTCGATGCGACCGGACGGTCAACGGCGGCTCTACTCGTTGAAGCCGGGCCCCTTCCAGACGCTCGAAACCTGGCTCGCGCAGTATCGCAACCTATGGGAAGCGCGGCTCGATCGCTTCGGCGACGCGCTCGAAGAAAAACGCAAGGCTCGCAATAACCCCGACACGGAGCAAGGCTGATGACCGATTCGTGCAAAACGACCAGTGAGATTGAAACGCGTGCGAACGTCGTTTTCGAACGAACCTATCGCGCCTCGGTCGAAGAAATCTGGGAACTCTGGACGACGAAAGACGGCTTTGAATCGTGGTGGGGCCCCGAGCAATTTCGGGCGGACGTCAGCCTGATCGAGCCTCGCAAAGGAGGGGCCCTGCACTACGAGATGGCAGCCGACACGCCCGAAATGGTCGAGGCGATGAAGCAGATGGGGCGTCCCCCGTCACACCACACTCGTGCCCATTTCTCCGAGTTCCAGCCTCACGACCGCCTGGTGCTGCGACACATCATCGACTTCCTCCCTGGCGTCCACCCCTACGAAAGCACAATCATCGCCGAGTTCTTCGCCGCCGGTGACAACGTGCGAATGGTCGTCACCGTTGAACCGATGCACGACGATGAGTTCACGAAGATGTCTGTGATGGGCTTCACGAGCCAGTTGACGAAGCTCGACAAGCGCTTCGAACAAAAGGCGTGATCGAATGGCGAGACCTCGCCGCGCTAAGCGACCTCTCGCGGCGAGGTCGTGACTGTCATCAAGTCTCGCGATCTTCGAGGCCGTTGATGAGCCCGGAGAGCATCCGGGCGATTTCTTCGAGGGATGCCTTGAGCTGAGAGTGAACGTCATCAGCAATCAGTTGTCGACGTCGAGCCAGCTCCAAAAGCGGGACACATTCCTGAACCGAACCACGAGCAATTCCAAAAAAGTTCTTTCGATCCGCCTTGGTAAAGCGTCCATTTCCCTCTGCAATATTAGCGGCCACAGAAACCGCCGCGCGATTCAACTGACTAGCCAGAAACGCATACCCACGCGGAAACTGCTCCGTCCGAGCGCAGCAGGCATCAGCAAAGTCAACCGCCTTTTGATAGACGATCAGCTTCTCAAAAGCGAATGCCATTTGCCGGTCTAACTATGTGAGGGGCGAATCGCCCTGAGATCCGCGTCGGATGGTGCGCGAAAAAGAAAGTAGAGAGCAGAAAGTAGACGGAGCTGAGTCGCGTACCCTGCTCTTTCTACTCTCAACTCTCTCGACTCAACTGTCTATTTTTTGCGGCTCCGCCGCAAAAAATCGGGGCGACCAGATTCGAACTGGTGACCTCCTGCTCCCAAGGCAGGCGCGCTAACCAGGCTGCGCTACGCCCCGTTACCTGGCAAACCGACCGACATCCTACGTCGAGACGTAACCCCGGGTCAAGGCGAGCATTTACACGTCGGCCCCAATCGGCCAGCGAAGTTTCACGTGCAACCCTTCGCTCATGCTCACTTCCAGCGTGCCACCATGCACTTTCATCACCCGTGAAAGCAGCGGCAACGCGACGGACATCCCCTGCCCGTTCCGCGCATCGAGCAACACTCCGCTCTCCACATGCGGCTCGCGCCACTCAACTTCGTAACGGTCGCCCACACAATCCCAGCTCAGCCGCGCAGGATCCCCAGGCGCTCCGGCCGTCGATCGCCAGTGGATCAAGGCGTCGATCCCGTTCAACAATTGAGTCGGATCAAAGTAACCCGTTTGCTCCTGCTTCGGCTTCCGCGTTTCCAGTGTCCGACGGTTCAAATCAAACCACTCGACCCAGGTATGAAGCCGCTCGCCCATCCACACACTCAAACTCGACCGACACGGCTCGAAAGGCAGGGGACGGCAAAGAAGTTGGACATGTTCGATGAGCTGCTCGACGCTGCGGTACGACGCTTCAAGTTCTTCCCATAACCTCACCCTCTCGGCTTGCCAACCGCGACGGCCGAGGTGGAGACCAACCTTGATCACAGAGAGCCGATTGCGAGCGTCGTGGAAATAGGTTCGGAGGGTGTCATTGAGTTCGCTCCCTTCCTGGGGTTCCTGAGCAATCCGCAGGAGCGCGCTTGTGAACGTATCAACACGAAGTCCTTGATCCATTCGTCGGACCCTGATTGTTTGGGGGGACCATGACCTGGCCAATCCTGGCCAGCCGGCTTGGGCGGAAGTAACGCCGCTGCCATAGCAGATCGCGTGCCCTGGGCGAACGAATCCGTGAACGAAATCGTTAAGTTCGCATGCGAACGGTTACTTGAGGCGAAGATTGACGCCGTGCCGTCACATCCTGGTTGACGCCGTTCTCCCTCGCACTTCCCCTTTCGTGACTTTGGGTCGAGACCTTTGAGAAGCGCGGTTTCCAGTCGATCGCGCATAAAAAAACGCTCGCCCAGGGAACCGGGACGAGCGTCTTAAGTAAGTGGCAGTTTTTGACTGTCAGTTCAAAAGCGGGTTTACCAGCCGCGAATCAGCGCGGTGACCCGTTCGAATTCTTCCTGATTATTGAAATCGATCACAATTTGGCCGCGGTCGCGGGCCTTCACGCGGATCAGCACGGGTGTGCCGAACCGTCCCTTGAGCTGCTCTTCCAGCTCGAGGACATGCGGCGCTTTGCCGCCACCGGGCGTCGAACCGGGATCGGCCTCGTCTTTGCGAACGCGGGTTTTGGCGGGAGTCGGCTCACCGGTCGCGACCAGCGCCTCGGTCTGGCGGACGGAGAGATTGTCGGCGATCACCCGCTGGCAGGCGCCGAGGATCGAGTCGTGATCGGGCAGGCCAAGCAGGGCGCGGGCATGGCCCTGGGTGATCTTCTTCGACAGCACCGCCTGCTGCACTTCCTCGGGGAGCTCGAGGAGGCGGATCAGGTTCGAGACGGTCGAGCGGTCGAGACCCAGCCGCCCCGCCAACTCTTCCTGCGTACCACCATAGTTATTGAGGTAGTCGCGGAAGGCGATCGCCTTTTCGATTGCGTTGAGATCCTCGCGCTGGAGGTTCTCGACCATCGCCAGTTCGGCGACGCGCTGATCGTCGAGATCGAACACGCGAACGGGAATCTCATGAAGCTGAGCTTCGATGCTCGCCCGCAATCGGCGCTCGCCAGCGATGAGCTGATAGCGCTCATTTACCTGGCGAACGATGACCGGCTGGAGCATGCCGTGCTGGCGGAGCGAGTCGGCGAGGGCGGAGATTTCGCTCTCGTCGAACTGGCGGCGGGGTTGGAACGGGTTGGGATCGATCTGGTCGACCGCGACGTGCATCAGCTCGGCCACGTCGAGTGTGGTGGCCTCGAAGCCGCCGTTTTCACGTCCTAGCAAAGCGTCCAGGCCGCGTCCGAGTCGTCGCTTATTCACGGTCGATGACCTCCATGACAAGTTCCGCGTAAGCCCAGGCGCCCCGCGCCCGAGGAGAATAATCCAGCACACTCACACCGTGGCTCGGCGCTTCACTGATCGACACGTCGCGAGGAATCAACGTGTCGAAGACCGTGCCTTCAAAATACTCGCGCACTTCGTTGGCGACTTCATTCGCCAGCTCCAGCGCGGGGTCGTACATCGTCAGCACGAGGCCGCCGATCTCGAGCCGATGGTTGTCCTTCGCCTTCGTCTGCCGAGCCAGCTCGATGATCTGCGACAACCCTTCCATCGCGAAGTATTCGCACTGGATCGGGATGTAAACCTCATTAGCCGCACCAAGCGCAGCCCGCGTGAGCTGGCCGAGCGAGGGGGGGCAATCAAAGAAGATGTAGTCGAAATGGCTCAACTCGCTGGTGAGCTGTTGCCGCATCGACGACGACCGCTGGCGGTTCGAGGCCGAGAGTGCATCAGCGTCGGCGAGACTTTGCGAGCCCGGCAACACGCTGAGGCGCGCTTGCGTCGTCTCGGTAACGGACTCCGCGAGCGGCTTGCCGGCGAGCAGAGGGTGTCGCGCGGCGGGTTCGACCCCAAGGCCCGAGGTGGCGTTGCACTGGGGATCGATATCGATAACGAGCGCCGACTTGCCTGCCTTGGCGAGTCCGGCGGCGACATTGATTGCAGTGGTTGTCTTACCGACACCACCTTTTTGATTGGCCACGCAAATGATCTTGGCCAAGGCTGGGGCTCCCTCCCGACCGCCCGAATCGTGGTGTTGGGATCGATAAGCGGTGCGTTCGGGATCGGTTCCGAGCGTCCTTGCTCACCGTCTCCGCGTCAAAGTACCCGGCCGAGCCGAGGTCGCTGGGAATGTATCGACGCGGCGATTTTGTGTAAAGCTCAAGAGCTGACGGGCGAGGGGAGCGACATGATTTGGAGGCCGGAGCGAATTCGAGGAGCTTGAAGCGATGTGTGGCTGGGGCAGAATGCCCCAGTTTGGAACAAGTGCGAAGTTCGGTGGGTGACCCGGGATCTTGATTTTGGGTCGCGAGCGACGAGAGGCCTTTTGATTTCAGTCGCTCGTTGCCTCACGAGCGTCATCGAACTATCAGCCTCCTGCGGCTACGCCGCCCGGGTTCAAGAACCCGGGGCACCCTTTGGAGACCTGCATAACGGAGACGCCCAAGCTTCTTAGCGATGACTTTTGTGTGGGTGACCCGGGATCTTGATCCCGATTCGCGAAGCGACAAGAGTCAATGGGAAAGGCGACGCACTCCCCATGAACCAGGTTGATCCAACCGCCTCTTGCAGCTCCGCCGCCCGGGTTCGAGAACCCGGGCCACCCTCTTAAGTGTCCGCCCTGAAAGCCGTCCCTCCAAACTCCCAAATAAGAAGCAGTGGCTGACTACTGGCAGAGAAGCACCAAGCCTCGAAAATCAAACCTGCTTCACTCCCAACCGAACCGCTTCATCCTCAAGTGCATCGCTATAACGCAGCTCATAAGTGGCAGTCGAACCCAGTCCGCGAAGCGCAGCGGGCAGGGCGGAGAGTTGCGACTTGCAATACGCTCGCGACTCCTCCAGGCACGGCTTAGGCTCGACGATCGCGCCGTTGCGTACGACGCATTGAAGCAACGGTAACCCGTCATAAGACTCATCCGCCCGTGTCACCATGTCGAACGCGAACTTGCCCTCGGCATCAACCTGGCGATAAATCTGCTTGCCGCAGGGGTACGTCTTCTTCCCGGGGCTCAGCTTGATCCGGCCGACGCCTTCGAGCTCGACGAGCTTGTAAACCATGGCGATTGCCGGTGCGTCTCGACTGGTGATCAACTCCGTCCCGACGCCAAAACCATCGAGCGGCGCTCCAGCATCGAGCAATTCGGCAATGCGACTCTCATCGAGGTCGCTACTGCCAATGATCTTCACCCCGGCGCGACCCGCCTCATTGAGAATCACTCGGGCCCGTTTGGCACGTTCAGCCAGGTCGCCGCTATCGATTCGAATCCCACCGATGGGCGGCTCGATCGCCGCGGCCCGGCGGATTCCCTCTTCAATATCGTAGGTATCAACCAGAAGGGTCGGCCTCGGGTAAACCCGCGAAAACGCCGCAAACGCCTCGGTCTCGGTATCGAACGATTGAATCCACGAATGGGCCATCGTTCCCATCGCGGGAATGCCGAAGCGAATTGCCGCCTCGACGTTGCTCGTCCCATCGAAGCCCGCGAGATAGGAAGCCCGAGCCGCGATCATTCCCGCCAGCGGACCGTGGCCTCGCCGGGTTCCAAAGTCAAACAGCCCCCTGCCCCTGGCCGCTTCAACAACGCGTGCCGCCTTCGATGCGACCAGCGTCGGATACGCGAGCGAAGCAATCAGGTACGTCTCGATCCACTGCGCCTCGGCCAGTGGTGCCTCGACGCGCACCAGCGGCTGGCCAGGAAACACGACGGTCCCCTCAGGCACGGTCCAGATGTCACCAGTAAATCGATAATCGGCGAGCGTGTCGAACCAGGCCGGATCGACATTCGCGAACACCGGCAGCTTGCGAAGCGCCGCGACGGCATCAGGTGCGATCCGGTAATTGAGCAAGTCACCCAGAGCCGAAGCGAGGCCAGCAAACACCATGAACGACCGATGCGGTGGCAGCTTGCGAACGAAAAGCTCAAACGTGGCAGCCTCGCGCGACTTCCCGGCGGCGTGGTAACCCGCCATCATCGTGAGCTGATAGAGGTCGGTCAGGGTTCCAAGCGTCCCCGCGTCGGGCCAGATCGATTGATTCACGGCTACTTCTCTGCCTTTCGCCTCAGGAGCAGAATTTCTTGCGTTCGACTGGATAGGTCACCGTTCGCTGCGTTGGGATCGATGTCGAGCAAAGTCGCCGACGATAGCTCGTCCCTGGTTTGCTTCAATACATCAAATTGCTTGAGCCATCCCTCGCGCTTCGCGGGGTCGGGAATCTCCTGCAAGAGCTGCACAGAATCCAGGACCGCGAACGCGCCCGGCTGGGCCGCGAGATCCGACAACGAACCCGCGCGGCTCATGGCGACCCCGCGCCCTCCCAATGACGGTGTGAGATAGAAGTACAACGCTGGACGAGCCAGGGTTCTGACGGTTGAAACCCCTGGAGGAAAATCAGCGGCGAATCGGTAAGCGGCGATGCGAAGCGAGTCACGAGACTCGGTGCCGCTCAGAAAATGTCGCGGTTGATTCAGGGCGATTTGTCCAAACACCATCGTCGCGACCATCGCAAAAACGAATCGCCCCGACGCCAGGGTTACCTCGAGCCGAACTGGTTCAATGCTCGGTGCGACGCGATGCCAGAGCGATATGAAGATGAGTCCGTTACCGATCCATCCCACGATTTCCAGCGGCAGCCAGAGGCGCGCATACGGATGGTAAAACGGCGTCAGGATCGACAGGACAATCCACCAGACTCCCGTCACTCGTTGCGCGGCTCCGGCATGGAGGAGCAAGATCGGGGCGAGAACCAGGCCCGTCCACCACGTCGAACTATTCATCAAGCTCGCGATGAAGAGCGTCAAGAAAGCGAGATCCTTGGCATTCCGTCGAAAGTCGAACTTCGCTCGCCAGAGCAGGACGATGCACGCCCAGAGCGCCAACACCCCGACGCCCAGAGCCATCGGCTGAAGTGCGATAGCTTGACGCAGTTGAGTGGCCAAATGGCCGGGCCAGGAACTGACGGTTCCAAGATAACTCCGTTGATGGCGGAGCAGGTCAGAGTAACCACCATGGGATTCGACGAATCGAAACCAGGGCAAATACACGATCGCCGCCACGAGCGCGCCGAGGAATCCCCAGCCAAACGTCTTCAGTACATTCGCTCGCGATCGCTGTTCCTTGTGAACGATCGCGCCGACCACGGCGGCAAGAATCACGATCGCCCCGACCAGCCAGCCGTTGTACTTCGTGAGCTGAGCCAATCCGACCGCGAGTCCCATCAACCCCGCGCGAATCCGTCCCGGCTTTGAGAGAAACCAAACCCCGGCCGCGATCGCCAGCACCCAAACCAACGCGAAGCTCGCATCAGTCAGCGCCATTCGCGAAAAGACGATATGGGGCCCGCTAAAGCACGCGAGAAAAGCCGCGGCCAGTCCCACGCTGCGACCTAACCACTTCCCACAAACCCAGCCAATCAGCGGGACCATCGCCACGCCGGCCATCAGCGAAGGCACGATCGCGGCGAAATCAGAGAAGCCAATCACCTTGTAAGTGAGTCCGACCAAGATCGGAAACACCGGCGGCGCGTAAGGAATGACGCCAGGATCGAGCGACGCCAAACCGTTGCGGTCGAGAGCCCACGCACCGGCGGAGGCGTAGATCCCTTCGTCGAAATGGTCGATTCCGAGCGATCCCAGCTTGATGCAGCGGATGACGGCCGCGATCACCGTGAGGATCAAGAGCCAGGGCCAGCGGCGTTGGGCGGTCGGTTTTTTCGCGGGCGAATTCATGGTCGAGACATCCTAACAGGTCATCACCGCGAACTCACGAGGGGCGGAACCACGACTCAGTTTCACGTGGAACGTGCGATGTGGCTTCGCCCCCTTGTGATGGCCGTGCGGGCGGATTACCGTCGAAGTCCTCTGCTTCGATTGCCGCTCAGGCGCCCCCCAGGCTTTGAATTCGATGATCACGCTCCACACCGACCCTCGCATGCTAGACCACGTGCCGCCGCACGGTCATCCGGAAAAGCCCGAGCGGCTCGCGGCGATCACCCGGCAACTCGCGAGGGTGGGCATCAGTCAGTCGTGCCCGACGGGTCTCGTTCGAGAGGCACTCGACGAGGAGTTGCTGCTCGTTCACTCGCGTGAGCACCTGCTGAATTTGGAGCAGCAAACAAAACGCGGCGGCGGACAGGTCGAGGACGACACCTGGATGTCGGCCGGCTCGTTGCTCTCGGCCAGACTCGGCGCGGGGGCGTGCATCGAGGCTGTGAATGGGGTCGTCGACGGCCCCCGCAATCGCGCCGCGTGTTTGATTCGTCCGCCAGGCCACCACGCACTGGCCAACGGTCCGATGGGCTTCTGTCTCTTCGCCAACGTGGCAATCGCCGCGAAACACGCTCTCGAATCGCGCGGGATCAATCGCGTGTTGATCGTCGACTTCGACGTCCATCACGGCAACGGTACGCAGGATATTCTCTACGACGACCCCCGGGCCGCCTTCCTGTCGATCCACCGTTACCCGTTCTATCCGGGTACGGGAGCGGCCAATGAAACGGGAACCGGCGATGCACTTGGCACGAAGTGCAACATTCCCCTACCCCATGGCACGCCCCGGGCCGACTATCACGCCGCGTTTCACAATGGCCTGGAAAAGCTCGCCGACAAGACCAAGCCCGAGCTTGTGATCATTAGCGCCGGCTTCGATGCCCACGAGGAAGATCCGGTCGGCGACCTTGGCCTTCAGGTTGAAGACTTCATCACGCTCACCGAGTCGATCGTCCAGGTTGCGAACGTCCACTCATCGGGGCGGATTGTCTCGGTCCTTGAAGGCGGCTACAACGTGCCGATTCTCGCAGGTTGCGTCCAGGTTCATCTCGAAGCCCTCGGCGCGGAAACGTGGCCCATCGGCAGCCGGTGATTCATTCGACTCGAGACCAGACATGACCGCCCCCAAGTCCAGCCCGCCAGCAAAGCGCCGCCTGCCTCTCGCCGCCAAAATCGCGCTCGCCATGCTCCTCGGCATCATCGCCGGGCTGCTCCTTGGCGAACGTGCGGACCCGCTCGCCAAGCTCGGCTCGCTGATCATCGACATGATCAAAGGACTCGCCGGCCCCTTGCTGCTGTTCGCGGTGCTCGACGCCTTCGTTCGCACGAAGATTCAGGCCAAGTCCGCTGGCGCGATGGTGACGATCTCGCTCATCAACGCGACGCTGGCGATCATCATCGGCCTCACACTTTCGAACGTTCTCCAGCCCGGCAAGTCGCTTCAAGTCCTCGACGACTCCTCGATGACCCGCGCGACCTCCGACCTCGCCCGCGCAGGCAAAGGTGTCGACGCCTCGCGGACGATCAAGTTCGTCGATGACCTGGTCGGAATCGTGCCAACCTCATTGTTCAAGCCGCTCGTCGATAACGCAGTGATCTCAATCGTGATCATCGCGATCGTCCTCGGCCTGGCGCTTCGCAAGGTAAAGGCCGATCAGATTGCACGCGGCGAGCAGGGGTTCCAATCAATCGAGAACGCGATCGTCGGCATTTACGCCGCGATCGAGATCGTCCTCGCCTGGGCAGTCCAGCTCGTACCGATCGCCGTGTTCGGCGTCGTCGCGCGGACGGTCGGTCGCTATGGCTTCGCGCCGTTCCAGGGTCTCCTCATCTACCTGGCGATTGGAATCCTCGGTCTCGGCATCCAGGTGATGGTCGTCTATCAGGTCTGGATCAAGCTGGCGGCTCGAATGCCGCTGAGACGATTCTGGGCCGGTGCGCGCGACGCCGTCGTTTACGCGATGGGAACCGCGAGCAGTTTGGCCTCCCTGCCCGTCACGCTCAAAACTCTCGACAAGATGGGAGTGTCGCCGCAATCCGCTCGCATGGCGGCATGCGTCGGCACGAATCTGAACAACGACGGCATTCTGCTCTATGAGGCGATGGCCGTGCTGTTCGTCGCGCAGGCATGCGGGCTTCATCTCACATTGAGCGAGCAGCTACTAGCGGCCGCCGCGTGTGCGCTGGCGGGGATCGGCATCTCGGGGATTCCCGAGGCTGGTTTGATCTCGCTCATCCTCGTTGTGCGGACAGTGCTGCCCAACGAGCCGCGAACCGAGACGATCGTGCCGATGCTGCTCACGGTCGACTGGGTGCTGGGGCGCTGCCGCGCGATGACGAACGTGGTGAGCGACATCACCGTCGCGGTCTTGCTCGACCGATTCTCGCCACCTGAGATTGATACCCTGGTGCCGTCGCCGAGGCCGGTTCCGGATGCGGGGTGGGAGGAGGAGCCGACGCTGCCGTTCGACAGCCCCGAGGAGACCTTGCCGATCACCTGAAATAAAAAAAGGCGGCTGATCCGAAGATCAGCCGCCCGATGACCCTGACGGGATTTGAACCCGTGTTGCATGCGTGAAAGGCATGTGTCCTAGACCAGGCTAGACGACAGGGCCGAACAAGGAAGAGTGTAGCGAACCACGGGTGGGGGGGTCAATCCCATCTCATGAGTTTCCCGTGAAACAGGGTTGGGTCTTGCGGGTTTTGTGTCCTACGCGTTAGCCTGTCCCACGGCTGGCTCAATCCGATCAACTCCGAGGTTCAACTTCGATGGCGCGGATCCTTTTGCTGACCGGCGATGCCGGCGAAGCTCAAGAAATCTACTACGCGAAATACCGCCTCGAGGAAGAAGGCTGGGGCGTGGATATCGTCGCACCCACGAAGCGCGTGTTCGCCTCGGTCGTGCACGACTTCGAGCCCGGCTGGGATACGTACACCGAAAAGCCCGGCTACCGGGTGCAGGCCGACCTAGGCCTCGATGAAGCCGATCCCACGAAGTACGACGGCCTCGTGCTACCCGGTGGGCGCGCACCCGAATACCTTCGGAACAAGCCGATGGCGGTGGCGATCGTTCGGCATTTTGTCGAGACGAACAAGCCCATCGCGGCGAACTGCCACGGGCCGTTGCTCGTGATCGCAGCGGGCGGCGTCAAAGGTAAGACGCTGACGTGCTACCCCGACCTTGAGCTGGACGTCCGCCTGGCCGGCGGCTCGTTCGTGAACAAGGACGTGGTGGTTGACGGCGCACTCGTATCGGTCCGGGGATGGCCGGATAACGGCCCCTGGATGCGCGAGTTCGTGAAGCTGCTCAAAGAGCGGGTGGGCTGAGCGGGCGAAGTGAAGTCGAGGCGCGAGGTGCCGGGGATAAGTCGGCAAACGCCGTTGCTCTCGGTTACTTCGTCGCGTCGGGCGTCACCGGCGCGGCTTTCTGACTCTGGATCGCCTCGTACACCTCGCGGCGGTGCACGGAAACGTCCTTGGGTGCATCAATACCAAGCCGGACCTTGTCTCCGCGGATTTCGACAATCGTCACGCGGATGTGGTCGTTGATAATGATGCTCTCGTCCTTCTTGCGCGAGAGTACCAGCATCGTCGTTCCTCTCAGAGGCGTAGCACTCGGGTGGAAAATCACGGGAACGTCCAGGTGCCATGATGCTGAGCGACGGTATTCTCGTCACGCAAAGCAAAGCTTTCCACCTAGCGATCCAACAATAACTCTAAAGGCCAGTCCCCCCAAATCAAGTGTTGGCGCGCTCTGCGAGCGTCTCAGGCATAAAAAATGCCCCAAGAAGGTTCGACAGTTGTGGTGATTTGTTGCTTTTTTGGAACTTTGGCAAATCAGGCGAGCTAGAAAGCTGAGGTCGGCTGTTGGTTGAAGCCGGCCAGGTCGGGTCGCTGAAGCAACGAAGTCTTTATCCCTACTGGCCAACTTCCAGTTCCCGAACGGGGTGCCCCCGGTTCTTGAACCGGGCGGTGCAGTCGCAGGAGGCACCCGCCGCAATCTGTGAGTCCTGCTATCAAGCTTGCCGGTGCGCGAAGCACATCTAAGTAGTTAGACGAGCCGGTGGACCCGGATTTCTTGAGGCTCCGCCTCACCGGTTCAAGAACCGGTGCCACCCAGCGGACCACATTGGAAGTGCGGAACGTTGAACCCGTGCAAGTCTTAACGAGCGATCGCTTCCGTCGCGCTTGTCTGCAACCGGATCACTCCGAGTTTCCCTTCACCGGGAATTGAAGGAGCGGGAATCAGCGGATCAGCCCAAACCGGAATCCACGGCCGGTCGGAGGCGGCCAGATACTTTTCCCACATGGCCATGTGCCACTTGCCCAGCGGAGAGTACTCAGCCATTCCGCAGAACCCGAATCGCCTCATCGCCTGATTGTTCGGAGACTGACTTTCGTGGAAGTGATGCCACGCTTGTCTTCGGAATTGCTCTCGCCGCGCACCAAAGCACCAGGTGACGAAGCCAGCAACGTCCACAAGAATCATCAACGCACGCAAGCTGACGCGAGGTCGAAACGACATCGCCGGATCCCTCCATTCAGCCCTGTCCGATTGAGCGCACCAACGTCAGAGCGAATGCTCCGACGAGTACCGCCGATACAAATGACCCAATCCCAAGTCGTTGATTTCCGCCTCGATGTCTTCAATCGTCGAGGGGTGAATCGTCGCCTTGAGCTCGCTGATCAGCAGCTCGAGGAACTTGCCTCGGGCACGCTGGAGCGTCTTGCGGAACGCCTCAGGGGTCACCTTGCCGCCGGTCTGGGTCGAGAGACGTTCGGCGATTTCTTCGATCGACGCTTTTGGATTGCCGACGCGAAGATGCAGAACGGTCGCGTAGCGGTTCTTGGGCGTACTGGCCTCATAGGCTTCAAGCCGCGCCCAGACGCGCTTGATCACCGCCTCGCGCCAGACGCGATCGTAATCGGCGTCGGGAGTGGCGGGGTCGAGCAGGTCTCCCGGCGGTAGCGACTGAATCTTCCGGCTGCGGAAGTGGTCGATGATCAGGCGATGCAACACCGTTCGCAGGTAGTCGCGGAATCGACCTTTATTGTGGTCCGCACCCGCGAGTTTGTGCGTGAGAAGCTTCGTCCAGAATTCCTGGAACACTTCGTCGGCGAGATTGGTATCGCGCAGCTTGAGGCGAAGGTAGCGCTCGACGGCGTCGTGATACCGGCCGATGAGCTCGCGCATCGCGAACTCACCTTCGGGTCCCGGAGTGTGCGCGGTGCGAACGGTGGTCCAGCAGGTCACCAATTCCGTCAGCGACGCCGGAGCGCCTGCCGTGGGTTCGCCTGGGAGATTCATAGGTCGGGCCCAGCCTCAAACTATGGGAGCGTTCCAGTCAAAGCGGCACGGACGAGGCTCGGTCAAAGCTCACCACCTGTCACCGGAACGCTGGCAAAAAGTTCCACGTGGAACTCTTGCGCCACGCAATCCCAGCGTGTCGCTGCGCGGACTTACGTTTATCCGAAACAAACCCGCTCGCCCTGTCAAGAGTGGGCGGGTCCGTTCGCCGTGACTCGCATCCAACATGGCGCTCAGCTTAATACGCTCGGCAGGACTCGAACCTGCGACCGGCGGTTTAGAAAACCGCTGCTCTATCCACTGAGCTACGAGCGCGCAAGCCAAAATGTTCCCTGAGACGCCGGTCCGGATCGGCGATGCGCCCGGCAGGATTCGAACCTGCGGCCTGCGGTTTAGGAAACCGCCGCTCTATCCACCTGAGCTACGAGCGCATGTAATTGACGCCCAATTCTTGCGTCGGACCCAACCTTATGTCAACGCGGCTGATATAAGCCCTCCGGCGAGAACCAGCCACCTCGACGATAAGTTTGTGCTTTTTCACTCGAACCTTCGTAAGATGAAGCGCATGATCGTAGAGTAATACGAGTCTGTGGTCGCCGCTCGCCCGTTTCGTCTGGAAACGTGCTCTAGAGACAAAGTCATGTCGTCCGTGCCGGAATCGAGTGAACCCACAAAGGGTCCGCCGCGGGTTGGTAGTTACCGTCTCCTCCAGTCGCTCGGGACAGGGGGGATGAGTTCGGTTTTCCACGCCATCCACACAGAAACCGGACACGAAGTCGCGGTAAAGGTTCTCCCGCGCTCGCTGGCCAAGAACCCGACTTTGCTCCAGCGCTTCCTTCGCGAAGCCAAGAGCGCCGAGGCGCTCGAGCACCCAAACATCGCCGCTATCTACGACCGCGGTAATGACCAGGGCCGGCATTATCTCGTGCTCGAACTCGTCGCCGGCGGCGACCTGCAGGAACGCGTGAAAGCCGAAGGCCCGCTGCCACTCACGCAGGCAACTCGTGTCATTCGCGCCGTTGCCGAGGGGCTGAAATACGCTTCGGGACAGGGCGTAATTCACCGCGATATCAAGCCCGCGAACCTGCTACTCACCCCGGACGGCGAGGTCAAAATCATCGACCTCGGCCTGGCTCTTCAAGCCGACAACGAAGACGAACGCGTCACCCGCGACGGCACGACGGTTGGGACCGTCGACTATATGTCGCCCGAACAAGCCCGCGACAGCCGCGCGACGAGCGAACGCAGCGACATGTACTCGCTGGGCTGCACCTTCTTCTACCTGATCACCGGCAAGCCGCCCTACGCCGGCGGCAACGTGCCCGACAAGCTCGGTCGCCACGTCACCGCGCCGATCCCTGACGTGCGCGAGCTCAGGCCCGACGCCTCCGAGCCACTTGCTCGCTTCATTCAGAAGCTAATGGCCAAGCGTGCCGAGGGGCGATTCGCGAATTACGAAGCCTTCATCAACGCGATCGAATCGCTTCCCGAAGCACAGGACGACGAGCCTGGCGAAACGCTCGAAGCGCTGATTGATGACGACGACGAAATCTCGCTCGTCTCCGATTCGCCGGCCGGGTCGAACGCTGCGCCGCCGAAGCCGCCGGTGACCTCGAAACCAGTAGTTCCGCCCAAAGCGGTGGACCGCAAACCCGAGCCACCCGCCAAGCCTATTCCAAGCTTTGCGGAAGTCTCGCTTGCCGACCTGGCGGAACTTGACGCCGACGAATCGCGTCCTTCCCGTTCGCGTCCCAAACAAGCACCACCCTCGACGACGCCCGCCGCCGCAACCGCGCTCATCGACGACGATGATGACGACGACGAACCGGGCCATTCCATCAACACGGGCGCAGTTCGTTCGGTCCCAGGTCGAGACATTCCACTCTCCACCTGGGTCGCCGCCGGTGCGATCCTCGGACTGGCGATTGCCCTGCTCGGGTTTGGCGTCGTCACCTTGCTGACGCCTTCCGATTCCCCTCCGATCGTCGTCGACGAGGGTGGGGGAGCAAACGAGGCTACGAACGGCGAAGAGACAAACCCCGACGGTTCACCGCAACGCATCGACCGTCCTCGCCCGCAAACGGCCGCCAGCCCGATCATCGCCAAGCCGATCGTGAAACCAAAGCCGCCCGTCGTTGCACCGGTCGTCTGGAACGAACCGGCGGATCCGGTCGACGCCGTCCCAGCAGAAGCGGTCTATCCCGCAGCAGCCGAAGCGGCCGCACTTCCTGAATGGGCCAAGCTGCCGGTTGCAACCACGCTCGCCGGTCCGACCACCTTGGTCCAGCGCGTCGTCGACCCGGCGAAAGAGGGCGAGGTCTCGACACTCCGCCAGGCGCTCGATCGTCCGCAGGGGTTGATCGAAATCGCCGACAACGGCCCGTTGTTCGAGGACGAACTTCGCACAGCGGCGAAGGCGCGGATCATCCGCGCGAAGGCCGGTTACCGCCCGATGATTCACCTGCGGTTCGACCTGGAAAAGCCAGTGTTCAACCGAGCGGCAGTTCTGGTGCTTGACGCTGCGAAGCTCACGTTCGAGGGGATCGATCTGATCATCGACTCTTCGCAATCTCCCAACACGCTCACCTCGATCTTCCATCTCAAGGGCGCGGAGCTGACGTTCAAGAACTGCACGATCAACGTACTGAACGCCAGCGGTAAGCCGCTCACGTTCATCAAGGTCGACGAGCCGACCGACGCGCGGCCCAATCGTGGTTCGCAGATTCGGTTCGATAACTGCAATGTTCGAACGACTTCGAAAACGCTGATCGACATCCTCGGTCCCTGCGACGTCGTGTCGAATCGCTCGATGATTCTCAGCGGAGCAGGCGAGATCATCTCGTGCCGCCCCAGCACCGGACGTGGCGAGCGAAACTTCTATGCCTACCGCAGCCTCGTCGCCGCGCGTGGGGCAGTGCTCGATCTTCCCGGCAACAAGTCGATGCCGTCGAACTTGATCTCACTCGGCTCCACGCTCGCGAAGTTTGTCGGCGTGAACGAGTCGGGCCTGATCCGCACGAAGGTTGATCCGACGGGAGCCATCGATCAAATCGCCACGTGGCGGAGCTTCGGTGACGCGGTGATTGGTTGGCCCGCGCTTCTTTCGCACGGAGAGCGCGAAACGGCAAGCCTGGCCAATCTCACGGCAGGCCGTTCAACCTGGAAGGCGATTGATACATCGACTCGCGAATCACGAACCGGCTGGAACGCAGCGCTCGTTGATGAGTTCCACGCCTCAGGCTTTAGCACGTCGCCCGACGTCCGCGGCGACATCCTCGCCCGCGCTGCCTGGCCGAACCCGTCGCTTCTTCCCGCGACCGTCCGCGCGTTTACCGCACCGTTCTTGCCTGGGTTGCCCGGCCGAGCTACCGCCGCGCCGCGCAATGCGATGATCCCCGGTGTGACCGCCTCGTATACCAAAACCTCTCCCAGCTCGCCCGCCGCCAAGAAGCCCGCGTCGTACGAAGGCAAAGACGGCGAACTTTTCTTCTTGCTCGACGACGCCGAGTTCCAGGGCGACCTTGGGCTCTATCTCGCGCGCAAGGTCACCGCCGGCAAGAAGGCCCGCATCAAGGTTCTGGGCAATGGTCACACGCCCCGGTTCACGCCGGTGCAATTGCCTGATGGTGCGACTGTCGAAATCGAAGTCGCTGCCGACGCCGGTCACGAACCGGTCTGGACTCCCGCGTCAGGCGCACGCGGCGCTGCGCTCATCAGCATCTCGAAGGGTTATCTGTCGATTAAAGGACTCTTCGTCAGTGGAGCGACTTCTTCCGCGCTGCCGTACTTCATTCGCGTCGACGACGGGCATCTCCTCCTAACACATTGCTCGTTCCGCGCGGCCGGGAATTCGGCCGGCTCGGGCGTAGTGTTGTTCCACGCACCGGGGACCAAACCGCTCGAGCTTGGAGCGGGACCGTTCCTGTCGATCTCAGACCGGCCGATCGCTCAGATCAGCGATAGCGCGATCGTCGTTTCAAACGGCGAGGCGATTGCCGCTGAATTGGGGCGGGGGATCGTCAGCCTCAAGAACACCGCGATTCTTAGCGACGGCGATACCTCGGCCATCGACTTGCGGCCGCAAAAAGTTGCTCGCCAGCGGTTCGAGACCGACCTGCTGCTCGATCGCTGCTCGATCGCAGCCGAAGGCAACTTCGTGACGGTGGGCGCCTGGCCGGGAACCGAGCCCGGTCCCGACCGACCCTGGCTCGTCTCATCGCATGAGTCAGTTTTCGTGGATATGTTCGATCGCGGAAGGCGCCTGGCTGTGCTATTGCGATCGAGAACGAACGGCATGCCGCACGGCGCGGTCTTCTGGCAATCGCGCGGCGACGCCTACGATCTCGCAAACTTCACCGCGCTTGGCGACGCTCCTCCGGTCGCTCGCCCCACGCGTCCCGACGTCCGCGTCTCCTGGACGAATCTTTGGGGCAGCAACCATATCTTTACGCCGCACGGGCCCACGCCTCGAAAAAACGACGCGGTGCTCACGTTCGTCGCGCGCGATCGCCCCAAGCCAGGAACCGGGTCGGTCGACGCTCTCAAGCTCGACGAATCCGGCCATCCCAACCTTGGCGCCGACCTCAAAACGCTCCCCACCCGAGCGCTTCCTGCGCCCTCCGGCTTTCGTTTCTGACCAGAAAGTCAGAATCAATCGCGTCCTCCGCGCCATTGTCATTGCACGGCAGGGGACGGATAATTCAAGCTAGGAGAGGTCGCATCCGCATGCGGCATGCTCAGGAGCAAAGGACGTCGCTCATGCAGATCAGCCGGCTGGCTCGAACTCGACGGGCTCATCTCTACTCTACGGTTTTCGTATTCCTCGCGAGCGCACTGTCGCCGGTCGCCGTTCGTGCTGACGGTCATGGCGGGGGTGGCGGCGGTCATCATGGACGTGGTGGTGGGGGAAGAAACTGGCAAGGGTTCGGCGGCTTCGGCTTCTACGGCGGCGGGTTCGCGATGGGCGGCTATATGAGCCTCGGGTTCGCGCCGTTCGTGGTGGCGAATCCAGTGATGGTCCCTGTCCCCATTCAGCCGGTGGTTGTCCGAAATGGGATGGGTAATGGCGGCCTTATGCTCCCGCAACCTGGCCCCGCGCCGTTTGTCATGAACCCGCAAGCCCAACCCGCGCGACCTCAGCCGGCAAAGGCCGATAACCTCGTCACGCTGGGTGATCGCCTCTTCCGCGCCAAAAATACAAAGAAGGCCGAAGAGCGGTACGACCAGGCGCGACGCTCAAATCCCAAGTCGGCGACACCTCTGGTCCGCCTCGCGCAGCTCGCGATCGGCCGGGGTGATTACGCGCGTGCAGCCGACCTCTTCCGCGACGCGACCATTACCGAACCCGGCTGGCAAGTAAATGCGGGTGACATTCAAGCGATCTACACCGAACCGGGTGATTTCGCCAAGGCGATCGCCAAGCTCGAATCTCATCTCCAGCAATCGCCCAACGATCGCGATGGCTGGCTGGTCCTCGGCGCTCAGCTCTACCTCTCGGGCAAAACTCGTCAGGCCGGTGATGTCTTCCGCCGTCTCAGCGACCGCAAGCCCGATTCCACGCTTGCCGCATTCCTGGATGCGACCAATCCCGACGTCCCCGCGCGACAGTAAGTCTCGCGCGGCTTTCTCCTCAACTGGATGAGCTCGACCACTCGTGCCCGACCGCTATTACGCCGCCGCTTGCCAGACCGACCTACCGTGCATCAAACATCGCAACGAACTCCCCGAGCGGGTCGGCCGGCTACTGGGAATGATCGATCAGGCGGTGATCGGGTACGAGCCATTCTTCGACATCAAGCTCGTCGTCTTCCCCGAATTCGCGCACGCCGCGCCAATCTATGAAACCGTCGCCGAGCTCACCGACAAGCTCGCGGTCGAGCTGCCGAACGAGCAAATTGATCGCTACGTGCGCAAAGCACGCGAGCGCGGGATCTATATTCAGACCGGCACGTTTCTCGAAGTTGATCGCAAGTACCCTGGTGTCGTTTTCAACACGACCTGCCTCGTCGGGCCGGACGGCTTGCTCGCGAAGTACCGCAAGGTAAACCCGTGGCTACCGTGGGAGGTCCACGCCAGTCCGCACGATCTGCCCGGCTACAACGAGCCGTTGTTTCCAGTCGTCGACACCGAAATTGGCAAGCTTGGCGTGGCAATTTGCTACGACTGGCTCTTCCCCGAAGTGCTTCGCGCGATGGCTCTCGCCGGTGCAGAAGTGCTCATCCGCGTCTCTGCCTACATGGATCCCTGGGGCGCAACGCCGCCGCTCGATTGGTGGACACTCTTCAATCGCGCTCGCGCCGTGGAAAATCAGGCCTTCGTTGTCGCGGCAAACCAGGGTGCGAGCCTGGCGAACTACCCGCCGTTTTCCTGGCCGGGCGGGAGCATGATCGTCGATTTTGACGGCCGAATTCTCAGCCAGGCCGATCCGGGACCGGGCGAGAAGATCGTGGTCGGGCCGGTCGATCTCGCCGCGCTTCGGCACGAGCGCGCCCGTCGACGCGGTCACAACCTGCTTGGTCATCTCCGCACCGAAGCCTATACTGACCAGTACGCGCGGCCCATCTATCCCCGAGGCGGACACTCCTGATCGACAGGCTTCGCGCCTCTCCGGGTCATCGTCCGCCCCAAACATTTCCCAAAGTATCCGCCGCGCGGCACTCTTGAGAGCGTCGCCATGCACCTTCGTTTTCCCATCATCTGCGGCGTGTTGCTTCTTACGTTTTCCGGCTGCGGCAAGGAAGAGAAGGGGGAAGTCGCAAACGTGACGCCCTCGGCACCCCAAGCCGTGCCCGTCAAGTCCGGTGAGCCCGATCCATTCCACCTGTCGGACATCCCGCCCGAATCGCTGGTGCAGGTGTTGTCCGCCAATCGCCTGGGGATCGGCTACCTCGAACGATTCGAATACTCCGAGGCGACCAAACAGTTCCGGCTCGTCCGAAAGCTCGCGCCTGACTGGACGGTCGGCATGATCAATCTGAGCATCGCACTTTTGAACGAATCGGGTGTGAAATCAGAAGCCGCAAGGCAAACAGGGGCAGACGCATCAGAGTTCGCGAACAATTTCCAGGAAGCGCTCGCGCTTATGGATATTGTGCTCAAGCGAGATCCGAATAATTTGCACGCTCGCTACTGCCGCGGGATTATCCTTCACTACCTCACGGGAGATCTCGAACACCCCGAGAACATCATCCGCGCTCATAACGATTTTCAAGCCGTGGTCAACGCCGACCCGAACGATGGTTACTCATGGTACAAGCTGGCCATGACCGTCTGGAAACCCGACCCGGAAACTCCGAGCGGTGGATTACCCGCGGGTCCACAGGCGACTGACAAGAAAATTCAGTACCTCTCCAAGGCGTTCGAGCTAGCCCCTTATCTCACGGCTGTTCTTCACGAGTTGCACCTCACCTACCGGCTGAAGGGCGACCTTGAAACTCAGAAAAAGCTAATCGCGCGTTGGTACCGTCTCAACACCGAGAGCGATCTCGCAGCGCCCGGCGAAAAACTCTCGAACGCCTACGGCGAGGCAGGGAAGTACGCCAACGCCCTTGATCCCCTCGGTCCGCGCTCGGCCGAACAAAAGTCGGTCGAGGCACCCAAGTTCGACATTCCCGCCCCCATCAAAATCACATTGCCCGATGGCTGTCGCTGGGTGAAGGCAAGCGACTTCACCGGAAAATTCGCGATCCATGGCCGCGTTCGCCAGCGCTTCGGAGCAACCTCTGCCGCATTCGACGCCAATGGCGACGGCAAGACTGATCTGTTTCTTCCCGCCTCGATCGTTGGCCCCAAAGGCCTGCGCGACGCGCTGCTGCTCAACGAGGGCGACGGCAAATTCAGCGACGCAACCGAACAACTCCGCTTCCCTCTCGACCGCGCTAGTCTCGGTGTGGCCGCAGCGGACTTCGACGCCGACCGCCGCGTCGACCTCTTTCTCACGGGGGTGGGCGACAATCGTCTTCTTCGCAATGACGCGAAGAAGGGGTTTGAAGACGTCACAAAGTTGGCCGGAATCGCGCCGTCGAACTACGTCAGCTTGACCGCGCGGTTCATGGATTTTGACCAGGATGGTGACATCGATTTATATGTCGTCAATCACACGCTTGCCGCGAACGCGAACGATGCCTTTACCGACAAGTCTGTCCCGCCGGTTCCGAACTCCGCTTTCCGCAACGACGGCAAGCCCGAACCCGCGCCACCAAGTATCGAGGCAAATTGGACACCGATCGCCGTTTCGACCGACACCTTCGTGACAAAAGGACTGAAGCTCGCGTTCTCAGTCTGGTCGACCGATGGAGCAATCACCGGCGGCGAAGCCAATCACGTGGGTCTTGCCCTCCTCGATGTCGATAACGATCGCGACATCGACCTGGTCCTTGCGGACGACGACAAACCGCTCAACGTCGTGCTCAACGACCGCCTCGGCGAATTTCACTCGGTGAAACTCGACACTCTCGGCGCAGCAAAACGAAACGGGCTTCTCAGCGCGGATTTCGACAAGGACGGTCAGGTCGACATCGTCTCGGTTGAAGCAAGCGGCAAGACCGTTCTCTATCACAATGCTTCAACGCGCGTGAAAACCGAACTCGTCGCGCGTCCCGGTCCGAACACAAACTGGCGATCGGCCCTCGCGACCGACTTCGATCTCGACACCTGGACCGACCTCATCGGCCTTCCGATCGCCGACCAACTCAAGCCGCTATCGTGGCTTCGCAACGAGGGGAAAGATCATCTCGTTCCGCTCGACGTCCCGCTTGCTCCAGAAGGGGAGAGCGCGATCGTTGGTCTGAATTACGCCGACCTTGGCGGCGATCCTCTTCCTGACTTTCTTATGCTCCGCGAAGGCGAAGCACCGCGAGTCGCGCTCAATCGCGGTAACGGCCGAACCTGGGTGGCGATTACACTCGGCGGGCGCTGGAAGCCGCACCCCGATCACATGCGTTCCAATGCCGAAGGACTCGGTACGCGGATCTCGATCGAAGGGGACGGGCTCGATGTGAGATACGACCACGCGACTCCTTCAACGAGTCTCGGACAGTCGGCAACTCCGGTCGTGCTCGGTCTGGGATCGGCGAAGCAGATTCAACTCATCCATCTTCGCTGGCCCGACGGCGTGCTCCAGTGCGAGCTCAACATGCCCGTTGCAACAACGCACAATATCGCCGAGTACAACCGCAAGACCGGCTCGTGCCCGGTACTTTTCACGTGGAACGGTGAGCAGTTTGTTTGCCTGGGAGACTTCCTCGGCGGTGGTGGTCTCGGGTATCTCGTCGCACCCGGAATCTATAGCCAGCCTGATCGCGATGAAGCCGTCGCAATTGCGCCCGATCAGCTCAAAGCAGTCGATGGCATCTTCCGTCTCGCGATTACCGAACCAATGGACGAAATCGCCTATCTCGACCATTTGATGCTTGAAGTCGTCGATCGTCCTCCTGGGATCAACACCACGCTCGACGAACGGTTCGCTCCCGAAGGCCCGCGACCGACCGGCGAGCTTGTCGCCTGGTCACAGTCGATCGCACCGGTGAAGGCGACCGACCACGCCGGACGTGACATCACCGACCGACTCAAAGCGTGGGACCGACGAACCGTCGACCAGTTCTCACTTCTACGCGGATGGATTGGTTACGCCGAGGATCACGCGATCGTTCTCGACTTCGGCGACCGTCTCGCACAATTCGGTCCGACCGATCCACTCGTCCTCTGCCTCGCCGGTTGGGTTGAGTATCCATATTCGCAAACCAACTTCGCCGCGGCCACGGCCGGCACCGCACTCAAGCCGCCGGTCCTCGAACGCAAGAACGCGACGGGGCAGTGGGAGGTGATCACTCCTTCGATGGGTTATCCCGCGGGGCTACCGCGAATGATGACGCTCGACCTCACCGGAAAGCTGACCGGCAAGTCGTGTGAACTGCGAATTCGCACCAACATGGAATGCTACTGGGACCAGGCGTTCATCGCCGTTCGCCAGCCGACATCAAGTGTGAAGTCCGTCACCCTGTCGGTGCTTGCCGTCAAGCTCGGCTATCGCGGCTACACCCGCGAAATCTCGCCCGACGGCCGTCTGCCTCTTATCTACGATTACAACTATGTCGACCCCGCGCCTCTCGCTCATCTATCTGGGATGCTCACGCGCTTCGGCGATGTGACCAAACTGCTGCAAGCCGACGACGACCAGCTTTGCCTCGTCGGTCCCGGCGATGAAGTCCGCGTCGAGTTCGACGGCCGCCAACTCCCCGCGCTTCCTTCGGGCTGGACGCGAAGTTACGTCCTGCGTTCGGTGGGCTACTGCAAAGATGCCGACCCATTCACCGCGACGAGTGACAATGTAGGACCATTGCCCTGGAAGGGGATGCCCGACTTCCCGTTCAAGAAACCAGCGAGCCGTCCTTCGGACTCGACCTATGACGCCTACCTGCGGGAGTATCAGACTCGACCCGCAACAACGCGCTAACACGCTTTCGCAAGCGTGCAGTTTCGGCTGAGAACTCGGGTGCCACTGGCTACGCCAGTGCTTTTATGAGAACAGGCTTGGGTGGCTGGGAGCATTGTCCCGGCCACCCTGTTCTTTCTTGTACCCAACACGTTCCGAATGAATCATCCTGGGCTTGGACAAAGACACATCGCATACAAATGTGTCAAAACAAAACATAGCGTTCCGTGATCACTTTTGATTCTGTTTCTCAACCGATTCCCGCGTTGGAATCTGCGCAGGGTTGTTCTTCTTTTCCGTCCACTCGGCCAGTCTACTCTCAAGCATTCTTCGCAAGGCGGCCGGTAGTTTACGCTCCTCGTGCGGCGTCTTGTCGCTGAGTTCGAACGCGGTCTTCGCCTCGTCGAGTGCGACGTCATACATATTGAGTTCAGCACTCGCGAGCGCGAGTTCGACGCGAAGCAGTACATTCGTGGGATAGAGTCGCGCGGCATGTCGACATGCGCGCACACGCCGACTCTTGAGCGTCAAGAGATCGAGCGCTGTGGGGTTTTCGATCTCACCTTCAATCTGTTTCGCATATTCGGCCTGGAGCTTCCGAACCATCAGCGAGTTGGGGTCTCGCCAGTGGGGCTTGAGCGCTGAGTCAAGCGTGAGGAAAACGCGCTCCCGCACTTCGGGACGCGAGCGAGCTTCGGGCGTATGCCAGTAGATGAACTCGAGCCGAGCCAGGTCGAGAATCGGTCGCACGTTTGCCTTGTCGGCCTCGATCGATTCGAGCAACCCCTTCCGCGCGATCTCGAAGATCGGCGGCTGTTTGCTCATCGCAACCTCAGCGCGCTCGCGAAGTGTTTCGGAGAGCCAGAACGGACCGATCGCCCCAACGAACGACCCAACCGCCGCGGCCCACACCAGCGATCCAACCGCCGGGAATGCCAAACTGACGCGCTCGCGCAATCGTCCGCACGCGCTTTCATCTTTGAGGTTGAGCCCAAGCGCCAGCAGCACCCACAGCACGAGCGCTACCGCCGGCATACCAATTCCACCCGCGGCAAGCAGGTTAATCGCCAGCGCAAGCACTCCCACACCTGCCGCGAAAGCCGGGATCTCCCGGCGACGCCAGAGCATCGTCCCGAGGCATGAAATGCCAAACAGCCCCGCGCCCAAAATTGCCCAGCGCATGAGCATGTCGCCCTTCGCGTCGAACGGGTCGAGCTTGCCGGTGATTGCCACGACAAACCAACTCGCCCACGCGAAGACCATCAACCAGACCGTTCCGCCCCGGCGTTCACTTTCACGATCTGATTCAACCTCAGAAACATTTTCATCAGAAACTGATGTTTGTCTCGATGGCATGAGAACCAGGAAAACTCCGCCACCAAGCACGGCGATGAGGGCGATTACCGCCGGCAAGCCCGACGACACCCAGACCTCGAGCACCATGTTGTGCGGGTCAACGATCTCTTCACTCGCCTGTGGCAACTTATGACGCAGATAGGCGCCCGAGAAATTCCCGGGACCAATTCCGCACCAAAACGCGTGGCTCTCGGGCCAGACGATCGGCTCTTCCTCGCCAACCTTGATCGCGCTCGCGGTCTTCGGTTCGTAGGGATTCGGGGCGTTCGTGATGATATCCCACGTCCCACGCCAGTATTCGAGCCGGTACTTGAGCGACTTCGTCCCTTGCGTGAGCACTTCCTTATCAAGCTGACCGATCGACGCCAGCCCGCCAATCGCAACGATCAGGCCCACGAGCATCAGCCCCGCGCCAATCGCAATTGCTCGCTTTGATAGCTGTCCCCACGCCCGAAGTGCGATACAAACCATCGCCACCGCCAAACCGATCCACGCGCTTCGACTCTTCGTCAGCAAAAGACAAAGCGCGAGAACCACCGCCGGCGCGGCTGCGAGTGCAAAGGCAACAACCCTCGATCCACGCCCCGCGCGTTTGAAATTCTCCGCCGCGACCGCAAGCCCCATCGCCAGCGCCCCAACCAGAAATCCTGCGAGCGAATTCGCCAGCGCAAAGGTTGCAAACGGCTCCTTCGATCCGAGAATGCGGCTCCTCATCGCTGCTTCGCCGGGCGAGCCCGGCGTCACTCCAAGCAAGCGCATCGCGCGTTCCGGGTCGCGTTCGACCATGCGTTGCAACGAGGGTAGTTCGACGAATCCCTGGTACATGCCGTAAAGCGCAATCGCGCCAGCGGTCGTAACGACGATTCCCGCAAGCGTCGAACTCTCGGCACGCGTGCGCGGAAGCCAGCGCACGAGCAGATAGATCACGAACAATCCGCCCCATTCCCAGGCGAGATTGATCGCCGAACGTCGATCGGCGGCGCCCGGCCAACTGAAGCCAATCGCATGGGTCGGAAGACCAAACGTGCTCAACGCGACAAGCGCGACAAGGAGCAAAAACGCGCCGTCGACTAACGACCAACGGTAGCGAACCACGCCGCCGAAAAGCGTCGCGATGATCGCGATCCCGGCGACGACGAGCGTCGCGGCAACCCACGTCAGGCCGGTGCCAGTCGCGGCGTCTTCGCTGGGCCAGAGGGGACGTGTGACGATGAGAATCGCCGTCAGACCGAGTGCGAGCCGTCGCAAAAGCTCACCGATTCGCGCGAATCCCTCGTCGGGAACCGCAACGCTGCCTCGCGCGTCAGGCGGAGGGGCCGGGTTGGTCCGCGGCGACGGCGGGTTCGACTTTCGCTTCGGCATCGTGACGCTCCGACGGATTCGAACTCAGAGATCCAGGCGCGGGACGGGGCGGGGGAGGCGCGGCCACTTCAAGAATCGCCACCAACCCGAGCAAGCAAACCGTCTGGGCCACCACAACAAACGCACCAAACGCTCCAAGATGCGGCAGCAGCAAAACGCCAAGTCCGCCCGCAAGCGTAACCAGGGCGATCGTCATCACTGCCTGAGGTGCATTCAGTCCGCGATCGACCAACCGGTGCGAAAAGTGCCGACGGTCGGCCTGGAACGGACTTCGCCCCTCGCGAATGCGAATGATGACGACCGAACACGTGTCGTAAAGCGGAACCGCCATCACCAGAAGCGGCGACAAAACACTATACGGAGAATATCCCTGCTCCGGACGCGTGAATGTCCCCGCCACAGTCAAACTACCCAGCATGAAGCCCAAAAAGTTGCTGCCCGCATCGCCCATGAAGATCGTCGCGGGGTATTTGTTGTAAACCAAAAATCCGGCCAGTGCCCCCACCAGCACAATCAACACCGCCGGCACGAACAGGCTTTGCACCATCGCTTGCGCTGTGGCGAACAGCACCGCCGCAATCAGGCCGACGCTCGCCGCCAGGCCATCCATGTTGTCAAGAAAGTTGAACGAATTCGTCAGACCGACAATCCAGAGCACCGTCAAAGCGCCGCAGAGAATCGGGCTGTGAAACGGCCAGAACAGCGTGATTCGCACGCCTTGTGTCACCAGAATCGTCGCCAGGGCGAACTGAATAAACAGTCGCGGCGCCCAGTGGAGACCGACGCGATCGTCGATCAACCCCATAATCATGATGAGCGTGCCGAGCGCCAGAATCAGCAACAACTCGCTACCACGCGACAGCAAACCGCTCACATGCACGGCCAGCCCGGCCGGAAGTTGGCCGCGAAAGGCCAGCAGTCCCAGTGCACCAATGCCCAGAACGCTCACAGTTGTCAGCCAAATCGCGACGCCACCGCCCATCGGCGTAGGGGCCTTATGCGCTTTGCGTCCGCCCGGTTTGTCGACCAACCCAAAGCGCGGCGCGACCGTTTTCGCCAGCCGGGTGAGGAGCATACCCAGCACGAACGAAACGACGAGCAACCCTGCGCCGACACCGATCGCGTTCACAAGGCACCCCGATCGGCCTCGGCCGCCGCCCTGATGTTCGCCTCGCGCTCGGCTTGCAACCGCTCGCGCACCACGCGCATATGCTTCAGATTCGCCACGTAAAGCACGCCCAGTCCGGCCAGAATTCCCACGACGACAGCCGTCAGCCCAACGATGACAACCCACTCGATTGGCCGGTCCGGGGGCCAGCCTTTCGACTCACCCCCGTTCAGGACGCTGTTGATCAAGAAGGGGCCGCCGAATGAAACGAGCGTCATCACGGCGAAGAGGGCATAACCGGCCCGTATCTGGCGCCTGGTCATGACCGCTGCGACCCCGCGCGCTTCGCTTTGCGAGCTTCGGCTTCACCCTTGAGACGATCGACCTCGGCATTAAGTTCCGAAACGATCGCCTGCGCGCCTCCCGCGGCCGGAATCGTCCGAGCAGCTGCCTCGGTACGCCACTTCACTTCGATGTTGCCGTCTTTGAGCCCACGCTCGCCGACGACCACGCGATACGGCACGCCAATCAGGTCGGCATCTTTGAACTTGAAGCCGGGGCGCTGGTCGCGATCGTCGATCAACACGTCGAAACCCGCACCGGCGACAGCCGCGCGAATCTCCTCGGTCGTCGCCAAGACTTGCTCGTTCGTCAACGAGAGCGGCACGATCAGAACCTGATAAGGCGCGATCGCCAAGGGCCAGGTGATGCCGTTGTCGTCATGTCCGGCCTCAACTGCCGACGCGACAATCCGGTTCACACCGATGCCGTAGCATCCCATGATGATCGGGATTTCCTGCCCCTTCTCATCATTGACGTTCGCCCCCATCGCCTTCGAGTACTTCGTCCCCAGCTTGAAGACGTGGCCGATTTCGATCCCCTGTGTGACGGTGAACGTCCCGTCGCAACGAGGGCAGGGATCACCGACGCCCGCGTTCCGCAGGTCGGTCACCTTGTCGAGCGCGAAGTCGCGACCCGGAACGACGCCCGTGAAGTGAATATCCACCTCGTTACCGCCAACCACAACCGTCGGCATCGCTGCCACGGCGCGATCGACCACGAGGGGAATCTTGATCCCAACCGGCCCAAGGAACCCGACGGGCACGCCGGTCGCCTTGAGAATGACGGCGGGCTCGGCCGGAGCGATCGAACTCGCGCCAAACGCGCGGCGCAGCTTGGCCTCGTTCGCCTCATGATCGCCACGAATCAGAGCCGCGACGGGGTTGCCGTCCGCGACGTAAACGAGCAGCTTGGCTGAAGTGTTCGTCGCCACCTTCAAGAATTTGCAGACGTCATCAATCGTCTTCTTGCCAGGCGTCGCGACCGAGGCATAAGCGGGCGCCGACGTATCGGGCTGCGTTCCGGCCGGCTTGTCGCCGATTTCCGCCTTCTCAACGTTCGCCGCATAGCCGCACGCGAGACACTGGATGACCGAATCTTCGCCGGTGCTCGAAGGAACCATGAATTCGTGCGAGCTGTCGCCACCGATCGGTCCGCTTTCGGCCTCGACGATCACGTAAGGAATGCCGCAACGGTCGAAAATGCGACAATACGCTTCATACATCGCGTCGTAGCTCTTGTTGAGCTGGTCGACGTCGAGGTCGAAACTGTACGCGTCCTTCATGAGGAATTCGCGGGTGCGTAAAATGCCGAAGCGGGGCCTGGGCTCGTCGCGGAACTTCGTCTGGATCTGATAGAGGGTGACCGGCAACTGCTTGTACGACCGCAAGAGTCCGCGGGCGATGTCGGTGATCACTTCTTCGTGGGTCGGCCCAAGCGCCATGTGCTGCTTGCCGCTGATTTCGAGTTGCATCAGCAGTTCGCCGAACGTCTCGTATCGGCCCGATTCCTTCCACAATTCCACGGGCTGTAGCGCGGGCATGAGCAATTCTTGCGCGCCGGCGGCGTCCATTTCCTCGCGAATGATGTGGATCACCTTGTTCAGCACGCGAAAGCCGAGCGGCAGGTAGCTATACGCCCCCGCGCCGAGCTGGCGGACCATCCCCGAGCGGAGCAAAAGCTTGTGACTGGGCGCGACGGCGTCGGCCGGAGTTTCCTTCTGCGTGGGAATCAGGGCTTGCGACCAGCGCACGGCACGGCTCCTCAAATCACGAAGGCGTTCACCCTCGTGAATCATCTTTAAGGGAATAAACGATCGGACCACCCGCGCGAGAGCAGGGGGGCGAAAGATACGACAGTGTACCAGATGGGCCGGGTTCGTGAGAGAGCAGTGCGATTCGCTTCCGTGCACTCTTATAACCGATCAAAACCGCGACTCGCAAGGCCAACACTGAGCATTTGTCCCCTAATTTTATCAATCAACAACAGGCAATTTAAAGACTGGCGTCTGAAACAATTCGGTGAGAGGATTGGCTGAGGTTGGAATCCCCCTCCAAGAACTCGAGACCGCCGTCATGAAACGATCGTTGCGTTTGATTGTGTGCGCATTCGCTCTGGCGACCTGCGTCTCGGCAACGGCGGCCGAACTGACTGACACCGAAGCCCACACGGCGTTGACAGCGGTCAGCAAACGAGAGGCGTATGTTTTCGCCTCAACGATCGACGGTCTGTTTCGAGCCCCACTCGCCACAAAACGCTGGGAACGTCTGAAAACGCCGCCAGATATGCCCCTCAATGGCACGTTCGCCAAACTGCCGGCGAAGTCGCCGCTCGTCATCTATGTTGTCTATCGCAAATCACTCGAGAAACCCGCGCGCGAAGGACTGCGCTACGGTCTCTATCTTTCACGCGACAACGGCACGAACTGGAAACTGATTTCCGAGCGCGATGATTTCGGCGAAACCTTGCTTTTGCCAAACGGCTTTCTTTTCGCCGTCACAGGGCACACTCAAGAGAATTCAGGTAATCACCTCCTACGTTCACCGGACATGGGCAAAACCTGGCTCGATATCTGGGGAAAAGGCATGGGCCACGTTCTAAACATGGAGCCTGACCCAAACCATCCGGGGCTCGTCCGTGCCCAGGTCTGGGGAGGAGTCCGGACGGTCGGTTATGAAGCTGAAGACGAAAACTACCAATGGAAGCTGATCTATCCGTTAAGGCCAGTTAAAGGCAGGCTTTCGAGCGACAAGTTCTTTTCACGCAGTGCTTCATCCACCAATAGGCTCTACGCCTATTTCGCAACACTCGCGAACTATTTCCGATACGACTTCGGTGATGGTCATGAATCCTACGCATTCGACGTCGTTCCGCTCAAGGATCGTTACGAGTTCACCAGCGGGGCAGGCGTGAGGGTGAAAATCCGTGCGCTATTCCACTTCGATGCCGAAAGCCTTTGGCCCGAACGACGGGAGGCCCTTGATCGAGGCCAACCGCTTCCCAAAAGCGAGGAGCCACGCGAAAAATTCGCAGATCAACCCGATGGCACAGAGTTCTGGGGCATTCGTGTTGAGACGGCTGATTTGCAGGTGCTGAAGTATCCCGGCGGCCGAAGCTCGTTCATGAGTCGTAAGTATGTGCCGGAAAACGGGAAGTCTGACCAGCCGCCAGCCGTCAAGTATGACGTTTTCGACTTAGCTCCCTCGAAGCCCTATGAGCGAGAGCTCGATTTGAGCAAGATTTTCGACTTTTCCAAGCCCGGCGAATACCGCGTGCAGGTCGTGTACGGCTCGGGCGGGATTCCGATCAAGGATCGAACGATTTGGGACGGTCATTTCAGCGGCGCCGTCTTCACGGTTGTGATTCGGCCGTAACAGCATGGGGACGAGGCCAAACACTCACCGGCGACAACTGATGCATTCGGACGAATTTGGCCGACCGAGTTCCTAAGACTAGGCCTCGTCCAACGTCTCATCAATAAGAATGGTGCGTCGTCTTCAGACTCCCCAAGTCGCGAGGAGTTCAAGCATGCGACTTTGTGCAAGCATCGTGATGTCGCTGGTTTTGAGTTTACCGATTTCGCAAGTAAATGCGGCAGAATTAACGCCAATCGAGCTCAACACGAAATTAACCGCTGTCTCGAAGCGCGAGGCTTACGTCTTTGCGTCGACTCCTGATGGACTCTTTCGCGCGCCAATTGCAACGAAGCGCTGGGAGCATCTGAACACGCCGCCAGAGATGCCCTTGAATGGCAAGTTCGCCAGCCAACCGGTCACATCGCCGCTCATTCTTTATTTCGCCCGCGGGAAGTCGGACAAGAACGCTCCGAAACCATTGAACAACGGGCTCTACCAGTCGCAGAACAACGGCCAAACCTGGGAACGTATCTCTGGTCGTGGCGATCTCGAATCGGTCTTGCACCACCCGAGCGGAATGCTCTATGCAACAGCAGGGGCTTTCCCGAACTTGCAGGGCAATTTCATTCTGAGATCGGAAGATATGGGTAAGTCTTGGCGCGATATCACCGGGAACGCGTCGGGAGCTTTGTCGGGCGTCATCCCCGACCCATATCATCCCGGTCTCGTGCTCGTCCAGGGTTGGTCGGGCCGTTCGTATCTATGGGAAGCTGAGGATGAAAACTTCCACTGGAAAGCCAAACCAGGGTGGAGGACGGTCAGGCCCAAACCGCAAAAACATCTCTTCTTCGAGAGAACCTCGGCGTCGAGCAACCGATACCACACGTATCGAGCAACGCTCAAGAATTACTTCGATTACGACTTCGGCAACTTCACCGAAGTGCACGCACTTGAAGTCGTTCCTCTCAAAAATCACTATGAGTTTGCGCGAGGCGAACGGATCGTCGTTCCAGTTCGCGTCGTTTTTCATTTTGACGGCGATATTCTGTGGCGAGAACGCCGGACTGCCGCGGAAAAAGGCCAACCATTTCCACGGTTGATCGCGCCTGAAGAGAAACTCGTCGATCAGCCAGGCGGAATCGATTTTTGGGGTCTGCGCGTTGAAAGAGGGGATATTCAGATCGAGAAGCGGCCCGCAGAACGCCGTATTGTGAGCGCGTCGGTGGAAGACACCAAGAATGGAAAGAACGCTACAAAGCTGAATTTGCCCGACCCAGCGACGTACAAGACGTTCAAGCTAACACCGACATCGCCCTACGAACGGAATCTCGAACTGAATCGATTCGCCGATTTTTCCGAGCCGGGCGATTATCGCGTGCAGATTCTCTATGACTCGGCCAGTTATCCCGACGGCCTCGAACGGGTTTGGGACGGCCGCTTTACAAGCCCCGTCTTCACGATTGTGATTCGGCCGTAGCCTCAGAGCGGATGCGTCACAGAAACCAGACTTCCTTTCAGGAAACTGGCGTCATGAGACTCACTTTGCGTCTGATCGTGACCGCGTTTGCCATGACTTGCTGCGGGACGCTCCCGTCGTTCGTCATCGTGGAACCGACGCCGATCGAGGCCAACACGATGTTGACGGAGGTTATGAAGCGCAAAACGTATGTTTTCGCGATCACGATTGATGGTTTGTTCCGAGCTTCGCTCGCGACCAAGCGATGGGAGCGAATACAAACACCGCCAGAATTGCCGCTCAATGGCACGTTCGCCGCACTGCCAGCGCAGTCACCGCTCGTCCTTTTTGTCGCCCGACGCAGTTACATCGGCAAGCCGATACCTGGCCAGCGTTACGGTCTCTATCTCTCGCGAGATCACGGAACTAGCTGGGAACTCATCTCCCAGCGCGACGACTTCGGGGCTGCGGTGCTCGACCAGAGTGGCGTTCTCTTCGCTGTCACTGGCCACGATGGTCTTAACCTTGGCAAGCGTCTGCTTCGCTCATCCAACATGGGCAAAACCTGGCGCGACATCACCGGAACCGATCGAGGATGGATTGAAGGCATCGAGCCCGACCCAAACCATCCGGGGCTAGTCCGATTTTACATCTGGTCGGTTCGCTCATATCTGTTTCAGGCCGACGACGAAAACTACCGCTGGAAGGAATCAGTCGCGATCGGGACTGATCTCAATTCACGACAGAACAAACCCTTCTTTTCTCGGGATTCATGGTACACAGGTGGATACCGCCTTTCCGCAACACTCGCGAACTATTTTGAGTACGACTTTGAGAACAACCTACGCACAACAGCCCTGGACGTCGTTCCCCTCGTAGAACGCTTCGAGTTCGCGAAGGACGAACCCGTAAAGATTGGCGTTCGCGTCGTCTATCACTTCGACCCAAACGCCCTTGATCAGACGGACCGGAAGAAGCTTGAAGAGGGCCATCCCCGTCCCAAACGCCAGGCGCCTCGGGTGCTACTGGGCGACGATCCCGATGGGGTCGACTTCTGGGGACTTCGCGTCGAGTTCGCCGGTTCAAAGTCCGAGAAGTATCCTCCCGCTTCCGCCCCGGCCGCCGAGAGCAAGGACGCGAAATCGAATCCGCCGCCTCGCGCATTCAAGTTTCAGGTCTTCAACTTGACGCCCTCGGATCCCTACGAGCGCGGCGTCGATTTGAGCAAGCTCGCCGATTTCTCCAAGGCGGGTGAATACCGCGTTCAAATGGTGTACGGCTTGGGCACCTGCACAGGCGCGGTCAGGAACGTCTGGCACGGCTTTCTCACAAGCCCCGTGTTCACCGTCGTGATTCGGCCGTAGTCGCGTGAATGGTCAGAGATCCACGATCGTCTCATCTGTTACGATCTTCGCAACTCTATGTATGTATGCAGTGCCGCCAGCGAAAAGGACCGATGACATGGGACGATTGATAAGTCGGATTGTGACCAGTTTCGTCCTGACGCTCATTTTGCCGGTCCCGTTTCTCGTCGCGGCCGAACCGACGCACACGGAAGCGCACACCCAGTTGACAGCAGTGACCAGGCGCGAGGCATATGTTTTCGCTTCCACGATCGACGGCCTATTTCGAGCGCCGCTTGCAACGAAGCGCTGGGAACGTCTGAAAACGCCGCCCGAGATGCCACTCAATGGCACGTTCGCCAAGCTGCCGGAGAAATCGCCGCTTGTTATTTATATCGTCTATCGCGATCGGGACGACAAAGCCCCGCGCGGAGACCTGCGGTACGGCCTTTACCTTTCACGCGACAACGGCACGAACTGGGAATTGATCTCCGAGCGTGACGATTTCGGCGAAACTTTGCTTCTTCCCAACGGAATCCTTTTCGCGGTCACCGGCCGCGATCGGTCGAACACAGGCAACCGCCTACTTCGTTCGCCCGACATGGGCAAAACCTGGCGCGACATCACCGGAAAAGGCTTGGGGCAGATTCAAGCGATTGAGCCCGATCCAAAGCATCCGGGCCTCGTCCGGGCCCACGTCTGGTCGATCCGCGTGCTCATGTTCGAGGCCGAGAACGAGAACTATGAATGGAAATCGGGCCCTCCGCGATGGCCAGTCGACGGCAGACGTCCGAGCGATCTATTCTTTGCACGCAGTTCGTCATCGACCGGTCGGCTTTACATGTTCCGAGCAACGCTTGCAAACTATTTTACGTGCGACTTCGGAAACCTCACGCAGGGCCAGGCCCTCGAGGTCGTTCCTCTTAAAGAACGTTACGAGTTCGCGAGCGGGGCAGGGGTGAAGGTCAAGATGCGCGTCGTTTTCCACTTCGACGCCGAAACTCTCTGGGCCGAACGGCGCAAAGCGCTTGATAAAGGTCAACCGCTCCCGAAGCCCGAAGAGCCGAGCGAGAAATTTGCAGATCAGCCCGGTGGAACTGAGTTTTGGGGTATTCGTGTTGAATCGGCCGATTTGCAGGTTGCCAAGTTTCCTGGCGACCGCCGCACGGTCTCTGAAACCTTTATCGGTGGCGCGAATGATCCTGCCCCTCAGGCTCGAGCAGTTAAGTATGAGGTTTTCAAGCTGGCTCCCTCTTCCGCCTATGAGCGGGAGCTCGACTTGGGCAAGCTGTTCGACTTCTCGAAACCTGGCGAATACCGCGTGCAGATCGTGTACGACTCAGCCCGTATTCCTAGCCAGGATCGAAGGATTTGGGACGGTTATTTCACGAGCCCGGTTTTCACAGTCGTAATTCGGCCGTAGGCGGCGGCGCGATACCAGGCCAATCATCGCCGCTCAATCTGGTCAAAAATCGTCTCGACTTCGCGTTCCACGGTAGCGCTTCCAAACTCAGCTTGAAAAGACGAGCGCATCACTCGTTGCCGGACCGGTCACCTGAACAGATCGGTTACATACTGAATCACCGAAACGGGAATGATGTACATCAGTATGCTCAAGACGGCCGCGAGGCAAAGTGCTCCCCACGTAAGAAATCCCTTCACCCAACGCGGCGGGCGCGGTGACGAAATTTCACTGTCGCTTCGTAGGCCTTCCAAGAATGGCTGCAGCGTGTAATCCAAGTCGGTCGCGTCGCCCAAGATCGGCCAAAGGGCGGGGCACTTGTTGCTGAGTTCCAGTGTCTGGGGCGACCAATCATCGCGGAAGTGCACGAACGCGCACCGTTCGAGAAAGGGAACTATTCTGGGTAAATCGATCAAGAGTTCTTCCCGAACGAGGCGTGCCATTTCCTCGTACGATTGCGGATTGCGGAAATAGCTCGCAAGACAAAGGAGAAGTCGTCGCGGAGAAATGGGCGGATCGAGCGTGCGAATCTGCTCGAATTCCCAGCGCACTCCTTCAGTGGCCCCTGGCTGAAGCACCACAATCTCGGCTCTGCGCAACTCGGCCAAAACAACTTCCTGCCATTCTTCGTGCTGGAGATACACTCGGGCTGCACCCGGCGCCGCGAAGGCATCACCAGGTTTGCCGATGGCGATAACGCGACCATATCGTTCAAAGACCCTCGATAGCGATTCTTCCGCTGAATCGGTGCCCAGATTGAGGAACAAGCGCAGCAGTCGAACTGGGTAGCAGTTGAACATCGCTTCCCCCAACAACGCACCTGGGCTGTTCTTCTTCACATACACCCCGCTCGTTAGTCCTTCCACTCTGAGGCCCGTGAGGCCGCTGAAAAATCCCGTCGGTTGTAGGGAGACCGACAGGTCGTCTTCAAACGGTCGGAGGAAAAGGATCGGTTTGCGCCGATCGCTCCTGTCATTCGGATCGTAGGAACGTTGACACATGCGGTAGCCGTAGTAGATCAACATCGGAGCGGGGGCATACATCAGGACCCAGAATTGCGCCGCCGGGACATCGGGAAGAACGTTTGAGATTGGTCCCGCCATCGCCACGTAATAGACCAATCCGATGACTTTGACAGCCCAACCCAAGGGCTTTGAGCGATATGGTGGGCGTCCCGCCTTGGCGGCCTTCTTGGGACGTTTGACTGCCTTCGGATCGGGAAATTCGTAGTCGGCAAACTTGATCCAAGTGCCGAGAGGAAGCGCGACGTAAAAACCCCAGCCGGCCAACATGCCGCCAAACGCGGTTACCACCGCGCCGATGGCTCCCTCTGGGACGTTGGACGAACTCAGAAGATTAATGCCGAACAGGCACGCGATCACTCCAATCGAGAGCATGATCATCCCGACACTTCTCTGCCACCAGCGCGACTCTCGCACGAGATAGCGGTCGCCCAACTGCACGGAGAGGGCGTCGCGCGGCGAGCTGGCCTGGGTTGCCGGCAGTTTGAAGCGAATGCGCCGCCCGCGATCCGACCGAACGACAAAATGACACATCCCACCGTACCGGCAGAAGCGCCGCGACGCCGTGATTTCTCGAACCTCGCGTACTTCGTCGAAGTTGATCTCGCGCACTCGGCCGAAGGGCGCGCGTAGTTCAGATTCGCCGTGAACGTGGCACATCTTCTCAGTGAGTGCGAATTTCCGGCCGAACCGCTTAGCTCGAAATATGTGAGTATCGTAGATCGCGATCGCTTGATGCCTGAGTAATGACGACCAAAATCGTAGGACTGGAAACGGCGGAGCGAATTCGACCTGTCGAGAAATCTTATGAGTCGCAGCCGGGCGTTCTCGCTGGTCCACTCTGACGAAGGTGGAGCCCGAGTCGGGCCGAATGGTCGGCTTCGCTGTGTTCTGCTGCGACGCTGCGTTGGTTTGAACGGCAACTTCCAGGGAGTAAACCGAGTCGGCGCTCGAGTCCCCGGATGTCTGGTCAAAGAGACCTTTCAACTTACTCGCGGGCATCCAACGTATTTTGTCCGTGGAAACAAACGTGTCGGCGCTAATTCTTCGGAAACGTGCAAGCACACGAAGATCTGAGGCACTCATTGGGCCCAGCACTTCGTCGCTGGCTTGCACTCACCATTCCTGCGTTGCCATTTTCAACCAACCTTTGGTGAATAAGGCAACCGACTCGGTTGCCGGTATTCTTGTTGCGTCGTTGCGGCAATACACGCAGCCTGCGCGTGTGAGGGACGTCAGCTTCTTCGCTTCGACGCGAGCGATCAGAGAAGCAGTCTCCGACCTGAGACAGGCACCGCCCGTTCTTTGCCTCGAAACAGCTTCTACGAATCGAGGCGGAATATAGCGAGGGATTATAATGCGTTAAATATGCGCATGATACTGTTTGGTTCGTTTAGATCGTGAGAAGACATACTCGCAACTCGAACCAGAAGCGCGTCGTCAACGGCTGCCAATCAACGGTTTCCTTCCGCCCGCACCCAGGAAGGTAACTAGGCTTGTCCTAGCGGGGGACGACTCCCGTAGGGGCAAGCGGGTCGCCCATCCCATTCCGTGATTACGTTGCAATCGTTACACGCGGCGAAACTCGGATGGCCGTCGTCTCGGGTATGTCAATTCCGCACGGAACTCGGTTTGATGGAGTGGTCCGGAATCGCCCCGGTTTGGTGTGAATAACGGCCGAGTAATGATGCTGAACAGGCGCGTTGCCGCGCATCGCTCTCAACGAGCGGGCGCCCGACGTGCTTCGGCGCGACGCTGTTCGCGGCGTTTCGCCCTCAGAAAAGTCAAATTCGTCGAGATCGAAGTCCGCAAGGGATTGGTCAGGGGCTAGGACACTTCCACCGAACCGATCGGGGAGGGGAGGAGTCCTGAATACCTCGACCGCACGGAGGTGTGTGTTGCCGCCATTGGATGCTCGTTCACTGCGCCGGGGCGGTCGCGCCCGGGCGGGCTCGTCTGTACGCCCCCTCGAAGCCCTTGAGCGGCGCGAGGTGCTCTCGTACTCCGGCCTTGGCGTCTCCCTGCCCGAACTCTCCATTCGTGGCTATGCCGGAGCGACCGCGGCCTGGGGTCAACCCCTGTCCGTCTCGGTCACTGTTACCAACTCCGGGGCGAGCTCGATCAATCAGCCGCTCAATCTGGCTCAGGGCGCGCCCAGCACCGCTGACGCTCCTGGCTCGGTTGTCTCGGTGTTCGCCTCGAACAAGCTGGCAGGGCATCGGCAGATTCTCATCGGCCAGCTCACCATCCCCAGCATTCCGCAAAACTCGCAGGTGGCCGACGCGCAGGCGACGTTCGACCTCCCGCCGCAACCCAAGGGATTGCCGGGCGCAGGCGGGAAGATCTTCCTGACATACGTCATCAACCCCGACCGGGCGATCGTCGAGAACAACTACTCGGGCGATACCTACGTCTCGCCGCAGGCTGTGTCGATCACCTCGCCGCTGCCGAACGTGCAGCTCGTTGGTCTCGACCTGCCGACGCCGCTCAAGCCTGGCGACACGATCCAGCCCGGCCTCCGCATCGCCAACCTCGGCCCCGCCGATACCGCGACGCAAGGCCCGCTCACGGTCCAAATCGTCGCGTCGCAGAACAAGGAATTCGGCCCTGGCGACCTCATCCTCGCCACGTACACGATTCCGAGCCTGCCCGGCGTTGCGACTGCTCCGTCGCCAACCGCTGTTGGCACGGTGCAAAACCTCGAGCCGGGCAACAACGTCATCACCCTGAATGACCAGGTGATCACGCTGCCGGCCACGCTCTCGCATTACTTCCTGGGCGTGAAGATCAACCCGCAGAGCACGATCGTCGAGCAGGGCAAGCACCCCACACCGAAGTTCGACGCGGTCCTGCGTGTCGACCACATCCCGGGCGTGCCGGCGTCGAGCGACCAGCTCGGCACCAACCCGCCGAGCTCGCTGCCGATCTTCCCGTTCCCGCTTGGTGCGAACAACATCGGCATCATCGTCGACGGTTCGACCAACTCGACCGCGAACGTCGGTCAGAGACAGAAGTCGGCGATCCAGAAGCTTACGCACCCGTCGACGCCCACCTTCTCCGCGCCCGATCCTTCACCGGCTCCCAGCCAGGTGATCCTCTTCAAACAGCGCCTCTCGGGCAACAAGTCGGGCACGGCGGCGTATCCCAAGAAGGGCTTCCCCGGCGGGCTCGTGAACAGCGGTCCGAACCACACGAGCCCCTGATCGCTCGAAGCACACCAGGTCATCTCGGCGAATTGAAAAGCCGCCGCCCAGGGCAGAGGAGTTCGGCTCCCTTGCCCGAAGCGGCGGCTTTTTTCTTTTGAAGAACTCCTTACCCCCAAAATCCGCTCAAAACCCCGCAATTTCGCCAATCAATAATCAGTCAGATCCAGCTATCTTCAGTAACATAGTTATCCATGTGGCAAAAACGAAACGTGCATATAGATTTCTTGACCCTGGCGATGGGCGCGCGAACGATGTCGCGTTGAGGGCGGCCAGAATCCGCCGATGTCCGGCGGTTTACGCCTTCAAACTCTCGTTTCGAGAGGAGACGGCACATGAGGGTCTGCATCCGCCAGAGACTCGCGCTTACGTCGATGATCGGTCTGATGATTTTCGCCCCGCGTAGCGCCGACGCAGGAGCAGTCGCCTACTCCCGCGACCTCATCACAAACATCAATCTCGCGACGGGTCTGGCCAACAATTTCGCAAATAATGGTGTGTCGACGAACTCCCAGGACTTCGCCGACCTGAATAGCGCCGGCGCTTCGGCGACCGACAGTCAAAATCTCGATCCCGTGCTCGCGGCGGTGGGTCCGAACGCGGGTGCCGCTGCGGAAAACACATTCGTGCCGCTCGGCCCGCTCGTCTCCAAGGCAGACGCGGTGATCGCCAACAATCTCCGAAGCGCCTCGGGCGACGCCGATGTGAACCTCAACCAGACCGACACGGGAAGCGCATCGAGCAGCAACACGCTTCGGCTCACTTTCACGCTCACGAATGCCGACACGTTGACGTTGTCGTTCACTGCGGCTGAGTTGCTGCAAGCGATGCTGCATCCGAATGCCCAGGCCGGCTCTCAAGCGTTGGCGCGTAGCGTCGTCGACATCGACATCCGGCAGAATTTCGGCAACTTCGACACTGTGTTTCAGTGGCGGCCTGACGGCGCGGGGACGATCACGGGCGGCGCGACCAACAACGACCCGTTCAGCCTCAACAATGAACTGAACGAGGTGAATCCCGGCGGAAACATGGTCTACAACAAGGCCGCCGCCAACTTCTCCGCGACCACTAACAACCTTGGAGCGGGGCAGTACGTTCTCGACTTCTACATGTCGCAAACCGCCTTCGCGGAAGACATCAAGTCGCCCGAACCCGCGACCATCGTTTCCGCGGCGCTCGGGATTCTCGTCCTGGTGCAAGTGTTCCGCCGCAGCCGATCGGCGGCCTGAACCGCGCGTGTATGGTCGTAGAATCGAAGAAGATTTCTGTGACAATTCGTCCACCGCGAGCCGTCAACAACTCCGAAGGTGATTGGCGACCAGAGTCGGCAAGACTGGGCTGTTCGGTCCCTTGACCTTAACAGTTCGGCGTTTCTACAATCTTGCCTCGTGGCCGAAGGCTGATCGAACCGATTTCAGCGCCTGGCCGACCTCTCCCGCAGCCATCACCTTCGGTTGACCTCCGCATGACCCGTCGTTTCGTAAATCAGCTTGCCAACGGGGATTCGGTCGACGAGGTATTCCTCGTCGCCGACAAACAACTCAGGGCGAATCGCCAGGGCAACCTGTACCTTCATCTCGAGTTGCGCGATAAGTCGGGCAGCGTCGGTGCGCGGCTTTGGAACGCGTCGGAAAGCCTGGCGCGCACTTTCGAGCCTGGCGATTTTCTAAACGCGCGTGGCAAGGTGCAGGTTTTCCAGGGCGCGCTTCAGGTCATCCTTTCCCATATTGAACCAGCCGACCAATCGCAAATCTCGCCCGAAGACTTCCTGCCGCAAACGAGCCATAACGTCACGAAGCTCGCCGCAAAGCTCCGCGAGATCCTCCTCGGCATCCGCAACCCTCATCTCCGCGCCCTCGTCGAGTGCTTCTTCATCGACGACGAGTTCATGCGCAAGTTCACCACCGCCCCCGCCGGCATCAAAAACCATCACGCCTATCAAGCCGGCTTGCTTGAACACGTCGTCACACTCTTGACCGTCGCCGATCGCATCATCGACCTTTATCCCGACGTCGATCGCGACCTGTTGCTCGCAGGTATCTTCCTGCACGACATCGGCAAGGTCGATGAGCTCAGCTACGACCGCGCCTACGGCTACACCGATGAAGGGCAGTTGATCGGCCACCTCGTCATCGGCGTGGAAATGCTCCGCGACAAGGTCGAGCGCACCAGCGACCTCACCGGCGAGCCGTTTCCGCACGAGTTGTTGCTGCGTCTCAAGCACATGATCGTGAGCCACCACGGCACACTTGAGTTCGGCAGCCCCAAGGTGCCGATGACGCCTGAAGCGATTGCGCTTCATCACCTCGATAATCTCGACGCCAAGATTCACGCCGTCACTCGCGAAATTCGCGACGACCCGTGCCGGGACACCTCCTGGACTCCCTATCAGCAGAATCTCGGCCGGCGGATTTTCAAAGGAAGCGCGAACGGACAGCCTTCGGGAGTTGTCGAAGAAGAGTGAGGTGCAGATGGGTCTCGACGTTTTTGTCATGCCGATCTGGAAATTCAAGGTCGGCGACTTCACGTCCCCCATCGAAGCCGCTCTCGGCATTCGCCCCAGATATGCGACGGACGAGGGAGTCGACGAAATCGCGCCCAACACTTCATGGTGGGCGCGATTCAAGGCCAAACGCGAAGTCGCCGCCATCCGCAAAGCGGTCGCCCGCGCCAACGGCGTAAAGGTCGATTGGCGAGACGACGGCCAGAAGGTGCTCAGCGAACGCTGGCCCGATTTCGCGGCGCTCAGTGCGTATGCGTATTGGCTTGATTGCCGCGAAACCATGCCGGAGTTTGCGCCACCACCCGACGGAGATTACCGCAAACATCCAGTTTACCAACAGGATGTGACGGTACGTTCGTGTCCTCAGATCGTCGGGCACAGCCTGTACAACGGCTACGTTTTGCCGTGCGACTTCCCATCGCTCGTTCAGGTCGAGCCCTACAAGATTTTCGGCACATGGGACGCGTCGCGTTCCGTCGGCTCGGCACCGCAAATGCTGCGGGAATTGAACGCCGTGCGAGAGGTTTTGAATCCGAACGGCGATGATTCCGATCCCGAGAGCGACCCGCTCGATCTGGCGAAACAGGATGAGCGTTTTCTGCGTGAGTTGGTGGAAACCAGCATTTCGCGCGATCTGCCCATCATCTTTTGGGGCTAGACGACTTACCCCACCCTTCGAAAGCCGACACCATGGACGACCTCTCGCAACGCGTGCTCGATTACATTGCGGGCAAGGACAACAAGCCGGTCACACTCAAAGGGCTCGCCAAGCGCTTAAACATCGGCCCGGACGAGTACGGCGATTTTCGCTCGCTCGTCAAGTCGATGATCAAGTCGAACCAGATTGACCTCGCGAAGGACAAAACCCTCGCGAAGCCGGACACTGCGCCCACAAAAGGAACGGTCGTCGGCATCTTCAGGCGCAACGCGAAGGGGTTCGGCTTCGTCAAACCCAAGGGCGGCTCAGGCGAGCGCTCCGAGCAAATTTTCATCCCTGCCAACGCCGGCAGAGACGCCTCCTCGGGCGATGAAGTGCTCGTCAAAATCGCCAAGCGAGGCAAGGGGCCAAGAAACAATCCTGAAGGCCGCGTGATCCAGGTCATTTCACGTGCATCAGGCCTGTTCGTCGGGACGTATTTCGAGCGTAACGGCAACGGGATGGTGAAGATCGACGGCACCACCTTCAACGACCCGATCGACGTCGGCGATCCCGGCGCGAAGGGTGCAATCCCGGGTGATAAAGTCGCGATCGAAATGGTGAGCTACCCCACCGCATTTCGTGCGGGGGAAGGGGTTATCACCGAGGTGCTCGGTCCTCGCGGACAGCCGGGTGTCGATACGCTCGCGATCATCCGGGCGCTTGGGATTCCCGATAGTTTCGACGAGGAGACGCTCGAAGAAGCTCGTGAAATCGCCCGAGAGTTTGATGACGACGACGTCAAGGGACGACTCGATCTCACCAAGACGCTGACGATCACGATCGACCCTGCCTCGGCGCGCGATTTCGACGACGCGGTGACTCTCACACGCGACGAGAAGGGCTTTTGGTCGCTCGGCGTTCACATTGCCGATGTCTCGCACTTTGTCCGTAATGGATCGCATCTCGACCGCACGGCACGCAAGCGCGGAACGAGCGTCTATCTGCCCGATCGCGTGATTCCGATGCTGCCGGAAATCATCTCAAACAGCCTCGCGAGCCTTCAGGCCGGCCATTTGCGGTACACCGTGACCGCGCAGATGGAATTCGCGCCCGACGGCGTGCGCACCGGCTCGAGCTTCGCCCGGTCGGCGATTCGGGTCGATCACCGCTTCGCCTACGAACAGGTGATGCCGCTGATCCAGAATCCCGACGAGCCGGCCGAAGGTGTGCGGCCTGAAATCCGGACGATGCTCAATGACATGTACAAGCTCGCAATGATCTTGCGCAAGCGACGCTTTGCGCGAGGTGCACTCGAACTGAACATGCCCGAGGTTGAAGTCGATCTCAACACTGAAGGCAAGGTCAGCGGCGCACATCTGGCGCATCACGACGAAAGCCACGAGATCATCGAAGAGTTCATGCTCGCGGCAAACGAAGCGGTCGCCTCGCATCTTACTGCGAAAGGTGTGGCATTTCTCAGGCGTACACACTCCGATCCCGAGCCGCGCAAGCTCAAGGAATTTGCCGAGTTCGCGCGAAGCTTGGGAATCGTTATCGAGAATCCGCAGTCGCGATTCGACCTGCAAAAGGTGCTCGCCGCCTCCGCCGATGCGCCTGAAGCATACGCCGTTCACTTCGGTCTGCTGCGGAGCTTGAAACAGGCGATCTACTCACCCGAGCCCGAAGGCCACTTCGCGCTGGCGATCGAGGAGTATTGCCACTTCACCTCGCCAATTCGCCGTTATCCCGACTTACAAGTTCATCGCCAGCTCTGTTCGCTGCTCGCTGGTAACAAGCCGCGCAGTGATATGGAAGAGTTGATGGTTCTCGCAGAGCACTGCACGAAAACCGAGCGCAGGGCCGAAATCGCCGAGCGCGAGGTCATCAAGGTCAAGCTACTCACGTTCCTGTCGACCAAGGTGGGGGAGAAGTTCCACGCAGTGCTCGTCGGTGTCGAGGATTTCGGCTTTTTCGCACGGCTGGTCGAGTTGCCCGCCGAAGGGCTTGTCCACGTCACCAGTCTCGCGAACGACTTCTATTACCTCGAAAACGAGACGCACACGCTCGTCGGCCGGTCGTCAGGCAAGCGCTATCGCCTGGGCGATCGGATCGAGGTGATCATCGCGCGCGTCGATATCGACCGTCGCGAGCTCGACCTGATCCCGGCCGACAACCCGCAAGCTGAAGTACCGGAGCAGGGGCCCCGTCCTACGATGCGCAGACCCTCAGAAGCAAGGCTCGATCGCCCTGCACGAGGCAATGAGACCCGACGTGGTTTTCGCTCGAAACCTCGCGAAGAGCCGAAGGGAAATGCGAAGCCGAAGCGAAAGCCCAAGCGCAAGAAGCGCTAGGCTACAGTTGAAGGAGAAGGGGGATTAGCCGCGCTCGGGATTGCCCGAGGGCTTGCCGCGTTCCAGCTCAACCGTAACGACTGCGAGCGAGATCAGCCGAATCGCACCTGTGTCATGCTGATATGAAATCAGCGACCAGTCATCGCATTTCGAGCAAATCGCCAGAAAACGATCGGTCCTATCCGCGTCGGGCTGGGTGATTTCCAGAATCCCGCCACACGTGGGACAAGACATGCCACCCAGACTCGCGAAGGGCAACGTTCTCACAGACAATTGAACCGGCCGCTCAATCGTTCGGCTGTTCATGGTTGAACTTTCTTAATTAAAGATCTACTCCGACGTTAACGGCTTAGCACGGCGGCGCGCAGGCCAGGTTTATCTACGCAAGCCGCTGTGGGCTGTTACGTCAGAAGTTCTTTGCTCTTTGGGAAAAGCGCCGAATTGGCACCTTGAACGCCGCGCTTCAACGATTTCTTAGATTTCTGAGAAATCAACGAAAGTTTCCTGACCCCGCAACCGATAAAACGTGGAGACGTGTCAATAGAGTGGTGCATAGTTCATGGACCTCGGACTGGTCTTCACAAAAATCCATCACTCCCCCACAATTCGCGGCGTTCAACACGCCCGCCGTCTTCCGACCCGGTCGCGCTGAACACGAACGGACCGTTCAGCCGCACTCCGCGGCGCGGAAAGAGGGATCCGATGAAGGCACGACGTCATCGCAAGTCCATCGCTGCACTAGCCGTCATGGCTGCGTGCTTGCATCATACAGCATTTGCCCAGGTGGTCCGAGAACGCGACACGAAGGTGACAGGACCACGGGGCAACTCGGTCGAGCGGCAGATTCGCACCGAGCGGGTGGGGAATGTGATCGATCGCCAGGTGACGATCACTCGCCCTGGCGGAACGTATCATCGTGAGACAGAGATCATTGCGCCGAGAGGGGGTGGGTTTCGTGGTGGGCCGCCGGTAGTCGTCGGTGGTCCTCGCGTCATCGTCGAACCGATCGTCCCGGTGGTTACTCCAGGCTTCAGCTTCTTCTTGGGCTCCGCTCCTCCGCCACCACCCCCGCCGGTCGTTGTTGCCCCGGCTATTCCGGCCTATGCAGCAACTCCCGTTCCTCCGCCTCGCCCGCCCGATGAAATCGACAACGAGATGGCGCGGCTCCGGAGTATCCACAGCGACCATCGTCGCGACGCGTGTATCGCGCTCGGGAAGTATCGCGACCCCCGCGCGGTCCCGGCAGTCATTGACAGGCTAAAACACGATCACGAGAAGGAAGTGCGGCAAGCGGCAGCCTGGGCGCTTGGCGAAATCGGCGACCCAAGAGGGATTGTGCCGCTCGAAGTTGCCGCCCAGGTCGACAAGAAACCCGAAGTGAAATCAGTCGCAAACAAGGCGCTGGCGAAGATCCCGACCGATCAGCCGATGCAAGCACGAACTCCGTCGGTCGTTACACCAGCGCAACCTGCGGGAAACACGTCGCAAAACCGGAACTGGAATCCCGTTGCATCGCAGCCGGCAAACGCGGTTCGAACTCCGCGAAGTGCGGCTCCTGCCGACGAGGATGTGCCACCGCCTGACCCGACGCCCGTTTCTTCATCATCCGCGCGTCGAACGGTCGACACAGATCCCCGATTCGGGTATCCCAGCAACCCGCAGTAACTACGCAGAGGATGCACTCGCGTGACCCACGATCGCCGACCACCGGGCCAGGGGAGTGACACACCCCCGGCACCGGTCGGATTCGGTCTCGCCACTGCGACCTTCGTCGTGGTTTCGAGCATGGTGGGAGTCGGCGTGCTAACCACTTCGGGCCACATTGTGGCCCAGGTTGGCTCCAATGCGATCATGCTTTTGCTCTGGGCCATTGGTGGCGTGATCGCACTCTGCGGCGCGTTAAGTTTAGCCGAATTAGCGGCGATGCTCCCCCATTCAGGGGGTGAATATATCTTCCTTCGCGAAGCTTATGGACCGCGCATCGCCTTTGTTGGCGGCGCGGTTTCGGTCGTGATCGGCTTCGCCGCACCAATTGCCGCAGCCAGCCTGGCCTCGGCCGACTACCTGCTTGCCGCCTTCCCCATCAAAGCCGGGATTCTCCCCGCCGCACGACTTCTAATCGCAACGTCAGCCATCCTCACATTCACCTGGCTGCACTCGGCCAGCCACTCCCGCACCGCGCGCACCCAGGGGATCGTCACGGTCCTGGAAATTGTGCTGCTCGGCCTGTTCGTGCTCGCCGGACTGGCAGCGTCGCGCCTTGACCTCTCGCGGCTCAACGACATCACTGCCACCGGTATGACACTGAATCTCAAGATCATCTTCTCGATGGTCTACGTCTCATACGGCTACACTGGATGGAACGCGGCTGCCTATGTCGCGGGCGAAGTTGCTCAGGGCGATCGGCGGTTGCCGCGGGCGATCGTTCTCGGAACCGTCTGCGTGACGCTGCTCTATCTGGGCCTCAATCTCGTCTACGCGCTCGCGCTACCTGCGAGCGAAATCACCCGGATCGTCGCCGAGAAAGGGGAAGACGCCGTCGACCCGATCGCCGAACTCGCCGCCAATGCTTTGTTTGGCCCATTCTGGGCCCGACCGTTTTCAATCGGCGTCGGCGTGATCCTGCTGGCAACCACCAGCGCCTACCTTCTCACCGGTCCTCGGACGATGTTCGCGATGGCCGTTCGCGGTGATCTGCCGCAGGCAGTCGCGCGGATTCGTCGCAAGCACGGCACTCCGGCGCGAGCGACGCGCATCCTGGCGATCGTCGCGCTCGGCTTCCTGTGGACCGGTTCGTTCGACACAATTGTGGTTTATGCGGGAGTCGGACTGTCGCTCATCTCGCTGCTTTCTGTGTCGGCGGTTTACGTTCTCAGGCGCACGCGAGCAAATCTGCCGCGTCCGTTTCGAGTGCCACTCTATCCCATCGTCCCAGCGATTTATCTTGTAGGAACGCTCACGGTAGTGATCGTTGCGTTCTACGAAAGACCGGCCACGTCGGCAGTTGCGCTTGTGAGCTTGCTGGTTGCGGTTCCAGCGTACGACTTCTGGATGCGCCGCAAACCACGGGCGCAAGTCGATGACCCAACGGCGTGAAGCCTTGGCGGTTGAGGCGGCAGTCGATAACATAGAATTATCGGAAAAGCCGATTGAACCGCATCTGAGCAGAGGTTGAGACAGTCTCCCGATGAACCCCACGCCCTCCGACCAGGCTGAAGCCCCCCGTTACGCGAATTCACCCGCCGAACTTCCGCCGGTCGAAGCCCCTACCGCCGGGTTCATTCTCCAGCTCTTCGTCATTCCGGCCATCATCGTCGTTGTGGTCGTTGTCGTCTGGCTGCTCTTCGGCAAGCTGGCGAGCGGCGAAAAAGACGCGATGTCCTACGTCGAAACGATCAAGTCCCCAAGCGCCCACTGGCGCGCGGCGTTCGAATTGACGAGCCTGATCAAGAACAGCCCGCAGCTCGCGAGCGATCCCAAGCTGCTCGGCGAGCTGGCCGAAACGCTCGACCAGGACCTCAAGCTCAAAACCGACGAGAAGCTACTCCAGTGGCTCACCTCGACGCTCGGCACCTTCCAGACGCTCGACGGCACGACGGCGTCCGGCCAGAAGGTCGACGTGGTCGCCGTGCTCTGCCACGCACTCGAATATCCCTCATCTGACGAGGTCAAGCTTGCCGCTGCGGCCAGCATCGCGCAACACGCCGCTCGGATGGAAGGGAAGTTCAACGATCCCCGCGCCGTGAAGGCACTTGTGGAAACGAAGTCGGCGAACTCGCCGGCCGTTCGTAAGCTCGCCGCCTTCGCGCTCGGCTTTATGAACGGTGACGACGCAACCGCCGGGCTGAAGGTTCTGATCAACGATTCCAATCGCGACGTCCGCTACAACGCCGCACTCGCGCTCGCCCGACGCGACGACAACGCCGCTCTCGGCTTCATGCGCGAGATGCTCTCCGACAAGGATCTGCAAACCCTCTACACTCAGGACACACCCGAGGAAGAGCGGAAGGAGATCCCGTCGAAGATCGAGGCGGTCGAGCTCGAGGCACTCAATGCGCTCAACTACGCGATTGGTGTCGGCAAGAAGAGTCTCGCGACCACTCTCAAACCCGAGATCGAATCACTCGGCCGCTCCGGACTCGTTTCCGTCCGCAGTCGTGCCCTCGAAGTTTTGAATTCGTTACAAAACTCCAAGTAAAAATGGGACTGGCGGATTTTTCCACGCTACATTCGCCAGATTCCGCAAAGATCGCGGCTTCGTTGAAATTGGCTCGGCAAAATCGACACATCTTGCCTGCTTAATCACAAAAACAGCTCATCATCTCGATCAAATCATCCGAAGCGGCCTGGCACTGGCTTTGCTTCCGGATGATTTGGTCATTTGAGAGCAGGAAGAAACTCTCAATATCGTAATCGCAGCGCGGCGTACATGAAGAAATCTGGTCGATTTTTCGTCGCCCAAATTACCCATGTTATACTGGTTGCATACGAGACCTAATCGCGAGCCATTTGGTATGCGCCGCGATGATTCGGTCAAGTTGCCGAAGGTAAGTAGAGAGGGCCACGCTCAAGGATGATGCCGGTCCTCCTCCGGCTTCGGATCGGGTTGCACCATGACGTTGACACACCAGGGACGCCCGTGACGTTACACGAGGAGAGACGCATGTTTGGGAAGTGGAAGGGTGTGCTGAGCATGTTTGGTGTCGGACTGGCGGTGGCCAGCTTCGCCCAGACGAGCCACGCAACCTACGGCGGAGGCGCATGCCACCGTTGCGCGCCGGCCCCGGTTGTCGCCACCGTTGCAATTCAGCCGCAGTACACGACGGTTATGAGGACCGTCTACGAGACGGTGTACGAGCAAGAGCCGTTCACCCTGCTCGAAACCCGCTATCGCACCGAGTATCGCGACGAGCAGTACACGGTGATGAAGCCGGTCGTCGAAACTTCGACCGTCACGCGTAACTACACAGTGATGCGTCCGGTCTACCAGACCGAGGCCCGCGAACGTCGCTACACGGTGATGAAGCCGGTCTACGAAACCGTCAACCGCGAACGTCGCTACCAGGTGCAGAAGCCGGTTTACGAAACCGTTAACACCGAACGCCGCTACACGGTTCAACGCCCCGTCTACCAGACGGTGAACCGCGAGCGTCGCTACCAGGTGCAAAAGCCGGTTTACGAAACCGTCAACACCGAGCGTCGCTACACGGTGATGAAGCCGGTCTACGAGACTTCAACCCGCGAGCGCCGCTACACGGTTCAGCGTCCGGTCTACCAGACGGTGAATCGCGAACGTCGCTACACGGTGATGAAGCCGGTGAGCGAGACGTCGATGGTCGAGCAGACCTACAGCGTCTGCCGTCCTGTGACGACCACCCGCGACGTGACGACCGACTGCGGCCACTACGAACGCGTGACGACCTGCGTTCCGGGTCCGATCGTGGAGCGTCAGGTGAAGGTGCCGGTCGAAAACGAGTGCGGTTGCGAACCGGTGAAAACCGGCTGGTTCGGCTGCGGTCACAAGAAGAAGAAAGTGTGGGCGACCGTCGCCGTTCAGACGCCTCCGCGAACCGTTCGCGAGCGCGTTTGGGTGTCGAACCCGGTCACTCGCACGGTGAGCGAAACGCGTTACGTTCGCGAAACCGCCGTTCGCCAGGTGCCGGTAACGACCTGCCGCATGGTGGCCGAAGAACGCGTCGAACCGTATCAGGTCACGACTTGCCAGATGGTCAGCGAGGAACGCGTCGAGCCATACCAGGTGCAAACCTGCAAGATGGTCGCCGAGGAACGCGTCGAAAGTGTCCCCGTCCGCACCTGCCGGATGGTGACCGAAGAACGCGTCGAGCCTTACCAGGTCACCACCTGCACGATGGTGGCCGAGGAGAAGGTTGAATCGATCCCCGTAACCACCTGCAAGATGTTGACCGAAGAACGCGTCGAGCCGTATCAAGTGACGACCTGCAAAATGGTCGCCGAGGAACGCGTCGAGCCCTACCAGGTGCAAACCTGCACGATGGTGGCCGAGCAACGAAGCGAAGAAATCCCGGTGCGAACCTGCCGAATGGTCGCCGAAACCGCCAGCCGCAAGGTCGCGGTCTGCGTGCCCGAGCAAGTGCCCGTCACCTTCACTCGCACGGTCGCCCGCCAGGTGGCCCGCGAGATTCCGGTGACGACCTGCACGATGGTTCCGGTCCCCATTCCGGCTTGCCAGACCTGCAACTGATTGAGTGTTGATCGCTTGATCAACTCGACATCAAAGGCCGCGTGTTTGCCCGATGACGGCAGGCACACGGCTTTCTTGTTTACGACTCAGTTTGTGCGCAATGAATTCAGGTCGCGGATTGACCATCGCTACTGCACGGTGATCGAACCTGGCGGACATTCAAGCGTCGCGTTCGAACGCGACCGAGAACCGCCAATGCCCTGATGGATCTTGCCCAATTTTGAATAGGCAACGACTCCATGCGTCCCCATGCCGAACGCTTGCCAATTCCAGTGCCCGAGTCGCCTCAATGATCTCGTCCGTCGCCATCACGAGATCGCGAGGATAATCGGAGTTGGAAATTGAGTGGTCCAGCCCGTCGCCAAAGCCGTCCGGCGATGCAACCAATTCCAGTTCGGCAGACGACCACCACTCCGGCGTTGCCTCAACCAGAGCATAAGCAAGACGCTCGAAGATAGGTGACTGCTCTTCCTGAAGCGACTGCACCATTGCGTAAGTCCCGAGTGCTTTCCGGCAAAACTCAGCCAACTGGCCACAATGAGTAGTCTTGAACTCACTGCTGCATGTCTATGATCCCGTAGGTGTAGAGTAGGTTCAATCGTCCCGCCAGCGGTCATCATCCGTGTGCGATTCCCACTCACCATTCTCATCGATGACCCAGCCACCAGACCAGCGTGCATCATCGTATCTCAACGCGACAAGATCCATACCTTTCGGCCCCAGGATGCGTTGCCCGGAGGCGAACAGGAGCAGGTTGCATCCCGCCCAGGCCGCTTCACCAAAATTGACAGTGACGCAGGCGACGCCGCATGCCTTTAAGGATAAGGCTTCGTTGAGAATAACCTGGAAGTCAACGCAATTGCTGGCACTGGCGTAGCCAGGACGGTCGTCGTGAATGAACCAAGACGTGGGCCGGCAAACGCGGCCGAGGTGAACGGAGAGCGAATCGATCAAACCACTGAGGAGCGCATGCCACTCGTCGGCTGTCCGAAGTGCGGGATTGCAGTCGAGGAGTCCGCTCATTCTGCTAATCTAAAGTCACGCTTACAAAACGGAGGGAGCTTTCCGTTTTGCCAAGCTAGCCACGGGCTTTGTCAGCCCCTTACCGTTTCCCTTCCGGCTCCGCCCAGTAGGCAACGTAAAGCACGTACGTAACAATCGCCAAAGGCAAGTTCAACAAGATCCAAACTTCGATGATCTCGCAGAACAGGTTCGAATTGACCTGCCATTCGGTTGCCCGAACGACTGCGATACGGTAGAGGCTTACCTCACCGACCATGACGACAGCGCTGATGGCAATAAGCGCCATCAATTGCCAAATCGTATACTGAACGCCAGAAGCTTTCATAACGTAGACCCCTCGTGGAGAGGAAAGGATCGACGTAACAATGCTCAAGAATATCTCAGCGATATTCAGTCCTGAATTACTCTATTTGATCGCACGAATGGGACATGGCGACGATCTGGTGATCGCCGATTCCAATTTTCCCGCGGAATCGACAAAAAAGCCAGTGGTGCGCGCCGCAGGACATTCGGCGACCGACATTCTCGCTGCAATTCTGACACTTTTTCCGCTCGACGAATTCGTCGAAGCCCCCGCGACCGTCATGCAACGCGTCGATCATCCCGACCAAGCAGCGCCGGTCTGGTCGAAGTTTCAAACTATTCTCGACGCTGCCGAAGCGCGACCGATCAAAATCGAGCGTCTCGAACGGTTTGCGTTCTACGAGCGCGCATCACGAGCGTTTGGCGTCGTCGCCACGGGAGAAACGGCACTCTACGGCAACATCATCATCAAGATGGGCGTCTGCCACCCAAAAACCACGGAGCCAGTTACTCCAGCTCGATGATATCGTCGTCTTCCTCTTCGAGAATCAGGTCGTCGTCGTTCGTCTGCAGCGGAATCGGCGCATTCTTCGATCGCGACCTCGAAGCAGGGGGCTTGCCCTGGTTCATCGCGCGGCGCCAGTCGTCGGAATCGGTCCCGTTATCGGCCGCTGGCAACACGGGAACGCCCAGCGGAGAAGGGGAGGCGAACGCAGCCGCCAGCACCTCTGGGCGGCCGTTCGCCGGTTTGATCTTCTTCACCGGAGCCCGCTCGGAAGGCGCAGGAACGTTATCGGGACCAAGATAGACCGTGAACTTGAGGGCACCCAGGCTGATCCTGTCGTCGGGCAGAAGGGCCGCCCAGCGAATGCGCTGCCCCTTCACCTTCGTGCCGTTGGTGCTGATGAGGTCGCGGAGGATCAGCAGGCCGTCGGTCTTCACAAGAACGGCGTGTCGCTTCGAAAGGCTGGGATGATCGAGCTGGATGTCGCAATATTCGCGACGTCCGACAACCGTCACGTCCCTCGTGACAGGGATCGGCGGGCCGCCATCTTCGGGCACCAACTCCGCTTTCATCACTCACCACTTATGCTTTGTAGAATACAAACGGGCCGACCCAGCTTCGCGCGGTCCGTGGTCCAAAGTGCATGCAATTATTGGGCACGGACCGCAATTCGTCAACGCAGTTACCGAATCCTACATCAATGAAACGTACGAAAGGGAACGGTCGTGACGTCCCAGACGGTCGGGGAAATCAGAAATTTACACAGCTTGACGCACCGTCGGCGCTACTGATACAGATCGACCACCAAACCGGGGATTCACCATGAAACGCGACGAGATGCTGGCCCGCATTGCAGATCGGCGCAATCCCTGGGATATCGCCATCATCGGCGGCGGTGCAACAGGCGTCGGCATCGCCGTCGACGCCGCATCTCGTGGATACGACGTCGTTTTGCTCGAACAGGACGACTTCGGCAAGGGGACATCAAGCCGCAGCACCAAGCTCGTCCACGGTGGCGTCCGCTACCTCGAACAGGGGAACGTCTCGCTGGTAATGGAGGCGCTCAAGGAGCGTGGCCTGCTCCGCCAGAACGCCCCTCACCTCGTTCATGACCTCGCGTTCATCGTCCCCAGTTACGACTGGTGGGAATCGCCGTTCTACGGTTTGGGACTGAAAGTCTATAACGCCCTTTCAGGCAAATACCGCTTCGGCCCGTCGCACGTCCTCTCGCGCGAACAAACGCTCGAACACCTGCCGACGATTCAAACCAACGGACTGCGCGGCGGTGTGATTTACTATGACGGCCAGTTCGACGACGCGCGGCTGCTCATCAACCTCGTCACCACCGCCGCGACGCAAGGCGCCACACTCGCCAACTACGTCCGCGTGACCGGACTCTCCAAGGGCGACGACGGTTTTGTGAACGGACTCGACGCCACCGATGTCGAATCCGGCAAGTCCATCCACCTGGACGCCAAGGTCGTCATCAACGCGACCGGAGCTTTCACCGACAACGTCAGGCGCATGGCGGATGCGTCGGCCAAAACGATGGTCGCGCCGAGCCAGGGGGTGCATCTCGTCTTCGACCATTCGTTCCTCCCCGGCGATAGCGCGATCATGGTGCCGCACACGAGCGACGGCCGTGTGATGTTCGCGATTCCCTGGCATGAACATACGCTCGTCGGCACGACTGACGTCCCGCTTTCCGAGGCGACGCTCGAACCAATCGCCACCGAAGAAGAAATCGACTTCATCCTCGAAACCGCCGCCGAATACCTCGCCAAGCCGCCAACGCGTGCCGACATTCTCAGCGTGTTCGCGGGGATCCGGCCGCTCGTCCGCGCCGGCGAAACCAAAAACACCGCGGCGCTCTCGCGCGACCACACGATTCACATCGACGGTTCCGGCCTGCTCTCCATCGCCGGCGGCAAGTGGACGACCTACCGCAACATGGCCGAAGATTGCGTCGATCACGCCGTCATGCTCGCCGAACTGCCCGAACGACCGTGCGTTACCAAAACACTGAACATCCACGGATATCACGAACACGCCGACCGCTTCGGCCCGCTCGAAGTCTACGGTTCCGACGCGGCGGCGATTCGCGATCTGGTCCGTCAGGAAGCCGCACTTGGCGCGGCGCTTCACTCAGCGCTACCGTATGTACGCGCCGAAGTCGTCTGGTCCGCCCGTCATGAAATGGCCCGGACAGTCGAAGACGTACTTGCGCGTCGACTCCGAGCCCTGTTCCTGAATGCTCGTGCGGCAATCGAAATGGCACCAGCCGTCGCGGAGATTTTGGCGAGCGAACTTGGCCATGATGCTGCCTGGATCAGCAAGCAGGTCGAGGAATTTCAGACCCTGGCCTCTCATTATTTGCCCAAAGGCTGATAGGTGTTGAGGCTCTGGCCGAGCGAATGACTCGGGTGCCACTGGCTATGCCAGTGCCCTTGTATATGCAAACAGAAGAAGACACTGGCCAAGCCAGTGGCACCCAATTCAGAAGCCAATTATGATGATTTACTAACTCGTCCGACGGTAGAGCGTCGAAGTCTCAACCCGTTCAAACCCGAGTGCCTGATACAACCCAAGCGCGGGCAGATTCGTGGCACGGGTTTGCACGTCGATCACTTCGTTCCACTGAGTCCGCGCCTTGCGCATGATCTCGCCGACGAGATGCCGCCCATAACCCTGACGGCGGACTTCTGACGCCACTTCCACCGCATGCATGCCGAGGTGAACCTTGCCATCGGTGCGGCCGAATCCCGCCATTTCCCAGGTGCTCGCCCGCGCCAGTTCGCGTTCGTCGGCTCGAGAAACCAATCGGAACAACGTCGGCCGGAAAAGGCCGATCGACGCCGATTCCCACCACGTCGGCGGCTTCGCATCGTCGAGAATTTCGAGCTTCGTCATCCGCCGATGGATCACACCCTTGGGATCGCGTGGCTCGGGCTTCGAGAGATCGACCTGAAGCAACACCGTCGTCGATACTGGTTCATAACCCGCGTTCTGCACGGTCCTCAGAAACGAGAGATGCGACGAGAGAATGCCCGCGAACTCGCTACCGCCGTAAACGCCCCAGTAGAACGGATTGACCGGATACTGGCCGCCAGCGTAAATCACCTTCGCCCCGCGCGACCGGAGATATTCTTCCGCGTGGCCCAACAAACCCGCCAGCAACTCGCGATCGGTCTCGAATTCGGGATTCACGACCAGCATCGCGATCGAACCCAGCTCAGAATCGACCGTCCGGGGCATGCTTTGGTCGTCGCTCACGCCGAAGCCTGCGTGAACGAACGCGATCGGCTTGCCGTCGTCGTTCTCGGCGACGATCAGGCCCAGGGGGTCGAATGTTGGCTTGTCGAGCACGAGCGCATCGAACTCATGCGAACCCAATGGGCGGGCGACGCCCAGGGCAGGCAGGCCCTGGTTCCACAAGCCCGCGAGCGCGGGGGGATCGGCGTTGCGAAAGGGTCGATAGCGAATCACCGAACTCGCATGGAGGGTGAAGTGAACTTGCGCCGCGCCCAAACAATTTGGCGCGGTACTTGGGTAGGCAAAGTATCAGGAAACCCGAACCCAGATGTCGTCGCCGTCCAGCTTGACTTCGTACACCTGCTGCTTTATGCGTGCATTGATCGAGCTTTTGCCGGTATTCACATCAAACTGCCATCCGTGCCAGGGACAAACGACGCACGTTCCTTCAACCGGACCGTCGGCCAGCGGGCCGCCTTGATGCGGGCAAATACCGTCGATGGCTGAGATCGCTCCATCCACATTGAACAGGGCAACGATCCGCCCGTCGTGCTCGATTTCTTTCGCCGAGCCGGGAGGAACTTCACCCAAACTCGCCATCTTGACGAACCCATCCATCAAAACTGACCTCCGTTCGGCGATACCATCTCCGCGCTCTTAGCGCGGCAGGAACATCTTAACACGCCACCAGCCTTCAAGGAACGGCCAGCAAAGTGCACGTCCCATCGCCGCCTGCCTACACTATTCGTACGGTAGGACGCAGTCGGAAAGCAAAAAGGCGCGGAAAGAAAATGGCGGGCGGTTCAACCAGCCAATTCGACCTGGTGGTTGTCGGCGGCGGCATGGGCGGTCTCACCACCGCTGCGCTCGCACAATATGCCGGTCTTCAGGTCTGCTTGGCCGAATCGCATACAAAGCTGGGCGGTTGCGCCGGTTACTTCGATCGCGGCGTTTACACGTTCGATGCAGGTGCCACCGCGCTCATGGGAGTCGCCCCAGGTGAACCAATCGGCGATCTGCTGGAAGTTCTCGGCGTCGATTTCGAGGCGCATCGCGCCGAAACCTACCGCGTCCATCTCCCCGACCGCCAGCTCGACATCACTTCCGACGCCACCACGTTCGAACAGGCCTGCGCTAATGCGTTTCCCGGCCGAACTTCAGCACGCACGCGTTTCTGGCGATTTCAGGAGTTCGTCGGCCAAACGCTTTTTCAGGCCGCGAGCAAAATCCCGCGCCTGCCAATTCACGATCTAAGCGACCTCATCCACAACCTCCGCATTCTCGGCCCAGCGGGCACGCTCGCCGCCTCAACGTGCGTCTTTACCGTTCTCGACATTCTGCGAATACTCCGCCTCGCCGACGACACGCCGTTTCGAACGCTGATCGCCATGCTTTTGCAAGACACCGCGCAGGCCGGCCCCGAAACCGTCCCATTCGCCAACGCCGCCGCCTGCTTGCACGCCTACCGTCTCGGCATGAGCCGGCCCCGCAACGGAATGGCGGCACTCGTCGACGGTATCGGCCACCGATTCGCAATGCTCGACGGCGACCTGCGAACGGCAACCCTCGTCGACCACGTCGATGCACATCCCGACGGCGGTTTCGTCGTCACCACGCGCAGGGGCGCAGCGATTCGCACGGCGCAGGTTGCATTCAATATCCCGCTCGATCGCGCCGCGGCGCTGCTGGGACAATCGCTCGACGGTCGACTGGCGCGAAAGGAATCACGCTCGCGCGCTGCCTGGAGCGCGTTCACCGGCTACCTGGCGATCGATCGAGCGGCTCTCGATGACTCCACACCGCTTTTCCATCAGGTTCTGGGTTCCTACGATCTTCCCATCCACGATGGTAACAACGTCCTGATCTCCCTCTCGGCCCCAGACGACATGGGCTACGGCCCGGCGAATGTGCGGATCGCCACGATGTCGACCCACACCCGCCCGCACGACTGGGCCGAGCTCGGCTCCGCCGCGCACGGAGCAAAAAAGGCCCAATACACAGCGCGAATGCGCAAGGCTCTCTCGACGGCCCTTCCCGGTGCCGCCGACGCCATCGTTCACGCCGAATTCGCCACACCCCGCAGCTTTCAACGCTTCACCAGGCGCAAGGAGGGAGCGGTCGGCGGCCCGCCCGTCTCGCGCCAAAACAGCAACTTCCTGGCGGTCGGCTCCGACGTCTTCGGCCCCGGCCTCTGGGTCGTGGGCGATTCCGTTTTTCCAGGGCAGGGGACGATGGCCACGGTTCTTTCCGGCATTCGGGTCGTCGAACGCATCACCGGAATTCCCTGGGCGCAAATGAAATCAGGCAAACCGCCGCTTCCCCCTGGCTCCCCTGCGTATAATTCCGGGCCGCTCTCACGGCGCAGTTCGCCGTAATATCCGGCGGTCCCAGACGGAGTTCGACGCAATGCTCGATGCGCTAGTGGTTGCGCCCCATCCCGACGACGCGGAACTCGGCCTCGGCGGCACGATCGCCCTGTTGCAATCTCGCGGCTGGAAAGTCGGCATTCTCGACTTGACCAGCGGCGAACCAACGCCCCTCGGCTCAGTCGAAACCCGCCGCAAAGAAACCGCCGCCGCAAACGAAGCGCTCGGCAACCCCTGGCGCATGAATCTGGGCCTCCCCAACCGCAGCCTCGAACCAACGCTCGACCACCGCCGCACGCTCGCCGAGGTCTTCCGCAAAGTCCGCCCGCGCCTGCTCTTCGCCCCTTTCTACGAAGACGCCCACCCCGACCATCTCGCCGCCACAAAGCTCGTCGAAGACGCGCGATTCTGGAGCAAGCTCTCCAAGTCCGACATGAGCGGCGAGCCATTCCACCCCGCTCGTATTCTCTATTATTTCAGCGTTCACTTGCGCATTGTGGAACGCCCGAGTTTCGTCATCGACATCAGCCCGTTCGCCGACGCCAAGCGAAAATCGCTGGAATGCTACGATTCACAGCTTGTTGCCAACCAACCGGCAGGCAAACGAGCGGTGATTGACGCCGTATTTGATCGCACGCGATTCTGGGGTCAGACAGTAGGCGTGATGCACGCAGAACCGGTCGCAAGCCGCGAGCCGATTGGCCTCGGGAATCTTGACGTCCTCCTTCTTTGATTGGTCTTCAGCCAATACAGCAATCCACGTCCGAACCAGTTCGTCATGCGCATCCGTAAATATTCATGTCCGCATATAACGACATAATGTTTTTGCATTCATGCCGAGCACTGTTATTCGTTTCTCGATCCACGTGGAGGACTCTCCGGCGCCTTTCCTATGCTGCGCGATCATCATGATGAACGTGATCAGCCCTAAAATGCCCAACGCTATGAGCGGGTAGATCATCCAGGGCGCGATCGCCCGTGCTCTCTTCCATTTGTGCTCACGCCGGGTCGAGACGTCTATAACCTTCGGAAACTCAGCTACACGTTCGGACACTAAGGCAAGGAGCTCTCCGCCTCCCCCAAATGACAAGGAATTGACACCACCACATCCGAGATCGACATGGAACGAACCAATCTCCCCTCCGGTTCGCCCGTTCCAGAGGGACACATCATAAAGAAAGCCGGTCGCCACGATCTTGCCATCGGGCGTGATGGCGAGCGACTTGACCGTGTCCCCAACGTTTACCTCACTCCACATCCGCCAGGTTTGCGTATCCCAAAATCTGACCAGAGCATCTTTATCTGATGAGGCCAGGGTCGTCCCGTCAGCCGAAAAGGCGAGGAATGTTATGCTATTTGCATGAGAAAGGGCCGGGACAATCGGCTGCAGCGTCGTTGCGTCGAGGATCGCGACGTCAGACTTGACTTCGTCGACGGCGTGAGGAATTCCTGTCCCAATCGCCAGCGATTTTCCGTCCGGCGCATACGCCACAGCAGTAACGGACGGACTTCCGAACGCGGCTTCCGCGACAAGCGCTCCAGATTGCAGGTCCCAAAGGCTCACCTTGCCATTTTTTCGCGTCCAATAGTCTCCTGAGCCCACGACGAGCCTCAGTCCGTCGGGCGAGAGCGCGGCCGACCACAAGGGGGTCGAGGGAATAGTCACTGTCGACAGCTTCCGCCCGGATAGGCCATCCCAACGTGTGACCGACACCGGGACCGCAGGTGGCGTCCCACCGTTGGGGTAGCTCTCGTTAAGGGTGACCGTGACGACGGTCGTCCCATCGCCAGAGAAGAGCAGGTAGTCAACCTCGGCGCTCGAGAGGTCAGACTTCGACCTCAATTGCGCGCCTGGAACGTCCCAAAGCCAAAGGAAACTTCCACTTTTGTCTGAACCAATCGTCGCCAACGTCGAACCGTCGGAAGAAAACGCGAATTGCCAATATTTTCGGTCTTCTTCTGTCCCGTTGGTCTTCGTTATATCTGCCCTGAACAACGGGCTGTGCCAGAGACTCTTGGCCCGCAACTGTATTCTGCGATGGTTCGTGACACCCGCTACGATGAGGAGTGCAATCAGGGCCGCAAGGAATATCAGCGCACCTAGCTTGGCGGCACCTCGCATAATAATCGGCCCCCTTGGCAATAGTCCGGGCTGACCCCTCCAGCGTTTGTCGTCGATCAGCAGAAGCGCGGGGGATGTCCGCGGCCATTCAAGCTTTCAGTTTCGCACCTCCCGAACTCAAGCGTCAGAACGCGGTTCTAATGCCGCGTATGCCCATCACCAAACACAATCCACTTCGACGTCGTCAACTCGCGCAACCCACACGGCCCGCGCGCATGAAACTTGTCCGTGCTTATCCCAATCTCCGCCCCTAATCCCAGCATGCCGCCGTCGTTGAACCGCGTACTCGCATTCACCATCACCGCCGCGCTATCCACTTCATTCACAAACTTACGAGCAGCGGCAAGGTCGAAGGTAACAATCGCCTCGGTATGTCCCGAGCTATAGCGGCGAATATGTTCAATTCCTGCATCAAGACTATCAACAACCGCCACGGCGAGAATCTTGTCGAGATACTCCGTTCCCCAGTCTTCCTGGGTGGCTGCAGTCATCGAGGGCACAATCGCGCGGCTCGCTTCGTCGCCTCGCAGCTCGACATTTTCCGCCATCAAGGCGCGAGAGGCCATCGGCAAGAACGAGCGGGCGATCGAGCGATGCACCAGCAGCGTTTCGGCCGCGTTGCAAACGCCGGGACGCTGAGCCTTGGCATTGACGATGATCTTCGTCGCCATGTCCTCGTCGGCCGCGGCGTCGACGTAGACGTGGCAGTTGCCGTGATAGTGCTTGAGCACCGGCATTTTCGCTTCTTCGGCGACACGCCTGATCAAGCTCTCGCCGCCGCGAGGAATCGCCAGGTCGATGTATTCGGCCAGCCCGAGCAGGTGCCCAACCGCAGCGCGATCGACCGTCGGCACGATTTGCACCGAGTCTTTGGGCAAGCCGCACGCAGGCAGTTCGTCGGAGAGAACCTTGTGGAGTGCGCGGTTCGAGCGAATCGCTTCCTTACCGCCGCGCAGGATCGCCGCGTTGCCGGATTTTACGCAAAGCGCCGCGGCGTCGACCGTCACGTTGGGACGGCTCTCGTAGATCATGAAGATCACACCGAGCGGCACACGGACGCGACTGACATCGAGTCCGTTGGGACGCCGGCTTGCTTCGATCACCTCACCAACAGGGTCGGGCAGGCCGGCGACTTCTTCGAGACTCGCTGCAATTGCCTCGATGCTCTTTTCCGTGAGCGTCAGACGGTCGATCGCTGCCTTGTTGAGACCAAGCCCTGGAGCGGCTTCGACATCGCGCGCGTTCGCGGTGAGCACTTCCTTGGCGCGAAGACGAAGCGCGGCGGCCGAGCGCCGAAGCCATTCGTTCTTGGCCGAACCGGGAGCGGTCGCCAGGATGCGCGACGCCTGCTTCGCTTGCCACGCCAGCGAACGACAATCGGCAACCAGCGTATCGTCTTCAGTGATCATGACTTCCGTCCCACTTCCTCAATCGCCGCCCAAACTTTGAGCGCGTCGACCATCGGCCCGACGTCGTGAACTCGAACCACTCCGGCCCCACGCTGGATTGACAGCAGCGACGACACGACCGACGCCGTCGCCCTGCCGGACACATCACGCCCGGTCAAGGTTCCCAAAAACCCTTTGCGCGAAGTGCCGATCAGCACAACACATCCCAGACTGGCAAATCGCTCCAAGTTTCGCAAGAGCGACAGATTATGCTCGAACGTCTTGCCAAACCCGATCCCCGGATCAATCGCAATCTGCTCGCGTTTGATTCCGAATTGCTCCGCTCGCTCAATGTCGCGAGCCAGGCTTTCGAACACCTCAACCACAACATCGTCATAACTTGGGGCGACCTGCATCGTCTTGGGCACACCAAGTTTATGCATCAAGACAACACCCGCCCCAAACTCGGCGGCGACTTCGGCCATGGCGTCGTCAGCGAGTGCATCAATGTCATTGATGATCGCCGCGCCTGCTTCAAGAGCCCGTCGTGCGACCTGAGCTTTCGTGGTATCAACCGAAATCGGTGCCGTCACTACGCTATGTAACCCCTCGACGACCGGAATCACCCGGCGCAACTCTTCATCGAGCGTGATCGGATCCGACCCCGGCCGGCTCGACTCGCCACCAATGTCGAGAATGTCCGCCCCTTCGCTCACAAGCGCAACGCCGCGTGCGATTGCCGCATCACACTCGGTCGCCAGGCCGCCGTCGGAAAAGCTGTCGGGCGTGACGTTGAGAATGCCCATCACGCGAGGTAGGCCGACGCCCGCGATTGTCCGGCCTCGGGCGATCCACTGTGTCATCGGTTGCTTCTCAACGTGCGCGAAGTCTGGTCGTTCTTTCATTACGATTGATCACGCACTTGGACGCGAGGAAGGAATGGTGACCTACCGGCCCTTGACTAGCTCGGACGCCTTGGCGATTACATCATCGAGCCGCCCAGAAGCGACGATCATACCTCGCCCATCGACGGCGACAGCGTGCGGGATGAGATCGATTTTAAACTGTCGATATAACTTACCCCAACCCTTCGACTTCTCGTCTATGGCAACATCGACACAGACCGGATAGTCGAGGTGGAACTCGTCGATGACTTTCTTGATCGCCTCACTCTTGCTACCAGGCGGATGGATACCAACAACGGTTAGACCGTTCGCTCCGCGTTCTCCGTGTAGGCGACTGAGTTGCGGATAATCTTTTCGGCATGGTCCACACCACTCGGCGAAGAAGTCCAGAATAACGATCTTTCCGCCCAGCGACTGCCATGTCAGGGGCTCGCCGTTGATCCAGGTCGCCCCTTCCGGGAACGCGGGTGCAGGCTTCCCGACTAGTGAATCCGAAGGCATCGGGCGAGGCTTATCTTCCAGAGGCGGGATCGTATCGACGCGCCCTTTAACCTGATCCTCGACGACGGCTCCCGGCGGAAATTCGAGTACGAAAAGTGAGTCTGTCACTGGTGGATTCACGACCCAGTTCTCGATTCGACCGTTCCATTCCCACGCAAGGCGCGGTTTGCTTCCCGTCCGGGCATTTTCCTCCGTCGGAGACGCGGTTCGGATCTCGACACGAGATGGAAGCCAGACACCTGTAGCGACCTCGCGATGGTCGTGACAGTCGATGACGTCGAGTTCCATCCATTTCTCACTCGGAGGAAACCGGATCAATTGGCAGCGTCTAACGACAGCGTTTTTCAAAGCCGGGTCGATTAGAAACCGAGAGCTCCAGTCTATACCGTTGTTGGTCAGGGTATCTGTCTGAATCACGACAACGTCGTGTCCGTCATGCTCGACTCGGCCAACGATCTTCCCGTTCCGCTTACTGATGATCTCGCTCACCGGAGACCCGTGAAACAATGTCGTCATCTCGAATGGATTCACTGTCCATCCGCCCAAGCTACCCGGCGACTTAAGAATGAGACCCGCCGAGAGAGATGTGATCCCGCTGACACTCCGAAGCAGAACGCCGTCATTCGTACTCATTTGCTTCGATGGACGAATCACAGCCTTGCCATCGTTGATTCGGAAGGTCTGTCCATCGATTTCGAGGCGTCCGCGACCTGACCGTTCCACGGTCGAGGACTCGACGTTCGTTAAGTGGGCCCTGATATCCGGGTGAGAACCATCGGTGTTGAAACCATCGAATTTGACTTTCACCGATAACGCGTTGATTCTGGCTTCCAATCGCTTCAAGTCTTCTCGAATATCGACAATGTTAGCTTCTTTGACGTCGGGCGATGGGGCCGCCTTTGGGTCTGCAGTCGCGACTGCGACCCATGGGAAATACAGGCTGGAAATCGCGGCCAAAAGCATAAGCGTGCTGATTTTCAGACATGATCTAGTCATAGCATTGCCTTCGCTTTCGCCATTCGCTTTGGTGCAGAATAGGAAACGGGTTCACTATCCGCGCTGGCAAAGTCGGCGTCAATCAAATCGGGCCATGGATCGGCGAGATACTTGGCCACGGCAGTCTTCTTGCCCGCTTGATGCTCCGTCGCTTGGGCACTCAATGCAACAGGGCCGCGAAACGCGACCCTGTCAGCGGCTTCAAACTTTCGATTCCTAGTCGGAGCCTACCACTTCGACTCCATCGCATTCACGATTTCGGTCGCAATCTTCTGTACGGCCTTCAGGAACGCCGCTTCCGACGTTTCGCCAACTTCCGGGAAGAAGTTCACCGTGGTCGAAACCGTCATCGGCTCGCCGACGATCTTTGTTGTTCGATTGTCGGTCCAGGTCACCTTGGCAGTGAGCGTGGCAGTGAGCTGACGCGGCAAGTTGAAAGGGTTTTCGATGATCAAATTCTTGTCAGCGAAATTGATCACGCCTTCAAGCGTCGTGTCGGCGCCTTCGGGTTTTCCGACGACTTTGAACGGCGTGCGCCGCTCGATTTGCTTGATGATTTCTTCGGTCAGTTGGAAGTTCACGTCGCGACGGAAGCTGACCGATCGAAACACGGGAACGTACACCGTCCGCACATTTTCGTTGAACGGCGGGCGAACCGAGTAACCGCAGCCCATCACCGACGTCAGCACCGCAAGCACGATCGCCTGCATGAGAAACCTCCGGCGTATTGGACTCGCATTCATAACAACCGGCCTCCTGCCGGTACTGCACGCTGATTTCCCGAATCTCGTGCACTACCCCACCAAGATTTAAGGGTGGGTGCCACTGGCTTTGCCAGTGATATTCCGTTTTCGTTTGCTGCCCAGGAGCACTGGCCGCGCCAGTGGCACCCGGCTGATTTGCTAAACCGAATCTCCACGGCTGGCATCAACGATCAACCCATACCGCCCATGCCGCCCATCATGCTGCCCATGCCACCCATGCCGCCGCCGCCATTGGTACCCATACCATTGCCGCCACCGCCGCTCGCCGGACCGCTCGAGAACGGATCGGCCTGGCCGGGTTGCGACATGATCTTGCTGGGCTTGCTTTCTTGACGTGGCAGCTTGGAGAGGGCAGCGACTTCGGTTTTGGCTTTCTTGGCCCATTCGCTCTTGGGCCACTTCGCCGAAACCATGCTGAGGTAATACTCGGCCGAGATGATTTTCCCGGTCTTTTTGTAGTACATACCGGTCGTGTAAGCACGCTCGGCGTACTGGTCGTTGATGACGTCAAGCGTGTGATACAGCTTCTCGGAGCTGGCTTGCCGCTCCGGGAACGCCGCCATCGTTTGCTTGATCATCTCCTTGGCGCCATCGAGACCCGTACCGTCGTACTCAGGGCCCATGTACGCCTTCAGCTTTGAGTCGATGCTCGCAAGCTGCGCCTTCTGCAAATGCTCGCTCTTGGGATGATCCGTTACGAGTTGGTCGTAATACATCCCCGCGTCATCATAATTTTTCGCTTCGTAGTAGTGGTCAGCGAGCTTGATGAGCGCATCGTCGGAAAGCGGCCCTGTTGGGTCGTGCTCGCGAACGTGTTCAAGCGCGGAGATGGCGTAACCAGTCGTGTCGACCAGGTGAGCGCGGCCTGTGAACGCGTCGGTCCACGAGAACCGCTCTTCCGGCTTCGCTTTACCTTCCGAGCTCAGCAGCCACTTCTGCGCGATCGCAAACTCACGCGAAACGAGTTTGTCGAGATACTGCGTGCCAGGATAATCCTTGTAAAGCTGCTCGTACGCATCGTTGGCGTAGGCATACTTCTTCTGTTCGTAGTACGACTCGGCAAGCAGATACTGCGCCTTCTCGCCCCAGGGTTTTCCCTTGTGCTTCTTGGCGAGCGACTTGAATGCAGAGTCCGCCTCGGAGTATTTCCCCTGGCGGTACAGGTTCTGCGCCGCTTCGAGCTCTTCGTCGGCCTTCGGGTCGGGGTCGACCTTGATCGGCTTCCAGCCTTCGTTGCTCATCGACAGCGACTTCGGCTCCTTCGAAGCCGAGACGTGCGGCGTCGTCGCTGGATTGAGGTAACGGGTGAGGAACCGGCCGGGCGTGGCGTCTTCGGGACGCACCATGCCGTTCGCGAGCGATTCGTCGTAACGCGGCGAGATCCGCGATAGAACGGCGCGGCCGACCGTCGACTGGCAACCGCTGAGCGCGAGACACGAGCCGAGCGCGGCGGCGGCAAGTAGCCCCCGGCGCCGGCGGGTGCGCTCCAGCCGATCGCGAGCGAAGAGGGGAATCGGCAAGGCCTTGGCCATCAGATCAGGCTCCGAGAAAGGGCAGCATCTTTGGACGCCGCCCAAGATGATGACTGATGACCGCGCCGAGAGTCGCGCGGACTGAACCAAGCGCGCCCGAGCCGAATTTCGGCTCGCGCCACGCATTGCCTGGCGAGTTGAGCACGCGCAAGGTGCGAAGGGTTTGCCCCGAGAGCGTGGCCACGTGCGGCTGGCCTGTCCGGCAATTCGCGCAGAGAATCCCGCCCGTCGCTAGCCCGAAGGCAAACGAGTCGCCCTCGGCCAGTACGTCCGCCCCGCAGTGGGCACAGGAATCAAGCGCCGGCATAAGACCCAGCTCCCGCAAACACGCTAGCTCAAAACGAAGCACGCGTCTCGAACGCAGGGGCGCCTCACCGAGATGCCGGAGGGTCACCAGGGCCGCGTCGAAGAGCTTGGGGTGTGGGTCGTGGAAGTCGGTCAGGTCCGACAGCAGCTCGGCGATGTAATAGCCGGCATACAAGGAGGCGAGATCCTGGCGCAGAGGTGCGAAACGTTCGACCGCCACCGCCTCTGTAACGAGGTCGAGCGCATCGGACGCCTTGTGCAGCAGCACGATATCGGAAACGCTGAGGAGGTCAAGCCCACCCTGCATGGGCGACTTCAACCGCCGCGCCCCCTTCGCCAGCCCCGAGATCTTCCCCAGCTCACGTGTGAAAACCGTCGCCACGAGGCTCGTCTCGAACACCTCGTGGCAGCGAACGACCAATCCTAACGTCCGAACAGCGGCCAATTTGCGATCTCACTTCCATTCCGAACCGTGCTTCTCATTTTGTTGCGATGTCAAGCGCCGGCAGCGGAAACACCTGGCTCGGCACATGCTCGCGCCGGATGATCGCCTCGATCTCTTTCACAACTTCCGGGTGCTCGCCTGCGATATTCTTCGACTCGGTGGGGTCGGTCGACAAGTCGTAAAGCTGAAGCGCCGTCGAGCCGGCTGTTCTCTTCTTCTTGGCTGCCGCACCCGTCGCGCCAATCGAGCCCAGGTTCTGCCGGGTCGCCTTGTAATTCCCCAACCAAACCGCGACCTGCCCACCATACGACGGAAACTCACGATACAAAAACGGCCGCTCCGACTGTGTTTGCCCCTGCAACGTCGGCCAGAAGCTGATGCCGTCGAGCCCTTGCGGAGGCGATTCGCCAAGCATCGCCAAAATCGTCGGCGTCCAGTCTTCAAATCCGACACGGCGTTCCGACTCCGTTCCCGGCTTGATCTTCCCCGGCCAACGGACGATACACGGCACCCGTACGCCGCCTTCGAAGAGCGATCCCTTGCGCCCGCGCAACCCGCCGTTCGAGTTGAAGAAGTCGCAATCCGTACCGCCGAGCTTGTCGTAAAGCGGACCGTTGTCGCTGGTGAAGATGAAAATCGTTTTCTCGTCGAGCCCCAGTTCGGCAACGCGCTTCATCAGCTTGCCAATCTCGCGATCCATCCGCGTGACTTCCGCCGCATAAGCCGCACGCGGAGTCTTGTGCGGCAAATAGCCGCGGCTGCCGTCATACGGCTCTTCCTCAAACTTGCCCACGTATTCGGCGAGCGAGTCGTCCGGCACCTGAAGCGCCAGGTGGGGGACTGTGGTCGGGTAGAAGAGAAAAAACGGGCGATCCTTGTTGGCATCGACGAACGCCAGGGCCTGCTCGGCGATCAAGTCGGGGGCGTAATCGGGTCCGATGAACCGGGCGTAAGTCTTGGGATCATTGCGGTCGTCCTCAGGCTTCAGCTTCTGATGAGCTGAAAACGCCGGGTTGCGGAGCGGTTGCTTCTGATCGTTATTCCAGAGATAGGTCGGATAAAAATTGTGCGCCACAGCCTGGCAGTTGTAGCCGAAGAAACGATCAAACCCCTGCTTGAGCGGCTCGCCGGTCGATCCAGGAAAACCCAGCCCCCACTTGCCAAACCCACCGTTCGTGTAGCCCAGCATCTTCAATCGCTCAGCAAGCGTGACGGTTTCGGGCGGAATGGGGTACTGCCCCTCGGGCTTGTGCTCGCGATTGTCGCGAATGAACGCATGTCCCGGATGCAACCCCGTCATCAGCACACAGCGCGATGGCGCACAGACCGCGTTTCCCGAATACATCCGGGTCATCCGCATCCCTTCGCGCGCCAGACGATCGAGATTCGGTGTGGCGAACTTCTTCTGACCAAAACAGCCGAGGTCGCCATAACCCAGGTCGTCGGCGATCACGAAAACGATGTTCGGCCGCTCTGCCGCTCGCGCAGGGGCGGAAATGGCGAAGAAAATCGCGCTAGCGGCCAAAATTCCGACCGAGACCGTTTTCACAGTGCGCATGATGCTTCCCGCCAGGCCGGCGCATGGGCCGAAATCAGGTGGAACGGAAGGACTTCGTGCAAACTACCAGAGCGGGACGGATCGCGGTATCCTCCGTCCTGCGAAGACATTGGATCACATCCTAACTTGCCTCACTTGCATAGTTTCTCGCCAATGGTGACGTTTCACGACGCTTACATGTCGCGTGGAACCAGCGCACACGTTCGCGCCTGAACCTTGGTTCGGTATCCTTTGAACGCTCCGGTGTTTCATACCGTAGAGCAAGATGAGTGTAGGGCCGCTCCCTCCGCTGCCTGAAACGCGAATCCGCGTGGATGCGGACTCGATACTTAATCCATCGCAATTGGTCCTGTATCGAATGAGCGGAACGATTTCGCATCTTCTCAGCCACGGCCGCCCCTCGAGGCGCAGCCGGAGGTCGTCGGAGGTGTCGCCCTCACGCCTGGTCGAGTACTTCGAGCGTTCGAGCGACGCCCGCCCCACCGCTACCGCGGTCATCCACGAAAACGAAGCCCTCTCCTACGCCCAACTCGAAACCCGCGCCAACCGTCGCGCCCACGCCCTGCGCGGCCTGGGTGTCGAGCCAGGACATCGCGTCGGACTCCTGATGGAGCGTTCGGTCGAGTTGTACGTCTCGCTCCTGGCGATCCTCAAGTGCGGCGCGACGTTCGTCCCCCTCGACCCGGCATTTCCACCCGACCGCATCGCCTTCATCGCCGAAGACGCCGCCCTCGAACTGATCCTCACCCACGGCGTGAACAGCGCTCAGTTCAATGGCGCCCTCTGCCGGGTGATCGCCGTCGAATACCTCGGCGATCCCGAGGATTCATCGCGCCTCGTCCTCGCCGAAACCCAACCCGACGAACTCTGCTACATCATCTACACCTCAGGCACGACGGGACGTCCCAAGGGCGTACCGATCACCCAGGCGAACGTCTGCAACTTCCTGCAATCGTGCCTGCCGATTTATGACATCAACGCGTCTGACCACGTTTATCAAGGGATGACGCTCGCGTTCGACTTCTCCGTGGAAGAAGTATGGCCGACGTTCGCCGCCGGCGCCACGCTTGTCGCCGGACCGAACGACCACCGCCGTTTAGGCGCCGATCTCGCCACGTTCTTGATCGAGCACGAAGTCTCGGTGCTCTGCTGCGTGCCGACGTTGCTGGCCACGATGGATCGCGACGTCCCCAGCCTGCGAACCTTGCTCGTCGGCGGCGAAGCGTGCCCGGGCGATCTCGTGACTCGCTGGAGCCGCCCCGGCCGGCGAATGCTCAACACCTACGGCCCGACCGAAACGACCGTCACCGCAAGCTGGACCGAGCTTTTCCCGGGCAAGCCGGTGACCATCGGTGTCGCGCTGCCGAGCTACACGTTACACATCCTCGACGATCAGCTTGAACCGGTCGTCGACGGCGAAACGGGCGAAATCTGCATCGGCGGTCCCGGCGTTGCCATCGGCTACCTGAATCGCCCCGAACTGACTCGGGACCGTTTCGTTCGCGTCGGATCAGATCGCATCTACCGAACTGGCGACCTGGGACGCTTCACGCTCAGCGGCGAAGTCGAATACCTCGGCCGCGCCGATAGCCAGGTGAAGATCCGCGGCTACCGCCTCGAACTCGGCGAAATCGAAGCCGTTTTGCTCGAAGACGACGCGATCTCTCAAGCCATCGTAACGGTCGTGACGACCGACGCCAGCGGACCGGAGCTTGCCGCCTACATCGTCCTCAGCAGCGACGCGATCGAATCCCTCGCTACCGTTCGCGACCGCCTCGCCGCGTCACTCCGCAAACGCTTGCCCAGCTACATGCGGCCGAGTTACCTCGAATCGCTCGACGTCCTGCCGATGCTCCCCAGCGGCAAGGCCGACCGCACGCGTTTGCCCCTGCCAAGTTCATCTCGGCTCGCAAGCCCGAGCAGTGGCGAATACATCGCCCCCGCGAGCCCGCTTGAAGAACGCATTGCCAGCGTATTCGCCGAAGTCTTCGGCCCCACACCGATTTCGGCCGAAGCCGACTTCTTCGTCGACCTCGGTGGCCATTCGCTCTCAGCCGCACAGGTGATTTCGCGGCTCCGTCAACTCGACGGCCTTGGCCCCATCGGCATCGGCGACCTCTACGCCAACCCCACCGTGCGCCAGCTCGCCGCGCACCTGAGCAAAACCGCGCGCCCCGCACCGGCGACTCAAACCGTCGAACGACTCACGCATTCAAATGCTCGTGTGCTGACATGTGGATTCGCTCAACTCGGTTTGCTCTACGCACTGTTCCTGATTCTCGCCCTGCCGACGCTCGCATGGATGAACGCGAATCTATCGCCTATCGCCATCGTCGCCGGTTCGGCCTGTGCTTCGCTACTGCTTACCGTCCTCCTGCCAATCGTCAGCCAGCAGACACTGGGACGGATCAAACCCGGGCGATATCCGCTCTGGGGCGCGACATACATCCGCTGGTGGCTCGCGCGGAAAGTGCTCTCACTTGCGCCGCTTGACCTGCTCGCCGGCTCCCCCCTGATGCCGTTCTACGCCCGACTTCTAGGCGCCCGCATCGGCAAGAATTGCCACATCGGCACTGGCCGACTCGCCTGGCCCAATCTCGTCACCATCGGCGACGACACCAGCCTGGGTTACGGCGTCGAGGTTGAACCGTTCGTGGTCGAAGCCGGCTGGCTCACGCTCGATCCAATCGCCATCGGCGCTCGCGTGTTCGTCGGCACGAATGCCGTGATCATGCCCGGCGCGGTGATCAAAGACGACGCGTTGCTGCTCGAACAATCCCTCGCTGCGCACAACCAAGTGATTCCAACGGGCGAATGCTGGAGCGGTTCGCCCAGCCGTTCGGTCGCCATCGACTCCGAACTGCTTCGCATGAAGAATGCGTCGCCGGCAGCAAGTTGGTCGCCCACTTTCGTGCTTGCGTTTGCCGTTGCGGCGATTGCTCTCGCATTGATTCCGCTGCTCGCACTCGCGCCAGGCGGATGGCTGATCTACACCCTCGCCGGCTCGAGCGTGATCCGCGCTCTGACTCTAACGCCACTCGCCGGGCTCCTGTTTGTCGCGACCATTTCCACAATTGTCGCGCTCGGAAAGTGGATCGTCGTTCGCCATACCGACGCCGGCTCATACCCCGCGCAGTCGAGCCTCGGCCTGCGAAAATGGCTCTCCGACAAGCTGATGCAAACGAGCCTCACGTATACGAACTCACTTTACGCGACGATCTACACGTCGTTCTGGCTCAGACTGCTCGGCGCGAAAGTCGGCCGCCGCGCCGAGGTTTCGACCGTCTCCCACATCGACGCCGACCTGCTCGAAATTGGCACCGAAAGCTTCGTGGCCGACCTCGCCGTTGTGGGCGCCGCACGCTATCACCGCGGGCAGGTTTCGCTCGGCCGCACGTCGATCGGCTCACGCACGTTCGTTGGCAACACCGCGCTCGTTCCCGGTGCCCGCTCCCTTCCCGATGGCTGCCTGATCGGCGTTCAATCGGTCCCGCCCGAAGGGGCAATCGCCCCTGGCACGTCATGGCTCGGCTCGCCCGCGATCTACCTCCCGCGCCGGCAAGAGAGCCAGACGTTCGACGAGTCGCTCACCTTCCGCCCATCGCTCCGCACCGTCGCCTGCCGAGGCGCCATCGAATGCGGCCGAATCATCGGCCCCACCACGCTCACGTTCGTCGGTTTTATCTGCGGCTTCTGGCTCTTCCAGGCCGTGAGCGACCTTCCCACCTGGGCTCGCTGGCTCCTGATTCCGTTCAGCGTCGCCTTGAGCGCATTTGCCGGGTCAATGCTGGTCGTAGCGCTCAAATGGCTGATCGTCGGCCGCTATCGTCCTCGAGTCGAACCGATGTGGTCATTCTTCGTCTGGCGTACCGAATTCATCACCGCGCTTTACGAGAACGTCTTCGTTCCGCTACTCGCGCGCTGGCTCACCGGTACGCCCTGGCTTGCCGTTGCCTATCGTGCATTGGGTGCAAAAATTGGCCGGCGCGTAGCGATCGAAACGACATTCCTCACCGAGTTCGACCTCGTCCACGTCGGCGACGACGCGATGATCGGTGATCACACGTCGCTGCAAACCCACCTGTTCGAAGATCGCGTGATGAAGATGTCGACCGTCTGCATCGGCGCTGGCAGCACAGTCGGCTCGCGATCAGTCGTGCTCTACGATGCCGAGGTCGGCACCAACACATCGCTCGACGCCCTTTCGCTCGCAATGAAGGGCGAAACCCTCCCGGCCAACACCTGCTGGCGCGGCATCCCCGCTGCGCCGACTGCGTAGCGCTTCTTCCTAAGGCTCATGCTGGAATTCGTTTTGGTGAGCCATATTCGCGCCTAGTCCAGCCTTTTCTGGGTGCCACTGGTTGTACGCAACCAGTGCTTTGAATGTCACTTAGGGCACACTGGCGGGGTACAACCAGTGGCGCCCTGCAGCTTGAAACCCGCGACATCGGTCCGATTTCGAGCTATACTACGACATCTGTCGTATCGCGTAAAACTCTCTCTGTCGTCGAGAGCGTCGATGTCACCTTCCCAGCGAATCGTGCTCGTCGCCCTCGGCTCCTGGGGCGACGTGTTGCCTTACGCGGCGATTGCCCTTGGATTGCAAGAGCGCGGACATCGACCGATCGTCGTCACCAGCGCCTGCCATCAAACGCGCATCGAAGCGCAGGGGCTCGAAACCCGCAACCTACGTCCCGACTCCGATTGGGTCGGCAATGCCAAACTCATGAGGCGCCGGAGCCACCCCGGCCTCGGCCTGATCCGCGTCGCGCACGAATGGCTGCTTCCCGCGCTCGCAGAAAGCTACGAAGACATCGCCGCCGCGGTCGAAGTTGCATCGGCGGTCGTTTCCCACCCGCTCGCTGCCTACGCTGTCCGGCTAGTTGCAGAGAAGAAGCGAGTTCCCTGGGTGTCGACGATGCTCGTCCCCGTCGGATATTTCTCCGCGTACGACGACACCGTTTTCCCGCTCCCCGCGCCAATCGCCGCACCGATTCGCTGGCTCTCTCCGCGCACGCGAAGTTTCTATCTCCGACTCGGACAGCGCAGCACGCGATTTCTTGCACGACCATGGTATCGGCTGCGATCGCAACTCGGCCTTCCGCCAGCAACCGACGATAACCCGCTCGGGAGCAGCATCTCCCCCGACCTCGATCTCGCGCTCTTCTCAAAACTCCTGGCCGATCGTCAGCCCGATTGGCCACCGCAAACCATCATCACCGGCTTCCCACTCGCTCCAGTCGCAACCAGACTTCCCGCAGATCTCATCCAATTCCTCGAAAACGGCCCGCCGCCCATCGTGTTCACCCTGGGAACCGCCGTGGCGTCCGACGCCGGCACCTTCTTCGACGTCAGCCTCGGCGCCGCGCGTGCGACGGGTCATCGCGCGGTGTTCGTCGGCTCAGGCGTTCCCGCTCACATCAAGAACGGCCCCGACGTTTTCATCGCGTCTTTCGTCCCATATTCCGAATTGTTCCCGTGCTGCTCGATCATTGTCCAGCACGCGGGCATCGGTACGACCGGTCTCGCAATGCGCGCAGGCCGGCCGTCGCTCATGATGCCCCGCGCCTGGGATCAGCCTGATAACGCGGCGCGGGCCGAACGGCTGGGCATCGCTCGTGTGATTTCACGCCGAAATTACACCGTTGACCGAGTCGTCGTCGAATTGCGCCAGCTTCAAAACGAACAATACTCCACCAACGCAAACGCCGTCCGGGAGCAAATCAGCTCCGAGGACGGCGTGAAAGTCGCGTGCGATGCAATCGAAAGTCTAATCGCGAACTCGCTCTAGTGCTTTCTCATAGCCTAATCTTCGGGTGCCACTGGCTATGCCAGTGTTCTTATATGCACACTAAAAAGAAGACACTGGCCAAGCCAGTGGCACCCAACTCAAATCTCACCGCAACAGCATTCTAGCCGGCGAACCGTCCGCTCCACGAAACGAACGACACCACCTCACCCTTCCGCCACGGACCAGAATCAGGCGAGAACAGCACCAGGCCATCGGCTGCGGCAAAGTCGGGCAGGTTCACCGAAGGATCGTCGACAATCGGCCGGGCGAGCATCCGGCCATCGCGTGAATTGATCAGCTTCGCCGGAACCGCGCGAAGACGTGAACCGGTCAAAGGTGCATCCGCATCCCAAATAACGGAAAACGCCGGCGAACCGCTCACTTCTCCCTGCAGGCGAGCAATCAGCGGCAGCACCAGCAACGACACCGCCGTCATCGCCGAAACAGGATCGATCGGCAGGTGGAAGACGTGCGACACCAACCGCCCATCTTCATCTCTAACCTCACCGTAGCCAACTTCGGAACCACCGCCCGGCTCGATCTCTACGCCCGAAACCACCGGGGTAACGCCAGCGGCCGCCATCGTCCGCGCTGAGGTCGCACTCAAGCGTCCCAGCACAAGCACGACTGGCGTGTTCAAAGCGCGATCAAAGCTCTTTTCGAACGCCTCTGCGCTCACCGCACCCAGGTCGTGCACCATCGCACCGGTACCCAGCAGCAGCGAGCCAATGCTAAGATTCGCCGCGTTGCGCTCGTGGTGCAGCACAGGAGCATCGGCGGGGCTAATCAGGTGATCGCCCACGGCAAGAATCGCCACCCGCACCCGACGATGACAAACGGGATAAACCGCACCTTGCGCGGCGAAGAGCGGAATCATCGCGGGGGTGATGCGCGTTCCCGCGTTCGCCAGAATCGAGCCAGCCCGCAGAACGTCGCCGCGTCGGCGAATTGAATGGCCGGCCTCGACATGCCGAATCACTTCGATCACCCGCGCCGGCGCCTCACCGGGGTCGACCCGAACGTCGGTCTCATCCAGAATCGCCTCGGCACCGAGGGGCAGGGGATCTCCCGCCTCGACTCGCGTCGCTTCGCCGGCGTCGATCTCGTGGTCGTGCGTCTCCCCGTCGATCCAGGGCTCGGTCAGATGCAGAAGCGTGCCCGGATTCGCCTCTTCGGCCCGAATCGCGTAGCCGGCCCGCGCCGCTCGGTCGAACGGCGGGAGGTCGACGTCGCCGCAAAGCGGCTCGGCCAGCACCAGGCCGACGGCCTCCGTTAATGAAATCTCAATCGGCTCAACCGGTTCTGCGTGCGCCAGCACAGCCGCCAGCGCATCGGCCAGTGACATCATCCTTGATTCACCGCCCGTCGCACGCCGCTTGAGAGGGGAGTCCATCCGCATGTATTTGCCTTTCGACCATCGCCCCGGGCCGCCGCGATCCTCGCGTCAGTAGAGAACGCATCCTGCGTTACTCGACCGTTCGTGGTCGCGGATTCCCGCCGGGCGAGCGCCGGGAAGGAGACCGGTCTGTCCGGTCCCCTCGTTGGGAAATCCGACGGTCTCGAGCAACCCGCCCCCGGGCAGCGCTGAGACCGACAACGAGCGGCGGCATTGTAGCGACGTCCCCAAATCGTCCAAGCCCGATCGCAATATTCCGATCCCATGATCCGCATGCAAGCTATCACGCGCATCAGACTGGTCTTGGTTCGTGCTGTGGTCTGACTATAATCAGTGATAAGATAAGGTGGGGCAACTAGATCGAAAGCGCGTGAGGTCGTCGGCCTCCGTGTCGCCAATTCGGGGACGCCGAGACCAAAAATGGGCCATTTCGCCTGGCGTAATCTTCTCACTCGTCCGCTTCGCACCATCCTCGCGCTGATCGGCCTGTCGATTCCGATCCTCGGCGTCATCGGCCTGTTCAGTCTATCGGGCGGACTCCGCAACCTCGTGGGCGATACGCTCAGCCGGGTTCAAGGCGTGATGGTGATGCGCGACAACGTGCCGAGCCCCGTGCTCAGCAAGTTGCCCGCGAATACATTCGACAAGCTCAAAGAAATCCCTGGCATACGCATCATTGCGCCCGAAGTCTGGGACATCGCCCCCGAAGTGAACGGCACGCGGACCTTCGCCAAGATCGCCTCCGCCACGGCCGGCGTCATGCGTGAAGGGATTAACTCCAAGGCGCTCACCGGCCTGTTCGACATGCCGCTCGTTCAAGGGCAAGACATCCCCCGGCACCAAAACCTGCGCAGCGGCGTCTACCCCACCTCCATCAAGGAAAAGGGAGAGGGGCGATTCCTCGACCCGAGCGACGTCGGCACGAACCACATTGTCATCAGCCGCAAGCTGTCGAAGGCTTACAAGCGTCCCGACGGCAAGCCCAGCGGTCTGGGTGATACCTTCGTCATCGGCGGTAAGCCGTTCGAGATCATCGGCATCTACGACACAGGCTCGATGCTGCTCGACGTCGTGATCGTCATGGACATCACAGTGGCGCGCGAACTGCTCGGTATCTCCAAGGACATGGTCTCGACTTTCTACGTCGAGATGGACGATCCCACCAAGAACGACGCAATCTCGCTCGAAATCGAGAAGCAAATTCCCAACGTCGACGCCCGCAGCATGAACGAATTCATGGCCAACTTCGGCATGATCATGGAACAGCTCGACACGTTCCTCCTGATGACCGTCAGCCTGGCGCTCCTGGTGGGAATCGTCGGCATCGTCAACACCATGCTCATGAGCACCACCGAGCGGTTCGTCGAGTTCGGCGTGCTCCGCACGAACGGCTGGTCGCGGTCGAATGTGCTCATGCTCATCACGTTTGAAAGCGCGTTTCTGGGATTACTCTCAGGCGCGATCGGTTGCGTGCTGGCCTATGTCGGTGTGACGGTTGGCAACCAGTTCCTCAGCGGCGGAATGCGGCTCAGCCTCCCTGCGAACCTCTTCCTGTTGGGGATCGGCCTTTCGCTTGTGACCGGCACGCTGGGCGGGCTCTATCCCGCGTGGCGTGCGTCGCGGCTCGTGCCGATGGACGCCATTCGCCTCGGCTCGCGCTGATTTCAACAGGAGTTATGCAGTTGGGACGAGGCAATGAATAAAATTGGGTGGCCTGGACAACTTGTTGTCCAGGTGGCGCAGCCACAAGAGGGCAACGCGGTACAGTTCGCGTTATACTTTTATCGCTTCCCAGCTACCCGGTTTTTCTTTGCATCCAATAGCAACTGCGTAAATTCTATTTGATTTGAACGCTATCGGTCGGCTCTCCACTTCACGTCCTTGCTCGCGAGTACCGCTTCCATGATCGATGTCGCCGACGTCAAGAAATCGTACCGTAGCGGCGAACGCACCGTGGAAGCGCTTCGAGGGGTGACGTGTACCATCCCCAAGGGCCGATTCGCGTTCATTGTCGGTCCTTCGGGCTCCGGAAAATCGACGCTGCTCTACCTGATGGGCGCACTCGATCGCCCTACCTCGGGCCAAATCACCGTCAGTGGCACCGACCTCACCGCGATGACCGAGGCCGAGCAAAACGTCTACCGCCGCGACCACATCGGCTTCATCTTTCAGGCGTTCAACCTCATCAGCAACCTGAGCGCGGTTGAAAACGTGCTCATCCCTTATTTGCCGCGGGGCATCACGCCGGAATTGCAGGCCCGCGCCGTCGAATTGCTCACGCAGGTCGGCCTGGGTGGACGCGTCGATCACCGTCCTTACCAACTCTCAGGCGGCGAACAGCAGCGCGTGGCGATCGCTCGGGCCCTGATCAAGAATCCCGAAGTCGTGCTCGCCGACGAACCAACGGGCGAGCTCGACTCCAAATCCGGCGACGAAATCTATCGGATTCTCCGACGTCTTCAGGCCGAGCGGCAAACCACGCTGGTCGTCGTCACGCACGACCGCCGCTTCATCACGCCGAGCGACCTGGTGCTCGAAATTCAAGACGGTTTGCTCAAGGTTCACGAATCAGAACGTGAGCACAACCTTTCCGAAGCCCAGGTTTGACTTCACGCGTTCAAGCGCTTCTTTTGCCGACTCCGCCGGATAAACCCGGTCGAGAATCGGTTGAACCACGCCGCGCTCGAGCCACGGCACCACCCGCGCGGCAAACGCCTGAGTCGCGGCAATTTTCTCCTCGACCGGACGGGCGCGCAGCGTCGTCCCCACGAGCGTAATGCGCTTCGCCATCAAAATCCGCAGGTCGATCGTCGTCACCGATCCGCCCAAGAGGCCAACCTGCACGATCCGCCCGCGCGTGGCGACCGCCTCCATATTCCCTGCCGTCAGCGGCCCGCCGACATGGTCGATCACCACGTGCACACCTTCGCCGCGCGTGGATGTATTGATCACCTCGACAAAACTCTCGGAGCCGACGTCGATCCCCACGTCGAGCCCAAGGCCCATCGAAAAGGCTTTTTCGAGCTTCGCTGGCGTGCGCGTCGTCCCGAAAACCTGACAACCCATCGCCCGGGCGATTTGCACCGCCGCCGAGCCCACACCACCGCCAATCGCGTGAATCAACACCCGCTCACCCGATCGCACCTCTGCGCGAGCGTCGAGAGCATCATGCGCGGTGAGAAACACTTCGGGAACCGCAGCTGCCTGAACGAAATCAAGCTGCTCGGGAATTCGTACGGCCATGCGCTCGGGAGTGACAACCCACTCCGCAAGACCGCCGCCCGAAACGATGCCGAACACCCGATCACCGACCTGAAGCGGTCCCGCCACGTTCGGGCCGAGCGCATCGACTTCGCCCGCGTATTCCAGCCCCGGAATATCGGTGGGCGCTCCTTTGGGCGCGGGATATCCCCCCATCGCCTGCATCAGGTCGGCCCGGTTAACGCCGGCAGCCCGCACTCGGACACGAATCTGGTCGCCCTGCGGCTCGGGCGTCGGCACGTCTTGCAGCTCGAGAACTTCAGGGCCGCCCACGCCGGTGATCACGATCGCCTTCATTCGTCGCCTCCAGCCGGTTGCAAACGCTCCGGGCTCGTTGCATCCTACGGAAATCGCTCTCCAAAGACAGCCAAGGACTCGCCCCCATGCGCGTTTTGCCCCTGCTCGCCTGCGTTCTCTGCACATTCCTTGCCGCAACCGCGCTCGCCGATGACAAGTCGCCGGCACTGGCCCTTCATCCCGAAAATCCCCACTACTTCGTCTTCCGCGGCAAACCCACCATTCTCATCACATCCGGCGAACATTACGGCGCATTGCTCAATCGCGACTTCGACTACGTCGCCTACCTCAACGAACTCAATCGCTCGCGCCTCAACCTGACGCGCGTCTTTTCCGGCACCTACCGCGAAGTCCCCGGCTCATTCAAAATCGCCTCGAACAACCTCGCTCCCAAACCCACCAGTTTCGTCGGCCCATATGCTCGCACCGACCAACCCGGCGCAACCGACGGCGGCACCAAATTCAACCTCGGCCAATGGAACCCCGAATATTTCACCCGCGCCAAAGCGGTCCTAACCGAAGCATCAAAGCGCGGCATCGTCGTCGAATTCGTGCTGTTTTGCCCGTTTTACGAAGAAAACCTCTGGACCGCGAACCCCTGGAATCCCCGCAACAACGTCAACCAATCGCCTGATATTGGACGCAACGACGTTTACACACTCAAGCATCCCAAAATGGTTGATCGACAGCTCGCATTCGTGCGCAACATTGTCACCGAGCTCAACGAATTCGACAACCTTTACTTCGAGATTTGCAACGAGCCCTACTTCGGCGGCGTCACGCTCGACTGGCAAGCGACCGTCGCCAAGACGATCGGCGAAACCGAAAAGAATCTCGCGAAACGGCACCTGATCGCCCAAAACATCGCCAATGAATCGGCGAAGATCACCAAGCCTGACCCGCTCGTATCCATCTTCAACTTCCACTACGCCCGTCCGCCAAAAACCGTTGATATGAACTATGCCTTGAACAAAGTCATCGGCGACGACGAAACCGGCTTCCAGGGCACCGGCGATTTCGTCTACCGCGCCGAGGCGTGGGAGTTCCTCCTGGCCGGCGGCGGGCTGTTCAATAATCTCGACTACTCGTTCACCGTCGATCATCCCAATGGATCGGCGAAGGTCGTCGACCCAACCCCGGGCGGCGGCGGCAGAGACTATCGCGCCCAGATTTCGTTCCTGAAGGATCGAATCGAGTCACACGATTTTGTGAAGATGAAGCCCGACCACACCACCGTGGTTAGCGTTCCAAAGGGCGCCGTCACCCGCACGCTTTCAGAATCGGGGCAGGCCTATCTCATCTACCTCAAGGGAAAGAACGAAGGCAAGCTGATCGTGAAACTGCCAGCGGGGTCGTATGTCTGGACATCCAGCGACCCCAGCCGGCGGAATATCAACGGCAACCACGGAAAGCTTCAAAGCACCGGCGAAAATGCCGAAATTCCTCTCCATCCCGTCGGTGCCGAAGATGCCTTCATCGAGATCAACCGGGTGACCCGGTAACAAGCACCCGGTAGGTCAGCAACGGTGCGCGTCGACGCGTAATCGCCGACGCCACCTCGCAGCGCAACCGCCCCGAAGCCTGCGCCAGTGCCTCCAAAATCGGCCCAGCGTTGGGACTCTCCGTCACGCCCGCCAACGATCGAACCGTGACGAGCAGTTGCTTTACATCAGGCGCAGGCTCGACCGAAACCACGTCGAGTCCATTGAGCCGTTCGTCTGGCTCTGCCGCAAGTACAAGCACCAGCGCCTCAGCCACCTGGGCGCAGAGTCGCTTCGCGTTCGTATCTTGCGACTTCTTGCCATGGAGGTTTTTCAGCCAATCGCGCGGGTCGGTGCCGTCTTCCGGCGAAACCTCCGCGCAGAGCGTGCGAATCCTCTTGTTCGAGGGACGTCGAAAAGCCATCGATTCTCTCTATGAACGTGAAGCGTTTATCTTATGTAAATTTGCGCAATACAGCACTCGTGACAATGATTTGCATTGTCACGCCGCCTGGCCGACGGGTGCCTGGGACAGAATGCCTCAGTTGGGAATCAGTGACAAATTCGGCCGAAGTCGAATTGGCTGGACTCTGGGGCATCTGCCTCAGACGCCCCACCATTCCATTGCGCCAAACGCCTCGCTGCGTCGTCGCCTCGGCCGTCCCTGAGGCCTCCAACCCGCGCCGCGGATCATCCCCAGCCCGTTCCGCATCAACCGACAACGATTAAGAGAACAGGCCGAACCGCACCACCACACGATTGTCCAAGTTCGTATTCACCATAAATCGCCTCCTTCCAACTCAAGAGCAGGGGTCTGCCCTCATCGGACACGCCCGCGCTCGCTGAGGTTCACGTCGCTTTGCGAGAAGTCCGTTTCGCCGGCTTCTCTTCCGGGGCCGGCTCATGGCTATGCGAATAACCTCCCCCATGATGATGGTGATGAAGCCCATCGCGTTGACCATTCGAAATCGGCGTCGTCGAAGTCAGCACGAGCTTGCCGGTCTCGACCCCTTTGGTGCAAATCATCGCGTCTGCGAGGGTTTTCACCATCTTCACCGGCCCTTTGAGCAAAATTACTTCCAGGCAGCGCTCAAAATCGAGATGGACGTGCGTCGTCGAAATCACGGCATCGACGTGCTGATGCTGAATCTCGGTGAGACGATCAGAAATCCGTCCGGCGTGATGGTTGTAAACGAGGGTTACCACGCCCATCGCGGGGCTTTCGTCGTTGCCGATCACCTCTTCGAGCAAGGCGTCGCGCATCAGGCCGCGCACCGCCTCGCTCCGGTTCGGGTAGTGATGCTCTTCACGATAGCGGTCGAATCGCTGGAGCAATTCCCCGCCAATGGCCACGCTAAATCGAACGAGCGGCTCTTTCACCGAGAGTCCCTCCATGCCGGAACGGCGATCATTCCATCCTAACCCAACCCGCCATCTCCCGGCACCCGCGCGCAAAATCGTCCAGCCGATTCAACCGTTGTCAAACCGGCTGGACGATGTGTTTTGCATCAGGCTCAAAACTGATTCCGGAATGGTGGTCGAAATCGAGCTGTCGGGTGCCACTGGTGGTACCCCACCAGTGCGTCGTAAGTGGCATCCGAAACACTGGTTGCGTACACAATATTGTCCGGGATTCCTGTTTCGGTGAAGCCATTGTCGGATCGTCCGTCC
>CAMFLR010000017.1 GCA_945957605.1 uncultured Isosphaeraceae bacterium
ACATCAGAGAATAACGTCATTTCGCGGAAAGGGGGATATTTCAACGGGCTGCTAAGGTGATGTCGGTCGAGGTCTCAGCTAGTCTGGTCTTCCACGTCGACCTGATTCAAGCGTCGCGCATTTTGCGTCGTATGTCGAACTATTGGCAGCGCGATATTCGATGCAGATTGAGTGAGTTTGGTTCATTCAACGATGCTGGCTGTCGTCGAAAAAACAAGACTTCTTGCATTTACTCACTTGCGAGTTCATCGCGGTAGGCATCTGCCACAAGCGCAGCAGGTGTGGCGGTTGAACCAATTCGCTCGCGCGGTGTGTTGCTTCGAAATTGGATTTCGTCGACGCTTCTCTCGCCGGAAACATTCCCCTCTCAGAGGACGACGAAAAGTCGGCGCTTCCATTGATTCAATCGTCAGCAAGCCTCAACTGGGCTCATGAACCGCGCTCGCGAACGAGCGACGGCGGCCCTCGCGTTTCATCTCGCAGAGTCGTTCATCGAGACACAACGACGAAGGGTCAAGTGACGCGGTCGGAACGGTCACGGCGTCTCTTTCCCGCAGCAACACTGCGCCGTGCTGCCGTCCAGCTTGTGCACAGGACCAAGAATCAGTTGTTCGCCGGAACGGTCTCGCTTGGACACGATGTCTGCCGAGATCCTAAATGGAGGAACTCATCGGGCCACGGTGCCATATTTGATTCGCTGACCGCCCTTGAGAAACGCGATCTTCTTGGCCGCGACCGAGCGTATTCCAGAGGCGAGGAGGACTGTAAAGCTCACCTCTGCCCACCACTTCAACTATCAGGCTCTTAATCGGAATGGGAGTTGTAACGAGAAGCAACTGCTCGCAGTGCTTCCACGAGTCCCAAGGTTTCGAGCGATAAATTTCAACGTGGTACGACCGCCCCACAGTTTGCTGATGATGGTTGTTTAACAGGGCAATACTTCGTCATCAGCACAAATTCTTTGTTTCGTTGCCCCGGATCTACCGCAGACGCGGCTCCCAACTCACCTGACGAACTTTCCTCTAGGGAATGGATCATGCACGCAGAACCCGAACGGATTCCTCTCCCGAGCGACGAGAATTCGACACCGCATCAAGCGCCGAATGATCACACTTCGGCCAGAAGTTCGGAAATGCCTACCAATGTCCTCGACTCGTCCACAAGCAATCTCGCCTTGAGTTCACGACGTTACGGTTGCCGACAAATCATGGACGCGAGGCCCCTTCCTTCGCGGAATTCAGACGAGGGAGGTCCTTACGATTCGCGAGACTACATCCGGTTGCCGCTCGAGAGCGAGCTGTGCGCGATCCTGTTTACCGCACGCTATCAGGTCTTCGAGTTTCATGAAGTGCATACAGAGTGCTACGGTGTCGACTACTTCCACTGCGCTGAGGAAGATTGCGTGCTTTGCCAGATGAATCGGCCGCTTGAGACATTCTGGCTCTTGCCGGTCGTGGATATCTTCGGTCAAACGATCGCATCGTTTCCAATCCGCCCCAGTACGAACCCAAAATCCCTGCACGCGGTGATTCTGCGAGAGGTCCAGCTCCTTGAAGACCGGTTTCCGTACCGGTTTATCAAGCTGAAGCAATTGCAAGATGACGAGTTCGAGGCCAAGAGCCTCCCGCTTTTTCAGAATGACTGGAGGTTCAGCAACAGCATTGCTCGATCAATCCAGGCGTTCGAGGCGGGCAAGATTGATTTGAGCAGGGACTTTATACCAGGCGACAGCTTCTGGCTTGAGCAGATTCCAGAGTTCGAGAAGGAGATGCGATCACTGGGGATCATCTGTTAAAATCGATTCGACCAACGCTTACTGAGTTGGAGCCGAGCCCTGGCCGAACTGTACGAGGGCTCGGCTCCTCTCAGAATCTATCACCTCAATTTCGATGATTTGGCCCTTGCAAACTAGCAGCTTCACCGTTTACGGCAGCAAAGTCCATCTGGGCTCAACGTGCCCCAGAGTTCCACTCTCTCGCATCTTAGGCTGGGTAGTACCAGCGCCAGGGTGACCGCAGTGCGGTCGGCGGCATCTAATCTGGAACGCGGCTAGCGCATGAGGAATCGGACCAGGTCGGAGTTGGCATTCCATCAGTGCGATTCATGGCCAAGTTGCTGCCGATTGCGCGGTAGGGCCAATGGTCGATCCTTTGCGTCTCGAAAGAGCGGGACATTCGCGACAAACTGATTCTTCGCTTTGAATTCACGGAAGTACAGGAGTTGCGTCGAGCATATTTCGACCAAAGAGACAGAAGCAAAACGGATCCTGACTGTCCGACCATATTCAAAATTCACTCGTTCTGGCAGACGGCGTTAACTAGATCCTTTTAGCGAACCATTTGGCTATCGCCCGACACACGAAAACTCGCCTGAACTTTGTCGAGCGCTTACTCTCGTCCAATAGATAGATAGCAGATTACGGACTCAGTGCCCAAATCGATCTCAAGCCACAAACCCGCTCTGCCCGGCATTCAACCCCCAGGCTAGCGCTGCGTCCAACTAATCGCGTTCACTTGCGGCCCGCGTCGCCCACTATTCGGCAGTTGCGGAATACGGAGACTTTCTCAAAAAACGGCAGTAAAAAACTTGCTGGCTGAAATGGTCCAGCGCAACCACGTTGAGAATGCCAAGCACGGCGTTCGCGCTCTTAGACGGCCTCCTGCTGCAACGTCGGGTCAACCGCGCCCCCGAGTAAATTCGAGTTTGATCGAACGAAAAACAAGAGAACTTGGATAGACACGGATTCCGGGTCGCGCAAGTTTGGGACGCGGTTTCTAGAATCACAACCAACTGGCTTGAAAGTCCCGAATCTGATGCATCATGTATTGTCTTGCCGCCAGAAAGAGTTGTCTTTATTCAAGCTTGCGCTCGACTTTTTTCTCGTCAGGAAAGTGACGTGAAGGCGAACGCACTGGTCCGGTGCAGTGCCGCATCTCCTCGCTATCCCCGCCGTCGTTTGGTAGAGAGCGAACAATAAAGTCAATTGACTCGGCTGCCTTCCCTGTCCTCGAAATCGGTACGTGTGCGCCCAAAGTCGATTAGCGCCAATCGACTTTGCCGGCATCATCCCACCGGTCACTCTGACGTAACTCGTTCGGTTACTCGGTGAAACAACCAAACGGTGTTTCGACGATGGGCTCGATTTGCTCCGCCTTGTCTCGACCCGTCTTGCACAACCGAAGCACGAGGACGGCTTGCGGCTGCTGTCTTAACAAGGGGTACCGCTACTCCAGGCTCGTCGACCAAACGACTTACTTCGTGCGGTCGTTCGCTAAAAATACGAGCAAAACAAAGTGGACTCGCCCCTTGACTGAGGAAGGGATCGAGACGACGCACAACAAGACTTCGTGAGCTCTATATTCGCAGGCTCAACGATCAGAATAGTTTTGAAGTTGGGCCACGCGCAGCAAATCACGCTAACGGCCGCCGCGTTCGATTTGCCTAGGAATCGCGTCGCAACTCTGGGTCTCACATCACGGTCGTTTCACAAACCGTTTGCTTCAAAATCGATTTTTGGTGAGGCTCACGACCGCAGAAAAATACTCTGCAAGTGAAACAGACTACCCCTTGGGGAGAATGTCCGTTGACTGAGTTTTCACTGTGTCTCGACAAACTCACGATCTCGTGTGAGGCATGCAAAGGCAAGCGAGGTCGCCCGCGCTATCCGAGGCGCCCAACCTAGATGTCTCGAAGCAATGATGGCCATCGCAGTCTAGCTGATCACTCCTGTTTTCAGCTGAGTACGACGTTCGCGATTCCGCCAAAGGGCGACCGGTTCGAAGTCGAGAATCAAGTAGCTCACCAATAGCGCCGAGTTCCGGTTGGTGCGGTGGATTTCCTGAAGAGATCGAGCGATTGCGGAGACCGGTCGACAGTCGACGAAGCGGATACATGTCCATTTGGCCATGGTCCGATCTCCGGAAGTTTGGTCAGGATCAGTCCGACGTCACTTGGTGACTTAACCCGGCTTATGCAAAGGAAAGCTCACGATGTCCAAGACAAGACAGGATGCTACAGACAACGACACTCCAACGACACCGATCGCAGCCCGCAGTACAAATAGCTCGCCGAGCCAACCGCGACACAGCGCATGTCCCATTCTTCAACCGCTTCAAGCAATCCCGTCCAAGGATCAGACCATGGCAAGCGCGGCCCGACAGATTCAGACTTCGGACAATCAAAACAATGTGGATCTCGAATCGCCTACCTCGATCGACTGCAACTGCAGTTCCGCATCGGCACCCGACTCGCTTCGCGTGACGGGCGACGGAAATTGGTCGATCAATACGTGTCGCCGCGTCATCGACGCTGGGACGTCTTACGGCGAACGATCGAGCGAGAGTCGATCACAAGGAACGCAGTTCGTCGTCGATTTGCCGCTGAAGCAAGACCTCTGCGCGGTTCTTTTCACTGGTGTGGTGGAGGACATGGATCTGCACTACGTGCAAGAGGACAACACCACCGGCTGGCACTACCGTTGCGACGGCGGCGATTGCCCGCTTTGTCTGATCGACTGGCAAGTTCACCGGTTCATACTGTTGCCCGTACTGAACCTGATCGAGAATTGTCCCTATTCACTCCCGATCATGGTCAGTTCGGAACCTAGATCGCTGTTTTCTCAACTCTGGGGTCTGATCGCGGAGGTCGGACGAACAGAGGTTTATCAACTCGTCACGATCAAGCAGGCTGGCCCACACGAGTTTTACGTTCGCCATCGGCCGTTTGCCGAAAGCGAGTGGCGTGCTACTTGGCCGCTCCGCAGCCATATCGACGACTACCACAGTGGTCAGCACGATTTGTGTGCAGACCTATACGGTTACGCCAGTCTTCAGGAACTTTTGTCGTATCCGCAGGTTGCTACCGAATTGCGACGTCGAGGCATTGTCTCCTGAAGCGACTTCGCTCGAGACATTCTGATCAAATCCCAGACCGAGGCGGAATTCCGCCTGGGTCTGTTGCGTTTACGATGTCATTGAAATGATTTCAAAGAGAACGGTAGTCCACTTCATGACTGCCTCGCGAGATCGCTCCACGAACGCGCGGCCTCGCTTTCAGCCAAAACAAACCACAACGCTCCAGCATGATCGTCGACAATGCTCTAGTCGAGCAGTTCGCATAGGTTACATAAGTATACATTATCGTTTATCTGTTTGTGTTGGCAAATTAAGTAGATTGGAGAATCTCTGATTCATGTCGAGCCAACATCAAACCCGAGCAAACTTACACGATTCGTCACGTTTCTGAGCCGATGCCCGAACGGAAGCAACTTTGATTCGCTAAAAAAAGCGAGTAAGTGCGCCATATACCAATGTGTCCCGTGATAGCCCTCGATATTGAGCCGAGGTCTTTTTTGTTTCATTCAATAGGAGGTCGACGATGTCGCACATCGTTCAGATCAGGACCGAGATTCGCGATGAGTTCGCAGTTCAGGCCGCCTGTCGACGGCTTGATCTGGTCCCACCCAGACATGGTTCGGTCAAGCTGTTCCAGGAGGAAACGGCCGGGCTCCTCGTCGAGCTACCCGACTGGCTCTATCCCGTCGTGGTCGACCTTACGAGCGGAGCCATGAAGTACGACAACTACGAGGGACGCTGGGGCGACCCGAAACAGATCGGCCGGTTCCTCCAGGCTTATGCGCTCGAAAAGGCAACGATCGAGGCGCGAAAGCGGGGGCATGTTGTCCGGGAGCAGCCTCTTGCTGATGGGAAGATCAAGCTCGTGATCGGCGTTGGAGGTGCCGCATGAAGACTATCGAGATCATCGTCGATCGCGACGGCCGCACCACGGTCGAGACCAAGGGCTTCACTGGCTCAGAGTGTCGTCAGGCCAGTCGATTTATTGAGGAATCGCTGGGCGTTATCACCAGCGATCGCACCACGGTCGAAGCGTTTCAGGTCGAGAACAAATCAAACAAGATCGATCTACACGGTTGATCCTTCCCTCCCCTACCCCCTTTCGCTAACACGATCGGAGTCATCATGACGCTCGCCGAGCGTTTGGCGGAGTACGTCCGCGCCTGTTTCACCGGACTCTGGATTCATTCGATCGAGCCCGACGATGCGGTTGCCGAAATTGCGGCACTCTGCCGAAGTGAGCACTGGGCACTGGCCACCTGGGATATCGAACGTGGTCTGGCGTTTGTCGGTGCCGAAGCAGCGGTTGCACCAGGCGCCCCTGATCCACTCGGAGCGATTCATGCTCTGGGCGCGCTCGCGACTCCCGATGGGACTTCGCTTCTAGTGGTGCGCAACTTTCATCGCTTTCTCGGTTCGGCAGAGATCGTTCAGGCGGTCGAGGCCCGCATTTCACAAGGACGCAACGATCGCACATTTGTAATTGTGCTTGCGCCTCTGGTTCAGCTTCCGGTCGAGCTCGAACGTCACTTCGCCGTGATCGAGCACGAACTGCCCACGCGTGACGACATCGCTCGCATTGCGCAGAGTGTGGCGATTGAACCAGGTGAGTTACCCAGTGAGCCCGAGCTGGGTGCTGTGCTTGATGCCTCGGCGGGTCTCACCCGCATCGAGGCGGAAAATGCGTTCAGCCTGGCACTCGTCCGCCACGGCAAGCTTCAGCCCGATGTGATCTGGGAACTCAAGGGGCAAGCACTGAAGGCTTCGGGGCTCTTGAAGCTTCATCGCGGCACCGAGCGGTTTACCGATCTCGGCGGACTTGCGGCGCTGCAGCAGTTTTGTACGCAGGCGCTTCGACCTGGTCGAGCCGCAAATGTCAGGGCTCGCGGCGTGCTTTTACTTGGTGTGCCCGGCACAGGTAAAAGCGCGTTCGCCAAGGCGCTTGGCAATGAAACGGGTCGACCGACTCTCATTCTGGACATCGGCTCGCTGCTGGGTTCACTTGTGGGCGAGACCGAACGGCGTGTTCGCGACGCCTTGCGAACCATCGATGCGATGGCACCGTGCATCGTGTTTGTCGATGAACTCGAAAAGGCACTCGGCGGAGCGGCAACGGGATCGAATGGCGATTCGGGTGTTGGCACCCGGCTCTTCGGCACCTTGTTGTCGTGGCTCAACGATCACGAGTCTGACGTGTTCTTCGTGGGCACATCAAATGACGTGAGCAAATTGCCACCCGAGTTTGCGCGCGCCGAGCGGTTCGACGGCACGTTCTTTCTCGACCTTCCGGGCTCGCGCGAGAAGGCGATGATCTGGCAGATCTATCTCGAGCGTTTCGGGCTCAATCGCCAGCAAGCTCGACCCGGTGATCGTGACTGGACGGGCGCCGAGATTCGCGCGTGCTGCCGTCTTGCAGCTTTGCTCGGCGTGTCGCTGGTCGACGCGGCCCAGCATGTGGTCCCCGTTGCCGTCACGGCTGGCGAGTCGGTCGAACGACTGCGGCAGTGGGCATCGGGACGCTGTCTCGATGCTAATCGCCCCGGACTTTACTGCCGGGATACCGTCGGCGAGAAACACGGCCGCAAGGTTCGCCGCGACCCATCCACCAATTGACGACTTTCGCTGTTACTGGCCGAAGCGATTCAACTCGAACTCACCAACTCTTAAGGCACCACCATGAACACGAGTTTGCTCGATCCGATCGAACAACATATTGGCGAACGGCAATCGACGTCCGTCGCACTGGCCACGCGATTGCGAACCACCATGGCAGCCTGCCGTGTGTCGTTCACATGGTTCGGCATCCAGAAAACCCTCACCCGCGAACAGAAGGAGCGTGCAGCCGAAGCGTTCGATGCCGAAGGGACTTCGCTCTCTGCCGGCAAGAAGCTGCTCGACACGACTCATCCGGCCTATCGCGTTGTGACGGCGATTCGCGGAAAAATCGACGTCCACTGGCGATCGCTCACGCTTCCCTTCCCCGAAGCTGGCGTGCGTCTCATCCGCCACGATCAGGTTCAGGACTTCGCCGCAACCATGAGCGATTTCCGGGGCGAGCTCGAAGAGGCGGTAGCTCAGCTTGATGCTCATTACGATGAGCTGAAGCGAGCGGCGGCCCAGCGACTTGGCTCGCTCTACAATCGCGGCGATTATCCCGAGGTCCTTATCGGGCTATTCGGTGTTGCTTGGGATTTCCCCAACGTCGAACCGCCCGATTACCTCGTGCAGCTCTCCCCTGCCCTTTACGAGCAGGAACAGTCACGCGTTGCCGCTCGATTCGAAGAAGCGGTTCAGCTTGCCGAATCGGCCTTCCTCGAAGAGTTTGCCCGCTTGGTTTCGCACCTGTGTGAACGCATATCGGGAGATGGTTCGGAGAACAAGATCTTCCGCGATTCGGCCGTGGGGAATCTCAGCGAGTTCTTCGAGCGATTCCGATCGCTCAACGTCCGCTCGAATGCGGAGCTTGATGCACTCGTCGCGCAGGCGCAGCGAGTGGTTCGTGGCGTGACGCCTCAGGAGCTGCGCGATCGCCAGTCGGTGCGTCAGAACGTGGCGACCGAGCTGGCCCGGGTTCAATCGTCGCTCGATGCGTTGATTATCGATCGTCCGCGTCGCCGCATCCTCCGGCAAAGCCCGAGCGGAGCGGCATGATGGAACTCGTCATCGACAATGACGGGGACATCAAGACGATCTACGACGAGTTGATCGATTTGAAGTCACTGGGCATGGTTTCCGTGACCCGCGCCAGCCACGTCGAACCCGACGGTTCAGGAAACTGGACCGCCGATCTCGGCCCTGTGGGTGGACCTCGGCTCGGTCCGTTTGGCCAGCGCAGTGAGGCTCTCAAGGCCGAGCTGGACTGGCTCGAGCGAAACTGGCTGACCCGCCCCGCCCTGTAGCAAACTCACAATCGTTGCGAAATTGACGCCGTCGATTAAGGAGCCCGTCTCCTCTGTCGGCGGCGTTTGTCGTTTCAGGAGTCTGTTCATGCCTGACGTCAGACTGCACGCCCCTGACAGCGTAGCTCATGAACATTTTGAGACAGACGTTGCCACCACGGTGTGTCCGCATTGTGGTCTCCCCGTCCATCACCCCGGCCAGACGTCCCTCGGAGCACCACTCCTCGCTGAGTGCGATCGGTGCGACATCTACTTCGATCCGCCACCCGTCATCGCCGCAACAAGCCAGCGACGAATCCCCGGCCGATCGGCTTCCAACTCGGCGGCATAAGGAAACGCAAATAGGCTTTTTGCCGCACGGCGTTAATCCCGAACGCCCGCGCCGAACGGCATCTTGCCGACTGGCCCGATTCAGCCCCGGCCACCGGCACGTTGCCGAGGCGCGTTTTCGCTTTCTCTTCAAACGCTGATCTTCACTCAGGAGTTGACACCATGATCTGCATCACACGTCGACAGATCCGCAGTCTTCGTCCCCTGTTTCGCCGGACTGCACTCGGCATCACGTCACGTTCCCAGGTTTCTTTGGTCGTGTTCTCGGCTGACGAGCGCGGTCTTCGTGCCCATGGTCTCAGTCCGCACGTCGCGGTTGAATGCGTCGTTCACACGGAATCGAAGGCAAGCGCTCAGGCCGTGATCCCACTCGAAGCGCTTGCGGATCTCGAAGGGCGCGACGACACGGTGGTTGTGATCGAGCCAGAGAACGGCCGTGCCGTCACGGTTTCCTGGACTGACCAGGGAATCCCAGTGACGCGCTCGTTCAATCTGCGAACCGAGCGAACATCAACGGAGTTTCCAGAACTACCTGCACAGTTCACACCTTGCTCTTCCGAAATCATCGAAGCACTGGCGGAGGTCAATGAAATCACTGGCGACGACTCGCCGCGCTATGCACTCGATTCGATCGAGATCCGCGGAGCCACTGGCGAAGTCGCAGCCACAGATGGGCATCAGCTCCTGATCCGTTCTGGGCTGAGATGGCCCTGGGCGGAGACCTTGCTCATTCACCGCTCGTCGGTCTTCGCGGCCAAGGGCTGGCTCGGCTCAGACCTGTCGGTCGGTCGGACGGAAAAGCACATCGTGTTTCACAGCGGACCCTGGACGATTGCCATGGCGATCCGGACCAACGTCCGATTTCCCAAGTTCGATGAAGTGATTCCTGCTACGGGAAAGGTCACGGCACGCTTGGCGCTCGATGAGACCGACGCTCAGTTTCTCGCTCACTCCCTGGAACGCCTGCCAGGTAGTGAGTGCTTCAACTCACCAGTGACGCTCGACCTCAACGGCAAAGTTCGTGTCCGCGCCGCAGGTGATCGTGGTGGGTCGCCCACCGAGCTGATCTTGTGCCGGTCGAGTTACACCGGAACGCCGACTCAGTTGTGCACCAATCGCAACTTCCTCGCCTTTGCGGCTAGCCATGGCGCGAGGGAGATTCGCGTCCACGGTCCGAATGCACCACTGGCGATGTCGGCCGAGAACATGATCTACGCCTGGCAACCGCTTTCTGAAAGTGGGGTCGTCGCGCCGGCCGATGACGCGATTTCGATCGATTCCGCATCGTTCTGCCCTGCACCTCCTGTAGCTCTAACGCGCCCACCTGCACCGAGGATCATCACCATGAAACAGCAGAAGCCGCAGACAGCGATCACGCCCCGGAGTACAGAACCGCCGGTGGCATCTGGAATCTCGGCCCTGATCGCCGAAGCTGAGGCTATCCACGCCACACTCGCAATTGCGCGAACCCGATCGAGCCGACTCGTCGCCGCGCTCAGGAAGCACCGCAAGCAAAACCGGCTTGTCCAGGAAACGCTGCGTTCCCTCCATCAACTCAAGCTTCATGACGTTGCGGGATAAGCGCAGAGGTCAGGCTCCCACCGAACGCGAGGATCACAAATCTCCAAATCCCGAAAGGAAACGCGATGCCATTGAAGCTCTCGGTCGGGCTATCGAAGAAAATCGGTCAGCCCAACTATGGTTCACTCGGAGCAAGCTGCGGCGTCGAATTCGAGATCGACGCCGCCGTGCTTCACGGCGAACCTCAGCGCTTTCATGCCCACGTGCACGAGGCGTTTGTCGCCTGTCGACAAGCCATCGACGAAGAGCTTTCTCGATTGCACGAATCCAGCGGAGATGCACGCGAGGCAGCTACGAGTGGCAACTATCCCCGCGCCATGCAGGGGCCAGACCGATCCAACCGCGGAGGCGGCCGGCGTCCATCCCGATTGGCCACACCTGCTCAGTTGCAAGCTCTCACGGCACTTGCTGATCGGAGAGGCTTCGATCTGGAGAGCTACGTCGCGAGTGAATGCGGCGTAGCTACGAGCAATCAACTCACGCTCGCCCAGGCGAGCCGGCTCATCGACTGCTTGAGATCGACGCGCAGAGCGTCGTGACAACGTTGTTTCCGTAAGCGTTTTATCCCAGCTTGATTTTCCAACTCAGGAGCGGCATCCCATGGGAGCGCGACAGAAGCTGAACACCGCGTACTTCAACGGCGGCCTGTTAATTGCCGCGATTGTCGGAATCGCGGCGGGTTCGTGGTGGGTTTTTTTCCTGGTCCTGATCCTCACGGTAGCTGGCTCGATCTACTCAGGAAATATCCGGCCAGCGACTCAACGCCATCAACACAGATAGCAGCTGAAACGCCCCAGCCGCGGTCAATCCGTGGCTGGGACAGATGCGTTTCTTTTATCTATCAGATACCAGGCATTTCCGAATATTAAGTCGACGCGATTCCCGGCGAATTGACGAAATAAATCTCCTCAAAGTTGATTAGCGCTAATCAACTTTAACTGCATATTCCCTTGATTTTGTCGGCATCTACGCTGGCGAAGCGGATCCCGTCATTGCCTGCACCGAGGCTGCGTGGTCGCGTTCAAGATTCGACGTCGCTTGAGAATTGCATGATATGTTTCCGCTCATGATTTTGATGAGTCGCGCCCTAGTCACGGTGCACCCCGAATGCAACGGCGTCTGTTTAACTCTCCTAAACATCGTTGTCTAATTCGCAGGTCCACCAGGCCGATCTTGTCTGCGACAGATCGCTGCTCGACGTCCTGAGGCGTCAAAGTCGAGTTCGCTGCGACCGCCGGGGCAGCAAGTCGACATATCCGACCGGCTCAACGCCGAGGCACGTCGTTGTCGAGTTCGCAGCGGCGTCAACGGACCGGTACTTGTGTGTTGTATCTCCCGATCACCGTGAGGCGTCATTGTCGAGTTCACTTTCGCCCGATGGACGCGATGCGCGGCGGATTCAGGTGCTCAAAGCCCTGACACTTATTCGTCGAGTTCAAGTGCCGATAGCGAGGACGGCGACTGATTTGTTTCCGATCTGCTCAACGCCTTGCGGCGTCATTGTCGAGTTCAAAAATCGGCTTCGAGCGGCTATCGATGGCCGAGGCAACTTGGGAAAACCACTGGCACGGAATGGCGAGCGGACGCGAGGAAGTCCTGGCTGGCTCAGTCCGGGTCGTTTGGTTGGCCTGGTAACCACAAACGTCTCGGTCGGACCGGCCCTCGTCTACTCGCAATCATCGCCTACTGATTTAGATGAAGTTCCGGAAAGTGCAAACGGTTAGTATAGTCGTTGATTTCCGGGTGATTGGGAACGCCAATCATCGCGTAAATCAGTTTCTGCGAAGTGTGGAGTGCTTTAGTTTGCACATCGCTCAGGCGATTCCTAGCGAGATCGAGACGTCTCGCGCTCCGCAAAACTTGTTAAATGCTCAGCCAGCGAATGAGCAGGAAGGTGAGAGCTTCACCACGCAAACAGCAGTCTGCGCGGTGTCGAGCGATGTAAATCTTGAGATGTCCACGCAGAGCACCGCACTTGACCGTTCTGAACTCTTTCCTGTCCTCGTAATCGGTGCCGGGCCAGCGGGACTCGCGGTCGCTGCGTGCCTGGTAAGCTTAGGTATATCGGCATGCCTCGTGGATCGGTCTGGTGTTTGCGGTGGTTCGTTTGCCAATATTCCTTCCGAGACGCGGCTTCTTTCGCTGTCTTCGCATTTGGGATTGCCGGGACTACCCGTGCTGCGCGGTCCTCGATATACAACTGCCGGAGATTACAAAGATTACCTTGCCAGCTATGCCGAAAAGCACCGACTCGTGCCCCGATCCTGTTCCGTGCAAAATGTTGAGCGGCAAAATGATCAATTCGTGGTCTGTTTTAGCAACATGCCACCAGCGCGTTACACTGCGGTCGTGGTGGCCACTGGGATTTTCGACCATCCAGTTATTCCGGCGATTCCCGGTCTACTTCACGGAAACACTGTAGCTGAAGTGATCCATTCTCGTCATTTTTCGGCGCAGAAAGTTCTCACGAAGCGGAGGGTGCTGATAATTGGGGCTGGCGTTAGCGCAATTCAGATCGCGGAGGAATGCGCTTTCGCTGGGACTTCAGTAACGCTCGCGTCACGCAGACGAGTGTGGACACATCCCCGGCGACTACTCGGCGTCGACCTCAACAACTTGAGCTACCACTTCTCGACGCTATTGCCGCCGATGGTCCATCGCCGTCTTTGCCGCACGGTCAAATCGCTACCCAGCGTTGACTCAGGATTTCAACGCTTACGCCGCGCGGGACATATCAGAACTCGCGGCTCCGTCGCGGAGGTTACAAACGAGAGAGTAGTGTTTTCCGATGGTTCGACAGAATCTTTCGACTTGATCATACTAGCGACCGGCTATCGGTATCAAACTCCGTTCCTGCCACTCCAACTCGAACGAACAGTAGCCGGACTTCCAAGCGTTGTCGAAGGGGAAAGCATTAATTGGCCGGGTCTCTATTTCGCGGGGCTTGAATGCGGCTTGCGGCTCTCGAGCGGGACGATACGGGGCATAGCGAAGGATGCCCCAATTCTCGCGGCAAAAGTAGCCGCCCGCGTTCGCGACCGGGAAGGTGGAAAACGCAGTTGATGCGCAGTGTATTTCATAATATTTGGCCGGCGATCAACAATCCGGGAACCCTCGCCGTCCTTGGTGTTGCAGCGCAGGTGCGGAGTTTCTACATCACAAGTTACTTGGCAGGGCTCGCTGCTGGGCCGCTTCTGGATCGTCTCGCAAAAAGGCCAGCGACGCTCGACGAGATTACAAAGATTCTGAACGAAGACGACCCCGCGAGCCTAGATCGCGACGCCCTTCAGTGTTGGGTCTCTCTCGGTCTCAGTCTCCGCGTGCTAGGCCAGACCCGCCGTGGGATCACTCTGAGGAGCCGACTTGCGCGTCGGCTTGCTCGTCCTGAGTCAGACGCGGCACGAGCGTTCCTAATCAACCTCCCTCGGACCCATTCGCCATTGCTAACCGACGCCCTAGACAGGATCGGTATGGGGACAAAGTATGAACTCGAAGATCTCGACTCCGCTCTCATTGCGAGATCGTCGCTCACCGTCGAATTCGTGATAAGAGCGTTAATGCACGAAATCATTCCATCGGTAGGGCCTACTCGGATCTTAGAGGTTGGATGCGGCTCGGGCGCGTACATGAGCCAAGCGGTCGAGCGCAATCCAGAAGTTACCGTTCTCGGCGTCGACCGCTCTCCGCAGGTCGTGCATGCCGCTCAAGACAGGTTGCGAAGACAAGGACTCGCCGAGCGTGCTGAAGTGCGATGTGGCGACATCCGCTCGATTTCAATCGATGGCAAGTTCCAAATCGTGACTCTTCACAACCTGATCTACTATTTTCCGGTAGCCGAACGAGCCGCCATCTACGAACAACTTCGAGACTATCTTTCTCCCGGTGGGGTTATCGTTACAAATACCTGGTGCCAAAGCCGGACACCAGGCGCGGCAGCTATTGGTCTTTGGTTTAGCCTTATCAAAGGTTGCGGCCGGTTACCCACCGTGAACGAACTTCAGGCCCAACTCGCGGATGCTGGCTTTCGATCGGTTAAGACTCGCCGACTACTTCCTTTCGAAGAATACTTCGCATTTCTTGCGACGAAGTCTTGACCGGTGGAGATCGAGACCCCCTGCCGACGCTGCCCGTAATCGATTCCTCGAACAAGAATGAAACTCCGCAACTCAAAGTCGGTTCGCCGGCGATCAATTCACCAATTGAGAGGTCGAAATCACGGGTTTTCAGCCTATTCATTGATTTCGATAAACCAACGCGGCATCAGAGTCTTTCGCAAAGACGGCTGACACTCCGTCAGCGGCAAGACAAGACAGCGCATACAGCTTCCGCTTCCGATATGGCTTCAAAGTGTCTTGTGCGTCAAGAAGCGGGCCGGTCTCTTGGGTCGACTTGCGATGCAGCGGGTGATCGCTCAGGTTTTCCACCCATTCGAATCGTGAATGTTCGATACCTGGCGGGATCGGAACCGGCATCTTCCCATGTGTAGCCATAGCGGCCGTAATGCAGTAGGCGAATCGAGGTATCAGCCAGCGGCACGACGCCAATCTCACTCAGTCGGTAGCTAAACGCCCAGTCCTCGGCAAGGTAATGCAAGCCGCCCTCTGGGTGCGGGACAATCATCGGTTGGAAAAAGGGCCAAACGCCTTTGCCCCAAGCGGTATTGCATAACGGGAGTTCCAACTCCTTAGCCATTCGACGAAGCACGTCCGCCCGAATTCGTAGGAACCCTGTCGCAGCGTACTGAAGCGGATAGAGCCCCGGCGAACGCGCTCCGAATATGACTTCCGGCAGCCCACGCACGAATGTGCTCGCGACTGCACGTTGGCCCTTCTTAGCGTACACCGCCGCAACGACCGGTTCTGGCCGGGCAAGCAGGCGGAGGGCGTCAGGGGGATGAAATCCAACATCCGCATCGATGAACATCACCGACTCGGCCCCATCGTGGAGAGCTTCGGAGACCAGCATGTTCCGCGCAACGTCGATTGCCGAGCATCCTTCGCGCCGCACCACGCGAACGCCGGAATGCTCAAGCTGGCGAAGCGACTGCTCGCACGACCACTCGATGCCGTTGAGGTGCGGTACGAGCACCCAGGACTTCGACCGCCCCGGTGGCGGCGTGGCTGGTGGCCGGGGACGAGGTCGAATGTCTTTCATCAAACGGGCGTAGATAGGCCCAAGCACTTCTGGCAACCAACGTCTTGCCTGTTTGGCGGCCCGCTGGCGAAGATCGTCGTATGCGGACGCGTCGTCCCAGATACGAATGATGGTGTCAACCCAAGGCAAAACTTCGTCGGCCGTCGGCAACATACAAGTTGCGGGAGTTAGCCGGGATGGCAACGGTAAGCACATGCCGGCATCGCCAATGACCTCGGGCAGGCCTCCGCGGTCCGACGCCACGACTGGGATTTTGTTGAGAAGCGCCTCGACCGCTACCGTGGGTTGTCCCTCTGCACCAAGGGATGGCATGATCGCAAGGCGCGTAACGGCCCAATACGAACGTGCATCGTCAGTGGGAGATAGGACGTTCACGTTTCCATGAACGCGAAGGTCGACCCCGCAAACGTCGAGCGTGGCTTCTGTACCTCGACCCTCGACGACGAGCAAGGGGATGTCCGGCCGTCGTCGCCCCAATTCGTCGGCGATTCGCGCGAAAGGGTAGGCGCCACCGTCAGTTGTTGGGTCGACGAAAGTGATATAGCGCGGCTCAGATGCCCCAGCGACGGCTCGATCGACATCAACAGGGGCGGCGACGAGAGCAGAGGGGAGGGCAAAGGCCTCACGGCAGGCGTCGGCGACGAACGTCGTCGGGGCGAGTAATGCGTCTGCGAGGTCGATGTCGGCGTTCATCCGAAAAGGGTCGTCGGACGGAAGCACGAGGGTGGCCATTCCTCGCTTCCGCGACATCACTAACACTTCGCGGAGCGCAGGGCAATCGGCGTGGACGAGCATGACCTCGGGACGCCTTTCGCGGGTCACTTCCTCTACGAGCCGAAGGAAAGACTGACCTTCGGCTTTGTTGATTTCATGAAGCCGTGTGGATGGACCCCGATGCAAGACGACAGGGATACCGTCTTCGACCAGCCGAATCCTTGCGTCCGTGCCTTCGCCAGAAGATTCAAAGATACAGCCTTTGCCTCGGAGCCAGTCTTCCGCGTCGACTTCCTTATCAGACTCAAGAACGATACCGGTGAGGGCGCTTACCTCGTATCCATGACGAGCCAGCAACTGGAGCAAAGCCCGACCGACGCGTGCTGATCCAGAGGAATCAAGGTAATGGCCGTTAGCGACGAACAGAACGCGACGAATGGTCGGCCTCCAAGGCGATCGGTTGAAACGGCCGCAAAGTTAGCACGCGTTAGAAAACGAATAGGTCTAAGCATAACTGGACTGTTACGACTCAGCCATGTTTTGCCGGTAGTTCTTGAATCAGATTTGCCGCCATTTATTAATCGCCCCAGCCCGATTTGGTTTGATAAGGCAGGACGTCTCGCGACCGCTGCTCGCCGACTACGTTGTGAATCTTACACAATCAGTAACCAGTAAGACAATTAAAATAGGTTAGTTTTGATATATATATGTATTGCCTGCGGAGTTTGCTTCACTAGCAGTTCCGCGTCCCGTCCGCGTGAATGTGGATCTTTTGAATGCGGCCGGGTGTTGTCCTGCTCCAAGTGAAATGAGAAAAACGGGCCGTTAGGCTACGATAGGTGCACCGAGCCACGGCCAGCTTCTTACGGAGGTTGCTGACGGTCTTCTGGACGGTGCCCTTCTCCGGATTGGAACCGGGCCAAACGTCGTCCATAAGGTCGAAGACCCGGAGGAAAGCGCCCCGGCTCCGGGCCAGCCGCTACAGGAGCCGGGACTCGTTGCTGTTGCCCAGGACGCATTCCTTGATCCGGTAGCGAGCCGAGAACATCGCCTGGTCCACCACGAGCCGGGACTCATCCCGAGCGGTCGGTTCCTCGTCGGGCGGTGTGTCCTCGTCCTGACCCTGCTCGGTGTCGCCGGTGACGGCCTGGCCCTCGGCCATCCAGCCAAGCTCGACGTTCTGGCGGACGAAGGCGAGCAGCTTGTCCACCGCCTGCTTGGCCTGGGCCAGATCGGCCGGCATGGGCGGGGCCGGGCCGTCCACCAGGCCGTGGTATTCGAGCAGCTTCAGCGCGTAGCCGATGGCGACCGAGACGACGACCATGCCCTGCTCCCGCTCGGCCTCGACGTCGGGCGAGAGCGATTCCAGGAAGCCGACGGCGGCGTTGAGCTTGTCGTCGGCCTCGATGAGGGACTGGAGAACGGGGACGTGCGGGTGGAGCATCAGCGAGAAGTGACGCCGCGACGCCGCCCGGAGGCGGTCGTCGGCCATGAGGTGTTCACTTGTCGGTCTGGTCGTTCGAGGGAGAGCGCCACGGCCCAGCCCATTGGGGCCATTCTACCGCAAGTCGTGCCTCACGGCTTCGGTGCGAGCCGGTGCCGCTGCCTCAACAAATCACCCTCGCCGCTCCCGGAGCTACGTCGCCGGGTCGTTGCGAGCGAGGTCCCGCCGAGGGCATTGCTCGTTCGCTCGCAGATCGTTCGACGAGGCGAGTCCGACCCTTTGCTCGCTCGCAGGGCATGAGGCGAGCCGGAGGGGAGCCGTTGGCTGAATTGTTGAAGCCCAGCCCGACCTTGCCCAGGCCGATGGCCCTTGCCTGGGCGATGGCGTGGCTCATGCGTTGCAAAGTTGGGAACCCAACAATTCCGGGCGCTGGTCAGAAAGCCGGGGTGGTGGCGGGGGTGGGTGGAGGGCGGACGGGGTGGGTGGCTCTGTACTCGGTCGCTCGCAGCGTTTGCAGGAGCGAGGGCCAGGGATGTTCCAATGGAGAAGGTGACGGCTGGGATGCCGCCATGCTATGCCTTTTCTACCGATAAGTATACTACCTGTGAGTTATTGAACGTAATCAATCTCCGACACGTTGGACATTCCCAGACTTCGGTCGATTTCTCCGAATAACGAATAGCCATTATTGCCCTCTCTTTTGACTCGTCGCTGTCCAACTTTTCGATTTCACTGTCAACAGCGTCGAGCAATCGCTCCCAATCCTCCTGTCGAGTCCATCTGTACTTCTGACTTGCCGAGGAGCAGACGACCTCTTCACCACACTTACATTGAATCTTCATCGACTATCCTCCCAGATGAAACACTTTGCCATTCTTGATGATGATTACGTCTTCCAATCCCTCGATCGCCCAGTCCGAAAACTGCTTGCTCAAGGCTTCCAATGAAACTCCGGAGTCATCCAGGTTCAACACAATCCGAGAAGTCTGGCCGGATTCAACCTTTCCCTTGACCACCGACCAAATGTTCCGAGGACTGCTTGTTGAGGGAGCAAAGTTGTCGTAAATATTTCCATTGATCTTATAATCAGGATTTTTCGGACCCGGAACGTCGGGTTTCTGCGTAACGTCGTAGCCCAGTCGAGCAAGTGTGTCGGCGGATTCGTTCTCACGAGTCAACGCCCGGATGTTTTCCGGTGCATCATCAGGATTGATTTTTGTGCGAGTTCCTTTTGGAGCACCTTTTGCCGCACCCCCAATACCACCACTGAGTGCTGAGAATACATTAAATGTGGCGAATTGTGAATATCCGGCTCCGGAAACGTTCGGGGCGGTTGACGTACGGAATGTGGCAAATCTTTCATCACCCACCCCAGGTAGGTCGTCAGAAGTGGAGATGCGGCTCGACGTATACCCCTGGCCTCTGGGATTGGAAGGATGGTACGCGCCGCCCGCCGAGCTCGTTCGAGCCGCTAGGTTTTGGAAAGAATCCCCCGCGAAAAGAACATTGAGAAACGCTTGTCCCAAGTGGTCAATACCCCCAATAATATCTCCGCTGGCAAATGCCTCTACCGACGCTACTGCAGACGTAACTCCGACGACCGCACTCACACTGCCTAAAGTTGTAGTGACGACGCTTGAACCGAGAACTGTGCCGAGGAAGGGGAAGATACCTACGAGCGCTTGCCCGAAACTAACCACAGCTATCGCTTGAATCGTATTCCCGGCGAACTTTCCAATCCCGAAACCGACCTGACTAATAACGTCTCCACGTTCGACTGCTTCCTGTGCGGCTTGTTCAGCTCTCGCGTGTATGCCCGTTGGGCTCGGCTCCAATTCAACCAAGAAGACATCTGCTATCGTCGCAGCTCCGTCTCCAATGCCTTTCCAAAAGCCATTCCACTCGTCCAGGAACTCTCCGAATGGGTCGATCCCATCCGTTGGTCCATTCACCACATATCGATAGGGATTCATGTCGCCCGAATTAAATCCCAACGGATCCCGCGTCGTCCAACTCCCCGTGCTCGGGTCGTAGTACCGCGCACGGTTGTAATAGAGCCCAGTGGTGGCGTCGTACTCACGACCCGTGAACTTATATCGACCTCCCAAGGCCGCATTGGTTTCGATCGTGATGTTGCCGAAGGCGTCGTAATCGACGTGATCCTGGACATTGCCTGAATTGTCAACAATGTCGCGCACCGAGCCGAGGTGGTCGGTGAGATACCAACCCACGTTGCCGCTCGAATCCTCACGGGCGAGCAGCTGGTCGACTGCGTCGCCGTTGAGGTAGCGCATGGTCACGTTGTTCGAGCCATTGAGGTCGGCCCAAATCATGTTGCCGTTGTAGGCGTAGCGCTGAACGGTCGGCGTACTTTGGCCAGCGGTCGTCGTGTCCTGTTCGATGCGATTGCCGAAGACGCCGTACTTGTAAGTGACTTGATAAAGCACGCTGCTGGAGGAATTGGTTTCGGTGGCAGAGGTGAGTCGGTTGGCGTTGTCGTAGGTGTAAGCCCACGAGATGCCGGTCGAAGGGTTGGTTTTGCCAGTGCGGTTGCCTTCGGCATCGTAGGTGTAGTGCCACGTGCCATCAGAAAGAATGCGGTTGCCGGTACCAATCTGGTAGGCCGAGCGATTGCCGTTCGCGTCGTAAGAGTAACTGGTCGAGCCGGCGGAAATAAGTTGGCCCGCCGAGTCGTAAGAATAGTTGCTCGTGCCCGGCGACGACGTACCAGTCGAGCCCGACCCAGAGCCGGAACCGCTTGACCCGGATCCCGAGCTAGACCCGGATCCGCTGCCCGAACCATAGCCTCCCGAACTTCCGGAACCGTAGCCGGAACTACCCGAACCAGAACCCGAGCCGGAACTACCTGAGCCCGACCCCGAAGACGAGCCGGAGCCCAAACCAAATTTGGCGTCGTAAAAATCGGTCTCGGAAGTGACCCGGCCGTCGCCGTCGTAGGTATATCCAAAGCCGTCGATGAGCGTTCCAGAACCATCGACATCGAGCAAGTCCGTGAGATCGCCTGAAGCGTCGTAAGCGTATCCCGCCTGACCGACGTCGTTACCATTTACGGTGCGAGTCTCACTCGCGATCGCCCCACCGACGCCATAAGTAAAGTTCACGCCGATCGTCGACTCGCCAGGCACGGAAAGCTGGCGCGAAAGAAGCTGACCGGCCGCGTTATAAGTTGACGTTAGATCGGCGCCGGTTGAATCCGCAATATTGATGACATTCCCGTTTGCGTCGTACGTAAACGAGAGAGTTGTGTTAAACGGCTCCGTCTCCTGACTCAACTGTCCCTGCGAGTTGTAAGTGAAGGTGTACGAACCCTGGTTATTCCAGGCGGTTGCGAGTTGCCCCTGCGAGTTGTAGGTGAAGCCCAGTTGGTCGACCTGATTGCCCTGGGCGTCGTACCAGTGTTCGGCGGTGAGTCGATTACTTGAATCGTAAGTGTACGTCTCGGTGCGTCCATCGCGATCAGTTGCCGAGGCGACTTGACCGTTCGAATTGTAAGTGTACGAGGTTGTGTGACCAAGCGGATCAGTCACACTTAACAATTGGCCCTGTGAATTGTAGGTATACGACGTGGTGTTGCCGTCTGCGTCGGTGACCGACGACACTTGACCGCCCGAGGCATAGCCAATGGTCGTCGTCGCGTAGTCAGGATTGGTTACGCTGGTAAGTTGGCCCGCGGAGTTGTAACCGTAGCTGGTGGAGTGTCCCATCGCATCAGTCCGGGAGGCGACGTGCCCGTTTTGATAGGCGACGGTGTCGGCCTGCGAGATGCCGGCTTGAGCAATCGCCGACGCGTCGGGGCCAATGGCGGGATTTGCACCGCCGCCGCCCGGTTCGATTGAGGGGGCAAATTGCCCGTTGCCGCGAGGATCGACTGGAACTACGGCAGACGTGCCGAGTTTCCCGGCGGCCAAGTCTGAAGGTATCGGAGCGAGCGTTCCGGCAGCGCCTGCCGAAGGCGATTGTCCCTGCGACCCACCATTCACAGAAGAGGAATTCGCGTCAACCGCACGTGGTCCAAGCGCACCGGGGCCGGTGCCATCGGGCGTCGAGGTCCCACGAAGCCAGCCGCCGAGAACCTGCGTGGCGCGATCCTTGGATTCAAAAGGAGCGAGATACGAACCCGATCCAAAACCAAGAGTAGGGATGGTGCTGTAGACCCAAACGCCGTTGAGATCGGTTCCCGAAACAGGCCCAGATGACGAGCTTGTGCCCTGCGGACCTGCCCAATCGTCCGCATAGGTTCCGGAAAACTCGAGTGACTGACCGCCGTAATTGTCCGTTCCGTTGAACGTGTAAGTCAGCGAATCATCGTCCGAGAAGCTGTTGCCGTTCGCCTGTCCGGCATCGTGTGCTGTGTCGCCGCCGGAGCCGGTGACGGTGACGCCGTTGGATCCGCTCATTCCGTTCGAGACAAATTGCGTGCCGGAGTATGCGCCGTTGATCCAGTCCGAGCCAGAACCTGAGTCCTGGCCAGACGTTGACCCGCCAATGGCGTCGCTATCGGTCCAGGCGTCACTGTCTCCCCACGAGCCGTTCAGGGCGACGCTGTACCCGCCGGTAGACGTTGATCCGTTGTACGAATCGCCGTAATAGTCACTGCCGGAGTCGGATTCTCCGCCAGAGTTCCAGTTGTCGAAGGCCTGCGACCCACTAGCCTGATCCGTGTCGTCAAATGTGTCGCCATCCGACCACGTATCACTACCGCCGTCGGATCCGGAAACTGTCAGATTGTAGAGTGACGATCCTACTGCATCAGTGTATACCGTCCCGCTGTACCCATCGCCATAGCTATCGCTACCCGAGCCGCCCGCGGAGCCCGACTCGATGTCCGTAATCGTCTCGCCGGAGATACCGCCGGGATTTGCGGTGTCATCGTGATACGTTTCCCCCTCGGACCAGCCATCACCGCCACCGTCCGTGCCACCAACGTTCAGCGAATAGAACGAAGTGCCTATATTGTTGTCCCAGATTGCGCCGGAAACCGAATCGCCAACGAAGTCGGAGCCCGATATGTTAACAGAGCCCGAAAGGATATCATTGATCACACGAGTTACGCTGCCCGATGTGATGTCCGTGTCGTCGAAGTTGTCGTTGAGCGACCACCCATCGTTGCCGCTGTCACCCTCGTTAACGGCAAGCGAGTAGAGGTTATAACCCGCGATATTCCATAGCGACCCGGAGAAGTTATCAAAGTAGTTAGCAGAGCCCGAGAGCCCAACCGACCCAGTATCCGAGTCGTCGATCGTGTCGCCAAGATTGCCTGTTGCTACGTCTGAGTCGTTAAAATTCTCGAAACCAGAATCGGATTCAGAATCCGAATCATCACCCCCGACGGCGAGGGAGTACAAGGCCGATCCAGCAGCGTTATTCCATATCGTGCCGCTGTAAGTACCGCCCGCCGAGTCGCTTCCTCCGCCGCCAAGCGTACCGGAATCGCTCTCCGTCTTTGTTCCTTGAACGTTCGCTACGGCGTCATGGAAGCCCTCATTTATGGACCACCCGTCACCTGTACTTCCTCCTCCGTCGATGCCCAGACTGTAGCGAGCAACACCGATCGTGTTCCAAATCAGCCCGGAGTACGCGTCACCGAATGAGTCGCTGCCCGACGCCGTAGCCGTTCCGGAATCGCCATCGTTAATGCTCATGGCCTGCGGGTTCGTGGTCCCGGATGCAGGCGTTTCGGTGTCAGTGTCCGTGAAGTTGTCGTTTTCGTTCCAGGCATCATTTCCGCTGTCACCGCCCGAAACACTCAAGCTGTAGTACGAGTTGGCGGAGGCGTCATCCCAAATCTGACCGCTGTAGCCGCCCCCAAGCGCGATGCCACCTCCGCCACCCACGGAACCAGAGTCAGTCGATGTCAACACATCAAGGCCAGCGCCGCCTGGACCGCTGACGTTGTCGTTAAATGATGCGTTCTCCGTCCAGCCTTCAGTATCTCCATCGCCACCACTGATGGTCAACGAATAGAGCACCGCGTTTACATTGGCCGTCGTGTTCCAGGTGACCCCGCTATAGGAATCGTTGATCCAGTCACTACCCGAGATCGAGGCCAGTCCAGCATCTGAGTCGTTGATAATTGTCTTAGCGGAACCACTTGTCGCAGTTATATTCGTGTCTGAGAAATTGTCTGTGCCTGACCATGCGTCGTCATCATTTTCGTTGGAGCTGAGGGCGAGGCTGTACAGATTATAGAGCGCGGCGCTCGTTGCGAGTTCCCAGGCTGTACCCGAATACCCATCGCCATAACTGTCACCGCCCGATCCGCTGAGCGTCCCAGAATCAGTGTCTGTAAATGCGTCTCCCTGTAGACCTGCTCCCTGGTCACTATCGAGGTAAGTCAGAGAGTCGGTCCAGCTGTCGCTTCCGCCATCTCCACCTGAGATGGATAGCGAGTACACCATTGCTCCCGCTGGGCCACCAGTAGTTCCAGAATAACCGTCATTATAGGCATCGTTTCCTGAACCAGAGAAGACGCCCTGGTCAGAATCGTCGATGTAAGTCGTACCAACTGGGACTAGCCCTTGGGCGTAGCCGGCGGCGAGGGCCGCCGCAGCGACGATGTCGGAGTCGCTAAAGTTATCGGTGCCCGACCATGCGTCAGCACCAGAATCGGTACCGAATACGTTTAGGTTATACGACGCGACCCCACCAACCAGCGATCCAAGTCCTGAGTATGCATCTGTGTATGTATCGTTGCCGCTTCCGTAATCCGATCCGCTATCGGTATCGTAATAGACGTCTCCACCGGATCCGGCACCGGACGTGATGTCGTAGAAGTGGTCATTGCCGGACCAGGAGTCGTAACCATTATCCGAACCACCGACCGTGATGCTCGTCGAAAGGACCGAACCTGGATTACTGAAGATTCCAAGGTATTGATCAGTGTAACTATCACCACCTGAAGCCGATATGGCACCACTATCGTTGTTCGTTACGTTGCCGCTTACAACTCCTGCGTCGGAAAAATTGTCAACGCCGGACCAAGAATCGCCTCCGCCATCCGAATTAGCGAGGTTCAGCGAGAAATAATTGCCCGTCCCGAGATTCCAAAAAGACTGCGTGTAATTTCCAGAATACCAATCGTTCGCGGAGGCCTGGTCGCTAACATTGTCAGTTGCGCCACCGCTTAATGTGACATACGAATCGCTCAGAGTGACGTAGTCCGTGCCTTGCCCTCCGCCAGTAAGGACGTCGCTATATTGATTGCCGGCCCCCGAGTTCCAGCCGGCCAAAGTATAACCGTCAGAGAAAGCGTCGCTATAGCCAGCGCCCATCGAACCGGTATCACCGCCGCTGAATCCGCCATTTAGACTGAAAGCATCGCCTCCAGAATCGTTACCACTGACGAGAAGGCTATAGTCTGTGGTTCCTCCACTCAAAGTGCCACTATAGTTCAAGTCGAAGGTGCCCGATTCCCAAGCGCCAAAACTCAAGCCACCAGCATCGGATTCTGAATCGCCAGTACCTGTAAATTGATCGGAGGCACCAAAGGAGTATCCGTAAGTTCCTGATTGAAGTAATGACTCGTATACTGGCTGACCAAGCGTATGTTGGTTGACGTTGCTATAGTAGTCAGTAATTGACAGGTCCAAAACTGCCGAGCCTCCGCCAGTAGCGGAGACACTACCGTTGTTTAGCCCATCAGAGTAGTTTTCGAAGAGGGCTCCGGTCCAGTTTGCCGACTCGTAATTGCCCCAGCTCGCCGAATACGAGGTAAGGTAAGAGCCGCCTGCCGCGTAGCCTGAGAAAGAATAATATGTGCCGCCTGAAAGCTGAAGAGTCACTAAGCCAGAGACGGCCAAATCTTCGACCAGATTGGGAGTTTGCGATTGAGGGGCTGGTATCGGCGATACCGAGCCGACGCCTTGGTAGGTATAGGTGTCCTGATCATACTCTATGATATTGTAAGGTCCATTCACGTTTCCCCAAGTCTCGAAGTAATAGAACCCAGAAAGAGTCTCGGTCGCGGTGCCGGGACCAGATCCACTGCCGATCGTCTCTGTAAGTGTATAAGACTCCCTGACGAACTGATCGAATGTCTCGGTCATGCTGTTTATGCGAGATTCAGAAAAGCCTTCGCTTAGTGTTTCGTTCCAAGCCCATTGATCGCCTCCCGACGAACTTGTGATCGAGATAATCGCACTAGTCGGCGGACCCGGAAGATTAGTATAACCATCGATGTCAACTTGATAAGCGGAAACGTTGCCGTATGGTGAAATTCTTTGCCAATAACCGATTCCCTCACCTCCGTGGGGTAACGGCAGGGAATAAGAGCCGAAACCTTGAAGTTGTCCCAGCTCAAACCCTTGAGCGCTTCCGCTCAGCCCGTAGACATTCACCAAACCATTATCAATAGGCCCCATATACATCGAGGCATCTGGAATGAGAGTGGATGGTGCAAGGTTGATCGCCTCGTTCGTTGCATTCCATGGTTGCGGATTGCCCGAACCATCGTAGAGCATCGAACCAAGCTGAGATCCGAAAGGGTTTGCTGGGAGAGATACATTTCCCAGAAAGAGATTGGCGGCAGCCAGACCATCTCCAAGAGGGCTATATGATCCGCCGTTGCCAGCCAAGGGGTCGGCGATCCCAATAGGATCAGTATCGCCAGAGGCCAAGGAGAAGACAGAGGCAGCGCCGCGACTTCCGGAGCGCCACGACATTGCGTCTGAGTACCGGTAGACCTCCTTGGTGAACTGATCTACGACCCAAAGGTCGGTTCCTCCCGACGGATCGAGGGTGATTCCAGCCGGCGACAATTGATTCGGATCCAATCTCCAGGATCCTAGCATTGCTCCCGTCGCCGCTGAGTAGACGAAGACCTGGCTTGAGGCATCGACAACCCAGGCGTTTGTGCCGTCTGTAGTGATCCCCTTTGGTGATGAATTACCAGCGGAAAGCGCAAAACTAGACGTGGGTGACTGAGAACCAGTAGTCCGACTCGCAGCCCCGGCGAAGTAATCGACGATGCCTTGTCCCGCATCAAGGATCCATAGTCCCACGCCGTCTGTTGCTATGCCCGATGGATTAGCTACCATCGTGGCAATCCAGGAACCGCGAAGCGAGCCGTCTGGATTGTAAAGGTCAACACGACCACTGCTATCGATTACCCAAACGGTATCACCTGAAGCGTCGCTGGTCGTACTTCGAGGATTGGAGCTAGCTAGCGCGCTACTGCCCAACGGTGCCCCTTCGCCACCGTAGCGAAATAGGGTCTGGGTTGCAGCGTCAACGACATAGAATTTCGTTGAAGGCGTTTTGGCCGTTGTTCCATTGCCGGAGATTTGTGGTAGAACCGGGATCGAACTCGATCCAAAGGGTTTGACATTTAGGTTGGCCCCTGGGCTTAAGGGGGATGTTGAAGGACCGTTGGAAGTGATCTGCGATACCGCCGCGGCTGTTGTTCCGGCCGATTGAGCGGGTGTCGTGATCGCACTTCCAAGTCCTTGGAACGATCGAGATTCAGCTCCGTTTTCTGATCCGACTGAATTCAAGAGACCGATGGGTCCAACCCCGGCCTTCGTCGGGTTCGCTCCGACCGAGGCTCCCACCCCGTTGGATGACAGCCCGGCCCGGGCGTTCTGGCTTACGAGACCACTTGCATGATTTTGCAGGGACGAAGTGCCACCTGAAGCCTGATTGTCTGACGCTACTCCTTTGGCGATTGTGCCGACACTTCCAAAGGCGCGATTGCCAAGACCGGCTCCAGTTGATGCGACACCAGCCCCTTGTGTGCCCAAGTCCTTTGAATTGCTCTGCAAACTCTGAAGACCCGTATTCGTCGCGGCGGAGTGCTGTGCTCCGCGCCCTGGGTCATTGCCGGCTCGGTTACTCTGTTTGCCCGTGCTCGCGGCCGTCCCTATGGAACCAAATGGTCGAATTGATGCCGGTTGACTCGGATTCGATGACGGGGAGACCGGGATCACGGATGGACCGCTGGACACAACTAGAGGTGTCCCTGATGCCGAGGTATTCGAGGGCAATTGAAGGTTCGGAGTCGACGTTCCGTGTGCTTGAGGTGTCGATCCGCCGTTTCCTCCGCTTCCTAACGCCGCTCCGCTACCTGCTTTTGCTACTGACTTTCCAACTGCACGGTCAGCGGCGGGATGCTCGGTCTGAACAGGCAACACTGACGGAGTGGTGATCGAAGACTGTGTTGCTTTGTGGACTTGGTCTGCTACTGGTTCGGATCTGGAACCGCGGCTAGGGGCAATTATGTTGGCTGTATTTAACGAATTGCTGGGCGAGGTGTCTAAGTGTGTCGGCTGAACTGCATCATTTGCAGATTGACCAAGTGCCGTTCGGGAAGCCGACACCACAGCCGCGGCGGGCAAGCCGAGAGTTATGAGTAAAGTGCTGGAGGATAATCGTCGCTCCAGCGTCGTTTCTGCTATTGCGAGAAAATCACGACGCGGCCGCTTACCTCGGCGCTTACGCATGAGGGGCTCCCGTATTCACGGAGTGCTCTACACAAGAAGTGAGCAACTATAGACAAAGGTCAACAGTTCACGATATCGAAATTGCTTTGTCAAGTGTGCAGAGTCTTTTCTCAACAATAAGATCAAATCAAAGTGCCGATTCTATGATTAATGGTAAGCGAGCATTGAATTGTGATGAACTATTGGAGCTCGCGATCACGTGATAGCAGTGGGAATCAGGTAGAGCCTCCCGGAGACTTTTTGACGCGTCTCAGAGTGCATGAGACACCAGAACTCTATACAGAGTAGCTGCTACGCGATGATCGCAGTCTCGGTGGCTTCTGAAAACCGCTTGATTTTTCAGCTTTTTCTGAGGAATTCAACAACATGCCTTGTCGTTCTTGATGTTGAGGCAAAAGCAAAAAGGCCAAGCTGCTGATCAATTTCGCGATTCTTGCATGATGACCAAGCCCCATCACGTTACAAGAGAGGAACGTTCCCGAGAAACGTCTCGGAAGATCAGCGCGGTCTTGGAAATCCACTGGAGCGCACTCGGTGCCGATTCGAGCCTAAATTTCGCGGTTAAGCCGGGTTCATACGCAAGTCCATAGGACTCGAATTTCTTGATCCAGTAATCGACGGGCTGCTCGTTCAAATGGTACCGTCCACCCTGTCCGGGAACTGCAGAGGAGAAGAACAGATAACCTCCGACGTGAGATACTATGGACTTAACCACTTCGTCTGCGGACGAGGGAGGCAAATGGGCGGCCAAATCGCAGCAGACGACCAATTCGAACTGTCCAAAATCAAAAGGAAGACGTAGGTCTCTCACAGCGATTGCTTCCGAAAGCCCTGGCGGAGCGGCATTCCGAGCATGGCGTGAGCCATCGATGCCGCGAACGCGTAGTCCTCGTCCAGCGAAGCGTTCGAGCATATAACCTGCGCCGCATCCCAGATCTAGAACTTCGCTCGTCGGGATGATTGAGAGAAGCCAATCGGCAAGTCGGTGGTAATCGGGTCGAAACTTCTCCCAGTGGGAGAACCAATTCCGGTCAAATATGTCATCAAGACCCGGTGGATCGACTCGCGCGGGGGCGGACGCGCCATTTTTCAATTCGTCAGGCTCTAGCCGTTTATGGGGATGAGTGACAGCGAAGTCGCCTTCGTATCCCAGAATGCGCCGAAATCGAGAGTCGATTTCTTCAAAGGGGTGAGGTTTCAAATTTAATTGCTTCGTCACCCAACGTAGCAGTCCGTCTTCCAACGTGATTTTCAGCTCAGGTAAGTTACGCCATTCAGAGACCCCATCAACCCAGATGCCCGGATTTTCTTTGAAATCTGTTCGTTCTAAAATCGCAGCATCGCGGATTTGCTGGGCAGTCTCGCGACTCATTCCGTAGCAGCCACCTTGAACGTTGGGGAAATCACCGAACGAGGTGCCTGAATGCGTGAAGTGCTCCAATGTTCCAAAAACGCCGGATGAATTCTTGGGAATGCGGTGAAAAGGGCGGTGAACTCGCGCATCGAGGTCAACCTTGATTAAATAGCCGGGACGATGCGGCATCTGTAAATATGCATCGAGCATCGCGCCGGTCATCGTTATTCCAGAGCCGGATGTGTGGATCGGCAATGGCTCGAGCCAGTCGACGTCCAGATCAATAGTCGAAGCGCGCCATTGGCGTATTTTTGAAGCCGACGATTCCGAAGGTTGGATCAGAATTCGACTTTTGGGGTTGTGTTGGCGTATCGCACCAAGACGCGGGCGGAGAAGCGCATCTTGATCATAGCGGCACTTTGGGCCTAATACGGTATACCAAGCAATATCAGATGAAGAAACGCCCCCGCCGTAAACCGTCGGATCTTCTAAAAGATTCGACTGAGTGGCCTCGCACTTCATTATGTTGAGAAGTTCATTCGCCTCTGAATCAGAAAGGTCGATTCCATTGGAAACTCCGCTCAGAAAAACGGTCAACGCAATACTCTTCTGAAGAGAGCCGTCACCCGCACGATCTATCATGTAAACGATCGAATCCAATTTGATCTTGCGGTTGCCGACGCAGACCCATTCATTTTGCTTATTCACAACACAAATGCCCCGCGCATGTCAAAAGGATCGGCCACGACGCCGGCGCCAAGCGACCTTATCGCACCCGTGTACGTCGTACAAGGGACTGATCCTTCAAAGCGACTAAAATATTCGCAAACTCCTGTGTGAAGCGGCATGGTGACGAAGGATCTGTCGGGAGATTTTGAGAAATGATTCGTTTTCTATAGCCAGTGACTCGGTTAGGGGAGTGCAAATTGCCACCTTACATCGAGGTCGACCTCTGCTTTCAAGTAGAGAAAGCGCTAGAAGAAAACGAATTCGACGAATAATTCTGAATTTCCCACCGAGCGCCTTTAAGGGCCGTTGAAATACCTTCCTTTCCGCGATTTGACGTTATTCTGTTATGTCTCCTGAGCTTTTTGGATGGGCGTGCACAAAAGTGGCGATGGAGGTTGACAAGCCCCGAATTTTTGTCCAGGAGTTATGAGAGTACGGGGTGGACGATTGGTAAGGGGGGACGGTTGGAGCGATCTAAGCCGGCTCCGGCGGAATTTGGGCCGCAACGAACTCAGCGAGGGTTTGGTAACCCAGCCAACTGTGTGGCCCTCGGTGGTTGTTGTTCAGGCGATGGTCTTCAACGGGAACCATCGCTTCCTTCAGCGTCTCGAACATCTCTAGATTCAGCAGTTCGTCTCTCGGGCGACTGTTCAAAGTCTTGCAGTAGGCGTTCTCATACGTGCTCTCCAGCGCGATGTACGGTGTCTTCGCCTCACGGCTCGACAGCCAGGTCCGCACCGCCTCGCCGATGAATTCCGGGCCGTCGTCGCTACGGATGAACGCCGGATCGTCTCGCAACTCGCAGAAGTACTCAAGCGTCGAGACGACGTCCTGGGCTGTCAGGCTCCTCTCAACTTCGATCGTCAGGCATTCTCTTGGGTACTCGTCGACCACAGGCAGCAGTTCAGATCTCGCCCGTCGGTCGTCTGATCGTGGATGAAGTCGTAGCACCAGACGTGGTTGGCACGCTCGGCGCGGCTTCACACGCAGCTGTTGTCGCTTTGGCCCAGTTCACGGCGTTTCCGCTGGTTCTGCGACGTTTTCAACCCCTCTTATACGCCTCCTCAATTTGTCCCGCGCGCCCTACACTCATCTTGCGCTTTCGGCCCGGCTTGCTTATTGTTCTTGCGATGGGTCTAAAACCCGCGCCTTCAGGCGACGCCTTAAGGTTTTACGGTGCTCGGCTATAAGGACAGGTTATGGAACGCTGCCGTACTGGGCCGCATAGCCGATTCGATCTCAAGTACCACTTTGTCTGGATCACCAAGTACCGCAAGGGGTCCCTGACGGGTGAAGTCGGGGTGCGTTCGCGAGAATTGGTTCGGGAGGTTTGTCGAACCTACGAGATAGAGATCCTGGAAGGATCGATAACTCGTGATAACGTTCGCGTGCTCCTTTCGTGCCCTTCGAACATCTCGCCCAGTAAGGTGACGCAATACATTAAGGCAAAGAGGTCGCGAAAGCTGTTGACGGAGTTCCGACATCTGCAAAAGATGTTCTGGGGCCGACACCTTTGGGCACGCGGATACTTCGTGGCGTCGAGCGGGAACGTAATGGACGAGGTGATCATGGAGTATATCCGACAGCAGGAGGGTACCGAACCAGACGACGGTGGCGATAACTTCCGACTCTCGAAATCGTGAAGCGGAGGACTTCAGTCCGTAGCCACGATTTTCTTTGAACTTACCGGCTTCAGCCGGTAGTGGTTCAGTTAGCTATCACAGCATTCTGTCTTCTTGGAACACGGCAAGAAAACTTAAGAGCAAAGACTTCAGTCGCCTTAGATTCGATTAGCGCTAGTTGATTTCGATCGCAACTTTCAAAGCCGTTCCGTGTAGCGGCCGCGAGACGGTCAAGCATCGGCTACGCAGAAGATCATCATGATTCTGGAAATGTCAGTCACATGGACCGAACGTGGCAGACCCGTAAGATGGCGTAGGCGAGTTGTCGCAGCTGCCTGGTCGAGGACGAGCGATGGGAAAGTGGTTGGAGGTTCTAAGCGAGCGGCTACCCGATACAGTCGGTTACCATGATCGCCGTCCGCTGAGACTTGCCGAGATCGCTCCAAATCCGCTCCTTGAAGCCGGCCGCCACCTCGGCCTATATCGCCCGCAGTTCCCGATGCTCGACCTCGTGCGCCGGGACTCGCCTGCCTACGTCGATGAATGGCTCTGGCAGGATTGCGACCAGATAAATGAACTTCTGGCAGAGCTGCGTCGGATTCGGCGGATTGGGCGACGTGAGGAGTTTCTCACGGGCATGGACGGGTGGCGCTACCACGAAATCTGGCGCGGCCCCGATCCCCACGAGAGGTTCGACGCGTGGCTGGACAAGATCGAAGAGGCTCTCGACGTGGAAGGCGGCAGATGGGCCCTTCTCTCCCTGTAGGCGAAGCGAAGCTGGGCGAACCCACGCTGTACGCGGTCCAAGTCGTCATGGTCCAGCTCCTTCGATCAGCGAATCGCCGCACTCGAAGCCCGGCTCAACCAGAACTCCTCGAATTCCCCCAAGCCCCGCTCTACGTCAAACGTCAGCCGCCCCAGCCGACCCCAAGAAACATCCTTGCCGAACCGGCGCCTCACCGCACAGAGAGTCTTGACCGATGATTGATCACCTGAGCCTGCCCGAAGCGAGGCGAATCGCCCTGGCCGCGCAGGGCTTCGGGCGTCCTCGGCCGGCTCTGGTCGACAACGGACACCTCAGGCGCATCGTGGGGCGACTCGGCCTCCACCAGATCGACAGCGTCAATGTCCTCGTCCGCGCCCACTACCTCCCGGCCTTCTCGCGCCTTGGGAACTACGATCGGATGCTCCTGGACACCGCGGCCTGGGGCCCGCCGCGACAACGTCGCCTCTTCGAGTACTGGGCCCACGAGGCATCGCTCCTCCCGCTCTCCCTGCATCCACTCCTCAGGTGGCGAATGGCGCGAGCGGACCGGGGCGAGGCCGGCTATCAGGGGATACGTATGTTCGCCACCGAACGGCGAGCCGAGGCCATGCAAGTGCTCCACCGCATCAGGCAAGAAGGCCCGCTCTCGGCCTCGGACTTCGAGCGGAGTCGCACCGGTTGGTGGGAGTGGAGCGACTCGAAGCGGATGCTCGAGTGGCTGTTCTGGGCTGGACACATCACGACATCGACACGTCGACGAAGCTTTGAGCGGGTCTACGATCTCACCGAACGCGTGATTCCGCAGGAGGTACTCTCCCTGCCGACGTCCGAGGAGGCGGAAGCCCAACGCCTCCTCGTCGAGCTCTCGGCGCGAGCATTGGGGGTCGCCACCACCATCGAGCTTCGGGACTACTTCAGGCTCCGCCCACCTGACGCGGTCCGTGCGATTGCCTCGCTCGTAGAAGAAGGGACACTACAGCAGGTCGAGGTTCCCGGCTGGCCCGCGGCTTACCTGCACAAGGATGCCCGGTGCCCAAGACGGATCGAAGCCCGCGCGCTCCTGGCTCCGTTCGATCCGCTCGTGTGGGAACGAGCGCGCACAGAGCGGCTCTTCGGCTTCAGGTACCGCATCGAGATTTATACCCCGGTCGAGAAGCGTCAATACGGCTACTACGTGCTCCCCTTCCTCTTGGATGAGCGGATCGTCGGCCGGGTGGATCTGAAGGCCGATCGAGAAGCGAAGAACCTGCTCGTCCACGCCGTACATCTGGAGCCCGAAGCACCGGACGACACAGCTGAACGGCTCGCCGCGGAAATCGAGATACTCGGCCACTGGCTCGGGATGGAGGGAATTACCTACAGTCCGTGAGCGGTTCGCGGCGCAGTTGAATATGGCCTTGAACGGATACGGAGACCGGAATGCTGACAACCTGCGAAGGCATGAGCCGGACGTTTTACAGACGCCATGCTTTGACCGCTTCCATACCGCCCCGAAGGGCGGCTACACCGAGGAGCGTTGCTCATATGCCTAGCCGAAAATTGGTAGCGGGAGCCAGATTCGAACTGACGACGTCGTGGTTATGAGCCACGCAAGGTACCGCTGCTCTATCCCGCTGGGCGAACCCTAACTGGAATCGCGACTTTGCGCAAGGGCTTTGTTTGCAAACAGTCCCGCCAATGGTAAATTGGGTAAACTGACAATCTTCGAGTCGCCCAACGCACCGCGAGGCACCCATGGCCAAGAAAGCCGCGAAGCCCAAGAGCGTCGAGGCGTCGCCCGCCGAGGAGGCAGATTCGATCTCGGCCCACGGCAAGGCTGCAGATGGTTCCTCGAAGCACGGCCGCCACATGCCCGCCACCAAGACCGAGGCGGTCCGCATGGCCATCGCCGCCGGGTTCGGCAGCCCGCAGGTGGGTTCCGGGTACATCCAGAGCCAGTTCGGGATGGACGTCAGCCCGCAGCACTTCAGCTCGACCAAGAGCCAGCTCAAGACCAAAGAGCTGGAGGACACGCCCGCCCGGAAGTCGAAGGCCGACAGCAGTAAGGATGTCGAAGGCTACGTCGCGCTGCCCGCGAAGCCAGCGGCAGGCGGAGAAGAAGAGCTGCTCGCCGCACTCGAGGCCATGAAGCCGTTGGTGGCGAGCCTGGGTGCTGAGAAGGTGAAGCGGCTCGCGGATTTGTTGGGGTAATAATGTCCAGGCCCGAGGACATGGTGATGGCGGACGGCGAAGAGCCCGATAGACGCGACGACCCCATTTCCCGCGCCTGGGCTTGCCTTGAGCAGCACGAGGCCGAACATCCCCATCAGCCCTATGCCACGGCTCTGCGGCTGCGGCGTGCGCGTCCCAAGGCGAGCGTGGCGTCGATCGCGCGTGAACTGAACGAGAGGATCGGGGTACGCATCTCGCCGGCCGACCTGACCAAGATCCTGTACGACGCGCGCCGCAAATACCTGGACGTCTACGGCGGGCCGGAATAGTCGTCGGTAGCCATCCTCTTGCGCTTCAGCCCAATCCGGCGATAATGGCCACTTGGACCGCCCCCGACACCGTCACCGCCAGCGAGATCGCCGAATTCGTCTATTGCCCTGAAGCATGGCGTCTGGCTCAGCTCGGTCATGGGGCAGCCAACCAACCGGCTCAGGACGAGGGAACGGCTCACCATGCCGAGAAGGCGAATGCCGAGCGGGTCGCGGGAGGCTCCATCGCCATCGGCGGGTGCTGATCGTCCTCGCTCTGTTAGACCTGGCCGCCTGCTGGTTCCTGCGATGATCTGGGTCATCGTTGCCGCCTTGGTGATCGGGTTGCTGCTGATCGTATTCGGCCGGACGGCTCGCCGGGATCGTGGTCTCGGGCGGAGTCGCACGCTCGCGCTCGACAACCGGACGCTCTACTCGGCCAGACTCGGGCTCGTCGGCCGCCCCGATCGTATCGTCGAGGGCAACATCCCCGAGGAATGGAAGTCGGGAAGCCGCGTCTACGACAGCCACCGGGCGCAGTTGGCGGCGTATTTTGTGTTGATCGCCGAAGAGACGGGCGAACACCCGGCCTATGGCTTCATATCGCTCGCAAGCTGTCAGCGCGTTCGGGTCCAGAATACGCCGGAGATCAGGGAATGGGTGCTGGAAATCGCCGACTAGCTACGGGCGGCGCGTCGGGAACTGCGACGGGAAATTCCGGTCAGGCAGCCGCCCGCGAAATGCCGTGGATGCGGCATGCGTGACGTGTGCGGGCAGCGGATTGAGTGAAAACTCCGTCGTTCAACTGATCACTGAGGCGCGGTACGCCACCGCCTCCAACGAGCACGTCACCGACAATGACCCCGGCAGCACGTAGACCCGCGGCCGTCGCGAGAAGTCGAACACCCGGTAGAGCTGGAACCGCTCGCCCAGGTCTTCCGAGCAACGCCGCTCGTTCTCGGTGACCAGAAACGGGAAGTATCGGCCCAGACAGGTCGTTTTCACCTCCAGGCACAGCTCGCCGTCGTCGGCCTCGTCGAACGACAGGATATCGTAGCCGAGGCCGTCGCCGCAGGTCTGGGAGATCCACTCGACCTTGGCGGCTAGGTCGTCGCGTTTCGCCTCCATGAGCCGGCGCCGCTCGATCTCTAGCGTGAACTTCTCGCCCATGAGGCCCAGATCGCGATTCTGGGCGTCCCGGCGGGCGAAATCGACCTTCCGTCCACGCCGAGACATCCATGGCTTCGTGTCCGTTTGCGGCAGTCCCATCCGCTCAGGTGGCGGGGCAAAGAACTGGCTGACCTCACCCGTCTCAAACACAGGCGGAGCGGTCGGATTGAGGACAGGCGAGGCCTCCAGTTCCTTCTGCAGCTCGGGGTGCGCGTCCAGGTATGCCTCGACCGCCTGGGGCAAGATCCGGCGCTGGTAGTTCTTGGCTGGCTTGTAGCCGTCGAGGTAGGGCCGTCCCATCTCGAGCAGGACGGCGCTGATATTTTGGTGCTTGAACTCGACGGAGCCCTTGCTCCGGTTGTTCAGATGCTCCCGCAGCGCCAGGTTGTGCTCGGCCTTGCTGAAGGGGCGGTCGGCAAGGTCGAGCCGGAGCATGTCGAAGTAGTCGGCGACGATCAGCCGGACCTCGTCTTCCGACCAATCGGCTGGCTTCTCGTTTTCCGCCGGCTCGTCGACCTTCTTCTCGACGTCGAAGCCGAGCTTGCGCAGGACGTAGTTTGCCTGGCCAGGGGCCTCACCGCCGCTGAAGGCTTCGGGCGGCAGGATCTGCCCGGAGAGATGTCGGAAGGCGAGGCCGATCACCGCCTTTGGAGGGTATCGGCGACGCTCGCGCACGAGTTCATAGCCGGTTGGCGATCTGAACGGGTGCTCGACCCCGGCGTCCAACTCGCTCAGGGCGAGGATGACGTGCTCAGCGGTCAGGCCTTTGGGGATCGACTGGGGCATCGGCGCAGCTACCGTAATCAAACTACTTTGGCGACGATTATCCGATCGTACCGGCGGAATGTAACGAACGCCACGACCCAAAGTCGCATCATCCCGGATGCCGGGCCTCGCCCTTGAAGACCTCGCGGCCGTGCCACTCCAAATGTACGGGCTTCGGTCGCCAGTCGGGGTGCTGGGCCTCGCGGATCGCCTTGCCGTGGAAGGACATCAGGGCTCCTGGAAGCCGGAAGTGCCATTGGCCTGGTCTGAGACCAGCAAGACGCCTTCGCGGACGGTAAAGGCCCCGAGATCGAACGCCTGGTGGTGAAGGACGCAGAGGGCGAAACCATTGTCCTCGGTCTCCGGGCCGCCAGCCTGGTGCCAGCGGATATGCGCTGCGTCGAGCGCGATCGATACCGAGCCGAGCCGCACGTCGAAGCCGCAGACGGCGCAGCGGTACTCGTAGGCCTTGAGGACACGCTGGCGGAAGGCCGGGTCGCGTTTCCGCTTGGTGACCGTCGTCTCAAGCGTCAGGCCGACCGCGTTCAGGATGTCGGGGTGAAGCGACTCCGGGAAGTGGCGTTCGAGGATGCGGGCGGCGATGACCGCCGCGAGGCCGGGGTCCGAGGAGAGGGCAGTCTGCACCTCGGGGGAGAACTCGGCCCGGACGTCATGCGACCGCAACTCGCCGATGCGGGGGATGTCGTCGCAGGTCTTGAGCGCCAAATCAGCAGGAGCATGGACGGTCCAGACACCGTCACGCTGGAGCCGCCAGAACGGCTGCTCGGGGTGATCCGATTTGCGGGAAGGCCCGAACTCGCGGAGGAGTAGCGTCAGGTCTGGCTCGACCTGTCGGAAGCCGACCTCTTTCTGGCCCGCCTGCCACCGCCCGAGGGCGTAAAGGACGAGGAGAGGCTTGTGCGGGGCGCGCTGGTCGCCCTGCTTCCAGATGCCGAGGTCGTCGAAGCGACCGAGAATTGCGACGTCGGTCATCGTTGCTCCCGTGCGACGAAGCTACTCGATCGCCTATCGGGCCGCCGCCGGCTGTATGCGACGATGGCCCACGCAGAAGCGAATGCGGCTTGATCGGCGAGGTCGAATCATTCGATAAGTTCGGGCTTGATGCCCGCTATCTCCAGGTTCCGATAGAGCTTTTCAATCTCTGATCGCGATTGTGACTCAGCCGCCATACCAACCTTTCGCGGCCTCATCCGGCTGAAGGTGAATACCGCTCGTTTCTTGGCGCGAGATAGTGCTACAAAGAATCCGCATGCCTCGTCGAATTCGTTATTCTTGAATCCGAAGAGCGCCGAATCTTCAAGGCCGACGAAGACGACGGTGTGGTATTCAAGGCCCTTGCTCTTGTGCATCGTCATGATCGGTACGGAGTCCTTGCCCTCGAAAAGATCTATGGCGTCATTCCATTCGACACTGGCGCGGCTGGCCGCCAGGTGCTTGGAGACACTTTTAACAGTCTCGCGGAAGAAGGTTCCCTGGCCGTACTGGGGGTGGAGCGAGATATAGGCCGCCTCCCCGATGAAGTCGATCAACTCTTGCACGACGCCGGTGATTACCTCCGGGTCTGCTCCGACCGCTTTCAATTTCTGCCGCAATCCGCGGTTGAAGCCGGACAGGCGACGTTCCAGGTTTCTCGCACCCTCTTCGGAGTCGTCCGACTCGACTTCTTGAAGCAATTCCATCAGCGCCGCCCACGAATCGGGCGCATGACGAGCGGTAGCTAGCTTGAAGAAGTGCAAAATCGTCGTCGTGACCGGCTCAGCCATCAGATCGAGCAAATCGGACTCGACGCGCGCCTTGATCGACCGCCTGGTGAGAGCGTCCGTCAGTTCGGTGGTGTATTTCTGCGGTAGTAGACGAACGAGGACGCAAATGTCGCGCGGGATGACGCCGTCAGCCTTGATCCAGCCTTCGATCAGACCCGCGAGATGTTCCGACTCGACCAGTTGATTCGGATACTCGAAGAGCCGGCAGTCCCCTTCGCCATCCGTGCCGTCGTCGACGGCGACAGCGGGCCGGTGTTCTTTGTCCAATGCCCTCGCGATGACCTGCTGGATGCGTACCAGTTTCGGGGCTGAACGGTAATTCCTCACAGGTCGGACGATCGTGGCCCCGAAATCGGACTGGAAAGCGGCGAATATGCCCGATAACGCGTTCGCCCATCCCATGATCCGCTGCTTGTTATCGCCTACGGCTGTCAAAGCCGTACTGCTCCCATGGAAGGCGGTCTTGATGAGATCGTACTGAATGGCCGTCGTGTCCTGAAACTCATCAACGAACACGTGAGAATAGGTCGCGCGCAACGCAGACAAAATCTTCGGATTAGCTCGGAGCATCAATTCGGCGAGACGGTTGATCATCTCGAAGTTCAGGGTCGAAGGCTGGCGACCCCGCAGGTAAATCGCCCACAGAGCCAGTGACGCACGTTCTTCGACCGTTGTCGGCTCAGCGCCGATCGGCAGCTGCCCGACGAAGTGGTTGCGGTAGAAGGCGATCGGTTGGATGCCCGTGATGTCGGCTTTCGTCAGGCCGGGCCGGTTGGGGATGATGTTGAGATAGTCGCCCGCTTTCTTCTCCCTGATGTCGAAGTCGACCTGATAATTGTCGCTCGGGCGCCATCGCTGCGGTAGTCCTCGGCCAAACCGGTCGAGCAGGCTCTTGGCGAAGGCGTCGAACGTCCGGGAATCGAATCGCCGGGCGAGCTCCTGGTCACACCGCCTGGCCACCCGCTCGCCGAGATTCCGTGCAGCGTCCCGTTTGAAGCTGATGGCCAAAATTCGCCTCGGCTCGGGGCACAGGTTGGTCTGAAGGAGGTAGCAGGCCCTCTGAGCAAGCAACTCCGTTTTCCCGGCACCCGGCCCCGCAACGACCACCGTATTCACTGCCGCGCGCACGGCTTCCTCTGCCGCCGATTCAAGTTCGGGCACATCGACCGGTGTCCATTCCTCAGGCTTGAGCGTTCGCGGCATCCTGTGCCTCCTTGACGCCGAGACTTTCGCTCAACCTCTCGACGAGGCGAAGCAAAGGACCTGGGCATTTATCGGCCAAGTCCTTCTCAGTGATCGAAGCGAGGGCGAGAATATGCGTCGTCGGCTTGCCGCGGCCGAGAAACAAGTATCGGTACCAGAAGAAGGCTTCCCGGTGCGCGTCAGAGTATGTGCTGCCGTCCGTGCCCTGTTTGAGCACCGCCGTAACTACATCCTTGATCGCCTCATCTCGCTTAGGATCACCGGCCTTTGGTATTCGCGGCCCGCGATCTCCGGTTGCGTGATATTCCGTCGGAAACTTCAAAAGCATCATGAAGTCGAGGTCTAGTGGGCTCGAGAAATAAACGCCGTATCGCTCGAAGAAATCCGCCCAGCCTTTGATCCCGGCCGTGTCCTTGACATCGCGCCGATGCATCTCCGCAAACTCCTCATCGGACATCACGGATTTGACGCCATCGTCATCCACCTCTCCCAGTATCTCGTCCTTCAGTTCGCCGATCGCGATCAGCTGCTCAGCGACGTATTTGATCCTTCCCCAACCGCCGCCGCCGCGTTCTCGGTCCAGATCGAGCAGCGTTACGCACGGGATGTCGAGCCCTCTGAGCAGCCGCCAGAAGTGGTTCACGTGCCGGCCGCCGAGCGGAACGATCGATACGAAGCTTGTATCGATGGGAACGCCCAGTCGCTCGGCGACCCGAGGAAGGACGATTTCCTCGCTGTCCCCCTCGCCGAGGATCACGGCCCGAGCGAAATACAGCTCCGGGTATGCTAGCACGGCCTGGCGAACGAATTTGTGGGCCTCGCTGGTATCAGGCGGCAGATCGATCGGCTTGACGATCGACTCGTGCGTGTCGGGATGAAGTCGCAGGTAGCGGACCCATTCCGGTTGGATGCGCCTCATGATCGACGCCGAATGGCTGCTGAGGAGCACCTGACCGGTCGGTGACGCAGCCATATCTCGCAGCAAATTCATGATACGGCCGAGGTAATGCGGGGCCAGATGGTTTTCGGGCTCCTCGACGGCCAGCACGGTGAGGGATGGGGCTTGCAACTTTTTTTGCGAAATCCCGTGCGGCTTCTGGTCGCCTTCGGTCGTCGCCACATCCTGCGGCGTCGTCCGTTCGATATCGAAAATGGTGCCGATCAGCGTCAGGTAGAAGAGCGACTTCAGGCCGTCGCTCAGCCGGTCGATGGCGTGCTCGCCTCCTTCCGGCGCTGAGCCGAAGATCGCCTCGATCTGAGTCAGCAGTTCATCGAATCTTCGGTTGATTGGCCGAACATCGACGTCGGAGTAGATCGGAAGCGGATGTAGGATTCGCCAGTAGCGCGTCAGAGTGGCGCGGATTATCCCGACACCATCCTCGGCTCTAAACGCGTCGTTCAGGTCGCTGGACGCCTTCTCCACGCCGCCGATGACCTCGGGCGACCAGTTCACGGCGCCGAAGAGCCGATGCATAATCGATCCAGCGGCCAAACGAATCTGGCGCACAGGATCGCGCGTCGCCGGGATGTAATGGACGTGGATTCGCGACCGCTCATGCGATTGCATCTTCTGTTTATGCTCGGACCGAACGTCGTCGCTCGCCGTCTTTATCCAGCACAACTCCTGGTCGATGTCGCCTTCGGGGAGGTTGCCCGGCGTCCACCGCCCTTCGAGCCGGACCCGGCAGTACGGGGCGGTGTCTGGCTCCGCGACGACCATCTGCCAGAAGCACTCGGCCACGGCGTCGCCGGGCTCAGTTATGCCTTCCAGTTCGGGAAACTCAATTCGGGCCTCGATCAGTAGGTCGATCGGTTCCGGATTCTCCGGAAGCGTCCCTCGCGGTACATGAAAATCGCCTCGATTGATCGTCCTCTCAGCCCCGGTCAGGCCAAAGAGACGTGCCAGTGCCTGAAGCACAGTGGACTTACCGCAGCCGTTGCTGCCGACGAACGCGGTCAGGTCGTCGAACTCGATGATCGTCGGCATCGGCCCAAAACAGCGGAAGTTTTTTATGGTAAGGGACTTGATCTTCATCTAAATCGCCCCAGAGCCAAGATGCGGAGTGGTCCCTACGCGTCGGCATCGACGTTCAGACCGGCGACGTGACCCAACGAGGTTCGAAGTTGTTCGTCCGTCCGAAACGACTCCCTGAAGGCGAGTTAGGCGGCGACGATGACGCGAACATGCGGATTATCGCGTCTAGACTTCAGAGTTTATTCATGTCGATCGAGAGCCCCGCCGCCTTCATCTCCTTGGCTACCTTGATCTTCCAGGCATCGTGATCATCCATCGGGGTGTAAATAACCCCTTGAAGATCGGAGGGAATTTCGATATCGCCTTTGAGCAACGCTACCACTCGTCCCCGGCCCAGACGCCCGAAGAAATAGCCATGCTCAAATACCACGTTCTGCCGAGATCGTGCCTTGAGGCTGCCGTCCTTGTCATGCGCCTTCCTGCTGTTGCCCACATCGTCCGCAGTGTGGACGATGATGGCGAATCCTACATCGGAATAGGCTTCGAATTTCTCGATAATCGTTCTGCCCCCATCATCCTGCTCATGCAGGATGATGGCTTCGAGACCAAGGCGCTCAAGAAATCGGGCCGTCGCCAGTTTGGCCTCTCCGTCATGCCCATGCACCACGAATACACGGTTGCTTGACATGCTTTCTGCCGCTCCTTGCACGCGGGACCGTTGGTTGGATCCTGAAACTACGGATTGGATGCTCAGGTTAACGCACTTGCGAATTGCCTGGAAAAGAACCGCGGCGCGAGCGAGATCTATTGGCGCTTGCGGCGCCAGGATCGCCTGAGTCAGAAGATTCGTGTCATCGTCGGCGTTCGGCTCGACTGCGGAGGCCGCCGGATGCGCTTGCCTCAACCATCGCTGAAGTGCGAGATCCGGAAGCGCCTCGTCGGTTGGGCCTGGCTTCGGATGGAACGTCAGGCTCGGCAGTTCGAGAAGCCGCGCGCCCGCAGCGTACAGGCCTCCCGCCCAGCAGTCGTGTGTATAAGCGGAGGCCAGCCGCTCATAGATGCCGACCAGCCATTGCCGAAGGTCGTCGAGCGGAGGATTCGAGCTGGAAATACCCAACGACAGTCCGAACATCTCCACGGGACGAAACGCGAATGTCTGCCTGTCCGGTGTGAATGGTTCGCGCTGCGCTAATCTCCTCAGGCCGGCCTCCCAGGCCGTTCGCGACGCCGTATCGGTGAAAATGCGACGGCTCGCACACCTGAACCCGAAAGCGGCGAGACTCGGAGCCATGGCGCGGCGCAGCGTCTCGAGCGAAGCAGCCGTCCTCCATCCGTCCAGCGGCCCCGATTCATCAACTGATTCGAAAACGTGGCGGGCAAAATTCCCATCCGGGTTTTCGTCGGCAGACTCGTTTTCCGCCTGAAGCAGCCCTTCGATCTCGTGCAGGTACGACGAAATGCTTTGCGCGAGTGGTGTGATCATAGGAACCACCTGCTTGATCGAAGCTTCGTGTTCAAGACGGCAGGCGACCAACCCGGAATGTCCTTAAGCCGCGAGAGCAGCGAGGCGATCAGCTCAGAATAATAGATCGTCACCGGCGCGTGCGCCGGCTGCGTCGAGCGCCAAGTAAGCGACGTGAATTTCAAGACCTGCTCGGGCAGGTACTGAAGATCGACATAGGTCGATTCCCGATGCAGATTGACCAGCAACGGGCTCGGAAGCGGGGCAGATGCCCGTTTGATCTGACTCAGGCCGTTCGTCACCAAGAGCCGGGTATATCGCCCAAGCTGGATGACGGTGCCGCGATTCGGGGCATAGACCCCTTTCCAGACTTCGTTAACTTCCTTTCCTTTCTGTGCAGTGTCCAGAATCTTGAACGGGTGCTCGTGCGTGACCGTCAGGAAGGCAAACTGAATCGTTTGTTCCGATCCAATGTCCGCAATACATTTCCGAACGATCTGGGCGACTTCCACGTTTCGCAACGGCTTATGGGCGTGGAAAACTACCCGGACGGTATCGCCCTTCTGCCAGCCATTCCGCCGCTTGACCTCGCGGAGCACTTCAACCATCGAAGCCTCTAGCTCTTCCGCGTATTCCTCGTAACGGCAGACTCGCGACACGTTGGAAAGCAGGTAATTGCCGTCGCCGCGGAAGACGGTCGTGATCCCCATGTAGCGCTGCTTCTTATCGAAGCGGCTGCCGGTCATTTCAACGTTCCCCATCCCGATGACGACTTCGTCGTCAACCGTCAGGTCGTGCGAAACCGTCCATGGCGTTCCGCTCATTTTCGCGTACATCGCGACGGACAGGTTCTGGAGGCTGTATTGGAGGGAGGCAGGGCGCGCGGTGATCGTATTCAGGCGAACGTCCTGAACGGGGATGCCATTCGTAAGCAGGACGGCCTTGCCGCGTAGGTAGGGGCTATTGAGGTCGGCGAGGCCCGAATGCTGGTCGAGAATGACGACGAGCGCAAGGTCGTACTGTGCGTCGGTCGAAGCCAGATGATTCTCGATAGTCCGCCAGTATGTTTCGCCGGCCCTTCCATCGGATTTACCGAGCGTCGGCACCTCGCAGGTTACGAACTGAGGATTGACGAGGCCGAACGTTCCGGAGAAGCCTTTCGCGAAGCGTGAGTTGGCTTCCGACTGAATGCCGTCCCGAAAGAGCCTGATGAATTGGCTCACCTTGCCGGCAGACTCATTCGGGCAGACGACCAGGATCCTCGGCGAACGCTTGGAAAACGTCTCGCGATCAAACGGGCCGAACTTCGTCAGCCCAGACCAGGCATACTCGTGGCGCTTGACCTTCGCTGCGTCGAAGCAGTATTGAACACCTCCGCAAGAAACAACCGTTTTATAGTGCGGCTCGTTCCTCGCTTCGACGATGTCCGAGATTTCGCAGGTGAGATCCGGGGCCAGGCGGAATTCTTCGCCCTTCCTCAGCACCCCCTGCATCTTTTCCAGAAACTTGTGCAGGGATGGCCCGAGCAGATATTCGCCTTCCGCCCGGAAGCGTGCGTCATCGAATTCCTGATACTTCGAGCCGAGTAGTTTGCGGAGGCATCGTATGAACGACGCCTTGCTGCCTTCGAGCTGGACGCGTTTCGCTTCGATAGACCTCAGATCATCGAATGATTCAGAGAGCATGACGTTGCAGCCCTGCAGGGCGGCTATCGTACCGACGAGCCTGCGTTCATCGGGCGCTGGATCGCGGCGGACGACGTTCAGCCCGGCAAGCTCGATTTGAGCCGCTTGCAGATCTTCAAGCGGTGCCAGGATGCTCCAGTTGAGGCCGATTTTCAGGAAGATCGCGATTTCGGTTTCATCCGGCCGCAGCTCGATGATTCTCGGATCGAGCTCGTAACGAGGCCTGATCTTGAACTGATGCACCAGATGGTCTACGCCGCGCCAGCTACCGATGACGCTGCCGACGATCTCTTCCTTCTGCCCGAGGAAGGCGAACGGCCGGCGACTGAATGCCTTGTAATTTGGGAACCTCTGGGGCAGCACATTGCTCAGCCGAGCCGACAGCAAATGCATGAATTCATGTTTTTGACATTCTGCGATACGGTTTTTCCCGAATTGAGCGGCGACCTGGTCGGCCTTTGGGATTCCGTAAGCAAATCCTCCTCGCCAGGATAGGAACCAATCTTGGCCGAATTGAGCCCGAAGCGCTTTCATCTCACCTGGGTCAGGGACAGCCCGCACTTGGACGTTAAACTTCTCCGCGGAAAGTTTGATCGCGAAGCCGTTAAGAAGGTAGGGCATGGGCTCGCTCCGACGAGCGGAAAGGCGTGTCGAGAACGGCGGAAACTTCGCCTATTTACAGAATACCCCATTAGATCATGCACCCTTGGGGTTGCCAAGGCGGTTTTGGCGGTCCAACCTTCTTTACTGTAGCGGGTTACGTCGCGGCGTCGTGTAGTTCCTGTCCGACGCCAAGGCGAGCGACAGACTGAGCCAGCGTCCGACTCATATCGGTTGCGCACCAGTGCGCAAATGGTTAGGCTTACCTCATGCCCGACCGCCAGCTCCTAGATCCAGCCGACCACGCCGAGGATTTCGCCCTTCGCTACGCCCAGGAGCTGGACTACCGGACCGGCGACCGGATGACCGAACTCGTCATCCCCACCGGCCAGATCGGTTCTCGGACTCTCGGCAAAGGGCACGCCTGCTTCATGCCGCACGAGCGCACGGGCGGGGGCAACGACCCCGCCGGCGGGTTGACACTCGACTCGGGGGTCCTGAACCTGGAGCTTTTGGGTACACTGCCGCGTAACCAAGAATGGGCGGAGGCCAGGCTCCAGGATCGGTCCGACGTCGCCATCGCTCACGAGCATGCTGATCATCGGACACCTGGACCCGGCAGCGATTCGTGAGCGGACGGCGACCGCTGTCAGGCTGATCGACCCGGCGGCGGTGTCACGCGTCCCGGCGAGCTTCCCCGGCCTCAGGGTCGAGGAGCGGGACGCCTACGTCGTCGCCCCCTGGCATGGCCGTGAGGACGGCGAGAGGGGTGAGGCCTTCGCCGCCCGACTTCAGGCCGAGAGCGGATGCCTCGTCGCCGACCGGCGGAACGGGCGCATCGTCGAGCTGGGCCAGATGGCTGGCCGGGCGGCGGGCTAGCGCAATTTTCACGCGGACGTAGCGTTATATCCGCAATGCCTCATGTAATTCAGACATTCTTGCGGTGAAAACAGGTCAACGGCGTGACCCAAGAACGTCCACAAGTCGCCGATTGTCCGCTTGCGGGCCTTGCGAAGCAGCGATTTCAACTTCGCAAAGGCCAACTCGATCGGATTCAAGTCAGGACTGTACGGCGGCAGGTAGCGCAGCTCGCAACCTGCCGCCTCAATCGCTTCACGCACTTCGACCCGTTTATGCGACGACAAATTGTCCATCACGACGATGTCGCCAGGCTTGAGAGCCTTCACCAAGTGCTGTTTGACGTACGCCACAAAAAGATCGCCATTGACCGCGCCATCGATCACCAGCGGCGCCGCGATTCCCTCACAACCAAGCAAACCAATAAATGTTGTGATTTTCCAATGTCCATGTGGCACATGAGCGATGGCACGCTTCCCTCGAGGTGCACGTCCATAACGACGAGTCATGTTGGTCGCGGCCCAGGTCTCGTCGAGAAATCGGAACCGTCTTGCATCACAGTTGGGTTGATCCGCTTTCCAATTCGCTCGTTTTTCGGCGACGTCGGGGCGATGTTGTTCGGCGGCGTGCGTCGTTTTTTTTAACGGTTAAACGGAGGGCCTGAACGGCTCGCCAAATCGTGGTCAAGCCGAGCTCGAGTTGCAGCTTTTCCTTGATTTCGACGAGTGTAATGTCAATTTCGGCCTCAATGAGTTGACGAATGGCGTCGGCATGAGAAGTCCAGGTCGCCGGCCGATGTGCCGGCGGCCTGGGAGTGGTTTCACCTGTTTCGCGCCGCCGCTGTTTCAGGCGTCTGACCCAAGCAGGACTGACAGAATATTTTTCCGAGACCAGCTTCGTTGGCATTCCCGCATCGGAATCCTTGAGTATCCGTTCGCGCAAGTCCATCGAATATGACCGCATAGCAGACCTCATTGGTTTGCATAAGTCATATCAAATGTATCTGCATCGCGCTAGAGGGTACCGGAATTTGCGCTAAAAGTGCAATCTGGCTTGGCATGCGAGAGTTCTTGGGTCTTCGTTTGCCGCTTGGTTCATTGGCTATTCTCGTGGCTCGCTTGATCTAGGCATCGTGTAAGTTTCGCCTATCGACCGAAGTTGTTGGGCAATTCGCCAACCTGAGTGAGTCGAGAAGTAACACGGCAGAACCGCTTGTCTCGTGTGTTCTGCGGAGTTAAAAAGATCACTGACAACAAATGCCAACACTATTGACGAAAAGGGCGTGGCACTCGATCGCGCCACGCCCCTGGCATCTCTGCTTGCTAAAGCAAGCCATGATATTCGGACGTACGGGAACTTCAAATTGCCGGTGGTACGAAGCGACCTGATTCGGGCTGTGTCACCGAATAACCTTGGCCCTCACAGGCGGTGCAACTTGCGCCGTGCTTCCGTGATGTGCCACTGCACGCATCGCACTCTGTCCACTGCTCAGGCGGAGACACACCAGCCAGGAACGCCAATCGGCGACGGTAGCAACGCGCGATCCCCGAGCGATCCGTCATGTTCGTCACATTATCCGTGGCGAAGTCGATTTGGCGCAGTAGCTTGAAGAGCATCGGCTGCAGCGTAAAGTAGGCACGAGCATCGCGGTCGAAGGCCTCGGGGTTCGCGAGCTGTGCACGCACAGGAATGGCGTCCAAGCGTGCTTGAATCTCTGCTTCTTCTGGCTCGTCGAATGTGACCTCTTCGTCACTCGCCTCTTCGGCAGGCCCCTACTCTGCTCGCCATGCTCCGAGGCACAATCAGCCTGGGCCACTTCCCCAGGGTGCGTAACGCCCACGTTGAGAGCGAACCGCGGAGCAACGGCTTCATCGATCGTTGCTCTGAGAATCACGCCCTCGGGTTCATGTGCGGATTCGACAAGATTGGACTCGATGAGGCACGCAGTTGCTATCTCGGCCAAAGCCGCTTCGCGCGAAGCTTGTGCCGCTGCTTGTGCGTCGGTGCTATCGCTATCAGGTGTGCTCCTCGTTGCCGATGGCCGGCGAAGGCGCCCGACAAATTCGGTGATGGAGCGATCGGGGAGTTCGCTGGCAGTGCTGTCTAGCGATATCCATCCACATTTGCGCCTTCGGACGGCTCATCCTGTTCGGAAGATTCTGCGCGAACCACCGCACCTGGCGCAATGTGATCGCGCTTCGCGGAGCCAAACCAATCACAAATCACTGGCAACCACGTGGCATACCATGTTCGCTCGGCTGCATTCCAACAGCTCCAGATCGCTGTTAGCAGCCTCGCAGAGTTGCTCAACCCATTCGCTTTCAAGCGATTCATGGCTCGGCAGTGTAGCCTGGTTCACGAGCGCGGTGTCGAGGAGAAGCCCTTGGATGTCGTTCGGGACGTCCATAGCCTTGAGCTTAACTTTTAGGTGATGGGCGCGATCTGTAACAAGAGTGTCGGGACTATTGTTGAGAGAAGCTGCAATCCCGCTATGAGACCGTTCTGCCGCTGACATCAATATCCCTCTGATCTCTGCCGTTCGTCGTAAACATGATCCGAGCCTCGATCAAAGCGCATGCTCAGCCGCGTCTGCCTCTGATGACGTGAAGCCGAACTCAGAGGTGAGTCTGTTGATAAATCGCTGCAACGCAGCTCGATTGGTCCGCCATTTTCCGCCGAAACGGCGCGCTTCGAGGTGCAAGCGGCTGCCGTCTTGCTTGCTAAGCCCGCACAGCACCCATCGGCTGACCGTGGCGGGGTGGACGTTCGCCGCTTTGCCAGCGTCACGCAAGTCAAGATCCCACGAGTCAACATCGTCCTTCGCGAGCATTGATTGGCTCCTGTCATTCGTGGGAATGTTTTTCCTCGATTATTATCGTGGCATCGATCGCATTTCGGCGCAAGCTCACGTGACGCAACACGTGGCGTCGAAAGCCCTCCATGATCGCGTCAAATGGCACCTATGTTTGCACATCGCGCAAAGTTGCTCCAAGCATGTGGTTGCAAGCCACAGGTAGTGCTTTCGGTCGCACTCGTTTGCAATACTTGTATCTCGGCGGCGAATTCCGGAATTGAAGTCTGTCGGACCATTTGCAAAGCGTGATCGGCGGTCGGCTGTAACAAGTCAGCGCATTCGTTTCAGGCCGTCTGCGGATGCAAAGTTGATTAGCGCTAATCAACTTTACCGCGGTCCGAACCCGTTGTCGGCACTCGCCTGCCCTCCTGACGGCGCCAAGTCATGATCCTCGCGCCCCGTTGGAGGTGCACGGCGGTGTTGAAGGTGACGGGTTGTCTAACCACTGGCTGAAGGTTCGATGCCGGGGCCCGTGTTGGTAATGTGGTGTGATCCGGAGCGGACTTTGCTGGTGAAACGTAAAGCTGTTGTTATGCGAGGCTGCTGAGCCCGCAAGGGCTCGGCAGCCGAGCTTCGGGTAGTGCGAGCCTGCTCTCGTGAAAGGTGCTTGAGAGCCGTCTTTATTCATTTTTTCAAGACTCTTCTTGAAAGTCGCAGGCGGCCTCCGGCCGCTGCGAGATTTCAAAACCCTAACTCCAATCTCTGTCTTGTTGAAAAGAGAAAGAACAGGAACGCATGCAGGGAGCGAGGTACGAGCGACCTGCATCGTTTCCTGTTCTGCTATTCCAGCTTCGCTGGAAATTGACAAGTAATTGAAATCGCCTGATGGGTTGTCCAGGCAAGTGAGACCACATTCACGCGGCAGCCACACCGTCCGTTCAGGCTGAATCAAACAGAATTCTTTCCACGTAAACAACTCCCTTGATCGCTATCGCTGAAAGAGACTCGGGCATGACGTCCGAGCTTTGCATGACCATAACCTGCCGAGATCATTGTCTGCACGTTCCTCGGGGTGCCGGTGATTACTTTTGGCAACTCTTCGTCCACTGAGAACCTCCAGACAAGTAAAAAACCCTCCGCTGCTTACAGTCACCATCGGCGCTGGCGTCGAGCATGACGTTAGCACCTTTAGCCTGTCGGTCAAGCACGCCCTCTTTTAGTCTCGTTCGGAGCGTATCGACCCAGTAATCGGCTGCCAGGCGCAAAACCTGGCGCCAGGAGCCCCTTCCAGGATTGAAATATTCAAGCCTTCTACACAAATCGGAGAATGGCTCAAGGACGCTTTTCCGTTTACATCAACGCCCTGCACAGCGTCCCGGGCACCGCGTCCGTCCATTCGTGCTTTTTCTGTCTGCACTCTGCTCAGGTTTTACTTCCGGCATTCACGCCGTGTTGGCCTCGCGGCAGGATCGCAAGCTTGCGAAGCACGGCAATCTCCTGTCCACCAGCGTAGAAGCTTGTTTCGACGGCGCAAGCTCCCATATCCACTTAAGAACGTCGCAATTCAAAACCGCAAAGTCGTTGGCGTAGCAGACGGGATACCGCAGTTCGGCTTTGTACACGCTCCGTGCAAACTCGCGACGCGCGAAGCATAAAAGGAAGCGTTCTGATCCCTAACCTTGAGCACTTGATCGAAGTTTGCTGCGAACCGAGAATGCGCCCCCTCGTCTAGCGACGACACTCACGCCGCAGAAAAGTGCATTTCACAAAACTGATTTGCCACGAGGTCGAACTCCATTGACACGACATCGGTATGGTGCAACGCCGCCTTGGGAGATTGTTGGCATCCGGCGGGATGCGGGGTCAAAAATCCTGCGGGGCTCAACCTACCAGTTTTTCGACAGCCCTCGTCGCGCACGCCGTCGTTCTAAGCGAAGACCGTTAGACGAAGATTCGATCAGACGCATGTTGGCGATGTACCAAGACCGTATCGAGGATCTACGTTACGACCTCGATCTCTCAGAATCGGCTTACTGGAAACGTCGCAACTGTCCACCGGCAGGCTGCTACCTCGTGGGTGAACCAAGAGATTGCAACTGGCGGCTCTGTCCGTTCTGCCATGGTCGCAGGACTCTTGAGCGCGCGGATCAGTGGGATCGCATCCTCTACCCAAGTGACTTGGAACTAGCACGCTTGCCCGTCGCCATCATGTCGGAGCGCATCTATGACCGTTCAAGACCAGCTCCAGCGCGTTTGGCCGATGCGCTGACAGAGGCAGCCGCCAAGTTTGAGCGAAGCCTCGCGGGCACGCGAAATCAAGCAGAATTGGGCTCGATCAATTCTCTGCACGTCGGCTACGAGGCCCGGAGGGTTTTCGTCGACATTCGCAGGTTGGTTCTTTACCCATCGGCGGAGCTGATCGTCAGGCCCGACGAAGCCGACACTTTCAGGTGTTGGCCGGAGCTCACGCGTGGCGGCTTCCATCAAATCCTGTGTTTCCCCTGTACGTACCCCACCATCGGCATGCGGGGAGATCTGCAATATGTAGTGGCATACGAGCAGGCTCTCGCCGCGACCCGAACGCTCCGAACTCGTGGTGTATTTCGAGCGAACTTACGAGGCGCGACAACTGCTCGCGCTGTCCCGACTCAAGGTCCTAACCCCGGCAATTCCGCGCTGGTACAGGAGCTCAACGAGCCCAAAAACGAATTCTGAAACGGGATTTTGGCGGTCAAAGTTGATTAACGCTAATCAACTTTGACCGCCCAGGAATCGCCAGCCCGAGATAAGAGCGGGCGTTTGACCTCGGAGGCGAATGGCACTGAATCAACTTCAAAACCTCATCAATGCACGATTTGAGAAGGTTCGCCAACATCGGTTTCGAAGTCCATTAATCGTGTTGAGTTGACTCGCCTGCGGCCATCGAAGCCAGCGGTCGCAAAAGTGTTCGACGGACTGACTGGCGATTTTGTCAGCGAGGAATGGCGTATTTGTGACATGCGAGCATGTGATGTCAACCTACTCAGATACCCCGGCGCGGGTGTTGTTGGGGTGCTACCTTCGCGGGCGGAAGCGACATCACGGCTTCACGGCGCGTAATTGAACTCAACCCTGGTGGATCCCGCACCAGCTCGCCAGAGCATGGCGCGGACACGGATGCTCTGTGCCGCACTGAGCATTAGTTGCCCCAATTTGATGTTCAGGTATCGTCATGAACTCGCATTTGGGTCCACCGGAGATCCTGACTGACCTTCATTGTCAGGACGGTGCCAGGCGATCCCTTCGGCGGTTGCGTGGTGTCCGTAAGCCTCAGTCGTGGCGCTAGACGCGGTACTCGATTCCTCAGGTGTTTGATCCGCCAGGGTATGCCCCACGATGACCCTCCTTCAGCGATCTCAATCGCGGCCCCGCTTCACTGCCAAAGGATTCGTGCCAATCGTCAAGCACGTGCAACTCGTTTGAGGCAAATTCGGCTTTACGTGCTCGTTACATTCCGAGAGTCGGCCCTCAAGGAGAGTCTTTCGATGAACTTTCTCGAGCCCTTGTCAACAACATCACCAAGGTCGAGGCCATTGTATTCGCCCGATCGCGTCGATCTCTTGATGATCTGTCTGCTGCGCAACGAGATGCTGTTTCGTCTCGCTCGGCCGTTTTTCGAGTCCGATCTGTTCACCGACGAACCTCACCACTCCGCACTCTGGTACTGCCTGACAGATCTAGTTGATCAACACGGTTTTGATTGCGTCAATGAGACCCGGCTCCGCCTGGAATTGGAGGAAAGAAACAATGACGAACTGATCGGCTTGACTAGCGAGTCGTTGCTGGAGTTGATCGCTGGTTATCAAGAGCTTCCAGGAAGACGAACAGGGTTGCTGCATTGGGCTTTTGAAATCGCGGAAGACGCGGATCTCCACCAAGGATACGGAATCGGACTTCTCAAAGATTTCCTCCGTGAGAGAGCGGTCGCCCGGCCCATTCGTTCCGAATTCGAGCAATTCCGCGACATTACTCCCGGAGGCCTCTCCGCGTTCTTGCAGAGGGTTCAATCGCTGTCTGGCCGAATCGATGCGATCGGCCGAAGTTCCGTCTGCGGCGCGTTGATACCTGATGACTTTGAATGGTCACCGCTCCAGTCTTTTTCGACGGGATGCAACTTCTTCGACCAAATGATGACCGGACAGGTCAATGGAGAAACGTATGGGCTGATCGCACCGTTTGGCGCTGGCAAGTCAATCATGGGAATCCAGCTCGCCGTGGAAGCGGCGCGATACTTCGCACGCGAGTCCTCGGGTGATCCGAGGTCCAGAAAGCACGCCTATTACTTCTTCTACGAAGGCTCTCTCAAGGAAATGCGCAGCCGCGCTTTGAGCTATGCCGCCGAAGTCGACAAACACGTGATCGAACACGCGGCAAGTTGGAACGCGTTTTCCACACGCGGGAATCTCAAATCCTACGAGATCGCCAATTATCAACGTCGAGGTCTTATCTCCGTCGATGATCTCCCAGGTGAGAATGAACGGCTTCACGCAGCGGCCGAGTTGATCAACCAGAACTTCCATATGGTCGATTTCGCAGGTGGAGAACAGCAGGGCGCGGGCAGTGGTGGAATCGACGAGATTCAGAGCTTCCTCGAGAATGAGCGGAGAACGTTCCATCGAGAGCCGGGCCTCGTCGTCATCGATTACTGCCTCAAAACTGTGTCGCGTGAGGTGGAGGCACAAAGGAAGGACTTCTCAAAAGTTGGACGTGTCCTGGTTTCGGCATTTCCTGACCGATGTCGCCGACAGATCGCCAGTCCGTTCAATGTACCCGTTTGGATCCTCCATCAGGCGAGCGGCGCAGCAAGCGATCTCGGACCGCTCGCCGCGCTCGGCGCGGATCATTGCGCAGAGAGCAAGTCATTCTCGGAAAGTCTTTATTTCATGTTCGGACTGGCGAGAGGGAACGCCGACTCCAGTTACGTTTCCACGCTTCACACGGCGAAAGCCAGACGCGATGGAACGACGGGACGACGACAGCTCGTACATCTCAACGGCAGGCTGTCACGTTTCGAGTCAGCCGATGCAGAGTTCGTCGTCGATTCCACAGGCAAGAGCGTGGTGCGCCGCTCGATCATTAGCACAACCCGAAGCGGGGCGGAAGTTGGTTCCCAAGCCGACGGTGGGCCTGTGCGCGTGGCGCAAGCGGTTGCAGGTCTAAGACGGCGTCGATCGATAAACCATCGTCCTTCAGGCGGCTCATGGATGTCTGGCGGGTACGGCCCGCGCTCTACGCCGCAGTCCTAGCGGTCTTTCTCGTGCATCCGCCCTTGCGGCTACTGTCGCATTCTCGGCCGAAGACGAGAACCAATCACGCCACGCACGTTACCAGATCGATCCAGCTCAGACAGGTCGGGAATTGCGGCGGCTGCACCCTCACAAAGTTGATTAGCGCTAATCAACTTCACCCGGACACAGTCTGTGCCGAGTACTGGGGCAGAAACGTTGAACGTGGTCGCCGTCCGAGGCGATTCAGGAATTCTCAGAGCAACTTGCATGCATACGTCCCTAGCGAGCTCTTCTCGGACGGCGCTAAGCCTGGCTTCAAACAGAGCGGATGCGTCAATGCGTCAGGTGCGTCGACGTCTTACAGATCACTTCAAGAGACCTTGAGATTACGATGCTCCCCTACTTTGATTCAGAGAACGCAGACAACGGACGCAACGGGTTGCCTCAATACATATTTCTCTACAGCCACACTCACGTGCTCGGGCCTTGCGCCAGGGCTTGCAATCATTCTGACTGCAACGAGGTCAGGCGCCAGGCCGCGACCCTGTGCGTGGGTTGCGGTGTCGAGATCGGCTACGGCCGCCCTTTCAGGCAACACAAGAAGTTCGGGAGCGATGAGCCTCCAGTGCTGGTCCATGTGAGATGTGATCCACAGGGATAGCACTAGGATCATGAGTTCGAGGATCCAGGCGCCGGGACGGAGTTCCGGCGCCTGGATGATCATGATAGAAAGAGGTGCGGGCGAAGGTTCTCGGCGAACTAGATTGAGATTGAGATTGAGATTGAGATTGAGAGTTGGCATACAAATAGACCAGATTTCCAGATAGTTCCTGTGGAATGTCTCTCACAGATGTCAGTTCAAACTACTAGCTTTGAGCAGCTGAGCTCTAACCATTGCGATGTGGCTCAGAGCAGTTGCTTCACCTCATACACTAGTAAGTTTTTGAATTGCTTCATTAATTACGCTGCGGCCGAGGGTCGCACGAATCTGAATGTTCTTGGTTCAGTTCTTATGTCTTACAAGAAAAGAGAAGAAAGGAAGGCCCCTGCGAGTTTACGAGCAGGAGCCTTCTCTAAATCTAGGTTTTTGAAAGCATGTATTAGTTAACATCGATTCCTTTAGTCGCCTAGACATCCTATACTTCCGTCCCGTAGCGCCGCCGTCGTTGCGAGGAAGCGCGTCTGTTCATGCAGAGAAGAGTCCGGCCTGGGAGTCTTAAACAGCTTCGGTTCCCTTGGCACCTATCTGCCCCGCACAAGCCATCGATTCCGGCACTGACACGCCGCTTGGTCTTTCAACACCTCGCCTTCTCGCAGGCTGCGCAGCGTGTCAACAAATTGCTTACGTGGAACATCGCAGAGAAATACCGAGCTCGCATCCGCGCAGCAGCCGAGTTGCTCGAACTATGCCCAGTTTTGAAACTCGAAGGATTGTCCTTCGCTTTACTCCGATTGCAGAGCCGGGCCGTGTGCACGTGGACTGACGTACTGCGTCGCTTGAAACGATCAGCTGATGAGCGAAACATATAAGTAGTGTCTGTATTGAAGCGCGATCCGGACCTGAAAGATCTCGCCACCCGAGTCGAACATGACCTTTCTATCGTCAGGAACGAAAGGCCAAAAACCTCGCTTGATATTCTTGGTCGAGCGCAGAGGTGAGCCTTGCGCCTGCACGGGCGCGGCCAATGGATTCTGATCTGTGCGTCGCGTTGCTTGTAAACTGGTCCGACTTTCTGCGCCGTTTGCTTGAAAATCGAAGTGTCGCTACTCTTCCCCTGCCTCGCTCGTTTTGTAGGACCGGTGATCGACGACAACCGGACCAAGTGGATTACACCAAGGCACTGGGGCTAGCCGCCCGCGTACGTCGCACGGCGCTGAACGGGCCAAACACTCGTATTTCAGATTGGAGGACATCGCGTGAAAAGTTGGGCACCGGAAAATGCAGTCGATGAGGCCTCGGGAGCGGAATTTCCTCGACTGGCGTATCGCCTGAATGATCTCCCCGCCGTGTTGGGCGTGTCGCGACGCACGCTTGAGCGTGAACGATCGGCAGGGCGATTTCCCAGGCCTGACCGAATCATGGGTAAAATGCCTTTGTGGTCTGAAGCCACGATTCGCGAATGGCTTGAGGGGAAGGGTTGATCTAATGAGTGGCTCCCGTGTCGAACAGTTATCCGCGAATTGACCCACCAAAGGAATAAGACGATGGCATCTTTGCGCAAGCGGGGCAAGCACTGGTATTACCGATACGTTGATGCGAACGGCATCTCGCGCGAGCGGAAGGGGTGTCCCGACCGGCGGGAAACCGAAGCATTGGCCGCAGGTTGCGAGGCGGAGGTCGCGAAGGCCAAGGCGGGGTTGATCGATCCGAAGGATCTCCTTTTGCGCGAACACGAGCAGCGTCCAATTGCGAATCATCTCGCCGACTGGAAGCGCGATATGCTGGCTCGTGGAAAAACGGCACGTCACGCAGAGCAGTTTCTTGAGCGTGCAGGAAAACTCGCAGCACTATCACACGGTTCCAAGCTGAGCGATCTTGAGACGAACCGAACCAGGCGAGCGATCGAGCGTGCATCAACGGCCCTGGCCAAATCACTGAACTCGACGCATTTATCTGATCTGACTCCCGACAGGGTTCAAGCCGCACTGGCCGTCCTGCGCAATGCTGGCAAGTCGAATCAGACCGTGAACCACTATCGAGCAGCGCTTAGGGCTTTCGCTCATTGGGCGGTCGACAAAGGCCGCTTGAACACCAGCCCCTTGCGGGGCGTGAAAGGATTCAACGTCGAGGAAGATCGTCGCCACGAACGACGGAGTTTGACCGATGCCGAGCTCACCAGCCTGATCGCCACTGCGCAAAACGGTCCTGATGTGTGGGGCATGTCGGGCTCGCTACGGGCAATGGCGTACCGTCTGGCTGCAGCGACTGGTTTTCGCGCGTCAGAGATTCGCTCGTTGACGCCGGAGTCGTTTCAACTCACCCGATCGGCACCAGTCGTGCTCTTGCGTGCCAGCGCGACGAAGAATCGTCGGCCGGTGGAACAGCCGCTATCCCAGGCGATCGTGGCGGACCTGATGAGTTGGCTAAGCGACAAGACGCCAGGAGCGCCGGCGCTCCCACTTCATCATGAGACGGCCAAGGCCATGAAGACTGACCTCGAAGCGGCTGGGATCGAGTATGAGACTGAAGAGGGCGTGGCGGACTTTCATTCTCTGCGTGCTTACTTTGTCTCGGCGCTTGTGAGATCAGGTGCCAGTATCAAGGAAGTTCAAACACTGGCACGGCACGCCAAACCGCAGACGACCCTCGCTCATTATGCCAAGGTTTCAGCGCATGAGTTGAGGAAGGCCGTCGATGCGCTTCCCGCTCCGGCGGTGATGCCCGCCCGCCGATTCGCGATCGACTTGAGGAGCGAGGCTGATCAACCTATAGGCATGCGATTTGCCCATCCCTTGCCCATCGCAGGGGACGGAGAGGGTCATATTGAGTCGGAGAGTGGCGGAATCGCACCTCAGGACCCTCAAAAGCACAAAACGCCCGAAGTTCCAGTAGTGGCGGAACTTGGGCGTCAACTGGCGGTCACAGACGGTTCTGGAACGGAGAGGGGGGGATTCGAACCCCCGAAGGGCTGTGACACCCTTAACGGTTTAGCAAACCGCCGCTTTCGACCACTCAGCCACCTCTCCAGACTGCACGCGAATTAACGCGTGCGTCGCATGGCCGAAGCTATCAAACCCGGCAACGCATCGTCAATCCGAAATGCCCCGTTTCTCAGTTTTCACGCTCGGGTTGTGCGGGTGGTGTGGTTTCGCGACGCTTCGATTGCTCGAATGGGCTTGATGCGTCGTTCGTGGGAGGAACTGTCGCCGGTTCTCCAGTTGTTCCGGAACCTCCGATGGCTCCGCAGCCGACCGATCGCTCCAACGACGCAAGTGCTTTGCCCAGTTCGGCCTCGGTCTGGGCGATTTGCAGCTCGGTTTGCAGAACCTCGCGAAGCGCTGAGAGCACTGTGGGATAGTCGACGTTGGATTTCGCATAGTCGCTCTGCGCGAGTTTGAGCGTCTCCTTCGCTCGAGGCTGGATGCTTTCGCGGAGGAGCGAGAGGACGTGATTCTGGACCTTGGCCTGTGTCATGTAATCCTTGATCTCAGCGAGGATTACGTCGCGCTGGGCTTCGAAGAGCCGCGTATCGGCCAGTTTGCGCTCGGTTGCCTCGGCGACTCCGGCTCGGTACTTGTTCTTGTAAATCGGCAGGTTGAAGCCGACGACAAAGCCTACGTTGGGTGTACCCGACGCGGTTTGGGGCGTCACGGCGTTGGTTTTTTCCATGTCCATGTATGTGAGGCCAAGCGTTACGTTCGGCTTCGACCGTTTTTTCGCTAACTCGACGGCGGTTTCGTCGCGGGCAATCGCGGCCAGGCGCCCTTGAAGCTCGGGGCTGGCCGCGAGGGCCATTTGGTTCAGACGATCAATTTCCGCCGGCACGGTGCCGAGCGTAACAGATTTTAGCGTAAAGAGTTCGGTATCGGGATCGACGTGAAGTTGCTTGGCGAGAACGGCGCGGGCAGAGGCGATCCCCATGTCGGTCGAGGCGATTTCGCGGTCGAGTTCGGTAAGCAAAACCTCGGAGCGAATCACGTCGGCCTGGGTTCCGCCGGTTTTGAGACGGCTCTGGGCGATTGCGCGGAAATCTTCGAGGATTTTGCGATTCTCACCGAGAACTTCGGACGTCCGGAGGCCGGCGTAAAGGTCGTAATAAGCTCGCTTTACGGCGGTGACGGCATCGAGTTGTGCGGCGGCGAGTTCGGCGAGGGCGACGCGTACATCTTGGTCGGCTGCGACACCGCGGAGGCGGAGCGTGCCGTACCAGGGGAATTGTTGCGCGAGCGTGAGGTTGTATGGGTTGTAACCCATCAATGAGTACTGAGGCGCGACGCTTGGGATTGGGAAGATTGTGTTCGAGGCGACGGGGTCGTCGAGAACGGTGACTTGCGGAATGCGGTACCGCAGCGAGCGGACGTTGTGAAACGCGGCCTGAACGGTCCGGTTCTCGCGTAGGGCGCGGTCGATGAACGACTCGACCGGCTGAGGACCGCTGAAATCGATGCGGGGCGGACCTGAGGGAATCGCAACTCGAATCGCCTGAGGCAGTAGCGGCGGTTCGGTGGCGTGCGTGTGATTCGCCTGTGCGACAGCGAGGTCACGTTCGGCGGAGGGTAACTCGCGCCAGCGGATGAGCTGTGCGCAGCCGATCGGAGCGATCGCGGGAGCGATCAGCGCCATGCGCAACCATGCTCCGAAGCCTCGCGAATTCACGCTCATCCTGTTCCTTGGCACGATGCGGGCAATCGGCGCAATCGCCAATCTCTCCCTACTTCCATCGGCGAGTGCGGCTTCGGCACTTTGATTTGCACTACCCTTTTACACGCCAGCGTCGGCAAAGTTTGCCAGGCGTATGTAGGTCGCCATGGTTGGCGTGCGAGGTGAGTTCGGCGGGCTCTTTACACGGTCGCTCAGGTGCCTGAGCATTGAGGCGAATTCGCGTCGTCAAGGAGTCGTGGAAATGCGATCGATGGTGCAATGGGTGCTGGGGCTGCTCGTTATCGCATGGGTTCCACCCGTCCAAGCCCAGCCGGGCGGTTGGAAGGCCGGCGTGGCGCGTGCGGTTGCGACGCCCAAGACGAGCGTATGGCTTGCCGGATATGGCACAAAGCGTCCTCCCGATGGCAAGCTGCACGACCTGTGGATCAAGGCTCTTGCGCTCGAAGATCCGCAAGGGAAGCGGGCCGTGCTCATCACCAGTGATTTTCAGGGTGTACCCAAGGAGATGAGCGACCGCGTTTTTGCCCAGCTAAAGTCGAAGTATCAGCTCGAACGTGATCAGATCATGATCACGTTTTCGCATAATCACTGCGGGCCGCGTTTGGGGCTCGATCTCGTCGACTATTATCCGATCGAAGACGAGCAGGTTCGACTCGTTGATGAATACACGTCGGAGATGGTCGAGCGGCTTGTTGCAGTTGTTGGTGAGTCGCTTCAAAAACTTGCTCCGGCGACGCTCGATCAGGGCGAAGGAAAGGCGACGTTTGCCGTCAATCGCCGCGATAATCGCGAGGCCGAGGTTCCGGATTTGATTGCCAGGAAGATTCCGCTCAAGGGAGTCGTCGACCATTCTGTACCCGTGCTTCGGGTGACGGGTGCGAATGGGCAGATCGTCGCGATTCTGTTTGGCTACGCCTGTCATCCCACGACGCTCAGCTTTACGACGTGGTGTGGAGACTATCCTGGCTTCGCGCAATTGCTCATCGAGAAGAATCATCCTGGTGCGCAGGCGATGTTCGTGAACACGTGCGGCGGCGACCAGAATCCCCTGCCCCGCCGGACGGTTGAGCTTTGCGAGGATTATGGGCGGCAGCTTGCGGAAGGAGTTGAACATGCTCTGAAGCAGCCGATGAAGCCAGTCTCGGCGAAGTTGCGGACGGCGTTTCGTTATGTCGATCTTGCATACGATCATGTCATGACGCGAAAAGAACTTGAGACTTTTTCTCGCGATGCGAATGCGATACGCCAACGCTGGGCGGTGAGGATGCTCAAGAAGCTCGATGGGGGAGAAAAGTTTTCGAGCACCTATCCTTATCCGCTCCATGCGTGGCGGCTGGGGAACGAGATGCTGGTGGTTGGTATGGGCGCCGAAACGGTGGTTGATTACGCGTTAAGATTCAAGCGTGAATTCGGCCCTGGGACGTGGGTTTGCGGCTATGCCGACGACATGATTTCGTACATCCCTTCGCGCAGAGTCTGGGAAGAAGGCGGCTACGAGGGCGGCAGCAATCTGTTCGAGTATGGACGCCCTGCTCTGCGATGGGCAGGAGATATTGAAGACCGCATTGCAGGTGGCGTGGGAGAGCTTGTTAAAGAGGTTGGTGCAGCTTCACTTCGTGCTGGAACTTTCGATCCGCGCAAGGCCGAAGAAATGCGTCGGCAAAGCGTGCAGAGGTAATTGGAGTGTCTGGCTAGTCCTGCGTGTTGGTCAGTAAGGTAAGTTTGACGTCGTCATTGAGTTGATTGGTGGTTGAGCATGATAGATGAAAAAATCAGAATCTGGTGGCCATTTCCGGTGCCGCCCCTCGATCGTCAAACTCAAGAGATGAAGGTCAAGATTGCTTTCCTCGAGGAAGCTAGTCGGAACGGTCTTAGATCTTATGTGGAACGAGATGACTGCGGTGCGGTTTCGTCTGACGGTAGGGAAGTCCGCCTGGTGTGGAGAGGAAAGTGTCGTACGGAGTTGCTGCTAATAAATGAGGCGACCGTCGAAAAGAGAGAGTTATTCGCCGATGTTTCCGAAGGAGTTGCATTTCGTCAAGCTTCAGCCGAAGCGTTGGCCTGGTTGCTTTCGTCTGCGTCTTTGCCGGAAGCGGAGACTCCGGGATAAGCAAAGTGAATTCTTTTGGCATTGTCGCAGCCACCCACGCATCCTGCTTGCCCTCTGATCTCGTCGGTAGCCTCTGGCATTAAAGATTGATGTGTGAATTCGGCGCGATTATTGCGCAATTCCGCCATCTTTTGCTTTCGCCTAGGCGATCGGCGTTTTATAACATGGGCTCGGCGCGGGCACCGTTGCGGCGCCTGCGTGCACCAGACGCGCGAATCAACAAGGCTCAAGATGGATTTCGCAGTGGTGGTCGAAATCAGCCCGTCGGGTGCCATTGGTAGGGGCTCACCAGTCTGCCCTAGGTGACGTCCAACACACTGGTTGCGTACAACCAGTGGCACCCAAAAAAGGTTGATCTGAGCGTGAGTATGGCTCGCTACCTCGAAGTCTATCATGAGCCAAAAACTATTGTCCCCGAGAACCACGCGGCCATGTCCACACAAACGTCGCCCAGCCAGATTACGAAGGATTTGCAGCGCCAGCGCGATACCAGTCGCGATGGCTTCAAGAACAAGGTGCAGCTTTTCGCACTTACGCATTTCGGCCCCGTCTGGGCGGTCGTTCAGAAAATTGGCCCCGTGCGGCGCTGGCTAAATAACGCCATGCTCAATCTGGAAATTTACAAGACAAAAACGCGGCCATATGCGCTCTCGATGCTCCAGGATTACACCTCCTGGGAATCGCTAACCGACCGCACCTGGACCGGCCGGCACTTGCCCGCAAAGGATATCAGCAACGGCAAACCCCTGCCCGATGCTGCTAAAGTCGCCGAGCTTTTCCGGCGCCACGGCCAGGAAGAGACGCTTTCGCCCAAATCAACGCTGCTCTTTTCTGACTTCGCTCAATGGTTTACCGACGGCTTTCTCCGCACCGTCTACGATTTCAACCGCGAGAATCGCCAGCTTAAAGGCACCGGTAAGAATAACTCGAACCACGACATCGATCTCACACCTCTCTATGGCGTGAAGAAATCGATCACCGATGCAATTCGCTCGCGTGTTGGTGGCAAGTTCAAGAGCCAGATGATCAACGGCGAGGAATACGCGCCGTTCTATTTCCAGAACGGCCAGGTGCCCGAGGAATTCAAGGAACTGTCAATCGCGGGGCTCGATCTCCATCCCGTCACGGACGAAGCCAAGGCGACTCTCTTCGCGTTCGGCGGCGATCGTCCCAACGTACAGACCGGGTTCGCAGTGTTCAACACGCTCTTCATTCGCGAGCATAATCGCGTGGCGAGCGAACTGGCGAAGCGAAATCCCACCTGGGACGACGAACGCCTTTTCCAAACAACGCGCAATATTATGATTGTTCTCTTGATGAAAATCGTCATCGAAGAATACATCAATCATATCGCGCCTTATCACTTCAAATTCCGTGTCGATGCGCCGATTGAAGGCTCAACGCGGTGGTATCGCCAGAACTGGATGACGCTCGAATTCAACTTGCTCTACCGCTGGCACGGCCTTGTGCCCAACACCGTGAACATGCCCGACGGCACCAAAGTTCCCGCCGCCGAAACGGTGTTCAACAACAGCCATCTGCTGAAATATGGTTTGGGCCCGATGATGGAAGCAGCCAGCAAGCAGCCGGCTGGTGATATCGGCCTGTTCAATACACCCGCGTTTCTCGTTTGGGTTGAACAAGTCAGCATTCAAATGGGTCGCGATATGAAACTCGCGAGCTATAACGACTATCGCGAAGCATTCGGCTTCCCGCGCGTGACGTCGTTCAACCAGATCACCGGCGATCCCGAACGCCAAAAACGGCTCGCCGAGCTTTATGGCAATGTCGATCGCGTCGAGTTCTACGTGGGGTTGTTCGCCGAGGACGTGCGTACCAACTCGACGGTTTCGACGCTCATTGGCCGGATGGTCGGCATCGACGCGTTTTCACAGGCGCTCACCAACCCCCTGCTCGCCCCCAATATTTTCAACGCCGACACGTTCACCGAATATGGCCTGGAGGTGATCGACAACACGAAGTCGGTCTCCGACATTCTCCATCGCAACATTCCGGATAAGTCGAAGCATTACACCATTTCGATGACCCGGCTCGACTGGAAACCGGTCTGATCGCCAGTTTCTCTAGCCTAGCTTGACCGATTGCCCTAGAATGAATGTGGATGCGAGTTGTGGGAGTTTGATTTCATGCGCAGCCGTGGTCGCCACTTTACGATCGTCTCGCTGGTCGCCGCGATTTTCGCGGTACTGACTGGAGTTGATCGTACCGACGCGGCTGCCGTAAAATCGGCGTCCTGTTGCCCAGGCCGGAAATGTCCGGCCAGGTGCTGCATTCCCGACGGCGAGAAATCGCCCCGTCCGAAAGCGTTGTCGTTTCAGACGATCGATGCAATCGCATCGCCTGCGCCATCGTGCGAATGCCGCTCGGCGCCTGCCGAGCCTGTTGCGCCGAGACCCACGCGACAGGTGGCGCGGGCTTCGACTCAAAATCAGCTTGGAATTGGACTTACAGCGTCTTATTTGGATTTTGTTCCCTGCCGCCCGATTGTTCTCGATCATGGCGGTGTGTTTGCAGCTTCAAAGACTCCGCTCTACTTGAGTTGCGTTCGGCTCTTGCTATAGCGATTGGCCGCTCGGGGATTCTCGACAATCTGGCGATTTGATCGATCCTGCCCAGGATTCTGATCTTAACACCCCGTTGTGGCCGATTTCTTCAAGAGAGTGCACGTGTCGCGGTGCAGGTTATGCTGCGCCTCGACCGAGTCGAGAGAGCTTTCACAATGGACGCGCAGAACCCCACGCCCTCGCGCTGGGCCAAGATACGTTTGGTGATCAAGGTCGTTGAGCTACGGCTACGATTCGTCGCGCTCATGACAATCACCGGTTTAACGTTCGCCTACTGGGACACGCTCGGAAACCTCTACGACAAATGGATCCGCCCGCACGCTCACGAGCATGTGGCGGTTTCGGGCATCGAATACTACTGCCCGATGCACCCGCAAGTTGTGCAGGCCGACAAGGGAAGCTGCCCGATTTGCGGCATGCCGCTGGCTAAGCGCAAGGCGGGTGAAAAAGCGACCTTGCCCGCTGGGGTGCTCAGCCGCGTCGAACTGGCGAGCTTCCGCGTTTCGCAGGCAGGGATCAAAACGGTTGAGGTCGCCTACGCGCCGCTCAATGAGACGATTCGCACGGTGGGCTCAGTGGCGTTCGATGAGCGTAAGCTAGCGACGATCGTTTCCAAGGTCCCCGGCCGTTCGCGCGTCGAGGCACTTCACGTCAACGTCACCGGCCAGCGCGTGCAGGCGAACCAGCCGCTCGCTGAGTTGTATAGCCCCGAATTGAATCAGGCGATTGTCGAGCTGCTCAACGTCACGGCGCGGGCGAATCATGAAGTAGCGCCTCAGACTGAAGTGGGCAAATCGCTGATGGAAGGGCGTCGCGAGCTTGCAAGAGCGTCGATCGAAAAACTCCAGCGCTGGGGCATCACGCAACCGCAGATCGATGAGATTCTCGCCAAGCGCAAGACGAATTTCACGTTCACAATTCTCTCGCCGATTGCGGGATATGTGATCAAAAAGAACGTTGTGGAAGGCCAGGAAGTGCAAGAAGGCTTCCCGATGTTTGAAGTAGCCGATATGAGTACAGTTTGGATTCAAGCGCAAGTTTACGAACATCAAATTGGTATGATTCGCGAAGGATTAAAAGCGCAGGCGCACGTTGAAGCGTTTCCCAGCGAATCGTTCCCGGGAACGCTCGAATTCATCCAGCCCCGGCTCGACCCATCGACACGCACTGTCGAAGTGCGATTTGCGCTCGACAACGCGCAAGGCAAGCTGCGACCTGGGATGTACGCGTCGGTTGATGTGAATATCGCCGTTGCCGAGCTGCCCGAGTTCAAGTCGCGCCTGGCTCGTCACGATGCGAAGCAAGAAAACTGCCCGGTGACGAACCTCAAGCTTGGCACAATGGGCGACCCGGTTTCAGTCGACCTGGCCAATCGCAAGGTGTTGATTTGCTGTGCGTCGTGTACGTCAAAACTGAAGGCTCAACCAGCGAAATACCTCGCGCGGCTCGAAACGGCTCCGCGCGACGAGGTGCTGACGATTCCCGAAGCGGCTGTCATCGACACCGGTGTGCGCAAGGTGGTGTACGTCGAGACCGAGCCCGGTGTGTTCGAAGGGCGTGAAGTTGTGCTCGGCCCGCGCGTCGGCGATCGTTTTCCAGTACTGAGCGGACTTTCACTGAGCGATCGCGTTGCAGCGAGTGGTGCGTTCCTCATCGACGCCGAGAGCCGGCTCAACCCCGGCGCGGCTCCTGCTCCCGCGCACGATCATCCGCCGGCCAAAGCGGAGGAAAAACCACTCCGCTCAGCCATTTTGACGGATGATGACAAGATCGTACGTTAGACCCGAAGATAGATCTTGCGCCGATCCATCCAGAAGAGGATAAGCCAGAGAATGGTGAGTTGCGCGATGCCGGCGACAAGCGGCTCATACTGCGCGCCGAATGATTTGAAGATCTCGCGTCCGAGGTGGGTTGTAATCGACGCCACGATGAACCCGCGAATCATGTGGTCCATCATGTAGGCCGCGATCGAGTTTCGTCCCACGACGCGCAGCGGATACGACCAACCGGTCCAGCCGATGAGGTCGTTGAACAGATAAAACCCGGCGAGCATCAGGAACGCGTAGCCCCCGCTCACAAGCACCCAGCTTGGAGTCCAAATTTTCTTCACGCTCGGGCAGATGCCGAGGTAATCGGCTCCCATCCCTAGGCCAAGTGAGACGAGCCCCGCCAGCAGGAGCACGCCGAATTTCTTCCCGCCCGACCAAGGACTTCGCAGCCAGTCGCCGGCGATCAGTCCCAAAATCATCGTGCCGAGTGTGGGGATGAAGCTGAGCGTCGAATAGCCGCCGCTGTTGTTCGTGAACGGATTCTGACGTGGAAGCAAGTTCATGAACCAGCGGTCGAACGCCCAGGCTGCGTTCGTGTTCTTGTTCCAGTGGGCCGCGAATCCTGTCGCGTTGTATTGCCAGTTGGGATCTACCCCCGCAATCTTGTAGTCGAACCCTTCGCCCGGCAGCGGATAAAGCGCGAACGCAGCCCAATAGCCCACGATGATCACGCCGAGCGCAATCCACCAGCCGCGCTTCGGTCCAAGACCAATCAAAAACAGTGGTAAATATCCCAGACCGATTTGCGTGAGCGTATCTTCAAACGTGAAATTCGTCTGACTTCGCCCCATCGACCTTAAGAAGATTCCGAGCGCGATCAGGAGAATCGATCGCCACGCCGCATGAATGATCGACCATGCGAGTGATTCGCCGCGGTTCCGGCGGCTGGCCAGCGAAAATACCATCGCCGTGCCGACGAGGAAGCTGAAAGACGGCTGGATCATGTCGTGCAGCGAGAGGCTTGTCCACTCGACGTGCGATTGATGATGCGCCAGGAACTTCCAGATTGCACTGTCGGGAAACGCCTTGGCCATCGCCCGGAAATTGAGTACTTCGCCCATCATCAAGAGCATCACGAAGCCGCGATAGGCGTCGATCGCCGCGAGTCGCGTGCTGGGGACGATCGCTTCTTCCGGCGCATCGGCAAGCGGCTTCGATTCGGGAGAATCGGTCAACTCCGAATCGGATATCTTGTTCATCTTCATCGCAAGATCATCATGATTCATTCATTTGTTCCTGGGCGGGTAAAGCGCATAGCCTGAAACGGCGAGCGGGAACTTGTAAATTCCCTTGCCCGCGGTGACATACAGTGTTTTGCGATCGGGGCCGCCGAAGGCAAGATTCGTACATAAATCCTCTGGGATGATGATCTTCCCCAGCAGTTTCCCTTGAGGCGAAATCACGTAAATTCCGGCCGGCACATCGGCATTTTCGCCGGCGTTTCGTGGGAAAAGCACGCCGCCGGCAACCCAGAGATTACCGCGCTCGTCGAGTCTCACTCCATCTCCGCCGCGTCCTTTGCCGAAATCAAACATCAAATGCTGGCCGCTCGGCTTCCCGTCGTCGTCGAGGTCGAACGCCCAGATCTTTCGTGCTCCCCCGGGGCGCGAGTGGCTGTCGACGACATAAACCGTGCGACCGTCGGGAGTGATCGCCAACCCGTTCGGCCGCTCGATTTGCGGCTGCGAAATCACGCGCGTCACTTTGCCGTCGATATCAATGCGATAGACGGCTTCGGCATCGAGTTCAAGGCTTGTACGATCGTCGCCGTAGAACGGGTCGGTGAACCAAATTTGCCCCTTGATGTCGACGCAAACGTCGTTTGGGCTGTTGTAGCGTTTGCCTTCGAATCGCTCGGTCAACACCTCGATTTTGCCTGTTTTGAGGTCCGTCCTTACAACTCGCCGACGTCCGCCGGGCCCCTGCTCCGCCCCTTCGCAACTGATGAGTCGCCCTTGCGCATCGAACGTGTTGCCGTTCGTGCGGCCACTCTCAGCGCGGAAGATCGAAACCTTGCCGGCGGGAGTCATCTGGTAGATTTTGCTGTTATAAACATCGCTAAACAGAAGATTGCCATCGGCGTCGACCGCTGGCCCTTCGAGCAAGCAGGTGCGCGCCGCGAGGGAAATCATGGCATCGTGCGCGAGTAAATCGCGCGGAGGCGGCACGTTCACGAGATTGTTTTGAACTTCCTGACCGAACGCGATGGAGGGTGAAAGCAAAATGGTGGCAAGGACAAGAATTCGCGCGGTAGAGCGATTCATGGGCGGCATCCTTGAAGAGTGGCGGATGGACTGTCATTGTGCCGCATTCGCCGTCTCGATAAAAGCCGCTACCGACGCGTTAGCGATCGCGAACCAGCCGGTTTCGCGAAGTTGTGAAGTTGGCGTGCGCGAACCGTGAAATCGCTCGCATTCGAATGCGAAGAGGCGCAAGATGAATGTATAAAGCGACTCCGCGGCCGCCGCGATTTGAACGGAGAGCGTTCATGCACAGATTGATTTTCCTGCTAATCGCGTTGGTCATTCCAGCCGTTCGGGCCGCAGGTGCCGACAAGCCCATCACGGTATCCGCGGAACGCAAGTCGATCGACCGTGCGCTCGGCTTTCTTCAGGCCGACGCTCTGCGCTGGCGCGATGAGAAACAATGCTCGTCATGTCATCATGGCGCGATGACAGTTTGGGCCTTGAGCGAGGCGAAGCAGCAGGGATACCCGGTCTCGGCCAAATCGCTCGCCGACATGACGACCTGGACCAAGGAACGGCTGGCAACAATCGACAAGCCGCGCGATACACGCCTTGGCTGGAACATGGTAAACACGCCCGCCATTTACCTTTCGCTCATGGCCGCGGCTGTGCCGACGCAATCGGCAATCTCGGTCGATGAACTCAATCGTATCGGTGGACATTTGATGGTTCATCAGGAAAAGGATGGCTCGTGGGCGTGGTCACTTGCGCCAGCACAAAATCGTCCGCCGCCGGTTTTCGAGTCGGACGAAGTTGTCACATTGATGGCAAACCTTGCTTTGGCCCGAGCCGAACGGAACGGGTCGAGCACAAAAACTGCTGAACTCAAGGCTGCGCGCAAGCATTCCATCGAATGGTTGAGCAAACAATCACCCGGAGCCAGCACGCAAAGTGTGGCGATTCGCCTGTTTCGTGACGTCGCCACATCAAAACCGCAAGACGTGATTAAGGTCGACATCGAACATCTTTTGCGATTGCAGCATGCCGATGGCGGGTGGGGTCAGGAGAGCGAGATCCCCAGCGACGCCTATGCCACAGGCCAGGCGCTTTACTTCTTGACTATCGCAGGCGTTGCGCGCGATCGCGAAGAAGTTCGGCGCGGTGTCGCGTTTCTGGTGAAGACGCAAAACAGCGACGGTTCGTGGCCGATGAAGTCGCGTGCCCATCCTGGCGCGAAGCCGTTCACGAACCCGGTGCCGATCACCTACTTCGGTTCAGGTTGGGCGACGCTGGGTTTGCTGCGTTCGGTCCCGAAGCCCTAGCTTTCAAAGCCTGGGGTCGATTGGTTCGCTTTCGAGGGCGAGCACGCCGAAGACGCATTCGTGAATGCGTCGCAACGGTTCACGTTGAACGAAGCGTTCGAGGGCTTCGAGTCCCAGTGCGAATTCACTCATCGCGAGTGCGCGTTTGCGCCCTAAGCCGCGCGAGCGGAGCCGTTCCAGGTTTGCATCGAGTGTGTAGTCGGGACCATAAATGATGCGAAGATATTCGGGTCCGCGACACTTCACAGCGGGCTGACTCAAACCGCATCGGCCGCGATGCAGGAATGAGAGTGGTTTCACGACCATCCCTTCGCCTCCGCGCGAAGTAAGTTCGGTCCACCATGCGGTCCCTTGCACTTCACTCTCGGCATCGGTGAGATCAACAATGCGGTAACTTGTAGCGCGAAGGAGTGCGGGATCGGCCTCGCAAACGCGACGCAAGGTTTCCATGTGCCAGAGATGATCGCGATTCACATGCACGTGCCCTTCGGTTGCGAGAATGTGAAACGGCGCGAGCTTCAAATCGTCGATTGAATTCACCGGCCAGCAGTAGTGGCGATAGCTTTTGACGAACCGTTGGAGATTCGCTGCCCGTGACTCGAATTGCGCGGCAAGCGTGGTGATCTTAGCGAGTTCGCCATCCGTCAAACGATTAGCCGCGAGTTGCAGCCGCGCGACAACCGCAGGCAATGCCGCTGAACCTGCCGCACCCACCGCGGCGTATTGCCGCCGCAGAAGCTCTTGCGCCTTGGCCGACCAAGGCATCAACTCGCAATCGAGACAGACCCAATCAGTTTGCAACTCGTCCCAGAAGTTCGTTGCGTTCAGGCTTGTACGAACGCGGTCGAGAAATGCGATTTCCAGTGATTCGTCGTTGAAGAATCTGCGTCCCGTGCGAGTGTAAACGCAGCCGGATTCGCCAGTCGTCACGCCAAACCGCGAACGTGCAACGGCTTCGTCGCGGCAGATCATAACGACCGCGCGGGAGCCCATGTGCTTCTCTTCGCAAATGACGCGTGGCACGCCCTCGCCACGGTAATAGCCGAAGGCTTCGGTGGGATGTTCGAGCAATCCTGGTTCGCGACTTGTCGCGCAGGGCGACATTGTTGGTGGCAGGTAGATTAACCAACGGGGATCGACCGCGAAGCGGCTCATTGCTTCGAGTGCGGCTGCGGCGTTTTCTTCGCGAATCGTTACGCGCGACCAGTAACGCGTGGGGATTGAACGCTTGCCGCGAACGTCATCAATATCGAGCGTTTGATCGTTCGCGTGCTGCGCTGAAATTGCGAGTTCGGGCGATAGGAATGGCCGGCTGGGCTCGCAATAGGTCGTTCGCGCGGGAACCGAAACGAATTCGCGTTCCGGGTAACGCATTGCGGTGAGCGCACCACCGAAGACACAACCGGTATCGACATTCACCGTGCGATTGAGCCATTCGGGCACGGGCACGGGAGTGTGACCGTAAACCACCATCGCGTTGCCGCGATACGTCTCGGCCCACTTCAGCCGCTCTGGCAGACCGAATTCATCGGTCTCGCCCGTCGTTTCGCCATACAGCGCGAACTCGCGCACCGCGCCCGATCCGCGGCCCTGCATCTCCTCCTTCATACCCGCATGCGCAACGACGAGATTGCCGCCATCAAGCACGTAATGGCTTACGAGTCCGTCAAGAAAATCGGCCAGTTCACGCGAGAACTCGGGGCGAATTTCGGCCGGAATCGCGTCGATTTCCGCCATGCTTTGCGCGAGGCCATGCTTGATTTGTGTATTCTTGCCGCGCAACTTGCGCGCGAGTTTCACATCGTGATTGCCCGGTACGCACAGCGCAGAGCCATGCATGATCATGTTGCGCACGAGCCGAACGGTATCGAGCACGCGCGGACCGCGATCGACGAGATCTCCCACAAAAACGGCCTTCCGCCCTGCCGGGTGCGCGTACACTGGGCCGCTCGCGAGACCAGGCGCACCAGGAAGATTCGCCACCACTTCATAGCCGAGCTGCGTGAGCAAGTCTTCCAACTCATCGCAGCAGCCGTGAACATCACCAATGATGTCGAACGGTCCCGTCTCATCGCGGCGATCGTTCCAGAGCGGCACGCGCTCGATTGTTAGCTCCGCGACTTCTTCGGGCGTATTGAGCACATAGATGTGCCGAAATCCCTCCTTGGCAAGGCCGCGGAGCCCGCGCCTGAGTTGGGACATCTGGTTGTGAATGACGTGCGGCCCAATGTTGCGATCATCCCGCGCCGCGTTGCGTTCGATGCAAACGCGCTCAGGCAGATTGAGCACAAGCGCGACCGGAAGGCAGTGGTATTTGCGACCCAATTCGACCCAAGTTTTGCGCGATTCCGGCTGTACGTTGGTCGCGTCGATTACCGTGAGCCGTCCGCCCGCAAGTCGTTTGGCCACGATGAAGTGCAAAACATCAAACGCGTCGCCCGTGGCGGCCTGTGAGGTCTCGTCGTCGCTGACAAGTCCGCGGCAGAAGTCTGAGGAGAGAATTTCGGTCGGAGCGAAATGAGTGCGCGCGAATGTGCTTTTGCCGGAACCGCTGGGGCCGATCAAAACGACAACGCTGAGCTTTGGTATTTTTATGAGCATGATTCAGTCTCGCTCGAAAATCGCCATTTGCGTCGGCGAGCCGAGCGCGGGATCAACTGGACCAACCGGAAGGAAACGAACCCGATAACCAAAGCGCTTAACGATCATATCAGCCCAAGTTTGAAACTGGTCGCGGGTCCATTCGAAGCGATGGTCGCTATGACGAAGGCTCTCTGCACCAACGTTTTCCCAGGTGACGTTGTATTCGCGATTGGGCGTGGTAAGAACCACGGTTTTAGGCCTGGCGAAGTTGAATACAACGCGTTCGAACGCTTCAAGCCGGGGTGGGTCAAGATGCTCGATCACTTCAACAATTGCGGCGGCGTCGAATCCTTCGAGTCGTTGATCGCGATACATCAGCGAACCGTGGAGCAATGTGATTCGCTCCATTTGAGTCGGCGATAGACGATCGAGTTTCAGTCGTTCGCTGGCGATTTCTAGCGAGCGTGACGAAACATCGACGCCGACAATTGTTTCGAACTGACGATCTTTGAGCAAGAGTCGCAGTAGCTTTCCTTCGCCGCATCCGAGATCGAGCACGCGAGATGCGCCCGAGGCGCGAAGCGCGGCTAGCACGGTCCCCAAACGTTCCTCGTTGAGGCTGAGTGCTCGCTCGGATTGGGCATCTTCTGATTGGGATGAGTCCTCTGCTTGCTCTGGTTCGTCGCTCATGAGACGCGCCAGCGCTTCGCGATACAGGCTGCGCTGATGCCGCAAATAGCGTTTGGTGATCTCATCGCGCAAAGGGTGCGTCGCCAGCCACCCGTCGCCGCGGACGAGCAATTTTTCGACTTCGTCGTCACCCACATAGTAGTGCTTGCTATTATCAAACACGGGCATTAGCACATAAAGGTGAGTGAGAAGATCCGCGAGCGTGCAGATGCGAGAAATCGTTACTGAGAAATAGTTGCTCTCTCCCCACTCGGGAAAAAGTGGGTCGAGCGGTGCGCGTCTGGCTTCGACTGTGTATCCCAGCGGTTCGAAGACTGCGTGTAGAAATCGAACGCCTCCGCGCACGGGTAGCACGTCGATCTCGGCGACGAGCGGGATTTGTGTCGCTGCTAACTCAGGTCGCTCGGTCGATTTGCCATTGAGTGCACTCTGAAACACCTGGCTGATCGCCACGCTCAGAAACGACGATGCAACATAAGGGCGATCGTTCACATATTGCGCAAGCAGCCCTTCACTATCGGCCTTGCCCCGCACAATTGCGACGGGATCGACATCGAGCAGCAAACACACAACGCACGCATTCTCGGTGACTGAAGGATAAAACACGTGCGCATGGCCGAAGCTCATCTCAAATGATTGCAGCTTGTCCGGATGTTTATGGAAGAGGTAACCAATATCCGACGCCGGCGTGTGAGTGGCCGTGATTGTTAAAAGCATGTGCAAAACTCATCAACAAACAAAATAGGATTCTGGATGACGAAATCGTGACGGTAGACCCCTCACCTTAACCTGAGAATGACACTTTTGATTGCGCCGGGTTCGCGCATGAAAACTCGCGGCGTTCCAATTAGAAGGAACGCCGCGAGCAAGTTGTATTAAGTCTCGAACGAAATCAACCGGTATTCTTGAGCCCGGCCGCGACGCCGTTGATGCTTTCGAGTACGCCAGTGAGCAAATCTTCACGCGGGGTATCGCCCGCACGTAGCCGCTTGAGCAGTACGAGCTGGATGAAGCTCAAAGGGTCGACGTACGGATTGCGCAGGCTGATCGATCGATGCAAGATCGGCATGTTTTCCAGGATCGACGATTGCTCGGTGATTTGCAGGATCAAATCGACCGACCGCTTGTATTCGGCCAAAATTTCGCCGTAGATCCGGTCGGCGAGTGCCTTGTCGTCGACCAGGTCGGCATAGAGCCGGGCGATCGTCATGTCGGCCTTGGAGAGGATCATCTGGGCGTTGTCGATGAGCACACGCCAGAACGGCCAGCTGAGGTACATCGCACGCAACGTCGCGAGATTTGCTGGGTCGGCCTTCACGAAATCGCTCATCGCGGTGCCAAGGCCAACCCATCCTGGTAACGTGTGGCGGCACTGCATCCAGCTAAAAACCCAGGGGATCGCCCGCAGACTGTCGAGCGCGTTCGACTTCGTTCGGCGCGCGGGGCGCGAGCCAATTTTCAGTTGACCCAACTCATCAATGGGCGTCGCCTGGCTGAAATAATCGATGAATTCGGGAGTGTCGTAAACAAGGGCGCGGTAGAACTTGCGTCCCGATTCGGCCATTTCGTCGAGGCACTTGATCCATGCGGGATCGGGCGGCTGGCTAACGGCTGGGAACGACGTGTGCAAAACGGCGTGCACAAGCTGTTCGAGGTGACGCTCGGCGATGCCGGGGTGGCCGTAACGATCGGTGATCATCTCGCCTTGCTCGGTCAGTCGCAAACGACCGTTCACTGTGCCCACCGGCTGGGCGAGAATCGCATGATTCGCCGGCCCACCACCGCGGCCGACAGCACCACCGCGACCGTGAAACATTTGCATGGTGATGCCATGCTTTCGCCCGACTTCGACGAGATCAAGCTGGGCCCGATAAAGAGCCCAGGCCGATTGCAACGCGCCGCTTTCTTTGTTGCTATCGGAATAGCCAATCATCACTTCTTGAAATTCACCACGCAAGCTGACATGCCGTCTGTAAGCAGGAACGGCGAGCAGCTTCTCCATGATCGACGTCGAATTCACCAGCGGTTCCAGCGCTTCAAAGAGCGGCACAATATTGAGCCGACTGATCCCTTCCTTGGGCCGGAACAACCGCGCTTCGCGTGCCAGAAGAAGCACTTCAAGCAGGTGCGCCGGCTCCGTGGTGGAGCTGATGATGTAAGTATTGATCGCCTCGGCCGACTGCTGTTCGAGGATCGAGCTGGTGACGCGGAAGGTGCGAATGACCTCGACGGTATCGGCCGAGAAATCGAGCTGCGTGGGGATCAGCGGGCGTTCGCTTTCCAGCTCTTTCACGAGAACGGCGAACTGTCCGTCGGCATCGAGCTCGGCGTAGTTCGCGCATACGCCCGCTGCGCGGAAGATTTCGTCGAGGGCGTCGGTGTGCCGTGCGCTGTGCTGACGAAGGTCGAGCGTGAGCAGGTGCAGGCCGAACACTTCGACCTGACGGATCACGTCATGAAGCACTCCGCAAACGGTCGCTTCTGCACCGGCCGCCTTCAGGCTGCGAGCCATGATGCGCAGGTCGCTTAAAAACTCGTCGCGGCCGATGTAGACGCCGGAGGGCTTTTCGTGTGCTTGATCGTCCCAGGCAGGAGCGAGCGACTTCACGAAGTCGAGCGTGCGAGTTAGTTTCGCGGAAATCAGACTGCACTTGATGCGATATGGCTCGTGCTCGATTCGGCCCTTGGAAATCGGCGTGACTTCGAGGTCGCGCGCGATCGACTCTTTGAGTTCATCGCTGATGGGTGCAAATCGGTCGGAATGACTGAGCCGTCGCCAGAGATCATCCAACGCGCGCAGGTAATGTTGAATGATTGTTTCTTGTTGCAGGCGTATCGCATTCATCGTGGCCTGAGCGGTGACACCAGGGTGGCCATCGCGATCGCCGCCGATCCAGGAACCGAAACGGAGGAACGACGGTGGTGTCCACGATGTGTCGGCGTAAGCCGATTTGAATCCGCCTTCGATCTTGCGATAAACCTTGGGCACGACGCTGATGAGCGTTTGCTCGACGATGCCGAGAGTTTGCCGCACTTCGTCGAGAACCGAAGGCCGCGCCTCGCGAACGGTGTCGGAAAGCCAGAGGGTTTCGACTTCCTCGGCAATCGCACTGATCGCCTGTTCGCGTTCGAACGGTGTGAGGTCGATTCGTTCAATCGAGTCTAGTTGCTGCGAAATTGCAGAGAGAATGCCAAGAATCGTCCTGCGCCGGCCTTCGCTTGGGTGCGCGGTGAAGACGGGGCAAATCAAAGCACGCTCGAGTCGGCTGGTGACTTTAGCCGCATCAACGCCACTATCGCGCAGCTCGCGGAACGCGGCCTCAGGCGTTTCGCTAATCGACTTGGCACCAGCGCGTTTGTGGTGCGCGCGAATGGCGCGCACCCGCGCTTGCTGCTCGGCGAGGTTCGTCAGGTCGAAGTAAACGCTGAAGGCGCGAATGAGAGTTCGGAGCTCGGGCAGACTCAGCCGGCCGAGGCGATCGTGCAGCGCCCGTGCATTTTCAAGCGACGGGTTGGCCCGCACGTCCTTGGCTGCTGCGCGAATTTCTTCGACCAGCTCGAACGCTGCCTCGCCCTCCAACCGGCGGATTGCTCCGCCGAGCAAGTCTCCCAGCAGGTGAATATCAGCACTCAACGCCTCAGTGGCCGCAGATTCCATCGCAACTCCGATATCGCTGGATCAGGACCGGCTCATGTCGCTCGAAGTGCCGCCCGCTGCCGGGATGTAGCACTTGGTAACGTAGTCCATCACCATCCTATCCGAGTTGAACCGCCAGCCGAGAGACCTAATCGACGATTTCATGCGCGAAATCCAGCCGCGCGCCAACCCATCGCGATCGCGATCGAAGTAGAGCGGAATCACTTCCTCGTAAAGGGCCTTGTTCAGCGCCTCCGCATCCATGTTGTCGTGCATCTCGACCGAGCTATGCGTTTCGCCCATGCCGATCGCGAATCCGTTCGAGCCGTCGTACGCCTCGGCCCACCAGCCGTCGAGAATCGACAGGTTCAGCCCGCCGTTGAGCACGACTTTCTGACCGCTGGTTCCCGAAGCTTCAAGCGGGCGCCGGGGGTTGTTGAGCCAGACGTCGACGCCTTGAACCAAGTGCCGGCCGACGTTCATGTCGTAGTCTTCGATGAACACAAGTTTCCCGGCGAATTGCGGGCTGCGGGCGAGCTGTGCGATTTCTTGGAGCACCTGTTTACCGGGCATGTCGCGCGGGTGAGCCTTGCCTGCGAAGACGAATTGCACGGGAAGCTGCGGGTCATTAATGACTGACGCGAGTGCTTCGAGGTCGCGGAAAATCAGGTTGGCGCGTTTATATGTTGCGAATCGCCGGGCGAAACCGATGGTGAGTGCATCGTGGCTAAGAGCTGTGCGGCACTGGGCGATGATTTCCTTGGAATCGCCCCGGCGCTCGGCCTGTCGCACGGCCCGGGCGCGAACGAAGTCGATGAGCCGCGATTTGAGAACCTGGTGCGTTTCCCAGAGTTCGCCATCGTCGACATCATCAATGCGCTCCCAGACATCGGGCTCGCCGCTGCGCTGCGACCACTCGGCGCCGAGGTGCCGATCGTAAAGGTGTCGCATCTGGGGTGCGAGCCACGTGGGCACGTGTACGCCATTTGTGATGTGGCCGATCGGCACGGCTTCTTCGTGGCTTCCAGGATGCAGGCCCGTCCACATGGCGCGCGAAACCTGACCGTGAAGTGACGAGACCGCATTTGCGCGACGCGAATTCTTCAGGGCGAGCACGGTCATGCAGAAGTCTTCGCCGTGGTTGTGCGGCGCGACACGGCCGAGGCTCATGAGATGATCGTGCGAGATGCCGAGCGATTCGCGGAGCGGCCCGAGATGTTCTTCGATCTGATCGGGCGAGAAACGATCGTGACCGGCCGGCACTGGCGTGTGCGTGGTGAAAACGGTCTGGCAGGCGACGCGGCGCATGGCTTCATCGAAGCCGAGGCCTTCGGTTGTCATGCGCACACGGATCATTTCCAGGCCGGCGAATGCGCTGTGGCCTTCGTTCAGGTGAAGTACTCCCGGGTTGATCTTCGCGGCGCGAAGTGCTCGCACACCTCCGACACCCAGCAGCAACTCTTGCCTGATGCGCACGCGATTATCGCCGCCGTAAAGTCGCGCGGTTAGCTGACGATCTTCGGGCGTATTCGACTCGACGTCGGAATCGAGCAGTAGCAATGTCGTGCGCCCGACCGCTGCTTTCCAGACTCGTGCGGAGATCGTCGCGCCGCGCGTTTCGACCGCGATGATGACGGGCCGGCCGTCGGTCCCCATGAGCAATTCGAGCGGAAGCTGACGAACGTCGACGTCGAGATAATCCTCGTGCTGCCAGCCCGAACCATCGAGCTTCTGGCGGAAATATCCTTGCGCGTAGAAGAGGCCGATGCCGATGAGGGGCACACCCAGGTCGGACGCGCTCTTGATGTGGTCGCCGGCGAGCACGCCGAGGCCGCCCGAGTAAATGGGGAGCGATTCGTGGATGCCGAATTCGGCCGAAAAATAGGCGACTGGACGTGCTTTGAGTACGCCGGTGTGTCGCATGCCCCACGTTTTGGATGACTTCAAATACTCTTGCAAGCGGCGATAGGCGTAATTCAGGCGGCTGTGCAGAACGAGCTCGCCGGCTCGCTTTTCCAGCTTTTCGAGCGTGGTTTCGGAGAGGAGTGAGATTGGGTTGTGATCGAGCTCGCGCCAGCGGGTGGGATCGAGTTCGTTGAACAAGCTCGCGGCTTCGCTATCCCAGCTCCACGAGAGGTTGCGGGCGAGTGCCCAGATGCGGTCGTACATGGGCGCGATGAATTTGTCGAGCGTGCGCGCCTCGCTGACGATTGGTGCGATTTGCGTGGCGGTTGATGTGAGCATCGCCACTTCATCGCGTGAAAATGTGCGAACGTCCGTCGTTTGAAGCACGAGCACGCCTTGAATCATTCCCGAATCGATGAGCGGCACGCCCAGGAATGACGAGAACGCCTCTTCACCCGCCTCGCGGAAGTATTTGAAGCGCGGGTGCTTCGTCGCATCTTCGACCATGATCGGCCGTAGTTCTTCGGCCACCAGGCCGGCGAGCCCTTCGTCGATGCGCATGCGCACCTTGCCGACGCTCTCAGGCCGCAGGCCGATGGTGGCGGCCATCACGAGATTCACGCGGTCGGGTTCGATGAGATAGACCGAGCAGACGTCGGTTTGAAAGCGGTCGCGGATGGTTTGCACGAGGTTCGAAAGCGTTTCGGCCGGCTGGCCCTTCTGCGAGATCACACGGGCAATCTCTTCGAGCGTGAGCAAGTGCGTCGACAATGAAGAGTCGGCAAATAGGGTCATCGGTGTGCTCCTGGAGAAGAGCCTGGCACGGGCAAGAAATTGCGGCCGAGCGCAGGCGCGAAGGGTCGCGTCGAAGGGAGGAGTGGATGTGTCGCCAACGACCCGATGACGTTCTTTCGCTGTGCAACTTCCTCGGCTGAGGAACGCACCAACGAGAATTGGAACGTGAAATCAACTGCAGCGGCGTAATAGCATGCCGCATGCCGGATTGGCGCGCGTTGGCCGCTCAGATTGATGCGAGAAGGCTGGAATGAGCCGATTCTATGCGCAACCGGCTAAAAAACGGCAGTTTCTGACGCTGAGTTTTTGCGTTGTTTTGAGGGATGAGGTGTTAACTAGAAACCGTGTATCGTTAGGGCTTGCCGTTTATGCGCGCGGGCGTGCCCATTTTGGTGGCGATGACGTTTTGAAGATCGGTCAAGCACCCTTTCGAGACGCTGCAGAGTATGGTCACGAGGGAAAGCGTCTTCACGATTGATCGAGGAAAAACAAATTCGTCACGTGATCGATAGCGATGAAAATAATTATAAGCGTACATTGGTATTGAACGAGAGGAGGAGTCGGATGGCCGGGACAACTTGTTGTCCCGGTCGCGAAGCGACGAGAGGACAATGCAAACTATTTCACATCTCCTCTTGTGGCTGCGCCACCCGGACAACGAGTTGTCCGGGCCACCCATTTATCTATTGCCTGGTCTCACCGCGTAACTCTCAGAATTCTCTGATCAAATCTCAACAAGGCGCTCATTGGAATCGCCGAACTGATCGAGCTTGATGCCGAACTTGTCCATGAGCGACAGGTACAGGCTGCACATCTTGCGGTTCGGCTTGCCGCGGTAGTCGAGCGTGCGGCCGGTTTGAAGTTGTCCGCCGCCTTTGCCCAGCAGGATGAGCGGCAATTGCGATGCATCGTGCGAAGCGCCTGTGAGCATGCTCGAGCAATACATGATCACCGAGTTGTCTAGCGCCGATCGTTCGCCTTCCTGGATTGAATCGAGCTTCGCCGCGACGTACGCCACCTGTTCGGCGAAGAAGCGATTGACCTTGAGCCAATCGGCACCGTCGGTGTGCGAAAGCAGGTGGTGGATCATATAATCAATGCCGAGATTCGAGAATCTCAGCGACGAATGATCGTTGTTGAGCTTGAGCGTGCAGAAGCGCGTGGTATCGGTCTGGAAGGCGAGCACGAGCATGTCGCACATCAGCCGCATGTGTTCGGCGATGTTTTGGGGTACGCCTTCGGCCGGACGTGGCATGTTGGGCTTGTCGAGTGTGGGCCGCCAGCCTTGTAATTCGCGCTGTTTGCCGGCGCGTTCGATGCGCTGCTCAACCTCGCGCACCGAGTTCAAATACTCATCGAGCTTGAGTTGATCGGCATGGCTGATCTTCTTGCGCAAGCTCGATGCCTCGCTTTGCACGGCATCGAGCACGCTCTTGTCGCTCTGCTGGTCTTCGTTCTTGAACAGGCGATCGAAGGCAAGCGCGGGATAGAGTTCGAGTGGAGTGGGAGTGGTCGGCGAGCTCCACGAGATGTGCGAGCTGTAGAGCATCGAGTAATTCTTGTGCACCGCGGCCATCGACGGCTCGCATGCGAGCACCAGGCTGGGGACCTTGGTTTGATGGCCGATTTTTTGCGCGAGCAACTGGTCGATACTGGTGCCGGAACGGATTGCTCCACCCGAGGCCAAGGGCGCGCCTGAAAGCAAATTGCCAGTTTGCGAACTGTGGATGTTCCCCTTCGTCGCCTGCTCGTTATAGAGGCCCTGGATGAGCGTGAGCTTTTCTTTCTGTTTCTCGAACGGTTCGAGCACCTTGCCGAGCGTCATCTCCTTGCCGGTGCCCTTGGCCCACCACTCCTTGCTGTGGAAGCCATTGCCCGAGAAGAAGCAGGCGAAACGGAGCGGGGCTTCGCTGCCGTCGTGCTTGGGTTTGACGACGTCGCCCCAGACTCGCATCGACTCCATCCAGGGGAGTGCCATCGTCACGCCGAGGCCGCGCAGCAGGGTTCGCCGCGAGAGGCTGTGCTGGTTTTGCTGGTTCGTCATGGGGAGAGTCCTATCATATGTGGAAATTAATGTTTAAGGATTCGACGCGTCGTGATCGAGCGGCGAATCGACGCCGCGCCTTGTCAGAAACTGCGGGCTGAGAATGATTGTTTGAAGCGCCGATTGAACGTGATATTCGTTCCCAGCGAGTGTGCGCTTCATCTCGGCGATAAGCGGCTCATCGGAAAGCTGGACAGAGCGGCCGAGGGCGTAGCCCAGGAACTTGCGGCCGAAGTTGGTGAGATAATCATCGCGCCGTTTCTTGAGCACATAATCACGCAATCCATCGATATCGGTGAATTTGCTACCGTCTTTCATCTCGGCGCGGAAGTCGATCGGCCGGCCGGCGAGGTCGACAGAACGGCGCTTGCCGATCGGGTCGAACCCTTCGAGCGCCATGCCGAACGCGTCGATCTTGTCGTGGCACTTGGCACAAGCCGGGTCGGCGCGATGGCGTTCGGTGATCTGGCGGATCGTCAGGCCGTTGGTATCAAGCTCGCTTTCCGGAAGCTGGGGCACATTCTTGGGCGGCTTGGGAAGCTTCTCGCCCAGCAGCGTTTCGAGCAGCCAGTTGCCGCGAAGAATCGGGCTCGTGCGCGACGCGCCCGATTGTTTCGCGAGCAATGTGGCCATGCCCAGAATTCCGCCGCGCGCGTGCTTCTTCACGCCGTTCACGCGTCGCCATTCAGCACCGGTTACGCCCGGCAGACCGTAGAACTGGGCAAGATCTCCGTTGACGAACGTGTAGTCGGCGTCGAGGACGTCGAGCACAGAGCGATTGTTCTTGAAGAGGTCGGTGAAGAACAGGACCGACTCCTCGTACATCAGCGGCCGCAGCCGCAAGAATGTCGGGAAGGTCGTCTCGCTTTTTTCGTTGTGCGTATCGAAGTCGCGAATGTCGATCCACTGGCAGGCGAACTCAGTCGCGAGGGCTCTTGCGCGGTCGTCCTGAAGCATGCGCTTCGCCTGCGTTGCAAGCACTTCAGGCTGGTGCAATTTGCCAGCCTTCGCGAGTGCGAACAACTCGGCGTCGGGCATCGACGACCAGAGAAAATAGCTCAGGCGATTCGCGAGTTCCCAGTCGCTAATTGGTTGCGACTTGGTGCCGGCGGCGGATTGCTCGACGTGGTAGAGGAAGGATGGAGCCATCAGCACGCGTGAAAGTGTGAGATGGAACGCTGCGTCGTGATCGAGCCCCTTCGTCCGGAGCGCGGTGTAAAGCTTGCGCAGGCCGGTTTGCTCCTCGTGATCGAGCGGGCGGCGGTAGGCACGTTCGGCGAATGCGAGCAGCGCCTCGAGTTGAACCGGCTCGGCAGCCGTCATTCGCTTCTTGAATGCCTCAGCACGTTCCTTGATCGGCTTGCGCAGCGGCTCGAAGATGCGCACGTCGCCGTCTTGGGTGACGTACTCCATGAACTGGCCGTACGCTTCCTGCACGCGAAGCGCGTCCTGACTGATGTAACGCAGCTCGTCCCACAAACGATTGAGCTGGGCGGTCTCGGCGTCGGAGAGCATCAGGCGTTGCAGTGGCTCGTCCTCGCGATGAAAGAGCACGAGCGTGACCACTTCATCGACGGGGACGATCTGGGCATAGCAGAGCGCGGCAGGGAAAATTTGCCGGAACTCGTCGAATCCTTTCTCCAGTTGTCCGCGCACGGGTGTGCCGGCACGAACGAGAACCGGCGGACCTGGACGAAGATCGAGCGGTGCCTGTGCCTGGCCGACGATCACCTCGGCTTGTGCGAATGCTTCGGGCGGGGCTGAGCGTTCGAGCGTTACGCTCGAGACAAGACTGCGATTGGCGCAGAGTTCGGCGGGCAAGCGGATCTCAACCGTCGAACCAATTTCCGCGAGCAAATTCGCGTCCTGAAAACGGTCGCGAGGTAGGCCAAATTTTGAAGTGGTCGCGGCACGCCCCTGCTCCGCCAGTCGCTTGAAATCGAGATTTCCTAGCAGTGGACCGTTGATGGCGTAAACCTGGCGATAGAGTTCGGCGTTGGCGGATTTTTCAGATGGAGCAGCTCCGCGAAGGAGGTTTTCAATCGCTGTCGCAAGCGGTGTTTGGTCGACGCTCGCTTTTGCATCGCGCCACTGATCGAGCGCCGAGCCACGGGGAATCGCGGCCACGCGAGTGCTTGTTGCGTCGTTGGATGCTTCGGTGAAGAAGTACCAAACGCCGAGATTGCCTAGTTTGTCGGCGTGAGGATTACCGGCGAGGATGTCGGAGCTAACATCGCGTGAAAGCTTCCACGATCGCTTCGCGCCGGCTGCTTCGTCGAGAATAAGCTCGATGTCGGTGAGGTCGCAGGAATGGTCGGTTCCGCGGGCACTCACAATCAAGGTGATGAAGTCGCCGGGTTCAACTTGCACGCCGTTCACGGGGGCTATTTTCGAGCTTTGTCCGCGATCGACATCGGCTCCCGCAAGCTTTCGTCGCTCGCTGCCGCGCCTCAGTTCGAGCGTCCACGCGACGCCGTTGCCGCATGCGTTGTGTGCGTGGTTGACGTGCCCCTGGATATTGAGCGTGGTGCTCCACGCGCTTCGCCATCCGGCGGCGACAGTTTGCGTTGGCGATGGATGAACCACCACGCCATGCGGCCGCGCGGTGCCGGGAATTTTCACTTCCTGATCGGACGAGTTGGCGAGAATGCTCGGCAGTCCGCCGCTGCCCCAACCGCTGATGAAGGGATATCCGCCCCCCTTTTCTTGCCGCTCGTTCAGCATTTTTTCGGGCAATGGCGTGCCCACGCCGATGCCGAGGTAGTCGAGCCAGGCGCTTAGCATTTGTTCGTCGAGATCTTTTTCTCGAGCGAATTTCACGCGGTCGGTCTTGGGTTTGGCGCGAATCTCATCGGCCGCGGCGAGGTAGTGACTTACTTGTTTAAGCGTTTGCTTTTTGATTTCGAGCCCAGCGAGACCATCGCGCACGTCGCGGAGCAAGATGGGCGGACGCTCTGGCGCTTCGAGTCGCGGCTGTTCCCACACGACGCGCGCCGTTTGATTTTTTGACGCGGGTCCGCGTGTGACGAGCGAGAGGACCACTTCGCTGCCAGAGGCTTGCGTGGGAAGTTTGGCGAGTAGGCCTTCACGCTCGCTGATGGGGTTGAGCGGTTCGAGCCACTTTTTGAAGTGGGCGACGCTGTTGAACTTCGTCAGCGCGTTTTGCCAGAGGCGAATCTCGCCAGCGAGCGCCGCAATGTTTTCAGGCCGTGCTGTTCGCCACCGGGCTCGCAAGGGATCGAGAATTGGCGACGGCTGATTTGCTTGTAGCGTGTTCCAAAGAATTTGAAGATATTTTGTGCTGAGTTTGGATCTAGTGGCGAGTGATTCGAGCGATTGCTTCGGGTCGTCACGATGCACGATCGTCGCGGCGAGATACGATTCGAGCGGAATCCGTCCCCCCGCTTCGGCCAGGAAGTCGAGCCCTTGCAAGTTGACCCGGCGCGAGCCTTCGGGAGCCGAATAGCGGCGATAGAAATCCTTGATGCGGCCCACAAGCTCGTCGGTCCAGTCGCGCCTGGTGTCTTCGGCAAAGAAGCGAAAGCCATCGGGCAGCAGCACGGCGTGCGCGGCGATCGATTTCGACGCGTTGACATATTTGTCGAGCAGCGCCGGCGACATCGCCAGCGCCTCGCCCACGTTTGTGAACCCTTCACCGGCTGCGCCGTCGACGGGAAATTCGCGTGCGGGTTTAAGGTCGAACGTCGTCAAGTCGCGAATGGTGTTGTTGTATTCGACGTTGCTCAGGCGACGAAGCAGCACCGCGCCGGGATCACCGGCGTGTGCGAGGGCTTCGGCATCGAGCAGGTTGCGGGACCAGGTTCGCAGTTCCTTGCGTTGTGCGACGGTCGGCTGGGGGCTCTTCTTCGGCGGCATCTCGCCGTTGTCGAGCATCTCAATCACTTTTTGCCAGACCTTCGTATCGCGCCTGACGTCGTCGAGTTTGATGAAGCGTTCGAGGTCGAGGTCGCCTTCTTGGCGTTCGGTCGTGTGGCACTTGAGGCAGAACTGTTTGACGAGCGGGCGAGTGGTTTCGTTATAGGATTTCGCGAGAGCGGCGAATGGCTGAGAATCGTCGGCGCGCGCCGTCTGGAATGTAATCAACAAGATGAAAGCGGCAAGAATAGCGCGAGCGGCCGGATGATGCATGATTCACCTGGGAGAGTCTCGCCGGATGCGATCGGGCGCGGAGGGACTGAGAAACTGGGCAAAAGCACGCGTCATGGCGAGGAGACTAACAAAGGCGGGGTCAGCGGCGCCCGCACCGCTGTTGAACAACAATTGTATCGCGCAGCAGAATTTGCGGAAAGCCGCAACAGAGGATGCAAGTGCACCGTTGAGATGAGGATCCGAGTTGGGTGCCACTGGCTATGCCTGTGATCTTCTTTCGATTGCACTGCCAGAGCACTGGCATAGCCAGTGGCACCCGAGACTCTCACCGTTACCTAAGCACTCAATGCCCTGTTGAAATCCACTTCACAGATTATCAGATAAATGGCCAGCCGCCTAGACAGGAAGGCATTGCGGTAGGATATCAATGAATGTCGACGAGCGGCTTTCCGAGAACGTCCATACGCGGGGAAATGCCAAGACCAGGGGCGGTTGAAGCAGCCATTCGGCCGTTCTTGCGTTGCGGAGCACCTTCGGCGGTGCTGACCGTGACGTAGCTGTTGAAGTCGGTCGCGGTGAAGAGGAGTTCGGTTGGCGTGCTGTGCGCGAGGTGGGCGATGGCGGCGGTTGTGACGTCTCCGCCCCAGCTATCTTCGAGTGTCATCGCGATGCCGAGCGAGATGCAGAGGTCGCGGGCCTGCTTGGTTTTGGTCAAACCGCCGAGCTTGCTGATTTTGAGATTCACCACGTCGACGGCCAGGTCGGCGTGCGCGCGAAGGAGCATATCGAGCGAATCCATCGACTCGTCGAGCACGAACGGGTGATCGGTGCGCCGGCGGATCGTCAGGCATTCTTCGTAGCTGAGACAGGGTTGTTCGATGTAGACGTCGATATCGCGGACGCCGCGAACCACGCGTGCGGCGTCGTGCATGAGCCAGCCGGTGTTGGCATCGGCGACGAGTTTGTCGCCCGGTTTGAGCAGCGCGGAAACCGCGCGGATGCGGGCGATGTCGGTATCGGCATCACCGCCCACTTTGAGCTGGAATCGGCGATATCCTTCCGCGCGATAGCCGGCGACGTTGGCCGCCATCTCGTCGGCAGACTGTTGTGAGATGGCGCGATAGAGGTGGAAATCGTCGCCGTAACGGCCGCCGAGGAGGTCGCATACCGGCAGTCCGGAGACCTGGCCGAGAATGTCCCAGCAGGCGATGTCGATGCCGGATTTGACGTAGGGATGGCCCTTGAGCGCGGCGTCCATTCGGCGGTTGAGTTGACCCAGATGCGTGGGGTTATAGCCAATCAGATGCGGGCCAAGTTCGGCGATTCCCGCACGCACGCCGTTCGCGTAGGCAGGCAAGTAGAAGGGGCCGAGCGGGCATACTTCACCGTGGCCGACGATGCCGGTATCGGTTTCGACGCGGACGATCGTACTATCGAACACATCGACCGACTTGCCGCCGGACCACTTGTAGCTGCCTTCCTTGAGCGGCAGTTCGACGCGATAGGCCGCGATGCGCGCGATCTTCATGATAAAAGGCCCGGAGGCTTCGGGGTGTTGCCGACCGTGAGCCACGAACTTACGCTAAGAATCCTTGCGGAGCAACCCGCCACGCGCACTTGCTCGAGGAATCGGAAACTCATGAAAACGTACGTTGCCGGTATTATCGCGCTCGTTGCGCTTGGCGTGTCCTATTCAGTCCAAGCGGCGGCCGATTCGGGCGATTTGACACTCGAACGGATCATCACGAAGGACGAATTTCGCACCGAGCATTTTGGGCCGATTCGCTGGCTCGATGACGGCACCGGTTACACGACGGTTGAACGCGCCGGCGACGGCAAAGGAAGCGAGATCGTTCGCCATGACCCTGAAACCGGCAAGCGCGATGTGCTTGTGACCGCCGCGCAGCTTACTCCCAAGGGGAGCAAGTCAGCATTGGGAATTGATGATTACGTGTGGTCGAAAGACGGCAAGCAGCTCTTGGTCTTCACGAATACTCGCCGCGTTTGGCGGCAAAACACGCGCGGCGATTATTGGGTGCTCAATCGTGATGGGAACGCTTTGAAGAAGCTCGGCGGTGATGGTCCAGAAGCTTCGTTGATGTTTGGGAAGTTTGATTCGCAGGGCAAACGGTTTGCTTACGTGCGCAATAGTGATATTTACGTTGAAAACCTGGCGGATGGAAAAACGATACGTTTGACGCGTGATGGTTCGCCGACGCACATCAATGGCACGTTCGACTGGGTTTACGAGGAAGAATTGTCGCTGCGAGACGGTTTTCGCTGGAGCCCGGACGGTGAATCGATTGCATTCTGGCAACTTGATACTGAAGGGATGAAAGATTATGTGCTCGTTAACACCACCGACGCGCTCTATCCCAAGCTGACGACGATTCGCTATCCCAAGGTAGGAGAGCAGAACCCTTCGTGCCGCGTGGGGGTGATTGATGTTCGAGCTGATGCAAAGCCGCGCTGGATGAATGTTCCGGGCGATCCGCGCGAGCATTACATCGCACGGATGGAATGGGCCGGGAATTCGGATGAGTTGGTGCTTCAGCAGCTCAACCGCCTGCAAAACACCGACAAGATCATGCTGGCGAATGCGCAGACCGGCGCGGTGAAGACGATTCTCACCGAGCAAGACGCAGCCTGGATTGATGTCGTCGATGAACTGCACTGGGTGAACGACGGCAAACAATTCGTTTGGCCGAGTGAGCGCGACGGCTGGCGGCATCTCTATCTTGCTTCGCGCGATGGATCGAAATGTGAGCAAATTACTTCGGGCGCGTTCGACGTGATTGATAATCTACGCGTCGACTCCAAAGCGGGCGTCATCGACTTCACGGCTTCGCCGCAGAATGCAACGCAAGCTTATTTGTTTCGCACGTCGATTGACGGAAAAACGCCGCCAAGGCGGTTGAGCCCGCGTGAACAACCAGGGACGCACAGCTATCAAATCGCCCCCAGCGGCAAGTGGGCGATTCATACGTATTCGACGATGAACGATCCGCCGGTGATCGAACTGGTTTCACTGCCCGATCACAAGGTGGCGCGCACGCTCGTGAGCAATAATGCGTTGCGTGAAAAGCTGAAGTCCGTGCGGAAACGCAACGCGGAATTCTTTCGTGTGAACATTGATGGTGGTGTGGACCTGGATGGCTGGATCATCAAGCCGCCCGATTTTCGCGAGGATCGGCGCTATCCGGTGATCGTTCATGTTTACGGTGAACCGGCGGGGCAAACGGTGGTCGATCACTGGGGCGGTCAGCGGTATCTCTGGCATCAACTGCTTGCGCAGCACGGGTATATCGTGCTCAGTGTCGATAATCGCGGAACGCCGGCGCCGAAAGGCCGCGCGTGGCGCAAGTGTATCTATCGCCAGATTGGAATACTTGCTTCGAAGGACCAGGCCGACGCATTGCGCACGCTTGAAAAACAATGGCCGTTTCTTGATGCGAAACGCGTGGGGGTTTGGGGTTGGAGTGGTGGCGGCTCGATGACTTTGAACGCGATGTTTCGCTATCCCGACCTGTATCAAACAGGGATTGCCATCGCGTTTATCAGCGACCAGCGGCTGTATGACACCATCTATCAGGAACGCTATATGGGGTTGCCCAAGGATAACCCAGAAGGATTTCGCGACGGGTCACCCATTACCTTTGCGGGTGGGCTCATGGGCAATTTGCTGCTGATCCATGGTACGGGTGATGACAATTGCCATTATCAGAGCTGTGAACGGCTGGTGGATCGCCTGATTGCGCTCAACAAGTCATTTGAAATGATGGCGTATCCTAACCGTACACATGCGATTCGAGAGGGAGAGAATACGTCTCGGCATCTTTATGAGACGATGTTGCGTTACTTTGAGCGGAATTTGCCGGCTGGACCTCAAGAGTAACCGAGGCTGATTTCAAAAGGCGAAACACCCAACCCTGCGGAAGGGTTGGGTGTCTTTTGAGAGCTTGGATTGTTCGATGATTCTCAGCCGAGCGTCCAGCCTTTGCGATAGTCGCGCTTGAGCATCGGCTCGGCTTCGGTGGTGTTCTTGACGACGCCCTTCGCGGCATCCCACTCGAGTTTCTTGCCCACGCGGTAGGCCACGTTGCCAAGGTGGTTGGCCTCGGTCAGGCGGCTGGCGTAGTCGAAATTGCAGGTTGTGGGTGCGCCGGTTTTGGCGGCGTGAATCCACTCCGCGTAGTGGCCGAGCGACGCCGGAATTGATTGCGGCGGACGCTTGTAGTCGGCGAATTGCTTTTCGGGAAGCAAGACGTGACGGCCGTAGTCGGAAAGAAGCTGGCCCTTGCTGCCGACGAAAAGCACGCCGCTATCGAACTTCGGAATAGACCCATTCTTGAGCGCGGCGGGAGCTTCAAGTCCTTGATACCAGGTAAGTGTCAACGCGGGCATGTTACCACGCGGGCCGTATTCGTAAACCGCACGCATCGAGGCGGGGGCGATTTCGGGGTGCGGAGGCGGGCCGAACGATTCGATCGTCAGCGGGGCCTGGAGCTTGAGAGCCCAGAACGGCAGATCGATCCAGTGGCTGCCAAGATCGCTCATGGTGCCGTTGCCGAAATCCCACCAGCGATACCACTTCGGACCGGGGAAATAGACTTCGTGGAACGGCCGCTCGGGCGCTGGGCCAAGCCAGAGATCCCAGTCGAGACCCTTGGGTAGCGGGGCGGCTTCGGTGGGTCGTTCGCGGACGGAGACGATGTCGTGATGTGTCCGCGCGTCTTCGGCCGACTGCCGTCCCCAGGCGCGTGAGACCCACACGTGCGCTTCGGTGACGTCTCCGATTGCGCCGCCTTGAATCAGCTCGACGACGCGGCGATAGTTGTCGCCGGCGTGAATTTGCGTGCCCATCTGGGTCGCGACTTTCGCCTTGGCGGCGGCTTCGCGAATCACTCGTGCGCCGTAGACGTCGTGCGTCAGCGGCTTTTCGCAGTAGACGTGCTTGCCGAGTTGAAGCGCGGGGAGGGTGGCGAAGGCGTGGGTGTGCTCGGTCGTGCTGACGACGACGGCTTCGAAGTTGTTCGACTTGTCGAAAAGGCGGCGGAAATCGTTGTATTTTGCGGCCTTGTCGTGCTTCACGGCCGCGCGGTCGACTGCGCCTTGGTAGACGTCGCACAGCGCGACGATGTTCTCCGATTGAACTCCTTGGAGGTTCGCGCTACCGCGTCCGCCGACACCGATGCAGGCGATGTTGAGCTTCTCGTTGAGGTTGCGGCCGCGGACGATCGCCGGGGCTGCGAACGCGCCGATTGCGGCGCCAGTGACCAGCTTGTGGAAATCGCGCCGGGTGGTTGTCGATCGAACGGCGGCGTTCTGCCGCGTCGCGTCGTGGTCCGCCATGCTAGCCTCCTGAAGTCTGGCGCGGGGGGAGAAGGAACAGCGCAGGGTGATGGAGCAATGTTGAATCTCTGCTTTCAGGATGATCGGACCGAACCACGCTTGCAAGAGCCGGGCGGCGATTTCGCACGCTTGTGAGACGATTGCGGAGCGTTTATCCTGCCTGAGTTCGACCTCATCCCGACGCTTACAGCCTGTGGAGCTTCCGACAATGGCCAGCCGTTTTGCGCACCGGCGCGAGTTTTTGCGCGTCACCGCGGCGAGTCCACTGCTCATGCCGCTCATCATGCCCACCGGCCGAACCATGGCCGATGAGACCAAGTCGAAGAACGAACGTCCGCGACTCGGCTTGATCGGTTGCGGCGGCCAGGGCTCTGGCGATGCGCGAGGAGCGTCGCAGTATGGCGATTTCCTCGCCGTGTGTGACGTCGACAAGAATCACGTCGACCGCGCCAAGCGCGATCCGCGCATCGGCAAGGCGAAGGCCGATACGTATGAGGATTACCGCAAGGTGCTCGATCGCAAGGATATCGACGCGGTGATCATCGGCACGCCCGACCACTGGCACACCAAGATTTGCATCGACGCGATGAAGGCTGGCAAGGATGTGTACTGCGAGAAGCCGCTGACGCTCACGATCGACGAAGGCAAGAAGCTGGGCGCGGTGGCGAAGTCGACGGGGCGCGTTGTGCAGGTCGGCACGCAGCAGCGCAGCGATCACAACCGCGTGTTTTTGCTGGCCGTTGCCCTGGTGCGTGCGGGACGGATTGGCCGCGTTCGCAAGGTGACGGCGGCGATTGGTGGCGCGCCTTCGGGTGGTCCGTTCGCCAAGGAAGCGCCACCGGCTGTTCTGAACTGGGACATGTGGCTGGGCCAGGCACCCAAGGTTGATTATATCAAGCAGCGTTGCCACAGCGAGTTCCGCTGGTGGTACGAATACTCGGGTGGCAAGCTGACCGACTGGGGGGCACATCACGTTGATATCGGCCAGTGGGCGATCGGCCAGGAAAACACGGGGCCGACTTCGATCGAAGTCGTTACCAAGGAATTCCCGGTCGAGTTCAAGAACGGCCTGCCCACCGTCGATGATCGCTATAACACGCCGACCGGATTCCTGGTGCGGGCGAAGTTTGCGAATAATGTGGAAATGAACATTCGCCACGATACCGAGAATGGCGTGTTGTTCGAGGGAACCGGCGGCAAGATTTTCGTCACGCGCGACCGAATTGACCTGCAAGGCGGCGCGGTTGACGGGTTGTACAAGAATCCGGTTCCCGACTCGCTCTTGGTCGAGCTACGCAAGGGCAAACGCGTCGATGGCCACATGGCCAATTTCTTCGAATGCGTGCGAGACCGCTCGGTGCCGGTTTCGGACGTCTGGACGCATCATCGTGCGTTGACGACCTGTCACCTGGCGAATATTGCCTTGCGGCTGGGTGGTCGCAAACTGACGTGGGATCCCGCGAAGGAAGAGATTGTTGGCGATGCTGAGGCGAACGGCTGGCTGACGCGTCCGCAGCGGGCGGGGTATGAAGTGACCGTGTGATCTGCGGAGGGGTGGCTGGGGCAAATTGCCCCAGATGCCAGGCGAATTTAGCACTGGTTCCGGTCTGGGGCATTCTGCCCCAGGCACCCCGACGAACGGGCTAAAAACCTTTACAGGCGAATCTCGCGGCGTTCTCTCGCCGAGGCATAAATCGCCTGAAATAAGGCCACAACCGCGCGGCCGTCTTCTCCAGTCACCAGGGGAGGACGGCCGTTTTGAATGGCGTCGATGAAGTCGCGAATTTGTAGCATGTGATAATGAGTTGTCGCGTCGACCTTCGCAAACGTCGCGCGATCTTCTTCTTGAAACGTCGCGAGCAAGTTTTCTTCGTCGGGGACTGTCCATACATCAGTAAGCGGCGGCTCGGCGATTCCTGAAACTCCCGCGATAAAGGTGGCGCCGCGATCGGTCTCGACGCCGACCGATGCACCGTTCGTGCCGTGAACATGCACTTTGGTGTACAATCCTGGTTTTTGTGAGACGCTTGTGATAATCGAGCCGAGAGCTCCGTTCTTGAACTTCAGAATCGCGACGGCGGTGTCGTCGACTTCGACGCCAGGGTGATTGATGGTCGCCCAGTCGCCGCTGACGGACGCAACATCGCCTAGATACCACCTCAAAAGATCAAGCTGGTGGGGCGATTGATTCACGAGCACGCCGCCACCTTCGGTGTCCCACTTGCCGCGCCAGGGGTCCGAGGTGTAATAACTCGGCTCGCGCCAGCTATACATCTGGAACACGCCGAGTGCGGGGATGCCGATTTTGCCGGCATCAATGGCGGCCTTCACGCGGGCGACCGGCTCGAACCAGCGGCGCTGGCTGACGACGCTGAGGTTGACACCCCCTGCCCTCGCCGCGGCGATGATGGCGTCGCAATCTTCGAGCGAGGCGGCGAGTGGTTTTTCGACCAGCACGTGGACGCCGGCTCGCGCGGCCAGAATTGCTGGCTCGGCGTGGCCGGGGTGCGGCGTGCAAATGGTGATCATTTCGGGACGAGCGGATTCGAGCATCGTGGCGACGTCAGTGAACGGCTGGCCGCCGAATCGTGCAGCGAAGGCTTCGGCGCGGGCGAGGTCGGCGTCGCAAACGGCGACGAGATGGGATTCGGGAAGTTTTGCGAGAGCTTCGGCGTGAATCTGGCCGACCTTGCCGCATCCCACAAGCGCTGTTTTCATTCGCGGAAGCACGTCGCGTTACCTCATCGGCTTTTCAGGAATGAGCTCAAATCGGCTGCTTCCCGATCGGTGTATGTGCTGTCGTTGGGATGTCCAAAGCGCTGGAAAACTTCGTCGAGCGAGCGTGCTCGAGCGTCGTGCAAGAAGGAATCTCGTCGTCCTGCGCCGCGGAGCGAGGGTGGATTGTACTTCTCTTGCTCCGCCTCGTCACTCAATCCGACGTCGTAAGTTTTGGGTGATGTGTAAGTGGGTGGTGCGTGGCATCTCGCACATTTGCGCGCGGTGAAAATCGCTTCTCCACGCCCCACGCTGGCGGCGTCGAGATCGATGGGTGGCGGCGGTGGCTTCAGTGTTCGGAGGAATGTGGTTAAGTCGTGCACCTGCTCATCGGTCGGCTCATTCTGGCGCAAGGTCGTTTTGATCGATTTGCGCACTTGCGTTTCGAGGTCGGCGATGCCACCATTCCAGGCGAAGGGGGCTGTATCAGCAGTGCCGAGCAGCGAAATCACCAGCTTGGGAGCACCAAAGGACCCATCGCCCAGTGTGTCGGCGAGCCGGCCATTCGTGTGACCGTCGCCGTGGCAGCTCTGGCAGCTCATCCAGCCTTCGTGAGAGAGCCGGGCGTCGTAGAACAGTCGCTCGCCGCGATCGATATCGGTAAGCGCTGGACGCGGCCCGAGCGAGACGGTTTCCGTACGCTTTGAGGCGATGTCGATGAAGGATACGAAGTCATCGAGTGTGTTTGCGGTGCACGCCGTTTTGCCGTCAGGGCTGAGGGCGACGGAGGTCGGCCGCGTGCCCACGGCGATTCGCAAGCGATCTGGAGCATCGGTCTGGCCGATGGCGACTTCGTTCACACCCGCGAGCGTTGTGAGAACGTCATCATTTGGCAGTACGACGATTCCGGTCGGATCGCCGCCGCCGTGGCCTGGCTCGCCCAGATGTGCAAGATGACTGCCGGCGACGAGGTTGGCTTTTGGATCGAGCAAATCGGCCAGACGCAACGAGCGGATGCTGTTCGTGAGCAAAAAGCCCCAGTGAATCGAGTCGGCCGTGGTTTCGGAGCGGTGGTTGAGAAACTGCTGTGTGATGATCATATGCGATCGCGTATGGTCGAACGTCATTGCTTCGATGTTGTGTGCGGGAATTGTTCTGAGCGACGCGAGCTTGCGATTGGCGACGTCGAGTACGGCAATTCGGCCACCAAAGGCGTCGGCGACAACGAGGGTTCGGCCTGCGTCGAGCCAGAGGAGTGCGCGCGGTGAGAAGGGAAGCGTGAAGATGTGATCGCGCAAAAGTTGCTGCGTATTTCCGTCATCAGCGACACAACGCAAGACCGTGACACGGTTTCCCCAGCGTGAAGTCACCGCGACGAACGACTCGCCAGAACCCTTCGCGACGCTAAGGCGAACGGGGTCGAGCGGAACTTCCAGCGAGCGAACACTCGCAAAGCTCTCGCCTTCGCGACGAAGCAGGAGCAATTCGTTTCGCGCGCTGTCGATGGTCAGCCAATGCTGGCGATCATCCAGGGCGGCAAGGTCTTCCAACCTTTGCCCTACCGCAGATTCGGCGAGCACTTTTCGAGCGTGAACATCAATGGTCGAAATCGTCCCGTTGGCGCGGTTTGCGACGAACAGACGCGAGCCGTCGGCTGAGAACACCAGGGCGATCGGTTGGCGACGAGCGGCGGCGAGTGCGGGCCCATCTGCGGCAATCGCCTTTCCGGCCGCAATTGCAAATATGGCAAGCGCGGCGGCTTTCGCGAGTTGAATGAACATCGCCCCGTACTCGTTTGAGATGGCCGACAACGACGACCAATGCGTTGGTTTACGCCTTATCTGGACAGACTTTCATCGTACTCCCGGAGTTTTCCGGACGCCAGGTTGAATGCAACTGGCCCAGAATTCCCCATAAGAACCAGCCTATTTTGCGTCACCTTACGCAGTTTTCGTGATATGATGCATGTGGACGAGTTTTTTGAAATCGAACAGGCATTCCCTCTAAAGCGATCGATCTATGCGTAAGCGACGATCTGGCAAGAAGTTTGAGTTAGAGAGCTTAGAATCGCGGCTCGTGCTTTCGACGGTGCCGATCAGTTTCCCGACGGGTCAAAACGAGTTCTCGATTACCACCGGGCCAGATGGCAAGCTCTGGTTCTTGCGAGACGGGGGAGGATTGAGCCCGGATGCGGTTGGTTCGATCGATCCGGCGACGAAGGCGATTGCCACCTATCCTTTGGCGACGTTGCACTCCAATCCACGGGATATCACAGTAGGCCCCGACGGCAATCTTTGGTTCGTTGAGACTTCGGCGGGCAAGGTTGGGACCATCAATCCCACAACGCACCAGATCACCGAGATGACGCTTCCGGGCGCGATTGGGCAGCTTGGGGGTATCGTCTCATCGGGCGGTTTGCTCTGGGTGACGGGCGAGACGGCAACCGGTGGTCAACTCGACTCGATCGATCCTGGCACAAAAGCGGTTCAGGCGTACCCACTCCCCGTGGGTTTTGAAGATCCAGGTATCCTGGCCACTGGTCCGGATGGCCTGCTCTATTTCACGCTAGCAAAGCCACCTGCCCCTCATACAACGACTTACACGTTGGCGCTCGGGTCGTTCAACATGACCACGCATGTGGCGAATATCACACCTGCGGGAACGGGATTGCCGTTTGATGACATGATCGTCGGGCCCGACCAGCAACTCTGGCTTACGGGCGCGGTGTCGCTCGAGAAGTTCAACGTTACGACTGGCGTATTTACTCAGTTCACGACGAGCAAGCTGCTCAGTTCGCTCGTGATCGGCAGCGACGGAAATGTCTGGTTCACCGATGAGGCCGGTGGCGTTGGCTCGCTCGACCCGACGAGTTTGAATGTGCTCAGTTATGGTCAGGCCTCCTTCGTGGATGCACTTGCGCTCACGGTGGGACCGGATCATCAGATCTGGTTCGATGGCGGTGGCGGTCTGGGTACGGTTTATACGATCGCCGCGGACCAGTCGCTCATCACTGGTAACGTCGACGAAGAATTCCAGTACCTGCCGCCGGGAGGCCGTTCGTACTTTGGGACGCGCCTCCAGGGACAGACGGTATTTTTCGACCTGAATCATAACGGAGTGCTCGATAGCGGCGAGCCTTCCGCTGTGAGCGATGCGGGCGGGACGTTTTACTTTACGGGGATTGCGCCGGGGAATTACACGGTCGTCACGCAGGCCTATCCCGGAGCGGCGTTCGACCCGGCTTCGACTCAGAGCCAGTCGGTGACGGTCGCGGCGGGAGCTTCGGCCTCATTACCGAATGACATCCAGGTCATCCGAACGAGCGCGGTATTGCCGCTCAGTTATAGCCCGACACCATTCGGGTCGAATAATCCTGACTTCCGGACGGCTGAAGTGAATGGGCTCTATCAGTCGATTCTCGGTCGTGCGCCCGATGCCGCCGGTCTGAATGCGGCCGTGATGGGTCTCGAAAACAACAGTTTGACGACGGGAACAATTGCCTCGAACCTGCTGCACAGCCCCGAGTATTACACCGACCTGGCGATTCGTGATTACAAGAATTATTTGGGGCGAAACATCACCGAGAGCGAGTTGAACGCAGTTGTAAGCTCTCTTGAGAATGGGTTGTTGCCCGAAGCGCTCGCGCTGGGGTTGTTGACCTCTCAGGAATTCAACCTGATCAACGCGACGAACTCGGCTTTCGCGCATGCCGCCTACAAGGATATTCTTGGCCGCGACCTATCGGCGGATGAGATGACGGCCGTTTTGACCTATCTCAGCTCGGGTGGAAGCCGCACCGCTCTGATTGACTCACTGCTGACATCGCAAGAAGCAGGGACAATCGCGGTCAACGGACTCTACGTCACCCTTCTGAGCCGACCTGCGGATATTGGCGGGATGCCAAACGCGCTCGCGGCGATTGCAGCGGGGACACCGTTGTCAACAATTGCCGTCGGGCTGGCGGCATCGCCTGAGTATCAGTTGCTGGCGATTAAAACCGTTGGCTCAGGCTCGTGAGTTTGCAAGTGTGTTGATATGAGGGCTGAGGAACGCGATGCGACTGATGTATCGCGCTTCTTCGACTAGAAATAAAGCTGCAAGCGAGCCCAGAAGAGGTCGCTCTTTGTCTGAAGTTGCGGCCCGGTGTGGAAGAAAACCGGGTCGCCGAAGATCGCGTGTTCCCAGTCGACAAAGACGCGGACGTACTTGTTGAGATACCAGTTCACACCGACGTCGATGAGGTTGACCTGGTTGGTCCACAGGTTGGGGTCAGCCAGACCGCCAGAAAAGATCTGATTGCCGACGTGGACTGTGCTGAATCTTACGTTGGGCTCGATCGCACCCCAGCCGAACTTGCCGGGGCGAAGATCGAACGGATGTATGGGGTCGACCATCGCCCGTTCGCGAATCGTTTCGCCGGTGATCAGGTACGCGGCCTGAACGAAGTAGCCGTTGACCGGAACGCTTACCGGTTGATGGCCTGCGCCGTTGATTGCGTAATGCTCGATGCCGGTATCCCACGAGGCAAGCAGCGACAATCCCTGGTGGTAGTAGGCCAGGTGCAACTCGCCCAGCGAACGTAGCCCGCGCTCGCGGACGTTGTTGTTGAACGCGAGGAACGGGAGTGACGACGTATTCGTGCCGTCATTCAGCGCGAGGTTCGTGGTTGAGGGCTGCTGGTTCGTTCGCATGACCGACGGATTGAGCGGATTGTCTTGATAGCCGTAGTCGATCGAGCCGCCGATATTCAAGTCGCGCAGGGGCGAGTCGGCCTTGGTTTCGAACGGCTTGAAGTTGACGAACGCCATCACATCTTTGGCATTATTGAAATCTTGATACGAGTTGCGCGGGCCGTCGAACACGCCCACGGCATACTCGGCGCGTTTGTCGAACAGTTCGCCCCAGGCCATCCCGCCGATCTGTCGATTCGCCTGGAAATTGACGTTGAAAATCGACCGTTCCAGGCCAATTTGATTGTACACGTTTAACTTGTAAAATTCATAAGTAAATGGCGTTTTGAAGCGGCCGATGCGGAATTGGAGGCGATCGTCGAAGCTGATATTGAGATAGGCGTTCAGCAGTGCGATCGCGCCGTAGGCGTCTTGCACCGAGATCTGATACTGGATCGGCTTCGTCACGCGACCGTCGAAGTAAAGCCGGCTGCGCGGAACGACGAAAGCGTTGTTGAGCGGTAGTTGGCTCGCCTGGGAATAGAACCGCGAATCGGCCTGAATCATGCCGCGGACCTTGAGCTGAAGCTCGTCGTCCTCGGTTGCGAAGAGGAAGCCTGCCCCTTCGTAGTTGTAGCCGGATTTCAGCTTGATCAACCCGAGGCGGCGGTTGCCCACCTGCTGGGCTTCAGCGCGGTTTCGGACACCGCCGGAACCGGAGAAGGTTGTCGCGGGATTCTTGTAGTCTGACGAACCCGTTGAGCCCGAACCTGCCGGAGCTGCTGGCTTCGCTGGACCCGTGCCAGCGCCCGCGGCGGCGGCAGGAGCGGCGGGTTCAGTATCATCCTCGACGCGCTGTGAGAGGTCATCGTACTTGCGCGAGAGGTCTTCAAAATCTTCGCGAAGTTTTTGAGTGTCCTTCGCCTGATTTTGAAGCTGCTTGTTCGCTTCTTCGAGGTCGCGCAGCCGGCGCATCAGGTCGGCAACCTGGCCGGGGCTTAGCGTCGCCTCAGCCGGTGCACCCGGCGTTGGTGATGGCGTTGGGGGAGACGGGGGCGTTTGGGCAAGACAAACGTTGAGTTGAAGGAGTCCAAAGGCGAATACACAAAGTCCAATCCGGCTTGACTTTCCGACAATTCGGCTCAAGAGCGTGGTCCTGAACGACAACGAACGCAGGCACAACGAAACGAGGCGACGGCGCAAGGCCATGCGAGGCAATCACAGTTCTCCTGAATAATCGGCACAATCGTCAATGAAGTTGAGCGAGAAGGTGGAGAAGAGAGATTTCATATATCAGTGAATGATCGACTTGTTCTTTGTAACCACCACTCTTAGATTTCGCGCGAGCTCCGATGAACGCCGTGTCGTTGCGTTTGGTTTGAGATCTGTTATACAGGCGAAATCAATTTGGCCTGAAGGTTGAGGGGGGGGAATCATGGCGAGCCGGGCGTTGACCGAGTATCGGTACGAGAAGCTGACGTGGCCCGAGATCAACGATGCGATCGAGGCGAACCAGGTTTGCATCGTCCCCTGTGGCGCGGTGGAGCAGCACGGGCATCACTTGCCACTTGACGTCGATCTCGTATGTCCTACCGGCGTGGCGCATGGCGCGGGGCGGGAGATTCCCGACAAGCTCAAGGTGTTGCCGATTGTTGCTTATGGCTACACCGGGCACGTGATGGATTTTCCCGGCACGATCAATACCGATTATGAACACTTCATCAACCAGGTGCTCGACATTACGAAGAGCCTAGCTTATCACGGCTTCAAGAAGATCATCTTGCTGAACGGGCATGGATCGAACATGCCGAATCTCGATCTGGCGGCGCGCAGGACGAACGTTGAGACCGATGCAGAATGCTGTGTGATTGCCTGGTGGAATTTGCTGACGGTCGACAAGACTTTCTTGCCGAGCTGGCGCGAGAGCAAGTTCCCGGGCGGATGTTCGCACGCGTGCGAGCTCGAGACGTCGCTGTATCTTTATCTTGACGAAGGCAATGTGCGCAAGGATTTGATCAAGTCGGGAACGATTAGCTTCAATAATGAGGATAATGCGTTCAACTGGGTCGATCTGTTCGGCGCGGGGCCTGCGACTGTGGTTTCGTGGACGAGCAGTTATTCAGGGACGGGCGTATTGGGAGACGCAGAGAAGGCGAGCGTTGAGAAGGGGCGACGTGCTTACGAGGAGTGCGTGAAGCAGCTTGTGGGCTTTGTGAACTACTTCCACGGCCGTCCCAAGGACGTGCGGCAAGACCTGCACCGCCGGCCGGTCACAATGCCACTACCCTGGGGCCAGCGGCCTTTCGGCGGCTGAACCCAGGGCGGGCATCAAGGCGCGGGATTGTGGCGGGGGCGTCCGGTTTTACGCGGACGCCTGCTTCGTCCGCATGCGGCGCCGAAGTGCCAGGAATGGCACAGCGAGCAGCGCCGAGGCGGCCGAGAGGATTGTTGCCGGCTCGGGAACCGAACCGATCGTTGTGATCACTGTACCGGAATATGGCGGTGTGACTGCGGCCGCCAATACGCTGTGGTTGTCGGATTCAAAACCGGAACCCGTCGATCCGTTGCTGAACACAATCTTGTCGAACGTGGTTCCACCGGTCGCGAAGAAGTTCAGGTAACCGAACGGCTCGCCCGCATCGGCGTTGGTGTTGGGGTTGCCATAGTGGCCGGTGCCGAAGGGACCGCCGGTGTGCGACGTGGCTGCAAAGGCCGACGCTGTGGAGAATTCAGCAATCAGCGTGTTGCCGGAGTAGAAGTCGAGAACGTTCTGGTTGTCACCCGCGAGCCACTCCATACCGAAGTACGACGCGGGGGCGTTCAGCGTGAGCGTCGCCGACAGCGTGTGGCTTTGCGCGCCGATCGCGAAGTAGTTGGTTTGATTTGAGCCTCCGTAAGCGTCGGGAGAGACGATCGCTTCGCCGGTTGATGTGTAAGTACCGATCGACGATGACAGCGACGTGTAGATTCCCGTCCCGAACGAGTTGAAGTTTTCCGTGCTGACGCCAGCGACCTGCGACGATTGGATTCCAGCCGACTCAAGGGTCACGACCAGTCCGGCGAACGCGGGAGCAGAAGCGAGCGCATTACCAATCACGACGGCACCAATCCAACGAGCGATTTTCATAAGCGTTTTTTGGCCTCGATCACTTCAATGAAACGATATTTGACAACGGTTCGGCACGTCCCGAACAGAACACCATCGTTCAAGCCGGCACGAAGCCCCAGCCCAATCGCTGCGTAGAGGATTCCCCACGCATCGATGCGCATCTGGCGCGAATTCTCACCTGCGCCCGGCGGCGGTTCGCGATCGAACGATCGGACAAACGCCGAGGGAGGGCTGGAAGCCTGTGTCGGAACTCGAATCCTCAGGACCGGCGACTGAAAGCCCGCCTGAAGCTATTGCAACCGTAGGCCATGCGGCGCGAAAGATTGGCAGGTTGCCCGTTTGCAACGTGAGTCAGCAATGCGGGTCGATTCAAAGGATCAAATCACGCCAAATCGTGCGAAGGCTCACCGTTTTGTGGCTTTTCTGCTACGTTCTCGGCCTGTGCCAGCGTTTTTGACGTGTCGACCATCAGCCAGCAAAGTGACCCAAAACCGTACACCAGCGCGAAGATAACAAAGGGAGTGGTGAGACTTCCCGCCTTGAAGAGCTGGCCGGTGAGTGACGCCATGAGCGCGCCGGTGAAGCTGGCGGACATGTTCATCATCCCCGCGAGTGTTCCGGTGTGGCGTTCACCGATATCGGCAGCGGCGGCCCAAGCGGAGGCCATGGTCATGTCGTTTGCTGCAAACGTGATGCAGAGAAGCACTCCCAGAAGCACGGGATTTGATGCACCAAGCGTGGCGCCGATGGCGATGCCCGCGACTCCCAGGCCGGTGGCACCGACGATGCGACGTCCCCAGCGCTTACTGTGCGTGCGTTTGATGATCTGGTCGGAAGTCCAACCGCCTAGCACGCATGAAATGACTCCGCATGCAAACGGTAAAGCAGAGAGCCACTTCGCGGTATCGGGGTCGAAGGCGCGGTGCTCTCTGAGGTAAGTCGGCAAAAGCGTGAGGAAGAAATTGCCGCTGTATCCGGTCGCTCCATACGCCAGGCAAAGCGCCCAGGCGCTGGGCGAGCGAAGCATGGCTCGCCACGGGAAAGCGCTGTGAGATGCCGTACGTACCGCGCGGCCGGAGTGGATGATTTTTAACTCGGCGGCGTTTACCGATCGCATGTCAGCCGGTTCGTTGCGATACCAGGGGATGAAGAGCAAGGCCCAGACGATGCCGAGGCCTGAGGCGAAAAGAAGCGCGCGCGAGGGGCCGAAGGCGGCGAACATCGGGACGAGGACAAGCGGAGCGAGCGCACCGCCCAGGCGGCTCGACATCCAGATTGTTCCCTGAGACAACCCGCGTTCGGTTGTGGGGATCCAGTCGGCGAGCGTTCGGGAGATCGTTGGGAACGTGCCGGCCTGGAATGCAGCGAACAGGAAGCGAAGCGGAACCAAGAGCGCCATCACGATCCAGGAGTTCTTGGGTAGAATCGTTGCAAACGCGACGGCGGCGGTGGTGATCGACCCGCCCAGCACGATGATTCCTAGCGGCTTGCGCACGCCATAGAGGTCGCCGAATCGTCCCCAGGGGACTTCGAACAGGCCGTAGGCGAACATGAAGGTCGACATGAGGATGCCGATTTCGCCGCTATCGAGGCCGAGTGGATCTTTTAGCTCGGAGATGATTGTGGCGAAGCCGACGCGGTGGAAATAGGTGATGACCGCAAGGCCGCAAGCCGCGGCCAAAACCAAAAAGCGAACGTTGGTGGGGCGACCGCCGGCGGTGGAGAAATCCTCGTCTTCGTGAGTCTGTTCGGCGATCGCCATGGTTGCGGCTCCAGTGGATCAGATTCGCGTCGTTTGCTATGAGAGGATTTTCACTTCAGCGAATGCAGTCCTTTTTCAGACCGTTTCGTGTTCAAAAGAGCAAAAGCTTTGGGTTCGTCGCGCAAAAGACCGAGAAGTTGAGACGACGAACAACCCAGGAATTCCGCTGCGCGTTTGGGATCGAAATCAAATGCATTCAAGACATCGAGTGCCTCGGCGAGCATGGCGGGAAAGTCGTCATGCGCCGGGTTGATGAATAGCTTGCCATCACGGCAGCGGCCACGCCAGAGTTCGGTGGGATTGTCTCCCGGCGTTCCGCGAATTTCGAGGGCGAGCGTGATTCGCAAGCGAAACAGAGCACGCTGGCGATTCTCGCCCTGCGTGCGTTGTTCGTTGGCTTCTGCGCTGATACCGGTGGGGCGATGGGAGAGGATGACGGCGGTTTCGACCTTGTTGCGGTTCTGGCCGCCAGGACCGGAGCGCCTGGTGAACCGCTGGTCGCATGCGGCGAGCAGTTGGTCGGGAGGGAGCATCGCGGGGTGGGGAGGAACCATTTGGTACACCTCGCGACTTTGAGGGGATAACGTGGGTCGAAGGGAAGCGGTTGCCTCCCCTCGACCTCTTTTACAACAGATTACTTGCCGAGAACCATCTGGGCTCGGGCAGGCGATTCGGGCAGGTCTCGCAGCTCGAGGCGAAGGCCGGATGTCGGCGTGTCCTTAGGCAGCAGGAAGGTGAAGACGTGCATGCCTGGCTTCAGGTCGAGGTCAAGCGTCTCGGTCGCGTCGCGACGAATGCCGTCAACCCAGAGCCGCAGCCCCTTGATGTTGGGCAGGGCGAACCGCAGCTTCCCGGGAGTCGTTACTTCGACCTCGCATCGTGCCATGCCGAGCTTGGGATCGGCGGGCGGCGTGGGAAGGGTGGTCACATCGGCGTCGGGCAGCACACCGGCGACCGTTGCATAGGCCGGCTTCCAGACGAACGACGTGTCGGTCGCAACGAAGTCGTAGCCCGAGATATGCAGATGCATCCGCATATCGTCGCGCGGTTGCAGCACTTGCCAACGCCGTGCGAGCGGGGCCTTGCTCACCGAGTAAGGGCCAACCTTGCCAAGCTCGGAAAGGAACTTGACAAGGTCGATCAACTCGGCGCGGGTAAGTGGGTCAGTAAGGCCGGCGGGCATGAGTGAGCCGCCGATTTTCTGCTCCTCGATCGACTTCACAGGGACCGAGACGAGGCGATCTTCGGCGTCGCGAAGCACGAGATCGCTATCGGTTTGCCGGACCTTCACGCCAGTGATGACCTTGCCGTCGGTCGTCGCGACGACCGTGGCGTGGAAGTTCTCTTTCACGGCTTTCGCCGGTTCGAGAATGGAGTCGAGGATGTAATCAACCTGCGCCGAACCGCCGAGCGATTCGAGTGATGGGCCGACTTGCCCCCCTGCACCGGCGATGGCGTGGCACTTGAGGCACTGCGTCGACTCGCGACGGAAGATCGCTTCGCCACGCGTGGCGTTGCCGTGGGCGACGATATCGGCGAGCAACTTCTCGCGTTCCGCACCCGTCGGCGGCTTAGTTGCCTCGGTGAGTTTGCCGGCCTTCGTCAGGGCGTCGAGCAGCTTCGGCTCGGGGCGGCCCGACGTGCTGTTGATCCGGATGCCGGTCTTGGCGACGTCGGCCGAGATCGTATGGCTCGCCAAGGCGGTTGCAAGAGCGAGCGGGCCACTCTTGCGGCTGGCGAAGGCTTCGAACACAGACGTTGATGCGGTGGCATCGGTGTCGGCGAGGAAGTTGGCTGCGAGCCGCGCCGCGTGGTTCACGTCGATGGCCGCAAGTGCGACGATCGCTGCGCCTCGCGTCGTGTCTCCTTTAGCGGCGGCGATTGCGTTGAGCGTGTCGACTGCGGGGCGGTCGTTCAAGGTCGCCAGGCCGTCGATCGCTCCCAAACGTGCGGAGAGCGGCGAGTCTGCCGACTTCGCGAGGACGATCAATTGCTCCTCACCGCCGGCGACTTTCCAGGCACCAACTGCGCGGGAGGCCGCGGCCTGTACCGCTTGATCCTTGGTGTTGAGCAAGGCGAGCACGCGTTTGAGGTCACCCTTGGGCGTAACCTTGCGCTGGGCGTGGGCGTTCGTCAGCGTCGCGAGCAGGCTCGCACGTTGAGCGGGCGGCGTTTGCTCGGCGAGTGCGAGGTCGAGCGCCAGGCCGAGTTCGTCGGGACCGCCGAGTGCTGCGATGAGCATCAAAGCACGTCCCTGGGCATCACCGGCGAGCTTGCCAGACCGCAGGGCTTCGACAAGCGGCTTGGCGACGGCAGGCGAGCCGACGGCTGAGAGGGCGAACACGAGCCGCGCGGGCTTGCCGCCGTCGTTGAAGGTGCCGGCCTGAACGGCGGGCAGCCAGACGCTTTGCAGCTCACGAGCCGTCAGCCAGATCGCATAATCGAGGAACTTGTCGACCGGCATGTCGAGCGCCTGGAATGCGAGTTCGGCGGCGGCAAGCTCGGGAATTTCACCGAGAACGCGAACCGCTTCGAGACGCACGCGCGGGTTTTCGTCGGCCACGCGAGGCGCGAGCAGTGCGAGAGGATTGCTCACGCGATCTTTCCAGTGACCGACGACGCGAACAGCGGCCGCACGAACGCGGGCGTCCTTCGAGTTGAGCAACTCGCTCAGCAATTCGGCGTTGGGGACGTCGACCGTTTGGTAGGCCCAAAGCGCTTCGAGTCGCTGATGCTCGGCGTCAGGGCTAGAGGAGTCGATCGTTTTAACCCAGGCCGCGAGCGCGGGAACGATCGAGGCTCCGCGCTCCTTGAGCACGCGCTTGGCGAAATGGCGCGTCCAATCTTCGGGCGACTTCAGCGAATTCAACAGCGATTCGGTGCTGGCATCGGTGAGCTTGGGACGCTCGACCAGCGGGCGGCCCTTGGCGGTGACTCGCCAGATGCGACCGTGGGTATGGTCGCGACGTGGGTCGCGGAAATCGACCTCGCCATGCTGGATGATCGGGTTGTACCAGTCGGCGATGTAGATCGCGCCGTCGGGTCCCATCTTCACGTCGATCGGCCGAAACGCCCCGTGAGTTGTTTTGATGACCTCGGGCTGTTCCTTCGATGAGAAGCCAGCACCGTCGTCGGAGATCACAAACCGGCAGACGCGGTGACCGCGGAAATCGTTGGTGATCAGATTGCCCCGCCAGTCCTCGGGCAGGTGGTTTCCGCTCACCACTTCCAGGCCGCAGTGCTTGGGGCTGCCGGGATTCAAGCCTTGAACGACGCGAACCGCATCGACGGCTGTGAAATAGTAGGCACCGGGAAGAACGTAGTTGATGCCTTCGCCGCCCGCGCCGTCGGTCGCGAACGACTGGCCCCAGCGGTTGACGTGATGGCCCCACGAGTTGACCAAACCACGCATGAAGACGTTCAGTTCCATCGTTTCGGGACGGAACTGCCAGATTCCGCCGCCGCCCAGCCGACGAACACCGTGAGGCGTTTCAATATGGCTGTGAATATAGATGGACTGGTTCATGTAGAGATATCCATCCCACCCCCAGCGCAGGGTGTGAAGGATATGGTGCGTGTCTTCGGTGCCGAAGCCCGAGAGAACGACGCGCTTGCTATCGGCCTTGCCGTCGCCGTCGGTGTCCTTGAAGTGCAATAGCTCGGTGCTGTTCGCAACGTAGGCACCGCCGTCTCCGGGCTCGACGCCGGTGGGGATCAGCAGGCCTTGGGCGAAGATGGAAGTCTTGTCCGACTTGCCATCGCCGTCGGTGTCTTCGAGGATGACGACCTTATCGTTGGCTTTCTGGCCAGGTTCGATCTGGGGATAGACTTCAGACGAGGCGACCCAGAGGCGGCCTTTTGCGTCGAAGTTCATCTGGATCGGCTTGGCGAGAATCGGGTCGGCGGCGTAGAGATTGACCTCGAAACCGTCTGCGACCTGGAACGATTTGCGTTCGATTTCAGGGTCGGTCGGCGGAATGACGGTGAGGTTGCGCTGGGCGTGCGCGGCCGGAATGACGAGGCCGAGCGTGAGCATGAATCCAGCGAGGCGATATCGAGTACGAGCGGCGAGAGTCATCGGCTCCGCTCCTTCGGTGAAGACTGGTTCTGGTGGGAGAGCGTCTGGCGGAGCTTGGTGATTTCGGCTTCCTTCGCCGCGACGAGCGGGTCGAAGAGCGGGATTTCGCGGGCGTTGTTTCCCTGTTCGTGCTTGCGGAAGCCGAAGAGGTACGTTTCGTTCTGCGGCCGCCAGCGGTGGAAATACAGCTCGTTCTTGGCGTTGATCGTCTGGCGCAGGGCGTCGAGACCGGGTGAATTCGAAGCCTCTCCGAAGCCGAGCGACTTCAAGATCACCTGGGCGGCTTCTTTGTAACCTTCCGCGCCGAGGTGAACTTCGTTGTCCGTCAACAAGTGATTGGGATTCGGAGGAAAGTCGTTGAACAGATCAACAACGCGATATCCTCGGCTTGCGGCGGCTTTCTTCAAAACATCGACATAGGCGGCGAGACGCTCGTTGGCCTTGTCGGGATTTGGCAGCGGCGGCGGCAGTGTTTCGAGCTTGCGCGGGGTGATCAGTACAATGCGTGCGCCGGTTTTGTCGAGCACGTCGAGCAGAGTGTTCAGCCCTTTTTCGAAATTGGGCAAACCCTTGGTACCGGCGAATGATTCGTTGAGCCCGTAATTGACGAACAGCACAGTTGGCTTGAGGGCTTCAACGTGCTGTTTAAGGTGGGCGAATCCTTCGGCGGGCGGACCGAACCGGGAGCGGGCCTCGCCCCACACGGTGTCGCCACTCCAGCCGAGGTTGCGGAAGGTAATGTCGCGATCGGCGAAGCGGGAGGTGAGAGCGGTTTCGATGTAACCGTAGCTCTGCTCGCGTTCGATGAACGTGCCGCCGAGGAAGACGACGCGATCGCCATTCTTCAGTTCAAACGGTTCAGCGGCGCGAATCGTTGCGGCTGGGAGCAACGAGCCTAAGAGAAGTACGAGCAGACCGGCCCATCGGGCCGGCCCGGGACGACAAACTGGGCGTTTCACGACGGCGCTCTCCAGGCGGGAATCGATCAAGAAGGCAGGACCGCAAGCGGTTTGATGCGGTTTTCGACCACCCTTAATCTAAACTGCCGAGGAGGCGGAGTCGATGGGTTAACACCGTTGGCGCTGAATGATTAGGTGATGATTAACGATGCAGAGGTGGGAAGAAAGAATTCATTTTGAGTGAATACATCCGGAGAAACACTCTAATCGTTCTCTCGAACCGTTAACGCATTACATGATCCCTGTCTGATTTTAATGAAAAAACACATTATTGCATAAAAATACTTATTGATTATTTGCCGGGGAGAATCAGATTTGAACAGAAGTTAGCAAAGGCAGCGAAGTTGGGCAAAGGAAAGTATCCCGCAGAGATTGGAGTTTGATCCAAGTCATTCCTTCTCGATGGTAACGACATGGGCATGCGTTCAGAGACACGACGCATCGCTTCTGAATTCTCATGTACACTCACCACCTCGTCAGTGCCACTCACATTTCACAGTTTTCAGGTCTGAACCTTGACGGCGTTCATTTGAACGCTATTATGACTTTCAATTGAACGCCGTGAGGGTTTTTCGATGGACGACCGACCTTTTCCTGCCAAGTCCGAGCTAGAAATTGCCCGCATCGTTTGGAAGCTGGGGCGGTCTACTGTCCGCCAGGTTCTTGACCTTCTTCCCGAGGGGCGCGGTCTCGATTTCAAGACCGTGCAGACTTATCTCCGTCGCCTCGAAGCCAAGGGTTATCTTCAATCAAACCAAGAAGGGAGGGCCAAGGTTTATAGCCCTCGAGTGGGGGCTGGTCAGGTGATTGGCCAGGTGATGGACGACTTCATCGACCGCCTGTTTGATGGCCAGGTTCTGCCTTTGTTTCAGCATCTCATCGAAGACCGTGGGCTATCCGGTGAGGAAGTTCGCTCGCTTCGTGAGCTGCTTGATCGACTGGAGGATGAGGCGTCATGAATCCAGACTTCGGGCCGGTGATTCAACTCCCTTGGCTTCACCTCTGGCAGGTCACCATCGTGGCAGCAGTAGTTGCTGTCATCGTGCGGCTGACTTGCCGCCATCGGCCTCGCGTGGCCTACGCACTTTGGATGCTCGTTCTTATCAAGGCTCTTGTACCGCCAGTTTGGGCTAGTCCTACAGGTGTTTTTTCGTGGGCGCTTGCAGAGAATCCCGCCCCGCCGAGTGTTTCGGCAGTGCAAACGGCTTTTGTACCCACCGTGGCGCGTTCGGGTGATGCGTCTGCTGTTGTGCGCACGCCGGAGATGCCGAAGCTTGATGTTCGTCGAACTGTAACTCAGCGATTCTCCACGGTTGTGTTCGCAACCTGGTTTCTCGGTTTTCTGGCGGGCTCGTTGGTTTTGCTTGTGAGGTGGAGACGCTGGGAAAAGTTTCTTCGCAGAACAGCCTGGCCGGCAGACCTGGACTGTATGTCGGTGGTCGCCGATTTTGTTGAGCGCTTGCGAATAAGAGGCAATGTAAGAGTGCTGATATCGTCGGAGCTGATTGGTCCGCTGGTCTACGGGATTCTTCGGCCCACGGTTGTGCTGCCTGAGTCTTTGCTAAGGAACGCGAGTGCCGAGCAAGTCCAGCTTGTCCTTGCACACGAGTTGATTCATGTTCGGCGACGGGACGTTTTTTCGGGGCTCCTGCAGACGGTAGCGCGGCTTCTTTGGTGGTTTTATCCTGTGATTTGGTGGGTTGTGCGCGAAGCGAGCCGCGAGCGAGAACGTTGCTGCGACCAGGAAGTGATTGCGGCTCTTGGCTGCCGACCGGTGACATACGCGCGGACATTGTTAAGGGTTCTCGAGCTGAAGGTGGAATCTCGATTTCACCTTGCGGAAGCCGGTATCGGGCATTCGCGAGTGACTGCTCTTCGCCTGGAGTACATCATGAAGCACGCCGAGTCTCGTCGACGTTTCGCGACCGTTATTCCCCGGATCGTGATCGCGCTTGGTCTCGCTTCTTTGCTTCCTGGAATGGGATTGCCAGCGGATGATCGACCAAAGAGCGAGGTCACGAACTTACCAGCCAGTAACGGACGGCGCCCGCCCCCGCCTGCTGGTCGCACCGGATCAGCGAACCGACCGATTACGGTTACCGGGCGTGCTCTGGATGAGGTGGGGCAACCTGTTTCAGGCGCGACCATCTATCTTCAGTCGACGAATGGCATCGAAGCGCGGCTCGGGACCACTAAGACAGACAGGGAAGGTCGCTATGAGTTTCGAGACGCGAAGCTTCCCGTATATCAACCCTTCGACGAAGCGCCGCTGACCGGCACGTTTGAAGTCTTCGGCACGGCGCCGGGTAAAGGATTCACCTGGCACGAGATGCGTTTCGGAGTCGTGGGGCGGCGGCCAGGCTCAGAACCCAAGTCACCCACAGACATTCGCTACTTTGAGGGCGAACCGATTGAGATGGATTTGAGATTTGAGCCGCCCGCACTTGTAAAGGGACGAGTTATTGATGAGAAAGGAGTGCCCGTCGTTGGTGCGGTCGTGCATTTAGATTCTCCTCCGTACCGATTGAACAAGGTGAGGGGCCAGGACTTTGGCATTTGGTCCATTGCTGGCGCTCCTTCCGAGTTGACGTCTACAAAAACGGGGAACGACGGGCGATTTGAGTTACCAGGTCTGCCTCGAGAAGCGAGTTTCCAAATTAGCTTCACGCATCAAGACTACGCGGCTCAAAGTCTCTCCTATGTCACCAGCAACAGGCCAGCAAGCGAGTTTGATTTGGCAATGTCCGGCAAGTTCGAGACCGGCGAGCTGGAGGTCAAGTTCAGATCGCCGCGCAGGCTCGCGATCCGAGTTCTGAAGGCGGATACAGAGGAGCCTGCCCAGGGAATTGCTGTTAGCATCGGATCGAATCAGGCAGGACCACTCGCAAATGGAGTCACCGACGCGAAGGGCTCGGTGGAGATGAAGTTGCCCTCCGGTGAATACGACGTGCGGTTGGAGCCTCCACGAATTTCGGAATATATCCGAACGCCGGCTCGCATCCGGGTTGAAGACCGCCCGCAGGAACAGGCAGCAGTTTTTCGTGTCGACCGAGGCTGTGTTCTGGTCGTTGAGGTGGTTGACGCCGAGACGGGGAAAGGTATTCCGGGTGTGAGCTTCACAGAGGACGTCCCGCACAATGGACAATCTCGCTGGAGATATTTACAACTCTCCACAACAAATGTCGAAACATGGAAAACTGATAAAGATGGACGGCTTCGAGGAGTACTCAAGCCATCGCGTTTAAATATTCGCATAGAATCGCTCCCGCACGATTCTGACTACGAAATTGACTCGGAACCAAGGACGATCGACCTGGTCGCTCGAGGAGAGACTGTTCGCGCTCGCTTTGAGCTTCGAAAGCAAAGGAAGCCGAATCCCTGACCCAGAGCGAGAGTACAGAGACGGCAAGCCTGGTGGTGTCGTCGCATGGCCTACTGGGCGTGTCGCGACCTCAACCACGCGAGCAAATTCGTCTCTGCCGTGGCGTCGAGCACCGTCGCGAACGAGGGCATCCGACGGACACCTTTGCGGACGGTCTCGTGATACGCCTTCTCGTCGACGAGAATCGCTTTTTCGATCAGATTCGTCCCGAGGTCGCCGCCTTGTGCACGAGGCCCGTGGCACGTGGCGCAGTGCTTGATGAAGAGCGCTTCGCCTGCGGTTAGGTCGGCGGAGAGCGGCTTCACCGGGGTGGCGGCGCGGGAGGCGAGTAGTTCCTTGGCGGTTGATACGTCAGATTTAGCGGCGGTGGCGTTTTCTGAGAAGTGCGCGGTGAGATAGGTGAGCAGCGGGGCTTTCTTTTCGGCCGGAACGGGCGAGCCCCAACCGACCATCTTGTCGATCGTGGCGGTCCATTGTTTGGTTGTGAGCCGTTGGTTCGCCGCCATTTCCTCGCCATGGCAAATCAGGCAGTTTTCCGTGAAGGTTTGCTGGCCGAGTTGCTCGGCGTCTTCGTCTTCAACCGGGCGAGGCGCGGGTTTCGCTGGGTCTTGCGCGGTGGCGGCGAGGCCGGCGGTGAAGAGGGTCGTCATGGCGAGCATGGCGATGATTCGGAATCGTGGTGATATCGTCATGGCTTAGCGCACCTCGCAAGCGACCTGGTCGTACCCGTTCCACAGGTAGCCGCTCTTGTTCCAGGGAGAAACTTCGGGCTGGATTTCGCCGCGCGAGTCGGTGGCGCGGGAACGGATGACGAGCGATGTCGCACCTTGAAGGTCGAACGCAACGCGCCAGCGGCGCCATGTGAACGGACGCGCGGGATCGACGAAGCTGGCTTCGCTCCATGCTGCTTCAGCGCCCGAAACGACGCCGAGTGAAACCTCGACGCGCGTGACCGTTGCATCGCCGCCGGTCCAGGCGACGCCGTGAATTTCGACGCGGCCGGGCTTGATGCGGCTGCCGGCCAGCGGCGATGAGATGAGCGACTTTACGTTCATCTCTGTGACGGACTTGACCTCTGAGGGCTTGAGGTCGACGCCTGGAGGTGTCGGTTTGATGGGCATTTTGTAGCCTGTTTGCATATAAAAACCTGGCGATTCTTCCTTCGCCACTGTGATGCTGCGAAGCCACTTGATCCAGTGATTGCCGGCCCAGCCGGGGACGACCAGTCGGACGGGACCACCGTGTTCGACTGGCAGCGGCGCACCATTCATTTGAGTGGCAAGCAGTGTTGATTCTGCGAGTGCGCGGTCGATGGGAATGCTGCGGTGAAACGCGGGCGTTTTGGGCATGGGGGGGCCGTCGGCACCCTTGAGTTGCACATGCGCCATGCCGGGTTCGACGCCGGCCTGCTTGAGTACGTCGGCCAGGCGGACGCCGGTCCAAATAGCGTTGCCTACGGCTCCCTTGAGCCACGGAAGTCCCGGAACGGTTGGCGAGAACAGGGCCCGGCCGTTGCCGGAACACTGCAGAACCGCGGGAATGGAAACCTGGGGAAGTTTCGCAAGATCTCCGAGCGTGAGCGAAAGCTTGTTCTTGACGCCGCCGTCGATGCTGATGGCCCAGGGATCGATCAGTCCGACGCCGGGCGCTCCGAAGTGGCTGCGAACGAAGAAGAGGTCGTTCGGCGTGTACAGGCTTTCGAAGACCTCGACGGGTGTCTCGAAATCGAGCGGCCGGCGGTTGCGGACGATCAGCTCTGGCCCTTTGCGCGGGTTCTGGGCAGAGGCGGGACGGGAGGCAAAGCTGGTGGTGAAGCCGGCGGCGAGGGCGGTCGCGAGAAAGTCGCGACGCACCAGATCGGGGTGAGTATTCTTCATGACGAGTTCCGCCGATGCGCGTAAATCCGTTGACCGGAGTGCGATTCTATCCATCCGCACCAGCAATTTCGATCCCAGAAAGAACTCGTCGCGTTGGCACATTGCGGACGGGGCGAATCGCTCGCATACTGGCTTAGCTCTTGAAGAACTCCATGCGAGTGATCGAAGAATGCTTGATCGATTTAAAAATTCATGGGTTGATTGCGCCCGCCTGTTGACCACGGCGCGAAGAATCATCGACGTGCCGAGCCCGACGGGAAACGCCGGCGCAGCACTCGACGAACTCGCGGCGATACTGGCCGCCGACGGATTTCACGTCGAGCGAGTTGCGGCTGGACATGACGCAGCCCCTGCCCTGTTCACTCGGCTCGACTCGGGTCGACCTGGACCGACGATTCAGTTCAATGGGCATGTCGATACGGTGCATCTGCCGTTCGTGCCGTCGGCGATCGAAGGGGAAAACCTACGAGGCAGCGGCTCGTGCGATATGAAGGGCGGCCTGGCCGCGGCGGTCGAGGCGCTTCGGGCTGTGCGCGATTCGGGGATGTTAAAGGCGGGATCGATCTTGCTCACCGCGCATGACCTGCATGAAGCACCCTGGGGAGATGGTCATCAGCTTGATCAAATGATCACGTCGGGAATTGTGGGTGACGCCGTGCTCCTGCCCGAGCCGCTTCATGGCCACTTGCCGATGGTGGGGAGAGGTCAGGCGTGCTGGAAGGCGACGGTACGCCGGCCGGGTCCTCCCGTGCACGAGGTGATGCGCCCGCGCAACGAACCGAATGTGATTGCGATCGCGGCGGAACTGATTGGGCGGCTCATGTCGCTCGATGTGCGGCTGGCGCAAGATAGTAACTCGCCGGCTGGGCCGCCGAGTGCGTTTGTGGGGCAGATTCACGGCGGCGAGATTTATAACGGATATCCTCAGGAATGCTGGCTCGAAGGGACGAGGCGATGGCTTCCGGGGACTGATCGGCATGAGGTTGAACGGGAATTTCGAGGGATTGTCGATGACCTCGTTCGAGAGTCGGGGGCGACGATTGATTTGATGTATCGGCTCGTTCGCGATGCGTTTTATCTTGATGAATCGAGCCGATTCGTCGAGGTCTTTGAGCGTTGTTATGCGGAGAGTTCGGGCAAGCCGCTTGCGAAGGGGCCGAAGCCGTTTGTCGATGACGGCAATAGTTTCTGGTCGCTTGCAAATGTGCCGGCAATTACGCATGGTCCGCGGGCCGGTGGACAACATACGCTCGATGAGTGGGTGAATATTGAGGATCTGGTTCGCGTCGCGCGGCTTTATGCTGAAACGGCGACTGAGTTCTGCAATGGGCCGGCGACTCAGTAGTGCTGGGGGTGAGAGATGTTTGATCTCGAATCACCCGCGAAAGACCTGAACGACAAGACGATGTCAGCGGTTCATGCGTTACAGTCGCTGTTGATTATTGCAATTGGGTTGCGTGTCGATTCAATTGAGTTCGTCTCGTGCGGCAAGGAGCGAACGTGTGGCGTTAGATTCGGTGCGAACCCGCTCTACCAGCCATTCGTCGAATTACTCGACAAGGACGTGCAAGAAGGTGGGCAACTTTTCGATAAGCTGGTTGCGCTGATTCGCGAGCAATCACCTGAAGGCGGCGAGGCGAAGACTGAATTTCAGTTCTCCGCCGCGGTTGGCGGCAATGAGTGGCCGGTGGTTGTTCGAGAGGTCCGCGGAAAGGCAATATGGACTCTGACAATTCGTCCAGCGATTAAGCCGGATAGTGATGAGACCAACGCCGCGTGGTTTTACATGTGCGCCGAGAAGCCGGGATTACTGAAGGCCACGATGGACTACTGGTGTGCCCAATGGAACGAAACGCCTCATCGGAAATCAAACTTTTTTGAGGTGTTTTTCGATCTCAAGATAATCCTGATTTTTTTGGCATTTGTCCTCATTTATTGGACGGTTATTAACCGGTGATCGATCGGCCGGCTTCAGCAGGTGCTTAGAGATCAACAACGATTCCACTTCGGACTCAGGAAAACAGGAAGTGCTTTGATGGAAACTCTCGACCTGATCTCTGACGCTCAAACGACCGAGGAACGTTTTCTTCGCCAGATTTTCGTGCGCGATCAGATGCACGAATGGTCGAAGAATCCGCTCATTATGAGCCGCGCTGAGGGGGTTCATTACTGGGACGTTCATGGGAAAAAGTATCTCGATGCGCTATCGGGGATTTATGTCGCGTCGGTGGGGCATGGCAACAAGCGAGTGATCGAGGCGATCAAGAAGCAACTTGATATTCTCTGCTTCTCGCCGCCGATGCATGGGACGAATCCCCTTGCCGTGCAGCTTGCGAACATGCTGGCTGAGGTTGCGCCCGATGATCTATCGACGGTCAAGTTTGAATGCGCCGGTTCGGAAGTAACCGAAGCGGCGATCAAGCTGGCGAGGCAGTATCATCGGCTTAAAGGTTCACCGGGCAAATATAAGATTATCAGCCGATATCAGTCGTGGCATGGATCGACGCTTGGTGCGCTATCAGCTTCGGGGTTGAAGTCGCGGAAGACGGTGAATGAGCCGATGGCACCGGGGTTCTTGCACGTCTTTCCGCCGACGTGTTATCGCTGTCCGTTCGGCAAGAGTTATCCATCGTGTGACATCACTTGCGCCACGCTAGTGGGTGATGTGATTGCGATGGAAGATCCGGCGACCGTTGCGGCGATCATGGTCGAGCCAATTGGTCATACCGGCGGTGTGATCGATCCGCCTGAAGAATACTTGAAGCTGCTGCGCAAGATTTGCGATGAGAACAACGTTCTTTTGATTTTTGATGAGATCATTACAGGTGCAGGGCGAACGGGGCAGATGTTCGCTGCGCAGACGTTTGGCGTGACGCCTGATGTGCTGTGCACGGCGAAGGGGCTTTCGGGTGGTTATGCGCCGCTTTCGGCGATGATTTGCAAGGGGTCAATCGCAGACGCGTTCTGGGGGCCGGTTGAGACGAATCCGGGATTCGTTGAAGGGCATACGTTTGAGGGGAACCCGATCTCGTGCGCAGCGGGAATTGCGGTGCTGCGCGAGATTCTCGAGCGAGATTTGCTGGCGAATACTCGTACGCAAGGGGCGCGGTTGCGTCAGGGGTTTGAGCGGTTGATGGCCAAGTACGACGTGATTGGCGATTTGCGCGGCAAGGGTCTTTTTCAAGCGATGGAGTTCGTGGCTGATCGCGCAACCAAGTCACGTTTGCCGGCGAATCCGGGGTTTGGAGTTGAAGTCGGCCGCAGGGCTCTGGCGAATGGGTTGTTGTGCCGGTTCGATCCGCACTGGATTGCGTTCGGGCCGCCGCTGGTGTCGACGGCCGAGCAGATCGACGAGATGGTGGCGATCCTCGAGCGCAGCATCGACGAGGTGCTGCACAAGTGATGCGATCGCGTCTGCCTAACCGCGCGGCCCGGCACCAATATCGGCGGGGCGGAGAAACGCCTGGAGCGCCGATGGTGTCGAGTCGTGGACGTCGAAGTGGCCTTCGAGCCGAGTGATGCGGAAGATGTCGCGTACGTCGGGGCGGACGCTGCAAAGCTTGAGCTGTGCGCGATGTTCTTTCGCCTGTCGCGCGAGGTTGATCAGTCTCGCTAACACGGTGCTCGAGAGGTAGGTAACGCCTTCGAAGTCGACCAGTACGCGATCGAGATGACGTTCGTCGATCAGGAAGCGAACGCGTTCCAGTGTGCGCATCACATTTTGTTCGGTCACAAGTCCACGCGCTTTGAGGTGGACGACGTGAACATCGGAAATCGTTTCGACGAGGAACGTTTGGCCGTGGCCGCACGCTGGGCAGGTGTCGCTGGAAGACCACGCGATTTCGAGAGTCGAGCCCAGGTCCAGACCGCAGCCTGGGCAAGCGACGATTCGGGTTGTCATGGGCAGCCTTGCGAGAGCAGGTGAAGGGCGGACGCGTTCCAGCCAGAACCACGGCCGAACTGCAAGCCTACGCGCTCCCGGATTCAAGAGCAAGCAAGAATCGCTGCCGGATTGGGAGATGTTCGACTCCGTGGCTGTGCTGCGTCGCCAATGCCACGGAGAGCGTCGGATTCACTGCGCCGCGCAACCTCGCGCGACTTGTGGTCATTCAAGAGTTGTGGTCGAGTCGCGTTCGTTACTTTCCCGGTGCGGGCTTTTTGATCGGGGTCTTCTTGTCGATTTCCGACTGGCGCCTGGCTTCGTATTGCTGCACTTCGCTGGGAAGGTTCGAGCCGTCGGCCGGGGGCGGAGTGTCGTTGGCGCTGCAGCCGGTGAAGAGACTGAAAAGCGCAGCAAAGAGCACGGGTAGAACGAGTCGCTTCATGCGAGTGCCTTGGGTGTTTCGAGGAGGAAGGAGTGTGAGGTGAGTGGGCGAGGGAGCGCCCGGCCGGGTGTCCGACCGGGCGCTGAGTGGAGCGGATTCGCGACGCTTAGAACGCGTCGGCGCTGATAACTTCGCCACCGTTGCGGCTGCCGAGAGCCCACCACGCCTGAACGTTGACCGTGTTCTTGATGAACCGGACCGAGCCGTCGGCGAAGGCGTTGTTCACGCCGCCCGAGTGGAAGCTGCTCGGGGGAGCGCTACCGAGCGGGGTGATGTAGTAGGTGGCCCAGGGGCTATTGCTGCTGTCGCCGGACTCTGCAGAGTTCGAGCAGGGAATCTGGTTCGGCGTACCGAAGTGGTTGTACGAGTTGATCACGAGCCACGATGGGAAGCTGGCGGCCCACATCTGGCCGTTACCGGCGCAGAAGCGGAGGCCCTGGGTGCCGGGGGCATTGGCGCACGCTTGCTGCATGACGAGAGCGGCAGCCGCACCCGAACCAGCAGCAGCGCCGGTGGGGCTGTGGATGGCGCATCGGAGAACGTCCGGGCCAGCCGCGTTGATGTTCGCGGGAGTCGAAGAACGGCCGAGCACGCGTTCGCTGATGAGGCCGGTGTTCGAGGTGCCGTCGGTGATCATCGCGAGCTTCACCGGGCCCCAGCTTGCCTGGGTGTAGAGGTTCAGGCCAGCGCTACCGTTCGGCTGCGCGGCGGTGCCGATCAGCCAGTTGTTGGCGGGGATAATCGTGCCCGACATCTGCGAGATGGGGCCGGGGCCGCCGTAATTGCCAGCGTAGTTGGTGTAACCGTAATACACGGCGCCACTAAAGACGCGCAAGGGGGTGGCCAAGCTTTCGGCGGGACACTGGAGGAACGACAGATTCGCACAGGTAACGGTTGAGTTGGCGTATCCGCCCACACCGGTGCCCATGAGGTCGATATTGAAGTTAAGCGAGTTGAAGAACGTGCCGGCTTCAATGAACTGAAGCAGCGGCGGAATCCAGCCGACGGTGAGGTCGGTGGCGGTGGTGACCGCCGGACTCTGCGACTGGGTGGGGAAGCACTGATTCGAGCTTTCGTAATTCATGCACGCGAGGGCGAGCTGCTTCAGATTGTTCGTGCACTGGATGCGCCGGGCAGCGGCGCGGGCGGCTTGCACAGCGGGAAGAAGTAGGGCGATAAGAACGGCGATAATGGCGATCACGACCAGCAGTTCGATGAGCGTGAAGCCCGCGCGTGAGCGCGCCCCTTTTGCCTTGTGCATTCGAGAGTACCTCCGGATTAGAAAAAGGAAAAACGAACTAGAGGCGTGACGACTCTTACCGGCAAGAGGGTTTCCGGCGCGAAGTCAGTGAGTAGGGCGTTGGAAGGATATCTGCCGTGCCGAGCGCGGCTTCGACCACATCAAGAGTGCACGTAAGGCATGAAGTCGTCGGAAGTTCTTTGGGGGGATGTGAGAACTACCTACGGATCCTAGCGATTGGATTTGTTACTCGTCAAGAAATCAACCCGCGAGACGAGTTGTGATGATTTTATGAAACGTCGCAACCGCGATCAAGGGGTAGGCAACGCAATCATTCATCCGGGATCTGACGCCAACATTCTCTCCTGATCGCGTGCCTGCAATTCCAGCATTCGTGCACCAAGGCGAGCAACAAAACGAAAGAACCATCGTGGCGACCGAGAGCAAAACGGCTCTCAAACTGCCTGGAAGCAAAAGACTTCCGTCAACGATCCTACCGCATCGTCGCAGCCAACGGATGATGAATAAACGCATTTGCCGTGCCAGAACCCGCCGTCGTGAAGGGAACACAAGTCTTATTAATTTCGTTAGATATTATATATTTTGTATGCGGCCGATCATTCCCTGTTATCGAATTTGCGCGCGAGGAGGGACAAATGAGGTGTGCGCCGCACGGTGCGAAGTCGCAAGTCCTAGCGATTTCGTTATCGATTCTTGGTACAGCTTTTGGTCAGGATTGAATCGGCGCAATGGTTGGTCTCTGCACATCACGTTGTGGAACGTTACCGAACAGTTTAAAGGCAAAGATATGAGGAGTCCTTGCATCTATTCGTAATGAGTGAACATGCAACGAGCCAAGTGGGAAACGCTTCGGATTCTGAGTTGATCGAAGGTCTCCTGATATTTGAGGAGCACTCGCTTGAAACGGCGAATGCCATGATGTCCCAAACTGTAACAGCCCCACGGTATTCGTCTTGTCTCCGGACAGTTCTGAGCGACAAACGAAAAGCCTTGCCCCTTCAATTGGAGGAGGCAAGGCTTGGGATTCCAGACTCGAAAGACGAAACCGATTACTTCTTGCTGGCGGCTGCCGAGGCTTCGACGCCCGCTAGTTTCGCCGCCTTGAACTCGTCTGGCGTCATCTTCCGAATTGTGCGGTCGAGCAGCAGGACGTAGCCGCCATCTTGGGGTGTCTTTGTCTCATAGGCGAGCACTTCGCTTGAGGGAACTTTACCCGGCTCTTCGCCGGTGTCGGGTAACGTCGCGTCCATTCGAATAGCTGCGCGGCCGGTGCGAACGGCTTCAATACCATTGCCTCCGACTGCGTCGACGGTGGCCAGTTCGGCGAGAGATTTTGGGGCCTTCTTCTTGCTGATGGTGTAGAGCCGATAGGCTTCACCAAGTTCGCGTAGGGCCAGGTGATCGGTCGAAGTCTCTTCTGTCTTGGCGAGGCCCGACGATCCGCCGCAACCCACACCGGAAAAAGCCGACGCGAAAACCAGCGCGCACAGGATCAGCGATCGCGAAAACAGACGCATTTTCATACTCCAGGAAGTAGCGAAGGACGAGGAGAATGGGATTCGCCTCGTCCCTTGATCGCAACGGCGCTTTGTCAGATCAATAAGCGTCCGAACTGATGACTTCGCCGCCGGCCTTCGTGCCCAGCTTCCGCCAGACGAGGGCGTCAACCGAGTTCTTGATGAACCGGACCGAACCATCGCAGAAGGTGACGTTCACGCCACCGGGGTGATAGCTACGAGCGGCCGTATGACCCTGATTGAAGTTGGCGTTGTTCGAGCAGTCCCACAGCTTGTAGTTGGGAGGAACTGTGTGGCTGTAGTAGCCGGTCGAGGGGAGGTTGCGATAGTACTGCTGGCCACGATAGCGGAGGCGGATCTGGTTGGCGAAAGTGCTGCAATCGCTCGGCGGAATCTGGTTGGCGGTACCGGTGAAGTCACCCGTGATCGTGTAAACGTTGGCGAGGTCCGGAATAGGAACTTCGGCCGCGGTATTGGCAATGGCCCGACCACGCGTCGTTTCGGCGTAGCAGGCGGTGTTGCTAGTACCGTCGGTAATCTGCGCGATGGTGGTCGGGTTGGCGCCAAGATAGCGCGGGTTGACGATTGTGTTGGTTGGTGGGTTGGTGTAATGCGGTTCGCCGTTGTAGCTGAAGTTGAAGATTCCCAGGTTCGCGGTATTCGACTCCTGGTACGTTGCCGTGCCGACTTGCTGGCTCGCAGTGTTACCCAGGCTCGCGAAGTAGTTGTTGTACCCGAGCTGGCTGGTGCCAGAGAGAAGACGGGCGCTTGATGGGTCTGAGGGGCAAATGAACGAGCTGACAAGCTGAGTCTGAGCTGTGTCATTCACGGTTCCGGGGCCGGTCAGATTCAAGTTGAATCCGAAGTTGAACGCTCCATACATGCTCGCCTGTTCCATGTACGGAAGAATCTGGGCGACGACGCTGGCCCTGGCGCCACCATTTGACGTGGTGGGATACGGCCCGACACCCGGCGGGAAGTTGCTGTTGGCCGACTCGAAAGTCATCGTGGCCAGGCCCATTTGCTTCAGGTTGTTTGTGCACTGGGATCGGCGGGCCGCCTCACGTGCCGACTGAACAGCCGGAAGCAGCAGCGCGATGAGCACAGCAATGATCGCAATGACTACCAGCAGCTCAATGAGCGTGAAGCCAGCGCGCGAGCGCATCCGAGAGGTGATGCACATGCAATTCGCTCCGAATTAGAAGAGAGGGAAAAAAGCAGAATCGTGAAATAGCGCGGGAGGAAGAATCCCGTTACGCGTTAAGTTTTTGAGAACGACTGTTGACGTCGATCACTTCAAAGCGGGTTGGAAAGGTATTGGTCGGTCATTCAGGCGGCGGGTTGATTCAGTTCGGGGAGCAGATCCGTTCCTGTTAGATGGAGACTTGTCCAAAAATCGACCCGAAACATGAATCGGGATGATTTTATGATCTTGCGCAACCGCGAATCAAGAGGGTTCCATTCCTGGCATTCCTTCGAAATCTCCGCTCGGGCGCGCATGAATTTACTGCCTATTGAATGCTCATCTTTCTCGAAATGGCCTCGCAAGAGTGAGCAAAAGGCAAGGGAATCCGACGGAAACCAGGAGTCAGGGAATACTCGTAAACTCCCTAGGGCGGAGCATTTCCGTCAACAAAATTCGCACATTCTCGTAGGCGCATCGGATGATGAAATGCCGGTCATATGCGGCGGCAAGCATGCGAAATGACGAGAGTCTTAGTGAATTAGCTGATCTGATAATATAAGATCATGCAATTTTAATAATTTGAAAATTGGAAGAAAAGAGATGGCGAGCGCATGCCCCAACGAGTCCGAATGAATGAGTTTTAGAGATTTCGTTATATATTATATTTATTAACGAACGACCGGCTGTTCGCCTTGAGCCGTCTCACGCGGAGGGCGCGGGCCGGGGCGTGTTGGAGGGAGGTCAACGAGCGCATCGCTTGCGGCGTAGTCGTGTTTGACCCAATCGACGAATCGCTCGGGAGTGTGCGGCAGGTTTTGCTTTTTGAGCCAGGCGGCGTACTCGTGAAGCGGTTCGTGCAGATGTTCGGGGCCGAGCAGCGGCACGTGTCCGTATGCCAGCGAGAACGAGGAGAGCGCCTGCGACGGTGACTCGCCCTTGCGATACATTTGATAGAGGGCGACCACCAGTCCGGTGCGGTCGGACCCACTCTTGCAATGGATCAGCAGCGGATAGCGGCAATGGTCGAGAACGTCGAGCAGGACGAGCAACTCGCGGCGCGAGGGGCGACGGACGGCGCTCATCGGCAGGTCGTAAAATTCGGCGCCGGTTTTCGCGGTCGCGTCAACTTCGGCGGAGTACCACGAATCGGCTGTCTTGCCGCCGCGGAGGTTGAGCACTGAGCCGAGTTTGTGCGCGTTGATCATGCCGACGACGTCGCCCTTGGGCTGGGCGCTTCGGAAGACGATGTCTCCATCGACGACGCCCCAGTTGCCCTCGAAGAGTGGGCGCCGGAAGTAGGTGGCGAAGAGTATGGCGATGAGAGAAAGGAGCGAAAGCCGCCACAATCGCCGACGAAACTGCCGATGACGCGAATCCTTCGCGTTTTCGCTTCCCTGCTCCACGTCGCGATCCTTTCGGGCGGCCGGCCCGGACGGAAAGAAAAGAGGGCGGCCGCTGATGACCAGCCGCGCCGCCCCACAATACTCACCCGCAGAACTCGGTCAATCCCAAGAAGCAGTTGCCGGTTGTCGGTTGCCAGTGGAGATTGATTTTACTTCAGTTGATCTACGACGAACTTCTCGACTTCTTCGTAGGTGAACTGATGCTTGGGGTCGTCGAGCGTGAAGCGCTTGATTTCCTTGCCATCGGGACCAAACACGAAAACGGCGGGAATCGCGACGATGTTCAGCTTCTCGAAGGCGTCGTCCTGCGTTTCGTCGAGCAGGAAGTTGGAGAAGGTTGCCTTCTTCTCGGCGAGAAATGCCTTGGCCTCGGCGATTTTCTTGGGTTTCTCGGGATCGTCGAGCGAGAGCGAAACTGCGGCTAGCCCCTTGCTGGCGTACTTCTTGTGCATCTCAACGAGGTGCGGGAAGTTTTCCTTGCACGGGCCGCACCAGGTTGCCCAGGCGTCGACGACGGTGAGCTTTGCCTTCTTGTTGGCGGCGATTTTGGAGAGATAGACGTCGAACTTGACGGGCGTAAGGGTAACTTCGTCTTCAGCGGCGAGCGCTGCAAAGACGGGAGCGACGAGCGCAGCGCACAGAAGCGCCACAACTCGGCGGGCGGGACGAGGAAGAGGTGAAAGCACGGTCAGCTCCGTTGACGTAGGGTTCAAGCAGGAGATCGACGAGGTCGGGACGCTTCGAAATGAAATCGCCGCCGAGGGATGGGTCGGCGGCGAGCGGAATCGGTCACCGCCCCGTCGTCGCCGAAGCGTCGGGAGGGGCGGCATTCTCGAAGCCGAGGATAGGCGGAGTTACTTGCTGCTCTTCACGTAGCTGATGCCGCAACCCTGGGGACGGGTTTCGGTGACTTCAACTTCCTTGCCGGCGAGGATCGCGCTGACGGCGTCCTTGACGTAGGTCGTCTTCACCTTGGCTTCGTTCATCGTGCTGTCGTCGAGAGCGCCGGTGTAACGAACCTTGCGGTCCTTGTCGAGAACGATGACGGTCGGCGTGGCGGCCGCGCCGTAAGCCTTGCCGGTGGCCTGACTTTCGTCGTAGGCGTAGACGAAGTTGTAGCCCTTCTTCTTGACGGCGTTCTTGATGGCGGGAATGTCGTCGATTTCCTTCTGGCCTTCGGCGGCGGTGACCGAGATACCGATCACCTTGACGCTCTTGTCCTTGAAGGACTTGGCGAGGTCGATGAAGCGGTCTTCGGTGGCGACGACGGCGGGGCAGTGGTTGGCGAGGAAGGCGATGACGACGACTTCTTCCTTCACGTCGCCGAGGCTGAGCGAGGTGTCGCCCGCTTCGCTATTGACGGCGGGAAGGGCGTCAAAGCCGGGGGCCTTGTCGCCGATGTTGAGGGCCTTGTTGTACTTGCCGGCGAAGGCGGGGCTGGCGACCAGGGCGAGGGCGGCAAGGCTGAGGAGCCACGTGCGCATCGGTGCATTCTCCTGGAATCTGGAATATAGAGCCGAAATAACAACCAGCGGGGTGCAGGTCGACGAGGACGACATACGTCTCAGATTCAGGCCGCCGCTCAATCCAACCGTGGATGTTGGGACCATCCCGTCCCCAGTTCCCGCACGGTCAACCCGCGAACGGCCTATCGACTCTCGGTCCAACCGAGGGTGTCGCACAGATAAAGAGCGATCATTCTCGCCGCTATGTACCGAAAATTCAACAAGATGATCACGCCCGAGATTTTAGGGGACGCTTATCGAGAGTCAACCGCCTGAACGCCAGATCAAGCCTGAGCAGACGCCCAGATCGCCGCATTGGCCACGATCTTCCGCACGGCCGGATGGAAGAAAATGGGAAAACCATCGTGACCTGGCCGGAAATAGGCCACGCGTCCTTTGCCGACGCTCCAGGTAAGACCACTACGGAATGTCTCGCCGCGATCGAACGTCGAAACCATCACCACCTTCTCGGGCGCTGGGACGCGAAACGGCTCGGCGAACATCGAGCTGCGCGGGATGGTGAATGACGTAACCCCTTGCACAATCGGGTGATTCGGATCCTTCACCTCGATCCGCTCGGGACGCCCATCTTCGCGAAATCCGCCCAACTCGCAGTTGCTTCCCATCAACTCGAGAAATGGCTTTGATAGACATGATGCATGCAATGCCACAAAGCCAAGCTTGCCGGCTTTGACGCGAGCGGCGATGGCTTTGGCGCGGTGATCTGGCAATTCGTGGTGGCGGAGGCGGCCCCACCAGATGAGGGTGTCGGTCGCGTCGAGTGCGGCGTCGGAAAGACCGGCGTCGGACTCGTCGAGCCTGGCCTTGGTCACCGTGAATTCCGCGCGGCGGCCGAGGGCTTCGGCGATGGCGCCGTCAACATCGTGGGGATAGACGGGCTTGGGCGCGCCGCCTTCGCACCAGATTCGAACGCGCATTTTCTTGGGTGTGGCCGCATGAGCGACCTGAGAAATACCTGCGAGGCTAGCGCCTAGGAGGGATTGTTGGAGGAACTTCCGACGGCCAATCGCCACCGTGGGAGCGATGTCAGAGAGTTTCATGAATGCGAATTCCGCCATCCTCGAGGATAGCGCCAGGCTAGTGCGAATCGTTCGCGTGGGGGAGTCGTCCAAGGTAGGGTTCTGGGCAAGGGCTACAATGCTACAACACGCGATTGGGCTTCGCAAGGGTGTAAGAGACGTATTTATTTCACAAACTTCGTTAACGAATCCGCCTTACACCTGGACGGAATTAACCAGCTCACTTTCGTCGGCGCAATTCTATTAAATATGAGTATTTAATTCAAAACCATTATTATATTAAGTTATTTCATTGTTGGATGGCGGCTCCTCGAATGTGTCGATTGTGAACATGGCATAACTTGCCGAGCAGACCAGAAGATTGGCAATCGCTTAAACACGCGGCGGTGAGAACCAGCGGCCGATCTGTGCGACTCTTACAAGGTGATCGACCGTCACCGGATAGTTGCCGTGATCTTTGAGCCAGTCTGGAGTATGGAAGAACGGATTGCATCCTTCCGGACCGAAATGCTTGTGGAAATCCAGGCCGGTGAGGTCAATATCAAACTCTTTCGCAAATGCTTCAAGAAAGTCGGCGGAGTCGATGCCAGTCATGCCGAGATCTTCTTCAAGGCGTGTGTCCGGGTGAATTTTGGAGACAGGAACTCCGGCCATTTCGGATACAAGCTCGCGGATGCGATCGAAGAGTTCAGACGAGTCGTTCATCGGCGTGTGCTCGCTCGTACCCGCGTGAATCCAAGGATCTTCGGGCGAAACCCGCACAATTCAACTCATCAATCGCGCCGGCAATTCGTGCACGTGAACGGCCGCTTTGCCGAGTGCCGACGTGGCGAGATCTGCCAGATGATGATGATGCGTGAAAAACAGCACCTGAGTACGTGCCGATAATTCGGCCAGAGCTCTGAGTGCGGCCGTCGAGCGGCGGTCGTCAAATTGAACGAGAATGTCGTCGACCACGAATGGCATCGCTTCGTGCGATTCGAGATGATGTTCCAGCGTCGCCAGGCGAATTGCCAGGTAAAGGGCGTCGGCCGTGCCGCGGCTCATGACGTTCACAGGGACCTTTTCGCTCAACTCGTTTGCACGGATGCCGAGCAGTTTGGGAATTTCGAGTACGTCCCTCTTTTTCGTGGGTTCGGCGACTTCGTCGCTGGACACGATGCCTTCGAATGAGCCGAGAGTCAGCGATTTGAAGAGATCGTTTGTGCGACCAAGAATGGGGCCCTGGTTCTGTTCGCGATAACGGTCGACGGCCTTCCGCAACACGGCCTCAGCCAGGCGAAAGCGGGCATATTCGGCGACGTTGTCTTCGAGATCGCCGATGATTTGCTGCATGTCCTGAAGCGACCCGGCGGCCCCTGCTCCGTTGCGCATTGCCTCAAGATTGAGCTTGGCCGCACCGATTTTTTCGCCGAGTTCGGTCGAGCGTGGGCGAGCTCCGGCAATCTTCTCTTCGAGCGATTCAAGACGTGCAGGGAGGCTGTCAAAGTCTTCGGCGAGCGCTTCTTGTTCGATCTCTTCGAGCGATCGTCCCAGGGATTGCTGGCGGATTCGTTTCTCCTCGGCTTCAATCTCACTGTCGAGTTCGCGAGCTTCACTGGAGAGCGGAATTGCTTGTTTCAATTCTTCGAGTGTCAAGCAAGTCGCTTCCTGGCAGAGGGCTTCGAGTTGATGGGTCAGGCGGCGTTGCGTCGCTCGGGCGCGGTCGAGCGATTCGCGATATTGAATTCGCCTGTTTTCTAATGTGCGTGCACTTTGGACGCGTCCGGTGAGAGCTGTGATTAACTCGCCTGATTCACGGTTATCGGCGTTGGCATCGAGTGCAGTTGCGAGATCACGCACGCTCATTTCAAAAGCGTCGCGCTTGGTGGTGAGGATTTGAAGCTCGTCGCAAAGTCGAGATAGTGCGTTCCCATTTTCGATGAGAGCGTCGATCGCCTTGAGCCGTTCGTCGACCGACTCGAACGACGATCTTGCGGAAAGGCCAAGGGCGGCGATGGCGTCGTCCCAGCGTTTTTGCCAGTCGTTGCGAGCATCGGTCGCACGCTTCACGGCGTGTTGAGCAACGGCCACGCTTTCGCCATGCGTGCCTTGTGTAATAAGCCTTTCGGCGCTGGCGAGCCAACTCGCGAGATGCGTGTCGTTTGCTGGTGTGTGTGCGCTGAGACGGTTGAAAAGCGTGCGAAGGTTGGCGACGATCGCGTCGATTTCCTCGCGCAATTCGTGCACTGTCCCCTGCTCTTTTTCAACGGGCTCCCACGAGGTGATCAGTGACTTGCGCTCGCGAATCCAATCGGCCATTTCGGCCGGGGGAAGCGGGTCGATTTCGCAAGGTTGCCATGCGGTTCGCCAGTCTTGATTCGCTTGGTCCGTTTCTTTGTCGAGCTTCTCGAGGTTTTCCTCCGACTCGGCTTGGCGGTCGGCCAAATCGCGGAGGTCGAGCTGCCATTGCGCTCGCTGGTGGACACGCTTGGCTTCGCGTTTGATCGCGTCGCTTATGGCATCGGCACGCATCAGGAGATCATCGAATTCTTGTGCAAGCCGAGCGGGAGTTTCGGGCGGCTTTCCTTCGATCAGTGAGCGCTTGATCGTTGTCCAGGTGGCGTTACGTGATTGGCGGATGGCGTCGAGATCGGCCTCGCTCGGGACTTCGCCGTGCAGGCTATCTTCGGCGATGTTTTTCTCGATCGTCTTGCGCTCTTTTTCGATCGCACGCAGTTCTTTTTCGAATTCCTGACGACGCGTTGCGAGATTGTCCCACGTGGACTTGAATCGTGTGATCGTGGCGTCGGCCGGAATCTTGGCGGTGATCAGTTCGGCGATGGAGCGATTCCAGAGGGGCAGACTTTCGAGGCTGCGGGCGTGCTTGGCTTTGCTCTTTTCAAAGCGTGAAGTGGCTTTTTGTAAATGGTCGTCGAGGTCGCCGTGTTCGCGGACTTTGGCGATGAACGCGGCGAGCTCGTCGAGAATGTCGCGGATTTGTGGATCGTTTGCAGAAGATTGCTGGGTTTCGTTATCGGTCGTCAATCGGGCGAGTTCGGTGTCGGCCAATCGGCACGCTTCGTCGAGCTTGCCGACTTCGCGCTGAAGCTTTTTGATCGCGTCGAGTCGGGCGGCGTCGACTTTCAACGTGGGAATCTCGTCGAGCGGGAGACCGGGAGAGTGTCTTTCGAGATCTCGGTCGAGCGAGCGTTCGAGCGCTTTGTATTGGTCTTGTTTCGCGGTGAAATCGAGCGTCGCCGCGCGGTAGGCCGAAAGTTGCTGTCGCAGGTCGTCAATTGTTTTTTCTTGCGACAATAACGCGTCGTGATCGGTGGTGATTTTGGTTTCGAGTTCTTGAAGCGTCGACGATTGCGTGGTGAGCTCGTCGGTGATTTCGGCCGATTGGCGTTGGAGGTCGCGCAGTTCGTCGCCGAGGTCGGGACGGAGGAGTTTTACGTTGCCCAGGGCCGCACGTTTGCGAATCGCTTCGGCGCGGTTGCTGAGTAATGGCTGAATGGTTCGCAAACGATCGAGGCGATGGCGTTCGGCTGTGTCTCGTTCGACCTGGTCGTGAAGCGTGGTGGCGTCTGCTTCGGCCTGTTCGAGACGGGTTGATTCTTCGCGCCACTTGTCGCCTGAGAGCGCGAGGTCTCTGGCGAGCTTTTTCGTTTTGTCGAGTTCGGAAAGCAAGGCGTTGATCGGCGGATTTTGGGCCTGCGGTTTGAAGAGGCCGTCGGCCTTTTCTTTGAGGCGCTGAAGCACGCGAGTGATTTGCGGCAGGCCGGCGCCTGTGAAGAGAATCGTCGCGAAGTCGCCGCCGCCGGCGATAATTTCTTTGCTGCCTTGAACGAGTTCGGCGTGGGTGGCGAGGAAAAGGCTTTGGGTGCGCGGGTCGATCTGAGGCGGCAGGAATCGCGCGAGTTTGGTGCCGTCAATCTCGGTCTTGCCGTCGTCGGCGAGGATCTGGCGTGCCTTGGGTTTTCCTTTGTGGCGCACCAAATTGAGATGTTCGCCCGCGGTGTTGATGAGCGTCGCGCCAAGTTTTGGTTTGGGGGCGTCGGGGATAAACTCGTAATCGTTCTTGTAGTTTTCGTCGGGAAATTCGCTGCCTTTTGCGAAATCAAAGCCAAATAGTAAACATTTAAGCGCATGCAGTGTTGTTGTTTTTCCGGCTTCGTTGGGGCCCACGATCAGATGCAGGCCGGGGCCGTTTTCCGGGAATTCGAGCGTGAAGTCCCGGAAGTGGCCGAAGGAGACGAGATTCAGGCGCGCGATCTTCATGAGGGCGGCAATTCCATTCGTATCTTAGCGCGCGTCAGTCGGCGCGTTGAATTCGTCGAGCACCACCGGCCAAACCGACGCCAGCGCCTCGCGGAGCCAACCGATGTCGTTGAGACGCACGCCGTCGGCATCGATGAGGTCGTCGGGCAGTTTTTTCTTAAGGCCCGCAAACAGCGCGGAGGAAAGTTCGGCGAGCTCATTGTCGTTGCCTCGAAGCTGCTCGATCGTTTCCAGAACCGCGGCGTAGGCATCGTTATCGATGTCCTCGCGTCGTGCGGCGATCACCGGAAGCGTGTTGAGCTTGATTTTTTCGATCCAAAGCTGGTCGGAAAGACGGCCCGCTTCGGCGAGCAAGTTGGTGCGAAGGGCGCTTTGCTTCGCCAAGAATTGCTCGTGGCCGGGCGATGCTCCGGTCACTTCGATGCGGACGACCGATGAACGGTCGTCAGCGCGATTCAGCAGCGAACGGGCTTCGATCGAGAATTGATCGACAAGCGCGTCGATATTCTCACACGTCGAGCCATCGAGTTCCAATCGCTCCCAGCGCACGACGTCGATAGCCCGAAACTCGCATTCGACTTCGAGCTTGTCGGTCACCGTCACCAATACGCAGCCCTTGGGGCCGGTCTCGCGAATGTGCCGCCCTTGCGTATTTCCGGGGAAAACGACGTGGGTTTCGTCCTTCTCAAGGGTTAATCGCGTGTGAACATGTCCCAAGGCCCAGTAACCGTAACCCTTGGATCGTAGGGTGTCGATTTGGCACGGGGCGTAGGGCTCGTGGCCGTCGAAGCCGGTGGCCGAGGTGTGCAGGAGGCCGATGTTGAACAGGCCGGGTTTGGCGCGAGGGTAAGCGGTGGAGAGGTCGTCAGTGACGCTGGCTTGTGCGAATCCCTGACCGTGGATGGCTACGTCGACGTCTTCGAGCGTGATTGTGTCGGGCTTGTTCGTGGGCAGTTGATGGACGTGCGCTGAGAATTTGAAGTCACGGAGCACGCGATTCTGCGCGTCGTGATTGCCGCGAATCAGAAACACCTGGATCTTGTGGTCGGCGAGTCGTTGAAACTGGGCGTGCAGCCAGAGACCGATGCCGAAATCGCGCGAGTCGCCATCGTAGACGTCGCCGGCGATCAGCACGAACTTGACCTGCTCAGCGATTGCCAGATCGATCAGGTTGACGAACGCCCTGCGCGTGGCACTCTGCAGGGTTTCGACGTTTAAACCTTGATGAGACTTCAGATTGCGTAGCGGGCTATCGAGATGGATATCGGCCGCGTGCAGGAACTTGAACATCGAGCGGCCTCGGCTGATTCGTCATGGAATTGTTTCCACGCTATCGTACCTTCCGCTCCGTGGACTTCCCAGAGTGACTCATTTGGGAGGAGAGTCTCTGGGCGGTTGCTTTGAATCTGGCCGCCAAAACCAAGTTTGCGCCAGAATTTCGATGACTTAGCGGAAGTCGTAGCGGAGAGACTGGAAAATCATTACTTCGAGCCGACATGGAAGGGAATAGTTCGCGTTGCCGCGGGAAGACAGTTCTTCCGTTTTGATAATCGTGCAGAGTTTTGCCGTTTTTTCTTTGGACACAGGAACCTTGCCAGTATCGAATACATCATCACAAGAGGTGGCGGGCCTTCGAATGCCGAGCGCTCGTTCTCTGGGATGAAGTCTCGATCGAGAGTGTTGACGATTGCCGCGATACTCGCGCGGCGGAATCTCGCAATCTTTGAGTCTTTATCGATCCCTCGGATGTGTACGAAGCGGTTGTGTGCAGGTTCATTTTCTCCGCTCATCGCCAAAACAGATCGGCATTTCTGTTTTCAACTTTTCGACAGTCAATTACATAGGGGGGCGAATATGATGTTGCGATCCAGTCGGCCGACGATTGACCTGAATCGAAACCCGCGCGGTTTCGCTCTGACATGCCTCCTGGCCGTCGTGGCTCTGGTAAGTTCTGCCGGAAATGTTCAGGCGGGCTTCACGACCTACTTCGGTATCGATCAGGGCAACGGAATCCCGCCCACGACTCCGGCGAATAGCCTGACCGCCCGCACGTCATTCGTCTCGGCCCTCGGTACAGTGGGGATGGAGAATTTCGATTCCTATACGGCGGGCAGTCCGCCCGCGGGTTTGTCATTCACTGGATCAGGCGTGACGGCGACGGCGACGTATGGTCCGGGCGAGGCCATCAACAACGCGCAAGATAATGGTGCGTTTGCCACATCAGGCGCGAACTATCTCGATTCTCAAGGTTTGCGTGATGATCATTTGGTCTTCAGTTCCGCCGTCGCAGGGTTCGGATTCTATGTGACCGACCTCAGTGACGGAGGTACAGCGCCGGACCAAATCTCGGTCATCGCGACGCTGCTTGGTGGAGGCACGCAGACATTCACGACCTCGGTGACGACAAGCAACTCGAACGCAAACGTGTTTTTCTTCGGAGTCGTGAGCACAACTCCGTCGGTGCTGTTCAGCCAAATTGAAATCCTGAACACGTTCACGACCGAGGGCGACGTTCACGGCCTCGACGACCTGACGGTCGGACTGACGTCAGCGGTCTCCGTCCCGGAACCGGCCACCATGGGGATGCTGGCCCTCGGGCTGCTTGGTGCTTTGGGTGCCCGTGGCCTTCGCCGGTAACGCCGGATCTTTCTTCCAGATCGTGAAGCTGAACCCTTTGGTGCTGGGAGCGAAGAGCATACGATTTCGCCTGAACTGTGGGTTCGGTGCTCGCTTGCTCTGCCTGCAGTTCGATGAATTCGTGTGACACGGTTAACGGTTTTGGCGAATTGCCGGCGTGGCGGAACGAGCAACCGCGCCGGCATTTCGGCAATGAACGAAGTATTGAAATTGGGTTTCCGCTAGTAATTCGCAGGCCGCTTCGCGTGTTCGAGATCCCGCTTGCCTGCTGTTAATGCAGGTAAGAACGCCGGGGTTGCTCGGCTTCCGCTAAGAGTTATACTCTTGTTAGACAATCTGACGGCCTGGCATGCGAAGGGGCGGCGCCATGTTGACGTTTTATGGATCGAAGGGACGCTTTTGCGATGGCGTTTCCCGGCGCTCGTTTCTGAAGCTCGGCGGCCTGGCGATGGGTGGCATGGCTTTGCCGCAAATCCTTCAGGCTGAAGCGCATGCGGCCAGGGTTGGGGCGTCGCGGCATAAGTCGGTCATCATGGTTTACCTGTCGGGCGGGATCTCGCACCAGGATACCGTTGACCTTAAACCCAACGCCCCCAAGGAGATCCGCGGCGAGTTCACGCCGATTGATACGGTCGTCCCCGGCATTCAGATCGGCAACTTGCTGCCGATGCTGGCGAAGTGCACCGATAAGATGGCGATCTTGCGGTCGATCGTCGGTTTGCGCGACGAGCATTCGAGCTGGCAGAACGTCACCGGGCATTCGATGGATCTGGCGATCCGCCTCAAGACGCCACACTTCGGATCAGTGATTGCACGGGCGCAAGGGGCGGTTGATCCGGTTGTGCCGCCGTTTGTCGACCTTTTTCCGACGATGCAACACAAGCCGTATAACGCGGCGGGACCAGGTGTGCTGGGGTCGAAATTCGCGGCGTCGAAGATGGATAGCGACGACCTTGCCCTGCTCCGCCAAACGACTGTCTCGGCCGATCGCTTTGAAGGCCGCAAAGGTTTGCTGCGCGGGTTCGAGGAGTTTCGTCGCGGGCTCGATTCGAACAGCGTCGCTAGCATGGACGCGTTTTACGGCCGAGCATTCGACGTGCTGACATCCAGCAAGGTGGCCGACGCGATGGATCTTTCCAAGGAAGATCCGCGGATTCGCGACCGCTATGGTAAGGGGGGCTCGAACCACCTTGGCGACGGCGCACCGATGTGGAACGACCAGCTTTTGATGGCTCGCAGGCTGGTCGAAGCGGGTGCTCGTTGCGTCACAGTTGCATATGGCTTCTGGGATACGCACGGCAATAATTTCGGTCATCTCAAGCAGCATTTGCCGCTCTTTGACCAGGGGATTTCGGCCCTGATCGAAGATATTTATATGCGTGGCCTTGATGAGGATGTGACGGTCGTGGTTTGGGGTGAATTTGGCCGATCACCCAAGATCAACAAGGATGCCGGTCGCGATCACTGGGCGCCGGTGAACTCGGCGATCTTGGCGGGCGGCGGCATGAAGGTTGGTCAGGTGATTGGCTCGACCGACCCGACAGGCGGACGCGCGGCGACGCATCCGGTTCATTATCTTGATGTTCTGGCGACCGTTTATCACAACCTCGGCATCGATCCGCACGGTTTCGTGCCTGATGTGACGGGGCGGCCAATTCCGGTGATGCCCGTACGCGGCATGCCGATTGAGAAGCTTGTTTGATCGAAACGAAACGGCCCCGCTTTCTCACTCGATAGGCGAGAATGCGGGGCCGTTTCGTTTTATGAACAATTGAGAATCAAGAGAACTTCGAGAGTGTGTAGCTAGTGATATCTGTCACGCCATTTCGCAGAACGTAGCCGGTAAATCGCAGTGATGCCGTGCCGTTGTTGCGGTATGCGATGGTAATCACACCCTGTCCGATCGATCCCGCATACGAGCCGCCGCTGGTGTTCGTATCGACGTTGAAGCCGAGTTGGATCGGCCTACCCTTGGCGTCGAGAATTGTGGGAACCTGCTGGTTCGGGCCGGCGGAATTCGTGGCGTTGCCGCCGAGGTCGATACCGAGCGAGGTGCCGGTCGCAGCGACGCTACGGTCGCGGAGCGAGGCGCCTCCCGCGGTGATGCCAGTTGGTGAGTTGGGCGTTTCAACGTGCATCACGAGCGTGCCGTGGAGGAACTGGTTCGACGACACGCGGCCAATGAAGGTGAGGTCGGCGAGCTGGCTGTTGAATACGGCGGAGCGCACCTTGAAAGGACCGCCGACGATCACCGCGCTGAATTTCGCCTGCGCCAGGCCGCGTGGGGTGAGGGTTGCGGGATCAAGGAAGGCGGATGGCGATGGCGAGCCGACGCTTGTGTCGTTGCTGACGACATCCGCCGCCGTGGTGCTGCGGCCGAAGGCAACGGGGGAGATGACGGTTTGGAGTGATCGGTCTTCGAGCCCATTCACGCCTGGGACCAGCGATCGCCGTGTGCGCCGCTCCATCGTTCCGCCTCTTCCGTGATCGAGTGTGCCGTTCCGCTGAGAAATGCGTCCGGGGGTTCTGTAGCTCTGTCTATCGACGCGCGAGATTCGCCGGGGTGATTCAAAACGCGTGTGGATGGGTTGTGGGCTTCCGTGGTTGACGGTCGCGCGGATGATTGGGGTTTGAGCGAAAGTTGGGGGCGAGCGTTGTCGTCGATCCAAAATATGTCTTGAGAAATTGGATAAGATCATTTGAAGGGGGACGAAAACACACGAAGAATTTAGACCGCATACCGCCGCGGAAGTGCTTTATGCTCAGCCGAAGATTTCTTTGGACTACCTTTGCGATTCTTGGGGCTGTTATAGGTGCATTCTACGGATTTTGTTTTGTATTCATGTTCAATCTATATGTTGGTCGCATCGTTCTGCCCCGATACTGGTGTGGGTACGCTGGAGCCATTCTCGGCGCGACGTGTGTATTGCCGCCGTACTTTTATCATCTCAAGCGGAGAACGGGCCTCGCGGAGCTTGGGCACCGGCTTGGCGTTGAATTCAATCCTGGCCCAGTCCGGCGCTCGCGTCTGGATTGGACGCGAGCGTTCGGGTTTCGCGAATGGTTGACGTGCGAGGATCGGTTCAGTGCCGTCATTGATGGAATTCCCGTCGAGATGTTCGATGTGATCCGCATGCGTGCGCCTGCATCGACGACGGTCATCTCGCTTCGACTTCTTGGCCTCCCCTCGTTCTGTTGCCAACCAAGACTACCGAAGTCGTCGCGGCCGAGTGTCAGCTTCGACCCACCAGTCGGTGACCGGGCCGCATGTGATGCGGTTCATGCGTTCGAATTAGTTCATCGTCTCACACTGTGCGAAGCAACCAAGCGATCCCCCAGCGTTTCGACGGAAGACGAAGTCAGACGGTTCATGCATCCGTCACGGCTTGCTGCTCTGGCTTGCTGTTCCGGATGGAAGATTCGGAGTGAAAATGAAGGGGTTTTGCTCGAATACGGTCGGTTCCTTCCCGTGAATCAGAGGGTTGAGGAGTGGCGCAAGGCGATCGACTTACTACGTGGATTGACTGTCCCGATCGACTCCAACCTGCCGCCGATTCTCTGCGTACCTGGCCGTGAATATGCGCGTCAACAGTACCTTTGGAAAGCCGCCGAGGTCGGTGCTCTCGTTGGTTCGCTGGTCCCCTTTTTCGGCGTTTTGATTGTGGGGACCAGTCTTGTCGCTTGGGATTTCAACAAAACTGGAAACATCTTTTTCAAAACGACAGATGGCCATTGGGGACCTTTATTCATCTTGATATTGCTGCCCATGATTCTCATCGGGTCGTTAGTGGGGCCTCCAATCGCGAGAGCGCGCGCTGAGAAGAGATATCGCGTAGGGGCACCCCTGGTGTCAGATGCTTGGAGTGGATGTGGCGCCCTGATCGGAATCTACGTGGGACTCTTGGGGATGGGCCTCGTGTTGTTCGGGTTAGCGACAGATCCAATGAGAGGCGACCTTTTGTTGCCCGCCCTCCTTCTTTCCCTCTGCGCATGGCTAATCAGTTCGTTGCTGGTCTTTTGGATTGTTTATGGCCTCGGTCTCTACCTCGCGACGCGAAAACAGCGAAAGCAACTTGTCAGAGCGAACCGACCGAGCCTCAGAGAATCGCCCGCTGACGGCTGATCGGTTAATCTCGACGCAGTTGAGATCACTTCGGTAAACGGCATACCGAGCTTCGTCGATCCTCAATTGAGAAACTTCCGCACATGAAATACTTCACCACTCCGATTGTCTTCGCTTTGAGCTTCGCTGGGTCCTTGGTGCTCGGCGATGACAACACAAAATCCGCCGCGCTCGAAATCAAAGCCGTGCTCGACGCCCAGGAAACCGCCTGGAACAAACGCGATCTCGATGGTTTCCTTGTCGGCTACTGGAATTCGCCTAAGGTTGTGTTTCAGTCGGGCGGCGAGCGGTCGGACGGGTTTGCGGCCATGCGCGATCGTTATTACAAGAACTACAAGGCCGACGGAAAGGAGATGGGGACGCTCGCGTTTAGCCAGATCGAGATCGAGGTGCTCGGTGCCGATTCGGCCTTTGTGCGCGGTGCTTGGGCTCTCACGAAGGCGGATGGCAGTAATCCTAAGGGGTTGTTCACGCTCATCATGCGCAAATTGCCGGAGGGTTGGCGGATTGTGCACGATCATACGTCGGTGGCTGCGCCGAAGAAGCCGTGAGACGTCGGTTTGATTGAAGCGGCGGCTCGATCCCGGTATCGTTGAGCAGACGAATGAGGGCGATCTTGAATAGGAGCGATGCGGTTGGGACGACGCGATGGATAGGGGCGGGTTGCGCAGCCATTTGATGGCAAGGCGGAACTGTCTGCGATCTCCTCTAATCGCTGCGCGACCGGGACAACAAGTTGTCCCGGCCACCCTTCTTGATTCCGTCCAAGTCCAATCCCGTAATTCCTGTGGGATCTAGCCCTCTCCTGTCTCTCCAACGCTCGCAACGAACCCGAGGCACGCGATCATGGCCGGCACGTTTCCGACCCAGATGTACATCAAAGGCCAGTGGTGCGACGCGCCTGATGGCAAGACGCTGCCGGTGATCAACCCGGCCGATGAATCAACGCTCGCCGAGATCGCATACGGCAGTCGAGCCGATGCCGATCGCGCGATTGACGCCGCGGCCGCTGCGTTTCCTGCCTGGAAGGCGCTTTCGGCCTACGATCGGGCGAAGATTCTCAAGGAAACCGCCAACCTGATGCGGCAGCGGGCCGATACGATCGCCCGAACTCTCACGCAGGAACAGGGCAAGCCGCTGCCCGAAGCGCGTGGCGAGGTGATGCACACCGCCGATACGTTCGAGTGGTTTGCTGAGGAAGGGAAGCGGGTTTACGGCCGGATCATTCCGCCGACGACCATGAACCGCCGTCACCAGGCGATAGCTCATCCTGTGGGTGTTGTCGGCACGATCACGCCGTTCAACTTCCCCGCAGCCTTGCCGAGCCGGAAGATCGCCCCTGCGCTGGCTGTGGGTTGCACGGTGGTGAGCCGGCCTGATGATGGCACGCCGCTGACGCTGATCCAGATGTTCCAGTGCCTCGCCGATGCCGGTGTGCCGCCGGGCGTCGCGAACCTGGTGCTATGTCCTGCGAAGGAATTCGCCGACGCGCTTTTCGCGCATCCGGCGGTCCGGAAGATCACGTTCACCGGCAGCACGGCGGTTGGCAAGGAGTTGATTCGACGCTCGGCCGATGGCGTGAAACGCGTGAGCATGGAACTCGGTGGACATGCCCCGCTGATCGTTTTCCCCGACGCTGATGTCGCGCAGGTGGCTCAGGCGGCGGTGATTGGCAAGTTCCGTAACAACGGCCAGGTTTGCATTGCGCCCTCACGTTTTTATATCCACGAGAAAATTGCCAAGGATTTCACCGAGGCGGCGGTCGAGCTAGCCAAGGGGCTCAAAATGGGCAACGGCCTGACCGACGGGACGCAGGTCGGCCCGATGTTCAAGCCGCAGGCGCTCGAGAAGACGGCGGCACTGATCGCTGATGCCAAGTCGCACGGCGGGAAGATTCTGACCGGCGGAGCGCGGTCGACGCGGTTCGAGAAAGGTTACTTCTTCGAGCCGACCGTCATTCGCGATGTGAACGCCGAGATGAAGCTGATGACCGAAGAGCCGTTCGCGCCGGTCATGCCGCTGCTCGATTTCGACAAGCTCGACGATGTGATCGCCGCTGCGAACAACACGCCGTACGGTCTTGCGGCTTATGTCTTCACGAACGACCTTACCGTGGCAACCCGGATGGCCGAAGGTCTCGAGGCTGGGATTATTGGGATCAACGATCCTGTGCCGGCGACTCCGCAATGCCCGTTCGGCGGTATGAAGGAATCGGGTCTGGGCCGCGAGCTGGGGATCGAAGGTTTGCAGTCGTACATTGAAACGAAGTATGTTTCGATCGGCTTGCGGCAATAAGTTTTGGGATACCAGTCGGGTGCCATGTTTGTGCGAAACGCGCGAGCATGGCACCTGGTATCCGAACATATAGTCAGTGTAATTATTGTTTATGTCGTGGTGGCGGGTCGAGCATGCCAATTCCCTTCAAACGGCTGTTCACATACTTTCTCAGTCGGCGATTTTTGGTTGGTCTGTTTTTGGGGTCGATTGTTGGGTGCTGGGGTGAAATTGGCTGCGAAGATTTTTCGAACGCGCAAGGACTGAAGATCACACGAGAATGGGCAAGACTTGCACCGTATCCCGAGGGGGTGCGACGGTTTAACGTGCGAGTGACAGGGTCGATGTTCACTCGCCAATTTAAGGTTGATTTCGAGTTGCCGAGACCGGAAATCGACGCATGGCTCGCGGCTTGTCCTGGAATTCAGGATGCGAAGGTCGATCAACGTGGCCGTGGGTTGAAGCATTATGAGATCAAGCCGGGTGGCGGAGCGCAGCATGCAGAAATGACGGTCAACGAGGAAAAATGCACCGTCTCGATAAACGTCTACTGGAGTTGAAACATAATATTTTTTTCTTGTGTTCGGGCACGGAGTTCGGGCGAATTTAGCTAAATATCTTCTTTGCAAAATGTCTAACTTACTTGACGTGGCGAGCTAGATTTCTGAACATACTGCCGCCTCATGGATTGACTCCGAATTCGGCGATGCTCGCCGTATTCAAGGTTCAGGATGGACACCAATGTCGAACGCCATCGAAGCTGCACCCGCTGCGCCGTCATCGGCTCTTTCGCAGGCGAAGTTGTTCCTGAAGTACCTGATGTGGCCCGGGACGAACTGGGTAAGTCGGGATAAGTCACAGATTGTGCGGTTGCTGTTAAGCGGCACTGCGGAGTCGCCCGTCCGCACGCTCGATTGCGGCTGCGGTAACGCCTACTTTGCCCACCAGGCCGTTTTGCGCGGCGCGGTTTGCACTGGCATCACGATTCACGAGTCGGAAGCCAGGAATTGCGAAGAGATGCGCCGTTACCTGGAGATTCCAGAGAGTCAGATGGCCTTCCAGCTGACGACTCTCGACCGGTTTGCGGCAAATAAGTCAAATCACGGCCAGTTCGATCAGGTGCTGCTGCTCGACGTGATCGAGCATATCCTCGATGCATCGGGGACGTTGAAGCAAATCCACGACGTTCTCGATGAAGACGGGCTTGTTTATATCACCACGCCTAACCGCGACTGGCAGGCAAACGCCGACCAGATCCGCGTCAGCCGCGCAGAGAACGGCTGGCATGTTCGTAACGGATACACGATGGAGCAACTCGAATCGCTCCTCGACCGCAACGGATTCGAGCCCGTCGATCGCCTGCGCTTCGGCACACTCGGCTCAACGGCTGTGATGCAAATTCAGCACAAGCTGTTCCGCTCGAAGATCGACGCTCTCACAGTCCTCACGTTCCCATTGCTCAAACTGCTCTCGCTCGTGCTTTCGCCCTGGCGCGATTCGCACACGATTTTCGTGCTCGCCCGCAAGAAGCGCGCGGGGCTGTAACGCGCGTTGCGGTCTTCGCCCCGTCATACGGCAGGCCGGATCGACCCCTTGCGAGTCGATTCGGCCTTCTCGCGCGCTGTTGTCAGTTCGTAAGATGTGGGCGCAGCGAACGTGGCAACACCGACTTGTGTCGGTTTGATGGCAGATAAATGCGCGGTCGGACTGGTCGATTGATCAGTTGCGACTGAGGCAACAGGCCAACGATCGGAGTGAGCATGCGGTTCTTCATCACAACGGCGATTGACTACCCCAACAGCCGACCCCACATCGGCACGGCATTCGAAAAGATCGGCGCCGACGTCCAGGCCCGGTTTCAGCGAATGGAGGGCAACGCCGTTCACTTCCTGATGGGGAACGACGAAAACACGATCAAGGTCTCTCAACGCGCGACCGAACTTGGCGTCGAGGCGAAGCCGTACGTCGACGACATGGCCCGCCAGTTTCAGGACGTCTGGAAGGCACTCGAAATCTCGAACGACGACTTCATTCAGACGAGTGAAGAACGGCATCATATCGGTTGCCGCAAGTTCATTCAGAAGGTTTACGACGCCGGCGATATCTACAAGAAACCATACCAGGCGCTTTATTGTGACGGCTGCGAGGAGTTTAAAACCGCAAGCCAGATCGTTGACGGCAAGTGTCCCAATCATCCCAACAAACCACTTCGTGAAGTCGAAGAAGAAAACTACTTCTTTCGACTTTCGGCCTTTGGCGATCGCTTGCTTGCGCATTACGAGGCGAATCCCGATTTCATCCAGCCCGAAAGTCGGCGGAACGAGATCGTCAGCCTCGTGAAGACCGGCTTGCAGGATGTGTCGATTAGTCGCAAGGGATTCACCTGGGGAATTCGCATTCCCTTCGATGAAGAACAGACGATTTACGTCTGGTTCGACGCCCTCCTCAATTACATCACGGCGATCGGTTACGGCACGGACGACGCGCGTTTCGAGCAAATCTGGCCGGCCGATGTCCACGTGATTGGCAAGGACATCACAAGATTCCACTGCGCGCTCTGGCCGGCCATGCTGATGTCGGCGGGTTTGCCATTGCCCAAGCAGGTGTTTGGCCATGGGTTCGTCTATCGCAAGGACGAGTCGACGGGCGAGGTCGCCAAGATGAGCAAGAGCCTGGGCAACGCGGTCGAGCCGATGGATTTAATCCAGCAATTCTCGGCCGAGGCGTTCCGGTTTTACTTCATGAGCCAGTGCCCGTTCGGCGGCGACGGTGAATTCTCGTTCGAGCGATTTGCCGACGCATACAATGCCGGACTCGCGAACAACCTGGGCAATACGTTCAGCCGAACGCTGTCGATGGCCGTGCGCTATTTCGACGGCAAGCTCGGCTCGACGGATGGGGTTGATTGTCGAGCCTGGTGCGCGGGGCTCGATTTGAAGGCGCTTGCCGATGAGTTGCGGACGCTCATGACGAGCTTCCAATACAACGTGGCAATTCAGCGAATCTGGGGGGAAGTGCTCGACGCGGCGAACAAGTACATCCAGACAACCGAGCCGTTCAAGCTGGTAAAGACGGATGTTGAGGGGACTCGGGCAATTCTGCTAAACCTCGCTGACGCGATTCGGGTGGTCGCGATTTTGATCAAGCCATTTCTGCCGAGCACTGCAAAGACGTTCTATGATGCATTCAGCTATGGTGAGGTGCGGTCGTGGGATGAGGTGTCATATGGCGACGTCGCCAGCGCCCCACGATTCGAAGCGTTGACGGTGACCGCTCCGCTTGTGAACGGCAAGCCGGCTCCGCTCTTCCCCAAAGTTGAGACCGACGCGTCAAAATGACCGTCTTGTGTAGATTCCGCACCACCGGATCGAACCAAACTCGTGTCGTCGTCGTCCAATCAGTGATGGCACGGGTTTTGCCATGTGATGTGGCAAGTCGGTTGCGATCCGGTGAATAGAAATCTGCCAAGCGGCACACACGAGGTGGCTCATGAGCAGTGCGACTGAAGTGGAAGTGACACTGTCGAAGGATCTCTACCGTCAAATGAAGGCCGAAGCCCGCAAGCTTGGCGTTCCGCTTTCGTGGCTGGTTGCGTCGCTGGTTGCCGACACCGTCGACATGACGGATGATGTTCACGACGAGGCAGTTGCGGTTGCATAACGCATACGACTCAGCCTGTTGTCGGAGGTTTTCGCCAGGGCGCGCCAGCGTGAACTTCCTCCAGCGTGTACTCGCGTGTGTGCCATACGTTAGTGATTTGCTGAAGTCGAACCGCGGGTGAGGTTTCGCTGACGGTGAGGAAATCGTCGGCGAACAGCTCGACGCCAAACTCCCGCAGATAGTTTCGAAGCATTTCTCGAGTGAAGCGATCTCGTTTCCGCCGTTCTGTGTAGCGGTCGACCTGCTCAAACGGAAACCGATCTCCGGTTTCAAAAAAGGTCCAAGTTCCGCCGTCGTTAGCGGCAGCGATCGAGCGCCGAAAGCCGACAGGCATTTCGCCTCCGAGTGCTTCGGACGCATAGACCTCCCACACTGTTGCGGGGTAAGCGGCTCCTTCAAACGTCGCACAGACGCGCATTGCCAGCACGCCCATCGCGCGGGCGAGATAGTTCATTACAGAAAACGGATCCGAGCCGTTGATGCCGTTTTGAAAGAACGCGACCCAGTCCGACTGCGTCGAAAGCAGCAGCGTCCTCATCTTGCTATTCGCGAGCGGTAACAGGGATTCGAAAGCATCGGCGAGTGACGAACGAATCTCGGTTCGCTCATAGTGAGTACCGATCGAAGCATGCCAGCGCTCTAGTTCGGTTAGCACCCGCTCGATGGGGGCCTGAATCAGTCCAAAATCCGAAGTAACCGGGCTCCATTTCTCGAGTAATGACGACATCGATAGGACTGGGCTCCTTGAATCGACGATTTGTGCCTCGTTAGATCATAATGGCACTGAGTTGGTGGCCACAAATCTCTTGCGCTTGCTCTCGATCATTCGGAAAGCGTAGAAAGAGATCCGCAGCAATCAGAGCTTTCATTTGGACGACCAAGGGTTTTTCGGCTTATGCCTCTGGACCTGCCCAGCTACGCCACGCTTTCGGCGATGATCACGCCTGCCATCTTTTTGACCGCAAACGGCTCGCTCATTATTTCGACTTCGAACCGGATGTCGCGGATCATCGACCGCATTCGTGTGCTCAACGATCAGCGCGACTCAATTTGCCGAGGGGCGGCCGATCTCGACTTTAAATCGGCCCGGGTCGATCATATTCAGGATCAACTACGACGCCTGCTCTCCCGGAGCGAGCGGATTCGCTATGCCCTGACCATGCTTTATGTTGCGTTCGGCGCGTTTGTTTGCACGAGCCTCGCGCTGGCGATCGACGTCCTCTGCGGTAACAAGCTTGTCGCGCTGCCGACTGGCCTGGCCCTCATCGGCGTTTCGCTCATGCTCGCGTCCTGTGTGAATCTTGTGCGCGAGGCACTTGAGGCGATTCGTAGCAACCGGCTGGAGATCACGTTTTACCGCGATCTCCACCAGCGCCGAATTATGGAAGGCGGAAACGTCAGTTGAGCGACGCGTTGCCTCGTTACGACACTTCGAGCGTTGTCATTGGGTCAACCTGGTCGGCATTGGCCGCCTCAGCTGCTGCCAGACTGAAGCCCGGGGTGATCTTGGGAACGGCGGCGTAGGGCCGTAAACGCGTGACGAGATAAACGCTGAAGAGCGTAAACCCGCCGGCGATGAGGCCGTCCCACTGGTAGCCCACGAGCGGTTCGCCGGCCACGGTTTTGCCGAGCACCAACGCGCCGATATAGGTGCCGATTCCGCCCGAAATGTGCTGTACCGACGAATAGACGCTCATGAAACTCCCACGCCGCCGCGGTTCGACGCTGGCGATGATGAGCGCCATGGCCGCGACCATGCGCCCGGAGTTTCCGACCATCAGGAAGCCGACGACCAACATCGACACAACTAGCGGCACGGGCGGCAGAATGGTCACGACGAACATCATCAGCGCTGAGAACGGCGCGACGATGAAGTAGAGCAAGCGGCGGCCGAAACGATCGGCCAGGCGGCCGATGATCGGCGAAGAGATCAGCGAGAAGACTCCGCCGGAGACGTACACCCAGGGAAGCTGCTCATTGGGCAAACCGGCGTTCAGCACCAGGTAAGTGCTGATATACGGCACAACCGCGAACGAACCCAGCATCAGTGCGATGATCAGCGCGAACGCAGGAAGGTGGTTCGCCGTCGTCGCCGTTTCCCAGAGATTCACAAGCGGATGAACGTCGCTGGTTTTGTGCTGGAGGTGTCCGCGAAGAGTCGGGAGCGTCCAGAATCCGGCCGCAAATACCGGCAAGCCCAATGCGGCAAGCGCAAAGAACGGCGCCTGCCAGCCGTACTTCAGGCCAATCGCCAGACCGAACGGCACCCCAAGCACGGACGCCACGGAAAAGGCCATCATCAAGACGCCCGTTGCGGTTGCGTGGCGATGCGGAGGGAAGACATCCCCAATAATCGTCATCGCCATGCCGCCCAGAATCCCGCCGAAACACCCGGTGAGCACTCGCGCGGCGAGCAGCAACTCATACGTGTCTGCCAGGCCGCAAAACAGCGTGCCGACGAGAAAGCCAAAATACAGGGTGAGAAACGCTGCCTTGCGGCCGAAGCGATCGATGATGGGGGCAGCGATGAAGCCGGCGACGCCCGCCGCGATGGTGTAGGCCGAGACGATCAGCCCGAAGCGCGTCGTATCGATCTTGAGAGTTTGCATGAGCTGCGGGCCGAGCGGCATGACGAGCATAAAGTCAACGATGCTCGTGAATTGCACCGTGCCGAGCACGAGCATCACACCGATCTCGGTCCGGCGCACCGCCGCGTCGTCCTTCTGGCGGCCAATGTCGTCGATTTCGTCCCTGATCTCACTCATCAGCAAAACGCTCCCGGATTAATCATCGCGAGGTTCAATCGGTTCCAGTTGCCGCGGACTTGATCGATTCGAAGAAGTTCCCTGGCGACACGGCTGGTAAGCCGGCGGTTCGCCTTCAATCATACCGGGGCTGCCAAGCCCGAACGGATTCACACCATCGAATGAGTCTGGGTATGAGATGAGTCGCTGATTTCCGCTTTTCGGGCGCATCGGCTGATTCAAAACGCATTTAGGGCGGTTGACAAGGCGGGCGGAATCGTCCATGTTGTGGCAAGTGACTGACAGTCGCTAGCACGCGGCGCTGGCATTTCGTGCCCCAGCGTTCCCATCCCATCGCGTGAATCCGTCGTGTTCTCGACGTGTTTTGACCTGAATCGACCCATTGTCAGGACTCGTATCCATGTCCACGAATATCATTGAAATCGAAGGCATTGGCGACGTCTACGCTGGCAAGCTGAGTGCAGTGGGAATTGCCACGGTTGAAGCCCTGCTCGAAGCCGGTGCTTCGCGTAAAGGGCGTGAAGAGCTTGCGGAGAAGTCGGGAATTGCCGGTGGTCTGATTCTCAAGTGGGTCAATCACGCCGACCTTTTCCGCATCAAGGGCGTGCAGAAGCAATACGCCGAACTACTTGAAGCGGCCGGTGTCGATTCCGTGCCCGAACTCGCCCAGCGCGACCCGGCGAACCTGACCAAAAAGCTCGCCGAGACGAATGAGGCCAAGAGCCTCGTGCGCGTCGTTCCGAGCGAGTCGCAAGTGACCGCCTGGGTGGCTGAGGCGAAAACGCTGCCGCGCGTTGTTACGCACTGATTAGTGGACTGTCGTTGCTAGGTTTTTGGGTGCCACTGGCTTGGCCAGTGTCTTCTTTTCTCGTTGGAATTGAAGAGCACTGGCCAAGCTAGTGGCACCCGAAAGCACGGCTTTGTCGGCAAGAATCAGGGCGTTTCGTCGAGATAATCTTCGGTTTCGAGTTTTTTCAAATAAGCAAGCGTTGTGTCGAGTCCTTCCACAGGATGACCGGCAACGCGCCCCTTGCGATCGCATTCCACGAGTAGCCGCAGATCGTCGAGATATTCGGCGGGTTCGAGCGGCTTTTTCGGCCGCGCACCTTCGTCGAGGTCGTGATGATGCTCGATCAGCCAGAGTGTGCGGTCGGTTACGGCGCCTCGGAGTGACTCAACTGCGGCGGCGACGTGGTTCGTCGGATCGACGGCTTTGCCGATATCGTGCAAGAGTGCGGCGAGGAGGAATTCCTCGTCATACGGTCGGGACTCACGTGCTAGCTCGAACACCTGCAGGCTGTGATAGAGCGCATCGCCTTCGGGATGCGTTTTGGGATTCTGCTTGATGGTTTCGAGCGGAATCAGGCGGAGACGATAGAGCGTGAAGCGATCGAGATGATCGGCCATGCGCTGGGGCGACGGTTCTTCATCTTCGTCAGTTTCCGGATCGTCCTCGATGACGACGGGAAGGCCCGCGCGAATGAGTTCGACGGCGCAGACTCGTACTTCGGAATCGCTGGGCAAATCGCCCGGGCGTACCTTGCGACCGAGCACCGCAGCCGCCTTGCGCTTCGCGGTGTAAAGCTCGGATTCGGTGAGCGTGTCGAGCCAGTCCGTTGCGCCGGGTTCACGAATGGCAACGAGTCGACGCGCGGCCTCACTGGCGATTTGCCGCCGCGCGCGGTCGTCGGTTCCCTTGGAGCGATGAGTCTTTTTATATTTATCGTGCATGGAGGTTCAATTGTTTATAGGGATTGCGCTTAGTGTTGAACACAATGAATGAGTATAGGGTGGGCGGGACAACTTGTTGTGCCGGTCGCGGAGCGACAAGAGGCGATCGCAAAATCTTCTATCTTAACCTCTTGTGGCTGCGCCACCCGGACAACGAGTTGTCCGGGCCACCCAACCTAATCCATCGTGTTGTCACAAATCCGTCACTCCGATTGTTTCAGGATGCCGCGATCACCGTTTCGGTCAGCGTCAGCAAGACACCGTCCTGAGCGAATAGAGTAAGCAGCCGCGCTTCCTCTGCTGGGTCAATCGCTCGAATCGCATCGACCGCAATCGCCACGCGATAGCCGCGCTCGAGAAGTCCGACAACCGCCGCCTTCACGCAATAGTCGGTCGCGACGCCGAAAACCACGAAGGTCGGGTCATTCTGCGCAAAGTCGGCGAAAATCGCTGCGGTTTCGGGACGTTCGAAAACGTCGTAAGCGTCCTTTTCGACCGTCAGATGCGGCAACGTTCCGCCTTGCCAGTCTTGCCCGCGAGCGAGAGTGAACGTCGGATCGCTGGCGAACATGCGCTGCTGGCCGGGGGTGCCGATCATGCAGTGTTGCCCGAAGACGTCGAGCTCAGCCGAGTTCTCGTCGTGAGCGCAGGCGGTGGCGATGACTGGAATTCCGCGATTTCGGGCGTGGTCGGTCAGTCGCGCCAGGTTCGCGAGAATCGCTTCGCTACCGGGGACGTAGAGCGCGCCGGCGGGATCGAGGAAGTCGCGCTGGGTGTCGATATCGACGAAAACGAGTGGGCCGTCGAGCCTTGCGGCAGTCATTGTGCGTGGCACTTTCGGAGGTGGCGAGTGTTCGGCATTTTTCTTCATCATAGCGACACTGGGCAAGCGAGACGACCCGCGCAAACGTAAGTGCGAAAAGGATAACGACCTTGCTGGAGTTTGCCTCGGCGATAAAATGGGAATTCCTGAGCGTGTGTTCCATGGAGACCGGTCGTGCGCATTGCCTATTTTGACTGCTTCAGCGGCATCGCGGGCGACATGACGATGGCCGCCCTCGTCGACGCGGGGGTCGATCCCCGGGCAATTCAATCGGCAGTCGCAAGCCTTGGCCTTCCTTGTGAACTGACGTTCGAAACCGTGCGACGCGGCGGATTTCGGGCAAATTACGCTCGGGTGAAAGCACCTCACGAGCACGTTCACCGCTATTTGCATCACATCGAAGCAATCATTGATAAGAGTTCGCTGACCGAGCGTCAGAAAGAGCTCGCCAGGCTCATTTTTCGGCGACTCGGCGAGGCTGAGGCCGCGGCACACGGCATCGACATCGAGAGAGTGCATTTTCACGAAGTCGGCGCGATCGATTCGATCGTCGACATCTGCGGATCCGCCGTCGGTCTCGACCTCCTCGGTGTCGATCGCTTCGAGTCGAGCCCAATCCCACCCGGCCGCGGCACGGTTCGCGCAGCGCACGGTCGCATGCCCCTACCCGCCCCCGCGACGGCCACGTTGCTCAAAGGAATTCCGCTCGCCGAATCACCGGTTGAGTTCGAACTGACAACCCCGACCGGCGCGGCAATTATTTCGACGATCGCCGAGTCGTTTGGCCCCCTGCCCGCCATGACTGTTGATGCGATCGGCTTGGGGGCGGGCACGAAGGAATTCGCGGATGTCGCCAACATCGTGCGAATTTTCGTCGGCACGGTGAATCTGCCTGCGGCGAACGATCGGATCTGGGTGCTGGAAACCAACCTCGACGACCTGCCTGGCGAGGTGGTTGGTTTCACGATGACCGAGCTGATGGCGGCCGGCGCGCTCGATGCGTTTGTTACGCCGATTCAGATGAAGAAGAATCGGCCGGGGACGATGATTACCGTCCTGTGCGCTGAGAAGCAAATTGCGGCGATGGAAGAAATTCTCTTCCGCGAGACATCGACGCTAGGGGTTCGGCGATATCCCGTCAGCCGGCACAAGCTCAAGCGTCAGGCGACGGAAGTCGAAACGCCGTTTGGCACGATCAAAGGTAAACTCGGCTGGCTTGACGGTCGACCGCCGACGTTCAGCCCCGAATTCGAGGATTGTGCCCGAGTGGCGCGCGAGAAGTCGGTGGCGCTGCGTGAAGTGTATCAGGCGGCGAACTCCGCCTATGCTGAGTCTCGGATCACTTCAGTGCCGGCGGCAAATGTCAGTCAAACTCATACACACGAACATTCACACGGCGGATACAGTCACTCGCATGAGCATGCGCATGATCACGGACACGATCATGAGCAGGGCGATCACCATCACGACCATTCGGGCTGATCGGGTTTACAACGTGTCGCGCTGACGCCCAGGGAGGGCTTCGTCGATGGCATCGATCTGGCTAACGGCAGGGATCATCGTGCTCGCGGCGGCTACGCTCGCCCTTGCGTGGGTGGCGCTTCGGCTTTCGAATCGCAACGCCAGCGCGAACGCCGCCGCCGAGCTGCTTGCCCGTCGTGTTGATGCCCTGTCGCTCCGCGTTCGGCAGCTTGAAACCAGCCGCGAACGAGCTGAGGCATCGGCGAAAGCGAAGCGGGCGGCACGCAACGTGCGGGTCGATTCGGGTCGCAACACGCAAGAGTCGGGGCGCACCCTGATTGCTGTTCCAAGCCTGGCTTCGCGCGGGTCGGGTGAAATTGCTGCCGCGGCCGCCGAGGAGCTCTCTCGCCGCTTCGGTACGATTTGGAACCTTTCGCAAGCCGGTCGGTCGATCGCTGAGATTGCGAGCGAAACCGGTCATCCTGTGGGAGAAATCGAATTAATCCTGGGCCTCAAGCGGTCGACCGATTCAGCGCACCTGGCCGAGACCTCGCAAGGGCGGGCACAGCCATGAGCGACGACCGCGACTCAACCGACGACACAAATGAGCCCGAGCCGGCCGCCGTGCGCTGCATCGAGCGAACGCGGTCGCGGGTGCTCAATGTGCTCGTGGTTGTGGGTGCCGGAATCGCCGTGAGCGGTTGGTTTCTCGGGCGGCTCGATCGCGGCGCGTTCCTCTGGAATCCGATCCAGGCGTGGCGAGTTGCCGTTGGAGCTTTGGTTGCCGTTTTCTTGCTCGCTCGCACCGTGCTGCGGTTGGGGGCTGGTCGACAAGCACTCAAAGATCCATCGACACGCGCCCTCAAGTTCACGCGAACACATGTGGCGTCGGCGGTGATTGGCGGTCTGGCCGTTCCGCTTGGATTTGCTTATGGCTGGGGCATACAGCCGCGGGTAGAGAAGATCATTCCGTTTTGGGTTGTGGCTCTGGCAACCGGATTTCTCGCGTTTCCGCGCGGCCACGAACTGACAGGTTTCGACGAACCAATGCCCTGCCCTGAATCGCTCGAACAAGGGAAGGTCGCATGACGCCCACCCAGCGCACCATACTTACGATCTACATCGCGCTGGCGGCCATCTGGCCGGTGCGCTACGTCGTCGTGCTGATCGTCGAACGTCTGTGTGACTTCCTCACACCGCAATCGCCCCGATTCTCCGCCGAAAATCCGCCGCTCGTGACGGCAATCATCCCTGCGAAGGATGAGGAAACGACTCTCGCCGATTGCCTCAATACGGTGATCACACAGTCGTATCCGAATATGGAAATTCTGGTGATCGACGATCGCAGCACCGATGCGACGCCGGAAATTGCACGCAAATTTGCCGAGCGAGATCCGCGGATTCGCGTGATTACGATCGACAACTTGCCCGAAGGCTGGACCGGCAAGACGCATGGACTGCACATCGCAGCGGCCGAGGCACGCGGCGAATGGTTCTGGTTCATCGATTCCGACACACGGCACGAGCCTGACAGCCTGTCGATCGTGATGGAATATGCACGGAGTGAAGGCGCGGCGATGGCGAGCCTGCTCCCCGAAATGCGCTGCGAGAGCTTCTGGGAACGCGTGGTGCAGCCACTTGCGGGTGTTGTGCTGATGCAGTCGTTTCCGCTCTTTTTGGTGAATAACGATAAGGTGCGGCTCGCGTTTGCGAATGGCCAATACATCCTGATCGAACGATCGGCGTATGAAGCTGTCGGTGGACATACATCGGTTAAAGATAAGTTTGTGGAAGATATTTATCTGGCCGATCGCGTGAAATCGAGCGGCCGGTCGATTCGCGTGGCGATCGCGAAGGGAATTGGCTCGACGCGCATGTACACGTCGCTCAATTCTCTGGTGCGAGGCTGGAGCCGAATACTTTACGACGCGACCCGGCGCAATCCTGTCCGCCTGGCGATGAAGGCAATCGACCCGCTCCTTTTCAGCCAGCCGGCGCACGTGGCACTCGTCGCGGCGATTGTCATGCTCTGCATGGGGGTGGGCGGCAGTTTCGCGTGGTGGCTGCTGCTGGTGAGCGTGCTGCATCACATCGCTGCGATTTTGGTGCTGCATCGGTTGTATCGCATGTCGATTCCCGGCGGGAAGGGCGTGTTCTGGTATCCGCTGGCCGGCCTGGTCATTGATTGGATCGTCGTGCGGGCGATTCGATCGTGCTTTACTGGCAAGGTGACGTGGCGCGGAACGTCGTACGATAAGCCGTCGCGCGTCGCTCCGCCGATGGTGGCGCAGGCGTCGAAGTAACGAGTCGGGAAACGACTAGAACGCCGGCGCCGGGGCTTTCCGCAATGGCCATGACCTCCGAGAGCGAAGCGTCAACCCAGGTGCTGGCCGCCCGCAATCCGGCAACCGGCGAGGTCATTGGGACCGTTCGCAAAACCCTGCGCGAAGATGTCGCGGGCCTGGTTCAGCGGGCACGGCAGGCGCAGGTTGTGTGGTCGCAGACCTCGTTTCGCGATCGATCAGCGGCGCTTGATCGTTTCAAGTTAGCAATTGCGCGCGACGCCGAAGGCTGGGCTCGCGCGGTTCGCGACGAGATTGGCAAACCATTTGGTGAGGCACTCGCGGAAGTCGTTTCGACGCTCGACGCGATGCGCTGGACGATCCGCAAGGGACACCAAGCACTTCGAGGGACGTCGATTGGTCCAGGGCATCAACTTGCGCTGCTCGTTCCTGGTGCTCGGCAAATCTGGCGGCCGTATGGCGTCGTCGGCATGATTGGGACGTGGAATTATCCGCTGTTTTTGAATGCGCCAACCATTACTCAGGCGGTTTTCGCGGGAAATGGCGTCGTCTGGAAACCGTCAGAACATGCGCCGCTGCTCGGGCAAAAGCTTGATGAAGCGATTGCCGCAGCAGGCTTTCCTGATGGACTCGTTGTGACAGTTCAGGGCGAAGGTGATGTTGGCCAGGCTCTGGTCGAATCTCCAATCGATAAGGGGTTATTCACCGGTGGAATCCAAAACGGCCGGCATGTTTTGACTGAACTTGCGAAACGCGGGATACCGGCGATTGCCGAACTCTCTGGCTTTGACGCGGCGATTGTGCTGCCCGATGCACCTCGCGAATCGGCCGTGAATGCCCTGCTCTGGGCTGGATTTGTCGGGGTTGGCCAGACCTGCGTGGCAGTGAAACGAGTGTACGTGGTGGGTGATCCGCTCCCTTGGGCCGAAGCGCTGGGGAGTCGTGCGAAAGAATTGCGTGTGGGCAATCCGGCATCAGAGCCAGTGGATATTGGCCCATTGATCTCGGAGATGGCGAGATCACGATTCGATCAGACCGTGCGACGTTCGGAAGCCGCGGGAGCGAGGCTAGTGACTGGTGGGCGAGCACTGCCTGGTCACGGCTGGTTTTACGCGCCGACGGTCTTGCTCGCTGACAATGATGAGGCAGAGTCGGTCCTCGAAGGATGCTTTGGACCGCTCATGATTGTCCGAGGGTTCGCAACGGCCGATGAGGCACTCGCCGCCGCTAACCGTAGTCAGTATGCACTTGCTGCGAGCGTTTGGGGACGCGATCGACATGAAGTGAATCGCGTCGCTTCGCGGCTTGATGCGGGGATGGTCACGATCAACGATGCCGTGACGCCGAGTGCGCTGGCGTCGGCGCCGTTTGGCGGTGCCAAGGCGAGCGGATTTGGTCGTACGCGCGGGGTGCTTGGTCTGCGCGAGTTCGTCTATTCGCAGACGGTTCAGTCGCGCTCGCCTGGGGGATTTCGGCCGCATTTGTTTCCTTATTCCGATCGTATTATCAAGCTTTTGAAGACTTACGTGAAGTGGTTTCACGGCGGCTAATTTGGAGCTACGTTTTTTGCTTTGCGAATCACTCTGACGATCTGGTTTCGAGTTGCCTGGCAGGGTAAAATAAGAACGAGTTCGAGGCTTGATTTCCAGGACGAACGCAACGTGCGGCACGGATGGGCCCGCCTTAGATGGAGCGACGGTGCAATGGCCAAATTACGGCTTTTGAAGACCGGCCACGGCGACCTTTGCCTGGCCGAATGGGATAAAAATCGGCCCGAGACTGTGGGCCTGGCCGAGGCGGCGTTTCAGGAGCATTTTACGAGCGGGCGCATGGCGTTCCGGCTCGATGGGCCGGGCCAGTCGCGGGCGATCACCGCGTTTGATGCCTCGGCGCCGGAGATTTTGCTCGTTCCGGCGATTCAGGGCGGCTGATCGGCCATGATTCGCACAGGTTACCTGCGCTGGGAAATCGAGGTCGACGACAGGCGCAGCGCCGTCGATCCCAAGGCGCGCGACGTGGTGTTTCTCGCCCGGCCGAGTTATCGCACCGTTCGCGTGAAGAATCAGGGACAACTCGCCGCCGCCGATAAATTCGCCAACGGCGAGGAGTCGTACGACACCGTCCTGCGACTGCTGAATCGCGAGGCGTCAGAGGTTGACGTTACGATTCCCGATGTCGGCCCGCGCGTGTTTCGCTACTCCGAGAGCGATCGCAACGAGACTCCGCGATTCTGGATGGTGAAGCTTCAGCGCGAAGTGAATGCGTTTGCGCACGACGTCGTTCGTGCGGCGGCCGAGTTTCCGCAGCTTGTGATCTCATCGCCCGCGCTTCGCGCTGGTTATGCGCGACTCGTTGAGACCGAGATTTTTCGAGTCATCGAAGGCCGAAGCAAGCCGAGCCCAACGATTGAAACTGAGCCGATGCAGCTTGAGGCGTCGGCCTATGGCGCGGGTGTTCCCGAGCTGGTGGCGGCCGAATTGGTGCGCGATGTTGTTGAAGCCAAGGAGTTCGACGAATTCTGCCGGTTCGATCGCGTCACCGTGCTTTCCAACGGTAAATATTATCGGATCCCGCGTCAGCCGCATGGGATGATCGAAGTTTGGGATGAGAAAACGCATCGTCCTGAAGTGCGGTTGTGCGTCGTGTTTCAGGACGCCGGCATGCCGCCTTCGGATGAAGTTGTGATGAAGTATTTGCTCGCAAAACATACGCCCGACATGCTCTGGCAGATTGGCGTGAAGTTTAGTGCGCCGACGGGTAAGTTTGATGGTGCGCCGCCGCGGCGTTGGCGGACGGATTGATTCGCTTACTCTGCAAAAGGCAAAGGTCATGAGGCGCCGCGAGCTACTCCGGTCGATCGCTCTAACGCCGCTGGTCGGCAGTCTGGGCGTGGCGTCGCCGGCTCTGGAAGCGAACGCAGCTACGCATTATCTTGATGCGGTCGCCAAGCTGCCGCCACGTTCGGAGGCGAATGACGCACTCGTGAAAGACGAGTCGAAGACGCGGCTCGATGCGGCTGCGAAGTCGTTTGTCGACCGATCGGCGCCCGCTCTTGAAGCATTGCGAGTGGGAGCGTCGATCCCTCGATGTGACTGGGGTGATCGATGGACGACCAGCAAGGCATTCGACAGCGCTCCCGATCTTTTCATGGATGGTCGAAGACTTGCGCGAGTTGCCCTGCTCCGCGCCCGGTTTGCATTTCGTGACGAGCAAGTTCGCGTCGGTGTTGACCTGAATGTCAATGCGATGATATTTGGCCGACATGTCGCGCAGGGCAAAGTTTTGATCGCTCAGATATTCGGACTGAATATCGAACAGAGCGCGTTGATCGCGACTGCAGTCGAACTACCCCGGATTACTGTCGACGATCTTCATTACCTGTCGAAGCGTCTCGATGCGCTTCCGGACCTTGTCAGCATCCGCGACGTCGTGATGGGCGAACGTGCCTTTTTCCTGGGTTACTGGGTGCCGAACGGCGACCCAAAGCCGAGCGAATCCGACATTAAGAAATACATGAAACTGAGTGATCGTTTGGCACAGGTTTGTGACGATCCTGCCGGCTTGGCGTCGTTGAGTGACGACTACAAGAACGAGCCGGATTATACCGGTTTGATTGAAGGCCTGATCGGGTTAAGCGAGAACGCAATCCCGAACATCAAGGTTAGGCGAGCCATGCTACGCGCCGCTATTGCGATCGTTGAGCGCGATCCCACCGCGATAGATCGCGTTGTCGATCCAATCGACGGCAAACCGTTCGACGTACGGAGGTGGTCGACCGGCTTTGAATTGACTTCGCACTTTGCCATGAAGGACAAACCGAAGACATCGCTGATCGTCGGCACGCGGTGATTTTGCATTCTCTTGAGATGGAATTTTCATGCGATCAATTTTGCTGATGTTTGGGATGTTGATGGTTTCAAACGTCGCATATTCTGCTGACGTGCGAGTCGTCGCAGCATGGGCTGCTGGTCCGCTCGAAGCGCGGGTGCAATTCGCCGATCCAATTGCGGATCGCGCAATTTTCAAAAAGCTCGTCGGCACGCGCATCGTTTTTGGTGACGATGTGAAGGCAGGCGATGTTTATGTCGAACGCAAGGCAGACGATCCGCCGTTGGGCGAAAATCGCGGCTCATTGCGCATCGCGGCTGTGAAATTCAGTGACGATGGCAAGACGCTCATCCTTGCGACCGATCCGCATTCGCGCGACACCAAATATGCCTTCAAGCTGCCTACCGAGCCACCGGTGAATGTGAGCTACAGCCTGCGTGGCGTTGAGTTGACCTGGGATCGCGGCGGCGAAAATCCGAAGGTGGAATGGTCGGGTTGGATGGACTCGATGAGTCCGTCGACTGGCATCAAGCTGCCCACTGGTGCGGGTCGTTTGACGATGAAAACGTTGCTAACCGTGCCCAAGAGGAAGGTTGGGATTACTGTAGAGACGCCGGGAGCCGTTGAGGTATCGCTCGGTAATGAATCGGCCAAGGGGGAGAAGAAGGTTACTGTTTCGGCTGATGCTGAGTTCGATCAGATGGATCTCGTGATCACTGTGGCGCTGGATGGTAAGCCTGATGTTCCGATCACCGTTCGTGACGCGAACGGCAAGTCGCTCGATCCTGCGAAGCAAACGCTGGCGTGGGCACCTCCTCTGCCGCCGACGAGTCCGGCAGTGCCGGTTGCTCCTGAGTTAATTGCCGGTGGCGATCGGGCGAAGGGCGAGATGGTGTTCAAGAGCGAGGCGGCGAAGTGCGTGAACTGTCACAAGGTGCGCGGCGTGGGTGGTGAGGTTGGGCCGGATTTGAGCAACTTGGTGCATCGCGATCGCGCGTGGGTTTATCGCAATCTGACCGAACCGAGCGCGACGATTCATCCGGATTATGTGCCTTACACAGTGCTCATCAAGGATGGCCGCGTGCTGTCGGGAATTGTGCGAGCTGAAGGGGCGGACAAGATCAAGGTGCTCGATACAGAAGCCAAGGCGACGGTTGTTGAGAAGTCTGATATTGAAGAGTTGAAGCCGAGCACGACGTCGATTATGCCCGTTGGTCTGACGGGGGCGATTGGTGAAGCGAGTGTGCGTGATTTGATTGCGTTTCTCACCACAAAATAGGGATATGCTTTGCGGATTGAATGGAAGAGATTTTGAACAGAAGGAAGCGAAGGTAGCGAAGAAGAGTTGGGATGAAAATTCGGAGATTGCCGCTCCTTGTTTGAGAGGCATGATCGAAGGCAGGAAATGGAAAAGGGATCGGCACTTATTTTTACATAAGCGCCGATCCCTTTGTGTTTTTCAGATCAACATATTACGCGCCGAATTTCTGCAACCGGCCGGCGTGTGCCAGGGCGAGGGGCATCAGGTCCTTGGCGAGGAATTGGCCAAGGCCGCCTTGGAGCGCGGGACGTTCGCCGAAGGTGGTGACGAGGTCGGGGCGGCTTGTGGCGGGAGCCCAGAGCAGCGTCGGCACGGGGTGGAAGCTGTGTGACTTCATCCGGCTGGGAGTCGAGTGGTCGCCGGTGACGATCAGCACGTCGGGGTTCAGGGCCCGAAGCGCGGGGAGCGCGGCGTCGAGGGCTTCGATCACCTCGACCTTCTTGGCGAAGTTGCCGTCTTCGCCGGTGCTATCGGTGTACTTGTAGTGGATGAAGAAGAAATCGTACTTGTCCCAGTTTTGCTTGGCGACTTCGAATTGATCTTGAATCGTCTTGCCGGGGTCGACGACCGTCATGCCGACGAGCTTGGCCAGGCCGCGATACATCGGGTAGACGGCGATCGCGGCAGCCTTCAGGCCGTATGCTTCTTCCATCGTGGCGATTTGCGGGAACTTGGCGAACCCACGCATCATCAGGAAATTCGCGGGGCTTTCGTTCTTGAGAATTTCCTTCGCTTGACGCAGGAACTCGGCCGCGACCTTGGCGGTCTTTTCCGAGCCGGGGTCGGTCGCCTTGGGAGCGAGCGTGTGCAGGCCGGTCGAGAGCGGGTCGGTATCGGCGACGGCGTCACCGAGTCCTTCACCGCGGAAGCGGACGACGAGGCGGTATTCGCGAACTGGTTCGACGAGAACTTCAACGCCGTCGATCTTGATGACGCGAAGTTTCTCGACCAGCTTTTCGCAAACCTCAGTCGGAATGCGGCCGGCGCGGCGGTCGGTGACTCGGCCTTCGGCGTCGATCGTGCAGAAGTTGCCGCGAATGGCGACGTCGTTGGGGCCAACTTCCACGCCAATGCCGAGCGCTTCGAGGACGCCGCGACCGATGTCGTGCTGGAGCGGGTCGAAGCCGAAGAGGCCGAGGTGGCCGGGGCCGGAGCCGGGGGTGATTCCGGGGGCGACGGGGGTGCTCAGGCCGACGGTGCCTTCGGTGGCGAGGGCATCGAGGTTGGGAGTGCGCGCGGTTTCGAGTTCGGTTTTTCCACCCGGTTCGATCGGCAAGCCGCCGAGGCCGTCGGCCACGAGAAGGACGATCTTGGTTTTGGCCGGCTCCAAAAGGCCGCGAATCACGTCATGCATCGACATCGGCTAGGCAATCCTGGGAATCGAACGAGCGAATGGCCGGACCGTTCCGGCTGACAGAGTGATATTGTCGTCGGAAGAGGCGTGAATTGACAACGCCTAATGAGTTTTCTTGGTAACTGCCGGTTATGCGGTCGCGTTTTTTGCGAAGAGGCGGGCGATAAGCATTCCCAGGCAGGCAGCGAGAAGCGCGAGCACGTTTTGGGCGATGTCAACACGAACGTCGGTGGTGATGCCCAGAGCTTGGGCGTCGTTCAAGGCAACCGTACGCTCGAGCACATTGTCTCGAGTCTCGATCATGACCAGGCCGTCGAACACGTAATAGTCGAGGTCGAGTTGGCGAAGAAGGAGGCGAAGGGTGAGCCTCAGAGGGACATCTTCCATGACGAGCTTGACCGGAGACTTTGCGGTTTTCTCGACTTGCAGAAGAGCGTTGGGATCGACGTAGAACGAGAGGCCGTGCGGCAAGCTGGGAGTGCGCGTAGCCTCGCGAAGCTGTTCAAGAGCATTATCGAGCGGCGTAAGGTGGGCGAAGTTGATCGCGATCGGACGTTCGAGAGTCGCCAAGATCTGGGCGCGTTTCGGTGAGTCTTCATCTAGAACGAGATTGATCCTAGGCAAGGCGCGAGCCAAATCCACTGTGTTGGTTGAATCTGATATTCGGATGAGTTCGTCGACGTGAGCAACAATAGGGTGTTCGACGTGGAGGCGGGATGGATACAGAACTTGTACCAGGTTTGAGTGAGTCACGAGTCCGAGAAAGCCCCATCCGAACAGGGCGGCGCCGAGCCAAATCAATCGTCTCGGCCCTCGATTGCCAATGGTTCCTATAATGGTCATGCCCAGTAGAGAACAGGTGACGAAGCCGGCAAGGCCGAGATAGATCCGCTGGTTTGTCTTGATTTCGATCACTCCGAGAATCGTTGTCGCAATGGCGCCGAGGGTCATCATTGCGATCGGCCGCCAACAGTCGCGCAATGCCGATTGTGCAGATGGAGGTTCGACAGGCGCGGCGATCAACGGCGGAGTTTCGTTCTTTCTTACCGATCGTCCCAGGAAAACGAAGCTCAATGCTCCGCCGATGGTGCCGAAAACCAGCGCGAGTAGGGAATGCACGATCTGATAAAACGGATGCTTTTGCGCGGCACTGATCGCGACTTCCGTTCGCCAGACACTACCACCTGGTCGGAACGCAAGCGCGACTGCCTCGGGACCGATCCGCTGCTCTTCACCACGATCGCCGGGCTTCAGTTCCAGAAGCCTGGTGCGATCGATCAATGTGGACAGGCCAATGGGGTACGCCTGCGCCGTGGCGTTGGATTCGGGAAGGTGTTGGGCAAGCGCGGTGGTGGGAAGCCAGATCCAGGCTGGGGTTCGTCTCCAGAGTCCAAGCGACATACAAAAATAACAGCCGCCAAACAACGCAAATCCGAGCCACCAGGCTCTGGTTCGACCTCGCGAGCAAGCCACTCCAACGATCGCGAATAGAAGAATTGCGCCTGTGAATAGTGCGATGATGCCGGCCCACATCGGGGTCGGATGTTTGAGGGCGGCCAACGCGAGAGTGGTGGCCAGGACGACGCCCATCAATCCGCCAATAGAGAATTGCCAGCCGCGCATCGGCGAATCCTCTGGGCCAGTTTGGTCACTGGCCCATCTATTGTTTTTCGAATGGCAACGAGTCCAAATTCAGCGGTTCACAATAGCCTATGTTGCAGTGTAAATAAAAACTATTTTCCTTCTCGTGCCTTGCGCAGGACTTCGATCGTAAATCCCCCGCGCACGTTTTTGCCGTCGAGGTAGGTCCAGTCGTTCAGGTCGGTCAGAGGAACGCGCACCCGGCCGCCGAGACGTGCGTTGCGCAGCTCAACGGGTGCGTTGTCGAGCCGGCCGTAAATGTAGTCACCTTCGAGTGCGGAAACAGAGACCCACATGTATTCGACGTGCATGCCTTCGGCAAGTCGCACCTTCACCGAAAAGGTTTGACTGGGCTGACGCACCTCGAACGCGGCGACGAACTCGGGCCAGCGGTCGCGCGCGATTTTTACCGCGGCGAGCATCCTAGGGTCGTCGTCGCGAATGGCAACGACTGGCACTTTCATCGAACTCGTCACGGCACGACGCGGGTCGGGACTGCGCAGGGTGTCGTCGAGCGAGGGGTCGAATACGTTCATCTGACCGGTTTCGGGGTCGAGCAGTACGAGCGCATCGTCGTCGGCCAGCTCGGCGATGATTGGGCCGATTGTCTGGTAATGACCGTTGACTCGCTCGGGATCGTCGACGGGCGCGGGGTGCGAAGCGCGAAGGAGTTCGACGGAGATCCAGGCACGATGGGCGGCCACGGCTCGTCGAAGCCGCAATTCGCTGATCTCTCCGGCGGCGGCGGCCGGGTCGGCCATGAACGGTTCGTTTGCGTGGCGAACGAGATACGACGAGTGGCCGAGCTGAACGATGTGAGTCGATTGTCCCTGGGACAGGATGTAGTGCGTTCCGCGAGGTTCATCGACGCCAGTCAGGACGTCGAGCCCGAGCCCGCGATGGACGGCGTCGACAATCTCAGTGGATGTGAGGTTGCGAGGATGGCGCAAGAGCAACACAAACGCCACGCGCGGCATCTGGCACGAGTCGCTATTGAATCGCGAGCGCAGCCACAACCAAAACCCCATGACAATCGGCCCTGGATGAGAAACGAGCGAGCTTGGTAGGCGTTTTTTTACTTAACCCGCGTCCATCAATCAGTTTTCAGATTGCTGCTGACGCGCTGTCGACTCATCGCGCCGCTGTGCGGCCAGGAATGCACCATCACCGGGAATCTCGGCCAGAATGTCCCAAAACTGGGCCGCTCTGACGTGATCGCCGGTCTTCGTCGCAGCCTCTGCCAAGTCTCGAACAATAGGCACAGTTCGCGTGCCGGTCGTGGCGCGGGCGGTGCGCCTGGCTTTTGTTATCTCAGCGTCATTCAGAGACGTTCCGGTCGTACCTGACGCCAATAAGTTTATGCGGTCTTGGCGGTGCGGCAATCCCAGGCCATGACCAAGCTCGTGCGCAGTGACGCGCGGGAGGGGTTCGTCGATTCCCCCTTCCACAGGTCGCAAGCTTGCAGTCTCCTGAACAAACGCAGTCGCGTCGCCCAGGTAAACTCCGTTAACCGAAAATTTATGAATGTAGTAAACATGAAACCCATCATTCTTCCGGCTCGCTTCCGGAGCGAGCGGGCGGAAGTCGCTCAGCGGAATCGAAAAGCCTTTTGGCCGGGCTGACTTTCGCTTCTTGAACACATCCTGTTCCGCAGCCGACTCATGGATCAACTTGTCGAGCGTCCAGTGAATTCCAGCATGGTGCCAGATGTTATTCACCTTGCTCAGAATCCGGTGAATGTCGGCGTCAGTCAGCGCGCAATCGATCTCGGGTAATTCCTTCGCCGAGAGGATATGGACGCTGACCGGAACGATCAGGTAGTCGTCGTATGTGTGCATAATTTTCGGAGCCGGCGAGTCATCGGCGGCTTGAGTCTGGGGAAGAGCAAGGCTAAGCAGAGAAAGAGTTATGAGCGACATCGCCCAAAACGCGATCTTTCTCGGATGGATGTCGAGCATCATGGTGGGCGACTCCTATCCCTTGGAATGTCCCCAAAGCATTCAAACATTCCACTCTCGAAATAGCAAGAACAACATGATTCGACATGCCTAACATCCATTGTTACAAATTTGAACTGTGAATTTATCTTGCGCCGTGATGACGCCATGCGGGGGTGAGGAAATGACGGTGCAGGCGGGTTGTGGTAAGTTCAGCGACGAACTGCGACAATTCATTCCTTAGGCGCGAGGCGACCGGGTTCGCGAACGCATACCAAGCTGGGGAAAAGACATGCACAACGCCTGGTGGGGCGGAATACGAGTCATTGCGCTTGCCGGACTGGTCGCGGCGGCGGGAACCGTGCGCGGCGACGATAAACCGGCAACACCAGCCACGGGCACGCCCGACGGTGTGTTTCCGACCAACGCCAAGGGCGAGCCGCTCAATTTCGGGTTCGAAACCGGCACTCTGAAAGACTGGACCGCAACCGGCAACGCATTCAAAGGTACGCCAGTTTCAGGCGACGTTGTTGCCGCGCGACGTGGCGACATGAAGAGCCATCACGCCGGCCGTTTCTGGGTTGGGACTTTTGAAGCCGGTGGCGACGAGCCGCGGGGCACGTTGACCTCGGTGCCCTTTGTGGTGACGAAGCCCTACGCCAGTTTCCTCGTCGGCGGCGGCGCGTTTGCCGACACATGCGTCGAAATTGTGCGTGCCGATACGAATCGCGTGATCGAAAAGATCTCCGGCGAAGATGTTGAAGATATGAAACGCGTGGCGGTCGACCTCCGCGCGCACGTCGGCAAGGAGATTTACGTTCGGCTCGTCGACCAGGCGGTCGTCGGCTGGGGACATATCAATTTTGATGACTTCCGCCTACACGACGCGAAGCCGAATGTCGCGCCACGGTTGAATGCGTCCCGCGACGTTTACCAGCACGCCGGTCTGCCCCCCGCCGAAGCAGCCGCGGCGATGACTGTTCCCGACGGCTTCAAAGTGACGCTCTTCGCTGGCGAGCCCGACGTCCACCAGCCGATCGCATTCACGATCGACGAGCGCGGACGCCTGTGGGTGGCCGAGGCATTTTCGTATCCGATTCGTCGTCCCGCTGGGCAAGCGAGGGACCGGATCGTCATCTTCGAAGATACGAATAACGACGGTAAGTTCGACACCCAGAAGGTGTTTGCGGAAGGCCTGAACCTGGTGAGCGGGCTGGAAGTTGGGTTCGGCGGCGTTTGGGTTGGTGCTGCCCCCGAGTTTCTCTTCATCGCCGACGCGAACCACGACGATAAGGCCGACGGACCGCCCAAGGTGCTGCTTAACGGCTGGGGTTACCAGGATACGCATGAAACACTGAACACGTTTGCCTGGGGACCCGACGGCTGGCTGTACGGCTGCCACGGCGTGTTCACGCATTCGCTTGTTGGCAAGCCGGGTGCTCCCGACTCGGAACGGCTGCCGATCAACGCCGGAATCTGGCGTTATCACCCCACGAAGCACATTTTTGAGGTCTTCTGCAACGGCACGAGCAACCCCTGGGGCATCGACTTCGATGCCCACGGCCAGGCGTTTCTTACGAGTTGCGTGATTCCGCACCTCTATCAGGTGATTCCGGGGGCGCGTTACGAGCGCCAGGCGGGGCCGCACTTCAATCCGTTCACGTATGACGACATCAAGACGATTGCCGATCACCGACATTATCTCGGTGCAAACCCGCATGGCGGCAACGGGCGGTCAGATGCGGCCGGCGGCGGTCATGCCCACTCGGGTGCCCTGATTTATCAGGGCGATGCCTGGCCTGCGACTTATCGCGGGTCGATCTTCATGAACAACATTCACGGAGCGCGGCTCAATCGCGATACGCTCACGCCAAAGGGTTCGGGATTCGTCGGTTCACACGCGCCTGACTTCCTGCTGGCGAACGACACGTGGTCGCAAATTCTTAACTTGCGTTCCGGGCCCGACGGCAACGTGTTCATGATTGACTGGTACGACGGCCAGCAGTGCCATGAGCGAGATCCCAACAAACACGACCGATCGAATGGGCGCATCTACAAGATTACGTATGGCGAACCCAAGGCTGTGAATATCGACCTTGGCAAGGCCGACGATGCGACGCTCATCCGATATCTCTCGCATCCGAATTCATGGCATTCGCGGACTGCGCGACGGCTATTGCAGGAGCGAGGCGCGAAGCCTGAAACGTTGAACGGACTGCTGAAACTGGCGTTTGAGGGTGAGAACGAGAATGCTCGCCTGAATGGTCTCTGGGCGCTGGGATCGACGGTTGAACTCGACGCGGTCGGTGGCCTGACGAAACTGTCGGATGGAACACCGCACGAGGTAGCCTGGAAAGTTCGCCTGCTGCTTCAGACAAACAAGCCGGGAGTCGAAATCTTCGGAGCGCTCGCCAATCTGGCGAAGACGGCCGACTCGCCGGTCGTTCGGCTTGCGCTTGCATCAGGCCTTCAGCGCATGCCGCTCGAAGCGCGTTGGGCAGTCGCAGAAGCTTTGCTGACGCACAGCGAAGATTCGGGCGACATGAATATTCCGTACCTTCTCTGGTACGGTGTCGAACCGCTGGCGACCGTCGATGCGAAGCGATTCCTGACGATGGCGGTCCACGGCAAGATCGGCATGGTCCGCGACTTTGCAATCAGGCGCGTGGGTGCGATCGGCTCGCCCGAGGCGATTGCGCTGCTGGTCGATTTCGTCGGCGCTACCCCTGATAACGGACTTCGCCTGGCGCTTCTCAATGGCCTGAACATCGCGCTCAAGGGACGACGTCAGGTCGTGATGCCGGCAAGCTGGCCGGCGGTGTTCGCCAAGATGCTTGAAGCAAGCGATGCCGCGGTTCAGAACCAAGCGACTGCACTGGCGCTGACGTTTGGTGATGTCTCGGCACGCGACAAGTTCCGGCAACTCGTGCTCGATACGAAGGTCGACGCAAACTTGCGACGCGATGCCCTTGCTGCTTTGCTGAAAGCGAAGGATCCCAAGCTTGCCAGTGAGCTTCATACACTGCTTGCCGACGATCTACTTCGCGGCGCGGCGGTGCGCGGCCTGGCGGCGTATGACGACGCCAAAACGCCGGCCTTGCTGCTGAATCTCTATCCCAAGCTCACTCCCGAAGAAAGACGCGATGCGCTTAACACTCTCGCCTCACGGCCGAGCTTTGCACGTGTGCTGCTCGAAACCGTTGGTGCGGGCAAACTGCCTCGCACCGATCTCTCGGCCGACGTCGTTCGTCAGTTGCGCAATTTGAACGATGCAACGGTCAATGATCAGATCGGCAAGTTCTGGGGAACGGCGCGGCCGACGACTGCCGATCGTGCCAAGCGCATTGCCGACGCCAAGGCGATGCTCACGCGGCCGACGCGCACCGCACCCGACGTGACGCTTGGCCGAGCCGTTTTCGCCAAGGTCTGCGCCCAGTGCCACACGCTGTTCGGCACGGGTGGCAAGGTTGGTCCCGACTTGACCGGCTCGAACCGCCGCGACCTCGATTATGTGCTGTCGAACGTGCTCGATCCGTCGGCTTTGATCGGCAAGGATTACGTCGCGCACGTGATCGCCACGACCGATGGCCGCACGCTGACTGGCCTGATCAAGAATGAAGATAAAGATGCGATCACGCTTGTGACCGCGAATGAGACGCTGACGATTCCCAAGGGAGATGTCGAAGCGCGACGGCCGAGCGAGGCGTCGATGATGCCCGAGGATTTGCTCACGCCTCTTTCCGAACGAGAGGTCCGGGCACTTGTGGCGTATCTCGCGAGCCCATCGCAGACGGCGATGATGGCGACGCCGGAAAACGTGACGAGCTTTTTCAACGGTCGCGACCTGACCGGCTGGGACGGCGATCTCTCGCTCTGGTCGGTGCAGAACGGCGAGATCGTCGGGAAGACGGGCGGCCTCAAACACAATAATTTCCTACGTAGCGTGCTTTCGGCCTCGGATTTCAAACTGACGGTTGAGATCAAGCTGGTGAAGAATGAGGGGAACAGCGGAATCCAGTTCCGCAGCCAGCCTCTACCTGATGGTGAGATGAAGGGATATCAGGCAGATGTCGGCGAGGGTTGGTGGGGCAAGCTGTACGAGGAAAGCGGCCGTGCCCTGCTCTGGCCCAAGTCGGGCGAAGCTCTCGTCAAGCTCGGTGAGTGGAACACCTACGAAGTGATGGCCAAGGGCTCAAAGATTGAGACGCGGATCAATGGTCAGATCTCCGTAGACCTGGATGACCCGCCGGGCGCACGAAGTGGTATTTTCGCATTCCAACTCCACTCCGGTGGGGCTACTGAAGTGCGGATTCGCAACATCCGGCTTGAGCTGCTCGGGAAGTAACTGAGCTTACGAGCGATTGGCGGAAATACAGGCATCGGGCTCAGCCGGAGCGATTGGCTGGGCCCGGTGCTTTTTTTGTCGATCGTGACCAGTCTGCTCCTGACAAAGACCAAAAAGCGGCGTAAGGTATTTCGTACAGGGGGAAGTGGGAGCGCGCTGCCGGGTCTAATGAAGGTGTTGCCTAAGGGAGAGCCCGCATGGTGCCGCTCCATTCCGAGGCCATTGCGCGGGTCATCAAATGGGACCTGGGCGAACATCGGGCATTGTCGCTGCGTCATGCGTTGATCCACCGACGACCGGGTTTGCTTGGCGATCATCCGCGGGTGCCTCGAAGCGTTTTGCTCATGCGCGATTTTGAAGCGCCCGAGGGCTGGCACGTCTTCGGCGCAGGCAGTGCAGAACCCGCCGTGGCCTGGCTGGCGCAGCGTGGTAAGCCGCTCTCGTTGCTCGCGCCTGAAAGCTGGGAAGGGGCGATTCGCAAACGGTCGCCGATGATCCAGCGCGGTTCGGTCGAGACCTGGATTCGCGAAGCCGATGAACCTGAAGTCCGGACTTCGACGAAAAGCCAATCGGCGGTGATTACGCGACCGATCGTGCTCAGCGACTATCGCGCGTTTGTGGCGTCGGCACCCGACTGGGCGCTTCGCGGCTGGGGCGATTTCGTGTCGTTGCTCGATCGAGGCGCAGCGGTTGGCGTGCCCGATCGCGCTGGGCGATTCGCGTCGCTTGCATGGGTCTACGAGGCCGATGCGAGTAATGATTCCGTCGCCGTCGCCACAGATCCTCGCTATCAACGGCTGGGACTGGGTCATGCAGCGGCGGCTGCGTTGATCGCGCACGTCGAAACCGCCCGGAAAAAACTGCCGGTGTGGACGGTGAATGAGTCGAATCTGCCGTCAAAGGCATTGGCGCGATCGCTGGGATTTTCCCCGCGTTCGCGCGAAAGCGTGCTTCGATGGAACCTGTGAAGATTGAGCCAATGTCCGAAATGCCGGTGCCTGGTTTTCCTGTCATTCTCGATCTTGCTGGGAGGCGTGTACTGGTCGTCGGGCTAGGCAAGGTTGGCACGCGGCGAGTCGAAGCGCTGCTTTCTGCCGGCGCAATTGTGATTGCCGTCGATCCACGACCGGATTTACACGTCGCTTCGAGTTGTGAACGCAAGGTTGAACCGTTTGATCCGGCGCATCTCGATGGTGTTTATCTCGTCTTCGCTGCCGCGACGGCTGAGGTGAATCGCCGCGTTGTCGACGAGGCTCGGGCGCGAAAGATCTGGGTGAACTCAGCGAGTGAAACAGGATCGGGCGATCTGACGGTTCCGGCCGTCTGGCGCGCGGGGCGAATCACGCTGGCGATCTCAACTTCTGGCGCCGCGCCCGCACTTTCGCGACTGCTCCGCGATCGCGCGGCGGCTGCGATAAAGCCGGCCGAGCCACTTGTTGAACTTTTCGCAAACTTGCGGCCGCGTGTGCTTTTAGAGATCACCAGTTCTAAAGACAGGCGCGCTCTTTTGAAGCGCTGGGCCGATCCGGCTTGGCTCGATGTTCTGGCTGCGGACGGGATCGCGACCGTTCAACAAATCTGGCTCCAAATGCTGGCGGAAACGGCCGCAAAGCCGACATCTCTTCACGAATCGCCCGAATTCCCCTAAACTCGGTCATGCAGGAGCAACCGCCTACCACCAGGGTGACAGGCACGCATTGATGGCGTTGAGGATGAAAGCCGTGAAAATTGCCGTTGTCGGTACGGGTTACGTGGGGTTGGTGACCGGGACCTGCTTTGCTGAAAGCGGCAACGACGTCATCTGTATCGACAAGGTTGCGTCGAAGGTCGAGGGGCTCAAGAACGGCATCATCCCAATCTACGAGCCTGGTCTCTCGGAGTTGGTGATTCGCAACCATCGCGACGGTCGCCTGACGTTCACGACGAACCTCGCTGAGGGAATTGCCGACGCCGAGATGGTCTTTATCGCCGTCGGAACGCCGCAGGGTGATGATGGCGGGGCCGACCTGCGCGGAGTTTGGGGTGTCGGCAAGGAAATCGCCGAGAATCTCAAATCGCCAAAGATCATCGTGATCAAGAGCACGGTGCCCGTTGGCACGAATGCCGAGCTGGCGCGGCGGATGTCCGAGTACACGAAGGTGCCGTTCCAGGTCGCGAACAATCCCGAGTTCCTCAAAGAAGGCGCAGCGATCGACGACTTCACGAAGCCCGATCGGGTTGTCGTGGGAGTGCGCACGCCCGACGTCGCCGCGCGTCTGCATGTCCTCTACAAGCCGTTCCTCCGCACCGAGCGTCCGTTCCTGGTGATGACGCCTGAAAGCGCGGAGATGACAAAATATGTCGCGAATTGCATGCTCGCGACCAAGATCAGCTTCATCAACGAGATGGCGAATCTCTGCGAACGCTATCAGGCCGATATCAACGACGTTCGCCGCGGGATTGGTCACGATCAGCGCATCGGCTTCGCGTTTCTCTTCCCGGGCGTCGGCTACGGCGGTTCCTGCTTCCCGAAGGACATTCGCGCGGTCATTCACATGGCGCGGGCGAAGGGGATTCCTTCACGGATGATGGAAGCGGTCGACGACGTGAACGAGTCGCAAAAAGATGTGCTGGCGACGAAGATTCTCAAGCATTTTGGCGACAAGGCGGCGGGCAAAACGGTCGCAATCTGGGGACTCGCGTTCAAGCCGCGCACCGATGATATTCGCGAGGCGCCGGCGCTCACGCTGATTGACCAGTTGCTCGCGGCGGGAGTCGCGGTGCGGGTTCACGATCCCGAGGCGATCGCGAATGTCCGCGAGATTTACGGCGACAAGCTGTCTTACAGCGATCGCCCTTACGGCGCACTCGAACAGGCCGATGCGCTGGCGATCGTCACCGAGTGGAATGAGTTCCGCAACCCGGACTTCAAGGTGATGCTCGCCTTGCTGCGTTCGCCCGTCATCTTCGACGGCCGCAATCTTTTCGACCCCGCGCAGATGGAAAAACTGGGATTCACGTATGAAGGGATCGGGCGCTATGTGGCTCACGAACCTGTGAGTGCATAAGTTCGACCCGCCCCTACCCTGGTGACAATCCTGGTGATATTCGGGATGCTGTAGACCTCGATGCGTGGCTTCCCCGGCGGGGGTCGCCGATTTGCGAAGCCACGCTCGGTTCTGCAGGTCATTTCAATGGGTTCTGCATTCCCTCGACGTGCATTCGCACTGCTCGTGTTCGTTGTTCCCGCGATAGCCAACGCGGCGGACTGGAAGCCAGCGAGTGGCCCGCTCAAAACCCGCTGGACCGACCAGGTTCGGCCCGATAACGCGCTGCCCGAGTATCCGCGACCCAACATGGTGCGCGAGCGCTGGGTGAACCTGAATGGGCTCTGGCAGCTTGATTTCGGCAAGGCGACCGACCCGGTTCCCATCGGCCGCGACCTGCCTCGACAAATTCTCGTGCCGTTTCCGGTCGAGTCGGCACTTTCGGGCGTGATGCAGCATGCCGAGGGGCTCTGGTATCGCCGTACAATTCGCGTTCCTGCCGATTGGGCCGGCAACCGTGTGCTGCTGCACTTTGGCGCGGCCGACTGGGAAACCGCGGCGTGGCTCAATGGCAAGCCGCTTGGTTCACATCGTGGTGGATACGATCCGTTTACCTTCGATCTGACCGATCACTTGAAAGCCGATGGCGATCAGGAGTTGATCGTCCACGTTTCTGATCCGACCGACGCGGGCACTCAGCCGCGCGGAAAGCAGGTGCGGAAACCCGGCGGGATTTTCTACACGCCGACCACTGGCATCTGGCAGACGGTGTGGATCGAACCGGCGCCTCAGACGCACATCGATCACCTCGTGATCACGCCAGACGTCGATAATCTCACGGTGACGATCAAGCCGGTGATTTCGGGCAAGGCCGAAGGGCTGTCGCTGCAGGCCCAAGCGATCGACAACACGCAAGTGATTGCGGTGGGCTCGGCCGATGCATCGGGCATGCTCAATCTCAAGATGCCCGCTAACGCGAAGCTCTGGTCGCCGGATAGTCCCTTTCTTTACAGCTTGAAGCTGACGCTCAAACGCGGGGCGGAAACGGTCGACGAAGTGTCGTCGTACACCGGCTTGCGAAAGATCGAAGTCGCGAAGGACGACAAAGGCGTCAACCGGATCAAGCTCAACGGCAAATTTGTTTTCCAGGTTGGTCCGCTCGACCAAGGGTTCTGGCCCGACGGGCTCTACACCGCCCCGACGGACGCGGCGCTGAAGTACGACATCGAGGTGACGAAGCAACTCGGCTTCAACATGACGCGCAAGCATGTGAAAGTTGAGCCGGCGCGTTGGTATTACTGGTGCGATAGGCTGGGATTGCTCGTCTGGCAGGACATGCCCTCGGGCGATCGTTCGATCGGGCCAAACGATCCCGATATCAAGCGAACCGCCGCCTCGGCGCAGATTTACGAGACCGAGCTGAAGGCGATGATCGACAATCTGCACAACTACCCCAGCATCATCATCTGGGTGGTGTTCAACGAGGGTTGGGGGCAGTTCGACACGGCACGAATCGCCGACTGGACGAAGAAGTACGACCCTTCGCGGCTGGTTGATGCGGTCAGCGGTTGGGCCGATCGAGCTGGCGTGGGCGACATGCACGATCTTCACTCCTACCCTCACCCGGCCGCACCGCCGCTCGAATCGAAGCGCGCGGGCGTGCTCGGCGAATTCGGCGGGTTGTCGCTGGGTGTCGATGGCCACACCTGGGAAGCGAAGATCTGGGGTTATCAAGCAGCGGCGGGTAAAGATGACCTGACGCGTAAATATGAACGCCTGATACGCGAGGCGTGGGAACTGAAGGATGCTCGTGGCCTGAATGCCGTGGTTTACACGCAGATTACCGACGTTGAGACCGAGGCGAACGGTTTGCTCACGTATGATCGCGCGATCATTAAGCCCGACCTCGAACGCGTGCGAGCGGTAAACCTGGGCGATTATTCACGTGTGCCCATCGCGGTGCCCGTCGTGCCGACCTCACGCGAGAAAGCACAGATCTGGCACTACACTACCACCGAACCCGCGAAGGATTGGTTCCAGCCTGGGTTTGAAGACTCCGGTTGGAAGGAAGGGCCTGGCGGATTTGGAACGCAGGGAACTCCAGGGGCAGTCATCGGGACGAATTGGAGCACGAACGACATTTGGATTCGTCGCTCGTTCAGGCTCGAGAATCTCGATTCGCGTGCGTTGCTCCTCAACGTGATTCACGATGAGGATGCCGAGATTTATCTCAATGGTGTGCTCGCCTTGACGGTGAAGGGGTACATCAGCGCGTATGAGGAGATGCCGATTAGTGATGCAGCTAAGGCGACGCTCAAGAATGGGGTGAATTCGATCGCGATTCATTGCCGGCAGACGCGCGGGGGGCAGTCGATTGATGCGGGGTTGGTGGAATTGAAGTTGCCGGAGGTGAAGAAGTAAATCGTTCGCTTCGCGAACACCAATACGGTAGTAGCAAATCCCGATTCGCACTCGCTTGATGCGGGCGAATCGGGATTTGCATTTGATGAAGGCTCATATGCAGGAATTCAGGGTGGTGAGCTATATTCACTCCTATGTCGGCCTTTTCTGGGTGCCACTGGTTGTACTCACAATAGTGTCCGGGATTCGTCTTCATCAAATCTTCGCTTGCGCTTTTTGAGAG
>CAMFLR010000018.1 GCA_945957605.1 uncultured Isosphaeraceae bacterium
GCTCACGCAAATCCATAGAATAGGCTTTCGACATCCGTGCGGGCCTCCTTGGCACGGAATTTCTTCAATATCCCCGCTAGGGTCAAGAGGGAATTGCTCTAATTGAGATCTCAAAAGATAAAGACTTATGACTGGTTGCGGGGTGATGGTCGAAAATCTAGCCGTGGGGTACCCCACCAGTGCGCCATAAATGGCGTCCAAAACACTGGTTGAGTCCAAAGAGCGGCACCCAGAAAACCTGATTCAACGCGGTCCAGGGTCATCACCCCGGGATCTGTTATGAGCCCTTTTCAATACGTGCAAGTGTATTGAACGTTTGGGCCTACCTTGGCCAGGCACGGATAAGGACATGCCCGAGCACGACGAGCGAAATCCCCAGATTCCGCCCAAACGCCGCGACGACCGAGTAGCGCGGCGGCGCATCACCCTGAACTAGGCTCCGCGCCAGTGCTCTCAGGTGAGTCGGACCAAACGGACCATCATGAATTCGCGCAAGAAGATCGTCGGAAAGCCCTTCCGAGCCGTGGAGAATCCCAAGCCAGCCGCCGAGAATTGCGGCGATTGAATCGGTATCGCCCCCCGCCGAGATCGCCCGACGAAGCGCGTTCAGCGGTTCATCGCCGAACCGGAGGAAGCAAAACGTCGCAAATGCGAGCGTGTGGACGACATACCCCGTTGTTCCGCATGCGGCTGCCGCTCCGCCGACGGATGCCCCAATGCGGGCCAGCCCGATCGCCTCATCAATCGCAGCGCCCAAGAGCGGATTTCGCACCACTTTGCGGGCCGATTCCACCAGGAGAACGCGCGACGCGTCAGGATCCGAATTCGCGCATGCCGCAGCCAGCTCGGCGACGAACAGCGATCCCTCAACTGCACGGTCGTCTGTGTGCGTCACATCTGCAAGCGCACGGCCGAACTGCAGACGTTTTTCTGGTTGATCATAAAAATATGCGCCAATGACTGCCGCCCGCATCGCCGAGCCATTCCCCGCCGACTTCACTCCACTCTTCGGCCGGCCGACAGCGATTTTCAAACACGCTCGAATCGTCGCCCGTCCAACGCCGAACGGTAGCCGAAAAAACCACCCCAAAAGCGACTTTCGAAACGCGCGACGACACGCATCAACATCATCCGAATACCTCGCCAGGCTCTGTGCGACGAGTGCAGCCTGCTCTGTATCGTCCGACACGAATCCCGTGTTTCCCAGCAACCGAAAGCGATCGACCGTGCCGAATCGCCGAGCAATCGTGCGGGCCGATAATCCTTCAGCAGGCAGACCAAGCGCATCACCAAGCGCCGTTCCCAGCAAGACTCCCTCAAGCCGAGACTGCCGCGCGATCTCTACTTGCATCATCGTTTCCACCCTCCTCCGGCCACTCGCCAACGACCATCTTACAACAGTCATAGGTCAGGCGAAAGTGCAGTGTAGGTAATCGTCTGCGGGCCGTCCTAATACTCTGCCTCGGCGAAAGACTCGGGTGCCACTGGCTATGCCAGTGCTCTTAAATGCAAATATGAAAGTGCATAACGCTGGCAAAACCAGTGGCACCCAACTTTGCAGCTTCTCAGTAGCAGTGCAACAACGGCAACCTACGCGATCATCAGGTGCGCTTTTGCCTTGACCCTTTATTTTGCGAGGCTCGAAAATGGACTGCGCGGTTTCGGACAGATTTAACCCAGCCAACCGATCCTGACAGTCGCGACGCGTGTCGACAAGAATATTGCGACTCGCGCGATCCCTGGACCGAATCGATGCCGACGCTCATTCTTGCACCACGATATTCCGACAGTTCGATTCGAATGCGACGCGCGGCGGTCGCACTCGGCTGGGATGTCATGCGACTGTCGAGCTGGCAATGCCCCGACGACTTTGATCCGGACGAGCCGGCCCTCTACGCTGAACCACTCTTCAGCGCAGCCGTCGCCGAGCAGCTTGGTCTCACGGTTCTCGAACCTCCCGAAGATTTTTTGACCCGATTGCCCGGGGAATATGCGGGTCGAGAGATTCATTACCTCTCCGCAGGCGAAGCACGCAAACTCGGTGGTCCGCTCTTCATCAAGCCGCCCAACGCCAAAACATTTCGCGCGGGAGTTTTCGCAAACGGCTCCGACCTACCTGAATTGCCCGATCAGGAAATGGTGCTTACATCAACTCCTGTCGAATGGCTGGCCGAGTTTCGCTACTTTGTGCGCGAGCGGACCGTTCGTGCCTGGTCGCCTTACTGGCTGAACGGAGCACTGGCGCGAGACGGTGACGAGTGGATCGTCGAACCTGAATTCGCGGCGCAAACGCGTCGGCTGGTCGATACTTTGCTCGCCGATTCCCGCATCGAACTGCCGGCCGCCGTTGTGATCGACGCGGGGATCATTCGCGGATTCGGCCCGGCCATTGTCGAGGCGAACGAGGCGAGCGGTTCTGGAATCTACGGATGCGACCCGCGCGACGTACTCGAAGTGGTTCGGGCGGCGACGATCACGAGGACTTCAGAATCAATCTCATCGGAATCTGGTCCAACATGAATCTCGATATCATTACGATTCGCTCAGAATCGCCGGCCGATCGCGCGGCGGTTTACGTCGTCAATCGTACGGCGTTTGGGCGCGACGATGAGGCGAACCTCGTTGATGATTTGCGCGATGGCAATTACGTCCGCGTTTCGATCGTGGCCGAAGATCGCGGGCGCGTCGTCGGTCATGTTTTATTCAGCGAATTATCGATCGTTGACAAGACAACGGTCGTGCATGCGTTGGCGCTGGCGCCGCTCGGTGTGCTTCCCGAATTTCAGGGGCGTGGCATTGGATCCAGGCTCGTCGAGCGCGGGCTGGAAACCTGTCGTGCGGCCGGGCATCGCATTGTCATCGTTCTGGGCGAGCCGGCGTTTTACAGCCGTTTTGGCTTTTCATCGCAGCGAGCGCACACACTGCGATCCCCCTACGCCGGCCCTGAATTCATGGCGCTCGAGCTTGAAGCAGGAGCGCTCGAGGATGTTGCGGGCGACGTCGTTTATCCGCCGCCCTTTGGTGCGTTTTAGACCCCAGAAACCGTTCAATCTTCGACGACTGCTTTGAACTTGTTCCCAGTATGAGAAATCTTGAGCATGTTGAAGTGAGGCAGGCCGCGCGAAGTTAGTGCGACTGGTCCGTCGGAGGGGAGCTTCGAGCGATTGACGATCTCTCCGCCTCGCACCGTAAGGAATTTTTCAACGACATTTGGTTCGACCGAGTCCTTCACGCTATAGACTGAACCGTCCGCGAAGCCGATCGGGGCGATACTCGTCTTGTCATCGCCCGTTGGGTAGGGCGCTGCAATTCCGTCCGGCTTGCCGAGACCGAGAATGCCTTTTTCATAAGGAATATCGTCGGGCTTGGTCCAGGGAATTTTCTGCTCGGGGCTTACGGGAACCACGGCAAAAGTGTTCGACGTGCCGTCGGTCAATTCGCGGATGCCGAATCCCCCGTGACTGGGCAAAGGCAGAGTCTTTCCGCTCATTTTCAGCTTACGGTCTGGGAAAACCGTATTCGGGCCCACCACCACGGCGTAGTTGGTGAAACTGCTTCGCGGGTTCTGGTAAATCGGGTCGCGATAAACGCTGGGCATCTGGTCGATGAGCCGCTTGTTCGCCGGACTGTCCCAGGGCTCGCCAAAGTTGTAGGCGTTGTAGAGCTGCGTGTTTTCGAGGTAGGGCAAAATCAGCACGCGCCAGCTATGCCAGGGCTTGCCGTCGGGGCCGTAAACAACCGGCGGCGGGAAGGCATTGAAGGTGACGTGATAGTTGTGAATTGCCAGCAAGATCTGCTTGAGATTGTTGGTCGATTGCTGTCTGTAGGCCGCGAGTCGGGCTGCGCCGATGGACGCAAACAAGCCTGTTGAAGCGCTTCCGGCGCTGGTGCCTTTCGCTGGGTCGACGGGGTTGATGCCTTCGAGCGCGAGCACGTCGGGAAACGCCTTCATTTCGGCGGTCGTCGCCTGTCGAGGCACCGTGTGACCGCTTCCGAACTTCATGTAACCGGGATACGGGCGAAAGAGTTGGAGGTGGGTTTGCCCATCCTTGAGCGTTGCGAATGCCTTGGGTCCAACCTTGAGCGTGACTTCCTTCTCGCCAATCTCCGTCACCTCGCAGTGCATCATGTGAGTCGCGCTTGCTGGACCAGTTCCCAGCAAGAAGATGTACTGCCCCTCGGTCTGCACGGGATAGCCGTTGAGCTTGACGGTTCCCGTGCCGCTCTTGGTGACGATCGCGGGACCAAGCAGCACCATCGGCCAGGAGTATTTGACTTCCCCCTCGGTAATCAATTGCGCAAAAGCGTTAGACGTGCTAACACTCATTGCGCATCCAAGGACGATCAATATTGCACTCTTTTTCAAGCGCATCACTCGGCTCCTGGCACGGAAACTGAAAGGCAGGCCAATGCATGATGGAACCAAATCGGCTGCAACCGTGCAATGGGATTCTTGCCGTAGTACGAGCCTCGTAGGTGGGTTAAGCGACCCAGGGCGGGGTGATTCGCTGCCGTTGCCAAGATGGCCGTGTCTCGATCAATCGATCGCCGCCTGAATCGCGTCGAGCAGCGTCGTCAGGCTCACCGGTTTGACAAGATGCTGCACGAAGCCGGCGTTCAGGCTCGCCTCGACATCATCTTCGCCGCCGAATCCGCTGCAGGCGATTCCGCGCATTCCCTTTAGCTCGCGAAGCTGGCGCATCACGTCGTGGCCGCTGCCGTCGGGCAGGCCGATGTCGCTGATCACCAGGTCGAACGACTCGCGCTGGCAGACTTCGAGTGCCTCGGCAACGCTCGTCGCTGTGCGAACCTCGAAGCCGTTCCAGGTGAGTACGCGCGTGAAGGCGCGAAGCGAGTCGAGGTTGTCTTCGACGAGCAGCAGCTTGATTGGCTCGGGCCGGTTGCGCGGCGTAGGACGTCGCAACGTCGGTGCGCCTCCCGTGGAAATCGTCCGCAGCTCGACCTGAAACGCCGCCCCCTGATCGCTGGGTCGGTCCACGACGCGAATTTCCCCGTCGTGCGCGTTCACGAGCAGCTTGGCGATCGTCAGCCCGAGCCCCATTCCAGTCCGGTTGCGACCGGCGACTTGCTCCCCCTGCTCGAACGCGTTGAAGATCCGCGGACGCAGATCCTCGGGAACACCAGGGCCCGTATCGCTTACCTCGACAACGATGTTGTCATCTTCGGTGTTAAATGTTTTGACGCGAATTTGCCCTTCGGGCGGCGTGAATTTCACGGCGTTTCTGATCAGGTTCCAGAACACTTGCTGCAACCGCGCAGAGTCGCCGTGAATCGTGTGACGACTTGCGCGAAGCGCGACCGCCAGCTCGTGCTGCTTGCCGTCGATTTCCGGCTGGCAAACGCTGATTGCCGTGCGAATCGCCACGTGAAGGTCGAGCACGGTGCGATTGATCGCAAATTTCCCGTGGGCGATGTGTGTCAGGTCGAGCAGGTCGTCGATCAACCGCGCCTCGAGCTCGACATTGCGGCGAATCGTGGCGATTTCATGACGAACCTCGGCGGAAAGCTCGGGAATTTCTTCGAGGTAGGTCAACGAGGCGAGCGCGGGAGTGAGCGGCGTGCGTAATTCGTGGCTTAGCACCGCCAGGAAATGATCCTTCGCGCGGCTGGCGGCTTCGGCCGCATCACGCGCGGCGGCAAGATCGCCGATCAGCTTCTTGCGCTCGGTGACGTCGTAGAGAATCTTCGATGCGCCGACGATCTGGCCTGATTCGTCGCGAATCGGCGAGATGATGAGCGAGACGTCGATGCGACGGCCGCGTTTGTCGAGCCGCACGGTGTCGAAGTTGTGGATTCGTTCGCCGTTGCGAATCCGCCTGATGATTTCGAGTTCCTCGTCGTGCCGCTCTTCAGGAATCAGCCGCAAGATCGACGTGCCGATCATCTCGCGCGCCGAATAACCCAAAAGATTCTCGGCCGCACGGTTCCACGACGTAACAATGCCATCGAGCGACTTGCTGATAATCGCCGCATCGGATGAGTCGACAATCGCAGCCAGCCGGGCGCGGGCGGCATCGCCGCGGGCCTCGTCGGTGACGTCGCGGCAAATCACAATCAGCACAACCTTGTTCGGCTCGGTGCGCCACTGCCGGCCGGTTACCTCCAGCTCGCGATACGACTCGTCGCGCTGCCGTCGGCGATAGCGGGCCGTCACCGTCCCCACTGGCATCCGCACGAGGGCTTCGGCGAACTCGCGGTATCTCGTGCGATCGTCGGGATGCACGAGAGGGTCGTCGACGAACTGCATCCCCACGCGCGAAATGGCCGGCACGTTGAGAAACTGCTCGGCCATCTCCCCTTGTTTGAGAACGATGCCGTTTTCGTCGAGGAGATAAATCGTATCTGCATGATGCGACCAGAGTTCCGGAGCGCTGCTCTCCGCGAGTCCCTGCACGTTCGGCTTTTCTCGATTTTCGGCCTCATTGCCCTGAGCATCGGAATCCATCGCGCAATCGCCTTTCACCTTAAGAACCATTTCGCAAACGCACGCGCCGGCCTCACCGAAGCACACCCACAAGGAAGATGGCCAACACGATCGATTTTCCGGTGGCCCACTTGGCCACATTATGAAACGCCGCCCGTCGAGGCCGCTCCCACTATTTTGATCAGTTCGATGAGGATTTTCAATCCACGCTTGCATGATCTTGAACGCCTTCAAGCCTGAATCGGACTGCGATTGCGATGCTTCGGTCTCCTTCCGGGGATTTCCCCGGCTTTTCAGACCCGCGCGACGGTCGTTAAACTGTATGCCATGAATGTCATAGTCATCGCCTGTAACGGATTACATCTCGGCTTCCTGGGGACATACGGCAACCCCTGGATCGAAACGCCGAACCTCGATCGCCTCGCATCCGAGGGGGTCGTTTTTGACCACCATTTCGCCGAGAACCTGACCACACTGCCCACCAGGCGCAGTTGGTGGACGGGGCGTTATGCGTTTCACGACGCCGACTCGGGCTGGACTCCGCTCCGGCACGACGAAACGATCCTGCCCGACCTGCTCTGGAGCCAGGGGGTTCGCTCTGCGCTGATCTCCGACGTCCCGCTGCTCCGCGAGGCCGGTCAGGGGTTCGGGCGCGGGTTCGACGACGTGAAGTGGATTCGAGGCGCAGGCTACGACCCCTACATCTCGCCGACCGATCCCCGCGCGAAGCCCGTCCGCCTGAAGGACGAGCCCGGTTTGCGCCTCCCGCCTGAGGATGATCCCGATCGCGAAACGTGGATCGCCCGCTGGGAGCAGCTTTTGCGCAACCGCGCTGCGCTCGATGCTCATAAGGAAGAGAATACACCCGTCGCCCGCACCGTGACCGCCGCGATCAACTGGCTCGAACACGAGGGTCGCCAACCCGGCAAGTTCTGCCTCTGGCTCGACCTGTTCGCGCCGCACGGTCCGTGGGATCTGCCCGAGTCGTACCGCGATATGTACGCCGCGATCGATCCTGATGAGTTTGAAACCGGCGATGAGGGAGATCTGCTCGAAGAGGAAGGCGAGGAAGAGACGCTCGACGAGATTCCCGTTCTCATCGACGTTCCCTCGGGCGCAGTGGGCGATGTGATCGACGAACTTGAACTTCTGCGTCTCCGCCGAACCTATGCCGGGGCCGTTTCGCTGCTCGACACCTGGCTGGGCAAGCTATTCGACGCGCTCAAGCAGCAAGGGCGGCTCGACGACACGCTCATCATCTTCACCAGCGACCAGGGCGAACCGTTGGGCGAACATGGTTACGTCAGGCGCTTCCGGCCCTGGCTTTACGAAGAGCTGATCCACACGCCGCTGATCATAAGGATGCCCGGCGCAAAGTTTGGTGGCGGGCGGCATCACGCGATCGTGCAAACCGTCGACGTGTTACCCACAATTCTCAGCGCCCTCGGCCTGCCGGACGAAGAATCGGCCCACGGCCACGACTTGCTCCCCCTCATTCGCGGTGAGCAAACGAAGATTCGCGACTACGCCTGCATGGGGATGGATGTCGAGGAATTCGCGCTTCGCACCCACGGCTGGCACTTGATTTTGCCGATCGAAGTCGATCCCGACGATCCGCCGCGCGGCCCGGAGTTGTATCGTAAACCCGAAGACCGCTGGGATCAAAACAACATCGCCAGCGAGAATCCCGACGTCGCCGAAGTGCTTGAACTGGCACTCCGGCGGTTCGTCGAAACACTCGCTCGTGACGGTGATCTCGCGAGTTTGCCGCCGATCCGCGATCAGGACCGCTTCGGCGATCGCTGATCCTGATTACTGCCGCGGAAGCGACGAGGGCGACGCGTAAATTGCACGCGACGGCTTCTTGCCGACGTCGCCGTACGTCGCCCGTACCGGCCGCACGCCCTGTTCGCCTTCGCTCGGGCTATCCGGCTTGGGCTTCCACATCTTGCTCAGCCGCGGAAAGAACGTCCAGCGAGCGGCTGTACGTTCGCCCGGAGCGTCTTCCTGCGGAGGCGTGGCGCGGGCCACTGGTCCGATCCGCCCGTTGACGTCGAGCACGCTCTGAATGCTTTGCTCGTGATAAGTCATCGGGAATTCCGCCGCTGGCAGATCCATCGCGGCGACTCGTCCATGATGCGGCGCCCTATGCCGGTGCGCCGCCGAGCCGTTCCCAGCAGGACCGCTGAGGTCGGGCGTGGGCAGCGGCGTGGGTGTCGGTTCGGAAGAGGGCGGATTCGCCGGCTTCATTGCGGGCGGGGTCTGCTCGGCTTCCGGCTTCGCAGCAGGCGCTTCTGCGACAGGTGGTGTCAACGGCTCGGCGGGCTTGGTTGCCACGGGCTCGGCCGCAGGGGGCTCGGCGGGGGTTGCCGCCGGGGGGGCGTCAGGTTCGACCGGCGGGGCCAAGGGCGCGAGCGTCGCGGGAGCCTTTGCCGGCTCGGGCTTGGCTTCGGGTGGGGCCGGAGGCTCAGGGGGCGAAGCTTCCGCGGGAGCGGGTTTTGCTTCGGGCACCATCGCGTTTGACGTCGGCAAAACGACCTTTGCCCTGGGCACGGCCGGAGCCGCGGCAGGCGCCGGTTCGTGCGCGGGCTGCGGATCGGGAACGGCCGGGGGCGCAATTTCGTTCGCGCTGGCGGGTTTGCTTTGCGGATCGGCGGGTGCAGGCTCGGGCACGGCGAGCGGATCCATACCCGCAGGCGGAGCACTCGCAGTGGCCGGCGCGGGTTTCGACTTCGGCGACTCGATGTTGAGGTCGAGCGACAGCCCGTCGTTCGCTTCCGAGGCCGGTTTCGCAGGCTCGGCGGCAGCGGTTTCGTGCGACGTCAGTTGTTCGTCGCTTCGGGCCGGTGCCTTCGCCTCGTCCCGCTGCGCGACATTCGTGGCGCTCGGCAACGAACCAGAGGGGGCGTCGGGCGAAGTCTCAACCTTCAGGCCGACCGGCAGTTCCTTTTCGGTCTCGCCCGTTGCGACGACGTCAGCCGTTGGCTGGAACCTGCCAACCGCCGGCGCTCCGTTCGCGACGAGTGCACCTGGCGCAGGTCCGCCAAGCCTGCCCCGCGAAAACATCCGGAGAGGCGCGCCGGGATCTCGTCCCTGCAGGCCCGGAAAATACTTCGAAAGGGTGTTTCCCAGCTCGACCTTTGGGGCCTGCGCAGGCTCTGATTTGAGCTTATTAAAAAAGAGCGAGCCAGGACGGTAGTTCCAGATCGACGGACGTGTCGACGACGCTGTGGTGACCGGTTTGCCCGCCTTCGCCCAGAACGGAGTGGCGGCTTCGGGCTTGAATACATCTTTTGGCTTCGAAGCCGACTCTTGCGGGTCGGGCTTCCAGTCGCGGTATTGCGGCGGCGCCTCAACCCGTTTCGGCGGCGCGGAGCAACCTCCACCCGCCATGGACGCAACCGCCCCTAGCGCGATCCCAGACTTGATCCATGCACGCATGGCGAATCCTCCGCCTTCGGACCGCGCCCAATCCTGGGTGGGGCCGACCGGGTCCATCCGGTGGCCGGCCCTCGCGGTTCCGAGACCTTCCCAGGGGATTCCATCGGCCCTCAGAAGGGTGGAGCGGATCGCTTTTGCACGCAATGGTCGAAGCCCGAAAGCTACGATCCTGATCTTTGCCACAATCGGAACGATCGGTAGAGTGCGTGCGTAGGATAGAGAGAGAGTGCGATATTCATGGCGCGGCTCGCCAGGGCCGAGGACCGGAAAAGGGGTGACTCGATGTCTCTATCCGTTGCAGCGCAACGGTTTCTGGCAGGACCTTTGCTCGCGGAGCTTGACGACGACGCGCGCCTGGCGCTCTCGCACGCGCTCCGCGAACAGCAGGTTGCAGCAGGAACAGTACTCATTTCCGAGGGTAAGCCGAACGATCGTTTGTGGTTTTTAATCGAAGGGTCGGCTGCGGTTCTGCGTCGCGATGTGACGGACCCGAAACCGATCGCGCGACTCGAAGCGCCTGGGATTTTCGGAGCGACCACATTCTTCCGCCCGGCGAATGCCACGGCGTCGATCAAAACCACGACACCCGTCTCTCTTCTTACGCTCGATCACGAATCATACGAACAACTTCGGACAAGTAGCCCACGCGCGGCCGAGGCGCTCGCGCTCGCGACCGTTCGCGTTCTTTCCGATCGATTTGACGTGCTCGATGCACGACTTAACGAATTCATCGCCTCGCACCGCGCCAATGGCAATCCGAAGGTCGCCCACGAATGGGCCGACTTCCGCGCCCGGCTCTTCGAGGAGCCGAACATCATCTAACGCGAGGCCGACTCACGCACATCTGGGACGGGTTTGAAAATATGGGAGCGTGGCCTTCATTCGGCCATGCGGTTCGCGTCGTTCTCCCTCTACGAACACGTCGAGACCAATGTCATGAAGCGTTTCAAGACCCGCCTGGGTGACGTCGAGTCGCTCGAAACCCTGGCGCTGCTGTCCACGATCGTTCCTCAGACCACAGCAGAAGTTGCGCCCGCGCACGAATCTGCGAAGGGCTCTCATCTCCACCTCAACGGCACAGCTCAGGGCCAGATGACCCTGGGCATGACCGTCGACACCGGTCCGACGCATAATCTGCACGGACAGGGGAGTCTGGGTGGTTCAACATTTACGGTAACCGGCGATGTCGAGCGGACGGGACTTATCGTCCTCAAGCATCGGCCGGTAAGCGGCACTTTGAATCTGTCGAACGCGAACGGCACCATCACGATCGCGCTTCACAGTGACAGTCCGCAGAATGGTCCGAGCGGTCTGTCGAACCAGATCAATTACGTGATCACCGGCGGTACCGGCAAGTATGCGCACGCTGTCGACCATGGCTTGGCGCACGTGACGTTCCAGACGCCGGTCGACATCGGCAGTCCGGGCGGATTCACGATCACCTTGCACTCGGCAAAATAAGACCGAAACGTGCGATTCGGGTCCTCGATCGCTTCGCGCGGTCGCGGACCCAAATCGACTTCCGTCTGGCCAAAGATTATCAGACTCGTGGCGGCTACGAGGTTGACGGGAAACATCATTGCCCGCACAATGAAAATGCGAAAGTTATGACGCGACAGTGAAACTCTCCTAAGTTTTTCAGCCGGGCTCCTGTGCGTTGTCCCTTCCCAATTGAGTTCGGCCGAGTCACGGAGGATTCGCACTCCTCCGCATACCCTTGCGATCCCGGACGGAGCGTTCCGCCATGGACAGCATGAATGTCGCGTCGCGATGCACCCAGTGGCAACCCGGGTTCGATGACCTGCTCGATACCGTGAAATCAACCGGATCTCACGGACATCTCGCAGACATCCGAGAAATCCTGCGGACCGCAATCGGCCCCGACCGGCCGCTGGTGATGCTTTGCCCGCACGCAGACGACGGCGCCATCACCGCCGCCTGCCTGATTCACGAATACGCGATTCGCCGCGGCCTGCCCGTCATCGAAGTCCTCGTTTTCGCGGGCGAACGCAACGTTGCAGCCCCCTGGCTCAACGACAAAAAGAAAATCACCGTGCGCGAGGCCGAGTTCCGGCTCGAGTGCAACGTGCTCGGCGCAGAGGCTGTTTGCTGGGATCTCGACGCCTATCGTTCGCCCGGCTACAGCCCGTCAGCCAACGACATCGACAAGATCGTCGAGTGGTTCCGGACCAAGAAGCCCGGCGCCGTCATCGTCCCGCCCGCAACCGACGCCCACCTCGCCCACCGGATGACCCGCGCCCTCGCGGCCGTCGGCCTGCTGGGTGCCCGGCTCAAGGATACGCTCGTCTTCACCGGCTGGACTCCCTGGGGTCCGCTGCCTCGTCCGAACGCCTATTTCACGTACGACGGCGAAGCCGAACGCACGAAGGAATGGGCGATCCACTGCCACGCGTCGCAGGTGTTGCTCACCGACTACACCCAGTTCTGCTCGCACCTAGGCCGGGCCTATGCGGCTCTGGCACGCGAGTGGGCCGAAGGGCACAGCCTGTCGGGCCGCGCTCACCGTACCGACGAGCGATTCGTGGGTGTCGAGCTCTTCCAGCTCGAACAGTACGACCCCTCGCGGCACCTTGAAGCGACCGAGGACGATCCGATCCACCGCGCGCTCAAGATGCTCCAGGAAGCCCCGGCGTCTGAGACTTCGCCCGAACGATTTGCGGCGGCTGTTTAACGCAGAGCCAGGATAGCGACCCGAGAGAGACCTGAGACGAATGCCGGTGGAAACTCGCGCAATTGCCGGGGCAACTGTTCATATCTTTCCCGATTCCGAAGCAGCCTGCCACGCCGCCGCCAACCAGATTGCCCGGACCATTCACGACGCGGTCGCCTCGCGCGGCCGCGCCGTCCTTGGATTGGCGACTGGCCAGACTCCCCTGCCCGTCTACCGCCGGCTCGTCGAGTTGAATCGCGCGAAGGAAGTATCGTTCGCCAAGGTTTCGACCTACAACCTCGACGAATACTATCCCATGGCGCCCGGCGATACGCAGAGCTATCGCTACTACATGGAACAGCATCTGTTCCAGCACGTCGATCTCGCCGTGAACGCCGCGCACGTATTCGACGGCACCGTTCCCGCATCATTCGCGAACGAATACGCCGCGCAGGTTGACGGCTGGATCGCCCGCGAAGGCGGTCTCGACCTGCAACTGCTCGGAATCGGCCGCAATGGCCACATCGGCTTCAACGAGCCGAGCGACGCGACGACCGACGAAGCTGTGAAGCTTCCTTCACGGGTGATGAACCTGCACACCGTGACGATCACCGACGCCGCCCACGAATTTGGCGGTGAAGGCGACGTTCCTCGCCAGGCAATCACGCTTGGCGTCGGTACGATTCTCGCCGCGCGGTCGATCTTGATTCTGGCATTCGGTGCGCGGAAAGCCGAGATCGTCGCACAGGCGCTGCGCGGACCGATCACCCCGAAAGTGCCGGCGAGCTTGTTGCGCACTCTGCCCGAAGGACGAGTCACCTGGCTCGTCGATCACGCCGCCATCTCGGCGGTTGCTGGCTAAAACACGCGTCGGGCGTCACGTTCGCGTGAAGCGTGCAAACACCGGCGCGCGCCGAACTCTTACCTCGGGCGCCAGCCGGTGCATTGACTATAAACGAGCTAGGGGCGCCCCGATAGAATCGGTCGCCCCACGCCTGTTTCGTATTGAGCCGGTACGGCTAGGACTGGCCTAAACGGCCAATCGATCAATAGCGGCCGCCGCCGCCACCACCATAGCTGCCGCCGCCACCGCCGTAGCTGCGACCACCGCCGCCGCCACCACCGTAGCTGCCGCCACCGCCGCCGCCACCACCGTAGCCACGGCCGCCACCGCCGCCGCCGCCACGATAGCCGCCGCCACCGCCACCACCGTAGCCGCCGCCACCGCCACGATCTTCACGCGGCTTGGCTTCGTTTACGGTCAAACGACGGCCGCCGTGCTCCTGGTCGTGAAGACCAGCGATCGCAGCCTGGGCATCGTTGTCGGATTCCATCTCGACGAACCCGAATCCCTTGCTCCGGCCCGTCTCGCGGTCCTGGATCACCTGGGCACTCTGGACCGTACCGTACTGAGCGAAGAGCTGTTCCAGGTCCGACGCGTTCACCGCGTAGGCCAGGTTCCCGACATAAAGTTTCTTACCCACCGTTCAAATCTCCAACCAAGGCAGATGCGAAACGACCCAACATGAACTTTCCGGGTCGCGGGGAAAGGGGCGAATTAACACCCGAGCGGTGGGAAGGCGAGGGAGGCGAAGCGGAAAACAGGCTCGGAGAACCCGACTCGCTGAACTCAATCGTCAGACCTACCAGCATCCAGAGTAACGCAAAATAAAACAAAAAGATAGGGTTTATTTTCAACACTTTTCAACGATTTTTCGTCCCCATCTTGAACCGTAGTCAGACGAACCACGATTCTCTATTTCGGGTGCCATGCTTCCACGGAACGCGTAAGCATGCGTATTCTCAAAAACCTCATAAACGCTATGTGTTTTCTTTCATTCGGCATGCTTACGCCTCGCGACGGAAGCATGGCCCCAGACACTTCAGTTTCGATCGATTAATCAAAGCATATTCACCGGATCGACATCGACCGCCAATTCGACGCCCGGCGGCGGATTGAGCGTCGGTAGCACGGCCTGAAGCGCGGTTTGCAACGTCTTCGGCGTCGGTCCTCGCATCTGAAGATGAAAACGATAGAGATCCTTGATCTTCTCAACCGGCGCCGGCGCTGGCCCGAGAATGCGCACCGATTTCGGAACCACGCCATTCAGGGCTGCGGCCACTTCATCGATAAACAACTTCACAACGCGTGCATCAGCCCCGCGCGCGATGATTCGCACAACGCGGCCATACGGCGGCACACCCGTCATTTCGCGCACGGGCAATTCGCTGGCGACGAACCCGACATAATCGTGTTCGAGGGCACAGCGAATCGCCGCCACATCCGGCGAATGCGTTTGCACCAGCACGCGGCCCGGCTTATCACCGCGCCCCGTGCGGCCCGCAACCTGCGCCACAAGCTGAAACGTTCGCTCGGCCGCGCGGAAGTCGGGTAGGTGAAGTGCCGTATCCGCGCTAATGACACCAACCAGCGTAACGTTGGGAAAGTCGAGTCCCTTCGCGATCATCTGCGTTCCAAGCAGAATATCGACTCGCCCTTCGCGAAAGTCGGTCAGCGCGCGCTCGTGGCTGCCATGCCCGCGCATCGTGTCGGAATCCATCCGCCGGACCACTCGCAGCGGAAATGCATCCGCCACCTCGCGTTCCAGCCGTTCGGTGCCAATTCCGCCGTAAAATAGTTTGGGGGACCCGCACGACGGGCACTGCTTCGGTTTGTCGCGTTCGGTGTCACAAGTGTGGCACACCAACCGACGACGCTCGCGATGCCACGTCAGCGAAATATCGCACGAATCGCATTTCAGCACCTTACCGCACGTCGGCACTGGGCAGAGCGCAAAGGTATGAAATCCGCGGCGATTGAGCAGCAAAATCACCTGCCCGCCCTTGTCGAGTGCGGAGGTGATTGCCTCTTTCAATGTGTTGCTTAAACCAGCGGTTGGCGTTTTCTCATAGCGCAGGTCGATCAACCCAACCTCGGGCATCGGCCGGCCTCCCACGCGTTCGGAGAGCGTGAGCTTGCTGAATCGGCCGGTCTCCGCGTTTTGCCAGGTTTCAAGCGCGGGTGTCGCCGAACCAAGAATCAGCGGCACCCCCGCCCGCCTGGCGCGAATCACCGCGACGTCACGCGCATGATAGCGCGGAGTTGTTTCCTGCTTGAACGTGCTTTCATGTTCTTCGTCGATAACGATCAGTCCGAGCCGGCGCGTCGGGGCAAAAATCGCCGACCGCGCACCAACGACAACTTGCACCTCACCGCTAGCGATGCTCCGCCAGTGCCGATGCCGCTCGGAATCGCTCAGGTGCGAATGCAGCACGGCGACGTGCTCGAATCGACGACGAAACCGGCGGATCGTTTGCGGTGTCAGGCTGATTTCCGGAACCAGAACGATCGCCTCTTTCCCGCGCGCCACCACCCGCTCGATCGCGCTCAAATACACTTCGGTCTTACCGCTACCCGTCACGCCGTGGAGCAAAAACGTCTCGTAATGACCCTCCTTATCAAGCGCGGGGGCAAGCTGAGCCAGCACAGTTTCTTGCTCGGGCGTCAATGCGGGAGGCGCGTTATCTTCCGGCAGTTCGATCATCTCGTCGATCGGCGGCAGCGGCCCGCTGTCCATCCGGCGCTTCACCGCGCGAATCAAACCGCGCTTGCGCATGGCTATGATCGGCCCTTGCGCAACTTTCGCACGACGGCAAAGGTCGGCGATCGTCATTGGCTCGGTCGCTTTCGCTAACACGCTAAGCGCACTGGCCTGTTTCGACGAAATCGTCGGCATCACTTCGTCGAGTCGTTCGCGAACTTCGGGCGGGATCGTCAAACACGTCCAAACCCGCGTCCCTGCGTGCTTCTTCACCCCGGCCGGCACAATCGCCTCGAGCGCCTGGCCCCACGAGCAGGCGTAGTAGCCGCCAATCCAGCGTGTGAGCTCGAGCATCTCATCGTCGACGAGCGGCGGATTGTCGAGGGCTTCCAGCACATCCTTGATCTTGCCTTCGGCCACGCCTTCGGGCATTTCGTCATCAACCCGAACGCAATATCCGACCGTCGGCGTATTGCCGCGACCGAGCGGAACTTTCAGGCGCGCACCAGCTTGCACCGCATTTCGAAGTGGTTCGGGAATGCGATAGGTAAAGACCTGATCAATCGGGCGATTGAACACCACGCCCGCGAAAGGCCCTTCGGGACGCGACGCGCCGGTGGCGAACAGTTCAGCCTGTTCGGGCTCGTTGCGGTCTTTGCCGTTGACAACTCGCATCGGCGGGCCCTATCGTCGCCTCTCGATCATAATGCACCATGCATTGTAAACGCTTGTCCAGACATTATCGACCCGAGACTCGCCGAAGGACAGCAGCTTACCCATGCGACTGGGCATTTACGGCGGCACATTCGATCCAATTCACCTGGGCCACCTGATCCTGGCCGAAGCCGCGCGCGAGGTTTGCCGACTCGATCGCGTCTGGTTCGTGGTCGCCGGATCACCGCCCCACAAGCAAGGCAAACGGACCGACGCCTCGCACCGCGTGGAGATGGTCCGTACCGCGATCGCCGGCAATGCCGCCTTCGAGGTGTCCGAAATCGAAACCAGCCGCCCCGGACCGCACTACAGTTTCGAAACGCTCGAACAGATCGCGCGTGAACGTCCCGGCGACGAACTGTTTTTCCTCATCGGCGCCGACAGCCTCGTCGACCTTCCCCACTGGCGCAACCCCGCGCGCATCGGCGAGCTGGCGTCAATCGTCGTCATCAACCGCCCAGCGATCGGCGATCCTGATTCTTCGGCCCTCGCTTCTGCGCTTGGCCCCAATGCTCGACCGATCGAGCATGTGACGATTCCGCCCATTGGCATCGCCTCGCACGAGTTACGCGAGCGGTTGGCCGAGGGGAGGTCGATTCGCTATCAGGTGCCGCGCGGGGTGGAAGCCTATATCAACGCGAATGGGTTGTATCGCTGACACGCTATGAGTTCCTGATCGCAGCAATAAGAGCATTCCAGTCGCCTCGCTTCTCGACGGGAGGCAGCGATAACGACTCGATAAAGCCTCTCAGCGTGTTGTAGACGTTATCCGTGCCCTTCTTTGGGTGCTTGATGCCATCTCGATCAGTCTGAATTGCGATCTCAATCTTCTCCGAAATGCGCATCGTAGGGCTCGTCGGCGCCCACTTCGATTCCAACTGGTCCAAGATCTTCAGCAATGTCGATTTCGATTCCGAATTGGAGATCGATAGTGTCGTAATGATCGCCGTCATGGTGTTCAAAGAGTTGTAACGCGGATGAGCTTGGGATGGTTGGTAATAATGCTCGAATTGCGTTGCAAATTGCGCACATAAGGATTTTTGAGCTTCAAGAGTGATAATTTCTGAATCCGAGGTTGCCAGCCGTCCCAATGCATCAATTGCGACTGCTTGGTGCGTTGGGTTATCAATATTTGCGGCGAAGAATTCTACAAGTTTTCGGGATACGCCAAGTCTTTGCGATTTGTTCGCGATGCGCTGACACTCTGAAACTTGGGCTTTCAAGCGACCAAAGAAGAGTCGCTCTTTTTCCGTGGCAGACGCTTTCTTTGCCGCTTCGTACTTTGTGATGTTTGTGGTTACTTGGTTCAGAAGCGTTTCCTCCTGAGCCGCCGCCGAACCGACGACGATCAGGCCGGCGAAAATGGTTACAAATATAGAGACAAGCGAACACGTTTTTGGTTGACTATGCATTACAAATCTCCTCCTAATCGATTGGACCGAGCCACCTCGAACGATTGAAAGCCCCAATCATATTTGATTTTAGTTTGTTCCGTCCCCTTACTGAATGTCCCCATTCGGCGATCCACGATATGGTTCGAACTGGTTCTTATACTCGTCCCAATGACCTCGACGCACCAAACTGATTGCTTTCTGGGATTCATCGTGATCATGAAATCCTGACATCCCCAGACCAAGTTTAAGAAATATAAGATCCCCAACCCACAACTGTGGATTCGAATCAGCCTGGCGAAGCAAGCCAATTGGGTCTGGAATGAGAAACAAGTTTTGGCCTTGATACAGCAGCGTCGTCCCGGGCGTAAAAACCACTTCAACCAACGCACCATCAGCGGCGGAATAGCCGACGTTGACGTTCTCACGATTCTCCGTTGGGTTTCCAAAGTGGTCGGGAAATGCAATGACCGGGGGACCGAGAATCGCCCTCACTTCTTCGGCCGACATGCCAAATCGGAGAGGTAGCGGCCCAACGAATGGTTCAATTGTAAATTTCATCATTTCGTTAATCTACTGCTCCTCCAATCAACTCTTGGATCGTGTGTCGACGCGTTAACGTTTTGTTCCGAGAGATTCCGGTTAGAGCGATCTCGCTTAAACAGATGAGCCTTGCGCTCATGGGATTCATTCTTCTTCAACTAAATTCAATCCGAACGATTCCAAGCTCACCGTATTAGCGACAAGGAAAGCCAACTTGTAAGCGTAATGCCAACCCAGCCCAAACCCAAAACAAACCCTAACCGATCGACCCACGATCGGCCTAGAATCCATCGACCTCCGAGAACTTGCACCGCCCAGGTCCCCATCACGGCCGATCCAGGGTGGGCATTCATGCCCCAGGTAAGAGGGCTCACGAAAAAGTCAGACCTTGTACCAGTCAGAACGTGGAAGGCCATCGCGGCAGCCTGCACGACGATGATGCAAGAGGCTGCGACGAGTGCCGTCATCCCTGCCGAATCAAATCCCCTTCCGAGTCCAGAACGACCGCGGCCGAACCCTACGACCAAGCAGGCAAGCGTAAGAGGACTTAGGAATGCCGCGAAATAAGGGAGCGAGTCCCGCACGCGTGCAAAGAGTTCGGCCGTGACTTGCGTCTTGGGCGGATCCGGAAGAATGCTTTTCAAAGATGTTCGAGCGAAGTAGAAACCAAAAGCGAGAGCCGCAATCAAGATCATCACATCGCCAATCCGGAAGTCGTGACGTTTCGGCTGCGGCTGATCTTCAATTTCCATAAATCATCACTCGTCAATTTCTAGCGCGATCCTTTCTCATTTCCCAATGGCAACGCAACACGAGGCTAACCCAAACGGTCGATGAAAAACACAATTGTGCCAAAATCGATTCGATACTCCGTAGAACCTAGAACACCTGCGATTTCACTCTTCGTCCTTGCCCTGCCGAGCACAGCCACAACGCGAATCGGGCCGTGCTCGGCGATCGGCAAAGTCAGCTCAAGCGCGTACGCCGCGTCGTTTACGAGCGAATCCCAGAGCTCCAACAATCCCGACACCAAGACCAACGATCGTGCCGGGTTCAGGAACGGCCGCGGGCGCAACGTTGGGCGAAGCCATTCCCGAGCCAAATGTCAGGTTCCATCCCAGCGCCTCGGGGGTCGTTACATTCCCCTGCGCGTCGATCACCTTCACGCCGGTTAACCCGGCTGTGTGCAATGCATCGACATAGGATTGATTGAATCCAATGTAACCGACGCTCATATCGGTGTAAGCGCTCAAATTAACCGTAAGGTCGCCTTGTACCACGTTGTTGTTCGCCGGAATGACCAGGTCGAAATGAGTTCTGCCCTGGAACTCGAACAGCCGGGGCATGTCGACGATCGGCTTCATCGTTGCGTAATCCCAGCCGCCGTAGTCGAATTCAAAGGTATCAATTCCTGTTTGGCGATAGGCGACAGCGTTATCGCTACCGCCGAACGCCACGCCAGGGACGTATGCGCCAGACATGAGTCGCAGGCCCATGTTGTATTGATGGGTCAAGCTCACCTGAAAGAGCGCGTGCACCGAATACTCGAACCGAATTGTATAACCGTTCAGATCGCCCGTCCTGGCTACGGTGAATGAGTCTCCATACTCGGACGAGGCTGCGACGGTTCCCCGGCTTGAATAGACCGACGAGTTCGCTGCCTCGGCCCCGACATAAAGGCTCAGCAAGGTTGGCGCATTGAGATCGAAGGCGTTGTACGTACCGGCAAAGGCTCGGGCTTCACCCGCGTAATAGCCGCCATTGATATTTGGATAGACGTGTTCAACGGAAGAAATCGAGCCGTACTGTCCTGTGTCGCTATCACCGACGCCCTGGCCCCGGGCAACGTCGCCGTCAATCGCCGTGGACGTTTGGGCATAAGTCACTCCTGCCGAGGCCGTCGAGGCAAACAACGATCCGGCTGCGATCGACAGCATCAAAGCGATGTGGTAGCTGGCGTGCTGACTTCTAATCATGATATCATCCTCAATTGAAGACTCGAACAATCCTGAGTTGAGACATCGACTGCGTCAATGTAGGAATTGTCCTGACAGGCCACATCCCCTAGAATTAGGGGGGTGAGCCGTATGCTGTGGCAGGGTTTGCGATGTCGAAGTCGAAGCGATTGAAGGTTGGCGATGAGCGCAAGCTCTGGCTGCTCACGGGCGAGTGCCGGGAGCTTGGCGACGATCGCACAGCCTGGCGCGATCACTGGATTGCGGGACTTGCGAATCTAGTTGATGCCGACATCGGCCTGGCGGGCGAGATGGCGGGTTGTTTGAATCTCAAGATGCGCGACCTGGGCGTGACATTCTGGTGGCGCAAAGGGGCTCTCGACTTCAATTTTCTGATGGCCCATCTCGCGCGCTTTCGTCTCGACCCGCGCTATTCGCCAGCGATGATCGAGTACTACCGCCGCTACCGCGAGGAAGCCGGCGTTTGTCTCGCCCGTACCGACTTTATTGTCGACGGCGATTGGTACGGCTCGCGCGACCACCAACTCATTCAGGAGCCGATGGGCGCCGACGCCACCCTCTGGTGCTCGTCACCCATATCGGGCGCTGCTCCTGGAGAAACGTCGAACGTGATCTTGCTCAGGAGCGCGAATCGCCGCGACTTCTCATTGCGCGATCGCTCGCTGATTCGCGAAGGTCAGGCGCTACTTGCCCCGCTCGTCGGTGGTCCGCTCGCGCGTTTCGCCGAACCTTCGCCCTCGGAACTGTCGCCCCGGCTTCGCGACGTGCTCAAGTGCCTGCTCGAAGGGGATGGCGACAAACAAATCGCCGCCCGGCTTGGCATCAGCCTGTTCACAGTCAACGAATACGTGAAGCAAGTCTTTTATCACTTCGGTGTCCGCAGCCGACCCGAATTATTGGCCCGATGGATTCGTCGCGGCTGGACCGCCCGCTTTCAATGGGCGAACTCTTCGCCCGCAAATCAGGGCGATGAACACATGGCCTCGTTTGAAGCGGATTACCAGTTCAATTCTTCGCGATAGATTTTCTCAAGAATCCAAGGCCGGATTCTGGTTGAGAATTTCTGGGGCTTCCATCGCTTCGCTCAGTCCAGTCCCAGCCACACAGTCCGAAACCTTGAATAAGACAAAGCACAGCGCCAGAGTTTAACCGCGCACTTTGCCACAGCGATTCAATCGGCAGAGTTTCCATACCCTCTCGGGATGATTCGGAAAGCCTGGCTGTTTCGGCCTGAGACGACGGTTAGGCCGAGTGGCGGAATTGGTAACGGTCGGCGAGAGACGGAAGGCAGGCAGAACCAGCGTCTGCGACGATAACGTAAGCTGTGCTGGCATGTTACGAATCGCCACACGCTCTCGATCGAACCGGCTCAACCCGTCTGGCCGTTTCGGCCGATACGTTGGGAGGAATGAAACCGCCCGCGGGGTCGGCGTTTCGTAATCGAAGGAACATCGCGAAGCGAGGCGATCAAACATGGCGTCACTCAAGGAAGAGTCGCGGAAAACGGCCCCCACCTGGGAAGAGGTGGAGGCGCTCCGCCGCCAGGTCGTCGAACTTCAGCGCGTCAGCAGTCTCGGCGTGCTTGCCGGCAGCGTTTGTCACGAGTTGAACAACGCGCTCACGCCCATCCTCAACTACGCCAAGCTCGGCCTTCGCAATCCCGACCCGGCTTTCAGTCGCCGCGCTTTTGAGAAAATTCTCGACGGAGCGGAACGTGCCACGGCGATCACCGGCGGCGTGCTCGGGCTCGCCCGCCCTCGCGCCGATCGACGCTCGCCCGTCGATCTGGTCCGGCTAGTTGAAGAAGTGCTGCTGCTCATCGGCAAGGATCTGATGAAGCATCGCGTGCAACTCGAGCTTCGCGCAGAAGGTCGGCCACACGCCAAGATTAATCCCGCCCAGATTCAGCAAGTTTTGCTCAACCTGATCATCAACGCCCGCCAAGCAATGCCCGAAGGCGGCGTGGTGCGAGTCAAAATCGCTCCCGATGCCACCGGTCGTCTCTCCGAAGTGAGCATCGCCGATAGCGGCGTGGGAATCGCTCCCGCCGACTTGAGGCGCATTTTCGAGCCGTTCTTCACGACGAAAACCGGCCCGGATGAAACCGGACTCGGCGGCACCGGCCTGGGGCTTTCCGTCTGTCGCGAGATTGTTGAAGCCCACAAGGGCCGGCTTCGCGCAGAGAGTCGTCCAGGCCAGGGGACGACCTTCACCCTGCGACTCCCCGCATGCCCCGCTCCCGCCGAAAAAGGTGCGGCCTGAGCTTCACGCCTTGTCGAGATCGCTCATCTCGCGCATGGCTCCCTCGATCGCGGTCCGTCGCGTCGCTTCGAGAAGGCTCAAGCTGATTTCGGCTTGGAGCTGAATCTTGTCGAGCCGTTCGAGCGCCTGATCGAGCTTCGCTCCGCCTTCGTGCACAAGCGCGAGCCACCACGCATGCTCTTCAGTGTTAAGCACGAGCGGCAGCCGCGATGTTGTCACCAGGGGTGTGCCGAGCACCATCGTTTCGCCTTTCCCCTTCGTGCGAAACATCGGCATATCGGCCCCCACGGTCGCCTGCGCGTAGTCGAACGCTTGCTTCGCTGTGACAGTTGCGGGCGTTGTCGTGCCCGTGCCGACAAGCACCGGTGAACCGAGCGGAGTGGCGCCTGCCATCGCAGAGATCCAGCGGCCGGCGAATCGGCTGAACGTGGGATCGTCGTCGACCGACGACTGAGTGCACGGCCCTGAGGCCGTCGCGATCGCGATATTCGCCGCCCGCGCATGAGCCAGAATCGGCGCGATGAACGCGCCCGAGTAGCAGGGCTGAAGCACGACCATCAGGTTCTCGATGTGCGGCAGCTTGCGCAGCTCGTCGCAGCACTCGGAAACCGCGAGCGCGATCGAGTCGTACGCATACAAACAAACCTCGGTGTCGGGAATGTAGCCGTGGTTCGTGGCGAAGAAGAGAAGGCTGTCGTGCGCCTTCAGCTTGTGCCGCAAGGTTTCAATCACTTGTTGAAACGCCGGGACAGAACCGGGACCATCCACCTTGAGCGTAAAAGTCGGACTATTTCCCGGCCACGATGTACCTAGCACCGGCGTAACTTGCTTGTAGTCGCCGGGCAAGCTCCACCACGAGGCCGTTCCATCGAGGTTCAAAACGGTGATGTCTTTAGGATCATAGGCGTAGACGTCAATCAGCGTGCGATACATGAATTCAAGATCATTAAGATGTCTTTGATTCGTCCAGCCTGAATAGAGAAGCGCGTATCGTCGGCCCTTTGCACGGGGACGCCAGATGTCGGGAGGCGGCACGGCAGCCGACGGCACCATGTTCGGTTGCCAGACGCAGTGAAACAGCGTGAAGGAAGTGCTGTCGTCGCTCGGGTTTTGAATCGGCGGCAGAGTGGCGTCGATTTCGCGATAGACTTCGAGCGAATCGGCGTCGACCAGAATGTATCGGCACAGGTGGCCCCAGTCGTAGTTGGGACGATCGTCGGCAAAAACCACGACTGTTTTGCGGTCGACCCGCGCTTCACCCCGCAACTTGGGCTGGCGCTGAAGATCAATGGGAACGTGGTCGCCTGCATTCAGTACCCCATTCAACACCGAATAGTTTGTCGACTTTGCGCGAGCTCCTTCATAGGCAAAGAATGTTTGCAGGAACATTTGCCCATACTTGCTATTCCAGTTGAGCGACATTGTTCCCCTCCGGCACCTTCGCGAACGAGAACGTCTCTGCACGTTCATGCACTAAAGCACAACTGCACGCGAATCGCGAAATGAAAGTTTGCTGAAGCATCAAAAGTGGTGAAATGGGGGAGATCGGCGCTCGTTATTCGGGCCAAGTTTGGCTTCTTATGCTCAGGTCTGATAAAGGCGCTTGACATGACAGGCGGCACGCCTAAGCATGAATGAGATGTTCGTGCGAGTCATGTCGTGTGTTCACGATTCCGTGCCCGGTAACCTCAATTCTGAGCGAGGACGCTGCGATGACGCGTGAACTAAAGCGGAGTGCGATGGCAATGACGGCAATGACGTTAGTAGCTGGTCTGGTCGTCGTCGTCGGCCAGGTGCGGGCCGATGCGCCTGCAAGCCAGTGGAACATCAAGCAAGTTGTGTACATGGTCGCGTACGCCAACACGACTACGACACCGCCGACTCCCGACACGAAAGACAAGTTCAAGGTGATCGTCGTGGCGAATCACCCATTCATCGCCGACTCGACCGTCGTTACCAACAAGAAATACAACCTGGTGCTTACGGCATTGTCGAGCCAGCGCGACACGACGGTGGGAAAGGGTAAGAGCAAGAAGACCGACTTTGACGCCACGAGCCAGGCGTACAATGCGGCGAAGAACCGCGTCGTGGCGATCTTCGAGTTCAAACGTGGCGACCTGCCGCCCGGATTCAATCCAGGCGATGGCGGCGGAACGGGTACCTTCACTTTCACGCTGCAAGACACCTCAACTACGTCGGCATTCCCCGATGACTCGACGCCCGTGATCGCCTTCGACGCGCCGGATCCAGTTTCTCCGACGGTGGGTCCGTGAGTGGTTGGCATTGATGCTCATTCGATGAATATGCTGAAATCCTGGCGCATTCGCTGGATTCCGTGAGGCTGCGACGTGATATTGATGCTTGAAGACGATGCTGACCGAATCAAACGATTCACGGCCGCCGTCAAAAGAATCAACCCAGCACTGTCTCTCGTCCTCTGGTGAAGCGCCGGGAAGATGATCCGCGAGGTCGAGCCATATCTCGCATCCGCGCGACTCATTTCGCTCGATCATGATCTCGAACCGCAACCGGGTTACGACGACGATCCCGGTGATGGGATCGATGTCGCCCGATTTCTGGCAGAAAAAACGCCGGTTTGTCCGGTCATCATCCATTCCAGCAACGGAAACCGGGCGCGCTGGATGCTCGGGGAATTCGAGCTTGGCGGCTGGAACTGCAGGCCGGTTGCGCCCATCGGTGATGATTGGATCGAAGCCTACTGGGAAGCCGTGGTCAAAAGGATTCTGCGATAACAGCGCCGGTGTGCCGTTCGTTACACTGCCAAGGCGTGATGGAGATCTTCCCTTTCCGTCGATGGACCGACAACTGGCGCCGAACGTTGGCTGCAATCCGGTTTGTTCGCGAACGTTATTTCCCCAGCGCATCACGTTCGCGTTCGATCTTGGCAACGGCCGCCCGGTCGATTTGCCGGCTGGGCAGTTTGTCGAGTGCGCGCTTGTATTCCTCGATTGCAGTAGTGAACAGCGTGCGTGCCTCGTCGAACTTTTTCCGCGCAGCCGCGATACGTCCCTGTGTCGCGAGAATCTGCCCCTTGATTGACCGCCAGATTGGAAGCTCGCGCGCTTTGAGCAATCGATCGATGTCTTCGAGCGCGCTTTTCGCTCGTGCCTCGGCGGTGCTGGCATCACCGGCCTGAAACAGCAATTCCGCAAGTCGACCGCTTACTTCCGCTTTCACGCGGCGATACTCGGCAATTACCGGAGAGACTTGCACGAGCCGATCAAGAATTTTCAGACTCGACGCCAGATTCTCGGCCGCTTCCTTGCGAGTCGCCAGAACCTGCTCCTGAGCTTGAGCCTTCTCGAAGAGCATCATGGCGAGCCAGTAGCCATAATTCGGGTCGGACTCGAATGGTTTCGAGCGCGCGAGCGTAATTGCAGCATCACATGATTTAATCGCTGTCTCGCGCTCTCCCAGCTCGCGCGACGTCGCCGCTTCGGTATAGATCGCAGCAATCATCAGATTTGCGAACTGGTCGTTCTTCTGCGAGTCGATGCCCGACTGATTGAGAATTCCTATCGCCTCACGGATCGCAATGCGGGCGACGTCGTACCGCCCTTGCTGATAGTAAGAATCCGCGAGGTTCATACGAGCAGAAGCCTCGGCGAAAACAAAATCAGCCGACTTCGGCTCTTGCTTTCGCAGGGGAGAAATCTCCTCCACCGCCTTACCAAAATGCTTCTCAGCGCCAGCGTAATCGCCCTTCATCCGGAGGAATTCGCCGAAATCGACTTCGAGCATCGCATGATTGATCTCGATCGCCGTTCTCTTGGTGATGGTTTCGGAGGCCTCCGAAAACTCCTCGAGCAATCCGTCCACCAGCACGAATGCCCGAGCATACCGGGCAGCCGCTGTATCGAAATCGTCGGTCAGCCGGCTGAGATTCGCCGCCTCGTGATTCGCCTTAAATGCACCTAAACGGACACGAAGGTTAGGACTTCGTCTGAGCAATTGTTCAAACGAGTAGACAAACAGATCGGCCATGGCGACGCGGCTTGATTCGCTTCCGGGTGTGCGTGCCAGCTCAATCGCCGCCTTCGCATAAAGCTGTTCCGCAGAGCCCAGCGCTAGGTCGCGAGCGATTTTTTCCCTGCTGAGGGCAATGCTCACCTTACCAAGCGCATCCTGCGTTCGTTCCTTCTCCCGACCCACCCGCACGTCGTCGGCGATCAGCCCAATCACCCCCACAACCGCCAGCACGCAAGCCGCCGCAACAACTTGCCGGTGCCGCTTCACCCACCGCATTACGCGCTTACCAACCGGGTCGCGATACACGGAGACCGGCTCGTCGGCGAGAAAGCGATTCACGTCAGCCGCGAGTGCTTTGGCCGTGTGATAGCGATCCCTGGGATCGGCCATCATCGCCTTGAGGCAAATCGCTTCGATCGCCGCCGGAATCTCGGGATTGATTTGCCGAGGCGGCCGGAATCGCACGAGCTTGGCATTCTCTTCTTTCGCCGCTCCATGATAGGGCGAATGCCCGACCAGGATCGTGTAGAGCGTCGAGCCGAGCAGGAAAATATCGGTGTGAAATCCGTGATTGTGCGGCTCACCCCGCGCCTGTTCGGGGCTCATATACTCCATCGTGCCAATCGTCTGGCCGACCTGACTCGGAGCCGTCGATGACCCGCTCGAAGGGCGTAACGTCGCCTCGGCCTGAGATATTTCCTCACTCTCTTCACGCCCGATAATCTTCGCCAATCCCCAGTCGGCCAGCAGCGCCTCGCCGTAATCTCCCACGAGGATATTCGCGGGCTTGATATCGCGATGGATTACTCCACGCGCATGAGCATACGCCGTCGCGTTGCAAACCTGCACGAACGTCGTTAGCAACCCGCGAAACTCGACGGCACGTTCGCTCGCGGATGGCTCGGGCTCGTTGCGTCGCGCACGGCCGTGAATTTGTTCGAGCCGCGAGCGCAGGTCGCCTTCGGGCAGGTAGCGCATGGCGAAGTAGGAAACGCCGTCTTCGCTCACTCCCAGACAATGCACCGGCACGACGCCAGGATGTTCGAGCCGACCGCAGACTTCAGCTTCGAGCCGGAATCGCGCCTGGTAGTCGTAATGGTCGCGATATCGTTCCTTGATCGTCTTGAGCACGACGATCCGGCTCAGATCTGTTTCGAGTGCGGTGGTGACGTCTCCAAGACCACCGCGGCCGGCGATTGTCATGAGTTGATAGTCGATGCGCAGCCGAACCGTTTCGGGCTGGCCGGCGCCGGGCGGAATCCGAATTTCGGGGTCGGTCGAGCCGCCCAGTGACCGCGTCTCCGCCAGCCTATGCAGACTTTTTTGTACTTCGGCATCGTGAAGCTGGTCTAGCTCGGGCAAAAGCGATTGCGTGCGAGTGAGGTCGGCCATCCCCTGCTCTGCATCGCCTTTTTGGCTCGCGAGATAATCTTCATAAAAGCGATCGAGCAATTGCAGACGTGATTCGGGCACGCCGCCACGCCCTTGCAGAATCTCGCGGATCGGTCGTGACCGGTCGGCGATCCATGCGCGAATCACTTCGACGAGTGCAGGCTGATCGATGTAATTGACCTGAAGCGCGAGCAGGCCGTAGAGCAAATTCGCCCCGGTGCTGCTCGTTCCCGACCCGCCTGGTTTGCCAACATGCTGCGGGTCAGACTTGCGCTGTTCGTCCGGCGCGCGTGGTGTTTGATCTGCGGCCATTTCAGGTGATTCCAGGCGATGTGATTCTTGATGCGGACGCAAAAACGATTCCAGGCACCACCCGATTATACGGGCCGCGCCTGAGTACCGCAGACAGAAAAAATGCGATGATCAGAGGGCGGCCGAGGTTCTCGCACCTGGGTGGGATGCCTCTTGCGGCTTCGCCGCCCAGGTTCGAGAACCTGGGCTACCCGTTTAAATTCAATCATATTTTAGATGTAATCACGGCGTGATCGAAGTCGTCGCCTGGACTGTTGGCGAGACGTACACGCGCTTCAATCCCGGGAACACCGGTACCTTCGCGTGGGCGAAGAACATCGCACCGACGGGCAAGCTCCGCGACGCGGGGATCGTCCAGTGGCCAGTGCTGTCGACGGTTGTGGTTCCCAGCGGCAACTTGGCCGATTTTCCTTCGGCGCGAGCATAAACGTCGATGGCCGCACCTGGCACACCGGTGCCGGCGAACATCGGTGATTGCGTTGCCGAAAGCGTCAGGTTCGCCGTCAGAGCGCTCGGGTTGAATAACGCCGGACCGTTACCCAACTTGGGCACGATGTTCGTTTGATACCAGTTATAAACGCCGACGTCGCCCGCATGACTGATGCCCGAGCCGGTCAGGTTCGCATAGTGCACCGGCACATTCGGCGCGGCGATGACCGGCACCTGTCCCCAAAGGTTGTACAGCCCGTTATTCGAACCGTGAGCGGCCGAAATCGGCGTGTGCTGGAAGAAGACCTGGGCGTCGTTGACGTCGGAGGGAACCATCGCGGGCGGGTCGTTTGCCTGCGACTGATACCGCGTAATCTCAGCGCGGGCGATCGAACCCATCAGGTTGTTCGACACGCTGAACTGCTTCCCCTTGAATCCATTGCTCGCCGAATGCGGGTCGAGCAGCGTCAGTTCCTTGTAGCCGTGAAGGAGATTCGGCGTCTGTTCGAGCTTGGCCAGCGAAAGGCCAGCAATCACCGCTCCTTCGCTGTGACCGATCACATGCAGGTCGACCGGGCTATTCGGGTCAATCTGCTGCGCCGCTTCTTCGATCAGGTGGGCCACGCGAGGCACTTGTTTTCTGGCCGCGCCAGCATGGCCGCTCTCCGCCACCCAGTTGTAGGCGATCACGAGGTCGTACCCCTCGGCGCGGAGGGATTTCGCCATCGTTTGTTCCCACGGCGGACCGTTTTTCTTCCACCCTTGCGGCTGCACACCGCCGTGAATGATCACGCCAATCGTCGTCTTGCGAAACGACGCCGTATCGGTTGGCGCGTTCACCGCGTCGGTGCCGGGATTCGCTACCACAAGCACGTAGGGGTGCTCGGGGTTAGGTGGCAATCCGCCATCAAGCGGCAGGGTGATTTCGTGTGTACCGAGCGAGAGCGCGTGGTTGCCGGCTGTGTCGAATGACGTGGCTGGAATCGTCACCGTGCCGGCCGCAATGGCGTTCGAGTCATAGGTCGACGTCGCCGAGCGATAGACGCCGAGCGTGAGAGGCTGAGTCAGCGCCTCGTTATTGATCTGGTAGTCAACGGTGACGCTTTCGGAGTCGACCGTTGTCGCACTCAGCATGACGACCTGCGCCGGCGCGGCCGTCATGAGCTGGCGCGATTCGAGCACAAAGGAATTGGTCGCCAGGCTCGTTAGCGTCTGGGAACGATTTCGGTGAGACCGTGCGGTTCGATCGTTCATCGATCACCCTCCCTGGCGATGGCGAACATGGTTCGCGAACGTTGGGCAAGCCCCGCCGTCGTCGCATCCTTGCAATGCCGGCGTCGTCGATATTGGATGGGAGCCCAATCTCTGGATGGGAAACCGCAGACGGAAGGTGCCATTTTTTTCGAAATTCGTCAACGCGAGCGAAACGCTTAGCGCAACCTTGCAAACGACAGTGACTTAGATGATTAACCAACCCATGCCTTCAATATTCCATCCATGCCCGGTATGTCCTTGCCAAATGATCCCCAAAATCGCAAAATTACACTGAAGTTTCCCAGATCGAATGCCGAGACCGTAATTCTCGGATGAACAGATTTTTTGTAAACACAACTTTATCGTTCTTCACAATTCTTTCACGGATACTTCCTACAGACTTCGCATTCACAAGCAAGAATCTTTGCCTCTTGAGGTTTCCCACAACCTCGCTGGGTCCACAATTTTTGACTGAATGTGCCACCGGCTCGATGTTCTGAGCTGAGCGGCTGAATATGTTTTTCGAGATAAGTTTCTCGACCAGTCAGACACATGTGGAAACTGCGTCAGGATTTAAGTAAACGATGAACCTGCGTCTTCGCCGTGCGTTCACTTTGATCGAACTCCTGGTCGTGATCGCGATCATCGCGGTTTTGATCGCCCTGCTCTTGCCTGCGGTTCAGGCGGCGCGTGAAGCGGCCCGTCGCGCTCAGTGCACGAACAACCTCAAGCAGATCGGCCTCGGCTGCCACAACTACGAAAGCGCCAATGGCGCCTTCCCGCCCGCCAACGTCATCGCCGGGTCGTGGGGCGTGTCGATCAAGCCGCCCAAGGCTGGCTGGACGAACAACTGGAGCGCGCTCGCCCGCATCCTGCCGTTCCTGGAACAGGGCAATGCGATGAACGCCCTGAATTACATCCAGAAGGATAGCGATAACGCAAACACAACCGTTTGCGGGATGCTCATCAAGGTCTTCGTTTGCCCGAGCGACCCGAACACCCAGTCGTTCAACGACGGCGGCACGGTCTTCGGCGGTTCGAACTACGGCTCGAGCGATGGCGACTGGTACGTCTCCAGCCTCGCGACCGGTGCCCCCTCCTCGGCGGGCTGGGCCGGAATGCCCTCGCGTAACGCGTTCGCACTCAACCGTGGCCGCTCGATTGCCGAATTCAACGACGGCCTGAGCAACTCGATCCTCTTCTCGGAAATCAAGACGTTCGACAACCGCCTCAAGTGTGCGAACCTGTCGGTGAACAGCCCGTACGTCCAGCCGAGCCCGAACGGTCCCCTCCCCGCCGATTACTCGGGTGGCGGCTGCTCGTTCGGCAATACGATGCACACCCGCTGGACGAACGGAGGCGTCTATCACACCGGCTTCACCACCGCCTGGCCGCCGAACAAGGTGACGACCTACACCAACACGACCGCGCTCACGACGGGCATCAGCGCATCGCTGGGCACGGTTGATACCGACATCATCAGCGTGAACGAAAACGACGGCGGCCCGACCTTCGGCGCCTTCACCTCACGCAGCTTCCACCCCGGCGGCGTGAACACCCTGATGGCCGACGGCAGCGTGAAGTTCATCAAGAGCTCAATCGACGGCAACAACTGGCGTGCCCTCGGCACGATCGCCGGCGGCGAAGTGATCTCGGCCGACGGTTATTGATCTGTAGAGAGATTTGATATTCAGAAGCCGCGAGGAGGAGCATTTTCGCCCCTTCTCGCGGCTTTCTTGTTTGATAGGAACGACACAGTAAACATTGAACACAAGATGAAACGGGGTGGCCCAGGTTCTCGAACCTGGGCGGCGAAGCCGCAAGACGCCGTGGTTCGAAGGTCGTGTCACCCTCGAACGTCTCTCATGACTTCGTCACACCGATTCAAGAATCGGTGCCACCCAATTGAAATCATCTCCGTTGATGGGTGCGCCAGGTTCTCGAACCTGGGCGACGAAGCCGCAAGAGGCCATGGTTCGAAGGTCGTGTCACCCTCTGAGGCCTCGCGTGAATTCGTCACACCGATTCAAGAATCGGTGCCACCCGCTTGAAATCATCTCGATGGCTTACAATCGCGCGGCGACCGGGTTGCTCAACACCCCCAGCCCGTCGATCTCAACCTCAACAAAATCGCCCGCCTTGAGCCACACGGGCGGCTTGCGTGCCATTCCCACGCCCGGCGGCGTCCCGGTGAAAATCAGGTCGCCCGGCTCGAGTGTGAAAATCTGCGAGAGATACGCGATCGTCTCATCAGCCTTGAAAATAAGCTGATTCGTTGACGAATCCTGCATCGTCTCACCATTCAGTCGCAGGCGGATTCCCAGCGAGTGCGGATCCGGAAGTTCGTCGAGCGTGACAATCGCCGGGCCGATGGGCGCGAACGTGTCAAACGTCTTTCCCGCCATCCACTGCTTGCCTGGCTTGTTGAGCTGCCAGTCGCGTGCAGACACGTCGTGGCCGATCGTGTAGCCGACGATGTATTCCATCGCACTTTCGCGAGGAATATCACGTCCGCGCTTGCCGATGACGTACACCAACTCGGCTTCGTAATCGACCTCGGTGCTCACTTTGGGCAACTCGATCGTCGCGCCTGGGCCAATCACGCTCGTGGCATATTTGCTGAAGAGAATCGGCTCGGTAGGAATCGCCATGCCGCTCTCTTCGGCATGATCGCGATAGTTCAGACCGAGGCAAACGATCTTCACTGGATCTGGCACCGGCGCCAGCAGCTTCGCACCCGCCGCTTCGTAGCGAACCGAACCCGATGCCGTCGCCGCGCGGACGCGTTCGAGACCTTCCGTTCCCAGGGCCAGCACGTCGCGCATCCGACTTGGCAAGCCGGGGTCGGCCGCGTGAATGTCGACGTACTCTCCCTGCCACTCAACGCAGGCGCGTGGCCCGTGTTCCGTACTCACCGTCACAAGTCGCATCGATCCGCTCCCACCTCAATTCCACCTGCGTGCAAAAACGCGCCCCTAAAGTACCGCGAGACCACGCGATCATCCAGGTTTCACGCCTGCACCCGCAGAATCTGCCCAATAATCAAAATCTAACTCCGAATAAATTCATTGACGGCGTACCACTTTTGGTTTTACACTTGTCGTGTAAAGGGTTGTACGATTCGCCGTGGCGCGAGGCGAGGGGTAAGAAGCCATGGATGACATCCCTGTTCAGGCGGCCGTTACGGTTCGCAAACGCGCATGGCGGCGCGGGCTCGACTGGGTCCTCCGCATCAGCGGCGCCGCAGTCATCGTATTGTTGCTGACTGTTATCTCGATTCGTACGTACAACCTCTGGGGTCTGTCGCGCGTCCCCGAACCGTTTGATGTCGTTGCGTTTGAAAATCGCCGCGTGCCCGACGCGGAAAACGCCTACCCGTTCTATGCCAAGGCCGGCCTGATGCTCGACGGCAACTTGCCATCGAACGGCCCAGCCAAGCCCAGACAGCTCGGCAAGGACTGGAGCAATCTTGGCTCAGACGCCCAGCGCTGGGTTGAGCGCAACCTCCCCGCGCTGGAGATCTGGCGACAGGGAACCGACCGGCCGCTCTTGCGATTTCCTCGAGGCGCGATTCTTTCCGCCGAGGACTTCAACATCGCCAACCAGCTCGAGCTCTGGCAGTTGCTCTCGCTTCTACAAGCTAGCCGCCTCGAGGAAACGGGCGACCTTTCCGGCGCCTGGAACTGGCACAAGGCGCGGCTGCGCATGCGGGTTCATTATATCCGCCTACAAACCGTGATCCCGATCCACAACCTTACCGTGCTGCTCGATCGCCTGATCGGGCGTGCTGAATTGTGGGGGAAACTCCCGGGAATTACCGTCGCACAGCTTCGCCAGGCAATTGCCGATGTTCAAGCGATGGAGCTGCTCTACGGCAATCGTTCCGACATGCTCAAGCTTCAATATCTTTACTATCGGGATCAGATTGAAGATCTCGCTTCTCCAGCCGATCCCGACGCCAAGCACGCGAACGAATCGTACGACTTCTGGCACGATACTGCACTGCCGCTCATTCACCAGGGCGACCTCGTGCTGACCGCCGAGCCCGAACGCTCGCGCCGGACGTTGCGACACCTGTTCGCAAACTGGCTCGCCGAGGCTGACAAGCCGCCCGATGAACGCGCGCCGGTTCATTCGGCCAAGCCGCTTGTTTTCCGCTCGAGCGAAGAGTCTGACGCGGCAATCTCCGCCGATACCCTTGCCTGGCAAGCCGCTCATGCCCCCTTGATCGCCCAGGCTCACGCGGCAAATATCGGCATAGATGACTGGCCGCAGGTGCTCGACTCCGAGCGCCGCGCCTGTGCGAATTTCATCGTGCAGCTTGCCAGTCGAATTTACGAGATCGAACAGGGAAAGCTCCCCAATTCGCCCGAACATCTCGTCGGCACCGTGCTCGATAAACTCCCCGACTTTTTCACGCCGATCGCTTCGCCGCCGTCGAGCGAAATGTGACGTGGACCCCGCCGATTCTCTGGCGAAAAGAGAGCGACCATGACTCCCAGCGAAGCACCGACAGCGATTCCTCGGCTCGAACCGAGGCGAGGGCGATTCAAGCGCGGCGCGAAGTGGCTGGGCCGGGCCATGGTCGTTCTCATCATCCTGCTTGTGCTGGGAGTCGCGGCGCTCCGGTCTTACAACATGTGGGGGCTCGACGATGCTCCCGAACCGTTCGACATCGCCGCGTTTCAGGCCGAACGTATTCCCGACGATCAGAATGCCTACGCGATTTTCAAGCGCGCCTACGAGATGCTCGACAAGAAACCGCCGAGCTTCACAAATCTGCAAATGAAGATGAGAGAGGCTGAGTGGGTCGATATCAACGCTGAAGCGCGCGACTGGATCGACCGAAACCTGCCTGCGCTCGAAGTCTGGCGAACAGGAACCGATCTCCCCTTCTTGCAGAGCCCGAAGGGGCTGCTCGATTTCAGCGAAGATCCAGCGGTTTCGTGGAATTCCCGAACGCTCTGGTCCCAGATGGCCCTCTTGCAAGCCAGCCGTCTCGAAGACGCTGGCGATTTCAGCGGCGCATGGAAATGGCACAAGGCACGGTTGCGCGGCTGGCTGCAAACCGGCTACCGGCAACCGCTGATCAACCTGTTTTCGACGTCATTTCGATTCAGCCAGCTCAGCACCCGATCACAAAGCTGGGCCGACCACAAAGGTGTAACCGTCGCACAAATTCGCACCGCCATGGCCGACCTCGAAGCGATGGACGGGCTGACCGGAAAGCCTTCGGACACGCTCAAAGCTCAATACCTTTTCATGGAGCAATCGTTTCAAAACTACTGGCAATACATTCCGCCCAGTGACCCGAATTCTGTGAAAGTCGTTCTCGACCCGGTTCGACCTGCGATTCAGTGGGTGAAGTATCTGGTCACCAACGAGCCCGAGCGTTCGAAACGCACGCTTCGCCTCATGTTCGCGAACTGGCTTGCCGAAGCCGATAAGCCGATGGCCGAACGATCGAAGGAGTTCTCGAAAGTCCCGCTCATTTTCCTGCCCGAACCCGGAAAAACGCCACCGATTTCACCGCAAACGCTCGCCTGGCACGCCGAAAACGGGCCGCTGATCTTCGCAATGCGCGACGGATATCTTCCTATGCGTGCGAACGTTTGGGGTGTCGAGAACTGGCCCCGGCAAGTTGAAGCCTCGCGGCGCTCCCTCGCTGGCATGAGGGTCGGCATGGCGAGCCGGATCTACGAGATCGAAACTGGAAAGTGGCCGAGTTCTCCCGACGAGTTGATTGGCAAGGTCATCCCCAAACTGCCGGAAAACTATGTCGAAGCCGGCTCCGATCAGGCTGGGAACCAAGCGGGCGCACCGGCCGGCAAGGCGAACGCCAAGACTCCACGAGCGAAATGATGAGCGATCAAGCAACACCTGCGGCTGCGGTTTCCAATCGCTCGTTGCGTCGGCGCAGGACCTTTAGCTGGGCCGTGCGCATGGGGACGGCGCTGTTCATCATGATCACGTTCGTCGTCACCGCGCACCGGTCGTACGTGATGTGGGGACTGCCCGATGCCCCCGATCCATTCGACGTCAAAGCGTTCCAAGTCGAGCAGATTCCCGACGCCGAAAATGCCTATCCGGCATACGTCGATGCACAGCGGCGTCTCCTTGTGCGGTTTCCCGCATTCACATCGTCCAAAGGGGCGCGTCACTCGCCGGAATGGGCCGATCTCAATGAGGCCGATCGCGCCTGGATCGAGCAAAACATGCCGGCGCTTTTAGTCTGGCAGCAAGGCACCGAACGCCCTCGCCTGCGCATTCCGGCCGATCGCGATCAGTTCAAGATCGACATGCCGATGGGCCTGCAAGTCGAGGGATGGGAACGTGCTGCGCTCATTCTGGCGAGCCGCGCCGAAGACTCAGGCGACGTCAAAACCGCGTGGGCCTGGCACAAAGCGCGGTTGCGAATGAAGCTGCAAACACTCGACCGTGCGACGCCGTTGATCCTCTGGAATCAGTCGTTTCTCTTCCATCAATACATCGCGCGGACGCAGGCTTTAGCCGATCATCCCAAGATGACGGTTGCCCAACTCCGAGAGGCGATCGCCGATCTCGAAGCGATGCAATCGCTGCACGTCCGCCCTGCGGATTCACTCAAGGCGCAGTACATCGAGCTCAATCAACAGCTCGAAAACTATGTGTTGAAGCATCATTCCGACGATCTCTCGATTGGCAACGTGCTGCGCCGCGTCGTTGAGCCGGTCCGCGAATTCTACGAAGCCGAGCCCGATCGCACGAGGCGCAGCTTGCGTTTGCTATACGCCAACTGGCTCGCGCAGGCAGAACGCCCGCGGGATCAAAAACATTCCGAGTACTCGAAAACACCGCTCGTCTTCACGACGCTTCCCGAAGACAACGCGCCGATCTCCGACCGCGCTCTGACATGGCACACCACCAACGCGCCGATCATGAAGCTGTATCGTTCACTGGAGCGAGGCCCGAGCTCGCTGATCCCGCTCATCGACGACTGGCCCAGGCTCGTCGAAACGAATCGGCGCGCGATTGCGCAATTGATCGTCACCTTCGCCAGCCGCATTTACGAGCTGGAAAAAGGCAAATGGCCGGATGATCCCGCACAGCTCGTCGGCACTGTTATACAGGAGTTACCGGCGGGCTTCGATCCGAACCCAACTTCATCGCAGTGATGTTCCATCGCCGCAAACCATGTTGCTGAACTGAGCGAGGCCATCCCATGAGAAGCATCCAGACGAAGCTGGCGATCTGCCTTCCAGCGCTGCTTCTACTCACCACACTTCGTGGCACCCGAGCCGACGAGCCAAAGGAAATTCGCGGACGAGTCGTCGACGAAGCGGGGAAGCCGGTTGCCGACGCAGCCGTCGACTGCTTCTGGCGTGCAAACGGCTCGGCCCGAGATCGAGACGGCAAGCCGTACGACCTCTCCAAACCTGAGAATATCAAGCTCTTCTGGGGTCATCTTGGCGAGATGGAACCCATTGGCCAACGTCAGCCCATTCACACAGAATCAGACGGCCGATTCTCGATTGGGGATACATCGCCGAATTTCGCTGTGATGGCCATGGATCGATCGCGGCAGCATGGCGGAATTAGCCTGCTGCCAAGAACTGAGCGAGCCGAACCAGTCGAAATCCGGCTGGCCCCGCTGATCACGGTGCGCGGGTCGCTCGAAGGGCCGAATCCCGGCCAGAAGCCGCACTGGACCCACGTCTACGTCCACTTGCCCGAGGACCCCACTCGACCGCTCCACAGCACCAGGCTGGTAAGCTGCGGATCGTTCGAGGCCAAGTTTGAATTTCACCTGCCTCCAGGAAAATACACCCTGCAAGCCTACAGCCAGTTTGCCGAGAACGAGCAGTTCGAAGGTGAACTCATCCCCAATAAACCGTTCGTGCTGGAATCTGGAAGGACCGACGTCGATCTCGGCCGGCTTCGACTGGCGCCTCACCGTCGCTATCGCCAATCGCTGGAAGCAAAATCCAAAGCCGAGGGTTCCTGGAACGACTACACAAAGCACTACGGCGAGCCATCGCCCCAGTGGCATGCCACCGATGCCCGAGGTGTGAGCAAGGACGCCCAGGTCGCCGACTATCGAGGAAAGTGGCTACTCATCGACTTCTGGGGCCTGAGCTGCCGCCCCTGCCTTACGACCGGCATGCCCAGGCTCATGAAGTTCTATGACGATCACAAGTCTCAGCGTGACAAGTTCGAAATCGTGTCGATTTGCATCGACTGCGACGGCGACCTGAAGTCGATGGCCGACCTCGATCGGGCGCTGGAGCCGATCGTCAAGTATGTCTGGGACGGCAAGTCCTTGCCGTTCCCCGTCCTGCTCGATCCCACGTTCAGGACCTGGGAACGATTCGGATTGTCCGGCTTGGGGACCGTCATCCTGGTCGATCCCGAAGGGAAGCTCGTCAAGGGTGACGAACAAACGCTCGCCGAAAAACTCAAGTGAATCAACCGCCGGCCAGCGTTCACGAGTCGCGTTCCATCCATTTTTTTACCTCTGCCGACTTCGCCCAATCGCCCGCCACTCCCCTGGTGGCGACGTTGAGTCGGTTCCAAACATTGATCGTCGCAATGGCAATCAGCAAGGCCGCGAGCGCCCGCTCATCGTAGTGTCGGGTGGCCTCGGCCCAGATATCGTCGGGAACTGGATCCGGACGATCGCTCAGTCGCGTGACGGCTTCCGTGAGTGCCAGCGCGGCGCGCTCAGCGTCGCTGAAATAGGGCGCATCGCGCCAGCCCGCCACCGTGAAAAGGCGTTCCTCTGTCTCCCCCGCCTTTTTTGCGAGCATGGGGTGCATCGAAAGACATGCACTACAACCATTGATCTGGCTGGCACGCAGGTGAACCAGGCCGACCGTCGCCGCCGGCAAGCCAGCCTTCTCCGCGCAGGTTCCCAGAGTGAGCAGGGCTTGCATCGCGTCGGGAATGATCATTGCTGGATTGGTCATTCGTGCTTTCATGAATTCTCTCCTCCCAAGGTTTTGAAGATAATCGCTTCTTGTCACGTTGCCCGAGGTTCGTTCGTCATCAGGTTGACGAAACGTGTTCAAGGAATGTGACCGATGACCGAAACAGAATGGCTGGCAGAGCGATTCGAGGCCGACCGCACTCACCTGCAGGCGGTAGCCTTCCAGATGCTCGGCTCGCTCAGTGAAGCAGACGACGCTGTGCAAGAAGCCTGGCTTAGACTCAACCGAGCCGACACAAGCGGCGTTGAAAACCTGGGCGGATGGCTGACGACCGTCGTCGCGCGGGTGTGTTTCGACATGCTCCGCTCACGCAGGGCCCGACGTGAAGAATCGCTGGGCGCGCACGTCCCCGAGCCAATCGCGAACCGCAAAGGCGAAACTGACCCCGAGCGCGAGGCGATCCTGGCCGACTCGGTCGGTCTCGCGCTACTGGTTGTGCTCGAAAGGCTGGCTCCCGCCGAGCGACTGGCGTTCGTGCTGCACGACATCTTCGCCGTTTCGTTCGACGAGATCGCCCAAGTCGTGGGGCGCACTCCAACCGCGGCAAGGCAACTCGCAAGTCGCGCGCGTCGCCGGGTCCGTGGAGCGCCGAAGGCCAATCTTGCCTCTCAGCGAGCCGTGGTCGACACCTTTCTCACCGCCTGGCGCAATGGTGATTTCGGCGCACTCGTGGCAGTGCTCGACCCCGAAGTCGTGGTCCGCGCGGACGTCGGGGCCGGGGGCGTAAAGACGCCGAGTGAGATTCGTGGTGCACAGACCTGGGCGAAGCAGGCGATGGTCTTCTCGCGGGGTGCCCTGGCCGCTCGCCCGGCACTCGTGAATGGCGAGTTGGGCGTTGTTGTGGCTCCGCGGGGACGACTTGTCCGCGTGCTCAGCTTCTCGATTGCGGGCGGGAAGATCGTCGCGATCGAAGTGATCGGCGACCCCTTGCGCTTCGGCGGGCTCGACCTGTCACTGCTCGATTGAGTGCCGTGAATCGCACCCAAATCCCTTTTTATCGCAACAGCCGATCGCTGAGTGCCGATGCCTCTGCATATCCCGGCTTCAGCCTGAGCGCGGTGCGAGCCGCATCGAGCGCAGCGGTTTTGTTCTTGGCCGCTTCCTGCGCTTGTGCCAGGTGGAAGAACACCTCGGCGCGATCGGCCAGCTTGGTTGATGCGGCTTGCAAATCAGTCACGGCTTCGAGCGGGCGATTCAGTGCGAGATACACCAATCCGCGTTGATGATGCGCTTCGGCGAGGTCGGGGGCGAGTTCGAGCACCTGGTCGAGCCGCGCGAGTGCTTGATCGGGCTGCTTGCGGCCGAGCTGAATTGCTGCGACTCGAAGAATGGTTTCCGGCGATGTGCCATCAACCTCAAGCGCACGGAAATACGCCGCGAGTGCCTTGCTCGTTTCGCCGAGTGCCTCGAAGCACTGCCCCTCGGCGAAGTGCGCGGCCGCTTTGCGGGGATCGATTTCGATCGCCTGGTCGAACTTCTTGAGCGCTTCGGTGTGGCGGCCGAGCTGGCTGAGAATCTCGCCCGAGCCGATCAGCGCGTCGACGTAATCGGGGTCGAGCACGAGCGCCTTGGCGTATTCGTCGGCCGCACCGTCGAGCCAGCCCTGAAGCTGCAAAACGCGGCCCATCTTCATGTGGGCTTCGGCCGATCGTGTGTTGTCGGACACGAGCCGTTCGAGCAGCACACGGGCTTGCGGGAGGTCTTTGTGATCGATCGCGATTTGCGCCTGTTCGCTGAGCTCTCGACGCTCGGTGAGTTGCGTCGGGCTCGCCTCGCTTTCGCGAGCGCGTCGAAATGGTGCGCAGCCCGCGATCATCGCGAGGGCGACCGCCCAAACCACGATGTCGGCGCGCTGCCGCATGCGAGTCCCCCCTCCTTGGGGTCCTCCCTGTTCGACAATTCCCACACGACAGGCCCGCGCAGCCGATCCTTCAGCCGCGCGTATCCGTCGCCATGTTTGACTTACGCGGAACGACCAAAAGCGTCAAGGCCGACCGGGCAGAACTGGCCAGTTCAGTAAATCCAGGCAGTTTGGCGAAACTTCGCGCTCACCGGCCCAGACCGCACGCGTTGCGAGCCTTTTCAAGTACGATTCTGGCGGCCTTGCGTGCGCGCTGCGCGGCATCTTCGCGAACCGCCTCGACTCGCTCCGGATGCGCGACCAACTCCGCCCGTTTCTCACGCGCCGGCCCGAACGCGGCAATGATCGCCTCAGCCAGGCGCGACTTCATCTCGCCGTAGCCGATACCACCAGCACGATAACGCCCTTCGACGTCCGCCAGTTCCGCCGGGCTCGCGAACAACCGGTAGAGCATGAACAGGTTGCACGTGTCGGGATTCTTGGGCGCCTCGACGGGCGTGCTGTCGGTGACGATTTTCTTGACCTTCTTCGTGATCGTTTTGGGATCGTCGAAGATTTCGATCGTGTTGTCGTAGCTCTTCGACATCTTCCGGCCGTCGAGCCCCGGCACGACTGCAACCTGGTCGAGAATGTACGGCTTGGGCAGCTTGAACGTCTCGCCGTAGACGTGATTGAACCGCTCGGCAATGTCGCGCGTGATTTCGAGGTGCTGCTTCTGATCCTGACCCACCGGCACAAGATCGGCGTCGTACAGCAAGATGTCGGCCGCTTGAAGCACCGGGTAGGCAAACAGTCCGTGCTCGGCCGGAATGCCTTGCTGCACCTTGTCTTTATAACTCACGCACTTCTCGAGCCAGCCCATCGGCGTGACCGACGTCAACAACCAGGCCAGCTCGGTCGTCTCGGGAACGTCCGACTGCACGAACAGCGTCGCACGCTCGGGATCGAGCCCGAGTGCCAGCAGATCGACGACGACATCAAACACATACTTGCGCAGATTCTCAGCACTTCTCACACTGGTGAGTGCATGATAATCCGCAACGAAGTAATAGGCGTCGTTCCCTTCCTGCAAGTGAACGTACTGCCGGATCGCGCCGAAGTAATTGCCAATATGAAGCGCCCCGGAGGGCTGAATTCCAGACAGCACGCGCATGAGTCAATCTCGATCCTGCGGACAATTCGCCGTCGATTTCCAATGCTTCTACGGTCATGCTGCAATTCAGGATGGTGAGCCAAATTCGCGTCTAAGTCAGCCTTTTCTGGGTGCCACTGGTTGTACTCAACCAGTGTTTTAGACGTCAGTTAGGGCACACTGGTGGGTTACCACCAGTGGCACCCCACGTCTGATTTCGACCACCATCCCGAAATCCATCATTAACCTACTTCTATCTTACCGGACCACGTCCCCAATCTCCACAGATGCACCTTCTGTTCATTTGTTCCCAAGAAGTTCCATCGCGCGGAGCACCCTCAAAGGGTGGTCGGTTTGAATCAGGTCGATGCCGTTCTTGAGTGCGGTTTGATACGCAGCAATTGACTCGTTGGCTCCAAGCGCATCGCTGAAAACTTTCACATTGGCCGCATGGCAGCGGTCAATGAGTGGTTTCGTCAGGATCGACCATTTCGTGTCGAACGCATACGGCTCAACTCGCGCTACGATCTCGTCAATCCGTTTGGGATCGCCCAGCGGCGGCATCCGGCGCAGCCGAGGTTCCACCTTCTTCAGCCGTTCCAGAAAATCCACACCGCCATAGACGACCGAGCGGTCGATCATGTCGTACTTCCGCAGAAGCTGCACAAGCACGTCGGGCGCGATGTCCTTGGCGTCGACATAAAGTTCGACGTGCCCGGTCGCCTTCGTCATGAATGCATCGGCTGTCGGCATCGGCGTGCCGACAAACGGTCGACCGAACCAGCTTCCCGCATCGAGACCAGTTAGCTCGCTCGTCGTCCGGTCGCGCATCGGACCTTTGAGCGCGGTGGTACGATTGAGCGTGCCATCGTGCAAAAGGAACAGGCCGCCATCTTTCGCAGTGCGGACGTCGAACTCGACGAAATCAGCACCAAGGATGATGGCTTTTTCGAGAGCAGGCAACGTGTTCTCGGGAGCATACCGCCCTGCCCCACGGTGAAACGCAATCTTCGCGGGCTTCTTGCCAATCGCCTTCAACGCCTGCCGCGCCAGAATCTCTTCGGCGCGATCGGTTTGCAGCCAGTCGACTCCTGCTGCAATCATTCGATCCCAAACCTCGGGCCGGTCGTCGGCATCGAGCACCTTCGCCTGAACCTTCACGCCCTTTGCGTGCCAAAATTTGCAACGCTCGGGGGTAACGTCGGCGACGTTGAACTCAATCGCGGCTGGGCTGAGCTTCTCAATCGCCTCCGCATTCTCGTTTCGCCACTTAGGCATAAGTGCAAGCGACGATCCCGATGATTCGTTGCGAATCTTCTGCAACGTTTCGAGCGAATCAAAAACCACAACCTGCCGCTCGACACCGGCCTCGACAATTCCCTTCGCGAGCAGCGCAGGATCGATCTGCTTACAGTCGAGATAGAGATTGATTTTCCCCTTCGCCAGAGCAAGCGCCTGCTTGAGCGTGAGCACCGTCTGACCGCCGAACCGTCTGGCGAACCACGAACCAGCGTCAAGCTTTTCAATCTCGGCGAGTGTGGTTTCCGCGACCAGCCCCTTGCCATTGGTCGTGCGGTCGAGCGTGGCGTCGTGCAGCAAGACGTGATGGCCGTCTTTGGTGAGTCGAACGTCGATTTCGACCCACTCAACGCCGTCAGCAATCGCCTGTTCGATCGCCGCCGATGTATTTTCAGGTGCCTGTTTTGCCAGGCCCCGATGCGCCATCACCTGAACCGGGCGCGGCGGGTTGATGGGCTGGAAGAAGGGGAAATCGGCGAGCACATTGCCGGCAAAAAAACTCGACATGAGAATGCAGAGGATCGGCAAACGACTCATGTGGATGGCTCGAATGACGTTGAGTTGGAGCGCTGTTCTGCGCCCTGATGGTAGCACGCGCGAGTCAGCTCGGGCACCGATTTTTGCGAACGCGACACGAGACGAAAGACCGTTTGAAGTATCTGATGGATCGGTGTGTGCCGTATTAAGAAACCGCTCGATTTGTGAGATGAAAAGCCATCGACTCGATGTTCGGTTTTTCGAAGACGACGTCTCTTTTCCTCCTGTGATCAACCACAGGTACACTTAATATCATGCCGGCACTTCGCCAATTTGAATCTTCGCAACGCCGGTTCTGGCGGTTCCCCGCGTGGTCGTATTGTGGCTGATACTGCGGGCGCTCTGTAAACTGAATTATTACTTCAATCTCAAGCAGACCCGACGCAGGGAGTCGTCTGTGCAGAACCGCGAACGAATGAAAGCCGTGGAGTTGTTCTTAATCCTGGCGATGGTCTTGTCCTTCATCGCCTCCAGCGCGTTCGCCGGCGAGCCGGTCGGTGCGAAAGAGGTCGAGGACATTGCCGTCGAAGCTTATATTTACTTCTATCCGCTCGTGACGATGGACATCACACGGCGACAGGAGACCGGAGTCGAGGCCGGAAAGATGCCCGGTCGCGGACCGGCAAACTCCTTCGCGCACCTGCGTGCCTTTCCTGACGCGAACTACCGGGAGGTGGTGCGGCCGAACTTTGACACGCTTTACTCGGCCGCATGGCTCGACTTGACCGCCGGACCCGTCGTCGTCTCGGCGCCCGATACCGGGGGACGCTACTACCTCCTACCCATGCTCGACATGTGGTCCGACGTCTTCGCCGTTCCAGGGAAGCGGACGACTGGCACCAAGGCAGGGCGGTTCGCCGTTGTCCCGCCAGGTTGGCGTGGCGAACTCCCGCAGGACGCGGAGCGAATCGACGCCCCGACCCCGTACGTCTGGGTCATCGGCCGGACTCAGACCAATGGCCCCAGCGACTACGAAGCGGTGCACAATATTCAGGACGGCTTCACCATCACCCCCTCTGCCCTGCAGAGTCCGAAGCCGCAGACGATCGCAAACGACGCGATTCCACCCTTGGACCTGAAAACACCGCCGTTGCAGCAGGTCAATGGGATGTCGGCCACGGCGTACTTCCGCTACGCGGCCGAACTGATGAAGATGCACCCGCCACACATCACCGACCAGCCCATTGTCGCCCGGATGCGGCGGATCGGCATCAAGGTCGGCGAGAGCTTTGAACCGGAACGGCTCGACCTCGCTGTCCGCCAGGCGTTAGACAATGCCCCCGCCGCCGCTCTCGCACGGATGAAAACCAAGCTCCCGACGCTGGCCCGCGTCGTCAACGGCTGGCAGATGAACACCGATACAATGGGGGTGTATGGCAACTTCTACCTGAAGCGTGCCCTCGTCGCGATGGTCGGCCTCGGGGCGAATCTACCCGAAGACGCCATCTATCCGCTCTCCGTCGCCGATGCCGCCGGTCGGCCGATTACCGGTGAAAGCAAGTACGTCCTCCACTTTCCAAAGGAAGCACTGCCGCCGGTCGATGCCTTCTGGTCGATCACGATGTACGACGCCGAGGGTTTCCAGGCCGCCAACCGCATCAATCGCTTCGCCATCGGCGACCGCGACAAGCTGACGTACAACGCCGACGGATCGCTCGACCTGTACATTCAGCACGCTGACCCCGGGTCCGACAAAAGCGCGAACTGGCTGCCGGCGCCGCTTGGCCCGTTGGGCGTGACCATGCGACTTTATGGGCCGAAACCGCAAGCAATCGACGGTCGATGGAATCCACCGGCTTTGAAGCGGGTGGATTGACCGCTGTCCGAGCCGCTCTTGGATTGTCAGAACCCCAACAGCAAAGTAATGCTTTTGGTGCGGTTTCGATTGGCATTAAGCCGCGAAGCATCCCGACCCTCGACGGATTTTACGATGGCAGTGAACATTTTCGACGACCACGGTGTCCGCTTCGAGTACCCCGCCGAGTGGGAAATCGACGAGTCCGACGACGGTACGCGCAACTCGGTGACCGTGCAGTCGCCCGATGGACCGGCGTTCTCGCTCGTCACCGTCGATAGCGATCGTCCCAGTCCCAAGGACCTCGTGAACGAAGCGCTCTCTGCCCTGAAAGATGATTACCCCACGCTCGAAGCATCAAGCTCCGACGAGGTGATCGATGGTCACGCCACGGTTGGGTTCGACATCGAATTCTTCACGCTCGACATGCTCAACTCGTGCGCAATTCGCTGTTTTCGCACGCCAAGGCGGACTGTGTTTGTGATGTCGCAATGGTCCGGCGCCGATCGCGAAGATTCCGAAGATTCACTTCGCGCCATTCGGAGCTCCCTCGAAGAGACGGATTCGTAAATCATGAGGTGATAAATCCATGAGCGCACCGAGCGACTGGTGGCGAACGTTCTTTTCGGGCCCCACGGTTGAGTGGTGGCTGCGCGCCGTGCCGGAAGACTTCACCAAGGCCGAGGCGCTGTTCGTCGAATCGGCGCTCGATCTCAGGCCAGGCGCCAAGGTGCTCGACGTCCCCTGCGGGGGAGGTCGTCATGCCCTGGCGCTCGCCGCGCGTGGTCACAAGTTGACGGCCGTCGATATTTCCGAGGAATTTCTCGTCGTCGCCCAGACGCTTTGTTACGAGCGTGAGTTGAAGATCGACTGGCGCGAAGGCGACATGCGCGACCTTCCCTGGAACGGCGAATTCGACGGTGCGTATTGCATGGGCAATAGCTTCGGCTATTTGCTCGACGACGAAAATGCCGCGTTCTTGCAAGCAGTTTCCCGCACACTTCGACCCGGCGCCCGATTTGTGCTAGATACGGGATACATCGCGGAGTGCCTGTTTCCCACGTTGCAAGAACGCGCCTGGTATCCCGACGGCGAGAATCACGTACTCGCCTCGCGACGTTACGAGCCCGTCGACGCGCGACTGCACGTCGCCTACACATTTGTTAGTAAGACAAGGCAATCGACCAGCGTGATGTCTGCACGCATTTATACGTGCCACGAAGTGGTTGAGTTGCTGAAAGATGCAGGCTTTGGTGCGATAGAGTTGCTCGGCTCAATTTCACGCGAGCCATTTCGCCTTGGCTCACAGCGATTGCTGATCGTCGCAACGAAATCCTGATTCGGCAACAACGAGCGACCGAGATTTCAGGGCCAATCGAGTCCCCGCCAGAGTCTTTTTTACCCGCAGTTCGGAAGAGATTTTGAACAGAAGGTAACAAAGGAAACGAAGTGGGGAAAACGGTAGAAATTCAGCAGAAATCAGTGACCAACCGAACTGACGAGTTATGGGACTTTTATCCAAACCTTCGTTGCCTTCGTTACCTTCTGTTCAGAACGAATTTTTGAACAGAAGGTAGCAAAGGAAGCGAAGTAGGACAGACGCAAGAATTCGGCAAAAATCAGCGGCCTACCGAACTTGTTAGCCATGAGATTCTTATCCAATCCTTCGCTAACTTCTGTTCAAAAAATCTGGAAGAAGTGCTAGCAAACGTGCAGGACAACGGGCAGAAGGCTTGCGAATAGACTTATTTGATTTGTAAGGCTGCCAGTGCGGGAACGTTGTCGAGAAATGCGCCGACGCGTGCGATCAGCTCAGCGCCGCCGACATCCAGCACCTTGCTGTGCCGCGCTCCTTCGACTTCGATGTGCTCGACCGATCCACTGATCGCGTGTCCCAGCGCCACCGTTTCCTCGTGCGAAATAAGTGCGTCGTGCGTGCCTCGAAGAATCAGCGTAGGGACATTCACCTGTGGCGCGGCGTCGATCGGTCGCGGACGATGGAGCGAAACTCCCGCCAGTCGGCGAGCATGTCGTAGCACCAGCACCGCGAAGAAGCGCGACGCGGGGATTCGATAGCGGCGTAAGAGCGTAATGGCCGTTTTGTGGAGATCGTTGTAAGGAGCTTCGAGCACCAATGCTTTAATGCGATCGTCCTCACTCGCAGCCCGCAATGCAATGCCTGCTCCCATCGACCGGCCCCAAACCGCGAGCATCATTCCAGGGCCAACCTCGGTCGACACTTTATCAATCCAGGCACGCAAATCGGCCACTTCTCGACCACCGAACGATGCGAGCGCACCGCCGCTCTCGCCGTAGCCGCGGGCGTCGAGCACTGCCACGTTCCATCCGCGTTCATAAATGCCGTCGGCGCGGGCGCGCATCGTTTGCCGTTGCTCGGCCAGGCCGTGAAGCAAAAGCAGCGTGCGGCCGTTGGCCTCGGGATGACCGTGCCAGGTGCCGGCGAGCACGGTTCCGTCTCCTGCGGTTGCGCGGATGGGAACGCCGGGATAGGGATCTTCGCCGGGATGTTTGATTGCGCGTCCAGGCGATACGAGAATCCACGCGCCGAATTCGATGATCGCCAGGCTGATCGCCCAGACCAGGCCCAGCACGATTCCCGCGATTGAAACGATCGCCGGATAATTGGTCAGGAATTCGACGATTTGCGGCAAATTCATGGTCCGTCGGGCAACTCGGTGTCGGAGAGATTGGGGTCGAGAAAGGGAGTCGCTTCGATTCCGGCGACAGACCAGCGTAGCCGGATTGCGCCATTTTTCCAGGTGCGAAAGACCGGCGTGTCTTCCTTTTCGAGCATTTCAAGCGCATCGCGCGTACCGTCGGTCGGCTTCCGCTGGCTCGAAACCACCGTCTTCGCCAGCGCCCAAACATACAGGCTCGAAGGATTCGAAGCGCGTCCCCCGTGGTGCGGCGAAAGGAACACGTCGATCGGCAATTGCGGCTGCTCGATAAGACTCGTCAGGCCGCTCGCTTCGAGATCGCCCGTAAGCACCAGATGCCGCCCGCGCGCTTCGATATCGAGCACCAGACTTCGCGCATTATCGGTTGTGTTTTTTGGAAAATCGCTGGGCGGGTGAAGAACCGTGATATGAACATCAGAACCAAGCGTCCAACGATCGGATTCAACCGCTTTGCGGATCGGAATCCGCGCGTGTGCGATCGCCCGCAACAACTTCTCGGCATCGGGATTTTGTGCACCAACGAAGTTGGGCGTAACGACAATCTCGCCGATGGAGAAGCGATCGAGCAAATCAGGCAGGCCGTTGTAGTGATCAGAATCAGCGTGGCTCAGGACAACGGTGTCGATCCGCGAAATCCCCAGATCCCAAAGCGCGGGGGCAATAATGCGGCGCCCGACGCGCGGGTCGCCCATCCTCCCGCAGTCGTAAAGCAAGACGTGACCGTTCGTCGACTGCACGACGACCGCCAGGCCGTGTCCCACGGAAAGAACCTCGGCGTGCGGCGCATCGATGCGATGAGGAAACCACGGCCGCACAAGCATGATCATCGCGCAAACGATGACCGCGCCCCACGATCCTCGCCGGAGCCAGCGTGGCCAGGGGTTGAGCGTGAACACCGCCGCAACCGCGAGTACCAGGTAGAACGTGCAGACCAGAGGTAAGCCCGGGCCGGGCCCAAACGCGTAGGCCCATTTCTGCTTCGCGCCCCACATGACGAAGGCGTCGGTCAGGCTCAGCAGCCAGCGGCATTCGATCGCGGTCGCCAGGCTGAGAGGTGGCCAAATCGCCGCTAGGATGAGCGTGAGCCCCGCAAGCAACATCGCCATACTCGTGATCGGCACGAGCGGCAGATTGAGCAACACGCTGACTGGCGAACTCAGGTGGAACTGGTGCGAGACCAGCGGCAGAGCAACCGCCCAAACGACGATTGAGAGAACGATGCTCGTTCGCAAGTTATTGAGGAGCGCTCCAACCTTGCGCCGCCAAGGCGATTGGAACGCGCGTTCGACCTCATCGAGTTGACTCGTTCGCCAGCGCAAAGCCCGATCGACAATCGGCACGATCCAGACGATTGCCGCCACTGCCAGGAACGAAAGCTGGCAACCGGCGTCGAACAGGTGCGCGGGATTGAGCGCCAGCGTCACCACAACCGCGACGGCAAGCTGGTTTGCGAACCTGTGCCGGCGATCGAGCAATCCAGCGACGCAGACCACGAGCGTCATCGCCAGCGATCGCACGACTGACGGAGCAAGCCCAACCAGCACCGCATAGGCAATCGAACAGATGATTACAGTCATCATCGTTCTGCGACGGCCAACGCCTAAGAATCGGCAAACGCCCCACAACAACCACGCCAGCACTTGCATGTGCAGGCCAGAAATCGCGAGCAAGTGCGTGGTGCCGGTGCGGGCGAAGGCGTCGTTCAGCTCGGGGTCGACCATTTCGCGACGTCCCAGCAACAACGCAGCAGCCAGCGGTGCGACGTTTTGATTCAAGCTCGCCACCAGCCGCCGATAGCTCCATTCGCGCATCTGGCCGAGTGCGTACGTCCAGCGCCAGGTTTGGCCGTCGAGGTCGCTCCAGATGCCTGATTCAGATCCGGCCACCATTCGCAAGCGAACACCATCGGCCCGCCACCAGGCGCGGGTGTCGCGTTCGCCGGGATTGTGCGGCCCGTCGATCGGACTGATCGCCCCGGCGATTTGCACCGGCCGTCCCGGTTTGAGATCGGTGCGATCGCCGCCGATCCAAACGGCCACGCGACCGCTCGACGCGCTCCAGGTCTGGCCGTCGCTTAGCCCGGTTACCGCCAGAATGGTCCGCGTCGATCCGTCAGAATCGGGGCGTTCGGGGTCGGGGCGATAGATTGGCGTGTCGACGATCACCCCTTTGATCCACGCGGGCGACCCGGCGTCGCGCGGGCCGAAGCGTCGGGAAATGTCGTCAGCCGGGCGGTCAAACCAGCGCGCGTGGTGCCAGGCCCCGCCGATTCCGCACCATGCCACGAGGATGGCGAAAAGTAGCCTTCTGAGCAAAGCGTACTCGACCGCCGCCAGTACGATTGCGACTGCGGTAATGCCAATCCAAACAGTGGTTGCGCCGTTCCAGAAGAAGCGGTCGATGACGACTCCGGCCGACATCGCCACGGCGGCCGGCATCATTGGCGCGATTTCGAGCACTCGTTTGCGGCGCTCGGGCGGCAGCATCGATCCGCCCACTGTAGAAACGCTCATCGCCGCGCAGTCCTGGCCCGTTCGGCGCGTGCAAGAATCACACGCAGTTCAATCACCGCTTGACGCCCCGAAATCCGATTCAATAATAGAAGATCATACCTCAGGGCATCGGTCGAGGGATTTGCGGATGCAGCGCGGCTTGCGGAAACACTCACGAGGCAGGTTCCTCGGCATCAGCTTGCTGATCCTGAGCCTGTTCCACGTGCCGCTGCCGCAGCTCGATTTCCACAACGTCCGCCATCACGATGCTCCCGGCGAACTCTGCGAATATCACGACCATCTCCTCCGCTGGCATGCCCAGGCGGGTGATGCAAAAGACGTCGCAACCCTGCACTGGCACTGGGTTTACCCCTCGTCGGATCCGCTCGATCTCAGCGGCCCAGGCGATGGCCCCGCCCTTCACGCTCACATCGGCAACTGGGATGCTCCTGGCTTCCAGCCGAGCCAACCCGAGCTGAATCAGGCCAGTTCTCGCACGCTCGACCTGGATTTGAACGACCAGGTGCCAGCGCTGTTTGCGACGCTCGATCTCAACCTCGATCACACGATTGCGCAGCCTCGGCCAAACGCGGTCCGAGCTTTCTGCGCCACCTTTGCGCCCCACGCAAGCCTGCCTTGCCTCGTCCAACGCTGGACGTGCTAAACATCCCTCCTCGTCTCTGAACCTCGTTCACCGAACGCGGGTGCGTCTGCGCATCTCGTTCCGGCGCAACATCTTTCACTCCCGCATCATTCATTCGCTCGCGCTCATTGATCGATTTCGTCGCGTTGGTTCGCCGCTTCATGTCCCGACATTGAGCGGTGCGGCGGAGTCGAGGAGGATTCCTTCAATGCACGACCATTCGCCCGCCGTCTCGGCGCACGCGCTTGCTGGCGCAGTTCCCTCGCGCACACATAAACCTGCGGGCACGAAGCCGTCGCCGCTCGTTTCCGTTCTCATGCTCGCCATTCTCGGCCTCGTTGTGGCCGGGGTGTTTTTCGTTCCCAGGTGGATCGGCCCGCGCGCAACCGGCGTCGCGGCCGCGACTGGCGAGAAAGAAGAAAAGCCGTCGTTTGATCCCAAAACAACCGTCGTTCTCGCCGACGGCAAGCGCAAGGTCGCCGGGATTGCACTCGGCGAGGTCCGCAAGGATGAACTTGCGACCGAAGTGACTGTCGCCGGCACGGTTTCGCTCAATCGTGACCGTCAGGTCGAAATCAAGCCGCGAGTTCCGGGCGTGGTGCGATCGGTGGCGGTGATGATCGGCCGCAAGGTGAAGGCAGGCGACGTGCTTGCGACGCTCGATAGCGCCGAAGTTGGAGCCGCTCGGCTGAATCTGCGCGCCCGCCAGCGCGAATTGGCGACGACCAAGGTCGAGGCCGAGTGGAAGCGTGAGGTGAACAATAACGTCGCCGAGCTGGTGCCGCTTCTGCGCAAATCGACGCCGATGCGCAAGCTCGAAGACATGTTCCGCGACAAGCCGCTTGGTGCGTATCGCGGCGATTTGCTCGGCACCTACGCTGAGTTCGAAATCGCCTCGCACGAGGAAGAAAAGCAGGCGGATATGTTCAAGAACAACCTCGTCGGCGAGCACCCGGTGTTTGTCAGCAAGCACACCCGCGAAGGGAAACAGGCGCGGTTCGAATCGTCGCTGGAACAGGTGCGGTTTGACGCCTCGCTCCAGTCGCGCCTGGCCGATCAGCAGGTGCGCGCGGCCGAGGCGTCCGTCATCGATGCAGCCCAGCGTTTGCGCATCCTGGGAGTTTCGGAAGATCTCTCCAAGGTGTTCGACCCGCCGCCGCCCATTAAAACGGCTGATGGTCAGTTTGAAGACGTGACGATTTACTCGATCGTTGCTCCATTCGACGGCACGATCGTCTCGCGTACCGCCGTTCCGTCGCAGCGCGTCGAACTGACTGATTCGTTGTTCAATCTGGCCGATCTCACGACCGTGCGCGTGACGGCAAATGTGCCCGAATCGCTCCTCGGCCTCCTGCCCGCGCTCGGCAAGCCGACGTTGCAAGTCACCGCGACGGCGTATCCCGGCAAGCAATTTCCGGCGAGTGTGATTTACGTCAGCGAGGAAGTCGACCCAGCCACGCGCACCGTGGGCTTGATCGCCGAAATGCCCAATCCCGATGGTCAGCTCCGTCCCGGCATGTTTGTACAGATCAAGCTCGACTCGCCAGTGAAGACGACGGCATTCACGCTTCCTTCGGGTGCGATCGTTGAAATCGAAGGAAAAACCGGCGTGTTTTGCATCGGTAAAGATCCAAACACGTTCGTATTCCATTATGTTCAGGCCAAGGCCGAGGCTAACGGTCGACGGGCGATCATCTCCGGCTTGAAAGAGGGAGAGCAGGTTGTCGTAACGGGGGCGTTCACGCTCAAGAGCGAGCTCGTGTTGCAGAACGAGACGGAGGAAGACTGAGCCGCACGCACGGCAGCACTGGCAAAGCCAGTGGCACCCTGAATAATCCCCGTTTCGATCAAGATTGGGTGCCACTGGCTTTGCCAGTGCCCCTTCTCTTGAATCGGCAAGCAATCTGCTCTCGGCGAAGCCACAAGAGGCCGAAGCGTAAGAGTTCGTGACATCCTCTTGTCGCTTCGCGACCGGGACAACAAGTTGTCCCGGCCACCCGATTCGGCCTCATATCCGACCCAAATGCGCAATTCCTAGACCTATGCAAGATGCAGAATTCTCGGACGGCCTCAACAAGTTTTCCCGGCCACCCGTGAAGAAAGACGGAGCTACGCACGATGGCACTGGCATAGCCAGTGGCACCCTGAAAATCTCTCGTTCCCTTCAAGACGGGTGCCACTGGCTATGCCAGTGTCCCCAGCCCCTCAATAAGACAATCTGCTCTCGCCCCGAGATGTGAATCATGCTCAATGCGTTGATTGAAGCCTCCCTCCGCAATCGCTTTCTCGTCCTCGCCCTCACGGTTCTGGTCGCCGGCCTCGGCATCTACTCGGCGCTTCACTTGCCGATCGACGCCGTGCCCGACCTGACGAACGTGCAGGTGCAGGTCATCACCGAAGCCCCCGCGCTCAGCCCGATGGAAGTCGAGACGCTCCTCTCGTTCCCCGTCGAAGGAGCGATGAGCGGTCTGCCCGACGTCGAGCAAATTCGCTCGATCTCAAAATTCGGCATCTCGGTCGTCACGATCGTCTTCCACGAAGGGACCGACCTCTACCGCGCCCGCCAGCTCGTCAGCGAACGACTCGGCCGCGCGGCGCAGGCGATTCCGCCCGGCTACGGCACGCCGATGCTCGGGCCGATTTCCACCGCACTTGGCGAAATCTTCCAGTTTCAAGTCAAGGCGATGGACAACGAGCAGGGTCGCAAGCTCACGCCGATGGACCTGCGCACCAAGCTCGACTGGTTCATCGCCTATCAGCTTCGCGGCGTGCCAGGCGTTACCGAAATCAACTCGCACGGCGGCGAACTCAAGACATTTCAGGTCGAGATCGACCCCGACAAGCTCGGTACTTATCGTCTCAGCATGACGCGCGTTTTCGAGGCGCTTCGGGCGAATAACGAAAACGTCGGCGGCGGATATCTCGTTCATGAAGGCGAAGCGCGTTACATCCGCGGCGTAAGCCAGGTGAAGTCGACCGCCGATATTGCCGCGATCGTCATCGACGAACGCAACGGCGTGCCTGTCACAATTGGCGACGTCGCCACTGTTCACCCCGCGCCGATGATTCGTGCGGGTCTCGTCACCAAGGACGGCAAAGGGGAGATCGTTACCGGCCTGGTGATGATGCTGATCGGCGAGAATTCGCGCAAGGTTGTCGAGCATGTGAAGGCGGAAATCGAAAGGCTCTCGGCCGATCTTGCGAATCAAGGGATCGAAATCGTCCCGCTCTACGATCGCACGCATCTCATCGACCAAACGCTGCATACCGTGCTGAAAAACCTGGCAGAAGGCGGCGCGCTCGTCGTTGTGATTTTGCTCGTGCTGCTGGGCAATATTCGTGCAGGTTTGATTGTCGCCCTGGCAATTCCCCTCGCGATGATGTCGGCCTCGACCATCATGCTCGCGACCGGCGTCACGGCCAGTTTGATGAGCCTGGGGGCGATCGACTTCGGGCTGATCGTCGATTCCAGCGTGATCATGATCGAAAACTGCGTCCGGCGCCTGGGACACGAAGGCGGCACGCGGCCGAAGCTCGAAATCATTCGCGATGCCGCGGTCGAAGTGCGCCGGCCGACGATGTTCGGCGAGCTGATCATCGCGATCGTCTATCTGCCGATCCTGGCGCTTCAAGGAACCGAGGGCAAGTTGTTCCGGCCGATGGCGCTCACTGTCATTTTTGCGCTCGTCGGCTCGATGATTCTTTCGCTCTCGGTGATGCCGGTGCTGGCGTCTCTGGGCCTTGGTTCCAAGCCAGAGGAGAAGGAAATCTGGCTGATTCGTGCACTCAAACGCGTCTATCGGCCGGTGCTCGACGCCGTGGTGATGCGCCCGGTGGTCGCAGTCGGGTTGGCGCTTGCGTTGGTAGGAGTCAGCATTCCGGTGGCGCTCAACCTGGGCGGCGAATTCATGCCCCGGCTCAATGAGGGCGACCTTCTTATTGAGGCGGTGCGGCTGCCGTCGGCCTCGCTTGAGGGAGCAGTGACGGCCTCGACGCAGATCGAGGATATCCTCAAGAAGTTCCCTGAAGTGCGGATGGTTTACTGCAAAACCGGCCGGCCCGAAATCGCCAACGACGTGATGGGCGTGCATCAGACCGACGTCTGGACGATGCTCAAGCCGCAAGCTGACTGGCGCGAAGGGATGACGCGCGACGCTCTCATTGAGGAAATGGACAAGGCGCTTTCCGAAAATGTCCCCGGCGTGAAATTCGGCTTCAGCCAGCCGATCGAGATGCGCGTGAACGAACTCGTCGCCGGCGTGAAGAGCGACGTCGCCGCTTTGATCTACGGGCCGGATCTCGATCAGCTTCGGAAGATCGCGTCTGAAGTTGAGCATGTGCTGTCGAAAATCCCCGGCGCGCAGGATCTCAAATCGCCGAGCGCCGGCCGCTTGCCGATGCTCCGCGTGCTCGTCCGGCGCGATCAACTTGCGCGGTACGGCATCAAGGCGTCCGACGTGCTCGACGCCATCGCCGCGCTTGGTGGAACGACGGTCGGCACTGTGTTCGAGGGGGAAGTTCGCAGTCCAATTCAGGTGCGACTGCCCGAAAGTTGGCGGAACGATCCCAATCGCATCGCATCGATTCGCGTCGTCGACCCAATGGGCCGGCCGATTGCGCTTCGCGATCTGGCCGATGTCACCTTTGAAGAAGGACCGAACGAAGTCGAGCGTGATAACGTCCAGCGCAGGGCTGTCGTGGGTGTGAATGTTCGCGGACGGGATATCGCGGGTTTCGTCGCCGAGGCTCAGGCCGCGATCAATCGCCAGGTCGTCCGACCGCCGGGATATATCCTGCGATGGGGCGGTCAGTTCGAGCACCTTCAGACGGCGAGCCAGCGATTGCTGATCGTCGTACCGCTCGCCCTGGCGCTGATCGGACTCCTCCTTTATACAACGCTTGGCTCGGTGAAGCTGGCGGCGCTCATCTTCATGGCCGTGCCGATGGCCGCCACCGGCGGGATTTTCGCGCTCGCGGCGCGCGGATTGCCGTTCTCGATCTCCGCGGGCGTGGGATTCATCGCTCTTTTCGGTGTCGCGGTGTTGAATGGCCTTGTGTGGGTGAGCGCGGTCGAGCACTTGCGGCTCGAAGGCGTCGAACCGCATGCGGCGGCGGAAGAGGCGGCGCTGGGACGACTCCGGCCGGTCTTGATGACGGCTCTCGTCGCCGGTTTCGGCTTCGTACCGATGGCGGTCGCCACGACGCCAGGGGCCGAGATTCAGCGCCCGCTGGCTACGGTTGTGATCGGTGGTCTCGTTACGTCAACACTTTTGACGTTGCTTGTTCTCCCCTCGATCTACCCCTGGTTTGCCGACAAGAGTAAGGTAAATGAGGAGCCGTTTACTTTCGGCGACTCAAACGGCGCTCCCGAATCAGACGGAAACCCGACCCAAGAAAACGCGACACCCGTTCCGTCGGCCCCTCTCAACGCACCAGAAGGATAGTCAAAAAGCCCAGAGCGGCGTAACGCTCACACAAAGGTTCGCGATCGGCATGGCTATTTCGGCCGGCCGGTCGCCGGAGATCGTCATGGCGATCGACCCGACGATTGAGCCGATCGACCGACTGAGCCCCATCATCCGCCCGCCGCATGTTCCCGTCATGTATCAGGAGTGGCGCCACCTCACCTTTCTCCACTGGGAGGTCGCGCCAGATTGCCTCCGCCTACTCCTTCCCCCAGACCTTGAACTCGACACCTTCGACGGCCGCGCCTACGTGGGGCTTGTTTCCTTTACGATGCGCGGGGTGCGGCCGAAGTTTCTTCCCAGCTTGCCCTGGCTCTCTTTTTTCCACGAAACGAACGTGCGGACCTACGTCCACAGGGGCGGAAAAGACCCTGGCGTGTGGTTTTTTAGCCTCGAAGCGGCGAACCCGGTGGCGGTGGCGATCGCCCGCGCGACGTTCGGCCTTCCTTATTACCACGCGAGAATGTGCTTGATGTCGGAGAATGGGGAAGCTTTTCCGAGGCTCAATTATGTCTCGGAAAGGTGCGGTGAATGGAGTCCACCGGCCCGTTCAGAAGTCCGTGCCCACGTTGTCGGGCCGGTGACCCCTGCTCTCCCGGGAACGCTCGAGCACTTTCTGGCCGAGCGCTATGTCCTTTATTCCCAGCGCGGGGGAAAACTTTTTCGGGGGCAGGTTCACCACCAACCCTACCCTCTTCAATTGGCGAACGTCGATACGTTCGATGAGAACCTTGTGACGCGCCTGGGAATCGCCTGTCCGCCCGCCGCCCCGCTCGCTCATTACGCGTCGGGCGTGAAAGTGGAAGTGTTCAGATTAACACCTCTATAAGCCGTCGACGACGACGATCATCGCAAAACGCTTGTTTTCTCGACTCAAACGCGATGAGTGGGTGAATGGACCGGCGTGCGACCACGTCGCGGTCGTTCTATCGCCACTGACGTTCGTTTATGTTTTGTAATTTCGTATTTGCTTAATCGAAAAACGAGAACGTGTGCGATTTTGTTTGATGCAAACGACACAACGGGAGATGACGGCCGTATAGCACACGTTTCTGCGTATCGCGGGAATTTATTTGGTTAATCCGCAAAAACATCTTGCAATTCCGTCGGAACTCTCCCATTCTGGCAAACCACCGTGGGTGATGCGGGATGCCAAATCCCTTGACCGAAGGGATGAGGAATCGTCGCCCCGCGTGATCTCAGCCGTAACGGAGCGGTTGACGCCCTCGGGTTCTCCAGGGAGTCGGAAAGTTGCACCTTCGAATCTTCACCTCGTTCTCCGGCCGCGCCCTGTCGCTCGCCATCGCGCTGATGGCCACGTCGTCGATCGCGAACGCCCAGCAGGTGGTTCGTGCCGATGGCGCCGTTGCGACCGCTGTCCAGCCGACGACGACCGTCGTTACCCAGCCTGCCGCAGCCGCTCAGCCCGCCGCCACGACGGAAGCTGCGCAGCCTGCTGCTGCCGCTGCCACCACGGAAACTGCCGCCGCACAGCCGGTTTATGGCGATCCCTACGGTTTTGTGAACTGGCTGAACGCAACCCGCGCTCAGTATGGACTTTCGGCCGTTGGTTATGACCCGAATCTTACGAACTGGGCCGCTGTGAACAACAGCCACCAGGCCTCGCGTGGCATCGGCCACTACGTGATGGGCCCCGCCCGTCGCCAGAATTCGGCCATGGGTCACTACACCAGCATCGGTGCCATGTGGATGGCCTCGCCCGCCCACCGCGCCGCTCTGCTCGACCCCACCATCCGGTTCGTCGGCATCGCTGGTGCCGGTGCGTACTGGACCTACAACGCCTATTGATGGGCGTTCGCGAGTTGCGTTCCCTGTGTTGAACGCATCGCACTACCGGCATTGACGCCGGGCTCAAGTCGGCCACGTTCAAGGCTCGCCGCTCGCGGCAGATTGGATCGTCGTGCGCCTTGGACCCCGCGACGCTATGGTCGCCCTGTTAAAGCGAAGCGCCCCCACGGACGGGGGCGTCGCTATTTCGTGCGTCGAGCGACCGATCACAAGAACAGATTTGCCTTGATCTTACCGAGAATCTGCTGCTCGAGTGCCGTATCTCGGCCGCGGGGAATCCAGCCGTTCGCGGCGGGCAGCGGGCCGACGACGTCTCGGGCGCGATTGACGGGGATGGTGTTGTCGAACACCGCACGGCCGTAAAGTTGCTTCTCTGGCCTAATCATGTCTTCGAGCTCTTTGAAGACTTCGACCTTCACCGCGAAGGTGCCGGTCGACGTTGGGTTCACCGTGATCCGGGCCCAGCGGCGAATCGTTTGTAGGCTCGACTCGAGCCGCTCCTTGAAGCCGACCGAGTCGCCATACCAAGGCTCGAGCAAAGTCGCGCCGGTCTTCGGCTGCGTGATGATCACGCGCTGAAGGCGGTTCTCGCTCGCGATGTCGAAGTAGTCGTCGAGAACGGTGATCGACGCCTTCCAGACCGTTTCGAAATCGGCAGAGGGAACGCTTAGCGGGTTCGTCGCCTGCGCCTGCGGCCCAGTCATGATCGAGCAACCGACCTGGTTTGCCAGGATGGCCAAACCGAGCCATCCTGCCACAACCTTCCGCCTTGCCTCATTACTCATATAACACACCCTCGCCGGCTGGCCTGGCACGTCCAGGCGTGTCGGCGGCTCATTTGAGTGCCGAGTCCGCCCGTTTGGACGCTTGATTCGCGCGTGGATCGAGGAACGGGGAGCTTCGGCGAGGTGTGATCACGGGCTTGGTGGTGGAAAAATCCGGCCACGCACCCTTGCGCGGTGGGAATGGTGCGGTTTTTCTCAATTTGCAGCAAGACCGATTTGTGCGCGTTTGTAAAAAGTGACCTAAAATCGAGTGTCTAGAACCAGGCACCTGTTCACTAACTTATGAGTCTAAGTGAACGTGATTCTCCCGACGTTAGGGTAAATCGTCCCGTCATCGGGAGCGATGTCTGGACAGACGGGAGAATATGGTCATGTCCATCCCTTCAACTCCGCGAAACCTCCCGGCTTCGCCGGCCGTTTTTCCTGATTCGTCCAGCAGCGTCCCTGCGCACGTCGCCGCTTGGCTTGGCGAGGCTCTCGCACACTGGTCCCGCCGCCGTGCAGACACCCCCGATACCGCCATCGACGAAGCCGCCGATCTGCTCGCCGTGCCTTGCAGCGCCCAGGCTTTTGACAACGCGCTCATCGCGCTGGCCAAGCGCGTTGCCGGTCCTGGAGTTCGCGACGTTCAGGTCGTTCGGCCCTCACCAGGCAAGCCCCGGGCCGAGCTCGCCGAGAACGGCACGATGGTGGAAATCCCGCTCCGGTTCGACGGCAAGGACCACGGCCTGATCCGCCTGACCTTTGAAGGTCCGCACCACTTCAGCCCCGAACGCTATCGCCGTCTGACCACGCTGGGCATTCTCGGCGGTGCGGTCGACGTTCGCTCCGGCACCGACTCGCCTTCAGCGGTCTCCAGGCGCCCGCAGGACCTGGCGATTACCCACGACGCGACGACCGGCCTGCCCAACGCATCCTTCCTGACGGCCTATCTCAACTACGCCCTCGCGCTGGCGGGACGTCGCCACGAACCGATTTCGCTGCTCTGCATCGGCATCGATCGTCTCACGGCGATTCGTGCCCTCCACGGCCCCGGTCTGGCAGACGAGGTTGTGCGCAAGGTCGCCCGAACAATCGCCGGCACGCTCCGCAGCAGCGATCTGATCGCCCGCCTCGACGACGGCCGCCTCATGGCGGTTCTGCCGGGTGCGTCGCACGAAGACAGCCGGGAGGTTGCAGAAACCGTCCGACTGGCCATTTCCGCCGCAGGTGTCGCGACGCCCCGAATGCCGATCATCACCGCGGCAATCGGCGTGGCAAGTTACCCCGATCACGCAGCCGACGCCGTCTCCCTTCGTGCCATGGCCGCCGCCGCGCTCGCGGATGCACGATCGAAAGGCCACAACCGAGTCGCCGCCGCTCCCGAGCCGTCGGTCGAAGAGACGGTGGTTCTGCATCTCGTCGAAGCCTGAGATTGGTTCGACTTCTTATAGATGAATGAAGAGGGCGGCCTTGTGCCGCCCTTTTTTGTTCGTTCGATTTGAATTCGTGCGGGCTTGTTCTACTCATTCTTTCCGCAATCGTAGACACCCTCGTGACGACGCTCTGCGGTCATTTGATACCGCAACGATGAATCACAGCAGAAAACAAATCAGTCATTTTTCAAGTAGCCTTCTACGCCTTCACGACATCCCAATCTGCTGGCGCTGGCCAATGCCATCGCTCACTGCGACTTGGCCTTGGCTGCGACGCGTCTCTCATACGCGATCTCCGCAGCCCGCCAGTACGGGCCGTGAATTTCGGCCGCATTCACGTTCGTCCAGGGAACCCAAAGTGCGAGAAAATAAGCATCGCGGAGCGCGAGACTAGTGTCACAGGTTGCTCGTGCAAACGGATAAAGATCGGGATCGCGCACGCCTGTGTGATCCGTTAGCAACAACTCAAAATCTTTGACATATAAAGCGCTTTCTGAACAATACCATTGATACTTTTGCAAGTTGTGGAACCAATTCGTCCAAGTCGAGCATGTCGGCTGCCAACTCGTAAAGGCAACGCTCACAATTGCAACGACACCGAGCAACGAACGAGTCGAGACTCGCGGGATCAATCGGATCTGTTTTCTTGTCAACCCAAAGAGCAAGCTGGCGCAGACGATGATACTGCCAAGCGTGACGGAGAGATTCCACGTCTCATCCAAATACAACGAATCGAGGCAACCAAACCTCAACCCGCGTGTTCGAATCGATTCGCCCAGACGAACGGCCGGGGAATAGAGAGGCGACATCGAACAGCCGAAGCCGTCGGGCGTCTGGTTCAGCCGCTCCCAAAATCCGGCGGCGCTCGTGTAAAGAACAAGCGCACAGGCGACGATCCCAACTTTCTTGAGCCACGTGAATTTGCTCATTCGACATCCTCTCCTCTCAATCAAGAGAATCAGGGAGGCCGGTCGATCTGGAATGCGAAATCAAATGCATTCGCCGCGAAACCAATCTTCTACCCACGTACCATCCAATAAATCGCAAAGCGATGCCGGGAAACGTCAGCCAGCTTTTCAAGTCTCCGGATCGCTAACCGCTCCACAGTTATTCCTGCCCGCTGTACGCAGCGAAGTAACGGTGGTGGTAGCTTGTCGGCCCCGGCGATCGCGCGGCCGAAAGAGCTTGACTCCGCTTTGAATTGTTACGAGGGGCAAAGACTTCAACAAAACAAATCACGTAGGCAATGCTGGTTTGATCGTAATCGGAATGTTTTAGTGGAAGGAGTCTGCCGGACCGATCGCGCAACTAGGTCCACGCCAGAAACGGTGACTTCAAAGCCCAATCTGATAAGCTTGCGAGAGCGTCTTGAACTCCTCCGCGTCCGACTCTCACTCAATCGAAATGCCGTCGCCCGGTCCTCGCCGTCGCTCCTCTACTTGGCGATGGATGATACGAATCGCCATTGTTGCATGCGTCTTCGCTGCATTTGCAGAGGCAATGAAAGCTGCGCGGGAAGCCGCACAATCTTCCTGGTGCTCTAGCAACTTCAAACAGATCGCGCTTGCTCTTCACAATTATCACAACGTCTACGGATCGCTGCCGCCGGCGTACCTTACCGACGCCAAAGGTCGGCCCACGCTAAGCTGGCGCGTTTTGATCCTTCCGTTCATGGAACAGCAGGCGCTCTATAACCAGTTTAACCTGTCCGAACCCTGGGACGGACCGAACAACATCAAGCTCCTGTCATCGATACCAGGGCCCTTCAAATGTCCCGATCACCCCGACGATCAGCAGACGGGTCGTTCAAAATGCGCGGCCATCACGGGGCCGGGCACAATGTTCCCTGGCGCGACGTCGGTGCGGTTTTCGGACGTCAGCGACGGTACAGCCAACACCGTCATGCTGGCCGAGGTCGAAAGCGTGACCATTCCGTGGACAGCGCCCATCGATCTCGACATCCGCACCATGAGCTTCGTTTTGAACGACCCGACAAAACCTTCGATTTCGAGTCCACATTTCAGCGGTCCGTTAGTCACGATGGGCAATGGCATGTTCCGGCATTCACTGCCACGTAACCTCGCTCCGGCGACGCTGAAAGGACTCCTCACCATTGCGGGGGGCGAGCGAATCGACCTGGATGAAGTGCTCTCTGGAAAATGAGCACGACTTGAGGCGACAGGCGTCAAACACATCGCAAAGCCTGGCCCAGAAACGCCAACCGGCCGCCCAGGTTTGACTCAATGGTCAATCCCGGCCAGCCGGAGTTTTGCGTTTAGATCGAAAGGGCGATCGGTCGTCGCGAATCAAATCAACGACGATAGTAGGGACGGCCAGGTCCCGGGTAGCCGTAGCGATATCCGCCATAACCATAGGGCGCACCGACGACAATCGGTCGCGGGGCGACAACCACCGGCGGGCGCGCGACTACGAATGGAGCCGGTGCAACCACGACCGGCGGACGAGCAACAACCACGGGGGGCGCGGCGACGATCGGCGGGGCGACAACGGCCGGGCGATATCCGTAGCCGTAACCATAACCGCCGTAAACCGGGGCCGCGTTGCCTACGCTTAAGCCGAAACCGGGGCTCGCGTAGCTGAACCCGAAGGCCTGAGCGTTTGCGGACGATCCCGCGCAGCCCAGGGCGAGCGCCACGAGTGCGAAACGAACCATCGTGCGTCGGGTCGAGGTCTTCATTGTGGATCCTTCCTTCTTGTTGGGTCGCGTGCGAGATTCCCGGCGAATCACGCCGGCTCCCTTCATACGCAGCCCGTTCCGAATCTGTGCGACCATCTCGCCAGCCAAACGCACGCTGAGAGGACGTGCATTCGGAACGTCCGGCATTCTACACAGAGTCGCCAATGAAGACAGAGCAGTTTGTCGATGGATTCCAGCCTAAATGAACCTTGGCCAGTTTCCACAAACAGCCCAGGTAACGGGTATCAATGCCCGAATTCGACCTGACAGCAAGCGTTTTTCGAAAACGACTTCCTTCATTCATACTTTTGACAAACGCACGGTTGCATGCGAAACTATACGGGTTAGGTACACCTGTCCGGCGGTCTCTGTATGATTGGGATCGACCTATGTCCACTACGCGACGTGGATTCACACTGATCGAACTGCTGGTGGTGATCGCCATCATTGCAGTTCTCGTGGCGCTCTTGCTGCCCGCAGTTCAGGCCGCTCGTGAAGCCGCGCGGCGCACCCAGTGCACCAACAATTTGAAGCAAATTGGCCTCGCGATCGCCAACTATGAATTGACGCAAGGTACCCTGCCGCCCGGCTACATCTCGGTCTGGGACTCGATCAACTCGGTCGAGCGTGGCTCCGGCTGGGGCTGGGGCAGCATGATCCTGCCGCAAATGGAGCAGGGAAACGTCTATAACGCGATTAACTTCTCGCAGCAGATTCTCACAGACGGAAACTCGACGGCCCGCGTCGTGCCGATGAACATGCACCTCTGCCCGTCGGACAGGATGCCCAATACCTGGACGGCCGATAGCGGATACACGCTTTACGTTTACAAGCAGGTCATCTACTTCTCGAACCCGATTTGCAACATCGCGGGTTCGAACTACGCGGGCGTCTACGGCATCGGCGAGCCCGGAATTGCCGGCGATGGCGTATTTTTTGCGAACAGCAGCGTCCGGCTGCAGGATATTTCCGACGGGCTGAGCAACACGCTGGCGGTTGGCGAACGGGCGGCGTTTACGAACTACGGGCGCGGCTATGCAACCTGGGTTGGCTCTGTGCCAGGTGCGCGACTCTGGTCGTGCGCACCCGACCCGACCGACCCGGACAAGGGAAATTGCGTTCGCGAAGACGGTTCGGGGATGACGCTTGGCCACACCGGCGAAGGGCACGGGCCTGGTAGCATCGGGGCCGACGTCAACCAGTTCACGAGCACACACGGGCGAGGTGCGAACTTTCTCTTCTGCGACGGCCACGTTCGCTTCCTGCGTCTGGGGATTTATTACCCCACCTATCTCGCGCTGAGCACACGTGCCGGCGGTGAGGTTGTAAGCGACTATTGATTTGACGGGCTATTGGACGGCACTCGGAGTAAAGAAGATGCGACGTTTCCTCCCCGGCATTCAGGTTTTCGCGCTGGCGCTCGTGCTCATTGCGGGCTGCGGGGAGGATGAAAAGCGCTTCGGCCGCCGGATTTTGACCATCGACAAGGTTCCCGCCGACATCATGGCGGCGGCCAAGAAGGAACTGCCCGACGTCAAGTTTGAAGACGCATGGGAGAATCACGAAGATAATAAGGAAGCGATTCACTCGTACGAGATCCGCGGTCGCGCGACGAGCGGAAAGATTCGCGAGGTTCGCGTCGGTCTCGACGGCAAGATCCTCGAAAAAGAGTAAGTTCCCTCTCTATCGCTGCTCTCTCGATTCATTGCGGCTGGTCCCTGCATTGATTCCATACCTCCTACTCAGGTCCGCGAGTCCCCCGATTGCTCGCCGGCCGCTTTGATCCGAGGATGAGCCATGAAAACGCAACGTCGCGGTTTCACACTGATCGAATTACTTGTCGTGATTGCCATTATCGCAGTGCTCATCGCGCTGCTGCTGCCGGCCGTGCAGGCCGCCCGCGAAGCTGCCCGTCGCGCCCAGTGCGTGAACAACTTGAAGCAAATGGGACTCGGCCTGCATAACTACGAAAGCTCGAACGGCTCGTTCCCGCCGTCGAACGTCGTCGCCGACCCGGCGAAGACCTGGCAGACGACCAACGGATTCAGCGTTCACGCCCGAATCCTGGGTTACATGGAACAGGGCGTCGCGTTCAACGCGATCAACTTTGGCTTCAAGCACAATAATGCGGCGAACTTCACGGTCGTCGGCCTGCAAATGAACATCTTCCTCTGCCCGAGCGACGTGAACAAAGATCAGCGCACGCAAATCGGCACCACCGGCTCGACCGCCTGCGTCGTCAGCTACGGCGTGAATGAAGGCGATTGGTACGTGTGGGGCGGCATCGGTTCGGGCCGGAACAACGGCGTGTTCATGCCCAACGACGTGACCACGATCGCCCGGATGACCGACGGTACGAGCAACACGATGGTGATGACCGACGTGAAGGTCTACAACCCGCTCTGCGGCCCCAAGGCCACGGTCCCCTCGTTCACCACCACATCGGCTCCGCTTCCGACCGACAATCCGGTCGCCGTCGTCCCCGCTTACGGCACCTGCACGCCGGGCCAGGGGCATACGTTCTGGGCAGATGGCAACGTTCATGAAACGGCTGTCACAACCGCCTGGCCGCCCAACAAGATCATTCAAAACTCGGCAGGTGTTGGCGATCTCGACATCGAAACGAGCCTGGTTTCCTCAGGCGGACCGACCATCGCCGCGATCGTCGCGCGGAGCTATCACTCCGGCGGCGTCAACTCACTGATGGGCGACGGCTCGGTCCGGTTCGTCAAAAGCTCGATCAACGGCCTGACCTGGCGCGCACTCGGCACACCCTCGGGCGGTGAAGTGATCAGCGCCGACGCGTTCTAATCCAAAGCGTTGTCGCGGCGACGACGAAAGATTCAGGTGCCACTGGCTATGCCAGTGCTATTCAATATCGGTGAAGAAAAGAAGATCACTGGCGTAGCTACTGGCACCCGGCAAAACACCTCGGTTTGACGATGTACTCGGCATCAACCGAGATCAAACACGAGCAGCTCACTCGGGCCGTCGGCGACGATCTGCAACGCAGATTCTTCGCTGACGGCCGCTCCATCTCCCACCTCCAAAGTCTCGCCATTCAACTTCACTCCCCCGCGCATCACCTGAACCCAGGCATGCCGGCCCGCCGCAAGTTCATGCTTCACCGCCTGCCCTGATTCCAGGTTCGACCAGTAAATCGCGGCGTCCTGGTGGATCGTTACCGAGCCGTCGCGCCCGTCGTTCGACGCCGCCAGCTTCAGCTTTCCCGCACGCTCTTCGACCGGAATCGTCGTCTGCTCGTAGGTCGGTGTGTGGCCGGTCCGGTCGGGCATGATCCAGATCTGGTAGAGGTGCACCGGCTCACTGTCCGACGGGTTGAACTCGCTGTGACGGATGCCCGTCCCCGCGCTCATCCGCTGGATTTCACCCGGGCGGATGATCGATTGATTCTCCATGTTATCGTGGTGTTCGAGCTGCCCTTCGAGCACGAACGTGATGATCTCCATGTCGCGGTGACCGTGCATGGGGAACCCCATCGCCGGCGCGACCTTGTCTTCGTTCATCACCCGCAAGGAACGAAAGTTCATGTGCTGCGGGTCGTAATAGTCCGAGAAAGAAAACGTATAACGCGTGTCGAGCCAGCCGTGATCGGCCGCGCCTCGCTCTGAGCTTCTACGAATCGCAATCATCGTCATCGACTCCAAAAAAGTGCCCAAACTCAGGCAACCTCGGTGCATTCTAGGCAGGGAAAAATGGGAAGTCATCTGGTGCAAGTGACCACCTGAACACCTATCCCGAGTTGGCACACCTTGCGCGGACGGCAGAATTGCGGTTTTCGCAAATTCAGGCGATCGGTAAACTTACGCGGCGAGCGGAAAACATCCGAAACAAGGGACGTGGGTCGGATCGCTCGCTGCAGCCGTGTTTGTCAGCGCAGGGAGGTGTTGGGATGTCTTCAAACGCCACAACCGGGGCCGGCGCCAGCCCTCGGCTCCTGGTTTCGCTCGCCACATATAACGAGTCCGGCAATCTTCGCGACCTGGTCTTCGAGATCAGAAAGTTCGCCCCCGACTCGACGATTTTGATCATCGACGATAACTCGCCCGACGGTACCGGCGCAATCGCCGACGCCCTTCAATCCGAGCTATCCGCGATCGAGGTGATTCACCGTCCCGGCAAGATGGGACTCGGCACCGCGGTGCTGACCGCAATGAAGTTCGCGGTCGACCACCACTTCGACCTCTACATCAACCTCGACGCCGACTTCAGCCACCCGCCCCGCTTCATCCCCTCGCTGCTGGAAGGAATGAACCGGCACGACGTGATGATTGGCTCGCGCTACGTTCCCGGCGGAGGCGTGCAGGGCGGATTCAATCTCAAGCGCAAATTTATGAGCACGGGCATCAATGTTTATGCCCGATTGCTTCTCGGCCTGACTTCGCGCGACAACAGCGGATCGTACCGTTGCTACCGCGTCTCGAAGCTGGCGATGCTCGAATTCGACCGCGTGCGCTCGCGTGGTTATTCGTTCATGGAAGAGATTCTCTTCTGGTGCCGGCAAGTCGGCTGCACGTTCGGCGAAACGCCAATCCTGTTCGAAGACCGCCGCGCCGGTAAGTCGAAGATCAACAAGACCGAGGTAGTCAAAGCCCTGCAGATCATTCTGCAACTGGGAATCGACCGCATGCTCGGCCGCGCCAAGATTTCGAACAAGCCTGCGGTGCGACCGGCGAACGCACGCATCGACAGGCCGACATCACAGCCGAGCCGGCCGACCGATTCGCAGCAGAATCGGGAACCATGGCAGTCGGCGTGAGTTGGTTTCGCGGGGATAAATCTCTAGAGCAACGAGTCTCCGCACCGCGCTCACGATATCGCTAAACCCTCGTGACGATGCTCCGCGTCGTCACGCGATTCGACCGCTCAGCGGTCATTCTCACGTCGCACAATAACACTGACGAAGAAAGCCGCAGGAGACTTCTACCGCCTGCAAAGCGTATCGACAATTGGAACCAGCAAACTAACTCATCGCCTCTTGTGCCTCCGGCACCCGGGTTGAAACAACCCGGGCCACCCAAATTCACAAGATTACATGTAATTTTATTATCCAATCAATGAATCGCCGACTTCTTGATCACACCACCGCGAACATCAGCCAGCGGATGAATAATCAAGAACGCCGAGGGATCAAATTCATCGACGATCGTTTTCAACTTACCGATTTCTAGCCGCGTGACGACGCAAAATAAAATATCCTGCTCCGAGCCCGACATCCCGCCGCGTCCCTTGTAGATCGTCACCCCGCGCGCCAGGCGATTGATGATCGCCTCGCGAATCGGACCGCTCTTCTCGCCCGAAATAATTGTCACCGCCGTGAACTGTTCCAGACCATGCAACAAGAAGTCAAGCGTGCGCGAGGCGGCGACGTACGTCAGGATCGAATAGAGAGCCTGTTCGACGCCCAGCGTGCTTGCCGCGGCGAGAAAGATCACGATATTCAGACCGAGAATAATGTCACCGACGCGGAGCAGCGAACTCCGTTTGCTCACGAGCAACGCCGCGATTTCCGTCCCGTCGAGCACGGCATTCCCGCGCATCGCCAGGCCGATTCCGGCACCAAGAAAGAACCCGCCGAACACGGCCGTTAAAACTTTGTCCTGGGTGACATCAGGAAAATCGATCGTCGCGACGCAGATCGCCAGTCCGACAATCGCCAGCGCGCTTCGAATGGCGAACGCACGGCCGAGGTGGCGATATCCCAGGGCAATAAAGGGGAGGTTGATCACGAGCAAGAGCGGCCAGAGCGGCCAATCCAGGCGAATCGATAGCAACATCGAAATGCCGGTAACGCCGCCGTCGATGAAATGGCTCGAGAGCAAAAAACCTTTGATCCCCATGGCGGCCGAAAGCACGCCCGCAATGATGGAAACAAAGTTCATCACTTCGTGAAGTACGCCCGGTTTCTTCGACATTTTGCGCTCGACCTTGAGACTGGAAATCTCTCCACGCCGCCCGACTGTGCGACGCGAGTCAACTTCATCGTAAACCGCTCATACGTTCAAGGAATGATCTGTACGCGCATGGCGTTGTGCGTGGGATCATTCGGAATCATGCCGCGAATCCAGATCAGGTTATCGCCCGACTGCACCAACCCGCGCTCGCGCGCCCAGTCGATCGCGAATGCAAGCGCTGCCTCGACATCGGTAATATCAGGCGCAACCAGCGGCGTGACACCCCAACAAAGCGCCAGGGCACGCGCCTTCTTTTCATCCGGCGTGAGGGCGATAATCAGCGTGTTGTTTCGCGCCTTCGAAGCAACCAGCGCGGTGCGTCCCGAATGGCTGGCGACGACGAGCAACTTCGTGTCGAGCCTTCGACTGGCAAACGCCGCCGCGCTGATGATCGATTCGGTGATCTTGCTCACCCGCCGGCCGATTTGCGGCTCGTTGTTCGGCCGAGGCGCCGCATCGATCTGAGGCCGAAGCGCCGCGCCCGGACCGGCGAGATACGCCTCCGCCTCGCGAACAATCCGGCTCATCGTTTCAACGACTTCGATCGGAAACTGCCCAATCGCCGTCTCGCCCGAGAGCATCACCGCGTCAGTTCCGTCGAGCACGGCGTTGAAAACGTCAGTCGCCTCGGCGCGAGTGGGCCGGGTCGACGTCTCCATGCTGTTGAGCATCTGCGTCGCGGTAATCACCGGCACCCATGCCTTGTGGCAAAGCGAAATGATCCGCTTCTGCAAAGCAGGCACCCGGGCGACGTCCATCTCCACACCAAGGTCACCGCGCGCAACCATCACGGCGTCGGTCGCAGCGATAATCGCGTCGAGGTCGTCGATGGCTTGCGGTTTCTCGATCTTGGCGACGATCCGCGATGCGCAGCCGCGCTTCTTCAACTCCGACCGCAATTGGTCGACATCGGCCGCCTTGCGCACGAACGAAAGCGCGATGTAATCGACTTCGTGTGTCGCGCTCCAGTCGAGGTCGCGCAGGTCTTTTTCGGTAAGCGCACTGAGCTTGAGGTTAGCGTTGGGCAGGTTGATCCCCTGCTTCGACCTCAGCTTGCCCCCCAGCGTCACTACCATCCGCGCCTCGCCGGGCGAAACGCTCTGCACGGTCATGGCGATCGTGCCGTCGGCAAAGAGCACAACATCGCCAACTTTCAGGTCGTCGACCAAGTCAGCGTAGGTGCAGGTCAGGCGCTTGGGGTCGTCGCTGGGTGTTTGATCTCGGACCAGAACAAACTCGTCGCCCAGGCGGCAATCGACCACGTCGCCGGCAATCGGCCCCAGTCGCAACTTCGGCCCGCCGAGATCCTGCAGAACTGCGATCATCGCGCCCGATTCGGCGCTGGCCTGACGGATCATCGCCAGCGATTGCGAGTGTTCCTCGTGGGTGCCGTGCGAGAAGTTCAGCCGGAAGACGTCGACGCCCGCCGCGATCAACGAACGGATCGTGTCGATGTTTCGCGAGACAGGACCAAGAGTTGCGACGATTTTCGTCCGTACTTGTCCGGCTGGTTCGCTCTGGTGGATCGTCATGGCACCTCGGTAAGTTCTCGGAAGCAGGTGTCTGTTTCGGCCACCCAAACCGTTCCCTCAGCCTTGCCGCTGCCCCTGCTTGGGACTGGGGAGCCTGACAAACCCCGCAAGTCGGGTCAACATCAGACCAAAACGGGGACAATTTTTGGCGCTCTGAACCGATTAACAAATGGGAGCGAGCGCGCAACGAACAGGGATCCGGAAACGACCGGCTGAACTGCGGTCTCGAAACGCAATTGACGGGCCGAGACTCGCAAAACGGAAGAATCAAAGGCATAATAGCAATGGGTTGGTTTGCGCCCATAACGTGGCTCCCCCGGCCAGTGGACGCGGCAACTTCACGACCGAGGGCATAACCTTCAGGGCCACGGCACGTTATGAAGCGTATTCTCGCCGCGATCATGCTGCTCACCGCTCTCTGTGCGCTGTTCAAGCTCACTGTGAAAGAGCGCGGGTGGAACGGTCCGGAAACCGTTGAGCCAGAAATCGTTACAGCACCTGCGGCAGACGCGGGAGCCGAGCTCGTCGCCAAGTACCCCGACCAGGCCGACCTGGTGAAGCGGGTGTTCGACGAATATCGCCAAAACGCCATCGCCATCGAGCACAGCGACGGCCTCCGCGGCCTGACGCTGCTCGACAAGCTGGGCGTCGAGACGATTTTCCTCTACGAACGCCACCCCAACGAGTTCCGTCGCCTCCGCGACAGTCTTTCCGACAACGCAGCGGCCGACATTCTGCTGCACTGGCGTGAATATTTCAGCCTCAAGCACTCGGACGACGCCGATCGTCGCGTGCTGATCTCCGAGATCGCCCGGCTCACCCCCGCCCAGCGCAAAATTGCGGCAAAGTATCCGAATATTCTTCCGCTCTTACTGACCGAGCCGGAAGGAGTTATGTCGCTCATCACTCGCTGGACCGGCGAGCCGAACGACCTGACCGACGCCCTCGCCCTGCTCGGCTTCATCAGCCTCGAGCCCGGCGCGGCCGATCTCCGCGGCGCGATTCGGACGCTCGACAGCGACGGCCCGCTCGCCCTCGCAGCCTTCCGCGTTCACGGACTCGACGGCTTCGCGCTCGTGTCGATGTATGGCCAGGTGCTGCACGAACTTGGGTCGGCCATGCCGCTCGACAAGGCCCTCATCGTGCTCCGCGTGAACTCCGAGTACGTCGACGAGTTGCTCCGCACCCATCGCCCCGCCACCGTGGCTGACCATCTGCGACACGTCGCAGCAGCGCGGCTGACCGAGCTTGTCGGTGGTAGCACGAACGCGCTCCGACTCGTCGTTGAAGGCGGCCAGCCTGGCGAACGCGCATTGCTGGCGGCTGGTCCCGACGCAGCCGACGTCGTTTACGAAGATTTCGCCGATCCCGCACTCCAGAATCAGGCGATCGATGCCTTGGCCCAGCATGGGAAAATGGCGCTGGCGATGCTCGATAAGTACGCGGCCGACAGCGAGTTCCGCGAGATTCTTCAGCAGTATGGTTCGTCGGTCATCCCGCCGATCGCTGCCGTCGACGCCAATCCCGAAACACTCACACTTCTTCGGTCGAAATCGAAGCTCACCTGGAAGGAATGGACGGCGAAGAGCGTCCTGTCGCTGACCGGCGAGAACGGTCAGGCTGCCATCGGATTGATCAAGCGCGACGGCATTGACCGGGCGAATGAGTTGAACTCGTCGGAAGTTGGTTTCTACCAATTCCTTCCGATGTATGACCTCTTCCACCTCGGTCACGTCGTCAGTCGCGGACACGCGCCGACTTCGGGCGAAATGACCTGGGCACTCGTCGACGGCTGCTTCGTCGTGATGGACGTGCTCAGCCTCGCCGCCCTTCAGCCCGAAGGCGCTGCGGCAGCCGAAGCGGCGCGAGCCGAAGTTCGAGGCGCGGCCAAGCAAGTGATCAAAGCCGTCGGTTCCGAAGCAGCCGAGGAAGCGGGAGCCACCGTCGGCAAGGCGTTTGCACGCCGAGGGGCGGAAGCGGCTTCGCTGCATCTTTCGAAATGGTGGGCAGTTCGGGCGGCCGGCGGGACCTATCAAATCCTCCAGCGCATCCCGGAAGCCCTCACCAAGCTCACCGCTCCTGAACTCGCGAATCTCGGCCGGGCGCTCTGCCTCAAGGCCGGTTACCGTCTCAGCACGCTCGCACCCATCCGGTTCGTTAAGGGGGGTGTCGAGGTTGTCAAAGCCATTCCGCCGGTCAAGGGTTTGAAATACCTCGGCGTCCAGGCCGCTCAGGCGAGCGTGGGTGTCTTTGGATTTCAGAAAATGGAAGAACACCTGAAATCCCGCCGGCCGCAGTCCCCCTGATTTGCCACAACCCCGGAATTCTCTCCCGCTTACGACGCCGACTCCGGCCCTGCGTGCCGGACCAAGTTCCAGGACCCGAATCATGCGTGATCTCCGAATCGTCGGCCTTCGATGGATCGTCTCGGCCGCGCTTATTGCGCTCTTGGCGATGCCGGGGAAGGTTCAGGCAGGCAAGCTCTCCTGGCTCGACGATGTGGTGAAGGAAGTCGTCCGCGAGGCGGAAGTCGGCGGCAAGGTCGCCGTAAAGTCTGCCGACGAAGCCCTTTCCGCCGGCAAGTCGAGCGGTCGCCTCTTCGCTCGCGAAGCCGCCGACGAAGGGCTCGAACTCGTCGCGCATCGCGCCGATGAGATCAGCCGTCTCGCCAAGGGTGCCGGGGCCGCCCCCAGCGAGGCGCTGCTCCAGTCGCGCTTCGCCAAACTGCTCAAGCCCGAGCCCGAAATGCTCCGCGTCTTCAAGACGCTAGCCCCGGCCGAAAAGCGGCTCGTGGTCGAAATGGGTGAAGCGGCCCAGCAGCTCGCCAAGCGTTTCCCCGGTCAGGCTGAGTCGATGATTCGCGAGTTGGGCACCGAAGGTCTTGCCGCCGTAAGAGTTTATGGCGACGACGTGGCCGAGATTCTCGTCAAGGAAGGTTCGAGCGCCGTTGGCGTGCTCCGCAAAACCGGCCGCACCGGCTGGGAATTCTTCACCAGCAAGGTCCTGCCGAACAAGAAGAAGCTCGCGGCTGCTGGTGTCCTCGGCCTCTTCATTGCCAACCCCGACAAGTTCGTCGACACCGCCGGCAACGCCACCAAGTACGCCATCGAGCAGTTCTCGAAGGCAGGCATCTCGCTCGCGGGCGCAATGGGTGATGGTGCGATCAAGGGCCTTGGCAACACCTTCGGTAGCCTGATCGCCTCGCTCGGCATCTCCGAGACGGCGGCGCGTGTCATCGGCATCGGGGCTGCGGTGTTGGTCGTCGCGTTCTCGGTGATGGTGCTCGTCGGCGCTCCCGTCCGCTGGGCCCTCGGCCCGTTCGTCACGGTGATTCGCCTGTTCCGCCGACCCAAAGCCGTCCGATAAGATTCAAGGGCAACCTGGATGCCCATTCGACGTTAATAGCCCATCTTGCCAAGCGCGGAATGTTCTTTCCGCGCGATGGTTTCGTCTGCGCGGTGGAATGAGGCCTGTTCATGGCGAATCGACGGAAGGGACATCTCGACGCCGTCGAGCGCCGGCTGACCGGTGCCAAGAAGATCGCACTGTTCGGCCACCGCAACGTTGGTAAGACGACGCTGCTAGCGATGTTCTATCGCCAGGCGTCGACCGGTCAGGTACCGGGTGTGCGCTTGGCGGCCGTCGACCCTCCGAGCGCCGAGTATCTCGCCGAGAAGATCCATCAAATCGAATCGGGCGAGCCGCTTGCCGGTACCCTGGCCGAGACCGAGCTGCGGCTGCGGCTCTATCACGGCCCGGCCCGGTTCGACCTGATCGTCAAGGATTACCAGGGCGAACACGTTACGCTGGGTAGCGACGAGCCGATCCAGCAATTTTTCGCCGATTGCGACGCCGTGCTCCTCTGCCTCGACCCCGAAGGTTCGTCGCATCCTGCCGAGCGTCGTCGTCGCCAGCAAGAAGTGGAAAACCTGCTCGAGCGGTACATCGACGGCTCGAAAGACGGTACGACCGATCGCCCTGTCGCGCTCTTGCTGACGAAGTTCGACCGCGTGATGGCCCAGGCTGGCTCCGGTGGCCAGGAAGCGGTCGAGCGGCTCGTCGAAGCCCGCTACGGCATGACTCGGCACTTGCTCGCGCGTCACGCACCGCGCGGGGCGATCTTCGCGGTCAGCTCGTATGGCCGAGGCGCCGTTGATGGCCGTCCTCCCGCCGAGCTTCATCCGTTCGGCCTGGAAGGCCCACTCGGCTGGCTGGCCGATCAGCTTGAAGCTAACGATCGCGACCAGCTCGAATGGCTCTGGGACCTCGCTCCCAAGGACCTCCCGCGGCTAGCACGCGGAGTCGCGGCCTACGAGCGGCGTTACCCCAACACCGAACGCACCAACACATTCCGCAAGCGTCTCGCCACCGCCCGCCGCAAGCGTACCCGACGCGTTCTCGCAAGCTGCGTCGTTGCGCTTGGGCTCGTCGCCGCCGGTCTTGCCGGGTACGACGCCTACGGCTATCGCGAGGCCGTCGCGTTCGAGGCCGATCAACAGCCGGCGACCTTGGTCGAAACCACGTGGAACGACCTGCTGACCTGGCATCCCACCTTGCGTTACTTCTGGCCCGCCCGCGCCCGGCAGGCTGAGGAAAAGCTGGCCGAGTGGAAGGTAAAGGCCGCCCAAAATCGCGTCGCGGCTGGCACGGCCGACCCGGCGATTCGCGAACAGCTTGCCATGCTCAAGGAGCAGCGCCCCGCGCTCGCGCCTGAGATCGCCAAGGTCGAAAAGTCGCACGACGAAGCCCGGCACGACTCGCGCTGGAAGGACGTGAAAGCCGAAGCGATCGCCTCGGCCGATAAGCCCGCCGCGATCGACCTTGCCCTTCGCGCATTCCTACGCGAATTCCCCGACTCGCCGCGCCGAACCGAAGTCGAAGCAATGATCGTCGCGAACCAGGCCCGCGTCGCCGAACGGCAGTCGTTGCTCGAGCGCAGGGTGATTGACGACCTCATCCGCACTGCCGCACTGCCCGACGCCGATTATCCCGACCTCATCGACCAGTCGCGGGCGTTCCTTAAAGATCATCCCGAAAGCACCCACCGCGCCGAGGTCGAGCGGCTCCAAGCAGGATTCGTCAAAACGCTCGACGACCGTCAATTTGAGCGTGCCAAAACCTTCTCCCGCGACTTCCCCACGCACTATCAAGCGCGGATCGAGAAGTACCAGGAATATCTCAAAGCCCACGAAGGCGGCGGCCTGCACACCAGCGAGGCCCGAGAGGCGAAAGACCGCATCCTTCGCGAGTGGGACGACAATTCGTACCGCGTCGGCTACGAGCTCTACACCACACATCCCGAAGACGCCGAAGGTGTTGCGGCGCGAATGCGCGACTACCTTCAGCAGCATCCCGAAGGCCGCTACGTCACGCCAGCGAAAGACTTCCTCGCCTGGTGGGATAAGGTGACCGTCCCCGGCAATTACAAGGTGACGGCCCTGCGCGGCGAGTTCGATCCCGAAGTCGGCAAGTATCTTTCCGGCGGCGGACCCGACCTGGAAATATCGATCGAAGTCGGCGGCAAGACGTACGGTCCATCGCCGACGATCGCCAACTCGCACAAGCCAGTCTGGCGCTACACGTTCCCGCAAGCGATCGTCTGGAAGCTGGGCGACCCGGTGACGATCAAGGTCGTTGATACCGACTGGTCCGACTCGACCGTCGTCGTGCTCAACAGCAAGCCAGGCGACCCACTGGCGATGCGGCTTTTGAGCGGCACCGTGAGGCCGTCGAAGGGGGGGCACACCACCCTCTACTTCGCGTCGGACTTCAAGATGCCGGTTCTGCCCAGGCCCGAGTGACGACCGTTTTATGTCGTCAGTAACTCTGCGATACGAGCAGGCGGTTTACGGCAGCTTTCCCTTCTGGGACAAAGGCTACGCCGTACTCGCCCGCTCCCCCGGTTGCCGCGACGAATGGATCGCCGATCTCCGTGCAGCCTGTCAGCGCTACGGTGAACGGCCTGCGGGCGCAGCAGATGCGGGCGGAGTCATCGCGCTCAAACTACCAAGCGGCCCCTGGGCGATCATCGCGCCCCTGCCCCAAGGCATGGACGATCGCGGACGTCCCGGAGCCGTCGCGTTTCACGCCCTCTTTGTTTCTGGTGCCGACTATCGAAAAGCCGGCGCCTTTCCGTTCGCGTTCGTCCCCCTGTTCCGTCACGACTGGTCGGCCGAAACGACGACGCTCGAAACCGGCGAGTTCAACCTCGAACAAGTTATACCGGCTGAACCAATATCGCCCAAAGATCCGCTCGCGCGCCGGATCGCCGAAACGCTGATGCGCGGCAAGCGTGTGGCTCTCGAAACATCGGCATCCATTGAAACTCTTGCGCGAGACATCTACCAGGCCCTTCCACTCACTCGCCGCGCCCGCGTGAGCGTATCCACCTGGTCATTCGGAAACGGCAATCGCTACGACCTCGTCGCCCTGCCGCGCTTGCACGGTGTGGCCTTCGATCGCTCGTATGTCGATCCGTCCAAGCTCACGGCCGACGATTCCGCTGAGCAAAGTTTCGCGTCGACGTCGCCACGAACGATTCCCGCGCGGTGGTTGTGGGCGGGAGTTGCTTTGCTGGCCGCGCTGCCAATTCTTGCATTGGCTGTACGAACTTCGCGCGAGTCCAATGCTTCGCCAGCAGTAACAACTCAACCGGCCATTAATCCAACTGAACTCCCTCCCGCGCGACCCAATCATCCTGCCGAACTCCCGAACGTCACACGCCGTCGCGTCGAAGAAGGACTCGTCGGCCTGGCCGAACGATTCGGCGTCCTCGACGGCAAACTCAGCGCCGACGACCTGAAGCCCCGCACGCTCATGACGCGGCTGCGCGAACGCCTGACCTATAACGGCCCGCTACTCTCTGCCTCGCAACTCGCCGATCTCGAAAAAACCGCCGACGGCCCGCGCCTTCACGGCTGGCACGATCACCTGCTCCATTTCCTCCCCGATCGCGCCCTGCCCGCCGATTTCACCGACGGCCCGCTCGACTGGCAGCTTCAAGTGCTCGCGTGGACCTTCCATGTCGATCTCGCCGCTCGTCCGCTCGAAGAATGGCCCGCACATCTTGCCGAGTCGCTAAGCCCGCCGTTCGTCGTGCGGTCTAGCAGCCTCGAAGACACTTACCCGCCGCTCGTGGAATACGCCAAATTCTTGCGTCGACTTCCCAGACGATAAGCCTTCCCGGAACGACACTGCCCGTCTTTATCAGAACAACTCATATCCTTCTGTGATGATGCTCCGCGCTTTCACTTACGTTCGGCTTCTTGGCAGACTTTTCAAAATATGACAAGGCATAAGAGTTACTCAGTTAGGTCGACACAATCGATCGAGTCGGGTGGCCCGGACAACAAGTTGTCCCGTCTACCCCTTTTTCTTGGTCTTCAATACGGGATGCGTAGCTCTTGAGGCCGAAAGCAGAGCGCTGCGAGCTAGTCGATCAGCGCCTGCAAAATCGCTGATTCTTCGAGATGCTTGGCCCAAAAACGCGGTGTTGACCAGGGCTGGTCGTCGGGGAGTTCCACGGCGGCACCCTTGGCGAGGAAAAACTGCACCAGATCGAAACGGCGGTGCAAAACGGCCCACGTCAGCGGTGTGAAACCGAAGAAGCAGTCACGGGCGTTGATGTTCGCCTGAAATTCTAACAGCACTTCCATTGCCGGAATCGTGTTGGGGAACGCCGTCAGGAAGTGCAGCAGAGTGTTGCAGCCGGATTCGTCGAGCACGTTGGGGTCGGCGCCGGCCTCAAGAAAGAGTCGCAGTAAATCAGGGTTTGGGCTGGCGCGGAACAACGTCCAGAGACCGATCTCCTTGGGGTTGATGCCGTGAATCAAGGCCAGTCGCAGCGTCTGGGCGGCTTCCGTGGGACGCTGAGGATCGGGGATGTGGATCGCCTGCAGGGCCAGCTTCGGGTTTTGGTGGAGCACAGCCGCCAAGGTAGTGATGTCCATGCAATGGATCGGCACTGATCCACCGTAAGAGGCAATCAAATTCGCCATCTCGCGGTTGTGCTCGATCGCCTCCAGCATCGCTACTTCAGCGCCATCGGTCTGGGCGTTGGGATTCGCACCGTGCTCGAGCAGCATCTGTACCATCGCCAGATCGTTGAGTTTCGCCGCGGCGACCAGCGGAAAAGTGAGATAATTGTCGGCCTCCTGGGCGTTGGGATCGGCACCGGCAGCCAGCAGCAGCGCGACGATCTCGCGCCGGCCAAACTCGGCGGCGCAAGACAGCGGACGCTTCTTGCAGGTTGCCTGAAAATCGAACGCACGCGGGTCAGCGGCCAGAAGCGAGCGGACCTTGTCGATATCACCCTTCGCGCAGGCGAGATTCATATCGTAAGGAGCGCCGCGGGCGAGAAGCAGCTCGAACAGGCCCCAGCGCGGGCGGGCGTAGGTATATCCGTGATTGCGAAAGAGCGTGACGTAAACCGGCGTGAAGCCGAGATTGTTCGCGACGTCGAGCGTGGCGCCGTGGTCGAGCAGAAACGTCATGAACTCGGCGCTCTCGGCGGTGTCCTCCGCCTGCGCCGCCAGGTGCAAAGGCGTATTGCCATCCTCGTCGGTGGTATTCACGGCCGACGGATCGCGCAATAGCTCGCGACGAAGGGCGGCCTGGTCGCCTTCGCGCAGCGCACGCCGTAAAGGACCTTCCGCAAGCGCCAGCGGCTGTCGTGCCTCGATTGCCCGGTCGATGAGCGACACGACGTCGCCAAAGCCACGGGCGGCTGCGATATCCACGCTTCTCAAGGGAATCCGACAGAGGTACTGCACGGCGACATTCGCGTCGGCACCGTGCTCCAGCAAAAGCTTCACGATGCTGGCACGGCCTTCGCGGACCGCGTAATGCAGAGGCGCGAGCGGTCCTTCGGGAACCAAGCACGCCAGCGATGGCGTCGCGTACAGCAGAGCGCGCACCGTCGCTTCGTCGCCATCGCGACAGGCCGTCACCATGCGGGCGCCATCGGTGTTTGCGTCGGTCATCAGTGTGACGCTTTCATATCAAAGGCGCGATCGAATGGCCCCGCGCTCGAGGAGGATCTTCTCGATCTCTGCAATTCCAACTTCTCGCGCCCAGGCCTGGTCCCACTCGCTTCGTCAGATCGTCGTCTTTGATACTACACCGTTGCCGTTCCTTTTCCGCATGGCTCGCGCCTACAATACGGGCATGCGAAACGGTCAAAAATGGATGAATGTGCTTCTTTTGCTATTCGCCGCACTCACCGGCTGCGGTCGCGGTGAAAACGCAACACCCGCAACCGTCGCCGCTGCCGAGAGCAAGTGGAAAGCCGCGGGCGTGAAGAACTACAACCTCGAATGGTCGAATTCCGGGCTCGGTACGGGGCATTATCGCGTCTTTGTGCGCGATGGCGAGGTTAAGGCAATCTACAGCGTTCTCAACAATGGGCGAGAGATTGTCGCCAAGCCGGCTCAGCCACGGTTCTACTCGGTCGAAGGTCTGTTCCTCACGATCAAAGACGAAATGGCCCAGCTCGATTTACCAACGCCTTTCGGCCAGCCCAAAGGGACCACGGCCATCCTCAAGTTCACGCCCGACTCGTCGCTCGGGTATCCCAAAAGTTATCGCCGCGATGTCCTCGGCTCGGCGAAAGGTGTCTCAATCGACGTGCAATCGCTCGACCCCAATCCTCAGATTAACATTCCGCCACCCGTCTCCGGAGACGCCGCCCCCGCGCGTTAAATCGCTGGACGCTTGCAGTAGGCTTGCGTCTCGTGCAAAGTTGCTTTCCCCCTTCACATGCTCATTTCACCGACTTTCACTCATGGAACTGTAACACGTGGCCAAATCGCCGAGTTCGAAGGAGCAGCCCGCCGCCGATAACGACCAGGGAACCGCCTGGAGCCGTCAGGCCACGCGCTACGACGAACTCTTTCTCGACCCCTTCCGCCCCGGCGTCGAAAGTCCACTCCTCCCCGCACTCGCCGCCTTGCCCAATCCCGAAACGCTCACCATCGCCGACCTCGGCTGCGGCACAGGTCCGCTCTTGCCGCATCTCGTCGGCAAATTCGGCCGCGTGATCGCCCTCGACTTCGCCCCCGCCATGATCGCCAAGTCGCGCAAGCGTTTGGGCAAGCGTGCATCTCAGGTTGAATTTCTCCAGCGCTCGATGGACGAACTCGACGACCTCGCCGGAACGCTCGACGTCGCCGTCGCCGTCAACTCAATCGTCATGCCCGACGTCCGCATCATCGACCGTGCCCTCAGCGCGATCCATGCCGCGCTCAAGCCGGGCGGCCGCTTCTTCACCGTCTTACCGGCGATGGACGCGATTCAATATCACACGATGATCCTCCACGATCACGCACTCGACCGCGGTCTCGAACCCGAAGAGGCCGAGCGTCATGCCGTGTTTCATGCCGAGCATCATTACTACGACTTCGCCTTCGGCCGCTTCGGTTTCCTCGGCCTTCGTCAGAAATTCTGGCAGCCCTGGGAAGCGACTCACCGGCTAAGCAAGGCGGGGTTCCGCGATATCGAGCTGAGCAAGGTTCTCTATCCCTGGGACGACAACATCGCCGGATTCCAGGATTTCACCCACCTGCCCCAAAGCTGGGATTGGTTCGTCCAGGCCCGCCCCTGACGCCGGGTCCATCTCATCGCATTGAGGAGCACCAACCATGGCCGAACCCGCACACGAAGCGCAAGATAAGTCGATCAAGGATCGCAAGCAGCAACTCTACGAGCGCGACGCCTCCCCCGTTCTCGTCGGCTCGGGCAAGTCGTTCAAAGAATTCCTTCGCGACACCCCGCCGAACCCGCTCTCGGCCGGCATGAAGGCCGCACTTTTCGCCGCAGGCGCGGTCGTCGCGGTCCTGCTCATCCTCGCACTGATGCGTGTCGCAGGTGGACCCAAAAAGCCAGTCAAGGCGACGCTTGTTTCAAATCCAGTGATAACTGTCGCCGCTTGACACCGTCTATGACACTTGTCAGGATGCAATAACCGCCAAAGAGTGGCGAATAGCGTCTGACGTTTTTTGGACGAGCCGCGTTGCCGTTACTACGGGAGTGAGTCCGCCATGAGGTTTCGTTTCGCCGCGCCTTTGGTGCTGGTCGCTGCCTGGGGAGTTACCGCCCCTGCGCAAGTCAAACTCGAGCGTAAGGTCACCGAGAATGCCACGGTCGTCGGCAAAACCGAGATCAAGGTCCACCAGATCTTAACTCTGGCCGGAATGGACATCGAAACCAATTCCGACTCCGGCTCGCTGGCGACGGTCGCAGTCGGCAAGCGCAACGCCGACGGCACGATTCCGCTGAACGTGACGGTCGACAAGATCTGGGTCAAAATCTCGTTGCCGATGGGCATCGAAATCGACCTCAACACCGACGATAAAGACCTCAAGGTCGACCTCCCGCAGCTCTCCTTCCTGGCCGACGTGCTCAAGGCGAGCAAAGGAGCGAACTACACGCTCGTGCTCGATTCCAAGAACCAGTTCGCGCGGGTTGAAGGGATTGAAAAGAATCTCGACCGTGCTAAGGATCTGCCCGAAGCCGCACTCGCCGGCATGAAGGCCCGCTACAATTCCGATCGCGTGAAACAAGAGTTCGAACAAGTACAAAACGCCGTACCCGATGGATTCCTCCGCGAAGGCGAACCGTGGGAACGGACCGAAGTCAGCGACATCGGCGCCGGCCAAACGCTGACCTTCAAGCGCAAGTTTGAGTATAAAGGCACAATCAAGCAGGGCGACAAAACGCTTGATAAGATCGACATCAAAGCGCTTGATGTAACCTACAAGCAAGACACCGGCATGCCCCAACCGCTCAAGGTGACGAAGAGCGACATCAAGGTCGAGTCGAGCGAAGGCACGCTGCTGTTCGATCGCGAGCGCGGGACGATCGTCGAGCGCAACGACAAAACGCACATCAAGGGCGACATGACCATGGAAGCGCAAGGTAACGAGCTTCCCGCCAAGCTCGACCTGACCTTTGAAACGAAGTACTCGGCAACGCCCAAGGCGAAGCAGTAAGCTTGCGAGAATTCGCTGGAAAACAAGACGATCGAATGAGCCCGACGGTTTGGTTCATTCGATCGTTTTTCTTTGATCGCGATTCAATGCAAAGCCTCAATGATTCTCGCTATGATCGACGATCCAATCCATGACCAACCAACCCACCGCCCAACTCTTTCGAGAGGTTCTTTAGGTCGTCGCCAGCCTTCGATCGCCAAAACATAGACCCACGCCGCTACAATGCAGATTGCAATCGAGAGCCCATGGCCGTATGGCAGATGGGACCAAAATGTATGGGGCATACCAGCCATCAAGAACGGTTTGAAACCTGTCAATTTCGGGTCGCCATGGACAAACCACAGATAATAAACAAGGCTGTAAGTTATTATTCCTCCCGATGCGGCTAATGCGACATGTCCAGGACCATATCGCCGATTTCGTCTGTTTCGATGTGGCCGAAAAGCGATTAAAGCGAGCGATAGACTGATCACGTAAAGGCAGGCGTCGAAATCCTGGATAGAGCGACGAGCAAAATCCTTGATCGCAAGAGCCTCTGCTGGCCAATTCGCTGGAGCTGCCCCGCCGAATTGCGGAGAGGAATTCTCCCATTGTTTCACTGCAACAAACGTACGATCGGCCGACACGGCGCAGAGCCCGGCCACTATTGCAATGATCGCGAAGATCACGAATCCGAGACCTGATGGCAGCGAAGACGGGAATTTCATGGGAGAAAAGCCTATTACTTATACGGCAGCCAAAGTTCGATCACACCCCAAAACAAATTCATGAAGTAGACCAACAGCCAGTAAATGCCCAGTGCTCTCCCAGTTCGGTCTAGCCAGGAACGCTCCGGCGACCAACGTCCGCCGAGAGCCAAAGCAATCCACACACCAGTCACGCTCATCGATATACCGCCAACGGCCTTGCTCCAGTACCATGAATTACCGAAGACCACTTTCGAAGGAGTCGGCTGATTCGCGGCCTTGGTAATTGTCTCTCCAATGCGCGTGGTCACCAGGCAAGCAATCATGCTTCCCACTGTTGCCAGTGAGGCGACCGTACCAGGTTGACGAAGAATTCGACTTACCGACGGCCGAGGTTTCCGCCAACGGAGCGGGATGAGGACGAGAGCCAGAGCGACGGCGAAGCACGACGGCCACCCTATCTCAAACAAGTGAAGCCAATGGCCGATGCCGACGGAGAGAGTTTGGTTCCCCTGAGGGGGCGTGTCTCTCCAACGTTCTAGAGCGAAACCGAGCGCCGTGGCGGCAACAAGGCCCATCATGTCGCTCAGCGTGAAAGATCGAGGTGAAGGCATCGGACAAGGTTGCTCCGGCTGGTTTGCTCATCCTGAGGTTACGAACGAGCAAGTCACACGGTCAAGCCATTTTCCTGAAACAGTTGAACATGCGAGTTTTTACCTCAATCCAATCGTCAGAAAACGATTCTTAGCGAGCGTTAGCCTTGATGTCCTGAACGAACATTAAATCATCATTCGAGGACTCATGGATCTTCGATCTCTCGCAGACTACCTGGTCTTTCACACATGGTGGACTTACAACTCCATAGGCGACCCCTGGATCGAGGTTCCCTACCACGCCTTCAACCTCTTCGAGGGCGCGGCATGGCTCACGATTTCCGCCTTGGTATTGCGTCGGTTCCTGCGATATCGCCACAGTAAGATCGAAATCGCATACGCGCTGGCCTTCTTCACCTTCGGCCTCACCGACTTCCGCGAAGCCTACGTCCTTCAATCGTGGCTCATCTGGCTCAAGATCGCGAACCTCCTCCTGCTCTTCTGGCTCCGAGCCCTTGTCATCAAACGGCATTATCCAGAAAGCAAGCTATATTGATTATAGCAAACAACTTTATTCTGATCCCATACGATTCTGAATTCTTTGACTGTGAGTGTATGCAAATTATTCGAGCGTGTGATCCAGGTTAGGTGCTTTGCATTGTTCTGCGTCATGCGCCAAATCTTTGCGGTCTCGCGAACTGTCATCGATAGAGCTATCGACTTGCTTGATGCACGCGCCAACCCCGCATCCGATACACGTGAAGAATAGCCAGACAAAAACAGCGAAGGAACAAACCATTAAAACCGCGAACGAGAAAATTGGTTTGTGTTCTGTTACGTTAGGGTCGATCGTGCCCGACACAATGCTCCACACGGCGAGCAATCCCAACGACGACCCAATCAGTGCACCACGCACCGCATACGTGGCCTTGGTGTCCGAGGTCTGTGTATTAGCTTCGGGCATAGCACGGCTGGGATCGTTTTCCATTTTGCAAGGTCCTGAGAACTCTTGCCGATTAACAAACTCTCGCCTCGCTATTCCTGTCAAAAGAGCATGGAGTTCTTTTGATCTCCGGCGTCGGCGGCAAGGTCATCGTTCACAGCAATCTGCAACGGGAACCACTCTACTTTAACAAGTGAGTCACCCCTCCTTCGCTCATCCAACGTCTAACAGTTCATCGCGTAACAGCCTGCCCGGCGGCCGGCTTCGAGCGACCCGGGCGCAGTCCTTTCGCGTAGTAGACGTCCATCGGAATGTGGTGGTCGATGTAGACCTGCGAAAGGAGATCATACAGCGTCGGGTCATATTTCTTGAGGTCATCGGGAGTCATCACTGTCTTATCGCCATCCTTATATTCGTAGTTCGACCAAAACCAGGTCTGCGTCCCTTCCGCCCAGTATTCGTTGGCGTTGGTGGAGGCGTAGTGGCCTTTCCAGAGGCCCTTGTCCATCGCGGCTTTGTAAGCGTCGCGAATTTTGCGGAGAAGGTCGGGATCGGCGCGTCGAATCCCGATGTCCATGATGCCGTGCGCGAACTCGTGGACGAAGATGTTTTCGCCGAAATAGCGGGTACCTGGATAGCCCAGCAGATTCTCTTCAGCGCACGATGTCGGGTTGCCTCCCATGCCACGGGCTCGACGATCCCAATATTCTTTATCCGTGAGTCGTCCGATACGTTCCTGATAGTGCTCGCGCTCATCTTTTGTGAGCCGCCGATCGTCCGGGGCGGGTTTTTTCCAGTCTTTCTGCTCGGGCAAGTCGGTGGTCGACTCGGACTGGGCCATCACGATCACGCGCATCTTGCGGCCGACCATCGCTTCGCGGAGGTCGGGACGCTTGGCGAGCATGTGGATAGCAATGCCCCGGGCCACGAGCAAAGCACTATCTGGGACCTTCTCGGACGAGACGACTGCGATGCCGACTGCGTTCGTATACTTCTTGTAGAAGGGATCGAGCTTCAAATCGGAAGGTATCGGTCCAACAGTGGCCTTGCCGTGGCCCTCAACTAACGGCTTATCTGCACCGAACAGAGGCAGAACCAAGAGGAAAACAAGCGGCCGTACGGTCCAATTCATGGCCCAATACCCCGGAAAAACGTTCGGTTCAGAGGTTCATAAAGGACCGATTATCCCGTTCCAAATGGGGGAAAAGCAACATAGGCGAGAAGAACATCTTGAGGATGTTATTTCTATTATGTTAACACAAAATGATTTCTAATAGACAATCATGTAACCGATTATCTTAACTTTATAGCATTTTTGTGGCTCCGCCATAGCGGTTCAAAAACCGCTTCCACTCAAATTTATTCACATCAATATAAAAGCAGATGACAAGGGTAGCCCAGGTTCTCGAACCTGGGCGGCGCAGCCGCAAGAACTCCCTCGAACTCGTCGTTGCCCTCGTTTGCATCTGTTCAAAATCTGTTCTCAAACATCACTCAACAGATTTCCACGACTCCCCAAAAACGACGATCGGCCCGTCCCGGCCTTCGCTCGAATTTGAGCGACTGGCGGGGACGGGCCGTGAATAATCGCCTGATAATGGCGTATGAAGACAGCTTGCCTGCTTGCTCAGGTACCGAATTCAGGACGACGGGTGTTGAGCTGCGACTGCAACCGCTGAATGATCGACGAGTGCATCTGCGAAACCCGCGACTCGCTCAGATCCAAGGTCGCACCGATCTCCTTCATCGTCAATTCTTCATAATAGTAAAGAATGATGATGAGGCGTTCGTTGCGATTCAGCCCCTTCGTCACCATGCGCATCAGGTCTTTGCGCTGGAGGCGACGGGTCGGGTCTTCACCCTTCTTGTCCTCGAGAATGTCGATCTCGCGGACGTCCTTGTAGCTGTCGGTTTCGTACCACTTCTTGTTCAGGCTGATGAGGCCAACAGCGTTGGCGTCCATTGCCATCTTTTCGTACTCGGGCATCGGCAGGCCAAGGCGTTCGGCCAGCTCGCTGTCCGTCGGCGGACGGCCGTGCTGGGCTTCGAGAGCCTTGCGGGCCTCTTCCATCTTCGAGTGCTTCGACCTGACCAGGCGAGGAACCCAGTCCATCGTTCGCAGTTCGTCGAGCATTGCACCTCGAATACGAGGCACGCAGTACGTTTCAAATTTCACGCCACGACCGAGGTCGAAGGCGTCGATCGCGTCCATCAGGCCGAAGACGCCGGCGGAAATAAGGTCGTCGAGATCGACCCCTTCCGGCAGCCTCTGCCAGATGCGCTCGGCGTTGTACTTCACCAGCGGCAAATACCGCTCGACCAGCCGGTTACGCAAGGGCGTGGTTGGGTGTTCCTTGAACTCCCGCCAGAGTTCCGTCACATCCACGTCCAGCTTGGTTGACATCCTGCAGACCTCCATGTCGGCTGCGAGAGCGGCACATCCTGTGCAGAGTTCTTTGTGAGGAGCTTCGCTCACGCCGGCAAGCGTTGGCGGCGTGTTCGACACCTCCAGCCCGGCTGCCCGCTCAGGAGCGAAGCCGTGCCCGCTTCCTCACTCAAACTCTCTCGCGGTCCAAGGAACCCGTATTCATCCTAAGTATCGGAAAATCGTCGCGATCGGCTTGAGTCGTACTGTCGATTTATTGCGAACAATCGGCAGCGACAGCTTCGCTCGCGTGCTGCGCAGGGCGGCCGAACCGCGCCGCGATCGCCGGGAACAGTCGCAAGAGTGCTCCTTGCGCACTGCGCTTCTGTTCGGCCTTGCACGCACGAACGAGCCGGGATTCGGCAGCCAGTCCCGGCGGCCCTTCCCTCCCTTCAAGAGACCGGACCATGCGGCGGAGTCCATCGGCTTGGTCGGACATGGCACTTCCCCCGAAAACACAATCGAACGAGATTCAGATGATTTGTCGCAACAAGGCGGAGATCAGCCGACAACATCCTGCCCCAGAATCAGCCGGGCTAGCCGGGCACGATTCGCAGGTTCAATGTCATCAGGCACAGCTTGGCCGGTTGTGATGTAGCTCACCGGGCGATTCGATTGATTCAGAACCGCGAGCAAGCCCCCCATCCCCTCGGCCTCATCCAGCTTTGTCAGAATCAAGCGATCGGCGCGAACCATCGCGAACCGTTCGACGGCGGCACGCAGGCTACGCTCACCGGCCGTTGCGCTCAAGACCAGATGGACCTCATCTGGCTGCGCAGCGGCAAGAAAATCGGCGAGCTCGCGAATTCGCACCTCATCGCGCGGGCTGCGACCCGCCGTATCGACGAGCACAAGATCAACATCCCCCAACTCGTCGATCATCCGCCGCATCTCATTCGGCGAATTGGCAACAACGAGCGGCAGGTCGATAATTTCCGCATATGTCCGCAATTGTTCGACGGCAGCAATCCGATAGGTATCAACTGTGACCAAGCCTGGACGCAGCCCCTTGGTCAGCTTGAAGTCGGCAGCGAGCTTGGCGATCGTCGTCGTCTTCCCCACGCCCGTCGGCCCAACCAGGGCCACAACCCTGCGCGTGCCAGCTACGGCGGCAATCGGCGGGGCGATCGAAATACAATCCTCAACCGCTTCCGCGAGCGCAAGTTTGATAGCTTCGGGCCGATACACCTCGTCGGCTTCAAGGCGATCGGTCACGTAACGCGCGAGGTAACGGCAGAGTGTTTCGGGAACGTCCGACTCAAGCAACGCGGCGTAAATTGGTACGAGCGACGAAGGCAGATCGGGCAGCAAATGATCGAGCCGGCCAACGCGGCTGAGGTCGGCGACCGCCGCGTGCAACTGGCCGAGTTGTTCGCCCACTTGCGAGCGAATAGCGTCGTTCGTTGTGGGCGATGTATATGCGGACGTGTCGACAGAAATCGGTGTTTCGGAATTGAGCGGACGATCGCTGGCGATGACTTCGACCATCTCGCGACGGCCCAGGCCGAACAGCCGGCGGCGACGAACTTCGCGAGTGTTGAGGATCACGGCATCACCGCCCAGGTCTCTGCGCACGTGCGCGAGCGCCTCTTTGAGCGAGCCAGCCCGATATCTCCTCGCATTCCCACTCGTCATCGCTTTGCTCAACCTCCAGCGCCTTATTTCGCCAGGCCAACCGAAGCGGTCGACGCCTCATCCGGCACGTCTTCTTCGGTCACCATGCCACACTCTTCCACCGGCGTATCGCGCGGAATTTCCCGCTGGCTCAGCACCACAAGCCTCGGCAAATCGGCCCGGGTCAGATCCTTGAGCACCGGTCGCGCAGCGGCCGAACCGAGTACGATCGGTGGGTGTCCCGCTTCAACCAGTGGCGCCACTGCCATCGCAACCGTCTTCACCAGGTCGCGCACCGCATCGGTGCCAAGCGCCGTTTCAGGACGCAACTCGTCTTCACCCGCCGCAACAAGCAAATCGTCGACCGTCTTCGACAGCATGACGACCCGCAATCGGCCATCCTTGCCGAGATAGTTTTGCACGATTCGTCGAGCCAGGGCGCGCCGAACATGCTCGGTAAGGATATCGGCGTCGCGCGTTTTTCCTGCGTGAATCGCCAAGGTTTCGAGAATCGTTTCCAGGTCGCGCACGCTCACACGTTCGCGCAAGAGATTCTGCAAAACTTGCTGCAATTCACCGGCACGAAGCAAGCCCGGCACGACTTCATCTACCAAGGCCGGCGAAGTCGCCCGCGCCCGGTCGAGCAATCGGCCAACCTGTTCGCGTGTCATCATCTCATCGGCGTGTGCCAGCACGACTTCACCGAAGTGACCGGCCACAACCGCCGATGCCTCGACAATCCGGCATCCTGCCAGCTCGGCAACTTCGCGGCCGTCGGCATGAATCCAGACTGCGGGCTGACCTGTCGTGGGATCGACACCGTCGCGACCGTCCGGACGTGTCACCAAACCCGCGGGCGGCACGGCGAGCAATCGGCCTGCGAAGGCGACGCCCTGCCCCACGACGGTTCCACGAATTTTCAAACGATAATCATGTGGTCCCAGGGCGATCTCGTCGCGAATCCGCACCTGCGGCACGATGAGACCAAGATCTTGCGCCACGCGATGGCGAATCGCTCGCAAGCGGTCGAGCAAATCTCCCCCGCGCGTGGGATCGGCCAGGCCAATGAGGCGATAGCCAATCTCGAGCTCGAGCGGGTCGACGTGCAGCAGATCTTCCATCCGCTCACCGATCGGCTCGGCGGGCACTGGCTCGGGCTCGGCTTCGATCGTGAGTTGCGACGTCGCGTCCTGAGCCTGGTTGCCGTTCGCAATGAAGTAGGCACCCAGCCCAAGCGCAGCAGCAATGGCGAGCAGCGGAATGGCGGGGAGCCCCGTGAACGACAGCAAGCCGAGAAACACCGCCGCAACGACAAGCACGCGAGGCCGGCCGAGAAGCTGACCAACCACTTCGCCGCCGAGGTCGGATTCTTCGCTCGACCGCGTGACAATCAAACCTGCGGCAAGAGCCGTAAGAAACGCCGGCACCTGGCTCACAAGGCCGTCACCAATCGTCAGCTTGGTGAAGACGTCGGCCGCTTGGCTGAAGCTCATCTTGTAATTGACGATGCCCAGAAACAGCCCCGCGAAGATGTTCACGAACGTGATGATCACGCCCGCAACGGCATCACCGCGCACGAACTTTCCGGCACCGTCCATCGCACCGAAAAAGTCGGCCTGGCGATGCACATTCTCACGACGCGACTGCGCCTGCTTTTGGTCGATAAGTCCCGCGTGCAAATCGGCATCAATCGCCATCTGCCGCCCCGGCATGCCGTCGAGCATGAACCGTGCCGCAACTTCGCTGATGCGCGTTGCACCTTTCGTGATCACGACGAACTGGATCACGAAAATAATGATAAAGATGATCACACCAACAACAACTTGATCACCCGCGACGAACTCGCCAAACGCCCGAATCACGCCTCCCGCCGCATCAACGCCGGCCGTGCCGGCGCGGGTGAGCGTGAGTCGCGTCGTGGCGACGTTCAGAACCAGTCGCGTGAGCGTTGTTGTAAGGAGAATCGTGGGAAATGCACTGAATTCGAGCGGCGAGCGGATCGCCAGGGTCGTCAGCAAAACGAGCACGGCGAGCGTGATATTGGCAGCGAGGAGGAGGTCGAGCACGGCCGGCGGCACCGGCACGATGAAGACGAGCAACGCCCCTACGAACGTGATCGGCAGCACTACGCCCGTGAGGCGCGACCAGCCGGTGTCGATAGGGCTAAGCGTCGCCGAAGACATCCGTTCCTCTCCTCCTTAAACGTCCGTGTCGCGATCGTGGGTCGTCGAGACAGAGCAAATCTTCCACGCTCCCGCACGCTTTGCGGGTGGTGAATTCACTGCGAGCAGTTCGGGGATGAGCGTCGGATGTGTGGCCGAACGATACCCGCGACCCCCTGATGTGTCCAGCCCGATTATCAGCCCGTGGATTTCAGGAAATGGGCCAAATATCCGTAAGTTCGCCGAGGATTTCAGGACTCAGCGGCGTACCGGGACGACTCGACGCAAGGGCCAGCGCAATCGCGAGTTTGGGTGCCTCAACAATCTCAACTCTCGCGGCCGCGGCCGCCTTCCGCATCGCCAAACCCGTCGCCCCCTTCGCCGACGATCGCACGTTGATCCGCGACGCCGTCGGAGCCCCCGCAAGCACGACAGTAATCCCCTGTTCGCCCGTCACCACGAGCCTTGCCCCCTGCATCAACTCGGGACTATTCCCGCGCAATGCTTGCGCCAATCTTCGCCGGCGCGATTTCGCCGCCGGATCACCATCCATCGCCTTCTGATCTTCTCGCGCCTCGTCGGGAGTGAGTCGCAACATCGACTCGAACCGCATTCGCCCCAGCGCGTAATCAATCAGGCCGAGCACAGCCGCCGCGACAGCCATCGTTACCAGCAGCCCGCGCACAAGATCGCACCAGCCCCGCGCCATGGCGGGAATCGGCAATCGCGCGTACCCATTGAACTCGTTCATGCGCATGCCAATCGCCCAAACAGCGACGGCCAGAATCACAATCGTTTTGCCGAGAATCCACGCACCTCGACTCAACCTTGCACCTAGGCCACGTCCACCGACGGCCCACAATCGCCCAGGATCGAGAGCCAGTACGCCCGGTGCCCACAGCCCGCCCACCTGCGCCTGATGCGCGGCAATTCCAGCCGCAACCAAGCCAAGAAACAGCAGGATCAGCGGACCCAGCACGCCAAACGCGGCATCCCGCATGAGGGTGACACTTTCACCCACCTCGAGCGAGAGCGGCAGTTCACCTGTCCACGGAGTCCTCACCAGCGTGACCAAGCCGGTCGCAAGTTGCTCGCCGCAAACACCGAGCAACAAGCTTCCTGCAAGCAAAGCGGCAGCGCCGGTAAGCTCGGGACTGTGCGACACCTGGCCGCGATCGCGGGCTTGTTGCCGTCGCAGTTTTGATGGTGCTTGTGTGCGATCTTCCGACTCGGACATCGCCGCTCAACCTCCTTCGGAGCCGAGCGCGAGATCGAACCACGATCCCCACGCTACGTTGAGCGTTCCCACCAAGGCCACAATTCCCAAGATCGCGATGCCCGTCCCCAGCACAAACCGAATTGGCAGCGATAAGGTCGCCAGCGGGAGCGAAGGCGCGGCCCGACTGATAAGGCCGAGTGCAACACCCGCAAGCGTTAGGGCAATGGCCGCGGGAGCAGCCGCGCGCACAGCCAGGGCGAGTGCAACTCCCACCCGCCCAAACGCGAGTTGTGCAACTTCGGCGTTGAGACCGAATTCGACGGCGGGCAGGGCTTCGTAGCTTTCGACAAGCACTTTCGTCAACTTGAGCGGACCATCGAGCGTCACAAAAACGCCGATGGCGATCAGTCCGTAAAGATGTCCCAGCGGCGTAAGCTCATATCCTGCATCCGGGTCAAAAAGCGCCGCGGCGGAAAGTCCCGCCTGCGCACCAACAACTTCACCCGCCTGTCGCGCCCCGGCAATCACAAGCCCCGCCGTCCAACCCAGGCTCGCGCCGATCAGCCCTTCGACCAGAACCGCCAGGATGAGATTCTCGGCCTGATTGGGAACATGCAAACCAGGCACAATGAGCGGTGAGAGAATCGTCGTGAGCGCCGCTGCGACTAAGATCCGATAGCGCACTTCAAGTCCAGGCGCAGCCAGCACCGGCGCGGTGAAAGCCAGTCCCAGTGTGCGCGAAAAGACGAGTGCAATCGCCAGCGGATTCACGAGTTGGTTCCGTCCTGCAAAGTCCTAGCGGGCTATCTCAGCAAGATTCCGGAGAGTGCTAACCTCACACTCGCTCCCATGCTCCGCGTGGGAGCGTCTTGGCGACCGCTCCGCGGGCATGAATTTCGTAGGGTGCCACTGGCTCTGCCAGTGCTCTTCGTTTTCCGTCTACGTTTGAAGCAACGCGTTCGGTATTCGATACAACGAGCAATCGGGTAGCCGAGACCACTCATTGTCCCGATCACGAAGCAATAAGAGGATGTCGTCACCTCTTCCGCTTCGCCTCTTGTGGCTGCGCCACCTGGACAACAAGTTGTCCAGGCCACCCAACACTACCCTTTGCGTTGTCCCTACCAGTTAGCTCCTAGTCATCTTAGGCAGGGTGTCACTTGCACCCCTCGTCTTCCATTTGCAATCAGGAGCACTGGCAAAGCCAGTGGCACCCAACATGCACCATGCATCAGATCAGCTCGGGAATCGAGCCAATCGTCTCGCTCGCATAGGCAACCCAGCGTGAAATCAACCACGGCAAGATCACAAGAATCGCCAGCAAAACGGCGATCAATCGCGGTACCTGCGCCACGACTTGCTCGTGCATCTGCGTCATGGTCTGCAACACGCCGATCACGAGCCCCACAATCAGCGCGACGGCGAGCAGCGGCCCACCCAGCAGGAGCGCCATTTGCAGCGCTCCGCGCGACCAGTCGATCACCTGTGAACCATCCATGGCGGCTTTCTCCCAACGTCAACCCGCGGGACGAATCGCGAACGTCTGCAACAACCGCGACGCCACCAGAAACCAACCGTCCGCCAGCACGAAAAGAATCAGCTTGAGCGGCAAGGCCACCATCGATGGCGGCAGCATGAACATTCCCATCGCTGAAAGCACGGCCGAAACCACGAGGTCGATCACCAGGAACGGCAGGTAGATGATGAACCCGATGATGATCGCCGTCGTCAGCTCGCTGAGCAAAAACGCCGACGCGAGGATTGCGAACGGAACCTCATCGACATATTCCGGCTCCTTTTCGTCGGGAGAGGAATAGCTGTAAAGCTCCGTCACATAATGCCCGTGATTCGTCCGCACGATCTGGTCGAACATGAACTGCCTGATCGGCTTCGAGCCTTCTTCCCACGCCTTGTTCGCGTCGATCTTCCCGGCAAGCAACGGTGCCACGGCACGCTGATGAACAGTCTCGCCCACCGGCTTCATCACAATCGCCGTGAGAAGCAGAGCAAGTGCTGTGAGCACCTGATTGCCGGGAATTTGCGGACTTCCCAGCGCCTGCCGCAGAAGCACCAGCACGATCTGAATTCGCACGAATGACGTGAGCATCAGCACGGCGGCGGGTGCCATTGAAACCGCCGCGAACAGCGCGACGTTTTGTAGGCTCTTCATCATGTCGCCGCTGGGCAACACACTGGGGACGACGGGTGCGGCCGGCTTTGCGGGCTCAGTTTCGCCGACGGGCGCATTGGCACGTGAAGTCGCTTGCGCGGCGACCGTGCCGCACCAGCAAAGACCGCACACGAGCATGACGATCGCCATGCGCTGCACTGTTCGGCGAGTCTCGTTCGCGAGCACACTCGAACCGGCGGTGACGGTTTTGCAGACCATTGCCTTTCCGATCATACTGCGCCTCCCACACGCTGGCGCAACGTGGAAAGCAGCGGCGCAACAGCAGGTCGAGGCGCGGCTTTCACCGGTTCTGACTTTACATCCTGATCCATCTCGCCGAGCAAGCTGGGCGCCCCTTGCGGCCCGGTGCCGACGATCAGCACGCGATCACCGGCTTTCAGCAAGTAGACAGAGTGCTTGGGCGAAAGCGATGTCTTGCTCAACACCTTCAGCGGACCACCCTCACCACCTGGCTTGAGCTTGCGCGCGGTGACAACCACGCCGCCAAACACCGCGAGCGCGAGAGCGATTCCCGTCGTGCCAACCCACCATCCGCCCGGAGATGTTGAAGAACTGGCGGCCGACTGGTCGATCTTATGACGTGGGATGATCCGTTGCCGTCCGCTCGGTTCATTCGCAGAAACGGCTGGTTTGGTTTCGCCAGCCGCACTTGCGCATGCAGGCGCGAGCAACAAAAACATCACGGCAAATCGGCAAGTAATCGACATATTGATTCTGGCCGGCGGTTTATACAAGCAGCACCTCCTGGCCGTTGGGGTCGGGCAGCGTGATTTGCCCCTGGTCGTGTAGCCGACGAAACCACTCGGCCACTTCAACCTGCGCCGTTTCGGCCGCATCGAGGCGGAACGGTCCCAGGCGATCGAGGCGATTGGTAAGTTCCGTTGCGGCATCGCCGACAAGCGCGGCAAGCACCTTTTCCTTCACGGGCCGCGAAGCTCCTGCGAGTGCCAGCGCCCAGGTTTCGGCATCTTCGGGATGATATGCCTCGCGGATATCGACATCATCCATGTTCACAAGATCATCGAATACGAATCGCAGCCGCTTCAAACCGAGACCGTAAAACTCTTCGAGCACGGCCTGTTGTTCGGCGGGGGCAATTCGTTCGAGGCGCGCAATTTCGAGCGTGACGGCTTCAACTGCAGCGCGATCGAGCTGCGCCAGTAGTTGGGAGGCGAGCGGCTGTTCGAGGCTGACGACGAGAATCGCCGCCTTGCGCAGCGGGTTATCGCCTGAGATGTTCACTGCCTGGCCATCGAAGTTTGCTGAGGGGTTCATCCCACGGCCCCCCCTTCTCCCTGACCAATCCAGCGCTGGAGCACTCCGGCGGCGGCTTCGGGGTTGCGTCGCACAAGGTCGCGCACTCGTTCCGAAGGTGCAGGAACCGGTCCCGAAGGAGCATCGACCGACAGCCCCGATCGCACGCGCGTTCGCGCGGGTTTCACTTCGGGTCGACGCGAGTTGAGCATGCCGAATGCCGTCATCAACGCGAGCGAAACCGCGACACCAACACTGGCTCCAAGCGCAGCCACAGGGGCCCATGCTGGCCAGTTTTTCACGGTGTCCGTCGCACCCGCAGGCATGATGATTGGTGCCGATGCGCCAAGGTCATCGAGTGCCATGGTCACTTTCACTAGGCCGCGCTCGGCCGTTGGCACCAAAACAGCGCACGCACCTTCCACCGTGTCTTCGGTTCTTTCCACAAAAGGTGTCAAATCTTCACGTGAAGGATTCTTGGTGGGATGAGTTTCGCGGAAGATCTTCAAATAGTAGCTCCGCGGCACCTGCACCCAGATTTGTGCCCTGCCGACGGTTGGTAGCGCGGGCAACGCAAGCGCTTGCGGAGGCTGATGCGCATGCGGCTCGGTTGCGGCGATTTCCTTTGCAGCAATCGCCGCGTCCTGCTCATTTTCCAGGCCGATCGGATGATTTGGCTTCATCGCGTCGGCCACGGGAAACGCAGGAGCGGCATTCGCGTTTTCTGCACCGCTAGCGCGATGCGCATGCGCCGGATCGGCGACAGGTTCGGCTAGCGTCGGCGGCTCAACCTGCACGACGACGTCGATACCGGGAATGATCGGCCCCAGCTTTTCCAGCAGCAAGTCGCGCAGTTCTTCACCGCGGGCCATGCTCTGCGTCTGAGACGCGGCCGAGGGATCTCCCTTTCGGGTGTAGAAATGTCCCTGGCGATCGCTGATCGTTATATCTTCGGCGCGCAGGCTTTCAACGGACGTCGAAAGCAATGTTTGAATCGCGCTAATGACTGTATGTCTGGGACGCGGCTGGGCGTCGATCTGCACCGTCGCGCTCACCTCGACCTTTGGCCTTAAGCCAGATTTGATCGTGCTGCGAATGATAGAAACATGCGCTGAGCCGCCGTCGAGGTAATTCTCGACCATCGCTTCGAGTCTGCGCTCTTCCTGCCATTGCTGTTTGGCGAGTCGGTCTTGCGGCGAACTCCACGGATCGGCGGTCGGTGGTTCGCGATCGATCTTCTCGAGCGAATACGGCTCGGCACCGTGTTTCGCGATGGCGTCGATGGCATCAGCCCATTTGATGGGCGGAACGCCAATGCGGTTGCTTGCATCAACCTTGAAAGTCACCTTCTCCTGCACAAGCGCCTTTTGAATCGCCTGCGCAGTGTCTCGCGAGAATTTGCGACCGTCGTATAACCAGGCCCATTCCTGGCGCTCGGTGGGAATCGCCAGGTAGGCAACGCCAACAAGCGCCGCCACGGCGAGCCCGATCAGGGCCAGTCGCGTCGAACGACCTCGGGTGCTCACCCAGCGACGGGCCCGTTCCATCTCCCCGCGCACGCGTGTCGCGGCCGAGGCGGACGACGTCGATGAATCGGTCCGCATCAATCGCCTCCCCATGCCGTCGAGCAATTTTGCTCAACAGCCAGAGCGGACGAGTCCGGCTCGACATTCGCCTGATTCACGCTCGAAGCGCGAACTTTGGGCAAACGGCCCCTTCCCTGGAGTCTGAGCCTTCCGCATCCTGCGAGGCAGAGTTAGCCACAATTGAGGATTTCTGTCAACGCGGAGTGATTGTTCCGCTGGTTTGAGCACCAACGGGGTGGAATTGGCGATTGAGGCGATGTGGATCGGCGTGAATCGTCTTGGAACAGGCGCGAACCCGTTTTGATATTCCCTGCACTGGTAAAGAAATCGCCGATGGAGACGTAGCCGATTGTTGCTGCGGCTTTGCAGGAGTAATCACCATGGCGGCCGGTTACGGAGAACAAATCAACAACCGCCTCACCTGGTGGTTCACAACTCTCTTCGGCGAAAAGCCCTGGCAGATCAAGAAGTCATCGGGACGGTTCAGGAAAACCATGAAGTCTCGCATGGAGCGGCGTGAAGCCAGGCGAGAACCCGAACGAACGCCCACTTATGGAAAGTACAGCGGACACGAGTTCTGAGCTTGCACCGGAGAGATCGAGATAAAGGTGCGCTCGATCAATTCCTGTCCAGACGCTTCTCTTCGCTTTCCTCCAAAAGCTTATCAACCGCGTCGTCCAACGCCTGACCTCGAATGTTCTTGTACCGAATCAGCCCTTGCGCATCGAGCACGTAAGTCGTCGGCCAACCAATGACATTCCAGCGCCGGATGATCGCCGCATCACGCCCGCGATCCCACCACGACCGCCACGTCATCCCTTCGCGTTGCGCGACCAGTTTGCCCATTGCCGCAGCGTCATCGCCATTGAAACCCAGCAGAACGAACGGTTTGCCTTGCAAACGCTTCACCAGCAACCGCTCCTGGGGCACCATCGCCATACAGGGTCCACACCAGCTCGCCCAGAAATTCAACACCACCACCTTTCCCAGATGGTCACTCAATTTTAGCGGCACACCGTCGAGATCACTGCCCGTGATCTCGGGAGCAACCTTCCCCACCGTCAGGTTGCGAGTCTCGAACAATGCAGCTTCCGCGAGTTGGCCCAGATGGTATGGGCCTCCGCCCTTCACGTCGGCAAAGTCTGCGACAACTTGCTCAAAACGCCTGACTGATTCCGCCGCCATCGCTTCTGCGGCTTCTTGCGACATTCCCGCCGAACGCCAATCCGAATGATTTTTGAGGTACCACGCGAGGTCGAAACATGCGGTGGCTCGCACGTTGCGGCTCGCGCTCTTTTCCATCGCCAACCGCAGAAATCGTTCCGTACCGGAATGAAGCCCCCAAGCCGAGGCCGTGTCGTTGTACGGCGATCCGAGCACTCCGCACGCCTTGGTGAGCTTCTCATCGTGCAAGAAATCGCGGCCAAGAATCTCGATCGCCTCGGTGAAGTTGCTCTCGGCTTTCGGCCCCGACCAGGGATTCGTCAGAACCCACACAAGGGCGTCGATGGTGGCCGGATCCTTGGGATACTTCCGCGCTAGCTTGATGAAGCGATCCTGAAAGATCGGCCTGGGAAATGTCGACCGGAGGCGATCCCGTTCTTCGTCAGTCTTCGCATCAGCGGCGCGGACTTGATAATCCCGATTCGCCGCGTCCCATTCCTTGACCAGAGCCTGATATGCTTCGGCAGCGCGTGGTTTGTTGGTGGGCGACCCGAGGAAGGTAAGGATACTCAGGAGCGCAAATTGCATCGGATGAGTCTCCGCGATGCACCTCGTCTGCGAGTCTTCAAATCAAACATACGACAATTGTAACAGGAAGCGAATTGACTTGAAACAGATTGACCTAATCGTGCTTCAAGAATCTCAACCATTCAACGCACAAACGGCTCGCCTTTCCATTTCTGGAGAGGCGAGCCGCTGTGTGTTCGATGGTCAAAGCTCGGCTTCTGGACGTTGATCAGGCGTTGTGAAGAAGCTTTGGATCGATCAACCCGAGCAAGTCAGGTCAGTTCATCCCGTGGGCAACAATTAGTTGCCGGCCGGGGTGAGCTGGAGAAGGCTGCTCTGGGTGGCGATGGTCGGGGCCGGGGGAACTTCGTCCGCGGCGAGGGCGGGACGCATTTCACCAGGAGCGGCGTAGGCCGAAACCTGGGGAGCGGCCTTAGGAGCAGCCTGCGGAGCGGGCCACGCCTGGGGGCTGGGGGCAGCCTGCGACGAAGGAACAACGGCGGTGCCGCAGGTGTCGCAAGGAGCAGCGTTGTTGTGGCCCCAGTTCCAAACCTTCTTCTTCTTCAGGACCCACTCGTAGGTGTAGGTGCACTTAGGAAGCGAGAGCTTGGGAAGGTGGCACTTCGGCATCGAGAACTTCGGCATCGACCAGCACTTCTTGGCCGGAGCGCACGTGTCGCAACCGGTGTCGCACTGGGCAGTCGGGATCACCGACTGGGGCGAGCCCTGGGGCGAAGCAATGCCGCAGGTCGCACAACCGTCATTGTGGTGTCCGCCGGCCAGGCTCACGCCGCACGCGCCGAGAGCAAGGGCCAGGCTGACGCTCAAGGTCAAGGGCTTCAACATGGGAGAAGTAACTCCTTGGCAAACGTCTGTTATAGAGTTGGCGGCCAGCTTCCTGAGCCAACCTACCGACTCTCTGTATTTCAGTCAGACCAGGCATCGTCTCTCGGCGAGCTTTCCCGAGCCCGAGGCCTTGCGGCCCATGCGAGCGACGACGCCACCCGATCAGTGCTCCCGAGTCCTCGCCGCGGCTATACCTGGGCGAGCCACTTATTTCATCGACAACCCAGACCCAATGCTTGAACGCCAAACATCTTTTTCTGCAACGACTTACGTCGACTGAGACTGACACTTCTCCGGGTCACGGCAACCTGTCCGCTCGGGTAAAGTTTGCCGGGTGAGCGATTCCGAGAACCCGCAAAACCGGAACGAATCATTTTTCCCGACGCACAAACCTTGCGCCCAAGTTGAGGTCAACGACTCGCGAAAACCAACCGCTATCGCGCAAGTCAACCTCCGCGCATCCAGAGTTTCATCGCTCGGCCGGCTGACATATGTACACAAAACGGCGTTCGGGGGATTTTTGGTCGATCAATTCAAGTCGTTGTCTTCACGTGACCTTGAGGATTTCGGTGAGATTGCGGATCGGGCTCGGGTTGACAGCGCTGCGCGGGTTCGGTTATACCCCCTGTCGTCAACGGGGAAGGATGACGTTGGACCTCGCCGAACCGGCTGGGTCGACTCGCCGAGGGATCGGCGCCCTCCTTCCTGGCTCGTTTCGCACCCTCGCTCAATCTCAACCCCCAATACGTCTGGCACGGAAGCAATAGAAGAGACACGCTCAACGATCCCCCGCCCTCGGGATGATCGTTGAGTCTGGAAACGTCCGTCTGCGCCTGGCCCGCATTGGCTCGCGGTATCCCCGCGCCCAGCGATCACCAGCGAGACGACCGATCCAAGGACGGTGCGGTCGCGGCGGGGGGGCACACACCGGATCAAGGATGAGCCGGTCCCCCGCCCCTCGCAAATCGACCGCATTCTTCCACCCAACCGAGCCGCGCTCGGCCCCTTCCTCTGCCTGTGACTGTTGGGCCGGTGAATTGAAAAGCGGTGCGCGGGCGACGCGGATTGTCGAGTGAAGCAAAGCTCAAGGATGGCGGTAGGGGGTCGTTACGATATGGGGCTCGAGATCGCGCGACCTCAGACCTCTCGGCTTGCGCCTCACCGCCGTTATTTCCCCGTCCCGCATGGGGAAACATCGCAAACGCCGGGTGAAGAGCGCTTTTCCGGCCTTTACGCCGGCGAGCCCGAAACCTGCCGGCGCAGCCTGCGACGGTTCCTACCGATCGCCGCACATTTTGGTGCACTCGTCACCGCCTTCTATGTCTACAACCTTGAAGGCCGCGCGTTTCAGTTGCTCGCCCTCGCGAGCCTCTTCGCGCTGCCCATTCATTACATGCTGCCGCTCGCGTGGAAGAAGCCATTCTTCATCGTGGTTTCGATTGCAGGCCTGGTGGCCGTCTTCGATATCGCCGCGTCTGCGGTGGTCGTCGGCGTCGCGGTGGTGCTCATCGGCATTTGCTATCTGCCGATCCGCTGGCATGCACGCGTCGGCTTGATCACCGCGGTGATGGTAGCGCTCTCGTTTGCGCGCGTCGGACGTCTTGCGCCCAATGTGTCAGAAACCGCCTGGGCCGTGCTCGGTTCGATGTTCATGTTCCGCATGATCGTCTACCTCTATGAGCTGAAGCACGCCAAGCAGCGCGAGTCGCTTGCCGATACGCTTAGCTACTTCTTCCTGCTGCCCAACTTCGCGTTCATCCACTTTCCGGTGGTTGATTATCGCACCCTCCAGCGCGGTTATTTCGCGAACGACGTCCACGCCACTCAGCAAACCGGCCTGCGGATGCTCTTCCGAGGCACGGTTCAGTTGCTGGTCTATCGCTTCATCTATCACGACGTGCTCATCGCCCCGGCCGACGTGACGAACTTCGCCACGTTGCTGCTCTTTCTCGTTTCGAATTACCTGCTCTATCTCCACGTCTCTGGCCAGTTCCATCTCGCATGTGGGATGTTGCACATTTTCGGATTTTCACTTCCTGAAACACATCACCGCTACCTGCTGGCCACGAGCTTCACCGACTACTGGCGACGCATCAACATTTACTGGAAAGATTTCATGGTCCGGGTGGTTTTCAACCCGGTGGCGTTCCGGCTCAAGCGTCGCCCGCAATGGGTTGCGCTCAGCGCCGCGACGTGCGCCGTGTTCGTCACCACGTGGGTTTTGCACGCCTACCAGTCGTTCTGGCTTCGCGGAAGCTGGGGTTTCTCCTGGCACGATACCCTCTTCTGGGGAATCCTCGGCGTGCTGGTGCTGATCAACGTTCAGCGCGATGCCAACACGCCGCGTCGTCGAACGCTGGGTGCAAAAGGCGACGACGTGCCGACGCCCCATGCACTCGCATTGCGAGTGCTCAAAACCACGGGCACGTTCTTCACGATCGCGCTGCTCTGGTCGCTCTGGACGAGTGCGAGCGTTTCGAGCTGGCTGGCGATGATCCGGCGAGCCTTCTAACGAGGGCTTCTGGATATGTCGAAATCCGCTGGCCGCGTTGCAATTCAACCGCTTCTGGGCACACTCGTGCTCCTGGCCTGCGCGATTGTGCCGTTCAGCGTCGCATCGTGGCCCGCGCGATTGCAGGCCACCCTACGCAACGACGCTCCCAACGCGCGCGATTACGCGCAAATCGAACACAACTACTACGAGCGCATCCTCGACGATCCGCATCCTCACGGCGCACAATCCGCCGCGTTCAATCCGGGTGCGCTCGCAACAGCCGTGGACGACATACGCGAGTATGTTCTCAAACCATCGCTGCACACGATGCACAAAGGCGCAACCTGGACGACGAACGCCCGCGGCATGCGCGATCGCACTTATAACGAAATTCCGCCCGCAAATATGTTACGCGTTGCCCTGGTGGGTGATTCGATCGCCAGCAGCTGGGGCGTGAACGATGGCGAAGGATTTGAGCCACGCTTGGAAAACGCGTGGCGTATGGAAATCCTCAACTTCGCGGTCCCAGGACATTCTCCCGGCCAGCGTTGGGAGCATTTCTCGCGCGTTGGCTGGGAGATGCGCCCCGATGTAGTGATCGTCGAGAGCACGCTCGCCGACATCGGCTGGGACGAACGCCGGCTCCGCGTTTTGCTTCCCAAGGGGCACGGCCTCGATGCGCCGGTGTTTGCCGAAACGTTACGCAAACTTGCGGTCGATCCAACCAAGCTCAGCCCCGCCGAACTCAAAACCAAGCTTCATCCACTGAGGACAGAATTGCTCGCAGGTATTTATCGCCAGATTGTGAGCGATTGCCACTCGCGCGGTGTGCCGGTCGTCTGGCTGCTTCTGCCGCGTGTTGGAAAGCCGGTCGATCCCGAAACTCACGCGACGCTTACTAATCTTGCTAAGTCAGCCGGGTTCGATCGCCTGGTGGATGTCTCGGGCATATTTGACGGCCAGTCAGCATCAAAACTGGCGATCGCGCCTGATGATTTTCATCCCAACGCCTTGGGCCACGCACAACTTACAGTAGCCATCGACGCCCAACTGAGCGATTTTATGTCGTCTCTGACCGTCCGGTCTCGACCAGTGAAGTGGGAAGATCCGTCGTCGCCTCACCATGCGCCGGCAAATTTTCCTTCAGGCTCTACGCAAGCGGGAGTGAACGTGCGATGAACCCAAACAACGGCTTCAAGCCATCGCCCCGCCACTTCGCGCTCACGCTTTCGCTTCTTCTGCTCGGCGTGCTGCCGCTCCCCCGCGCGCTCAACGCTGCGCGCCAAAGTGCCAGATCGCTCGAACTCAATCGCGCCGATCGCGAAGCCGGTGCCGGCGGATATTACGAAGGACTCATCGACGGCGCCGAAAGCACGAAAGGGACGCGTTCGGAACTCTCGCTCCGCCTGATGGGTAAGCCCGTCGAATGGGCCCGCTTCCAGGCTGCAAACGTCTCGCGACCCATCGTGCACGACTTCCTCCAGTTCGACCTCTGGCCCAACTTGAGCCAGGAATTGTTCGGCCACAAGTTCACCACGAACCGCCACGGCATGCGCGATCGCGACTACACTGTCGCCAAGCCCGACAATACATTTCGCATCGTCCTGCTCGGCTCGTCAATCGACATGGGCTGGGGTGTCGCTGATGACGACACCTACGAAAACTTGCTGGAAGACTGGCTGAACTCACACGCCAAACTCCGCGGAATCAACCGCCGGTTCGAGGTGCTCAACTTCGCCGTCGCCGCATATGCCCCGACTCAGCGCTACGCCACGCTTTCGCGCCGAGCTGCCGCATTCTCACCCGATATGGTGATCTATTCCGCCACCATGCTCGACGTCCGCCTGCTCGAGCTCCATCTCAGCAATCTTTTGCTCAGGCGTGTTGATCTGACCTATCCATTTGTCCGGCAGGAAATTCAAGCCTCTAACATCACTGAGGAAGACATCCGGCTCGACAAGGATCGTCAGTTCGTCCATCGTGACGACGCCAAGGCAAAAATCCGCGTGCGATTCTGGCCAATCATGGATTCGGTCCTGGGCGCCCTCGCGGCCGATTGCCGGTCGATGGACATCCCGCTCGTGATGATCGCAATCCCCCGCGCGGGCAAGGCCGACGCCATTGGCGCGCGTGAAACCGCCATGGCTCATCTGGCCGGCATCGCCGCGCACCACGCGACGCCTATGTTCGACCTCACCGACTCGTTTGATGCCTACGACTCTTCGAAGGTTGAGGTCGCCGCCTGGGACGACCACCCCAACGCATTCGGCCATCGCCGCATTTTTCTTGGCCTGGCCAAAGGGCTAACTGAGAACTCGGATCTCTATCGCACCATGTTTGGAACGGAATCCACCGGCGCGGTGACTTTGCCATAGCCTTTGAGGCGCCGCTTCTTGGACGGCGCGAAACGGGAAGGAACCCACTCATGAACGACCACTTTGATCATCACCACCTGAGCCGGTTGCTCGCCGAATCCGCCCGGCTCCATCCCGAAGCCATCGCCGTTGAAGATAGTGCTGGCGCAAAAATAACTTATCGCGAACTCGCCCACGCTGCCGATCGTATCGCCACACGCCTCACGCGTTGGGGAGTCGGCCGAGGCGATCGCGTTGGCCTGTTTTTGCCTAAGTCGATCGAAGCCGTCGCCGCAATTCACGGCATTCTTCAAGCCGGCGCGGCTTATGTGCCTGTCGATGCGACCGCCCCTCCCAGCCGCGGCGCCGAGATTCTCGCCGACGCAAAAATCAAAGCGATGATCGTCGCCGAACGGCTCGCGCCCGCACTCGAAGCCGCCTGGCCGAATTGCGGCCCGCGCCCCAGGCGCATCGTCGTGGGGCAGGCCCAATCGACGACCGACGCATCGTGGACCGAAGTCCTCGAAGACGACGCCCCCACGCCGCTCGAACCGCCACGCCGCGCGTGCGATCCGGCCTACATCCTCTACACCTCCGGTTCAACCGGTCGCGCCAAGGGAGTTTTACTCTCTCACGCAAATGCATTCGCATTTCTCGACTGGTGCAACGAAGCTTTTCCTCTGCATTCCACCGATCGCGTTGCCTCGCATGCCCCCTTTCATTTTGATCTCTCGGTGTTTGATCTCTTCCAATCCTGCCGATCGGCTGCTTCGCTTGTACTAATTGACGAAGTGCTCGCCCGCGAGCCCGTTCGGCTTGGCGAGTTCATCACCTCGCGCGAAATCGACGTCTGGTATTCCGCACCATCGATTCTTGCCCTGCTTGCCGATTACGGCGGGCTAGAAAAATCTGGCCGACGCGCTCCGCGAATCGCACTCTTTGCAGGCGAAGTCTTTCCGATCACTTCACTTCGTCGACTCCGCAATCTCTGGCCGACCACGACCTTCTGGAATCTGTACGGCCCGACCGAAACCAACGTCTGCACCGCGCAACGCATCCCCGATACGGTCGACGCATCGCAAGCCGACGTCTTCCCGATCGGCCAGGTTTGCGCCTCACATCACGCTCGCGTGGTAGGTGAAGACGGCCAAGACGTCGCCCCCGGCACCCTCGGCGAGCTTTGGATTTCGGGCCCGGGCGTGATGCAGTGCTACTTCGGCCGGCCCGATCTGACTGAAGAAACGATCGTGATTGATACCGATGGTGCACGCTGGTACCGCACCGGCGATCTCGTCACCGACATTGGCAACGGCGTGTTTCAATTCCACGGCCGCCGCGATCGGATGATCAAAAAGCGTGGCTATCGGATCGAACTCGGCGAGGTCGAGTCAGCGCTTTATCGTCACGCCGAGGTCGATCGCGCTGCGGTTGTCGCCCAGCATGATTCGGAAGCCGGTGTTTCCATTGCCGCGTTCGTCGCGCTCAAGCCGGCGGGCAAGGCGTCGATCATCGCGATGAAACAACACTGCATCAAACACTTACCCCATTATATGGTGCCCGACTCGTTCACCTTTCTCCCCCACCTGCCCACCACCTCGACCGACAAGGTGAATTACCGCGAGCTGCGGACGATGTCCTGATTTCGATCGTGGATATCTCCACGTGATGGCGTGCAGTGGGATTGATGTGACACCTCGACAAGTCTTCGCCTGGAAATTCTGGTTCTACGACGTCGCGCTGCCACTTGCGCGGCGGATTGGTCCGCGATTTACCGATGCAGCCCTCGGTTTGCTGGGACGGCTTGCTGCACCGTTTCGCCTTGGTTTGAAGAAGTGCGCAGCAAAATCACTGGCACGCGTCAACGGGGAATTGAGCGCGAACTGGGACGTGCACCAAACCGCGAGCGCACTCGTCGCCAACGTCCCTCGCTACCTCGCGCGCGACTATCCGCTCGATGATGCGGGCGACCAAACTCTGGCGCGATTCACCGTCGAAGGGGAAACCCATCTCATCGACGCACTTGCCGAAGGCCGCGGTGTCGTGCTCGTGGGCAGCCATCTCGGTGCGCACGTCGCGGGAATTCACTGGCTTTTCCGACGTGAAATTCCCATTCGCCTTCTCGTTCAGCGACCCAAGCATCTCTCAAAAACACTCGAACGCTTTTTCCAATCTGCAACTCCGCATCCCCAAGCAAAACTCTTCCTTCGCCGCGGCCTGACCACCGGCGAAGCGGCCGATCGCATTCTTCGCGCGCATGCAGCGCTTCGGGCGGGAATGGCGGTTTACTTCAACGGCGACATCCCCTGGCTCGGCCCCAACGCGCGACCTGGAACACTCGCCGGCGTCGCGCGGCCGTTTCTCGCGGTCTGGGCCGATCTCGCTGTTCTCACTCACGCGCCGGTGATTTTCGTCACTTGCACGCATGAAGCCGGCGGACGCTATCGGCTCAACTTCACGTCGCCGATAACAATTGCTTCGGGCGATGAGCAGAGTGCCGTCGATGCCTATCTGCGACACCTCGACGATGCAATTCGCACGCATCCAACTGAGGCCGTGCCGCACCTCACCTGGCCCAGCTTCACAAGCGATGATTTTGTGATGCCATGCGAGCGCAAGCATCATTTGCGGCCATTACTCGAGCCTCACGCACCGCGATCGCCGGGCGGGCTCGCGCCCCAACCCAGCTTGTTCCGCAAGGTGCGATAAAAGCTGTGGCCAGGTAGGCGGACCATCGGGAATGGCGAACTACCGCGGCAGACTGCCACCCGGTCGCCCTCGCGTAGTTGAACTTGCACCTGGCCATCAACCACGAGTACGGTGCTCGCCGAGCCGCGCGGGGTCATTTCAAAAACCTTGTCGCATTGGTCCACAAGCGGCCGCTGCGTCAGCGTGTGCGGGCAGAGCGGTGTGACCACGAACATATGAGAATCAGGCGGCAAAATCGGCCCGCCAGCCGAGAGACTGTGCGCCGTCGAGCCGACCGGCGTGGCAATGATCAACCCGTCGCCACGATATGTCATCACACTCTCATCGTCGATCGACAGGCCGATTTCGAGCAGGTGAAACACCGGCCCTGCGCGGAGCACGACGTCGTTCAGCCCGCGATAGGTCTTGCGCGTGCCGTCGCGACCAATATGCGTACAATCGAGCGACATCAGGTTGTCGATCGTGAACCGTCGCGCGGCGAGGTCAGTCAATCGTTCGTAGCAAAGCGACGGCGTGAAGTCGGCGAGAAAACCCAGGCGACCGAGATTTACGCCGAGCACCGGCGTGGGGCGGTTGCCCATCCGTCGGGCGGTGTGCAGCACCGTGCCGTCGCCGCCCAGAACCATCGCAATATCGGCTTCGAGACCGGAAAGATCGGTATCCGGGGCGAGATCGACGTTCACCATCCGTAGCCCGGGATGATCCACGATCGCCGCACGAAGGCTTTCGGCGTGCGCCCTTACTTCGGGTTTCGTGCCGTTGCCCAGGATCGCGATCGCCAGATCTGCCGGTTTTTCGGTCATCAGTCAAAATCTCGAAGCCGCTCGAACGTTCAACCTGCCCACGAATTGTCGCCTCGCGCCGGGAAATCGACAAGCCCGCCTCACCCGCCGACAAGTGGTGCTAGGCTTCTTGCGGACGCGTGCGATTTGCCGGATCGTAGTATGGACACCCCTCGACGGAGCAACGAAGCCCTCTCCACGCCCTTCGTAGCGAAAGACGTGTATCTCATGCCCGCGCGCGACTCCGACACGAATCTGCATTTTGGCATTCTGGCCCTTCAACTCGAATTTATCTCGCGCGACGCTTTGAGCGCGGCGTTGAAAGCCTGGATGGTCGACCAAACCAGGCCGCTCGGGCAGATTCTCGTCGCGCAAAATGCCTTGACCGACGACCTGCGGTGCCTGGTCGACTCGCTTGTCGTCAAGCAGCTCGAACGCGCGGCGAGTGGCGTGCCCCACGTGATCACGCCCGATTCGACAATCGACCTTGTGCATACGACCGTGCCCAAGCCGGCCGATCCGTATGCCACGCGCGCACCTTCGATTGGCGAAACGACCTCGAAAGGTGCGCGATTTCGGATTCTGCGACCTCACGCCCGCGGCGGACTCGGCGTGGTGCACGTCGCACACGACACCGAATTGAATCGCGAAGTCGCACTCAAGGAAATCCTCGATAAACTCGCCGACAACGAAGACAGCCGCAGCCGGTTCGTCGCCGAGGCCGAAATCACCGGCGGTCTCGAACACCCGAGCATCGTGCCGGTTTACGGCCTGGGCCGCGACATGACCGGCCGGCCGTATTACGCCATGCGGTTCATCCGCGGCGATAGCCTGCAAGACGCGATTCGCAAGTTTCACGGCCCAACCGGCCCCAAGCGCGGCTCGGGCGAGCGCGTGATCGCGCTTCATAAACTGCTCAAGCGATTCATCGACGTTTGCAACGCACTCAATTATGCTCACTCGCGCGGAATCGTCCATCGCGACTTGAAGCCCAGCAACATCATGGTGGGCGATTACGGCGAAACACTCGTCGTCGACTGGGGTCTAGCCAAGCGGCTTCGCGGCGGAGATTCTGCGCGCGAGATCGGCCCCCTTTCGCCGCCAATTGGCTCACAACCAATGGAAACGCTCGCGGGTTCGACCGTTGGTACACCCAACTACATGAGTCCCGAACAGGCGGAGGGCCGCACGGAAACAATTGGTCCTGCCAGTGATGTTTATAGCCTGGGCGCCTCGCTCTACGAATTGCTCACGGGCCAAACATCATTCGCGGGCATCAACGATCTCGGTACGATCTTGCATCGTGTGCAAAAGGGTGATTACCCGTCTGTGCGCGTGATTGACCCCACAATTCCTCGAGCGCTCGAAGCAATTTGCTTGAGGGCAATGGCGGTCCGGCCCGAAGATCGTTACGCATCGGCCGGAGCACTTGCCGAGGACCTGGAACACTGGCTGGCCGATGAGCCTGTCGCGGCGATGGCCGAAAGTACGTTGCAAAAGTTCCAGCGCTGGACTCGCCGCCATCGCTCCGCAACCCTCTCGGCCGCAGCGGCGCTTGTGGCGATCAGCGTCGTGGCGACGTCGGCGTTCGTCGTCGTGAAAAAGGCGCTCGCCGACGAGCAAGTGGCTCTTCAAGAACGCACCAAGGCCCTGACTGCGCAAAAGCAGGCGACCGAGGCGGCCGAGCACGATCGCAAACGCGCCGAGGGGCGTGAAACATTAGCGGTTGAGGCGATCAAAAACTTCGAGCAAGCGGTGGTGGGCAACCCGCTGTTGAAGAACGACGCCAAGCTGAAACCGCTGCGCGACACCTTGCTGAAACAGCCGCTTGACTTCTCGCGCAAGCTCCGCGAAATGCTCCAGGCCGATGGCGATACTCGACCCGAATCAATCCGCCGCCTCGCCGAGGCCACCTATTCGCTCGCATACACGACAAGCGAAATTGGCGACCAGACCGATGCCATTCGCGGCTACGAAGAAGCCCTCGCCGTCTTCCAGCGGCTGGTCGACGAGCACACTACCGGCGCCAGCGATCAGGAACGCGTGGCAGAGGCGTCGAACAATCTTGCCCTGCTTCAGCGCGCGACGGGCCGACACGATGCTGCGCTCAAATCGTTCAACCACGCGCTGGAAATCTTCGAGAAACTCGCGAAGGAACAGCCTGAAAACGACGCGCTCGAAAACAGCGTTGCGAGCATCCTTGCGAATATCGGCAACCTTCACCGCGACTCCGGCAAGATGCACGAAGCGTTTGTTGCACTCGAACGCGCATTGTCTATCGGCAAGAAGCTCGTAAAAGATCGGCCCGATAATCCAACATATCAGGATAATCTCGCCAATTGTTTTAACAACCTCGGGAATTTGGCGGTCGCATCGGGAAAAGCCGACCAGGCTCGTACGTTCTATCAATCGGCTCTCGATCTCCGCGAACAGCTCGTGAAAAACGCTCCCGCGAACGATACCTATCGTCGCAATCTTTCGACCAGCATCCTTAACCTCGGCGCACTCGAACGCGACACGGGCCAAACCAAGGCCGCGCTCGCATCATTCCAGCGAGCGATTGCGATTGTCGAAAAACTCGCGGCCGAGCAGCCCTCTGCGCTTGAGTTCCAGGAATCACTGGCGCACTGCTACAGCGATTTGGGCCTATTGCAAAGCGAAACCGAGCAAACCGCCGACGGAATCGCATCGTTCAAACGGGCGATTGCCATCGACGAACGACTCGCCGCGGGTAACCCAACAGTCCACACATACCGACATGAATTAACGAAGAATTATAATAATCTCGGCTTGCTTGAGCGCTCGGCCGGCCAGAATGACGCGGCACTTGGCTCGTATCGACGAGCTGTTGAATTGCTCGAAGCGCTCGTGCACGATCATCCCAATTTGATCGACTACCAAAGCAGTCTCGCCGGCAGTCTTACCAATCTTGCGAATTTGCAGGCCGATCTCGGCAAGCCCCAAGACGCGCTCGCGATGCACCGGCGCGTGCTTGAAATGCTGGCGAATCTGCGAACCAGGAACGCGCAGGATCCATCGTACGGCATGCGCATCGCGCGGGCGCATTTGATTCTAGCGCGCGACCTTGCTCTACTGAGCGCCCAAGGGAACGCAGAGAAGGCAAAGGAATCAGGCGACCAGTCGATGGCCGAGCTACGCCTGGCCGAGAAGGAAGGCTGGACGATCTGGGAATTCGTCGAGCTCGATCGCGCGTTCGCAAAGCTGCGCGAACGCGACGATCTGAAAGCATTTCTCGCTGAAAAGAAGGCGAAAAAGCCCGCCAAGCCGTGAACTAACCCATCAACGATGGGTAGCAGTTTGGAATGAGTGCCAAATCCGGCCTTGTTGGCAACTGGGGCATGCTGCCCCAGGCACCCATCCCACACCTAACGTAACGTCCAATCCTTATGCGGGAATTCAGGGTGGTGAATCATAATCGCGCCCAGGTCGGCCGTTTCTGGGTGCCACTGGTGGTAGGCCACCAGTGATTGGACGTGACCCAGGGCACACTTGGTGGCGTACCACCAGTGGCACCCGACGGTGGTCACATTTCGACCAACCCGAAATCCATCCTGAGCGAAGTTCATCTCAGCTCGTCAGCGTTCCGCCGGCGCTGAAGGAATCGCTCGCGACGGTCGACATCCCCACGCTTCGCGCCAGCTCGAGTGCGGCGGCAGTGATGCCGTCGAGGTCGAGGCCCACTTCGGCAAGTTGCTCATCGCGCTCAGCGTGCAGCACGAAGGTGTCGGGCAGGCCGAGGCGGCGAACGTGCGACGTGTTCAAGCCGGCTTCATTCGCGGCTTCGAGCACGGCTGAGCCGAAGCCGCCCATCAGGCAGCCTTCTTCAACCGTCAGCACGAATCCACATTCTTCGATCGCCTTGAGCATCGTCGTCTTGTCGAGCGGCTTGGCGAAGCGGGCGTTCACGACGCCGATCCGCAGGCCATATTGCTGACGGAGCCGTTCGGCCGCCTGTAGGCAGGTGACGACCAGCGTTCCGCAGGCCAGGAACATGCCGTCGGTTTCCCACTCGAGGATTTCGGCCTGGCCCAGCTCGATCGGCGTCGGCTCGCGCTCGATCGTTTCAAGATTCGCCTTGGGATAGCGGATCGAGGTCGGACCGTCGCGATGGAGTGCGAACTCGAGCATCGGCGCGACGTCTTTTTGATCGCCGGGCGCCATCACGACCATGTTGGGGAACATTCGCATATAAGCGAGGTCGTATGTTCCGTGGTGCGTCGGACCATCGGCGCCGACAAGCCCTGCGCGGTCGAGCGTGAAGATCACCGGGAGGTTTTGCAGCGAAACTTCCTGGAAAATCTGGTCGAACGAGCGCTGGAGGAACGTGCTGTAAATGTCGACGACCGGCTTGGCACCGGCCTTTGCCATCCCCGCCGCGAAGGCGACCGCATGGCTTTCGCAGATACCGGTGTCGAAGAACTGGTTGGGGAATTTCTCGCGGATCTTCTGCAGCTTGTTCCCCTCGCACATCGCAGCGGTCAGCACGGCGACGGTCGAATCCTTCTCCATCTCGGCATAAAGCGCGGCGCTAACGGCGTCGGTGTATGCCTTGCTCGACGACTTCGTGAGCGGAATGATTCCGTTCTCGCCCGATTCGAACGGCGCTGGAGCGTGGAACTTGACGGGATCGCGCTCGGCCGGCTCGAATCCACGTCCTTTATCGGTGAGCACATGAAGAAGCACCGGCCCGTCCATGGCCTTAACCTTCTCCATATAATAGCGCAGGGTTTTGATGTCGTGGCCGTCGATCGGTCCGAGGTAGGCGAAGCCGAGTTCCTCGAACAACATGCCGCCGTGAAAGGTCGCCTTGATGGCGTCCTTCGCCTGCTGGAACCACTTTTCCGACTGCGCACCCACGAGCGGAATCGACGGCAAGATTCGCTTCACCCGCTTGTTCCACTGGCCGTAAGCCGGGGTCATGCGGGCCTTGTCGAGGTAGTACGCCACGCCGCCGACGCGTGGGCAAATCGACATTTTATTATCGTTGAGAACGACGAGGAACTTCTTGCCGACGGGTCCGGTCGCGTTGTTCAAAGCCTCGAAGACGATGCCCGAGGGGAACGCGCCGTCGCCAATCACCGCGACCGAGTGACGATCGGCCTCGCCCATCAGGTTGTCGCCCGCCTTCAGGCCGAGGGCGGTTGAAGGGGCGCAGCCGGCGTGGCCGGTCATGAAAAGGTCGAAGTCGCTTTCGGTGGGATTCGGGTAGCCCATCAGGCCGCCCTTGGTGCGAATCGTCCGTAGCGAGTCGGCCCGTCCGGTGATGAGCTTGTGCGGGTAGATCTGGTGACCGGTGTCCCAGATGAGGCGGTCGCGGCTGAAGTCGAACGTGAGATGAAGCGCGAGGCAAAGCTCGACCACGCCGAGATTGCTGGCAAAATGCGCAGGCCGGTGATTGACGACGTTCACAAGGCGCTCGCGCATCTCCGCGGCGAGCTGCTCGAGTTGAGCGTCGTCGAAGTTCTGTAGGTCGGCCGGCGACTGGACCTTGGCCAGCAAGTCGCGACTCATCAGCGATCCCTTTCCAGTAAATCCATCGCCAGGGTTCGGAGCGTCGTGCCCCGTTCCCCGAGGGGGGCGAGTGCCGCCACCGCCTCTTCCGCTAAGGCTCTCGCCCGCGCCCGGCTACCAGGAATTCCCAGCAGGCCAGGATACGTCCACTTCCCCAGGCCCGAATCCTTGTTCACGCGCTTGCCCAATTTCGTCTCATCACCTTCGACATCAAGCAGGTCGTCGATGATTTGAAACGCCAGACCCACCGCGTGCCCGTAGTCCACCAATCCCTGTAAAACACGCTCGTTCGCCCCCGCCACGATGCCGCCCATCTTGAGCGACGCCCGCAACAGGGCTCCCGTCTTACGGCGATGAATCGCCTCGAGCGCCTCGATCGTTGCATCGTCCCGGCCTTCGGCTTCCAGGTCGGCCATCTGGCCGGCGACCATGCCGATCGGCCCTGCCCCTTCCGCCAGCGCTCGCACGCAATCGGCGGCCGCACTGGCGGGCTGGGTGTATCGTGCCACCACTTCAAATGCCAAAGTGAGCAGGCCGTCTCCTGCGAGAATCGCCGTTGCCTCGTCGAACGCCTTGTGGCAGGTCGGCCGACCACGCCTCAGGTCGTCGTCGTCCATTGCCGGCAAATCGTCGTGAATCAACGAATAGGTGTGAACCATTTCCAGCGCACACGCCGCGGGAAGGGCGTTCTCGCTATCGCCGCCGCACGCTTCGGCCGCCAATAGACATAGGACGGGCCGTAGGCGTTTCCCGCCGCCCATCAAGCTGTAACGCATCGCCTCAGCGAGCCGGGGCGGGCAATTGCTCCACGCGCCGTTGAGGGATTCGGGAACGAACCGCCCGAGGGCCGATTCGACCCGAAGTCGAGCGTCGCGAAGGATTTCGGCGAGACGAGACGTCTCGATGGACGGGTGCGTTGTCATGGGGCGGAGACGTAAACCGAGGGTCGGCAAAGAAAACCGCGGCAGCCACCGCAATCCAGCGCGGACAAGCCGGACCACCGTTCCTGCTTGCCGACCGGCTCAAGGTATTGTGGACATCAGAGCGTCGATTGTCTACCCGCCTCCACCTATTTCTTCGAGTAATCCAAAGGGCTTTGCCGTTTAAAGCCCATAAAGTCTTCCGAAATTACGCATCTAACCAACACATTGGCGCCGAATTCCCTAATTCCCTGCGCCCCTTTGACCTAAAACAGATGTCGCAGCGGCTGACTGCCGTTCGTCCCAGTAAGAATTGGTCTACTGCGCGGTTTGTTTGTGAGATTTGTGCGCGCGGGGCAATTATAGTAGTGAGGTGCCGCGTCGAGCACTCGAGGGAGAATGCGCGTGCTGACACAAGCCGAGGTCGACAGCATTCTTGATCGAGTCGAAAACGGGCACCGAGACGCATTCCGCCTGATTGTCCGCGAGTTTAGCCTCCCTCTTCGCTCATTCCTCGCCAGTCAGTTGCACCATCACGACGACGTTGACGACATGACGCAGGATGTCTTTATCGCCGCCTATCGCGACCTGACAACCTTCCGCCGCGGGTCCGACTTTGGTGCCTGGCTTCGTGGCATCGCCCGGAACAAGCTCCTCGACCATTTTCGCAGCACCTCCCGCCGTGAACGCGCGCTCGACCGCTTCCGACAAGAGATCGGCCGGCTCGTCGAGCATGATCTTGAAACCGCCGCTCTTACCCAGAATGCCGAGACAATCGAAGCCCTGTTGCATTGCATCTCACGACTGCCTGAAAAACTGCGGCGCGTGGTGCGAGCGGGGCTCGAAGGGGACAAGCCGGCGGAGCTTGCCAAGCAGTACGTAACCACGGTCGGAGCGATTTATAACCTGCACTACCGGGCCAACCAGTTGCTTCGCGAGTGCGTGCAGAAGGGAATGGGGTGATGGAAGCCGATCTCCAGCAACTACTTGCGGCCTGGCTCGGCCAGGAGATCGACCCCGCACGCCATGCCGAGCTGATCGCCCGCGTTCGCGACGATGAAGCCTTCCGCCAGGCGTTCGTCGCCGAGATTCACCTGCTCGGCATGCTTAAAACAGTGCAGTCGCCCGAGTCGCGCTGGCTGCGCATCGAGGACGAGCTGGGCTGGAACGCCCCCGACCTGACCGATCACGAAGCGCTCGAAGATGTGATCGTCCAACAACTTCCGATCGAGCCTCCTGCCGAAAAACGGTTCCGATTCACCTGGCGGATGGCTGTTGCGGCCAGTCTCGTTCTGGCCATCGGTGCCGTTTTCACATTCAACGCGGTTCAAAACCGCAAACAGGCTCCTCTGCCCTATCCCAAGGTCGATGCCCTCAACGGTCTGGCGATGTTTCTCAAGGGCGAAGGGGTAAAGTGGACGTCGGACACCGAGCCGCATCCCTCGACCGGCGATATCCTTGCGGCGACGCATCTCGACTTCACCGCTGGGCGAATTACCCTATCGATGCTCACCGGCGTGGTTGTCGAAGTCGAAGGGCCGGCGCATCTCGAGTTGGTCGATACCGCCAAGGTGATTTGCCATCGCGGCCGGATTCGCGCCAAGGTACCCCCAGGCGCAGAAGGGTTCGTCGTCCTCGGTCCGTTCGCGGCCATTCTCGACCTCGGCACCGAGTTCGGCGTGAATGTGAACGATGACGGCACCATGAAGGGCCGCATCTTCAAAGGGAAGCTCGAAGCCTCGCTCTTGGGCGCAAATGGTTCACCCGAACGGAGTTACTATCTCGACTCCGAGCATGCCGACAGGACACAAGAGTTCCTGATCGACTCCCGCGCCCGGCGCATGGACGTCGTCCCAAAGACCAACGACTTCCTCTCTGCCTCCGCGGCAACGGCCCTGCCGTATCTCACGTTGCCGCAAACTTATGCGAAAACGGTTCTCGACTCTCGTCCCTGGAGTTACTGGCGGTTCGAGTCGGTCGGCTCGGCGCCGGAATTCGAGGTGAAGAACGAAATTGCCGGCCGGCCATCCCTGCGCGGGATGGGTCACTTCACGACAGCCGGTTGGCCAGGCGCAAACCAGTGCATCGAGTTTCCCTCAACGCCCGATCGCCAGTTCCTCGCTATGAAGGAGCTTTGGACCCCCACCTGGCGCGATGGGTTTGCGGTCGAATACTGGTGCGTCGGCAGCTCAATTAGCCATTCATCGCTCGTCGCCGCGGTCGCGCCTCAAGATACGAACAACCACGTCTTCCTGATGGAACTCACGTCGCGCAACCGCCTGACGTTCCACAAACCAGCATCGCACCGATTGCTTCATCGCTGGCCGGCGGGCTGGGAGGGAGGCGACAATGTGTACTCGCCCGACCCCTATGTGCCCAATCGTTGGCAGCACGTCGTCGGCCAGGTTCGCGGCGATCGGATGGAGCTATACGTCGATGGCGAGCCGGCGGGAACCCTGTCGATCAAGCCGGAGCATCAGGACACGCTCTGTCAATTCGTAGTCGGCCGGTTGACGACTCAGCCCGGCAGCGGCGTGTCGATCGATCGTCCATTCGTCGGCCGACTTGATGAGCTCGCGGTTTACGATCATCCCTTGTCGATCGAAGAGATTCGGGCTCACTCACAGCTCGGGCATGCTGATCCTGAAAGACGATGATTTGGGACTCAAGAAATTCGCTCATGATTGCACGCCAGCGATTTAAATCTGAGAAAATCTTTTGAAAATCGTGTGAGATCCGCAACGCATCGGCACATTGTGAATGTGCAACGATCGAAAGTGAATTGAACCGACCGCGGTTTTCCCAGCCATTCGGCGCGGGAAGCTTCGGATACGGTTGATCGCTCCCCTCTTCCGCTTCCTCAGCCATAACCTGGATTCGCGCCTTCGATTCTCAACGACGTTGTTGAGTCATTTCGTTGTGCGCTCATCGCACGCGACGTCGTGCCATGCTTCTGTGCGCGCCAAGGTTGCGAGAAACGGAATGGGACACCTCTCGGAGCCGTTGCGAATCACTTCATCGTCGGGTCGACCATTCCATGATCAAGGGAGTTGGTGTTATGCGTCGTCGTGGATTTACGCTCATCGAGTTGTTGGTGGTGATCGCCATCATCGCGGTGTTGATCGCTCTGTTGCTTCCGGCCGTGCAGGCAGCGCGCGAGGCCGCTCGCCGGGCCCAGTGCGTGAACAACATGAAGCAGCTTGGCCTTGGGCTGTTCAATTACGAAAGCGCCGTCGGAGCGTTCCCCTGGGGCGAAGCGCCGCATAACATCGGCTCGAACAGCGTTCCTTCTGCGCTCTGCTTGATGCTGCCGTACATCGAGCAAACTTCGCTCTACAACGCCGTGAATTTCTCGCACCAGGGGCCGCAGCTTTGGAATAACATCGACCCAGCCAACTCGACCGTTCAAATCACCAAGATCAACACGTTTATCTGTCCCTCCGACGTCGATCGGATCAGCTTCGCAGCGCGTAACACCCTTACGCCTGGCAACACGAACTATCAGACCAACGCCGGGGCCGATGCCTATTCGTTTCTGACGGGAACCACGAGCCCAGGTGGCGCAGGATCGGCCAACCTCTTCAGCGGGCCGTTCCCGTCATACTGCGTCGTCGTGCGCGTGGCGTCGATTACGGACGGCACTTCGAACACGGTTGGAATGTCGGAAGTGGTGCGCGGCCAAGGGGCATACGCCGGCGGATTCGACGGCATGAAGCCATCATCGTCGTTCGTGAACATCTCGGCCGCTGCTTCAGGTGCAACCGCTGGCGCCGCTAATCCGCAGCTTGACTACAAGACCTGCCTCGCAACCGGCGGCGTCACACCGACGAACGTCATCGGCACCACCGCCGGCGACTGGCCGATTGGTGCAGCGTGGTGGTGGGGTCGTTCAGGCCAGACACGCTACAATCATGTTATGCCGCCCAACACATATAATTGCGACTTCGGCGGCGGCAATTCCGATAGCGACGACGACGCCATTACCGCCAGCAGCCGACACGCCGCGAGCGTGAACGTTTTGATGATGGATGGCTCGGTGAAGAACATCAAGAATTCGGTGTCGATCACCGTCTGGCAGGCACTCGCCACGATGTCCGGCGGCGAGGTCGTTTCAGCCGACGCGTATTGATTTGAACGCTGATTGATCGATCCTAGAGAGAGCCAGCGCGATTCCGGGCCGCTGGCTCTTTCCACGTCTGGCATCGACCCGTTTTGATCCGCTCATTGCTTAGTGCCGGCGACTCTGATAGGTTCGGGTGCAAGCGGCCAAGGCGCCGCAAGCAGGTTTCTCCTTCGGAGAGGACTTGGTCGATCATGCCCGAACAAAATCAAGATCAAGCCTGGATTCCGGCCTTCATCGTTGGCTTTGGTATGGCGATGTTTCTGGTTTGTATCCCGTTCAAGGAAATTACTTCCAACAACTGGGCAAGGCTGCTCTGCGGGACGATCGGTCTGATGATGTGGTTCTCGATCTCGATTCCCCAGCTCATCGCGCGATCGAAAAACAAGCCGGCGAACGGATGATCGCCGGCTTGTTCTTTTGCTTATTCCGCTCGCTGGAATTGCAGCCCCAACTGCGTGAATCCCGGTAGAATCGCGGTCGACGACGCGGTCCGGCCGATGAAGTACGGCAAGGCACGTTCGGAGAGCGCCTTGGCCGAACCCCGCCACACATTATTGCGCAAGTAGCCGTCCCAATCATTCTCGCCCTGCGGCAGACCCTGCAGGCCGAACAGCCGCGAGCCGCTGCGGAATTCAAACAGCGTGATCGGCGTACCGCCGCCGTCGCTCAGGGTGAGCCGCGAGGTCAACTCACGCTCGGGCACGTTCCGTTTCTCCGGCGCACCGGTGCGACCGCCGAATAATGTCAACTCGATCGTGTTCCCCGTTTCCCGATCCTGGAAGCTCGCGACCAGCTTCCCAGCACCGCCGTTTCCGGCCTTCGCCCCGAGCTTTTCAAGCTGTGCGGCAAGCCCCGCAGTCAGCGTGCGACGGAAGCCTTCGTTGTCGCGTGGTGGCGTTCCCTGAATCTCGATCGCCACCGTCGCGCCTTCCTTGATCAGCACCTTCGTCTTGGGCGACGCCTCGGCCGCGAGCGCTGCGTTGAGGTCGGCGCTGGGGACTTCGTAGGATCGTAGCGAAGTCTGCTGGCCGATGATTCGGGGAATCGCCCAGTGTAGACCATCGGGGTTGTTTCGCGCGTGGATTCCGCCGCTGAAGTTCCACACGATCCGCTTGGCCGCGATCTCGAAAACCTGCCGGCCGTCGACAACCAGGAACTTCGGCCCGCCGTACTGAATCGACTTCGCATTGGGAATCGGCGAGACGAATTCTTCGATCGGCTTGCCCGTCGTCATGTCGAGTCGAACGACTGTCTCGTTCACAACGGCCGCCAGTTCCTTGCCATCAGCCCGAAGCGCGGCGGCTTGCAAACCTGTAAAACCCGACGCTCCTAAAGGCTGACTTGCGCCCAGCGGTTCGCCGGTATTCGCATCAAGGAAAACCAGCGCATTATCGCGGAAGATCACCACCGTCTTTCGCGTCGGACCAACCGCCGCTGCTCCCAACCCCGCGCGTTCGAGCGTGTATATCGCCTTCGCATCGGGCACGGACCAGAGCGTCAGCGTGCCCGACTTGCTCATCGTCAGCACGTTTTTGTCTGAGACGAACGCGGCTGAGACGATTTGCCGATTTTCGCCTGTCTCAGTATCGAACGGCCGCCAGCCGACGACGTGCTTGCCGTCGGCTGCGTTATGGAGATCGAGCCGGTCGCGCTCGATACCTGTTAACAGCAGCACGCTCGTTCCGCTCGGGTTGAGCGCGACGACTTCCGATGCGCTCGGAATCTGGAATCGCCCGAGCGACGAGCCGGTCGAAATATCGACGCGCTCGATACGATTCTGGCTGCCGCCGATATCGGTCGATTTCCCTTCCTGAGCGATCTTCCCATCCGGCCCGGCTTCGATCACGGCTTGCGATGAGTCTGGCCCCGCCATGTGCAGGCCGAGAACTTCCACCGAATTGATCCGAACGCCAATCGGCCGCGCCGTCGGTTTCTTGGGATTGCTCACAACCTCAACCGGCACTTTCCACGCGGGGGCAGTCGCGGGAAATGTGATCTTCTTCACTGAGGCACGATCGGGAGTCTTAATCGCCGGCAGGCTGGCGTCGACGGCGTTGCCGCCGCTTTTCACGAGCGCGATTGCACCCTGTACCTTGTCGCGCGGCATGGTTTCGATTCGGAGCACCTTGGTCGATCGCCCCTTGCTCACAACCACGACGTGCTCGCCATCGAGGATGCGCCGCGGACCATCTTCAAGCTGGCGTTTCGGGTCGAACGGAATGGTCCAAATGATTTGCCCCGTCTTGCGCTCGATGATCGTCTGGTCGTAAATCAGCCAGCCGGAGCTATCGGGCAGCCACTCGATTCCGCGTGTGTCGTAACCGAACGACTCCTTCAACCCGGCATAGCCGGGCTTGCGCAGGTCCGACTCAAACGAGCCGGTTGTGAGATCCCAGGTCACGATTCGAGGCGGGTTGAACGCGAACTTGACGAGAGCGCTGAGCGCTGTACCATCGGGCGAGAAGGCGACGCCTTCGGGGCTCACATTGTCTTCGCCATCGACGCGCGGAACGGGGAGCGTGCCCACGAGTTTGCCGCCGTCCATCTCGTAAATGACGATCTGCTGGCCCGCCATGATCGCCACGTTTTTCCCGGTGGGACTCACCGTGAACGCCTTGGGCCGCGAGCTCCAGCCGTCGGGCGTGTCGATCTTGAATAGCGACTTGTTGGTGATGAAATTCCAGACTTCGAGTCGCTTCGCGTAGGTCGTGCCGATCAGAATCTTGTCGGCGCCAACGAACGCGAGCACGTCGGGAATCCGCTCGCCGTCGGGAATTCGCGCGATGCGTTTGCCGTCGGCGAGGTTCCAGACGTCGGTCATGCGCGGGACGGGGTGGGTGTGCGTCGCGAAGTATGATCCATCCGCGCTCAGGATCATTGGCTTGGCGGTTTCGATATCGCCTCGCAGAACTCCCACCTTCGACGGTTCGCGCATGTCCCAAAGTTCGCGCGTCTGGTTAGCGTTGTCGTTGCCGCCGACGAGCACGAAGGGACTGAGCGCCCTCGGATAGATGACGTCGTTCTGGCTGAACGACTCGGGGATGGGGATCGTCCATTTCACGTTCGCGCCAAGTTCCACGGGCGGGCCAGGGTCGGGCTTCACGTTCCAGGGGCTGCCAGTTCCCGTAATCGCTTTTTTCTTGGCGAACGGTTTTATGATCGGCGCTGTGGGGGCGGGTGCTGCGTCTTCGACCGGCTCGGGTTTGTTCTCGGCGACGGGTGCTGCATCAGCAGCGTCGGGTGCAGGAGCGGGCTTCGACCCGTTCATCATCACCAGGCCGACGACGAGCACGAGCAACAGAATGACGCCGCCACCAATGAAAATCGCGATCGGTACGCCGCCGCCGGAATCACCTCGGCCCGACGCTCCGCTGCGCCTGATCGGCTGGTCGTAACTCGCCCCTTCATCACCGTCTTCGTCAACAATGTCGTCATCCATGCCGAAGAGGTCGGGCGCCTCGGCAGCGGGCTTGGCCTTCGCCTGCGGCACGCGCATCATCGTTCCGCACGCCTTGCACTGCACCTGTTTCCCGGCGTGCGTCTCCGCGACCGAGTACTTCTTTCCACACCCAGCGCATGCGAATTGGAGAGGCATCTCAATACCCGAGCTAGGATTCGTGCATGAACGTAATGATGAAGGGATGCCTCATGGTATGTGGACGGATCAGAGAACGCTAGAAGGAACACGATCGCCACGCGACGTTCTCTCGCCCAATTCCACTTTCCATTGCAAACCTTCGTCCGATAGAATTAGAACCTCTTGCTCAATAACCATTTGTGAATACTGAAATGACCCCTCTGAGACTTGAAGTCCCGATCTCTTTTCTTCGCCGGGAGTCTGCATGAACCCGGCCAATTCTGGTTCCTCATTCTGGCGATGCACCCAGTGCGGTACGCCAAATCCAACAGCGGGATATGTCACGAACTGCCTCGGCTGCGGCGCGCTCAAACCGGCGCAGCCAGCATCTGTGGCCGCTCCCAAATCGAATCGCGTCGACGAGCTAAAGAAAAGCCTGGTAAAACGCGCCGCAACGCTCAAAACGAAGCTTGCCACGACACGAAAAGTCGCCTCGCGCCCGGCTCCAGCTCCCCAAAAGGCGAGCACACCTACTGGTGAATCGATCCCCAAACGCAAGCCATTTTTAATGCGTTGTCTGGGCTGGATCACGGTGGTTTCGAGCTGGATCTATGCATTCGCGATGGTCGCGCTCTTGTTTGTGATTGCTCGGTGGGGCGAGACCTGGTGGCCGACCACCTTTTTGCTCTTCGCCCCGCGCTGGCTGATGCTCGCGCCGCTGCCGCCTCTTCTGCTGTTTTTGATCATCACCCGCCGCAAGGGGGCGATTCTGCCGCTCGTGGCCGCGACCGGTCTCACGCTTGGGCCGTGGATGGGATTTTGCGTCCCCTGGCGCGCGATGACGCAAAGCCAAACGCCCGGGGACCTCAAGATTCGCTTCGCCACGTGCAACACCGAAGAAGGGCGCGCGAAGGCATTACCCAAGCTAATGGCCCTGATGAACCCCAATATCGTGGTGATGCAGGAGTGCCCCAAGAGCGGCTCCTGGCTTACGACGCACTTTCACGAGCCTGGCTGGACGACGTATTACATCCAGGGAATCGGCATCGCCACGCGATTTCGTCTGACCGCTGTCGAACTGCGTCCGCTTGCGAATCCGGCCTGGGCAGGAGGTTCGCTCGTGCGATTCACGCTCGAAACCCCTTCAGGGCCGCTCAACGTCTTCGCCGTGCACCTTGAAACCCCGCGCGAGGGATTAGCGGCGGTGATGGAAGATGGTCTCGATTCGATCCCGCTGCTTCGAGAAAACATGAAGCAGCGCTGGAGCGAGTCGAAGGATGCCGCCGATTGGGTGGCCGAATCGACCATCCCCTACATCATCGCCGGCGACTTCAACATGCCGGCCGACTCGCCGATTTACGCCCGAGACTGGTCGCGGTTTCTGAACGCCTTCTCCGCGGCTGGCATGGGCTACGGTCACACCAAGTACACGCGATACTTTGGCGTCAGAATCGACCACATCCTCTGCGGACCCGGCTGGATCGCCAGGCGCTGCGGCGTAGGACCGCCCGTCGGTTCCGACCACCATCCCGTCGTCGCCGACCTGGAATGGACGTCGCCAGGTAAATAGAGCGTTGCACAATCAGAGTTTGATCTTGAACGTCACCGTGAACGTTCCGGTGCGATTGTTGCCGCTCAAGGTCGCCGTGAAGCCGCCACTCAGTCCGGCGTGCTGACCGGCAACCGACTGCGCGGTTCCTTTAAGCGTTGCCGTGAAGCTACCGTCGGCCTTTGTATGCCCGGTTCCGGTGTACGTCACCTGGACCTGGTCTGTGGTTCCCGCAAGACTCAACTGCCCCTGCGAGTAGGTATCGTTCGTCGGCTTCTTGCCGGCCGCATGGCTCGTGATCACGTGATGACCGCTGCCGTGGCCATCGCCAATGATGTTCGCCTTGCCGATGCCGGTGTAGTTGACAAGCTGGGCAGTTGGAGAGATCGGCGTAATCTCAGTAACTGATCCGTGGATGGTTCCCTGGATCGTCACGCCGAGGTTGATCTTGAAAGCGGGTACGCGCAATCCTGCACTCAAGACCTCGCGCTTTTCCAGCCCTTCGATCCCGGAAACACAGGGAACACAGCTACGACGCATCGCAATTCCCCCATGTACTTAATACATCACGCCTGACTTGGTCGGACCTGGTCCTCGTCCGCGCAGGTGTTCCATCTTCTCAGCTTATAGGATCAATTTCGAGAAAAAGCGCCGCTTTTGTGTGGTTATGTGTAACTTTCCCGAACATAAACCGCATTCGGATTGTAAGTTTTGCATTTGTTTCAAGATAGCGCGCGTTTCGTGGCGATATCTCGTAACTGAAACGCGTACGAACAATCATTCAAGTGCCCCGGCATATGTTTCCCTCTCCGGCGGCCCCAACTGTCACCCGACCGAACCAGGGAAGGAGCGGCGTCGTGCAGGACGCATCGCCAACGACCGCCATTTCGCACTCCGATTCTCGTTTACGACTCGCTGTCATTGGATCGCCCCGGTCTGGCAACACCTGGATCAGGTGGATGCTCGCGTCGTTCTACGACCTGAAGCCGATCTCGATCCATTATCCGCACGAGCTCGACTGGTCGAATCTCCCCGAGCGCTGCGTGATCCAGATCCACTGGTATCCGCTGCCCGACTTCCTGCCCCTGCTCGACGCCAACGACATTCGCGTGATCCAGCCGTTGCGGCACCCGCTCGACGTGCTGCTCTCGTGGTTGAACTACACCTATTTTGTCCACGAAGACGGCAAGTGCCCTGGCGTTTGCGATAGCTGCCGGATCGTCGGCGCGACGCCCCGGAGCGATACCTTCCTGGATTATGTAGGAAGCGAAGCCGGCCGGGCTTTGCTTTGTTATGCGCCTGCTTGGAAGAAATGGGCGCCGTCGTACTACTTCCCGCTGCGTTACGAAGAACTCGTCGCCAACCCCGAGCCGCCTCTGGCCGCGCTCTCAAACTGGCTCGGCGAGCCATTGCGCCGGCCGATTGACGAGGTTCTCGAAGCGACGTCGATCTCGCAGCTCAAAGCGAGCCGCAACTCGTGGCAGTATCACTTCTGGCAAGGCCGCCCCGGCCTCTGGAAGAAGATGTTCACGCGTGAAGATGTGGCGCGAATTCTCAAGGTCGTTTCCGACCCCTTCGACGCGATCGGGTTCGACCGCGAGGCCGATCCCGCGCTCACAGCCGAGCAAGCCGACCAGAACTGGCTCCGGCTCCAGCTCGACTCCTTCCGCGAACACCTTCATCTCGAGAAGTCGAAGCACCAGCAGGCGCGCGAGGAAATTCAAGCACTCGGGCGAAGGCTCGTCGCGGTGTAGAAGAATGGGCTGCACGCCCGTTGCGGTTAGTGGACCACGATTCTCTGCGATTCCGGCCTGACCTGCGCGGCATTTGTATGTGCCAGGCGCAGGCGGCCGTTGACGTATTCGTACGTCTCCTCGACTTCGTCAGGCAAGAATCCGCGAAACGGGACGTAGAGCCACGGCCGGATCACGATATTCACGAACCAGCCACCATCCGGCCGGGGTTCGAAAGTTCGGACGGCGCCATGCCACCCGAGCTGGATCACCTTGTATCTGCGGACGTATTCGTCCTTCTCGACCCAGGCGAAGTGAGTTCGCCTACTCTCCGGCACAGGATCGGCTCGGTGCATCGCGGCGGCGAACTCCTTCTGGAGTTTGAGCACGTCGCCTGTTGCGTCTTTCTCCGGAATGATCACAGTTCCCCTGTAGGCCGGTGGCTCGGGCTCGACCATGAGCCGGCGGACGTCCAACCCGCCGGTGAGGCCACCGCCACCGATTCCAGCTTGATGAAGCTGTTGCTTCGGCTTCTGAATCTCTGGCTGAGGCGATTTCGACCGAATTGCTTCCAGGTTCGCTTCCGTCTTGGGCAAGATCTTGGTGATGACGAAATCTCGATATCCGTCGCCGAGGAAAAAGATCTGCTCTTCCTCGGCGCTGGGCTTCTTCGCCAGCATCGCGAGCGGATGCTGGTTCAACTCTTCGTAGGTCACCTGCCCTTTGAGCACAGCCGTGGGTTTGAGCTCGGTCCACATGAAGTAGGGCAAACCAGTGGGAGGCAAGTTCGCGAAGGGCTCGCTGGTCTTACCGACCCTAGCCAGAACGATGAATCTCGCCTCAGCCTTTGCCTGCTCGAGGCTCAGCTCCTTGTTCGGCAAGGCGATCTGCCCTGCGATCATGATCGACATCGCTGTCAGGATCATCTCGGCCTCCGCGCAGCGCGTTCACAGGTCGTTCGCGATCCCCTCTGGGATTTGTAGCGCGGGAACGATACCAGGAATGCCGATGCGAGCGAAGTCCTAATGCCTGAACAACTCGGCGACCGGCTATGAACGCTCGATAGAAACAACGAGCCCGGCACACCTACCAGATTGGAGGTCTGCCGGGCCTTTCTACTATGCCTTGATTTCGGGTGATCGAACCAGTGATTGCGGTCTACTCCGCACCATCCGTCATCACATCCAAAATCGTCGGCTGCCCCTTGCGATTCGAGAACGTGCCGTGGCACTCCACGACATCCTGCGCGTATTCCGGGTTCCACTTCTTGAGCGCCTCGTGCAAGCGCATCAGGTTGTAGTGCGGAACCGCCGGGAAGATGTGGTGCGGAACGTGGATGTCCTGCCCATACACAAACACAGCCCAGCGCGTGAAGGCGTCGGCGAAAAAGACGCGCGTGTTCGTGATGCGATCGGTATCGCCGTTCGTGTGCTGATATGTATCGCGCAAGAGCATGTAAAACGGCATCGTCGTGACGAGCGGCACGCTCCAGAGCAGGTTGAAGTACATCCCCGCCTTGCCGTGCGAAATCGGCCAGAGCAGCCCCAGCATTACGAGTCCACCCGTCAGAAACGCCAGCCGCATCAGGCCCGCAACGCGCTCGTCATAAGGCTGCCGGAACGGTGAGCGGAACATGGCGCTGTCGGGCAGTTGCCGCATGACCAACACCACCCCCACCAGGCCGATGAACCACGTCGGAATCAGCCAGAGCGAGTTGTTCGTGCGAGTCAGGAAGTAATGCACAACCAGAAAGCCAGCGATGTAGCCAATTCCCAACAAGGTCCCCAAACGTGGTCGAGCGTATGAGGCGTCGCCATCGGGCACGCGCTTCATGTAGGTGTTGCCACCCTTCCCGAGCACGTTCACATAAAAATACGCCCACTGATAGCGTGAGAACGTGAGTGGCGCCGTCACGAATACCAAGTAGACCTTGGCGATGAACTCGTTGCGCTTCATCGGGAATTCGTCGACGCGCTTCCCTTTGCCCAGATTGACGAGGTCGGGGTCGAGTTCGGGATCATTCACATACTGGTGATGCGCCATATGAAACAGGCGATAAAAGTGCACATTCGTGATCAGCGGCAGCATGCAGAAGAGGTCGCCGACGAGGTCGTTCGCCAGCTTGTTGTGCAGCAGGCTATAGTGCGACGCCTCGTGCCCAAGGCCCGCCAGTCGATGCTGAACGCCGCCCATCAAAATGATCGCCAGCCCAAACACCGGCACGTTCCAAATCCACGACAGCCCCCAGCCTAAGCGCAGCTCGGCAAAGGCGATCGTGAGCGTGGCAATCACCGCGATCGTCGCGTACTCGAGCGCGAGCCAGTACAGGTTCGTGTGATTATTGATTTCGCGCAGTCGCGCGAGCTCTGCTTGAAGCTCGGGTTGCACAAAGCCCGACCGCTTCGTCACCGACCGCGCCGTCACCGACATACCCCGCCCCCTTGCACGAACGAGCTGCCAGGGCAGCCCAATTACCCAAGGCGATTACAAACCTCCCGATCTACCTGAATTATCTAGTTTATCAGGAGTGCGACCGTTTGGCTCGCGTGAAAACGAGTCGGCGGGTCAAAATCGGCAATCGCCTGCCCATTCATCGGCGCTCGGCTGGCCGTGGGGTATGTCGGGGTGCCAAAATCAAAAGGGGACGGCCGGAAACGCCTCGATCATGGCCGAATAAGAACGTCGTAAATCAAATCATTGATTCGAGTTATGTCGAATCGCCTGCGTACGATTTCGAGCCCCCGAATCCTATCGCGGACGGTCAAATGCGTCCAGCCGAAGTGGCGCGCAATATCATGGTGATATCTGACACTTTTGATGACCCGTTGCGCGCCAGGATTCGGGTCTGTTCTTAGAAGGACTCATCGGCGCGAGCGATTACGCGTCATCGCTCGCGCCGATCGACCGCAAACCTTAGCTCGGCAGGGAGAGGGGTCCCAGCGGCTTCAGGTTCGGGTCGACGATGACTCCGCCACGCGTGCCCACCGAGCGGTTGGGCGTGATCACCACAACGTTATGCCGGCTAGCAACTTGCAGGTGGCTGAACGGCTGGCCGACGATCGTCGAGTCGCTGAGCGACCGGATCCGCACGATGTTCAAGTTGCCGTTATCGTTAATCGCCAGCCCGTGTGCGCTCTTCCCGGTGAACGATTGCAGGTTGCCCTGCACGTCGACGAGTGCTGCGCCCGCCAGTTCGGGGTGGAACGACGAGCTGATGCTCGCGAGCTGATTCGGGTTATTGAGCAAAACTGTACCGGCCGAACCATTCGACGGCGTGTAGAGCTGCACGACGTTCTGTCCATTCACCACGCCGGTGACGAGTCCGAGATTCTGCTCGAACGCACCAAGCGCCCGGGTCACGCCGCTCGTGCGGTTCGACCCGTAGGCTCCCGCGTTGATGAACGGATTCGTACCCTTACCCGGCAAGGCAGTGCGGGTCGATTCCGTGATCAATCCCGGCGTCGAGCCGGTCAAGGTGACGGTACCCTGCTGGAAGTTCGTCGGCTGAAGCTGGAACGGATCGAAGTGAGCGGCGGCCGCGGCGTAGAACGAGGTTCCCTGCGGAACCGCGGCGATGCCACCCAGCAGTTCGAGCGATCGGCTCGTGTTATACGGCAGGCCAATCGGGACAGCATTTCCCGACGCGAGGCTCGCGGTTACATCAATCGTCACCGCCGCACCGAAGTTGGGCGTACCCGGCACAACCTGGCCGTTGTAGTCCATCACGACGGTGCTTTGCTCGTTGAAGCCGATGCCGTCGATCGCGTTGATCCCGTCAGCCGCCAGCGTGCCGATGCTGAAAGAACCAACCGGATTGCCGTTAATGGCGTCGAACGCCTGAATCGTCGACCCGCGTCCCAGCAGCACGACCAGCTCGCGGCCGTTGCGACCAAGACCAACACCCGCGGCCGTCGTCGGCGTGCCACCAACGTCGATCGTCTGAAGCGCGGCACCCGATCGCTCGTCGAAACGAATCAGCGTATTGGCAACCGGGTCATATCCGAAGACCTGCCCGCTTCCGATCGTTCGCTTACCGGGCGTTCCGGCATTCACGAAGTCGACCTGCATCGACACGCCCGCCGGCGGCGGAACGGTTGCCGGCGGAATTGGGCCAGGATAAACCACCTGATTCAGACCCGGGCTGAACTGGCCGGAAATGCTCGTCAGCGTCGACCCGCCGTCGGCGTCGTTGCTGTAGTTCATCGTCCGGCCTTGCGACGTGTAGCTCGCTGGCGCGTTGTCGGTATAGGGAGCTGGCTGGTTTACGCCCACCTCACCCGGCGGAAGCGGCTTCGGGTTCGGATTTTGCGTGCTCACCGTGGTCGTCACGGTCGCCGAAGTCGTCGCGCTCGACGTTGAGGTGACTGCACCCGTCGTTGTGGTCGTCAAAGTGACCGGTGCAAATCGCGAAATCTGAGTCGTTTGCGGCAGCTCGCGGAGGTGAATTTGTGTGTTGCGGCCGATCGAATGGAGTTGCAGCCGGCCGATGCCAGACGTCATGTTGATCTGGCCGTTATCGATCAGGTCGACCTTGGGCCCGATCAGCGACCCAAGAATCTGCCCGCCCACGCCCGTGTAGTTATTCGAGGCGACATCGAGCTCGTTCACCGAGCCGAGCGGAGCAAAGCCGCGCTTCACGTCGATGACGATTTTCGTCGCACCGTTCGTGCCGCTGTAAACCAGGTTCAGCACACCATCGGGCGTGACGGTCGTCCCTTGGATCGAGCCGTTACCCAGCACCTGAACCTGAACCTTTGCCCCTTTCGCGGTGACATAACTAATGCCGCGAAACTGGTTTGGGACTCCCAGTGTCGTCCCCTGGTCGGCCGCCGACGGCGTCAGATCGGCCGAGCCGTTCAGGAGCTGGCGTCCCTCCAACCCCTCGAGCGCAGGACGGTTCCGTCTCGACATCCGTGGCATGGTCCGGTTCCTTCCGACCGTTTTGGAGGCCATACTCGCCTCCCGTTCCGTACATCCAGCCACCGCGCTCCCTCTCAGCGGGCAGCCGCCTGTCCGTGATGCTTCGTCGTGTCATCCATCGGCTCTTGACGATCAATTCATGACCCGTCTTGTGCAAATTCCCAAAACTTCCATACTCTCCGCGATAGATTCAAACTGCCTCGACTCTTTGCCCTGACCACGTTGACGTTAGGAAGACTCCATGAATCCGATCTTGACGCAAATTCTTTCGCTGACAGGTGCTACGCTCGTACTTCTCGGTTTCGGCGGCCAGCAGTTTGCCGGTTTGAAGGCCGACCATTTGGCGTATGGCCTGCTCAACCTGGTAGGCTCGGCGCTCTTGGCAGTTACGGCTGTCATTCCGCTTAACGCCGGCGTGCTGGTGCTCGAGTCGGTCTGGGCGCTCATGAGCCTGAACATCGTCGTCAAGGCACTTCGCGCTCGCCCAAAGGGTTAGGAGATCGTGCAGACGGCTGGCCGGTTCAATTGGCGGTGCGATGCGTCGTGGTCTTCCCTCCAACCCGCAAGACCGCTAGAATCACCACCTTACTGCCTGCCTTCTGGCAGCTTGACCGGAAGAATTCACACCGCCAGTCAGAGAGATTAAGGAGAGTCCCGGTGCGACGCTTTGCCCTGTTCGCCATGTCCCTCGGGCTAACCCTCGGCCTTAGCGCCCTGGGCAGCGCTTTCGCGCAAGACGCGAAGAAAGACGCCCCCAAGCCCGCCGACGCCAAGCCCGCCGACGCCAAGCCTGCGGAAACGAAGCCCGCCGAGACGGCCAAGCCTGCTGATACCAAGCCCGCCGATACCACCAAGCCGGCCGACGCCAAGCCGCCCGAAGTTCCCAAGGCGGCCGCCGAAGCCCCGCTGCCAACGATTCCGCCCGAAGTCGAAGCCAAGCTCGAAGCGGCTCGTCGCGCCGTGGCCGAAGCGATCGTCGCCGCTCAGGACGCCGGTCTCGTCGAAACCTCGATCGACCCGCCGCCCGTGCTCGACATCCTTATCACCGGCCGCGCGATCGACGCCCGCGACCTCAAAGCCAAGCGCGGCGTGAGCCCCGAAGTCTTCGGCGCCTGGTACACGAACTACGGCAAGCCAATGGAAGGCATCACGGCGACCGGCGACGTGCGGATCGTCAATCCCTCAAAGGGTTTGAAGGAATACTACGACACCCGCGCCGGCATCCTTGCCCGCCACATCGACGCCGTCCGCAAGGCCAAGGCCGCTGCGGCCCCGAAGTCAGCCGAAACCAAGCCCGCTCCCAAGCCGGCCGACACTCCCAAGCCCGCTGACACGCCCAAGCCCGCCGAAACAAAGCCGGCCGACGCCCCTAAGCCCGCTGAATCAAAGCCGGCCGCCAAGCCCGCTGACGCGCCCAAGCCCGCCGAAACGAAGCCGGCCGACGCGCCCAAGCCTGCTGCCGACAGCAAGCCCGCCGCGAAGCCCGCTGACGCCAAGCCGGCCGACACCAAGCCCGCTGACGCCAAGAAGTAAGCCAGCGATTCGGGACTAAACCTGAAAACCACGCGAATCCTTCAACCGCTTCGCGTGGTTTTTTCATGCGCGTTGGCGATCTTTCTTGGGTACCCTGGGTTCTCGAACCCGGGCGGCGCAGCCGCAAGAGGCATCAACTTCTAGGCAATGAGGCGAGCGTCCAGCAGAAATCCGAGGCAACGCGCCAATTGACCACTCCATTTCAACCAACGACCCAACGGCTTTATCGAATTCCCAACTCTCGTGGAATTTTCTCCTCTTTCCCACTTCGTTGCCTTCGCTACCTTCTGTTCAAGTCTGATTCACACTAACTACGATACGCGTCGGATGCCCTTTTGAGTCGCTGGAACAAATATAAAATATGCAAACATGCATGACTATCATCTAATTTGAAGTTGCCGCATCAACACAACCGCATCGAAAACTTTCCGTAATTCTTGCGGATAGTCTTCCTAAAATATGCGCTCGCCGGGGCTTCGAGATTCGAGTCGTTGGCGAATCTCGGAAGCGCGCGGATTGGATCGACACCACCGCTGCAACAAGCCACAAAAGGCCCGCTCTTCGCGCCCACCTCTGGGAAGTTGGGTGTTCGGCGTTTTGGCAGTTTCATCGGGGCGGTCGAAGAATAAAAGCGAGTCTTCTGTCCAATCCTCTTCGAGCCACACCCGTTTCTTGGTCCCGCGCGAATCGACAAACGTGATCTCAACGCCGCCATTCCCATCGATGATGCCAAACGTCACGGTGATTGGTTCCACTACATCCGCCAGATAAGGGCTCTCAGCGACCGATAGACCTGTGTAATCGATTGTCTTTTGGTCGTGCTCACCTTGGTTTCGGCCGCGCCATGCGATGAACGCAAAGCCCGCCGCAATCAGCGCCAACAATGCGAGCCCACACGCCCGTCTGAATTTCGTGGTGTCCTTCATGGCAGTCTCGCAGGCTTCAAACTCTCTCACACCGACATTTATGGATTGATCTGGCAATCTGCTCGACCACCACTCATTCGATCATACCATCAATCGACGCAATCAAATCCATCTCTATCCCTGGCGAAGTAGGCAAGTACCAAAGCCTGGGCATTTGCCCCAAGATTTGACGCGGGAATGTGATGCGTTGTTTGGTGCCCTCTAGTCAAGTTTGGCGGTCGGTGGTATTTTGGTTTCCCCACAAGCACGGCACGAGGTCGCTGGGTAGCGGTCAAGCACATCTCCGCTCCCGGTGTTTTCCTGCTCCTGCTGCGTGCGCCTCTTGAGCAGAACGGTCGCCGACCTTTTCGTGAATCGGCGGATCGGTTGCTCGATGAGCGCCTGCAGCCGATCATTGAGAGGCGACCCGCGTGACCCCAAGCGCACTGACAAAAGCGACCATCAACCTCCTCGAGCTCGCCTGCGCGGCGGCCGAGAAGGTCGGCGCTGTCGGCGTGCTGGTCATGCCCGAGGGCCTGATGGACTGGGAGGCGATGAAAACCATCGCCGACGGCGTCGATCTCTTCGTCGCCATCGACTCTGAACGCGTCATCGACGACGTCCGCGAAGCCGGCCTGGTCGCAGTCGAAGTCGAACCGACCGACTCGGCCATCATCGAACGCATCACACTCGCGCTCATCGAGGCGGTCGCCAACGACCATCTCCGCGCCGGTGCGCGCGTGGTCGTGGTTTACTCCGGTTTCGAGGCCGACGAACTCGATTCGATGACCGTCGTCCGCCTGGGCGAACACCTCGAACGCCTCACCGCCCGCGACCTGCGCGCGCTTGAAACCTCAGTCCCCTTCGAAACCCTCAAGGCCGTGGTCGACGTCGCGGTCGAAATCGGCCGTGAAGGACGCGAAGGTAAAGCCGTCGGCACACTGATCGTTGTGGGTGACGTCCGCAACGTCGCCACCCGTTCTCGTACGCTCGGCTTCGACCCATTTCGCGGTTATCGTCGCAAAGAACGCAACGTCCGCGACCACCGTGTACGCGAGGCGATCAAAGAAATCGCCCAGCTCGACGGTGCGTTCATCGTCGCCCGCGACGGCACGGTCGAAGCCGCCTGCCAGATCATCGACGCCCCGAACAGCGACCTTACCCTCCCGCGCGGTCTCGGCACGCGACACTGGGCGGCCGCAGCCATTACGCATGCGACATCCGCGCTGGCGATCGTGGTGAGCCAGTCGACCGGAACCGTACGTCTCTTCAAAAACGGCGAGATCATTCTCCGCATCGCCCCAATGCGTCACGCCCGCGCGATGAAGTGGACCGACGCCGAAACCGAACCCCCTGCTCCGCCACGATCAGAAAAAAGTAATTAAGGTTAGCTGCATTATCTTTACTAATATCAAAACGTAAAAATCCCTCGCTCCCATGCTCCGCGTGGGGGAGCGGTATTCCAGCCGCTCTGCGGCTACGATTGACATGGCAAACGGCTGAAATGCAGCTCACGACTTGGCGTGATCACATGGTTGGCTGATATGTTTCAAAAATGACCGCGGAGCGATCGAAGAAACGCTCCGACGCAGAGCATCGGAGCGAGGAAGGCTTCGCTTCGTCGAGAAGTTTAGTTCATCCTCGTCGCCTCGAAGGCACATGATCGCAGCAGCGATCAATCAGCCTGAAACCATTGCATCCGGCCAATCTGCACCGACGTCTCCGTCAACCGAACGCGATGGCTAATCCTCTGTCCCACCACCCAAACGATTCCCCGTTGATCTCGCACGATCGGCGTTGTTTTCCGATCATTCAAACTCACGCGACGCCCACGAAAAAAGTCCGCAAGCGCCATCGATTGTCCGCCCATTCCCAGCGGGTCAAACCGATCGCCCGAGCGCGGATGATCAACAATCAGCGGCAATTCAATCGATTCAACATCGACAAACTCATTCCACCTCGACTGATCCCGAACCTCCATCTCGAGCGTTGTTTGAAGCCTCCCGCCACCCCACTCAACATTCGCGGGAATGCCGAACGGTACTGACGACACAACTTCATCAGCCATAGCATCCTGCCGCGTCCGACTCAACCGCACGCTCTCCAATCCGCCAAATAGCCTTACGCCGTAACCGACATCGTAACTCCCCTCCCCCTCAATCATCCAACGCGCCAGCCTACGCCATCGCGTCGCATCCATCGCCCGTTCGGGCCAGCGCTGCGCACGCCAGAGACTGCGAATCACCTCGATGCGATCGTGCTTCGATAACGTCGCAAATTGCTGGCGCTGAATCACGATATTGCCGGCATCACGCGACACGACAACTTGCGACGCAAGTTCTTGGATGCGCACATCATTAGCAATCGTCGACGATCGCGCAACCATCCCCAACCGCGTGATCGCCGCGACAATTTGCGGGTTGTACTCGCGTGCGAGTAGCGGCAAAAGTTCATGACGAATCCGCGAACGTGTGCGTGAAATATCTGCGTTAGACGCATCCTCGCGCCAGGTCTGACCAATCCCCTGCAGATATTGCCTCAACTCCCCGCGAGAAGCTTCCAGCAACGGCCGAACGAGCGTCACTCCCGACCCCAATTGACGACTGCGTGGAATGCCTCCCAACCCCCGCAAACCCGTCCCACGTACGATGCGCTGCAGAATCGTCTCGGCCTGATCATCCTGCGTATGCCCAACAGCAATAACGCTCGCCTGCTGATTGTGCGCCACCTCTAGCAACCATTCGTAACGCGCATTTCTGGCATCAACTTCAAAATGCCCCTCGCGCGTCGGCTTCCAATTCCCCAACTCAAACGGCAACCCAAGCCCCTCGGCAAGCTGTCGCACAAACTCCGCATCCGCGCGACTTGCCTCACCGCGCGTACCGTGGTTGAGATGCGCCACAATCAGCTCGACACCACCCCACGCAGCCAGCAACCTCAAAAGCGCAACGCTATCACTTCCGCCCGAAACGGCTACCACCCAGCGCCGGCCGAGACGACTCCGATATCGCTCGAATCCGCTGATCAAATCCAGATTTACCATGATTCCAATGCGTTTGTCTCAGTCGCGTAAGGTGAAGCAGACTTTATTGTTCCTAAATTAGATCGATCTAACAATCGGCAGCAGGGATAGAGCCTACGCCAGGCATTCGTTACAATGCGTTAATGATGACAGAAGCCGCCACAATCCTCTGCTGTCCCCGGTGCCGTGGACCTCTCGACCGGGCTGAAACCCCTCCTGGTTTTCAATGCGGCACGTGTGGCGTCACCTACCCCGAAATCAACGGCATTCCCCGTTTCGCCGGCGAAACTTACACCGCCAGCTTCGGCCGGCAGTGGAACCGCTATGATGTCGCCCGCGACGAAGAAGATGAAGCGGTTTTCACCGTAAAAACCGGCGTCCACCCGCGAGAGCTTGCCGGAAAACTCGTGCTCGACGCCGGCTGCGGCGGCGGTCGCTACGCCTACCTGCTCGGCCGCTTCGGCGCCCAGGTGGTCGGTGTCGACCTCAGCACGGCCGTCGAAAAAGCGCGCACGCTCTGCGCCGACATGCCCAATGTCACCATCCTCCAGGGCGATCTCACCGAGCTGCCGCTCGCTGAAAACACGTTCGATTTCGCCTTCAGCATCGGCGTGATGCACCACGGCCCCCAGCCGCGCAAGGCGTTCGACGAAGTTGCGAAGCGCGTGAAACCAGATGGCCAGCTCGCCGTCTGGCTCTATCGCAAAAACATCCTGCCGCAAGAAGTCTTGAACTCATCGCTGCGCGCAATCACAACGCGACTCCCCGCGCGAGTACTGGAACCCATTTCCGTCGCAATGGGAGCGATCGGCAGCATTCCGCTCGCGAATAAGACGTTGAACAAGGTGTTCAACTTCTCGAATCATCCCGACTGGACGCTCCGCGTTTGCGACAACTTCGACTGGTACGCCCCCAAATACCAGTCGCACCACACTCTGAACGAGCTGAAGCAATGGTTCACCGAAGCCGGCTACGACGACTTGCATGAGCTTCGTCCCGCCCGCTCGGGCAAGTTTTACGAATGGACGTACGACCACAACCTCTTGATTGGTAGTGGCGTGAACGTCGTTGGCCGTCGCAAAACCCTCTCGAACTGAGCCCGCGAGCCTGTTTTTATGACTCCTCGACGTCGCCGTCGTTTGATTTTCGCGTTGGTCGTTGGTTTTGGTGCTCTCTTCTGGTTCCTCTCGGGGCCAATCGCAAGCTTCCTGGGCGTCTCGCTGCACTGGGCAACCAGCGACCGCTCTTTTCTCTTCAAGCCCTATCTTCAACTCGGCAATTCCCCCGAGCTTGCCACCCCCGAGCGAGCGGAAGTCGTCTGGCACACCGCCGACGTCGACGCCGACTGGTGGGTCGAAGTCCGCACAACTCCCAGCGCCGACTGGGTACGTGCCCCCAAGCCAGAATTTCGCCGAATCGTGCTCGAAAAAGTCGAGCCGCACCGCACCTATCACGCGACAATTTCCGGCCTCGTTCCGGGCGAGAAATTTAACTACCGCGTCGGCCGCGCAAGTTCGACGCTGTTCGAATCCGAAGGCCGCGCGCGGATGCCCGAAGGGCGTCCTTACCGCACTGCCATCATCGGCGATATTGCGGCTGGAACCTCGGCGGCATCGCACATCGCCTGGCAAATCGGCGAGTCGCATCCCGACTTCCTCGTCATCGCCGGCGACATCGTTTACAGCCGTGGGCGAATCTCCGAATACGCCGACCGCTTCTTCCCGGTTTACAACGCCGATACCGCGTCGCGATCGCAAGGTGCTCCGATCTTGCGGTCGATTCTCTCGGCCGCCGCGCCGGGGAATCACGACATCTCGCCGCACGACATGAACACCTTCCCCGACCTGATGGCCTATTTTTTCGAGTGGTCGCAGCCGCTCAACGGACCAACCTCGAAATACGGCGATCCCAGCACCCCCGCACTCAACGGCTCGCCCGAACGCGTAGAACTCTTCCTCGAATCCGCGGGACCGACATTCCCGCGCATGTGCAACTTCTCATTTGATAACGGCGACGTCCACTGGACGGTGCTCGACACCAATCCTAACGTCGACTGGTCCGACCCTGCCCTCCGCGCCTGGGTTGAGCACGACCTCGCCGCCGCCAAGGCCAAACCGTGGCGTCTTGTGCTTTTGCATCAGCCCGGCTTCAACTCGTCGGTCGCACACTATCACGAGCAGCAGGCCCGTGAGCTTTGCGACATCTTCGAGCGCGGCGGCGTATCGATCGTCTTCGGCGGTCATGTTCATAATTACCAGCGCACCAAGCCGCTCACCTTCAAGGTTCAGCCTCAGCCCGATGGCAAGCTGCAAGGGGCCGATGGCCACGTTAACGGCGGGTGGACTCTTGACGATCAATTCGACGGCGTGACGAAAACCGAGCCGACCGGCGTGATTTACATCATCTCCGGCGCTGGCGGAGCAACCCTGCACGACACGATTCGCGGCGGTCAGTCGGCAACCTGGGCTCCTTTCACCCAGCGAGTCATTTCAGATATCCATTCATTTACCCTTCTTGACATTTCGCCGGCGCAGCTCAAAATGACGCAAATCGACGTCAACGGCAAGGAAGTCGACTCAATGGTCGTCACCCGGCCTGCCAATGACTCGAAGCGCTCACCCGCCCCCCCTCAATGATTCATCAGCCCCGGAGCTTCGTCATGTTGCGATTTGTCGCGATTCCGCTCCTTGCGCTCTCGTGCGTCACCGTTGCTGAAGCGGCCACTCCCGCAACCCTCATCACGCACCCGGCGCTTCGCAAGCGAGTCGTCGCGAATGATCCATCGCTCCGCGTGATCGACGCCCGCCCCCGCGCCGAATACGACAAATCGCACATCCCGGGAGCGGTCTGGGTCGACTTCAAAGCCGCAACCGCTCTCGGCGCCCGTCCCAATAGCCTGACCGACGCCCGTTCCTGGAGCGCCTGGGTCACCCCGTTCGGCATCGATGAGCAAACCGAAGTCGTCGTTTACGACGGTGAAAAGCAACTCGAAGCCGCCCGCATCTGGTGGCTGCTCAAATATGTCGGCGTCGAAAACGTTTCATTGCTTGATGGCAATTTCGGCTACTGGCAATCGCAGGGTGGCCCGGTGTCGAGCGACATGGTGAAGGTCGAGCCCAGGGTCTTCCCCGTCAAGTTCCGCACTGATCGTGGTGCCACGCGCGACGAAGTTCTCGCCGTACTCGAATCACGGGCGGCGAAGATAATCGACGCCCGAACCGAAGGCGAGCACACCGGCACAGTCGCCCGCGCCAAGCGAGGCGGACGAATCCCGACCGCCTGCCACCTCGAATGGACGGAGTTCGTTGGCCCCGACGGCCGCTTCCTCGACGAGGCCGCACAGCGTGCCAAAATCGCCAAGGCTGGGATCAAACCGGGCGAATCGGTGATCACCCATTGCCAGACCGGCGGCCGATCGTCCGTCAACGCGTTCGTCTTCGAGCGGCTCGGCTTCCCGACGCGCAACTACTACCAAGGGTGGTCCGACTGGGGCAACGCCGAGAGCACGCCCGTAGCCAAGGGAAAGCCCGAAGGCACGCCCGAATCCAAACCCTGACGCGGGCTCGGGCGGCTTGACATCCATCCATTCGCGCGTCAGTCTGAGAACGTACTTCTGGATTCGACGCGAAGGAGTTTCGACCGATGACGGCGAGCCAATTTCCCGAGCCAACACACGACGAAGTGGCCGCCGTACACGCCCTGGCCGAAAGTCACAAACGCCTGCGCCGCGAGATCGCCAAGGTGATCATCGGCCAGGATGAAGTGGTCGAACAATTGCTCACGAGTCTGTTCGCGCGAGGTCACGCGCTACTCGTCGGCGTGCCCGGCCTGGCAAAAACGTTGCTCGTAAGCACCGTCGCGCGGATTTTGAGCCTGTCGTTCCGCCGGATCCAGTTCACGCCCGACATGATGCCTTCGGACATCACCGGCACCGACATTTTGCAAGACGACCCCGAAACCGGCCGCCGCAAGTTCACATTCATTGCCGGCCCGCTGTTCGCCAATATCATCCTCGCCGACGAAATCAATCGCACGCCGCCCAAAACGCAAGCCGCGCTGCTTGAAGCGATGCAAGAGCGGCACGTTACCGCCGGCAATCAAACCTACAAACTGCCCGACCCGTTCTTCGTGTTGGCGACACAAAATCCCATCGAGCAAGAAGGTACTTACCCGCTCCCCGAAGCGCAGCTCGACCGCTTCATGCTCAACATCCGGGTTCCTTACCCGACGGCCGACGAGGAGTTGGAAATCCTTCGCCAGACGACGGGCAACGTTTCCGCTCAGCCCGCAATCACGCTCACGGCCGAGCAAATTCTGGCCGTGCAGGAACTCGTCCGCAAAGTTCCGGTGCCTGAACACGTTTTCATTCATGCACGCGACATCGTTCGCGCCAGCCGTCCCGCCCAGCCTGAAGCGACAACACTTGTAAAGAAGTGCGTCTCCTGGGGTGCGGGTCCGCGAGCCGGTCAATCGCTCATCCTCGCCGCCAAAACTCGCGCCGTGCTCGACGGCCGTTTCGTGGCGACGCTCGCCGACGTCCGCCACGTCGCCGGCCCCGTATTGCGGCACCGGATTGTGACGACATTTCACGCCGAGGCCGAAGGGATCGACCCCGACAAGGTCGTCGCGCATTTGCTCGAAGCGATCACCCCGCCTCCCGAAAAAGCAGCCGCGCGGCTGGTCGGCGGCGCGTCTTCCTCGAGCGCTCCCTCCTCGCCCAGCGGCGTCGGTTTTGGAGCCTAATTCGTGAGCGGCACCGACCCCTCTCTCGCCGCCGCGCCCGATGCACTTGCCAAGTACGGCCGGCTGGAGCTGCTCGCGCGCCTGGTCGTTGAAGGGGTGATGTCCGGGCTGCACAAAAGCCCCTTCAAAGGGTTTTCGGTCGAGTTCGCTGAACACCGCCAGTACGGCCCTGGCGACGAGATTCGCCACATCGACTGGCGCGCCTTCGGCAAGACCGATCGTTACTTTGTCAAAGAATATGAAGAAGAAACTAACCTTAAAGCCTATATCGTACTCGATGCGTCGGGCAGCATGGGCTACAAGGGGAACAAGGCCGACACCTCTAAGCTCGAACACGCGCGAGGCCTCGCCGCCGCGCTCGCGTATTTGATGATCAGCCAGCGCGACGCCGTCGGCCTCGTGACGTTCGACTCCGAAATCCGCACGATGATCCCCCCGCGCTCCGCTCCTGGCCACTTCTCACTGCTCTGCAAAACGATGGAAGAAACGCCCCTCGGCGGCGAAACTCCGCTGAGCCAGGTGCTGCACAACCTCGCCGATCGCATCAAGCGCCGTGGTTTGGTGATTGTCCTTTCCGACGGTTTCGACAAGGCCGACGAGCTAGTCAATTCCTTGCGGCACTTGCGCCATCGCCGGCACGAAGTGCTGTTCTTCCAGATGCTTGATCCTGACGAAGAAGAATTCCCGTTCCACCGCCCAGCCAAGTTTCGCAACCTGGAACGGCTCGAAAACGCTTTGCGGATCAACCCATCGGCGCTGCGAGCAACCTATCTCGAACGGTTCAACGAACACCGCCGCGTGCTTCGCGAAGGGATCATCGGCATGAACGCCGATTTCCACGGCGTTTTGACATCGCAGTCGCACGAACGGATCTTGCTCGACTACCTCTCCGCACGCTCGGCGCGCGGTAAGTCCGGCGCGCGAGGGTGACGGAATGAGCTTCGGCATCCTCAACTTCGCAATGCTCGCAGGCCTGGCCGGTGTTGCCCTGCCAGTGGTCATCCACCTGCTCTCGAGGCGCCGCGACCCCGTTATCGACTGGGGCGCGATGCAGTTCCTCGAACTCGGCCCCTGGTCGCGCCGGCGCATCAACCTCGCCGACATGCTGCTGATGCTTGTGCGCATGATCATGCTCGCACTGGTTGCATTGGCGCTGTCTCGCCCGTTCTGGACACCGAGCAACGCCGGCTCGACTGGGAGCACTGGTTCAGGTGCGGGAGTGAGGCGCGATATCGTGCTGATTCTCGACAACTCCGGCAGTATGGCTCGTAAGCTTGCGGGCGATGTCACGCCATCGAGCCAGGCGGTTGCGTGGATCAGGAGTTATGTCGCGGGCATTTCGCCGGGTGATTCAGTGGCGATTTTGCTCGCAAAAGATCGCGTCCAACCGCTCGTCGATCCGCCCAGCTTCGATAAAGGGCGGCTCGAATCGGCGCTCGAAAAACTTCCGAGCCCGCGTGGTTCCAGCGACCTTTCCGCCGCTGCGGGCGAGGCATTCCGCATTCTTGAAAAGGGGACGAATCCCGCCTCCGAAGTGATCGTCCTCACCGACAATCAACGCGTCGCGTGGCGGCCCGGCGAACCTGCTCGCTGGGACTTATTACGCGACCTTCGCAAGCGGCTGCCCGTCGCGCCGCGGCTCTGGTCGGTCGATTTCAGCAAGATGACGGGGCCTGCGAACGAGCCCGCGCCGAACGGTTCGATCGCGAGTCTCGAACTCTCGCGCACCTCGACCGTTCCACGACTGCCCATCACGGTCACTGCAACCGTAGCGAACTCTGGCCCCGGCCCGCTCACTCGACCGATCGAACTGCTGATCGACGGCACCGCCGCACCTGGCACGAGCCAGGTCGTCGGGCCAATTCCGCCCGGTGGTCAGGCGAGCGTTTCGTTCCGGATCGCTCTCGACGAACCCGGCAGTCATCTCCTCACTGCACAGCTCGCACCTGCCGACGACCCAATGCCCAGCGACGACGAGGCCAGCCGCGCCATTGACGTCACCGCCGCCTTGCCGGTGCTGCTCGTCGACGGCGAACCCAGCCTCGAACCGCTCGGCAGCGAGACCGATTTCCTCCGCGCTGCACTCGCACCCAGCGGCGATGATCTCCCTCAAGTAAAAGCCACCGTCGTCCCTCTCCGCGACTTCAACCGCACGGCGCTTCAGGGTCAAAAAGTCATCGTTCTCGCAAATGTCGATCAATTACCAGCAGACATGATTTCCGAGCTTGATACGTTCGTCGCCGGCGGTGGCGGACTGTTGATCGCCCTCGGCGATCGCACCGACCCCAAATTCGCCGGCGAGGCCGCCTGGCTCCCCGCAACCCTTGGCTCCGTTAAAGGTGATTTCGCCAAACGCCAGGTCATCGCCCATCCCGCCCCTCGCACGTTCACAGGGCCGATTCTCACCCCGCTTGGCCAGGGTGATAATCCACCACTCGCCGAGGCCGATCTTTTCGCCTATCGACTGCTCACCCCGCGCGAGAAGTCAAACGTCATCGCGCGGCTCGACACCGGCGACCCCTGGATGGTCGAACGCGCCCACGGTCGAGGACGGGTGATCCTCATGGCGTCGCCCACCGACGCCGAAGGCGGCACGCTCCCCGTCAATCCCGACTTCGTCCCGCTCGCCCACGAGATCGTTCTCAACCTCGGCGCAGGTGGTTCGCAGCAAGCCGTCACACGCCCCGGCGAGCCAATCGTTTTCGATCTGCCCGGCGTCACCGTTCCATCCGACACGAACCTTGCGGTCCTGAACCCCGACGGCAACACCACGCGCGTGCCTGCCACTCGTTCCGACGGCTCAACGCGGGTCCGACTCACCAACACGAACGAGCCCGGCGCTTATCGACTAACCCTGCCCAACCCGCCGGGCGGATTTGCGTACGCCCTCGTCGCGGCCGACTCGCGCGAGAGCGACCCGGCTACACTCGAACCGGCCGAAGCCACGAAACTCGCCGAAGGCTGGCCGCTGTCATTCGCGGCGGACGCAAGCAAATTGCCCGCATTGATCGCCCAGGGCGGCGGTAGCCCGCGACAGGAAGTTTGGCGTACGCTCGTGCTGGCCGCGCTCGGCGGTCTTTGCCTTGAAGTGTGGATGACCCGCCGCATGGCCCGCGCTCGCGGCATCGCTTGATCGATCCCCCCAAATAAAATGCTCTACACCACCTTTCTCACAGCCCTGTTCCGCCTGCGCTACGGCGACCCCAAGGAAGCCGAAGCCGGCCCCAATTCCGGCCTCGTCATTGTGGCCGACGGTGTCGGCGGCATGCACCTTTGCGGCATGGGCCTGAGGTACGCCGAAACTAAAAAGCCGAGTCCGAACCGCGTGCATCTCCACCTCTGGGGACACGGTTTTGGACGCTGGTATTCTGATCTCACAAACGTCAACAATCATATCAAACAAGCACAATTAATGGCCGATGAGGTGCGAGCCTGGAAGCAAGAACGACCCAGTGCGCCGGTCTATTTGGTGGGAAAATCGGGCGGAACAGGTGTCGTCGTGCGCGTGCTCGAACAACTCGATCCCGATACGATCGAAGCCGCGGTTTTGCTGGCGCCGGCGATCTCGCCGAATTACGACCTCACCCGCGCATTGACGGCTGTCCGACGCGAAATGGTGGTTTTCTGGTCACCATATGATCTCTTCGTTCTCGGTCTAGGAACCCGAATTTTCGGCACGATCGATCGCGTGCGATCCGTGAGCGCCGGCCTGGTTGGATTCAAGGCGTCGGGCCCGCAGTTGAGCAAGCTTCGGCAGGTTCGCTGGCGGCCCAAAATGATGCGTACAGGGTACTTTGGTGGTCACGTTGGGCCGGATAGTCCTGCCTTTCTGCGAACCTACGTCATGCCGCTTTTAACGACCAGTCCACCCCCCAATGTTGGATATCCGAACGAGGTCAAGCCGGGGCCCGAACGGTCCGATAACCCTATAGCCCAGTCATCCTGACCTCGCTTCTTTGACAACGAGTTGACGCGATTTGCCCTCACCCCAAGGGTTGTAGACGGATGTTCACACGTTCTGTACTTTCGCTCTCTCACTTACTCCCCAAGAACTTCTCAAATTCTCCCGCAACCTAAGACGCGTCGCCTCGTTCCTGCTTTGATGCTGCAAGCGTGCCGGTGGCTCTCTGGCCGGTCTAAATGGCATTCGGCCATCAGGTCACGGCCGGGAATCCACCCGCACGCTTGCCTCTGAGGCGCTTTCTTTGCGCCTCTTTGTTCGTGCCCAAGAACGAGCACCGTGAGCCCGCAGCGCGTGGCGATTTTTGCGCGTCCATAGAACTACGACCCTCTTTGCGATCGCTTCAAGCTCGCGCGAAAATCGCCACGCCATTGATTTCAAAAAATCTTATCTTGTAGATATTCTTGTGCAATGCACATCCGCGACCGGAAAACTGGTTGCACGAACCGCATCTGCCGGTATAACCTTGGTTAAACCTACCTCAGTGCATCCCCCGGAGGCGGCCCCTCGTGCGCACGCTGCCGCTCTTAATTCTTGCGACGTTTGGCTGGGTTGCGTCAGCGCCCGCTGATGACACCCTATTTCGCACCAAAGTCGCGCCGATTCTCGAGCGCCGCTGCGTTTCGTGCCATAACGACGCAAACGCCAAGGGAAAGCTCTCGCTTGCCACCCCCATGGCACTGCTCAAAGGGGGAGATTCCGGCCCCGCGCTCGAAGTCGGCAAGCCCGATGAGAGCGTGCTTGTCGAGAAAATCGTCGGCAAAAAGCCTGAAATGCCCAAGTCGGGCGAGCCGCTAACCGCCGACGAAATCGCCGCGATCTCCGAATGGATCAAATCAGGCGCAAATTGGCCGCAGGGGCTCGTGCTCAAGGATCGCAAGTTCGATGGCGGCGCCTGGTGGTCGCTTCAAGCCATCCCCGCGCGGCCGGTTCCGGCCACCAAGACAGTGGGCTGGGCGCGCACGCCCATCGATTCGTTCATTCTCGCGAAGTTAGAAACACAAAAGCTTGCCCCCTCGCCCGAGGCCGACCGTCGCACGTTGATTCGCCGCCTCACGTTCGACCTGACCGGCCTGCCTCCCACGTCGCAAGAAATCAACGCCTTTCTGGCCGACATGGCTCCCAACGCCTACGAGAAAGTAGTCGATCGCCTGCTGGCCTCGCCCGCATACGGCGAGCGCTGGGGCCGTCATTGGCTGGATTTGGCTCATTACGGCGACACGCACGGCTACGATAAGGACAAACGCCGAAACAACGCCTGGCCCTATCGCGACTATGTGATCGACGCCTTCAATCGCGACCTTCCTTATACTCGCTTCGTTCAGGAACAGCTCGCGGGCGACGTGCTGTTTCCCGACGACCCGCGTGGCATCGTGGCAACCGGTTTCATCGCGGCCGGCCCGTGGGATTTTGTGGGCAACGTCGAGCTGCGCGAAGGGACAGTCGACAAGGAAAAAACCCGGCTCATCGATCGCGACGACATGGTCACCACCGCGATGTCGACGTTCGCGAGCATGACGGTTCACTGCGCCCGTTGCCACGATCACAAGTTCGACCCCATCCCGCAGGGAGATTATTACCAGCTTCAAGCGGTGTTCGCGGGCGTTGAGCGTGGCGATCGTGCCTATGAAGATGCTGCGATCCGGACTCGTCGCACCCAAATCAATGATCGCATCGCCGCTGCACAGGCGAAGCGTGAAAAGCTGATCGCATCGATTTCCGACCCCGCGCTTCGTAACGAAATTCAGGCCGCGCTCGCACCAAAAGAGGCGACCAGCCCCACGAACGGCTACCACAGCGGCATCGAGGCGGTGCCTGACAAAACGAAGTGGGTGCAGGTCGATCTGGGACGGCCGACTCGGCTCGATCAGGTGCGTCTCGTTCCTGCCCGGCCGGTCGACTTCCCCGACACCCCCGGCTTCGGCTTTCCCGAACTCTATCGCGTCGAGCTTGCCGACGAGCCGACTTTCCAGAAGCCGCGAGTCGCGCTGATTCAATCGACCCCCGCGCCCAATCCGGGCGATCAGCCAGTCATCATCGACATCACCGACAAAACTCCCGCACGCTACATTCGCATCACGGCCAATCGCCTCTGGCTCCGCACGAATGATTACATTTTCGCGCTTGGAGAACTGCAAGCGTTCGCGGAAGGAAAGAACGTCGCAGCCGCTGCGGAAGTTACCGCCTTCGACTCAATCGAAGCCGGCCGCTGGAGCCGCAAAAATCTCGTCGATGGCTACGATAGCCGCAAGCCGATGGGCACGATGGCCGAAGGGTCGATCGAAGCCCGCATTCGCCTGCGCTTACCGCAAGCGGTCGCCTCGACTGATATTCAGCGCCTCGTCGACGGCCTGACGCAAGTCGAGCGTGAAATCGCCGACGCGGAAAAGGATCGGCAATCACTGCCTCCTTCACAGCTTGTCTACGCAGCACTCCCGCGACAGCCGCGAGCCATTGCCGTGCTCAACCGCGGTGATGTCGAACAGCGCCGGCAGGAAGTGAGCCCAGGCGCACTCTCTTGCATCTCGGAAATTCCTGCGATTTTCGGCCCCACGAACCTCGATGAAGGCGCCCGACGCGCCGCCCTCGCTCGCTGGGTCACGCATCCCGCGAATCCGCTCACATGGCGATCGATCGTCAACCGCGTCTGGCAATACCACTTCGGCCGCGGGCTCGTCGATACCCCCAGCGACTTCGGCCGCAATGGTTCCAAACCGACACACTCCGAACTGCTCGACTGGCTCGCGCTTCACTTCCGCGACAGTGGCGGGTCGTTCAAATCGCTGCATCGCTTGATTGTCACCAGCGCAGTGTATCGCCAAACCTCGGGTGATCGCGCGGCCGCAGACGCGATCGACGCCGATAATCGCCTGCTCTGGCGTATGAATCGTTCACGTCTTGATGCCGAAGAAGTGCGCGACTCGGTACTATTCGTTTCCGGTTCGCTCGACCGCGCCCGAGGCGGTCCCGGCTTCGAGCCGTTCCGTTTCAAGGACGATCATTCGCCGATCTACGACCACGAAGATTTGAGCCGTGCGCTCGCCGCAGATTGCCGCAAGCGGTCGATCTACCGCTTCACAGTGCGAAGCGTGCCGCACCCGTTCCTCGACTGCATGGACGCCGCCGACCCGAACATCAACGTGCCGGTCCGTTCCACCACGATTACGGCGCTTCAAGCCCTCGCCCTTTGGAACGATCCGTTCATGCTGGCTCAGGCGAATGCGATGGTGCAAAAGAACGGCGGCGGAACAATCGACGAACAGGTTGCTCGCGCGGTGATGACGGCCCTCGGCCGGCCGCCGCGTCCCGATGAAGCGAAATCCCTCGCTGAGTTGGCCCGTAAGCGCGGCATGACGACCGTCTGTCGCTTGCTCTTCAATACAAACGAGTTTCTGTTCATTGACTGATTTGAAGGAAATGTCGATGAACAACAACACACAAAATCGTCGCTCGTTCTTGTGGACCGCCGGTGGCGGCCTGGGCGGAATCGCCCTTTCGCATCTGCTTGGAACGGAAGGGCTGCTCGCCGATACCGCCAAACCGGCCCAAAACGGCTTGCACCATCCCGCGAAGGCGAAGCGCGTGGTGCAGCTTTTCATGTCGGGCGCGGCCAGCCAGTGCGACACGTTCGACTATAAGCCCGAGCTGATCAAACGTCACGGCCAGAAGTTCGACCCCGGCGGCAAGGTCGAGCTGTTTCAAAGCAGCCCAGGCGCGGTGATGAAAAGCCCGTGGGGCTGGAAGCAGTACGGACAATCAGGCAAATATATCAGCGACCTTTTGCCACATCTGGCCAACTGCGTCGACGACATGGCCTTCCTGCACGGCATGGTCTCGAAGTCGAACGTGCACGGCCCGGCGACGTTCCTGCAAGCCACTGGCTTCGTTTCGCCGGGATACCCCGCGATGGGAGCGTGGGTGAACTACGGCCTCGGCTCGCTCAACGAAAACTTGCCCAGCTTCGTCGTCATTCCCGACTCGCGTGGGTTCGCTCCCAACGGTCCCGCAAACTGGGGCGCGGGTTTCTTGCCCGCATCAACGCAAGGGACAATGGTTCGCCCCGGCGCCAAGACACCCATTTTCGACCTCTTCCCGCCCAAGGATTCACCAGGGATTTCGGCCGAAGGTGATCGCGACGGCCTCGCGCTGCTCGGGCAGCTCAACCGCGAACATCGGCAGGGACGCGAGGCCGACACCCGGCTCGATGCCCGAATCGCCTCGTACGAACTCGCCGCCAAGCTACAGCTCTCCGCGCCTGAAGCACTCGACCTCTCGGGTGAGTCGCGCGCAACGCAGGCACTTTACGGACTCGACGACCCCGTCACCGCCGACTTCGGCCGAAGCTGCCTCGTCGCCCGCCGATTACTCGAACGCGGTGTTCGATTCGTGCAGCTCTGGAATGGCGCCGATAACGGTTTCCCCCGCCGCAACTGGGATTCGCACGAAGACCTCGCACGCGATCACGCCATCCTCGGCCGTAGCCTCGACCAACCTTCCGCGGCGCTGATTAAAGACTTGAAAGCGCGTGGACTTTTTGAAGACACGATTATCATCTGGACGACCGAGTTCGGCCGGATGCCGTGCAGCCAAGGAGGGAAGGGACGCGACCACAACCCCTTCACGTTCACAAACTGGTTGGCGGGCGGCGGCATCAAGGGCGGCGTGACTTACAGCACGAGCGACGATTGGTCGTTCCGCGCGGCCGAAAATCCGACCAGCAACTACGACGTACACGCGACGATATTGCATCTGCTGGGAATCGATCACACCCGCCTCACCTTCAAGCACAACGGCATCGACCGGCGTCTCACCGACGTCCACGGTCACGTGCTGAAGCCGATTCTCGCCTGACCCAAGACGAGGAGCCCTGGTCGTGAACGCCGTCATTCTTCTATCGCTGGCCTTTGTCACCGCCGATCGCGACTTCAGCGAGCGCGTCCGGCCGTTGCTTGTCGAAACATGCCTGACATGCCACTCGGGCGAAGCCCCCAAGGGAAAGCTCGACCTCACGCGCGAGTCGAACGCGCTTAAAGGTGGCTCGAACGGGCCTGCGTTCGTCCCCGGCAAGCCGGACGACAGCTTGCTCGTTGAAATGGCCGAGTCGGGCGAAATGCCGCCGCAACACCCGCTCGAACCCGAGCAGGCAAAGGTGTTTCGCTCGTGGATCGCATCGGGCGGTCATTATTACGGCGAGTCGCTCATCGCGTCGCCCAAGCGCGCAGGGAAGGATTGGTGGTCGCTCCAGCCAATTCGCCAGCCGAGCTTGCCCAAGGTCAAGAATCAGGCGTGGGTACGCAACCCCATCGATGCGTTCGTTCTCGAAGCAATTGAAGCGAAGGGACTGACTCCCTCGACCGAACTAGGCAAAATCGGCCTCATTCGCCGGCTTTCGTTTGACCTCACCGGCCTCCCTCCCACGCCTGAAGAAATCGATCGATATCTGAAAGATAATTCACCCAACGCGTATGAAGCGCTCGTCGATCGCTTGCTCGCCTCACCACGTTACGGCGAGCGCTGGGGCCGACATTGGCTCGACGTCGTCCGATTCGGCGAGAGTCATGGCTATGAGATGAACACGCTTCGCCCCAACGCCTGGCCCTATCGCGACTACGTAATCCGCGCGTTCAATAACGACACCCCCCTACCCCAATTCGCGCTCGAACAGTTCGCCGGTGACACACTGTCCGGCTCCGACATGCTCACGCAATCGGCCACCGGGTTCCTCGTGGGCGGCGTGCACGACATGGTGGGCAACGCGACGATCGAAGGCCAAAAACAGCAGCGGGCCGACGACCTCGATGACATGATCACCGCCGCCGGTTCGGCATTCCTGGGCCTGACGATCAATTGTGCACGCTGCCATGATCATAAGTTTGATCCAATCTCCCAGGCCGACTATTACGGCTTGCAGGCGATTTTCGCAGGCGTGCAGCATACCGAGCGAGCAATCGAAGCTCCGCGCACGCCTGAACGGCTCGCCGAAGCCACTCGCTTACGCAAGGAAATTGCCGCAATCGACGTACGCATCGACTCTGTTTCGCCACCCGCAAATCCCGCCAGTGACAAGGCGGTGCGGCCCGGCGTGAACGGCAAGCGGAATGTCGAACGCTTCCCGGCGATCACCGCTCAGGCTGTGCGATTCACGATTCTCACGTCGAGCACGGCCGAGCCATGTATCGACGAGCTCGAAGTCTTCTCGGCCGACGACCCGAGCCAGAACGTGGCACTCGCCTCGAATGGCGGCAAACCTTCCGCGTCGTCAGCTTTTAGCGGAAGTGATTTTCACAAGATCATTCACTTGAATGATGGGATTTCCGGCAACAGCCGAAGCTGGATCTCAGGCGCGGCCGGCAAAGGGTGGGCTCGCATTGATTTCACCAAACCGGCGAAGGTCGACCGTATCGTTTGGGCCCGCGATCGCGAAGGACGCTACAACGATCGCCTGCCGACGACCTATTACATCGAAGTCGAAACCAGCCCCGATGTTTGGAAAGTCGTGGCGTCGTCGAGCGATCGCTCGGCAGCAGGCCAGGCGGTTGAGCCAGCGAAGAACGAGTTGAAGGATCTTGCCTCGAGGCGCGACGACCTCGTGCAAAAGCTGGCGAATTTTTCGCCCACGATGTCGATCTACGCCGGCACGTTCACCACGCCTGAAGCCACGTTCCGCCTCGAACGCGGCGACCCGATGCGGCCGGCCGAACGTATTGTTCCTTCAGCGCCGCGTTCCATTTCGCCGTCGCTCGTTCTCACGGCCGATACGCCTGAATCCCAGCGACGAGCCGCATTCGCACGATGGCTAGGAGATGGAAACAATCCTCTCCCCGCGCGGGTGATGGTGAACCGTGTTTGGCACTATCACTTCGGCCGTGGCTTGCTCCCCACCCCCAGCGATTTCGGCTATCAAGGCGGCACGCCCTCGCACCCCGCCCTGCTTGATTGGCTGGCCGATGCCTATCGCGCCAACGGGTTCCATTTGAAGCCGATTCACAAGCTCATTGTGATGTCGAACACCTATCGCCAGTCGGGCCAGGCGCAGCCCAAGGCGTCCGAGATCGATCGCGATAACAAACTGCTCTGGCATCGTCCGCCGCACCGGTTGGAAGCCGAAGCGATTCGCGACGCGATGCTCGCTTCGTCGGGCTCGCTAGATCTCACAAGCGGCGGCCCGGGGTATAGCGTCTGGGAAAAGAACACCAACTATGTGGTTGTGTTCACTCCTCTGAAGGATCTGGGCAACGACACCTTCCGCCGGATGGTTTACCAGTTCCGCCCGCGGAGCCAGCACGACACGACGTTTGGTGCGTTTGATTGTCCCGATGCGTCGTTCGTCACCCCGCGCCGGAACGCATCGACCACGGCCCTTCAGGCGCTCAACCTTCTGAATAGCGGCTTCGTGCTCGACCAGTCCGAGCGGCTGGCGAGTCGTGTGAAGCGCGAGGCGGGTGATTCGACCGACCGTCAAGTCGAACGGATGTTCGTGCTCGCCTTCGGCCGCCAGCCGACTCCGCGCGAAGTGGCTGCGGCTCAGAAGATCGTGCAGTCGGACGGCCTTGCGACACTCGGTCGCGCAATTTACAACGCAAATGAGTTTGTGTTTGTCCCCTGATGCGAGACGACGAATCATGAGCCAGTCTCTTCCCGCCGCTGGCCGCCACCTGCTCAATCGCCGCGGTTTTCTGGGCCAGATGGGCACCGGTCTGATGAGCGTTGCGCTCGGCTCGCTGCTCGCCGAAGAGGGTCTGCTTGCGGCCGACGTCGCGCTCGATCCCCTCGCCCCGCGCCCGCCGCATTATGCGCCCAAGGCGAAGCGGGTGGTGCAAATCTTCTGCACCGGCGCGGTCAGCCACCTCGATACCTGGGACTATAAGCCCGAGTTGATCAAACGCCACGGCCAGCCAATGCCGGGCGGCAAAGAACTCGTCACGTTTCAGGGTGAAAACGGCAATCTCTCGCAAAGCCCTTGGAAATTCAAACAGCGCGGGCAAACAGGCAAATATGTCTCCGACCTGATCCCCAATCTCGCCGAGCTGGCGGATGACATGTGCTTCGTGCATTCACTCACGTCGAAAACCAACACTCATGGACCTGGTGAAATGTTCATGAGTACCGGTTTTACGCTCGAAGGATTCCCGAGCGCCGGTGCGTGGGTGAGCTATGCACTTGGATCGGAAAATCACGACCTGCCGGCCTATATTGCCATTCCCGACCCGCGTGGTGGGCCGCAGCAAGGCCCTGCGAACTGGGCGAATGGCTTTCTTCCCGCTGCGTATCAAGGAACACCCTTCAACGCCGACAAGCCAATTAGCAACCTGAATCGTCCCAAGGCTGTCAGCGAAAAATCGGACCGCGCGGCCAAGGATTATCTTCGCCTGCTCAACGACGAATACCTCGCACAAAACCCCGGAGATACCGAGCTCTCCGCGCGAATTTCTGCCTACGAACTGGCAGGCCGCATGCAGGTCAGCGCCCCTGAGGTGAACAATCTCGCGAGCGAGTCGAAGGCGACGCAGGCGCTTTACGGACTCGACGACAAGAATCCGCTCACCGCCGCGTTCGGGCGTAATTGCTTGCTGGCACGCCGACTTCTCGAACGTGGAGTGCGGTACGTCAGCCTGTTTAACGGCGCGTTCGCGATGGGCGAAGGCGTGCTCAACTGGGACGCCCATCGTAGGCTCAAGTCCGACTACGATCGCCACGGGCCGATCCTCGACCGGCCGGTCGCAGGGCTGCTCAAGGATATGAAAGCGCGTGGGCTTTTAGACGACACGCTTGTGATTTGGACCACTGAATTCGGCCGCATGCCCACGTTCCAGAAAGGAACGCAGGGGCGCGACCACAATCCGTCTGGCTTTACGGCGTGGCTTGCAGGAGCGGGGGTGAAGCACGGTTTCAGCTACGGTGCGACCGACGAATTTGGCCACAAGGCCGTCACCGATGTGACGACCGTGCACGACTTTTACGCCACCGTGTTGCACCTGCTCGGGCTCGATCACCGCAAGCTGGTTTACTATCACAATGGTGCCCAGCGCCGCTTGACCGACGTGCACGGGCACCTCATCAAGGCAGTTCTGGCATAGCAGGTTTTTGCCTGCGAAGGCTGTCCTTCATGTTCCGCAACGCGCGACCGTCTTCGTTCAGTCTCAGCGACTTGACGAATTCGATCGCCTGCGGCAACGGCTCGGCCCTGAAGCTGGGCGCAGCCGGCGTGCCCGATACGCGGATCACGAAGATTTGCCCGCTCGCCTCGCGGAAGGCGTCGCTCAGTAGGAACACGTGCCAGCTATCGCGCCCGTAAAGCACGCGGAGCTTGACGTCGAGATCCCCCTGAACGTCGAGCGAGCCTCGGCCGTGCAGGCTGAATGCGTAGCCGAAGAATTGAATCGGATTGAACGTCGTTTGACCGTTGCGAATGGTGAACCAAACGTCGGCCTTGTCGAACGCGGTCTTCGCAGTCGGTGCGAGGTTCAAACGGCTGACAAGCTTGAGGAACGCCGGCAGCTTGCCGAGGTCTCCTTCAATAATGTGCGCCTCGCCGCCGCCTTGCAGCGAGTGCAAGTCGGGACCAAGGCCCGCGAGGTCGATCTGTCCTGAAAGCAGGCCGTGGAAGTTCTGCTTGCCGGGCATGCTACGGGCGAACTTTTCCAGATTTGCTCCGTCGAGCCGCAAATGTGCTTTGAATTTTGGAGTCGACGACAGTCCGACGACCAGGTTGCCGCCAACCTTGCCGTCGAGAAAAGTCCCTTCGATATTCACAAGCTTCGCCTCGCCGTCGGCGATTTCAATCGGCGTCGTCACGTCGGTGATCTGCAAACCAGCGACGTTGATGCTCGCCAGGTCGAGCGCACCAAAAACCTCGAACTTCTGGCCGTTGAACGACCCGTGCAGGTTGTCGATCTGCCCCTGAATGTGCTGAAGCGGCATCCCGGCGACAATCGCGTTGTCGTTGAACACGATGATGCCGTGATCGAACGCGCACATCGCGGGATCGCCGGCCTTGCCCGACCACGCGAGTTGAAGATTCGCACGAACCGTGAACGCGTGGCCTTCGTCGACACGAAGCGCATAGTTTGCTAGTGAAGGCGGCATCAACTTACGCAGACCTGAATTGATCAGAAAATCTTTTACTGTCAGGTCGTCGACGTTAAGCGTGAACGCGCCCGAGTCGAACACGCGCACGCTGCCGCGGCCGAATCGCACCGGCGAGTTGCGGAACAGGAACGAGCCGTCGCTCATCGTGACCACGCCGTCGTCGTAAACGAAGCGGCCAGTCACGTCTTCCATCGGCATTTCGATCTGCCGCGGGCCTGTTTCGCCATCCTGCGCCGCACGTTCAAACTTCAACCGCAGGTTCGTTTGCCGTCGAGGTGTGATTTCGAGGTGGTAGTGATCTCCCTTCTCAGGCTCGCGCGTGATGCGCACGTCGACATCGCTCGCACCCGTTGGGTTCAGCGTATCCCAGGCATTTTTCCACGCGTCTTGAAGCGCGTCGTGCAATTGACTTTCAAACAGCAAATTATTCGCATTGATGTGAATATCATATCGAAACCGGTTGGGTGCAAGCAGATCGACCTGGCCATTGCCGGTGATGGTTGCCTGGCCGTGGCTTCCCTTCAAATTGGTGAAGGTCCACGAATTCGGATGAATTTCTAGGTGGCCCGTCAGGTCGCGCACCGCATATTTCAGGCCGTCCCACGTCATCTCGCAGCCAGGATTGAGGTCGAGGCTGGAATGAATTTCGAGCCGGCCCTTGGGATCGGGGTCGATCGGCGTTGGCGGGAATCGCTTGATTTGCGCTGTTCCCTTCACGGTGCCGGCGGGCTTGAAGGAATTGATCACCGCGCGAATATCTTCGGGCATCGCGGTGAGCAGAGCCGAGTCGATCGGCAGCGAATCGGCGGTGAGCTTGAGGTCGATCATTGAATCGGGACCGGGTCGCTCGATCCGCCCGCTCATCGAGATCGGTTTGTCGCCAAGCGTCGTGTGCAAGTCGAGCGTGATGAGTTCTTCGCGACAAAGCAAATCGCCCGAAACATGCTGCAACGGGTACGCAAAATCCTTGTAAATCATGGCCATGTCGAGGCATTCGACACCGAGCGTCCAGTCGAGCTTTCCGCCCGGCACCTTGCGCGCGAGTTGAATATCGAGGTCGGCGCGCCCCTTGGGCTGGAAGCCATTCCAGACGTTGCTAGCGGTTTTGGTGAAGGTGCGAATCGACCAGTCGCGCACGCGTTCGATTTCGAGGTTGTCGACGCCGAGCGAAAGCTGAAAGGGAGATTCGCTGACATCATCCCAGTCGAATCGAATCGCTCCCGACCCGCGCACGAACGTCGGGCCATCGCGCCCTTCAGCCTTGATGATCGTCGCCATGCCATCGTTCACGCGAACCGTGGCAGCCAGCTCGCTGAGCGGAAACGGCAAGTGCTCGCACTTCCAGACGCCACCGCGAACCTTGACGGTGAAGTCGTAATTAATCGGCGATTTCGCGTGCGGGTTGTACGTGACCGACTTCACAATCACGTCAGCTTCACCCGCTTGCAAACCTGCTTCGCGAAACTTTTTCCGCACTTCGAACGGCAGGCGTTCGTTCAAGTTCTTGGAAACGACGAGCCGGTTGATATCGCCGCTGACGGTTCCGCAACCCGTTGTTCGATCGAAGCTTCCGGACAATTTCAAATTATCATACGAATCTCCCTTGGCCGTCCCTTCGAATCGAATCGGCGTGCCATGAAGGTCGCCGGAAGTGACGCGCACGGAGACGTCGCGGAGAATTGCCGCAGGCGCAGCGTCGGGACCATCGGCTTCGTCGACGAGTTCCACGATGCCGTTCTCAACGCGGACCACCGGGGTGTATTCACCGGGCGGCAGCGGCCAGGGGTTTGCCAGGAATCCTACGAAGTTCCAGGTGCCGTCTTTCCTGCGCCTGATGCGGAGCTTCGGCTGCGCGACGACGACTTCTTTGAGATCAAACTTGCCGTCGAGCATGGCCCAGGGGTCGTAGTTGATCTGAATCCATGGCGAGCTACCGAAGAGCTTGGGAATTCCGTTTTCGAACTGACGGATCATCACGGTTTGAAGCGTAATCCGTCCAGCGATCGGCCGTACCAACACGCGATTCATGTCGAACTGGCTGGTGGGCAGAAATCGCTTTGCTCCCTCGGTAATCGCTGCGCGCAGGGTTTCATTATCAGTGACATACGTAAACGCAAAATAGCCGCCCCCCACCAGGGTGGCGACAAACATCACGAAGCACCAACCGATAATCTTCCAGAAGCGTTTACGTTTTTTCATGCGACTCTCCCCCACCCGCGCGGAACGCCACAACGCGTTTCCAGCCGACGGCCACGAGTCCAAGCGCCACGAGAAAGCCCGGAATCCGATAGCGAATCGAACTGACAAAAACCATGTGCAAGATCAAGAAGTAAATGAGCGGCCCTGCGAGCAGCAAGAGCGTGCGAAAATCGCGCCGGCGATCCCACGCACCAATCATCGCGAGTGCAAAGAGCGGAATCGTCACCACGGCCGAAAGCACGGCCGCTAGCGGCGACTGAAGCGTATCGGCATTGGGCCAGGGGCTCCAGAATCGCAGAAACTTGATCGCGGCGAGTTCGACAATGCGACCAGGATTTGTCCGGGCGAAGTCGACGGCTCGATTTTTGAGTACGCGATCCTGCGTCGTTTCATCGAGCTCGACGATTCCAGGATCGCTGAGAAACCGCATATCGCTCGCCCCGGTCGCCTGGGGAGAAATGCCATCGTACAGGCTCGCCCCCACCCAGAGGGCCGTCGGCACGAACTTGCCGAAGACGCGCGCATTGCGTACCCACCAGGGTGCCATCACGATGACAAATGCAAGAATGAAAAATCCTGCGTTCTTAAATGCGACGCGCCGGAATTCGGGTTTGCATTGCACGATCCAAGCCACGAGCAGACACGGAATGATGAGCGCCCAGGAAGGCCGCACTAACACCGCCGCCGCATGAATTGCACCCGTTGCAATCGCGAGCTTCGTGTTGGGCTCTGTCTTACCATCGCGGCGCCAGAGGCAAGAAAATCCCCAGAGCCCCGCAAACATGAGCGGTACGAACGGCCCTTCCGAAAGGATCAAGGCACCCAGACCGATCCCATAGGGTTCAAGCGCCACGAGCGCCGCAGCGATGAGCGCGACCGGCCAACCTTTCGCTGCGGGCAGCGTGTTTTGAAAGAGCCAGAACGCACAAACCACGCTCGCGGCATTTAAAATTGCCTGCACGAGGCGGATTGCGAGATAGCTCGAACCAAACACCGCCTGGCAAGCGGCGAGAAAGAGCGGATAGCCGGGCGTGCGAAGCGCGTAGTGCGGCACGCCGAATTGATTGACCTCAAACGGCGCAAGCTGGCGAATCTTGGTGGCGAGATCGAGATAGATGAAGGTATCGCCAAACAGACAGGGCTTGCCCAGTCGCTGGGTATACCACTGAACCAGCCCTGCGGCCGCAAATCGCGCGATTAGCCCGAGACAGACGATCGCCGCTAGCGCGCGGCCGTTCCTAGACAGCTTGAAGCGGCCGGGCGCGGAGTCATTTGCGTTGCCTGGGGGAACTGATGCCACTTACGTGGCCCTCGGTTGAAGTCGATCGCTGCGCGGTGATTCGATCGCACGAGGTGATGGTTCCCAGGGGCGCGAGATGATAGATCGAGGCGGGAAAACCGTCAATGTCGGCACCGGCAAGCAATTGCATGCATGCAACGGCTATGATGATTCACTTATTCCCGATTCGCGATCGGAATCAATGAAGGATCAAATCGGCTTCGGTCCCGACGCCCTGACTACCCGGTGGCCGCGGCTTGGTGCGATCGGGGCCGGTGTGAATCTGGGTAAGTGCTTTGCGACGCGCGGCGGTAACGCCGGTGTTGAACAGCACGAAGAAGATCAAGGCGGGTGAAATGGCGGCCACTTCAACCGCGTTGACGCCCAGAATCGTCGCTCCTTCGATTTTGAAGCTCGACATGCCAATCCCGGCAATGGGGCTGATGGCGATGATCGCCGCCGAGATTGCGTCGTCGCCGCCAGTCGTTGCGGCGATGAGCGCGCCGACGAGCATGGGAAGGAACCATGCCAGGAAGATGAACAGGCTCATCAACGTCATGCTTCTGCGAGGCGTGGCGAGTGCGAAATACTGCAGCGCCGAGCCGAAATAGAAGATGCTCAGCACGGCAGTGGCGATCGGGATTCCAAAAGTCATCGTCCGAAGCTGTGCGGGCATATTAATCGTCGGATCGGCCGGTGCCTGGGCAATCGCCTGCCAAACAATCGTGCTTCCCACCAGCACGAGCAGGCAAATCATCATCAAGGCCACGCGGTTGAGCGAGAGATCGTCCCAGTAGCTCAGGTGCGAAATGCCGCGTCGCTCGGCCCTGCGCACGCCTTTCGTGTATTCGCCCAGGTTGGGGGTGATCGTCACCACGAGCAAACACGCGAAGGCCGATGTCACGTAAAGCACGATGATCACAATCGGTGTGAATCCCTTGAGCAGCCAGGTTCCGCCGATCGTGAGGAAAAGCTGGGTCGCCAGACATGCCACCGCCTGCGGCTTCGAGAGCGCGTGCGCTCGTTCCGACTGCATCTTCCGCACCGAGGCAAGCATGATGAACCCGAGCGTCGGCAGCGTATAGAGCAACGCGTTGATCAGCCAGTGCAGCGGCAGACCAAAGAAGGGAAAGAGGATCGAATCATCAAGCATATTGGCCGAAGTGCCGAGGATGCTGAACGGGCCGGTTCCAAAGATCGAGACGATGATGACCATCGCGATCATTCCCTTGCCGCCAGCCCGCGGTTTTTTGGTAGTGAGAGCGGTGAGCAGCGAAATCGCCTGCAAGGTCCAGCAAACCAGTAGCGTGCAAAACTGAATTTGCAGGTAGACCAGGAAGTTAGGCGTCCCCTGCGCCACGCTGAACAGGCAGAACGGAATGGTGATCAGGAACAGAGCATATTCCCGGACCGGCGCTCCAAAGAAGAAGCCCAAACTCGTGGCCAGCGGCGAAAGCGGCGAGACGCGGTGAAAGTCGAGAATGCCCGACTCGCGGGCACCTCCAATTGACGCCGAAACCTGAACGGAGCCTTGAATTCCTAGCAGAATAAACTGCAAACCCATGAGCCAGCCAAACGACACACCTGACGCGAACCCGCCGAACTGGAAGCCGTTATAAGCCGCCGCCACGCAGAGTACGAGGACGATTACCGCCGGCGTAAGCACCTGCGACCGGCGAAGCCGCGACCGCGCGTGCTTTATGAAGATCGGATTATCCCAGAATGTCAAAAGTGCGTCCAAGTGTCGCTCCTATCCGTCGTCTTCGCAGTCGTTGAGTCGTGGGGTTTGGCTGATTGAGAAGTCACGCATTTGTGTTGGATACAAGAATGAACGGGGTGGCCGGGACAACTCGTTGTCCCGGTCGCGAAGCGACAAGAGGATTTCGCCACCTGTTCCGGTTTGCCCTCTTGCGGCTGCGCCACCTGGACAACAAGTTGTCCAGGCCACCCAAATCTCATTATTGAGTTATCCCAACCGCGTAACTCCTTTGATTTCTGGTTTGCTGGAATATCTCAAGAAACTTCGCGTGCACCGACCTTGAGGAAGACGTCTTCAAGCCCTTCGCGTTTGGGACCGAACGCCGAAATTCGCACTTCCGCCTGAATGAGAGCCTGCAAAAGCTCGCTGGCGTCGCGCTGATCGCCGGTCCAGCGGAATTCAAAAATGAGCTCGTTCTTCCGCTCGACCGGCCCCGCCTTCGTATTCCCGCCCAGGACGTTGTGAAAGACCTCGTGCCCTTCGAGCACTTCAACCGCGAACACAGTGCCGCCCATCACTCGGGCGCTCACTTCGTCAATTCGGCCATGAACGATCATCTGGCCTTTTTGCATGATCGCCACCGAGGTGCAGAATTCCTGCATCTCGGTAAGAATGTGCGACGAGATAAGCACCGACTTACCCGCCGCAGATTGTGCCTTGATGACGTTTTTGAGATCGATGCGCCCTTGTGGGTCGACACCGCTCGCCGGCTCGTCGAGAATGAGCACCTGCGGGTCAGGAATAAGCGTTTTCGCGAGCATCAGCCGCTGCCGCATCCCGCGCGAGAGTTCGACGATGAATGCGTCGTGCTTCGATTCCAGGCCGACGACGTCCATCAAGCGTTCGATCGCGGCGGGCCGCCGAGAGCGTGGGATGCCGTAGCTCGCGGCGAAAAGGTCGAGAAATTCCCAGCACATCAAGTCGTCGTACATTGGCGGGAAGTCTGGCATGAAGCCGACGACTTTATTGGCATCGCGCGGATGATCGCGCATGTCGACACCAGCCATGATGATTTCACCATAAGTCGGTTCGAGCAAGCCAAGCATGGCCCGCATCGTCGACGTTTTGCCCGCACCGTTGGGACCGATCAGCCCGCAAACTTCACCGGGTGCGACTTCAAACGAAAGGTCTCGAACAGCACAAAAATCGTCGTAGTCGACCCGAAGGTCTTTCACACGGATCATTCGAGTCGCTCCGGCGATGAGTCCGAAACCAGGCGGTGCGTCGGCGGTTCAAAGCCTTATCAGGCTAGACGCCGTACCTCGATCACGCAAGCGAAATTCCGCAAAAGCCCTCAAATGAAACGGTCCTCGCGGAGTTCACCACGAGGACCGAAATCAGCAGAACAGCACACATTGAATCGACAAGTTTTGTTATCAGCGGATTTTCCCAATCACCGGCGGCTCAAAAAATGAGTCGGCTAATTCCGGGTTGAAATCGACGTAGATGCTGTAGATCTCGTCTGGGGACTTGTTCTTGCCTTCGCGATCGGGAAACTTGCGGCGAATCTTCGTCGCGTACCAGACACCTTGGGGTGATCGCGCGACTTCCTCAGTGTCATCCGTCTCGATGATCTGCTCCTTGCCGGCCGCGTCACGCACAATCATACTCGATCGCATCATAATATAATCTCGCTTTGGATCGACCCAGTAGCGATAATTGTCGGGAATACCAATCCCCTTCTCGTTGACGCGATCCTTGGTAGAAGTATGCCGCAACTTCAGCAGGATGCAGCCGACAGGGCCTTCGGTGGGATGCATGTCGACGACGAGTTCAAGGTCGGGGTGTCCGACGCCCATCGGCGGGCGACAGGCAAGTTCCGGACGCATTGACGATTCGGGGGGATAAATCTCGTCGAGATTGTTGCCCGACTCCATTTTCGAGACAGACGCAATTTCAGAGTGTGTCGTACCATCTGGGTCGGTAACCGATTTCAAATTGGAAGTGAACGTGGTTCCATCCCGCACAACGTACAGAGGATAGTACCGGAAAGACTTTGTTCGTCCGCGCCACCAGGTACCAAGATCCTCCCCTTCCTTCGGCCGCTTTGTCGCCGCGATGTTTCCGACGGATTCGCAAGGGTAATCTGCGCGATACTTCGTTCCCTTGCGATAGAAAACGATCGGCGAACTGGTCCACCAATACGCTTCTGGCATGTCGACATTCTTAACAAATACGGCGCGATAATCATCCATTCGCTGCCGGCCCGCCTTGATCGTATCCAGGATTCGCTGGACGTCATCATCTGGTACGCGATCGACAAGTTTTGTCGTCCGCGGTACCCCGAGCGCGTATAGGTCTGCGGGCCCATTGTCGGGGTAGTCGAACTGTGTTTCTCGAGTCGCGGTCTTGCCGTCCCATTGACCGCTGACCCGACACAGAACGGGCAGTTTGGTTGCGACATCGACGCGATAGAACAGTTGAATGGGTTGCGTCGAAGCGGGGTCGGCAACTTTCAATTGATATTCGAACCAGGTCTTTCCACCTTCGGTCACACGGTTCATTCGCTGTTCGATCAGCTTCATTTTTTCTCGCTCGGGCCCCAGAAAGCTGAACTGGGGTCGCGGATCTGTAGCCGGTTGATTTTCCTGGAGAAGACTTGCCAAGACGGCCACCGTTGTTTCGAATTCTCGATGTGGAGATTTCCAAACGATTGGGATGCGAGTTACCTCCTTCGTGTTGGTGTCATATTTCTCCGACACACGAAGGCGATAGTCCTCGTAAACGAACGCATCAGCGCTTTTCGACGCCGAGATGTTCTTCGCAGGCGAGAACCATCCTTCGACCTCGGTCTGACCGTTCGTGGTGATTCGCATGTGAATCCACGGCTTGTCAAACACGGCCTTTGCCACGTCGGCGAAGCCGATTTGAGGCCGCGCGAGCAGGATGGCCATCGCCAGAATGAGTGATGCAGCCGCACAAGTTGTGATGCCAACTCGCCACGCTCGGCGTTTGAGACCAACACGACTGTTCGACGGTTCGGCGCTGAGCCGCGACTTGAAATCGAGCAATTTCCCGCGAAGGCGGCTCTCGACGACGGGCGGCACAGTATCGGAGACAGATGCACGAATTTGGTCGTCAACGCCGTTGTCATCGGTCAGGCGCATGGTTCACTCCTTGTGAATCGTGATGGATCGTGGTCCGCGAGTACGACCTGCAACGTGCGTCTCGCTCGCTCCACATGCTTTCTGGCCGTCGCCTCCGTGCAGCCCATTGCGGCGGCGATTTGTTCGTAAGGCAGTACTTCGAA
>CAMFLR010000019.1 GCA_945957605.1 uncultured Isosphaeraceae bacterium
CTCGCGGGCCTACAAATCGATAACTGCCGCGTCGAGATCGACGGTCCCGAAACGCCTGGCTGCGACGGCTCGAGCCTCGCATTCGTCGAGGCACTTTCAACTGCGGGAATCGTCACGCAGGACAAACCGCGAGATCTCGTCGTCATCGATCGCCCCATTACCGTGCGTGAAGGGAACTCCGTCCTCACTGCGCATCCGGGCGACGCTGAAAAGCTTGTGCTTACATATAATCTCGATTATGGCAAGCAAACGCCGATTGGTGCTCAAAGTCTCTTCGTCGAGATTTCGCCCCAGAATTTCCGCGACGAACTCGCATCGAGCCGGACCTTCCTGCTCGAAGCCGAGGCCGAAGCGATGCGTCAGGCCGGAATCGGCCCGCGAACAACTGCGGCCGACATCCTGATCTTCGGCCGCGAAGGCGTCATCGACAACAAGCTTCGTTACGCTGACGAATGCGTGCGGCACAAAATTCTCGATCTCGTCGGGGATCTCGCGCTGCTTTCAAAAGACCTCGCCGGTCATGTGGTCGCACATCGTTCGGGCCATTCGCTGAACGCAGCGCTCGTGCGAAAATTGCTCCACGGCATCGACGAATCGACCACGCTTCCTCCGCCCGAGCCTGCTCCACTGCCGCTCATGGATATCGGCGCGATCATGAAGATCCTGCCGCACCGGTATCCCTTCCTGCTGGTCGATCGCGTGCTCGAACTCGAACCGGGCAAGCGAATCAAGGCGATCAAGAACGTCTCTTGCAACGAGCCGTTCTTCACCGGTCACTGGCCCGACAAGCCGATCATGCCCGGCGTTTTGATCCTTGAAGCGCTCGCTCAGACGGCTGGCCTGCTGATCTCGCGACATCCCACGAGCATGGTCGATCCGCTCGCGATGATCGTCTCGATTGACGCTGTGAAGATTCGCAAGCAAGTGACGCCAGGCGATCAACTCGTGCTCGAAGTCGTGAAGGCGCGAATCAAGGAACGCACAGCGCACGTTGCTTGCCGCGCGACTGTTGAAGGACAGATTGCGGCTGAGGCGAAGATTCGTTTCGTGATCTTTGAAAAGAGTCAGGCTGCTTAGTGGAGAGATTGAGGTCGCGTGCAACGGGCTGAACGCAATCAAGCCCATCGACGCGACGGCCGATGTCAGATTCATGAGCGTCAGGGAAGACGCCATGACCTCTTCCGACTCAGGAACGCCAAGGATGGCCACCTTGATCGCAGAAACCGCATGCGTCGATCCTCGGGCCGAAATTGCCGACGGCGTTGAGATCGGTCCTTACTGCGTCGTCGGTCCCGAGGCAAAGATCGGCCGAAATACCAAGCTCATCGGACACGTCTGCTTGCTCGGCGCCGTTGAAATCGGCGAGCAAAACACGATTAGCCCGTTCACGGTGATCGGCGGAGATCCGCAGGATCTGTCGTACCAGGGCGAGCCGACGCGCGTCGAGATTGGCAATCACAACGTGATTCGCGAGTCGGTAACGATCAATCGCGGCACGATGAAAGAAAACGGCGTCACGCGCATCGGCAGCCATTGCTTCCTGATGACCGGGTCGCACGTCGCGCACGACTGCACGCTGGGCGACCGCATCATGATGGCGAACGGCACGATGCTCGGCGGCCACGTGCACGTTGAGTCGCACGCGAGTCTGTCGGCCGGCGTGGCTGTGCATAACTACGTGACGATTGGCGGCTATTCGTTTGTTGGTGGCCAGTCGCGCATCGTGCACGACATTCCGCCTTACATGCTCGTCGACGGCAACCCGTCGCGCGTTCGTTGCATCAACGTGGTCGGCCTCAAGCGGTATGGGATCGAAAAGGATTCGATCGAAGCGCTTCACGAGGCGCATCGGCTGATTTACCGCGCGAAGATGGGGCCGAAGCACGCGCAGGAAATTCTGGAATCGCACGGCCACCTTGGAGCCGAGGTGGCGCGGCTTATCGAGTTCATCCAGGCTCAGCACGACGGCAAGCACGGACGTGCGCGTGAACGTTGGAGAAAGTCATGAGCCGGATGCGTGTCGCAGTGGTAGGCGTGGGGCACCTGGGCAAGTTCCACGCCCGCGTCTTCTCCCAAATGAACGATGTCGAACTCGTTGGCGTGGTTGATTCGCGGGTCGAACAAGCAGAGCAGATCGCCGGCGATTACGGCACCACTCCGTACACCGACTATCGCGAACTCTTCGACAAGGTCGACGCGGTCTCGATCGCGGTTCCCACGCGGTTTCATCGCCAGGTCGCGGGCGAGTTTCTCGAACGCGGCATTCCGACGATGATCGAAAAGCCGCTCGCATCAACCGCCGCCGAGGCCGAAGAGCTCGTGGCGCTTGCCGAGAAGCACGGCCTGACGATGCAGGTCGGCCACATCGAGCGCTTCAATCCCGCGCTTGGTTCGCTCGACGGCATGCCGATGCGGCCCAAGTATATCGCTGCAGAACGGCTGGGAACTTACACGTTTCGCTCGACCGACATCGGCGTCGTGCTCGACCTCATGATCCACGACATCGATCTGATCCTATCAATGGTTCACGCGCCGGTCGTATCTGTCGCTGCCGTTGGTGTGAGCGTTTTCGGCGGTCACGAAGATATTGCCAATGCGCGAATTCAGTTCGCCGATGGTTGCGTGGCGAATCTTACCGCCAGCCGCGCGAGCTACCAGGCCGTGCGCAAAATGCGCATCTGGAGCTCCGAAGGTTACGCGACGCTCGACTTCCAGACCAAGCACGGCACGCTGATTCGCCCGTCCGATGCCTTGCGAATGGGAGAAATCGACCTTGCTGGTGTCGACCTGACGAAGCAAGCCGCCGTGAAAGAGCGGATCTTCAGCAACAAAGTTCTCCGCGTCGACCAAGTGCAGACCGAGGGCCGCGATGCGCTCGAACAGGAGCTCGAAGACTTCGTGTCGTCGGTGAAGTCCGGCGGCCGGCCGCGCGTCTCTGGGGTTGATGGCTTGCGTGCCGTCGCCCTGGCAGAGCAAGTGCTTGCAAGCTTGAATTCGCACCATTGGGAGGGGGGAGAAACCGGTCCAATGGGGCCGCTCGACCTGCCTGTCCCGGGCGTCGAGCCAATTGTCGGCCTGACTGGACCCAAGTCGTGGAAATATAAAGGCGTGAAGGCCGACGCATCGGTCGGCAACGAATAAACCCACGCCAGTTATCGACTTATCGACGGCTCTTGCGCGATCGTTTGCCCACAACTGCAAACGATTTCGTGTAAGAGCCGTTTCGCTGCGCGCGACTTGGGATCGTATTTTCGTATGAGCTAGTGAATGCCTGAGATCTCTTGTGAACGGATGCGCGAGCGAGCGGTGGCAGATAGTCGAATCGGTATGGCGCTAAACAAGGATGGGCGGCCAGACTTTCTGGTCATAGGCGCAATGAAGTGCGGCACGACCACACTTCATGAGCAGCTTGCGCAACAGCCAGGCGTTGCGATGAGCCGCCCCAAGGAGCCGAACTTCTTCAGCGACGAACCAGAATGGGCCAGAGGGCTCGACTGGTATGCGTCGCTGTTCGAGTCGATGCCCGCCGGATCGGTACGGGGCGAGTCGAGCACGCATTACACGAAATGGCCGGACTATCCGGATGCGTGCGAGCGGATTCGGGATGCACTCCCGGATGTTAAGCTCGTTTACCTGATGCGGCATCCGATCGAGCGGTTGGTGTCACACTACTGGCACGAACACCTCGAAGGAACGTTCACCGAGCCGATCGACGAAGCGATTGATCGGCACTCTGCGCTCGTCGATTTCGGGCGATATTCCCAGCAACTCAAGCCATATCTCGACGCCTTCGGGCCCGAGCGGATCCACTTGATGGCGCTCGAGCGATTGACGGCTCGTCCCCAGGAAGAATTCGCCGGGCTCTGCGAGTTTCTCAAGGTGAAAGAGCCGGCGTACTGGGATGATTCGCTTGCGCCACAAAACGTCGGTCGCGAGCGGATGCGGCGCAGTGAATTGCGACACGCCGTTATCAATGCGCCGGTATTAGCGGGGATCCGACGGCAAATTGTGCCGCGACGGTGGGTCGATAAGATCAAGGGTTACTGGCGCGTCGATCAGGCTCGCCCGACGCTTTCGTCGGCGAATATCGAACGCCTGACGAACATCTTCGACGCCGATCTTGCTCTACTCAACAACCAGATTTCGGGCCGATTGACGTGCAGCAGTTTTGAGGCAGCAGTGACGGCGGAGCAAAATCCTTTGATCTGGAAGCCGACTCAGCCGCATTGATGGAATCTCAACGCGCTGCTTCTCTCCATCCGAGAAGCATGGGAATCCAGGTTGAGAACATGCAACCGTAGATGAAAATCATCAATCCTTGCTCTGTTTGGTCCCACGTGAACGGGCTCGAGCTTGGAAGCAGAATGTGCGAAAAGGCGGGGATGTAAACGACGAACATCGTCGCCACGAACGCAAGCATGATCAAACGTCCGCGCCCTGACTTCTGTCGGAACATGACGGCGAGCGGGAAGAGCATCAGTCCGAAAAAGAGCATCGGAACGAACGTTGGGTCTGAGCTTTTTATCGTGTTGGCGATGAAGAAACCGGTCGCAAGCGTGAGAGATCCGCCGATCACGCCCGCTTCGAGTTTTTCTGCGGGTTTCAGTGCCAGCCTTCCAAAGCGGTTGAACATCAGCAAGAAGTTAAAGACCGGCCCGGCAACCCACGTCAGCACAATGAAGCCGAAACTGAGCGCTAGAATCGGCGTGGTGAATGGCGCGAACGCAGGGTACGCCTTTTCGATATGCGCAAGCGCCTGCCGGCCGAACACCATTCCGAGAATGATCGCGGTTTGGGCGATTTGACTCTGGCGGCTCATCCAGAGGAAAAATCGCAACATCGTGCGGTAAACGAAGTGATGCGCCTTAAGCGCTTCAATGATGCCGATGCGCGCGTATTCGAGATTAGGATCGAGCCGCAATGCCTCGCGGAAATGTTCAAGTGCTCCCTTGTAATTCGCCTGATGGAGTAAGTTCCAACCCTGATTCGCATGAGTGATCGCGTTTTCGGGATCATCGGCAAGAGCCGAGCCAAACGAATGCGCAGCCTCGGCGTTGCGGCCGAGCTGCACGAGTGCCATCCCGCGTAGGTTGCGGCATTCGGAGTGTTCGGCGTCGAGTTCGAGACCGGCGTTGGCGGCGTCAAGCGCGGCTTGCCATTGGCGTCGAGCGCAAAAAATTGCGGAGAGCAGGGCGCGATTATCAGCGTCGGTCGGTTCGAGCTCGACAGCCTGCATCGCTTCGGCTTCGGCCTCGCGATAGCGGTCGTTGCCCAAGAGCGCACGGCCGCGAACATGGTGCGGAAACCCTTCGCCCGGGTCGACGCGAATCGCCTCGTCGGCTTCGGCAAGGGCTTCGGCGTGGCGATCGAGACTGCTCAGGCAGAGCGAAAGATAGGCGTGCGCCAGCCCGTTTTCCGGATCTTCCGCAAGTGATTGGCGAAACTCTTTGTCGGCCAGGTCATAGCGTCCCTGGCCGTAGAGCACGATTCCCCGCTGAAATGCGACGCTCATGCGACGAGCCTTTCCTCAGCCATTCTGATGTTGTGCCTTCACTCGCCGCGTGAGTCTCAGATTTTGAGATATTTGAGAATATCGTCGTAGATTCCGCCCTGGTTCGAGTAGAGCGCGTAGTTTCGCGCAGTAGCGAACCATTCGCGGGTCGACGGTTTGATTGCGGATGCTGCGGTCAGCAAATCTTTCGTGGTGATCGGCTTCAACTCGCCCGCCTTCATCGCCTCGCGCAGCTTCGCCTCGACGGCTGTGTCGACGACCGACTTGAGGTCGGCACCCGAGAGATTATCCGTCTTCTTGGCAAGCTGATCGAAGTCGACATCTTTGACCGGCTTGTCGCGACAAAGGAGGCGGAGGATACTTGCCCGCGCCGGTTGATCGGGCGGCGGAACGAACAGGATGCGATCGAACCGGCCAGGACGACGAAACGCACTGTCGAGGTGCCAGGGAGCATTTGTTGCGGCGAGGATAAGGACACCGTCGTTCCGCTTGCCGAAGCCGTCGAGCTCGGCAAGAAACTGGTTGATCAACTGCCGGCCGGCGCTCCCTCTCATATCGGATCGACTGGCCGCGAGCGCATCAACCTCGTCGAAGAACAGCACGCAAGGCGCGTTGTCACGAGCTTGCTCGAACACAGCGTGGAGGTTGCGCTCGCTGTTGCCGATCCACATTTCGAGCACATCATTGATGCCGACCGCCAGAAAACCGGCCTTAATCTCACCGGCGGTCGCGCGTGCAAGATGCGTTTTGCCGCAGCCAGGTGGGCCGTAGAGCAAAATGCCGCCGCCAATTGCCTTGCCGTAGGCTTTGTACAACTCGGGATGGTTGAGCGGATGAATGATTTTCATCCTGATCTCGTCCTTCACCGAATCCATGCCGCCGACGTCGCCGAACTTGAGCGTCGGCCGTTCCAGCTCGATCTCGGACGTGTCGTCTTCGCCCTGCCAGCTCTGGCGGACACGCCCCTCGACGATGTCATCACTCGTATCATCGTCGTCGGGCTCGACGTAAGAGGACGTCTCGCGAATACCGAGGCGGTCAGCAAATTCTTTGTCGGCGGTCGCGGGATCGACCTCGACGCCGCGGTGATACTGCTTCACAGCCTCGGCGACGTCTCCCGCCTGATAGAGCAGCCGCGCATACGTGATGAACGCCTTCGCTGGCGCATCGATACGTCTCACCACGTCTTCAAGAATGACAAGTGCGTGTGAATGTTTGTTTTGATGCAAAAACGCATTCGCAAGGCCGACTTTGAGGTTCACATCGTCGGGCGCGAGAGTCATTGCTTCGCGGTATTCGGCTTCAGCAAGATCGCCGCGCCCCTGGCTGAGCAAGGTTTCGGCGAGATGCCGGCGCAACGGGAGATTATCGGGCGAGAGCGTGAGCGCCTGTCGCAGAATGTCGATCGTGTTGTCACCGCCCACGCGCGCAGCTCCTGATCGCATACAGCAAGAAATGATGAAAGATTGCATCGTACGGCGCGGCTTCGTGCGCGGTCAAGTTCGCCGACACTCGACCACGCCAATGACCGTCATTTCGGCTCTTCGGCGATGCCCGAAACCGCGTCGGCTCCGGGCAGTCCATAGCAAAAGAGCGTGCCGGTTGCGCGCTTGGGGAAATAGGCATCGGCATCAGCCGGAGTGAATAGCGTGTTGCCCGATCCGACGTAAATCCGCCCCCGCGAAATCGACGGCCCCGCCCACACTGGCCCGATAATGAACTGCTTGAGTGGCCTGCCATTTTGCGCATCGAGAATGTTGAGCGTGCCGCTCGTGACGGCAGTGAACGCGACGAGTCCATTGGCCAACGCAATTCCCGAAGCAACCGGATCGCCAATGTTCTTGTACATCGGCCGTGGGGCCGGACCGCCCAGTTCGGCGACCACCGGACGTTCGTGCCGCCATCGTTCATCCTTGGTGTCGGTGCTAATCGCAACCACGCGTCCGGCGGTGGGAGGGCTAGATGCGTCGATCACTTTTTCTGAGGACATCATCCGCAGCGCGTCGATGCCGTTGGTGTAGATCGTTTTGCCGTCAGTCGCGCAGCCGGTTTGCACGCCACCAATGCAACTGGGCAACGCGATCATCCGAGGGCTCGGCGCGGGGTTGAGCGGGAACGTCGGCGGACCGGTGTAGATCGGCGTCTGAGCGACGATTTCGCCCGTCTTCGCGTCGATCACATAGAACCCACCGTTCTTGCACCCAACGCCGACAACTTTTAGCTTTTTACCCTGCGAGTCGATCTCGTAAATCTTCGGAGTGTCGCCGATCGACTGGTCTTTATATCGCTTCTTCTCGGGGTCGTACGACCGCATTCCGTTCGTCCAGACGTCGTCGGGATTGATCTGGCGAACCCAGCGCGGCTTGCCGTTCGTCGTGTCGAGGGCGATCACCGCACATGACTCGGGCGTGCTGAGACTCGGATTGTCTGGCGTCGGCTTTCGCGGCGCTGTGTTCACGTCGGTGCCGAAGTAGATGGTCTGGGTGCTTGCGTCGAAAGAGGGGGTGCTCCAGATGCTGCTGGTGGCTGGTCCGAAGTGAAATGTGTGCGACCCCCAGCTATCTTTGATGACCATCGGCGGGTCGAATTTTTCCGGCTTGGGGCCGAGGTCGAACTTCCAGATGAGCTTGCCCGTTTTCGGTTCGAGCGCGGCGACGAATCCGCGGCCTGTCGAGCCTCGGTAAAACGGCACCACACCAACAACCACCTGTTCGATCGACCCGCCGCAAATGATAAGCTTGTCGCCTGCCATGATGGGCGATGCCATGATCAGATTGAGCGGATGCGCGTCCGGCCATTCGGGGGCGGTCGTCGCCCGTTTCCAGATTTCCTTGCCACTCATGCGGTCGACGGCGTAAATCCATCCGGCGTTATCGGCGAAGTAAACGGCATTACCGTCGACAAGTGCCGAGCACATGATGCCGCCGGTCCCGTTCTGAAACCGTGCCTTGGGACCGCCGAGCATCGCGCTCAGGCCGTTAGGTTTGTGTGCGGGATTGCGATAACTCCAGCAGACCTTACCTTCGGGCGAGAGCTTGTAAAAAGCGGCGTCGGTTGCCGTGCCGAAATAGACTTGACCATTCACGACGGCGGGCGTCGCGTGAATCACGCCAATTTCGGGTTCGCCCTGCCTGGGAAATCGCCACTTTTCCTCGATTTTTCCCGCGTTGGCGGCGGAGAGCGATTTCTCAGCCGGGTTGAAGCGGGTGCCGAGGACGTCGCGGTTGTACATGGGCCAGTCGGCGGGATCGATAGGCGACTGGCCGTTCGATGTCGCGGCGATCCCCAGAACGATCGCCAAAACCAGGCTGAGTCGGCAAACGGGCACGGTTGTGGATCCTTGTGGGACGGGAGAGGGGTGTTGTGCCAATCTGTTCGCGCACGGCCTGCGAATATTGGACGCGGCAATTCGCGGCGTCAACAGGCATGAGACGTCATCGAGCGGAGAATTCGCCAAAGCGCTCGCGCGAATTCCTTCGCCACGAAAGCCAAAGACTCTGCGACGTCGAGCGAATTACATTAAAGGGAGATCACGAATGAGAAGCGCGCGATTGCAAAACGCGATTCGATAAGCGCGGGAGGTTCACCTTCGATGTTGAAACGCGTGTTGATTCTTTCCGCATCGGCGGGCGCTGGACATTTGCGGGCGGCGCAGGCGATTGAGAGGGCCTTCGCAATCAGCGGCGCCGCCGAGGTCGTGCACAATTACGACACGCTCGAATTCACCAATCCGCTATTTCGCAAGCTGTATTCGCAGGCTTACCTCGAAATGGTCAACCGCATGCCCGAGGTGCTGGGTTGGCTATACGACCAGCTCGATAACCCCAAGCGCGACGACCGGCTGCAACTCGCCTTCGACAAGTTGAACACCGGCCCGTTCATCAAGCTGCTCGAGGAGTTGCAGCCTGATATCACGGTTTGCACGCATTTCTTGCCGTCGGAAATCATCTCGTGGCTGATCGGTCAGCGCCGGTTGAATACCCGCCAGGCGATCGTCGTGACCGATTTCGACGTCCATGCGCAATGGCTTTGCACGAACTATGCGCACTACTTCGTGCCTCTCGATGAAACGCGGGCGCACATGGAAGAACTGGGCGTTCCGGCGGGCAAAATCAGCATCACCGGCATTCCCATCGATCCCGTTTTTGCCAAGCCGAAGGCAAAGACGGCGATGCGACAGAAGCACGGCCTGAAACGCGATGTTCCCGTGATTCTCAACTCGGCAGGCGGTTTCGGCGTGGGACGCGTCGATGAGTTGATGTCTTCACTGCTCAAGCTCAAACATCCCGCACAGATCATCGCAATATGCGGCCGGAACGAGGAATTGAAGGCGCGGCTCGATACCGTTGCGTCCGGTCTCTCTGCAGATACGCATGTCAGCCTCAAAGTCGTCGGCTACACAACTGAGATGGACGAGTACATGGCGGCCGCCGACCTGGTGGTGGGCAAACCGGGCGGCCTGACGACGTCGGAGTCGCTCGCGTGCGGCTTGCCGATGGTGATTGTCAGCCCGATTCCCGGTCAGGAGGAACGCAACGCCGATCATCTGCTCGAAGAAGGGGCGGCGATTCGGTGCAATAACCTTCCTGTTCTGGCCTACAAGATCGACAAGCTGCTCGACGCGCCGTCGCGACTCGCCGCCATGCGCACGAACGCGAAACGGCTGGGAAAGCCGCGGGCGGCGTTTGAAATCGTGGACAAACTCGTCGCGCTGGGAGATTCGCCCCAGCCTGCCTTGCCGCCGGAACCGGAAAATCCCATCATCGCGCGGATCAAGCAGGAGGTGCGGAAGCACCGGGTTCGGGTGCCGAAGCGAGACACATCGAAGCGATAACGACCACACGATTGCATGAGATTCGCCCGAGCCGCTCGCGCAAGCCGTGCTTGTCAACAAGCCGGTAAGTTTGCTACAGTTGTTCCCTTCCGGGCGTGGTTGCGCCTGTTTTTTGGGAATGTCGCCGGGGCAGGGGAACGATAACCCCTGGCTCTCAAGCGTATTACGTTACGAACGAAGGTCAGGTTTCTCCGATGGCTAAAGCCGACAAGAACGCTGCGGCCCCTGAAGCAGCCGCCCCCGCCGCTGCCGCCGCCCCTGCTGCCAAGCCCGCCCCGGCGGATCCCCGTTTGAAGGTGCTCAAGAAGTTCCGTGGCCGATTCCTGCCCAAGGGCCCGCTTCGCGAACGCCTCAACGTGCTGATGAAGCGCTGGGATTCGGGCGAAGACCACGGCGGCGTGACGTTCGACGAACTCAAGTCGTTGCACAACGACTGGAAGGCCAGCCGCGAAAAGAAGGCCAAGAAGCCTGCGCAGGCCTAAGTGGTCGAACGCTATTGAAGTAGGGCGAATTGATTTACAATGAATCAGTTCGCCCGCTCTTTTTGTATTGCCTTGCTCCGTCGATCGGCGCGGAGCCGAGGGCGCGGCGAACGGTCTGGTCGCGGACGGGAGGGCCTGATCGTTGATCGTCGGCGTACCGAAGGAAGTCAAGGTAGACGAATACCGCGTTGGGTTGCTACCCGTTGGCGCGGAAGAGCTTACAACAGCCGGCCACACCGTCCTTGTTGAGGCGGGTGCGGGGACCGGCAGCGGAATCGCCGATGCGATGTACGCGGCGGCTGGCGCGAGGATCGTCTCGAACGCCGCCGACATCTGGTCGAGCGCCGATTTGATCGTGAAGGTGAAGGAACCGCAGTCGACCGAATGGCCAATGATGCGCCGCGGTCAGACCGTGTTCACGTACTTTCACTTCGCAGCCGACGAAGCGCTCACTCGCGCTGTGCTCGCGTCCGGAATCACGGCGATCGCCTACGAGACGATTCGCGACGCGAAGGGTACGCTCCCGCTGCTCACGCCCATGAGCGAAGTCGCGGGACGCATGAGCATCCAGGAAGGCGCCAAGTATCTCGAACGTCCGCAAGAAGGACGCGGGATTCTGCTCGCGGGAGTTCCCGGTGTTGCGCCTGCGGAAGTGGCGATTCTGGGTGGAGGTATCGTGGGCTCGAATGCGGCGAAGGTCGCGGCCGGGCTCGGTGCGAGCGTACGGATTCTCGACGTCAATCTCGACCGCCTCCGCTACCTCGACGACATCATGCCCCCGAACGTGACCACACTTTATTCCGACCGTCACACGATCCTCGAATCAATCGAACGGGCCGACCTGGTGATTGGCGCGATTCTGATCACCGGAGCGCGAGCCCCTCGCCTCGTGCGTCGTGAAGACCTCGCGCGGATGAAGCCGGGTGCGGTGATTGTCGACGTGGCGATCGACCAGGGCGGTTGCATCGAAACGAGCCGTCCCACGACGCATCGCCAACCGACGTATCTGGTCGATGGCATCGTCCATTACTGCGTGACGAATATGCCGGGGGCGGTCGGTCGCACGAGCACTTATGCATTGAACAACGTCACGCTACCGTACACGCTGCAAATTGCCCAGCATGGTTGGCAAGCTGTGGCCAAGAAGAATGCCGGTTTTGCCGAAGGTGTGAACATCACCGCGGGCCGAGTGACGAACCACGCCGTCGCTGTGACATTCGGCTATGAGTACACGTCGCCCGACGCTTAGAACTCGCGTCGAGCGGCGATTTTTCGCTTTCCGTACCACAAGCATTCTAGCCAGGGAGAAGTTTTATGTCAGAACATGATGAATCAGTTGACGAGTCGATGGAAGAAGCGAGCCAGGCGCTCGAGAGCGCTCTCGAGATGGACACGCAGACGCAGATCTTCCTTGAGATGCGTCAGCAGAATCTCGAACTGCTGAAGATTTGCGTGGAAATGGCCGGCTTTAGCGGTCAGCACCCCGCGCTCAAGCCCAACGATCTCAAGGGCGCGATCCGCTCTGTGTGGGAAGTTTACTCCGAATTCTACGCCTGGATCGATCCCGAAGAGACCGAAGGCGACGACGAAGAAGACGACGAGGACGACCTTTGATCCCCGGTTCTGATTCTCCGTCCACAAACCCAGCCGAATCCGTGGTGACCACGCTCGGCTGGGTTGGCGACGCCGCAACCGGCGTCCTGCGAATGATTGACCAAACTCGGCTGCCCACCGAGTTCGTCGAGATCGACTGCAACGACGTGCCAACCGTCTGGGAAGCGATTAAGGCGTTGCGCGTCCGAGGGGCGCCGGCGATCGGCGTTGCGGCCGCGTTTGGGGCTGTGATCGGCGCCCGAGTCGGCTTACGTGACGGTCGTGCCGGTGTCGAGGCTGCCCTCAAGGCAGCCGCAAGCTATCTCGCCACCAGCCGCCCGACGGCGGTGAATCTCTTCTGGGCCCTCGATCGCATGACGGCCTTCGCCGCCACGATCGAGCACGAAGCTTCACCTGAAGCATACGTGAATCGGTTGCTCGATGAAGCGAACCGAATCGCCGACGAAGATCGCACGACCTGTCGCGCGATTGGTCGTCACGGCGCTGAACTTGTCGTGTCGGGGCAGGGGATTCTCACCCACTGCAATGCGGGCGGCCTGGCCACCGCGGATTACGGCACTGCTCTCGCCGTCGTCTACGCCGCGCAAGAACAAGGCAAACAGATTCACGTCTACGCCGACGAAACGCGTCCGCTCTTGCAAGGCTCACGGCTGACCGCCTGGGAACTGCACAAGCGCGGCGTCCCCGTCACTTTGATCTGCGACAACATGGCGGCGGTTGTCATGCGGCAGGGAAAGGTGGGGATGGTCGTCGTTGGCGCTGATCGCATCGCCGCGAATGGTGATACGGCGAATAAAATTGGGACATATGGCGTTGCGTTGCTCGCAAAGGCACATGGCGTGCCGTTTTATGTCGCTGCGCCTTCGAGCACGTTCGACCTGAGTCTGCCCGATGGTTCAGGAATTCCGATCGAGGAACGCGACCCGCGTGAAATCACGGAAGGGTTCGGCCGAGTCACGGCACCCGCGGGAATCTCCGTGTATAATCCGGCGTTCGACGTGACCCCCAGTGAACTGATTGCGGGGATCATCACCGAGCGTGGGGTCATCAGTCCGGTCAATACAGCACAAATTCGAGAGGTTTTGTCGTCGTGAGCAAGCTCGCCCACAACGTGTTCTTCAAGCTCAAAGACTCGAGCGAAGCCAACATCGCCGCGCTTGTTGGTGCGTGCAAGAAGTACCTCACCGGCCATCCGGGTGTCGTCTTCTTCGCGGCCGGCGTTCTCGAACCCGAGCTCGCCCGCCCCGTGAATGACCGCGACTTCGACGTCGCGCTTCACGTCGTTTTCGAGGACCGCGCAGCGCACGACGTCTACCAGGACGCCCCGCGCCACCACGACTTCGTCAACGAGAACAAGGAAACGTGGGCGAAGGTGCGCGTGTTCGACTCAATCGTCGACTGAACGATCGCGACTACGCGTCTCAGGCAAATGAAAAGCTCTGGCAGATGCCAGGGCTTTGTTCATTTGGGGTTTCACGCAAAATCGTGTAACAAACCCCACTCATGACGAACAAATCCAGGAACATAACGCATCGTCGCGCGGCCGTGTGCCCATTTGATCATTTCATCCGACTTTGCAAGCGGCGTCCCAAGATACTTGGCAACTGGCAAAATACCGACTCGCCCCAGGTCGAGGCGATCGGCATCCCAGCAGGTTTGAATCGTGATTTCGGGGTGAAATCGCTCGTGCGTATGACCGTCGCACGCTCGCCTGAGGCGATTCAACTCATCTGATGCAAGCTGGAAAAAGTGGCCCTGAAGTTCGAGCGCCAACTGGCCAGCGCGAGGACCATGTTCGGGATCGTGGTTTTCGTTCAGTCTCCGGCAGTCGTGTAATACGGCGAACAAACTCACCACCAAGGGACTCGCACCATTATGTTCCGCCAGTTTCAAGCCGTTTTCGAGAACTCTTGCCCAGTGCACGACTCCGTGATCGCCGGTGAGCGGCAAATGATAGTCGATCAGTACATGGCGAACGATCTGGGATAGATCCATTGTGAAAACATCACGGCTTGATTGATTCAAGCTGAGCGAACAGATCCGCCAGCGGCTCTTGATAGTTCTTCCAGCGCCCAACGGAACTACGATACACCGGTTGCCTGACCTGTGCAGCGCTTGCTGTCTGAATGGGCCGGCGTGTCTGATGGAAGTGAAGACAGTGGTCGTTCCATTCCAGTTCGCAGTGCGCGAGTAACACGCGAATCATCGGCTCGGGATTCTTGATGAATGTTTCATAGTTAAATTCGACGATGGGCGTCGGCAGCACGTTTTTCCAGTGTTGCATGACGCGCCTGTACTCGGCGAATCGACTGGCGATGTGGCCGAAATCGTTGGTCCAGTTGAGATAAGCAAAGTCGTGCAGCCAGCACGATGTCGCGACGTCGCGCAGGTCGCGCGTGCAGTGAATGATCGCGGCGTGCGGGAAGAGAGTGGCGATCAATCCAAGATAGATCGTGTTCTCGGGCATCTTGTCGACGAAACGATCGGCGATCGAGTTGGTCTGCGCCATCGCGTCGAGGTGAGCCTTTGCCAGCTTTTGAATCGACTCGCGATTCAACTGCGGAACACCTTCAAGGGGAGCGACAGCCTGTCCGACCACGGCCGGAAGTGCCTCGAAAACGTGTTGCACAAACTTCAACTCGCCGCCGCCAAACGCACGTGGATGGCTCGCGAGTATCTGTTCGACAAGCGTGGTGCCCGATCGCGGCAGCCCGACGATAAAGATCGGCCGGCGCGAATCGGAACCCATATCGGCGACGCGGGCGAAGTAGTCGGCGCTAAAAGTTTCAATAAGTGATGTAATCAAGTTGTGGTGATTTTCCGAGTTATAGCTTCGTCCTCGCGACGATAACTCCGCACGTCGCAATCCATTTGCCGTCGCGGCAAGTTCGGCCGCGCGATCGAATTGAGCGCGTGCGTTGGCTGTTTGTGCGAGACCGAACGTGAGCGGAATCCGATCGCGCGACGAAAGTCCAGGATTCGCAAGGAGTTCTTCGATGCGAGTTTCGAGCTCGGGAGAGAGCTTCGCGCCGAGTTGGTTTGCGAGTCGAGCCAATACGCCAGCGTTCCGTGGATCGAGGCGAAGGGCAGCCTCGTAAGCGGGCAGGGCGGCGTTCAGGTCGTCGCGGTCTTCGAGAACGTTGCCGAGACCGGCGTACGCGTTGGGCAACCGCGGCTCCAGGCGGATTGCTTCCTGATAGCAGGCAACGGCATCGTCCCATCGGCCGATCGTGTGCAGCGCGAGCCCAAAGTTCACCCACGATGCGGCAAATTCCGGACGCAGGCCAACCGCATGCTGGCAGTGCGCGAGCGCGTTGGCGGTGTCACCGAGTTCGAGGAATGTCTTGCCGAGGTTGCTCACGATCTCAGCACGTGTGGGATCGAGTTTCGCGGCCTGAATGTAAGACTGGAGCGCGGCGGGTAGGTCGCCCTTCATGCGGAGTGCGTTGGCGAGATTGTTGTGTGGGCCGGCGAGGTCGGGCTGCAGTTCGACGGCGGAACGCAGGGTTTCAATTGCTTCGTCGATGCGGCCGACTTGCAGCAGTGTTGCGCCGAGGTTGCTGAGAATGTCGGGAGAGGTGGGATTGAGCCGGAGTGCTTCGCGACAGCACTCGATCGTCCGTTCCGGCTGATTGAGGGCCCAAAAGACTTCGCCAAGACTTGCGTGAAATGCCGGATTTTCGGGCTGAGCCGCTACGGCGCGTTTAATCAAATCGTGTGCGGCCTGGCGTTCACCGCGCTGGAGCGAAACGAGGCCGAGGAGGTGAAGTGCGTCGGGATGATTGGGATGCTGCTGGAGGATTTCGCCATAAATCGGAGCGGCGAGATCGATTTCGCCGCGCTGGTGATGTTCGATCGCCTTCGACAGATTCGCGAGAGAATCGGGCACCGGCGCGCACCTCGCAAATGAGTGATGAAGTCACGCAGCGATATACGTTAGGTTTGCGTCACTCGCGCAAGGCGATTCCGGAGAAAAATGTCGACTCAGAAATTGGCGGGATTTCCCCTCACAAGTCAGGCTGGGGAATGACCGTGCCGCTGGATGTATCCCAACTCGAGCAACCTGGCGATGATCGCGTCGGCGCTTTGTTGCACGTTGAGCTTGCTGGTGTCGATTGTCACTTCGGGGTTGAGCGGAGCTTCATACGGGTCGTCGATGCCCGTGAAGCCGATTCCCTTCCCTTCGGCGACAGCCGCACGTGCCTTGGCGTAAAGGCCCTTCACATCACGCTTTTCGCACTCTTCGATCGGCGTGTCAACGAACACCTCGACAAAGTTTCCCTTCGAACCTTTGCGGGCGTTGTCGCGCGTTGCGCGGAAGGGGCTGATCACCGAGCAAATCGTCGTGCCGCCGGCGGCGTTGATCAGCCCGGCAACGTAGCCGACGCGGTTGATATTCGTGTCGCGATCTTCCTTCGAGAAGCTGAGCCCCTTCGAAAGATGCGTGCGAATCTCGTCACCATCGAGAAACGCCACGTTACGGCCATATTCCGCGAGCCGTTCGACCAAGGCATGCGCGATCGTGCTCTTGCCCGAACCGGAAAGTCCGGTGAACCAAATCGTCAGTCCCTGGCGAAACCTGGGTGGGCTCGTTTCGCTGAGGATCGCGGCGACGGCTGGCGCTGTGAACCATTCTGGGAGTTTCAGGCCTTTTGCGAGATAGTCGTCGCGGACCTGAGATTCCGAGAGGCTGGCGGTTTTGGCACCGGTCGGAACGGTGTCGATTGGGATGTAGCGATTCTCTTCGGGTAGGAAAACCAATGGCTTGGCGTCGATGAGTTTCACGCCGAGTTCGTCTTTGTGCTTGCGTATTGCCTCTTGTGCTTCATGCGGCCCGTAGAACGAATCATCTGCATGGTTAGGGCCGACGATCAGGTGTGTGCAGCCAAAATTGCGGCGGATGATCGCGTGTAACAACGCTTCGCGCGGACCACCCATACGCGTCGCGAAGGGCAACAGGCTAAGTACGACCGAGCCTGGCTCAAAGTCGCTGTCGACCAACGCGCGATAGCAACGGACGCGCGTGTAATGGTCGATATCGCCCGGCTTCGTGACGCCGACGACCGGGTGAATGAGTAGTCCTGCGCCAATTTCCTTTGCCGCACGATTCGCGAGTTCTTCGTCGGCGCGGTGCAGGGGGGCGCTTGCATGGAAAGCGGCGATCTTGTCCCAGCCAAGCTTTTCAAATCGCTCGCGCAGTTCGGCGGGCGTTTGACGCAGCTCGACGAAGTCATAGTGCGGCGGGACGCGGATCACTTCGAGCCGGCCCGATGCGTAATGGCTGGGCTGCTTCGTGAGGTAGGCAACAGAGGGATGTTTGGGATCGGTCGTGTTGAAGACGCCCTGGGCTTCGCGGTCCTTGTCGCAGGCGTAGATCTCTTCGACGTGCAAAAACGCGAGCAAATTGCCGTAGACGTCGCGTAGCGCGAGAGGCTTGCCGACCTCGATGCCATTGCCGGGAGCGACGGGAAAGACGAGCGGAATCGGCCAGAGGGTGCCATCGGCCAGCCGGCCTTCGGCGACGACGCATTCGTAATCTTTCTGACCGAGAAAGCTCTTGAGCGGCGAATAGCCGCCGCCGGCAAGCAGTTCAAGGTCGCACAGAGTACGTTCGTCGAGAGTGACGCTGGCGTAATCCTTCGCCGTTGCTTTCATCTCGTTCGCACGCGCATCGTCGACCAGAAGATTGACGAGCGTTCCACCGTAGGGACTGATCATCGAGCAACTCCGGCGGATCTGCGTTCGAAATTCAAATATGCGTCTGCGCCACCTATCGTTGGTGACGGAAACTTACGTTGAAACCGACTCAAATCACCCATTCGGGCGGTGCTGGCTGGGTTGCCAGCTTGGCGAGTGAAATCTGGTCGAGCACGGCGCGTTCGGCGGCGCGAACTCGCTTCCAGACTGATGCGAGCGCCTGCGAGGCGGGCTCGTTCGTTTCACGCGTCGGTGTTTCGGGGCCTTCGATCGCGTTGAGCACTTCGCCGAGCGAGATGGTGTCGGCGGGGCGTGCGAGGCGGTAACCGCCGAGTGCTCCTCGGGTGCTGATGACGAGGCCGGCGGCTTTCATTTGAAGCAAGATCTGCACGAGATACCGTTCGGGGATCTCGTGCAGGTCGGAGATTTCGCGGATACGCAGGGGCGGTTCGTCGGCGCGAAGGCGAGCCAAGGCAAGCGCAGCGAGGCAGGCATATTCAGCCTTGGCGGAAATCTTCATCGCTCAGAATGGCCCTCGCGGCAAAGCGGTTCGCGAAAAATCGGAAGGGAGTTAGGCATTTGGATTCAATTCACGGCAGACCTGGGTGGCCGGGACAACTCGTTGTCCCGGTCGCAAAGCGACAGGAGGATATCGCGAACTGTTCCGCCTGGTCCTCTTGTGGCTTCGCCACCTGGACAACAAGTTGTCCAGGCCATCCATTGCAATCACTTGCGTAGCCCGATCACTTAACCTCTCGTCAAATCAAAGCTGGCTCGAGTCGAGCGAGTGTAGGCCGCACTCGGTTTTGGCCTGGCCGGCCCAGCGCCCCGCGCGTTCGTCGGTTTCGCCCGCGACGACGGCACGCGTGCAGGGCCAGCAGCCGATCGAGGGATAACCCTGGTCGTGTAGCGGGTTGTAGGGAATCTTGTTGGCGACGACGAACGCCCACACGTCGCGGTGCGTCCATTCGAGCAGCGGATTCACCTTCACCAGCTTGAACTTGGGGTCCCAGCCAATCAACTTCGCCTTCGCCCGGTGCGACGACTGGTCGGCGCGAATCGATGAGATCCAGGCATCATAGCCAACGACGGCGCGATTGAGCGGGACGATCTTGCGGTCGTAGCAGCAGCGATTCGAGTCGATCGTATAGAGCGGCCCGTTGTGGATCGCTTCGTATTGCTCGACCGTCGTATCGGGCCGAATCATCTCGACTTCGATACCGTACCGTTCGGCGATCTTATCGCGGAGTTCGAGCGTCTCGGCGAACTGATAGCCGGTGTCGAGGTTGAAGATGCGAACGGGCGTGCCGATCTCCGCGAGCATGTGGATGATCGCACAGCCCTCGGGACCGAAGGCTGTCGCCATCGTCAGCTTGGGGGCGAAAGTCTCGACCGCCCAGCGAAGGACCTCTCGCGGATGCTGACCCGTCAACCGGTCGCAGTCGGCCGACCAGTCGACATGCTCCAAATCCTGCGTCGCAATGCTCGCCACAGCTCAATTCTCCCCAAGGTTACCGGGAATCTTAACCATGATACCGATGTAAGTCAACTTTCGGTGTCCGGTCGCAATTCCTAACCTGGGAAGTCGTTAAGGTTTCAGCGCTTAGGGCGTGGCTTCAAATAAATCGTCACCGGCGTGCCGCGTTCGGGCATCACCGCAGTGTTCGACACGTACAAACGGTCGGTGTCGCTGGCTGAACTTCGGAATGGTAAGTCGAGAATGGAAGATGGGAAGTTTGCGACGGTGGCGATGTCGCCGTCGTCGGCAGCGTAGATGCGTTCCTTGGTGCGAGGGTCGTCGAAAACCTCAGAGCCGGCGAAGACAAGATCCTTGTCGAGCGGTTTCTTGGTCTTGAGGTCGATCGCCCAGGTGCGGGCATCGGCTTTCTGGATCTTGCCGGCGTTATCGGTCCACTCGAGGTCGATGGCGATCGCGCTGCCGGTTGGCGGCTCGAACTTGGGCTCGAAGCGGACAGGGTGGCCGGGCTCGGCGCCGGTGAGCAGCAGGCCGGCGTGAATTACCTTTGGCGGGGCTTCGGTGGTGAGGGTTGATTCGTGATCCTTCGAGCCTTTCGAGCAGATCAGATGTTCGAGTGCTCCGTCGCGCAGGGCGACGCGGCCGCGGAGGATGAGGCGGCGGTTGGCGCGGTCGAACCAGATATCCTTGCCGAGCGATTTCCACGAGGCGTCGGGCTTGAAGTTATCGACGATGGGTTTGGGATCGTCGGGCGGGAGCAGGAAGAGGCTCGAGAGCAGGGCGATGCTGATCGACATGGCGAGTTCCTCACACGATCTCGAGAAGGCGTGTCGGACTGAATGAATTCATCGTCGCGGTTGTTCGCTGCGTTCGCAATGGGTGAATTGAGTTGGGTAAAGAGGGGTTTGAGTAATCTTCCCTGGGCGCAAACAAGAAGGCCGGCCGGGTTGGGGAACCCGGACGGCCTTTCGCGTTGGGGAAGATTGTTGACGTGAGGTCCGGCTCCCGAGCTACGTCGGTCGGGGGCGGGCCGGGTTCAGTCAGAGATCACTGGTTCGCCGGCGGGATGCCGAGCTTCTCTTCCTCTTCCTCGAGGATGATGATTCGCGGCGTAACCATCAGCATGAGGCTGTCTGTCCGGCGGCCGATGCCGACGTTGCGGAACAGACGGTTGATCCACGGGGTCTTCGAGAGGAGCGGCACGCCGAACTCCTTACGCTCTTCCCGCATACGCTTGACGCCGCCGAGGAGCACCGTGCCGCCGTCGGGGACGGTAACCGTGGTGCTGATGGTGGTTTGCGTCTGTTCGGGAAGCTGGATCAGACCCGTGACCGAGGTTGCACCACCACCGAGACCACCACCACCGACCGCCGCCGGAACGGGGAAGGATGAGAGGCCGGTGACCGTGTTGAAGTTCGGGGCGAGGGTCATTCGCACATAGCGACGGTCAGCCGAGACGACCGGGGTGACCTGGAGGAACACACCGTCGTTCAGGGCGGCAGGCGTCGGCTGGAAGGCCACTGCACCGAAGCCGACGACCGGGGTCAGCGACTGGATGTAGTAGGTCTGCTTGGCGTTGAAGACCGTCGCGGAGGCACCGTTGAAGGTGGTGACCTTCGGGGCCTGCACGATGTTCGACCGCTGGTCGCCCTGGGCCGCCGTGAGGAAGAGGAAGACTTCGAGGTCGCTCAAGAAGGCGATACCGAAGGTTCCACCGACACCCGGAACAGCGTTGAACGGAGCGATCTGCGAGGCACTACCCTGGATGAAGGGGATGCCGAGGTTACCGGTGAAGCCAGGCAAGCTACCCGCCGCACCAGGGCTCTGCGTGCCGACGATGACCGGCGTGCGATTACCCAGGGTGTGGTCGAGGATCGGGTTGACGATGTAGGCAGGGATCGAACCGCCGCCACTCGAACCACCCGTGCCGCCGGTCGTACCGCCGAGACCCGTGGTGTTACCACCGAGGCCGCCGACGCCGCCGCCGCCGGTCGTCAGACCGCCGCCGCCGAGACCGCCACCACCACCGAGACCACCCGTCGTTCCACCACCGAGACCGCCAGTACCCGTGTTACCACCCGTGGTGTTGCCACCGAGGGTACCGGTGTTGCCCGTGGTGCCGAAGAGCGAGGCAGCCGGGTTGGGAACCGCGAAGGTCGTCTTCTTGCCGACGGTGTTCGACAGGATGTTGAAGTCGAAGTCGACACCGATCTGCTCGAAGAAGTCGTCGCTGACGTCGATGAAGCGGACTTCGATCGACACCTGGAGGTCCTGGAGACGGCGGAGCTGCTTGAGCAGGTCGTTGATGTCTTCATGAACTTCCGCAGTGTGGCGGATGATCAGGCTGATCGAGAGGTTGAACGGGATGATCGAGCCGATCGGAATCGCGTTCGCACCACCGAGACCACCACCGTAGCCGAAGCCACCGCCCATGCCGTAGGAACCGTCGATGTTCTGACCGGCCTCATTCTGGATCTGCCACGTTCCCGGGGCGATCGAGGTGGTGATCAGGTTGATCAGCGGCATCATGTCGACCGTGGGCCGTGCGCTGGTGCCGTGGGTCACACCGTTGGCTTCGGTGATCATCTCCATCGGCTTGGCGGCACCGTTCGACACCGAGTTCGGGTCATTGACGTTCAGGGTCGAGCCTGCCACGCCCGGCGGCTTGGCGGCCGTATCCTTGCCGTTGGGCCCGATCACGAGGTCGGCCACCGAGTACGTCTTGACGTACGTCGAGTCGGCAGCAGCCTGCGGGCTGGTGATCACGAGGGCTTCGTCTTCAACCTTGTAGGTGAGGCCCAGCGGCTTAAGCATGAACTTAAGAGCATGCTTGAGCTTCATCTTCTGCAGGTTGAGGTTGATCTTCGAGTCTTTGCTCAGACCTTCCTCTTGCAGAGCCCGCGGGTCGAGGACGACGTTCAGGTTCGTGTAGTTCTGGAGGAAGGTGATCGCTTCATCCAGAGACTGGTTGTTCATGTTGAGGCTGATCGGCTCTTCGAGCTTCTTCGCGATGTCCATCTCGACCGGCGTCTTCTTGATGTCGTAGCGAGCCATCAGCTCGCGACGCTGACGCGTCAGGTCGTTGAAGTTCTTCGGCATGCTGATGCCGTTGTTCATCGCGACCGGGTCGATGATGCTAGCGCGGTCGACACCGTGCATCGCCTCGAGGAAGCCTTCTTCCTTCGCCTTGGTGTCGGCGACCGACTGCTTGTAGTGCCGCTCGGTACGGGCCTTGTAGACCATCATGCCGGGGGCAAGCTCGTTCGGGTCGATTTCCTGGGCACGCTTGGCGAACGATTCCGCCTCGGCGAGCTGGTTCTTGGCGTACGCTTCCTGAGCCTGATCCATGAGGGCCTTGATCTGGGCCTTCTTGGCGTTGTCAGCCTCGAGGATTCGCAGCTTCTTGGTTTCGATCTCCGCCCGGGCAGTCTTGTCCTGCATCTTGACGTCGAACGCAGCCTTGTCCTTCTTGGCGAGCTCGATCGCCACTTCAAGGCGGCGAGTCATCGTCTTCGAGACGCTCGGCGGCAGTTCCTTCGACTTGACCGACGCCAGGCACTCCTGGAGCAGGGCAATCGACTTGTCAGGATCGGTTTCGAGCCAGCGGCGGGCTTCCGCAACCTTCGAGCCGACTTCGGCGTTGATCCGCTGGGCATCGAGTGCCTGCTGATCGTTCAGCGAGTCGTTCGCGAAGGCACGTCCGGCACCACCACCGCCAATCTTCGGCTCGGCGGGGAGCTGGGAGAGCAGGTCGTCGACCTTCTTCCGCATCGTGTCGTCGAGCTGGCTGCCCGAAGCCTGGACTTCGGTGAGCAGCAGACGAGCGCGGCCGGTGTCCTGCTTGCGAAGAGCGTCGAGGGCAGCTTCGTACACGCTGAGCGTGCCACCCTGTTCCGACAGAGCGATCGCTGCGAGCAGGTCGTCAGCCTGGGGCTCGACGCCGAACTTGCCAGCCTTCGCGTCGGTCGCGAGCTTCTTGGCCGCGGGGTAGTTCCCCTGGAGCATGAGCGCCTTGGCCTGGGTGAGCATTTCCTCACCCTTGTTGGCGGGCTTCGCCGGAGCCGGGGCAGGCGCGGGAGCCGGAGCGGCAGCCGCGACAGGGGCCGGGGCACCGAGAGCAGGCGGAGCCAGTTCAGCCGGCTGGGCGGGCTTGGGAGCGTCCAGCACCGGCGGGGCCAGAGGAGCACCCGGAGCGGCCGGAACTTCCGGAGCCGGCAGGGCATCGACAGGAGCCGGGATCGGAGCGGGCGGCTCGTTCGCCGTCACGACGGTGCCCGGGAGGGCCGATCCGCCGTCAACCTTGCGAACGTTGGCGTCGACCAGTCCGGTCGCTTCCTGCGAGTGAAGCTTCTCGGCCAGAGCGAACTTGGCTGCAGCACCCTGCGTGTCGTTCTTGGCGAGCAGCTCATTGCCTTCACGCTCGGCGACAACGCTGGCGGGCTCGGCGATGGGCTGGCCGACCGGCTGACCGACAGGGGCCGTCATCGCGGGCGGAGCCGAGGCGATGGTCGTCTGCGGGGTGCGAGCCTTCGCCATCTCGATGGCGTGGATCACGTCTTCCGCACGGTCGGCGGTGAGCGGCGGCACAACGTTCATGCCCATGGCCGCCTTAGCCTTCGCTTCGGCCTGGTCGAACTGGCCGGCCGCGAGCAGCGTGCGGGCTTGTCCCACGAGTTCGGCGTACACACCCTGGCTCGGCTGAGCCTTGGCCGGGGTCTTGCGTACCGACTCGCGGCGGCGAAGAGCACGGGCTGCGGTGCCGAGCTTCGACGGGCTGTCTTCAAAGACGCCGAAGCGGAGATTCCACGAGTTCACCTCGAGGGCGATCGCTTCAGCCTGCTCGAACTGACCTGCGGCGAGGGCCGCGCGGCCTTCCTGCAGACGGCTGCGAGCTTCCTTGAGGTCGTGAGCACCGGTCGACGCGACGGCCGCGGCGGGCTCGCCAGTCGTCTTCGGGCGCACCTTGGCGATCGCGTCGCGCACCTTGGTGGGGGTGTCGTCGAACAGGCCCCACTTGATGCCGAGCGAGTCGGCCCGTTCGACGAGCTTGTCAGCATCGTCGTAGTGGCCGAGCCGGGCCTGCTCACGGGCCGACTGCAGCATCCAGCGGGCTTGCTGCTTCGCGTCGGTCGTGCCGCGAGGAGCCTCGCCTGCCGCGGTTGCGGGAGCGGCGGGTGCTCCGGCGCTCGGCGTAACCACCGTGGCCGAGGCGGGCGTGACGGCCGGGTCGACTGTCGGTGCTGCCGTCATACGGGCGAGGTAGCCGTCGAGCTGCTGCTGTTCGGCTGGCGACAACATGTCGCGATAGGTGTTTGCGGCTTCAAAGTACTTGGCGGCGAGCGGGTCGCCTGTGTTATACAGCTTGATTCCCGCCTTAATGTACTCTGACGGGGGAGCCGGCGGCTGGCGGCGGGACGTTGCCCCGGCCGGCTGTGCCGGTCCATCGGCGAGGGCGCCTTCCATGGCGGCCCCCCAGGCGCCGAATGCCACGAGGACTGTAAGCGTTCTGAGCCTTCCCAACGCGACCTCCTTTCGCGACAAACGGGGACGACCAACGACTTCCCTGACGTAGGTCCGCATAAAACGTGTCCCCGAGACGCGATACGTGATTCCGCTGCACCGCTCTCACCGACGTCTCGCATGGACGGCGGCTGCTTCTCAGTGAACCAAGCACGGATGACAATTCGACGGGTGCATACTCTGTGCGCGTCGGAACGGAGAGAAGATGAGGCGGTTTATTACCCCAGTCCTCTCTATCGGTCAAGCGAAGGTCGTTAGATTATTCCGTCTGTACCGATTCTGCGACTTTTTTGGGAAAAACCGCGCGCGACGATTGAATGGCCTGGTTTCAAAGGGATTTCTCACCTCGCCGACCTTCGAAAACAGAACGGCCCTTGCCAGATTGCTCCAGCAAGGGCCGTTGTTTGGGTAGATCAGGTAAGCCGAATCACGAGGGATTCGGCTCAAGCGCTTAGCTGCCGCCCATCATCATGCTGCCCATCATGCCGGGCTCGCGCTTCTTCTTATCCTTGGAGTCCTTCAACTCCTGGGCGTAGTTTTTCTCCATTTCGATGCGGACTTCATTCGGCGCGTCGTAGGGCTGCGCCTGAATGACGACCGTCGCATCGGGACGGAGCGTGAGCGACATCGCCGGTACATCAAACGACGGCCCCGCCTTGAACGACGAGGCGAGCGGTTCGACACCACCCAGCGCATCGACCACGAAGCGATGGCTGTTGAAGTCGACGAGAATTCGCTTCTCGCCCGAGCCGTCGGACGCGGGGACTTCGGCGGTCGCCGGCGTGCCGATCAGTTCGCCGGGGCCGGCGTCGTCGTTACGGATGACCGTGTTGCCGTCTTCCGGATTCCAGCGAACGACCTGGTATGTGACCTGGTCTTTACGACGACCGCCCGCCTTCGCCTTTGTGATGGCATAGGCTGCGATGTCGGCCGGAACGGTCACTTCTTGCGACGGCTCGCTCCACGGCCCCTTGAGATCCTCAGATTCCGTGTCGGTGCCGGGGCTGACGTCGCTGCGGTTGTAGTTCGGGTTGAAGACGACGACGCGCACGTGGTAGCGGTAGGTCGTGTCGGGCTTCACGGTGAAGTCGATCGAGCGAATCATGACCTCGTCGGCTTCCGACTTGTCGAAGTCGGTCACATCGGCCGGCTCGCCCTGAACGGGAGCACCAGTGGGCATGCCCATGCCGCCCATGCGGCCTGAACCTGAGCTCCCACCCATCATCCCGCTGCTGCTACCGGTCATGCTCATCATCGGCCCCATGGACCGCGCCATCGCCGAGTCCTTACTGCTGCCGGACGAGCCGGACATCATCATGCCGGGCATGCTCCCGCCGCCCCGCATTGTCGAGTCCATCGCCGCCCCGCTCGACCCCGACATTGACATCATTCCCGGCATTCCCGCCATGCCGTTCATCATGCCAGGTGCCGGCTTGGCGATTTCACGGCGATCCTTGGGCACCAGCTTGGCGATGTGCACGCCAGCCCAGTTACCCGCGTAAGGGAAAGGCAGGGGATCGACGAGCGCATCGAGACGCGGGCCAGGCGCACCCGGAACGAGCTCTTCGTCGACTTCCGGCAGGTTGTCGAGCACGTCGTAATTCTTGTTCGCGTCGACCTTCGCGAACGCTGTCCACGTGCCGTTCGGCAGCAGTGTTTGCCGTTCGACGTCGAGCCGACGGTAGTTCGGGTAGGCGATCGCGGGATCCTTCAAAGCAGCCAGGTAGTTTTCCTTGAGCTGCTTGTTGTCGAGCGTGCCTGTGATCACGACCGAACGGTATCCCTTGACCGTTTCCTTGTAGTTCACCTGGGCCGTGGGAGCGGCCGAAGTATCGGCCTTCTTTTCTTCGGCTTCGGTCTTCGCGTCAACTTCGCCGACGAGCGAACTCTTGAGCTTGTTTTCATCACGCTTGATGCGTGCTTCTTCCTCTGCCTTCTTCTTCGCCGAGGGCTGGCCGCCACCCATCGCCATCATGCTGCCGCTGCCGCCGGAACCGCCCGCGCCCATCATGCGGTTACGCGGACGCTTGCCGAGCCGAATCTTCTTCGCCTTGGGATCCTTGCCGTCGTCGACGATCTTGTTGCCCTTCGCGTCGAGCTCGTAGACAAGGTAACCGCCGCGATTCGGGAAGGCGTACAGGTTCTCGACCGCGATCAGCTCGGGCTGGTCGCGAATCAGGCCTGCACCCGGTTCGGGCGTAACCCACTTCGACTTCACGATGTAGTCGGCGGGGTTGAGCGCCTTCGACTGCTGCTTCACGACGATCTGCTCGAACTCGGTGCTCGGCTTCACACCGGCGTCGGTGATCGTCTTGAGGATGTCTTCGTTCTTCTGAACCTTGGCGAGGTTGGACTCGGCCGATTTCGCTTTCTCAGCCAGTTCCTCGGGCTTCATCTCGATCGTCTTCTTCGAGATGGCCGTCACCACAAACAGCAGGAAAAGCACAACCGCGAGACTCATCACGGCCTTTTCACCGTGCTTGAGCCCGATGGCTTTCATTTTGTCGACTGCCGGATTGGCCATTTGGGGTTTCTCCCGTTAGCAGAGGCCGCGTGACTGTCGTGACTCGAAACAAACGCCGGCGGAAAAGTCTGCTCGGCGTTTGGTGGGGATTTGAATCGGGATGCCTTGTCGCACTGCTTACCTGGCCGATGCGTCTGACTTGCTCAAACCGCATCCGGCCAGGGATGTTCATGTCAAAGACTGATTACTTCGCCGGTTCAGCCGTCTTGGGAGCCTCGGCCTTCGGCGCGTCAGCCTTCGGAGCATCCGCCGGCTTGGTCGCGTCGGGAGCCTTCGGAGCCTCAGCCTTGGGGGCGTCGGCTGGCTTGGTTTCAGCCTTGGGGGCGTCGGCCGGCTTGCCAGGATCGGCCGCCTTCGGTTCACCGTCCTTGGGAGCCTCGGCTGCCTTGGCAGGTTCCGCCTTCTTGGCTGCGTCGTCGGTCTTGGGAGCGTCGGCCGGCTTGCCAGGATCGGCGGAATCGGGCTTCGGAGCGTCGGCAGGCTTGGCGGGATCAGCGTCGGCCGGCTTGGCTGCGTCGGCAGCCGCGGGTTGCTCGGTCGAAGCTGAAGGCTCGGCGGCGGCAGGAGCAGGCGGCGGGTTGTAGAACCGGGCCTGGCCGTAGACCGTCACCTCGACGACGTCGTAATACATGTCCGAAGCACGGGCACGATCACGATACGCCTTCGCCTGATCATCTCGCTTCTTCTTTGCTTCCTTGCTGCGGTTGTCGATACCCGTCTTGGCCTTCGCGGTGGCGCCGCCGCCCATCATGCCGGGCATGTTCATCATGCCAGGATAGCCGCCGCCACCCATCATCTTGCCGCCTTCGTTCGCCATCGCAGCGCTGTTCATCATCATGCCCGGGGGATAACCACCCATCGCGCCCCCGTAGCCGCGGCCAAGGCCCATCATGCCGCCTTCCATGCCACGCATCCCATTCATCGCCGTGTCGCCCTTGATCGGCTTGGCGACCGGGGCCATCGGCTTGACCAGCTCGAACTCGGTCACCTGAATCGCCATCGGCGAATTTTCCAGGCCGACGAGGAATTCGTTGAGCCGGTTCTGATCGACCATCGCGACCATCCTCACCGGCAGCACGGTGTACTGCGTCGAGTCGGTCTTGAGGTGGTAAACTTCCTGCTCGGCCTGGGCACCGCCGCTGCTGCTGCCGCCCATTCCCCCCATCATCTGAGCCATCGGGCTCGTATCAACGGGAGCCGCCGAGCCTTCGGGATCGAGCGAAGGAGCGGTTTCCACCGTCTCACCCTTCGCCGCCGACTTCTGGTCCTGCGCGGTGGGCGAACCGATGTCGAGGTCGTTGATCTGCTTCACGACCGCTGAATCCCAGCTCTTGGCCGAGCCGTTGATCTTGGCGACCGCGTCGAGCAGCGTCCCCTGGATCCAAAGCCGCTCCTGCGCTGCCCAGACCTTGCCGAGCTTGGGAAGATTGGCGGGATCGAAGACATAGGGGCGGAGGAACGCCGTCTTTTCAGGAACGACTACAATCCCCTTCCCCTCAACGTAATCCCAGGGATTGACTTTGGCGTAAGTCGCATCGACGGCTTTTTCGTATTCGAATACGTAGTCGCCGATTGCCGCCTGAACGGCACCTTTGTCGACGTCTTCAGGCCACTTGCGGCCCCAGGCCTGGAAGCGGTCCTTCACGCGGTCGGGCCAGGTGAGCAGCGGCGCCTGCACGCCGTAGAGCTTTTCCCAGGCCTTCACGACGTCGACAGAAACGACGTCGGTCTTTTCCTTCACCATCGGGGCATATTGACGGTTGGGGATGCCGGGCGAGGTGTAGCCGGCCACCTTCTTCGCCGAGCCTTCGATCGTGTCGGTCTGCTTCTTGGTGGCGTCGATGATCGGTCCCGAGCCAACCACGTAGCCGATGGCGACGAACAGCACTGCGAGCGTTGTGGTGATCCAGAAGCGGTACTTCACCACCTGCTTGAGAAAGACTTTTAGCTGGTCCATGGTCGCGAAAGCCCTTGGGCTGTGGATGTGAAAACGCGAAGGACGCGGTTTTATGGGTGATGACCTCGAATCGGCCGGTGAGACCGATTCGAGAGATGCTTTGATTCCGTCCGCACGCCTTACTTCTTGGCGGCCGGTGCGCCCGGATCAACCGGAGCGGTTGGAGTCGGGGCAGCCGCCGGCTTGCCGACGGGAGCACCCGGATCGGCAACACCCGCCGGAGCAGACGTGGGAGTCGGCGGAGCCGAGCTACCCGATGAAGAGGGCGCGGCACCCGGCGTGGCAGAGCCAGCAGCCTTCGACTTCGCCTCGATCTCCTGCACCGCCTTCTTCGTGGCTTCGATCACCTTGTCCGACTTTTCCTTCGAGGCCGCAACCACTTCATCCTCAGACGGAATCTTGATTGCGCCCTTGGACTTGGCGTCGGCTTCGGCATCCTTCAGCAGCTTGACGATTTCCTGATACTTCTCGGCTTCGGTCTTGGCCTCGGCCGTGGTGGTGTCCGCGACCGGGGGCTGCCAGACGAACTGGATCAGGAAGTCGGTGCGGGTGAGCTTGGTGACCTTGGGAGCATTCGGATCGTTTGGCTGACCCATCGGCCCACCCATGGCGCTGCCCATCGCCCGCATCATGTCCATGGGATTCATGCCGCCGCCACTGCCATAGCCCTTGCCGAGGCCTCCTCCCGAACCACCGCCGCCCATCATCGACTTCATCATGGCGACCATGTCGGAGGAGTAGCCGCCCATCCCGCCGCCACCACCTTCACCGCCCGTTCCGGCCGGTGCAGTGGCACGAGGGAGCAGCGGAGCCGCGGCTGCGACGCCGTTGCCGGCAGCGCCCTTGTCCGAGGTCCAGGCCTTGTCGATCATCATCCAGCCGAGCGCCACGTGGTGGACGCCCTGGAGGCGGACGCTCGGCACTTCAAGGCCGGGCAGCACCTTCTGAATGAGGTAGTTGATCGGGCCAAACTTGGTGCGTTGAAGCTCGGGCTTACGCAGCTCTTCGGTATCGGGCTGCGGATTGTAGTGGTGGCCGATGATCTGAATGACCCAGCCTTCACCCGTCGGCGGCGTGTTGCGGTCGTACGGGTGCATCAGGTTCTTGAAGTTCTCGGGGAGAACGTCGAACCAGGTCGTCGCGACGTTATCCGTCCAGACCGGGCTGATGCGGTCGATGTGAACCCGCAGGCTCTCGATGATCGGCACGTCTTTCGGATTCTTGGGGTCGAGCTTGTACTGCTTGACCGGATCCGGAAAGTAGACGTTGATCATCTGGAGGAACTTGGGCCACTTGGCGCGGTCGGAGGGGTCGATGATCAGTGACTGCCCTTCCTTGTACTTCGCGTCCCATTCCCCCTTGGCTGCGTCATATGCACTCTTGAAGCTGGCCCCCGAGTTGCTGGCCGAGTCGGCCGACGAAACCGCCGACTTGAACTCGGGGGTGTTCACCTTCGCGAGGGCCCGGTAGTCGCTGAAGAACATCATCGACAGGCCGAGCATGATGAGCGCCGAGGCGGCGAGCACCCACGGCTTCTTGGCGCGAATGAGTCGCACCTGCTCGATTTCCGGCGGCAGCAGGTTCGTCTTGACCGGAGCCTTGCCGATCCCCTGAAGCGCGAGGCCGTAAGCAACGGCGAACGACGCCAGGTTTTCGTGGAACTGCGGCGCGGTGATGACCTCGTCGCCCACGAGCTTCTGGAACTTGTCGCACTTCTCGACGTCGAGCCCGTTCAGGTTCTGCTGCAAGAACTTCTGCAAGCCCGGCAGCTTGAAGCCGTTGCCCAGACCGACAACCTTGACGATCTTCGCCGAGCGGTTGACGCTCGTGTAGAAGCCGATCGACCGGTTGATTTCGCTGGCGAAGTCGTTGAAAACTCCGCGCATCGCGGTGAAAACCGCCTTGGGATCCGGCGCCTTGGTGGCATTCCGCTTGAGGTGCTCGGCCTTGGCGAACGTCAGCTTCAGCTCTTTGGTGAGAGCACGAGTGAAGTGATTGCCGCCGATCGGCACGTTACGCTGCCAGATCCGGGTGCCGTCGGTGATGATCAGGTCGGTATGGTCGGCACCGACGTCGATCAGGACGACCGAACCCTTGATGTCCGAACCCTTGAGCTGGTCGGCCGCGATGAAGTTGTAAAGCGCGATCGGGCCCATCTGCACGATGTCGACTTCGATTCCCGAGGCGCGATACGGCAGGATCGCCCGGTTGATCTGGTCGCGCTTCATGGCGAACAGGCCGACTTCCGCCATGGTGAAGTCGTCGTCGCCACCTTCTTCGTCGTCGCCAATCTGCTGATACGCCCAGATGACTTCTTCGAGCGCAAAGGGAATCTGCTGCTTGGCTTCGAACTTAACGATGTCGGGGATGCGCTTCTTTTCGACCGGCGGCAGCTTGATGAACTTCACCAAACCAGCCTGACCCGGCACGGCGATGGCAACTTTGCAACCTTTGAGGTCGTTGCGATCCATGAAGGTCGCAAGCGCTTCGCGAACCAAGGCGTCGGGGTCGGCGTCCGGTTGGCTGAGAATCTTGGGGTGTTCGACGTAATCGAAAGCGACGGCTTCCACCGTGTCAGGCGACTCGCCCGGTACGAGCTTGAGCGCCTTGAGGGCGGCCTGGCCGATGTCGAGCGCCCAGACGGGCTGGATCTTCGCCATACGATCACACTCCTGTGGAGACGTAACCCGGCCACCCAAATTGGGGTCCGGAACCGCGAATTGGTTCGTTCAATGCGTGTGTGAGACCAGCGAAATCAGCCAAGAGGACGCGTAACCCGAGGACTGATGCCCCGGCCGGCGAAAGAAATGGATCCGCCAAACGTCCCGCGAGATGGCCACCACGCTAGCACAGCCCAAAGGTGGTCGTCAACGAACCGACGCGATCCAAACCTTCACCCTGAAAGGGGAACGGCCTGAATTCGCGCGCTTCCAACGCACCTTTGGTCGCGCCGGCGTGACCATCTCCGCTACTTCTAGGACGACGGATCATCCCAGAAAGTTCCAAAACTCTTCAACCTATGCGGTTATCCGGCCACATCTCCGGCTGCAGGCCAGCAACGCGGCGAACCGCTACGGATTAAGAGCTTTTCCCAATTTACCACATTTGCCCAGGATTCAACAAAAACGTTTGGATCGAATGTCGGCGAATCAATGCACTGCTTCCCATTTGGACTGGCGGAATTGGTTTTCAACCGATCTGTGCGTGCGTGATTGGCTGATTGCGAAAATCGCAAGCCCAGACAATGCTCGCTCCTATCACTCATGGATGCGGTTTGGGCTTGGCCACCTTGATAGCGACGCGCATGACTTGGAAGATTACAGGCAAGAGACCGGCATGCTGAAAGCTTTTGAGGATCGCATTGTGAATCCCGTCGTCTTTCTCGACCAACCGGCAACCGATGAACTGGTTGTCTATTCCACGAATCTAAGCGAGTTCGCCTGGAAAGATCGTCTCGTGGGATTGACCAATTCGGGCTTCCTCTACGTCGATCAAAGGGTCGCTCAGCAAGGCTACTACGAGTACTATCCCAAGCTTCTTGAGTGGAAGAATGTTGAGGAATGCAAGGCAAGCAAACACGTTGGCATCAAAGGAATCATTTTTGGTCTGCTAATGCTGGCTCAAGCGTTCTTCGCATTCATGGCGGGCTGGGTGAATCAGACCCATACCGGGCCAGGCATCGTGACATATCCCCTGGTCTGCGGAATTGGCGGCGGTCTTCTTGTCTTGGGCGCGCTTCGGAACAGGATCGTCGTCGTTACCCACGACGCGACCTATCAATGGATCAGCGAACCGCTCACTTTCCACAAGACGCGCGCAATCTGTCTCGACGCAGTTCACCGCTGCCGGGGCCGCAGCAACGCGCGGATCATTTCCTATCGATGAGTCGGACTATCGAACCGTGCGGCGATTCCCCTCAGCAAGCGGGGGTTGCGGCTTCTCGTCGATCGAGATGATCTTCTGCACGCGTAAGTTGTCGAATTGCGCGAACTGAAGTCCCGCATAACCGAGCATTACCGTCATCTCGCCGCTCGCTGGTGCGCGCCGGTAAATCACAATCTCCTGCCAGCCCGGGATGGCCGAGGTCTGGCGGAACTGCAACGCCTCACCGCCAAGCGAATCGCGGACGATCACGCCGCCGGCGCCCGGAGACGTGCGGCTCGGCATGTTCACCATCACGGCAATCCGCAAGATTTCCGCTTCCTTAACCGGAATCGGTGGCGTGCGAATCGCGGCGACGGGGAGGTCCTGGAACGGAACCAACTCGTCGATCTGTGACTTGTCCTTGGGAGCACCGGAGAGCTTGATCGCGCGATTGTTCTTTCCTGGGCCATCGTTCGTCGTCGAAATCGCGGATTCGATTCCGGTGTCGCGATAGCTCTCGTCGGCCCAGCCGAGTTCCTTGAACGAGTCGACGTCTTCAAAGTCGCCGCTCGGGATGAGATTCTTGCTCAACCTTCCCTGGCGAATCCAATCTTTCCAGATCCACGCCTGTGGCAGCGTGTTGAACGCAACCAGTGGCGCTGCCGAGATGGGTGTGGTGATGCGTGGCAGCGGCTTCGACTGGCCGGGAAGCGGGACCGGTCCACACGGCAACTTGGGATCATTGATCACACTGGCGATCGCCGAGAGTGCCTGCTCCCACTGGTAACGCATGAGAATCGCCAGTGGCCGCCCGGAACGCCGGGCCTCATTCCAGGCCACCGCATATTCCTGCCGTTCCTGGGCATCCTGGGCTGACTTGATGCTGTCGACCGAAAGCTTCAAAAGCTCATCGGCCTCGGCCATCTTGTGGCCATCGTCGACGAGTTGTTGATGCGTTTCAACAACGGACGCGTAGATGAGCTGTGCCTGTTCGATCGCCAGGTTCACGGCGTGAGGCCGAACGCGCACGACCGCGCGCTGGATTTCCTCGATCCGCGAGCCGTCGGTCGTGATGTAGATAATCGACGTCGGGCCGAACTCGGGGATTGTGATCCGCGTGCCGCCGGGGATGCGCTGCTTGTCGAGAACCTGAACGTCGCCGGGACTGATCTCGTACGCCTCGGCGTCGTAGGCCTGGCCCGGGATGTCGATCTTGAGGTTCTTGAGCGCCATTTGCGGCGGCTGGAATTGCGCGAACGTATCGAAATCGGCGACGAACAGCACCGCGCCTCGGCGGTCTTTCGTCTTGTACATGATCGCCTTGATCGACCCGTGCGGCGGCTCTTCCTTCTTCTTCGTGACCGTATTTCGCATACCGTTGAGCCCGACCGTCGGCGGCGGAGCAGGTGGATCAGGCTTGTAGGTCGGCAGGATGGTCGCGACCTTTGAGGTGTCGGCAAGCAGCCACTCGAACAGGTCGATTTCCTCGTTCAGGAACGCTGCTTCGATCAGAAGCGGCCGTCCCGAGCCCAGCGTGATCTCGTCCGACCCTTCAAAAATCAGCCCACGTGCTCCCGCGGCGATGGCGGTGAACGTCGCGAGCCGCATCTGGTCGGGCTGGACACGAGGGATACCCCATGACGGCGGCTTGTCCTTGCCCCAGATCGCCTCCTTGTAAAGCGGAGGGGCAGACATCGTAATCGTCGAGTAAATGAACGCGTCGGCGTTTTCGAGAACCGTCAAATCGTTGCGCTGGCGGAGATAATCGAACATCTCGGTCGGCGATTGCATCGTCCCCCAACCCATCGGCCGAACGCCGAGGATATCGAGATGGTCGGGACGCCTCGCGAACTTCGACAACGCTCCAACGACCTCACCCGAACTCAGCGGCGCGATTCCCGTTTGCTTACGGATCAGCTTTGCCGCTGCCCGAGCACGTTCAAGCTGGCGGGCGCGAGCCGCGGGATCGATCGGTGCGCCGAGGTTCGTTCCGACCGAAATGAATGCAACCTTATCCTTTGCGGGAAACGCGTCGATTTGTTGCTGGATGAAATTGAGGTCGAGCCGTTCGCCTTCCTTGCCGGCGTCGAACTCGGGCATGAGAACGAGCCCCGCGTCGGCCGCCTCCTTGATTTCAGCCACATCGGCGTCGATCGGCAGCGCGAGGAGATCGAAATTGGCCTGTCGCAGTTTCGCCGGAAGCGCACCAGGGGCACGCACGCCAGTAAAGAGCCAGGGGAACCCGTTACGTGTCAACCGGTTACGCTGAAGTTCAAACGGCGCACCGGTTTTCGCCTCGGCGTTGGCTTCCGCAGCCTCGGCGGGCAAAGGCGGGAGATTATCGCCAGGCTTCGCAGTTAATGACTTTGCATGCGCGGCAATCAGCGTCTCGGTGACCGGCCAGATGCGCAAGTCGTCGAGAAAAACCTCGGTCGCACCTTCACCGCCGTAGAGGTTGATCACCAGACGGTCGACGTACGCTTCTTCCAGGCTCACCTTGCGCTTGGTCGTGGCGCGAAGCACGCGGGCCTGGCGTTCGATCGACGACGGCAAGTCCATCAACTCGAGCCGCGTCCAGCGCTCGGGGGTGTCGAGAATCGTTCCCGGCACCAGCACGAACGACGGTTGATTCGTTTCCGGATCGACGTCCTTGGGCAGGATCACGCGAGCTAGCAGTTGTGTGCCGGGACGATCTGACCGCACTTGCAGGCTAACCTGAAGGTCGGGTGTGACCGGAATCTTCGGCAGTTGATAGCTGAAGTAGAAGCCGCTGCCGACTCCCGCCTCGAACTGGAAGTGCTCCGCCATACTCCCTTCGCGGACCGACTTCTGCGAGCGGTCGTGAGCGAAGAGCTTCACCTGGTTGTCGGTCTTTTCCTGCCGCCAGGCAGGTTTCTCGGTCTCGAACGGGTCTTTAAGCACGTTCGCGCCGTTTTGCGCGGAGACGACGGGGGCGAGCAAGACAAGCCACGTGGCCGCGGCGATCCAACTCAAAAGCAAGCGGCGGCGATTCATGAGTCCGAGACCTCCCATGTCTCTCACTCGCATCCCTACTGCGCGCAAACCGGCCAGCCTGGCCAGGGCGGGATCGTACCGCTTCATCCCGAGACCGAAAAGATCAATCCCATCGCCATGCAATTTTACGCAAACGGAATATTTTACCTAGACGGACAAAATTTCGCAGTCGGAAGTGCTTAGCCAGTTTTACGTGATAGAGTGGAGTACACCCGTGAAGAGGCTTATTGAATGAGCGCGACGACTGTGAACGAATTGCGTGTTGGCGGATCAGAAATCCCGGCGGAGCTTTCCCGGCTCCAGGAGCGGATTGATAGTCTGCCCGAAAATATTCGGGCCGAACTGGCGCCACTGGCAGCGGAAGCCCTTGATGCGTCGGTATTTCGGTCACGCGTTCTGTCGATCGCCCGCGAGGGGCTCGAGCGTTTCCGGCTCGATCTCGCTGTCGCGAAGTTCGACCTCGAAGCGACTCGCAGGGAGCGCGAGATCCTCAGGCGCAAGCTCGAATCGCTGGGCGGCTGACCTACAAGCTCTGACAAAAACCATATGGCAAAGGGTTAGGGCCATCCGTCTATAGCCCTCCACTTTGAGGATTCTTGCCACGTTCACTTCGCATAGGCAGGATGAGTTCCTCGCCGCCGTCGCCCTTTACCTGCCGCCGCAGCAACGCCGAGCGTCGAAGCGCGGCAGCGGCCTGGGCGAGGTCGTTGGGTAGTCGAGCGGACGATCTCCTGGCTCAATGGGCTGCGGCGGCTACGGGGGCGTTACGATCGGCTTGGGGTAATCAAGGAAGCCTGGGCGACGCTGGCCGCAAGCGTGATTTGCTTCCTCGTCCTGCATCATGATGCTCTGTAAAAGTCTGGACCCCGTCAGAGCTTGTCAGGGCCGCTACTTCGATGCCACTCTCGTTGGCTTCGAGATTTTCCCTATGTGCTGGAGGTAGCAGAGGGCGAAGAGGACCGCGATGGTTACGAACTGGAAAATCAAGAATACCCCCTTGAAGCACAAGAGGGCATGCAACACGAACGCAAACAGCGCTGTACCGTTGGCGGAGAGTCTTTTTTCATCCATTGGCGGGGTTGAGCGGAGCCACCCGTAGAAGACTGCAAAGATGACTGCGTCGACAACCGCTAAGCTGAGGATGATCTTCGTCTGGAAATCCATTGCAAGTCCTATCGAGTCCGCACAACCGAAGGTGTCCCAGGGTTTTGTCAGTGCTTGTAATGCTCAGCGCCGGGCCTTTGGCTTGTTGAGCCACGCCGTCATCACCTTACCCACGGCTTCGAGACTCTCAGCCGAGCAATTCTCGGGCAGGTCCGTCGCCTTGTGCCAGTGCGGGTAGTCGAAGTCGATGATATCGATGGCTGGGATGCCAGAGTTGTAGAGCGGCAGGTGATCGTCTTGGACGGCCGTTTGTCCCATGCGATCGCGGAACTGCTTCACTTCGAGTGCCTTGGCGACCGACCAGATGTCGCGCACCAGTCGCGGGGCGAAGTCGACTGAGTGCGGTTCCTTGTCGATCGTCAAATTCTTGTCGCCAATCATGTCGAGCACGAAGCCGGCCACATAATGAGGCGTGGTCCTTGTCCGCCCGCGCTGGGACTGGGCGTACATCGCGCCAAAATGCTTGGAACCAAGAAAATACTCGCCGTTCTGATCCTGGCCCCCGCCGTAAACCAGTTCTTCGCCGTCGAAAAGCACGAGATCGACGCCCCAGGGCGTCTTGGAATCCTTGAGGTGATGAGCGATTTCCATCAGCATCGCCACACCTGACGCACCGTCGTTCGCGCCGATGAACGGAATCCGGCGATTGGCGGGATTTGTATCTTCATCGGGAAACGGTCGCGTGTCGTAATGTACGCCGATGACGACTCGCTCAACGCGCTCGGGAAACCACGAGCCGACGAGGTTGGCCATCGAAACGGGTTGTCCGTTCGACGGATCGACGCCCTTGAACGCCTGCACGGTGACGGTCGCGCCCTGATCGCGGAAATGCTTCGCGACGAGTTCGCGCTGGGTGGTATTCGCAGCCGATCCGGCGGGACGAGGGCCGATCGCGCAAATCTTCTTCAAGTATTCGTATGCACGCTTGCCGTCGATTTTTGCAGGGTTGAGCGACGATTTCGTATCGGCCATCGAGGAGCCCAACATCGGCCAGATCAAAACGACAATGCCCGCCAGCACAAGGACGCCGGCCGCCATCACGAGCATCCGAGATTTCGACCGCGGCGTAACAGCCGGACCTGCGGCTTTCGGCTCCATGTCGCGCAACTCCTCAGCGCCTCGAGGCAAACCATCTGCGTCATCCACTGGTTGCATCATACCGAGATTAAAGCCCATTTGTCAGGGCGGGATGCTCCGCGAGCAGAGCTTCAAGCCGTTCCATCGGCAAGCCGACGACGTTCGACCAACTCCCACGCGTCACCGCGACCCACGGGTCGTAATCCTGCACCCCATAGGCTCCAGCCTTTCCCTCCCAGCGATTTGTGTCGAGAAACGCGTTCCGGGCATCGTCGCTCAAAGGCTCGAACCGGACGACGCTAATCTCAGCCGCGCCGACCCATTCGCCTCGATCGGCCCGATACAGGCAAATCCCGGTTACAACCTCGGTGTCGCGGCCTTCTTGCAGGCGAATCATCCGCTCGGCATCAGCGCGATCGATCGGCTTGTTGAGGATCTCGCCTTCAACGGCGCACGCTGTATCAGCCGCCAGAATCAAACCGTTCTGCCGTGATTGCGCTATCGCCCTTGCCTTTTTCCAAGCGAGAATCGACACGTATTCGACCACCGTAGTGCCGTGCGGCGGTTCAGGTTCGTCGATGTGCGACGGCTCGACTTCGATTTGATATCCCGCCTCTGTGAGCAACTGCCGGCGACGAGGCGACGCGCTCGCGAGAATCAACGTAAAACTTGACCGAGTCATAACAATCTCTCTGGCCACGTAGGGGAAATCGCCCCTGATTGTTGGGAAAACGTCCGCCGGAGGCAACGCCCCAGCGCAGGCTCTTGCTCCTCACTGTCGCAGGGGATAGCCTGAGGCGCAGAGAGACGTCGGCGTGTGGGTGCCGGAATTGATTGGGAAGCGGATCGCCTGTTTATGCGTGAATCTGTGCGTGCCTTGAATATCGCGCTTGGCCAGGGCCGAGAGCGAATCGTCTGCCAGGTGGTTGAGACGAAGGGATCAACACCCCAAAAAGCCGGGGCGCTGATGATCGTCAACCCCGACGGCGGCCAGATCGGCACGCTCGGAGGCGGCTGCGTCGAGAACGAGGTGAAGACTCGGGCGATTCGCCGCATCGGCAACCCTGGCGCAGAGATCCAATCGTTCGTGCTCGACCACGACTACGCCTGGGCCGATGGCCTCATTTGCGGCGGCAAGATGGTCATCATCGCCCAGTCAACCGCCGAACCCGATGCCCCCGCCTATTTCCAGGCCCTCGAAACATTGATGGAACTTGGTCACGGTTTCACCGAAGCCGTCGCGATTGACCCCTCGCGGTTCCCCGGAATGGCGGTCGGAGCCCGTTTTCTCTACGCCGCCGAAGGTAAATTCGTCGCAAGCTGGAATGGCGACGGTTTCGCCGATGATGTCGCCCTCTGGATCGCGCCGCTCGACGAACGCCCGCATTCCGGCGTAAAAGGGGGAATCGCACTTCTGCCGCGGTTGCCTCGAGTCCGCTTGGTGATCGTCGGGGCAGGGCACGTCGGTCAGGCAGTCGCGAATCTCGCGGCGCAAGCTGATTTTGACGTATGGATCGTCGACGATCGTGCGCAGTACGCCAACCACGATCGCTTTCCCGCCGCCGAACGCTTGCTCGTCGGACCGATTGAAGACGTCCTGGGCACGCTCGAAGTCGACCGCAACACATATGCGCTGGTCGTCACGCGAGGTCACGGCCACGACCAGGAAGCAGTGCGGATTCTGGCGCCGACGGCGGCCTCGTATGTCGGCCTAATCGGAAGCCGTCGCAAGATCAAGCTGATCTTCGAGAGCCTGCGCGAGATGGGAATTCCCGAGAGTTCGCTCGCCCGCGTCTCTGCGCCGGTGGGAATCGACATCGGCTCGGAAAGCGTGATCGAAATCGCCGTGAGCATCGTCGCCGAACTCATTTCGAGGCGCAACCTGGGCAATCCGCCCGATGGCTCGCGAACTCATCCCCTCGTGGCGGCTCACGGGTGATTCCGGCTCTCATCCCCGCGGCCGGGCTGAGCGCACGAATGGGCCGGCCCAAGCCGCTTCTCGACACCGCCGGCCAACCGCTGCTCGCACGCATCATCTCCGCACTTCGCGCAGGCGGAACAGGTGAGGTTTTCGTCGTCACTCCGCCTCAAATGAGAAGTGAAACGCCAGCAATCGCCAAAATCGTCGTCGAGGCCGGCGCAATTCCCATCACCCCCGACCGCCAAACGCCCGAAATGCGTGCAACGATCGAACTCGGTCTGATCGCAATCCTGTCTCGAATTGCCGACGCCCCGGGCCTGCTGCTTTGCCCCTGCGATACACCAAACATCAGCGCAAGCCTCGTCGCTCGAATTCTGGCCGAACACGCCGCCCAACCACACGCCGTCATCGCCCCCACGTTCAATGGCAAGCGCGGACACCCTGCGCTTCTTCCGGCCGCGGTTGTGGCCCAGATCCCGAATTTACCCGCGGGGCAGGGGGTGAAAGCCCTGTTCGACCGGCCCGGCACGCAGGTCGTGGAATTCCCGTGGGACCAGGCTCTCGACGACGTCGATACTCCCGAGGATTATGAGAGATGGATCGCTCGGAATACCCCCTGACGACCAATTCTTTCGGATTCAGCCTGACTGCCCCTTTCAGCCGAACAGACAAGCCGATAGACTGGCTTTTGTGAGACTCTGACGACCGTCCGAGCTTCGCAAGAGGTCAGGGTAGAGAAGGAGCGCATCGTGGTGCGATCAACTTGGCGCCTCAGCGGCATCGCCGCGGTGATGTTCGGCATCTGCTTCGCAAGCCTGCCCGCGAGCGCGCAGCAGACCACAGGGACGGAAACGCCGGCCCCCGACGACCCGAATGCTCCGATCGATGATTCGCAATCCGAGCTGACGAAACAACTCACGCGAACGCTCACCGATGCCGATGCGGCAGAAAAGGCGAAGCGTGAACGCGAACGTCCGCCGATCGAAATCTTCAAGTCGTCGATTCTCCCCAACGACATTCTCCCCTACACCAAGGCGAATCACTGGCTGACGCTCGGCCTCGAACTGCGAGCCAACCACAACAACTTCAACGGCACGTTCGAAACCCAGCCGATTTCGCTGCTCGACATGCCACACGAGGTGATTTACAGGCGCGATGCGGGTCTCGTCCGCGGCCAGCGCTCGCGGTTGTTGATCCAGTTGATGACCCCGGTCGTGGCCAAGGAACTGCGGCTCAAGCTCGAACGCCCCGAGTCGATCATTCCCGATGAATACCTGGCATCGATGCGCGTACTCGAACCGCACCAGATGCTCATCCCCGTGCTCACCAAGGGAACGAATGACAGCTACTCCCGCTGGCAACAGCTTCCGTTCATGTTTCCGCTCTCCGGCCAGAAGTCGGACGCGATGGTTTACGACCGCCAGCGCTACTATCGCATGGTACTGCCGTCGGACATCGAACACCCCCAACTTCCCGGCCATCCGCTGACCTGGACGACGATCAGTCACGTGATCTGGGACGGAATCGCGCCCGAAACGCTCAGCCCGAGTCAGCAGGACGCAATGCTCGACTGGCTGCACTGGGGCGGACAGCTCATCATTGTCGGCGGTGCCGCACCAACGCTCGCACCCCTGCGGGAAAGCTTCCTCGCGCCTTATTTGCCCGCGGAAATCAACGGACAAAGCGCACAACTAACGACGCAAGATCTCGACGCCTTCTCGAAGATTTATCCACCGCCCTCGCCAACCTTCGAGCCCGACGAGCCGATCGAAGGCACCCAGCGCTACGAGACCGCCTTCGAGACCTACGGCAAGCGCTACGGCACACCCGTGCCGATCTTCCTGCCGGCAAACAAACCGCTCTATGTTGCTTCGCTTACACCGAAGCCGAACGCGCGAGTCATCGACTTCGGTAAGCCAAATCTTCCTCCACTCGCCGTCGAGTGGCGCATCGGCCGTGGCCGCGTGATGATGCTCGGCATCGGTCTCAACGACCCAGGAATCTCATCCTGGCCCGGGTTCTCGACGATGGTTCGGCGCGTCGTTCTCCGCCGTCCCGAAGATCCGCTCGGCGAAGAACTGCGGTACAACAACATGGGGGGCGGCGGTTATCTCGCTCCTCGGTACGACTCGCTCGTCGGTCCCGACCTCACCTGGACCCGCATTTTCGGCCGTGACCTTGGCGCACCCGAGCGACGCGTCGATTTGAGCGACGACGATCCGCAATCGGTGCCTCAAGCCCAACCGTCAACGAAAAAAGCATTACCTACAACTCCTCCAGCGATCGGCTGGAACCGCAATCAGCAACCCTCGATCGCGCCGTTTCAAATCCCCGTCGCGGAATGGCTCGATAACGCCGCGCTACCGAGGATGAGCCGCGAGAAACTCGAACAGGCATCCGGAATTGAAATCCCCGGCGCCCGTTTCGTGCTGATCGTGATTCTCGCGTACATCATCGCACTCGTGCCGATCAACCTGCTCATCTGCCGGCTCGCGTTCGGGCGCCGCGAATGGGCCTGGCTGGCCGCGCCGGTGCTCGCGCTGATCTTCGCCGTTATCGTCGAACGTGCAGCGGCGTATGACGTCGGTTACGACTCGGCGTGCAACGAAGTCGACCTGATCGAGATGTTCGGCGACTATCCCCGCGGCCACATCAACCGTTTTGCATCGCTCTACACAACCGGCCGCGTGAAGTACACCATCGCCTATCCCAACGACCCCACGGCCCTCGTGCTCCCGCTCAACACCGGCCGGTCGATTCGCGGTGAAGACGTCGCTCAGTCCGTCTTCCAGGCCACGCCGACGCCGCAACTCTCGAACTTCCAGGTGCAGCCGCGCAGCCTCGCGATGTTCCGTGCAGAGCAACTCGTCAATTTGCCGGGCACGTTTGCTTTGACCGAGGAAAACGGCGTCCGCAAGGTTGTCAACAACTCGCCGTACCTGCTCCGCGACGCCGTGCTAATCGACCTGGGACTGAAGGAAAGCAAGATCACTCGCCTGGGACGAATCGAGACGAAGGGCGTTGTCGAAGTCGGTCAGCCGATGACCGAAGAGACCTTCAAGCGGCCGACGATCGAAGGGTTGAAGAAGAATCAGGTCGATCCCGGCAACTTCCTGGAACTCGTCGTCCGAGCGTCGATCGCCAGCCGTCCCGAAGACGCGGGCGAAGTGAGACTCATCGGCTGGGTCGATTCGCATCAAGCCGGCCAGGCGATCACGCCGCCGGTTGACGTGCATCAGGGATTCACCGTCGTAGTCGCCCACCTCAAAATGGGGCCGCCGCCCGACCCAGCTTTGATCCGCTACAACGCTTTGGCACGCGGCGCGGAAATGCCTTCGTCGCGTATGCTCAACACCGAACCGCCGCCCGTCTATCAACGCTTCATGGCACCCTTGCCAGCCCGCGGTGGCGCGACGACTCCTGCCCCCGCGCGACGCGTTCCGGCCGGTGCGATTCCGCTTCCACCTCCGCCACCAGTTACGCCTGGCCAGGGGGGTATTGGTGGTATTGGGGGCGGCATGGGGGCTATGCCTGGCGCACCCGCTGGCAGTCCTGCGCCAATCACGTTGCCCGCGCCTGCCCCTCCGCAGGGCACATCTCCTCCGCCCGACGCGACCTCGCCGTCGGGGACGGAGCCTCAAAAAGATTCAAGCGCCAACGACAACGATACGGAGACCGGCCGCTCATGATCGAGCTGATGCATTTCACCAAGCGCTACGGTGATTTCGTTGCCGTGGACGACTTGAACCTGTCGATTGGCACGGGCGAGGTCTTCGGTTTCATCGGACCCAACGGCGCGGGGAAGAGCACGACCATTCGCTTCCTCGCCACGCTCCTGCGTCCCACGTCGGGCGAAGGGAAAGTCGCGGGCCGATCGGTCACCCAAGACCCAATGGGCGTGCGCAAGGTCATCGGCTACATGCCCGACGACTTCGGCGTCTATGACGGTATGAAAGTCTGGGAATTCCTGGATTTCTTCGCCGTCGCCTACGAAATCCCCAGGTCGTACCGCAAAAAAATCATCGGCCAGGTGCTCGAACTCCTCGACCTGACGCACAAGCGCGATGATTACGTCAACGGTCTCTCGAAAGGGATGAAGCAACGGCTCTGCCTGGCGAAAACGCTGGTGCACGACCCGCCGGTCCTGATCCTCGACGAGCCTGCGTCCGGTCTCGACCCGCGCGCCCGCCTCGAAATGAAGGCGTTGCTCAACGAACTTCGCGGGATGGGCAAAACCATCCTCGTGTCGAGCCACATCCTTTCCGAACTCGCCGATTTCTGTACGTCGATCGGCGTTATCGAGCGTGGTAAGTTGCTCGCCGCCGGAAGCATTGCCGACATCACGCGTCAACTTCGCCAGCACCGCGTGCTCAAGGTGCGCGTGGTCGATGAGACTGCAGACCTCGCCGCGGCGATCATGCGCGATGAGTCCAACGTGAAAACGATCGAACAATTTGATCACACGATCACCGCCGAATACCACGGCGACGACGAAGCTTTGGCGACCTTGCTTGGCCGTCTGATCTCGTCGGGCGTCGGCGTGCATTCCTTCGGCGAGGAAGAACTATCACTTGAAGAGGTGTTCATGATGATCACAAAAGGCATTGTGAACTGAGCGCGTGAGCTTCGGGATCCGTCCACTTCTGTCGATGCGGCCACCCTCATCATGATACTTCGCGACAACCCGGTTCTCATTCGCGAGTTGCTCGTCAACCTCCGGTCGCCCCGGGCGTTCGCCTTGCAATTCGTCTACGTTTCGTTGCTCGGCGCGATGGTCTATTTCGCCTGGCCGGCGAACGAAGGGCAAGTCAGCTCAGGCGCTGCGCAGCGTCTGTTCGACCTCTTCTTCCTCGGCCAGTTCTTCCTCGTCGCCCTCGTTGCGCCCACGTTCGCGGCGGGCAGCATCACCGGCGAGAAAGAGCGCAAAACGTACGAAATGCTCCTCGCCAGTCCGCTGATGCCAACCAGCATCCTCATCGGCAAGCTACTTAGCTCACTCACATATCTTGTGATTCTGATTATATCAAGTCTACCGCTGATCATCCTTTGCTTCCTGCTCGGCGGTATTTTGCTCTCAGAAATCGCGCGAGCGTATCTCATTCTGATTCTCGCAGCCGGCACGTTCGGCCTGCTGAGCCTCGCCTGTTCAAGCTACTTCGGCCGTACATCATCGGCGCTGGTCGTGAGCTACCTCGTGATCTTGCCGCTGGCAATCACCTGCGTTTACCTCACCCGCACGAACGACACCACGCTCCGCGACTTCGTGTCGATCTCGGTGTTGCCGCCATGGTGCCTGATGATCTGGTCGGTGGTCGTCATCGCGCTCAACGGCCGATTATTGCGCCCGCCGGATGTTGGTAGTGAAGGTAAGGAAGTTGTCGACGAAGAGCAGGAGATGAAGTACGCGATCGGCGTCGTGATCGACCGCGACCTCTTCCCCGACAAGCTATTCGCTCCGGCAAAACGTACCGACCTGATGCCCGACGGCACGAACCCGGTGCTCGACAAGGAACTGCGATCCGAAATCTTCGCGCAGGGCACGCTCATGCTCCGCGTGGTCATTCAGGTGAGCATGCTGCTGTCGATCCCGCTCATGGCGTTCCTCCTCTTCCTCCGTCCTGAAAACGCGGGCTATTACGTCTCCTACGTGTTGACATTTAACCTGCTCGTTGGCCCAGTTTTCTCGGCGGGAAGCATCACGCAGGAACGCGAGCGCCAAACGCTGAACCTGCTGCTCACAACATTGCTCCGGCCCGGAAAAATCGTCTTCGCGAAGCTCATCGCAGCACTTCGCGTTTCGACCGTCCTCACCTTCCTGCTCACCGAACAACTGTTGCTGGCATACGTGCTGATTCCCGAGCTGCGCGACCGTGCGTGGACGCTGGTGATTTACCTGCTCATCATCGCGACGTGCTGCCTGGCGACCTCCACAATCGGCCTCTTGTGCTCGGCACTGTCGCGCAAGACGTCTGTGGCGATGATTCTCACGTATCTCTCGTTGCTGCTCCTGTTCGTCGGCCCAGTCGGTTTGCGCTGGTATTTGCAGGGGTTTGCAGGAGGGATCTCGGAAGCGAGACTCGCGGCATTCACTGTGAGTAGCCCGTATTCCGCGGCGTTCAGCATTCCAATGAAATCGAGCCAGTTCAGCACGACCGACGCGAACTCGCAGGCTTCGATGACCCAGCAAATCATCCCCGGCATCAACTTGCCCGTGTGGGCCGTTTACCTCATCATGTACCCGCCGCTCTGTGCGATGCTGTTCGGGTTGACTTACGTATTCTTCCGTTATCGATGGTGGAGGGCAGGCGGAACGTGACGGAAGTTTCAGACAGGGATGTTCAGGCGAAATCGTCACCTCGGATGAGGGTCACGGTTGCGGGGACCCTCGAATTTATACTTTCATGTGAGTGCGTCTACGCGTACGCGAAGGTTTACCATTTTTTGTGGGTGTCACCTGGATGGTCGCCGCCGATCGCCAACGCTATTAGGAACACGATCCCCGCAGTACTGGCTGCGATTGGCCTTATGGGCGGCGCTGGATTACTTGTAGAGACGCTGCGCGGGCGCAAACCTGCGACCTGGTCGGTAGGGCGCTGGGTTTGGTCGATCGCCGGGCTAAGCGCTTTGATGGCACCGCTCTGGGAGGTGTTTCTGGAGCTCGTCGCGATTGCGAACTATCCTGGTCGAGCGACGCTCTCGGAAGCCGTCATGAACGCGCTTCGACGCGCGGCCCATAGCAGTACCTACATGGTCGATTTGACCTGGATACTCGTCGGGCTCTGGGTCACTGCTCACATTACGCGTGCACTTCCCAGCGGTCCAATTGACTTCCGCGAGTTGGCAGGCCGAACTTACCTAACCTTGCTGGTCGTCGTTCGGATCGGCTTAAGCCTTGTGTATAATATCTTCAGGATTTGATCCGGCTCGGTGGCAAACTCAAGGCTTTCAAGCGACTGCGATTTCGAGCCGCCGGACTAAACTGTTCACCGCCGTCGAGTGGCAGGCAATGTATGACTGAAGATTCGCATTCGCCGGAAACTATTCCGCACCAGCGTTTTAATGGTCTTACAATCGCATCGCTGATCGAAATCATCATCGCATCTGGAATCCTACTGGCGGCCCTCAGAATCTTCGTCGGTACTAGCGGCTCCCGCATCTCAACATTACCTGCTCGCATATTTGTCAATCAAACGGCAACGGGACTGTTCACAAGTATTGGGCTTGCAGGCGGCATCGGCCTGCTGTTCGAGTATTTCCGAACCCGCGCAGCGAGAAACTGGTCGATTGGCCGCTGGTGCTGGTCGATCGCCGGATTCTATTATGTTCTCACAGGATTTTGGTCGGTGCTTATGCCGTACCTATACGCATCGGTACGTCCTGACCGATGGACGCCCTCGCCCCATAAGGCTGCGTCCTACGCATTTGACCGCTTTATGCTCGACAACCGCTCGGTGACCGACTTGTCAATGGCGCTGGTTGCCCTGTGTTTCACCGCCTGGATCACGCAAGTACTACCGAAAGGTCCCGTAGACCTGCGCGAACGGCTGGGACGGATTTACGCGAGCTTGATCGCGGCCGCGGGCATTGCCGCCGGCCTGACGGACGCCCTCTCACGCTGATCATTCACGGCAGTGGCTCGCCGTCGAGATACCACATCTTGTCCTCACCGCGAACCGCTCGAATCGTGCCGCCGTATGTGAGAACGACCTTGTGCGAACCATCTCGCTCGATCACCCGAGCCGAGTACTTGGCCTCGATCTCGGTTTGACCGGCGCTCTTCTCTGCCTTGAAATCGACGAGCTCGATATCAAACGGATTGAGCATTCCGCCATTCTTTACTTCGGATTTCCACGTGTTCACGCGATTCTTCCAGTACGCGTTGAACTCGACGAAATCTTTATAGTCAGGCGAAGTCCGGCCGCCTCGCGCCAGTAGAAGCCACATCCGGCGCGTGTGTGGCACGAGATGCGAAAACGCGCCGAAGAAGTCTTTGAGTGCCTGTTCGGGCGTCATCCGCACCGGCCGTTCCAGTGTGATCAGCAGCGGATACGCCAGAATGGTCAGCCCGACGACGCAAACGAGCAGCACACCGAGCCAGAGCATGATCGCCGAGAACGTGAACGTCGCGTACAGCAAATATCCCGCAACGACTAGACCGATTCCAAATCTGACCAGACTGCCGCCCCACTCCGCCCAGCGCGACCAAACCTGTTCCACCGCGTCCGACGGCGATGCCGACGATCGCGACGCACGGCGAGGCCGCGTAGCGATGTCATCATCCGAATCGGCCGCGCGCGAGCTCCGGCTCGGCTTGGTGCGAGGTTCATCGGAAGGCGGCGGCACACTCATCGGCCGCCGCGTCACCGGTTCCTCGACGTCCTCGATCGAATAGCCGTCGCCCGGTTCGCTTGGGGTTTCTGGCTTCGCAGGCTGCGGCTTCGACTCGCTTGGCTCGCTGCCGAAAAGGAGCGAAGCGTCGGCGATATCGGGCTCGCCTTCCGGTTTCGGGTCGGGCATGGGCGTCACCAGCGAATGTCGGACCGCGAGAAGTGCTGCACAACGCCGTCGTCACCCACGATGACCAACCCGCCCGAGCCAACGCCCGAAGGGCTGCATCCGGCGACGCCAACGACAATCGGCGCGCCATCGGCACGTGTGATCATGCGAGGTAACACGGTGTTGTGCCCGCGATTTTCCAGAAGCAGAACCGTCGAGACGTCGTCGAGCGATTCAACCGGCTTGCCGAGCAGACCCGCGATGACGTGTCGACCGCCGCGAGGAACACCGACGAGGATGTCCGGCTGGCCGCTCCCTGTGAAATCGCCGGCCCAGAGCGAAGCCTGGCCGTTTTGGCCGTAGGCACCATCAAGGCGAATCAGGCGTCCCAGCGTGTCGACGATCGCGGTTGGCGGCGCGAGGTTGTTCGAAGCGTCACCGCCGTAAACGCACAGGAAGCCCTGCAGGTCGAGTGCGATGAGGTCGAAATTCTCGGTATTCAGCCAGCGTGCGATCCCTGGCCGGACGCGCGGCGGGGTAAAAAGCGGCGCATTGTTAACGAGAAACGGAACGGGCAAGGCGAATCGCGGATCGGTCGCCGCGCCGTCGTTTTTGAGCCACAGAACATCGCCGCCCGCACCCGACAAAATAATGTCGAGCCGGCCATTGCTGTTCCAGTCGGCCACAGCCGGACACGCATGACCCAACATCGGCGCGGCGGGACCGAGCAAGCGTCCATCCGGCCCCGGATCGAGCCGGAACGGCACGCCGCTTCCTTCCAACTCAACCGGCGCTGTGTACTGGCGAGTCGCGCCTTCGCCGGCGTCCTTGATCCACCAGATTCGCCCGGCCGCGTCACCCACGACGAAGTCGAGACCGCCGTTCTGGTCGAGGTCAACCGCCGTCGCGACGACGCCACCACCCAGGTGCAAATCACCCGCTGCGCCTTCGAGCACCACCGGCGCCTGCGCGTTGTCGCGACCCGAGGCGGCATGGATGGCGAAAATACGACCATCCGCCGTGCCGTAAATCAACTCGACGCGTCGGTCCCCGTCGAGATCGGCGGCAATCAGCGTGGTGCGATCGTCGGGAAGTTGAAGCGGCTTGCCCGCACTCATCAGTTTGCGGGGATCGAGCAATACCGGCGGGCGCTGGCCACCAAAGTTGCGATAAAGCTGCACCGTTCCGTGACGATCGGCCGTCATCAACTCGAGCGCAGTACCGCCGCCCCACGCAACCGCCAATCCGGCGGGCTGTACGTCGAGGTTGAGCGAACCAGTTTCAGGGACGAGTTCATCCTGAAGCTCGAACGCAGGAGTTTCAGCCGATCCCACGTTCTTCAGCCAGCGAATCCGTCCGACAGGTGCCTGACCACGCCACTTGCCGACATGATCATATCCCGGATGGCCCGCCATCTGGTTGAAGCCGATTTGCAACTCGACCGGCAGCTCTTCGGGCCAGTAGCCGGTCATGTCGTTCAGGCCGACGAGTAGGTCGGTCAGCTTGTCGCCGTCCCAGTCGATCGCCACAAGCTGCGCAACTTGTGCACCCTGTACGCCGAGATCGGGCCCGAACCCGAGCGACGCGCGGCTTTCAAACTGCGGATTTCCCGGCGTTCCCATGTTCTTGAGGAGTACGAGGCCAGAGGCGTCGAACCCTACCAGATTGAAGCTGACGCCCACCGGCAGCGCTGAAACGCAGCGCAGGCCAGCGAGACCATCGACGGGCGTTCCGGCGTCATATTGCGGCGGAAACACGCCCGAAGGCGACGTTTGGCGATAGAGGCGTGCTGACCGCCTGCCGAGCGAAGGACCGGCGGTGACGAGCAAGTCGGCTCGCCCTTGGCCGTCCCAGTCGACAACCGTTGCTTCGGAGTGCGGCCCGAATCCAATGGGGCGAGTCGAGACCGACGCGTGCCACTCCAAGGTCGTCGTGGCTGGCTCGGCAACGACCTCGGGCTCCTCGTGAGGTTGGGCAGTCATCTCGTCGGCCGTCGCCATCGCCGCATCTCCTTCGGGCTAGTTGTCGCGGGTCACTCGCACGATCAGGGCTTTATAGAATAACGACTTTCCCGTCAGGATGCGCCCCGAGTCCGCTTACCCTCGCCAGCCGCCGTCGATCTTCAGCGTATGGCCGGTGATATACGACGCAAGTGGCGAGCAAAGAAACAGCGCAGCATCGGCGATTTCGCGCGGTTCGCCCAGTCGCCTCAGCGGCACATTCGCGATCATCCGTTGGCGATGTTCGTCGGGAATCGTCTTCACCATCTCCGTATCAATCACCCCTGGTGCCAACGCGTTGACACGAATTCCCCGCTTGGCGCACTCGCGGCTGAGCACGCGCGTGAGCGCCTGTACCCCCGCCTTCGCCGCCGAATAATTCGCCTGACCAACAAACCCCGCCGCCGCGGACAGACTGCCGACGTTCACAATCGACCCACCATCTCGCATGATTTCCAGGCCGAACTTGCAGCCGTGGAAGACGCCCGTCAGGTTGACATCGATCACGGCCTGCCACTCGGCCGTCGTCATTTTCGCGATGGTTCGATCGCGGAGGATTCCAGCGTTGTTGATCAAAAGATCGAGATGACCTGACTTCGAGGCGATCTCTTGCATCATCGCCTGAACAGAATCGGCATTGCTCATATCAGCACAAATTGCGGTAGCAGAATTTGGACGTGTTTGATTGAATTCTTCAACAAGTGCACTTGCGGCAATTCTTGGTTCGTCATCTGGCAAATTCGGATAATTGAGATAAACAAAAGCGCCGGCTTCGTGAAATCGGCGAGCCATCGCAGCACCGAGGCCACGCGAGGCACCAGTGATTAACGCGATCTTGCCCGAGAGATCGATCGTTACACACATGAGCAATGAACTCGCTCTATTTCTTGATGATCTTTCTCGTGGTTCCGCAGAACTTGATCGACAGTCTAGTGCACGAGCAGAGCGAGAAATTGAAATTGGGTGCCACTGGCTCTGCCAGTGCTCTTGAGTTTGAACGAAAAGGCGAGGAGCACTGGCAGAGCCAGTAGCACCCAAGTCATTGCCGGTGACAAAACAGTTGCTTCAATTCTTGTATCATGGAGTGCACAATCGCTGCTCTTCGCCTTCGGTGCATGAAAGCGAAGAGCAGCGTAAGGATCTTACTTCTTCCCCTTGGGATCAAGATTCTTGCTCAATTCCTCGGCCGAAACCTCGCTCTTCACGCCGTCGGGCGGAATGTCGAGATGAGCGGTCCAGAGGATCGCATTGAGCACCAGCTTGCGGAAATCGTCGTTGCCCCAGTTCTTGTGGGCGTGACCGCCAGTAAAGCCGAAACCGCGATGACCACTCGCCGTCTCGGTCGCCCAGGCCAGAATCTCGTCGCGGCCCTTGGCTTCGACGATGTGCTTATAAGGTCCACGGGGGCTCGACGAAACACCTTGACGGGTCGCGTCGTCAGGAGCGGCGATTAGAATCGGCGTCACGCCCTTCATTTCGGGGCGGAAACGCATGTTGAAGTACCACTCGTCGCGCACGGCGAATGGCTTCACGCCCTTGGTGATCGGGTGCTCGGGCAGGCTCTTCACTTCGGCCACCCAGTGCGGGTTGGTCGAGTAGCCGGTCTCGTAATATCCACCCAGCCAGTCGAGGAATTCGGGGCCACCCTTCTCCTTGGGAACTTCGACCGCATAGTGCAGACACGCCAGGCCTGTGCCGCCGTCGACGAGCCGCTTGAGCGTCGACAGGTGGTCGCCCTGGATCATCGGGTGTCCGCCGCCGCCGTCCATGAAGAAGACAATCGTCTTGGCGCCGTCGAAGACGGATTCGTCCTTGGGCCAGCCGCCGCCGACGAAAATCGGATTCACGCCGGGGACTTTCTTGAGGCACTCGACGAGCAGCTTGCAACCGGCGTTGAACTCGTGATCGCCAGGACCGTGGCTAGGCCGGCCGGCGACGACGACGATCTTCGCGTCTTCTGCCCGTGCCGATGCGCCGAACAGTGCCACCGCCGCGAGCATTGCTCCCAGAAGTTTGCGCATGTTGAGAACCTCTTCGATGTGGAAGGGAAGAATTCCGGGCTCAATTGTGCAAAACGACGGATGGCGGGGCAAACCCACCACCCGTCGCGAGTGAGAAATCAGCGTATTGCCGACTTAGACCAGCTTGGTCGTGCCCGGAACGGCGACCGGCGGAATCGGAAGCGACCGGAAGGTCAATTCGCCTTCGGGCATCAGCACTTCCTTGCTGTTAAGCGCCTGTTCCCAGCTCACTTCCTGGCCGGTATAGGTCGACATGCGGCCCATGATCGCCGTCAGCGTGCTGTAAGCAACCTGCTTCAGTTCGTTGATCGGCTTGCCTTCGCGAACGCTCTTGACCAGGTCGATGTGCTCCTGGACATAGGGGTTGATTCCCTTGGTGCGAATGCGCGATTTCTTGCCGCCGACGTCGAACACGAAGTTCTGATCCTTGGCGCCGAACGACCCCTTCGTGCCAACGATCTGCTCAGAGACGTTGCCCTGGGTGTTTTCGATCTGGCGGCAGAAGCTCTGGACGTGAACGTTGTCGGGATAAACATATTCGACGGCGTGGTGGTCGAAGATGTGTCCGAAGTCCGGCGCGGTCCGTACCTGGCGGCCACCCAGGCCGACGCACGAGAGCGGGTGACCGGGCTCGCTCGAATCCTTCGTCAGTGCCCAGTTCGCCACGTCGAGGTTATGGACGTGCTGCTCGACAATGTGGTCGCCCGAAAGCCAGGCGAAGTAGAGCCAGTTGCGGATCTGCCATTCCATGTCGCTCCACTTCTTTTCCTTCTGCTCGGCGAGCGACCGGTGCCACAGCTTGCCCTGGTTCCAGTAGACCCGGGCCGAGGTGATGTCGCCAATCTCGCCGCCGTGAATCCGCTTCAACGCTTCGATGTAAGGCGCTTCGTGACGACGCTGGGTACCAGCGGCAATGGCGAGACCCTTCGACTTCGCTTCTTCGTAGGCGGCCAGAACGCGGCGGATGCCTGGTCCGTCAACACCCACCGGCTTTTCGGTGAAGATGTTCTTGCCGGCTTTCACGGCGTATTCGAGCATCATCGGGCGGAAGCCCGGCGGGGTCGCCAGAATGACCATGTCGACACCGCTATCGATCACCTTCTTGTAGGCGTCGAAGCCGGTGAAGCAGCGGTCGTCGGTCAGGTCGAGCTTTTCGCGCGAATGGCTATCGTCCTTGAGCGTGTTGCGGCAGCTATCAAGGTTATCCTTGAACAGGTCGCCCAAGGCATAGATCGAAATGCCTTCGTTGCCTTCGCAGGTGTTGCTGGCGGCGCCACGGCCGCGGCCACCGCAACCGATGAGGCCGATCTTGATCTTGTCGCTGCCGGCGGCGTGAACCGGGGTGACAGCGCTCAGCAAGGCAGCGGTTCCGGCCGTTGCGGCCGTGGTGGTGAGAAAGTCGCGACGCGAAGTCGACGCATTCGCCTTGGGCTCGGTCATCTCGTCGGTCTCCCTGGCATTCAATTGGAATAAGGTGCGAGCGAAGTGTCGCTCTGTCGTCTTGCAATGCGGGCGGGACGTCTGCCGACCGAGGGCGGAACCCAGGTTTTGCGTGCGCTTTGGCGAGCGGAGGGAGGTCCGCTCGCGATGTTCACCCGGATTCGACCCCCGGAATGCTGCCGTTTAGACTACCGAGTTCCCTTCCCCTTAACCACAGGGGAGCGGAAACCATTGAGATTTTCTTGTTCTTCGACCGGGCGCACCACGCGGAAGCCCACGAACTGGGCATCGGTGTGCCACCAGATGCTCTGGGGACGCTGCGGGTCGCGCACGCTGTAGTCAAGGTTCGACGGCCGGCGTCCGGCCGAGCGGAGCTTGTCGGGATCGTCGTCCCACGAACCGCCACGCGCGACGTAGGAATATTCCTTCTTCGTCGGCAACACAACCGGGCGGTCAACCGTTCCCAGCTTGCTGAATTTGGCGTAGGCATCGGCCTCGTAAAAATCGACGCACCACTCGGCGACGTTGCCGTGCATGTCGAAAAGCCCCCAAGGATTGGGCTTTTTCTTGCCGATCGGCATCGGCTTTTCGGTGTTTTCGACGAACCAGCCGTACTCAGGCAGCTTTTCCGCATCGTCGCCGAACGAATAAGCGGTTTTGGTGCCCGCGCGGCAGGCGTATTCCCACTCGGCCTCGGTCGGCAGGCGATAGGTCTTGCCCGTCTTGGCCGAGAGCCAGCGGCAGTATTCCATCGCCGAGTGGTGCGTCATGCAGATGGCAGGCTGGTTGAGCCTGCCGTAGCCGAAGGTCATGTCGGCGTAGGGCGGGGTAGGGCGAGTCACGGCGTCAGCCGCTTTTTCCGTGTCGACCTGCTTCGCCTTGTCGACCTTCGCGTCTTCCTTGCGCTTGATGTCGAGGCTCAGGGCGTATTCGTAATACTCGTCCCAGGTGACCTCGAACTTGCCCATCCAGAACGGGGCGATCTTGACCTTGTGAACCGGGCCTTCGTCGTCGCCGCGCTTTTCTTCAGTCGCGGGGCTGCCCATCTCGAACTCGCCGCCCGGAATGGGGACGAGATCAAACTTCATTTCGGTGCCGGCGATCGACTCTGTGTAACCTTTGAAATCAGCAGGCGTGGCGACCGGCTTCAGCGCGACCGGTGCGGCGGGGGCGGCCGGTGCCGCCGTCTGGGCGCCGGCAAACTTGCTTGTGACAATGACGAGGCTCAAGGAAAGCGCGAGGCAAGTGCGCATAGGCGCGGCGATCGTGGGCACGGTGGGATCGGCTCCGGTCGGTGAAAAAAAAGGGGCGTGACATGTTGCGGCTAGGCGTGGCGCTACTCTCGACGCTTGTCCTGCAGGTGGGATCCGACGGACCGACTCTCCGCCGTTTCGAGGCCGTCGAGACGCACATGGGCACCCCGTTCCAAATTGTCTTATACACTGCCGACGAGGCAACCGCCAGTCGCGCGTTCAAAGCCGCCTTTTCGCGCATCCATCAACTCGACCTCGCATTGTCTGATTACAACCCCGAATCCGAGCTGATGAAACTCTGCGACAAGGCCGGTGGACCCCCCGTGAAAATCGGTGACGACTTATTTGATGTACTCTCTCGCGCGTTACAAATGTCAGAACGGACGAATGGTGCATTTGATCCCACAATTGCCCCCGTCGTCCGCCTCTGGCGCCGCGCCCGTCGCGAGAAAAAACTCCCCGATCCCGAGCGAATCGCCGCTGCGAAAGCCCTGGTCGGATATCGCAAGGTGAAATTGAATGCGGCGGAAAGGACAGCGCAACTCGAAAAAGGGGTGAAGCTCGACCTCGGCGGGATCGCCAAGGGATATGCGTCGCAAGCCGCGATTGATGTGCTCAAATCGCTAGGTGTGAAAAGCGCACTCGTCGCCGGAGCAGGGGACATCGTTGCGAGTGATGCACCGCCGGGCAAACCCGGGTGGTCGGTCGGCGTTGCGCCGCTGGATAATCCCGGCAAGTCAAAATCGTCGCGGTTTCTGGTGCTTGCCAACAAAGCCGTTTCAACCGCCGGTGACGCCGAGCAATTCGTCGAAATCGGCGGCGTGCGTTATTCGCACATCGTCGATCCTAAAACCGGGGTAGGACAGACCGAGCGTACGAGTGTCACGGTTGTTGCCCCTCACGGTGCGCTTGCCGATGCGCTCGATACTTCGGCGTCGTTGCTTGGCCCGGAACTCGGCATGAAGCTGATTCAGGAGACGCCGGGCACCGAGGCTTTTTTTGTGCGTCGACTCAAGAGCGGTGAGGAAGTTCGCAAAGAAACGCCTGGGTTCTCGAAGTTAGAAGAGAAGCAACCATAAATTGGAAAATGCCGTCCCAAGCACATTTCACCGGTTTATACGGCTAGAGCCCCTGTGTATCCAAGTTGAGATCCCAAATCAGTCGCCAACAGAAATCATTCAGAAATATGTTCGCTACATCCGCTTGAGACTTGGCAATTCGCCATTTACTCTGATGTCCGTTTCGATCACACCCCATTGGTTCGATTCAGGATAACCGCGATGAAGAAAACAGTTCTCGCGTTTTTCTTTGGCATTGTTCTCACGGGAACGGCATTTTCGTTTCAAAACGCCGTCAAACGATCACGTTACTCAGACGAAGTTTACAAATATGTAATTGATACGCCGCGATTCAAAATGATCGACGAGAACAAACAGCAATCGGTCGTAGGCTTCATGGCTCCCGCTGAGAAAGGTCTCTCGGCGAATCTGAACGTTCTGGTCGAACGAAGAAAGACGACTCGCGAGGCGCATCGAAAACTGTCGATTGAACAGTTGAAGGCATTTGACGTGAATATCATTGCCGACAAAGACTTGAAGGTATCAGGCCGAGACGCATATTCAATCGAATTCGAAGGCATTCTCATTGGCAACCGCCCTTTGCACTACCTGAATCTGATCGTCGTCGACATCGATCGAGTCTACGTGATTACCTGCACTGCGCTGCCAGACAATTTCGCCGAATATGAAAAAGAGTTTCGCGCTTGTCTCGATAGCTTCCGTCCCACACAGGCCATCCCTTGACGGGCGAAAGTAGCTCGCCGGAACAAAAACCGGAGCAGCGCAAGAATCAATTTGCGACTTAGCCTGCGCTGTCACGTTCTCTCAGACCCTCGTCAAGCAACCGCAACGCCTCGCGCGGATCAGGCGCCGGCCGCCACCCTTCGAACGCAATCGCCAAAATCTCCCGAAAGCACTGAAATCCCTCAGTCCCCGCGAAATAAACCCCATTCCAGCCCGGCATCATGAGCTGAATGGCGAGAGGATCTGCGCCGATCTGGTTGGTCGCCTCGAAGTAGAGAAACCGGAATCGTGCGGGAAATGTGCCACCAATTTCCGCGGTGAACCAGCCGTCGACCTCTTCGCGCCAGACGACGCGTCCGGCTTTTGTACGTTCGACGAGGCGGTCGAGAAGCAAGTTTTCGGCCGAATCACCCATGGTTCACACTCGCGAACGAAAAATATCGTAGAGCGCCGATTTCAAGTGCAGCACTGTTGCGGCTTCGATACATTTTCATGACATCGTCAACCTGTATGCTGCGCATTTAAGGAGTAAACAATGGCTGCTGCAATCGCCGAAAGGTCTCACGTTGATAAGGCGTCTGGAGACCTTCTGATCGACAGCCGTGATGGCACATCGCGCCGGCTTGTTGTCGTCATTCATGGCTCGAATCCGTCGACAACCTCTCGCGGGCGGGTTGGTTTGGCTAAAAGTATGAGCTTGGTTTCGGAGACGATCGACCGCGAAATGTCTGATGCCGACCAGTACGTACCCAACTTGCCGATTGGACGTTTTAGCTTTCAGGACCCAGTTCAGGTCAACAGAGATCTGGTTAATGCGATTACATCGAGATTTGTCGCCAAGAATTACGACTCAGTCACGCTTGTCGGCCACAGTCTAGGCGGACTTGTCGCACGCAGGGCTTATGTGACGGCTTGTGGCCAAAATCCCGATGCTCCATTTCACCCCGACTCGCCGAAAGAAATCCAGCCGTGGGCCGGAAAGGTTGATCGAATCATTCTGCTTGCGGGCGTCAACCAAGGTTGGTCGATCTCGCATCATATGAAGCGCCTCAAGACGCTCAAGCTCACAATGGGTGTCTGGTTGGGCTATTTCCTCTGGGCGTTTGGATGGAAGCCACTGATTTTCGAGATGCGACGCGGGGCGCGATCCGTGACGCTCTTGCGGATTCACTGGCTGTCGATGAGGCGAGCGTTTGAAGATAGCCAAAATGAGAAAACAGTTGGTGGAGCGGCCGTTGTTCAACTCGTCGGCACCATTGACGATCTCGTTTCTCCAGCCGATGCCGTCGATCCCATAAGCGGGGCCGATTTTCTCTACATCAGCGTGCCGAACTCGAGCCATGAAGATATGATCGAGATGGACGGCACTCCAATTGGCCAGGAGCGATCTCGGTTGTTTGGTCTGGCGCTGAAGGAGCGGCTTGATGTTCTGGAGATTGACTCACTACCGCCCGTTGATGACACGATTACGCAGGATAAAACTGTCGATAAGGTGATCTTCGTCATTCATGGTATTCGAGACGAAGGATACTGGACGCAGAAGGTTGCCGCGCAGGTCAAAAAACTTGGTCTCAAGGCGAAGCCGCCGCAACGATTTGTGTCAGTAACTTCGAGCTATGGTTACCTCACCATGCTGCCGTTTCTACTGCCGTGGGTCCGCCGAGACAGGGTCGAATGGCTCATGAACGAGTACGCCATGGCCTTCGCGCGGTTCCCCAACGCGAAGTTTTCCTACGTCGGTCACAGCAACGGCACATACCTGCTCGCGAAAGCTCTCGACGAATACCACGCGTGTCAGTTCGAGCGCGTTGCTTTTGCCGGCAGCGTGGTGCGATCGACCTACGATTGGAAATCGATCGTCGAATGCGAACGCGTCAAGGAAATCCTCAATTACGTCGCAACGGCCGACTGGGTAGTCGCTTGGTTTCCCAACCTCTTCGAGTTGATCCGCATTCAAGATCTCGGCGGCGCCGGCCATCGCGGTTTTACAGCGAAGGGGCCAAAGATCAGCGAGGTGCGATACGTGGCGGGAGACCACGGCGCGGCGATTCGTGAAGAGCGGTGGCAGGAGATTGCCAGGTTTATCGTCGACGGCGATCAACCCGCCGGTCCGCACTCCACCACCAAGTTCCCGGCAAGGCAATCCTGGATCGTTCGTGGCCTCGGCTTCTTCCCGCCGATCGTCTGGATCGCGCTGCTTTCTCTGCTGGTTATGATTGGCTTCGGCGTTGTTTTTGTTTCGGGGTTTCTGGCGCCTGCGGCTATTCCCTTCGGAATCATCGTCGTTCTCATCTACATCTGGGCGGTACTTCAAATTCTCATGCGAGCTTGACGTGGGTGAGGAAATCTTCTCTCCACGCAATCTTAACGCCGATTTCTCGCGAAGGCGGACAATTCAACCGGTTTGAGGCAGAAACTTGACCGAGAATCCCCCCCTCCGTTCTCGTCATCGTTGGCTGAGAAAATGCTTCTCGCTCCGAGGCCTCATGATCGCCGTGCTCGTCTTCGGCGCGATATTTGGCCGCTGGATTGCTTCGGTTCGCGCGCAGCGAGACGGAGTTCGGGTGATTCGTGACGCGGGTGGCGTTGTGTACTATGACAACCAACGCAAAAACCCAACACGCGGTATGGCAGTCGAAGATGCGAGCCCCCACGATTGGCAGAACTGGCTCGCGCACAAAATCGGGCCGGACTATCTCTACAATGCAATTGAGGTAACCAATCTCGGTGAACTCGAGCATACGGAGTTTGTGGGGAAGTTGAGCGTGCTGCCTCGGCTTGAAGTGCTCACACTGAGCGGTAGCCAGTTAAAAAGCGATGACCTAAAAGTTCTGAGTTATTTGCATAACATCAGAGACCTCGCGATCGTAAGCCGCGATTTCGACGGATCTGGACTGAAGTATCTGCCCAATCCCGGAGCGCTTCGCAAACTCGCTTTGTATCCCCACCAGAACCTGGGATTCAAACTGAATGAACTCAGCCGATTCTCGTCGCTCACGTCGCTTTTGATCAACAGTGCTTGCATCACAGATGCCGACCTCCATGCGATCGCGGGGCTTACCAACCTCGAATCTCTTTCCTTCTTTTTCACGCCAATTCACACAGAAAGCCTCGTGCATCTCAGAAACATGAACTTGAAAACCCTGAATTTGCGAATGACAGGCGTCGACGACCTTCGGCCGATCGGCCACATGACAAACCTTGAAGTTATCGAAATTCATGGCCCTATTACCGACGCGACTCTTGAAACGCTGCCCGCGTTCCCCAACCTCCACATTCTAAGTGTCGGCTCCAAACGGCTGACCAATGCCGGCCTGATCCATCTTGCGAACCTTCCAGATCTGAAGTTGCTCAATGTCGCTGCACCGAACGACCTGAGTCCGGGCATCGCCGCGCTTCAGGCCAAACGTCTCACACTGAGGATCAGGACAACTCGACCACTCGACGATTTGCCGTGAATCGCGACTTCTTCGCCATCTCGCGAGCCCAACCATGACCACGACCTCACCCCCCAAGTCGCATTGGTCTCTCCTCCGCGAATGTTTCTCAATCCGTGGCTTGAAGATAGGCATCGTCGTTCTCTTTGGTATCTGGCTCGTGTGTTTGGCTGTATCAGCACACGCACAGCGTAAGGCCGTGGCCGCAATTCACCGCGCCGACGGCAACGCCGTGTACGACCTCGACCTGCGTCTGGCCGATGATCTCAGCCTTTTCGATGGCACGGCTAAAACCGCGCTGCGTCGATGGCTGGTGGATCGGTTCGGTATCGATTACTTCGGCAGCATCGAACGCGTCGATAGTTTTCTCAACCCCAAAGACACTTCATTCCTCGAGCACCTTGGCGCCTTGAAAGGACTGCGATGGCTAAATCTACAACAAGTCGCCTGCGATGACGATGCGCTCAGAGGGCTTCGAAATCTCGATCAACTCGAAAGCTTGAGTGTCTCATCGAAGCAAATTGACGGCAGTTTTCTTCGTGACCTTCCCAATCCCCAAGCACTTACGAATCTTCATCTCACTGGCACGAATCTCAGCAGGGCGAATGTTGAATTGCTCCCACGTTTTACGTCGCTCGCAAAACTTAGCATTGAAGGGCAAGGCGTGACTGATGAAAGCATCCAAAGTATTTCAAACTTCAAGAAGCTAGGGCAACTTGGAATCGAGAACTCGAATATCACAAATGCTGGGCTGGCGCAACTTGCAAATCTGAAACTTCGCTACCTCATTTTGCAGAATACGAGCGTCGACGATCTGAGCGGGATCGCGCGAATGCGGACTCTGAGTTACCTTCGGCTCAAAGGCCCAATAACCGACGCAACTCTCGCCAGCATTCCGGCCCTTCCAAATCTGAACATGATTTTCCTCGACACCGACCAGATTACGGACGCCGGTCTCGTGCATCTGGCAAAGCTTCCCGCCTTGAGGCAAATTGATATTGTAACGTCGTGCAATTTGAAGCAGGGCGTCGCCGCGCTTCGCGCAAAATCTCCGAAGATTCAGATCCGGGTTTTGCCACGAGTGAGTACGAGTGAAAAATTCCGCGTTCGAGTTGCAAAGCCTCCAATTTCAGGCGGGCGCTAATATGGACCCTAAACCATCGATCCAGTTACATCATCGACTTTATCGCACGTGCTTTTCCGTTCGCGGATTAATGATCGCTGTGCTCGTCCTGGGCGGAATTATCGGCCCGATGGTTGTGCATGCGCGAACGCAACGCGCGGCTGTGCAGACGATTCATTCGCTAGGTGGCCACGTTGGCTACGACTGGGAGTGCATGGAGCAGCCGGATGGTACCTGGAGAGCACCTTGCCTCGAACCTTCGCGGCTACGAAAGTTAATCATTCGCTATCTCGGCCCCGACGCGTTTTGTAACGTTGTTAAGGCTCATTTTGGTTCCGAGTGGGACTCGAGCATCAAGAGCGCTGCGCCCGACGATGAAGGACGTTTCGAGAGGTTTCTTGCCGCGATAGCACCGCTCGGATCACTCCGCTCGCTCGACGTGTATGAGCGTGGCATGAACACAGAATCGCTTCGTCATCTCGAAGGTCTGACGCGTCTCACGCACCTTCGCATCTGGAACGTGTATGACGGTAAGCCGCATGTTGAGGGGAGCGGACTTCATTACCTCAAGGACATGAATCAACTTCGCGACCTTGACCTGACCGGAGTCGAGTTCGCCGATGAAAGCCTCGCCGATTTAAAGCACGTTGGCCAGGTCCGCAAATTGGCGCTTCGTGGACTTTCCATATCCGACGAAGGAATGAAGACAATCGCAAAGATGCCAAATCTCAGGGCGCTGACGCTGTCCGAAGTGCTCGTCACCAACGAAGGGCTCAACACGCTGCGCGGGTCGCAGATCGATGAACTTGAAATTGATCTACATCGCTTCATTCCCGTGCCGATTTATGTTTTGAAATATGCGTCCAGAGACATCGCCAGTTTCTGTCGCGAGCCGAGTTGGAAGTCCTTACGTTTCGCGATCGGGATGTGGCGATCCATGTTGAGACACTATGCGTTCTACGGCTATTTCCATGAGTCCGGGATCAATGACGAAACGTTCGATCGCCTTGCCGAAAATGGTTCGTTGCGAATCGTGAAGTTCGAGCACTCAGACTTGAATGAAGATCGACTCAAGCGGTTGCTTGCGTCAAAACGTCTTGAAGAGATTGGCTACACATTTCCGAGTTCACCCACACCTACTTTGCCGCCGGCGCCATTGTCCCAGCTTTTGCCGCCATCCGTTCAACTGACCTACTTTGAGCGCCCGCGTCGGTCACGCTATTCGTGCGGTGAACGACCTTACGTGAGATCCAATTTCCTCGCAGGAGTTTATTTCGAACGCCAGGCCAGGCGACGTGATGCAGCATTGAAGGCGAATACGCCGGAAGAATCGAACGTCCAACAGTAGCGGGGATTCTCAATAGACGCGGCATTACAGCGAGCTAAACGATGAATAGGTCGCTTTCGAACTTGCGTCGCCGGGTTTATCGCGTTTGCTTTTCTGTGCGCGGAATGACGATCGGCGTGCTCATTCTGGGCGGCTTCATCGGGCCCATGATCCTTCGCGCACGCAGTCAGCGCGCGGCCGTGCAAGCGATACTTTCACTGGGCGGCAGGATTGCTTACGACTGGCAATGTTTCGAGCGGGAAGATGGAACCTGGGAGGAACACGACGGCGAACCCGGTTGGCTTGCACGGTCAACGATCCGCATGTTCGGCCCCGACGCGTTTGGTCGGGTCGCTAAGGTTCATCTGAAGGCGACGCTGACGAATAGGATCGCTCCTGAATTCAAGCCTCAAGTCGAGGCGACGCTCGCCGCATTGGAAACACTGCGAGACCTGCGTTCGCTCGACCTGGAAGAATCCGACATCGACACCGCTTCACTGCGCCATGTGAAAGCTTTGAGGCATCTGACTCATCTGGGAATTCAAGTCGATTTTCACCCCAGTGGACGCGTCGAGGCGGCCGGACTTCAGTACCTCAAAGACTTGCGCGAACTTCGAGACCTGGACCTCTCCGGAGTCGAGTTTCGCGATCAGGATCTGAGTCCTCTCTATCATGTCGGAACGGTTCGCAGGCTAACGCTGTTTGGTCATTCGATCACGGATGACGGGATGAAAATTGTCGCCAAGTTGCCGGGCTTGAGGTCGTTGAAACTCTCTGAAGTGCTTGTAACCAACGAGGGGATTGGCTATCTGCACGACTCACACATCACGGAGCTTGATGTTGATGTCCGCCGCTTCACGCCGTTCGCATTCTTCGTGCTGAAGTGCGCGTTTGCAAAGTACCATGAGTTCCGAAACCCACTCGAAGTCGCGCGCGGGCAGTTCTTTCAATTCCTCTTCGACTTATGCCGGTACGGGACGACCGACATCCAGGCACACGGCTACGTCTATGAGTCTGCAATCAACGATGAAACCTATGACCAACTCGCAACGATCGACTCGTTGGAAATTCTCGAAATCGACGATTCGGATATGAACGAAGATCGAGTAGAGCGACTTCTGAAGTCGAGGCATCTCACGAGAATCAACGTCGAGCACCCGCGTTCGTTCTTTTTGGGCGAAGGAATATCGCCACCTTCCTGGTTCAAGCTTCTGCCGCCTGAGTTGAGGGTGGCTAATCGAAATCGTTCGATCCCGTTCGGTGGTTGCGGGAACGCGTGGAGAGTGAGGACAGGTTTGCTCACGAAAAAGTATGTCGATCGGCAAGCAAAACGACTGGCGGCGTTGTCGACGGGGCCGAAAGAAGAATCGAAGCCCCAGCAATAGTGAAAACGTGACGCGAGTGTATTCGACGAACGGTAGCAAGGAACAATGTTTCGGTGAGCCAAACGATGAAGAAAACGTCGCTTTCCGGATTCCGCCGCCGAGTCTATCACGCTTGCTTTTCTGTGCGTGGGTTGATGATTGCTGTTCTTGTGTTGGGCGGAATCGTCGGGCCTGCAATTGTCCGCGCCCGTGCCCAACGTGCGGCGGTGCGGGCGGTTCAAGCCGTCGGCGGGCGAGTTGCCTATGACTGGCAGTGTGTCGAACTGCCGGATGGAACCTGGGAGGAGACTGAGAGCAAACTTGGGCCGTTCGGACGATGGGCGATCCGCACCTTCGGCCCCGACGCGTTCAATCGAGTCGTCAAAGTCGACTTGGCTGGACACGGGTATGGTGTACATGTAGGAGCTGGTGAACTCGACTCCATACTTGCGAAATATGTCGCGCGCTTGCATTGGTTGCGATCAATAGACATTTCCGAAAATGATTGTACGGCGAACTCTCTTCGCCATTTCCAGAATCTGAAGCGTGTTACTCACATTGGAATTCAGTCGGGCGAACTTCTTCAAGGTCATGTAAAAGCATCAGGACTTGCATATCTCCGCGACCTGACTGAGCTCGTAGACCTCGACTTGTCTGGAATGGAATTCGAAGTTGACGATTTGAGCCCACTCACTGATTTCGGGAACATTCGCAGGCTACATCTGCGCGGAATCTCGGTGACTGACGCAGGAATGAAAGTTGTCGCCAAGTTGCCGGAATTGAGGTCGTTGGTCCTCTCTGAGGTTCTCGTCACAAACGAAGGGCTCGCACTTTTGGCGGACTCCAAAATAGAGGAGCTCGATGTTGACCTATGTCGTTTCAAGCCGTTCACACTTTTTGTTCTGGATCGCTTATTCAGAATGACATTTAAGGATTATCGCAAGCTGTTGAGGGCCAATAGTCTAGCGGCCCTTCGTTATTTGGTGCGTGAGTGGTGGGACGAGATGTGCTATTTCCAGGCTTATGGCTATGTCTTTGATTCGGGAATCAATGACGACACTTTTGATCGGATCGCAGATATCCGGACGTTGCGAAAACTAAGATTAGACGATCAGTTGTTCAACGAAAGTCGGATTAGACAACTTCTCGCCTCGAAGAATATCGAGGAAATTTGTTTGGATCCTGGGCTGACTCTTCCCGGTGACAACCTGCCGATACCTTCGTGGTCGAACGCACTCCCGCCGTCAGTTCGCCTGACCTACCAGTCTCGTTCGATCCATATGGTGTGCGGCAACGCATGGCCAGGCACGCTCAGATTGCTTGTGCAGAAGTATTTGGATCATCGAACACAACGGCTTGTTGGCACTTCCAATGCGGTTCAAATGGATGGAGTGAACGACCTTCGATGATCAGATACCGAAAAGTCCATCAAGAACGCCTCGCGCGAGCCCGAACTCCTCGATTTTCACCACAATTCCCAAACTGCCGTTGAACAATTTTCGCCGATCGACGAATCTCTTCGGACCAAAATGATTGGCAAGCCGATTGCTTCTCCCTATGATCTAGGCTGGCGTAGGGTTGCAAGGAATTGCCGTCTGATTACAATGGCCACCGACGACGCACGACTTGCGCTTGCGATCGATGGAGCGACCGACCGACTCAAAGAGTTGACACCGCTGAGGGATGACTCATCATGCGACGGAGTGTGTCGATTGCCGCTCTTGTTCTGGGCTGGCTTGCAGGTGGAGCCGTCGCAGCGCACGCGGCACCTGAGGTAATCGATCTCAAGGACGGCCATCAAGTCGTCGGCGAGATCGTTTCCGAGAAGGGAACGGCGGTCTACGTCGATCTCGGCTTCGACCTCATCAAAATCCCGCGCGATCAAATCGTCTCCCGCCGCAAGGGGAACGCCAGTTCCGCTGCGCCGGTCGCGGCCGGCCCGCGAGACGACAGCGATCCCTCCGGATTCTTCAAGTCGACCACGCTCAAACTACAACCAGTCAAAGAACTGGTTCACCGGTTTGGCGAGGCCGTGATTTCGATTGAAACCCCTTCGGGCAAGGGCTCAGGGTTTGTGCTCAATGATGAAGGGTACGCAATCACCAATCATCACGTGATCGATGGTGAAACACGTATTTCGGCCATCCTCTACCAGAATACCTCAAAGGGGCTGGTGCGGCGGCGAATCGATAATGTCGAGATCATCGCCCTCAACCCGTTTGTCGACCTGGCGCTTATTAAGCTGCCTCCCCAAAAAGACCTGAAACTTGGGCACGTTTTCCTGGGTACACTGGACGACCTCAACGCGGGCGACGGCGTGTTCGCTGTCGGCAATCCGCTAGGGCTCGAACGCAGTGTTTCACAGGGGATCGTCAGCACGCGGAACCGCAATTTCGAGGGTCTCGTTTACCTTCAGACTGATGCGGCGATCAACCCGGGCAACTCGGGCGGTCCGCTGTTCAACCTGAAGGGCGAAGTGGTGGGCGTCACGAACATGAAGGCCACCGCGGGAGACAACCTCGGGTTCGCGATTCCCATCAATTACGTCAAGGATTTTCTGCGGAATCGCGAGGCGTTTTCGTACGACAAGGACAATCCCAACACCGGCTATCGCTATCTCGACCCGCCGCGCCGGAGGAATCCGGCGAAGCCGTCGACCTCGTCTGCATCATCGGAAAAAACGCAGACGAAGTGATTGGGATGCTGGACAAGCGTTAAGGATATCGGCGCATTGTATTGGAACGGATGTCGGTGAATTCAGAACGGAATACGTGACCAGGTGTGTGGCCTGGCGCGGCGAGAATCCGCTGTCTTCGTTTCGCAGGACATTGGGTCCTGGAATCAGAAGATGAGGAGAGTTTCCGCTGGTTGGCGGAAGCTTTTGGTGAACACGAGGGAGAGAATATCGATGCGTACCCCGAAGCGGGCGGTCATCCGCCTCGCCCTGGCAGCCTGGATGGGCGTGGCCGGGCTGTCGATCATGGCGGCGCAGAGCCGTGCCGCGGCCCCCGAAAGCTCGCTGCCGGGCAACACGGTCTTCTTCGCCAAGGTCAACGACATCGCCGCCTTCCGCACGGCGTTCGGCAAGACGTCGTTCGGCCAGCTTCTTGCCGACCCCGGAATGAAGGAGCTGAAGGACGATTTCAAGGAAAAGCTTGCCGACGCGAGCAAGGTTCTCAAGGACAAGGTCGGCGTCACGCTTGAAGAACTGCTTACGCTGCCGCAGGGCACCGTGTCGGTCGCCATCGTCGCCAAGGGCGAAGGCAAGATTCCCGTCGCTCTTGCGATCTCGGCTGATGCCGGCAAGAACGCCGAGAAGATGACCGACGTGCTGAACAAGGCCACGAAGCTGGCCGAAACCGAGGCGAAAGATAACGCCAAGGTTTCGAGCGAGTCGTTCAAGGGCCTGACGCTGCACATCATCAGCAGCGGCAAGGAAAACGACCCGCCGCTCGTCTGGACGAACAGCGGTAGCGTCTTCCACATCACAACCGACCTCGAGCTGACCAAGGACGTCATCTCGCACGCAGACGGCCGTGACGACTCGCTCGCCAAGAACGAGAACTACGGCAAGATCCTCGCCAAGCTCGGTGCGGAAGGCCAGGCGGTCTGGTTCCTCGACATCGCCCAGATCATCAAGCTCGGCGTCAAGGCCGCGGCTGCTGGTGGCGCCGGTGGTGCTCAGGATCCGGAAGCGATGCTGCAGATCCTCGGCCTCAAGGGCATCAAGGCGGCGGGCGGCAGCCTGTCGTTCAACACCGGCCCGTACGATAGCCTGGGCAAGACGGTCGTCCTCGCTCCGTCGCCGGTCACCGGCCTGCTCAAGCTCTTCTCGATGCCGAAGGCCAACCTTCGTCCCGAGCCGTGGGTTCCCGCCACTGTTTCGACCTACCAGTCGATCAGCTGGGACCTCGACGCAACCTACACCGCGATCAACGACCTCGCGAATACCTTCCAGCCGGGCGTGCTGAACGTGTTCGAGCAGCAGCTTGTCGGCCCCAACGGCGGCGAACCGCTCAGCTTCCAGAAGGACCTCTTCGGTCCCCTGGGCGACCGCATCACCCTGATCTCGGACTACAAGAAGCCGGTGAAGGAAGACAGCCAGCGCATGCTGGTCGCGGTCTCGCTCGAGGACGCCAAGAAGTTCCAGGCGACTCTCAACAAGCTGATCGCGCTCGCGAACGGCTCGCCCAAAAAGCGTGAGTTCCAGGGCACGACGATTTACGACTTCGCCATTCCCGAGCTGCCGAACCAGGCCCCGAACAGTCCGCTCAAGGGCGGCACGGTCAGCCTGGCGATCGCCAAGGACTACCTGTTCGTCTCCACCGAGCCCAGCCTGCTCGAGCAGGTTCTCCGTGGCGGCGGCCAGAGCCTGGCCGACAGCGCTGATTTCCAGAAGATCATCAAGGACGTGCCGACCCAGACGAGCACGCTCAGCTTCGCCAAGGCCGACGACCAGGCCCGCGCGTCCTACGACATGATCAAGAGCGGCGCGTTCGAGAAGGCTCTGTCGCAGCCCCAGCCGGGCGCTCCGGACATGAGCAAGCTCGCGAAGCTGATCAACAAGGACAAGCTCCCCGACTTCTCCGTCTTCGCCAAGTACCTCGACCTGTCGGGCGGCTTCGGCGTTCAGGACGAAGAGGGCGCGGTCTTCACGACCTTCAGCCTTCGCGAAGCCAATCCCTGATCGAATTCGGTCAGTGATTGACACTTACTAAGCTCTACAAACGCGGCAGGTTGATCTCTGGATCGGTCTGCCGCGTTTTTGTGCGCATCGAGTTCCCAGATGGGGCAAAACGCAATGCACTCAAGCTGATCCAACCCCCGATTCCTGGACGCGGAACTTGGTGATGTAGTAAAATTAGAGAATATGCGGCTTGGTTTATGATTGCGCGGATCGCGATTACGACATCGTTGCAGCCCAGTTTCGCATCCAGGATCTTCAAGGAGCGGTGTCATGAAAGCGTTTCGGAATCGTCCCAGGCGCCTCGACCGGAATCATTTTCTCGCCGTTGAAGGATTGGAATCGCGGCAGTTGCTCACGTTCGGCGTGACTCAATATCCGCTCTCGTTGAGCAGCTTTTCGACTCAGGGAATTGCGACCGGGTCCGATGGAAACCTTTGGATCAGCGAACCGAACGTCGATGCCATCGGCATGTTTGATGTGACAACGCATCTGGAAACCAGCTTTTCATTGCCTCTTGGTAGTTCGCACCCGACGCAAATCGTCCCTGGGCCCGACGGTAATCTCTGGTTTGCCGACCTCAATCCGTTCCCCTCGTTTGCTTCGATCAATCCCTCAACTCACGTCGTGACGCAGTATCAGACTGGCTACACAGGTTCGTCGAGTTTCGGCGGGATCGCGTTCGACGGTAATGGCAAGCTCTGGGCAACGATCGGCTGCAGCGACGTCGCCAGGTTCGACCCGGTCACAAGTTCGTTCACCCAGTTCGCGACACCGACGTCCAATAGTCTCCCAACTGGCATCACAACCGGTCCCGGCGGATCGATTTGGTTTACCGAAAACAGCGCGAATCAGATCGCCACGATCAACACAATCACGGACGCGATCACCGAATACCCAATCACCGGTACGGGCCCCGGTGTCGTCACGCTTGGACCTGACGGCAACTTCTGGTACACGCTCGTCTCGCCCACGAATTCGAGTAGTGCGAGCGCCGGAGCGATCGGCACGTTCAACGCTGCAACGCATGCGTCATCGGCGTACGCGACCTCGTCGCCGCCGCTTGCAGTCGCCAGCGGTCCTGGCAACAGCCTGACGTTTGTGCAGAGCAATCAAAATCTCGGCGTAATCGACGCGTCTTCCAAGGCGATTTCCCAGGTCGCCACGCCCGGCGGCAGTCCGAGCGGTTTTCCCATCAGCGTGACCACCGGCCCCGACGGCAACGCGTGGTACCTCAAATTCCAGAATCCCGGCGGCAGCATTGGATCGGTCAATTCGGCCGCGACAGACACGCAAACGTCTCTCACCGCCGCGCCAAATCCGGTGACTTCTGGCCAGAATGTCACATTCACTGCGACTGTCGCACCACTATCGGGTTCATCGGTGCCGACGGGCATCGTGACGTTTCTCGATGGCACGACGATTCTGAGCACATCCACGCTCGATGCGTCGGGCGTCGCCACATTCACGACGAGCACGCTCTCTGCCGGTACGCACCCGATTACAGTGCAGTATTACGGCGATGCGAATTTCGGTCAGAGTGTTTCCGCCGTCGTCAATCAGACGGTCAACCTGATCGGTACCACAACGACACTCGTGGCGACTCCGTCGACTACCACTTGGGGCAACGCTGTTACCTTGACCGCGAACGTGGTGGACGCAAATGGCGACCCGATCAGGCTCGGCACCGTTTATTTCTACATCAAAGGGAATGTTCCCGAGCAAGGCCTGGTGGCGAACGTTCTTAATGGTGTTGGGTCGTACAAGATTGACCTTCTCGATGGTGGGTCATACCAATGGCTCGCCAAGTTCGAGCCTCAAGGAGATTTGGCGGGCAGCACTTCAAATATCGCAAATGTGGTCATTCAGCCGATCCCGACGACGCTCAGCCTGACGTCAAACGTCGACTCACAACTGACCGGACAGCCCGTCGATTTCACTGCAACGCTCTCGGATGCCGGATCGATCTTCGACGCAAACGGCAGCCTCGTGACCTTCTACGACGGCTCTCAAGCGATTGGGACCGCGAATGTTTACACCAATGTTGCATCCTTCGGCATCTCCTCCCTCCCGGCAGGGCCGCACATCATTAGCGCGGTGTTCTCGGGCAATCCCAACCTGATCACGAGCACTTCGAACTCGGTTCTCCTGCAGATCACTCAGGCTCCGCCGGTTGCGACGACTCTCACGCTGAGCTCGAGCAATAATCCCCAAAATACAGGCCAGCCGGTTACCTTCACCGCCACTCTTGGATTCTCCTCGGCTCTCCACCCAACTGCGTCGATCGGGTTCTACGATGGCTCGACATTGATCGGCACCGCGCCGATTATCAACGATTCAGCCAGCCTGACGGTTCCCCAGCTTTCCGCTGGAACGCACCTGATCAAGGCGGTCTACGTTGGCGACGTCAACTTCGCGCCGAGCACCTCAAATACGCTTTCCCAAGTGATCAATCAGGTTGCTGCAACAACCACTTCCATTTACTTCACGCCGAATCCAATTCCATTCAACTCGCCCTACAGCCTGACGATCACGGTCAAGCCATCTGTGCAATCCAAACACAATGCTTCGTTGACCGGGGTTGTGAGCGTGTACTTCCAATCGAGCAATTTCACGCAGAGTTTGGGCAATTTCAAACTCGATTCTGCTGGCCAGGTCACACTTTCATACGCCTCGCCGTCTCCTTATCTCACGGGCCTCGTCACGTTCACTGCCATTTATTCCGGCGACGCTCACTATAACACCAGCACATCCGTCCCCAGCTATGCGACATTCAGCCTGCCCGATGGCCCGCTCGTTACGCTGATCACCACCGCCGGCAGTCACTCATCAACCAAAACGCTTGTCGTGCACGTCAACGAAGCACTTGACGCGATTACATCCCAGAATGTGAATAACTATAAAATCGCCACGGCGAACGGGCGGTCGCGGATCAACGTCAAGCAAGCAGTATTCAACCCGCTCGACGACACCGTGACGCTCTCGTTGCGGTCCGCCGTGCCGATCAACGGTCGTTACAGTCTGACCATCGTCGGTACCGGCCAGCAAGGCGTGACCGACTCTTTCGGCCGCTTGCTCGACGGTCATTTCAAGGGGATTCCCGGAAGCAACTTCTCAACACCGTTAACATTCAAGAACCGCTTCGTCGCGCCGCGAGTGCCAGCGAAGCCCAAGGTCGCGCATAAACACTGATCGCCGACTTGGATTTGCAAGGACGTTCAGATCGACACTGAAACACCGGTGAGTGGTCGACTTGCTTCGTCGCGCGGGGACGCTGCGCATCGGGGATAAGCCAGGGACCGAACATAATTCGCTGAATATTTTCTCTATATATCCTAAATTCCCATCCAAAAATCCCCGACCTGCAGAGAAAAGCTTAAAGGCGCGAAAACCGCTGCGTGGGGCTCAAGCCTGACAATCTGCAAATCCGATAAGCGGATACGAGGGTAGGTCAGCCGCCGCGCCGGTGTCGTTCATGTCGGCGAGGACGTCTGAGGGAGGAAGACGGATGACGTTTCGATTTGAACGTGCGGCCTCGGATCGCCGGAAAAACGGGCTTCGCCTGCGAGCCAAAACCCGCGCGAACCTGCGGCTCGAATCGCTCGAAGGACGCGAGCTGCTGTCGACCGCCTCGCTTGCTTCCATTGCACCCATCACTTCGCCCGCCGGACTTGGCTACCAGGTCCCCCTCGACGGCTCGGCAAGCGGTGCAAGCACGCAAAATTACACCGCGACGTCCTCCAACAAGGACATCAAGGTAAGCGTTTCCACCGGTAAGTTCGTCACGTTTAATGTCACACACACGTCGAGCGGCGGGAACGACAAATCGTTCTCGGGCGCAATCACGTTCCAGCTCTTCGACGAGCTCACGCCAATTTCGGCCGCTCGCATCGAAAATCTCGTGACCACCGGTTTCTATAACGGCAAGAATTTCCACCGCATCTCGGCCGGATTCCCGGACTCGAACGGGTTCATCGCCCAGGGTGGTTCGGTCAGCGGCACAGGCCTCGACTCCCCGCCGGCCGCCGGCCAGCCGGGCGGCTTGCCCACGACGGGTTATCCCTTCGTCGATGAATACGACCTCACGCTCGTAAACAACGGCTTCGGTCAGCTCGCGCTCGCGAACGCCGGTAACGATACGAATACGTCGCAGTTCTACATCACGTCGAGCACGCCGCGGTTCCTCGACTTCAACAAGACGATCTTCGGCCAGCTCGTCGCCGGTACTGACATCTACAAGGACATCATTGGCGTCGCCACGCAGTCGGGCTCGACCACGCCCGCCTCGCCGATCACGATCACCACCGCGACGCTCTCGAACACCAACCCGAACGGCGTGGTGCACGTCGACACAACAGGTGCGACGCAGGGCGAAACCGGTACCGTCACCGTGACTGCGACGGATCCGAGCTCGAACACGACGTCGACCCAGACGTTCAATGTCACGGTCGGCGCGACGAACGCCACCGCTCCGAGCGACCCGAACTCGAACGAGCGGCCGTTCATCAAGCAGAACTATCCCACGAGCCTGACGACCGGCCAGGGACAGCCGATCAAGTTCCTCATCCCGGCGGTTACAGCTCAGCCCAAGACCGACACGCTGAGCTACATCGTTCAGGATAGCGTGAACTCGGCTGGAACCGGCTTCAACGCGGTCAAGAACGCGACTGCAACCGTCGACTCGAACGGCGTCGTGACGGTAACGCCCAACGCCGGCTTCTCCGGAACGATCAACCTGCTGATCGGCGTGCGTAACCAGGTCGATCACAGCGGCGCAGGCGTGACCAGCCCCGGCAATTACGACACCCACAACGTCACGCTGACCGTGAACGCCGATTCGACGGCTGTCGGCCAGGTGCCGATCACGGTTCCCGTCACCGCCGGTGCAACGGCTAACACGCCCGTGACCGTTCAGCTCAACGGCGTCTCGGGTAATCCTGGATCAAGCCAGGGGCTGACCTACGCGATCGTCACCCAGCCGACAAACGGCACGCTCTCGAACCTCAACGCGACCACCGGTACCGTCACCTACACCGCCAATCCCGGCTTCAAGGGGACGGACACCTTCACTTACAACGCCACCAGCACTGGTTCGCCGACGCCGAACTTCGTCAGCAACACCAGTACGGTGACGTTGAACGTCTCGCTCGGACAGACGGGTGCTGTGCGGCAGATCGACAACGTCCTCGTGATCACCCCGCCGCCGCGGTTCGACGGCAAGGGGAACGTCATCTCGGTCGACCTCGTGAACGGCGCGATTCAAACGACGGTCAACGGTGTAATCGACTCGCAGCAGCCGACACCGGCGCAGATTGATTCGATCGTCATCTACGGTACGCCGCTCAAGGACTCGATCACCGTCTCTCCGTCGATCGACATTCCCACAACGATCGACGGCGGCCACGGCGGTGTGAACTTCCTCACCGCTGGTGGTGGTGATGCACAGATTCACGCCTGGTTCGGCAAGAACGTGACACAGGGCGGTGTTGGCTTCAATAGCACCGTCGGCCGGCTCGGACACGTGAAGGTCAAGAAGAGCTCGGGCACCGACCAGGTCTTCCTGAGCACGATCAACCCGGCGAAGCACGTGCCGTTCGGCAAGGTGAAGCACGGCAAACCCGCCAGCCCCGGCTCGTTCTACAAGTTCGTGGGCAAGCATCTCGTGAAGACCAAGCAGCCGGTCACCACCCGAGTCCGCCAGGGCTAATCGACGCCACAAAAGCGATCACCAGGCCGCGGTTCTCGCCCCAAAGCGAGGATCGCGGCTTTTCGCGTTTAATCAGAGAAACGCCGACGACAAGATGTTTGATAGCCGGGCGAGATAATGCCCGGTCTCACCCTGCGGCTCGTTCGTCAGAATGACAACAAACGCGTCGCGATCGGGATCGGCCCACGCTACCGTCCCCGTCGAACCCCAGTGTCCAAATGCATTCGGGCCTGCCAGATCGCCGTAATGCGCCGATGTGCCCGGCCAATTGAGCCGCCAGCCCAGTCCCCAGGGACGTAGCTTCTTGTCGTCGTCCGGAAGCGCCGGGAATGACGCGAGTTGATTGGTCGTCATCGCGCGGACAGTCGCCGGCGAGAGAATGCGTCGATCTCCCAGCCGCCCACCGCCCAACATCATCTGAAGCAACCGCCCATAATCGGCGGCAGACGTAGTCAGCCCACCCCAGGGCGCTCCGAGACCGAGCCAGTAAGACGAGTTCCAGTGCCAGTCGGTGCTCGCTTGTTCGGGAGCGATCCGCACGAGCGTTTGCCGCTCGCGCCGCTCGATTTTCATGCCCAGCGAGGTGCTCGTCATCCCCAGCGGCAGAAAGACTTCGCTCTCGAGGTATTCTGCGATTTGACGTCTCGTGATCCGCTCGACGACCGCGCTGAGCAGAGTGAACCCCATGCTTTGGTAGCGAAGGGCCGTACCAGGCTCGAAAAGCAGGGCGAGCTTGTTCGTCTCGTCGAGAAACGCCGAAATCGGAGCGTGCCGCGCCCGCAGTTGCTCGTTCGCCGGGAGCATATCAACGAGGCCCGATGTGTGCGTAAGCAAATGCCGGATTCGCACCCGTTCCTTGCCGTTCTGCCCGAAGTCAGCAACGTGATCGCAGACAAAGTCATCGAGCGCAACCAGGCCGCGTTCCACGAGCATCATTACAGCGATGGCGACGATCGGTTTCGTCAGTGACGCGGCAAGAAACAAAGCGTCGCGCTGCAGCAGCGGCGAGCCGGGTTCGGCCGACTGACGACCCGCAAGCCGCACTTCGGTGACACCGCTCTGACGCCCAAGCACAAAGGACGAAGCAACGACTCGCTCTTGTTGTGCCCAGCGTTCGATCAGATCCGCGGCGATTTGTACGCGATCGGCGTCGATTCCGAGTTCGTGAAGCGCGTTTTCAGCCATGCATCTGGCCTCCACAAATCGGCCGGCTGACGGGATATCGGCGAACCATGATTGACTGTAAGTAATTTTGGGGTAAAGGGTAACGAACAATTCCTCGCCGGTCGCCCGAAGCCAATTTCAATGGGAAACACTCGGCTTTGCTGCATGGTGCAACGGTCGATTTCGCGCGATCCTCATTATTCAGACCGAAACCCGACTTGCCCAGGGGGTGGTCAGTTCGCTAGAATCCTTCTGCAGTGCTGGCTCCGTAGCCAAGTGGTAAGGCAATGGTCTGCAAAACCGTCACCGCCGGTTCGAATCCGGCCGGAGCCTCTTGAATTTAAACCCCTTCCAACGAAGGGGTTTTTTCATGCGCAGAGGCAACGAACTTTGATCACCTTCGAGTCGTTTTGCTGCCTGCACACGTGATAAAACACCGGCTACAAGCATGATCTTTGAATGATAACTAATGAGTTATCATTTGAATCAATGATTGTGCGGCTACTTCAGCGTGCTTTCATCGTCAGCTCAGCGCGCACGTCGATCGGTCGGGCATCTCTGGCCGTCGATTCCGACACCGGTTCGATCAGTCGTGATCGAGTTTCAACGCACGCCCCTGATGGTGCGACGCAAGGCAGGGAAGGGGCAGGCGGAGTGCGAGGGGAGAGCCCGTCAACTACGCTATGCCATGGACCAGCGGAACAAATCGGCAAACCGGGAGCAAATCAGCGACGAACCGAAACCGTCTCACGCGAAACGAACGTGCGGCAGGCTTTGGACAGGTCGTGAACCTTGTGGCAAACTTCGCAACGCGTCACCACGGCTGTATCGTCGGTCGTGTTCGACTCGGTCTTCATTTGCGAGCCAATCACGAGAAGGATCGCCGCAATCCCCAGGAGATGGAGAAACGGATCACTGAGCCAGCCGAGAATCGTCTTCATGGACCCCTCCGCGCATGGAACGAGACAGTTGACTAATCGATAGCTCACCCTAGTAAGTCGCCGGAACGGCAAAGGCGGTTGGAGAATGTCCGACCAGACATACACTGAATCGGCTGATCTGACTATAGGATACTTCGGACAAAACGACCCATTGTGGACACTGCTCGGTGAAAATTCCGAGAATTGTCTATTCTTTTGACGCGAACCGTTCCTTTTTTGTTCACTGCGTACCCTAATTTTCTAAGATTGCCGGCGCGACCCCTTCGCCTCAGCGGTAGCCGTAAGTGGATTTTCCGGCCACGCATGTTTTGGATAGCGATTTCTAAGGTCTTTACGGACCTGAAAATACGTTGTTGCCCAAAAAGAGCGTAAATCGTCGGTGACTTGCACGGGCCGAAAGTTGGGCCCAAGCAGATGCAGCACGACCGGTACACGACCCAGGGCGAGCCGAGGTGTCTCGACCCATCCAAAAAGCTCCTGCAAACGCGCGGCCAAAACCGGCGGCCGACCCTCTTCATAAACGATTTTTAACTTACTGCCACTTGGAACCGTCAACGTTTCTGGGACATATTCATCAACCAGTCGACTCTGGGCATAGCTAAGCTCGCCTTTAAGTAAATCAACCCACGCGAGCTTCTTCAACTCATCGACCGACTTACAGCCGCGACACGCTTCGCGCAACACGATTTGCAGGGCTTCATCGCTGAAAGCAGGCAGTTCGAGCTCGGGCATCGTCACGCAGAGCAGGTCGAAACGTACTAACCACGTAGCGGCCGCTTCATGCTGCGCAATGATCGTGCGAGCATTGGGTTTTACCGCTTCAAAAAGGATCTCCGCCGCGACGTCTGGGTCGACGGCCACATGCTCACTCTCCTTGAGCGTGAGGTCGTGATACTGCGTGCGCTTCACGCCCATCACGCGCTGGCGGTCTTCATCGAACCGCGCAATGACCTCGGTTCTCACAGCGTCGGGAAAGAGTTCGCTCAGCCACTCGGGTTCGATGGCCACGGCGATGCGCACGATCGCTTCGCGACCTGGCCCTTGATCTCCCTCGCGGGGATCGATCGCAAGAAAGAACTCTCCCTCGCGCACCACCGACTGGGTATCGAGCCGCACCGCGCGACCGCCGACCATCAGGCCAGTCGCCGGATCGACCTTCCTGCGCCGGCAGACGCGATCGGGAAATGCGCGCAGGATCGCTTTCTCCGGGTTGCCGTCCGAGTCGATTCCAAGCTCAGGCCAGCGTCTGGCGATGCGTAGAAAATCATCGCGCGACCGCGCGACGTTTCGTGCGGTCGAGGGATCAATGCCGTTGTCGCGGAGTGAAGGCGAGAATCGCGCACGCTCCGCTTCTTCGAGCCGATCGATGCGAACGGCGAGGTCGTTGTCGCCGTGAGTTTCAGGTCGTGCATTTCTGCCGCGGACGCTCATGAGATCACGTTCGCCCAGCAGCGCCGCAATCGTCGCCCCTTCGCGAAGCCTGCCGATGCCATGAAATTCGCGGAGTAACAGTGCGAGACGCGGGGACGTCGGCAAGTCGAGCAGATCGCGGCCGAGCGACGTCATTTTGCCCTGCGCATCGACAGCGCCTAGACGTTCGAGCAATTGATTCGCGGATTCCAGCCGATCAGTCGGAGGAACTTCAAACCAGCCGAACGACGCAGGATTGCTCGCACCAAACGCATGAATCGCGAGCAGTGTCGAGGAAAGATCGATGCGCTCGACCTCTGGCGGAGTGCTCGCCGCCATCCCGCGTTCCTCGCGCAACGACCAGAGACGAATGCATCGCCCAGCCTGCGTGCGTCCCGCTCGCCCTGCTCGCTGATCGGCCGAAGCCCGGCTGATTCGACTCAACTGCAGTCGATCAACACCCGTGCTCGCATCAAACGAAGCCACCCGCGCGAGTCCGCTATCGACGACGAGCGTGATGCCATCGATTGTCAGCGACGTTTCGGCAATGTTCGTCGCTAGCACAACCTTGCGTCTTTCGTTGGGACGCAAGGCTGCGTCTTGCTCCTCAGGTGTGAGCGAACCGTGCAAAGGCAGGACCACCGCGTTGAGACTCGCGGCAGTTTCGCCGATGGATCGAGCCACGCGACGAATTTCCTCAACGCCCGGCAAGAACGCGAGAATGTCATCTCGCTTGTCGCCAGTTGCGAGTTCGCGCCTGAGCACATCAGCCATTCGCTCGACCAGCGGCCGGCCATCATTGCCTTGATGACTCACTGTGACCGGAAACGTCCGGCCTTCGACGCGGTGTACCCGCGCGTGATTCAAATATCGTGCGACAGGATCGGCATCAAGCGTTGCCGACATCACTCCGATAATCAAATCCTCGCGCACCGTGCTTTGGATTTCTCTTAACAGAGCCAATGCAAGATCGGTATGAATGCTTCGTTCATGAAATTCATCGAGCAAAACCGCGCCGACGCCTTCCAAAAACGGATCATTCACGAGTTGACGATTGAGAATCCCTTCCGTCATCACGCGCAGGCGGGTTTTGTGCGTGAGCTTCCGTTCAAACCGTACGTGATAGCCAACCTCTTCACCAAGATTCCAACCATTCTCCTCGGCGATTCGCGCGGCGACCGAACGCGTGGCCACGCGCCGAGGTTGAAGCAGCACAATATTCGGTGCTCTGGAGTCGAGCAAGTTCGCCCGCAATAGAGCGGGCGCAACACGCGTGGTTTTACCTGCGCCCGGCTGAGCGACAAGCACAAAGTTGCGATGCTGCTGTATCTGATCAAGAATCTTCGGGAGCGCGTCATCGATCGGCAATCGAGAAGCCGATGAGCGGCCGGTCATTCGTCCACTTCCTAACTGCCAGAATCAGGCAATTCGTCGAACACGTCCGAATCGAAGTCGAGGAATTGCGCTGAGGTCGACGCCGAAGCACTCATCGCACCGCCGGTCCACTCGACTGTAGATACCGGAACAAATCGCGCACCTGCGAATCCTTGAGCGTATCAAGCACACCTTCAGGCATTAGCGAAATATCCGACGGCTTGCTCTGATCGATCTCCTTGATCGGCACAACCGTCTTCTGCCGTTTCGAGTCGATCAGTGTCAACGTCTTGTCATTCTCTTCGAGCACAAGCCCCGTGAGCGTGCGGCCGTCGACCGTTGAAATCGTCCGCGCCTGGTATTCCTTGCGGATGAGTGCGCTCGGGTCGATGATGCTCGTGAGCAGGAAGTCGGTATTTCCACGCTCCGACTGCGTCAACTCCGGCCCAATCTTCTCGCCGTCATTGAACAATCGATGGCAGACCGCGCATTGCTCTTTGAAGACCAGAGCCCCGCGCGTAGGATCTCCCTTGTCACCCTCGGGCAAAATACCGCGGATTTCGGCAATTCGTCGCAATTTCTCGGGCGAACCCGGACCCGGCAGGCGACCCCACGCCGCAGTAAGCCGGTCGCTCAGTTGCGTATCCCCGTATCCATGAATTTTGAGCACCTGAGCAATGCTCACTTCCTTGGGACCGATCGCACCTTTCGCCAAAGCATCAACGAGCCGGCCTGCGTTTTCCTTGCGCGAGATGAGCAAATCAACCACGCGCGACTTCGTTCCTGCATCAAGCTTGGGGTAAATCGCGAATAGGTCGGGGGCGATCTCGACACTGTCGTACGGCCCCAGAGCCGCGAGAGTGGCTGTAAGAATCGCCGGCTTCTTCTCAGACTTCACGAGTGAAAGCAATGCCGACAACCCTTCGGGACGCGGCGTTTGCCCCAGCAATTCGATAAGCGCTATGCGGGTTGCGTCAGCTTCCTTCGGATTCGTCACTTTCTCGGTCGCGCGTTTGTAGGCCTCCGGGTCGCCCAGGCGAAGCGCGAGCAAGTCGCGATCGAGCTTGATCGTTTTCCCTCTCGTCAAGTTCGCCGAGGCATCGCGAAGCGCGGGTGGAACGCGATCGAGTCGACGCCCCTCGAGTCCCTTGAGCAACCCAGCTACAACCTTATCCGTCTCAGACTCACTCGAAACGAGCGAAACAAGCTTCGCCGCAGAGGCATCGTCGGCGTCGGTTCCTGAAGAAATCAACAGCCGCGCCAGGCGTTCGAGAACCGTCGATTGCACGATCGGCCGCTTGAGAAACTCACGGTTGAGCATGTGGGCAACGGTTTGATCGTGCGCGAGGCTGAGATGCCGCTCGCACGCCCACCAGAGCTGCATAGGGATGAAGCGATCTTGATTGTCTTCTGACCGAGCGAGCAGGGCGTTGATAAGCGGGAACGCGTCTTCAGTCTTCCAACGCTGGGCACTCGCCGCAAGTTGGCTGCGCACGATTGGGCTCGGATCCGTTTCAGCGAGATGAATAAGGCTCGCCCGCAAACTACCGTTCATTCGCTGGTCGTCGCCCAGCAGCCGAACCGTCCATCGACGTACGCCGGCAACAGGATGGTCGAGCAACGAAAGCGCAACGTCGTCAGTAAGCCCACCACAGGCGTTGAGGTTCCAGAAATCTCGCAAAGCCGTTGCCTCATCGCGATCCGCATTCAATAGCTGACGCAACGGAGCAATCGCCGCCGCATCTTTTCGATCGTAGAGAATCTGGCGGGCCTGTGCCGCTTCCCAGTCGTTCTTTGCGGAGCGGGTGGCGATCAAGTCGGCTGTCGAACGCTTGCTGATATCAAAACTCGGAACCTTTCGACCCTCACCATACACCACGCGATAGATGCGTCCGTTGGTTTTGTCCCAGGTGTCGCGCGGGTCGAGATGGCTGGCTCGCTTGTCGTACCAATCGACGACGTACACACAACCATCGGGGCCAAGTGTAACGTCAATCGGCCGGAACCACGGGTCGCGGGAGTCGATCAACGTCCCACCGTGTTTGCCGCGAAACGTCGAGCCTTCGGGCGTCAGCGTGTGCCAATAAACCTTGTTCGCAAGCAGATTGCCGCCGATGAACACGTTACGAAACGCTTCAGGATAAGCATCACCCTTGTAAATGATTCCGCCGGGGGTGACGTGTCCGCCTTGCTTCGTGCCGTCGTAGGCAATCGAGTCAAAGTATCCATATGTGCGGGGATTGTGCAGCGGGCCATGCTTGGCGAAGCCCTTCCAGTAGTAGCCGCCTTGCACCATGTGAAACGTGATGAACGCCCCGTTGCTGCTGCCAAACGCATTACCGGCGAGATCCCAATCGAGTCCCCACGTGTTGCCGCCGCCCTCGGCGAAGAGCTCGAATTTCTTGGTGACAGGGTGATAGCGCCAAATTCCTTGCTGGAAACCGATGCCGCGGATATTCGCCGTCACTGTGCTTCCTTGGGCCCCGTAAAGCCAACCATCGGGGCCGAACGCCATCGAGTTAACCGTGGCGTGCGCGTCTTCCAGGCCAAAGCCGCTGAGGCAAACTTCGGGATCGCTATCGGGCTTGTCGTCTTTGTTTTTGTCGGGATAAAACAGCAGGTAAGGGGCCTGGCCAACCCATACGCCACCGTGGCCGACCGCCAATCCCGACGCCAAATTCAAGCCTTCGACGAACACCGTCGCCTTGTCGGCCTTGCCGTCGCCGTCGGTATCTTCGAGGATCTTGATACGGTCGGCCCCTTTCACGCCGCGCGGCGGAGGCTCGGGGACGCGATCGTAAACCGTGCGCAGGTACTGGTCGACCTTGAGGGCCTTGAGTCCCGCGGGAACAGGATATTGCAGATATTCGATGACCCACATGCGCCCGCGCTCGTCGAAACTGGCGGTGACGGGCTGGCGAATCATCGGCTCGGATGCGAAAACCTCGGCTTTGAAGCCTTCGGGCAGCACCATGCGGGCCCGCGCTTCTTCGGGTGTGTAACCTTGCTGAGCGTGCAGTTGCGGCGAGGCGAGCAGGAAGGCGAAGGCGAGAGTAAGGGCGGGGCGGACCGGTCGCAGATTCATGGGAAAACGCTCTCCGCTGAGAGGGCGGGTGGGGCACGGCTCTACCCAGCCGTGGAACCCTCGTTGTAACATGACGGAGCCGCTGATCCAACCGTTTCGCCAGGGCGCTTCATGATCGAGCTTGCCTGTCCCGAATGCCGCGTGCGCCTTGCGAATGCCGAGAATTCGCTGCGATGTCCCCAGTGCGGTCGCGCGTTCGCAGTGCGCGAAGGCGTCCCCGACCTCCGCGTGCTCGACGACGTTTACGTCTCAAACGATCGCGATCGCGCGATGGCGAGCCAGCTTCGCTCGATCTCGCGCGATGGCGATGTCCGCGAGACGTTGAAGGTTTATCTTTCGCTTGACGCATCGCTGAGCGAAGCCCAGCGCGCTCGGCAAGTCGAGCACATTCTGACTGCGAACGATCGCTCAGCCGCCTGGATTGAAGCCATTGGCAGCGATTTGCCCGCTGGCCCCTGGCTTGATCTCGGCTGCGGTTCGGGATCGTTCCTGGCGGTCGCGGCCGAGCGAGGCATCGAGGTGATCGGCCTCGACGTCGCCGAACGCTGGCTAGTGGTGGCAGCAAAGCGAAATATTGCATCGCTCGTTTGTGGCAATGCCGAACGCTTGCCGTTTCTCGACGCGACATTCGCCGCGGTGATCGCGGGCGACGTGATCGAGCACGTCTCTGACCCAGTTGTGACCGTGGCCGAGGCCTATCGCGTGCTCGTTCCCGGCGGCCGTTTGTTCATGGCCACGCCCAATCGCTTTAGCCTTTCGCCCGAGCCGCATGTCGGCGTTTGGGGCGTTGGCTTTTTGCCGCGTCATCTCATGGCGCCTTACGTCTGGTTCATGAAACGCGTCGACTTTCGCGCGATTCGCACGATGGGTTATCGTGGATGGCTGCAGTTGATGCGTGAGAGTCCATTCGGCGACGCGAACATCTCGGTTCCACGCTTGCCAAAGGCCGATCTCGCAGTCATGCCGCCGCTGAAACGCTTGCTGGGGCACTTCTATAATGGCTTTGTGAGCATCGCGCCCGGACGAATCTTCATGCGCCAATTCGGCCCGCTTTTTCATATAAATGCGCAACGCGGCGACACGCCATCGACCACCCCATCGCTTCACCCAGTGACCAACTCGCGAGTAGAACAACGCTAGGCACTGCGGATCGCAAAAACGGCCAGAACAATTGCGGTTGCGACACGATTGCGCGAGCGAGTCGAAACAATTGCAAACCGAGAATTGCCGGCGCTGCGAGAAGGCCCAGATAGGTCCAAGGTTTTGTGCCGCTTTGCCAACGTCGCTCGCCATATTCGCGACCAAAACGGAAGCGATCCGCCAGCGCCAATCGAAATTCATAGCGGCGAATATGAGTGACTTTCGCGTGTGACAACCAATTCACGTCGCCCCGGATTTCCGATTCATGAATCGGTCCATCGCCCGAAATGCATTCACGGCGGACTGCGAAATTCGGTCCCGCAAGTCGGAGCGAATATCGAGCGAACGACGCGTATTCCGCGAAATAGACGGCCCAATCGGTGCTGCGGGCGTCGATGCTTTGCTCGACAGGTCCCGACACAGCGATCACGTCGGGAGTATTAAAGCTCGCGCGCACAGCCGCAAGCCAGCCGGGCTGCGCTATGCACGAATCTTCGAGAAACGCGACGATTTCGCCCGATGCGGCATTTGCGCCGAGACGTCGCAGCGTGGGCGCATCGTGCGTTTCATCGGATGCGGCGATGATGATTTCTACACACCCATCACCAATCGATCGGCGTGCCGTCTCGGCCGCGTGAAGCGAATCCGTGACGACGATTACCACGCTGATCGACGGCTCGCGGCTCATTCCACGCGTCCGAGGCTCGACCCTGCGCCGAAGAAATAGCCCAGCATTTCGCCGCACGCACCCACAACCAGGAACAGCGCAATCAGCGGCAGCGACGCCACGAACTGCGGCAGGTGTCGCCCCTTGTTGAGCGCGGTGCGAATGACGCGGAACATCAGCAAGAAGGGCAGCGCGAGTGAACCGAGGCCGTAAACCAGACGCTTCGATCTCGACTGATCGGCCCTGCGCATGCCCGCGAACGACCGCGCGAAGTGGAATCGCTGGACGAGAAAATTCCCCATCGCGAACGGCTTGATATGTCGCACGACGGCTGCGTTTGTCGACGCGATTTTCACGCCGTCGGCCCGCAGCTTATCGTTGATCCACGACTCCCAGCGCCCATCTTTCAACTCGTCCGCATGGCGCAGAAGATACGGCCGCTTATAGGCAATATTGTTGCCCGGCAGGTCGCCGTGCTCGCCTTCGACCACCGGACTCATATAAGGCGTGTATTCGGTGAAAAACGCGGCCCAGTTCACCAGGCCGTCGCGTCCGTTTTCAACGGCGCCGCCGATTGCTGCCACGGATGTGTCGCGATGAGCCTCAAGCAGCGCGCTCGCCCAGGTCGGTTCGACCATGCCGTGATCTTCGAGAATCGCCACAATCGGGCTCGTCGAGCGCTCCACACCACGATAGCGCAGCGCGGGGATACTCGGCCGCTCGGGCTCATCGACCTCGACCAGAATCACGTTTGGCACACGCTCGCGCAGCATTTGCCTTGTTTCGCCGCCAACAGCGTCGACCACGATGATTTCCATACGCGACCGTTCTGGCTGGGCGTCGAGGGCGTCGAGCGTGGGCCCGAGCACTTCCCAGCCGTTCACGGACGCGATGATGATCGACAGAGCGCTAGCTTCGCGCGCAGTGGCGCATGGAGCGGCCGGCATGGGGAATCCTTTCCCGGAAGCAAACGGACGAAATCGGCCGCATGCTAGTCGAAACCCGCCAGACCGACAACCTGACTTTTATCGGTTGGGTGCGACGATCGGCCCGTAAAACTCTGGCCGTCGGTCAGCAATCCGATTGATCTCGTGTCGTCCCGCAACCCGCACCTGACGCTTTTGCCGTGCCTGCGTTGGGTCGATGTCGGCGATGATGATTTCTTCGCCAGCGGGAGCCGCAAACGCCAGTCGCGCACCGCCCGGGCTCATGATCGAGCTGCGGCCGATGAACGTGAACCCACGCTCCTCGCCAACGCGATTGACCGCGAGGGAGAACACAACGTTTTCCATCGCCCGCGTTGCCATCATGTGTTCGGCTGCACACTCGGCGTGAGCAGGCCAATTCGTGGGCAAAACCAGCAAATCGGCACCGTGTAACGCCAGCACACGACACGACTCGGGAAAGCCCGCGTCGTAACAAATGTGCATGCCAATCTTGAGGTCGCCGGCCTGATGCACGGCAAACGGACGGTCGCCTGGCGTTGCGAACATATCGACGCCCAGATACGGCAAATGAATCTTGCGATAGGAGCCGATCAAGCCCTCTGGCCCGACGAGAACGCACGCGTTGAAGAGGTTCTCACCGTCGCGTTCGAGCAAGCCGTAAACGACATGCACGTCGCGCTTCTTGCAAAACTCGGTGATCGCCGTAGTGCTTGCGCCCGGAATCGTCTCGGCGTGCGGCATCGCTTCAGCGAGGTCTTTGAAACCGTAGCCGGTCAGGGCGCACTCGGGAAAGACGATCAGCTTGGCACCAAGATCCGCGGCCTTCTCGGCCCAAGTGAGAATGCTCGCGAGATTGGCGGCGTTCTCGCCGAACTTCGGTTCCATTTGCACGCCGGCGATGCGTGTGGCGTTGGGAGAGGTTGTGCTCATAGGAAGACTCAAGCAATATCGGATTCGAGTTCGGGATGAAGATCGAGCGTCGCGGGGGCAGGTGCTGAAGGCGGTTGTGCATCGAACAGCAGCGAAACTCGCGCCGGATCGGGCGGCGGCGTGACCAGCGAGCCAATCACTCCCGCGATGAATGACGACAGCAAGCCCCAGATCACCGGTTCAAAGCCGAGCAAATAATATGCGCCGAAGCCGTTGGATGACGGTTTCGCGCCGATCATTTGATCGACCTCTTGGTGGCCGAGGATCGATCCATAGACGTAAAGTGCCATCGTTACAGCCGCGCCGGTGAGCATCGCCGCGAGTGCCCCTTGCGCGTTCGCTCGCCGCCAGAATGCGCCGAGGAGTGCGGGCATGAGGAAGACGGACGCCATTCCGCCGCTCGCAAAGACGACGATGAGTTGCAGGAAATCGGGCGGCTTGAGTGCAAAGATTCCCACCACGAGACCGACGACAACCGTCGCCGCATAGCTCGCGCGGGCAATCTCGCGCTCGGTCGCTGCAGGTCGAATGAATCGCTGATAAACGTCACGCACAAGGCCCGACGAGATGATCAACAAGAATCCCGAAACCGTCGACAGGACTGCACCGTAAGGCGCCGCGAGAATGAGGCCTGCGAGATAGGGATTCGCCAGTGTAACGACCATGCGCGGCATAACTTCATCAGAGTTCGTCAGGCCCGGCATGATCGATCGCGAGCAGACGAAAATGAGGATCAGCGGGATGTACACGAGCATGTTGTACACGGTGAGGTACAACATCGAGTATCGCAACGTGCGCGTGTCGCGGAACGCCATGAGGCGGACCATCGTCGATGGCTGGCCCATGCCGCTGATCGCCCACATCACGAAGAACGAAATCGACATCGTGAGCGGATGAAACGCACGCCCCGCGCCCGGGCCGAAACCGAATCCATCACCGGCGATTTCCATCCCCTTGAGCGTGGCCATCTCGAGCCCGCCCGCCTTGGAAATGGCCAAGGGCAGCATGATCAGCACGCCAATCGCCATGATGATCGACTGAAAAACGTCGGTCCAGATCGCCGCCAAGAACCCGCCGTAGGCTGTGTATGCGACGACCGTCGTCGTGAAGATCAGCAGACCGATCACATAGCCCTTATCGAGGGTGACCGCGAAGTTTTCGACATTCGCCCAGTCGTAGGTTGACGACGGCAGAACGATCTTCATCAAGACGCCGCCCGCCTTGAACTGGGCGACGAGAAAGCAACTCAGGAAGAAGATGATGAAGAGGCTCGTAAGCAAGCCGAGTAGCGGGCTACCGAAGCGTTCGCGAAAGAGATCGGGCAGGGTGATGGCGCCTGTGCGTCGCGAGAGATGGCCGATGCGCTTGCCGAGGACGCCGAGGACCGTCAGCGGCGCCACCATGTAGGAGGCGATCCACAGGCCAACAACCCAGCCATATTGATAGACGAATGACGGAAAGCCGAGGAACGTGCCGCCGCTCATGACGGCGGCAGTAAGCGCGACGGCGAATGCGCCTAGGGATCGGTTCCCCAGAAAATACTTCTGAAGGAAGCCCGCTTTTTTGCTCGAAACGAGGTTTGCGACTACACCAAGGCCGAGCGAGACCGCCGTGAAAATCGCCAGCGCAGCGAGCGTTGCGGGATGCGTGGGAATGGCGTTGTTGTTATCCACCAACGCCTCCTTCGCGGATATCGCTTTCAAGCTCGGCCGTATGGTCGTAGCCGAGGTCGTCGTCAACGACGTACCAGCCCGCGAACCAGAACGTGAACACCGCGCACACGACCCACGGAACCAGATAGCCCCACACGACCCACGAGGGGACGCCGAAGATCATGTTCAAGTCAGCTTTGGTGAGCTGTTGTCCCTCGCGAATGTAGCCGAAGAAATACGAATAGGCGCAGCAATACGTCGTTGCGGCGAGCCACGTCAGCCCGATGATGATCGCCTCCCTGCGCGAGTTCCGGAGCAGGGGATCGGTATGGTGCGGTTGGGACATAAGCGGAGGGGCTCCGGAGGGCAGGCCCGCGGACGAGCGGCAGGCGATGAACGGGAGGGCATGCCATTTGTCGCATGCCTGGCGCTCAGATGCAAGCGGGTGACGCCTTAGTGCGTCGCCGGCTTGAGCGCCGACTCGAAGAACTGCACCAGCCGTTCCACCTCGTGGATGCGATTCACCGGCTTGCGCGACGAATGCCGTTCTTCCGGCATCGGTAAAATCTCGAAATTCTTTCCCGCCGCGACGAGTGCGCTTACCATTCGTGCAGTGTGACGGAAGTGTACGTTTTCATCGATCAAACCGTGCATAATGAGCAATTTGCCTTTCAACTGCCCCGCACTCGCAATCGCCGATGATCGCTTGTAGCCTTCGGGATTCTTTTCGGGCGTGCTCATATATCGTTCGGTGTAGCACGTGTCGTAGCCATCCCAGTCGGTCACCGGCGCTTCGGCGACACCCGTGTGGAATGTCTCGGGAGCAATCAGCAGGCAACGAAGCGACATATATCCGCCGTAACTGCGACCGTTCACACCGACGCGGCTGGCATCGATCTCGGGCTTTTGACTCGTGATGAATTTCACACCATCGACCTGATCATGAACTTCGGGTGTGCCCATATCGCGATGGATCGCCGACTCGAACTTCAAGCCGCGCCGGGCCGATCCGCGGTTGTCCATCTTCCAGACCGCGAAACCGCGCTGCGTGAAATACTGCGCCCGCAGATCGGCCGTCATCCCCCATGCGTTGTTGACGTACTGCACGTGCGGGCCGCCGTAGAGCATGACAATCAGCGGGGCCTTGTCACCAAGAGCCTTCGATCGCGGTGCGTAATACGCGCCGTGCATCGTTTCGCCGTCGCGGTTTTTGAATGTCAACAGTTCGGGCGCCGGCAGGTCGAGAGATTCGAGCCGAGGATCTTTCGACGCGTCATCGAGCGTCGTCAAGATCTTGCCGTCGCGGTCCCGCACGCGAGTGATGGGAGGATGATTGAGATCGGAAAACGTATCGACAAACGTATTGCCATCAGGCGCAACAACACATTTGTGCGTTCCGGGCTCCGGAGTGACGCGTGTGATTTCGCCGCTATCGATTGACACCCGATAGAGCTGAGCTTCGAGTGGCGACGTGGCGTTGCTCGTGAACCAGACTTCCCGGCGAGCGGTATCGACGGCGTCGATTCCGTCGACGACGAAATCGCCTTTCGTCAGTGTCGAAAGTACTTCGCCATCTTTATCAATCAGCTCGATCTGCTTGAATCCGCTCCGCTCGCTCACCCAGAGGAATTGCCCCTTGGAAAGCGGTTGGAAGTCATGATGGAGATTGATCCAGGATGCCGATTTTTCGGTGAGCAGCCATTGGGTCTGGCCAGTGCGGGCGTTGATTCGAATGACGTTCAGCTCGTTCTGTTCGCGCTGGAGAATCTGCACGACGATATCGCGCGGTGATTCCCAATCGACACGCGCGACATAATAATCGCGGCCGGGTTGTTCGAGGTCGAGCCACGTCGTCTCTCCGCCCGTTGCCGCGACCACGCCGAGTTTGATCTTGGCGTTGGGACCGCCGGGGAAGGGATAGCGGTGGGTCTCGACCGAAGGTTTCGCCGCGCCGTCGTGCACGATTGAGTAAAGCGGAATCAGGCGTTCATCTGTTTCTTGATAGACGATGTGCGTGCCATCGGGCGACCACCAGTAGCCGGTGTGGCGGTCCATCTCTTCTTGTGCCATGAACTCGGCGACGCCGTGAGAAATCCCTTCGGTCGCGCCGTGGCTGAGCTGTGTTTCTTTCTTGGTGGCGAGGTCGATGACGTACAGTTCGTTCTCGCGAACGAAGGCGACCTTCGAGCCATCGGGGCTGAGTTTAGGATCAATTTCGGGGCCGGGCGTGTCGGTCAGGCGCTCGAGCGGACCGGTGCCACGCTGGAGGTAAAGATTGCTATTGAGAGGAATCACCGCGACGTCCACATTCTTGGCGTGAACGACGGTTGTGATGCCAGTATCAACCTGCCGCATTCGTTCGCGTCGCAGCGCTTCTTCGGGGGAAACGTTCGCGTCGGTATTGCCTGCCCCGGGAGGCTTGGCGATGACGGTCGCGGGCTTGCCGCCTCGCACGTCGAGGCGCCAGAGAACGCGGTCGAGCGATGTGCCTTCTGATTTCAGGAACGAAACCGCGGAGCTATCGGGCGTGTATTCGATGCCGCCCGGGACGACTGTGCCGGGCGCTGGACGCTTGGCGACGGTGGCGACATCGAGTGGTTTTGACTTCGGTTTCGAATCGGCGGCGTGCGACACTTCCGCTCCCGTAAAAATTCCCAGGAAGAGGGCGAGCGAAACGGTGCGCGGCGAAAACGGCATCGCGAGTTCCCTCATCGAAAGGCTAGGTCATGCAAGACGGCGCGGCCGAGAACCGGTCGCGCCGTCATTGTCGTTGCAGTCTGATCTAAAACGATCAATCGGGGCGGACTTACGTCAGTTCAGCTTGACCGTCACCGTCTTGGTTTCGGTGTAGTGCTCGAGGGCCGCTTCACCGTTTTCACGACCCTGGCCCGACATCTTGAAACCGCCGAACGGCGTCGTCGCGTCAACAACGTGATAGCAGTTCACCCAAACGGTGCCGGCTTTCACGTTCTTGGCGTAGGTGTGGGCCTTGTCGATGTCCTTGGTCCATATCGCCGCGGCCAGGCCGTAGGTCGTGTTATTGGCGCGGGTGATGACTTCGTTCATCGAGTCGAACGGCAGCACGCTGACGACCGGGCCAAAGATTTCATCCTTGGCAATCGCCATGTCGTCCTTCACGTTGTCGAAGATCGTCGGGGCGACGAAGTAGCCCTTGTCGCCTTCGCGCTTGCCGCCGGTGACGAGCTTCGCCCCTTGCTTCTGACCGAGTTCGCAGTAGTGCAGAATCTTGTCGAGCTGCTCCTGCGAAACCTGCGGACCTTGCTCCGTGGCGGTGTCGAGCTGATTGCCGACCTTGCGTTCCTTCGCCTTGGCGGCGAGGCGTTCGACAAACTCGCCGTGGATTTTCTTCTCGACGAACAGCCGGCTGCCGGCGGTGCAGCACTGGCCGCCGTGGAAGTAAATCGCGTGGAAGGCACCGGCCACGGCGTCGTCGAGATTGGCGTCGGCGAAGATGACGTTCGGGCTCTTGCCGCCAAGTTCAAACGTGGTGCGCTTGAGCGTATCGGCCGCGGCCTTTTGAATGATCTTCGCGGTATCGACATGCCCGGTGAAGGCGATCTTGTCGATGCCCGGGTGGGTCACCATCGCCGCGCCGGCGGTTTCGCCGAAACCATTGATGATGTTGATCACGCCGTTGGGAATTCCGGCCTCCTGGGCCAGCTCGCCAATCCGAAGCGCGGTGAGTGGAGTTTGCTCGGCCGGCTTGAGCACGATCGTGTTGCCGCAGGCGAGCGCGGGGCCGAACTTCCACGCGAGCATGAGCAGCGGGAAATTCCAGGGGATGATTTGTCCAACAACGCCCACCGGCTGGCGGAGCGTGTACGACAGGAAGTTGCCGCGAACGGGAACGGTCTTACCTTCAATCTTGTCGGCCCAGCCGGCGTAGTAGCGGAGGGTGTTGACGACGCCGCCGAGGTCGCCGATCGAGTCGGTGATGATCTTGCCGCAGTTCAGCGATTCGAGCGCGGCGAGCTCTTCGGCATTTTTCTCGACGAGGTCGGCCAGCGCGAACATGAGGTTGCCGCGATCGGCGGCGTCCATCGTGGCCCAGGGACCGGTTTCGAGCGCCCTACGCGCGGCGGTGACGGCTTTATCAACGTCGGCGGCTGTGCCGGCGGCAACCTCGGCAATCACGTCGCCGGTCGCGGGGTCATACGTTTCGAACTTGCCTCCCTCGGCGGCATCAACCCAGCGGCCGTCGATCAACAGCTTCGTCTGATGAATGGCGGGACGAGCGGGGGCTTTCAGGAGAGCTTGAGCCATGAGAGGTTTTCCCTGGAAAAACAAGCAAATAACAATGCGCAACGGCGCTACACGCCGAGTTCCCCTCGGTTTTGGGGAGAATCGCATCGTGATGGAGGAGAAGGCGATTGTCAAGCGTTCAGGGCGTGCCGGAGGCTTCAATCATCGGCCAGCAGCACGCCCGAGCGAATCGCTTACTTCTTGGCGTCGATCTCCGCGAGCCACTCTTGCGCGAGCAGCTTGTGCACGGGATGCGACCTGAACGATTTGAGCACTTCGTTCAGCAGCGGCCGGGCCAGATTTCCGTTGGCATGATCGATAAGGAAGCGCGACGCAATCATCTGGTGACTCGGCCGGTTTTCCTCGGGCAACGCGTCGATGAGTTTCGTCAGCGCAGCGGGATCAACCGGCTTTTTGGCACCATCTGCGAACCAGTCGCGGAAGAATTGCATGAACGCGGCCGATTTCGGCATCTGCGACGCAAGCTCGGTCGTGCAAGATTTGATCAACTCGTCGCGCCGTTCGGTCTTGCCGAGTTGATCGGCAAACGCAGCGGTGAGGCGGCTCATCGCGAGCGCTTTCTCTGCCTTCGCTCCCTGGTCAAACGTGGCAAACGCCTTATCCCGATCGCCTTCCGCCATCTGGAAGAAGCCGACTCGGAGCGGAGCGGGACCGTTGGGCTGACCGGACGTCCTGGCGACAACGGTCTGGGCCAGCGCACGCGCCTGAGCGAGTTCCGGCCGCTTGTGCAGCCTGCAGAAGTAGTACCAGCTATCCCAACCAGTGGCCGGATAGCGCATGGCGAGCCGCTCGTGGAGTTCGGCGGCTTCCTCCCATTCTTTCAGTCCTTCGGAGCAATTGATGGCGCATTGAATCGCCCACGAAGCCCAGGTTTCGGCTGCAGAATTGGCGTAGGGTTTTGCTTCTTTGAACTTATTTTCGCCCATCAGAGCGTTGGCGATCATCACCTCGACGTTTGCCTTGTCGAGGCCCTTGTCTTCGCCCTTGGCGAGATACTCGTCGAGTGTCGCTCGCCACTGTGTCTTATCGCCACTTGCGAAGTAGACCTCGGCGAGTTTGGTGTAGCCCCACTTGTCGGGCGACATCGCAACGTACGACTTGAGCACGCGGATGGCGTCTTCCTTGTGGTTTTCTTCGACGTATTTTAGAGCGATCGCTGCCAGAAGCTCGGGGGAGTGTTTGACGGTTTTTTCCCACTCGCCGGCCTTATCGCGCACGCTCGCCCAGTTGTGTTGCACGAGTTGACTTTTCGCCATAGCCGACTTCGGCGCCACCGCTTCAAGCCGACGTGCTGCGCGATTGTTCATGTCTGCAAGATTTGTGGATGCGTCTTCACTCAGGTCGGGAAAAATCGCCTCGCAGTGCCGCACAGCGTAATGATAGCCGTGCCACGCGGGAACGAGCTTTTGCATCGTATCGATCATGTTGTATTCTTGCGGCTCCAGGTCGTCGTACGGCAGCCTTTGAGCGAAAAGCTGGAAATCCTTCTGAGCTTCGCGAGTTTGCACCGCCATCGACTGGAGATAGAGGAAATAACGGTGCTTTTCGACATCCGGACGTGCAGCCGTCCAGAATTCGTCAGCCGGCACCGCCAGCATCCGAGTCATGAAGTAGAGCCGGCGATAGACGTGCACGAACTGGGTTTCACGAATCAGGTGGCCCAGCATGCTCCACGATGGTTCGTTGCGATCTTCCGACTTCGATAGAGCAGCAGCGATGTTCGCTCCGTCGGCCCCATCGTCGATGAGCTTGCGCACGTCAGTCGGCAGCGTGGGCATCGCTATGAGCCGTTCTTTGAGCGATTTCTCAAGGATCGTCGGTGCGACAAGTGTGAACTCGCTCATTCCTTTAAGTCCCGAACCCGCACAAATGGCGTCGTGAGCGAGGTAGCATTCGGGTTGAAGTGAAACAACTTCCTGTGCTGCGGCGCGGGCAGGTGCGGAGCGACTCGGAAACCGCACGATCGCGAATTTCAGCAGCGCAACGAGTGGTTTGAGCGACTTTTCATCAGTCCAGAGCTTTTCCACTTCGTCGTTGATGCACGCCTGAAGATAGGGCGCCCAGGGTGGAGGCGGGGTGGAACCCGCGATGGCGGCGGCCTTGTCGAGATCTTCCTGCGTCTCTTGCATCATGCCGACAAGCGTCCGCACGAACGCGCGATTCCAGTAACCTTGCGGTGCATTCGGCTCGCGAGCAATCTGGCGTTCGGCGTAAAGCAATGCACGCGCTTTGAATGCGCGATGTGCAGGATTCCAGTGATATTCGGAAAGCATGCCGAGCATTGAGTAACCACGCGCCAGTGCGCCGAGACGCTCGGGAGATTCGCCGTCCTTGCGAATGGCATCGTGCAGGTCACGAATGGCGCTGAAGTGCTCAAACATACTGAGCGACGATTGCCGTTCGTCGGTTTTTTCAGGAACTGCGGCGCTTGATGTCACTGAATTCGCCTGGCCCTTGAGACCAAGTTTTTTGAGTTCGCGAGGAAACTCCTTGTGCGTCAGCGACTCGGCGAACGACGCAACGGACGAGACCATCCGCTCCGGCGCAGGTTCCTTGTCCATCGTGTGCTTGCCGACGGTTTCAATGTCATTTTCGAGTCTGCGTTCGATGAGCGTCGTTCCCGGCTGATGCTGGCCAGGATTATCGCGCTCGGGAAAGAGCGAGATCAGCTCGACGACGGCTCCGCCCTGAAATGGACTGACAGCGTCGTCGAGGAGTTCGTCATGCGTCGCCGCGCCGAGTTCATCGCGCGCAGCAATGAGCATGGCCTGACGTACCAGTTCGCGGCAGAGTAGTCCCAGGTGCGCGTAATCGGCGGTTTGCTCGTTAATTCCTAGGCCGCGCGGCCGTCCCAAATGAACCGTCATTCGTGGGTCGCTTGCGCTGCCTTCGGTCTGAATCGTGATCATGCTGCGATATGCGCCGTCCAACGTGGGCGGACCGCTTTTCGCCTGGCCGCCGCTGAAGAATTCTTCGGGCGTGTTGCGATAAATCACCGCGCCGGCAACCGCAATCGTTCCCAGCAAAATGCCAAGCACCGCAAGCGTGCGCACACCTTTCGATTTTGCAGTCGAAGCGGCCTTGGCCGGCTCTGCGGCGGGCTTGCTGCAATGCGGGCAGGGGGGTGCAGTTGCATCGGCCGGCGCAGGTTCGTCCTGCCTCCGACCGCAATGCGGACAAGTCTCTTCAACGCGCGACATGGGGAGGGCTCCTGTCGGAACACGACGCGACGAATCTGTATGACCAACAACGTCAATGAATGTCGAAAGGCGAAATGCGTTTGGACTGTACGCCGCTCGACACGTTCATGCAAGGATGCGGTGATCGAAACATGACGATGCGGCGAGCTCGCTAACTCAATCCCTATGAGGACTTACTTCAGTTCGCGCCCCAGACGTGCAGCAACCGCAGGTGGACCCAGCAAGTCTCGCGACCACGAAGACTCCCGGAACGGCCTTCAGAACCATTCGCATCCGGCTTCTCCAATCTCAAAAAACTCGCTTGACACCCCCAATCCCAACTCGATAGGATCTTGAACATGAGATTGAGACTCAGTCTCAATTGAATCGCGAACTGGTCCCTCGCGAGGCTCCGTCGTTTGAATCTCAAGGACCGCTCCATGTCTCGTTGGGTAGATCCTGCCGCCCAACTGCGTGGCCCGATGGACCGACCATCCGCCGCCGCAGACCCCCATCCGGCAAAGAGTTGCGACCGCTGCTCGGATTGTTCGAGTTCGCGGTGCAGCCATGCGTCCCCACACCAGCACGCCCTCGCGCCGGCCACCAATTCACTCACCGCTAGCCGTTCAGGCGTTGCGATCATTCCCCGCGCTGCCGGGGAGTGACGGCTCGTCCGCCGAGGGGCGTACGCGCCGCCGTATGCGTCGCGTTACGGGACCAACCCTCGGCGGCGAGCTTTCTCGCCGCTCCGCACGCCTGTGCGCCCACCCTGCGCCTTCACACACCAATAATCGCACTTAACCATCTGAGGATTCCGCCGTTATGACTCGCAAGCCATTTCGCGCTTTTACGTTGATCGAACTGCTCGTCGTGATCGCCATCATCGCCGTTTTGATCGCACTGCTGCTGCCGGCCGTGCAGGCCGCTCGCGAGGCTGCGAGGCGCGCTCAGTGCGTGAACAACCTCAAGCAAATCGGTCTGGCGCTGCACAACTACGAAAGTGCCAACAACGTCTTCCCTGCCGCATTCCACGGCGGTTTCGGCCACGTTTACGGCAACTTCACGGGCTACAACTCACTGCTGCCGTATCTCGAACAAACGAACCTCGCCAACGCGTTCAACTACAACCTGTCGGTTTATGCTGCGGGTCTGGGAAGCTACTACGGCTGGTCGTTTGCGGAGCAGTCGACCGGTCACGCGACGCAGCTTGGCGTCTTCCTTTGTCCGTCGAATCGTGCAACGGGCGAAGTCGGCATGTCTTACACGACCTGGACGATCAACAAGGCCGCTGTGACCGACTACGTCTTCAGCGGCGGTGCCGACAACTATGTCTCACCGCCGTTCCTCGTCGATGGCCGTCGCGGTTTTTCGGGTATCGACGTCTTCAGCCGGATCGCCGAGGTGAGCGATGGCCTGTCGCAGACGTTCATGTTTGGCGAGGCGGTCGGCGGCAACAACGCGAATAAGTTTGTCGCGATGGGCTTCGGCTCGAATCGAGTTTGCGTGCGTCTCCAGGATTACACCGACGCCCACAACTACGACAACCTGATGTTCATGGCTTACGGTCGCCGCCGTAACTGGAACACCGAGTACATCGTCGGTGGCTTGCTCGGCAAGACGACCGACACGCTCGGCAACCCCTACAAGCCGAATGACTGTGGTTATGCGTCGGCGACCGACTATTTCGCCGGTCCCGCAGTGGCGACGACCGGCCAAACCCTGCCGAACTTCCGCAGCACGCACCCTGGCGGCGTGAACATGGCGTTTGGCGACGGCAGTGTGAAGTTCATCAAAAACACCATCGCCATGCCGACTTACGCCGGTCTCTCGAGCGTGGCCGGCGGCGAAGTCATCGGTGCCGACCAGTTCTAAGCCAACCTCGAGATACGAGCCCATTGCCATGAGACTTGCACGCTCGCTGATCCTTGCATTCGTCTGTGTTTGGCTCACCGGTTGCGGCGGACCGACAGGAGACAACCTGTCGGTCGCGGCCGAGCAGGACGCCGCCAAGCTGCAATCGGCCAAGGCCGAAGCCGAACAGGCCGCCGCCAAAGCGAAGCTGGCCGAAGCGAAGAAAACCAAGGGGCGCATCCACGTCGAAGGCCAGTAAGGCCCGGTAATCGAGGTGAGAACTCCCATGATTCGACGTCCCAGGTTAGCGACTCTGGCCGCAACGATTCTGCTTGCGGCGGCCGGCTGCTCGGCCGATCCCAGCCCGCTTTCACCGCTCGCAGCAGAAAGCCCTGAGCGCAGTTCGTTAGCGCTGAGCGAGATGAGCACGATGGCCGAGCGAAATCGCCAGGCCGAAGCTGCGTTCTATCGCAAAAACGCACGCGGTCACAGGGCTGCGCCGGCTGAAACAACCACGAACCCAAGTCCCTCGACTCACGAACAGAAATCAGTCACTCAAGCAGCGACCAACCCCCGAGAGAACCTATGAATCGCAGGCTTCCGCTCACTCTGGCTTTCCTGGTGCTTGCCGCGGCTCCATGTCGCGCACACTTTCTCTGGCTAACGGCCGAGACCGTTGATAACAAGCCAGGCGCATCGGCGTTTCTTAGTGAAACGCCGGAACCCGAAACGGCTGACCTCCTGAAGCACATCGCCAAGTCGAAAATCACGGTCGGCGATAAAACGCTGTCGTGGAAGAAGGGCGACGATTCCTATTTGATCACGCTGCCCGAAGGTACCAAGGTCGTCGACGGCTACTGCGACCTCGGCGTAATGAAGCGCGGTGAAGTGACGATGCGCCTGGTTTACACCGGTCGAGTGCAATTCGGCGCTGCATCGGCCTCGAACAATGAACTGCCCGATAATCTGCGGATGCGTCTCGTCGAACGTGCCGGCAAATCGCCGGTCGTTCAGGTGACATATCTCGGCAAGCCAGTCGTGGGCGCGATCGTCAAGGCGTTTCCCGAAGGCAAAACGCCGGTCGAACTGAAGTCTGATGCCGCTGGTCAGATCGACACTCCCGGCGTGGCCGAAGGCAAAACCGGCCTGCTCGCCAAGTGGTTCGACAAGACCGCCGGTGAAGTTGAAGGCAAGCCGTTCGCCGAAACCCGCTACTATGCGACTCTGACGGTCGCGGGCCACGGCGATAAGCCGAGCGAGACGACGAAGGTCAGCACTTCGGCAAACTTCGCTCCGTTCGCCGTCATGCCCGAAGCTGTGAATAGCTTCGGTGGCGCCGTCAGCGACGGCTGGCTCTACGTCTACAGCGGCCACATCGGCGACACGCACAAATATAGCGAAGCAACCACCACGAACCACTTCCGTCGCCTCAACCTCAAGGATCGCACGACCTGGGAAGAACTCCCGTCCGTGCCGCCGCTGCAAGGTGTCACGCTCGTTGCCCACGGCGGCATGCTTTATCGAATCGGTGGTGCGGCCGCCAAGAACAAGACCGGCACGCCCGATGATCTGCGTTCCGTCGCCGACTTCGCCCGCTTCGACCCCAAGTCCAAAACCTGGACCGACCTCCCCAAGCTTCCCTCTCCGCGCTCGACGCACGACGCCGTCGTTTCTGGCGACAAGATTTACGTCGTCGGCGGTTGGTCAATGAACGGTGGCTCGGCGTCGAACTCCGAGTTCTGCGACGATGCCCTCGTTTTCGACCTCACAAAGATGGACGCGACCTGGGAAAAACTGCCCGAGCCGCCGTTCCATCGTCGTGCACTCGCCGTCGCCGATCTCGCCGGCAAGATCTACGTTCTCGGCGGCCTGACCGATGACAGCAGCGTCGTTAAGAGTGTTGATATCTACGATCCTGCGACGAAGACCTGGTCGAAAGGTCCGGAACTGCCGGGCACCAAGCTGCAAGGTTTCGCCCCCTCGGCCTTCGAGGCGGCTGGCCGGCTCTATGTGAGCGGTCACGACGGACTGCTGCATCGTCTGAGCAATGACGGCAAGTCATGGGAAACGGCCGGCAAGCTGGCGATTCCTCGTCTCACTCACCGTTTGCTGCCGGGAATCGCCAACGACCTGCTCGCCGTGGGCGGCAATTTCGCCAACTCGCCGATTCGCATCATCGAGTCGCTTCCACTGAACGAAACGCCCGGCCCCAAGGTGGTGACCTGGACCGTTCCCACCACGACCGACGTTCGCCAGGGCCAGGCCGTTGCACTCGTACGTTCCAAGTTGCTGGCAATCGGCGGCAATCGCTCGTCGGAACCGCACGCCTTCGAGTCGAAGAACCTGGTGCGTGAAGGTGTTGAATTCTCACTCGGCAAAATGGCGACGAAAGCCATTGAAGAACTTCCCGACTCGCGGCAATCGGCCACCCTGCTAACGATTCCGTCGCGCAAGAATGAAGCGTTCCTGATCGGTGGTATCGGTGCCGATGGTGGTGTCTCACGCACGCTTGGCGACGTCTTCAAGCTCGACGCTTCGGGCCACTGGAGCAAGCAAGCGGCGACCATCCCCGACGCTCGCGGAATGTTCGGCGCAGCGGTTTACAAGGATGCCGTATGGATCTTCGGCGGCCGGATCTGGGATCCGCGTCCCGGCCAGGAAAAGAAGCCGATGCCTCTCGAAGTTCTTCGCTGGGAGCCGCAGAGCGAGCATTCGACATTTGAGCCGACCGGCCAGAAGGCCCCGCGAGTCCGTCGTTCCTTCGCCGGCGCGGTGATGGGGTCGAAGTACTACATGGTCGGCGGCCTGAACGACGAGCAAAAGCTGGTCGATACCGTCGATGTCTTCGACTTCGACAAGAACAACTGGAGCACGATCGCTTCGCCGCAGCCGCGTTTGTTCGCCGAACTTGCGACTCTGAACGGCAAGCTCTACCTTGCAGGCGGATTCGTGAAATCGGAGGCGAATCACTTCGAGCCGGCCAAGTCGGTCGAGTGCTTTGACCCGGCAACCGGCAAGTGGTCGACTTTGCTCGAGCAGTCGCCGGTTGATGCGACGGGTGTTGCCCTTCTGCCGATTCAGGGGCGTCTTTTGATGTATGCTCCGGACAAGCAGGGGACCCGTCAGGCGAACTTTGCGCTGATTGCCCCGTAATCACTGAAACGGGACTTCAACGCGGATCAGGAATGAACGGCGTCAGGCTGATCGCGTTGAGGTCCCGTACCTCTCATTCGTCTGCCAGCAAATGGAATTATTGCGAACTACCTGCTCTGCAATTCTTCTTAAAGCATGCTGAGTATCAAGTTGCTATGAATCGCGAGATATGAGGATGGCCTAACCCTTGACCGGCGTTTGCGCGCTTGCTAGATTCCCGGCCTGTCCCTATGACAGGTCCGGGCTGCTTTTGTTTGTAGCCTGGGCGAGGTGTTAAGCAATGGTTATGTAATTTGTGGAGAATCTGACAATGACGGTACTTCGACAGGGAATGACCGCCCCTCGTCCTCCGCGTGGGCATTCGCAGGCCCATCCCGGCGTCCACCCGATTTCCGCGTTAACTCACCGAACTCAGAGGTTCCAACCATTGCCGGAACCGCTGGGCGAACCGCCCTATCGCTATTCCGTCGGCGCGGCGTTTCCCGATATCGCGCAACGCGCGAAGAAGCTAAAGAAGCTCATTTTCCATGTAACCGCAGATGTGGGCGGAGTAAAACGCCCAGACTTTCAACATCGTGTTGCTGCGGCGATGAAAGGCGACCTGAATCTACCCGACGACTCTCTTCCAAATTTCATGTACATCGTCGGTGATGTGGTCTATTTCAACGGCCAGGTCGAAGATTACTACGACCAATTCTATGAGCCGTACCACCAGTACAATGCGCCTATCTTCGCGATTCCTGGAAATCACGACGGTGACCCCATCGACAATTCGCAGGCGTCGTTAGATGGGTTTGTCCGTTATTTCATGGATCCCACGCCGAAGGTACAACCGGAATCGGGGGATGCGCCTCGAGTGACGATTTCGCAGCCCAATGTGTACTTCACGCTCGAATGCCCGTTCGCGACGATCGTGGGTATGTACACGAACGTGCCGGAACATGGCTCGATCGATTCAGTGCAGCAGCAATGGCTGACGAACGAGTTCGCCACCGCGCCCGACGATAAGGCGTTAATTGTCGCTCTGCATCATCCGGTTTACTCGTTCGACGACCATCATTCCGGCTCGCCTCGGATGGCAGACGCACTTCAACACGCGATCAACGACAGCCGGCGAGTCCCTAACCTCGTCCTCACCGGTCATGTGCACAATTACCAGCGCATCGAGAAATCGATCGTCTCCTCGGGCGCGACCCCATTTCTCGTATTTGGCCACGGTGGCTATTGGCATTTGCACGGAATGAACGCCGCCGCGGGTACAACCGACGCAAACACCGGCGCGACGTTGGTGTTTGAAGAACACAAACGCCACGGCTATCTGACGCTCACCGTCGATTCCGATCAGATATCGGGCTCGATGACCCTGACCGACCCGGAAGGATCAGATCCCGAGACTGACGTCGATACGTTCGCATATCCTGCAGGGCCGATCCATTTGAAGAACAACGCGACTGTGAGTCTGTAAGGATCTCGCAGACCGTAAGGTCGCACAGGATCCGCCGAGACACTGTGCTCGGCGGATCTCATCCTGCGCTAAATTGGCGCCAATTATGATAGCTGCTGCGGCCCGAACGGATCGACGCCGTTCGGGTTCGTCACGCCTGTCGTTTTGACTTGACCCGAGAAGCGCACGATGGCGCGTCCCGCGCCGGCACCCTTGATCGTTCCGCCTGGCAAATACGTGATCGTCAGCGTCCCTTGACCGCTCGCCGACGTAAATGTGCCGCTGCCGTTGCTGTTGACACTCCAGGTCAGGCGAGTTGGCCGACCGAAACGATCGAGCGACGTGGGATCACCTTGAAGGTCGACAAGGAGGATGTTGTTGACGTTACGATCGCGGAGCGTGGCGGTTCCTTCAAAAGCTGCGCCGGGGGCACCGGGTGTATCGATTTTCATGGTGAGCATGCCATGAAGGAAGCGATTGCTCGACCCGTTTCCAGTGTAGGCAACTCGCCGCGCCTGGTCGGAATTCTGCGGAACGCCGACGCCGTACGATACCTTGAAGCCAGCCGTGAATTTTTCGCGGGCGATCTCGCGCCGCGTCAGGCCCGTTGTATCAACCTGGGCTGCGACCACGGCGCGAGGGTGGTGCTGATACAATGAGATCGCCGTGAGCAAGTCCCGCGACTCCAGCATCGCCAGGTTGGGGACCACTGACCTCCGTCGTTGCCGATTCACCGTACCTACCCTCCGTGACGTCGCTCGGCGGCTCCGTTCTTCTCTCTTGATTATCGGCGATCGAAAATTGCGACGGTCAGCGGATTCGCGACAAGAGGGCGACGGTCGATCTCAGCTTTCTTGATGCACAGTTTGAACCGCTTTTACCGAATGAAGTGCATAACAACTTGAAATCTTATGTGTTGATGAAGTCGGGCAAAGATTGCCGGTCGTGGGAAACACATTCGGGAAATGAAAAACGCAAGCCTCTGATCGCTCAGAAGCTTGCGTTATGTGCCCGGCAGGATTTGAACCTGCAACCTTCGGCTTCGGAGGCCAAATTATTTTGGTTTGCCGGCATGGAAAATCTTACGAGGGCTTGTTGGAAGCGGTGAGCGGTAACGAGTTACGGCAATGGGGCAGAACTTGAGCGTTTTTCGAAAAGGCAAGAAAAGGCGCTAAAACGGGGTCTGTTATGGGTGAAAGGGGTATGGAAAGGGGTACGGATGTCATTGCTGTTGAACGACGGTGGAGGCTCGCGGTCCGATAGACCGAGCCTTCAGGAAAGAGGCAGCGACAGAGCAATTTCGCATATGCGCCAAGGGGTGGCAAATCGCCAAAGGAACGCTCGCGACTTCTTTGACGGCATCTCGTCGCAAGTCGCGAACAGCTTTCCCGTTCGCCTTCCTCAAGTTCAGCAACGAGATCTCAACGCACCGAAATTGCTTGACCGGATGCGGAAAACTTGTTGATGTGTTCTGCGATTCGATCGAGTAAACAACCATAAGTCGACGTGAAGCTCGAGTGGTCAGCGTACCGCTGCACGTGAGGCAACGCCGGACCCAAAGGCACGCGTCATTTGACTCTTGAGTTGCCAACCATCTGAGGGGAGAATCCGATGCGTGTCCCGCTCATATTAGCCTTTGTTTCGAGTATTTGTATCTATGCCCCTAGTCGCGGTGATTACTCGATTACTACTGTCGCTGAGGTAGCTGATGGTCAGGGTGATTGCTCAGGGCTTACAAGCGATTCACAGGGCAATCTTTACGGAACTTCTGCCCAGGACATAAACTCGCAGACTTCGAGCGGGCTGGTCTTTGAAATCGCAAACAACGCGAACCACACGTATACATTACTGAAGTCGTTCAAGGGTACCGGCGGAGCAGTTCCCTACGGCGGCGTCGTGTTAGACGCGCAAGGCAATATATACGGCACAACTCTGAGCGGTGGTCCTGGAGGCGGCGGATTTGTGTACGAGATCGCGAACGACTCCCAACGGACCTTTTCAATAATCGCTAACACTAACGGCGGCACATACGGGAAACTCGCGATCGACTCGAATGGTAATATCTTCGGGACAACTCAAGCGGGCGGAACCAATAACAGTTCGGGAACGTTGTTCGAAATTGCGAATGACGGTCGACACACACTAACAACGCTCGTCGAGTTCGCAGTTAGCAATGGATCGACGCCTTATGGGGGACTTACGATTGACTCGCACGGCAATGTCGTCGGCACAACTTATTTCGGAGGGGCATTTGGCGGTGGCACAGTCTTTCGCTATAACGTCGGAACATCGACCTTACAAACGCTCGCTTCGTTCTCCTCGGCTGGCGACAATATAAATCTGCCGTATGGCGGAGTTGCGATTGATCAGCAGGGGAACATATACGGTACTGCTCAGACCAGTGGTTCCGGGGGGCTCTCTGCTCGAGGAGGTGTCTTCGAGATAGTGAATGATTCAAATCACACACTTCTCACTCTCGCACGGTTCGGCCCCTTTCAGAACCTCACGACGGGGTACGAACCGCAAGGTGACCTCACCATCGATAGTAGTGGGAATCTATTTGGCACGAACCGAATGGGAGGGCCAGGCGCTCAGGGCACAGTATTCGAAGTCGCAAACGACCCACAGCATACATTTTCAATTGTTTCAGCATTCAGTACTTCGGACGCGGCAGGGTACCAGCCATACGGAGGAGTGCTCGTAAACTCAAACGGATCCATTTACGGTACTACGACCGTTGGGCCACATAATACAAACGCGGTGTACGAACTTTCGCCGACGGCTGTGCCCGAACCGGCAAGCGCGGTGCTTCTGGCGGGGATGATTGGAATGGTCGTTGCTTGGAGGCTAAATCGTGGACGGCATTCGGCTCTTTAGGCCAACCGAAAATGTGATGCCTGAAAGAACCTAAAAGGCGAGCAGCCTAGCTCACGTTTTGTTGAGCTTTGAATAGTCGCGAGTCCGATGACACTCTGGTCGAACAAATAAGCGAGCCGAAGGCTGCGAGCCTTCGGCTTTTATTATGCGCTCAGTAAATCGTATAATACATAACTTGTTTAAGTGTTAATATATGATATAATTAAATCATGAGGTCAGAAACCCAGCTTATCCGAAATGCACTCGAAATGCGGAGGTCGGACTTTGCCGCTACAAATCGCACCAGACGTATTGAACCTTCTCGAAACGGCAACGTTTAGCGGCGACATAATGATGCTCGCCCGCCAGCTTGAACGAAAAGAATACATCGCCGTGAACAAGGCGATCGAGGCACTCGGCGGAAAGTGGAACACTAAGCGCAAATGCCATGTCTTTCCGGGCGACGCACGTACGATCGTCCAGGGATTGACGAAGACCGAGAAGCCCACTCTGCCGCACAAGAATCCATTGGCGTTCTTCCCAACGCCAACCGAGCTGGTCGAGCTGATGCTCTCGGTTGCAGAAGAGGACCTTGGACAATGCGAGGGCCGGCCATCCCGAGTGCTCGAGCCCTCCGCCGGCGACGGCCGGATCATTCGCGGGATACTCGAGCGCTACCCCAAGGCCGAGGTAACAGCGGTCGAGCTGGACGGCAGCCGCGCCGGCGCCTGTCAGACCGTTGTGGGCTCGCGCGGCCGAGTGTTCGCCGCCGACTTCCTGACCTGGAACGCGGGAGTCGACGAGAAAGGAGAGCCGAAGCGTTTCGAGCTGGTGGTAACGAATCCACCGTTCAGCGTCGAGGAATTCTCCAATTGCTGGGCGGATCACCTGGCCCGCGCCTGGGAGCTGCTTGCGGTAGGCGGCCAGATCGTTGCCATCGCTCCGTCTTCGGTGAAGAACGGGGCAGTCGGGAAGGTGTTCAAGGTCGCCGAGCTGGTGCGAAAGCACGGCTCGGTGCTGTGCGACAACCCGCCGGAGACGTTCGCGGAATCAGGGACCAAAGTGAACACCGTCCTGCTGAGCCTGCGCAAGCCCGCGGACGACAAGGCCGAGCCTCTGCTCAACTCTTACGAGGCCAAGCGGGCTGCGCGGGCGGATCGCCTGGCTGAGCGAGCCCGCAAACTCGAGCGCGAGGCGGACCGGGCAAGCGAACGGGCTTGGAAGTCGATCGAGCAGATCCCGCCAGGCCAGCCGATCCTTGTCGGCCACCACAGTGAGAAACGGCATCGCCGCGACCTCGCCAAGCATGACAACGCGATGCGCAAGGCCTGCGACCTTCGTGACCAGGCGGCGGAGGCCTCGCATCGTGCGTTGGCTGCGTCGCTGAACACCTCTATCAGTTCGGACGACCCGGACGCCGTTCGCAAGCTTCGGGAGAAGCTCGAAGGACTCGCGCGCGACCAGGCGCGGTTCAAGACGGTTAACGCGGCGATCCGGAGGAAAGACACCGCGGCGGGCGATCGAGCGCTTGCCGAACTTGGCTGCACGCCCGAGCAGATTGCCAAGTTGCGGACGCCAGACTTCTGCGGACGGATCGGCATCCCGGATTACGTACTGTCGAACAACAACGGGAATATGCGGCGGATTCGGGAGCGGATTGAGCAACTCGAGCGCGCACGGGAAAGGCAGGGGAGGCCCGACCGGCGGATCGAGGCGATTGGATGCACGGTGCGGGATAACGTCGAGGCGAACCGGTTGCAACTTGAGTTTGACAGCCGGCCAAACAAGGAGATTGTCGAGGCACTGAAGCGGAATGGGTTTCGGTGGGCGCCGTCGGAGCAAGCCTGGCAGCGGCAGCGGAACAATGCGGCCGAGCATGCTGTTGGGTATGTCGCGACGAGGTTTGGCGGGACGGTGCAAGAACCTCAATCTGTCGCCGAGGCCCGACCAGTGCGGCTACCAGCCCCGTCGGCTGACTCCCACGCGCTTTCTCTTCCCTACTATCCTTCGCCGCCTCCTGTCGCCACCGAGTCGGCTGAGCAATACTCAACCGTCTTCGAGAACAGTCTGACGAGCAACGACTATTATGAACTGCCGTTTCGGCTGGTTGGGATGGCAAAGCATCCGAGCGTTACCGCATCGCAAGCACAGCGGCGGGATATGGCGGGGCAACTCACGATGTTCTGAACAACCCCAGCTCTAAACATCATACGAGCAACAATCGATTGAGAACCCATGCGTTAACTGGAGCTGTTTTCGCCCATAGCGTTTTCGGCTTCCGCATCAATAAGTAAATAAGTCACGCGAACCGGACCTCCTACCGGTGTTAAAGTTGTCTTCTCAAGCGTGGCAACGCAACGATGATTCGTCAGGGCGCTAATACGGTCAAGATCAGGCTCGGTGAGACCCTCGGCTGCTGAACCTGTTATCAGCGAGCCGTCATCAAGTAGCAGATCAAACACCGTCGTCTCGCGTGTTAGGCCCCTGAACTTACCTTTGAGTTCGATCTCTTCCGATTGCACTTCTCTTTCGAGGCGCTCGGACGCGATTCTGATTCGTTGACTACTTATAACGCTGGACGGACGGTCCGAGAAAGCGATCCGCAGTTCAGCACCGTAGTTTACCAGCGTATTCAGGAACTTCTTCATAGGTTGGAACACACGCGGCGAGATCCCCGCGATTTCGCTGTCTGCTGTCGGGTCCTCGCTGCTGACAGTTTCGAGAACGTTTGTGATCTCGCGAAGCGCCTGAGTATGGACGGAGATCACCGTCCCATCGGAGCCTGGCTGTGGTACGAACTCCAGGCCGAAGGAGCCGCGTGGCGTGCCAATGAAAAGTAGCGACGGGGTTTGTGAGCCACGAGGGCGTCGCGAACGTCCCGTCTCTCGAGCGGCTGATCTCTCGTGAAAAAGCGCCTGCTCTGCGAACATCCGCTCATACTGGATTAACGACTCGCCTGCCAAGGAAGCTCGAACGCCAGTAGTTCCCTGAACCCCGCCGCCCTTCAGAAACAGGGCGACTCTAGGCGGCGGTGACTGTGCCGACTGTAATGCGTCTATCGTGGCCCCTGAATAGTCTATCTCAGTCTGAACGGCGTCGATGCGTTGCCCCAGTTGCTCTGCAATAAAATCGTGGCCCTGGGACTCTTTCAGGAGCCGATCGAGCTGAGCCTTTTGAAAGTTAAGAAATTCGTGATCGTTCATGGTAGGTTTCCAAGAAATGCCTTCGCAGCAGCGTCTTCGGCCGGATCGCTCAACTCCACAGACAGCATCCCTTTCCAGGTGCTATCGCGACGGTGTGAAAACAGGCCGTACCAATAGCGGGAAAGATTTATTAGAAGTCGAGGATCGATCCCGAGCGGAACTATAAAATGGTCTACATGATGGGTGGCTTTGATCCCCGCACGATCGATGAGCCATCGATTTGCTGCGAGTAATGTATTCATTTCGGTCTTTGTAGACGGATTAGAGGTGAATGTAACTACATCAATATCACCTGGAGGGCGTCCTGAATGGGTTTCGACGTCTTCTACGAAACTTCCATCCAACCATTGGAATCCGCTGATGCTTAGAGAGAATAACTGTTCACGAAGCGCGAGATAGCCGTGAAGAATTTCAAGACGACGTGGTGAAACGGCAAATCGTTGACACAACTCGAGTACCGTGCATTCATAAGGCGAGTGGTGCGTTCCAAGCGCCGGATTGCCGAGATGCGGCGGTAGTACCGACGAAATCGAATCAAAAGGAGGAATAGGCATTGTAAGCTGTTTACAGAGGAATGAGAAATTCGGCTGAGCATCTACTGCTATTATTGGCAAGCCTGTTTCTCGAAACAAGCAGCCAAGGACGGCTCGGAGCATATAGAGCCATTGATACGAATGATTCTCGGTGTGATTGTCGGCTTTACTGCAAGGTTTCCCCAAAAAATTTTCATGGAAAGTCGCTTTCTAGGCGAAATGGCAGAAATGACGAATGTACCCAGTGGAATATCGCCCGTAAGTCCGGATACGGGAGCTCTTCGGTGACGGTGACTCCTTCGAACCTCGCCATGAACATCCGTCAGTAAAGGATAGGGGCGGGATCGAAAAGCACTGTTCCCCGCAAGGCCCAGGATTTCCTTCCACCTGGTTCGAACGATTGTTTCAGTCTGGACTGGAAATTCCATAAAAAGATCGTATGACCGATCACTGATAACTTTCGCTGCTGAGTTTTTTGATCCCTTGGACGCCCAAGGGTTTAGACCGAGCCAATCGCGGATAACTTTCGCCCCCGTCTTTAAGAGGGAAACGGGCGAGCGTTTCGAGGGCGTGCGATGCGGCTGCGCGATGAAGCCACAATCCGGTTGCGGAACGAGTCCTGGCGCGTCCGCGTCGACGTTGGCCTGACCAACGGGCTCGGTGGTTTCTCGCGTCACACCGTTTCAGAAATCGCCGCCGAAACAGGCCTGTCACCTCAGCACATTCGAGCGGGCATCCGCGCAGCGCGGAGAATCCGGAGGCAAGTGCATGAGGTCTGTAGCTTCCAGGCGCTCGTTACCACCTGACGTTTACTGGTGGGTGCCAGAACCAACCGTGTTTCTTACCGGCCCAAACCCACTCATTCCGCCACATGAGTTGGCGCGACGAGGCGAACAAAGCTGCCCGCTGTGCAGCGGCGCCGTTCGCGACCGCCTCGACCACGTGGGCGACGGGATTTCGACCAGGCTTGAGCCCACGATCGTCTACTGCCTCCAGTGCGACGGCATGGACCCGCGTCACGAGCCACGACTCGAGCACCAACGCATCGAGACAGGGGCAATCGAAACCGAGCGTCAGCAAGCAGCCGACGACGCCGAAGCGCTCGAGTCGGCGATCAGCCGGGCCGACGGCATCCAGCTTACCGAACTTGAACGCCGGCGGATCTGGCTCGGCAATCAGCCGATCACGTCCGACCTCGAACGCGAGCCCAACAACCTCGCACGGATGGGTCGCGAGTTCCTTCGAGCAATCGATCAGTTGCCAGACTTCTCGATCGAGCTCGACCGCCGCGGACGCATGAAGAGGCCGAAGCATGTCTCGATCCAGGATGTCGATGATCTTGCGCTATGCCGGCCTGGTGATCTCGCCTGAGTTGGTCGCCTTTTTGATGTGCGTATTGCCGCTAGTTTGCGGCCTCAGTTTTCAAGAGTCGGTCGACGCTCAACGCTGAGTGCCGCAGTCGCGACACGTTCAAGGCTTTGCTGAACCCAAATAGCCAGGGAGCCAGCGATGAGCAGCGAGCCCGAGCGGATGACAGATAGCTTACCGGTTTCGGCGAAGGCAAAGCTCATCGCTGGGTTCCTGGCCATCGCCGGCGGCTTTGTGCACTTTCATGGCCGCGTCTCAAAGCTCGAAAACTCGTCTCCACCACCAAAGGCCGCCAAGTGCCCGTGCGCCGACGGCTCGTGCAAGTGTTGTGTTCCTCCAATCGTTACACCGAGGGCGCCCGCATGAAGTTCTTCAAAGCGTTCGGTGAGCTTGTCGCCGGTCTCATCGTGTTCGTCATCCTCGTTCTCGCCGCGCTGGCGTTCACTGGCTGCACGGTCGAAACGGCCTCCAACAACACCCGCACCGTTCCTGAGCGGCGTGTGATCGTCGAGCACGATCGCCCCGTGATTTACCGTGAAATTCACCCCAGGCGGTGACCAGTGGCGGCCCTGCTACTCGCACTCGAGATATTCGCGGGGAGGGTCGTGTTGAGCTTTCTGCAGAACTGGCTTACGCCGCCAGCGGTGCCTTCGTTAAGGCTTCCTATCCCGCTCCGTTACGTGCCCGGCGTCAAACAGCCCGTTGAGGCCGTTTGCCGGGCTTTTTTCTTTATCGGCGCGAAGTGCGGGTTCGACCTCGGCTTCGTGCTCGGCCTGGTCGTGGCGTTCTTCCTTTGCGCCTGCTGGTGGAGCTTCACGGCACACCTTCGGCGCCGCGAGCGGATTCAGCTACGGAGTGAACGTCGCAATGCAATCGAGTCGCGACGTCAACGACACAACCACGAAAACACGTGCCGCTGTGGCGCGTGCCGTTCCCCGTCCCGATACCACCGGCATCACCTCGAAAGGCACTCGTCGTGCGAAGACTATCGCTACCATCGTTGACTCTCCTCGCGATCGTCGCGGTTTCGACGATGGTGCGAGAGGCCCAATCCGCTGTCGAAGTGCTCTATTTCAAGTCTGACTTGTGCGCGCCATGCAGGCAGGCACTACCGATTGTCAACGCGGTGCACAGTGAGTCGCATCCGATTCGGATCATCGACAGCAACGAAGAGCACGCGCTTTTCACGCAGTACAAAGTCGACGCGACTCCCACGTTCATTGCGATCGAAGACGGGACTGAGATTCGTCGCGCCGAGGGGGTGCTTCACGAGCGCGATTTGCGGGCGATGTTCGCGCCCGGACCCGTTCGACCCAAGCCATCGCCTCAGTCCGAGCCGGCCAGCGCACTGAAGAATCCTTCGCCCTATGCGACGGCCGTACGTCTTCGAGCTGGCATTCCCGGGCGAAAAGAAGAGGCCGTTGGATCCGGCACGGTGGTCGATAGCAACGGCGACAGCGCAGTCGTTTTGACGTGCGGCCACCTTTTCAAAAGCCGCTCGATCGTGCCGATTGAAGTCGAACTCTTCGACGGAGTGGTCGGAGGTCCGAAGCGAAATCAGGTCACCTACCGCGGCGAGAGCTATCCCGGCGAACTGATCGGAATCGACCGCGACTCTGACGTCGCCCTCGTGCGAATCAGGCCCGGCAAATCGCTGCCATGCTCTCCAGTTGTGCCGGCAAGCTATATTCCGTCGGTTGGGATGTCGGTCCGATCTTACGGCTGCTCGAAGGGCGACGACGCCACGGGCTGGGCAATTACCATCGTTCGCGCGAGCGACGTAAAACGACTGGAGGGCGGCGGTAAATACGCATGCATCGAGACGAATTACGCACCGATCGAAGGTCGTTCCGGCGGTGGTCTTTTCACTGACGACGGCTACGTTCTCGGCGTGTGCGGCTACGCAGACCCGCAATCAAAGACAGGGCTTTATGCCGCGCCAACGTCGATTCGTCGTTTGCTCTCAATGAATCGCTTGGATCACGTTTTCGAAGGGCGCAAGCCCATCGAGAAGCGACCAATCGCCGCGCTCGAGGCCCCAAGCAAAGTGGTCCGTAAGCTTGGTGAGATCATCACGGCTCCGTTAAAGAATGACCGCGAAGAGGGTAACGGCGAGAAGGCCGAGTTGTCCGACGCGACATTCAAACCGCAGCCAAAACAAGAGGCTGCGGCCAAGGAAGAACCAGCAGCCCCGGCAACGCCTCCTGTCACGACTTCGCCAGTTGTGCCACCTGCTCAATCAGGGATCGTGCTCGACGCTGGCCATAAAACTCTGATTGGGATCGTCGCTGCGGTCATCCTCGGGTTGCTCGTGTGGCCGCATCGCGTGGAGCTCTGGGCTTGGATCACGCGAGCCGAACGACGCGCCGAAGCTGCTGCTGGCCGAGCCGCGCGAAGCGCGGGGCGGCTCATCTCGTTCTCGGAAGAAGATGAGGATGACGAGATTGACCGACTGACAACCAAGCTGGCAACGAAGCTCGAAGAGCGGGAAGAGTCCGAGCGTAGGGCGGCCAACCGCCAGGCCCGCAAGGATCGCATCGCAAAGGCGGCTGCGGAAATCAACGCCAAGCTTTCGCCTGCTGCTGACGCCCCAAAAGCATAAACGGCCGGGGCGTGTGTCCCGGCTGCAATCGTCCGTTCGGATCCACAAGTCAGTACGGTTTCGGATTTCTGGCAAAGATCGAGCCAGTGAGGAAGTGAACCATGCCCAAGATTTACGGTCCCAAGTTCGATTTCACGGCCGTCGCAGTCCCCGTCGTGACGCCCAAGGCTGTGCCCGAAATCGCGCTCAAGAACTTCGTGCCCGACACGGAGCCTGTTACCCTCGAGCTTACGGTGAAGCCGTACCAGCTCGTCGACCCGGCCACGCAAGCCGAGACGCACAAGCTCACCCGAATCGATGTCGTCTGCCTGGCGCAGGGTTTCCCACTCCCGACGAACCCCGATGACTTGCTCAGCGGCGCGCACCCGAGTGGCAGCGCAGACACCTCCGCCAACCTGGGCGGCGACTACGCAATCCCGATTCCGAACTCACGCGACGTGGTTGGTGGAGCAGGGGGGATCGGCTCGTTCCAGTCGATTCTGACGCTCGACGACTGAAGAGCTCCGGCGATTCAGGGCGAGTGTCGTTGGCTCGAAAAAACAAAAAACGACACGTCATCATATTGACATGCGATGTTCAAAAGATATAATTAAGGCATAAGCAACAACAAACACAAGCACTGAGCTTGGGGTTGCTTAAAAGACGAGAGCGGAGGCCTGGCCGCCCCCGCCCTCAGCAGGTAAGACCAATGGAGTCTCACATGCTTACAGTCAAGCCTACCGCATCGAAGAGGCAGCCGGAAGCCTGGACGGAGAAGTATCGCCCGCAAACGCTCGACGGGCTACTCGGTCAGTTCGAGGCAGTGAGCCGCCTCAAGGAATTCTGCGACTGCCCGTATCCGGTTGCGTTCCTCTTCGAGGGGCCAACCGGTGTGGGCAAGACGTCGGCAGCACTCGCGCTCGCAAACGAGTTGGAGATCGACCGCGACTGGTCGTTCCATCACATCAGCTCGGGTGCCATGGACGGCGAAGCAGTTGAACAGGCCGTTCGTGCGATGCGGTACAAAGTCGGGCCGAACCAGTACCGCATGATCATCGCCGACGAAGCCGACACCATGAGCCACAAGGCGAAGGAGTCGTGGCTCTCGATCCTCGAAGACATCCCGCCGGGCAATATCATCATCTTCACGACGAACAACCCCGAGCGGTTCCAACGTCGTTTCCTTGACCGTTGTGAACGCGTCCGATTCAACTCCGGTGCGTTGCTCTTGCAGCAAGACGCCGAGAACCTTGTGAATCAGATCTGGCAGGCCGAGGGCCTCAAGGGCGAGCCGATCTCGGTTGCGGGCAATCCTGACATCATTGCCGATGGCTCGCTAAGTTTCCGAGCCGTCGTTCAGGCGGTGCGTAGCGCATCTTACGGCCGACGGCCCACGGTGTCGGTAACGATTCCGGAGCCAAAGCCGATGGCCGAGAAGAAGTCGAAGACCACGTCGGGCTACACGCCGAAGCCTGGCTATCGCATCGTGATCGAGAAGACGCTCGGCGAAACGCGACACGAGCTTTACGTGAACGCAGGTGGTTGGCGGTTCGAACGCGTGACGTACACCGGCGAGAGCGCGGCTGTGACAATCACCCACTCTGTCAAGGTTGGCGGCGTCTGGGAAGCAGAGATTCGCGCGATGCAGGAGGTGGCCAATGTCTGAGATCATTACCCCGAGATTGTTCACCTCGTGCTACGGTGCGAAGAAGCTGATCATCGATTCCGGCCTGGTCGCGGTGCGAACGAGCGTCGGCCATCCGCGATGGAAGCTGGCCTATCCGATCGGTGCCGTGATTCTTGAGATCGCGCCGCTGCGGAACATGCTCAACCTCAGCCGCGACGAGTACCACGCGCGGTACATCAACAAGCTCGAAATGCACAGCGTCGACACGATCGCCCGCCGGCTGAACGAGGTTTCGGCCGCGAACGAGGGACGCGACCTCGTGCTGCTCTGCTTCGAGGATTTGACGAAGCCCAGGCTCTGGTGCCACCGCACTATGTTCGCTGAGTGGTGGCGTGAGAAGACAGGCCAGGCCGTCGAAGAGTTGGCACCGAAGACAGCGCCAACGCTGTTCTGAAACAAACGCGGGGGTCGTTCTGACCCAGGATACTCGGCGTCCAGCCGGGAGACGCACGTTAAATCGTGTCCCCCGCTCCATCCAACGAACCGCACGCCCGCGTCCCTGAAGAGGGACAGCGGGTTTTTTCGTGGAACGGCTCATGTTCATTGGCACGCTTCCCACCGACGCCCGCGCGGCGATCGCTCCCATCCTTGAATCTTGGAAGTGTGCCGACCTGGCGTTCCCATGCTCGGGCAACTTCACAATCGCGCGATCGCTCGGCGAAGCGCCCGGAGGCCCCAGGCTGCACGGCAACGACGTCAGTCTCTACACCTGCGCGCTCGGCTGGTATCTGGCCGGCGTCGATCCGCAGATCGCGGCCAAGGAAGAGGCTGACCTCGTCTGGATGGATCCGTTCATGAAGACGCCGGTCGGTCGCACGGCTGCCGTCCTCACCTGGTCGAGCTACGCGGACACCTGGGTAAAACGCGGCAAGACGCCGTATCACGCCCGCATGGCGAACGCGGCCCGCACACAATTTCCCCAGATGCACGCGAAGGTCGTCAGTCGCCTCGAGGGGACAAAGACGCGGCTTACGAGCTTTTACGCCGGCGACTGCATGGAGTTCCTCGAGCTCCTGCCGCCAGGAACCGCAGTCGTGAGTTTCCCGCCGGCCTACGTTGGCGGCTACGAGGCGATGTACAAGAGCCTCGAGGCGTGCTTCGAGTGGAAGCCGCCAGATTACGGCCGATTCGAGTTCGACCCGTTCATTGCCAAGGTGCTCGAGCGCGACCGCTGGATTCTCGGGGCTCAGACGCCGCTCGAAGCGCTCGAAGAGCGATGCGTCGGGCGAATCCGCGCGACAAACCGCACGCCTCCCATTCACCTCTACGCCTCGACTGGCGAGCGTAAATGCCTCGTCATGCCGCGGCAGCGAGCTGAGCCACTGTTTATCCCAAAGCTCGGCGAGCACGAAATCATCACCGGCCCGCTCGAAGTGCGAGCGATCGACAACCCCGCATTCAACGCGCTCCGCAGCCAGTTCTTGAACGTCCACATTGCTCCTGCAGGTGCCCAACTACCGTACGGCGTGTTCGCCGGCGGTAAGTTGATCGGCTGTCTGGCGTTCACAGTTCAGTCGCGCGGAGTGCCGGCCGAGCTACCGACGCCGAGCGTCTACATGCTCACCGACTTCGCGATCCGACCAACGCGCTACCCGCGGCTCTCGAAGCTCGTGCTCGCTGCCGCTCTGAGTCGCGAGTGCCAACTCTTACTCGAGCGCGCGTCGTCCCGCCGGTTCCGCTCGGTCATCACGACCGCGTTCTGCCAGAACCCCGTGAGCATGAAATACCGCGGTGTGATGAAGTTGCTCACGCGGAAGGAAGAGAAGGGCACCGAGTTCAAGTGGAAGCTGAATTACGGCGCGACGCTGGGTCAGCACACGCTGGCTGAAGCGTTCGAGCGATGGAGGAAGGATGCTGGCAGGGATTGAACTCCAGACGCGAGTCATCCGAATCGATCCCAAGCGGATCAAACTGCTGCCGCTGAACGCGCGGTTCATGCGGCACGAAACGTTCGCGCGGCTCGTGCAAAACGTGAAACGCGATGGCGTTCTGACACAGATCCCGTTCGCGGTGCCGACGCACGAGGAAGAACAGCCCTGGCTTGTGATCTCAGGCAATCACCGAGTGCAGGCCGCCGTTGCTGCCGAGCTGCCCGAGATCGACCTGCAGGTGACCGACCAGGACTTGACCGACGAGCAAATCAAAGCGATCCAGCTCGCGCACAATGCGATCGTGGGCGAAGACGACCCCGCGACGCTGAAAGCGATTTACGAGCAGATCCCCAGCCTCGAGCTGAAGGAGTATTGCGGGCTCGACGACAAGACGCTGGCGATGCTCTCGAAGGTCACGACAGAGCCGAATCCGTCGGCCTCGCTCGACTGGACGACGATCAATTTCACGTTCCTGCCCGACGAGGCCGAACGCGTAAAGACGACGCTCGACCAGGCGGCCGCTGTCGTCAAGAAGGGAGCCCACGTCGTCGCGAGGTTCGCCGATTACGACCGCTTCATGGACGCGGTTTCGACGTGCGGCCAAGCCCACGGCGTAACGAACTCAGCAACTTCGCTGCTTGTGCTGATCGAGATGTTTGAACGCCACGTTGCCGACCTCCGCGTCGGGTTCCTCAACGAGGATGGCGAGCCGAAGCACAACAAACGAGTACCGGTTGTTGCGGCGATGGGAACCGTGGAAATCCCGGTGCAAACCGCTTCCCTACTCAGCAAGGTGCTGGCCTGTGCGGAAGACGCTGCCCCGTTCGCCTCGCTCGACGAGGCCTTGCAACTCTTCCTGCGCAGCCGCAAATAACCGATGAACGAACGCCCCTGGGAACGCCGAAAGGGCGAATCAGCGATCGCCTACCTCGCGTTCCTGGCGTATCGAGACCTCGGCCCGACACGAAACCTCACCGAAGCCCAGAAAGCCCACACGGCGGGCATGGGAAAGCAGAAGGGAACAAAAAGTCACAACGTCGGTGAGTGGTCGGCAAAGCACGAATGGGTCGAACGCTGCCGCGCGTGGGACAACCACCTGCAGGCCCAGCGTGACGAAGTGCTCGCATCCGACGCAGCAAAGTGGCAACAGCGCGTGCTCGACAATCGAGAGGCCAACTTCGAGCTGGCCAGCCGCTTGAGGGACCGAGCAAACGAGTTGCTCGCGCATCCGATCGTCCAAGCCAAAGGGAAGGGCCCCAACGGCGAGATCATCGTTCAACCCGCCGGCTGGACTCAGAAGGACATTGCAGCCATCGGCAAAACGGCCTCCGAGTTGGCTGCATCTGCCCTCGAAGGCTTCCGCGACACGCTCGAAGAGCACGCGTCAAAGATCGACGACACGGCGCTACTCGAGGATCCCGACGAAGTGCGGCGGCTCGAGCTCCACAAGCTCGACCTCATGGCCGCAGCAATCTGGCCAAAGGTGATGGCAGGAGACCGCGCGGCTGCGGAAACGAGCCTGAAAATCATGGAGATGCGAGTGAAATACCTCGGCATCACGCCGCCGATTCCGCCTCAGGCCGACAGCCCGTCGGTCGCCGCGTTTGGCGAAATGGTGGAAAAGACGTATGGCGATCATCAGGTATCCAACGAGCATCCCGCCGAGTCGCCTGCGCCGGAAGGGCTACCTGTCGGCGAATGACATGCTCGACGCGCTGGCGTCGAAGGCCGGCACGGACGGGGCAAGCCTCAGAACGCGATCCGCCGTCAAGCGCATGACGGACACCGCAATCGAGGCGGGTTGTCCGCTCGATCAGACGCTCAACTTCCTGCGGATGGGACTGGTCCTGTCCCCAAAGCAGTTGGTGGCCTCAGCCATCGCTCGTCAGTGCGACGCGGGAATCGGGCCGGTCGAACTCGCGTACGGTGGCGCTCGAGGAGGCGGAAAGTCGTTCTGGTTGCTCGGCCAGCTCGTCGAGGACTGCCTTCGCTACCCGGGCTTGAAATGCCTGCTGCTGCGAAAGGTCGGCATCTCCGGTAAGGAAGCCTTCGAGGACTTACTGCCGCGCGTGCTGCACAGCACGCCGCATCGCTACGTCCCTTCGCAGTTGCTTCTCGTGTTCGCCAACGGATCGAGGATCAAACTCGGCCACTTCGCGAACGAGAGCGATATTGATAAATACATCGGCATTGAATACGACGTGATCGGCGTCGAGGAAGCGACCACGCTCAGCTTCTCGAAGTATCGCGCGATCCGCTCGTGTAACCGCACGTCGAAGCCTGGCTGGCGTCCGCGAGTCTACAGCACGACGAACCCCGGCGGTGTCGGCCACGCCTGGTACAAGCAGCGTTTCATCGACCCGTTCCGCGACGGCAAGGAAACCTCGACCCGCTTTGTACCGGCGACGATCGACGACAACCCGCACGTCAACGTCGAGTACCGCGCGATCCTCGACGGCTTCACGGGCTGGATGCTAAGGGCCTGGCGGTTCGGCGACTGGGACATCGCCAGCGGTCAATTCTTCACGACGTTCTCGCTCGAACACCACCGGTGCGACCCGATCGACTTCGTGCCGATTCACTGGCGTACCTGGGTGTCGCTCGACTACGGTCTCCGCCACTACACGGTGGCTTACCTCATGGCTCGGACCGGCGACGGCTTGACCTACATCGTTGACGAGCACGCCGAACGCGGCTGGCTGCCCGAGAGGCACGCCCAATCGATTTGGTCGATGCTCTCACGCCACGGGGTCGACAAACGACGAGTCGAGACCTTCGTCGCTGGCGGCGACGTGTTCAACGAGACGCACGGTGGCAAGGTGTCTGAGGCCTACGCGCAGCACGGCATCGATCTGGAATGCGCGAACATGGATCGCATCGACGGAGCGGCGGAATTCATGCGGCTCCTGGGCGACCCACGCGCCAACCGGCCCGGAACGTTGCTCATCAGCGACTCATGCCGCGGTCTGCTCTCGTGCATTCCCTCGATGGTCCACTGCGACCGACGGCCTGAGGACGTGAAGAAGGTCGACACCGACGAGGACGGCAACGGCGGCGACGACTGGTACGACGCCGCTCGCTACGGGCTCATGTACGGCGCCGGCGAAGGGCGAGTCGCCATCATCGACAACTGAACCACGGGACGAGCATGTCGACCTTACTCAACGCGGTGCGGGCGGCGATCATCACGTTCCGCAAGGAGTTCATCGCGTCTGACGCCAACCGCGAAGGCGTCGATTACTTCGGCTTGTTCGACGCGCGTCGCCTTCGCTACGACCTCCACTGGGCGTTCTACGAAGGGACCGCCTACGACTCGGGGCCGAACGCGACCCGCGGCTACATGCGGAAGTTCAAGGCCGACAACGGGATTTACGCCCCAACACGGCCGATCATGAACTTCGCCAACCGGCTCGGCGAGTTTTACGCGAACTACATCTACAACGGCGCGCTCGATCCCGAGGCCGGTGACGGAACGCTACTTCCCAGCGCGATCCCAATCGAGACCGAGAACGAGACGCTTCGCCCGGCGATCGGCACGCTCTGGAAGGCTTCCAACTGGCAGAACACGAAGTCGATTTGGACGCGAAACAGCGCTGTGTTTGGCGACTCTCCGCTGATGGTTGTCGACGATCCACAGAAGCAGCGGGTCTACCTCAAGCCGATTCATCCCAAGACGGTGATGGAGTATCACCCCGACGAGTTCGGCAACGTCAAGTCGTACGTGATCTACGAAATGAGGCCGGATCCGCTAGCGTCGGCGCAGCCGTTCTGGAACGCGGGCGGCCCAAAGCTCGTGTGTGAGTACCACGAGACCTGCGAGCGCGACGGCGACTTTGTGGTCTATCGCACCTACCGCAATCGAACGCCATTCGCCTGGAATGGGGTATCAGCCGAGTGGGCAATCCCCTACGGCTTCGTTCCGATGGTCTGGCACAAACACCTTGACTTCGGCCACGAAACATGCGGCATGAGCGAATATCACGCGGCGCTCGTGAAGGGCACCGAGAGTGACGACCTCGGCTCAAAGATCAACGATCATACGCGAAAGGCGCTCGAGGCGTTTTGGTTGTTCTCCGGCTTGAAACCCGGCGACGTCGAGGCGGCATTCTCAAGGCGCGACAAAGCGAAAGGGGCAAGCAGCGCGATTCGAACGGAGCTGCTCGGCATCTTCTCGTCCGACGCGAATGCGAAGGCAACGCCGATGATGGCGAACCTCGACATCAGTCACGTCTCAGCTCACCTCGCGCAGCTTCTCGACAGCAACTTGCAAGACTACCCCGAACTCAGGTTCGACCGGATCCGCGTCACGGGCGACGCGAGCGCGAAAGCCCTCAGAGAAGCCCGCAAGCCGGCGGAAGTGAAAATCAACGAGCGACGCGGCGGGGCCGATAGTTCGCTCGCTCGTGCGATGCAAATGGCGATCGCTATCGGTGGCTGGCGGGGCTACGAGGGCTACAAGGGCTTCAACCTCGACTCGTACACCAAGGGCGACCTGGACTTCGCGATCGGCCACCGCTCCGTCTTCGGCGTCGAGCCGCTCGACTTGCTCGAAGAGGAGAAGGCCAGGGCGGACGTGATGCAGACGTATGTCACCGCCGGCGTGCCTACCGAACTGGCCGCACAGCGGGCGGGCTGGACCGAGACAGACCTCGCGAAGCTCGAGGAGTTGGCGATCAAAGCGGCTCAGCAAGCCCAGCCAAACACTCCGACATCCGCGACGCCCAAGCCCAACGCATCGAACGCTCCCGAGTCACCAGACGCGGCCGAGGGGCCGCCATTCGCGAAGTAGTTTTCCAAAGGAAATCGCATGTTTCGTTTTCGATTCTTGCTGTCCCCGCAGGGCGCGGACGGCAACGGTCAAGGTGGCGGCGCGTCTGAAGGGCAGGGCGGCGGCAACCAGACGCCCGAATTCGACGCCACGAAGGCGTTCGAGCAACTGCTCGCGAAGAACAACAACGACTCGGTCGCGCTTGCCAGCCGGCTCTGGCAAGAGAACTACGACCTGCGTGAGAAGAACCGCCAGCTCGCTACCAAAGTTCCAGGCGAAGATGCGGTGGTGATCACAAAGGATGACGCGAAAGCGCTCAAGGCTTATCGCGATCTCGGGGAACCAAAAGACGTGAAAGAGGAACTGGCCACGGGCCGCGCCTCGACCACGGAATTGACCGGCATCCGCAAGGCGGACGCCTATAAAGCGGTCGCGGAAGCCAACGGCTATGAGCCCAAGGTTTTCACGAAGCTCGCAACGAACGAAGGTCTCGAAATCGTCGAGACGGAAGCTCCTGGGGCGAAGGGTGGCAAGGCCACCAAGGGCTACAGCGTCAAGAACGCTGATGGTAGCACCACGCCACTGAGCGAATACGCCGATGCCAACTGGGGCGAGTTCGCATCGTCCCTCAAGCCGGCATCCACGAAGCCGCCAGCAGGGACACCGGCTCGCTCAGGACGAGGCACTCCGCCGTCGGTCCAGGCCGAAGACAAGGTGATCGCACAGTTCCACGCTACGGGCCTCTACGACCTGTAAGCGTCACCGCGTCATTCGGCATTCACCATTCATTTTGAATCGGAGCGACGAAAATGGCTGAGATCACCCGTGCGAGCGTTGTTTCGCCCGCGTCGACGCTGCTCCTTGCGAGCGATAAGCTCCCCGACCTCAAGGTTGGCGAGGACATCCTTCCGGGGCAGCCCTGCTACATCAAGAACGACGGCACGGTCTATCGCTCGATCGCTTCGGCAAACACGGGCGCCGCCGACGTTCATGGCTGGTCGCTCAACGGCGCGAAGGTCGCGCAGGGGCAGACCGTCACGTTGGCCAAGCGCGTCATCTTCAATTACGCAACCGGCCTCACGCCGGGGAAATGCTACTTCCTCTCGGCTGCAAACGCTGGCGGCATCGCTGACGCCAGCTCGACCTACTCGACGGTTGCGATTGCTCACGCGATCGACACGACCCGCATCGAGGCCAAGACGAACTACAGCCACTAATCCGCCGTTCGCGCGGATCACTCTCGGCTCGATCCATCAACAATTCCTCGCGAGATAACCAATGCCTGTTCCGTACGGGATGCTTTCGACGCTGGATACGCTGGCGTCGAATTTTCAGACAATCGCCCAGATCGGCGAGGATCGAGCTTACGAGTCGATCCGCTTGACCCTGGACGCTCACAACCGATTGGTCGACGAAATGCTGGGCGACTTCGTTCAGCCCACGACCGACCGCCTTCGTCGCTTCGGCACGGCTGCCGCAATGACGATGGAGAAGCTCTCCGAGCACGGCGTGCCGTCGCCGCAGAAGATCTTGCCCGGCGTGAACGTCGGCTTCCCTCTCGACAATTACGGGGCCGCACTGAGCTGGACCCGTGATTACTTCGAGGAAGCGACCGGAGATGAGATCGCGGGCCAGATCGTGGCGCTGATGGACGCGGACGCTCGCAACTTGATGTATCTCATCAAGAACGCGATCTTCTCGCCCACGAACTACAGCTTCGACGACTATCTCGTCGATCACCTGAGCCAGATTCAGTTGCCGATTCTCGCGCTGCTGAATGCGGACGGGAAGGGGATTCCCGCCGGCCCGAACGGCGAAACGTTCGACGGCACGAGCCACACGCATTACCTCGGTTACGCGTCTGGCGCCGTGGCCGATTCGGACGTTCAAGCTGTGCTGGAAACGGTGCTCGAGCACTTCGCAGCGGGCGAAGGCCGAATCTTCATCAACCGCTCGCAGGAAGCGTTCATCCGCGGTTTGACGCCCAACTTCGTGCCGTATCTCCAGTCTGGTGTGGTGGCGGAGAACTCCCTCCGCTACTCGATCGCGAAGACGCTCGACACGCTCCGGCTGTACAACCGGGCGATCGGGACTTACCGCGGTGCCGAGGTCTGGATCAAGCCTTGGATGCCGGCGAACTACATCTTCGCATGGCTCAAAGGCGCTCCCGCTCCGCTCGTGTTCCGTAGCAAGCGGGCCGGCTCCGGCGAGCTGCGCCTCGTCGCCGAAGACGAGAGCTACCCGATGCGGGCGAAGATGTACCGCCGGCAGTGCGGCATCGGCGTTTGGACGCGCAACAACGGCGCTGTGCTTTACACCGGCGGCACCTCCTACACGGCTCCGACGCTCACGAACTAACGCGATCGAGCTGCCGAAATCCCGTAGGCCGCTCGCTAGCCGGGCGGCTTGATTCCCAATCTCGCGACCCTCGAAAGGCAAGCAATGGACGACTCGACGCGGATCGATCAGACAGTTCCTGGCGGATGGTATTTCGTGAACGGCCGCTATGTGAATTCCGAAGGAGAACCTCTCGATCCGCCCGCCGACACGCCGGTTGCTCCGGTCGATCCGCCGGCAAACCCTCCACCGGCGAATCCTCCGCCGACGAACCCCAAGCCGGCTGCTGCCACGATCAAGCAGAGCCCGGCCCCGACGAGCTAACGCCAAAGTTCAATCGCTGGACCCGACACCACAATGCTCATCACGAAGGCCGGTCTCGATTCAATCCTGATCGCTCGCGTCGGCACGATCATGGGCGTGGTGTCGTTCAGCGTTGCGACTGATGGGTCGAATCCGAATACGGTCGAATCGATTCGGACTGCGCTGGCCGCACTCGGTATTCCCACTGCGAGCTTGACGGCGGTTACCGATGCCGACCTCGCCCAGGTCGCGGCAGCCAGCGTTCCCCAGCTCATTGACGTGTCAGAGTGGGCATTGCGCACGGCGTGTCTCGATGCTTTGACCGACGTCGACACGCAAGTCGATCGAGACACCGAGAAGCTGAGCCAACTCGCAGACCGCTGGCAACGCAAAATCGATGCGTTGTATGCCCAACTTACAAAGAGCTACGGCTTCGGCGCGGCTACGCTCAGTAGCGGGACGATCGACCTCGGCTTCGCTGCAACTGACTGCGACACGTGGGGAGGCTTCGACTGATGCCTCGCCCGATCAGCGCGAAGATGTTTCTCGACACGATCAGCATCTTGCCCCGCGGCTACACATTCGACGACGTCGGCGGCGCGGTTCCGCTTGAAGGCGCGGGCGTTCAGATGCCGGCTAATGTCCAGAGCGCAGGCATGGACAAGGCGATGTTGATGCCGACCGACGACGCGAACAACGTCCAGGGCCAGAGCTTTTACGACGTGACGACACAGACTGATCCGGATGTGCTGCCGGAACAGTCGATTCTGTGGAACGGGCTCATCCTGATCGTGCAGGACGCGGCGTCGCGCGTTTTCCGTCGTCGGCTGTTCAGAACACGCTGCGTTGTGAGGCAGTGACCTCACTCAATCTTTCAAGAGGGGTTCATGTCGACACTTTCAACTCCGAATGTCGTCAGCTACTGCAACGCGCGTCTACGTCCGCTGGCGACTCAGTTCGTGCAAATGATTCGCACGATTGATCAAGTGCTCACCGAAGTCGGCCCAAACGCCCAGGCGATCAGTGCGGCGCTTGCCGTCGATCCCACGGCGGCGATCGAAGACGGTTCGCCGGCCGACGGCCGCTCGCCTGTCACCTGTGGCGACATGATTGCCGTCATCCGCGCCGCCCAGGTGATTCAAAACTATTACACGTCCGACGTCGACCCAGCGACCGGACAGCACACGGGCATCACCTCCGAACAGCAGATGGCCAAGGTCGCCGTTATCGGTTGATTCCTTCGCGACTAACGAGGCGGCAACGTGGCAATTCCGGCAACGATGGTCTGGGAAGTTCGCAAGACCACCGGTAGCGACTCGAACGGCGGTGGATTTGTTGCTGGCGGTGCGGGCACGGATTACAGCCAGCAGGCGTCCCCGCAGTACGCGCTAACAGGGCTTACGACGTCAGGCGCGAGTGCCACGATTGCGAGTGCATCCGCCAGTACGGACATGGTCGATAACACGATCCAGATCACCGGCGGAACGAACTTCACCGCCGGAATCTACCGGATCGTCTCCGTGGTCGCTGGCACGAGTATCACGGTCGATCGCACTTGCACAACTGGCTCGGGCTCGGCTGGAACCGGCAACGTCGGCGGCGCGCTGAAGACGATCGATAAGCTGTCCGGGAACTGGGTCGGGAGCAACTCCGCTTACGTCAAAGCCGAGGCCACGTACACGACTGCGGCAACCGTCCTGCATTCTCCAGGCAACGTGACGCCTGCGACAACGGTTCCGTACACAAGGCTGATCGGGTACACGAGCACCCGCGGCGACGGCGGCCAGGCTACGATCCAATGCACAACGGGGTCTGTGACCCTTCTAAGCACAAATTCTGATGGGTTCTCAATTGAGAATCTCATCCTCGATTGTAACAGCCAGTCGTCGACCACTGGGTTCAACAACAACGGATCGCACTACTCGCGGGTCCTGAACTGCGTCGTCAAGAATTTCACGGTCAACGGCATCAATTGCGGCAACGGCTCGACGCTGATCATCAACTGCGAGGTCACGGGCGGAGTCACCGGCGCAACGGCCGGCATCAACATTGGCAGCGCGTCAGCCGCCATCTGCGGCAATAACATTCATGACAATGCATGCTCCGGAGTGAACAGTGCCGCCAACGGTACCTTCGTCGTGAGCAATCTCATCACGAATAACTCCGGGACGACCAGTGACGGCGTGATTGTTAGCGGACTGAACCCCGTGATCATGGATAACACGATCTACAAATCGGGTCGTCACGGCATCAACAATAACTCAACCTTTAATATCGCTCCGCTTATGTGGGGTAACGTCCTCTCGGAAAACGGCGGGTATGGCATCAAGGGCGGCAGCGCGGCAGGAATACCGGCGCAGGCGTCGCTAGACGGGAACGCCTACTACAGCAACGCCAGCGGCACGCGCAACAACATGGACGACACGTCCACAAACGCGATCAACGGCGTCGCGCCCTATACGAACTCTCGTGACGTCATTCTCACGGCTGACCCGTTCGTGGCCAAGGCCAGCAACAACTACGCGCTAAACACCACCGCCGGCGGCGGGGCCGCGTGCCGTGCGGCTGGCATGCCCAGATCGTGGCCAAACTCGTCGATTTCCTCTTATGTCGACATGGGCGCCGCGCAACACCAGGACGCCGGCGGCAGTAGCTCGTCGCCTAACGTCGGAATTCGATCGGGAGGTCGGTTGTAATGGCGAACACGGGATTCAAGGGCGTTGACGTTCGCCAGACTGGCGCCGAACTCGTATTTCGTGCCTTCCTGCAGAACTCGTCGGGGGCATTGCTTGGCACAGGCACCACGACGCTTTCCTTACTGGAGGTCCAATCAGACGGCTCCGTGAAGTCCTACGACTTCAACGACAACACGTTTAAGACGACCGCTTTGACCACGCCAACGCTCGCGCTGACGCACCGGCCATCGAACAACGCTGGCACGACAACTGGCGTCTGGACGGCCGCACTCGCAACGCTGACCGGATTCACCGTAGGGGCTGTTTATCTCGCGCTCGTGAACAACTCGGGCGCGTCGCCAACCGATCAGTGCCGCGAGTTTCAGTACGGCTCGGTCGAGGGCGATTTGCTCGTCACCGCTGGATCGACGGGGCAGGCATACGTCCAGGCTGACGCGATCAAAGTCAACGGCACAACGCAGACGGCTCGCGACCTCGGCGCTTCGGTCCTACTCTCGCCCGGCACTGGCACGGGGCAGATCAATCTCTACAGCGGCAACGTCGGCGTCGACTGGTCGCACGTTACGAACGCTAACGCGACGGTCAATCTTTCGGGCACGACGGTCAGTACGATCACGACTGCTCCTGACTCCGCAGGCGTCGGCACGCTCCTCACGAGATTCACCGCCGCGCGCGCTGGCTACATGGACAACCTCAACGCCGGTGGAGTGCTCGCGAGTCACGCTGATATCGCCGCGTTGAACCAGTCCGCCAGCAAGCATCTGTTGCTCGTCACTGTCGGACAATACGAGCCGGGCGAGACGTACACGATCGAAATGCGAACGTTCTCCGCTGCTGACGGCTCTGCTGTGAATGCCGACACCACGCCGACGCTCACGGCCACAGGGCAGGTTACAGGCTCGCTCGCAGCGAATCTCTCCACCGCAACAAACCCAGCCACCGGCGTCTACCGATGGACCTACACGCCTGGCTCATCGCCGACACTCGAGCAGATCCGCTTCGATGGTTCGGCAACCATTTCAAGCAGCGCGTTCACGCTATCCTGCTATTCGCAGACCGTCGACATGCCGACTGCGGTTATCACCGCAACCGACATCGCGCACCTGACAGCGATCTACAACAAGTTGCCGACGAACAACATCGCCGACGAGACGCTCGTGCTCGCCGCGATCGGCACGCCGATGCAGGCCGGGACGGTAACGCTTGCGGCGTCCCAAAACTTCAACAACACGGGCCAGACGACGAAGCAGGCCGCCACGCTCTCTGCCACAGACTTCAGCGGCGTAATCACAGCCAACGCAACTCAGTGGGGCGGCGTCGGAGTGGGTGGAATGCCACTGGCCGCGAGCGCGTACACGGCGCCACCCTCAGTCGTCGCGATCCGCCAGGAAATCGACGCGAACTCAACGCAGCTCGCGGCGATCGATGCGGTGCTGGCCTCTGGCGTTTCCCTAAATCTCGCACAGGTAATACCAGCGTCAAACACAACTCAAACGCTTGGTGACGCGCTGAACGCGGCTCGAGCCCAGGGCTTCGGCAAGTGGGTGCTTTCTGGCACATCGTTGACCCTCTACGCGGGCGACGGGACGACAGTCGTGCGGACGTTCACGCTAGACAGCGCGACCGCTCCAACGTCGAGGACGTAAGCCATGATGACCCTTGTCACTCAAGGGCTTGGGTCAGCTTTTCTTGTGACCCAGGGACTGGGCTCTGGCGGCTCGGCGCCAGATCTGGCGGCCGATTTCTGGGAAGCGCTAGTCGCCTATCTCAAGACTGAGTGGGGCGACACGTTTACAGGTGGCATCTCCCTCGGAATGGGTGAGCCTGGGGCAGGATATCCTTCTTGCCGACTCTACCAGACCTCAGGAACGTCGAAACGCACTTCGGGCAAGCCATACATTGAGGTGCTCGACCTGCAAATCACGCTATTCGCAGCAAGTAATGCGGCACTGGGGATAAAGGGCGGCGAGCAGGTAAAAGCGATCGCCGACGCCATGAAAGACGATCTCGACGCCGAGGAATTTACCCTGACCTTTCAGGCCGGCTACCTCTCAGGCTTCTGGCGGACGGGGCCCGGCATTTTGCGATCCTTCGAGCAAGCGAAATCGCAACGGGGAAACGTGCTCGTCTATCAGCGCACGCTACCCTGCAGAGCGACGATCAGCCGGACGCGCCGATGAAAACGAACTGGAAGGGCGACGCAATAACCGCTCGGCTCAAGAAGGAACTGGCCGACAAGCTGCAACCGACGCTCCAGATCGCTCTCGAGCGCATCCACGGCTACATCGGAACGCAAGGCCCTCCGCGTTCTGCTCCCGGCGCTCCGCCGCACATGGACAGCCAGCAGCTCTACGACAGCTTCGCAATTGAGGTCGACGCCTCCGGCCTCAAAGCACGGCTCGGCTCATTCGTGCCATGGTCGGTCTACCTCGAAGAAGGTACGCCCGAAATGGAAGCACGTCCGTTCTTTTTGATGAGCATCGTCCAGACCACTAACGACATGGCGAGGGAGTTGGGCAAATGAACATCGTCGGGAACATCAACCTCTCGATCGGCATCGACGAGACGCTGTCGTTTGATGGCCAAAATGCCGCACCGCATCTTGGACTCAACCCCACCCAGGCCTTTGCCAACGGTACCGCAGCAAATCAGTGCGACTTGAAATGGTCGCACACGTCGACGCTCGCGGCGGGTAGCAACGACACTTACACACTCTCGGCTCTTACTGATGGGCTCGGGCGCTCGGTCGCTTTCGCCCGAGTGAGAGCAATCTTGATCGTTCCGCAGTCCACCGTGGACGGTGACGACCTGGCTGTTGGTGGTGCGGCAACTCACGAGTGGTTAGCGATCACCGGCAGCGCGGGCCAGACCTACCTCGTGAAGTCGAAAGGATTCGACCTCAAGGTCGCCATGAACACGACCGGGTTCCCGGTAACCGCGAGCACGTCGGATCAGCTCAAGATCCACAACAGCGGCGCGAACCCGATCACCTACACGATCACGCTTGTCGGCGCGTCCGTCTAACGCAGGCATTCGCTTGATAACTCGGCTTCCCATTAACCCGTCTCGCCCGCGAGCGGCGATCGCTCCTCGCCATAAATTCGGAGTCTACCATGGCAAATTCTACGTTTCACAGCGGACAGCACGGCAAGATGAAGGCGGTTTCGCAGAACGGTACGCCGATCTCGCCTGCCGCCGATCTGCCCACGTCAAAGTGGGGCATGACGATCAAGGGCAACAACAAGGATGTTTCGAACTCGCGCGATGGCAGAAAGCGGGTTCCAGGACTGCAGGACGCGGAGCTTACCTTCGAGCTTCCCTACGACTCGGCAAACGACCCGACCCTAGTGGCGAACGGCGGTCTTACCGATCGAAGCGTGATCGTCTTCAACGGCTATATCGACGACACGCATTTCTATGCGGGTACGTTCATCGTTGACGAAATCGGTCCAGGCTCCGAGATCGAAGGCGAGGTCAACTTTACCGTGAAGGCCTCGATGGAGTCCGGCACGATCACCTACCCGGTGTATCCGTAAACGCGTGGCAGCGTAACGCATTCCATTCTTTCCGCTCATGGAGTTCAGCCTCATGCCTCTCGTTGACGTCACTGCCGCGCCGCGTTTGCTGACCATCGCAGGCAAGACATACACCGTCGGCCCGCTGTCGCTCTACAACATGGGCATGCTTCAGCGGTTCATCGACGACAACTGCAAGAGCCCACTCCGCCTGGCCCAGGAAGAGTGCGAAGAACTTGGCGTGCCAGCGAACGAGCGAGAGGAATGGCTCGCCGAACCTCGACGAAAATCCCGCGGCTGGAAGTCGCCCAAGATCGGGATCGACTCAGGCTGGCCAATGCTTCTACTCGGCTCGCTCGAGGGTCAAATCTTCTTTCTCTATGTCGCGCTCTCCGCGCATGAACCCGGCTTCACGATGGACCAGGCGGAAGAGGTCTGCAAGGCGATCGACCAGCGCGAATTGAACCGAATCTTCAACGTCGCGATGGATCTTCGCGAGGAGGACGAAAGCGAGGAGGGCTCCGACCCAAAAGGGCCATCCCTGGCGACGTCTATGCCGACGTCTGCCACAACCTCTTCGAATGTCACGGAATCCTCCCTGACGCCCTCGCAAGACTGACGCCGCGGCAAATTCGGTCGATCGGGAAGAGCGAGAAGAAGGCCTTCCGCGGCACAAACGAGGCCATCCGCGATTACGAAGCCCGCAAGAATCAGGCGGGTTTGTCGTCTGCGACCAAAGCTCTGACCGACGCAATACGCGAACTCGACGAAGCGAAACGCCAGCGAGGCCAGACGACGGATGCTTAATCTCAAACTCGCTGACTTGTATGCGGATCTGACGATCCGTACGAACAAGTGGGACACGACGCTCAAGAAGATCAAGAGCGGCGTTGACGCTGCGACGATGAAGCCCCTCGACATCGTCGTAAACACGTCGTCACTCGATGCTGCTTTCGCGAAGATCAAAGCGTTTCGATCGAGCGTCGGGCCGGCTGTGCGAGTTGCGACTGGCGGCGGATCCAGCGGAGGAGTCGGCAGCGTCGCACGCCAAACCTGGGCAGCGCAGGACGCCGCGGCGAGGAAGGCCGCCAAGGCTTCCGCCGACGCCGCACGCGATACCGCAACCGTCCTGCGTAACGAGGCAAGAAACTCTGCCGCCGTGGCGAAACAGTTCATGGCGGGCGAGGTACAGGCGGCGAGAGACGCGGCTCGAGCTAAGGCGCAGGCCGCGAAACAGGCCGCAAGAGATACTGCGGACGCTGCGAAAGCCGCCGCGCGTCAGCAGTCTCAGGCCGCGCGTGACGCAGCGGTAACCGCGCGCAACGAGGCAAAGAATAGCGCCGCCGTAATGAAGCAGTTCATGGACGGCGAAGTGCAAGCGGCAAGAGATGCGGCCAGGGCCAAGGCACAAGCAGACAGACAGGCTGCTCGGGATATCGCTTCTGCAGCAAAGGATGCCTCTCGGCAAAAGGCTCAAGCGGCGCGTGACGCAGTAACGGCTGCTAAGCAGTTGGCTTCCGAAGAAGCTAAACTTTCCCGCGATGCCGCTAGAGCGGTCGCAAAAGATGCTCGTGACAAGGCGACCGCAACGAGGAAGGCCGCCCAGGAAAGCGCCAAAGCCAACAAGCAACTCTACGACGCAGAACAGCGCGGCGCGAAAGCCGCAGCAGCAGCCGTTGCGCGACTCAACGCAGCAAAAGCGGCTCGCGGCCGCGACTTTCTTCGCGGCGCCACAATGGGCACTGGTCTTCCCTACATGGGAATGGGCGGCCCATGGGCGACCGCTGGGTTTGCTCTTACCTCGGCCGCAGGGCATGCGACTCGAGAATTCGCTGACATTCAAACTGCGATGCGTGAAATTCAGCGATTTAGCGGCATGTCCGCTGACAACGCCGAGCGATTCAAAAAAGAAATGCTCGAGGCAGCAACACAACTTCCTGGCGTCTCAAGCAAAGATCTCTTCGGCATGGCCGACATTGGTGCGCGGGCTGGTGTCGGTCCAAGCTCGCTTGGGCAATTCGCTATCGACCTCGCCACGGTCAAAAACGCGATCACTGACATGCCGGTTGAAGAGCTTGGAACGTCGATCGTGAAGCTGCTGAATAACTTCGAAATGGGCACGGACAAATTAAAGGCGTTAGGCTCCGCGCTTGTGAAGATGGACAATCTGTCTGTCGCTACTGCCAGGGACATTCTGGATGTTGCAACGGGGATGTCGGGAGCCGCGCACAGTGTTGGCATGACTCCGCAACAGACGCTCGCGATGGCGTCGGTCGCCAAAGATGCAGGACTGGAAAACGACGTCGGTGGCAGTTCGCTCTCGCAGATCCTTCGCGTGATGGCAACGAAGCGCGATAAGTTTGCGAACGCCGCTGGAATGCACGTCCAGGACTACGAGAAGCTCTACAAAGCATCGCCACTCGAAGCGTTTCTCCGCGTGCTGAAGGGAATCAACGCAGAGACGGACAAGATCAAGAAGCAGGACCTCGTTAAAAGCCTCGGGCTCAGCGGTGTTCGCACCGGCGGCGCGATCCTTCAAATGGCGGCGAATGTTGACAAGATCACGCCCCGGGTCGATGCCGCCAACAAGGAGTTTGAAAAGCAGGGGGCCCTTGTCGAGGCGAACGCCTTGAAGAGTGGGACGTACTGGCAGAAAGTGCAGGAGCTGGAAAACACGTGGACAAAGTTCTCTGAAACTATGGGATCCACTGTCGCGCCAGCAATCGAGGGAGCGATGAGCGTTCTAATCGAGGGTTTGAAACTCGCGAACAACCTGATAAACGAGTTCAAGTCGACTTGGAATTGGGCGTTTGGCCAGACCGCGAACGCCGGAGCGGGAATGGCTGGATCCCTTGCCCTCGGCTTGAAGAAAGGCGGAACTGCACCAGGAGCTCCCAACCGAGTTGCAGCCCCGACCGGACCTATTAGGCCCAGCGTCGATCCAAAAGATGTGGCCGCAGAAGAAAAGAGGCAGAAGGCACTCGCCTCGGTCTACTCCTCAGACGGGAACCGGTTGATGCGTCCCGGCGAAAAGGGGACCGAGATAAAACCTGGCCTGGTGCAACCTTTCAAGGGAAACTACGGCCAATACGGAAGCGGTTTGGAGGCCGGGCAGGCGCTGCAGGACCGGCTCTTCGACTCGGGCAAGGAGCAACTCGACGAGCTCAAGAAGCTGAACCAGAACGTCACTGGCTTGCGCGACGACTTCAAGAAATGGAAGCCTACTTCAGATCAGCCGGTGCTGGGGCCGTAGCGATTGCGCGGACACGCTACTTTTTCGTTTTGAGTTGCTTTATGCGTTCAGCCGAAACCTTTGCCTCGGGCGATTCCGGGTACTGCTTGATGATCTGCCGGTAAGACTGTTCGGCCGCCTTGGTGTTGCCATTCTTAGCTGTCGCGTCCGCAGCAATGAGAAGCGCTTTGGCGCGGGCGGCAGGGTCGATGGTCGTCTTCACGGCGGGGAGCTTCACGCGAGGCTTTGGCGTCGTCTCGAGCGACGCATTGCACAGAAACGAAGCGGGTATCCAGGAAGACCGATCCCTGAGCGGGCCATCTTTCAACCGGATCTTGCAGAGTTGAATCGTGTCGTCGCCAATCAATGTCGATGATTCGTCGATCACCAACACTGGCGACAGTGCTGGATAGACAACGATTTTACCACTGCTTATGAGATCATCAAAACCCACCTCGTCGTTGGCTGAAGCGACCTTGATGAACTCCTTGCAGTTGGCTTCGTCGTTGCAGACGTAGGATTTCGAGCCTTTCGAGACAGGAATAAGGCTCGCCTCATCGCCGAGCTTCCAACTCGCTTGTCGCTCGAGCGAAACCACGAATCTGGGAAGCAGCGACTCGACTGGGTAGGGTTTCCCGCTCTTTGGTGTGGCAAAGATTGCTGGAACCCATATTGGGGCTTCCTGGCCTTCAAGTTTCACGATAAGCGCGGGGATTTTGCCGACGTTCCGCAATGAGGCTAAATCCCCAGAGACACCCTCAGGGGGAAATTGCTCGGCCACTGTTGCTTCGCAGTCATCGCGAAGAAGTCCGAGAATTTCGTTCTTCCACATGCCTGAAAACGTGGATGGCGCGACCTCGAATTCCGTGGAAAAGGTCTCGATGAAGTTCTTGTATCCAGCCTGATTTCTGCAAAACGGAATACCCCCGACCTCCGAGCGCAAAAAGACTTTATCTCCCTTCTTGAACGAAACGCCCGAGTCTGCGGCCGCTAGCGAAAGCGACGAACCGCAGAGCGCGACCCACACAGCAACCAGTGGCCTGATGACAGCTCTTGTTGCGACGTTCATCGCTCAGACCTCCGGCGCGTAAGTCCAACTAGCCAAAGCCGATCCACCACTGTAACCGCGCCGGCCTGGCGTGGCCAAGGGTTCGTTCTATGCCTGTAACGTTGCCCGCAACAATCACCGTCGATTATCGCCAACTCGGCGCGGATCACGGGTTTGCGCTCGGCTTCGATCCTGCGCCTTGGATCACGCGTCCGTACCTCGTGAGTTGGGATGACCTCGACACCTTTCTCGTCGAACTGCGCGGCTTGACGACCTATTCAGGAACGATCGGCGCCGGTGTTTGGAAACGCAATCTCCCCCATCAGGATCTAAATAACAAATCTCTATTCGCCGATTCGATAACCGTCGATCCAGAAGGTGCTTTGCTCTATCCGACTGACCCAATCGCCTACAGCCATGCTGTTGTGAAAGTGACTTACCGGCGGCCGCCGTGGGACGTTCAGACATCAGAAGCCGGCCCGAACTCGATCTCCCAGGATCCCACTGACGCACAGCAACTTCTCTATGCTAGCCAGGAAATTAGGGGCGGCGCGCGATGGTATGACCAGCCGAACTCGTCGGTGACCTGGAGCAGCGACGGCGCGAAAGTGAACACGCCGATCCCACGTCGAGTGAAAGTCGCCACTTGGAACATCACTTATCACCTGTTCCCATACCTTCCGTCGCAGTACCTCGAAGGCTTCGCCGACACGGTAAATAACGCCCCGTTCCTAGGTCGAGCGAAGGGCACAGTAATGCTAGTGAACTGGGACACGATCCGCGAAATCAACTCCGACGGGTCCACAGCTCAGAAGGTGCAACTTCAATACGAGTGGCGGCAGCAAGATTGGAACAAGTACCTCAGACCCGATAACAATCGTTGGGATTGGCCGAAAGACGTATCTGGTAATTACATTTATAACTACGCCGACTACAGCGCGCTGCTGGCCTATTTCTCCTAAGCGGGCCCAACGATGGACATCCCGGATTTCAAGGCGAACCAAGTCCTCGGCGCCACGGCGTTGAGGGTGATCGTCGAAGAGCTTCGCCGCTGCCTGAACCTGACCGGCACAGCGCCGATCAACGTGAATGCCAACTCCGAAGGCTTCAACGTCGCGATCGACATGCGTTCGGGAATCTGGATCAAGCTCACTGGCGGGGGCACCGGCGGGAAATATGCATGGACGCGAATCGACCCCGATACCGCGGGGGCCTGGGTCGACAACACATTCGAGACCGGCACAACGACGAGCGATCCCGCGTACGAGGCAAACGGCAACACCGGAGTTCCGACGTCGCCCCCTTCTCGCGCGCGAGCGTGGCGCGACCCTCTGACGAACGAGTTACGGTTTCAATGGGGCTAAGATGCTGCCGGATTTCAAAGCGAACCAACCATTCGGGAAGCCCGGAAGCAGCTCGCGGCTCGTGCTCCGGCAAGAAGACGCCGACTTACTCAATGCAGTTATCGGGGAGCTTCGCCGCGCGGGAAACTTGACCGGGACGCCTCCGGTCTACATCGATTCGACGGCCAGCGAACGGCGGATTGCGCTGGCTGGCCAAAAAGGCTTTAGCGCGCTGCTCTCGGGTTCGACTTCGCCATACTCGTTCGCAGAACAAGACGCGACGGCGGGCGGCGGGTGGGCGGCCACGCCTGGCGGCAGGACGGGCACTAACACCGCATACGAGTTGAACGCAAAGGCCAGCCTCGGCGGAAAAGTGGTCTGGCTTGAACCGGGTTATCCTGATGATTACCGTTTTCAATACGTTATGACGTCTGCCACCCCCGGCATCCCCGTTCCCGGCTGCTGCGGGTCAAATAACGTGCCTGCCGTGCTCACGGCGACGCTTCAGTCGGGATCTGGTTTTACCGGATGGAGCCTTAATTGCCCGGCGGCCCCGCTTGCGATTCCTTGTACCTATAACGCGCACGGGCTTTATGGCGCAGGGTGGTACAATCTAATGTGCCGGGACACTATCACGCCTAATCAAGATATTTACTTGGTAATACTTGCAACGACACTGCCATGTACATTTCACATATACTTCGGAAGCCAAAACCTTACCACTGGTTCGCCGGGTCCAATCAGCCCTCAATTCTATTCCTTTGTTCCGTCCGACCCTGGCAACACTTGCGGCTCTGGCACGACCGGTGCAGGCTTCAACATGCCGTACTGTACGCAATGGGTGGGCTCAACTGGGTCTGGAACTAACCGCTGTCTTTTGTCGGGCTGACGACGATGTATCCATCACCAAAAATGTTCGAAGGACCGGATGCGCTGCAGCAAGCCCAAGCTGAGACGGCAGCGCAGATGGGTTATGCGCTCACGTGGCATCGATCTGAATCGACTTCCGATCGTCCTGCTGCTGATCATGCCGCCCTCATGTTCCGCCGAGCCGCCTGTCCGCACCTGGGCGACAAGATCGGCTGCGGCTGCGGTGATCTCCGCGTGTGTCGCGCGGGCCATGGGCGGGATTATGGAGCGGCGGAGCCCGGTGTGACGCCGCTGGACTGCACGACGAATTTGGAGCGGGGAGTGTGCGGGGGCTGACAAAACGCGTCCGCTGCCTTCAAGGCGGCTCGCCGGCGGTGGTAGAGTTGGCAGAGTGCCAGGCCTGCCTGGCGAGTTAGTAATAACCTCGCTCAGTCACAGCGCCCCGCGGGCGAGCGACGAGAGGACCGCCGGCCGCGAGTAAACGCAACACTCGCCAGTCCACCGACAACCAGCATTGACACGGTCGCAGGCTCAGGCACCAAGGTAGGCTGATAGACCATGTCGAAAATCCCGTAATTATCAGGCAGGGTTGCGACAATGCTGCGCTGGCCGGAAGGGGTGATCTTCAATATCTCGAAGAAATGGCCAGCACCAACTACCCCCACATAGAGGTTGCCAAACTCATCAAACGTCAGTGACTCAGGTTTGACAGTGCCGTCTGCGGTAAAAACCGTCCTCGTGCCGTCTGGGGCAATCTTGTCGATGCGGTTACCTGTTTCATTCGAGGCATAAATATTACCGAACTTATCCAAAACCATGTCCGACCAAATGGTAGGCTCGAGGCGCACCGTACTCAAAAGGCTCCCTGTGCCATCCGGCGTGACTTTGTAGATTGAATCATGACTGTAGCTAAGAATGAATAAGTCGCCTGCGGCGTCGTGCTCAAGGGCAATCGCGCCAACTGGAACGGAGGCTACGTTAGCAATGCCTGCGGGAGTCGGAAGTAGCACGCCCGTTGGAGAATAAACTCGAATTGGAGGATAAGCTGTGAACCCAAGACCGACGAGCAAGTTGCCGGCAGGATCAAACCCTAGGCCGCTCGGAGTGATGCCTTGCCCCATGTCGGGCACAAAAATATGGCCGGTACCATTAGGCGTGAACTCCTCAATAGAACCGGTGAAACCAGCGTCCAAAACGACGAACAGATTTCCGGAGCGATCGAGCGCCATGCGTGTAGGGCCGCCATTCCCTGTTCCAGATGGAAAGTTTGCAAATTGAGATTCGGCACCTGACACGGTGTCGACCCTAAAAACGACGTTGTCTGTTTTGGCGGATGAGCTGAAGACCGAGGAAATATACAAAGTGCCGGCCTGGCAGGTCACTGCACTTACGACCAAAAGTAGACCCGCGGCGAGCCAGTGGAGGCGCATTGGTAGAAACTCCGGATTTGGATTCGTTATAAGCTGACACCGGAAGGCACAGATTAAACTAGAATTGGCACATAGATGCAAGCATCGGTTGCGATAAGTGCCATGCCTCTGAATAGGACGGGCTTACTTACTGCAATCCGAAGCCTTCCGATACCCGGCCGCTTCCGCTGCTGTGCACGACGCAAACTCCACGCGATTCTTGGCCAGCATCCGCGCCGACGAATTGCACCCTGGCGTGTGATAAATCTTACTGTTGCTGTTCCCGACGACGACAGAAGTGGTAGCGTCGCCGGTATTGTGTCGCCAATCCCAGGGCGGTATCGGCAGTGGATCCGCCCAGAGTCCACGCTTCGCAGTTCGAGCCGCCATCTGCAGCTCGGCCAACTCCCGATCCTTCGGCGCGAATTGCTTCGCATGCCAGGCCCACCCGCTACGAACCATCTCGCGGCTTACCGATCGACCGTCGGCCAGGACGACGTCGCCAATCTCGCGCTGACGGTCGGCCTTGCCTGTAAGTTTGACGGTAACGTCCTTCCCAAAGGCGAGGTCGCCCAAAACCGCCTTTGCCTTGTCGCTGTAAGGTTGCCCCTTCTCGGGCGCGTCGACTCCAAAAAATCGGACCTTTACTTGCTCCTTGGAGGCAGTCAAAACCGTCAGCGTGTCGCCGTCGGTGATTCCAATAACGCGCGCGCCGAACGGTTCCTTCGCGAACGATGACGCGGCAAACAAGAGCGCGAGAGCAAAGACACGCACGATCGTCACGAGCATTCTCCCGCGTTAATGGCCGACCAGTGGCAATTGATGATCGATAATTGCCTCGATCGTCCCCGGCGCGTTGCCTTCCAAGCGATTGTTGAGGTAAACGAACAGTTTCTTGCCGAGCCGCCTCGCGTCGTTCATCAACATGCGAATTCCATCCCGGGCGCCCTCATTCGGCTCTTGGATTTCGCGATACGGCTCGAACTGATTCACCGCATCCTCGTACCCGCGACCACGCTTGAGCAATCCACGCACCACGGCAAAGTCAGCCGTGAACGCACCAGGCAGACGGGCCTGGTCATCGAGCGTAGGCATCCGAGTCCAGGCGTTGAAAACGTGGGCAACATTATAACTTGAAAGTAAATCGAAGTATTCGGGCGAGAGGTAATTCTCGTTGCGAAGCTCCACGCTGTATCGAAATCCCTTCGGCAGTGCTGCGAGGAACGGCTCGAGCTTGGCCATGAAGTCAGCGGGCGTGGCGAACGTCGACTTGTTGAAGGTGCCGAACTCGAAGATGATCGGCCCGACCTGTTCACCGTAAGGCTTCAGACGTTCGGTGAAATACGTCTCGAGGACTTTCACGTTCAGAAAGTCCTGGTTCTCATTGCCGGCTCTCTGCCCGTACCTCGCGTGTTTCGGCCAGACCGTGACTGTGATGTCTTCCGGCGCCTTGAGCGCGATGGAAAACGTCGAGGGAACTTGCCCGAACAGCTTCGACCAATACGTGGACGCCGGAAACTGGTAGAACGCAAAGTCGCCGCAGACGGTCGGAAAGATCTCGGCGTACTCGGTCAGGCAGTTTTCCTCGAACTTCGCCTTTGAATGCTTCTTGCGTGTTATGTATCGCTCTTCGTTGTAGATCGAACCGAGCCAGCCCTCATACTTCCAGGAGCTCGTCCCGAAGTAGACGCCCTGGTCAGCGAGTGCCGCGAGTTTGGGGGCCAGCCTCGCCGCCTGGGGCGCCATTTCGTTGTTGCTGAAGAGTGAAGTCATAACCGTTCACCTTTGTGCCGTTTTACGCGTTTAATTGTCCGCCGGATCGCTACTCGGCGTCGCCAGAAAACTCTTTGATGCCGACCGCAGGAGCCGCAAGGCTGCTCGGACCTCTGCCATGTTGTGCTCCGAAGCGAGCCCACGATTATGCAGTCGCCGCATCGACTTTTCGAGCTTGTCCGCCGCCTTGATCGCCTCGAGGAATCGCTGCTTATAGGGAATGTTGCTTTCAATCGACTCTGCTGTGATTGTGAACGTCTCCAGCATAAACGACCCCTTTTTGCCAAGTTTTGACTCGTCGTCACCAAGCCCTTAGCTACTATGACACTTACGATTGGCAGTGTACAGCGGTCGACGTCGCAATCCAGGTGCGCTCATGCGATCAATGCGTTTAACCCGTTTTGCGGTAAAAGCTTAGGATAAATGCTGGAATTTAATTTAGAACACTTGTACAGAGTGAACGGTCTGGGTAGGTTCGAATTCACCTAACGTGCGATGTGATCCTAGAATGTCATGAAACGAGTGTCGATGATGATCCGCAACCAAGTTCCAGGAGCAGGCCTATTTGTTGATCTCGGAGTGATGGTTAGCCCGAAGGCGACTCGCGACGATGCGAGCCCCATCGTTTGCCGCGAGTTTTTCTTGCGCGCCTCCGATGGGGAGTTGCGGGCGAACGTCCGGTGCTTTTGGTTCCCAATCGAGGACTGGAACATTGTCGCAGACCGGTTCCCCACCTGGGAGACCATGCGAACGCCGGATGGGATGGTGGCGATGTGTTTCGCCTGAGATCGAAGGGAGGGTCAGGCGCTCCTCTGCGCCCGGCCCTTCTTATTGGGATGCCGCAAAGATTTGCGATCCTTTGTCTGCGATAACCTGTTTAGCCGTCTGGTAATTTCCTCGGCGCGGACGAGCAACCGAGCTTGAGAGGTGGTCGATTGCTGCCTGTGCCCGCTTGGGTCCGCTAACTTTGAGTTCGATCAGATCGGCGGCCATACCGTGAACGTCTAGCTCTAACCGATAAAGGCGATGACTCTGGCGACCAACTATTGCGGTGATAAAATCATCCTCTTTGACTGCTTCCGTTGCTTCACCATCACCGATATATTTAAACACAATCATAAATTTTTTGACGCCTTCGTCGTAATAGCCGCTAACTTCACGAGGAATCTCGTAGGGCGAAAGAAACACCTCGACGTCAACCCCGCGAATCGTCTCGGTTCGAGGCTCGTCATATTCACTTGGATTTATCTTAATCCATTCGTGGGACATGACTAAATCCCCTTTAGGAGGTTGGAAAGCACGCTTGTCATCATCGTCTTCGAAACCATCCATTTTTGGGATCGGATGCTAATGCACCCTTCATCCACACTATCGAACACGATCACTCCCCACCGCTCGCCCCCGCGCAGAATCGGGTATCCGCAAAGTGTTCGGGGAATCGACAATCCAAACTCCAGTCGTGATTGTACCCAGGCCGGCGACACAAAAGCACGCCTCGCGTAGTCGCTTATCTCCTCCGGTGATGAATCCTTCGTAATAGAGGGTAGACTTGTCAAATTAATTCCAAGCTCGTCGCCCACAAATATCTGCCCGACAACACCTTCTGCCTCATCTGGTTTGTTTAGCGGTGCCAGAAAAACACCAACTTTCTTGGTGGTGTGACCCGAGCGGGCGACAGCGCAGAGCCACCCGTCCCAAGGCATTCTCCCTTTCTTCCAGCGGCAGCATATGCGAATTCGGCGATATTCAAAGAGTGTTATTCGATAATGATGAAGTCTTCTGTCATCACACCTTTCAAATACTAGGTCACGGTATTCATCCAAGAGGTTCTGAATCACTCGCCAAATCTTGGGATCACCAATCACCGTTCGTCCATATTTACTGGCTGCTGTCATCCCTATAAGCGCCAGGGTCAACCAGGATGGCACAAACTTGACTAAACCAAGCGCGTGCCGAATCCATTGAGGGTAGCCCTCAGGGTTCAATTTGTCGGCTGCCGTGAGAGCCGCGACAATGCAAAGACATACCCACTGAAGCACACCTAACGTATGAAAAATCGTCGTATTTCGCCTGAGCCACATGCCCATGGCTGCGCCTTTATAAGTTGAGCCCGGCAGAGAGTAGGAGCCGAGAGTATCTCCGCGAAGTCTGCTGGATGCAATCGAGATGCATGACAAGCATCACTTCTTATCTTTGGCCTGTCCCTCAACCTCTTCCACCTTCTTTGCCTTCACCTCACCAACGAACTTCTGCATCTCTGCGGCCTTGTCCGGCCGGTCACGCCCGCCCCAGAGTTCGAGCTTCTCGCCGGCGGCTACCGGTTCTTCACTCACCAGCCGTCGCTGCTTCGGCGCAGTGGCTGAGCTTTCCGGCTCATTGGCGGGCTCAGGCGGAATCCCTGCTTTAACGACCTGGCGAAGAACGGCGATCACGTCATCTGCCTTGAGTCCGAGCACTTCGACTGCACCGAGAATCCGACCCTGATCGGCCGATAGTCTGCGTTCACCACCATTTGCATCCAGAAACACAATTTCTTGTGACTCATCCATTAATGAATCTAAGGTGATTCCCAACGCTCTCGCGATTCGGAATGCCACGTCAGCACCAGGCATCGTTCCCTTTTTGATGTACTCGCCAAGTGATGTCGCGGAGATTCCGGCTTTCCGCGCAACGATAGCCTGATTCCATCCTTTTTCCTTCGTAACGTGCGTTATTTTTTCGTGCATGCGCATGCCCTACTGTGTAACCGGTAAGCAATTACGTCAACATGATGCGGAATGACGCGATTGAAATACGGATTTCCTGATTGACAATCAGTAATTACGCACGTATTGTTAGTTATGTCGGATGTGATGCCAGCGACATCACCAAAACCACATCGCGGAGGAGGCAATGAGTACGACCAGAACGCGAGCCGACCGGGTAAACGTCGGCATTGAGCGTGAACTTCAGCAACGATTCAAAGCTGCTGCGTCACGGCAAGGATTTGACGTTCAGGAGTTGGCCGACAAGGTTATCGGCGAATACGTCGACACCTTCGAGCAATTGACATACGGCGATAACAACTCCAAGCACAAGCGTGCCCGCCAGACTCCGCAGCCGGTCGCCTGATTCCCAGGCACCAAAGCAATTCTTTCCAAGTTCGCGAATATTAAACCGCGTTGACTAGAAAGGACCGGGAGGTGAAGGAGACGCTCGACTGGCAAACGGTCGCGACAGCACCCAAGGGCCAGGAAGTCATGACGAAGATCGACGACGAGCACGGCTGCCGAAACGAGACATCGTTGATCAAACGCGGCCGCCTTTGGTTCGTCCCCGACGGCTCGATGTACGTCTACTACACGCCGACGCACTGGGCACCGATGCCGCCAAGTTTCGGCGGATTGTAACCGCCCAGCGGTTTACCCAAAACGCAGAACAACACGTCAACGCGTGGCGACCAGTCCACGCGCCGAAGGAGCCTCTATGCAAGCAGCCACCGAAGAAAAAGTTGAGACCATCGTCGAGCCGGCATCGACTGGCATCGCGGAATACGACCCGATTGCTGCCGAAGCGCAAAAGCTGCGCGACAAATACGCGGGCCGAGTCTGGACGTTCGAGTCCAAGGCGGATGAGACCGAGTGCCGCCAGTTCATCCGGATGTGTGTCACAGGCAGGACCGAAACCGAGCGAGTCCGCAAAGGGCTCAAGTCTGGCCACCTCGAGCAGGGACGGAAGATCGACAGCATCGCCAAGAACGTGACAGCTGTTTGGGAGGAGTTGGAAAGCCCAGCTCGTGCCGCCCTCGAAGCCTTCGAGGCGCGAAAAGAAGCCGAGAAGCAGCGGAAGCTCGCCGCCGAAAAGGAACGCGTCGACGCCATCAAGCTGAGGCTCGCCAAGCTGAACGACTACACCCGCCAGGCGCTCCGCATCACGAAGTCCACTGACATCGACGCGCTGATCACCCAGGTCGAGCAGTTCGAGATTGGCGAGTCGTTCGCCGAATTCGCCGGCGAAGCCGTTGCCCTCAAGACCAACGTTCTCAGCCACCTTGCCGATCGGCTGACGAGCCTGAAAGAAGACGAACGCCGCAAGGCGGAACTCGCGAAACAAGCCGAGGATTTGCGGCTCCAGCGCGAGGACCAGACCAAGCTCGACCAACGCCGCGCTACGATTCAAACGCTGGCCGGGGCGTCGACGATCGCTGCCATCGACGAAGCGATGGAGCAGCTCGACGAGATCGTTATCACTGACCTTTCGCCTGAATCCCAGGGGGCGCTGACGCGAGCGATCGATATAGCGATCAGGGCACTCTGCGACCGCCGCGCTCAACTCGAATCGGACACCAAGCGCTTCGACCAGGTGTTCGACGCCGTCAAAACGGAGATGGCATCTAGCCAGAGCACAGTCCCTGTCGTCGAAACCAAACAGGCCGCGCCCGAGCCTCAGTCCATCCAAGCCGCCACGCCAGAGCCCGAAGAGGAACGCCCCGGCGTCTTCGACGAGTTCTTCGAGGGCATTCCTGCAGAGAACGGTCAGGCTTCGCTTAGCCAGCCGATCTTCGGCAGCGTCGCGTCCGGCGAGATAGTCACGTTTGCAGACGAGGATGAGCCGATCATCCCGTCCGCCCTCTGGATGATCTGGGCCGTTCCAAAGCCCGGCGTCGAAGGCAGCTTCATCGGCTCCGCCGATCGCCCCGGCGAATCACTACTCGTCTTCCTCACCGAGCAGGCCGCCGCGGCTGCCGCCGAGGAACTTTACTCCCACGGCGTTGATTGCCGTTCCGTCCGCGTGAAGTAACCAACGCTGCTTCAATGTCACAATCTCCACCAATTACTCCAAGCAGGGACAACGCCCGTGAAAGCAAGCGTTCAGAGAGTTCTGGGCAACGTCAGCGTGATCAGGGTCACGAGCGCCATCGGCGATCAATTCGAGATCGGCGGCTCTCGTCGCCATGACGAGGCCCTTCGTATCGCCGAATGGCTGAACGAGCAGCCTACCCCCGGCAGCCCATCGGCGCTCGAGGAGTTGCTCGATATCTCGCGGCCCGCGTCCGAAACGGCCGTCTTCGACGAAACCTGCCGCAATCCCGCGTGCCAGTGCCACCACGGTGAACCGGAATTTCTACCGGTCAATGACGGCGGCGACGCACTGATGCGCGAGGCGATCGCGGGATTCGAGCCGCACAAAAACTCTGAAATCGACACGTAACACTATTGCTTATGTGTTAGTGTAAGTTATAATTAAGTGTCGATAAGACAAATCCAACCTTACAACGGAGCAAACCATGCAAGTCCGCGACAATGAGACCGGAAAGGAGACTACGACAGAGCTTCAACCCCTCGACGGCAACACCGTGCGATTCGTCACGCGGGACAAGGCTCGATGGGTCGGCGATTTCGTGACCAATGTCGGTCTCGAGATCTTTTTGAGCCGCGAGGAGTTGCTCGAAGCCCTGCGGTTCATGGACGTTCACGCTGAGCCGGAAGAGTTGACGCTCGCAGATGTCGCTTAGGCCAACAAAAAGGGGCCACTCCCGACTGGCATCGGAAGCGGCCCTAGAGCACCTAACCAGCAACAGGATCCTATTCATGCGGGACGAAGTCGTCAAGGGAGGCGCGAATCATGTGGACATCGTTTGAAGCCACTGACGAGCGCCATGAGGACGCGATCTACGAAGCCAAATTCGACATCGAGTTCAAGGCTTCGCGGGGATTCGCCGGCAGTTACTTCGAGCCGCCCGAACCTCCGGAAGTCGAGATTCACTCGATCGACCTGGTGGAGCTTACGCGGGATGGAGTGAAGGTCGAATTCGACGAGGCGACAGCCAAAAGCTATGTCGCCTGGGTCGAGAAGGAGTTTGACGAACGGCTTTACGAAGCGATGGCCGAGGCGGCTGAAGAAGAACGGTACTCCTATCAGGACTGAGGCGAGCCATGGATCTGCAATCAATTCTTGACGAGATAGAGCCTCTCGAACGAGACGGAGGCGCCGAAGCGTCAGACCTGGATTATTGGTCTCAGCGCGACGTCTTTCCGCCTTCAGTGGGCGTTCGTCCCAGCCACGCTCGCCCCGATCTTCCTGGGTTTGAGGATGAACCCCACGAAGCTTACTCGGAACGATCGCGAGAGGTCGCAGTCGACGAGGACGGGGTTCCCTATTACGTCGCCGGCGGCGAGGTGCTTAGCCCCGAGGCGTACGCGAAACTTGAATCGGCGCCCGAGCTCGATAGGCCAGCGTTTTCCTGGACGATTGAGAGTCGGCCCGAAGCGGAAACCGCGCTTGGAAAACGGGCGAAGCTTGAGCGTGAGATCCTTGGTCTCAAGGCTGAAAAGCTTGCGATCACAAAGAATATCGACTCGCAAATTCGTGACGTCGAGTCACGCCTCAAGTGGTGGGATTTCCGCTTCGCCATCAACTTGATCGAGTTCGCTCGGAGCATCCTCGGGAAGACGAAGACGGTGAAGTTCAGCCGTGGCCAAGTCGCCTTCCGAAACAAGGCAGCGACGATCGAAATCACCGACAACGACGCTGCTGTCGAATGGGCCCGGAAGTGGGCGCCTGAAATCATCAAGAAACGCGAGTATGTCAACAAGACAGACCTCGCGCCAACGCTTGCTCGGCTCGCTGAGGAAGGCGTCGACACCACGCTCGTATTCGTGAAGGAAATACCCGCCGTCGAGAACGCTCCGTCGATTTCGACCGGCATCGAGTAAGCGACCCGTTTCAACGAATCCACTAATTTTCACGCAAGAACCAAGGGCACGAATCATGAGCCTCGCACTGCAAACGCCGCGGACCGGTCAGGTTGCGACCACCGGCCAAGCCCCATCTCCGTCGAAACTCTCGCTACCTGACGCCTGGGCGTTCGCCGGATATCTGGCGAATTCCGGCATGATCGTAAACGGACGAGAGGCAGCTTCGCAGGATCAGATCTTCACATTGATGATGATTTGCGAGGCAGAGAACATCCATTACATCGAGGCCCTTCGGCAATACGACATCATCGAAGGTCGGCCTGCAATGAAGGCCGCAGCCATTCAGGCAAAGTTCCAAAATCACTCAGGCTTCGTCGAATGGGTGCGATTTGACGAAGACGCCGCCGAGGCCATGTTCTCGCATCCGACGCTGCAACCAAAGCCGATCCGAGTCTCCGTTACTTACGACGAGTGCGTCAAACGGGGCATCGTTCAAGGCAAAGATGGGATCAAGAAGAACTGGCGATGTCACCGGGCAGCAATGCTTCGCGCTCGCTGTATCTCCGCCGGTGTCCGCATGGTTTATCCGGGCATTGTCGTCGGCATCTACACTCCTGAAGAACTCGAGGACATGAAGCAGGAGACCGACAGCGGCAGCTTCAACACCGAGAAATACGTCAACGAGCACTCGACTATCGGGACGTCCGGCACTCAGGAAAAGCCGATCGACGTTACTCCGAAAGCTGGCCAGCAGCTCGACCTGAAAGTGATCGGCCAGACCTCGACAGGATATGACGATCGCTCCTACGTCAACGTAGCTCGAGACGCAGCTACCGAAGGCCAGAGGCTGCTGGCACAGATCTACGAGTCGAACGGCCAGCCGGCTCCCGCAACGCCTCAGATCAAGCGGGAAATGATTCACACCGAAGTTTACAAAGCCGCCGTCGCTGCCAACCTCACGACCAAGCAGGTGTCGACGAGCGGCGCGGCAATTCTCGTCATCACTGACGATCTCTATCCGACCCAACGAACATGGGTCCGGGAAACGATCAATCAGATGATCAACACCACGCTCGACAAAGTTGAAGCGGCTTTCAAGGCCGTGACCCAACAGCCGACTGTTCAGGAACGTGAGCCGGGTTCCGACGGCTAACTCGCACTGGGCGGCCGCCAATCAGGGATAGATCGCGGCGGCCGTCAAACCTTGCAGGAGCGATCAATGGAAACAGCGCTCGCGACCATAACGACTCGACAGATCTGCGAAGCATTCTTCGCTGCCGAGTATGAATCGCAGTGCCTCCACGAAGGCCATCCCGACGAACCGGCGGCCTATCGGAGATACCTTGATGCAAAGCAGGCCCTCATTCATAGGATCGCTCGTCAAGAGGGCTGGAGCGCGACGGAGCTTGTTTACGAGGGCTGCGTGTTTACCGTCTCGAACCACGACGACGGCGTCAAACGACTCGAAGTCTCTTGGCCGGGAAGTCGGTTCACGCCTGAAGAGCTAGACCGCCATCTAGGAATCTAGGCGGGTCACCGCTGACGACAGCACGAGCTTGAAAACGCGGCTCAATCGCCGCACGGGATCACTGCGCGCCTAAGGAGTCCAACATGCGATCACGCGACAAAATCTTGGGACTGCTGAGACGGCTCTGGAACCCGCAGCCGGCTCCGCCAGGGCCGTCCGCTCGCCAAGTGCTCGATCTCTTCCGCTGGGGCCGCATGCCTGACGGAACGCACTTCGTGAACGCCTCACAGGACGTCCAGAGCTCGGTTGCTAACCCGCTCGTCAACATGGCCTGGGTTCACCTGCCCACGAATCAAACGTGGACCTGCCAGCTCGATCTCTCGCCCCAGTCACTGCTCATGACCGACTGGGCAATGGAACACCTCAAATTCGTCGGCGCCTGCTACGCAACGCTACCTCCGGAACTCGCTTTCTCCCGGAACTGACAGAGAGACTCGGTCGTGTCAACGATGCCCGGAAAAGCATGGGGAAAGCTGAACCACGGCCAGAGTTACGGCCTGCTGGCTGACGATATTGCGCGCCGATTTTCTACCATTCGCCTCGGCGATTATGAGCGACTTCTCTTGAACCACATCCGTGAACACTCTTGGGCCTGTTCAACGCGTCGCAAGGCGAAGGGCGGCGCGTGGCCCGACGCGATTCCATTCACGGGAACGATCACCGCAGTAGCAAAAGAAGTGTGTGGTGATTTCGTCGACGAGAAGGATCAACGCTTCAAATACGTCCGGAAGATGCTCTATGACGCCTCGTCAACGTTACGTCGCGACAGGATCGTCATTGAAACCGACGGCCCTATCGTCGGGCTGCTGATCAACACAAACGCGTCCGAATGGATCACCTGCAACCGTGACTTTTTGCAGACCAGCTCAGGGGTCGAATACGCACTCAAGGCTCAAAATTCGAGCGTCGAAATCGACTCTCCCGATACCCAGATAAATGGGCACGCGTATCCAGATAAATGGGAATCCGTACCCAACCATCTGGATACGGATACCCAGATAAATAGGCACGCGTATCCAGATAAATGGGAATCGCATATAGAACGCACGCGCGGAATTCAGACTTTAGAGATTGAAGAAGACAAGAGAGTGTGTGTTAACGCGGGCGCACGCGAATCCTCATTTCCCCAAAACGCGCAGCAATTCGGCGACTGGCTGTCCGGCCGCTGGAACGACGACAACGCCGAGTATTACACCCGCGAATGCGCCGACTGGCTCGTCAGCGGCTATGCGCTCGACCAGATCATCAAGTCTGTCCTGAAGTCCGAGGGCAGCCGGGTTACGCCGGGAATCGGTGCGATCCGGTGGATCGCAACAGTGCTCCACCGAGAGGCCGCAAAACAGCATTTCGACGCACAGGCGTCGGCGACCCTCGATCGCCTCGCGCCTGCGGAATCGCCAGCTCGATCACCACCCAATTCGCTCGCGGCTCGCCAGGCCGCCGAGACGGACCAGCGCATCGCCCTGTTTGATCAGCACTCGAAATCCAGAAAGGAGAAACCAAGCACATGAACGCCGAAGAGTGGTTCGACGATTTTTACAGAACACACCTGCGTCGATTCAGCGGATTCAACTGGCCAGCGGGCGAAGGATTCGTCGAGCTTTCTGAGTCGTTCCGCTGGCACATCGAAGACAAGTCGATTCCGAAAGATATCGCCTTCGAAGCCTCACTTCGGCTCATGGGCGAACCCGTCAAAAACATCAGTTTCGGCAACATGCTTCCCCGGTTTCTGGAGATCGCGACGGAAATGAAAACCCGTCGAAGCGAAACGAATCAGGCGAATGCAACCCTCCAATATGCCGCTACGGTGAGCAAGGGATGCCTGGACTGCGGTGGATCCGGAATGACCGATCGAGTGAGCCACAAGGACGGGCATTTGCAACGATTCTTTTGCAACCTCTGTGCGATGGGAGTCTATCTCGCGCAGGCCAACCGCAACACGAAGCTCGGCGAGAATACCCCCGATCTTTCTGACGATGCAAACGCCCGACTTCGTATGCGTGAATGTGGCGATGGAAGATTTGATAGTCCCTTCAAGCATCAAGCGAAGGACTGGGATGCGGAACGCGACGCGCTTCGCACAGCTTTGTATGAGCTCCCGCCTGAGGCGGCGGCAAAGAAGATCGCATTAATCAAAAAGGGCTTATTCGCAGGAACCTCGGCATGAAGACGCAGATTTACACCGACAGCAAAGGGCGTGATCACGAGATCGCCTCGATGCCTTACCCATTTCTTTTCAACGCCCTCAACAAGGCGATCAAGGAGCGGCCGGCGCATCCGGTGACGCTCGCCCTGGCGGCGGAGTTTCGGCGGCGCCCCGAGGCGAAGGAGGTTCCGGCCGACGAGGGGTGACAGTGGCGTGAATGTCTGGAAGAGAGGTTTCAAACCGAGAAGGAGCAACGATGGGAGCCACGTTTGAGAAGGCGACCGAAGATGAGGTGGATTTCCTGCAGGAAGTCATGGTCGAGTTCGAGCCAGACCTCGCAGCGAAAAGAGTGACCGTTGCGTTTCTCTTCGCTCGCGGTGAGACCACGGACGCCGGCCACTACAAGCCGCCACTCGTCAAGAAGGGTGTGCGAGCAATCGCCGACGTGAAAATCAACTCATACGCCGATCGCGTGGAAGGCAAAAGCGACGCGACGATTCGGTATGACGTCGAGCAATGGGACCAGCATAGCGACGCTGTGCGACGTGCAGTTCTCCATCACGAATTGCACCACCTGATGCTCCAGATGGGGGAGTACGGCGTCAAAACCGACGACGCCGGTCGGCCCATGCTCAAGATGCGACCGCACGACTTTGAAGTCGGTTGGTTCAAAGACATCGCAGCAATTCACGGTCACAACGCTGTCGAGACGCATCAAGCCGGGCTGCTGCTCGACGACGCCGGCCAGATGCTTTGGCCTTGGGCGCCGGACGCTCCGAAGCCGCTTGATGCCTTCGACAAATCCATTCGGTCGCGTGCATCTCGCGCGGCAGCGGCCTCCGCTTCGGCGAACTAACCGCGAGTCGGCACCATGGCAACCCTTTTCGATCTTGATCCCCCGATGCAGACGAAGGCATCCCCTGCTACTGCCGGACCTGCATTCGACCCGGCTGAGTGGGTCGTGCTACCCAACGGTGCGGGGCTGCCTCGCAGCAGTCTAAAGCCCTGCGGGCAATGCGGCGGGATCAAGTTCGAGTACCGCGTCTTTCGAGACCGGAAGGAAACGGGCGGCCTGGTGGAGTGGTCCGAAAACTGCGCGATCCAGTGTCCCGCGTGCATGCCACTTCAGAGCGTGAAAAAGCGTGATGGCGTTGTGGTCAGAACTGCTCAGATCACGCGGGCTCTGATTTCGATGCGGGACGGAACGATCACGATCTTGAGAGATAGAGACTCTCTGGAAATGCAGCCCGAGAAGACATCAAGGAGGTGAGAAATGCTCGTTTTGGCCCGCCTGCAGGATGAGAAAATCATGATCGGCGACGACGTCGCGATCACGGTTGTCGAGGTTCGTGGACACAAGGTTCGCCTGGGCATCGACGCGCCGAAAGATATTTCCGTTCACAGGCGCGAAGTGTACGAGGCGATCCTACGCAACGCTGGCATCGCGATCTCGGGTCATGAAGTCGGATGCGCGAAGCTCTCAAGCAAGCACGTCGAGATGGCGGAGCTGATTGCGGTCGTGAACGAGGTCCTCACGATCAACCGCAGAACCTCGGGCCTGCCGCATGCGCTAACGGATCGGCTCGAAGCTGCCTTGAAGGAGGTTGTTCAATGAGCCGCAACATGTTTCTCGATCTCACCGGCGCGACTGTCCGTGGCGTCACCCTCGAAGCCCCACCGAAGGGGAAACACGGAAAGAAGCGAGCGAAGAAGATCAAACCGCCGTCGACGGTCTATCCCGGTGGCCAGGTGATCGCCGAGTTTCGCGTCGAGGGGCGAGCCGTGCCTTGGAAGGTCTCGATCCGCAAGCGAGGGCAGGGGCCGGCGACAAATCCAGCGTTCGCTGTCTGGCAAAAAGTCGTTCGCAAAGCAGCCGTACAGGCGATGGCCGGGCGGCTCCCTCATTCGGGACTTTTTGTCATGCATGCCGCGATTAGCATCGTGCGCGGCGGACCAATGCCAGATGACGACAACGTCGCCAAAGGGATCAAGGATGCTCTTCAGGGAAGCATCATCGTCAACGACAACCAGGGCCGAGGGCAGGAGGTTGTCTACAATCCTGACGCCGCTGAAAGCTTCGCGTTTATCAGGATCCTAGCTGTCGACCAGGAATACGTGAATCGCCGTCGAATCGCAATCGAGTCCTTCGCATAGGAGCCCGGCCGTGTCCGTCGCCCAGAAGCAAATCCTGCGTGCGGAAGACGTCGCCGAGCGTTGGCAATGCAACCTCGACGAGGTTTACGACGCGATGTTCTCAGAATTGAACGCATTGAAGTTCATCAACCTTTCGCGCACGCCGGTCAAGCGGCACGGTAAGGGGCCGAAGAAGGTGCGGTTCAGGATCCAGGATGTCGAGGCCTGGGAGTCGCTCAACACTCAGCAGTTCAAAACCGCTGCCGACGTCGAACGGGCACTGTCGACGGCGAAGCTCGTCGAGCTTGGGCACGACGGCAAGAATCGGGCGGCGCGCAAAGGGAAGGCGGGGCCGAGGAGAACGAAGGCGTGAAGATCGAGTTCGACGAGATGGGGCGCGTCGCTATGCAGGCGGGGCTGCTGGTCCATGTTGTGGTGACGAGGCGAGCAGCCCGAGTCGAGGCGTTGAGGCGCTCGAGGCGGTGGAGAGTGTGGGTGATCATCGCGACCGCAACGATTGTTGCGTTGCTGGCGATGAGTTTTTAGGTGACGCCAGGGCTTCCCTTTGAAGTAGCAGCGAGGTGACAAGATGCACGCGCAAAAACGTCGAAACCGAAAACTCATCTATGACCGCGACGTCCTTCGCGAAAGTCTGCTGGCGTGGGCGGCGGTGTATCCGACAACTCAGCCGCTAACCATCGGCGATGCCGCGCGTGGATTGGGGGTGTCGAAGTTTGTTGCCGGGTCACTGATTGAGCAGCTTCGTGCGGAAAACAAGTGGCCCTGGCCGAAGGCGCTGAATTTGGCCCAGAAGCGACAACTAGCGAGATCGAACGGACGCCCCATTGACAGCAGATAAACATTCCATACGTTCAAATTTGCACCGTGGAGGAACGGTTACCTCGCCCGGCTCATAACCAGGAGAAAGCGGGTTCAATTCCCGCCGGTGCAACTTGTATGAGACACGTAACGCGCGGAATGATGCTGATACGTTTTGCCCGGTCCTAACGCATCACAAAACCTTAAACGCTGTCCGGGCGATTCCCGAAATGCCATTACCAAGAGAGGCCGGCTAAAAAGAGGCCGGTTCTGTATCGCACAAGAAGCCTGCTTGGGACTAAGAATCCCGGGGATCGATGGCGAGCTATAGTGCTCAACGACAGGGCTGAGTGAAACAGCGGAGACGCCCGGCTTTACGGCCGGGCGTTTTCGTTTTGGTCTTCGTTCCGCTGTATCGACATGCCAGTTATACTTTCTGCAGCGCGCAGTCTTTGAAGTGCCTCTTCGTATTTTGATTCGTCGACTAGTTGTTGATCGAAGAATGAAACATCCTCTATCAGATCTACTTCCTGCTTGAAGTTATTTGGTTTGACCTTCTGAATATTGCTGGGCGTCGCCATGTGTAAATTATACTCGTTCATGCTCGCGCACCACTTGTCGTAGAGCACAGCGTTTTCGATATAAAGTGAAAACCTCTGCGAGGTTACGAAATGGCCGTTGCATGTATTTTTAAACCATATTTTGAATTTGATCTCCAAGTGAAGAAATATGCGATTTCCAACTACGGTCATCTTTAGTGCCGATGTGTCGATGACGTCTGCTCTTAGGGAAACCTTCGCCAACCCATTGCTTGCTAAACATCTTATCCGATTTAAAACAGATTCAGTCTCCATATTATGATCGTTTCGCATAATTGTCATTTCAACAATGACGCCGATCGCTGGATATGTAGAAACATTATGTTGGCCTAAAATAATTGAGAATTCTCTCTTATGCATGATTTCATTTTTTTTTAGATTGAATTCTTGCGAGGCCATGAAGAATGATTGAACTCCTAGAGCGGGTTCAACAAAGATCAGCGGTTGCGATCCAAGCATAATTGCCCGTTTGCCATCTTTCACCTGTTCTTTTAGATCTACCTTCTGATCATTAGCATTGTTCTCAGATCTTGTCATCTCTTCACGTTGCATCGAAATTTCATGTCTTTGCAGAAAAATTGTGTAAACGAGTCCAGCTAGCGCTAGCCCTGAAAACAGACTGTTGAGCGCACCGAACGAATCGCCAAACGTGCCAGACGTCTGCCAATCGCCACCCTCGTGAGGAAGCCAGCCGAGAATTAGCCACGGAGAAGCCAACCATAGCCCAACTATGAAAACGATCGCGACTATCAGATACCATGCGGGAGGTTGTGCGTGTGTCGATTCATTTTGCGACATTGCGTGAGTCCGTAATCGTTGGTTAGAGAGCTTTAACTCTGTCATGCGTCGACCTTACCCATGTTGTACGCGACAAGCGGACAGCCTCAAAGAGGTACGGTGATCGTTACAGAGTTTCAGCGGACGACAAGATAGGCAGTTGACTACTAGTGTGCAAATGTGTACTGTCGCGTTTGCCTGCTCGTTTTACGAGCGTGGCCATTAGCGATGATGCCCGGCTACGGTGGTCGGGTATCATCGTTTTTATTGTTCTTAGCGCGTCCGATTGCCGTTGCCCGCTTCTCAGCCTCGGCGGGGGTCAGGAATGGACCGAATCCGCGTGCTCGTAACGGGCTGCCGCTCATGGAAGTGCGATACGCTCGCGCGTCGGATTGTGGAGAGACTCGTCCGCCGGTATACGAAGGACGGCGTCCGCATACTCCACGAGGCCGGCTTGGAAGGCGTTGGCGCGGCGTTCGAGCGAGCAGCCAGACAATACGACGTGCCCCGCACTGACTATCGTGCCGATTGGAAACGCTACGGCGATCGTGCGGTTGGGATGCGCAATCAAGAGATGGTCGACTCAGGTCCGGCGTTTGCGATCGCAGTCCATCGGACGCTGGTTAAGAGCAAGAGTACGCGCGATTGCGTATTCAGATGCTTCGAGGCTGGAATTCCGGTCTATCTTCTCAACTCGATTAAGGCTGAGCCTCGACACATTAGGTCATTTGACGATGCCAAGCGCTGACAAGTTGTTGATTCATCGAAGTGATTCAGATAGACTCAGCGTGTTACCTGCTGGACCCGGGGGGGAATCCAGCAGGTGATGAACCGTCGATTCGGGTTCGCTCGAGCGACGGTTTTTTTGTTGCGCAGTGATCAGAGCGGTCTTTCGGTCAGTTTGCTCCGTCTCCAGCACTTGGTTTTTATGCGACCTACTGTCGCATTTATATAGTATGTTCTGATTGGTCGCGCCAAAGACGGTACGCCACGCGCCAACCGTGCTCACTGCAATCATATAAGACAAAAACTCCTTGCACGCGGGCACGACCATTGAGCGAGACGAGTCGGTCTCGGTGCACAAATACCTTCTGACTCGGGCACATCTCCACATCGGCCTTAAAGCTAAGTTTTCGTTCCTCCATGCTAGTATTGCCCTCAATAATGTTTGTGATATAAGCATGCAAGTCGTCTTGTTATCGCGTTACGGTAACAAGGTACCTTGACTCAAAAACCCTCGGCGGTTAGGATCTTCATCGGAGTTCTGACTGGCTGGTCAATACAGAGCAAGGAGATTCGACGATGGTGAACGAATAATGACGCCGGGCGAGCGAATTCGCGAAGAGATGGAGGCCAGAGGATGGACCCAGCGGGATCTCGCGCTTGTCCTCGACCGCTCGCTGCCTGCCATTAACGAAATCATACAGGGCAAACGCGTCGTGAGCCCGGAAATGGCGGTCGCGCTGCAGGGCGCTTTTGGGATTGAGGCTACCGAGTGGCTTCGAATGGACGCCACTTTTCGGCTTGCTCAAATCGATTCAGACGTGAGCGAAGTAGCCAGCCGAGCAAAGTTATATGAGATTGCCCCGATCAAGGACATGGAGAAGAGAGGATGGATTAGTAAAACACAGACTGCTGAAGACTTGCGGGCAGAGTTACTGAGGTTCTACCAGGTTGACTCACTGGACTCTCCTCCCGAGATCTCTGCATCATTCAAGAAGACCGCGGCGAATGATCCGGTAAATGCATCGCAACGTGCATGGTGCTTCAGGGCGAAGCATTTAGCGCAGTCGGTAGCAGCGGCCAGCTACGATGAGGCTGGTTTCCAAAAGGGCATTAAAAAGCTCAGGCGACTTACGGGATGGCCTGAAGAGACCAGAAAAGTTTCCCGTATTCTAGCTGACATGGGAATTCGATTCGTGGTGGTCGAGCCGTTGCCAAGAACGAAGATTGACGGCGCGACGTTCTGGCTTGACCCGGTTTCACCGGTTGTCGCGATGACGATTCGCTTCGACAGGATCGACAGCTTTTGGCATGTGCTTGGTCACGAGCTTTCTCATGTGAAGCACAGGGATGATTCCGTTATCGATTCTGAGATCGTAGGTGAGGGAATCTCCCCACGAGAAGAACTGAGCCCGGTCGAACAACGGGCAAATACGGAGTCTGCTTCGATGTGGCTCGAGGCGGCTGAAATGGATTCCTTTATTCGTCGAGTGGGCCCGCTCTACAGCAAAGCTAAGATCAACCAATTCGCCAACCGCTTGGTCGTGCACCCAGGGGTAATAGTCGGCCAGTTGCACGGCCGTGGTGAAATTGGCTACCAAGCGCTTCGCGATTCCCTGGTTAAGGTCAGGGACTTTGTGACGAGTGAAGCGATGACGGATGGTTGGGGACACATTATTGGTCGTTAAGGAAAGGAGGTGCTAAGTGTCCAAGGGTACCCGCAAGACGAAGGCGGAAGCGCTTCAAGACATCGCGAACGAGTACATTGCGTCCGGAGCGCCTTGGCCCGCCGATAGACGAACGATCGCCGCATGGGCTGTGACGCACGGCAAGTGGCATCCGCAGCGCAAATCAGTCATCGATCAATGCGCACAGGAATTGGCGGCGGCGATGCGTCTCGAAATGGAACGGGATCCGCAGGGACGAAGCGTTCGCGCAAAGCTTTGTGTGAAGATTTCCGAGAGAGACGCTGCAGGAAATCCCGTCCAAAAGACGCTGTGGTTTGGGCGCGATGCCCATCCGGATTTGATGCACCGCTCCTTGCAGCAGCGGCGAGAAGCCGTTTTCGGCGATTGCAAGCAACTCAAGACCGATCAAGATAGCTACAACGAAAACAATACCTACGGTGCCAATATCCAATTGTCGTTCGATTTTACCTCTGACCTCGCGGATTCCGAGCACGGGACCGAATATTCTCCGCCGCCGCCAGACGACTCTGACGACGACTGAAAAATCGAGCTACGTGATTCGCACCGTTTCCGGTTCGGAACGTTAATCGGTAGCAGAGCGACCTGACGCACTGTCGAAATGTTGATCTCTTCGTGGCCGCGAATGAAATCGATTTGCGGCTGCGGCGAGGTGAGAGTCGAGCAAGTGGCCATAGGTCCGACGAATCTCCTCCGCGGACGTGCCACACAGTTCGGCGACGGTCGCGACGTCGATTCCCATCATGAGCATTGTGGAAATCGCCGTGTGTCGGAATCGATAATTTACGACGCGGTTCGGCCCCTTCTCCAGCAACGGAAGGCCCGCCCAAATCGCAGCCGTTCGGATCTTCCTCACCTTGGCGGCCAGGTGCTCGGCGTCCCACGGTTGACCAGTCTCACGATCGGCTCCGTAGAACTCCTTGCGTGTTCCACAACGGTGCGCGAACACGGTCGTTGGATGGTGTGGGAGCAGCTCCTTCGAGCGCCGGTTCATCGGACCTGCACGGAATTCGGAAGGCGCGGGCCTCGAATATTCGCGCCGAAGCGCTCGAGTCAAAATCGGCGAGAGATAGATCGTCCGCGCCTTGCCCGTCTTGCCGCCGACCTTCCACCGATCGGGTGGCACGACAATCTTGGCATACCGGTGCCCGACAGGGGTCACGCCGGCGTTCCATCGGACATCCTGCCATTGCGCTCCGCAAACCTCTCCAGGACGTGCGCCGGAGTGAACCAGCACGCGGAGTAGCAAGATTGTGAGCCGGTCGAACCGAGCTTCGAGGCCGCCGGGCCCGCTATGCTCGCGGGGCCGCTTCTGAGGGCGTGGTGGCTTGCTGGGATCTGCTGGACGTAGACCGTGCGCATAACATCGCGCGAATCTGAAGAAGGTTGCAATCTCGGAGCGCTCGGCGAATCGCTCGGGCGAGTTCGGCACCACGGGGGTCTTCAGATCCTTGCCGAGCGGGTTATTCTCGAGCAGCTTCGCCGGCTTCCTATCCGGCTCCTTCTTCGACGCCCAAGAGAAGACACGCTTGAGACGGCGCGTGCAGTTGGCGACATAATTCGCCGAGTAACCGGCCGCCTGCCACTTGTCGATCAAAACTTGCGCGTCCGCGGATTCGAGCGTGTTCGCACGCAACTCGGCGAATCGGCCCTTCTCGGTCTCCGCTTCGAGTATTAACGCAAGCTGCGATTGCGCACGCTGATACTCTCGCTGCCGGCCCCGATCGCCATCGACCTTCGACTCGAGCCACGCGAGGTAAAGTTGCGCGAGGCCTCCTACTGTTATCTCGACTGCCGGCACCTGCGAAGCCTCTGCGGCCTTGAGTTTTTCCTCGAGCCATCGGTTGGCCTGACGCTGAGTTTTTACGAGCGCACGCGGTGCATAAACGCGACTCGCTCGACCATTCGTTGCCGGACCAATATTGGCATACCACAACCCATTCTTATGACGTTGCGCTTTCACTTCCCGCGACATTACTGTGCTCTCGATTAAGTGTACGGATGCTACGGATTAGCGTCCATCACAACGAGAATCTCGCGCGTTGGCAAGAGGTATCCGGAGAGCAAAGGGGTACAGAAAGGGGTATGGCGGCGAAGTGAGTTAATGAAGCGAATGAAAAAGAAAAACCGCAAGATCCTTGTGATTAAGGAGCTTGCGGTAATTGTGCCCGGCAGGATTTGAACCTGCAACCTTCGGCTTCGGAGGCCGACGCTCTATCCAATTGAGCTACGGGCACGTTGAAGATCATTCTTGTATAGTCGAGGCCCGATGAGCTTGTCAAGTGACAGCGTGCTTCCGTCATTGCAGAAACATCGCGATTTCATTGATGGGTTATGCGGCAAAATTCGGTTAGGGCGCTTGCGGCAATCCGCGGCATCGTTCGTAAATCGTGATAGAGTTACGTAACAATTCTGTGCCGAATTGGTGCGCGGGGGCAACACGCACGACCGTTGGCGACGCGTCGCCAGGAGATTTTGAAATGGCTTCCTTTCGTAAGCTGGTAGTGGTGGGTTTGGTTGTAGCGGGGGCGTTCGCCACCACGCGACCGGCGGCCGCGCAATTCCCCTCGGCACCTGCGCAGCAATTTGCGTCGTCTTACTACGGCAATCAGGCGGGGATCAGTTTCAACGCCGCGGTTTCCAGCGGGTTTAACGGAAATTACGGCTATAACCCTTATTACTCGCCGAATGGTTATGCCTACACGATGTCGAATTATCCCCCTTCGTATTTCGTCAATCGCCCGTTGACGTACAACAACATCAACGGCACGGCTGGAATGGTCGGAAGGGTGATTGGCAGCCGCGGTATCTCGTCTCGCCGGCCATGAGCCTGAGGAACGACTCGAACCTGCTCCTCAACCTCCTGCGATCGACCACACCGGAAACCGGGCCGGTCGTGTTCGCGCATCGTGGCGATTCTTATCGCGCGCCAGAAAATACGCTGATCGGATGTTGGATGGCCTGGAGGTCAGGCGCACCCGCAATCGAGTTCGACGTTCGATTGACCCGCGACGGTGTCCCCGTTGTCATTCATGACAGCAGCCTGATTCGCACCACGAATGTCACAACAGTCTTTGCGGGCGATCCTCGTGCGCGATTTGACTATCCGGTCGAGCTGTTCGACTGGTCCGAACTGGAGAGTCTTGATGCCGGAGAATGGTTTCTTCGGCCCAATGGTGGAGCACGTTCGGCGGCCGGGTTTGGTTCGACAGGTTTGCTTGACCGGTTGATCGTTACGTTAGGTTCGCATGGCAGTATAAGGATCAGCAAGCTAAACGAGATCCTTCAGTTTACGATCTTGGAAAACTGGCTTGCGAATGTCGAGATAAAGTCCGGACACGTCGGACAACTCGCGCTCACCGATGCCATTGTGCAAGTGATCCAGGAACTCGAGTGCGAAGAACGAGTGCTCGTTTCCTCATTCGATCATGCCGAGGTGGAACACGTCGCGCGTCGAACGCAAAAAGTCGCAACCGGCGTGCTCGTGACAACGCCACTCGCGCACCCCACGCGATACATCCGCGACGTGGTTGGTGCCGACGCCTATCACGTCAACGGCGGATGTTTAGGGATGCAATCCGTGGGCTATCTTGTCGGCCCGTCGAGCCAACGGCTCAGGCGTGCAACGGTCGACGAGTGTCGCGCTGCGGGCGTGCCCGTTTGCGTTTACACGATCAACGACAAGGCTGCCTTCAATCAACTCGCCGAAATTGGTGTCGCCGGCGTTTTTACCGATGACCCATCGGGAATGATCGACCCCAGCCTGGCGAGGACCGTTCAACCCAGGCCTGATGGAAGGCAGTGAATTGCCCGCAAATTTCTGACGATTGCATTAGACCAACGCTCATGATGGGTTTCGGGGTGGTGGTCGAAATCAGACCGTCGGGTGCCACTGGTGGTACGCCCAATAGTGTCCGGGATTCGTCTTCATCAAAT
>CAMFLR010000020.1 GCA_945957605.1 uncultured Isosphaeraceae bacterium
TGCCGCCGATCCGACGTTGACGTACACATACGGCACACTCCAAAACGGTGATACCACGTCCGTGTTTACCGGTTCTCTGTCGCGTACCGCCGGTGAAACGGTGCTTGGCGGTCCATACGCCATTACGCAAGGGACGCTCTCGGCCGGCGGCAATTACACGATCAACTACACTGGTGCAAGCCTCGCGATCGCAGCCGCGCCCTTGACTGTGACCGCAGACACCGAAAGCAAGGTGTATGGTGCAGCCGATCCCTCATTGACTTACACGTACGGCAACCTCCAAAACGGTGACACCTCCTCCGTGTTTACCGGTTCGCTGTCGCGTGCTGCCGGCGAGACCGTGCTCGGTGGTCCGTATGCCATTACTCAGAATACGCTCTCGGCCGGCGGCAATTACACTATCAACTACACTGGCGCGAATCTTTCGATTACAGCTGCGCCCTTGACTGTGGCCGCAAACACCGAAACCAAGGTGTATGGCACAGCCGATCCTTCGTTGACTTACACGTACGGCACTCTCCAAAACGGCGACACCTCCTCCGTGTTTACCGGTTCGCTGTCGCGTGCTGCCGGCGAGACCGTGCTCGGTGGTCCGTATGCCATTACGCAAGGCACGCTCTCGGCCGGCGGCAATTACACCATCAACTACACTGGCGCGAATCTTTCGATTACAGCGGCGCCGTTGACTGTGACCGCAGACACCGAAAGCAAGGTGTACGGTACAGCCGATCCCTCGTTGACGTACACGTGCGGCACCCTTCAAAACGGCGATACTTCGTCCGTGTTTACCGGTTCTCTGTCACGTTCAGCCGGTGAAACGGTGCTCGGTGGTCCGTACGCCATTACGCAAGGTACGCTCTCGGCGGGCGGAAATTACAGCATCAACTTCACTCCGGCCAGCCTGTGTATTACCCCGCGCACGCTTAACTCTACCGCAAGCGCATCCGACAAGGTGTACAACGGCACGACCGCTGTCACGGTCTCGCTGAACACCGACAAACTCACTGGCGATGACGTGAGCGTTACCTATACGTCGAGCGGATTCAGTGATCCCAATGTCGGTACGAACAAAAATGTGACCGTGAGCGGACTGGCGCTAACAGGCGGTGACGCTTCGAACTACGTGCTTGGCTCGACATCGGTGAGCACCCACGCGAACATCACGCCCGCGGCACCGCTGTTCAGCAATTTGAGTGCATCGCAGACGATTGTCGAAGGAACACCGTCGATCCTCGTTTCAGGCAAATTGCTCACCACCGATGCACTCGTACCGCCGGGGAGCGTTGGAATCACCATCAATGGCGTGACAGCTTTCGCGGTGATCGGCGGAGATGGCAGTTTCTCCACCAGCATCGGCACAAGTGGTCTCGCACCTTCAGCAACGCCATATGCGATCACCTATGCGTACGCCGGTAGCAGTGACTTCTCCACCGCGACCGACGGCTCGACATCACTTGTCGTGAATGCTCGCACGTTCAGCGTCGTTACCGCGTACACAACCACGGTATTCACTGGCCTGAATACGGGTACGATCAACCTCGTCGATTTCAACGATCCCAACGCCACATCGGCGACGACAACCTATCGCGCGACCATCGACTGGGGTGATGGGCAGGTTGATACGAATGTCTCAGTGGCTCACTCTGGAGCCGATGGCACGACGATTCATGTACTCGGGTCGCACGCGTACGCGACGAGCGGCACGTATCATCCCATCGTCACTCTCAATGACGCGAATGGTTCGACGTTGACGACGATACTCGCGAACACGGCGACGCTCTACGCAGGAACCGACGTGTCTAACCGTGTGAGCATCACCCGATCGGGTCTCGTCAAGAACCGCATTACAGGGCTCTACACACAGACCGTAACCGTGAACAACATCAGCGGAGCGGCACTGACAGGCGAGCTTGATCTGGTGCTGACGAATCTCACCAGCGGTACAACATTGACGAATGCCACCGGCACAACCGACGGCGGCGTCAACCCGTGGATTCGCTTGAGCACGAGCGGACTGGCGGGGGGCAAGTCTGTCAGCATCTCGCTCAGTTTTGCGTTGCCCTCGAACATCACTGCGGTGAATTATACCGCCAAAGCCTACACAGTTTGAAATTCAAGACGTTCTTCCACCTACCATGTGATCGTGCGAATGTTACAATGAGCCACGATCACATGTTGTCGTGAAGCGATGATTGAACAACAACGGGAGAATCCTAATGCGACTTAAGCGATCAACCTTCTTCATCACCGCCGTGGCGGCCACGTTATCTCTGGCATTCGCGGGCGCAAATGCTCGTGCCGGCACGATGAATTTCGTGGTGAATATTGACACATCCGCCTACACAGGCATATCGGGCGACATCGAATTCCAACTCGGTACTGCCGGCGACAATGTCCCCATCACCGCGACTTTTACAAACTACTCGAGCGACGCCATGCTGAGTGGCACGACGATCAACTTCAATCCCGGCGCCGCGCCTAACGCGACGGTTTCCGGCCAGCTTGATCTCAACACGCTCACACTTTTCAACGACGATTCCGCCGCCCAAATTGCGGACGCCGACCAACTCATTGGTAATTTTGGCACGACGATTAGCTTCCTGGTGACGCTGTCGGGCGACGGCATCGGTGCGGCATCGGCGAGCAGCCCTGTGCTGGCGATCTCGTTATTCGACAGTGCGGTCAATCCGCTCTATAGTGGTCCGCCCGAAACGAATTATGCCGCCGCGTTCTTCCAGGTAAACACGGATGGCACGGTGACGCAGACGAACTATCCGTCGATCGTCCCGTCGCCAGTTCCCGAGCCAAGCACGCTCGTTGCATTGGCCTCCGGCAGCATGGTTGTCGGGCTTACTTCGCTCCGTCGCCGCAAGGGCGCGTGACTGGATGACAGTTAAGAGCCCATCTCAGTAGGCCTGCCGCTCTATAGGTGATGCAGGCGCTTGCCAGATGGAGGAGACCAAGGTAATTCGCACCCTTTTTCTTCCAGCGAATGAGCGGAAGTCGGAACCGGTTCATCCCGCTATGTGTTCGCTTTACTACCCAGCGACGCGCCCGATAACCGGGGATCTTTGCCTTCTCTTTCGCCGCGAGTCGTGATGTGCGCGGTGTAACCCCGTAGCTCGACAACTACGGACGTCGGTAGAGTCATACTCTTTGTCACCGCATATGTGCTGCGGTGACTCGGCTGTCGGCTCAGGGCCGGTTACCGGCTGACTTCGTAGTGTTTCGCCGACTCGCCATTTGTTGTGCTCGTTCGCCTCGGGCGCGGTGATGCCGATCGGAATCCCGGCTCCGTCGGTCAGCACCGATCTCTTGGTCCCCAACTTGCCCCGATCGGTAGGATTCTTGCCCGCTTTTTCCCCCCGAGCGGGGCTTTGGTCATCGCCCCGTCAATCGCTTGCCATTCCCAGTCGATTCCCTTCAACTCGTCGTAATCCAGCAGGGCTTGTCTCCATAACCCAGCGAAAACACCGGCCTTAACCCACTCCTGGAACCGGCGGTGAGCCGGACTACTGGAGCAGATGCCGGTGGCGTTTAACGAATTTCACTGGCAGACGGTGCGGAGGACAAAGAAGATGGCGTCCATCGCTTTGCGGTCGTCGACGCGAGGATTGTGACATCCCAGCGGATGGGCTTTGCGCGGCGGAAGAAGTGGAGTGATTTGCTGCCAGAGAGCGTCAGGTATACGCCAGCCGTCATCGACGGGGGGATTTGAGCTTGGCGGTTTGTACGTGCGCGATCGGTAGAGAATCTTGAGAGTGATGAGCTCGAGGAAATCATCTAGCAGATTTCCTACCGAGATGAGCTCTTAATCCGGGTTGGGGTGGCGATCTGGGTGTTCCTGTCGGCTGGGACAACTGCAACCTGGCTAACCGAATAGTCGAGGCTTTGGAAGATGTGGTTGGAGTGAAGCCGCAGCTTGTACCAGGTGTTGATGGCTCAAATCAGATCGAATATCACGGGAAAGAGTACATAGTTGAAATCTACCTTTCGCAAAACTGCGATCAAGGGAGAGGAGTTTGGGAAACTAAGGATAGCCGTCAGGATTTGCTAGTGGTCGCCGACCGCCGAGATGACTTCCGCTTCGTGGACTATCAACATCGCTAACAGCCTATCCTCAGATCTGATCCGTGAATCCGACGATATGAAGCGATCAACGCTACGTACAAAGAACGCATTCGAGCGTGTACGAGCTCAAATAGGGGAAACATGTCGAATAGAGATAGCGGACTGGGGCGAACCTTCAACAGGTTCTAGCGCGAGGTCAGCTTGCGTATGACGTTCGGGTGTCGCGCTGAGTTGAGCGGCTCCTGAAACTCCACTGCGATGATGTATCCTTCCGTTTCATACTGGGTATGAACAATCTTGCCGTCGGCAGCCTCTGTCACATCTCGCTGCGCAGGGTCTTTAACATGGAATAGAATCGAAATAAACTGCCGCCCCTGAGGAAGACGTTCCATCGCCATGCGCACGCCACCCAAGCTCAGGTCGATGGTCCACGCTTCGAGCGGCTTCGGATCTGATTGAGTAGCGATCGTGGCGCGACAATGGAAGGGAGCTCGTTCGTAACGTCGCCTCTCGTGCGTTGGAGTCTGGTCACGATTCATGACTGATGGCACCTTATTAAAGAGAGCTGTTAAGAAAAGTCATACCACCTCGACGTTGAGGCGTATTCCTGCTGAGAGATGCGGCACTTCGCGATCAGGATCGGATGCCTCGTTCCCAGGGTATCTGCAAAAGGACCGAGGTCGGAGCCAGATATTGACAATTGTATTATCTCGCGTTGTGACTGAGAGTCTTGACACGCTTTAATTTGTGTTAGTGGCCCGTTCCCTTACGCGTTCGTTGGAAGTAGCACGTAATGCCAATCGTAACGCGAAGGTATTCGATGGGCCGGAGCTTATCAGACGCTCAGGGAAAAACATTTTATCCCCGAGGCATGTCGGAAAGTAGGCACTTCTTTGATTTGTCCGTTCAGGACGGGCGGTATGGCCCGGCAAGAGACACAGTCCTCCATTTAGCAGGGATCAGGCATTAGCGTCTACGGAACGATCGAGCCCGCGAACACCGCGAAAATGGGTAGTGGAGTTCCAGCAAATAATTACGAGATGATGAAGTGGCGATAAGTCATATCACCATGATCGCAGTCGTGAAGCAACCGAATCCATAAAAATCGGCGGATAAGTCAGGGCTTCGTCCGGATGATATCCGCTCGACTCGCTCGTAATATTATGGCAAGAGCCGAGTTTATGATCAATCAACGATGAAAGGATTGTGTAGGCATCCCTGATGATTTGAGGAAAAGCAAGTCCTCAGTTGGAAGGCCGTCCGTGTGACGTGGGCGGCCCTTGTTCCATGTTTGGGCGGTCTCAGGACTTCTTTGGGGTACTTGCTTTGCTCGATTTCGCGTTCTTCGCTTTCGCTGCTTGCGGGGCGGCGGGCAACACGGCCTGCGCCGCACCGGAAGCGGCTCCAAGTGCGAGATCGGGCGCCATATCACCCAGCACCTCGCCAATCGTTGGCGAAGACTTCCGGCGGCTTTTGGTCGATTCCTGCTTCTCGATGCCAGCAGCGGCAGCCTTCACTGCACCCACGACCGCGCCGGCAGCCAGGGTATCGAGCGTATGACCTGCCTTCGCCGCTATGCCCTGGACCGCTTTGGTGGCAGTGCCTGTCTTTGACTTCTTGGGGCCGGCTTTCGACGTGGTTGCTCTTTTGGTCGGCATCTTCTTGACTCCGGGGCGCTTGCCCTGTTTTAGGTATTTCGGATCGCTCAGGTCGCCCAGGTGCTTCCCGAGCACGGCACGCACTTGTGCAATCTCCTCCCTAATCTGGGCAGGAGTACGCGCTACTTCGTCTTTCCCGTGACCCATTGAATATCTTCCTTGAGGGCGGCGAGAGTCTCATGCGGGATGAAGTTGGCCGCTGACAGACGGCGTCCCTGCATCCTCATCAATTCCACGCCCGTAAAGCCCAGTACGCCGCCCACCAGCCCGTAGCAGCTCCAGATCGGTAAGCGCGACGAGCGATGCAGTCCGTGGACGAGTGCCAGAGATCCCAGCAGGCCACCGGCGAATGCGAGGCCAACTCCGGCGCCGACGCTGACGAGCGCAGGTAACGCTTCATCAATGGATTGTTTGACTTCACTGCGAAGCAACTCGCCGTGGAGACTGGCGATCTTCCCGACGTCGCTCGCAAGGGGCTCGACGATTTCGCCCAGGCTTTGTCTTTCTTTAGAGACCAAAGTCGTGTCCTCGGAGAGAATTGCGGACACGTTTTAGCCAGGCAAATGGCATGCCGCTTGATAGTGCAAAGCGAGCGGTCGCCCCGCGTCTCAGGCGGTAACACGTCTCGCGGATGCTTACTTCCGGTATCGGTCGTTGGATTAACCATGGACGATCATCGGTCGATGATAGAAGTCGCCGACCAGAAGACCTCGCTCTTCAGTTTCCCACGCATTCAACTGGAACGCGGGCATTCGACGATAAGCCGTCAGATGCCACGACCTTCTGAACACTCTACTGCCACAGTCTACTAATAATTGGCTATGATAATACTTCGATGTTGTCGAATTCAATTCCGGGCCGAGTCCTCCTGACCGCTTCATTTTCCTTGCGGCAGTACCGCAAAAGCGTCGCTATGAACTTCGTTCTCGTCCCATGCCGCCGCTTTGCCCGCCACCGATTCGTGCAACGAAAGGAAGAATACTCCGCGATATTCCCCCAGTGCGGGCGGGCGACCCAGCATTTGCAAGTAGAGCGTTCGATGCTCCTCCCCAACTTGAGCTCTGACTTCGCGGTCGTCACGATGGACAGGATAGCTTCGCCTGATGAATTGGAAGAGCTTGAATCGCCATCGAGATCGCGTGGGGGCTTCCCGGCCGAAGATCGCTGGGTGGAACCCGATCACCAGTTTGTCGCCAACGAGCGCCATTTTGCCTACACCACCTGCATGTTCGCTGGGCGTGAATCGATTCAAATCGGCTCGTACCCGAAGCTCATTGCGGGCGGCTCGGAAGTGCTGCGCGATCATCGCAGCGGCTAAGGCGGCGACCGCGACTACCGCATTAGGGTTTCGATCCCGTGGCGTGGTGGCCGCATGGCGTGTATTCTCGAAGGCCGCCTTGAGGATGACACGCACGGACGAGTCGATCAATAATGGAGCGATCATTAACAGCATTCGTAAAAGTCGGCTGAGGTGATCGTTTCGAATCGCGCAGCGCCGCGTCCTACCTGCGCCGAGGTGAAATTACGCCATGCCCATCCCTCGTGTTCGGTTTACGGTGCGGCGGTTGATGCTCGCGGTGGCTATCGTCGCCCTGTTTGGTGCCTGGCTCGCAGAGGCCCCGAAGCGAAGGGAACGTTTCCTGAATATCGCCCAAGCAAGCTCGGATTGGGACCGATTCTGGTTTGTCTCCGACGGCCGATCTGCCGAAATAGTGAGTGTCGAAAAACGACGTTGGCGATCGGCGATGGAACGGAAGTATTTCTGGGCCGCCGATCATCCCTGGCTGCCCGTCTGGCCCGACGCGCCCGAGCCCGAATGAAGCGTCATCTTCACCCAACCAATACTTGGGTCATCTTGAGGTTCGGGAAATTAGAAGAATCAAGCAAGCGGACTACTCATTACTGTTTCAGCGTTTTAAATGCATTCAAGATGCCAATAGACTTCGCAAATCATAGCTGCGTTTCGCTCAGGAAATCCATTGTCTAACAAAAGCCTTTTCATGGCAGGATCGCTCAACTGAACCTTCATGCGATTGTCGCGGACGATGCGATAAAACCGGTCCCAATCGAGTCCGTGTAAAAGTGACTTGTCCGCGTGGAAGACAACGTGCTCGAAGAGCTTTTTACCCTTGGGTGGAAGAGGTAAACCGACAGCGTCGCTCGTTACCACTGATTAGCTCCATCCGCGTAATCAGGGTCGTTGGAAAGCCACCGCGTCCGTGCGGTGGCTCCTCCTAAATCACGACTTCTTCAACACTTCCTTTAATATGAACGCAATGCATGGGTGAGCCGCGAGCTTCGTGAGGGCGGCAACCAATTCCCTGCTTGTCTTGCGTTGTTCTAATTGGCCTTCTGTTATTTTGACTTTCACCGATAGTTCGACAACCAAGTTCATAGTTTCGTCCCCTTCTCCTTGGAAGGAGGAAGGAATGACTCCACCATATCCGCATTGTGTTTGGCCTGCTCGATAGTGCCTTCCATGAGCTCAATGAGCTTGTCGAGCAACTCGGGAAGCTTATTGAACGCCACCAGTTTGACGTCGCGCGAGCAGTTAGACCAGAGAGTGACCTGCTCCTGGCCTGGACCGCCGGCGTAGTCTGCGGAATCAATAACGGAGATACGGAATCTTTGACCGTATCGCGCGTAAGCGAGATGGGTGGACCTTGTGTAGCCGGCTTGATCGTCTTCAGACTCGATCAATACGTAAGCGGCCATGCCAATGTGGCAGATGTCAGTCAAAGCACTTTCGACGTTCTGCACGACCTTGCTGATGCGGTCTGCTTCGGCGTTCAGCGACTTCGAGAGCTCTTGCAATCGGTCAAGACGTGGACGTAGCGCGTCCGCCATGTGCGGGCCTTTCAAATGCGATCAGTTCCCCGCGACTAGCGTTTTAGAGTCAGCCAAGTGGAACTTCCACCCGCCGTCTGCGTGGGCTGATGCTGGATTCGTCGTATCAAGGCTGATAGAAGCGTCAAGAGGGCGATCCGCTACGCATGGGCGATGCTTCCAACGCAGGCTCTCGTGAACCGATTGGGGAAGCGCGTCTCGGGCTTGCGGACTCGATCCCTATTGCACGCGAGGGCATAACGCTGCTCGCTCGTCAGATCCACGCCGCCGAACGTTGCGAACTTGCGCTGCCCAATCACCCAATTCGTGGTCGGGTGATCCTTCCACTCGTAACGGACGCCGCCGATTACATTAGCCGATCTGGATGCTTGCGATGACGCCGGACCGGCGAACTCAATGCGCTCCGACAAGGACAAACAGAAACATCAGGAAGGCAATCAGCACCAAGCCGCCAGCGCCCAATGCGATGATTGCACGTTTGTCTGCGGACAGCCCGACGACCGTGCGGTAAGGATCGTAACCGTCCGCGAAGTCTCGCTCCATAGACTTCGCTCCGATCGGGCGTTTAAGTCGGATACGCGAATCGTCGAATTTCTCGACGAGCACCCATCCGCCCTTTTTCTCCTCTTCGAGCACGGCGCGGAGTTGCTCGGGCTTGCGGAAGGCCGCCGTGGAAGCCCGCATGATCTTGAATTCCCAGCCCTCGGCCAGGTCTTTTTCGGAGTAGGGGGTCATTTCTTCTTCCTCTTGCCGGATCAACTCCTGAGCCGCCGCAACGGCGGCTGCAACTATTGCAGCGTTGGCTCCCGCGCTCATCATGATCTCCCAGCAGAACGTCGGGCTATTCTCGAGGCATTCGTCTGCGAAGGCAGATTATTGCGGAACTGGGGCTGGACACCGGCGAAACGGGGCTCCCAATTCTCCTCGCTTCACCGGACCTGCGGAGACAGCGACACAGGCAGGGAACGATCGCCGCCAGCCTCCTTCGTCCGACGCTCCTGTTCCAGCCATTCATCGACACCTGGTGCGTGCGGATCAGCGACAACGGGCATCCAAGGACGCCACATGGCCCGACGATACTTCCCGGTCAACTTAGAGTAATATTTGACGCAATCAGCATGAAATTTTGCACGATCGGGCGGATGATTCCTTGACGCGATTTCACGCCATCCTCGCTCATTTGCGGCGTACTGATTTGCGAGCCTGCAATAGGCGAACGACTGAGTCCCCATCATCGCGCAAGAGATGAGCAACGCTATCACGCCAACGGCGATCATCAGCGTGCGCACTCGAAAACTTGGAAGTGGCATGCCTGAAGTCCATTGTTACTACTCTGCTCGAGCGTGGACCGGCTGACCCGGCCCCTTGGATGCTACTAGCCTCTATCATAATGCTGCCGGCGGCGTCGCCATAGCGAGCCCCGCGAGCAACTGCGATCCGAACCTCGGCGTCTTGAGCCCGTAATTGCCTTTTGATTCCATTAATTGCAAAGAGTAATACTATCGCCGGCTCCTGAGGCAAAACGGCTGGCCTTCCTGGCCTCAAGTTCGTCTCCAGCGGTCTGCCAAAACCTCTTAAGCAACGGGCCTACGCCCCTTTATAACGCCGCAAAATCACATGCCGCTCATACGTTCGACCGGTCCAGGACCCGTGCACGCACAAGGCGGTTGTCAGTGCTCATTTTCTGCTTGTGCTAAAAACGTTGTGATGTGACGGAAATGATCACACCATTAGGTTTACGCATTCACCTGACGCGTTTTCATTGTTTGGCAGACCAATTGACGCCTGGCGATCGAAAATTGTGTGGCAGCCCTTTTGCCGGACTTCCCGGCATTTCTGGCCAATTGACCCAAGCCAGAATATCGCGCCGGCAATCCCGGACGGGTTATCGTCCTTGCGATGGGTCTAAAACCCTCGCCTTCAGGCGACGCCTTTGCGTTTTACGGTGTTCGGCTTTGATGGTGGGTTATGGAACGCTACCGAACGGGTACGTATAGCCGGTTCGATCTCAAGTACCACTTCGTCTGGATCACCAAATACCGCAAGGGTGTCCTGGCGGGTGAGATTGGGGTGCGTGGTCCGGGAGGTTTGCCGGACCTACGAGATGGAGATCCTGGAAGGATCGATATCTCGCGATCACGTTCACATTCCCCTTTCGTGCCCGCCGAACATTTCGCCCAGCAAGGTCATGCAGTACATCAAGGGAAAGACGTCGCGAAAGCTGCTGATGGAGTTCCGGCATCTGCAAAAACTGTTCTGGGGCCGGCACCTTTGGGCACGCGGGTACTTCGTAGCATCGAGCGCCAATGTGACGGACGAGGTGATCATGGAGTACATCCGCCAGCAGGACGGTACCTAACCGGACGACGGTGGCGATAACTTTCGACTCTCGAAATCGTGAAGCGGAGGACTTTAGTCCGTAGCCACGATTTTCTTTGAACCTACCGGCTTCAGCCGGTCCTGGTTCGTTTCATCCGCCGAAATCATCCATTCAAACGTCGTACTGCGTCCAGTGTTTCGCTTCTGTGCATTGATCCGGCCGTTACGCGACCACTCGCGCACTGTAAATGCGGCCTTACCCAGTTGCGGTGCGACTTCTTGCCTGGTGAACCAAGTCTGTTGAGGAGGAACGTCAGAGGCGACGTTGCCTGCTGCAAGTTTCGCCTTGATCTCGCACACTTCGGTGTAGATCTGCTGTAATAACTCTTCGGTCGTCACGGTGGCTCCTGCGCCATGACGGCGCCCGAAGTCGTAGTCTGGTTCAACGCGCTCCGATGCAATTTGTATTCGATGGGAGGTTGAACACCCGGTCGAAACAGCGACGAGCCTGGCTGGATCTGCGATCTCCTCGCGAATCGAACGTGCGGAATGGACGATTTGCGGAAGCAGAAGGGGTTGCTTGTTGCTTGCTAGTTGCATCAATTCGAAAGGGGGACGTGATTCATGGACTGCGTGGTCGCAAGTTGTTTTAAGATAATGTTTTGCAATGATTGTTCCTTCGATTCTTGGGTTACTCCGGCCTGTTTTGTTAAGCTTACTTGTGTTAGAGCTGCACAAAACCGATAAACGATAGCGATTCAAGAATACCTCGCATCAACGTTGCGTAATGAGTTGGTGGCGTGCGCAACCGACTTCGGTCGACAAAACCGAAGCGCGCGGTGTTTTGAACGCTCGGTCTCGATCTCGCGACGACACGCCGTGTCGCTCACCCATGAATGTCAGGGCAAACAACCACCTCACACGTAGACGCTGGGGCATGATTGGCGCGGACTTATCGAACGTGTTCGCGGAAGAAATTGTTCCGAGTACTGATCCGCAGGCAGGAAGTGGGCGGCGCAGGACTTCGGGATACTTCACGTCATGTGTCCAGAAGTAGATCACCTGTTTGTTGACCCGCAGATTGTGGATTGGCTAGAAGGCACCAGCGCAGTTAACCTGGAAGATGCTCCCCCAAGTACCGCCGACATGGTGTATGCCGGCAACTTCGACCGATCCGACTTGTGTTGAGCCATGGCTTAACACCGCGAGGACGCCGGATCGACGCGGGGGAGCGGAGGTCGCAACTATGTCCCGGGCACCGAGTCCGATTTTCCGCATCGGTCAGACCCCGCCGGCTATCCCGGGTTACGAGTTACTGCACCCAGTCGGCCAGGGAGGCATGGCCGAGGTCTATGTCGCGCGTCAACTGGCCCTGGGACGGCTGGTAGCCGTGAAGTTCCTCGTCCCTGATGCCGAAGTCGAGCCGCACGAAGCCCTCGAACGTTTCCGTCGCGAGGCGGAACTGATGGCCCGCGTGTCGCACCCGAATATCGTTTCCGTATTCGATTTCGGGTGCGCCGGCAACCAGCCCTACCTCATGATGGAGTATATCGAGGGTGGGAACCTGCGTGGCCGCATGACGCCCCACGAGCCGGCCGATGCCGGCGACGTCCGGTCGGTGCTCAATCCCGTGTGCGAGGCCCTCTCCTACCTGCATCGCCAGGGGATCCTTCACCGCGACCTGAAGCCTGAAAACATCCTGATGCACGATGAGATCAACCCGAAGGTGGCGGACTTCGGCATCGCGGTGCTCAGAGGTGGGGGCAGCACGCTGACCCGGACCGGGCATGGGCTGGGCACGCTCGGCTACGTCGCGCCGGAGCAGCAGTACCGCCTAAGGGTCGATGAACGGGCCGATCAGTATTCGCTGGCGGCCATCGCGTACGAGTTGCTGACAGGCGAGAAGGCCCTGGGGGTCTTCAAGCCCCCATCGCACCACAATGCCCGGCTTGACCCCAGGGTGGATGAGGTCATCATGCGAGCGTTGCAGGAGGAACCCTCAGAACGCTACCCGTCGATCCGCGAGTTCGGCGAGGCGCTGGACAAAGCGCTAGTGGTGGTCCGCCCGCAGTCGCGCTGGCCGCGGCCGCTTACTCGGAGCCTGGCGATCCTCGCGGTCCTTGTGGCGGCTCTCGCAACGATCGCGATCGCTTGGCCGGGCATGACCGGTCGGCTGGCGACGTCCGAAGCGTCTGGAGGGATCGGGAACGAATCCGCCGTTCGGACCACGAAATCGCAACCCGCGACGGCCTCGGGACCGAACGATCCGGGAGACCGCGCGTTGGCCGAGGGGCAGAGTAAGCTCGTTGAACTCCGCGCCTACCTCAGTTGGATCGAGCAGGGCAAACCCGAGGGAGACGCAGGTCAAGCTGTGGAGAAGACCAATTGGACCGAGGCCGAGCGGATCGTAAGCGAGCAGATCGAGAAGATCGCCTTCAGCATCTGGAAATCCAGCGGCGAGCCGACGGGGGAGGCCGGCCGGCGAGCCGAGAACGTCAATCGGCTGGCCGCCCAGCAGGTCCTGCGCACGCAGCTCGACGAAGCGATCAGTCGAGCAGAGCAGAAGGCCACCCAGGGCCCCCAAACGCGCGCCCCAAAGGCGGCCCAGGGCTCGCCCACGCCAACCGCTGACGCGTCATCCCAGCACACCGATGCAAAAGACAACAAATCTCCCCGCGAGTAGGTTTCATGGACCCCGACCGCAACGCAGAGATCGCGCGCTGCCTCTTCCGGGAGTCGAACGACGCCCTCTTGCTTTTCGATCCGCGAGATCATCGAGTCGTCGGTGTCAATACCACGGCCCTCCGACTGACCGGCTTCGAACGCCCACGGCTCCTGAAGCTGCGGGTCTGGGACCTTTTCTCCAGCATTGAGCCGAACGGGGTCGAACGGCTCTCGCAAGCCTATCTGCAGACTGGCATGTTCCACTCGCGGGAGGGCTACTACCTCTGTCGCGACGCTGACGCGCCGATCCCCGTCAACATCAGCGTTAGCCGGATCCACACGCAACCGGATCCTCTCGGGCTGGTTGTTGCTCGCGACATCTCGGAGCGGGTCCAAGCTGGGGAGGCCCTGCGCGAGTCGGAGGAGCGTTATCGCACGCTCGTCGAATCGGCCGGCGTTCTGATCTGGTCGCTTTCCTCGGACGGCATGATCGCCACTTTGAATCCGGCGTTCGAGTCGATCACGGGCTGGTCACGCGACGAGTTGCTCGGCCGGTCGTTCGTCGGGTTGGTGCACCCTGATGACGCGACGCGTGCCGAGGAACTCTTCGACCGCGCGCTGGGGGGCGAGGCGCTACCGACGTTCGAGCTTCGGCTTCGAGCTCGCGACGGAGGCGAGCGGAATGTTGAGCTGATATCGACTCGGCGGGTCGTGGCCCGAGGCCGGATGGAGGTCGTGGGAATCGCTCGCGACGTGACCGAGGTTCGCCGCGCCGAGGAAGCGATCCGTCTCTCCGAGTCGCTACGCCTGGCGAAGGAGACCGCCGAGGTTGCCAACCACACCAAGAGCCAGTTCCTGGCCAACGTCAGCCATGAGATCCGCACCCCCATGACGGCCATCCTCGGTCTCACTGACCTGCTGCTCGAGGCGGAAGCAGAGCCCGACCAGCAGCGCAGACACCTGCTCGCCATTAAACAGAACGGGAGATTCCTGGTCGATCTCCTCAGCGACCTGCTCAACCTGACAAAGGCGGAGATCGGGACGTTGAGCGTCGAGAGCGCTGCGTGCGCCCCGGATCGGATCGTCGACGAAGTGGTCGCCGCGCTCTGGCCCCGGGGCGAGGCGCGCGGCCTTGCACTGGATGTCCGCTACACAACGCCGATCCCTGCAGAGGTCCCCACGGACCCCATCCGACTCCGACAGATCCTGATGAACCTCTTCTCTAATGCGATCAAGTACACCGAGCGAGGCGAGGTGCGCCTGCGGGTGAGCTTCGACGAGGACGAACCGGCACTGCGGTTTGACGTCTCCGATACCGGCGTCGGGCTGACTGCCGATGAACAGGCCCGCATCTTCGAGCCTTTCTATCAGGCGCGGCTCCATGCCGCAGATGGGCTGCCCGGCAGCGGGCTGGGACTGGCCATTAGCAAGCGACTGGTCGAGGCGCTCGGCGGTCGACTCGAGGTCCGTAGCGAGCCGGGTCAGGGAAGCACCTTCAGCCTGATCCTGCCGACCGTCCCATTGCCGGATGTCCCGCGGCGGACGCGCGAAACGGGCGAAACGGCGACCATTACGCAAAAGCCCCGCACTGGTCGGCCGTCAGCGGTCCTACCCCCGGGGACGCAAATCCTGCTCGCGGAAGACAACGACGCGAACCGGGAGGTCATCTCGCTGATGCTCAGGCGGACGGATGCGAAGGTGGTCGTCTCCTCCAACGGCCGGGAGGCTATCGACCGAGCAGTCGCCGCCCGCGATGCGGGCCGGCCCTTCGACGTCATCCTCATGGACATGCAGATGCCCATCCTGGACGGATACGCAGCCACTCGGGAGCTGCGAGACTTAGGTTTTCAGCAGCCGATCTTAGCCCTGACGGCCTACGCCGACGACGAATCTCGAGAGGAGTGCCTTCGATTCGGCTGCGACGCACATTTGAGCAAGCCCATCGAATGGGAGAAGCTGTTGGAGACGATCCGTGGGCATATAACACGTCATGCCGGAGCGAGCGACGATCCCCGGCTTGACGCCATGGCGTCCGGATAGAGGAGGGACAGGACGCGTCCAAGCTAGCGGACGACCATTACGAGACCTGGCGGCTCTCGGCACGACTCATGATCCGCCCTGCGATCCACGCTGCCAGCGTGATAATGGGAGGCGAGTGTTGGCCGTCGCGCCGGGGCCCGGATCGTGCCCTATGCTTTAGTTAAACCAAGCGGTCGAGTCCTCTCGCGGTCTATGCCAGGGACCCGTCGCTCACCAGGAGTCGAGGCTGATGGCGGAACTTGCCCAGGAGAATTTGTGCCGGCTCGAAGCAGGGCCGGGCCCTGTGCTGGCAGCCGCAGCCTTTCCCGACAAGTCGGAGTCCTATCAGGGGCCGGAGCGACGGAAGACTTTCCGGCCTGGCCGACCGGCCAACCTGGCCTCGGCCGGAATCACCTCGGCGAAGCTCGAGGCTCTGATCCTCAAACTTCTGCTGGCCGACGGTCTCGCCACGGGCCGCACCATTGCCACGCGGCTAGGCTTGCCCTTCGCTTTGCTCATCGACGAGCTAGAACGGCTCCAGAATCAGAAGCTCGTGACCTACAACAACATCGCCGACATGGGTGATCACGAGTATGTCCTGACCGAGGGTGGCCGGGCCCGCAGCCGCGAGTATACCGAGGAGTGCGCCTACATCGGCGAGGCCCCGGTCTCCTACGAAGACTACCTGGCGGCCGTCAACGCGCAAACGATCGCCAATGAGCATCCCCAGGTGGCTGACCTCCGCCGGGCCTTCTCTGACCTGCTGATCTCCGACGAGATGCTCCGAGTCCTCGGCCCCGCGATCAACTCGGGCAGGGGGATGTTCATCTATGGGGCACCCGGTAACGGCAAGACCAGCGTGGCCGAGCGGATCACTCGGTGCTTCGGCAAGTCGATTTGGATCCCACGCGTGATCGACATGTGCGGCCAGCTCGTCAAGCTGTTCGACCCCTCGGTCCACGAGATCGTGGCGAGCGAGGGTGAGGGGCTCTTCAGCCGTAACGAGGTCGACCGCCGGTGGGTTGAGATCCGTCGGCCCACCCTCGTCGTCGGAGGCGAGCTTACCATGGACCAGCTGGAGATCCGTCACGATCCGATCTCTCGGATCAGCGAGGCCTCACTCCAGATGAAGTCGAACAACGGTACCCTCCTGATCGACGACTTCGGCCGGCAGAGGATGCAGCCGGTCGAGCTACTCAACCGAATGATCATCCCGCTGGAGAAGCGGTATGATTTCCAGACGCTGAACAACGGGCAGAATATCAAGATCCCCTTCGACCAGCTAACACTCTTCTCGACCAACCTCGAGCCCAAGCACCTCGTCGACGACGCCTTCCTACGGCGGATCCCCTACAAAATCCATGTGACCGACCCCGATGAGACGATGTTCAAGAAACTGATGATGCTGGTCGCGCCCAAGCTCGGGTTCGACTCACTGTCGGATGACCCGGTCGACTACCTGATCGACCACCATTACCGACGGGTCGGCCGCTGCTTCCGGAGCTGCCAGCCTCGGGACCTGCTACTCCAGGCGAGAAATTACTGCCTCTACAACGGCCTGCCGATCCAGCTAACCCGAGATATCGTCGACTTCTCGGTCAGTTGCTACTTCACCACGATGTAAGCGAGATCAGGCCCGGTACCGGCCACCGGATGATCTCGCCGAGCAAGGCGACTGTGTGCTTATGTTCAAGTGATCGTGCGGACTCACGATCAAGTTGCTCGGACTGGGATACGGGCGGACGAGCTTTCTAAATCAAGATTGATCGAGGTGAGTGACTGACGCGTTCCGGAACCGCACGCGTCGGTCCCCTTTCTACCGAAGTAGCGAACGGACCGACGCGTTTCTCTATCGCAAGAGAATTTATCGCTGCCGCGAAGTCGGAACAGGATTCGGCAATCCAGTCCGCCCACGCTTCCCATGAATCGCGTTTCATTCCCTACAGCTTGCCTGCCTAAAACCTGTGGATTCAGCTTAACCCTCACGCCACCATTGTGTTATGAGAAGTCCGTCTGTACTCGCAGGGAAAGTGCTTTGTTCGGGAATTGATCACAAGTTATTTTGTGTTATTGATTTGTGGCGAAGGTCTTTATCGGGCGTGGGTTGCTTTACCGTGTATTGCCAGGATTTCCGGCATTGAAACTGCAAGAAGTGGATCGACGATAACCATTCGAGAGCATGTCTCATCAAAGCGGTGTAATGCGTTTGCGCCGATCGCGACCAGCTTCGGTGGATCTTGAACAGAAGCTGGAAGCGCGTCTATTGCCAGCGATCGTCGACCGGTTCAGGTCCCGTCGTGTCGACTTGTTCGAGGCATCGTTTGGCAAAGCCGCACTCGGCGTTCCTTCGGCATCGTCCACACCGCGTCAGTCCGAGCATCCCTTTTCGAGGCAAGTTGAATCAAAGACACTTCGCGATCACCCAATTACGCGAAAATTTGATCTTGGCTTGGTTACCTTGATTTCTTGGTTGGCACGGGTTGCAGCAATTGTGCCCATCCATCACTCGCGAGAGCCTTGGCCAGACTGTAGAGTCGATCCGGGACTCAGCGACGCTGGTAAGGATGGTGCTTTCACTGGGAAAGGAGTGCCGATCAGGCTTCCGAAGTGCGGGTCGATTTTCGGGCGAAAGATTCGAGGCTGACATGCTGACCTTCATCGTTGGCGGCAGCGAAATGGCAGGGCGCATTAAGGCGTATCCCTGGCACAAAACCGCGCTCGGTCCCGCTGAGGGTTGGCCAGACTCCCTTAAGACCTTGGTCAATTTGATGCTTGCGTCCAACCAGGCCATGTACACGGTTTGGGGGCCGAGCGAACTGCTGCTTTACAACGACGCATACATCTCCGTTCTGCAAGGCCACCATCCCGGCGCCCTTGGCCAACCCTTCCGCCAGGTCTGGAGCGAAATCGCCGGAGAACTGACGCCACTCGTCGAGAATGCTTACGCCGGGATACCGACGTACATGGACGATATCCTGCTGGTACTTCAGCGACGCGGCTACAAAGAAGAGACGCACTTCGCGTATTCCTATACGCCAATCTTCAATACAAGCGGTGGGGTCGATGGTTTCTTCTGCCAATGCATCGAGACTACAGACCAGGTGAAAGCTGCGCGCGTGATACGCGAAAACGAGGAGCGGCAGACTTTCCTTCTCAAGCTGTCTGACGCCCTTCGACCGCTGACCGATCCAGTCGAAGTGCAGACCCTGGCGATGCAAATGCTGGCCGACCGGCTCGGCGTGATGCGGGCTAGCTACTTTGAATTGGAAGATGACGGCGACACCTGCCATCTGACGGCCCGGTTCGAGCGTGACGCGATACCGATGCCCGAACGCGTGCGCCTGTCGGATTTCTCGCCGAATCTGGGCGACGCCTACCGCTCCGGGCGCACGCTGACGGTGGCCGATACCAGCGTGAAGGGTGAGTTTGTCGAGGATCCCGCGCCCTATGTGGCCATCGGCGTGGGGGCGTGGGCGGCCGTGCCATTGTTGCGGGACGGGCGACTCACCGCCTGGATCGGCGTGCATTCAAACACTCCGCGCGACTGGAGCGGCGCCGACCTTCAGATACTGGATGACGTAGCCGAACGCACTTGGGGGGCAGCCGAACGCGCCCGCGCCGAGGAGACGCGTCGTCTGGCCGAGGAGCGGGTCCTCGCCGCCAGCGAGGCAGCGCGCGTGCAGATCACCGCGACGCTGGAGAGCATCGGTGACGCCTTCTACGCCGTGGACGCCGACTTCCGCTTCACCTATGTGAACGCCAGGGCCGAGTCGATTTGGGGGCGGTCACGTGAGACCCTCATCGGCCGCAACCTGTGGTCGGAGTTCCCGCTCGCGGAGGGAGGTGAGCCGCACGCGCAGCACCTTGCCGCCATGCGTGACCGGCGGCCTGCCCACTTCGAAGGGCTGTCCCCGGTCCTCGGCCGCTGGATGGAGGCGAGCCTGTACCCCGACCCGGCAAGCGGGGGGCTCGCGTGCTACTTCCGCGACATCACAGAACGGCGTGCCGGCGAGGCGGCGTTACGCGAAAGCGAAGCGCGGCATCGTTATCTGATCGGCAGTTGGGCGCTGGCGGTTTGGGAAACGGATGCGGATGGTGTCGTCGTCGCCGACAGCCCGAGCTGGCGGCGCTATACCGGCCAGACGCTGGATGAGTGGCTAGGCTATGGCTGGTTGGACGCCATCCATCCGGATGACCGCGCCTATGCCGAGCGGCGGTGGCGAGAAGCGGTCGCGGTTCGAGGGCCCGTCGATGCCGAATTTCGCCTTCGGTCCCCGGATGGCGGGTGGCGTTGGACCAACGTCCGCGCCACGCCATTGCTCGATGCAGGAGGGAAGATCGAGAAATGGGTTGGGATGAACATCGATATCGACGCGCGCAAGCGTGCCGAGGAGGCGCTTCGCGAAAGTGAGGAAAAATATCGCAGGTTGTTTGAGACGATGGGTCAAGGTTACGCGGAACTCGAGATAATCCGCGGCTCGGATGGCAGCGCCATTGATATCCGGTATCTCGAGTTGAACCCGCAATATGAGCGCCTGACCGGCATCCCCGTGGTCGAGGCGCGCGGCCGGACCGTGCTTGAGATGATCCCCGATCTCGACGATTGGTGGATCAAGGAATATGACCGCATCGTAAGCAGCGGCTGCCCAGGGCAAGTCGAGAACGAGGTGACCTCATCCGGCAGATGGTACGAAGCGAAAATCTACCCACGGGCTGGCGAGCGGTTCAGCGTCCTGTCTGAAGAGATCACTGTCCGCAAAAAGGCCGAGGCGGCGCTGCGCGAAAGCGAGGAGCAGTTACGGCAAGTCGCCGCAGACCTGTCCGAGGCCGGCCGACGCAAGGACGAATTCCTCGCCACACTTGCACACGAACTCAGAAATCCATTGGCCCCGCTCCGCAACGGATTGCAGGTGATGAAGCTGGCGAGGCACGATGCGAATGCCGTCGAACAGGCACGCGCCATGATGGAGCGGCAACTTGGACAGATGGTTCACCTGATCGACGACCTACTCGACCTGAGCCGAATCAGCCGGGGCAAAGTCGAACTCCGTAAGGAACGCGTGTCGCTGATGAAGGTCATTCAGCAAGCCATTGAAAACAGCCAACCTCTCATCGACGCCAATTGTCATGACTTCATCCTCGACATCCCCTCCGAAGCAATCTACGTGAATGCCGACGCAATGCGGCTGGCACAGGTCGTCACCAACCTGCTGAACAACTCCGCAAAGTATACCGATCAAGGCGGGCGTATCACCCTGACCGTCGCACATCACGATGGCGATGCCATTCTCAGCGTGCAGGACACTGGTATCGGGATCCCCGCTCACATGTTGCCGCGGGTCTTCGATATCTTTACGCAGGTGGATCGCAGCTTGGACAGATCGCACAGCGGATTGGGCATCGGTCTGTCGCTCGTTAAAAAGCTGGTTGAGATGCACGAAGGCACTGTCGAGGCCAAGAGCCAAGGCCACGGAATGGGCAGCGAGTTTGTAGTCCGGCTGCCCGTAGTGATGTCGCTGGCCGGACTCCAGCGTTCCGAAGACGCCGACCCCAAAGCAGTCCAGGCTGGCCGGCGTCGGGTTCTGGTGGTGGACGACAATCAGGACGCGGCGAAGAGCTTGGCGATGTTGCTGCGGATCATGGGCAACGACACCCAGACCGCGCACAGCGGTATTGAAGCGCTGAACATAGGCGCGGTATTTCGGCCTGATCTGATACTGCTGGACATAGGGATGCCGAAGATGGACGGGTACGAAACGGCCCGACGCATCCGGCAGGAGTCATGGGGGCGGAACACCGTACTTGTCGCCCAGACGGGCTGGGGACAGGAGGCCGACAAGCACCGGTCGCAGGAGGCTGGTTTTGACTCTCACATAGTCAAGCCGATAGAACCCGCCGCACTTGAAGGTCTTTTGGCGTCGCTCAAGACGGCGACGGCGTAAATCTGGGAGCGAACTCGTAGCCGTTTTCGCCGGCTCTGACCGTCCAAGCCTCAAACAGCGTCCATAGATCGCGCCATATTTCCTGCATAGGCCCTGCATTTAAACTTTGGAATCAGCCTGAATCTCAGGCCACCATCGAGTTCTGGGAAGTTGCTCTGTACTTGCAGGTTGGGCAAACCTCTCGGACCAACCCCTGCAAACGCACCCCAACCTCACCCGCTAGGACCCCTTGCGGTATTTGGTGATCCAGACGAACTGGTACTTCAGATCGAACCGGCTATGCGGACCCGTTCGGTGGCGTTCCATAACCCGCCGTCATAGCCGAACACCGTAAATCCTAAACGCGTCGCCTGAAGGCGAGGGTTTTAGACTCATCGCGGAGATAAGAATTAATAATTGCAAATGACTTCGCGTCCATTAATGACTTCCGCCGATTTCAGATGAAGAGCTCCACGCGGTCTGCACTTCCGTAACAAATACAAAGATTGCTTTGAACATGAGAAGATTCGTCGCTGACCACCTTGGCGTTGACTACGAGCGAATTTATCCAATAAGACAATCCTTTGACGATCTGGGCGCGGATTGATTTGCGTCTGATCATCAAGCAACCCGTCCGATCTCTGTATGGAAGGCTGAGAGTTGTTCGAGACGCTGGACGGCACTGGGATGGATTGCGGTGTTCTAAGGCCGGCTCGGAGTGTCGGCCACATGGCCTCTGCGAGCTCACGGTGGCCCCGTGGATTCGGATGGCAGCCGTCGGTCGTCCATTCGTTCAAATCCTGACCGCCATCTCGGGCCTTGGTCCAGAGGGCGAAATGATCGATCAGTGGGACGTGGCACTCGCTGGCGACTTCGCGGCATGCTTCCATATAAGGAGCGAGCCGAAGGTTGGGGTTCTCGCCAAGTCCATTCACCGGGGCCTTGTCAGACCAGCGCGGCTCAGTCATCAGGATCGGCTTGATTCCACGGAGTTGCAGGTCAGCGACGATAGACTTGAGGTTGGCCTTGTAGTCCTTTCGCGAGATCCGGCTCGCGGACGCCCCCGAATCGACGTAACTGTCGTTCGTCCCGTACATCACGGTGACGATCTGCGGACGGAGTTCGCCTACCGCGTCGAGCCGCTTCAGGGCCTGGTCGGTCCGCTCGCCGCCAATACCGAGATTGACGATTTCAGCGTCAATCCCTGCGGCTTTCAGTTTAACCTGCATCAGTGACGAGAAAGTCTCTTCAGGACTTACACCCGGTCGCACTCCTTTCGTGATCGAGTCACCGAGAGCAACCACACGCACGGCCCGGGCCTGAGGGCTGGCGGCCGACGCGGTAGATGGCATTTCGAACAACGCGAGGCTGACGAGCAGACAAACGAGGCCGGTTACCGTTTTCGTGAAACACACCAAAGTCGCCTCCGCTCCCAGCGTCTTGTTAAGTTCCGCGATCCCACCCTCTTCGGGTTCGTGGACGAATGCCGTCGTGTCAGACGCTCCCGCTTCGCGTGTTGCTCCGTCGGATAGGTTAACGAGGTTTGGTGAAGGAATCGAGCGGCTCGGCACTGGTACCTGACTTGGCGAAGCGGGGACTGAGAGCAGACGAAAGTGCCAGAGATGTCCTCGCCGGACTTTCAGCGAGAATATGCCAGACAGCCAATGCCGACCTAAACCTGATACGTACGTAGCTGTATCGCAACTTCGTAGGCGGCGAGAGCTGGCGCCGGCTGGTTTGGCTCGATCATTGAACTATAAGTTGCGGGAACCACTAATCGTCTGCCGTGCTACTCGATCGCCCCCACTTGATTGTGAGCGATCTCACTCGCGTGTGGGGCACCTACCAGTTCGATTCCTTCGAGTCGTCGGCAGAGCCTCTTTGCGGTGGACAAATTGTCACGCTCGAGCGACAGCTGTATGACAATGGCAAACCGACTGCGGCCTGACGATCCAACGCTATAAAACCAGGCATCAGGACGATACAATCACTCTCGGCCCGCGACGGGGCCCTCTGGATGGCCAAACCAGCAATCGCGCGGCTGCAAGGCTTGGCTGTGCCTTCCCGTTTGATGGATCGCTAATGAATACGTTAGACGCCGGGCTTTTCTACCACGGCACGAAGGCGGATTTGCGGGCCGGCGATTTGCTGATAGCGGGTTACATATCAAACTACGACGATACTGTCGTGATGAACCATATTTATTTCACCGCGTTGCCAAAAGGTGCAGGTCTTGCGGCTGAGATGGCCAAAGGAAATGGCAAGCCGCGAGTTTACATCATTGAGCCGACAGGAGAATTTGAGAACGACCCGAATGTTACGGACAAAAAATTTCCGGGCAATCCGACTCGGTCATATCGCAGTAAGTTTCCGTTGAAAGTAATCGGCGAGCTCGAAAGCTGGGAGCTTTACGACTCCGAATTCATACAAAAACTCAGAATCCGCGTCGAAAATGGGATGGGCGAAATCATCAACTAAGTGGTGGCATTTCGCACTTAACACGGCACGCCATAGCTGTATCATCCGAGATGTTGAAACAGGAGACGGAATAAGCCGAGCTCCCTCACGCAACTGACGAACAAGTGATCGTTCTGAGGAACAAATCTTGCGTCAGCACGCCTCACCGAAGCACTTGGCCATGAGCATCAGGCGAACCAGTGAACGAACCGCGTCAGGCGGCTGTCAGAGGCGATCCAGATGGGCCGTCCGCAGTACCGCCAACGACTGGTCTCGACTTCGGACGAACGGTAGGATCAGTCTAAGTCGCTGCGATTCCGACCAAGCCGCGGATGTTACCAAATGAGCGCGCTCACGAGCATGGAAACGGTTTTTGTCCGTGTCTTAAGGCGCGGATTCATGCAGGCAGGCTTGGCCAGAATTGCGGCTCTGTTGCTGCCTGCCCTCTTGTCGCATCGAGTTACGGCGGCGACTCCAGGCAGCACCGAACGGAAATCGTCGACGAGCCGCGTGATCGTGCTGTCTCTGTTCTGCCTCTGTTCCATGATCGCCGCTGTCCAAGCCGATGATCCGGCTCCCGTCACAGATACTGCTGTTCGGGGTGCCGTGGCACGCAGCCTTCCCTTCCTCGAAGAAGAGGGAGTGGCCTGGATGAAAGATCGTCGCTGCATGTCGTGCCATCACGTGCCGTTACTGCTGTGGTCGCATCGATCTGCCCAGGCGCAAGGCTTCAAGATCGATTCCCAGAAGTTGGCGGAATGGGACGAGTGGACTCGGAAGGATTCGCTGTCAAATCGCCGTCAGTTCTGGATGCGGACTTATGACCTTGGCAGAGCCGAAGCGGCAACGCTGCCGCAAGTTGTGAAGGACAAGGTCAAACCGCTGATCGCACGCCCATTCCAAACGAAAGCTGAGTATCTCGCTGCGCTAACGCCGCTGTTGACAGAAGACGAGATGAAGTCGCATCTGGGGACCGTGCTGAAAATCTCCGAGCGGACGCTCGACATGGGCGACCGTGTTGGAGGCGGCCTCGAGGCCCTGGGCCCCTTGCTGATCGCAAGTCAAGGAACTGCGAGTGTTCTGGCTCAACCTGAATTTCGCGACGGCGTGATCGACATGATGAGCCAGATTCAGTCGGCGGACGGCTCGTGGACGCCGGGCGTTCAGTTAACCGGACTGCTCTGGACGCTTCCGACGGCGAATCAAGTGACCACGATGTGGACGACGCTCGCACTCGCATCTTACGACACACCAGATCCAAAGCGATCTGCGGCGATTGAGAAAGCCCTGGCTTATCTACGGCAACAGACTCCGAATCCCAATAATCGCGAATGGTTGGCGATGCGGATATTGTTTGAGCGTCGTTTCGGCTCGAACGAGAAAATTGTGAAATTGCGCCAGCAATTGCTCGATGCTCGGAACGGCGACGGCGCGTGGGGGTGGGAAAAAGGCTTACCAAGCGATCCCCTCACGACCGGCCTCGCGATCTACGTTCTAGCGACGACCCGAGCTGGCGATGACTCGTCCGCCATTCGAGACGCTCGCAAATGGCTGCTCGCGTCGCAGCAATCCGACGGTTCCTGGGTGACTCCGGCGAAGCACTTCACGAGACCTGTCGATCCCGAAAGAATGAAAGTCCGCGACGAAATCTACCACTACTGGGGCACAGCCTGGGCCACGATCGGATTGCTGGAAACGCTTGGAAAATCTGGTTCGTAGAGCTAATTTCACGACGCCCACACTCACCCAAGTCGGCGATGACGTGCGCGCGGACCAGACAATTTCTATTGCTCTGCCACTTTCTACCTTCGCTGAAGAAACTTCATCAGATCCTGGACGGCGGGAGGAAGTGAGGTTTTGTCATAGCCCCGTGTAACCCAGGAACCATTGCTGCGGAAGCTCACCACGAGAAGGTTCCCTTTCAAATAAGGGTTGTTCGAAGGGGGGAGCTTCGAGATGATCTGCTGAGCTTGCGAGAACTCCGCCGCCGTCAACTGTTGTTGTCCGCCTTCGCCACCTGAGCCGAGTCGATGGTGAAAAGTTCCCCAAGAGCGCAACTCTGGCACCGGCGCGAGCCACCACCGCTGCCGATCATAATTACCGCCGTAACCGGGGAGGCCGAGGTCGGACACCTTCAGAAGGCTGTTGGCAGTGTACTCGTCGAAGCTAGTTCTCGCGTAGAACTGCTCTGCGGGGGAGTCGCTCCACGTCATCTCGGTACTCAGATGCTTGTGCCACTTACTCGAACAATACCAGAGGAGCTCTTTCCCCGCCGCGAAGACGGCCGCCAGGATCGCCACCGCGAGCATCGCCTTTTGTATCGTTGGCCGGGGCAATCTCATGGCTGAGACATCCATCATGACGCGTATCGAGATGAGTTTCCGGAATGGTTAATAAGCGACAAAGAAGAGCTTCGGATCACCAGCCTGTATTCTACGTTTTAGCTGTACCTACTAGGGTATGCCCGGCATGCGCACGCGGCGGCTTGGATTCCCAAAGTCTGTCGAGATTTTCAATCCAGGTATCGCCGCTTTGATTTTCGCCACTCCTTCTTCACTCACACGCGTGCTCCGAACGTCTAACGCTTTGAGCCCTTTCAGTCCGCAAAGGCCACTGAGTCCAGAATCAGTAATCAAAGTCGTGTTAATATTTAACTTTTCCAAGTTTGGAAGCCCGGCGACGATCGCCATTCCCGCGTCAGTCACTTCTGTCGCCGCGATGTCAAGATTTCGCAGGCTTTTCATTTCCTTGAGTTCACGAAGCAATGAATCGTTTACGCGGTTCATACTGCTGAGATCCAACACTTCCAGCCGAAGTCCACGGATATCTTTCAGGAATGTCCCGGTTACCGCGTTGCCTTGAGGCGAGAGTTCTCGAAGATGAGTTAGCGCGGCGAGTTGGGCAACGCCTGCATCGGTAATCGGACCATAGCCGATGATCAGTTTTTCGAGAGCGAACATTTTGGCTATCTCAGCCAGGCAAGCATCATTAATCTCAATCGGATAAAGTATCGTTAGATGTTTCAGGTGTGGAAGCTTTGCAAGATGCATCAATCCCGTCTCGCTGATCCCTGATCGCCCATCGAGCGCAATTTCTTCGAGGTTAACCAGTTTCGAGAGTTGTGCGAGTCCCACATTCGAAATTCGATGCTGGATCTTGAAGCCACTAAGTGTACTGCTATGTAGATCTAGCTTGCGCAGTGCAGTGAGACGTGCCAGATGAATCATGCTAGCGTCCGTCAGAGGAAACGTGGCCATTTCGAGGTTTAGCTCGCGAAGGTGGGAAAGCCCCTTCAGATGGGCTAGTCCCGCATCAGTGAGTTTTGAGCCAGCAAGCCTCAGAACTTGAAGCCGGCCAAGAGTGCCGACGGGGATGAGTTCATCGTCCGTCATTGTCTCTTCGTAGAAATCAACCTCATAAACTTCACGGAAATATTCCTCACCGATACGCGCGACTAACCACTCGGGCCAGAACGAATTGCGTCGAAACGTTTGCTTGCCGTTGACTATCTCGTCTTCATAGACGACATACCCTCCCGCTTTCTGAACAGCCGCCACCGCTTCTTTTTGTGTTACCGCTTTTCTCACTTTCCAACCCATCACCACCCCAAAAACCAGGATGGCAACGATTAGCGTTCGCACACTGAACACGAATCGCCTTCGCTTGCGCTTCGCCGCAGGGATCACTTCGTTCGGCATGGGAGTAAAGACCCCTCAAGCAATAATAGTTCGAACGATTCAGAAATAATGGCGCGCGATCCTGTCGTTACGCACTCACCCAAACGAGTATTGACTCATGAAAATACTACGAGAAGCCACTTGTAATCAATCTCCAAAAGATGGCACGACGGGCCGAATGCCTGGCACCCTTTTTCAGCACTTGGCCCGCCCCAGTTGAATTAGCCCGCGTGCGATTGAATGCTCACTTGATCTCATTCACTTGACCTGAAAGTAGCCCCAAAGCTCGACTTCCTGACCGTCCTCAAGGGTCACATTGATGCGATAGCTGACTGGTGTCGCTCGCTTGAATGGTGGCAAGGCCAGACGCGTTGGTGGGCTGCCGGTGGTCCCAAGCTCTGTCTTGACCTCGGACCAAGGACCGGCGATCTCGGTCTGATAACGGGCGCGGAGCGACTTAACTTTCGCACTGCTCGGCCAGCGAAGGACGAGCGCAACCGGTTGGCCGGTTTTCGGCGTCGCCGGTGTTGGGATGGCAGTAAATGCGGTGAAGAGGGAATCGGGGCCTTTGTCACGCGCCGTCTTTGGCTTCCAGCCCAGCGTCTTCTTCTGTTCAACATTCAAGAATGTCTCATTTAGCCATCCTTGATACTGAGCAAGGCCCATGACAGAATTGTCGATCGGCTCCGGGTGGGGCAGGCCGATCGTGTGCCCGATACCTTCGTGATAGACCACGCAATCCGATCCAGAATACGGCACTCTCCAGCCGTCTGCGCTAACCAGGCCGAGCCCGAATCCTTCCCCAGACCAGTATGTGGCCCTCGCACCACCCGAATCGGCCCCGGGGAAATGCCGGCCGCCTTCGCCGATGTTCCCCTCGTGTTCCTCCTTGCCGTCGACGACCCTGATGCGGCGGAAGTCGTCGAGTTCCCGCCAATTGATCTCGCTGAGGACGAGCAAGATGGGGAACGCGCCTCGCGGCTTTCCTGGCCATTTCAAGGCATTTCGGGTCTCGTCGACCGTGTTATAGAACGTCTCATTCGGGTCTTTGCCTCTGATCGCCTCGGAGGTCTTCGACGCGCGGAACGGCTCGGCACCGACGATCACCTTCAGGCTCGACTGGCCGTCGAGTTCCCGTCGATGGAACGCCTCCAGCCGCTTCGCGAAGTAGCTCACCCGGTCACGCCAGTCGGTCAACGGAGCGCGGTCTTTGGGTACGAAATAGACGAGGGTCAACTCAATGTTCGCGATTGAATGCCTGCCGTCGAAAGTGCGTAGCCCCTCATCCGCAATGATCGGCCGCGCGAACAGGACACCCAAGAAGAACAACGCGACCATTCGTCGGGTCATCGAACATGCTCCAGGGATTTGGCTGCGAAACGCGTGGCAAGGGAGACGGAGTTAAGACCGAGATTTTCGATCGTTTTTACGCGACGTGCAGCTCTTTGTCGACAAGGGTTCGACATTATCCGGATACGCTGTAGCAGCCTGAGCGCAATCTGATGAAAGGATCGGGTACAAGCTTTTCGTTGACTGTCATGACTAAAGAGCGATCCTGCCCCGAAATATATGAAGTATCGACTGAACATCGCTGTTGGTCGCCTCGAGGAAGACAACGTGATTCAGTGTCCGGATACCGTTGATCTGCCTATAAAGTTCGGTATCAGGATCTCTGCCGTTCAGACGCAGCCTTTCGACGCACGCCCAGCGGCGGCAAGGCCAGAGCCATCACAAGCAGTTGGGCTGCGACGAACGCCCCTCGCGCGAAACCAATCCTGCCGCAAACTCGTACGATCCCTTCACCTCAAACAACGACGGGTGCCTGGGGCAGAATGCCCAATGCCACTTTAGCGGCGGAACATGACACTGAAGAGACCGATCATCGCGGAAACGAGCACCATGCCGAGAAGTGCGACCATGACACACTGGCCAACCAGTATCTGCCGTGATGTAACTCGAGTGGGAATTCTCGTCAGTTCACGCTTGCTTAGCCTTTCCAAAGCCGGGGCGAGAGGATGGTCATGAAGTTGTCCCGCGGCCATTTTGTCGACCCAAAAAGGACGCCCCTCTGCGTCAAAAGCAAGGAGGAAGGAGAGTTCAATCGTCTCAGGAAGCCGCGACCGCCACTCCGGACCGATCCACTCTCGGAATTGGGCGTATTGATCCTGGCGACTCGCCTTGGCCTTAGCCACGAAGGGCAGGAATAGAGCGAGTTGATGCGGCGACACGTGACGCAGTACCTTCTCGAGCTCCCATCGCAGCCCTTCAGTCTGCCCAGCCTGGAGGATGACCCCTTTTGCGCGCCCCATCAGGTCGGCGACGACGTCTTGCCAATCCCTGCCCCGGACATAGATTCTGAAGGCACCCAACTTGGGCAACGCCTCGCCCGGATGGCCAATCGCCACGACCTTGCCCACCTTGCTGAAGGCATTGGCGATTTGCTGCTCGGGGGTCTGGTTGTCGACCTGGAACGATCGCAAGTAAAGTACGATCGTGCAATCCGGGTCGGCCAGCACGTTTTTCCCGTAACTGAAGAACTTTTGGGATTGGTTCCAAAAGAAGAAACTGAGCGACCCAAATATGCGTGGGATGGAGATGGCTTCTCTCTCCCCGCTAGCGATCGCGAAGAAGACTGCGATCGGGAAGAGTACGAGACATAGTAGCGCGAATGGAAGCGCGAGTAGCATCAGGGCGATCGAAACCATAAGCGAGCGAGGGGGCGAGTGGACCTCCACGGCCCGGCCATCACGCAACTGGTAGGACCACGATTGTCGACGAGTTTTCAGCCGATGATGCCGCTTCTTCCGCCAGGTGCGCTGCAACCTTTCCCAGCGGCCGCCAAGTACGGCGCAAGCGGGTACGAAGATTTCCAGAGTGATGTCGATTCCCACGCGCCCCACCGAGACGGCCTTCCCCAGATGCAAAGCCATGAGCATCACACCCGCGGCGAGGGCATAGCTCCGCTGAGCGCGATCGGCGACAACGGCCGTTAGCCAGCCGGCGAGCAGACCGCCCAGGCACACGCTCACCCCGCGTGTCACCCACACGTCGATCCCATGTGCCAGAGAGCCGATCAACAAAACTTCGAGAACCAAGCCAAGGCCGAACAAAAGCAGCGCACATAAAGCGGCCGCAGCCAGGTTTCGGAGTGATGATCGAAAGGGGGGGATCGAAGCACGTCGCGTCATGTCTTGACGATCTGAAGAGGGGCCGGAGATCCGAATCGGCTGGAGTAGCATGCCCCGTGGCCAAGTTGGGGTGTGGCCTGGACTACTCAGTAGTTGTCAGTTGTCGGTGAGAAGTCTTCACTTCGGATGAGTGCCTGGGGCAAAATGCCCCAGTGCCCAGGGTTATGTTATGCCCATCCTTCTGGGGCTTCCCTCGCTTCGCTCAGTCCAGCCGCCAGCCACCCCTGGCTGATTCACAAGAACGACTTACTAGCAACTGACAACTACGAACAGTCCAGCCACTCCGACTTATTCAGCAAGAATGACTCACTGACAACTAGCAACTGACAACTAAGAACTGCTTGAGCCTTTGCTCCTTCCAGCCACTAGCCACATGGCGAGAACCCCGGTGGCGGCCATGACAATTGAGGATGGCTCCGGAACGCTGTAGGGATCGAGATTGGGATTGTCCCACCCGTTGATCTGTGCAATTGCCAGTATGTCGACAGCGGTAATTCCCTTTCGTGTGGTCTTGTCCACCCAATCAAATCCGGTACCCATTAAAGCTGTCGATCCAATGCCTTGATAATTTCCATCACTGTAAATCGCTTGGAGGTGATCGGCCATGGGCGTGTTTACGATGATCAGACCCGCGAATTGTTGATTGACGTCGGGGGTCACCAGAATATCACGATTTGACGGAACGAGCTCTTGGACCAGACCAAGCGCATGGCCAATCTCATGTGTCGCCACTGTCATAAGGTCCACTTCTCCGGCCGCGGGACCGCTAGGGCCTGCCGGCCACAAACGGCCGATGTTGAGCTCACTCCCATTCACCTCGGCAGTTGAAGGCATCAGCGGTCCGAATGCTGGGTTCGGAATACTGGATGGGTTGGGATCGGCATACCATTCGACAGTTGACGTTTGGTTGTTGAAAGCCACCGTCCCAGAAACGACGTGGCCGTCTACGATTGAGTAGTTCTGAAACTGCCCATCGAGCGCAGACCCGAGGTTTGACCATGCAAATTGAAGATTAAGAACAAAATTGACGTTGGGAAATGCCGCCTCCCAGAATCCTGCCGCCGCACTTAAAATATCTTCAAGGTTGCCACCACCCGCAACCGGAGGAGCAGGCCCCGAACCGGCCGACTCCACAATGTTGATGACGAGCCCCGCCTGCGACACGGCAGGCATGCAAATTGCCATCAGGAAAGCAGCAATGAAGATTGAAGACCGAGCGAAGTCTCGTCTAAGCATTTCATTCTTCCTGTTAGGCTAACTTGTATGTACCGATTCCGAGGATGCGCCTATATTTATCAACGCATTTCTTTCACGATTGGGTGCCACTGGCTATGCCAGTGCTCTTATGTGCAACGGTCTGTGTGTCACTAGTCTACCCGTGCTCTTATCATACAAATGAGTGCCCTGATTTTGCGAACGAAAGACGTAGAGCACTGGCATAGCCAGTGGCACCCCAATCTATGATATTGCGCTAGGAGAATTCCTAGTCAAACGGCTCCAAATCTCTCATGTTGGGGGACTGGGGCTGGACTGACCGAAGCCCCAGGTTAACCCGACAAATTCGTTGCAACGATGCACGAGCACGGTTTTTTCATAGGGTACCGCCGTGCCAGAGCCCTCACCGAAATTACCAGCAAGGGCTGTGTCGTTCAAGCGACCAATAATCAGTGTCCGGACACCATTCTTAAATCCCGGTGTCGGGACCTGTACCGTCCGAGCGCAGCCTTACGACGCCCGATTGGCCACGCCGCGCAGGCCCGGCGGCAACAAGGCTAGACCCATCACAAGCAGTTGAACTGCAACGAACGCTCCTAGTGCGAAACCAAGTCCTGCCGCGAACTCGTACGACCCCTTGGCCTCAAACAATGGCGGGGCGAACCAGGCGAGGCCCGCCGCGACGTTTCCGGCGACCGCGACCGCCATACCGGCCCGCACTCCCCGCCGTAGCACAACCGCGTTCAGTCCCACGCACAGCAGAACGCCGAGGCCTCCGACTTCACGAGGGTCCCAGGCCCACGCCCGGCCGAGGTGCTGGTCGGCCCAGATCGCCCCCAGGACGATGCCGGCCGCCGTCAGGACCAGACTGGCCCAGGTGATTCGGCTAGCTTCTCGGCGGAACGCTGCATCCCGACGGCCATCGTCGCCGCGGCACGCCCGCACCAATAGCGACCAGACCGCCAGCGCCCCGGCGGCGAGGGCGGCGCAATAGCCCAGGGTGATCGCGGCGATGTGCGCGGCCAGCAGCGGGCCCATCTGCCCGCCTCGCAGCCGAGGCACTCCGACCGCTGCCAGCAACACAGCGACCATGCCAAGGGCCGCTAAAGCAGCCACGCCCGGCAGCCAAAGGTCAGGCCGAACCTTCGCGTACTCGACCGCGAGGTCTTCCGGTCGGCCGAGGCATTCGACCGCCCGTCGCCACGCCACGTCCGGGATAACTCCGGCCGTCACCAACCGAGCGAACTCGTCGCGCAGGTGGCTTTCGAGTTCTTCGGTTACGTCGGCGCGGCGAGCGAGAGGGCCGGGGAGGTCCCGTCGCCACTGCTCGATCCGCCTTTCGAGGTCTTCCATGTCAATTCCCCCCATAATTGGCCTAGAGTCTGAGCTACCACACGCCACTGTTCCTTCTGATCCGCCAGGGCAGCCCGTCCGGCCGCCTTAAGGGCGTAATACTTCCTCCGGCGCCCCGCCTCTGACTCGCCCCAGCGCGACTTGATATGGCCCTGTGCTTCGAGCCGGTGCAACACCGGGTAGAGCATGCCGTCGGTCCATTCGACCGCCCCCCCCGAGAGCTCGCGCACCCTTTGAATGATGGCGTAGCCGTAGCTTTCACCATCTTCGAGGAGTGATAGCACCAGGGGCGCGGCGTAGGCAGCGACGAGATCCTTGTTGAGCTTCATTTCGGCAGCATACCTTGCAGTTCTATGTATTGCCAGATGGAAGTGCAGTGAAAACGAATCGGCGCCCGCGCAGTGCTCGGGAATGGGGTGTTCGTGTCCGTCCGCCAGCAAGGTTGACCGGCCCCGCGTGGACGCGTCTCGGCCATGCGGTTTTGATCTCTCTCGCAAGCAGGGGGCTACCGCACTTCAAAGGCCACGCGTTCGCTCGCTATGCGATCCTTGAGCGGTTTACCCACACTCGTGCTGCCGATCACGTTTCGGCTTCACACAAGTCGGCATGCAGAAACCAACCAACGATATCGTGCAGGCTGAGACCTGCCGCATTCTCTCCGCTATGACGTCGTACAATTGATCCTTTGCTCTGGCACTATCGGGGTCTAGGATTGTCTTGAACCTCGAGAAAACCTTATCGATTGGCGAGTAGTCTAGCCTCAACCTCGGCCAGACCCTCCTGGAAAAACTCATAACCTGGGAGACCTGGCGGCAACTCGAAGCACCGGAGGCTTCCTGCGCAACGCTCCTGGTTGCGAGCGTTCCTATTAGGATGATGGGAAGAAGGACGACGTTAGCCTGGCTGCGTTGTGGGCAGGATAACAGGTGATTCGTGGTAGAGCCTGCTCTTTGGTGCTCGATGTCGAAAGTGCTGACGAATCGGTCTGTCATGCTTGGCCAAGGCACCGTGCCGACGGTCATGCCATCATCGAGTCCGCATGCCCGTTGACCGGAGGGAGCTCGCGTTGTTCTCGATCCGATCGCTCACCCCAACGGCGTACGAGGTTGGATTCGAGATCGAACAGGTCCAGCACGCGCCCAACGGTGTGGTCGACCATATCGTCGAGCGTGGCGGGTTTCGTATAAAACGCCGGCACAGGCGGGAACACAATCGCTCCGGCCTCGGTCGCGGTCAACATGTTCCGCAGATGCACGGAGGTGAGGGGGGCCTCGCGTGCGAGAAGAACAAGTCGACGCCGCTCCTTGAGGCAGACGTCGGCCGCGCGTGTCAGGAGGGATGTAGTCACGCCCGTCGCGACCTCAGCCAAGGTGCGCATCGAGCAAGGCGCGACAATCATGCCGAGTGTTCGGAATGAACCGCTAGCGATGGCGGCGCCGACGTCGTTGATGCCGTAAGTGACGTCGGCCTTCTCCCGCAGTTCTCGTCCCGAGAGGCTCGTCTCATAGGCGCGAGTCAATTCACCGGCCCGGTTCGTCACGAGATGTGTCTCGACCCTGATCGCTCGCAAAGCCTCCAGGAGGCGCGTCCCATAAACGATGCCGGTGGCCCCTGAGATTCCCACAACGATGCGCTTCATCTATGCACCTCTGTTTTGACGTACATTTCTGGATGATCGGCCAGTCGCCGTTCCCTCAGCCGGAGCCTACGCGACGGCTGAGAAGGGGAGAGGCCCCGCCGGAGTGTGATCCGACGGGCTCCCTCGCGATCCCGGCATTTTCATTTCGCGTGCGCCTGGAGCCACTCGGCTTCCTGTTCCGGAATCGGCTCGGGTAAGATGGCCCCATGCGCCATCCCCTGGGACGCTGCAACGTCCTGAAGGACGACCAAGATCTGACCCTCCGGAATCCCGCTGCCTCGAAGGATCGCATCGAAACATTGTTTGACGATGGCCTGCTTCTTCGTGATGTCCCTCCCCGCTCGGATCTGACAAAGCAGGACGATCGGCGAAGACACCGCACCGCCGACGAATGCATCTCCCTTCGGATAGACGTGGAATAGAACGTGGACGAAGCTTTTCGGGCCGCCCGTGGCTGCCACGTGGATGTCCGTGATTGTCTCCGCGATGGCCCTTTTCCGGTCTTCGGAGAGAAGGCCTTCCTGAACGGTCAATGTGTAGATCGGCATGATGATCGCTCCTATTCTCACTGGGAGTAGAGATCTCCCTGGGGCTCGTGTTGAGGCCGCTGATACCGCCGTCGGACCTCGGCTATTTCGCCGCGATCACCGGGTCCGAAAAACCGTAAGACTGCCAGTTGGTGACGATTCGCTCTTGCAAGGCTTTCGGATAAGCCTTCTCGAAGGAGATAACCTCGGGCAGGGGGCTCCCGATGGCCTGCTCGTGCGTGAGGCAGTTGTAAAGCGCCTGCCCGCCGCGGCCGGTGAGCTTCTCCGACGAATTCAGATAGGCCACCCACTCGCCCACTTTGGTCTGGGAGAACAGCACCTCGCCCGAACCCGGGTGGCAGCGCGTCGCGAAGGCCCACACGACCTGATCCAGCCTGGTCGGGTCGATGTCGTCGCCCATGACGAGGATCTTCGGGAATTGCCAGCCGGCGTGGGACTCGAAGATCGTCTTCCCGATGCGGTGCAAGAATTCATCGACTCCCAGGGCGGTGTCGTCGTGCCAACTGGCGGGTACCGTTACTACCATCCAGTGCGTGGCCGATTCCAAGGGCTGCCAGCACGCTGTCACCGGTAGTTTTGCATGGCGGCAGGCGTCGAGCGCCTCGCCACAGATTCCCAGGCCCCAGATCGTGTGGATATCTTCGACGGGCACGCCCGACGCGATCACCGGGAGAATCGCCCGGTCGCGATAGGTGATCGCCGTGACGTTATACACCGGCCAGGGCTTGGGCTCCGGTCCGTAGAGGTAGCCGCCGTACTCGCCGAACGGTCCCTCCATGGCGAGCTCATGATCGGAAATATAGCCCTCGATGACGATTTCGGAGGAGGCTGGGACTTCCAGGTCCACCGTCTCGCATTTGACGAGTTCCACCGGTCGTCCCGTCAACTGGCTGACATAGTCTTGCTCGTTGATATAAGCCGCCATCGGGGCTCCGCCGGCGATCATCGCCGCCGGGGGAACGCCGAGAGCCAGCGCCCAGGGCGTTGGTTTACCCTGCTGCTTCCACATGCCGTGGATCATCCCAATGTGTTGTTCTGGGATCACCAGGCCAGTGAGACGGCTCTTGTCCAGGATCATCGATCGGTTAATCGACCAGTTGGTCCACTTGCCGTCCGGCGAGCGGACGATGTTGATGCCCGCGGTCTGGATATAGCGGCCGCCGTCGCCATCGTGGATGAAAGGGACCGGCAAGCGAGTCAGATCAATGTCGCTGCCGAGCCGGATGTGTTCCTTGCAAGGGGCTTCGTGCTTCTCGACGACGCGCGGTGGATGAGATGGGCGCGCCTTCGCGGCCAGATAGGCCTCGACCAGTTGCACCCCATTCGAATGCGGATCCATACCCATCATCAGTGCGAGACGTGCCATATAGAGACCGGGTTGCCTGCTGGTGGCGGCTGGGGCGCCCATGGCTCGCAACCCCGGCTCCGCGTCCTTCACGTTGTTGAAGAGGGGGGCCGGGAGTTTGTTCTGAGTGGTCCGCATGATCACGGCACCCATCTCCAGGTTCCAGTCGACCTCGCGGTCGATTTCCTGCACCTCCCCAATTGCTCTCAACGCATCCACGTATTCGCGGAAGCTGCCGAAGTGCCGCCCCTGAGCGCGAACATCGCTTGATTGAAGATTACCTTTGAACACAGACATATCGATGGCTCCTGCAGGGTGAACTCGACTCCAGCGCAAGTCCCGGCTCGCGTCAGTCGTCCTGCTGTCGTTGCGCGTCTCCGCGGCCGTCCGATCACTTCCGCGGTCGGCCGTTCGGTGTTCGCCGGGCGAACTGTGTCGGTTTGACTCAGCCACCGTAGCTAAGCGTGATGGTCGGACAGGGCTCGGATCTTCGCGGGATCAGGCACCATAGGCGCGGCGAGGCGCACCGCCCTGCGGGCGCGAGGCGGCGTCACGAAGGTGATCCTCACTCGATCATCGGCCCTGCGTTTCGGCCGTTTTGGCCTTCGCGCCCTTGCCTAATCCCATGAGTTCCTCGGCCTCTCGCCGAAGGGCGTGGTAGATCCAGGCATCGCGGTCATCGACGCCCGGATCGTTCCAGTGAGAGCCCTTGATGGCGGATGCGAGCGTCTTACTAGCTTCCTCACGTCGTCCCAGACGATGCAGGGCCATCGCCTCAACTAGTTGCGGGCCCGGCTTTAGCACGCCGGAGGCGTCGCCGCGCATGATCGTGAGAGCGGCGTCGAGTCGATCCATGCGGTACTCGGCCAGCCCCTTGGCGAACATGAAGTACCCGTAGTACCCTTCTTTGGGCTTCGACCTCGGATCGGCGAGTGCGCGATCGACCAGGGCCGCCGCCTGTTTCGTCTCCTCGGGCGTCCCGGGCCGAAGCAGGCAGGCACGGCCGACCATCTCTGCATCGCGGAATATGACGGATTTACCGAATCGAGAGTAAAGAGTGCGACAAGCGCGGTGGTAATCCGCCTCGTGACCGATGAACAGGCAGTACTCGGGGAAGCCATCCCACACGCTCAAATCGTTGGGACAGGCCGCAATGTGATCAGCCCATGCAGCCGCAGCTTCCTCTCGCCGTCCCATTCGATCGAGCACCTGTCGTATTGCCCTTCGAGGCTCTGCTCTTTGGGGCTCAAGGGCGAGGGATTGCCGATATTCCGCGAGAGCTTCATCATTCCTGCCGACGGCGGCCAGGCCCTGACCGAGCCCGAGATGGAGCAGGGCGGATCCGGGCGTGAGACGTAGCAACTCCTCGAACGCCGCGATTCCCTCATGAGGCCGGCCATAATGCACGAGGGCCGATGCCGAGTTGAACCTGGCGGCCAGCGACGTAGGATCGGTGAGCGCCGCCATCCGGAATGCTTCGAGGGCCTCGGGCCACTTAAGTGTGCGGTTCAGGGCATTCCCGAGACTGGTATAGCCGGCAACGGTCGGCCGAATGGCGACCGCGGCCTGGGCGTATCGGACCGCTTCTTCATTGAGCGATACTTTGAGCAGTGCGTTCGCCAGGAAGACATTGGCCCAGAGATCGCCCGGGTGAGCTCGCTGGGCAGGTCTCAGAAGAGAGAGGGGATCGCCACCCTGACGCTCCAGGTCCATGGCGAGAGATATGAACAGCGGGACGATCTCGGCGTCGACCGGTGCGGTTCTGCAGAGTCGATCCAGGGTTTCACGATGCTGGCGAGCCCTGGGATCTCTGGCGAGGACGACCCAATCCGACTGATTCAGATCGGATCGGCGGGCGACCTCGAGAAGCCAGGCCTTCCGCTCGGTTTTTTTCGCCAAGGGGACTGACCATCCATCAAGGGCGTCCACCAACGCGCCTCGGATGTTGGACGTCCGGATCCGCGAGGCGACGACTTCGGCGGCCTCGTCCGTACGCCCCATTCCGTGCGAGCGGAACGCTTCGGCGTACGCCGCGTCCGAGGTCTCCTGGTAGTCGCTCCTTTCAATCATGGTGATTCCGGCAAGGATTGTGTCAAGTCGCGCCACCATCTCCAGGTCGCGACGCCCTTGCTCGAGAGCCTGACGGTGCGCGGGGGCGTCGGCTCCGCCGAGGCGACCCTTCGCCCGTTCCAGCGCCACACTCGCCGCGGTCCAGGACTTTTTCCCCATCCAGTCGACCATCTCCTGAAGGTCGTCGGCCGCCGCCCGCTCGGTCGCGGACTGATCGGCCTCTCGGCGTCGATCCGCCCGCATCCGCTCGTTGGCCAGCCACAGCGAGACGAGAACGAGAGCCGTCGCGATCGCAACGCTCGCCGACAATCCGGGCCTGCGGCGGACCCGTCTCGCCAGCCACTGTAGCCGTCCTTCCGGCCGCGCTGCTATCGCCTCGCCGTCGAGGAAGCGGCGCAGGTCCGCCCCCAACTCCGCAGCCGAGGAATACCTTCGCATCGGTTCCTTCTGCAGGCATTTCAGGCAGATGGTCTGCAGGTCGCGGTGCAATCTCGCATTCAGCATCGACGGCGGGACCGGCTCGCGGTCGATCACCTGTAGTACGGTCTCTGCCGTTGTCTCAGCGCGGAACGGCGGCCGCCCCGTCAGCAGTTCGTAGAGAATCGCCCCCAACGCGTAGACATCCACGGCCGGCCCGATTGCCTTCGACTCGCCGAGTGCTTGCTCGGGGGCCATGTAGCTCGGCGTTCCTAGCGGAACGCCGCTATGAGTTAGCCCAGCGTCGCCTTCGATGCGGCGGGCGAGCCCGAAATCGGCGACCTTGGGCGTGCCATCGGGCGTGAAGAGGATGTTGGCCGGTTTGAGATCGCGGTGGACGATTCCCCCCTTATGTGCCGCGTGTACGGCCTCGGCCAAGGTCATCAGCAGGGTGGCGGCATGCCGGGCTGGCTGAGGCGTTCCCATCAGCCTCTCGGCCAGGCTGCCCCCATCAATCAACTCCATGGTGAAATAGGGTCGCCCGGCCCAGTCACCGACGTCGAAGATCTGCATGATGTTGGCGTGCCGTAGTGCCGCGACCGCCTCGGCCTCGCGTCGGAACCGCTCGCGCTCGTGCGACCCAGCGTAGGAACCTGCCCGCGTCATTTTGAGTGCGACCAGGCGTCCCAGGCGAAGGTGGCGGGCCCGGAAGACGACGCCCATGCCGCCGTGACCGAGCACGGCCTCGACTTCGTAGCCCGGGACCTGCGGCAATGGCAGTTCCTCAGTCGTCGGCGTCGTGGGAATTCCCTCCAGCCAGACCGGGAAAAGCTCGTCGAGCTTGGCCCGTACCCGGCAGATCTCGCCCCACCTCTCGCGAACGACGGTCAGCAGTTCGGGATACGTGCGACAGACTTCCTCCGGAGTAGCATCCCGGTCGGCCAGCTCGTCGAGCAGTTCCTGCACACGGGGGTCGTCGGGCATGGCTCCCTCATTCGCGGACATGACCGAATTAAGGTACCTGCGGCGGGAACGGCTCAGGACGGTCAGGTCGACGTGGACGACGGGCCGAGGTCACCCAACTGCTCGGTCAGGAGCCGAAGTCCCCGGTCCAGGCGACGTTGCACGGTCCGGGGCGCGACACCCAGCAGCTCCGCGGCCTCGCCGTGAGTGAGCCCCTGGATGCGCACCAGGTCGAATGCCTCACGCTCATCGTCCGGCAGTCCGTCAATCGCCTCCAGCATGCGGCGGCCGGCCGGTGACAGACCGGCATCGCTACTGTATGGCGCGGGAAACGCTCCCTCGTGCAGCTCGGAGGCCGCCGGATGATTATCCAAGCGTCGGGCTACGTCATTGAGTTCCCAACGCATGTGCTGGCCGGCCAGAGCGAAGAACTCCCGAACGGTCCGAGGACGGGCCTGACGCAGGGCCTTGAGCAACCGCTCCACCACGGCGCCGAGCAGTTCGTCCGTCTGCAAGTTGAGCGGAGGGCGCGTCAACCGCGGGTAATCGTGTTGCAGCAAGGTCGCGCAGAGTCGCTGCAACCGTACGACCGCGCGATCCAGAAGGCCCCGGATCACCGGATCCGACGGAGATTCGCCGGCCAGCTCGACCAGGTATTGCTGCACGATCGCGGTCGTATTCGCTTCGGGCACGGTCGCGCTCCGTCGGGATCGGTCGAATCCGCATCAACAGACATTCATCGGCCCCGCTCGAGGATACGGGATACCCTTAGACTTCACGATTGTACGTTTCGCGCCGTCGGCGGACCATGCCCGACGACTTCGGTATGTCGGCAACTTGCGGTGGAAGGCGGTGTCGATTGTTTCCGATGCTACCTCGACGCGGCATGCTGCAATACCCACTCCGCTCCCGCTGGCCCCGGTACATGCTCTCCGATTGTCTATCCGCCTGCTCCCGCGCCGGTTGAGATGCGGCCGCTATTTTCTGGAGATGCGCAAGATACAAGAGTCCGGAAACTCGCGTGTTAGTCCGAACATATCTCCAAAGTGCTTCGGTTTGGCCGACCGAGGTCGCCAAGCTCCGCGTACATTGCTATGCAGAAATCAGAGCGGGTAATGAGTTGCAGACCCGCCAACCTTAACCCGATCGAATGAGAGTGGTTGCCGTGTAGACTGCGTGATTATCAAGTTTCGTAGAGAAGAAAAAGTGTGTGGCGCGGGTTTGCTTGACGCCGTCAAAGAAGACAGCGCCGGCAATGACCTCTGGATTCTCGGAGCCGCAGATCGACGCGTGGTTCGCGGATCTGACAGAGCCGGACGGCAGGTTCGACGAACAAGATCATTCTGAATCGTTGCAGACGACAACTCTGTCTTCATGGCTAAAACTCCCTGCAGCCGGCGGGCTGGCGGCATTCTTGACCAACGAATTCGCGAGCGCCAACCAATTGTTCTTTGGCATCGAGGCATGCGTAATTATTTTGCTATTGATTGTGCTTTCTTCTCGACTTGGAATTTTGCCACGGTTCGTTGCACAATTGGACGAGAATAGCCTCGGGGCTGGCTACCTCGATCTCCGTGCACCGACGTAGAGTGCGGTAAGGTTGCCTGAGTGCAAATCAGCGGTCCACTAATGCAAATTGGACGACTCGAATCGCGCGACCATTATCAAGTCGTACGACTTGGAGCTATAGACCTGATTGCGTCCGCTATGCAGCCTGACAGTTGTGAAGGACAACGCGGTCACCGGTATCGGCGCTCTGATCTCAGAACTCGACTTCAGCAAGCTCTATCGAAACCTTGACAACCCCTAAACAGGCCACCTTACATAATTCTGAATTCATCACTGTGCATCAGAGGCGAAAAGCGTCTTGCATCATGGCGACAGTGAGCGCGAGCATTAAGACGGGCTCGCAAGCGCAAATCTCTGGGAGCGATTGGCCGGTCGCTACCAGGCTTTTTGTCAGCAAGAGAGGATCAAAAACCGGCTGCGCTTGCATGGCGGATGAAGCGAGCCAGTCGTGAAGAAATTCCGTCGTGGCTCCAGAATGACCGAGGTGAACCGGAGGTGCGGTGAACGGCATCTTTTCGCGGAGGCGGATCGAATCGGGGAGGTGATTTCGCATGGAATCGCGGAGAATCATCTTGCCGGTGACACCGTCGGTGAGTTGGTCAACCCGCAGCATTTTCGCGTAATCAAAGAGATGGTGGTCGAGAAACGGTACGCGTCCTTCAACAGCGTGCGCCATTTCGGTTCCATCGCCAAGCGTATGCAAAATGTAAGTTCCCAGCGCCGAGCGCATCCAAAGCTGCGCAGCCTGGTGTACGGGATGTCGGCCTTCCCACTCCTGATCATCTACGCACTCGTCCAGGAAGCGCGTGAACGGATCGATATCACGAAACGATTCGCGAAATTCCGGTCTAAGCACGTTGTGGATGCGGAAACCTAGGCTCGCCTTGGCACGAAGAAACGTAGGGACGAATCCGACCCGATCTTGAACTCGCGAAAGGCTGAGCGTTTCCCCGCGAGGGAGATGCACCCCGGACGTGACCTCATTACGCGCGAGCAGCGCGGCTTGAGCGGCAGCGGACGCATTTGTGAATTCGAGATAGTCTTGTCGGAGGTGCTCGTATCCCGCGAATAACTCGTCAGAACCTTCACCTGAAAGCACGACCGAGAATCCCGCTCGTTTCATTTCACGCGCGAGCAAATACTTCGCGGGCAGGTGCAAATTGATCGCCAACCCTTCGCTGAAATACACCGCATCACGTAGGTGATCGAGCAAAGTCCCCTGGCTGAGATCGACGAGATGAAATCGTGCCCCAAGCACGTTCGCTGTCTCTTGGGCGAGCGTGCGCTCGTCGAACGGCGCAACGTCGAATCCGACTGAAAAGCAGTCGACAGGACGTCCCAACTCGGCTTGCGCAAGTGCGACCACGCTACTGGAATCGAGTCCGCCCGAGAGATGAAAACAAACGGGCACATCGGCAACCAGACGCTCGCGCACGCTGTCGCGCAAGAGTTCTTCGCAAGTGTCGTTCGGCGTAGAACCGAATTCGCGAGGATGATCGCCCAGGCGCGGATAGTTCATCCGCCAATAAACATTGCGGCGAGGTTTCGTGTCATCCGACCGCGCGATGATGAAGCCTCCCGGCGCCACTTGATGCACGCCACGAAACAACGTCGCTTCGGGCAGCGTGTATTGCATGCCCGCGACCTGCCAAAGGCTTGCCTCATCCCAAGCAGGAACTACGCCGAGCCTGAACAGCGCCTTCGCCTCGGACGCGATGCGCAGTGCTTGGCCGTCGTGGTGATAGCACAACGGCTTGACCCCAAAGCGGTCACGCGCAGCAAGCAACGTACGCGAGACTTGATCCCATAGCACGAGCGCGAACTCGCCGCGAAGATGCTCGAAGCACTTCACACCATGCTCTTCGTACAGGTGCACAATGATTTCGTTGTCGCCGTCGGTTTTGAAAACATGTCCCCGACGCTTCAGCGAATCGCGAATTGCGCGATATCCGTAAAACTCGCCGTTGACGACCGCGACCACCGATCCGTTTTCATTCGTGATGGGTTGCGGGCTACCGGCAGGGTCGACAACCGCCAGACGAACATGGCCAAGAGCTATCTGTTGATCGGGCGAAAACCATTCCCCAGCGCCGTCGGGACCACGATGACGAATCACATCGAGCGCGCGAGTGAACCTCTTGCGGTCGATTGGCATGGACGCAATCTCGGCAACGATTCCACACATGATTACAAGGCCGGATCGAAGAAGATCTTCGCGGTTTCGCCCGCGGCGTCCGCCAGTACGGCTTTGTCGAATTCGTCCAGCGAAAAAATCGGCCCGAACAGGTCATTCAAAACAAATTGAGGATTGCACAAGAGCGCGACCGCTCGCGCGAACGAACCGTAATTAACCGATCGAATCGTGAGTTGCTTGAGTAACAGCGGCAAGACGTCGAAGGAGACGGAGGTCGCACGTCGACTCTTCAAAACGAGTACGCCGCCCGGCCGCGCGGCGGAGACCATCCGCGCGAGTGTGTCACTGTTCAGCGATGTTTCCACCACTTGATCGAATCGCGATGTGTGATCGTTATTGCTGGGCTGATGATCTGCCACAACCTGGGTGAAGCCATGGAACCGGAGTAGCCGGACGACGAGCTTGGCGAAACGATTGTCGCCAAGCACGAGTGTTGGGCGGTGGGCATCCAGTCCGGCCTCAAGCACTGCGAGAGCCGCGGCTATCGGTTCAGCGTAGGCAGCGGCTTGCCAGGAAACGGCCGCAGGAATTACATGAACCAATCGTGCCGGAACCGTGACGTATTCAGCAAACGCGCCATCGTAGTCAATTCCCAGCATCCTACGGTTCAGGCAGTTGATCTCGCTTCCCAACATGCAGAATTCGCAGGTTCCGCAGCCAAAAACCGGCTGAACCGCGACATGGTCTCCCGGGCGAAGATGCGTTACATTGGAGTCGAGAACATCAACGACACCGGCAAACTCGTGCCCCAGGGTAATCGGATCTTTCGTACCGATGTGGTAGCGGGCAACGTCGAGGTCCGTGCGACAAAGGCCGGCGAGCCTCACTCGCACTCGCATTTCCCCCTCACCGGGCTCAACGATGTTGACCTGCTTGACGGCAACCGAGCCGTTCGACCTTACGAGCGCTTTCATGTCATGAATTCGTCTGCTATCTTCGACGATCTACTCGACCAGAGAATTGCCGATGTCTGATCGCGAAAAATCAACACCGTCGGACGATTCACCACGATGGTGGGAATTGCTTTACGATGATACTGTCGCCGAATTGTTAATGAGACGCAAGAAATCCTCCGAAGTTCGCGCGACGGTGGATTTTTTGCAAGAAAAACTTCAAATCAAACCTGGTGATCGTGTATTCGACCAGTGTTGCGGCATCGGCAGTTTGTCGATACCGCTGGCCCGTGCAGGCCTGAAGATCGTCGGGGTTGACCAGGCGCGGGCGTACGCAGAGGAAGCCGCGGGAATCGCATCGGCGGAAAAATTGAACGCCACGTTTCTCACTGCAGATGCAACAGAATTTGTTGCGGTCGATCAATGCGACGCAGGTTTCAACTGGAACACGAGTTTTGGCAACGGCAGCGATCGCGAGAATGCGCGCATGCTCGACGCGGCGTTTCGATCGCTTCGGCCCGGCGGCTGGTTCGCCCTCGACTATCAGCATATTCCGAGGATACTGATCCAATTTCAGAAATGCATGGTAAATCGCTTGCAAGACGATCGGGGCGAGACTTTGCTTGTGCGAGAAAGTTTTCTCGACCTCGCGAACGGACACCTGAAGCAGGTGTGGACCATGTGTCTCCCTGACGGGACGCGCAAGGTGCGTCCTACGTGCGTGAGACTGTATTTGCCGCATGAATTGGGAAACATGCTCCGAGCCGCCGGATTCACGGATATCACATTCTACGGCGATGTGAATGGTGAGGAACTCAACCTCCACAGTCCACGGTGCATCGTAATCGCGCGAAGGCCTTTGTCATGAATTTGCAACGCGTTCGCCCCGAAACGAAAGAAGACTTGCTAAAGTCGCTTTACCAGGGGACCATTTGTCACCTGCCCGCCACGCCGCTGACGCGCGAACTTATCGCCGACGTGTCCGCCGCCATCAGCAGCACATTGGGCGACGACTTCCGTCATGCGCAGTTCCGGCTCGAACCGCCCGAGTTTTTCGATCGCGTGGGATCGCTGCGTAAGCGTTTTTACACAGAGGCAAGATATCATTTCTGGATCGGGCGGTTGCTGGACGAATTTGGGTTTGAAATCGAACGCATCGCATTCGACCCGCTTCGGCTTCGATTGGTGATGCATAAAGGCCACGACGATCCGCGCGCCGCACCGATTTATTACGCGCATCGCGACACCTGGTACGCTCATTCGCAAGCGGAAATCACCTGGTGGATTCCTCTGCACGACGTGGAAGAAGATGAGACATTCGTGTTCTATCCCGACTGGTTCGACCGTCCCGTTTCAAACAATTCAGAAATCTTCGACTACGCCGACTGGGTGAGTCGAGGAACGTCTTTGCGGATTGGGTGGCAGAATCGTGACCACGGGCTAATCGCGGCCTATCCGGGTCATACTGGACCTCTGGAACCTGGGCGAGAAATCACGTTCGCCGCCAATGCGGGCGACATTGTTTTGTTCTCAGGTTCGCACTTTCATCAGACGCGAAAACAGGCCACGGGGCGCAGTCGTTTCAGCCTTGACTTTCGTAGCGTCGACCTTGTCGATCACGCGGGGAACATCGGTGCGCCCAACGTTGATAATCGCTCTACTGGCGACGCGGTTGTCGACTACATCCGTCTAAGCTGAGCGAGAGTCGTCGCCTATGCTCATTAGCGGATTGCGCTTGGGCGGATAGCTTGGCGGCTCGGTCATAAGTTGCTCAATCGCCGCGCGGGCCATGGTGAAACGCGTGTTCCAGTCGCCGCGGATCTCCACGAATCGCCGACCTCGAGTTTCCAACTCGAGGCGGCAGCGATTGAAGAATGTGGCGCGATCGTCGGGACGATAACGAACAACGTCGTCGATCCAAGGCACATCGACGTCAAGCAAGAGATAGAGGTCGTAGTCGCGCGAGTCCGCTGCTTGGCGAATCCACGGGCTCTCCTGTTGAAAGAGAACGTCGTTCCAGATGTGTGTTGTCAGCAAGTCGGTGTCGCAGAGCAGCAGGCGATTGGCGTTAAGCGCTAGCGCGTCCTCCGACGCAGCCTGTCCGCGCGCGATACGTTCCATATCGGCAGATTCGACTCGGCCGTTTTGAGACTCGATCAGGACTCGTGCGTATTCAGGTGCCCATACGGTATCAAAGGAACGAGCAAGGTTGGCGGCGAGCGTTGTCTTGCCCGTCGATTCTGGCCCAAATACGCAGACTCGGCGCACGAAATAGGGACGCACGCAGCGTGGAAGGTAATTCCAATACGTCATGGGATTGGCGCGAATGGCCGTTCCGCTGACAGATACAATCGTCCGCGCAGGATCTACTGCAACGAACTGTGCGCCAAATAGGCGTGCGAGCGGCTCACCATACGATTCCGATGCGAAAACATAGTCGGGTGCAGCGGGTAAGACACGTAGCAGGGCGTCGCGCCAAAATTCCCAGAAACACGGATGTTCCTCGGGATGCTGGGGCAATTCCTCGTCAAGATGCACCACGTTATCGAATGGAAAAAGCTCCCGCATCCAGTGAAATCGCAACTGGCCCGGAATGGGTTCCGCACGAAGTGTCCCAACAACAATCGTCAAGTCATCGACGAATTGACGCGCAAACTCGCCTAGATAGAGGTGGCCGAGATGCGGCGGGAGGAATTTCCCCAAAACCATGCCACGTTTCACGTAAGTGGCCTCGCCGCGCCGACAGCGTTTTCGAGGTAAAGTTTCACGAGTTCGTCGTCGACAACGCGACAAACGATTCCTGAGGAGGCCAGACTCGCATTGGTTCGCGTTTTGTCAAATACGACGTCGGTCGCCTGGAAGAGATCCATCGTTCGAAAGCGAGCGAACGCCCCCTCGCCAGGAATACCGCGGCATAATGCGAGCGCGGCCGTAGATGCATCGGTATCTCCAGGATTCATAGTCGCCAGTCGCGCATTCCAGGTGTCTGTGGCGACACGTTTTACCGCGAAGCCACTTGAATTCAAAGCGGCCAAGCACGCGCCCAGCGACAATCTTCCCGCGCCGGCAATGTGATACGTCCGTGCCGATTCACCGCCATCGGTTTGCAGCGAAATATGCAAAATCGCCGCGGCGGCGTAATCCAAAGGAGTGATGTCCATCTCCAGACGTTCGTTCGCAGTCTCTGGAACGCATCCGAGTTGGATCAGACCGCGCAGGAACTTGGAGAGAAAGTCTGAGGCTGTCGCAATTGAACGCCCCGTCGTCGAATCGCCAGTGATAAGCCCCGGGCGATAGATCACAACTTTGCCAATACGCGGAGTTGCCAGTCGCACAAGATGTTCGGCCGCCCATTTTGATTGCGCATAACCGCCAAAAACATGCAAAGTGTTCGAGAGGTCATCGTCTTCGAGATAGGTTCGAGAATCGGAGTCTGTGGCCACGAAAACGGAAAGCGTCGATATGTAATGGAGCGTCTTCATTCGCCCCTGAGACGCAAACTCTAAAACGTTTCCGGTGCCGAGAACATTCTCGGTCCGCAGGTCGTTGTACGACGCGAGCAGATGCACCCGCGCGGCTGAATGATAGACAACGTCGACCCCTTCAGTCAGGCGGTTCCAGGTTGCAATATCGCACCCAAAGCGGCGACATTTAAGGTCACCGCGCAGGACGATCAAGCGATCGCGGTCGCATGCCGATGCTCCACCATGTTGTTCAACTGCAATTCTCAAGCGATCGCGTGCGTGACAATCCGATTCGCCGCGCACCAGGCAAACAATCTCTTGGGAAGTACGTGCGAGCAGTTCGCGCAAAAGCATTACTCCCAGTCCGCCGGTCGCGCCGGTAAGAAGGATTTGACCGGGGCCGGTTCGAGCGGGTGGCGGTGCGCAAGGCAACAACAACCCGCTCAGCACTCGTCGAGCGTCATTTCGTAACTCCTCGGCGTGCATTCCTTGGTCGTGACTGGTAGCCGCTTGAGTCGCAGAGTGAAACACGTCGCGTAAACTTGTTTGGCTCATCAAAAGCGCAGGCGAAATTGCCCAACCATTTGCTTCGGCGCTGGCAATAAAACGCAGCGCGGCGAGGGAATCAAAACCCTGCGCTGAGAAGTTGGAATCCAGGTCGACGGTAAGTGGTGCGACCGCTCGGCGACAAATCGCTAACAAGGCGGCAGTGTCATCGTTGGGAATTTGCTCAGTCGTTTTGGAGGTCGCGAATGACGCGGCCAGGCATGCTAATTTGGGGTAATCGACCTTGCCGCTCGACGTCAGGGGCATGCTGTCAACGCGCTCGATCCGGCCCGGAATCATCCAGTGCGGCAGACGCTCTCTTAATTCGTCACGCAAGCGAGCGACATCGTTGCTTTCGCGAAGCGTCACATACGCCGTCAATGTTTTCGCTGCGGACTCGGGAACCTCATCGACTATCACGGCCGCGCGAACCACGCTCGGGCTTGCTTGAAGCGTCGACTCAATCTCCGCAAGTTCGATCAACTTGCCATTGAGCTTCACCTGACGGTCAATGCGGCCTACGTAACGGTATTCGCCGTCGTTTTCAAACGCGACGCGGTCGCCAGTGAGGTAGAATCGTGTTCCGCCGATATTTATAAATTTTTGCGCGGTTAACTCAGGATCGTTCCAATATCCGCGCGCCAGGCCGGCGCCGCTAATGGCAAGTTGGCCCACGCCTCCTTGTCCGACGGGACGGGCGTGGTCGTCAAGCACGGAGTACGACATTCCTTCAATGGGCTGGCCCAGCAGCGGTCGTGTCCAGGTTTCGGCGTCGCAACAGCAGAGACTGGAACAAACCGTGGCTTCCGTCGGCCCATAAACATTGACCATCGTTCGTGTTTTAGCCCATTTGCGAATGATGTCAGGAGGGCACGGTTCGCCACCGAAAACAACCGTGCGAACGCTGGCGGGAACTTCGATAGGTTCGATCAATCGCAGTAACGCCGGCGGAATATCTATATGCGTTGCCCGATGACGTTCGAGCGCGCCGACAAGTTGCCGGGGATGGTTGATTTCGTCTGGCGCTGCGCAAATCAATGTCGCGCCGGCGAGCAGCGCTGTGCCGATGTCGGAGATTGAGGCGTCGAATGCTGTATTCAGCATCCAATAGATGCGATCGTTGGGCTGTATATCAAAAGCGCGGATTTGTGATCGAAACAGGTTCATCAGTCCCCTGTGCTCGACGACCACCCCTTTGGGTCGACCGCTGGAGCCCGACGTCCAAATGATGTACGCCGTTGTTTCATCGCGTAGGGAAGGGGGGGCGCACAAGGTAGGTTGGATTTCGCTTCGCGAGGACATCACCTCGCGCACGAGTTGAGCCTCGAGCACTGCGACGACTTCGTTTGACTCGGTTATCGCTTGCGTGCGTACTTCGGGCCATTCGGGGTCGATGGGCAAAAATCCCCAGGCCAGTCGCCAACAAGCCAATGCGGCAATCACAAATTCGGCGCTTCGAGCGATTCGTAAACCGACGACTGAGCCGGAAGAGGCCGGATTCACGCTCGAATTCGCCAGAGTGCTTGCCAGCAGATGCGCGGATAGGCGTTCAATGTGATTAATCACTTCCGCGAATGAGATATTCCCGTATGATCCGTCGACGATTGCGGTCTGCGCTGGGCATTTCGTGGCGACATCGTAGAGGCAATCGATGAAGTGGGGGGATCGCGCGTTCATTGGAATATCGAATCTCGAGCACGTCCTACGATTCTATCAACGGTGTTCGATGCATTTGCGGCCAGTAAAGTCTAGCTGAAAGTCAGGCTACAAAGAAGCCGCCCCGGTCCTGCGCTCCGGTTCACCGAGCTGCCCTCCTGTTCATGCGAACGGTACTCAAGCGTTATTCCTTTGCGTCATATTCCGGGTGTGAGAGCTAGTACTGCCGCAGTCGTATCCGGCTTGACACTAGAAGGCGTGACCGTTGACGCAAGAGTATTCGTTAGGCGCGTTACACGTTCATCGATGGGTCGTAAGGGCCGAACGCCGGAAGCCTGAGCCTGGGGGGCAGACGTCGTTTTTCTCTATCGCAGAGTCATCACTCGTACTCGTTTCGTGAAATGGCTTGTCTCAAGAGGATGATCACCTTGACACCCACTCCGCGCTTTTCCGCCTCTGATAGGCATGGCGTTCAATGCAATCAGAATCCAGAAGTTAGCGTGCGAGTTTGTGAATGTCCCTGAAGCGACCTCCAAACTTGCCCCATGGTTTCGGCAGGATGCACGCTTTTTACACTGGATAGCAATAAATCGAAGTCCGCACTCGATTTGCTACCGCGTTTGGAGCGAAGAAAACGCTTGCCGGGTGGAGGCCGAAGAAGGTAACCGGCGGAATCGTGATGGATGTGGATTCCGTCGAAGCGATCTCGCACGACCAGTCGATGCACGATGATAGGACGGCCGGCTCTGAGGCTGCGAATCGGGCGCAGGGATGTCATAACATTTTGAACTCAGCATTCAAGAACACGTAATTCCGCAAGAACCCCAAAGCACGATTTTCGGCGGCATTCCAATCACCGAAAGATTCGACGAAAACGAGCGATGCCGCACTGTTTGCGTGGTCGACCTGACAACGGGGTAGTTAGCTACGCTCATTTAGTTTGTGAAGACCGTGCGAAAGGTTTTCGCCGCGATAATGCGGCAGGGTCGGATGTCTCCGGAAGTGGTCAACGACGTGTATTTGGAGTACTCGTTCATCGTGCCGAACTCGGCGATGTCCGAAGCGTCTGCCTCGTTCGAGTCCACCGCCGGCGATCAATTAAACCGTTTCCTGCCAATGAGTTCTGAACGAAAGATATTATGACCAAGTAGAGAAATTAATTTCTCGATGAGACGAAATCGCACCTTTCCCGCATTGGTATCGGCCAGGACCTTCGTCCTGTGATTTGACGCATTGTTTCCATTTCTTCCGCGCTGTCGCGGACGGTGGGTCACGATCTCGGATCCGGACTCGCCCTCTCTTCCTAACTGACGTACTACATCGTCGCGCACCTCGATGGGATAACACCATGAGCAAGCGATCCTCGTCGCATAAGCGGATTGCCCCGGATTCCTTTCGCAAGGTGACGCCACGGCGGCGCAATTTCGCGCTCGAGCCGCTTGAGGATCGCAGGTTGCTTGCGGCGTACGTCGTGAACAACCCCACCGACACAGTCGTCGTCGGCAAGACCAACCTGCGGCAGGCGATCGATGCCGCGAATGTAAACGGTGTGGCCAACACAATTACCTTTGACTCGACGGTGTTCGCCACCTCCCAGACGATCGTTCTAGGCGGTACCCAACTCGAGCTAAGCAACTCGAGTGGATTGCAGACGATCACCGGGCCGACGGCGGGCGTGACGGTCAGCGGCGGCGGGCTGAGCCGCGTCTTCGCCGTCGATGCCGGCGCTTCGGTCTCCATGTCCGGGATCACCATAACCCAAGGTAACGGTCAGGGTGTGGGAGGTAGTGGTCGAGATGGTGGGGCAATCTACTCCGCGGGCACGCTCACGTTGACGGGTTGCACCATCAGCAACAGTACGACGATCGGAGGTTTTGGCGCGGGCGTGAAGAATGATGGCTCGCTCACGCTCACCGGTTCTACCGTCAGCGGGAACACGAATTCGGGCTTTGGCGGCGGGATCATGAGCCCGAGCGGCACTGTTGTAATCGATTCCAGTACGTTTAGTAATAACTCGGCCGACCGTGGCGCGGGAGTGATGAGCGGCTCCGGCGGCGGCGGTAGCCTGACAATCACGAACAGCACATTTACTGGTAATACAGCAAGAGTTGGCGCGGCGATCGATGTCTGGTCCGGGATGACGCTAACATCCAGCACCCTCAGCCTAAACACGGCAACCGCCGGCGGCGCCGGGCAAGCGATCAACTCGGTTAATAGCCTTCCGGTCGTCCTGAACAATGACATCATCGCGAACAATTCAGGGGCTGGACACAACTTCGATGGCAATGCCCCAACTGGCTCAAATAACATCTTTGGCGACAGTAACTCGACCGGATCTCTGACGAATACGATCATCGGTGATCCACAACTCGCTCCGCTTGCAAACAACGGCAGCCCAAATCAGACAATGGCCTTGCTGCCCAATAGCCCAGCCATCAACGCCGGCAACCCGGCCACGGCTTCGGTCAATGACGAACGCGGCTTGGTTCGGTTCGGCAATTCCGACATCGGCGCTTTCGAGTACCAGTTCAAGGTCACGACCACCGCGGACAGTGGCAATGGCTCGCTGCGGCAGGCTATTACGAACGCCAATAACACAGCCGGGACGGACACGGTCGTGTTCAAGATCGGCACCGGACAGCAAACGATCTCGCCGACCTCGGTGCTTCCGACGATCACCGATCCCATCGTGATCGACGGCACGACTCAGCCGGGCTTCTCCGTAAATCATCCGCTCATTCAGATCGATGGACTCCAGTATGGTCTCACCGCTGGCCTGGTGACCACCGGGTTTGCGAGCGGCAGTACGTTCAAGGGGCTGATCGTCAGCGATTTCGCGACGAGCGGCGGGAGCGGGTTCTCTCTGACCGGCAACAATATGATCGTCCAGGGCAACTGGATCGGCCTCAACGCGACGGGAACGGCCGCCGCGCCGAACTACAATGGAATCAGTATCCTCGGGAGCGGTGACCTGATCGGCACCAGCGGCCAAGACGGCCCGAACGACGCCGCCGAGCGAAACGTCATCAGCGGCAATTTGAGCGCCGGCGTGTTCTCCAGCGGCAGTGTCAACTTGAAGATCGCCGGCAACTACATCGGCACAAATGTGGCGGGCAACGCACCCCTCAACAATGTCAACGCGAATGTGTTCTTGAGTCTCTCGAACAACGCCATCATCGGCGTGGACGGTTCGGCCAGCGCGTCCGTGGACGAGCGGAACGTGATCGATGGCGGAATCTCGGTGACCCGCAGCACCGTGATCGCGGGGAACTACATCGGCGTGAACGCCGCAGGGACCGCGGCCCTGTCGGGTGTTGTCGCCGGCGCGGGTATCACGTTCAACAATGCCATGCCCGGGGCCCGGATTGGCACTAACGGCGACAACGTGATGGACGCCCTGGAAGGCAACGTCATCAGCGGGTTCGCCACAGGCATCGCTGTCGCCGCCAATGGCTCGCTCGTCATTGCCGGCAACGACATCGGCACCAGCGCCGATGGCAAATCGGCTATTCCCAACCAGGTTGGGATCGGCCTGGGAACCTCGACCAGCGGTGTCCGGATCGGCACAAACGTTTCCGATCTGGACTTCGCCAAGGAGGGCAATCTCATCTCCGGAAACACCGTCGCCGGCGTGTCGATCGCAACCACGAGCAATGGCAACATCATCACAGGCAACACGATTGGCCTGAGCGCCGCGGGGACCGCTCTACCCAATGCGACCGGCATCTCGATCGGCACGGGTTCCTCGAATAACACCATCGGTGGCACGCTGTCCGGTCAGGGCAATGTGATATCGAGCAACTCTCTCGGTGGCGTGGCGATCTCGACGGGCTCGGGGAACGTGGTCGAGGGAAATTGGATCGGGACGGACAAGACCGGAACGCCGGGGTTGGGGAACACCCAGTTCGGTATTCAGATCTCGAGTTCGGCCAACAACACGATTGGTGGGATGGCGGCCGGTGCGGGCAACGTGATTGCCGCGACGAAGGTACTGTCGAGCAACTCGGCGTCGGGCTGGGGCATCAATGTGGTGGGCGCGGGGTCCTCGGGTTCGGTGATCCAGGGGAACACGATCGGTGGTGAGCCCGCGATCGGAGGTCAGCCCGGGATGGGTAACGCCGGCGCGGGGATTGCCGACGAGGCGACGATAACAATTGGCGGAATCCTCAACGGCCAAGGGAATGTCATCGGATTCAATGGGGCGGCCGGAATTTCACTGAGCACGACCGCTTCGGCCAATAGCCACGTCCGGCAGAACTCGATCATTGGGAACGTCGGAGGAGGAATTGCGATCGGCGTATCGGGCGCGGCGTACCAACACCCTGTTCTCACTCATGCGTCGATCGTGGGCGGAGTGCTCAAAGTTCAGGGATCGGCACAGCCGGGCGCTATGGTGGAGTTCTATGTGTCGGCGTCGGGTCAGGGCGCGACTTACCTTGGAACCGCGACGGAAGGCTCGCTTGCGGACAACAACGCGACGTCTGGTTCATTCGATTTTGCGATCGCAATTCCCGCGGGAGCAACCGCGAGCGCCGGCAATATGATCACGGCCATATCAGTGGCCACGCCGACGTCGCCGACAAACCCGGCCTTGCAGGATACGACCTCAACTTTCGCGTCGCCGATCATTTCCGACGCTGGGCCGGCATTTGGAGCGCCGGTCGTCAACGCGGGCGGCGGCGGTACGATCGTGGCGGGTAGCACGTTTTCCTCACAGGGTTCGTTCACCGACACGACTTCTCAATCATGGACGGCGACAGTCGATTACGGCGATGGTTCCGTACCGCAGACTCTGCGGATCAACCCCGTCTCCGTGACGGCCGGCGATGATGATAACTATAGCCTCGTTGCGTCGGGAACCTTCAATCTCTCGCACGTTTTCAACCAGGCCGGTAGCTATCCCGTCGTGGTCAAGGTGAAGAATGATTCGGGCCTGATCGGCACGTCGACCTTCACCGTGAACGTCGCGGCGGCGCCTCCTGTTGTGAACAACACCGACATCAAGATCGCGCCCGCCTCAAACCCGACGAATTTCTCGTCGCCGACGATCATCAACGAGAATCAATCAGTCAAACTGACCGGCAAATTCGCCGACGCGAACGCGAATCCAAACACGACACACACCGTCAACATCATTTGGGGTGACGGTTCGACTTCGACGGCCACCGTCGACGAAACGGCGGGCACTTTCAGCGCGACGCACACGTATCTCGCGCCGGGGACGTACAACAGCGCCTCGGGCGTCTACACCGTGCAAGTGGCGATAAACAGCAGCGTCGGCACGGCGACCTCGACGACGTTCGGGCTGTTCTACGTTCAGGTTAACGATGTCGCGCCCAGCAATCTCGTGCTGACCACCGACAACGCGGCGATCAACGAAGGCGACGCGATTCATCTTTCCGGGGCGTTCCAGGCGCCGGGGCCGCTCGATACGCATGTTGTGACGATCAACTGGGGAGACAACTCACCGGTCACGACATTGAACCTCGCGCCAGGCGTGACAAGTTTCTCCGCGATCGCCCATCGATATCTCGACTATACACCCGCCTCCGCGGGGACGCCCGACTACACGATTAGCGTGTCGGTCAACGACCTCTATCAGCCGCTCTCGCCCGCCAAAGCCACTGCCAAGGTGCTCGTGAATCCGGTTGCTCCGAGTCAGGTGGTCATTTCACCTTCCGTCGGCGCGATCGTCCAGGGACAAGCGATCGCTTTGTCGGGGTCGTTCGTCGCTCCAGGACCGCTCGACCGGCACGTGGTGTCGATCGACTGGGGAGATAAAACAAAGCCGACCAGCGTTTTGCTCGCGCCAGGCGTGAACACGTTCTCCGGCATCACTCACACCTACGCGAAAAACTCACTCCTCCAAGCCGGCGGTGCTTTTGCAATTACTGTTAAGATCACCGATCCGGCCCAATCGTCGAGCTATGGGAGTGGTACAAGCTCGGTCATCGTTCACGACATCGCGTCGACCGTGTCGAACCTCGCGGCGACGTACCTCGTTGGGGGCGCAATTCCTATCGTCCCGCAGCCGGGAGGAGGCTCGGCACCGCAGGTTAACGCCGGGACGACCGTTCGATTCACCGGCAGCTTCACGACGCCGAATCCCAGTGATTCTTATGCGGTTTTGGTTTCGTGGGGCGACGGCACGACATCCACGATTCCAACGGTGTATCTGTCGAGCCACACGTTTGTGGCCAACCACCTCTACGGCGATCATTCGTCGGGCGTCGCGCTGGACGACATTCACGTCACAGTCACCGACACCGAGGGGACGACCGGTTCCGGCGACTACGGGCTGGCCGTGGCTCACATCAACCCGGTCGAGCACATAGCGTCTGGTGGAATTGACACGTCGGGTAGCCAAGTGCTCTCGGCGCAGCCGTCCGGCGACATTTCGCCGATCGCCTCGTATTCCTGGACTGTGAGTATTCTCAATGGGCCGTTCGTACAGTCGTCGAGTTCGCCGACCCTGACACTGCCGTCGGCGATCGATACCGATTACTTGGTTCAATCGACGGTTACCGACAGCTTCGGGGCCGTTTCAAACACCTTCACGGCCGTCGTCCATGTCCTGGACAACACCTCTTCGAGCTATATGATTCCCAGCCCCGGTGCGGGCGTCGACGCCGTGATCGTTTCCGCCCTGTCAGGCAATCACGTGATCGACGGCAGCGGCACAAGCGTGCCGATCATCTTCGACGGTAACGGCCAAGAGACGTATATCGGCAATAGCGCGAACGACGTATTCAACCTGCACACGGACGGGTCGATCGGCTATGGCAACGGCGGCAACAACATCTTCAACTTGACGCCCAATTGCACTCTCCAGGCGGTCGCGAATGGCGGGCAGAACACGCTCAACTTCTCCTCGTCGAGCTTCGGCGTAACATTTGACCTGACGCAGACACAGGGACAGATGCAGGTCGTCGCACCCGGAACCGACGCTCAGGGCGCGCCGCACGTGGTTGCAGTCACTGCTCAGGCAGGCGCGACGTTCTCGACGCTTGTTGACAGCGGCGGTGGCAGCGACACGATCACGGCGGCCTCGAACACGACGATTGTAGGTATGGGCGGCAAGAACACCGTCCTTGTTAACAGCAGCAATTCAAGTCCGGTCGGCAATGTGACGGTCGCGGGCGCGGCTGATGGTGACACGCTCGTCACCTCGGGGCCAAACGTCGGCAGCATCAACTTCCAGGGCGACACGGGCGCCGACGTCCTCGACAACACCGGCACGATCACGGGGACAGTCACATTTGGCGGAGGCGCAGACTCGGGCACGCTCAACAATACGGGGACGATTACCGGATCGGTCAATTTCGGCGGAGGCGCGGACGGCGGAACCTTCAATAACTCGGGAGACGTGACCGGCACGTTGACCTTCGGCGGCAGCGCGGACACAAACACGCTGATCAACACCGACACCGGCAGCCTTGGCACGGTGGTCTTCAATGGCGATGAGGGTGCAAACAGCTTCACAAATAGCGGGACCGTCGACACGATCACCTATAACGGCGGGTCTGACGGAGACACATTCACGAACTCTGCCGCTGGGACGATCAGCGATATTACTTACAATGCGGGGAGCGACGCAGGCACGCTGACGAATAGCGGACAAGTCACCGGCTCGATTACCTACAACGGCGGCGCCGACGCAGGCACGATCGTCAACAACGGGACCGTCACCGACACAGTGACCTTCGGCGGCGGGTCCGACGCAGACAGCTTTACGAACTCCGTCGGAGCGTCGGTCGGCTCGGTCATCTTCACCGGCGGCGCGGACGCGGGCACGCTGACGAACGACGGGACCGTCGCCGGCTCCATCACCTTTAGCGGAGGCTCCGACGCTGACACGATCGTCAACAATGGAACCGTGACGGGTTCAATCAGTTTTGGCGGAGGCTCCGACGCCGGGACGATCGTGAACACCGGGACGGTCGCCGGCACCGTCACCTATGGCGGAGGCTCGGACGCTGATAGCTTCACGAACTCCGCAGGCGCTTCGGTCGGCTCCGTCGTCTTCACAGGCGGCGCTGATGCCGGAACGCTCACGAACAACGGCAACGTCGCCGGCTCCATCACATACAGCGGAGGTTCCGATTCCGGAAAGCTCGTCAACACCGGAACGATTACAGGTACTGTCACATATAACGGCGGCTCGGATGCCGATACGTTGAACAATCAAGGTCTCATCGTCGGCGGAGTCAGTTACGTCGGTGGCTCCGACGCGGGGTCTTTCTCCAATAGTGGCACCGTCACGGGCACCGTTACCTACTCGGGCGGCTCCGATACAGACAGCTTTACGAACAGCGGGACGCTCGGCACGGTGATTTTCACCGGGGGCGCGGATTCCAGCACGCTCACGAATAGCGGCGCATTCGGCTCAATCACGTACACGGGTGGCTCGGACTCGAACACGTTCATCAACACGGCCCCAGGAGGCATTGCCGGAACCGTCAACTTCCAAGGCGACGACGGCGTCGATCAGTTCGTCAATCTCGGCACGCTGGCCGGAGTCACTTACACCGGCGGCTCCGATTCCGACACTCTGCTGAACCCTGGCACGATTACCGGGACGGTCGTCTTCAACGGCGACAGCGGCGCGGACCTTTTTGAGAACGGCGCGACGACGGTTAGTGGAACGCTCATCACGGGCACGATCGGCTCGATCACCTTCAACGCAGGTGCGGACACCGACACGCTCTATAATCCGGGCACCGTCACGGGAGCGATCGTCTTCAACGGAGACGCCCAGGCGACTAACACGCTCGCTCTTCGGCAGTTGATCAACACCGGCTCGGCGGCGTCGCTTCGGTTCAATGGCGACGACGGGGCTAACCAACTTCTCAACACTGGCAGCACCGGTTCGATCACGTTCAACGGCGGGGCGGATACCAATCTTCTCGTCAATCAGGGCGCAGGCGTCGGCTCGATCACGTTCAGTGCCGGCGGCGACGCGAATGTCCTGAACAACAGCGGGTCGGGCTTTGGGACCATTGTGTTCACGGGCGACGACGGTACCGACTTGCTGGTTAACAGTGGGTCCTCGTCCGCTGGGTCCACTTCGACGATTACTTACAACGGCGGATCCGACGCAGGAACGCTCGTGAATACCGGGTCGGGGCTGGGCTCGATCACCTACACCGGCGGCTCGGACACTTCCACACTGATCAACACCGGTTCCAATGTCGGCACGATCACCTACACCGGCGCTTCCGACGGCAGCGCGTTTTTGAATGCCGGGAATAGCGTCTCGACGATCACCTACACCGGCGGCTCTCACGCAAACGTGTTCCGCAACGACGGCACTCAGGTCGGCACAATCAACTACAAAGGCCATCTGGGCAGCGGATATCTCCTCAACAACGGATCCGTCACGACGATCAACTACGCCGGCGGCTCCGATTCCGACACACTCGTCAATAACGGCACGGCCGGGAATCCGAGCGGGGGACCAACGACCGGCGGCATCAATTTCACGGGCGACACAGGCGCGGACGGACTGCTCAACACGTCGGTTGGTACGATTAACGGGCTTGTTTTCACCGGCGGATCCGACTCCGATACGCTTGTCAACCAGGGCGCGTTGAACAATGGCACGCTGAACTTCCAAGGCGACGACGGAGCCGGCCAGTTCGTCAATCAACTTGGTGGCACGGCGTCGAATATCACTTACAACGCGGGTTCAGACACCGACGCGCTGATCAACTACGGCAGCCTTTCCGACGTCACTTACAATGGCGACACGGGCGCTGGGTCGATGTATCTCGATGGTACGCTGAACCAGCACGTTACGTACAACGGCGGCGCCGACGGCGACGAGTTGATCATTGGGCCGGACGCGGGCGTCGTTTCAACCATCAACTTCAATGGTGACGGCGGCGCGGATCTGCTTGCCAATGAGGCGAATGGGGCCAGCAATATCACCTTCCAGGCCGGTTCGGATACCGCCACCTTTTGGAATTTCGCCAACAATGTGATGGGTCTGACGTTCCGAGGCGGCCCGGGCGCGGACACGTTCAATAACTCTGGAACGAATGTCACCGGCATCGTCTTCAACGCTCACGGAGACACCGGCGCGGATTCACTTACCAACACCGGCACAGACACCGGCACGATCGTCTTTTCTGGCGGGTCGGACGCGAACACACTGGTCAATACCGGCGATAACACGGCCTCAATCGTCTACAACGCCGGCTCCGACACCAAGACCGAAACCGACACCCTGACGAACTCTGGCTCGGGCGTGGCGTCGATCACGTTTAACGGCGACGGCGGTGTGGACACCGTGGTGAATACCGGGTCAAGCGTCGGCACGATCACGTACAACGGCGGCTCGGACTCTGACACGCTCACCAATTCCGGCACAGTTGACTCGATTACCTTCAATGGCGACGGACCAACGGCCACGTTCACTGATTCGGGGAGCGTTGGCACACTGGTGTTCCACGGCGGGGCCGGTTCCGCTTCGTTGATTTACTCGGCCATCGGCGCATCAAGTTCGTCCGTGACCTTCACAGGTCAAGGCGGCGGCAACATCTTCGTGGATTCGGGCTCGGCCGGGTCGATCAACGTCAATCTTGGGTCCGGCAACAACCAAGCCGTGGTGATGACAGGCGCATCCGGCAACGTCAACATTACGGGCGGCGATGGCAACAACACGTATCTCTTTAGTGGTACGCCAACAGCAAACGTAACGGTCAACCAAGGGCTCTACGCCGACGCAGGATCGATGAGCACGGTTGGCGGCGCATCCGTGTTTGTGCCGAACCCGGCCAATCCAACTGGCTCTGGTGGCGGGATCAACACGTTGGACTTCTCAGGCTATACCGGTGGCAATCTCACGCTCGACCTGATGGTTACAGCGGCTCAGACGCAGCCTAATGGACTCTCGCTGACCCTCACCGATCGCGAGGGAATTTCCGACGTCGTCGGCACGCAGTACAGCGACAAGATCAGCGGCAACCTCCGGCCCGATGTCATCAGCACCGCCGATTTGCCTGACTCTCGTGTCGCGAGCCAAGAAAACATCCCGACCGCGACGTGGGCGCCCGACGCTCGGACACAGTGGGTCTATCTTGACTTCGACACCTACACCGTCGCCGGAGACCATGTTTACACCAGCACCGAACGCGCCGCGATTTTGTCCCGCATCGAATTGGACTACTACGGCCCAGATCCGACCAACCCGGGTGTGCCGAACTTCGCGCACCGCTGGTTCGACGTCAGTCTCACAAACAACCGAAGCGACATCCCATCGAACCTCGTCACGTCGGGCCAATACGCCACACTGTACTTCAACCGTACGCCACCATCGGGGCTTCCCGGCGGCGAGGCGAGCGAAGTCGATCTCGGGAACAGGAATTTCAGCGGCTATGCTTCGATCCAGATCAACGGCATGACCGACGGTGGAGGTCAGCCGCCCTCCATCGACCCCGTTACCGGCGCGGACAATTTCGCGACTCTCACCGCGAAGATCGGCGCGCATGAACTGGCTCACTTGATGGGTGTTCGGCACTCCGATTCTTTCGGGCCGATCGGCTTTGGTCTCCACACGCCGCCGGGCACGACTGATTTCAATCCGACTTACGACGGTGCCGACTCCGCCTTCGAAACGTTCGACCACATCATCAGTTCGCCGGCCACCGTGGGCAGCACGCGGTTCAACGACCTCCGCAGCCTCGACTTTGGGCCTCGTGAGTCGATCAAACTCGCGTTCGCCTCACAAGGAACGACAATCGTCGCGCCGACGGGCACGCATAGCTCGAAGGAGTCGGCCGAGTCGATCAGCTTGGCCCCGTTGACCGTCCCGAACACCGATGTGAACCTGCCGGATGTCGAGAAAGGATTGAACTTTCAAGTCGCGGCGCTCGACGTGGAAGGAACGATCGGTCCGGACTCCACAGGGCATGCCTTGCCGGATTATTACGCGTTCTCCGGCCAAAAGGGCGATGTGTATACGTTTGAAATTGATTCCCAGGAACTCGCGCGATTGGGCGGAGTCAACACGATCGATTCGGTCCTCACGGTGTGCGACTCGTTGGGCAACGCCATCGTCTCCAACGATGACCAATTCGAGGGAACCGACTCTCTGCTGCTCGACGTCACGCTTCCAGCGACGGGCACCTATTACGTCAAAGTCGCCTCCTTTGCAGCGTCTTCGAACAATTCGGAATACGATCCGACGAGCCTGGAAAGCCCGCTGAATCCAAACAATCTCCAGAGCATTCTGAACCCACTCAATCCGAACTTCAGCCGATCAGCGCTTACCAACTTCTTGAATGCCAAGAACGGGACGGCGACGGGCCAATACGACCTGTTCATGTATCGCTTCGCCGAATCCGATCCAACCGCGGCCGACGTTCAAAACACGCTGGTTTCGAGGAGCGCGGGAACGACGCTCTCGGGTTCGACCAAAACGGATACGCTTAGCGGTCCATCTGGAACGATATTCAACGACGACACGACCGGGCCAGGCGGAGCGATCTCGATCACTGCCGCCGTTGCAAGTGGCTCGGTCGACCTTCAGTCACACTTCCAAGACACCATTACCGTCACGGGTACCACTGGTTTGACGGTTGGGAACGTTACGATTTCCTACGGAGATGGCTCGACGACAACCACCGAGCCGCTCGGGGCCGATGGGACGATCGCGCTCGACCATCTCTACCAAACGACCGGTAACGACACGGTCACGGTGACGGTCCCAACCGACGCAGGTTCGTTTGAAATCACCGTGCCCGTCTCGGTCGTCCTGGCTCAGTCACCGACGGAGGCGATCAACTCTCCGGCGTCCGGCACGCAGATCATCACGAACCAGCCGACCACCTTCACCGGGACGTTGCAGAACCCCTACGTGGGCGTGAACTACGTTGCGACCTGGACCTTCACCAACACGGCGAATCCGTCGCAGGTGTTCACGACCAGTCAGACCATCTCGGCCGCCTCAGCGATGAGTTCTATGGCGATTTCGACGACGGAAACGTTCGCCACGGCCGGGACTTACTCGGTTCAGCTCTCCATTCAGGATCTCGCGAACAACACCTCGACGGCCGTGCAAACCATTGGCGGCAACGCGGCGCAGGTGGTGGTCATTCAGTTCATCGCCACCACGACGACATTGACCGCTCCGAACGCAACCTACAATGGCACGGCCTATAGCCAAGCATCGGCCAGTGTCGTGGGAGCGGACCAAACCGTCGTCACGTCACCGGCTGTGACATATGCGTACTACAACGCATCGGACTCTGGTCTGACGAGTCCTCTTGGCTCGGCCCCAACAAACGCCGGAAGTTATTTGGCCGTCGCGATATTCGCCGGAAATTCGCTTTACACCGCATCGCAGAGCCAGCCGGTCGCATTCACGATCGGCCAGGCAAGCGCCCACGCCTCTGTCACCGGCTACAGCCTGACATACGATGGCAGCGCACACACGGCATCGGGCTCCGCGATTGATGTTTCTGGCAATGCCTTGCCCGCGAGTGACTTCACTTTCACGAGTACGACACATACCAACGCAGGTAACTACAACGGCGACTCATGGTCCTTCAGTGACCCAAGCGGTAACTATGTCAACGCCAGCGGAACCGTAAACGACTCCATCGGCCAAGCCGATGCCCACGCATCGGTCACCGGCTATAGCCTGACATACGATGGCAATGCTCACACCGCGACGGGCTCCGCAACCGATGTCTCTGGCAATGCCTTGCCCGCAAGCGACTTCATGCTTACGAGCACGACTCACACAAACGCCGGCACATACAATGGTGACTCCTGGTCCTTCAGTGACCCCAGCGGCAACTACGCGGCCGCCAGCGGAACCGTCAACGACGCCATCGGCCAGGCCAATGCTCATGCTTCGGTGACCGGCTACAGCCTGACCTATGATGGCAATGCTCACACGGCCACTGCGTCGGCCACCGGCGTGAATGGCCAAGCCTTACCCGCGAGTGACTTCACACTCACGAGCACGACGCACACCAACTCGGGCACCTACAACGGCGATTCCTGGTCGTTCAGTGACCCCAGCGGTAACTACGCGGCCGCCAGCGGAACCGTGAATGACAGCGTTTCTCAGGCCGTTTTGACGGTCACCGCCAACAGCGTGTCAAAGGTTTATGGCGCGGCAAATCCGACATTCACCGCCGCGCTTACGGGCTTCTTGCACAACGACGCGTCGAGCGTGGTGAGCGGCAGTGCAGCTCTCAGTTCGACCGCGACGATCTCAAGTGATGCCGGGAATTACGGGATAACGGCTGCGGCCGGCAGCCTCAACGCGGTGAATTACTCGTTCACCTTCGTCCCCGGAACGCTGACCGTAACAGCCGCCAATACGACCACGAGTGTCAGCGGCTTGTCGAACAGCATCTACTGGAACACATCTGTCACTTTTACGGCCACTGTTTCAAACGTCGACTCGGGCAATGCCCCGACCGGCAGCGCCGAGTTCTACGACGGGAGCGCGGATCTCGGTCACGGCACGTTGCAGGCTTCGTCCGGCAACAAGACCACGTGGACGTTCACGACTTCGGCCCTTGCTCCTGGCTCGCATTCGATAACAGCGGGCTTTACTCCAACTTCACTCGCCAACGGCGCCGACTTTGTGGTGAGCAACAGTCAGACCTCGCCCTATTCCGAGACGATCCTGGGAGGGCCAACAACAACCACCGGGTCGGCGTCTTCGACGATCTTCTACGGCCAGGCCGAAACGCTCGCCGCGACGGTTCTTTCCGGCTCGACTCCGATGACAGGGATGGTCGATTTCTACGACAACACCACCGGCACCGATCTTGGCACCGCAGTGCTCAATAGCTCGGGGGTGGCCACGCTGAATCCCAGCGTTCCGATCCCGGCCGGGACGAACTCGATCTCGATGAGCTACGCGGGAGGCAATGGATACACGGCCAGTTCGACTACTGTGAGCGTGGTCGTGCAGCCTTCTATCTACGTCCTCAACACGACGGCTTCCGGGGCGCTGAACATGTCCGGCAGCTCGGCGGTGTCGGTCCCGGGGACAGTGCAAGTCGCGTCCAACTCGTCCATGGCCATCGTGCTTACCGGCACCTCCAAAATCACCGCGTCGACGATTGGCGAAGTCGGTGGCAAGTCGGTCGCGAGTACCGCGAGCATCTCCGGCACGCAGACCAGTGTCTCTAGCGTGAGCGATCCCCTGACGCATCTGCCCGTCCCCTCTGCCACAGGATTAAATACGTTTCCAGCCGTGAATCTGAGTGGCAGTGCCACGATGACGATTTCGCCTGGGATCTATCCATCGATCAAGCTTAGCGGTAGTGCGAGGCTGACGATGTCGCCGGGTATCTATGTGATCAATGGAGGAGGATTCAGCGTCAGCGGAGGCAGCGTGACCGGATCTGGCGTGTTCATCTACAACGCCGGAAGCAACTACAATGGCGGCTCGGGTAATACCTTCGGCGCGGTCAACGTGAGTGGCGGAACGATCAGCCTGTCGCCGATGACGACCGGCATCTACGCCGGCATTGGGCTGTTCCAGTCCAGGGACGATACCCGGGCCCTAGCAATCAGTAGTCCTACCGTGGCCGGGATCGGTGGCGTCGTCTACGCTCCTTCGACCTCGTTGCAACTCACCGGCGCCGCCCCGTTTGGCGCCGGAAGCCCGTCGGTGAGTTCCCTGATCGTTAACATGCTGGTCCTGAGCGGCGGCGCAGGCGCCTATCAGTTGGATACCCAGTCCGGTATGGACGGCTCCGACTCATCCTTCAATTGGATCACCGACCCCGTCCTGACCGTGACGGCGGAAGATGATACCGGCGAAGGCCTCGACCCCAATCAAGTGGCCGACGTCACGAAGGCGATGGCTTATGTGAATCAGGCTCTCGCATCGTTCGGTGTGAACCTGAGCTGGGCCCCGTCCGATACGAACGCCGACGTCACCCTCCACTTCGCCGCCACAACTCCAGCTGGAGGCGCGAGCGACGGCGTGCTCGGATTCACGACGCCTCAAAACGATGTTTACTTCGTTACGGGTTGGAACTACTACACTGGTTCCGACGCGAGCCAAATCGGTTCCAACCAGTACGATTTTACAACTCTGGCAATTCACGAGTTGGGTCACTCTCTCGGACTGGGTGAAAGCCAAGATCCCACCTCGGTGATGTACGAGTACCTGACGCCCGGCTCCGTACGGCGCACGTTCACCGATTCCAACCTCACGCTGATCGACACCGACGCCGATCGGTTCATGAAGGCAAGCAGCACGCTCTCGCCTCAGTCAGGCTCGCCTGGTCCGATTGCCCTGACGTCAGCGAGTCTGAGTATCAAATCCCAGGCGGTCGATGCAGCTCTGATCGCCCTTGACGATTCAACACTTGATATCCGGTCTATGGCTACCTCGGCTGGCCGACTGCGCGATAGCGCAATCGAAGCCATGTTCGAGGAGGACTATGTGCTGCCACCTGTGATTGCGACCAACCTCCCGGCGCAGGCAAGCGACGCATTTTTGCCCGGTTCCGTGCGCAGGCCGAAGTTCGGGCTCAGCTAATCCCGGAGCACAGCGACAACCCAAAATGCATTGCTCGCGATGCCTTGCAAAGCGGATCACACGCCCGGAGGACAAAAATGGCTAACGATTCCGGAATGAGTGAGGAACGCCGCCAGCGGCTACAGCAGGTGCGTGACGAGATCGTGCGCGAGCTAAGCGGCGGTGTAACCTTATCATCGGCCGAATGGCTGGCTCGTTATCCCGACCTCGAGCCGGAACTCGGGCATATACTCCGAGGACTTCTCGGTGCTCAACCGACCTTTGCTGAAGCTCCGCGAACACAAGTCGGCCCCGAAGGCGGCGAAACCGTCGCCATGCCGCCAAAGGTGCCCTCAGCTTCACCACCGCCTGGTGAAACCGTTGCTCTTGGCTCTTCCGATGCCATGACTGCATCGTCTCGGAGCGCGCTGGGGCGAGACACCGTAGAGATGACTTCGCCCTCGAACCCTCACGCCAGCACGCTCGGTCAACATCCTCCGACCGGCAGAGCCGCGGAGGAAACGGCTGGATACATAATCGCCTCGAACGACGTCACCGCTCCCCACTCACGCGGACAAAATCCACGCGGCGCCCCGGTTAACGCCCCTGGCACGAAAGTCAAATACATTGGCGACTACGAGATCCTGTCCGTCCTGGGGCAGGGCGGTATGGGTGTTGTCTACAAAGCGAGGCAGATCAGCCTGAACCGCCTCGTCGCTTTAAAGATGATCCGCAACGTCGAATTCGCGGGCGAGGAGCAGCTCCGCCGATTCCAAAACGAGGCCGAAGCGGTTGCGACTCTCGACCATGCCGGAATTGTGCCGATTTATGAGGTCGGCACGTTTGAAGATCAGCGCTATTTCAGCATGAAGCTTGTCCAAGGCTGCGGGCTCGACGGAAAGTTGACGGAACTTTCCCAAGATCCCCGCGCCGCGTCGCTCTCAATCGCGGCGGTTGCCGAGGCCGTGCACCATGCTCACCAGCGCGGCATTCTTCACCGCGATCTAAAACCCGCCAATATTCTTATCGACGATCAGGGGCATCCCCACGTCACGGACTTTGGGCTCGCAAAGCGAATTGACGAAGACGCGGGCATTACCGTCGCCGGCGCGATCATGGGAACGCCGTCCTATATGTCGCCCGAACAGGCGCTGGGACGAACCGCTCAGGTCACAACCGCATCCGACGTCTACGGCCTCGGCGCGATCTTCTACGCATGCTTGACTGGCCGGGCCCCATTCGCCAGCGACTCGGTCTTGAACACGCTGCATCAAGTCCGTAACCAGGCACCGCAACCCCCCGCGCGATTCAACACAAAGGTGCCCCGCGATCTCGAAGTCATCTGCCTCAAGTGCCTCGAGAAAGACCCGCGACGACGCTATGCCTCCGCGCAGGATTTGGCAGATGACCTGCGGCGCTGGCTGCAAGGCGAGCCTATCTCCGCGCGGCCGGTGGGGCCAATCGTCCGCCTCGGAATGTGGGCCAAGCGAAAGCCTGCAATGGCCGCGTTGTCCGCGGGATTCATCGCCGCATCGATCATGGGTGTTATTGGCGTGACCTGGCAGTGGCGCGAGGCCGTCTCTCAGCGGAATCAGGCAAGCGCCGCAAGGGACGAAGCACTCGTCAACGAAAAGGCCGCCCGCAAGGCAGAGGGCGAAGCAAGTGCCGCTCGCGATCAAGCCGTCACCGCGCGAGCGGAGGCCGAACAGAACGCGCAAATCGCTGGTAGGCAGGCCACCCTCGCACTCGGCACGATTCAAGACCTCGTCAGTCAGGTTCAGAAAGGCATCCAAGGCCCAGGACTCTATGACTTGAAAACCGCTCTCCTGGATTCGGCCCTCAAACGCGTCGACCTCGTCGCGGGCATCTACGAAAAATCCACGAGCAAAGAGGCGACAACCGCCGCGGCACTCATGGAATTGGGAAAAATCTACAGACAGCTCGGACAGTCGGAAAAGGCGCTCAAGACGTATTTGAAATGTCTCGAAATCACCAAAGAACGTGTCAAAATCAAGAACTACAGTGATCCATCGCGACAGAATCTCGCGAACACGTACTTCGAGCTCGCGTTTTGTAGCGAAGAGCTCAATCGTGACATGAAAGCCACTCTGAAATACAATCAAGACGGCCTCAAACTCTATGAGGATATCTTCAACAAACCAAAGCTCGACGACAACCCGATCGATCGAAAAATCGTTCGCTCCGGCTTGGCGGAGGCCTACACCCGCGTGGGCGTCACCCAATATCGCATGGGCGAGCTGACCGCCGCGCTCGACAATTACCGCAAGGCCTACAACCTCCGGCGCGACTTGGCGGACGAGAACAAGGACAATCCTCGATTTCGACAAGACCTCAGCTTCTCCATGATGGCTCTGGCCGAGACCAACTTCCGCCTGGGCAACCGCAGCCTCGCCGACGACTTTTATCGAAGCGTCCTCGAACAGCGCGAAGCGATGGTCAAACTGCAGCCAAACGATCTCAGCGCCATCAAAGAACTCGGCGACGTCTTCTACATGATCGGTGAGTTCAAGCTCCGCTGCGGAGACCTGGCCGCCGCGCGCGGCCACCTGCAAAACAGCAAAGAGCGGCGTCAGGACTTGGTCAATCGCGAGCCTCGCAATGTCCTCCTTCGCCGCGATCTCAGCATGACTCTGTACCGCCTGGGAAACCTCGCCGACTTGGACAAAAAGCCCAATGAGGCAAGGCCGTTCTATGACGCGTCGCTCGGCGTCCGCGAAGAACTCGCAAAAGTCAGCGAGAACAACGACCGTCGCCAGACAGAGTTGATGCTCGCTCTCGCTCATTCAACCCAATACCAGCGAGCGAGTGAACTGGCCGATCGCTTCTCCGCAGGTCCCAATGTCGATCGCGAACAGCGCATTTTTCTTGCTTCCTGCTATTCGCAAGTCGCCCGTTCGACTCCCGCGGACAAGCCCGAGCAAGTCCAAACTGCGCTCGTCAAAGCGGTCGAAGCCGTCAAAACTGCCGTTCGCGAAGGGTTCCGCGATCGCGTCTATCTCGAAACCGAGCCCGATCTTGAACCAATTCGCGATCGAGTCGACTTCAAAGCGGCGCTAGAAAGTATTCCGGTTCCAAAACCCTGATTTGGATCCGGCCGCCCGGCAATCTCATAATCCAAATTTCAGCGTGCTGTTCGGTCTCAATCTTCCGAGGAGTCTCGGATGATTTGACCAAAGACATCAAGCATCAAATGAAAGCGACAGCGTTACTCATGATACCCAATTGCAACGAGTGTCTGTGCCAGCAACGCCACATTACTTCTTGAATTCGCCCTTCTCGTACCGAGCCCAGAACTCCGTCGCCGGTAGTAGACCCCAGGGAGTGCCGATGGTCTTGAGACTCTTCATGTTGCGGAGGATATCCAGACCTCGATCACTGATGTCGTTGGGGGTTAACACGATCTCTTCCAGCGCCATGTCCTTCAGGGATGACAGATCGGACACTTTGGATCCATACAGCAGGAGCATTTTCAGGTTTTTGTGGTTCTTGAGGTGGGTCAGCCCCGCATCGGAGATTTGCGTGTTAAAGAGGACAAGCTTGATAAGGTCCTTGCAGTCCTTGAGCTGAGCGAGATTTGCGTCGCTCACTTGCGTTCCAGCCAGGTTGAGCTCTCTTAATGGCATTCCATTCAGCGGCGAGACGTCCGACACCTTCGTGCCCGAACAGGTCAGCCACGTTAGCTTCATGCCCTTCAACGGCGACAGGTCGGATACCTGCGTTCCAGCCAAACTCAAGGTGGTGAGTTCAAGTCCTTTCAGCGAAGAAAGATCGGAAATCGGAGCAACCGAAATATCCAATTGCGTCAGCTTTTTCAATCCCGCGATGGTCGTCAGATCGTCCGTTTTCGTCCCATAAATGGACAGGCTCTTCAGCGGCATGCCTCGGAGTGGCGAGATGTCGCACACGTTGCCGGTGATATCCAGAGTTTCCAGCAGCATTCCCTTGAGCGGAGAGATGTCGGTCACATTCCCGTTTCCGATGCATTTCAGATGCCTGAGCTTCATTCCCTTGAGCGGAGACAGGTCGGATATGTGCGTCCCATAGATCACAAGACTCGTCAGCGGAACCCCCTTCAGCGGCGAGAGATCACTTAGCTGACCCTTGCCTATCTCCAGGCTCGCCAGCGGCAACCCGCTTAAGGGTGAAAGGTCAACGAGCGGACTCTTGAGATCTTCCGTACCGCAAAGCTTGAAGGACTGCAACTTCGTCAGTACGCTCACCGGGGAGATGTCGGCCACATCATTCGTCTTGAGCGCCAGTTCCCTCACCGCCCCATTCTCGATGGTTGGCACGACGACGCCGTCGAACCCGGGATTGAGCTCCTTCAAACGGGCGCTCACCGCCTTGACCTGCACGGCGGGCGACAGAGCGGTCACAACTCGCTCCCATGCCGACGCATCGGCCGGCCGCGTCGCGACTTTATTTTCAGGGGCACCAGCAACCGCGGGCAACTCCTGGCTGACCCGAACGACCTGCCGGCCGTTCCTTGTGACGTTTACTAATTCCTGCTGCAAGAGCTTGCCATTCTTGCTCGCTTCCACGGTATAGCGACCCGGTTGCAGGCGGATTTCCTTGACGCCCGCTCCCGTGATCACGACTTCGGACCCATCAATCTTGACGCTGACACCGGGGTCATCGACTTCGACGACCAACGTGCCTTCCGGCGTGAACAGACGAATGACCGTGCCGCGAAAATCGGTGACGCCGACCGCTTCGGTGAAACCCAGACCTCCGAGCAATACCAAGAGAACGGTCGCTGTTGCCCAGCGACGTGTCCTGAAACGTTGTCTGATCGCGGGTTCGGGCTTTGGCACGTAGACCGTCTGCGCAAGAGTCTCGAACGTGCACAGCTCATCAGTCACGGCCACTTGAGATTGTTCAGAGATAAACGGCAGGTTCCGTACACCCTGAATCGCCGCCAGACCGCGTGCCAACAAGTCTGCGACTTCTCGCGCCGTGGCAATTCGATCGTCAGGGTTCTTGGCGTGGAGGCGGGTGATAATGTCGCACAACCACTGCGGCACTTCGGGGATGATCTCCGGGATCGGCCTGGGCGTATCTTCGGCCACACGCTTCAGAACCGCGAGCGTGCTCTTTCCTCGGAATGGAGGTCGACCTGAACACATCGCATAAAGAACGCTTCCGAGACTAAACAGGTCGGCCCGATGATCGAGTTGGTCGCCTTGCGCCTGCTCGGGCGCCATGTACATTGGCGTGCCCGCCACCACGCCGGATTGCGTCGCGCTGGCGTCGTCCGCCGCCCGAGCGAGTCCAAAGTCCGTGATTTTGACGGCTTGGTTCGGACCTGATTCCACCAAAATATTCGCGGGCTTGATGTCCCGGTGGATCAAGCCCGTGGCGTGTGCGGCCGCCAGCCCTTCGGCGATCTGCTGGCCAATATGCAAACAATCTGGCAGTTCCAATGGGCCTGTTCGATTCAGCCTTTGTTGGAGAGTTTCTCCTGGGATGAACTCCATGACGAGATGCGGCAGCGGATACTCCTCGACCGCGTAAATCTGAACGACGTTTTCGTGCCGGACCTTGGCCGACGAACGCGCCTCGCGGAGAAACCGCTTCCGGGCCGGGGAAGTGACGGCCAGCGCGGGCGCAAGCACTTTTACCGCGACAATGCGATGGAGTTTTTCGTCGAAGGCGCGGAAAACGATGCCAAACCCGCCTCTGCCAAGGACTTCCAGAACCTCGTAATGGCCGATCCGGCCAAGAGAATCGGGGCGGGTGGCAGGCGTGAGAAATTCGCGTAATTCCAGTTGTTCGTCGTGCTGAGTGATCGACGAGTCATCGCTGGGGTAGGAAGTGTCAAACACCGTTGTGATGACTCGGTCGTGCCCCGGCAACTCGACCGCGGGATTGGCAAGGAAGTCATCGCCAGGATCGTGCGAACGCAGCAGCGCCTCGACTCGGTCCCGTAACGCGGCATCGTTCTCACAAGCGCCGTCCAGGTATGCGACTCTGCCGGCATCGTCCGGTCGCTCGGCGGCTTCGAGAAAGATCTCTTTCACGCGCTTCGGGTCGGTACGCATGGTCGCTCCGGGCTGGGGTTCACTCCCAATGCGAGAACCGGCCCCAATTGTCTCAGAGATTCCCCAGAATACCGTTCAATCCGACTCAACCCCGGCGACGATGTCATCGCGAAGCCACGCCCTGGCGTACGTCCAATGGCGATATGCGGTGGCCCGGGATATCCCGAGGGCATTCGCTGCTTCTTCGATCGAGAGCCCTGCAAAGTGACGCAACTCAACCACGTGGGCCGCAACTGGGTCCTCACTGGCAAACCGAGTGAGGGCGCCGTCCAGCGCGAGCAATTGTTCGTCCACAACCTCGTCGTTCGCCGGAATGTCGGTCAGATTTGCTCGCTTACGATCGCCCCCGTGTTTATGAGATTGTTTCCGGCGCGCTGCATCGACCAGGATTCTTCGCATCGCTTCGGCCGCGGCAGCAAAAAAGTGCCCGCGATTTTGCCATTGTGGCTCGTCTGCCGGTCCGACCAGTCGGAGATACGCTTCGTGAACGAGAGCGGTGGGCTGAAGTGTCTGACCAGGAGCTTCGTCTGCCATTCGTGCTTTAGCGAGTTTACGCAATTCGCTATAGACGAGCGGAAGCAAGTCGGCCGCGGCCTTCCGATCGCCCGCTTCTACCGCAACCAAGATATGCGTTATGTCGTTCATGACTTATGAGTCTAGCTACGGTCTACGCCACAAGCAATTGAGCGTTGTCTCAAATGAGCAAGTCCGCACCAGCCCAGTCTCGCGCTCATTGGTCTCCATTTGGGACTGCGATCGAAACTGCGTTCGGCGAGCTAAAGCTGTGCTGGCTTTGGTTACACCTAAACCGACTCGGACGGGCCTGACCTTCAGACAGCAAGAAGGCTCAGCATGTAACAGCCTTTTACTCTGCACGCGCGGCCATTCTCTCTGCGTAAACTTGAGCGGCAGGTTCATTGCGGCACCCCTCGGACTCTCGTAGAATCCTCGATCGTCGCGTCGTTCGATCAGCAAACCCCGATCGAAGGCACCTGGAGCCCCCCTCGATGAACCCGTCGCTCAGTTTCCCGTTCGCTCGACGATTCGTTGCACCGGTGATTGTTGCGCTCGTGAGCCTTTTTACCGCTCCCGCCGCCAGTTTCGGTCAGACCAACACCACCAAGTCGGCAACCGGCCGTGTCGCTGCGCCCTCGCTCGGCCGCTATATCCCCTCGAAAAACCTGGTCTTCTATTTCGAAAATAGTGGTACGACGCTCAACGCAGCCACCTGGAAATCGACTGCGTTTTGCAAGCTGCTTAACGACACCAAGCTCGGCGCGATGATTGAAGACCTCGCGCTGAAAGGAATCGGCGAGGCGGTGAAGCGGTCCGGCGACGCCAAGGCGCCCACGGCCCAGGAGCTTTACGGTTGGTTCCAAGGCATTTTGAAAGACGGCTTCGCCATTGGGGTGCATTCATTGGGTGGTGCGAACGGCTCTCAGCCGGCGTTTGTCGTTGTCCTGAGAAACGCGTCGAAAAACGGGATCAAAGCAGTCGTCGACCGTATCACCTCTCCCGACGCGACGAAGAAGACGATATCCCGGCGAACCGTCACAATCGAAAAGGCCCAGAGCGGTGAATCGGCGGTCTGGATGGAAGGCGACGATCTGCTGATCGCTTCGTTCCGCGATCAAAAGGATCTCGCCGAAATTATCGCCATGATCGACGGCAAAACCGGAGTCGCGTCAAACCTGCCGCTTCGCAATGAACTATTCGCGAGCGATAAAGGCTTCACGCCGATCATGGCTGGGTTCTTCGATATCAGCACAGTTCCCATGCCGCCGAGCTCGGCGCAACTGGGTTTCAACGGCCTCAAGCGAATCGACTACCGTTTTGGCTTTCAGGACGACGCTCTTTATAGCGTGCTGAGTATTGTCGCCCCATCGCCTCGCCGTGGCTTGCTTGCGCTGCTCGACGGCGCGACGTTTGAAAAGTCGGCGCTTCCCGCCGTTCCCTCGGGCCTTAGCGGCTTCATGGTTTTCGCGCTCAATCCCGGCGCGATCTGGGAAAAAACGACACAGATGGTCCGTGATTCGGCGCCGGCCGGCCCCAACGCCCCAATTCCGGGAATGCTGCTCTTCGAGCAACAAGCCCAGAAAGTGCTAGGAATTCGTATCAACGAAGACCTCCTGGGAAAACTGGGACCGCGATGGACGTTTTATCTCGACATCGAATCGCTGCAACGCCCCGGGGGAAAGCCCCGCGGCGCCCTCACGGCGGACATTAAGGATCAACCGCAACTCGCACAAACTCTTGATAAACTTTTTACACTCATCATTCAGGGAATGGAGCGACAGGCTCAAGCCAACCCCCAGGCTCGCCAGCCGTTCAGTTTCGCCAAAGTAACCGGCTCTACACCCGGATATCGCATCGTATTCGCGCCTGGAGTTGTTCCCGCTCCTTACAACGCGATTCAGCCCACGTTGCTTGTCGGTAAGAAGCAACTGGTCATTGGCGTGACCGAGGCGGAGGCCCGCGCTGCGATTCAACTTGCCGCGAGCACCAAGGGACGCTGGGCTCCAACGGGCGATTTCAAAACACCGTTCGACAAGCTGCCGAAGGAAATGATCTGGCTCAACGTCAGCGACCCACGCACCACGTTGCCGCAGATGATCGCCAGAACGCCAATGCTACTCGGCACCATGAATGCCGCGATGGCTGGGCAAGCCAGGGGAGGCGAGCCGCCGTTCTCCCTGACGCTCGACCCGGCGAAGGTTCCGACGGCAGCCGATATCGCCAAATACCTTTACCCCAACACCAACGCAGCGACGCTCGATCGCGAAGGGCTCAAGATCATCACGCGGGAATCAGCACCTGCGGTTACTTCGCCTGCGACCAGCGCTATCACGGTCGCCGTACTTCTCCCGGCGGTGCAAGCGGCTCGCGAGGCGGCGCGGCGAACCCAGTGTGCTAATAATCTCAAAATGGTGGGACTCGCATTCCACAATTATCATTCGGCAAACAACGTGTTTCCGCCAGCAGCGATCACGAGCAATAGTGGCAAACCACTGTTGAGTTGGCGAGTCGCGATTTTGCCATACATCGAACAAGGCGACCTTTACAAAGAGTTCAAACTCGACGAGCCTTGGGATAGCCCACACAACAAAACGCTCATTTCGCGTATGCCCGCCATCTATGCGTGCCCGAGCCGCCCGACTTCCGGCGCCACAACAGGGACGACGAACTATCTCGCGTTCGTCGGCAAGAACGCGTTGCTCAATACGCCGAAAAGCTCCAGCATTCGCGAGATCACCGACGGTACCAGCAACACATTGGCGGTGGCCGAGGCACAGAAATCCGTCATCTGGACCAAACCTGAGGACATTTCGTTCGACATGGCCGCCCCATTCAACTCGAGCGAACTCTATTCGCTGCACCCAGGCGTGTTCAACGCGTTGATGGTTGACGGCTCGGTTCGATTCATCAAGCGAGTTGTTCCACCCGCAACGCTCAAAGCATTAATTTCGATCAACGGCGGCGAGGCCATTCAGGGCGGATTCTAATCAGTATGAGGCGGCTGCGCCGGACCAGACTACTGACCGAATGGCATGCAAACCACGATTCGTTTCGCTCGAAGAGCGACCGCGTAGTGGGGCCTGCCATTCGGCGTCTTTTGTCGAATCGACAATTCGATATAGCGACACTAAGAAGCCCTGACAAAACCTCTGGCGAATCCTGGCAAAATGGGAAGTCATCTAGGTCTTGTCAGGGCCTCTAAGAAGTCCACGCCTATCGAGAACTTGAGAGCGAGCCCTTGGAAGGGGTAATGCGTTGGTTGGCGGGCGAGTCACAAAACGCGAAGCAGCGAACACAGCTAGTTCTATGTTATTAACGTGATCTCTTGGTGGGGGCTAGGAAAGGGCCGATTGCTCACTCAGAACGGCACTGCTGCCTCGTGCTCGCAAGTTGCGGTCAGGTTCGCTGAGATGTTGGCCTATTGTGCGCATGAAGGCAGTCTGCCGCGAATCGAAGCCCGAGCATTTCAGCCATAAGCATGGTGCCGAAGAATACACGGCATTCAGGTTTGAGTTTCACACCCATCGGGCAGGTGCCGAAGTGGAAGACTTTTTCGTTGCGCGATACAACAAAGTTCGCAATCATGCCGTGGCGCATAGCAACGTCTGTTGCGGGTGCCAGGTGGGGTTCGTTCGGGGCAGATCGCCAGAGCGACGGCGCGACATTTATCAGCCCTTGAACGTTTACGCTTGGTGACTCAGCGTGGAGATGTAATTGTGCCGGTGCTTCGTCGTTAGTGCCACTGCTAGCCAATGGGCCCATCTTGCAACAGAATTGCGACAGGTCGGTTCACGGTGAGCAAACCGATAGCCTGTTCTTAATTAGCTGTCCACTCGTTGATCGCTAGTTCGCGAAGCGATTGGCTCCGCAATCCTTCAGCGTGCGGAGTTGATAGGACGGAAACGTGTAGCTTTTAGTGGCACACCTTGCGACTTTGCCGACTCATTAGACTTGATGATGTAGTTAAGTCGGGAATCGCCAAGGGGTTAGCCATCTCAATTGATAAGCGCGAATTGGTACGCATGCGCGCGTGCTCGGTAAGTCACGGAAAGCGGCGGGATTCGGACGCGTACGCACGTTGAGGGAGATCGCTTGGTAGGAAAATAAAAACATGGAACTTTCCTAGTCGCTCGTGGCTTTACTGGATGGAACTCATTCGAGGGGCAAAGGAATCAAACTCGTGGCACAGGAATCGGCCGAGACTTCACGGTTGCACTTGCACACGCTTTTCACTGTGGGCGTAACAGCCGTCTTGACGGACACGCAACTGCTCGATCGGTTCGCGACCCTGCATGGCGCAGCGGCCGAGGCGGCATTCGCAGCGATCATTGAACGGCACGGACTCATGGTGTTCCGCGCCTGCCGCAGCATCCTCAAAGACGAGCATGACGCTAGGGATGCGTTTCAGGCGACATTCCTCATCTTGATCCACAAGAGAAGCACGCTCTGGGTGAACGACTCACTCGGCCCCTGGTTGCACCGTGTTGCCTGTCGCGCCGCATTGCGGGCCAAAGTCGAGGCCCAGCGACGGCGACTTCACGAACGAAGGGCCGCCGATCTTGCGACGAAGGAACAAGAGGCAATGGGGACGCCTGAGTTGGTTGGCGTCCTCCACGAAGAGGTCAACCGACTTCCTGATCGTTATCGCTTACCGATCGTGCTTTGCGACCTGCAAGGCTGGACTTACACGGAAGCGGCGCACCATCTCCGCTGCCCGGTGGGGACGGTTCGAAGCCGCCTTGCGCGCGGTCGCGAACACCTTCGCCATCGCTTGACCCGTCGCGGTCTGGCCCCCTCGACTGCGGTCGTTAGTGTGGCACTTGCCCTAAACACGGCATCGGCCGCAATGCCGGCAGCGTGGGGCAGATCGATCATCCCCATCTTGGCCGGTGGGTCGTTCACGGCAGGGGAGGTTTCGGCTTCCGTCCTCGCGATCACCAAAGGAGCATTGAAAATGATCACTCTCGGAAAGAGGTCGGTCATTGCCGCAGGCGTTCTAACGATCATGGGCCTCGCGGTTGGCGCGGGAGCACTGGCGCAACAAAAAGCAGTCAAACCATCTCCTCCCGCGAGGCCGACTCAGGTCGCAGAGGCCAATCACCGCTGGATCGCAAACGCTCCCAATGGCGGAACCATCGAAGTGCTCGGCGTCTCGACCTATCCTTCGGGCCCGGATACATGGTGGTGGCCCGATGGCTCACCTCGCGCAGAAGCGCCCTGCGATTGTCCTCCCAAGAACCTGGCTTTGCGTTGGAGAACAGTACCGAAGGAGGGAACGACTCGGGACGAAAACGCAAGTCTTCGAGTGGTCGCAATACGAGTGACTGGGTTTCCCGCGGAGGTTACTCACAATTTGAGCGTCAAGCAAGCCAGTGCAAGCACTGGCTCAATGGCGACGAAAGGTGGCAAGAATTTGCCCGGCGTAAACACGATTCTCATCAGCATCCCCGAAAACCAGGTGAAGTCCTCAGTCGTGCACTCAGCGTCCACAGGCCCTTGGAAGACCGTCGGAACCGGTGACGGCAAGAGTCCATTCAGCGCCTCGTCAAAGCCCGGCGTGAGCTACATCTTTGGCGAAGCAATCGCAGGCAAGAACGGCGCCGTGCTGACGATCTCTCACGACATCCGGGACGTTGCAGTGCGAGTCGCGGCAGTCGACCGAAGCGGTCAGGAACGAGGAAATGTCAATCATTCGCGCACTGGAGTCAAGGACTTCTACCAGAGCACCTTCGAGTTCGATCTTCACCTCGACGAAATCCAGCGGTACCGGCTCCAAACTCGCGAGTACGAGCACGTCGAGATCCCAGAAGTCGCCCTCGAGCCCAACAAGCCTCGGAAGTAGGAGGTGCAGTAGCCCTTACTATTACTTCCGTTTGCGAATATACCGGCCAGAATATATTACTAACATGTGCGCTGATTTTTGATTCGGCGTTTAACGGCAGTATCGCCAACATTTGATTTGCCGAATCCCAAAGTGATTCGGCAGAATGTCGGACGGGCGGGTGCCGGCGTTAGACCAGAACCCGAATTTGGCAGGAGGCCCTCATGCGGATTCGCCGCTTTAAGATGACGACGAAAAAGACGATGGTCGCAATCTTGGTCGTCGCACTCGTCCTCGGTGGTTTGATCGCCTGGCAGCGCCATGAGCGCCGCCAAGAGGTTCGCTTCTACCTCCAACAGGCCAGATTCTTCGAAGAGCAGCAGCGGCAATTTCTTGAGCGAGCCCTGGCAATTGAGCACGGTAATGCCGTTGCCAATTATCCGGGAGAGCCACTAGGGCGCGCGGCCCGTGCCGCGTGGTCGCGCAATCAAGCGAGCACATTCGCTGATAACGCCCGATTCTTCCGGCACGTCGCAACCCGGCCTCAACTCCTCGCGGACCCGGATCTGCCTCAAGGTGTCCCCTCGAAAGGGAACGTCAGCCCAGCGGCGCTTCAGTAGACAAATTCTGCCCAGATAGACAGATACTGACTAGACCTGCCGCCGAAGAACAACGCGATAATCGGACGATCTCAGCCAAGCAAAGTAAACAGCCTGTGGAGCGATGTAACGCGTCCACGCGCGGCGTACCGACGTTCGCCCTACCACCATGGCCCCACAACCGAGGCTTGTTCTGGTAGCTTATCGGGTTATGAAAAAACTGCTCGCACGTCTGCGTGATGCTACACTTTCTGATTCGGAGACAGCCCGTTTCGACGTGGCATCTCCGACCACGATAAACGCTGCCGAGGACTTTTTCGGCTTCGCACTCCCCAAATTACTCAAGCGGTTGTATTTGGAGGTCGCCAATGGTGGCTTCGGTCCCGGCCCTCTGATTGGGCTGCCTGGCGGCTATAGTTCGTCCTTGGGAGACCTGCTTCAAATCTGGTCCGTGATGCAGAATTGGGAGGACGAAGACTACGAAGAGCAATGGCTTCCGATCATCGAATGGGGATGTGCTCAATACTCGCTCATCGACTGCGACGATCTTTCGATGGTGACTTACTACGAAGGCGAATTCCACCCCGAGGATTACTCGTTCGAGACGCTGCTCAGTAGATGGCTCGACGGCGAACTCCCAGAATTGCACACCGGAGAGTTTTACCGCTCTAAGCCTTGATCGAGGCAAGCTTGGGCAATTTGCATGGGCAACGATTCTCGGGACGGTGTCTGCTCTCATTTTTACTGTGCTCAAACTATTCACGCATTGTGAAAGCGCCTCTCACTGCTTGGTAAATTCTTGAAATACAAGTGCCCATAACAAAACAGGTAATACAATAATCCTCATGGTTATACGTGTTGCGGATTGCATGAGCCCCCAAAAGCAAGGAAACCTGAGAAATCTAAGAAGCTCTGACCAAACCTAGATTTTACATAGAATCATGATGTAATATCCGAAAACAGACGATGCTAGCCGCCAGCGTCGCCCAAGCATCCATGATTACTCCAAGGCGATCATATCGTACTCGCATCCGGCGTAGGCCTTTCAACCAAGATATCGTCCTCTCGACCACCCAACGAATCTTGCCCAGACCACTGCCATGTGGTGTCCGACGCTTGGCAATGTGGGGCTCTATTCCCAACCATCGGAGCAACCCTCTCGAGTGCTCGCTGTCATGCCCACGATCCACGTAGACTTCGTCGGGTAACACATTGGTACGACCAGGTTTTCCGCCAACTTGCGGAAACTCGATGATCACCGGGAGGGACTGGCGATGGTCACTGACGTTCGCGCCGGTGCTACGGATGACAAGCGGAACCCCGTTCTTGTCGACCACGACCATGTGTTTTGTGCCGGGTCTGGGGCGGTCCACAGGACTTGGTCCTGTCGCCTCCCCTCCGCCAAAGTCTCGCACAGTAACACCATCGATGATCACCGTATCAAGGTCAAGCTTGCCTTCCTGCTTTCACGCTGCGAGCAGGTCGGCATGCAGTCGATCCCAAATTCCCGCCTCCTCCCACGCTCGACGCCTGCGATGTGCGGTCCGCCCAGAGCAGCCGAGTTCTTGCGGAACAGCCTCCCAACGGTTGCCGGTGACCAGCACGAACCAGATCACCCGCATCACGATGCGGTGTCCAATCTGTGGTCGGCCACCCTGTAAACAGGCGGAAGGTGATGAACGAGGGTGTCGAAAAACTCGTCAGGCATGCGGGCACTGGCCATAACAGTAGCCCTTCTGCAAAAGGTTTCTACTAAGCCATGGCGCAAACCTCATGCCAAAGCGGTTTTGTCAGAGCTTTTTAGAAAGAGCGATCCGCGATTACCTTGAACAACACAACTCGAATCCCAAGCCTTTTGTGTGGACTTCAGATGCAGACTTGATTTTGCATCGGGTCAAAAAGGTTTGCGAACGGATTTTGGATTCGTGACACTAGTGTGTTCGGGCTGAACAGCCTGAATATTGACCGCTTTTCTGAGCAGCACCATCGGGATTGCCGATCTCTCGCTGATCGTGGTCAAAATCAACGTTTTCGATACGCACGCAAGTCTGATAACAACCTGGCGACGCATCTCATCATCCTGGCCGCTTCTGATCGCTTCGCGATACGCGTAACCGTTCCCGATCGCTTGGTATAAAGTTTGTGAGTCTCTTTTGACTATGTCGCGAATTCGCACGAGACTCGCAAAGGTGTTGCAAATAGCAATTGCAGATATTGTGAAGGGTGGTGGGCGTGACTGGTTCACCCATTCATCATCTGAAGTAGCAGTGCATATTCCTCGCTGCACTCGGCACAAATTGAAAGGTGGTGCGCGACGGCTGCTAGCTCTGCTGGAATCGAATGGCCCGCGAGCTTCCGTTCGGCGAACTCGGCGACCAACGACAGGCAACGTTCGCAATCGATCTCCTCGTCGTTTGTGAGGCTGACGAGGCGCACCAATTCGTTGATTTCTTCTTTTGAAAGCGACATTGCAACTTCCTCAGCCACTAATCGCGGCGCCGATGTCATCGCCCGTGAAGCCGAGCGCTTCTAGGCCTTGCTTTAGCCGCTTGCGCGCGTCATGCGTCAGCTTGTAAATCGCGTTACGGTTACTACCCAAGTGCCGGGCGATCTCATCCTGAGGCATACCTCGCAGTTCAGCGAGCAGTGCTAAACGCTGCTTTTCGGTGAGGCCCGTTCGTATAACTTCTTGCATTGCGGCGAGAATCGCTTCACGCTCCGATTGCACGTCCAGACTAGCCTCCTTGTCGCTGACCCGCGCGGTCGTCACTTCGTCTAAAGACACATCTTTCCAGTGCAGTCGTCGTAACTGGCTCATGGCAACTCGGATGCTAATCGACATCGCCCAAGTCGTGAATCGGCTCCGCCCCTGAAATTGCGAAAGCCGCTCCATGATGCGGAGCAACGCGTCTTGCACGACGTCTTCGAGGAATGCGTCTCCTCCATATGTGCGATGCGCCAACGCTTTTCTCAGCCCGCCTAGCAGTGTGCCGCGCAGGTCCGCCAAAGCCGTCTGCCTATCCAGGCTTCCGGCATCGAGGTGCGCCATCCAGGTCTCGTTATCACGATCGATCATGAGCGGCAGCTGGGTGTGTCATCAGGCCGGCGGACAGAATCCGCAACGACAGTCACCATGATATCGCGATCCGTATTCAACTTCCTTCTTTGCGATTCGTGGGCCGCTTTTCATGAGACGCTACGGCTTCGCGTGTTCTTACCTCGTCTCCAAAGATTCGCGACGAAGCGGGCCACAACACGCGAATTCTCAGAGGTTGGCGGGTAAGAAAGCCGGGATCCTCGGCGTCGAAATCGTGTCGGACCTGAACTAACGGACTCGCAACTCTTCGGGAGGAAATCATGACAACCCAGAAGCTATCGCACAACTCAGTTTTCGATCGCGTTATCAATCGAATCGACTTTCAAGCCGTCGGCGGGGCGGTACTTCGTTATGGCCTGGTCGGAGTTATCGGCTGGATCGGCTTGATGAAGTTTACTTCAGTCGAAGCCGAGGCGATTCAGCCGCTTGTATCGCACAGCCCGCTCATGAGTTGGGCCTCCTCCGCACTCGGTGTCCGTCCGTTTTCCAGCGTGGTAGGCGCTGCGGAGGTGATTATCGCGGTGTTGATCGCGCTGCGACCGATCGCCGCGTTGGCCTCAGCATTGGGGAGCGCGTTCGCTGTCGGCATGTTCGCCACAACGCTCAGCTTCATGCTGACGACCCCCGGCGTCTGGGAGGCGTCGCTCGGCGGATTCCCAGCAATCTCGGTCATTCCTGGCCAATTCCTGCTCAAGGACATTGTGTTGCTAGGAGCCGCCCTGTGGACCCTCGGCGAAGCGCTGTCCCATCGCCGGGGATAAACCGGTGTTGTCGGCAAAGCCTTTGCAACAGTCGAAGCGGCCGATTGTCCGGCCGCTCGTTCATTAGTTTGGATCCCTGTGCAAAAATCGGTGCGAGTTTCGACGGAAAACTGAGCACGCTTGTGGCGCCGTCTCGGAACGCATTCTCCCAAAGAATTTCCCCCGCCAAAGGTAATCCACTAAGGGCCGCGCCGTCGCTTGATCAATGCAGAAGGGAACGTCCAATCCTGAGGCACTTTGACAAGGTGTTGAGATCACAGGCTTTCGCCCGGAATTGTTCGAGAGTTACTTTGACTGACCGTGTGACTTGGCGCGGGCGTTTGGGGATGGAAATGTCTCATTCAGTATCGCTCGAAAGAAGGCTGGTCCAAACTGCGCATGCTGCCGACCAGTAACTTGAAATTGTTCAGTCCGTCGCGGATTCTTTGAAGACGCATCTCGGGGTATTCGCGTGATGGGCAATCTCCGGTCATTCAGTCATGAACGATGAAAAATTGCGCATCAATGATTGAAACGTGGGTACGGTCTAATGGCGGGGCCGTAAGTCGTGTGCTGGCTCCCGAATTACCACTTCGTAACTCGTCCAGGAGTACCTCATGGAACGCTCGCCGGAATTTGTGTCGAGATTTCCTTACGCGTACTCTTGCGACTGCGGCCGCCCTCGGTTGGTCGAGTCGAGGGACGCAGGGAAGGTCATCGCGTGTGCTGCATGCGGTGCTCAACGCGGGCCGTTCGCCATTGGCGAGGCGAACAACGAACCGCCGGCCGCGAAGACGGTGGAAGCCGAGAGCAGCGTGACGGAGATCAACGGCGCCGACGAGGCAACGTTCCGGACGCCAAAAACGGAGAGAAGAGGTCCATCGCTTGCGTCGAGATTGCCAAGGCCAGTTCGGGTCGCGATCGGATGGTTGTTCGTGAAGGGCGGGCTTGTGGTGATGGCCGGGGCCGGCATGGTGTTTTTGGCGGCAAGCGGGTTCGGCTCACAACGACCGGCCAACATGCCCTTGGCGATCGCGGGTGTGGTCGTAGGAGTGGCGGCATCGTTCGCGCAATATGCGGGCAAACTGCTGGCCGCGCCTCTTGCGGATGAGCTTGAACGGCTCGACCCGCGATCTCCCGTGCTGCTCCTTCGCGTCTTCGATGATGACTCGATTACCAAGAACTGGACGTTTCATCGCGACCCGACCGACGGCATGCAATATATGCCGGCGTTCGGCCAGGAGTTGGTGAGCTTCGAGGAGTTAATTGCCGAGATCACCGAGTTTTTCGGGCCGCTTGTCGCGATTGGTCGGCCCGGGGAGTTGGTTGCTCCTGCGGGCGCAGCGAGACGTTGGGTAGTCGACGATTCGTGGCAGGAGCGCGTTCAGCGCGACGTCGAGCGGTCGGCTTATGTGATCATGATCATGGGGGATCTTGATAATCACCCCGGCACCGCCTGGGAATGGGAGGAACTGACGACGCGCGGAATGCTGAAGAAGGTGATTCTGCTGATGCCGCCGATCTCAGCCGAAGACGCAAGAACGCGCTGGACGCAGTATCAATCAAGTTCCCGTGGTCTATTACCGGCGTTCCAGGGTGGGGAACTGGCAGCAGGATTTGACGCAGATGGACATGCAACCGTCATTCGGGACAACGACGAGTTCCTGCGGGATGCAGCGGATCGGTATCGAAACGCGATCGCTTCGTTGATGACGCCGAGGGCGCGTGTTTTTCGACCCTGGTGGTTTTCGCCGGAAAAGCAGGGGCCGTCCACTGTCGAGGAGGTCGATAGCGTCCCCGCGCTTGTGGTTCGAGGAAACGCAATGAAGGTGATTCCTTTGCCGGGAAGATTGTTTCTGATGCTGATTCCAGCCGGGGTGGTTGCGGGGATGTTGCAATCGGACCAGCCATTACTTGCTGTTCCAATGGGATTAGCCTGGCTGGGGTTGCTGGGTTATGGATGGTCCCGAGTCACTCGCCCGCGGATTTTGCGGGCCGACGCTAACGCCATTCAGATCGGCTACATTACAAAAACGCGCCGGCTCGCTTGGAGCGACGTCGCGATGATTGGTTACAGCAACAACAACTTGGGCGGGCCGGCCTCGCGCCATCTCGTGATCAGCGTAACAGCGGGCGCGGGACGGAACATCGGTGTGCCGCAATGGTATTTTAGCGACTGCCATCCTGCGACGATGGCCGCCGCTCTTCGGCGATTTCAGAAACAATCGCTGAGGAGCATCGCAGCGCCCGGATGAAGGTTTCATGGCAGGATCTCGATCGCCGCTCAATCCCACAAATCATGGGGACCGATCCAATAAGAGTTCACCTGATCGATCTTGCCCTGTCGATTCGGCCGTCGTTCATCTCGAATTTTCGCAATGGATTCATCGGATCGCCGCGCACATTCACAAAACCCGGGTGCGATCGATCGGCGGGATCCACGAACTGCCGTCGAAGGCTCAGTTCGCGAGCCGAGGCAGAAACGCAGCCTACTAAACCTCGAATCGCGCACTTCGCTAAAACTCAGGGATGAAGGTCGTATTCACGGATTTTATCGAAGAGCTGGCGCCGGCTAATGCCGAGCCGCTCGGCAGTTTTGGTGCGGTTGCCTTTGCAGGTTATGAGCGCTCGTTGGATCGCGCGTCGTTCGACTTCGGCGAGAAGCGCTCGCAAAGGTAGCGATTCGATTTGATCGTCTAGATTCGGCATCGAGGGATCGAGCGTTTCCTCTGCATCCAAATGCTCAGGAAGAATCGTCCGACCTCGCGCCGCGATCGCGGCCCTTGCAAGAGCGTTCTCAAGTTGCCGGACATTTCCCGGCCAGGGACGGTCGCGGATCACTGAAAGCGCTTCAGAAGAGATCGACAGCTCGCCCCATCCGTGTCGCCGCTCAAGGTGGCGGAGAATGTGTTCAGAGAGCGAAGCAATATCCTCCCGGCGTTCTCGCAAGGGCGGGATGACGATCCTCGCGACATTGAGTCGATAAAACAAGTCTTCGCGAAACTGCCCCGATGCCACGGCCTTCGAAAGGTCGCGGTGCGTCGCCGAAATGATCCGAGCGTCGGTTCGCAGGATCTCGGTGCCACCAACTCGCTCAAACTCGCACTGTTGCAGGACTCGAAGGATTTTTGCTTGAGCCGAGAGCGGGAGTTCGCCGACTTCGTCGAGAAAGATCGTGCCACCGGAAGCACGCTCAAATCGGCCTGGCTTCTGTCGGTCGGCGCCGGTGAAGGCTCCGCGCTCGTGTCCGAAGAGTTCGCTTTCAACGAGGCCTTCGGGCAGGGCGCCGCAGTTCACGCGAATGAAAGGTCCATTCGTGCGATCGGAGTGGCGGTGCAAGGCGGCCGCGACGAGTTCCTTGCCGGTACCGCTCTCGCCCGTAATCAGAACCGGCGCCTGCGTCGCCGCAGCAAGGCCGATGGCTTTGAATACCTCGCGCATTGCTGCGCTCTGGCCAACAAGCTCGGGCTCGGGCAGCGCAATTTGATCGTCGGCACCATCGAGTTCATCTGGCACGCGGGAACGGAGTGCTTTGACTTCCGATGAAAGCGCCCGCTGCTTCAATGCGCGTTTGAGAGTTAGCTGTACTTCATCGAGATCAAAGGGCTTGGTGAGATAGTCGTAAGCCCCGCGCCGCATCGCCTCGATCGCGGCCGCTGAGCCGCCGTATGCGGTAATCACGATCACCGGTAATTCAGCAAGCTGGCCAGCGAGTGCTGCGAGAACTTCGAGTCCGCCTTTTCCGGGCATCTTCAGATCGAGTAACAAGGCATCTGGATCGTCACTAGCAACACGCGCAATAGCGTCGTCGCCGTTGCCAACCTCGATGACGTTGTATCCCTCGGCTTTCAAGGCGCACGCAAGGCTAAACCGGATGGCACGGTCGTCTTCTGCAATGAGGATCGTGGTCTCTGTATTCGTTGGATTGGTCACAGTTTTGCTCCTCGACCGCTCGAAGCCTGGATTGCCGGAAGTGTCAGAGTGAATACCGCGCCTCCGCCAGCAAGATTCTCCGCGCGAAGTTCACCACGGTGCGCGAGGACGATTTCGCGAGCGATCGCGAGTCCCAGGCCCGTGCCCTCGGGTTTCGTCGTGAAGAACGGCTCGAAGAGGTGCTCCATGACTTCGGCAGAAAGCCCGGGACCTTCATCCATAACACTTGCCGATACGCTCGCTGTTGCTGCGTCGTAAGTCGTGACCAGCCGCAAGACGTCTCCTCGCTTCATGACTTGAATCGCATTGGTCGTGAGATTCCGCAAGACCTGAACCAAGGCGGGAGCTGCCATTTCGACCTGGGGAAGGATTGGTTCGAGTTCCAATTCGACTCGAATCTCGTGAGCACGTGCGCGATCTTCCGCGAGTCGTCCTGCCTCAACCACAACCGCGTTAAGGTCGCCTGGAGCGAGGTCCTGCGCATCGGCACGAGAGAATTGAAGCAACCGCGACACGATGCCTTCCAGTCGATCGACCTCGTCGATCAAATGGGTGTGAGCCTCTTCTCCGAGCCCGAGTCCGCGTTGCCAAAGCTGCGTAATTCCCCGGATGCCAGCAAGCGGATTTCTTACCTCGTGGGCAACGCCGGCAAGCAATTTTCCGAGCGCCGCCAAGCGCTCGCTCCGGCGGAGTTCGGTTCTGAGCCGCTCGCGCTCGGCCGTCTGTCGGCGTACTGTTTGCGCCAGGTTGATGGTCAGAATGAGGGACAACGCGATCCCCGCCAGGGCAAGCCCTGCAAACCAGCGATAGCCGCGGCTCGATTGGTCGATGTAGATCGGGTCAACGAGTTCGGTCATGGTCCACGTCGCCGCGACGACCCGGCCGCCAACGCGAACCGGCGCTGTGCGAATTGCGATCGTGTATGGGGCGATATCCTCGACAACCGAGAGCACAGTCTTTTTCCGAAATGCCGCATCGACTTGAGTGTCCACGTAATCGTAAAGACTTTGTCGGTTCGGAGAAACAGAATGAGCGGCCGGTCCTGAACCTTCGCCTGTTTCATGATCGCTTGCCACTCTCGGCAGGTCGGGAAGAAATGGCTGATCGGGGCGCGATGGCAGATAGTAGCCGCCTTCGATACCGGGGTGGCGTTCCCGGATGCGTGCGGCGTCATCAGACAGTCTTCGATTAAGCGTAGACCAGTCGCTCGCGTCCATGAAGTCAGGAAATGGCCGGACTCCAGCGATCGCATCCCGGCCAAGAGCCTCGAGTTGATCGTTTGCCTCGCGCAACCGCTCGTTGGCTCGGGCACGACGTTGCTCGCGTTCGACGACTCTTGAGCTTGTATACCAGAGTGTACCGAGTGCCGCACCGAAGAGTACGACGACAGCCCCGATTTGAACGGCCAGCGGCAACTCGAGTCTCAATCGCCTCATTCACAGCTCTCCTCGACCCAATGACCTCGCTTCATCTATTCGCAATCTCTGGACCAAATGCTTCACGGCTCACTTCTAGCCCATCTCAAGCCATTGACATCGGGTTGACCTCGACTCCGTTGAAGGTTGGGCAGATTTCCCCCGCTCACCACTGGGGGTTTTCTGCCCAACTTGGCTCCGAATCGAAGAGATTTCGGCGAAATCGTGGCAAAAAACGCATTGGCATAGTTGATGCCTGGTGTCAGCGATGAGCCATAAACATGTCATTCGCTTGGGCTCATGAAATCCCCTGTTTTTGGAGGCAATGCCGTGTTCAAGCTGATCGTGATGAGTCTGTCCAGTGTACTCAGCATCGGGCTCGCTGGCCTGCTGCCGGAACCCCCACAACCGGGCGACGGTCCCCCGCCGCCTCCCAAAGCCAAGGCGAAGGAACATATGAAAAAGGGAGCTCCTGGCGACGAACTACGCAAGACGTACGACCTGCTCCGGCGCGTTCGGGCCGACACCGGTAGCATTCGGACCGAAGAACGCATCACTGACTGGACGGAGCGTGCGACGAATCTCTATCGACAGGCGATTCGCACGAAGTCACAAGGCGAGCCGCATCGTGCCCGCGAGCTTGGAACCGCCGCTCATGATCTCGCCCGCGCCGTCGATCATGCACGTAACGCCGCTCGACTCGACCGCCAGGATCCGGACCTTCCGCCTCCGCCCGATGACGAGGGGCCGGGAGACGTCGACGACCGAACGAATCGCGACCTCAACCGTGCATACGAACGCATTACGACTGCAGGCGAATTCGGACCGGGAGCCGACGCAAAGTTCTATCTCGATGCGGCCCGCGATCTCTATAACGCCGCACGACGCGACGTCGAAGCCGGGCGGGACGAGCGTGGTGGCGAACTTGCTCGAGCAGCGGAAGCAATGACTCACGTGCCGGAGCACCTGAGCAACGCGGGCGATGCTGGCGGGCCGCCCCCTCGCGGACCCGAGCCCAAGAAGAAGGGCGAGCCTCGCGATGATTTCGGTCCTCGGCCCGATCCGAAGCGCGAACGGCCGGCGCCGCGTGAGCACGGTCTGCCCCCGCGAATCGATTGACATTAGTCCCTGCTCAAACGACGCCCTGATGGAGATGTGACGCATCATGGATTTTCGGAATCGGCTCGGGCTTTATGGCTCCTACTTTCTCGGGATGGCCGCGATCGGCTTTACGCTGCCTTACTTGCCGCTTTACCTCGGCGAGAAAGGTCTCTCCGATCGAGCAATTGGGCTCGTCTCGACGCTCGCGGCGATCTCGGGCCTGGCCCAGTTTCCGGTCGGGCTCTGGTCCGACCGTATCGGCTGGCGCAAGCCGTTTCTTGTTGCGGCACTCTCCGCAGTGGCGTTGTCGACGGTATTGATTCGTGGCGCCGAAGATGTCGTATGGCTTGGCGTGCTCGTCATCCTGTTTGCCGAGAACGGGATCGGCCGCGCTGTGGTTGAGAGTCTTTCTGGCGCTGAGGCGGCGGCACTCGCACCGCCGGGAGGTGTGGGCGCGGCGCTTGGAGCCCTCCGCTTCTGGAAGCCCATCGGCATTGTGATCGTGGCTCTCCTGGGAAGTTGGATGGCCGAACATCACGGCGTTGCGTCGATCCTCACGACGCTGGCGATCGTCCAAGGGCTCGCCGTGGTCTTTGCTCTGCTCATTCACGAAAGGGCAGGGGATAGCTCGGTCCACGCTGCCGGTGTCTCGACTGCCGTTCCCGAAGCGAAACAGCCGCGGGTGAAAGGTCTGTTGTTGAAAGACAAAGGACTCTGGGCATTTGTCGCGGCGATGGTGCTCTATCACGCGGCGAACGCTCCGGGCGGCGTCTATCTCGGGCTTTTCCTCAAACGCGATCTCCACGCGCCCGAACGAATGCTCGCCTATGCATTCGTGGTCAGTATGGTGGCTTGGATGCTGGTGGTTTGGCCAGCGGGATGGCTCGCCGATCGCTATGGGCGAAAGCCGTTGCTCATAGCGGGTTGGGTGATCATGACTATCCGGCTCGGACTGGTCTCGATCATTCACAGCCCAGCTCTGGCAGTCGCGAATCAAGCACTCGATGGCCTGGGAAACGGGCTTTTCGCGGTCCTCGCCGCCGCGTGGGTGACCGATCGATTGGCAGATCCGAGGCGTGCTGGCGAGGCGCAAGTGATCGTGGGATCGTGCCTCGTGCTCGGTTCGGCGCTTGGGCCGGCCGCCTCGGGCTTCCTGGTCGAGGCACTCGGCTATCGCGGGCTCTTCGCAGCCCTTGCGCTCGTCGGAGCTATCGCAACTGCGATCGTCATCTTCCTCGTGCCGGAAACAGTCAGCAGACACAAAGAGCTAATCGACGGCACCAAAGTCGATCCCATGGCAACAACTTCAGACCTCTCGACCGTTCCTTAACAGGAACGTATGCAGATGCTAATGCCCCATGTTCACTCGTCATAGGCAATTGCAAGGAAAGATCTACCCGTGACAACGCATCCAGCCTCAATCCCTCTCGTGTCGACGATCTTCGGCCTAACCTACCTTGCACTCGCAGTCGGCAAGGTCCCGGGGTTGAGGATAGACAGGGCCGGAATCGCGCTCGTGGGCGCTGCGACCATGATGGCGGCCGGCGTCCTGTCGATGCACGACGCGGCGAAGGCCGTCGATTACGAAACGATCGTCCTCCTGTTCGCGATGATGATCGTCGTCTCCTACCTCAGACTCTCTGGATTCTTCGCCCTGGCGACCGACCGGATCGCAGCGCGATTTGCCGGTCCATATGCACTCCTCGCCGTGACGATCACTCTTTCTGGCGTACTCTCGGCGTTCCTGGTCAACGACGTCGTCTGCGTCGCTCTGACGCCGCTCGTCCTTCATCTCTGCGAGCGGTTGAAACGGCCGCCCATTCCCTATCTCGTCGGCCTGGCGACGGCGGCAAATGTCGGTTCGGTCGCGACGATCACAGGCAATCCTCAAAACATCATTATCGGCTCACTTTCGCAAATTTCCTATCTGCGATTCGCAGCCAGACTTGCTCCCATTGCGGCGATAGGTCTCTTTCTCAACTTCATTGTGGTCGCCCTTGTCTACCGCAAACAGCTTGCAAGGCAAGTGGACGTCGCACCGACCAATCCAACCTCTCATTCGCCGGTGCATCGCCCGCTCCTCGTGAAAAGCCTGACCGTGACTATCGTCGCTGTCGTCTTGTTCTTCACCGGGGCACCAATCGCCTTGGTCGCACTGGCAGCGGCTGGTGTGCTGATGCTCGATCGCGTACGCCCGGAAAAGGTCTACCATTCCGTCGATTGGCCACTCCTCGTTATGTTCGCCGGCCTTTTTGTTGTCGTGCATGCGTTTGAAGTGTCTGTTGTTCGAGATTGGGGTCTCGAACGTTGGCATGCCTTGCTCAACTCTCCAGTGGTGCTGGTCAGCGGCCTGTCAGTTCTGCTCTCGAACCTCGTCTCGAATGTGCCTGCTGTGCTCCTCTTCAAGCCGCTCATGGAAGTAATGCCCCAGAAGGAACTCGCCTGGCTGGCTCTCGCGATGTCGAGCACCCTGGCCGGAAACCTGACGGTGCTCGGCTCGGTCGCCAACCTGATTGTCGTCGAGGCCGCGAAACGGGCCGGAACCGAACTCAGCTTTGGGGAATACCTCAAGGTCGGAGTGCCATTGACGATTCTCACAACGCTCATGGGCGTCGCCTGGTTGTCTCTGACTCACTACTAACACCGCCAAAGATGGAGTTTCGAGCGATGACCGAAAGTAAAACAGACGTCGCAAATAACGAGGCACATAGAAGCCCAACCATCGCAAGTCTTCGAGGGCTTGACGGTTTGAACTTCTTTCTTGCCGACGTGCGCGATGGGATGGGGCCGTTCCTTGGAACGTTTCTTCGCGAGGCGCATGGTTGGGGCACGGGACGCGTAGGATTGGCGCTCGCGGCTGCCCAGTTGGGCACGGTCTTGATGCAGACTCCAGCCGGAGCCTTCATTGATCAGACTCGAGCAAAGCGGCTGGCGGTCATCCTCGCGATCGCGATCATTGCTTCGAGCTTTTTCGCGATCTATTTCGTGCCCCTTCTACCCGTCGTCATCATGTCGCAGGCGGTGATCGGCGGCGCCGCGACAATTTTTCCCCCCGCCGTAGCAGCACTCACCTTGGGCCTCGTCGGACGTGCCACCATGCCGGTACGGACGGGACGGAACGAAGCCTTCAACCACGGCGGCAACGTCGCCGGAGCCGCACTTGCCGGTGGCGCAGCTTACGTCTTCGGTTACGGCGCGATGTTCCTTGTGGTGTCGTGCTTCGCCGTTGCGAGTGTTGCGGCTGTCCTGATGTTGCGCGAAAGCGAAATCGACCACGAGCTCGCTCGTGGCGCTGATAATGGCGACCAACAGGTCGTTCACGGCAACCGGATTGGCGATCTCTTGCGAGATCAGCGCATCATTATTTTCGCTATCTCCGCCGTGCTGTTCCACTTCGCCAACGCCGCGATGCTTCCGCTCGTTGGACAGAAAGCGGGCGACGGGATTAAGGGCGGAGCTGCCGCCTTGATGGCCGCGTGCATCATCGTGGCTCAGCTTGTCATGATCCCCGTGGCCATTGTTTCAAGCCGGCTCGCGTCGAGTTGGGGGAGAAAACCTGTGTTTCTCATTGGCTTCGCGGTGTTGCCCATTCGAGGACTGCTGTACTGCCTGAGCGCGAACCCCATCTACCTCGTTGCCGTTCAACTGCTCGACGGCATAGGCGCTGGCATTTTCGGGGTAGTTTCTGTGCTCGTCATCGCAGATCTAACCAAAGGTACTGGTAGATTCAATCTGACCCAGGGAGCGTTCGCAACCGCCACCGGCATCGGCGCGGGGCTGAGCAATCTTATCGCGGGGTTCGTCGTTCATGAGGCGGGCTTTAATGCGGGGTTTGTGATGCTGGCCGTTATCGCAGCCGGTGCTGCCGCGTTCTATTTTGTCGCAATGCCTGAGACCAAGCCGCGCCATGAAACGCCGTCGGTAGCGTGTGTTGACGTGTCTTCCCAACCTATCGAATCGTTCAGTTCTTAAACAGGATATCATGACAAAAACACATGATCCAATCGTCTTCGCTGTCCCTGGCGACCTTCATTTGACTGAACCAGGACTCGAGAATTACCGCGTCGCGCAATGGATGGTCGAAGAATTAAATAATCTTATCCGTCCCGATTTCGTCCAGTTCATTGGTGACAATGTCCAGGACGCAACTGAAGGGCAGTTCCGCATCTTCAATGAGATTCGCGAGCAGCTCCGGGCGCCGCATTATGCGTTAGTCGGCGACCATGACATAAAGGACGATCCGGAGGCGAATGGCTTCCGCGAGCACTTCGCTGAGACTTACGGCTCGACATCGTTACGAGGATTTCGATTCGTCCGCCTCAACACTCAACAAGCCAAGCCCGTGGGGCTCAACTCAAGCCAGGTTGACTGGTTTCGCCACGAACTCGATGCTGCGGCATCGTCTGACGAACGCGTTTTGGTATTCCAACACAATTATCCTTATCAAATATGGGAGGACTTTTCAGGGCCGGGAATCGACGAATGGCGAGCGATCATCCAGACACAGAGAATAAATGCGTTCGTTTGCGGACACACTCATTACTGGCAGGTCGCCAATGATGGCCGAAACGTCTACGTTGCGACCCGCTCGATCGGCGATCCCGAAGGTGGTCCGCCAGGCTACTGCATCGGTTACGTGCACGGCGAAGATCTCGCGTTCACATACCGATCCGTTCAAGACGTAGGTCCCGTTGTGCTCATCACTCACCCGTGCGACTTACTTCTCGCGACCAGGCCGTCGCACATCGTCATGGGCTGTGACACAATCCGCGTCCGGATCTGGGCGAATGAGTCCGTCGTCGACATTCGCGGATCTATCGACAATAGCTTGAGCTTCCCCCTGATTTCAGTCGGCAACGGCGACTGGGTGGCACCGCTCCCCGGTGATCAACTCGAGAAAGGGGAACACACGCTCAGAGTTGAAGTGGCTGTCAGCACAGGAGAAAATAAGCGGCAAGAAATTCAATTCATGGTTGACGCGACGGGACGATACACCGCCGTCCCGGACGCCCGCCCACGTGTGATGAGGACGGAATTCTGCTAGTGAGAGTAACGCAGAGTTTCTTTTTGAACTGCTTTCGTCGAGAAATGCCAATCCTAGCGCGACGAGCGAGCACTGGTGGGGCCGCGCCTGGGGGGCTGGGCGACCATGTCCCATACCCCGATTCGGCGACGGCGCTTCCACCCTTGCTCCGCGCTAACACATCGGTCGAAGTCGACGACCGCGAGTTCGGGCTGCGGCTCGGGACGATCTGACACGAGGCGACTACCGGGACAGCGACCGCACCCAACCTGATCGTGAATCAGAAATCAGATCACGCCCCCGCCGCCAGATTCGACTTCAACTGCCTCCAGGAAATGCGCAGTGGCACTGGAGACGTTGGTCGGGTTAATGGGGCGGTTGTTGTTGTTGCCTACCCGCATCGTGAAACTGTGCGTGTAGACCGCCTGTCCGATCGTTTCCGATTGCTTGAAAGTGATAAGGCCGCCCTTAACCTTGTATGAGGTCGTGAGGCCGTCGGCAGTATAAGCCGGCTGTTGAAGGCCGTAGACTGCGTGGGAAACCTTTGGGCCACATTTGGGGGAGATTTGGGTGGACCTGTTCACGTCACCCTGGAGGTTGCGGATGAAGTGCACAATCGAGGCTTGCCGGTCGGCAGCGGTGGCCGTGCCCTGAACGGTCAGCGTGTAGTGGGCGTTGTACGTTTTGCGCCCCTGGGCGAAGAAGGCCTGATCGTTCAGGCTGTCGGTGCCGTTGGGAGTTCCCGAATAGCTCTGACTGGCGACGCCGTCGAGGCTCGGTCCGTCGGCGTGGCCGGTGACCATTCGGCCGACCTTATCGGCTGCGAGTTCGGTGTACCAGAGCTCGCCGTCTGGGCCGATCGTGATCCGGTGCTGGACGGCATCCGCGGTTGGAATCGGGAAGATGCTCAGACTTCCGTCGGCGTTGACCCGTGCGATGTCGTCCGGCGTGTTGTACTGAACCCAGAGCGTGCCCTGGCGGTCGTAGGTCAGCGACGCTGCCTCGGAGTCGGCCGGCGGAGTGAGATGGTATTCCGAGACCAGGCCGTTTTTCTGGATGTAGGCATAGGCGTGCCCCGACTCCTCGGAGACGACCACCACCCCGTCATCCTTGGCATAGACAGCGATCGGACGGGCGTTGTTCGGCGGCCCGTATGTCGATGGGAGAGGGAAATTTGTGATCTTGCCCGACTGCGTGATCTTGCTCACCCGGCTCGTCAGTAGGTTGGTGAAGTACATCGAGCCATTGGGAGCTTGCGTGATGTAGATCGGGAAGTTCCCGTTCTGCTCGGGATTGGTGCTGGGGTCAGGATCGTCAAGCTTGAAGATCTTGAATTTGTTGGTGTTGGGGTTGTAATACCCGACGAGGTTCCCCTCGCGACCGGTGAACCAGACGTTCCCATTACGCGCAACTGTGAGACCGTGAGGGCTCGCGTCCGCGACGGGGATCGTGTGGTTGATAAAGGTCGCGGCGCCGTTCTTGAACACCACCTGGCTGATCGTGTTCGAGAACTGCCTGGTGATCCAGAGTCGCCCCTGTTTGTCGAACTCGATGCCGTGTGGGCCGCTATTCTCCCCCGTTGACCACTCGGTGAACTGACCGGTCGGGGTCAACCGAACCAGCATTCCCTGGTTCTGCTGGGTGATCCAGAGGTTGCCGTCGGGGCCGAGGGTGATCTCGTGGGTGCTGCCCAAGTGCTCGCCCGGCACCGACATGTCGAAGGTCGATCCCGCTTCCTCGTGAGGCAAGGATACGGTCGGATCGAAGGTCGCCGTCGTGCTCAACAGCGCGCGCGACTCCAGCACCGAGTCGAGGCTCGGGGAGAAGCGACGGGCACGACGGGAGCGATCAACCCGCTTCGTCATCGATCCTGTTGGCATGGGGGGACTCGTGTTGCACTTGGAACGGGTGAACGGTTTCCCCACTCTCTTAGTACACAAATGACCGCCAGGCAAGTTTTTTTTGGGGGTAACGCTTAAAAAAGTCCGGAAGGGCGCAGATCGATTGTTCTCGTGCCAATCTGGATCGATGAGACCAGACTCTTGGCGAGTCGAAGTCTCGTTACGTGCGTGGATTTCGGCCAACATCGACGCGTAGCTCATCAAATTGATCGCGAACGCGACTCAATACTTGGTCGGTCTGGCAACCAGCTCGATTGATGTATCTGGCTATTTCGGCAACCCTTTGCGTCATACCTCCCGATCTCGAACAACCATTTGGCGATCGGTTACACCCCGTCTGGCGACATCCAGGGCCGATTTATGCGCCAGTGGTAAGATCTCGTTTCTCTCTGGCGATCCCAGTCGAGACAAGCTAACATCCTGCCGGGTAATGCGTTGGGACGAGTCGAGCGCCGTCGTAACCGGCCAATCAGATCACTGGCACCAAGCAGCGGAGGGGCCTCTCTTTGAGTCAGTTGTTTGAAAAGCTAGACAATAGGCGCACCGGGATACGTCTCTACGGAATCGCGCCCCCAAAGCTCGCATCGACTCCTGAGCGGTTGCGTGACATCGCGGCTGAACAGGTAGACCGACTTAGTCTGCTCGCCCCCGATGGTCTCGTTGTCTACGACATTCAGGACGAACCGGGACGCGATGGCCAGGAACGCCCGTTTCCGTTTCTGCCCACGGTCGACCCCGAACTCTACGCACGTGACGCGCTTGCCGAGCTCGCAATCCCGAAGATCGTGTACCGGTGCGTAGGCACGCAGTCGCGTGAGGCGTTCTCGCGCTGGGTTGACGGTGTGCAGTCAGAGGCAAGTCGACAGATCGGCGTTTTCGTCGGCGCCCCTCGTGACCAATCGCACCATTCGGGTCTGCCGCTGGCCGAGGCCTATGCCATTGCCGGCTCCGCTTCCAACCTGATCATTGGCGGCATCGCCATAGCGGAGCGGCACGTTGCGAAAGAGGATGAGCACCATCGAATGCTCGTCAAGCAAGACCACGGCTGTCGCTTCTTCATCACACAGTCCGTGTATGACGCCGGCTCCACAAAATCTTTGCTTTCCGACTACGCATTGTCGTTGCAGGCGTCCGGGCGCTCGCCAGTCCCTGTAGTGCTCACTTTCTCACCGTGCGGCTCGGTTCGCACGCTCGAGTTCATGAAGTGGCTTGGCATCTCGTTCCCGCGCTGGCTCGAAAACGAACTCCGCCATTCGGCCGACACCTTGGAGCGGTCCGTCGACCTGTGCGAGAAGGTATTCACCGACGTGCAAGACTATGCTCGCGAAAAGGGCTTGCCGATCGGAATCAACGTCGAGAGCGTCTCCATTCGCAAGTCGGAGATTGACGCATCTGTGGAGCTATATCGCCGATTGAATTCGCGTTTAGATCAGTGAGGCTCGGTTCGTTGACTTACAGGATGTTTTTTGCAAGACCCGGCTCGCACAACGAAATGAGGGTTCATTGGTCAAGTCGATCGATGGAACCAATGGGAATTGGTTAAGTTTCAATACCCACGATAATACGCGACAAGTCTGACAATTCCCCCAACTCGCATAGAGAAGAGTCACGATGCGGGTCGGCGAAAACTGCGTGTTTTTTGCCGGATTTGCGACGATCAACGTGGCTCGGGCCGGTTGGTTTACCGTCACCAAGGGCTCGCAATGGTGACGCCGTCGGTAATTAAGATGCCGAGTTCAAGCTTACCTTCACACTTCAACGCAGCAAGCAAGTCGCTCGGCAAGGCGTAAACGTCGCCAAAGCTCGCAATGGGGTTCCTGTATTCGCAACAAACATTCAGGGATCGGTATCTTCGTGCAAACATTACGGGCACCACTGAAAGCGAAGATCCCCGGAAGTCAAGCCTTGACCTCCGGACGTCACGACGTCATGATGTCGCTATGAGCTTACCGCCTAAAAACGCCATTCCGCTCTATTTTCAGGTCCAGCAGGCCCTCGCATCGTCGATCACCACCGGGAAGCTTCCCGCAGGCAGCCAACTCCCATCGGAGGAGGAGCTGATACTCCAATACGGAGTGAGCCGGACCACGGTGCGTAAGGCCATCCAGGAACTGGAACGGCTGGAGGTCGTCGAGATCCGACGAGGAAAGGGAACCTTCGTCAGGGAGGCTAAGCTCATCCAGGAGTTGACCGCCCTCACTGGCTTCGTGGAGGACATGGTAGAGATCGGCTTGAAGCCATCGGCAAGAGTACTGAGCACACAGACGCTTCCCGCAACGGAAGAGGTCGCCCGGCAGCTCCGTTTGCCGATCGGCACGGAGGTCATGCAGATCAAGCGGGTCAGGCTAGCCGACGATTCTCCGGTCTCACTGGATGAGACGTATCTCCCTCTCTCCCTAGGGTCGAAGGTCGTAGAGGATGATTTGGAGGTCTATCCAATCTTCTCACTCCTAGAGGGAAAGTATGATACACCGCTCCTGGAAGCCGACTACCGAATAGAAGCTGTCTCAGCAACGGCATTCGTCGCCGAGGCACTCGGAGTCGAGGAGAAGTCGCCAATTCTCCTGATCGAGCGGGTGACCTACTCGCTCGACCAGAAGCCTGTGGACTTCGAGAAGCTGTTTTACCGGGGCGACAAGCTCAAACTCACCACGCGCTTGCGCCGACGCCCGGCTCCCTTCCGTTTAGACGCATTGCCTGAGATCTCGCCGAAGAAGGCACCATGACCATCGGTAGCCCAGGCTATTCTCTGCTCGTCGGGCTCGCCTCGCTGGCAGCCGGTTTGTTCGGCGGAATGCTCGGCATGGCTGCGGGCATCTTTATTGTTCCCGCCCTGACTTTGGGCTTCGGACTGGACATGCGCCACGCCGTTGGCGCGAGCCTTGTCTCAGTCATCGCGTGCTCCTGCGGGAGCGCGGCGAGCGCCATGGAGAACCGCCTCACGAACGTCCGGCTCGCCGTTCTGCTGGAAGTCGGCACGACGCTCGGGGCGCTGAGTGGCGTGGTCCTAGCGGGCATTTTCCCCGAGTCGGTGCTTTACCTGCTTTTTGCTTTGATCCTGGTAATTTCGGCCTTGCAGATGCTCCGCCGCCGAAACGACTCCGGAGGTGCGCCATCGGACCCGTGGGCGATCCGACTGCGGTTGAACTCCAGCTATCCCGACCCGGTAACACGGCAAGAGATTTCCTATAGCGTGAGCCGGGTCTGGATGGGGTTGCTCCTGATGTACGGCGCGGGGGCTGTGTCTTCTCTGCTTGGGATCGGTAGCGGCGTGCTGAAAGTGCCCGCGATGGACTCGGCGTTGCGACTGCCGATCAAGGTATCCTCGGCGACTTCAAACTTCATGATCGGCGTCACCGGCGCAGCCAGCGCAGGTCTCTACTACGCACGTGGTGATGTTCAATTCGACGTCGCGGCTCCCGTTGCACTGGGCTCCATTCTCGGCGCGTATCTGGGCGCGAAGATCCTCATGCGGATCTCGAATGACCGGCTGCGTATCCTATTCATCGGCGTACTCCTAGTCCTGGCGGTCAAAATGGCTTTCACTGCAATCCGCGGGACACACGTATGACGGACGACGTCCGGCTAAGGCGCATGGAGGTCATCTTGGCTGGGCTCCTGCGCTACGGAGCTCTGGTCGCCTGCGGTTGGATGATCATCGGGATGAGCATGGAGTATGGAGATTTTCTGAACTCCGGGCTTGCGAAGCGCTGCACTGAGATTGGAATCGTGCTGCTGATCGCACTTCCGATGCTACGCGTCGCATTGACAGCCGCGGTTTTCCTATTTGAGAGGGACTATCTCTTCGCCGCGATCTCTGGGACTGTCCTGGCGATCATCGTGCTCGGGCTACTGCTGGGGACTGGATTCCACTAGAGTCTCCGCATTCGTCTTTCGGCTCTCGCAAAACCCCGAGCGACCAACCACCTCACGTTCCAGCCAGAAGATCGAAACTGCAAACGAATCAAGGGCAGATCGAGGCGTTCGCAGTCACTACCGCCGCGCAGCGAATGTCACTTGCGAAACGAGACCTCCATACCGATGGTCTCGGGCACTATTTCACATGACGCGAAGGGCGTCTGCGATGCCATGCGATGGAAATCATCGGGTAGATAGGCTCGCTTGAGTAGGGAGTGTTTGAAGATCCACTGCGTCAGCACGGAGTTGATCTGGCCCAGATGCATCCCATCGACCTCGGCGCGAATGTCGGCGGCCGAGGCATCTTTCCGTAGATCGGAGATCACCGCCCTCCCGCCTGGCTTCAACACGCGATGCATCTCCTTGAGCGCACCGACCGGGTCCGAAAAGTTCTTGAAGGCCGCTCGACAGTAGATGAAATCAAACGTGTCGTTTTCAAACGGCATCGCCGCGGCGTCACCTTGCCGGAACTCGATGTCGACGCCCGCTCGCTTCGCATTCGCCGTGGCGATCTCGACGAATGAGTGGCTAATGTCCAGACCGACGATACGGAACGCCCCCAACTCGGCCAGCGCGACAGCGAAGTAGCCCGGTCCGGGGGCGACCTCTAGAACATGAGCGCCGGCTTGCAGCGAGGCAGATGCTTCGCGGGCCGCGCGTTGAAACTGATCAAGCATTTTCCCCGTATTTCGTGCGTACCACCGCGCGATCCTGCCTTCCATGCCCAGACCTTTGAACGCCTTCTTCTTGTTCGCTGTCATGGCCATAATCACTTCCTCCGTGCAACCGCGGGATTGGCGTCGGTCATCCCTAGAGTTAGGATAGGAAAAGCTCAAAGACTAACTATCTCAATGTTTGAGATACTCATGATTTAAGAGAATTGGCCGGTCATGTCAAGTGAGATGGGCGAAAAGAACGATCCTCTGCACGAACTCCAGCTTGTGGGCCGGAGGCTCAGTACGGCGACCATCATGTTTCACCAGGCGGTGGCCGACAGCCTGGGCTTAAATTTGACGGACCACAAGTGCGTGGACTTGTTGCTACTGAACGGGCCTCTCACCGCGGGGGAACTGGCCCAGAAGACCGCGCTCACGACCGGCGCAATTACCGTCGCCGTCGACCGGTTGGAGCGGGCTGGCTTCGTGAAGCGAGAAGACGACCCGAACGACAGAAGGCGAGTGGTCGTTCAGGTCATTCCCGCGCGGCTTGGTGTGATGTCGAAACTGTTTGAGACGTTCGGATTAAGGTTGAACGAGATCGCATCCAGTTACACTTCGCAAGAACTTGAGCTTATCATCGGCTTTCTCATCCGGAACTGCGATGCGCTTCAGGAATCGACCTCAAAACTCCGAGAGACTGCCGCAATCGAAAAGCGGCAGACGCGAGGCACGAAGGGCGACGGAAGCAAGAAGAAGAAGGGTTGATATATATCGATTAATGTTGATTTATTAAAAAGTGACAAGTATAGAAAACTGTGCTCATTAGTCTGGGTGCCTCGACGCCCCCCGGATAACCTGTTCGACCAGCTCCTCGCCGAACTGGCAGGTCAAAGGAGATGATCGCAGCAGGAAGCGGTAATAAATTGCGCCGAAGATCGCGTCGTTGATGAGTTCGGGGTCTGCATCGGGACGCAGCTCTCCGGAACTCTTTCCGCGTTCGATATCGGCGATCGACGCGCCGCGGCGGGGACTGATCCACTTATTGAAAAACTCTTGAATGACGGCCGGCTCGCTTTGGCCCTCGGCAATCACGCCCGCGACGATCTTGCCGAACGGCCCGTTGAACGCGTCGATCAGCCTACGAACACGAAAAAGTAGCGATTCGGTCGCTCCCAAATCCGTCGGCCTGTCCAGGTCGAGGGCCATCCGCTCGCACAGCATGGCGAGCACAAGCGTCGCTTTCGTTGGCCACCACTTGTAAAGGGTTGGCTTGCCGACCCTCGCCACCTTGGCGACTTCCTCCATGGTCAGGTCGCGGACGGATTTCTCCTGAAGCAACGTGTAAACAGCATCCATGATCGCGTCGTGTGACGCCGCTTTTTTCCTCAATTGACGCCCGTTGGTTTCGCGGCCCTGTGGACTACTCATGTCTTAAGCATAGCCAATTCGAGGACTTCGGGAAATCGATTGACGCCAATGGCTCTCGGCAATAAAGTAGAACGAAACGTTCCGTAAAGTTTTGGGAGCCTAGCCATGACCGGGCAGATTCGACCCTACGAGCCCCTCACCGCCGAGAACGCCGCGCTCATCCTCGTCGATCATCAGGTTGGCCTGCTTACCGGAGTCCGCGACTACTCGACCGGCGAACTCAAGCACAACGTCGTGGCGCTCGCGAAGGCGGCGAAGGCTCTGAAGCTGCCAATCGTCGTAACCACGACGGCTCGCGATAGCATGTGGGGGCCGACGTTTCCCGAACTCGTCGGAGCATTGCCTGACGTCGACATCATCGACCGCACGACAGTCAACGCATTCGACGACGAGCGTGTCGCAAGCGCCATCCTGGGGACCGGCCGCAAAAAGCTGATCTTCGCTGGAATCTCCCTTGAGGTGTGCGCAGCCTTCCCGGCCATGACGGCGGTGACGAAAGGGCTCGATGCCTACGTCGCAGTCGATGCCTCGGGCACCTTCAGCGAGACAAAGCACCAAGTCGGATTGCTGCGAATGTTGCAGGCCGGCGTGATCCTCTCCGACTACGCGACGCTGATGGTTGAGATCCTCAAGGACAACGCTCGTCCCGAAGCCGGCGCGGTCTATGGGGCGATCGACATGCCCTGGGCCGCTCTTGTGGGACAGATCGCCAAGGCTTACGACAAGTAAATCCTCTTGACGTTGTCGAGGCATTATGAGCCAGACGGAATCGTTCGACGTCCTGATTGTCGGCGGCGGGTCCGCGGGAGCTGTCCTCGCGAATCGCCTCAGCGCCGATGGCTCGCGGCGCGTGTTGCTCCTGGAGGCAGGGACCGCCTACGCACCGAATCTGTATCCGCCCGACCTGGCGAATGCCGACATTGCCGGTGGTCCCGATGGGCATGACTGGGGCTACATCGCTTCGACCGGTATCGGCAATCGCTCGATCCGAGCGGTCCGCGGTAAAGCGCTCGGTGGGTCTTCCGCGATCAACGCCGCCGTCGCGATTCGAGCGCGAGCGGCTGATTTCGCGAAATGGTCTCGTCTGGGTATCACAGGATGGTCCTTCGACGACGTGCTCGAGTCGTATAAGGCGATCGAGAACACGCCCGACGGCGATGATCGCTATCGCGGCCGCTCTGGACCGCTGCCAATCCGTACGCGACGCCCCGACGAATTGACGCCATCAATCAACGCCTGGATCGACGCCGCCGCCTACCAGGGATTCGCTCGGCTCGCCGACTTTAACGGCGCCGATCAGGCCGGCGTTTCTCCCTACCCACTTAACGTCATCTCAGGTCGTCGCATCAACACAGGAATTGCATTTCTCGGTGACGGCGTTCGCTCGCGAGCAAATTTCACGATCAAGGACGGCATCGAAATCGACCGCGTTCTTTTCGAGGAACATCGAGCAATCGGCGTTATTGATGTCGCCGGAACGGAATATCGCGCGCCGCTGATTATCCTGTCTGCTGGAGCTTTTGGAAGCCCGGCCATTCTCATGCGATCGGGTGTGGGACCGGCCAATCATCTCCGCGAGCTCGGCATTCACGTGGTTGCCGATTTGCCGGTCGGTCAGGGATTGCAGGAACATCCATTCTATTACAATATCTACGCGCTCAGGCCCGAAGCCAACGGCATGCATCCGGCGGCGGGAGCAATTCTGTGGGCTGCCTCGTCGGAAGCCGAACCTGGCGACCTCGATCTGCACATCTCAGCCACGCATCTGTTCGATCCCAGACAGAGCTCGACAGGCGGTGCGATCGTGCTGGCCGTCTCGATGACGCAACCAGAATCGAGGGGGTATGTCAAACTGACAAACCGCGATCCTCGGGTCGCCCCCTCAATCTTCTACAACTTCCTCGCAACAGGCCGCGACATGCGCCGAATGCTGGAGGGAGTCAAAATATCAAGAAGGATCGGTCGCGACACCGCCTTCTCAAAAGTTGTCGCCTTCGAAATGGCGCCCGGATACTCCGTCGCCGACGACGATTTGGAACAAATCGTCGTCGAAAACCTGGACGCCTATCATCACCCCACGTCAACAGCGCGAATGGGACAGGCTGGAACGAGCGTTGTGGATCACTTCGGACGCGTTCATGGAGTCGCCGGTTTGATGGTGGTGGACGCGTCGATCATGCCACTCGTTCCAAGCGCGCCGCCGAACATCACAGTGATGATGATGGCCGAACATATTGCGCGTCATTACCTCTTTACGGGAAAGTAGCCCCCATCAGTCTAACGAATTGGGAAAGCGATATATGATTGATCAAAAAGGGAAAGGGGAATCGTCGCCTTCCGGACGAATTGGACTGGCCATCAGCGGATCTTCCCACGTCATCGGTGAAGGGTTCTCGGCAAAGCGACTCTCGGAAGAAATGTTTGACGGTCGCATGGACCCATTATTGATGGTCGACCACTTCGTGATGACCGCACCAACGTTCGCTCCGCACCTTCACGCCGGAATTTCGGCCGTCACCGCGATGTTCGAGGATTCAAGCGGTACTTTCATCAACCGCGACACTCTCGGGAACTCGGTCGAACTCATGCCGGGCGATCTCTACTGGCTCGCTGCTGCCCGTGGTGCCGCGCATCAGGAGGAACCGACTGCAGGGTCGAGAACTCATGCGTTGCAGATGTTCGTCAATCTCCCTGCGCGACTGAAAAAAGAACCCGCCCGCGTGTTCCATGTCAAAGCCGGCGACATCCCTCTGATCGAGCGACAAGGTTACCGGGTGCGAGTTGTACTAGGGCAAAGCGGCGAAACCATTGGCGCCGATGGCCCGCCTGAAGAGATGACGATGCTAGATGGTTTCCTGGAAGCGGATGGCCAGTTCTCTCATGCTCTACCCGCGGACTGGCAGGCCTGGATTTACTCCGTCGACGGCGATTTGACCATTCGCGTCAACGACGAGGAGAGCATTCTTCTATCAGGCCGCGCCACCACAATCAGTGCTGGCCCTGAAACGGACATTGTCATCCAGGCTGATGCTGCTGCACATTTCGTGATCGTGGCGGGAACGGCCATTCGAGAATCGTTCGTCAAAGCCGGCCCGCTGGTGATGTCTTCCATGGAGGATGTTCGACAAACGCGTGCCGACTATGAGGCAGGGCGATTTGGTCGGATCCCAGAATGAGACTTGATTCATTGATAGACAGTTTGTCGCCAACCTGAAGCTGGGAAAGCACGATGGCGAAATCAAGCCTTGGAGCAACCCATGTCAATTGCGGATGGTAACACCGGATCAAAGGCCACGACCATAACCATTGGTCTTTCCGACAACGAACGCGAGAAGGAGCTCGCCCTACGTGAACGATTCGCCAACTTCTGGTCTTCCGCGACCGGTGAGCCCCGCGCGATTTACGACACCTTCATCGCAAGCTGCCCAATAGCACAGGGCATCGCGCTCGAAGCGGTCGACGAGGACGAGGTGCGCGGCTGGTGGGTTCGTCCGTCGACTGCGAATCCCGGAGAGGCAATTCTCTTTCTGCATGGCGGCGGCTATGTCCAAGGCTCCGCGACGGCCTATCGCGGTTTCGCAAGCCAGCTTGTCGCCCTCGCGGGCATTCCTGCACTCGTCATTGATTACCCATTGGCGCCAGAGTCACCGTGGCCGGCTGCGCCCGAGGCGGCCTTATCCGCATGGCGATGGTTGGTGTCTGGAGGATTCGAGCGAATCGCAATCATTGGAGATTCCGCTGGCGGCGGGCTCACGCTTGTCACACTCCTTGGATTGAAAGAACAACGCCACGGCCCCAAGCCAATCGCAGGCGTAGTCTTTTCTCCCTGGACCGACCTTTCCTTGACCGGTGCATCGATGACGGACCCGTCTGTGAACGACCCGCTTCTCGGCCACGAATACATGCGCGAATGCGCCAGCAAGTTTCTCGGTTCGACGAACGCAAGAGTGCCTACGGTCTCGCCGTTGTTCGGCGACTTGCAAGATCTGCCGCCTCTACTAATTCAGGTCGGAACCGACGAGCTGCTGCTCGAAGACTCAAGACGAATGGCAGAGCGAGCTGCGGCGGCCGGAGTTTCCGTTCAACTTGAAATCTGGGAAGGCATGCACCATGTTTTCCAACTTGATGTCGACCATCTCAATAGTAGCCGTGTAGCGCTCTATCATGCCGCCCAGTTCATTCGCAATGCCTAGCCCTACTTCATTGTGCCGCAGTGCTGTTCTAGTTTAGTGAACTAATTACTTGTTAAGGTTGTAATATTCAATTGCCAGTTGTTTTTACTACAACCTTATATCAGCGAGCACTTCCCTTGCGGCGTGAAATAGTGTGGTCCAGTCGGTGGTAGGCATCAAAAGCTAGCAACTCTCATCGTCCGCCGTCAGATTCACGGGATGATTTCGGGCGCAGCCAAGACCTCGGTCTTCGGACGCGATAATTCGTGCAAATGCGCTAGCCGATTTGCGATGAAGGCGGTTACAGGGGCGCGAAGAGACAAAGCGACTGTGCTATTGACATGCTCTTGAGCCTTTGGTCGAATTCTAACTGAATAATTTTTCCGCATCTGACAGATTTGCGGATTTACTCGATCGGTCGATTTTTCCTGAGCGATGCATCGACACACCCGACAGATCCTGTTGGCTTCGCTGCTCGCCCTGTACGGGGTGATGACCGCTTGCGGTCCCGCGCTCCATGCGCTTCCCGGCGCCGGTCATGTAAAGAATGCAACGCCCGCAGAGGGTGACGGCTCTGATCATCCTGCATCTCCGCACGACGATTGCTCAATCTGTTTTTTCCTTGCTCAAAGCCAGATTTGCACGGATTTAGTCCAAATCCTATCGATGGACGTGGTCGAAATTCGGCCGACGGACGAGCTTCCAAGCACATTCCCACCTTCAATCGATCGCCCCTCCGCACCGCGCGCCCCTCCAATCGCTTGATTGGCTGCGAAGCTGATACAAACGCGTCGCGTCATGCGCAGTAATTGGCAAAGTCTAGAGCATTTGCTCATAGACTCGTAGCCATCGGCGCGCTTGCATGCCGCGATCGGGTATCAATCACTTTGGCGTCCTCACGGCGGTCCCATCAGCTCGCGCCATTACTCCGACATCTTCTACGCGCGCGCATGCACTGTGAAAGCTGCCTGCAGCCAGGCTATGCGCTGTCAAACCTGTGCTACGCGCACGGGGCGAAGGTCGCTTACGGAGCTAATCCGTCGGTGGTGTGTCAGCGATAATAGAGAAGTTTAAGGGACGTCGCTGCGCGACGTGATGATGGCCACCTTTAGCCTTCGGCGACTCATCCTGGGATTGCTGATCTTTCTGCATGGGGTTGTCACCCTGTGCGGTTCGGAGATGCACCGTCACGGCTATGCCGTGGAGCGATCTCAGGATGCAAAGCGAGAAAAGAAGGCATTTTCAGTCGATTTCGCTCGGTTCCATTCTGACTGCCAGGGATGTCGCTATCTGACCCAAGCACAACTTGTCGAGACGCCATTCGATCTACGTCGATCTGAGGTCGCGGTAAGTCGTGAACTCTCCATCGACATCCCTGAACCAGCTCTCTTCTCTGCCCGTGAGCATCGTCCTCGAGCTCCTCCGTACATCTAGTCCGCTTATGCCCGCATGATTCGTTTCATCCGAAGCTCACGGCAGTCGTCGCGACGTGATTGCTCCACTGCGCACTGAGGTTTCTTGAGGAGACCATAATGAGGCACAAAGTCATGTTCATCGAGCCCCCGCTGCCGCTAGCCATTGTCTCAGTCCTAGTCTCACTATTCCTATCCGTTGACCACGCCGTACAGGCATTCGCGTGAGGGCAATCGTGAACGCCATGTGCGAGGTCAGTGACGAAGTCAGACTCGCCCGCGATGGAAGGTTTGAACCGAGTGGACGCTTCTTCGTGAAGGACGCTTCGAGTTTGGGCGCGTCCCGGCTCAGACATCAGGAGCTTGACCGAGCCGAAGCATCGTCAACCAGCTTCGACGATCTTTTCACAGAATGGGCTTCAGATGCGCGCTAAACAATGGACGAGTATGTGTCGCGACGAAGACCTACAGACAACGGTGCTTCTGCGACTCCTCAGCGAAGTGAGCCAAAGGCTTGATCATGCTCAAATTCAAGCAGTTTGCAGAGAACCTGATGAGAGACCTCGCATGAGTCCTCCAGTCGCCTTTCAGGGTGCATCAAACGCGCCGGCTCATACGCAGCTACAACTCGTTGTCGAGATTTTTATAGCGACTTACGTGATCTTTCTGCTCGTCGGCATCGCGTGCATCGGACTCAAGTCGCTTTTCGACGGTGTGTCAAGACCAGGAAAGAAAGCTTCTCGGGACGATCACCTGGAGGAGTGGTGAAACAGATCGGGTTCTCCATCGCTTTGAGGAAGAACTGCACAAGTAGGCGAGAGGTTGTCACATGTTGAGACGCGAAGATCTTTCAATGAGCCCGTTCCTGATTGTCGGCGGCGTCATGCACGGTAGTGGCCGCGATGCAAGGTTGTCTGGGGCACACGCCGTCCTCGTCCAATGTCAGACGATCTGTGAACGGTTCCAGCCACTGCACGTCAAATCCTCACTCTTTGCGCGCAGATCTTCACATCAGGACTTTCTCGCGTATTCGCCGGGGAACACCCTAAAGGATCGGTCATGATCGCGTCGAATATCCGCCTCGTTGCGAAGGTTGGGGAGCTTCTGACACGAGAATACGCCTCCCGTTTCGACGCGTGCATCAAGTGGATCCGCAATCCTATGGCCGTGCTCCTATTGGCGTTAATCGCCTCGGTCCTTTGTGGATTGTTCTTGCATTCGAGAGCGCTCATCCTGGCCGCGGGACTAACTGGCATTCTCTGCGTAGGAACGATTTGGCCATGGCTCGCCGTGCGCGGGCTGAGTGGTACACTCGGTTTCGACAAAGCGAGAATTCGTGAAGGAGAGAAGATCTCCGCGCATCTCGTCGTTCGCAACCGAATGCCCTGGGCGGCATGGGGACTGTACCTGCGTGGCGAAGCAAGAGACGGGGTATCAGGGGCGCGGACCGGCATCGCATTTGTTTCCGGGTGGCACGTCACTGAATCGAAGTGGGAGCTGATCCCCGAACAAAGGGGGGAGTATCCGCACGCAATACCACGCATCGGCAGTGCGTTTCCGTTTGGACTCTGGGACGCTTCGCGGCCGCTTTCGGTGCCGTCTCCGCTATTAGTTTGGCCACGCACGTTTCCAGTGGGACCGATCCCCGAGGCAGCGAATGGCAGAGAAGGGGAAGGGCTCTCCCCTCGTAACAAAGCAGGAATATCCGGCGATCTCCTTGGCGTGCGTCCCTATCGCCGCGGCGATTCGCTTCGCCGCGTGCACTGGCCGCAGTCGGCGAGGCACGGACATCTCATCGTTTGCGAACTCGAATCTCATGCAATACCTAGTGTGCAGATCGTCGTCGACACTAACCCTGAGACTCACTCTGGTGTCGGCCCAGAGAGTTCGATGGAGTGGGCGATTCGCATCACCGCAAGCTTCGTAGAAGGATGGCTGAGTCAAGGAGCTGAAATCGAAGTTGTCTTTGGAACCAATTCTGTCTCGGCAGCGGCAGGCTCAGTCGCAGCCCGTCGCACCCGCATTCTCGATGCAATGGCGCGAGTGAAACCCGATTCGGCGCTCGGATTTGGTGACGTGGTCGATGGTCTGGCATGTCGCCGCTTCGATGGCGGATTGCGTGTCATCGTCGCGACGAACCTCTCTCTCCAGAGTTTGCCTGAAAGAACTGTCACTGCGCGAGCGGAGCGCTTCGTCGTCCTCGACGCGAGTGCGTTTGTCGAAGAGTCAATACGTATTCCGCCAGTTCCGCTGCGAGTGCGGCCGTGGATCTTGGTCAACGATTCGACAGACGCGCCGAGTGCAATTCGGCGCGCGTGGAAGGAGGTGCATCTTGATCGGTGATGCAGAAGAAAACCGCTGGGTACAAGCTATAACACTGGGCCTGGCAATGCTCGCGACGGCATCGGCAGAACTCGCCATCGCCGAACCGGGAAGGCCTCCTGGCCTCTCTCTGGCCTGGGCCGCGTTGTGGTCCGCAATCGCAGTTGTGAGTTACGAGGGCATGCGACAACTCGCGTTTGCAAGAGGGCCAGTGGCAGACACCCAGTTCACGGCGAGACGACATAGAACGCGAGCCTCGGCGCGCCCGCTCGTCACTATTTCGATCCTTGTCGTTTTTGCTCTTCCGCTTGCGATCGAGGCCGCGCGTCTGGCCATTTGGGGTCGTGCGGAGGCGATGGAGATCGTACTTCTGTCGGCACTGAGGAATCTGGTACTCGGCCTCGCGGTTCTGGCAAGTCGCCCTGCATTCACGCGGCTGGCGGCATTCGCGAGCCTGTTCCTGATTCTCGTCTCCACATCGCTGGCCGATGGCCCGATCGCGATCGTGATTGTCAGCGTCTATGCGGCGGTTGGCGGTCTCTGGTTAGTGCTGACTTACTGGCGGGGCCTTCAAATCGTGATTGTTGCTGATGGTCAACGGAGGTTTCCGCTCGCGAGCTTGCTCCTCGCCACAGGCCTTGTCGGTCTCGTTGTTCTGATTGCAGCGATGGGCCCCGCCCGCGTCGCGACCGCGCTCGTGGGCTTGGTGCCAAGCTCGGGTGGTACTTCTTGGGACAATCCCGACGCCCGTGGCGGCGTAAACGATGGTGAGAACGAGGCGAAGGGTTCGGAGAAGCCGCAAAGTATTGGATTCGCCGACACCGACGTCTATCTCGACAGCGATCGGCCAAGCCTCTACGACGCCTTCAACGACACGTATGGAGAGCCGATCAGGCCCAAACAGCAGAACCGCATGGTCTCGATCGGCAATCAGAATGTCGCCGAACAGCGCGAGCGACCTGCGGAAAACCTCCGGGCCGGCCAAGAGTTCTCAACGGTTCGCCGTGGAAAGGATACAGCAAATCGCCGCCCGTCCGATCGCGAGGCGAAGGCTCTCCTATACGTTAAGGGGCAAACGCCGCTCCATCTTGGTCTTGTGGCCTACAACCGCTTCGATGGTCGCGGGTGGCAAGAAGAGCCGTTGTGCGCCGCCGACTGCCCCTTGGTGTTGCAGCCAGACGGTGCGCCGTGGTTCCGAATCAACGTCCCATCTCATTCGCACTATGCAGGGACGGTTGCACATCAAATCAAGATTGGCACGCTCGATTCGAGTCCGCTGCCCGTGCCGGCTCATCTGTCCCGATTTCGAATTGGGCAAGTTAACCGTCGCGATTTCTTCGGCTGGTCGCACGAGGGGATGATGCGAATGATCGGTCGAACGGTGCCATCGAGTACCGTGATCGAGTCCGAAGCCAGAGTCGCAGACCCAGCCCGTCTTCGCAAATTATGGTTCTCGCCAAATGCTCATGCTTCGTCTCGACTGCTAACTGTTTCCGACGGCCATCGCATTACGCCTGAGATCGCGGCTTTGGCGCGTTCATGGTCGGATGGTATCCCGCGCGGTTGGGCGCAGGTTGAGGCAGTCGTTTCCACGCTCCGTCATCATGCCACCCACGATCGCGGCACCACGCTTCCGGCTGACTGCCAAGACGTCGTTGCCCACTTCCTCCTGCAATCGCGTCGAGGGCCAGACTATACATTCGCCACGGCTGCGGCTGTGCTCTTACGCTCGCTCGATTATCCGACGCGTCTTGTGAGCGGGTTCTACGCTGCGCCCGAGCGGTACGATCCACGCACTCAGCACACAGCAGTGATCGAGGATGATGTTCACTTCTGGGCAGAAGTGCGTTTGCCTGATGGAACCTGGATCACCATAGAGCCAACTCCGGGGTATGAACTCATGACCCCGTCGCCCCCCTGGTACGAGATAATTCTGACCACTATTGCCTCAGCAACATATTGGGCGCGATCGAATGCAGTCCTCTTGTGCGTTGTCTTCGCCTCACTGGCTGCGCTGATCTGCTTCCGTCGCAATATCGAGGATTCACTAGCGACCATAGCCTGGCGGCTTTCGACGCCTGTCGATACACGCCTCTATGCAATCGCGGCCCTCAGCCTTGTAGAGCGTCGGTCGAGTTGGGCCAATCTTCCCCGCCCGATGGGGCGCTCACCGCGTCGTTGGTACGAGAAGATGATTCCGCCGACCAACGTTGAAATCGACGATCTCGGCCGGCTCATCCATCTCGCCGAATGGGGATTGTACGCCCCGCTCGGTGCCGCACTCCCGAAGCAAGTCGGCGATGATGATCCGCGCGATACATGTCGACGCGCCGTGGATGCGTGGACTGTTCGCAGATTCAAGAAGTTTGACCGCCTCAGTACTTCGAAGGAACTCGTTATATGATGACAATTCCACAGAGAAAGCTTCCCAGTCAGAACGGTTCAGCGACGCAGGTCGTCGATGCGATTCGTTCGACACTGAATGCCGCCCTCCGGGGAAAGCGGGAGGTGGTTGAGCATGTCCTCGCATGCCTTCTGGCGCGCGGGCATCTCCTGATCGAAGACCTTCCAGGTCTTGGCAAGACGACCTTGGCCAAAGCCCTGGTGCATGCACTCGGCGGCAAGTTCGCCCGCGTCCAGTGCACTCCAGATCTACTTCCCGGGGATATCACGGGCTTTCGCGTGTACGACCAAAAGACGCGCGAGTTTGAGTTTCTCCACGGACCCGTTTTCGCCGACGTTTTGCTTGCCGACGAGATCAACCGCGCCACCCCGCGCACGCAGAGTGCTTTGCTCGAGGCGATGGCAGAGCGTCAGGTCACAATCGACAGCGTCCGACACGTCCTTTCCGAGACGTTTTTCGTCATCGCCACTCAGAACCCGGTCGAACAGCACGGCACTTATCCACTGCCCGAAGCCCAACTCGACCGCTTCGCGATGAAGCTTCGGATCGGATATCCCAGCCGGGACGACGAGCGTGCCATGCTCGACGCCGCTATTGGGGCAGCGCTTGAAGATCAGGTCGAAATTGCACCGCCATTGGCGCCAGGACAGCTTCGCGCTCTCCAGGAAGCCGTGGCCGCGGTTGCCGTGGAACCTTTGGTGCGAGATTACCTCGTCGATCTGGGGGCAGCCAGTCGAACGCATCGCCAAGTGACGCTCGGGCTCAGTCCGCGCGGACTTTTGACCTGGCAAAGGTTGGCGCAGGCACGAGCGTTCTTGCTCGGTCGAGATTACACCACGCCCGATGACGTGCAGGACGTGGCCAGGTCTGTTCTAGAAGTCCGTCTCGGAATCGAGCCCGAAGCGACCAGCCGCGTTATCTCCGAAATCCTCGACTCCGTTCCCATTCCAGTGAATCCCATCCGCGGCACTGAAAAGTCTCACCAAAAACACAAATAGCACAAGGAACGACTTATGCCAGCTCATCTCATCGCGATCCCTTTCGGATTTCTGCTTCGCGTAGTTCAGGTTGTCGTCGACGCATCACTCTACATCATCATCGGTCTCCTGATGGCCGGAGCGTTGAGGGCAATGGTCGGTCCAGAACGACTACGGACGCTCTTCGGGACTGGTCGCTGGACGGCTCCATTCCGTGCCTGGCTCGCCGCAACGACTCTGCTGCCAGTCTGTTCGCTGGGCGTGCTTCCCGTATTGCGCGAACTGCGACGCGCGGGCGTGAGCCGACCGGCGGTCCTGACCTTCGCGCTGGCTGCACCGATGCTCAACCCAATCTCGCTGATCTACGGCGTTTCTTACCTGGGACCGAACACGCTTGGTGTGCTGGTTCTGGGTACTGGCCTTGTTTCGGTCGGAATCGGCGTTTTGTGGGGATACCTCCGACCGCAAGACCTCGCGAGCGAGGCAGCCTCGTTCGAGGGACAGGTACCGTCTATCGGCATGCGACGGTTAACTGCGGCCGCCGTTCACGCCGCGCGCGAATCCGTCGGCTCGACTGCCCGCGATGTCGCATTCGGGATCTTGGGCGCTGGGGTCGCCGCCTCGTTGATCGCGGCACCAACTCTGGCCGCAACGATGTTCGCAGGAGACTTCAAGGCGATTCCGGGGATGATGCTCGTTGCGCCCGCGTCCTACATCACGCCGGAGCAGGCGGTTGTCATCGTTCCTGAAATGCTCAAATTCCGCCAGTCGCCAGGCGCGATGTTCGTGCTGGTCTCGCTTGGCGCGGGAATGACGCTCGGACATCTTTCGTGGATCTCAAAAGGGTATGGTCTCCGCTCGGCGATCTTGTGGCTCGCTCTAGCCGGTGGACTTACGCTGTTCGCCGCGTACGGTATTGATGTGATCGTCCCGTCTGTCGGCACTCGAAACGAAGACAATGATCATTTCAATATGCTTGCCAATCCCCTGGAGTATGCTGGCAGCTTCTCCGAGGTTCGCGACGGCATGATTCGCCATCTCTCAAGTCTCGACACATTCCATCTGGTCACGTCCGGAACTCTTTTGACGCTGATCATCTCAGGAGTAGTGCTTCGGCGCATGGGCGAACGGGGGACTTTCGAATCGTTCATCTCTACATCATCTGCCGCATTCGATGGAAGCGCGGAAGGGCCAGTGTCGGGGTTGAGTCGGCCGCTCTCTCCACGCGTCCTGTCTGCGACAGCGTCGATCGGATTTCTATTCGTGGCGATCGCTGGTGCTTACGCCTATTTCCCGAGTCCTTCGGAGGCATTTCAGGACATGCAGATCATCAAGGCTGACTTTTTCGGCGAGCTCAATGCTCCGTCGAATGAAACGCCTCTCCACCACCTCGATCTCTGGGACCGTCAGGCCGCAAAACTGAAGACCGGCGCTTTTATCCGCCTGATAGCCTTGAACGATGAGTCGAAGCGTGCAACGGAAGAACTTCGCGAAGGAATCCAGTCGCTCCGAAGTGCCGTAGAGCAGCATCGCACTGGCGACGCCAAAGCTGTCTTCTTCCGCATCCAGACATCTTTCGCTCGATGTCAGGCATCTTACGGAGTGAACGTCCCGCATTGATTGGCTTGGCGCAAGTGACGTCATTAACTGAGTGTTGCGCCTCGAATTGTTGCTAGGTCCAGGATAAGAATCGGGGAGGTCGAAGGATCATGAAACGCGAAGTACCTGAGAGTACTTCGATCAAGGCAATGACAACTCGCGGCCCCAAATAGCTCTTCGCAGGGCGCACTGCTCATCAGGGCTTCCTCTTGAAGAGGCTTAAACTTGTCTGCATCGGTGCTGAAACGAGACCAGAATTCATCCAGCTAGGCGAGCGGCTTGCCCGGCTAGCGATTCGTGGCGGTCGAGCCTTCAGCGCCGATGATCCATGTTTGTATCTTGACGTTCGGAGGATTGAAGTTGCAGTCATTCAATCCGGTGAAATCACCGGCGAGGTCATCCACAGGAGACGTTGTGCAAGCATCTCGATGTCGAAGTCTGCCGGCCAGACGTGAGCGATTTGGGCACTCGATGGCGTGCCTAAACCCGGCGTACCTAGAATCCGATCGCCGATTAGACCCCCAAGCCAAAATAATTGTCGCCAAATTCGTGCTCTTTGGCATCAGAATGTTTGGATTGTCGGATTGGAAGGAGGTGTCCAAATCCCGGGGCTCCCTTGCTTTCGCCCGATCCGTCACTCACGACAAAACGTAGGGGCCAAAATTCATCAAAGCACTAGTCAGGGCTGGTCCGTGTTATACTGACCGCTGGTAAGACGCACGTGAATGTATTACCGGGAGGCGTCATGTTGGACGATTGGAAAGACGCATTTCTTCGGGCATATCAACGCGTTAGACGTTCGTCGCGGCGGAATACTCCGAGTCCGGTTGCGCTCGAACCGCGAACCTTGCTTACTGGGCAGGGGACTGTCAGGACAATCGTCGAGCCGATCAATCATTCTGTGATGAGCATTGAAACGCCCGCCAAGGCAGCAAAAGTTAACCCGCTTGTCCCCTATGTGAATGGACTTTACAAAACTTACTTTCATCACGCTCCGACTCCGGAGCAACTCAATTACGCGCTGCAACTCGTATGGACGGGAGCTCTCGGCAAGGCCGCGCTCAAGAACGAATTCGTGGTTGTTACAACAAAGAACTCGAAAAAAGTTAACGCCAACGCGTTTGTTAATGCGCTTTATGTAACCGTTGGCGCTCGCCCGCCAACGCCAGAAGGCAGGGCTTACTGGTTAGGACAAGTGACTTCGGGCTTGCCTCACTCCCAGGTTCTCGCGCTGTTCAAGGCGACGAACGGCATGCTTCCCGCTCCCGTGATCACGTGGCCCAAACCGCCGGGAATTGTTTACGGCACCGCCCTTAGCGGCGAACAACTCAACGCCGTCGCGAATGTGCCGGGCACTTTCATTTACAGCCCCGCAGCGGGAACGGTTCCCTATGCCTTTCCAATCCTGCCCCTATCCGCGACATTCATTCCGGCAGATACGACGGACTACGCGCCAGTGACTGCGAGCAACACCTTAAGCGTCCACGCGCAGAACCCGACGATTACCTGGCAGCGACCTCACGCGATCATGGAAGGGACGCCGCTCACCGACCTTCAGTTGAACGCAACGGCGACCGCGGTTGTCAATGGCCAGACGGTGCCCGTTTACGGAACATTTACCTATTCGTCACCGGTGGGCACAGTTCTTCCAGTCGGAGTCAACTTGGCTCTGACGGCGGTCTTTCGGCCTTTCGACTCGCTCGACTACTCGGTAGTTATCAAAACGACAAACATCACCGTCACGCTCGGGCCGCCTCCGCCGACTCCCACACCGCCACTTCCCACGCCGCCACCAACACCTTCGCCAACACCATCACCTACGCCCTATCCAACTCCCACACCCCTTCCGACGCCATTTCCAACGCCCGTCCCTATGGTCGTTCAGCAGTACAAGAGCCAGCGGGCTGTTCCGCCGCCCACACCACCACCGACGCCGTTCGAGATCACATTACCGGGGACGTCGCGAGACACTGAGATTCCCCTCACGATTCCCCAGTTCCTGATCGTCCCTCAACAAACAGTTCTCGAACCGTTGACACCAACACCCGCCAGCCATCCGCCCGGGCCCGAAACGCGGCCGAACTTGATTCCTCCTCCGAACGATTGAAACTCACTCATGGAGTGTTAGTACATTCTCTCTGACACCGGTTCATGTCAATGGGCGAAGAAACGATGGAGACAGGAAACGGTAAAGCGAGCGAAAGTTCCAGCGTTGGTTCGTCCGGCGCCGTGCAATCCTTCGAGATCGTGATCCATCAGATTGCCGACGATGCCGTTCTGCGGCAAAACCGCGACGACGGCACCGGCTGGGATTGGGCGTGGGCCGACTACCAGCGCGACTGGATGGACGCCACGCCCAGCCGGTTCGCATATCGCTGCTTGCCGCTCACAATGGCTAATCAGACAGGGTTGTGGGTCAAGAATCCCGTGGGATTCACTGCGATCTGGCGTGGGTCTGAACGACCGAACTCCATCGAGTTTGCGTTCGATGTAGCCGGAGACATTTGGGGCGCCTGGATCACCAACGAGTTCGGGGCAGGAATCATTACCTGGAACACACCCTACCTCTTCCGCACCAGGCCGCCCGGATCGCGTCTGTTGGTTTCAGGTCCCGCTAACCAGTTCAAAGATAACCTTCATCCGTTGACGGCAATCCTGGAAACTGACTGGATGACGATGTCATTCACGATGAACTGGAAGGTCATGCGGCCGGGCCAACCGGTACGATTCGAAGCGGGCGAACCACTCTTTCAGGCGATACCTCTAAGCACCAATCTCTGTGCGGATATTGAGAGAGCAAAGGTTGCTTACAAACGATTAAGCGATGATCCCGAACTTACTCGCGCTTACGGCGAATGGGATGAATCGCGCAAGGGCTTCATGCAGAGAAGCAAGGCGGGACAAGTCGCTCCTGATGCCTGGCAAAAAGATTACTTTTACGGCCGCGATGCAATGGGAAACACGGCGTTTCCATCTCATATGAACAAGCTCAAACCACCCGATGTTGTTTATGGTGGCACCACCGTTGCTCCAGCTTCATCCAGCGATGTGCGGCGTATTTCAAGAGACACTTCGAAAAAACAGGGCGAAAACGTTGCAACTCACACGTCGGTCACCAACGAGTGGCGACGCTGGATTGCTGAGAATTTAATGCTTGGCGCTTCACGGGAAAGCATTTTGCAGACCATGATCGCGTCGGGCCTAGCAACCGAGTCGGCGGCCACGGAGATCGATCAAGCGTTGGCTAGTCCCTATGTCTGGGGAGTGGAACGCCTGCGCAACCGGCTCAAGAAACGCGACTGGCTGCTTGGCGTTTATCGCAAGCTCAGCAGGCTCGACTCCAAGAACCGCGTGATTCCGCGCCGACACAAAATCACGCGTGATGAGTTCATCGATCACCATTATTGTACGAATCGTCCCGTCATCATTACGGGCATGATGGAAGACTGGCCCGCCTTGAGCAAGTGGAGTCTTGAATACTTCGACAAGACTTTTGGCGATCGCATGGTCGAGGTGCAAATCGGCCGAGAAAGGAGTAAGAACTTCGAGCAAGAACGCGAAAAATTCCGCAGAAAAATGCGGTTTTCCGATTACATCGCCCAGGTGCGTGCAGCAGGCACGACCAACAACTTTTACATTACCGCGAACAACAATTCCGCCAACAAGGAAGCGCTACCGGAACTTTGGAATGATATTGTAACGATTGCCGAATATCTTGATAACCGATCCCCGGCTAACGGTTTCTTCTGGTTCGGTCCGGCGGGAACAATTACGCCATTTCATCACGATCTCACCAACAATATGATGGCACAGGTGATGGGACGGAAGCGCGTTTTGATCGCTCCATCGTGGGACATGCCCTTGATGAGAAACCTTCGCGACGTATATTGCGAAGTCGACGGCCGCACAATGCATCACAACCCTGATGCGAGCCCAGGTGAGCCCCAGATTCTTGAGTGTTGTCTTGCCCCCGGTGAGATCCTTTTTCTGCCGATCGGCAGTTTGCACTTTGTTGAAGCACTTGACGTTTCGGCGACGGTCTCGTTCACGAATTTCGCTTTCGACGATAACGATTTTGCCAATTTCTACGATAGCAAAGGCATCGTCTGAGGAAGGGATAGCTCAATAGGGCGGCACAAGTGACCCATGGCTCATGTAAAGCGGTCGTTTTTCATCTGTGCGACTCCTCGGTCCGGGAGTTCTTTACTCTCTGAATCGCTCGAGTTCACCTCGCTTGCCGGACGCCCTCGCGAGTATTTTGAACCAACTTACGAAAGTGATTGGTCTGCGCGTCTGGCGATTACGGGGGATTCCGAATTTCTTCCAAAGATCACAGCGGCAGGGTCAACTTCGAATAACGTGTTTGGAGCCAAGATCCACTGGCACCAGTTTCTGCATCTCAGATCAAAACTCAGGTCAATTTTGGGTGAGGCTGGTTCCGACATCGAACGTCTCCGCCATGCATTTCCTGGATTGAAATATATTTTCTTGACGCGACGAGACAAGGTGCTTCAGGCGGTCTCTTATGTCAAAGCGATTCAAACCGATGTCTGGCATACGCTGAACCCCGAGGTTACAGGGGTGCAAAAGCCTCGCGTGCCGGCACCCGAACCCCGTTTTGACGTCGAACAGATCGACCGTTGGGTCAGGCAGTTCACTGAAGACGAGATCAACTGGGATCGCTATTTCGCTAGAGCGGGAATCGAGCCCCTTGATGTTGTTTACGAGGATTTCCTGAATTCTTACGACTCGACCACCCGGGCGATGCTGCGTTATCTCGAAATCCCCGAATCCGAAACAACAACGATCACACCACCTCGGCTGCAAAAGCTGGGTGATGAACTCTCGACCGAGTGGGCGAACCGTTATCGCACCCTCAAGTGGTTTCCACAACCGCTCCGCGGGACGACCGCTCGCGCATCGTACTTGATCTGCACCACACCACGAACCGGCGGTTTCCTGCTTGCTGAGGCGTTGGAATCGACAGGCGTAGCTGGGCGACCCAGGGAATACTTCGACCCGGTATTTCAGAAGAACTGGCAAGAGAATCTTCAGATTTCTTCCGAGCGGAACTACCTCGAAACCGTTCTTGCGGCAGGCACCACATCCAACGGCGTCTTCGGCGCCAAGGTGTTCTGGCAGCAGTTTGAGGATCTGCTGTCCAAACTGAGGCGCATTCACGGTTTCGGCCGCACTGATGCCGAAGTGCTGAACCTTACGATTCCAAACTTACGCTTCGTCTTCCTCACGCGCCGCGACAAACTCAGGCAAGCGATTTCCTACGATCGAGCGATCCGGTCGGGAGTCTGGTGGTCTCTGGCCGATTCTGTGCAGCAAGCAACCCAAACGGAGCCGCCTGAGTTTTCCGCCGAATTGATCGAGCATTGGGTTGCTCGATTCACGGACTTCGAGAATCACTGGAGACGCGTGTTCAAGCGATTTCAAATTGAGCCAATTGAAGTGTCATACGAGGATCTCTGTCGCGACTATGAATCAACGATTCGAGCTGTTTTGCGGTCACTCGAGGTTCCGAATTACGAAGACCTCGTCATCGCTAACCCCCGGCTTCACAAGCAAGCCGATAGCGTCACCGAGGAGTGGGCAAATCGATTTGAAGGACGAAACTCAGGTTGACTTCGAGATTGATTATATCCTCAGGCCATTAAGCAAGAATGGCTTTGACGACGTTTCCGTGAACATTCGTCAGACGCCTTTGGATTCCGTCGTGATAGAACGTCAGTCGCTTGTGGTCGATGCCTAGCAAATGCAGAACGGTGGCGTGTAGGTCGTAGACTGTCACGGGATCGACGACCGACGCGTAGCCAATAGCGTCGGTAGCCCCGTGCGCGAAGCCCTTCTTGAGACCGGCGCCGACGAGGACGTTGGAAAATCCTTGCGGATGATGATCGCGACCTCGACCGAGCTTACCCTTGTCGGCCTGGGCAAACGGAGTTCGGCCGAATTCGCTGGTGATCATGATGATGGTTGAGTCGAGCAGGCCCCGGTTCTTGAGGTCGCGAATCAGTCCAGCGATCGGATGATCGACCCGCCGAGCCTCGCCCGTGTGAGTCTTGTAACCCTTGCCTGTGATATCATCGTGGGCGTCCCAGGAAACGCCGTCACCAGTCCAGAGCTGGACCATTCGGACACCACGCTCAACCAGTCGACGCGCGATGAGGCAGTTACGAGCCGTATCGCGGCAGTCGTCACGATCCAGGCCATAAAGCTTCAGAACGTGGGCTGGTTCAGAGGAGAAGTCTGTGGCGTCGGGTATCGCAGATTGCATTCGGGCTGCGAGTTCGTAACTCTGTACTCGGGCCGAGAGCGGGTCGGTCTGAGTTTGGCTTTCCATGTGGATTGCATCAAGCTGCTTGATCAGATCGAGGCGCTCGCGCTGGGTTTCGGAAGAAGCACCACCAGCAGGCCGAAGATCGCGGACGACCGGGCCGCCACGCGTGTTGAAGGCGACGCCCTGATGCTCGGCTGGAAGAAATCCGCTGGCCCAATTGAAAGCTCCGCCGGCAGCGTTGGGAATGCCGCGAGCATCTGGCAGCACGACGAAGCCAGGAAGGTTCTCGTTCTCCGTCCCCAGCCCATACGAGAGCCAGGAGCCCATCGCGGGGAAGCCCATCTGGCGAAATCCGGTGTTCGCCTGGAAAGTGCCCGGGATGTGATTGGCCGTTTCCGCGACCATCGAATTGATCACGGTAAGTTCATCGGCGACTTCGGAAATGTTGGGAAACAGATCCGAAACCCATAACCCGCTTTTGCCGCGACGCTTGAAGGGATAATGCGACTGATGCAGGCGGCCGACCTTGCCGAAGAATGCATCGGCCTGACCAAAACTCTGTGGCATGTCCTTGCCATGATACTTCTCCAACTCCGGTTTGAAGTCGAAGGAGTCGACCTGGCTCAGTCCGCCGCCAAGATAAATGTGGATAACGTGCTGCGCTTTCGGAGCAAAATGCGGCCCTCGATTGCGTGGCGAACTCGTCGTTGCAGCATCAAGGTGACCACCGCGGAGCAGCAGATCGACTGCAGCGATCGACGGGAGTCCAAAGACGGCGTCCTTCAGAAAGTCCCTGCGCGTTGACTGGAACTCTCGATTCATCGGAGTCTCCTTCGGCTGCCGTCAATTGAGAAACAGGAACTCATTCGTGTTGAACAGCGCGAGACAGAATTGTTCCAGCCCTTGCTTGGCAATGAACGACTGAGCGGCTTGCCTCTCACGCTCGATCGGCATCCGCGCGAATGCCAGTTGCCACGCATGCTCGATCTGTCGCTTACTGTCGTCACCCGCTTCGCGCCGGATGCGTGAAGCAAACCGCTTGGCACAGTTTTCGACAAATACGTTGTGGGATAGAGAAAGCGCCTGGATCGGCGTAATCGTCCGAGTGCGCCTGGGCGTCATCACCGATGGATCGGGGCAATCGAGCGACTCCAGCAGGGGGTTACCACCTGATCTTGCCCACAGACGGTAGATTGTCCGGCGGTTTACGGCTTCCGAAAACTCACCGGTGGGGTCAGTGAATTCGTGGTTGGAATTGGCGCCTTTCCGGTTCACGCGGATGTCCTCGAAACTCGGTCCGCCGAATTGCCGATTCAACGCGCCTGAAACTGCCAGTGCAGCGTCGCGAACGGCTTCTCCTTCGAGTCTTTTGCGATTGGCACGCCAGAGAAGTCGATTGTCGCCATCGAGTTTCTCGGCACGCTCGTAGGCGGCTCGCGACTCCTGCCGATACGTCGCGGAAGTGACCATCAGGCGGTGCAACTCCTTGATCTTCCAGCCGCTCTTCATGAAGCGCGAAGCAAGAAAATCGAGCAGTTCCGGGTGGCTGGGACGGCTGCCGTTAAAACCGAAGTCGCTCGGGGTTTCGACCAGTCCCTGACCGAAGTGCTGATACCAGAGCCGATTCACGAAAACGCGTGCAGTCAAAGGATTGCGTGGGTCCGTCAACCAACGGGCGAGAGCCTCCCTGCGTCGTGCCTCGGGCGCATCTGGCTGCAGGCCGAAGTCCGCTGGCAGATCGGAAAGCGCCCGCAGCCCCGCTGGGGCGACAACTTCGCCCGGCTTTCGATAGTCTCCGCGTTGAAGTACGGCATAAGGAGGCGGTTGTCTGGGCACGATCACATGCGCAACTCCCTTGAAACCAGGCTGACCGGCCGTCGGCGCGAGTGTGATTTTCGATCGCTCCTCTTTCTCCTGATTCACTCCGCCAAGCATTGCCGCGATCTGGTAATACTCTTTTTGCGAGATCGGATCGAACTTATGATCATGACAGCGAGCGCAATTGATCGTGAGACCGAGAAAAGTCTGGCCAAGTGTCGCGACAAGATCCTCAATCTCGTCGAAGCGCGTCGCCCGCTGCATTTCGGACGACCCTTCATAGTGCGCAACCTCATCCCAGGTTCCACAGACGTGATAGCCCGTCGCGATCAACGCTTCGAGATCTTTCGGGTAGAGGACGTCTCCAGCAATCTGCTGCTTCACGAATTCGTCGTAGGGTAGGTCCCGATTGAACGCCTGAATCACCCAATCGCGATAACGCCACGCATTGTCACGAATATGATTGCGCTCAAAACCTTCGCTTTCACCAAACCGAACGACATCAAGCCAGTGTCGCCCCCACCGCTCACCGTAATGCGGTGAGGCGAGTAATCGATCGACGAGCTTTTCGTAGGCGTCGGGGGTGGCATCTGCGAGGAACCGCTCAACCTCGCCGGGCTCGGGCGGCAGGCCGATCAGGTCGAACGAGAGTCGACGGATTAGTGCACGCCGATCCGCCTCAGGCGCGGCGTTCAATCCACGCTCTTCAAGGCGTGCGAGGATGAAGCGATCGATGTCGTTGCGAGCATGCTTCGCATCGCGAACGACTGGTGGCGTGATTTCTCGGACGGGTCGAAACGACCACCAGTTGTAACCTGCGCGTCGGTCGGTCGTCACAAGAAATGGGTCGATTTCCGGCGTTCCCCATTTTGCACCGTCGACGATCCAGCGCCTCAACCTTTGCTTTTCCACGTCGTTTAAGGGAGGGCGGTCGCGGGGCATCTCACCGGAGTCGACATAATCCAGCAGCAGGCTTTCATCCGGTTTACCTGGCACAACTGCCGGTCCCGTTGCGCCTCCGGCCAAGGCCGTAGTCTCGGTTCCCAGTGCAAGTTTTCCGCTTTGAACTGATCTGCCGTGGCACTCCAGGCAGTGCTTCGCCAGGATGGGAGCAATTTCGGCATCGAAGATTTTGGCAGCAGCCAGGTCTTGGGGCCTGGTTACGTTAGGCAGACGTATTCCCGGCTCTAGAATCGGTCCATCACCTCTCCAAATCTCGATCCCGGAGATGTTCGCTGCACCACCGCGCGTCGTCAGCCGGATTGCCCCTGACTTTGCAGCGACCTGCCATGGCCCCAGCCGTTTCCAAGTTCCAGCCGGACCGCTGGCGAAATCGTGCAAAACTTCACGGTCGTCGAGTGAAATGCTAAACGTCTCCGAAGCGTTGTCTTCCCAGACATACAAAAAGACGGAATAGCTACCGGTAGGAACATTGATGACGTTCAAGTCGACCTGACTGTTCCAGCGACTCGACCGAATCATCCGAGCGCGTTCCGGGTCAGTCGTTGGGATCAGAGATACCGATTGATTTTCGAAAACTTGATCGCGTGTTTCGAGATGCTTTGAGTCGTCCCCGTCCCAATGATGCCCGTCGATAACGACGGGTGGTCCGTTGAGATTAATGCCGCGAAAAAACTCTGCATGAGGCGCTTCGGCAGAAGCAGGGCAGCATGTGGAGAGCGCCAGCAAGACTTGCACCAACGCAAGCACGCTTCGTCTTTCGAGGCACGAACACGGCATGGCCACCTTCTCCGCACGACGATTGACACCCCGCTGGTATACCAGTAAGATTCATCGCATCCTATCCGGGTCTCAAATCGAACACAAGCCCTTGGTGCATGGCCCATGAAAACGGAAGTTTCTCTTCCGAAGCATGAGTCGGATTCTTCTTCGACAGTGGATGAAGGTCAGGTTTCGCTCAAGCAGCGAGCCTACGTCGCGCTGAAGACTCGCATTCTCTCCGGCGCTCTCGCGCCAGGGGCGTTGTTGTCGGAACGTCAACTCGCCCAGAGTCTGAACATGAGTAAGACGCCTGTGCACGCCGCATTAGAACGCCTTGAAGGAGATGGGTTGGTTACGGTTACTGCCCAGCAGGGCATTATTGTGCGCGCGATTTCGCCGGAGGAGATCGCCGATCACTTCGAGATGCGCGAGGCGATTGAGACGCTTGTCGTCGCAAGGCTCGCAGGCAAGCTGACGCCTGAGCAGGCGAGCCGGCTGAAACGGAACCTCACGGAACACCGCCGAGCCGTGCGGCAGAGCGACATCGCCGAGCACATCCGCGTCGATTCAGAATTTCATCTTCTTCTCTGCGATTGCTATGGAAATAAAGAAATCACACGCGCGATGGGCCAGATCCGCGACAAGATTCACCGAGTTATGCACCACATTTCGACACGAAATGCCGAGCGGATGAAGAGCGCGTTCGCCGAACACGAAGAGATCGCCGCGGCAGTCGTCTCTGGCGATGGGGCGGCAGCTTCAGAGCGAATGGCAACACACCTGCGGAACGGTCTCCAAAGTGTTTACCATCGTGCACCGTGACGTCTCGTCGATCGATACAGAGTGAAAATGATTGACGACGCAAAAGCCACGACAGTCGGGACAATCACGCGATATGGTTGCAGAGCGGGCGCGATTCTTGGCTCATGCAGCACCTCGGATACGGCGGCCGGCCCAGACCATGAGCATGCTTCCACCCAGCAAGAGGCCAGATACCACTGCACTTAGTAGCAGGGCAAGACGAAGGGCTTCGCCGACCCGTGCCTCGTCCTTATCGAGAGGGCGGATGATTTCCAGCACCCCGCGCACGTCTCCAACACGCCAATCTTTGCGGGGAGATTGATCGTGGGTGCTATGGCACTGAACGCATGAGTTTTCCATGATGCGAGCTTGAGCATAACGGACGACGCGCCGTCCACCCATCTCGGTAAATTCATGAACAGTCTCTGGTCCCTTGGCTTGACGCAGGCGTCGCAATGCCTCACGCTCGAATTCGTCACGTGGACCGCCGTCGGTTCGCCAAGGGAATGGGTAGTCGCTGTACTGACGCACTTTAACACCGGTCTGACCAGTCAGCGCCAACTGCCGGCCGACGTCGTGAAGGAAAGTGGCTGGGATACTAAGAGGCACGGTGCCAGGCGTCGATGGGACGGTCTTATTGACCGTAAACCCCGCTTTTTCCACGCTCTGGGCGTTCCGACTGTACTCCTTGGTGGCTTCCTCTAGCAGTTCTGCTTGTTGCGCCGCGCTATCCAGAGCGTTAGAGCGGACCAGGCGAGCGGACAATAGCGACATGGTGAACAGCGCGACCGCAGGCGCAAGCAGACCTGCGGCAAGTAGTCCTGCCGCCGCTGGATGGCGACGAACCCAGCACCACAGTTTTTCCAGTACGCCAGCTTGTCGCGCCCGGATCGATTCGCCGCGAAGGAAACGCTGGAGATCTTCGGCCAATTCCAGGGCGCTGTCGTAGCGTCGACGGGGATCCTTGCGGAGACATTTATGGCAGATCGTCTCAAGGTCGCGCGGCACGTTGGGCTGTAGGCGCGTCACGGGAACCGGTTCGTTGTTGAGCACTTGCAGGACGGTAGCAAGCGGCGTCTCGCCTGTGAACGGGGGCCGACCGGTAAGCAACTCGTAGAGGATGGCTCCAAGCGCATAGACATCCGTAGCCGGTCCAACCGGCTGGCGGGGGATCATCGCCTGTTCGGGGGCCATGTAGTTGGGAGTGCCCAGTATCTCCCCCGTGACTGTTGGGCCGTGAACCTCCGACCCTTCAGACTCGCCGCTGGCGCACTTGGCCACGCCGAAGTCGGTGATCTTCGGGGTCAGGAAAGAGGGCGTTTGAATTGGGACGTCGGCGAGATTTGCATGCTTCTTCCCAGATCGCCAACCGCTGACAACCTCCCCCTCCAGCAGGATGTTGGCTGGCTTGAGATCGCGATGAATCACACCGTTGGCATGAGCGGCATGAACAGCAAGCGCGAGAGTTTCGACGAGCTGTGCCGCTGGCCGGGCAGGTTGCGACCTGCCTTGGATCTGCTGCGCCAGGCTGCCGCCGGGCACGAACTCGAGGACAAAGTAGGGCCGGCCCGCGGCTTCTCCGACATCGTAAATCTGAACAATGTTGGGATGCTGCAAGCGCGCGATAACCGCGGCTTCGTCGCGAAAGCGTGCCAGGTCTTTCGGCCCCGTGTGCGAACCAGTCAGGACCATCTTCAGCGCAACGGTGCGATGGAGACTGAGTTGCCGAGCCTGGTAGACGACGCCCATTCCGCCTCGTCCCAACTCTCCCATGATTTGATAGCCGGGGACAACCGGCCGTTCGCGGTCGACGGTCTCGGCTGTTCGACTATCCGCGTGGGCCGTTGGATCGGCGAGAGTCAGGCACAAGGGTTTTTGCTTCAGACGCAGCATCAAATTGGCTTCGCCTTGCGAGCCTCGACGCGGAAGAGCGACGCGCTGCCACATCTCCGGTTCAGAGATCTCGGTCAAACGGTCGAGCTGTTTCTGGCAAACAGCGCATCCTTCAACGTGCCGCGTCAGGGCATTCCGTTCCGCCACGTTCAGAGTTTCTGCCAAAAGGTGTGTGAGTTTTTCATCTGACGGACAGAGCGTCATGAACGTGTTCCGAGAGCATTTAAATTAGAAAATGTTCGTTGGATGAAATTTGGATGCAGCGGGTCGGCCGAAGCCAGAGAGTCCCTCGTCACGCGCCCATTTCGAGTCTTCCAATTTCTTCTTGGAGCATCTTTTGCACTTTGCTCTTAGCCACGTAGACCATGGCCACTTGCAATTGGACTTTCGCGGCGACTTCGGCCACGGGCAGGCCCTCGAAGGTCATCAGGCGGAAAGCCTCCCAAGTATGCGGCGCGACTCGCAGACGCACCCGCACTTTGGCCGCCTCTAGAAGTTCGAGATCGAACGCACGCTCCAGCTTCCGCGCGAGGTCTTCGCGGGCCTCGACTGTTAGCATTAAGTCCGGTATTCGACTCGCCCCCTCGGCCCGCGCGGCATTGCGACGGCTATCGGCGAAGTCTCTCAAGGCATTGTGCGCGACCGTCTTGAGCCATCCCCGAAAACTGCGCGACGGGTCGTACGTGAAGGCGCGAAACTTCTGGATCAGCTTAACCAGGATGTCCTGCGTCACATCCTCAGCGTCGGCGTCCTGCAATTTCCACTGTCGGCACCACCGGTAGATATGCCGTCCGTAGCACTCCACGAACTCGTCCCAGCCAGTTTGGTCGGAAGGGTCCTGACGCAGCCGAATGAGTAACGTAACGCGTGTTGTGGGGAGTGCGGCAACCGCCATAGAAATCACTCCACGAATGAAAAGAGTTCGGAAAACAGTTCAGCGCTTGTGTGACGACAACACGTACTCAATTCACCGAAGTATTTCGCAAACCGGAGATGCATCCTCATGTTAGCCCAGTCGCAATCCAAGGTGAGGGGAATGCCGCGGCCGTTTTTCCCACACCAAACCGGGACCTGGGTATTGAACCTTTCATGTCCTTTCGGCGAGGCCCGGTAAGAGTAAGAGTGCCGGCTCAGGGGCAGTTGGTTGCGATTTTTTCATCCTGGTATCGCATTGGCGCTTTGAACGGCTAGCCCTTTGATCACGCGCGGGGGCGACGAGATCTGCCGAGAATCCCTACGCTTGCAGGATGGCGGACGAGAAAAGAGCACGAAAAGCCCGCCGCAACGGAACGTGGACAAACAAATCTGACGCGAAAGTCTCGAGTCGTTTTTCGGCGCGTTTGAGCGAGTTGGGGCCTCCGAGCGATCCAACAGACAGAATCGCCACGAATCCGCGAAACGAACGGCGATTCTGCGAAGCCAGGCGCTAGATTGGCGCAACATCAACCGTAGCAATTTGCACGCAGACTTCGCGGGCATCCCGAATTGTCTGGCGAGATCACAGCTTATTCGAGCGACTCGCCGATATCCCGTCACCTCAATCGAGACCGGCGGATCGAACGAACTTCAAGCGAATCGAATGGCCTCGCTTCAAGCGGCCCATTAGGCGCCATCGCTCGGCGCTGAAATTTCGGACGCCCAATCACGCGACGTCCTCGACCGATCGCCCTGTTCCCGCTCCCTCGACGTGGGGGCGTACGCCCTCGCTTATCCTTCTCGGAGAATTCCTCTCATGATTCTGTCCCGGTCGTATCGCTCGCAAAAATCGTCGCGGTCAGCCCAGCGGCGTTCAATGACGCTGGAAGCATTGGAGAATCGCACCGTGATGAATTTCACGCCCGCCGTCACACTTCCAGTCGGCATCGATCCGCGGTCGGTCACCGTCGGGGACTTCAACCACGACGGCAAGCCGGACCTCGCGGTTCTCAACCAGGGTCCGTCCGGCACCACGCCGCAAAGCAGCGTGAGCGTGCTGCTGGGGAACGGTAATGGTTCGTTCCAGCCGGCCAAGACCGCGAACCTCATCAACACCGGCGCCGCGACAGGAGTCGCCCAGTCGCTGGTGGTGGGGGACTTCAACGGCGACCACGTGCTCGACGTCGCGGTCAACACCGCTGGCCGGGTGGGCCCGGCAGTGGAAGTGATGCTGGGCAACGGCGACGGCACGTTCCAGACCGTTCATGAGATCCTCAAAGTCGGCCCGAACCCCCTCTCGTTGGCGGTCGGCGACTTCGACCATAACGGCGCACTCGACCTGGTGACGGCGAATAGCCAGGGGACCGTGAGCCTGCTTCTGAACAACGGCGACGGCTCGTTCCGGCCTCGGGTTGACCTGAACGTCGGCGGCGCTCCGCGTGCGATCGTGGTTGGCGACTTCAACGGCGACGGCGCGCCCGACATAGCGACGGCGCAACAACTCACGAATACCGTGAGCTTACTGCTGGGCCACGGCGACGGCACATTCGGGCGTCCCCTGAGCTTCGCCGCCACCAACAGTCTGAGCTTCGCGCCAATGTCCCTTGCGGTGGGCGACGTGAACGGCGACGGCAAGGCCGATCTGGTCGTCAACAGCATCGGCGGCGAGGATAGCTTCGTCACTCAGCTTGGCGTGCTGCTAGGTAATGGCAAGGGTTCGTTCCAGGCCCCCATCTTCCAGATCCCCGCGACCGCAGGCGGAGATGGCGATATGGCCCTGGGCGACTTCAATCATGACGGCCGGCTCGACATCGCCCTCGGCGGAGAGGCTGCAATCCCAGACGGTTTGGCCGTGTTGAACGGCAACGGCGACGGTACGTTTGGGGTCCCGTTCCAGTCTCCGTTGCGAGTCTCGACCGGTGGCCAAGATCCGTTCGGCGTCGCCGCGGCCGATCTCAACGGCGACGGTCTCGTGGACCTGGTCGCGGCCAACTCTTCATCTGGCAGCGTCGGCGTCATGCTGAATACCTCAAGGCCGATTGTCGCCGCGCCGACGACGACCACGGTGAGCACGTCGACCGCGACCGCCGTCTTTGGGCAGATTGAAACGGTGACGGCCACGGTAAATTCCCAGGCGGGCACGCCGGTCGGTACTGTCTTCTTCCACGACGGCGACACCCTGGTCGGCTCTGCGCCGCTCGACGCCTCAGGCAGGGCGTCCATCCCGGTGTCGCTGGGCATTGGTGCCCACGCGTTGACCGCCTCCTTCTTCGGCACCACTGGTTTCGCTGATAGCACTTCAGCAGCCGCATCGGTGACTGTTAATCCCGACGCGACCAGGCTCGCACTGACGTCTTCGGTCAATCCGGCCGTGACTGGGCAAGCTGTTACCTTCACCGCTACAGCGTCGGCGGTTGCCCCTGGAGGTGGATCACCAACGGGCACTATCACATTCAAGGACGGCAATACGATCCTGGGGACCGTGGCCATCCAATCCGGCGGCAAGGCGACTTTGACGACCAGTTTCGCAGCGACGGGCGGTCATGCGATTACCGCAACTTACAGCGGCTCCCTCGCATTCGTCACCAGTTCGACCGCCCTCACCGAGCAGGTAAACACGCCGCCGACTCACAAGGCGACAACGACCTCACTACTCGCGTCCGCCAACCCAATTGCCGTAGGGCAGTTGGTCACATTCACGACCACAGTCCACGACCCATTGGGAACCGCGACACCGACGGGCACCGTCACGTACTGGGTCGGAAACACAGTAGTGGCGCGGGTGACTCTGGATGCCAATGGGCAAGCACGTATTCGAGGCTCTTTCTCGATCGCCGGCCGCTTCACCATTCGAGCAGTCTACAGCGGCGACGCCAATTTCGCCGGCAGCGAGCAGTCGCTCATCGAGCAGGTCAACCCATGATACAGGGAGAAAAACTTTCGATTCCGCATGAATGACGATAAAGCACAGGCCGGGCACTCGGCGAAGAGTCGAGCGCCCGGCCTTGCGGCAATCTCGACGTTGGACATGGCGTACTGCGAGAGAACACACTCTGGGCGCGACTCTCGATGCCGTCCAAAGTCCGTCGACTGATGCCCTTCCCATGGGGTCTAAATTTCCTCGCCATTTGCAGACTACTCTCAGTACGTTGGAGTGATGGAACACTTCCGACGCAAGTCTGCGACTTGGTGGGATTCACAATAAGCGTATCTCGCGGACCAGCACCCCTAGTTTTCGAGTGTCGCTTGAAGCAGTGGGAGACTCCGCGGGCACGAAAGTCGAGCTAATCAACTCGATGGTCCACTTTTGACGTGATGGTACATTGGCTAACGAAAGCATTTCAAAATATCGTCCACCTTCCACCATAGAGACGTTGTTCACTTCATGATTGTTTACCGTGATTCTTAGCGAACTTCCTGCCGGAGCGGTCGCTGCAAGATCGATCATAAGAGTTTCCGGCCTATGCGCATCACCAATTGTAACGATGAGTTTACCGTGACCATTCGTCCATCTGACTTGCTGGTGAGACCCCCGTACTTCCTGATAAAAACCAGACTCCTCAACTCCCCAAACCTTGCTTCCTCCAATGGCAACCAAGTCAATGCTCGGTGGTTCGAGTGGCTCCCTAATCGCTGCTAGAACGACGGTCGTACGAACTTCTTTGAAGCACCGTGGGACCGGGAAAATTGTCGGCTCAATAAACTGACGATGAATACTCGCCCGACCGATCTCCTGCGGCTGCGAAGCGAAGACACGCCCGTTGTCATACAGAAGATACGGCGTCCTGCCGCGACGCAATTGCTCATCCACTCCTCGGGCGAGTAACTCCCATCCTAAATCCCGGTCAAGGTCGATGGGAACAACGCAGCGATCGAAAGCGATGTATAGTGGAGTTATCCACTCGGATTGTCCAGCGGCGAAAATAATTGTATCGGTCGACACTAGCTGGGCCAGATTCTTGATCTGATCCCACGAGTCCGGATCTTCGCGCCGCCACCAAAATGCCATCCCTTTGCGAACGTTAAACCCAATCAGCGAGACAAACACAAGAGCAAGCACAGCCGATCGCCACGAACTCGGAAAAAAGGTCAGCCCTCGATCACAAGCAATCGCTGCGAAAAAGATAAAGCCCGGAATGATCACTGGCACATATCGCCGAATTCGCCAGAAGTGAACGGGATCATCACACGGATCATACAGATATAGTATCGCGTAACCCGCGAATATCATCAGCCACGGCAAAAGCCACGAATTCTCGGGAATCAAGGCTCCGCGCAGCGCGAGCCACCAGCCTACCATCGCAGCGGCGAGAACTACTGGCGATACGTAGCGGCCAAGATCGCGGAGAGAATACTCGGCCCGATGCGGCTCGCCATGGAGCGGGTGGTCCGGCCAATCCAGCTTATAGTGAACCACACGGGGACGAATCCAATATGCATAGGAAGCGAGCAGCACCACGGCGCCGCCAACGATGTCCGCGATAAACAACACGTTCAATCGGTGGCCAAAGTCGGGCGTCAGCAAACGTGGCAGAAACAGCAATCCGGCATAGGCAACAACGGTGCCAATGGCAATGAGCCTAAGGTAGACAAACTGTTTCCAAAAATAGGGGCGACTGAAGGCGATAAAATAACCGATGGACAGGAGACAGCCAGGCAGCGCGGCTAAATGGAAAAATAACCAAGTTTTGTCAGATTGGTCGCTTGCTAAACCACAGGTCGAGTGAACGAGCTGCCCTATGATTACAAGGAAAAGTAGTAAAAGGCTGTCGCATCGAATCAGCGCCGCGAAACTGAAAGCTGCGCCCGCCCAGAGTGCTAGGCTCGATGTACCGGATCTTAGCGCAGCTAACAACAAAAGAGCTCCCGTGCATATGGCAAACTGGGTGGAGACTTCGCTCAATGTCGTCCGAGCGATCCACACCTGACTTGCCAGCATCGCAAGAAAGAGAGTAGCGATCACCGAAAGATCGGAAGGCACAACCATCAAACACAGGCCGTGAAACGAACCGAGGGCAAGCAACGCGGCGACGCCATTCAGTCGAAAGAGTCCGCCAGGGCCACCCGTTGCATAGGCTTGCGCCAGCCACACCGGCCAAATGTGGCCAAACTCCGCGACTAGCTTCGCACCGTTCTTTTGAAATCCCGGAAAGACATGATTCGCGAAAAAGTTACTTTTGTGCGGCGAATGCTTGTGAAACTCATCGCTCAACTCCTGTCCCAATGCCCGCCAAGGATAATCGATGTCGAGACGACCATGCTGAGCGATAAAAATGCCATGATTGGCATACACTCCCATATCGCTTACTTCAGCAATGCTCTCACGTGGGAATCCAAGATAGAGCAGTCCAGCAAGGCCCATGCCCGCCAGGAATGTCACATCCCACAGTGTCCAGATAATAGTAGGACACGCGACAAAAGCACCTCGATTTAAGAAGGCAACCAGGCTTGCTAGCACGACAACCCAACCGGCCAGGCCAAAATAGTTGGCACGATAGACACGAGCCGCGGCTGCCAAGATCATTCCTACCGACCAAACCATGAGGCCAACCATGACCCAAATCGAAAACGGCGTGAACGGAGGCACCGAACCGCTTGAAACCAAGAGATGACGAGGCGGCAACAACCAGTAACCTGTCAGCGGCACTGCCGGCCAGATTCCACAACTCAAGAATTGAGAGATTGCAATCTTTGATTTATATGAAATCGTAGACCAAGGTGATCCGCTCATAATAGTTTCCAAACTCGACTGCTCAGAATCAGGCGATCGGCGTCTTCGTTTCCATTGGGACAAGACCGGGAACAAACGGAGCGACGTGTTTTCTGAATTCGTGTTGGAATCGGCTCCGGCAGAAATCTTGACCGCGCAGTCGCGCCGCTTGAGACATATGGTTTCGGAGCCGTTCATCTCGGATCAAAAGCTGAGTAAGATCCTTTAGCTCTTGCAAATCGTTCCAGAGAAAGCCGTTTACGCCGTGCTGTATCAATTCTCGCGGACCGCCTCGATTGATGACGACCGGAACGCAGCCTGCCGCCATTGCTTCGGCGGTCGAGATACCGAAATGTTCAGCCGCATATGGCTCGGTGTCGACGCTCGTTCCCAGGCCGGTCGCATGCCAAAAAATGGCCGACTCTCCAAGCAGTTGATTTATCGTTGTACGTGGTACGTTCGACATCGCCTCAGCACCGCAGGACTTACCTAACGATTGCACCATGTCGAAATAGAATTGATCGACCGGCACGTCGCTCACTCTGCCGGCACACGTGAATTGCCATCCAGCCTCCCGTGCCTGCGGCATTCCCGAAAATGCGCGCACGAGTTCAAGCTGTTTTTTGCTATCTATCGTCTCCGAAGGCGTAAATCGACCGACACTCAAAATTGTCTTCGATTTTTCGACCCTCTCCACTTCGCTGTCTACGGGAGGATAAAGAATCGGACAGGAAATCCCCCACCAGTCATTAGTCCAGGATTGTGTGAACTGGGAAATCGCTAACTTAATCTTGTAGCTTGCGAGACGTCGCGGCCATTGCCAGCAGTAGTAAAGGTCGCGAAGGCATTTGCGAATTGGCCGCGCTCGTCGTATGACCGGTCGCTCGCCGACCCAAGTATCAGGAGGTACAAAAAGCGGGAACAACACAATCAACACGCCTACCGATGCATGGCAAAAAGGCGGAGCCCAGTGTGCAAAGTTTATGAACAAATCATACGGTGCGCTGATATCGGCTTGCCAATTCTGCTCCTGCCGATATCGCCGAAAGAGATTTCCGCCCTCTCCGTAAGGTTTGCGATGAAAGGGCACATAACGCGTCGCCACGCCGTCAAGGTCAGTCCCCGAGAACTCGGCCAGTTCCTCGACAGACATGGTTGGACAATGATTGATGATTTCAACACAACCCGCGCGTCTCAGGTCTTCTGCAAGGACAGCAACCGCATACTCCGCCCCTCCTAAGGAGTGCACAGTTAGTTCGTTATAGATACCAATCTTCATGCCAACTCCCGAATGGAACTGTCCATGATTGACTTGTCTGGCCGAACGATTCTTTCTGGTTGAAGGGATTACGACTTCGTAGCATAAATCATCACGTAATTGCACAAAGGCTTCAGTGGTGGGACCAAGCGATTTGCCAGGTAGTAATCGGCTCTTCCAAGCATATGCAGTAGACGGTTCCAGCGACGCTTATTGAGCTGATAGGCGACACTTTCGCGGGCGATGAGATCGAAATGAATGATCCGCGTTGACGCAAAAGCGTTCTTGATGAAACGGATGTCGTCGAACGTGAGCTCCTTTTCATCAGGGGTGTGCGGCTGATCGCCATAAAATGGAAAACGCCTGTGCACCCAGCGAACAAGCCCACTCAAGCACACCGGTTCTTCGGCGAGGAATACTCCTCCCTCGGCAAGCAGGCTATAGACTATAGGTATTACACGACGAATATCCATATGGTGCAAGGCTCGCTTGCAAACTACAACATCAAAACTTTCCGGCGCAAACTGCATCTCTTCGCAACTGGATGCTAAGGCCACAAGCCTATGGGCCACATTCGCCTCTTCCGCCAGTAAGCCCGTGCGGACCGAAGCGGACGGTGAGATGTCGACACAAACGACCTGATGCCCCTGCTTTGCAAGCTCCACCCCGATGCGATCGATGCCACCGCCAATCGACAAAATGCGCTTATTCTGAAATCGAGCCAGCAGCTTTCGAAAATAGCGGGCGTTGAACGTGGTTTGCTCAACGTATTCCATCCAAGAGCAGTTTTGAAACTCCCCATCTTCACTATCGTAGACGCGGTCCCAGTAGGCCGCTTCACGATCGATACGCGTGCCTAAATGCTGCGAATGGCTCGAGTTGGTCTGCATGTTAGCTCTCCACTTCGGCTTGCCATTGGCGAAATCGCTCAACCGTAAACCATTCGGCGGCGAAGTTGCTGCACGCGTATCTCGCGTTGTAGTGATTTTCAGCCACTGGAACACCCTTCACCAAGAATAGTTTGCGCTTGGCCGCGTGGGTTTCAAGGATTGTCGAGATGCCGGGCTTGGTTATGACGCTGCCAGCTTCCTTCATGAGGTCGAGTAGTGACTCTACTGCGCCATGGATGTGAATATTGGGATTGTCGCCGAATTCACGCGTAGCTTCATCGAATGCGGCTTCGTTTTCTCCGCAGACGGCGTGAATCCGCAGAGAGTGATTTGCATGGAGCAACAGCCGCAGCAAGCGGAGAATTGGGCCTTGGCCCAAGTAGCCGCAGACAAGAAGTACGCATTGAGGCGAGCCGGGAGTGTCTGCGAGCGCTTCAAACGCACGTCTTGCCGGCAGGTCAATAGTTTTGAAGGCTAGCTGAGTCGGAAAAGCATAATCGTGCTTGTTACGCTCCAAAGGCGAAAGAAATCCATCAATCTCATCCCAGTACATGTATTTCCATCCAAGTGTGTTTCCATATTCACCGAGCAAACCCCAGAGTTGAAAGCTCATCTTCTCGCGGCGCTTCAAGATCGACAACCAAAACGCAGGCCGATGGCTTATGCATAAAATCGTTCGAGGATTGATAGCTTCGATTTTGGCCTTTAGCGGAGCGAGGTTTGTCCAACTGAACCATGACTCGCGAAGAAACTTGCGATAGTAGAAAAGTGGGATGCGATATATGAGGTGGAGCGCAAGTGGAATATGATCGTAAATCCATTTATAACGACGTAAATCTTCATTAACAGCCGCTTGCGATTGGCTGTGTTCGAGTGCAATATGTTGCACGGCGGATGGTTCAGGAAATCGCTGTTGAACAGCTTGCCCAAGAGTGAACATTCCCCGTCCTACCACGGTACTGACGATCAATACCGGTGGTTCGAGAATATCTCCGATTTGCTCCAGGTCAAACTTTAGTTCAGATGCCATCGATCAAAGCACCTTTCGCCGCGCATCGTGGAGATAGACCGCATTGCACTTAGCGCAGACTGGCAGTACTTCGTCGCGCCGAACGTGTCGGAAGTTGGCAAAACCATCGGAATTCCAAATCTGCATCACGCTCTGTTCGTGCAAATTCCCAACCTTCAAGTCGGGGTAGAGGATGCAGGGCGTTACCTCCCCATCAGGTGTAATGTCCATTCTTGTCCACTGCTGGTAACAAAAGTGGTTGCCAGGCGGAACGTGAGGAGTATCGACAAAAGTGTGAATGTCTTCCGGCTTCTTAAGATAGCATGAGATTTGAATTGGCCACTTCTTTGCTCGAATTCTTTTGTACTGCTCTACGAACACACTTTTATCAAGCTCATAAGGCATGAGGTATCCTAGGTGCGTGCGCGGCATCAGGCCAAAGTGCTTGAGCATGAATTGCTCGTACGACCGAGCCTGATCGTCTGAAACAAACCAGCACGGATTGAGCAGAATCCAATCCACTCCCAAGCCGACCATCTCTCGGCAATACTCGTACATGTTGCCGACGTTTTCAGGGCGAATCGTAAACTGAACGCCAATATAGGGCGGCCGCTTCTGCGACTTCAGTAACCTTATGTTGTCAACAACTTTCCTATAGACACCTTTCCCACGCAACTGATCGTTGATTTGTTCCTGTCCATCCAGCGAAATGAGAAAGGTAAGAAACGGATTGTCTGATACGATATCGGCGTAACGGTCTAACAGCCCGTTGAACTATCCGGCGATGGCATTCTCAAATGCTATCGAGCAA
>CAMFLR010000021.1 GCA_945957605.1 uncultured Isosphaeraceae bacterium
GCGAAAGTCGGTCATCGCCGGATCCTTACACAAAACCCCACCGATCTCTTCCAAAGTGAGAGATCGGTGGGGCTTTTCTTTGCGCGCTGAGATTTGATCATGCCGCCGGGGTATGCGTGGTCTCGCGAGGCGTGGCTACGGTTTTGAGCGCAATTGAGAGCATAACCATTCCCCATCCGCGGAAGATCAGATCGATTGCGACGCAAATTCCCACGAATTGAAGGCCCGACCACGGCCAGCTCGCTTGAAGCGCGAGTGCGAGCGCAACGCCAATCAAACCACTGATTGCAGAAAAGACCCAATTCGGGAAGCGAAGCACCACCGCATTAACGATGCGGAACAGTCCGCCCACGAAGAGAAAGACCGCGACGACGAGAGTGAATTCCATCGCGCCGAGGACTGGGCGTGTCACGAAGATGATACCAACGACCACGTCGAGTACCGCGCCAAGCAAATGGAGGAAGAACCCACTCCATGCCTTGGCCTGAAACGCGGCGACTGCTTCGGCGATAGAGTTCACGAGAAGCAAGATGCCAAGAAAGAGCATCGACACGAGGGTGACGAGCACCGATTGCCCGAGCGCGACTACGCCCAGGATGATCGACAAAATGCCGAGCACCAGGAACCAGAACCAGTTGCGCGAAATCTCTTCGAGACCAACCAACGTCAATCCGGCTCTCATGGTTCACTCCTCATTGGGGTTAGGTAGCTTGCGGTAGCCGCGAGACTTCGACCTGAAATTCATCGTACCAGAAATGACCGCGTGTCTTGTGATGTTCAAGCATCTCCGGAAGTGGCTCGATGGTTGCGTTGCACCGTCATGTTTGCGAACGTGTTGCGATGCAGAAATCATTCCGAGTTATCGCGAAGGGGCGACAGCGTGAGCATGGTTGAGGAAGTCGGGCAGGAGAAGAACGGGGATCGACGTTGGGCATGGAGGCTCTGCTGGCTTCTCTTCGCCTGTACTGTGCTCAACTACATGGATCGCCAGGCCGTATCGGTCGTTGGCGAACATATTCAGGCTGAGTTCAAGACAAACTCGGAACAGTTTGGCTGGATTGTCGCCGCATTCGGGCTTTCGTATGCGCTGTTTCAGGTGCCGGCGGGCTTTATCGCCGATCGCTCGGATGTTAGGCGCACATATGTGGCGGCGGTGATCTGGTGGTCGCTTTCGGCGATCGCGGTCGCATGGTCGCCGACGCTTGGTGCACTCATGGCGTTTCGCGCTGTGCTCGGCCTGGGTGAATCATTCAACTGGCCCTGTGCATTAAGAGTCACGGCAACCGTTCTTCCGGCTGAGGACCGCGGCCTCGGCAATGGGATTTTCAATTCTGGTGCGGCAGTCGGCGCTGTGTTAACTCCGCTGGTTCTGACGCCGCTTACGATCTATCTTGGCTGGCGCTGGGCATTTGCGATCATTGGGGCGAGCGGGCTCGTCTGGGTGACGTTCTGGGTCAAAGCGACTTACGGCCCAGCTGCGCGGCTTTTTCAGACTCCCCCTCCTCGAAACACCAACGCGACCCCCATTCCCCCAGCAAGCCGCATCGCATTCCTTGCGCTCGGCTTGATCGCGATCATCGGCGGACTTGCCGGCTTCACACACAAATCGACGGCGACGATCGTTGCTCCGACGGGCACGACAAACCTCATATCCTGGAAGGTTGCCGAAGGTGCGACGGTGCATCCCGGGGACGTCCTCGCGATTGTGCAGGGGCCGGGTACAACCGAATTGAAAGCGACCCGAGACGCTCAAATCGGCAAATTGATCGCAAAACCTGGAGACGCGATTCAGCCGGGTTCTCCCTTCGTGGAAACTCTCGTTCCTACACTCGGCCTCTCGGCGCTCTGGCTTGCGGTCGCATTCTTCATGGTCGGCCTGCTGTTGTTGGCCCTCGCAATTCCGCGAGAAAAGCTGGGAGATGGTCCACTCGGTAGCCTGGGTGATGTCGTGCGGCTTCGCAGATTCTGGGTGATGTGCGTCGTTGGAATATCGATCAACGTTTGCTGGCATTTTCTCGTGAACTGGCTGCCGACGATCCTCAAATCCGATCGTGGAATGGACTTCAAAACCGGGACGCTTCTCTCCGCCGTGCCATTCCTTGCGGCCGATGCCGGGAATATTCTAGGCGGCTGGGCCTCGCGCCAGCTCGGCCGGCGCAATATGCGAATCTCGGCCGCACGTGCAACTGTGTTGAGCGTTTGTGTGCTGCTCATCGCCCAGGGCGCACTCGTCGGCAGGGTTGAGAACAACACCGTCGTGGTGACAATGCTCGCGCTCATGGCGCTCGGCACCGCCGCGTTCATGGCCAATTACTTCGCCTACGCTCAGGATGTCTCGGCCCAGCATACTGGCCTGGTCGTCGGCATTCTGGGTGGCCTGGGAAACCTTTTTGCAGCGGGATTTGCACCCGTCGCGGGCCGAATCAAGGATGTGTCGGGTAGCTTCAACGCCGTCTTTGTGATTGTTGGATTGCTGCCGTTCGTGGGACTTGCGGCGGTTTTGCTTGGGTGGGGAAGAGATCGCGAAAAGCTAGACTCGCCGTTTCGCCTAGACGAAGTTGGTTAACTCTGGCATCATCCGCCGCGCGCCACAGTGCGGGGCGGATGCCCCCGTAAGCTTCTTGATTGAATGCTTGAATGTCGATCGAGAGGGTGGTGCGCAGGCGACATGCGCGTCGCTCCACCTTCGAGGAGCGAGAGTCGATGAAACTCCTTCGCCTGCTACTTGGTGGCTTGACGTTGGCACTTGGTCTCGGTGTGCTTGGTTGCGAGAAGTGGCGCGAGCAAACGGTCCGGCACAATCAGAAGGACGACTCCTTCCTGATCGATAAGGCGGACCCGTCCGCGCTTCCGACGAAGAAAATCGACGACCTTGATTCGTCCATCCCGCGCGGTGAACGATCGAGCATCCGTAGCGGAATGTTCAGCGCTGAAGCACGCGAACTCGAGAGTCACTTCGATAGGTGAGCCATCGTGGATAAACCGGCCCAGAATCGTGTGCTTCGCGCGTTTCTGAGCCGGCTGTTCGGCGCCCGCGCAGAACGACTTGCGGAAAAGACGCTCAAAAAGCGTGGACTACGCATCATCACGCGGCAATACAGCACGCCGCATGGTGAGATCGATCTTATTGCGCGCGACGGCGACACGGTGGTTTTCGTCGAAGTGAAGGCGCGTCGCCGCGGTGATCCTGCCGAGGCCGTCACCCAGGAAAAGCAGCGACGATTGACGCTCGCTGCGCTTCAATTTCTCAAACGATACAAGCTGCTCGAAACCGCCTGCCGATTTGACGTCGTGGCAATTGTCTGGCCTGATGACCGCTCGGAACCGACGATCGAGCATATTCGAGCGGCGTTTGAAGCAGTTGGCAGGGGACAGATGTTCCGATAGCGGATCGTCGCCGGGTTGCGCACGCGTCTTCCTCGCTATCGTCGAAGTGCCGTTTCTGACCGGGCTCAGCTAAGAAATTGGCCTCATTGATGGTTAAAGTGGGAAGGCTACACAGAACATGCATTGAAGTTCAAAGATAGATCGAATCATGGCATTGAGGTTGCATCGTCGCTGATCCGAGTCGACGGGCGGAACGGCTGATCGGATCAGCCGGTGAATTCGTTCGCGAGAAATCGACTAGCAAGAACTTCGAGCTGCGCGGGAGCGGGCCGGGTTAATGCTGGTTCGTCAAGGAGATTTGCGATGTTGAAGACATGGTTGCGCGGCGCTTCGTTGATTGGTATTGCCCTTGCCTCGAGCTCGGGCGCATTCGGGGCGGACGCACTGACAACTCCCGGACAGTTGCTGGAAAACGCTCAGGAAGGCGGCCGGGTCCTCTTCAAGCTGGCCGACGAAAATAACGATGGCCAGATTTCGCAGAAGGAAGCGATCGACGCGGGCAACCTGCTCGTCGGCGGTTTCTTCTTCCGGGCCGACGCGAATGGCGACGGTATGCTGTCGAAGGACGAGGCCGATACGGCCCGCGATAACTTCCTGGCGATGCACCCCGTGCTTCGCGTTGTATTTGAAAAGAACCGCAATGTGCCGACCTCGACAGGCACGAATCCGGTTGCAACCGTGAAGACGCTCATCGACACCAACCAGGACGGAAACCTTCAGGCCACTGAGGTCCGGCAGTTTGTACAAACCGGTGTGACGGCGTTCTTCGCGTCGGCCGACACCGACCGCAACGGCAATCTCAGCCCGAGCGAAGTGAACGCGGCGATCGTCGGTGTCGCCAATGCCATGGCGCAGGCTGCGTTCGAGACCGCGGACACCGATCACAACGGCCAGATCAGCGCTGCTGAGTTCGACAAAGCGATCCAGGAACCGGCGCGAGCGGTATTCCGGGCGGTCGATGTGAACAACGATGGCCAGATCTCGCAGCAAGAAGCGCAGGCCGCTCGCCAGACCGTGATGTCGCAGATGCGTGCTCTGCGCACGCCGGAGCCCGCCAATTCGCCGCGTAACCTGATTCGTAGCGGTACGGCCCCGTCTGAAGCAGCGCCCATTCCGCGCATCGATCTCCCCCGCAGTAACAACCAGCCGGCAGCCCCCGCACCCGCTCCGGCGCCCGCACAGCCGGGTACGAATCCGCCTGGTCAGTAAGTAAGCCGTCTGGCTTAGAAATCGATCAACGCAAACCCCGTGGTCCGGGCCAATGGCTCAGACGGCGGGGTTTTTTGTTCTTGCCGGGACGACCTACTTAAATTCGCGTGCAGGATGTTTTAGCGACTTGTTGCAATTCGTGACCGCCAAGATAACGTATCTCGTGGAGACCCGTGCGACGTCGCTAACGCTTCCATCGTGTGAGCACTGTTTAAAATGACGGAGCCTGCCATGACGAAAAAGTGGGCGATTCTGGCGGTACACGGCGTCGGCGAGACGGGGCCGGGGTCGACTGTCGATAGCCTGGTTTCGTCGCTTGCAGTGAATCGTCCCAACCTCAAGTTTGATGGCGTCGTCGAGATTCGCGCAGCCGAAGACATGCGCGCGCCCGACGAGGAAACTAAGCCCGAACTTCCCACTTTCCCCGTGCATATTCGTCGCGCGAAGATTTTGACCGACGACCCCAACGCACCTCAGGAAGCGGTTTTCGCCGAGGTGTACTGGGCCGATCTCTCGAACACACGCGATGGTGCGGTCGGCTTGTTTTGGGGCTTCATGCAGACTGTGTTTTCGCTGCGGTTCTTTACGGATCAGGCAGCGATCATGCCCGTGCCTACCACTCCGCGCGAGGCGTATGTCAGCCAAATTGCACGTGTGATTCGCTTCGTGCTCCAGTTCGCCGGGCGCATTCTGTGCGGTCCCATTGCGGCGCTATGCACTCTGCTGGCGATCGTCCTGCTTGCCGAAGTTTTCTTCTTCTTCCCGCTTTATCCCAAAGCCGACCGAAGCATCAACGGTCCCACGCAAAACGGTATGATCGCGTTGATGTGGATCTGTGCTGCGCTGGGAATTCAAGGGTGGCGTGTCTGCCGTTATTCAAAAGACGCCAGTAACGCGTGGAAACGCTACTGGATCTGGTTCGCAATAACGAATGTTTTGTTTGCTTTGTTTCTCGTCTTCAAGGACCACTCCACGATCAGTGAGAGAACGTGGGGCGAATTCATGCACATGATTTCGGCGCAGTTGCGTCTATCGCCTTCACATATCAGGGATATTCCCTGGGTTGCGTCGATCATTCTGTTTGTGATCCAGTCGGTCTTCTGCTTTCTTGCGTTCACCCTGCTCGTTGCGGGAGTCCTTTGGATTCCCGCCTTCGTGCTGGCTCCTCGTAGCTGGCGCTCGGCTCTTTCGGCGTCGATTGGGACCTCATTCGCCCAGCTCGGGCTCTGGCTGCTGATCGTCCCGCCCGTCACAATTCTGGCGATTCGCTATGCTCTCACGGTCGGCCGACCTGCGTCGTGGCTCGAGGAGCTTCTGACAAACGTGCGGCTACACTTCGTCACGCACCTGGTGTTTTCCGCGTTTCTCGGCATGGTAGGCGCGTTCATTATCAGCAGACGCTTCGCCTGGATTCGCCAGGCGAACGTCAATCTCGGCAAGGCGGGGCCGTCTGGCTATCCTTACCCTTACCTGGCCGACAAGCAACGCAATATCACGCGATTGATCGTGCATGAGCTGATCCTCGGCGCGATTCTCTTTATTGCCACCGCTGCGTGCAGTTACGCGGTGATCGGGTTCTATCTTCGATTTCACTCCGGCCGCGTCGTTTCGTTCATGGGATACCTCTGGAATCCCCGCGCACCGCTTTCATCAGTCACCATTGGTCAGATCGACGCGATCACATCGCTCGTGATTTCGGTTTTCGTGCTCGGCTCAACGATGTTTGCCAAGGTTCTGCGAATCGGCCTGCACGTTCTTTCCGACGTCATAAACCACTTCGCGCGCCGGCACGACGACTACGCTTGGCCCTGGCGACAGAGTGACGATGACGAAAAGAACCGCGTTTTCGACATCCAGCGCAGAATTGCGCACCGCTTCCAAAAGGTGCTCGACACGACCCTGGGATTCCAGGACATCTCACACCTGACGATCATCTCGCACAGCCAGGGCACGATGATCGCCATCGACGCGTTCAGCATGATTAATTGCGAGGTGGAGCAGAAATGCATGCTCCCGAACCGCCTCGATCAGCTCGACCAGTTTCACTTCGTGACGATGGGATCGCCGTTCACGCACCTCTATCAGCACTACTTCCCGTTCCGATATCCCGATCTGGCTCACAATCAGTGGACCGGGCTCAAGTCGACATTACGTCAGTGGGTGAATGTTTTCCGCATCGATGACTATATCGGCACCCATGTTACGCCCGATCCCGATTGGAAAACCACCAATCCCATCACCGGCAATCAAGAGCCCGCGCTCCTCAATGTGCCAATCGACAAGGGGGGACACGTCGGCTACTGGCGCCAGCCCGACGTGTTTCAGTTTGAACCGGTGAAACGTGCACTCCCTCAGTAGGGGATCACATTATTTGGATTCAAATGTGATGACGCCGTTCCATTCGGGAGGTGGTCCCTTGGGACGGTCGTCCATGAACTTCTGCAGCAGCTTGCTCGGGCCGTCTTTCTGAAGCGTATGCAGCTTGCGCTTGGCGATATCCCACGATCCGGTGTCGAAGTGTGCGAGCGCCACAGCGTAGTCGTCGCGAAAGTCTTCCGCCATGCTCAGCGATGCGTCGCGATCGAAAAGTTCGTGGACGGTGAGCGGGTGCTTCAGGCCGTAGGGGCAAATCTTCGCGAGCTTGCGAATTGAACCTGAGTAAAAGGTCTTCGACAGGCTGGTGGCACTCGTATCGTCGATGACGATCGGCACGCCGAAGGTCTTTGTGAGCGATTCGAGCCGCGACGCCAGATTCACGGGCGGACCGTAAACACTGATCTTGAATTGCTCATGAGTGCCGAGTGCGCCGGCCACGGCACGGCCTTGCGCGATGCCAATTCCGCAGGCGAATTCGCGAAGCGGGTGGCCGGGTTGATCGGCCACGGCGTGAAATCCGCGTCGAATCGAAAGAGCCGCCCGCGCTGCCCGTTCAACCTGGTCGGGCGTGTCGAGTGGCCAGCCCCAGAAGCCCATCGCCGCATCGCCCTGAAAATCACCAATAACGCCGTCGTGGTCGACGATCGCACCCGTCATGATGCCGAGCGCGCCACTGATTCGCCGCCAGAGGCCGTTCAGGTCATCGGCACTTTCTTCGGAGATGCGTGTCGAACCGCGAAGGTCGCAGAACAGAACGGTAACCGTCACCTCGCGCTCGCGAAGGGCCTCTGCAATTTCCCTGTGCCCGAGCGCTTGCCGAAGCGCGGGGGAGAGGAATCGTGCGAGGGCGTCGCCCGTGCGCTGCAGTGTCGCAACGCGGCGGTGCGAGGCATAAACCTTGGAAATCAGCTCGGCGTACTTGAGGTCGCGATGGACGCGGCCGTCGAGTTCCTTTTCGTCCTCGGATAGCTTCGACGGAAAATGACCGGTCACATACAGCCCCATGCGGTCTCCGCCGTGGGCAGCGATGGGGACGCAGAAGGCCCAGTCATACGGTGTTTCGGGCGAGCCGCGACCAGACGATTCGGGCGGTTTCATCAGCCCTGAATGTCCCGCGTCCCACGTGTGAATCACCGGGTCCTTGAACGTGTGAATCGCGTCAATGATAAGGCTTGAACTGGGCTGGAAAGGCTTCTCATCGGGGGACCGCATCTGCGTATGCACGACGCGGACTTCGAGCTTCGTCTGATCGCGTGGCGGCAGCGAGACGACGCAACACGCTTCGGCGGCGGCGATTCCCTTGAACAACGCCTTGATCACTTCAGCGTCGAGCACGTCGTCGGTCGCGTCGCGAATCGCTGAGTGGAAGTCGGAAATCGCCCCCAGGCGAATCTCGGCGTCGACGAACGGAATGAGCTGAAGGTCGCTCGCGCGCACCGTTTTCGACACGCTTGGCGCGGGGCCGTCGACGGGCTGAGGTACTTCTTCCTCGAAGACAAAATACGTTTCGTGAATCGCGAACCGTTCGCCCGGCTTGAGGATAAAGCTCGAACCGGGCGCGTATGCGTGACCGTGAAAGCTCAGAGGATTGGTTGCGGCGTCGATCACCTCGACGTGGAGCTGCCCCTCCTTGTAACGCAAAAGCGCGTGCCGGCGCGAGAGGCTTGCCTCCCAGTCCGCAATCCAGTCGCTTTTCTCGGTTCGACCCAACGCAACGGGCGAGTCTTCTGGAAGCGCTTTCGTCCAACGTGGTGCTGAACCAAGCGCGGCGTCGGTTGTAAGAAACGCGAGCAATTTAGCCATTGAGGAAACGCGCCTCCCGATGCCGCCGTCGCAATATCATCGACCAGAGCCACGTCAGCAGGCCGACACCTGCGAGATAGCTAAACCAGCCGATCAAGTAAATGTATGTTTCGAACCGCAAGAAGAGCTCGAGCGCGGCGTGCAATTCGTGCTGCACCATCACACCCCAACCGGAACGCGGCAGATAGCAAAAACTCACAAGATAATGTTGGCGATTGACGGGATCGACAAAATCATCCAATTGCTCGATCTGCGATTCTTCCCGTTTGGCGTTCTCGACCAGCGGCTTGTACTCGTCGTGCGTTTTAACGATGTATCGTTTGAGATGATCGGGAGGTTCCCGCATTTCGATCGCGCCGTCTTCGCACTTGGTGGGAAACTTTTCCTCGCCAAGCGGGATCAACTCTCTGCGATCGGATTCCACGATTGAGCCGTGAATGATCAGGTGTGTGTCGCGATCGACCACGGCGACCAGACCGTTCTTGAGCAACTGGGGGTCGCGTGACCAGCGGAACATCGACTCGGGTCGCGCTGCGAGGACCAGCACACCGCGTTTGAGATGGTTCTCGTCGCCGGGTAAATCCAAGGGCGCACTGAACGACACACGCACTTCGCTCTTGCTGCCGTCGGGGACGAGTCCGCGATATGGCGAAGATATCGACGGGCGCGAAACGGGAGGGTAGGGGGTCACGAGCGGCGGTTGGTCGTTGCCCATGCCATTGAACCAGTCACGCCACGACCAAACGACCGACGTTACATCGTTCGATAAACCTCGAGTGCGCAGAAGTTTGTCATTTTCAACGAGCACCTGCGCGAGGCATACCCCTTCATGATCATAGATCGCCGCTGCGCGAATGGCCGAATTGCTACAATCTGGCCCAGTATTGCGCGACTGCGCGAACACGAAGTCGAACAGAAGCGTCTCGAGCATCTGGCAGTCGCGTTTTTGATACGCCTCAACAATGACCGGAGCCTGCGCCCAGTTTTGTGCCAGCGTGAGCGAATCGTCGATTGAATCCTGCACGAAATCGCCCGCGAGGCGCGCTGTGTTGAAGTCGCGGTGGAGCGATTCCTGCAGATAGGTCGTCCGGAATTCACGCATCAGCATGGGCAGAACGGCCGCCAGCATGACCAGCATCGCGACCAGAATCGCCACGGTCATCATCAATGTACGGTTAAGCACGGGCCGCCAGGCCAGCCAGCGTTCTCTCAGGTCCAGGGCGGCGATCAACGCTGCCCCATCACCAAACCGTTTTTCGGGATCGATCTGCAAACACTTGTCGACAATCGTCCGCAGCGGAATATCGAGCTCATCGAGCCTGATGTGCGTCATCGGGTCGGGCGCGTTGACGATCGCCTGACGATACGCTTCAAACACTTCCTCGGTACTGATTTTTCGGGCGATGATCTCGTTGTGATTCGTGTTGAACCTGGGCGGTTCGCCGACGACCATCTCGTAAAAAATAGCCCCAAGCGCGTAGATATCAGTCGCCGTCTCGGTGTGAGAGCCGGACGCAGACATTTGCTCGGGGGCCATGTAGTACCAGGTTCCGGGGTTCGGCCTTCCGCGCCCCTTGAACCGAGCCTGGCCGAAATCTGCAACGAGCGGCCGCCCATCCTCGCTGAGGAGGATGTTATCCGGCTTCAAATCGCAGTGAATGATCCCCTTGGAATGCAGCGTTCGAAGCGCTTCCGCCACATGCCGCAAGATCGGCAGCGCCTCTTGCGGCGACATCCGACCCTGCGAGCGCAGGCGTTGCCCCAGCGAGCCGCCGGGGGCGTAATCCATCGTGAAATAAGGCGGGTCGCTTGTCGTCTCGACGTGATGCACGCCGATCACGCCGCGATCGTGCCCCACCTCGCCGAGTTTCTCTACTTCGTCGAGCAGTTCGGCGACTGCGCCCCGGCCGAGGGCGTCGCCGTGGAGGAACTTGATCGCGACCTTGCGGAGCAGGCGTTCGTTGACCCATTCCTCGGCCAGCCAGACTTCGCCGAAGCTTCCTTCGCCGAGTTTCCGTTCGGGACGGAAGTTGCCGTTAACGTGCGGCATTCCCACGCTGGTTCGCAGCGAACGCTTGATCCCGGTCGCGTCGAGAATCGGCGTCCCTGGGCCGTCGCTGGTGCGTGGTGGTGCCGGGGCCGGCGATCCGCCCGCGCCTGGGCCTGCGAGCGAGACGTCGTTCACACCCGGTTCGGGCATCGGCGGGATCTCGTAACGGCGAGGGTGCGACACAGCAGCAAGGGGGAACCGCAAACTCTCGCGCCGCCTTCGCGGATCTTCAGCGACACGCGAAGGCGGCGAGATCCGGAATTAGCCGAGCCCACCCTTGAGCGGAATCTTCCGTTCGGGCTTGGGCGCGGGCGGTGTGTCGTCCTCTTCCTCCTCCTCTTCTTCCTCGACCGCGGGTGCGGCCTGGGGAAGAGGCTTGAGGCTGAGCGCGATCTTCTTTGCTTCGGGTTCGATCTTGAGGATCCGAACCTCGACTTCTTGTTCGGCTTTCACAATGTCGGACACCCGGCGCACGCGGTTGGGCGAAAGCTCCGAGATGTGAACCAGCCCTTCGATTCCCGGCTCGAGCTCGACGAACGCGCCGAAGTCCATCAGGCGAGTGACCTTGCCTTTGAACGTCTGGCCGCGGCCGTACTTGCCTTCGACGAGATCCCACGGGCTCGGCATAAGCTGCTTGAGACCGAGGCTCACCTTCTGGGTCGTGCGGTCGATCTTGAGAACCTTGACCTCGACTTCCTGGCCAGGTTTCACCGTGTCGCCGACATCCTTGAGGCGGCTCCAGCTCATGTCGCCGATATGCAGCAGACCGTCGACGCCGCCAAGGTCGACGAACGCGCCGAATTCCTTGACCGTGCGAATGACACCCTTTCGCACCTGGCCTTCTTCGAGCTCTTTCCAGGTCTTCTCGCGGGCTTCCGCGCGTTCTTGTTCGAGCAAGTCGCGGCGGGAGACGACGAGATTCTTCTCGCGAGCATTTGCCTCGGTGACGATCACCCGGAACTTGTGCGTCACATAGATCGACGCATCTTCAACGCGGTTGATGTCGATCTGGCCGATCGGCAAGAAGCCGCGAATGCCGTCGACCTCAACGTCGAGCCCGCCCTTGTTCACCTTGGTGACGCGTGCCTCGACGATCAGGCCCTTCTTGAGGTTTTCCCAGTTCGCCTCGACCGCCGCACCCTTGAGACTGAGGATGAGCAAACCTTCCGACGTGTCGAAGTGATCGACGCGAACTTCGATCATCGAGCCGGGCGCGGGCAGGTTTTCACCGAATTGATCGACCGGCACGACGCCTTCGCTCTTCGCGCCGAGATCAACAAACACACTCTTGCCGCGAATCGCAATGACCTTGCCCATCTGCGGGCCGTTGCGCGATTCCTGGCCGACGCCTCCCTTGGGAACGTTGGCGCGATCGGCAGCGCGGGTTCGTGGCCCTTTGTTCCCGGGATAGAGATCGTCGGCATCAAAGCCCGACATTGCCGCTTCAAGTTCGGCATCGAGTTCGGCGTCCCACTGCCGCTTGAAGCTGATCTCACCCGTCTTCGGGGCATCGACCGCTTTCTTGAGCGCGGCGTCGATTTGGTCGTCAACAGGATTGGGCCGGGTGAAGTCAGACATGGTCAGGCAATCCGTCCAGGAAATCGGGCGATGGAAACGCGGTCGCGCGACGAGAATCATTCCCCGGCGATCCGACTCAAATCGAACTTTATTTTACCGAACCGGGTTCCGCCGGTCGACCGCCTCGCTGGCCCGGCTCGACCAGGCTGGCGAGTTTCAGCCAACCGCAGAGCAACCAGCGTTGCGATCGGTTTTTCAAGTCCGAGATGCGATTCCCACCATCATCCAGCGCCGCCAATCGCGGCGTCAATCCATAACGCGCGGTGAGATGCATTGCCGTCCCCTACGACCGTCCATTCCCGCTCGCATCCCAGCGGAATCTCGCCATAGATGACCGGGCGTCTCGCACTTGATGGCGGACTGTTCAGGTCGTCGCCGCGGCTTTTTGTGCTGGGTTAATGGTCCCACCAGCGGCAGTAAGCGGTTTTCGGGCCAGGAATTGTTGCCATGGGAAAGCCCATTGCACGGCCGGAGCGGCCCAGGCCAGCGGGCGGAGCTTGGAGCTACGGCTCATCCGGTAACGGCCGAGCGGCACGAAATCGCAGCCTTTGAGCATCTGCTTGACCGCGGTCGGACGGCTCGACCAGGGGAAGCCGGGCCGGCGCCTGAAGTTACCGAGCGGACGCTTGGAGTGGTATTCGCGCAGGGAATACGGGGTCGGTGTGGCGAGGAAAATGTGCCCGCCCGGGCGAAGGACGCGGAGGAATTCTGCGAGGAATTTTTGCCTCAGCTCGTGCGTGCCGACGAACTCGAGCACCGAAATGCACGTGATCAGGTCGAACGACTCGCTCTCAAACGGCAGACTCGAACCGGCGGGAAGATGACGGAAATCGACGCGATCGGTTCCGAGTTGGTATCCCTGCGCCCGGCATCGAGCGGCTTCGAGCACATTGGCGTTTGCATCGATGCCGATCACCTCGCTCGCATCGAGCTTGGAAAGCGCGATCGCGACCGTCGTTCCGCCGCTCCCACAGCCGACGTCGAGGATTTTATCTGCTTTGCCGACATGGGCGAGCAAGGTGGGTACTAGGCTACGACTATGCTGCGCGACGCGCCCGACCTCGCGTTCCACGAACGCTTCGGAAGCGCGGGACGCCTCGCAATCAAATTTCCCAGCCCCCGAGGAATCGTGCATATCTCGCGCAGCGGCGCCAGCTCTGATAAGCTCGCGAAATTTCTGTGCGTATGGTTCTTCCACGGAGGACTCACCCCGCATGAATTCTTCAAATAGTGAATAACAACTTGACTCTACAATCCTAGAACAATGCATGAGGAAGAGCAACTCGATTGTTTTTGTGATCAAATGAACGCATGAGCGTTTTAGCGTTAGAGATGATTTGTTGTAAGGTTCACAAATGGCGGAATACGATCATATTCAAGAGCGTTGCGCATGCAGCAGTTGGCCCGAAATTTCGGGGATTTCGGTGATTTTTGACCATGGTGTTTATCCTTGTTGGCAGCGAACTGTTTCCGCAAAGCGATCGGTATAAGCTGCGTCAAGTTCACGATGCTCATTGAATCATCCTCATGATGATTCACTCATATTCGACGCATGCTAACCGAATTGTGTGATCGCTTCTGTGCGCGCACAAATACATCATTGGTGACAAATCATTAGCCGGACCAAAACGACACCCGGCCAAAGCGTTCGTCACTCAACTGGTTTTTCTTCGCCTCGGCGCACACCATGCGCCGGACGCGGCAATTTGCTTCAAGTTACGTGCCACCGACGGAAAACATGCGCTCTTTTTGCTAAATTTTCACTTATCGACCAGTTCGAGCGTGCTCCAGAGGCTTGGATCTTCGCCAATCGGAAAGTCGCGACCGATCGTGAGGAAACAATCTTCGCGTTCCAGGTCGGTTACCTGATAGGTTAGGCCCAGGCGGCGGTTGGTTTCAGGGTCGAAACCGTGGAGCGTGGATGCAGGGAAGAACACCTCGAGCCGCCAGCCGTTGCGAATGAGATCGGCCCGCGTGAGGATATCGTCGCCGTCGGCCATTGGTGCATCGGCCATGGCGCGTGCGATCGGCTTCTGGCTCGTAACGATGCTTAGATTCTTTGCGGAGGGTTTTAAAAAGAAGCCAAATCGATGACAGAACTTCGACGCCCGGTGGATCGTGCGAGTGTCGCGCGTGTCGATCCAGAGTTGCAAACCTTCACCCTGCACCAGGCCAAGTGGGTCTTTCGTGATCGGCCCGATTTTGCCCGTGACCTCGACCGAAAAAGCGAGGCCGCCCGGATTCCAGGCGGCACGAACGTCGGCCCAGGTTGGTGCACTATCGAGCGCGGCGGTGTCGGGAAGACGGCAGGATTCGGGGAGGTCGAGCAACCTTCCCTTTTCGCGCGGAAGGGGTTCGATGCGTTGGCACGGAATCGCGAGTCGAAACCAGAACGCCTGAGGAAGAAGGTTCGATCGACTCATGAATCCGTGCCTGAGGTCGTGGGATGTCAGTCGAGGTAGCCGTCGCTCGGCGGTTCGGGCTTGGCGTTGCGGTTGACCGGACGGTACATGCCGAAGTTGCGCAGGCCCATCGAAATCAGCATGCCTGCGCCCGCGATGATGAACAGCGCCCCGACATTGAAATGGAGCGATGCCCAAACGCCCAGGCCGATCAGCGCCGCAGCGCTTTCAAAATCGCCGCGCGATCGGGGCTGGTAGAGCGACCGAATGAGCATGATGCCGCCGCATAGGAAGAGAATGCCCGGCCAGAACCCAAAGTAGAACAGACATCCTAGGCCGATCAAAAAGACGGCACCGGTCATTTCATCAAGATGTCGTCGGTTCATGGACATGGTCGGCCTCGCTCGATTCAAAAGCGCTCAAATCTGCGCGATCTCATCAAGCAATTCGCTTCCGCCCGGCGAATATTAGCTACCTGTGCAAGTTTACACGAAGCGTGTAGGGAATGTCACCCCGCCGCCGATCTGATTGAGCAAATTGACCATCTCAATCGCTGCCATCGCCGCCTCGCCGCCCTTGTTTCCGCCCTTGAGGCCCGAACGATTGAGCGCCTGCTCAACCGTTTCGGTCGTAAGCACGCCGAAAATGACCGGAACGCCTGTATTCAGACCCGCTTGCATCACGCCGCTCGCCGCTTGACCGGCAACGTGATCGTAATGCCCGGTTTCGCCGCGAATCACGCAGCCCAGGCAGATGATGCCGACGTAATTTCCAGTTTCGGCGAGCCGACGCGCAACGATGGGGATCTCGAACGAACCCGGAACCCAGGCGACGTCGATGCGGTCTTCGGGCACGCCGTGACGAACGAAGCCATCGGTGCAACCGGCGAGCAGGGCACGCGTGACCGTTTCGTTGAAGCGGGCGACGACGATCGCAAACCGACCGGCCGGGGGAGAAAAATCACCTTCAAAGCGCGTCATGGCAAGTCAGTCCAGTTCACGAAGGCGTTCGAATTCGATCGGACAAAAGCGGCGAGACAATTATACACGGTTCGGACAGAGCATTCGCGGGCGAGTAACGTTATGAACTCGGCCTCAGTCGTTCGCCAATCCAGGTCCGAATCGTCGCCCGCCATTCCGATTCGATCAAACCGGTGCCTAACCGCAAAATCTCGGCAACAAGGCTGGGTGATAACATTGGCAGGGCGAGGCTGCGCTCGATCGATTCGTATTCGCCTTCGACAAGCTTGCCGAACCAGACGTTTCCCGTTTTGATCCGATACCGCCAAATCTCCGGAACACCTAGCGCGGCGTAGAGCGGCAGTTTTCCGGCGGAAGTCGCGCGGTTATCGACCTCAATCCACAGGTCGGGCGGTGGATCGCCGGCGTCGAGGTCGATCTCACGCTTACGAACGATCTTGGCCGCGTTTGCGAAGTAGAAACTTTGATCCGGTTCCTTACCAAAGCCTCGGTTACGCGCTTCACCTGCGATGCGAAACGTGGTCGATCCCGTCGCATGGTACGGCAGGCCGAATTCCTCACCGACCGTGCGAATTAGCACGCCGAGCCACTGAACCGTCAGTTCGTGCGCGTATTCCGGCGACATGATTTCGAGCGTTCCATCGTGGTATGTCAACCGCAGGCCGTGGTTGCCTGCGTGCTTGCGAATCGTCACATATTGCCGATAAGAAACTCCGCGCAATACCGTCGGCCCGGGTAACGAAAGAGACAACCCAGCGCCAGGCTGAGTTGTCTCTTGATCGGAATCAACAATGGGCGAACTCATGTGACGAATCCTCGCGGCTTCATCATGGCATGATGTCTGTCATCTCAAGACAGGTTCATGCTCATGAGGAACTCGCCGTTCGACTTCGACTTACGCATCCGGCCCGTCAACAATTCCATTGCCTCGACCGGATTCATGTCATTGAGCACGCGGCGGAGAATCCAGACGCGACGCAATTCTTCGGGATCCATGAGCAATTCTTCGCGGCGAGTGCCCGAGCGATTGACGTCGATCGCCGGCCAGACGCGCTTGTCGACCAGGCGACGATCGAGGTGCAGTTCCATGTTGCCCGTGCCTTTGAATTCTTCAAAGATCACGTCATCCATGCGGCTGCCGGTCTCGATCAGCGCGGTGGCGAGAATCGTCAGGCTGCCCGCTTCTTCGATCTTACGAGCCGCGCCAAAGAAACGCTTGGGCTTCTGCAAGGCCGAGGCGTCGATACCACCGGTGAGGATCTTGCCTGAATGCGGCGCTTCGGTGTTGTAAGCACGCGCGAGACGGGTGATCGAGTCGAGCAAGATCACCACGTCGTGCCCGAATTCGACCATGCGCTTCGCCTTCTCGATCACCATTTCGGCGACCTGAATGTGGCGTGAAGCTGGCTCGTCGAACGTGCTGGAAATGACCTCGGCCGTGGGGCCCTTCACCGACCGTTCCATGTCGGTCACTTCTTCGGGACGCTCGTCAATCAGCAGCACCATCACGTAGGCTTCGGGATGGTTCTTCAGCACGCTGTTGGCGATCTTTTGCAGCAAGATCGTCTTACCCGTACGAGGCGGGGCGACGATCAAACCGCGCTGACCTTTGCCGATCGGCGTGACGATGTCAACCACGCGCATGTTGAGTTCGTCGTGACCGGTTTCGAGGATCAGGCGGCCGGTCGGGTGCATCGCCGTCAGATCGTCGAAGCCGACCTTTTCGCTCAAACGATCGGGATCTTCGTAGTTGATCGCCTCGACACGCAGAAGGGCGAAATAACGCTCGTTTTCCTTGGGAGGACGAATCTGGCCCGCCACGATCGCGCCGGTTTTGAGACCGAAGCGGCGAATCTGACTCGGCGAGACGTAAATGTCGTCGGGGCAGGGGAGATAGTTATAGTCAGGACTGCGGAGGAAGCCGAAGCCGTCGGGAAGGACTTCGAGCGTCCCCTCGCCGAACATCAGGCCGTTCTGCTTCACCCGTTCCTTGAGGATCTTGAAGATCAGATCCTGCTTCTTCAAGCCGGTGTATTCGACAACCCCTTCCGCCTTGGCCGTGCGGATGAGCTGGGGCATTGTCATCTTTTGCAGCTCGGTGAGATGAATCTCGCCGCGCTTGATGTCTTCGTAGCGGTCGTGAAGCGCATCGTCGCCGTAAACGTCGTCGTCGGCTTCGGCACTACCGTTCTCGGCGGTGCTTGGCGCGGGGGCGGCGGGGACGGGGAACGGGGCCTCGTCGAAGTCGAACATCTCGCCCGATCGTTCGGCGGCAGCTTGCGGAGCAGCGACAGCCGGGGCCGGACGTTCGGCGGCAATTGGTTCGTCGCTACGAGGAGCGCGTCCTCCCGAGCCGTCGCGATTGCGTGACGATAGGCGTTCGCGGACGGCGATGCCGATTCCGTCGCGATCGTTGCGCGGAGCGGGGTCGCGGAACCTCGGCGCTTCGCGCTCGGGAGGAGCGGTCGGCGACGGGGTAGGCGGTGCGTTTTCGTCTACCGGAGCGTTTTCGTCGGTCGTCTTGCCCGGAGTGAGCCCGGCCTTGCTGCGGAGCCGAGAGGAACCGGAAGGCTCGCGGCGGGGGCGAGTTTCATTAGCCATGGGGGTCCTGAACTCCTCGGTTCTTTGCGTATCGGTCCGGGCCGCTCGGGTAGGACGATCGTGATGAATTGGTCGGAAACGTATGTCTGCGATGAGAGAGTGCGAGGCGAATCATCGTGAGGCGGATTGAAGATTGTCGATCAGTCGCTCGACCGCCGGCCGCGCGGGGATCCGGGGCTGGGGCGAGGCTTCGCGGGACGCGACCGCGGCGGGACTTCCGCGCTCGCTTTGAATTCGTTGTTCCACCAGGCGAGAACGGCCGTGCGAAATTCGTCGGGACTGCCGGAGTTCGTGAGCACAACATCGGCCCGCGACTTCTTCGAGTCGAGACTCGCCTGTGCGGCCTCACGTGCCTCGAAATCTTCGGGTGACCAGTTCCGCTCGGCCGCGACACGCGCCATCCGGACGTCGGCAGGCGCATCGACGAAGATCACGGCGTCGCAAAGATCGTTCCAGCCAGCCTCAAAAAGGATCGCGGCGTCGAGCACGACACCAGGCAAATTGGAACGACCCGCGCGGGCGATCGCGCGTTCAAATGTCTTGCGCATCAACGGATGCATGATCGCTTCGAGATCGCGCCTGGCGTTCGGGTCATGAAACACCACGCGACCCAGGGCCCGCCGATCAACCACCGGCTCTGCTTCGGGCTCGGCGGGGTCTGCAGGTAAGAGGATCGCATTGCCAAACCGCTCGACGACCGCTTCTCGCGTTGGGCGCTGGGTCAGCAACGAGTGGCCGACTGCGTCGGCGTCGAGCCTGTGCAAGCCGAGCTGCGCCAGGGTTGCCGCGGCAAGACTCTTCCCCGAACCGATGCCGCCGACAATACCGATCACGGGCACAGGTCCGTTGGCCCAGGGGCCTCTCGGCTTGAGCGGACGGTGCATGCGATGGTGGCGGGGCTTGTGTCGCGAGGAGTGGGCCATTGAGAATTTGTCGAGCGAGAACTTCGCCGCCGAGGCTTCGTGCGAAGGGGGCGAGAGAATGGGAAAGTGACGAAGTGGAAGGGGTTATTCCCAAAACCGACGACCCGGTCCTACGGGATGGCGGTCAAAACGGGCAACCGAAGATGAGGGTGGGGTGGTACGAGTGTGACCCGACTGCACATATCACGTTCTGCGATAGCGATCGGTCCGCGAAAAACCGGCCAACGGGGTACGTCGATGGCGAGGGCGAAGAAATGTCACGGATGTTGCGTGGGCTCGCAGGCGTTAAGATTTGCGGACGGGCTTGGCAAAGCCGCCCAAAGAGGGCTGTCCAAGAGGACAGTAAGCCCGGCGGGTCGGGGCAATAAGGCCGGTCAGAAGGACGACGTGTGAGTCAGGAGAGCGACAGTGTCGTGCCGACAGATAAGGCCTCGAAAAGACCCTCATTCAATCTAGCGTTTCACCCCGCTCGTTGCAACCGAATTCACACGCTCGAAATTGTTTTTTCATCGCGGTTGGAGATGAATCAAGACTCCTTCACGTCTTGAAGATCGAGCCAGTTCGGCCCAATCGCCATATCGACTCGGATCGGCACGCGAAGGTCGAGGGCGTTCGTCATCGCCTCGCGCACAAGGTGAGCGAGTGCCGGCATTTCCTCGTCAGGAGCCTCAAATACGAGTTCGTCGTGGATTTGCAGCAAAAGCCGGGCCTGAAGGTTAGAGGCGTCGAGTGCCTCGTCGACGCGGATCATCGCCTTCTTGATCAAGTCGGCCGCCGAGCCCTGAATCACCGTGTTGAACGCTTCACGTTCGGGCTGATTCATATTCCGACCGGTGGTGTTCTTGATTCCGCTGATCGGCCGCCGCCTGCCCAGAATTGTCTCGACGCGGCCGTTTTTCGCGGCTCCTTCGAGCGTCTGAGTCATGAAAGCCTCAACCCCGGCGTATTCCTTGAAATAGGCGTCGATGAAGAGCGCAGCGTCACTCTGGGAGATTTTAAGGTTGCGGGCAAGACCGAACGGCGAGATGCCGTAAATGACGCCAAAGTTCACCGTCTTGGCAACGCGACGTTGGTTTGAATCAACATTTGCTTCAGGCACGTTGAAAATTCGCGCCGCGACGGCCGTGTGAATATCGTGATCCGCCGAGAACGCGCGAATGAGCGCAGGATCGTTCGTGTAATGAGCAAGTACGCGCAACTCGATCTGCGAATAGTCGGCCGAAAGCAGCGACCAGCCTGGCCCCTTTGAAACAAACGCCTGGCGAATCTGTCCGCCCATTTCAGTGCGAATCGGGATGTTTTGCAGGTTGGGGTCGCTAGAGCTAAGTCGCCCTGTCGCCGCAACGACCTGATTAAAAGAGGTATGCACGCGTCCTTCCGCGTCGGCCAGGCTGGCAAGCGCGTCGAGATACGTGCTTTTGAGCTTGGCGACCTGGCGGTGCTCAATAATATGCGCCGGCAGCGGATGCTTGGCCGCGAGGGCTTCGAGCACTTCGACGTCGGTACTGGGCTCGCCCTTGGGGGTTTTCTTGATGACCGGCAGCTTGGCTTCTTCGAACAGCACCTGCCGAAGTTGGAGCAGCGAGCCAATGTTGAACGGCCGGCCCGCCTCGCGATAGATTGCCTCTTCGAGCGCGACAAGCTTATCGGCAAACTCTTTGGAAAGCGCATTGAGCCGGGCGACGTCGACTTTAACGCCAGCCGACTCCATCTTGGCGAGGATGTGAATGAGCGGCCCCTCGAGATCGGCGTAGAGGGGCCAAAGCCCTTCCTTCTCCATCTTGGGTGTGAGGATCGACGCGATGCGCCAGGTGGCGTCGGCATCTTCTGCCGCGTAACGCGCGATCCTCTCGACCTCGACCTCCGCCATGCTGATCTGCTTCTTACCTTTGCCGATCAACTCGTCGATCGGGATCATCGTGTGATCGAGCAGGCGCTGCGAAAGCTGATCGAGGCTGTGGTTCCGCTCGCCTGATTCGAGCAGATAGCTCAGCACCATCGTGTCGACGATACGCCCTTTGATGTCGATCCCCGCGCGCTGAAGCACGAGCATGTCGTACTTCACATTCTGGCCGATTTTTTCGACGTTGGGATCGGTCAGAATCGGCTTGAGTGCTTCGAGCACGATGGCTTCGTCGAGCTTCTTATCCCAGACCGGCCCACGCACCGGGATGTAATAGCCTTCGCCTTCGTTCCACGAGAACGAAAGACCAACCAGATCGGCCCGGCTGGTGTCGAGGTCGGTCGTTTCGGTATCGAAGCAGAATCGCTTTTGTTGCTTCAGTAAAGCGATGAATTCGTCGAGCTTTTCTGGCGTGTCGACGGTGACATAGTTGTAGTCCCACGGCTTTTCCGGCTCTTTCACATCGCCAATTTCGGCGAGGAACGAGTGAAAGCCCGACTCGATGCAAATCTCCTTGAGCGCCTTCGCATTGCCTTCGCTGAGCTTGAGCGAATCCCAGTCGAGGTTGAGCTCAAGATTGCAGTCGAGCGTGATCAGTTTTCGACCCAACGCCAGGCTGCCGCTATCGCGACAGGCAAGAATGCTCTCGCGCTTCTTCGCGCCTGCCACCTTGTCGATATTGGCGATCATGTTGTCGATCGTCGTGAATTCTTGCAGCAGCGTTGTGGCGGTTTTCTGGCCGATCCCCGGGACGCCCGGCACGTTATCGACGGTGTCACCGGTGAGAGCGAGGAGATCGACGATCTGCTCTGGCGCAACGCCCCATTCGGCCTTCAACGCGTCGACATCCATGAATTTGCCGTTGCGCAAATTGAGGATGCGCACGTGTTCGTTGAGGAGCTGACGCGCATCTTTATCGGCGGTGCAAATCACGACGTCGAGACCACGCTCGACTGCGCGATGCGTGAGCGTGGCGATGATGTCGTCGGCCTCGGCCCCTTCTTGCATCAGCACAGGGACTTCAAACGCCTCGACGACGCGTTTGATGACAGGGATCTGAGTTTGCAGGTCTTGCGGCATCTCTGCGCGATTGGCTTTGTACGCCTCGAACCAATCGGAGCGAACGACGCGCCCCGCACCATCAAAGGCGGCGGCGAGATACTCAGGCTTGCGTTGCTTGGTCAAATTGAGGAAGTCGCGAAAAATCCCGAACACGGCATTGGTCGGCTGGCCGGTTGGGCTGCTCATCGTCTGCGGGACGGCGTGGAAGACCTGATAGATCAGCGAGTAGGCATCCAGAATGTAAATTGTCGGACGAGCAGCCATGAATGGAGACGCCTGTCGCGTTTGAGAATTGGTTTTCAAGCCGTTCCGTGGTAATCGGCCCGAACGCCCGGTGTCAAGGGTTCGCGCGAGACTGGCACGCGAGCTTGGGGTTGGTTAGCCTGTCGACAATTGCTGGTCGCTCGCCCTTTCATAAGATTCGCCGATGATACCGCCGGGAGAAGGCCAAATGCGTTGCCGATGCACGCTGCTGGGGCTGGTCGTGAGCTTGGGGTTGTCCTTGACGCTCGGCGCGAGTCTGACGTTCGCCGCCGATACACCGAAGCCGTGGACTCCTCCGAAAACGAAAGACGGATGGGCTGAGAAGCGAATCGAGCTGCGCAAGGCAATTGAAAATGCGCTTGGGTTTCCGCTGAGTGGCGATTCCGCCCGCGACTGGCCGCCCGGAGCGAAGCCCGGCGAGGCTTATCCGTCGAACGCGGGAGGTCGGACTCGTGGCCCGGTCGCGAGTGACGTCATTATGCTCAAGGGAATTGACGGACGACCGTTTCGCGTCTGGTTTGTACGTCGGGCGGAAGCCACTGGGCGGGAACCCGTCATGATTTACTTCGACGATAACCGCACACCTCCGTCCACGTTAGCAGTATCGCTTCCCAAGTCGCTCGACGGAGGTGTCGCCCCCGACGAGATCACTTACCGGCGCATGGCGACTTATTGGATCGAATGCGACGGAAGTGTCGATCCTTGGGTGAATCCCGATCGCTGGCCGCAAATCGTCGCGAACGACAAAATCGCACTCGATTATTTGCTCAGTCGCAAGGACGTCGACCCCACGCGTATCGGCGTGTTCGGTACCGGCCTGGGCGGCACGCGAGCCCTCTGGCTCATGGCTCTTGATGATCGCATCAAGGTGGGAGCAATCGTCGGTGGGCTGACGCGTTTCACCGACTTCATCGCCAAACGCACCGAAACAAAACCGGTGCCGCCCTGGATGTCCAAGATCATGAACGGTCTCGACGCCGAAGTGCTCGTCGCGCTTTGCGCCGGTCGGCACTTCGAGGCGTCCGTCGGCCAGCGCGATCCATCGACGCCGTTTGCAGGGGTCGACAAGGTTTACAGCGTCGGCAAGGCAATGGCGAATCTCCTGACAGGCGGCCAGGGATTCGGCGTCACCTACCAAAATCGCCAAGACGAGCATTACGGCCGGCTGCAGTGGATCTGGGCGCTCGAAATCTTTGACAAGGCATTTTTTCCTCAAGTCTCGAAGCCGCTCGGCCACACGTCAGAGCCCGAACCTGAGATCACAAACGACTTCATCGACCTCGCCGCCACCGGTCTCGCCGGTTGGGTGAATGAGATGTCGCAGCGCCCGAGCACCTGGACCTGGAATGACGGAGTCATCACCTGCAAACCCGGTCGCGACGAGTACGGCTGGCTCCGCGCTCCTGTCGAAGTCGGCGACTTCATCTTGTCGGTTGAATGGCGTGTGCCCAAGGGAGGCAACTCGGGCATCTTTCTTCGCGCCAAGCCTGTCGAGTGGACCTTCCCGCCTGGCCCCGAATACAAACGTGTCGTCGGCAAACTCGCGCTCGACTGGCCTTCACGCACCGGCCTCGAACTGCAAGCGCAGGACGACCACGGCCAGTCGGACAAGTACACCAGCGGCTCGCTTTATCGCCACGCCGCGACGGCCGCGAATCCAACGCATCCTGCCGGTCAGTGGAACAAGTTCACGGTGAGGGCGCGAGGGACGCGCGTCGAGGTCTGGTCCAACGGCCAGCAGATCCTCGACGCCGATTTGAAAGACTGCGATCAAACGCTGGCGGTGCCACCGTTGCGAGGCTACATCGGCCTGCAAAATCACGGCTCGGCAGGCGATTATCGCAACGTCAAACTGAAGCGACTTTGATCACTCGATCGTAATCAAATGCACGCTTCCGCCCGCGCGATTCGACACCGCGAGTAAGTTTCGCTCGGGCGAGTAAGCGATGTTGAGCGGCCGTGTGGTGGCGAGATTGGCCGTGCCGCGAATCGGTAGTTGGCCGAGCGGCGTGTGCGCCTCGCCCGAAAGTACGGCGAGGCCGCTGCCTTTGGGAAGCGTCGCGAAAATTAGCCCGTGAACTTCGAGCAGATCGGCCACACCGCCATCGACGTCAACCGTGATCAACCGATCGCCAACCTGGCGGGCGTAGGCGTTCGACTCGGAGTCTCCTATGAGCAAGCTGCCATCCGCCGAAGCGGCGAGCGTTTCGGGAACGAATCGAGCGGGGGAGTCGAGCCGGTCGATGATTTTTGGTGCAGTCGGATCGGCAAGATCAAGTCGGGCGACGGTGTTCGAACCCCGAAGGCTGATGGCTGCCTTCTGATTCGGTAGGAGAATTAGCCGCTCGGGATCATCTTTCGGGCGATCGAACTCGACGCGATTGATCGGCCGCGGCGGGTTCGCGGTCAGGTCGAACGTGAGCAGCGCGGGGAGTGGGCGATTCGTCTCACCTTCCGCGCTTCCTGATGTGAGCACGTAGGCGAGTTTGCCGTCGGGTGAGAAGGCGATGTCGTCGGGATCCCAGCCGATCCGCAACTTCGAGCCGATCGGATTACCGTCGAAGTCGAACGTCTCCCACCAAGCTTCTTCAAGGTGGCGTGCGTCGCCGTGAGGACGCACGAGGACGTAAAGGCGATCGTTCGCGGTCGCTACAGTGACGGGACGGCCGTCGAGTTTGATGTCCTTCTTGAGCGACAGCTCGGGTGAATCGCTGACGTCGGCAATGATCAGCCGCATGTAGCGTGGGCAGGTGAACGCGAGCGTTTTGCCGCCGTTGCAGAACGTGAGTCGTTCCGATCGTTGGTGCCCGACCGCAAGCCGCGAAACTTCAGCGAGCCGCTTGCCGCCGGCGACGACTTCAAACCGTCGTGCGGCGTTGAGCGCGAGACCGGTTCCGGCCGTCATGGCGACGATGAGTAAAACGAGCCCGATGTGGACCTTGCCTTCCGGCTGCCGCTTCTTGCGAAGATTCACTTTCGGCTCCGTTCCCGCGCCGATTCGCGCGAGGTTTTTGCGGTGTCGAACAAAAAGCATGACGATCATCACCAGCACAAGTGCACTCATCACGCGATATTCACGCGTGAATGGCTCGGGATGCTGCGTGAAGTAAACCCCGGCAAACGCCAACGCCCCTGCAAGTGACGCCAGCGAGACAAAACGCGAGATGAGCAGAAAAATCACGAATCCAAACACAGCGGCCAGACTGGCGACGGGCGCCAATGCTGTCACAGCGCCGAGCGTTGTGGCGACACCCTTGCCACCCTTGAATTTCAGGTAGATCGGAAAGTTGTGGCCGAGAATCGTTGCAAGTGCCAGCAGTGGTGCAAGGTCGGGCGCAGATTCACCAGTGAGCGAAGTGAGAAGACGAGGCAGGAAGAACGTGGGCAGAAACCCTTTTGCGGCGTCGAGCAGAAACACCAGCACGAAGAAGCGGAAACCGAGCGTGCGGCCGACATTCGTGGCGCCGATATTTCCCGAGCCGACGGTGCGAATATCGACACCGCCAATATACTTGGCGATCAAATAACCAGAGGGGATCGCCCCGATGAGATAGCTGGCTGCAATCGCCACGGTGCCAAGCAAGATCATGTTCATTGATCGCGTCCCACGCGCACCTTCGGCTGCGTATCGGCATTTCCGAGGAATTGCGACCGGCGCGACTCGAAGATTTCGTTGGCCGTGGCGTAGTCGTCGTGTCGGCCGATGTCGAGCCAGTAGCACGTCTGTTTGAAGCAGTGCACCGGCTGACCCGAAAGCCGCATCGTCTCGAGAAGCTCGGGCATCTGCAAGGGGACGCCGGGGCGGAGATATCCCCACGCCTGGGGCGAGAGGATGTAAAGACCCATGCTCACTTCAAACTTAAATTCTGGTTTTTCGCGATAACCTGTGAGGATATGCGGTTCCTTGGCGAAGTCCAGCACACCGAAGTCGATGCGCACTTCGCGCGGGTAAGAGGCAATCGTCGCCCCTGCGCCGCCGTTGACGTGGAACTTGTACATTTCAGCAAAGTTGAGCGTCGTCAGAATATCACCATTGAGCACAAGCACCGGCTCTTTGGGACGCTCAACAAGGTAAAGGCCGCCGGCGGTCCCGAGTGGCGTCACCTCGCGGCGATAGTCGACCTTCGTGCCGAATTTCTTGCCGTTGCCGACGAACGTTTCGATGAACTCTCCCAGATAACCCGTGATGATCGTCACGTCATCGAAGCCGAAACGTCCGAGTTGCCGGAGCACGACCTCGAGAATCGGGACCGGGTTTTCTTCACCCAGCGGCATCAACGGCTTGGGGAAAACCGTCGTGAACGGTCGCAGCCGCGTCCCTTTTCCGCCCGCGAGAATGATCGCTTTCATGATCGTTCGCTCGATCCTCGGGCGACTCGGCCCGCTTCGGGAAAACTGGGACGAAAATGCGGCGCTGTTGTTTCTTTGCTTTGAGTTCGTTTTGCGGCAGCGACACGCTCGAACACCGCGAGCAGGCTCGTCACATGGCGATCGAATGATTGCTCGCGTCCCAGCGCGGCGGCAGCGACGGACATTCGTGTGCGAGCAGCGTCATCAGTCATCTGGTCGAGTGCACGAGCGATTTGATCGATCTTCGTCGGATGCTCGACGACGAACCCCTCGACGCCTTCCGTCATCACCTCGCCCGCACCGTTGCAAGTAGTCGTGATCACCGGCAGGCCGCACGCAAGTGCCTCGAAGACGACGAGCGAGCAGGGGTCGTAAAACGTGGGTGAGACGAAGAAATCGCTCGCCCAGAACGGCGGACGAATGTCGGGCTGGAAGCCGATGAGATGGACGTTGTTGCTAATTCCCAGCCGCTCGGCCATCGCCTGATACGGAGCGGTATCCGTCCCGCCGCAAACGACGAGATGAATCGGGCGATTCTCATGACCTCGCCGCGCCAAACCTTCGAGCAGCGGAGCGAGCCCCTTGAGTGCGTAATTGTGGCCGACGAAGAGGCCGACGAGATCATTTTCGTGAAGCCCGAGTTTGGCTCGGAAATCGGCCCTCACTTGCGTGCTGTTTTCAACCGCAAGCCGCGAGGTGTCGATCGCGTTGGGAATCACATCAACGCGTTCTGCCGACACTCCTTGATATTTTTGGAGGTGCCCACGCACCATCTTGCTCACGGCAACAATGCGCGTGCCGCGCTCAGGAGCGTATTGCTTTTGTTCGATCGCCCGGTAAATCAGGCGTTTGGGATTGATTGACTTTCCGGCGAGATATGCCAATCGGCGAACACCCGCAGGGAACCGAAGCGAGTTGGCGTGCAGGCTCGCGGCGTGCACTCCGCCTTGGGGAATGAGCACGTCTTGGTGCCAGGTGTTGATGAAACCAACCGTGCAATCGAGCGCGTGTTGATCGATTTGAAGCGCTTGCTCGGAGTTGCGGGCAAAGCTCCAGAGCTTCTGCCACTTCGTCAGACCGCTTACATCGACGCGTCTGGTCTTCAACTCTGCCGGCAATGCGGCTCCTGCCCACGAGTTCGCGTAGAGCGTCACATCGTGGCCACGAGCAATCAGTGCCGATGAAAGGTCGACGATGTATGTTTCAGCGCCGCCTTTGGACGGGTCGACACGCTGATAATTGAGGGCAATTCGCATGCTTGGAGCTTACCCTCGCGTCAGGAGTTGTGGGCCAGATAACGCGCGGCCTTGGCCTGCACGGCTTTGGCTTCGAGTCGCGGGTATCTGAGACGCATCAGCCGGCGATAGTGCATCCAGAACCGCAGGCAATCACGCGATTCGACACCAGGCACGCCATGCGTTGAGAAGAGCAATTGCCCCAGGTCCTTCCATCGCCAGCGATAAGAAAAGAGCCGGTGCTTCGCCAGGCGATGCAGGTCGATCAACGTCAAGCGCCCGCCGCGCGGTTGTGAAGCGTCGAGAAAGTAGTGGCAAAGATACAGGTCCTTATGAAAACACCGGTTCGCGTGCAGCTTCGCGGCGATCTCGGCCATTTCGATCGCAATCTCGCGTTTGATCCGCGCGAATGACTGCACATCGAGCGTTTTTTGCAGCTCGGGAATTACGCGGTTGACCTCGTCGGCACCGATCAATTCGGCGACCATCAAGAACCCGCGCAGCTTGCCCCACGGGCCAATTTCTTCGCCCGCCGCCACAACTTCCGGTACCGGAATTCCCAGGCTACGGGCCGATTCGAGGTGTCGCCACTCGGTGGTTGCTGGGGTGTGATTTCCGCCCGGATTTACCAAAGCCGCGATGCGCGATGGCCAGGGGAGACCGTCGTGCCGTTTGAGGAAGACGGAAATCGGGCCGCCGGGCGCGTCGAAGCGCACGCGTGCGGTTGTCCGCCCTTGCTTGGCGTGAAATCGGTCGCGCGAGTCGATCGACATCGCCGACTCGGCGAGGTCGCTTGGCAATCCCGCGCGATAACGCTCAGCGCTCCAGGCCCAGCGAATGCCGCGAGTCAGGCGATCGGCGAAGCGTCCGTGCTCGTTCAACGCATCGCCTCCCAGTTCGCGTTTGGATTGAACTGGTACACCTTCACCGCGGTTTTCAGGCTTCCTGGTCGGTCGGGAAAGGACGAAACCTCGGTGCCAGCAAACGCGAGCATCGAGCGTAAGGTGGCGGCACGTTCGCTGTCTGCCTTCAACTCGTCGGTGCCGACGACCACGTATTTCAGGTTGGAGTCGTTCATCGCCTGTTTGACGTGCCAGTAGTCATATCCACGCTCGCTGCCGCGGATGAAGTTCGCCCAGCCGCGCGTGTCGAGAACAGCGTCGTCCTCGCTCGCGTTTTCACGCAGCCAGTTGCCGGCGGCGAGATGTCCCCAGCGGCTGCCGTGCATGTCCTTGAACTGCGCGGTCACGCCAATCACAAGCAGCGTTCCGAGGCCGACTGCGGCGAATCCTTTGGCCAGGCTTGGCCGCAGTCCTCGACGTTCGGGCAAGCCCCGTGCCCAGCCCCACATCCCCGCACCAATCCAGGGAGAAGTAGCCAGCACCAGAGTTAAAGCATGACGACCGGAAAGGTAGCCGAGCGATGTGGCGTGCCGTACGACCACCACCGAGAAAAGCAAAACATAAACGCCGACGAGCCAACGCCCTTGGTGTGATCCATCGAGACGCCGCGACATGATCACGCCAAGGACTACGAATGGCAGCATCATCCAACCGAGCCCTTCGGCCCATTGCTGTGCGAGTCGTAGACCTGCTGAACCAGGCGAATTTCGTAGCAGCCCATCGCCCGATTCTTCTTTCGCCGCGAAGTTCCAGCGAGTGTCGTCCAACCCCGCCGGTAGCGCGACGCGCGGTGTCACCGGTGCTCGCACCGAGGCTGGCATCGAGACGCCAGTTCGCAGCGAAAGCCGCTCCGAGACCTCACCCTTTACCAACGCATAACTGCCGACAAGCACGAGCGTCGCGACGCCCATGCCGCCGACTTTGGTGAGATGGGCTCGCATCGAAACGAGCTGGCTTGTATTCACAAACCGCGCCAGTCCGGTGAGGACGACAGCAGTTGGCACGATGAGAATCTCGGGCCGCACGAGGTAGCCGATGCCTGAAATCAGACCTGTTCCGATCCACGCGCGTCGGCTGTCAGTTCGCAGCGCGATCTCGCCGAGACGCATGGCGTTGATGAAGAAGAGCAGGAAGAGGCTATCGCTTAGCGTATCTCGGCCAACGAGTGACGGCACTGGCAACAGCACGTAAATAAATGTACTGAGCAGTGCGGCCTGTTCGCCAAAGAGCGATTTCGAGAAGTAATAAAGCGAGATGACCGTGCCCATCGCCGCGAGGACGGATACCACCTGCGCGGCGAGCCGCCAGGCGTCGGGTGAGTCACCAACGATTATGGCAACGACCGGCTCCACGAGTGCAATCGTGGCGGAGTAGAGCGGATGTTGATCCGAGCTGCGCACGACTTCGGGCCACGGTTTGTGACCAAACGCGCGAGCGATGCGAATGAATTTGAGCCCGTCCTGGGCGGGCAGGAGGGTGCGCGCGATGCCGACCGCGTTCAATACGAGGGCCAGTCCCGCAATTGCGAGCAGGAAGCGGCGGGCCATCGACCTTGATCCTCCCTGAAGCGCACGTAATGCCAGGACGAATCCTTCGTCGGCGGCCGCATCATAAGCATTAGTCAGGACCTGTCAACCGCGACCGGCGCGAAGCGATTTCCAGAGATCGGCCAGACTTTGTTCCAGGGAAATCTCAGGCCGCCAGCCGGTTGCCGTTGTGAGCTTGCGGACATCGGCGCGAGAATCGGCCGGTCCGCTGGATCGTTGGACGTTTTGCTGAATGGTCACCGTGCGGCCGGAGAGTGATGAGAGGATGTCCAGGCCATCATTGATCGATCGTGATACGCTGGTACCGACGTGAAATAGGCCGGTTGCGGAAGATTCGGCAAGCAAGATGAGGGCGCGAGCGACGTCACGGGCGTCAACAAAATCGCGGCGCGGCGTCAGGTCCCCCACTTCGAGTTCGAGCGGTCCGTCGCCCTCGGCGAGCAATCGCGCGAATCGTCCAAATGCCTGGCCAGCCGGCATTCCGGGACCAGTCGGGTTGAACACGCGTGCAACCACCGGTGTGATTGGCGGTGGTGCGTTCAAGACGATTTGTGTCGCGGCGAACTTCGATCGGCCGTAGTCGGTTTCAGGGCAGGGGAGATAATCCTCGCCGACCGGCAAATCTTCGGTTGGGACAGGTCCAAGCTCGGCGGCTGAGCCGGTTGCGATCAGCCGTACCGGGCGCTCTATGTTTGCGAGTGCATCGACCAGATTTTGCGTGACCTGCACGTTCGCGGCGTCGAGTTCCTCGCGCGTCGCCGGTGGCGTCTTGCCGGCGAGATGCAGCACGACGTCAGGCTGAATTGATCGCAAGATTTCAGCGAGTTCATCGCTTTGCGAAAGGTCACAAACGACGTGGCGAACGTCATTGCGTTCGATTGGCGTCCGTCCCAAGGCTATCAATTGCAGGTCGCGGCCGGCGAGTGCATCGAGGACGTGCTGGCCGATGAAACCCGATCCGCCAGTGATGACCCAGACGCTCACTCGACATCACTCACGACTTGCACCGGAAATTTCAGATGCGGCCGAGGAATCGCCGATCGTACGGCGGGAAGCAGTCGAGTCGTGACATCGTACACGCCGTGCGGATCGAGGTCGCGCATGCAGGCGTGATGTCCTTCGGGGCAAACTGGCTTCTGGCACGGCCCGCAGTCGACGGGATGCAGCACGTGGAGCGAAAGCGGGTGATGCGTGCGAGTCCAGGCGATGTGCGTCGGGCCGAAAAGAGTAACGGCCGGGACGTTGAACGCCGGCGCGAAGTGACGCGGGCCGGAGTCGGTTGTTACGAGCAGCGCACTTCGTTTCACGCACGCTTTTGAGAGTCCGAGGCTCAACGTTTGATCGGCGAGGCTCAAGACGCGAGGATTGTCGGCGAGTTGGACGATCGCGCGAGCGGGCTCGCGTTCGCTCGGGCCGCAGATCACGAGCACGTCGACGTTCGACTCGTGGACGAGCCGATTCGCGAGCGTCGCAAAATGGTCGACTGGCCACGATTTCGCCGGTCCGAACGCGCCGCCGGTGTTGAGGCAGACGAACGGACGATCTGATCTCAAGCCGACATTCGCCAGCGCGAGGTCGGCGGCGGCTTCGTCGGCGGGAGTGGTTTGCAGTTCGGTTCGCACGTTGTCGACCGGGCAGTTCAAATGTTTTGCGAGCGCGAGGTAATAGTCGACGATCGGCGTTGGCACAAATCGTCCCCAGCGACCGCGTTGCGGAGTGAGGCGATCGGTGAGCAAGATCGACCGTCCGCCGCGCGCATAGCCGACGCGCCGTTTCGATCCCGCTTGCCAGGCGATGAGTGCCGAACGAAATGAGTTGGGCAATAGTACGGCGATGTCGATGCCGATTTCGCGCAGTCGCGCAATAACAGCACGCGGATGGTGCGTGGCATTTTTCGAGCGATGGTCGAGAATGATGCGTTCGTCGAACCAGGGGTTGCCGTCGAGGACGGACGAGACGCCTGGCTTGACCACGGCGAACATCCGCGCCTCGGGATAACCGGCGCGGAGGGCACGAAACGTCGGCGTGGCCATCACGGTATCGCCGATCAAGTTCGGGCAAAAAACGGCGATGTTCATCGCGGGGTCCGCGTGGTGCTCGTGAAGTGCGGCGCGTGGGAACGGTGTGCTGGTGCGGCATGCGGTAGCTTGGCGGCGACCGCGGCATGAAGTAATGGGATCATCAGTTCGTGATGACCCGTGAGTGCGATACCTTCTGCGCCCGGGCGTTGCAGGACGTTGAGCAGGCCGCGGTATTGCTGGTTGAAGTCGAGATTGGCGGTGGTGAGGCCGTCGAGCGAGTGGCCGAGGTTGCGAACGATTGAAACCGCCTTGAGGAAGACTTCGGGCAGCACGACGGCCGAGCCGAGATTGAGCCAGGCGCCGCCGCTCATGCCGGCGATCACACGCGTGAGCAGACGGAAGTCGTCGAGCGTCGCCGTTCCGAGGGCTGCACCGTCGAGCTCGCCGGTCATGTGAACGATGTCGGTGCCGACGGCAACGTGAACCGTCGCGGGAATTCCAGCGCGATAGGCAGCCACGAGCAAGCTCGAATCAAGGCCGGGGCCGCCGTGATTAGTGATCACTTCGCCCAAGGCACGGCCAAGTCCGCCGCCGTTTTTCTGAGCCAGGTTGCAGGCATCGACGAACAGTTGCGACGTTTCGCGCGCAAACCCGAAGGTGCCGGCGATGAGTCGCGGGCCGACGTCTTCGCTAGTTCGGCCGGCGACTGCCAGCTCCAGGTCGTGAATCGCGGCCGAGCCGTTCATGGCGACTCCGTTGAGCACGCCGCGATGGATCCAGTCGATGAGGTATGGCGCACAGCCGGTTTTGATGACGTGCCCACCGAGCGCGGCGACGATTGGCCGTTTCGCGGTGTGAGCGATCACGATCGCGTCGCGCAGCTTGCGCAGGTTTTTACCCGCGAGTTGCTGAGGGAGGGCGTCGATCCAGGCGTCGAGCGATGGGTTGGCGGGCAGGGGTTGCCCGAGGTCGCTGAGTGTGACCTTGCTCGGGCGGTCGGCGAGTGGCTCGAAGGTGAGGTCGTCGAGGTTGAGATCGGTCAGATCCACGGGACATCCTTTCCCGAGCGGACTGGGGCAAATGCCACTGGCTATGCCAGTGTTCTTATTTGTTACGGTTCAACTCAAGAGCACTGGCATAGCCAGTGGAACCCGAATTTAGGCTTTGGCAAAGCATTAGCTGTTGCGTGACGGCGGCGATACGCGTTCCAGGGAGTCGAGCACCGCACGCTCTCCCTCGATGAATTCGAGCCCAATGCGCAAAGCGCGCAGGGGGATCGGCCCCAGCGTCGCTGCGCGAAGTTTCACCAAATCCTTCTGGGTGGTCAAGGCCAGCTCAGCACCGAGTGAATTGCACCAGGCGATCAGGTCGTTCACGTCGCGTGCGCTGTAAGGATGATGGTCGGGAAAAGGGCGGAAGCCGACCAGATTGACTCCCAGCTTTTCGAGTGTGCGTCTGAACCCGTCCGGGTTGCCAATGCCGCAAAACGCCGCAACGCGTTTGCCGACGAGCGTTTCGAGCTGCTCATCAAATAGACCTTCGCCCATCAAATTGAGTGGAGCATGGCGGGCGACGGCGAACGGAACTCCTGGGGCGACTCGTTCAACACGTTGGCGGATGTCGGCTCGTTCTGCTTCCTTCACCAAATCGCCGCGGGACAGGACGACGACACCCGCACGCTTCAGGCTGCTAATAGGCTCGCGAAGCAGGCCGCGTGGGAAGATTCGGCTCAGGCCAAACGGGTCGAGGGCGTCGAGCAGGACAATGTCGAGGTCGCGGGCGAGGCGGCGATGTTGAAAGCCGTCGTCGAGGATCGCGAGTTCGCTTTCGAGTTCGTCGACGGCGATTCGTGCAAGCGCAGCACGGTCGCGGCCTTGAAGATGAGGAACGTCGGGCAGGTTTTCTTCGAGGACGCGACCTTCGTCGTTAAGGCCTTCGGTTTGACCGTAGCCCCGGCTGAGGATCGCAGCACGAAGGCCACGCTCGCGCGCCCAGCGGGCGATGTATTCGACCATCGGCGTCTTGCCGGTACCGCCGAGCGTCAGGTTGCCGACGGAAACGACGGGGATGTCGGCTTTTTCGACCTTTTTCCAGCCGAGATCAAATGCCCGATTGCGGACGCCGACACCCAAGCGGTAAGCGACCGACGCGAGGGATAGGCCGGCGCGAAGGGCTGACGCGGCGATGCCGTGTGTTTCGCCTCGAACCAGTTTCAGGAAGGCTGCTTCGTCCATGAGATAAGTTAGGGGCCGACGTAATTCTTCGGGTGCCATGCTTCCGCCGAAAGGCGTAAGCATGCCGAACTCACGAGCGGAGGGCGGAGTCGTGAAGTCTTTTGGAGAATCGCATGCTTACGCGTTCCGCGGAAGCATGGCACCCGGAGAAATATTCTCCGACCATCCTGCAATTGGAAATGGCCGCGGAGCGGCCGAAGATTCGCTCCCACGCAGGGCATGGGAGCGAGGAAATCGGCTTTGCTACGGAATGGAACTTTAGGCGCCCATCGCCTTGATGATCGCCTGGGCCATTTCCTTCGTGCCGACGGCCGAAGGGTCGTTGCGGTCGGCCTTCATGTCGTAGGTCACGTCCTTGCCTTCGGCAATGACCTTCGCCACGGCCGCTTCGAGCCGCTTGGCGGCGTCGACTTCACCGAGGTAGTCGAGCATGAGCACGCCCGAGAGGATCAGGGCGGTGGGATTCATCTTCCACTGGCCCTTGTACTTCGGGGCCGAGCCATGGGTCGCCTCGAAGACCGCGCCGGTTTCGCCGATGTTCGCACCAGGCGCAACGCCCAGGCCGCCGACAAGTCCCGCGCACAGGTCGGAAATGATGTCGCCATAAAGGTTGGGCAGCACCATCACGTCGTAAAGCTCGGGCTTTTGGACGAGCTGCATGCACATGTTGTCAACAATGCGATCTTCGAACTCGATGTCCGGGTAGCTCTTGGCCACTTCGCGGCTGACTTCGAGGAAGAGGCCGTCGGAGTACTTGAGGATATTCGCCTTGTGAACGCTCGTTACCTTCTTACGGCCGTACTTGCGGGCGTATTCGAAGGCGTATTTGACGATGCGCTCGGTGCCGTAGACCGAGATCGGCTTGATCGAAATGCCCGAGTCGGGGCGGATCGTCTTGCCGTTGAGCTTCTTGATGTCGGCGATCAGTTCGAGCGTTTCGGACTTGCCCTTCTCGAACTCGCAACCGAGATAGAGGTCTTCGGTATTCTCGCGAACGATGACGAGGTCGACCCTGTTGGTCATCGAGGTGCGGACGCCCGGGTATTGCTTGCAAGGGCGGACGCAGGCGTAGAGGTCGAGCGCCTGGCGGAGGTAGACGTTGACCGAGCGGAAACCGGTGCCGACCGGCGTGGTGATCGGCGCTTTGAGGGCGACCTTGGTGCGGCGGCACGATTCGATCACGCTATCGGGAACCGGCGTACCGAGCCGGGCCATCACGTCGACGCCAGCCTCTTGAACGTCCCAGTCGATCGCGACGCCGGTGGCGTCGATGCACATCCGAGTGGCTTCCGCCAGTTCGGGGCCGACGCCGTCGCCAGTGATGAGGGTTACGGAATGAGCCATGTCGGTCGTCTCTCTTCAATCAGGCTGGTCAACGCGGCAAACGGTTGTCGTCTGGGCCGGATGACGTGCGATTACGTAAAGGGAATTCCAGGGTTGCGTCGCCCGAAGCTGCTCGGTTAAGCTTGTTTCTGGCTGAGACGCCAAGCTACCGATAGCCAGACCCCTCGTCAAGCTGCGCGATTACCCAGAACACCTACCGCGTTCGCATCCCAGGAGCTGTATCGATGCTCTGTCCCCCCTTGCCGCCCGATCCTCTCGTTCAGGGGTGGCTCGCCAGGCATCAGGGACCGGTTAGCTTTACGCTCCATATGCTTGGGATCCCGCCGACGATCATTGGCGTCCTCCTGCTACCGATTTACGTAGTTTTGATGTCGGTTACGCTGTTTCTCTTCGCACTTGTGCTCTTCGTGGGCGGCTACTTGATTCAATTCCTGGGACACGCGCTCGAAGGGAGCGACCCGGGCGAGATCATTCTGATCAAGCGCAAACTTGGCCTTCCTTATGTCGAGGTTGCCCCTGGTCGCAAGGCCGGCCGCAGCATTGCCTGAAAAAACGCGCGAACACACAGGGAACAATTGATCCTTGGGCGTCCCTATTGGAAAGGCGTGCTCCGGGAATTCGGGGTGTATCGCGCACGAGTTGGACTAGGCGGGTAAACGGACAATCCGTAGAATCCGCAAACTCACCTCAAGACGCACTTCCCTGCTGACCGATACCCTTTGAAGACGTTGAAATCTCAGGTCGATGACCCTGGCTACAGGGCGTTGTGAAGACCTGGGTGTCAACTCCGACGCCGTCGGGCCGACACTGACCCATGGATGGGGAGGACGTGGCCATCGTGAGGTTCTCTGGATTAGAACGGCCCAGGACGGGCCAGGGCGAATCCGATCGAACGGGTTTGAATGCCCAGCGCAACGCGGGCCGCAAGCGGCGTCGCCGTTACGCGTCACCAGATGCCCCGCGTCCCATGGCGCTCTTAGTCAAGGATGGCTTGGCCATGCGATTGAACTATCTCGCGAACCGGTTGAAAATTGCCGCCGCTGTCACGGTGGTGGCGGCCTCTGCCGGTTGCCAGCGAATGCCTTATCTCGACGTCTCGAAGCCAGTGCCACATAACGCACTTAGCTCAATCGACGAGGTCGATAAAGAGGTTCGCCAGGCCACCTTCACTGGCTCATCGCCTGTTCCACGACCCAAAGTTCATGCTCCGCGAACCACGAACGATCCCGAAGCGCAGGAGCTCTGGCAGCTTACGCTTCAGGATGCGATTCGCATTGGTCTCGATAACTCCGAAGTCGTCCGCGTGATCTCGCTTGGTGCCCAGGGTATTCCGGTCGGCGGCTTCGAGCCGACGCCCTTGAATACGGGTGCCGGTGCAGGTATCGCGAGCTCGCTCGGTGCCGGTACGCTGAGCTCGGTTTACGACCCGGCCATTCAGGAAGCGCAGATCGCGCAGGCGTTGTCGACCTTCGACACCACCTTCACGACCAGCTTGCTCTGGGGCCACAGCGTTCAGCCGTTCAATAACGGTATCTCGGCCGGTACCATTCCGACCCAGAAGTTCCCGATCATCTTCGATCAGGATACGGGCCAGTTCACCACGCAGTTGCAGAAGCGCACGGCAACGGGCGGTCAGATGACTGTCGCCCATAACGTGAACTATCTGTACTCGAACAGCCCCGGTAACGTTTTCCCGTCGGCCTACACGACGAACCTTCAGTTGCAGTTCACCCAGCCTTTGTTGGGCGGTACCGCACAGAACCCGTCGGGTCTTGAAGCCAACCGTGCCCCGATCGTCATCGCTCGCTTGAACGCTGACGCCGCGGTGTGGAACTTCAAGGCGGCCGTCATGGCCAACGTCCGCTCGGTCGAGCAGCAGTACTGGGCTCTCTCGCAGCAACAGATTCAGCTCTGGAGCCGTGAGACCGCTGTGAAGCTCGGCGAAGAAATCGTTCGTCGCGAACGTGCCGAACTCGAAGCGGGCAAGGGTACGCTGGCCGACGTCGCCGAGGCTCAGCAGAACCTCGAACGATTCCAGCTTGCTTACATCACGGCCACCTCGGACGTAATCACGACCGAACGTCAGCTCCGCAATATTCTCGGTCTGCCGCCGGCGGATAACCGCCGAATCATTCCGGTGACCGCGCCTATCGAAGCACGTATCGAACCGGACTGGGAAACCAGCATCGCCCAGATGCTTGCCTACCAGCCCGACATCGTGCAGCAGCAGCTTCTCGTCCGGTTGACCGAGCTTCAGCTCCTGATCGCTCGCAACCAGTTGCTGCCCCAGTTGAACTTGCAGACTCTCTATCAGCTCAACGGTTTGGGCCACCAACTCGACCAGGCTGAAGGCGTGATGACGGGTAACTCGCTCAAAGCGATCGACCCGCGCATCTCGGCGATGCAGCGTGCGGCCGGCTTGAACGCCAACCCCGGCTTCTACCGCAACTTCGCCCAGTGGCAGATCGGTTTGCAGTTCATCGCACCACTCGGCTTCCGTAACGCACTCGCCACAACGCGAGCCGCACAGTACCAACTGCTGCGTCAGCGTGCGTTCCTGCAGCAAATCGTCCACCAGACGACGCACTCGCTCGCTCGCTTCTTCCTCGAAGTCGATGCGAACTACAAGCAGTTCAAGACGGCCCAGCGCTTGCGACAGGCCGCCCAGGTTCGTCTCGAATCGGCCCGTGCGTACTACGAAGAAGGCAAGACGGGCTTCACGATCGACCGCTTGCTCGACGCTGTGAGCCAGTACGCCGACGCGATTGCCCAGGAAGCCCAGTTCAAGACGAGCTACAACACCTCGATCGCTGCTCTTGAAGAAGCGAAGGGGACGTTGCTCGCCTACGACAACATCGCCGTCGCCGAAGGCCCGAGCCCCCGCAAGGCTTACTTGCAGGCTCGCGACCAGCAAGCGGCTCACCGCCAGTTCCGAATTCCGCACGACGGCCCGGCGAACCCCGAGCCTCGTACCGGTCTCGATGTAGCCGACCCGGTTCAGCCGATGGCTCCGCCCGAAGCTGGCGACGAGCAGCCCAAGGCCGACTTCCCGGCCCCGGTCGGTCCGCTTGGACCGCCGCCAACACCGGGTGCTCCGGCCTCGCCCGCCGGCGAGCATACCCCGGTGACGAACAACGCCAAGCCCCGGCCGCTGTTCGACAATCGCCTGGTGCCCGCTTCGGGGGGCAATTCCGGCATGGGTGCCCCGGCGTCGCCGCCGAGCTACTCGAACACCGGACTGCCGCCGTCGGGTGAAACACCGGTCCGCGACATCCCGATCGACGTGCCCCTGCCGCCGCTGCCTCCGAAAGAGTAAGCGGTCGTAGAAAAAAGAAGTTCAAAAGTGAAACACCTCCGCTCGTCGGGCAACCGGCGGGCGGAGGTGTTGCTTTTTCTACGCAAAGCGAATGCGTCGCCGTTGCGTGTGGGGAAAACGAAACCGAATGGGTTGATCGTGTCATTCAAGGCTGCTGGCGTGCCGCGACTTTGTTAGAGGATTGTTGACCATTTGCATTGGGTATTGGAGAATACCGCGAGATGGGATAGGCGGAGCGTCGCCGAGCGTTCGGCGGGCGGAGTGCATTCCTCGGTTGGTCTCCCGGAGAGGTACGCGCAATGGAAGGATGCAACGGGGCTCGCGGCGGCAATCGTCGTCGATTCATGCAGACTACGGCAGCGGCAGGTGCCGCGCTCGCTTCGGCCAACACTCTCTTCGCCGACGACGTCAAAGCCGCGCCGGCAGTTCCTCTCGTAACCCTGGGCAAAACCGGCCAGAAGGTCACCAAGCTCGGCATGGGTACGAGCTGGGCGCTTTCGCCGAGCTTCGTGCAGCGCGCCATCGCCGCCGGCGTGCGCTATATCGACACCTCGGAAAGCTACGAAAACACCGTCGCCGAGAAGGTGCTTGGTGAGGTTCTCGACCGCACCGGCACTCGCAAAGATGTCTACCTCGTCACCAAGAACGCCGGCTTCCGCAATGCGAAGGGGCCAGGGGCGTCCAAAGTGTTCGAAGAACATCTCGAAGCCAGCCTCGGTCGCCTGAAGACCGACTATGTCGACGCCTATTACCTCCACGGCATCACCGGCGCCCAGGTTGGGCTGCTCAGTGATCCCGGTGTGATCGCCGCCTTTGCTGCGCTCAAGAAGGCAGGCAAGATCAAGTTTGCTGGCCTGAGCTGCCACGACGCTCAACTCGTCGAGATCCTCGATGAGGTCGCCAAGGTCGGTTGGATTGATCAGGTGATGATCAAGTACAACTTCCGCGACGTGGGCGGCAAGGACAAGCATGACGAACTTCAGCGCGTCATCGACAAGTGCTCGAAGGCGAACGTTGGCCTCGTCGCGATGAAGACGCAGGGCGGTGCCGTCAACTTCCCGGACAAGATGAAGGCCCTGACCGACAAGGGCTTCAAGAAGGAAGTTGCGGCGATCAAGAGCGTCTGGCAGGACACCCGCATGCAGGTGGTTGTCAGCGAAATGACGACCTTTAGCGACCTTCGCGAAAACATCGCCGCCAGCAAGGATGAAATGACGCAGAAGGAAGCCCGCCTGCTCGAAGAACACCGCAAGGCGACAGCCAACCTCTACTGCCACGGCGATTGCGCCAAGCTCTGCGAATCGGCCTCGCGCGGCGTACCGGTTTCGACGGTCCTCCGCTACCTGCGCTACTACGAAGTCTACGGTAAGCGCGAAGCGGCCCGCGTTCTCTATCAAGCGCTGCCGAACATCTCGCGTCAGCTCGTCGACGCCAACCTGCTCGCCGCCGAAGCGGCCTGCCCGCACGGCCTGCCGGTCGTGAGCTTGCTGAAGCAGGCTGACAAGCGAATGAGCTGATCGACGTTCGGTCAAACCTGAGATTTTGGACTGTGTGGCTGGGGCTGGACTGAGCGAAGCGAAGGAAGCCCCAGTTTTCCCACGACGAGATATTGAAAGCCCCCAGCGTCACCACTCAAGGGAGACGCTGGGGGCTTTTCTCGCGCCATACATGAAAATGGCCGCAGGAGCGCCCAAGGACGGGTGACGACGCGGAGCATCGTCACCAGGAGGAAATCCGCGCCTAGCAAGAGAAGGAGCTATTCCTCTTCGACATCCGCAGGCGCATCGGGCTCGGGCGGCGGTTCGACCACTTTCTCAGGCACGGAATAAGACCCGTCGATCCAGCGGCCGAGGTCGATCAGCTTGCAGCGGTCCGAGCAAAATGGAAAGCCCGGATGCGCATCCATTGATGGCGTCTCGAACGATTTGCCGCAAATGGGACAGCGCCCGCGAATCATCGGTCAGCTTCCGGTCGATGGAGTCGATTTCGGTGCTTCGGTCTTGGGAGCCGGCGAGCTCGAAGCGGCGGGCGTCGATGACGAAGAACTCTCAGCCGACTTCGACGAGCTGCTTGAAGTCGAACTATCCGCTTTTTGCCCGGCCTTGTACGACTCGCTGCGGTAGTCGGTCTGATAGAAGCCGCTGCCCTTGAAAATCACGGCCGCGCCCGGACCGATCTTCCTGCGCAGCTTCGTTTCATGGCAGGTCGGGCAAACGGTCTGCGGGTCGGCCTTGATCGACTCGAACGCCTCGAACTCGTGGCCGCACGCGTCGCAAATGTAGTCGTATGTGGGCATGATTGGTTTTTATTGGCGATTGAGTTAGGGGCGAACTGAAACGGCGACCTTGGCCGGGCGCAACACGCGTTCGCGGAGCTTGTAGCCGCGAGCCAGTTCGTTGACGATCGTGCCTTCCGGCTTGGACGCGTCGGGCTGTTGCATGACGGCTTCGTGCTGGTTCGGGTCGAAAGGCTCACCTAACACCGACATGGGCTCGATGCCGTGCTTGCCCAGCGCGGAGATCAGTTGCTTGTGCACCATGTCGAGCCCTTCGACGATCGACGGCACATTGGCGGCACGGGCGGCATCTGTCGCGCGTTCGAAGTTATCGATCACCGCAAGCACGTCGAGAGCCAGGCTACCGACAAGGTAGGCACGGTCGGCGTCGGCCTGGGTCTTCGATCGTTTTTGATAGTTCATGAACTCAGCGCGGGTGCGCTGAAGCTGATCGAGATACTCATCACGCTGGCGCTGGGCCTGAGTTAGCTCGTCGCCGCCGGCGGGTGCATCGGAATCGTGCGGCGGAATATCGTAATTGGTGGGCTTGTCGCTCATGGTATTTCGACCCTGACGAAAATCGGCGGATTAGCCGTCAAAACTCGGAGAAGTCTCGAAGCGATTTGTCGCTCTCGAGGCTTTGGAACAATCGAGCGGAAACGAATGGCAATTAGCCTTCGCCTTCAGCCGGTTCTTCCTCAGTGAAATAGTCGCGCAATTTCTCGAAGAAGCTTTTACGTTTCGGGCTGATCGACTGATGTTCGATCTCCGCCAGCTCGCGCAACAGCTCTTCCTGACGGGCGCTGAGGTGCTTGGGGGTTTCAACCATCACCTGAACCAACTCGTCGCCTCGACCGCGACCGTTGATATCCGGCATGCCGCGGCCCTTGAGCTTGAGGATGTCTCCGCTCTGTGCTCCGCGAGGAACGTGCAAACGGTCGGGACCGTCGAGCGTGGGGACTTCGATCTCGCCGCCAAGTGCGGCCTGCGGGAAGCTGATCGGCACCTGGCAATGAAGATCGTTTTGAACGCGTTCGAAGAACGGATGCTTGCGAACGTGAATCTGGATCCGAAGATTTCCGCGCGGAGCACCCGGGTCGCCTGGCTCGCCCTGATTGCGAAGCTGGAGCCACATACCCGTCTCCACTCCCGGCGGAATGTCGACCTTGAGCTGAGCACTCGCCGCAACCCGGCCCGCGCCTCGGCAGTGGGTGCAAGGATCGGTGATCCTTACGCCTTCGCCGCTGCACGACGGGCAGGTGGTAGCGACCTGGAAGAAGCCGCGCGACGAGACGACCTGTCCCTGCCCGCCGCAGTAATTGCAGGTGGTCGCGACCGTGCCCTTTTTCGCGCCCGACCCCTTACATTCGCCGCAAATCTCTTGCCGATTGAGTTCGATCGTCTTCGTGGCACCTCGCGCGGCCTCGATCAGCTCGATTTCGAGCTTCATCAAGAGGTCCTGGCCGGGGCGGGGACCACGGCGGCGCTGGTTAAAGAGGTCGCCGAACATGCCGCCGCCGAAGATGTCGGAGAAGGCGGACATGATGTCGTCGGCATTGCGGAAATCGTGCACGCCCGCGCCTTCGAGACCCGCGTGGCCGTAGCGATCGTAGCGCTGGCGCTTCGCCTGGTCCGACAGCACTTCGTAAGCTTCAGCGCCTTCTTTGAACCGGCGTTCGGCGTCGGCGTCGCCGGGATTTTTATCAGGATGGTTCTTCAGAGCGAGCTGGCGATACGCACGCTTGATCTCGTCGGCGTCGGCATCTCTTTTGAGGCCGAGAATCTCGTAATAATCGCGCTTCGTTGCCATCGGCACGGCGTCTCTATCGGGTCGATTTGGGTCGGTGCGTCGTCGCGATCATCGTATCAAAATGGCACGAAGCGTGCGACACCGGCCGGACCGCTCCCGCCTCATCATACGTTGTGGAGGAAAATGGATTCTTATCGACAATTGATCAAGCCACGTCATTCCGGCACACGCTGACCGTCGATGCTTCGTCTCAGAGCATATTCATGAAACAGACGTTATGACATGCAAGTCCATTTGGTCGCGTGAGATGAAGGACTGAAACAAGGGGCCGGCGCGTGTGCACCGGCCCCTTGCGGAAGCTTGATTAACGAACCGAACCTTCAACGCGAGGAGCGTGCTTCTCTTCGTCTTCCTTGATGTTCGTGATCATCGCTTCGGTCGTGAGCATGAGCCCAGCGATCGACGCGGCGTTCTGAAGCGCCGAGCGGGTGACCTTGGTCGGGTCGACGATGCCGGCAGCGAACATGTCGACATATTCGCCAGTGTTGGCGTTGAAGCCGTATGCGCCGGTCTGCGACTTGACCTCGTCGGCCACCACGCCACCGTCGTGACCGCCGTTGCCGGCGATGTGACGGGCGGGCTCTTCGAGAGCACGCAGGACGATCGAAGCGCCGAGCTGTTCGTCACCCTTGAGGGTGGCGAGGGCCTTCTCGACGGCCGGAATCGTGCGGATGAGGGCCGTGCCGCCGCCGGGGACGATTCCTTCTTCAGCCGCCGCGCGGGTGGCGTGCAGGGCGTCTTCGACGCGGGCCTTGAGTTCCTTCATCGACGCTTCGGTCGCAGCGCCGACGCTGATCAAGGCAACGCCGCCCGACATCTTGGCGAGACGTTCCTGGAACTTTTCCTTGTCGTATTCGCTCTCGGTCTCTTCGATCTGGCGGCGAAGCTGGTCGATCCGCTTCTGGATGTCGGCCTTAACGCCGGCGCCGTTGATGATCGTCGTGCTGTCCTTGTTCACCTTGACCTGCTTGGCCTGGCCGAGCTGATCGATGGTGACGCTTTCCAGCTTGATACCGAGGTCTTCGCTGATCACCGTGCCGCCGGTGAGCGTGGCGATGTCGCCAAGCATCGCCTTGCGGCGATCACCGAAGCCAGGAGCCTTGACGGCCGCGATGTTGAGGATGCCGCGGAGCTTGTTCACGACGAGGGTCGCGAGGGCTTCGCCGTCGACGTCTTCCGCAATGATCAAGAGCGGCTGGCCCGACTGGGCGACCTTCTCGAGCAAGGGGACGAGTTCGCGCAGGTTGCTGATCTTCTTCTCGTGGAGAAGAATGAGCGCGTCGTCGAAGATGACTTCCATCGTCGTCGGGCTGGTGACGAAATAGGGGCTCAGGTAGCCCTTATCGAACTGCATCCCTTCGACGAAGTCGAGCGTGGTTTCGGCGGTCTTGCCTTCTTCGACCGTGATCACACCGTCGCGACCAACGCGTTCGACGGCGTCGGCGAGAAGGTTGCCGATCGTCGCGTCGTTGTTGGCCGAGATCGCGCCGACCTGGGCGATTTCTTCCTTCTTCGACACCGGGCGGCTGATGTTCGAGTGCAGCTCGTTGATCGCCGCTTCGACCGCCTTCTCGATACCGCGGCGCACGGCCGTCGGGTTCGCACCCGAGGTGATGTTCCGCAGACCTTCGCGATAAATCGCGCGGGCAAGAATGGTGGCGGTCGTCGTGCCGTCGCCAGCGATGTCCGAGGTCTTCGAGGCGACCACGTTCACCAGCTTGGCGCCCATGTTCTCGAACGGGTCTTCGAGCTCGATTTCCTTCGAGACCGTGACGCCGTCCTTCGTGACGGTGGGGCCGCCGAACGACTTGTTGATGATGACGTTACGCCCGGTCGGCCCGAGGGTCGTACCGACGGCTTTGGCCAGGGTATCGACACCGTCGAGCATCTTCCGTCGAGCGGCGTCGGAGAAAAGCAGTTGCTTGGGCACGGGCTGACTCTCCAGCGGCTATGAAGTTTCGACGCGGCTCGACCCGGGATACCGAGGAGCACGCGTCGAATCTTCGGTGAGCAGGCGATTACTTGACGATCTTGGCCAGGATGTCGGTTTCGCGGAGGATCTTGATTTCCTCGCCGTCGACCTTGATGTCGGTTCCCGAGTACTTGCCGAAGAGGACTTCATCGCCTTCGACAACACCGATCGGGGCACGTTCGCCCGAGTCGAGAAGCTTGCCCGGGCCAACCGAGATCACGCGGCCGCGCTGGGGCTTTTCCTTGGCGGTGTCGGGAAGGACGATGCCGCCGGCGGTCTTTTCTTCGGCTTCGATCTGCTGGATCACAACGCGGTCTTCAAGCGGACGAATCTTCGCCATTGTCTCGATTCCTTGTCTCGTCTGACCGGCCGGATTCGTTCTGTGCGTGAACCCGGCCGGAGGTGTCTATGAATGATGAGGAGAGTGTATTGAAGTGAATTCGCGATCGTCGGGGGGACGACTTACATCATCCCCATTCCGCCCATGCCACCCATGCCACCCATTCCGCCCATGCCTCCGCCATGATCGTGATGATCGTGGCCAGCAGCGGCGGCCTTCTTCTCTTTCTTCTCAACGATGATCGCTTCCGTCGTCAGCAGCAGGCCGGCGACCGAGGCGGCGTTTTGAAGGGCAGAGCGGGTGACCTTGGCGGGGTCGACAACGCCGAAAGCGAACATGTCGCCCCAGGTGTTGGCGTCGGCGTTGTAGCCGAAGTTGGCGTCGGTCGACTTCTGGATCTTCGAGACGACCACAGCGCCGTCGATGCCGGCGTTTTCGGCGATCGACCGGGCGGGCTGCTCGATGGCACGCTTGATGATCGCGACGCCAAGCGCCTCGTCACCCTTGGCGTCGATCGAGGCGAGCGCCTTCGAGGCACGAATGAGGGCCGTGCCGCCGCCGGGGACAATCCCTTCTTCGATTGCCGCGCGGGTGGCGTGAAGGGCGTCTTCGACGAGCGCCTTCCGCTCCTTCATTTCCGTTTCGGTCGCGGCGCCGACGTTGATCTGTGCCACACCGCCGGCGAGCTTCGCAAGACGCTCTTGGAGCTTCTCGCGATCGTATTCGCTGTCGGTCTGGGTGATCTCGCGGCGAATCTGCTCGGTGCGACCCTTGATTTCGTCGGTCGTGCCGGCGCCTTCAACGATCGTGGTGTTCTCGCTGTCGATCGTCACCTTGCGAGCACGGCCAAGGTCGGTCAGCTCGACGCTTTCGAGCTCGACACCAAGATCCTTGAAGATCGCCTTGCCACCGGTCAGCGCGGCGATGTCGCCGAGCATCGCCTTGCGGCGATCGCCATAGCCGGGAGCTTTCACGGCGGCGACATTGAGGATGCCGCGGAGCTTGTTGACGACCAGGGTCGCCAGGGCTTCGCCATCGACGTCTTCCGCGATGATGAACAGCGGCTTGTTGGCCCGAGCGATCTTTTCCAGGACCGGAATCAAGATCTTGGGCGTGCTGATCTTCTCTTCGTAGATCAGGATGTAGGGATCTTCGAGGACGACTTCCGAGCGGTCCTGGTCGGTCACGAAGTGAGCCGAAAGGTAGCCGCGATCGAACTGCATCCCCTCTACAACGTCAACCGACGTCTCGAAGCCCTTGCCTTCTTCAACGGTGATGACGCCGTCTTTACCAACGCGGTTGAACGCGTCGGCCAGCTTTTCACCGACCGAGCGGTCGTTGTTGGCTGCGATGGTGGCGACCTGGACGTAATCCTTCTCGGTGACCGGCCTCGACTGGCCCTTCACGTTTTCGACGATGGCGGTAACCGCCTTGTCGATCCCGCGCTTGAGGGCCATGGCATCGGCACCGGCGGCGAGGGCTTTTAGCCCTTCCTTGAAGATCGCTTCGGCCAGCACGGTCGCGGTGGTGGTACCGTCGCCCGCGGCGTCAGAGGTCTTCGAGGCGGCTTCCTTCACGAGCTGGGCGCCCATGTTCTCGTAGGCATCCGACAGCTCGATTTCTTCGGCCACCGTCACGCCGTCTTTGGTCACGGTCGGGCTGCCCCAGCCCTTATCAATCACCGCGTTCCGCCCGCGAGGACCGAGAGTGCTCCGGACGGCACGCGCTAGCTTCGACACGCCACTGGCCAACTTTTGGCGTGCCTCCTCGTCGTAGGCCATCAACTTCGCCACGGTGGAATCTCCTGCGAATCGATCGTTGCAACGCCGCCGTCCTTTGATTGCGGACGACGGTCCGAGGGCTCATACATGCGTTCGGGACCCTCGCGAATCTCGCACCGCGTATTAGCAATCCTTGTGCCGTCTGTTGCGAATAGACTTAACTCGTTTGCAGGAAATTAGTTGGCAATTATGCCGGTGTCGACGTGCATCGTGAGTTCTGCCGTTTTGGCAGTTCTGCGTGGTACGCTGTCAGATCGTTCACCGGCGAGCGACACAGAACGACGGGATCGGTTGGTTCGTGTGAATTGCTATGAGTGCATATGACATCGTACGGATGTCTGAGATTGTCTTTCATTGTCTGTCACATTTTCTGGTATGCTGCGTGTCACTTGTGATGCGCCGCGACTGACGATTGTCTGGTATCGCGTGCAGAACCTACCAAGGCCGTTCGGCCAGTCGTGCAAGTCACCGTTTCGGTTCGAATCGAGGTGTGATTGAACTGACGTTCCCTTTGGACACGGTGGAGGGGCGAGCCATGGCGCGCGCGTCGACGGTGGGGTCGGGGTATCCTCTACCTACCATGGTGAAGTGCAAATGCGGCAAGAAGTTGCGGGCACGCCCGGAGTTCGTTGGCAGCGAAATTGTCTGTTGGAACTGTCACGCCAGCGTGCCAGTTCCCATTCACGTCGCTCCCGGATCATGGGTTGCCTGTCTGCTGCGCATGGGAGCGCGGCAGCTACTTGAAGCGAGAACGATCTCGCTCCTGGCCATTGGGGCCATCACAGTTACGTTTTCGCTTCGCATTCCGCAGTACGGAGTGTGGGGAGCGGCGGTCGCCCTTGCGCTTGTCATGGTCGGCTACGGTGAACTGTTAAGGCGGGGAAGTCAGGGAGACTGGACGAGTCCGCCGCGTGTGAGCGTTCTTATGCGCCTGTGGCGGGCATTGCTTTGCCTGGGCGCTGCCTCTGCACTCGCATTTCCGCTGATTCTGGCGTGGATTCGGCAGACAGCGCCACGGTTGTCGATCGTGGGAGTCGGAATCGCCGCGATTGGCTGCATGATCCTGCCGCTCGTCATGCTGGGAACGTACGCCCCTCAGGGATCAATTCGTGAACGAATCCGGATGATTGGCACGATGATCGGCCGCCATCCGCTTGCCACGTTGTGCACGCTGCTCCTTCTGCCCACGACGTTACTCGCGGTTGAGGTCTGGCTGTACGAGGCGATTCGCTGGCAGGATTTGTTCCGCTACTTTGTTTTTGAGCTCTTCCCGCTCCCGGCGGACACGAAGTATTTCATGTCACGCATTTACGTGAAGGACATCGACTTTCTTGTAGTGCCGATGCCGTTGTTCGATGCGAGTTATGCGTCCGCGCTACGGCAGGGCTACACCTTCACTGGCTCGATTGCCGCTTCGCTCGCCCTGCCGATCTCGAACGGCATCGATCCAACGGTGCTTTACATTCGCGGCGAATCGTACCTGTATTGGCGGCTGGGCTTCACGGTTTTCACGGTGATGTGCATGCTGGCCGCGCTCGCCGTTCAGGCGCGTTGGCTGGGTTTGCTTTTAACTCTGGACTCCCGGCGCAACGAAGCAGAAGTCGCCGTCAGCGCTTCGACCTCCGCTACCATCGAGCAGCTTGTGCTTCCGTCAGATCAGAAACAACTTGCCTGAATTGTGCAGTCGCACATTCCATCGTCCCGTGCCTGTGGCCCGGTTATTGCAGTGGATCTCCACTGTTCCGGGGGGTGCGGGACTCTTCATTGTCGATTCACAATTCGTTCACACAATTCGACATAAAGTGCTGCACCGCTTGGGGACATGATGAAGTGGATGGATGTAATCGTAAACCATTTTTACGGTTGCGTTCAGTGTCACAAAACGAATTATGAACCGTCGGATTGTTGATCAATGCGCAACGCGTTCTAGGTTGTTCAAGTCGGGAACGATCTCTCAGAACGCTTCGATCTTCCCCTCGCGCAATATTCATCAACAAACTGAAATGGGTGAAGGGCCGGAAGTTCTTTCGGCCGGCGTTCCTTCATTGACTTCGGGGACTCAGGGCATGGCGCGAAGTGCGTTGATGGCGGTGGGAATGCCTCTACCCACCATGGTCAAGTGCCGCTGTGGCAAAGTGTTACGGGCTCGTCCAGAATTCGCCGGCACTGATATTACGTGCTGGAGCTGTCATGAAGCCGTCGCGGTTCCCATTCACGTCGCCCCGGGCGACTGGGTGGCGAAGCTGCTCAAGATGGGCGCGAAGCAACTCCTTGAAGCGCAAACGGTTTCGCTGCTCGCCATCGGCGCGGCGCTCGTCGTCTTGTCGTTGCAGATTCCCCAGTTTGGGGTATGGAGCGCAGCCTGCGCGCTCACAATTGTCATGATTGGGTATGGAGAATTGCTCCGTCGCGGCAGCCAGGGCGACTGGACCCGGCAACCGCATGTCACGATGAGAATGCGAGGCTGGCGCGCGGTTTTGTGCGTAACGTCGGCGATCGGCCTGACGCTTCCGCTGATTGTAGCTTGGGGGCACCAGGCGCAACCGCGTGTTACGACGCCGGGCTTGCTGATCGCTGGCGTGGCGTGCCTTGTCGTACCTCTTGTCATGCTCGGGACTTACGCGCCGACTGGTTCACTCCAGGATCGCATGAAATTGATCGGTGCCATGGTGCGCCGGCACCCGTTTGCGACGCTTTGCTCGCTGCTGCTCTTGCCGGCCTCGCTCATCGCTGTCGAGCTGGTGACCCTCGAGACGCTTCGCTGGAACGAGTGGTTCCGTTACTTCGTGAGCGACCTGTTTCCCCTGCCCGCGGGCACAGTCCGTATCAACGGGCGCCTTTTCTTCGGGTCAGTCGATTTCATTTCGCTGCCTACTGGCGAATCCTTCGATCGCAGCTATGCCTCGGGGCTTCGGCACGGTTACACATTTACAGGCTCGATCGCTGCGTCACTCGCTTTGCCGATCACGAACAATCTGACTCCGTTCGCGGTATTCAAGCAGGCACATTACTACTTGTGGGTGCGCATCTTGTTCACCTCGTTCACCGTCACGTGTATGCTGTCGGCACTCGCCGTCCAGGCGCGCTGGCTGGGCTTGCTCTCGACCTTGGATTCCCGACGAACCGAAGCTGAAGCCGCGATTTCGACTTCTTCGTCCGGGACAGCCAGGCAGCTTGTTCTTCTACCCCAACAGGGCAGTGCTGTATGAGCCGTACCGTTGCACGTTGTCTCTCCCCCGTGCTGACAATTCTTGCGGTTACCATTTCGGGCTCAGCGGTCGTGAAGGCCGCCGAGCCCGAAGTCATTCCCCTCTGGCCCAAAGGTGCGCCAGGCGCACTCGGCACCGAGGCGGTCGACATCCCCACGTTAACGATCTTCAAGCCCGATCCCGCCAAGGCGACCGGCTCGGCGATCGTCATTTGCCCGGGCGGCGGCTACGGCTTCCTGGCTGTGGAGCACGAAGGTGCCGAAGTCGCGAAGTGGCTCAATTCGCTGGGAATCACCGGCGTGATGCTCAAGTACCGCCTCGCGCCCAAGTACCACCACCCCGCGATGATGAACGACGTGAACCGCGCGATCCGCACAGTTCGGGCACGTGCGTCTGAGTGGGGGCTCGATCCCAAACGGGTCGGCGTTCTCGGCTTCTCCGCTGGCGGCCACCTCGCCTCGACCGCGGCCACGCACTACGACGCTGGCAAGGCCGACGCCGAAGATCCGATCGAACGCGTGAGTTCACGTCCCGATCGAGCGATTCTCGTCTATCCCGTGATCGCCTTGGCGACCCCGTTTGGCCACACCGGATCGCTCAACAACCTTCTGGGCAAAAATCCGCCCAAGGAACTGGTCGAAAGCCTGTCGAACGAAACCCAGGTGACGAAAGACACCCCGCCGACGTTCCTCGCACATACAAACGCCGATGCCGGAGTGCCGGCCGAGAACAGCTTGCTGTTCGCCCTTGCGCTGCGGAAGCACAAGGTGCCGGTCGAACTGCATCTGTTTGAGAAGGGCGTTCACGGACTTGGACTGGGAAGTGGCTGGGCCGGTCGCATTCCGCCCGAGCCGTCGTTCGAAGCATGGCCCGGCCTGTGCGCTACGTGGCTGAAGAACCAGGGCTTCCTTGACAAGAACGCGAAGTAACTTCTCAGCCCGACGACCGGTGAACTGCGTTTCGACCTTCAAGGCGATCGCGTTTGCCGGTCTTTGGGCCGAGCAACGAATTCGGGGTGACCGTTGATGCGTTGGCTCGCTCTAATGCTCATGATCGCAACCGTTGCGTCGTGTTCAAAACGCGAGGTCTCACTGTTTGCGCTGCCGGAAGACGCGCGGCTCATGTTATTCGAAGGGCTTCCTCATCAGGGTTACGAGCCGACGGTCTTTGACGAGGAAAAAAAGAAACCGGCGGTCGAAATGGGCGGTTTTCTGTTCTACGAACAGCCACTTCCTCTGAACGACGCAGACGCTCACGAACTTCGTAGAATCGTTGTGGATCCGAGCACGTATGTACCGTTCTTTGCTGAAAAAAAGTGCGGCGGATTTCATCCCGATTACGCCATCAAGGCGAAGTCCGCAACAGGTGAGACCGTCTACTTAATCTGCTTCGGATGCGGGGAAGCCAAGATTATCAGACCGGACGGATCGATGACCCGCTATGAACTCGATAATAACTACACCTCTTTGCACAAAACGCTAAAACCCTATCGAAAGAACCGTCCTCGAATCCGGACAGGCTCACCACTCAATCCGTTAATGGAGTATCGCGAGGAGCTAAACGTAAGAGCCACGAGATCATGAGGTTCAATCCGTGCTTGGTCGCTCCAGTGTTTTCGACTTCTCAAAGACTGCTCTCCTCTCACGCTTGCCCGCGCTTCCACGTTCCTAGTAACATGGATGGAGCGTGGTCTGGCCGAGTAGGGGAGCCCGTCTTGCGACGATTTCCAGCGCTCTATCGCATGCCCGTGTTCTACCTGCTGCTCATTGTGGCGGGCGGAACCGCCGCGTTTTTTCTTCGTGGCAACACACCAAAATCGCCGACAGGGAGTGCATCTCCCGTGGTCGCCGTGATTTCACGCGATCTCCTCCCGTCGCAATCCGCATCCGCAAACCATCCGACGACAAGTACGCCTCAGCCAGCGGTTGGCGTCGCTGAAGCACTGCCCGCAGACACCATCCTTCGCAACGACGATGGGCTTCGTAGAAAAGTCCTCATCACAACGCGTAACGTTTTCTTGCGAAAAACAGCCGATGGCGAAGCGGTCGGCGACGAGTTACCGCTCTTCGCAACGCGTTATGTTTACGCCGAGTCGCCGACCATGTATCGCGTTGGTGCGACGCCGAACGGGCCGGATGGCTGGCTCTCGCGCGATGATGCAGCGGGTTGGGATTCGCGACTCGTTGCGCGGCCGACGAATCGATCGAGCCGACCCAGCATCGAAATGTTCGGCGATCAATCTTGTCTTGCCGCGGCAATCAGCGGACGAGTTTGCCCCAAGCATGGCGGACGTTGCCCCAGCGAGGTTGAAAGCCAGTCCGACGGCGCCACGTTTCCCCGATTCGGCTGGCCGATCGTGCGGTTGACAACCGTTCTAGGCAGTGATGGCTTGCCGCGTCCGGTTGACGAGGTAATCCCGCTCGCGACCGAAACGATTCCGTCCGACGCCGAGCGTCTTGCACCATTACGCCAGGCACTTCGGCATGTGTACATCACGTTTGTGATGGATACGACCGCCTCGATGAAACCGAACATTGAGGCAGCGCGGACGCTTGCGAATACCCTCGCGAAGGATGTTGGCAAGGCGTTTGGCGACGTGACGCTACACCTGGGCCTTGTCGAATATCGCGACGATGCTCCCGGCCTCGGTTTCAAGGCACGCGTGGCGACGCCGTTCACCGATGCCGTGGGTTTTCGCGGAGTGATCAACTCGCTTGAGCCTGCGCTTCACGAGGATGTCACCTCGGGCGAGTCGGTCGTCGAAGGATTGATGCTGGCCCTTCCCGGAACTCCAGGTGGTCTGGATTGGCCAAGCGGTCGGGCGGGAGAACTTGCGACCAAGCTCATCGTATTGCTGGGCGACGCTCCCGACCACACGTCCGATATCGACAAGCTGAACGCCCTCGCGGCGCGTGCCCGAGGCGCGGGGATTTCGATCGCGACCGTCGCACTCGATCAGCCCAAAGCGCTTTCGCAGGCCGATCACGATCGGCTCGAAACACAGTGGAAGGCGTTGGCGGAAGGGGCGTATCGTCCGCCGGATCGCGTGAGCAAGTTCGCCAAGCCCCTTCCGGCGATTGCCGTCCGGCTTGATGAGGCGTCGAGTCTGGTTTCGGGACTGCATGACCTCGTCCGGGATCGTGTCGAACACGCGCGTTGGCTTGCCGAGTTGGCGAGAGCGGAAGATGAAGGAAGTCTCGACGATTATCTTCGCGTTCGCGGTCTCACGCGCACACAAGCGGCCCCGGTTCTCGAGGATTTGCGACGGGGAGATCCTGTACCGAAGCGAACCCGGCGCCGACTTCCTTCAGTCAGCCGAGGCTGGCTCGCCGAACGGATGGGAGACACGCAATTCGTGACGATGGGCGTGCTGCTCTCGCGAGACGAGCTAGATACTTTGATCGCCCGGCTGAATTCGGCCGCCGACAATGCCGATGAGTTGCGAGCGGTTGTGAACGCGGCGGCAGCGGGCGAATTTGATTTTTTGACCGCCGACCTGCGAGGGCTGACGGCCGAAGCTCAGGTCAAGCGCCGTAAGGCATTTCCTGCCCCTCCTGCCAATGCGGCCGACATCAAGACGCGGATTTCGACGGCGGTTGAAGGGCTTTCAGGCCTGCGGAATGACATTCGCTGGTCCAATGCGCAAGAACTGATCGACGGTCGCGCAGTTGTTTCGTTTGATCTTATGAATTTTTGAACACGTTGATTGGTCATTAAGGACGTCGGGTGTTCATGGAGCAAATCTATTACACCCAGTGTCCCATGGGGTATGGTCTCGGGGCGAGCAACGGGTTTCAAATCAAGCGGCGGAGCGAGGGATATCCCGTCTCGTCCGACTTTCGCCATCTCGGCCTGCGTGCCTACCCCGGCGGCGGCCGCGTACTTGCGCCCGCGACACTCCGTTACAAACATGACGATACTCGCTACGAAATCGCCTTTCTCTCGCCACGCGCGTTTGAATACGAGACCGAGGGCGGCACAAGCGGCAGTCGGCTCTGGGGCCGGCCTGGCGGGCATTTCGCGCATGGAATTTTGCTCGATCGCACCGAGTTCGACGCAATCGACCGCTGGCCCGCCGGCCTGTTCGATTCGGCAATCTGGATCAGAAGCGATCCCGTGCCAACGCTCACGCAGCCGGAAGGGCAACAGGGACCTGCACAGGTAACGCTGAGCCGCGAAGCGCTTCTCGACCGACGCACCGCCTGGCAAGCGTGTTCTGCCTTGTTACCGCGTGCCGACCTTATCGCGGGATTGCTCACGGCGATCGCACAGGCGGCGCTCGAAAGCCGAACGCTTTTTCTCATCGACGAACCCGATCGCCTCGCCCCGCTGATCGAGTTGCTCACCTGGGTCTTTCCGCGTTCGCTTCGCGCCGACCTTACCTTTTCGACGTTTCACGACCGCCCCGAGGAACTTCCCGGTTATCGCATTCACGGCACAATCGCCACAGCGCGACCGAATCGGCAGATTTTGCTGACGCAGGGGTTCATCGCCGATGTGAAATCCGGGCAAATCGAGCCACCGATCGAGCCGGCTTCGTGGGCGCGATTGGTCGCCGGCTGGCTTCAAACCGGCGAGTTTGAAACACTGACGCGCTGGGCAGCGATCGTCGAGGCTTCGGCTTCACGGTACGGCGCAACACCGTGGATGGGCGAACGCCTCGTTCGCGCGGCCGAGTTTGTCGAGCTTGTCGGAACGGCTGCGCCGGCGGTTGAGTGGCCACGATTTCGCAGCCTTGTCGATTGGATTCCCGAAGGCGCGCTGAGAAACGAATGGGCGAATGCTCATCCCCCGGAATGGTGGCTATCGGGCTCGAGCTTTGACGAAAGCGCGCGGGCGTCGCTGGTGAGGCAGGCGGGGTTTGCGGCATCTTGGAAGGGCGAAAAAGCCGCGGGATGGGGGAAAGTCGTTTCGCGCGTGTTTGCGAACGCGCCGGGATCGGAACGGTTGCAGGCGTCGCTGGTCTTCTGGAAGACCGCACCCAATGAAGGCGCACGCATCGCGTTTCTCAGGGCCGATCGCGAACATTCACCGCTCGCAATCTGGACGGCGATTCGCAAACGACTCGAAGCCGAGCTGCCGGCCGATTCCGAAACGCTGCTTGCGCTCGATACGGAAGAGGCCGTTGCAACGGCGTGCGAGGGGAAATTCGACTCGCTCGATCGTCTGATCGACCGATCACTCGCGACCGGCAAGCCTCCTGTGAATTTCCTGTCAGCAATTGCGGCCGAGATGCGATTGCATCAGGGATCGACCGATCGAATCGCAACGCGGTTAGGCAGACTGCTCGAAAGCCCGGACGCAGCGAACTGGGCGTTGCGACAAGATGTGCCCGAAGCCTGGCTCGGTCCGCGATTGCGTCGGCTGTTTGCCGATGCCGACACACGCGACGAATGGAACTCGCTGATTCTGGCGACGCCCAGCGATCACCTGCCGCAACTCGCCCGCACCGTGCTGGAGATTGCGTCCGAAAGCGGAATGGCGGATGAGGCATTTGTCTGGGGTGTTGAGGATATTTTGCTTCGACTGCCCGAATCGCAGCGACCATCCGACAACCGCTGGCCGGGTACTTATCTCGATCGCATGCGTTCGGATTTGCGACTGATCGCCCGGCTACGCGGCAATGAATCGCCCAGCCCCGAAATCCGTCGCTGGTTCAAGGCTGCGAGCGAACGTGGCGAGTTGGACCGAACGCACAAGAAGCGGATCGAGCACGTCGGCACGCTGGCGAAAACTCTGGCGGCGCAAGCGCCCGCGCCGCTCGATGAACTCGAACTGGCGCGCATTCCGGCCGTGGATCGCGCGGAGGTTCTCAAACGCTGGCTCACGCAAGGACGGCCCAATATCGAACAATTGCTCGAATCGTGTGGCGACGCGTGGGCCGAGAGCTTTCTCGCCGGCGCCGAGGAGATGCCCGAACTAGCAAAAGCGATCGCGGGCGCGCCGTTCCTTCGACATCACGTCGATCGCCCCGAACGCTGGCTGCAAAACGTGCTCGCGGTTTGTCGTCGGCTTCAACCGCAAGTCGATGAGACGACCGGCCTGAGCGAGGACAATCTCGTCTCACACGTCGTCGCGGCGACGGCCGATCCGGGAATTCGTACGCAGGCAACCTGGCGTTTGCTCGAATATCTCGTTACGCAGGAATTCACGAAGCGGACGATCGGCGAGGCATTTCGTGCCGATCTCGCCAGGCGTGATCCAGTGGCGAGTGCAGAAGTTGTTGAAGCCTGGGACAAGGCGACCACCAAGCTGCCGCCGGCAAATTCTTACTTCTGGGAAACGGTCCTGAACCTGTGCGATAGCCGGCGGCTCAAGGTTGTCGTTGGAACTCACGGCGTCTGGCTGGCGAACCAGAATCTCGTGCTGCCCTGGTGGGATCACGACCGCGTGCCGGGCAGCGTTAACGATATGCGCGATGCCTTCGCGCGATTGATCGCCTTTGCACCGATCGAAGGTGCGATGCTGGCGAATACGCGGACGTGGATGAACGGCGACGCCAAGGCGGGAACACGTCCCTGGCTGTCGCTCCGCGGACGGGCGCGATGGGATTGGATTTATCGCCTGAGTGACGAAGTGTTCAACGACAACATTACCGACAAGACCCGCGCCTGGAATGTGTTCAACTGGCGGAACCTTGATCCCGATGATCTCACGCTCGACGAAAAGCACGCCCTCATCGCCTGGGTGATTTACAAGATCAAGGACCCGTCGGAGTTTCAGATTCCTCCGGTCGCCAAGTGGCTCGTCCGGTTGGGGCTGACGGAAGTGAATCGCGTGAAGGACTGGAAAAACGAGTTGCGCGGATTGGATGATGTTCCGATCAACATCGTGCGCGATCGATCGCTGTTCGTGGAACGGTTGCGATCGGAGATGAATACGCTCCTTAAAGAGCAGCTTACCTGATGCGCCGTTTCGCGAGGCCGTTTGATCGAGTAGATTAGACTCCCAATAACCGTTCGGTCTGCCTGCGTTGGCGTGAGAGGCAGGACTGATTTTGGATCAGGGGGTGGTCGGTCATGGCGGCACAGGCGAAGGGGCGGCCCGTTGTGGGCGTGGATCTCGGCGGCACGAAGATCCTCACGGGCGTGGTCGCCGACGGCAAGACCATTCTTAGCCGTGCCAAGCGCCCCACTCCGGCCCGCGAAGGCGCCGAGGCGATCTCTCGCGCCATCGTGGAAAGCGTCGATGAGGCAATCGCCAGCGCAGGACTCACGCGCGAAGCGATTGCTGGCGTTGGCATCGGCTCTCCCGGCCCGCTCGACTCAGACACCGGCGTGATTCTCTTCAGCTCGAATCTGTCGGTCGAAAACTTCCCGATCGCACCGGAGCTGGCCAAAACGCTCGACAAGCCGGTGTTTCTCTGGAACGACGTCCGCGTCGGCGGCTACGGCGAATATCGCCTGGGCGCAGGTGTGGGGCATCGCAACATCCTCTGCGCGTTCGTCGGCACCGGAGTCGGCGGCTGCCTGATCATTGACGGCAAGATCGTCAACGGCTCGACCGGCAACGCGGGTGAGATTGGACACGTGGTCGTCAAGGCAGGCGGGCCGAGCTGCAATTGCGGTAATCGCGGCTGCCTCGAAGCCTATTCCAGCCGCACCGCCATCGCCAGGCGCATCGTCAAGGCGGTCCGCAAAGGACATTCGACGATTCTGGCGAGCAAGGTCGACAAGAAGTCGGGCCGACTCAAGAGTGGCGATCTCGCGGCCGCAGTCGCCGCGAATGATCCCGTCGCGCTCAAAGAAGTGCAGCGGTCTGCACATTATCTAGGCATTGGTTTGGGTGGACTGGTCAACGTGTTCGGTCCCGAGATCGTTGTCATCGGCGGTGGCGTGACCGAAGCGCTCGGTCAGCCGTTCGTCGATCTCATCACGACATCGCTCCGAAAGATCGTTCTCGTCGATCCCAATCAGACGATCAAGATCGTTCCCGCCTCGCTGGGAGACGACGCTGGAGTGCTGGGCGCAGCGCTTCTGGCCAAGGAAAAGATCGCGCATCTGGCCAAGGAAGGTTGACGTAGCGATCGCGCACGACGGATGCAGATCGACGCGATCTCTGATCGCTCAACGGTGATGATTTGACTTCGTGTTGATCATCGAATGGGGGATGCTGCGCGCAAATTCACAGCACCTTCACGGTTTGGCACGCCATTCGATGTTAAGGAAGTGTGCCAGGACCCCGACAAGAAGTCGGTTCGCTCCGAACGAGCATGCCCTCTGCAGCGTAAGGAGGGTATGGACAGTTGGAGCGAGTGTGGTTACTCTCACGGCCGGTGGCAACATCTTCACCATGGAACACATCTCCATGAAGAAGGTCAAACGCTTCCGCTTGCATTCGAAAGCAGCCCGTCTCGAACGACACCTCGAAATCTGCTTCGACACGCGAAAACCCCGACGCATTCGTACTCGATCAGCCCGATATGCCGCCGCACTTGGCGAGCAACTCGGGCTGATTTCGCGTCCAAGGGTTTGCGCCTGGTGCCGCAAGCGGGCGAGGCTGCAGAGACACCACTGGGACTACGATGAACCCCTCAACGTGACGTTCTTATGCGTTGATTGTCACCCGATAGCCGACGATATGGTGCTCCACGCAACGTCGGCCTGACGTTGTTGTGGTGCGATTTCAGGCGGGAAGCGTGCGGTCGCTTCGCGGCGGCGCGTCGGATTCGTGCGTCGTCGAAACACTCGGCGGCGCGACGGCCGGGAACTTGAACGCGAACGTCGTACCGCCGGATACACTCGATTGCCACGAGATCTCGCCGCCGACCTTCTCGGCGAATCGCGAGGCGCGAGGCAAGCCGAGTCCGAGCCCGCGTCCCGCCTGTCGGCCGCAGAAAAACGGATCGAAAAGATGAGCGGCCTCATGCGCGACGAGGCCGCGTCCCGTGTCTTTCACGAGCCAGCGAATCTGCCGCTCATCGCCGAGCGAGCCGACGGTGATCTGCCCGCCACTCGGCGTCGCTTCGAGCGCATTGCGAATGAGGATATCGGCGACGTGACGAAGCGCCTCGGGATCGGCCCAGATGCGCAGGCCGGTGCTTTGCCGCGGATCACCCAGCAGGCGAACTCCGCGTGACTCAGCCTCGGCCTGGGCGTCTCGCACTGATGCGCGTAGAACGTCATCCACAACGCAGAGACGCGGGCGCGGCTCGGGTGGACGCGCGACGTACATCAGGTCGCGTAGAATCCGATGCGCCCGCTGTGCCTGAGTGACGATCGCTCGCAACGATCGCAGACTTTCGGCATCGTTGGCGCGAGTGAGCAGTAATTGAGCGCGGCCAAGAATGACTGCGAGTGGGTTGTTCAACTCATGGCCCGCGCCTGCTGCGAATTCGCCGAGTGCATCGAGCTTGGCGCGATGTCGCTCGGCTTCTTCGGTCTCTGCGCGAGTTCGGAGCGTGTCGATTGCGAGATCAAGCTGCTTGCGCAACCGCGCACGGTCGGCAACGAGTGCGGCCCACGTATCCCACGCCGCGAGCGTTTCGGTGGGCTCGTCGAGTTGGTCGATGTGCCAGAGATGCACTTCCGCAACGGCGCGGCCAGGCGTTCCCAGCGGCAGTCGAGTCGTGGCTGGTCTTGCAGGGGAGGCTGGGGCTTCCTGGCTCGGCTTCTCTGTGGCTGACGCATTCTCGACCCAGGCGATCTTCGCCGCGCTTACACCTGGCGCATCGCACCAGCCGAGCGCAACCCGATCGGCCCAGACCTCGGGACGTTCGTGAGGCGGAGTGTTTGCTAGCGCGGCAATAAGGCGATCCTGGCTTTCCTGACCCGCTTTCAGCTTCGCGGTCTGGACACGGAGCGCGGCATTTTCGCGGGTCAACCGTTCCTCTCGCGCAGTCGCGTCAGCTTCGACAAATTCGGCACCGCATCGCGACTGCACTTCCGCCATTAATAGCCGGATGCGCGGTTCGAGAGGTCCTCCCTCGCGCACTGATGCGCCCGACAGTGCCCAGGGTGTTTGTTCTGCGTAGGCGTGAGCTTGTTGAATGAACCGAAGTCGTTCTGGCTCTTGCGCATGGGCCGCGAGCAGGCCGGCGTGATCGTTGAAGAGCCACGTCGCGTCTTCGAGCAGCGGCTCGCCACCAATTCGCGCGGCAATTTCGCGCCCGAGCGAACTGACTTCGGTGCCCAGCGTTTCTAATTCATAGGCGCGGCGTTTGGGGCCGTCGGGGATTGCGAGCCAGGCGGCTAATCGCTCGGGCTCGACAGCCACAAGTGCCCAGAGGCCAAAACGATAGAGCAGGGCGGCCCGTGCGACGGCTCCAGGATCGCGATCGTTCGCTTCGCGCGCCAGACGACGCGCAGCCAGCGAAACCGCGACCGAATTGCGCCAGAGCCGGCCGACTGCTTCTGCGGTTGTCGCAGGCAGCTTCCACCAGGGGGCCTCGGCGACGATTTCGAGCGGATTGGCCAAGCCGCAGAAGCGGGCGAGGGCCCAGCCGGGATCGAAATCGGTGCAGAGGGGGGCGGAATGGGCGCCCGGTTCGTCGTGATCGAGGGGGGCGGAGTCGATCACGGCCCGCGCCGATGTTGGGCGCAGCGGAAGCCCGCTCAGCCGCTCGAGCGAGCGGCGAAGGTCGTTAGGATTCACACCACGAACGGACTTTTGTCGCACCGAGCCGGGCTCCTTCCCGTCGGTCCCGGCCAGAACTCATCGGGGCGGGCTCGATTCCACCCGCCCCAACGCGGCGATTGCTCGCCTCTCGGGGTTGGACTGGAACGGTCCGCTCAGCCGGTGGGGCCGGTCTCTATATCTAAGAGTCGGCAAACGCGACGAATCAATTCATCGATGTCGAGCGGCTTGTTGAGAAAATCGTCCGCGCCTGACGCTTTGAGCTCGGCGATCTTGTCCTCTTCGATCATACCGGAGATACAGATGATCTTGATGTCGGACATCGTCGCGTCGGCCCGGATAAGCTCGCAAACTGCCTGACCGTTAATGTCGGGCAGCATGACGTCGAGAATGATCAGGTCGGGGTGATATTCCTTCGCCAGCATCCCCGCGCCGAAGCCGTTATTCACGACGCGGGTCTCGAAACGCGCGTCGTTGGCGAGGACATCGGAGATCAAATCGACGACGGCTTGATCGTCGTCAACAATAAGGATCCGCCGCCGCCCGCTTTCCAGGGCGTCGGTCGGGATGTTGTTTTCCTTCATGAATCGGTAGAGCGCCTCGCGCGGGATTCGCCGAAAGCGCGAGCCCGGGACGCGAAAGCCGCGGAGCTGCCCTGAGTCGAAGCAGCGAATGATCGTCTGCTGGCTGACCTTGCAAATCTTCGCTGCTTCACCGGTCGTAAACACGGTCTTCATGGTCGGATACGCCCTCTCCAACGAGCGCCTGGGCCTGGTCGCTCCTCCGCCCCCGGCGAGCCCACCTCGGATGGGTCAAGCGCCGTGTGCCCGGTCATCCTCCGTAACGAGCCGGCTCCGAATAGAACAGATCGACCGGCCCGAGAAGCACGTCTCGGACCAAGTCAAGCGTTCTCGCGAACCAGAACCGGTAGATTTTACGGAACCTAACAGGTTTACCAGAATTGCCAACACGACGAATTATAATGCGCCTTCCCAGCCTGTCAACATAAATACGACACGCGTCAGGCACCCAGAGCGCGGGGATTTCGACACCTCATCAATTGCCCCATAATCGCCGGACGTTGGGGCGACCTGGACGGTGTCGATCGAGTGGGTAATTCGTGTCAGGCGATATTTATCGGCGATCGTTGATTTGTAAAGCATGCTCTGCTCCGCGTGCTTGCCTGTCGCTTCGGTGTCGTTAGACTGGTCGCACTGATCTTCCCGCCTTCACGAACCCCAGCAAGGACCCCGAACGTGCCCCACCTCTCTCGGCCCGCGCTCTTCCTTTCTCTCACGATCGCCACCGTCGCGTTCGGGCAGGACGTTAAACTGAGCGACGAGACGCTCGGCCAGAAGCCGCCCGACGGTGCCACCGTCCTCTTCGGCGACAGCATCAAAGGTTGGGTCAAGAAGGGAAGCGACGAACTTGCCACCTGGCCCGTCAAGGACGGCATCCTCACAGTGAAGGGTGGCGACATCCAGACGAAAGAGAAGTTTGGAGACTTCCAACTTCACGTCGAATTTAACATCCCCTACATGCCAGACAAAACCGGCCAGGCTCGCGGCAATAGCGGCGTTTATTTGGGCGGGATTCACGAGCTTCAGGTCCTCGACTCGTACGGCCTCAAGCTCCAGAGCAACGACTGCGGCGCCATTTACCAGCAGATCATTCCCAGCGTGAATGCTTGCAAGCCGCCGCTTCAGTGGCAGACCTACGACATCACGTTCCACGCAGCGAAGGTGAAGGACGGCAAGGTCGAGAAGAAAGCCCGCCTCACCGTCATCCACAACGGCGTGAAGACGATCGACGACAAGGAAATCAACCCCACGCCCGGCGGCGTCGGCGGTCTCAAGCCCGGCGACAAGGGTCCGCTTATGCTGCAGGACCACGGCAACGCGGTGCAGTACCGCAACATCTGGATCAAACCGCTCGACTGAGTTTGGCGGTAAAAGCAATGATGGCCGGCTCGCTCCACGATCTTAGGTGGAGTGAGTCGGCCATGTGATTTTGGCGACGGCGCATATGCTTTGTCGTACCAAAGATCTTGGATCGTGTGGCTGAGGCTGGAGTGAGCGAAGTGAATGAAGCCCCAGGGTTAAGGCTTTCGCCCTTCAACCACGATCACTCTGTCGCGCACGGTAATCTACCGCTGGGCCCTCGATAACCTCGTAACTACGGACCTCGTCGTTGCGCGATTCGACCGCTCTGCGGCCATTTAACATTATAAGCGTGAATTCGCTTGTAGGTCTTCACGTACCAAATTGATAAGAATGACCGCGAAACGGTCGAATCGCGTGACAACGCAGAGCGTAGTCACGAGTGACCCTCATAAGTACTATAGAGATCAAAATCTAAATTGAATATAAAATTTGAACAATTTTTCAAGTAATGAACGAGGCGGAGGCGTTCCGTCGCCGCCGCCCAACTTGATGCGGGTGGACGCTGGGGGGATTTGCCCGGTTAACTGGCTTGTCTGATTAGACGGTAGCCTTGATGGCCGCCAGGGCTGCGTCGTAGTTCGGCTCGCTGGCGATTTCCGGAACGATCTCGACGTGCTTGATCGTGTTCGATCCATCGACCACGAAAATGGCACGGGCGAGAAGCGGAATGGGCAGCCCCTGGATCAGGACGCCATAGTGTTCGCCGAAGCTGTGATTATGAACATCTGACAGATTCGTCAGGTTTTTGATGTTGTTGTCCGCGCAGAATCGCTTCATGGCGAACGGCAGGTCGAGACTGATCGTGTAGGCCGCGACCTTGTCACCCAGCTCGTTGATGCTCTCGGCGAACTTCTTCGTCTGGATCGAGCAAACCGGAGTGTCGAGCGAAGGAACGACGCTGAAAAGCTTGGTCTTGTCGCCCGTGTCTTTGAGCGCAACCGTGCCCAGACCGTCGTTCACAACTTGGAAGTCGGGTGCCTTGTCGCCCGGCTTGAGCTTCGGGCCCACCAGGTCAATCGGGTTGCCCTTCATCGTCACTTCGCCCTTGCGAACTTCGGCTGCCATGTCGATGAGCCCTCGGGATCTTTCTTGTCGGGACGAGAGTCCGTCCGGTGAGTGGCGAACGCGAGGGTTAGATTAGCGATGCGCGTACGCGAACGCAAGCGCCTGGTCAAATCCAGCCAACTGATTTTAGACAAGACGACACGCATCCACGAACGATCGATCGCGGATGCGCTCGCTTTATTTCGGTCCGGTTTTTACGGTCGAACGCGGGCCAAATCGTATATGCAACGCCGAGTGTCCAGCGTGCTTGTCGCCGTAAATCGCGCGAACAATTGCCCAATCGCAGACGATCGAAATCACAGTCGCAATAACGAGCACAATGAGAGTTTTTCGAAGCGTTGGAACAGGCCTCGCGAATTCATCTGTGTATGTGATTTTGGTGTTTCCCGCGCAGAGCAAAACGAACAGCGTACAGAACGCGGCGTTGGCGTGAATCACACCTTCAGTGACAAGCCGTTGCTCGGCGATTCCAATCAGGGCGCGATCAAAGTTTCCAACCACCATCCACCAAAGAAACGCCAGGTAAAGGAGTTGCCCCTTGCCGACGTCGGATGTGGGAACAATCGGCACCGGCCGGCGCAGGTGCCGAAACAGCGGGACGACGATTGCAACCGCGAGCAGCGCATAGCCAATGTTGAACCAGGTAACGAGCGGCAGCCCGTACATGATTTCGGCGATATGGTGGTCCTTCACCCAACTCGTTGGGTTCTTTCTCAGGTTCACGAATGTCACACCAAGCAAGACGAACGCGACCGCGTAGACCTCGGTCCAGCGGCGAACCCGCGGCTCATCCGACTTCGCTAGCGGCGTGCGCTTGATGACCATCGCCATCGCGGTGGCCACGGCGAGTCCGTTGAACAGGCCGGTCGATTGCTCGAGGATGCTGTGCCAGTTGGTCGAAAGTTGCGACGTGACCTCGACGAGCTTGAGCATCGATGCCCCTGCGAAGCCGATTCCACCCAGGAAGCCGGTTACTAGCGTGGAAAGCGCAACTTCGGGCAGCCGCCGGTTGCGGCAGTAGACGAGCAACCCGCCAACAAGGCCCGTCATTCCGGCCCAGTTGTCGCCGCGTGGGGGCGTCATATGCAGGCCAAGTAGCAGGACGAGCACTCCAAAACCGACCCACCAACCGACCGCCATATGCAAGATGAGCGACGTACCGGCGTCGATCCTCGCGCGAACGGCGACCCACAGGAAAGCGGTCGCAAGCGCGACGGCTGCACCGAGCCAGTCGGTATCGTGCCAGTTCAATTTCCAGCCGTTGGCGCGGAGGTAAGGCTCGAGCAGGAAGTCTTCACCCATCCAGGCGAGGAAAACCAAAGTGATCGGCACGAACATGCTCGTCAGTGTTTCGCGGCTGACGCACGCGGGAAGCGCGGTTCCAAAACCGCCCGGCGCGGCCCAGAGAAAGCCGATGACGAACAGGCAGGAGAAGCCATAAATCACCGAAAGTGAATCGCCCGAGTGGGTGTAAGCGATCACCTGCATGTAGGAAATGCTGCCGCCGAACGACCAGCCGAGTGCGCCAAACATCGCGAAATAGGCGACGTTGCGATACCAATCCGCGCGTCCCGCGAACAAAGCGATCGCAATCGCCGACAGCACTCCAGCGATCATTGCTCCATATTCATGGCCGAAATTGCCGCGAATTCCCCAGCCGATCGACAGCGAAAGGCCTGTGATCAACCAAAATCCCCAGCTTGGGGACGAGTAGGTACGGGCTTCAGACATCGTCGTCTTCCATCGATTCGGTTGAAGGATTGTTGAGCAATTGGCCCAAAATACTTCGCACGCCGCGACGTGAACAGCCGACACCGCGTCTCAGTCAAACAGAAACATCTGATTTTCGCCGGGCCTGCGGAACGAGGCGGTCGAGAGTGGCGGAAAATGGGTGGACAAACCAAGCCGGCTGGCGGTCGTTTTGAACAATGTAACGATCAATTCAGCGAACGGCCCCGCGCCTCCCATGCGCAGGCCGAATTGCGACTCGTTGAGCTTCCCCTCGCGAATGCTCCGGATCCGGCCGAGGATTTTTTCGCGAGCGAGCGGCGCATGGCGGTCGAGCCATTCAGTGAAGAGGTCGGCAACACCAAGCGGCAAGCGAATGAGCGTGAAACCCGCGAACTGCGCACCCGCCTCGGCAGCGGCTTCGAGAATCCGGGGCACTTCGTGATCGTTCAGCCCGGGGATAATCGGCGCGACCATCACTCCGACCGGCACACCCGCCTGACGCAGCGTCGCAATTGCATCGAGCCGCGCGTTAGGCGTCGATGCCCTCGGTTCGAGCGCCCGCGCTAATCCTTGGTCGAGCGTCGTGATCGACAGAGCGACGTTTGAAGCCTGACAGGTGGCCAGATCGGCCAGTACATCGGCATCGCGGGCGACGAGTTTATTCTTGGTGATAATCCCCACGGGATTGCGGAATTCGGCCAAAACCTCGAGGCATCCGCGCGTCAGTTTGAGCCGCCGTTCGACCGGCTGATACGCGTCGGTCACGCCGCTGATTGCCAGCGTTTTTGGCTCCCAGCTTGGCTTCATCAACGCCTTGCGCAGGAGTGCCGGGGCCTCTTTCTTGATAAGAATCTTGGTCTCGAAGTCGAGCCCGGCCGAATAGCCCAGAAATTCGTGCGAAGGGCGGGCATAACAATAGGCGCAGCCGTGCTCGCAGCCGCGATAGGGGTTGATGCTCGCGTCGAAGCCGACGTCGGGGCTGTCGTTCGTGGCGATGATCGACCGCGAAGAGTCGGCGATGAACTCGGTTGTCGGGGCGGGCTCCTCGTCGTCGGGGTCGATCGAGTCGGGATCGCGTTCGAAACGGTAGATCTCGAACCGATTATGGGGATTATCGGCCGACCCTCGGCCCTTCACATTCGATCGCATCGCCGCGCCCTCCATAACTGATCACTAGTGTGCAAAATAACACGTAGCGGTTCAGCTTGCAAGCGAAACGTCTTGCGCGTGCCATAGACGAACGGTTATCATGGCGTTACCGGTGGTTGCGGCTTCGTTGGTTAGAATGCGTTGGATCGCCATGAGTCATCCGAGAAACAATCCTTATCATTTTGATGTCATTGTGGTTGGCGCGGGTCACGCCGGGCTCGAAGCCGGGCTGGCCGCCGCGAAGCTTGGTTTGCGCACCGCGATCTTGACGATCAATTGCGACAGCGTCGGCCAGATGAGCTGCAATCCAGCGATCGGCGGCGTGGCGAAGGGGCAGATTGTTCGCGAGGTTGATGCCCTCGGCGGCGCGATGGGCGTCATCACCGATGCGACGGCGATCCAATTCCGCCTGCTGAACCGGGGCAAAGGCCCGGCGATGCACAGCCCGCGTGCCCAGTGCGATAAGAAGGCGTACCAGTTCCTCGCAAAGCTGATGGTCGAGCGCCAGCCGAATTTGTCGCTGCGCCAGGAGATGATCGAGTCGATCGTCGTCGAAAACGGCAAGGTTGCCGGTGTGAATTGCCGCGGCGGGATTCGTTATCATGCGCGTTCCGTGGTTGTAACGACGGGAACATTTCTTCAGGCGCTCATGCATACCGGCGAAGTGAAGACCGTCGGCGGGCGCGCGGGAGATGCGTCTGCCGAGGGGCTTTCCGGCAGCCTGCGTTCGCTCGGTTTCGAATTGCGTCGCTTCAAGACGGGAACGCCGCCGCGACTCAATGGACGGACGATTGATTTCAGCAAGGTCGAGCCGCAGCCTGGCGACGCCGAGCCTGTGCCATTTTCGTTCATGACCGATCGAATCACGCAGCCTCAGATGGATTGCCAGATCACCTACACGAACCCGGCAGTTCACGAGGTAATCACGGCGAATCTACACCGCGCGCCGATGTATTCGGGCCAAATTCAAAGCACCGGCCCGCGTTATTGTCCGTCGATCGAGGACAAGGTTGTGCGGTTCGCCGGGCGCGGCTCCCACCAGATTTTTCTCGAACCTGAAGGCCGCAACACGCTCGAATATTACTGCAACGGCATCTCAACCAGCCTACCGCGCGATGTGCAGGAAACGATCATCCCGATGATCCCCGGGCTGGAACACGCCGAGATCATGCGGTACGGCTATGCGGTCGAATACGACTACGCCCCACCAACGCAACTCTCGGCATCGCTCGAAGCCAAGCAAGTTCCGGGGCTGTTTCTTGCAGGGCAAATCAACGGCACGACCGGTTACGAAGAAGCGGCGGCTCAAGGGTTGATCGCCGGCACCAATGCCGGACTCTCGGCGTTGGAAGCCGAGCCGTTTGTGATCGATCGTTCGCAAGCGTATATCGGTGTGTTGATCGACGATCTCGTGACGCGCGGGGTCGATGAGCCCTATCGCATGTTCACAAGTCGCGCCGAATATCGACTGCTGCTGCGGTCCGATAATGCCGATTTGCGGCTCACCGAACTTGGGCGCGAAGTTGGGCTCGTCGACGATGCGCGATGGCAGAAATTCGAGGCGCGACGCGATGGGATTCAGCGACTGTCGAATTATCTGCGTGCGGAACGAGTTGAAGGCACGACGCTCGAACAGATTCTCCGTCGCCCGCCGACACTTTGGAATGACATCATCGCGCATCGGCCGCAGCTTGATGAATTCACCGAAGATTCGTCGGTGATCGAGCAGGTGACGATCGAGGCGAAATACGGCGGCTACATCACGCGACAGGCGGCACAGGTTGAGCGTTTCCGCCGGCTCGAAGATAAGCCGATTCCGCTGGGCATTGATTATCACGCGATCCCCCAGCTTCGGGCCGAAGCCCGCGAGAAATTCGCGACCGTACAGCCGCGATCGCTCGGTCAGGCGGGTCGAATTAGCGGCGTGAATCCGGCTGATATCGCCACGCTGTTGATCCATCTCAAGCGTTCGAATCTCTCCGCGCCGCCGGCTGAAGCCGAGGCGCCCTGATCCATCCTTCCACGAATGGTCCGCTGGCTTCCGGGAGGCAGCCTTCCATGAATATTTCCAGGCCCGCGTTTGTCGTCGCGCTCGCCGCGACTGCGCTCGGCGGCTATTTCCTCGCGACGCAGTCTCAGTCGCGCGCCCAGCAAGGCGCTGCTGTGAAGACCAGCCAATCAACCCACATTGCCGAGGCGATGTACCAACCGCTTCGCCTGCCGTTTGGCAAAGGGGCCACGCTCGACGAACTCGTCGCCTACCTGCGTAAGGAAACTCACGCGAACGTGGTGCTCGACCTCGCAGCGCTTTCGCGGCTCAAGCTTACGCCAGCGGCCAAGGTACGGCTCGATCTCGATGAAATTCGCCTTCGCACCGGATTGAAACTCTTGCTCGACCAGGTTGGCCTGACAACGAAAATCATCGCCGAAGATAACTTGCTCATCATCACCGATCGCACCGAGGCAGATGACCTCTTGAGCCGCCTGGCCGAGGAAGTCAAGGAGCTGCATCGCGACCTTCACGTCGTGCAAGACGATGTGCGCGAGGTGCGGTCATTCGTGTCGGCTCCCGTTGAGGAAGTCATCGAACCTGAAGCCAAGATGCGAAATCCTACGATAATCGAGGAAGTTCCCGGCGGGCCGAAGACCGATAAGGGCGAACACGGCGACGCTGAGACGAAGTCGAAAAAGGACAAGCCGACGGGCAAAACGCGGTCCGGCATTTGAGTCGCGACGGCTAGCTGCAAGAACTTCAGAGGACACGGATTCATGAGTGGTGCGGTTTTCACGTGCGTGTTCCTCGTTTCGTTCTTTGCCGATGGCAAGGCGTCGGACGTCAACCCGTCGACACCCGTGCGGCGACCGGGTTTGTCGTCGCGACAGGTGCAGAACGCGCCTCGAAGCGCCTGGGATTGGGTGAGGGATCCGCGTAGCGCGGTGCTGTTCGTGCTTGTCTCGGCCGCGGTGATTGGCGGCGGCCGCAAGCTAATCAAGACGCTAGAGGCCCGCAAGATCGCCGATCGACTCGCCGAAGATGACGTGACGGTCGATGAAATCGCGCGTGCTGGCGTGCTCGGTCGCGAGGCGTTGCTGGAGCTCTTCCGATTGCTGGGAACTGCTGAGGGAAGTGAGCGTCGATTCGCGGCAGGGCGGGCGATTGCGGCACTCTGGCGTAGAGATGAATTGATTGGCGAGGAAGAGAAAGCACTCGTGCGGCGAGGATACGTCGTCGACTGGAAGGCGCGCCGGCGCTACCCACGTGGCTTGACGGTTCCCGTGTCGATCGGTGTCGACTTCGGCGTGCCATTTCTCCGCGAAGAGCCCAGCGAAGTGTGCGCATCGGACCTTGCGTGGTCGTACCGCGTGATCGGCACCGAGCGTGCGAGTCTCGAAGAATTCACGCCCTGGCACAATGGCCCAGGTCGCGCGCAATTCGCAATCAATCCCAGCGATTTCAGCACGAACGGACCTCACCGTTTGGTGTTTCAGGCGAAGGTTTCGACGGCCCGCGAAGGGAGCGACGGTTCAACTCGCAAAGGGCTGACCGACCCATGGGAAATCGAACTGCCGCACGTTCCGTTCTCATTCGAACTCGATCCGTTACTTGAGGTGAACGCGCTGCTGACGCTGCCCGACGAAGCCCGATCCGCCTTATTTGCACAGGCGATTTCATTCGTCGATGTACCAAAAGAAGACGACACGGTGCCCACGAAATTCGCGGCGATCAACGACGAATTTCTCCTGCGCGAACCGCCGCAACTCGCGATTCGCACTCCGCTGCCGTGCGACCTTGCGCATGACGTGAGCGTCGAAATCGACGGAATAACTCAACATCTCGATTGCGGCGTTTTGCTGGTGAGCGGGCAGGGGACCGCGACTCAGAAGGATGTCGTTCACTTCCCGCTGACATTCCGTTCGCAACTTCCCACTGGAGCGATCGAGCGACCGGGCGAGATGCGGATTCGTGTGCGATTGACGCCGAACGCCGAGCGCGGCTGGGCCGATCCCGATATCCGGTCGATCTGGCCCGAGCCGATTGTTACCGAGTGGCATACTGTCAAAGTTGTGCGACGTTGATCACGGTGTTGTCGCGTAGATCACGATGTTCGCGGCGATCCGAAGTGCGCTTTCGTGAACATACGCCTTGCACTCGATGCCGGAATGACGTTCGAGCGAGCAACCGAGGTCGAACTTCGAGTAAATGATCGCCCAGTGGCCGTCGACCTTGATCCCTTCGAGCTGAGGATACCCCTTCGCTCCACCGGCCGACTTGTTGAGTTGAGTGTCGTTCAACTCGAAGCCAATCCTGCGCGTGTAGAAATCGTCGGTCGGCGGAATCGGCTCGAGGATGCGATCGGGATAGAGTTCGGCGACGAATCGGCGGAATGAGGCGTCGAAAGTCGTGCTGCCACACGCGGCGTCGGCGAACAGGGTGCCGCCACCGGGGAACAGGTGCCTGCGGAGCCGGGCGCGCTGTTCGTCGCTGAACGAAATCTGGCCGCGGCCGTGGAGATAAATGAGCGGGAAGTTGTTGATGTTGGGATCGTCGGGATTGAGATCCTTGTGATTGATCACCACGTCAAACTTCAATTTGTCGCGAAGCATTGTGGTGAGATTCGGCACGGCGAGCGGTGCGATGTTCCAGTCGCCGGCATGCTTGAGCTTGGCGATTTGGAGTGCGCCACGTTTGGGAATATCGACGCCGAGGGCGTTCACCTCGTGCGCGGCAAGCTTATCGGCGGGAAGCTCGCGGCCGGTTGCGTAGTCGACGATGTTCTGGCCGATCCGGGCTGCCTGATCGACTTTCGCGTTGTTGGGCTCAACCTCCATCTGGTGCCAGTAGCACGAAAGATCTTCGGGCGAATAAATCACGACGGTGCGGCAGCCGTGTTCGATTCCCCATAGCGGATGCGAATCGGCGTCGAGCTTGTAACGCGCCCGCCAAACCGGGTGTTCGGGGCCGAGCGGATGCAGCTCGTTCTCTTGCTCGGGGAACAGTTCTTTCACGAGGGCGCGGAAGCCGCGGTCGAAGCCGGGGCGGCTGCAGCACGCCTCTGCGAGAATCAGTCCGCCGTTCTCGACGAACTCACGGAGCGCCTTTTTGCCGGCGGCGTTGAATTCGGGCGGTTCGTGTCCGCTGATGTAAGCGATTGGCGCCTGGAGCAGATCCTCAACCCTTGCGAACGATGGATCAACCACCTGCCAGGTGACGAGGTGTTTCCAGTCGCGTGAGACGAGTCCGGTGAGATTCGAGGCGTCATGCGGGTCGTTGTGCCAGTCGCGTCCAGGGCCGTGGCGAAGCTTGTTTATGAGAACGGGCGATCGGCCCTTGGCGAGGAAGAGCAGGGCGAAGGCGGTCGCCAGATTCGGGTCGCTTTCCTGGCCCCAACCGCGCCAGAAACCGGCGACAGGATCCTGCGCTCGCACCAGTTCTTCAGCACCTTCACGATACCAGTCGTGTCGGCCGAAGTAGCGCATCCCGCTCAGACGGCCGACTCGTTCCACACCGTAAAGGTAATAATACTTCCATTGAACACCCGAGTTGATGTTCACACGGGGATCGAAATGGACGGCGAGCCAGTCGAGCCCGCGCTGAAGTGAAGGATCGCTGACGTGATCGCCGCAGCCTTCGATCGCATCGCCAACCAGGCGCTCGCGCGAGTCGAGCGTCTTCGCGCCTGAGATGAGAAGGCCGGTCACACCTGCGCAGGTCATGCTGCCGGTCGGAAAGTTCTGGCCGGCAGTGTAGGAGAATCCGCCGTCGCGATTTTGTGCATTTTCCCAGTAGAGCCGCGCCCGCTTCCAGACGACCGGCGCAATCTTGATTCCCGACTCATGCGCAGCGTGCAGGCCAAGAATCGCATATTGGGCGTTCGAATTATCGCCCGTGCCGCCGCTGTTGGGACCGTTCGTATATCCCCAACCGCCCGATTGCGCCCCTCGCCCGCCGTGAAGCTGGCCCACCTGCAGGCGCTTGGCGTATGCTTCAATCGCTCGCCCGTACTTATCGGGGTTCGTTGCCAGAGCCATCGACTTGAGTGCGATCGTGTAGGTTTCGTGCTGCTGGCCGTCGTCGATGAGGATAATCGCCTGGTGGGCGGCTCGGATGCATACGGAATCAACCGGCTCCCCCGCGGTTGTGAGCGCGAGGGCGATGAGGGGCGTCATGCCCGACTCGCCGGGCCAGGTGCCATCGGCGCGCTGGGTTGATTTGAGATATGCCACGCCTCGCTTGATCGCGCGGTCGACCTGCGCGCTGGTGATCTCGCCGCGCGCCAAAGGCGCAGCGGCGATCAGCGAAAAGCCAATGGTAGTTAGCAGCGACAAACGTCGAATGGGGGAACGCATCATGATCGGAAGCGTCCGAAGATGGGACGGGGCAGGGGCACTCCCAAATTTATAGGCTACCCACAGCCGATTCTGGCCGCAATCCGCGGCGAAGGGCTCAAACAAAAAAAGATCCCGCCGGCGGACCGGCGGGATCGATGTGAATCGCGTTGATCGCGCAGATTCGCTTGAATTACTTCGCAGGCTTCGCCAGCGGCACGAACTTGCCGACACCATCGGGAGACTGCACGTAGAACGTCAGCTCCTTCGAGTTGTTCGTCAGGTTCTGGAACTGCTTGAGCGAGTCAACCGACTGCGTCTTGTGATCCTTGACCGCAGTCGTGATCAGCATTCCCTGGCGGATACCGGCGGCATGAGCGGGGGTGTCTTCGGCAACCTTGCTCACCAGCAGGCCCTTGATATCGCCCTTGTAACCGAAGCTCTTGGCGAGTTCGGGCGTCAGTTCCTGAACCTCGAGACCATAACCACCGAGCTCGACCTTCTTCTCTTCCTTCTCCTTCTTTTCGGGCTCGGCAGCCGGCTTCTTCTCTTCCTGCTTGGCAATGCGTTCCTGGCCAGGAGCACCTGCAAGCACGAGGTCAAAGTCGCCCAGCGTCACCTGGCAGGTCTTGGTTTCGCCGTTGCGAATGTAGGTAACCGTGTGCGGCTTGCTGGGCTCGCTCGTCGCGAGATAGTTGCGGAATTCAGCCACGCGGGTCGCCTGCACGTCGTCGAACTTGGTGATAATGTCACCCTTCTCGATGCCAGCCTTCGCGGCCGGGGAGTTCGGGAACACCTGGTTCACGAGCACGCCCTTGGCCTTGGGATCGAAGCCAAATTCGCGGGCCAGAACCGGCGTCATCTGCTGGAGGGCGATGCCAATCGCAACGCGCTTGACCTTGCCGTCCTTGATCAGCCGCTCGGCGATGTTCGCCGCGAGGTCGATCGGAATCGCGAAGCCGACGCCCGAGCTGCTGTGCGAGCTAGTGGCGATGGCCGAATTGATACCGATCACGCGACCGCTCATGTCGACCAGCGGACCGCCCGAGTTACCGGGGTTGATCGCCGCGTCAGTCTGAATGAAGTCCTCGAACGCGTTCGGAGTGCTAAGGATGTTCGTGTTGCTACGGCCGAGTGCCGAAACGATGCCCGTCGTGACGCTCTGCTCGAAGCCGAACGGTGAGCCAACGGCCATGACGAGTTCGCCGACCTTCAGCTTGGCGCTCGAGCCCTTGGGAAGCGCGGCGTAGTTCGAGGAATCGACCTTGATCACGGCCACATCGGTCTTGGGATCGGTGCCGACGATCGTCGCGGGCAGGACTTCACCGTCGTTGAAGGTGATCTTGATCTCGCTCGTATCTGCAACGACGTGGTTGTTGGTGAGAATGTGACCCTTGTCGTCAAACACGAAGCCCGTACCAGTTGCGTGGGCGGTACCGCCGCCGAACTGCTGGGGTTCGAGGTTCGGTTCTTCGCCGCCGAAGAACTTCTTCAACATCTCCTCGAGCTCTTTGGGATCGATGTTGTTGTGGGGATTACCGTTGCGCGGGACACCGCCGTTGCCGAACGGATTCATGCGGCCCGACATCTTCGGCATTTTCTTCGTGGCGCTGATCGAAACGACGGAAGGCTTGACGAAATCGGCAACGCCGACGAACGCGTCGGAAAGTTCCTGAGCGGTCTTCTGGCTTTCGCCGACGAACTGAGGGGCAGCCGGCACGGTTTTAAGGACGCCGCGCGAGCTGATGAGAGCAGCGGTTGACACAACCAGAGCCGCCCATGAGACGACGTTGCGCTTCATTGTGTGAGGTTCTCCGTACAATCGTTCTTAGTGGTTGGTAACACGCCCTATCCTGTGGAGGTATCCCGGCCCATAGCAGAAGTTTGGTGGGACACCGTATGAGGCGGTGCTCGTTTTCCTACGTTGCCACTTGCCCGATGGTTTGTAACGTCTAGAAAATAATTCGTAAACTCCGGTCCGCCAACGCGCTTGGCGCATAAATATAGCGTCAGTGCTCGGCTGGCCGAACCGACGTGACGCAAGTTACGATATCAACTACGAGTGTATTCGTTCGTCCGCTCCGATTCTTAACCGCAGCGTTTCGCATGATCGATCCCCGCGACCAATCACCCGCCGAACTCCACCGCCTTGCCGCCAACTTGGGGGCAGACGATGCTGCCGTTCGCAAATTGCTAACGGCCGTCGTCACCCGCGGCGAGTTCGACCGTCGCGCCTGGGGCGAACGATTCGGCGTGACGAGACGCCTGACCGACCACATCGGCGACCTCCCGCGACTCCGGCTCGAAACGACGGTGACTTCAGCCGTCGACGGATTTCAGAAGCTCAAGTTCATCACGGCCGACGGCCTGGCGCTGGAAACTGTCATCATTCCTCTCCATAAGGAAGGGGCGGTGAGCGTTTGTCTGTCGTCTCAGGTGGGTTGTGCGATGGGGTGCGTCTTCTGCGCGACCGCGCGGATGACCTCACGCCGCAACCTGGCGACCTGGGAGATTATCGATCAATGGATGCAGGTGCGAGCGATTGCTCAGGCGAGCGGTAAGCGTGTGACGGGCGCCGTCTTCATGGGGATGGGGGAGCCGTTTCTCAATTACGATCGCGTGATCGCCGCCGCTGAGTTGCTGCGATGTCCCTACGCCGGCCAGACCGCGGGAAGCGCGATTACCATTTCCACGGTCGGTCTCGTTCCCGAAATCGATCGCTATACGAACGAACGGCATCCGTTCCGCCTGTCGATCAGCCTGGGCGCGGCAACGGACGAGAAACGGGCGCGGCTTGTGCCTGTTGCAGCCAGGACGCGCGTAGCCGATGTGATGGCCGCTGCTCGAAGGCACGCATTGGCGCGACGCGATCGAGTGATGCTGTCATACGTTTGTATTTCGGGAGAGAACGTAAGCGAGGAAGACGCCCGCGCTCTGGGCGAACTGGTAGGCGATACGCCGGTGCGTCTCGATTTGATCGACGTGACCGATCCGACAGGCCGCTTTTCTCCTCCCACGCCCGAAGAGCTGCGCGCATTTCGCGATGCCTTGACGACGCATCTGGGACAGCCGGTCGTCAGACGGTACTCGGGCGGCAAGGACATTCAAGCCGCTTGTGGGACTCTCGCGGGGACTGGTTGAGTTCGATACGATTGGATTTGGCGGGGTAAAATGGTGTCATCAGACACTGTTCAACATTCGATGTGGGCAATCGCGATTGACTCAAGCGAGTCGAGGCAGTACCGCCTCTTCCGCGACACCCAGGAAGTAAGCATGCCCTTCTGAATTGCGAAAGACGGCTCTGATTGTTTGCATGAGAGATGACGCGTTGAAGTGCCAAAAGCGGCGTTCGCCGCCGTCGTGCGCCAGGGCAGCCGAACATCGCGTGTAAACCATTTTGGACACGACCGAACGGCACATGTTTCGCTAGTTAACAGCCGTCGATTCGAGACGACCAAGAAAACGATGGGCCAGACAATGCCCATGTTCTAAGGTTTGGCGATTGCAACGAAGATGACGGCTTGATAACACGCGTGGATCGATCGCTCAGCCGAAAATAATGGGAAGTGAATGGCACTCTAAAAATGGTTTTGCCGCGCTGCAAAGAGTGAACTATGCTCGCGTGTCTGCATGCAACTGTAAACTCCTTTTAACGTTTGTCGCGTAGGTGCAACGGGTTCTTTTGGAAAGATGGACAAAATTAACTGTGTTAATTTTCTGCGTAGTTCATGTGTATTGACCAAAGTTCACTGTTAACCGGGGTTCCCATTTTCGTGAGTGTCGACCGTAAATAGCTGCTGGGCCAAATTGACGCAAACCGTTTGAGATTGTGGACGAGGGCTGCGTGACGCTATGCCAATCTCCTGTCAGAAATCATGGCAACGAAGTGGTGATGTTCGTATACGATAATGTGATGGCAAGACGATTGATTGGCAAAAACTAAGTGTGAATCCCTTCTTGAGTGCAGAGGGTGGACCTGTCGCGCACTGCGACTTTGCTTGAATTGGTCAGAAGCCAGTCCTAGAGTGGTTTTGCACCCCCCTGCTTCCTGTCCCTGCTTCCCAGACCGACGCTTGTTTGGGCCCTCCTTCACGTCGAAGGAGCACGTTCGCACACGCCCCGTCGTTGGGGCACACACCTTTGCATCCCAAGGATGAGCATCACGATGACTTTCTTCCGCCCTCGTAAGAAGTCGTGCCGTCGTCCCCAGATCGAGATGTTGGAAACGCGACAGGTTCTTAGTACCTATTTCGTTTCTACGACCGGGAAAGACACGAATCCGGGCACCGCCGCCCTGCCGTTTGCAACAATTCAACACGCCGCGGACTTGGCCGCACCTGGCGACACAGTGGATGTGCGGGCCGGGAACTACACAGGATTCGTTATGGGCTGGAACACGCCCAAGAGCGGGTTGCCGGGCAAGCCGATCACGTTCGTGGGTGAGCCCAACGCGACGATCGCCTGGCGCAATTTGAAAACAGCCGACGGGATCGACCTCGAAGGCTCGAGCTACATCACCATCACGGGTTTCAAGGTCTATGCAATGCCGCGAGCAGGGATTCGCGCGGTGCAAGACACGAACGTCGTGCTCACGAATAACGTCTGCGACCACAACGGAAACTGGGGCATCTACACCAGTTTCAGCAACAACCTGACGATCCAGAATAACACCGTCTCACGGACGATGGTTCAGCACGGTATTTACATCGCCAACACCTCCGCGAACGCGGTTGTCACTGGCAATTATGTCTGGGGCAGCAAGTGCGGCGGCATTCAGTTCAACGGTGACGCCAGCATGGGCGGTACCGGAGTGATCACGAACGCCATCGTGATGAACAACACGATCACGGGCAACGGCTCCGGCGGCGGCTCAGCAATCAACTGTGATGGATTGCAGAATTCGTTGATCGCCAATAATGTGATCACTGGCAACCTCTCCAGCGGTATCTCTCTGTTCCAGAGCGACGCAGCCGCGGGTTCGACGAACAACATCGTCGCCAACAACACGATCGTGATGGCATCGACCGCGCGCTGGGCGATCAACATCAACACGAACAGCACCGGCAACCAGGTTTACAACAACATTCTCTTCGACCAAAACACCGCGCGTGGGTCGATTTCGATCACGAGCGACAGCCTGGCCGGCTTCAAGAGTAACAACAATCTTGTCTCGCAGTTCAGCCTCGACGGAGGCGGTCTCAGTCTGGCAGCCTGGCGCGCCAAGACGGGCCAGGATTTGAACTCGAGCGTCGCGACGATCGCTCAAACACTGGCGAATACCGTCGCGAACCTGGCTCTGACCACCTCGACCAGCGTTGACCTTGTCGCGTCGAAGAGTCCGGCGATTGGTACGGGTATGAACCTGAGCAAGTACTTCACGACGAATTCCAAGGGCGTGCTTCGCTCGGCGACGGGCGCGTGGAACATCGGCGCGCTGTAAGCGCCAGGCAAGCAACAAGCATCGCTTACGCTCAGGGCTCGCGCTTCGCGCGGGCCCTAGCCACGGCGTCCTGCATCGCAGGGTCAGCACTCTTCTTCGCGAGCGCCTCGGCCTGATTGAGATGTTCGTCGGCCCGATCATTCCGACCGAGCCGCCGTTCCAACTCGCTCGCCAGCAACATCAAACGAATCGACTCTGCCGGTTCATCGCGATGCGCTTGAAGCGACTTGCCAACCGCGTCCGCTACCAGGTCGACGGCGGCGGGCAGTCCTTCACGCGTTGTCGCACGCGCCTGGGCGACGATGATCATCGCAGCGATTTCCGACGGCTGATCGTCAAGTTCGACAAACAGCTCGCGTGCCAGTTCGGCCTGGTCGATCGCTGCCTGCGATCGCTTGAGGTCGAAGTGAATTGACGCGAGATCAAGCCGTGCCTGTCCTTCCTTCGCACGATCGCCACGCGTTTTCAGCGAGCCAATCGCAGCTTCATAGCGAATCACAGCCCGTTCGGGCCGCCCGAGGCGATAACACAACTCGGCCAGATTCAGCGCTGCATCAATCTCGCGTACAGGCTGCTTTGCCTCGCGAAATGCGACACGTGCATCATCAAAACGTTCATACGCGAGCGAAAGTTTTCCCATTGCCTGTGCAACTTCCGCACTCGAAAGCCAGGCTTCGGCGAGTAACGCTGGAGTGCCGATTTCTTCGGCGAGTGCGAGCGCACGCGTCGATTCAGGCTCGGCCTTCGCGGGCTGATTCAGGCGAAGCTGCGCGGCAGCGAGACAGATTCGCGCCTCGCATTCATGATCGCGATCGATGGCCTGATCGAGCTTGGGGAGTGCGCGTTCAAGGGCCTTAACAGCCGCTTCGGCTTCGCCTCTGCGGAGTTCGGCACGCGCGATCAGCAGTCCGTCGTACCCTTCGAATCCCTTATCCTCGCGCTTGGAATCGAGGTCGCGTGCTTCGATGAGAATCGTCACCGCTTCATCAAGCTCGCCCAGCTCAGCAAGGCAAATCCCAATCCCGCGCAGCGCGAGTGTTTCGTAGCGGACGTCGCCCAGAGTCTTGCGTGAGATTCGCTCCGCCCGATAAAGCGTGAGCGCTGGCTTAAACTTGCCTTCCTTGAACAGCCGGTCGGCCTGTGCGGCCTGTTCCGCGGCCTCACGCTCCAATCGCTCCCTGGTGGCGTCTTGCGCTTGTGCGGGAATCGCGATTGCGAATAAAAATATCAGGCAAATCGAAATCGATGAGCGCAACTGATATTGAGCAAGATTCGCGCTTTCATCTGTGCGGCGAGTCTTCATGGAACGACTCCCGAGAGCACGATCCAATCGCGAAGCCACTATGACGCGTGCGATCAAGATGTCGCCGTCGAGGGTTCTGCTTCGATGACGGCGGGCTCGTCCATTCGCTGATGATTGATCCGTTCTGCATTGCGATGAATCAACACCACGAACGCCGGCACGAGGATCGGTCTGACGATGAACGTGTCGAGCAAGACGCCAAGTCCGAGCGCGAAACCGAGCTCGCGAAGTGCGGTCAGGCTGCCGGTCAGCATCGAGCCAAACGTGCCGGCCATGATCAAGCCGCACGAGCTGATGATCCCGCCTGTGTGCGCGACGGCCAGACGCGTTCCTTCAACAGCGCCGTGTTTCTGTTCTTCTTCGATCACTCGCGCCATGAGGAAGATGTTGTAGTCTTCGCCAATGGCCACGAGGATTACGAAGAGGAAGAAGCCGACTTTCCAGTCGAGCCCCACCCATGGTCCCGGGCCGGTATGCAAGGCGCGGAAGACGAGTTCGGTCAGGCCTAGCGACGCGAGATAGCCGAGCACTACCGTGGCGATCAGGTAGAGGCAAATCACCGGCCGGCGGAGCAGGGCCCAGAGGATCAGAAACACCCCGGTGGTGACGAGCACATACATCTTGTTCTGGTCATGAATCGTCACCGTGCGCAGGTCGTTGACCATCGCGGTCGATCCAGTCAAACCGGTGAGCGCACCGCCTGCAAGCACGCCGCCGGGCAGCATGGAGTCGGCGACGGTTTTGTGAACATTCACCAGCGCACTCATACTGGCGTCTGAGAATGGGTCGGCCTCGAAAATGACGTCAAGCCTGGTGATGTGATTGGCGTCGGCCTGAACCTTGGGTGCGATGCTCACATAGCGTTCATCGACCAGGATTCGTGCCTTGTCACGCACGATGCGCATCACATCGATGAGCGCGCTCTGCGACGGGGGCGGAATCGGCACTGACTTGCCGAGCGGGCGCGAGACCGATCGCACCTCGGCAATATTCGGCAGCCCGGCAATCGTGTTGCTCAGTTTTTCGATCGCTTCGCGTCCCTGGTCGGAACGGAAGTCGAGCGTCGGATGTTCAATGAGAATGCCGGCCGGCGCCAGTTCGCCCGACGCGAAGTAACGCTGAACCATGTCGGCGCCGATGATGCTCGGCTGATCGCGGCTCAGGTCGGAAAGCTGGCTGTAGTTCTCGCGAAGTTGCGTCCCGAACACGGCAAACGGCAAGAGCACAACGAGGCTCACGAGCAGAATTCTGCCTGGCTTGCGCACGACGAAGGACGCCGTGTGCAGCCAGAAATTCGCCATGATCGTCTTGTGTTCCTTCTCGCCTTCCGGCTTGCCGCCATGCATCTGGTGCGGCGGCTTGAACGGAAAGAACACCGCGCCGCGAAGCCAGTGCAGCAGTACGGGAGCGAGTGTCAGCGACGCAACAAGGCCGATGGCAAGGCTCAGTGCAATGGCTGGTCCGGTGTACTGAATCTTGGCGAAGCTCGAAAACCAGAGCATTCCCAGGCCGATGATCACCGTCCCCGCGCTGGCGACGAGTGCGCCACCAACTTGCTTGATCGCCTCGTGCAAGGCCGACGGGCCATCGAGCCCTCGCGCCAGCTCTTCGCGATAGCGGGCGATCAGGAACAGGCAGTAATCCGTCCCAGCGCCGAAGAGCACCACCACCACGAACACGTTCGTGATGTTGATCACCTGGAAGTTCAGGAAGGAAATCTTGGTAAGCAGCGCGATCGCCTTGAGCGATGCCCAGACCGAAAGGCCGATCGTCACGAGCGGAATCAGGGCGAGAATCGGCGAGCGATAGACGATCAGCAGGATCGCGACGACGAGGGCAATCGTCGCTGTGGTTGTGTTGGAGATGCTTTGCTCGGACGCCGAATTCATGTCGCGGCCAACGGGGGCAGATCCCGTGATGCCGTGTGTCAGCCCAGCCGGCGGCGGTTTCTGTTGGCTGTATTCGGCCAACACGCGCGACGTTTCTTTCACGGCTTCGCGCGATTGCTTCGCGAGGTAGGTGCCGTTCAGCATCACGATAATGAGCGATGCCTGGCCTTTACCCTCGGGCGCGGTACCAACGAGGCGCGGGCCGATCATCGGGCTGCGGCGATCGAGCACCTGCTTGATCCCGAGGCTCGCGCGCTCTTTCGTGTTGACCAGTTCGTCGTTATCGTTCTTGAGCTTGATTAGCGCGTCGCCCAGCCCGTCGATCCAGGCGAGGTCGGCCGAGTTCAGTTTGCCGTCGCGACGTTCGGCGACGAGCACGATTTGCGAGCTGGCGACGCTTTTGGGAAATCCGCGCGTGAGCAAATCCTGTCCGACGACCGATGGCGAACCAGCGGGGAAAAACCGCACGTCGTCATCGCGGCTCACTTCTTCCCACTTTGGCGCTTTGGCGGCAAGAAAAACCGCAAAACAAACCCATGCCAGAATGATGAGCCAGCTTTTGCGCTCGACCAGGATCGCAAGTCGTTCAAACATGGACGGATGACATCCGTTGACAGAGGATCGACAAGCGCGACCTGGATTGCCTCGCGCGCGAGTCGATCGATTCGATGGCCAGTACCGCGCCAAGGCTGGCACACCCAACTAGCACAATTCGTACCGACGCACGATACGGGATATCTTAAGAAGCTGTCAAAGCCATTTCCCAAGCCGCTGCGAAGATGGGGTGATTAGGGGGAAATCGGATGATGCCACTGTGAGGCGATCTAGCCCCTGGCGGGAGAATTCGGAATTTTCGAATAAAACCGAACTAAAGGCTTGTCGAGTCGTCTATGATTGAAGAAGTAGTCGAAGGTCGACCGCTCGTGGTCGTCCGTCTATGAAACCGTGGAGGACATTCTTCGCCGTGCCCGCTTCATCCGTTCGCGATCTCTCTCGTCAGTGGACTGGCCGCCTGGCGCATTTCCGCCGTCACCGCAACGATGAACATCTCAACGCGCTGGTTGAGGAAGCTGTTCGCTACTGCGGTCTCCACTTGGAAAACGATCTGTCGGCATCCGAATATTGGTCGAAGGCTCCCTTGGCCCGCCGCCTCGCCGTATTGCTCTATCTGGTCGATCGTGGAATCGTGACCAGGACGTCCCGCCAGGGGCGCGTGGTGTTCACGCCGAACGACGACGCCGATATTTGGGTTGCTTCGCAAACCAGCCTCGCTGGATATCGCCTCCCAACGCTCGAACTGATTAACGCGCTCCGCACTGACCTCGCGCGTCGCTCGCTCTAATTGGCGAGCCTACATCCTGAAATCGCCAGTCGGGCCGCGCTTTCATCAGCTTGCGGCCCGTTTCGGTTTTCTCGTCCTCCCACGAATCGAGTTCCTTGAGCAGTCCTCTGCCTACCTCTATAGTAGGCACTCGAATTGCACCGGTACGGCCTATCTGGGCCGTACTCTCTCACGGCAACTCGCAGAGGGCAGGACACCCATGTTTCGAGCAATCTCGCGCGTGGTTCTCGTTCTTGGAATGCTAGCCTCGGGTTCAGCAGCACAAGCGCTCGAAGATCGCGTGAGTGCACCCCGCGAGTTGTTCAACCACAAGAATCTCGACGGCTGGACGATCTTCATTCGCCATGTCGACGAGAAGGGTAAGCCGCAGCCAAACATTGATACCAAAACCGACCCAGGTGGCGTTTTCAAGGTCGAGGACGGCGCGATTCACATCTCAGGTGCCGAATTTGGCGGGTTGACGACCAAAGAAGAGTTCACGAACTATCGTTTGAAAGTAGAATTCAAATGGGGCGAAAAGCGCTGGCTGGATCGAAAGAATCGTCCGCGTGATTCAGGTATTCTGGTTCATTGCATCGGACCAGATAAGGTGTGGACAAAGTCGATCGAATGTCAGGTGCAGGAGGGGGATTGTGGCGATTTTTGGCTGGTGGACGGCACCACGCTGAAGATTGACGGCACCGTCGAAAAGACGATGCGTACGAAGAAGAAAGACGCCGAAAAACCGCGCGGGGAGTGGAACACGATCGAGGTTGTTTGCGATGGCGGCAAAATCACAAACATCGTGAACGGTGTGGTCGTGAACGAAGGTGTCGAGGCAAGCGTCACCAAGGGGCGAATACTCCTGCAATCGGAAGGGGCGGAAGTCTGGTATCGCAAGGTGGAAGTTCTACCGCTGAAGCCGTAGCTGCTCCTGCGCTCGAGGCCATCGATCTCGTCAAGCGTTATCGCAAGCTGACGGCCGTCGATCGCGTGTCGTTTAGCGTCGAGCGTGGGCAGATCGTCGGGTTGCTCGGCCCCAATGGCGCGGGGAAGTCGACGATTTTGGGGATGCTCTCCGGTGTCGTCCGGCCAACGAACGGCACGGTGCAAATCGCCGGGCACACGCTCGCGGGCGACGCGAGTCCGCTCAAAAAGCGCATCGGCTTTGTGCCTCAGGAACTTGCACTCTATGACGAGCTATCCAGCATCGAGAACCTGCGGATTTTCGGCGGGCTGTATTCAATGCCGACATCGGCGCTTTATGCGTCGATTGCTCGTGTGCTGGACCTCGTTAAGCTGAGCGATCGCGCACACGATCGCGTGAAGGGTTTTTCCGGAGGCATGAAACGGCGGCTGAATCTGGCCGTTTCGCTACTTCATGACCCCGAGATCCTCTTGCTTGACGAAGCGACGGCAGGCGTCGACCCGCAAAGTTGCTGGGCCTTGATCGAGCTGTTTCGCCAGCTCGCGAGCGAAGGGAAAGCGATCGTTTTCTCGACGCACCACATGGCCGAGGCTGAAAGCCTGTGCGATCACGTCGTGATTCTCGACCGCGGCCAGATCGTCGCGCGTGACACCTTGAGAAACCTGCGAGGCAAGGCGAACGCGCCGATCGTGCTGCGAGTCGATTTTCACGCACCGCCCGATACGGAGATGATTGAGCAGATACGCGATCGTCCGGGCGTGATCGACCTCCGTGCCAACGGCGGGCACGTGCTGATCGAACTCGAACGGCTGTCGCACGCGCCTGGGATTCTTGAACATTTATTCAAGGGAGACAATCCTCCCACGCATTTTGAGTCCGAGCAGGTCCGTCTCGAGTCGATTTTCCGCACCCTTACGGGCTCAACACTTCGCGACTGACCCATGAGTATCCGTCCGCTCTACTCGTTGATTCGCAAGGACCTCGCCGTCTTTCTCACCGATCGACGCGCGGTAATCCTGTCCTTCGCCGCGCCTTTACTTCTGGCCGGTTTCTTCTCGTTCGCATTCGGCGTTTCAGACGGAGACGTCGGTCCAGCGGCGCGACTGCGCGACGCAATGTTTGCGCATGTTTTCGCGGGACTGGCGGTGCAATTCCTGTTGTTTTCATCGATCGAATCAGGCGTCGGACTCCTCCTGGAACGACAGAAAGGGCTCTGGCGACGACTTCAGGCCGCGCCGATCTCCAAGTTCACACTTCTTTCAGCGCGGGCCATCAGTTCAGGCCTCATTGCGCTGGTGATGCTTACCGTGCTGATCAACGCGGGAATCACATTCTTTGGGATCGAAGTGAAGGGGAGCATTGGCGGGTTGCTGCTGATCTCGTTGATCTACGCCACAACGACATCGAGCCTTGGACTTCTCATCGCCGCGCTCGGCAAAACGCCCCAGGCCGCGCGAAGTCTTTCGGTGCTCGGCGTGTTAATCATGGTGATGCTGGGCGGCGCGTGGATGCCTGCGAGTGGCTTTCCCGGCTGGCTTCAAACCGTTTCGGCCCTGATCCCCACGCGCTGGGCGATTGAAGGGTTCGACTCGGCGCTTTCACCAACCGGATCGTTCAGCGAAGTGTTGCCGCACGCAGCGCGGCTGGCCATGTTTACCGTGGCGTTCGCAGCGCTCGCCGTCTGGCGGTTTCGCTGGGATGAGTCCAACGCCGCCTGACAAACCCAGGCTGGCGGCTTGCATCCTGGACTCAGTCAGACGAAAATAAAATCATCCAATCTTGCAAGTTCGGCGTTACCTCAGTCGGGAGCGGGTTATGGCGCGGATGCTCCGAAGCCTCGCGGTGATGTGTTTTGTCGCCACGTTGGCTGTGGGCTTTGGCCTGAAGTCGTGGGCGTCGGCCGATGTGATTCTCGTTGCGTTTCAAGAACCCGACGCACCGAAGAAGTCCGACAACGCCAAGACGAAGCCCAAATCGGCGATCAAGAACAAGGCCGCCACAACCACAGGCAAGAAAAAGGGTAACGCCAAGGCTACGATGCCCGCCGAGACCGATACGACTACTCCCGCCGCTGCCGCCAGTGCTGATGGCCTGAAGTTCTCGCGAGACATTGCGCCGATTCTGGTCGCGAACTGCGGCCGCTGCCACAACGCGACACATCGTAGTGGCTTCAATCTCACGAGCTTCGAGGGATTGATGAAGGGCGGCAAGACGGGCGCGGCGGTTGTCGCCAGTAAGCCTGAGGAAAGCCTGCTCGTCCAAAAAATCAAAGCCGAGCCCGATGCAGGTCCCAAAATGCCGCCGGGACAGGCCCAATTGGCCGACTCAGCAATTGCCAAGATCGAACAATGGGTGAAGGAAGGCTCACGGCTCGACGCTGGCGTTGACCCTGCCGCACCGATGGCTAAGTATGCCCCGACGGCCGACGACACCCGTAAGGCCGAACTCGCCAAGATGAGCCCGGACGAACGCGACAAGAAGACCGAAGCCGCAGGTTTGGATCGTCTCCGCAAAGCCGATCCTAAAGCCGCGCCCGAAATGACGAAGAGCGCGCACTTCATGCTTTTCGCCGAGATGCCCAAGGAACGCGCGACGAATCTGCTCAAGACGATGGAATCAGAATTCACGCTGGTGAATCGGCTTCTCGGCAACGGTCGCAATCCCGCGCTTAACTTCCCGGAAAAGATCAGCCTTTACGTGTTCAAAGAGCGTCGCGGATTCACCGAGTTCGTACGAACGGTTGAGAACCAGGAAGTCGACGAGTCGGAAATGGCGCGAGCGAAGCTCAACGTTGCCGAGTCGCCGTACCTGATCTCCTTCGACCCGCTCAACGGCGGTCCCGAAGCGGCTGAACCGAAGTCGACCGGTAAGGGATCGTCGAAGAAGGCACGCACGAAGAAGGCTGCGACCGAAGAAGCGTTTACCGGCCCCGAGCGAAGCGTTGCCGGGCTCTTGACCGAGCAACTGGCGGCGGGCGCGCTCGCGAACGGTGGTAAGGCCCCACGCTGGCTGACGTCGGGCGTGGGAGCTCTGATCGCCTCGAAGATCGAACCGCGCAGCCCGTACTACAAGCGCATCCGCGCCGAGGCGGCGGATATTGCTTCGCAAGGTTGGGTTTCAAAGGCACAGGAAGCGCTCGGCAACCAGACGAAGCCGGAAAGTGTGCGGGCCGTCGGGTTTGCTGTCGGCGACTTCTTGCTCTCGAACGACGCCAGCGCGTTTTCGATGTTCGTGCAAAAGATGCAAGAGGGCGAGGCGAAGCTGGACGAAGCGATTCAGCAATGCCTGAACGGAACGCGTGAATCGTTCCTCAACGTGACGGGTGAATTCGTCGCCTCACGCTACGGCTCGGGACGGTGAACAAATCAATGAGCGAACATGAAAATCAAGCGACGGCCGAAGACTATTTTGTTTCCTCGGGCGGCGGGTCGAAGCACAGCATTTTCCCCGGCGTTGATATTCTGACCAACGCCGGCAAAGGGATCATGCTTTCGCTCGTGACATTCGAGCCCAATTCCGTCGTTCCCGACCACTCGCACTACCACGAGCAGATGGGAATGATGATCTCGGGCCGGCTCGAATTCACAGTCGGCGGGATCACCAAAATTCTCGGCCCCGGCGACATCTGGCGGATCCCCGGCGGGGTTGTGCACAAGGTGATCGCCCTCGACGAACCCGCGGTCGCGCTGGATGTCTTCAATCCGGTTCGGGACGACTATCGCTAGAGCACACCGATGGCTAAAGACTTGGGTGCCACTGGCTATGCCAGTGCTCCTGAGTGCAAACGCGAAAATGAAGAGCACTGGCAAAGCCAGTGGCACCCTCGACAACTCCATTCAGTGGTCGTGCGAAAACAGGAAATTGCACGCAAGGACTCGGCGGCATCATGGCACGAATCGTCGTCGTGGGTGCGAGCCTGACGGACATGAACCTGAGGCTCGCGCGGCTGCCCAGGCCCGGCGAAACCTTGCTCGGCGGCACGTTTTTCAACGCGCCCGGCGGCAAAGGTGCAAACCAGGCCGTGGCGGCAAGCCGTGCCGGTGGACAGGTCACCTTTCTGACCGCCTTCGGCGACGATGATATCGGCCGGTCGATTCGTGCACACGACGAAGCCGAAGGGATCGACTTACGCTACGCCAAAACCGTTTCGGGTGCATCGACCGGAGTAGCGCTGATCTTGGTCGGCGATGACGGCGAAAATCTCATCGGCGTGGCGATGGGAGCGAACGGCTTGCTTACGTCTGAATATATACAACAATTACCCGACGAGGTCTTCACGCCAGGCGGCGTGCTGCTCGTTAGCCTCGAAGTTCCCATCGACGTGAGCGAAGCCGCGATCCGTCGAGGCCATGCGGGCGGAATGGTAGTGGTCGTGAACCCTGCGCCTGCCGATTCGCGATTGGTCGAACGCGGACTCATGCCGCTGATCGACGTGCTGACACCCAACGAGTCAGAAGCTGCTGAACTGACTGGTGGTGATGCCAGTGATCCGCGAGAACTGGCGGAACGAGTTCGGGGGCTTGGCACGAAATCGGTGGTGCTGACTCTGGGCGGGCAGGGGTGTCTGGTTGTCAACAAAGCCGGTGCGACGCCGATTCCTGCAAGGCGGGTGGAAGTTGTCGATACAGTCGGCGCTGGCGATGCTTTCAACGCCGCGTTAGCAGTGGCATTGGCTGAGGGGCGTTCGCTCGTTGAAGCCGCGACGTGGGCCTCTTCGGCCGCGGCGATTGCTGTCACGAAGCCCGGAGCGCAGGGCGCATTGCCGACTCGCGCTCAAATTGATTCACTCGCGCAACAGTTGACATGAATGGGAAGTTGACGAATGAGTTTTGGCTCATAACGAGTTCCAACGTGATAACCTTAGTCCGCGTTGAATCAGGCTTTTCTGGGTACCACCAGTGGCACCCGACGGTGTGATTTCGACCACCGACCCGAAATCCCTCATGAGTCTTTAAGGATTGCAGTGTGAAGGCGGTTTACACGATTGGCCAATTAAGCGAGATCGAGGTCGCAGGAAATGATGTCGAGTTGACTGCTTTCGCCCTCTGCCTCACGCATGAATCGGCCGACATTGATTGCGAAATCGTTCCCGATCCTTCACCCTATTCTGACTGCGCTCGCAAGATTCGTGTCGTGGCTCATGCTGGTGAAAAGGTTCGATTCGCGGTGGATCGCAATCGCAACATCATCGTTTCGGGCGACGCGGCCCAACTCCAAATGCTCGCAAAAACTGTAGAAAGTTTTGCCCAAGATTCTAAAGAGGGCGAACATATTCACGTCGATTATCTAGGCGAACAACATTGGGTTCATCACGATTCCATTTCCGTGGTGTTCCTCCATCATGGGAATCGGCTTGAATGCGAAATCAATAGCTCAGATGTCTCTGCTCGTTAGACGTTGCTTTTGTGTATGAAAAGTCGAATCAAGAATATTGTATTGGTTAAAGGATGATTGTTGCGGGCTCGGAGTATTGATTCGTAAGAGCAGTTCTAAATAACGATCTTCGTCCCGACGTCGTGATCTTTTCCACAACGCCGGGACGAGTTGCGAATCTTGCGGAGACGAACAAGGCCGCCTTCGCTAGTCTTGTATTTCCGATCTCAAGACGAGCAATCGAAGCCGTGGTCGCCTCACTCATCCCGCGCAGGATGCTGCTCTCGACTAATCATCTCATAGCCTTCAAGCCACACACGGGCGCGAGGCAAATCCTCGCGACGAACCCAAACACGCGGCAACGCGCCGATACCACCGAGCGATTCACTCGATTCGTGCGTATCGGCGATCGCCGGAATGCCGATCTTCGTCAACTCGTCGGAGAGGAAATGCGCCTGCATGCGATCTTCGGCGCGGTAGCATTCCACGATCTCGACGTCTGGCCCCCAGATTTCGCCTGCTGGCGTCGTCTCGGCGACAACACCAGCGACGCCGAGCGATTCCTCGGTTACAGGCGGTTCGGCGATCGGTGCAGCTTCGTCCGCGCGGACGAAGCTTGGATCTTCGGTACCGTCGGCCGAGGTGCCGCACTGCCAGCAAATCTCGAATGAGGCATCAACCTTGGAGTGACACTTGGGACACGTCCACATGGCGTTGTTTCCTTGAGATCGTTTCGTCGAGGCGTTTGAGTCAAAGCCTAAGCGCGGCAATCACCTCGGCCGGCGGCAAGATCATGCCGACGTAAAAGTCGCCGAAAAGCGCATACTTCGCCGAGCTTTCGTCGAACCGCATCGTGTACACGATGTCCTTCAAGTAGGACGGGTTGCGTGACCAGAGCGTGACACCCCACTCCCAGTCATCGAGACCGGTTGAAGCGGTAATCACCTGCGTCACCTTACCAGCGAACTTCATGCCGCTCTTGCCGTGCTGGCTCATCAACTCCGCGCGGGTCTCGAACGGCAGCAAATACCAGTTCTGGTCGCCTTCGCGCATCTTGCTCATCGGATAGAAGCATACGCACGGCCAGTCGGGAAACTCGGGATACATCCGCTGCTTGTTCATCGGCCCAAGGCGCTGTTCGTAAGCATTGATCTTCGTCTTGAAAGTCGGGCTTTCGGGATCCGTCCCTTCGCGCTTGAGAATCTCGCCGTATTGAGCAACGTCGGGAACATATTCGGAAATCTCGGTAATCGAGTAGAACGAATATGTCGGAATGAGCGCGGGACCGAGAGCCCTCGCGGCGACGTTCATTTCGATCGCGTTCAGCGCACGAAGATCGGGGCCGGCGGCCATGAAGCCGAAATCGGCCTTGTGACCGGGGACGAGGAACGACTGGAACTGTTCGACACCTTCGCTTTTCGCAAGGGCGGCGGCGAGTTCGTGTCGTCCTTTTTCGCGCGTGGCGTCGTCGATGCGAGAGAGGATGTCGCGATCGACGCGGTAATAGACGTGCAAAAAGTGCCAGCCGCTTTCCGGAACGAGCGTCGCGGGAGCGAGATGCGACATCGGTCGTTGCGCGTGCTGGGGCGGCCCACCGGCCGCACTGGTGTGAGAATGAGTCGACTCGGTCGGCCTTGCGGTCCCTTCGGACATCTTCTTTCGCTCCGTTTGGCTGCGTGATTCAGACAGGCCTGATTTTACGGCGAACGGACGGAACACGGCAAGCGGGAGGGCTCGTTGCGGGGCGCTCGGCACGCCCCTAGAATGACGGTCCGTCATGCGAATTCGACACGTTTTCCAGGGGGACGCGCGATGAGACTCAAGCGTTGGACGCTGCTGGTTTTAAGCTTCTCCGTGCTCGCAGTCGCACTGCCGATCGGTGCGCAGGGGACGAAAACCGGCTGGGTGAAAGGGAAGGGGTGGGGCTGGATCTGGGGCAAGGAAGACGAGGTTGGCAGCCTGAACGCGATGACCGAGGCGACCAAAGCCGAGGCGCTCGCGAGCATCAAGAAAGGCGAGACATTCGACCTCGGTCTCACCTACAGCCGCCGCTCGTTCAAATGGCCGGGCCATAATCCCGGTGAAATCATCACCTTCCGCTCTCCCGATGGCATCGATCGCATGGGCGATCCCGATGCGCCTCCTCGCGCGAGCAATCCGGATCGCGTCCTCTGGCATTCCGAAGCGCTTTTCATCAGTGACAACGTGGCGACACAAATCGACGGTCTCGCCCACATCACTGCGGGTGAAGATTATCACTGGTACAACGGCTACAAGGAAGCCGAATGGGGCGGCGACTTCGGTCCACGAAAGTGCGACGCGTCAACAATTCCGCCGATCATCGCACGCGGCGTGCTGATCGACGTTGCCGCGTTCAAAGGTGTCGACGCCCTCCCTGGGCACACGGCAATTTCGGCCGACGATCTCAAGGCGACGTTGAAGGCTCAAGGGACTGAGCTTCGCGTGGGCGACGTTGTTCTGATTCGCACAGGCACCGCCCGTTATTGGGGAACCGACGGCGCGGATCACGCCAAGATCGGCGAGCACGATAGCGCGGGAATCACGCTCGAAGCGGCGAAATGGCTCGTCGAAGATCAGGGGGCGATCATGGTCGCTTCCGACACGAGCGGTCTCGAAGTCAATCCGGCCGCGCCTGGATCTGGCAGCGGAATTCCTGTGCACAAATACCTGCTCGTCGACCAAGGGGTACATATCGGCGAATTCCACAATTGTGAGCCGTTGAGCCAGGCAAAGGCTTACACGTTTTGTTACATCGCGACGACGAACAAGATCAAGGGAACTGCCGCCGGCTTCGCACTCCGGCCAATTGCGGTTCGATAGCATGGAGTTACGCGATCCACCGAATTTCCTGCGATGAATTCGGTGGATTGACCGCTCGATGCAGCGCGAGCCGATGTGGTTGTCAAGTCACCGCCGACGTCGGCGACCTTGTTGGCATCGAACGGTTCCGCTATGATCCGGGCGGATTAATGGAGAATCGGCGCAAACATTTCGTGCATTTGCGGTTCGTTGCCTAGAACCAGGGAGAATTCCGGATGTCGAATGCGGCTGTCGGGCGAGGGCGGATTTACGACAATATCACGCAGACGATCGGCAACACGCCGCTCATCCGATTGAACCGCGTGACAGACGGCTGCACCGCGCAGGTTGTTGCCAAGCTCGAAAACTTCAATCCCCTGTGGTCGGTCAAGGATCGTATTGGCGTTGCGATGATTGAGGCGGCAGAAGAAGCCGGACTCATCAATGCCGACTCCGTCATCATCGAACCGACGAGCGGTAACACCGGTATCGCCCTCGCATTCACCTGTGCTTCGCGTGGCTATCGCCTGATGGTGACGATGCCTGAGAGCATGAGCCTCGAACGCCGCCGCTTGCTCAAGGCCCTTGGCGCCGAGATCGTTCTGACTCCGGCTTCCGAAGGGATGCCGGGCGCGGTGCGCCGGGCCGAAGAGATCGCCAAGACTACGCCGAATAGCTTCATTCCCCAGCAGTTCAAGAATCCCGCGAACCCGGCGATTCACCGCCGCACCACCGCGGTGGAAATCTGGAACGACACGGCCGGGAAGATTGATATCCTCGTCGCTGGCGTCGGCACGGGTGGAACGATCACCGGCTGCGGCGAAGTGCTCAAGCAGCACAACCCGAACATCAAGGTGATTGCAGTTGAGCCGGTGAATTCGCCCGTCATCACCCAGCTTCGCGAAGGCAAGCCGCTCAAGCCGGGCCCGCACAAGATTCAGGGCGTTGGCGCGGGATTCATTCCCGACAACCTCAACACCGAAATCATCGACGAGGTGATTCAGGTCAAGGACGAAGAGTCGTTCGAGATGTCGCGCAAGCTCGCGCAGCAGGAAGGGATGCTTTGCGGCATTTCGTGCGGTGCAGCAGCTCACGCGGCGGTCAACGTCGTGGCGAAGCGGCCCGAAAACGCCGGCAAGCTGATCGTCGTGATCATGCCCGACCTTGGCGAACGCTACCTGTCGACGCCGCTCTTCCCCGAGTAATCGGAAATCGGCGATTCCTGGGTTTGCGCCTCCGATACTCATTTGCGAAAATGGGTGCTTCGGGGGCGTTTGTTGTTATGCGCGGGGAATATCGGTGGCGACCAGTCCGAATCTTCCACCGCGATTGCGGATTCCGGCCAGGCTTGTCGAAGCGATGGTTGCGCATTGCCGATCAGAATGGCCGCTCGAGGCCTGTGGTCTGCTGGCCGGTTCAGATGGCGTAGTGACGGCCGTCCACACGATGCGGAACGTTGTTGCGAGCGAGGTGCGCTACGAAGTCGATCCGCGCGAGTTGATCGAGATCAATCGCGGACTGCGCGAACGCGAAGAAGAGATTCTCGCGCTTTATCACTCGCATCCCCGCACTCCGGCTCTGCCGAGCAAGACTGATCTGCGCGAAAACTACTGGGAAGATATGCCGCGCATCATTGTGTCGCTTGCAGACCAGGACGAAGTTGACGTGCGTATCTGGCGATTCTATTCGGCAGATTATGCAGAGCTGTCGTGGGAAGTGATCGACGAAGCATAAAAAAAGCAGCGCGACCGTTTCCGGTTCGCGCTGCCCTTTAGGCTGCCATCAAGTCAAGCAGAAGGTCGTTCTGCTTAGTACGCGTCGGCGCTCACAACTTCGCCGTTCCCCTTGGTGCCGATCTGCATCCAGGTGAGGCGGCTGATGCTGTTCTTGATGAACTTCACCGAACCGTCGGCGAACAGCGCGTTGACGCCGCCCGAGTGGTTCGAGCTGGCGCCGTAGCTCCAGCCGTTGTCCATATTGCAACCGGCGCTGCAATCAGAACGGCAGTAGTTGAAGCCGGCTTCGTTCGGGGTCTGAACGTGGTTGAACATCGAGAAGCCCTCGATGCCCACGCTCCAGCGCCAGCCGCGATAGTCGACGATGTTCGTGCTGGTCTGGAAGTTCGTGGCGCACGCCTGGATCTGCGACTGAATCGTCGAGGCGGGCTGCGTCGAGATGTCGTAGATCATGGTCGGGTTCGTGCCCGTCGCCATGACACCGTTGCCGCGGTAACGGCTGGGCGGGTTGATGCCGCCACGGCTGCTGCCCTTACCGTCGCCGACGAGGGCTTCCGAATACGCAACGGTGTTGCTCGTGCCGTCGGTGATGTCGGAAAGCTTGTAGCTAACCCACTCGTTGAACAGACCGGTGACGTCGTTACCGGCGTTGTTCCAGGTCGACGTGCCCTTGCTGGCCATGTAGCTGTTGGTGTTGGCCTTGCCGGCGTTACCGTCGGACGGGCAGAGGAACAGGTTCAGGATCGTGTTGTACACGGTTCCGTTCGGGGGCTGCGACGAGCCGCCGCCGTTTTCCATGTTCCAAGCGAAGTTGATCGAATTGTAGAGCGGAGCCTGCTCGAGGTAGCTGAGCATGCAAGCCTGGGCGCTGGTGGTCGACCAGTTCCAGTAGCAGCCGCCGGTGCCGCAAGCGGTCTTGGAGCCGCCCATCGGGAACGATTCGTTGCTGGAAAGATAGTTGTGCAGTCCGAGACCAATCTGCTTGAGATTGTTGACGCACTGGGAACGGCGGGCCGCTTCACGCGCCGCTTGAACGGCGGGGAGAAGCAGGGCGATCAGGACCGCGATGATCGCGATCACGACCAGAAGTTCAATGAGCGTAAAACCACGACGCGAACGCATGAGAGATCTTCCTCTCGATAAACTGGACGAAAAATAACGCATCCCTGACAAGTTCCCTTACATCAAGGGAGTTGCGGGCGAGACGACCGCCGCCTTAGAGGGCGAAACGCCTTGAAAAGACGGCGAGAGGGGATTTAGAACAGCGAACTTACTTCTTGGTCGAAGGCTCAGCCGGAGCACCCTTGGTCGCGTTCCCAGCGGTCGAGCCCTTGCCAGTCTTTCGATTGTAGTTTTCGTCGAACGACTTCTGCTGATCAGCCGGAAGCGGGGCGTCTTTCACCATCGCGCCTGTCGGGGGGGCGCTGCCGCCGTCACAGCCGGTAAAGCAGGGAAGGGCGAGCACGAGCGAAGTCGCGAGAGCGAAGCAGGGACGGGCGGAAAGTCCAAGGCGCATGGAAACTCCTTCAAGAGAGCATCAAGTTGTCACGCACGAGCTACGCAGACAGGATCGCCGCGTTTCTTCAGAAGAGTCCTAAGAAACCGATTTGCGAACCGTTTCTCCTCAGACGGCGAGAAGAAACTGAGCCATTCGGACGCTGCGATCATGTAGAGGAAAGATCCCCGCGCCGTCGGCTCTCGCGTTTCTTCGACCCCCATCGAAGCAACGCGTAAACAGGCGGTTTCGCCTTACCAGCGCGCACCCATATCGCGGTTCCAAATCGTTGCGCCCTTTTGAAATGCAAGGGGCACGATTGCACGCAATACGAATTTGTCGCATTTAGTACGAGGCGATGTGTACCTGCACTTATAACTTGCAGTCACCAGCTTTTCCACCGGACAGTTCCAAAATAATGAAGAATTTTTCAGGATATTGCACTTATGCGGGCGGCATGTTCCAGCACGCATGTGCTTGACGATTTTAGACCACACATTTGACCGTAAATGGATACGTTTCTGCCTCTACGCACGCTTGGTAGCAGCCGTGTTGGCATCAAATTCTCTCACGACTGAGCTCGCGAGCGACTGCGGCTCGCGCTGATATGGTTGAACGTCTCGCCGTGCCCGACTAGACTTGAACTCCGTTTTCCTGGAGCCAATCGCCTCCGGGACGCTTGAGGGCATCTGATGCGTGAGTGCATCAGCTCACGCTCGACGAGTGTTTGATTTAATTGCGATCGAAGGGGAGAGTTCGACGACCATGCAGCGCACCTTGGTGATCTTCAAGCCCGACTGTGTTCAGCGGCGTCTCGTGGGCAGCATCCTGGCTCGGTTCGAGGCGAAGGGGCTCCGCGTCGCGGCCTTGAAGCTGATCCAGGTCAGCAAGGAACTGGGCGAGAAGCACTACGCCGAGCACAACGGCAAGCCATTCTTCGGCGGCCTGATCGACTTCATCACCGGCGGCCCGGTTGTCGTTGGCGTTCTGGAAGGCAACGAGGCGATCGCCGTTGTCCGCAACATGCTGGGCGCGACGAACGGAACCGCCGCCGCTCCCGGCACCGTCCGCGGCGATTTCTCGATCAGCAAGCAGAACAACCTGATCCACGGCTCCGACAGCCCTGAATCGGCCACGCGCGAAATCGCGCTTTGGTTCAAGGCCGATGAAGTGGTGAGCTACGCGATTGCCGGTGAAGAGTGGGTGTTTGCCGGCGCCTGATTGGCGCTTCAAAGCGAATCGAGGGGCGGCACGCGCTTGCCCCTCCTTTCGTTGGAGATTCTTTATGGATCTCACAGAAGATCGCTACTGGCCATTTCATGTCCTGCCTTTGGAGCAGCGCACCGAGCTGTACAATCAAGAAATCGCGTTTCTTGAGTCTGCATACGGGGCGGGACACAAGCCATATGTCTTCGGCTTAGAGAACTTCGGTGCCACGTCGGAGGATCGAGCGGGAGAAATTATCTACCGAGATTATGGGGGGAAACTCTGGGAAGTTTTCCTCACGGATTCCGGCAGATTGCGCATCGCGGCGTATGTGGACGGATTTGTTTCTGCTTCCGAAGCTCTCCTAAGCTGGCTCCGCGGGGTTGAGGAATCTGAAATCGTTGAGATTCTAAGACCTCATCTTGTTAGCAAGGCGAGCAGTCCTTCGGATATTAGGATAGTTCGTTAGGGTGGCGTTGTGGTTCGATCCATTCTCGTCTTGAGATTGTCCCCCGCGCGATTTCTCGTCTCGTTTTCCGCGGAAAGTTGGTTATGACTGAGTCGCGCAAACCTCTCTATCCCAATCCTTTCTATGTGGTGCTCGTCTTTTCGAGCACCGCGCTGGCGATCACGATGTTCGCCTGGCTCGTGGTCCCTTATATTCAGGAACGAGCGGCCCAGGGCAAAGGTGGCGCAGGATCGCTGGCGCTTGCCAACTGGATCGACCGCAACAGCGTCTGGCTCTTGACCATTGAGCTTGCGTTGATCGTGATCTCGGGCATCATGGCGATGGTTTCGGACCAGTGGTTTCGAAGCAAGAAGGGCGAGGGATCATGAGCCAGGAAGTCGCTCGGGAAGTGGCCGATCTGCGTGCAGAACTCGAGCGGCATAACCGGCTTTATTACGTTGAAGCCGTACCTGAAATCTCAGACAAAGAATACGACAAGCTTTATAAACGCCTGGAAGCACTCGAAGCCGCGCATCCTGAACTCGTAACGCCCGATAGTCCCACCCAACGCGTCGGCGGAGCGCCGGTTGCCGAGTTCGCAACGGTCACGCACAACGCGCCGATGCTGTCGATCGACAACACATACAACTACGATGAAGTCCGCGAGTGGGATGTTCGCGTGCGTAAAGGGCTCGCAGCCGACGAGAAACCCAAATATGACGTCGAGCTGAAGGTCGACGGTGTCGCCGTTTCGCTCCGTTTTGAAGATGGCAAATTCATCCTGGGAGCGACTCGTGGCGACGGCGAGCGCGGTGACGACATCACATCCAACCTTCGTACCGTTCGAGGGATTCCCCTCACGTTGAAGGGCGATCCGCCGAGCGTTTTGGAAGTGCGCGGCGAGGTCTACATGACGAACGCCGAACTGGTGCGGCTCAACGAGCTGCGCGTAGCAGCCGAGGAGACGCCATTCGCCAATCCGCGAAATTCCACCGCTGGCTCGCTCAAATCGCTCGACCCCCGCGTGGTCGCTCAGCGCCGGTTGAAGTTCGTCGCCCACGGGCTCGGACAGGTCGTCGGCCTCAAGGTGAAGTCGTTCTGGGAGACGCTCAATCTCTTGAAAGAGTGGGGTCTGCCGACGTCTCCCCTCAACGCGCAGTTCGACGATATCGAAGCGGTAATTCGCCACGCCGACGAATGGGCGACGCGACGCCACGAACTCGACTTCCAAACTGACGGCCTCGTCGTGAAGGTAGACGACCTCGGCCAGCGCGACCGCCTGGGGATGCGGAGCAAAAGCCCGCGCTGGGTGATCGCGTACAAATACGCGGCTGAGCAGGCGATTACGAAGGTGCTGAATATCAGCGTGCAGGTCGGCAAGACTGGCAAGCTGACTCCCGTCGCCGATCTCAAGCCCGTGCTGCTTGCCGGCACGACCGTCAAACGCGCGACGCTCCACAACGCCGATGAAATCGCGCGCAAAGACGTGCGAATCGGTGATACGGTGGTGATCGAAAAGGCGGGCGAGATCATCCCGCAAGTGGTGCGCGTCGAAACCGAAGGACGCGACGGCTCCGAGCGATCGTTCGTCTTCCCCGAGGTTTGCCCGAGCTGCGGCGGTCCTGTCGCTCGCGAAGAGGGCGAGGCCGATTATCGCTGCCAGAACCCGCCCGGAAAATGCCCCGAACAGCTCAAGGAATTGATTCGCTGGTTCGCTCACCGCGACGCGATGGATGTCGAGGGTCTGGGCGAAAAGATCATTGGCCAATTGATTGATCGCGGCGACGTGAAGAACCTCGCCGACCTTTATCGCCTCGATGCACCGGCACTCGCCGCGCTGGAGCGGATGGGCAAGAAGTCGGCGGAAAACCTCGTCGCCGCCTTGAGTGCAAGCAAAACCCGAAGCCTCGATCGCTTGCTGACCGGCCTGACGATCAGGCACGTCGGCACGCGTGGCGCGGAAATTCTGGCCGAACGATTCGTCACGCTCGATCCCTTGATGAACGCGTCGGTCGCAGAACTTGAGGCCGTGCCCGAGATTGGATCGGTCGTCGCCAAGAGCATTCACGACTTCTTCCAGGACGAGCACAATCGCCAGGTGATTGCCGAGCTGAAAGAGGTCGGTGTCGACCCCACGCCATTCCGTCCTGCAACCTTTGGCGTTGCGAATCTACCGCTCGCCGGCAAGACATTCGTCCTCACCGGAACATTGCCCAACCGCTCGCGTCCTGATGCGGAAGCAGTCATCAAACGGCTGGGTGGCAAGGTTTCGGGTTCGGTATCGAAATCGACGACCTACCTGCTTGCCGGCGAAGATGCCGGCAGCAAGCTGGAAAAGGCGAAGTCGCTGGGAATCGCAATCATCGACGAAGCTCAGCTCGACACGTGGCTGGCCGAAGCCGAGGCGTAACGAGCGATCGTTACAGCGCCCCGTGCTCGAGTTGCAAGCGGAAGCCGTGGAACGTCACGGCGGCAGCGGCGGCGCAGCCGAGGAACAAAATCGCCTGGCCGATTCGCGGGCGATGCCGCTCGATGATCTCGGCCAGCAGGATGATGAAAATCACCAGGCCGAACTTGAACAGCGTGAGCCCGGCGATGTTCCATCGCGCAAAAAAGAATTGCGCGATCGGGTTCGACTCGTAAAAGTGACCTTGCCAGAGCAGGCGATAGGTCATGAACAAGTCGGCACAGCTTAGCAGAACGAACAGGACTGCCTCGGTCGCGAGCAGGCTGTCGGAATACATCGACCGCCTGCGATCTTTCTTGCGGCCCCGAGGCGCGGCCGGGATCGGGTTCTGGTGATACATCGCGCTCCCCTGATCGATGGGAGAGGGCCCAGGAACAATCCGACCGCGCCATTATCCATGGTTCATGGCATGTCGAACAGGTATGTCTTCTCGTCCGACGCCGCCACGGCGATATGCTTGCCGTCTGGACTGATCGCCAGACCGAAGCAAATCAGCCCCGGCGCGATCTTTTGCTGCGAAATCGGCTTACCTGTTTCGACGTCCCACACAAACAAATTGCCGCCATAACCGATCGAGGCCAGACGCTTTCCGTCGGGCGTAAACGCAATTGAATAGACATCGTCGGGATGTCCCGAAAAGACGCGAATCTCCTTACCATCGGCCACGTTCCAGAGCCGGACCGTCTTGTCGACCGAACCGCTGGCGATTTGCGTATGACCCGGTCGGAAGGCGAGGCAATACACCGTCGCGCCATGCCCCGCTCCCTTGCGAAGCTCCTTGCCATCGGCCGGATTCCAGTACTTGATCAGCTTGTCGTCGCCGGCAGTGACGAGCAGATCACCCTTGGGATGCATCTGGGCAGCATAAACGGCCGCCGTGTGGGCTTTTTCGATCGAGCGAATCTGCGAGCCCTTCGTCACGTCCCAAAGCCGTGCCGATGCGTCGCCGCCGCCGGTGACGAGCGTGTTGCCGTCGGCCGACCAACTGACCGTGTAGACCTGCGATGCGTGGCCATTGAAAATCTTCGGGCCGCCTGCGGAAAGCGTCCAGACCCGTGCATTCTTGTCTTCGGCGGCCGAAACGACGGTCGCACCATCGGGCGCGACAGCGATCGCATGCAGCGGAGATGTGCCTGGAATCGCTGTGGTTTCGGCCTTGGCGGGATCGGCCGCCGCAAGGTCGAGCGCGACGAGCGTTCCATCCGCCTGACCAATGATGAGCGACTTGTTATCGGGTGTGAAAGCGAGCGAGTTGATCGTCGAAACACGCGTATAAACTTGCTTGGCCTTACCGTCAGCGAGGTTCCAGGTGCGAACCGTGCGGTCGAGTCCACCGGCGGCGACTGTCTGTCCATCCTTGCTGATCGCCACGCAACGCACGCCATCGCCAAAACCCGCGAGCGAGCGAACTTCCTTGCCCGTGGCGACTTCGTAAACCTTGATCGTCTTGTCTGCGGAGGCGGTCAGGAGTTGAGCACCGTTGGCGGTGATTGCCAGCGCATTGATCGGCCCGGTGTGGCCCTCAAAGGTGCGCCCGGCCGAGGGTGTCCATGCCGTGGTCGATTTGCCGTCCTGAGTTCCGAGTACGAGGACAGACTTGCCGCCCGGCGCGAAGCCAATTGATTTCGCGTTTTTGCCCAGGCCCGCCAGGCTTTGCAGCGGCCGTGCGGTGGCGTCGAAAAGTGTTGCGGTGCCGTCACTCGAAAGGCTGGCGAACTGCTTGCCGTCACCACTCAAACTGACTGAATAGACAGGTGACGCACCAGCAGGTGATGTCGCGGTCGTTGTTCCCTTCTCGACGTCCCAGACGCGAACCGTCTTGTCGAGCGAGCTTGACGCCAAGGCCTTTCCATCACCTGAAAACGCCAGGCTCACAACCGCAGCGGTGTGACCGGCAAGATCGCGGGCCGTTGCTTTGCCGATTGACCAGACCTTGATGGTATTGTCGGCGCCGCTCGTGGCGATTCGGTCGGCGTCGGTCGGATGAAATCGAGCCGAAATCACCGCCCCTTTGTGGCCTTTCAGTTCCTTGATCAGCTTACCGTCACCGACGTTGAAAACGCGCGTCGTTCCATCTTCGCCCGAAATCGCAATCGCTCCGCCGTCGGCTCGTATTGCAATTGCCGTAACCGTGACGGGCAGGGGATCGAACTTGCGGATCTCCTTGCCGTCAGCCGCGCTGTAGATGCGGACCGATTTGTCACCAAAAGCGGCCGCCAATCGCGTTCCCGATGCGTTCAAGGCAATTCCCACCGGTGCGGCGGGCAAATCTTTGGCCTCGGACAGCACATTTCCTTTTACTGCGTCGCGCGTCTGGAGTGATTCCTTGCCGCGAGCGACGGCGTATTTCGATCCATCGCTCGAAATGGCGAACAACTCGCCCTTGGTATCAGTGTGGACCGGAGCCACAACGGGCAAATTCCAAAGCCGGGCAACCCCGTCTGATCCTGCCGAAATCAGCCCTTGGCCACTGGGCAAGTAAGCCAGCCCAAGCACGGTGTCAGCCGGCTGGTCGATCAATCCTTGAGAAGCACCATCAAGCGGATTGAACAGTCGGATTATGCTGGCGCGATCGCCAGCGGCGACCTGCGCGGAATCAGCCCGCCACGCAACCGCTTCGACATCGGCTGTGGCTTCCGGAAGTGTCCGCGCTGATTTCCCGGTCGTCAAATCCCACACATTTACCGTCTTGCCCGCAGCGGTAAGCGCGGCTTTCCCATCGGGACGAAGGACCAACGCATCAACACCGGCATTATGGGCAAGTGTTTTGCTCGGCGTGGTGGCTCCGGGAAGGTCCCAAACGCGGGCTGATTTATCGAGACTGCCTGTCGCCACGCGTTTCCCACTCGGGTCGACCGCAACGCTCAAAATCAGCCCGGTGTGACCCTCGAGCGTCTTCACCGCCTTGCGAGTCGTCAGATCCCAAACCTTCGCGGTTGTGTCGAACGAGCCGCTGATCAGTCGTGTGCCGTCGGGAGTGTACGCGACGGAATAAACCGCGGCGGTATGGCCGTCGAGCGTCCCAGTTTGCCTGGCTTTCAGAGCGTCATCGGCAACGGCGAGCCCGGTCAGCGCGATCGCAGCGGCTAGCAGGGCGATCAGGCGGGGCAGAGGGCGGGTAGCGGGCATCGCTGGTATTCTCCAGAGGCAAGGCAAAGCGGTTCGAGCGGCGAGATTGTTGAACATAGACGCCAAACGACTCGCATGCAACCGTCTGAGTCGCCTCGATGTGGCTAACGTGAGCGGTCTAAGGTAATCTGAGCGATCCCCAAAACCGCGCCCCTGGCGCGGGTGATATCTGCGAACACTGATGCGAGATCGCTGCCATGGCCGAGTTTTTCGATCTGACGGGACAGGTGGCGATCGTGACGGGAGCCGGCCGAGGCATCGGCGCGGGGATTGCCGAACGCTTGAGCCAGGCTGGTGCCAAGGTTGCGATTCTCGACGCGGTTTACGACGCCGCTAGCGAAGTTGCTTCACGACTCGGCGGATTTGCCGTGAGTGGTGATATTCGTCAAGAGGACGAGGTCGCGTCTGCGCTCGCGAAGGTTGAAGCGAACATTGGTCCCGTGTCGATTCTGGTGAATAACGCCGGCATCACCGGCCGGACCGACCTGAGCTGGAATTTGAGCGTCGAGGAGTATCAGTCGGTCTTCGACGTCAATGCGCTCGGGACGTTTCTGACGTGTCGCGCGGTTGTGCCGGGAATGCTGCTTCGGGGATATGGGCGAATCGTCAACATCGCGTCGATCGCCGGCAAGGAAGGAAATCCCACGCTTTTGCCCTATTCAGCGTCTAAGGCGGCGGTCATCGCCATGACGAAGTCGCTGGGCAAGGAACTTGCAGGTAAGGGCGACGTGACCGTGAACGCCATCGCTCCGGCGGTGATTCGCACAACGATGCTTGACGGAATGGCCCAGTCGACGGTCGACTATATGATTGGCAAGATTCCGATGGGTCGCACCGGCAAGATCGAAGAAGTGGCGGCGCTCGTGCATTATCTCGCGAGTCGCGAGGCGAGCTTCACCACCGGTCAGTGCTACGACATCAGCGGCGGCCGCGCGACGTATTGAGCCAAGCCTTCGTTCCCGATCATTCTGGGAGTTCACTGGATTGGATACCGGCGAGCAACCTGAACTCGACGACGATTTTGACTTCGAGGACTTCGAGCCCGCGTCCCCGCTCCCTTCGGAACGCTACTGGCTCGTTCACGCCAACGGCGGCCGGCAACTCATCGACCCGCGTCAGTTCGACATGGAATTGCTCGAACGGCAGGCGAAGCGCGTGGGCGGACGCTTGGTCCTCGAGCGCTGGATCGACCACGGCGTTGTGGTGGCACCAGCGCCAATCGCGCCCCCTCGGCCGACCGCCGCATTCGATCCGCCAGTGTCGGCGCTCGCTCCGCTGTTTCGCTCACGGCTCGATCGGATTCACACCTGCAAGGTCGACTTCGTCACAAGCGTGAGCTCGCGACCGACGAACCGCGTACTGGGTAACTACTACCGCACGCGCAAGCTGATTCGCATTTATTCGCACGACACCCAAACCGGCCGGCGTCCGCTCGAAGAACTGTTCGACACATACCTCCACGAAGTGGCGCACCACCTCGAATACACCGAGTACGAGTCGTTCGACGCCGAGTCATGCGGCCGGGTGCGCGGACGGATGCACAGCCGCCTGTTCTGGCGGATTCTCGGCGAGTTAAAGACGCGCTGGCGGAATGAAGTTCGGCAGGCGCTACTGGACGACGGCTCGTAAGACGAACAGCTCGAACTGATTTCCAGGATAATGCGACAGTCCGATCTCGCTCCAATGCTCCCCGTTGGAGCGTTTCTGCGATCGCGCTGCGGTCATTCTTGTCGCAGGTGATGGTGGATAGCAAATGGCCGCGGGAGCGGCCGAAGATACGTGACGACGCAGAGCATCGTCACGAGGGCGCGCATGCTAGGGAAGTCATGAAAGGATCGATCGAGCGTAATGCTTTAAACTCAACTCGAGCCAAACAAAAACGCCTCGCGTACGGCCGTAGCCAAACGCGAGGCGTTTTTCTATTTCCTAATTTCTCGCCAGCTTACTTGGCGATGCCCAGGTCCTTGAGCGTCGTCGCGGTTTCAATCGCGGCGTTATCCGTCGCGGCCTTCTTGTTGATCGCCGCGATCTTGCCTTCCTTGTCGATGTAGAACGTCCAGCGGCTGGCGAAGCCGTTCTTGGGGTTGATCACCCCGTACTCACCGGCGACCTTCTTATCGGGATCGCTCAGAATTGCGTAATCGGTCACGTTCAGCGACTTGGCGAACTTGGTGTTGTCTTCGACCGAATCAACGCTCGCGGTGAAGTAGGCAACGTTCAGGCCCTTGAGAGCCTCGCCCTGTTCCTGGAACGACTTGCACTCCTTGGTGCAGCCGCCGGTGAACGCTTTGGGATACCAGGCAAGCACGACCGCCTTCTTGCCCTTGAAATCGCTCAGCGAGTAGGTCTTGCCGTCCGAGCCCTTCATGGTGAAGTTGGGGGCCTCGTCGCCGACTTTGAGTTCGGCCGCGAGAGCGGGGAGGCTAATCGTCAGGGTCAGGGCCAGGCTGAGACCGATCACTTTACGACGCGTCATGATGTCGAACTCCGTGGTGAATCGTCGTCCAGGAATTCTTCCCGTCCGTGCAGGAAGAAAGCCTCTGAAGAGTAGCAGAGCCGTCAATGCGCAGCAATTATTAAACGTTGATCCGCATCGACAGCCCTTCGTTTCGATCGTTCGTTTACTTGGCCTTCAAGGAGTAGTCCTCGAAGCTCACCGAGTGCGGGCCAGGGCTGGTGTTTACGCCCACGACACCAACCTGAATCGTCCCCTCAGCCCAGGTGGTATCGACCGGTTTGAGATCCTTCCAGGTTTGCCCATCGTGGCTGAAATCGGCACTGATGCGGCTGCCCTTGCGTTCCACCCTTAGGTAGAGTGGCCCTTCGGTCCCCGCCGGTTGGCGATGCGTTACACCCTTCTTTCCGCCGACGAGTTCTTCAAGCACAGCCTGATTGGCCATTTTTTCTTCGTCGCCCACAGAAACCCTGCGCTGGAAGACGAGATAGTTCTTGGCGTCCTTCCACAAAATCAGGCCGCCCGTTTGACGCGGCGACAGTCCTTTAACCGTCGAGGGCGCCCGCGGATTGAACGTGCCATCGACCCTTACGGTCACCACAAAATTGCCGCGAACCGGACTCACCACCCGCGGCGCGTTCATCTTGTCGCGCTCGGGTGCGAGAACGTGTGCGGTGCCGGGAATCATGATCAGCAGGTTCTTCCCATCCGGCTTGATTTCGACATCGCCATCGGGGTCGACTTCCTGTCCAAAGGTTCGCATCGCATTCGTTTCCGGGCGACGTGTTCCAGCCTTCGTTAGCGGAGAAGTCCGAGCGGATGTGCCGCCCTTTGCCATCGACTCGCTCGCCACGCCGCCAATTTTGAGCGACGTCAAAAAATGGCTCGCGTCGGCGGTTGGGACTTCGGCATTCTTCGCGCGAGCGATCGCGAGCAGCATGTAAATCGTCTTGTCGCTCGCAAACATGCGGCCTTTCGCCTTCGTCGGTCCGACCCCGCTTCGATCGAGCGAGGCGTCGAATTCCAGGCCTTCGAGCTTGCCGAGTTTGACCGGTTTGTCGGCGAGAATCTCGACGTTCTGGCCATACTTCTCGAGCATGCGCTTGCGAGACTGCTCGATCGCAAACTTGGTTTGCTCGTCGGGGATCGCCGTTGGTCCCTGCAAGGTGGTGACGATGTATTCGACCGACTGTGACTGATACGAGATCGTCGCAGCCGTAACGCCGCCGCCCGACTCACTTTCACGCCCGTTCGGTTGACCCGGCAACTCGACCGTGTACCCACCCAGGTCGCCATTGACTACCGTCCAGCGCCCGGAATTCGTGCCCGTTCTCGTGACGGTCCGGTTGCTCTTCGATTGAATGTTGATCCCAAAACCGCCAACCGGCATCTGGGCATTTTGCTCTGCCCGCGTGATCGGCCCTCTCCGCTTGTATTCAACCGTGCTGCTGCCGCTCACGACGAGCTTGTCCTTCGTCAATTCCTTGACCATCATCCCGACGCCGGGAGGGGTAAGAACCAACTCGCCGTCGGCCAGCTTATAAGTGCCGACGAAGCTGATGTTCTGCCCCTTAACGGTCGCCTTGAATTTGCCGTCGGCACTCAGTTCCAAAGTACTTCCGGGGGGCGGCTGAGTTCCGGTCGCAACCTCCCAGACTCCAACGAGTTTGGCCGCATCAAGCGACGCCTTGGCGCCGTTTTGTCCCGCAACCGCCAGGGCAACGAACAGAAATGACGAAGCAATCATTGGGTTAAGTCTCGCTTAAACAAGGACCAGATTCCCAACGCTCCCAACAAGCAACGCAATGAGATATTTCGCTGCGTTTTCGTTTGGAAGATATCATGGATGCTTTGGGTTGGCAATGAAGCGGCGGGAGGAACATCGTCGAACCCGCTCGCCTCGACCGCGGGGGTTGCAGTCGGCTAGACTGGATTTGCCGAAACGTTGGGAACGGGTTGATGCAGAGTCGAGGGGTGGTCGATCATGTCTGAAGTCGTCGCCGAGACGCCGAAGCGTCGCACGCGTACCGCCGAGACGCCGGAAAAGTCGCCGCGCGAAATTGGCAAGGTTCTCGATTTTGCCCTCCTGCTCGCGTTTCTCGCTCTGACGTTCCTGCTGGGCGTTTTTCCGCTCAAAGATACCGACTTCTGGTGGCACCTCCGCACGGGCGACCTGATTCGCCAGACCGGCAAGGTTCCCACCGTCGATACCTACACCTTCGGCGCGGCGGGGTATCCCTGGATCGACCTGCACTGGATCTTTCAAGTTCTGATCAGTTATGGCTATCAAACGATCGGCATTTCAGGAATTCACCTCGTCAAGTGTGTGATCAACTGTCTGGCGATCGGCCTGTTGGTTACAGCGAAGAAAAAAGAATGGCCGCTCTGGCTGATGCTTCTGGTCTGGATTCCAGGACTGCTCGTCGTTAGCGGGCGAATGTACATCCGGCCCGAAACTCTGACGCTGTTTTATATGTCGTGCTTCCTGGCCGTGCTTTTTCGGATCGACCGCTATCCTCAACTCGCGTTCCTCCTCCCCATCGTTCAGCTTTTTTGGGTGAATACGCAGGGGCTGTTCGTGCTCGGTCCCGGCCTGCTCGTGTTCGCTCTGCTTGCTTCGCTCCGACTGCCGAACGCCCTGACACCCGCGGCGATCCCCTGGTGGCGCACAATGCTCATCGCCACCGCACTAACCGGTGTCGCGTGTTTCGTGAATCCGTACGGCTTCAAGGGGGCGATTTATCCCCTTCAGCTCATGAACACAATGAGCAACCCGATCTTCCGCAACTCGATCGGCGAGCTCAAACCGGTTAATCAGTTCATCGCCGAGAACGGCTTCACGCATCCAGTTTTGCTCATTCAACTCTCTACACTTGGGCTGGGGATTTTCAGCTTCTTTTTGTTGATCATGTCGCGCGTGGTCGATCGTCGCAACGGCAACCCTGCGCCGGCTCCCAGCGATACCAAAAAGAAGAAGACGAGCTCTGCCAGTAAAAAAGCGATCCAGGCCGCAAACGATGCCGCGAACTTCGCCCAGGCCGCGCTGTTGTTTCGGCTGATTGCCTTCGTCGCGTTCAGCTACTTGAGCTGGCAAGCGTCGCGCAATAGCCATCAATTTGGCGCGATCGCCGGCGCAATCACCGCCTGGAATTTCGGCGAATGGGGCGCGGAGGTATTCAACCGCCGTCGCGAACAAGGCAAAACGCTGCGCGCGAATACAGGACGTTTGGTGTCGTTCGCATCAATCATTGGCGTGATCGTTTTCGTCGCCAGCGGCGCCTTCTACAATTTTTGTGGCGAAGGACGAACTGTCGGACTTGGCGAAGAGCCGCACTGGTTTCCGCACGAAGCCGTCGCATTTGCTGGCGGGGCGGACATGCCGACGCGATCGATCTGCTTTCACAACGGTCACGCCGCGCTCTACGAATACGCCCACGCACCTGACCGCAAGACATTCGCAGACGCTCGCCTTGAAGTGATCGGTCCCAAGCTCTACACCGAATACGTCGAACTCGAAAAGAAGATCAGCCAGAATGCTCCCGGCTGGGAACGGCAGCTCGACAACATGCAGCGCCCGCTCGTGCTTGTCGATAACGTTCATTCGTACCAAGCTGGCACAAATGCAACATTGCTCACCGCAAAAGATTATCAATGCGTTTGGTTCGACGAGATCGCTGCGATGTTTGTGCATAAATCTTACGCCGGTGCAGCCCAGGCGCGGGGAATCAACTTCGCCGAGGCCCACTTCAACGGGCGCGATGGTCTCTCAACCGATTACACAGCCGAAGCGATGCTGGCGAAAACGTCGTGGAACATCATGTTCTCGCTACTCCCCAAGCCCGACTCCGTGAATCGCAGCGGCTGGCGCGACGTTTCGCACGCGATGATCTGGAAAGGACTCGATCACTGCCGCGAGCTGCGCAGGCTCGATCCCGCAGGATTCGAAGGTTGGAAGTGGGCGGGGATGCTCGAATTGAGCCGTGAGCCGGCTGGAAGCGGCGAGCCGATCCCACGCTTCCGCATGGAATTCGACCCGGTGTTCGACCTCTCGAATATCCGCGCGAGCTACCTCCTTGCAGAAGCACTCAAACGCAAACCCGACGATGCGAACGCGCTCAATTCGCTCGGCGGCATCGAGCTTCAGCGAGGAATGTTCGAGGCAGCGCTCGCGCGATTTGACCGGTTCGTCGCGAATGCTCCCACGAACACCCCTCAAGAACAAATACGAAAGAAGGTGGCGGACGACCAGCGAGTGAAGATGATCATGGAGCTGGGCACGCCGCCCGAGTCGCTCAAGTGGAGCAATTTGAGCGACCTCGACCAGCTCATCAGCACGCTTTATCGCCAGGGCAGGGCAGCCACCGCGGCGAACGTGCTCGAAAGTGCCTACCCCGCCGATAATCGCCCATGGGTGGTCGCCGATCGTATCGCGACGATTCACCTTCACCTCGGCGAACCCGCGCGGGCGCAAAAGCTTTGGGCCGAAGCCAAGAATCCCCCAACCGAGGCCCTGCGCCACGCACGAATGGCGCTCGCGCTTTTCGCTCAGACCGACCACGAAAGCGCGCGCAAGGAATATCAGGAAGCGATTCGCCTCGACCCCAAACTGTTCGAAGCCTATTTCGGATTGATCATCCTTGAATCCGATTTGCGTCACGGTCGCGAAACGCTCGACTTGATTTCCGCCGCTGAGAAATGCGTTCCACACAGCGCGGCAGGAGCAATGCTCGATCGCCTGCGTCTGACGATCGAGCCATACGTCGCTCCGAAAAAGTAAGGTTGAGTGAACTGTCGTTGAAGAACATTTTTTGGGTGCCACTGGCTCTGCCAGTGTTCTTCGTTTTCGATCACATCGACGAGCAGTGGCGAAGCCAGCTGCACCTTGGTTTTACGTGCAAAATGCTCAACCAATCAGCGAACGCAGCTTCTTGATGTGCTGCGGAATCGCCTTGTGCGGATCCTCGGCCGCTTCGTATTCAAGCACGACGTACCCCGAATACTTCGCCGCGCGAAGGATCTCGATCTCGCGAGCAAGATCAGCCTCAGACTTCTTCGATCCCGCCGCGCTGATCTCGGTCTTCACCTGCACGTTGATCGCATAAGGTGCGATCTTCGCCAGGTCGGCATAAGGATCGGCGCCATGGAAGTTGCCGGTATCGAGATTGACGCCGAAATTCGGCGAGTCGACCGCCTTCACGAGCCGGAGCAACTGATCGGGCGTCGCCGTGATTCCGCCGTGATTTTCGAGCGCAAGCGACACGCCCTTTTTGATCGCATAGGGCAACGAAGCTTTGATTCCTTCGACGGTTTGCGCCACAGCTTCGTCTTCGCTTTGCCCTTTCTTTTTCTGTCCGGCGAAAATGCGAATGACAGGTGCATCAAGCTCGGCGGCATTGTCGACCCAGGTTCGCACGAGAGCGAGATTCTTCTCGCGTTCCGGGCCGGCCGGATGGCAGAAATCATTGCCGACCGACGTGCCCGAGACGTCGAGACCGAGGTTGAATGCGTGCTGTTTGAGCCGATGCAAATAGTCGGAATCGACGTTGGGTGGGAAGTAGTACGACGTCAATTCAACGCCATCAACACCGAGATCGCCCGCGATATTCACGAAGTCGAAAAGGTCCATCGTGGCCTTCTTTGTCTTCGTGCCATTCAACGAGTCGCGATACGAATACGCTGCGATCGATAGCTTCAAATGGCTGGGACGCGTGCGATTGATCGGCTCGATGGCGCGAGCTGCGCGGGGTAGTACGGCGGTCGCAAGCGCGGTGGCGAGAAAACCTCGGCGGGTGATGGCTGACATTGGTGTGAAGCTCCGGGCAGGGCGTTGGCGGGAATGATCGAGCGATCATAGCGCGCCCATTTGTCCGGTGCCACGGGTTGCCTCCTGCGCCACTTGCGGAGGGCAAACCTTTTGAAGACGATAGGTCGAGGTTGATCACATCCTAGCGATGACTGCCCAACGATATGTTCGGAGAATCGGCATGCGGCCAGACCGGTTGCTTTTTGTGGTCGAACTCATTGCCTGGTTAAGTGTGACTATTTTTGCAGTTGCGCTCACGATCTGGGCGTTGTTCCGATCCCGGATGCGCCGGGCCGTCGCAACCACGGCTTTGTGCCTCTGGTGTGTCATCGCCGGTGCCGCGCTCATGGGATCGATGTGGGCGTTCATGACTGTGGAAAATCATAATTATCAACAGCAGCAGATCGCCAAACTGCCCCCTGGCACGCCTGCTACCGACGTTGAGCTAAGAACGATGGGTGCGATCATCTTTTTTGTGAAACTGGACGAAACGGGCAGACGCATTCTTTATGCAACGGTGCTCGTTCCGCTGATCGGCACAGTGTTCTTGCTTCGCAAGATTTCTCGCGGGAATCCTCCGGAGAAGACCAAAACCGACGAACTGGAGCACGAGCTATTCTCGCCATATGGTCGTTGATTCAAGACTGTTTTGACCAAGATGTTACAGTAGCGGCCCGAATAATGCGGCGGGTTGACCACAACATCCTTCCGTTGAAACACTTGAAGCGCGACGGGAACCGGTTGTTTGGTGTATTGATGCTTGAGTGAAAGTGGAGTGCAATGTTTCGCCACGCAGAGACGTTGACGCTCTTTGCCCTTACCGCGGCGCAAACGGCTGTATTCGCAAGATTCTTACAAAGCCAAATGCGCTTTGGGATGCTTTTTTCTTTGGTTGTCGGCCTTTTTTTCGCGATCGTTTTTAGCTGTGTAGAAACATTAGTCATTGCGAAACGGACAAAATGGTAGCGTCCTGCCAGTCCGTTCGGTGCGATGCTAGGCATTCTCGCGTTCAGCCGAAGAGATCGCAGGCATCTCTTCAATCTCGGTATAGAGTACGAAACCGCATGTGCAAGAGCGGGCGCAGGGACGCACCGTGTTGGTTTAAACGCTGCATTTTTGCGCTAGGCCGCACTTCGGGCAAGTTACCGTGAAGCGAACGCGGCCCCACTTCGGAAGAGACTGAGGCCGCCTCCATTCAGGATGCTTTGCCTCAATGAACGGCTCATACCAATATTCAAGCCGATAAACCACGGAACCGGCGTCGGCCGTTTTGCTAACGACTTTTCCCGGGAAGGGATGGCCGGTTGGTGTGCATTTGCCCTCGACGCCACCAACCTCAAAAATGACAGTCCTGTGGCAGCGGTGGCAAATGCAGCAGTCCAAGGAGAGCTCAAGTGTATCGCCAAAGGTTACGTGCGAACCTTCGGCGAACGCGATTTGAACTGATACGTCCGCGAACAACAGCACCGACGCCTCCGCCCGCTCAATCTCCTAAATCGTCGAGCAACTCATTAATCTCGAGATTATCCGTACCGAAATCATCCTCAAACGCCCGCGACTCACCCGATTCCGAATCCTCCTTCGACTTCTTCGGCGCGTTGGGATCGGTTTGCGTCCGTGCCCGCAGGTAGAGCTTGAGCGGGATGTCGTGGAACGGCAACTGTTCGCGGAAGACGTTGAGCAAATAGCGTTGATAGGTCGCGTCGAACAGGGCAGGGCTGTTGACGAATAGCACGATCGTCGGCGGGGCAACACCGACTTGCGTCGCGTAATAAATACGGGCGTGTCGCGCGTCACGCGATGAGGGCGGGTGCGCTTCAACCGCCGCGCGCACAACCTTGTTCAACGCCGACGTGCCAATACGTTGATTCGCCTGTCGGAACATCGATTGGGACAAATTCAAAAGCGCCTTGACGTTTTTACCTGTTTGCCCGGTGATGAACGCCAGCGGCATATACGCCATGTTTCGAAACGCGTGTTGGATTGCGTTCGCGAACTTGCCCATTGCGCCACGCATGTCGGCTTCGGGATCGTTGGCGATCAAGTCCCACTTATTCACGACGAAGATGCACGGCTTGTATTGCTTGGCGACGTACTCCGCCATTTGCTTATCAAGCTTGCTGATTCCCGCTGTCGGGTCGAGAAACAGCAGCGTCACGTCGGCGCGGCGGATCGAACGCTCGGCGCGGTGGATTGAATAGAACTCGAGGTCGTCCTTGATCTTAGCCTTGCGCTTGACGCCCGCGGTATCGATCGCGATGAACGGCAGGCCGTCGAGCTCGAAGCGGACGTCGACCGAGTCGCGCGTCGTGCCGGGGCGCTCGGAGACGATCATCCGCTCGGCCTGGGCGAGCGTGTTGATGAACGTCGACTTCCCGGTGTTCGGCCGGCCGACGACGGCGATCTTCATCTCCGCCTCGGCGGGGGCGAAGGTATCCGCGTCGGGGAGCCGCTCTTCAATCATCTTGAGCAGCTTGGGCAGGTTACGATTCTGCTGGACCGAGACGTAGACCGGCTTGCCGCGGCCGAGTTTGTAGAAGTCGTCGTCTTTTTGTTCGAGCGCGTCGGTGTCGGCCTTGTTGATGACCAGAATCACCGGTGTTGATAAGTAACGGAGGCGCTGGGCGACCTCTTCGTCGAGCGGCATCCGGCCATCGCGGACGTCGACGACGAACAAGATAAGCTGGGCCTCATCCATCGCGATGCCGATCTGGCGATCGACGTCGTCGGAAAGGTCGTCGCGATCGACCATGCCGATACCGCCGGTATCGACGAGCTCGAAGAAGTGGGCCTCGGGCCCCTCGCCAATCGACGCGAGGGCGCTCACACGGTCACGCGTTACGCCTGCCGTGGGGTCGACGATTGCAATCCGCCGGCCGGTGATCCAGTTGAATAGCGAAGATTTGCCGACATTAGGGCGGCCGACAATCACGACTTTGGGCAGGGGCATAACCGAATCTCAATCCTATTCCCGCGCAGTCGATTCCCTCCATGCAAACAGGTCGTCGCGTTGGAGAGGGAAGACAGTCCTTCGGGTCGAAGAGTATTATAGAGAAATTACCGACAATGGGACAATCGCGGCCAAAGAAGGCGCAGGCAGTCCAAGATGTCCGACACCCCTCCCAGGCGATCCGGCATCACCATGCTCGATATCGCCGCGCTCGTTACGGGTGCGGCGGTTGCGTCGGTGCATTCGCGCGAATTGACCGAACAATTACCGGGAATGACGATCCTTGGCTGGGTTTTTCTCGGCCTGGCGTTCCTCTGGCTTGGGCTAACTTCGGCTGGCCCATTCGTCTACGTCGTCCGCCGCTTCGTCAGCCGGACCGACGGCTATCCCGGCGCTGCCGATCGCCTTTGGGTCGCACTTGGCCTCCCCTGGTTTTTCGCGGCGATTTATCGCTCGGGCGTGGGAGATTGGGTCCAACAAGGAAGCCGCGGATACGAACTCTGTTTGTACACCGGCCTGGCAATTAACGCGGTCCTTGCGCTGGGATGGGTGGTTTGCCGCTGGATTGCCATGAATCGCGACGGAGCGGCGAATTTACGCGGATCTTACGCACGCTCTTGGACCGAACTGGTCGGATCGGCCGTCGCCATCATGTGGCCGCTTCAACTCGGGCTGGTGATGGTCGTCACGCGATAGCAGGGAAGGTGGGGACGTTATGTCCGAAACCGGCGACAATTCCGATCATCCACCGCGCGGGCCGTACGTGCGCGATATGATCGGTCTGGTCGTGGGTTACGGACTCGCCACCTCGCTCGTTCGCCGCTATCTCGACGATTTTCAGGCCGTCACAGTCTGGCGTGGATTTTTTCTCGCCGTCGCGTTCGTCTGGCTCGGCCTGGCGATGAGCGGACCGCTCGTGTTGCTCTTACATCGGCGTCCGCCCATGCCCCACGACGATGTACCGACGACGAACCCTCGCGGACGGTTTTCCAACGCCGAGATCGCCTGGATTCTGCTCGGTAGCTATTTCATGCTCATCACCGTGCTATTTGTGCCTGCGAGCCGGGGCGAATCGCTCTGGGCGAACCTTGTGCTCATCCACCTGCTCGCCTCGGCCATTCTGCTCGTCTGGCTCCCCTGGCGCGTGCGGAAGTCGGAACGAGGGGGTAATCACGCCGTTCGCTGGACGAACGTCGCGGCGAAGTGGGTCGTGGCCGCCTGGCCGCTGGCGTGGATCGCGATGACCCTTGCGGCCGACTGACGGTCACGAATCTTTCGAGTCCTGGTTTTCTTCAATCGACGAGGGAGTTTTGTCGCCAGGGTCGCGCCCGAGGGCTAGCGCATAAGCCGTCGCATAAGTCCGGCAATGGGAAATCGAGATCATGATGTCGGCGATGCCGCGCTGGGCTGCAATTTCCTTGGCACCGCCGCAGACGAGTACCTTGGGCTGACCGCCGGGCTGGTTACGCACTTCGACGTCGGTCCAGGCAATTCCACGGCTCCAACCGCTGCCGATCGCCTTGAGGATCGCTTCCTTCGCGGCCCAGCGGCCGGCGAAGTGCTCCATCGCGTGCTTGCGTCCCTGACAGTAGCGAATCTCGCGGTCGGTGTAGACGCGTCTGAGAAAAAGTTCGCCGTGCTGTTCGATCATCATGCCGATGCGCGGGCATTCGATGATGTCGGTTCCAATGCCCAGAATGACCATGGTGCGTGGCTCGGTGTTACGCGCGTGACGTTGACGAAAGCGGTGCGAATTCGTGTCGTCGGGATGATTCCAACAAGTCTAATCGACGGCGTGCCGCTGGCCAACCGCGCGCCGACATCCCTTCAAAACCGCGCGTTCAATCGGGTAGAATCAACCGCCGACATACTCTCGCGCCTCAGGAAGATCGCTCCGATGGATTTGCTCTCCGACCTGACTCCGCCGCAACGTGAAGCGGCCACAACGATTGATGGCCCCTTACTCGTCCTCGCCGGTGCAGGTTCGGGAAAAACGCGGGTGATCACCAGGCGCATCGCCTACATGCTCTCGAAGGGAATTTCGGGCGGGAATATTCTCGCCATCACCTTCACGAACAAAGCCGCAGGCGAAATGCGTCAGCGCGTCGAAGCCATCGCACCGGGCCACGGCGTCGTCCTCGGCACGTTTCACAGCCTGTGCGCACGACTCTTGAGAACCTATGCGCCTTTAGTGGGGCTCGAACGCAGCTTCACGATTTATGACCAGGGTGACCGCCTGCGTGCCGTGCGCGACGCAATGGAACGCATGAAGCTCGATGAGCTTTCCGTGACGCCCGAAAAGGTCGACGCCGCGATCAGCAAGGCGAAGAACGATCTGCTCACACCCGAGACGCTCGCGCGACGTGGAGCACATGATCACGTCTCAGCCGTGGCCGCGCAAGTTTACGCCGCTTACCAGAAACGCCTGCGTGAATCATCGGCCGTCGACTTCGACGACCTGCTCGTGCACATGGTGACGATTCTCAAGGAACATCGCGACGTCCGCGCTCAGCTCGATGCCCGATTCCGTTATGTGATGGTTGACGAATATCAAGATACGAACCTGGCGCAATATGCGATCGTTCGCGCGCTTTCGGTCGATCATCCCAACTTGTGTGTGACGGGTGATCCCGACCAGTCGATTTACGGCTGGCGCGGTGCCAACCTGAACAATATCCTCAACTTCGAGAAAGATTATCCCGCCGCGAAGGTGGTGAAGCTCGAACGGAACTATCGCAGCACGAAAAACATCCTTCGCGCAGCCGATGCGGTCATCAAAAACAACGCCAAGCGCAAGCCCAAGCAGTTGCTGACCGAGAATCCCGATGGTGATCCGATTCGCGTCACCGTCTACCCCGACGAAACCGAAGAAGCACGCGGTGTTGCGGCCCGAATTGTCGAATCGGTTCGCAAGGGTGAATACGCCTATCGCGACATCGCCGTCTTCATGCGTATGACAGCCCTTACGCGCGTGTTCGAAAGCGTCTTCCGTCAGGCGAAGATTCCTTATCAGGTCGTCGGCGGCGTGTCGTACTACGAGCGGCAGGAAGTCAAGGACGTACTCGCGTACCTGAACTTGCTTGTGAATCCACGTGATGATGTGTCGTTCAATCGCGTTGTGAATGTGCCTCCGCGCGGGATTGGCAAAACCACACTCGAACACCTGGGCAATCGCGCGGAAGCGCTCGGCTTGCCGCTGCTCGCGATGGCGCGCGAGGCGACAAATGTTCCGGGCCTCAAGGACAAAGCTGCGCGATCGCTTCGTGATTTCAGCATGCTCATCAACGAGCTTGAATTGCTGCGTGATCACTCGGCCGAGGAGGTGATTCGCAAACTGCTCGACCTCACCGGTTATCGCCAGGCGCTCAAATCCGAAGGTGATGGCAAGGGCGAAGAACGGCTCGCCAACCTTGACGAATTGATCTCGGCCGCACGTGATTTTGACCGTGAACATCCCGGCGGAACAGTCGTCGAATTCCTCGAAGATATCAGCCTGGCATCAGCCGTCGATCGCTGGAAAGATGAAAACGGCGCCGTCACTTTGATGACATTACATGCGGCGAAGGGTCTCGAATTTCCGCTCGTATTTATCGTGGCGCTCGAGCAGGGCTTGCTGCCACACTCCCGCTCGAATGAGAGCGATTCGGAACTCGAGGAAGAGCGTCGATTGTTCTTCGTGGGTATTACGCGAGCCGAGAAAGAACTCTATCTCAGCCGCAGCCATGTCCGCGAGTTTCGTGGTCAGCGGCAGATGACGATCCCATCACTCTTCCTGATGGAATTGCCCGACGACGGTATCGAGCTGCGTGACGAAACCGGCGGCATGGCGCTGCCGATGTCACCAGAGCGTCGCCGGCCGGAATCGTTTGGCAGTCGTTCTAGCTCTCCTCGATACATGACGGCGGCGGATCTCGCGAACCGATCCGGGCCGCCTCGTGTCCCGTTTGTGCCGCCACCGACCAGTGGCGACAATTTGTCTGGATTTCAACCGGGTGTTGCCGTGATTCATCCTGAGTATGGCATCGGCCGAATTGTCGCGATCGACGGCGCGGGGCCGAACCGCAAGGGGCGTGTTGCTTTCACGCTTGGCGGCGAGAAGGTTTTTGTTCTGGCGAAATGTCCGCTAAGATTGGTGAAACGGTAAGTCGAATCCAAAGTCATCTTCCTGTTCGCTGCCGCATCAACGCCCACAAAATTCTTGATTCATAGCCTTCTGAGCGAGACCTGTCCTGACATGCCCAGCTTCACGCGAATGCCCCGCCTTGGTGTGAACATCGATCACGTCGCCACGATCCGCCAGGCGCGCGGTGGACGCGAGCCCGATCCCGTCTGGGCGGCGGCGATGGCGGAACTTGGTGGTGCAGAAGGGATTACGATCCATCTTCGCGAAGATCGCCGACATATTGTGGATCGCGACTTGCGCCTCCTGCGCGAAACCGTCCAGACTCGATTGAATCTCGAATGCGCAGTCGAGCCGGCGATCATTACGATTGCCATCGAGTCGCGGCCCGATCAGATCACGCTCGTGCCGGAACGGCGCGAGGAGCTGACGACCGAAGGTGGGCTCGACGTCGCCAACGGCGGGGCGCGAGTCGCCGATGCGGTGAAGCGTCTGCACGACGCTGGACTCGAAGTCAGCATGTTCATTGACCCGAGCATTCGGCAGGTCGAAGCCTCAGCCGCGCTTGGGGTTCATGCGGTTGAGTTGCACACCGGTCAGTTTGCCGATGCTCCCTTCGGCAAGGCGCGCGATGCAGAACTGCAGGCGCTCATCGAAGCTAGCGCAGCGACACGTGCCGCCGGCCTGACATTGCACGCCGGACATGGGCTGAATTATGTGAATGTCGCAGACGTTGCGGCAATTGACGATATGGCTGAATTGAACATTGGTCATTCTATCGTGTCTCGCGCGATTTTTGTCGGCCTGGAGCGGGCGGTGCGCGAGATGAAGGAAGCGATCGATCGGGCCGCCGATCGCAAGGCAGCCACAAACAAGCGTCTCTGACATGCGTTCAGAGTTTTGGGGCTCCCCTCTTTTCATGGGATCGAGATTCTTCTAGAATCCCAGGTGCGAGGCACGCCCCGTGCGGGCAGACGTAACTATAACCGGGAGATCGGGATGGGCGTGAAGGGTCGGATGTTCGCGGGCTGTACGGTTGCTTTGATTACGCCCTTCCGCAATGGCGAGGTCGATTTCCCGGCGCTTCGGCAACTGGTCGATTGGCAGATCGATCAAGGAACCCAGATCATTGCACCCGTCGGTACAACGGGGGAATCTCCCACACTCTCGCACGACGAACACGAACGGGTCATTGCAACGGTGGTCGAGCAGTCGGCTGGCCGCGCCAAGATCATGGCCGGTACAGGCTCGAATTCGACGTCGGAAGCAATCCGCCTCACAAAATTTGCGGCCAAAGCAGGTGCCGATGGCGCTTTGATTGTAGCACCCTACTATAATCGGCCGACGCAGGACGGGCTTTACGCCCACTTCGCGGCGATTGCCGATGCAGTTGAAATTCCTCAAGTTCTCTATAACATTCCCGGTCGGACGGGACGCAACGTCGAACCCGAGACGATCGAACGCCTGGCCAAGTGCACGCCGATCGTGGCGGTGAAGGAAGCGGCGGGCTCGCTCGATCAGGTGAGCGATTTGTTGGTTCGCACCGATCTTACGATTCTTTCGGGTGACGACTCGTTGACGCTGCCGATGCTTGCCGTCGGTGGTTCGGGTGTTGTCTCTGTCGTTGCAAACATCATTCCGAAGGATGTTCTGGCGATGCTCGCGGCGTTCAACTCGGGCAATATTGCCGAGGCGCAACGGCTTCACAAGCAGATGTTCTCGCTCTGCCGCGACCTGCTTGGTCTCGCCACGAATCCGATCCCGATCAAGGCTGCGATCGACCTGCTGGGTCGCGGCAAAGCGGAGTATCGCCTGCCGCTTACTCCGCTCGACGAGAAGGGAATTTCCACTCTTCGTCGCACCCTCGAGCGCTACGGTCTCGTTAGCGCCTGAGATAGCTGTCGAGGTCTCACATCGTCGCGCGGCAACGTTGTTGCCGCCGATGAAATGATTTCGGCACGACATATGCATGCGGAAAAGATGAGTTACGTTTGATCCGCGGCAAGAATTTCGGATGAACGTAATTTGACGTTATGCGCACATGACCTCCGCGTGTGCGTTTGCCGGTGGTTCTCTCGCCTTGTTTTCCCTGTTCCGCACCCGATCGTCGTCTGCGTCGGTTTTTCCGTCGGCTTGATTGCGGTTCGGACAAGATTGCACGTCAACGGCTGTCGTGGCGGGGAGTTCTTCAGAGTCGAGCATTCTCGACAACACTCGAATTGAGAAGGAAGGTTGATTCCAACCATGGCCAAGAAGTCAGCAGGTAAGGGAACGGCAACGGCGACGGCACAAGCACCGGCAGCACTTCCGCCGGTTTCTGAACCGATCGTTCGCGATCTCGCTCAGGTCTTCAAGCTTCTTAGCGACGAAACCCGTCTCCGCATTCTTCTCTATCTTGCCCAGAGCCAGGAACTTCACGTCAGCGACCTCTGCGCCAAGTTGGGCCAGAGTCAGCCCGCTGTCAGCCACCACCTCGCGCTTCTGCGCGTGTCGGGTCTGATCGAATCGCGTCGTGAAGGGAAGCATAATTTCTACAGCGTTCGCACCGAACATTTCGGCGAATTGCTCGTCAATCTATTCTCGGCCGCGGGCGAAATGCCCAGGAAAGTGAAGTTCCATGACTTCCTGCTGACGTATGGTGGGAATTAAATTTCTCACTAGTCGGCATTTGAATTCCGAAAAACACGTGTAAATGGTTGGCGTGCGGCGTTCCTCTGACGTCGACACGCCAAAATTTTTTTCCGGTGAAATGCCGGTGTATTTCCGAACTTGGTCTCGACCGTTGTGCTCGATGTGTTGGGCTTGACCGAAATTTGATCGAGCGGCACTATACCGCCGCTCGTGGGCTGAGCATACGTTAGGTGCGCTCATTCCGCGGGCCAAAAACAAGCTCTCCCGCCCGCCGATGGATCGGTTGGGCTCAGCGCGATCGCGGGCGTCTGGGTTTGACCTCGCGAGTCTTCACCATCATCGTTGATCTGAACCCGGTTTAGGTCAGAAATTCACGGTCCGCCAAAGGAGTAGTATCGATGCGGAACTCGACGCGTGCGGCCCTGGCACTCGGCCTTGGCCTGGTAGGGGTAGCTGCCCTGGTTGGTCAGTCGATCGGTCAGGTGGCGCAGGACGGCGCCGTTCGCCAGACGAACGGAGCAGCCGCAGCCAAGCCTGCCGCTGCAGCCGCGCCGGGCGGCCTGATCGGTACGATCGACATGGACGCCGTGCTCAAGGGCTACGAAAAGTTCAAGTACATCATCGAAACCGAAAACGCCGAGGCGTACGCCCGCCAGAGCGAACTGATGAAGCTCGCGAACGAAGCCCGTGCCGAGCAGGAAAAGCTTGGCAAGATCACTCCCGGCGGTCTCGACGAAAAGAAGATCACCGAGCGCATGACCCAGCTCAAGGCTCAGTTTGAAGCTGGCCGCGAGTCGGCCCAGGCCGAGTTCCAGCGCAAGGAAATCAAGGCTCTCGCCGAAGTCTACAACGACATGCAGGCGATGGCTGCCGGCGTTGCCAAGCAGCGCGGGATGACCTATGTGATGAAGTATTCGGCCGCCCCCGCGAAGGACTCCGACCCGAAGACGGTCGAAGGTGCCCTCTCGCGTTCGATGGTTTATGCCGACCCCCGCGTCGACATCACCGCCGATGTGATCAAGTGGCTGAACTACCGCTACGAAGAAGCGCATGGCCCGAAGGCGAAGGGCATCACCCCGGGTCAGCCCGCCGCGGGTGCTGCTCCTGCCACCGCCACGCAGCCCGCGGGCAATTCGACCAGCCGCTAATCAGTGGCTCGGTCTGATCGACACAAGCGGCCCATCCCGTCAACGAATGCCGGGATGGGCAAGTTTGCACCCCTTTCGCTTGTGCTCGCCTTGAATTGACCGGCGATACGTTCGCCAGTCGCTGGAGGCTGCCGCGCACGGCATGTCCCGGGAAGAAACGGAGTTCTTCTCCCAATGCTCACGTCTCGCAGATCGCAGCAGACCATCGCCCGCGAAGTTGGGTTGCGTGGAATCAGTTTCATCGAAGGACGCGACGTCGAGCTGCGATTTCGTCCCGCCGAGGCCGACACCGGAATTGTTTTCGTCCGTACCGATCTGCCTGAGCTCCCTTCTGTTCCCGCTCATGTGAAATATGTGATCCCTCGCCAGCGCAGGACGACCATCCAGCGCGGTGAAGCGGTCGTCGAAATGGTCGAGCACGTCATGGCCGCCCTCGCGGGCCTACAAATCGATAACTGCCGCGTCGAGATCGACGGTCCCGAAACGC
>CAMFLR010000022.1 GCA_945957605.1 uncultured Isosphaeraceae bacterium
AATTGGCAGAGCAGCTGACTCTTAATCAGCGGGTTGTAGGTTCGAGTCCTACGGGAGGCATTAGAAATGCCGGAACAAGTTTGGAAGCTAAAGCTTCCACATTCGGCCTGATCGCGAAGCAAGAGCCGGTTAAACCCGGCTCTTTTCGTTTTCTGACATGGCTTGAATTTCACGCCGACCCGATCGTCTTTGGACGCGGGATCGCAGGCGTTTGTCATCAATTCCATCGAATGACGTTGTTGCGTATTGTGCGACTTCGCAACGACGCGAGTAACCTGGGCAATGATTTGGTTGGGATGCTTTGTCGCGATCGTACGTATCGGTTTGGTTAGATGGGTGACCGGCTTTAGAACGCTTTGAACCAAGGCGGTCCAGGTCACGTGATTTGTTCACGAATCTAAAAACGTGTTCTATGTTCGAGCGAGGACTGCACTCGGTCTCGACTTAGCGACCATGTCGAGTGCGCACGCTCCTCGGACTTCGTCGGGCGACATGCCAGCACCGACATGATCCCGATTGGCCCCAAAAGCCCGGACTGGGGCGCACGGTAGCGGTGCGCCCTTGGAATAGCCGATCGCGAGTTCTCAAGAAAGAGAGCAGGCCGGTATGCGTACGATGCGCGCGTCCAAAGGGGCAACTTCGGACCTTCACCGAAGGTCGCGAGGACGATCAGGTGTCGCATTGCGACGTCTGGTCTCAATCTTGCCTCCCGAGCGGCTTGAAGACCGCCGCTTGCTGACGCAGCAATTCTCCCTGGGCAATCTCACGCTCGTGGGTGATTTCACGCAGTCGATTTCGGGCTCGAACACGGTCGAGACGTCAAGCACGACGACGCCCGTGCAAATTGGCTTCACACCAATTGGTAGCGAGGCATTTCTGCCGCTGACCAACTGGACGGGAACACTCTCGTTCAACACCGGCGGAAGTTCCTTCACCTTCACCGGCGAGATTGACGGGATCGAGTCGGCATCGTCGCCAGCCATCGCCCAGATCGGCGCTGCGCAGTCGTTTACGGTCTCGGACTTGGCAAGTACCACCGGCTCCAGCATCACTGGGGGGCAGTCGATTGGCGTCTATGGCGCATCGCTCACACCCTCGATGTTGTCGCTCATCAATCCCTCGTTATTAACTACGTCGAATGCTTATGTGAGTTTGCAAGGAAGCCTGGGATTCGGCGAGCTTCCTGGGCTTGCGGCTCCAGTGAACTCAGGTAATGCCGTCACGCTCGTCCCCTCGCAGTCGACTCCGGGAATCACACTGACAGCGGCTGCCAGTACGAGCGCATTCACGGCCTTCGGTGTGGAGTTCGGTCCCAACACGTTGTCGGTCGCCTATTCATCGAGTGCGAGCGCGTTTCAGATCTACGGCTCTGTGACGATGCAAACCTCCTCGGGAGATTTTTCTGCAGCCGGTACGCTGGGAACAGCCAGTGTGCCGGGTGTGATCGTCGATAGTTCCGGTGATGTGACCGAACTCAATCTCACTGTCACAAGTGCGATGACGATTGCCGGGCTTGCCGTAACCGCCGCAGGTGTGGAACTCGACTATCAGGTAAGTTCAACAGATAATAGCTATGAGATTGTCTCTGGATCTGTGACCGTTGGTACGACCAGTGATCCCGTCTATTTTCAGGGCACGTTTGGGCAATCAGCTACAACCACTTCGGCCGCAGTGGCCGGTTTGGTGCTTACAGGAACGAATTTGACGAGCGTAGACATCACGGTGTCGAGCTCGATGACAATCGCTGGCTTGAGCATGACTGCGTCGGGCCTGCAGTTTGTCTATTCGCAAGGTGCGACCGCAACAACTGGGTTGTTCGAGATCGCGGAAGGAAGCGTGACGGTTGGGGCGTCGACCGATCCCCTGTATTTTCAGGGAATCTTCGGCACGGCAGCGACTTCGACCACCGCCGCGGTACCAGGCCTGGAGATGACGGGCAGCACGCTGACGGGCGTGGATATCACGATCAGTTCTTCGATGACCGTTGCCGGTATGTCGCTGCAGGTTTCAGACCTCGCATTCGTCTATCAAAATAACAGTTCCACGGCTTTTGGAGGCGCATACAACGGCGATTATGTAATTGGCATTGGCGCGAGCGTTACGTTCTCCACTAGCGCGGGTGATACGACATTCGTGGCGACGTTTGGGTCGACGACCGACGATCTGCCGGGACTTGTGATCAGCGATGGTTCAATTCAGAATTTGTATGCGACGGTCACAACGAGCATTTCCGCACAAGGTCTCACGCTGAGTGTTGATAGCCTGCTATTTCAGTATGTCGCGCTTGACGACTATTTCGACATTGGCTCGGGTGCGGTTTCAATCTCGTCGGGAAGTATCCAGTTCGCCACGGCGAGCTTCGTCACTGTCGACAACAATCCTGGATTTGAAATCGCCGACGGTGTTTTGCAGTCGCTCAATATCGAGATCGACGGCAGCCTCACAGTCGACGGTATGTCGTTGTCGATCAGCAATCTTCAGTTTGATTACGCCGCCGTAACTGGCCAGACCTTTGGCAACTTCGAGATTGCAGCGGGCGGCACCGTCACCCTGAGCGCAGGCTCGTCGAATACGCTTTCGTTTTCTGGGACGTTCGGCGCGGGAAGCGGATCGACTGCGACTCCCGGGTTGGTGATTAACGATGGCGTGCTGCAGTCGTTTTATATCGCCATCACGTCGAGCATGAGCCTGGGAGGCCTGAATCTGTCGACCACAGGCCTTGCTTTTTCCTATGTTTCGACCTCGCAGACGTTCGAGATTCCGAGTGGCAGCGTTTCCGTTACTGATACCAATGGTGACTTTAGCTTCACGGGCACATTCGGCACGACGTCGGGCAGCACGACCAGCCCGGGCCTGGTCGTCGATGGCAACAGTGCCGACAGCACATACGGCACGCTGACAGCGCTGAATGTTACGGTGACGTCGCAATTCATTGCCTCGTCGGTAACGTTCAACGTGACGGATTTGAATTTTGTCTATAGTGCCGCGGGCAACGAATACATCATCAGCACAGGGACCTTGGCGTTCGACACCGCTGAGGAATACTCCTTTACCGCGACGCTCTCGTTACCGAGTCCGACCGACTCATCGCAGACACTTCCCGGCCTTGTGATCCAAAATGGAGCGATTACGGAATTCAACGCCGCGCTGACCACGAGCTTTACCGTGGCCGGTCTGCAAATCGGCGTCACTAACATGGCGATGAACTACAGCGGCAGCGAGTTCGCCATGTACGGCACCGTCAGTGTGAGCACGAATGGTATCTCGTTTATCGGTACGATTGGTGATCCTACTAGTTTTACGTATGGTCTCTATATCAGCAATGATGTGCTCGAAAGCTTGGCGATCAGCATCAATAGCACGGTAGATTTCGGTTCCCTCGCAATGACGGCGACGGGGTTGAGTTTCAACTACGCTGCTGCGTCAGCAAGTTCTGCGGCGCTATTTTCGCTTTATGGGACGGTAAGCGTTTCTGTCGCGGGTGTGAGCCTGACGGGTAATCTTGGCACATCAGCCTTGCCTGGCCTGACGATTGTGAATGGAAGTCTTACCGAACTGAACCTGGGCGTTACGGCAGATTTCACGCTCTTTGGGTTAACTTGTGACATTAACGATCTCACATTTCAGTATTACATCTCAGGCAATACTCAAGAATACATCATGTTTGGCAGCCTGTCGGTGGTTGTGGGACAACCCGGCAGCACTTCCAGCTCAAGCGACGAGACGATCTCGGCAAACCTGGGAACGCAGGCCGATCCTGGGATGATCCTGACAGTTTCGGGAAGTAACACGACCGTCCAGCAGATCAACATGGTGATCGACGGTTCGTTCAGCATCTCTGGGTTCGGATTCGCGATCACCGACGCTGGCCTTGACTACACAAATACGTCTGGCAGCACCAGCTACTCGATTTTTGGCACATTCACACTCAATAGCGTGTTTACTGCCACGGTCCAACTGGGAACAGGTTCGACGAATCCCGGTATCGTGATCACTAATGGCAATTTCTATCTCGAGAATTTCGCATTCTCGCTGGACAATGTCCCTATCGGGGCGTTCACGCTCAACTATTTGAACATTAGCTACACTTCGACCGGCAACGTGTGGTCGGGGTCGGCTCAGGTGACATTCCCCACGGGCTTTGCCCTGGGTGCGAGCATGACGTTTGATAATGGTGCGCTTGCCGACATTGGTATTAGCTATAGTGCGGGGACATCGAGCGGTATCGCCATTGCCGACACGGGTATGTTCATTACGGGAATGTCGGCCGAACTCGAGAATCTGAATCAGCCGCAGAATATCGTCGTTTCGGGCTCAATTGACGCGGTTTTTGGTAAGCAGATAACAATCGCCGGGCAGTCGTGCAGTCTTTTCGCGGCCACAGGGTCGTTCACCGCGGATTCACAAGAACTCGTGATCCAGGGGGATTATTACGAAGGCGCGTATGAGATCAATAACCAGTGGCAGGGGATTCTAGGGAATGGGTCGGCAGGGGTAACGCTCGACTGGGCCGCTGGCGTCTACTCGGCGAATGTCACTGAAACACTATACGACGGGATTTTCGAGATCAGTGCCGAGGTCGCGTTCGATGACAGCGGAAACCTTGGGATTATCGCGACGGCATCGGTGATTATTCCGGATGGTGTGCCGTTTATTGGCGGTACGAAGCTGGGCACGATGGGTTTCGCCTTTATCTACACCGCATCGAGCGGCGTAGGAACAGTAGCGGCCTGGGCTACGGTGAACCTTGGCTTCTGCAATGTCACTAGCGGTTTTCAATATACGTTTGACTCGAAGAGCTCGCAGGACGGCGGGTTAGAGATCATCGGTGCAAGCCAGGTGAATGGTCTGTCGAATGAGGTGAATAGCATCGCTTCGGCCGATGCCTCAACGCCGCCGATTTATACTTACACCTACACAGTTGTTATTCCAAACACCGCCACCGGCGAATATGGTCTCTCGGTGCAGGCCTCGTGGCCCACGAATTCCGGCACGCAACAACTGCTGATCAGCGGGCCGAATGACACGAGTGCGAACGGAAGCTTGAATTACTATTCGGCCACAGCGACTTCACTGTCGTCTACGACGCTGCCCTCGAACGATTATTACAGCTTTCAGACGATAAGTAGCACATCGCAATCGGTGATGGTTGTCGGCTCGGCGACGACGACGAACGGCACGACAACCGCCTCGACGACGATCCCATTGACGCCAGGAACCTACACCTTCGAGGTTGAAAGCTCATACGAATTTGCGAGCGGCAGCGACATCACATGGTCGCAGCAAATCTACTACACAGCGCCGTCCGTTGCGATTGCGAGTGTTCCCACGCAAGCGCTCTCATTTGTGCCATCGATGACGGGATTTGCGGCATCGCAACTTCAGGCCAATACGACCGTCACCTTGTATGCCGATGCGAATAGCTCGGGCTACCAGGGGAAGCAAGTCGGCAGTTTTGCCTTCCAGGCGAACTCCAGCGGTGCACTGACGAATGTTCCGTATATCGACCTCTCAGCATTCAGCCCTGGCGTGCCGATTTACATCTACGCCGTGATCAACGATAGCACGAATACTCCTGTGTACTCGGCGTATTCGGCGCCTGTGATTCCCGAGCCCGATATCGTCGGCCAGGTGGTCGATCAGTTTGGAAATCCGCTTCCTGGTCTTACGGTGTTTCTCGACCTGAATGGCAACGGTATTTACGATACAGCAAATCTCAACAGCACCTCGACGACCACCGAGCCAAGCGCTGTAACAAACGCAAGCGGATATTATTACTTCAGCGGGCTTGAATCTTATACGGCGACCGACGTCGGCTATCCGAACTTTCTCGTCGATGTCCAGATGCCGACTCCATCATTCACACCGATCACTCCGAGCGCCATTTCCAGCACGAATCCGAGCAATCCCGTGGTCTCGTCCACGACCGTGACCATTAACGTTGAAGCGACGAGTGGAAATCCCGCGAGTTCCCAGATCGCGAATTTCTCGGTGAGCCGGCTGGCATCGATCTCGGGCTCGATCTTTAGTGATATACCTCAAAACGGCGTTTACGTCTCGACTGATCCCGCGCTGAATGGCGCGACAGTCTACATCGACTCGACTGGTAGCGGCACGTACAACAGCGGTGATCCTACCGTAGTGACTGGCCCATCAGGCCTGTATAGCTTCTATGGACTGAGTGTGCCCGACGTCGGGAATTACAGCTTTGAAATGCCTTCGCTTACAGCGGGAACCTACCAGGCTCAGCCGACAGGTACCGGAGCCGACTGGACGTTTTCCACAGGGGCCGGCATTGCGTCGAACGGCAGTTCATTGACGTCTGGCAATAGTTCGGCGCCGTCCGGAACTCAGGTGGGTTACCTGCAGAACGCGGCGACGATTTCGCAATCGATCAGCGGATTTCAGGCTGGGCTTTCTTACTACATCACCGTTTCAGCGGCGACAGAAGCTGGCCTGGCGGCGTCCCAATTTACTGTCTCGTACAACGGGACTGTCATTGGCACGTTCTCACCGACAACTGGATATCAGACGTTTACGACATCGAGCTTCGTTCCAGGTGCAGGATCGATCACGCTAACGTTTGCTGGCGTTGATCCATCGAATACGACCGAAACCACGTTCCTCGATAACGTTCAAATACTGCCTGTAACGACATACACCGTTGGTATTCTGAATTCAACGACGTCGCGAACTCCTACGATCAACGGGACGAACCAGTATGTCGTCACGTTTCCTATTTCGGGGACGACAAGCAACGGAGCGACAGGGACGTCGGCGGGAACGTGGACGGTACCTGTTCCGAGCGACGCGCCTCAGTTCACGAATGTGAATTTCGGGGCCATCACGCTGGCAACGGTGTCGGGCACGGTGACGGCGACAAGCGGCAGCACGTCGACGCTTCAGTCGGGAACGCTTGTCAATCTCTCGACGCCAATCACCACGGTTTCCAGTCCTTCGTACACGACTTTCGCATCAACAAGCGGTTTGGTTTTGAATGGATCGAGTGCGCCGGGGCATGGCTCGCTTACGCTGTTCAGCACTACGCAAACTAACGCCAAAACGTCGACGTGGTTCAACACGGCCCTGCCGGTTACGGGTGGTTTTACCACGACGTTTCAGTACTCAATGACCGGCGCCTCGGCGACGGGCGCTGGTTTTGCGTTCGTGCTGCAAAACAATGCGAATACCACTGCGACGAAGGGGAACGCCTACTTCGGCTACGGCGGGATGGCGGATAGCCTGGCGGTGATTTTCGACGCCACCAACAACGAACTGTTGATCGAAAGCGACGGCGATGATAGCACGACCACGCCGATTGCTTCGCTGACCAGCGGCGAACTTGGCTTCTCGCTGTCGAGTGGCGCGATCTACTCCGTGACCATTTCATACACACCATCGGCGACGGCCGGCACCGGGACGCTGAGCATTTATCTCAATGCCAGCGGTTCGTCTGGCGCAACGCCCGCGCTCTCCGCATTGACACCGCTGGCAACGTACCTCAACCTGGGCAGCGCCGCGAATGTGTATTGTGGGTTCACGGCTGGCACGTCGACAAGCGGCCTCGCCGTCTCGCTCGATAGCTGGTCGCTGACGTCGCAAAGCACCACGATGGTGACGACCAACTCTTCTGGCCAGTACACATTTACGGGACTGATGCCGGGTACGAGTTATACGGTCACGCAGGTGGTCCCCGCCGGTGAGGTTCAATCGTCACCGCTTTCGAGCGTTGGGATTTACTCACAGATTTCGCTCGCGACGCTTGGTGAGATTGCCAGCAGCATTACGACCGGCGACTTCAACGGCGATGGCATTCCTGACGTCGCCTACGCGCTTTCGCTGAATAGCAATAGTCCATTCCAAATCGCCTATGCCTATGGGAACAACAGTGGTGGATTCAGCGCTCCTGTGATTGTGACTATTCCGGTACCGACTTCGCTCGCGCCTACTCTGGCTACGCCTGGTACCTTCGGAGCGTTCGATGCACACATCGTCGCCGGGTATTTTGTCAACACTGGCACCACGACGCGTGACGATATCGCCTACATCGCCACGATGGCGAACGGTGGCAACGCCGTTGTGATCTACGACATTTACACCGGCACCGTGGTTGATTCGATCGAAGTGGAGTCGGTTGTTGATCCGCTGGGAAGTTCCGCGGCGATCGAAGGTAGCCTAAGCACGATTAATAATATTGTCGTTGGCGACCTGAATAATCAGGGGTATGACGACATTGTTACTTCGACCTATGGTGGCGTTTGGACTCTTGCACTTCAGAATCTCAGTCCGTCGAGTTCTTGGGTTGTCAATCCATCGACGCTTGAAACGCCGATCGGCTTGCCCTCTCTTAGCGGGACTGGGGCCGTCGGCTACAACGCCGGTGTCGCGCTCGCTGACTTCAACCAGGACGGAAATCTCGACATCGCGACTGTCGGTGTGCAGTACCAGCCGGGGACGATCTTTAGCGGCGGAAGCTATCAATCGACTTGGACGAGTTTCACGGTTCTCACGACCTTTGAAATCTACTATGGCAATGGTTCTGGGGTGACTTATTCGACCTCCGGGCTCTATACCACAGACACTGGCACGGTAAGCACGTCGACGACTCAGCAGACCTTCCAGAGTTTCACAACTGCGGACACATATTTGAGCTCGGGCACGGCAGCCCCGCAGTATCCATTGCCGATCGGCATCGCGGCCGGCGATATTTCGGGCGACGGCATTCCCGACCTTGAATTCTCGGCCTATAACGCGTCGTTACAACCAGACGTCTTTTTGCTGACGCAGTCGGGACCTGACACATTTGTGATTTCCGACCAGATCAGTGTGCCTGGCGGTGAGTCGTTCAACGTCTACACATCGGCAGGTTCCAACGGCACGTCAATCCTGCCCAGTTCCTATTTTTCGTCGCAGATATCCGCGGTCGACCTGAATTCCGACGGTTTTACGGATATCGCGGAAATCGATCCAAATATCGGCCAGCTCTTCATATTGACGACATCTGCGGCCGCACTGACGAGTGGGTATGACTCGAATACATTCGCCCTGGCGAATGGATCGCTTTCGCAATTTGCCGTCGCAGATTTCGCGAACGATGGTTATCCCGATTTCGTCATTGCTTCGCCCTCGTCTGCCATTCCAGTGCAGGTGCTGAATGGCACGATGAACGTTGGCTATTACTCCTACACGCTAATCAACGGCCAGATTCTTAGCTCTGCGAATTTCACCGACCTGCAGTTCACGTCGAGCGTCACTCCCTCGGTGGTTAGCTTCGCAAACGCACAGAATGGGGTGTCGACGGCCGTTGTCGGTCAGTCGAACACGATCATTTTTGGCCGGGTCTATCGCGATGTGAACTTGAATCAGAAGCTGAGCACGAACGACCCAGCACTCGCGGGAGTTCGCGTTTATCTTGACCTCGACAACAATGGTCGCTTCGACCCAGCCGTCGATCAGTCAACGCTCACTGACGCTTCTGGATCGTATTCGTTTAGCCACCTGCAACCTGGAAAGACCTATACCGTTCGCGTTGTCGAACCAGCAGGCATGCAAGAAGCAGGGGCGCAGTATGTGACACCTGGTTCGCATGCGACCACGACGCTCGTCGAGCGCGATTTCGGGCTCAAGCTACTATGGACGACTGGGCAAACGAGTTTTGTGGTCGACCCACTCGCGCCGACGACGATCCAGATGGCACCGTCGTACTCGCTCATGGAGTACGGGGTTCAGGCTTATTACAAGCTGACGGGCCAGATTCCTGCCGGGATGATCATCAACTCTCGTACGGGGGAGATCACCTGGACGGCACCGGCGAATTTGGGTGGTCTGTCGGTTGATGTGCAAGTTGAGGTCGAGAATCTGGCCGATCCGAATCATCATGTGATGTCGCAGGTGATTCATATCGCGGTCAATACCGTCGCTCCCGATGATTCGTATATTCGTTCAGTCTATGGTGCAGTGCTCTCGCGGGTGCCCGCGCCCAGCGAATTGCAATACTGGGCGCCGAAGCTCGGTGCGATCGGTCTGCCGGGATTTGTTTCGGCGGTGCTTCATTCGAATGAGTATTTCACCGATGTCGTGACTGCTTCCTACCGCCAGGTTCTCGCACGCGGGCCGAGCCAAAATGAGCTCACAGCCGGCATTGCGTTGATGGAGCAGGGGGGCTCGTCGGATCAACTGGTTCGAAGTCTGCTCACAAGTTCTGAGTTCGTGAGCAAGCACCGACGGAATGGCGACTTTGTTCGAGCTGTGAATCAGATCTTGATCCCCAACGGTGTGTCGGCGGCGACTCTTAGAAAAGAGGCGACGTATCTCTCAATGGGTATGTCGCGCAAGCGGCTCGTCCAGTCGATTCAGCACAGCAAGGCGGCAAGTCAGCAGCTTGTGAACTCGCTGACAAACCTTTATGTCGGCCATCCGGCGAGCAGCACGGATTACACGCGCTGGGTGTCTCAGTTAATGAAGGGAAAGCTGAACACTCAGGGTTTGACGGCGCAGATTCTACTGTCGAGTGCGTTCATTCAGAACAGCACACAAGGGAATATTCCGAATCTGGCGCCGGCCACGTCGGGAACCAGCGTGCAGTACAACCAGCTCAATAACCTGACTTTCGTGCTGACTGGCAAGACAGCGAGCCGAGCGCAACTTGATGCACTCGAGGTCCAACTCGCGGAAGGTCGAGGCCGCAACAAACTCGGTGCGATCGTTTACGGCGGCCGCGATGCTGAGGTGTATCGAATTCAGTCGGTGTTCGAGACTCTGCTTCATCGCAAAGCTGACGCGCGGGAATTGGGTGACATTCTCGCTCATCTTCCCGCCGACAATCTGAGTGAAGCCACAGCGAAGTATGTCCTCGGCGGCACGGAGTTTCGCGGGCAGTTTGGGAATGACACGGATTACATCAACGCCGTCTACCAGACGCTAACCGACGCGCCTCCCTCGATTACCTCGCTCCAATACTCGCTCAAGAAGCTCGATTCGGGCGTTTCGCTGCCGCAGTTTGTTGATTCGGTTGCGACGTCGCAAGCTGGGGTGATCGGCCAGATCAATCATCAATATGCCGATATTCTGCTGCGAGATGCGACGCAGCTCGAGCTGAACAACTGGCTCAAGAGTACGCAAACTCAGACTCTTACCGACGAAGCCGTCGCGCTCAATTTGTTGGCCTCAAGCGAGTTCCGATCGAAGCAACTCGCCGCGCCCCAGCTCTGAGCCGCGACGGAACTCATTAGCACCACTACGTGTGAATCACCCCGTTCGTTCATTAGGGATAATGCCGAGTCTCACCATGCGAAATCGCCGCCGCACCTCCGACACCAAGTCGAAAAGAAGTCTTACGCTTCGTGGTCTCGAGACCATGGAAGCTCGGACGATGCTGTCCGCCGACTTGGTGCTCACAAACATGTGGGACTCGGGCTATAACCAGTACACGCCGGGCGTGCCGATTCAGTACACAATAACCGCGGAAAACCTTGGCACAACGGCAGTGTCGGGTGCACAGATTGCTGATGTGATCCCTAGCGGTTTCAGTTTCTCCAAAACGGTCAGTAAGAGCCTGCGCAGTAGTAGCAGCACAAGCAGCAGTTCGAATCTGACAACAGGCGCGGGTGGTGGAGTCTATCAGAGCGGCGGTTCGCAAATCGTCTGGACGCTTCCTACCATTCAGGCAGGCGCCAAGATCTCGGTTGCTGCCGTTCTCATTCCAACGACGTCCTCAATCGCGCCGCTTAACCCGTTGAATACTGTCACGAGCACGGCGACGTTGACGACGCCAGGCGTGACAAATTCAGCGAGTGCGAGTCAGCTCACGCTGACTGACACAGATAGCTATCAGGAAGCACCTAACGCAAGTTCGGTGAGCCTGCAGTCGTCGGCGAATCCTTCCGTTTTGGGCAATAGCGTTACATTTGCCGCTACCGTCGCGAGCGGTACGGGTGTGACAGCCGTTGGCACGGGAACCGTGCAATTCTATGAGGGAACGACCGCGCTTGGTTCTCCTGTGACTGTGACCAACGGCGTTGCAACCTACACGTTGACGTCGCTCCCCGTCGGGACGAATAGCATCACGGCGAGCTATAGCGGCGACGAGAATTATCAGCCCAGCACGAGCGCAGCGGTGTCACAAGTGGTGCAATCTGTGGCAACCACGCCACCAACGCCAGTTCCTGTCGCAGCGAATGTTTCGATGACGATTAGCTCGGCGGTGGGCACGCTTCAGAACCCGTCGCAGTATGTGCCAGGAACCTTGCTGACATACACTTTCAACGTGACGAACAGCTCGACGAGCCTGACGGGCGCTAGCACTGTGACATACAGCGCGCCGACTGGATACAGCATCACCGCTGCGACTGCGCCGACGGGCGATTCCTATACGATCGCGAGCAACCAGATCGTGTTCGACCTGGTGAACGTGGCGAGCGGCGTTACGCAGATGTCGGTGACGATTTACGCCGCCGCGCCGACGCCGATCGCGGCGTACACGACTTCTAACGGCAATGTGACCGGACCGACGGCCGCATCAGGTGTTAACTGTGTGACCGCGCCGGTGGCATCGCCTGTTCTTACTCTTCCCAGCGGATTTAGCAACACGTCGACATCGACTTCGCCGACTCTGACGATCCCCGTACCGGCTTATATCGTTTCGATGACCGATAGCATCACCCTCCCGGCGCTAACGCCGGCGGAATACTCCTATTACGCTGGAACAACGGAAGCGACTCAAGGTCAGACTTGCGTGGCGTACACGGTGCGCCAGCTTGTGAATTACTACGACAGCTACATCAATGCGACCAGTACGCAGAACGGTCTCAATGGTGCATTTAATATCAATTTGAATGGTGGAACATACACGTTTGTCAGTTCTGGTTCATCCAAGTCCGACGATCATCTCTATCAGCTCGCGATCAACAATCCCAACAATCAGGGTGCTGGCCGGGCGCTGCAGATTTCGAACGGAACGATCAATGCGAATCATGTGAGCCGAGCGATATCCGTCGCGAGTCAGCAGAATCTCTATCTCACGAATGTTGTCATTGAGAATGGTTTTGAGAACGGTGGAACGTCGAATGCGTCGACCACTGGGCCTGATGCCTTGGGCGGCGGCGTTTACGTTGGAGCAGGTGGCAGCCTGGTGCTTCAGGGCTCGACGATTGAGAATTGCGTCGCGAGTGGTGAGGCGGGCATCAAGGTGACGAGTCGCGCGAACTCGACCCGCGCGGGCGTCGGATACAACGCCGCGGGTGGCGGAATTTATGGTGCGGCGGGAAGTTCGATCACCATTGATGGGAAGTCGGCGGTGACGGGCTGCACAGCCATTGGTGGCAAAGGGGCTGCTGCAGATAGTGCCAAGCAAACGACCGGGGGAACCGGTGGCGCTGCGTATGGTGGTGGTATTGCGATCGATGCACCGGCGAGCGGATCAGTTCAGACAGCTCCGACCAAAGTTTCGACTTTGACGATCGATGGCGGCGCGTCGATCGCGAACAATCGAATCAACCGGATTCTCAATCAGGCTGGTACGGCCACTTCCACTTATGGCGCAACTGGCGGAACCATCACCAACGGCGCCGGCACTGGCGGCACGGGTGGAACAGCCTATGGTGCCGGGTTGTATATGTATTCCGGGAGTTTGGTCCTCAATGGAGGCAGCAAGCTTCAGGCGATTTCGGTTGACAAAAATTATCAGTCTCCAGGCAAGGGGTACAGCGCGAGCGGGAGCATCGTTGCAGCAGGGAGCGTGGGCAATTCGTATGGCGTGCTCTATCTCGAACCCGGTGTGGTGACAGTCACGAACTCTCCGAGCTCTAGAGGTATCTTCACGACCAGTGGTAACGAGAGCATCGTCAATCAGTCGGCAACCACGGCGAACCTGTATTTACCCGCCCCGCTCACTTCCGCAGCCGATGCTGCGATTTCCAGTGAAGGAGTGTGGAACCTTCGCACCGCCGTGACCGCGGCGAATCAACTCTCTGCCTCTGGCATGGCAGTCGCGCTCACGCTTGCGAGTGGAACTTACATGCTCAGCCAGGGCAGCTTGTCGATCACGTCGAGCGGGAGCGGGTCACTCAAGGTGGAGGGGAAAGGAACCGGAAGCACTGGAACTTTTATCTCGGGCAACAATAGCAGCACGGTCGGATCGATACTTGACATCACGAACGCGAGCTTCACCCTCAAGAAGTTGGTGCTCGAAAATGGCGCTGCGACCGCTAGCGGGGATGATAGCGGCGGAGCAATCTTGGTCGCGAATTCAAAGGCCGGCCAAGCTGTTTCGCTTGTAAGCGTGAGTGTGCTCAACAGTAAAGCCTCGACCTACGGAGGTGGTATCTATCAGTCGGGCGGCGGCCTGAGACTGTCCAACACCAACGTCACGGGGTGCACAAGCTCGAGTGGCGCGGGACTGGCCGTCGTCGATGGATGTGAACTGTCGGTGAGCGGTGGAACCATTGGTAGCAACGTTGCCTCCAGCCAGGGCGGCGGGATCTACGGTTCGGACGCGTACGTAGATCTGGCGAATGTTACTGTATCCAGCAACAAGAGCAGTGGCGGGAGCGGCGGCGGTATGAGCGCGATCGACACGCTCGTCGTGCTGACGGATTGCATTTTTAGCGGAAATCAGGCAACGGGCAACGGAGGGGCGGTGCTCGTTAATGGTTCGTCCACATTGAACGTGGCTGGCGGCGGCTTCACCAGCAACTCCGCGTCTAACGGCGGAGCGATTGCAATGTCGACTCAGGGGGCACAAAAGCCGTCTGGATCGATCCGATCTGCGTTTATTGCGGAAAATGGTGCAAGCGGCAATGGCGGTGGTGTCTATCAATTCAAGGGACACCTCAAGATCGTTGACAGCGTTATCGGTGGAAATACGGCAAAGCTGGGTGGCGGGATCGCGGCGAGTAGTGTGACAAGCGGGAAGTACACGTCGAATCAAATCTCGTCCAACTCGGCGAGTCTTTCATCTGGGGGCGCGGGAGGCGGGATTTACCAGAGCAAGGGAACGCTCAAGCTTGTTAAGGATCACTTCCAGGCCAACTCGGCATACCAGGGCGGTGGGGCCCAGTTCGTTGGCGGTACGACGCACGTCACGGATCCTACCGTCGTCAGCAACAAGGCCGCTTATGCCGGTGGTGGAATTGCGGCGGTAAGCGACGCGTTGAAGATGACCTCGGGCTATGCGACGCGTAATAGCGTGACCGGCTCCGCAACGTCCTTCAGCGCGGGGGGCGGTGGACTCTTTCTGAGCAAAGGTTCGATCGCGCTCAAGCATTTCTCAGCGAATCTGAATGTCTCGAAGGGCGGCCCTGGGGCTGGCATCGCGCTCGCACCCACAGGGGCGGCGACTTTCACGACCGTGCACGTCTATTCGAATAGCCTGACGAGTTCAGGCAACGCATACGGCGGCGGGATGTTTCTTAGTGGTGGTACGCTGAACGCGAATAATTCGATTGTCCGCAATAATACGCTCCAGAGCAGTGCATCGAATCCCACGATCGAAGGCGGCGGAGTCTTCATCTACGGCAGCACGGCTAATTTCTACGGCACGGAATATGTGACTGGCAATAATGTGATTCTCACGTCGGGCCAAACCGGCAACGGCGGCGGAATCGCGGTTCAGGGTGGAACGCTTAACATCCCGAGCGGCGCCACTTTCAACTTGTGGGGCAACTCCGTCACGACCACGACTCCGACGCTCACGTTAACCGACAACGTGGGTGGGGAAGCACGATCGGCATGGCTCAAGTTGGCCGTGAACATCGCCTCGTCGTTCACTGCGAGCTACACATACACCGCCAGCGGCAGCAAGGCGGCTGATGGTATCGCGCTCGCGTTCCAGAACGAGGGAACGGCAGCGCTTGGTGGAACGGGCGGCGACCTGGGCTACGTCGGCATCACCGGTGCGACTGCCGCGTATGAGATGAATATTTATAACGGGCACACGATCGGCACGAACTTCGTCACGACCAACACGTCGATGACGTACAACTCGACCGGAAATGTTTTGTTGCAGAGTGGCGATCCGATCAATGTCGTGCTGACATACAACGCCAGCGCTCAGACGATGACGGAGAGCCTTACCGACACCGTGACTAATGCGACGTATTCGCATGTATATAGCGGCGTGAATCTCGAGTCTGTGCTTGGTTCTTCGACGGCTTATGTTGGATTCACGGGCGGCGATGGTGGGGCGCTTTCGGTTCAAACCGTTTCCAACTTCGGTGGCATTCTGGCATCCACGCCGGGTTCTTTCTGGGTGGTGAATAGCAACGGCGTCGAAACGCCAGCGCTCGGATCATCCGCGAATGTGACTGGAACTGGTGGTGGTATCTTCTTCGGACCGAGCAGTAGTTACAACGTTGACGGTGGATCGAACACCACGGACAACAGTGCAGTATCGGCCGGAAATACCTATGCTTTTGTCGTATCGAATGTATTGGACAACGGCATAGGTTCGACGCCTCCCAGTTACTCGTCGGGGATCAACTACTTCACAAGCGGTGAGGGTTCGCTGCGCAACGCGGTAACCTACGCCCAAAGCTACATGAATGCATCGCCGACGAACACATCGTCGATCGCAATTGTGCTCACAAGTGCGGGCTCTTCGAGCGATAACGGGGCCGGCAATTATATTCTGGACGGGTATGGATTGAGCGGCGGCGCGAGTAACACGCTCTCGACTTCGGTGGCGGCCGACTTGTCGCTCACGATCGTCGGTGAGACCGGAAGCTCGACGAGGGCGACGATTCAGGGATACTACGCTCAAACGATGTCGATTTCCAATACCGGCGCGTTGATTCTTCAGAATCTTGCCATCATCGGTGGTGATACGGTTAACCAGCAGAACGGGACGGGCGGCGGTATCTATCAAGGCTCGGGTGTCACCGTTCTCAACAATGTTCTCGTCACAAACAATTACGCGGGATTCGAGGGGACGGCGGCGAATTCGTGGCATGGAACTGCGACTGGTGATCACGATGGCAAAGATGGGGCGAATGGTGCCTCGGGTTATGGGGGCGGCATCTACCTTGGTGGCGGAAATCTGACGCTTACTTCCACGAGTTCGATCACTGGCAACACGGTCTACGGGCAGAACGGTGCGGTTGGTCAAAAGGGTGCCAATGGTCACGTGAAGGCGACGGCCTTTGGGTGCAAGAGCGAGCAGGGCGGCCAGCAGGGGGGCGACGGGGGCGACGGGGGAAGTGCGCTTGGCGGCGGCCTGTATCAGACCGGTGGCTACTTGTTCATCCCCAGCGGTTCATCGGTTATGGGGACAAACAGCGCAAGTCCGGGAAGCGGTGGCGCTGCGGGGGCAGGTGGTAGTTCGGCATCGAGCCAGTATCTGGCGGACAAACCATGCACCGAGCCGGGTGGAAGCCCTGGCAGCGCCGGATCGAAGGGGGACTCGGTCGCGGGCTATGACAAGGCGGGCGGTAGCTCGATTTTCACGCAGAACGCCGCGATTAGTGCCGCTGTTGTGACGGGTGGACTCTATTCATCGGGCGGAAACCTCAGCGCCGGCCTGGTTGCTCCGGCGGCGACGAGTGCTGCCAGCATGGGACGTCTCGACAACGCGACAGTCGACCTGTATTCGCAGGATGGTACGCTCATCGCCACGACGACAACCGGCAGCGATGGCCGATTCCATTTCGATACGAACTGGTCGGGATTGGGATATATCGTTCTCCATTCAATTCCTATCTTCAACATTACCCCGATGGGAACGCGGATCGACGCACAACACAGTTCGGCCGTCGATTCCGCCACGGGCGCATCGGGCGTGGTTCAGTTCATCAATGGTGTGGCTGTCGATGCGAATCTTGATATTGTCCTGAAACCGAAGCAAACAAACTTCGTTGCCGGGCAGAATGCGATCCAGCTCAAGGACAGTGACGGGGCGAATCTGTGGACCGATTTCGTCATGCCCAAAACGTACCGCGGCGGCTTCAAGGTCGTGAAGTTCGACTATAACGGCGACGGTACCAGTGACTACATGCTCATCACCAAGACCGGCCAACAGTTCATGTTCCTGGTCGATGGACGGGTTGGCACAGTGACGCGCATCCGTGGCGCGGTGAACAATTTGCCACTGCTAAAGGGTGTCGACATTCAGGAAGTTGATGTCGCTGGTCCCGACTACAAGCTGTTTGTGATTTCGCCGACGGGGCGCCTCGGCAAGGTGGGGTTGCTCGATCCCAATTCGGGACACATTGTTTGGACGGCCAAGGGTTGGGATGGCGGTGTTACAGCAGGGGCGGTCTATTCGCCGGCTCCTGGACAGCAGAACACGCTCGCCGTTCAGCTTGTAAGCAACGATGAATCGGAAGATTTCCGGATCCTGGATACGCAGACCGGTGAAGTGATCTATTCGCACACCTGCCATTGCGAGGAGCGTGCGAAAATGGCTCCGAAAGCTCAGACGGCGAAGCCGGCTGTCCGCCATCACGCTGTGACGGTGAAGCATCATACGGCGGTCGCCAAGCACCATTCCTCGCGGGTGATCGTGGGCGCTCTTCATCCGGGACGGGGCAAATAATTCGACTGATTTCGGACACGCGGTCGATTTCCGTGTTCTAGATTGAAAACAGGCTCCCCAGAGTCTGTCGAGGATCCGCGCGTTTCTAGACGAGACGCGCGGATCCTCGCCTTGCAGATCGATCCCGATCTCGAATTAAATGGATTTTGTTTATGAGCCAGCAACTACTGGAAGCGGCTGGACAGTCGTTCCGTAACGGCTATCTCGACGACTCTGAGCGGTACTTTCGCGCAGTTCCGTTTGGAGTTCCTGAATTCGCCGAGGCCGTGCTGGGGCTGGCGGTGGTTGCGCATCGTCGCGGCCGATTTGACGAAGCCGCCGCACAGTTTTCCAAGCTGGTTGCGCTTCGACCCGGGGATGCGACGAATCATTCAAATCTGGGTGAATGTCTGCGTGAGGCGGGGCGGTTCGACGACGCGCTCGTGCAGCTAAAGCTCGGCGTCAGGATGGATCCCAATCAGCCCGATGCGTTCAACAGCCTGGGGCTGATTTACCATGCGCAGAAGAAGCGTGACCTAGCAGAGGAATCGCTTCGGGAAGCGCTTCGATTACGCCCTGATTACGCCATGGCGATGATCAATCTGGGGATGGTGCTTCAGGAAGTCAGACGCGAGAAAGAAGCGGCTGCGCTGTTTCGTCAGGCACTCGAGATCGAACCCAATAATGCGATGGGGATTTCGAATCTCGGACAGATTCTGGTCGAACTGGGGGAGCCCGAGCTTCTCGACGAGGCCGAGGCGCTCTGCAAAAAAGCGATCCGGATGACGCCGAATCGGCCGCATCCTGTCAATAATTTGGGAAATGTTTACCGGTCGATGGGGCGTTTCGACGAAGCGTTGGAGTGCTATCGCAAGGCGATGACGATGGCGCCGAGCATGGCCATGCCGCTCAACAACATGGGCCAGGCGCTTCAGGGACGAGCGCGATATGCCGAGGCTCGCGAGTATTACTTTACAGCACTTTCGCTCGAGCCGAATTCGGCGCGGTTTCACGCTAATGTCGCCAGCCTGTACAAAGACGAGGATGATTACAAAGAAGCGTTGGAACGATTTCGCCATGCCTTGGTGCTCGATCCTGAACACGTCGAGTCGCTCTGCGGCATGGGGCGAACGTACGTCGAACTGATGAGGACGTCTGAGGCCGAAGAGTGTTTTCGTAAGGCGCTTGGGCTCGATCCTGAAGGTGTCGGCCCGCGATTGGGATTGGCCTCGCTCTACGCCGAGATGGGCGAATTCGATCGGGCCGATGAGCAGTACGACGAAGCGCTGGCGATTCGGCCCAGGATTATCGAGGCGTTTTATCAGCGAGCGACGCACAAGAAGGGCAAGGTTTCCGACGCCGATCTGGAAACCATGAATGCGATGCTCGAGCAGAAATACATCGGCGAAGGGGGCCGGTCGCAGCTCAACTTCGCGCTCGGCTCGGTTCACGACAAGCGCAAGGATTACGATCCGGCCGCGCAGCATTTTCGGGTCGCTAATGAGAATCAGACGGCGGCCCGCTTGAAACGCAATGAGGCGTATGATCCTGCATCGTTCGAGCAATTCATCAGCAGCACGATCGAAGGCTTCTCGGCCAGGAATATTGCCAGGTTGCAGGGCAGGGGACACGAGTCGCGGCGGCCGATCTTTGTTGTGGGTTTGCCGAGATCTGGCACCACACTGACCGAGCAGATTCTCTCATCTCATCCTGCCGTCCATGGTGCGGGTGAATTGGCTCATATCAGCGAGAGCTTCCAAAACCTACCGGCAACGATGGGATTGCAGGGCCAGGACAGCCTCGTTGTGATGAATCAGTTGAGCCAGCCTGGATTGATTGCCTCGGCGACGAGCTATTTGAACGAGCTGAATCTGCTGAATGCCGATCTGCCATACGTCGTCGATAAGATGCCCGACAACGTGAATTTGGTCGGCTGGATTCACTTGATGTTCCCGAACGCGCGAATCATTCACTGCCGTCGCGACCTACGCGATATTGCGCTCTCCTGCTGGCAAACGTCGTTTGGTGCTATTCGCTGGGCGAACGACTGGAATCACATCGCGCGGCGGTTTGTTAACTACTTGCGAATTGTCGAGCACTGGAAGTCGATCCCGGGGATCGAGTGGCTTGATTGTTCTTATGAGATCGCGATCGCTGATCCTGAAACATCGGCGCGTCGGCTGATTGACTTCGTCGGCCTCGAATGGGATCCGCAGTGTCTCAAGTTTCACGAGACCAAACGGCAGGTGCGCACCGCGAGTCTTTCGCAGGTTCGCGAGCCGATTTATTCGAGCTCGGTGGCGAAGTGGCGCAATTACGATCGAGAATTGCAGCCGTTTATCGATGAGTTGACCCGCGCGGGATATGAGTTTTAAGTGACGCGTGCGTGGGCGCTGAAACGTCGATCGACTCACCAAATGCCGGGGATCAACCGCGATCGTACGCGCTGAGCGTACTCACGATAACCGGGTAATTCAGCCTGAAGCGTCCGGTCTTCGAGAATGGTCCTGACCACCAGGATCATGCAGGTAATTACGGCGGGAATGAGTGCCCAGTATGACCCGAGTGCCAGCGCCATTCCCACGACGAGCAGGAATGCGGCGGCATATCCTGGGTGTCGAATCACGGCGTATGGGCCGCTATCGATGACGTGATGACCGCGATCGGTTTGGATGCGAACAGTCGGCTCGAAGAACCGATTGTGTCCTTCAGCCCAGGCCATTCCCGCCATGCCGGCCAGAAACATGACGTAGCCGATCGCGCAAACCCACCACGCGACGGGCGACCAATGGAACCGGGTGTCGTCGAGCGCGGCGACGGGGAGGATTGTCGTCATCACTGTGATCAGCAGCGTGACGATCCATTTGTCCCAGGGCTTCGTTCCGGTGTGGCGATTGACGCGGGCCGCAATCACGTCGGGATTCACTCGTTTGAGGTAAATCCAGAGGACGATGCCGGTCGCCATGGTGATCGCGAAAAACAACCAACCCCGGAACCATGCCAAGGTGCCGGCTGGCACAAATAGACAGAGCGCGAAAATCACGAGAGTTGCGGCGGTGCTCGTTACCAGCCGGCGACGATCGATCTGTTCCGGCTGCACGAGTTCGTTGCTTGCGTTGGTGATTGGCACGCCTCAACTCCTTCAGTTTTCGTGAATGAGGACGCCTTCCCTATCTTAGCGACTTGCGAGGCGACCTTCGTTCGCCGTTGAGTATGAAGTTGTGAGTGAACTTGCGAGCGTAGTGATTGTTCGCTCATTACTTCACATCGAAAAAGTTCTCTGATTTGAAACTTCTTGTTTGGGCCATTCATCCTCATTGGAATCGGACATCATCATTCCAACATTGCAGACAAGGACGATTGATTGCTTGGGTGAATGATTGTTCTTGTGATCGAATCGATCGAACGGAAATGCCGCAACTAGAAGACCGAATCTCGACGTTTTAGTTGCAAGGCACAGGGGGCTAATTCGCCATCTTATGCCCATATCAATGTGTTGCAGCGTGAAATCTCACGAACTAGGCGCGTCGCAGAATGCGCGTTGGCATTATTAGATGCACTGATTTTCATCCAGGCCTGTGTGGCTAAAACAATCGTGGATTTCTAAGCAATCGGAACGTCAAAAATGCTGTCTCGATCATTTGATGTACACTGCATTTGACAATTACTCCGAATTTTTTCATGGCCGGTCACGTTTTTGGAAGATTTGATGGCAGGGCAAGAGGCCGTCTGTTAATCGTTTGGTGGTTTGATGTTGTGGATTAGCCTTTGTCGTGATCGCTCCCGTCTCTGGATCTCGAAACATGCAGATTTCGTGAACGCAGCAGGAAAAGTTTCAACCAGTTGCTGAATGCTCCGTACTAGTTGCGTGGGGGATGTGACTTCGAGTTGTGAACGCAATGGACCCAGGGAAACGGGGCCGCGGCAGAGGTCGGTTTTTCCGGCCGGTGCTGCGGCTGTTTGCATCCATGTTGGGCTTCTGTGCGTCGAATTCGGTTTCACTTCGGTCACGCGTTCTGATTCTGGTCAGAACACTTGCCCCGCCATACGGCGGTGGCGGTCGACGCGTTTCATGGTATGCCCCGGCAGCTTGACGCGTCAGAGCAGTCTTGTGGTCAGGTGGTGTAAGTAGATCGCGATTCGTAAAAAACGGCATCGGGGAACGTCTCGATGACCGTGCAGGGGATCGCAACACGAAGCTTGATCACCGATGTGGTCGCAGGTTCTCGGCAAGGAACCTGTGCCAGGAATTTGTACCCGGCCCTTCAGGGAGCCCGCGGGATCCCTACGTACTTTTACTCTCTCGGAGTTGCAACTGATGTCGAAGCGAAAAGTTCGTCGTGCCGGCGCAAATCGTATGAACCCTGGGCGTCACTCTCGCCGTTTTCGTTTGCTCGAACTCGACGGAGTTGAAATGCTCGATCGTCGCGTCCTGCCGGCGGTTACCGCGACGTTCTCCGTCGCACAGGGTGTGCTAACCGTCTTCGGCGACTCGCAAAACAACACCATCACGGTCTCTCGTAACGCCGCGGGTTCGATTCTGGTTAACGGCGGTGCTATTGCGATTCAGGGTGGAACGTCAACGGTTGCAAACACCAGTCTGATTCAGATTTTCGGTCAAGACGGTAACGATACGCTTTCACTTGATGAAACGAATGGCGCACTGCCCGCCGCGAACATCTTTGGCGGTGCGGGCAATGACATCCTCACTGGTGGTAGCGGAAACGATTTGCTATTCGGCGAGTCGGGGAACGATACCCTCAATGGAAAGGGCGGCAACGACCTGCTGTTCGGCGGCGACGGTGACGACACCTTGACCGGTGGTAGCGGTGACGACCAGGTTTTCGGTCAGGCCGGTAACGACACGATCATCTGGAATCCTGGCGACGGTACCGACCTTAATGAAGGCGGCGACGGCAACGACACGGTTGTCGTCAACGGCGGCAACGGCGACGAGAATTTCACCATCACCCCCAACGGAACGCGCGTTCGCTTCGATCGCCTCAATCCCGCGCCGTTCAGTCTTGATATCGGCACGTCTGAAAATCTCGTTGTCAATGGAAACGGCGGTGACGACACAATCACTGCGAGCAACGGACTTGCCGCACTGATTCAGATCACCATGAATGGCGGAGCGGGCAACGACACGCTGACTGGTGGTGACGGAAACGACATCATCAACGGCGGCGACGGCAACGACACGATCATCGGCGGTCGTGGCAATGACACGATTTTGATGGGCGGCGGCGACGACACGTTCATCTGGAATCCCGGCGACGGTAGCGACACGGTCGACGGTCAGGCCGGCAACGACACGATGATCTTCAATGGTGCGAACATCAACGAGAAGATCGGCATCTCGGCGATCGGCACGCACGTGCAGTTCACTCGCGACGTCGCCAATATCACGATGGATCTGAACGGCTTTGAAGCGATCGACTTCAATGCACGCGGCGGCGCAGACACCATCAACGTGAACGACCTGACCGGCACAGGCGTGACGGCGGTGAACCTCGATCTCTCGGGAACGCCCGGAACCGGTGTCGGCGACGGCGCGGCCGACTCAGTGATCCTCAGCGGCACGAATCGCAACGATAATGTCAGCGTGGCCGGCGCGGGGACGAGCTATACGGTGACGGGGCTTCCCGCGACCGTTGCGGTGACTGGGTCTGAAGGGGCTAACGACTCGCTTATCATCAGCACGCTTGGTGGCAGCGATACGATCAACGCTTCGGCGCTTCCTGCTGGTATCGTTCAGTTGACGGTGGATGCCGGTGCCGGTAGCGATAACATCGTCGGCAGCGCGGGTGACGATACGTTGATCGGCGGCGACGGTAACGACTTCGTTGATGGCGGCCGCGGAAATGATGTCGTTTTCCTGGGCGCTGGGAATGATACGTTCAAGTGGGATCCGGGCGACGGCAGCGATGTCGTTGAGGGCCAGGATGGCATCGACAACATGATCTTCAACGGCTCGAACGCATCGGAGAAGATCGACGTTTCGGCGAATGGCAGCCGGGTGCGATTCACTCGTGACGTTGGCAATATCACGATGGATCTGAACGGCATCGAGACCGTGAACTTCAACGCACTCGGTGGCGCTGATACCGTCACGGTGAACGACCTGACGGGGACGGGCCTGAATCGTGTCAATATCGACCTTTCCAGCCCTGCGGGCAGCGGCACCGGTGATGGCCAGCCCGATAATGTGATCGTCAACGGCACGAACGCAGCCGACAACATTCAAGTTGCCGGAAACCATTCGAGCATTGCGGTGACCGGCCTGCCTTCCGTAGTCGTGATCACTGGAGCAGAGAGTGCCAACGATCGTCTGACGGTCAATGGACTTGGCGGCGATGACACGCTCAACGCCTCGAACGTGATCGCCAACGTGGTTGGCATCACGCTCAACGGTGGCAGCGGTAACGACCTGATCATCGGTAGCCAGGGCAACGACCTGATTAGTGGCGGTACGGGCAGCGACACGGTCCGCATGGGAGCCGGCGACGATACGTTCGTCTGGAATCCTGGCGATGGCAGCGACTCGGTTGACGGCGAAGCGGGCAACGACACGATGATCTTCAATGGTGCAAATGTCTCTGAAAAGATCGACATTTCGGCCAACGGCAACCACGTTCGTTTCACCCGCGACGTTGCCAGCATCACGATGGATCTCTATCGCGTCGAAGGGATCAATTTCAACGCTCTTGGCGGCGCTGATACCGTTACCGTGAACGACCTGACGGGCACGGGTGTCAATCAGGTCAACGTTGATCTCGGGAGCCCCGCCGGAAGTGGCAATGGTGATGGCGCGGCTGATAGTGTGATCGTGAACGGTACGAACAACAACGATGTGATCACGGTTGGCGGTGACGCCAGTGGTGTGTCGGTGACTGGCCTTGCGGCCCAGATCAACATCACCGGCGCCGAAGCGGCGAACGATCGGCTGACGATCAACGCCCTCGGTGGCGACGACGTTGTGACGGCGTCTACACTGTCTGCCAATGCAATCGGCCTCACAGCCAATGGCGGCGACGGTAATGACGATATCATCGGCGGCGCTGGTAACGACACGCTGACCGGTGGCCTTGGGGATGACATTCTCATCGGCGGTCCCGGCAACGACATTCTCGACGGCGGTCCCGGCAACAACGTTTTGATTCAGTGATGATCGGCCAGAGCGACGCGGTTTGCGACATCATCCGGGTAGGCAAATCGCATCGCCCTGAGAACATCTCTGTTTCGCGGCCAGGACGACTTCCAATCGTCCTGACCGTTTGCATTTGAAATGTCGGCAGTTGTGCGTTGGCTGTGTTTCTCAATTTGAGAAGAGTCATGTGCTTTTGAGACAAGGCGCCAGCACTCGCCTCGCGAATCATGTAAACTCATTGTTCTGGATGGAATGCCCGACGACGACTGCCGCGCCGAATTTCGCACAACGCGAACACCCTCGCAGCCGCAATAACTGCGCTTGACGTGGGTCAATCGCTTCCGACGCAACACGAGCCTGCCATGATGAACGAAATGGACCGCGAATTGTTGCTCGGCTTTCTAGCGCGTCGCTCGCAGAGTTCCGACGCCGAGACTTTGCGCGAGGCAATTGATACCTGGACGCGGGAACGTCGCGGTAGTTTGGTCGAGTTTCTCCGAGAGCAGGTGACCATTTCGGATGAAGACTCGGTCATCCTCGAATATCTCAGCAACACCGCATTCGCCCGCGTGGACGAGCCGGCTCAAACGATCATGGGCACCATGGATAGATCAGGGGGCGCCACGATCCAGGACGTGGCGGCCACGTACTTCCAGAGCGAACCGCTGAAGACGCTTGTCGACCCTCCGACGCGCGTGCTCGAGTCGGTTTCAGACCTTCCGCCGGTACCACCTTCGCCAGATGAGGAATCGCAAACGCTTGGCGCAGATGAGGTGCTCGCGACCATATTTGACGAAGCGGTTCAAACGGTTTGCCCCAGCACAATTGCGGGTGACGACGCGTATGTCGGAGCGGATGACACCACGCGTTTATTGGGGACATCGGGGCGGTTTCGTCGCATCAGCTCGCACGCCAAGGGAGGGCTCGGCGAGGTTTTTTTGGCCGAGGATCGCGAAATTCGGCGACGCGTGGCGCTCAAGGAAATTCAGGAACGCCATGCCGATAACTGGACGAGCCGCAGTCGATTCTTGCTCGAGGCCGAAGTTACCGGACAGCTCGAACATCCGGGAATCGTGCCGATCTACGGACTGGGGAATTATCCCGATGGCCGGCCGTACTATGCAATGCGATTCATTCGTGGCGTCAGCCTGAAGGAAAAAATCGCCGAATTTCATAGCGCCGCCAGGCTGTCGTCGCGGGCAATTCGAGAGTTGCTCGGCAACCTGATCGACGTTTGCCAGGCGGTGCATTTCGCGCACAGCAAGGGCGTGATTCACCGCGATATCAAGCCCGCTAATATCATGATCGGCGACTTTGGCGAAACGCTAGTTGTCGATTGGGGGCTGGCCAAGATTGTCGGCACGGCCGAGCCTGTTGATGGGATGAGCGAAATCGCGCTTTCTTCGCCCGATCTTACGAATTCGACGAACACGATTGCCGGTTCGGCGATGGGCACGCCGCAGTTCATGAGTCCCGAGCAGGCGCGCGGTGAATGGAAAGACATTGGCCCGACGAGTGACATTTACAGCCTGGGCGCAACTCTCTACTCGGCGCTGACTGGAAAACCACCTCTGCCTGATTCCGACGTTCAGACAACGCTTTCACGCGTGAGCACCGGTGATTTTCCGCCGCCGCGGCATCATCAAGCCGGCGTTCCGGTCGCGCTCGAAGAGATCTGTCTCAAGGCGATGCGGCTCAACCCGCATGAGCGGTACTCATCTGCGCGAGAGCTAGCAGAAGAGCTGAGTCGCTGGCTCGATGATGAGCCGGTTGAGGCGTACCCTGAGCCATTTTGGAGCCGGGCGTTGCGATGGGGGCGGCATCATATGCCGATTGTCTCAGGCGTGGCCGCGCTGCTCCTTACGGCGATTGCGGGATTGGCGCTTTCGACCGGCGTGATTTCGGCCGCTCGCGACCGCGAGGAGTCTCAAAAGCGACTGGCGCTTGAGAATTTTGATATCGCGAAGGATGGGACTGACGCGCTTCTGGCAGGTGTCGGCGAGGTTGATCCGGGTGACGTTCCCGAAATGGAGCCGATCCGCCGTGATTTGCTCGACCGTGCCAAGCGAAGCTACGCGAGATTCCTGTCGCAGCGGTCGAGTGATCCACTCGTGCGCTGGGGGACCGGCCGAGCTTCAACCAAGCTGGGTGATATTGAGCGGCTGCTGGGGCATGCGGGACCGTCTGAGACGTCTTACCTGAGCGCTATAAGCACGTTGAAGGAGCTTGCTCGCGAGTTTCCGAATGTCATGTCCTATCGCCAGGAACTCGCATCGGCACAACACGGGCTCGGGGTTTTGTACAAAAATCTCAACCGTTTTGGTGAGGCGGAGATATCGTTCCGCGAGGCGATTCGTATTCGTCAACCGTTGGTGAGCGATGGGAATTCCGATGCGACGCGTATGCTCGACGAAAGCCGATATTTTCTCGGCGCGGTGCTGGCAAAACTCGGCGGACGAACGGCCGAGGCGAAGGGGCTTTACGAGAGTGCGATTGCCTCGCAGAAACGTTTGATTTCAGGTCTCGCTGCCAAGCCAGAACAGCGTGAGAAACTGGCGCGATATCTCAATAACCTGGCGATTTTGCAGGCGGGAACTGGTGATCCGGTTGATGCGTTGAAAACAGCAAAAGAAGGGCTTGATGTCTACAAGAATTTGGAGAAAGCCCTCTTCGAGAAGCCGGGGCCGCTTTGGCAGAACGCGCGGCTGCATAATAACGTCGGCTCGATCGTGTTGCTCAATCCCAGCCTGGTTCAGCCTCAGCTCAAGGAGATTCTTGGCGAGGGAGACGCGTCAAAAGTCATCGGCGACAGTCTGGCGGATGCCAGGGACACTCTTGAGTATTTGGTTTTGAATTATCCCTACATTCCTCAATACAAGCAGGAACTTGCTTCAGTTTGTAATAATATCGGATTATATGAGCTGAGATCGACTAAAAACCCTGAGGCAGTTGTTGCGTTCCGAAAATCGTTTGGCCTGCTTGATGGGCTGACGAAGGAATTTGAAGACGTTCCCGACTATCACCAGAAGCGGGCTCTGGCGCTGATCGAGATTCACTCACTGTCTTTCGAGACAGATCCGGCTGGTGCGGAGAAGGCGTTTAATGACGCGCTCGGAGAGCTTAAATCGCTCGTTGCGGCTCATTCAAGCGTGACTGATTATGAAAACGGGCTCGGCCGTGCGTTGTATCAGGTGGCGGTTTCGCCGTTGGCGAAATCGAAGCCGGCCGAGGCGCTGAAATACCTTGAAGAGGCGATCGAGCATCATCGCGCGGTCGCAAAGGCGCGGCCAGATAGTCCGATTGCGAGTCGGTACCTGGCTGAAGATTTCATGGAACTGGCGAATCTCCAGCGCGAGATGGGGAATCTCGACAAATCAGCCGAGGCGGCCGAGCAGTGCATGCAGGTAGCCGGCGATCAGGTGGATTGTTGCCTTAGTTCGGCTGCGCTACTTACGCGGTGTGCCGTGGTTGCGAAGAAGTCCAATGCACCCTCAGAAGATTTTGAGCGCAGGGCGATTGAGTGCCTCGGACGTACGATCGATCGGGGCTTGCCGCTTACCTTGAAGCAACTGGACTCACCGGAGTTCGAATTCTTGCGAAATCGTTCTGATTTCCAGCGAGTTCGTGAGGCTGTCCGCACCGCGCTGGAGCAGAAACGCGGCTGAGGTTGAAAAACTGTAGCGGTTATGCGGCTTGTGCCGATCATTAGGATTGTTCCGGACTCTTAGGCCGATGACGGCGCCACGCGTCCGGTCTTGATGAAGACGGTCGAGAACAATCCCGCGGCCTCTGCCCGAGTGGGACGACGTTTTGAACGTTCTGCTACCGCTAATACTTACGGCGATTCTTGGACAGGAGCCGGCGCCCGAGGCTGCCGCCGCGCTGGGCGAACCTGTCGAATCTTCCGTCGCGGCGGAAATTGGCAAGTTCGTGAGCGAAGAAGAGGCCGACGAGGCCATTCGCCTCGCGCAGGCCGCCGGCCCAGCAGCGCAGCCGGGTACTCCTGCGGGCCGCCGCTTTACTGGGCCGAGTGGTGCGCCGGCTCTGCGATCTCGCGCCGGTGCGCCAACAACCGCGCCTGGAGGCACGGCGCTCGGCAATCCGAATCTGTTCGCACAGACGGAAGGGACTGCTCCGAACAACCTGACCATGGGCTCGCGCGGGGGGATCCCGCAGATGATCGGCGATATGAGCCCGCTGGGCATATTGGTGCCGGCCGCCGCGACGGGTTTGCCTCAGCCGTTTCCGCCCAATCCGCCACCCAAGCCACCCAATCCGCGAATCGCCTCGGCGCTGGTGCCTTCGGTTCGAGGGTTCAAGATCGGCGAAAACCAGTCGCCACAGCCGCAGGATCGCCTCTTCTTTTCGTCGAACTACTTCTCGAACGTCAACGCCACGGTCAACCGCCAGCTTGGCGCATCTGTCGACGATCTCAAGGTTTATCGCCAGATCTTTGGCTTCGAGAAGACGTTCAATGAGAGCCAGGGATCGATCGGCCTCCGCCTGCCGTTGAACACGCTTTACGGCGCGTCGAACATTCAGGGGAAATTTGCCAAGCCGGGCGGAACGTCGACCGCCCTCGGTAATCTGAGTATTTTCACCAAGTACATTTTGATGCAAGACCGCGCGACGGGAAGTCTCGTCTCGGCAGGGTTTGTTGTCACCCCGCCGACCGGGTCAAACACGTTCGCGAACGCCAAGTTTATCCAGGGGCTGAACACGACCTCATTTCAGCCGTTCCTCGGTTACATCTACAACCAAGGGGACTTTTACATCCACGGCTTCACCGCGATCGACGCGCCTGTGAACCCGAACGATGCAATGCTGCTTTATCAGGATATTGGCTTCGGCTATTTCTTGTTAAGGTCGGAGGCTGGATCCGACGAGTTCCTTACCGCTGTGGCGCCGACGTTCGAAATCCACTGCAATATCCCGCTCAATCACCGCGATCCATTCAGCAAGACCGACATCTCTGGCACGGCAGATGTCGTGAATCTGACTTACGGCCTGAATATGGAATTCAGGCACACATCGGTGCTGACGGTCGGTTTTGTCAATCCAGTGACCAGTCCCAAGCCGTTCGATTTTGAAGTGCTTGTTCTCTTCAACTGGCGATTCGGCCAGTCTCGAGTTCGCCCCCAGAACTTGCCAATTCTGGGGGGATAACTCCAATTCTTTGCGGGAGTTACGGCTTTCGCGACTTGCGAAATGCATAGCCCGCGGCGACGATTGCCCCCAGGCTAAACAACGTGATCGACGCTGGCTCGGGCACACCGACGAGGTCGAACGAACCGTTGCCATCGGGGCTCGGGGCCAAGTCGTTGGTCCCTTCCAAGCCACCCGCGCCGAAATAGGCACGAAGGCTCGCGACTGTCGCCGTTGTGGTCGACGAACCAGCAGTCATCGACGTGATTTCGGCCGGATTATTGGGAATCGTCCCAGGGCCGTAGAGCGACCCAAGTCCGTTCCCGGTCAAGTCGGCGATGCTAAATAAAGCGGTATATGTGTCGGTGCCGCCGGCTGACTTGAATGCCGCGTTGTACGATCCGTAGTCGTCTCTGACCGAGCCCACGCTGAAGTTCGTATAGCCTGCCGATCCCTGGTTCGTGGTCTGAGTCAGCGTGAAGTTTCCAGCGATGACCGGCGTTCCGCTGTAGTTCAAGCTATCTGCCAAAGAATCGATATTTGTACTCAATGCAAACGCATAATGAATTGTGAATGCAGAAGAACCTGTTGGATTGAGCAAGAACGGGTTACCGGTGAATCGCAACGAAATGGTGGCGTAATTAAACTCGGTGTAGTCGGTGCCGAGGGTGTTGCTCGCGTTGCCGCTACCGTCGGTAGGCTGCGTGGTTCCCGTGCCCATGCTGCTTTGAACGGGCGTGACGGTAATGATGAACTGATTCGGGCCGGAGCCAATCGTGTAGGTGCCCGCCGATGTTGGCGACGCCGTGGCGATGTTACTCGAACTGGTGAAGATCATCCGGTTCGATTCTGTGGCGCTGTACTGGTTTGTATTGGCGTGATTCAGAAGCGTCGTGTTCGCAAATTTGCTCGAAAACGTGAAGAAATCGGCGCGGCCAATTTGCGTCTGTCCCAGAAATAGCAAACCAATCACTGCCATGTTACGCAAAGACAATTGGGGCGAAGCCGGGAACATACTCCAAATCCTTCGCTGTAAAAATCGATGGAATCGTCAATGTCTGGGTGCATCGTAGCGAATCCCGCAACGCAAACTCAAGCGAGCGCGTTGAATTTCAATCCGCGAGGAAGGGCTAAGATCAGCAAATCGGGATGATTTTCTCGCTCAATTCGTCGTTATTACTGGAATATTCGCTGTTTTCGATGCGAAAAGCACTGTCATCCCTGGATGTTGCAACCGCGAGACATTGTTGGTTTTTCCCAGTTTCATGTGGCTCGCGGCAAACATGGGTTATTCTGTAGTGTCGAAATACGTCTTCTTTCGAAGGAAGATCCTGCCGAGCTGGGGTCTAACGGCGGCGTCCAGCCTCCTTCGCGACGCGAATGATTAGCTCCCCGCCCGTTGGCAATCGATCGAGTCATCGCCATGACGATGCAAGGAAAACGCGAGCGACGCGCAACTCGGCGGCGCCGCGACTTTCGGGTGAGTGCTTTGGAAGGGTTGGAGAGCCGGCTGACACCGGCCTCGACGACCTATACGGTCGACCTTTTGATCGACACGCTGAGCCCGATTGAAGGAACGCTGCGCCAGGCGATTCTCGATTCCAACGCGAATCCATCGAACGACCCGAACCAACCCAATCGCATCGTATTTGCACTATCGAGCACAAACGTTGACCTGAATCTGGTCGCACCGCTGCCCGCGATCACCGCGCCGGTGGTGATCGATGGGACGACCGTCATTGGTTACGACCCCACGAACCCCAGTTCCATCATCACGATCGATGGCGGACAACTCGCGGGCGACGGCAACAACGGTTTCACGATCGAGGCGGCTGGCGGCGGGACGACGATCAAGGGGTTTGGCATCGTCAACTTCAGCGGCGATGGCGTGCTGATCGACGGCGGCGGCGGCAATACGATCATCGCCGACAATATCGGCACGCCGCTTGGCTCGACGCCGCGAGGGAATCGTGGCAATGGGATTGAAGTAAGCAACTCCTCGAACAACACGATTGGCGGCACGACGCCGACGACGCGCAATCGTATTGAATCATTTGGATCGGGGCAGAGTTACACTCAGTCGCTCGCCGCGACCAACTCGCCGCCAAACCAGGTGGCAACGGGGGACTTCAATCACGACGGCCGTCCCGACGTTGTGGCATCCTTGCAATCGACCCCGGGCCAGAGCATCTACGCACAGTTTCAGGTCTTCCTCGATAATCCCGACGGCACGCTGACGCCGCAAACGCCAGTGGCAATTCCTTCGGGCGAGAGCATTCAATCGCTAACCACCGGCGCGCTTGTGAGTGGCGGCCCCGATTATATTATCGCTGCCACGCGCAATCATGTTTACGTCTATGGGCTGGGATCGTCGCAACCAATCACGACGATCACGCTGAATTCGTCGAGCAGCACGGAAAAGAATATCGTTGAAATCGGCCAGTTTTACGCGGGGGGAAATCCGGCGATCGACCCGAGGTACGATAACAATCTCGATATCGTTGTCGCGCAGCAGAAAGCTAACACGCTGATCGTTTACGCGGGCGACGGCGCGGGCGGATTCTCGGCTCCGATCACGACGGCGCTCCCAGCGCGACTGCTACCGGTTTCGCTGGCCGTGGCCGATATCGATGGCGATGGCGAGTCGGACGTGATCGTCGGCGGACAAAATATGTCGATTCGCTCCCTGTTCGCGCGCGGCGACGGGACGTTTCAGATCGTCGCTTCGAGCAACACGCTCGACGATGTTCCGGCGCAACTGACGACGGGCCGCTTCGGTAAGAACGGCCCGCTTGAAATCGTGGCGATTACACCGACCTCGCCGTTCTCGGGTGTCACGCTCATACCGATCGCCGCCGACGGCACGCAATCTACCCCTAGCGTGATCGATAACAAGTCGACGCCGCTCGGCGTTGCTACAGGCTATTTCGATAAGAGTGGATTTCTGGGGCTCGTGACGTCGGGGGCGAACGGATCGACCGGTACGGCGAGAATCTTGCTCTCGACCGCCGACGGTAACTTCCTCGGCGCCAATGAGGTGTTCGTCACGTCAAACGTGAGCCAGTCGATTCCAGCCGGGGACATTGCCACGGCCGACCTCACGGGATCAGGCATCGACGACATCATTTACCCCTTCAAAGCGCTCAATTTCATTGCGATTTTGACCCCCAATCTATCGAGTCGCGATGGCGTGCTGATTACGGGCACAAATTCGCAGGGGAATCTTGTCGCGGGGAATGATATCGGCTTTAGCAGCACCGATTCGGTCCAGTCGGGAAATGGTGGATACGGCGTTGAAATTACCGGGGGAGCATCGGGAAATACGATTGGCGGCGCACTTGCGTCGCAGTCCAATTTGATTTCGGGAAACCTCACCGGTGGCGTGTTGCTTGGTAACGGGGCGACGCAGAATCAGGTGATTGGCAACTTGATTGGCACCGATGCGGCGGGACGATCGGCCGTGATGAACTCAGGGCCGGGTGTTCTGATTGATGATGCGTCGGGCAATACGATTGGTGGCGTTCAGGCGGGCGCTGGGAATGTCATATCGGGTAACTTTGGTCCGGGTGTTTTGATCAGGAATGATGCGTCTCAAAATAGTGTTCTGGGCAACTTGATTGGACTGTCCGTTGATGGGCTCGGAAGCGTGGCGAACAAGGGAGATGGTGTTCAGATTATCGACTCGAGTAATAACATCATCGGTGCGGTCGGTGCGGGGAATTCAATCGCCGGGAATATTGGCAACGGTGTCTCGATTTCTGCGTCGAGCATTTTTGCGATCGCGTCGGACAATCTTGTCACTGCGAATGGTATTGGAATTTCTTTTGTTAACGGTATATCAACATCGCTTGGAAATGGCGGAAATGGGATCGCCATCAATGGTGCCACCGATACGACGATTGGCGGGACAAACGCGTGGTCTGGCGGGCAACTAACGATCCAGGGCGGCAACGTTGTTTCTGGAAATCATGCTGATGGAATCGCTCTCAGCGGTGTTCCATTGGCGGATGCTGAGACGGTTGTGATCGGCAACGTTGTTGGTCTCGATGTGTTTGGCTCCAGTGCGCTGGGTAACAGTGGCAATGGGATCAGTTCGCAGGATTCGACCGGAGTTGCGATTGGTGCGGCCGATTCTGGAAGTCGCAATATTGTTTCGGGGAATGGTGGGTCGGGGATCGCACTGTTTGGCGACACGAGCGTCAATCTCGTCACTGGCAATCGGATTGGCACAAACGCCGCTGGTACACTTTCGGTGCGTAACCTGGGCGACGGTGTTCTCGTTGCGCAACCGTCTCCCAACGATTCGCTTTTCCCTTCGTCAAATACGATTTCAGGCAATTTGATCTCGGGTAATGCTGGACAGGGAGTGAACATACAAGGAAGCGGTACGACCGGAAATCAGGTCGTGAGCAACCTGATTGGCGTCGATGTGACAGGGCTCTTCGGCGTTGCGAACGTTGGTAATGGTGTTCTTGTTGGTGATGCGTCGGGCAATACGATTAGCGGCAATATCATCAGTGACAACTTGCTCAATGGTGTGGAAATCGACGGTTCGCCGTTTGGCAATGATATTGATTCCAACACGATTGGCCTGGGATCGGACGGGCGGAAAACGCTGCCGAATTTGCTCAACGGTGTGTTGATTACCCAGCTGGATTCATCGTTTGCCGCGTCGGCAAATAACTCGATCACGGGAAATGTGATTTCGGGCAACATCGGTGCGGGGGTGCGAATCGATAATCAGTCGACCGCGAATCTCGTTGCCGGGAATACAATTGGCCTGGCGGCCGATGGTTCAACGCCGGCTGGCAATCTCCTCGCTGGGATCTCGATTCGCGACGCGTCGAGCAATACGATTGGCGGGACCGGATCGCAACGTAATATTATCTCTGCAAATCTTGGAAATGGCGTTGAGGTCATCGGTCTGACGACCGATGCGCACTCGGCCGATGGCAATGTCGTGAGCGGCAATCGAGTCGGGACTGACGGACAGGGCAGGAGTGCGCTGGGGAACAAGAGTTTCGGAATTCTGGTTCAGGACGCTTCGCTCGCCGCGATTTCCGGCAACCTTGTCTCGGCCAATATCCTGGGCGGAATTCGTATCGCGGATACTTCGACGGCAACCGATCCTGCTGGAGACGTTGTAGTTGCTGGCAATCTCGTCGGGACCGATGTGACGGGCCAAATCGGTCTGGGCAACGGTGGGTTTGGCGTCGATATCGAGAACTCGCACGACAATACGGTGGGCGGAACGACACCGTCCGCGCGCAACGTGATTTCCGCGAATGTGCTTTCGGGCGTGTTGATTGAAGGCGCTGGTGCGGTTCGGAACTTGATCGCCGGGGATTGGATTGGTCTGACGAGTGATGGTGCTCGGCCGCTGGGTAATCTTCGCGAAGGCGTACTGATTCACGACGGTGCCAGCAAGAACACGCTGGGCGGTGCTTCGGTTGGTGCGGGCAATGTGATCTCTGCGAACGCGACTCATGGTGTCGAGCTTGCGGGATATGATTCGACCGGCAATTTGATCGCGGGTAACCGGATTGGTACAGCGGCCGACGGCAGTTTCTTGAGCATCATGGGAAATGTGCTGAATGGCATCTTTTTGAATCAATCGAACTCGAACGTGATCGGTCAGGTGGGGGCCGGGAACCTGATTGTCAACAACGGTCTCAATGGTGTGAATATCAGTGCATCGGCAAATGATGTTGTCGCTTTCAATCAAATTGATTTGAACAACCAAAACGGCATTGCGGTTGTCGGTGGGCTTTCGGTTGGTAGTCAGATCCTGAATAACATCATCGGCACCGATGGTCAGGGGCGTTCGGGCCTGGGGAATGCTCAGCAGGGGGTGCTCGTCGATGCGTCGCCAAATACGCTGATTCGAGGCAATACGGTTTCGGCGAATCGTAGCTCGGGCATTTATCTTCACGGAGCTGCAACCACCGGCACGCTTGTCGCGGGCAATTACATCGGCACCGACTCGACGGGAACCAGGCCGCTGGGGAACTCGCAGGATGGCGTGACCATCGACGGAGCGTCGGGAAATTCGATCGGCGATTCGTCGACGAGTTCCGGGCGCAACGTGATTTCGAGCAACCTGGCGAACGGAATTCAACTCGTCAATGCAGGGACGACGGGGAACCTGGTTGTTGGAAATGATATCGGCGTCGATGTGACGGGGAATGCTCCACTGGGGAACCAGTTGGGTGGCGTGCTGATTAATTACGCCTCGTCGAACGTGATTGGCGGAACTTCGCCGCTCGCGACCAATGTTATCTCCGGCAATGGCCTTGATGGCTTGCGAATTTACAGTAGTTCATCATTGAATAATCTTGCGCTGGGGAATCGAATTGGTGTGAATGCGGCGGGTGATCGGGCGTTGCCGAACGGTCGTGATGGTGTGCGAATCGAGTCGGGGGCGGGCAACACGATTGGTTCGCCGCTCGCGTTCAACCTGATTTCGGGTAATGTTACGACGGGTGTTGATATCGTTGGTATTGATGCGTTGGGTAATCGTGTTGTTGGCAATCGGATTGGTACCGATGTCACCGGAACGCGGGCGATCGCAAATGCGCAGGGGATCGTCATTCAGAGTGCGCCGAACAACTTTGTCGGTGGAGTGAACGCTGGTGAGGGGAATACGATTTCGGGGAACACGTTCGATGGCGTTCAACTGATTGGTTCAGGTGCCTCGGGCAACTTCCTCGCCGGCAATCGGATTGGGACTGACGCCACGGGGACGTTGTCGCTCTCGAATGATATTGGCGTGATCTTGAATGGTGTGAGCGGGAACGTGATTGGCGGTGCGGGGGCGGCCGGCAATGTGATCTCGGGGAATGTGTCGGCCGGCGTTTATCTCCTGGGAGCGGCGGGAACCGCGGCAAGCAGTAATGTTGTGTCCGGTAATTATATTGGCACGAATGCGGCTGGTTCGGCGCCTGTGACGATTGGCTCGGCGGCTGCGCTTCAGACGATCGGTGTGCGTATCAATGACGGCACAGCGAATGTGATTGGCGGTCTCACGCAGGCTGAGGGAAATGTGATTTCGGGGAACACTGTTGGGATCACGGTCGAGGGATCGCTTTCGACCGGCAACGCGATTCTATCGAACAAGATTGGTACCGATGCTGCAGGGGCGCAACGGTTGCCGAACGTTGTTGGCGTTTACCTCAATCAGGTGGCCAGTAACGTGATCGGTGCGCCTGGGGCGGGGAATCTTATCTCGGGAAATAGCTCGGTTGGTATCACGGTGCTTGGATTGCTTGCGACGGGGAATGTCATTCAGTCGAACATCATTGGTGCCAATCTCAGTCTCACCAGAGCGATTCCCAACGACACTGGCGTTTATCTCGAGAACGCACCTGGCAACTTGATTGGCGGAGCGACCACCGCCGCGGGCAATACGATTGCTGGAAATGCTTCGGTTGCCGTTTATATATTTGCGGCGCAATCGGTTGGCAACGTGGTCGCGTCGAATCATCTTGGAATCAAAACGACCGCGAAGTCGGGAATTGGCAATGGACTTTATGGTGCGTTGCTTTACAACGCGCCGAAGAATACGGTGAACAAGACGGGTCGCGGGAAGAACTTCTTCTTTGGAAACAAGGTGGCGGATATCCGCGAATTCACGGGTGCGGTAACGGGGACGCAGAAGACGAAGAAGTCAAAAGGTAAGTAGTTCTGACGGATGCGGAATTGGTGTTGGGTTTATTCTACGATGAAGTCGGACGGGCTGGGCCGAAATCTGAGATTCGGTCACGACAAACTGGTGGGTCAATTTTCTCGACTTGGCTCATAAAGAATTGATAAACTAGCGGCTCTCCGCCAGGCGCAGAATTTGCCGACCCGATCGCCCTCGGGAGACCCGCCCGTGAGGATTGTTTCCGCCGTTGCCAGTTCGATCACATTGCTCCTCCTGACGAGTTCAATCGCGCGTGGCGATGAGCCTGCGAAGCCGGACTCGTTTCAGACACGCGTGCTGCCTGTAATTGAGCGTTATTGCGTGGATTGCCACTCGAAGGAAGATCCCGAGGCGGGGATCATTCTCGACGCTTTTACCGATCAACGTTCCGCTGTTGACGATACGCGAACGTGGCTCAAAGTGCGCGATGCTCTTGAAGGGGGCGTGATGCCGCCGATGGGGGAAGCGCGGCCATCGCCTAAAGAACTCGAAGGCCTGATTGGTTGGATTGAGTCGGATTACATCGCGGCGCAATGTGGTAAACAGGCTGGCCCGGCGCCCGTTGTGATTCGTCGACTCAATCGGCAGCAGTATGACAATACGATTCGGGACTTGCTCGGCGTGAATCTTCGCCTGGCCGATGCTTTTCCGGTCGATGATATCGGATTCGGTTTCGACAATGTGGGTTCAGCGCTGAATATCTCACCGGCTCACGTCGAGAAATATCTTGATGCGGCAGAGGCCGCGTTAGAGCGGGCGATCGTTCTGCCCGATGCATCGAGCTTCCCGCCGATTGAGCTAATCGGCCTCAAAACATATCCGCTACGAGGCGATAAGCCGGTTGAATTTGCTCACACGCTCAAACCTGGGCGCTATCTCGTCAATTTCAGCCTGGTTCGCGTTGGAATTGCGGAAACGGCTCCGACTCCTCGGCTGATGGTTGGGTTGGGGCGCGATCGCAGGGCGGTTGAGGCGGCGCGGGTTCAGGATGAGACCGTTGTCTATCGCTACTGGCTGGACGTCGCGCCGGGAGATGCGCAGGTTCATGTGTCGGTCGACGCGTCGGGTCGCAAAATCGCTTCTGATGCGAAGAATGCAGAGGTTGGTGCGAACGTGAGCGGCGATCAGCGGTATGGCGGCGATCGCGGATTGCACGTCGACTCGATGGTCGTCCATGGGCCTGTTCCGCAAGCAACGCTTCCGGAGTCGCATCGCACGATTCTCTTTCAGACTCCGGGTGCGGGGGATGAGGCGCGATTTGAGTGTGGACGGAAGATCGTTGCCCGATTTGCTGAACGCGCGTTTCGCCGACCGATCTCAACGGATGAACTCGAACGCCTCATGAAGACGTTTCGCCTGGCACACGATCGAGGCGAAAGCTTTGAGCGTTGTGTGCAAGTGGCGCTGACTGCTGTTCTCGGCTCGCCGAAGTTTCTCTTTCTCGTCGAGCTCGACGAGGGCGGCGACCGTCCGCTGACGGAATTTGAGCTCGCCAGCCGACTATCGTACTTCCTCTGGAGCACGATGCCCGATGAGGAGTTGTTTCGCGAGGCGCGGCAGGGGACCTTGCGTGCGAATCTTCGCCGGCAAGTTTCGCGCATGCTCGATGACGCGCGGTCGGTGCAGTTGGTCGAAAACTTCACGGGCCAGTGGCTGCAACTTCGGCGGCTTGATAGCGTCAATCCGGACAGGAACCTGTTTCCAGGATTCGACGACCGCTTGCGCGCGGCGATGAAGCGAGAGACCGAGCAGTGCTTTGCCGACGTCTTGCGCGGCAATCGCAGCATTCTTGAATTGCTTGACTCCGATTCGACGTTTCTCAACGAAACGCTGGCGCGGCATTATGGGATTAAAGGTGTGGTCGGTGATGAGTTTCGCAAGGTGAAGCTGGCAGATCGACGCCGCGGTGGGATTCTCACGCAGGCGAGTGTTTTGACGCTGACGTCAAATCCGAATCGAACGTCACCGGTGAAGCGCGGGCAGTGGGTGCTGCAACAACTTCTGGGAACTCCACCACCGCCACCCCCGCCCGATGTCGCCAAGTTAGACGAGGGGAAAGAGGCTGCGAGTGTGGCCTCGTTGCGGGAACGGATGGAGATTCATCGGGCTGATCCGCGGTGTGCGTCGTGTCACCAGCAGATGGATTCGTTGGGATTTGCGCTCGAGAATTTTGACGCTGTGGGACGCTGGCGTGATGCTGATGGAACGTTTGCGGTCGACTCATCGGGCGAGTTGCTGGGCGGCCGTAAATTTAGCGGCGTGGTCGAGTTGAAGCAAATTCTTGGCGCTTCTGAGTCGAAGAAATTTACGCGCACGTTGATTGAGCGAATGCTGACGTATGCACTCGGGCGTGGTCTCGAGATGTATGACGCCTGCACAATTGAGGACATACGCGGGCGGATTGTCGCCGATAATTACAAGATTCGCGGTATCATCTTCGGTATCGTTGAATGTCGAGCGTTCCAGACTCGCGGGGTTACCCGCTAAGCCTGCGCAGGCATTCCACCCAGCACTCAATGGATCGGAGCGAGTCGAGATGACGGCTAACACGAATCGCCGAACCCTCCTCCGCGGCCTTGGTGCGGCCCTGGCCTTACCTTGGCTCGAAAGCCTGCCAGCCCTTGCCGGTACGGCCGCGAAAACTGCCAAGCCACCGGTGCGCATGTGCTTCTGGTATGTCCCCAACGGCGTGCATCTACCGGCGTGGTTTCCCAAGCAGGAAGGGACGCTCGTCGACCTGCCGCCCACGCTGCAACCGCTCTCTTTCGCACGCGATTATCTGACCACGTTCTCGGGCCTTACCCACAACACTGCGCTCGTGAATGGCGATCTCGAAGGGTGTGGCCACGGCCAGGGGGCGGCGAGTTTTCTCACTGGCGCTCAGGCGTTTCAAACGCAAGACGCGGTGAAGGTGGGGGTATCGGTCGACCAGGTGTATGCGCGGCACGTCGGCAATGCGACGCGGCTGCCCAGCCTGGAACTTGGTTGCGAATCGGCACGCTCGGGCAATGCGTTTGGCTATAGCGGCGCTTACAAGACGCATATTTCGTGGCGAACCGCGACCTCGCCGGCCCCTTATGAGATGAATCCCAAGCTCGTGTTCGATCGTCTTTTCACCGACGGCGATCGCAAGACGACAGGAGCGACGATTGCCGAGCGCGACTATTATCGCAAGAGCCTCATTGATGTCGTGCTCGACGATGCAAACAGCTTGCGCAATCGCGTGGGGCAGGCCGATAAGCGTAAGCTCGACCAGTATTTGACGGGGGTGCGTGAGGTTGAGCGGCGGATTCAGAACACGTCGCGCACGGTTGCTGTTCCTGGTGGGAGTATTGCGCGGCCTCCAGGGATTCCGGAAGATTTCGACGAACACCTGCGGTTGATGTGTGACCTGATGGTACTGAGTTTCCAGACGGACAGCACGCGTGCTTCGAGCTTCATGGTGACGAAAGAAGCGACCGACCGGAATTACCCGTGGCTTGGTTTCACGGATGGGCACCACGAGCTTTCGCACCACGGTGGCAAGGCGGAAAAGCATCAAAAGATTCGCGAGATCGATCGTTATCATATTTCGATTCTCGCCTACATGGTCGAGAAGATGATGTCGGTCGAAGAGGCCGATGGCTCGACGTTGCTCGAAAATTCGATGGTGCTTTACGGCAGCGGAATTAGCGATGGCGACCGGCACGATCACGTCAATTTGCCGGTGGTTGTGGTGGGGAAGGGGGGCGGCACGTTGCGTTCTGGGCAGCATTTGAAGTGTCGAGCCGAAACGCCGATGTCGAACCTGTTGCTGGCGATGTTGCAACAGGCGGGCGTTCCCACCGGTCGCTTTGGCGATAGCACCGAACCGCTTCCGGGACTGCTCGCGTGACTCGAGCGATTCAAACGTTGACGATTGGCCTCATGATCGTCGCTGTTAGCGCTGGAATTTCGCGCGCCGACGACATGCCTTCGGCTGACATCAAAGCGCTTCAATCGGCGGATAAGGAGATTCGGCGAGGCGCGGCCAACCGAATTCGCCTTGCGTCTCCAAAGGCTCAACGCGAAGCCTTGCCGGCGATGATTGATGTGTTGATGCGGGACAAAGACGGGCAGGTGCGTCTGGCAGTGCTCGACGCCGTGATCTCACTTGGCCCTGATGCTGCGCCCGCTGTGCCCGCCCTCGTTCACACGCTGAAGACGAACTATGGCGGTCAGGGGCTGGAAGAGTCGCATCAGGATTACCGGTCGGCTCTGGCGTTGGCGGCGATTGGTAAGCCGGCGTTGGAAGGTCTGCGCGGCTTGCTGGGGGCATCGAAAGAAAACGTTCGTGCTGAAGTCGCGATGGCGCTGGGGCGAGTTGGTTTTGATGCATCGGCCGCGGTGCCTGATCTCATTCGACTCCTTGGAGACCGAAGCGAACGGGTGAGAAGGGAGGCGTCGCGATCGCTGGGATTGATCGGATCGGCGGCGATAGAGCCGTTGATCGTCGCTTCGAGGGATGCGAATTCGGTGGTGCGACTCGCGGCCGTTGAGGGGCTTGGCTCGCTGCGGAGATCGGATGATCGAGCCGTTGCTGTTTTGAAGGATGCTGCCGGGGCAGGGGCGGTAGAAATCAGGTCGGCTGCGATTCGGGCGCTGGCGAATCTAAAGGCGTCCGACGACATTGTGCGGCCGATTGCCCGCGAGAATCTTCGACACGGCGATGAGCGAGTTCGCATTGCAATTATGAATTTGCTCACCGAACGCAAGCCGTTGCTGGTTGAACTGGCGCCGGAATGTGAATCATTGTTGATTCATGAGAATGAAGCTGTGGCGCGGCATGCGGCCGACTTGCTCGGGCGAATTGGCGCCGATGCGGTTCCACGTTTGATCAACTCACTTCGGCTTCCTAAGAGCCGGATTGCGCCGATTGCAGAGGCGCTTGCTCGCATCGGCCGGCCGGCGGGGGAACCGCTTTTGCTGGCGGCGGATGATCCTGAACCTCGCGTCCGCCGCGGTGCGGCGATGGCACTCGGGCAGGTTCGGCCGCCGATTGCTGGTGCATCGAAGCGATTGGAGGCCGGGCTGGCGGATGCCGATTCGGAGGCGCGATTGGCGTTTCTCACTGCCGTCGGCCAACTGGGCCGGCAGACCGATGCATCGGTGCAGTCGGTTCGCAATCTGTTGAAAGATAGTTCGCCAGAGATTCGCTGCCGCGCGATCGAGGTGCTTTGCCAGGGTGGATCGCGTGGGGGAGCTTTGCTCGGTGATCTCGAAGGGATGCTCGGAGATAGTGATCCGAAAGTCCAACGCCAAACCATCGATGCGATTCGTGCTCTTGGCCCGGCGGGCAAGAAGGTGCTTCCTGCGGTGGCGCAGCGATTGACGAGCGAGAACGCGGACGTTCGGCTGGCAGCGGTGCGATTTGTCGAGAGTCACGGTAGCGCGGCGATCGAGACGATCCCGCAGCTTACGCGGCTTTTGAGTGATTCCTCGCCTGAAATTCGGATGACGGCCGCGACAACCCTGGGGCACTTTGGTAAGGCAGCACAGCCTGCGTTTTCCGCGCTCGCGGCGAGGATTGATGATTCGGACGCGGCGGTTCGCGAAGCTGCGGTTTCGTCGTTGGGGTTGCTCGAGCTTGATGTCGAGGTGATTCGTCCCGCGCTCGGGCGTGCTCTCAAGGATGAGAAAACAGAGGTGCGGCGGGCGGCGACGCGAGCGATACCGCGGCTTGGCGAGCAAGGTGTTCTGCTCCTTCCCGATATCATTCTGATGGCGGCGAACCGGGAGAATGCTCGCACGCTTGACCGGTTGCTTCGTCCCTTTGAGAAAAATGGACCGAGTCCGCGATCGGTTCCCGAGCTTGTGAAATGTCTCGAACACAAGCAACCCGCAGTGCGGTTGCTGGCGATCAAGTTTCTTGCGCTTGCAGGAAAGGAGGCGCGTGAGGCGCTTCCTGCCCTGAATCGTGCGCGCGAGGATATGGACGCGGAAGTGCGTCGGCGGGCGCAGTCGGCTTATGAAACGATTGAGAAGCTGACGAAGAATTCCAATGCCTGACAGACGAGTTCAGTTGTGCGCTTCACATAGTAGGGGATATCTGAACGTAATTTGAAAGACGTTTTGAACAGAAGGAAGCGAAGGTCGCGAAGAATTGAGAAAAGGCGGCAGAACAGATCTGACGGTGGCATAGCCGTGTTTGGTCTCAGGATCTATGCGCCTGAGATTTCCGACTGCTGGCGATCTCGGTGTTGTGCAGTCTGGTTCTTGGGATTGTGGATGTTTCTCTGAGTGTGAATCGGGTCGGCTCTCATCAACTATTGGCGGTGTCCAGTTCAGAACGCCTATCACGGTGGGTGGCGGTTGTTTGAGACGGTCTTGAGTGACCGAGACCAAGTTCGTCATCCGGCATGAAGGAGTTGAGCCGCGTTTTTCGCGAACTTATTTGAGGCGCGAACGGGGCTTTGGATTGGTAACGATTGCTCTCCACCAAGTCGCACCGTGCGAAGAATTGCGATCGCGGACTCGGCCGTCTGTGATCCAGGAATTGATTGTTCACGAACACGTTTTCCAGAACGGGAGGAAACGATGTCATCAGCAGCGGCTCCGCCAGTGATCGCTCCGCCGTTTACTCTGGAGACGGCAACGAAAAAAGTGCGTGCGGCTGAGGATGCGTGGAACTCGCGCGACCCGCATAAGGTGTCGCTGGCGTACTCGGAAAATTCGGTCTGGCGGAATCGGAGTGAGTTCATCGTCGGTCGCGAGGAGATCAGGAAATTCCTGGCGACGAAGTGGTCACGCGAGCTGGACTACCGGCTCATCAAGTCGCTCTGGTCTTTTCATGAAGATCGGATCGCCGTGCGATTTCAATATGAGTGCCACGATGCCTCGGGGCAATGGTGGCGGAGTTATGGCAATGAGTTGTGGGAGTTCGACGAACATGGTCTCATGAGGCGCAGGGAAGCGAGTATCAATGATGTTTCGATTGACGAAGAAGAGCGGCGATTCTTTTGGTCCGCGCCTGGTCCCAGGCCGGCCGATCATCCGGGAATTCCCGATGTCCGCTGATTTGATTGGCAATCGACGATCGCGCTTTGGCGGCAAATTTCAGGGAGCGATGCGATGAGCAGTCGGTGTGATTCTCGAAGTTGGATTGGAACCATTGTCGCGATCGTGTTCGTCGGGCCGTTGTTTGCGCAGACTGTATTTGCCGACGACAAGGCCGATGCGGATCTGCGGCAACAGGCACGCGAACTGTTTCCGCCGCTTCCCAAAGATGCGTCGACAAATGAACGCCCCATCACGCCCGAACGCGTTCGGCTGGGACGCATGTTGTTCTTTGACTCGAGGATTTCGGTCGACGGCTCGACCAGTTGCTCGCGGTGTCACTTGCCCAGTTTCTACGGAACCGACGCGTTGACGCAATCGATTGCAGTCGGGAACAAACGTGCTCCGCGCAATGCGCCGACGGTGTTTTACACCGCGCTGCAGGTATCGCAACACTGGGACGGCCGGTTTGTTGACGTCGAGGATCAGGCGAGGAAGGCTCTGACGGGGCCGGGGTTCGGCAACGCGGATGAGCAATCTGTGGAGAAGAGGCTCGAGGCGATTGGGGGTTATCCGGCCGCGTTTCGCGAAGCGTTTCCTGGCGATCAAAAACCTGTCTCTGCCCAAAATCTGGCGCTGGCGATTGGGGCGTTCGAACGAACGCTCATTGTGCCGTCGCGGTTCGATGAATATCTTGCCGGCAAGACCGACGCGCTCTCGAGCGATGAACGTGCGGGATTGCGGTTATTCATCGAAAAGGATTGCGTTCAGTGCCATAAGGGCGCGGGCGTGGGTGGAACGGGTTATCGCAAGTTCGGCGTTTTCTCCGATTACCGAGCAGCGACCGGAACGAAGAACCCAGATAAGGGAAGGTTCGAGGTCACGAAGAAATCGGCCGATGTCGACAAGTTCAAGATTCCTGGTTTGCGTGACGTCGCTGTGACACCGCCATACTTTCACGACGGGTCTGTCAATCGCCTGAATGATGCGGTGAAAGTGATGGGGAAAGTTCAACTCGACGTTGACCTGGCTGATGTCGAGGTCAATGCGATTGTCGCGTTCTTGAATAGTCTTACCGGGCCGATTCCTGCCGACTATGAACGTGTGCCCAGGTTGCCGGCAGGCGGATTTGTGCCAAGCACGCCGGCACACTGATCGTTCAATATGCGATCAACGATTGTTATCAACATGAATCATGACGCGGCCGTAACGAGTAAGGCTCGGCGTGCCGCGATCGCTGATGGAAAGCAATATCGGAATCGTTTTACCGGCCGCGTTTTGCTTCAATTCAAGCCGTGTGCTGGCTGTTTTTCCCTCGCGCATGGAAACCGCATTTGAGAGTTCCGGATCGGGCGGATAGATCGTCCAGGCGAAGTCGAGCGGGTTTCGGTCAGGGTCGGCTGAGGCGGTTGCGTTGAGAGTGATGGTTTCGCCAGGCTTCGCGTTTCGACGCGATGGCCCGTCAATTCGGACGACGGGCGGATGGTTTGCCGCTTCAAGTGGTTTGGTACACCAGTCGAGGCGGGCGGCGAAATCGGCCTGAAATGCGGGTCGCCAACGGTAGACCGAGGACATGCGCGGATCGGGATCGGTCTGCGTACTGAGGTCGCGATCGGGGATGTCGGTCAGGTGGCGATGTGCACCGGCGAATCGGCCTCCCCAACTTCCGAGATCGGGACGTTCGGTGTCGGTGAGACCATTCGGCAGCAGAGCGAGGAATGAGGGCGTATCGCCCTCTTTGATGCCGCGAACCGGACCGAGCCTGGATGACCAGATATCGCCGCCGCGGTAGTTGGGATAGAGATCTCCAAGCGGGCCGTGGCCGTGAATGTGGTTCTCAACCCAGTCTGAGTTGGCGAGTGATATATCACCACCGCGATACATTCCGCGATAAGCCCGCTGCTGCGCGATGACAAAGAGTTCAGGGAACTGGTTACGGATCCAGGGGCCGGTTGAATCCTGATCGCCTATTGTGTGGATGCGAAGCTTGTTGACGAATTTATTGCATTCGCCCTGTGTGCGGCTCTGACGTACCTTCCAGAGCGCTTGCGCGAGATCGGCCGAGCCGCCCCATACAATCACCCAAAGAGGGCGCGGGTCGGGCCGATCGGTGCATTTGATGATCCAATCGGAAGCGGGTGTGTCGTTGCTTTCGCCAATCGACTCCATGACGTCGAGCTTGAGCCCGGCGCGGTTCTGGCCTGCACGAATCCCTGCGCGAAGTAGTGTCGCAGCGGGATAGCGATGATTGTGTTTGATGAGGTTCGGCTGGACCTTTTCGTAGGCGTCGACAACTTGATGGATGAACTCGGGATGGGTTTGCAGGCCGTGACCGAGGTTTGAAGTTGCGACCAGTCCTTCGATGTCGAAATCGTTCGCGTAAAGCATCAGGCGGATGAGCGACTGCCCATCGTCGGGCTCGGCGACTCCGGGCGTGAGACTGCTGATGTCGGTGAGAACAACGAGGCGAATGCGCTCGGGGGCTGCCTGATTGGCGTCGCCGAAGAGCAGAGATAAGACGATTAGCGGGCCGACGATCATCGCTCTGATCCCTGACGCGAAGTCTGGTCGTTGCTTTGTGCGCCCATTGTCTCGCGAGGCGTGGGGCGCATCAAGCTTTCATCATTTAACCATCCAGTTCGCGATCGCTGAGCGGGTGATGTTGCATGTCGGTCCAAACGGCGACTGGCTTTTGCTTGCCGTACCAGCCGAACGCAGCGAGCTTTTCGCTCATCGTCATGTTCACCCAGGCACGCGTAACGTTGACGGCGGTGTCCCAGTCGCAAACGGCCAACTCACGATACCGCCTGGTCACCTCGGCGGTTCGGAGCGAGAGCGCGAGCGAGTCGATCTCGAGGACTTTTTTGCGAATGTCTTCGGGGACGTTTTGCAGCGAGGTGGATCTCCTCGGCTCGAACCCGAGCTCGGCGTAGTGCTGTTTCGCAGTTTCGTTGCCGTACGTGCGCACGAAGTCACGCAGCTTTTCGGGCTCAACGTACGTCCAGATATGTCCGCAGCTCAGACATGCTTTCGCTGCATTGACCAGATGCACGCCGTACTTGAGGCGCTGGGTGTTCACGTGCCGCGGGATGAAGCACACGCCAAATCCGGCGGGGTGGTTGGGATCGCCATCGGTATTATTCGGCACGAGGGATCCAGGATAGATTCGGGAATCCTTGCAAAGCGGGCATTGCTCGGCCATGACCTGTTTCCATTCTTGTATTTGCGAGTGCAGGAACGGCAAATGTTCCTGATGGTCCTGAGCGATTCGTCGCCCTGGGCTGATTATTCGCAGAATCCCGACTTCTCGACCGACGGCGCGGTGTGCGGTACGTTACTGCGATCGGTCGATCATCGCGAGATTGTGACGTGGACTCTCGACTTGTTCAGCTTATGCGATGAGTGGTTACGTCGCACGAGAATTGAATTTGCAGAGGGGAACAGACATGAACAAGCGCGGGGCAAGTGCGGTTCTGGCGTTCCTGATGTTAACGTCGTTCGCGTGGGGGCAAACGCGCGACGCACTGGTTCAGAAGGATCGCAAAACGTTCGAAGGCTCGAAGGACTGGATTTACAACGATCTCCCTGGTGCGATTGAGTTAGCGAAGAGTTCGGGACGGCCGATCATGGTCGTGTTTCGCTGCATTCCGTGCGAAGCATGCCACGACTTTGACGAGGACGTTGCCGCGAAGGATCCGATCGTGCGCGACCTGATGGAGAAGTTTGTCTGCGTACGTATTCCGCAAGCGAACGATATCGATCTCAATCGCTTTCAATACGATTTCGACCAGTCGTTCGCGGTAACGTTCATCGAACCCGACTACACGACTCTGGGGCGCTTCGGCAACCGTTCGGAACGTCCCGAAATTGAAGATATGGCGCTTTCAGGGTTACGCGATGCGATGACTAGAGTGTTGAAATTACACGCCTCAATTGACGTCGTGAAGCCCTCACTCGCCGGCAAAACGCCACCCGCTTCGGAATTCAGGAATCCGCGTGATTATCCACGATTGAAAGGGCGGTACGAGGCGAAGATCAATTACGAAACGGCAACGGCCAAGAGTTGCTTGCATTGTCACCAGATTCGCGAGGCTGAGCGAGAACTTGTTCGGTCGCGCATGGCTGCGATTCCTGACAAGGTTTTGTTTCCTTACCCGGATCCAGTGGTGCTTGGCCTGAAGTTCGATCCGAAGTTTGCCGCGAAGGTTGAGCGAGTGACGAAAGGCTCGATTGCCGAAAAATCAGGTATGCGCGGCGGCGACGAGTTGCTGGAAGTCAATGGTCAGCCGATTGTTTCGGTGGCGGATCTGCAATGGATCCTTCATCAGACGTCGGACTCCGCAGAGTTGGTGGCGCTCGTCGAACGCGCTGGTTTGAAACTGCCGGTTCGTATGGGGCTTGTCAGTGGTTGGCGGCGGGGTGATATTTCGTGGCGAGTGAGTACGTGGGATTTGAGACGAATGGGATTGGGAGGGATGCGGCTTGATGCGCTGAGTGTCGAGGATCGTGTTGGGGATAAAGTGCCTGAAAATGGTATGGCGCTGAAGGCGCGGCACGTCGGTGAATTTGGCGAGCACGCGATTGCGAAGAAGGCAGGAGTGCTCAAGGGGGATGTGATTGTGGAAGTTGACGGGCGGAGCGATTTTCCTACGGAGTCGTCGTTGATTCGCTATGCGGTTCAGCAGAAGAAGTCGGGTGATAGCGTCAAGCTTCACGTGCTGCGTGATGGGAAGTCGCTTGAGTTTTCGTATCGGCTTCCATGAGATTTTGGGCCTGCAGTTGCACGGTCGAAGGTGGCAAAAACTGACTGAGCCATAAGCGGCGGCTATTCATTGGAGGATCGTTAGGCAGGGTAATCTGGATGCGATTGACCTCTTGAACATCCTGTGTTAGCTTTCGCGCGCGTCGTTCGACCCGGGAGGGAACCCGTCATGAAGGCGTTTATCAAAGCACTGGTTGTTGCGTCTTCCTGGTCGCTACTTGCTCAGGGACAGATTCCGCAATGGCAGATTGGCGAGAAAGTTACGCTGATGAGCGGCACGCCGCTCGTCGTCAATAATGTCACGGTCGACGATGGCAAGACGTCGCGCAACTATGAAATCGTGGGAGTTCGTGACGATTCGGTGCAGATCGCAGCGGGAACTTTGCAGGGCTGGGTTCCATCGCACGCGGTGATACCTGTATTTCCGAGAAGTGGCGAGACCGCGTCAACGGTAACTCAGACCGCGTCTAGCACACCGATCAAGAGCGAACAACGTGCCAGTTTCGAGAAAGTCGCCGGGATTGCCGGCTCCTTTTTCGGTGCTGGCTCGGGTGAGTCCTCATCGACGGATTCAGCACCTGCTGTACTTCCAGAAGATTCGCTAGATGAGAAACTCGCGACCTGGCAGGCGTACTTGCAGCGAGCGCGGATCCGCTGGAAAGCTGGCGATGCACTGAGCGCGCTTGCAGATTGCGATAGTGCGATTAAGCTCGAACCGAATGCTGAGGATGTTTATCAGGCGAAGATTTCGATTCTCCATGAATACAGCGACCATGAGGCGGCGATTGGGGCAGTTGAAGCGGCGGCTAAACGATTTCCCAAGAATCAATCGAAATACGCAAAATTACTTGCTCAGGGTTATTATTTACGCGCGATTGGCTTTTACAAACGTGACGAGTTGCAGAAGGCCCTCGCCGATTTGAACGAATCGATCAAGCTCGACCCCAATGGTGGAGAGGCGTTCTTTTGGCGATCGACTGTATTCACGTCGCTGCAGAGATTCGAGGAAGCGCGGAAAGACCTCGTCGTCGCCAAACGTCTGATCCCTGGCGATAAGCGCGTTTGGGTGCTTGGCGGTAAACTCAGCCTAGAAACCGGTAATTCGTGGGGGCACTCGACAGTGATCGATGACTTCGAGCGGGCGCTCGAGATCGATCCGCTCGACGTTGAGGCCAATATCGGACTTGCGACCGTTTTGACCGAGACGAATCAGGAAATCCTTCGCGACGGTCCGCGGGCCATTCAACTGGCGACGCGTGTCTGCAAGGAAACACAGTGGTCGGACGTAACCGCAATCAGTGTGCTTGCGAAGGCGTACAGCGTTTCTAACAAGGCGGATCAAGCCATCCGGTATCAATTACTCGCCAATGAACGGTTGTACGAGGATGTGAACAGATCCAGTATTGGCGCACGTCAATTAGAGGAGTACCAAAAGCAAAAGGAGAGAGAAGATAAAGAAACGACCGTTTCCAACAGCCGGTATTTCGTCCGGAAGCATTTTCCGCTCGGGCAACTTCGAGTCTTGTTTGAGCGACGGCAATACACGATCAAAAATGATCCAGAGCCGCATGGCACGTTGACCGCACTCGCTCATTGGAGTTTTTTTGGCGATTGATGCTGGACCGTCCGTGCAATTGCTTTGATGCGAATGCGGCGAAATTGCGTGGCTGCCGATGTTTCGTGGTGTGTGGCAACAGTCCGAATGTGACCATCAAAATGCGATTGAGCGTTTGAACCACTTGTGCTAGCGTGCGTCAAACAATCTTGTTCCGTTCGCGCACGGATGGGGCCCACCATGAGGAATCTACTAACGACGGCACTGTTTGTCTTGCTTCTGTCAGCCAGAATTGGATTCACGCAGACGCCGCGGTGGAAGGTTAACGACAAGGTCATTTTGTTCCGCGGAACCAAGTTCGACAACGCTAAAACACAACGCGTTTATACCGTTGAAGAAGTGAAAGGTGATTCGCTGCTGATCGGGTCGAATGGCACTCGCGGCTGGGTGCCTGCAAATGCGGTTTTGGCCGAATTGTCAAAGCCGGTTGACACTTCTGTTCGGCAGGTGACGTCGGTTCAGGCTGAAGGCGCTCGCCTTGAAGTAGCAAGCCAGCGGATGTTTCCGCAAACGCCACAAGACCTTGACGACATTCGATCGATGTTTAAGTCTTCGACACGCACCGCCAACTCTACCAGTTCCATCGGCGAAGGCGTAAATTGGCAAGCGGATTACAAACGCGCGAGCTCGACCTGGCTTTGGAAGCGAGATTCAAAGGCGGCGATCGCGTTATGCGATCTCGCGCTTCGTAAGAAGCGAAATGCGTTCGAAGTCTACGAGCTAAAGGCACAAATTCTCGCGGGAATAAAAGACTTTGATGGTGCGATCGTAACTTTGAGAAAAGCTGAGCTTCAGTGTCCCTTGAGTACGTTCATTTTTTCTGAAATGCTGGCGTCGAATTACCGCATGCGGGGTATTGCGCGTTGTGAAGCGAAGCAATACGACGCGGCGCTGGCAGATTTGAATGAATCGATCAAGCTGAACGCAAGTGATGCAGAGGCCGTCGTGTGGCGTGCGACCGTGCACCATTCACTAGGCGATCTCCAGTGTGCGCTTCAGGATTTGAACAGGGCAGTTGAACTGAATCCGAGAGATCCCTTCGCAATTCGACAACGCGGTGCACTTCACGGTCTCAGCAAGAGGTGGTCGGCTGCGGAACGGGATTGCGAGACATGCTTGAGAATCGATGCCAATGACATTGACGCTTGCATTGGATTGGCACGCGTTTTGACGGAATCCGATCGATTTACGCGCAATGCGCCCAGAGCGATCGAACTTGCCACGCGCGCTTGTGAATTGACCGAACAGAAAAACCCGTTCGCGCTGATGGTTCTGGCACGAGCCCTGGCGGATCAAGAACAATTCGGCAAGGCGATCAATCTTCAGAAGCAGGCTAATGAACTGTTCACCGACGACCAATGGCGGGCTAGTGGCAACAGTTGGCTCAGGAATTTCGAGAAAGGCGAAGCAGCGCTTGCCAAGGCTCCGGTTGTGCTATTGATCAATCGCCTGTTTCGGATGAATATACCATTTTTTGAGATTAGATTTCGTTTCTACACACGACTCGATCGCAACTTGAAGACCAACAAGGGCACGTTTTGCAGTGATATCGGATGGAATGTGCGATCAATCTTCGATTAACTAACTCATTCTATCACATGCCAATCGGCTTACGAACGTACGCTCTTAACGTCGCGTCGAGTTTAGTCAGGTCGCCAAAGTGTTTCGTCGCATCTTCGACACGCTTCGAAGAATCGGTGCGTTCGTGGATTGCGGCGAGATAAGCACGGAGCTTGGGTGTGCGGTCGGGACTTTTCATTTGCGAGTGAATGAAGGCCCAGGCTTGCGCGTAGCCGATTTGCTGCGTTTCCTTGGCGCGAAGTTGTTCGTCGTCTTTGAAAAGCGTGGCGAGGGGAATCCAGGCGTCGCGGAGACCCTTTGAAGATGCCGGCAAGCCTTGGAGTCGCTCGCGGTCAACCTGACCGACACGGCCTTTGTCGTTGGGACGCCAGACTTCGCCGTAGGTTGCGAGTCCTTCGGAGATGAAGAGGGGGACGTCGCCCTTGGGATTGAGCAGACCCATGTTAAAGGTGAGTTGGTGGCTGGTTTCGTGGAAAAGTACGAATGAGTTAATGCGTTCGGCGGCAGCTCCCACTTCGGCGCGATTGCCACGGAAGTCGAACATCACGAGACGATTCGTGTCGACCTCGTAATGGCCGCCGACGACGAGGTCGGCCGTTTCGCCAGTGTATGCGGCATAAGAGGCACCGCTGGCGAGGGTGACGACTGTCATCCGCTTCTTGGGGAACGCGAGTTGGTCGAAACCTTTGGTTCGGAGATGGACGAGGAAGTCGTCGGCCATTTTCTCGCAGGCGTTGAGCGCTGCGGCGCGGAAGGCGCTGGACGCGTCGCCAATGGCGAGAAAATGGGCGGTTTGGGTGCGTTGGAATTTGGGGAGGCCGACTTTTTCGCCATGCGTGTCGATGGCGGTGAGGTCGTCGGGCTTGGGTTCTTGAGCGTTGGCGATCGAGGGGGTAAGGCAGGAGGCGACGGCCAATTTGAGCCAGTTGCGCCGGTGCGACAAGGTCGATTGGCGTGGAAGCATGGCGGCCTCGCGGGGATCGCACGTTGAGTGGCGCTGCAATTGACCGGTCCGCTAATTTTCGATTAAAATGAATGCAATTACAAGGTCGGAGCGGTGCCGCCAACTTGCGGTCGGGCGGGCAATTCGCTCGCAAACTCCGGCCACTCGACCTGCCAGAAGCTGAAGGCTGGTAAGAGCTTGGCTTTCCGGCGCGAGCCGGTATCGACGATCCGATCGACTCCACGACCGGCCGGGCTCGGTGTTTTTCCAGGAAAATCGTTCATGGTGTTTGACCCTAAATATATTCGCAACTTCTCGATTGTCGCCCACATCGATCACGGCAAGAGCACGCTGGCCGACCAGTTGCTGCTCCAATCCGGCGCCATTTCTCAGCGCGAATTCCGCGAGCAGTTGCTCGATGACATGGACATCGAACGCGAGCGCGGGATCACCATCAAGGCCCGCGCGGTGGCCTTGAACTACGTCCTCGATGGCCAGACGTATGAGCTGAACCTCATCGACACCCCGGGACACGTCGACTTCCATTACGAAGTGTCGCGAAGTCTTGCGGCATGCGAAGGGGCAATCCTTCTCGTCGACGCGACCCAAGGTGTTCAGGCACAAACGGTTGCGAACGCCTATGCGGCGATCAACAACGACCTGGCGATCGTGCCGGCGTTGAACAAGATTGACATGCAGGCGGCTCGTCCGGACGAGATTCGTGAGGAAATCTACTCGACGCTGGGTCTCGACCCGAGCGAGGTGCTTGCCTGCAGCGGCAAGACGGGGCAGGGGGTGCCGGAAATCTTCAGTGCGGTGATCGACCGCATTCCGGCGCCGGCGGGTGACCCCAAGGCTCCGCTGCGATGCCTGATCTTCGACTCGAAGTTCGATGATTACGCAGGCGTCGTGATTTATATGAGAGTCGTGGACGGCTCGATCAAGGTCGGCCAGAAGATCCGCCTGATGGCGGGCGAAACCGAGCACGATGTGATCACTCTCGGCCAGTTCCGGCCGCACCAGGTTGGCGTGGATGAGTTGGGGGTGGGTCAGGTCGGTTACGTCACCGCCAACATCAAACGGCTTTCGGACGTGCGCATCGGCGATACGATCACCGAGGCTGCCAGGCCCGCGACTCAGGCGCTACCGGGTTATCAAGAACCGGCGCAAGTCGTGTTCTGCGGTCTATTTCCGGCGACGCACACTCAGTTTGAAGATTTGCGAACGGCGCTGCAGAAGCTGTCGCTCAACGATGCGAGCTTCACGTATGAGCCGGAATCGTCCGACGCGCTCGGGTTCGGTTTCCGTTGCGGCTTCCTCGGCATGCTGCACATGGAAATCGTCCAGCAGCGGCTCGAGCGTGAGAGCAATCTCATGCTCGTGCAGACCGCCCCGAACGTGACGTATGAGATCGTCACAAAGAAGGGCGAGACGCTGACGGTGTCGAATCCGACGCGCATTCCTGACCCGGGCGACATCGAGGAGTTCCGTGAGCCGGTTGCGAAGGTGAATTTCATTTTGCCTTCGGACAACATCGGCGCGATCATGCAGCTTTGCGAGGATCGCCGCGGTACGTATCTCAAGACGGAATACATCACGCCAACCCGCGCGATTCTGGTCTACGAATTGCCGCTGGCCGAAATGATTTATGACCTCTATGATAAGCTTAAGAGTGCGACGCGCGGTTATGGGACGATGGATTACGAGGTGATCGGCTACCGCGCAAGCGATCTTTGCCGGCTCGACATTCTTGTCGCGGGCGAAAAGGTTGACGCGCTGTCGATCGTCGTTCACCGGGCACATGCGGACCGTCGCGGACGGAAACTGGTCAAGAAGCTGCGCGGCGAGATCGATCGCCACCAGTTTGAAGTGGCGATTCAGGCGGCGATCGGGACACGCGTTGTCGCTCGCGAGACGATTTCGGCGCTGCGGAAGAACGTGACCGCGAAGTGCTATGGCGGTGACATCAGTCGTAAACGCAAGTTGCTCGAGAAACAAAAAGAAGGCAAGAAGCGTATGAAGCAGGTGGGTAACGTCGAGATCTCGCAGGAGGCATTCCTGTCGGTGCTCGACGATAGCGACGAATAAACGGCGGCCAAGGGAATTAGGACTCGGACGCGATGAGCACGATCGATCATCTGGCCGAGTCTTCCCTGTTCCCGCCGGAGTGCGGGACGCCTCCCACCGCTGAATCGCTCCTTCCTGTCCTAACGCCAAACATTGCGAAAGTCGGCCAACCTCCGTCGCGCGACGACTACCAGGGCGCGATATTTACTCTGATCCGACAGACGGTCGAGTTTCTCATCGTCCTCTGCCTCGGGATCATGATGATCCGCACGTTCGTGGCGGAGGCGTACATCGTGCCGACGGGCTCGATGGCTCCCACGTTGCTGGGGATGCACAAGGAGATTACCTGCTCGAACTGCGGGTACCTCTTTGTGCTGGGGGCTGATGAGCAGGGGCGATCGGGACGGGCGATCTGTCCCAACTGCGGCCAGCACGAACGAACTGCGAGTGCGATCGTTTCCAATGGCGATCGATTGCTCGTGCAGAAATACCTGTTCGACCTGCGAAGTCCCAGGCGCTGGGAAGTCGCTGTGTTTCAGAGCCGAAATGAACCGAATCAGGCGTATGTAAAACGCGTCGTGGGACTGCCGGGCGAGTTGCTGCAGCTTCGCAGCGGCGATTTGTTCATCAATGGACAGATCGCGCGGAAGAACATGGCAGAGTTCCGCGCGGTGCGGCAACTTGTTTACGACAATGATTTTATGCCGAAGGACGCCGATCGTTTCCCTCGGTGGGTTTATCGTCGCGGACGTGGTCGAGCGAGCGAGCCGAGCGGGTGGGAACCTGGAGGGACGGGGTTCGAGCACATTGCATCGAAACGAGATTCCGACCTGATTGACTGGCTCGACTACCGCCACTGGGATCCGGATACCGGCCGCTACGGGCCGATTCGCGATTATTATGGCTATAACGGCGGCGAGATGCGGGGCGATCACACGATCACCGACATGATGGTCGACTGCATGGTTGCCACGAGGGCGGAGGCGAAGAGCGTTGTCGTGCGCCTCAATACTGCGGGCGAGACGTTTTTTATCACCTTGCCGGTTGATGGGCGTGCCAAGCCGGAAGTGCGGCGGAACGGCAAGTTGATGGAACTGGGCGATTTCGATGCGCAGTTGAGGTCATCGATGGCCGAGGCTCCGCGATACCAGCATCTTGAGGTGGCGCTGGTTGATCGTCGCGTGATGGTGATGATTGATGGCCGGCCGGCGTTCGCTCCGCTTGACTTCGAGGGGGTGATGGCAGGAAGCGCGCCGTTCGCGACTCCGGTGTCGATTGGAGTGCAGGGGGGTGGCGTAAGTCTCAAATCGGTCAAGCTTTATCGCGATGTTTATTACACCGCTGCGCTCGCGAACACGCCGAAGCGGCCGCACGGAGTTGAGAACCCGGTTGTGCTTGGGCCGAACGAGTATTTTGTGCTGGGCGACAATAGTCCGGTCTCGAACGACTCGCGATTTTGGCCGGGGAGTCCGGTTGTGCTCCGGAGCGATTTTCTGGGCAAACCGTTCCTGGTTCATTTGCCAGGGCAACTGGTTTTGTGCCACGTGTTGGGGCGGTCGCTCGGCTGGATTCCCGACCTGAGAGAAATACGTTACATTCGGTAGCGAACAAGTTACGGGAGAGGCTGCGCAAAACCACCTGGCGACCGGAGCGAATCCGGCGGTGGTCAGACGTAAGTGGTTCTCCAAATGTGGTTTAATTGAATTCTTGTTGTGGATCGATCCACCGGCCCGGGAAATTCGAGAGATGAGCAAGATCGCGAAGCGTCCAAGCCCGGCGGTGAAGTCGGCTCCTGCTCCCGCTGAAAAAACCACAGAGGAAAAAGCCGCCGAGAAGCCGAAGGAGACGTTTCGCGACATGGTCGACCAGATCGCAGTCGCGATCATCCTGGCGATTTTGATCCGCGGTTTTGACGCTGAAGCGTTCGTGATTCCCACTGGCTCGATGGCCCCGACCTTGAAGGGGCGGCACAAGGAAATTACGTGCCCGCAGTGCTCGCATGTTTATACGGTGAACTCGTCTGACGATGCTGAAGCATATTTGATTCGCCGTCCCGAAGAGCGGAAGGAAGAGGCGGCGATTTGCGATAATTGCCGCTATCTTACGCCGATTGGCTTCGAGCCCAGCTTCAAGGGCGACCGCATTCTCGTCATGAAGTTTCCGTACGAGTTCCCCACGCTCCCAGGCGCAGGCGGGCCAAACCGCTGGGATGTGGTGGTGTTCCACTATCCCGAAAAGCCGGCTGAGACCAATTACATCAAGCGTTTGGTGGGGATGCCCGACGAAGATCTCCGCATCCAGCGCGGTAATGTTTGGATCCGTCCGGCTGGCTCCAACGATGCATTCCGAATCGCCCGCAAGCCGCTTTCGCGCCAGCGGGCGATGGCGATCATGGTTAACGATGATTCGCATCGCCCGGCCCTGCTGAAAGGTAAGCCGGAATGGGCACGCTGGAAGACAGCGAAGGGGTTCAGCGAGAAATCGGAAGGGACGTTCGTCGTTGAAGGCGACGGCGAATTGCGCTACTCGAATCTCATTCCTGACCCCGAGCAGTGGGCGGCGATCGCCCGGCAGACCTCGCTACCCCGCCCGCCTCGTGCGACGCTCATTACCGACTTCTATTCGTACAACTCGAACACGATTAACGATCGCAGAGACCCGACCGTCGCGTGGGAGCAGACCGACTGGGTCGGCGACCTGATGGTCAACATGGATCTCAAGGTCGAGAAGAACGAAGGGACGGTCACGCTCGAACTTGTGGAAGCGGGCGTGCAGAATCGTTGCGAGATCGACCTCAAAACTGGCATGGCCGTGATGTTCCACGGTGATGCCAAGCTGGGTGAAGCCCAAACGCGGATGACTTCACGCGGGTGGTATGCACTCGAATTCGCCAACATCGACGATCGCCTGACGCTGACGGTCGACGGCGCGACGCCATTTGGCGACGGGCTCGAGTACATCGATGCGCCGGGGGCTGCGTCGGCACCGACGGCTGAGGATCTTGCACCCGTCGCGGTGACGAGCCGTGGGGCTGCGGTGCAGGTGAGCGGCCTTGTCCTGAAACGCGATATCTACTATACACTTTACCCCAGCCGGCCCGATTGCCCGATTTCGGTGCAGCCGACCTTTGGGTCGGAGGCGCGTTCTCCGTTCTGGAAGGTCGTACAGCAGTTCGACATTCTTTCCGATCCGGCGCGATTCGGACCGCTGTTTGCCAACGTCGAAGCGAGTGAACCATACACGATTCGGCCCGACCATTTCATGATGATGGGCGACAACAGCCCACGAAGCGCCGACAGCCGCGCGTGGGGACGTGGAGATATGAGCTGGGATCCCGACGATCGGTCGCGCTGGGAGGTGCCAAGGCCGCTTTTGATTGGCCGGGCGTTCTTCGTGTACTGGCCGCACGGCGTGCCGTTCTTCCCAAAGATTCCGCTCTCGCAGGATTTCTTGATTCCGTTCCGCCCTTATTTTGAGCGGATGAAACCGATTCGCTAAGCCGTTTGCTGCGACCTGGATGAGCCGAGTGTGATGGATTGCTCGGCGTCGATCGATCAAGGAGGATCGGCTCATGGCCTTGCTCGAAGTCAACGATCTCAAGAAGTGGTACGGCAAGCGCCAGGTCGTCAACGGCGTGAGCTTCGAGGTGAATCAGGGCGAGGTCGTGGGCCTGCTCGGCCCGAACGGGGCCGGTAAAACGACGAGCTTCCGTATGACGATCGGCCTGATCGACGCCGACGGCGGCTCCGTGTTTTTCGACGGCACTGAAGTGACAAAGCTGCCGATGTACCAGCGTGCCCGCTCCGGCATGGGCTACCTTGCGCAGGATTCGAGCGTTTTCAAGCAGCTATCGGTTGAAGACAACTTGATGGCCATTCTGGAAACGCGTCCCCTCAATCGCAAGCAGCGCCGCGAGCGTCAGGACGAGTTGCTCAACCAGTTTGGTTTGACGCACATTCGCCGGACGAAGGCGAACCGCGTGTCTGGCGGTGAACGACGTCGTCTGGAAATTGCCCGCTCGCTCATCACCGAGCCGAAGCTGATTTTGCTCGATGAGCCGTTCGCGGGCATCGACCCCAAGACGGTCGCCGAAATTCAGGACCAGATCCGTGGACTCGTCGAACAGCACGACCTCGGGATCTTGCTGACCGACCACCAGTTCCGCGAAACGCTCGAAGTGACCGACCGCTGCTATTTGATTCGTGAAGGGCGAGTGTTCGCGTACGGCAACCGGCAGCAGATCGTCAATAATCCTGACGTGCGGCGGTATTACATCGGCGAGCGGTTCGACGTCGGCAACTTGCTCGACGAGCCATCGCGGCCCAAGGCGAGCTTGCACGACGCGAGCAGCACGTCGCAGTCAAACGAGGTTGTCATCGATCACGTCGACGACCAGCCGGCGCCGGGCGACGCCTCGCGGCGTTACCATGCGCCCCACCCGTCGGATGAGCACCCGCCGCATGGTCCGCGCGAAGGACGGCCGACCGATGGTGAGTCGAAGGGGCCGGATGGTCCGATGATTCATCCGCGCGGGCCTTCGGTTTGATGGTACGCCGTCTGGTCGGGAGACTGCCTGATCGCACAGACTAAAAACGGCTAGGCATTCGATATCGCAACGAGGCGGTAAATCGAATGAATATGTGATTGTTAGGAGCGACTCGCGTTTGCAGACGCGAATAAGTCGTTTTCAGCGGAAGTCAACTCGGCCGGCGTTTTGAAATGCTTGACTTCTTTTTAGTGAATGGATTCATAATATCAATCCGCTCGGCACGTGGTGGCTGATAATCCAATATGCACACACCTTCGATCCAGAGATCGAAGAACTTATCGAACGAGAATCCGTCTAATCTGGGTACGCATTCTTCCGATGTATAAACGGGGTGCCGCGAGTCCAGGCAATCAACACAAGAGTAGATATTGCATCCCCAATTGAGAAATGGAAGCAATCCTTGTGGCCACTCGTACCCATCCCACTCCCGACCTTCCTTAAGCGTTTTGAGAGTTTCGACCAGATTTCCGAAGTCCGACTCGTGGCCACTTTGGACGCCGATAATGCCGTATCCCGGGCCAAAGCCTCCGTTCCCGATCTTCAAGTAGCATGCTCGAAGGAATTCAGGCAACCGAAACCCGAGAATGCTTTCCGTCTCATTAATTGCACCTTCAGAAGCAATTGTGTAGGACCATGGAGTCGGGTGAGAAAGTGCATGCTTCGTGACTCTTTCAATGAGCTGTTCATCCACTTTGGTTGCCTTCAAATCTCAGAACTTCGAATGATGGGCAGTCGTTTCTGGGGCGCAGTACGATCAACGAAACGAAGACAGACGAACCGAATCCGCACGCGGATTTCTCGGCGAGTGATCTGATTGTGTTTGAGCCCGTCACTCTCCGTAGAGCTCGAAGCGGAACAATTCGCCAAGTGTACTCCCCTGAAACGATTCGTAGTACGGCCCGCCCAGTTCGTCTCGGACCCAATCCGGGATCGGGACTGTGACAATTTCAGCAGGGTCGGGCCCCTCCCACGACGTGTCGAAAATATAGCTCAACAGGTCGTGAGCGCAAGCTGTCTCTACCGGGTCGGGGCTGGAGAGCTTTCCGACGATAAATGTGTACTGATCTCTAAACTTACCGGCGAATTCCCTTCCGAGCGACTTCTCCTCGGAAGGCCAGTACATCATTCTACGCATGTTACGAGGAAAGTCCTCGACGCGGCCGAGTGGACGCCATCGCGGCAGGCACCGGTTCCACGCATCCGCTACGGTGCCCGCGAGGAAACGATCGTAGTCAAGTTTCGGGGCATTGGGGTCCACGGATTCGCCTCCATTGCGCGACGTCAATTCCGCTGGACGAACGCTGCCGAATTTGCCAATCAAAGACTCTTCAAATACGCAACCAAATCATCAACCTCAGCCGGCGAAAGTGATGTGCCGCCGAGTTCTTCTGGGCTGTGCGGACCAGTAATCACGTCTTTGAGTGTTTTTGCTCGGCCGTCGTGCAGATACGGATCTTTGTCGTAGACGCCGCGGAGCGACGGCGGGTTGTAACCGCGGTAGACGTCGCGACGTTCTTCGAGGCCGACTTCGTGAATCTTGCCGTCCGTGAACTCGGAGCCAGAGTGGCACTTCACGCAGGTGGCTTTTGTCGAGCGGAAGATCGTTTCTCCACGACGCGCTGCGGGTGAAAGGCCGCCATCGTGGTCGCGATTCGGGTTACGCGGGTAGTCGAGTGTTTCGAGGAACGCGATTACGGCCTTCGATTCGTCGACGGTTGGCCGCTTGCCTTGCATGCTCTTGGTGAACGACTCGACGGTGGCGTCTTGCAGGCTGTTTTGCCAGCCGTGCCAGGTCCAGGGGCCGGTTTTGGCGACGCGCCGGAGCGTTGGTACTTTCTTTCGGCTGTACTGGTGGGCGGTGCTGTAATCGTGCCAGCCGTCGTTCATGGTGTCGAAGTCGAGACCGGCTGTGTGGCCATCGCCGTGGCAGGTGTTGCAGCTATACCACTGGTTCGACGAACGGGTGGCATCGTGGAAAAGGATTTCGCCTTTGCGTGCCAGGCTTGGCGTCGCGGGGCCGCCGAGCGAAATCGTTCGCACAACTTTGCCGCTGTCGAAGTCAATCGCTTGAATTGAATTATCGAGATAATTGGCGGCGTAAATGGTTTTGTTGTCGGGAGCGAAGGCCAATTCGGTCGGCCGGCCGCCAACTTCGGTGCGACGGAATCGTCCATCGTTCTTGAGCAGCTCTTGCGGAATCAGGTCGCGGCCTACGCGTTCGCGCCAGGGGAGCGGCTCGTCTTTTACGCTCAAAAGCAGAAGTTCATGAGTGCCGCCAGCGCTGAGGGCGAGCTTCGCGCCGTCGGTGCTCATGGCGACGCCGTAAACGTCTCCCACGGCCTTGCCCTTGGGGTCGAGCGAGAGCACGTCAACTGGCTCGCCGCCTGCGACTTTCACACGCGAAAGCCGCTGACCCAGAACCCAGCCGAGGTCGATGTTGTTCGCGGTCGTTGCCATACCGCGATTCTGCATGTTGGCGACGTATGCGTATTTGCCGTCGTGATCGAAAGTGACCTGGCGCAAGTTTGTGCCGGCGACGGAGATCGTCCGTTCGACCTTCCAGGCGATGCGATCGATGATCGAAATCGACTCGGCACGTACGTTACCAACGGCTAGCTTCAACCCGTCGCGCGAGATTGCCAGTCCACGCGGTTCGCGACCGACTTCGAGCCGTCCCGTCACATTGCGTTCGGCAAGGTCGACTCGGACAACTTCGTTGGTCGACCCAAGGGCAGCGTAGGCGAACTTGCCGTCGGGCGAGAGTACCACGCCGCGCGGTTCGGCCCCGACTGCGACTCGTCCGGCGACGCTGAGTTTATCGCTCTTAATGTCGAGAATCGCCAGATCGTAGCCGTACCAGTGCGTGACGACCGCTCGCTTGCCGTCTCGCGCGAGCGCGACTCCCGCAGGCTTTTCGCCGGTGGGAATCACGCTCAAAATCTTGCCGGCCTGGGGATCGACGAGGGCGACCGTGCCGTTGCCGCTATTCGCGACGAGCATGCGCGTGCCGTCGGCGGAAAGGGCGAGGGCGTAGGGAGATGGATCGGCCGCGGGCATTTCGGCTTGGGCTGCGGATTGATTAAGCAGCAGGAGCGAAAGAATAAGGGCGAGTCGATGACGCGTCACGGTGCAAACTCCGTTTGGTAGGGCGGTCGTCGAGCGCTATCATCGTATGCGGTAGGACTAGGTCGCGGCAAGGATTTGCGTAGGCCCGACCGGAGTATCACATCCGGTCGGCGGTCTCAATTCCCAGCAGGTTGAGCCCGAAGCGGATCGTGCGGGCGGTCAGGTCGGCAAGTGCGAGGCGGCTCAGTCGCAACTCTTCGGTTTCGGCCTTAAGAACCGGGCAGGCGTCGAAGAACGTGCTGAACGTGTTGGCGAGTCCGAAGAGGTAGTCAGTCAAGAGGTTCGGCTTCAATTCCGAAGCGACGACTGCCAGACACTCAGGCAATCGGAGCAGCGCAACGCCGAGGGCACGTTCGACGGGCGTTGCTAGAGTGATCACCGGGCGAGAGGCCCGAAGAGCGGCAATGTCGACATTCCCCTTGCGAAAGATGCTCTGAATGCGCGCATAAGCATACTGGTGATAAGCGCCAGTATTGCCGTTCGTGGCCGTCATCTTTTTGGTGTCGAAGACATAATCGCTCATGCGGTTCTGCGAGAGGTCGGCGTACTTGATCGCCCCGATGCCGACGATTTCGGCGACATTTGCTCGCGCCTGTTTGTCGAGGTCCGGACTGTTCTCGTCGACGACGCTCCGAGCCTGAGCCACCGCTTCGTCAAGCAGCGATTCGAGGCCGACGACGTCGCCGTCCCGGGTTTTGTACGGCTTCTTGTCTTTGCCCAGGACCGTGCCGAAGGCGACGTGCTCCATCTCGACGTTGTCGAATCCCCATTTGCGGGCGACTTCGAACAGTCCCTTGAAATGGTCGCCTTGGCGATGGTCGACGACGTAGAGCAACAGGTCGGGACGCCACTCGTTGGCGCGATATTTGATTGTCGCGAGATCGGTCGTCGTGTAGTTGAATGCGCCGTCTCGTTTTTGGACGAGGACCGGGGCCTTGGTGCTCTCGGTAAAGACAACCGTGGCGCCTTCGCTTTCGACCGCAAGCCCTTTGACGCGAAGGTCTTTCACCACGTCGGCGAGCATCGGGTCGTAGAAGCTTTCTCCAAGCTGATGGTCGAAACGTACTCCGAGACGGTCGTAAATTGCTTCGAGAGCTTTGAGGCAGTAGGGCATGAACTGCTCCCAGAGTCGACGAGTTTCGCCGTCGCCTGAGTGCAGTTTTGCCGTCTCAGCCCGGGCCTCGTTAGCAATTCTCCGCCCTTCGGCGACGATCGCTTCAACCTGCTCCCACGTTTCCGATGGGTCGCTCTTCAGCTTCTGGAAAAGCTTGTCGGCGTCGTCAACTTTGCCGGCTTTCCGCAACTCGAAAACCTTCTCATACTTCTCGTCGTGCAAGAATTCGCCAGGCTTGATGATCGATTGCGCCAGGCGATAAAGCCGGGCCAATTCGCTCACGGGACCGGCGGCGTAGGCGGCCTCGTCGCGATGGTTCTTCCAGCCCCAAAGGATCATGCCGAACTGCGAACCCCAGTCACCCAGGTGATTGTCGCGTATGACTTTATGCCCCAAGGCATCGAATACGCGAGCGAGGCATTCGCCGATGGCGGTCGAGCGGATGTGGCCGACGTGCATCGGCTTGGCGACGTTCGGCGACGAGTAGTCGACGACCACAGTTTGTGGGGATTCGGGAGAGACGATCCCGAGGTGGTCGTCGTTGAGCAGGTCGCCGAGCGTCTTTGCGACCCAGGCTTCGTGCAGGCGGACGTTGATGAAACCTGCACCGGCGATTTCCGGCACGCCGGCCAGCGGTTCGAGCTGAACGCGATTTGCGACGTCCTGGGCTACCTCGCGTGGATTCTTGCCCGCCGCCTTGGCGATTCCCATGCAGCCGTTCGCCTGGTAGTCGCCGAACTTGGCGTCCTGGCTAGGACGGACGGCGAGCGCAAATGCTTGAGAGTCAGCACCTTCGGGAGTTGCGGCCGCAAAGGCGGTTCGCACGCGTTCGAGAACGTTCATCGATGATCCCGTGTCGTGGGCGTTGGCAGTGGCCGAGCGGTTCGCTGGGGTTGATTGCGCCAGAGGACGAGCATCGTCAGCCCGGCGAGAATCAACAGAATACCGGCCGTAAGTACAGGCAGATTAAACAGATTGAACGACTCTGGAATCTTAACTTCCCAGTGCCCATCTTCCCAGAGTTTATCAACATTGGCGGGGCCGAAATATCGCTCTTCGCCAACGATGTGCGCCAATAGCCAGGTGAACTGCTGGCTGTAAGCGACTACAAACACGCCAGCCGCCATGACGAAAAAAGCCTGACCCACGACGATCGCGGACCAGACCTTTGTACGCAACATGCTTGCCCTTAAGGCTTTGGGTTAAGCCGGCTTGCTTGCGGAAGCGGTTGGGTTCTTCCAGTCGATCCGCGGCGCATCGCCCCAAATTTCCTCGAGCGAGTAGTACGACCTCGCTTCGGGCGTGAAGAGGTGGACGACGAAGTCACCGTAATCGACGAGGATCCAGCTTCCTTCCTCAGTCCCTTCCATGCCGAGCTTGAACTCCTTGAGTTTCTTCATCTCGGCATCGATTTCGATGGCGATCGCGTTCCCGAGTCGCCTCGTTGAAGCCGTTGCGATGACGATGAAGTCGATCAGCGGGGTTGCGGGACGGAGGTCGAGGATCTGGATGTCCTTCGCGCGATTGTCGTCGCAGATTTCCGCACAGCGAATGACGTGCTTGATCGCGTTTTCGAGCCGTGCGGGCTGAGAACGCGACGCCGCTTCGTGCGGAACGTCGTCCTGCGGAAATGGTTGCCGCCGCGCCTTTCGCTTGCGCTCGGTCGCATGCTCCGCGGCATCGATCGCCGGCGCATTGTCTTCCGTGGTGTTCGTTTCCAGGTTTTCCGAGTCCGACATCGAATGCAAATCCGAAGAATTAGGTCAAAAAGCACGACCCTCTTCCGGGACGCGCGGTGAAGAGTCTCGACACGCACCGGCCGGAAAGTGTTCGCGATAAACTACCACTGTACCGTAACTACTCGCCCCGCGACTACCGGCAGCAAAATTGAGCTCGTCGGCAACGTGGAACGTTGATCGCTTGAGACCAAGTCACCAAGTTGCCAATGTCAAACCAATTGTGGCACAACCATCGCGCAAGCGACCTACAGCGCTTCGTCGAGTAGGCGAAGATAATCTTCATACGTATTGAGATTGCGAAGCGTTCGCAGGTCGGGGTCGATATCTCGAAGAGTTTCGGCGTCGATTCGCACGACGTCGATCGCATCGAGCAATCCGCGAAGGCTGAGTTGATCGCCGGCGAGTCGTGATTGAACTGTCTTGAGCACGCTCGTTCGATAAACCGCGGCGAGCGGTTGGGGATGGCCATCGTGAATTGCCACCGCGGCGTCGTGAGTGCCGATCTCGGCCGCGAGCCGCCCAATCCAGCCGGCGGTGAGCAGGGGGGCGTCGGTTGAAGTTAGATAGGCGTGTGTGACTGATGAATCGAACGCCGCGAGACCGGCGGCGAAGCCCTCGAGCGGTCCGCGATTGGCGTGGTGATCCTGGGCGTGAATGACGTCCAACGGGAGCGCGGGGATTTCCTGATCGGGCGCGGTGACGACGACGATGGGCGAGGCTTCACGAGCCACGAGCCGGACGATGCGCTGGAGCAGAAACTCATCGCCCAGGCGGAGCCATGCCTTGGGCTGGCCCATCCGGTTGCTGCGTCCGCCGCAGAGGACGATCGCACCAATGTTCATGGTTTTTTGGGTTTCGCGGGCTTTGTTTCGGCGGCTTTCGGATCTTTGGCGGGAATCGTGATGAGAATCGGGCCGCTGGAATATGCTGTTTTGACGACGAAGTTGATCGAGACGTGGCCCATCACGGCGATTGGAACCTTGTCGCACGCCGGGGCATCGGGCGCGGCTTGCAGGACGATTTTTCCGACGGTGTCTTTCGGGCCCAGAAGAGTTTTTGAGCCCGCGTCCTTGAGCGTGACGCCAGTTGGTAGCGGCGAGGCGTAGACTTGCCCGAGGTGCGAAAGGTTCACCGCCAGGTTCACGCCGCCTGCGTAGCCGTTTTGACGCATCACCGTGACGTCGATCGTCGCCGTTTCGCCTGGCTTGAGAATAATCTCTGAGGGACGAGCGTCGACAAGAATATCCGATGGCTTCGTCACCGCGAGTGCGCAGGTGCTCACGGGATAAAGCCCGCGACCGCCGCCAGGGAGATAGATTTCCTGGTTGGGCGCAATGTTGGAGTCGATGCCCTCGCCGCGAGCGTGAAGCGTGACGAATGTGCCCAGTGGCTTGGCATCGGAAGTGGCCGAGACGACGATTTCGCCTTGAGTCATGCCTGGGGGAATCGTGAGCGGAGACGCAGAAACGCCGGGCGGCAGGTTTGCGAAGGATGCCGTGACCGCGCCTGTGAATCCGGCACGTCTCGTGACTTTGACGAACATCGGCGTGCGTGAGCCAGGACCGATGTTGATCTTGTCGGGATCGCACACGGCGACGAAGTCGGGCTTCGCGGGTTGGGCGAGCAGCGCGTAGCCGAACTCTGCGCCGCCGCGATTGTGGAGGTCGAAGACTCGGAGGCCGAAGACACCGTCAGAGGGCGCCGTCCATTCGACGCGCAGGTCCTTGCCGAGCCCTGGGCTGTCGTCGATTTCCTGGATCTGATTCCCCTTGGCGTCGATGATGCGAAGCGTCGGATCCGCGGCCGAGCGGGCGCGTCGCGCTACAACTTCGAAGGCGTAGATCTGACCCTTCTTCGCTTCAAACTTGTAGCAATCGACATCATTGCGTTCGAGCAATTGTCCGCAAATGGCGGCGGGGAGAGATACGAGTTGAGCCCTGTCGATTTCGGCCGGCGTGTCACCCACTTCTTTGACAATTGGCAGATCGGTGACGACCAACGGGAAAGCCTGCGTTGGGCCGCGATCAGTCTTCAATGCGAAGTGACTGATTCCTGTGGGAGTGCTTGCAGGGGCGTCGAGCGAAAGCGGCTTCTTGGCGTCGAAGTTCGCGCCGGTGCCCGTGAACTGGGCGGGTTTACCGGGGTTAATCGCAGTGGGAAAGACCGCGGTGGCGAACGGTGAACTCGTAAGTTGGGCCACGTACGTCCAGTTCGCGTTGCCGGCGTAGTTCGTGTCGCGGATTTGCAGGCGGTACGTGCCGGCCTTTTTGAAGGTGTAGATCAGCAACGGGTCGGCGAAGTCGTGGTTATCGTCGGCGGCGATTTCGCGGTTCTGGTCGTCGAGCAAAATCGCGATTGGATCGAGGTGAGTTTGCAGGTCGTGAATCTTGTTTTCGAGGCGATTGCCCCAAACTGAGATTGTGACGGTTTGGCCGGCCTGGGCCTCGAACTCGAACCAGTCGACATCTTCGGCAACGCTGATGCGTCCCGAGATCGCGACGGGGAGCTTGAGCTTTTGCGCACCGCTCGGTGTGTTGTTCTTTTTCTCGTCGGTTTCGGTAACGACTGGATCATTCGTAACGACAACGAGGCCGACCGACGACACGCCGACCGGGGTGACGAGCCGAACTTCGCGAGGGACTGCAAGCGCGTTAGCGTCGGCGGTAAACTTGACCTTGCTTGAGCCCGAAGGTTGACCACGCGTGACTTTTGCGCCAGTTCCTTTTGCTGCTGGTGCTGGTGTGATTGTCGCGAGCGTGCTGCCGCTTACACTCTCGCCCTGAACCAGGAGCGCCGATGGTCCCGAGAAATCGCCCGAGCCCGAGATTGTCAGTTCGGCCGTTGTGCCGCGTTGGACGGCAGTCGGCTCGATTCGCATGACCATTGGGTATGACGTTTGCGCGAGCGCGGGCATCGTGAAGAGGATGGCGAACGATGTTACAAGAACAACGGATCTCATGGTTCACGCTCGGCGCCGAGAGGGATGATTCGAGACCTCATCGTGTTACTTCTTGGGGTTCTTGGCCGGCTCTGGTTTGATGACTGGCAAGCTTGCGACTTCCTTGCCGTTTATTTGCCACCGCACGAGTCTCTGAAGATCGGGCGAGGCGTGCAAGGTGCCGTCGGGAAGCGCGGCAAGCCAATCCGACGTTTTCGGCTTGAGCGCGGGAGGCTGAAGGAGAATGACTTCGACCTTCGCTGTCTCAGCGTCCCAAACGCGAACGACGCCGTCGGCTCCGCCGGCCGCGATGCGTTTCGCGTCAGGTGAAATTGCGGCGGCGTATTGCCAGTCGGTCGGTCCGGGCAAGGGCCGCAGGGGATTCAATGAAGTGCCGTCGAGGAGGCGGACGGTTTTATCGCCGCTCACTGAAACCAGGCGTTTGCCGTCGCGGCTGAAGCACAATTGGTTCACAGGACCGGAGTGACCGGCGTTTTTCCGGGTCGATTTGTCGGCCTCGAGCGTCCAGAGATGAAGCTGTGGCTCGTTGCCGGTGCTGAGGAATTCCTTGCCATTGGGGCGAACGGCCAGAGCGAGGACGTCGTCGTTGTGCTCGCCGTAGTTCATCAATTCTTTGAATGATTTTGTGTCGATTCGCTTGATCGTGCGATCCTTGCTGGACGAGAGAACGGACTTGCCATCGGGCAAGTAGGCGACGTCGTAAACGAAGTCGGAGTGTCCCTTGAACGTGCCGATTGCGGTGTAGTCGGCCAGGTTCCAGAAGCGGATTGTTGTATCGAATGACGCCGAGGCGAGTTGCTTCCCATCGGGACTGAAGGCGACGCGTGAAACGACGTCTCCGTGTCCTGAGAGTTCGGCAAGCTGGCGACCATTTGCAGCGTCGTAAATACGCACGACTCCGGATCGCGCAGGCAAACCACCCGCGGCTGCGAGTAGCTTACCGTCGGGACTGTATGTGAGCGACTGGACGGGGCCGGGGAAGTCGTCGATGACGCGGGAAACGGTCCACGCGGGCACGTCCCAGAAGGTGATCAGGCCGTCGGTGCCGACGGCGAGCTGCTTGCCGTCGTTCGTGAAGGCGAGGGACGTTGTGGCGGGAAGCGGGCCGACTTTGAGTTGAAGCTCGGGGGTGCCAATTTTCGGTAACGGAGCGGGAAGCGAAACGGCGACGTCGAGCGTGCGGCTGATTTTGCGAATCGATTTCGTTTCAGCAGCGGCGGTCGGTTTCGATTCGGGAACACCGCGCGGGCTGCCGGCGTCGATCCAGCGTTTGATCAAATCACGCTGTTCGGGCTTGAGTGGCGAATCGGAAAGTGGCATGCGCAGGTCTTCGTCTTGCTCGATCAATCGGGCGAAGAGGGGGCTTTGGGACGATTTTCCCGAAACAACAATCGCATGCTTACGCGAGCCCTTGATCGCGGCGTCAAAGCTATCGAGCGCGAGGCCGCCGGAAGTCTCGTCGTTGCGAAGTTCTTTCGCCTGATGGCAAACGACGCAACGCTTGGTGAAGATCGGCTTGATGTCGCGTTCGTAAGTCGGGACATCGGCGGCTGAGGCTTGCACAGACAGGGCCAAGCAGCCGATCAGGCAGAATTCGAGGCGAAACATGGGAATTCCCTCGAATTAATGGTTGAATAAGAATTCTTTAGAATTCAGCAGCGCCCAGAAGAGATCCTGGGCACCTGTGGTACGGTTTGGCGCTTCGGCGATCAGTTTCACCGCGGTTTCGACTTCGTGTGGTTCGGCCGGACGATTAAAGACGATCACGTAGAGCTTTTTCACGAGCGCCGAATCGTTGATCGACTTGTCCTTGAGCAGAGTCGCCAGCCGACCGTCGGTCGCCGTCACCTTGCGCTGAACGACATCGCCGTTCATGAGATGAAGTGCTTGCGAAAGGTTGGGATCGACTCCACGTTCGCATTCGCAGGCGATGGCACGTACGGGACGGCCGAAAGTGTCGAGGAAATACGATTTGAAAGTCGTGTCGGGAAGAGAAATCGATCGTGTCCCTTCGGGGCGAAGAGCGAACTTTTCGGTGGTGCCGGTCGCGGAATTGACGGCGTCGAGCAACGCTTCGGCAGAGAGACGCTTGACGCGATAATGCGTGAAGAACGTTGAGTCGAGCCGGTTGTCGGGTGTTGGCAAGGCACTTAAAGCGTAGACGTTGCTCTTGAGAATGAGACGTAGGAGCGATTTGAGATCATATTTCGACTTGATGAATTCCTGAGCGAGTGCGTCGAGTAGTTCGGGATTGCTAGGCGGGTTCGTAGCGCGGAGGTCGTCGATGGGATTGACCAGGCCGATTCCCATCAAATAACCCCAGTAGCGATTGACGACGTTGCGGGCGGTCCAGGGGTTATCGGCTGTTGTGAGCCAGCGAGAGAGTGCGCGGCGGCGGTCGACGGGATCGTCGGCGGGAGGGGCGTTGAGCGGCCGGGGTGTCGCGCGTTTGCCGGTGCGGGGTTGATTGATTTCACCGGAAGACGTGACGTAGATCACGCGTTCCTGGCCGAACAGGCCGAATTCGTCGCTGTTCTTGGTGCGGATGCGGGCGAAGTAGGCGGCGAGACCGTAGTAATCGTCCTGGCCGTAGGCTTCAAACGGGTGGTGGTGGCACTTGGCGCACTGAAGCCGCACGCCCATGAACAATTGAGCCGTTGTTTCGGCGAGATCTTCCGGATTGCTGGCGACGCGGAAATAGTTTGCGGGACCAGATGTGAAGATCGACCCTTGCGCGGTGACGAGCTCGTCGATCATCGCGTCGAAATGCTTGTTCGAGCGAAACGAGTCGCGGAGCCAGAGGTTGAGCGCGAGCATCCCTTGCGTGCCGAGGGTTTCGGAATTCACGCGGAGCAAGTCGCCCCATTTCAGTGTCCAGTAATCGACATATTCCGGTCGGTCGAGCACGCGGTCGACGAGCTTTTCGCGTTTTTGCGGATCCTTATCGGCGAGAAAGGCTTCAACTTCGTCCGCAGTGGGAATCGTGCCGATGGTGTCCAACATCACGCGGCGGAGGAATTCGGCGTCGGTGCAAGTAGGAGAGGGGACGAGGCCAAGCTCGCGCCATTTCGCGGCGGCTTTTTCGTCGAGGATGTTCGCCGGCTTCCAGGCGAATGCTTTGGTGGCCGAGAAGGGGACGGTCACTCGTGCGAGTGCGGCTTGGCCCTGGTAACGCGCCATGATGTTGGTTTCGCCCTGGCGCTCGACCTTCGTTGCGCCAAGCTTGCTCACGGTCGCCACGCCTTCGTTGAGCGAGTCGAAACGCGCCTGGTCGGTCACGTCTTGAAGCGTGCCGTCGCTCAGGATTGCGGTGACGATGTATTGCTGAGTTTCGCCAGGCCTGAGCACGCGAGCGGGTGGTTCGATCCGGACGCCTGTTACCGTGGGATCGGTCGCAAGCGGCGTTGTTGCGCCTTGCTCAAGCCAGAGTCGCAACACTTCGTATTCGGCTGAGTCGGGAATTAGCCGCTTGCCGCCAGCGTGGGCGACGGCGAGTGTCGGCTTGAGCAACAGGAGGCTTTCGGTTGGTGCGAACGGGGTCACACGTCGACCGCGTGCGCTTTTGACGATTGCGGTGTAGTCGGGATCGGGCTCGAAGCCGAGCAACGAGAGTTTGAAGCCGCCCTTGCCGTGCTGCGAGCCGTGGCAGGCGCCCATGTTGCAACCGAGCTTGGTCAGAATCGGCTGGACTTCGTTGCGAAACGAAACGACGCGCGGAGTGGTCGATTTCGCCACCTCGACGGGAACTTTCGCAGTCGTTCCCATCGCGGAGACGATCAATTCTCCCTTGCCATCAGCGCGGGGGTGAACTCGCTGGAGTTTATCGATCGCAACTGGCGACTCTGGTGCCGCTTTGATTTGCGAGGTCGCGGTCAGGTCTTGTTTGGAACCGTCGGCAAATACGCCGATCACCAGAATGCGCTGGCTTGCGGCGGGGCCGTTGAGTGCGATCTTTGCCGGCCAGACCTCGAGTGATTTCGGCGAATTCGCGGCGAGGAGCGGGCGGGTGACGATCAAGCCAACGACGATCGCCGCGAGGAGGGTTCGCTTGCGCACGGGTGGGCCCCCGTTTTATTCAAAGGTGGCGAGGCTCGTATTCTCTGGGCGAGATTCAAGGCGCAGGGTAGGACGGAGCAGGCATCATTGCGACTGCGTGTTTAACAATAATTCATTTCCTGGCCAAGTGCAACAAGACCGCGCGGAATTTATCGATGGAAGGTGAAAGCGGAGAGATGCTTAAGCAATGTATGCGAAACGGATCAACGCATCATTGATTCGGTCACACCAACGGCGACGCGCGATTGATCGACGTCTTCGAGCGCGACGGGCGATTCGTGCGGCCGGAAGCGCGGGAGCCAGACCCATTCGGTGCGGCCCGAGGTGATGATGTCGGCGACCTCTGTGCTGAGCGCGACGCCCCCTTTGCCGTTGAGATGAACGGGGTCGACGAAACGCGTGTGATCGTAGTTTGAACGGCGAGCGTCGAGCACGGTGAGGTGAGGATATTTGGCGGAGAATTCGCGGATGAAGTCGGAGAACTTCGCGTCAGCTCCGCTTTGCACGCGCCGGGCGTGAATGGCGGGGGAAACGGGCGGGAGCAGCCAATAAACTTTCGTGCCCTTTGAGTGAGCGAGTTTCATCAGTTTGTGAATATAGCTGCGATTGACGTTGTTGCACCAGAAGCGGTCGGACATCAGATTGAAGTGGTCCTTCTCGGTCACCTCGCCCTTGAAGTTCGGGTTATCCGGCGTGTATTCGGCGCCTCGATGCACGGTCCAGTTGCGTTTGTAGACGCGATTGGTGGCTTCGAGCGGATCGGTCTTACCCTCGACCGCCGACGTGATGTTCGTGCGAATTTCCCAGCGCGAGCGGAATGATGTTAGAACTTGGTCGCGCGCCATTTCGACGAAGAAGCTGAAGTCGCGTCCCGCGCGGGAAAGTTCGATCAATTCGGGGATCGTGAGGATTTCGGGCCAGTTGCGCGATGAGTGTCGCGGGCTGCCGGTGAGCAGGTCGGGCATGAAATCGACGATGATGAACTTGGGATGCGAGCCGGATTCGAGAGCATGCTTGTAGATGAAGTAAGTCGCCGGCGCCGACGACGCGCAGATGGAAAGGTTGTAAACTTTCTGGCCGAGCTTCGCTTCAAGAACCTCGGGAATCATCCCGTGCTTCACGAGGCTGTCGCCCAGGCAAAGGATGTCGGCGTCTTTGGCGTCGCGACGGGCTGATGTGTCACTCAGGCCCCACGAAAGAGTCGCCGTATTCGTGTACTTGAACGTATTGAGATGAAAATAGCCTTCTGCAAATAGGATCAGCGCGACCGTACCCAGAAGGCCGAGCGGCAAGCGCAAGTGGGATCGAGTGTCAGACATGCCCATGAGACTGGCACTCCTCAGGCCGATGCGGCCAGCGGCTTCCGGCGCGATTGCACGGCCGCCGCGACGCGATCGGATAAGGTTTGAAATCGCTGATCCCAGTGATATCCGCGATCGACGAGGTTGCGACCCGCTTCGCCAAGCTGATGAGCATAGTCCGGGTTGTAGATGAGTGATGCGAGCGAATTCGCGAGCGCGGGGAGATCGCCAAACGCATTTAGCAGACCGGTTTTGCCGTGCTCGACAACTTCCGGCACACCGCCTGCCGCAGCCGCGACGACGGGCTTGCCGTTCGCCCAGGCTTCGAGATAGACGATGCCGAACGAGTCGGTGCGCGAAGGCATGGCGAAGACGTCGAGCGAGTCGTAGAAGTGAGGCACATCTGCTGGCGGAATTGAACCAAGCAGGTGGAGCCAGGGACGATCGCGCCAGGAGCCGGAGTCGAGGAAGGCGTCGAATTCGGGAGTCGCGGAGCCGGCGAGTACGAGGGCGATTGGCTCGGCGCGATCGGCGTTGAGCATGTCGATTGCGCGAATGAGGTCGGGCGTTCCCTTGTTTGGGTCGAGTGCTCCGAGCTGGCCGACGATCTTGCGGCCCGTCAGGTCGTAGCGAGCGCGAAACGCTGCGCCGTCGCCGCCGGTGACGTCGGATTTGTCGATCGCCATGGGTAGTGTGAGGAGGCGATTGCGAGGGATATTCCAACCGGCGAGGACGTCGGATTCCATCCGGGTTGGCGAGACGATGAGATCGGCCTCGCTTAGCAGGCGAATCTGGTGCGGTCGCGTGTACGTGCGGTTGACGGGGTCGCCGGGTGTCGAGAGATGCAGGAATGGGGTGAGGATGAGTGGTACGCCTGCGGCCCGAGCCGTTTGGAGCGCCGCGTAGCTGAAGAGGGTGAAGGGAAAGCCGACGCCGAACACTGCGTCGTAGTCGCCGCGAATCCGAGCGATGCCAGGGATGATCGGCATGTACGACGCGATCTGGCACTGCGTCCGCCAGTGGGGGACATAGCTGAGAAGGCGTCCGGCGTAGCGCTGGAAAGGCAGGTGGCGAATGGGCAAACGGTGGACGACCGCGCCGTCGACGATCGATTCGGCGGGGGCATCGACGCGGCGGCGAGATTTGTCGGTGTAATAGCGGAGGTCGTGGGCGTTGCTTGTGAACACATCAACATGATGGCCGGACGCGACGTAGCGTTTGACGATCGCGCGGCCATAAGTCTCGGCGCCGCCGATGCAGGGGTGATACCGGTGCGTGAACCAGGCGATACGCATGCGATCTTCATCCTTGAATGAGCAGGCGAACACCAAGCGGGATCTCGGCCTGGATGCCACTGACTCTACCAGTGATCCTGTTTTCTGTACGGAATTGAAGAGCACTGGCAGAGCCAGTGGCACCCGAATCTCAATCGCTAGCAAAACCTTAGCGAATGACTCTGTCACCCGTTGTTGCAACGGCGACTGGTCGCTCGAACACGTAAACGAGTGCCTGGCGTTTGCGAGGATGCTCGGGATAGGTGGCGACGGGCTTCAAGTCGCCGACGACCGAACGCATCTGTTCGCAATAGGGCCAGGGGCCGTGGAGGTGGGCGTCGCGGACGACGACGTAACGCAGGTTGGTGTCGTTGGGGGCGTCGATGATGTTCGCGAAGGTGTAGCCGGTCCGTCCCCCGTAAAAGAGTGACAGCCCGGTGACATCCGCGACCTTTTCTCCCTGCGGAACGTGCTGGGCGACCCAGGCGCCTGCTTCGCGGTAGCCGGCCATCGACTCGTTGATCGGGGCGAATGATTCGCGTCCCAGGAAGATGGTGAGACCGGCGATCACGAGCACCCAAACGGCAGGTCCGCCGGTGTATTTCGCGTCGTCGAGCCCGAGCCAGCGGCCGGGAATTGTGAGTCGCGACATCAGATTATGCAAACCCGAACCGGCTGCCGGAATCAGCAAATAAGCGACGATCATCGCGTGTCGCGGCGTGCAATAACCGCCCGTCGCGTGCAGGCGTATCAGTGCAAGAGCCGAGGCCGCGACGATGATTGTGACGAACAGAAATGGCCGGGCGCGGTCGTTGAGCGGCCAGGCGAAGATGAGTCCGGCGACGACGAATGGCAGAAGCGGCAGCGTCACGGAATCACGCACCGCGTCGGACATTTCCCGAGCGGCGATGGCGTAGGTTTTTGCCGTGGTTTGATTGGGATCGAGCGGGCGTGAGCGTTCGACGGCGGTTGGGGCCGACTTCGGCGCGGTGCCGAGCAAACGCTGGACGGCGGGCTTTGTACCAAGTCCGCCCTTCATCGCGATGTAGGGGCCAACCAGCAGCGCGGGGCCGATCACAAGGAAGCCGACGGCCGCCCACCAGCGCGGCCAGACGAGACGCGTCGAACGCATCAGCGGCATGGCGGCGAGCGAGGCGATCAAGGCCAGCGGTAGGAGTAAACCTTCGGGCCGCGCGAGGTATGCGAGCGCCGCGAAGGCAATGGTCGGCGGCAGCCAGACGAATTGTCCTTCGCGGAGGAAGCGAAGAGCGGTGTAGACGCCCCAGGTCCAGAAGAGCAGGAACGTGCTTTCGCTGAGGACGTCAGCCATCGTGTGACCGGTGACGGGCACGAGCAGCGATAGGACGACTGCGAGCCAGGCCGTCGTGCCGCCGAAGAGTTGCACGGCAACGAGGTAGAGGGGGATGACCCAGAGCACTCCGGCCACGCATGACGCAAATTGCGCCGATCGCTGCCACCCATCAGGCGTATCCGGTGCGAGCAGGACGCGGTGCGAGATCATGATGCCGAATGGATAGGCGGGGTGGTCGACCGCGCGGAGTAGGCCGTCGTGCAGTGAGCCCTTGTCGAGCTGTTGGGCCTGGGAGATGTATCGTAGGCCGTCGTTGAACATGACGGCGGTGTGCGACGCCATCCAGCCGAGCAGTCCGGCGGTTGCGGCCATCAAGAGCACGATGCGTGCCGCGTGTTGACGTCCGGTCATAGGCTCCGTCCTCTCCGGTTCGGTCTGGCGAATCCTTCGCCCCGAGTATTCTTCGCGCTGCAGGTCAGGGAATTTCGGTCGCTGTCACGACTTCGTCGGCCAGTTTCAGTACGGCCCGGCCACGAAGATTTTCATCACCATGTTTCATCTTACGGGCGACGAGGCGAATTCGCTCCCAAGAGCGGGCATCGTCGTCGCGCCGCCTGATCCTGGCCCAGGCTCCACGCAGTTTCGCCTCGGCGGCGATGATGGCGTGGAGTCCGAGAAACTGCCAGCGCGGCAAGTGCTTTTGGAAGTACAGCAACTTGCTGTGCCGGGTGATCACGCGCATCCTGGCCGAAATCGGCCGATTCTGCAAGGGACGTAGGTGAACGACTGAGATCGAGGGGTCGTACATCACCTGCCAGCCCTTGTTTTGAGCCGATTTGCAGAGCGCAACCTCTTCATAATAGAGGAAGAAATCTTCGTCCATGCCATTTACTTCTTCCATCATGGTTGGATGAAGCAAAACGCAGGCGCCTGTGACCCAGGGGACGGGTCCAGGTTTTATGCGCCATTCGGGCTGGTATTTCCGGCGCGATCGGGGTATCAACTGCTCCCAAACGGTCCGCGAGAGCGTGGGAAGCACTCCGACAGAGGGCTGAGGCGACCCGTCAGGGTTTTTCAGTCCGAAGCCGACGATGCCTGGAGGGTTGGCCTCGCGCTCGAACCGATCGATTCGGCTGAGTACGTTTGCGATTAAACCGGCGTCCGCCACGACGTCTGGATTCAGCACCAAGAGCCAACACCCCCGCGCGGCGGTCCAACCGGCGTTAACGCCAACGGCGAAGCCTCCATTTTCGGTCCGAGGGATCAGCTTGACCCCTTCGGGCAGGGATCGGAGTGATTCGGGCATGGGGTCTGGCGAACAATTGTCGACGACGATCACCTGGGCGCGGCCGTCTTGGACCTCCGCGGCCTGGCTAAGTTCGTCGACCAGGCGCTGGACGTCTTCCCAGCTATTGTAATTCACGATCACGACGGCCAGCCGTCGGGTCGCGGGTGGGGTTTGGGTCTCTGGAGATAGCACGCGGTCGCTCATGATTTAGGAAAGTCGGCGTCGCGAGCGGCGAGACCGGTCGGATTCATTGGAATAATCGGTCGGATTGGCCGATGGAAGAGTTTAAGGGAAAAACAGGAGGGGTCGCCACGGATGGTAAGACCACTCAGAAGCGCCGATGCGGCGCGACAGAGCGCTAGGCCGTTCGCGACCCGCCCGGTCCGGACGACACCGAGGGAACGGTGGACCCGAACCATGAGCACACCCGCGATGAAATCGAACGGGTCGCCTTCGCCTGCAGGCGGCTCTCCTGCCCGAGTTCTTATTGTAGGCGGATGCCGCGACAGCCGCCGCATTGCGCGTACTCTGCGCAACGGGCCATGGCCCGACCTTCCCGTCGTCGGCTTTATCGACGCCGGCCATTCACGGTTGTCTGGTCCGCTCGCGCGTGGCCGACAGCTCGCCGTACACCCGCAGTCTGAGCCGGTGCCTGTCGTCGGGCGTATCGATCGCCTGGCCGAGTGGGTGGATCGCTTCAAGGCGACGCATCTCGTTGTGGCGCTTAATAATCGGTCGGCGCATCGCGTGCGTCGGCAGATCGACATCGTGTCGAAATCGAACATCAGCGTCCACTGGATTACGGCCGATCTGAAGCGATCGACGCTATCGGATCCGAACGCGGCTGTCGCCGCGATTACGATGGCGAAAACGCTGCGCTGGGAACGCGTGGCGAAGCGTGCCGTCGATTTCTTGGGTGCGTTTATCGGCCTGACGCTGCTGACTCCGCTGTTCCTCATTATCTCGGCCTGCATTCTCGTGACGACCGGAAGGCCGATTTTTTACGTGCAGGAACGCGTGGGGCAGGGGGGCCGGCTGTTCCGGATGTACAAGTTCCGGAGCATGCGCATCGACGCTGAAGGGAAGACCGGGCCAATCTGGGCATCGACTTCCGACAATCGCTGCACACGAATTGGCGGCTGGCTGCGCAGGACGAACATCGACGAGTTGCCGCAGTTGTTCAACGTGATCCGAGGCGAGATGAGTCTCGTTGGCCCACGTCCCGAGCGGCCGGTTTTCGTCGAAAAATTCCGCGATACGGTTGCTGACTACGACCTCCGTCACGCCGTTCCCGGTGGGATGACCGGCTGGGCGCAGGTCCACGGCTGGCGCGGGCGGACGTCGCTGCGCAAGCGGGTGCAGTACGATCTCGACTACATCCAGCGCTGGGATTTCTGGCTCGATTTCCGCGTGCTGTTCATGACGATTCAGCACATCGTCCACGGCAAGATCCGTTGGGCGCCGCCTCGCAAGCCGCGGAGTGCCAAGGTTTGAGCCGTCCACGGTGTTCGGTCGTCATTCCGACCTACAACGGCCGGAAGCTGCTCGAAGTCTGCCTCGCCAGCATCAGAAATTGCCGGCCGAGGGATTTCGAGATTGAGGTAATCGTCAGCGACGATGCCTCAACCGACGGTACGGCCGAGTGGATTGCGGACGCCTTTCCCGAGGTGAAGGTTGCGCGTCTCGAGCGCAACCTGGGATTTGTCGGCGCGGCGAATGCCGGTGTTGCGGCCGCGACGGGCGAAATCGTCCAGCTTCTCAATAATGACACCGAGGTGACGCCGGGCTGGATCGAAGCCGGGCTCGCGCCGTTTGCAGATCCCAAAGTCGGTTCGGTCGCACCGTTGGTTTTGGTGCGGTCGGATCCGTCGCGCGTCGATTCGGCGGGCGATTCATACTCGTTCATCGGCTGGCCCTGTAAGCGTGGGCACGGTGAAGATGCTGGGACTTGGAGTCAGCGCGGTAGCGACCAGGTCTTCGGCGCGAGTGGATCGAGCGCGTTTTACCGGGCGACGGCCCTTCAGGCAGTCGGAGTCTACGATCCGGCGTTTGGGTCGTACTACGAAGATGTCGACCTGGCGTTCCGGCTCCGCTGGGGCGGGTTCTCGTGTGTTTATGTGCCGACTTGCCGGATCTTGCACGAGGTTTCCGCAAGCTACGACCACGGCAAGCCGGCTCTTCAGCGTCGGATGAGCAAGAACGCCGAGCTCTTGTTCTGGTCAAACTTGCCGATGCGCTGGCTTGCCGCCGCGTGCATTCCGCATGTTGCGTTTACGCTGGCTCAAGGAATTTGGCGCACGCTACGAGGTCGTGGACGGCCCTGGCTTGATGGCAAGCTTGATGCTCTGCGCGAGTTACCAGTTCATCGTGCTCGTCGAAAACATCGCGTCGATCTGGCGCGACAAGCCGTGTCACGCCCGCATTTTCCGCTGACGTTCTCGACCTGGAATGACGCGAAAAACCATTTGAAGCGGCCGCGAGAAAGCTTTGCGAGAATCCGGGGTTCGGTTCGTGCCTGAGATTCGAGAACCTGCTCCTCGCGAATCCCGAGATTAGTCGCTGCCCTTTGGCCGATTGACGTAGGGCAGTTCCATGCCGTGTTCCTTCAGGACGGCCTCGTAATGATCGAGTCGGTTGCTGAGGGAATCAAAAAGCTCTTGCGCCGCCTCAGCAAGGTACTTGTTCTTTATCGTTTTCGACTCTCGCAGGATCACGGCTGCCTGGCTTAGTAAGATCGACAGGGAATCGCCCTGAATGACGCATCCGGGGAAGCGTCGTCCCGGCATGCGGACGATGCCAAAATTCGAAGCTTCGCTAAAGACTTCGATCGGTTTTGTTCCCACGAAATGCCTCTGATCAGAGCGATTTAACTAACTCATCTCGGTAATGCGTACATATGCGACGAGAGCTGACGCGGGAAGTTAGGCATCGTTGTCGCTGTCCGCTTTCGCACGCAACGTTTGGACGTAGGCAGAGACCGACCCATCCCACCCGCACCTTTTGCAGCTTCCTTCGGAGAACTCGTGGTCGCAGAGTGGGTATCCATAGAGCCAGTGCGAGCACTCGGGGCACAATTGCGCCATCTTGGATGTAGAGGAAACGTATTTGCTCCCGCATTCGTCGCAACACTTGATATGGTCATGGTCAATCAAGAGAGTGCATGCCTCTGGTAAAAGATGTCATCAGTGATCTTACACCATTAGATTATTAAGCTGTGATTGTGTACGACTTTAAACCTCTGCGCCGAACTCGGAAAGAATCGCATTCACGCCCTCTGCAAGGATCGCCCGTTCCTGTTCGATCCATCGTTGCACCTGCTCGTAAATGCGAACCATTGGACCATTGGCGTTCAATCGTGCTTTGAGCAATTTGACGCGGAGGCTAAGCACGCGGGCAGCCAGTCGTTGAACGGCCTTGGCTTTTTTCGCGACATCGGGTTGAGACGCGGCACGGAACGCGGCGACTGCAGTTCTTAGCGTTGCTTCCGCGTCTTCGAGCTTGCTTTCGTGCGTTAGTCCGCTGAATTGTCCGAGCCACTGGGCCACGATACGGCCCTCCGTTCCCGAGTCCAAAACTCAGTGGAAAGAAAATCGAGGACGTTGGGCTCAAACCACGAGGGTCGGCATTCGGTCCATGTCGTCGCGTGACATCCCGGTTACGAAGACACGGCCGCAACGAATTAAGTTCGCTCTCGCGCGAGGCCAAGTGGGAGCTGGGCCTTGCACCTAGAAGCCGCTTTGGCGCCAGGTCCAAAGAAACGTCCACCGCGGCGGGTCCCAATCCATGGCTGATGGACCCTCTGGGCGCTTTTGCTCGGGCAACTCCAATCCGTGCTTGGGATGTGGAATCGGTTCTGGCGGAGCAGGATCAGGCTCGGCGTCTAACCAGGGATGGCTCACGAGGTACAAGTATTTTGCCTCCAATTGCCATGCCCAGTCGTCTTTGTGTCGAACGTTTTCGTCATCCCACCGATCCAAGTAGCGGCCGCCGGGTGTGAAGTATCCACTGCGAGCATGCGCGGTCATCCACTCGAAACCCACGGCTCGCTGTCGATAGGCGGCCGAACGCACTCTCATTTTGCCGACCCAAGAAACCGCGCCGAAGATAGTGGCGATGACCGCCACGGCGATCATCAGACGCCGTGTGGTGAATCGAAACAGAGGCCGCCTCATGGTCGACTCTCCGGAGCGATGAAGGACTTGCGCAATCTGGAATTGAGCTCCAGCAGACGCTCGCCAATCCAGATTGAATCAATCGAACTCAAGTCAGAGAATTTTCGCATCATATATGCGAGAAAAAAAGCGATTCTTCTGTGTAGTTCCGGCTCCGTTGACGGGCGCTGCCTTCAAAGAAACGCAGGGACTCTGCGAAGCACCTCCATGACAATCCATGTGCTTCCCAGCGCTCGCCCCAAGCGATCAAGCCAGGTCGGTTCTGCCTTCCACTGGCCGGTCAGTGCCAGTACCAGCCAGGCGGTTATGACGACCGGAACAGCATCTCGGGCGATAGGCGACCAGAAACGGAAATAACTGCGGTTATAGATCATAGAGAGGTGGTTACTGTTGCATGGCAACACCGACGCGAGGTCGATCGATGCCCAGCAGACGACGGCCGCCGCGGCAATGGCGCCTGGTTGTTGAGCAAGTTGGCGAATCATTGGCCGGGGCTGCCGAAGGTTCAGGATCAGAACGGCGACGGTCCAGGCCAACATCAGCGGCGTGAATGCCTCAATAGACCGGTTGATGAAGGCATCAAACTTGACGGCGGAGGTCGTGGAAAGAGGGCGATAATCGCCACGCGCGATTGCATTCCTGAACGGCGCGAGACCGCACGCCGTTGCCGCAACCAGTATGAGCGCATCGCTCAGGACAAATCGGCGACGAGCGGATTCCGGCATGGAATTGCCCACGGTGACGAAATCAGGCCGAGATCATGTCATTCGAGCGCCACGGCCTGATTGTCTATGAAGTGCAATTCAATTTCCCGACACCGTCAAGTCATCAAACTCCGATTGTGCATCCGACTTCGACCATACCCCAATTTGTCCCGCATCAGCAAATGTCGAATCTTCGGCGACGAGCACCTTTTTGCCGTCGAAGTAGCCGAGAATCTCGCGTCCTTGCATGGTAATACGCAGTGTGTGCCAATCGTGATTGCCCGGAACCTCGGCGTGATCGAGCTGCGTGCGCTTACCGTTTTCGACTTTGTATACGCGCAAGTTGTCTTCGAGTGGGTTGTAGCGCGCGATGTAGTAGTTGTCTTTGTCTTTCGCGCGCCAGACGAACCCGCCGCCCTGGTCGTTCTTGCCCGCGATCGCCTTTACGCGAATGCTCAGGTCGAGATCCTTGTAGCTTGTCCCTTCGACGAGCGCCAGATTGAAGGTCTTGTCGGGATTCTCGGCCTTCTGGGCCAGGACGTGGTTCGTGCCGTCGGCCGCGACTTCCCACGTGCCGACCTGCGTTTTGAATCCGGCCGCGGGTTTGCCGGGCTCGTCGCTTGAGAAGTTCCAAACGCGTCCGTCGGCGAGCGGGGCCATTCCGGCCATGAGCCCGCATGCGACCACAGATCCCAGGGCCCAGGCTGCCATCGAACTGGAGAGCTTCATGATCGACCTCTTCTCACGTTGCATCGGCTACGACTCATGCAAGCTAACGCATCGTTAAAGCAACGGCAAGGAATCCCCGAAAGATTTAGGATTAAGCGAAGAGCGTCGCGTGAAGGTCGAATGCGAAGCCTTTGGCAACATCGACTTCGGTTTTGCGAAAGTGTGCGAGATGGGATAAGTTACGTCTACGAATCATCGCTTGAAGGGGGGTGGGTAGGTGCCTATCATGCAATTAGGTCTTGCTGATCACCCCACCCGAGGCAAAGCTCCGTGTCGTCCAGGTGTCGTTTGCGAAGTCCGTTTGAGGGAAGCCCCGAATTCCTCCGGCTGATTCGGGGTGAATCGTTTCTGAGCCTTCCGCGCATTGCGCTTGAGATCGCGCGCGATGTGTACCCTCGTCTGGACATCAACGCAACGCTGGCCCGGATCGAACCCCTCGCCGAACGCGTCCGTCAGCGCATCGCCCCCGATGCCAAGCCCAAAACCATTCTGGGGCAGGTGAATTGGGTGCTGTACGTCGAGGAAGGCTATCGTGGGAACGATGGCGAATACTACGACCCGCGCAACAGCTATCTGAACGAAGTTCTCGACCGCAAAACCGGGATTCCGATCACACTCTCGATCCTCTACGCGGCCGTGGCAGAGCAGGTGGGCGTGCAGGTCAGCGGAGTTAACCTTCCTGCGCACTTCATGTTGCGGTTGGATACTCCGGAACGGCCGCTCTTTGTTGATGCGTTTGACGGCGGCGCGTTTCTGAGTGAGAAGGATTGTCGCGATCGGATTGCCCAGAAGCTCGGGTCGTCGGTCGATTTGCCGAGCGATGCTCTGGACGCTTGCAGTCCAGCGGTGACTGTCGCGCGCGTGCTGCGCAACCTCAAAGCGATTCATCTTCATGGCGACGATTTGTTCTCGGCGTTGCCGGTTGCGCGTCGGCTTGCGGCACTCGAGCCGGACAATCTGTTTGAGATGCGCGATTGGGGATTGCTTGCTTACCGAACGGGGCATCCAGGTGAGGCGGTACAACCGCTGAGCCGGTTTTGTGAGATGGCTCCGCCGGAAAGTGAAGATCGCGAAGTGGTTGCGGCGATGCTTCGGGCCGCGCGACGCGATCTTGCGCTGAGCAATTGATTGAACGTATAAGTTGCGCGAGATTTGCCAATTGGCGCGGTTGTGGCGATGCGCGCCGAGGATTTAGCAATTTCGCAAAAAGATTCAAGCCCGGGATTGCAACGGGCCGAATTTGAGTGATGTGACGCGAAGGTCTCGTTTGAGACCCCGCTGATTCCCGGCCAGGGATGCGTGACCACGCAAGGACGAGGCGGAGCCTCGATGCGAGGCGGTGGTCGCCCCGGTCGCTTCCGATCAGGAGGAGACGCGAACACATGCACACCTTGAGACACCACTCGCGATTGTTGCTTCTTCCACTCGCCCTTCTGAGCGCAGGGTGCGCCTCGACGGGTAGCTTCGGACGATCGGCCGAGGATAAGAATCTGAAAACGATCGCCTCGATTGGCGATCAGCCGATCTCGTCGTCGACGGGATCGCGCACCAAATCATCGGCGGTTGCCGAGTTGGGTGAGCCGTCGCGACGCAGTGACGAAAATCTCGTCTCGGGACGCGTCATCGACGACCTCGGCAAGCCTGTGCCGAATGCGAAGGTCCGCGTAGCCGACGGCGGAATCGCCGGTGGCCGCGTGGTTTCTGCGCGGGCGGATCGAACTGGCGCATTCACGCTTCACGGTCTCCGGCCTGGTTCGAGCTATACGCTCATCGCCGAGTACGAGGGACGCGACGGAGCGTTTGAAGGGCGTAGCGAAGTTCGCGCTCCCGAGGAAAACGTTGAAATCGCACTCGAAAGCGTCGACGATCCTGTCGATCGCCGCCGGGCCTCGAAGCCTGCCGCGGGTCGAACGGTTTCGGAGCGGCAGGAAGTCGACGAGAATGACGAACGCGATCTGGATGCCAAGCCGATTCGCCTGAATCGCGAAGACGTGCCCTCGAGCAATTCGGATGTCGAGGACATCGACGACCTGAGCAATCAGACGTCGTCGACGACTCGCAAGCGTTCGGGCGCGAGTGCCATTCCGGTCTCTGGCTGGCGCCGAATTGCACCTGAGTCGGGCACAGATAAAGTTGCTTCGGCCGATCCTTCGAGCGAAGGCACTTCGGACCGAGCCACGAAGCGGGCATCGACGCGAGTTGCCCCGCCCGATCCTGAGCCGGAAGACGACACGCGTTCGACACGGGCGCGACGACGCCAGGACGTAGACGACGACCTCGGCCTGCCAGCACCGGCTGCGAAGACGGTCGATGCGGAGGACGATGAGAATCCACTTCCTCCTGCAATACACCCCGACGCTCCACGGAGCAGGGGAGCGAGTGCCGACGACGATGATCTGCCACCGCCGAGATCTCGACCGGCGAAACGCGTCTCACAGAGTGACAGCAAGAAAAGCCCCGGGTCAAAGCCCGGGGCCTTTGTTTTGGCGAAGGATGAAATTCTGCGCGAACGGGTAGCGCCACGAACCCAGGCCGCTCGCCCGTCTGTTCAGGAAGATCCGGAGCCCGTTGTTCCGCAGACTCGTGAGCGTGACTTGATCGATCAACTCCCTCTCGCTCAGCAAGCTCCGCAGGAGCGTCCGCGTGATCTGATCGACCAGCTTCCTGCCGACTTCATGACCACCAGCCCTCGCACGGTCGCATCGCCTCCCTCGCAGCCTCGCCAGGAGCAAATGGCCGAATCGGACGAGGAGACGGACCCATTCGCTGCCCCAGCCGAACGGTCGATCGAGCCAGCAAAGCCGCGCCGCAAGGCGACATGGGGCGAGATGGAAGGGGCCTGGAAGGGCACTCAACGCCCAGCGGTGTCGACGGCTGCACCGACGCGAAACGAATATGCTGAACCTCCAGTGAATCGATCGGCCACATTGCCTGCGATGGATCACTCAAAAAAGAACATTGAAGCTTGCCGTTATGATCGAAAGCAGCGCCAGATACTCAATTTCCGTTTGCCTGACCTGAATGGAAAGCCGGTTACTCTCGACAATTTTGACAGCGATCTGATCGTGCTCGACTTCTGGGGAACGTGGTGCCGTCCGTGTTTGAACAGCGTGCCGCACATGATCGAGCTTCAAGAGCGGCTGGGCGGGAAAAATTTGACGGTGGTGGGAATTGCGTGCGAGAGCGGGCCAGCGATCACGAATGCGATCCACGTGCGCGACGTCGCCGAGCGGATGGGTATCAATTACCCCATCTTGCTTAGCAGTAAGGACGAATTCAGCCCGTTGCAAGACGAGCTGAATGTTTCGGCGTTCCCGACGATCATCGTGATCGACAAGAAGGGGCACGTCGTCTGGCGTGAGACCGGCGCGACCGAGGCGATTCTGGCTCGCCTCGACCGTGCTGTCGATCCTGCTCTTCGTGCTAATACTAGCCGGCGATAACTCAGGTCAGGCCGCAAATCTCACCGGATTCATCGACGTCGATCCGCTCTGCGGCTGGACGTTCCAGAAGGCCAGGCATGCGGACGATCTCGCCCGTGAGCGCGACGACAAAGCCTGCGCCGGCAGCGATTTCGAGATCGCGCACCGTGAGCGTGAATCCTTTCGGCCGACCGCGGAGCTTGGGGTTGTCCGACAGCGAATCCTGTGTCTTCGCCATGCAGACCGGGAGCTTGTCGTAACCGAGCTTCGCCGCCTTGCGAATCTTCGCCTCCGCCGCGGGGAGAATCGAGATGCCGTCGGCGCCGTACATCGCTGAGGCGATGCGTTCTATCTTCTTTTCGATCGGCGAGTCGAGCGAGTAGAGCGGCTGATACGGCGTCTCGGGTACAGCCGTGGCGGCGACGACTTTTTCGGCCAGCTCGATCGCGCCGGCACCACCTTCGCCGAAAACGTTCGCCGTTGCACTGGCGACGCCACGAGTTGTGCAGAAACTGTGGACGATCGCCATTTCCTCGGCCGAGTCGCTGGTGAACTGGTTGATCGCGACGAGTGTTGGCTTGTTGAAATGGGCCGCGGCGTCGAGGTGAGCGGCGAGATTGGCGAGTCCGCGTTCGACGGCAGCGGGGTCGGACGTGGTGAGTTGATCGAGCGGCACGCCACCGTGCATCTTGAGGGCACGAATCGTCGCGACGATCACGATGGCCGCAGGGTTCAATCCGGCGGCGCGACACTTGATGTCGAAGAACTTTTCGGCACCGAGATCGAACGCGAAACCAGCTTCGGTGACGGCATAGTCACCGGTTGCCAGGGCCATGCGCGTCGCGAGCACCGAGTTGCAGCCGTGGGCGATGTTTGCAAACGGTCCGCCGTGTACGAACGCGGGTGTGCCTTCGAGCGATTGCACGAGGTTTGGTAGCAGTGCGTCCTTGAGGATCGCCGCCATCGAGCCGGTGACGCCCATTTCCGAGGCGAGCACGGGCTGGCCGTCGTTGGTGTAGCCGATGAGGATGCGGTTGAGGCGCTCGCGGAGGTCCTTGGGGGATGTCGCCAGGCAGAGGATGGCCATCACTTCGCTGGCTGCGGTGATGTCGAATCCACTCTCGCGCGGGACGCCTTGCGACTTACCGCCTAAGCCGATCACGATATGACGAAGTGCGCGATCGTTCATGTCAAGCGCGCGTTTCCAGAGCACGGCGCGTGGTGACAGCTTGGTGTCACCGAAATGAAGACGGTTGTCGATTGCCGCCGCGAGCAAATTGTGGGCGGCGGTGATCGCGTGGAAGTCGCCGGTAAATTGCAGATTGATTTGATTGGACGGAGTGAGCCGGCTGGCGCCGCCGCCGGTTGCTCCGCCCTTGCGGCCGAAGACGGGTCCCATCGACGGCTGACGAAGGGCCAGTACCGATCGCTGGCCGATCTTTCGCAGGCCCTGCGCCAGGCCAATCGACATCGTGGTCTTGCCTTCGCCGGCTGGCGTTGGCGTGATGGCTGAGACGAGGATCAGCTTGCCAGGGGCGCGGCCGGTGTTTTCGAGAGCCTGGAGGCGAATCTTCGCCTTGTCTCGTCCGTACGGCTCGACGTATTCCGGGCGAATTCCCAACCCATCGGCGACTTCGGCGATTGTTGCTAACGCTTGCGACATGAGAAGGTGCTCAATTGATCTTGTGGACGATTTGAGGGTAGAGGTGTTAGTTGCTCGCGTTACTTGAGGTACTTCGCGAGCCAGTCGTGCATTTCGCGCCACCAGACGATGCGGTTGGCGGGCTTGAGGATCCAGTGCCCTTCGTCGGGGAACCAGACGAGACGGCTGGGAACCCCTTGACGTTGAAGCGCGGTGAACATGCCGATCCCCTGGGCGTCGGGAACGCGGAAATCGAGGGCGCCGTGGATCACGAGTGTCGGTGTTTTGAACGCCTTGACGTGCAGGCTTGGCGATTGTTCGCGGTAGTTCTTGGGGTTATCCCACGGCGTGCCACCGAACTCGAATTCGGGGAACCAAAGCTCCTCGGTCGTGCCGTACTTGCTCGTGAGGTCGAAAACGCCAGCGTGGCTGATCAAAGCCTTGAAACGATCGCTATGCCCAGCAATCCAGTTGACCATGAATCCACCGTAAGAACCACCGGCCGCCGCAATACGTGTTTTATCGAGATAGGTGTACTTCTCTAATGCGTAATCGAGTCCCTTCATGAGGTCTTCGTAGACGCGGCCGGTCCAGTCCTTGCTGATTTGCAGCGTAAACTTCTGACCATAGCCGGTCGAGCCGCGGGGGTTGATCGCCACGAGCACGTAGCCGGGCGACGCGAACATCGCATAGTTCCAACGCGCGTGCCATTCATTGTGCCAGGCGCCTTGCGGGCCGCCGTGGATCAGGAAGAGCACCGGATATTTCTTGCTGGCATCAAATCCGGGCGGCTTGACGATCCAGCCAGAGACATCGTCGTTGTCGGCGCCTTTGAAGGTAAATCCTTCAGCCTTCGCGAGGTCGAGTTCGGAGATCAGTTTGCTGTTGTGGGTGGTAAGTGCTTCGAGCGGATGGGTCGCTTTATCGCGATAGCGGTAGAGTTCGCCGGGCGATGCCGCGTTGTGTCGCACGCAAACAATTGAAACGCCGTCGTGCGTCACCTGTGCAGATGCGTTGACGCCTTCCGTTACGGCGAACTTCGGCTTTTGAACGATTGATGTGCCGTTGGAATCCAACACATAGAAGATCACAATTGGCTCGGCGCCGTTATCGTCGATTGTTGCCACAATTTCGTATGTACTGCTGTTTGCATCCTTTCGAACGTCCTTCCGCCAGGTGTAGCTCATGACTGGGCGGTCGAGCGAGCGATTCAGTTCGATCATCTTGCCGTTGGCCAGGTTCCGCAGCATGAGGATCGAAAGATCGGCCTCGTACTGCGCGGTTTCCTGACGGACGAATGAGAGGAATTTGCCGTCGGGCGAGTAGCTTGGTGAGTTATCGGTGCCGAGGTTTTCGCTCGTGACGTTCTTTGGTTCGCCACCTGTTGTGGGAATAGTCCAGATGTCAGTATTCGTCGACCACGCCATATCCTTCAGCGGTTCCGACGTGAAGGCGATTTCCTTGCCGTCGGGCGAAAACGCATAATCGCTCGACCCGCCGAACGGGGCAGGGGGGACGTTCGCGGTCCACTTGGGGATGAGGTCGGTCGCTGCGCCGGTTTTGGCGTCGATCACGAAAAGATGGCTGCGTTTGCCTTCGTCCCACGATGACCAGTGGCGGATCATGAGATTGTCGAAGACGCGAACCTTGCTCTTGCTCGCTTCTTTTTCCTTGTCCTTCGCGGCGGTTTCGTCTGGTGTTTTGCCGGGATAAACTTCAGCGGTAAACGCGAGCTTATCGCCAGTCGGCGACCAGATTGGGCCCGAAGCATCGACAGGCAGCTTGGAAAGCTGAGTGGCCTCGCCACCTTCAGCGAGCGGTAACAGCCAGATCTGCGACGAGCCGCTGCGTGTCGAAACGAAGGCGATGGTTTTACCGTCGGGGCTCCAGCGCGGCGAGTTATCGGCGCTGGCTGAAGTGGTCAAACGCCGAGGTTCGCCACCGTCGATGGAGATCAGCCAGAGGTCGCTGTTCGACTTATCGGTCGCGCGGTCGATCTCACTAACAACGTAGACAATTTGCTTGCCGTCGGGAGAAATCTGCGGGTCGCTGACGCCCTTCACGGCGAGCAGGTCATCGATCTTCATCGGGCGGGCGGCGGATGCGGTGATGGTCATGGCGAAGGTTGTGAGGAAAAAGGCGAGCACCGGCTTGAACTTCATCGCGGCGGCTCCGTCGTTGGTGATGAATCAAATAATGTAGGAGTTGTTCACTTGTTTGGGACACAAGGAAGAGTTGGGTGGCCGGGACAACTTGCTTGTGCCGGTCGCGAAGCGACAAGAGGGTGCTGCAAACTGATACGGCTTGCCTCTTGTGGCTGCGCCACCTGGACAACAGGGTTGTCCAGGCCACCCAATCTTATTCATTGCGTTGTACCAACTGCGAATCTCCGATAATGCGGCCGAGACTAGTTCCACTCAAACGCCTGGCATCGCCTTCTTGAGCGGGCGGAGCAGGATGAGCAGCAGAACGGCCATGCCGAGCGCCATCATCGCCAGCAGTGCGAAGAACTGCGAATGCGGCCACTTTTCCCAGAAAACGCCGATCATTGTGAGCTTGTTGCCGATCGCCGTGGCGAGAAACCAGCCGCCCATCATGAGGCCCTTCATCCGGGCAGGGGCAACCTTCGACACCAGCGACAGGCCCATTGGGCTAAGCATCAACTCGCCGAGGGAGAGAATGAGATAGGCGAAAACCAACCACCACGGTGAGACCTTACCTGTATCGCCTCCGGACTTGGCGGCGACGTAAAGGATGAAGAACGACGTCGCGGTGAGCATCATGCCGATTGCCATCTTGGCGGGCGTCGATGGTTCGATGCCGCGGCGATTGAGATAGCTCCATACCTTTGTGAGTGGATAGGAGAGCGCGACGATGAAGAACGGGTTGATCGCGTTTGAAATCACGCCCGAGATTTTGTCGGTCTCGACGGTGCCGAGCGTCAGGATCTTGATGATGATCGGCAGGACGGTGGAGGACGCCCAGTCGGTGTTGTCGTTCGCCCAGTAGGTGAGTGTGCTGCCGTTCTGGTGGAAGATCATCCAGAAGACGATCACAATCCCGTAAATCACGAGCAGGGCGGTGATCCGGTGCTTCTCGGGAACGCGTTCAATCTCGGGCACCTTGGAGCCGTGCGGGCCGTCGATCTCGTCGGTCAGGTCGACGGTTGTGGCGACCTCGGCGGCGGTTCGATCATGCTTCGTGCCCGGAGTGCGATCGGCGATGTCGAGCAGTCGGTAGCAGATCCAGAAGATGATCATGCCGATCGCCATGCCGATGCCGGCGATGACGAAGGCGGGGTGGAAACCGTATTTTTGACGCACGCCTTCGGCAACCAACGGCGCAGAGAGCGCACCGATGTTGATGCCCATGTAGAAGATGCCGTAAGCCGAGTCACGCAAGGGGCTACCGGCAGGGTAGAGGTTGCCGACCATCGACGAGATATTCGGTTTGAAGCAGCCGTTGCCGATGATCAGGCAGACCAGCGACGCATAAAGCGCAACGGGCGTGGGGAACGCGAGCAGCACGTGGCCGGCGGTGAAGAAGATACCGCCGATGGTGATCGTTTTGCGGAAGCCGAGGAACTTGTCGGCAATCCAACCGCCGACGATCGGGCTTGCGTACACGAACATCAGGTAATTGGCGTAAAGCCCGGTCGCGTTTTCCTTACTCCAGCCGAAGCCGTCGGTCTTATCCTGCAAGTAGAGCGTGAGCATCGCCATCATGGTGTAGAAGCTGAAACGCTCCCACATTTCGGTGGCGAACAGGACGTAAAGCCCTTTCGGGTGTCGCTCCGTCGTTGTCATGGCGCGGCTCGCTCGCTTTCTGGCCGTTCGATGGCTGCTTGCGTCGAATGAGCCACTTTAACGACCAGACGCGTTGCACCCAAGCCCCCGCCGTCAACTTACTTGGGCGCGGTCGGCTGCGGCTTGGAGACCGGCAGGTCCTTACCCAACCAGCGCAAGACGTGCGGCATCGCCACCACGGGGCCGGGCTCGGGAAAGAGCAGGGGTGCACGGATCAATTCGAGGTGATTGACGTGCAGCACCTGATGATCGTCGACGCCGTCGAGCTTCGTCGCCGCGACCGAGACCGCGCCATCGCCGGTCCCTTCGCCGATTTCGTCGAGCTGCGCCGTGAGATTTCCGGCGGCCAAGCGAGCGAGTCCACCAAGCAGTGCAGGGCGGCCGTTGAGACCGAGTTGTGTTTCGATCTGGGCACGTGCGGCTCGCGAAAGAAAGCCGTTGTCGCCGGCGAGTGTGTGATACGGCACACCCGGCCTACGTTTGCGAGCGTTAAGCTTTTTCAGGAAGGCGCTCTGGGGCATCATGTCGCTGGCGGCTTCGCCGAGCCCGTCGCCAAGATGCGCGAGGGCATCGCCACGCGCCGACGGGGCCTTGTTAACCGCCTTCATGCTTTGGATGACCTGAAGCAGCGTTTGCGCGTGCGACAGATTCGAACCCTGGTTCACAGGCGCGATGAGAATGAGCGAGGCGACGTCGTTCTGATAGTTTGTGTCGTCTTCGAGATAGGAACGGACGAGCAGGGCACCCATTGAATGCGCGACCATTGCCCAGGGCTGCTTGTCGCCCATTTTACGGCGAAATGAAACCCAATCGCGGGCGAAGGCGGCCGCAGATTCGTCGAGGTCGCGATTGTACGGAAAGTCGTACACCACAATGCCATAGCCTGCTTGTTCAATCGGATCCACCATGTGCCAGAAGACTGACGACGTTGAGTTCAGGCCGTGGATGAGGCAGACGGTGGGGCGGGTGGGATCGTTGGGGCGATACGACTTAAGCGCATGCATGCCATAGTTGTTACGGCGATTTTCTTCATTGATTGCGCGGTCGACGAGAGTGGAGAGGCGCGTTTTCCAATCGGGGCGTGATGCGGCGGCGAGGCGACTGTTGGGGATTTCGAGAACGAGCGATTTTGTGTCGAGACGCTGAGTGACGTCGTTACCTAACGTGTCTGCCAACAAGGTTTTGGTGATGGGGCCGCCCAGGCCTACGAGGGGAAGACGCAACGTTGTCTCGGGGCGGGTGATGCTAATCGCGGTCGTCTTGGCGAGGGTGTCGATGAGGTCTGCGACGGCGACTTCGTTGCGGTCGTTCAGGGGGATGCGAATTTCGGTGCGGTCGTGCGTACCTAGGAAAAGACTCGAAAGAACTGCGATCCAAAGAGAGGGAATCACGCCGCAACCTCCAACTTATGCTGCATTTCGGGCATTGGCCCCGACGGTAACTTGCCGACGCCGCTCGGGCGGCTTACGATCTCTGCCGTTTGTCCGGTGGCGGGAAGGGGAGAGTCGATGCCGACCGATCGTCCGCGCATATCGCGGGTTGTCCTGTTCTTACTACGCCCGATTCACTGGCTCTTCATAACGTTTTATTTTCGTGTGACGATCAAACACGCCGATCGCCTACCGCGCGGGGTGCCAATCATCCTGACGCCGACCCACCGCTCGATGTGGGATAGCTTTTTCCTCGCCAAGCTTCTGGGATACCCCCCTTATTATCTGGTGAACGAAGGGAATTTCCACGGTTTTCAAGGCTGGTTGTTGCGGCACATGGGCTGCATTTCGATCAACCTCTCGCGCCCCAGCCATCATGGGCTTCGTCAATGCACGGCGCTAGTCGAGGCGGGGAAACCACTTGTGATCTTTCCCGAGGCGACGATTTATTACTATGAACCAAACCAGGTCCACGTGCCGCTATCAACAGGTGCGGCCTGGGTAAGCTTGATGGTCGCCCGCGAAATGACGTCGGGATCGCCGTTGCTTGTCCCGATCCGCCTGAACTACAGCGAGAGACAACTTCGCTTCGGGAGCCGGATCGAGGTCGTTGTCGAACCGGCGATCGATTCCGCTCCCTATGTTCTGTTGCCAAAAAAAGAGGGCAGGACGGAACTCACAAACGCGATTCAGGAACGGCTCGGCGACGTCGTGAATGAATCGACTCGCGAGGAGTTTCCGGCAGCCGAGTTTCTGGCCGAGTATCGTCGCATGCGTAATTCCAAAAAGAAGTTATGACGGATTTGCCTGGCGCGCAACTATGTGGCATATTTCGGATGGCGGTAATTTTTCTGCCTGACGCGTCCGACTGAACCGAGCCAGAATCATGAATTGTCGAATTCCTGGCAAATCACTCGTTTGTTTCTTCGCGGTTTTTCTCGGCGCAAATCAGGCCGCGAAATCCGCCGAATACTACTATGCGATTATTTTTGGCTCAGAATCGTCGCCGAAGCAGCTCAAATATACGCACACATGGGCAACGTACGTGAAGGCGACAGGGGAGGGGGATGATTTAAACTCATACGCCCTTGAAGCCCATACCATTAGCTGGTACCCGGCAACCATGAAGGTGAAGGTGTTCAAGCCCTGTCCGGAGACCGGCATCAATATGGACCTTAACCAAACACTTTCAGCGGTTTACGCAAATAATGAGAGCGTAACAGCTTGGGGGCCTTTTTTGATCGGCGCAGAAGTTTACGAGCGGTCGCTCGGCGTTGCGAATGTGCTGAACAGCGGTCAGGCCAAATATCGCGCCATCAGCGGCCAGTTTATTTTGATCGGCGACTGTGTCCATGCAGTTGCGGCGGTCGACCCGCAGTTTGGACGCAATCACTACCCCTTGATTCGCATCGGCAAGCCGGCGAGCCGGTACATCGCCCGCGAGATCATGATGCGGAGCATGTACGACCAGAAACTCTACGACAATTCCTGGCTCATCCCTCGTCTGGGGCTGAATTCGTATCCGATCGAAGTCGTTCCGCCCCAAAGGATTCCAGCCGAGCGCTGTGGACTCTGCAATCAGCCCGACTAAGTCTAAATGCCGATCTCGAAATTCGGCCTATGACATAAGCTCCTGAGCCGTCTTCTCTTTTGAGTCACTCTTTGCTTGCGAGAGTGTCAATCGGAGGGGGGAGGCCGGCAATGGTGACGCGATTCTTGCGGCTCTTTGGTTTGGTGGGGCTTGCTCTCTGTATCGGGACGTTGGTGCGGGCTGATGATTCTGTACGAAGCCCCCAGCGATTCGCCCCCGTCGAAGACGAAACGCATCTCATGACGCTGTTGGAGACGCGTTCGGTTCAGCGTGAAATCGGACTGACGAAAACCCAGTCCGATCAGCTTCAAATACTCCATTCAACGCAGTTTAAGCGAAATAACCCTCTGCTCATGCAGTATCGTGACGCTAACTCAAATCCCATCAAACGCGCTGAGATTGGTCGCCAACTTGAACTTCAGACACGCGAGTTTCGCCGCGAGATTCGGGATTTGCTAACGCCTTCGCAAGCGCGCCGGCTCGTGCAAATTTCTATTCAGCATGCAGGGTACAAGGCGGCGGCTTTGCCCGAGGTCGTTGATGAACTTGGCATCACGGCTCAACAACTCCAAGCGATCAAGAAAGAACTCGACATCAGAGAGGCCGAGTGGCGCAAGCTTGAGACCGAAGCCGGAGAGACGCGGATTCGCGAGTTCCCCAAGTCTGGCCTGAAATGGGACGCGTATCTTCAGTCGCGGCCGTACCTGGACCTTCGCAAGAAACTCGCCGCAGATATCGCGGCGCTCGATCGCCGCATCGCGTCGGAGATCGAGCGCTCGCTCAGTCCCGCGCAGCGGCAAAAGTTTCAGGCGATGCGCGGCGATCCGTTCGATCCGGAAAAGCATCGCACGGCCGACGATCCCAAAACGCCCTGAAGCTGGATGACGCCCGGCCTAAGAGTTTTTGCGAGCAATTTTCCAACGTCCGATAATGAGTCTTATGTTCGCTTCGACCGTGAATTGACCGTTTCAGCCTCCAATGGCCGGTTCGACGACTCGGCCCGCGCATGGTGTTCGGTTTTGGGTTACGATCTGCTCTTTGCTCTCCCAACCCCGGATCGTCGTCCAAATCGTGTTGCGCTATGAAAAATCGCGTTTTGGCCTTCGCTGGAATCGTGCTCGCGTCGCTGGCTTGCAGCCCAATGCTCCAGGCCGATGAAACTCGCTCGTCGCGGCCGAACGTCCTGTTCGTGCTTTGCGACGATTTGCGTGCATCGGCGCTCGGGTGTGCTGGGCATCCCGACGTGAAAACGCCGAACATCGATCGGCTCGCTCGTGAGGGCGTACGGTTCAAAAACGCGTTTTGCGCAACGTCGCTCTGTTCGCCGAGCCGGGCGTCGATTCTGACTGGGCTCTACGCACACACTCACGGCGTCACGAACAACTTCACCGAGCTGCCGAACAAGCACCCGCACTGGGCCCAGAGATTACGCGACGAGGGCTACACGACCGCGTATTTCGGCAAGTGGCACATGGGCGAGGAAAACGACGAGCCGCGGCCCGGATTCGATTTTTTCGCGACGCACAAAGGGCAGGGGAAGTACTACGACACGGAATGGAACGTCAACGGCAAGCGTGTTGGGGCGATCAAAGGGTATTACACGAACGTTGTGACTGACATGGCGCTCGACTGGCTCAAAGCCGATCACGGCGGCAAGCCGTGGGTTGCGTGCATCGGCCAAAAGGCGCCTCACAGCTTCTATTTTCCCGAGGAAAAGTACGCGCACACGTTCGACGGCGTGCGGGTCCCCTACCCTGCCACGGCGTTTCATCTCGCCGACAAACCGGGCTGGATCAAAGAGCGGCTTTACACCTGGCACGGCATTTATGGCCCGCTTTTTGAGTGGCGGAAAAGCTTTCCGGACGACCGCCCCGAGGCCGTCAAAGACTTTGAAAACATGGTGCACGCCTACTGGGGGACGATTCTCAGCGTCGACGACAGCATGGGCCGGATTTATTCGTGGCTCGAATCGACAAAACAACTTGACAACACGATTATCGTTTTTATGGGTGATAATGGCTTGCTCGAAGGCGAGCACGGTATGGTTGACAAGCGAACCGCGCACGAGGCGAGTATTCGCATCCCATTGATTGTGCGATTTCCGGCTCTGGGACGTGGAAAAATCGTTGATCGCCAGGTGCTAACAGTCGACCTGGCCCCTGCCCTGCTCGAACTTTGCGGCGCGAAACCGCTCGAGGGAATTCACGGCAAATCGTGGGTGAAACTCGTCCAATCGGGAGATGAAAACTGGCGCAAGGGTTGGTTTTACGAGTATAATTATGAAAAACAGTTTCCCTATACGCCCAATGTTCGCGCCGTTCGTACCGACGACTGGAAATATATTCATTATCCGCATGGGGATGGATCTCCCGACCGTCATCTGGCGGAGCTCTACGACCTGAAGAACGATCCGGGCGAAACGAAGAATCTCATATCGGATCCGCGATATTCGAAGACCATTGGCGAATTGCGCGATGATTTGACTCGTGTGATGGCCGAGACAGGCCTCACGGCCAAGACCGACGTCATGCCGATCGACGAGGGAATCAAAAAGGAGCTGCCGGATCAGAAGATTCGGTGATGCAAGGGGTTGCGCCTGGGTTTCAGGAGGGTGTCTTGAGTTTGACTGCAGCGGGGCCGGTTGTGGACGAGCGATCGAAGGCGAATCCCGAGGAGGTTTATCGCACCAGGCGCGAGGCGCGGGCGAGCGTGCTTCAAGGGCTGAAACAGCGCGAGGAACGCGTTGCGAACGCCCGAATGGGCCTATTCGCTGGCGCGGCGGTTCTCGGTTGGCTGACCGTTTCCGGCCACCTGGGGTTTGGCTGGATGGGTCTGCCATTCGTTGGATTCATCGCCCTCGTAACGTGGCACAGCCGGCTTCAGCGGGCGATTCGCAAGGCTGAACGTGCAGTTGCGTTTTACGATCGCGGGCTCGCGCGGCTCGACGATCGTTGGGTTGGTCTCGGCGAAAACGGGGCCAGATTCGCCGATGAAACGCATCCGTTCGCGAGCGATCTCGACCTCTTTGGTCCAGCCTCTCTGTTCGAACGCATGAACACCGCGCGAACGGTCAGCGGCGAAACGACGCTCGCATCTTGGCTTAAAAAGCCGATTCGAACGGCTGCCGGAATTGAGCGCTGCCAGGTGGCTGTCGCGGAACTCGCGCTGAAACTCGACCTGCGCGAGGAACTTGACCTGCTGGGCGATGACGTGCGGATGGGGCTCGACCCGCAGAAGCTCATTGAATGGGGTAGCAGTCCCGCGTTTCTGCCTGGCCGAATTTTCGATGTCATCGCTCATCTGCTCGCAATTGCGGGCGCGACGACGCTGATCGGCTGGTTTTTTCTCGATTGGGGCATCGTGCCGCTGATCGTCGTCGCGCTTGTGGAAGTCGCGTTTTGGGCGATTATTCGCAAACGCACCTCGCTCGTCACCGAACCGGTTGAAGCGCGCGCGGGAGAACTTCAACTTCTCTCATCGTTGCTCCTGCGGATTGAAACGGAGGAGTTCGACTCCCCTGCCCTGCGTGAGGTGAAAGAGGTTCTCGTGGCTGTGGGCGAGCCGCCGTCGCGACAGATCGCACGAATTGCTCGCTTGGTCCGACGGCTCGAATCAACAAAGAATCAACTCGTCGCACCGTTCGCCGCGCTGCTGATGTCGGGAACGCGGCTGGCGTATCGTATCGAGGCCTGGCGGCTGCGGTCGGGACCGGAAATCGCTCGCTGGATCGCCGGCGTGGGGTCGATCGAGGCTTTCAGCTCGATTGGCGCGTACGCTTTTGAACTTCCTGATGACCCTTTCCCTACCCTGATCGATTCGCCCGCGATATATGACGCGAAGGGGCTCGGGCATCCGCTCATCGCACAAGGAAAGAATGTGCGGAATGACATCACGCTGGGCGAGACGCTTCGGCTGCTCGTTGTCAGCGGCTCGAATATGTCGGGCAAAAGCACAATGTTGCGGTCCGTGGGAATCAATGGTGTGCTTGCGATGATTGGCGCGCCAGTGCGGGCCGAATCTATGCGACTCGCGCCGTTTCTGATTGGCGCGACTTTGCGCGTGCAAGATTCGCTCCAAACGGGGACTTCACGCTTCTACGCCGAGTTGAAACGGCTGCGGCAGGTGGTCGATCTTGCGGGCGGAACACCCCCCCTGCTCTTCCTGATCGACGAGATTTTTTCGGGCACGAATTCGGACGATCGGCGAGTCGGCGCCGAGGGAGTTGTGAAGGGACTGGTCGAGCGTGGGGCGATTGGACTCGTGACCACACACGACCTCGCACTTGCGAGAATTGCCGATTCGCTGGGCTCGGCGGCGATGAATGTGCACTTCTCGGATCGGTTCGAGGAAGGATCGCTGCAGTTTGATTACGTCATGAAACCGGGGATCGTTCAGCACAGCAATGCGTTGGCGCTGATGCGTGCGGTTGGCCTGGACGTTTAATCGACACGCGAAGCATTCGGCAGATTTTATGGGCGATCGATTGCTAATGAAATTTGCCGAACGCTTCCGCAGGCCTCTGCTGTGATTGGGAAGGATTTTGAACAGAAGCATGCGAAGGCGGCAAAGAGTTTGGGATGATTTCAATCGTGTTCGGACATTGCCATTTTCCCAGCATTAAGCCAGATCGCATCCGTTAGCAGCAATCATCATTTGGAAGCATGCGTACAATAATATGCGATCAGATCCTGTCAACGTTTAAAATGAAAATTTGAATCTATGATAAACGACCGAGACCCCTTTCACGGGCGGGTTGCCGTGAAAGGGGTCATCGGTTTGACCAGCATGGCTGATTCAGTGGGATAACTTGCTTACCAGATCCGCTGACCGCCGCGGAAGCCAACCCAGCTATTCACGAAGCTCTCGAGCTGGTTCGGGTTCATGATGGGGGCGGGAGTGGGCTTGCTCTGGATCTGAACGGTCGGCTTGGGAGCACTCTGGGTCTGCGACTGAACGTTGATCTTCACGGTGTTGTTCGTCGGAGCAACGTAGGCGGGAGCCGGAGCGGTCGGCGGGGTGTCGGGGATGTTGTTGAAGTCGACCTTCACGTTCACAGTGCCGATGTTCACCGTCTGGCTGTTCAGGACGACACCGTTGTCCTTATCGACAACCTGGTAGGAACCGGGGTCGAGGGCCATCTGGTAGCCGCCGGCGCTCGAGGAGGTGGTCGAGGTGACCTGACCCGTCGCCAGGTTGGTCGCTTCGATCACGATTCCCTGGGCACCTTCGCCGGGGGTGTACATGCCGTTGTGATCAGCGTCGTTGTAGGCCACGCCGAGGAGCTGGGCCGACGAGTTCGACTGAGCACCGAAGTCCATCGTCACGACCATCGGGCCGACCTTGCCGGGGGTGTTGGCGGCGTTGCCGGTGTTCGTGATGCCGATGCCGATTTCGCGGTAGGCGTCGTTGTTGCTCACGCCGGGCTGAAGGATGTTGCGGCGGTGACCCTTGTCGGCGACGCCCCAGTCGATGAGGAACGCCTTGATGGCGTTGTCGACCGACGTGGCGTAGGCGTAGGCGTCTTCACCCGACGAGGTCGAGAGGTAACCGGCGTTGGTGAGACGCTCGGTGAAGGTCGTACCGTTCGAGCTGTCGTGGCCCTGGAAGTTGTTCGTGGCCTGGTCGTTGCTCTGGTTCTGAGCGGTCTGGGCGAGGGTGTCGTTCCAGGCCAGCGGGGGCTGGGCGGCCGACGACGAGATCGCATTCAGCTCGGCCTGAAGGTTCACGCCGTAGTACTTCAGCGTGGCGACGTCGTTCGCGTTGATGTTGTTCTGGATCCACGTGGCGGCAGCAGTGGGATTGGTGCGAGCGAGGTTGACCAGCTCGAGGGCGTACTGAGCCGTTGCGTTCGGGGCAGCCGTGAGAGTCTCGCGATTCTCAAGGCTTTCCAGGTTCATCGTCCGGCTTTTGTTCGGCCGAGTCATGCGACCCCCCGTTATCGTATGAGTTCGCCCAGCGGGCGTGAATCCTGTAAGTCGAATCCCCCGCTGACCTCGCAGGGGTTGTCGTCCGTAAGGCCTTCCGACTTGAGGAATTAATCTCAGGTGTGGGTCGCTTCGGTTGGCGTAACGGACTCCCCAAGATGCAGCCCCCGTGCCACGACCAGAAAAAAAGTGGAAAATGGCGATATGTGCGAACGTAAGTCTTTGAGTTGAAGCAGTATAAAAAAAATTGGCGTGACACAGGTGGCTGGTGTGTCATGTTGCCTCGCCGTCAAGGTCTACCAAGCGGCTTCCGTGGACCAAATTGCGAACTTACAAAGAGTCGTTTTTTACAACCGGCATTGCAGGAATAACCGGACAGAACTTCCATTAAAGTTAGAACTTAGAACGACCGACGCGGTTGAGACAGTCGCGCCGGAAACCTATGTGGCGCGGGTGATTCCGCATGTGACGCGCCCTTGTCAAGGTCCCCTGCCCCGGGATAGTTTGGTGGCTCAGGAACACCGGGATTTCGCACCTAGAAAACGAGGATTTCGCGATGGCAACGGCAGACGGCGCACTTGACCTCTTGGCCCAGGCGGAGAAGACAGGCCAGGTGTCGGCGACGGCCGCCGCGAACATCAAACGCTGGCTTACAGACGCCCCCTTCGCCAGCTACCGCGACACGCTCGTGGCAGATATCAAGGCCAATCGCTGGAAAGAGCTTGACGAGGCCTTTTACACCGTCCTCGAATTCGGCACGGGCGGCCGGCGCGGAAAGATGTATCCCGTTGGCACAAATGTGCTTAACGACCGAACTATCGGCGAAAGCGCACGTGGTCTGGCGGATTACGTCACGAAGAAAAAGGGGAAAGATGCTCCCAAGTCATGCGTAATCGCGCGTGACACACGCCACAACTCGCCGCAGTTTGCCGAGCGTTGCGCGCGGGTGCTGGCTGGCGCGGGCTTCAAGGTGTATCTCTTCCCCGAGTATCGCTCGACCCCCCTGCTCTCGTTCGCGGTGCGTCACCTCAAGTGTGACGGGGGGATCATGATCACCGCGTCGCACAACGCGCCCGTCGACAATGGCTTCAAATGCTATGCGGCGACCGGCGGACAGGTTGTGCCGCCCGATGATTCAGGAATCATCGAGTGTGTGAAGGAAGCGTCGGAGCGCGAAATCCCCGAGAAATCGCTCGAAGACGGCATCAAAGATGGCTCAATTGTTCTCGTAGGCAAAGAAGTCGATGACGCCTATGTCAAGGCCGTTGTTGGCGAGTCGGTTGCATCCGCGCGAGACATCGGCATTGTCTACACGCCGATGCACGGCGTCGGTGAAACATCGGTCGCCGCCGCGATTCTTGCCGATGGTTTCAGTCGCCTCGATATCCTCGCCTCTCAGCGCACGCCTGACGGCGATTTCCCCAACGTTCCTGGCCACGTTTCGAATCCGGAAATCCCCAAAACGCTCGACGCCTCGATCGAACGTGCAAAGCAGATAGGCGCCGATCTCGTGCTGGCGAGCGATCCCGACGCCGACCGTATTGGCGTGGGACTGCCGGTGACGGGCGATCCCTCCGGCCCCTGGACGACGCTCGACGGCAATCAAATTGGCGTCCTACTCGCCGCGTTCATCCTCGAGAAGATGAAGGAAGCCGGGAAACTTCGGCCCGATCATTACCTGATCACCACGCTCGTCTCAACGCAGATGACGGCTCAACTCGGTCGCGAGTACGGCGTAAAGACCGAGGACGACCTGCTTGTCGGCTTCAAGTGGATTGGCCTGCGCATTGACGAAAAAGGACCCGAGGGCTTCCTGTTCGGCTTTGAGGAGTCGCACGGCTATCTCAAGGGGACGCACGCCCGCGACAAGGACGCCTCGATCGCCGCGATGCTGTTCGCCGAACTGGCGGCGGACCTCAACGCACGCGGCAAGACGGTCTTGCAATACCTCGACGAACTTTACGCCCGTGCCGGGTATTACAAGGAACGGCTGATCAACAAGGTGATGGAAGGCCGCGAAGGCGTCGCGCAGATCCAAAAGCTCATGGAAGCGTTCCGCACGCGTCCGCCGGAGCTCGTGGGCGGTCTGAAGATCACCGAGGTTTTTGACTACAAGCTGCACGAAGTCCGACATGCCGACGGAACCAAGACTCCCCTGCCCCAGCCGTCCGGTGATTTGCTGATCTTCCACCTCAACGAACAAGGTACGCGGTTCGCTGCTCGTCCCTCAGGAACCGAGCCGAAGATCAAGTTTTACCTGTTCGCGCGGTCGGAAGTGGGCGACGATCATCTTGCGAAGGCGATGGAAGCGGCCAACTCGCGCCTTGACCACATCACTGATGACCTCGAACAATACATCACTTCGGTCGTGGGTTGAAACGAAGCTGGGCACGAACAACGTGTCCGGCGCTCGTGCGTGGAACGAAGCAAGGCCGCACTGCCGGGGAGGGACCCCGCGAGGATTGCACCTGATGTCGGACGACGCGAGCCCGGAACCTACTGTGATAGGTCCGGGCATCAAGGTACGTGGATTTCCCAATAAGCCGGGCGTTTACCTGATGAAGGACGCCCAGGGCCGCGTGATTTACATCGGTAAAGCTAAGAATCTCCGCGCCCGGGCCTCGTCATACTTCCAAAAGACCGCCGCGGACGATCGCCGGATTCGCGACTGGATCGGCGAGGTCGTCGATATCGACTTCCTCGAAACCGATAGCGAGGTCGATGCACTGCTAATGGAAGCGCGGCTGATCAAGGATATTCAGCCGGCGCACAATGCCGATCTCAAGGACGACAAGACCTTTCCGTATCTGCAAATCACGACGGGTGAAGACTTTCCGCGCGTAAACTTCACGCGGATGCCCAAGGATTCGGGTGTCAAACTGTATGGACCGTTTCCGCGCGCCAAAGGGTTGCGCGGGGCGATTCAGGTGCTTCAGAAGGTGTTCAAGTTTCGCACCTGTTCGCTGGATATCGAGGAAGATGACCCACGTTGGCGGTGGTTTCGCCCCTGTTTGCTGCATTCGATCGACCAGTGCACGGCACCCTGCAATTTCAAGATCGACCGCGAGTCGTATCGCAAGGATATTAACCGGCTCAAGCTCTTTCTCGACGGCAAGAAGGACCAGGTGCTGGCCGAAATTCAGGACGAGATGAAGGAGGCGAGCAAGGCCCTTCTGTTCGAAAAGGCCGCCCGGCTGCGAGACGAGCTCAAATCGCTGCAGAATCTCAACCTGCGTGGCGATCTCGCGAAACATGCTCAGCCCGAGGTGTTTTACGTCGATCCACGTAAAGGCTTACGGGGCTTGCAAAAGGTTCTGGGGCTCGAATCGACGCCTCGGACGATTCATGGCGTCGACATCGCCCATTTGAGCGGGACGGAGACGGTCGGCTCGCTGGTCACCTTCATCGATGGGTTGCCCTTCAAGCCCGGCTATCGTCGGTATAAGATAAAGAGCGTGACCGGCGTCGACGATTTTGCGTCGATCCGCGAGGTCGTCTCCAGGCGCGTTCAGGGCTTGCAGGAACGCGAGGAGCCGTTTCCTGACATCTTTATGATCGACGGAGGCAAGGGACAGCTTAGTTCGGCCTTGGCGGCATTCGAGGCACTCGGCGTGAAGCCCCCCTGCCTCATCTCGCTCGCCAAGAAGGAAGAGGAAATCTACGTCCCCGGCCGTTCCGACCCGATCGTCCTGTCTCGGCGGTCGTTCGCTCTCAGGCTGCTGCAATACGTTCGCGATGAGGCGCACCGGTTCGCTCAGCACTATCATCATATGCTCAGAAAGAAGCGCACGCTGGGCGAAGATATCTGAGCCGTGAGTCCGAACGATAGCGTCGTTGCTGCCGGACTGATGCAAGTCGCAAAACGTGTTCAATTGCCTTGGTTTCTGAATTCAGGGTGTCCATGATTCTCGTCTCCGCGACAGACCTCGGCCGGCAATACGCTGGTGACCCGATCTTCACCGACTTGCGGTTCGAAATCCGCGCGGGGGAGCGCATCGGCCTGGTCGGGCCCAACGGCGCGGGGAAAACGACGCTGATGCGCCTGCTCGCCAGGCTCGATCAGCCCGAGTACGGCCATCTGCATATCAGGCCCGGCATTCGCGTCAGCCTGCTCGTCCAGCAGCCCGACTTCTCGACCGACCAGACGCTGATGACGGTTGCCCGTTCCGGCCTGGCGTCGCTTGTCGACCTCCAGCACGAGCTAGAGGAAGCCGCGCAGGAGATGGCGGAAGCCGATGATGAGGATGATCGCGAGCGGGCGACGCGCCGCTACGCCGAGATCCACGACCGGCTCGAACACCAGGACGCGTACTCGATCGAGCATCGCGTCGAGGAGATTCTCGGCGGTCTGGGATTTTCGACCGCTGATTTCAATCGGTCGGCATCGACGTTTTCCGGTGGTCAGCAATCGCGAATGATGCTCGCGAAGTTATTGCTGCAAAGTCCGGACTTGATGCTGCTCGACGAACCGTCGAACCACCTCGATATCGAGACGACGGCGTGGCTGGAAAACTACCTGTCGCGGCAATCGGTCGGGATGGTGATCGTTAGCCACGACCGCTATTTTCTCGATAAGACAGTTACGAAGATTTGGGAACTGCTCGACGGCAAGATCGACGCTTATCCCGGCAATTACACGCAATATTGGAAGCTGCGCGGCGAGAAGGCGAAGGTGCTCCAGCGGCAGTCGGAGCGTCAGGCTGAGAAGATTGCCGACCTCGAAGCGTATATCCGCAAATATGGCGCGGGGCAGCGGGCCAAGCAGGCACATGACCGCGAGAAGAAGCTGGCGCGGATCGAACGCGTCGATACGATGCGCGATATCGTCGGCCCGCCGATGGGATTCGGCGAAGTTGAACGATCGGGCGATATCGTCATAGAGGCGAGGAAGCTGTCGAAGAGCTTTGATAAGGAACTCTTCAAGGATTTCAACTTCACGCTACTGCGTGGCCAGTGCGTGGGGGTGATCGGCCCCAATGGCGCAGGGAAAACGACATTAATCAAAACCTTGATCGGTCGCGAGCAGGCCGATTCGGGCGAGGTGAAACTCGGCCACAAGGTGTTGATTGGGTACCACGACCAGGGCTTGCAGTCGCTGCCGCCTGAAACCTCGGTTGTGCGTGCTGTCTGGCCGGAAGACGATCCCGAATGGATTGAAGGCGACGTGCGGGCGTTGCTTGCGAAATTCGGCCTCACGGGCGAACAGGCGTTTCAGAACGTCGGTCAGCTTTCGGGAGGTGAGAAAGGAAAGGCAGCACTTGCTCGCCTTGCGGCAACATCTGCGAACATGCTGGTGATGGATGAACCGACAAATCACCTCGATATTTGGTCGTGCGACGCTCTTGAGGAATCTATCCTAGACTTTGAAGGGACGGTGCTAGTCGTAACGCACGATCGGTACTTCCTCAATCAGGTAGCCGACCGGATCATCTTCGTCGCAAACGGCAAGGCGCGAGTGATCGAGGGCGACTACGAGACCTATCAACATCTCGCTGCGCAAGAAGCTGAAGCTGCGAACGCTGCCGCCGCCCGAGCACAGGCGGCCTCGAACGCTGCAGCGCCCGAGGCTGCAACGGCAAAGGCCGGCGATCGCCGGAAACGCAAATTCCCGTATCGCAAGCCAGAAGACATCGAGAAGGAAATTGGCAAGGTCGAGGCAGAAGTTGCCGAGCTGGAAGATCTTCTCGGTCAGCCGGCCACCTGGCGCGATCCGGTGAAGGCACGCGATTCGCAGCTTCGCCATGATGATTTGAAGGCCGGCCTCGCGAAGCTTTATGAACACTGGGAAGAAGCGCTCGAGCTAAACAATTAGGTCCCCGCGTCCTCGCATTCAACTCAACCATCGCACGCTGGGAATCGATTTCATGCCGGATCCTCGCAAGATTCTCGCCACGATCGAGCGTGCCACGGAACTCTTCCGCAAGACTCCCGGGCGCACTGGCGGGTTAGTCGCGCTCGACACGGCGGAAGAAGTGATGGTCGTGGGGGACTTGCACGGCAATATCCCGGCGTTCCGTCGCTTGCTCGACATCGCCGCGCTTCCCACGCATCCCAAGCGGCATCTCGTGCTCCAGGAACTGGCGCACGGCAGCCGCTTTTATCCCAACGATGGCGGCGATAAATCGCACCAGCTCATCGACCTCGTTTGTGCGCTCAAGTGCCAGATTCCCGACCGCGTGCACCTGATTCTGGGCAACCACGAGCTTTCCGAGCTAACGAATCGGCCAATTGCGAAGGCGGGTGTCGCACTTAATGCCCTGTTCCGTCAGGGTATCGACACGGCGTATGGTGAATTCGGCCAGCAGGTTTACGATGCTTATTTGAAGTTATTCGCAAACTTGCCGCTGGTGTGTCGCACGCCGAATCGTGTGTTTCTTTGCCATACGATTCCCGACCCGCGCGACGTCGAGAAGTTCGAAAGAACCGTACTCGATGCCGAAACCTGGCCGAGCGAATGGATGGCGCGCGGCGGGCCGATTTACGGCATCACCTGGGGACGTTGCACCGAGCAGGAAAATATCGACACGTTTGCGAAACTTGTTGATGCCGACTTGTTCATTACCGGTCATCAGCCATGCGACGATGGGTTCCGGCAGGCGAACGCGCGACAGATCATCATCGACGGCACCGACCCCTACCCTGCTTATTGCATCTTCAATCCCGCCGGCGAGGTGACTGTTGAATCACTTCTCGCCGGTGTGAAGACGTTGTCGCTTGAAGTCTGAGCGGATTGAATTTGCCTCGTGATTAACTTAAGTCAGCCTTTTCTGGGTGCCACTGGTGGTATCCCACCAGTGTGTTGGATTTCACTCAAGGCGCACTGGTGGGATACCCAATAGTGTCCGGGATTCGTCTTCATCAAATCTTCGCTTGCGCTTTTTGAG
>CAMFLR010000023.1 GCA_945957605.1 uncultured Isosphaeraceae bacterium
CTCTCAAAAAGCGCAAGCGAAGATTTGATGAAGACGAATCCCGGACACTATTGGGAGTACCACCAGTGGCACCCCGATGGTCTGATTTCGAAGAACACCACGAAATCCTAATATTCTTCTGGATCACTTTTTCTGCGATGTTTGCAGCTTGTCTCCGAGGATCGTCCGCACGTCGTCGAGCGTCAGAGATTTTGTTCCCTCTGGTAACGGAACCGCTTCGCCTGCCGCACCGATTGTTCGAACACTCTTCAAGTCGGTCAACGTGACGGCGCCTTGTCGCGTGCGCATCGACTTCGCGACAAAATGCCCGCCTCCCACGCGTTTCGATGAGGTAAGCAGCGTGTCGTCGTTGTACATGGGATACTTTGCGTCGAATCCCTCGATAATGAGAAATGTGCTGAACCATTCGGTGGGCACGAAGCCGCCGGCCTCGCATGGCTGGGCTTGAACCAAGTACATCTCTTTTATGAGCGCGTCACCGTTTCGGGTGTGGGTAATAGTTCGGACGAAGCGCGGCAGGTGCCCCACGGAGGCGTCGTACGAAACCTCGAACTGCGACCAGTCATTGTCTGGCATCGTCTTGCGATAAATCTCCACTTCGACGGGAATTCCGTTGCGGCGACTGCTTCGGCGTGTTGGCGTAATCCCATCGAATATCGACTTGATGAACTGGGGGAAATTGTAGGAGATTCCCCAGTAAAACGGCGTCCGGCCATCACTCACGACGCCCAGTTCATAGGGCGCATTCCAGGCAGAAAGCATTTTCCAGGAATGGTCGTCTTCGCCCTTGAGTGCCACTGGATCCTGGCAGTGATAGACGAGCGTATTTTTATCCCAGAGAGCTTCGACTTTGGGCACAAACTTGAAGGCAAAGAATGCCTTTCCCCCTTCAAGCTGGGGCTTGCCCTTTTTCGCCTGTTCAAGAACGACGTCGGTCGAACTAAAAGCGCAAGACTCAGCGATTCCGTCACACGCCCATCGACCATGAATTTCCGAGGACGGGCCAGGTATGAAGAGAACGTCGTTGGCGTTCCAGAGCTTTCCGTTCGCTCCGACTTGACCGCTGTCATACTCGAAATCCATTTCTACTTTGATCGCAGAATAGTTCGCCAGGAACGCATCGAGCGGACGTAGAGGAGATTGCAGAACCATGCTGGCGACAATGATCGATAACATGTCAATGCTTTCTTAATCCAAAAATCGGCCGTTTCGAGTTGCTCCTGAGTTGTAACAGAAATCGCCGCGAACCGCCTTGGTGACGGTTCGCGGCGATGGGTCTACGACCATTTCGCGGAACGCGAATTCGTATCGTTGCTACGAAGGCCTCAGACCTTCTCGGGCATCGAGAATGGCGAGCGGTATTCCCTGGTGAGCAGCGCGTTCGCCGGTTCGTCGCCGGGGAAGGTTTCGGTCTTGGTGTCGAAGGTCAGGGTGCGGCCGGTGCGATAGGCGATGTTGCCCAGGTGGCAGAGCGCGCTCGAACGGTGGCCTTCGAGGATGTCGGCGTGCAACTTCTTGGGGTCGCGGGCGAGCACGGCTTCGACGAAGTTGCCGAAGTGGTCGCCGCCGCCGTCGCCGCTGGGCCCTTCTTCATACTTCTTCGCACTGGCCTGGCCGAGGTAGCTCTGCCACTTCGAGCCGTTGATCGCCAGGTAACCCTTCGTGCCGTAGAAGAGGTTGCCGACCCTGATCCCCTGCTCTTCGTTTGTCGGCAGGCCGCGAACTTCGAAGATCAGCTCGAGGTCGTCCCAGCGATAGGTGCAAACCTGCGTGTTCGGCGTTTCGCCGTCGTCCTTGTAGCCGAAGCGACCGCCAGAGCTGGTGATCTTGGTCGGCCAGACGTCGCCCTTGCCGATACCCCAGCGGGCCACGTCCATCTGGTGGATGCCCTGGTTGCCGAGGTCGCCGTTGCCGTAATCCCAGTTCCAGTGCCACTCGTAGTGGAAGCGGTTGGCGTTGAAGGGACGCTCGGGAGCTGGGCCGAGCCAGAGGTTGTAGTCGACACCCGCGGGCACGGCGGAGTCGGTCTTGTGACCGATCGACCCGCGCGGCTTGAAGCAGAGCCCCTTGGCCAGGAAGATGTCGCCGATCCCGCCTTCAGCCATGAACTTCACGGCGTCGGCCACGCCCTTGTTCGAGCGGTTCTGCGTGCCGGTCTGGACGATCCGATTGTACTTGCGAGCCGCTTCAACCATCTTGCGGCCTTCGACGAAGTTGTGGCTCACCGGCTTCTCGACGTAAACGTCTTTGCCGGCCTGGCAGGCCCAAACGGTCGCGAGTGCGTGCCAGTGGTTCGTCGTGGCGATGGTGACGACGTCGATGCTCTTGTCTTCGAGCACGCGGCGCAGGTCTTGAACGCACTCGGGCCGCTTTTTGGTTTTGTCTTCGATCGCCTTGGCGTTCTTCTCGAACAGGCGCGTATCGATGTCGCACAGCGTGGTTACGGCTGTGTGCTTGTTGCTGGTGAAGGCACCGATATGGCTGCCGCCGCGGCCGTGGAAGCCGATGACGGCGACGCGAATCGTGTCGTTGGGACCGAGGGCGCGTGCGGTCGCGCCAAGAGCCAGGGCGGCGGCGCCCGACCCAGCGCTCGCGAGGAAGGTGCGTCGGTTCACGCTCGACATGCGCTACTCCTGTTCACGATAGAGGTAATCAACGCGGCTCGTGCGCAAAGGCCGAGCCCGCGAAAAGCGACTGGCGGGAGATTTAGCCGATCGTACGCCTCCCGGACAGGCCCGTCAATCATTGGTTTGACAAATGCTCGTCGATCCGTCGTGCGTTGATGAAACCTGGATCGATCGACGCGGGTATTGCTTCGGAGATGTTGATCCCGCCGAATTGTTCCCCCCGGAGAGCCGCCATGAGCCGATTCACCCGTTTTGCGGGGCTCGCGCTCGCATTATTCTGCCTCGCCGTTCCGCCGACGCAGGCGCAAGAACAAGCCAAGCAAGCCTTTAGCCCGATGGGTGACACCTCGCGTTTCACGCGATTGGGGGGCTGGGGCGGCTTTGGCGGCATGATTGGCCAGTACGGGCTCGCGAAAGCGATGCTCGTCACCAATCCGGCGATACATGAGGAGTTGAAAGTCACGGCCGAGCAAAAGACCGAGCTCAAGGATTGGGAAGCGGCGATGCGGAAGCGCGGCGAGACGATGTTTCGCAACGGACCGGGGAATCCGCAGCAGCCGCAACAACAAGGAGGTAATGAGGCGGGACCGGGAGCCCAGGGCGCGGGGCCGGGCGGATTCAATCCGTTTGGAATGCTCGACATGATCACGAACCTCGTGCAGGAAGGGGAAACCAGTCTCGCGAAGATCCTGACGAAGAAGCAATACACGCGGCTGAACCAGATCGCTCTGCAAATGGAAGGGGTGGCGGCGCTCGGGCGCGACGATGTAGCGGAAGCTATTTTTCTCAGTCCCGACCAGATCGAAACGATTCGCCAGATCATGACCGAGAACAAAACGAAGCAAATTGGCTTCATCATGGGTCAGGCGTTCGCAATGCGCGGCCAGCGTGGTCAGGGACAAGGCCGCCTGCAAGGTCAGGGACAAGGCGAAGAGGCTCGGCCGGGTGAGCGTCCCCAGTCCAAGGCCGCGCCGGCGCAGGATGAGGATCCCGAGGCGCAGGCGAAGCGGCGGGCGGCAAATCGCGAGCGCATGGAGGGGCAGTTCACCAAGATGCGCAACGGCACCGATGACATTCAAAACGCGACGACGACCAAGATTCTCAAGGTGCTCACGAAGCGGCAGCGCGAGCGGTTCGACAAGCTGCTGGGGCCGCCGTTCGATCCGAAGAAGTTCAGTTTCCCGGGACAACCGGGGCGTCCTCAGGCTTCAGCAGACGACGCGGCCGTCAAGAAAGATGCGCCCACGGCCCCTGCTCCCGCTCGACCACGGCTACGTGATACTCGAGGTGTCAGCACGCCGGACGCGGAAAAGTAACCGCTGAACTCCTGGCAGCCACGTCGGGTTGAGACGATCTCTTCAATAGAAGAGAGGCATGAATTGCCCGATGCAGTAGCTCGCAAAGATGGCGACGGCGATGTCGCCATCGCGTCTCGACGCGCCGCGAGCAGCGATTCGGCCGACGAGCATGCTCGGCAGCATTAACAGCGTGCTGATTCCCAGGGTGATCATGAGAACGGCAAAGAGAAAAATGCCTTTCTCAAACTGGGGATAGGGCAGATAGAAAACAAATGGCAGGCAGGCAAGCGACATTGCTCCTGTAACCACAGCCAAACTCCATCGACGCAGCCGCAGCCTGCCGAGGCCGGCGAGTGCCATCCAGATGAATCCGAAGAGAGCAGCCTGCTGAGGTATACGGCGCAATTGCGGAGTCGCACCGACCCACGTATTTAACGTCAGGGTGGCGGCGACGAGGAAGATGGCAGGAATAATCACACCTCGAATTCGCGCCAACCTGGGATGAAGTTCAGGCAAGTGCAGCACCAAGCCCAACGCGCCGGCGATTCCCAGCACAATTCCAGCCAAACGCCAGAGCCACGCGGTCGGGGCGGCGGGTATCGGTTTGCCAAGAGCAGCACATGCGGCTTCGACCGCTGCGCTCATGAGCGCTGGGTCGTAGGGTTCAAGGATGTGATCGGACCAGGGTGAAATAACGACCTGCGCGGTCGCGATCGATCGTAACTGGGCTGGTCGAAAAAACTCCTCAAATCGACCTGCCATCAAGAGCAGTGGCGGCGCGTCTTCGCCGAGCTCGGCAGGATAACCGACTCCAATAAAAAGTTTGGGGCGAAAACTCGCCTCATGTACGCTCCAGGAACCGTTGGCGGCTCCCATCGAATGGCCGAGGAAGACGTCTATGGGGTCGAGTGCTCGCTGAAGCTCCTGAAAATTGCGCCGGAGGTTGGTGAGGGAGCACGATAGCGGCGATTCTCCGTATCCTGCCTGATCGACGGAGTAGCAATCAAAGCCGGCAGCGGCGAGTGCTTCGCCGAAACGAAAGAGCATTTCCTTGGAGCCGCCGTTTCCGTGAGCGAGCAGAGCAATCGGATGCTGGCCGGGCGTTGCGGGGAAAATTCGAAGCGCAGGGGTGTTTGGAGTCAGCATGGTTTTTTCGACGCGGACGCCCGGTTCAATCGCGTGCGACAGTATGACGCCGACAATCAACGCGATGCTTGATGCGGCAATCACCCAAAGGTTAGTCCGAGGATCGAGACGATTATTTGAGGATGTCATTTGGTTTAAGAATGATAATGCATCGCGTAAGTTCAGGACTTCGTCGGGTCGAGGCATCATAACGGGCAAAAACGCGACAGCGTCGATCAACGCGTAAGAACGAAGACATTGTAGGAGTGCTTGATATCAGCCGTCGCGTGATTGGTGTCTTCTTCGACAACTTTAGGGGCGTGTTTGGAAGGCAAGCAAATATGTCGCAATGATTCTGGGAGCACAAAAAAGTTCAAGTCGGCGGCAATTTGATCATCGAAACTGTCATTTCCTGGGCATCAACGTCGAGGCGAAAGAGCGCAAGCGTGCTGGCATCCAGGGGCTTCAACTCAAACAAAATGCAGCTTTTTGTGTGTGTAGTACGCGATGTAAGTTGTTGATGCAAAAGAGGTTGAGATTGGATGACTCAGGGTCGTCAAAGACCAGAACTCGACCCCCGTCAATGTCGCTTTTTTACCCTTTTACCTGGCTTGTAAAAAAAGCTTCAATTCGGGTTGACGGTTTTCCGGGGTTCGGATTAAATCGCCCTCGCTCCGAACCGGATCGTCATGGTTGACTGATCAGGTCGCTTGCCGAGACCGACCCTCAAGGAGCGAGGGTCGAGTGGCCCCAGGAGTCGGCTTCGCCTCGGAATGGATTCCGGATGGTTTGAGCCATCCCTTCCCAGATTCGCATCTTCTGCACACACAGCACGGATTGGGTCGCTCGAAACCTCTAAGGTTCGGCCTTCTGAGTCGCCTTGCCGTTTCGTGCGCCGCTTTGATGTACCCCGAACTGAGTCGTCATGCCGTCTCGGTCGTGGCGGCCCCGACAATCGTCGTCTCGCGCGACGTTGACCGGGTTCAGTTCAATTGAGTCGAAAGGGATTTCGTCGCCGGTTCAGTGAATCGCCCAGAATCAACCGCCCCGTGTGTCGGGTGAGTTTGAAGCGGCGAATGGCTAGCCGGTAACAAGGGAGATGACATGCACCGGATGCAACGCCTTGCCGTCACGTTTGGTTTCGCCCTCGTAGCGTCGACCTTTTTCGCCGCGAAGGCCAACGCCGCTCTGCTCCACCCGGATGATTCCTCGCAGTTTCCGGACCTCTCGAGCGGCTACGTGAGCGGCACCATCAATTACACCGCGAACACCGGCCAGTTGATGGTTTCGAACACCCCGTACGCCCTGGCGCTTGGCCCGACGGCCACCAGTCAGTACGACGTTTCGGCTACTTCCTCGGGTCTGCGCAGCCAGACGATTGTCGCGCAGATCAACAGCGACGGCACGCTGAACACCGCCGGTACCAACCAGTACGAGTTGTTCGGCAAAGTGACCGTCAACGGTGTGACCTACAGCGGCGAACTGCTGCAGGGTCAGATCACGGGCTTCGGCTCGCTGAACACCGCCGCCGCCGGCAACGGTGGTGTCGCCGGTACCTCGATGTTCGACTTCGACGTCAAGGTGACGGGCGGCCTCCTCGCCAGCCAGTTCGGCACCGACACCTACATTCGCCTGACCGCCGAGCGCTGGAGCACCTTCAATGGTAGCTTCACGACCGACTTCTCGGGCGGCAAGGTCTCGAGCAACATCCGCGGTTTCGAGCCGCCCCAGCCCGCCCCGGTTCCCGAGCCGACTACGCTGGTCGTGCTGATCGCCGCTGGCGGCGTGGGCCTGCTGGCCCGCCATCGTCGCAAGATCCGTCGCGACGACCTGCAGAACGTTGCCTAAGCCATAACCGGCTAATGGGACGTTCCGGATAACCTCTACCGTCCGAGTGCGAGACCGGGCGACTTCGCCGCGAGAGCGAGGTCGTCCAGGTCTCACGGGCGTTTCGAACAGAAACGCCTCAATCGGCCAGGAAGGTTGCCGTAAGTTTGCCAAGGGCTTCGTTCTCGATCTGGCGAACTCGCTCGCGTGTCAAGCCGAGCGATTCGCCGATCTCCTTCAAGGTCTTGGGCGGTGCGTCGTTCAGGCCGAACCGCATCCGTAGGACGGCGGCCTCTCTCTTGTCCATTTCATCGAGCCGATTCATCACCAACTTGAGATTATCGGCCTCGACCATCTCGACGTCAGGCGCCTTGGTCCGCTCGTCCATGAGCATCTCGCCCAGACTCCAGCCGTTCTCGGGCTGATCGGTCTGCGGGACGATATTGTAGACCTTGATCGCCTTCTTCACGATCGCCAGCTTCTTCTTCGGCACCTCGAGTGCCTTGGCGATCTCTTCCACCGTCGCGGGCCGGCCGAGCTGATCCTGCAGGTCGGCGGCAGTTCTGCGCCACTTGCAAAGAAGCTCGACCATGTAGGCCGGAATGCGAATCGGCTTCGCTGTGTTAACCAGGGCGCGCTTGATTGACTGCTTGATCCAATAGCTCGCGTAGGTGCTGAAGCGCGTTCCCACGGCGGGGTCGAACCCCTGCACCGCGCGGAGCAGACCGAGGTTCCCTTCCTCGATCAGGTCCTGGAGCGCAAGCCCTTTACCCACATAGCCTCGGGCGATGTTCACCACGAGGCGCAAGTTTGCTCGCACCATGCGGTCGCGCGCCGCCTTGTCGCCCGCGGCGATGCGATGGGCGAGCATTTTTTCCTCGTCCGCGGTCAAGAGCGCCATTTCGTTGATTTCCCGGAGATAGGTCTCCAGGGGGCTCTGCACCGTGTCTCGGCGGTGGCGGCGAATTCGGGCCATGAAGGTCCTCACACGTCGGTCGGTCGTTCGTTCGGGTGGTCCGCAACCTGGTCGAAAGTTCGCGTCCGGGCCAGTTCGACCACGCGATGACCCAAGGAGCCTCCTCGCTCCTGAATTGGATCAATGCGTCAGTCGATCGGGGCATCCCGGCCACGATCCGATCTGGGTTTGGGCCACGTCCCGACAGCGGCTCAGCCTCCACAGAGGCCGCCGAGGGCCACCCTCCCCGCGCACATTCTCTAAATCAACCATGACGGCAAATCGAGTGACCCGCTTCCTCGCAGTCACAAACGCGCTCAGCTCAGTGCCGAGTCCGTTCGCACGAGAGACCTTGCGACTCACCCACTTCACTCATCAAGCTACGTTATCGTCCCAGAGTTTGAGAGAACTTAAGTGGCTTTGGAGATATGGAGAATTCGGGAGATATGTGTAATGTAAGGAAAATGCGTGTCAGGCAAATTGATACGGCTGTGCCTATCGCCCTACCTCTTGGTGGGACGAGATTATGAGACAGGTCTTATCCACTAGCTCATGATGGATTTTGGGGTCGTCGTTGAAATCTGTCCGTCGGGTGCCACTAGTGGTCTTCCACCAGCGTGCCCTAAGTGACGTCCAGCGAACTGGTTCGGTACAACAGTGGTTCCCACCGAGAACTGTAGCCTGGGCGCGAATGTGGCTCACAACGCTGAATTTACACCATGAGTGCTATTGAATTGGCTCAAGAACAAAAAAAGCCGGCCGCCCCGAGTTGGGGAGGCCGGCTCGAACATTACTGACGTGTGTCAGCCGTGGTTCAGGATTCGTCTTCGGTCGAAGCTTCGGGTTCCGCTTCGGCTTCGGTCTCGGTCGAAGGAGCACCGAAGAGCGGGCCGGAGCCGCCGAGACCGCCCTTGAGGGCCTTGGTTTCGGCCTTGGGAGCAGCGTCGGACTTGGGAGCGGCGGTGGTGGTGGCTTGCGACTGTTCGCCAGCCTCCCCTTCCGCACCCTCTTCGCCTTCGGGCTTGGTCCACTGGGCCTTCTTGCGCGAAAGACCGATCTTGCGCTCGCCGCGATCGACGCGGAGAACTTTCACTTCGATCTCGTCGCCCACGTTGACCACTTCTTCAGGGCTGTCGACCTTATGGTCGGCCAGTTCCGAGATGTGCAGCAAGCCTTCCAGGCCCGGTTCGAGTTCGACGAAAACGCCGAAGTTCGTGAGCTTGGTGACCTTGCCGATGACAACGTCGCCCGTCTCGTAACGGCCCGGGATGTCGGTCTCCCAGGGATCGTCCTTGAGCTGCTTGAGGCCAAGGGCGATACGCTTGCGCTCTTGATCGACGTTGAGCACCTGGCAACGAATCTTCTGGCCCTTTTCGAGCAACTCGTTGGGGTGGCCGATCTTGCGCGTCCAGCTCATGTCGGAGATGTGGAGGAGACCGTCGATCCCCTCTTCGATCTCGATGAACGCACCGTAGTTCGTCAGGTTGCGGACGGTACCCTCGATCATCGTGTTCGGCGGGTACTTGCCGGCGACCTGATCCCACGGGTTGTTCTGGGTTTGCTTCATACCCAAGGAGATTTCTTGCTTCTCCTTGTTGATGCCGAGGACGACGACTTCGATCTTGTCGCCGATCTGCACCAGCTCGCTCGGGTGGTTGATGCGCTTGGTCCAGGACATCTCGGAGATGTGCACGAGACCTTCGATGCCCTCTTCGAGCTTCACGAAGGCGCCGTAGCTCATCACGTTGACGACCTCGCCCAGGACGCGCGTGCCGACCGGATACTTGTCGGCGACGTTTTCCCACGGGCTGGCGCTCTTCTGCTTGAGGCCAAGGGCGATCTTCTCGCGTTCCTTGTCGACATGCAGAACCATGACTTCGATCTGGTCGTCGATCTTGACCATATCGCTGGGGTGGTTGATGCGGCCCCACGACATGTCGGTGATGTGCAAGAGGCCGTCGATACCACCGAGGTCGACGAACGCGCCGAAGTCGGCGATGTTCTTGACGGTACCGATGCGAACCTGACCCTGCTCGATTTCGTTGAGCAGCGTCTTCTTCTGGGTTTCGCGGGTGATTTCGATCAGCTTGCGGCGGCTGACAACGATGTTGCGGCGACTCTCATCGATCTTGAGAATCATGCACTCGATGTCTTTATCGATATATTCCGCAATATCGTTGGGGCGGCGGATGTCGACCTGGCTGGCGGGCAGGAAGACGTTGACGCCGATATCGACGAGCAGACCGCCCTTGATCTTGCGAGTCACCTTGCCGCGAACGACGTCGCCTTCGTGATACTGGGCGATGACGCGTTCCCAGGCGATCATCCGCTCGGCCTTCTTGCGCGAGAGGACGATTTCGCCGGTGTCGTCGTCCATACCCTCGAGCAGGACGTCGACCGAATCGCCGGGCTGCGGCGGCTCAGTGCCTTCCCACTCGTTCAGCGGAACGAGGCCTTCCGACTTGTAACCGACGTCGACGACCACCTGGTCGCCCACGATTTCGATTACCTTGCCCGAGACGATACCGCCGATGTCGAAATGCTGGCCTTCGCCGAGGAAGCGATCGAAATCGCTCGCGACGTCCTCGCCGTTAAAAGCACTCAGCTCTTCGTCTGTGACGTCGAATTCACGAAGGAGGTTGCGATCTACCATGGAGTTTGTCGTTTTTCCGCTCGACCCCCTGCCCCACTCAATGGAAGCAAGGAGAACCCGGAGCCGCCGTGTGGTCCAATCGAGGACCAACCCCGTCGTCCCGAATCGCAGGCCCGTGACCGGCTTTGACGTGGAAAAGAAGCCGGTGGCTGCTTGGTCATTCCGTTGGTAAAGGTAGAAAAACCCACCCGCTCCACGCCGGAGGGTGGGTTTTACGCATCCTTGATTATAAGGATTTCCGATTGTGCCAGCAAGGTCGGACGGCACGGAAATTGAAGATCGCCGGCGAGAGTCGCGCGATCCAGTCCTTTCAGCAACCAAGACGTCGCCGGAATTCGGCTAATCAGGACGAGTGAGATTCGTGGAGATGCACTTACTCCAACCAAACTATTCATCGACCTCCCTGGCATCTCTTCAACTGAGCACAGACAATGTGACGGCCTAACGTCTCGACCAATTTGTGCGAGAACACGGAGATTCCGATGCGCGGAAAACTGGGAATCGGTTCGATCGTCGTCGTACTGGGAATCGCCGCGTTGATGGCGATCGGTAAATCACCCGAGGCTCAGGCCCAAAGACCTGCCGGGTCGCAGTGGGAATACAAGGTGGCCGTCGTTAACTACAACCCGGGCGAAAGACTTACTGACGAACAGCGCGCGACACAGCTTGAGAAACTCCTGAACACCGAGGCACGCCAAGGGTGGGAACCCGTTACCTCCCTACTCTCGCGCACGAACGTGCAGACGATCGGCGGCGGCGTGACCACTCGCGACTCGACGTCGTTCGTCGCTTTCCGACGACCGAAATAAAGCCTGACGAGTCCGCCAGAATACGCTTGACTGGAACAGGCGTACACTAGATAATCCTCTCTGTACGAATGATCATGCATGACGCTTTTCGGACAGGCGAGGACCGGAACGATGGAACGCATTCTCGGATATCAAAACCTGGTGAGGATCATCGCGAACGCGGCCTCGGAAATCTCGTCGCTCCCGGTGGAAACGGTACTTGTGATTGCGGTTCCGACGCTTGAAATCGCTCTCGCGATCGTGGCACTCAAGTTCATCGCGCAGTGTTGCAGCTTCCAGACTGACGAAGCTGCACAGTTTGGCAAACCAGGGCAGATCAGCGATCGCGATTCCTACGCGTGCAACCCGTAATGGGTCGCGGAGTCGTTACTTCAACTCCCCGAGCAACGCCTTCGCCTCTGGATGCTTTGGGTCGCGCTCGAGGATTTCCTCGACCGTTTTCTTCGCCGTGGCCTTGTCACCCATTCCAGCCTGGGCGCGGGCGAGCTTGACTCGGATGTCGTCCGCCCGCTTCGGCTTCAGTGTGAGCGCGGTTTCATACTCGTCGATCGCACCGGCGAAATTCTTACGACCAAGCTGAGCATCGGCCAGCATGACGTGGTAGAGCGGGTCGTAGACCTGGATGTAAAGGCATTCCATCGCCCAGCGCTCGGCCTTTTCCCAGTTCTTCTTCGTGAGGAAGCGGTCGGTCAGCTGCTTGCGGAGGTCGAGATTGTCGGAGTCGGCCATCGCCAGGTTTTCGAGGTCTTCGAGCAGCTTGTCTTCCTGCTTGCGCCTGAGGTGGATCTTGGCGAGACCGGTGATCCACTTGGTGTGATAAGGGTCGTCCTTGCGGGCGATATTATAGAGCTTTTCGGCCTCGTCGAGATTGCCAGCCTTCACCTGAAGCTCGGCGAGGAGGTCGAGCACGCGGATGTCGGGCTTGGCTTCGTCAAACGCCGGTTTGAGGATCTCGATCGCTGCTTCCTCATCGCCAATCGAGACGAACAAACGCGCCTTCACATAGCTAGCGAGCGCGTGTTTCGGCTTGAGCTTGAGGGCTTTGTCCGCGAGGGGGCGAGCCGCCTTGTAGTCGCGTCTGGCGTAGTATTCGTAGGCCATCCGCGCGTTCAGGTCTGCGTCTTCAGGCTTGGCTTCGAGCTGCGCCTGAAGTTTCGAGAACGTAATTTTTGGCTCTTCGTCGACGCGTGCCTGAATCTGCTTCACAACACCGTCGACAAACACCAGGAACTTCGCCTCGAAATCGGCCTTGTCGACGTTGAAGCAGGCCTTGATCGCCGGCTCGGTCGTCATGCCGCGACGGTAGGCGTTGAGTAGTTTGATCAACGAATCGGGACCAAATCGCTTGAGCATGTACTGCGCATAGAGTTGAGCCTGGCAATACGCAAGCTGGCGTTCTTCAGGCTCGGTGGGGCGGATGAAGCCGAGGTTGATTGTGTCGAGATTCAGGAGCTTTCGGGCCGGCACCCGTTCCAGCAGCATCTTGTTCCAGGTTTGCGGCCGGGGGAATCCTTCGCTTTCGACCGCCAAAGCCTCGGTATACCAGTGCGGGATATTGAACTCAGTTTGCTGGAGCGTGATGACGTGAACAAGCTCGTGCTTGAGCACGCGTGCCCAGTGGAACGGCTGCTTGGTCGTCTTTGGGCTGGCGAGCGCGACAACCTTGCCGGTGCAGGCGCCGACGGTTGGGATGAACGGCAAGGCGACCGTCCGGCCGCTGAACCATTCGTGATCCTTCATGATCTCGATCTGCGTCATCCCCGGCGGGGTGAAGCCGAATCGTTCGGTCAGTTCGCCGTGGATCGATTCGAGATACTTCGCCATGTACTTGCCGAGGAGCATGTCCTGCGACGGGTCGACTAGCACATTGTAATGCGCTGAGTTCACGGGCCGATAGCCGGCCATGTGGTTCAGCACCTTGATCATGTTCTTGGCGCGGACGTTGAACGGATCAGCCTCGAAGGCGATATCGAACAGGTCGCGGGCTTCGGGCTCGCGGCCGATCTGCATGTAAAGCATCCCTAGGCCAATTTTCACATCGGCTCGCTTGGGATCAGCCTGCGCGGCGAGCAAAAAGGCGCGCTCGGCCGAGTGATATTTGCGGCGATCGGCCAATCGTTCCGCAAGCGCTGCGTAAAACGTCGCCGGCTTGGGATTGTTCGCAAGGGCCGCGGCTTCAGCGGCTGTCGCGCCCGAAGGATCCATCAAAAGGCGAGCCGTTGCAGCTAGCCTTGCGAGCGAATCTTCGTCTTTGGGATTTTCGGCAACAGCCTTTTTGGCAGCGTCACGCGCTTCGGGGAAGCGTTCGTCGGAGATATTAACGTCGGCGAGCAGCACGTACGCCGCCGCCAGCCGCGGGTTTATTTCGATCGCCCGTTCGGCCTTTTTGCGACCGTTCGCGAGCTTGTAACCTTGCAGGTCGGCCCAGCCCAAGGTGACGAGTGCCTCGGCCGCTTGCGGGTTGATCGCCAGTGCCTTCATGAGGTCCTTGCGGGCGTCGCCTTCCTGGTAGCCGCTCAGGAAGAGTTTTCCTTCGAGCCAGTGGGCTTGCCAGCAATTCGAGTCAATCCGAAGCGCCGCTTCGTAAAGCGTGTTGATGATGTCGTTGAGCCCTTCGCCCAACTGCTCACCCACGGCGTTCATCTTGTAGTAACGCTCAGCCGCCTGACCGATGATCAGCAGGCCCATCGGGTCTTTCGCCAATTCAGCGCCGTGGGCGTTCTGATAGTCGATGAACCACTTCCATTCCTTGCCGTCGGGCGAAATCTGGCCGCGACCTTCGGCAAGTCGAGCAATGATCCATTGCCCTGCAAGGTGGTCCTTCTTGAGCTTGCCCGCCTCTTTCGCCGCGGCTTCAGCTCCTTCCCAATCGCCGCGATTGAACAGCAGGTCACCAATTCGGGCCTGGGTGTCGGCGGTTTGAGGCTTAACATCCTTAAGCGTCGTAAGCGCCTTATCGGTCAGGCCCTGGCTGTCGAGGGCATCGGCGATGTAGAGCGCCAGCGTAGTTTTCTCGGCCGGTTTCAGGTCCTTCCCTTTCGCCAGGGCTTCGAACGCTTCTTGAGCCTCGGCGTATTTGCCGGTTTTCCAAAGCGTGCGAGCGTCGTCGATTTCCGCCGCGAGGCTCAGAACGCCCGAAACCAGAACACCCGCCAACACGCCGAGAACCACGCGAGCCCTGACCATTGCCCGGCCTCCTTGAGGGAAGATTCATTTCAAGGTAACAGAGAATTCCCTCATCAGGCTAGGGAGCGACCTGCGTGCCCGGGGAAAATACCCGGCGGTAAAGGGCGATCATGTCGGCCCAGGCGAGGTCGGTGGCTTCCGGGTCGTACCGCGGCCCTTCGTCGCGCATGAAGGCGTGCTCGGCAGGGTAGTGCAGCGAGGTGTAGTCGGTGCCCGCTGCCTTGAGCGCGTTCTCGATCAACGTCCGCCCCTCCGTCGGCACGTGAGGATCGAGCGAACCAAACACAAGCAGCAGTTGCCCCTTGATCTCATTCACTCGCGCGAGCGAGCCCGAATCAGCGTCGCGGCCGAGCTTGCCATTGTGCACGCCGGTGGGATAAAAGCATGCCGTCGCTTTCACGTCCGGCTGAAACGCCGCGCGAAATGCAAGATGTCCACCAATGCAAAACCCCCCTGCCCCAAGCTGACCCGGTGCGACGGCCGGATGCTTGCTGAGAAAATCGAGCGTGGCCCGCGCGTCGGCATCGAACGCGGCGACGTCGGTCTGATTCGCGTTTTCGAGTCCCTTCGCGCGTCCAGCGTCGTCAAAAGGCGGAGCCCAGCCGGGTTGTTCGATCCGGTGATAAATCTCAGGCGCAGCGACCACGAAGCCATATCCAGCCAGGCGAATGCAAGCCCGTTGCATCGTCGGCGTGATCTGGAAGATGTCGGAATAGAACAAAATGCCAGGATACTTTCGTTCTGCCTTGGGCCGCGCGATGAACACGCGCATGGGCGAACCATCGACGTCGACTTGGACCGACTCGGTTTGAACGATCATGACGAGGTGATGCTCCGCGTGACGGGGTTCGCTGATGGTCGCCAGAACGCTGCGCGTGGCGTCTCAAGAAATTCAACCCACACTGACACGTCGCGCCGATGATTGCAATGTCGCACGGTCATTAAACATGTTAGCTGCTCATAAGATGAATCGAAATTGCCATGATTCGCGGTGCCACTTAATCAAAACGTGTTCGATTTGCCGTCAGACGCCAGGCATCGCTGCGTTGGGAAATTCTGAAATTGCTGTAACGCTTTGCCGAATCTCGCAGGATTTCTTTGAGAAGCACGTTGGCAACTTCCGATCGCCGCATGCTCGAGCTTGAAGGAAGTGCCTCGGGCAACGTGAAAATCAAACAGCGAAGTCAACACGCTCCGCTTCCCCCCAAGAGAAGGAACTTGAATCAATGCCATCACGTACCCGCAATGCCGCACTTGTTGTGGTCGCACTCACTTCAGTCGTTTCAGCGTCCGTGACAAAAGCCGGGGTTGTTGCGACCTATCAGTTTCAAAACACTCTGGCCGCTGATCAGGGCGGTGCGCCCGCATTAACTCCGGTTAATTCCGGGTCATACGTTACAGACACAGTGTTGGGGCAGCCACGCACCGTCTATCAGCGGTTCTCGGCGAGCAATATCTCGGCAAACCAGTCTGCTCTTCGTCTCGACACGGCTCCCCTGGGGCTGACATCTAACAACTATGCCGTTGAGATTGTGTTCACCCTCACGGACAACCTTTCAAGCGACGGCTACCGCAGGATTGTCGACAGCTACGATCCTGCGAGTCTGGCGGATCCAGGTCTGTACGTGGGTCCGGGAAATACTCTGAATATTTTTCAGGGTAACCCGAATTCAGGCGGACCCGCGCTCGTCAATGGCACCTACTACGACGTCGTTCTGAGCGTGTCTCTCACATCTGAGCAAGCTTATCTCAACGGCGTTCTCGCAGTGAACAGGGTCGGCACGCCGGACGCCATTGCTACGCACTTCCTGACGTTCTTCCAGGATGAAGTCACCGAATACGCCAACGGCCGGGTTGCGCTGATCCGTGTCTTCGATTCCGCCTTAACCGCCAATCAGGTTGCGGTACTCAATAACAACGGCAATCCGTTCCCATCGGCGGTCGTTCCCGAACCTTCGACGATGGTGGCCGGTAGTTTTGCGGTGCTCTGCGGACTCGGCCTGGCCTGGCGGCGCCGCCAAATTGCGTGACCTGGTTCTTATCCAAAGTGCAGGTGATACCACGTAGATTTGAGGCACGATCGCCTTCAGGCTTTGCGTTTCACGATGACGTTGAACGCAAAGCCTGAGTGTACCGCTGAAGGTTTTTTCAGAGCGTCTCGCCCATGTCGCGATAAGGTTTCTTTTCGCGGAAGAGTTTAAGCATTCTTGCACCCAGTTTCTTTTGCTCGTCGTCCACGTACATCGGTTCGGCTCGTTCAAGGAGTTTGACCGCCTGGGCGAAGTCGCCAACTTCTGCGTACGCAGCCGCGAGCGTACTGATATTGGACGACTCCTTCCAATCGCCAAGAGCACACGCGTGCAGAGCCGATTCGACGGCCTTCTTGCCGTTGCGAAACTTTGCGTCGGGACACGTCGCCCAGAGCCAGGCCTGGTTATCATAGGCTGAGCGATTCTTGGAGTCGCGCTTTATGGCTTCAGCATAGTCGGCACGGGCCTGCTCGTACGCTTTTTTCCCCAGCCAAGTCCAAGCTCGTCCCCGGTAATACTCCGAGAAATTGGGAGCAAGCCGAATGGCTTCGTTGCCGTCGGCGAGGGCTCTGTCGTATTCCTTCTTGCGACGCCACACTCCCGCCCTGCCACCGTAGCCCAAGGCTGCATCGGGTTTGAGTCGAATGACTTCGTCGAAATCAGCAATTGCCTTGTCGTAGGCTTTCTTCTCACTCCAGGCCTGCCCGCGATTATTGTAGGCCATTGCAAGAACTTCGGAGGCACCGAGATGATCGAAAGAGGCGGTTCGCAGTTTGTTGGATCCGTCCCCATCGAAGACGGCTTTCATTTGATCGCCGTCGGGCGGCGGAGGCTTCAGATCGCGTTTGATCGCTTCAGAGAAGTCCGCAATCGCACGATCGTAGTCCTTCTTGTTACTCCATGCTAAGCCCCGGTTGACATAGCCAATTGGGTGCTCGGGCCGGAGTCGAATTGCCGCATTTGCATCGGCAATCGCTTTGTCGAACTCCTTCTTGGAGCACCAGGAAATGCCCCGATTGATATAGCCACGATAGTCGGTGGGCTTGCCTTTTATGTACTGCGTTTGATCTGCAATCGCTTTGTCGTACTCACGCATGTCATGCCAGATATTGCCTCGCATGCCATACAATTCAACTGATGCTTGTGAACCAGATTCCATTTTGATGCACTCATTGATGTCCGCGAGCGCTTTTGCTGGTTCATTCTTCGTGTGCCGGATCCAGCCTCGGTTTCGCAGTGCATCGGTGTCGGACGGGTCGAGCTTGAGCGCAACTTCGAAGTCGGCAAGGGCGGATTCTAGATCGCCGCTGATGGCGAGGCTAATCCCTCGGCGCGTGTGAGAAATCGCCTGGAAGGGATCCTTCTTGATAGCGTTGTCGAAAAAGCTATACGCTTCCTTCACAAACAATACTTCGTCAACCTTTGCCCATCCACGAATATCCTCGTCGACGAGAAAAAGCCATTCACCCTTCTGCTGTTCGACCTTGAAGATCGCGAACTTCTTGTTGTCGTGGACAACCTTGTCGCCGCTGCGCAGCGGAGTTTGGCCTTTGGTGACAACTTCCTGGCCAACCCACCAGGCCGACTCAAGCAATTGAGCATGGCTCTGCGCAGTAAAAATGAGGCAGACCAGCAGGCTGGCAAATGATGCGAGCTTCATCAGTTGGCCCCGAAAGCAAACACATGGGGATATGGCCAGGCTGAACTTAAGACGGATAAGGAGTGACGTCAAGGCAGATTTTTATTGGTCTGGATATTCAAATCGCAAAGAACAACCGTCGGCGTGACATATTCCCTCCATTCATCACAAAAATCCTTCGAATGATGTGGCACCCTCCGTATGCAGAATCTCATAGACCTGATGGCCTGAAGCTTGAAACCATCAGAGACCGATATCTCCGAACGAGCGTGGATCTGGCGAGGTTGCCGGCCCGCAAATACTCTGTGCAATGAGAATCCCAGGGAGGGCGTGATGCGATTGACCAGTGCCAGGGTCGTGCTCGAAAACCTCGAACGCCGAAGCATGCTAACGGCCAGCGTTGGATTCTTTGGCCCCCAGGTTCAGGTCGTCAATGACAAGGTTGGCACGGTTGATGTCAGTGCAATGCTCCAGAACAACAACGACATTTCGCTGCCGACTCAAACCGTAACGCTCACAACCAGCGGCGGCACGGCGGTGCCGGGTGTCGATTACACGCCGGTGCAGCAAACGATCAGCCTGACGCCGAACACGACAACCTTGATGCCCACGCAAAGCGTGTCGATCCCCATTCTCCCCGGCCCTGCCTCGCTCGGAACACGCACCCTCGAGATTTCGATTTCGCCAACTCCGGGCGCGCCTCAAGGGCAAAAGGAATTCATCGTCATCACCCATGGGACCGACACCACAACACCCTATGTTGTGAACTCGCAAGCTCTCATACAGAACGATAAGGTCGTCGCGTTTGCGATTCAGTTCAGTCGACCGATGGCGTATAGCACGGTCACCGACCTCTCAAATTACGCGGTTGGCGTGGTGAGTTCTCTGTCGCAAGCTGCGCTTGCAGCAACAACAGGCACGTCTGGATTCTCGAAGACCGTTCCGTTGAAGTCAGCCCTTTACGACGCGAGCAACTCCACGGTCTATCTGGTGCCGGCCGGCAAGGTGAAGCCATCGTCGCATTACTGGGTCGAATCGCCGGACGCGCTTCAAATCGGCCTGCAGATTCTCCAGACCAAGCCGGCCGATCAACTCGCGTTCCCCGCAACCATGTCTAAACTCACCGATACGGTGGGCAATCCCATCGCTCAGTCCGCCGAAGGAAACGAGGGCTTCATGTCGACCGACGGTGAGTTCGGCCTGCCGTTTCGCAATGCCAAGGCCAGCCCGTCGGCCCTGGCGTTCCTTTTCGGCACCACCACTTCGGCAACTCCGAAGGGGAAGGCAAAGCCTGCCCACAGAGGTAAGTGATGAACGAGGGCAAGCGACGCCTTTCGCGCTGAAATTTAGCGTTATTGACCTCAACGGGCGTGGCGATGGACGAGAACCTTCATCGCGCAAGTTCGTCGCAAATCGCTTCCATATGTTTGGATAATGTGTCCCAGGGATTGTCGGCTTTGGGGTCATTCAGGCGATACGGGTCATCGGTGATGTAGACCCATCTTGCGTATTTGCGAACCATCGCCAGTTGCTTGGGATCGAACTCGCTCATCGAGTGAACCAGCACCGCGCGGGTAAAGGGCGAATGGTCGGCATAACCAGTAATCGGAGTGCCCTTCAGCCGTTTTTCTGCCGGCCAGGTCTCGCCTTCGTGAACGACAAACACGTCGGCTGCATCGGCGGCAAAATAGCTCGCTGGGGTGTCGGTGCCGGGGTTGGCGATGGTCGGCCAGAACCCGCGACTCTTCGCGTAAACTTTCAGGTCGGCCTGCTTTTTCACCGACTCGGGCTTGTTGTCGTAAATCATCTCGTCGAAGAAAATCCCCTGCGTGCGAGGATAAAGCTTGAGCCAGGCGTCGACATCGGCCTGAATCTCCTGCGCAGGACGCTTGCAATAACTTGTGGAGACATAACCAATCACCACGCATCCCGCACCTCGGAGCCGGTCGATTGCGATGGCGTAGTTGGGATCGACCTTCGTGCCCGGACCGGATGCAGGGTTGACGATCACCCAGATTGGCACGGTTTCGTAGCGGCGTTTAAGTTCGATGAGCCGGTTGTATGCTGCGTTCGTTTGGATGTCGGCGGGGTAGACGTAGAGCGGGACGAGAATTCCTGTGCGTTCCTGGGCGCGAAGGTGAAATTGCTGGGCACGCTCGCGACGCGCGGCCGGGGCGTCTTGCGCGAAGAGCGTTGAGCCGAACGCAAGGAACATGCTGAGGACGATTGCGAGTCGGACTTTCATCAATGGGTTCCTCGATGAATGAGGCCGGTACACTGATACCATGGCAGCAAGGCCTAATGAGGTTCGTTGCGTTCGTTCGCTTCCGAGAAAGGCGACTTTCGATGACTCCGGCCGTCTGATTAGACGGCAATGCGTGGGACGGTACAAGCGAATACCAGGCTTTGAGCGGCTGGAAGCCGGTCGACGGTTGGCGGGGGCAACACTCGTTGCTACCATGAGGCTGACGGCGCCGTTTTTGTGATCGCGCCACCGTTGGGGTTTGGGTCGAGGAGCCGAACTTCCATGACCGAAGCCGAGCCCCAGTATCGTCTTGTTGTCTTCGACGAGTTGGACGATCCCAAGCCGGTGCGCGACCTCTTCGTCGAGGTGACGGGCACACACCCGACCGACGCAGCACAGTGGGTGGCGCGGGTGCCTGGTGTCTGGCCCAAGCCGCTCGACGAACTGTCGACCCGCATCTTGCTCGATCGGCTCTACGAGCTTGAAGTCGCGGCTGAAGCGTGGCGGGTCGACAAGTTTCCCGAGCTCGGTTCGCCGCGAACCGTTCACTCCGCAAGTTGCGACGAGACAGGCTTTCGCGTGCTCGGATTACGCGGAGAGGCGGCGCACTGGGTCCCCTGGGACAAGATCGATCTCATCAGCGCCGGTCTCATCGACGCCGAGGACGAGTTTCGCGACGTCTCGCCACCGACCTGGCTGCAAGCGCTCAATAGCGGCGCCCGGCTGATGCTCGGCCGCAGCCCATCGGGACGTCGCCAGCGTGCGATGCGCGTTCCCCGAGATCCCAAGCCCGAGGTTTTCGTCATCAGACGCGATCCCTTGGTCACGTTCCGGATCATCGGCAGTGAAATGAATTACGCGTATCTTGGCGATCGGCTCAAGTCGTCGTCGGTCGAAAACTTCCCGATCTTTTTACGCGATCTCTGTTCCCAGGCGACCAAGGCGTACCTGACCTTGCCCACGAAGCACATGCTCGAACAGCAGTTAACCGAGGACGACATTTTCTGGGACGACCAGTCGCTACTCGACTATACCCATCACCGGCTGCTCTGGAGTTGGTACCGGCGCGACGGCGAAAAAGATCACACCGAAAAATCATGACGCGACTGATTTGATGGGCCGCGCTCCCGCCGAAGAACGCCGATTTTAAGGTGGTGATGCTCCTTCGCAGGCATTTCCTCGCGATCGAATTTAAAGAGGTGGTGATATGAGAGTCGCTCGACTTTCTTGCGTCGGTGTGTCACTTGTGGCGACGGTTCTCGCGGTGTGCACACTTGGTGCCGATAAGCCTGCGGCCGATCCTCAGCGCGAGGCGCTTGAAGTTGAGTTTCGTGCGATTGGTAGCGAATTTCGCAAGCTCGAACGTGCCGTGCTCGACCGTCTCACCGAAATTGAGAAGCGAAACCAATTCATCCGCTCGCGTAATATTGATTTCGAGATTCGCGAAAAACAAGTAGTGGGCGAAATCGACAGGGCGAAGCTGGAGCGTGAGATCGCAGAAATCCAGGTGAAGGAATTCACCGATGGAACCGCCGTGCAGGAAGCGGAATCCAACCAGGCAGCAATCCAGGCGGCGACCAAGGCGATCGCACTCAATAAAGAGATGATCAAATCAAGGCAGGAACTCATCGATTCGCTCGAAAAACTACCTGCCGAGAAGACAAAACTCGACGCGATTATTGCCGTGCTTCTCTATGAGCAAAAAACGCTCATGACCGGCAATCAACTCTCGCTGACGGCTGAGAGTTTTGCGCTGAAGCAGGCACAACTGAAGCAGGAGTTGTTCGAGAAATACGATCGTCGCCGCCGGCTTTCCGAGCTTAGAGCGAATGTGGAGGGAAAGCGGGCGAACGAGCTGATGAAGCAGGCGAATTGGGGGATGGAACAAGATCGCTACAATCGCAGCCGACGCGAAATCTCGACACCCGCCGTGCTCACCGACGTCGAAAAAGCCGCACTTCAGCAGTTCCAAACCGCGATGGCCGCGTGGAAAAAGTTCGCCATCACCCGTGATCAGGTCCGAAAGGAACCATCGATCCGGCCCGAATCGATCCGACCGTTGATGACGGCTGCAACCGACGCAATTCGCGACGCCCAGCGCGCCTGGGATGACGCGCAGGATCGTCGTGCCGAAGCGATGGACATTGAGCTCAGCGCGAAACTGAATGCGCTGGGAATCAAGCCAGCGCGATGATCGATCAGGGCACCGGCGCGGCCTTCTTCTCTACCTGCTCGACTCCGCTGGGGATTTTCGCCGACAGCTTCTTGAGCCCGGTAATCGTGACGAGATAGTCGTCCTCGATCCGCACGCCAAACCCTTCGCTGGGAATGTAAATCCCCGGCTCGATCGTGAACACCGCGCCGACGGGCAGCGGCTTGCCGCCAGCGCCGACGTCGTGCACGTCCATTCCCAGATAATGCCCAAGACCGTGCGTGAAGAAGTGGTCGATCGACATCTCGACGCCGTTCTCGTCCTTCGCCTTCAATGGGCTTTCACGGAAGAAGTCGTGCGCGATTTTGCTTTGCGACATCAGCGACGTTTTGCCCAACTCGAACGAGTCAGCAACCTTTGTTTGACAATCTAACACAAGCTGGTAGATCGCCCGCTGACGTTCGGTGAACTTGCCGCTGACGGGGTAAGTTCGTGTGATATCGGCTGAGTAATAGCCGTATTCCGCGCCAATATCGACGACGACAAGCTCACCGTCGCGCATCGTCCGTCGATTCGTGTTGTAGTGCAAAATCGTCGAGTTCAGCCCCGAGCCGACGATCGACGGGAACCCCGCGCGGCTGCCTCCGCCACCAATGAACGCACTCAGAATCGCGCCCTCAATTCGATATTCTGGGACGTCATCGGCGATGAGCCGACGCGCCTGCGTTTGGGCATCGGCCGTGAGTGCAATCGCCTTGCGAATCAGGCTGATTTCGCTCGGTGACTTGACTGTGCGCAGCTCGCCGAGCATCGGGGCGAGGTCGCGAAATCGCGTGGTGGGGGCGGCTTCGCGCAAGAGTCGCGTGAGTGCGGCCGATGCGCCTGGAGTTGCTGGCCGTGGCTCAGGTGAGAGGAGGTAAACCAGTGCGCCACCGTCGCCGAACGTCCGTTTTCCGGGGTCGCCAATTGCTGTGAAAAGGTCGCCCATGAATGAAGCGATTGGCTCCACATTCTCGCAGCCGGTCAGCTTCGCGGCGTCGTCGCCGTGTCCCAACTTGGGGCCGGTCCAGCGCTCTTCGGATGTGTTGCGTTTGGGAAGGTAAAGCACCTCGCGGTTTTCGCCTGGCCAGAGGATCAGCGCAGCACGCGGGAGGTCGATGCCGGTGAGATACGCAAACATGTTCGATTGACGAAAACGTCCATCTTCTGAGTCGGCGTTTTCGCCGACCAGCACAATCACGACATTGGCCGCTTTTCTGGTTCGTTCGCCCTCGGGCTTGTCGCGAGCCACCGTGCTGATTGATTCGGCGTCGCGCACTCGCTTCATGAGTGCGGCACGACGAGCTTTGTATTCGCTCACGGGTTGATCGAGCAGCATGCTCTCGTCTTTGGCGAAAGCGCCTGAAGACGTAAGAAGCACTAGGAACGCAGTCAGCGCAACCGTTCGGTGGAGTGTGAGCTTGAGCATGGTTGGCACCTGTGGACGGAGGTTGCGGCGGCGCAGCGGGCTGAAGAGCTTCTTCTATTTTTGCGATTCGAACGAGGAAACCACAAGAAAAACACAGTGTGCGGATGGGTTTTCTCGCGGAATGATGGAACGCGACTTTTTGCTTGACCGCGATTTTGAGGCGACGTCTAATGATGCAATCTGGCTCGGCCTGGCGATGTTTTGACGCGATCCTGTGCCACCCGAGTCGCTCGTACACACGAGGCCCATGGTTGGAACAATTTCACATTGGAAGGCGGGTTCGATTCCTGTCTGTTTCGTGTGCCTTATTTGATTGCGCAAGGCGGTTACGATTCGACCGGTTTGTTACTGGGGCAACCTGAAGCGCGACGGTTTCCGCAAATGTGAATGTGCCTTTACGTCGCGCCTGGTGGTTTCGCCCCAGGCGAAAGGTAAGGTACGGGCATGAGCTCGCCATTCACCGCGGTGATCTACTTTCACGGCATGGGCAGCCAGCGAAGGCTCGAAGAAACAAGCCGTTTGATCGACTCGCTCGACAAGCATTCTCGCACGATCAATTCATGGCTTGCCGGTGTGACGTGCCACGTCGAACCGTCGCTCGTCGTCCCTGACGAAATGGTGCAGTTCATCCGCACGGTGCATCGCCCTCAGAACGGGTCAGGTTCGGCAAATCCGCGCAGTCTACCGCACGTTCAATTTTATGAAGGATACTGGGCCCCAATTACCGCAAAAGGTGTGAAACCCTGGACGGTTTTCTGGTGGCTGCTCACGCAGGCGTTCCGACCGTTTACCGTGCTCCGTAGCGAGTGGCGGACCCATGCACGATTACGACGCGCTGCGCTTCGCGAACTGCACGATATGCATCTTCGGCTCGGTCCAAAAAGGAGCTTTTCAGAGCAAGTCAGGCGTGTGAAGTTTTGGAAGAACCAACCGCTCATCCGCATGACTGCCAGCGATGTCCGGCAGTTGCTTCGAGCGTATCAGCTATTCGAAGGGTTGGGGGCGCGTCGCAATTTTCCCGACGGAAAGTATTGCGACTTCCGCGAATTTCTCGATGCGCGTTTGCGTATGCAGCTTACGATCTCTGCCGCCCAGCGCGACGTCATGCTTCGCGCCGCCGACCATTGGCGTCAGCACGCGTTCGACGTTGAAATCCGCAACCTGTTCCTGCTCTGGACGATGTTGCTGTTCATCCTCGTCATCTCATTGACCGGGATCGTTCTGGCGTCCCTTTTTATCGCCTCCGTTCAGAACTCGTCGTTCTTCAAATCGTTGGTCGAATACGCCAAACAGGCCGACGGTAAGTCGCAAGATCTCTTCAACATCACCGCCCCCACCTTGCTGGCATTTATCATCTCAGCGATCGGTATCCCTGTCTTTCTACAGCGCTACCTGGGCGACGTTGTTTTTTGGTGCACATATGAAGAGACTGACGTCCGGTTCGCAAAGCGCCGTGAGATTCTCGACTTCGGCGTGAAGGTGATCAAGCACGTCATCAAAAACCCCAAGTGCGAACGCGTCGTCATCGTTGCCCACAGCCTTGGTACGGCGATTGCGCACGACGTGCTGCTCGAGCTTGGAAAAGACGACTGGGCGCGAACACACAACTTGGCGGGCTTCAACATCGTTTCGACCCAGCAGCTCAACAAGATCGAGCACTTTGTGACGGCAGGAAGTCCGATCGACAAGATTCACTACTTCTTCGAGAGCGACGCTGGCAGTTCGCACCGTTATGTGCGGGTGACCGACACACTTCGTGGCGACATGGGGCGAAAACCGTTCGGCAACAATAACAACAAGCCGTTTCTGCACTGGATCAATTTTTGGGACAAGGCCGACATTATTAGCGGATCGCTCGAAAGTCCGCCGAACGCGACCGACACCGAAGTGCTGGTGAACAACGTCGAGGTAAGCAACGGCCATCTCTCGCCAGGCGCTGCGCATACGACCTACTTTGAAAACGACACAGTCATTGACCATTTATTCAAGATGATTTATCGCAATGAGTATTCCTACCACGTCCTCTCCCAGCAGACGCCACGGCCCGTTCAGAATGTGAACTACGCTCCCGCGAATCTCTCTCGCGGAACGGGCTGGAAGTGGACACGCCTTGTGCAAGGCATCGTGCTGGCGATGCCCTGGATCGCGTTCATCGGGTTGGTTTATGCCATCAGCTCGGTGATTGCTCGTTTAGTGACGCGATAATGCCTAGCGAGCGGTTCCCGCCCCTTCTACGAGGCGATGGATGCGGTCGACTGCGAGACCGGCGAAGCGTTCGACGCGTCCCGACGGCCAGTGGACCTCGACGGAATCGATCTTGCTCGCGTTGCCCAGTCCCAAATGAACGCGTCCGTCGCACGCGGAAAGATAGCTGCCGCCGCCGGCACGAACGGCAACTTGCTTGCGCCCGCCCGATTCAACTGTGACGACGGCGCCCACGGCGTCACGCGGGGATTTCGTTCCCTGGAGTTGAAACGTCAACCAGTGGCGTTCTTTCAGGTCAGTTTGATTGTGGAAGTAGACGAGTGGACGCGTTTGGTCGATAAGCACAAGATCTTCACGGCCGTCGTTATCGAGATCACCGCGCGCGAGCCCGCGTCCCAGACGAGGAATCGTCCAGGGTTCGCCGGCGGTTCGCGTGGCGTCGACCAAGCGCCCGCGCGGCCCGTTGAGTAAGAGTTGCGTGGGCATCTCGTATGAAACGCTTGGCGTAAGGTCATCGACGTGGCCGTTTGCGGTCGCAAGGTCGATGTGCCCGTCGTTATCGGCGTCGAACGCAACGAGACCGAAGCCAAGCATGAACCGAGACGGAACTTTCAGGCCAATCGCGGTCGACTCATCGCCAAACGAACCGCCGCCGAGGTTGCGATAAAAAGTGGTCGATTCGCCGTAAAAATTGGTGACGAGCAGGTCGAGCCTGCCATCGCCGTCGACGTCGGCACACGCAGTTCCCATTCCGGCCTGAAAACCGCCGGCGGCGTTGCAGGCGACTCCGCTGGCGACGCCCATTTCCTCGAACTTCATGCCGCCGCGATTGATGAGCAAGTAATTCGCCGTTGTGTCGTTCGCAACGAACAGGTCGATCTTGCCATCATCGTTGACATCGGCGGCAACCACGCCGAGACCACGGCCATTTGTGTCGACGAGGCCCGATTCGGCCGTCACGTCGACAAATTTGCCGCCATCGTTGCGAAAGATGTGATCCTGCAGCGCAGGGAAGTGGCGAGGGTCGCAGTAGTGCGGCTCGGTGCGGTCGGGCAGGCGGCAAATGAGAGGATTTTTTAGGTCGAAACTGAGGTAGTGGCAGACGTAAAGGTCGAGGTCGCCATCATTGTCGAGGTCGGCGAATGCGGACGAGGTCGGCCAGTCGCGATCGCCGACGAAACCGAATCGTGTGGTCGCATCCTCGAACGTACCGTCGCCTTTATTTCGGTAGAGAGCGTAAGAACGCCATCTTGTAACGAATAGGTCGGCGCATCCGTCGTTATCGACGTCCCCTACGCTCACGCCGTGGCCGTATCCGCCCGGGAATCGCGCCAGGCCGGTTCGTTCGGTCACATCTTCGAACTTTCCATTTCCCAGGTTGCGAAACAGGCGGTCGCCCATCGTCGGCGCAGGTGATTCGGCGGGAGGGAATGTGCCCCCTTGCACGGCGTAAACATCGAGCCAGCCGTCGTTGTCGTAGTCGATCAGGCCGATGCCGCCCGACATGGTTTCGGGTAAGAGCCGCGACGCACTTCGGCCGTTATTGAAGCGAAACTTGAGACCCGCCGACTTTGCATCGTCGCGGAATGTCATGGCGATCGATTGCTTGGACGGAGCGTTCTGATTCGGGCTGCTGGCGCCGATGTCGGCGAGTGTTTCGGCGAGCGTTGTATTTTGGCCGGCGAGTGTTTCGTCGGGTTTGAGCCGAGCATCGAGCCGTGCGATGGCGTCTGAGGCACCGGCGTCGAACACCATGCTCCACCAACCTCGCGCCTCGAAGTCGCGACCAAGCGTTTCAGCGAGTCTTGCAAGCTCGGCGTAGGCCTGCGGCTGCGGCGGATTGGCGAGAAGCTGGCGATAGCGTTCTCGCGCTGTATCACCTTCCGATTTCTTGCGGCGAAGTGCGATCGCACGAGTGTTGTCGCCTCGCGCACTCGCGAGCGCGGCGAGGCGATCGAGCGGAAACGGGTCGAAAGGATACTGGTCGATGAGCCGTCCCAGCGCCTGTTCTTCTGCGGATCGGTTGCCAGTTTCGGCGGTCAACCAGGCCACGAGCCCCAGGCGTTCGCGCGAATCGAGTGCAGAAGCCTTCATGTCTTTTGCGGCTGCGAGAACGACATCACTCCGATGCGCCGCGAGTCCCCATCGCAACGCGGCAGATGCAACTGCATGATCCCCTGACTTCGCCGCGCGACATCGTTCGATTAAGGTTTCGGCTGCGGCAAGGTTTCCCTCGCGCGATTCGAGATTCGCGCGTCCCAGCCAAACGCGATCATCCTGCGGCGACTTCGCAGCCGCTTCATCAAGCGACGATCTCACCTCGGCGATTGGCACCGGCTCGTGGTCGAGCAGCCATAATTCGCGCAGCATCACGGCCCGGTCCCGCCCTTGCCGCCAGTCGTCCTGCAAGAGCGTTCGCACTTCATCGAGGCGTCCCTCATGCCGATACAGCTTCGCGAGCAACTCGCGGGCGTACAGTGAGGACTTCGAGCGATCGCGAATCCGCGCTTCCAGCAAACGCTCGGCCTCGGCGAATCGTCCAAATGCCGTGATGAGTAGCTCAGCGCGTTCGTCGCACGCCATCTTTGCGAACTCGCCGTCATTTTCGAGTCGCGACCATGCATCGATTGCGGCTTGCGGATGCTTGAGAGCATACTCGCATTTACCAATTTGATAGACGACTTGCTGATTGGCGGGATTGGCACGTTCGAGCGAGATGAGCAAAGTGCGTGCGGCCTCGATTTTCCCTTGTTCTTGAAGCTCTTTCGCCTGAACAAGAGACGATTGAAACTGCCACGACGCGTAGGCGCGCCAGCACAAAAAGCTTGCCAGCAGGCCAAGAACGATAAGCGCAGGCGGACCCAATGGGCGTCGCATGTCGCGTCTCTTTACTCAAGATCGGTTTCGTGAATGAGATGTGTAGCTTCAGCGTATCTTAGCGCGAGCGTGCGCTCAATAACACTTCGGTCGAAGTCGAACAACCCATCAGGAAAGATGAATCGAAACGCTTCGTCGCAATCGACCTTGGCCCGAGTCGTTGCGATCGATTAAGATAGGAATCGTCGGCGACGACGCGTGAGCGAGAGTGGCGGAACTGGCAGACGCGCAGGATTTAGGTTCCTGTACCGAAAGGTGTAAGGGTTCGACTCCCTTCTCTCGCATTCTTAAAGCTGGCTTGTACTTGTGGCAATTGGTCTTAAAGTTTCACTTTGTAATTGGTAAGAACCCGGACATAGCTTCGATTGGTCACGATTTGTGCACGGATTGGTAGTTTTCGCGCCGTTTTTGATTCTCTTGGTCAGCCGCAAGCCTTCACGCTTGCTTTGATGACGACGATTGAAGTGAAGGCGAATGCCTCGCGGGTTGATTACTTGCTCATGCGACTGAAGCAAGAGCTCATGTGAGATCCGAGGAGTGCACGTGTCAGCGCGTTCTTCAAAAGCGACGGGACTGTTTCAAGTCGGACTCACAACACGTTGCGCAGACGAAGTAATCAGCCTTTCGAGCCATTGCGATTGATCTATTCGCGGTCTCCAATGGCCACGCGCAGCCAGGCGCGGGCGTAGGCCCAGAGGCGGTCGGCGGTGCGGGGGGCGACGCCGAGCGCGGCGGCTGCCTCGGGGATGCTCATCCCTGCGAAGTAGCGGAGTTTGACCAGCTCAGCCGCTTGCGGATCGGCCTCGACCAGCCGGCCGAGGGCTTCGTCGACGGCTAGCAACTCGTCGTCGGTTCGATCGTCGGGCGCGGAGAGTGCGTCCTCGGGGAGGTCGATCCGGGCGCCTCCGCCTCCTCGCTTCAAGGCGCCACGCCGACGGGCACGGTCGACCAAGATGTGTCGCATCGCTTCGGCCGCGGCAGCGAAGAAGTGGCTTTGGTCGGCCCACCGGGGACCGTCGGCCCGACCGACCAACCGGACGTAGGCCTCGTGCACCAGCGCGGTCGCCTGGAGCGTCTGGCCCGCTGCTCGCCCGGCCATGCGCGCCGAGGCAACGCGACGCAACTCGCCGTAGACCAGCGGGAAGAGGTCGGCGGCACAGTGGCGGTCTTCGGCGGCGCTATCATCCATTCGCTTCAATCCTGGAGGGATCGAGCCGGGCGATCACGATCTCGGCCGGTTGTCGCGGTTTGGACTCGCAGGCTTTATCTTATGCCATCCGGCGCGTCGGGTGAACGCAGGAAGATCTAGGCAGACCCCAATCCGACGAAAAGTTTTTCGAAATTCGTGGCGTGATCCAGAGCCGGAACGCGTGGGTGGGGTCGAAGAGCGAATGCGAACCAACGCGAACCAACCCAATCCAAGGAGATCGCCCCCATGTCTCGTCCCGCTCTCCCACTCAAGCTCTCGCTCAGCCGCCGCAATCGTGCCAGAAACCGCCGGTCGTTCGTGCCTGGCCAGGTCGGTCTCGCGGTCTTGGAATCCCGGGTGGTCCTCTCGACCACCGGAATCACCGCCACGCTCTCAGCGGATGGTGTTTTGACCGTGACCGGAACGCATGGGGACGACACGATCAACGTCGTGCAGGAGGAGGCTTCGATTATCGCCGCGGGCGAGATGTTTGACACATCCTTGGTCAAGTCGATCATGATCAAGGGGCTCGACGGGAACGACTTGATGAATGTGCAAACGACATTACCAATACCGGCGACGCTGAATGGAGGCGGCGGGCTCAATACGTACGTCGCTCCGCCCGGTGACACGGTGATCGACCTGATCATGACAGCAGGCCGCTCCATGTCGAAGGCCGTAATGGATAAGTACCAGTCGTTTGGCGGCGAAGATAACACGATCCTCGGCAAGCCGTTGGGAGATGAGGTGGCCGCATATGGCGGGCGGGTGGTTCACTTCCAGTTCGGAGAGATTGACTACTCTGCCTCGACCGGCGCGCACGAAGTCAACGGCCTGATCGCCAGCAAGCTGAACTCCTCAGTCTACTTGACCGACGCGTCTGGTCATTCTGTCCGCGGCATCCTGGGCCTTGCGACCTCCGACGAGATGGATGGTCCCGTCGGCGGGCGGGTGAGCCACTTCCTGGGAGGCGATATCGACTGGTCGCCCGCCACCGGGGCGCACACGATCATCGGCGCGATCGACGGTGATTATGCCGCGACCGCTTATCAGGTCGATGCCTTCGGCACGAGCGTTCAGCAAATCCTCGGCCTGCCCATCAGCGACGAGACCAACGTCCCGGGGGTCGTCGGTGCCCGCATGCAAACCTTCCAGGGCGGGACGATCTATTCCTCGTCCGGCGGCGCGCATCCCGTGTTTGGAGCGATCGGTGCAGATTATGCCGCCACGGCCGTGGAGCGCGACGCTTTCGGGAACCACGTGCAGAAGCTCCTCGGCATGCCGACGGGTGACGAGACCGACGTCCTGGGCGTTCCGGGCGCTCGGATGCAGACTTTCCAGGGCGGGACGATCTATTACTCGCCGACGGCCGGCACGCATGTGATCATCGGAGCTATTGCAGGCGAGTACGACTATACCCGTTTTGAAGGCGACCTCTTCGGGACGAGCGTCCAGACGATTCTTGGCCTGCCGACCGGCGAAGAGACGAACGTCCCCGGAGTTTCCGGCGCTCGGATGCAGACTTTCCAGGGCGGGACGATCTACTCCTCGGGCTCCGGTACTTACGCTGTGTACGGAGCGATTGGGGGCCAGTACGCTGCGACCGCTTATCAGGTCGATGCCTTCGGCAAGAGCGTGCAGAAGATCCTCGGCATGCCGACGAGCGAAGAGATGAACGTCCCAGGCGTGCCCGGCGCGCGGATGCAAACCTTCCAGGGCGGAACGATTTACTCCTCGTCCGTCGGCACGCACGCGGTGATCGGCGCCATCGCGGTCGAATACGCCACCACAGCTTCTGAGACCGACGCCTTCGGGACCAACGTGCAGACCATCGTCGGCATGCCGACCAGCGACGAGATGAATGTCCCCGGTGTTCCCGGCGCTCGGATGCAAACGTTCCAGGGCGGGACGATTTACTACTCAGGCCTAGGCACGCACGTGATCATCGGGGCGATTCTCCAGAAGTACAACGCGATGGGCGGCCCGGCAGGAATACTCGGCCTGCCTCTAAACGACGAGGAGTTCACGCCCAGCGGTGCGCGGACGGTGGCCTTCCAGAACGGCGAGATCTTCTGGTCGCAGGAGACGGGCGCCGAGGAGGCGATTCAGATCTCGGGTATTCCGGGCGGCTCGCCTCAGATCGATAACACAACATGCGGACCGAATACCGCCTCACGATTCCTCAGGTTCTATGGATTCAACCAGAGCTACGCTCAGATGATGAATCAGATTGAATATGACGGCGACCTTGTGAGCCGGGTCGGCATGGGGACTCGCCCATCGGTCATGCTCGCCGCCATTCAGAAGTATCGCCCGCAGACCACGCTCGAGGCTCGGGTCAATCGCGTCAACTATGGCGATGGCGGCATCGACCACATTCTCGACATCCTCGCCACCGGCAGGCCCGTGATCGCTCTAATCAACCCCACGGGCCAGAACAGGACCATTCCCACGGGCCACTTGCCCGAGGATCTCCACTGGATCGTGCTCACCGGGTACGACCGTTTCGACCGAACAGTTACGCTCACGAATACCGACGGAAATTCGTACACAGAGAGCTTTGATCAGTTCTACACACAATGGAATTGGTCGGCTGATGGAGCGGTCGGTGACATTCTGACGGGAGACTTCGACGTCCAGCCGCGGACGATCATCTACTGATTCGCGAAAGGCGGGACGTCGATCGGTCGCTTGCGGCCTGTCGACCGTCCCGCCGTTCGAGTAGACTCGACTCAAACACATCAACATCAACGCGTCGGCGACCCCCAATGAACGAGCGGACACTCTTCCTCGCCGCCCTGGAGATCGACGACGCATCAGCCCGCAAGGCTTACCTCGACGAGACCTGCCGCGACAATCCCGCCCTTCGCCAAAGAGTCGAGCGTCTTCTTAACGCCCTCGTCGAAGCCGACAGCTTCATGGCCGGGCCGGTCGCAGATTCCACACTGAAGTCATACGACGACCTGTCCACCCCAATCCCCGCGCCGCCTGGCCCAATTCCGTCCGAGACCGGCGTTCTACTCTCGGACCGTTACGAGGTAGGCGAACCAATCGGCCGCGGCGGCATGGGCACTGTGTATCGTGCCGAGCAGCTTCGGCCGGTGAAGAGGTCGGTTGCGGTCAAGCTGATCAACCCAGGGATGGACTCGAGGTCGGTCCTCGCCCGGTTCGAGGCTGAGCGGCAAGCACTGGCGGTGATGGATCATCCTCACATCGCCAAGGTGCTCGACGCCGGCGCGACGACAGACGGCCGGCCGTTTTTCGTAATGGAGCTGGTCGACGGCGTTCCGCTGACCGACTACTGCGATGCCCGTAAGCTGTCTGTGCCCGCGCGGCTCGAACTGTTCCGCCAGGTTTGCGGGGCGGTTCAGCACGCACACCAGAAAGGAGTGATTCATCGCGACATCAAGCCGAGCAACGTGCTAGTCGAAGACGTTGGCGGTACGGCGGTGCCGAAGGTGATCGACTTCGGGCTGGCCAAGGCGATCGGCGGCGCGACGCTGACGGATCAGAGCGTGTTCACCATTCCCGGAGTGATGGCCGGCACCCCTCTCTACATGGCCCCCGAGCAGGCAAGCCCGGATGCTCGGGATGTTGACACGAGGGCCGACGTCTATGCTCTCGGAGCGGTGCTGTACGAACTGTTAACCGGCAGCCCTCCCATTGGCCGCGAGATCCTACGATGGGCTGCCCCCCACGAGGTTTATCGGCTGATCCGCGAGGACGACCCGCCTCCGCCAAGCAGTCGAGTTGGGGCGGCCGACGACTTGCCGTCCGTCGCCGTGAACCGCGGGACAGAGCCTTCGCGACTGAGCCGGGCCATTCGAGGCGACCTCGACTGGGTCGTGATGAAGGCGCTCGAAAAGGACCGCGGGCGCCGCTACGAGTCTGCCGCCGCGTTCGCCGACGATATCGGGCGGTTCCTCAATCAAGAGCCTGTCGCCGCCGGGCCCCCTACCCTCCGCTATCGCATAGCCAAGTTCGTCAGGCGCAACCAGGGAGCCGTGACTGCCGCGGCGTTTATCCTTTTGGCACTGCTCCTGGGAATGGCAGGCACGATTTGGGGGATGTTCGAGGCTCGCCAACAGCGAGACGCCGCCGACAACGCCCTGGGACTTGAGGCTAAAGCCAGAGAGAAGGCCGAAACGAACTTGGCCTATGCGAAGAAGGGAAACGAGATCCTGGGCTCGGTCTTTGCCGAGCTTGATCCCGAGCAGATCGCGGAGTCTGGCCGGCCGCTCCAGGATGTTCTGCGCGACAATCTCAAAACGGCTGTGCGTGAGCTCGAAGGCTCGGCGATTGGTGATCCTCTGACAGTGGCTGAGATGCAGACGACTCTCGCCATGTCGTTGAAGGGCCTTGGCGAATACGAGCCGGCAACCGCGCTACTGGAGAAAGCGGCCGATACTCGTGCTTCAAAACTCGGCTCGGATCACCGCACGACGCTTTCAAGCCGAAACAATCTCGCCGAAGTCCACCGCACCGCCGGCCAATTCGACAAGGCCGTACCGCTCTTCGAAAAGACTCTTGCGACGATGCGCGAGAAGCTTGGGCCCGACGACCCCGATACGCTCGACTGCATGAACAACCTGGGCCTGGCTCTTCAGGACGCCGGACGTGCCGAGGAATCGATCGCAATCCTCGAGCAAACGCTGGCCCTGCGCAAATCGAAGCTCGGCGCCGATCACCAGGCCACGCTCATCACGATGAACAACCTGGCCGGCGGCAAGCTTGACCTCGGTAAGACCGACGAGGCCATCGCGCTTTACGAGCAGACCCTGGCGCTGCGCAAATCGAAGCTCGGGCCGGATCACCCGCAGACGCTCAACTCGATGGACAACCTGGCGGGCGCGTACAAGTTTGTCGGGCGGGTGCGCGATGCCATTCCGCTCTGGGAAGAAGATTTGCGTTTGACCAAGGCGAAACTCGGGCACGATCACCCCGACTCGCTCGCGGTCATGAACAACCTGGCTGGCGGATACCGCGACGCCGGCCGGCCGACTGAGGCCATCCCGATCCACGAGGAGACCTTGCGGCTCATGCGGCTCAAGCTCGGCCCCGACCACCCCAGCACCCTGCGCGTGATGGGCAACCTCGGCGGCGATTACCTGATCGCCCTCAAGTTCGACAAAGCGATCGCGATCTTCGAGGAATCGCTCGCGCGACGGGAAGCGAAGCTCGGCCCCGATCACCCCGATGTCCTCGGCGCCATGAACAACCTGGCTCAGACCTATCGAGACTCGGGCAATCTCGACAAGGCGATCCCGCTTCTGGAGCGGACCATCCCGCTGCTGGAAAAGAAGCTGGGACGGGCTCACTTCACGACTCAGGCTGCCATCGCCAACCTGGGTATTTCGCATCTTAGCGCCGGCAGGCCAGTAAACGCGCTTCCCCTGCTGGAAGAGGCTCACGCCGCCTCGCGCGACAATCCGGCCATCCGCTGGGCTGGGCCATACTTGCTCGACACCTATGCGCGAACGGGGCGCGGTGATGCGGCGGCTCGGCTGGTCCCAGAGATCATTGCCGAAGGGCGCCGGACGCACCCTCCAGGCAGCGCGGATTTGTCCGACCGCCTGGCGCTGTGTGCGAGGGTCTTGCTGCAGTTCAAGAAATACGCCGAGGCCGACCCCATTCTCCGTGAGACGCTCGCCATCCGCGAGAAGCTTCAGCCCGACGTCTGGGGCACGTTCAACACGATGTCGCAACTCGGCGGGGCCTTGCTTGGTCAGCGAAAGTATGTCGAGGCCGAGCCAATGCTCGTGCGAGGCTTCGAGGGGCTGCGTCAGCGCAAGTCTTCGATTCCCGCTCAGGCTAGCGAACGTCTTCCCGAGGCGATCGACCGTCTGATCGAATTGTACGAATCGACCGGCCGGCCCGACGAGGCGAAGAAATGGAAGGCAGAGCGGTCGAAACCGTGAGCCGCCGGTCCGAATCCAAGAACATGAGGCTCATGATGGACTTCGGGGTTGTGATCGAAATCAGGCCCTCGGGTGCCACTGGTGGTACCCCACCACTGTGCCCTTAGTGACGCCCAACACACTGGCTGACTACAGCCAGTGGCACCCAGAAAAGGCAGACCTAGTCGCGAACATGACGCACCACTCTTCTGAATTTCAGAATGAGCCAACCAAAAGGCTGAAGCGACGTTGCTTATGACTAACCAGTTATTGCGCGACCCGAACGAGACGGAATCCTAGCTCGTTGATCCGGAACGAAGGGTCGTACGCGTTCCGATCCGCAGCCCGTGTCGTCCCCGTTGAACTGACCCAACCGCCGCCGCGGTACACCCGGACGGAACCTCTGGCGGGACCGGTGGGATCGGTTATAGGGCGTGTGGAGTAATCTCCCATCCAGTCGGCACACCACTCCGTGACGTTGCCGTGCATGTCGTAGATTCCGAACGCGTTTGGTTTGAAGCGACCGACCGGCGCCGAACAGACGTAGCCGTCCTGAGGCGAGATTGTCGATCGATTGGGAAATGCACGCCGAGCGCTGCCGTCCGCGATATTTCCGTGCTTCACCACGTCTTCAGCCTTGGTTCCAAAAAAGTACGGCGAAGTTGTTCCGGCTCGACAGCAGTATTCCCACTCGGCTTCGGTCGGCAACCGGTAAATCTGCCCGTCCTTCTTCGATAGCCAATTCGCGAACCGTGCGGCGTCGTTCCACGAAACATTCACCACCGGATGATCATCCGTTTGCGCGAATCCCGCGTTCCGCCAGGTCAATTCCTTCCGTTTGTTGAACAGCTCTTTCTCCGACTCGCCCCAGCCGTATGAGCCATCGCCCGCTTCGGCCTCTGTCTTGTAACCGGTGTCTTCGATGAACTGACGGAACTGTCCCCGCGTTACCTCGTACATACCGAGGTAGAAGTCGCGCGATAGAGTGACTTCGTGCTGCAATTCGTTCTCGTAGCGATTCTTCTCGGTCGTCGGGGAACCCATCACAAAAGTTCCCTTCGGTATCCGCACGAATTTCATGGCCGTGGTTTTGCTCGCGAATTCCTTCTCGTCGTCCTTCTTGTCGGATTCGCCCGCTTGCACGACGCCGGCGAACGCGGCAAAGAGCACGAAGATTAGCAGCACACAACGGGAAACGAACATTTCTTGAATAGTTCTCGGTTGTGAGTTGTTAGTTCTCGGTTTGCTACTGATTTATGAGAGTTGGTCAAGCGGGCCGGTGCTGTCGCCGAACTTTTCGGCTTTAACGCCCAGCCGTTCGAAGAAGGACATGTAGAGGTTGCACAGCGGGGTGCGCGCGGGGTAGACAATGTGTCGGCCGGTGTTGATCGTTCCACCGCCCTTGCCGAATGTGAGCACCGGCAGGTTTGTGTGTGCGTGCCGGTTGCCGTCGCTGTGACCGCTGCCGTAGAGGATCATGCTGTTGTCCAGCAGCGTCCGGTCGCCTTCCTTGATCGCCTTCATTTTGCCCAAAAGATAGGCCAGTTGCTCGACCTGGTGCTGGTTGATCTTGGCGTGTTTCTCGATCATCCCAGGGTCGTTGCCGTGGTGCGATACGCCGTGGTGCTCCTCGGTAAATCCAAGCTCGGGGAACGCGCGCCGGGTTCCCTCGTTTCCGAGCACGAGGGTAGAGATCCGCGTGATGTCGGTCTGGAACGCGAGCACCAGAAGGTCGGCCATTAACCGGAAGTGATCGGCGAATTTGGCGGGGATGGTCGTGGGTCGCGCCATTCCCTTGCTGATCTTCGGATCCAGCTCGTAGGGAGGCTGTTTGATCTGGCGCTCGATCTCGCGAACCGACGTCAGGTACTCGTCCATGCGCCGGCGATCGGCCACTCCGACCGCACGATTCAGGTCACTCGCCTGCTCCCGAACGAAGTCCAGGATGCTCAGCCGGTTCACCTCTAACTGGGCCTGAGCCTCGGACATCTCACGCGCATTGCGCCCGCCAAAGAGGCGGTCGAACACGATTCGCGGGTTGATCTCCTTGGGTGCGGGAGTGTTCGGCGTGCGCCAGGATAAATTGGTTTGATACACACATGTGTAACCCGTGTCGCAATAGCCGTCTTGTTGGCCGTACTCGCAACCGAGCTCCAACGACGGATACCGCGTTGCGCTGCCAATCTGCGATGCGGCAAGCTGATCCATACTCACAGCGGCCTGGATGTCGGCCCCGAGCGTTTTCTTGATCGGCACGCCGGTCAGGTAAGCGGGCATCGTGCAGGCGTGCGCACCGCCGCCACGGGCTTTTTCGCAGGCCAGTTCGCTAAGGATGAGCATATCGCTCTTGTATGGTTCCAGCGGCTTGAGGATGCGGGGAAGGTTGAATTCCTTTCCCACTTCTTTCGGCCGCCACTGGTCCATGATGACGCCGTTGGCCACGTAAAGAACGGCCATGCGTCTGGGAAACGCGGTGCCAGCGGCCGCCGCGGCGCCTCGGGGTAGCATCGCCTCGAGGAACGGCAGCGCAATGGTTGCGCCGAGGCCCTTCAAGGTGGCGCGGCGAGAGATAGGTGCGCGAGCGGGCATCACTTCGTCTCCTGTCGGCCGTTGCGATACTGGAACGGGTCGCTCTTTACGATCGCAAGAATCAGCGAGGAAAATCGATCATCGCCGGTGGCGGTCGCCGCACAAATGCCGTCGATCGCGCACCGGTCGTAGTATTCCAGACCCCGCCCGAGAGCGTAAGTCAGCAGCTTTTCGGCTAGCCCGCGGCGGAAGTCAGAACGTCGCCCCAGTAGCACCGCGCGAAACTCTTGCGCTGTCCCAAACGATTGCCCGCCGGGAAGTACGCCCGAGGCGTCGATGGGGTTGGTGCCATCGTTGGACCGCCACCGGCCCAGCGCATCGTAATTCTCGAGCGCCAGCCCCATCGGGTCGAACTTCGAGTGGCATCCCGCGCACTGCGGATTGTCCCGGTGTTTTTGCATCACCTGCCGGAGCGATCCGGTCAGCTTCTTACCGTCGGCCTCGAGCTCTGGGACGTTCGGCGGAGGCGGCGCTGGGCGGGTATTGAAGAGGACTTCCAGGATCCAGATTCCGCGCTTGACCGGTGACGGCCGCACGGGCGTGGAGGTGGCCGAAAGGACGCTCGCATGCGTGAGAACGCCCCCGCGCTGTCTACGATCGACCGCGACTTTGCGGAACTCCTCCCCGCTGACGCCCGCAATCCCGTAGTGCTTGGCCAGCACTTCGTTCGCGAACGTGTAATCGGCGTCGATGAAATCCAAGATCGGCCGATCGTTCGTCACCACGTGATCGAAGAACCGGCTCGTCTCCTCGAGCATGGCCTTGCGCAGAGGCTCATTGAAAGTCGGATACAAGGCAGGGTCGGGCGCGAATGTTTTGATGCCTCGGATCTTAAGCCACTGGGTAGCGAAGTTTTCTGTCAGCGCATGAGCTCTGGGACTCGCCAGCATCCGCCGGACCTGCTCGTCGAGGTTCGCCCGAAGCTGCCCCTGGTTGGCCAGATACGTCAACTCTTCGTCGGGCATCGTGCTCCAGAGGAAGTACGAGAGCCGCGTCGCCAGTTCGTGTTCGGTGATCAGCGCCGCATCGGCGCCGGGCGGGTCTTGCTCGATCCGGAACAGGAAGTGAGGAGACACCAGAACGGCACGCATGGCGGCAAACGTGGCTCGCGGCCGGTCGAACGACTCACCCTCGTGGGCGAGCGAAAACCGGACGAAGTCCATGAGCCGCTCGATCTCCTCGGGTTTGACAGGCCGGCGATACGCCCGAGCCGCGAACCGTTCCAGCACAATCCTCGCACGCTGCTGGTAGTTGTTGAACTCGAGCGGGATGGTCTGCACATCGGCGAACAGCTTGAGCGGCTCGACCATTTTGGTTCGAGCCTTGCTCTGCTTGGCCGTTTTGTCGGTGAGCGCCATCGCCAGTTCGGCAGACTTCAGGTATCGCTCCAGGAGCGAAGAGGACATCGTCAGCACATCACCGATGTTGTCGAAGCCGTATCCGATGTCGTCGGGAGGGAAGTCATCGCCGATGGTGAATTCGGGGATGTAAAGCAGGTCGCGAATCGTGTTCTGGTACTCAACCCGGTTCAAGCGGCGGGCCGTCACTCGTCCTGGATTTTTCGTCCCACCGCAGTCAACCCGGGCGAGAATCGTGTTGAGCGATTTCACAAACATGTCCGCCTCAACGTCCGTGGGCCGAGGGGACCTCTTCGGCGGCATCTCTCCATTTTGCACTGCACGAATAACGGTATCCCAAAGCGCACGATCGTCCTTCAAGGCGTTCTCATCATCCTTGATGCCATCAAGCGCGACATCCCCACGATTCTTCCCATCCGCATGACAGCGATAACAATGGATTTTCAGGAACGGCACGACGTTGCCAGCGAGCGTGGTTTGCCCGCTGGCCCCAGGCTTTGCTTCGCTAGCCTTCGTTGCGTGAACGGCTGGCTTATCCGTCGCAGTTGGCGACCCACCGCCGGGACCAGGCATCGCGCCGTGTGCAACGAACGTGGTAAGCACAGGGATGCAGACAAGGGTTGTTATGACGACGAAAGGGGTGCTGCGGCCCAGTGCCATCGGTTCAAATCCTTAATCGACCTGAATGTTGCGGGTCGACGCAGAGAATCTAGCCGGCATCGTTATCAGAACGCATGTCGATATTTTGCGCTTCGGTGTTCAGCAAAGAACAACAAAGTATAACCTGGGCCGGAGCACCGCGTCCAAGAAAGAGACGGCTCGGCCCAAGCCGATTTTTGATTCCATGCGATTCAGGGAAATTGCGTTCGATGTCGGCGTCCTGGAGATCCCACGCCGATCACCCTACTCTGTGCGGAATGGGTTGCCGAACACTTCATGGATGAGGTGCCGGGTCGGCGTGTCGAGATCGCGATGCATTAGCTTCTTGGATGTGCGGTCCCAGTCAGGCGTTATCACACTGTAGTTAAGCATGAAGGCGCAGAGTTTGTCGGGATCTTCTTCGATGACATGCGCAATCGCCTCGGCGGCGGCCAGGCGAAAGTGGGAACCTCGATAGTGGGCTCCCGGACCTATGGCGGGATCGTTTTCGAACGTGTCGTTCTCAGCTTGCTCTCGCACATCTTGAGCGAATTCTCGCGCCGCCGCCCACGCTTCGGCCGACGCTTGCCCCTCGGCCTGGCGCTCGGCGATTTCGATCAGCTCATGGCATGTCATGGTGCGGCCATCAGAGATTGGGCGACGGAACCACTCGAACTCCTCGACGAGCTCCCAGATTGTGCGGCCGTCCCGATGGAATGGTGTGCGCCGAATCAGAGAGCAAGCGAAGTGACGCAGCTTGCGCGGGCTCTCCTTGCCGCGGAGAAACTCGAGCATCAGGGATGGGGAAGCAGTCGACAACCATTCGGCTTCGGTCATCTGCAGGTCTCCCGCCGGCTATGGTAACCACTCTACGGTACCATAGCCCTTCGGCAAGAGAATGTGTTGCATACGGGTGGCCTCATCGGGCCACCCGCCAAAATGAGGCTCACAATCCGTAGAGATTTGAATAGATGTACGTGCGATACTGCAGTCCCGCCAGGTTCATCTTGAGCACATAATTGGTGCTGCCGTTACGACGCACCTCGATCGTTTGCTGGGCGATGCCGGAACCGAAGTCGAGGTTGCCGTTTGGCAGCGCCTGTGCACTGCCCAGGGCAAGCGCGTAGCCGCCCAGGTCGGCGTTGACGACCAGCGTCGCCGTTTTTGCCGCTTCGTCGAGAACGAGCTCCTGTCCGCGGCTGTGTGCTTTCGGGTTCTTGCTCCGGCGGACGTTTCCGTCATCAAAGAGCGTGATGGTGTTGCCGTTTACGTAACGCACGTCGTGCTGGTGCGAGAACCAGGGCGAGGCGTTCGAGGACTTGATCGTAAAGTCACCGCCTGCCCCCAGCCGCCAGATTACGTGGCCGTCGCCGGCGCCGTTGGCGTAGTCAATTTTCACGACCCAGTCCTGGCTGCGCATGGAAACCAGGAGGTCGCCGTCGGTCGGAGACCAGGCAATCGAGTTGGCGTGCAGCCAGTCGGTGGGACCTTCGCCCAGAGTCGGCAGGCGATTTGTGTCGAGCGACGTGAAAGGATCCCACACCCAAGCGACCTGGAAATTCTGATCCAGGACGATCACCATGTCGCCGTTGTATAGGGTCGGTACACCATTGAGATCAACGATTCTGGGAGTTGTAGCCAGAACCGCCGTGTCGCCGTTGGGCAATCGCTGCGCTTCGTGATTGAAGTCGGTAATCGAGTGCAGCCCGAGCGCAGCAAGCTCCGCGTTGACGGCATTGATGTTCGTCTCGTGGAGAGTATCGCCGGCCAGGTCGATTTCCCGAAGCGTGTCGACGCCGCCCACACCGTTTTGCACGCCACCCAGGAGGAGTACAGACCCGCCGGTCACGAGGCTTGGTGCATAGCTCGGGAAGGCATTGGCAACCGGGTCGAAATACCAGGTGATGTGGCCTGTTCGATCCGTCGCCAGGGTGTCGACCGTGCCATTCGGGGCGTTGATACCGACGTGGAACACCACATTCTGAGACAGGGCTGACTGGGAATTAGGCGCCTTCTGCACGTTGAAACTTGGGAACTTCAACGACTTCGGCAGAGGACCGGTTTGGAAGTCCGTTGGTGCGGAAATTCCGCCGCCGATGATCACGTGCCGCATCACGTAGATTCGGTTCGGCAGCATGTTCGCCACGAGGAAGTTGGTACTCTTCCCCGGCACAATTGGCTGTGCGGCAGTCGCTTGCCAGCCCGCCTTCGATCCCAGCAATTTGAACTGAACGTACATCAAACTGCCGGACGAAGCTGGCGCGCTATAGAGCGCAACCAGAGGGTTCGACGTCGGACTGATCACCGCCGCAGAGCCAGAAACCCTTGAACTGACAGTGTAGGTCGTGCTTGTTGTCTCACCTGTTGTGGCCGCGAAGCCGTCTTTGACCGTCACAGAGATTTGATAGTTCCCCTCTTGAAGAGGGTTCCAGGTGAAACTGCCACTCTGACTGAAGTCTCGGACGACTTGAAGTGGAGCACCCACCGGTCCCGCGCTGAACTGGTAAACGGGTGTCGCTCCGTGGCCGCCGGCCGTTGCCGTCCAAACAATCGGCGCACCGACCAGAGGGGCAGCCGGTTCGTTGCCTGACAGGGTGACGGACAGAAGATGCCGGCTCTCAAGAGCCTGGCACTGGGGCCGGCAAGATCGGGTCCGACGCGCAGAGACATGCTTTTTCGCAGCCAGATTGCGACCAGGCGATTCAAGTTGCTGCATCAGATGAAGTCCCCTTGAAACGACCGGCCAATCCGGTGTTCATGGCGAGTAAGTGGAGAGATAGCCTGTTGTGTATTAATGAGTAAACGTGTTGGCGGTGTACTGCGCGGGCGAGGGCGAACTGGTTTCGTGGCAAATATTATCCAATTTCACCAATTATCCCAGGTCGTGCGATCTAACATTGTATGCCGGCCGCGGGGCGACTGGAATAGGCTGTGGGCGGTTAAATTGAAGTTTTCGACATAACGAAATATTTCGCAGAGCTATCGCGAGCGTCGTTGACGGGCTTTGGGCGCGCTTCTTGGCCCTTTCAGTCCTTGAAATAGCCTGCAAACCAGGTTACGCGCGTCGCGCGGGCGGTGCCTTGGTCGCCTCACAACCTGGGGCTCCAGGGTTCGATATGGATGTGTCTCCGATCTCAATGAAGTACAATCAGTGATCTCACGTCCGTTCGCAGTGCCGGGGGCCGCGGGATCACGTTTATGCCTAAGGTTTTCATCTCTTACCGCCGCGAAGACAGCAATGCGATCGCGGGCCGGATTTACGACCGGCTCGTCGAGGAATGCGGCAGGAAAAACGTGTTTAAAGACGTGGATTCGATCCCGCTTGGAACTGACTTCCGCCAGGTTCTGAGTGGGGCCGTCGGCCAGTGCGACGTCTTTCTGCCTGTGATAGGCAAGGCCTGGGCCGATGCAACCGACCAGGCGGGGGAGCGGAGGCTCGCCAAGAAGACTGACTTCGTGCGAGTCGAAGTCGAGGCGGCGCTCGAGCGGGGCATTCCGGTGATTCCGTTGCTGGTCGACGGCGCTTCGGTCCCCGGGCCAGAAGAGCTTCCGGAGTCTCTTCGAGACCTTTCGTTTCGCAACGGAGCCCCAATCCGGTATGACCCCGACTTCCATCGCGATATGGATCGTGTGATCGCCGGCTTGAAGCAATGCATACGAGCCCGGTCGAAAGCTGCCGTGAAAGATGTAACCAGCCGGACGTCTTCTGGACGTTGGCTCGGCGCAGGAATCTTCTTGCTCCTGCTTGTCTCCGGCGTGCTAATCGCCTGGCAATGGCAGAAAGGCGACCTGATCGGCGGTGGTCGAGTGGCGAATGAGGGCCGGCCGCCCGATCAAGGCATTCCCGCGCAGCAACCGGTCACGGCGCAACGCGGCAGCGCCCCAACGGTTGCTCAGCCGCCCGCCACAACCCCGCCGATTCCTCCCCAGAGCATAGAAAGTAAGCCCAATCCGAAGAGCGAAGTCAGCCAAAAGGCTGTGGATCCAGAGAGTGCAGTCAGACCCTCCAAAGGCGTGGGAGGGGACGCGATCGGCAACACAGAACTCGCAGCCATGTTCAGGGGGATGGTTCCGCCCAGGGGGCAGAAGAAGTCGATCAACGTTGCCCTCTGGATCGCGTCGCCGATCAAAAAGAGTGACCAGCCGATCTTTAGCGTTCTAGCCGACGTCATGTGGGCCGAAGGCGCGCGGCTTGTCGAGGTCTCGCTGCCCGGCGGGGTCCCGCTCCAAGAATTGAGCATGGAAGCGACTCCTGGCGGGGTCCAGCTCGAAGAATTGAACATGGAAGCGATCATCCAGGCTAAAGACCCAAGAATGATACTTGATAACAAGAACGTTGATGCGATTCTCATTTACGGAATTGACAGGGACGGTGCTGCTGTCCCTGAGTCTATGGACCTGAAGGCTCCGACGCCCACGAGACGAACGCATATGGCACTGGTATGGACGTCACAGGTCGGAAAAGACAGCTTTCTGATCGTGCCGGAAGCCGAGAAGTCCGTCTGGAAACCCTCCCGGCTTCCTCAAGATCAACTCGTCGACGGGGAGGACGCCGTCAGCGCGGCCGTTAAGTACTCGCGCATTGTGGACGTCGGCAACAGTCCAGCTAACTTCAGTGAGTTCTTCAGGTCCGTAAAGTCGCGTGAGAAAGGCCCCAGTCACATCACCAATCTCGTGAGATAGGCTGCACCTCACACTGTCGCTCAGCCAGCGGCGACCGGAACTGCGGCAAAAGCTCGCTCGCGCTCGTGCTTGAACCAGGCGACGAAGTCTTTTGAGGCGAGCGGGCACGCGAAGTAATATCCCTGGGTCGAGTCGCAGCCCATCGAAGCGAGCATCTCCACCGTTGCGACATCCTCTGCGCCTTCGGCCACAACCTGGAGGCCAAGGTTCCTTCCCAGGTCGATCACCGAACGGACGATGCACGCGTTCTTGTCACTGAAGATCATGTCTTTCACGAACAGGCGATCGATTTTCACCTCGTCCGCCGGAAGATCGCGCAAGTAGGCGAGCGAGGAATAGCCGGTTCCAAAGTCGTCGATCGAGATTTTTACGCCCATCTCGCGCAGCTTCGCCAAGGTGAGCTTCGCCTGCGCGGGATTGGTCATGATGGCGCTTTCGGTCACTTCGAGCGTGAGCCATTCGGAGCGAGCCTGCGCTTCTTGCAAGATCTTGGCAATCACGTCCGCCAGGTCTGGAGCGGCAAGGATTTCGGCCGCAAGATTGACCGCGATCGGCAAGCGGATGCCCGACTGTCGCCACGTTCGACTTTGCTTGAGTGCAGATCTGATCGCCCAGAGCGTCAGCGGTTTGATCAGCCCTGTCTCTTCGGCAATCGCGATGAACTGGCTGGGAGGCAGCAGGCCTTCGCGAGGATGCTGCCAGCGAGCCAGGGCCTCTGCGCCGACGACCTCGCCCGTTTTGAGGTCGATTTTGGGCTGATAGTGCAAGAGTAGCTGGTCTTGTTCAATGGCGCGGCGAAGCTCTCCGATCATCTCGAGTCGACGCGGCGTGCGTGCGGTTTGGTCGGCCGAATAGAACATGTAGCCGGCCTTGGCGCGTTTGGCCGAATACATGGCGACGTCGGCACATTGCAGCAAACCGATTGGATCATTTGTGTGGTCGGGACTCATCGCAATGCCAATGCTCGACCCCACATCGAGCGCATGCGGGCCGACGACGATCGGCTGCCTGATCACTTCGAGAACCGCTTCAGCGACCTCTGTTGCTTGCGTCTGATCGGCGTCGGGCAAGAGAATCGCGAATTCGTCTCCGCCGAGCCGGGCGACCATGCCGACGCCGTTCAGCGCGTCACGCATCCGGGGACCGATTTGCCCGAGCAGCAGATCTCCGGCATGGTGGCCAAGTGTGTCGTTGATTTCCTTGAAGCGATCGAGGTCGATCAGCAACAGAGCCAGCGGAGTGCCGTCTTCGAGATATCGCTCCATATCGGCCTGGAACTGCGCGCGATTGGGAAGGCCCGTCAGGCTGTCGTGAGTGGCCTGATAGGCGAGCCGCAATTCCGTTTCTTTTCGCTCGCTAATGTCGCGAACGAATGCAGTGTATCCGGTCGTTGTTTCATCAAGCCGCACAGGGTTGATCGAAATCTCTGCAGGAATCGCAGCGCCATCGGCTCGCTCCAGAACAAGCTCGAGCCGCTGACCGATCGCATGTGCGCCGTCCCACGCAACGAGGCGATCCAGATTGCTTTCGCCGGTGGGGTGCTTCCTCCGGGGAAGGATAAAGTGATCGAATACACGTCCGAGAATGAGCTCTCTGCGGTGCCCAAACATGGTTTCGGCCGCGGTGTTGACCTCGACGATTCGGCCACGGTCATCGAGTGTCACAATGGCGTCGAGCGCGGACTCGAAAATGATTGCCTTGCGCGCTTCACTCTCGCGAAGCCTCGCTTTGCGGATTTCCACCTGCGTTTCGACCTGCTCCTGAAGCGCTTCCCATTCAGCCTGACGCGTGGCAATCAGCAACATTTCGCGTGTTCCGCGAATGCACGACCAGATCAAGAAGACATTCTCGAACGCAACCCACCCGACGTGTTCCAGCCAGCGCCACGGCTGAGCCACGGCAGTGCCGAAAACCGATACCGGCATGAAGATGCCCCGGAGCCAGTGATCGGCGGCAACCACGATTGAAGCTGTGATGAGAACGCGCCAGTCGCGATAAAGTGCAAGAAACGCGAGAGCGCCGAAGATGTAAAAGTGCGACTCAATGCGTCCGTACGTGACATGGATAAAGAGCGCGCAATTGAGCATTTGCCCAATCGCGACGGCATGACGCGTAAGAGTCCGCTCGGGTGCGGCGAATGCCAGATAGATCGGCAGTCCGACGATCGCACCGGCCACAAAAACCGAAGTCCAAAGCTGGCGGACCCAATCCTGGCTGTCCGCCGCTTCGTTTGGCCACATGGCCAATCCAGCGACAATGATGGCCAGCCATTCAAAGATCAAGAGGCCAGCAAATATCCGGCTGGTGGATCGGAACAGGTCACGGCGCTGGCTCTCGAACAATTCGCCCGCGCGACAACACGTTGCGGTCTCTTCGCACGAATTGAAGTCGATTCCCTTCATGGAACGCAAAACTCATCAGGTTGGGGTAGAACCAACAGAGTGCAGCCGACATCGCAACCACGACATTGCGACGCGACAATTCCTGAGCAGAGACTGACGACGCGGATGGCAGGTCGTTTTGCTCACTTCGATCCGACAGACTCAGCAACGGTACGAGGGAAGAGTCGTTTGAGTGCCGGCTCCAGCGACGTCATCAATCCTGGCTTCGCGAGGCACTCGTCGATCCCGTGCAAGTCGATCACCGCGCGAGATACATCGTCATCGGCCGTCATGAGAATGACACGCGGCGGCTGGGGACGAGCTGCCAGGCACTGGGCGACCTGGACACCGTGCATCCAGGGCATGGCGAAGTCGGTCAGGACGAGGTCGGGATGAATGCTGTCCGACTGCTCGAGTGCCTCGGCGCCTGAGGTTGCGCGGCCCACGACAACGACGCCGGGAATTGTCGAACAGAATTGATCGAGGGCGTCGAGGAAAACGGCGTTGTCATCGACAAGCAACACGCGGCACTTCGAATCGGCCCCGTCAGCTTCGGCAGGGCTGTTTCCGCACAGAGAGTTCAACACTTTCCTCCGATGTCTTCCAGCTCTTTAAGCTCTGGAATATGCCTTGCGGTCTGATTCCTTGGTTGGACCACGTTGTCCCGCGAGAATTCATCCGCCGGCCCTGCGTTTAGCAGTCACATTAGGAACTTAGATTGCCAATCGACGGGCGTTCTCAGGTGATCCATTAAATCAACGTAAGGGATTTCCCTCAGAAGGATTGAATGACCGGGAGTCGCTGCCTTGATGGTCGAGAAAAGGCCTAGAATCGGCGAGATTTCTGACCATCGATCGCGATCGGATTCGCCAAAAACGGCCAACCGAGCGATGCCCTTAGGACACGTTGAGGGTTTTGCCCGAGTTCAACACTGGGTGCGTTTCCCAGATCGAGATAGGGAGAACTGCCAATCGCAGGAGGTCGAACGATCGTAGAGAATCTGAGACGTAAGAAGTGATGGTTACTCGCAACAGCATTCTTTAGGGAGACAGACCAATGGCCTCATCCGCGACGCAGCGGACCAACGACTTCGCCCGTCTGGTCCAGATTCACGCCGACTTCAGCCGATTGACCGAGAGCCTTCGCAAACATCGTAACGCGATTGAATCAAGCCGTGCCTACTTGAATCGCGCTGACAGCAATCTCGAGTTGGGGCAGGCGCAACTGGATCGATCGATTCAGCGTTACGAGGTGGCGGCTGCCCAGCTTGCTCGCGTGAAACGAAACGCTCACGCGTTGCTTTTCGGCGCAGAGGCCGCGCTGGTCGCCGCGACGGTCTGAATCATCCTCACCAACCTGACTGACACCACAGGATTCAAAAACGATCATGATGACCACGTCCAGCCTTCCGAACTCGAACAGCACCAAGATGACGACCGAAGTCCGCGCACGACGTGCAAGCGAAGCGCGTGCGGTTAGCGGTCGGCGACGACGCGTTGACCCAACGACGTGCGATCGCGACTACTCAGCGCATGAGTTGGAATTCTTGGCTGCGATCGAGGCGTACAAATCAACCAGTGGCCGGCAGTTTCCGACCTGGGGCGAAGTGCTCGATGTGGCTGCTCGCCTGGGATACGAGAAGATGGCTTGAGAATTGATGATCGCCGGGAATTCGCGATGCGATCCTATCAATCAGACGCAATCATTCCGATTCGAATCGCATATTTGACCAGTCCCGGAACATCGTGAATATCGAGGCGATCCATCAACTGTGCGCGGTGTGTTTCCGCAGTCTTCACGCTGATTTGAAGCCGCCGCGCGATTGTTTTTGTCGGCAGACCTTCGACCACCAGTTGCAGAACTTCGAGCTGTCGGGGAGTGAGCGGACTCGACGGCGTTGCTTCAGCCTTGGCCAGCCGCGAATAATCGGCCAACAAGTGCGTTGAGATCGGCGGGCTGAGATAGCTTTCACCGTTCGCTACGGCGCGAAGTGCTTTTTCGAGTTCATCGAGCCCAGCATCCTTTACCACATATCCGGCAGCACCTGCCGCAATCGCCTTCGTCGCATAGGGGCGGTCGGCGTGCATGGAGAGCACAAGCACTCGGGTCTCGGGCGAAACGGCAGGCACTCGTGATGCGAGCTCGACGCCGTCGAGACCGGGCATCGAAATATCGGTGAGTAGTAAGTCTGGCTGATGCGCTTCGACCAGGGCGAGGGCCTGCTGGCCGTCGGCAGCCTCGGCAACGACTGCGACATCTCCCATTTCCTCGAGTATCGAGCGAACGCCGGCTCGTACGAAGCTGTGGTCGTCGGCGAGAACGACGCGAATCTTTTCCATCGGCCCACCCTCCACTTTGCGATCATTCAAATCAAACTTGTCTAAATGGCAACATGCCTCGCACGATCGTTCCGTGTCCTGCCTCGGATTCGATGGTGAGGCTTCCCCCGACCAGAGTGGCACGCTCTTCCATTCCCAGAACGCCGAAGCTCGATCCACCGGTTGCGCGTGCTCGGGCGGCGGCGACGTCGAAGCCGAGGCCGTTGTCGGCAATCAGCACGATCAAGAACGACTCGGACTTTTCGAGTTGCACGCGCACCTCGCTCGCTTTCGCGTATTTTGTGACGTTGTTCAGGGCTTCCTGAACGATTCGATAGCAGGCTGTTTCCACTTCGGCTTCAAGTCGGCCGAGCGCAGGATCTGCGAAGAATTCGACGACAATCCCGAGACGCTGAGCCAGGCCTTCGCAATAGGTTTTGAGCGAGATAATCAGTCCAAAATCGTCGAGCAGTGTGGGCCGAAGGTGAACGGAAAGGCTGCGAACCTGGGCGATCGTTCGGTCGACGATGACCAGGCATTCGTTGAGCCGGTGTTCAGTGGTTTGCGCGGTGGGATTGCGCAGGATCGTGTTGAGGTTGATTTTCAAGGCGACGAGCCCCTGCCCCGTCTCGTCGTGCAATTCGCGCGCGATTCGACGTCGCTCGACTTCTTCGGCGCGTATGAGGTGACGAGAAATGGTTTCCAGTCGATCCTTGGCGTTGAGAATCTCATCGCGCAAGAGCGACTGTCGAATTGCGATGGCGAGATGGTCGGCCACTTCCTGGATCACGTTGAGAGAACCATCGCAATAGGCCGATGGAGCGTCGGACCCGAGGCAGAGCAAGCCGATTGTTTCTTCACGATCCCAGAGCGGCGCCAATACAAACGATTGCAATCCAGGCGCCATGAGAGTTTGTGCCAACGTGGTTTCAGAAGAAGCCACTGAGACCTCATCGACCACCACCGTCTGTCCTTGCAGTAAGGCATGCCGCTCGATTTCGCCGGCAGTTCCGAGTGAGACTCGATGCCCGCGTCCATCTCCTACAGGTTCCGCACCGACCGAACTCACAACTTCGAACTCTTCAAGCTCCGCAAAATACAAGGCGGCGGCGCCAGTCCAGCAAGGGGCGATTTGAGCGAGCCGCTGTAAAGCAGCGTTTGCGATTTCTTTGGAAGACTGGGCGGAGAGAATGTCGAGATCGATGGCGCGAAGGCTTTCGAGACGGCTCGCATAAACTCGCACTGCCTCGTCTGCACGCCGTCTTTCAGTCACATCTGCGAAGAGAACGGAGAGGCCGTCGGGCGAAGGATAGGCGTGGACGCTGAACCATTTGTTCAAAGGCGCGGGGTAGTAGGATTCGAAATTCACCGCGACTCGCTCGGTTACTGCCTGTTGAAAGTACTGCTCGAATGCGGATCCGACGGTGCCGGGATATGCCTCCCAGACACTTCTTCCCAGCAGTTCGCTCGGGTCGCGACCGAGAATATTCCTGGCTTGCGGATTCAGGTAGCTGTACCGCCAGTCATGGTCGAAAGCAACAAATCCATCTGTGATGCTTTCTAGCATTTGGACGAATTTTCGTTCCGAGGCGCGAGTTGCCTCTTCGGCGCGTTTGCGATCGGTGATTTCCTGCGAAACACCGACGAGTCGGATTGCGGTTCCCGAATGGTCGTACTGAAATCGACCGAAGCTCGCGAGCCAACGAATTGATCCATTCGGCAGAATCACCCGGAATTCCAGGCGATACAGCCCTCTTGCGTCTTGAGCCTGCATAACGGCATTTGCAAGAAGTTCGACGTCTTCGGGATGAACGCGCTCGAGCGCGTCTTGATACGTCAATCTGAGAACATGAGGAGGGAATCCGAACAACTCGGCCTGCGATGGAGACCAGTCGCAAACTTCGGAAACGACGTCGACATCCCACGTGCCGATTCCCGCCGCCTGGGTGGCCATAGCCAGCCGCTCTTCGCTGGTTCGCAGCGCTTCCTCTGCTCGCTTGCGCTCCGTGATGTCGTGCACGATCTTTGAGGCACCCGTGATCTGCCCGAAGCTGTCGCGGATGGGTGAGATCGTGAGATAGACGTCGACAGCACGGCCGCCTTTGGTGATTCGCACCGACTCGAAATGCTCGACACGCTCACCTCTGCGAAGCTTCTCGAGGATTTTCGGCTCCTCGGCGCGACGGTCGAGAGGAATAAGCCGCTCGATCGACTGGCCGATCATTTCCTCTGGTCGGTAGCCGAACAGTCGTTCGGCTCCTCGATTCCATGACGTCACAATGCCGTCAAGGTTTTTGCCGACAATCGCGTCGTCGGAGCTCTCGACGATCGCCGCCAGACGCGCATTCGTATCGTCGGCCCGCTCCTGATCGGTGATGTCGCGCGCTACGACGACGAGTTTGTTCTCGGCAGACGCTGTCTCGTCGAATATGGGAGTAAAAATGCAGTCGAAGGACCGAATCCCTTTTGAAGCCGTGTGAGAGATCAACTTGCCACGAGCAGGTTTCCCCGATCTGAGAGCCAACTCACAGAGCGATTCGAAGGGCGCTTTGAACTCGTCTTTGAGACCGAGGTCGTGCCATGTTCGGCCAGTCATTTCGGCGCAACTTTGATTGAACAGGCTGGCGGCGCTTCCGCTGACGTGAATGTATCGGCCGTTCGAATCCGTCATGAAAATGAGGTCGGCCGAGGCATCGAGAATCGCCTGGAGCGATTGCGCGCACTCAGACGCTTCTCGCCGCGACTTGTGCAACGAATGAATCATCGCGCTGACAAGTATGCCGCCCAGAACAAACAGGAAGAGACGAAGGTGGCGGAGCTCCCAAAATGGCTGACTGACGGGCCAGGTTATGAATACGATTAATCCCGTGGCGAAAATTCCAGGACCGAAGCCACCGATCCACGCGCAGAGTGTGATGGCAAAGAACGACACAAGGATCGAAGTTCCCGGCGATGTGCCTATCGCGGGAACCAGAGCCAGAACAGTGGTAAGCAAAACGATCACGATCGTGAACAGGTAACATTGTAAACGTCGAGGCGAGCCTGCTACCAAGGGGTTTTGGTCTGTTTTGAGTGCCATCGATCATTCTCGTATGAAATGGTTCGGCACTGAAAAACCTTGAGAGTCAGTTATGTTCACACTACGAAAACCCACCTGGGTCATTGGACGTGTTCGCGCGTGCTCGAAACGCATTGACCACCAATGAAAGGTGAGCGAGTCGTTCGGAATTTGCAGGAAATGACGTGCCGTAAACGCTGCAGACGAGGTCAGACCGATGCAGTTCAGGCTCGTCAGGAATTCGGGGTGGCGTGGTCTGGAGGCGACTGTGGAGGAGCATCGCCGCTCCGAAAGTGGTGTGACTTATTCGGAGCAGGATTTAAAGACTCGCTCTTACCAACACAATACCACGTATTTTCGCCAAATACGAAGAAGGTTGCAAGCATTCTGATCACTGCAAGTGCTTCAAGATGACGTAGCTCTCTTTTTCGCCACGGCAGAATTCTGATGAACGACGTGTATGACTAGAGTTCATCCAAATGGTCGAAGATATGGAAAAACGTTCGTATGAGGCAGTGTCAACGGAATGGTTTGTCTATGAGGGAGCACTCTCAATCTGAGGTTAGTCGTCGCTCGACTAACTCGCCATCCAAACTGATTCGGATAGACGTTCCATCAAAGAAGGTCTCGCGGCAATCAAACTCGCCGGTCGGCTGCAATTCGTCTTCATAGCATGACCATCCTGCGTCCAGGCCATAGATGCTGACTGCATAAAACCAACGACCATCATCGCAACGGACTCGGCCGAGGATGGCACTGAGCCGACCGTCAATCTCTGCCAACTTGGAATTCGCCGAGGCGACGATGACTTTCTCATAGAAATCGAAGCGAGGTTCGTCTGCCAAGGTCGCCTCCACATGATTTTAGGAGTCACTCTGAAGTGTTGACGGTAGCGATTAATGGCCTACAATCGCTACCAATTTAGGGCGGAAAGCAACAACCATGACGCGTAAAGTTCTTCTCTCGTGGAGTTCCGGCAAGGATAGTGCGTGGGCTTTGCACGTCCTTCGGTCGGATTCTGACGTTGAGGTCGTCGGTCTCCTCACCACATTCAACCAGGAAGCGAATCGCGTGGCGATGCACGCGGTTCGGCGCAGTTTGGTTGAGGCCCAGGCCTCGGTGATTGGGCTGCCGCTGCTTGATATTCTTCTTCCGTGGCCATGTTCAAACGAGGTCTACGAAGAGCGGTTCTCAGCGATGCTGGCGATTGCCCGCGAACAGGGCGTGACGCACATCGCCTTCGGCGACCTGTTCCTGGAAGACATTCGCGACTATCGCGTGCGCCAGCTTGCGGGGACAGGCATCGAACCGCTGTTTCCCATCTGGGGAGACAGATCGGATACGAAAGCGCTTTCGAAACAGATGATCCGATCCGGGTTGAAAGCGATTCTGACTTGTGTTGATCCCCGCCGATTATCTGCTTCGTTCGTCGGTCGAGTTTATGACGAGGAATTGTTGAACGATCTCCCCGCCGATGTTGATCCTTGCGGCGAAAATGGCGAGTTTCATACGTTTTGCTTTGCTGGACCGATGTTCGATCGAGAGCTGAAGGTGAGCGTTGGCGAACGCGTCGATCGGGATGGGTTTTGCTTTGCCGATGTGATTCCCAGTTGATTCAATTGCCCTTTTGACGACGCTCATTGTCGGAGGCGATACAATCGAATTGGGGCGGCCTCGCCCGGTGCGGGCCGCTCCCATGAAAGGTCTGTCCTTCGGGCGTGACTGCGGCTGCCCCTCGGTACCAGCGCGGGGCAGCCGTGCCGAAGGTTAGCCGACGATCGCGGCCGAGATGGCTTTCACATTAGCTGCATTGCAGCAAGCCAATCCGCCGCAGCAATCGCAGGCCGCGCCGGCTTTCGCCGAAACGTCGCAAGAGCACGCCGGGCAGCCGCATGCTTCACCGCAGCAAACGCACGCGGTCTTGGCTTTCGCCGCAACCAATGGCTTCGCTGCGCAGCACGTCTTCTCGGTCTTCTTGACCTTGGTCGCGCTGCAGCATGCCGAACCGCTGCAGCAATCGCAGGCCGTGCCGGCTTTCGCTGAGGCGTCGCAAGTGCAGGCTGGGCAATTGCAGGCGGCTCCGCAGCAAGCACAGCCGCTCTTGGCCTTTGGCTTTGCATCAAGTGCGTTGGCCGAGACGCCTGCGAACGCGGTGAGCACCAGAGCCGCCACCACTCCCATCAATCCACGACGATGCATTTGTCTGTCTCCTGTTCTCTTTGCCACTGTTAGCGGCCGCCCGGTGCGGACCGCTCCCGTTCCCCGTTTCCAGGGAGGGGGAGGACGCCCTGCCCGAGTGCGCAGGGAGTCACCCTCATCCCCGGTGTCGAGGCTGATTTCGGCTCGATCGCTGCGGCGGTATCGCGAAGCCCGGCCAGAGACGGACGGGGGACGCAACACGCTCACACCGAAGCCGGAATGGCCACGTCACGAGGGGGCGCTAAAACAGGAGACGCGCGTTCTTGAGATAGAGTGGTGCTTTCGGCGGACTTTGCGTCGCCGGCACCTGTGGAGAGCGTGTCGACTGAACGACAAACGTGTCGTCAAGCACGACGAACGCCGAGCTATTGCTTGGCTCGGAACGACGCTCAACGGGGCTCCGGACCGATTTCGGCTCTGGCGCGGTTGGCCTTTCAGCCCGGCATGAACACGTCTCACTCGACGCTGGGCAACCGACTTGCGGTGCCTGCGACGCGGCTGTGTAAGACGCGGCCTGCGGGCCTGCCGCAGGAGCCGTGCTTTCCCCGCTCGTGCAGCAGCCGCACGCGGTTGCACACGCGTTCATGTCCTGAGAGATCGCCGAGCATGCCGAGGCCCCTGCCTCGCTCGTCGCAAACGACGTCACGCAGATTGCCATGAGGGCAATCAGCGGGCGGCGGATTTTGCGAAGAAGGCTGGGCATTCTTGGCCTTGCCGTGGTTCAGGCGATCAAAGGAGAGGAGAAAATCACTCTGTCCAGCACGCGATGAAGTCTATACAGCCTTGCCTACCTGGACAAGGCAGGATTTCGGCTGCGAAATTCGCGCGAGGATCACTCTCAGCCCTTGCTACGTTCGCGATGAATAATGGTTCGGTCGCGTCTTGGGATTTTCGTCGACGATCCATTTGATAATGCTTCACACGCGTCCGTAGGTGCGAGCACGACTGATTGACGGGCCGCCACTGGTCGGTTTAACTTGAGATCATTCAGGGCATGGGGTTCGCCCTCCTTCGGGAAACCGCCGCCGGCACCGGGCCGGTCGAGCTGATGACTCCTACTGGCTAACCATGCCGTAGGACGTCCATGTAAAGAGGTTGGCTGCCCGCCATCTCTTCGACGGAATCTCTCCTGCGGCTGTTCAAACCTCAACGGTTTTTACGCACGCATGATGAGATTTCATATCCGCGAACAAGTTGCTCTGGTCACTTCACTCTTCAAGTGGTGTCTGCTGGGTGCTGCCGTTGGCGTGCTTTCGGGCGTCGCATCGGCCGCTTTCCTTGTCGGTCTCGACTGGGCGACCAACACTCGTAATGCAGCGCCTTGGCTCCTCTGGCTTCTGCCCCTCGCGGGTGTCTTCATCGGCTGGATTTATTCGCAGTTCGGCCGAGATGTCGAGGGCGGTAACAATCTGCTTCTGGAACGCATTCACGCAGCCGAGGGCGACGTCTCCTGGCGAATGGCTCCGCTTATCGCGTTAAGCACCATCGGAACGCATCTCTTCGGCGGCTCCGCGGGACGCGAAGGGACGGCCGTGCAGATGGGAGGAAGTCTTGCCGATTACCTCGCGCGCTGGCTCAAGCTTTCGCGCCAGGATCGCCGGATGCTTCTCATGGGCGGCATTAGCGGCGGATTCGGCTCGGTCTTCGGGACGCCGCTCGCCGGGACCATTTTCGGTCTCGAAGTGCTCAGCGTCGGGCGAATCCGCTACGACGCACTCGTCCCCTGTTTCGTCGCGAGCACGGTCGGCGATCTAGTCTGTCGGGGGCTGGGCGTTGGCCATCATGTTTACGTAGTTGATATCGTGCCGCGCGTGACGCCAGGGCTTTTGCTGTGGGTACTCCTGGCGGGGCTCGCGTTTGGAATGACGAGCCTCGCGTTTGCCGAGCTTACCCATGCCATTCAACACGCGATGAAATCGCTTGTGAAACGACCGTGGCTCCGACCGTTTTTCGGCGGGCTTGCTATGATCGGCTTGACCTACGCAGTTGGCTCACGAGATTACCTCGGCCTGGGCTTGCCGCTGATTGAGGAGAGCTTCACGCCCGGCGGCGTTGTTTTTTGGGCGTTTGCTCTAAAGCTGCTTTTCACGGCGGTGACGCTCGGAACCGGCTTCAAGGGAGGCGAAGTTACGCCACTCTTTTGCATCGGGGCGACGCTGGGATTTGCCTTCGCATCGCTCACCGGGCAGCCGACGGCGATGTTCGCGGCGCTTGGCTTCGTCGCCGTTTTTGCGGGCGCGGCGAACACTCCGCTCGCATGCGTTTTGATGGGGATCGAGCTATTTGGTGCCGGCCTGGCCGTGCCGCTTACGCTCGCTTGCATTGTGAGCTACATCGCTTCGGGACATAGAGGAATCTACCTCTCGCAGCGTGTCGATACGCCCAAGGCGTCTGCCGTGATCGTTCCCGATGGAATGGTTTTGCGTGAAGCACGCGGATCGCTTGAAGTGACTCGCCGCAAAGATGCCGTCGTTCGGGACGACGATGAAACGCTTCGCAAGCGGGAACCGTGAGCGCCGTACTACCGATTCGGAAGATTTGGCCTCTTTTGTTGTCGCCATGCCGGCGCCCGTATGAGTAACCAAATGATTCTTGAATGCGTTCGGATATGGTACAATCGGTCGCCAATTCACGAAATCGATCAGATCAGCTTGCCGTGAACGTCGCCTTTCTGGCGATGACGATCGACTCTCATCGTCCTGGCAGATTCCAGATCCATTGCTGATGCCCTTCAAGCCAGTACGCCTAGCGCAGCCGAACGAGGAGATTGATACGTGGGTTCAAGTCAAAAGAGCGGTTCGCATCATCGTGGGGGGCATCATGCAAGCGGGCTGTTCACTCGGATGCGCGAGGCGATGGGGACGGTCTACGGCGATATCGGAACGTCCGTTCTTTACACCGTGATGGAAATCACCCGCGAGACGATTCATCTCAAGCATCACTCGCTCAATGAAGAGCAGTTCAAAGAGTTGATCGAACGCGGTGGAGATCTCGTTACAAAAAGCGAAGCGCTGGGTGCTTTGAGTCTCGTTTTCTGGGCCATTATTTTTCTGACCGTTAAGTATGACCTCCTGGTGATGCGAGCCGATAACCACGGCGAAGGCGGAACGTTTGCTCTTTGGGGACTTCTCAAAGGTTACACCGGACGCATTTTTGGATTTGCGTTGATTGGCTATCTCGTCGTCGCGGCGGCGGGTTTGCTCGCGGCCGACGGCGTGATCACTCCTCCTATCAGCATGCTGGGCGCCTATGAACCGCTGGGCGAGCATCTGGCGGTGTTGGCGACGTTGATCAGCCTTTTCGTGTTGTTTCAATTTCAGTGGCGAGGGACCAGCAAAGTCGGCGGCCTGTTCGGCTGGTTCATGATGTTGATCTGGTTTCCCTGGGTCGCGGTTAAAGGCGTGCCCTGGATCATTCGCCAGCCCGAAGTCTTCACCGCGCTCAATCCGCTTTACGCCCTCGAATTCTTGACACAATTCCCGGGCGCGGGGGCGTTCGTGATCATGGGCGTCGTCGTCCTGGCAATCACTGGCGGCGAAGCGAAGTATGCGGATATCGGCCACTTCGCCAGCAAGGGCGAGCACGAAAGCAGCGAAGGCAGCAGCCTTGATCCCAAGGATTCGGGTCGTCGCCCGGTCATGTATTCATGGCTCTATGTCGTGCTTCCTTGCCTGATGCTCAACTACGCCGGTCAGGTCGGTTACATGCTAAACAAGGGCGTTCCGCCTCGCGCGAACACGTTCTACGCGTTGACGCCTACGACAGGCAATCCGACCGTGGATCAGGTGATCCTGGGAACGGACCTCGTCATTTCGGCGATCGCGGCGTTTATTGCGTCGCAGGCGCTGATTACGGGGATGTTTTCGATCGTGAAGCAGGCGATTTCGCTCGGTTTCTGCCCGCGATTCGAGGTGAGTTACACGAGCCGTGAAACCGAGGGGCAGGTTTACATTCCCGCTGTGAACTGGGGGATGTTCTTTGGCTGCGTCGTGATCACTTTGTTTTTCAGAACGGCCGGTAATCTGGCTGCGGCGTATGGAATTGCAGTGACCGGGACGATGGGGATCACGACGTTAGCGTTCGGCTACGTCGCCCATTACCGATGGGGCTGGAAGCCGTGGCAAGCCATTGCCGTTTGTGCGCCGATCATGGCGGTCGACTTGCTGTTCTTCTTCAGCAACTTGCTGAAATTTACCCACGGCGGCTACTTCCCGGTGGCGATTGCGACGGTTCTCGTCACGATCATGGTCACCTGGCAATGGGGCCGCACCGAGTTGGCCAAGGCATTTTTCGCTTTCGGCGTTCAGGGCGGGAAGAAGATCCTCTGGCTCGTCACTCTGCGCGACATGCTCGACGAGATCCGGGTGTCGATCGAGGAGAATCTGCCGCAGGCAAGAGCGCTCGTTCAAGGGAGACGACGTCTCGTCGAGACCGACCGCGCGTTCGTGTTTCTCTGCTCGCGGCCGATCAAAGACCTCGACGAGTTCGTGCCGGTGTCTCTCCGTATTTTCCTCAAAAAATACGGCGTGCTTCCCGCTCACATCACGTTTTTTTACGTGAACCAGGTGTCGGTGGCCGAGGCTGATGGTGGCCAGAACTTCGAGGTCACCAACCTCGGCCACAATATCGTCTCGGTCAGCGGGACGTACGGCTACATGGAACGGCCGGACATCCGTGGCGCGCTTCGTGAGCTTCAGAGTCGCGGCGAGATTGAGATTCCCTCGGAGCGCTGGATCATTGCCGTTGGTGAGGAAGAGATCATTATCGGCGATAACATCTCGTTCCTGCGACGTCTGAGAGTTCAGTTGTTCGCGATGATTCTCAAATTGTCGACTCCCGCTCACCGGTTCTTCGGGCTCAACTACGACGCGTCGATTTCCAAGGAACTCATTCCAGTTGAGTTCTCGCATGAAATCGCGCGTGTTACCCTCCCCGAGCTCGAGATTGCGGAAGCCACACTCGCCCCCTCTTCGGTGGCCGAACCGCATTGAGCCCTTGAGGTTTTCGGTCTGCGCGCGAAGAATGACGAAATACACGGCAGCGGAATCGCCGACATGTCGGATGAGATTCCGCAACGCCTGTTAGACCTTTTGAAGCCGATCCATGACCACTACCACAACGATCGTTGAACTTCGCGCGAGTACTGAAGCCGGAATTTACGCTGTGGTCTACCGCCGCAGACGCAATCGCGGCGTGCTCAAATTGCTCGACGGTACAATCGCCGAAATTCCCATCCCCGACCAACGTTGCGACGCGCCGGCCCACCTCGACGAATGCTTGCCGGTGGCCATTGACGGCGGCATCGCGACGATCCACCACGTTCAACTGGGGCTGGTTGCGTCGTTCCTACTGCTTCAGGGCGTCTTCCTGCTGCCCGGCGGTGAGGTCGTCGCGGTTTATGGCGCTGAGGTTGTGCCGATCGGATAAGACACAGATCGCATGCGCCCTGGCAATTTATTCACTACGAGCGATTCGTCATGGTTTAAGGGCCCTGGCGATTGCTTCGATCGTTTTTTCGCCTCGAAGATCTCGGGCGAGAATTTTTCCGTCGGGGCCAATCAGGAAGGTTGCCGGAATGGCCGTCGCGCCGTAGCTGGAAACGACGGGCGCGTCGGATCCTGCGAGGCCTTGCGACCATGAGAGCTTCAACGCTTTGGCCATAGACGCCGCTGCGGTGGGTTGATCGTCGAGATCAATGCCGATCAGGACGAATCGCGGATCTTTGACGAAGCGATCGTGAACGGCCTGGAGATTTGGCATTTCCGCGAGGCAAGGCGCACACCAACTCGCCCAGAAATCGAGAAGAACGTACTTGCCACGATAGTCCGCCAGTTTCAATTCCTTGCCGTCAAGCGATTTGAGGACGAAGTCGGGAGCGTCGTCTCCCACTTTGAGCGCGGCCTTGGCGACGGCAATGGATTCGAGCTTGCCGAGGTCGAGCGGCGAATCGGTGGCCGCCGATCCCTGGGGTACGGAGAAGTCGTACGTGTACTCGCTGACGATTCGTCCCCACCCGCAGGAGTCGCCAGGCGGTGGCTCGTGAAGCGCGATGTGAAGCGTGTAGTCGCCGGGAGGAAGGTCGATCGCCCGGAAACGGCCTTCGGCGAGAAGCTCGACGCCGAAATTCGCAGGCCGCGCTGACTTCGTGTTTCTCGGCACAATCTCGGCCTTGCGGATCATCCAATCGTCGGTACGCGGAAGCGCGAGCTCGCCGGCGACGAGCCTACCGCTGTTGCCGATGTTGAGCTGATACGACTGGCCAGCCGCGACGTCGACTGTTCCGCGAATGACCGGCCAGTAACGTCGATTGACGGCGTTGGGCATCCATTGGGCGAGAGAAAGACGGCACGGCATGACGTGGGTCAATTCGAACCGTCCCTGAGCGTCGGTCGTGACGAAATATCGACGAAGAAGCTGCGGATCGCCCTCGAGTGGCGATGGCGTTTCCCCCTCATACGCCATGAGGTTCACATTGGCCGCGGGCTTACCATCGAGCTTGATTGTGCCCGAGACTCCTGCCCACGGTTGGAGCTGCAACTTCGCGTCGCCCGGAATCTCGCTTCGGGTAGCCAACGCGTGGCCGGAATCGGTCAGAGCGAGGATCGCGAAGTTACCCTTCTGCGGCGGCAGGGTGAAATGCCCTGTTTTATCGATTGAGGCGTGGACCGTTTGCATTTGCTGGTTTTTTGGGATCGAGCCATTTTCAAGCGTGAGATTGACAATCCAGCCGTCTTGATAAGGTGGGACGAGGTACACGAATCCATCGCGTGCGGGTGAACCATCGGGATTCAAAACGGCCCCGCGAATTGGGTTTGCCTTGACGAGTCGGAACGGTAAGACACCGGTCGACGCTCCGCCCGTAATCGGCTCGGAATCTTCGGGAAGATAGCCATCAGCCTGGACGCGCAGGAGATAGCGATTGGCCGGCTGAGAGGTTTTGTATTCGAATGAGTTCTGCGTCTTTTTGGCCTCCTTGTCGAGGTCGAATCCGCGCTGCCAGAGAAGCGGTTCTCCGGCCTTCCAGGCAGCGGCCAACGTGAGCGAAAAATTGGGGAGCGGCTGATTGGTATCGCGGTCGACGACAGCGCCTTTGATGACGGTCGGCGGTGTGAGCACGATATTCTGGTCGACGTCGGAAGCGAGCTTAATAGCCTCCACAGAGCCAAATCCCGTGGCCGACGCGCTAACGTGAACCCCCTTCCCCGGCGCTTCTTTCCATTCGAACCGGCCATCGCTGTCCGTGGTCAATTGCTTGGAGCTTGCGACTCCGAAAGAGCTGCGAAGGGATTCGTCTGGGCCGGACCAGAAGGCGATCACGTGGGCCCGAGCAATCGGTTTTCCCGAAGGATCGACGACGCGGCCGCGAAATGAGTGCGCGGAATCCAGCGTCAAGTACGGGCGCATTGTGCTTTGAGCAATTTTCACACGTTGAAGCGTGGGACCGAACCCCGGCGCATCCGCGACCAGCGTCGCAATCGTCCCGGGCTTGATCCCGAGGGTGAACCGGCCGTTGGCGTCCGACTTCACAGGAGGAATCGAATTTACATATCCAATACCTTCTCCATAAAAGACATTCACGCCTGCGACAGGCTGACCATCGGGTGCGAGAACTGTTCCTTCAAGGAGCGTCCCCCGCTCGAGTCGCAGCAATGCAGAGCCATCCCGCAGCGCGGAGAGCGGCGTGTAAGGCTGCATCTGAATGCTTGGACGCTCGGGGAGGTGGAGATAGTCGTACGCACCAATTTCGATGGAATCTGGCTTTTCGGGCACGCCGGAGAGGCTCCAATTTCCGTTCGTGTCGGTCTTGATTGATTCGTATTGAATGTCGATCCATTGTTTCGATTTGCTGTAACTCTTTTTCACCGTGACAACGACCGTGGCACCTGCGAGCGGGCGATTGTCCTGATCGACTACGCGTCCGCCGATCGTCGTGCCCTTCTCGGTCTGGATGAGAATGCGTTCGGGTGGTTTTTCCGAATCGTTATCTGGAAACCATTGTGTTACGAGGGGAACGAGGCCGTCGCCGCGCGAGGTAATGTAAAACGAGTGGTGGCGAGATGTCTCGGGAAATGAATAATCGAACCGGGCAATTCCATTTGAATCGCTGCTCCCATCGATCTTCATGCCCTGGGCAACGTTTAACTTGAAGACCACGCCCTTCACCGGCGCGTTCGTTACGACGTCGCGTGCTTCGACTGTGAGAGTTTGCTTACGAGCGTCCGGTTCCCCGGCGGTGATACGATTTGATGAATAAGCAAAAATAACGCTGATTAATAGCGAGATCGTGATTGTTTGACTTGCCAGAATGTACAAATCTCGTTTACGCGATTCAGCCGAATTCACTTGAATGAGCATGTGAACTGCCTCGCTTTCCTTGTCGGAGTCGATGCGCGAACGAGTTCGAAACCGCGGGATGGCCGGCCTAAAACCGAAATCCCGCGCGGACTGCTCTCCACTTAGTGCGTCATTTCGTGCGTCGTTGGCCCCACGCACGACCGCGTTGACTCTAAAAGAATCATCGCGGAGAGTCATCCATTTTTTGCTGCTCATTCATCCCAGCAGACGGTCGACCTTCGGCAGAAGCTGCGCAAAATCCAGCCCTGTGGGACAAGCGGCACGGGCAGAGGCGAGGTCGGCACCTTGCCAGTTGCGTTGTTCCTCGGTGAGCACTGCGTAGGCTTCGCGGGCCCAGCGGTGGGCGCCGTGATGTTCGTAATATGTCAGGAAACGGGTGAGATCGCCTAGGCGGGCATTTGTTCCGGCGGCGCGTGAACATGAGCCGTCGCAAGCGGCGCACATCATTGGGCCTGCCTTCAAGAGCGCAGTGCGAAGTCCGCGGATCTCGGCGGGGCTCATGGGGTGGAAACGCTGCGCAGCGTCGGTGTTTTGCGTCACCTGATCGGTGTTTGGCATCGCGACACAGACCGAGGCGATTCGCTCGTCGGACCACAGGGCCTGCAAGATGGCCTGGTACGGGTTGAGCTCGCGCTGCTTGAGAACGGGGGAATCGAGCCGCATCTGCTTGAGGTCGCGCATGAAGCCGGAGAGTGCGAGGTGGCCGGCCAGCACTTTCATGGCGACGAGACCGATGTTCTTTTTGTGACACGCGTCGATGGCGCGATTGAGCCGCGAATCCTTTTCGAGCCAGGGATTCATGGCGACCATGATCACGTCCATCAGACCGCCTTCGGCCGCGATTTCGAGCTGTTCGGCCCTGCGCTGATCGTGGGTTGCGAAGCCGACGTGCCGCACCTTGCCGGTCTTTTTCAGTGCGGCAATCGTCTCCTTCATTTCCCTGCTTTTGGGCCAATCCATTTCGTTGCCTGTCAGGCCAAAATCGACGGCTTTGCCCGAAAGCGCGTGGAAGTAGAGCAAGTCGATGTAATCGGTGCCGAGCGCTTCGAGCCGAGCATCAACTCGCTTGAGCATGTCGCTGGGACGCGCAACGCCATCTTTCGTGGCGAGGAAAATTTGCGGACGCACCTCGGGCATTGCCGCGAACCATTTTTTGAACGCTTCCTCGGTTCCGTAAGTTGCGGCGGTGTCGAAGAAGCGAACTCCTCGGCTGTATTCGAAACGCAGGAGTCGGTCGAGAGCATCGGGCGCGCGAGCGGTTCCGCCGTTCAAGATCGTGACTTGAACTCCCGTTTTGCCCAGCACGCGCCTGGGAAGTTCCGGCGGCTTGGACTTTGCGTCCTGGGCCTCGGTTGCTGAGGGCGACAACGCGGCGGCCGCAGCAACAGTTGCTGCGCCTTGCTGAATGAACGCGCGGCGAGGCATCGAAGTCGAATCAGGATCGGCCATCGCTCGGACCTCCGCTGTCTTGGGAGTTACCTTTGTGCGAAGCGGATTACGCCGGTGTTTTCATCAAGTACCAATTCTTTTTGTTGACCGAAAATCAGGCTGCTCTTATGCGAGTCTGGTGCCATCGTACCTTGACCGGCGCGTACTTCGCCATGATTTAGGTTGTGGCAGGTGTTTGGGAGATCGGTTGTACAAATCGCTACAAACTTATCGCTTCAGGCATTGCAATCCGAATTGGTGTCTATGACAATTGTCATTAGGTCGTGAACCGAGGTGCTACCGAGGCAAAAGGAGGTGGCCCGTGGCTGAGCATGTGGGTTGCGAGTGCGGGCGGACTTATGAGGCGGAGGGGTTGGATCCGCGCTGTCCTGATTGCGGCCGTGCGCGGTCGGAGAACGGCGGTGGAACGGCGCGCAAGCGTGGTCGTTTGTGGACGAAGTTGGTGCTTGGCGTGATTGGTGGCGGCCTCGCACTTGCTGCGATTGTGCCGATGGTGATTGCGGCCCGCGAGTCGAATCGTCGTGGCCAATGCGTCGACAATCTCAAGCAAATTGGCCTGGCGCTTCACAATTATCACAACTCGTTTGGCTGCTTTCCGCCAGCGGCGATTGTGAACAAGGAAGGTAAGCCAATTCTAAGCTGGCGCGTGGCGCTTTTGCCCTATCTGGGATCGACTCAGCGTTATTCCAAATTCCGCATCGACGAGCCGTGGGATAGCCCGCACAACCTTGCGCTCTTGAATGATCGTCCCGATGTTTATGCCTGTGCGAGCGACTCTGGCGCGAAGCCCGGAATGACGGGATACGAGGCTGTGACCGGCCCCGATGCAGCGTTTCGATCGGACAATGTTCCGGTGAAGATCGCCGACGTCACCGATGGCACGAGCAACACGCTGGCCATCGTCGAGACGCGTCGGCTCGTTCCCTGGACCAAGCCCGAGGACACACCCGCGGCGAGTGTGACGGGCGTGCCTGGGTTGGGTGCTCTCGTTGGTGCGCACGAGGGCGGGACAGGAATGTTGTTTCTCGATGGTGGTGTGCGATTTGTTAAGACGAGAATCTCGCCTTCGGTCCTCGCTTCCCTGATCACGCGAAGTGGGGGTGAAGTGATCTCGGCCGACTCAGATGGCCATTCGACGTCGACGGTCTCGTTTGGCTCCGTGCCGGCCGCCAGGGTGACCGCGAGTCCTAGTCGCAGAATGGTGGCCCAGTTCGCAACCGAGAACACCGAGAATTACGAACATATCGAAGACAACCCTTTCGTCCGTGTGCGCAACGAGCCGCTCTCGACGTTCTCCGTCGATGTCGATACGGCCAGTTATGCGAACGTTCGCCGGTTTCTTACGCAACGCATGATGCCGCCGAAGGACGCGGTGCGCATTGAGGAATTGCTCAATTACTTCCCTTACGACGACCCTCCGCCCAGCGACGACGCGCCTGTTGCGATTCGGTTGGAGAGCGCTGCATGTCCTTGGTCGCAGGGGCACCGGCTTGTGCGGATTGGGCTCACTTCCAAGCCGATTGGCCGCGAGGGGCGGCCGGCAAGCAATCTCGTTTTTCTGATCGACGTCTCGGGATCAATGGCCGATTCTCGAAAGCTGCCGCTATTGAAGTCGGCGCTCAAGACGATGGCGGACGGCCTGGGCGAGAACGATCGCGTTGCAATTGTGACGTACGCCGGAGCCTCGGGGCTGGTCTTGCCGTCGACGTCCTGTCAGAAGACGTCGGTGATTCTTGACGCGATCGATCGGCTCGAATCGGGTGGGTCGACGAACGGCGGAGCGGGGATTCAGCTCGCTTATCAGCAGGCCGTTGCGAACTTCATCAAGGGTGGGACGAACCGCGTTATTCTGGCCACCGATGGTGATTTCAACGTGGGAATTTCGTCGGAGGGTGAGCTGGTTCGTCTGATTCAAGACAAGGCGAAGAGTGGCGTTTTTCTCACCGTTCTCGGATTCGGGATGGGCAATATCAAGGACGCCACGCTCGAACAAATCGCGGATAAGGGGAACGGTCATTATGCCTATATCGACACGTTGCGAGAGGCGCGTAAGGTGCTCGTCGAGGAGCTGGGATCGACCTTGGTGACAGTGGCGAAAGACGTGAAGGTGCAGGTTGAGTTCAACCCGGCCAAGGTGGGTGCGTACCGGTTGATCGGTTATGAGAATCGGTTGCTGAACGCAGAGGATTTCAACGACGACAAGAAGGACGCCGGCGAGGTTGGCGCTGGGCATCACGTCACTGCGCTTTACGAATTGATTCCGCCTGGAGGGGAGGACAAAGTTCTCACCGTCGACCCGCTGGAATTTCAGAAAGAGAAAAAGGCGGTGACCGAAGGGCGTGACGAATCAGTGATCGTCAAGGTGCGGTACAAGCCGCCGACGAGCGACGAGAGCCGGCTCATCAAGATGGGTCTGGTCGATAGGGGCGAAGAAACCATCGCAAAGGCGAGCGACGATCTTCGATTCGCAGCCGCGGTCGCGGGTTTTGGAATGCTACTGCGCGATTCGCCTCATAAAGGCAGCGTGACTTACGACGCGGTCCTGACCATGGCCAATTCGGCCGCCGGCAAGGATAAACAGGGGTATCGCAAGGAGTTCGTCGAGCTTGTCGGTACGGCGAAAAAACTGAGCAAGTAAATGAAACAACGCGGTCGGCGGTCGCTGTGAAACGATCGCCGACCGCGTTGCGTGAAGTAGGCTCGGTGGGAAGCTGTTTGACGCGGCTTCCGACCTCGTCAATTAGCCCAGCAAATCGTGCACATCTTTGAGCTTGGCAATGATGTCGATTTCCTGCGGACAGGCCGGCAGGCAATCGCCGCAGCTCACGCACGTGGTCGCGTTCTTCGCGAGCGTGGAGTATTCGCTCCTCGCGCGATTCAGCTCGTGGTAGTCGTGAGCATAGCGGTCGTAGCGGAAGATGTCCGAGATAGCGATGTGCTCGGGGCAATGGTTCACGCAGTCGGCGCACAGGAGGCAGGTCAGCCCCTTGTTGTAGTCGGCCAGCAGGGCGAGCATCGCGTGATCCTGGTCGGTCATCGCCAGGCTGGTGGCCGCGGCCGCGTTCTCGCGGAATTGATCGAAATTCTTGGTCGCGATCACCGCGCCGGTGAGGTTCGGGTTCGACTTGAGCCACTTCACCATCGCGGCGGCGGGGCTGCTGCCCTTGTATTTCTCGTCAGACAGCAGGGCCTGGAATTTCCTGTCGTTGGCCGCGCGACCCACGCCGCCCATCGACTTCATGGCGATCGTCGCGACGTCCTTCTTCTTGGCGATGTCGATCCACTCGCCAATTTCCTTGCGGTCGTTGTAGGTGTAGAAGAACTGGGTGGCCTCGTACGGGCGATGGTCGGCCAGGTACTCGAGGATCTCCCAGGCCATGTTGCCGCCGATGTTGTTGTAGTGGTGCTGCGAGATGGCCAGGTGCTTGACCAGGCCCTCTTTCTTTAGCCGTTCGAACGCCTTGACCATACCCGGGTTGGTCTTGATTTCGTCGATCGAGTGATAGCCGAAGTGGAACTTGAAGACGTCGTAATAGCCGACGCCTGAAGCCTTCAGGCAACTCTTGACGAACTGGTAGTGCTTTTCTTCGTCGATCTGGCCACGTTCGTGGTTGCCGTTCACACGGTCGACAACGCATTCGAGGTAGTACGATTCGCGTGGCGCGTTCTTGAGAGCACGCGGCATCGTCTCGGCGGTCCACCGCTGAGCCTTGTGCCAGTAGTTGACTCCGGCCGCGACTGCGCGAGGAATCAGTTCATTCGTCCAGTCGGACGCGCCAATGAGCCAGCCGATTTCGAGGCCGGTGCGGCCGTATCGCCGCTTGGGCAACGTGCTGGCGGCTTTTTCATCCTCGGCCATAGCGGGCAGGCTGGCAACGCCCGCTGCTGCCACGCCAGTCGCTCCGAGCCGCATCATGTCCCGGCGAGAAAGGTCTTGTGCATCATGACTCATGGCCGTCATCCTCTCATTCTGCCGTTCGAATATGTAAAGAGGGCGGGTTTTTGCGATAAGTTCAGTCTACAGCGCAGCAAGATGCGGTCAACACAGGAGTCATCGACCGGAGGGAATGTGAAGGTTCGATGAATAGAGGGGGCGAATGACGCAGACGCGTTTTGGAGTATCGGAAGTCGACGTCTGAAATGCTTATGTGAGCACTTTAAGCCGATCTGCGGGCATTTGGGATCCGCAAAGTCGTGCCGCAATTCATGACCGCAGAGCGGTCAGAAAAACGCTCCCACGCAGGAGCATGGGAGCGAGTGTTTAGTCTTGCATATTGCGATGCAATGAACTGTCCGAATTGCGAAATCGTATTACTTCTTCGCCGGGAACTGAAACGCTTCCAGCTCATGGCGCAAATCCTTGACGACTTCGGGCCGCTCTTTCGCGAGATCGTGCTGCTCGGCGATGTCGTCCACAAGGTTGTACAGCGCGAAGTTCTGGCGGTTGGCGTCGGCGAGAATTTTCCAGGGACCTTTTCTCAGCGACTGCGTCCACGGGGGTTTATTAGCGTACTCGAACTCCCAGTAGAACGGCGTTTTCCGCTCGACCGTGCCACCTTCGATCAGCGGCAGGATATTCACACCGTCGAGGACTCGGTCGCTGGGCGGAGTAACGCCTGCCATTGCGCAGAAGGTGGGAAGCAGGTCTACGAATCCCGCCGGCTCAGCGCATTCGGTGCCGGGCTTTGTGTGGCCGGGCCAGCGGAAAATGGCAGGCTCGCGATAACCGCCTTCGTACATCGAGAGCTTGTGGCCGCGCAAGGGGCCGGCCGAGCCGTGTGAGTGAATCGCCTTGGGATAGCCGAGAAGTTCCTGCGGACCGTTATCGCTTGTGAAGAGCACGAACGTGCGGTCGCGAAGACCCTTGTCGTCGAGATCTTTGAGCAAACGACCCACTTCGGCGTCGATCAGCGAGACGCTGCCGAAATAGTCGCGTTTGGTGGGGTCTTCGATGTCGGCGTACATCGAGGTGTACTTCTCGGGCGCGGCGACCTGTTCGTGTGGCGCGTGGAAGGTTACGAATACGGCGAACGGCTTGTCGCCCGCATCAGCGATGAACTTCATCGCCTCGTCGACGACGACTGTGCTCGCAGGCCCCTTGAGCGGGCCGACGCGTTTGCCGTCGCGCACGAAGTTGCCTGGATTGATGTGAGGCGCGTTATTCTGAGTGGCGAACCAGTGGTCGAAACCGAAGTCGCCTGGCGTTGGCTCTTCACCATTGAAGCGGCTGTTAAGATGCCACTTGCCGGAGAGGCATGTCGTATAGCCGGCTTGCTTGAGCAACTTGGGAATCGTGATTTCGGAGCGAGGCAGAAAGACGCCTGAGTCTTCTTTGATCCAGTCGCGAATGCCAACGCGATACGGCGTTCGGCCGGTGAAAAAAGCCGCCCGCGAGGGGGAGCAGATCGGGGCGCCGGAATAGAACGACGTGAAACGCGTTCCTTCCTTTGCCAGGCGATCGAGCGCGGGGGTCTTGATTCGGGGGTGGCCGTAGCAGCCGAGGTCGCCATAACCCATGTCGTCGGCAATGAAGACGACGATATTGGGACGCGCGGGTTCGGCAGGAGCTAGCGCGGTAACGGCGGCAAGCAGAATCGCGAAGGTCATGCGTCAGGGCCTCAGGTTGGATCAGTAGGAATCGGCCGAGATCACTTCACCCTGCGCTCGCGAGCCCAGGGCCCAGACCGTCGGCAGAGCGACGCTATCTTTAAGGAAGCGGACCGAGCCGTCCCCCATCGCAACATTGCAGCCGCCGGAGTGATAGCTGCTAAGGCCGTACGCCCCTGCGCTATTGTATGAGTTCGTGAAGGCGCAATTCGGCGATTTCGGGTTGGGACCGAGGATGATGTTGCCCATCGTCAGCATCGGTAGCCCCACAGCCCAGAATTGCCCCAAGGTTGGCGTGCGAGGGGCACGTGTACCCGCCAGGCAACTTGCTTGCCACGTCTGGAATTTGACGAGATTATTGGGCGACATCACCATGTCGGTCGAGTTCGGCGTCAGCGACCCGGCTGCGGCGAATTGAATGTCCTGCGGGAACGAGATCGTCGCAAGATTTCCGGAGCCTGGCTTCCACTCGCCGAACGCGATCGTGTTCGACAGCCCGTCGACTACGGCGGCCAACCTCACTGGCGGTGCGTTGATCGTGCCGCTGAAAAAGAACATACCGTTCGGCGCGCCGCCTGTGTTGGTGGCGTCGTATTCGAGGGTCGAGCCGAGTGAGGCGAAGTAGCAATTTCCAGTTGCAGTCGCGCTGGTGTAGGGACCTGCAGCGAGCCCGGTTCCAAGGTAGGCCGGCCAGGGGGCCGAAGGGCAAAGGAAGCCGTTCACGCGGGAAAGACTTACGGTCGAATTGACGTACTCGCCGAGGGCGTCGTTCAAAACCGGCAGGAAGAAGTTCACCGAGTTGTACATCGGCGATTGCTCCATGAACGGGAGCAGGCGGACGTGAACGCTGAAATCACCATTGCTGATGATCTTCGATTGCGAGGGAGAGTAAATCCGCTGGTCAGCCGGCGGTGCGCAATCATTTGAACTGATGTAATTGTGTAGCGCGAGACCAATCTGCTTGAGATTGTTCACGCACTGGGCGCGCCTGGCTGCCTCGCGCGCCGCCTGAACGGCCGGCAGCAAGAGAGCAATTAGCACGGCGATGATGGCGATGACCACCAGGAGTTCGATCAGCGTGAACCCGCGCTGCGCTCGGTTGGACATGGGAACCCCTGCGGAAGGTGGAGGAGGAAGGATGAATGGCCACCCACGGTCGGACGACGAACCTGGCGAATCGGGTAAGACAACCCGCCTCGCGTTTGAGTGCGCCCCGCCGTCGAGGGAACGATCCGCGACGAAAGAATCCGAATGTGCCTCGCCCTGAATCGGGCATGACCTGTAGCGATACTAGCCGTGAGTGGTCGCATCGATCAATGAGAAGAGGTATCATCTTTTCGGAGATCCTTTGCGGGGTGATTTCGAGACGCTAGGGTTTGGGTTTCCTGGCGGATATCATCGTAAGTTCTTTTTGCGTAGGGATATAGGTTTCTGGACTTCGTTCAGGTTTCGTTTGCGCGACGTGTGCCATCGTTAATCGTGAATGAGAAATTTAGTACAAGGCTGAGGTGCTTCACCGGAGGACGGAGTTATGATCGGCCGACCGCGCGTGGCGTTGATGATCGAAACCGCCGGGGGCTATGGTCGAGACATCCTCGACGGGATCACGCGTTACCTGCGGATGCATCGGCCGTGGTCCATCTTCCTGGAACGTCGCGAGTTGGATTCAACCGAGCTTCACTGGCTCGACGCCTGGCACGGCGATGGGGTACTGACGAGGTGGAGTTCGCCGGACGTGACCAATCGTCTGAGCGAATGCAAATCGGCCGTCGTTGACCTGAGCGGTCGGCGTGAGCCGTTTGGGGCGCCGAGGATTCACTGTGACGATCACGCGATTGGCCGGGTGGCGGCAGAACATTTGCTCGCGCGCGGATTGCGATCGTTCGGCTATTGCGGATTCGGCGGAGTGACGTGGGCGGTCCGTCGCCGCGATGGTTTCCTTGCTGCGCTGACGCGATCGGGAGTCAAATGCTCGGTCTACGAATCGTCGTGGCCCGGCCTGGGCGGACGCCCATTCGAGCAGGACCAGCAGCACCTCGAAGCGTGGCTCGCTGCGTTGGATAAACCGGTCGGTGTGATGGCGTGCAGCGACATGCGTGGCGTTCATGTGCTTGATGGTTGTCGATCTGTCGGCGCGAGGGTTCCGGACGAAGTGGCAGTGATCGGCGTCGACGACGATGCCCTGCTCTGCGGCCTTTGCGATCCTTCGTTGTCGAGCGTGATCACGAACGCGCCACACATTGGTTACGAGGCCGCAGCCCTGCTCGACGCGATGATGGCCGGCGACCGACCGACTTTTCAGGAGCGACTGATTCCTCCGCTGGGCGTTGCCACGCGGACGTCGACCGATGTATTGGCAGTGGAGGACGCTGCATTTTCCTTTGCGCTGCGATTCATTCGCGAGCACGCTTGCCATGGAATCGGCGTCGATGACGTGCTGCGAGGTGTGCCAATGTCGCGGATGACGCTCGAACGCAGATTCCGCAAATACCTCGGCCATTCGCCCCACGCCGAGATTCGTCTCGTGCAGGTGGGGCGTGCGAAGCAATTGCTCGCCGAGACTGCGCATCCGATTCATCGCGTGGCCGAGCTTGTTGGCTTCGAGCACCCCGAGTATTTCAGCGTCGTCTTCAAGCGAACGGTGGGGATGTCGCCGGGCGCGTTTCGCACAGCGGGTCGGGCCGGTGATGATGCTTACGTGGAATGAACTGACCGAGTTCTCTGTTGCGACGTGTCAAACCGTGGCTGAGCGAATTTCATCCTGAAACGCCGCGCGATGCAGATTCGGCGTGAGAGGACACTCGACTTGCCGTATCTTCAGGTTCGCAAACCATGTCTGTTCGCAATCTCTGGCAAATCGATGTGTCGGCAGATTCGTCTCTGACAGTGCGAAGAGGTTGCGTTGAGACGGCGGATTGATCTTCAGGCTCGAGCGTAGTTGCCTGATAAATCCGAAGGGTTCGAGCGGAAACACGCGTCTCTTCTGTTCTTAAGGAACCGGTATCGCTAGAGTTGCCGTCTACTATCGCTAGAGTTGCCGTCACTTGAAGCGTAGCCAATCTTCGTGCTCGATGCCGAGGCAAAGTTGTTGGAATTGTTCTCAGACTTGCGAAATCATAAGAGGCTGTGAACACTGTTCGGCTGAATGCGTTTCGATCTCGCCTCAAGTGGTGATCGCTTATGAGTGCCTACGACCCATCCTCGTTGCCGCGAGTCTCCCGCGTTCAGATCGTCGATCTCCACCGGATCGAGGCAAATCGGGTTAGTGAGACGATGCGAATCGCCGACGATGCACCGACCGTGGCACTTGAGGGCGAGAGGGCCGAGTGCATCGCGTCTCTCTGGAGACGACTTCCGGCCGACGAGCAGTATCGCTGTCACATTCCGCCCTATGGTCTTCGCTTTTGGACCGATGAGAAGCTTATTCTTCAGGCTTCGATTTGCTGGGAATGCAACAACATCTTCGGCGACGTGGACGGTGTGAAGTTCAGTTACCAATTCAACGGAAAGGCTCCCGCCTCACAGCAGTTGCTCGTTGAAGCTCGCGAGGCGTTTGGCGCTGAATCGAAGTGAACAAGTGTTCCGTTGAGCTCGGCGGCATGAGCAACTTCTCAGTCCGGATTTTTCGTGGTAAGTCCCGGCGGACAAGTCTGTTACCATACTTTCTTCGAGATCAAAACCGAATCGCCCGAAGCGACAAAGCACTCGCTCCTGGTCGGTAGATTTTTTTCTTGGGGTCTGGTGTCCGAACGATGATCGCTCGTTCGTTGTAGTGACACAAGGCGGGGGAAAGGCCTCTGCCCAACGTGCAAAACTTGCTGGAGAGCCGTCATGGCGAAATTCCTTTTCATCTACCGTGAATCGACTGAGAGCCGCACCAAGCCCTCGCCCGAAGAAATGCAGGCCTTGCAAGGAGCCTGGTATGCCTGGATGCAAAAGTTCAGCGCGGCAATTGTGCCGGGTGGCGATGGTCTCAAGCATTCCGGTCGCGTTCTGAAGAATGGGCTGGTGACAGATGGTCCTTATGTCGAAGCCAAGGAGATTATCGTCAGCTTCGGCATTATGCAGGCCGACAGCTACGAGGCCGCTCTTGAGATCGCGAAGGCTTGTCCGCCGGGTCACACGATTGAAATCCGCGAATTCGCGGGTTACGCGTGAGCGAGCCTCGGGCGCTGGTTGAACACTTTTTTCGTCACGAGTTCGGCCGGCTTGGCGCCGTGCTGACGCGTTCGCTGGGCGTGCGCCGGCTGGAACTCGTTGAAGATGTCGTTCAGGCTGCGCTTTTGCAGGCTTTGGAGGTTTGGTCGCGGCGCGGTGTGCCGGAAGATCCGGGCGGGTGGCTCTATCGGACTGCCCGCAACCTGGCGATTGATGCGCTGCGTCGCGAGCAAGTACTCGCGCGGATGTTGCCGAGGCTGGCTGAAGACGTCGAACCGCATTTGCCGTTGCACGAAGCGCACTTTGCAAATGAGATTGGCGATGAACCGCTTCGCTTGCTTTTCGTTTGCTGTCACGAGGCGGTGCCGGTTGAATCTCGCGTCGCGCTTGCGCTTCGGATGCTTTGCGGTTTCAGCACGGCGGAAATTGCTCGCGCTTTGCTGACGACCGAAGTTAATGTGCAGAAGCGAATCGAGCGCGCGCGTGATCGACTGCGGACGCTCGACGTCGAATTCGATACTCCCGCCCCCGACCAACTTCATGCCCGGCTCGACGCGGTTCTTGCCGTTGTTTATCTCCTGTTCAGCCAGGGGTGTCACGTTACTCATGGTGATGCACCCATTCGTCGCGACCTTTGCGACGAAGCTCTGCGCCTCGCACGAATGCTGGCCGCGCACCCTGTTGGCGAAAATGTTACCGCGGTGCATGCCCTGCTTGCCTTGATGTGCTTCCACGGCGCTCGGTTCGACGCACGTATCGCTGTCGATGGAGCAATCGTTTTGCTCGAGGAGCAGGATCGCTCGACCTGGAACTGGGATGAGATTCGTGAAGGGATGGAGTGGCTTGCTCGATCGGCCGCCGGCGATGAGTTGACGCGCTATCACGTGGAAGCGGGAATTGCCTGGGAGCACTGCCGGGCAGAGACTTTTGCCGATACGGCCTGGCAACGAATCGCGGGCTTGTATGATACGCTCGACCAGATCGCGCCCTCGCCGCTGCATTCGCTCAATCGCGCGGTGGCCGAAGCCTATTTGCATGGTCCGCAAGCCGGTCTCGACCGTTTGGCCGAGGTTCGCGCTGACGATGTTCCGGAGCGTTATCCGGGCTGGCATGTGGTGGTTGGCGAACTCAATTTTCGGCTTGGCCGATTTGCCGAAGCTGGTGTTGCCTGGCGCGAAGCTTTGCGGTTTACCAACGCGCGTGCAGATCGCGAGTTTTTGCAGCGTCGACTTGATGAGTGCCCAATCGGCGAATAGCTCTTCAACCGGTGGAGGCAGGTTCATCAGCCACAAGCATCAGGACGTCGTGATTTTCGACCTTTGTTTGCGCTGGAAATCGAGATGGCTTGATGTAACGTAGACTGTCACGATCGTGAGCGGGAGGGGGCTGGCGATGAGCAAATCAGAGCGTCATTGTTTGCGGTGCGGCGGGGGTATGGTGAGAGGCCTCCTTCGCTTTCGTGGTTTGTATGAGTCCGATGGGCGTATTGCGTTTGTAATTCCCGGCGTGCCGACTTCTCGAAATCTGATCGCGGCGTTCAGGCAAGGGCTCGCCGACGAGCCGGGGGACGAAGTGATCGAACTGGAGAAGATCGGCGGCTCTCTCTGCCGCGCCTGTGGCTACTTGGAGTTTCACGCCTGGATTGACGAAGGCTCTGGCGAAACGGAACTTGGCGAAATATGAATCTCAAGGAATCGTGAACAAGAGTCGGGTCTCGTTTACGTTTTGCTTTGCCCATCGGCGTCGAATGAGAAATCAGAGCATCATTTTATGAGCAAGCCAAATCCCAAGGTCGACTTTTACTTCGTCAAGGCCAAGGAATGGTTCGAAGAAGTGGCCAAATTGCGGACGATTGCGCTCGATAGCGGATTGACCGAAGAATTGAAGTGGGGCGTTCCCTGTTACACACTTCAAAACAGCAATATTGTTATTATTCATGATTTCAAGGAATACTGCGCGTATTTATTTATGAAGGGCGCGCTGATGAAGGACCCGAAGGGAATCCTCATTCAACAAACCGAGAACGTTCAATCAGCCCGTCAGATTCGATTCACGAGCGTCCGCGAAATCACCAAGCTGACACCCGCTTTGAAGGCTTATATCCAGGAAGCGATTGAAATCGAAAAGTCGGGTTTGAAGGTGGAACGCAAGAAAACGGCCGATTTCGCGGTTCCGGAAGAGTTCCAAGTCAAACTGGATGAAAGCCCTGCTCTTCGCACCGCGTTTGAAGCATTGACGCCCGGTCGGCAACGCGGCTATCTCCTTCATTTCGCCGGCGCGAAGCAGTCGAAAACCCGGACGTCGAGAATTGAGAAATGCATCCCGCAGATCTTCGAGGGAAAAGGTTTGGACGACTGATCGTGCGAGGATGATTTACTTCTGGTTGGTGTCGCCTTTCACAGATTGCTCGTTGTATTCCACTTTCTGGCCGTCGCGAACCAGTTTCAACTCATCGACGACAAGTCTCTCGCCGGCGTGAATGCCGGATTTTACGATGAACAGGCCGTCGAGTTCTCCTTGAATTGTAACTTCGCGGCGATGGGCGATACTGTCTTTGTCGACAACGTAGACGTACCGATTGTTGTTCATTTCAAACGTGGCGCGTTGCGGGATTGTGATAGCGTTGTTGAGCACCTCACTTACGAGCAGATTGCCAGTCTGCCCGTGTCGCAACAGGCCTGAGGGATTGGGAAAATCGGCACGGAAGGCGACTGTGCCGTTCGTAAAATCTGCTCCGATGGAGCCAAGTTTTCCCGGCTCTTTGAACTTCTCGCCGTTGACCAGGAGCAGCTCGAATTTCATGTTAGCCTTTTTCTGATCGGACTTGGCGGCGACGAATTCGAGGTAACGCGATTCAGGAACGTCGAAGTAGATCCACATCACGCTGTTGTCGAAGAGATTCGTGAGCGCGTCGCCCGTTTGAACGAGGCTGTCGCGCTGCAAGAGCATTCGGCTGACGATGCCATCGAACGGGGCTCTGATGGCGACCGGTCTACCCTCATTGCCCGCGTTTGGCCTGTCCTTGCTTGTAATTGGCTTGATTTGAAACAGAAGATCGCCGCGCTTTACTGTTTGACCCTCTCTGACAGCGATTTCCTCGAGGAATCCTGTTTCGGGCGAACGGACCTCGATGTGATGGTGTGACTTGATTTGGCAGACGTATTGCTGCGTGACAGTGACAGCCTTTGCCTGAACTGTAGCGACCGAAACCGTGTGAGCCGGGTTTTCTGGCTGTTGTTGGCGGCCCTGGACGGCAACTCCTGCGGTCGTGAGGATGAGAGCCACCGCCACAGCGGCCAACCATTTGAATCGGGCAAGCGACATCATCCGGATCACTCCTTCAGCTAGGGAAGCGACGGCTGCCGAGCGAGTCGTCACAAGCGGCAGGGATTGTTCAAAGAGTGTTGAGGGAATTGCGGCCGAAGCTTCGCGTGCAACTGTCGCACACCCCGCCGCAACAGTCGGAGCGAGTCCACGTCGCACGAGGCGATCGCGAAGCCGCTGCCGGCCGCGCGATAGGCGGCTTTCGACCGTTCCAACAGGACAGCCGAGCCTTCGCGCAGCTTCTTCGTGAGGCAGGTCTTGGAGGTCGCAAAGGATGATTGCTGTACGCTGATTTTCAGGAAGGCCCGCGATTTCCTCGTCCAGAATTGCGAACTGTTCGCGTTCGCTCGGGTCGGCCGCTGGAGTCGTTACTAAATCCACTCCGCCGACCTCTCGCATCTTCGTGCGCATTGAAGTTGCTCGCGATCGGGCGGCGACGCGTCGACTGACGCCGTGCAGCCAGGGGCCGAGCGATTCGTCGACTTTCACGCCTGGCGCTTTGCGAACCAGTACGAGAAAGGTTGCCTGAAACGCATCCGCAGCGGCGTAGCGGTCGGGTAGCATACGACAACAAACGCCCCAGACCATCGGTCCGTGCCGTTCGAGGAGAGTGGCAAACGCATCCTCGGCCGAGGCGTCGTCGCGATTTGTGAATCGTCCCAGCAATTGCCTGTCAGTCAGGCTGCCGAGCGTTCCGTTGCGAAACAACGTCCCGATCTCGCGAAGCGCGCCCGATGGATGTCCCCCGCTCATATATCTTTCCCTCGCTTACGGCCTTTCAACGTCTTTATGCAGGCACTGCGGAAAACCTTCCAAGTTTCTTTCAAGTAAGTTCGATTGCCGCGCGGAGCTTCAGTGGCATGGCTTCGTTCCATCGCCGTCCGGAGTTTCGTAAAAACGTGTCAGAACGGCGTGACCTGTCTCGTCTCGCTTGCGAGGACCGCCGGCGTGGTTGTTGGTCAATGAATCTTTTTCACTTACGCGAAGGAGCTTGGCCCATCAGTCAAGTATGTGGTGACCGAAATGACGCCACCTTTCACATGGTACAGGCACAAGTGGCCAATTCGAGCCCGGACTTAGACGTAGCGGTCATCGTGATCAGACCGATCGACGGATTCGAAGAACATATAGTTCGACTTACCTGAACCGCTTGAGGGCGAGCACGCATGTCGTCGGTCAATCGGGTAATCCACCAAATGGACACGCTTGCCTTAGTTGAAAGTGTGTCTTGGCAAGAAGCTTGCCGTCCGATTGAGCCGTGGCCAATCTCAAGAAAACAGCGGCTACGCCACCGGCACAGCTACAGCAAAAAATTGTTTAAGTCTGTAATTACACCGCCACCGGACCGCATTAGATCCACGCGATTTCCATAGTCATTGAAATAGATGTGCCAATGCCGAATGTCGTTTTCGGAACCAGGTGACGGAGGGGTCGTCAAGAGGTCGGGAAGCCAACGAAAGATTTCATCTCGTGTGAAAAGGAATGCCTTTTCAGAGCCACTGCACGCAACCGCTAGATAACCGGCCTCTGCTCCATTCAGGAATTCCCGCTGCGCAGGCGTAAAGCCATACCAATAGTTGATAGATCCTGCGGGGCCGTCGTATTTTTGAGAGGCGAGGCAAATGAGTCGGATTTTTCCATCAACCGAAGCTCTAAGCGCCTTTCCGCGTCGTACGAAAGTCGTCCCAAGTTTAGCGCCGACGCGTTGAACCGTTCCTTCGCGAGCGAATTCAAGTTCCCCGTTCGGAACCTTAGAAGGGGATAGGACATTCTGGTTCTGGGGAGAAGTGGGGGGAGGTTCGGCAGCTTCAAAGTCTTGTTTGGTTGCGAATAGAAGTTCAACAATTCCATCAAGTCGCGTGTACTCGACGGGACGGAGAAGCAGGTTGATTTTCGTGCTCGTGTTCCAATTGTTAAGTTGTTCCTTGACTTCTGCAAGCCTTAGAAGAGCGTCCACGCTGATAAGGCGAATGTCCCAAGCGTGCCGGGACCCACGAATTTGCGCCTCTAGGTCGCCGGTGTCTTGACGGCCAACCGCGATCAAAATGGAGGATTTAGACACGTCGATCTTTCCGGAAGCGCTCAATCCGTTTCGGTACTCTGAAATGGTATCTAGATTGACGCGATAGGCGTCTGTCGTTTTCACTTCAACAAGATACGCAAAGCCGTCGTCGCCAACCCACAGGCCGTCGTTACCGATCGCGCTTTTGACGCCACGGTACCGGCCACGAGTCACCTTAAACCCGAGGCGAGCGCCAATTTCGTTTACAACATCCTGCAGTGCTAATCCATTGTCATCGAAAGTTCTTGAAAGACATTCCTCAGCGCACGCACGAAGTCGCGCCAATGGAATTGCCGTGAGCCACTCTCGAACCTCGTTTGACGTTTCACTGCCGTCCCGCAGAAATCCGTCTCCCGCGAGTTGAATTATCTGCCGGAATGACTTGACGTCCAGAAACGCCGGTCTGTCTTTCCAAAGCTGTGCGAGCGTGTTCCTCATGCTACTCCACTCGTGTCGAACTCAGCATTAAACACTTCTCTGTGCATCGATTCTGTCGGCGAATACGGCTTGCTTTTATACTGACATCAGCCAACGATCATTCTGCGCACCAACACACGCGTTCCTCACGTGGATTCGCGAGAATCTGACTACAAATCCGCATAATTGCCTTCGAGGATCGGCCGCGCAATGGCATAACTAGTAGACTATCCGAACGACGAGGGAGCGGCAACCATACTGAACACGGAAGTCCTGCCGTGAAATCTGGTGAGATCGCTTGAAAGTTGGACGTACTCCATAATCCCGGGTTGATGTAAGAATCAAGTAACACCGTAGTTGGCGGTGACCAAACCCTCATCTGATCCAGGTTTAGGAAACAATAAATGGTTCAGGAATATATCGAAATCCGTGGTGCGCGCGAGAACAACCTCAAGGATGTTTCGCTGCGACTCCCCAAACGCAAAATCACTGTATTCACCGGCGTTTCGGGCTCGGGGAAATCGTCGCTGGTGTTCGATACGATCGCTTCGGAGGCCCAGCGCAGGCTATACGAAAACTTTTCGATGTTCGTCCGCAATTTTCTGCCGAGATATCCTCAGCCTGATGCCGACGCCATTGAAAATCTCAGCATGGCGGTCATCATCGATCAAAAGCGATTGGGAGGTGGTTCGCACTCGACTGTCGGTACAGTGACCGATATCGCGCCGATTCTTCGCACACTGTTTTCGCGAATCGGCAAGCCGTACGCCGGCTATGGGAACGCGTTTTCGTTCAATGATCCTGCGGGGATGTGTCCGGATTGTCATGGCATTGGGCGGAAGTTGAGTATCAATGCGGAGAACTTTTTGGATTTGTCCAAGTCGCTGAATGAGGGAGCGGTGCAGGTTCCGTTTTTCTCGAAGTGGGATAACTCGGCGTACACGACTTCTGGTTTCTTCGATAACGACAAGAAGCTCTCGAAGTACACCCAGAAAGAAATGGATTTGCTGCTGAACGGCAAGGATTTGAAGTACAAGCTTTCGGTGGGCGAAAACGCGATCAATGCCACGTTTCAAGGTATTATGGAAAAAATCAACAAGTCTTACATTCAGCGCGATATCAAAACGCTCTCGGAGCGGACGAGGAAAAACGTCGAGCCATATCTCACCATGATGCCCTGCCCTCTTTGCAAAGGGGCTCGCCTCAGTCAGGCGGCGATCAACTGCAAGATCAAGGGATTCAATATTGCTCAGCTTTCGGAGATGCAGGTCGACGAGTTGATTCGTGTGTTGCAATCGATCGACGTTCCCGAAGCCAAGCCCTTGATGCAGGCGCTGACGGAACGCTTGCAGCAGTTGGTGAATATCGGCCTCGAATACCTTTCATTGAGCCGCGAGACTGACACACTTTCGGGCGGCGAATCGCAGCGAGTGAAGATCGTCAAGCATTTGACGAGCGGCCTGGTCGAAGCGATTTACATTTTCGATGAGCCGAGCGTCGGGCTTCATCCTCGTGACGTTCATCGCATGAACGAACTGCTGCAATCGCTGCGCGATAAGGGAAACACGGTCATCGTCGTCGAGCATGATCCCGCTGTGATGACAGTTGCTGATAACATTGTCGACATGGGGCCGCGAGCGGGCACGCAGGGTGGCACGATTGTGTACGAGGGGGCATATCAGGGGCTGACGAAGGCCAAAACGCTCACGTCACAATTTCTCAATCGCAATGTCGCTATTAAGCCGGCGTTTCGCAAACCGGCGGGCAAGCTGACGGTTCGCAAGGCAAGCATCAATAATCTTAAGAATGTGAGTGTTGAGATTCCAAAGGGTGTACTCACCGTTGTGACGGGTGTCGCCGGCTCGGGGAAGAGTTCGCTCATTAACGAGGCGTTTCTTCAGCAACATCCCGAAGCAGTGGTCATCGACCAGGCGCCGATTGGTGTCTCGAGCCGCTCGAATCCCGCCACTTATACGGGAATCATGGATGAAGTGCGCAAGGCGTTTGCGGCGGCCAACAAAGTTGAAGCGAGCAAATTCAGCTTTAACTCGAAGGGGGCTTGCGATAACTGCCAGGGGCTTGGGGTGACGTACACCGACCTGGCGTTCATGGAGAGTGTGGCCCTGCCCTGCGAGATTTGTCAGGGGAAACGCTTCAAGGAAGAAGTTCTGGGATACAAGTATCAGGACAAATCGATTGCCGATGTTTTGGAAATGACGGTTCTCGATGCACTCGAGTTTTTCAAGATTCGCGGAGTTGCCACGAAGCTGCAGGCGCTCAGCGACGTGGGGCTTGATTATCTAACGCTTGGTCAGCCGCTGAGCACCCTTTCGGGTGGAGAATGTCAGCGAATCAAGCTGGCGAGCGAATTGCACAAACAAGGAAGCATCTACGTTCTCGATGAGCCGACGACGGGCTTGCACATGTCGGATATCACGCATCTCGTCGAGATCATGAATCGGCTGGTGGAAGGCGGGAATACCGTCATTGTGATCGAGCACAACCTCGATGTGATCAGCAGCGCCGATTGGATCATCGACATGGGGCCGGAAGGTGGAAACAAGGGGGGCCAGGTGGTTTTTGAAGGGACGCCAAAGGATTTGCTGGGAGCAAAACAGTCGTTGACGAGTAAATACCTTAAACAGTGAACGTGATGATTGGAGCAAAAAGAACACGGCATTCCGACGCACGAATCGGAATGCCGTGTCGACAGCTCTGCCGCGTTTTCTCAGAGAATTCGCATTGAGACTTCACGGGGCTTTTTCTCGTCGCCGTTCTTTACCTGCATTTTCAGGGTTTTGTCACTCGCGGATTTGTCGATTACCCATGAGATGTCGTTGGGCTTGGTAGTGTAGTAACCGTTGATCGACTCGATGACGTCGTTCACGCGCAGGCCGGCTTTTTCGGCCAGACTGCCGGAGGCGATGGCGGTGACTTTCAGGCCCGAGTTTGCAACTTTGCGATCGGCGGCTTCGACATTCAGGCCGAGCGTGTCGCGAACTTTGTCTGTTGTTGTTGAAGGTACGACGGCTGGCGGCGCGGGAGCTGCTGCCGGAGGAGCGGTTTCGCCGATGGGAGCTGAGTAGGGAACGAACGCTGATTCGGGGTACGGCGGTGCGCCGGTGAACTGGCCATAACCGCTTTCGTAGGGCGGATTATTAGCGTCGCGCTCGAAGGTGACGACAGGTTCTTCGCCTGCGAGCGGGGTTTGCGGCATGCCGAAGAAGTTGGGATGGGCGGCCGTCGGATAGCCTGGGCCACCGAAGTAGCAGAAGGGAACAATGCTGCCGAGTCGCCGCAAGCAAGGTGCGGGATGGGGGTATCCGGGGCCGCCGTAGCAGGGATAGCCGCCTTCGCAGCCGACACCGAGCGCCTGGCCCCCGTAGCCGTATCCAAGATGAAATCCGAGTCCGAAACCGGGAAAACCAGGCAGTACACCGGCGGGGGCATTGTTCTCGGGCGGCGCGCTGAAAATGCGTGGCTGATCGTCACCCGCTTTCGTCGCCGCGGTTCCGCAAACAACGAGGATTAACGCTAACATCGACGGATGATTTGTTCGTGCAAGTGCGAACATAGCAGAATCCTTTGCAATATGAGATCCGGATCGATGTGCGGGTGAAGTTAGCGTGTAGCTGGCGGCGGGCCGTTGCCGACGGGCGGCAGGAAACCAGGGCGATTCATGTCGATGGGCAGAACCTCGCCGGCTGTGTGCAGTGCGGCAACTTCACGCGCGGGATATCCCAGGGCGTGAAAGAGCTCGAACTGGGCAAGGTTATAGTCGGCGACCGTGCCGAAATATTCGTCGAACGCCACGTTCATGAGCACGAGCGAGTAGACCGCTTCTTGCGGGCGATACGCGAGGTTGAGTACGTTGCCGAGCCGGCGCGTCTGGCCGAGACCTTCGAGATGGCCGTTGAACGTGATGATTGCGGTGCGAAGGGCGCGGTCGGCTTGTAGCACCTTGGTTGCCGACGCCTGCAGCTCCGCGAGTGCGCGGTTTACCTCGGCGGCGACTTTGTCCTGGGTGTGACGAAGCTCGATGCGCGCCTGCGATTCCTGTCCGCGCTGTTTCTTGATGCGAGCCTGGTTACCGATGCCCAGGCTTTCAAGCTGCCAGACGAGTTGGATGCTCACGTCAGCACGTCCGACCGATTGGTTCAAGCTGCTGTTCGGGCCGAGCATGAAGAATCCGCCTTGAATCTTCTGGCCCGGGGCCTGAAAGCCGGTGAGAACGACGTTCGGCAGGACGGGACGCGATTTTTCACGGCGAATCGTGGCGCGGGCCGCTTCGACGAGCGAGCGTTGCGAACCAAGCTCGGGGCGATTCGTCAGGGCAATTGGCATCAGGTCGTCGAGAGACGTGGCGGGGTCGATGAGTGTGATTTGTGTGTGATCGTGCTCGAGCGGGACGACGACGGCGCGGGGATCGAGGCGAAGAAGCTGAGTGAGATTCGCGCTTTGCACGCGCCAGCGCTGGCGCGATGACGCGGTTTGCTGTTCGAGTTCGGCGACGACGTTGAGAACTCGATCGACCTCAACCTTGGGCACGAGTTCGTGGCTGAGTTTTTCGATCTTTTCCGCGAGATCGCGCCCGCGGCCAACGCAGTACACGTTGCCCGAATACGTGCCGCGTGCGTGGTGGACATTGAAGTACGCGTTGGCGGTTTGCAGAACGGCATCGTTCTTGGAAGTTTGCACGTCCCAGTTGCGCGAGTCGAGAACGTGCTTGGCGATGTCGGGCTGAAAGACGGCGTCCGCCAGGTTGACGAACTGAGTCAGGCCGCCGCCGCCTTGGAGGAAATTCACGCTCGCGGGAGTGGTCATGATGCCCTTGTTGAAGTCAGGGCCGCCGCCGTCGTGACGAATGTAGTCGAGGGCGAAATTCGTCGTGGGTAGCCAGAGGACTTTTGCCTGGGTCAACTCAGCTTCGGCGACCCAAACGCTCGCCTGCGCTGCGGCGACGATGAGTGGGCGAGCGTCGGAAAGCCAGAGCGCTGTCGCGAGGTTCATGGGGAAGCGGAAGTCGCTCGCCTGCAGCTGGGCCGGCGGAAGCGTGGGCATCTGCGCGAGCGGGCTCGATCCTGGGGGGAAGGGATCGACGAGCGATCCTTCGGACAGTCTGTTCGCCGGCGGTTGTGTGGGTGCTGATTGTGTGACGTTCGTGATGACAGGAGGATCGACACTGGGAATCAGCGCGGCCGAGCGGCGGACGTTGGGGGCGACCACTGGAGTGGAGGATGCTGGCGTTTGCTCGCCGCGCCGCTGATTCATGAATCGTGCAATTGCGGGGGAGACGGACGAGGCGTCGAGCGATGGCGGGGCCTGAACTGCGTTTGTTGCAGGAGCGGCGGGAGATTGGGCCAGGATGGAGTTAGCCCACACGCAGCAACCGCACAAAACCAAAAGCTGGATCGATCGCCGCGCAAAGAGGACCGGCATGAGTGGACCCCATTCCTTTGAGGTATTTTTTGACACCATGTCCGTCCTTAAATCATAAATGAATTAAATTTTTATTATTAACGAGTATCTGCCAGATTGCGGTATCGGGGAGGCCAAGCTCGTGTCCGTACGAGCCAGGGCCGGAGGTTACTGCGTAGTCGAGTTTGTTGAGGAACGTCGCGGGGTTGTAGCGAACTCGGGCGAGAATTCCTGAAGGGCCAGGAATGCCGGTGGCCTTGGGAGAAGCGAAGTTGACCTGGAAGCCGGAAGTTTGTGTCGGCGTGAATGGGAAATATCGCTTCGAGATGACGTAGAAGACGATGCGGCCGCCGGGTGCCCAGGTTTCGTCACCGGTGAGAATTGGGAACGAAACTCCGCGCTGCGTGTTGGTTGTACGAACTCGAAGATTATCGCTCGCGGTGAAGGTTTGCTTAGTCGCGTTGTAAACGCTGAGGAAGAGCACGTTGTAGACCTTGCCAGGGACCGGCTGGGCCGACTGAACCAGCACATGGCCGAAGGGCGGGTCGAACAGTGCGTTCCGTCCTTTGGGATTCGTGACGCGATCGAAGCTGATGTTCACGACGGGAATCGCCGGGTTCTGGCCACCAAATGGAAACCCGAGCGACGATGGCGTGGGAAACCCCTGCACCGGTGTCGCAGCCGGTTTGATGCTGCTCAACACCTGCTTGGCTTCAAGGCGTTCGAGGTTCGGGCTGAATGTTCTGAGCGAACGTCGAGACACGATTCACGCCTCCGTCGGATTCCAAGCATTGAGAGAGTGGTGATTATCCTGGAACGACCGAGGGGGCTAACGCGTGGCTGGCGGCGGGCCATTGGTGACCGGCGGCAAGTAGCGAGGACGATTCGTGTCGACAGGCTCGACGGTACCCGGCGTTCGCAAAACGGTGAGTTCTTTTGCGGGATAGCCGAGGGAGTGAAAGAGTTCGAACTGGGCGCGATTGTAGTCGGCGACCGTCGTGAAGTATTCGTTGAATGCGACGTTCAAAAGCTGAAGCGCGAAAACTGCTTCCTGCGGACGATTAACGAGTACAAGCACGTTACCGAGACGCGTGGTTTGCTGCAGTCCTTCAAAGTTGCCGTTGAACGTGACGAGGCCGCTGCGAAGTGCGCGATCGGCCTGAATGACACGGACGGCGGCGGCTTCGACGTGTGCGGTGGCACGCGTGACGTCGGCTGCGACGGCGTCCTGGATCTTGAGGAACTCGATGATCTCCTGCGACTCGCGTCCGCGCTGGGCCTTGATGCGGGCGAGGTTGCCGATGCCCATTGATTCAAGCTGCCAGAGTGGCTGGATGCTGAGGTCGAACCGGCCGCGCCACTGGTTCAGGCTGGCGTTTGGTCCCAGGCCGAAAATACCGCCTTGCAGCATTTCGGCGGGGGTCTGAAAGCCGTTGAGGAGAATGGTCGGCACGAACGGTCGAGCACGCTCGCGGCGAATTGCCTGCACCGCAGCCTCGACCATCGCCTGATGCGAGTGCAACTCGGGGCGGTTCATGAGTGCGATGGGCATCAACTCGTCGAGAGGACGGCCGGGGTCGATCAGCGTGATTTGCGTATGGTCGTGTTCGAGAGGTTCGACGACGGCGCGAGGATCGAGCCGGAGCACTTGCGTCAGGTTCGCACTTTGAACGCGCCAGTCTTGTCGCGACGTGGCTGCGCGCTGTTCGAGGTCGGCGAGAAAGTTGCGAGCTCGCTCGACTTCGATCTTGCTGACAAACTCTGCGCTAAGGGCTTCGATGCGTTTGACGAGGTCTCGACCGCGTTCGACTGTGTAGAGATTGCCGGCGAAAGTTCCGCGTGACTGGTGAACGGAGAAATATGCGTTGGCCGTTTGCATCATCGCGTCGTTCTTGGACGTTTGAATGTCCCAGTGCTTCGCGTTGAGCACCTGACGCGCGACCAGCGGTTCGAAGATTGCGTCGGTTGTAGGGATATTGCCGATCAGGCCGTTTCCGGTGAACCCTGCGCCAGCGTAGAAGAAGTTGGTGCTTGGGGCGGTCATCACGCCCTTGTTGAAGTCGGGGCCGCCGCCGTCGTGGCGAACGTAGTCGAACCCGATGTTGAGCGTGGGTACCCAGAGCACCTTCGCGTGCATCAACTCGGCCTCGGCCACCCAAACACTCGCCTGCGCGGCGGCGACGATGAGTGGGCGAGCATCGGAGAGCCGGAGCGCGGTTGCGAGGTTGATGGGGAACCGCACGTCCGTTGGCATCGTGGGGGACGGCCGGAGCGTGAGCGTGGGGACGAGCGGGCTGGGCGTCGAGGAGCGACGATCGGAAACTGTGGGCTCGGTTGGAGCGAGCCGCGAGCCGGGCGGGAGCGCGGAGGGAAGCTCCGGAGGAATGGATGCGGCCGGTGTCGCGGGGCGCGGGGGAGTGGTTTGAGCCGAGGTAATTGCCGGCGCAATCCCTGCAATCGACAAGGTCAAGACGGGCATCCATGCCCTGAGTCGTCGATCCATCGATCAAAACCTCGCTCATTCAGGAAGAAACCGGCGCGGCGGTATTTGTCGTACTAAGCGCACGGACCAACCCCTGAGGCGTTATCGACAAAATCCTCACGTTGCGCCAGTTGAAATCACTGGATTCCTTCATATCAACGAATATGAGCATCGAAGTGTGCCACTGACTCGAATTCACGTCAAATTCGGCGGATTATTCCTTCTTTGCGGGTTTTGTCGAACTGGAGACCGCCACCTTTTCTTCTTTGGCGACGTCGACGGGCGCACCTTCGGCGAGAATCGAAAGATCGCCGAGGATAACCTCTTCCTTACCGGTACAAGGTTCCCAAGTGGACTCGGAGCCCGATGCCGCGGGCTTTTGCAGGCTCGTCAGTTCGATCCAGTTTCCGTCAGTAATTCCTGTGCGAACCTCGACACGTTCGGCCTTGCCGCCCTTCTGAAGCCAGCAGTAGGTGAATTCTCCGCTGTACGCGAGCGCGGCCACCGGTACGGCCAGAACGCCGTCGCGTTCGATGATCATCTTTGCATAGGCGTACATGCCTGGGAGGAGTTTGCTGCCTGGGTTGGGTAAATCGATTTCGGCGCGAAGCGTGCGGCTTTTCACGTTGAGCGCCCACGACGTGCGGGTGACCGCGCCGGAAATTGGTTCATCGCGATAGGCGCGAACCATCACCGTTGCCTTGGTGCCGATGCTCACATAGTTCGCGTCTTGCTCGGGAACGTCGATAAAAATGCGGACAACGTCGGTTCTATCGACTACGTAAATTGGTGCAGAGTTTCCTGATGGCGAAAGGTATGGCGATCGCGAGTTGGCGGTTGGGTCGCCCATTGTGGGCTGGACGAAGTCGAATGTGTTGGCATTGCGGGCGACGATGATTCCGTCGTAGGGCGCACTTAGCGTGAGATAGCCAACCCAGGCCTCCATTCGCTTGGCGTCGCTAACTGCGACCAGGAGGGCCGATTGGGCGACGGAGACGTCAACCTGCGCTTTGGCGAGTGCTGCTTTGCGAGATAGCAATTCGGCTTCGGTCTTGGCGATGGTCGCCTTGGCGGCGTCGCGCGCAGCGGTTGCGGATCGCAATTGGTTCGTCGATTCGAGCAAGATTTGCGGGTCGACCACGCCGCGATTCACTTCGTTCTTGAGCCGCGCGACTTCGGTTTGCCAGCGGTCCGCCTCGGATTGATACTTGGCGAGAATTGCCTTCGCTTCGGTCACCTCTGCGTCGGCCGCTTTAACGTCAGCGTCGGCCACTTCCACCAATTTTTTGGCCAGATCGACGCGATCGGTGTCGAGCTTGACCGTCGCCTTTTTGGTGGAGAAATCCTCTTCGAGTTCGGGCACGAACAGCTTGGCGAGCACATCGCCTTTTTTCACCTTGTCGCCGATATCGACGATCCATTTCTGGATGTAGCCGGTGACCTTGGGGTAGACCGACGTTCGCTCGAAGGATTCGATGAAACTCGGTTGACCCACGATGCGCGTGACCTTGCGCGCAGTCGGATGGATCACGGTTACCGTCGGCGGTTTGGACACGCTAGTTGGCGTTGGTTTTTCCTCGTGGCCGCAGCCTGCCAGGGCGAGACAGCCGGTTGCCAGAAGGCTCAGCGCGTTGAATGGTGAGCGCCGGAATAACCGCGCCGGCAAGCGATGGCAGATCATCACACGTCTCCTTGCGATCTCTTGTTTTCGATGATTCATGTTGGCTGGTGGCGACGAGCCTGGAGTATTTGCAAATCAATGTGGTGGCGGTTCGGTCCCCTGCTCCGTTGCCGGCTTGGTTTCGTCGGGTTGGGGATGACCTTCGGCGATGTTGATTGCCTCGGCATTGGGGGACGCGGGGTTGTTCCAGGCTTCACCCTTTGGCTTCGCGAATCCGAGTGCGAGCAGCAGGTCGTCGGTTGTGTAGTGCGTGGTCATATCGTGCCGGCGCGACTTGGCGTCGTCGAGAATTCGCTTGAGGAACGTGAGAACCTCTTCGCGATTCTCCTGCTTGTGCGCCGGTTGTGCGTGAGTTTTGCCGTGTTGGGGATGTCCATTCTCTGTGCTGTGATTTCCGCCGCCTTGATGTCCCCCCTGCTCGACGTTTGCGAAGACTTCGGGATCGTAGTGCGAGCTGTTGGGATCGTCGGGATAGATCGACGGCGACTTGGCTTCCTTCTTGCCGACGACCATCGCGAAAATTGACGGTAGCACGAGCAAAGTAGCGAACGTCGACATCAAGAGCCCGCCGATGACTGCGCGGCCGAGTGGAGCTTGCATCTGGCTGCCGCGTTCAAGGGCTAGTGCCATCGGCACCATGCCGACCGTCATGGCGCAGGCCGTCATCAAGATAGGCCGAAGGCGATCGCTCGCGCCGACGATGGCGGCCTCGATTGCCTTGTATCCCCCCTTCCAGTGCTCGTTCATGAACGTAACGAGCATGACGGAGTTCGACACAGAAACACCAATACACATGATCGAGCCCATGAATGATTCGATGTTGAGCGTGGTGTTTGTGCTGAAGAGGATGATGGCGATGCCGGCGATAACCCCGGGCACTGCGCCAATCGAGATGAGGGCCATCTTGAACGACTGGAAATACGCGGTAAGCAGCACGAGGATGACGAACACGGCAATGATGAGACCGGTGCCGAGGGCTTTGAACATTTCGACCATCGGTGGAAGCTGGCCCATGGGTTCGACTCGCACGCCACGAGGAGCGTCGCCCGCGGCGGTGATTGCCTTGGCCACCTCGCGCGAGGCCCGGCCCATGTCTTCGCCTTCCACGTTCGCGGTGAGCGTGAGATAGCGCTGAGACATGCTGCGATCGAGTTCGCCGGGCCGCACTCCGGTGCGCACCGTGGCGACGTCGCGGAGCATCAGGTTGACAAGGGGGTTGACCGACTGGAGCGGCAGCGTTTCGAGGTCTGAAGGCTTCTCCATACGCAAGGGCGGGAATTGCACCTGGACGAGGTAGTCGAATCCGGTTTTCTGATCGATCCAGTAGTTCAGATTGCTAAATCGTGTGGATGCAGTTGCCATCACGAGTGCGTCGGCGACGTCGTCAACCTTTGCGCCGCTGAGTCCGGCTTTTTCGCGGTCGATGTCGATTTCGACCGTGGGGAAGTCGAGCGTTTGTTCGAATTGAATGTCGCGAAGCGAGGGGATTTTCCTCATCTCAGCGGCGATTTTTTCCGAGTGCTGGCGAACGAGCTTGAGGTCGGTGCCGACGACGCGCACGGCGATCGGTGTAAGTGAGCCGAAGCTCATGACGGATGTCACCATGTCGCCCGGCTGGAATCCGAAAGACGCGAGTTTTGATTGCCTTTCGGCCTCGTCCTTCGCCAGGCCGCGCTGTTCGAGGCGCTTGGCGAGCCACGGTACAACCTTCTCGGGAAACACCTTGCGGAGTCGCTCGCGGAAGTCGGCGAGCTTGATTCCGCTATCGTCGGTGAGGGCGATACGAATCTGGCCGTCGTCGGTCCCTCGCATGAAGAGGGCCATGTTGTTGATGCCGAAGTTCGTTGCCACCTGCCCCACGTAACCCATTGAGATTTTGACGTTTTCCGTCTTGGCTTCGTGCTCGATTTCTTCAAGGCACTTCACCGCCATTTCGCGAGTGAGCTCGAAGTTCGAACCAGGCGGTGGGCGGAAGCGCAACACGAACTGGCCGGAATCGATTTGCGGGAACAGTTCGTTGCCGACCTGCAAACCGACGATGATCATCACCGCGACACAGGCTGCCAGATAGGCAGGGACGACGAGCACGCGGAGCCGCACGAACCAACCGACGATCTTGCCGTAAACCTTGAGAACGCGGCCGAAAAGCCCCTGCGACTCGTCTTTGTGTTCCTTGTGCTTGAGCAGCTTCACGGCCAGGATCGGCACGAAGGTGCTGGAAAGCATGTAGGACGAGATCATGGCGAATCCGACGCCGAGCGTGAGCGGCATGAAGAGCGACTTGAGCGGGTCGCCCATGATAAATGCGGGTATGAACACGGATAAAATACAAAACAACGCCAGTAAGCGTGGCACCGCTGTAATCAAGCTGCCGTGCAGCACGGCCGATGCGACGTTCGACGTTCGTTGCATCTGGACGTGAATACATTCGACGGTGACCGTTGATTCGTCGACGAGGATACCGATCGCCAGCGCCATGCCGCCGAGCGACATGATGTTGATCGTGTTGCCGGTGAGCCAGAGTCCGAGTAGCGAGCCCAAAAGCGCGAGCGGAATGTTTACGACGACGACGATCACGCTGCGGAGGTCGCCGAGGAAGATGAGGATCATCAGCCCTGTCAGACTCGCGCCGATGAAACCTTCGGTGGCGACGCTTTCGACGGCTGTTAGCACCGTGGGAGACTCGTCGAACTGGAAGCTGACTTTTACGTCCGGGGGTACGTTTTCGCGAAAGAGCTTCATCGAGCTGCGGACGTCGTTCACTACGGTGAGCGTTGAGCCGGTGTCTTTCTTGATGATCGGCAAATAGACGGACTTTTTGCCGTTAACCAGGGCGTAACCATAGGTAATGTCTGTATCGTCGCTGAATGTCGCGATATCTCGGAGATAGACGTTGCGTTCCAGAATGAGGGGGATATCGCCCAGGCGTTTGATGTCGCCGACGGTCGCGTTGTTGGCGACGATCGGCATCGAGTCTTTGATGTAAATATTGCCGGCGGGAATAACGCGGTTGCCGCTGGCGAGGGCGTCGGAAACCATCTTGGGCGTGATGTGGTAGTCGAGCAGTTTTTGTGGGTCGACATTGACGAGAATCGTTCGCATGTTCGGGCCGAACGGCGAGATCGCGACGGTGCCGGGGACGTTCTTTTGCACGAGTGGGCGGATGACGTTTTGTGCGAGGTCGCCCATCATGCCGAGCGAGGTTTTATCGCTTTCGAGCACGAGATAGCCGACGGGAACGCTGCCTGCGTCCATGCGCATAATCATCGGCGGCAGAGTGCCCTTGGGCATCCACGACATCGCTCGGTCGGACATGGCGACCACCTGCGCCATCGCCTGACCCATGTCGGTGCCGGGGTAAAACGAGAGTTCGCAGAGCGCAACCTGCTGAATGTTGCGGGTGTTGATGTCTGACACGCCGTCGACGTACTGAAAGTACAACTCAAGCTGGCTGACGATGAACCCTTCGACCTGGTCGGGGCTCATGCCGATGTAGTCGAGAAAGACGTAGATTTTTGGGGTGTTTAGCGAGGGAAAGATATCCACACGCATCTTATTGAAGGCGAGTGCGCCGCCGCTGATGAGGGCCACGACGAGCATGAGCGTCGTGACGGGCCGGCGCATCGCAAACACGGTTGGGTTCATGGACCGATCTCCCGATCGACCTGCGGAATATCTGATTCAATTGCGGTCGAGGACTTCAGATGGAACGCTTCGCGCTGTCCAAAATCGTGGCGGCGAAGCGCTTCAAAAAATGCGCGATCATTGCCGACAATTTTGCCGGCGGACGCAATCAGAATAGCCGCGATTAGACGCGATGTGCCAGTAGATTCGCGGGGAACGCGCTGGATCCGTGGGAGGGCGTTCGCGCTATGCGCAAGTCGGCACGCTCTCGAAACTTGCCAAGATGAAGAGAGCGAGAATCTGCGCGGCTAACAGCGCAGCGGAAAAATGGCGTGAATGACTGCCGCGCCGGACAATTCGTGAGTACCAATCTGCGAAGTCGATGAGGGGACGCCAATCGAGTTGGCTGCAAAATGCGTTCCGCCGATCGCGATCAACTTGCAGTCTTCGTCAGTCAGCGCCTTGTCGCGTTTTAGAGTCTCCGGCATTGCGGTTTCTTCGCGACGTGTCAGGCGGTTTTGGTGAGGTGAAGTTTGAATGTGAGCAAGCGGGATGATGTGCGGCGAGGTGGAGTAGTCTTTTCGATAGTCGAGCAAATTCAACGGAGAACCAAGCAGCCCGATGGCTGAGAAGAACACAATCCAGAGCGCGATGCGGTTCGCGGAAATAGTGATTCTCGCTTCGAGAGTCGTGACACAAGTGTATTTAATGATAAGCGTGCGAGAATTGCCGTCAACGTGAAGTGAGGGGTGTTCGGTGTCGTTAGTTTCGAGGAATCTGTCAGGAATTGGCGGACAGAGGGTTAGGATTTCACGCCAGGTTCGAGCGCAAACGCGGTGATTCCGCGGTGCATCATCCGGGGTTGTGTGAGAGCAAGTCTCTTGCGTCAATCGGCGGGGTATGGTCTGGTGAGGATGGGGTCGGGTCAGGCGCAACTGAGAGTTACTTGCTTGATGCGCTCGACGAGGAATGCATATCGACGCTGCGCCGCGCCGTGATCTGGCCTCGTTTCTACGAGGGAAATCATGTCAAGCGTCCTCTCTGCGTTCAAGCCGTCGGCTTTGAGTGCTGGCGGCGGCTCTGGCCATACCTCGGTCAATGACCTGGCGATCCGAGTCGGGACGGTAAACGGCTCGGGAAGTCAGTCTGCGAACCTCGTGCTGCTGCGTGCCTTGAAGGGCATGGGAATTCCTTGCAGCGGTAAAAACGTGTTTCCCTCGAATATCGAGGGACTTCCCACCTGGTTTCACATCAGAGCCTCCGAGCGGGGCTATGTGGGGCATCGCCTCGATACGCCGGTGCTCGTTTGCATGAACGAGCCAACCGCGGCCGACGACGTGCGCCTGCTTCTGCCTGGTTCTGTGTGCTTCTATCGTTCGGATTTCAAGGAGGATTTGCGCCACGTACGCGACGACGTCACGTTCTTCGCCGTTCCGTTCGCCGACCTTGCGGAAGAGGCATTTCCAGCGGTCGCCGGCGACAAGGCGTATCGCGACAAGCTTCGCAAAGTCGTGAACATGGTGTACGTCGGCGTGGTGGCGACGGCGTGTGGAATCGAGATGGACGAGGTTCGGGAAGCGATTCGTCGAGAATTTCCGGGCCGAAAAGCGAAGGCGGCGGATATCAACATCCGCGCGGCCGAAGCAGGCGCAGCATGGGCCGACGTGAACATTCCGGCCAATTTCCCCTATCGCGTGGCGCGGCTTGATGCAACACGCGAGCAAATCCTCATCGAAGGCAACAAGGCTGCGGCGCTCGGTGTTCTGTTCGGCGGCGCCAGCGTTTTGACGTGGTACCCAATCACCCCTTCAAGCAGCCTGGCCGAATACGCTGAGACGTTTCTCAAAGAGCACAGAACGCGGCCCGACGGTAAGCGGACGTTCTCGGTGATCCAAGCCGAAGATGAGCTGGCGGCCGTTGGTATGGCGGTGGGTGCCGGATGGGCCGGGGCGCGGGCGATCACGGCAACGAGTGGGCCGGGCATTTCGCTGATGACCGAGTTCGTTGGCCTGGCATATTTCGCTGAGATTCCGGTGACGATCGTCGACGTCCAGCGGATGGGGCCGAGTACCGGCCTACCGACCCGCACCAACCAGGGGGATATCGTCAAGCTGCACATGCTGGGGCACGGCGATTGCCGGCATATTGTGCTGATTCCTGGCTCGGTCGCGGAATGTTTTTCGTTCACGGCCGAGGCGCTCGACCTAGCAGCGCAGTTCCAGACGCCGGTGTTCGTGGCGACCGATCTCGACCTTGGGATGAATCTCTGGCTCAGCGATCCGTTCGCCTATCCTGATAAGCCTCTGACGCATGGCAAAGTGCTCAACGCCGACGATCTTGAGCGGCTTGGGCAGTTCGAGCGATATCGTGACGTCGATGGCGATGGGGTTTGCTATCGCACCTTGCCGGGGACAGAGCACCCGATTGCGGCGTATTTTACGCGAGGAACCGGGCACAATGAGCGCTCGGGTTACAGCGAACGGCCCGAGGACTGGAAGCGGAATCTTGATCGCCTGGCACGAAAACTTCAGACAGCTCGCACGAAGTTGCCGGCGCCTGTGATTGAGTTGACATCGGGCGCTAAGGTGGGGCTGATTGCGTTTGGCTCGTCGCATCCGTCGATTGTTGAGGCGCGAGACGTCTTGCGCGAGCAGGGCGTTGCGACGGGATATTGCCGGATCCGCGCGTTGCCGGCGGCGGCTGAGGTTGCGGAATTCGTCGCAGAACACGAGCGAGTTTATGTTGTCGAGCAGAATCGCGATGGGCAGGTTTGCTCGCTCTTGCGCAGCCAGCTCGAAGGGACGCTCGACGATCGGCTCATCTCGGTGACGCATTACAATGGCACGCCGATTTCCGCCGAGAATATCGTGAAACCGATTCTCGACTGGGAAAAGAATTTTTCCGAGCACACCACTCTGACGAACGGCAACGGGCAACCGGCCGAGACGTCGAAGGCGGGGGTTTCGTCGGAATAAGCGCGACGTGGATTTGCGCGCAGTTAGAACAGGGAATCATTCATCCTCTGGAATGATGAATTCATCATACAAGTGCTTTCTCGCGCAGTGAGAACGCGTTTACTGCGCGATTTCTTGCGAGGCCGACATCATGTCGCGAGATGATACGCAGGTTCTTGTCGAATCGCCGGGCAGTACAACAGCGTTGCCCCTGCTGGCGTTTCAGGGATTGCAGTCGACCCTGTGCAAAGGGTGCGGGCACAACAGCATCACGAGCGCATTGATCGACGCGTGTAAGTCGGTCGGGCTCGATCCGTATTACACGATCAAGATGAGCGGCATTGGCTGCTCGAGCAAAACGCCGGCGTACTTCTTGCAGTACAGCCACGGATTCAACACTCTGCACGGGCGCATGCCGTCGGTGGCGACGGGGGCTCTTGTCGCCAATCAGCGATTGACGTGCATTGGGATCAGCGGAGATGGCGATACCGCGAACATCGGCATGGGGCAGTTCAAGCACGCCTGCCGACGCAACGTACAGGTTGTTTATCTCATTGAGGACAACGGTTGTTACGGTCTTACTAAGGGGCAATTTTCGGCCACGGCCGATTTGCATTCGCATCTCAGGCGCGAGACGGGGGAGGAAAACACGATGCCGCCGTTCGACCTCTGTTTAGAGGCGATTGCGGCTGGTGCGACGTATGTGGCGCGGTCGTTCGCTGGCGATCGCAAGCAGCTTTTGCCGCTCTTGAAGGCCGCGCTCCGGCACAAAGGGACGGCGGTGCTCGATATCATCAGTCCGTGCGTAACGTTCAACGATTTCGCCAGCTCGACCAAGAGCTGGGAGTGGGCGAAGAATCACGAGGAGCCGCTGCAGGAGATTGGATTTGTGCGGCGGTTGCCGGAGATCGAGGTTGAACAGCAGGCGGGAAAAACCACGCGCGTTCAGTTGCATGATGGCGAGTGGATCACTTTACGCGCGCTCAGTCACGAAGAACACGACGTGACGAACAAGGCAGGCGCGATGCGGTTTTTGGTCGAGAGCCAGGAGCGCGGGGAGTTTTTGACGGGCCTGATGTATATCGATACGAAGCGGCCCGATTTTGTCGACATGCAGGGGATGTGCGAAACGCCGCTCGCACTTCTCGAAGAGAGTGATTTGCGGCCGGGGCCGGAGGTGCTGCAGGACATTATGGCGCACGTTTGAGAGCCGCGAACACTTTGTTGTGGCTATTTACCGAGGCGTTTCGTCGTGCGCCAAGGCACCGGAAACGACAGAACCCTGGCGACCGCGCTCAGCTTGGTCGCCAGGGTTCTTCTTTCAATATCGGGAACAGCGGGAGCGCTTAGCAGCAGCAGCAAACCGGGGTGCCGTTCATCATGATGCAGCAGGTGCAGCCGGCCTTCATCATGTTGGCGCAGCAGTCGCAGCACGACTGAATCATCGCGCAGCAGGCGGCGTCTCCGCTGGTGCAGGTGATGCAGCAGCCGTCGGCGGTGGGCTCGCACTTGCACATGCCCATCACGAGGTTGCAGCAGCAAACCATCATGCCGTTCATCATCATGCAGCAGCTACACATTCCGCCCGCGAGCATCGTGCAGAGGTTCTGAATCATCGCGGCGGTCACTTTGTCTTCGCAGGCGCAGTGAATCTTCATTCCGCCTTCGCACTTCTCGAACTTCATGGTGCAGCGCGGCACCATCATCATGTTCATGCCCGTCGCAGCCGGCTGACCCGCACGCATCATTCCCGAGGCGTCCATCCCCGGCATCATCGCGGCCGAATCCTTCATCATCATCGCGGTCATCGTCGGCGTTCCCCGTTGTTGAGGTGATGAAATTCGCGGGCCGGAACACCGCCGGCCTTCCCGTCGCACGGACCGAATTTTCATCAGAAATCGCTCGTATTGCAATATCAAAGTAACGAAAATATTGACAACTGATCATGATAAAGTTGATCATCATCAGTTCGTAGTGTAAGATTAATCCGACGAATCTTTCCAAAATAGTGTTGATTTGGAAAGATAATGTCGATAGAGTTAGTCGGGAATGAGATGATTGGCCTCCTGCCACGGAGAATGACGAGTCATGAACGCCTGCCGTTTCGAGTTGCCGGTGCACACGTTTGGCCGCGACACCTTTGCCCCCTGGCCGTGGTCGACTTCGACCGAGGCCCCGGCACTGGTGGCGTGTCCGATTGGTGCGGCCGAGGCGACGGCGGGTGCCGAGGCACTTCGCGAGCTTTACCGGATGGCTTACGAGCAGGCAGTCGCCTCGCTTCGCCCCTCGCGTTATGCACATGCGAGTAATGCCGGCCGTAACTGATTACTCTCGCCCGGGTTAAGCCCTCTCAACCCGGGCGCGATCATTCCACCCGCCCGCCGCCGCCGTCAATCCAGGGATGTGATGAGGATATCCGCCAAGGCTGAGTATGCTTGTCTGGCGATGATCGAGCTTGCGAAGCCCGGTCTCGACGGCAACACGATGCGAATCCGTGAAATTGCGGAAGCGCACCACATTCCGGAACGATACCTGGTGCAGATTCTGCTCCAGCTCAAGGCCTCGGGCCTCGTTCACAGCAGTCGCGGGTCGATCGGCGGTTACCGCCTGGCACGCAGGGCCGAGGAAATCTCGATCTCCGAGGTGATCCTCGCGATCGACGGCCCTGGCGATCCCCCGCGAAAGGCCGGTTCAGAAACGGCTCGCGACCTGAACGACCTGCTAGAACTCGCCTGGTCCGCCCAGCGCGACGTCCTTGCCCAGGCAACCCTCGCCCAATTCGCCGATCGTGCGGCCGCCCACGATTACGTCCTGTAACTGTTCTTTTCGTTAAAGACGAATCTTGATAAAAACGATCAAGTAAACCGTTTTAATCAAGACTCGATCTCATATCACGAGGCCATTGATGGCAAGTCACACGAGAACCACGCGTGATGACGATCTATCCGTTCGTTCGGAAGCCGTGTCGGTCCGTGACTTTGATCTCGAGCAGGTGCGCAATGCTGTTCGGGGGATTCGTTTCGGCGAGGTACGGGTAATCATCCAGGACGGCACGATCGTGCAGATCGAACGCGTCGAGAAGCAACGTCTCAGGTGAGCTGGATGGCTCACCAACCCCTCTCTTGGTGCCGTCTCGAAAACGAGAGGCCAAATTCTCGCAGGATGTGCGTCGAGCTGACTGGTCTTCCCAGAGGCTTGCGCAGACTCTTCAAAGGAGTCTCGCATGCGGAAACCAATTCTGTTTCGCAGAGATCGCCGGGCCGGTTTCACATTGATCGAACTGCTGGTTGTCATCGCGATCATCGCGGTGCTCATCGCGCTATTGCTGCCGGCCGTGCAGGCAGCTCGTGAGGCATCACGGCGAGTGTCGTGTGTCAACAATCTCAAGCAAATCGGCCTGGCGCTTCACAATTACGTCAGTGCGAATGAGACATTTCCTCCAGGCGCGTTCTTGACGTGGAACCCCAACAGCTCGAAGTTCATCATCAACGGTGATTTTAGTGCTCACGTGCGGTTGCTTGCATTCGTTGAGCAGCAATCGCTTTATAACGCCGCGAATTTTTCCGTCAGCGCGATCAATTCGGTGACGGGTGCGTCGATCAACGGAACGGTGACGCTCACTCGCGTGCAGACGTTCTTGTGCCCTTCCGACACGCCGCCCGCTTGGAATGGGACCGACAACGCGCCGATGACGCAGAATCGTGCGCCTGGGAATAGTTACTTCGCGTCGGTTGGCTCGAGTCTTGAGTTCGACGCCGGGCAAACTGGCGGACCGCCGAATGGCATTTTCGCCCTGTTTCGCAACGGTCAGCGGCCGACCTCGCTGGCGGATGTCCGCGATGGCACGAGCAACACCGTGGCGTTCGGCGAGTGGCGGATTGGCACCGGTAATATCAATGCGATCACGGTGCCGGGTGATACGGTGTTCGTCGGGGCGTTTCCACCGGGAGTGACGCGAAATTCGCCGGGGATGTCGATGCCGGCGGGCGGAGCGGCGCTCGCGAGCTGGGTGACGCAGTGCGTGGCGATTGCGCCGAATCCTGCGAACCGGCACGCACGGACGCCGGCCGTCGGCGAGAACTGGTCGATCGCGCTGAACAACTACACGCTTGGGTCGTTTTTGCAGGCACCAAACGCGAAGATTCCCAATTGCGTCACCGCTGCCTCGGGCGTGGATGTGCCCGGAATGTGGAACCAGGGGAGTTTTCACCCCGGCGGCTCGAACGTCGTACTGTGCGATGGCTCGGTGCGGTTCCTGAAAGACTCGACCAGCCAGCCCGTTATCTGGGCGCTTGGGTCGAGAAATCAGGGAGAAGTCATTTCAGCCGACGCTTATTAGTCTACAGCCAAATCCAGCGACTAAACTCGACTAATTCGATCGAGTAACACAATAAAGTCGCTCTGTCACAAAAGGCCGCCTGAACTTGCTCAGGAAGGAGCGTCAGGCGGATCGCTGACTCGACGGCGAGAGGCGTTCAACCCTCGTACTTTCGCCGCAAGCCGACTGGACTGCCAGAGGCTTTGCGTGCCAGTCGGAGTTCGTTTCACCATGCGTCGTCTTGTTGATTCGTTGGATCGGGCCGCTGCCGGCCGTGTGACTCGCCAGAGCCGGCGGGGCTTTACCTTGATCGAGTTGCTGGTGGTGATCGCGATCATCGCGGTGCTTATCGCGCTGTTGTTGCCCGCGGTCCAATCGGCTCGTGAGGCGGCGCGCCGGGTGAGTTGTGTGAACAATTTGAAGCAGATCGGCCTGGCGATTCAGAATTATATCAGTGCGAATGAATTGCTGCCGCCGGGCGGATATCCGGCCTATACGCCGAACGCGAACACCAAGAACAACGCGATGCCGGGTGCTCACGCGCGGCTGCTGCCGTACATCGAGCAAGGAAACTTGTACAACGCGCTGAACTGGAATGTGCCGGTGATCAACGATGGTGGCGCGCCTGGAAATGGCTACGGACCATACGCGAATTCGACGGTGACGATCAGTCGAATTGCCGGCTTTTTGTGCCCTTCGGATACGCCGCCGAACTGGACTCTGGGATCGGCGTCGGCTCCGTTGCCGCAGTACAGAGCGCCCGGCAACAACTACTTCGCGAGCCTCGGTTCGAGCCTCGAATTCACGAGCCGACAAACCGGCGGGCCGCCGAATGGGCCGTTCTCGTACATCGGCGAGATCGGCAAGAACGTGCGATTGAGCGATATTCGCGACGGCACGAGCAACACGATCGGATTCGGCGAGTGGAGGATCGGCGACGGTAACACGAACTTCTACTCGATCCCGTCGGACATCATCTTCATTGGGTCGCTGCCGGCCGGAACGGCGCGAAATAACGGTACGTTGTCGATGCCGAATCCCACGCTTGTTGCCAATTTTCCGGCGTGGGTGCAGTCGTGCGATGCAGCGCTGACGACTGGGCGAGTGAATCACACGAGTGCGCTGGGCGAAGCGTGGATTTTTGATATCGCCGGTGTGAGCTTCGGTAATACATTGCTGCCGCCGAATCCGAAGACGCCGAATTGCGATTCGTCGACGGTTGCGAGCAATACGCTACAGAATCCGGGACTCTGGGGGCTGGCGTCGTATCATCCCGGCGGGGCGAATGTCGTGCTGCTCGATGGTTCGGTGCGGTTCATCAAGGACAGCGTTTCGTCGCCGACGCTTTGGGCGCTAGGGTCGATTGCACAGGGTGAGGTTATTTCGGCGGATTCGTATTGAGAAAAAAGGACCGCGCACCCGGTAGTAGACATAAACAGAATGGGGTGGCCGGGACAACTTGTTTGTCCCGGTCGCGAAGCGACAAGAGGATGTGACCAACTGTTTGACTTTGACCTCTTGTGGCTGCGCCACCTGGACAACGAGTTGTCCAGGCCACCCGATTTATTGAGTTGTTCCAACTGCATTTGCGATTTGAAATGCACCAGAAACAAATAGGGCTCTCACACGTGAGGAGGTGTGAGAGTCCTTACGTTTTCAATCAAGCATTCAAAATTACTTCGCTGGCTTCGTTGCGTCTTTCTTTACGCGAGTGAAAACCAGCTTACGATTTCCGGCGGGCACTTCGTCGACACTTTTGGGCCTCTCGCCGCCAGGGCCGCTTGCGCAGATCGTGAGCGTGTCGTCCTTCAACTCGTAGATCGCCTTGAGGTCGGGGCGGTTCGAGCCGTCGGGCGTCTTGCCGTTGACGAAGTCCCAGGTTTTGGGTTGGGCCTTTTCGTCGATCTTGAACTGTCCTTTCACCACCGACGGAGTCTCGGGATTGTTCGCGGGCGTCGAGGTGACAATGGCATTTTCACCCTCGATTTCGAGCTTGAGATCGGCGACATCGGTGATCTTGCAGGTCCAGGTCCCCTGCACTTTCAGCCGGTCGCCGGTGAGTGCCTTGTCGTCGGGCGCGACGGCCAGAATCGTGAGAAGCACGGCGGTGGTGATGGTCATGACGGCGATCCTTCAGAGTGATTGGACGCGGCTCGATTACTTCTTTTCGCGAGTGAAGGTGAGAAGGCGGATTCCGTCCCCTTCTCCTTTGAATTCGCTCGCACGCGGATTGCCGGGGCCACCGAGCGCGATTGTGAGCGAGTCGTCTTCGAGCTTGTAGATGCCGAGATTGTCACCCAGGTCTTCGCCGTTCGGGCGCTTGAATTTGACGAAGTCGATGGTCTTCGGCGAGACGGCTGGATTGATGACGATTTCGCCCTTCAGCTCGATTTCCTCGCCCTGGTCGTTGGTCATCTTGCCCGTGACCTTGGTGCCGTCGAAGTTGACGGTGACCGCACGATCCTTGTTTTCGCCGAGCATCGCCTTCCAGTTGCCCTTGAACTTGGCGAGTTCGTCCTTCACGGCCTTGTCTTCGGTCGCCGGTTTTTCTTCGCCCTTGCGGGTGAAAACGGAGAGAACGGGCGGGCCGTCGGTGCCGGCTTTGAATTCGGTGGGACGATCGTCGCCGGGGTGGCCGGAGCAGAGCGTCAGCTTATCGCCTTCGAGCTTGTACAGCCCCTGGATGTCCTTGACGTCGTCGCCGCCAGGTTCCTTGATGCTGACGATGTCGAGCGTTTTGGGGTCGGTCTTTTCGTCGAGCTTCACTTCACCGGCGATTTCAAACGGCTCACCCTGGAACGTGCCCTTGATGCTCACCTTTTGATCGGCGAAGACGAGCGTGATGGGGAAGTTTTTGGTCGGGCCGACTTTCGTGATCCATTCACCTTGAAGCTTTGCGAGGTCGCCCGCGGGGGCTTTTTCCTTGCTTTCGGGGGCAGCAGCGACGAGTGTCGCCACGAGCAGCGTTTTGAGCATCAGCACGGTCGGTTCTCCTGGCGCGAGGTGCGCATCAAGGCATCCAGCAACGTGAATCCACGCACGAATGTCAGAGAATTGTGAGACGCCCCATCTCAGAATAACAGTCGGGGCGTGTCAACAACGATTGCGGGTTGAGTCGGCTAATTTCTTAAAAGGCGTGGCGCGAATGAAGGCTGCAAGACGCAGTATTTTGGTGTGAAGCGCCTGCGTGCGACCATCGCCATAGCTGCGCGATGTTCCGCCCGGTTTATTCGGGCGTCATGAATGATTAGGCGAAACATCGGCTGACGTGTGCCGTAAGAGACGAGACTCGACTTCCTCCGCACGAGGGGCGAGTGATCGCTGTGTCGCTTTGGAACCTTAACTCCGGGAGAGCTTGAAATGTCGTCGCATCATCATCACGCGAACAAGTTGCCGCAGCCGACTCACAAGCACGGTCCGAGCCACAAGAACGACCAGGCGGGCGATAAGTTTATTGCTGTTGTTGGGAAGGTAAACGGCCCGCTCAACGATGCCGACGATAACCACGTTGAGATCAAGCTGCATGTGGGCTCGGGTACCGGCGCGGGGGATTATCGCGTCGAGTTCAACGTCGAGTCGACCTCGGTGCCCAAGGATGCGGAATATTATGTGCTCGACCAGCCGGTGAATAGCACCGACTTGCCGCCGGAAGGTGTGACGAACGACGCGTCGGTCGATTACAAGGCGATGGGTTTGCAGCAATCGAACTTCAAGACGATTGGTAACGGTAATTTGCGAACGGTAGTGCACAGCTCGATTGATAAGTCGTTTCTCGTCACGGCTTACGGATTTACGTTTCCGGGTAACGGCGTGCACATGATTCACTTCAATAACGGCGAGAAGGCGGGAAGCACGCACGCGAATCACCCCGGGAAAGATGGTGCGTTGGTGATTTATTACAAGGACATTAACGGCAACATCATCCGTCGCTGGATCTTCCTGAAGTTCCAGAGCCAGACGCTTTGATTCGAGGCCGGTTGATTTCGCGTCTCGCCGCGCCTCAGAAATGCGCGGCGGGATTTCGGCGATGAATGCGCGGAGTCGACCCTTGCGAGTGGGCGGATGCGGGCTATAGTGGCCGTTTTCTCTCGCCTTTCTTTGTGGTAGGGGTTACGCGCGTGGGACAACGCGAGGCATAGGATTGGGGCGCTGCCATAAGAGGGCTGAGCAATAAAGTTTGCGCTCTCCTCTTGTCGCTCCGCGACCGGGACAACAAGTCGTCCCGGCCACCCGGTTCATCCTTGTGTTCAACACCAAGTGCGTAATTCCTGTGTGGCGAGAGAGGTCGGTGCGACGCATTTTCGACGCAGGGAGACGACGCGATGAGTCAGCGCAAGCTGAAAGTGGGTATGGTGGGCGGTGGTGGACCGTCCAATTTCTTCGGTGCGCCGCATCGCCGCGCGATCTTGATGGACAACTCGGCTGAATTGACCGCCGGTGCGCTTCGCAGCAAGCCCGATGAGTCGATCGCGTCGGCGAAGGAATTGTTCTTCACCCGCGGCTATGGCGACTGGCAGTCGATGATCGCCGCCGAAGCTAAGCTGCCGGTGGGCGAGCGGATCGATTACGTCACGATCGTTACGCCGAACGACGCCCACTACGGTCCGGCCGAAGCCGCTGCCGCCGCGGGAATTGGCGTGCTGTGCGAGAAGCCGCTGACGACGACGCTTGAAGAAGCCAAGCAGTTGCAGAAGACGGTGCAGTCGCACAAGACGCCGTTCGTCGTCGCGTACACGTACACCGGCTTCCCGATGGTGATGTTCGCCAAGACGCTCGTGAAGGACGGGGCGATTGGCGAGGTGCGCAAGGTTGAGGCGTGGTATCCGCAGGGTTGGCTGGCGACGAAGCTCGAAGAGTCGGGCCAGAAGCAGGCTGCGTGGCGGGTTGATCCGTCGAAGGCGGGTGCATCGGGTTGCGGTGGCGATATCGGCACGCACGCCTATGAGTTCGTGCGGTTCGTCGCGGGCCTTAGTGCCACGAAGATCTCGGCCCGGTTGAAGGCGTTTATCGCGGGCCGGGCGCTCGACGATGATTTCACGGTTCTCGCCGAGCTGGAAAACGGCGGAATCGCGACCATTGCGGCCTCGCAGATCACCATTGGTGCCCAGAACGACAATGGATTCCGGATCTCGGGCAGCAAGGGAACGCTGGAATGGTCGATCACCGACCATAACAACCTCAAGTTCCTTGAGGGGGGCCAGCCGGTCAAGGTTTATCGCCTGGGGGCTGAATACGGCTATTTCCCCGAGATCATCAAGCCTTACATCCGCGTGCCGTCGGGGCACCCTGAAGGGTTCCACGAAGCGCTCGCGAATTTGCACATGACGCTTCAGTTGCAGATTCGCGCCAAGCTGGGCGAAAAGGTGCCGGCCGCGTTCCCGCACCCGGGGATCGAAGATGGCGTCGCCGGAATGGCGTTCGTTGAAGCGGCGGTTGCAAGCTCGAAGGCGGAAGGCGCCTGGACGAAGGTTGGCTGATCTCAGCGTTATTTGCTGTAAGGCTCTTAACGAATTCCAGGGTGATGACCCTAGCCCGCGTTGAGTCAGGCTTTTCTGGGTGCCACTGGTTGTACGCACAATAGTGTCCGGGATTCGTCTTCATCAAATCTTCGCTTGCGCTTTTTGAGAG
>CAMFLR010000024.1 GCA_945957605.1 uncultured Isosphaeraceae bacterium
AGCACGAGCGGAGGGAATCGAACCCCCAACCGCCGGTTTTGGAGACCGGTGCTCTACCAGTTGAGCTACGCTCGTATCAGTCCAACCCAGTTCACTCAAAGCTGCAAGGGGCCGTCAATTAAGGGACACAGGTCGGCGATATTCTCGCCGCGTATCCCATCGACGATCACTTCTTGCGCGACTCTTTGTGAACCGTATGCTTGCGCGTGCGCGGGCAGTACTTCTTCAATTCGAGGCGTTCCGCACCACGGGTCTCTTTCTGAACCCGGTAGTTACGATCGCCGCAGTCGGTGCATTCGAGCCAAACATACTCACGCATCTGCCGCCACTCCTCAACTCAAACTGCCGACGAGATTTATCATCTCGTCTTTGATCCGGACGAACCGGACGCGACACCTCGAATCGAGCTGTCGCGTCCTTTGATTCCGGCGGCATACCCACGGAATGGGCCGACGAAAAACGCCGGCCCGACCGTGCAAAACTTAGAGAAGAATCTTGGTCACAACGCCTGCACCGACCGTCTTGCCACCTTCACGGATAGCGAAGCGGAGGTTGGCTTCCATCGCGATCGGGGTGTGCAGTTCGACGACCATCTTGATGTTGTCGCCGGGCATGCACATTTCGGCTTCGCTACCGTCTTCCGACAGCAGCGTGAGAACCGAACCGGTCACGTCGGTGGTGCGGAAGTAGAACTGAGGACGGTAGCCCTTGAAGAACGGGGTGTGACGACCACCCTCGTCCTTGCTGAGGACGTAAACTTCGGCCTCGAACTTGGTGTGCGGGGTGATCGTGCCCGGCTTGCAGATAACCTGGCCACGCTCAAGATCGTTCTTTTCAACACCACGAAGGAGGATACCGACGTTTTCGCCGGCCTCACCCACTTCGAGGGTCTTCTGGAACATTTCGACGCCGGTGACGACCGAGTTCTTGTTGGCGTTGAAACCGACGATTTCGACGGCGTCACCAACCTTGATCACACCGCGTTCGATACGACCGGTGCCCACCGTTCCGCGGCCTTTGATCGAGAACACGTCTTCGATCGGCATCAAGAACGGCTTGTCCTTTTCGCGGGTCGGCTCGGGAATGTAGTCGTCCATCGTCTTGACGAGGTCGAGAATACACTGCGAAGCCTTCGGATCGCTCGGGTTTTCGTATGCCGGGCGGGCACAACCGCGAGTGATCGGAATTTCGTCGCCAGGGAACTTGTAGTGCGTGAGCAGCTCGCGAAGTTCCATTTCGACCAGTTCGAGCAACTCTTCGTCGTCGACGAGGTCGATCTTGTTCAGGAACACGACGAGGGCCGGCACACCGACCTGGCGAGCGAGGAGGATGTGCTCGCGGGTCTGCGGCATCGGGCCGTCGGCGGCGGAAACCACCAGGATCGCGCCGTCCATCTGGGCGGCACCGGTGATCATGTTCTTGATATAGTCAGCGTGACCCGGGCAGTCGATGTGAGCGTAGTGACGCTTTTCCGACTCGTACTCGACGTGCGACACCGCGATGGTCACGGTCTTGTTCGCGTCGCGAACCGTACCGCCCTTGGCGATATCGGCATAGTCCTTCTTCTTCGCCTGGCCATGTGCCGCGAGAACCGACAGCAACGCGGCCGTCAGGGTCGTCTTGCCGTGGTCGATGTGTCCGATCGTGCCCACGTTGACGTGCGGTTTCGTCTTGACAAAAGTTTCCTTCGCCATCGTTGCTCCCGTCGTCTCCTGAAACCGAGGACCGTTTGAGGCCGGATCGATCCAGCACTCTTATTTGCCCCGGACCACATGCCACTGGTTGGGCGATTCGGCGGCGGGACGTCCTGTGCCTACAGGGCCGAACCCCTCGTCCGCCCCCGTTGGGCCACTTCTCTACGCTATAACGACCCACCGAAAGCTGCCGCTGGGATTTGAACCCAGGACCTCGTCCTTACCAAGGACGCGCTCTACCAACTGAGCCACGGCAGCAAGTGTTTTGGGTTGGCTTTTCGCCTTCGCGATACCTCTGTGATGCTTCTATCGTTCGCTTACAACAATCGCTGATTATGCCTGACTTCCGGCGATCCTGTCCAACCACCGCATTTCATCGGCTAAGAGCGGGTGATGGGAATCGAACCCACGTAGCCTGCTTGGAAGGCAGGTACTCTACCATTGAGTTACACCCGCCTTGACTTCTTGACTCAGTTGAGCCCAGAGACGCAGAGGATGAATGCTCGGAAGGCGGAGGGCCGGGCGACGATCAAGGCAATCTCAGCAACTGAGTGAAGCTCTCCTCGTAAGGCAGATTCCTCGACTTCTCCAGGAAGATTTCGAGGATGGGTGGAGCAGGATTCGAACCTGCGAAGGTAGAACCACCAGATTTACAGTCTGGCCCCTTTAGCCACTTGGGTATCCACCCGAATAATTTCGGTCGTGCTTTCCGAAGGGGCTCGTCTTTCGACCCGTCCCTACCAGACTTTCTCAAACACTCCTCGGCCGGGCCGGGGATCCGATTGAAAGCTGGCGGTGAGAGTCGAACTCACAACCGTCGGTTTACAAAACCGGTGCTCTGCCGATTGAGCTACGCCAGCCGACATGAGGCCGTGAAAGCCCCATTTATACCGTCCGGATCGCCGAACGCAAGGGCATTCCAACGCTCCTGGCCAAAATCTCGGCGGAAGATCGGGCCTGGATGCAGAAAGATCACCCGCCGTCAGCGAAACGCGACCGCTATCGTAACGCGGATCTTAGACCCGTCGTCACAACGCGGTCGTGCGATAGCACTCTCAGCGAGACACGATTGTAATCGCATTGGTTCACGTTCGGCAAGAGGCTGCCGCGATTTTCTTCGGAGCCGACCGCATTTTCAACGAATGAGACGATCATCGCGCGAAAACGCCCCGCAGAGTGGAGTTACCTCCAACTGCGGGGCGCTCTAGTCGGTCTACCCTAAGCTCTTAAAGCATCGGGAGATCGAGCTTTTCTTCATTGGCGATCTTGCGGAGCTTTTCCTGGGCTCGCGACTCGATCTGCCGTACGCGTTCCTTGGTAATACCCAGCTCGCGGCCAAGTTGCTCCAGGGTTTGCTCGTTGGCGCCGCTGATTCCGAAACGGCTGATGATGATCCGCCGTTCGCGATCGTCGAGTCGGCCAAGCATCCCCTTCACCGCGTCTTGCATACGCTTCTGGGCGTTTTCGTACTCGTGCTCGTCGATCCGGTTATCAGCAGCAGCCTCGAACATCTCCTCGTGACCGGTAACGAAGCGGTCGCGCCGGAAGTTCTCTTCGGGAATCGTCCGGGCGAAGTTCTTCATGATCGCCCACGAGGCGTACGTCGAGAACTTGTTGCCGCGCGAGTAGTCGAACTTCTCGACCGCACGAATCAGGGACATATTGCCGTCGGACACTAGCTCGAAGAAGTTGTTCGACGGGCCGACGTGCCGCTTGGCGATCGACACGACCAACCGCAAGTTGGCGCGGATGATCTGGTTCTTCACCGCCAAGGCTTCTTCCTGCAGCGACTCGATCTCATCCAGCTCGGCGGTCTTCGCCTTCGTGGGGTCGATCTTCTCGCGGAGGCCGTTGGCGAGATACTTCAAGTAGTTCATCTTGCGGAACAGGTGAGCTTCCTGTTCGCGGCCGAGCAACGGAACCTCGTAAAGGCTCGCGAGATACGGCGGCAGCCCCTTGGGCGCCTTGGTTCGGCGCGGGGCCTTGCCGTCGGCCGGTACTGGCATCGGTCCGAGCAGCTCGTCGCGCATCTTCGGATCTTCGAAGCTTGCGTGCGGCATGAACTCGAGCTTGACCGACAGGATGCGCCGGGCACGCATTTCGTTAAGGATGCGATAGATGCTCGACCGCGTGCGGTTGAACTGGGTGGCGAGCACCTCAACCGATACGCCACGGCCGCCGGCATAGAGTCGATGTATCTTCGCCTTGTCGGTTTCGTCCAAGGGGGCCGTCGACGGCGGGAAGATCGCCCGGTCGGGGTGCTCTCGGTCGTAAGCCTTCAAGGTGGTGCGAATGGTTTCAGTTGACCGTTCCATTTTCCTTGCGATCCTCCGCGCTATTTCAATCAATCCGTGGTGACCGCCAACCTGAGCGAGTCGTCTAGCGCGACGCACGATCTCGTCGCGCTCCTCCTCGCTCACCAGGCGGAATTTCGTCCCACGTTCGACCTGTTCCAGGTGAGACTCGACAAAACGTTTTAAACTCGACTCAAGAAACCCAACCTTGGTTCGACCGTCGATCACAAACCGGCGTGCGACCAAACCTTGCAACCGCCAACGGTTGACGGTTCGTGTGGAAACGTTATAGCGATGGCTGACGGCCTCCACCGTCAGTACCGGCTCACCGACCTGTTCCACCTTCTGGCCGACTGTCGCCGAAAGGTCTTCGATAAACAGGCGGAGGTCGTTTTGAACATCTAACCCATCCAGCACAAGGGCGGGGAACCCTTCGGGCCGAAATCCTGTAATCCTAAAACAAAGGTATTCATAAGGATAACGCCGTTTCGGCTCGATTTCGCCGAGCAGGCTTTCCGCTCGGTCAATCTGTTCGAGGCGGCGGTCCTTTGGGGCAAATCGCGACTGCTGCTCCTTGAGTTGCTTCAAGGCCGGGTGTCGGTACATGCTCCCCTTCCCTCGCCCTTCCGTCCACACCGGCTCGCGACTCGATGCCGCAGCGCTGGGCCGACGAGCAATCGCTTCGCCGACCCCGAGGGAATTCGTTGCTTCACCCGAATTCTTGGCTGAAGTCAAACCCCTCATTGTGGACGTCCCCAGGCAAGGGTGGGTTCAGTCGTTACCTTGGTACTACGCAAAGTCAATGCCTTTGGGTCGATAATTATTCTCGACCCCGTCATTTCCCCGAGTGCCCACCAATCTCTTGACCACAGCCGGCGACCGGCGGGTCAGTTAATTGGACAGCGATTCTTCCGTAAACCGCCAGCACTCCAGCGTATGCCGCGATTTCGCCACGAGCCGAGGTTCGTGATTTCTCGCCCACATTCGCTGCGTCTCAGCCCCAAACCTGACCAAGGTTCCGGGCTGCTTTACACTGTTAGACGTACGAGCTACTTCAATCGTTACACCAAAATGGCAGACGGCCGACGCTTTTTGACAAAACCCACAAATTCATCAAAGGCATTGATGCAATCGTGCAACTTCAACCCAACAAATGAGCGGCCGTTGGGTGGATTCGCCGCACGCGTGTCAATTCAAAGTGACACACGCCCGCGTACGCGTTCCACTATTAACAATACGGCCGCAGGGCGCGCCTCAGGTCATCGGCCGTGGGAAATCGTTCGCTCGGTTGACGAGCAAGCCCGCGCTCGAGGACGCTCGCGAGTCCAGGCGGGACGTCCGACCGGCGTTTACGAATCGGCACCGGTGACTCTTCCAACAACATCCGAATCAAGTCGCCGCCGCCGTCAGACGCCTGGTCGTAAATGAACTGCCCTGAAATCAGGTAGTAGAGCGTGGCGGCGGTGGAATAGAGGTCGGCCGAAGGAAGAACTGTTTTGAAGTCGAGCATCTGTTCGGGCGGCATGAACGGAATCGTCCCACGCATCTCGCCGGAAAACGTAAGTCCTGATAATCCAAGTCCTTTGAAGCTTTTCGCCAATCCAAAATCAGAGATCTTCGCAACTGCCCCTGCCGGCGACGAACCAATTAATATGTTTTCCGGCTTGATATCACGATGCACGAACCCAAGCGAATGCGCGTGCGACAAACCCTTCAAGACCTGGCTCGCCATTCGACACGCTTGCTTGATCGGATATCGTCCCTTTTCGGCGTTGGCGATTGCTTCCAGGTTTGTCCCTTCGACGAACTCCATCGTGAACCAGAACTGCCCACGCGTCATCCCCTGCTCGTACCACTCGACGATGTTGGGATGCTTGAGCTGGCTGATGACCGACATCTCGCGAAGGAATCGGTCAATGGCCGTGCGAGTGGCGGCCGATTCGGGGACGATCAGCTTGAGCGCGACCATTCGGCCCGTCGGATTGTGTCGCGCCTGATAGACAAGCCCCATGCCGCCTCGACCTAACTCACGAATCGCCGTGTAGTTAGGGACGGGCTGTGGCGTCGTCGCCGATTCACCGCGACAGAGGTCGCAAAGCCAGTAGGGTGCCTGGCCGTCATCGTCGTCGTCCGACATGAGCGGCACCGAGCCCGGCGGCGCGGAGATTCCGCAGCCTGCGCAGAGGATAACGGGTCGCGAGGGGTCGAGCGCGACGGTGTTCATGTGGTTTGAGACGGTGACGGCCCCGGAAACTTCCTCAGGGGCTTCGAATCGCACCAGGAAAATGCTCTGGCCGGCCGCAATGCGGTCCCCAGCTTGCAGGCGAATGCGCTCGACCTTCTCGTCGTTTACGAACGTTCCGTTCGTGCTTCCCAGGTCTCGCAATTCGCAGCGCGGGGGGTGAACTTCAATGAGAAAGTGGTCGCGCGAGAGTGCGGAGTCCTCTGGCATGGCGCAATGCACATACGGCGATCGCCCCACGATGAACGTATCGTGACGATCGAATACGAACATTTCGCCCTTACGTGGGCCGTGAACGACATCCAAGATTACTCGCATCATCTCAACCGCACGGGCCTTGCAGCGAGGGAACGCTCTCCTCTACCCTACGTAGGAACGAGCGTATTGGGCCAGAGTTTCGCCTGAGGAAGCGTGGCGAATCAATGGCCGCGCCTTCATAACGCGCACGACGCCATCGTCATCCCTCGGGCTTTTCTATCATAGAGCAGCGTCCAACCGGAAGCGACCAGAGACTCCCCTCATGACGGCGAAAACGGTTCCGGGCGTAGCACTTGAATCGACCCTGATCGCGCACGGGCTCCCGTGGCCCGACAATTTCGAGACGGCGCGTGCTTCCGAAGCCGCCGTTCGAGCCGCCGGAGCCGAGCCGTTTACCATGGCAGTGCTCGACGGCGCCATTCGCGTTGGTCTCAATCCCAGTGAGCTGGAATTCTTCGCGCAGACAGGCGCGGGGAACATCATCAAGGCCGGCCGGCGCGATCTGGCAGCGGCGATCGCTCAGAAAAGACATGCGGCCCTCACCGTTTCGGGAACGCTGTTCGCCGCGCGCGGAGCCGGGCTTAACATCATGGCGACGGGCGGCCTCGGCGGAGTTCACCGCGGCAACGCGACGTTCGACATCTCAAACGACCTACACGAACTCGCGCGTGCCGATGGCATGGTCGTTGTCTGCTCGGGTGTGAAATCGATCCTCGACATCGCCGCGACGCTCGAAGTCCTCGAAACCTGGGGCGTGACGGTCGTCGGTTACGGCACCGATGAATTTCCAGCCTTCACGACCGTGAGCAGCGGCCTACCGATCGATACGCGCATTGATGGTCCCGATGAAGCGGCTGACCTCATCCTGGCACACCGACGACTTAATCTGCCGGGCGCAATTGTCATCGCGCAACCCCCGCCCGACGACTTGGCCTTACCCCGCGAGGAGGTGGAACGGGCCATCGGTGATGCAATTCGCCATGCGGAAGTCCGGGGAATTAGCGGCAAGGCGATCACGCCGTTCTTGCTCGAATCGATCCGCAAATCGACCGAAGGCCGCAGCCTGATTGTGAACAAGGCGCTTATCGTGCGTAATGCTGGCCTGGCGGGAGCGATTGCTGTTGCAGTTGCCGAGCGGAAATCTTCGGGATAATGGGTAGCGCGCGACGAACCCGTTCTGTATGAGCTTCTTCCAGCGCAAGTCCAAGCAGCCAGAGACTGTCTTTGCGACGCTCGATGAGCCGTTCGAGCCGCCGAAGGATTATCGATTCGAGCCGGAACTCGAGGCGCCGATACCGAGGCCATACCCGCGGGAGTTTCTCGAATACGAGCGCCTCGAATGGCGGACGATCATCTTTGGGATGCTCAGCGTGGCAGTCGGCATCGCAATTTTTTCCCGCCTTGCATCGGCTGACGGTCAAATCCCTGTGCGGGTAGCGATGATGGCTGTGAGTATCTTGTTCGGATTGTTGACGCTCGCGTCCTGGATTATGGCCCGCGTTCTGCTTGCAGTGTACCGCCGGAATCTGGATGGTCAGCCTCTCGTCGCACAGATTTGTAAGCTTTCAACTGCCTCTAGTCCTTGCGGTAGCCATAGACAGAAGTTGACGCAGGTTGTGGCGCAAATCCGATATCGCGACCCAATCGACGGAATTCTGAAGTACAGCGAGTGTCGATCATTTTCGATGAGTCCGGTAGCGGTTGCCGTTCACTCGTGCACTTACCAAGTCGGTCAGTACGTTACGGCTTTGTTGACGTCCCGCGATCGCCGATCGCCGGTCGTGCTCTATGGGTTCCTCGGTCTCCGTCGAGACTTGGGAATCGTCCGCGCTAAACGTCCGCAGTTGCCACCAATGTGGCGGTGGTTCGGTCTTACTTATGGAATAGTTTTTCTTTTGGGAGCGTGTTTCGCTCAAGCGTATTCGGTCCGAGCTTTTCAATTCGCCGACTTCGCGTTCGACAATTCCGAGTTCATCCGATCTGCAGCGATTTACCTCGGAATGCTCGCGGCCCTTGCTCATTTCACTGCTGCAGCGCCAATACTGATCAGACATGATCCGCTTGATGGCTTGATATACCCAGGGAAGCACGAAGGCGATCCACTCGATATCCCGATCGGCCTATTTTATCGCCGTCTTGATCGATTTGAGTTCTTACAAGTGCCTTCTTTTTGGATGATACTCGCTGCGACAGTCGTACTCGGTACGCTTTGGGGTTCGGCACTTCTACGGATCGCAAACGGACTCGTCGATTCGGAGCCTCCTAGCTGGGAACCAATCACAATCGCGTCCGTCGAGCCCGCGACGGATACGACAACTTTATGGGTTACGATCAGATTCGAAAGTCCTTTTCTGCGCACGTCGACGATATTGAAGAATGCGACCGAAACCGGATGGATCGCTAGAGGAATGAAAGCCCGGGCCAAGGTACATTACGGTTGCTTAGGTCGACCGTGGATCGAATCAATCTCGCGGTAAAAGCGACCGTCGCCGCCTCACTGCCGGAATTCACTATGTTCCATGAAAGCGAATTCGACGAATTTGAAGCCGACGGAGTCGTCGACCTCGGCGCGCCCGAGCACCTTCCTTTCGACCCTCCGCACGACTACGCCTTCGAACCCGAGTTCGATGCGCCCGTCCCGCGCCCCTGTCCGCCCGAGGTGCGTTGGGGGCGTTACGCGACGCTGCAGAAGCGGCAAATTGCTGGACTCCTTTTCAGTGGCGCGGCGCTGCTCGCTGTCTCAAAGCTACAGTTCATCGAAATCTTAAGTAATTACCTTTTGCCGTTACAATTCATTTTCCCGCTCGGCCTCATACTGGGCCTATGTGGAATCGTGGCGATCGTCGCTCGCAAATACCGGCCGGGCCGATACCGCTATGTGATCGAAGGCGAGCCGATGATCGCGCAAATTCGGCGGTTGGAAATGCAATCCACCGCCGTTGCGAAGGGAAATGCGACAATCTTCCACCTCTTCACCGAATTCATCTATCGCGACCCAATCACGGGCGAAGATCACACAGCGTTTACTGCTTCCGAGCCCATTGGCATTGGCCAGCGAATGATCTTACAGTCGACATACCGCGTGGGTGATTACGTCACTGCCGTGCGTTTGCCGGGCAAGCCGAACGATCCCGTGAGGCTCTATGGTTTTCTGGGGCTCCGGCACGATTTGGGCGTCATCCCACAACAAGGCAAACAGCTCGATTCACCACTCCGCATGTTTTTGACGTTGGTGTTTCTCTTTGCATTTCTGGGGGCGATTGGTTGGTTCATCTACGCGCTTGGAGCGCTCAAAACGATCAGCACCCCCGACGGCGATTTCTGGAAATGCGTCGGCCTCGGCGCAGTCGTTTTTGGACTGCCATTGGCGTTTGCATTTCATCAAGTTCTCGCGGGCTGGATCAAACGCAATCATGTGCGGGATTTCAGCGAAGTCGACGAGTTCGATCGGCCCGAAGATCCCGTCGCGCTTTCTGAGGACGAGTTGAAGTCGTACCTCAAGTCAACTCGAATGCTTCGGCTATTCTTGATTCCTGCAGCACTTGTCGCAGGTGGATTCTTCTTCTACACATGCTGTCTGTCGATCAACGCCCTGGTGGACACATCACCGGCTGTCTGGAAGCCAATTCAGGTCGATCAACTCACCATCACGACGCATCGCGGAATGGTTCGCGAATACGACGTGCACTATCACTTCCTCGATAATCCCGGCAAGCGCCATACGCGAGCCTCCACGCCCGAGCAAATGGTGGGGCTTATCGCCGGCCGAAACTATCGCGCCGAAGTGCATGCCGGCTATTTTGGTTGGCCGTGGGTGAGGTCGATCAGCCAGTGATCTCTACTTCCCCGAAATCTTGCTTCCATTCTTCGTGAAGAATTCCATGGCACGAGGAATTCCCACCTGAATCATGCCATCGTAGTGGCCGCCTGACTCAACAACATCAAACGTTACCCGCTTGGCCATCTCGCGCAAGCCTTGCGCTAACGCTCGCGATTGCTCGTACTCCACAACGTCGTCATCTTGGGCCTGAAACAGGTAAATCGGGCACTTCACCAGTCCGCAGTGATGAGCGGGATTGAACTCAGCGAAGATGCTCTGCGAGCTGGGTGCGATCGCCTTGATGCCTGTCAGTTGATCGCCGGGAAAAGCCTTCGTTGTGTCGGACCGAGGCGCGAAGACGGCGCAGGCGCGGATTCGTGGGTTATGTTCGGCGAGCAGTAACGCGACCGTTCCCGCCGAGTTGTGTCCGGCCGCATAAATTCGCTCGCTATCAACCTCGGGAGCGTTTCTCAGCATCCAGCGCATCGCTGCGTCGGCGTTGAACAATCCCGCATTCGATGCCACAAACTTGCTGCACGCCGTCCCAAGTTCTGGATTCGTTTTCGGTCCGGGCCCAAATTCAAACGAACCATCAAGCGAGTACGCGAGAACGGCGTATCCCGCGCGAACGTAAGGCAGGTGCTCTGCCCGATCCTTATCGCCGAGCCACATGCCCGTCACCACCTGACTCCGCGCCGGAGCGATGACGACACACGGCAAGCTTCTCAGGTCGAGTTCCCGATCCGGCAGGTAAAGCCACACCGTCATCGAGGTGGTTGGAACCAGCGGATTTCCCGTCGCTGAGACTTCAAACACTCGAACACCGGGTTCGATCACTCGGCCCGGACCGCGCGCTGGGAAGATCGCGGCGGGAATGATCTCGTTTGTCACCGGATCTCGAGACGGCTCCGGAACGACTGGACGAGGCGGAAGCGCGGCGGGCGGCAAGGGTGGCGGCTCTGAGTCTTTCGCGTCGTTATAAGCCCACACGCCGACCATCCCCAGCAACACGCCGAGCGTGCCGAGGAGAAAAAGGAGCGTTGCCGGCGAGCGACGACGAACCGGATAGGGCGACTGCGGCGACCAGCCTGAGGGATATCTCCGCGTTGGCGGCACAGCCGGCCTTCGCGGCGGTATCGGGATCGCGTCAAGGACGACTTCGGGAGTTCGCTCAGGCCTGCGCGGAGGTGGGGGCGGGAGCGGGATTCGGATGATCGCGCCGCACTCTTTGCACTGTGCTTTCTTGCCGCCCAGGTTATCGCTAACTTCGTATTCTTTGCGGCATGCCGGGCACATGAAATCGATGGCCATGAACCGTCTCCCGCGACGATGACTCAAAGTTGGCGCCGCCGCCATTGATATCAGACTATGTGGTTATCACCTCTCAATCAAGCCGCTCGTATAGCGATCTGCGACGATTGTCACTGGACGCACAACGAATTGATTCGACCTTGTCGGCAACGAATTACATCGGCGTTCCAGAGCGAGCAAATCTTCTCAGACCCATTCAAAGAGGGCTTTCCCCTCCAAGCCCAGAAACGCTATGTTGTGCATCCGGGGCTCAAATCCATGATCGAGCAAGTCTGAATAGTTTCGGATTCATGTCGCAATTTCCGCTTCACCTGCTTTGTGTTGAGCCTCGATTCCCAGGCCGACTTGGCGCCGTAGCCGATTGGCTCGTTAGGCGCAGGGGATATCGCGTTTCGTTCTTCTGCCACAATGCCGACCCTCGCGCACTCTGGCCGGAGTCGACCGGCAAAGGGCTCGACGTAATCTCGTTCGGCGTCGGCGGCCTGGCCAACGAGCAGCGCATCGATTGGACTCGCGTGCTCGAACGCAGCCTTTGCTACTCGTACGGCTGCTGGGAAGTGCTCAGCGCACGCCACCCTCGCCAGGTCGACGTCATCCTCGGCCGATCGGCGGGACTGGGCTCAACCCTGTTCGCCAATGTCGAAATCCCGCGCACACCCGTCGTGCAGTTTTACGATACGTATTTCGATTCTAAAAATACTTCTTTATCAGCAAGCGAAACATATCTCCACTGGCGCAAGGCGGCAAACGCGATCGAGCTGATCGAGCTGGAAAACGGCACGATCCCCTGGACCGCCACGCAGTACCAGCGCGGGCTCTTTCCCGGCGAATACCGCGATGACTTTCACGTGATCTTTGACGGCGTCGAAACCCGGTCGCTGCCACCGCGCGATCGAACGCCGCTCACCATCAACGACAAGACGCTCGACGAGAATACGCGAGTGGTGACGTTCGTCGCGCGCTCGCTCGACGCACTTCGCGGATTCGACACCTTCGCCCAGGTCTTCGACCGCCTTGCGCAGACCGATCCCAACGTGGTGGCGATCGCCGCCGGTTCGCCGATTGTCGATCACGCGTTTGACCACGCGAACTACGGCTCCGATTTTCCCGCCAAGATTCTCGCCTCGCTCTCGCAAACCGCACGCGAGCGTATGCTGCTTCCAGGCGTGCTGTCGCAAGCGAACCTCGCACGCGTTCTGGCTCGTAGCGATCTGCATTTCTACGGCAGCCAACCGCATCCGGTCTCACGCTCGCTCGCGCAGGCGATGGCAGCGGGATGCGTGGTGCTGGTAGTTGATGACGCCGCCGTTCGCGAATTCGTCGAGCATGACGCGACAGGTTTGCTCGCAAGCAGAGAGGTCGACGAATTGACAGCGATCGCGCAGCGAGTGCTCGGGAAGCCGCTCGAGTATCGCACACTTGGTGATGCTGCAGCCACGTTCGCCCGCGAAAAACTATCGCGAGACGTCACGCTTCCGCGCCTTGTAAGCCTGTTCGACCGGCTCGTGGATGAAAGACGATAATCATGCACATTCTTTTCATCCACGATGCTTTCCCCGCGCAGTTTGGGCGCGTCGGCCTCGAGCTTACCGAACGTTACGGCTGGCAGTGCTCGTACCTCGTACGCAGCTTCACGCGCTGTCCCGAGCCATCGCAAAAAATGCTCGATTCCTTGACGATTCAGCGCTACACCTTCGGCACTCGGCCGTTTGGTTCCGATCAAACGCCCTGGCCTCAGCTTTACGGCGAGTACGTCGAGCAATGTGCGGCCGTGCTTAACGCCGCACGCGAATGGCCTGATTTACGTCCCGACCTGATCGTCGCCAACGGGGGCCGAGGCGCACCGACGCTCTACCTGGCCGAGCATTTCGATTGCCCGATCGTCACCTACTGCGAATACTATTTTGCGCGATCACATCGTGATTTGACTTACCGGATTGATCTCCCGCCCGCCGAGCCCGCCCCGTTCTTCCCGCGCGTCATTAACGCGCCAACGCTCGCGAGTCTCACCACATCGCACGCTGGCTGCGCTCCGACGCACTGGCAAAAGCAATCGTTCCCCGAGCGGTTTCATCACAAGATCGAAGTCCATTTCGACGGCGTAGATGAACAGCTCTACGCGCCGGGCCAACGCGTTTCCGAAATTGCCGGCCGCACGATTTCCCCTGAAACGAAGGTGGTCACGTTCGTAGCGCGCGGCATGGAATCGATGCGCGGGTTTGACCTGTTCATCGCGGCAGCGAGTCGAATCGCGCAAGAACGTAGCGACGTACTATTCGTGGTCGCCGGCGACGAGAAGGCATATTACGGCTGGGATTCGTTCCACGCGCAGGGGAAGACGTTCCAGGAATGGACGATGAGCCGCATCCCGTGCGACCCGTCGCGGTTCCTGTTCCTGGGTCACGTCTCGCCTGAGACCCTCGCCGATGTGTTGCGACGCTCCGACCTGCATCTCTATCTCTCGGTGCCGTTCGTCACATCCTGGTCGCTGTTCAACGCAATGTCGACGGGCGCGGTCGTGCTCGCTTCGGATATCGCACCCGTGCGCGAGATCGTGAAGCACGAACAAAACGGACTCCTCTGCCCTCTGTTCGACACCGATCAAATGGCCAATCTGGCGCTCGACGTCCTCGCCACCCCTGCCAAATACGCGCCTCTGGGACGAGCAGCTCGCGACACAATCCTGTCAAAATACAGTTTGGACGCCTGCATGCCAAATCTGAAGGACTATTACGAACGCGTCGCAAACCTTTAATAGCTTACAACTTAATCAGAATCCTGAATCAGCCGCGTCCATCTGGATTGACTTGAATTCCCTAATCGGCATAAGTGTTCGAAAGCTGGCATTTCGATCAGGAATCGATCCACCGAACCAGAGGGATAAGGTCATGAGCACCGTGCGGGTTCTTGTGGGCACGCGCAAAGGCGCGTTCATCCTTACGTCCGACGGTAAGCGGGAAAAGTGGGACGTCAGCGGCCCGCACTTCGCCGGCTGGGAGGTCTACCACGTTAAAGGCTCGCCCCTAAATCCCGACCGCCTCTACGCCACGCAATACCTGAGCTGGTTCGGCCAGACGATTCAACGCTCGGACGACGGCGGGAAAACCTGGGCGCCTGTGAGCAACAAGTTCGAATACGACGGCGTCCCCGGCACGCACATGTGGTACGACGGCACGCCCCACCCCTGGGAATTCAAGCGCGTCTGGCATTTCGAGCCGTCGCTCACCGACGCAGAAACCGTCTACGCCGGTGCCGAAGACGCCGCGCTGTTCAAGTCGACCGACGGCGGCCAGAACTGGGCTGAAGTTTCCGGCCTGCGCAAGCACGGCACCGGCGCACGGTGGCAACCGGGCGCGGGCGGGATGTGCCTGCATACGATTTTGATCGACCCGACCAATCCCAACCGCATTTTCATCGCGATTTCCGCCGCGGGTGCATTTCGCACCGACGATGGCGGCGAAACGTGGAAGCCGATCAACAAGGGGCTCGTTTCGCAGTACATTCCCGACCCGAACGCCGAGGTCGGCCACTGCGTGCATCGCATCGCCCTTCACCCTTCGCGGCCTAACGTCCTCTTCATGCAGAAACACTGGGACGTGATGCGTAGCGACGACGCTGGCGAGAACTGGCACGAAGTGAGCGGCAATCTGCCCACTGACTTCGGCTTCCCGATCGACGTCCACGCACACGAGCCCGAAACGGTTTACGTCGTTCCAATCAAGAGCGACGGCGAGCACTTCCCGCCCGATGGCAAGCTTCGCGTCTATCGCAGCAAGACCGGCGGCAATGACTGGGAAGCGCTGACGAAAGGCCTGCCGCAGCAAGATTGCTACGTCAACGTCTTGCGTGATGCGATGGCGGTCGACAAGCTCGATTCGTGCGGGATTTACTTCGGCACCACTGGCGGCCAGGTGTATGTCTCGCCCGACTCGGGCGATAGTTGGATGCCGATCGTTCGCGACCTCCCCGCCGTCGCCTCCGTTGAGGTGCAGACCCTGCCATGATTCGCGTCTGCCTGCCCATGCACCTCCGTAGCCTGGCGCAAGTCGGTACGGAGGTGCAGCTTGAGGTTCCACCGCCGGTTACACAGATTACCCTGCTCGACGCGCTCGAAGCCGCATATCCCATGCTTTGCGGCACGATTCGCGATCGCCAGACCAAGAAGCGCAGGGCTTTCCTGCGTTTCTTCGCATGTCAGGAAGACATCTCGTTCGAATCGCCCGACGCGCCGCTGCCCGATGCTGTCATTGCGGGTGACGAGCCGTTTCTGGTCGTTGGGGCGATTGCGGGGGGCTGACAAAGGGCGCGTAAAAGCATCGCGACACCGGCGGCGCCGCACAAGGACAGTTCGGCATTGCTTTACAGGTTGCGCGAACTATTGCTAGACTGGCCGCTTACGACACGCTGCCCGTTTGGCATCAGTGTGTTTGTGTTCAGTGCTGGCGTGTTTTACTTCTCCTCAGCAAGGACGTCCTTCCGTGTCGCAAGCGACTCGACATCTCTTCACGAGTGAGTCCGTGTCGATGGGCCATCCCGACAAGATGGCCGATCAGATTTCGGACGGGATCCTCGACGAAATCTTCAAGCAAGACCCGTATGCCCGCGTCGCATGCGAGACGTTGTTGACGACCGGGCTGGTGGTGGTGGCTGGCGAAATCACCACGTCGGCGAGCGTGAACTACTCCGACGTCGTCCGTAAAGTCGTTCAGGACATCGGCTACACCTCAAGCGAGATGGGCTTCGACTCCACGACCTGCGCCGTCATGGTCGCGCTCGGCAAGCAGTCGCCCGACATTGCGATGGGCGTCAATTCCGACACCGATAAAGGTAAGGACATCGGTGCCGGCGACCAGGGTTTGATGTTCGGCTTCGCCTCGTCGGAAACCCCCGAGTTGATGCCGCTGCCGATCGCCCTGTCGCACCGGATCATCAACCGGATCACCGAACTCCGCCAGAACGGCACGATCAAGTGGCTCCGTCCTGATAGCAAGAGCCAGGTCACGATCGAGTACGAAAACGGCAAGCCAGTGCGAGTGCACACGGTCGTCGTTTCGACTCAGCACGACGCTAACGTCGACCACAAGACGATCCGCGACACGATCATTCGCGACGTCATCGAGCCGGTCCTCCCCAAGGACCTCAAGAACGACAACATCATCTATCACATCAACCCGACCGGCAACTTCGTCGTTGGCGGCCCGCACGGTGACGCTGGCCTGACCGGCCGCAAGATCATCGTCGATACCTACGGCGGCCGCGGTCGTCACGGCGGCGGTGCCTTCAGCGGCAAGGATCCCACAAAGGTCGACCGCTCGGCCGCTTACATGGCGCGTTACGTTGCGAAGAACGTTGTCGCGGCCGGCCTGGCCGACCGTTGCGAAGTTCAACTCGCCTACGCAATTGGCGTTTCCGAGCCGGTGAGCGTGCACGTTGACACCGAAGGTACGGGCAAGGTTGCCGACACGAAGATCGCCGAGATCATTCGCAAGGTGTTCCCGCTTACCCCGTCGGGTATCATCAAGCATCTCGACCTCCGTCGGCCGATTTACCGCAAGACTGCCAGCGGCGGTCACTTCGGGCGCAACGAGCCCGAATTCACGTGGGAAAAGACCGACAAGGTCGCTGAGATCAAAGCTGCAGCCGGCCTTTAAGACTTGCGAGCTGCGTCCCTTCTCATCTCAAGTTGCAATCGCCGTGGTCTCCCAAACGGGGCCACGGCGGTTCGCTTCTCGGCTTCTTAGGCTCTATTCTGAGTCTGTCTCATGCCGAAATCGCTCCTTTCTTCCGCGCGATCGGCTGCGCTCGACGCCTTCGGCGAACCACCCAGCGTCATCGCGCAGGCCCCCGCACGGGTCGAATTGCTCGGAAATCATACCGATCACAACGGCGGACTCGTCCTCGCCGCCGCTATCGACCGCTACACGGTCATCGCCGGCTGCGCGTCCGAGGGCCGGCACGCCGCCGTGCGATCGACGAATCTCGCGGGCATCGATGCCTTCGCCATCGATCATCTCGTCCCCGGCGAACCGGGAGCATGGGGACAGTACGTCCGCGGCGTGACGTGGGCTCTTGGCGAAACACACGGCCCGCTCCGCTCCGGCTTCGAAGCCGCGCTTGCTGGCAACGTTCCGCTCGGTGGCGGCCTCTCCAGCTCCGCGAGCCTTCAGGCCGCATTCGCACTCTTCCTGATCGCCGCCGGCTGCGTGCCCGACCTCAATCCCGAGCTGAACGACGAAGACCGGATGGCGCTCGCGAAAATCTTGCGGCGCTCCGAGAACGCCTTCGTCGGCGTCGCCTCGGGCCTGCTCGACCAATTCTCTTCCCTCTTCGGCCGCGCTGGCCACGCGCTGACGCTCGACTGCCGCACCCTCGCCTACGAACGCCTCCCACTCGGCAATCCCGCGATTGTCGTCATCGACTCCGCGACCTCACGCAAACTCGCCGACGGCATGTACAACATCCGGCGCGGCGAGTGCGAAGCCGTCGTGCGTTATTTCCAGGACAAACGCGGGGCCGATCGCGTGCAGTCGCTGCGAGACGTTTCGCTCGACGAATTGCGCACGGAATGGTCGCACCTCGAACCCGAACCCCGCCGTCGCGCTCGACACGTTTTGACCGAGAATGACCGCGTAACACGCGGAGCTACGGCGCTTCGCTCCGGCAATCTCGCCGAGTTCGGCAAGCTAATGACCGCCTCGCACGCCTCGAGCCGCGACGATTTCGACAACAGTTCCGAAGCGCTCGACGCCCTTATCGCCTCGGCGGAAATATCACCGGGCTTTCTTGGAGGCAAGCTTTCAGGTGCAGGCTGGGCCGGTTGCACGGTGAACCTTGTTCAGCCCGAGCTTGCCGAGGAATTCGCCGCCAGCGTCTGCGAAGAATACATCAAGAAAACGGGACTCGTTCCCACGATTCATATTTGTCATGCGGCTGAAGGTGCATGGGGAAAGAGTGTTTCGACTAAGGAATAAACAACGGCTTCACGCCGTTCCGTCATTAATTGAGAAGTTGCGCACTTGGAATTGAACACAACAAGGATTTGGGTGGCCGGGACAACTTGCTTGTCCCGGTCGCGAAGCGACAAGAGGATATCGCAAACTTTCCCGACTAATTCCTAGAGCCGTCAAGCATGGTCGATTTTGGCAAGTTCTTCCACAAGACCACGATGGAACGCCTGTCGTTTCAAACCCGAGGCATCGGCGGAAACTACCGGCACGACATCGTCTTCATTTCATCATATCTTCACGACGCCACATTCTCACGCGATGATTTCGTGCTCAAGGATGGAGTGATCGACATTGTTGTCAATCGTGCGTGCTGGGAACTGTACAGGATGCACGAGAAAACAACCCATCTTCTGCCAGCAAGCCATTCACGATTGCGAATTTCGGACGTTTGGCGAATCAAACTCCCCCATCGAATGCCCAAGGAATTCATGATCGGCCAGATCTATCTCGGGCCAAAAGGATTCGATCGAGATGATTTCTGCGACTTGGTGATCATATCTCAAGATCTCAAATCGAAGGTCAAGGTTCGAGCGAAACAATCGGCGATTCCGGTTTCGCTTGAAGACTTGGACGATCCGACATAGTGCATCCTCATAGCGAGCTATCAGAATTGGGTGCCACTGGCTCTGCCAGTGATCTTCCTCTTTTTGCTTGCACTTGCAGAACACTGGCATAGCCAGTGGCACCCGAGTCAGTTGCCAAATATTGCTTGATACAGATCAACCCGGCTCTCGCGGGTAGACCTTTGGTAGCTCAAGGGTTACAACAGGACGGGCAGCCTGAGCGACGCATACGCCTTCGTATCGTCCATTCTCTTCGACGGAGCATCGCAATGAGTCAACGCGGGTTCAGGTTGATAGCAATTCTGGCGATGGCGGGCATGATTTCTCCCGCATTCGCCGCCGACGATTCCCCGTCGATCCCCGACCTCAAGATCGAAAAGTACACGCTTCCCAACGGACTCGAAGTCATCCTCCACGAAGATCACACGACGCCCATCGTCGGCGTGAATATCTGGTACAAGGTCGGCTCCAAAGACGAGAAAATCGGCCGCACGGGTTTTGCGCACCTGTTTGAACATTTGATGTTCCAGGGGTCGCAGCACCATAACGACGAATACTTCGGCCCGCTCGAGAAAATTGGTGCCGAGATCAACGGCAGCACGACTACCGATCGCACGAACTATTACGACGCCGTCCCCAGCAACGCCCTTGAACTCACGCTCTGGCTCGAAGCCGATCGTATGGGCTTTCTGCTCCCCGCGCTCTCGCAAGACAAGCTCGACAACCAGCGCGATGTTGTGAAGAACGAACGCCGTCAGCGCGTTGACAACGTGCCCTACGGCCAGTCGCAAGAGATCATCAACCGCACGCTCTATCCCGAAGGCCATCCCTACCATCACACGACCATCGGTTCGATGGCCGACCTTTCCGCCGCGAGCTTGAACGATGTCTCCAGCTTCTTCCGCACCTATTATGTGCCGAACAACGCCAGCCTTTGTCTTGCGGGCGACTTTAATCCCGCTGAAGCGAAAAAGCTGATCACCAAGTATTTCGGCTCGATTCCGCGCGGGCCTGACGCCGCCCGCCCTGCTCCGTCGACTCCCACTCTTACAGCGCCCAAAACGCTCACAATCACCGATCGCGTTTCACTCGCCCGCGCATCGCTCGTCTGGCCGACCGTGCCAATTGGTCATCCCGATGAACCCGCGCTCGACGTCCTTGCAAATGTGCTGGGCGAGCTCGACGGCGAAAACCGACTTTACAAGAAGTTGATGTACGAGAAGCCGCTCGCCGCCCAGGCCGCGGCCATGCACCCAACTGGGACGATCACCGGCACCTTCCGCGTGATGATCACCGCCCAGCGCGGACAATCGCTCGACGAGCTCGTCAAACTTGCCGACGGCGAGATCGACCGCCTCAAGAACGAAGGGCCGACCGAGCTGGAGTTGAAGAAGGTCAAAATCAGCAGCGGCCGTAGCATGGTCTTCGGCCTCCAGGCCGTGAAAGACAAGGCCGATTTCTTCAACGCGAACAACGTCTACAAGGGCGATCCCCTCGCTTATCGCGACGACCTCAAGAAGACCTTCGCAGTCACAGCCGACGACGTGAAACGCGTCGCGGCGAAGTATCTCACGGCGAATCGTCTCCGTCTCGACGTGAACCCCGGCGCCCCCACTCCCCGCGCACCGGAAACAGCGGTCGATCCCAAATCGCAGGCGCCACTGGCGTCACCTCCGGCGGTCGCGATCAAGGATGACTTCGATCGCAACGTGATGCCCAAACCGGGTGCGACGCCCACGTTCGCAGCTCCCGCCGTTGTGCGCCGAAAGCTCTCGAACGGTCTGGAAGTGCTGATCGCCGAGCGGCACACGCTGCCGATCGTCGCAGTTGAACTCGTCGTGAAAGGCGGCGAGGTTCTCACACCTGCCGGCAAGGAAGGGCTCGCCTCGTTGACTGCCAGCCTCATGACTGAAGGGACCACCAAACGCGATGCGCTAGCGATCGCTGGTGAATCTGCCGAGCTTGGGGCGTCGCTGGGTGCATCGGGCGGGCTGGAGTTGATGACGCTTTCGCTGACCACGCTTTCAAGCTCGATCGGCAAGGCGCTCGACCTCTTCGCCGACGTTTTACTGCACCCGAGCTTCCCAGAAAAAGATCTTGAGCGGCTTCGCGTGCAGCAGCTTGGCGCATTGCTCCGCCAGGCCGATAGTGCACCGACGATCGCCATGATTGTCTTCCCCAAGATTCTCTACGGTAAGGAACATCCTTACGGTCGCCCTCGCAGCGGTACGCCTGCATCCGTCAAGAGCTTCACACGTGACGACGCGATTGCATTGCACAAGAAATTGTTTGTGCCAAACAATGCTACGTTGATCGTCACGGGCGATATCACTCCCGACGCGGCTGTCACGCTGCTTGAATCCGCACTCAAAGATTGGAAGGCCGGCGAGGCGGTTGAAACCAAGGTTCCCAATCCGCCGAGCGCCCAGCCCCTGGCCATTTACCTCGTCGACAAGCCAGGTGCGCCGCAATCGGTTGTTTACATCGGCCAGGTCGGCGTGCACCGGACGACTCCCGACTATTACTCCCTCGAGGTAATGAACGCCCTGCTCGGTGGCAGCTTCGGTAGCCGCATCAACATGAATTTGCGCGAAAAGAAGGGTTACACCTACGGCGCACGTTCGCAGTTCTCGTTCCGCCTCGGACCCGGCCCCTTCTCGGCCGGAGCACCAGTGCGAACCGACGTGACCAAGGAATCGATCGTCGAGTTGGTCCGCGAAATGACCGACATCAGCGGCGCAAATCCCGCGACCGAGGCCGAGGTTCGCGCGCAAAAAGACCGGCTCGTGAAGGACTTCCCGAGCCAGTTTGAGTCGGTCACCGGCGGTCTGCTGAGCGCGCTCGCAGAACTTGCGGTCTACAGCCTGCCCGATAACTATTTCGCTGACTATCAGGCGAAGGTTGAGGCCGTGACCAAAGCCGATGTCGACCGCGTCGCCAAGACGTACCTCAACCCGCAAAAAATGGTCATCCTGATCGTCGGCGATCGTGCCAAGGTTGAGCCCGCACTCAAGACCTTGCCTTACGGCCAGTCAATCCACCTGCTCACGCCCGAGGGCGAGCCGGCCGCGAAGTGACTTTTACTTTCTCAGTTTCTTGACGGCCTGGAGACGCTCGATCGCAAGGTCGAGCGTCTCATCTTTTTTGCAGAAGCAGAAACGGATGTAACCTCGGCCGAGTTCCTTGTCGCGGAAAAAGCTTGAACCGGGAACCGTGGCAATCTTCTCTTCCCGCACCAGGTGTTGCGCAAACGAAACGTCATCCTTCGCGCCAAACGCCTCGATGCCCGCCATGATGTAATACGCACCCTGCGGCGGTTGAAGCGTGAAACCGCAATCAATGAGCGCCGCCGTGAATTTATCGCGACGCGTCTGATAGTCGGCCGCGAGCGCGTCGTAGTACGACCGCGGCATGCGATACGCCAGAGCGCCGGCGGCCTGGAGCGGAGCCGCAGCGCCGATCGACACGTAATCGTGCGTCTGGCGGAAGGCGTGCGTCAGGTTCGGCGGGGCGATGATCGTTCCCACGCGCCAGCCGGTCACGCCGTAGGTTTTTGACATCCCGCCAATCGTCACCGTTCGCTCTTTCATGCCGGGCAGGGTTGCGAGCGAAATGTGCGGGCGACCGTCGTAAATGATGTGTTCGTAAATCTCGTCGGTGATGGCGATCACGTCCCACTTACGGCAGAGCGCGGCGATTTGCGCGAGTTCCTCACGCGTGAAGACCGTGCCGGTCGGGTTGTTCGGATTACAGAGGACGATCGCCTTGGTCTTGTCACTAAATGCGGCGGCGAGCTCGTCGGGGTCGAACGTCCAGCCGGGCGGACGAACGGGGACAAAGACGGGCGTCGCGCCAGCGAGGACGCAGTCGGGCCAGTAGTTTTCGTAGAACGGCTGCGAGAGGATGACTTCGTCGCCGGGATTGATGATCGACAGCAAGGCAACGAGCATCGCCTCGGTGCTGCCGCAGGTCACGGTGATTTCGGTCTCGGGATCGACTTCGAGTCCCAGATGCCAGCCGGCGTGTTCGGCGATTGCTTGCCGGAGGTCGGTCGCGCCCCAGGTGATGGCGTACTGGTTGATGTCGGCCTGAATTGCGGCGCAGGCGGCGTCTTTGATTGCGGCGGGGGCGGGGAAGTCGGGCATCCCCTGCGCCAGGTTGACCGCGCCGTATTTGCGAGCCTCGACCGACATTCCGCGAATCACGCTCTCGGTGAACCGCGCGGCTTTGTGAGAGAGCAAGGGCATCAGCATCGTGAACCGGCCTCGGTGGTCGAGCGTTACGAGAAACGGCTATTTTGGCCAACGTGCGATTTGCCCGCAATGTCGACCTGCTCGTCAAACCGTCGCAACCGCTACCTTACGACTTTCGTGCCTTCCATGCACAACTGGCGGGTTCGGAACCTGAAGTCACTTGAAAACGCGGATTCAACGTGGCGAGCCGCGTCGCGCCGTCGATGAATGGCAGTGAGTCGGCACGGAGAGACCCGGCGGTCGGCCATTTTGTGCCCGCCGCGCATGCACGGAGGAGCGGAGATGTGGGGACGTCGCACCGATCGTTCTCGTCGTAAACGGCTGGAATTTCAGCCGACACTCGACGGCTCGGTTCGCCTCGAGCCGAAAGTTGTTCTGTCTCACTTTCACCAACCGCTCGGCATTCCTGGCCAGGTCCGCACCGCGGCCGGCGGTGCGGCGGTTGAAGTGACCACCCCCCAGGGTCAAACCTTCTACGTTCACGTCACGACCGGCCGAATCAGGGCGAAGTTCAACCGCGCACAGGGCGGTTTCGATATCACCGTCGTGAACTCGGCGATCGACTCGGAAGTAACGATCAACCCGATCGTCGACTTCTCGAACAAGGGCACCGCCCACACGTACAACCCGCGCCCCGATGATTACACCAACATGCTCAAGATCACCTCGCTCAACGTGAAGAGCGGGACGATCGGTGCGATTCTCGGTTATCGCGACGCCGTGCTCGCCGGGCCACTCACCTCGCTGGGCACAAGCCGCATCGACCGCATCGCGTTCGACGCCATTCTCCCCGGCGCAGCAATTCGTACCGGCGGCGACGTGAACATCTTGAACGTCCTCAACGACCTGACGCTGACCGGCGAAAACAACGTCGTCGCCATCGGCCGCGACCTGAATTCGTTCACCGTCGGCGGCAACATCACGTTGAGCAACGGTGCCGACTTCGTGGTCGGACGAGACGTCGGCCTGAACCCGCAGTTCCACCAAGGGACCGCGCCGGACACGACCGGTCTGTCGGCGATCATCACCGGCAACATCACGATCAACCCCGGCAGCAAATTCGTCATCACCCGCAATGTCGACCTCCCCTTCGAGGTCCAGGGCTCGATCTTCGGCGCATCGAACTTCAGCATCAACGCCGTGCCCCTGCCGCTGCCGAGGCAGCCGCTGCTGTACGTCGGCGGTACGATCAACGCCTGATCGTTGCCCGATCGTTGAAAACACAAACGAGCCCGCCGCGCCCATTCAGTCACGGGAACGGCGGGCTCGAACCAGTTTAGCGAGGGTCTTTGGGTTCGATCGCCGTCACGAGATCCGCCCACTCGAGTCCGCTGGAGATCCGCCGGATCGGCCAGCCGAGCTGCGCGGGAATCTGCCGCACAACCTCCTTGTAGTGCGACTCAACACCCGGCGGATACAACAAAGCCAGCGAGGCTCCACGTCCTCCGCCGATCTCGGTGTAAGTGACTTTGGTCGCCGAAGGTTCAACTTGGAAGATCGATTGGATTACGGTCGATCGCCGTCTTATGCAACTCGGGCCAAAATGATCGATCAGCAGTTTCAAACGCTCGTCGAACGTCCCATCCACATGTGAAAAATAAATCGTAGCAGCACCAAGTTCTCTTTGGGGCATGAATCCGGGATTGGTATGAACGTCCCAGTTCGGAAAGATGGGACAGATCAAGCTTCCCGAGAGCCAGCGATAAAGGAACTCGGCCACTCCGAAGGGATAAACGACGGCGCAGGGACCGCGCGACTCCCTCACCAGAATTGGCCATGAGTCCGGCTCACCTTCAGTTAGCCAGTAAAGGGTGTCGCCGTTATCGGTGGTTCCCCAGGGAAACATCCCTCCCGGCTCGGGATGGATCGGCCAGGGCGATTCATCGGGAAGGATGTCCCGGAATTCTCGGCCGGACTCCAAGAAGTCTCGCTCGACCGAATCGAAACCGGTCCCTCCTTCACGGAGGGGATTGATCGGACTGAGTAAGTCCGAAAACGTTCCCGAACCGTAGACTTCAATCAGGGCCTTGAAGTCCTGGGGCAAATTCAAACCAATGCGCTGCTGGATCGCCGCCCAGTCGCCCCGAGCCTCGACCGGATTCTGAGGAGGCGGGACGATGGCGATGAGTTCAGGCAGCCCCATGTCAGCTCGTAATACCCTTCGTCAGATGCATGAACGCCGTTTCGAGGTTGATTTCGTCTTCCTTGAAAAGCGTCAGCTCAAATCCTTGCGAAATCAGACGATTCGCCAGGAAGCTGTACTGGAACACCCCTTCGTTCATCTTCACGATCAGCACGCCGTTCTTATCTTGAACGCTCTCGACCTCGCTCTGCCCTTCGAGGAAATTGGCCGCGTCGGTGAGGCGTTCGGTGACCGCAATGTTCAGCACGATGTCGGACCGGACCTGCTTCATCACGTCCGCAACCGAGCCGTTCACGTGCAGGATCCCCTGCTCGATGATGCCGATCTTGTTGCAGATATCAGCAAGTTCCGGAAGAATGTGGCTGGAGACGAGAATCGTCTTGCCCATCGATCGCAGTTCTTTGAGCAACGCGCGAATCTCGATTCGGGCACGCGGGTCGAGGCCCGACGCAGGCTCGTCGAGCAGCAGCACTTGCGGGTCGTGCAAGAGCACGCGCGCGAGGCCGAGACGCTGCGTCATACCGCGCGAGAGACTCGTGACGAGTGCATCGCGCTTGTAAGTAAGGTCGACGAGTTCGAGCACTTCTTCGCAAATCTTCTTGCGCGCAGGACCTTTGATGCGATAGGCAGCGGCGAAGAATTCGAGATATTCGATAACCTTCATATCGTCGTACACGCCGAAGAAGTCGGGCATGTAGCCGATCGCGCGGCGAATGTCCTTCGCGCCGGTGTAGATCGAATAGCCGCAAACCGTCGCTTCGCCCCAGGTGGGGTTGAGCAGCGTCGCGAGAATTCGCATCGTCGTCGTTTTGCCTGCGCCATTGGGCCCGATGAATCCGTACACGTCGCCCTGGTCGAGCGTCAGATTCAGGCGATTGAGCGCGTAGAGCTCGCCGTACATCTTCGTCAGGTCGTGGGTTTCGATCATGGCTCTCGGCTCTTGGCGATATGGAAGATGAACTGAATGAATTGACGCGATGATATAATTACTTACCGCCGTTCGCCGGCTTCTCAGTCGAAGGCGGCGGGGTAAGCGGCAGGATGACGCGGAGAATGGTCGAGCGCGACGTCTTGGGCGCTGAGGGAACGCTGCCGAGGTCGAGGTCGCAGAACGGGCGATCTACTTCGGCCACGAGCATCGGCCGATCGAGGTCGAGTTGACCGGTAAGATCAAGGTAATTGAGCGGCCGGTTCGTGTGCTGATTCGTACCGGTGTCGCTCTCGCGGAACAGAATCGCCTGCGCCAGCTTGTACCGGCTGATATTGGCTCCCGGCGACGGCGAGTACACCTGCTGGTCGGGCGTGTATCCCGATTGCAAGTCGCGCATGTGGCCTGAAAGGCGGCGGTCCTGCGTCAATTCGACCCGCACCGTGGCACCCGGGGCGATCGTTCCGAGGTTGTAGTAGATGTTTCGGTTGAAGGCGAGCACCGCGTTTTGGAGCGGCACGTCAAGCCGGTTCGTCACCGTGCCGTTGAGCCGGTCGCTTGTTCCGACCTGCGAAAGATCGGAGTCGACAATCGGCTCGCCGTCCATGTTCGCGAACCAACGCGCTGTGAATTCCTTGGTGCTCCAGATCTTCACCCGCACGCCTTCGAGCTTGCTGGGCTGGCCGAGCGGAGCATATTGATATCCGCTGCCGCCAAACGACAACCCCTGACCACCGCCGTTCATCCCGCGGAGCCCCTCTTCCGGGCTCGCAAACCAGCTAACTCGCGTTTCGCCCGTGGGAGTTTTGCCGCCGGGAGTGAGCGCCCTGGGAACCACGGAAACGCTGTAGTCGCGATTTTGCGGACTGAACAGACCGATAAAGCTCGACCCACGCACCGCCTTCGAGGGAATATCAACATCGACGAAATCAATCTCGTTCACCCGCAACTCGGTCCCCTTCATCCGATAGGCCGCGAAGTAGGCAGCGGCGCTTACGAGGATGACAATCGCCGGGAAGGTGATCCACGTCAGTTCCATGCGCTTGATGACCTTGCGCAGGAAGAAGTAGTCACCAGGACCGATGAGCACGATGTACAGGAAGATGAAGAACGCCACCCAGCCGAACGGGATGAGCCGCACGCCCTCGAACTGCTCAAGGCTCTGGCGGACGACGCCCGAAAGGTCGCTGACCATGTGCTGATTGAAGCGCGAGCGATTCAAATTGCTGGTGGCAGTCGATGCGGGGTGAAGGTCAACCGCCTTCACCCAGAACAGCCCACGGTCGGTCCAGCTTGCGAACGGCTTGGAATCGACGTCGAGCGCAACGACCGTCACGCGTCCAAAGCCATAGGCCCCGCGGACAACGATCGGCGAGCTCGTTGTCGTGCAGAGCACCTTGCTGCCCGCCTTCTCCGCACCTTCGAGCTTGGTGATCGTCAGCGCGGCCCGCGCCGCACCGGTTTCGGCGACGAGCGGGTCCTTCGCGTTGGCATAGCTTTCAATCGTGCGAACATCGGTGATCGTGGTGCGGCCAGTGGGAGTGGCGGGCAAAATCGAGCCGAGCGGGCTGTCCTTCACCTTCTGCCAGTTCTGGCCGACGGCGATAACGAGATGCCCCCCCTGCCCGACCCATTCGCGGATCGTCTCACCTCGGCTCGATAAAACGGTGTCGACCACGTTCGCGTCGTTCGTGTCGATCACGATCGCGTCGAAGCCGTCGAACCCCATCGAACGACCAGGTAGAAACGAGACGTCCAGATCCGATAGCTGCACAACGTCGACCGCAGTGGCCGAGCCGTTGGTATTGTTGAGCTGCGTTCCGCCGTTCAGGCCGGGGACCTTGGTGATGAGGTCGATCCCCGCCGTTTTACCGAGCGCGAGAATCGCAATCTCGTCGGCGTAGGTCGCTTGCGGCAGGTTGTTGGGGCGAAGAGTTTCGACCGACGAACCGCCCCTGCCGCGACCATCCTTGTCGATGAACCGGACCGAAAAATTCGACCGCGGCGAGCCAGGGCGGGTATAGGCAGTGAACTTCGCCGTTTCGCCCGCTCCAACTTTGGCGATGACCGAGTATGCGTTGGGCGTGCCCGACTCATCTTCCGAGATCACTTCCATGATGCCGTCGAACGGCTCGACGCCGCCGCGTACCTGCACCCAGACCGGCGTCCACGCGCCAATCTTGTAATGCTCGTTGATGCCGACGCGGATGTTCTCGACTTCGACTCCCTTGCTGGGCGGAAACGCCTGCGCCAGCGCCGGCGCGAGCACGCACGCGGCCACGATGGCCCAGCGAATCAGGGACTTGCGGGAGGATCGAGACGGGGACGAGACAAGCATGGGGAAGATCTCTCTCGATCGGATATACGAGCTCATGCGCGTCAGTCGAGCGTTAGGGTCAGGGCTTCTCTGCCGGGTTACAGACGCACGGAACGACTCCGCAACCAGGACAACCCGAGCCATATTTTTGCTGAAACGCCGCGTCGAGGTCGACGCCGCGAATGTTCGCCAGAGTTGCCAGCCAGGCGACAACGTCGGCCATTTCGAGGGCAAGTTCCTCGTGCGTTCCCGACCGTAGCGCGGTCGCCAGCTCGCCAAACTCCTCGGTCAGCCAGAGAAACGTCGCGATATCGCCGCGCGCTTCGTCTTTTTGGCCGTAAAGAGCCTTGATCCGCCGCTGAATCGCCCCGAGTGTCATACCGCTCGCCGTCGTTTCGTCTGTCATGGCTCTTAAATCATACAAAGATCGCCGAGTGCCTGGCAAACCCCCTCTGGGACAAAAGTCGTGGCTAGGCGGAAGCCGGCTCGGGATTGTGCTTCCAGTACACCATGATGCGGTCGTAAATCCCGCGCGTGGCGACGTTGTAAATGTCCATGATTTCAATGGGTACGCCTTCAACCCAGACGTAAATGCTCGATTCGAGCCGCCCGCGGACGTGCTGTCGCGCAGGGTTCGTGGGCGGCTTGAAGTTCACCTCGGAAATCTGATCCCACCGCACCTTGCCGAACCGTTTCCCCTGCCGCATCGCCAGACCGAGCGGAGTGATGACGAGCGTCGACGATCCCCAGCTAGTCATCCATCTCAGCCGGTCGACGCGATGGGTGATCAAACGACTGAGAAAACTGATCACGAGAATCGCGACCGCGACGATCAAAATCACCCCGCCCGCGATGCCCCAGGGCTGAAACACCGGGTCAGACGCGCCAATCGCAGTCCAGACGATCCAAGTCAGAAAACAGACCGACGTCATCAGCTTGATTCGGCTGGGCTTGCGGAAAACGAGCCGCTGATTTGCGTCGTAAGCCCAGACCTTGTTCGGCCCGAAGACTTCGCGATTTTTCTCGGTGTAGGCGATCAATTGCGGGTTCAAATAGGGGCGATTATGGGGCGCTGATTGCTCGAGCAAGACGCGATAAAGCGTTCGCGAATCGATGCCCGGAGCGCCCGGGATCGACAGAACTCCGAAGCGATGCGCCACGTCGATCGTAAATGACTCGGGCAGGTTTTCCGGATCGGCGATATCGGCGTCGACGCTCAGAATCGCGGCGAACCAGATCAATTGCAGGTGCGGTTCCCGCAGTTCGATCCCTTCGCGAACAATTCGCCCTTCTATCCTGCTGGTACGCATCCATAGCGACGCGATCGCAAGCGTAACGGGCAGAACCGCGAAGATTCCCAGATGCGGCTGACGGAATCCGACCGCAGCGCCGACCGTGACGAAGGCGAGCGCGATCAAAACGTTCGACAGCCGATTGCTTGCGGGAATATCGAATCGCAGGTCGAGTAGCGGTACGCTCGCATCAGGCTGTGGATCGATCAAAGGTGCGCCCCGGCGATCGAGCCAGACGATTTCCTCTCGACCCGTCGATGGCAGAACCGGCGTCTCGAGCCTTGGAGGCACTGCGGCGGCCTCGGAAATGATCAATAAATCGTCGTCATCGCTTCGGGCTTCGCCCAGGTCGTTGATATAAAAAAGCGGCAATTCCTTCACAGGAGCGCTCAGCTCTCTGGGTGCTCGATTTTCCCGAATAATCTCGTCGATCTCAGCCCGATCGGCTAATTTGCCAACGCGCCGCGCGATGAGATACCGCAGCGATCGCACAAAAACCGTGGTGATCACAACCGTGATTGGAACCGTCACCACAAGGAAGTTCGCAGTTGACGCGATTTTATTCGCCTGACTGAAGACGATGTAATAAACAAACGCACTGATGCCAATATAAAGTGAAACGGCGATCAGCATCGACGGCACGGGCCAGAGCGAGAGAAAGCCCATCAGCGCGAGGAAGACAACACCCGACACCGCCAGTTCGGTGCCGAGAATCGTCAGCACTCGTCCGAGACGTTCTGAATCCTTTTGAATCGTGGCTCGCGAAAAAAAACGGAGGAAGCGGTTCTGATCTTTGATCTTCTCTTCTTCCCGTTCGCGATACGTCCGCATCGCGATTTCGCGCGTCGCGACCATCGACGAGCCAACAAAAAGACACGTCAGTCCGACCACGATCAGCAATACACGCGTGGCGGTGAGCGATCGCGGCGGAACGTACCGAGCGAGGTTGGGGAGTGGCGGATACTCGTCGGCGGCCGACGCGAACCGCCCCTGGCGGCGAAGCGCAGCCTCATGCCGCTCGCCGCGTGACATCGCCGATCGGCCCAACTGAGACCAGTCTCTCATAACCAGGGTTCCGACCATGTAACGACAGCGTTATGGCAGCAGTGGAGGAACATGGGAACGATCATCGAGCGGCTCCAGACCCGCGCGTATCCGAACCCAATTCCTATGACGATCAGCAATGGCATGCCCATCGGATTGTAAAGGTGGCACAATCCGAACATGAATCCGGAAATGATCACAGCCACATTCGTTCCCACGACCGGCCTGAGATGGCCGATCATCAGGTAGCGAAAGAACAGTTCCTCAACGATCGCCGGCTGCACGCAGATCAGCAGAAAAACCCAGACGACGAGGTCCTTGTGCTGAAGGTAACTCGAGTGCACTTTCGGCAGCTCGAGCAGGTCGTTCAGCCAGCGCGAATAGCCAAAATTGAGCGCGAGAATTCCCACAAGTACCGGGATCGAAAACGCCCAGACGAGCCTGCGCAGAACCGGAGGCGACTCGGCGAGCGGCGGTGGCCGGCGCACGAGGGCAATCGTGCCGATCACGAGCGCACCATCGATCAACTCGAGAATCGCCGTCACCACAAGGCTACGATTCACCGTATTGCGGTCGACCGTGTCGTCCTCATCGCGCGTGAGCGATCGGTAACCGGCGGCGAAAATCGAGGTCAGCAGAATCGCAACATAGAGCCAGATCAAACCAACAATCGCACGATCGGCGCGAATCGGCCGGGGCTTCTTCGTCGGTTCGTGACTCGGAGCACCAAACGGCGCGTGGCAGTACTCACAGTCCGTCCGGCCGGGGCTCGTTTCCAATCCGCGACGCCAGCAATTTGGCGGTGTAACCTCGTCCATAATCACGAGGCTGGGCGCATCGTCAGCGACGACGAGAATCTCGGACTCTTCGCGTGTTTCGATGAAGATCAACTCGCCGCCTTCAAATTCAGGTTCGGGCGGCGGAGTGGGCGGCATATCCACGAGGCGCAGCTCCCAGCGGATGGACCGCCAGCGTTGGCCGGTGCGAAAGGGGGACGCTCACCGAACCGCAGCGGCGCGGTCCGGCTCGTTGAACCGAGCCATTAACAGCGTATCGAAACTGACCTGCGCATGTAAGGCGCCGGTTCAGCTCGACGATGCCCGCTTCTCGTCCGCCGCAAGCCGTGCAGTCAGCGCTTCGACTTGCCGCGCGAGTTGATCGATCCGGTCCAATAGCTCGGCATGATGCTGCTCTCGCATCCGAGGTTCGCGCCCTTGAATCGAAAACGTTCCGCCCGGTTCGAGTACGCACGACTCGACCTCTTCGAGCGAGTAAAACCCCTGCCGATGCGCAATCGACAGCAACTCGGCCTTGGTGATCAACTCGCACGCCATCGCTGAACGAACGAGCTTGCCCTCGCGAATGAGAGTCGTAGGTTTTCCGGCGATGATCTGGTCGAGACGACGGTGCCGGAAAAGATAACGAATCACGACATAATTAATCGCACATAGTGATACAGCGCCAACAAGACCGCCGGTCACCGAATTATCATCGCCGATGATCGAATTCTGCACCGTGTTCGAGAGGCAGAGCAGCACGACAAGGTCGAACGGGTTGAGCTGTGCCAGCTCGCGTTTGCCGAAGATCCGTAGGAGCAAGATGAGAAACGCATAGACGATGATTGGCCGGAGAATCTTTTCCAGCAACGACGGGCCGAGATGGAACATCGACGACCAGAGCGCATCGGCGAACAGGAGGCCAGACATGGCGCGTCATCCTCAACGGCGGGTTGTTGGTCGAAGCGAGCAATCAGATGGACATAGGAGCAACGCAATTGGTTTTGGGCACACGGTTGGAAGGGTAGACGGGACAACTCGTTGTCCTGGTCGCGAAGCGACAAGAGGAAGTCGCAAACTTTGCCGCGTTACCCTCTTGTGGCTGCGCCGCCTGGACAACAATTTGTCCAGGCCACCCGTTCCTATCCGGCGCGTTGGCGCAACTGCGTAACTCTTACGTCAAAACATCAGATCGCATAATCTTCGACGAACGAGGCCGATTCATGGAAGACCTTCATGTCCTTCGGCGTCACAAATACCGATTCACCTTCGGCCAGAGCCAGCTCGAGGCAGCTTTCGCGTGTGAGTTGCACGAGCAAGTTCGTGCCGTCGTCGAGCACGAGTTCGAGCCGCACGAGACCGCCCAAGCGTGTCAATTTCTTGATCCGCGACGGCCAGGCCGGTCGGCCGTTGATCGACCGCGTGATCTCCAAATCATGCGGCCGCACGTAGACCAGGGACGATTGCGACCGTCCCGGCAATACGAGCGGCGGATCACCGAGATGACCCGGCTGAATCGTCGCCACGGTTTCGAGCTTGAGCACGTTGACCGCACCCAGGAATTCGGTCACGAACGGGCTGGCGGGATTTTCGTACAGCCACTGAGGCGGCCCCATTTGCTCGACGCGTCCGTGGTTGAGCACGACGAGCTGGTCGGACACTTCGAACGCTTCTTGCTGGTCGTGCGTGACGAACAGACTCGTCACGTGAACTTCGTCGTGCAGCTTGCGAAGCCAGGTGCGAAGCTCTTCGCGAACCTTGGAGTCGAGCGCACCGAACGGTTCGTCGAGCAGCAACACTTTGGGCGCCGGCGCGAGTGCTCGCGCCAGCGCAACGCGCTGCCGCTGTCCGCCAGAAAGCTGCGACGGGTAGCGACTCGCATAGCCGGTGAGCTGCACGAGGTCGAGCAATTCATCAACGCGGCGGCGAATTTCGGGACGACGGAGCTTCTGCACTTCCAGCCCGAACGCAATGTTCTGGCGGATCGTCATATGACGAAACAGCGCGTAGTGCTGAAACACGAAGCCGACCCCGCGGCGCTGCACCGGGAGATTCGTGGCGTCTTCGCCAGTGAGTTCAACCTCGCCGGTATCAGCGTCTTCGAGTCCCGCGATGATCCGCAGGATTGTGCTCTTGCCCGAGCCCGATGGTCCCAAAAGCGCGACGAGCTCGCCGGCGGGAACTTCGAACGAGACGTCGTCGACCGCCTGGAACGACCCGAACCGCTTCGAGAGATGTCTGACGGTGATCGCCACGTCTTGCCTCTTCTCTTTCTCTGCACGGAAGCCCTGTTCCCGCATCCCGGAACGTGAGCACGACCGTTTATTCTTGAACCGAGTGTTCTCGCGCCTCGACGTACTTGCGCAACGTTTCCATGCCAATCAGCAAGACGATCGAGATGCCTGCAAGCACGACGCTCGCCGCATAGGCCGACTCGGGATGAAAGCTTTCGATACCATCGTGAATGAACAGCGTCGCCGTTTGCGTGCGGCCGAGAATATTGCCCGAAACGACGAGCAACGCCCCGAATTCACCGAGCGATCGCGCTACGGTGAGCGTGACGCCATAAGCCAGGCCCCAGCGAATCGAGGGTAGCGTGACGCGCCAAAACGTCTTCCAACGACCAGCGCCGAGCGTGCGGGCGACCTCTTCCTGATCGAGACCGAACTCGCGCAGAACAGGTACGACTTCTCGGACGACGAACGGAACCGTCACGAACGTCGTCGCCAGCACGAGCCCGGGCCACGAGTAAACAACGCGAAGCCCACCGGCCTCGATCCACTTGCCGATCCATCCCTTCGGTCCGTAAACCAGCACAAGCATCAGGCCGGCGATGATTGGCGAGACAGCAAATGGAAGGTCAACGATGCCGTCGGCCAGGGTCTTGCCCCAGAACTTCTGGCGCACCAGCACGAACGAGAAGCCAAGGCCGAAGAGTGTGTTGGCGATCGTGGCGACGAAAGTCACCCAGAGGGTGAGGCCGAACGCACGCTGAGCTTCGGGCGACGAAACGGCGTGCCAGAACGAGTTCAATCCGCCGGAAATTGCAGTTCTAGCAAGCGCGATCGCTGGGAACAGAATGAGGATGGCGAACCAGAGCCAGACAGCGCCGATGAGCAGCCACTTCACGCGCGGGCTGGCGTCGGTGGCGCGGGCAAATCGTGTACTTGAGGCACTCATTTCCGCGTCTCCGGCCTGCGCTGCAAGGCGTTAAGGCCGACGAGGATCGCCAGCGACAGTCCGAGCAAAACCGTGGATACCACCATCGCGCCGATACGATTGCCGCTCTCGATCTCGCCAAAGACGTACATCGGCCCCGTCTTGGTTTCAAGCGGCCGATTACCTGCCACCATCACCACGCTGCCGAATTCGCCGAGCGCCCGGCTGAACGCCATCGCAGTACCCGTCAGAATCGCCGGCCAGAGCGTCGGAAACGTGACGCGGCGGAAGATCGTCCAGGGACGCGCCCCCAAGGTCTTCGCCGCCTCTTCCTCGGCTGGGTCAATTTCCTGCAGCACCGGCATCACGCTTCGGACCACGAAGGGATACGAAACGAACAAAAGCGCCAGCACAATTCCCGGCGGCTGATAGATGACTGCCAGGCCGTTGCTGTTGAGAATCGCCCCCAAGGTGCTCGAAGGACCATAAAGCGCGACGAGCATGAGGCCCGTGACCACCGTCGGCACGGCGAACGGCAGGTCGACGAGGGCGTTCATCAGCCCTTTGCCGGGGAAATCGTAGCGAACCAACACCCAGGCCGTCGCAGTTCCAATCACCGAATTGATGCCGACCATCACGAACGCCGTGGCAAACGTGAGCTTGAGGGCATGCCAGGCGAACGGGTCGGTCAGCTTGGCGACGAATTCCTGCCGGCCAGGCGTCACCGCTTCTGTCACGAGAGCAACGAGCGGCAAGATCACCATGATTCCCAAATAGGTCAGCGTGGTGCCGCGAAGCGCCAGGCTCACGGGCGATGTCGCAATTTTCGCCATTAGCGGCCTCCTGCCTTATTCGAGGCCTGCTTGTTCTTCTCGCGCTCGGTGAAGATCGAAGTCCAAACACCCTTCGGTCCGTAAACCTCGGCCTTGATCTTCGTCCAGCCGCCGAGTTCCTTCATCGTGAACGTGCCAGCGGGAAGTTTCGCGGTCAGCGGGCGAAAACCGTACTCTTTGAGGATCTCTTGTCCACGCTTGCTCCGCATGAAATCAAGAAATGCCTGCGCCAGTTCGCGGTTACCGTGGCGATCGACCGAAGTGTCGACGAGCGCCGCGGGACCTTCGATCAGCAACGTCCGCGGCGGCACAACCGACTCCAGACCGGGATCGCCACCGCGTCCGAGCCGAAGCAGCAATTCGTTTTCATACGTCACCACGGCATCGCCGGTGCCGCGTTCGAAAGTTCCCAAGCTCTGCCGGCCCGAGGAGTCCATGTTGATGACGTTGTATTGAACCTTCGTCAGCAGCGCTTTTGCGGCTGCGAGGTCGGGTGGTGTTTTGCCGTCGCCCAGCAGGCCGGCGCCGTAGATCGCGTTGATATTCCAGCGCGCGCCGCCGGATGTTTTGGGGTCGGGATAAAGCACACCGACGCCTTCCCGCGTCAGGTCGTTCCAGTCGCGAACCGCCTTGGGATTTCCCGGCCGGACACCAATCACGACCAAGCTACGCGTGACGAGCCCCTTCTCGGGCCCTTTGTTCCAGTTCTCGTTGACGAGCCCCGCCTTCACCAGCGGCGTGACGTCGTCTTCGAGCGAGAGAATCGCGATATCGGCATCGAATCCTGCGGCGATTGCTCGCGATTGAGCGCCAGAGCCGTTGTACGACTCCTCGAACCGGATATCGCGGCCGGTCTTTTCCTTCCAGATCCGCGCGAATTCAGGGGCGAGGCCGTCGTGAATCGCCTCGCGGATCACTGAGTAGCAGCCCAACGTCAACACGTCGGGCCGTTTGGATTCGAGCTTGGGTACGCAGCCGCAGAACAGGCTCAGGCAGATGGCCGCGAGCGCGGCCGCTCGCTCAAATCGACCAGTCGCCGACGTACCCACGCTTTCGCTCTGCGCTTTCACGCACGAGGTCGGCGAAGGTCGTCTTATCGACGACGTCGGAGATCGCCTGGCGAACCCGACCCCAGAATCCGAAGAAATTGCACTCACCTTGGAACTCACACTCTTTGAATCGCGACTGGCTGACGCAATCGACCGGGGCAATTGGCCCGTCGACGAATCGCATCACCGCGCCGATCGTCATTTCGTTCGCGGGCCGCGCGAGGAAGTAGCCCCCCTCTGCGCCTCGCTTGCTCCGGACGAACCCGCCCCCCTTGAGCTGGTTCAAAATCACTTCCAGAAACCGAATCGGGATCAGCTCCCGCTCGGCAATCTGGGCAATTTTTAGGGGCTCCGGGCTGTTGTGCTCCGCCAACGCGTAAATCGCCCTGAGCGCGTAATAACACTTCGACGACACGCTCATCGGCTCTTCCCCGATCGCGGGACCAGTGAATCATCCATTTTTCGACTAACTTGGTCAAGATGAGTTGGATTGCCCCCGAGGACCCTGCCCGGAGGGAATGCGGAGACCCATGGTAGCAAAAGCGATCGGGAAAATGGACAGGCACGCGTGACGTTCACGCGTGTGTCCGTTAATTCCGGGAGAATCGCGGAAAAGCCGGGGCTATTCGACTTCTTCGGTCCGTCGGACCAGGACGTCGAATCCCTCGAGTTCCGCTTCGATCGCCAGGTCGAGACCCGCAATCGGTTCACGCAATGGCTTGGGGTCATACGCAAGCAGGCCGCGGCGGCCCGCACATGGCAAGCAAAGTTTTTCGTCGGCCTTCACCAGGTAAACTTCACCATCGAGCAAGCGGTGATAATGGTCTGCGCCGGGGGCCATCGCGTAGCAATACTCGCGAATGCTGTCGGTTTTACGCGCGATCTGCCATCCCGGCTCGAACATGAATAGCCGAGGGAGTTCACGGAGTTCGGCCTGAACTTCGTCCTTACGAATCATCGTGCGCTCCGTCCGGTCGAAGCGGGAACCTGGGCCGATGACGGCGGGTGAATACCGCAGACTTCGTCATTGCAGACGACGTCGCGCGGGCGACTTGCGGCTATACGATTGTAGACCTTTCGACCGACGACGGATACCCCCGGAATGAACCGGACGAGGGAAATCGGCCAGAAAAGCGGCGTCCAACCGAGGATCGCCATCACCGCGTCGTACCCCTCTTTCACCTTCCGCTTGCTCGTGACGAGATGCATCGACCGCATGCACGCCTCGCGCGAAAGCGATGGATGAACCTTGGTCACATCGACGGCTGTCAGGTCGACGGGCTCGATCAACCGATCCGGATCGCCCGCACTCACAATCGCCATGCTGGCCCGGCACCGTGGGCACGCACCGTCATAGAGAACGCGTCCCGCGACCTGCCCCGGCACTGCCCCAGCAACCAGACTCCTGAGCCACGGCCCCGAGACAAAAGCCAGATTCGCCGCGACCATCACCAGGCTGAACTCGACCAGACCGAGCGTGATTCCGATCCCAATGTGCATGAGCGTGACGATCGCCAGCACGATCGGCCGCCCCGCGCGATTCCAGATGACGATCGGATAGAGCAGTTCGACCGCCAGCCCCGCGTGGGTGAACGCGTTTATCAGCTGGGGATAACTCGCGAGCCAGGTGAGATCAAAGAGCCGAAATTCACCCGCGGCGACAGTTCCCCAGAAGGCGCTGCCGTTCCACCAGGCCGGTCCTTGCAACTTCGCGAGCCCTGCCATCCCGTAGATCAAAACCAGGTGGCACTGAATCAGCCTCAAGGCGATGTTCGCCGCGATCGACGGCTCAGGCCGTCCCGAGGGCGCTGTCCATGTCCCCGTCTTCGACCGCCGCGCGACCTCAGCGCGATTCCGCCGCCAGCGTGCGTAGTAACGGTCGAGCGAGACCGCCTTCCCACTCGCGCCCGTCACTGCGAGGTAAAGGCAAAGCGTCGACAGGATCTGGTCGAAGCCGTAAACGGTCACCGGTGAGCGGCGAACCGTCGACGCGATGATCGCCCACGCCAGTACGGACGTCACGCGGCTAAACGCCCCGCATGTGAACAAAGCTAATATCACCAGGCAAACAATCCAAACCGGACGCAGCAATCCATCAGGGATCGCCAGCCAGAACGACCAAGCCGTCGGGTCGACTTCCTTGAGGAATGCGGTCACGCCTTCGGGCGTTGACCATCCGGTCGAGCCGAAAAATCCTTGTAGGTCGAGCCCATAGACGAACAGGCTCCAGAACGCGAGGATTCCGGTCGCCACGCGCACCACGCCTAGCGAAGTTGGGTCGGCGGGAGTGAAAACGAACCGGTTCCAGCCGTCGCGGACCGCGTTTGCAAGCCGGGCCACTGCCTGCAATGGGTCGGTCAGGAGACGTCGCACGGGAACTCTCCGATTCGTTCGGGAACGGAATAGAACTGATTCGGGTCGTCGAGGTCGGGCGCCTTGCCGGTCGCATCGATCTGGCGGCGGATCTCGTTGGGATCCGGAATTAGATGCATCTCAACCGAAAGTGCCACCGAGACGGCACCAGGATGCGTCTTCCCGAGATGCTTCGCATACGATTGCGCCCAACGGCTGCGCGAAGCATCGCCCGTCCCTGCGCGAGCCGCTTCCACATCATTCAGCAAGTGGTTCGCCAGGGCGAGTTGACGTTGGTAGAGCATCCGCGGCTGAATGTCGCGATTGGGGATCCGCACTTCTTCGGTCTTGCCGTCCTTATATTTGATCACCGCGCGCAAAACCGGCGTCGGCGGCGGTTCGGGCGCGTAATAGCGGTAGGTATAACCCTGGTCGATCAGGCCGTAATACCACCGAAAGCCATCGCGCCAGCTCATCTCGAGCCGCGACGCCGGCGAGCCGCCCCACGCCGCAATCCAGATCAGCGCGGCATGGGAAACAATCGCGATCGTCGCGACGACCCGCAGCCAGGGTGGCCAACCCGTCGATTCCCCAGCGCTCTCGGCTTTGCGAGTGTCCAGTTGATCCACGCCAGACCTCATTTTTTTAGTAACCGACACACTCTTCCCACGTAGGTTGATTCATCCTAAGCCCAGCATTCGCAAGAGGCCAGCCGAACCGCCTGTTCGGAAAATCAACAAACCTCCAAGACAGTGATTTTCTACCCATTTTATCAATCGGCTTGCATCTGCCGGGACGACGTATTACACTTTGGGAGATACAGGCCGAGATTAACGCTAAGCGATTTTAGGCGAATGGCGTCGGTTTTGCTGAGAAATCAGGAGATTTCTCGAACCAAGTGGACCGATGCGAGTCCTGCGTTGGTCGAGCCGCAGTCGCGGTTTCACTCACCATTGGTTTTGACACCCGGGAGAATTGTCCATGCAAGGTACGATCGTGATGTTGATGGCGCTGAGCGGCCTCGGCTGCCATCACAAGGGTTGTGCGCCGACCTACGCGCCGGCCTGCTACAGCTCGTGCTATTCCTCGTGCTACAGCCCGAGCTACAGCACCCCGCTCTACTCGAACTGCAACCCCTGCGGTAACGTCAGCTACAGCTCGTGCTACTCGAGCTGCTACAGCGGCTACTACGATTCGTGCTACTCGGCCTGCTACAGCTCGTGCTACTCGAGCTGCTACAGCGGTGGCCACCACCGTCGTGGCGGCGGTCTCTTCAGCTGCTTCAAGAAGAACCGCGGCGGTTGCTACTCGTCGTGCTACAGCGCTCCGGTCTACGACTGCTACACCGGCTGCAATAGCTGCGGTGGCGAACCGGTTTACGGCACCTACACCCCGGTCTACTCGTCGGGTCAGTACGCCTCGGCACAGACCTGGGCCGCCCCGCAGGCTGGCTACAGCGCAGCCGTCGCCCCGACGACCAAGATGGTTGCCCCCGCTCCGGCGATGACCGGCGCTGCTCCCGCCACCATCGACGCCGTTCCGGCCGCTCCCGTCCCCGCCGCGCCGGTTCCGGCCGACGTCAAGCCGATCAGCCCGCCGGTTGTTCCGGCCGCGCCCGTCCCGGCCGTTCCCGCTGTGAAGCCGGTTGTTCCGGCCGTCCCCGCGGTTCCCGCTCCCAAGCCGAGCGCCTAAGTCTTAGCGAAATCGAAGCGTTACGCTCCGCGTAATGGACGGCTCGCCGTCACCACACCCGCGCCATCCTCTTTGACTTGAGAGGGTGGAGCGGGTCGTGTTATTCTTATAAGCCTCGTTTCGGGTCCTGGCCTCCCTTTCGCCGCCCGGCCCGGGCGCTCCCGAAAACGACTTCGCATTCGCGATGGAATCTCAACGCGATGGCTGAGACTGAAACTGAGAATCTGGAACATAACGTGACTTTCACCGAAGCCGGCAACGAAGCCCCGCTCGATTACGACGCGATCGTCCGACTTCTGGGTGAAGCCACCTGCCGTAAGCTCGGCATCTATCCGATCCCGCCCGATCTTGTGCTTTCCGTTGTCATTCCCGTTTACAACGAGCGCAGAACGCTCCACGAAATCGTCCGCCAGGTACGCGCCGTTCCCATCAACAAACAAATCATCCTCGTCGACGATTGCTCCAAAGACGGCACGACCGACATGCTTAAAGAGTGGGAAACCACTCAGCCCGACTTGACGATCCGCTACCACGAAAAAAACCAGGGCAAAGGTGCAGCGCTCCGTACCGGCTTCCAGCACGCGACCGGCCAGATCGTCATCGTCCAAGACGCCGACCTCGAGTACGACCCCTCAGAATACCTTCGCCTGATCCAGCCGATCATCGAAGGCAAGGCCGACGTCGTGTATGGCTCGCGGTTCATCGGCGAAACCCACCGCGTTCTCTACTACTGGCATTCACTGGCGAACAAGTTCCTCACGTTGCTTTCAAACGCGTTCACAAATCTTAACCTCACCGATATGGAAGTTTGTTACAAGGTTTTCCGTCGCGAGGTGATTCAAGGCGTGAAGCTCAAGAGCAATCGCTTCGGCTTCGAGCCGGAAGTCACTGCCAAGATCGCCCGTTTCAAGATGCCAGCCATTGAAGGCCGTCCCGCGCGCCGCTGCCGTGTCTTCGAAATGCCTGTCAGCTACAATGGCCGCGACTACAAGGAAGGCAAGAAGATCGGCTGGAAAGACGGCGTGCAGGCGCTTTATTGCATCGTGCGGTATGCGTTCGCGGATTGAAACGGCATAAACAATCATTGCTGCGACTCGCCTCATGCGGCAGCCCGCTCGCCGAAGCCGAAAGATTGGACTGACTCAGGGTGGCCGCGTTCGAGATGGCCGTCCGACTGAGAAGTGGAGTCGCAACTTCACGCGAGATATTTGGGACCAACTCTCGGCGATGCCCGTCGCCGGTCATCCAACCGTCCTGCGCGAAAACCCGTCGCAAGATTATTTCCACCCGTGCCGCGGCAGTGACTATCTCGCGTTACTGGAGCGACTTCCTGCAGATCTCTGCGTGGGTCTGCGCGCCATCGTCCTGCGGCGAACTCCAAAACTCGATGCCGAGCTCGGCGTCGAGGCCAGGAAGCGATTTCGTTGTGTCATCCTGAATGCATTTCCCAGGTCGCTCCTGATGACGTGGGAAAACGGCGCGGGGCCGGCCACCAAACGTCACTATGGACGCTGGTGCGCGGGCGAATGGGTCACGAATGGTCCGCTCGTCACCCTGCAATGGAGTATCGAAGAAGTCCGTCGGAACTATGTGTTTCACCTCTTTTTGCACGAGCTTGGCCATATCAACCAACCGCGGTTTCACTCGGCTCGCCGCCGCGAAGAATTCGCGGAAAACTTCGCACTCGAATGGGCAGAACGCCTCGGCGAACTACCACCCGGATTGACGATTTAACACCCGCTTTTTTGCCGTCACTACCTCCTTGACGATATTCCTTCCGAGGAATATCCTGAACCTCGCCTCGCAATGACTCGAGGCATTGGGATGATCCGCATGAGCCTCGTCGGCAAGGCGCAGGTTTGTGATCGCAGGGACGCGGAGGATCGACATGAAGACTCCCCGTGCAACGAGGATCCCCTGCGATGGACCTGCAGATCTCTGCGTGGGTCTGCGCGCCATCGTCCTGCGGCGAACTCCAAAACTCGATGCCGAGCTCGGCGTCGAGGCCAGGAAGCGATTTCGTTGTGTCATCCTGAATGCATTTCCCAGGTCGCTCCTGATGACGTGGGAAAACGGCGCGGGGCCGGCCACCAAACGTCACTATGGACGCTGGTGCGCGGGCGAATGGGTCACGAATGGTCCGCTCGTCACCCTGCAATGGAGTATCGAAGAAGTCCGTCGGAACTATGTGTTTCACCTCTTTTTGCACGAGCTTGGCCATATCAACCAACCGCGGTTTCACTCGGCTCGCCGCCGCGAAGAATTCGCGGAAAACTTCGCACTCGAATGGGCAGAACGCCTCGGCGAACTACCACCCGGATTGACGATTTAACACCCGCTTTTTTGCCGTCACTACCTCCTTGACGATATTCCTTCCGAGGAATATCCTGAACCTCGCCTCGCAATGACTCGAGGCATTGGGATGATCCGCATGAGCCTCGTCGGCAAGGCGCAGGTTTGTGATCGCAGGGACGCGGAGGATCGACATGAAGACTCCCCGTGCAACGAGGATCCCCTGCGATGGATTGGCAAATCCGGCTTGTCGACGAGTTCGCGCAATGGCTACTTGAACAGGAATCCGAAGTCCGAGTCGCGATTCTGGCTCATGTCAAACTGTTGAAAGAACGTGGTCCGCAATTGAATAGACCGTACGTGGATACGATCAAAAGTTCAAAATACGCAAACATGAAGGAATTGCGACTGAACCACCGCGGCACGCCGTGGCGAGTCCTTTTCGCGTTCGACCCGCAGCGCCGCGCGGTTCTACTTGTGGGCGGGAACAAGGAAGGCGACAAGCGGTGGTACCTGACAAACCCTCGGATCGCCGATGAGAGGTTTCGGCGATACCTGAACCGACTCGAGGAGCCTAGCGCGTGACGGTGAGCTACGACGACTTCCTCCGCGATCTGCCCGACGATGAGATCAAGGCGATCGAGGATCGCGGTGCGCAGCTCATTCAGGAAGAGGCCACGCTTCGAGAACTTCGGGAAATCACTGCAAAGTCGCAGGAAGAGCTCGCGAAGAAGCTGAACGTCAAGCAAGCGGCGATTTCCAAGCTGGAACGCCGTACAGACATCTACATCAGTAGCCTGAGAAATTATATCGAAGCTTTGGGCGGGAAGCTGACAATCATCGCCGAGCTGCCTGGTCGCGCCCCGATTCAGATTCGGCAATTTCAGGCGGATAAGGACGACGAATAACTCACGAGCGTCGCGGTTTTTGTGCAACCATAATAAAACCTACGCATAAGGATTAGTCGGTCTTAAGGATAAGCATCACTTGTTTTTCTATGATGTGAAGATTCGTCGCAGACCATTGCTCGGACGTAAAGGGCTTGTGAGATGGCCAAGGAAATATCATACACATATGCATTACCTTATTTGCTGCCGATACCAATGGCAATCATCTCTCCAATAATCGAAATCGCTTTAAGAATCGCCGGCAAACCTCGGTGGATTGCATGGCTGCCACTCGGCGTCTATTTCCTGCTCTTAATAATCGGCGCGATTCTCACAGAGAGACGTGCCTTGAGACAGATTCGACGCTGGGCGCGTTCTCAGGGTGTATTCCAAGTTGTTAAGGGCCATTACACCTGCCCTTTCCCGACCTGGGAATTCACTTTATGGACGTTTTCCTCGATTAACCGCTTTCATGGCGTCGACGAAAACGGCGAACCGGTCAAACTGTTCGGGGCTTACTACGCCCCATTCTTCGGACTATTTGTCGTCCACACGAAATGCGAAATCGCCGGACCAGAACCTCAGACGGCAACTGATCCGACGAGTCGCGCAAAGCTTCAACTGGAGAACTCGACCGATCCAACCAGAGAAGATCTCCCTAACCCTCCCTAAAACGCATCCGCCGAGATAATCTCGCCGCCTGCCCGAGTCGCGATCGCATGCCACGTCTGATAGGCAACCGAGTTCTTCACGAATCGCACCGACCCATCAAGGAATGAAACGTTAACTCCACCCGAATGATAAGAGCTCGCGCCGATGGGATTGGGCGGGCTTCCTTCACTTGAATAAATACAAGACTTGCCATTGGGCACGACCGTGTGGAAATAGCCGCCACCTCGCCCTTCATAGTAACGCGGCCATTGCATCCCCCGTTGCCCATCGCCGAACGTGGTCGAAGCCTGGCAGGCGCTGTTGATCGCGAAGTCCGTCGTATAAGTGCATGACGTGCCGCCCATCTTGAACGTGATATCGGAGCCAAGCCCCGATGTGGCGCCGCGTCCCTTGATCACCTCGCTGAAAATCGCGGTATTGCTCGTTCCGTCAATGACAGCGGCAAGCGAGACGGGCCCCATATTCGCGGTGTTCGTTCCGGTCGGACAGATCGGAATTGAAACGGTCCCAATGTAGTAAGCAGCACCATCGAACATTCCGCCATTAAACCCCGGGCTATTCCCGAGCGTGTTGGCATAGCTGCTGAAGTTGTACGTCGGGTTAGGGATATTCGCGTCCGAGGGGCAGTTGTATGCACTGATCGTCACGTGCAGTAACGTCGTATTCGACCCCATCGGGTCTTCTGAACTTCCGGTGTCGCCAGTGGGCATCCCGAAGCTGAAATTCACCGAGTTGAAGAGCGGTTGTTGCTCGATGAACGGCAAAATACGCACCTTCAGCGATTGATTCTGAAATGAAACGCCTGCAACGATTCGCATTCCCGTGGGCGGCAGCGCGTTGTTGGCATCGTGATAATTCTGAATCGCCAGACCAAGCTGCTTGAGATTGTTAACGCACTGGGCTCGTCGCGCTGCCTCGCGTGCTGCCTGGACCGCGGGGAGAAGAAGGGCGATCAGAACCGCGATGATGGCAATAACCACCAGGAGCTCAATGAGCGTGAATGCTCGCCGGCGACTGAGCATGCGATCGACCTTTCTTCATGGGTAGGAATGGCGACGAAGATCCCGCTCCGGAGCATGCCGGAAGAGATTTCATCACATAAGGATCGGCTGGGATTTCGCGATTATGACGCGGGGCCCAGCGATGTCAAGGATCGCGTTCATTACGTTGCATATTTAGAACGAAGAACTAAAGAATACGCTTTGCAATCGGTTCACATTTGGTTTGTTCGCAGCAAGACGTGACGACATCTCGTCGCTGCTCTCACGTGCTCGATCGATCCTGCTTCGATTCCCAAAATCGTGGTCAGGAATACCAGCGCTTACTATTCAGATCCCACTCTTTTCGCGTAGCCTGCGGCTGTCCGTCGGAATGAATTGCCAGGCCCATGACGAGGTGAACACGATGCGTCGGCGACAATTCCTTGAAACCTCGGGCTACGGCCTGGCGGGACTGCTGACCGCTGGTTTTGGCGAGCAAACCGCGCGAGCCTACTTCAAAACTGCCGCCCTCAACGCACGTGAGATCAAGGCCGACGTCGCGATCATCGGCGGTGGACTCGGCGGCTGCGCTGCGGCGCTGGCGGCCCTTCGACATGGTGAGACGGTCGTGATGACCGAGCCGACCGACTGGATCGGCGGCCAACTCACTCAACAAGCAGTTCCGCCCGATGAACATCCCTGGATCGAGAAATTCGGCGCGAATGCGTCGTACTTCGATCTCCGTCGACGTATTCGCGCATACTATCGCGATCATTATCCGCTCACACCCGAAGCCGCCGCGCGGCCGTTTCTCAACCCCGGCAATGGCGGGGTGTCAAAGCTCTGTCATGAGCCGAGGGTTGCGTTGGCGGCCCTTACGGCGATGCTTGCCCCCTACGCGTCGGCCGGAAAGTTGACCCTCCTGCTCGAACACGCGCCGATCAAGGCCGACGTTGACGGCGATTTTGTGAAGTCGGTCACTGTGCGAGATAGCCGCGCAGGAACCGAACGTACGCTGCTGGCCCCTTATTTTCTCGATGCAACCGAAATGGGCGACCTGCTGCCGCTCGCAGGTGTCGAGTTTGTCGTCGGCTTCGAGCCCAAGTCGGAGACGGGCGACCTGCGCGGTCCGGAAAAGGCTCAGCCCGAAAATCAGCAGTCGTTCACATGCTGTTTTGCGATGGATTACGTTGCTGGCGCCGATCATACGATCGACAAACCTGCCGAATACGACTTCTGGCGCGACTATGTCCCCAAACTCACTCCCGCCTGGCCAGGCAAGATGTTTGGCGACGCCTCGGAGCCGATCACGCTCAAAGGCCGCAAGTTCGCCTTCGATCCGACTGGAAACGGTCAGGGATTCTGGGTCTATCGCCGGATCGCCGACGCCAAGAATTTCCGCGAAGGGCTTTATCCCGGCGGGATGACGCTCGTCAACTGGCCGCAGAACGACTACTGGCTGGGCAATTTGATCGGCGTCTCCGAAGACGAGGCTGCGAAGCACGTCGCACGGGCGAAGCAACTGAGCCTCTCGCTGCTCTACTGGATGCAGACCGAATTCCCTCGCGCCGACGGCAAAACCGGCTACCGCGGTCTGCGATTGCGGCCCGATGTCGTGGGCACGGCCGACGGTCTTGCAAAGCACCCCTACATTCGCGAATCGCGGCGTATTCGTGCGGAATTCACCGTCCTGGAAGCACACGTCGGCACCGAGGCACGTCGCAAAGCGCTCGGGCGCGAGGACGTGCAGGCCGAGAAATTCACCGATTCGGTGGGCGTCGGCTCCTATCGAATCGACCTTCATCCCAGTAGCGGCGGCGACAATTACATCGACGTCAGTTCGCTGCCGTTCCAGGTCCCGCTCGGCTCGCTCATCCCAAAACGAGTCGAAAACCTATTACCGGCATGCAAAAACTTGGGGGTGACTCATATCACAAACGGCTGCTATCGCTTGCACCCTGTTGAGTGGGGGATTGGCGAGGCTGCGGGAGCACTCGTTTCGTTCAGTTTAGGCCGGAAAACTAGGCCTCGCGCTGTACGCAACACGCCTAAACTGCTCGCTGATTTCCAGGGCTTTTTGACGAATCAGGGTGTGGAGATCGATTGGCCGCGACTCACGCCGAGATGAAGATATCTTTTTTGAAAATCCAAAAACGGCGTTTTTGCGTGGACAACCTTGTTAAACCCCGATAGACTGCGCGACGGTTGGATGGTCCGTCGAACGAGAACGCCGACGTTGATTCGCAGAGAGCTCTCTCTCCTGTAGGTCTCACTCGCTCCGTTCCCCGCTCGGCCGCCAAAAGGCCCCCCTTCTTAGACCCGGTTTCGGACGCGGGTCAGGACTGATCGTGCTAGGAGAGGAGATCGACGGTGGGTAAGAAGTTGTATGTCGGGAACCTGAGCTACAGCGTCAACAGCTCGGACCTGGATCAGTTGTTCTCGCAGTTCGGCACCGTCCAGAGCTCGCAGGTCATTCAGGACCGCGAAACTGGCCGCAGCAAAGGATTCGGCTTCGTTGAAATGAACTCCGACGCCGAAGCGCAGGCCGCGATCGACGGCTTGCACGATCACGAGCACGATGGCCGTCGTCTCACTGTCAACGAAGCTCGTCCTCGTGAGGATCGTGGCGGTGGTGGCGGTGGTTACGGCGGTGGCGGTGGTGGTCGCGGCTACGGCGGCGGTGGCGGCGGCGGTGGCCGCAGCTACGGCGGCGGTGGTGGCGGCGGCGGCTACGGTGGCGGCGGCGGTGGTGGATATGGCGGCAAGGGCGGCCGCTATTGATCTGACCTCGCGCTCCGTCGTGCCTCACACGCGCGTCCGGAATCGCGCGACGACAAAACACTCTCAGCTCAACCCTCGGCTCGCTGCCAAGTGCGGCGAGTCTGAGGGTTTGTTGCGCTTTTCAAGAAGCGAACCGCGTGCCGCGCGATCTCGCCGGCCGTTTTTTGTTTTCCACGCAACACCCCGAAACATACGCTATAGTGTGGTATCACCAGGCCGGGCCTATGTTGCCCGGCGTCGGTTTGCACCGCGTGATTTAGGACCTTGCCGCGCACCAGCGGCTGCGATCCGCCGGCCCGCTGTAACGAGTTTTGCTCCTCGAATTGCACCGGTCCCAAAGACGGCGTCAGTCCGGTTGTTACGCACCCGTGCCCGGTCTCTTGCATGCTTCGGCATTTAAGAGACCGGGTTGGTTTTTCGAACGGATCCATGACACTCTCCACGCCGTCCCCCACCCCCAGCGACGAACTCGCCCCGCTGGAACTGCCGCTGGGACTGGGAACGAGTCGACGCCTGGCGATCGCACTCCCCCTTGCACTCCTCCCGGTGCTCGCCGCACTCGCCTGGTTTCCTGGCTTCATCTCGCAGGACGGCCCCGCGCACCTGTACAACGCGCAAATCATCGCGCGATCGAGCAAACCGCCGTCACCCTTTGAATCCGCCTTCACCGTCCAGTGGCAGCCGCTTCCCAATTGGGGCGGACACCTGCTCTACATGGGCGCGGGAACTGTGCTCAACCCCTCCGCAGCCGAACGAAGTGCGCTGGCGATTACATTCATCGCTCTCGCGTGCGCGGTCGCCTGGCTCCGCGCGCGAGTGAACGGGGGAACCGGCGCAATCACCACGGCCGCCGTCGCTGCATTGCTGGGGATGAACGTCACCTGGCTGTTCGGATTCACCGGATTCACGTTGGGCGCCGCGATGTTCGGGCTCACGCTTGCCACGTGGTGGAGCGGCCGCGAACGAATGTCCTGGGGCCATGCTTTCGCGATTGCCACCCTCCTCGTCATCGGCTATTTCTGCCATCCCGTCAGCCTCGGCCTGACCATGTTCGGGCTGGCCCTGTTCGCCCTTGGTGAGCGCAAGAATAAACGCACGCTTCTGCTTACTCTCACGACGTTTCTCCCGCTCATTCCACTCGTGCTCATATACAAGGGACTCACGAGCGCAGGCGGACCGATGCGGCCGGAGTGGGAGCATCTGAGCAGCATCTTTTCGCCAAGCGCCTGGGCGACGCAACTGGGCTGGGTCGATCCCATCTCACTCGCCGCCAAGCTCTATCGCCCGTTCGGAACCAATCGTTCAAAGCTCAACATTATTTCCGCGCCCGTACTCTGGCTCGTCGTCGGTTTGACAGTGCTTGCCGTGGTTACAATCCGCACTCCCAGCCGAGCCGGCGGACGGAAATACTGGGGAATCCTCGCCGCAATTCTGATTGTCGCTGGCATCGTCGGACCCGACACACTGGGCGAAAGCCACGGCCATTATCTTCCCCAGCGCATCGTCTTGCTCGGCCTGGTTTCGCTCGTCCCCTGGCTGCGCCTCGACGTGCCCGGAATCTGGTCCAAGCTCGGCCGCGCATGCGTCTTCGTTGCACTCGTTCTTCAAAGCATGTTCATCTGGGACTATGCGCAAACAAGCGATCGCGATGCTGCGCCCTACATGAAAATCGGTCTCGAACCCGGGCGGAATCAGCGCGTTGCCGCGATCGTTCTAGGCTACCAGACCCGCTTCCGCCCCAACCCGATGCTTCACGCCGACTGCCTTCTCGGCATCGGCACCGACAACATCATCTGGGGCGATTACGAGACGAACCACTACTACTTCCCTGTTCAACTCGCGCACCCCGAAACCGCTCCCAAAGCAATGCCGCTCGAAGGGGTCACCCGGCTCAACGGTGCCGACAACGCCCACTACCGGCGCGAAATCTGGCAGAAATATCTCCAGGAAAACCAGCGGCAAATCGACGTTGTGCTGATCTGGGGGAGCGACCCAGAGTTGGAGGCGATCACGGCCACTCTTTACAACAAGGCGGGGATGGGAACCGACGGCAAAACGCAAATCTGGGTGCACAAGCATGAGGAAGAGCACCAGCGCTAAGCGGTCGCCATTCCCCTCGCGCGCGTTCATTTGGTAGTCTGGGTCGCGGCGTTCTTGATTCGACCCGTCCGGGAGAGTGGCATGGCTTGGCTCGAGGATGAACTGGGATTCGTCAAGGCTCTGGCGCTCGAAACCGCAACAATCGCCCGCGAACGTGCCGCCAGCGTGAAGCCGCAGGAAAAGTCGAACCATAGCTACGTCACCGATCTCGACCATTACCTCGAAGAATTCATCCGCGCCCGCCTCGCCGAGCGCTATCCCGACGACCTCCTGACCGGCGAAGAGTACGCCGCGGCCGGTGGTTCGGGCCCGCGTCGCTGGTCGATCGACCCCATCGACGGCACCGGCAACCTCGTACATGCGCTTCCCCTATGGGCCATCAGTATCGGCCTGCTCGACGCCGGCGAGCCCGTGCTGGGCGTGATCGTCATCCCGCCGCTCGGCGAGCTCTTTTGGGCCGTCAAGGGCCAAGGAGCCTATCGCGACGGCATCCGCCTGCACGTGCGCGATAGCGACGTCGTGCACACGCAGGACAACATCTGCGTCGGCACGAACGCGTTGCGAACGATCGACACTCGCTCCTTTCCCGGCCGACTTCGCGACCTCGGCAGCGCTTGCTGCGAACTGACGTTCGTGGCCGCAGGCCGGCTCGCCGCCGCGACGTTTCTCGGCGAACAGGCACACGACATCGCCGCTGGCGTGGTGATCACAACCGAGGCCGGTTGTTCCATTGGCACAATCGACGGCAAGGTGCTTACGCCCAGTGAATGGGTTGCCAGCACGCCGGTTCCCGTGCCCACGTTTGTCGCGCCACCCAAACGACTCGCCGCCCTGATGCGCGACGCCCGCCGGCTCGCCTGACATCCCCTAGCTCACTCGCCGAAGACTTCATCCATGCCGCTGCGTCGCGCCGTCGCCGAGTTGCCCGAATCCGTAAACGAGCTATGTCTCGTCCGGTTCGGCCTGCTCGCGCACCGCCTTTCGGGTGTGCCGGTCGTTCGCCGCTACGCTCGCGCAGTCGAAGATGCAGCGGCCAAGGCAACCGGCTTGTTCCATTCCGAGCGACTGTCATTCGGCTGGAAACACATCGGTTTTTTGCAGTACTGGTCGAGTTTTGATGCCCTCAACACCTGGTCGCACGCGGCGCCGCATTCCGACTGGTGGCGGGCCGCGCTCGATCGCATGCGGACAAAAGGGGACATCGGCGTTTATCATGAAGCGTACGTCGTGCCGAGGTCGGGGGTCGAGTCGATCTATCTCGATTGCGACGGAATAGGGTTGGCACGATTTGGAACGCTGGCCGAGCCGATCGGCACGCGCACGACTGCTCGCGACCGCCTGGGACGCCGCACTGTTTGACGCTGAGGAATTTCTGCGATGGGCCACTGGGGCGTGAAAAGCTACGAAAACGATGACGCCGGAGATGCGCTCGACGCAGGCTTCGCGCAGGCTCACGGCCAGGCGTACGAAGAGTTGATGGACGACGATAATCCGCTCTCGCCCGAGCAGGTTCAGGCCAAGCTTGCAAACGAAGCTACACTTCGGGCGACGATCGAAGCGTTCGAGAATGAATTTGGTTCGAACACCGCAGAGTGGGATGAAAGTGCCCGTCTTGCGTACGCAGGCATCGTCGTCCGCCATGCAGAATTGCAGGTCCCTCTCTCTCGCGCAGTTCGCGACCAGGCCCGAGAATTCCTTAAGAATGAGGATATCGACTGGGAAGAAGCCACGATGCGTCGTCTCAGACGCGACAAGGAACTGCGATTGCTCGAAGAAGCAAAAACGCTCGACGACGCTTGAAAATGATCCCAGCTAAAACAAATTTTATTTCATCAATTATTCACAAACTAATTCCTTACCAATCGTACTTGATTTCAGATGAACGCAGTGTTTGATTGAAACTGTATCGATGCCGGACAGACTGACCCGACTGGGGAGAACCGCAATGGCCGCTCGTCGCGAAATCACGATTACGAGTCTGCATGAAGTGATGCCAGAGATCGACCGGATGCTGGAAAACGGCTACGATCGATGCGGCAATTGGGCGTTGGGAGATGTCTGCAATCACCTCACTCAATCCGTTCAGAATTCAGTCGAGGGGTTCGGTTTCAAGGCTTCCTGGTTTTTGCGCATGACGTTGGCGAAGGTGGCGAAGCGTCAGATTTTTGCCACGGGGAAGATGCGTGCCGGGATCAGCGTCCCACAGCTCAATCCCAAGGGAACCAATCTCGACGACCGCGCCGAAGCCGAGGCGCTTCGTGCGGCGATCGCCTATTATCTGACCACTCCTTCACCCCGCGCCGAGCACCCATTTTTCGGCAAGATGACGAGCGAAGACTGGGACCGACTTCACGCGATCCATTCCGGGCACCACCTGAGCTTCTTGATCCCGCGCTGATTGGCAAACCCAGGTTCTGACCTCGCACGCCGCGATCGCAGGGGCCGAATGACGACGCCGACCTCAGACACCCCCACAGCGATCGCACAGCCGCGCGTCAGTCCCCCCCGCGCCTGGCCTTACGTTGTCGTGCTTGTGCTGGCCGGGATGCTATTGAGCGTGTGGCCTCACGTCGTCAATCTCGTGAGAAGCGGCGACGCAAGCTACATCGCCGATGGCGACGGCCTGCTTTACATCGCTTGGTCGCGCGATGCGCTTCACCACGGCGTCTGGTCGATGACCGACGCAGTCCATCGTCCCAGCGGGCCGATGATGCATGCCTGGCCGCTATTCGTGCCGCAGGCGCTCGTTGGACACTGGCTTGGCGGCAGCGTGACGATGCTCGGAATTGTCTGGCGAGCACTCGGAGGCGGACTGCTCGCGGCTGTACTCTATCGATTCGTCCGGCCGCACGTACGTAAGCCCAACCATGCGTTCGCGCTTGCGCTTTTCTTGCTCTTTGACGCAGGTTTTCTCGTCGGCCGGCTCGTGCAATACGACGTTGAAAGCATCATCGACCTTTGTCGAACTGCCCCCACCGTGTTCGAAGACGTCCCTCGACTAGTCCCACAATTCCGCGCACCAACTCCCCTCTGGGCCCTTCCTTTTCTGATCATCCACTTCGCATGCGTCTTCCGCGCGCGTTCGACTGGCGGCTGGCGTGACATCACGCTCGCGGGCATCTCCCTTGGCCTGCTCTTTCACGTCTATTTTTACTTTGCGACCACCGCATTTCCGGCGATCGCGCTCGCGATCTTGCTCGATCGGTCACATCGCGCCACCTACGCGCGAATCCTGTTCATCGGCCTGATCGTGGCGGCTCCGGCGGTGTTCGCCAGCATGCAAATCAAAGGCGCAACACCAGCCGACTGGCTGCACCGCACGCACAAATTCATCGCCGCACCGCACCGCTTGATTTTGCCTAAAGTACTCTTCGCCGAGTGGCTCGTCACCGCCTACTGGGTGTTTCGCAGCCGCCGGGAATTGATCTACCTCTGGATCTGCACCGGCGTCGGCATGTGCCTGCGCACTCATGAACTCATCACGGGTATCGAGATCGAAAACTTCCACTGGGTGTTCGCGTTTGGCGTTTCATTCAGTCTTATGCTCGCGCTCTTGCTCGTGAAACTCGTGCGCGAAACACCGCGCTGGCGAATCGCCGTGATTGCAGTTCTGTCGTTTCAAACGCTCTGTGCCTTCACGCTTCGAACGCTTGAAACAACCTCGACGCGCGAGACGAACCAATACCAACGCCTCGCTGACGATTGGAGGGCCGAGGACGTTTCACTCGCTCCCGCAACGGTAGTCGCCGGTCCCCCCAACCTCATCTTCCTGCTCGCCGCGACGACCGAGATCGACCCGCTTTCCGGCCGGCTCGTCGAGTTCAGTTCGATCGCGACCGACACCGAACTCGACACGCGACTCGTCCTCAACGCGCTTCTCACAGGTCGTCCGCGCGAGGAGACTCTCGCGCTTGGCGAAGACGTCACGTCCGAAACGATCGCGCGACGAGAGGCGCTCTGGACCCAAATCTCTGCCGATCTTCCCACGTACGCTGCAAACCACCGAGTGTCTCAAGTCATCCGTGCCAATTCGGATGTAAACGCCTCACCTGCGCTCGGATCTTATTTTCAAAGCGTCCATCGTGGAAAAAAGTGGACAATCTTTACACGATAGCTGTGCTCGTAAACATCTTTGCGCCAATACCCTTATGATTGGCAACTTCCGAACGGATTCGTCAACTATGATTGGAATACAGGTCGGCGTGCGAGAATTTCCTTAATTGTGAATCATGTCCCAACGACTGCGGGTTTTGGAATTGCGAATTGCAGCGCTCGCTTTCGGTTGGGCCGAGGAACGCGCCCGGCCTACGTTCGCTCTACAGAACGTACCGAGAGGTCTAAAATCATGACGATCCTGATCGCGGAGGACGACACTGGGTCATCATCAACGCTTCGCGAGACGCTTGCGCAAACCCGCGCGAACGTCATCGGTGCCGTCAACGGCGAGGAAGCGCTGCGTCTGATCCAGGAACGTTCGGAAATACGTATCTTGATCTGCGACTGGACGATTCCGGGAATCGATGGACTCGAACTCTGTCGTCGCGTTCGTGCGATGACAGATCGGCCGTACGTGTACATCCTCCTGCTCGCATCGTGCGGCGAGCGCGATCACCGGCTGACGAGCCTTGAAGCCGGCGCCGACGACTACGCGTGCAAGCCGGTCGATCCCTCCGAACTGCTGGCGCGAGTAAACGTTGCACGACGATTGATCGCCGTGCAGGATGAGTTACGTAACCGTACCGAGGAACTGGAACATCTCCACGCCGAACTCAAGCGGCAAAACGTTCAACTCGCAGAGCTTGCGACTTCGGACGGTCTAACAGGGCTCAAGAACCTCCGCTATTTTCAAGCGAGCCTCGAGTCAGCAGTATCGTTCTCGAATCGCAAAGGCTTTCCGCTCTCGCTGATCATGCTCGACGTCGACCATTTCAAGGAATACAACGACACCTTCGGCCATCCGGCGGGCGACCAGGTGCTGATTCGCGTCGCGCAGATTCTTCGCGACAACGTGCGCGAGCACGACGTCGTAGCACGCTACGGCGGCGAGGAATTCGTGCTCCTGCTTCCTGCAACTGACGTCGACGACGGCTTGCTCATCGCCGAACGTTTGCGCGTTAGCATCGAGGCGGAAGAATGGCCTTTGAGGCCGATCCGCGCAAGCTTCGGAGTGGCGACAACGAATTCCAAAGTGAGGGCAACCAATCAACTCGTCGAACTGGCCGATCGCGCACTCTATCTCGCAAAAGCACGCGGGCGCAATCAAACTGCTGAGGCCGACGAACTCGAAAACGCCGATCCGACGATCCTGACATTTCCGCATCCGCACGAGTGATCAACCTCTGCGGGCAAGCAAAAACCCAGGAAGCACGCAATGAAACGCGCTTCCTGGGTTTTGTGTTTTAACGCGGCAACTGGCGTATCAGCGGCGGTCGTTGTAAAGCCGCATGAGCAGCGAGAGAATCTGCCAGTACAGCCAGATCAACGACACCATCAAGCCGAACGCGCCGTACCACTCGTATGACCGGGGCGCACCGTACGCGGCACCCTGTTCGATCATGTCGAAGTCGAGCAGCAGGCAGAATGCAGCGAGTCCGACCACGAACAGGCTGAAGATGATGCCGACTTTCGCACCGATCTTCGGATCCATCGCGGGCATCGAAACGCCGAAGAGCGACATGAGCATCGTGATCAGATAGAACAGCATCAAGGCGCCGAGCGCGCCGACGATCGCCATCCGCAACTTCTCGGTGACGCGGATCAGCCGTGTCGCGTACAGCGTGAGCATCACTAGCATTGTGCATGCGGTCAGGCCGACAGCCTGAAGCGCGATGCCTTTGTAGTAGCGCTGCTCGATGAATTGCGAAACGGCACCCAGCAGCACACCCTGAAGCGCCGAGTAGATTGGTGCGGTCCAGCGGGCGAGAGGCGGGTTGAACGACGTCACCAAACCAATGACCAAGCCACCAATCGCAGCGCCCATGATCAGGCCGCCGTCGATCGCGCGATCCGCCGCCTGGTTCCACGACCAGATTCCAGCCGCACTCAGAATCGCCAGGCAGAGGAACGTTTTCGAGACCGTCCCCTGAACCGTCATCGTTCCAGCGCGGGGCGCGGCGTAATCGAAACTCTCAAACACCTGGGGCCGCAGCGCGGGATTGCTCGACTTAAACAAGGGTCGACCTACCCTTCCCTATTGAACGGAACATGGTCAGTGCGCAGCAGACACCCCGCGCGCAGCCGCACCGTTCCACTCCTTCTATTTTCGTACAGAACCCACGATTTGGCAATTGGCGTCTTACCACGCCGCACTGCCGCTTCTTAACTTCTACGCTTCCGAACACTTTTGTGTGCGAACCCGTTCATTTGGCTTTGGTGAAGAATAAACCTAACCCATTATCCCATATCATCTTGCAGCTAAAGGCGCGTCGCGTCAATGCAGTACTGGATCGTCGTGCGTCGCGAGATCGCGCAAGCTGCCCGCTTGTTTCGGCGTGCTACAGCGAGTCGAATGCCCGAGACATCATCGATATTCTTCACGCTGAATCTGACATACGCATGAACCACCTTCGCTTCGTCAACGGATCGGCCATCCTACCCGACCGCCTTTTGCCCAACGCTGAAGTGGTCTGCAATCGCGGCAAAATCGAGTCGGTCGAACGAGCGCGAAAGCGGTCGAATTCCAAAGGCCAGATCATCGACGCCGAAGGCGGATTCATCGCGCCTGGATACATCGATATCCACGTCCACGGCGGCGACGGTGCCGACTTCATGGACGGGACGGTCGAAGCCGTCGAAACGGCCTGTCGCGCTCATGCTCGCCACGGCACAACCACAATCTTCCCCACCACAACTACCGGCTCGCCAAAGCAAATTGCTTGTATGCTCGAAAGTTGTGGACAAGCGAAATCGCGCGGTAAGACGGGTGCGCGGATCGCCGGCGTTCACCTTTACGGCCCTTATTTCGCCGCCGACAAGGTGGGCTGTCACGCCCTCGACGGACGCCGCTCGCCGGTTGAAGAGGAGTACGAGCGTTACTTCGCAACCGGGCTGATCAAGGTCGCCACCTGCGCGGCCGAATTGCCCGGTGCCGAGGCGTTCTATCGCGCCGCCAAGCGACGCCGTTGCTTGGTGACGTGCGGACACTCGAACGCAAGCTGGACCGAGATGCAACAAGCGTTCGACGCTGGGATGCGGCATGTCGACCATTTCTGGTGCGCGATGAGTTCGGTGCCGTCGATCCGCCAGCGTCTTGGCGTACCAATGCAGGCCAGCATGGCCGAGTTCGTGCTGATGAATCGTCAAATGAGCACCGAAGTGATTGCCGATGGTTGCCACCTCGCGCCCGAGTTGCTCGAATTCGCCTACAAGATGATCGGCCCCGAGCGTTTACTACTCGTCACCGATAGCAATCGCGCACTCGACCTTCCGCCCGGTCGCTACCGCTTCGGTCCCGATTCCGACGGCTCATGGTTCGAGAGCGACGGCAAGGTTGGCTGGGCTCCAAACGGCAGCCTCGCGAGTTCGATCATGGGAATGGATCACATGGTTCGCCAGATGCGCACCGCCACATCGGCCAGCCTTCCCGGAATAATCCGCATGGCCAGCCTCACGCCTGCCGAACGGGTTGGCATCGCGCGAACCGCCGGCAGTATTACAGTCGGAAAACGTGCCGATATTCTCATTCTCGATGATCGGCTCAACGTGCGGCGAGTGTTCGTCGGCGGTGTCGAAGTTGAGTCGGGTGTATCCCCTGGAACCGCGTCGACCGCTCGCGGAAAATGTTAAATCTTCCAACCTCACCGCGCTACTCCCTCGCCAAGGACAACACCGTGAGACGTCTCCTCCTCGCTCTGGCGGTTCTCAGTTTTTCTGGCTTTGTGCGCGCTCAGGAAGTGAAACGCGACATTCGATACGTCCCCAACGGTCACGCGCGACACGTGCTCGATATCTATGCGCCCGCCAACGCGAAGAATGCTCCGGTCGTGTTCTGGATTCACGGTGGCGGCTGGCAGGGCGGCGATAAATCGAGCGTTCAGGTCAAGCCGCAAGCGTTCATGGACAAGGGCTTCGTGTTTGTCTCGACGAACTACCGCCTCCTGCCTGAAGTCGACATGGACACGATCATTCGCGACATCGCCAAGTCGCTGCACTGGGTTCACGAGCACATCGCCGAATACGGCGGCGACCCCGAGCGAATCATCGTCGGCGGCCATTCCGCCGGCGCACAACTCGCCGCCTTGATTTGCATCGACGACCGCTACCTCAAGGCCGAAGGTCTGTCGTTCAGCATGCTCAAAGGGTGCATTCCCGTCGACGGCGACACCTACGACGTCCCCGCCATCATAGAAACCGCCGAAACGCGGTGCCGGGTTTACGGCCTGCCGCAAGCGAAATACGGCCATCGCCAAAAGTTCGGCAACGATCCTGCGAAACACAAGGATCTCTCAGCCGTCACGCACGTTGCCAAGGACAAGCAAATTCCGCCGTTTCTGATCATGCATGTCGGTGAGCATCCAGATACCTCAGCACAGGCCCAGCGGCTGGCGACCGCCCTGCGTGAAGCGAGCGTACCGGTGCAGGTTTTCGGTGCCCAGGAATCGAGCCATAACAAGATCAACAATAATATTGGCGTTCCCGATAGCGCTGAGACCAAGGCGGTTTTTGGATTCGTTGATGGGGCATTGAAGAAGTAAACGATCGTGCAAGTTTCAACTCCGTAGAGGGCTCGGTCATGCCGATCACGGTTCCCGCCGAGCTTCGTCATCGCGGCCAGCCGCTCGTCGAGTACCCTCGCGCCGACCTCTGGCGCGAGCTCGGCGGCGATCAGGGCGTTACGGAATTGATCAACGACCTTTATCGGCGAATCGAAGCCGATCCTCTGCTCCGTACAGCTTTCCCCCACTTCAACGCCGGCGCCGCGACGCCTTTTTTCATCCAATGGTTCGGCGGCGATCGGACCTATTCCGACGATCTCACTGGCGGCCTGATGCGCCGTCATGAACATCGCTACATCAGCCCAAAAACGGCAGCCGCCTGGCTGCGTTGTATGCGCGAGGCGATCACCGCGCGAGGCATCAACGCCGAGCCAATCATGCGTCCGCTCGCGCGCGTTGCCCGCGCGATGATTCACAGCGATGAAGTCGAAACACGCGAGTTGAATCGCGCCTGCGCCGCAGTGCAGGATCAATCTCAAGTGCATTTCGAGTCGCTTCTGAACGACGCCTTGCAGGGAAAGATCGACCGAATTCGCAGTGAAATCGCGAACGATCCCGCACTCTTACAGAAACGCGGAACCGAGAATCGCAACCTTGTTTGGGCCGCGACTTATCGTAATCGCGTGAAGATTCTTGAACTGCTTTTAGATGCCGGTGCCGACTGCAATTCTCCCGCGTGCGACCCGCTGCACACCACAATGGCCGGCGACGTCGTTCGTCTCGGAACCGGCGTTTCGGTCACTCCGCTGGCAATTGCTAAGAAATTGCATCCCGCGCTCATTCGCCCGCTGCACGACCATGGCGCGATCGACGACGTATTCACCGCCGCCTGGCTTGGCGATGTCCCTTCAATGCAAGCCTTTCTCGACCGCAACCCGGAACTCGTCAACGCGATCGATCCCGCCGACGATTTCCAGGAAGTTTCGCTCCTGTGTCACGCGGTGTGCGGCGGCAATCTCGAAGCCGTGCAACTCTTGCTCGCGCGTGGCGCCGAGGTGCGGCGACACAGCGGCAAGTTGCTTACATTCGCCGTGGTGATGAATCGTGTCGACCTCGTAAAAACGCTGATCGACCACGGCGCCGACATCCATCGCGTAAACCACCTCGGCCGGCTCGACGACGCCGAACGCCCCGTCGCCGACCTGCTGATTTCGCTCGGCATAAAAGTACCTGGTTGGATGCTCCCGCGCACCTGTCGGCCCGACGTCAGCCGCAACGAAGTGCATCGCGTGAATGTCTTGCTCGACTACGGAGCCAACATCAACGACCGCGAACGCTACGGCCTCACCGCCCTGCACTACGCGATCCGCGGCGGCAAGCTTCCGCTTATTCGTTTATTGCTTGATCGCGGCGCATCGGTGAATTCGCTCGATGACAGCGGGGTGACACCGCTACTTCACCTCACCAAAACCCGCAGCAAGGCAGATCCGCTGCCCACTTTGGAATTGCTCGCCTCGCACGGTGCCGACTTGAATGCTCGCGACGAGAATGGCAATACGTTACTTATGCACTTTGTTCGTCAGGGCAATGTTGAAGTGGTGAAATGGCTGATTGGGCATGGTGCAGACTCGACGGTGCGAAACAATGCGGGCAAGACCGCGGGGGACGTTGCGGGAAAGCGGCCGGGGATGGTGATGCTCCTGAGCCGAGCCGCAAACGACTGATTGCTAGGTGACCACGATTCTCGAACTGTGGCCACCCACTTATTAATTATCCTTCACGCTGTCACTTTTGCTTTAATCCAGCGCGTTCGACGGGTGGCTGGGGCAGAATGCCCTCGTCAGGAATGAATCCCAAGTTCGGCCGAAGTCGAATTGGCAATCGCTTGCCCCGGCAGTATGGTCATGCCTGGGAGGGAGCATCAATCTAGGAACACGCGCTGTCTTGGCATCTGGGGGCGTTCTGCCCCAGCCGCCCGTCGTCTTAACGATCGGTTTGACAACGCCAAGCAACTAATGGTGTCCTTCGGATCGATTCCTCGTGAGCACTCGATTCTCGGGTGATGCTCGTGGTGTGTCCGATCATTTTGAGATCACAACATGAGTGACATCACACCGCAGACTAGGCAAAGCACGCCTGCGAGACAGGCCGAGATGATGCCAAGGACCGCCATCGCGCCGCCGCGCCGCCCGATAATCGAATATACGAACCCGGCGACCGATAGCCCGATTGAGGTCAGCAAAACCATCAACGCCGAGGCGAAATAAAGGACGATCGAATTTCCGAACAATCCAGCCATTGCCAGTGCTACGATCGACGCCGCTCCGAGAACGATCGTCGCCAGGCCGCTCAGACTCAGGATCAGCCCCAGAGTCGCCCGACGTCGAGCGAGCACCTCAGCCGAAGAAGCGGAGTCAACAGGCGCAGCGAGAGAAGCTATCGGCCGCACCCGTCGCGGCAACGTCGCCTCCTCAAGGTCATCGGGAATGTACGCCTCAGGCGGGTCGAGCCGGCCAAGGACTGCCAGCACATCCTCACGCGTCAGGGTGCTCTGATCGCGGATGGAGAGGAGTTCGTAAATCTGTGACTCGACCTCTGTCGTAATCGCTACGCGATCGGCGCGAGTCATGCGTCCCAGTAACATCCGGTCGATCGCGTCAAGCCGACTGTCGATCAATAATTGCAGCGAATCGGAAAGTGTGAACGTCGTCATAGCTGAACTCATGGCGATGCAGATCCTTCCAGCAGGGTTGAAACCGATGCAGCCACCCGCCGCCAGCTCTCCGCGCGTTCGCGAAGACGCTCCCGGCCCTCCTTCGTCAAACGATAATAGCGCCGCGTTGGGCCAGCCGGCGAAGCTTCCGCCCTTACGGCAAGCATCTTCTCACGCGCAAGCCGCGTGAGGATCGGATACACGGTACTCTCCGAAAGCGTCAGGCCCTCAATCGCCTGCAACACTTCCACAATCCGATATCCATACGCCTCATTCTCGCGCTGGATCACGCAGAGCACCGCTAGCTCCGCCACCCCCTTCCGTAGCTGCGTTTCCCACGAATTCATCAGGCCCGCTCCCACGTCCGCGTCACCTACCACGCAATACAAAGTAGCGATCCGTGCAGAATTGTCAAGCGAACACTTCACATGTGTCGGTAGATGTTCTTTGATGGTGGGGTTTGTGGGAAGGACATGCGCGCGGGGAGGCTCTCGGAGATGCGCATCTTGCGGCTTCGCCGCCCAGGTTCGAGAACCTGGGCCACCCATTTAATTACTTCTTCACACCATCAGTTACCTGGCGTCGGCGGAGTCGGCAGCGGCGTCGGCGGTACAACCACAGGACTTCGCGTCGGTTCCACCTGCGTGCGTTTGGGCGAGCGTCGCAATACTGAACGCGCCACGTTGAGATCTAGATTATTATCGCGCAAAATCTTGTGCACGCTTTCGCACGACGCAAAAATGCCAAACCGCTTGCCCTGAATCACCTCGGCGCGGCCAACACACACGCCCACCACCGTCCCCGAAGGACCGTACAGTCCACCGCCGGAACGGCCGAAATCGGGGGGGACGTCGGTTAGCAGGAACGGGCGGTCGCCGCCTCCTTTTTTCATGTCGATGCGTGCCATGTCGATAATGCGCGTCGGCCAGCTCGAGAGCTTCGTGCCGCGGTCGATTCCGACCGAAAGAACTGGTGTGCCGGCTTCGGGTTCGACGGGCCTGCCGGTCAGTCGCGCGACGTAGGGCATCGCCTGGAAACCGGTTATTCGCATGATCGCCACGTCAGCGGCGGGATCGGTCGCCACGACCGTGGCAGGGATTCGTTTGGGCCAACCTTCTGAACCTCGCTTGTTTTCAAGCGCGAGGTTGTAGCGATGCACCTCGACGAATGCCGGCTCGGACGATTCCATCACGTGTGCGGCGGTCAGCACGAGCGTTTCGCCGGGGACCGACGCGATCACCGTCCCGCTCCCTTGGTGTTTGCCGCGGGTGACGATCACCGTCGGACGAAACGTGTAGTCGTCGGTGGCTGAATGTTTGCCAGGCGCAAGGTTACGGTCCTGGCCGAACGCCAGTGAGTTGGACGAGACGAACAAAATCAGCCAAATCAAAGATCGCCGCATTATCCGTAATCGCTCCGTCATTCGACTCTTCGACAGATTCCCGTCTATTCTGCGTCGCCGGGCGCGGGTGTCGCAAGGCTGCTGTCAGTTTCGCACGACCGAGCCCGGTCGAGCAGAATCGCTCGCTCACGACTGTTCCGCGTAAGGCTCGCCGCTCGCGCGAATTCGTCGCATGCTTCGCCCAACCTTCCCAGTTTCACCAAAAGGTCGCCGCGTACGCTTGGCAATAAATGATAGCTCCGAAGTGAGTCTTCGTCCGCTAATTCGTCGACCAACTCTAAACCTGCCGTCGGTCCAAACGCCATCGCGACCGCCACGGCTCGGTTGAGTGCAACAACCGGCGAGGGGACGGCCATTAGCAACGCGCCGTAAAGTGCGGCGATACGAGACCAATCGGTGGTGTCGGCAATGGTTGCTCGCGCATGACAGGCGGCGATTTCCGCCTGTAATCGGTAGGGGCCAGGGAGTTGATCCAGCTTTTCTGCTCGGGCAAGAGCCGCAAGGCCGCGACGAATCAGCAACTGATCCCAAAGATTGCGGTTTTGATCGAGAAGGAGAATCGGCGTGCCGTCGGTCGCGACTCTTGCCCTGGCACGAGATGCCTGAATCTCCATCAAGGCAACCAGGCTGTGAACTTCGGCCTCTTCCGTCGCGAGTTCAGCCAAAATTCGGCCCAGGCGGAGCGCGTCTTCACAGAGCCCGGGACGCATCCAGTCATCGCCAACGGTTGCTGAATAGCCTTCGTTGAAAAGCAGATAGATGACTTCGAGAACCGAGGCAAGCCGGGGCGCAAGTTCGGCCCCGCGAGGGACTTCAAATGCGACTTGCGCTTCGGCCAGAGTCTTCTTGGCTCGCACGATGCGCTGGGCAATCGTCGGTTCGGGGACGAGAAATGCTCGGGCGATTTCGTCGGTGGTAAGGCCGCCGAGAAGGCGAAGCGTCAGCGCGACGCGGCCGTCGGTTGAGAGAACCGGATGGCAAGTCGTGAAGATCAACCGCAACAGGTCGTCGCCGATATCGTCGTCGAGGTCGGGCGTTTCGTCTTCGCGGGTCGATTCGGTTTCGCGCGCGATTTCATCGTGCCGGCGCTCGAGTCGTTTCTCGCGCCGGACGTGATCGATGGCCTTGTTCTTGGCACTGGCCATGAGCCACGCGCCTGGGTTGCGCGGGATACCAGCATCGGGCCACTGTTCGAGTGCGGCCACGAGCGCGTCGTGCGCGAGTTCCTCGGCTGTGCCGATGTCGCGCACAATCCGCGCCAGGCCGGCGATCAGGCGGGCCGACTCGATTCGCCAGACGGCGTCGATCGTGCGATGAATTTCTTGATTCGCCACAACGATCGATCAGACCATCTTCGCCCAATCGCCGCAAGCCGACCGCTTACGAAGTCTTGCCGGATTGCCCGCGCATCGAGATCTCCTGGATCTTCACGTCTTCGGGCACACTTTCAGCCGGAAAATCTTCCAGCTCAAAGACTTGGCGCAACTCGATCTCGCCGTTGCCGTGTTCCATCGGGCACGGGCAGCGGGAGAACCACTCGAGCGCCTCGGCCTTCGACTTAACCTGAACCATCCAGAACCCCGCGACGAGCTCCTTCGTCTCAGCGAACGGGCCGTCGATGATCGTCTGCTTGCCGCCGTTCCACTGGATTCGGGCACCCTTTGAGGAAGCCTGCAAGCCGTCGCCGCTCAGCAGAATGCCCGCTTTGATGAGTTCTTCATTGAACTTGCCCATTGCTTCGAGCATCTCACGAGACGGCATCTTGCCCGCTTCACTCTCAGCGCTTGCCTTGACAATAACCATGAATCGCATCGTCTTGCCTCGTTTAGTTTTGGAGCGGTTTGAAGCGTCGTTCCCGGTCGGTTCCGACCAGTCGAACTTCCGCTTTCACAAGGGCGTCGAACGGCTCGCGAGGAAATCGACAAGCATCTCGGATTTTTTTCGAGTTTTTCCAGGACTTGGGGGAAAATCAAGCGGCAATGCGACGGAAATCCTTTTGGCGATCCCAACTTACGGTCAATTACCTACCAACTCTTCGCCACTGGTCTCGATGTGTCTCAATCTGCTAGACTGGCCTGGCCAGGGAAGGTCAGCGTTAGAGTCCTACCGCGTCTCTATGAGGATGCGGCGGCTTCCCAGGTTGCCCCGGCGCGACAGCGAACGGGGGCCTTGGGCGGGCGGTCATCACGGATTGGAAGGCCGCCCAAATCTCGTCTTCGCGCGGATACGCGCCAACCAAACACGGTCGCAGCCGGGTCATCGGCTCGCCGTTTTTCTTACGATTGCACCGATGCCGATTCGCCTCGATAAGCTCGTTTCCGAACGCTTTATCCTCTCCCGACGCGCCGCTCAGGACGCCGTTCGCAACGGCCGGATCGACCTCGACGGCGTACGCTGCGACGAACCCGGCCGCGAGGTCGAGCTCGACGCCAATATTCAGTTCTTCCCCAATCGGCCCAAGGCACGCAAAGTGGCCAGCCGGCTGCGAGTCCTGTATGAAGACCGATACGTCGTCATCATTGATAAGCCCGCAGGAGTTCTCACGCTCCCCACGCCGCTCGGCGAGCACGACACCGTTCAAAGCCGCGTCGCGCGTTATCTCATGCTTCGGCACGGCGGTCGGCCTTACGCGGGGATCGTCCATCGCCTCGACCGCGACACTTCCGGCGCCCTCGCGCTCGCAAAAACTCCCGAGGCCGCGCGGGCGTTTCAGGAGTTGTTCAAAGCGCACGACATCGAGCGGCAGTATCTCACCGTGGTTGAAGGACGCGTGCCGCGCGAAACGGGCACGGTCAACCTGGCGCTCGTGACCGATCGCGGCGACCTCCGGCGCGGCGTCGCGCGAAATCCCGGCGAAGGCCGGCACGCGATCACGCACTATCGCGTCGTCGAGCGTTTTGCGTCGGTGGCGACTCTAGTTGCCTGCTGGCTCGAAACCGGCCGCACGCACCAAATTCGCATTCACATGGCAGAGATGGGGCATCCCGTGGTGGGCGACCTCGTTTATCGCCCACGCGAACAACCACGCTGCAAGGCGCATTTCCACCGTCAGGCCCTGCACGCGCAGACGCTGGGATTCATCCATCCGCTGACACGCGAGCAAGTGCGAGTCGAATCCCCCCTGCCCGACGATCTGGCCGAATGGATTGTCGACCTACGGAACCGTTTCGGAATCCCCGGCGCGGGCGGCTGATAGCTTCCACTCGCAATGAGAACTCGCATGGCTCGATTCAACGCGCTCTGGCTTCTAGCTGCGACGTTGGTTTCGATAGGCGCCAGTGCGCCGCCAGCGAGTCAGCCGAATATCATCCTGATCGTGCCCGACCAGATGCGCGGCCAGGACATGGGCTGCGCGGGCAACTCCGAGGTGCGAACGCCGCACCTCGACCAGCTTTCACGTGAAGGCGTATTCTTTCGCAATACCTTTGCGAACACGCCGGTTTGCTGCCCTGCTCGGGCGATTCTGCTCACCGGCAAATACCCGCATCGCAACGGGATGATCGCCAACGATCTCGCTTTGCGACCCAGCGAAACGACGCTTGCCGAGATTCTGCAGTCGCAAGGATATCGCACCGGGTTTCTGGGCAAGTGGCACCTCGACGGCGGCCCGAGGCTTCCCGGCTTTGTACCTCCGGGACCGCGTCGGCAAGGGTTTGAATTCTGGGCGGCGAGCGAATGTAGTCATGAACACTTTCGCCCGACTTACTTCCGTGATACGCCCGATCCAATTCGCGTCAACCGCTTCGAGCCCGAGGTTTGGACTGACCTGGCGATCGAATTCCTCCAGAGTGATCGCTCGCGGCCGTTCTTCCTCGAACTGACGATGGGCCCGCCGCACGATCCTTACGGCGCACCGCCGCAATACATGAGCAAGTACGATCCGGCGAAGCTCACGATGCGACCCAACTGGGTGGCTGGAACACCCGGCGGCGGACGTAAGGAAATTGCAGCGTATTACGCAGCGATCGAAGCAATCGACGACCAGATTGGTCGCTTGATGTCCGAGTTGAAGACGCTGGGAATCGATGACAATACGGTCGTCATCGTCACGTCCGATCACGGCGACATGCTCGGATCGCAAGGGGCGAGACTCAAGCGAAAACCGTGGGAAGAGTCGATTCGCGTTCCCGGAATCGTGCGATTCCCTCATAAAGCGAAGCCACGCGTCACCGATGCGTTGTTCTCACACATTGATATCGCGCCGACGCTGCTCGGCCTTTGCAATGTAGCGATTCCCAGCGACATGCAAGGGACCAACCTCGCGCCTTTGATTCGCGGCGAGACCGACAAGGGGCCAGAAGCCGTTTTCTTTCAAATCTTCGTGCCATTCGCGGGCGACGGCACGCCAACCCCCTGGCGTGGCATCCGGACGGCGACACATATGTACGCCCGAACCGAAGCCGCGCCGTGGATACTTTACGATTTGAACAGCGATCCGTTTGAGCAGAAGAACTTGGCGAACGATTCCACTTATGCGGCGGTGCGCAATGAACTCGATCAGCGATTGAGCACGCTCATGAAGGGAGCGGGCGATTCGTGGAGCTTCAACTCGATGGAGCCGGTCGAGGACAAAGGGCGGCTCTATCGGTTTGAGCGCTTCACCACGATTGATGAATATCTAGCGTGGGCGAAGGCGCATCCCGACCTTGCCCCGCGCGATTGATACGGCTCGAATTGAGCTTCAGAATGGTGCCGCATCCGTCCGCTAATCGGCCGAAGATGCGTGACGACGCGGAGCATCGTCACGAGGAACTGCGCGTTTTGGCGAGAAATACCAGCCTTACTTCTCCGTCTTCTTCTCTTCCTTGGCGGGCGGATCCACTTTCTTGTTGAAAATGATGATATGCTGCCATGGAAGGATTTCGATGCTTTCCTTGAAAATGAAACCATTGGCCTCGAGTTCGAGCTTTGCTTGCTTTACTGACATCTTGTGCTCAGGCCTGATCGGTACGTTTGGATCTTCCTCGCGGAACTCGATGAGCACGAGCCGGCCGTCGTTCTTGAGCGCCTTACGCAATCCCTTGAGCGTGGCGACGGGGTCGGAACATTCGTGGTAAACGTCGACCATGAGGATCAGGTCGACGGCGTTCTCGGGCAGTTTCGGGTCAGTCGCGGTACAGCGGATTGGCTTGATATTTGTGACTTTGAACGTCCTCGCATTCGACGCCAGCGTGCGGAGCATTTCGGGCTGAACGTCGGTCGAAAGGACCGTGCCGGTCTTGCCGACGCGTTTGGCGATGCGGATCGACGTGTAACCAACTCCCGCACCCACATCGGCAACCGTCATTCCCTGCTTGAGCTTGAGCGCATCGAGCATCCGCTCGGGCTGTTCCTCATCCTCACGAGTTTCGCGAACCAGCCAATCCGCCCCTCCTCCCCCGTAGCTCATCACCGGGGCAATCACGCGATCCATGTAAGTCTTCGGCGGCGGCTGAAATTCGCCGTCCTGCGCCTTGAGCGAGTGGTTTCCCAAGAGCGCAAAACAGGCTGATACGAACAGTACAAACATATAACGGGGCATAAGCCAGTTCCCCGAGGGTCGGGCGAATCCGCGAGACAAGGGCGACACGATTCCTTATCCTAGGCAACCTCCCCGTCGCTTGCCAGTCTCACGATCGGCCGAAGGCAATCCTCAAATGACTCTTTGGCTCGTTGGCTATGGATACTGGCCAGCCCCCAAGCGGGCCGATCGGCTCGTCGCCGCGCTTCAAAAACGTGGTGTTACACGACTAGTCGATACGCGCAATAGCCCATGCTCATCGGACATCGATCCCGCGCGAACCTACGGCCCCAAGGCCTGGAATTTGCAACCAGGAATGACGGGAATCGCCGGGTTGCTCGCAGGCGGCAATATCGCGTACACCTGGCTCGCAGAGTTGGGGAATCCTCAGCGGCAAGATCCGGCGATGCGTGTCCTGCGATCTCACCTTGAGGACGTGAATAACGAATGGCCGGTACATCGCGGCCTGGCGTTACTGGCAAAAATGCTCGAACAAGGCGATGACACGATTGCGCTCATGTGTGCCTGCGCCGACGGTAAATCGTGCCATCGAACCGTGATTGCGCAAGCCGTGAGCACACGCCACTTTGATGGCCAGCTTGCGGTGCGGAAAGTCGTCGGTGAGATTTGAGGCGACGAGAATGAATTCGTTCGGTAGAATCGCCCACATGCGTGAGAATGTCTCGTCTCAAAGATAGCGATCGACATCTCAGGGAGGTAAACATGCGTCGGCGAAACTCGCTGGCCACTCGAATCATCGCACTCGCGGGCGTCGCCGCGAGCACCGTCGTGCTTTCGGGAACGCTGCTCGCGCAGGATGCGGCTCCGCCCGCTCCCAAAACGCCCGCGCCGCTCGACCTCCCGAAGGAAGAACCCAAGGGTGCAGCGGACATCGCGTTACCCCCAAGCGACCCCAACCCATTGCCGCCCGCGACCGTACCACCCCCGGAACCGATCAGACCATCGCCGGGCCATGCAACGCGTCCGCAGGATCCAAGTGATGCTGGTCCCGATAAGATGCCGCTGAAACCGCCGCCACGCGAGTTGCCGACGCAAAAAAGCCCGTTCGAGCTCGATCGCCTCGATCCCGAGGCCGATGCGAATACATTCGTGGAACGGTCGGTCAAGGAAGCCGACACGGTGATCAAGTCGCTTTCGGCCGAGGCGGAATCGCTTAAAGCACGACTTCAGAAAGTCGAAGCGGGACTCGAACGCTGGAAGGCAGTGAAGTCGTCGCTCGAGTCGAACAGCCGCAACAACTGGCATTCGGGACGGGGATCGCAGCGTTCAACCAACGCTCGCAAGCCGGACTCGTTCGAGGACGAACCGGCCCTCGATCGTCCGACTCGGCGCAACGCGACGAGCCGCGACCTACCCGGTGTCTCTACGGCGCTGGAACCCGACGTCAGACCGACCGCACCTGTTGAAACGGCTCCCACATACCTGGAGCCGACGCCTCCGAATTCGAAACCGACCAATCTCCCAGTCGGGATTCCCGACGCCGCCAAGAAGTAAGCATACCGATTCAACGAGCGCGGTTCGCTAGCTCGGCGAGCCGCGCTTTGACTTCGGGCCATTCGGCTTCGAGGATGCTGTAATAAACTGTCGATCGACGGTAACCATCGGGCAGAATCATATTTTCGCGCAAGACTCCTTCGCGCTTGCCGCCGATCCGTTCGATTGCGCGTTGCGATCGCTCATTACGCAAGTCTGTCTTGAGCTGCACACGAATCGCACCCAGCGATTCGAACGCGTGAGTCAACAGAAGACGTTTACACTCGGTATTCACACCAGTCCGCTGATGGTCGGATCCGTACCAGGTTCCGCCGATTTCGAGCGCTCTGTGACTCGGTCTGACGTCGAGGTAACGCGTCGAGCCGATGGCGCGATTCGTCCCGTTTAGCACAACTGCGAACGGGATATCGCCGTCTTTTTCCGCCTTTGAGATGGTTTCGGCGACAAATGCCTGCATCAACTCGGGTGAAGTCACCTGGCCGTAAGGCATCAGTCGCCAGACGTTGGGATCGGCACCCGCTGCGGCAAGATCGGCAGCGTGCGTAAGAGAGAGCGGTTCGAGACGGACGATCGACCCGGTCAGGGTCAGAGGCGTTACGTTCATCACAGCGGGCGCTCAAGGGGAGAGAAAAGTTCGGCGAGTGGATTCTTGCGAATCGACACGACTCCCTGCAACAGGTTCACATCGCCTAAAAGTTGCGATGAATCGACATAAGTTGCGGTTCCACAGCGCGCGTGAGGAGTGCCGGCAGCTTTTGGCGGGATTGAAGCAACATGCGTCACTCCTTTGGCGAGGTGTCCTATCAATTCTACCCTAAACGCGTAATCTGAAATGGGTCTCCTACCTGGCAAACTGCTGAAGGACTGTAAGACATGTCGATCCGTCGCCATGATGACCGCAGCCATGGTCCCCTCGACGATCAAACCGCAACCGAAGTGATCCGCCTTGCACTTGGCCACCGTCTTCGCGAAGTCCGCGAAACCGTATTCGGCGGTCCGGACCTCACAGCGCTTTGCGACTTGATGGGTGTGAGCGACGAACAATGGATGGCCTATGAAGGCGGCGGCGCCATGCCGACCGAAATCGCCCTGCTCTTCATCGCGGCGACCGGCGTTCAGCCACACTGGCTGCTGACAGGCCGGGGCGATCGCTACCGAGTGGGGCGTTGGATTCTCCAGCCGCATCGCCGTAACTGACCGCCACTCGCCCACTTCTCCCGCCTTCCTCTTGAACTTGGTTGATCGCACGACGTCCGCCGTAAATCCCTATCCGATTAAGAGACCGGTTGTTAAACTCTTGATGTGGTCGCGGTTTGGAACTCCGCGCCCGAACTGCTGGTCAACCGTGCCTCGCCCCTCGGGGTCGTGCGTTACCCTACCTGGCCGACTAGAAAGGATCGTTGGATGAAGTTTTCGCTCGCCGCCGCTACCACTGCGGCCGCGCTCGTTGGCTCGGCCCTGGCGTTCGCCCAGGAGCCCAAGGCCGCTGCCCCCGCCGCGGGTGCCGCCGCTACCGCCCCGGCATACCCTGCCGAGCTCAAGGAATTGAACGACCGGGCTGCCTACGCGATCGGCCAGAATCTGGGCACGATGCTCAAGGCCAACGATGTGAACATCAGCGCCGACATGGTGCTCAAGGGCCTGAAGGACGGACTCGCCGGCAAGGCTGCTCTCACCGACGAACAGTTCCGCGAAACGATGACCGCCTTCCAGACTCAGCTTCAGGCCAAGGCTGCCGAAACGATGGCGAAGAAGACGGCCGCCGCCAAGGCTGAGGGCGAAGCGTTCCTCAAGGCCAACGGCGCCAAGCCGGGCATCGTCACCCTGCCGAGTGGCCTGCAGTACAAGGTCATCAAAGAAGGCAACGGTCCCTCGCCCAAGGCGAACGACTCGGTTTCGGTGCACTACGCCGGCCGCCTGCTCGACGGCACTGAATTCGACTCGTCGATCAAGCGCGGCAAGCCGACCGAGTTCACCGTGAACCAGGTCATCAAGGGTTGGACAGAAGCCCTTCAGCTCATGAAGGTCGGCTCGAAGTGGGAAGTCTACATCCCCTCCGACCTCGCCTACGGCGCCAACCCGCGTCCGGGCGGCCCGATCCCCCCGAACGCCGTCCTCATCTTCGAGGTCGAGCTCCTCGGCGTCGGCGCGGAAAAGTAAGCGAAATTCAGACTTTGAGTCTGTAACCATTCGGCCTGTCGCGCGACTTACAATCGTCGTGCGATAGGTCGATTTCATTTCGAATTCAACCGACCGCTCAGCTAGAGTGAGCTGACGCTTCTGAGCAAGATGCGTTGGTTAGGGAACGCAAACTTTTCATACAGGTTGGTGAGCTTCGAAAATGTCCGAACTATCGGGATGGGACTTGCTCGAAGCACGCGACCTTCAAGCGGCACTTAGGGTTCTGAAGGAGGAACACGACGCTCGCCCATTCAAAGGAACTCTCAACAACCTTGGCATCTGTTGTTTGATGCTCCAACAGCCAACCGAAGCCAAGAGATTATTCGACGAGGCGCTGACCATGCCGCTTCCGGATTCGGGTACGCATGGCTTTGCCGGTATCGCTCGTTGGGTTTTGAACGAGCGAGAGGATGCCGTGACTCTCTGGTGCGACGGCCTGAAATGCAACTACCGCGACGCGGCGGGGGGCGTGAGCCTGCCCTTGTTGCTTTACTATGCTTCAGTTCGCCGGCCCGACGAGTTTTCCCGAGAACATGCCGAGCAATTTCTGCGAACGGCTCTCGAGTCGCGTCGAGCAAGTAACTGGCCCGGCGGACTTGGGCGATACGTTCTGGGAGAGATCAGCGAGGATCAAGCCCGCGCGGAGGCAGACGCCGGGCACCCGATCGTAACCGCCCGGCACCTCAATCAACTCGAGTTCTATCAAGGCATGATGGCGCTCGAACAACATGATACCGAATTATTTTTAGCATACATGCGCAATTGCGCCGATACGCACGAATGCGAGCTGAACAAAGAGTGGCATCTCGCATGCCATGAATGTGCAACATTTGGGAAGTGATGAGCCGGAGAGTACAGGGCGACTTTTGCAGCGAATTGCCGCCATGGAATTCAGGCATTAGAATCCGCTGCGACAGCTCTTTCTGGGAAGAAATTGATCGAGCCGATCCGCGAAAACTCCTCCGCCATCGATCCATACCTTCTTAATTTTTAGCCCTATGAAAATCACCTATAGCCTTCGCGCTAACTTCGTCAAAGCCGATTCCGACGAGGCGACCAAGGCTCCCCGGGCGTTGAACGGCTGGACCTACGAGGACGATCAACTCGCGAAGTATTTCGACCCGGACCTCGCCGATTTGGAAATCACAGGCGGCATTATTCGTACGTCGGTCCTGTTGGACGGCAGCGTTTGGCTTCATGTCGATTACTCGGCGCCCGCTCGGCTGGATGAGGCCACCCTCGATACGCTGACCCATTTCACAACGAGCCAGATGACTCACGTCATGGGCGAAACCGGATTTGAATTCACTGATCAAGGCCACGATTTTCTCATTCTGCCCGACACGAGAGAATCGATCGACGCCGAACAAATCGACGACGGCAAGGCGACTCGAAAGCGTTCGCGAATCGCCATCGCCGCGCGTGACGGCGATCTCGATGGTTTGCGTAAGGCTTTGGAATCCGCGTCGGGAATAGCAGTCGACGAACTGCATCAGCAATGCACCGGCCTCGTCCTCGCGATCACCTCCTGTAAGGTGGAAGCGGCTCTGATCCTGATCGCGCATGGCGCGGATCCCAACCGCCCCGATCCGGAAGGCTGCACGCCTTTGATTCTTTGCGCGATCGCGAACAAGCTGTCCGATGATGAGAGCGTGCGAATCGCCGAAGCTTTGCTGAAAGCGGGCGCCGATCCAACGCGCGACCGTGACGAGTGGACTCCGCTGAAATTCGCCCAGAATCGAGGCAAAGCGAAACTCGCGGCACTGCTCGGCGGCAAGGTATCAGCCGAATCGCCCAAGGAAACAAAGCCGGCCGAAGAGGAACGGGATTTCCGAGGAATTCGCGCCAAGTCGCTCGAAGATGCATTCGCGGTCGCGGCCTTGAACGGCAAGACTCGCGAGATGAACCTGTTCATCGCCGATGGAGTCGACGTGAATTCCGTCGCGTCATGGCGCAAAGCCGGCACGGCGTTGACTCAAGCGATCAGAGACGGCAAGCCAAAGGTTGTGGATCTGCTCATCGATGCCAAGGCGGATCTCAATGCGATTGACGATATGGGCCTCACCCCATTGATGATCGCCTGTCATGAAGGCAAAGTAACCGGCAGCCGGATTGCCCTTCGATTGATCGAAGCGGGCGCCGACGTCCATCGCGCTCGTGGAAGAGACACGGCCCTCGATTTTGCCGTGCAATACAGCAAACCCGAAGTCGTTCAGAAACTGATCGACAAGGGTATGGACGTCAATGGACTACGCGAGGAGCAGATTACACCGCTGATGCTCGCAGCCCGAGCGGATAATGTCGAAGCGCTCAAGGTTCTGGTCGCCAACGGCGCCGACATCACCCGGCCCTGCGGGCTGAAATGGGCCATCGGTTGGACCGCCGAGAAATTGGCAGAAAACGAGAAGCGGAAAAAGGCTCTGGCCTATTTGAAGCAAGTTCGAGAGGCGAAGGCCTCCGACTGAGTCAAGAGCTAGCCGTGAGGTTCCGGGGCCTTCTCCGCACAGTCCAGTTCATCCGCCTTGAGTCGCTCTTTGATCTCATTCGCGTTGAGATTTTCCACGGGCGTTGAAAGCGACCAGCGGTGGCCAAATGGATCGTCGACTAGCGCGTAGCGATGCCCCCACGGCATGATTCGTGGCTCCATGACAGCGGTCGCACCGGCGTCCACAGCTCTTGCGAACGCGGCGTCGGTGTCTGGCACGTTGAGGTGGAGTTGAATCGAAGTCCCGCCCAGCGACTTGGGCGACCGCACCGCACTTCCGGGAAACTCGTCGCAAAGATAGAGCTGCGCACCGTTGATCTCGATGGTGGCATGCATCAGCTTGCCGCTCTCGTTCGGCATGCGGAATAGCTCAACCGCGCTGAAAGCCTTTTCGTAGAAGGCGATGGCGTCGGCACCGCCGATGACGACCAGATGCGGAAGCAGTGTCGATTCGGCCACGATTCAGGCCTCGTTTGACAGATGTGAAGTTATGCCGCGTTTTCAGGTCGGTGACGGCGGAAACATCTTAACTCGTCAGTCGACTCGATCAGAACTGGTCCGCTGAGTTCAATCTGGTCGTGGTGGAACAGAACAAAGACCAGAAACGCATCCGAATCCTTGATACCCCGCGGAAACGTGTCGCGAAGTAGGCGGCCAGCAAGGTCGGCTATCATGGTGCCTTCCTTAAAGTCTTCTCCACCAATTCCAGTCATAATGTATTTCTGTACAATATAGCCTGCCTATGGATCAACTCAAGGGCCGCGGCGCGAACTCTCCTGCATGGAACCGGCTCAAGCTTGAAGCAGCTGCGAGAAAGGGGTGTCAGACGCGGCTTACGGCGTTAAACTAGACCCTTCGTCGACGAACCTCGCCTTCGGAAGCCAGGCCCTCGAACTGTTATTGGACTCGCGATTCATGGATAGCTCTTCCTTACAATCGATTCGCAACATCGGCATCATCGCCCACATCGATGCCGGTAAAACCACCACGACCGAGCGCATTCTGTATTACACCGGCGAAGTTCACCGCATGGGGGACGTCGACAAGGGCAACACCACGACCGACTATCTCGAAGAAGAACGCGAGCGCGGGATTACGATCGTCGCGGCGGCCATCACCTGCAAATGGAAAGATGCGCAGGGAAACCCGATCACGATCAACATCATCGACACGCCGGGGCACGTCGATTTCACGGCGGAAGTCGAACGCTCGCTTCGCGTTCTGGACGGAGCCGTCGTCGTCTTTTCGGCCGTTGAAGGCGTTGAGGCGCAGAGCGAAACGGTCTGGCGGCAGGCGGCGAAATACAGCGTGCCGCGGATCTGTTTCATCAACAAGATGGACCGCATCGGCGCAGAGTTCGACCGCGTTTTCACCGAAATCACCGAGCGGCTCGAAAGCCACCCCATCCCGCTCCAGATTCCGATCGGCGCAGGTCCGGAAGGGACGATGGGCGAATTCAAAGGGCTCATCGACCTCATCGCGATGCGCGCCCTCTACTACAAGACTGAAGACCTGGGATCGACGATTACGGAAGCCGAGATCCCCGAAGACATCCGACCCGACGCCGAACTCTGGCGTGAACGGATGCTCAACGCCCTGGCCGATTTTGATGAGACCTTCACCGACCAGTACATGGCGGCGCTCGAAGGCGAAGAACTCACCGAAGCCGACATCATCGCCGCGCTCCGCCGCGCCACCCTCACCGGCCGCGCTCAGCCCGTCCTCTGCGGTTCGAGCTTCAAGTACGTCGGCGTCCAGCGCCTGCTCGATGCCGTCTCATCCTACTTGCCCAGCCCACTCGACCGCCCGCCGGTCGTCGGCCACCACCCCAAGAAGGGGACCGAGCTTGTCCGCAAGCCCGACCCCGACGAGCCGTTCTGCGGCCTCGTTTTCAAGATCACCAACGACGCCCATGGCGATTTGTCTTTCGTCCGGATTTACTCGGGCGAACTCAAGGCCGGCACGCGCGTCTTCAACCCCGGTCGAGACAAGAAGGAAATCTGCTCCCGGCTCTATCACATTCGCGCCGACGAACGCGTGAAGATCGAAGAAACCTGGGCCGGCGATATCGTCGGCGTCGTCGGACTGAAGGATTCGGTGACGGGCGACACGCTATGCGACGCTTCGCATCCGATTCTGCTCGAAAAGATCGAGTTCCCGGAAACGGTCATCAGCATGTCGATCGAGCCCGTTAGCTCGGCAGACAAGGGGAAACTCGCCGATACGCTCGCCTCGCTGGCGCGCGAAGACCCAACTTTTGCGTACAAGGTGAACGAGGAAACCGGGCAAACGCTCATCTCGGGTATGGGCGAGCTTCACATGGAAATCCTCAAGAACCGCATGACGCGCGACTACAACCTCAAGGTACACGTCGGCCGGCCGCGCGTGAGTTACCGCGAAACGATCAGGAAGGCGGTCAAGCGGGTCGAAGGGACCTGCATCCGCCAGACGGGCGGATCAGGATTGTACGCCAAGGTAACGATCGACCTGGAGCACGAGGTGCTGCCCAAGGGCGGCCCCACGCTTCGGTTCGTCAACAAGATGAAGAACGGAACGATTCCGGCGGAATTCGTGCCGGCGATCGAAGGTGGCCTGCGTGACGAGGCAAAGTCGGGTGGCCGAACGGGCTATCCGCTCGTCGACCTGAAGGTGACGCTCGTCGATGCCGATGCCCACGACGTCGACTCAAACGACCTCGCCTTCGGTTTCGCTGCGTCGGACGCTTTGAAAAAAGCCGTGCACGAAGCGGGAGCTGTGCTGCTCGAACCGATCATGAAGATCGAAGTCGTGACGCCGGAAGACTATCTCGGCGACATCATGGCCGATTTGATGTCGCGCCGAGCGCAGATCGACAAGATGTACGACCGCGGCAAGCTGAGGGTCATCGAAGCCCGTGCGCCGCTCGAAAAGATGTTCGGTTACTCGACCGCCGTGCGAAGCCTGAGCCAGGGACGCGCGAGCTATTCGATGGAACCGCTCGAATACGCCGCTGCTCCCGATGAGTTGCTTGAGAGCCTGGCTGGCGGTTAACAGGTTTCAGATCAAACGGTTGATCGACTTCAAACGGCTCCAGGATCGCGAACATGATCCAGGGGCCGTTTTGTCGTTATGCAAGCGGTTTCATTGGTCATATCTACGACTGATTCCCTTCGTGGATGAATTCTTCGCCTATCGCGCCTCGAACGGATCAAGGTATTCCGAAGCCTCGACTTCACTGTGACTGACTTCGACGTCGCGGTATTGGAACCAGTCGAGGCGGCCTCGCAAGACATATCCAAATACTTCATCTTTCTCATGACCGCGCTCGACCAGATAGCCGTATTTCCACGCGCGTTGGAAGGCAAGGCCAGAAGCAGTTTCACGAGCCTTCTCCAAGGCGTGAGTTGGCACTGTCGTTACGTCAATTTCCGCATAACTCGGCGGTTCCGCGCAACCGCATGTTGAGTTCGCAAAGAAGAGCACGACAAAGGCAAGACTGAGAACTGAGAGGAATATCCGCGTTCGCAAGCTTTTGATATGCCGCATGGCACCCACCAGGGGATCGATTCGGGGCGTACCGCAATCTCCGTGTCGCGATTATACGCCTCCGCAACTCGAACTGTGAGAGAAGTCGCGACTCCGTCGGTCGGAACGCAAATGCCGTTTCATGCCAAAAGCGTGTCAACGATTCTTATGCTTGCGTCGGCGATCGAACGTGTCGTCACACCCAAGCGAGAGTCATAACGGACTAGCCAAAACCAGAGTCCCTTGACATATCTATGATTCGATCATTTCAGTAATCGGTCACTCTCTCATCTATTTTGTAAAACTCTGCTTGACCCCTTGCCGAATTTGAAATAGCTTTCCGGCGACTTGCCACCTCACCTGGGATAAGCGACACGCCCTCAAGTTGACGCGAATGCCCGCCCTCCGGGCTTACGTGAGCCGGACTTCTCGCCGATTTGGCCCCTAACTTGCTTTCGCGTTTAGGTTTACACAAATAACGCCGTTCGCAAGTTATGGGAGTGCCGCCTGACATTTGTTGTCCCCCGGATCCACATGGAGGTGGAACCCATGATCTTCGCTTATTTTGGTCCCGATACGCTTCTGCCGGTCACTTCGATCATCGCCGCCGCCGCCGGCGCAATTCTGATGTTCGGCCGGCTCATCTGGCACACCCTCGCACGCGTGTTCCGCACGGTGACCGGCAAGGGCGAAGCAACCGTCGCACCGGCAACGATTCGCCGCTCCGCCGCGAGCATGCGTCTCGACACCGGCCATGAAGCCCCGGCGCCGTCGCACCTGCACCAGGGTGAGCTGGAAACCGCCGAGGTCCTGGAAGAAGCAGGAGCCTAAGTTATTATCTCCAAGGTGATTGTGATCGGGCTCGACGGGCTCGAACCGACAATCGTCGATGCGCTGCTGGCTGAGGGGGCTCTCCCCAACCTCGCCAGGCTCCGCGCGAGCGGAGATTACGCGCGCGTCGGCACGACGAATCCCGCCCAGACGCCGGTGGCCTGGTCGACCTTCGCGACCGGGCTTAACCCCGGCGGGCACGGGATCTTCGACTTCATTCGCCGCGACCCTCTCACCTATCTTCCCGACCTCGCCCTCAACCGCTACGAGCAGAAGAACGCCTTCTCGCAACCAGCGGCTGTCAACCTACGCAGCGGAACTCCTGTCTGGGAAAGACTTTCCCAAGCGGGAATTCCGTCAACGATCTTGCGCTGCCCTTGCACTTATCCCGCGGCTCCTCTTCGCGGTAAGTTGCTCGCCGGCATGGGGGTTCCTGACCTCCGCGGTGGACTGGGCACATCGACCTTTTTCACGACTCAAGCCAGTATTCAAGCCGGCGAGGCCGAGATCGTCGTCCCGCTCAAACGCCAGGGCGACGGCTCGGTCACCGGCCCGCTCGTTGGTCCGCGTAACCCGAAAGATCGGACCGACATCGAGCTTCCCCTTGTGATTCGGCCCGACCTCGCGCGCGGATGTGCGGTGATCGCCGTACAAGGTGTCGCGGGCAAACTGGAAGTTGCCCTGGGACGCTGGAGCGACTGGATGTCGGTCGGGTTCAAGCTCGGCATGCTCCGAACGGCGCGCGGCCTGGTGCGATTCCACCTCGTGCGCCTCGAGCCCGAAGTCGAGCTTCTGGCATCGCCGATCAATTTCGACCCTGATGCGCCGCTGTTCCCCATCAGCGCTCCGGGCGAATACGTCCGCGACCTCGCCAACGAGATTGGCGTCTTCCACACGACCGGGATGGTCGAAGATCACGCTGCGCTCAGCAACGGCCGGCTCGACGAGGCGGGTTTTCTCCGCCAGTGCGAAGATGCCTGGAGCGAGCGCGAAGCAATGATGGTCCACGAGCTCGACCGGCTCGATTCTGGGCTATGCTACTGCCTCTTCGACACGTCCGACCGGGTTCAGCATATGTTCTGGCGTTTTCGCGAGCCCGATCATCCCGCCAATCTCGGCCGACCGGTTCCGACCGGATTTGCTCGCGTCGTCGCCGATCAATACCGTCGCGCCGATGCGGTTGTCGGTCAGGCGCTCGCACGTGCCGACGACAAAACACTCGTCATCGCTCTCAGCGACCACGGCTTCAACTCGTTCCGCCGCGGCGTCAATCTCAACACCTGGCTACATGAGCAAGGGTTACTCGCTCTCAAGCCGGGCGTCGAGCCGAGCGAGGAAGCGGGCGACTTTTTCCGATCGGTCGACTGGTCGCGCACCAAAGCGTATGCGCTTGGGCTCGGCGGAATCTATCTCAACCTCGCCGGTCGCGAGCGAGACGGAATCGTCAAGGCCGACGACGCCCAGCCCCTCAAAACACAGATCGCCACGGCCCTTTCAGGCCTCCCCGACCCGCGCGACGGTAAGACCGCGATTCGCAGCGTGCACCCGCGTGAGGCCGTTTACCGCGGCCCGCGGATCGGCGAAGCGCCCGACCTTTTGGTTAACTTCAACTCGGGCTTTCGAGCGTCGTGGGGAACGTCGCTCGGCGGGGTTCCGGCGGGAATCGTCGAGGACAACGTCAAGCCGTGGAGTGGTGATCACATTATTGATCCTTCCCTCGTTCCGGGCGTGCTGTTCATGAATCGGCCGTTCAAGACGGCCAATCCCCGGCTCGAAGACCTGGCACCGACAATCCTCGCCGCCCTGGGCGCCGAGGTTCACCCCGAACTTGAAGGGAGCCCCCTTCTGCCATGAAAATCATCGTCCTTCACCTGAGTGTGACCGATCCCATTGAGTTCCTTGACGATCCCGAGACGCGTGGCGTGGCCGCCCTGATGAGCAACGGCCCCCACGGCCTGCTCGGCTCGCACGAGTGCGGTAGTCCGTTCCAGATTCTCCGCTCTGTGCTGGCCATGTCGGATTGGAAGAGCGTTTTCTCGGCGCTCGACACCCCCGAGTTGCTCGACCACCTCAAGGAAGACGATTCCCTGATCGGTGTCGATGTCGCGCAGGCTGAGCCGGGCGAGACTCTTGAAGCCGCCCTCAGCGCCATCGACGGCGAAGCCGTTGTGGTCGCTCTCTCGGCAATCGACGCGTCCGGCAATCGTGCGTTTGTCCTGACGACGACGGAAGGCTTGCCGTCAATTCGTGTCAACGAGATGCGGGCCAACGACCTCGTTGCCACGATCCTCGAGCTCGCCGGCCTCGAACTCGGCTCTTCCCCGGCGCTTTGCGACGCGCAATCGTTCGTCCCCGCGCTGACCGAAACTGCCGGTGCGGGCGCAATCGACGACGAGGAACTCGTTCGCGAACGGCTTCGAGGCCTGGGATACATCGCATAATCTTACATTCTTGCAACCGTTGACGTAGTGAGCAGGACCATCGCATGACCGACCAACACTCGCCAGAACTTGCGGAACCGGTCGCGCCAAGCGTTTCGCTCCCTCTCCAAATCGCCTGGTTCGGCCTCCTTGGCGGCTACGCAGAACTCCTCGCGCTCGCCGCGCAGGACGCGATCCGCCACACGATCACCGTCGAATCGATTCGCACCAATCACCATCACATCTGGATGACTCCGCTTGCCGGACTCATGCTCGTAGGCGTTGTTGGTGCCGTGCTTGCGATCGTCGGCCGATTTTTCCCCCGCACCGTGCGGCAAATCACACCATACGCCCTCGGTTTCGTCGCCTGCCTGATGCCGCTGCTGGCGATTCGTGGGCTCTACCCGATCGCTCAAATCTTGCTCGCTGCGGGACTTGCGTCACGCATCGGACCGCTCGCCAGCCTCAGACCCGGACTTTACCGGAGTGTGTTGCGATTCAGCACGCCGGTGTTTGTACTGGTCCTAGTTGGTCTGATCGGCGGCAAGGGAGCCGACGTCATCTTCGCCGAGCAGCGAGCGGTTGCCGCGTTGCCTGCATCAAAAGCCGGCGCGAAAAACGTGCTCCTGCTCGTGATGGACAACGTGCGGGCCGACCATCTCAGCCTCTATGGTTACGCTCGCGATACGTCGCCGAAGCTCGAACAAATCGCAAAAGACGGCGTAAGGTTCGACCAGACGCGATCCCCTGCCCCCTGGACGCTCCCTTCGCACGCCTCGATGCTCACTGGCCTCTGGCCGCACCAGCTTTCGACGTCGATCGACACCCCACTCGACGACAAGCCGGCAACGCTCGCCGAGGCACTGAGCGACCAGGGCTATTTGACGGGCGGATTCGTCGGCAACACGTTCTATTGCAACTCGTGGTACGGCCTCGATCGCGGCTTCAGCCGATACGAGGATTTCCCGCAAAACCGCGAGATCAACGCCTACGAAATCTTCCGAAGCGCAAAACTCGGCGATCTGCTTCTGGCCAAGCTCGGCGTCGAACTCGCGACTCCCGGCGCCAAGGAATCACGCAAGACATCGGCGGGCATTAACCAGAATTTGCTCGACTGGGTCGACAAACGCGGCGATCGGCCGTTTTTCGCGTTCGTGAACTACTACGACGCCCACGAGCCGTTCTCTCCGCCCGACGGCTACCCTCGCCGCTATGGCCTGAGCGCTCTCGACGAAACTTCACGGCGAGCGATCTCAAAGCGCTACCGCGACCTCTCCCGCGGCAAGCCGCAAAGCCCCGACCTCGAGCCACGCAGCGACGCCCAGATCGTTGACGAGGCAAACCGCTTGCTTGTCGATGGTTACGACGACTGCATTCACTATCTCGACGAGCAAATCGGCAACCTCTTCGACGAGTTGAAATCGCGTGGGTTGCTTGAAAACACCGTCGTCGTGATCACGTCCGACCACGGCGAGCATTTCGGCGATCGCGGCCTGTACGGACACGGCAATAGTCTCTATCGCCCACTGGTCGACGTCCCGATGATCGTCCTGGCGCCCGATCTTCCCGCACGAGGCACGACGGTCAAAGACCTAGTGAGCCCACGCGACGTCGCGGCGACCGTTCTACAACTTGCCAAGTCGCCCAATCAAGACGCGATGCCAGGGCAGTCGCTGGCACGGTTCTGGACGGATTCGCAACCAACCGTTGCCGCGAACGATCCGCCGTTGTCGCACGTCGAGTATCAGCCCAAACTCGCACCGGCGCAACACATTCCGGCGGCACGCGGTGAAGTTTGGTCGATCGCTGGCGGCGGGCGAGTTTACATCCGCAACGGCAGTGGTCGCGAGGAACTTTACGACCTCACACGCGATCCCAACGAGCAGACCGACCTTGCAACCAAGCCCGACGAAAAACCGGCGCTCGAATCGCTGCGAAACAAGCTCAACGAGATCCTGACCGATCACCCCGCCGGCTCGCACACGAACGACGGCGTACGTCCGGATTCCGATTAGTCGGCTTGCACGTTCAGGCCTTCACATGCAATGATGAGCTTCTCTGATCGTTGAGCACGATCAACCGCAATGGCCGGCCGGATGCGGGCCGTCGCGGGTGCTCGATGATTTTCGCGCGAAAAATTCGAGAAGCGCGATTGACTGGCATTATGCCACTCGGTATTGTTTTACTTTCCTCATCCGAACAGGCTGAGGAATGACAGGTTAAACGAAACGAGTTGGTCGGCGTCGAATCGAGGTACCTTACGCGTGGCGGGAATCAGCAACGAACGGATCCGAATCCGGATGGAAGCCTACGATCACACCATCCTGGATCAATCGGCCAAGGATATTGTCGACACCGCCAAGCGGACTGAGGCCATCGTCCACGGACCGATTCCCCTTCCGACTCGGATCGAACGGTACACCGTGCTTCGGAGCCCGCACATCGACAAGAAGTCGCGGGAACAATTTGAAATCCGGACGCACAAGCGGCTGATCGACATCGACCAGCCAACCAGCAAGACGATCGATGCTTTGAACAAGCTCAGCCTCCCGGCTGGCGTAGACATCAAGATCAAGGCCTCCCCCGCGGGCGGCTGATCGATCTTAATCTGATGATCATCGCTTAACTTGAACAAAGCGACGTTCGGCGGGCGGCCAGGTTGAATGCCAAGGCATTCAACCTCGAGGATCGTCTGACCGAGCGAAGATCGTCGGCGAACCGCGTCCCCCCGCGGCTCAAGGGGGCGTCAACTGTTTGCGGTCTCACCGGTTTCCGGTGCGATCGCTCTATCAACGGCTGACGAGGACGCGACGCCCCGAGGCCCCCACCGGGTCGATCGGGCGTCCGGTGTATACGGACGGACGATCGTGCGCGGTGCGTAGTATCCAAATTTGGGGCTGAGGTGAGTCGACTGACTCACGACAGAAGCTTGCGAGACGGAGTGACCAGATGCGCGTCGGACTGCTCGGCCGCAAAGTCGGCATGACTCAGATTTACGAAGCGGACGGGACGGCGATTCCGATCACCGTACTCGAATGCGGCCCCTGCACGGTCCTGCAAGTGCGCACGGCCGATCGAGACGGTTATCACGCCGTGCAGCTCGGCTTCGACGATAAGAAGCGCAAGAGCGCGAACCAAGCCGAGCGCGGCCACGCCAAAAAGGTTTCCGCCGAACCCAAGCGTTACGTCCGCGAAATCCGCCAGGACGGCCCGACCGAAGTCGCCGAAGGGCAGACTCTCACGGTTGAGCTGTTCAACGAAATCAAGCACGTCGACGTCATCGGCACCAGCAAAGGCCGTGGCTTCAGCGGTGTTGTCAAGCGGCACGGCTTCAAGGGTTTGCGAGCCTCGCACGGTGTTAAGCGTATGCACCGTCACCCTGGTTCGAGCGGCCCCTCGGCCGACCCCGCGCATACCCGCAAGGGCATCCGCAAGCCGGGTCAATTCGGCAATGCCCGGGTCACCGTCCGCAACCTTAGCGTCGTGCGGATCGACCCCACGAACAATCTGCTGCTGATCAAGGGTGCGGTGCCAGGCCCGAACGGCGGCTACCTCACCATCCGCCAGACGAACATGGTCTAACCCACACCCTCCGAACCAGCCCCGACGAGGGAGCGGATATTTACCAATGCCTACACTTACCATTCCCGTCTACAACCCCGCCGGACAGAAAGTCGGCGAGGAGACGATCGACCCGGCCGATTTCGGCGGCGAGGTCAACAAGCAGCTCCTGCACGACGTCGTTCTCATGCACCTCGCGAATCGTCGCGTGGGAACCGTCAACACCCGCGGCCGCGCCGATGTCGCTGGCTCGGGCAAGAAGCTCTTCCGCCAGAAGGGCACAGGTAACGCCCGTGCCGGCTCGAAGCGAACGAACAAGCGTAAGGGTGGCGGTGTCGCCTTCGCCCGCCGCAATCGTGACTATCGCTATTCGATGCCCAAGAAAGCGGTTCGCCTGGCGATCCGTATGGCGATCCTCTCGAAGTTCCAGGACAACCAGGCGATCGTCATCGACGGCCTGAATCCTGGCGAAACGCCGAAGACCAAGCCGATCGCCGCGGCCCTCCGCGCGATTCAGCGTCCCGACCTTCGCGAGAACGAAGTCGCGACGAGCGGCGAGACCAAGGTGGCCGAACGTCGTCGGTCGCTCGACGGCCGCACCGTTCTCTTCGGCATCCCGACGCACAACGCCGTGTTCCACCAGAGTGCGCGGAACATCGAAGGGGTTGAAATCGCCCCCATCGCCGAGTTCAACACGTACGACGTTCTCAAGCAACGCTATCTGGTGCTCACGCGTGATGCGCTCGCCGCCCTCGTCAAGCGGGTGAAGGGCGAGAACGCCGAGGCCCCCGCAACGGAGACGAACTGACGCCATGGTCACCCTTCGCCGCGCCCCTAACTATGTTCGCAGCGGCCCGGTCCTGGACCCGTACCAGGTCGTCATTCGCCCGCTGATCACCGAGAAGGCCACGCATCTCTCGGAACGCCACAACGCCTACACGTTCGAAGTCCACTCGATGGCCACCAAGACCGAGATCAAGGAAGCCATCGAGACACTGTTCGACGTCAAGGTTGCCGACGTTCGCACCCAGAACCGCCGCGGTAAGCTTCGCCGACACCGTCTGAAGGTCGGCCGCCAGCGGAACTGGAAGAAGGCGATCGTCGCTCTGAAAGAAGATTACCGGATCGACTTCTATTGATCCGTATCGCTGATTGATTCATCCCGCCGCGACGGCTTTCCTCGCGGCTTGGTTCGCATAAGACAGACACGCTGGCAGCGCCGCTGGTTCGAGTAGAACGGCGGATTCATAAGGACGGCATGCGATGGGTATCCGCTACTACAAACCGACGAGCCCGGGCCGGCGGAATGCGTCGGTCAGCGACTTCTCGGAACTGACCGACAAGAACAAGAAGCCGGAAAAGAGCCTGACCGAACCCCTTCGCAAGAAGGGGGGCCGGAACAATCAGGGCTTCATCACCGCTCGGCACCGCGGCGGCGGCCACAAGCGGATGTACCGCCTCATCGACTTCAAGCGTAACGACCACGACGGCGTTGCCGCTCAGGTCACGCACATCGAATACGACCCGAATCGCTCGGCTCGTATCGCCCTCATCGTCTATCCCGACGGCGTCAAGCGATACATCATCGCTCCCGAAGGGCTCAAGGCCGGCATGACCGTCAGCTCGGGCCCGAACGCCGAGCCGAAGGTTGGCAACTGCCTGCCGCTCTCCAAGATTCCGACCGGCATCAGCGTTCACAACCTCGAAATGCAGCCCGGTGGCGGAGCCAAGCTCTGCCGTTCGGCCGGCGTCGGGGCGACGTTGACCGCTCGTGAAGGCGACTGGGCTCAGATCACCCTGCCTTCGGGCGAAGTTCGTCGTATTCCGGCTGCTTGCCGTGCGACGATCGGTATGGTCGGCAACTCTGACCACATGAACATTCATCTTGGCAAAGCCGGCCGCAAGCGCTGGCTCGGCCGTCGCCCGCACGTCCGCGGCGTTGCGATGAATCCGAACAAACACCCGATGGGTGGTGGTGAAGGACGTACCTCGGGTGGCCGTCACCCATGCTCGCCGACCGGCAAGCTTGCGAAGGGCGGCAAGACCCGTCGTCGTCGTAAGCCGTCGAACTCGGCGATCATCCGTCGCCGTAAGAGCGTCCGCTACGGTCAGCTCAAGGTCTGACCTCAGGCCCACAAGGCCGGGAGCCGTTGAAAGGATACGGCTCCCACGCAGTTAACACGTCGAATCAAACGAACCGGCACGACACGAATTGACGGCCCGTTGGGGGCGAGGGAACGAGGAGTTATGGGACGTTCGCTGAAGAAAGGCCCGTATGTCGTCGAGCGGCTGCTCACGAAGGTCGAGAAGGCCGATCGTACGGGCAACCGTGAACCGATCAAGACCTGGGCACGTGCTTGCACGATCGTCCCGGAGTTCATCGGGAAGAACTTCGCGATTCACAACGGCCGCGCATTCGTGAAGCTGTTCGTGACCGAGGACATGGTCGGCCACAAGCTCGGTGAGTTCGCGGTAACGCGCACCTTCCGCGGTCACGGCGGCAAAGCGAAGCCCGGACCGAAGAAGTAATCTGATCGACATCGTTTGATTGACTCTCCGGCGGTTCCGCCGGTGTTTGCCACGATTCGTTGGGTGCGGTCGCCGCCACGATCCGCCCTGCCCTAGTTACGGCGGAACGCGTCTACCAGAACCCGACCGCGGACCCGACTCGACTCGAGATTTCAAAATGGCCACCACCATTTCCTTATCAGACTACAAGGCTTCGCACCGCTTCGCCCGGATCTCGGTGCGTAAGCTGCTGCCGATCCTCGACCTCATCCGCGGCAAGTATGCCGACGATGCGATGGACGTCATGCGGTACCTTCCCCACCGCGGCGCCCGGATGATCGAGAAGGTTCTCAAAAGCGCGATGGCGAATGCTGAGGATCGCGGCGTCCGCAACGTCGGCGACCTGGTGATCACCGACGCTCGCGGCGAAGGCGGCCCGATGTTCAAGCGGCTTATGCCCCGCGCCCGCGGCATGGCGTACATGATTCGCCGCCGCTCGTCGCACATCATCATCGGACTCACTGACTTCAACTCTCTGCCGTCGGACACCGACGATCGGGACTAACCCCTTAAGGACCGCGCGCTATGGGTCAGAAGGTTCGCCCGACCGGTTTTCGGGTCGGGATTATGGAAGACTGGCGGAGCCGCTGGTACGCCAGCAAGCATGAATTCTCCGACCTCTTGGTCGAAGACTTCAAGATCCGCAAGTTCATCAAGGGAAAGTACGGTTTCTCCGGCATTCCCAAGATTGAAATCGAGCGTACGCGTGACGCTGTCGTCGTTCTCCTGCACACCGCCCGTCCGGGTGTGATCATCGGCCGCAAGGGCGCCGAGGTCGAGAAGTTGCAGGAAGAGCTGCAGACGCTCACCGGCCGCCGGATCGAAATCAAGATTCAGGAAGTCACCCGCCCCGAAATCGACGCTCAGCTCATCAGCGAAGACATCGCTGAGCAGCTCCAGAAGCGTTCGAGCTTCCGCCGCACCATCAAGCGTGCTCTCGAGCAGACGATGGACGGTGGCGCCAAGGGCGTGAAGGTTCTGCTTTCAGGCCGTCTCGGCGGTTCTGAAATGTCTCGTAGTGAAGGGGCCAACCTGGGTTCGATTCCCCTGTCGACCCTGCGGGCCAAGATCGATTACGGCTTTGCCGAGGCCAAGACCGCCCAGGGACACATCGGCGTCAAGGTCTGGGTCAACCAAGGCGACTACCTGAAGATGGAGGGCTCCAACGATGCCCCTGATGCCCAAGCGGGTCAAGTACCGAAAAAGCCAAAAAGGCCGCGTAAGAGGTAATGCGACTCGGGGCAACTACGTCGCCTTCGGGGAATACGGCCTTCAGGCTCTTGAGTCGGGCCGCATCTCTGCTCAGACGATCGAAGCTGGTCGCGTTGTCGCCAGCCAGTCGATCAAGGGTGGCGGAAAGCTCTACATTCGCATCTTCCCGCACAAGTCGATCACCTCGATTCCTGCCGAAACTCGAATGGGTAAAGGTAAGGGCGAAGTGGAATACTGGGCGGCAATCGTCAAGCCCGGAACCGTGCTTTATGAGCTGGCTGGTGTGAGCGAAGAAGTCGCTCGTGCCACCTTCGCTCGCCTGGCGTACAAGCTTCCCGTGACCTGCCGGTTTGTCACGCGGCGGCCAACACTGTAAGATAGACCTCCTTGGGTCGCTCAGGCTCGCCTCTCCACATGCGAGCCTCGTTTTTCTACTTCCCAAACTGATTGCCGAGGTTGGGGCCGGTTCACCCGGCCCTCGACCCGTTAGGAACGTCGCGACGAGGCGTGCGACGTTCCTTCCTGAATCGCTAGATCGAGGCCCAGCGTATCATGAGCAAGCCCGCCGAGCTCCGCGACCAGACCGACGAGCAGCTTGAGCTCCTCCTGAGCGAGACGCAGCGAAACCTGTTCCGGCTCCGCCTGCAGAGCGAGACCGAGCGGCTCGAGGCGCCGAGCGAGATCATCAAAGCCAAGCGAGAGATCGCCCGGATCAAGACGATCCTGCGGCTCCGCGAGATCGAACGGGAGCGGTCGGCCGCCCCCGCTGCGAAGTAATCGTCTCGAGCAAGACGGCCGAACCCTGACTGAACCAGGCCAGTAGACACAGGCCGATTCAACACCCGTAGCCCTTCGGTAAATATCGCGATGAGCCCACAGTCTCCCGAAACTCCCGAGCCCGTCCGCACCCGTCGCAAGACGGAAATCGGCATCGTCACGTCCGACAAGATGGACAAGACGCGCCGCGTCGAACTCGAACGCCTGGTGCCGCACCCCAAGTACGGCAAGTTCCAGAAGCGCCGCACCGTTTGCCACGCTCACGACGAAACCAACCAAACACACGTTGGCGACATCGTCGAGATCATGGAAACCCGTCCCCTGTCGAAGCTCAAGCGCTGGCGAGTCGTCCGGATCGTCCGTGTCGGTGCCCAGCAGGCTCTCGCGGGTGAAGGCGAAGCGGCGACGACCGCCAAGGCCTGATTTCGGCCTGGCCGCCACTCAACGACTAACGCCGGTGTGCCGCACGGATCCCGGTTTCCATTTCCTGTCCCCGTAACGTTGTCGATCCAGCAGAGCGAGACAGTTCCATGATTCAGATGCAAACCCGGCTCGACGTCGCCGACAACACCGGGGCCAAGGAAGTGATGTGCTTCAAGGTCCTCGGCGGTAGCGCCTCGCACTACAAGCGACGCATCGCCGGCCTGGGCGACGTGATCATTGCCAGCGTGAAGAAGGCCAGCCCGGGCGGCGACGTCAAGGCCGGCGACGTGGTCCGTTGCGTTGTGGTCCGCGTCCGTAGTTCGACGCGCCGGGCCGACGGCTCCTACGTCAAGTTCGACCGCAACGCCGTCGTCCTGATCGACAACGACAAGAACCCGCGCGGCACTCGCATCTTCGGCGCCATCGCCCGCGAGCTGCGTGACCGCCAGTTCATGAAGATCATCAGCCTGGCCTCCGAGGTCGTCTGAGCGTACCGACCACGTGCACCCTTCCTCCGGCCAGCGCCGGATCGAATGAGACGAAGACATGCATATCCGTAAAGATGACATGGTGGTGGTGATCACCGGCGACGACAAGGGGCCCGAGCCCCGTAAGGTCTTGCGCGTTCTGCCCGACGCTGGTAAAGTCGTGGTCGAAGGCGTCAACCGCGTGTTCAAGCACCTCAAGCCCAGCGCCAAGAATCAGCAGGGCGGCCGGCTCTCCAAAGAGATGCCGATCGACGCGTCGAACGTCCTGCTCTACAACCCGTCGATCCGCCGTGGCGTCCGCGTCGGCTATCGCTTCACCGCGACCGGCCAGAAGGAACGCTACTGCAAGGTGACGAACGAGTCGCTCGGCACCCTCGGCCCCGTGAAGCCGAACCGCGCCACGCCCAAGAGCTAAGCTCGACGCCCCTATTGTCCACCAGATAGCCCCGAGGAACCCGATCGAGCGGCCAGCGGCCAACTGATCGATCCGATCCGACCGAACGACTGATTTGAAGACAAAGCGGACGGCCCCGACCGCGGATGTGCGGCACGCCCGGCCCGCCTTTTTGCCTGAGCGAAGGACGACCCGACCATGGCCCGCCTGCTCGAACACTACAATACGACCGTCGCACAGGCGATGGAGTCGAAGTTTGGCCTGACGAACAAGATGTCGATCCCCAAGCTGGAGAAGATCTCCATCAACATGGGCGTCGGCCGGGCCACGCAAGATAAAGCGCTGATGGAAGCCGCCGTCGACAGCCTGACGAAGATCAGCGGCCAGAAGCCGCTCATCACGAAGGCCAAGACCTCGGTCGCGGGTTTCAAGCTTCGCGAAGGCAACGATATCGGTTGCAAGGTCACGCTCCGCGGCAAGCGGATGTACGAGTTCCTCGACCGCCTGATCACGATCGCCCTCCCTCGTATCCGCGACTTCCGCGGCGTGAACCCGACCAGCTTCGACGGCCACGGCAACTACACGCTGGGCCTCGCGGAACAGGTCGTTTTCCCCGAAATCGACGCCGACCGTCTGCAGCACACGCAGGGTATGGACATCACGATCGTCACCTCGACGAACAGCGATGAACAGGCCCGCGAACTGCTCCGCGCCTTCGGTATGCCGTTCCGCGCCAGTGCCAAGCTGGAACGTTAAGCAACGCTCTCTAATCTGTTTCGAGTCCAACCGGGTCGGATCGACCGCCGCAACGGGAACTGGTGAGAAATGTCGACCAAAGCCCAGATGATCAAGTCGCAGACTCCGCGGAAGTTCGCGGTCCAGCACCGCAACCGCTGCAAGCTCTGCGGCCGTCCTCGCGCCGTCTATCGCAAGTTCGGCATCTGCCGCATTTGCTTCCGGAATCTGGCCAGCCGTGGCCTGATCCCGGGTGTCAAAAAAGCCAGCTGGTAAGACCTTCGCGTGTGTTTCACGCGTCTGAGTGCTACCTGTTGAAAACTGCCTCGGCTCCTGTTTGATCAAGCCGGGTCGCACTGCGATCCGCAACCCGACGTCCCGACCCGCGTGCGTCTCGATCGTGTCGACGCTGCCCGCGAGTTACCGGCGACGGTAGTGAGACCTTTCCTGCCATGATGACCGATCCGATTGCCGACATGCTCACCCGGATCCGCAACGCGGTCCGGATCGAGAAGCCCCTCGTCGAGATGCCCGCCTCGAACATCCTCAAGGGGATCGCACAGGTCCTCAAGGAAGAGGGCTTTATCTGGGATTTCGACGTCGTCGACACCAAGCCGGCCAAGACCCTCCGGCTCCAGATGAAGTACGGCCCGAACGGCGAGCGTCTGATCACCAAGATCGAACGCGTGAGCAAGCCGGGCTGCCGCCGCTACATCGGCTACAAGGAACTCAAGCCGATCCTCAGCGGCATGGGGATCCAGATCCTCAGCACGCCCAGGGGTGTGATTAGCGACCGCCGTGCCAAGGCCGAAAAGGTCGGCGGCGAAGTCCTCGCCCTGCTCTATTGATCGATTCCAATCCACTCGCAGCCGAGGCTGGCCATGCCGCCCGGCTCGTGGATTTGCGCTGCTCAATCGCGTTTCGTACACTCTCAAACCCGGCTGACCGGTCGCTCCCTTGAGTGCCCTTAAGCCTTTGCAGGACACGTAATCATGTCTCGTATTGGACGTAAGCCCGTTCCGGTTCCGGCGAACGTGAAGATCGCCGTGGCCGACTCGACGATTTCGGTCGAAGGTCCCAAGGGGAAGCTCAGCTTCACCTACAAGCCGGCGATCACGGTTCAGCACGACGAAGCCGGCAAGCAGCTCGTCATCACCCGCGCTGACGACGAACGCGAGAGCCGCGCTCTTCATGGTTTGACCCGCAGCCTGATCGCCAACATGGTTCAGGGCGTTGTCGCTGGTTACACGAAGAAGCTGGAAATCGTCGGCGTCGGTTACCAGGCGCAGCTCAAGAAGGCGAACACCGTCGCCCTTCAGGTCGGCTTCGCGAACCAGATCACCCTCGAAGCCCCCGCCGGCGTGAGCGTCACCGTTCCGGACGCGACGCACGTCGTGATCACGGGCGCCGACAAGCAGGCCGTCGGCCAGTTTGCCGCCGAGGTTCGCAAGGTTCGTCCCCCCGAGCCGTACAAGGGCAAGGGTATTCGGTACGAAGGCGAAGCCGTCCGCCGCAAGGCTGGCAAGGCGTTCGGTGCGAAGTAACGCTGCTGCGTGAGTCTGGCAACACAGCCGTTTTCAAAACAATTCCCACGATGATCGAGGCTGGGCGTCCGGTCGGCATCGGCCGCCCCGAACCCTCAAGCGAGAAGGATTGGTCCGGTGAATCAACGCAAGCTCGTCAAAGTGCGCCAGCTCCGCCGCCAGCGCAGCGTTCGCAAGAAGCTCTTCGGCACGGTCGAACGGCCGCGTCTCTGCGTTTTCCGCAGCTCGAAGCACATCTACGCCTCCATCGTCGACGACGCCAAGGGGCACACGATCGCTTCCGCATCAACGATGGATCCCGAGGTCAAGGGCCAGGCCGCTTACGGTGGCAACAAGGCCGCGGCTTCGATCGTCGGCAAGCTTGTCGCCGAACGCGCCAAGAAGGCCGGCATTGACAAGATCTGCTTCGACCGCCGAAGCTACAAGTATCACGGCCGGGTTGCTGCCCTGGCTGAAGCCGCTCGCGAAGCGGGCCTGCAATTCTAAATCGAGTTCGGCTGCCTCGCCGCGAGTGCCACGTGCGCCGCGGCTGAGAGTGCTCGAAATTCACCGGACCGGACCAAATACAACGCGGTTGAAGCAAAGAGGGAATCGTCGTGGCGAACGAAAGAGATAGAGACCGGGGCGAACGGGATCGTAACGACCGTGAGTGGTCGGAAAGCGTCGTGGCGATTCGCCGTTGCGCCGCGGTTGTCAAGGGCGGCCGTCGTTTCAGCTTCAATGCGCTCGTCGTCGTCGGCAACGGCCGCGGCTCGGTCGCCTGGGGCTACGGTAAGGCGAACGAAGTTCCGCCGGCCGTCGAAAAGGGTGTCAAGGACGCCCACAAGCAAATGAAGCGCGTCACCCTCAAGGGTGGCACGATTCCCCACCGGGTTATCGGCAAGTTCGGCGCGGCTCGCGTCGTCATGCTGCCGGCCAGCCCTGGTACCGGCGTTATCGCCGGCGGTGCGGTTCGCGCCGTCGTGCAGGCTGCCGGCGTTACGGACATTCTCACCAAGAGCTACGGCTCCACCAATAAACTGAACCTCGTCAAGGCCGCCATCGACGCGCTGACCAAGCTGCGGACGAAGGACGAGGTTGCTCGCCTGCGAGGAGTGACCCTCTAATGCAACTTCACGACGTCCACAGCGGGATTTCCAAGCGGAAGACCCGCAAGCGTATCGGCCGCGGTCCCGGTTCGGGCCACGGCAAGACCTCGAGCAAAGGCCACAAGGGCCACTCGTCGCGCCAGGGTTACAAGATCGGTGCGTTGTTCGAGGGTGGCCAGATCACCCTTGCCCGCCGCGTGCCCAAGCGTGGCTTCGTCAACGGTGCCTTCCGTACCGACTACGCGATCGTCAACCTCAGCTCGCTGGCCGCTTTTGAAGCTGGCTCGGTGATCGACGAGGCTGCCCTTCGTGCCACCGGTATCGTCAAGGGCCGCCACGACGACGGCGTCAAGATTCTTGGCGACGGCGAAATCACGGTTGCCCTCACCGTTCATGCCGTCAAGTTCTCGGCCGGCGCGGTGAAGAAGATCGAAGCGGCCGGCGGCAAGGCGATCGTCACCGCCTGATAACGATTCAGGGACAGATGTCGCCACCGACGCATCTGTCCCTGCCCCTCCACGCGATTCCGATTGTTTTGCTTGTCCTATATGCTCCGGTGGGTTGGGCCTCGGTCCAATCCGCCCAGTCGACCCCGATCGCCTTGACCGCCGCACTCGCTCCGCGAATTTGTTGAACCGGGCGGTGCTCGATCGCGGGCGAATTCATCCCCTAGCGAGGCCGCCGTGGGCAAGCTCTACACCATCCTGTTCAAAGTCCCCGAGCTTCAGCGCAAGATCCTCATGACGGCCATGTTTCTGGCCATCTACCGGATCGGGTTTTACATCCCCCTGCCGATCGTCGATCAAGCCAAGTTCGACAACTGGCAGCGCACGCTGAATCAGACCGCCGCCGGCAAGGTCTTCGGCACCGTCGCGATGTTCGGCGGGACCCAGATCGGGATGAGCACGATCTTCGGCCTCGGCATCATGCCTTACATTTCGGCCTCGATCATCTTCCAGCTCCTCGGCAGCGTCGTGCCGTCGCTCGAAGCGCTGATGAAGGAAGGAGAGAGCGGTCGCAAGAAGATCAACGAATACACCAGATACGCTACCGTCATATTATGTTTGGTCCAATCGTCTTTATGGATCAAATATATGATGGGCAGTTTAGATATTGTAAATAGAGATTTAAATACCACAGGAAACGCGTTCGTCTGCGTCATGATCATGACGGCAGGGACAATATTCCTGATGTGGGTGGGCGAGCAGATCGACGAGTACGGCATCGGCAACGGGATCAGCTTGCTGATCATGGCGGGTATTCTCGCCAGATTGCCTGAAACGTTACTCAAGTTGATGCAAGACACCAGCTTCAAGCTCACGCCCGATAGCGGCAAGCAGCACGGGATCATGACGATCGTCATCCTGATATTGCTGTTCATCTCGGTGGTGGTCGGCGTCATCGCAATGACGGAAAGCCAGCGGCGCATCCCGACACAGTCGGCGAAGCACGTCCGTGGCCGTCGCGTTGTTGGTGGCACCCGCCAGTACCTGCCGCTCAAGGTGAATCAGGCCGGCGTCATGCCGATCATCTTCGCCTCCAGCCTGCTCATGTTCCCGTACTTCATTCTGAGTGCGTTGAACACCGCAACCGCGAGCTGGCGGGAAGCGGCTGACAATGCCGGGCTGTTCGGCATGATCAAGTACGGCCTGGCCAACTTCTTCGAGGCCGGTGCCGAAGCGTTCAAGTCGCACGGCTACGTCTACACCGTCTTCTACGTGATGCTGATCTACTTCTTCTGCTACTTCTGGACGGCGATCACGTTCAACCCGAAAGACATGGCCGAGAACCTCAAGGATCACGGCAGCTTCATCCCGGGTTATCGCCCTGGCAAGCGTACGGCCGACTACCTTGAAAAGGTGATGCTGCGAATCACTTATGTGGGCGCTGCGTTCCTCTCGCTCGTCGCGGTCATCCCGTCGATCGTCAGCGAGGCGCTCAAGGTCGATTACGCCGTCGCTCAGTTCCTCGGTGGTACGGGTTTGCTGATCGTCATCAGCGTCTGCCTTGACCTGGTGCAGAAGATTGATAGCCACCTCATCATGCGTAACTACAGCGGGCTTGTGAGCAAGCGATGACCCCGACTTCGCCAGCGCGACAGATCAAACTCAAGAGTCCCCGAGAGATCGGCTTCATGCGTGAAGCCGGTCGTCTCGTCGCGCAGGCCCTGGATAAGGTCCGTACGCTCGCCGTCCCCGGTGCGACAACGGCTGAGATGGATGAGGCGGTCGCCACGATCTTCCGTGAGCACAACGCCGTCTCGCTCTTTCGCAACTACCCCAACGCCCACCGCGGCAAGCCGGCGTTTCCCGCCGTCATCTGCGCCAGCGTGAATGAAGCGGTCGTCCACGGCATCCCCAACCGCCGCGTCCTCAACGAAGGCGACATCGTGTCAATCGACACCGGTTGTCGCCTGAACGGCTGGTGTGGCGACGCCGCGGTGACTCTGCCGATCGGTCAAGTCAGTGCCGAGGCGACCAAGCTCCTTGAAGTCACCAAGGAAACGCTGAACATCGCCGTACAAGCCATGAGCCACTGCCGCCTCTGGTCACAAGTCGCGGCGCTCATGGAACAGTACGTTCACGACAACGGCATGGCGGTTGTCGAGAAGTTCGTCGGTCATGGTATTGGCCAGGCGATGCACGAAGAGCCGCAGGTACCCAACTTTGTCAGCAAGGCGCTGATCAAGCACGACATCGTGCTCGAGCCCGGCCTGGTGCTGGCGATCGAGCCAATGGTGTCGCTGGGGACGAAGAATGTCGACGTCCTGAACGACTTCTGGACCGTGGTCACCAAAGATCGTCGCTATAGCGCCCATTTTGAGCATACTGTGGCAATGACGGTCGACGGCCCCAAGATTCTCACCGCCTTGGAGGATTGATCGCGGCGAAGCGAGGCGATTCGCACAAATGCGAATGGTTGCCTCTTGCCTTGTTGCGTAAGAATTGGTATTTTGGCCCAATTCGGCCCGGGATCGGCCAACCCGGATGGCGTAAGGCTTCGGCCTTTGCCCTGGCCACGAGTGACGATTCGCAAGCGAACCGGCGGTGCCCCGCTTCCCTGGGACATGCCGTCGAGTCCGGTATCGAGTTGTCTCAGTCGATTTTGAGCGATTCTGGATCAGCGAGACCGGGGAAAGCGAGAGCGTAGTCCGATGAAGATTCGATCGAGCGTGAAACGTATTTGCGAACACTGCAAGGTCGTGCGCCGCCGCGGCAAGGTGTACGTCATTTGCACCAATCCCCGGCACAAGCAGCGCCAGGGCTGATTGGTCACCCCGGCTTGCCCTTGAGTGAGCTTCTGTTGACGGCCCCTTAACCAAAGGGGATGCGGAGCCGAGCCCTTCCGGGTCGGCCGTCCAGCCAGGCGGAACGTCCCGACCTGGCCGGTTTTCTTGATTCACAGACTTCAGACCGACCGACCCGGTCCGATCAGCCACGGAGATAGTGACGGATGCCTCGTATCCTCGGTGTCGACATTCCGAACGACAAGCGAGCGGTGATCTCTCTCCGCTACATCTACGGGATCGGCCCGTTCCTGGCCCAGCAGCTTTGCGAACGCACCGGAATTGACCCGGACAAGCGTGCCCGCGATCTGTCCGAAGACGAACTGGCCAAGCTCGCCGCGCTGCTCGACAACGAGTATGTCGTGGAAGGTCAGCTCCGCCGCCAGATCCAGCAGAACATCGGCCGCCTGCGTGATATCGGCTGCTATCGCGGTCTTCGTCACCGCAAAGGCCTCCCGGTTCACGGCCAGCGCACCCGCACCAACGCCCGTACCCGCAAGGGACCGCGTAAGACGGTCGCCGGTAAGAAGGGCGTCAAGGACAAGTAATAAACAGCACGGCGGCCGGCAATTCGTCGCGAGATCGCGATGTTCTTTGCCTGCCGTCGCTCTGGTTTTTCTCGGCGTAAAAGTCAACGGCTTCAAGTCGAAACAGCTCGCAGCCTAATCAGATCTCGGAGGCATCGGACCCGTGGCCAAGGCCAAGAAGCGCAAGACACGACGCAACGTCAGCCGGGCGGTCGTGCATATCAAGGCGACGTTCAACAACACGACCGTGACGATCACGGACCCCAACGGCGACGCGTTGTGCTGGGCCTCCTCGGGCACCGTCGGCTTCAAGGGAAGCCGTAAGAGCACGCCGTTCGCCGCCCAGCGTGCCGCCGAAACGGCCGCCGCTACCGCCACCAAGTACGGTGTGAAGGAAGTCGAAGTCAAGGTGAAGGGCCCCGGCTCTGGTCGCGAGTCGGCCATCACCGCGCTTCAGGCTTCGGGCCTCTCGATCAAGGCGATCGAAGACGTCACCCCCCTGCCGCACAACGGCTGCCGCCCGCCCAAGAAGCGTCGCGTCTAATCGTTGCTCATATTTAGCTCCTTTGATTTGCTAGTTACGCGTCATCGCCTTGTGGAAAGATGACCGCTCCGCACGGAACTGGGACGACTCGGTCTTCGGGTTGTCGAATGTCGCCCATGACTCCGCGGAGTGTTTTGCGAATTCACCGGGGAACCCAGGCATAGTGCCTGGAACACTCGGCCCAACCAACCCGCCAAGGATCGCGCTGCACTATGGGACGTCATATCGGGCCGGTTTGCCGGCTCTGCCGCCGAGAAGGTTTGAAGCTGTATCTCAAGGGAACTCGTTGCGACACGCCGAAATGCGCCGTCGAGCGCCGTGAAGGCGTTCCGGGCATGCACCAGTTCCGCCGCGGCAAGGCCAGCGAATACTCGGTCCGCCTCCGTGAGAAGCAGAAGGTCAAGCGGTACTACGGAATCTTCGAGCGTCAGTTCCGTAAGTATTACGAACTGGCCAGCCGCCGCCCGGGTAACACCGGTGACGCCTTGATGGCCCTTCTCGAGCGCCGTCTCGACAACGTGGTCACCCGCCTCGGGTTCGCGACCAGCCGCGCCCAGGCCCGGCAGATGATCACCCACGGCCACATCCAGGTGAACGGCCGCAAGCTCGACATTCCGAGCTACCTGGTCCGCGCCGGCGACACGATCAAGGTCAAGGATCGCGAGCACTCGAAGAAGCTCGCCAGCGACAACCTGGCGACCGAAGGGATGCCGCCGGTTCCCGAATGGCTCGACCGCGCTGGCGGGGAAGTCCCCGAAGGCCGCGTGTCCCGCCTGCCGGCCACGCAGGATATTTCGCTGCCGGTCACCCCGCAGCTCATCGTCGAATTGCTCAGCCGTTAAGCCAACGTCCGTTCGCCGGCCGTCTCCCAGGCGGCCGGTCTCCGCTGTTCGGGTCATTAACGCCACGAGAGACTTCACCTCGGCCGTTCGCGGCCGAAATCGGGTTGACCGGCCGTGCTTCTCGCGAGGTGCGGCCCCTGGCCCGTTCCGCTTCTTTTCGGTTTCGGTCGCATACGGACCGCTTCCCCTTGGAGACCTCGCGCGATGCGCATTCGTTGGCGCGGCCTCGAGCTTCCCAGTCGCGTGGTTTGCCTCCGCGACAAACTGACCGACTCTTTCGGCGAGTTCCACGTCGAACCGTTCGAGCGCGGATTCGGTCACACCGTCGGTAACAGCCTTCGGCGCATCCTGCTGTCCAGCCTCGAAGGCAGCGCCGTCACGACCATCAAGATCCAGGGCGTTCAGCACGAGTTCTCGTCGATCCCCGGGATGGTCGAGGACATCACCGACCTCGTCCTCAACCTGAAGCTCCTCGTGGTGAAGAACCACTCCGAGAGCAACCGGACGATCCGGATCGAACGCGACCGCCGTGGTGTCGTCACTGCCGCCGACATCATCCACGACGAGTCGATCGAGATCATCAATCCCGACCACATCCTCTGCACGCTGACCGACGACGTGCCGTTCGCGATCGACATGACGGTCGAGAACGGTCGCGGCTACCGGACAGCAGCGGAAGGTCATACCGACGACCTCGAAGTCGGCGCGATTCCGATCGACGCGATGTTCAGCCCGGTTCGCCGCGTCGAATACCTCGTCGAGAACACCCGCGTCGGCCAGCGGACGAACTACGACAAGCTCGTGATGCGAATCTGGACCACCGGCACGCTTGGGCCCGAAATGGCCCTGGTGGAAGCCGCCAAGATTCTCCGCAAGCACCTGAATCCGTTCGTGCAGTACCACGAGCCCGGCCCGGGTCTCCCGGCCGACGGCGCGGGTGCCGATCGCTACGGCGACCTGCCGCTCGACGCCGAGCTCGAGCGCAAGCTCAACATGAGCCTCGCCGAGCTGGAACTCTCAGTGCGTGCCACGAACTGCCTTGAATCCGAAGGGATCACCACCGTTCGCGACCTGGTAAGCAAGAGCGAAGAGCAATTGCTGACCGTGCGCAACTTCGGTGAAACGACCCTGAAGGAAGTGAAGGCGAAGCTCAACGAAATCAACCTCGACCTCGGCATGAACGTTTCGTCGCGCTGAGGCATCGATCGGCCCAAACGAAATCAGGGGCGGCCGGCAACGCCGCGAGTTTGACTCGAAAAACCGCCCTGCCTCGTTGGGATTCATTCATCGCTACTCATTAACGATATCCAGATAATCCCATGCGTCACAAGAAAGCCGGCCGCAAGTTCAAGCGTTCGCCATCTCACCGGCGGATGCTGCTCCGTAACCTGGCCACCGCCCTCATCGAGCACGGCCGGATCGAAACGACCCTCGCCAAGGCGAAGGAAGTTCAGCCGTTCGTCGAGAAGCTGATCACGCTCGCGAAGGATGGCTGGAACCTGAACAACTTCCGCCGCGTCAACGCCGTGCTGACGCAGAAGAAGATCACGTTCTCGCTGTTCCATGAAGTCGGCCCGCGTTTCGCCGGCCGCTCGGGCGGTTACACCCGCATCTACAAGCTGGCGAAGGTCCGCCAGGGCGATGCGGCTCAGATGGCCGTGATCTCGCTCCTCGGCGCCGACGAGAAGGTCAAGGCCCCGGCTCCCAAGCCGGTCGTCACGACCGCCTGATCTCGCTGCTACCAAGATTCAAAACGGCCCAGATCCGAAGTGCGAAACGCGCTCCTTCGGATCTGGGCCGTTTTGCGCTTTCATGCTATGCTATCGAGCTGAAAGAGTGGGTTTTAGATTGGGTGCCACTGACTATGCCAGTGTCTTATTCTTGGTCTCCGTCGAAGAGCACTGGCATAGCCAGTGGCACCCAATTCTTTGGTGTTGAGTTTGTTTTGAGCCGCTGAGGAAGCCGAATCATGTCACTCCGCGACCCCAACTGCATCTTCTGCAAGATCATCGCGGGCGATATCCCCTCCTCACGCGTGCTTGAAACCGAAACTGCTCTCGCCTTCCTCGACATCAACCCGATCAATCATGGGCATGTTTTGCTCGTGCCCAAAGCGCACCATCCAGCAATCTTCGACCTCGGCGAAGAGGAAGCCGCCGAAACCGCTCGATTGCTACCACGCCTCGCCCGCGCAATCCGGAAGGCGACCGGTGCCGACGGCCTGAATGTGATCATCAACAATGGCGACTGCGCCGGCCAAACGATCTTCCACGGCCACTGGCACATCGTCCCGCGATTCAAGGCCGACGCGGTCAACTGGCCCTGGCCGCACTCGCCGTATAGCGGTGACGAACTCGGCCAGATGCAGTTCCGCGTCAAGCGCGAACTCGAGGCTGAGTGAACCAAGTTCAGACGTTGTTAGTCATCGCGAGCTTCGATCGAATCGACAAGTTGCTGAAGCCAGGCGTCGAAACTCACGAACTTGATCGAGCGATCATCCCAATCGTGCCAGAACGCAATCAACTGCCCTGGAGTGCCGCCGTCTTCCGCAGTCAGGTCGAGACAAAGGTGATCTCCGCCTCCGTTGGCCAGGAACGGCACCCATCCCCGCCGCCACCATCGCGGGTCGTCAAAGTCCGAGTCGATCATTCCGTCGAGTAAATCCTTCGACTCGGTGATCTCTTCAAGCGAAGAGACCGTTCTGTTGTCCTGTATGCTTTCGTTGCAGTCTGAATCCTGGCCATCGCGCCATTGATAAAACAATCGAAATGAATCAGGCAGTTTAAGCGAGAACTGTAGCTCGAACGCATTTAGAGCGATTCCCTAATGACCATGGCGATATCCGCATGAATGGAACCACCCCTTGATATCTTGAACTGTAACGGTTTTTAGAGCCACTCCGATGGC
>CAMFLR010000025.1 GCA_945957605.1 uncultured Isosphaeraceae bacterium
TTGCCTTGTTGATCGTGTCAGTGATGGTGGTGCTTGCGATGTTGTTGTAGTTTGCCGCACCGGCGAAGCTCCACGAGTCGCTGGAGAATGTGCCAGCGTTTGTGTGAGTGGTATTGAGCGTGACGCTACCAACCGTGGCACCGGTTTCGCTGTTGACACCAGTGATCGAAGTGACCGTGGCGCTGTGTGCGGCGCCATCATAGGTCACTGTGTAAGGCGTGACGACGACAGTAGCGTTTGCCTTGTTGATCGTGTCAGTGATGGTGGTGCTTGCGATGTTGTTGTAGTTTGCTGCACCGGTGAAACTCCACGAGTCGCTAGAGTATGTACTAGCGTTCGTATGGTTGGAGCTGAGGCTGACGCTGCCGACTGTAGCACCAGTCTCACCGTGCACACCAGTTATGGACGTCACGGTCGCATTGTGCGCGGTGCCGTCATAGGTCACCGTGTAAGGTGTGACGACGACAGTAGCGTTTGCCTTGTTGATCGTGTCGGTGATTGTGGTGCTTGCGATATTGTTGTAGTTGGCAGCACCGGTGAGGCTCCACGAGTCGGTCGCATAAACGCCAGCGTTCGTGTGATTGGAGCTGAGGCTGACGCTGCCGACGGTGGCGCCCGTCTCGCCATTGACGCCGGTGATGGACGTCACGGTCGCATTGTGCGCGGTGCCGTCATAGGTCACCGTGTAAGGTGTGACGACGACGGTAGCGTTTGCCTTGTTGATCGTGTCGGTGATGTTGGTCGTAGCAATGCTGTTGTAATTGGACGTACCGGCGAAACTCCAACTATCTGTGAATGTGCCAGCGTTCGTGTGCAAACTGTTGAGCGTGACAGTACCGACGGTGGCGCCCGTCTGGCCGTTCACGCCGGTAATCGAGGTGACGGTGGCAGTGTGCTGGACTCCGTCATAGGTGACAGTGTAGGGCGTAACGACCACGGTCGCGTTCGCCTTGTTCACCGTCAGAGTCGTTGTGCCGTCGGGACTGATGGCGGAATGGTTAGCGTCGCCGCCGTAATGGAAAGTCACCGTGTACGGGGACCCAGAAACAGGCAGCGCGCTTGTGTTGAAACTCGATGAGAAGGTTCCGTTGGGGTTAATCGTCGCCTGTTGCGTAACCCCATTCACCGTAATCCCGACCGTACCAGTGGCTCCGGTAGTAATGTTGCCGGAGATCGTGTCGGTCGCAGTGCCATAGGTAATCGTTGGGGCGCTGAGGTTGCTAAAGGAGGCTGTTGTTCCCGATACCGTGAATGTGAAGTAGAGAACGTCCGTATCACTCGGACTAGCATCGCCCGTGGCGACGAGCTGGCCTTCGTATGTCGTTCCCGAAGTCAATCCCATCGTGTTAATCGTGAGGACAGGCGTTGCAAGGCCACCCGAGAACGCTCCGCCGCTAGGGCTGAGCGACACCGCTGAATTAGGAACCTGGACGGCTCCCGAGGGAGGTGTAAACGATACCAAACTGAGGGTATAGTTCTGCGAACTGGTGCTGCCGTTTGCGATTTGGACAGTTTTACTGATCGATCCTCCGTAGGTCGCACTTCCCAGGTTGTCTGCGCTGGTCAATGAGCTCGAAGTGTATTCGTGACCACCTTCAGTGAGCTTAAAACTTCCGTCAGCGAATTGCTCAGAGGCCGTGAGCCCCGACGACTCTCCAACCGCATCAAGCTCGAGCCTGCTGTTCAGGAGATCGCTCGTGCAGAACCAAGAGGTATTGAAAGCACCTTGGTCGTCAGCAGTGACAGTCCAAACCGAAGGGGCACCAGCGGGACTGCCGTCATTGGTCAGATTGATCACTTTCAAGTCAACGACTTCGTTGGCTTGAAAGCCGCTTCCGTTAATCAGTGCGGTTTGGCCAGGGAGATAATCCAGTGCGTCGGTAACCACGCTTGCAGCAAGAAGTGTACGAGCCTCGAACTGCTCGACCAGGAAAAGGCTGCGGCGGCGCGAGCGGTTGCTCGCGGCTCGACGCGTGCGACCAGAGCGACCAGTCCGATAATCACCCAATCCAAAAATCATGATGACAGCTCCTAGGATAACCGGCAAAGGGGGGTAAGAATTCGGGCACTCCGCGTCCTTACGATCGCGCGACTGGCGATCAAGATGATGTCGGACGCGGCTATTTCGGAAGCGAGCCGGTCAAGGCTCAGGCCGTGTTCTATGCTTGGAAGAAACGGATCCGTCTCAGTCTCAGCTACGAGAGCGGCTATCCTTCGCTCCGCCCCGGCGGACATAGTCGTTCGCCGGAATGACAACGTCATCGTTCGCGTTCTGCATACGTTGCAGAACGTGTTTAACCTGGCAACAAAGAGGGACTTTCGCTGCGATGCTACTGCGGAATCCCTGCTCTCGCACGTCGAGCGGGAACTTGAGACCGTGCCGGCCGGCTACGAAGATATGGCTTCGCGGCAACCAAGCCGTTCAGTCTGTGATGGGTAGCGACATAGCTACGGAATGATGATTGATCTTGCTTCGACGCAACCATCGATTCACGTGGAGTGGATTAAATGCGAAGCGATCAATAGTGTCAAACACCATAAAACAGAACTTATGAAGCCCTTTTATTGACGAAAACCCTTAATTTGCAGGCAAAAAACGAGTCGCAGTTTGGAGAATGCCTAATTGCGCTTCAAGCGTGAATCATGAAGAATAAAGCGGGGTATGAGCAGTATATTCGAATCAATACATCTCGAAAACCAGTATTATTCCTTCAAATCGTCAGAAATCGCGTGTAGGCACAAGCGGGCTTTTAAGACACTTCTCTACAGATTTCAGTACTGTAAATGTAAGTCCATGCGAACGGGTGAACGTTAATGAAGGCCAGTCATTGCAGCGTCCTTGTTCGCGGAGTCATCCTAACCAGGCAAGGGACTGTTCCAAAATACAACTTGGGATCAAGCGAAGATAAAGTCTTTTGATCTTGTATGCTTCCTTGCCTCCTGCTCGCTTCCTTGTTTTTCGTCCGAATTGCCGCATTTGCATTGGTGCTACCTAGGTATATGCAACCAAATCTAATCGTTCAGGCCGTGATATCTCGAATTTGTTTGTCGACTCCGCGACACACATTTGTTTGAGCTCATTTGCGCCAGTTACCCTCAATGACAGGAGACTAGCGAGCATATTCACAGAAGCAGGGTCGATTGATTCTTTGTTATTCTTAGTGTTTTTGTAATCTGGCGTTGCCAAATTCATTGATGCCAAGTTTTGCGATCGATCGTTTAGGTAAACGATCGAGACTCGATCACCGGCGAGCCGAAAATGAACTGAATCATGCTTTCATGCAATTGTCGATTGCAGACTAAAGCAACGCGACGCTTCAGAAATCATGTAGTAATTAGGTTCGCATGCGAGTTGCGAAAATGCTATCTCGGATGTCACTGTTGTGGATTTGACTTCGTGTCGCTTGGTATGTGTGTTGACCACACGCTGCCCGAAACGGCGTCACGACGATCTGCGGTTTTCGAGGAAGGTTGGGTCGGAGAGGTATTCTTGCAACTTATCGAGATTCACCGGCTTGACGAAATGATCGTCGAATCCCGCCCCTCGAGATCGCGCCAAATCTTCTTGCTGACCATATCCCGTCAGGGCGATGAGCATGGGGCGGGGTGTTAGAGGTTCGTTTCGGAGCCGCTCCGCAACCTGGTATCCGCTCATTCCGGGCAAGCCGATATCGAGCAAGATCAGGTCGAACGGCGAGGCTAAAGCCGCTGCGATGGCGGCCGGGCCGTTGTGAGCCACGTCGCATTCGTGTCCCCAGAGCTTCAGGACAACGGCCAAGCTCCAGGCAGCATCCTGGCTGTCGTCGACGACGAGAACGCGGAGTACGTGTTGCGGCGCTGCTTCGGGTGACGGCACGTCTTCTTGGAAGGGAGCTGCGGACTGGTCGGTTTTGATTGGCAATCGAATCGTGAACTCGCTGCCGAGGCCTGGACCCGGACTATCCGCACTCACGCTGCCTTCATGTAACTGCACGAGCCGGCGGACGAGTGTCAATCCTAGCCCGAGCCCTCCCTGGGAACGATCGAGCGATCGATCTTCCTGGGCGAAGAGATCGAACACATGGGGGAGCATCTCGGCGCTCAGGCCGATGCCGTTATCACGCACGCGAATGACAGCCGTGTCACCTTCGCGCGAGGCGATCAGTGCGAGTTTTCCGCCGTGATCGGTATACTTTGCTGCGTTGTTCAGGAGATTCGCCACGACCTGTGCGAGTCGCGTCGGGTCGCCTTCGAGCCAGACGGGCGAAGCAGGATAAGACGTTGTCAGCGCGTGACCGCTGGCTTCGATCACGGGGCGTGAGGTTTCGACGGCTTGCTGAAGGACGGCCGTCAGATCGACGGCGACCTTTTTGAGCTGAATGTTCCCGCGAGTGAATCGCGAAACGTCGAGCAGGTCGTCGAGAAGGCGGGTCATGTGCTCGACTTGCCGCCTCGCAACGTCGACGGCCTCGACGGTCGTCGCCCGAACACTTTGATCGAGACGAATTGCGGCCAATGCATTGGCGATCGGCGCGAGTGGGTTGCGTAGCTCGTGGGCCAGCATCGCCAGCAATTCGTCTTTCCGGCGGTCGGCAACAGCCAGTTCTTCCGCACGACGTCTCAGTTCGTCTTCGAGACGGCGACGATCGGTCATGTCGGATGCGATGCAGAGCCCACCTTTCACAACGCCGCTCGCGTCGCGAATGGGGTCGACGGTCAGCCGAAGCCATCGATCGCCGACAGTAAATTCATCGGCCTGGCCCTGACCGCTGCGGAGCATCTTCTGGAAAGGAGAAGCTTCGTCGGTCGCAGGAAGCGAGAGCAGGTTGTGGAGCGTTTGGCCGGAGATCTCATTCCACGATTTCGCGAGGATTGCTTCCATCGCGGAATTCGCCTGCAAGGCGCGGCCGGTTCGATCTAAAAGAATAACGCCGTCGCTAATCGTGTCGAACGTAACCTGCCATTGCCGCGACGAAATGAGTGCAGCTTCCTCGGCTTTGCGAGCGCGAAGGAGAGCGCGAACGGTTGCCACCAGTTCAAGCGGCTCGAGAACGTCGGTCAAATAACCGTCGGCACCACCTTCGAGCCCGTGAATGCGGTCTTCAATATCAACAAATGTTGTGGATATGTGAAGAACAGGAATTGTTGCCGTTGCGGGGTCTTCCTTGATTCGCCGGCAAACTTCGAAGCCGCTGATATCGGGGAGCTTTACGTCGAGAATGAGCAAGGCAGGTCGATCTGCGGCCATGCGGAACGCATCGGCGCCGGTTTTCCCTTCGCGGATCGCGAAGCCTGCCATGCGGAGGATCTTGGCGATCGAATGTCGCTTTGCGTCGTCATCGTCGACAATCAGTACGGTTTCTTGCGGCTGGGTGTCCATTTCACGGCACCTCGCCTGGAAGATATTGATACAAGCCAGCGCGGGCCAGGGCATCTCGAATTGTCGCGAACGCCATCTCCGCGGATTCCGTCGACTTTGAGAGAATCGCGGCGGTGCGAGGGGCGAGCCGACTGCGATCAGCCTCTTCGAGATCGGCCGATGTATTGAAGATCACCGGCACGTCCTTGGTCTTATCGTCTGACTTCAACTGATCAAGCACCTCGAATCCCGTCATGTCTTCCATGATGAGGTCGAGGAAAATCACGTCGGGCCTTTCTTCTTTCGCTTTGCGAAGCCCTTCTGTGCCATTTGTCGCCTCAATGATCGCAAATTTCCCCTGCGCCCATAAGAGGCCCCTCAGCGCGTAGCGATCGGCTTCCTTGTCGTCGATGATCAAAATCGTCTTCAGCGGTCGCGACGCTTCAATCGCTTGCAGCCGGTCCATCAGCCACTGCTGCTCGATCGGCTTGCGGCAGAAGTCGGCCGCTCCCAGCGAGAGTGCTCGTTCATGTCCGTCGACCACGGTCAGCACGAACACAGGAATATCTTTCGTCGCCGCCTCACGCTTCAGGTCGGCCAGCAACGTCCAGCCGCTTTCTGCATCCAGAAGGATATCGAGCAGAATCGCGACTGGACGGACTCGCTTCAGGAGACGGTGCGCTTCTGCGGGAGATCGCGCCGAGATGACCTGGAAACCGGAGCCCTCCAGGAATTTCTCGTATAGGAAGAGTTCGACCGGATCATCCTCGACGACCAGAACCGGGGACCGATATGGCTCGTATGAGAAGCGTGGCTCGGGAGTCGAACTCACCTCGTCGGCCGCGACGTAAGACCGGGGAATGGCGACGAAGAACGTCGAGCCGACGCCGAGTTCGCTCTGAAGCGAGACCGTGCCGCCCAGAAGCTCTGCGAGTTTTCGTGAAAGGGGGAGACCGAGACCAGTTCCCTTCACGCGCGTTTGAACGGGGCCATCGATCTGGCTGAATTCCTCGAACACGCGATCTTGATCTGCGGGAGCGATCCCAATTCCCGTGTCGCTCACTGTGAAGACAACCGTGTCGGCAGGCCCAATCCTGGCCGAGATTTTGATCTCGCCGCGCTCGGTGAATTTCGCCGCGTTTGAAAGGAAGTTCCGCAGAATCTGCGCGAGCTTGGTTTCGTCGGTATACATCGGTGGTATGCCGACCGGATCTTCGACGACCAACGCCACCGATCCCTCTGCCAGTAGCGGGCGAATCGTTCCGCGCAAGCTCTCGAACAGTGCGGCGACCGTGAATTTTTCAGGCCTGATCAAAGCCTTGCCCGCTTCGACCTTCGCCAGATCCAGGAGGTCGTTAACGAGCGTCGATAGCCCTTCGGCCGCTTTGCGAATGAAGCCAATTTCCTTTTCTTGTTCTGCGGTCAATTCACCGCTGCTGCCGTTGAGCAGAAAGCTCGACATGCTGAGAATCGTGTTCAACGGCGAGCGGAATTCATGACTCATGTTCGACAGAAATCGCGACTTGAGGTCAGAAATTCGGCGCAAGTCTTTGGCGGTTTCATCCAGCTCGGAGTACAGCGCGACGACTCCTCGATTCGTCTCCTGAAGTTCCACCGAATGGAACTCGGCGATCTCGGCCTGTCGATCGCGCAGCTCTTGCAGCAAGCGCAGGAGTTCCTGGTTTTGAATCTGCAATTCTTCAACAAGGCCCTGGGGCGTGTGCTGCGCGAGTTCGCTCGAAATCTTTGCCACGTCGCGCGCCAGGAAGGGAACTTTACGCCCGGGCAGGCGCTTGACCATCGTGATCGTCGAGCCGCCCTCGGACGATTCGATGTCGAACTGGTCCATGAGCCGTTTGGCGCCGATGATGCCGATTCCAAGCCCTGTCGACGAGTCGTAGCGGCCGCGAAGAATGGCTTCGAGATCCTTGATTCCGGGACCTCGCTCGCGAATCCGAATCGTGAGACCGGGCCCTTTTGTCTGGTTGATCAAGAACTCGACTCTGCCGCCGCCGGCGTACTGGAAAGCGTTCCTTGCAATTTCTGAAACGGCGGTTGCGATACGCGTTTGATCGAGCGGGGCAAACGCCATGAGACTCGCAATTTGCCGGGCGCGCTGCCTTGCGAAGACCACGTCGGCTTCCTGGCGGATTTCAAGAGTCAAAAGTGAGAGGCTCATGGGTGTCTCGCACTTTCTTCTCGAACCACGACAACCGTAGCATCGTCGCGAATTCGCCGGAAATCACGATAGAGCGTGCCGGCGACGAGTGCTGGGTGTCGCGCAACCAATCCAGGATAGCGACTCAGTTGCCACTGCGTACCGAGGCCGTCGGAATGCATGATGAGAACCGAGCCGGGGAGCCAGGGATAAGCGAATTCTTGAATCTTCCGGATGGTGTGACCGACGGTTCCGTTGTGAGAAACCATGCTTTGGCTCCGACCGTCGCCCAGACCGATGATTGAGCCGGAGATGTTGCCGACACCCGCGAATCGGATCTCGCCTCGGCTCCGATCGATTTCCGCGACGGCGAGGGCGGCTCCTCGGGTGCTTCTCAGAGCGCTGTGGGTTCTTTGAATGATTTCGGTGGGCGACGATCCGGCATGCTGCTGGAACACTTCGATCGCTGCGCGGGCGGCCTCGGCGGCTTGAAGTCCGTGCCCAAGGCCGTCCACCACGAAGACCTGAGCCTGGTTGGCGGTTTCCTCGATCGCCCACGAGTCGCCGCAAACCTCTTCACCCGCCAGGGCGATATTCACGGCTCCTATCTCAAGCCACGACTTCTTTGCGAGCGCGTTCGCGTCGAAGCGAGCCAAGCAAGCAGTTCCAGTGCCCACCAGAGAATGAATGTCAAAGAATGAGGACATTCGAGACATCGCGCCCAGTCCGTGGCCTTGCGATCCGGCCGTCGAGAACCCGTCGGTCATACATCTGGCGACGTCCACCATTCCGGGACCGCGGTCGAGCGCCAGGATGTCGAGCCCGGTAGCGTCGCCCGACTTCAGACCCTGGACGACGATTTCTCCGTTCTTGGCGTATTTGGAGAGATTCGACGCAGCCTCCGTTACGATGATCGCGACTTTTCCCGCTGTGGTTTCGTCGAAACCCAGGCTTTCAGCCAGGGATGTTGCCCTGCGACGGGCCTCGCCGACCATCGTCGCATCTTCGATCGCGAGAACGACCGGGCGGCCTACGGTGGTAATCATTTCCACCTCGTGATCGTCACGCGCGTCCCCTCGCCGACGCGCGAAACGATCTCGAATTCGTTCACCAGCCGCTTCGACCCGCTCAGCCCCATTCCCATACCCCGCCCAGTGGTGTAACCATCGGTCAGGGCCTTTTCGAGGTCGGGGATGCCGGGACCCTGATCTTCAAACGTCAATCGCAGGCCGTTTCGTGGTCCTTGCTTCACGAGCTCCAACCGAACGGTGCCACCGCCGCCGTAGTCGAGCGTGTTGCGTGCTAACTCGCTGGCGGCGGTGATCATTTTCGTCTGGTCGACGAGACTGAAGCCGAGGTCGGTCGCCCACTTTCGCACGGCCTGACGCACCAACACCACGTGATCCGACAGGCGGATCTCCATGGAGTCATTCTTGGTCACGTCCATCGCCGTCCTCCAGCAGTCGTCCGCGCGTCGCTGCGCGAAGGAGTGCCATTCCCTTCTCGACATTCAGTGCCGTTCGGACCCCCGTCAGCGAGAGACCGAGCTCGACCAACGTGATCGCAACCGCGGGACGCATGCCAACGACGACGGTTTCCGCGTCGAGTACGTGGGACATCGCGGCGATATTGCCGATCATTCGGCCGACGAACGAGTCGACGATATCCAAACAAGAAATGTCGATAAGAACACCGTGCGAGCCGTTTGCGGCGATCATGCTGGTCAGGTCGTCTTGCAGGGTCGTCACGACACGGTCGTGCATATCAACCTGGATGGTCACGATCAGATAGTCGCCCATCCTGAGGATCGGAATGCGTTCCACCGGGACTAGGCTCCTTTCGACGCCGTCTGAACTCGCTTCACAGCACGACCGGTCCGCTCGAGTGCGACAACCAGTGCATCGGCAAGCGTCGCTTTCGTCGTCACATCGCCGAGATCGACCCCGAGGTGAACGATCGTCTGTGCGATTTGAGGCCGGATACCGCTAATGATGCATTCCGCCCCCATCAACCGCGCGGCGGTGACCGTCTTGAGCAGGTGCTGAGCCGTCAGAGTGTCGACCGTGGGAACACCCGTGATGTCGATGATCGCGATGCCCGACCCTGTATCGACGATGCGCTGGAGCAGCGATTCCATGACGACCTGAGTTCGCGTGCTATCGAGCGTGCCGATCATCGGCAGGGCCAGAATGCCGTCCCAGATTTTGACGACGGGCGTCGACAGTTCGAGCATTTCTTGCTGCTGGCGGAGAATCACTTCCTCGCGCGCTTTTTGATGAACCTCGGTCGTGTAAAGCCCGAGCTTGTCGAGCAGCTCGGTGGCGAGCCAGGTTGTGTCGGCGAGGGCTTCTGCGTCCTTGCCGAATTCACGGCGAATCTGAACGAACAGCGGCCTCTTCATCGAGAAAACGAACGACGCGGTCTCAGACGGCGAGAACCCCTGCAACCCGCGAGAACGACTGATATTTCCCAGCATTTCTCGGACGTCGTTCCACTTCGGTCCATCCAGATTCTCAACCTGCCCACCTTGAGCGGCGGTACGTAGCAGGCGGAGGAACTCTGCGCACTGATCGCGGAGTTCGGTGTCTTTCATCGCTCCACCGGCGCGGCGTAGAGCGGCGGATTGCTCCTTGATCCAATCGCTCAGAATCTCTGCCTCGTAATTTGTCAGGACCACTGACAGGCCCTTCACGTTGTCGCTCATCGTCAACCTGCTCCAGGCAGAAATTCAACTGAGAGGGGATCGACAATCAACTTGTCGTCGTTGCGTCCGACCCGCTGCAACTTGGCCTCGATTATGGGCATCTAAAACCCCTGATCGAAACCCCTCTTCGGCGAAAATCACCGATCTCGACGAAAACTCCCCGGTTCAAAAAAGATATTAAACAATTCGCGATCCTGCGATCGTCGATTTGGCGAATACACGCGCCGAAGGTGTCGCTCAATTCTGCTCAAAAGGTACGTCGTGCGTGCGAACCTGACACAATGCGAGCAGTTCGATACGAACGCAGACGTTGGATAAGGAGGAGTTTAGAATGTGCGTGCTGCTTCGATGATTGTGTATGTCTTGTTTTGGTAACGAGTGGCCTATCAGTTCGCGTTGTGTTTGATCGATCCGGCTATCATGTACGCAACTCTTGTCCGAAAGGGATTCGATGGACGCAGTCATCGCATACGACATCGGATGCTTCCCTGAGCTGGCTGTTTCGGGGCCAATTGTGATGGCGGTCGATGAGCGCCTGATCTTTAGCTTCAACGCAACGCGGCTCGATCGCGATGGTCGAAAGATTGATGCTGGCCGAGCGATTGTCAAAGTGGCGTCGTGTCTGGCCTTTAAATTCGGCCATCCGAACGACGAGGCGCTTCCAGGGCACCCGTTATACGATCGAGGCTTCAAAGGGGTGGCTGTTTATGAGGTTTTGGAGTCGTCCTGGATTGCGGATCTGGCTCGGCAGAACCAGGTCAAATTCCCTAGGTCAGACCTGGCTGCATGGGGTATCCGGCACTTTCTGTTTTCGTTTCACGAGAGTACCTTGGAAGTGCTGGGTAATGGGCTCGCCGTTTCGTTGAGCAGTGATTCGTTCGACGTCATCATCAAGAATATGCAAACTTGGTTGCTGGATGGCACCTGAACCGAAAGCTCGTTGTGTTCTTTTGATGAGACGCTAGTCCGAGTATTTGCATGGGAAGGCACGCCGCGATGAAAATAGAATCATTCTTTTCCCTCGCGCTAGTGACCACTTTGATTTCACCTCTCGCAGTATTCGCCGCCGATTCTCGGCCGGACCTCCATCAGTACAAGTCCTACGAATATACGGAAGCGAACAAAACCATCCGTCTGACCATTCCGGAAGGTTTGAGAGTGGTTCGTGGGATTCTCGTTGTCGGACCGCATAACGGCGGCGATTCGCGTGAAATGTATCGCGAGGTTTGGTATCGCGAGTTCATGCATCTGCACAGCTTTGCATTTCTGGGCGCACAATCATTTAGTTCTCACGCCGAGAATTACTGGATCATGCGGCGGGGGCTCAAGCAGTTCGCGGTGGACGCGAAACATCCCGAACTCATCAACGCCCCTTACGTCACGACGGGATTCTCCGCCGGCGGCGGGTATGCGAGTCGGTTAGTTGTGGAAGACCCAGAGAAGGTGATTGCCGCTGTCATCGTTGGTTCGCGGTTGAATCTCACCAACGTCAAGTCGACGGCCGCACACTTCGGTACGCCGGTCTGCATTATCAACGGCGAACAGGAAGATCGGGGAATGGCGGTTGTCGTCGAACCGGTGCTGGCCGAAAATCGTCCCAAGGGAGCGTTGTGGGGATGGATGGCCGTTCCCGGCATAGGCCACGGGCGCGACGGCCAGGAAGTGCTTGCGATGCCGATGCTCGACGCCGCGGTGCGGATGCGTTATCCAGTCGATGGCGACGTGCAGAAAGGGGCACTGAAGCTCAAGCCGATCGAACTCAACACAGGCTGGATTGCTGATAATGGGAGCTGGAGGAGCGGTCTTACAAAGATTGCGACCGCCGAGGAATTCCGGGGCGATCTAGCGCAATCGAGCTGGCTGCTCAACGAGGATATTGCGTTCATCTATCGCGCTTACGCGACCTACGATCGACCACTTAAGATTACGTCGCCGAGCCATACGAGCGCGTTACGCGAGGTGTGGGATGAGGGATCATCGGTCGAGATTGTCGTTGATGATTCTGGTTTCACCAATTGGAAAACGCTGACTCTTTACGATGGCGCGAGTAAGTTGGCAGAACTCAACAGCGGGGCGGCCAGATTCACGGTCAAGGACTTGCGGGCTGGATACCACGCTTTCTCGGTGCTTGGAACAGGCGGTAATGGTGATATCCGGCCCTCGAACCCGGTGCTTGTTGTGGTGCGGAAAGAGGCCGCCGCTTCTTCGTCGAGGAAGTAAAACGCAAGTTGCAAAAGAGTCTTCGAATCGCTCGGATTTTCGATGACAGATCCGCGAACCCGATCAAAGATTTAGTGTCGTGAATAAATCGAGCGAAGTTGTCGGGCTGCGCAATGGTGAATCGCGATGTCGTGGTACTCCGATGACGATGTGCTTGCCGACATCGTGGCTCAAACGGCTGAGTTCCGCTTTCGAATTTGCTGGGCCGGTGCTCGACGACTTCTTGAAGGTCTGGGCATCGATCCGATGCATTGCCTGCTATTTTCGTGCGACCAGGGAGACGATGTAAGCGGGACGTTGATGCTGCCCGACGGCGTTTTGATCAGTTTCGATATGAAGGAAGATTCACTGGCGCGCGAGTTGATTGCGATTAGCCGATGGGAATTCGTCGAGTGGAACGACCGAGAAATCGCGATGGCTCGCGAGATCGTCTCGGCTCTCGATGCTTCAGCATTCGACGAACGAGCACGAGCTCATTTTGAAGCGTACTGGATGGACCGCGACGAACCGCTGCCGCCGATCGCCTGACCTGTGAGAAACCTGCAGAGCCGCGGAGATATCGATGTCGGACATCATTTACATTCGCGGCGATGCGACCTGCCCACAGGGCAAGGGAGTGAAACTCATCTGTCATATTTGCAACGATATGGGACGGTGGGGCAAGGGGTTTGTTCTGGCACTTTCGCGACGATGGGCTCAGCCAGAGGAGGACTACCGAGCCTGGTACGCGGGACGAACGGGTGCGTCGTTTGGGCTCGGTGAGGTTCAGTATGTGCGGGTGGAGCGATATGTTTGGATCGCGAATATGGTCGCGCAGCGAGGAACCAAGACTGGCAGTTCCGGCCCGCCGATTCGTTATGAGGCATTGACCAGTTGCCTCCGCAAAGTTGCAGAGAAAGCCGGCGAATTAAAGGCCTCGGTGCATATGCCGCGAATCGGTTGCGGGCTGGCTGGCGGAGATTGGACTCGCGTCGAACCACTGATCGAGCAACATCTGACAAAAAATGGACTCACTGTAACTGTTTACGATTTTGATTGAAAATCAAGGAGAATCGTTCATGTCATTCTCTGAAAAGCTGGCGCGAGTTGTTGCCGACCAACTGGAACGTTTTGTCACATTGAACACGCACCAACTGGCGGGACATGTTGCCAATCTCGATTTTTGGATCGCCCAGGCACGGCATGTTGTTGAAGGGATCGACGGATATGAGCCACGATTCCGCCGGCTCAAAGCGGGCCAGGATCAGTACGTCGTTGAGCATCAGACCGAGACGTACCTTCTCGATGATGCCTACATCCGATGGAAAGCCGATTCGCCGCAGCGCGTTGCTCATTCATCTCTTCGCGACGCTCGCCGCGCAGTGACGGACGCAACCTATCGCTTCCTGGTGCGTTGCTGCAATGAGCAGTTGATTCCCGAAGAACAATTGCGTGACATCTGCAAGAGCTTGGATATCAGCGTCGAGTCGACGGATATTCGTCGCAAACATTAAGAATCAGCGTGAGTCTTCTTTGGCAAAATCTCTTTCGCGCGAAAAGAGTTGGTGAAGCGAATAGATGTGAAACACGCTCATGAGCGGAACACCATATGCCGGAATGATCAAAACATAGTTGATGTAGAGCGGCGAACCGCCGTTTCTGGCAAGGTTTCGCATGAAGGGCGGGATGTAGGTCACACCCGTGATCAAAGCGACAATCAGGTCGAGAATTCCCAGCAAGTTCCAGAGGATCGCGGCTTTTCTCGCGTAAGAGTTGCCGGTTGCAAGTAAATAAATGACGGGCATCGCAAGCATCGCGACGAGGACGTCGCCATACCCAGCGGGACAGGCGAACTCAGGCGGAAGCAATTTCATGTCGAGCAATGCCAGAAACACTCCGCCGATCGCTCGCCCAGCCTGAATGCCGATGATCCATGTTGTGGGAGTGGAATCGATAATCTGCCGAAACGTCGGTGAAATCCACAGAGGCAGCGTGCCGGCGAAGATCCCGAATACGACGAAAGCGACAGTTGCTTTTGCTCCGAGCACGCCACCGGCCGGCGGGTTCATTTGCAAGAACAGGCGAACGATTAGCCACGCCGCTAGCAGCACGCCTGCACCCGTACGCCATTTGCGTTTGGTCTGCGGCGTGAGTGCCATTCGCGAGAGCGTGGCCGAAAGAATGAGCCACACGCAAACGCCGGTTTGAAGCATCGCAACGGTGATCAATATCACCGCGTTTGTCGGGAAATTTGCGGGCATTGGTTTCGATCAGGTTGTTCAAGGGTTGCGGCTCAAGAGGAAGCGAGGGCGACGCCGTCTGCTTTCTCTCCGCCGCGTATTCGCATCGAGAATGGAGTCGACAGATTCTTGCGCCAGTGGGACCAACAAATCAAGCATCAGCTTCTGTTTTCGACATGAGCGGTGACATTAACTGAACAACCATATCAGGATCGACCGGCTTAACGAGGTGGTGATCGAACCCTGCCTCGTGGGTGCGTTTTCTGTCTTCCGGCTGGCCCCAGCCCGTTTGTGCAATGATGAGAATACGGTCGCCGCCGGGCTGGCTGCGAATCAGGCGGCAGGCATCGTAACCGTTGATTTTTGGCAGGCCGATATCGAGCAACATGACGTCGGGTTGAAATCGCGCAGCCTCGGCGACAGCATCTTCGCCGTTGTAGGCTGTGCGAACTTCGTGACTCATCATGCGGAGCACCATCGCCAGGGTGTCGGCCGAGTCGCGATTGTCGTCGACGATCAACACCCGCAGTTTGCCTCGATCTCCATTGGCAATTCGAGGCACGGACGGCGGCGACGTAGCGAGTTGTGCGACGATGGGCAGGCGAATGATGAACTCCGAGCCTTTGCCTTCGCCCGCGCTTTGGGCCTCGACGACGCCTCCGTGCAGCTCGACCAATCGCTTGACGATCGTGAGTCCGATGCCGAGGCCGCCCTGAGATCGCTCGAGTGATTGATCGACTTGCGAGAACAGGTCGAAGATGTGATCGAGATGATTTGGCGCGATGCCGATACCACTGTCGCGTACTGCAATGACGGCCTCGTTACCTCGTCGTGTGCACGTCAACCAGATGTGGCCCCCGCGCTCGCTGTACTTCCCGGAGTTGTGCAGCAGGTTGAGCAGTGCCTGGCTAAGTCGCGTGAGATCTCCATTCACAACGATCGACTCGGCCGGCATGCTCACGCTGAGTGTGTGCCCCATTTGATCGAGCAAGGGGCGTACTGTTTCAACCGCATTGTCGACGATTTCCTTGAGCGAAACGTCGCGCCGCCGTAGGTCGATTTTTCCCTGAGTGATCCGGCTGACATCCATCAAGTCGTCAACGAGGCGGGCGAGCTGCGTGACTTGTCGCTCCATCATGATCCGCATCTGTTCGACGGTATGCTCGTCGCTACTTCGTCGCATCAACTCGAGGCCACTTCGCACGGCGGCAAGTGGATTGCGCAGCTCGTGCGCGAGTGTCGCGAGGAAGACATCCTTGCGATGATCGGCCTCGCGAATCTGTTCCTCGGCCCGTTTGCGTTCGCTGATATCGTGAAAGTAGACTGACAGACCATCATCCGACGGATAGCAGTGGCACTCGATCCATTTGTTGATCGGCGCGGGGTAGTAATCCTCGATGTGCACCGTCTGACCGGATTCCACTGCGTACTGGAAGCCGGGCTTGAACTTCGTCGTCTCTGCCTGAGGAAATGCCTTCCAGAGGTTTACGCCCAGCAATCGCTCCGGGCTGATGCCGAGGATGCGCGCTCCCTGATCGCTGATGTAGGAAACGGTCCAATCCTTGTCGAGTACGGTCAGGCCGTCGGTAATGCTTCCCAGCACGTTTTGCATGCGCAGGTGCGCTTGTAGTAGTTCATCTTCGGCCCGTTGCTGATCTTCGATATCGGCGTTCGCGCCGATCCACTGAACGATCTTCCCTTCGCTGTCTTTGAGCGGAACAGCGCGACAGAGAAACCAGCGAAAGACGTCATCGCCCGCACGCTTGAGGCGGAAGCGGACCTCGTACTTCTTGCCGGCTGATGAAGCCTCAGACCAGCGATCGAGCATGTTTTGGTAATCGTCGCGATGAATGGCGGCCCGCAGTTTTTCGGGGTCGGACGTGTCTTGAAGACTCAGCCCGGTGTATTCGGTCCAGGTTCGGCTGAGATAGACCGAGTTTCCTTCACCGTCGGTCGCCCAAACAATTTGCGGCCCGTTTTCAGCAAAGCTGCGGAAACGTTCTTCGCTCTGGCGCAAACGCTCCTCTGCGCTTCGCAGCTCTGCTTCGGCCCGCTTGCGATCGGTGATGTCGAGGCCGGTAGGAGCGAGAAAAATTACGCGGCCGGTTTCATCTTTGATCGGGAAGATCGTGATGTCGGCCATTCGGCTGCTGCCATCATTTCCGAAATACGGAAGCTCTCCGCGAAATGTTTGCCCGGCAGCGGCTTGTTCGATTGCCAGCCGTACTTCTTGGGTGAGAGCCGGGGAAGGGCTCCACCATGGTCCCTCCCAGAATCGTGTGCCGGTGACTTCCTCCCGGGTCGCGCCCGATGCTTGCCAGAGTGCGCGGTTCGGCTCGATAATCGTCCCGTCGACTTCGAGAATTCCGGCGAAGAGCAGGCCTTGCTCGAAGAATGCGCGAAACTTTGCGTTTGCTGCGGCGGCGTCTTGCAGCAATTTGCGCTCACGTTCGTCGGCAAGGCGTTTTTCGGTGATGTCGCCGACGACACCGATCATGCGCATAACACGACCGCGTGAGTCGCGCTGAATTCGCGCTTTGGACCAGATCCAGCGAATCGTGCCGGTAACTTGTTGAATTCGCGCCTCGAACGCCCAGACGGAACCGTTCGCCATGGCCTCTCGATAGCGGGAATCGACCATCGCACGATCTTCGGCGACGACGTGCGAAAGAAACGTGTCGTAGTTCCAGACAGGTTGAATCGTGTCGTAGCCAAAAATCTGGTCGTGTCGCAGGCTTCGCGTGGCGTTTTGCTCAGCGAAGCTAAAATCCCATTGCCCAAGTTCGGCGGCGTCGAGCGTGAGGTCGAGACGTTCGAGGCTCTCGCGGAGGTTTTCTTCGGTTCGCTTGGATTCGCTGACGTCGGTGTTTGTGCCAAACCAGCGAACGACGTTGCCCTGATCGTCTTTGAGCGGGACGATGAGCGTGAGGAATTGCCGGAAGGTGCCGTCGGCTCCTTTGAGCGGGAAGACCATGTCGAACGGTTCACCCGTTCGCAACGACTCTTGCCAACGCTTCTTTACGCGAGGCAGTTCGGCTGGGTCGTGGACTGATTGCCAGCCCCAGCCTTCCATCTGTTCGTATGTTGTTCCGGTATAATCATACCAGCGTTTGTTGTACCAGAAGAGACTACCGTCGGGTTGAGCCATCCAGCACAGTTGCGGAATGGATTCTGCCAGCGTGCGAAATTCGCGTTCGCGCTGTTCGAGTGCTCGCTCAGATTCACGCCTCGCCACCACTTCACGGAAGACGAGCACCGCGCCGCTGACGTTGCCCGCGGGGTCGCGAATGGGGGCGGCGCTGTCGTCGAGCGGCCATTCGGTGCCATCACGCGCGATCAGAATCGTGTGGTTTGCAAGTCCAACGATTTCGCCGAGTCTCAATGCGCGAAGCGCGGGGTTTTCGACTGGCTCGCGCGTCGCTTCGTTGATGATGTGGAATACTTCTTCGAGCGCGCGGCCTTTGGCCTCGTCGTGCGTCCAACCGGTGAGACGCTGGGCGATGTCGTTCATGAAGACGACGCGCGCGTCTACGTCGGTACTGATGACGCCGTCGCCGACGCTTGAAAGTGTGGCGTGTAGCAGTTCGCGCTGATCGTGAAGTGCGAGGGCGGCGGTGCGCTGGGCGTGAAGATGACGGGCAAGAAGCCAGCCGAACATCAACGTGGCGACTAATCCTGCGATCGCCGTGATAACGCCGGAGGCAACGGCGAGGTGGTAAGTTTGGCTCGACTTCTCGCTGCGCTCGGCGAGGAGTTTTCGTTCCTCATCTTGGATCTGCTGAATCATCGCCTGAAGCTGATTCATTTGCCGGCGCGTTTGTCCCTGGGCGACGAGACTGCGCGCGGGCTCGAAGCCGCGCGTTTTTCTTACTTCGATCGAATCATTCCAGCCCTGCGCAACGTCGTCGACGATCTGCTCGAGCTCGGCGATGCGTTTCTGCTGGTTGGCATTATCGAGCGTGAGGTCGTGGGCGTGCGCTAACTGTCTTCGGCCGTTCGCGAGCGAAGTTGCGAATGGATCGACGACCGATTCATCACCCGTGAGAATGTAGGTCTTTTGATTGACCTGTGCCTGGCGGAGCCAGCCGTGCGTCGCTTCCAGACTGTCGAGCACCTCGTACGTATGGCTGACCCAGAGCGCATCGTCACTAAGCTGTCGTACGTTTCGAAACGTCACAACGGAATTGACGACGATCAGCATCACCAGGCCGGCGATGCCGAGGTAAACGCCCCGGCTGGACCTGCCATTGTCCATGAAAACGACCTCTCGCGACTACCGCCCACATTCAGCGTCGTGCCGGCGGAATGATTCGCTGCAACCGGGAGCCATATTCTCTGGATTCACATGCTAACCCGCACAGCCATCTCTGCCAATGAGAATAGGCGCGTTGAGCGCAGCGACAAGTGCTATCAGATCGAGAACTCGTACGATCGAAAAATGAGCGAACGCGAGTCAGCTTCGCGACGATCGTGTCGTCGCCTGAAACTGACCCGCGTTGCGCTTCGATCACGAGCTCAAAGGGCGAGCATGAACGTCACGAGGTCGGCCTTTTCTTCGGTCGAGAGCTTAAGTTCGAGCACGAGGTTGAAAAACTCCACCGTGTCTTCGAGGGTGATCAGCCGATCGTCATGAAGATACGGCGGCGAATCTTTGATACCACGGAGCGGGAAGGTTTTGATCGGGCCATCGGCCGATGCAATCCGTCCGTTTACCGTGACTTCGTCGAAGAAACGCTCGACGCGCAGGTTGTGCATCTGGTTGTCGGTGTAGTAGGGCGGCGTGTGGCACGTGGCGCACTGCCCCTTGCCGAAGAAGACGGCCTGGCCACGAAGTTCGGCCTCGCTCGCTTTCTTGGGATCGAGCTTGCCGAAAACGTTGAGCTTGGGGGCAGGGGGGAAGTCGAGCAGTTCCTCGAATTCCGCCATGAAGTGAACCTGGCTGCCTCGTTCCAGGACGTTGGTTCCCTTGCGGGCTGCATCGGCGGGGATACCGTCGAAATACGCGCCGCGTTGTTCGAACTCGGTGAAGTCTTCCACCGTTTTGAGCGCACGTTGAGAACCAAAGAGGCGCTGCACGTTCAGGCCGCGCAAAGAAGTCGTTTCGATACGACGACGATGCTCGTTGGGACGGCTATCGCCGACCGTGTGCGTCGCGCCGCTGGTGTGGCCGTTGACGTGGCAATCGAAGCAAGAAATGCCAAGGCTGGCCGCGCGGGAACGGCGATCTTCCGTGGCGTTGAATTGCTGCTGCGGAAAAGGCGTAACGAGCAGCCGCAACCCTTCGAGTTGCTTGGGATTGAGAATGTCCTTGAACAGCGCGTAGTAGTTTGCCGTGGTGACGAGTTGGCCCTTGGAGACGTCCCCCAGGTCGAGCCGGGTCGTCAGATAGATCGGTGGCGGAAACTCGGCGAGCACGTGGTCGGGCAGGTCGAAATCGAGGTCGAACCGAGTGAGGTCGCGATCGGTCTGGCGCCTGGTCTCGTCGATCACGAATTTCGGGAAGACCATACCGCCCGCTTCGTGATGCGGGTGGGGCAGTGGCAGAAATCCGCCTGGCCAGAGGCCTTGCTTCTTGACGTCTTCGGGCGACGTCGAGGCAAGTTGATCCCAAGTCGTGTTCGGCTTCAGCTTCACGCGAATGCCGGTTTGCACCGCTTTGCCACGCGACATTTTCGCGTCGCTGCTCGGGCGATTCGACAGGTCGTATCGCTCGTCGAGCGTCGCCTTCTGTCGCGTAGCAAACTTTGGTTTCTCCGCTTCGAGCTGCTTGATGAGAGTTGCGAGATCGTCATCGGCAGCAATTGCGGAAGAGCCTGTGAGGCACGCCAGAACCCACGGAACCATCAAGAAAACACGACTTGCTCTGCTACAAACGCTCATCGAACGCCCTCCATTTGACTGGTGGCTGATATCGATACAACTCATCTACTTTCGCCCCCGGGGATTCACATTACGGCAAGCAGCCGCCTGGAACAACCGGCCGGCTCGGCTCGCCACGCTGGTTATTGACCGATGAGTGCAACCTGCGTACCGCGCGGCGTCGCATCAATGCTGGGCCAGCGGATCGCGCAGAATCAGACCATCCATGCTGAGTTGAGAAACGGCGTTCCTCAGATTGCAACCGCACGGTGCGAAGACTCTGACATCGCAGTCATTATGGGCGTTCACAACTGGACTGAAGCGGGCCGCTGGGATTTGTCGCCAGAAAATATCGCCAAATGGCACGTGACGTGCGTAACGTTTTTCCATTCGCAAAAGATGGTGGCACGCAGTTGAGAAGGAGTTTGGAACTCGGAAATCCATCGAGAAGACAAGCAATTCCTCTCTTCGATTCGGCTGCCTGGTCATACCGTTTACTTGCGGTAGTGACCAATTGACCCGAAAAGCTGTCGACCGATTTCCGGCCGGTTTTTACCGGGGATGACGTCGAGCCGGGCTTGTACAGGCGGTGGGCATTGGGTGTCCGCCGTTGAGACTTCGTGCGCGTTCAACACGGTTCAACCATTCCGAACGGGAGACTGTCATGATTCGCTGGGCGCTTACGTTTGCGGTTCTCGCGCTGATCGCCGGCTTGCTCGGCTTCACGGGCCTGGCGGGTGACTTCGCGATGATCGCCAAGGTCCTGCTATTCGTCTTCCTCGCATTGTTCGTGATCGCGCTCATCGTGGGGCGGTCGGTCATTGATTCGAGAGTATAGCTCGATTCGCAACTGAGAACTGAGTCGATGGGAGGCGATGGATGGGTTGCTCATGGCGATCTTCCGTCGCCTCCTTCGCGCAAAATAGCGGGATTTTGTCGAAGAAGATTCATTACGAGAAATCATCGAATTTGGATTTGATTGTCGGGCGCGATGGGCGCGTTGCCTGCGGTGGCGGCGGTGTGATTTCGGATGCAATCCGGGGATAGTTCGATGGAAAAGCAGCGTACGAGGCGAACGGCGTCGCGAACGACCGATTTGCCGCTTCTGATTCTCGGCACAATCGCGTTCATGTACTTCACGGCCGAGGTGCTGAAGCCGCTCGCGATAGCGGTTTTGCTGAGTTTTGCGCTCACTCCGCTCACACGGTTCTTCGAGCGCAGGGGATTGCCTCGGGTGGGTTCGGTTGTGCTCTCCGTCGTGCTCGTCCTCGGCGCGTTGGGAGGAGTCGGATACGTCGTCGGCAAGCAGCTTACATCGCTCGCGCTTCATTTGCCTGAATATCGCAAGGATATTACGTCAAAGGTGAATCGCGTTCTGAGTTCTAATGAAGAGAGCGTCGGAGGGAAGGTCAAGAAATTCGTGACTCAGGTCACGCGCGATATCGAGACGGCCGACGCGAACGAAGCGGCCGAAAACGCGACAATTCAGCGCGTGGAGTTGGTGTCGAGTCCCTCTTTTCTCGAACAAGTGCGTGGAGTTGTCGGTCCCTATCTCGAAGGGATTGGCATGGCGGGCCTCGTGTTTGTGCTCGTGTTGTTCATGCTAATGGGGCGCGAGCAACTGCGCGATCGCATCGTTGGACTTTTCGGCAAGCGACATATCAGCCTCACGACGCGCACCATGGAAGAAATCGGCCAGCGCATCAGCCGTTACCTCGGCAGCCTGGCACTTGTGAATTCGTGCGTGGGGCTTGTGATTGGCTGCGGGCTTGGCCTCATTGGTCTGCCGTACGCCGCACTCTGGGGATGCATGGCCGCTTTGCTTCGCTTCATTCCTTACGTCGGTCCAGCGATCGCCTTTTTCATACCGATGACGTTCTCGATCGCGCACTTCCCAGGGTGGCTGCAACCGGCTGAGGTTTTGCTGCTCTACGCCGTGCTCGAAGTTACGTTGGCCAGCTATCTGGAACCCATTGTTTACGGCAAGTCGACCGGCCTCTCTGCACTCGGCTTGCTCATCGCCGCGATGTTCTGGACCTGGATGTGGGGCACGACTGGGCTGCTGCTCTCCACGCCGCTTACCGTTTGCCTCGCGGTGATGGGCAAGTATCTCCCAAGCCTGCGATTCTTCGCGATTCTGCTTGATGAACAATCGGAGCTTGGTCCTGATGTTCGCCTCTATCAACGATTGATCGCGCTTGATCGTGATGGCGCGGTTGAAGTTGTCGAAGGAGTGCTCAAGGATCGCTCGCATGTTCAGGTTTTCGACGAGGTTCTCGTTCCGACGCTCACCCGCGTCGAGATCGATGCGGTTCGCGGCGAACTTGATGAGAACGAGCAGGAATATGTGCTGCAAATGGTGTCGGATGCGATCGACTGGGTGGGCGATGCCGAGGAATTCAGTCTCGAAACGGCGACGCATCCGGATGAGGCCACACACGACGAAATGCCGCTCGATGACGATCACGCACATTTGGTGATGGGAATCGGCGTGCAGGATGCGTCCGACACGCTCGTGCTTCGCATGCTTGGCCAGCTTCTCGAAAAATCGGGTGTGACACTCGAGCAGAGCGATCCGACCGTGCCTCCACTCAAGACTGCGGATGAAGTGGCGGAACTCGATCCCAAGCTGATCGTCCTTTCGCACTTGCCGCCCCAGGGGCTTTCGATGGCATGCTATCGCCTTCGACGGTTGCGTGCGCGTTTCCCCGCTATTCCGATTGTTGCCTGCCGCTGGGGGAGTGATTCTGAAGTCGCACAGGCTGAGTCGCAGCGGCTGATGGAGATGGGAGCGACGCATGTTGTGCGGACGATCGCCGAGGCACGCGAGCGAATCCTTCGTGTCGTTCTCGAACGAGCACCAAAAGCCGATAAGGCCGTGCCGTTGCCAGGCTAAATAGCGCTTCGTGGCAGACAAGACAACTTTTGTGATTCAGCGCGGAGAGAGTCATGGCCACGTTATCGATCGAGCGGAGCACGGTGGCTTCTGAAATTCAGAACATTCTCGCCCTGGAGGAAGCCCACGCTGCGTCGGCGACCTTACGGGGCGAGAGTCCGCCGCATCCGTCCCTCGCGGTTCTCTATCACGAAATCGCAGCCGACGATCAACGCCACATCTCCGCGCTCGAACGCATTGCGATTCGCTACGGTGCAACGCCTGGAAGCCACCATTCGTCGGGCGTTGGGCGGGTTCTGGAGCGAATCAAGACCAGCATCGTCGAACTGAGGACGAGTGCGGCGAATCTCATCGCTCAGGACCTTCTGGCGAAGTCGGAGGTCATCCACTGGCAAACGGTGTGGGCTGATCTCTTCGCCAGCATGAACGACGAAACAAGTGCCGGCGAGCTAGCTTTGATTCTGAAAGAAGAACAGGCACATCACGACGCGTTGCTCGAGGCATTCAAACGCGTCGTAAGAGAAGCTTGCGAGTCGGAATCGGAATGATTCCGCTCGTTCGATTTCAGCTAGCGGAAAGCAGACTGAGCAGCCGGTCGGGGTCGACCGGCTTGAGAAGATAGAGGTCAAACTGCTCGCGAGTTTCGGCTGAGTTGGAGTCACGCGGGTCGACTGCCGAGATGGCGATGAGAAAAGGTCGAGCCGGCGCAAGGCTCTTACGCAGGTCTCGGGCTAGGTCGCAGCCATTCATGTCGGGCAGACCGATGTCCAGCAATGCGACTTGTGGCCGGAAGTCGCGTGCAGTTAGCAGGGCAGATGCACCGCTATAAGCCATTGCGGTATCAAATCCGCACATGGTCAACATCATTGACATCGCACACGCGAGGTCGCGGTTGTCGTCCACAATGAGAATTCGTTTCGCCACGGCTGAAACCCGCATAAGAAATCGGATCAAGCAAACGGCGACCATAACCCAAGTTCGGCTAAGCTGATATGCCGATAATCGCCAATCTTGATCTCACCGAATGTTACTCCTAATTGGATCATATGCAGGTGGCTTGCCATGACTTCGGTCAGTTCAGCTCTTCCGTATTTTTGTGCGGTTTTCGTGGAGGCGCGGCCAGCAGCGGCAGCAAGGCCTCGATTTCAAACGGCTTGATCAGGTGGTGATCAAACCCCGCAGCAAGTGCTCGCTGGCGATCCTGATACTGGCCGTAGCCTGAGATTGCGATCAAGACCGTCGCTTCGAACGCGATTTCCTGCCGAAACGCCTCGGCGAGTTCGTAACCGTTCATGCCCGGCAATCCAATATCGGCCAGGACGAACGATGGCCGAAACTCGCGGGCGACGGAGAGTGCCTCCTGGCCGTCGAAGGCGAGCTTTACGTCGTGCCCGGAGTCGGCGATGAGCACTGCCATTCCCTTCGCCATGTCGACATTGTCGTCGACGACGAGAATTCGCTGGCCGCTCTTCTTGGGCGAGAGATCGGATTCGAGATGAGGCGTGTGCCCGTTCGGGTGCGACGGTTGCTCGACCTTGAGCGCAGGAAGTCGAATCGTGAATTCGCTTCCGAGACCTTGTCCCGGGCTTGCTGCGTGAATCGAGCCGCCATGTTGTTCGACAAGCATCTTGACGAGCGTGAGGCCGATGCCAAGGCCGCCTTGCGAGCGGTCGAGGCTGGTTTGCACCTGTGCGAACAGGCCGAAGATTTGTGAGAGCATTTCAGGCGAGATGCCGATCCCGTTGTCGCGCACTCGGACGACGACGTGATCTCCTTCGAGCGCTCCGCTGAGTGTGATCTGGCCGGTTTCGTCGGTGTATTTCGCCGCATTCGTGAGAAGGTTGCCGACGATCTGTTCGAGCCGCACAGGATCGGCGGTGGTTGGCAGCGGATCGGTTGGAAGCTCGACGACAAGCTGATGCTCTTTCGCGTTCATCAGCGGTTGCGCAGACTCGGCCGCCCGGGTGAGAACCTGACGGACGTCGAGCGCCACTTTGCGAAGCTGAATCTTGCCGGTTTGGATGCGCGAGAGGTCGAGCAGGTCTTCGATCAAACGCGTCAGGTGCTTGGCCTGGCGGTCTATGACGTCGCGGCTCCAGATGACGTCGGGGTTCGACGGCCCCTTGAGACGGAGGATCTGGATGGCTGTGCGAATCGCTGCGAGCGGGTTGCGCAGCTCGTGTGCCAGCATCGCGAGGAATTCGTCCTTGCGAGTGTCTGCTTCTTTCTGCGCAAGCTCCGCGCGCTTGCGTTCGGTCGTGTCGAGAATGAACGCTACGAAGTCGTGATTCGACTCCGAGAAGAACGTGAAACCAACGAGTACCGGCACGCGCGATCCGTCTTTGCGGAGATACTCCTTTTCGTACGGCGTGCAGGAGCCGCGGAGTTTTGCTTCGGCGATGGCGTGTTGATCGGCCTCGGTCCAATTTTCGGGCGTGAGTGTGGTCCAGAGCGGATTTTCGCTCTCCATCTGCTCGCGTGTGTAGCCAATGATGCGCAGGAATTCGTTGTTCACGTAATCGAGACCGCCGTCGACATCGCCGAACACGATGCCGATGATGTCGGACGTCGCAAACTTGCGGAACTTCATCTCATTCTCGCGCAGGGCGATTTCGCTCTGCACGCGTTCGGTGATGTCGATCGTGTAGCCGACGATGCGCGTTGCGCGGCCGGTTTCGTCGTAAACGATTCGAGCGCGATCCCAGACGTGGCGGTAACCGCCGTTGCGATGTTCGATGCGGTATTCGATTTCCTGCAGCGAACCTTGCACGGCGAGGATTTCGTTCAGGCGAGCCTGCGTTTTTTCACGATCCTCGGGATGGATGAGATTGAGCCACCATGCGCGATTGGGCTCGGCTTCGTCGGGATGAAAACCTGCAAGCGCGAGCAACCCTTCGGACCATTCGACGCGATCGGTCGTGGGATCCCAGTCGTAAATCACGCCGCTGACGGCGCGTCGCGCGAGTTCGAACCGTTCGCGGTTGACGCGGGCGCTTTCTTCGGCTTGCTTTAATTTGGTGATATCAATAAATGCAGATATTGCGCCATAGACTCGGCCGCTCGAGGTGCGCAAGGGAACCGCATTGCCATACACGTGCCGCTCGCGGCCATCGGGGAAGCGGAAGCAGAGTTCGGTGTTTTGGATATCGACGCCGTGTTTCGCGGCGAGCTGCATTGGCAATTGGTGCGCGGGGACGGGAATGCCGTCGCGAACTTCCTGAAAAGGACGTTCTTTTTCTGTCACGTCGGGCGCGGTTGCGGACACATTCGTGCGCTCGGGGAGGCCGAGGAGTTTGTACGACGCGGGATTGCCGATGATCTTGCGGCAATCGTTGGTCTTGGCGATCCAAATGGCTGCCGGCGTGGCGCGAAGCACGGTTTTCAGCTCGGCCGAACGCACACGTTCACGTGCGGCGATTTCTTTGGCCGCTTTTTCGGAGCGAAGACGTTCAGTGATGTCGACGCCTGAAGCGATGATGTGCGTGACGTTGCGTTCGGCATCGAGCAGGGGTGCGAGCAGCAGGTCGATTGTGATGAAATGATCGGGCGCGACGCGAATCGAAACGTCGTAGCGCACCGATTGACCCTGCGCCGCGCACTCGAGCGCCTGGCGAAGCTGCTTTTGAACTTCAGGCGAGTAAGACCACCAGTATGTCTCTTCGATTGGCTTTTCGAGTACGTCCTCAGCCTTGAGTGCAGCGGAGTCGAGTAAAAGGCGGTTGGCTTCGACGAGAATACCATCGGGGGTTGTGACGCCGACGAACGCCACCAGGCGATCGATCACGTCGCGCAGGTGTTCGCGAGTCGTGCGAAGCGCCGCTTCTACCTGTTTGCCGGCATCGACATCGACCGTCACGCCCAAAACGGAATCAACCACACCCTTGCGCGAGAATTCGGGGACAAATCTGGTTTGGAAGCATTTTTTGCCGGCGGGCGTTTTGTAGTCGAACTCAAAAGTTAGCTCGCGGCCCTCGGCGAACACTTCGGCAAGGAGTGTTTCATAGAAGTCGCAAAGGCGATCGGGTTCGTCCGCCTCGCGCATCGTCTTTCCCAGGTAATGCTCGGGCTTCTGGCCCGACATGCGTTCCACGGCGTTATTGATGTATGTATGACGCATCGACGAGTCGAAGCGGGCGATGACATCGGGCAAGTGTTCGACCAGGTTCTTGAATTCACGCTCGCGTCTGTCGAGCGATTCATGCTTGGTGCGAAGGCGCGTGAGCACCTCAAAACGTTCGATCGCGTGCTCGATTGCGCACGAAAGACCGTCGGTCGTCATCCAAGATTTGGCGATGTATTCCTGCGCACCGCGGTGCAACGCCTCGGACGCCGCGCGACACTCGTTTCCCGAGTCGATGAACAGGACGATCGGCAGGCGAACCTCGCCTTCCTCGTCTTTAAGGCGTTCGATCACGTCGAGGCCGTTCGTGCTGGCAAGATGCAGGTCGACAATCACGCAATCGACGGGGCGTTGGCCATCAGGAACTGTGCAGAGGCGAATGCCTTCCTCGACGTTGGCAGCGAGGATGATTTCATAGCGGCGATGCGTGTCGTCATTTAAAAGCCGTTGCAAGAGCGCACGGTCGTCTGGATCGTCGTTGATGATCACGACGCGCAACTCATCAATCGTCATCATCTGCTCCGTGATGCATCCCGAAAGAGGCGTGCTGAAAGAAGATCCATGGTCGAGGTATGTCGATTCCTGGCGTAACGCGCGGTCGTGTGGTTCTCCGCCATTGCACGCAAATTATGTTCCATTTGGCACGTAAACTGCGTGACCTGTCGGCCGTGGGATTCTCATTGAGATTTCGCGGTGGTTGGAGAGTACCAGATCATGTCGACCTTCACCGAGAGGCCGTCGACTTCAGGGCTTTATATGCCTGGTAGTCCGGCCCGACAACTCATGTCTCAGGAATATGCGGCCTCGCGGTCGTTCCTGGAAAGTTCGATCGACAGCATCGAGGAATACGCTCGCAAGGAGCCCTGGGGCTTTGCGGCTTGGGCGTTTGGCATTGGATTCGTGATCGGCTGGAAGCTCAAGCCCTGGTGACAGTCATCCCCCTGGGATTTACCTCATGATTGCGGCCGTCAAAAGCTGGAACGTACCGCTGTTTGGCGGACTTGATGCACGAACGCTGGTCGAGCGAGTTTATCATCAACTCAAAAATCATGAGTTGATCATGCGTTCCTCGGCCATCACGTACTATGCCCTGACGGCGTTTGTTCCTTTTCTGGCGGTCGTAATCACCTTTGCTGCGCATTTTTCGCCGAAACTCACTGGTGATGTGCAATCCCGAGACATTACCGGCACAACGACGGTCGAGGAATTCCGCCAAATGCTCGCGCGGTTTTTGCCGCCGGAGTCGTACGAGCTGGTGGCAGGCGAAATCGCGCGGCTTCAAGCAAACCCACCGATTGGACTGCTGTCGGTAAGTCTGGCGGTAAGCATCTGGCTATCATCAGGGGCGTTTGGCGCGTTTGTCACCGCGGTTGACGCAATTCATGGTGTGAAGGAAACGCGGTCGTATTTGCGTCTCACTCTTACCGCGATTGTGATTACGCTTGTTGAAGCGTTCATTATTATCGGCACCTTGGTTGCGCTGATTGTTTGGCCGCGGATTCGGCATGAATTTGCCTGGATCGGCTTGCCCTCGTCCGCGGAAATTCTCGCGGAATGGTCGATTGTGATCCTGGGATTGCTGCTGAGTTACGCGATCATCACGCGCTTTGGGCCAAACCTGCATCGAGGTTGGAGGCCGATTTCGCCTGGCGCGGTGATGAGTACAGTTGCGTTCATGGCATCGGGATTGCTATTGCGTGTCTATGTGTTGCGATTTGGCGGATATGGCCGAACTTACGGCTCACTTGCCGGGGCGATGCTTCTGGCCTTCTGGTTCTGGATTTCCGCAATCATTCTGCTGGTTTCGATCCAGATCGACAAGATTATCGACGACGCGAAGGAGAACCTGCAATCATGACGACCGACGTGGAATCCCTGAACCTGGACAAGATCCCGAGCGAACGGCTCGCAGGCGACGTGATGGTGCCGTCGCCGCGAACTTGCTCAAAATTCAGCCGCGTCATCGAAGCGGTTTTGATTCTGAAGGAAGAAGATTGCGGCCTGGTTCCGATCGTCGAAGAAGGCAAACCGATCGGCGTGGTGACGGACCGAGACGTTGCACTCGCGCTCGGATCGGTGGTCAATCTTGTCGAGCAACCGATCTCCGACATCATGTCGACGAAGATCATTTCGGTGCCTATTTCGACTTCGCTCGAAGGGATCGTGCAGACCTTTGTCAACGAAGGCGTCAGGCGCGTGCTGGTCGTCGACGCGGAAGGTTTGCTCGTTGGCGTGATTGGCTGGAAGGACATCGTTGCCGATCTTCCTTATGAGACGATCGGTCGAATTGTCACGGAAATTGTTGCGACTCCGGCTCAAAAATAAGTAAAGGAAGGAGCGCCTATCCGTGGCGACCGTGATCAATCAAGCCGATGACATTCGACGCCAGATGGCCGATGTGCGTGCGCAACTTCATACCGAGATGCGTGGCGTTGTCGACGATGTGGCGGCCGTAACCGACTGGCAAGGGCATATCCATAAGCACCCCTGGCTGGCGATTGGCGCGGCGTTTGGCATCGGCTATTTGCTGGTTCCCAAGCGACACGCACCGCCGAGTGTCATCATCAAACCGGCTGAGGCGCAGACGCTTGCCGCGGCGGTTAGCGAAGCTCCGCAAGCGAAGCGATCCAGTGTTTGGAAATGGGCTCTCGGAGCGGTGACCCCCATCGTGATTCGTGCCGCGCAATCGTACGCGATTACCCAAGTCGAGAAGTTGCTGGCGGAAAATCCGCCGGGCCCGCATCCCGCCCCGGCTGGGCTGTCTCAAGCAAGCGGGCCGGGTGAAGCGAGATTCGCCAACAGACGCTTTTGAGGATCGGATCACTTCAAATCCGAAGGACATTTTATGGCCGGCACGAATGAAGCTGGGTTAACGCGATCTTTATCCAATCCTCTCGCTGGCGGCGCTGCTGGACTGCTCTCATCGTTCTCGAAAGACAAGGCGATGAACTGGGCGTTCACAGCGGGAACGCAGGTGGCTTCTGCCAAGCACTGGGTTGAGACAGAAGGTATCAAGAATCGAACTTTCACCACCCTGGGCGTCGCCTTTGGGCTAGGAGTCTTTACGGGATGGCTCATCAAACGACGATGAACCGGGGCGCAGAGCCGTCCCTGGGCGGGGCGATTTCCGAGCTCGGCGAGCTTGGAAATAACATCGTGGTGCTTGCAACATTGCAGGCAAAACTCGCGGCCGAAGATGCGCGTGACAGTGCGGGCCGCGCGATTCCTGCGATCATCGGCACAGCGATCGCCGTACCGCTTGCACTGGCGAGCGTTACCGTTGCCGTGTTTGGAATCGCCTACTGGATGGCCGAAGCGTGGAGCATGCCGATTGCTCGCGCGATGCTTATCGTCGCGCTGATTGGCATCGTGGTTTCCGCAGTTCTCGCGGTTTTGGCTGCTTATCGCTTCCGCGTTAGCTTGCTTGTTTTCAGGCGGTCACGCGAGGAACTTGAGCGAAACCTTGCCTGGCTTGGCACCGTCCTCCTGCACAGCGGACGCTAAAATTACATCGTAACAGTTGAGAATCTGGCTTCTCAACTGAGTTACGACCCAAAAATTCGGCAGAATAGTTCCCCAAGAGGCCACGCATCGTGCGTGGTCTTTTGCTTTTTCTAAGCACGGTTAATAGGCCAAGTTAGTTATCGGCGCACGGTCAAAATCGGCTGCACCTAGAATTTGTTTGATTATTGATAAAAGAAGGTTTCAACCTCTTGGCATGAGTTTCGCAAGCTATTCAATCGCTTTTCACAAAGACCGTTTGTTCAAGGATGAAACAAATTGTCACCCCTCGGCAGCAGCTTGAGATCACACCAGGATACGACGCACGTCGAGATCGTTGAATCTGCTATCAGAAATACTCGGAGGATTCCGTTGATGATCAACACCAATGCCAAGTTGGATCTGGGACAGGTCATGCGTGATACCGGCAGCGTGATGTACCCGCAAACCCGTGAGCGAAATGTCTGGAGCCGATTTGAGCTTCATCGCAATGAGACGACGGTCGAAGAAGTTGTCGTCGATGAACGCTGCCATATGAGCTCGGCCGAAGTGATCGAAAGCCGGCTAATCGAACGCCTGGGAAATTCTTCCCTGCCCATGAGCCACCTTCGCATTGGAAGCATCTGCAACCGCGGACGCGCCTCTGAGTGACCGATCGCTCTTCAGCAGTCAAGATTTCATCAACCGGCGCAGCTCGTTTTGAGCTCCGCCGGTTCTTTTTTGTCTTCGCGTAAACTTCATTGGTTGGGCTTCGAAAAAGAAAAACGGAGGGGATGATGATATCCCCTCCGTACGGTGTTTGATCAGACCCGGAAGTTAGCGAGAACGAAGCGCCAGGCCGACCAGGAGGCCGATGCCGAGACCGACGCCGAAGGCAGCCGCAACCGACTTGGTCGGGTTGTGCTGAATGAGGTGCTCGGCTTGCTCGTAACCTTCGGAAACGTGCTGAGCGACGTCCTGATACCGGTCGCGAATCTGGCGGCCAGCATCGTGTGCAAACTGGCCAGCCGTTTCTGCGGCTTGTGAGAGGGCGCTCGCGCCCTTGCTCGTCAGTTGGCTGAGAAACTGTTCGATCGCTTCGCGGGTTTCGCCGGTTTTCTGCTGAATCTTGCCGACGACCTGATCGACGTTGCCGTTCTGCATCTGGAGATCGTCGTCGGAGAGGTTACCCCACTTCTCCTTCACCTGGCCCCGGATGCGATTCCACGATCCCTGAAGCTGTTGAGCATTGACCATTGTGACGCTCCTTGGAAAAAGTTCGATAACGCCCGGGTCGATACACGAGCCGGTCGATTAGGGTTTGGCGGGGACAGGAGGGTTCTTGCCGGTCGATTCGACCTTGGTTTCCGTGGTCACCTTGCTGGTGCCTTCAGGAGTCTTGATCGTCTCTTGCTTCGTCACCTTGGATTCTTCGCCGCAGCCAATTCCGATGAACGCCATGGCGACCGGGACGCAGAGGAATTTGAGGCTCTTCATCGTTCGATCCCTTCTGTCTGATATTTCCGCATGAGACCTGGCGGATTACCACGAGCCAACTCGCAGTGCCTGGTCATCGTTTCGTAACGTGCCGAAAGAAGAGCAACACGTATGCCGACTTCGCTTGTTTTGTCGTGAATTGTGAGTGAATTGCCTGCGGCATTGATGTTGCTCTTCTATCTCTATGGACGAGCGGCTTGATTTGCCGGGCTTTATACAGCCGCACGCAACACATTGTGGAGGTTTTACCCATGAGTCGCAGGAACAACTCACGCGAGCGAAGCAACGGTACGTCCGCGAACTCGCGCATCTCACACACTTCTCACGAGGAGCACGACATGCCTACTGAAACCGATCGCCCGCATATGCGCAATGAACTTGGCGGCACTCATCACGACCAGTTGCAATTGCCTTCCTACTCGGCGGTCTCCGCGGTGATCACGCGACATCCCGCGCTCTCGATGGCGGCAGGTTTCAGCGTTGGATTCGGGCTTGGCGTCCTGATCACTGCGGTCCTTTCCGGCGGTCACGAACGGAGCTGGATGGAACGCCACCACATTCCGGAACATCTGCATGATTTGACATCTCGCCTTCGCCACATTCCCGAGCAGATCTCGCGACGCATGTCTTGATCGAAGTTTTGATCTTTCTCACAACGCCGGGTGCCACTGGTGGTATCCCACCAGTGTGCCCTTCGCGCGCGAATTTGGGTTACCACTGAAACAGAATCGCCGCTCTAGCAAATCTTCATGCTAGAGCGGCGATTCTGTTTTGATTCGGAATTTATCGGAACATTCTCACTCAAACTGCGCGATGATCACTCTCGACGATCTCGATGATCTCTCGAACCGCTTCGTGATTGACGGGCACGCATGTCGCGCACTCGCCAGCGCTTGCACCGCCGCCTTCACCTTCAAGCCGGGAGATCGCGTCGCGGTCTTCATCATCAACGACGCGAGGAAGCTGCTCGAAGTCGCCGCGAATCGCCTTGAGCATGGTACGTTCGCGTTCGCGCTCGGCGACCGATCGCCAGCCGAGCTTCTCGAGAATCAGGCCCGAACCACTGCGCTTGACCAGCGAGTTCTCGATGAGAACAAGCCCCCCGACGGCGACCGGAATGAGCGCCCACGGGGTGACGGCATATCCCACTCCGACACCGGCAAGGATCACCGCCCCGAGTCCGAACTCGAGCACGCGGCTCCGACTCCATTCCTTGTCGATCTCGTTAAGACGCTTGTCGATAGCTTCCCTTCCGTCGATCGCACATTCGACCAGCCGACCCTTTACCCCAGGGAGGCCGGTTGCTGGGGCAACGTTGAAAGTCATCACAAATCTCCTCATCGGGATCCATGGCCAAGAATGGTTGACCTACGATCGAGGAGAGTTGCAATCGCCGTGCCGAATTCAAAGAGAAACACCCAGCTTCCTCGTTCGCCTGGGGCGATGATTGAGGAAACTGGGTGTGATAAAAGGCGTTACGTCGAGCAGTCGTCAGTCTTTCTTGAATGCCGACGTATCAATTTTGTACTGAGCGATCTTTGATGTGATGCTCCGGCGCGAAAGGCCGCTGATCCGCGCGCAGCGTCCCACGTGACCGCGGGTTCGCTTGAGTGCGCGTGTGATGTAACGCTTCTCGAAATTCGCGACGACCTCGCTTAGCTGCGCGGGAAGCGGACGCGTGATATCGATCGAGAACATCGATTTTTTGGGCGCGGGCTTCGAGAGGTCGGACGGAAGATTCGATGGCGCGATGACACCGTTCTTGGCGGTCACCACCGCCCGTTCCATGGCGTTTTCAAGCTCGCGGACGTTGCCCGGCCAGGCGTGGCCGAGCACCAGTTCCATCGCTTCCGGAGTGAACTGGCAGGGGGGCTGGCCTGTGCGAGCGTACTTCTCGGCGAAATGCGTGGCGAGAAGGCGAATGTCTTCGGGACGTTCGCGGAGCGGCGGAAGATCGATTTTGAAGACGTTGAGTCGATAGTAGAGGTCTTCGCGGAATTTTCCTTCTTTAACCATCGCTGGAAGGTCGCGGTGGGTCGCGCCGATGACTCGCACGTTCACGCTGCGGCTTTCGTTGCCGCCGACGCGCTCGAACTGGCGTTCTTGCAGCACGCGAAGCAATTTCACCTGCATGACGGGCGGAATATCGCCAACTTCGTCGAGGAACAGCGTCCCGCCGTCGGCCATTTCGATTCGACCTTTGCGCTGAGCAGCAGCGCCGGTGAACGAACCTTTTTCATGACCGAAAAGTTCGCTCTCCATCAAGCTTTCGGGCAGCGCGGCGCAGTTGACGATCACGAGCGGACCGTTGCGCCGTGCGGAGGAAGCCTGGTGGATTGCGCGGGCGACCAGTTCTTTACCCGTTCCCGTTTCGCCGCCGATGAGCACCGTGGTGTTCGTATCGGCGATGCAGGAGATCTGGTCGAAGATCTCGAGCATGCGGGGGTTTTTGCTGAGGATATTCTGAAATGAGCTCTGTTCGCGAAGCTGCGTACGCAATGCGATGAGCTCGTCTTGCAGCGTGCGCTCCCGCAAGGCGCGCTGGACGAGAAGGCTGACAGTTTCCGGGTCGATTGGCTTTGTCAGGAAGTCGTAGGCGCCATACTTCATCGCCTCGACCGCATCGTTGATGCTGCCGTAGCCGGTCATCACGACGACCGTAACCGGAAGGTTTTTCGCCTGGATTTGCTGGAGCAATTCCATCCCGCCGAGGCCGGGCATGCGCAGGTCGGTCAGCACCACGCTATAGGGGCGCTTCGCCAGCATTTCGAGTGCGCGGTTGCCGTTCGTCGCCAGATCGGCCGGAATACCCAGCGAGATTTCGAGCATCCGGCGCAGGGTTTCGCCGGCCTCCTGACTGTCATCAACGATCAGCAGGTGCTGATGAGACTCAGGTGCTTCCGCTTCACCGCCGGGGCGCGCCTTTGCGTCGGGGAGAATCATATCCGAAGACACTGACATATGATCTCCTGAAATTCAGGGTTAGTTGATCGGGGCAGTGGACCAAAGTTTCCAGGGTAACCCCGCTGTCTTCCCACTTCAAGCTCGATGATCCGCTACGCAGTTGAGTGCGCATCGTGACGTCATGACTGAATACGACTTTGGGCGATTTGGCGATCCCCGATTGAGGAAGCCGGCTTCTCATCGACTGGCGGTCAGTCAAATTCTGGTTCTGGAGCGCGGCTTGCCGTCCGCGACCGTCTGAGGGCAATGAATCCTCTATGTTAACTCGGTTTACCTCGGTTGGTATCGCAATTGCTGCTTAGAAGCCACGGTCGTTGCCACTGTCGATCGCTGAGCGATCACACGACGACCGGTCTGATTGCCGATTGCTCGGCGCAAGAGTTTGAAGAGGATGTCCATGTCTGCTTCCACGACTACGCACGTGGCGGCGACTGCGCCGTGTTCGATAGATGACAAACATCGCAGCCACGGCCACTCGCTTGCAGAGTTGATTACATACTGGACCGGCAGTCAGCAAGCGTTCTGGCTTGCGGCTGGATCGATCGTCATATGGCTGCTGCTCGGTCCATTCACCCGTTACTCGGATACGTGGCAACTGACGATCAATACGGGAACGTCAATCATCACGTTCTTGATGGTGTTCTTGATTCAGCGTACGCAGAATCGCGACACGAGGGCAATGCATCTCAAGCTCAACGAGCTGATTGCGGCGGCAGAGGGGGCGAGCAACCGCCTGATCAATGCGGAAGATCTTGATGATGAGACCATGTATAAACTCTATCACAGATTCCAGACGCTCGCCCACACCTTTTCCGAGCACGGCGAGATGTCGCGTGCTGGGTCGGTCGAGGAAGTTCCAACCGACGAGAATAATCCAGCCGGTGTTGAGCACCACGACGTAACGGTCGGATCCTGATCAATACAAAAGAGTCCGGCGCGAGCATTTTGCACACGCCGGACTCTTCCATTTTTCTCTCGCCCTTTTGCTTATTGCACGTTCTGCACGACTCGCGGCTTACCGGCGGTCAGTGAGTCGATTGTTTCCTTCAGCTTCTTTTGCGCTTCGGCATTTTCGGGCAGAGCATCTTTGTGGAAAGCGGGCAGTAGCTTATCCCACACAACGCTCAACTCGGCCTGCATGTTCTTGGTGTCGGCGGTGATAGCGATCACTGCGTCTTGCTCGGGAAGCACGACGCAGAATTGACCGTTGGCACCGTCGCCACGAATCGCGCCGTGACGGCAACGCCAGAACTGGAAGCCGTAGCCCTGAGCCCAGTCGCTATTGGGATCGCTGCCGTTCGAGACCTGTTTGGACGTCGCGGCTTCAACCCAACGCGCAGGGATGAGTTGCTTGCCTTCCCACATCCCCTTCTGCAAGTAAAGCTGTCCGAACTTCGCAACGTCTTCCGTACGAATGAAGAGGCCGAAGCCGCCCAGGATAATTCCCTGCGGGCTCGTTCCCCAGCGCGGATCTTTGATGCCGAGCGGGTCGAAGAGGCGCGGCTTGAGATACTCGAGCACAGTCTGGCCGGTCACCTTCTGAACGATCGCCGAAAGCATGTATGTTGCGGGCGTGTTGTATTTGAAGTGCGTGCCAGGCTTCCGCGGAACTGGATGCGCAAGGAAGGCTTTCACCCAGGACACGTCCTTTGTGAGTTTGACTTCAACCTCGTGACCCGTCGACATCGTGAGCAGGTCGCGCACCTTCATCGCCTTGAGGTTTTCCGAAGGCTCGGCGGGAGCGTCGTCTGGGAAGAACTTGAGCACGGGATCGTCGATGCTGAGCTTGCCGTCTTCAACCGCGAGTCCGACGGCCGTTGAGGTGAAACTTTTGCTCAACGAATTCATGATGTGGTGGGTTTCAGGCGTTTGCGGCTTCCACCACGATTCGGCGACGACCTTGCCGTGACGCACCAGCATGAAGCTGTGCATCGTGTTGACCTTTTGATCGGCCGACTCGATATAGGCGCGAATCACGTCGGACGAAACGCCTTGAGATTCGGGCGTTGCCCTCGGCAGCGATTGGGCGTTTGAAGATGACACTGCGCCGAGCAGCGCAATTCCAAGAAGCAAGTGCGTGCGTTTCATGAATCCGCCTGGCTGTTGAAGGTCGTTTGAGAAACAAAGGGTGACGGCACGAGATTAAGCCGCGCGTCGGCCGCGAGCAAGCGGCGCGCGGCTCCTCGCTGCGCGGGGTTTGGCGCAGGCCTTTGTAGCAATTTGCCGCCCGAATCTATTGCGCAGCTTGAGTACGATTCTTCCGCGCTTCGAGGAGCGTAAGGCACGCGGGAAGAAGCACGAGATTGCCGATCGTACTGCCCGCCGTCGCGATACCTACCATCGTGCCGAAATTCGCGAACGGTGAGAACTCGCTGAGGCGAAGAGCAAGAAATCCGATTGCCACGGCCGAACTCGAAAGAATGACTCCTGGGCCAGTAATCGAATAGCTCGATTCCAGGCTCTGGGAGAACGGCAGAGTCTTTCGCGACTTGCGGAATTGCAGAAGGCAGTGAAACGTATCATCGACCGAGAGTCCGAGCGCGACGCTGGCGACGAGCGCGGTGGCCATGTCGAGCTTGATGCCCATCCATCCCATGAGGCCAAGCACTAGGCCCACGGCGAGTAGCGTCGGCACCATCGCCAATCCGGCAAGAACGAGGCTGCGAAGCGCGAGCGTGAGCATCAGCAGGATGCCCGCGACTGACCAGAAGAAGGTTTCCCACTGGGTGAGAATTACGCCTTCGGTGGTGCGAGTCATCAGATACGAGAGGCCAGTGAGATACGAGCCGGCACCAAAGTCGGCGCGAGCATCGGCGACGGCGCGGTTGAAGATGTAGTTCTTGGCTTCGGTGGGCTGCTGTTCGACGAGCCGAATCAAAGCGCGGGCGTTGTTTCGGTCGGGATCCTTGGTGCGGTTCCAGAACCCGGTCATCAACTCGGCCTGCGGCGATGCGGCGATCAGGTCGAGCTTGGTGTCGAGAATTCGTTTTGCGACATCCGGCGCCAGGCTCGCGAACCGGCGATCGGGATCGAGCACGGTCGCGAGCGAGAGCACGTAATCGGCGTGGGGACGTTTCGTGTCAGACTGCGTGAGCGAGCTTTCGAGGCGGCGAAGTTTTTCGAGCGAGTCGAGCGTCACATCCTTGCCGAACGGCACGATGAGCTGAACGACGCCGATGCCTCCGAGACGCGACTCAACCATGTTGTAGTCGCTGACGACACGGGCATCAGGCGTGAAGGCGTTGATATAGTTCGACTCGTAGGTAAGTCGGCGAATGCCGAACGCGAGCGGGATGACGGTTGCAAGCATCGTCAACACGACAAGCTGCGGATGCCGCTCAACCCACGCGGTGAGCCGCGTCATCCGACCCATCACACGAGACTCGGCCTCGAAGTTTTCGCGAAGGCCAAGCCGAAATGGGGGCACCATCGCAATCGGTGCGAGTGCCATTGTGAGAAGCGACGCGATGAGGGTGCAAACGCCGAGAATCGAGCCAAATTGTTGCACTGGGACGACCGAACTCGTCATCAGTGCGCCATAGCCGATGGCGCCCGTGATTGCGGTCCACAGGATCGGCACCGAGACCGAGGCGAGCGTTGAGAACGCGGCCGAGCGTGCACTCGTCTGATGGCGGCGGTCGTCGCGAAAGTGCGTGGCGAGGTGGCTGGCGGCGGGCATCGTCAACACGATGATCTGAGCGACGAGCGGGCCACCAGAGAGCGAAAGCTTGAGGTTGAACGTCGCGAGTACCCATTCGGTCGCAAGCCAGACAATCCAGCCGGCGAGAATCGGAATCAGCGCCCACCAGAGGGAGCGCGTCGCAGTGAGCGTGACCAGGCCGATGAGCACCATTCCCACAGCGGCCAGACGGCGACCGTCCGCCTCGATCGCAATGAAACCATCGGCGAGCAAGACTGGCGGTCCGACGACTGCCGGTCGTGGAAGTTTGTGGCGCTCGGCAAAAGCATCGGCGATGGTGCGCAGTGAGAGAATGGTGGCTTTGACGTCGTGATCGCCTGTCTTCTTGAGTCGAGCGACAACGGCCGTCGTGGTACCGCGACCGTCGATCAGCGTGCCCTTGAACAGCGGGTGTTTTGTGATGCGCGTTTTCAGATCGTTGAGTGCGCTGCTGTCGCTCGAACGAATTGCCGCGCCGACATTCAAGGGATTCGACGATCCGGCGAGCGTGCCGAGATTGTCTTTGATGGCGCGAATCGCCCGGTCGCGCAACAGGGCGGGGAGCTTGTCGAGGGTCAACAGCGCGTCGTCGATCTTCCAGAGCAGGGGCATTGCATCGAGCGATTCGACTCGTGCGACGCCATCAATCTTTCCAGGCGCAATCGCATCGGCCAATTCGGCGACGCGGTCGATGCCGGCGGGAGTGAGGACATTGGGGTCGTCGTAGGCGATGAAGACGAAGTTGTCGTCACCGAACGCGGCCGAGGCGCGCTGGTAGACGGCCATCGCCGGATCGTCGTCTGCGAAGAACGACTTGATCGATTGCTCGTAGCTAACGCGCTTGCCCTGCGCGATGAGGGCGACGAGCAGCAGCAACACCACCGGCAGCGTGACGTAGCGCAGCCTGACCAACAAATTGAACACGGTGCAGATCCCCGGTGGTGCTGCAACCGGCCTCAATCCGAGGCCGGCGACTCCATTCCGGGTTGGTTATACGGGCCGAATGCCGCCAATGTCGACCCCGATTGCCCAACTGACCAGGGATTATTTGAGCAAATTGATCGTTACGAGGTGGTAAACGCTGTAGCTCGCCACGATCGAGATCGAGAAGAATGCGATCCAGACGAGGATGTCGGTGATGAACAGCGGCCCGACGCGGCGGTCGGCATCGCGCAGCCTCAGGAAAATCGCTGCGCCGGTGATCAACGGGAGCATCAGCGATTGTGCATAGCCGCCGATCGCCACCAGCGTTTTGGGATCGGGGAACGCGAAAAACAGGAAGATTGCGAGCAGCGGGTAAAACACGCAGAAGGCGCTGACAGTTCGTTCCCGACCACGGACATCATGAGTCCGCCAGAGACCGGCTAGGTTGAGGAAGTCGGCTGTGAGGCGGCTATTGCCGGCGGTCGCGACATAAAGCGTCTTGAACAGCACGGCCCAGGCGCCGACGAGGAAAACCTCGCGCGTCCAGGTGCCGAGCGGCTTAACGTACATTTGTGCCAGGGTTTCGATCATCCCCGACCCTTGGGGGATGAGCCCCTGCGGCTTGAGAACTGCCGCACCCAGGATGTAGAACGCAACCGTGGCGACCGTGAACACGATCATGCTGAACCAAGCGTCGAGCTGCATGATCCGCAGCCAGCCCCTCGCGCGTTTTGCCCAGCTATCGCTTTCGTCGCGCGGGCCGACCGAGCGGGCGTATCCCTTCTCGATGCACCAGTAGGGATAGGCGAAGAGCTCGCTCGCACCCACGCCGGTAATGCCGAATGTCGATGCAGCGAGAAACACGCCGGTCACCGGCATTGCGAACTCAAAGCCAGTTTTAAGCTCGTCCCACTTAACTGGGAAGTCGGTAAACGGTAGGCCAAGCACGCAGGCGACGGTGACGAACGTCACGAACGCGACGAGTGCCGTTGTGATCTTTTCAAGCCGCCGGTAGCCGCCCGAGAGTAGCAAGGCAATAGCGGCCAGGCCGGTGAGTGTGGCCCAGAAGTGTTCGGGATGTTTGGCGAGAAAGTCGCCGAAGCTTGGGTTAATCGAAGCTCCGAATTTGGCGACCGCCGCCGAGGCACCCGGAAACGCCATGTGCGCAGCCTGACCGACGAGCCCTTCCATCGCGCCGATTTGGGCCTGGGTCGTCAACATCATGAAGAGCCAGAGCCAGCTCAACCACGACGTTCCCAGCCGAGGGCCGGGCAAGGTATCGAGCGCGGCGAGGGTGGTTTTGCCGTGCGTGATCGCATAGCGGCCCAGCTCGACCTGCACGAACACCTTGATGACGCACGAGAGCAGAATGAGCCAGAGGAGGACGTAGCCTTCCTTCGCACCCAGGCCGGTCGTTGCGATCAATTCGCCGGTGCCGACGATCGAACCGGCCAGAATAAGCCCAGGGCCAATCTTGGTGAGCGACTTGAGCAAGCTCGTCGGCGGGTTCTCGATCGCCTTGTCGTCGAGTGCGTAGTAGTCGATGACCTCGTGACGGTCGAGCGCATCGTCGGCGGTGGGTGCTTGGCTCATGGGGAAAGTTGCCTGGTTCGGCTTGCTGGTTGGCCGGTAGAAGATGCGACGCCTCGACTTAAGAGGCCCGCCATCGTACGGTCAACCCGTCGCCGATTCAACCAGCCGGCATGCGCGACCGCTCGGCACCAATGTGCGGCGCGGGGATGGGACTTGTGCGACCAGTGACCTCGTCGATCAACCCGAGCAGACGCGACCGAAACACGTTCGTGGAAAGTGCCTCGGCGCGTCGCCGGCCTTCGCTTGGATCATTGGGACATCCATCGGCTTCCCAAGTCGAAATGACTGACATAAGTCCTTCAGTGGTTGGATCTTGGTACAGGCGTCCGACGCGGTCATCCACGTTTTCCGCGACTCCGCCTCGGCCCAATGCAATCACCGGGCAGCCGGTTGCGAGTGCTTCCATCGGCACGATGCCGAAGTCTTCCTCGCCGGGGAAGAGCAGGGCACGGGCCTGGCGGTAGTGGTCGCGAATGACCTCGTCGCTTTGCCAGCCGAGGAAGCGCACTGTTGGGCCAGCATTCGCGGCTAGCTTCGCGCGTTCGGGACCTTCGCCGATGACGTCGAGCGGTAGATTAAGTCGCGAACAGGCTTCGATCGCCTGCTCGATGCGTTTGTACGGAACCAGAGCTGAAACAATGAGATACGCGCCGGAACGAGGCGAATTGTCGGGCGTGTAAAACGTGGTTTCGACCGGCGGTTCGATGATCCGGCTGTCGCGTTCGTACGAGCGAGCGATTCGGTCGCGAATCGTCTGGCTAATCGCGACAAAATGGGTAACCCCGGCTGCGGTGCGCTTGTCCCAATCACGCAAAGAATTGAGCAAGCCAGCTGCGAGGGCACGCTTGAGCGGTTTATTGCGCCACGACTGGAGGTAGGATTCGCGGCCGTCCCAGGCGTAGCGCATCGGGGTGAAGCAATAGGAGATGTGCGGTATCCCACGCGGGACGCGAACCGCTTTGGCGACGCAGTGGCTGAGGCTTACGACGACGTCGACGTCGCCGACATTCCACATCCGCGCGGCGGCCGGCATGATGGGGAGCAGTTTACGGTAATGCTTGTGGACGCCGTGGATGCGCTGAAGCGCGGACGTCCGGATATTCATGCGCTCGATGGTCGGGCTGAGCGCGCCTTTGCGATGGATGAGCGTGTGGAGGGTGGCGTCGGGAAACGCCTGACAGAGGACGTCGAGGCATTTTTCGCCACCGCGCATGCCGGTCAGCCAGTCGTGAACAAGAGCGACTCGCAGGCCCCCGTTGCGTCCCGACGCATGTACTCCGTTCTTACCGCGCAGCAAGCGAGGCGCGGCAACGCCGCGATGGCTGGCATCCATGCCGGCGACTCCATCGTTAAAAACAGTCGGTCTGCTCAAGGGCCGCAAACTAATCAAGATTCGCGATTCAGGCAACCTCAGGCGGCCGGTTCATCGACTATCGCGTGGGCTGTGCTGTCGGTGGAGCGGCACTCGATCCCTTGGCTCGCGCGGGAGCACCTTTCATGAATGAAGTGCAACCGCTGTTGCCGGAGACGCGCAGGCGGAAAGGTTGAAGCTCCTCCTCGATGCACAATCCCATGCTTTGATTTTGAATGGTGGCTTCGGGCTCGATTTGCCACCACTTACAGTCCTTGCATTCGCCCCAGCTTTCGTTCGACATGGCTCAGGCTCCGACTGTTTTGAGGTCGAGAACTCGTTTGATTCAACATCGAATTTTGATGCAAACGACACGCCACCTGCTTTTGGTGTCTGGTAGAATCGGCCATCAGACGTCTGGTCACTTTCGATACCGCGCCCTGAGGTCAATTGCCATGGACGAAACCAGGTTCTGGTCGATGATCGAAATGGCGTGGAAATCGGCCGGCGGGAAGACCAAGTCGCGCCAAAGACTCGCGCAGGGATTGCTTTCTGAAGACAAGGCCGACGACCTTATGGATGCGCTTGAACTCGTCGTACCGGCGCTTCAAACGGACCTTGAAACTTTGCCGGCCGATGAGCTGGCAGAGTTCGATCGGATTCTCGAACGCAAGCTGTTCGACATCGATCGCGCCGAGGTGCAACAGGCGACCGACGGCTCGGACGATGGTTTCCTCTACGCACGCGGCTTCATCGTGATTGCCGGCAAGGAGTACTACGACGCGGTCAACGCCGATCCCTCAATTGCTATGATGGACATGGAATGTGAGGATATGTGCTATATTTCCTGGCAAGTCTACCGCGATAAGTTTGGCGATCTTCCCGATACCGGTATTTCTCGAGAGACTTGTTCGAACAAAGCAGGTTGGCCGGACGAAAATTGAGGCGGCGTGCCTGTGTCGTTTACGAAGAGGCGGCGTGCCAGTCGAAACCGCACCAGAGGCACTGGCGTGCTAGCGGCGTGCGAAGGACTCGTTCGCAACGCGGGCACCGATTTACAACAATATCGGTGCAATCTACGAGAACCCGCATGCAGACCCGGCGACGATAAACCTCGTGCCCATCTGCAAGCGCAGTGTTGACCTCGGCCTCGTCTGTACGGCCCCAACTTGCATACAATGGATATTCGGGAGGAGCGTTCAACTTCGCGAGCTTTTCACGACCGATAATGGCATGTCTAACGCGACGTTCGAACGAAGTCATCCGACTCGTCAGGTAATTCCAGACGTATCTGGTGAGTTCTTGGTCGTCGTCGTACTCGATCGCGTTCATTTTGCTTCAGGAAATTCTTTTGATAATTGTATGAGCGATCGGGTCACATCCTCTTCCGTGCCCACGGCGACGAACATTCGATACGAGTAATCGCCGGGTTTGACACCATTGGGATCACGCACGCGAAACACGCAATTCCACTTCGTCACGTGTTCGGGGACGAAGCAGAATCGCCCATAGCCTGGGGCGAGATCGGGAGAGAATATTCCCATCGCGTGCGAACCGTTCGTGGTCGAGAGAACGACGGGCGCGGGCTGTTCGCCCGGGCCGTCGGAGAGCGGCATGAGCTTTCCCGAAGCATGATCGAACGTCAGGAAGCGGCTGAACTCCTCGGGCATATAACCTGTTAATGCTTCAAATTGAGCAAAAGTGTGGCGTTCGTCGGCGGGCAGATTGAACGTCACATTGTATTCGATGATCTGAGAATTGTCTTTGTGACCAATATGAACGTGTTTTGTCAGTTTGTGTTTGGACAGGATTCGATCATTGTATGCGAGATGACCTTCGGACCGTTCACCCGGCTTGAGCCAGAAAGCCATCAGGTTGCTTGTGTGGAGGTCTGCGCCGCTTGCGGTCAGGCTGAGCAGTTTGCTGGAAGAGCGCGGGCCGGCGCCGTCGCGGCGAGAACCGGCTTCGGTGGGGTTAAAGGTTTCGGGAAAGAACTGGCCGTTGCAATCGAAGTTCGACGCCGATTGCAGTTGCCGGCCGTGATCGGTGCTATTGATGAATTCCTTGCCGTTCCAGGTCAGCGAGTGAATCGCGCCGGCGAGTCGCTCGGTCGTGGTGATGACGATTTCCGACGCACCCGCCTTCGCGCGAATAACCGAATTTCCCGATGGCGGTGCAGTCTGACCGATCAACAAGCCGGCGAGGATGAGCGAGACCATTGATGTTCCGTCCCTGGGTTGAGTCGATCAGTCGAGCCGGGCGTGGCGGGCGACGATCGCGCGTGCCGTACGCAGGCCGTCGACCGCGGCGCTGATGATTCCGCCGGCGTAGCCCGCTCCTTCGCCGCAAGGATACAAACCGACGATTGTGGGCGACTGGCGTGATTCGTCGTCGCGCGGAATGCGCACGGGAGACGAACCGCGCGACTCCGGGCCGGTGAGGGTGGCGTTGCGCAGGAAGAGGCCATGGAATTTGCGATCCATGATCGGTAGCGAGCGTTCGAGCGATTCTGTCACACCTGGCGGAAGGAGCATACCCAGGTCGGTCGGCATTGTGCCGCGCGGGTAGCTTGAAGGAAGCTTGCCGCGGCTACCGCGACCGCCAAGGAAGTCGCGTGCCCATTGGATCGGGGCCTTATATGTACGTTCGCCGATGAGGTAGGCCAGGCGCTCGGATTTCTGCTGGAAGAACACGCCGGCAAGCGGGTGAGTGCTGCCAGTCTCGGCCGGATCGATCGTCATTACCAGGCCGCTGTTGGCGAAGGGCGAGTCGTGGCGACTCTCGCTCATGCCGTTCGTGCAGAAATAGCCGGGCTCGCTCACGCTAGGCATGACGAACCCGCCTGCGCACATGCAGAACGTGAAGACGTCGCGCCGGCCTGCGTGCGCGACGAGATTGTAATCGGCAGCGCCAAGCGCGGGGTGATCTGAGAAGGCGCCGTAGCGTGCCTTGTTCACTTGCTCCTGCGGTTGTTCGATTCGCACGCCAAGCTGAAATGCCTTCGCTTCGAGCGGTACACCGCGACGGAGCAACATTCCATAGGTGTCGCGTGCACTATGACCGACCGCGAGAACCGCAACGTCGCACGCCATGTAGCCAGACGTTGTGTAGACTCCGCGCAATCTGCCTTCGTCGATGTGAATATCTTCGACGCGACAGGAGAACTTCACCTCGCCACCGGCTTGTTCGAGCTTGCGCCGGAGCGTTCGCACAACGAGCGGCAATCGGTTCGAACCGAGGTGTGGACGCTGCTCGTAAAGGATTGATGGCTTGCCGTGGCAGTCGGCGAGAATTTCGAGCACGCGCTGGACGTCGGGGCCGGTGCCCCGGCTGGTGAGCTTGCCGTCGCTGAACGTGCCGGCGCCACCTTCGCCGAAGAGATAATTGCTCTCGGGATCGACCGGACCACCGGCGTCGAATGCGCGGACGTCGGCGACGCGATCTTTCACGTCGCGCCCGCGTTCGAGCACGATCGGGCGATAACCAGCGGTCGCGAGCAGATATCCCGCGAACAGCCCCGCGGGACCTGCGCCGATGACGATCGGCCGGTGTTCCAGAGGGTTGTTTCCGGGAAGCGGCCAATCGAAGCGATCGGCTTCGAATGGCTCGATGTCACGGCCGCTCACGCGCGTGACCAGATCGGATTCCTCTTCGGGAATCTCAACCTCGGCGGAATAGATGAAATGCAGGTCGTCATGCCGGCGGGCGTCGAGACTTTTTCGCAGGATGCGAACACGAGCGAGCACGTCGCGGCCGACACCGAGTCGTTCCGCGAGCTTGTCGGGCAGGGCGAGTTCGGGCTCGTCGAGCTCCAGCCGGACGTTCGAGATTTTGAGCGCCATGAAAGGAAATACTTCGCGTTTCGATCAGATCGGGCCGGTTACTTGGGGACCGGTCCGAAGCAGAGAAGAGTGATATCGTCCGTCTGGCTGTGCCCCTTGGAGAACTCGCGGACGTCCTGAAGGATCGATTTGCCAACCGCTTCAGGTCCCCCGGCCGACGCCGCGACTCGCTTGAGCAGGCGGCGGTTCTCCTTGGTGTCGTACAGCTCCTCATTCATGTTTCGCGGGTCGGTTACGCCGTCGGAATACACCACAACGACGTCGCCAGAGTGCAGGGTCACTTCCTTTTGAGCGTAGACCGTGTCGGGCATGATGCCGAGTGGGAAGCCCGAGATATCTTCGCCGAGTTCCTCGACCGTACCGTCGGCTCGACGCAAGAGAATCGGCGGATGTCCGGCCGAGCAGTATTGCAAGACGTGGGTGTTCGTGTCGAGCAGCGAGAGGCTCAGGGTGATGAATTTCTCGTCGATTCCCGCTGCCCAGAGGGCGTTGTTCAGCTCAATAGCGGCAGCGTCGGGCGACTCCTTCGTCGTCATGTAGAAACGCGTATCGCCCGAGAATTTCGCCATCATCAGCGCGGCGGCGACACCCTTGCCCGAAACGTCGCCCACGGCCACGCCGACGCGTGCTCCGGGCAAAGTGACGAAGTCGTAATAATCGCCGCCGACTTCGTAGGTCGGCAGGTAATACGCGAAGAATTCCCAGCCGGCGATCTTGGGGACCGATTGCGGCAGAAACCGCTTTTGAACTTGCTCGGCGATTTTCAGGTCGCGATCGAGCCGTTCGCGCTGGATCACGCTTTCGTGCAGCGTAGCGTTCTGCACCGCGATGGCTGCCTGGCTGGCGACCGCGGCGAGCACGTCGAGGTCATCCTGCATGAACTGCTTGCGGTCGGCGGTGTCGAGCTGAATGATGCCCAGTACCTGACCGTCGGGCGTGAGGAGCGGCACGCACATGACCGAGCGAATTTTCAGGTCGGCGATCGATGCGCTCGTGGGCAGATTCTGGTCGTTGCCGGCATCCTGGCTGAGCACGGCACGCTTCTGGCCAATCACGTGATTGACGATCGATCGGCTGATGCTCATCGGCGCTTCGTCGGCAAACGTCGTTGCCTGGATGCCGAGCTTCTTGTTTGGACGATACTTAAATGCCTTGCGGATGAGCTTCTTGGTTTCTTGCTCAATCAGCACCAAGAATCCGCGTTCTGCCTGCGGGAACAGGAGCATCAGGCTATCGAGGATTTTGGGCGCGAGCGAGTCGATTTTCAGCTCGCTCGACAGGTTGCGGGCGATGTCGAGAATCGCCGCGAGCTTGATTTCGGGCTTGATCGTCGACGCCAGGGCACTCGATCGCGAAGCGTCGAGCGTGTGCAGCGGGCCGATGTCGTTACGCTCGTCGACCGGAATCTCGTCCGCCGCCGGCTTGACGGCCGACTCTTTGGGCGGACTCAGATAGAAGACATACTCAATCTCGCAAACCTTGATGCGGTCGTTCGGCTTTACGGGATAGAGTTTGTCTGGGTCGAGAACCTTGCCGTTCAGGTAGGTGAGGTTACGCGAATGGAGGTCGACGACAGAATAAACATCGCCGCTCCGGCGCAACTCGAAGTGGCGCCGGCTTACGCCTGGGGCGTCGAGAATGTAGGAGCAATCGGGAGCGCGGCCGATGATGGTTGAATCGTCCTTCAACTCCAGGAGTTGGCCGCTCGACTCTCCGGTAACCTTCTTGAGAACCGCCATGCGAGCCAACTCCTTCACCAGGTCGAACCGCCAGTGGCTTGGCGGCGGACACCGAAACTGCAAGCTTGTAGATGGGCGAGTCGAACGAGAACGATCAGGGCAAGGGGATGCGAGCGAACGTGTCCGCGAACATGATCTCAATCGTCTTGTTGATGAGACGATTCTGACACTGACGCAGCTTGGTCAGGTTCGTGGCCGTTGCCGACCCAGAATTATGCCGCGCCATTCGCTCCGCTTCGAGTGTAATCTCAAGCGATAGCTCGGCGACAGCCGGATCGGTCAGTGTGTCGGTAAAGTTAAACGTGAAGAGGTTGATCGCCCCCTCGACGTCTCCTTCAAGCGCCCCTAATGCGGCGGTAACGATCTCACCCAGCCGTTTTTCATGCGGCCGATCCAGCCGTTCCAACTCGACGCCGAACGACCTGAGACGCATCGTGTCTCGTTCGCGAAACAACGTACGTGCGATTTGCGTGTGCGCACGCGCGATCCAGTCCTTCGCCTGCGGGAAGTTGCCCGCAACCGCGACCCAGGCCGCCAGTCGATTCGATGAGTCGCTACGAATTTGTGCGTAGCGATACTGCGCATCTGCTGTCGTTTGCTTGGGAATCTCCGACCAGTTCGGCGCGAGCCAGAGCACGCTCGGCGCCTGGCCTGACCTTGCATTCGCCGCGAGCAAATCCGGCGCACGTAGGAACCAGCCCGTCGCGCCTCCCGCCAGTAATCCCACGACGAGCAACAATGCGATCAACCCTGTGTACGAACGCGTCGTGACGACAGGATTCGGGTTCGAGCCCGAGTTGCCGACCTGAGTCGTCGCGAGCCGCGGCTGGAGACTCGGCAGCGGATTCGGCGAATTGAATGCCGCAGCCATGTCGAGCGACGAAATTCCCGTTGAAGCCGTGGTAACCGGCGCCTCGGACGTTGCCGAGTTGATCACAACCGCCTCGCGAATCTTCGCCAGGTCGCGAAGCATTTCGTTCGCCGACTGGTACCGCGACGACGGCTCTTTCTCGATGAGGCGCATCACGAGTTTGCAGAGCGAAATCGGCAGGTCGGGCCGGTGAACCGAAAGATCGACGGGCGTATCCTTAACGTGCTTGAGCGCAAGCGCAATCGGCGACTCGGCGTGAAACGGCGGCCTTCCTGCAAACATATGATAAAAGGTAACGCCCAGCGAGTAGAGATCGCTGCGATGGTCGAGCGCGTGACCTTGCGCCTGTTCCGGGCTCATGTAGAGCGGAGTGCCCATCGTCACACCGGGCTGGGTCACGCTCGGCTTCTCGCGATCCATGTCGCGGCATAGCCCGAAGTCAGCCACTTTCACGTGGCCCTTTTTCGTGAGCAGCAAGTTTTCGGGCTTGATGTCGCGATGGACGAGCCCCATCTCACCGGCTGCGCGAATGGCGCTACCAGCCTGTCGCATGATCGACAGTGCCAGCATGAGGTCGGGCGTTCCTTTGCGTAGGAGAAAATCCTTCAGGTTCGTGCCCTGAACGTACTCCATTGCGATGAAACGAATGCCGTCGATCGAACCGAGGCTATAAATGTGAACAATGTTGGGGTCATTAAGCTTGGCTGCGGCCCAGGCTTCTGACTCGAAACGTGCGAGATAGGTGGCGTTGGTCAGAAGGTCTGGCCGGAGAACCTTGAAGGCGATCTCGCGGTTCAGGCTGATTTGCCGCGCGAGATAAACCTCGCCCATCCCGCCGCGTCCCAGCAGCCGGTCGATGTAAAAGTCGCCGAGCGTGACCTTGGTCAGGTCGCGTGCGGGAGTGGTGGCCGACTTGGTATCCCAGTACGGAGTATCCGCGGGGGCCTGGTCGGGTTGCGGCTCGGTCGACCGTTGCGACATGGACAGCCTTCGCGAAGGAGGCGACTTCGCGCTTGCACAGCCGCGTGCAGGCGCATGGTCCCGTTCGTGTAAGTGTACAGTCATTCGGGGGTGCGGAGCAAACGTCTGAACCGCGAGGGTGACAAGACGCTCGGCCACACTCCAGGTTGTACGTTCTTACGATCGCGCTGGTGACTTCGTTCGGTCGGAGAGGCGAGGGCTCGATTCCCGGTGGAGAGAGTGCTAGATTAGGAGACAGAGCGCTCTCGCCGCCGGCGAGCGCATCGTTCGTTGATACGACTATCCGTTGCTCGGGGACACTTCCCATGGCGATTCGCGTACGACGTCGAGCGTGGCTCTCGGTGTTCGGTGCTCTAGGCGCGGCCGCGGCGGTTCTCCTGACGGCGTGGCCTGCCGACTCGCAGATTGTCGACGACGGCGGCGCACCGAGTTTCCTATTCGCCGATGGCGCCTGGGCGAACCGCGTTCTGGGCGGTCTGAACAAGCCGCAAGTCGAGCCACAAGGTGTTTGGGGTGAAGTCATTTACGCCAACGCCCGATGGGTAGTGATCCAGAACTCACAGGGCCAGCAGTTCCCTATCTCGTTCGACTCAGTTCGCCAGTTCGTTGTCCGCTGGCCAACCCAGTTGGACAACGTTGCCCCTGATGCGTTCCTGGAGATCACAGGCGTCGACATCGGCTCGAATCAGGTGCGGACGAATCATATCGACGTGTTCGAAGGCACGGCTCGCACACTTGTTACGCCGACGATGCAGCGACTCTTCGGCGCCAATCGCGTGATCACACCGCTCGACGTCGAACAGATGCAACTTTACGGCGGTGTCTTCCCGCTCGTGGGTAATGAAGCCGGCATTCCTCCGCGGATTCACACCGTGGGCAACATCATCGGTATCGATCCGCTTCGCGTCGGCGTCGAAGGGAACAACTTCATCGCCGTCCTGCCATCGCCCGAAGGGTTGGACATGACTCAGGTTACGATGGGATCGCCAGGATTCGTCCGCAAGGGCGATCTGGCGTATTACATCCCTGAAGCGGCCATGCCTAAATCCGTCACGGTGAGCCGGTTCATTCTTTACAAGAACATGCCGTACCGGGCCTTTACAAACAACTGATCAGACCTTGCCGAGCGCGGCGTCGAGGTCGCGCCACAGGTCTTGAGCATCTTCGAGCCCGACCGAGAGCCGAATCAGGCCGGGCGTAATCCCTTGCGCCGCCCATTGTTCGGGCGTTTGAAACCGGTGGCTCGTCGTCGTGGGATGGCTGAGTGTCGTCGAAACGTCCCCCAGGCTTGGCGCATAGGGGATGTGTTCGAGCGAGCGGATGAACCGATCGGCTTGCTCACGCCCGCCGACGTCAAAACTTATCATCGCTCCAGCCCCCTGGGTGAGTTGCCGTTCCGTCACCACGCGATCGGGATGAGTTGGCAGTCCGGGATAATTGACGCGAACAACGCGTGGGTGACTCGCCAGTCGAGTGGCAATCGTCTGCGCGGTCTTGTTTGTCCGTTCGACGCGAAGCGCGAGAGTTGAAAGACCGCGCAGCGCGAGCCAGCTATCGAAGGGATTGCCCGTAAGCCCAAATGTCGAAGCAACTTGCGTGATGCGGTCGATTTGAGCTTTGGGACCTAGCAGCACACCAAGCGTGACGTCGGAATGACCGCCGATGAGCTTGGTTGCCGAGTGAACGACGAAATCGGCCCCGAGATCGAGCGGACGGCAGAGCAGGGGTGCAAACGTGTGGTCGACGGCGAATAGTGCACCGGAGGCGTGTGCGATTTCGGCGACCCCGCGGATGTCAGCAACGCGTACGAGAGGATTCGAGATCGTCTCGACGAACGCGAGTTTTGTGCGCGGTTGCAGGGCCGAACGGAGCGAATCGGCGCGAGTCGCATCGAACGTCGAATAGCTCACGCCAAATCGCGCAAGTTCTTTGCCGACAAGGCCAACCGTCCGGCCGTACAAACCTTCCGAAAGGGCGATGTGGTCGCCACTTGAGACGCAGCTCAGCAAAAGCGCGGCCTCAGCCGCCATCCCCGATGCGCAAACGAGCGCGGCTTCGGCACCTTCAAGCTCCGCTAACTTTGCGGCGAGCTGCGATGCATTGGGATGTGCGTCGCGAGCGTAGATGAATCCGCGCTCTTCGCCGTTGTAGATTGCGTCAACCTGGGCGAGGTCGGCGACGTGGTAAACCGAACTCAGAGTGATTGGCGGCGAAACGGGACGGGTGGCCGAAGGGCGTTCGGGGGCGGGGCGAGCGCATATTGTTGCGTCGTCGGCACGCTCTGTGTCGGCCATCGGCGGGTCTCGGGTTCAAGAGGGAGAAAGACCGGGAAAGGACCGATCTCGCGTTGGGCAATCAGGATACGTTGGCTGCGCCGCCGGTTTTCTTGTGAATTCGGCCTGCCTGGCTGAGCATCGCCATCGCTTCGCCGATCGCTCGCAGGCTCGATCGCAACTTGCCCGCAGCACGATCGTCGTCGGCCTGGCGGCGGTAGGCGGCGAGCATCGTCCAGTCGACCGGCCACATCCGTTCGATGGCGTGCGCCTGGATTTTTCGCACGTGCTCGTTCAGGCCGTCGACGAGGATGTCGGAAATCGCACAAACCGCAGTGCGGTAGACGTGTTCTTCAACCGGGGCAGCTTCAACCTTCTTGCGTCGGATCATTCCGGCGAGCGATTGAAGCAGGCCTGCTTTCTGGGGTTTGGCCGGCTCTTCCTGACGCGGCAAGTCTTGCGCGGTATCGGGTTCGACCCACGGGCCGATCCGAGTGATCACGACCGTGATGTTGTCCTGCCCACCGCGCAAGTTGGCCAGGGCCACGAGATAGCGGCATGCGTCCTTGGGCGAGAAGTTGCCGGCGAACATGCCGAGTTCGGCGTCTTCGATATGTCCGGAAAGACCGTCGGAGCACAACAGGAACACGTCGCCCTGTTCGACCGGCAACGGGCCCTCGATGTCGACCTCGACATTCGGGTCGGGGCCGAGGCTTCGGGTGATCACATTGCGAGGGACGGCCTTGGCGGCGTCTTCGTGCGAGATGTGATTGCGCCGGACAAGTTCCCAGGCGAGACTGTGATCGAATGAAAGCTGATCGATGCGATGCTGCCGCATCCTGTAGACCCGCGAATCGCCGACGTGGGCAATCAGGGCACCTTCGGGCAACAGCAGCAGGGTTGAGCAGGTCGTTCCCATGCCGGCAAATTCGCGATTCGCCGAAGCACGTGTATGAATGAGTGCGCCGACTTCTTTATATGCCTTGGTGATCGCCTCGGGCGCGGTCACCGTTTTCATCTTGTTGTAATTATGCGGGATATTATCGCATGCGAGCTTGCTTGCAAGCTCACCGACAGCGTGAGCGCCCATCCCGTCGGCCACCATGTAAACGTGGCCGCGAAGTTTCCACGGTTCGGAGCGCGACGCGCGCACGATGGTGTGACTGTCCTGATTATTCGCTCGCCGCATGCCCGTGTCGGTCAAAGCGGCGTCTTCTATGATGTCGTCCCAGTTCACAAATCCGACCTTCGCTCAAGCAGGACGGCCCGCGTGGCCCCGGTTCAAATAGGACTCGTAGTGCGTGGCGACTCGCTCTCAGTCTATCCCATCTTGCAGCGGCGGTCACCCTAGCCCCGGACAGGGTTTGTGATGATCGACAAAACTGCCAGATTCAAGAACTCCGGGTCAAGAAACGTACATCGTTTCGCATGCGAATTCCAGGCTAGTCGCCGCCGGGCCAACGCCCAGCCGCGTTGCTAGCACGCACGCGGGGGGGATTTGAGGCATTGTATCGCTCCAGTAGCGATCGCAAAGAGAAAACTCGCGACAACTCAAACTTTCATCATTGCGCGAATCGAGCGATCTCGTGAGCGTAGCTACTGTCTGATACATCGGGTATCTTGACCTTGTGACGTATCGACCGGAATTGAGACAAGAAATCGCCGCCCTTCATGAACTCACCTTTTGAAATCCAGTCGCTTTCCTTTACGAAAACGACACTTCCGAACGGACTCGATGTCATCGCAAGACGCCAGGGTGATCTCCCGATCGTCGCGATGAATCTTTGGTACCACGTCGGTTCCAAGAACGAGACACGTACCCAGCGCGGTTTCGCACACCTCTTCGAGCACTTGATGTTCGAAGGGTCGGCGCATTACCCCGGCGATTTCTTCAAGCCGCTCCAAAGGTTAGGGGCGTCGATCAACGGCTCAACCTCGTCCGATCGCACGAATTACTTCGTCGACCTTCCCGTCGCCCACCTGGAGCTCGCTCTGGCGATGGAGTCGGACCGGATGGGGCATTTTCTCCCCGCGCTCAGCGATGAGAAAATTCGCATCCAGAAAGACGTCGTCAAAAACGAGTATCGCCAAAATTATGCCAATCGTCCGTACGGCCAGGCCTGGCGACTGATCGCCGAGGCGATGTACCCGCCCGAACATCCTTATAGCTGGCTGACAATCGGTGCGATGGAAGACGTCGAAGCGGCGACACGCGGCGACGTTGAAGCCTTCTTCCAAAGGTTTTACGTTCCCAGCAACGCCAGTCTCGCGATTGTGGGGGATATCGACGAAAGCGAAGCAACCGACCTCGCGGCTCGATATTTCAGCGATCTTCCCGGCGGAATGGCCGCAATTCCCCCGTGGACTCCTCGCGAATACGCCACTCGGCGCACAACCGAGATTCGCTACTTCGATCGCGTGGAACTCGATCGGCTCTACCTCGCCTGGCATTCGGTCAATATGTTTGGCGAGGACGACGCCGCGCTCGCGCTACTTGCCGACATTCTCACCCGCGGCCGTTCGAGCCGGCTCTACCAGCGGCTGGTGGTGCAAGAGGGGCTGGCGCAAGACGTTTCGTCGTACCAAAGCGGTCGCGAACTTGCAGGAACATTCGCCGTCACGATCACCCTCCGGCCCGGCCGCTCGTGGGAAGTCGCACGCGACCGCGTCTTGTCGGAAATCGCTGCCATTGCGCACGAAGGCGTCACGGCCGAGGAACTAACCCGCGTTCAAAACGGCCGGGTTGCCGGTTTTGTCTACGCGCTCGATAACGTCGGCGGATTTGGCGGCGTGGCCGACCGGCTCAACGCCTACAATGTCTATCTCGGCGATCCTGCACGAATCACGACCGACGTCCGCCGCTACCAGGACGTGCGGCCGGCTGATCTTCGCACGGTCGCCGAACGCTATCTCGTCGAGAAGACTGCCGTTCGGCTCGTCGTCCAGCGCAAGCCAAACGTGACGACTTCTGTCGATCGCAGCGTTCCACCCGATCCAGGAACGAGCGTGGCCTTCCGCGCACCGGTCCCGCAAATTACCAAATTGCGTTGCGGGGCAGAGTTGTGGATCATCCCGCGCCGGGAATTGCCAATCGTCGCAATGTCCTGCGCTTTGCGAGCCGGCGCCGGCATGCATGGTCCCGAAAGTGGTGGACTCGCAAGCCTGACGGCCGATTTGCTCGACGAGGGAACGAAGTCGCGCGATGCGAATGCGATCGGCGACCTGGCCGCCAATTTGGGGACGCACCTGACTTCGAGCGCAGGGTGGGACGGCTCATATGTTGGGATGCAGTGCCTGACGCCGCATCTCGAAAAGAGCTTCGACCTCGCTCTGGATATCCTGCAAAACCCCACGTTCCCAGTTGAGCATTTCGACCGGATCAAGGGGCAAACGCTCGCTGCGCTCAAGGCCGATCGCGAGAACGCGGCGTCGCGCGCTCACCGCGCTTTCCTTTCCGTACTTTATCCTGAGAGCCATCCTTATCACATCGCATCCGACGGCACCGAAGCGACCGTCGGCGGACTCAGTCGCGACGATCTCGCGCGGTATCACCGAGTGTATTACCGGCCAGATCGGGCGGCGATTGTCGTTTCGGGTGATGTCGACCCAGATCGTATCGCACAACGACTCGACGATTGGCTCGGCGGTTGGGAGCGCAACGGCAATACTGCGCTGCAGCCACCGGCGAATGTTTCGCGATTGACGGCGCCTCGGGTGATTCTTGTCGATCGTCCAGGGGCGGAGCAGGCTGTAGTGCGGGTGGGAAATATCGGCACATATCGGCTCGACCCAGATTACAATGATTTGATCGTGTTCAACCAGATTCTCGGCGGTCAGTTCAACTCGCGGCTCAATGCGAAACTCCGCGAAGAGAAGGGATTCACGTACGGCGTTCGTTCCGGTTTCGATTTCCGCAGAGGTCCAGGACCGTTCACGGTGAGCGCCTCGATCCAGTCCGATAAGGTTGCTGAGGCGCTTGGTGATATTCGCAATGAAATCTCCTCGATGTTCGGCGATCGTCCGCCGACTCCGACCGAACTGCAAAACGCCCGACGTGCCTTGATCGAAGGGCAGGCGAAGCATTTTGAGACTCCCGCGGTCCTCGCTTCGCGCTACGCTACGTTATTCCTTTATGGCTTGCCGCTCGACTACTACAGCGGGCTTGCCGACCGCCTGAACGCGGTTGATATCGACTCGATGCTCGCCGCCGCGCGACGGCAGATCAATCCCAACGGGTTCGTCGCTGTGATCGTCGCCGACGCGGACCTTGTTACGAAGGATCTCGAGCAACTTGGCTGGGGCGCGGTTGAAGTCTGGAGCCAGGCAAGTCATTGACGAATCCGATAGACTCACACAGGTGAATAAGCCGCGACGGCACGACGTCTAACTGACACCCCTCTCCGCGTCAGTCGCGATCGGTCCCATTGCCCATCTTTCCAGGGACGTCCACGATGGCTCGACATCGGCCCGGGGCCGGGTTCGCACGCTGGCTGCGGCTTCAGCGCATCCTGATCGTGCGCCGAACGGTTCGACGCCTGCACGACTGGCACCAGTGGCTCCCATCGTGGGGCACAAGCGTGCTCGTCCACGCCATCGCCCTGCTCATTCTCGCCCTTATCTATTTCTCCACAGGCTCCGGGCCGCGCGAGTCGCAGTTCAACGGCGAGTTCACGCCTGGACCGGTGCTTGGTGAGGGACTGATTTCGAGCGTCCCCGCGGAAGTCGCCGGCGATCCGTTTAATACGAACCAAACCAAAGAGTTCCCCTCGTTGAGCTTCGACACAGTGGCGAAGGGAACGAAGATCATCAACCAGCCCGCGCTCCCGGCCGACGTGAAGTTCACCCACACCATTACACCTCCCCGCGTGGCAGCAATGCCTGGTGTGAAGTTGTCGGACACAGTGGGGTCACGACTCCATTTCGAGGATTTGAGCGCACCTTTCGCCGGGCGTGACGAAGCGACGCGTGCCAAGCTCGTGAGGCGTGAAGGAGGTTCGGCCGAGTCGGAAAAAGCGGTGCAAGCCGGTCTCGACTGGATTGCGCGACACCAGCGTCCCGACGGCGCGTGGTCGCTCGATTATCATGGCCAGTGTGTCGACGATGGCTGCCCATTTGAAACGACGATGGCCTCTGACACCGCCGCAACGGGCCTTGGATTGCTGCCCCTTCTCGGTGCCGGGCATATTCACACGAAGGAATGCCGATACCAGGATAACGTCCGCCGCGGGCTGGCGTTCTTGATGAAGAATCAGAGCCCTGAAGGCGAGCTTTTTCTGGGAGGAAGCGGAAACACGAAGTTTTACTCACACGCGATCGCCGCGATGGCGCTTTGTGAAGCGTACGGCATTTCCAACGATCCCCGGCTCAAGATTCCCGCTCAACGTGCACTCAATTTCATCGCCAAGAATCAAAATCTCGACGACGGCGGCTGGCGTTATTTTCCTGGGCAATCGGGTGATACGTCGGTCTTTGGCTGGCAGATGTTTGCCTTACGAAGCGGTAAGCTTGCGGGTCTTGAAGTGTCCAAGCGAACGATTGCTGGCTGTCGCAAATATCTCGACCGCGCTGCAACCGATAAAGGCCGCACTGCATACAGTTACCTGATTGGCGGTCCGGCCGATCCGGTGATGACGGCCGAGGCATTGTTGTGTCGTCAATACCTGGGCTGGCCGAATGATTATGGTCCGCTGCTCAAGGGAGCGAAGTCGGTCTATGATCATTTGCTCGCTTCAGAACAGCGTGATATCTATTATTGGTACTATGCCACGCAGATGTTGCACAACCTTCAAGGCAAGGAATGGGTTTCCTGGAATAAACGCATTCGTGATGGTCTGGTTGGAATGCAGGTGACGGGCGTCGGTTGTGCAAAAGGAAGTTGGGATCCGCAATCTCCGCAACGTGACCGCCGCAGTACCGCGGGACGGTTGTACGTCACCTCGCTGTCGATTTTGACGCTCGAAGTTTATTATCGCTGGTTACCGTTGTACAAGCCGGTTGATCGCAGTGAAGACGGTAACGAGAAGCCGCCGCTTGATGATGAGAAGTCGCAACTCGCGAAGCAAGCGGTGCTTGAACCGGCGGCGAAGCCGGCTCAGGCGACAGCAAAGAAGAAGGCGAAGTAATTCATTTCGTGCAATTGTCTAACAACCGTAGAATGTACCCTACGACAATTGGTTTGGTTGGTTTGAAGAATGAACTGCGCCGGAGGTAAAACCGGTGTCGAACCCAGGTTCGGTTCCACCCATCAGGCCTCGATTTCCGTCGGCGCGTTCCGAATTGCGGGATGATTCGCTGACTCTGAAGATGCGAGTCTTTGATTTGGGCCCGGCACTCTTTTTTCTGCTCTTTTCGTCGGTATGGACGGTAGCTTGTATTACGATACTCGTTATAGCCATTTCTCAATTCAAGGCGATTTTGTTCCTATTTGGCGTTCCCTTTTGGGCCGCGTGGTTTTTGTTCGTTGGTATCAATGTAAACAATTTCTTCGGTTACTACCTTATTGTGCTTGATCCCGCAGGCCTGTTTTACGAATGGCATGTGCTGATTTCGCTTGGAAAGCGCAAAGTGCCGTTGGCGGAACTTCGCTACTTTCATGTGAAGACATTTGCTGTTGATTCTGACAGCGGCGCAACGATCGGGATCGAAGCCGTTACGCTGGGACGCAATGTGAGATTTGGCACTTACCTGTCCACCCTCGAACGCGAATGGCTGGCGTTTCAACTTGACGAACACAGGCAAGAATTGCAGCGACAAGCGAAAACTGCTGATTTCGACAATGGTGATTTGAAAGACTGTCGCGCCTGCGCGATGCCGAAAGACTGCGCGTGGGACATAAGTGAGGGACTTGCCGAATTGGCGCTGAAACAACGTGGTCATCTCAATTCAAAGGTGGTTTTGGAACTACTATTCATCAACGGATTTTGGAATGGCGTCGTAAGTGTGATTCTCGCGGGGTTACTTGGTTTCATGCCCGTTGACTCAATGCCCACCGGGCTGGCGTGGTGGGGGATGTTTTTGTTCTTGATTCCGTTCGAGTCGATCGGCTTTGCCCTGCTCTCCGCGTTGCTCATTGCACTCATGGAACCGTTTCGAGTCACGCGCTGGATCGTCAGGCGCGATGGCGTCGAGCGGGTGACGACCCGTCTCGGCCTCCCGCTGGGCCGACACCGAATGTATCCGTGCGAAGGGATTGACACTGTGGCGATCCGCGATGATCTCGGCTCATCGAAGGGCTGGAAAGACAAATCGAAAGAGGCGACTGGCGAACAATATGGCGTGATATTTACAGACTCGGATCAAACGGAGATTTGCTCGGTTACGTGCCTCACGCTCGGCGAGGCACGCTGGATGAAGGGACGCATCCAAGAATTCGGATTTGCGCGTTAAACGAAAGGCGCAAATCAAACGCGCGTCTCAACCGACTCCGGATGTTTCAGTCGAATCGGAGCCTGGCCGCTGGGATCGGCACCCGGGTCGGCGAAGAGCCTCACCGGTTTGCGACCGAGATCGACGAGCGGCTTGATCGAGAATGTCGCGCCGTCTTTGCAGGCTGGGAATCGCTCGATGATCTGGCCGTCGTCGGGGGCGAGCGGCATTGTTCGCGGATGCGAGACAAGCGCCAGCGGCGGTACTGTTGCGCCGGGCGGGTCGGTGGCGATCGTGATGGCCCAGGGACGCCCTGGAAATGTGGGACGTCGCAGCGTGTAACTCACCGTGATTTCAGGATTCGGACCTGGCACGATCGTTCGCGCGGTGGATTCCAGACCGGGCGAGGTGATCTTCACTCCATCAACGCTCGCCACGCTGAAGACCGCAAGGTGCCACGGCCCCGGCTGCGATTCGACCGGCAAATTGAGCGTGTAATAGCCTTGGTGGCTGTACTGTCCTTCGGAAACAGTCGCGGCGATGGCGTCGGGATCGTCGGCACGAATCGGCGCTGATCCGGCGCGAGCAACAACGATTGTCTCCGTCGCGCGAGGCGTCCAGCGCCAGCGAAGATGAACCTTCCCCGCGCTTCCCACACGCACAGCCCGAAGATCGGTCGGATCGGGAACACTCGAAAAACCGGCGGCTGTGCCAATGGTCGCAGTTCCATTCAAGAAGACGAAGGGCGTGTAATGGCAGAGCCCAATGGCGGGCGGTTCGGGATCGGTCGTCGCGTCGGAACGCATCGAATCAAGCCAGATCCCTTCGATCTTGTTGACCTCGGTTGCGGTGAGTCGCGCACCCGCGGGATGGGGCAGGGGATGAGTCGTCCGCAGAATCTTCACCGACCCGCGCGGCACTGCGGGCCAGTGGATCGTAACGCGGCCGTCGATTTCGGGGACGATCGACAGCGGACCAGCAGGCGCGGCGGGAGGAGCAGGTGTCGCCGCGATTTCGATGCCCGGTGAAAGAATCGTCTTACCGTCGCTCGACGTGAAAATAGCGTGGATTCGGTAGCGATAGATCCGCTTGTCGTCGAGGCCGCGATCGACGGCGTGGTCGGATAGGCTGTCGATGGTCGTTTCGGGAACGCCGGGCATTCCCAAGCGGGCGACCTTTGCTCCCTTCGCGCCGCGAGGCAGCGTCCAACTCAGCGTGATCTCGCCGCTCGACCCATCGGCGCGCAAATCGTCGACTTCGAGCACAACCGCCTGCGGTGCAACGGTTGCGCCGGTCTGTGAAACAACACCGTTGCGCACGCTGAAGATTGCATATCCGACGGATTGACCCGTCGGCACATTTGTGTCGGTGAATTCGGTCAAATCAAGGTCTTTGATGGCCGTGCCATCCTTGACCTGATCAGGTGTGCCGCCGACTTTGCGGACGACCCGAAAAGTGCACGGCCCGATCCCATCGGCCGAAGGCGGCGACCAACGCACGCTCACGCCATTTGTGCCGACGGTTGCAGTGGCGTTTGTCGGTGGATCGGGCGGACAGCGTTTGAGACCTTCGCGCGCGTCCTGCAAATCGACGGCAACTTCGAGTGCTCTGCGATAAAATGAGCGAGCTGCCCGGGGATCGCGCGACTCAGCGTTGCGGCCCTGCGCGATCAGATCCTGAGCTTCGCGAAGCGCACCCAGTAAGTCGCCCTGGGCAGCGCGAATTCCTTGCGACGTAGGATCTACTAGCGACGCCCACGTCAGCAGCGCCTGGCGCGCCGCGAGCAAATGCTTGCGGCTACGAGCCAGCTCGAATTCTCCTTTCGCCGCCTCAACCTCTGCGAGCCGTTCCTTCACTTTCTCGACGGCCTTACGCGCACCAACGTGCCGGGGCGCATATTCCTGAACGCGGCCGAGATGTTCGAGCGCTGCATCGTAATCGCGAACTTTGTGCGCGTGCTGAGCCGCCTCGAAATGCTTCACCAGCGACTCAAGATTGCAGACCTCAAACCCGCACGAGCACCGCGATTCATCGGCCCAATGCGCCCTGCGACACGTTGGGCATTCCCACCGCAAGGTTGCCCGGCAATGCCGGCAAACGGCGGCATCAAGCTGCTTGGCGACGCGCGAAAACTCCGTCAACCCAGTGCATGAGCGACAGCGAATGTAACGCGGAGGTGCCTCGTCGAGGCTGAATGACGCCAGCCCGCCGCCATCGCGCGAAATTCCGGCGGTGCGGCAGGCGAGCGTCAAAATTCGTTCCGCGCGATCGGGAATAATTCCATAAGCCGCCGCTTCGTCGAGCAGCACATGCCGCGAGCCTGGGTCGAGATTCGAGACCCCTTCGAGCGCGAAGGCGATGATCTCGCGGTAACTGTCTTCTGCCTCTCGGATCAAAGTTTTTTCGTACTTGGATCGCCCCTCGGGTTGAGCCAGGTGCGACTGAGCATACGAAATCACCTCGAGCCAGGCTGTTTTCTCGGCCGTCACCTGGCTTTTGCGCATCCAGCGCTGGCGTTCGTCATCGGCGCGGCGGGCGACTTCCGAAATCGCTGCATCGCGGCCAAGTCCGAGCGCGTCGAAGAGATCGCGCTTACCGACGAGTTCGAGCGCCGCTCGTATTTGCCGGCGCGTCACTGGATCGAGGCTTTCATCAGGCGGTTCAGGAGCGTCGACGGCTTGCGGCGCCTCGGCTTTGGGCGGGTAGGGCTCGGTGAGCTTGGTAAGGTCGTCGCCTGTGAGTCCGAGTTTGGTCGCACGATCGCGCAACAAATCGCGATCGCTTACCGTCAGGCCACCTTTGGCCGCCCTAAGGCGTACGAGCCGCTGAAGCTCATTGAGCTTTGATTCGCGTGCGGCAGCCGCATCGGCGGCGAGTTCGGCGTCGTAAGCAGCACGCGTGGCGGGATCGCCGAGCAGGCGGCGGCGGATCTCGGGAACTTGGTCGAGATACGACTGATATGTGTGTTTGTACTTAGGATTGCGCGTGCCCGACGACCATTGATGACGGCAGCGTTCGAGCGCTGCTTCGATGGCAGCACGATCGGCACGGCTCGTCACGCCCAGGAGCGCGTAATAGTCGGAAACCATCGGGCCGTCCGTCTTTCAAGCACAAGGTGGCATCGCTCGGTTCGATACCATTATAAGCGGACGGCTGTTGCGGAAAAGGAGTTGAGGCAAATCGAAATGTTTCAGAGTTCGTCGAGCCACGTCGCTTTTTCCGCCATCGTGCGAATCGCCTCTCCAAGAATCGTGGCTGACGGCTCCAAACTTCCAAGCGCGATGGCAATAGCGGCTACGGTGCGGCCGTCGCGATCGATTGGCACGGCAACCGATCGCGGCGTCTTGAATTCGCCGAGCCAGTAGGCCGACCCAATCTGGCCCGGCACGTCGGAGGAGAACATTTCGGTGACCTGACCGGTCGTCACGGCCCCGACGATTCCCAGTGGCGTGTTGTCGATTGGCACCTCACGCGTTGCGAGGGCGAATCGCTCGGAGGCCTCGCGAGGCAGGTCGAGTGCGGCATCGAAGGAGATTTGCCGGAGCAGATTCGCCTGCGCGTCGACCACCCATACCCCGGCCGCCCGGCCATGAAGGTCGACTCTCAGGCGTCTCAGCCAGTTGGCGACGTTTGCCGGGCCGGTGGGGTACGTCATGGTTGAAATTAGCCAACCTTGATGAGTTCAACGACGAACTTGAGCGTTGCGTTTGGCGGAATGACGCCGCCCGCGCCCGCTGCACCGTAAGCTTCTTCGGGGGGAATCGTCAACTCGCGCTTGCCGCCTTCCTTCATGCCAAGAACGCCAACTTCCCAGCCGGTGATCACCCTGCGCTGGCCGAGCGTGAAGCCGAACGGCGTGCCGCGGTCGTGCGAGCTGTCGAATTTCTTACCGTCCATCAAGGTGCCGGTGTAATGCACGCTCACGCGGTCGCCGACCTTCGCCTCTGCGCCTGTGCCTTCTTGCAGATCGACGATGGTCGTATTGAAGTTCGCCACGATGTTCCCCTGTCTCTGACCGAAAAATGCCCAAATCTCGCGAGGGACACTAAGCCCTCATGTCCGGCGATGGTACAGCACAATCGTAAATCATGACAAGGATGTGTCGTCGTACATCCTGGTATCGAGGTAGTGAATTGGATGCGAAGGAGTTCGCGAGAGCACCTCGCGTTTCCCGAATCTATTGCCGTGCGAGCTTAGTGGAGCATAAGGAGCGTGATTACGTGAAACGCCAAATAGAGAGCGATCCAGCAGACGCCAAGCAGTCGGCCCGAGAGATCGATCCAGGAAGATTCTGCTCTCCAGCGCCGCGTGACGCCAAGCGCAAGCCACGCTCCGACGACAATTAGACCCATGTCAGTCAGGCTTTGCGTGACAAACCGGGTGGTTGAACCGCTGGGTGCAAAACCTTTGACCCTTAGCCCTGAGAGCCTCTGAAACGCGAGAGTCGCTAATCGGAGAATCAGAAGAAGGCAAACCCCGAAAGCAACGCCGCCGCATGCCGCCGCGCCGGGCTGACGTGCGATTCTTCGCCAGGAAGGGCGAGGTTGTATGGACCGCATGATAAGGACCGCGAAATTCGTCAGAACCAATGCCGGAATGCAAGCCTGCAGACTTCCGATGACGACTCCGCCATCGGTAAATCCAAGAATCTGATATTCACGCAACGTGAATTCGAGGATCGCATGCGTCCAAACAATTGCGATTGCCGCGGCCGCGACCACAATCATCGCGTCCAGAATCGTGAACCGTCGACGCGGATTCTCCATGAGACGAAGCTCCTCGCACACTCAGACGGATCAGGGATTAATTCTCGTGATGCTCCGCCGGAACGTCCCTTCCTGCAAAATGATAGGCGTACACTGCCAATACCTTCATCGGACTTCCGAACGATAACAAGGACGTTTCGTTTTACGCTCGATCAGCCAAAACTCACGGCTAAATGGATAGCGTTAAGAAGCTCAAACCGCCGTGCAGCACCTGTGAAATCCCACATCATGCGAAGATCAAAAGGAAGTTTAAACGATAAGCCAAATACAGAACGATCCAACAAACCCCAATTAGCCGACCGAGGCGGTCAATCCACGTGGGTTCCACTCGCCATCCCCGAATGAGCATGAGTATGAGCCAAGCTGCCATCACTGCGAGGCCCGTTCCCGTGAGGTCGGTCGCAATCTGCGCGAGAGCGAGAACCGACGCTGTCCCGCGGGTTTTAAGGTCTGAGAGCTGCTTGACGGCGACAATGCTAAATCTATAAACGAATTGCAGCGACACGATGAGCGCAGCGGCCGCGCATGCGGCAAAGCCAGGCTGATACGAGATTTTTCGCCAGGAAGGCCGTGGCCGCACCGAACGCAGGACCAATGTCACAAACGTCGCCAGAACGAGCGGCGGAACGAGATTCGGCAGTCCCCAAAGAATGCGGTCAGGGAGTGAAGCGCCTCGCGCGCTTCCAAGTACGCTCAAGTAGATTTTCAACACTCCGCGCAACCAAGCAACCGCAATCGCCGCGGCAGCGACCAGGATCATCCCATCCAGAATTGTGAACCTGCGGCGCGGATTGTCCATGCAACACAACGCCTCACGCGCTTAGATAGATCTCGAATGAATATCCGCCATATCGTGAGGTCACCGAGAAGTCTCGCTTCATGCGTAAATTCGAAGGAAGTTGAACCGGTTCACCAAAGCAAGAATGATCCAAAAAAAGCCAATCAGCCGACCAAGACGATCGATCCATGTTGGCTCCGCTCGCCAACCGCGGATGAGGATGAGTGTAAGCCACGCAGCGATCACGGCCTCGCCCGTGTCGAACAGGTCGACTGCCGCCAAATGCTGCAGGGCTCCAACTGGTGTCGCACAGTTCGTAAAGCCTAGGAGTCTTTTGACGGTGACCGTTCCCAATCTGAGAACGCCCTGCGAGCAGACAGCGAGCGCAGCGGCCGCACATGCTACAAAGCCGGGCTGAAGAGCGGTCTTTCGCCAGGAAGGGCGTGGCCGCAACGAACGTATGATCAAAGTTGCAAACGTCGCCAAAACGAGCGTCGGTACGGGAATCGTCAGGCCCGAAGTAATACAATGATCGAGCGAAGCCGCTGGCACGCTCCGATAGACGTCCAGAAAGTTGTTCACCGCCCCGCGCGACCAAACAAACGCGATTGTCGCGGCAGCCACCACGATTATCCCGTCGAGAATCGTGAACCTTCGACGCGGAATGTCCATGCGGCGGACCTCCTCGCACGTTCAGGTCAACGAGACGTCAATTCCCACGCAGTTCAGCCGGAACTTCCCTTCCGGCAAGATGGTAGACATAGGCAGCCACGGCCTTGATCGAATTTTCGCTGATGATGTTGGTCCATGCCGGCATTGCAGTGTCGCGCACTCCGACGCGCAGCACCTTGAGCACATCATCGGGCTTGTCGCCGTGTTTCCAGTTCGAGTCGCTCAGGTCGCCGACCGGCGGTCCCGCAAGCCCTCGCGCTGTGGGACCATCTCCTTTGCCAAGCTCTCCGTGACATCGCGCGCAGCGGTCGAGATAAACGACGCGCCCCTGAACGAGCAGCGGGTCATTGGCGATTGCGGCCGGCGGCGGAGTGGCCGAGGGGCGCAACAGGCTGAAGGCGATGAATCCTGCGACGACGAGCACCGCAATCGCGCCAAAGATCCAGATCGTTACATTGGGATTGGTCGGCTGCGGTGGGTCGGGATCGAATTCGGTATCCAAGGAAGGAATTCTTGATCAGAGTCATCCCAACGGCAAACTGCGTACGTTTTGTGTACACCCGAGCAGTTGTGCCGGCCGGAATGAGTTCGGCACGATGTTCAATCTGGACCTAAAACAGAACCCGCGGCCAAACCACCTCGTCAGTGGCTTCCGCGGGTTTGGTAGTGTACAAAATCCAGTGGAGCCGACCGGGATCGAACCGGCAACCTCCGCATTGCGAACGCGGCGCTCTCCCAATTGAGCTACGGCCCCTTGGCGTCATTTTCGGCGATGCCGTCGACGACAACCATAATGTAACGACCGAGTCGCGCGGTTTCAAGACCGTCTGAGCGCACCTTGCACGCGAGCGATCCAAACCGCGCGCTGGCGACGGTCGATCACCAGCAGAAACGCCAGCGCGAGATAAACGAGCGCCGCCAACGTCATCTCGAGGCCCAGGCCAAACCAACCCCACGGCATGTGGGAGTTTGCTAAGTAGTAAAGGGCGATGGTAAACGGCAGACCAACGCGCAATGGCCGTTCGACCGCACCAAAAAGTCGGCGGATCGGCGTGCCGAAATGCTTTCTCAAGGAGAAAGGCAGGTACCAGAGGCTCACCGCTACGAAGCCCATCGACGTCCCGCAAATCGGCCCGATCGCCCCGAATAAGTGCGTGAACACGACGCTCGACACGAAATTCGTGATCGCTCCCGCCACAACGGCAGGCAGCATCGCCGCGATTCGACCCGTGCCGCTAAAGCACCAGAACCAGAGCGAGAACAGGCCGAGGAACAGGCCGTTAATTGCCGCCAGAACGACGATTCCATCGCCCAGGTAACGGTCGGCACCCATCCAGAACGTCACGAAATAACGGTTGTAGGCGACTACCGGTCCGAATCCGGCAATTCCCAGAATCGTCACGACCTCGGTCAGTTCGATCAACCGCGTGTTGAACGTTTCGCGCTGTCCCTGGGCGTGCAACTCGGCAAGCGCCGCCCAGCAGGCATTGCCAATCGCCTGTAGTTGCGTCTGGCCTGTGGTGATCAGTTTGAGTGTGAAAATCAGCCGCGCGGCGATTGCAGGATCGATGATTTTGCCCACGATCAGGCTGTCTGTGAGCACGCTGATCCGGCCGCTCAGGGCAACGAGAAATGTCGGCACGCCCAAGCGGGCGATTGTTCGCCAGACGTCGCGTTCGGGATTCGCCTGCCTCACTGCGCGAACGAGGCCCGGAAACGATCGCAGGCCGTCGCGTGTGAGAAATGCCGCGAGCAGGAGGGAGGAAATCGTTGTCGCTGCGACCTGGCCGGTAATGCCGAATCCCACTCGCGCAAACGCAACTGACAGCGCAAAGACAAGTAAGCTTTGTCCTGCAATCGCCAGATTGACGCGATACCCAAACTGCCTTGCTTCGGCCAGCGCGCGAAACGGCGAAAGAATCATCGGCAGGAGACCGATTAGCCCGATGCACCAGGCGAGCCGGAGATCATTGATTTCTGTCGTTGGCACAAGCCAGCCGACAAAAGCGAGCATCGCGAGACCGACGAAGAAAAGCACGCCGATCAGTCTGGCAAGCGTTCGCAAACCGGCGTTCATTGCGGAGTGAAGCGATTCGAGATCGTTTCGCGCGAGTGCTCTGGCAGCCAGCGGAGCGAGTGTCGAGCCGAATGCGATCTCAAAAATCGCGAAGATTCCCATCCAATCGCTGACCATTCGTGCGGCGCCGAAACGCGAGTCGCCGAGCAATTCGGTGACATAGCGCGTTACAGCGAGGCCGAGCAACGTGACGAACGTGAAGACAATGGTGCTCGCGTAGTTCCAGATGGCCAGCCGGCTTCGGCTCAATCGTTCGCTCCCTTCGTCGTGGGGGGAAGCAAGCGATCATAGATTGCAAGATAGCGCCGGGCGAGTTCGGGCCAGCTAAACCGCGCGGCGGTATCGAGCGACCCCTGCGCGAGCTTTGCCTCGAGTGCGGCGTCATCGAGGATGCGTTCGATTGCAGCAGCCCACGCAGCCGGCGTTGGCTCGCGCACGAGAAGGCAATTTTCCTCGTCGACAATCGCCGGCTCGTCGCTGGTTGGCGGTGTTGTGATGACCGGAATTCCCAGGCTCCACGCTGCCTGCAATGTCGATCTTCGTAGTGATGCACCATCGGCGAACGGAAGGACCATGATTCTCGAACGCGAAAGCATTTCGCCTAGTGCAGGCTCGAAGAGGCTTCCAGTGAACTCGACCCATGCCTGTTCGCCCATCACAGAAAGCCGCGCGTGCTCGCGATTGATCTTGGGTGCATAGGGGCCAACCAGCCTCCATTTCAAATCTCGCCCAGATGAACGCAGGGTTTTGATCGCCTGGAACGGCAGATCGAGCGTTTTGATCGTCGAGAGAAATCCAAACGTCGCGATTGCACCTGGCTCGGGGCGTCGTGGCCTTGGCGGAACAGGATTGCCGGTCCACAAGCGATCGTCGACGATGCGTCCCGTTTGCTCCTGACAACGCTCCGCCGTGCGCGTATCGTTGGAAACCACCGCGTCCGATCGTACGACAAGTGCGTTCGTATGAACAACACTGGGGAGTTCGACGTGATACTCGTGCAAGGTGGTGACGATTGGACATCCCGCCGCTTGCGCGATTCGCGGTTCGGCGTCGGTTTCGTGAAACGAATGAATCTGTTCTTGAATGTGCACGAGGTTGGGGCGTAGCTTTGCCGCCACGCTGCAGGCCAGTTTGCGGTCGCGTTCGACCCAGGTATGGTTGAAACGAACCAGCCTGACTCCGTTGCGTCTGACGACGGGCGCATGCCACCAGCGCGGCCGGCGCGTTAGCCAAGAGAAACGCCAGTTCGGCCGTTGGGCCTTCATTTCCGCGATTAAACGCGCAGTAAAATCGGCGACACCATCGATAACCGGTGGCGCATTCCCGCTCACCATGAGTATGTGTGGCCGCACTTCGGAACGATTGGACATATTGTCGAAGCTTAGATCAAGTAGGATTGTTTGTCAGTTCTCTATGTAATATCGGTTCAATCGACCGACAGGCGAGACCACAGCCGCTCAAACGTCCGGCCGAAGCTGCCGATCAAACCCGGATCGGGAGTGACGATGAAGTTTTCCTCGTTCGACTCGGCCGCCCCGCGCGTCCAGTTGTAACTGCCCGTCAACAAAAGCTTTCGGTCGAAGATTGCGAATTTGTGATGCATGTGGAATTCGGTGCGATCGACCACCGTTGGAATCCCCGCGCTCCTCAGTCGGGCGATGTCGGAACCCAGGTCTTCTGCTTTTTCATTGTCGGTGATGATCCGAACTTCCACGCCTCGTCCGTGGGCCAGCAGAATCTGCTCGCTGATGCGGTCATCCGTGATCGTAAACACACAGATGTCGACCGTTTTCTGCGCGTGTTCCAACAATTGACCGATGCGGCGATAACAGTGGTCGGTCGGGCTGAAATGAGCTTCAGAAGCCAGTGATTCGTCCGTTCCCTCGCGCGTCAGAAGTTTGACCTGTCCCGCAATCCAGTCGATCACTCGTGTCGCAGATTCATCAGCGACGGCACCACGCCCAAGCTCGAAAACGCGCCGCACCAGGAGTTTGCGTTCCTCCGCGTCAAGCGGTTCGTACTGACTCGAGAGATTTTGCCGCTCGTTACGGCTGAGCAAACCGTCGTCCAGGCTGTGCTTCATTGCCTCCATGATCGCGTTAAGGTCACTCACTTGCGATGACTCGGCCATCCACTCAACTCCTCACCCAGCCTGAACTTGATTTGGGAAAACTTTCCCAAACATTGACAGTTTCAAGTCATCGAAACAAGACCGCCGATCTTTTAAAGATAGTGGCTATTTGAACATTGCCTCCCAGCGCCGTCACTGGTATGCTGCTCAATCATACGTCCAGGAAACCTGCGCAGTTTTATCCCGAGTTTTCCCATTGGCCAGGGTTGTGATTTTTTTCACAATCTTCGCCGATGGTTTTCGATAATCAGGTCAACGCGGCGAACACCTATTGCCGCGGCCGAGTCTGCTGGGTGGTTGCAGGGGGAGAGACGCCATGTCCACACTCGAAGACGATCTGGCTTCGCTCAAGATCGACCGTTCGCGAGCGCGCGGATCGAAGCCGCGGCGCCCATCGTCACCTCGCCACGATCGTGTGCCTCGGCGATCGATCGGGGCGGCATTCGTGAGCTTGATCATCTGGCTGGTGCCGCTTTCGCTCGTGGGAGGCGGCGGCTACTACGGCTACACGAAGTGGCAGGAAATCCGTGCCAAGCCAGAAGTTGCGACGTCGACCGTACAGTCGATGACGACAGGCGAGGCCGACAAACTCCTGAGTGCAAAAGGCTATCTCAAGTCGCGTAACCAAGCGATGATCGGCGCCAAGGTGCCGGGGCGCGTGCAGGAAGTGCTGGTGGAGGAAGGAGTTCGCGTCAAAAAAGGCGAACTTCTTGCAGTCATCGAACACAACGATATCGATGCCCAGCTCGCTTCGCGACGCGCCCAACTCGCGCGTGCCGAAGCCGACGTGCTCGAGGCACAGGCCGATCTCGACGAAAAAGACCGCCGCGCTCGCCGAACCGAACGCCTTGCCCAGCGGTCGACGATTTCGATTGAAGAAAAAGAGCAGAACGACGCGTCTCAGAAAAAGGCCGCCGCCCATCTCGCATCAGTGGTCGCCACCGTTCAGCTTCAGAAACAAATGATCCGCGAGATGGAAGTCACGCTCGAAAACATGTTTATTCGCGCGCCTTTTGACGGCACGATCGTCAAGAAGGATGCCGAAATCGGCGAGATGATCACCGGCGGCGGAATGGGTTCGGGTCTGTCGATCGGCCGATCCACCGTGGCGACAATCGCCAATCTCTTTCGCATGGATGTGGAAACCGATGTCAGCGAAAACATGCTCGCGCGGCTGGCGATCGGTCAACCCGCTGAGATTTCGGTTTCAGCTGTGCCGACGAAACGATATCGCGGCAAGTTGCGGCAGATCATTCCGATGAGCGATCGCGGCCGCGGAACCGTGAAGGTGATGGTCGAGTTTACTGAGCCCGACGAGCACCTTTTCCCCGAGTTGGTGGCAACCGTTCACTTCCTGCCAGATAAGTCGCTGAGCGCTCCCGACGCGGGCAAGGCTTACCTCTTCGTCGCCAAGAGCGCAATTATCGAGGAAGCAGGGCATTCTTACGTCTACCTGCTTGATTCCAAGAAGTCGGTGCATAAAACCCAGGTCGATGTCGTCGTGACCAACGACGATCTGGCGCGGGTGGAAAGCGGCCTCAAGGCGGGTGACACCGTCGTGCTCGCGCCGCCGAAAACTCTGCGCGATGGCGAGGCGGTCAAGACATCGGAATGAACCGGGGCGTTAGCCTCGAGCGATCCAAGGAGCTTCGGATGGGTAAAGAACACTCGATTGAACTCAGAAACGTCACGAAAACCTATAAGCGTGACGAATTCACGATACCTGTGCTGACCGATCTCGACCTGGTTGTTCCCGAGGGCGAATTCCTCGCACTCATGGGCCCCTCAGGCTCGGGCAAAACGACGCTCCTCAACTTGATCGCCGGTCTCGACAACGCGACGCAAGGCTCGGTGATCGTTCACGGCCAGGATCTTGGCGGGATGAGCGACGGCGAAATCACCCGCTGGCGTTCCGAAAACGTCGGGTTCATCTTTCAACTCTATAACCTGATCCCAGTGCTGACGGCGTTCGAGAACGTCGAATTGCCGTTGTTGCTCACAAATCTCTCAAAACGCAAGCGGCGCGACAATGTGATGACCGCGCTTCGTGCTGTCGGTCTCGAAGGTCGCGAAGATCACTATCCGAGGCAACTCTCCGGCGGACAGGAGCAGCGCGTGGCGATCGCCCGCGCGATTGTGACCGACCCCTTCTTGCTCGTGGCTGACGAACCGACGGGCGACCTCGACCGCAAGAGTGCAGAAGAAATTCTCTCGCTCCTGCAGCAGCTCAACAAGGGCTTTAACAAAACGATCGTCATGGTCACGCACGACCCAGAAGCCGCCCAGCGCGCTTCGCGGTTGCTCCATCTCGACAAGGGTAAGCTCGTTCACGACGAGGTGCGGAATAACCTTGAGGAAGGAGTCGCTTCCTCATGAAGTTTCTCCATTATGTGTTGCGCAACGCGCGCCGAAGCCCCGTCCGTAGCTTGCTGACGATCGGCGCGATGTCGATGTGCCTTGCGCTCATGATGATCCTGATCTCGTTCCTCTCCGTGAACGACGCGGTCGCCAGTTCGCTGAGAACGTATAACCGCCTTGTCGTGATGAGTTCACAAGGCTTCGCGCAACCGGTGCCGTTCGCTCGCGTGAACGAAATCGCCGGGATGAAGGGCGTGAAGCACACGACGACATTCGCCTGGTTCGGCGGCAAGTATCACGACGAGCCGATGCCGTTCGCCCAGTTCGGCGTGTCGGCCGACTCGATCTTTTCGATCTACGACGAATTCACAATCTCGCCTGACCAGGTGAAGGCGTTCGCCGACGATAAGATGGGATGCGTGATCGGCCGCAAACTCGCCGAGGAACGCAACATCAAGATTGGCGATCCCTTGCCGCTCAAGGGCGACATCTACCCGCTCGACCTGAACCTCACTGTCCGCGGCGTTTACGACGGCCCCGGTACGCGCGACCTGCGCATGTGCTTCTTCCACTGGGATTTTCTCAACGAAGAACTCAAGCGAGTTTCCAAGAACAGCAAGATGACCGACAACGCGGGTGTTGTCGTTGTGAAGTGCGACTCGGCCGATCGCATGGTTCCGCTCTCGAAAGAAATCGACAACCTTTATCTGAACAGCGCGACGCCGACTCGAACGCAAACCGAAGAAGCGTTCAACCAGATGTTCGCGGAAATGTTCGGCGATCTCCGCGGCATGATTCGGACCATTGGTCTCGCTGTGGTGATGTCGCTGATTTTCGTCTCCGGCAATGCGATGGCCATGGCGCTTCGCGAGCGAACCACCGAGATCGCGGTCCTCAAAGCGATGGGATTCCAGCGCCCGCTCGTCGTCAATCTCGTTCTCACCGAGGCGATTCTTGTCGCGTTTATCGGCGGACTGATCGGTGCTCTTGGAACCAAGGCGTTCTTTGACGTGGTCGATCTATCGAAGCATTCCGGCGGCTTCCTGCCGTTCTTCTTCGTGCCCTGGCCCACGGCGATTCTCGGGTTAGGAGCGTCGCTCGTCATCGGTTTCTTTAGCGGCATCTTCCCGGCGCTCGCCGCCGCGCGGCTGTCGGTCATCAACGGCCTGAGGAAGGTGGTCTGAACCGATGATTCCGCTCAAATACAACGTCCGCAACCTCCGCGTGCGATGGGTAAACACGCTGCTCACGATGCTGGGCACCGGCGCGATCGTCTGGTCGTCTTGCATTCTGTTCGGGCTGGTCGAAGGCTTGCAGCACAGCATGAAAGTCTCGGGCGATCCGCTCGACGTCATCGTGATGCGCAAAGGTTCAACCAGCGAAACGAACAGCGGCATCGAACTGACGACTGCCGAGAAAATTCCCACGCTGCCCGGAATCGCACGCGACGAAAAAGGTCGCCCGCTCGCCGCGCTTGAACTCCTGAATATTCCAGTGGTCGAGCGCGTCGACGGCAGCCGCACCAACCTGATCATTCGAGGGATTGACCCTGTTTCGACTGAGTTGCGCCCCGATTTCAAAATCCTTGAAGGCCAGGGGCGCATGCTCGAGCCGGGAAAGGGAGAATGCGTCGTCAGCAAGAATCTGGCGAAGCGTTTCAAAGGGGCGTCGCTTGGCAGCGAGCTAAAGGTTGGCGAGCGTGAGAAATATCGCGTCGTCGGCATATTCTCCGCAGGTGGTTCGGCGGCCGAAAGCGAGATCTGGGTCGACCGCAAGGAACTCGAACAGAACACTGCACGCGAAGGGATTACCTCGAGCGTTCAGGTGCGCGCCAATTCGGCGGAAGACCTCGCGGCGCTGAAGCAAACGATCGAGAATGACACGCAGTTCAAGCTCGCGGCCATTTCCGAAAGCGCATACTTCGCCGATCAGTCGCGATCGAGTGCGTTCCTCATTGTCGCCGGAACTATCATCGCCGTACTTTTGACGATCGGCGCGATGTTCGCTGCGGCCAACACGATGTATGCCGCCATTCGATCGCGTACCCGAGAAATCGGCACGATGCGCGCGCTTGGCTTCTCGCGGTTCGACCTACTCATATCGTTCCTGGGCGAGTCGGTCATACTCTGTACGCTGGGCGGATTGCTCGGTCTCGCGGCGACGATCCCGCTCAGCGCACTCACTTACGGTACGAGCAACTTCAACACCTTCTCCGAGGTGACGATCAACTTCCGTTTCGGGCCGATCGTGATGGCCGTCGCCTTCGTGATGACATTGGCGATGGGCGTCTTCGGTGGCCTTTTCCCAGCGATTCGCGCCGTTCGGATGGACGTGATCACCGCACTCCGCGAAGTATAACTCGCCCAGTTATCGTTGTTCAACGCGCCGGTTGCAGCCAGACAATCGTCGGCTCAGCCGGCATTTTTTCGCGCGTAAGTTCGATCGAACTACCTTCATGCTTGTCGACGCGCCAGCCCTTCATCTCTTCCAAAAATCGCTCAACCGGCAAGATGTTCAGGTTGATTTTCCCTTCGATACGATAATGCATCGGCACGATCACACGCGGTCGAATCGCGTCGATTAAAGTGTGCAACTCGTCGAGCGGAATCGTGGGAGTGCCTCCCGTCGCCGCGAGCAGGATGTCGACCTGGCCAAGCATCTGCAACTCGCCATCGCTCAATGGGTGACCCAGATCGCCCAGGAATGCTATGCGCAATCCTTCGACATCAAAATAAATAATCGTGACTTCGTCTTCCGCAAGTTTTTGCGCATTTTCATAAACATGAATGGCGTGGAACGTCAGGTCGCGCCATGTTTGCGTTCCGTTGGGAAACTCAAGAGCACGCAGCACTTCGAAGGGCAGACGAATCTGTCCCAGATGGCTGTGATACCGGTCGTTTTCATGACTCACCAGCACGACATCCGCCGTTTCATCGATCGCCAGATACCCACCCGCATCGGGCCAGCGGTAGGGGTCGAGGATGATGCGCTTGCCATCGGTTTCGACGAGAAATGCGGCGTGACCAAACCAGGTAAGCTTCATGATTGCAGCCTCGTCGCGCGTTGAGAAACGATTTACGGTGGGTGATAATGCGAGGCAGGTCGCGGCGAATCGCGACAATCTCTTCGGAACAGTCTGGGGACAGCCCATGAAACCGACACGACGCGCATTTCTTTCGAGCACAGGCGCCGCGCTTGGTGCATCCGCCGTTCTAGCCGGTGCACCCGCGCACTCGACGGCGGCCTCGGTCGCGCTCGAGGATCAAACCTGGCTAACCTATGCCGTCAACGTCGAGATGTTCTGGACGAAGTTACCATTTCTCGAACGCCTCAAGAAGGTCTCCGAGGCCGGATTCAGCCACTACGAGTTCTGGCCATTCAAAACGAAGGACCTGCCGGCAATCGACAAGCTCAATAAAGAGCTGAACCTCACGCCCGTGCAGTTCTCCGCCTTCTGGGGCATCACCGATCCAAAGCGCAAGGAGCCATTTCTGCAAGCCGTCGACGACGCCATCGAGGCCGCCAATTTCCTCAGTGTGAAAAAGCTGTGTGTTGTCGCCGGCGAAACGACCGATGGCCTCTCGCACGACCAGATGTTCGACGCCGTCGTCGACGCGCTCAAGGAAGCGGCCGAGAAGGTCAAAGAGCACGATATCACGATCATTCTCGAACCGCTCAACGTGCTGGTCGATCACCCCAAGCAGTTCGTCGTGACGTCGAAGCTTGCCGCCGAGGTGATCGACGCAGTTGGTTCACCAAACGTCAAAATTCTCTTTGATATTTATCACCAGCAGATCAGCGAAGGGAATCTTTCGGGCAACATCAAGAAGCATTTCAGCAAGATTGGCTACTTCCAACTGGCCGATCACCCCGGTCGCTTCCAACCTGGAACCGGCGAGATCAACTACGCTCACGTGCTCAAGCTAATTCACGACCTTGGCTACAAGGACGTTGTCGGTCTCGAAATGAAACCGAAGGGCGATCCGTTCGAGGCGTTGAAGCATCTGCGAGCGGTTGACGCGGCGGCAAAGTCGCTCTGATTCGTTAAGAAAAACAAACGAGGCATGCACGCTCAACTGCTCGTGCATGCCTCGTAGGATTGAGTTCCGTGACTATCTTCAGAAGACCGGAATCATCACCTTCTCGCCGTTATTCATGGCCGATTCATGGGCGCATATGCCGACCATCGTCCAGTTGGCCGAGGTTTCGGCGTCGGGCAGGGCAGGGCGTTCGCCCTTGATTGCGCTGATCCAGGCGTGAACGAGATGCGGGTGCGATCCGCCGTGACCGCCACCTTGGGTGAACGACAGGTGCTGCTCTTCGTCAGCGCTATAAACGCCCTTCGTCGTGAAGCGCTGGATCGGGCCGGGTAGACGGCTGGCGAAGTCGGGCACAGGCACGCGCTGGGGGATTTCGGGCTCGGGCTTGCCGATGGTGTGAATCACCGGCTCCTCGCCTTCGACCTGCTGCCACTCGAACGACTTCTTGCTGCCGTAGGCGTCGAAGCTTTCGCGATATTGCCGGGCCGTGTTGAACAGGCTGCGGGTGACCTCGGCACAGACGTCGCTGTCGCGGAACTTGAACGTCGCCGTTTCGATGGCGAACGGGCTGCCGTACTTTGGAATCAAATTCTCGTCAATCCGGCCCGAGCCGTGACAAACGACATGCTCGGCGTGCTTACCCAGAATCGCCAGGCAGGGGCTCACGCAGTGCGTGGCGTAGTGCATCGGCGGCAGACCTTCCCAGTAGCCCGGCCAACCGGCCATGTCTTGCTGGTGGCTGCCGCGGAGGAACTGAATCCGGCCGAGTTCGCCGTTGTCGTACAATTCTTTGACGAAGAGATATTCGCGGCTGTAAACCACGGTCTCCATCATCATGTAAACCTTGCCCGACTTGCGCTGGGCGTTGACGATCTTGGCGCAATCTTCGCGTGACGTGGCCATCGGCACCGTGCAGGCGACGTGCTTGCCAGCTTCAAGCGCTGCGACTGACTGCCACGCATGGTCGGCAATCGGCGAATTGATGTGAACGGCGTCGATATCGGGATCGGCGAGCACCTGCGCGAAGTCGGTGTAGCGCTTGGCGATCTTCCAGCGGTCGCCGCATTCGTCGAGGTCTTTCTGGGATCGGCGGCAGATCGCGGAAATCTCAGCGCCAGGGTATTGCTGATAGATCGGAATGAACTCGGCACCGAATCCAAGACCGATAATCGCCACGCGAATCGGTTTCTCTGACGCCATGGGACGCACGCTCCAGATGGGCAGGGGACGCTCGGAAAATGTGAGCAAGGGAATGGAACGAGAATAGTGATCACCCCCCGCCAACGCAAGCGGCCGTTCGCGTCACTAAATGTCTGGCGGCTCGTTTTCGGCGTTGCGATCGAGCAACTTCATTAAACTGCGAGATTCCACCGGACCTTTCAGAAACTGAACCGAACCATTCGCAAATAAAGCGTTGAATCCATCGTTCCACCAGCCGTGTCGACTTCCCAGACGCATTTGCGGCATTTCGGGATCGAAGGGGAGATCGACGGGAGCCGTCCAGGGAACGCGGTGCGCCGACTCGGCCACAAGGAGCGTTGTGCCCAGATCTCGGCGAAAGTCGGTCCATTTCAATACGTTTTTGCTGCCGGAAGCCAGCCCCCCTATCAGGGCCGTCGATTGTGACGTATTCCGTCGTGCATCGACTGGGGTCAAACTCGCCGCTGGGGCACCCGAACGGGCCAGGACGCTTTGCAAGGAGTTGAATGTTGTGCGGATTGTTCCAGGGCTCGTCGAGATGGAATTCCTTGTAGAGCTCGCGTTCTTCGAGGTAGGGAAGCAAAGCCACGCGCCAGCTGAGGAGTCGTTTGCCCTTCTTGTCGCAAATTGCGGCTGGTGGAAGACAGCCGTGCTGCGTTTCATACAGACGAATCGCTAATCCAATTTGCCGGAGGTTGCTGGAGCAAGCCACTCGCCGCATCGCCTCACCGCAATGCGAGACCGGCGGCGCCAAAAGCCAGTAAATACAACTGATGACGCCAAGCAAGATTCCGGTCGTTGCCGCACCGCCGCCCTTTAGCCAGCCGCCGCGACGGTCGATGTCACGAAGCGCTCGCCAGCCGAGCAGAATCGCGCGAATTCCTGTGAGCCAACCAAACGCCAAAGGGACACCGAGCAAAAGACTCCCCAGGGCCTTCTTGCTCCAACCCGAGCGATGCGGAAGAACTTCGCCCGCCTGCGGCTTGAACGCCGACAAATGACGACCGCATTTCGTGCAACGGGTGCCGAAATCTTCGTTGACCTCGACTTCTTGCCCGCAGAAACAGGTGAAGAGGTTATACATCGCCTCGCCCCGCGTTGGCTTTGCCTGTCGTTGTCGACAATTTTCATCATACCGAGGTGAGGCGAGAATTGAATGCGGTGCAACGATTAAGCGAGTCGCCGGAGACCGATCATGGACCATCAGGCACTTAGTTAATTCGAGCTAGAACAAGGACAGTGAAGCGTCACTCGACATTTTATGTTAAAAGTGAATATGTTTATGGAATGCGGAAACGAATTCATGCGTTAATGTAGCGACGATCGCGAGTGGTGACTTATCGTATTCCAGCTCTTTTATCAAAAGCATATTCAACCCGATTGACGTATTGTATTGTGATCAATTCTGGCGATGCGGCGATTCGCCCGAATCGAGACGCACCAACTCATCCGGTCGAAACAAAACGCGACGAGTCACGTCATCAATGTTAACTCTGGAATGGCAGATCATCGAAACGAACGGCCGCGGGCCTGGTCCGCGGAGTCGGCACGGACTGGTTTACGATAGCGCGAGAGACTGTGCAGTGCTGTTCGGCGGCGTTGTTTGGGTTGGGAGTGGTCAGCTCAAGTCGGACACCTGGGAATTACGCGACGGCGAATGGATTAAGATAAAGGTTCCTGCTCTTCAGCGCCCGCCATCGCGGCATCGAGGCGCGATGGTTTTCGACGCGAAACGAGGGGTCTCCGTGCTTTTCGGCGGCCAGGCGGACAACGGTTCAATGCTCGCCGATACCTGGACCTACGGTACCGGCGGCTGGCGGCGGGTAAAAAGCTGGTGGTGGAATCGTCCCAGGCCTCGGTGCGGGCACGCACTTGCATATGATGAAAACACTGGCAACGTTGTGATGTTTGGCGGCGCCGGTTCGTTGATTTTATCGTTACGCGATACCTGGATATTTGATGGCTCGAGATGGCGACAGATCGACGGCCCCGGCCCCTCGGCGCGGCGCTATTCGGCGTTTGCCTACAGCCCCGAACTCCGTGGATGCGTGCTTCATGGAGGATCGGCCGATGATGATGGGAAGTATCAATTCGGCGAGAGCTGGCTCTTTCGAGATGGCGCGTGGTCGCGGCTTTCAACGCGGTTCGACACCGAAATCCGCGACGATCACGGGTTCGCCTATCACCGAACCGCCGAGCGATTGATCATGCTCGACGGAATTCGAAGCGATAGTGGAATTCTCGCCGCCTCACTGGCTGGCTGGGAATCGGTCTACTGCCCGAACCTGCAGCCAAGTCATCAGTGTGCACCACTCGCGTGGCACGCCGGACTTGATGGTCTACTGCTGTACGGCGGTGAGGCTTATCACGGCGGGCCGCAGTCTGACACAACAGCGGTTCTCAAAGTCGCAATACCCGATTGAGCAAGGGCCGTCGGGACGGACTAAATCACCGGCAAAACGCGAATCCGCATACCTGCTTACGTTTTTGGTTCAAACCTGAGCGAGTTCGGGCGAACACATTCCCGAACAAACGCGCGACCTCGGTATGACTGACCGAGCTCGATGCGTTCAGGACCCGGCCTGAATTCTCGCGCTGCAAAGCAGCGACCGTGATCCGTTCGCGTATTGCGGACGGACTCACTTGCGAATCGCATCTGCGCGCAGTACACGTATCACGCCTCGATCCGGGTTGATCGAGTCGCATCGTCTTCAACGAAGAGGCTCACGTGGAAGCTTTCTTGCATTTTTTGGCCAGTCCCACGGCCGAACGAATTCTTGCATCGCTCTTGCTCGTGGTGGTCGGCGGTTTTCTTGGCTGGGTTGGACATCGATGGCGGCACTTCCGTAGCCAGCAGCAAATCATGCAAGGCGATGCGCGTGAGGTGGCGACGATCGAAAAGGTCATTCTGGAACGCGACCAAGCCGGTCGGATCGACCTGCGCATTCGCACGTGTGGCCGCGACCCGGTCGAACAAATCTTCCCCAACCCGGCCGCTCGCGAGGAATTCCACACGCGAAGTATGCAGACGACTTCCACGCAACCCCTTGTAAACAAAGAAGGGAAAATGGGGTCGTACCTGCTGCAGGAACTGGCGATCTGGGTGTGCGACAAGGTGGGTGAGGAACCGTTTCCGCACGATGTTTGGATCATGGCGTCGGTCTGTGAGTCTGCCGCGTTCGGCGGCCATCAATCGTCGACCGTTTTGCTTATTCGCCGCGACGATCTAGCGATCTTCCGAGACTGGACGAAGTGCCGCGATATTCATGTCGAACACGGCGGGCATGGTGAACGGATCCTCACGTTGCTGAGCGTCGCCAAGGAGTTCGATCGCCAGACAGAAGCCGTCGCGAAACGGCAAGCGACGGGGCAACGGCCCAACTTCGAGGAGACGATGTACCTGCTCGACCTGCCGCTCGACCAGCGGACCTATCCTCTGCCGACGAAACCAGTTCCCTGGACTCGCTTTACCGAGGCATTGAAGTTGCGAGGGTTAGAGGAATGACTCGTGTGGCGGCCTCGGCCATTCACGGTTAAACTGCGAAACGTGCGAGGCCGTGAGAATTGTTTTGAAGGGAACGAAACCGATGCCGGGAACGACGAGTGGCGGGAAGCAAATTCGGATTGGGATCATCGGCGCCGGTGCGGTGAGCGACTATCACCACGTACCCGGAATCCGACTCGACAACCGCGCGACGCTCACCGCGGTCGCAGACACCGATCCCGCCCTCCTCGAAAAGCGCAAAACCGAGTGGGGTGTGTCGATTGCCTCGACCGACCCAATCGCCATCGCCACGCACGACCAGGTTGATGCGATCGTCATCGCCACCCCGAACTTCACGCACAAGCCCATCGCCGAAGCCGCGGTGAAGGCCGGCAAACACGTGATGTGCGAGAAGCCCCTTGGCCTGAACGCCGAAGAAGTGCGGCAAATGTACGTAGCTGCGCGAGATGCCAAAGTTGTGCACATGACGGCATTTACTTATCGCTTCGCTCCGTCGATGCGGTACATGCGTCATTTGCTCAAATCCGGCGCGCTCGGCCAGCCGCGCCATTTCCGTTCGCAACGCTTCCTCGACTGGCCCGAAACAAGCTGGGGCTGGCGGCAGTACAAGGATAAGGCTGGAGCGGGCGACCTTTATGATATGACGATCCACCGCCTCGACTTCGCGATCGATCTGCTTGGACCAATTGAGCGAGTCTGCGGTGCAATCGCTCGCTTCGCCCCTCGTACCAACACGCCCGACGGCCGCACTTGCCCGCCTTCGGATGTGGACGATTGGTCGTCGCTGATCGGCGAGTTCGCCAACGGTGCGACTGGCGTTTGGGAAGGGACAACACTCGCCAAGGGTTATGGCCGCGATGGTTTTGGCCACGAATGGGCAGAAATCAACGGCTCGGAAGGCTCGGCCGTCTATCGCTTGCACGAGCCGAACTGCATTTTGCTGGGCAAGACGGGCTCCGACCTGTCCGGCGTCGACGTGCCCGATGAATTCCTCAAGCCCAAGGACAGCCCGCGCGACCCGCGCGTCGGCAAACCGGCCACCGTGTTCCGCTACGACCTGATGTGGGAATTCGTTTCGGCGATCGTCGAAGGCCGCCAAGCTGTGCCGAGCTTCTACGACGGCCTGAACGCCCAAATTGTCGCCGACGCCGTGATTCAATCGCACGACGAACGCAAGTGGATCGACACGCCGCTGTCACCGGTTTGAGCAAATGCCACGGGAAGAAGCCCCCAGTCGACGTAGCAAGGATTTGGAATTTGGGTGCCACTGGCTTTGCCAGTGCTCCCCTTTTCTAAAGAGAGAAGTGCACTGGCATAGCCAGTGGCATTCAAGTCTCTAGCCACGAATAAAATACTAGAGGCCTCTACCTATGCGACATTTGCTCTACTTTGTCGCGAGCGGCCTGGCATTTCACGCGGGGGCGATTCTTATCGTCCTCGCGTTATTTTTTGCGCGATTGGGGCATTGCAACTGGCAGAAGATCGTGGCGAGATTGACGTTCGTTTTCGGCGTGATTTTGATTTTCGTCTCGGCGACACCGCTGAGTTTGCTAGCTTATGTTGGACTAGCATCAATCACTATTCTTGCATGGGTAAGCTCGTTCGAACAATTTCGCACTTTTCGTTCTGTTGGCCGAAGTCTATTTGTCGCAGCCCTGGTTGCCTGGTTTCTCGTCATCGGTTCCGAATATAATTATCAACGTTTGCCCGTTATAAATATTCTACCGGGCGCCGAGTTTGGCGTCGTAGGCGATTCAATCACGGCGGGGATCGATCAGCCTGGACTCGACCGCTGGCCGCAAATCCTCGCGAAAAGGCGATCAATTCTCGTCAGCGATCATTCACGCGCCGGCGCAACGGCCAAGTCTGCGGCATCGCTGGCGGCTCAGGTGACGCCCGCAGAGCAGGTGGTTTTGCTCGAAATCGGTGGTAACGACTTGCTCGGCGGAACGTCGAGCCGTGAGTTTGAAAGCGGGCTCGACGCTTTGATCGCTTCGCTCAAAATGCCTGGCAGAAGGCTCATCATGATGGAATTGCCGCTTCCGCCGACTTTCAATTCCTATGGACTTGTTCAAAGACGTTTAGCAAGAAAACATGGCGTGATTCTTGTTCCAAAACGTGTTCTGATGAGCGTGATTCAAGGCGAAGGCGCAACCGTGGATGATCTCCATCTGAGCGCACTTGGACACGAACGAATGGCGGACGCGATCAGCAGAATGATCACGTCCGCCAGCGATTAATCAAATCGAATTAGCGGCCGAGCCCGAGTCGGTCGCGATGATAAGCCAACCGCTGGCTCACTGACATGCGAGTGAAGTCGGGCAGGCCGTTGTCGAACTTGGGATAACCGTTTTCCGACGCTGCCTTGGGTGCAGGAGCACTTGCCTTTTGTGGCTCTTGCGAGTGGCATGCGCAATCATCGTGCTTGTCCGCTGCTGGCTTGGCTGTTTGACAGCCGCAACCTTCATGCTTGTCGGCCGCTGGTTTGGCAGTCTGGCAGCCGCAGCCGTCGTGGTTGTCGGCGGTTGGCTTGGCGGGAACAGTCACACTGGTGGACGTGCCACCATAGCTCATGTTCATGGCCTGAAGCTTGAGGTCGTCTTCAAGCGGACGATGCGGCTTGATACCTAGGCGCTGCAACACCGCGTGATATGCCTTCACCGCCTCGACGGGACCAATCACGCCGTCCACGATCAGTCGCAGGAACTGCACGAATGCGAGCTGGTTTTCGGCCGAGTTAATCTTCCGGCCATACAGCGCGACTTTCGCGCCGTACTTCTGAGCATCGGCAAGAAGTTGGAAGGCGTCGAGCGTCGTTCCGGCCGATCCGCCGAGGATGCCGATCACCAAGTGTGGGTCGTAGCGGAAGAGTTCTTCCATCGCCTTCGGGCCGTGGTAGACGATCTTCAAGAAGACCGGCCGCCCCGGAGTTGCAACACCCGCGAGCATCCGCGCGATCATGTCGTTGATGTACGAACCGAGCAATTCAGGAGCGATCACGCCCGGAATATTCGGGTCGAACACTTCAAGGAAGTAGCGGAACCCTTTGCGTTCGGCCTCTTCGCGAAATGCGTGAAACGCTTGCAGCGTGCGCAAGTCGTTTTGCAAGTCGTTGTTGAAGGTCACGCTGTAAAGGCCGAGATTTGAGCCTTTCGAGCGTTCTTCCGGAGCGCAGTCGAGGTGCCCGCACATTGCATGGTCGAGGCTCGCCGACCGAAAGGGCAGGGCAGCCGATTCGGCGTAGTGCGAACCACGTGCGATGTGAACATCGGTGGTATCGTTGGCGCGAATGGCGGGTGTGACGTGCGAGTTATCGAACAGGCGTTCTTCAAGCGTCAAGGCATAGTTGGTGCTGGCTGACATCAGCATGATATCGACCAGGCCTTGCCGGGTGATCGCGCGAATCTGGTCGCGATACTCGGCGAGGGTTTTGTATTTCAGCTCGCCAGGGTGTGACTCGGGCGAGAGTCCAGGCGCACCGATGCCGAACGCCATGTCGGCGTCCTTGGCATCGGCGAGGATGAACTCGCGCGAGTTCGGATTGGCGTGAATGGCCGCGAGCTTGCGGTCAAGCGACTTATCCATTGCGGCCACCGCCCCATTGGCCCGAGATTGTAACGCGTGACTTGCCTGAACCGCCGGCGCTGCTACCACCCGCACCCATCGTCACCTTCACGCCATTGCCCGGCTTAGCGGCCGAGGCCGGAGCGGAAGCAGGTGCGCCCTTGGCGGCGTTAGGATTGGATTTGAGCACGAGATCAATCGTTTCTCGAAGCACTTGCGCCGAGTGCTGAAGCGCGGAGACTTCTTTCGGCCAGAGTTCGATTTCGAGCTGCGATTCGACACCCTTGCGGCCTAGCACCGTCGGCACCGAGATGCAAACGTCGCGAATGCCGTAAGGGCCGTTCACGAGCGAGGCGACCGGCAGGATGCGCTTCGAGTCGAGCGCGATCGCTTCGATCACGTCGCGAATTGCAATGCCCACCGCAAATCCCGCACCGCCCTTGAGCTTGATCACCTCGGCACCGCTTCCGCGGGTCTTGGCGAACAGGGCGTCGGCCGTGCCTGAATTCCAGCCGGGGAACTTGTCGAGTGGTAAGCCGGCGGCCTGTGCGACCGACCAGAGCGGCACCATGCTGTCGCCGTGCTCGCCGAGAATCGTCGCCGTTACCTGAGTTGGCGGCAGCTTGAGCGAGTCGGCAATCAGGCTGCGAAAGCGTGCCGAGTCAAGTTGCGTTCCGAGGCCAATCACCTGCGTCGACGGTAGGCCGAGGCTGGTGGTGGCGAGATACGTCAGAACGTCGACCGGGTTCGAGACGACGAGAACGATCGCATCCGTCTTGGGACCCGCAGCCTTCACCTGGCTGAGGATATTCAAGAACAATTCGACGTTACGATTGATCAAATCCAATCGCGACTCATCCGGCTTGCGGCGAAGACCAGCCGTGATGCAGATGAGGTCGCTTTCGGGAATCGCCGTGTAGTCGGTCGCACGAATGCGCTGGTCGGCCGTCAGGCTGCTGCCGTGCAGCAGGTCGAGCGCCTGACCTTTGCAGAGGTCGGCGTTGACGTCGATGAGATCGAGGCCGCTGACAACGCCGCCGCACTGAAGAGCGAACGCGGCGCACGAGCCAACCAGTCCGCCCGCGCCAATGATGCTGACTCGCATGGCTCAGTTCCTCCCCGAATTGGCGGCCATCGCCTTCATCACTTGATCGGTAATCAGCGACACGAGCGAATCCATGTCGCTTTCCTTCTTCGGCGCGGGAGCGGCCTGCGGCTGCTGAAGCTTGGGAGGGATGAACGCCTTGGGCTCGGGAACGAAATCGCTGTAGCCTTCGCGGAACAGGCTGTTGCCGCAGAGGTCGCAATTCTCGAGGCCGAGACCGAGCCGCGGGTCGGGGATGCCCAGGTTCGGCTTGATCTTGATCAGCTCCGCCGCCTTCGCGTCGGGGTAGTAGTTGATCGTGCCCAGTTGCTTCGCGAGCAGCAGAATGCGGCAGTAGGCGTCGATGATTTCGGTCTTGAAATACGCGTCTTCAAGGTCGTTGCCGTAGGTGATCGTGCCGTGATTCGCGAGCAGAATCGTCTCGGTGTCTTTCACGTAGGGGAGCACCGTGTCGGCAAAGGCCTGAGTGCCGGGCGTCTCATACTTCGCCATCGCCACTTCGCCGAGGAACACCTCGAACTCGGGCAGGATGCACTTCGGGATCGGCTCGTGGGCGACCGCGAAGGCGGTCGCGTGAGGCGGGTGGCAGTGCACGCACGAGCGAACGTCGGCACGAGCTTTCATGACGGACAGGTGGAGCAGGATTTCGCTGGAACGCTTGCGGGTTCCGGCGACTTGCTTGCCGTCCATGTCGACGATGCAAAGGTCGTCTGGCTTCATGAACCCCTTGGAAACGCGAGTCGGCGTGCAGAGCACTCGGTCATCGCTGAGGCGGTAGCTGATGTTGCCGTCGTTGGCGGCGGCGAAACCCTTCGCGTAAACGCGTCGGCCGATTTCGCACATCTGCTCTCGCAGCTTCCACTCGCTCATCAAGTTATTCTGGCTCATGCCGCTGTCCTCTCGCTAAAGCGTGAAACGATCGCTGTATGTGTTAGACGTCGATTTGATCGAGCAAGCAGGCGTTGTAGGCGTCGATGGGAAGGCGCGGGTCGCGAAACGGGCTGGCAGCCTCACCGCCTTCGCTGAGACCGATGAGTGCGCCTGGCGATGCGCCCAGGTCGTCGTAAACAATCACTTCTTCGCCTCGCTTGGCTGAGCCCTCAACGAGAGCCTCGCGTGGCATCGGCAGGGCAATCAGAAACCGCGCCCCTTTGAAGCTTGGGTGAATGCGCGAGATTGTCACGCGACCGATCACTTCGGCGATTCTCACGACGCCACCCCCTGAGGAGCGACGGGCGCTCCAGCCTGGCGAAATGACTCGGCCAGCATGCGAACCTGCGAGATCGACAACCGTTCGGGCTCGATCACAGCGAGGTTGATGCCGATGGATTTGACCGCTCGGGCGAGCGAGTCGGCGTCGACGATGAACGCCGCGCGAATGCCCTTTAGCTGATTCGCTTTCCAACAACTCAAAGCGGCGTCGTTCGTCAACAACAGGCCGCCACGTCCCGACGTTTCGGTCAGCCAGGGCACTAGCTCGGCTTCGGTTCGCTCGGTCCACGTCGCAAGCAACGCACGGCGAATCGCCGCTGCGTGCCCCGAAGTGGTAGTCCCCAAGCAAAACGCCCATTCGCCAGTGTTCCTGTGAGTTGCCGTTACGTTCGAGACATACGAGAGAATGACTTTGCGACGCTTGAGATGGTCGAGCGCGAGTGGAGTGACGACGGTTCCGGGAGCGATGCGAATCTCGGTTTGATCGTGGCGAAGCGATTCGGCCGCGGCGAGGTTGAGGAGTTTGCCGGAAAAAACGTCGCGAGCAGGTTCAACTGCAACTGCCTGGCGACGGTTCAATTCCGCGACGACGGCCCGCACAATCGCGTCGATCTGTGATGCGTTGAGCGTGGTCATTCGTCGGGCAGTCCCATCACACTCCAGCGCCCGGGCGTATCTTTGCCGAGCATCTTCTGGAGAATCGCACCGTCACTCGTTAGCAAAACCGTATCGCCTCGTCTGGCACCCAGCCTGTCGAACGCCAGAACCGGCTCGCCGTCGTCCTTGCCGTTCATTCCCTGCAACTGGACGATCAGCATCCGTTCGCCCTGGAACGTTGGATGCTTGATCGTCGAAGTCGCAGTTCCCAGCACACGGCCGACTTGCATGGTTCGCCTGTTCCCTTTGCGTCAAACGAACCGAAGACCGCCAGCAATCGCCGTGCGACGCGAACGGGTGAACGTGAGTGGAGTCGTCACGCCTTCTCCGGTCGGTCCAGCGATCGAGAACGAGAGATAACCTTCACCGCCAAGGCCAAGGCCGGCGACGCTCGGACCGTTAACGACGAAGATGGTGCAATCCATCACCTTGCCCATCTTGGTCATCACCGTCGTGTCGCGCGAGTGGAGGATCGCGGTGTGACCGTAGCCGTGTTCGGTCGACTTCGCGAGTTCGATCGCACGGTCGACGCTCGGCACGCGAACGAACGGCAAGAATGGCATCATTTGTTCATGTTCGACGAAGAGATGCTCAGCACCGGTTTCGCCGTAGAGTACCTGCGTTCCATCCGGCACGTTCACGCCGGCGAACTTGCCAAGCACTGCGGGGTCTTTACCGACAAGATCCTTGTTCACATGGAACTTGCCGTCGGCTCCCTTACTGAACGCGGCGTTCGTGAGAGCGTCGATCTGCTGGGGATTCAGGCGATAGCCGCCGTTGCGGCTCATCTGTTCCATCATCTTGTCGAACACTTCCGCGACGACGAACACCTGCTTTTCACCGATGCAGAGCAGGTTGTTGTCGAACGCCGCGCCTTCGACGATCGACTTCGCCGCGTTGCTGAGACACGCTGTCGCGTCGACCACCACCGGCGGGTTGCCCGGTCCCGCGACAATCGCGCGTCGCTTGCTTTCGAGAGCGGCACGAGCCACCGCCGGGCCACCCGTGACAACCAGCAGCTTCACGCCGCGGTGATCGAAGAGAGCGGCGGCCGATTCGAGCGTAGGCGTTTCAATGATCGTCAGCAAGTCGTCAAGACCGAGCTCGGCACGAATCGCACGGTTGAAGCGGCGGACGCCTTCGGCGGCAACCTTCGCGCCCGAAGGGTGAGCGTTGAACACAACCGTGTTGCCCGAGGCGAGCATGCTGATCGCGTTGCCGGCGAGCGTTGGCAGGCTGTGGGTGACGGGGGTGATCGCGCCGATGACGCCGAAGGGAGCGTAATCGGTCAGTGTCAGGCCGTTGTCACCGGAGAAGTTCTCGGTGCGAAGGAATTCGACGCCGGGGGCTTGCGGGATGGCGTCGCGAAGCTTGGCGATCTTGTGGTCGAGACGGCCGATGCCGGTCTCGTCGAGTTCCATCCGGCCGAGTTCTTCAGCCTGGTCGACGCAGATCGTCTTGATGACCTCGACGGCCTTGGCACGATCGGCGAGGGGGCGAGTGCGAAACGCCTGGAACGCTGCGTTCGAAGCCTGCACGGCGGCGTCGGCCGTGGGATAAACGCCGTCCTTGCCGGACGAAGGAGCGGCCACGCCGGTGTTCCCGCCCATCTGGGCGAGAATTTCCTGGACAACGCTACGGATCAGGTCTTCGCTCATCGCGGCCATGGGATTCACCGTTCGGAAGGGTCCGAGAGGCGTAGGCAGAGCCCACGGTAACTCAGTTGTTTGGATTACGATCGATCCGAGAAGATCAGCTTGCCTTCGATATCCACCGATGAGACCAGCCCAATCACGACGGCGTCGATCGGCAACTTTTCGGTCTCGGGGGTTAGACGCGCACTCGACCCCTGGCAGACGAGCACCATCTCGCCCAGGCCGGCGCCCAGGGTGTCGACGACCACGAAGGAACGCCCGGTGGGAACGAGCTTGTCGCGCGACTTTTCATCGACGCGATAGGGCTCGACCATCAAGAGCTTGTGTCCGGTCATCGACGCCACTTTTTGCGTGGCCACCAAGTTACCGGTCACTCGTCCAACAAACATGGAGAGACGTTCCTCGGTAAGAGGTTAGCGCGACTTACCCGTGAGCAAGTCTTTGGCTTGACGTGCGACGACGATTTCCTCGTTGGTCGGCACCGTCCAAACCTGAACGCGCGAGCCTTGGGCTGACACCAGAGCTTCGCCCTTGGCGGTGTTGTTCTTCTCGGCGTCGAGCGTGATGCCGAACCATTCGAGGTTGCGACAAACGCCCGAGCGGATTCGCACCGAGTTTTCACCAATACCGCCGGTAAAAACGATGGCGTCGGCTCCGCCAAGCTCGACAAGATAAGCACCAAGGTAATGCCGAGTTGAAGAGATGAACACTTCAAGAGCCAGCTCGGCCTGAGCGTTGCCGTTCGCAGCCTCGGCTTCGATGTCGCGGAGGTCGCGGCCTGCACCACTAACTCCTTCGAGTCCGGAGTTGTTGGCCAGGGTGTCGAGGATTTCGTTGAGCGACTTGCCCGACGCCTTGAGGAGGGCAGGGAGGGCGAAGATGTCGAAATCACCGACGCGGTTGTTGTGCGGAAGCCCGGATTGCGGGCTCATGCCCAGGCTGCAGGCCTGCGACTTGCCGTCCTTGATGGCGCACAGCGAGGAGCTGCCGCCCAGGTGGCAGGAGATGATTTTGGCGTCGTTGCGGCCGAGAATTTCGGCCATACGCCCGGAGATGTAGCGATGGCTGGCGCCGTGGAAACCCCAGCGACGGATGCCGTAGACGGTGGCCCAGTGCTCCGGGATCGCGTAGCGCTGGTTGCATTCGGGCATCGTGCGGTGGAAGCCGGTTTCAAAGGCGGCCACCAGCGGCATGTCTGGGAATCGCTCCCCAAGCATGCGCATCGCTTTGATGTACGGCGGGTTGTGCGCGGGGGTGACGTCCGAAAACGCCTCCATCGCTTCGAGCACTTCGTCGGTTACAAGCTGGACGCCCGTAAGCGCCTTCGCGTGAACCGCTTTGAAGCCAATCGCAGCGACGTCGCTCGCTTTCTCGAGCACGCCCACGGACTTGTCCGTAAGCTGCTCGAGGCACATTTTCACCGCTTCGCCGTGGTCGGCAACGGGCTGGACCATTTCGGCTTCGCCCTTGCCCGACTTCAGCTTCACCTTGGCCTGCGTGGAACCGATCCGCTCGACGGCCCCCTGGGCGAGCAGTGTTTCATGCCCGCCATCGGCAAGGTCGTAAAGCCGATACTTGAAGCTGGTGCTTCCAAGATTCGCAACGAGAATCTTCATATCAATCGGTTCCAGTATTCTCTATTACTTCGAGCCGCTGAAGGTTTGGACGATCACGCTGCCGGGGCGAGGAATCACGTGGGCGGCCTTGAGCTGGCCGACGCGAGCCGCCGCTTCCGCGCCGGCTTCAACCGCCGCGCGAACGCTGCTGACATCGCCACGGATCATCACGCTGACAAGGCCGCCATCGAGCTTGATCACGCTGCTTGCGAGTTGAACGCTCGCAGCCTTGAGCATCGCGTCGATCGCGTTGACCAGGCAAACCAAACCTTGCGTTTCGATCAGCCCGAGGGCCGATCCGCCGTTCGTACCTACGCTCATTGCTGAAACTCTCCTGAGTAATGGCCCTTGGGAGGATTAGCCCAGGAAGGTCTTCAGAACGGCGGCGTCGGGACGGGGGATGACGTGGGCGCTGACGAGCTCGCCGACGCGGCTGGCCGATTCGGCACCAGCTTCAACGGCGGCGCGAACGCTGCCGACGTCGCCACGCACCATCGTGGTGATGTAAGCGGCGCCGATGCCAATGCGGCCGGCGAGGGTGACGTTCGCGGCCTTGAGCATCGCGTCGGTGGCTTCAACCATGCCGACGAGGCCCTTGGTTTCGATGAGGCCCAAAGCTTCTGTCGTGCTAGCCATTGGAGTGAATTCCTCTCGAAATTAGGCGCCGGTCTTCTTGTTGGCAGCGGGGGCGCTGGCCTTGGTGAAGGTGAGCACGCCGCCCAGGTCTTCATGCGGACGGGGGATCACCTGAACGCTGACGACTTCGCCGATCCGGCTGGCAGCCGCGGCACCCGCGTCAACCGCAGCTTTGACGGCAGCGACGTCGCCCGCGACGAACGCGGTGACCAGGCCGCTACCGATCTTGTCCCAGCCGACGAGTTCGACATTCGCGGCCTTGAGCATCGCGTCGCTGGCCTCGACCAGAGCGACAAAACCCTTGCATTCGATCATTCCCAGCGCTTCGAGCGTCGCAGAGGCCATGAAGCCCTCCCTCGGTCAGTTGTTGAAGTCGTTCAATCGCTTCCGTATTCAATCTCGATCCGTTAACGTCCGCTGATTCGTTCTGATGCTTATGCCTTCACAAGCGACACCTTGGTCGCGTGCGTGAGGTCGCAGCAGTTGGCTTCGTCGGTGTCGATGTGCACTTCGAGCTTCCAGTCGGGATGCGTCCGCACGAGCAGACCTTCGAGCGTCGTCGGGCAGGGCCCTTCGACCTTGAGGTTCATGCGGTCGAGGTGCTTGACGCCGTAGTATTCGGCATCTTTCGGCCCCATGTGCACGTGCCGCTCAGCCCGGATGACGCCCTTCGACAGGACGATGCTTCCCTTGGGACCGATGAGCAGGCAGCCAGGCGTGCCGTCGATATCGCCCGAAAGCTTGACGGGGATATCGATGCCCAGGCTAATCGAGTCGGTGAAGGCGAGTTCGAGCTGTGTGAATGAACGGCAAGGGCCGAGGATGCGGACGCCCGGAATCATTCGCTGGCGAGGGCCGACAACGGCGACGGTCTCGTTCGAGGCGAAGTCGGTCGCCTGGTAGAGGCTCTTCATCGGTGTGAGCTGATAGCCCTTACCGAAGAGGATGTCGACATCCTCTTGTTTAAGATGCGCGTGGCGGGCCGAGATGTTCACGACGAGATTCGGGCGATAATCGTCGCGCGGGGCCGGAGCGGGGGCTTGCCCGTTCTTGCCCACGCGCTGTTCGATGATCGATCGAACCAGACGCTCCACCAATGCTCTGTCGGGAGTGGCGAGACTGCTCATGAGACTGTCCTGGCGGCTCCGTTGAGGCGCGATTGGCCGGGGTTGGGTTCGTTGATGGACGAGTTTAGGTTTGCGTTCAAGGGGGGAAGCGTCGTCGGATCGAGCTCGAGCGGCGCGATGCAAACTCGCACACCTGCCTCTTGCAATAGCGGGCGAAAATCCTGCGGTAAACCAGGATCGACCACGAGCGTGTCGATCGCGCTCAGGTCGCAAAGCTTCGAGAGTGATTGGCGGCCGAACTTGGTGTGATCGGCAACGATGATGACTTCCTGCGCGGAGGCCATCATCTGCCGTTCGGTTTCCACCAGCAGCACGTTTGAGTTGTAAACGCCGTCTGCCACCAAACCGCCAGCCCCCAGAATCGACTTGCGGACGCGAATGCCTCGCATCATATCGACCGCGAGCGGGCCCATTGCCACACCGGTGCGCGGCGAAACATACCCGCCGATCAGCACGATATCGGCTTGCTTGTTCGACGACATGAGGTTGGCGATTGGGATGCTATTCGTGACGACCTGAACCGGCCGGCCGAGCAGGGCGCGGGCGACTTCAAATGTCGTAGTGCCACCGTCGAGCAAAACCGTGTCGCCATCGTCGACGAGTTCGGCGGCAGTGCGGCCGATTGCTCGTTTCTCAGGTGCGGCGGTTTGAATGCGATCCTCGTGAGCCGGCATCGCGCGAACATCGGCCGAAATCACTGCGCCACCGTGGGTTCGCTTGATCGAACCCGAGGCGTCGAGCGATTCGAGATCCCGTCGTACCGTGCTTTCGGAGACGCCGAGGTGGCGCACGAGCTCTTCGAGAGTCGCGAACCCGCGACTCGCAATGAGTTCGAGCAACAGCCGACGACGCGGTTCGGCGAGCATGTTACGGCTTTCTGACGGTAAGAGTGCACGACCTATCAACCGATTATTCACGATCCGTCAGAACCTGTCAATTATCTGCCGAATATTCAGTCAAAATCTGTCATCGAATTTGACAGTACGTCGAGGAGCTTTACAACGGCAAGGCCGCGTTACAATAAAAAGGCGGAAAATCGTGGGTCGAACGAGGTGAGGCGAGCGATGCCGGAGTTACCTGAAGTCGAGACGATGGTGCGTGGGTTGCGACCTGCGCTTGCGGGGCAAACGCTGGGAAAACTGGTAGTTCACGACCCGTTCTTACTTCAAGGTTGCACGAAAGGGGGGCTCGAACGCCGAGGCAGGGGGGCGAAAGTCACGGATGTGGAGAGGCGCGGTAAGTGGGTCACGATTGCGCTTGCTGGTGACCGTGGCTTTATCGTCATTCAACCGCGCATGACGGGAGGATTTTGGCTGGTTTCGCCCGAACGTCTCGACCACGTGCGCATGACGTTTCACATCGAGGGGTCGGATAAGACTATCTGGTTCTGCGATACGCGCCGCCTGGGCAAAATCGCCTGGTATGCCTCACCAGAAGACGCGTCGACCGCTTTTGATAAGTCGCACGGTCCAGATGCCTTGAAAATCGAAGTCGATGTTCTTTTCGACCGATTGACGAAAACCTCGCGTGCCGTGAAACCAGCACTGCTCGACCAGAAAATCCTCGCAGGCGTGGGCAATATCTACGCGGATGAGACGCTCTTCGTCGCGCGGATTCACCCCGAGCGGCCGGCGTCGAGCTTGAGTCGCGATGAGGTGGGCCGAATCCATGCGGCGGTCAAGGACGTGCTCAATCGCGCGATTTTGGCGGAAGGATCGAGCTTCGACGCCGGTTATCGTACTGTGCTCGGGCTCGAAGGCGGATTCTTGGCTGAAAACGCGATGTACGGCCACGGTGGCGAACCGTGCAAGGTTTGCGGGACGACCGTTGTGAAAACCAAGATTGCCGGTCTGATCGGCCGCCCCACGCATTTTTGCCCGACGTGTCAGCCCCGCTCTTGAACGAGATTTTGTCTCAAGTTCAACATGACTGAAAACGTTGGAGGCCGATGCGATGGATCACGAAGAAATGATGCTCCAACGTTGGAAAGCGGCCGTGAATGATACGTCGCGAGAAGCATGGACAGCCGAGCACATGGCGGGATTTTTTCAGTATTTCCGACCAGATGGCGCGGGTTTAGAAAAGGTATTTGAGGATGTCGAAGGCGGCGATGAAATCGTTGCACGACTCTTAGAAATCTATGAGGCGACGTCTGCCGGATCGACAAGTGAAACTGAGGAAGACGGTTACTTCGTCGTAAGGAACCCGAGTCCTATTCACGCAGCGCGGGCGGAAGAATTGGTGCGGCGGCACCGCGACTTTGTCGCAGCGATGGCGCGTGTTTTGGGTCGCGATGAAGATGCCTCTGCGCTGGAATGCTCGCTAAGCGTTGAAGTCACCGAAGGCGAGGCCCCTTGGCCGCCGGATGAAGACGATCCCGAAACGGCAGTCTATGAAACCATCGGCGATTTCATGCGATCTTTGATTCCGCGGGAAAGCGACGCTTCGCTCATGGAAGAAGCGTTTTATACGATCGCTTGCGACTACAACCTTCAGTATTACTGTCTCTGGCCACTCTACCGCGAAGAGTCGACCATTGAAGAGCCGTTCAAGCCGTACGTCGATCTGTGGAAGCACGGCGTCACTTTTCGATTCGAGGGCTTCGAATCGATCCGTGTGTTTGTTCCGGAAGGCAAGCTATTACATTGAGGCTTCGATTTGAACCAGTGTAATTCGCAGACGTCGACGAAAGACGTCTGCGATTTGAATTTCTTCAGAGACGAGTTCGCTCAGACTGGATCAAAGACCAAACCCTGATCGGTGATCCGATAAGGATGAATCGCGTCGGAGCAGGCGCTGCCGCGATGCTTGGGAATGTAGAGCGCACGCCCCAGCCGACCTGACTCTTTCGTACGCCCCATCAAAATGATCGTGTTGGCGTTCGAGAAAATGTCGCCTTCATTGATGGGAAGCGTCAACATGTCGTCAAGCATAACGTGTGGGGTTGTGTAGAGATAGAGGCAGCCGATCTTGGTGAAGTCGTACGGGTGCGCGGCGACTTTCTCTTCGTTCGCGCGATAACGTTCGCGGAACAATTCACGTGCGGCCCACTGGTCTTCCTTGCGCAAGACTTGATGATAAAGGTATTCGAAGAACTCGAACTGAATTGATTCGGAGAAACGTTCGGTCGGCTCGATGCCGTCGACGACAACCCGCTTCACACCTCGAACGAACTGGCTGTAGAAGAACTCGACCGACTTGCGGAGCACACGCGCAAGGTCAGTCTTCCAGGCGTGCCAGTCCTCGGGATCGAGGTCGCGCCTGGTTACGCGACGGCCGGCGCGGGCGAAGGGGTGGAAGTAGTCGCCACGGAGTTCCGAGAGATTCCAAACACTTTCGGGGTCGGGAGTCGATTCCGAGGGATATTCGTTGATGATCCAGTTGAAGAGCGATTTGGCGTACTCGGCGTGGTTCTGGGCGTCGCCGCGGCTGGTGAGGTCGCAAAGGACGCCACGCTTGCCGTCGGCGGTTTGCCCTTGGTTGGCCCAGGTCAGGCCGAGCTGGGTTTTGCCGACGCCTGTTGCGCCTGCGATAACAGTGAGTGTGCCGGGGATGAGGCCGCCGCCCAGGAACTGGTCGAGCGCCGGGATTCCAAAACCTTGTCGCGACATGCTGTTCTCTGGGGCTGGCCTGCGATAGTTGACGAAGGCAAAATCACGCTAACGCCATCGCGCTCGCGGGGATAACATGGTAGGCAACCGCCTCCACACGACACAAGATCGACCGCGGGAGTTCGAGGATTTGAAGTCCACCGGTCGAGATGAAGCCGAGGCGGGCCGGTGCAGGTGACGCGATGAATCGTTCAGCAGGAATAGATTCCGAAGATCCTGAAAAAGACCTCACGTTTGTCACGAATCGTAAGCGCGTCTGGTTGAAATGGACCGTGCGTGTGATCGTGCTCGTTTGCATTGCGTGGGGTGTTTTTCTTGTCTTCATGTTGCAAGAGTTGCGGCGCGATCGGAACGCTGTGACATTTCAATCGTCGAATGGACCGAACTGGGCATCGTACGAAATCCCTGGCGTCAACCGGCCGCAGACGATCAGCGTGCATGATGCCACGGCAAAGATTGGCGACGACGAGCAGATATTCGGCGTTGTGGTGAACGGTAAGTCGCGTGCATATCGCGTGGAGACAATGCGCGACAAGCTTTCGCATATCGTCAACGATGTCGTCGGCAACGAGGCGGTTACCGTTTCATACTGCGATCTCTCGCAATGTGTGCGGGTTTATCACGACGCGAAGAGCGCAGAGCCGTTATCGGTTTCGGTTGCGGGTTTGCTCGATGGCGAGATGGTTGTCATGGTCGGCGGCGTGAGGTATGTTCATAAGACGAACGAGCCGCTGCGGCCGCTGGAATCACCTCCACCGCTGCCGTTCGACCAGCTTGTGCCTGTGCGCATGAGCTGGAAAGAGTGGCGAACACTTCATCCTAAGACCGACATCTACATCGGTCAGTAGGCGATCAACGAACAAACCGCGCCTAATGGATTCGGGCAACTCATTTTGCCTGGCGAATAGGTTGCAATCTGTTCGATCGCTTCATTTCAACTCATCACAGAACAGCGCGAGAGGAGCGAACCCAGCGATGAATCGTCACCATTTCCGCGCGGGATGGGCGGGCGTTCTTGGAACGCTCATACTGACAGGCTGCGATAGCACGCCTGCCGCCGACAAGTCGACGACCGAAGCCAAGGTTGCGGGATCGGTCACGGTGAAGGGCGCCCGAATGTCGGGTGGCGAGGTGGTCTTCACTCCCGTCGGCGGTGCGCGCGAAACTGGTGGTTCGCGCACGGTGCCCGTGAAGTTCGACGGGTCGTACGAGGTGACGACGCTCGTCGGCAAGAACGACGTGCGGATTCAGGGTGCAGTGCTCAAGAAAGAGCCGACGCTGGGCTATGTGACGAAAACGGTCGATGTGCAACCGTCCGGAACTGTCGCGCATCTCGAGTTTCCTTGAAATAAAGCAACGCCGGTTCGAAAAATAAAGAGGCTCGCCCCGTGGGACGAGCCTCTTCGCATTGAACAAGACAAGAATCTCGGCCGACGCACTTTAGTAAGAGTCAGACGAGATTACTTCACCGTTGGCGCGAGTGCCAAGTGCCCAGAACGTTGCGGCGGAGACCGAGTCCTTCAGGAATCGTACCGAACCGTCGCAGAAGAGCATGTTCACTCCGCCGGAGTGGCGGCTCGAAGGCGGAAACGCGCCGATGTCGTTCACGTTCGCATCGCTGCAGCCCCAGGTGTTAGGCAGCATGACGTGATTGTACATACCGCATTCGGGGTGGCCGTCCCACCAGTAGGCACCATAACCGATACCACCGCCCGCTAGTGCGATGCCGGGGATCGGAGCGGCGGCCTTGCAGGTGGTGAAGTAGGGGTTGGGTAGCAAGTCGCTATTGGCGCCTGGAGCTGCTACGAGCGTGACGGCTGAAGTCGGCTTGAGCGGGTCGAGCAAACTCGTGTCGCCGTTCTGGCCCTTCACGTGTTCGCTGAAGGCGGCGGTGCTGCTTGTTCCATCAACGATGTCGCGGAAGCCGATCGACGGAATGCCGTTGGCCACCGAGTAGAACACGCCGTTGGGCGCACCCTTTTCGTTGTTGTTTCCATAGAAGCAGTTGGGGCAGTTGCCGGCGTTGCCGACGTAGTTCACGTGACCGTAGCCGTTGTTGATACGGTCGGTGTCCGACGGGCAGAGCAGGAGGTTGATCGACGCCTTCATGATCGTCAAATTGATCGCATTGCCCGGAGAGGCTGCGCCGCCGGTATTCGCGAAGTTGATCGCGTTGTAAAGCGGAGTCTGTTCCATGTAGGGGAGCATCAGCACAACCGCCGACCAGTCGTTCCAGCCGAAGTAGCCGTGTCCCCAGGGCAGGCCATTCACCGAGCTGTGATAGTTGTGCATGGCCAGGCCGATCTGCTTCAAATTATTCACGCACTGGCTACGGCGTGCGGCCTCACGCGCAGCCTGAACGGCGGGCAACAACAAGGCGATGAGCACCGCGATAATGGCGATAACCACGAGCAACTCAATGAGCGTAAAGCCCCGCTTTGACGCAGGTCGCATCGAGCAGTCCCCCCCAAATTGTTGGAAATAAAATGAGAGACGTGAACCCGAAAAACGGGCCAGCTATAAGATTATCGACGCCTATACCAAATTCAAGTCATCACGCTCAAGAATTCTTCAATATAGAACATCTCGCCATGCATGTTACGCTGCATATGACGGCTCAAACGCATGCATGAAAGTATCGTTGAAGATTTGTTTAAGTATGAAGGAATTCGTTTGCGAGGGGCGTTGGCGTGGTTCTTTGGATACTTCTTGTAGGTTGGCAAAAGGAAAGGGCACGAACCGCGGCTTAGCCACGATTCATGCCCTTTTGGTCTACGTTTGCACGTCTGTTGCTTACTTGATTTCACCGGCGTCGGCGACTTCGATCTTCTGAGAGGTGCGGCCGCTCTGGCTGCCAAGGGCCTCGATCTTCTTGACGAGGTCGGAGCCATCGACGACTGAGCCGAAGACGACGTGCTTGCCGTCGAGCCAGGGGGTCACGACGGTCGTGATGAAGAACTGCGAACCGTTTGTGTTCGGGCCGGCGTTGGCCATTGAGAGAAGGAAGGGGCGGTCGTGCTTGAGCGTGAAGTTTTCGTCGGCGAACTTGGCGCCATAGATCGACTTGCCGCCCGTGCCGTTAAAGTTGGTAAAGTCACCACCCTGGAGCATGAAGTTGGGGATCACGCGGTGAAAGATCGATCCCTTGAAGCCAAAGCCTTTTTCGCCAGTGGCGAGGGCGCGAAAGTTCTCAGCCGTCTTGGGGGCGACGTCGGCGTTGAGTTCGAACGTGATGCGCCCTTCCGGCTTTCCATCAATGGTAATGTCGAAATAAACCTTGGGATTGGCCATGAGTGACTGCCTTAATACCGTGTTTCGTCGAGATGAACTGCCGCCGGTGCCTTCCGGACGACCCAGCCCGCATCATAACAACCCTGCGCATCGAGTTCTATCACGCCCGGTTTCGCCCGTAAGCCGTTCGGAATCAAAAACCTCGCTAGCCCCTTGATTTTGGATCGCGGATGATTCATAATACCTTCTCACCGCCAAGGCCTTCCTAGCTCAATTGGCAGAGCAGCTGACTCTTAATCAGCGGGTTGTAGGTTCGAGTCCTACGGG
>CAMFLR010000026.1 GCA_945957605.1 uncultured Isosphaeraceae bacterium
ACCTCTCAAAAAGCGCAAGCGAAGATTTGATGAAGACGAATCCCGGACACTATTGCGTACTCGACCAGTGCGAACAAGTCGAGCGGTGGGAACAGGTCGAAGCGGCAGTTCAAAGATCCAAATCCCAAGCCGGGCCGTGGATTACCGGGGGTTTTTCGTCCAACGACGTTGCCCCACCTTCATTTTGGTAATGACGCACACTTGACCAACGCCAATCAGCCGCAGACTGACAGAGACCTCTACGCACCGGGTTTTCGTGAATGTAAGCAATCGAAGCTTCGATAACCTTCCTCGTTCGTACATTCCGACCGTATCCGCCCCCTTCCTGCCAGAAGCGAAAGCAAAAGACGCCAGGCCGTTCTCGCACAGTCAGTTGCTCAAGTAGCGGACTGCCAATACATTCGAGCTGTTTCTTTATCCGTGATGAAAAGAGAGCTTTGATCGCCTTGAGAAATAAATCGATGCGAAATGCTTCACTTATCGGTTGAACCAAGATGTGAACGTGCTCCGGCATGAAGACATAGGCGACGAGTCGGCACTTCTGGGCGAGGGTTGCGTTGTCGAGACTCTCTGCCAAGGCGTGCCGCCGTTCATCGTTCGACAGCAGAGGCATCCTCCGGTAGCACGAAAACGTAATCTCGTGGAGATCTCCAGGCTCGTGGAATCGTTTGACGGTTTTCCGATGGGTTGTCATGGGAACGGAGAATACAAGAAGAAATTGGTGAGCCGCAACTCTCGACGGATACGGAGTTTACGTGAGAAAACACTGGTCGGGTACGACCAGTGGCACCCAGATATCAACACTACTGCTATCGCACACCCAGATATCATACCGCTACCACCAGCGTTGCACTCTGACCATCAATGCTTTGTTCGATTCTCCAAATAGTCGACATGAAACTTGCCGGCGACTCCATTGCCTGAAAACGCACTCCACGGCTTGGAACAAATGTCGATGTCACCGTCGCCATCGACGTCACCCACCTGAAGCTCGTGGCCGCCGAGTTTCTTATCAAGCAGAATCCTTTCGGCGAACTTGCTGCCACCGAGATTTTCCCAGACGACCCAGCGGGAATTATCGCGACCATGGGGCAAGAGTTCTTCCTGCTCGTTGGCGATGATCTCGGGCCGGCCATCGCCGTTCAGGTCGGCAACTGCCAGGGCGTGCAACGACCCATAAGGGAAACTCTGAGGCAGTTCCTGCTTTTTCCAATCAGTCCCTTTGCCGTTCTGATTCCAGAGAATCGCCACCTTTGAACCAGTGATATCCGCATCACCAACGACGAGTTCGAGCCGACCGTCGCCGTCCAGGTCTGCAAAAGCCGATCGCACGCAAATTCCATACGGCCCCGAACGGCCCATCGGTAGGTTTTTGTGAGCTTCCCATTTGAGCCCTTTGCCGTCGCGATTCTCGTACCAGGTATCGCCGCGAGCGACGTCGAGATCGCCGTCTCCGTCGATGTCGGATGCGCCATTGGGCGTGATGGCGCCGTGGATTCCGGGGGCGATTTCGTGCCGTACCCAGGGTTTTCGCGGATCGGTCGGGATGCTGAACCAGCAGAGGGCGTTCAGGGCAGTGCGTGAGTCGCCCATCATGAGAATATCTTTGCGCTTATCACCGTCGACGTCGGCGACCAAGATGTCGTGCGCACCAGCGGCGTTCTCAGCGAATACGATGCGTTCAAATGCCTCCGTGCGAGGCTTGCGCGTGTTGCGATACCAAACGCCGCTGCAAACGAGGTCGACCCAGCCATCGCCGTCGACGTCGTGCGAAGTCAGGCCGACGTCGGACTGATAATTCGTGCCGACATCGTGCCGCACCCAGTCATCCGCGCCCCGATATTCGAACCAGTAAAGCCGCTCGGGCCGAGGGATTCGACCACCGCAAACGAAGTCGAGATCGCCGTCGTGGTCGAGGTCGACGAGGGCAGTCAGGCCGTAGTCGCCTTGCCCCTTGTTCGTGGGAAGATTCAGCGACACGAAATGATGGCGGAATTCAAGCTCGGCGGCTTGAATCGGTCCTGCGGCCGCGGAAACGACAAACGCGGCAACGCCAAGTCTCCATAATTTCATATCGCAACCTTTAGATGAAGTGGCTTCTTCTTGCGGTTTCTCAGGGCAATGCCCCTTGCGGAATCTCAGCCATCAAGGCGAACACCGAAGCCAGCAGGACGTATGCAAGGAGCCCCTGAGAATCCGGCTTGGTGGCTGATTTGCCGGCGAGCGCGGAGAGTGCGCCGCCAATCATCAGGAGGATGAGTACCCCTGTGAAATGTTCGTCGTGCGTCACTGTTAGCAGCAGCCCGAGGGCGATCACCGCCAGCCAGCGTTGATTCTTGGTCATCGACCGGAAGGCTCGGCCGCCATCGAGTGAGCCGAGGGGAAGCATGTTGAACAGGTTGATCCACGCTCCGAATTTGGCAATGACGAACATGACGGGCAGGCCGGTCGCCATGCCGATGCCATAAAACATGATCGCCGCGAACAGGCCCCAAAGTGGGCCGGCCAGGCCGCAACGTGCATCCTGTCGAGGATCATCCAGCGCCTGCCGGAGCCGGACCATTGCGCCCAGTCCGGGTACGAACATGGGGGCACTTATCTTGACTCCATATCGCGTCAACGCGAAAACATGACCCATCTCGTGAATATAAATCGAAAGGACGAGACCAAGCGCCAGGGGCCAGCCGAACATCGTCCAGTAGACGCCGAAGGAAAGGATCATCGACGTGAACGTACTGGCCTTTGTCAGTCCCAAGAGCAGCAGTTTACCCTTCGTCAAAACCAGGAGGGCGATGGTCTTGAACTTCCAGCAGAGCAGTGCAAATGCACCAATGCCGGCCGCTCCATTACCCCACGCGCCTTGCGTTGGCTTGGATGCGGCCGGAGAGGCATCGACGACCTGTCCAAGCTCGGTGATTTTGGCCTGAATCGTTTCGTGCTGTCGTGTGCCGCGCGGAAGGAGTTCCAGGGCTTCGCGCCAGGCGGCCAGTGCCTTGACCGGAGTGTCGGCCCGGGCTGCCTCATTGGCGAGTGCCTTCAGACGCTCGGCATGAATGAGGCGTTTGCACTTGGGGCACGTGAGCAGGTTGGGGGCCAGCTCCGTGCCGCATGTCATGCAGATTGCAGGCGAGGAGATGTCAGACATCGTAGGCTGTCACGCCGACGCTGTGCGGACCTGTAATGTTGATCGGCACTTTGCGGTTCAGCTTGAACGCTTCCCAGAGTGCGAACGCGATGATCAACAAACTGATCGGCTGGGAAATCCCGGCGGCGATGGGAAGCGCGACAAAAATCACGAGGAGTGCGACGAATCCCAGTGCGACCGCGCTGAACGTCAATTCCTCTTCCGCAATGTTTGGCTTGAGGTCGGGCACCGCCTTGGCGTCGGCGGGCGGCGCGGGCTGCGGATCATTTGCCGCAACATTCGGTTTCGGCTTAGGCTTCGCCGTGGCGTCTGCAATGTTTGGCTTCTTGGCGGCGGCGGGGTCGGCAGGCGCTGCGGCCTGCGGCTCGTTTGCGATCTTGCCGCTGATCCATTCTGAAATGAGCATCGCGCCGTAACTCAAACAAATCGCCATGTAGGTGAAGAATACGGCTGTCAACTGATAGAGGATCCCTCCGCGTCCGTTGCTCCCTTTGCGTACTGCCGAGCCCACCATGAAGCCCACCAGAATCGAGATCAGTCCAATCTCCATTCCGGTGATTTTGAGAACGCCGAAATAGATCGCAAAGCCGGCAACGGCCGCGCCGAAGCCGAAGAGGCAGGCTTTGAGAAAACGCGGAAGCCAAGACCCGCTGGTCAAGTAGTTCTTCAACCCCGTGCTGCAAGTTTCGCAAAGAATCGCGCCATTGATTTGATAATAATCATGCGCGATTAGCTGTTTACAACTTACGCAACTGAGATCGGCCGCCGGCTCGCTCTCGTTGTATTCGGCCTGGTCGAATTGCATCTCATTGTCAGACGCATCGATCGGCGTATTCTCAGACATTGCACGTGTTCCCGTGAGCCGTAAACACATCAACGTGACAAACTTTGTCTCCAGTATTGGAGACGATCGGCCGTGCAAGTTCCAGTGGTTGCATGCGAGATTTTATTCGTCGCGTCTTTTGTGTAAGGCGCAGCGGCGAACGACTCACTCTGTTGAGTGAAATCGCTCGAAATGATGCTTGATTACCTCGCGATGCGCTAGTGCGATGAGCTCTCCAGCCGGCGCCCAACTTCCGCCGCGACCGCCGCAGTGAAGCTATCGGTCGACTCCTGGCCGCCGAGGTCACGCGTGCGCACACCTTGTCTTAACAAATCGAGCGTGGCGTTCTTCACCGCCTGGCCGACTGAGATTTCGCCAAGCTGATAAAGCATCATCGAAACGGCGAGGAAAATCGCCGTGGGATTGGCGAGTCCTTTGCCGGCGATGTCAGGCGCGGTGCCGTGTGCGGCGTCGTAAAGCGCGACGCGCACTACCGCCGAGGCGTCGAACGCAAGATTCGCACTGGCACCGATTCCGAGACTTCCCGCCAGGCCGCAGGCCATGTCGGAGAGGAAGTCGCCGTACTCGTTGAGCACGAGGACGATCTCGAACTTTTCGGGTGCCATGATGATCTTGCCGAGCAGGGCGTCGAACAGCTCGGCGTTGTGTGGCACTTCGGGGAACTGGCCGGCCACTTCCTTGGCGACGCTTTCGAACAGGCCGTCGGTGGCTTTCTGGATCGTATATTTTGATGCGGTTGTGACGCGTTTATTGGTTTTGCGGGCAAGACTGAAGGCGTAGCGAGCGGCTTCGCGAACGGGACGACGCTCGACGATACGCAGGCTGACTGCGCCATCTTCGCCGATCATCCGGCCGGGGTCGTCATAGGTTCCGCCGGTGGCGATGCGGACGATATCGACATCAAGGTCGCGGCGGAAATTGGTGGGCACGCCGGGAATTGTGTAAACGGGGCGGTGGATGACGGAGAGATCCAAGCGTCGGCGGAGGACTTGATTCGGGCTCTCTTCGACCGTGGCAGTCGGGTGCTTGAGCGCGACCTTGGTTTGCTCGATCGACTCGACTGCTTCGTCGTAGATCGTTTTCTTGTTGGCGCGGCGGTTCTCGAGTGAGAAATCGACCTGGCGGAATTCGAGTTGGATGGGGAGGGCTTCGGCGAGCGTATGAACGGCGCGAGAAAGCTCGGGACCGATTCCATCGCCGAGAAGTTCGGTCACGGGATATGTCGGGCGCATCGGCGTGAAAATTCTCCTCGCTTCGTTTCCCTTCGCGAACGCTGGCCGCCGCCCGCGCGTTGAGATCGAACAATCCATTCCATTTTAGATTGTGCGCTATTCCCCGCCAGGGGGCGGTGCATGCTATGATTGAAGTCGACCGTTGCAGACCTCCCCGTTTCCGCCAGTTCTCATTTCGTCAGACTGGCACAGCGGGGAAAGCGGGGTATAATAGGTTACCTGAAGGTCTGTCCTTTACGTTGACAGGCATCGCGCGCAGCCACCTCCATCGCCCCTTTAAGCGGCTAGTCTGACGAATCGCCGGTTCTGCCGCGATTTTCGGACTCGTCCTTTCCTGTTCAGGGAGTCGGTTCCATGTCGACCGCGGGAAAAGTCCTGGTAGTTCTGAACGTCTTGCTGCTGGGCGTCTGGACGTTCCTTGCCGCGGCAGTTGACCAGAACAATGTGAACTGGGCCAAGGGGATCGAGAAGATCAAGGCCGACATGGTCAAGGTCCAGGCTGACCTCGAAGAAACCAAGGCGAAGGCCGACCAGACGCTGCATAAGGTGACGGAACATCAGATCGCCAAGGAACGCGACATGCGTTTGGTGCTGATGCGTGTTTCGGCGGCCGAACGCCAGCTCTCGAACACGAACGAGTCGCTGAGCCGAGTGAAGATCCAGCTCGACAACTACAAGGCAGCGGTCGAAACGGCCAAGAATGGCCTCGAAGCCCGCAAGGCCGAGAAGGCGAAGCTGGAAAAAGACAAGGCCGACGAGGAAGCCCTGGTGAAGCGTCTTCAAGGCGAAAACGCCGACAAGACCGGCGAACTTGTCTCGTTGCGTGACGAGTTTGTCGCGAAGCTCAAAGAGAACCAGACCGACGTTGAGAAGCAGCTCAAGGGTGGCAAGCCGCTTACTCGCCGGGCATCCTTGATTCGCGAATAAAGCTGAGTTCGCGGATATTTTGATCTCTGCACGAGTAGAAAACGGGGCTGGGGAGCCATGAGTTTGGCACTCCGGCCTCGCGTTTTTTCGGGGCTGTGCGCGGGCAAGCGACTGTTAATGCGCAAGCCGCCTATGTTAAGCTAAAAGTTCACATAGGGAAGAATTGCCGGCTGGGTAGCCAATTCTGGGTTCGGCGTCGTTCTGGGAGGTAAGATGGCGACAGGTGAGCCTGTGTCCGGTGCATCGAAGCGTGCCGGATCGACGCCTGCCGGTGATCGGGATCGCACTCTGAAAGTGGGTGGCGTTCCCTCTGGCTGGATGATCGAAACGATCGTCAGCCCCTTCCATTGCATGTATCAAGACGCGCTCCACTTCCACTCACAAAGCCGACTGACGCTCAACCGATCCGAGCCCGAGGCCAGCCGCCTGGCACGCGCCGCGCTTTTGCTCTACGTGGCGAGCGCCGAAGCCCTGGTGCATCACGCCGCGACCGAGCTGGCCAATCCCGAGCTGGCAGCGATCGTCGCCGATCCCGCGCGACCGATGCCGGTACTCGACGTCTGGCGCATGCTGCCGTCGATTCTGGGTGCGGGACGCCCCGGCCTGATCGATCCCGAGGTCGCCCCCTGGCCGCAGTTCGCCGAATTGCTTTCGCTCCGCGATTCCTGGACCTATCCCGGTCACGCCGATTCGCGCCGGGCCTTTTATCGCTCGCCGGCGAAATCGGCACCTTACGAGCCGCTGCAACCGCACCAGATTCCGCCAAACCTCGACGTCACGCCGAGTGATATTCACTATCCCCGCACCGGACTGCCGCGCGATCCTTACGCGCTTCGGCCCAATCATCTCGACACCGCGCGTGGAGTACTCGACGCGGCGATCGAAGCACTCGACCGCCGCCTTGATGGGGCAATCACGCACGAAAACCGGCATCGTCGTGAATTGACGCGGTTGGTTTGACGATAGCGGGATGAGTCAGATCAACGAATGATCTGGCGCGAGACGACCCAGCTCATGGGATTTCGTTGCGGAAGCCCTACGGCTTGCCGTAGGTGACCTTGCGCTTTTTCAAAGCGCCCCTGCGCGAGTGCCACCTGGGCAAGGACGAAATGAAATTCCCGAATGCGATCGTAAACCCACTCTCGCTCGTAGAGCACGAGTATTGGATCACTCGCGTCAAAATCCTTCCGATTGAGAATTACTTCCGCGTCAATCTCTCCTGCGAGCAGCCGCGCCAACGGCACAGGCCAGGCTTCTGGCCGCTGAGCGCGGGTGTAATCTCGCTGAACACCACGCGCTTCGTTCAAGTACCAGTCCATGTATTCGTGGAACGCTTCGCGCCCCAGCTCGGGCTTGCCCTCGAATCGCCTCGCGAGCCAGATCCAGATAACTCGCTCCGCTCCCAAGTACGGAGCGATTGAATACCGCCAGCGGAAGTCCTGATTCGTAAAGTCGTCGGCCGCCTGCGTCCAACGCTCCTGACAGTAGCGGATGCAACCGCGCTCCGTTTTATACCACTCGGCCTCGGGCCGAAGTCGGATGGCGGTCTCCAGGTCGGGCAACGCATCCTCGGGGATAAACCCAGGCTTTTTATGGAGTAACGCCGTGGCCCGCGCGTAGTAATAGTGCGCGTGGTCTGGCTCGAGACGGATCGCTTCGTCGAAGTTCGTCAGTGCGTTGGCGAGGTCGTCTCTGTTCTGCCAGACGAGCCCGCGCTGATAGGGGTAGTCCGATTCGAGCGGGTCGAGGGCGACCGCTCGATCCAAGTCTTTCAGAGCCTCATCATCGTCGTGATTCAGCCTGTGGTTTGTGCCACGGGCTCCATACGACTCCGCATCAGGGGCGAGGTCGACCGCCCGGTTCATGTCGTTTTGAGAATAAGTGATGCGTCCCAAAATCTGATGAATCCGACCTCGGGTTCGCCAGAATTCTGGTTCGTCCGGTTCGAGCTCGATCGCCTTCGTGAGGTCCTGCAGAGCGAGCTTGTGCTGGTATTCGCTACCGAGAAGAGAGCCCCGTTCCCAGTAAAGCCAGGCGTTGGTCGGGTCGTTTTCAATTTGGCGCGTGAGTTCGTCGATCTTCGCGGACATGCGGTCGGGGGCTTAGCGATCCCCCGGAATACGATAACCAAGACGCGTTGCGCGGGCCGCCGCCGAATATTGGTACAAGCGGCTCGTTTGGTCATGAATTGACCAGAGCGGATGTTATCATAACCTAAGTCGTTCGCAAAGAGCAGAGAATCTGTCTCATCAGACTATATAAGAAATAGCAATTAAGTTTTAGATCAGTTGTGCATTCGTTGGGCGAAATCGCTCTTATGCCGATTCTCGACTTATCCGAGCGAACATTGGTGCGCTCGCGTGATTGATTCGAGTTGTTGATCGCCCGTCCAAACTGCGCCACGCGGAAGCGAGACCAGGACCGATGCCGTCGGATAACGACACCGATCCTGAAAAGTTTCTTACAATTCATCCTACTCAGGTGCGCGGGATGAGATCGAGTTCTCGCTCGAGGTCGAAATCATCATCCGTTTCTGCCCGCTGATCGCGGTGACGGGGCGGTCCATCGTCGCGATCCTCACGATCGTCACGTCGTTCGGATTTACGGCTCTCGGGCCGCGGCCGATCTCCGCGACCTTCTGGCCGACGGGCCTTACGCGCTTCGGCCTTCGATCCCTCTTCGCGCTTTTCAGCCTTGTGTGCATCGCCCTCTTCGTGCGTCTCGGGCTTACGCGGCTTGTGTGCTTCGGCCTTTGGCTCAGCTTTGTGATCGTCAACCTTCGCGTCGTCTTCGTGCGCTCCAGGCTTACGCGGCTTGTGTGCTTCGGCTTTCGGCTCTTCATCGCGTTTTTCAGGCTTGTGAGCTTCTGCCTTTGCACTTTCTTTGTGTGCTTCGGGCTTGCGAGCTTCAACCTTCGGCCCTTCTTCACGCCCTTCCGGCTTGCGCGGTTTGTGGGCCTCGGACTTAGTTTCTTCGTCGCGTTTTTCAGGCTTGTGTGCTGCAGCCTTTGCACCCTCCTTGCGAGCTTCGGCCTTCGATCCTTCTTCACGCCCCTCCGACTTACGCGGCTTATGCGCTTCCGGCTTTGATCCTTCTTCATGCGCTTGGGGCTTGTGCGGCTTGTGTGCTTCGGCCTTTGAACCTTCTTCGTGCGCTTCAGATTTACGCGTCTTGTGTGCTTCGGCCTTGGATCCTTCTTCGCGCCCCTCCGGCTTATGCGGGTTGTGCTTTTCAAGCTTCGATTCTTCTTTGTTCGCTTCGGGCTTGTGGGGTTTATGCTTTTCGGCCTTCGGTTCTTCTTCACGTCCTTCAGGCTTGCGCGGCTTGTGAGCTTCTGCCTTCGCACTTTCTTCGTGCCGTTCCGACTTGCGCGACTTATTCGCCTCGTCCCGCTCCTCCTCACGTCCTTCAGGTTTGTGCGGGCCCCGCGCCTCGGGCTTCGATCCTTCATCGCGACGTTCACCGCGCTTGCGTGTTTCAGGCGGTGGTCCGTCTTCACGCCTTTCGGGTCGACGACCACGACGTCCTTCCGGCGGCGGGGGCGGTCCGTCGTCGCGGCGCTCATCACGTCGACGTCCCTCAGGAGGCGGCCCGTCTTCGCGTCCTTCGGGTCGACGTCCACGACGTCCTTCAGGCGGAGGCGGGGGTCCGTCTTCGCGGCGCTCATCTCGTCGACGTCCCTCGGGCGGCGGTCCGTCCTCGCGTCCTTCCGGCCGACGACCACGACGTCCTTCCGGCGGAGGCGGGGGTCCGTCTTCGCGGCGCTCATCACGTCGACGTCCCTCAGGCGGCGGTCCGCCTTCACGTCCTTCAGGTCGACGTCCGCGACGTCCCTCTGGCGGAGGCGGGGGGCCGTCTTTGCGGCCTTCGGGTCGTCCAAAGCGACGTCCCTCAGGTGGAGGCGGCGGGCCATCTTCGCGACCTTCGGGCCGGCCGGGGCGGCGTCCTTCGGGCGGAGGCGGCGGACCTTCGCCACGTCGCGGACCGCCGAACGGCGGGCGCGGGGCGATTTCGTCACGGGTCAAGTCGCCGTCACGATTGCGGTCGAGCGACTTCAGCGCCTTGCCAGCGGCGGCAATCTCGTCCTTGGAGATCTTGCCGTCCTTGTTGGCGTCGAGTGCTTCAAAGAGCGGGGAACGCGGGAGAGCGAACGGCGGACGATCGGGGCGCGGGCCGCGTTCGTGATCGCCGGGGCCATCGTCCTCAGCCCGGGCGGTTGAGACCGGTGAGAAGATCGCGAGTCCCAATCCCAAAATAACGGTAGCACCGCTCATCCATGGCTTGCGCCTGGTGTTCGTGAGCATGGATATCCTCGGAGAGTGAGTGCAAAAGCGCTGAAATTCAGGCCAAAAAACGAAGTTCGTTGTTCGGCCCGCTCTCCTAGGGAATACGAAACCGTCGACTCCGCGCGGACATACGTGAAGTGAATTTCATCCAGGCGCCAATGAGTTTACGTTCAGGGCCGACCCTTGCGGAATGGCGGTGGCGGCCTTCTGCGACCATTCGGTTCGCCGCGCGGCCCGCCATCGGGCGGCGGCTCCATCTCGCCTCGATCAAAAGCGCGATCGAGCTCGTCGGGGGGCCTCATGCCGTCGCGAGGGAACGGAGGGGCAAGGAACCAAAATCGAATGAAAATAACTGCAAGAACACCAAACACGATCGATGTGGCCGAAAGTGCAGCGACGACCGGATTGCGCCGACACCAGCGCACAAACCCTTCCGGCGCCGTGGTTCGACGCGCAAGTGGTGGCAGGCCGTTGAGAAAACGATCGAGATCATTCGCCATTGCATCGGCGGTGGCGTATCGACCGGCAGGGTCCGGCGAAATCGCTTTGAGAATGATCGTTTCGAGGTCGCGCGGCAATTCCGGCAACCGCTCGCGAGGCGGGGGTACTTGCTGTGCCTCGACTTGACGCAAAAGCCGAATGCGGTCGGTTTCGGTGAACGCCGGCTGCCCGAGACAGAGCTCGTAAAGCGTAATTCCCAGGCTGTAAATATCGCTCTGCTCGGTCGCTTCGGAGTTCAAGCATTCGGGGGCGAGATAGCGCAACGTTCCTGGCAAATCGCCGCTACCTGTGAGCGAAAGGTCGTCAACCAGCTTGGCGAGACCGAAATCGGCGAGCCAGACAATCCCTCCCGAGTCGAGCAGCAGGTTCGCCGGTTTGATATCTCGATGCAAGATTTGTTGTGAATGAGCATATGCGAGCGCAATGGCGGCTTGCCGCCCGATTTCTGCGACCCAGCGTGCACGAGCGCGAACTTCAGCCGGCGGACCGTTGGGATCGCCAGGCGCGAGGCGATCGAGACCAAACCCATCAATCACCGGCATGACGTAATAGGGCAGGCCGTCCTGCTCGCCGATCAGGTGGATCGGCACGATGTTGGGATGCTGGAGCTTCGCAATCACCCGGGCTTCGCGGAGAAAGCGTTGGCGGTTGGTCTCGTCGGCGTGGCTGTGGCGCGGCAGAACCTTCACGGCGACCTTGCGCCCGAGCGGTTCCTGAACCGCCTCGTAAACAATCCCCATCCCACCGCGACCCAACTCGCGAATGATGCGGTTCTCGCCAAGCTGGGCAAGACCGGGGGCAAGGGCACCTGCGAGCAAGCTGGGCCGGCTTCCCGAGCGATGGGGGGCGCTGGGCATCGGCGTGGAGCGTTTGCCCTTTTCCAAAAACGCAACGGCCGGCAAAAGCTGGCGGATCTCGGCGGCAAGCTCGGGAAAGCGTTCGGCGTATTCCTCGATCGACGGCGATCCTCCCGCCCGGCATCGCGCGGAGTATTCCTCGGCGATGATATCGAGCTCGTCGCGGTCGATTGGCTCGGTCGGCTCGGGGGAGTTTTTCATAGGGAAACGCGAGTTTGGTATTGGAGACCGGGAGCGATGGGTTAGCCGGCACAAGTCATTGTCCCGGCGGACTTGCTTGCAGGGAGGCGGAACCACTTAAGCGCGATCAGAGCGAGACCTTGGAGTCGGGTGCCACCGGCTATGCCAGTGTCCTGGATTTTTTTATGCATACTCAAGAGCACTGGCATAGCCAGTGGCACCCAAGTCGTAAGGGGTAACACATTGTTGAACTCGTCTTACTAACCTCGACCAATCGCGAGTTAGCTCAGGTTATCGAGCATCCCGGGAATCTGCTCAAGAATCGCTCTAAGTCTCGCCAGAGCACGCACATAACGCTTGCTGGCCGTGCTCTTGGGAATGTCTAGCAACTGGGCGACTTCGTCGTTCGATAGCTCATCGAAGTGCCGGAGTGAAAGGATTTCGCGGTCGAGCGCGGGCATCGCCTCGATCGCGTGGACGAGCATCTCCTGCGCTTCGTGCTTGACGGCCGCCTGGCTGGGGGAGGTCAGATCGCCCGTGATCATCGCCGCGAGATTGGCCGAGCTGGTCGCGGGGCTGGCGTTGTCGATCGAGACTTCGCGACCGGCGTCGCGGGCTTCGGCACCGAGGTGGCGGCGGTGGGCGTCGATGAGCCGCTGGCCGGCGATTAACCGAACCCAAACGGAGAACGACATATCGGGCAAGTCGCGGAAGTGTTCCAGCCGCTGTTCGGCGGCCATGTACACTTCCTGGACAACGTCGGACGGGGACATCCGGCCCCACATTCGGGGGTCGAGCCGCAGTTCAACCCAGCGCCTGAGGCGGTCGCGGTGCTCCGAGTAAAGCTTGGCGAGGGCGGCGCGATCGCCGTCGCGGGCCTGCGTTTCCCAGCGTTGCGCCTGTTCGGGGTCGAGCGCCATGAACGTCTCAGCAGATGAGGGACGAAACCGCCGGCTTCGAGAGTTTGCGTCGCAAAATTCCGCCCTCTCGCCTGTTTATTGTGGCTTTGAACGACGGGTGAGGGAAGAGGTATGTTGACGTTCGACCACTGATGCGAAACCGGTCGTGCCATGCGTCGCGAATTTGGTTATGATCATAAGGCCTTTGACCAACCGTAACGCAGAGCGCCGTCCATCCTGTCTGGCAGGTCCCGATGCCGCAAAACTTTGTTGTCCGCTACGGCCAGATGCGCTTCCTGGGCGAATTCTCAGGGCGCGATGACGTCGGCCATGCGCGCGGCGACCAGGTGGTGGTCCGCACCGATCGCGGCACCGAGATGGGAGAAATCCTTTGCCCAGCGACCGATCGGTCGGCGAAATCGATGGCGAATCCGTTCCGGGGAGAAATCGCCCGGTTCGCAAGTCCCGACGATCTCGCTGCTTCCACTGCCCTTGTCGATAAGTCGAAGAAGGGGATGGAAGTTTGCCGCGAGTACATCGCCAGGCGCCGGCTGCAAATGAATCTGATCGACGTCGAGGTAATTCTCGGCGGCGAGCGCATGGTGTTTTACTATCTCTCGGAACGTCGAGTTGACTTCCGAGAGTTGGTGAAGGACCTGGCGCGGACGTTCCAAACCCGCATCGAAATGCGCCAAGTGGGCGTGCGGGACGAGGCGAAGCTGCTGGCCGATTACGGCGATTGCGGCAAGCCGGTGTGCTGTAACACGCATCTTTCACGCATGCCACCCGTGTCGATGCGGATGGCGAAGATGCAAAAAACCACGCTCGACCCCTCGAAGATTTCGGGGAGGTGCGGCCGGCTCAAGTGCTGCCTGCGCTATGAGTTCGACACGTACCGCGATATCGAGCGCGAACTGCCGAGCGTCGGCTCGGTGGTGGTAACAACGCGCGGCCGCGGGCGCGTGCTGGCGCTAGAAATCCTGGCTGAGAAGATTGTCGTTGAATTCGAGGACCGTCGGCGCGTCGTGATTGGCGCGCAAGAAGTGCTGTCAACCGAGTACAAGGCCCGTCCAGGAAACCATGACGAGGCCGACGATGAAATTGACCAGTGACGCTGCTGGTCTCAAATCTCAAAGGATGGAGCAACATGAGTCTTCGGAACGACCTGGCGCGCGTGATGGCGCGCGATAGCCGCTATCCAATTTCTGCTTATATTTTCATTTTCGAAGCGATCGACTACACCAAAAAGCGGCACCACCGCTCGGCCATGGCCAGCAAGACGCGCAGCGATAAACCCGTCACGCCCGCACACGTGACGGCAGCGCAGCTTTGCGACGGCGCGGCCGATCTGGCGCTGCAACAATATGGCCTGATGGCGCGAACTGTGCTTCGCCAGTGGGGAATTCGGTCGACGTCCGACCTTGGTGAGATCGTTTATAACCTGATCCGCTCGGGCGACCTCGAACAATCACCGAGCGACTCGCGGTCCGATTTCGACAATCTCTTCAACCTCGAAGACGTGCTCGTACGCCGCTTCGAACTCGCACTCGAGGATGTCGATGCGGCCTGAGCTTGCGGTCGATCCACGAACGGAGAATGGCGGAATGGATGCGCGGCGCCGGTTTCAGGTGATCCTGGCGATTTTTGGCGTGTGGGTCGTCGCGCTCGGCGTGATGGCCGTGGCAACCGCCGTTAAGCCGCGGGCGCCCGAACCGCCCCGCGCCGCCGCGCCGGCAGCGGCCTCCGAACGGTAGCGCACTTGTCACGGCAAAAGACTCGGGTGCCACTGGCTATGCCAGTGCTCCAAGACATAAGGGAAAGAAGATCACTGGCAAAGCCAGTGGCACCCAACTCCAAATCTTCAATGTGAGTCGCGCTAGGATCAAGATTTCAGGGGCTTGCGACCGGATTGGTTCAAGATATGCTCGGGGTGGCCTTCTCTCTCGCTTGCCACCTCGAGGATTCTCAGCATGATTCGGTCGATCGGCAACATCACGGGCGCGCTTTTCATCGCGGGCCTTGGTTTACTGGCCCACGCCAGCCCCGCGCGAGCCGCTGACCCCAGCGGACTTGCCGACGCCGTGCTCGTCGCCGATTTCGAGGCCGAAACGTATGGTGACTGGACAGTCACTGGCAAGGCGTTCGGCCCCGCGCCCGCGCTGGGAGCGCTTCCGGGCCAGATGGCCGTCGAAGGATTTCTCGGCAAGCGGCTCGTCAATAGTTTTACCGGTGGTGATGCTTCCACCGGCACGCTGACTTCCCGCTCCTTCAAGATCGAGCGCAAGGCGATCAACTTCCTGATCGGCGGCGGCAAGTCGCTCGATGGCACGTTTATCGAGCTGATTGTCGACGGCAAATCGGTCCGGCGGTCCACCGGCCCGAACGACTCCCCGGGCGGCAGCGAACGGCTCGCATGGAAGTCGTGGGACGTTCGCGAATTCGTCGGCAAGATGGGGACAGTTCGAATCGTCGACGATCGCAAGGGAGGGTGGGGCCATATCAATGTCGACCACATCGTCCAATCCGACGACAAGCTTGAACCCGAGCCGGTTCGTCGCGAGCTGATTGCGACGGCACGCTATCTTTTGTTGCCAGTCAAGAACGGTGCGCCGAAGCAGCGGATGACGCTTACCCTCGATGGCAAGATCATTCGCGAGTTTGAAATCGAGCTGGCGGAAGGCCCCGGCGATTTCCAAGTCTTTGCCGATCTTGGCGCGTATCAAGGAAAAACGATCGTTGCCGCGACTGATAGTGGTCGCCGGAAAGATGCGCTTGCGGGATTGGTCTTCTCCGAGACGCTGCCGAATGCCGACGGACTTTATAAGGAAGCCTGCCGCCCCCAGTTCCATTTCACGTCGCGCAGAGGTTGGCTGAACGACCCCAATGGCTTGGTCTTTCACAAGGGGAAATATCACCTCTTCTACCAGCACAACCCGTACGGGCGTGAGTGGGGAAACATGCACTGGGGCCACGCCATTAGCGATGATCTGGTGCGCTGGAAGGAATTGCCGGTTTCGGTTTACCCCTACAAGTTTGGCGACTGGGCGTTCTCCGGCAGTGCGATTTCCCTCGACGGCGACATTATTGCGGCCTTCACCAGCACCGGCCGGGGCGAATGCTTGCTTCGCAGCAAGGACGAAGGGCTGACGTGGACCGAGTTTCCCGGCAATCCCGCTGTGAAGCACGAAGGCCGCGACCCCAAGCTCGTCTGGCATGAGCCGACGAAGCAATGGATTATGGCTTTGTACGACGAATATCAAAACAAGCGGATGATTGCATTTCATGGCTCGGCCGATCTGAGGACATGGAAATTCCTTAGCCGAATTGATGGCTTCTTTGAATGCCCCGACCTGTTTGAAGCCGAGGTTCAGGGTGAGCCAGGCGCCAGGCGCTGGGTGCTCTACGCCGCCGATGGGAAGTATGTGATCGGCCAGTTCGACGGTAAGGACTTCCACGCCGAGCCGGGCAAACACCAGCTTTGGTTCGGCAATTTCTACGCCGCACAAACGTATGCCAACGTGCCCGACGGCCGTCACATTCAAATTGGCTGGGCGAACGGGATGAAATATCCCGGCATGCCGTTCAACCAGCAAATGACGGTCGCCACCGAGCTGACGCTTCGCAAAACGCCCGACGGCATTCGCATGTTTGGCACGCCGGTCAAGGAAATCGCTTCGCTCCGCGGTTCTGCGACAAGCGTTTCGGCTCAAACCATTACGCGCGATCATCACATTGGAATCGAGGGAGTATGGGACGACGTTTTCGAGCTGAATCTCAGTCTGAAACCGGGTGAGGGAAGTGTCGGCAACCTCAAGGTGCGCGGATTGCCGATTCAATACGACGCCGCCAAGCGAACGCTGCAATGCGGCACAGTTTCGGCGCCGCTCGAGCCGGTCGATGGCAAAATATCGCTGAAAATCCTTGTCGATCGTGCATCGGTCGAAGTTTTCGCGAACGACGGCCGGGTTGCGATGTCGGTCGGCTTCACGCCGGCGGCGAAAGACCGTTCGGTCGAGTTGTCCGCAAGCAAGGGCTCGATCGACGTGTCTGATATCAAAGTGTACGAGCTTCGTTCCATTTGGACGCGTTGATTTCCCCAACGGTGGGAGGCGGCGATGGCGAACGTCAAGCAACTCCGCGTGAACGGGCAGGTGCGGACCGTCGACATCGACGAGTCAAAGCCGCTCCTCGAAGCGCTTCGCGAAAACCTCGACCTCACCGGCACCAAGTACGGTTGCGGCGAGGGGCAGTGCGGCGCCTGCACCGTGCACGTGGATGGTGTCGCCAAACGCTCTTGCCTGATCACGGTGGGTGAAGTTGCGGACTCGGCCATCACGACGATTGAGGGGCTCGCCACTCACGATCATTTGCACCCGTTGCAGCAGGCATTTCTCGACGTCGAGGCGATGCAGTGTGCCTACTGCACGTCGGGCATGATTATGAGTGGCGCGAGCTTGCTGAAACGCCTGCCGAACCCGAGCGACGCCGAGATCGATAAGGCGATGGAAGGGAATATATGTCGATGTGGAACGCATAACCGCATTCGCGCCGCAATTCGCCTTGCCGCCACGTCGATGAAGGAGGTCGCGCGATGAAAACCCGCACGCTTGATCCCGCGCTGATCGAACCGGAACGCTACGAACTTCAGGCGGAAATTGAAGCGGATCTCGATGTCGACCGTCGCGGTTTTTTCGGCGCGATGGGCGGTGGTTTGGTAGTTCTTTCGCTCTTGAGCGAAGCTGGGGCGCAGGAACCCGCGCGTGCCAAGGGTGGACGTCGCGGCGGCGGTGGTGCTGCGCCTCGCGAGATTGGTGCCTGGATTCACATCGGCGAGGATGGGAACGTCACCGCGTTCACCGGCAAGATGGAAGAGGGGCAGAACATTCGGACCTCACTTTCACAAGGTGTGGCGGAGGAACTTCGTGTCCCTGTTGCCCGTGTGAAACTCGTGATGGCCGACACCGCACTTTCGCCCTTCGACATGGGAACCTTCGGCAGTCGCACCACGCCGGCGATGTTACCTCAAATGCGAAGCGCAGCCGCAGCGGCGAGGCTGGCTTTGATTGATCTGGCGGCGGAGAAGTGGAAGGTTGAACGTGCAAGTCTTGTTGCAACTGATGGGCATATCAAACGCAACGACACCGGCGAAACCATCGGCTACGGTGAATTGACGCACGGCCAGAAGCTGCTGAAAACGATTGGTCCCGAAGCTTCAACCACTCCCGCCGACAAGTGGGAAGTGCTTGGTCATCCAACGCCCAAGGTGAACGGCCGCGCGTATGTGACGGGCGGGCACCAGTACGCGTCGGACATCAAGCGCGAGGGGATGCGTTACGGCAAGGTGATTCACCCGCCTGGCCCCGGCGCGAAGCTGCTTTCCGCAGACGAAGCTGCAGCAAACGCGATTCCCGGCGTGACGATCGTGCGCGACGGCGATTTCCTGGCGTTAGTGGCGCCCGGCTCGCATCTCGTTCGTCAGGCGGTGGAAGCGCTCAAACCGAAATGGTCGCCGTCGAACGGATCGTCGGACCAAACGCTGTTCAATGACTTGCATCCCGAAGAGTCAAAAGCTGTAGGAGAGACTCAGTCTACAAAAGAAGGCTGGAAGTCGCTGGTGGCGCGATACACAGTGGCCTACATCGCACACGCGCCGATGGAACCGCGCGCGGCCGTCGCCGAGTGGCAGGACGGCAAGCTTACCGTGTGGACTGGCACGTCTCGGCCGTTCGGCGTGAAGGGCGAATTGACTCAGGCCCTCGGAATTCCGGACGCCAACGTGCGGGTGATCGTTCCCGATACAGGCGGCGGATACGGCGGTAAGCACACGGGCGAGGCGGCGGTTGAAGCAGCTAAACTCGCTCGTGCGGTGAAGGCGCCAGTTAAGGTGATTTGGACGCGTGAAGATGAATTCGCGCACGCGTATTTGCGTCCGGCTGGTGTGATTGAAGCATCGGCGGCTGTGCATCCCAATGGCACGATCAGCCGGTGGTCGTTCGACAATTACAATTCGGGCGGTTCGGGAATCGATTCGCCTTATCGCGTCGAATCGCCTCGCCAGGCCTTTCATCAGACGAAATCGCCGCTCCGGCAAGGATCTTATCGCGCTCTCGCATCGACAGCGAACCACTTCGCGCGTGAGTCGTTCATGGACGAACTCGCGCACGTCGCCGGACTTGACCCGCTCGAATTCCGGCTCAAGAACATCCGCGAACCTCGCCTCCGCGCCGTGCTAACCGCCGCGGCCGACAAGTTCGGCTGGGGTAAGCGACCCTCTCGCGACGGGATCACCGGCAGTGGTCTTGCTTGTGGGACGGAGAAGGGGGGATTTGTCGGCACGGCGGCGGAAGTTGAGATCGACGCCAAGACCGGACGCGTGCACGTGCGACGCCTGGTTGTGGCGTTCGAATGTGGCGCCATCACGAACCCCGATGGCGTGAAGAATCAGGCTGAAGGGGGCGTCATCATGGGACTGGGCGGCGCATTGTTCGAGGCGATCAAGTTCAAGGATGGCGCTGTCGCAAATGCGCGATTCTCGAAATACCGCGTGCCACGATTCAGCGACGTGCCGCCGATCGAAATCGTCTTGCTCGATCGCAAGGATCTCCCCTCGGCCGGCGCGGGCGAAGCGCCGATTATTGGCGTCGCGCCGGCGATTGGCAACGCGATCTTCAATGCCACGGGCCGGCGACTGCGAGCGATACCGATGGTTCCTGAAGGTCTGAAGGTATGAAGCTCAGTTCGAGCGATCGGCTATTCCTCGAGATCTGATCCTATGTGCGCCAGTGAAAGGCCTGCCCGCACATTCAGGGTGACGATTCGAGGTATGTTACTTCTGAATCTGTATGCCGCCGTCATCATGGCAGGTGTTGTTTACGTATTAACCAGGGAGAACTCAGACGAAAAATATCGGGCACTGGTGAATGCGATCGTGGCGATTCCGGGCGTACTTTGCCCCTTGACTGCCGTCATTCTGAGATCCGGGCCGCGCCGGGATCTTGTTATGCGCATGATCTTGCTCTGGGGCTATGTGTTGTACTTGACGCTGCTCAGCCTGCCACTCTTTCCGACCTTTCGATATTGGTTGTTTGACACAATTGGCATGCGACAGCCATTTTTTAGACCAAAAGTGTCGAGTAAAGAGAGCATCATAACAACGATCATCTTTTCCATACTATGGTCAGGAGCGGTCTATTTCCGTCTTCGTTGGTATCCGAAGCAATGTCCCAACTGCCAACGGCGAGGCCTCATCAAAGCGTTTAAAAACAATTTGAGTGCTTACTCAAGAACTCATGTGTTCTATTGGTGTGCTTTTTGCGGTGTGAAACTCAAGCATACCAAGACTCGACCCATTGTCTGGTGCGATGCTTCTTCACATGAAGAGAAAAGATTTTATTGGTAGCGGGTAGCCGGGACAACTTGTCGTCCCGGTGCGAAGCGACAAGAGGATATCGTAATCTGTTCCGCTTCGCCCTCTTGTGGCTGCGCCACCCAGACAACAAGTTGTCCGGGCCACCCAATTCTAGCTATTGTTTTACCCCAACCGCGTAAGTCCAAATAAAGGACGCGAATCAGTCAGCGAGCTTGTGGATCGTTCCATCAAGGTAGCTTTCCACTCGCTCGCCCTTGGATCCTTGAATCGCATAGCCAATCTCAAAGCATTGCACCGGCGTGATGGTGGGAATTGCCAGCAAAACGGTTTTGCCGTCTTCAGAAAGAGTTACACGCTCGACCTTAAGACCGTGTTCGCCCACATGCGGAGAGCCGTAGTTTTCGGATCGCTTCAGCGACCATACTTTCACATTGTATCGCGAAGGATCGGTCGCCGTTTTGCGATCGAGCGGATCGGAAAATGTCAGCGAGACACCAGTTTTCGTCGCATGAAAGCCGATCGGGAGATGAGCAGGTTTGCTGGTGGCCCGCACGCGATAGAACCCGCCGGGAGTTTGCTGAGTGCCGGCCCAGGCGAACATCCCGCAGGTGTAAAGGTGGCCGTCGCCTGGGTTGAATCGCCCGCGCATCACGCCTGTGGGAAACTGCGGAATCGGCAACGGCGAAACGCCTCCTTGCATTAGATCGCCGACGCGCTCGTGCGGAATTGCGAAGATCTTGCCATAACCATATGACAGATTGAGCAATCCACCATTCAATGCGCCCCACGACTTGCTATTCACTCGCACCACCTCCGCTGGTGAACGGTCGATCGCATTTGTAATCCAACACAATGGCGGCTCCATCACCGTGTCGGACGTGTCTGTGATGTTGTGATAGCCCCACATGTTTCCATGAAAGCTTCCGGGCTGCACCCAGTTGATCCGATTCTTGGGGAGCCAGAATCCTTCCTGATCGGTGACGAAGAACGTGCCGTCGGGATTGACGCACACGCCATTCGGTGCGCGAAAGCCGACGGCGAGAATGTCGGTCTTTTTGCCAGTTTTGTCGACACGCAGCAGTGTTCCATGCTGGGGAACAAGGGCCGTTTTGCCGTGTCGCGCGGCCTTGGTGTAGTACAGGTTGCCTGCGTCGTCGGTTTGCAGATCCATCGCGAATTCGTGGAAATGCTCGGTCACCTGATGATCGGAGTTGAAGCATTCGACGTAGTCGGTCTCGCCGTCGTTGTTCAGGTCGCGAAGAATGGCGATTTGATCACGGCAGCACACATAGATTTGACCACCGATGATCTTGAGGCCAAGCGGCTGGAATAACCCAGACGCAATGCGCCGCCACGTCAAACCCGCGCCAGGATCGTCAAATCCCTCGACGCGCCAGACATCACCGTCCCAATCACAAAGCGCGGCCGTGCGGGCGTCGATGAAATCAAATCCCGTCACACGCAACTGGCTATTCCAGGGCGTTTTTTCGGGAAGAGTTAGTGTATCGACCGCAAAGGCGGAATCGCTTCGGCCGATGATTCCATAGGTTTTCAAACGTTCGGGCCAACGTGAGGGGCCGCCGTTCGTCAAAAGGGAAAGAACGACAGGTGCTTCCGGCTCGCGGAGTTTCTCTTGCAGTCGCGCCTGGGGACCATCGTAGAGAAAAATCTTCACGAGACGGCGCATCGATGATGCGGGAAATCGCACGAATCGCTGGCCGTCGCGTTCGAAAGTTTCGACCTTGGAATCACCCGCGACGCAGACAGCCACACTCGCAGGCGCGGCCTGCATCACCAGCTCTTTCTCGGCGGGACCCATCTCGATTGTACGAGTGTAGAACACATCGTTGTCAGTGGCGCCGGGCTCAATTCCGGGTGATTCCAGGATCTCGGTTGTGCCGACGTTATAGGCGATGATGACGCGTTCGCCGTGGTGATAAATGCCGCGATATCGCAGCCACGAAGAAGGCAGGGGACCGTATGGACGATCGTCGCGGCCTCGAATGCGTGGGTCGGAGAATGAGCCATTGGCGGGATTTGCCCAGCCGGGACTCGGTGAATTGAGCACGTGCCTTTTCCCAGCAATGCTGGGGTGCACGACGTGTCGCCCGTTGAAGTTGATGCTATCCCAGTCGCTGAATCCATTGCCGCTCCACGCGGCGGCGAGTCGCATCGTGTCGTGATCGTACACCGTCCAGAAGTGACCTTTTGCGACGCCGCCGGGGCCGGTATCGAGTCGAACGGCAATCCCTTTGTAGGCGAAGTTTGTGCCGTCGCGGCCGACTTCCAATGTTGCCATCAAGCTGGGGCCGTAATCCATTTGCGACCACGGTTCGAGATGCTGGGGCGCGGGTCCGCGAGTGTTTCCTTTCGGCAATGAGGCGAGATATGCAGGAGTGATCGTAATATATTGGGAAAGATTTGAACGCTTGAGAAATGCTTCACGAATATAGTGAATGACCTCATACTTCTGGCGCGGCACTATCCAGGGTTGGGGTGGCATCTGGCCGAAGCCGTGCGTTAGCGTTTTGTAGAGCGAATAGGGATCGTTGCCGTTTTTGAACTGTCCGCTCGCGAACTTGAGCGATGTCGGCATTGAGCCTTCCTGACTTCCCATGCCATGGCAATTAGCGCAAACGCGCGAGTAAATTGCTTCGCCATTTGCATAACTGTCTTGGTTCATACTGGAAATCAGGCCAGCGTGATCGAGTTTCGATTCATAATCGGCGATGCGAGGAACGAGCAATGCAGGATCGGGCCGAAGCTCCTGCGCTCTTAGCACCCCATGATCGGCGATTTCGCGCAAATAACGCGCGAGGTCCAGGAACTCCTGCCGCGTTTGCAGCGTGTTCGCGAGACCGTCGGGCATGATCGAGCGATCGCTAATCCGTTTGGCCTCGATCTCGGCGCGCGAGATCGAAATCAACTTCCCTTCGGCAGTCGCCTCGCGAATCACCAGCCCATCAGCGTTTTCTGAAACCAGCAGGCCGCCAATCGTTTTCCCTTGTGTGGTGGCGACCACAACTTGCTCGAAGCCTTTTTTGATCTGCTTGCTCGGAAAGAGAATCGATTCGATCAGATATTCATCCGTTACGTCCTTGCCAAGCTGCGCCAGGTCGGGACCAAGGCGATTTTTCGGATCGGAAGGCGCGTGGCAGGTAGCGCACTGGGTGTACGACTGATGAAAAACAATCGCCCCGCGCCTCGCATCTCCCTGAAGTCGAACGGCGCGGGCGAGCGCAACAGGGTCTTCGTGGAGAAGTTCTTGCGTCAGCGGCGGGGCGGCGTTCTGGCCGATCAATGTGGCGATCACGGCGGTGGCGACGAACGAAATCACGGCCTGCCTCCCGGTCGATGCGTCAAGATTGCGCTCGCTCCACTATTTCGCGAGTTGTGGGGCGAAGTCCAGACGCTTCTCTCTGAGGCACGGAAAGGTTGAACTCCGGCCTCGAAGACCGCATACTCGTTGCAATTCTCTCCCTCCCGAGGCTGAGTTCCGCTTGCTCCTTCCTTGAGGTTTTCTCATGCGTTCGATTCGTCACCGCGCAGCCATAGCGGCTGCCGTTACGGCGTGTTCGCTGCTCGCGAGCTATGCCGTCTCGCTTTCCCCAACTGCCGCTCAGGCTCCTGCCAAGGCCGACGCCAAGAAGCAAACAAAGGCGAAGGGAAAGCGTCCCGCCCCTCCAGCCACACCCGCTCCTCCCGCACTGGCAATCGACAGGATGCGCGTGCAAAAGGGCTTCAAGGTTGAGCTGGTTTACACCGTCCCCCGCGAAACGCAGGGTTCGTGGGTCAGCCTGACGATTGATCCCAAGGGACGCCTTATCGCGTCTGACCAGTATGGCAAGCTGTTCCGCATCACGCCCGCGCCGGTCGGTCAAGATGCTTCGGCCACGAAGGTTGAAGCTCTTTCGGTCGAAATCGGCGAGGCGCAGGGACTCCTCTGGGCGTTCGATAGCCTTTACGTCGTGGTGAACTCGGGCGGCAAGTTCCCGAGCGGTCTCTATCGCGCTCGCGACACGGATGGCGACGATCAGCTCGATAAGGTCGAGCTGCTGCGTTCGCTCAAGGGTGGCGGCGAGCACGGTCCCCATGCGGTTGTGCTCTCGCCCGACGGCAAGTCGCTGCACATCGTCGCGGGTAATGCGACGGCCGTGCCCGACCTCGCCGGCTCGCTCGTTCCTAAGGTTTGGGGTGAAGATAATCTCCTCCCGCGTATGACCGATGGCCGTGGCTTCATGGCCGACGAAAAGGCCCCTGGCGGCTACGTTTGCAAGGTTGATCCCGACGGCAAGGCCTTCGAGCTGCGGTCGATGGGATATCGCAACCCGTACGACATCGCCTTCAACCGCTACGGCGATCTCTTCACCTACGACGCCGATATGGAGTGGGACGTCAACACGCCGTGGTATCGCCCGACGCGCGTGTGCGACGTCGCCAGCGGCTCCGACTTCGGTTATCGCAACGGTGCCGGCAAGTGGCCCACCTATTACTTCGACAGCCTGCCGCCGGCTGCGAACGTCGGCCCCGGCTCGCCCACGGGTATCGGCTTCGGCTACGGCGCGAAGTTCCCTGCGAAGTATCAGGATGCGCTTTTCATTTCCGACTGGAGCTACGGCAAGCTTTACGCCGTGCATCTCAAACCCAAGGGCGCGAGCTACACCGGCGAAGTCGAAGAGTTCGTGACCGGCGCTCCGCTGCCGCTTACGGATCTGGTTGTGCATCCGGTCGATGGCTCGCTCTACTTCGCAATCGGTGGACGCCGGACGACTTCGAGCCTCTACCGCGTCGTTTACGCCGGTGATGAGTCGACCGCTCCTTCCGCCGCGAGCGACGAAGGTGCCTCGGCCCGCGCAGAGCGCCGCAAGCTGGAAGCGTTCCATGGTCATAAGGACGCCGCGGCGGTTGAAACCGCCTGGCCGTACCTCTCGAACCCCGACCGTTTCCTGCGCTACGCCGCCCGCGTGGCGATCGAGTTCCAGGACGTTGCGACCTGGAAGCAGCGTGCGTTGGCGGAAACCAATCCCCAGGCCGCACTCGAAGCTTTGCTGGCGCTGACGCAAGTGACCGAGACTGATCCCGCACATCGCGCGGCTGGTGCTGCCGGCCCCGATCTCGCGACTCGCGACCAGATCTTGCAGGCGCTCGACAAGCTCGACTGGAAGAGCCTGACCGCAACGCAGAAGCTCGACCTCGTGCGGGTTTACCAAGTCCTGCTTAACCGTACGGGCAAGCCCGACTCGGAAATCACAACAAAGCTGCTGGCAAAGTTCGAGCCACTCTATCCGTCGCCGAGCCGCGACCTGACGGTCGAGCTGCTCAACGTCCTCGTGTTCCTGGGCTCGAAGGAAGTCGCGGCGAAGACGGTTCCGCTGCTCGCGAACGCCCCGACGCAGGAAGAGCAAATTGACATCGCCCGCGCTCTTCGCGTGCTGCAAGTCGGCTGGACTCCCGAGCTGCGCAAGGCGTATTTCTCGTGGTTCCCCAAGGCTTCGGGCTACAAGGGCGGAGCGAGCTTCGGCGGCTTCTTGACGAAGATCAAGAACGACGCGGTCGCCACGCTGAGTGACGCCGAAAAGGCCGAGCTTAAGTCGATCATCGAAGCGAAGGGAACGGGCCAGGTGAAGGCCGTGGTTGCCCCTGCGCGACCGGTCGTCAAGGAATGGACTCTCGACGAACTGGTGCCGATTGCGGAAGCGGGACTTAAAACGAAGCGTGACTTCGACAAGGGCCGCAACCTGTTCGCCGCCGCCCAGTGCTTCGCCTGCCACCGTTTCGACAACGAAGGCGGCTCGGTCGGCCCTGACCTGACTGGTGCCTCGGGCCGCTTCAGCTCACGCGATTTGCTTGAGTCGATCATCGTGCCGAGCAAGGTGATCAGCGATCAGTATGCGGCGATTGTTGTGTCGACAACCGATGGTCGCGTGGTGACCGGCCGCGTTGTGAACCTGAATAACGACGGCATGATGATCAACACGAACATGCTCGACCCCGATGCGCAGGTCACCGTCGACCGCAAATCGATCGAGGAAGTGAAGCCTTCGCCGATTTCGATGATGCCGGTCGGTCTCTTGAACACGCTGCAGAAGGAGGAGATTCTCGACTTGCTCGCGTACCTCCTCTCGCGCGGTGATCGCGAGAATCCGATGTTCAAGTAATCGGCTGTACATTCGGAATAATGTTCCTGTGATGCCGGCAGGCTGCGTTGCCTGTCGGCTCATTTTTTTGGTTGGTACTTCCAGGACGTACATTTCTGTCTCCATCATCACCAATGCTCGGAATGCGGAATGCTCCCGAAGTTACTGGCCAAACGGAAGTCCGGCGAACTTTCTCTTGACCACCTTCTCCGCGCCGGATACTTTGTATTTCAAAGTACTTTGGGAGGTGGTTTATGATCGTAGGCGTTCTGCTTGCAACCGTGCTCTGTGTGGCTCAACCGGAGACCTCTCCGGACACGGCCAAGCTCGACCAGTTTCTGGATCGGCTTGCTGAAAAGTCCAAGGCGATGGGCAGCCTGACCATTGTGAAGGATGGGAAGGTGCTGTATGCCCGCGCCATTGGCTACGGCCGGATCGATGGGCTCGTGAAAGATCCGCTGACTGCGGCGAGCCGGTTCCGGATCGGGTCGATCACCAAGATGTTCACCGCGGCGATGGTCTTCCAACTCGTCGACGAGGGGAAGCTGAAGCTGACCGACACCCTCGACAAGTTCTACCCGCAGATCCCGAACTCCCGGACGATCACCGTCTCCCATCTCTTAGGCCACAGGAGCGGTGTTCCGAACGTCCGGCGAGACGGGGACAACGTGAATACGCTCCCCATCACTCCAGAAGAGATGCTCGCCTTGATCGCCAAAGCCAAGCCCGACTTCGAGCCTGACACCCAGTTCCGCTACAGCAACGCTGGCTACATTCTCCTGGGACTGATCGTTGAGAAGGTGACCGGCAAGCCCTACGGAGAAGCTCTGCAGGACAGAATCACCTCGAAGGTCGGGCTGAAGGATACGTATCTGGCGACCGGCACTATCGATGTGAAGAAGAACGAGGCGCTTACCTACATGCGTCTCGGCACGGAATGGAAGCCGGTCCCGGAGACTCACCCGAGCATCCTTTTCAGCGCAGGCGGAATCGTTTCCACGCCCGGCGATCTGGCGAAATTCGCGCAGGCGCTCTTCGATGGGAAGGTTGTCTCGAAGGAGAGCCTCGACCAGATGAAGACGATCCGCAACGAAATGGGAATGGGGATGGAGTCGTACGCATTCGCCGGAAAGACGTTCTACGGGCACGCCGGCGGGGCCGACAATTACGGGGCCTGGCTTGCTTACCTGCCGGAGGAGCGGCTGGCGGTCGCTTACACGACGAACGCGAAGGTGTACCCAGTGCCCGACATCGTGCGCGGTGCCGTCGACATCTACTACAACAGACCGTTCACCATTCCCGCATTCGAGTCGTTCGCCGTTCGCCCGGAAGTCCTGGACAGGTACGTCGGCGTGTATTCCAACCCCGGTGCGCCTGCAAAGGCCAGGGTTACCCGTGAAGGCGCGACGCTGTTCTTCAAGCCGCCGGGTGCAGAATCAGCAGTTCCGCTGGAGGCGACCGCCGAGAACCGGTTCCAGATCGGGGGCGCGGTGGTTATCGAGTTCGATAAGGGCCGGATGACGGTCAAGCGTCGCGGGGTGGAGCGGGTGTTTACGAAGGAGCAGTGAGCGCCCAGATGCTGACGCCCCGATCTTCGTTTGGAGATGGGCTGGGAAGGTCGTACCTCGGCGGTGAAGCTCAAATTGGCCAACCGCTGCGTTTGCATTGGTGAAGGCAGCCGGCGCTTTTCGACCGTAAATCCGTCGCAGTGGAACGTTTGCGACGTCGGCTTGACTTTACCGGCCTTGTGTCACTAAAATACAGCCCTGACGCCACCGTAGCTCAATTGGCAGAGCACCGCTTTCGTAAAGCGGGGGTTGATGGTTCGACTCCATTCGGTGGCTCTTCAACGCAAATACTTGCAAATAAGGGGCTTCAGCCCCTTTTTTTTTATTGGTATGAACGGGGCGGTTGCTCGGCCTTGGTCGCATTCGCTGGTCGCAAACCGATCGCGAAGCGACAAGAGAGTGTCGCAGACTATTCCGCTACACCCTCTTGTGGCTGCGCCACCTGGACAACGAGTTGTCCAGGCCACCCAATCCAATTCATCGAGCGATTAGTCGGTCCCGTCGAGGCGGTGAATACGCTTGTTGATATGAGTGTTGACCGAGTCGTATGGATGCACCAGGTTCCCGCTGTTGAAGAGGGAGCGGATGCATTCGACGTCGTCGGCGCCGAGCGCGTTGCTGAAAATCGTGCGCAGGTATTCGACGCCTTTTTTCGACGGTTGGAAGCGCGTCGAATCGTAGAACGACGTGCTCAGCGGCCGGGCGTGGATGTTGCCCCAGCGGTCGCGCAACTTGTTGGCGTCGATGCTGTCGAGGCTCAATCCGCCGTCCTCGTATTTCAGCGTCGAAACGCAATTGTGATATCCGCTGGCTAGCAGGTCGACTGCCTTGCCGCCGAGTTGCGAGGCGTTGAAATGGTCGAACAGGATCGGCCTTCCGCCGCGCTGGGTGTGGCCGATTTTGCGGACGAAAATCGCCGCGTCGGCACTTTCGTTGCGGCGTGCCTTGGTGAAAAAGGCGTCGCCAATGCGGTTCACCAGGATGCGCTTCACAGCTTCCGCGGCGCCGCTGTATTGAATGTTGCCGGCAGGGTCTTTGCTCGCGGTGAGGGCGCCGAGGTTGTTCCCCTCGTTGTCGCGAATCCCTTCGGAAACGCAGATCACCGCGTGTTTTTGCACGTCGAGGATCGATTTGACGCGGTCGACGAGCGGGCCTGGATCGATCGGCGATTCGGGGATGAGGATCATATCGGGCTGGCCGTAGGCCGTGCCTAGCGCGATCATTCCGCTGTCGCGGCCCATCACTTCGATGATCGCGATCCGGCGATGGCTTTCGGCCGTCGTGCGGATGCGTTGGACGCTGAGTGAGGTGACATAAACCGCCGTGGCGTAGCCGGGCGTTACGTAGTTCACCATCTCGCTCAGCTCGAATGCACGCTCGGGCTGCTTCTCGTAGTGGTAGCCGCGCGAGGAGCTATTTTCGACGCGGTTCCATTCGTTCGACTCGTCGGGGTAGTTCATCCCGAGGTCGTTGTCGATCGTTTTGGGCGCGAGCACGGTTGGCAGGTGGTCGCTCAGGGGCTGCATGCCGTTGAGCGTGCCGTCGCCGCCGACGCAGATCAGGCCGTCGACCTTTAGCCGGCCAAGTCGCTCGGCCACCTTGGCGATGGTGGCGGAGTCGTTGCCGTCGACGTAGTCGCGCGAGGCGCCCAAAATGGTGCCGCCGCGGGTTGCGTCAAGTTCCGGAATGGCGCGGAACAGGGGGTTCAGGTGGACGTGGGGGACTCGCGGATTGAGCAGGCCGCTGAAGCCTTTGATGACGCCGATCACTTCGACGCGAAGTTGATTGGCTCGCTCGACGGCTCCAGCGATCGTCGCGTTGAGGGCAGGAGTATCTCCGCCCGCCGTAAGGATGCCGATTCTCTTCATCGCCGTACTATTCCTCTCCGGTCGTTAGTCTCGAACAAGAACAAGTGAGGGGCCGCCTTCGAGTTCCACGGTGTCGCCGACCGCCATTTGCTTGCGCTTGCGGTACTCGGTTTCACCGTTGACTCGAACGTGCCCCTCGGAAATGAGCGACTTCGCTTCGCCCCCATGCATGACCCAGCCGGAGAGTTTCAAAACCTGGGTCAGGTTGATTTCCCGGTCACCGACGATAAGTCGCTCGACTTCGGCCATGATCCTCACTCGTCCGAGTCGCTGTGGTCGACTCTCTGTCGTCGTCATTGTCATCGGAGCCGGGGGTCTCACGATCGGAGGCTAGCGTGTCTTGTGGATTGTCCCAGAATGGCTTCAGAACGTCACGCGCCTCGGTAGGGAGCACCGGGCCGACGTTCGCGAGGACCACGCCCACCGCCTTACCTGAAAGGCTGGAGAAGATGGGCTGACGGCTTTGCGGGGCCAGGCTGACGACGAAAATGGTGGCGATGATTCCAACCAAGGCCCCTTCGAGTCCGCCCAGCACCATGCCCAGGTGCCGGTCGTACGCTTCAAAACGGAGTTTTCGCAGAGTTGCGCGGATGAGCCAGGCGCCGAAGAACACTCCGCCCGAGGTGCAAACGTAAATCACCATCATGGCGAGCCCACGCGCAACAATCGGATCACCGGGGAAGTGAACGGCCAGGTCGTCCGACGTCGTGTGGGCTACCGTGTAACCCAGAACGAGCGAGAGCAGACTCGCAATTTGCCAGACGATGCCCCTCCACGCTCCCCAAACCATGCCTCCTATGATCAATCCAACCATGGCGGCGTCGTAGAGCGTCATCCGTGACCTCCGGTGTTACACCTGTGCTGCGTCAGTTCTCCAGCTTCGTACTTTACCCAACCTCGTCGTTTTCGGGAAGTGAAAGCGAATCCGACGCGTGGGACGACGCTTCTTACCATTCGAAAGCACGATGTGAATGACGATGGTGTGAAGATGGGGTAAGAAGCGGATAAAGCGGGGAATGAGGCGATCGGCGGGCTCGATCTTGAAATCTGTGATCATGGCTCAACAACGGGCAGCTCTCGTGACGATGCTCTGCGTCGTCACGAATCTTCGGCCGCTCCTGCGGCCATTTGCGATCCGCGAGAAGTAGCGTCAAGTCATGACCGCGGAGCGGTCGGGGAAATGCCGGGTGCCACTGGCTTGGCCAGTGCTCTTCTTTTCCTCGCTTGAATTCAAGGAGCACTGGCAAAGCCAGTGACGACCTAATTAATATAAACTCATTAATTATCAAGATATAATACAAATATCGGTTGCCAATTATGATCCACGCTCGCCCTTGGATGTGGTCGCGATGAAGAGTGCATGAGGGTTAGCGGTGTGGAATTCGGAAATGGGAGCCATGTGTCGAATCGGCATGTCCTGGGCGAATTCGTCGCGACGAACTCCGCCAAATCTTGCTTAGAATTTTTTTGGGACCGAATTGAATCGTTTCACGCCTATAACCAAAGACCGCGTTGTTCCGCCCTTGTTTGAGATGTCTGCAAGGCGTGGTCTCTGAGTTTTCGCGAAAGAAACGGCAAGTGAGCGCATGTTGAATGCGCTGACGCTGACGTTTCGCAGTCCACGGCGATGCGCTCGTTGCCGAGCCCACATCACCCCGCACGGATCCGCGTAACTCCCAATCCAGTGTGTTCCCTGCCGTAGTGCCGCAACTGCGCATTGTGCGCGAAATGTTGCGAGTAAAGCCCTTGCGCTTTGCGCTCGATCGCGCCGATCGAAAGAAAGGAGAACTCGGTTGCACTCCATCGCCGAATCACTCGCTCTTCGATCGCCCTATCGGTCGCAATCGCATTCCGAGAGTTTGTCGAGCCGGGGAACGCCCTATCTGGGTACCGTGCTCGAGTCGTGGATCGTCAGCACGCTCGTCGATCAGAAAGAAGCAGCGACAGCGCAAATCGCCTGGAAAGACCGGCTCGACGACTTCCTGAAAAAGCGTTCGGCCGACGAGCCTCGCGAAAAGAAACCACGCAAGCGACAGAAGCCCGAAGGCGGGTGGTACCATTTTCACCTTAAACGCGGGCCGAATGTTTATGTGGTGACGCTTACGGATAAGTCGCTACTCAAGCTCGAAGACCTTGCCGAGCTGGAGCAAGATCTGGCGGCGCTGATTGAAGCAAGTCATCGCCGTTTAGTGATCAACTTCGCGCACGTTCAGCGCATGACGAGCTGGACCGGCCAGTCGATCGTGAACCTGATGGCAATGTGCAAAGGGCTCCGTGGCGCGACGCTACGGCTCTGTGGAATCACCCCCGATCTTGCACGAATGTTCGAGATCACCCAGCTCGCCGGCGTGCTTTCGCTCTACCCTGATGAGGCCACGGCAATCGAGTCGACTTGGCCCGAATTGCCCGAGATGAACCCTCTACCGATCGATGTGATCCAGGCGCTTTGTCCTCGCAATGTGTCCCGCGCAATCGCTGCTCCCCCCGCCCGTGTCGAGACGGTGAAATCCATGAAAAGCCGCGATCTGCGCCGAACCGAGATGAGCGCCAACGACTCTACGAGCCTGCCTGTCTGGAAGCTCGTAGTCGATCAGGGAACGCAGCCAGGCAAGGCGATCACGGTCAAGAAATCGAAGGTCATCATCGGCCGCGATTCGACCTGCAAGCTTCGGCCGAAGTCGGCATTTGTGAGCCGGTTTCACGCGTCAATTGAACAGCGCGATGCACGACTGTATCTGAAGGATCTCGGCAGCACGAACGGCACGCAGCTCAATGGTCGCGTGCTCAAGAGCGAAGAGGCCGAGCTTCAGGACGGCGACCGCGTACAGATTGGCGCGTTTGGATTCAATGTCGAACAAGACTATGCGATCGCGAATGACGATGAGGGAATACGGCTCGCTGACGACGTTTTCGGCGAGTCGAAAGACGCAATCCCCGTCAATGTAGAACCAGAGCTTCAGACGCTCGACTTCAACGCGCAGGCCCAAGAGTCCGGCGTTGTTCCGCCTCGCGTCGAGTTGATCGAGGATACGCTCGTGGTGACACCGATGTCGCCGGAGCTGGATTCGGCCGCGAATATCGAGCTGCTGCGAAACTGCTTGATCGAGCTGATGGACCGCACGTCATGCCTGCGCTGGGTGCTCGATTTGAAGCATGTCGGGCATATGAGCGGACGATCGATTGGCGTGGTGATTGCACATTATCTCAACCTTGCACAGGTTGGCGGTGTATTGCGCATCTGCGAGGCCAACCCGCGCGTGGCTGTGGTGCTCGAACATATCAAGATTGGGCAGCTTGTTGATTGCCATGAAACGCTCGACGACGCTGTGCTGGCGCCGTGGGAAACGGTGTGATCTTGTCTGCGAGCCGAATGCTTAGTGGCTCGTAATGGATTCTGGCTTTGTAGATCGTCGGGTGCCACTGGTGGTACCGCACCAGTCTGCTCTGAGTGACGCCCAAACACTGGCACCCAGAAGAGGCTGCCCTAGCCGCGAATTTCGCTCGCCACTCTGAATTTCAGTATGAACTCACCCCATTACTGGCCGGGGACGGCCCAATCGGATGATTCTCGGGTGATTCGCACGAAATCGGCCAGAGAATCGCTCAAGGGGCGCATCACGCCTGGCAGTAGCGAATCCAGCTTGTTCGCGAGCAGTCCGCCGTTCAGTGGGCGAGGCGCGCCTTGCGCGAGCTCGCTTGTGCGCTTGCCGATGATTTCGTCTGTTGGCAGTTCGAATGCGCGCGCGATCGCTTCGGCGAATGACTTGCGATCGATGATCTCCGGACCCACGACATGCAATAGTCCGCTTCGCCCCAGCTCAAATAATCGAACCGCCGCGAGGGCGACATCCGGCCCATAGCTGGGGCTGGAAATCTGGTCGACGGGGCATTCGACGGTTTTGCTATTCCTGAGCGCTTTCACAAGCTGATATGCAAAATTCTTCCCCTGTCGCTCGGGACCAAATACCCAGGATGTGCGCAAAGTGAGCTGGTTGTCACCGAGCTCGTTTTCGAGCGCGTGTTCGGCATCGAGCTTCGCGCGGCCGTAAGCAGAGAGCGGATTCGTCGGCGATGATTCGTCGTACGGACCATTAACGCCGTCGAAGACGTAATCGGTCGAGAAATAAACGAATTTCGCCCCAAGCGCGGCGGCGGCTCGGGCGACGTTCATCGGCTGTTCGAGATTGGCCGCGCGTGCGAGCGCAGGGTCGCGCTCGCAGCCGTCGACCCAGGTGAAACCGGCGGGGTAAAAGACGACGTCGGGCCGCTCTGCTCGAACGAGCGCGGCGGCCTGGTCGAGGTTTGCGGCGTCGAGCGGGGCAAGGCCGGGGTAGGGGACCTTTTGAAAGGTCCCCGTGGCGGTGTGGCCGCGTTCACGCAAAACGTGCAGCAGCCACCCGCCGATTTGTCCCGACCCGCCGATGACAAGCGCGCGCATGGGATTAATGGAACCCACGGCGGCGATGCTGGCTATAACGATGCAGCGCGTCTTCGATAATCGGCAGCGCCTTGTCGGACGACTGAATCTCCTCGACGGCCACTTCTTTGCCCTCGAGCATCTTGTAGTCCTGGAAGAAGCGCCTGAGCATGTTCAAGCGGTGGGGCGGCAATTCTTCGGCTTCGTGGAAGCTGCTGAATTCCGGATCGCCGACGGCCACGGCAAGAATTTTATGGTCGGGCTTGCCGGTGTCGACCATCGTCATGAGGCCGATCGCTCGCGCGGTGACGAGGGTCATGGGGGCGACCGCTTCCTGGCAGAGAACGAGAACGTCGAGCGGGTCGTCATCTTCGGCGTACGTCTGCGGAATGAATCCGTAGTTCGCGGGGTAATACACCGCCGAATAGAGCACGCGGTCGAGCCGCAACAAACCGGTGCGCTTGTCGAGCTCGTACTTGACGCTCGAGCCCATGGGGATCTCAACAAGCGCATTGAACTCGTGAGGAAGCTTTTCCCCGGGAGTTACGTCGTGCCACGGATGAAACATGGGATCGATTCAATTCCACGAGACGATAAATTCGCACGAAAACGGACCGTATCGTACCAGAATTGCCCACACATCGGAATCGCGCATGGCTGAATGGGTAGTTTTCGACTGTTTTTACAAATGATGTTATGAAAAATCCTCGCTCCTACGCTCTGCGCGGGAGCGGAATTCTGGCCGCACTTCGGCCATTCGATTGACGTTGAATCAGGAACTGGCGCGATCAATGAGGCTACGAGTCGAATGACCGCGGAGCGGTCGAAGAAACGCTCCCACGCAGGAGCATGGGAGCGAGGAGTTTATGCGCTTTGATATGAGAGCGGAAGGGGAGAAAACGTCACGCGGCGGTTGCGGTGAAGTCTTCGACCAATCTTTCAAGGGCTTCAGCGCCTAGCGTGCAGGGGACGGTCGAACGAGTGCGGGTGTCGCGGTCGAAGAGGACGCGACGCAGGTGTGCTGCTCCGGAACTTTCGAGACGCAGCTCGTAGTATCGTAACTGGCTCTCGCGGACTGATGGCTTGGCGCTACGAAGCTCGACCTCGGTGCCGATGCGGTCGACTTCGAGAACCACGAGCGGTTCCATCAGATAGGTCAGGCGAGAAGCGAGTCGTTCGCCCCACGCTTTGAGCGTTTCAACGGAACGCGGCGATGCGTCGAGAGCGCGGAAGTCGAGGCCGTCGAATGAGACGCCGATTTCGGGGTCGGCTGAACGGAGTTCAAGGCAGATTTCGTATCGGTCATCGTCGACCGTCAGTGCCCCTTTTTGAGGATGCGCACTAACCGCGTCGGCGATCTTTCGGCTCAGCAGGCTCATGGCTAGTTCCCCCCAGCGGGCGGATGGTTTGGTCCGACCCGTCGAATGATAAAAGAGTTGGCCGCCCATCGACGCTGGTTTCAATATGAACCGGACGCCCCCAAAGGCGGTTAAGATGACGAAGCGTGTCCTGAGCATGGTCGAGCTTCAAATCCAAACCCGAATGCTCGTGCTGGAGATAAAGCTCGCCGCGGTTGCGGTAGTTCCCTTCCTTCACGCGAATGATCGGCTGTCCAAAATTGGTCAGACCAAAAAGCAAACGCTCCTTGATCTTTTTGAACTCGCGGCTTTCGATCTCGTACAATTCGTTTGTCGAATTATGTTTGAAACTAAACATATTATAGCGCCGACAGAATTCCGGAGTCAAAAAAGTGTCGATAAACGTGACATCATTATGGATTTGTCGCACCTCGAAAATCTTCTTACGACCCAGGCCAAGTCCCTTATCCCAGCGCAAACGTTCCTCGTAGTCGTCGCAGTCATCGTACTCAGCGCCAAACTGGCCGCGATTCCAGCGGTCTTCGATATCGCGCAGGAGCTCGATTCCCAATTTGTAGGGATTTAAACGACCGGGCTGCGTGGCCATCGTGCCGGAGTGGTGATCGGCGTAGTCGATGACTTCGGAGTGGTCAAGGATGCGCGTGGTCATGATGGTCGAGTGCCAGTAGCTCGCCCATCCTTCGTTCATGATCTTCGTTTGACCTTGCGGCGTGAAGTAATAAGCTTCCTGCCGGATGATATCGAGCACGTCACGCTGCCAGGCGTTGAGCGGCGCGTGTTCAAGCAGAAACAGCAGCACATCGCGCTCGGGCTGTTCGGGGAAGGTGCGAGCCTTTTGCTTCTCGGTCTCGCGCGCCTTGGCCTCCTCCTTCAAAACGGAAGGAGGGTTCAAGTATTGATCCATGTAATCTTTGCTTTGAAACTTGACGACACCTGACGCATTCTCGCCGTCCTCGCCGAATTCGTAGCGTTCGACGGTCGGCCGACGCTTGATGAACGGCGAGTGAATGTCGATCAGGTTTTCGAGTGAGAGGCAGCTATCGATGAAATTCTCGACCGTTTCCTCGCCAAACCGCTCCATGTAGGAACGAATGCGGTTACCGTGGTTCGCGGTCTCGTCCATCATTTTCCGGTTCGTCTGGCTGAACCAGATGTTGTTCTTGAAGAAGTCGTTGTGGCCGTAAACGTGGGCCATCACCAGCTTCTGGTCGACCCGCTGATTGCAGCGCAACAAATAGGCGTAGCACGGGTCATTATTGATGACCATCTCATAGATCTTTTGCAGACCGTAGCGATAGCCTTTCGAGAGTTGTTCATATTCCATGCCGAAGCGCCAGTGCGGGTAGCGCGTGGGGAACCCGCCGAGCGCGGCGATTTCGGAAAGCTCGTCGTAGTCGAGCACCTCGAAAATCGTCTCGTAGAAGTCGAGGCCGTAGTCACGCGCGTGTCCTTCGATCTCGACCTGGAGGTCGCGAAGATCGGCCGGCAAGTTGTGTTGCGTGCTCATCAAAGACATCGGCGTGGAACCTCAAACGCTTCGCGTGATCGGGAAGAGGACACTTGCGTGATGTATTGTCTACTCTCTGTCGATTATCGGCCTCGGCCGAGAAACTCCTTGATCGAGTCGAAAATCCCATCTTTATTACGAATCTCGGAGAGGGCGAGGTTCGGCACATCCTCGAACGCTTCTTCGAGCTCGCGAAAAAACTCACCCGAGCCGTAAGGGCTTTCGACCTGGCCGTAACCGAAGAGGTTGCTCTTCGGGAGAATCTCATCGCGGAGCAGCGACACGCATTGCCGGTTGTCTTCGCCCCAGTTGTCGCCGTCGGAAAAGTGGAGAACGTAAATGTTCCAGTCGATCGGCGGATGCTCGGCGTCGATGATTTTATTCGCGAGCTGATAGGCCGAGCTAATGCGCGTGCCGCCGCTTTCGCGCGTGTGATAGAACGTGTGTTGGTCGACCTCGCGGGCCACGGCGTCGTGAATGATGTAGCGGGTGGTCACGCCGTCGTACTGGCTGCGGAGCCAGGTGTCGATCCAGAATGCTTCGATGCGGACGATCTCTTTCTGGTCGTCGGTCATCGAGCCCGAAACGTCCATCAGGTAAAGCACAACGGCATTCGAGTGCGGCAGCGGAATTGGGTTCCACGACCGATAAAGCTTGTCTTCGCGGATGGGAATGACGATCGGGTCGTTGCGGTTATAGGTGTTCGAGGCGATCTGTCGCCGGAGCGCCTTCTTGTAAGTTCGCTTGAAGTGGCGAAGGCTTTCAGGACCGGTCTGGCGGATGCCGGTGTATTTATCTTTTTCCTCGATGATATTGGCGCGCCCCTTGGGCTGAATGCGGGGTAGCGCGAGACCTTCGCCGAGGATTTCGGCGAGTTCGTCGAGAGTGAGTTCGACTTCTAATAGATGCTGGCCGGGCGCATCGCCAGCGGCGCCTGGTTCGTCTCCTTCACCTGAGCGGCCGATGGGCGTGCCGACATCGCCTGGCCCTTGACCGACGCCACCGCCGTTTTTCTGACCGTAACGGAATTCGGGTATCTGGATTTGTGGCAAGGGGATGGAGACGAGCTCGCCGCCGGTTTTGCCGATCATCTCGCCATGCGTGATGTACTTGCGCAGGTCGGACTTGATCTTCCCGCGAACGATCTGCCGGAATCTGTTCTGGTCACTCTCGATTTTTCGCACGTGCGGCCGTGTCCCTTCTCCGTCCGAGAAGCCGTTGCGGGGCGAACACAATCCCTTTTGCCGTTTGCGAAGGACGGGCTCAGCGCGTCTCGCGCTTTGCCTACAAGCGCGGCGGGTTCTGCCCGCCACCAGGGCGGTTCGCGAAGGTTTTCATGGCAAAGATCGAGGAAGCCCAGGTGAAATGTCGACGAGGCAGGCCGGCTGCGCAGGCTTAAAGAGCAAGCGGTCTACTGACTGAGACGACGACCGCTTGTAGCCTTCAGCAAATTATAGACCGATGCTAGTATTTGCTCAAGGTCGGGTGTGTTGGCCGACGCTTATCCGAAACACCGCGCCTGCTTCATATTCATCGTCGAATCGCATTCACGCTGAGCAGTCCTGGTTTTCTGAGGCGCGGAACGACCGCGGAGCGGTCGGGGAAGCGCTCCCACGCCGGAGCATGGGAGCGAGGAAAAAACGCTCGGTGGTCACAACCGATTAATCAATGGTTGCCGCGTTTTACGTCGCCGCGGGCGAAGATGCTGGCGACGTAGTTGAGCACGTCGGTCGCTGAATCATCGTCGTAGCCGTAGTTCCGAATCAGGCGGCTCTTGACGATGTCGATCTTCTCCTGCGTGTCCTTGTCGACGACGCTCGACACCAGGCTTGTGAGCTTGATCGTATCTTTCTGATCCTGGAACAACTTCAGCTCAAGCGCCTTTTGGAGCCGCTCGTTCGTTTTGTAGTCGAACTTGCGGCCGTCGAGTGCCAGGGCACCGATGTAGTTCATGATCTCGCGGCGGAAATCGTCTTTGCGGCTCTCGGGGATGTCGATCTTTTCTTCGATCGACCGCATGAGCCGTTCGTCCGGTTCTTCGGTCTGGCCGGTGTATTTATTCTTCACCTTCTCGCGCTGGGTGTAGGCTTTCACGTTGTCGATGTAGTTGCCGCAGAGGCGCGTGAGGGCATCTTCGTCGGCCGCGATGGCGCGCTGGACCTCGTTTTTCACGATGTCCTCGTATTCCTCTTTGACGACCGAAAGCAGGTGCTTGTAATGCTTTCGCACCTCCTCGCTGTTGATGAGCGAGTGGTGCTTCAGGCCCGATTCCAGCTCGTTGAGCACCATGAACGGATTGACCGACCGTTCGGACGCGTGCGCGACGAGGGCGTTGGAAATCTTGTCCTGCACGTAGCGCGGGCTGATGCCGTGCATCCCTTCGCGCTCGGCCTCTTCACGCAGCTCCTTGATGTTGTCTTCAGTGAAGCCGGGAAGCGTTTTGCCGTTGTAGAGCTTCAGTTTCTGTAAGAGCGTCAACCCTGCGTTCTTCGGCTCTTCGAGGCGCGTGAGAACGGCCCACATCGCTGCGACTTCGAGCGTGTGCGGCGCGATCTTCTTGCCGCGCACTTTTCGACTATTGTAGTCCTTCTGATAAATGTGAATCTCGTCGGCCAGCCGCGTGACGTAAGGCACGTCAATCTTGACCGTTCGGTCGCGAAGCGCCTCCATGAATTCGTTCGACTGTAGCTTCTTGTACTCGGGCTCGTTCGTGTGACCGATGATCACCTCGTCGATGTCGGTCTGCGCGAACTTCTTGGGCTTGATCTTGTGTTCCTGGCTGGCGCCCAGCAGGTCGTAAAGGAATGCGACGTCGAGTTTAAGAACTTCGATGAATTCAATGATGCCGCGATTCGCGATATTGAACTCGCCGTCGAAATTGAACGCCCGCGGGTCGCTCTCGGTGCCGTATTCGGCGATCTTGCGATAGTTGATGTCGCCCGTCAGCTCGGTTGCGTCCTGGTTCTTCTCATCCTTGGGCTGGAACGTGCCAATGCCGACGCGATCCTGCTCGGACAGAACCAATCGGCGCACGCGCACATCGCCCAGCAGGCGAGACCAGTCGCCGTCGTAGCGCGCCATGCGCTCGTTGAACATCTGTCGGCAATACGGGCAGAGATCGCCGTCGACCGTGATCTCATAACCGCCCGCTTCGACCGACTCGTTGAGCTTGTCGAGCAGTGGTCCGCGATGTTCGGTGGGGACGAGGTGCAGCGGGTCCTCGTGCATCGGGCAGTCGGCCCAAACCTCGACGCCTTCGAGACCTTCGTCGCGCCACTGGTAGGTGTACATCGCGCCGTCGTCGGTGCGCGAGTACTGTTCGAGACCCTTTTTCAGCAGGCGAACGATCGTGCTCTTTGACGAGCCGACGGGGCCGTGGAGCAATAACACGCGGCGTTCGGTGCCATAACGATGCGCGGCGCTTTTGAGGATGTTGACGAGGCTCATCAAAGTCCGGTCGAGGCCGAAGATTGCGTCCTGGCCGTCGTTCGCTTCGTCGTCGAAGAAGCGGTGGCGGATGAACTTTTCCTTGTTGACCGTGATCTCCTCGGTGCCGTGCGAGAGGATCATGTCATACAGCCTTTGATAGGCTGTGCGAGTGACATGGGGGGTCGACTTGACGATTTCGAGGTAGTCGGCAAACGAACCGACCCAGTGCGTCTTCTGGTAATCCGCCGTGTTCTGGCGGTTGGAAATCAAGGTGATCAAATCCGATCCAGCGGACATGGCTCCTCTCCCTCCTGATATTAGGATCCGTATGCGTCAGCGCAGCGCGAGTTGATGACGTGCGGTCCCGGTGCCGCCCGTTCCGAGAAGGAGCGGACGCGCGTGGACTCGGGCCTCGCGCTGACCGAGGCGGTTCCGAATTGTCAATTTTGTCCGAAAGGGGTTTCGAAATAGGTCCCGCGGACGAGGGTAGCCGAACGATCGGCCGGGAACGAGGACGATTCGCCTTGAGAACAGGCGCTCACGCCTCGGGGCGGGTGTTGGCGACGCTTGCAATCCGTCTCACGCCGAGCCAGACACTTCATTACAACCCCGAATCTTCTCGGCTGTCAAGCGAACCCGCGCACGAAAGATTTCACTGTCCTTCTCGTTCAACGTCGCGCACGCGGGGTTCAAACGCGCTCATGCCACCGGCGCTTCGACGAACTCGACTTCCTCGGGTACCGCCGTGTTCGCAAGGGTCGCCTGGGGCAGTGACCGTTCGGCCAGTTCAACGAATGCCGCGATCATCAGGAGACCTACGGGAAGCGTGGCATAATGCGCGTAGCTATCGGCAGCGCCCAGAACCCAGGTCTGCGTCGGAAGCGACAGCACGACCCAGTATGCGAGCGTCGTCAAGCCTCCCGCGAGAACCATACCAAACACGAGCGCTCCGAACAGCCGGCCGCCTTCTGCGCGAAGCAGTCGAGTGTAAGACACGAGGACACTCTTGAAGGTTCCCCGCGACCACGCGACCGCGCCTGTGAGTCCAAACGCCACAACTGCCGCCGCCTGGAGGAGAATGATCCCATCGGTCACGATCCACCCGAGTGCTCGATTCAAACCGTTCGACGTGCCGAGGGACAGCGTGTAATACAGCCCCAATTCTGCGGCGGGAACGAGATAACGCGCGGGAAAAACCAGAAGACACACAAGACTCGTGGCCGGCATCAGCCCGACGACTCCGTTCAACCCGAGCGGGTCGTTCTCCGGACGCTCAGGCAGATTCAAACTGCGCAGCTCGACGCAAATCCAAGCTAGCATCAGGCCATCGGACAGAAGCATCAATGCGGGAATGCCAACAACTTCGAGCCCCATGCAACTACCGATGGGGACGTCGGGCGAGCCATAAAGCCACGAGATGCAACGATAAACGGCGTAAAGGGCACAGGCGCACCAGGAAATCGTTCCCCAGGCGGCGTCGCGTGTGCCGCGCGGCGAGATCACGCGGGATACGCTGCCCCAGCGGTCGGACGAGAACTGGAAGATGACGATCGCGGCGATCAAGAGCAGCGGGAACATGTTCCCCAGGCCGATGACATCGCGCATCGGCGTGAGACCGGCGAGTGCGCCGTGTTCGGTCGCAACACCTGTGAGTGTGCGGGCTCTGAGCAGCGAAACGAGGTCGTCTCGCCCTTGTGGTGCGCTGTAAGTGATGGCCTGCGTGGTGGTCCAGCAGAGGACCGTGACACCAACGACCGTGGCGATGAGCCGTCCCGATCGCCGGATTCGAAGCGCAGCGGCCGACTGGAGCCGCATCGCAGAGGGGATATCGAAAAGCTGCCGCAGGAATCGACCCGGGCCCTGAAAAATCATGATCAGGACGGCGGTGGCGACGAGTCCCAAAACGATCGGCACCAACCAGGTATTCGTACCAGCGCCGGCGGGCGAAGACAGAGTGAGGCTCGAATACCATCGCCTCAATGCGAGCGAAACGGCTTGAACCGTGCCGGTACCCGGGGTGGTGCCCGTGCCGACGCCGGCCGAACCGCCCACGGTGGTGGCCTGCGCCCAGATCGACGAGGTGATTACACCGATATCCATCGTCGCCTACCTCGCTCAGCTCTTGGCCTGATGCAGACTCACGGTCGACCAGCGACTTGTCCTGCGATTGTACGCTCCGAATCCATTCGGAGCCAGATCCATCCCCCGACGAATGTAAAATCCCGCGAACGGGTATGATTCGCCTTAGCGCGGCAGATTCGTCGGTTCGGAGACGATCGAGGGCGGCGCCGCGACAGGTGGTCGGCTGACGGACGAAGGGGCCGACGATGTGGTCGGCGGTGATTCGTACAGTCGCAGGTAGCGATAGTAGACTTCGAGGCTGAGGGTCGCCAGCGCGGTTGAGTAAATCCGGCCGCCGAGTGAGCCGAATTTGCTCGAATCGGGATCCCACGAGCCCGCGGCGTGTCCGTTCAAACGCTGGCGTTTCACAAGCTGGTCGCGTACCTGTGTGTTCCACGCCACCCAGGGGGTGCCGCCGTGCTGGTACATCGCCAGCGTGCCGTAATACCAGGTGTAGAGGTTGTATTCCGAGCGATCGGGTGAGTTGCGGAGGAGGTAATCGGCCGCTTCATTGCTCGCCGTGCCCGGGCCGCCGACTCCGAGGAATTGGCGGCAAACCCACGCTTCGGCCGTCATCGAGGCTGTCGGCATTTCGCCCGGCTGATAGAACGCCAGGCCGCGCGCAGCACCGGTCGAGACGCGCGCAAGCCATTTCAAAATGCCCTGTCGCGTATCGGCTGACATCGGCAGGCCGTTTTCCTGCGCCGATTTCAGCACCATCACGACCCAGCCGAGAATCGATGTATCACCAGTCGCCGCGCCTGGAGAGTAGCGCCAGGCCTGGCGGTCGGTCGCCCGCGCTGAGACGAGGAACGAGACAGCTTTTTCGACCGGGGCTTTCAGCTTGGGATCGCCAGTGAGGGCGTAGGCTTCGCAAAGTGCGAGCGTTGCCATCGCATGGCAATACATGCCGACGGCCTTGCTATCGCCGCGAAGGTCGCCGTCGGGGCGCTGGGCATGCCGGAGGAATTCGAGGCCACGGGCGACGGTGTCGGCGTATTGACCGTCGGTGTGCGTGTAGCCCGAGCCGAGGTAGGCGAGCAACGCCAGACCGGTGAGCGCGGTGTCAGCTTCCCAGTAGAAGCATTCACCGAAGCAAACATCGCCGGCGGGACAGTGGCTCGTGAAATCATCTTCGCCGCGGAGCACAGCGCCGTCGCGTAGTTTGGCCGAGCCGCCATCCCAGCGGCCATCGGCGTCCTGATGTTTCCGCAGCCATTCGAGCGCTCGTTCGACGGCTTGTTCGCTTTCGCGCGTCGCACCGTCGCGCAGGGCGAGGGCGAAGCGGTTGGGATCAAGTCGCGAACGGTAGACCTGCGGTATGTCGCCGGCGGGACGTGTCAGGCCCGACGCGCCCGCGATTGCAGGTAGCCCGGGCAATCCCGATGGCGTGGCGCGCGGCATGGCGAGATCGGGCCGGCGCTCGGTGTTGAGTGCGAGTGCCTGAGTTTCACGCGCGGGACGTTGCGTGCGTCGCGCGTTCGATTCGGCCAACGTGTCGCGCGGACCCTCGATCGCCGGTCGTCTGGGCTCTGCTTTTGCCGTCGATGCTTCGACTGGAGTTGCGGTTGGCGATGCGATGGGTGTTGTCGGTGTCATCGCGCGATTTGCGGGCGCGAGTGTTGGTTTGGGATTCGTTGCGCTTGGAGCAACGCCGCGCGGGGTGGCGGTGGTGGCGGGAAGATTCATCGCCAGCGACGTGTTCGGTGCACCGGTCTCGCGAGTGCCCGTTTGTGGAACGCGAACACGTCCGCTTCCGGTGAATCCCGCGCCATTGTCGCTCGGAGTTGCGGCCGTGCGCGGTGCAGTTTTGATCTCCGATGGATCGCCCTGAACGACACCACCGGCCGCGGGATTCATCCGTTCGCTCGACGGTCCTGGCGCATCGCCCGCGGGGCGGTTCGTCAATGCGCCCAACGTCGGTGCCGCGGTCAAGCTGGGGCTTGATCCGGGAGTCGACGACGCTGCGGGGGCGGTCAGTTCGGGCAAATTCGTCGCCATCGCTGGACGTGCACGAGTCTCTGAATCCAGACGATCGACGGGCGTTTCGGTCGTGCGTCGAGCCGTTGGCGCGGCGACTTCCGATGAGTCGGTCGCTGCTGCCGTCGCGGTTGGGGCTTCGGCCTTGTTATCTACCGAAACGGGCGAGGGGGGAGGCGGATTGATCTCGGGTGAAGCCGTTTCGGTGTTGAGTTTCGCCAGGTCGGGCGGCGCGGGAGCGGGCTGCGATACATCAACGCGGGGCGTCATCGGTCGAATCGATGGGTCAACAAGCGTTGCCTTGTCGTTCGCGCGGTCCCACGCGGCGACGTTTCGCGTGCGCTTGCCGTTGCCGCCGTTAGGTCCGCCATAAGCAGAGGCGGACGAATCAGGATCGGCGGCGAGTTGCACGTGGACGGGCGTCGGCTCGTCTTCGCTCGTCGAGCGTTCGCCGGCCAGCACCATTTGCACGACCGGAATCGTGCTGCCGTAAAGAACGAGGCCGACGTGTGCGGCAATCGAAAGCACGAGGCACTTGCGCAGAGCCCTGCGCGAGCCCCAGCTTGTCCAAGCCATCACTGCGAGGACGAACACTACGAGCGCCAGTGTGAACCAGGCGCCAACGTCGGCACGCAGCAGTTGGAGGAATGTCTCGAGGTCGAGGCCGGTCATGGGCAGGGACTCGTCAGGACTCGAAAAACCGCACTCAAGCTTACGGTTTCAGGCGATTTTCGGCCAGACGAAGGACGGTCGACTGCGGCTGTTTCCCGATCGACGAAATGAACGTCCGCATTTTACCCAGTCAGCGTATTTTCGGAGTTCCTTTGCGACCGCAGTCAGTGTGGATTTAATACGTCATGTTTATTTGACGATTTGATCTGGTGAAACCGGCAGATCGATCATTTCGAGGTTTTCTGGCAATGATGTTTGTTCTTGAGTTGGGATAATTGGGGTGCCGATCGATTTAACGTGTTTCCGACCGCCGTTCGCTTCCTGGAATTCCTGCCAATTCAGAAACAACAGATTCCAGGGGCACCTGACATAGTGTTTGAACAATTGCTCCTTTTCACGACGAAACTCTTCGCTTTCGTCAAATGTGGAGTCGTCACGAGGACCGGACTCCCAATAACGCCCCCTCTCGCAACAGTAGTTCCACTTGGATTTTAAAGTCCAAGCCGAGTTCACCATGGCAAACTCGATTCCGAGGAATGCGATGGCAAGCATTAGCGTTGCAACTCGGAAGTTGAAGCGCGGACGCCACGGCCTGAGCCGGTAGAGCGATAATCCAACGACAACAGCGAATGCAGAGCTTGCCCCCAAGTAGAAGATCCATTGAAGTCCGAGATCAGTCCCAATAACAAGCCTCGAATTACAAATGGTGGCCTCTAGATTCTCTAAAGCTTCGCTGAATGAGGACGCACGGCGGAACAGACTCCAGAGTTCTTGGCCCAGCGACATCGCAAATTCGGACTGTAACTCTGTCAGCGACTGATACACCCACATCAGGGTGATCCCGAGTCCATTGAGGCCGATGACAAGAAGCCAAATCCAGCGTGGATTTCGTTTCATGGATCCGTACCTCCGTGTCCTGCAATCTCAAGGAATGTTGCTGCATACCATATCAAAGGTTTTCGTGAAACTGAATTTACCGTTCCGATCGGTTCAAGAGATCTTCACGAAGCCCCTTCGAAATCAAAAATCCCCGCAGTCAGTGGAGACTACGGGGATCTGCTGAATCAAAGGACGAATTCACAACATCAAAGGTCGTACAAATCTTCATCATGCTCCATCGCGCGAGCAATCGCGTTGGGGATATCAACGCGATACTGATGCGGCGTGCGAGCGGGGCCTGAGGGACCGTGCGAGTGTCGGCGCTGGGGCGGCTCGGAGGGCTGTGGGTGCGCGGTACGCGGGGGCTCGGGCGGGGCGGCCATGCTGATCGCGTCGATCGTCTCGGCGCCCAGGCGTTCGAGATTGCCGACGAGCTTTTCGACGCGTCCCATCAGGCCGTCGTAGGCGACGAGTGAGAGAATCGCCATCGCCACACCCGCCGTAACGGGGGCGAGGGCGGTCGCCATCGCTGGCGCCCAATCGTTGCCGCCGGTGGCAAACGCGCGGCCGGCGGCGAGTAGGCTGCCGAGCAGGCCGAGGAGGGGGGCCATTGCGGCGATTCGTCGTAGCGTGCCGACGTTGCGCTTGAGCCGATCGGCTTCGACGCGCGTGGCGATCGAAACGCCGCGTTCGAGGTCGAGCGTCGAGCGTCCCCACCGCTTCACCGCCGCAAGCGCGACGCGCGAGGCGGGGCTCGAGTTCAGCTCGCAGAGGTCGAGAATCTTGCCGCGTTCGAGCTTCACGTCGTCCATGCGGTCCTTGAACCGCTTCATGAAGTCATTCGGCATGACCCGGCGGCGGCGGAGGCGGAACATGCGGTCGAGCAGAGTGAGACCGCCCAGAACTCCGCATGCGACAAGGCCGGCGGAGGGAATACGTTCGGCAGGGGGGGTTGCCCAGTACCAGGCGGCGATTTTCGCGCCCGTTTGCTTTGCGAGTTGAAGGCCGCGTTCGACCCACGGATTTACGTTTCCATCCGCGCCGCTACACGTCACAACGACAACTAAAACAGCCAGCCCGAAGGCGGCTCGCAACCCGTGGTGACGTACCAGTGATGGCCGAAGCATGAAAAGGGGTCCTTCCCTTGTCAGATGATCGCGACCCTGTCTTATCGGTCAAATCGCGGCAAGGGAAGTCGGGCCAATTCAGCATCTGCCTGATCGGCCTACTGTCCTTCGCCAGTCGATTTGACGCCCTCCGCGCGCTTGCGGGCGGCGGCCAGCCGTTCCTCCGCCTTGGCCGCGTTCGGGTCGGACGGGAACTTGGAGCGCAGCCTTTCATATGTTTCGGCAGCTTCAGCCCATTGACCTAACTGTTCGTGAACTTTTCCTGCCTCAAGCAAAGCATTCGCCTGCCAGACCGGAGATTCATACAGGTAATCGACCTTGAGGAACTCCGGCAGCGCCTTGCGATAATCCTTTTGGTGGAAATAAGTTTCGCCGCGCATGAACTGGGCTTTCGCGGCTAATTCACTCCCCTTGCGAGCGGCGATCACTCGAGTGAAAGCCTCACGTGCCTCGTCGAATCGCGCCAGACCTTGAAGCGCCCTGCCGCGCGAATAGTCAACTTCTGGCAAGAATGGATCGTTTTCGCCCTTCGGCTGGCTGGCGATGTACGCATCACCCGCCTTCAGGCCGTCCGCCCATTTTTCAAGCTGAACGAGCGCCTGTACCTCGCGGCGCTTGGCGGTACGAACGAGGCCAGGCGGATCGGAAGGTTTGGCCGGTTCGGCGATGAGCTTCGCGAACTGAGTGAGTGCGGATTGGATGTCGCCGCCCTGGAATGTAATTTCGCCCAGCCAGAACTGTCCTTCGCGACGATAGCTGCCTTCGGGATGATCCTTGATCAGCCGTTCGAACGTCGCTTGAGCTTCCTTGGGCTGCTTCAACTCGACTTGCGTGCGACCGAGCCGATAGAGCGCCGATTGCACGAGCTCGGGCTTCGCCTTGGAATCGGCGGCCAGCAGCGGCTGGAGAAGCGGCGCGACTTCGTCGAACTTCTTCGCCGTGAAGGCGGATTCGGCGAGATTGAACCGGGCGTCGAGAGCCTTTGCGCTGTTGGGGAATTCCTTGAGCACGCGATTGAACAGGGCATCGGCGTCAGCGGTTTTTTCGGCGTCGACGAGTGCCCAGGCGTGCTCGGCCAGAATCACTTCGGGGGCGTCGGCTTTGGGATAATCGCGTTCGATCGTCGTGTAAGCCTCGGCGGCTTCAGATCCCCGCTTCAATTCGACGAGCAAGCGCGCCCGCGCGAGCGCTGCCTTGCCGGCCGCTTCAGCCTTGGGATAACGCGAGACGACAGCCACATACGCACTCAAACCGGCTTCGGATTGCTTTGCGGCTTCGAGGGCGCGACCCTTGGCGAAGGCGGCGTCGGGGGCGAGGGGATCGTCGCTGCTTTCCTTGGCGAATTTCTCGAATGCTTCGGCGGCGTCGGTAGCCTTCCCGGCTGAGAGCAAAGCCCAGCCGTTGCCCCAGCGAGCCCGTGCCTTGACGGCGGGGTCGGCCCCTTCGGCGGCGAGGCGGAAGAGTTCGGCGGCGCGGTCGTATTGCTTCGCGGCCTGGGCCGATTCGGCGAGACGTAGCCGGGTGATCGGCAATGCCTTGCTCTTGGGGAAGCGGGTGGCGAGTTGTTCCATCGTCGCGCGGGCGGCGTCGGCCTGACCGGTTTCGATCTGGGCCTGCGCGATGTGCGCGAGTGCGAAATCGGCGACCTCGCCATTTGGTTTGCTCGACAGGTATTTCTCGAGCGCGGGGATCGCTTCGGCAAAGCGGCCGGCTTCGACGTGTCCCTGGCCCAGCATGAACTGGGCGTCGGTCGCGGCGGTGGCGGCAGGGGTCTTGGCGAGTGAGTCGAGAATCTCGTTGGCCTTGGCAGATTGGCCGTCGGCGCGATAGGCGAGCGCCAGATAGTAGTGCGTGGCCTGCGCTGTGGCGGGGCTGGGATGACCGGTTTCGATCACCTCGGTGAGAATGCGAATCGCTTCCTTGGGGGCGGGCTTGGCGAGGGCGACTCGTCCTTGAATGAGCATCGCATCGGCGATCAGGTCCGACCTCGGGAATTTGGTTGCGAATGAGTCGGCCAGCGAGCCAGCGCGGGTGAGATCATTCGCTTCGAGCGCCATGCCGGCGAGTCGCAAGAGCGCATCGTCGGCGAGAGTATCTGACGCATCTTTCTCACTGGCTTTTTGGAAACGAACGCGAGCTTCGTCGAGCTTGCCCGCCGCCTGCGCTGCCTCGGCGGCGTGGAAGAGGAGGAGCGAGCCCGAGGGCGTTGTTGCGAATTTTGTGGCGGCGTCGTCGAGTGTTGCGAGCGCGTCGGCTGCTTTGCCTCTTGCAAGAAGAGAAGCTCCCAACGCATCGGCTGCCCGAGCCGCCAGTGCAGGGCTTGATGATTTCGTGAGCGGTTTCAACAGCGATTCGCCTTCGTCGCGACGATCGAGTTTTCCCAAGACTTCCGCGCGTTGAAGCTGAGCTTCGCCGATCAAGGCGCTGCGGGGGAACTTGGTCTCGAACGCTGCGAAGGCTTTGGCGGCGGGTTCGAGGCGATTTTCCTGCGCCTCAACTCGCGCGATTTCAAAGCTCGCGCGCTCGGTCCATTCGGGGGTGCCGGTCTTCGCGAGGTCGTTCAGAACTTTGATGGCGCCGTCGGGATCTTTCAGATTGACGAGCGTATGTCCGAGAAAGAGCTTCGATCGCTCGGCCAGGCGGCCATTGGGAAAAGCGATGACCTTTTCATATGCCGTTTTCGCCCGCGCATAGTCGTTGAGCCGATACGATACGTCGGCCAGGTGTGACCATGCGGTTTCGGCGTTTCTGTGCTTCGGGCTTTCGGTCAAGAATCCTTCGAGAGCCGTGCGGGCGGCGGCGAGGTCGCCGAGGAGATAGGCGGTTTCACCCACGCGGAAACGGGCAGTCGCGTGGTTGGGATGATTGGCCGGCGCATCTTTCACGAACGTTTCGAACTCGGTGCGAGCTTCCTTGTAACGTCCCAGCGCGAGGCGGGCGCTGGCGAGGCCGAAGTGGGCGTCGAGAGCGTCGGGGCCGTTGGGATTTGTGCGGAGGAAGTTCTGGAATTCGTCAGCCGCGAGATCGTAGCGACGGTCGCGATAGAGTCGATTGGCGAATTCGAGCGCTTCGGGAACCTCGCGCGCCGCGGGCGAGCTGGCCGCGGGAGCCTGCGCCTGGGAGGTCTCGGTAGGAACGGTAAGCACACCGGCCAGGCCAACGGCCGACCAGACCGAGATCCAATGGATGCGCATAAGCACGGGTCCGTCTCCCTGGCGCGCTTTAACGAGAAGGTCGCTGCATTCTCGCGATGGGCGGAGTCTCTCCAAATCCGCTTCGAGGGAGGCGTCATGCCTCTCTCAACGGTGCTCCGCAACGCTAGGGACGTTATACCCCGACTCGCCGTCGTCCCTCAAGACGAGCAAATTCGTTTGGGCTCATACTGGAATTCAGGGTGGCGAGCCATATGTTGTCCATAAGTCGGCCTTTTCCGGTGTGCCACTTGTTGTACTCAACCGGTGTGTTGGACGTCACTTAGGGCACACTGGTGGGGTACCACCAGTGGCGTACCACCAGTGGCACCCGACAGTCTAATGCAGACCGCCACCCCGAAATCCATCATGAGCCTTCGTCGATGAAAGGGGAGTCGACTTAAACGCAAAGATGCGCGGCGATTGCGAAATCAGTCGTGATTTGCGGTCGCCGGCTCGGCAACGCGATTTTCCGCGAAGAACGCGTCATCTTGAAACATCGAACTGCGCGACCATTCAGCGCCGGTCCAGGCGTGATGAAACACAGCGATCGAGTCGCCTTCGAGGTCAATTTCGAGAAAGCCCGGCAATCGCTTGCCGGTGGGATCACTCATCAGTGGAGCACCCGAATTGAGGCAAAGCTCGTTGGGCAGGGCGGCCGGGCGAAATGCCCAGGCTGCGTGGACATGACCGCAGCAATAAAGATGCGGTCCGATCCTGGCGAGCCACTCGATTACTTCGTAGTCGTTCTTCATCCGTTTCTTGGTAAGCTCGGCGGAATAGTCAGGTGGGGCAGCTACGGGGTAATGGCTAGCGATGATCAACCGGTGCGGAACACCTGCGGAACTGGCGATAAGCTCTTGCGCGGCTCGAAGCTGAGAGTCAGGGAGGCGGCCGGTTGGTTCGAGCCGTGCACGGGTGGCGTCGAGCCCGAGGATCGCTGTGTCCTCGCCGATTTTGCGAAGCCAGGGGAAATTGGGACTCGGGAGAAATTCGCGAAACGCCACTTCAAATCGCTTCGAGTAGTTCGAATACCATGTGCTGCGATCGTGGTTGCCGGGCACGATGGTGACTCGCGAAGGGTCGCCGAGCAGGGGGGCAAGGCGATGCTTGGCCTCGCTGAACTCGACCGGAAGTGCCATGGTTGTGAGGTCGCCGGTGATCAAAATATGATCGGCCGCGAGCGATTGCACCCGCGCGACGACGTCTTCGAGCCGCGTGAGATTGAAGCGACTCGCGCGGCCTGAGAGCAGTTCGATCGTCCGGAAAAACCGCGTGCTCAGCAAGCGACGCGGGTTCCATGTGTAGTGCCAAACGTGAATATCGGAAAGGTGAACGAGCTTCATCTCAATTGCTCGCCATTGCGTTGGACACGGCGACGCTCAATGCGCGAGAGACGACGCGAACCTCGATGGGAGTTTCGCCCAGCAACTCGCCGTCGCCTTGAGCGGGCAGTCGATGATCGCACTGAATCTTGACCGAGCGCGACGCGGTCATGAATGACACGCAGCGCTCCTGATGCTGATTGCGACGGATCACACTCCAGCCGATCCGAAGATAGTCGACCACCGTTCGCGCCTTGACGACGCACACCTCAACTTGCCCGTCATCGACACGCGAGTGCGGACACCAACGCAGCCCCGAGCTTCCCAGCGCACCGCTGTTGATGATCGCCACCTGCGAAGCCCTTGTCCTGTAGGCCTGCCCGCTATCAACGGCGATCGTGAACCGTCGGGGCTGAAAGCCCGCGAGGCTCGACCCTGCGGTCCACAAATAGGCGAACACGCCGAACCGTTTCTTGCTCGGAGTGGTCGTGTCGCGAATCATCAATGCATCAACACCAACGCCGATTTGTGTGAAGTAATACGCTTCGCCGACCTGCATCGCATCAATCTCGGCGGTGCGATTCTCGCCGGCGAGCAAGTCGCAGGCGGCGTCGATATCGAGCGGGATCGCCAGCTCGCGCGCCAGAACGTTGGTCGTGCCCAGCGGGAGGATTCCCAGCCGCGCCGGCGAATTGACGAGCGCCTGGGCCACGGTCGACACCGTGCCGTCTCCGCCCGCGGCGATCACAAGTTCACAGCCATCGCGCACAGCGGCGCGAATTACGTCATGGAGATTTTCGTCGGGGCTTACGTGGTGATAGTCGAACGAGAATCGCGATTGATCGGCACAGCGATCTAGCGCGGCGCGTACGCGATCCCATTGTTGGTTTCCCGAACCCAGGTTAACCACCACCAGCACACGAGTCGCGCGATCTGGCACATCAACCGTCATGGCAGCTCCTCAAAGCATGAAGACTGCCGCGAATGTTAGGCAACTCATGTGCCCGAATGACTGTCTTTTTCGGGTTAACTGCGTTTGAGGCGACTCAAGTTGTAGGCTAATGATGGCGACGGTGTATTTTGAAGGATGCTCAATTCCTGTAAGAACCTTGTGATAACGCATCGTGTCGTCGGCAGGAATTTTTCGTCTCAAAACGATATCGCATACCGACTGAATTCAAGGGCGCTTCATCGTCTTAATCAAGCCACGTAAGCGTTCCATTGCGGCATCGCAGATGTTGCGGTCGTTGTTCACGCAGGCTGGCGCGAGCTGCTCCCAGACTTTGATGGCAATATCGGGGCGATTTGCGCGGGTATGGATCTCCGATGCAAGAGATGCAATCATGACGAGCTGTTCGGAGAGCCGCTCGCGCCCTTCGGGTTTCTTGGCCCACTCAAATGCAAGCTGCGCAGATGTTTCGCAATCCTTGAGCGACTCGTTGTATTGCCCCATATCGAACTCGATGATCGCGCGAGCGCGTAACGCGCTGATATTTGCAAGCGCGACTGCGAACACGGAAGGGGCGCTCGCCCTCTGCGCTGATAAAGTTGCCACCAGATCGTTCGCCTCGTCGAGGCCAGTTCGCGGCCGGTTCAGCCGGGCACCGGTTCGATGATAGCCTTCGACCGATATGATCCAGATATGTTTTTCATTAAAGGGACTTCCAATGGGGTACGCAAGCAGCCGCGCGAGTTCGAGGATGCGCTTGCGTGCGGCGAGCGCGCGTTCGAGGTCGTTGGCTGTTTCGAGCGAACGTGCCATGCCGCTCAGCGCGTGCAACTCGGGCGCATTGAAGGCTTCGGGTGGTATCCCGCGTTTGCGGCCTTCGGCAATCAATTCGGCCGATCGGGCATAAGCGGCGCGAGATTCATCCGTGCGGTTCAAGTCGGCGAGCAGACTGCCTCGCATGCTTGAGGCGCGGATCAAATTGAACAGAATTCCCGCGTCATTTTGTTCGGCGCGGTGCGCGGGTTCGAGAACATCGACGGCTTTCACGGTGAATTCAAGCGCGGTCTGATTCGCCGCTCGAAAATGTGACGCGTTAGCGATTGTCAGGAGGCCGAGCGCGAGCCGGTGCGATCGCCATGGTGTGTCGGGATAGTGTTCTTCGAGGAACGCATTGTGGCGCTTCGAGAATGCAATCGCTTCATCGAGCTTTTTCGCATCCGCAAGTTGTATCGAGCACAAATCGAGGATACCAACGGTGCCCCAGCGTGCGTCTTCATGCTTGGGGTTTGCCTTCAAAATTCCCGCGTAAATCGCGACGATCGCGTTCGCGGTTTTGATCACGTCGTCGAAATGGCCGAGCCGGCTGTACGCCTGCATGAGCTGCTCGAGGACCTTGGCCCGTTCCATCGCGTCGACGGGCGTTTCGGGGTTGGCGAAAGGCTCGTTCAGCAGCGCAGCGACGTTGTTGAGAAAGGCGAAATCCTGATCGTTACGCGATCCGCCGCGATTGAGCATCTCTTGCACGGGGCGGTCCATCAGCGACTTGATCGCACGCAGCGCCCGGTTGCGCGCAGCCAGACTTTCCGTAAGCGCGGCGTTCGTTTTGATTTGCTGGTCTTCGAGCTGCGTCAGCGATTTGGCCTGCGCTCGAATGTGATACGCAGCGCCAGCGCCGGCAGCAATGACAGCAACAATCGCAAACACGGCAGCAGTCGCAACCGCAGGTTTGCGTCGTGCGAACTTCGCCGCGCGAAGTGGCCAGGAAATTGGCCGGGCCAGAACGGGGCGGCCGTCGAGAAAACGATCGAGCTCGTCGGCCAATTCACCCGCCGACCGATATCGCCGCGCGGGACTCGATTCGAGGCAGCGCGCGACGATCGTTTCCAGATCGCGCGGAACATCGGGACGGAGCTTACGCACGGCGTCTGGCGTCCCCTGCGATACGCGCAAAAGCGCCTGCCAGGTGCTGTCGCCGCCGTAGGGCGGTTTGCCTGTGAGCATCGCGTGCAATATCGCACCCAGGCCGTGTACGTCGGTCGCTGGGCCGACCTGCCCGCGCGAGCCGCGCAGTCCCGTTTGCTCGGGCGCCATGTAGCTTGGCGTACCCAACACCATCCCGGTTTCGGTGACATTCGAGTCATCGCCATCGCCCCAGGCTCGTGCGAGACCGAAGTCGGCAAGCTTGGGAACGACGGGAGTTCCAGCGCTGAGCAGAATATTCGCCGGCTTGAGATCGCGGTGAACGATCCCTAGCGAGTGTGCCTCGGCGACGGCTCGCGCCAGATCGCGCACGAGCGCCGCTGCCTCGCGAATGGGAATTCGCTCGCTCTGCTTGTCGAGCCGCTGCTGCAGACTTCCGCCTTCAACGAACTCCATCACCAAAAACGGCAAGCCGTCGGCCTCGCCCGAGCCGAAAATCGCCACGATGTTGGGATGACGCAGACGCGCGAGCGTGAGGCCTTCGCGAATCGCCCGCGCTCGCGCTGAGGGGGAAAGCACGCTCGATGACAGCACTTTCACCGCAACCACGCGTTCGAGTGCGACTTGTCGGGCGCGAAAAACCACGCCCATTCCGCCGCGGCCGATCTCCTGCCAATCGACGAGCCCTGGAATATCGGGCGGGGCGATAGGCTCGACTTCGGGGCGAAGGGAAACTGGCGGGTCGCCGGGACGGTGCAGCACTCCCGCGAGGACGGCGTGCGTGTTCGCGCCAATCGCTGCGACGTTGATTCGCCCTGCGAGGCTCCAGTCGCCGGCGATGCCGACGAAGGCGTCGCGGCATGCGTTGCACGATTCGAGGTGCGTTTCGAGTTCGTCGCGGTCTGAGGGAGAAACCTCATCGCGCAGGAGTTGGAGCCAGGAATCACCGGCGGGACAGGCGATGGGCCGCGGATCGGCGATCATCGGAAAACACCGCCTCGCTGCATTTCGAGCGACTCGCGCGATGGTCGGCTATTCCGGCGGATCGAGCCGGGCCATCTCCTCGCGAATCATGCGCTGGACCTTGTTACGAATCGCGTACACCGTATTCAGCTTGAGCGCGAGCTTTTCGGCGACTTCCTTGCCGGAAACATTGTCGAGCGCGAGCAGGCGGAAAGTCTCCCACGTATGGGCTTCTACCCGATTTCGCACGTGTTCAATTGCCAGCTCGAGCAACTCTCGATCATACTCCTCTTCCAGGCGTGCGACGAGGTTTTCCCGCGCCGGCAGTTCTTCAAGCAAACTCTGTGCCTTGACATCGCCCGTGCCGGTATGCCAGTCGCGCTTCCGATTCACCCAGGCATACCAGCTCGCGTGAACAAGTGTTCGCAGCCAGCCGCGGAAGCTCTTGGAAGGGTCGTACTCGAAGCGGCCGATTTGCTTGGAGAATTGCAGGAGCACATCCTGCGCAACGTCGTGTGCGTCGGCCTCTTGCAGGCCGTAATTCCTGCACCAACGAACGACTTGCGGACCGTAAACCAGCACGAACCTCGACCACGCTTCGGGGTCGTTGTTTCCCGACCCGAGACGGGCGAGCATCATCAGGCTAGTTTGTGGTGCTTGCATCGGTCAGAAGCGACAGTGGAGTGACAACGTCTTCCCACGGAGCACCGTCGCGCCGAGGAAATGGCAGCCATCGCCCAACGAGTGCGAGCGTTGCGAACGCTTTTTCAAGCTGGCATGAGCAGAGTTTATCATAATGACGGATCTGGAACCAACCCGCCGTTGGATCCGCCGAATGTTCAGCGTCCAACTGGCGTCTACAATCGAGCAAGACATTCTACGCGGCCGGCAAGGGGGAATTGTGACATGGATCCGACACAACCGGACGACCCGAACATTCCTCTAAAAACCCCGCATCCACGCCAAGGTAAGCGTGGGCTGACTTTGCGGGCGCTGATGCTCCTTGTGGTAATCGTTGGCGGCGTGCTGGGGACGCAAGTCCGCCTGGCACATCGCCAGCGCGACGTCGCTACGTTTCTTCGACAGAACCGGTGGTCGATCGACTACGACTGGCAATGGGAGGGCGATCGACCCGTGACCAACCGCAAACCCTGGGCGCCTCAGTGGTTGGTCGAACAGCTCGGCGTCGATTTTTTTGGGCACGTCTACTCAATCGGCCATACGCAGGCGACCGACACGATGCTCGCGGAAGTCGGCAAACTCGACCAACTTGAGCAACTCAACATCTTTGGCAACGAGGTGACCGACGCCGGACTTGGGCATATACGCAATCTGACAAATCTTCACGCGCTCTACCTGAGCAACACTTCGATTACAGGAGCAGGATTGGCGAACCTCGAACGCATGACAAAGCTGCGTTATCTCGGCCTGCAAGGCAGCCGGATTGATGACGCCAGTCTCGTACACATCAAGGATTTGCAGCGTTTGGAATTTCTCTCGCTCAACTCGGTAACCGTCGGCGATGGTGCGATGATGCATCTTGCCGGCTTAACGAGCCTGACCGAACTGGCGCTCGACAACACGAACGTCAGCGACGCAGGTTTGCTTCAACTCAAAGGGCTGAAGAATCTTAAAACGCTTTGGTTAGGCGGCACGCGGGCGACACCTGCAGGAGTGATCGCACTCAAGAAGTTTTTGCCGAACGTTGAGATAAAGGGGATCGACTGAAGGGCCGGCTTTGAACCGGCGCAAGGCCTCGCGTGTCTTGTCGAAACGGACATCCGGTTCGCGCATTCGACCACTTGAGGCGATCAACGTGATGAAGTCGAATATGCATCGGGAATAGGTTGACTTGGAGCGAGTCTGGGCAGGGAATTCAATGGAGTTCACGGGCGATTTCGAGACGCATATCACAGTTCACTGCCCACAAGAGATGAACGTCGAATCGCTCCGCGCATGGGGTGAGTCGCGAGGTCTCAAGTTCCATCACATCGTTCTCGATCGCGGCCAGTTCACCTCTCAGCCGATGTTGACGCGAGTCGGCAACGGCCGTCTCTCTGGTGAGTTGATGGCGGCGACAGAAATCGTCAATGAACTTACGTCTGCGGGTTTTGCGGTGAGCCGCATCAAAGTCGAAGCCGCTCCCTGGAACGACGGCGTTCCGCGAACTTCGGCGGAGACGGCCAGTCAATCGGACGACCAGTACTTCGAGCACCACATCAAGCTTCTGCTCCTCGCACACGCGAATGTGTCCGCTCTCGTTGCGCTGGCCCAAGGACATGCGGCGCATCTGTCACGTAATAGTCGACGAATTCGTGATGATGGTCTTCACGAACGATTCATAACTCAGCGGTGTCAGGGTGTAGGCCGGGTTGAGTCGCGCGCAAGACTCGATGCACTGCTCGACCAAATTCATTCGGCCGGTCACCAGATCCTCGAGGTCGAAGAAGAATACGTCGTTTACGATACAAACCTCGAGCTTGACGCCGGTTGGATCTCCACGGGGCCTTGAACCATGGCATCAATCTGGCAGCGCATCAAAAACAGCTTCTTTCTCCCTCCGCCCGTTCGCATCGAGCCCGATCGTCCTGAGGTGACGTCAGACCCGGACGCGATCTTTTGCGACGCCGCTGTCGGTTATGACGGGCTGAGCGGATTCCCGATCAGTTTTGCCGATTGGGGGCTGGTCGACGCGAATCGCCCGCAGTTCTTCGACCCGGCGTTGACCAAATACATACACGCATTTCGTTTGGGCGATCCCGAATTCGATGACGCCAAATCCGCCCAGCGATGGCGGACAGCGCGCAATGAAGTCATGCATCACGTTCTGCGCATCGCCATCGAATCGCCCCGCACGCCGCATCTGGTGTTGCGTGGAAGTCTGTTGCTTACCACCTGGCTTGGAGCCGAGGCGCGGCAGCCGGGAGACCTCGATTTCGTGTTTCAGCCCGCTACGGCGAGCATGAATAGCCAGGCAACAAAGTCGCTACTCGACGGGCTTGTCGCAGCGATTTCTGAGCGCACGCGCGTCGGCGAGGCACTTATCGACGCCAACCGGATCGTGATGGACGACATCTGGACCTACGAACGTGCACCTGGCCGGCGCATCGTCATTCCCTGGACAGTCGAAGGCTTGCCGTCTGGTGAAGTGCAGATCGATATCGTCTTCGGAGACGAACTGGCGGAATTGCCGATCGCGGTATCAATTCCACGCCTCGACGGAGGCAGCATGCGGGTAATTGCTGCAACCCCGGCGCTTTCTCTCGCGTGGAAGCTACTTTGGCTCGAGTCCGATTGTCACCCACAGGGCAAAGATCTTTACGACGCCACGCTGCTCGCCGAACGAACGCCACTCCCACTGAGCTTGCTCAACGTCGTGCTGCAAGCTGGGGGTGTTCAAGTCGATCGGCTGCAGGCCGATTTTCCCATGCGCTGGGACGTTGATTGGCCCAATTTCCAACTGGAATGTCCGTGGGTTACGGGCCAGGTCAACGAATGGCAGAAACGGCTGACAGATGCTCTCGCACCGACGTTCATGTCACCGGATAATGGTTGACGATCACGGCCCCGTCACAACGAGCGGCGATGTGAACGTGACGGACTTCTTGGCAACCTTGTCGGTCACCGTCATCTTCACTGTGAACTCACCGGTGCAGTTGAGGGCGAAGTCGGCCTTGAAGCGGACGAATCCCACGTCGGCGAGAACCTTGGGGTTATCCTCGCGAATTGTGACTGTGATTGGCTCGGGCATCGTGGGTTTGTTCTGCTTGTCGTAGATCTGGAAGTTCATCTCGGCGTCGAGCAAACCTCCTTTGAGGTCGAGTCCCACAGCGCGAACCGAAAGATGGAGCGTCTCGCCGATCAGGCCTCCGGCGGGCGCGGGGATTTCGCCGTTGGCGTCGCGTGCAAATCGCGGCTGAACGAGCGCGAACTCGGTGGCTTTGAGGTTCATGTCGACTGACTTCTCGGTGGTTTCGCCCGAGACCTTGTCGGTGATTTTCAGTGTGAACTTGTATTTGCCCAGCTTGAAGTTCTCGGGAAACGTGAAAATCGCCTGGCCGGTGAAGGAATCGCCGCCGAGCGCCATCCGCTGCTTTTGGGTGGTCGAAGCGCTGTTCACCGTCTTGCCGCCGGAGTCTTCAACGAGTTCGTCGAGCACGATATCGAGATTACCGTGCTTGTCGGTTCGCACGCCGGTAACCGTGTAGCGAAAGAACACCTCTTCATTGGCGAACACGTTGAGATTTTCGCGTTTGGGGCCGTAACTTCCGTGCGACGCCTGGAATTCGCGAATCTCGAGCGCAGCGTATGCGTTTGCACTCAGAACCAGGAGGAAGAGCGAGGCGATGATGGGCTTCATTGCGTCGGTCCTTGCGTCGGGCAGGAGCGGCCTTGGGTGATGAATTGGCACGCCCGCGGCTGGGAATGATACGCGATGCTGGGAGATTTCGCGACGCTCAACGAAGACGGCGGGGGCTTGCCGGGTTGCATTGCGCCGCGTAAATTGGCGTGCCGGTTGGAGCCCACCTTTGGGTATTGGCCACGGATCCCGGTCCCGCCACGTTTTCCGGTGAATTGCACACCGTTGGAGCTACCTGCCATGTCGAAGAAGAATCGTTTCATCACCGCGGCTGCACTCGTTCTGGTCGCTGCATCGCTGGCGATGGTGAAGGCGGGGGGGATTCTCTTCCCGGATTGGTCGAAGCCGACGAAGGGGACCTACGACGCCCCCGCCGCCGAGCTCGGCAAGAAGTCGGCCAAGCCCTGGACGACCACGACCGTTGCCTCGTCGATCGAAGGCAAGACGATCGCCGGCACGCCCGTCACGGTCGTTGGTGAAATCGTCGACCTCTCGTGCTACCTCCAGGTTGGCAAGCATGGCGACAAGCACAAGGCTTGCGGCCAGAAGTGCGCCAAGAACGGCCAGCCGATCGGCCTGCTCGCCGCCGACGGTGCCATCTACATGCTGATCGACGAAGAACACGACCCCCGCCGCGACGGCCTGACCACCTTCCGTGAGTCGGCCATCGAAAACATGGCGAACGTCGTCACCGTCAACGGCACGTCGACCGAAGTCGAAGGCCAGAAGGCGATCTACGTCTCGGGTTACCTCAAGGCCGCCAACTGAGACTCGTTGAGAGTCGCAGCAAACGCCTGATGACGAATGGGACCCGCGCCGGTTGCTCGATCGACCACGCGGGTCTCGTTCAGTCTGGCCCGCTCAATGGCGCAGCACAAACGACAGCTGCGCGGCCGTTACCCAGATTCTCCGTTTCATTTGCGTTACGGCTGTTCATACATCGACGATCTGATCTTCGGGAAGATTCTTGCCATGGTCCTCAAGCCCTTCCAAACTCTGGCCGCTGTTTTGAGCCTGGGTGCGACGTCGCTGCTCTTCATCGCCGCAACCCCCGCGCAAAAGGCTGACACCCCGCCCAAGCCGCCCCTGGGGTTGCCTGAAGTCGACTGGCCCGAAGACAACCAGTATTCCGCCGCCAAGGCCGAGCTGGGCCGCTTGCTCTACTTCGATACACGCCTCTCGTCCGACAACACGGTGTCGTGCGCCAGTTGCCACGCCCCCGACAAGGCCTTCACCGACGGCGCTCCGTTCTCAACCGGCATCGGCAAGCAAGTCGGCGGCCGAAGCGCTCCGACCGTCATCAATCGCGCCTACAGCACCCAGCAATTCTGGGACGGCCGCGCCGCTTCGCTCGAAGCGCAGGCAATTGGACCGATCGCCAATCCGATCGAAATGACAAGCCTCAAAACCGCCGACGAAGCCCACGAAGCCGTCGTCGCGTTGCTCCGCAAGGTGCCGGGTTACGCCGAGCGATTCAAGGCTGTGTTTGGCAATGAGAGAGTCACGATCAAGCACGTCGCCAAGGCGATTGCCACGTTTGAGCGCACGGTTTACTCGGGCAACGCAGGGTACGATCGCTACAAGGCCGGCGACAAGAACGCGCTCTCGGCCGAGCAGATCAAGGGGATGAACGTCTTCTTCAACAAGGCCGCGTGCGATAGCTGCCACCTGGGTTTCAACTTCACCGATGGTTCTTATGTGAACATTGGTATTGGTATGGATAAGCCAATGCCGGACCTCGGCCGCTTCAACGTGAGCAAGCGTGAAGACGACAAGGGCGCCTTCAAGACGCCGACGCTCCGCGAAGTGACCCGCCACGGCCCCTACATGCACGACGGCCGCTTCAAGACGCTGGAAGAAGTGGTTGACCACTACGACAAGGGCGGTATTAAAAACCCGCACCTCGACGAGCGCTTGAAGCCGCTGCACCTGACGGCCGAGGAAAAGAAGGCACTCGTCGAGTTCCTCAAGGGACTCGAAGGCGAAGGCTGGCAGCACATCACTGCCCCCAAGGAATTTCCTTGATCGCGTGTTTTGTTACGACTGAAGACTCGGGTGCCACTGGCTTTGGCAGTGGCACCCAGCATTGATATCCCCACTCTCCCGATCATCTCAACGAGTCCCAACCATGACACTCGCCCGACGTCCTGCAATCCTCCTCATGACATGGGCCGTCGTCGCGTGTCTGGCGGCTTCCGGCAACGCATACGCGGCCGATGATTCGAAGAAGGAAGAGGGCTGGATTCAGCTCTTCAACGGCAAGAATCTCGAAGGCTGGACGCCCAAGATCACCGGCTATGCCCTTGGAGAAAACTACGCCGACACCTTCCGCGTCGAGAACGGCGTGATCAAGGTCGCCTATGATAAGTGGCCCACGAAGTTCGAGGAAAAGTTCGGCCACCTCTTCTACAAGACGCCCTATTCGCACTACAAACTGCGAATCGAGTATCGGTTCGTGGGCGAACAGTGCCCCGGCGGTCCCGGTTGGGCGTTCCGCAACAGCGGCGTGATGATCCACGGACAAGCGCCCGAAACGATGAAGAAGGATCAGGACTTCCCCGTTTCAATCGAGGTGCAATTCCTCGGCGGCAACGGCAAGGACAAGCGGTCGACCGGCAACCTTTGCACACCCGGCACGAACGTGGTGATGGACGGCAAGCTCATCCTGACGCACTGTATCAACTCGAAGTCAAAGACGTATCACGGCGACCAGTGGGTGACCGTCGAAGTTGAAGCGCACGGCGACGGTGTGATCAAGCACTTCGTCAACGGCGAGCTTGTGATCGAGTACGAAAAGCCGCAGCTCGACGAGCGTGACAAGAACGCCAAGGAAATGATCAAGGACGGCAACAAGCTCATCAAGGGCGGCTCGATTTCACTCCAGGCCGAAAGCCACCCGATCGAGTTCCGCAAGGTCGAGCTGATGCCGCTCAAGGACTGAGTTTTTCCTCGGAAGGTTTGCCGACTCGCTCCCAGATGTTCCAGGTGCGGCCCGATTCGACGCGGGCCCACCCTGCGCCCAGGTGGCGGCTATCATTCCGAGTCGGCAGCGCGACATATCGCACGCCGAAGCGGTCGAGAAAAGCTGAAACATCACCGCGCACGCGATCAAACGCACGCATTCGCGCATCGACCCGTTCTTCGAACAGAACCGGGTCGCGGACCCACGGCCCCCATCGGTTGACCGCGAGCGACTCTCGCTCGATTTCGGCGAACTGCGGACGGCTGAATCCTGTGAGAATTCCATCAAGCGCCACACGTTCGTCCCACTCGTCGTTGCTGACAGTGGGGCTGAGGAGCGCGATATATCCTGAAAGCGGCCGGGTGTTTTCGATAATCGTCGCGAACGAGACGAACGTCGGGTCGCCCGCGACGCCAGTATTCGGCGCGAGTCTGATCGAGCCGGACTGCTGCAATCGCTCGCGATAATCTTCAAGCGCAACAGCGTTGTCTCGCGAGGTTTGCGTTCGCGCTGCTTCTTGCCATCGCAGCCAGAGTCCAGTCGAAGCATTCAGAAGAACGAGACCCCCGAGCGCAACTGCAGCCCAGGTTTGCATCTGGAATCGCTGGGCGAACGTCTGCAACTCAGTGGCCACGAGCATGACGAGCAAAAACGCGAGGACCGGCCCGGAAACGTAAGTCCAGTGAAAGTTTTCGATCTGGAGACGTGTGATAATTTGCTGATTTGTCAGCACAAATCCCGCCGCGCCCAAAAGCCAAACTCCCAATAGCTGTCTTCGCCGAAATAAAATCCAGACCAGCAGAACCACAAACACAACAACTACTTCCGGCGACACGAGCAACTCATCGAATCGGCCGATGGTGACGAACTTATCGCTTCGCGTCAGCCAGTCCGATCCAGTGCGCTGCTTCAGAGCAAAGTCCGGGAGCAACGACGGAAGGCCAATCGCGCCGCCGATAGTCATCGCGATCAAATAGAATGAGAATCGCCGACGATCGATCAACGCGAGCATCGCCAGCGCGAACCCCGCAGCCGTCCAATAATAGAAGTAGACGTGGAAGAGCAATCCAAACGTAACGCCGAGCACCACCGCGCGCTTCCGGGTTGGGAGTTCAGCGAAGCAAGCGAGTCCCGCGACAAACGCGAGCAGGTAGGGCATCGTCAGCCCGGGAGTGCTAACGCGCCACTCGGGGTGAAGGAACGGCCGGCCTTCAAACATGCCGTTGTCGCGTCCCAGCGCAACCTTTGCGGCAATCTTCGTTTGCGGCAAAACCGGCAGACGCTCGATCACTCCGCCGTCGCAGAGCAACACGAGCGCAAGAGCCGCCGCGAGCCAGGGTTTTCTCAGCAAGATCCAGAACAGCAGGAACCACGCCGCACCGATTGTCAGCCCGGCCATCGCGCGCCAGATGAGGCCGATCGCCAGTGGTCCCAGATCGAGAAGTCGCGCAAGCATGACTCCGGGCAAGAGCGGAAGTGGCTTGTAGAGGCTGGGGCCGTCGCTGGCGCGTAAGGGATCGGCCAGTCGCGCCGGATGATCGAAATACGCCTGGCTGGCAACGGCCAAGTAGTAGCGATCGTCATGGTCGGCCACCCAGTCGGCATGCCCCGAGCTTCGCCAGGCGAAGACGTGGGGCAGGGTGGCGATCAGCAGCCCCACAACCATGCACAGCACGAGCGGCAGAAGAAGATTGAAAGCCGATCGCAAACGAAAGCGGCCGTCCGTGTGATCCATCACGCAAATTCCTCTCGACCGCCCAATTCAGCGCTTCATGCCCGAAAAGCTTGAATCGCAGAGTCCCTTTTACGAGTAACCTAGGGAGAATCATATCCGTGGCAAGGCAAGAGTTGCACGCACGGATGCCTGAGTTGGCGGGGTACGACCGTGTCGAGTCTGGTCGCCGGAGACGAATTCAACAGCCTGACTGCGCCGGCGACTGAGCGCAAACCGCTTGGTCCTGGGGCAGTTCTGGCAATCTGGGTGATCTTGACGATCCTCCTGAACGCCGCGATCTGGGTCACCGGGTTTGTCCCTTCGGAGCTAAATCAGGCGGTCGACCAGGGAGCGGCGCGAGCCGAGATTTCACGAGTGGGCGAGGTCGGCGACGACGTCGTCCGCAAGGCGATCCACCTCCAGCGCGACACTTTGCCATTCTGGACGATGCTCGCTCGCCTCGGCGATTTCGTCTTCGAGCCGTTGTTTCTGATGGGTCGGGCGATCGCGATTGCCACCGTTTTCGCTGCCCTCGCTGCTCTCACCGGCCGACCAATTGGTTTCACCGAAGGCTTCCGCGCAGCAAGTTTGGCTCAGGGCTACTGGGTGCTGTCACTCGCGGTGAAAGTCGTGTTGACCATCGCACTGCGGCGGTCGGATGTTGAGACATCGCTTGCACTTCTGTTACCACCTGGCACTCACCACGCTGCGTTGGTGGTCGCAATTCGCCAACTCGATCCGTTCGTCATGCTCGGCTGGTTTTCGCTGGCGTGGGGAGGTTGGCGGCGACATCAGGTCAACCTTTTCATGGCGTTGTTCGTCTGCATGATGCTCGCGACCGGCGAGACCGGGCTGCGGCTCATAACGTCGGTGGTGATGGGCGCGGGAATGCGCCTGTCGATCTTGCCCCGCTGATGGGGTGAGCGGATTCGTTTGTGGCGGGCGCAAGCCCTTTGAAGGATATCGAGCGATGCGACGCGTGATTGCTGGCTCTCTCATCGTGGTGCTGCTCGTCGGGGTGATCGCCGCGGCGAACCTCAAACGCGCGCCCGGCGAATTAAACGTCGACTGGCAGCTTGTGAAGGAAATCCCTCGCGAGGTGATCGCCGAGCCCTCGTCGCGTGGGGAGATCGTGCAAACCATCACCGCGCCTGGGACAGTCGAGTCGGTTGAAGAAGCCGAGATCGCCTCGCAAATCATCGGCAGGGTGATCGAAGTCCGCGTCAAGGACGGCGACCGTGTGAAAAAGGGCGACCTGCTTGTGAAGCTCGATCCCACCGAGGCGAAGTCGCGCGTCGATTCCGCCACCGCGCGGGCCGAGCGGCTGCGTTCGGCCATCGAGCAGTGCAAGAATGAGCTCGCCAAGGCAACGCGCGACGAATCACAGTCTTCCAAACTCGCCGGCCGAGGCGTCGCGACGCTCACCGAACTGGCCGACGCTCGAACCCTGCGAGCCAAGGCCGAGCTGGCGCTCAAGATGTCGGCGAATGAACTGGTCGAAAGCGAAGCGATGCGGCTAACCAGCCAGCAAGAACTCGACCGCACCGCAATCATGTCACCGATCGACGGCGTTGTTTCGGGGCTGTCTGTCGACGTGGGCGAAGTCGTGATCGCCGGCACAACGAACCTCAAGGGTTCGGTCCTGATGACGGTGAGCGATATGAACCACCTTCGCGTTCGCGCCGAGGTCGACGAAACCGACGTCCCGCTCGTTCGCGCCAGCCAGCCGACCAAGGTGTTCCCGCAAGCCGATGAAAAGGCGGCGGTGCAGGGGAGTGTTGACCGCGTCGCTCCAAAGGGCACCAAGAAAGACGAAGTGGTGAGCTTCGAAACGCTCATCACGATCCAGCCCAACCAGCCGGTGCTGCGACCGGGCATGTCGTCGACAGTGGAGATCGAAGTCAAACGCGCAACCGATGCCTTGAGCGTACCGGTTCAGGCCGTGGTGCATCGTCGCCGCAAGGATTTGCCCGACATTCCTGCGGTTCGCGAATGGGCGGAGCGCAACGCGCGATCACCCGGCGAAAAGGCTCAGGAAGCCGAGCTGAGGTACATCAAAATCGTTTTCATCGTCGATGCATCGGGCGTTGCCCGCGCACGTCCGGTTGAAACCGGTCTTTCCGATGAACGCCGCATCGAAATTCTCTCGGGTGTTGGTCCCGAAGAGAAAGTCGTTATCGCGCCATTTCGCGCCCTCGACGAACTTAAAGACGGCAGCCCGGTGATTCCGGTGAAAGCTCTCACCGAGGTGGGCAAGCCGTGATCGAGATCACTGGCGATATTTTTGATGCGCAGCGCACGCGACGATTTGGCACGGCCAACCCCGAACGCATGAACGTGCCGTTCTGGGAGTGGATGATTCGCGGTGATGCAGAAGATCGGGAACGAGCAAAGAAAGAAAGCCTCTTTTATCGCGGTATGGAACCCTATTTCGCGCGCCAGCGATTCGAACTCGACTTCGATTACTCGAGCGCGGTCTGGACGTTCGTTCGCAAGGGCGCGACGGTAACCGAACTCGCAGACGGCCGTACCATTTGTATCGCCGGTCAATATGCAGACTTCCAGGAACACGATTCTTGTGGATATAACGATGTGATCGTATTCGAACGCTCGGGAGAAATCGGGATTTACGGCTATCCTGAAACCGTCTTTCCGCCAATCGATTTCCACACGTCAACTTGGCGGGGCGATCAAATCTTTATCATTGGCGGATTAGGATATGCGAACGCTCGTCAGCCAGACGAAACGCCGGTGTTTGCGCTCGATCTGCACGATTATCGAATCACGCTCGTGGCCACAAGTGGCGAATGCCCGAGTTTGATAAATCAACATGCGGCGATTCTTGATGAGTCCGGTGAGATCTTCGTTTCTGGCGGCGAGACCATCGAACTTCGCGACAACAATCCGATCCTTCGCAGCAATTTTGATGACTACGCGTTCAACCCGCGCACCGGTCACTGGCGCGTGCATACCCGACGCAATTGGGCGCAGTTCACTGTCCGAAATACAGCCTCAAAGTCGTTCGTTCCATTCGATGGCGAAGAGATTCGTGCCAACATAAAACAATTCCTGGGAGACGACCACGGCGTCTCCGATTTTATTCTCAACTTCGACACGTCTGTTTACGTCGCCTTCAATGGTGCCTTCGACGACGAAAAGTGCGAGATTAACCTACCTGGCCAATGGGTGCTCAAAGTGTGTGGGCTGATCGAAGGATGCCCCGTCGAGCTGCAGACGAAGGGGGCGTGTGTGCAAGGACTAATCAAGGCCGACGTCTCGAGCGAAATTGTCGCACGAATCGCAACGCGAGTACTCGACCATCTCGCGTCCAAAAGCGGCCTGACATGTGTGGTGGAAGACCTCGACTGAACCGAGCCATAAATGAAAGATACGGCGATGGGAGACGAGGTTGCACCGGTGATTCGCCTTGAAGGCATCACCAAGGAATATCGGATGGGCATGGAAGTCGTGCGCGCCTTGCGCGGCGTCGACCTGTCGATCTATCCCAACGAACTCGTCGCGATCATGGGGCCGTCGGGTTCGGGCAAATCAACGTTGATGAACATTCTTGGTTGTCTCGACGTTCCCACCGCCGGCCGCTATTGGCTCGACGGCCGCGACGTCGCGCAGCTTGCCCAGTCTGACCTTGCACGGGTTCGCGGCCGACAGATTGGCTTTGTCTTTCAGACATTTGAATTGCTGCCGCGACAGACTGCTCTGCGCAATGTTGAGCTGCCGCTGACGTACTCGGGCGGTCCCAATCGTCGCGGACGGGCAGTTGAAGCCTTAACCCGCGTGGGGCTATCCGACCGCATGGATCACCGGCCGAACCAGATGTCGGGCGGTCAGCGGCAGCGCGTGGCAATTGCTCGGGCGCTTGTGCAAAAACCGTCGCTCCTGCTCGCCGATGAACCCACAGGCAACCTTGATACGAAAACAAGTGATGAGATTCTCGCATTATTCAGTAATTTACATCGCCAGGGGCAAACAATCGTGATCGTGACGCACGAGCCCGACGTGGCCGAGCGTTGCGAGCGTGTGGTGCGAATTCGCGATGGACGCGTCGAGTCGGACGAGCGGAATTAACGTGATGCTGGTGATCGCAAACATACGAAACGCGCTCGAGCAGCTCTGGTCGAACAAGCTGCGCTCGCTGCTCACGGTGCTGGGCATCGTGATCGCGGTGGCGTCGACGATCACGGTCGTCGGCGTAATTCAAGGCTTCACAAGCTACGTCGCGGGCTTTTTGCAGGGGTTCGGCACGAACGCGATGTGGATCTGGCCCGAACGTCCCCAGGGCGAAGCGGGCAAGCGGCTGGGCCGGATCACGCTCGACCTGCGCGATATGGACGCGATCATGAAGGGCTGCCCCTCGCTCCGGCGCGTCTCCGCGCTCGTGCGTCGGCAGGGGGCGGTGCTGCACTTTGGCCGCAACGAGGTGACGGGCCCAATCGAAGGCGTTTCGGCCGAATATCACGCGATTCGCAACTTCCCCGTCGCCATCGGCCGGCCCTTTGCGCTCGTCGATATCGAACGCGCGCACCACGTTTGCGTGCTGGGCCGAGACGTCGTGAACCGCCTCAACGCAGATGACGGCATTGTGGGCGAAACGATTTTGATCAATCGTCAGCGATTCCGCGTCATCGGCATCTTGGCCGAAAAAGGGAGCATGCTGGGCAATAGCCAGGACGATATCGTGCTCGTCCCGTTCACGATGGCGCTCAAGATGTACCCTTTGGCGATCACCAAGATCGCCGTCAGCGCGCAGGCGACATCGGAGCTAGTCGTGCCCGAAGCACGCGCGCAAATCACGAATCTCCTCAGGCGGCGCCACGGGCTAAGCGCTTCGCAACCGAACGATTTTCAAATTCGCACGCAGGACGAGATTCTGGCGGCGTTCAATAATATGAGCATGGTCGCGACTGTTGTGCTCGCCGGAATCGTGGGGATCTCGCTGCTCGTCGGCGGGATTGGAATCATGAACGTCATGCTCGTCTCGGTGACGGAACGCACGCGCGAGATCGGCTTGCGCAAGGCGGTCGGTGCGCGCCGGCGTGATATTCTCGTGCAGTTTCTCACCGAGGCGGTGACGCTGAGCGTTGTTGGCGGCGGACTCGGGATCGCGCTGGGATATGGATTCTGCTCGCTCGCCAGCCTGCATCCGCAAATGGTCGACGTGGTTGTTCCGGCGTGGGCGGTACTACTTGGGTTCGGGATATCGGCCGGCACGGGCGTTGTGTTCGGGCTGATTCCGGCCGTGAAGGCGGCGCTGCTCAATCCGATCGATGCGCTGCGGCACGAGTAAGATTGCCGCAGTCGATCGATCAATGTCCCAGGCTGGTTAGCCGCGCTTCACTTCCGGCGTTGGTGTTGGTGCCGGTGATGTCGGCGTCGAAGGTCGCGGCGGTTGCCCCGGACGCCCAGGTTTGGGCGCTTCGCGCTCACCAAATCGAGTGACCACGTACGTCCCGCTCTTGGGATTACGTTCAATGTCGACAACCGCGTTGTTGTCCGCGTCTTCCAGCAGATGAGTGAAGCTGCGCCAGCCGTAGTAGCTCTCGTCGAACGACGGCTTTTTGCGCTTCATCGTGTCTTTGATCATCGAGGCGTAGAGCACCTCGTGATTTTCGCGACGGAGCGCGGCACACGCTTCGAGCAAAAGCGTATAAGCTTCGCGCTTCCGCTCGGGGATATCGGTCGAAAGGCTCGTCGCCACCTGCTTCTCGTCGATTTCCTGCCGTTCGAGGTCTTCGTAATAGATGAACTCGTCGCAGTTGTCGCGGAGCAGTTCTGATGTCGAGCCTTTCATCCCCAGGCCGATGACGTGCCGGCCGTTTTCCTTGAGCTTCGAGACGAGCGGTGAGAAGTCGGAATCGCCGGAGACGATCACGAACGTGTCGATGTGCGGCTTGCTCCAGGCGAGGTCCATCGCGTCGACGACGAGCCGGATGTCGGCCGAGTTCTTACCGGTCTGGCTGCGGCGAGGGATTTCGATCAGCTCTATCGCCGCTTCGTGGAAGGGCGCGGTGTAGGCCTGGTAGCGGCTCCAGTCGGCATACGCTTTTTTGACGATCAGCTTGCCTTTTTCGACCAGACGTTCGAGAACCTTCTGGATGTCGAACTTGGTTTTCCGCTGGTTCTGGAACCCCATGGCGAGGTTTTCCAGGTCAACGAAGACGGCGAGACTGCGTTCGCGGTCGATGTTCGGCATCGGCGGGGTGCCCCTGGTGCGCGTCGGCGGCGGGCGAAGACAGGTTAGCCGGCGGAATCTATCCGCGCGTTCTTCTCGCTAGTTTAAATTGCGCGCGGCGTGGTCGCAACCGTCGATCGCTCGCGATCTTGGGGCAGACTAACGATTGATTTCGAAATGACAAGGGATCGGTCGCGAGGCCGCGATCGATCCCTGAATACTTCGCCTATTCTACCTGGATCAGTTACCGCCGTACCAACCGCCGCTGGCGTACTGGTCACGAACCGTCCGGCGAGGGCGCGACTCGTTGATGGTCAGGTTACGGTCGCGAAACGGCTTTCCGTTCAGGCCGTTGATCGCAGCCTTGGCCTGGTCGTCGTTCAGCATTTCAACCATGCCGAAACCACGCGACTGACCCGTGCGAACCTTCGTCTGCACCTCGGCCATGGCCACGCTGCCAAACGGTTCAAACAGCGCACGCAAATCATCCGACGTCACAGCGTAATCCAGGTTCCCGACGTAGATCATCATGGCGGGGTAATGCTCCTTGGCAAAGGGGACCGCTGGCCGAGTCCCTGGTAGAATTTTCGACGTTTTTCGCTCGGGCGAAAACGTCCAACTTCAATCGAGCCGACGGTTCCGGGTGTATCGTCCCGCGCCTTTCGGGTCGATCGAACTTGCAGGGGTGCTGCCCTACGAGAGGGGGGCAGGCCGAGGCGTGTCCAGAAAAAGAACGTCCCCGAGGGCAAGTCTGCCCCTCAGGGATCGGACGACTCGGGGCCGCTCCCGGCCCTCGAGCAAACCGTGGGCTGAACACAGAACAATCGGACGTTCCCGTTCGGCCACGACACCTAATGGTAGCGACCCTCTCGACCGCTCGCCAGGGGCCATCAGGCCGAGGAGAGGGGCAGGGGGCTGTATGCGCTTCGGTGATAGGGGGTTGGGGAAACGAAAATCCCCAGCCAGGGGCCGGGGATTCGTGGGTGGGACCGGTTGTCCGCGCCGGAAGTTACTTGCCAGGAGCCGGGGGAACGGCCTGGGGAGCAGCCTTCGCCGGCATCGGAGGAGCCGACTGGGGGACCGCCTTGGCGGGAGCAGCCGGAGCCTGGGCAGCCGGAACAACCTTGGCCGGAGCCTGGGGAGCCGGGATGACCTTGGCCGGAGCCTGCGGGGCCGGGGCAACCTTGGCCGGAGCCTGGGGAGCCGGAGCCGGGACAACCTTCGAGGGAGCCTGGGGAGCCGGGACAACCTTCGAAGGAGCCTGGGGAGCAGGAACAACCTTCGAGGGAGCGACCGGAGCCGGGGCAACCTTCGAGGGAGCCTGGGGAGCCGGAGCAACCTTCGAGGGAGCAACCGGGGCCGGCGCGACCTTCGAGGGAGCCTGGGGAGCCGGGGCAACCTTGGCCGGAGCCTGGGGAGCCGGAACGACCTTGGCGGGAGCCTGCGGCGACTGAGCCTGAGCCGAAGCCAGGCCGACCGAGACGGCCAAGAAACCAAAGATGCTGCGAACCTTCATGGATGCTTCTCCACGGAGCATGAAACGGAGAAATCGCTCTTCCGAGGCGGACACAATCCCACCTCAAACAGCCGACCCGAGCAATTATACGACAAGAAAATCTGCGGTCTTTGGGTAATTTACGATTTTTTGAGAAAGCACGTCAACTTTTCTCAGAAAATCCTCTAGCGATTCTCCCAAGCCTAGCAAAACTGAGCGGACAAAGGCTAGCACTTCTTCGGTTGTAGCGAATTTTTCAGATTTGCGGGCAGTTGGTCGAATCGTACCGGGTCTTTGAACGCCTCTCAGCGCGCATGGTCAAGTGCTCAACCCAGCATTCGCGAATGACGAAACCGGCCACTGACGTATTGCCACGACCATCGACTTGGGTGCCACTGGCTATGCGTGTTCTCAAAGGGCAAGTGACGACGAAGATCACTAGAAAAGCCAGTGGTACCCGAATCGAAGATCTCGCGTTGCACAAGGCGTTAATCGACGCGAATGACAACCTTGCCGAAATGTGCCCCGCTTTCGAGATGCGCATAGGCCTCCCTGGCCTGGTCGAACGGAAACACGCGGTCGATGATCGGGTGGAGTCTGCTCAGTCCGATCGCGCGATTCATCGACGCAAACATTTCGCGAGAGCCGACGTAAATTCCCTGCACACGTACATTCTTCATCAGGATCGGCAACGGGTTCGCTTCACCCGCTCCTGATAGCACCCCGATCAACGCAATGTGCCCGCCGACGCGAATCGCTTTGAGCGATTGCGCCAGAGTGCCAGCACCGCCGACTTCGACAATATGGTCGACGCCAATTTTGTCGCTGAGGTTGCGAACGGCATTACCCCACTCGGGCGTTTTGCGATAGTTGATCGCTTCATCGGCACCCAGGTCGCGCACGCGGGCGATCTTGTCGTCGTTGCTCGAAGTGCCAATCACCCGCGCACCCATCAACCGAGCAATTTGCAGCGCAAAAAGCGAAACGCCGCCCGTCCCCTGAATCAGCACCGACTGCCCCGCGCGAACCCCGCCCGACTCCACCAGCGCATGCCACGCAGTGAGTGCAGCGCACGGTAATGTGGCGGCTTCTTCGAGGTCGAGATGGGGCGGAACGTGAATGACACCCGTCGCCGGTAAAATGCGCTCTTGCGCAAGCATGCCATCAATTGCCCCGCCGAGGGCCGTTTTGCCTGATTCCTCGCTCGGCTGCCCGGCGGTGTAATTCGAGAAAAAACAGCCAGCGACATGGTCGCCCGGCTTGAATTCGGTCACACCCGGCCCGACCTCAATCACTTCCCCTGCGCCGTCTGACGTGGGGATGAGCGGCAGCGGCAGATTTTTGCTGTAGGCACCCTTGATCACGAGCAGGTCGCGGTAGTTGAGCGAAACGGCTCGCACGCGAACCGCAACCTCGCCGTGGCCTGGTTTGACCGAAGGCAGATCGTCGAGCCGCAGACCGTTGATCCCGCCCAGTTCGTGAATCCGGTAGCCCTTCATGAGCAATTCTCCGCAGATTGGCCGCGACGCAGATCGCCTGAGAATTCAGTCGCGATCGTTCTTTGTCGCCAACCACGGCCGAGATTGCAAGGGCACGATGACAGGTGCATCAATGCGAGTGCCGAGTTCGTGGCGCGGGAACGCCGACGCCCCACCTTACAACTCGTAGCAGGCTGATCATGAAGATGAGTAGGCCAAAGACAGCACCAAGAACAAGGACCGCGAGCACAATCGAGCCACCAGCCGAGACCGGTATCCCAAGCTCGCGGAACCACTCTGACGTGAGCACATGAATGAACCATGACGTCACGGCGACAACAACGATGGCCGCGGCTGACTTCGCAAGAATTCGTATCGACGTTCGCTGGTCAAACTTCATCGTCACGCCTCCGATTCTGTGATTGGCCATTCACGAAATCATGTCGACGTCGCCGGAATCAGATACAGCAGTTCTTCAGGCAGCAGATTACACCGGTTCCGTCAATCCGCGGCACAACTGGTCGACGCGTTTGAGCATTGTGGGAATTCGAAACTCGCCGTGCATTTCCCGGACGCGTTGCGTTGCCTCGAAGAGGGTCAAGCCGACCGCGGTGACAAACAGTGGCGAGCGACTATCGCCTCTCATCACCTCGTGAACGGCGCGCGCTCGGATGAACTTGGTTTTGGCGACGCCAATCACCGGCACGCGTTTTTCCATCGCCTCATAAAGATAGGCGCCCAATCCGGGATCACGTTCGTCGCCAAGCCAAACATAACCATCAATGATGATCACCTGGAGCGGCGTTTTGATTTTCTCGAGCACAGCGACCAGGCACGGCAACTCGCGGCGAAAGAACTGACCCGGTTCATAGGGCTGAACCTGATCGATTGCGACAGTCGCCTCCTCAACGGGCTGTTCGTCGCCCCACGCCGAGAATACGACGCAGGCCGCAATTGCCCCAGCGCCTCGGTAATCGACATCGACGCAGGCGATCATATCTCTTCTGCCTGCCCTCTGGGCTAACGACCAGGATCAATCAACCTTTCCGCCGAGAACCTACTTCGATGCTACCACAAACTTTGTACGGCCGGATGGATTCGTTGCAGCGAGAAACTCCTCTTACTGAACCGCCGGTAGCAATGCAAGAAACGTGGCGTAGCCGAGCGCCGCCTCAATCCCGAGAAGAACACGGCGTTTCCAGGTCGGCAGCCCCGCGCGACGCGCTGCGAACCAAACCGCGATTGGGAACCCGATCAGAACAGGATAGAGAGTTAAAGCGATAACGAGTCCAATAACCGTCGGCATGGACGAAGCGCCCAGAATGCCCCGCGTCTCCGCGCCGACCACGGCGATCCAAGTGATCTGAGCGATGATGAGTAACCGGAGCGCCATGAGAGGAGCATCACTTGAGAATCACGCATGATCGATCGGCCACGACCGCTGGCTCACAGAACATCTTACTCGTTTGGGGCGACGATCGACCTGACGTGAATTCAATCGCCACCGTTATTCCGCCGAGTTCTGGCCAATTTGCGGGCCTCCTTATCCTCGACAAGACGTTGGACTGCTTGCTCGGGAGTCGGGATAGTTCGTTCGGTCCTGATGGTATGACAGCAGCCGCAATTCGGATCGGGACAACCGCAGGATGTGACGGTGACCGGATGCTGCGTCAAACCCTCGCGCTTTTGAATCGCATTCGTTCGATGCTCGCTCTTGATCGTGTCGACAATCGCGCCGCGTCGAAGAAACTTGCCCGCCATCGCGATTTGCCTCCTGACAAGAAACTTTGTTGACCGATTCGCCTTGGAAATCTTCGATCGCGAAAAAGAGCCTTGTGGACGGCTATGCCAAGGCTGCGAGGTTAGCGATCTCCCGGCCGACCAAACGCCTCCCGATCCTCGCGGAAATCACGCAAAGCCCGCTCGACGAGTCGACGGATCTGTGTCTCAACCTCCGCAACCGTGCGACGCTCTTTTGGTAGCCCCATCCAGCAGAACTGGATCGCCTGTCGAACCTGGTGGTCGATCTGGGCAGGGCCGAACATCTCGGCCATACGGTCGCCGGGATCGTTGCTGTCGCCGGTGGGGAACATGGCCATGATTGACCTCGATCGTTTAGAAAAAAGAGTTCACCGACGCGACTATCACAATCAACCCTCAACCCTCAAGTCTAACTCTTCACCAATCGCTCCGTCGCAGTATCCTGCCGCGAAATGGCTTCGAATTGCCTTTTCTGGCGTCGCAGAAGAACGCTGACTTAGGGATTTTCAATCGCCGCGGAAGATCAGCGTACCTCCGCTAGCTAATGCGAGTTCGATCATGTCGAGCGTTTTATCGACGATCGCAAGTATTTTATCTCGTTCGAGATGTATTGAAGTGTCGGGATATCGGGACGTATCGGTTATGCACCAGTTGTCCGGCTTTTCCTCGAAAGCGGTGCGATGCCATTTCAATTGTGCACGCAGTCGTGTCAGGTCATTCTCACAGAATTCCGAACCGCCATATGGGTCGATCGGAGTATCTCCGACATCGAAGAATGGGAGGAGATATTCTTGATGATCGAAGTCAGGAAACCAACAACCGTCGCGGTGATCGTCCCATCCCGTTGGCGGAAGTCGAGCGATCCGGACCTGCCAGTCAATCATGGATCGCTCCGGCTTCGTCAAAGATGGCAGACGCACCATCACATCTGCTTTCATACCAGAGTCACAGGATTACAATCGGGTTCGGAGCAAGGTGGCGCGTCCGCTGGCACGCGAAGATTAGACGCCCTCGCGAACGGCGTTACCTTCAATCTCCATTCCAATATTCCACCCACCGTTCTAGCTCAGAGAATTCCTCGTCCGAAAGCGCGAAGGAGAACTCGACGTCTTCCTCTAACTTCAATTTCGCGGCAAGTTTCGCATCGAAGCGGAGACGAAGACGATCTCGCGTCAGTTCAACATACTCCGGCGGACCCTGGCCAGAATACAGAGGCATACGCCGCGAACAATGACCAGTGATATCAATTGTCAGTTCCTCATAACCATAATACTTGTGAGGCCACCGGATCACGATCCAGCCTTCGCCGTGATCGTAGTCGGCCAGAATGCCGATGTAAGACACGTTGATCTTCTGCATCACTGCATCGCCAAATTCTGGGTACTCAAGACACCAAAGAACCGTTGAGTCGAGGGACAGTTGTTTTGTTAATTCTAAGGTGGCGCAAGCAACGCTCGCCAGTTGATACGAATCTCAACTTCCTCACCCATTTCCGGAGGTATAAACGGCTCAAACCCTCCGTCGCGGTAACAAAGCCAATACAGCGAAGGCGATTCGAGCGGCACATCGAACCGAAACTGCACCTCATCAGGCCGGTGATCATCGGTGAGCGAAATGATCGTTGCGGTCATGCCTGTAAGTTTCACCTGATCACCCACCGCAAACGGTTTGCGTTCGCTCCGAAAAATGGCGTCAAGCGGGAAGCGGAGATATCCGCCTTCGGGGAGAATCGCCAGGGTGTGGTCGTCCACGCGCCGGATCGTCACCGAGACAATCGCCGGGGCTAATACGCGCAAGTTGTGTGGTAACGGCAGGCCATTCATCTCGCGTCGGAGCAGCACATAGTTGGCAATCATCGTGCTCGGTGCGTTCACGACGACCAGCGTACGATTCTCAATCCCATCAAGCGGGAGCGTGATGTGCAGTCGATGTTCGACCCATCGGGGACCAATCGGATGTTCGGCACGAATCATCGTTGCGATTGGGGCGACGATCAGGTGCACGATAACGAGAAATCCCGCAAACACTTTCGACAACATTCTCAAGAGGCGATTGCCAATTCCGGCAAACGCATACGCCAAGAATTGCGCAAGCAACGCCGACGCGCCGATGCCAGCGAACGTGAGTAGTCGATCGCCCGGGATTGTGGCACTTACGGGTACGGCTCCCAGGATCATGCCCATCGCCCAGAATCGTGCGAGCGAATCGCGCCGAAATAGTGCGAAAAGCATGGCGAAGAGAATTCCCAGGCTGGCGATCACGATCCCAAGAAACCATAGATTCGCGACACGGCCGAGTACGATTCCCAGGTCCGAGGGAATCGGTCCCCACTGGCCGAATAGCAAGATCGGCAAGCGTTGCGCGGCAGCGACGATGTAACGGCTGGTGTCGGTGATCGGATCGATATAGAGGCTGACATCTCGTACGCCATATCCCCATGAGGCCCGCAGAAATGCCCAGGTGACGAAGGCGATCGCATACGGCCAGAGTGCCAGCAGTCCGCGACGCCAGTCGCGTGGGTCGGCCAGGAGTGCGTATGCACCAAGATAGGCACACGTCCCCACGCCTTCTTCTTTTGAGAAGAGCGCAGTCAGCAGCAAGAAGGGGGCAATCACGGCCGATCGCCATGATCCTTCGCGCCGCCACCGATCGTGACAGATCAGCGACCAGACGCCAAACGTCGCCGCGACCAGCACGTTGCGATTGGCAATAAAACCGACTGTTGCGCCTCGGGCGTCGTCCACTGCAAAAGCAAGCGCGGCGAGGCCCGCGATCCAGGTTGGTCCGAGCATTCGTCTGTAGAATATCGCCACTGCCAGCACCGCCGCGCCGAGCCAGAGAATGCTGTGCGCGTGCATAAGCACCGGCGAGTTGGGCCAGAGTGCGTAGTCGAGCCGGTGGGTAAGAACTGTGGTCGCTTGCAGGAATTCGGCCTTGAGCGTCGGGTCGGTCCACCAAGGGAAGAAACCAACGTCGATCAGCCGTCCCGTTCGTTCCGGGTCGCCGCGAAAGAAGCGAAACATTTCCGACGGACCACCCAGCAAGTCGCGAAATTGCGACTGTTCCAGCAGCACAGCGCGATGGTACCAGTCATCGAGAATCCAGCCCGTGCGCAGCGACGGCAGCGCGAGAATCATCGCCAGGCATGCGACGATCGCCGGAAACCAGCGCGATTGCAAAACTGCCCGCGAAGTCGCCCATAATCGGCGCGACTCGTCCGAACTTGCCATGCCTGTCGCTCCAATTCCGCTACTCTTGGACGTTTGTCAGAGTAGCGAGAAGCGGAGCGAGTTTCCAGTCGGTACGATGCGAGCGATCAGTTCCGCATCCGTGGGCCTTGCGATGGCACTGCGCTGCCGGGAACCTGGCTCTGGTAATGCGGAATATCGGCGCGGTTTGGCGTCGCTTGCGATTCGGCTTCGGCCTTGGCTGCCTTTTCCGCGGCTTCGGCGAGTTCGGGCCGGTTCGTTTTGCGATAGAGCTCGGCCTGTCGTTCGTAGATCTTGGTGACGAATTGCGAGTCGAACGCCCGCGCCACGCGGCTGGTTTTTTTGATCAACGACACCACGCGCGAAAGGTAATTTTCGGCGTCGGACTCTTTCCCTTCGGCCAGCGATATCGCCGCCAGACCGTCGAGCGCGAAGATCTGCGAGGGGTTGTCGCTAGTGCCAACGGTGCGGCTATCGAGCGAATTTTGATAAAGCAGCCGCGCCTTGGAATAGGTTCGCTTGATCATATAAACCGCAGCCAGATCTTCCATCGAGTCGGCGGTTTCAAACGCGTTGGCGCCCAGGTGCGTACGGCAACTGGTCAGAATGCGCGAAAAAAGGTCCTCAGCCTCGTCGACCTCGTTCAGCTTGAGATCGATTGCCGCGACGGTGTACATCGACTGCGCCACCTGCATTGAATTCGGCCCGAACCACTTTTCCCGGACCGAAAGCGACCACTTCGCCAGCGGCAACGCCTCGGTATTCCGCCCCTCGCGATGGAGTACCCACGCCAGGTCGCCATAGCTTCGTGCAGCCAGTCGCGGGTCGGTCTCGAGCTCGGCGACCGCAACTTCAATTGCCTTGTTGAAGCAATACTCGGCTTTAGTCAGCTTGTTCAGCGATAGTGCTTTCCAACCGGCCGAATGGTGGAAATACCAGTCGGAAAATTGGTAGGAATTAATCTTCCCCGGTTTCGGCGGATCGGCCGCCCGGGCGCATGGGACGGAGAAAACGAAGAGCGCGAACAAGATCGCGCGGCGGGACACAACGGATGATCGCATCACAAAAGCCTCCACATTCTCCTCATTCGAAATGATTATGCCGCGCCGATTTGATTCGACCCAGCGAAATCCTTCACAATTCCTGAATCACCGCCGGGCTGGGTTTGGGTCGAAAAGGTTGATATGCTCAAACTCAGGGGAAAAAGGGCAGAGCGTCGAGGCTCTTTGGCACGAGGCGCGTTGATGTATCGACCAGGTAAGTGGATCGCCGGTTTGCTGTTGCTTCTGGCCGGCTGCGGCCTGGGAAGCCCTGTGCACTTTGTATCAAAGGCCGGCAATTACCAGATCGATATGCCGCGCAAGCCGAAAGAAACCACCCAGCAGATACCGTCGCAGCTCGGTCCGCTCGCCGGCCACACAGCGATGTGTGAAAACTCGGGCGGAGTTGTTTTCGGCGTAACTTATGCGGATCTTCCCAGTAATGTGGTCAATAACCGGTCGATCGACCCGATGCTCGAAGGTGCTTGCAGTGGGATGATCACGAGTACAAACGCAACACTGAAATCGAAGAAGACGATCTCTCTGGGAAACCGCCCGGGACGTGAGATCCATTTCACCGTTAAACCACCCAATACACGCGAGATGGGGATAGGTGTCGCGCGTGTTTATCTCGAAGGCAACCGGATCTACCAACTCCTCGTGCTTGGCGGTGAGTCTCGTGTGAATCAAGCGGCCACCGAGGAGTATTTCGCATCGTTCCAAATCGGTATCGATCCCGCACCCGCCGAGAAGCCGAGCAAATCGCACCCACTGCCAGCGCCAGAATCGGAAGCGCAACCGCAGTCGCAACCAAGCGAAACCGAAGGGAACGAGATTCCCGTTCTCGCCGAAGGCGAAGGCCAAACTTCGTGGGGCAAGATCGAACATGCCGATCCCAAAACAATCGTGCGCGTCGAAGGATCTGCCGCCACGATGGAGCTCGAGGGCCGGAGCTATCGGCTCGGACCGGAAAGCACGAACCCCGACGCCCCTTGCATCATGCGCCCGGTTTCCGGCGATTTTGTCGCCCAGGTGCGCGTGGTGGGCAACGACACGCCCGGAACCCATCCCGCTCCCGGCGAACCTGTTGCCTTTCACGGCGCGGGCTTGCTGCTGCGTGGAAAAGGCGGCGAGTTGATTCGCCTTGAACGCGCATCGTTCTATCGCGACGGTGTCGTTCGACGTTATGTACTGTTCGAGCAGCACCTCACCGGTGCGCCGATGTACGGCCAAAATCTCGACTACGATGGTGGCCCGGTCTGGCTCAAGTTGGAACGCAAAGGGAACCAGGTGACCGGTTCGTTCAGCAGCGATGGCACCACATGGCGTTCCTTCGGTGTGATCAATTCGACCATCTCCGGCGGCGACATCGGTATTTGCACGATCAACACCGAAACCCTGCCGTTTCTGGCCTGCTATGAGGGACTCAATGTCCGATCACGCTGAGAATCAGGGGCTGGAAACACGGATGCTCGGAACCGACGGACCGCCGGTAACGCGGTTGGGTCTCGGGTTGGCCGCGCTAGGACGTCCCGGTTACATCAACCTCGGCCATGCGGACGATCTGGTTCAAGGTCGCGATGTCCCTTCGATGGAAACCCAGGCGCATACGGTGCTCGACGCCGCCTATGCGGCTGGCGTGCGCTATTTCGACGCCGCGCGATCGTATGGAAAAGCCGAGGCATTTCTCGCGACATGGTTGATCTCGCGCGAAATTCGTCCCGGCGAGGTGACCATCGGCTCGAAATGGGGCTACGTTTACACGGCCGACTGGAAAATCGATGCCGACAAGCACGAGATCAAATATCACACGCTCGACAATCTTCGCACGCAGCGCGAGGAGACCGAAGCCCTCCTTGGCCCGTATTTGAACCTTTACCAGATTCACTCTGCAACGCTCGAAAGCGGCGTACTTACGAATCAACCGATTCTCGACGAGTTGGCGCGTTTGCGCGATGAGGGTATGCGTGTGGGATTATCGCTCAGCGGAGCAGCACAGCCGGAAACCCTTCGTGCTGCAATGGCCGTGAAGATTGGTGGCCGTCGGCTTTTCGATTGCGTCCAGGCGACGTGGAACCTGCTTGAAACATCGGCTGGCGATGCGCTTCGCGAGGCGCACGCCGCTGGCATGGGCGTAATCATCAAGGAAGGTTTGGCGAACGGCCGGCTCACCTCGCGAAACGATGATCCATCATTCGCCGAGAAACGTGTGTTGCTCGCGCGTGAAGCGCAGCAATTGGGAACCACGCTCGACGCCCTGTCGCTGGCGGCAGTACTGGCCAATCCGTGGGTTGATGTGGTTTTGAGCGGCGCGGCGACGGTCGAACAGTTGCAGTCCAATCTCGCGAGCGCGAATCTGAAGCTCGATGCTGCGATGCTCGAGCGGCTTCAAACTCTCGTCGAGCCGCCCGATCAATACTGGGCCAAACGTGCATCGCTACCCTGGAATTGATGACGCGATCACGGATGATGCGGCACAATCGCTTCGAGCATTGCATCGTGCAAATGACCATTCGACGCCATCACGCTCGTCTTTGCCAGGCCGAGGGGGTTGCCGCGAGCGTCAGTTACCTTGCCGCCTGCTTCCTCGGCGAACAGCCGTCCGGCTGCGTAATCCCACGGTGAAAGTTGGTACTCGAAGTACGCACCGAATAATCCCGTGCCCACCATGCAGAGATCGAGCGCAGCCGTACCGAAGCGACGGACGCCATGCACCTCGCGACGGATCACGTCGCCAATACCGGCGAGCGTCGCTTCCATCAGGGCGCCGCGATCGTACGGGAAGCCGACGCCGATCATCGTTTCATCGAGACGTGTGCAATCGGAGACATGAACGCGTGTGCCGTTGAATAGCGCTCCGCCGCCGCGCGTGGCGATGTACCAATCGTTCGTGATCGGATTGAAAATCACCCCAACTTCGGCCTGGCCGTTCTGGTAATAAGCGATCGACACCGCGAAATGAGGAATCTTGTGCGCGAAGTTGGCGGTGCCGTCGAGTGGGTCGACGACCCAGAGCTTCTCGGCCTTCGTGCTGGCCTGATGTGCCTCTTCGCCGAGAATCGCGTGATCGGCAAAGTGACGGCGAATCACCTCGGCGACGGCATGTTCGGCCTCGACGTCAGCGTCGGACACGAGGTTGGCGACATCCTTGTTCCGCATGACGACGCCTTCGCGAAAGTGGCGCGAGAGCACGGAACCAGCGGCGTGGGCCGCTTCCTGGGCAACGGAAAGCTCGCGCGTCGACATGCAAACATCCTCTCGCGATCGTAAACGGACAGATCATCTCGGGGCGGGCTGATTATACTGAGAAAGGGGTAAATTCGTCTGCCCGAGCAAGATCCTGACACCTAGCCGACGAAAACCTCTTACGATGATTCGCGAGCGGGGTCGGGTTGAATAGGAGTTGAGTTCAGGTCGTTCCCGTTCGGCCGTTTACTCTTGGACATCAAACTCAAACATCGCTCACCCACAAATCTCGTGAGAGAAAGGGCGAGCCAGAAGAGAAACCAGTCAAATACCAGTACCAGCCCTTCGAGGCCGCTGGGGCGGAATGTCATGTGACGAATCTGGCAGATCATTGCGGGAACGAGCGGCCAACCGTGCCAGAACATCGCGCTCGTAATGGGATCCAATCCGTCTGGCGTATCCTCACCCCAATCTTTCTGCAAGTCCGTCGGCCGAAGGTTCGCCCAGATCCAAACTCCGGTGAGCAAGATGAGAAAGTTCAACGTAATCAAGTGAACACTATACTTACGCCACGCGACGGCGCAAAGGGTGGCGAAGGCGACCACAAATACGAAAATGTAGGCCATCGATGTCGATCGCTTCGTGAAGAGCGAGTCGGAGAATATTCTCAGTCGACCATGTGCGAGACGGCAAGACAAGGCATTATTGAAACCACGCGTTTGAAATTTGAGACGCGAGGAATGGGTAACCGGGACAACTCGTTGTCCCGATCGCGGATCGACAAGAGTGTATGGCAAGCTGTTTCGCTTTTCCCTCTTGTGGGTGCGCCACCTGGACAACAAAGTTGTCCAGGCCACCCGATTGTTCAGATGTGCGTTGTCCCAGACGCGTATTTTCTACTTAACTCTTGAAGGAATTGAGCGCAATCTGTGGCAGCTTCAAAGGAAAAACTTCCGCGTGGCGTAACGGCTCTTCCAACCGAACGAGGTGGGCGAAAGTTTCGTGCGTCGATCAAACGCGGCAAGGGTGATGTCGTTCACCTGGGAATCTATGAAACACCCTGGCTCGCCGCATTTGCGTTTGATGTTGCGGTTCGTGCCATCGGTCGCGGCGACGGTTCCACGCTTGATATTCCGCACACGGAGCAGCCATCGGCCAATGATGTTTGGGAGATCAACGCGCGGGTGAAGCAAAGGCTGGGGCTTGAAGATCGGCCCGAGGAACACCGTCGTCATGCGCCTGCGCCCGAACAGCTTCTCAGCATCTTCGAGGTCGCGGTTCTCGGCTTCTGGAAGCATCAAGCGGCCGACGATTCGTGGGGCCATCCCGGCGCAGGTTTGGACACCGCGGCCTGGCAGCTCAACGCTGCTGCCGAGGCATTTTTCTGGTCGGCTGAGTCGGGTCATCCTGCGCCGATCGACGTGATGAAGCGGCTGCTCACCCGCCGACTCGACGCTGTGTTCCGCCTCCAAAAACTGACGCGCGAAATCCTCGACGACGACGGCGACGAACCCCTGCGCATCGCCCGCTGGCTAGTTTATCCCGACAAGTTCGTCACCGGTCGCGGCCGAACGTTTGTTGAAGAAATTCGCACGCTTTATAGCGACATTTTCGCCGACGAGGCCGAACGTAACACGTCTCACGCGCCTGGTGAGATGCCCGAGTGGGCCACGGTGCTGGGCTTGCTGCCGCCGTTCCGGCTCTCGAGAATCCGCGAGGCGTATCGAGCCCGTTCCCGAATCGTTCATCCCGACGTCGGTGGCAGCGATGCCGAGTTTATTCGCCTGAATGCGGCGTATGAGGAAGCGCGGGCGTATTGCGAGTCGCGCGGGTTGTAATCTGACGCTCGCCCTCACGCGATCGAGCCGTTACGATTGTGGCGGGGCGACGGTTCGCTCGCGCCCGATCCCGTCAAACGCCGAGGCGATCCGCACGATGACCGCGCACCTTCGATTCCCAGCGCTGGCCGCTATCGCGACCTGTTGCGTCTGCCTCTTCGCGCTGTCCGTCCCCGCAGACGCTCAACCACCGCGCCGCGAAGCGTGGAAAACCTCCAAAATCTCAGGCACGCCCGAACCACCGCCCCCTTATCGCGCTTACAAGGCGTTCCCCCATTTATCATTCGATCGCCCGCTTCTCTTCGACCACGTTCCCGGCACGAACGACCTGGTCGTCGGCCAGTTGAAGGGGCAAGTTCTGGTTTTTTCCAACGACCAGAACGTCAAACAGCATCAAACGGCGATCGACCTTTCCGCCCGACAACCCAGCAATTGTGAAGCACTTTACGGCCTGGCGTTTCATCCTAAATTCACGAGCAATCATTTCATCTATCTTTGCTACGTGACGCGCAACGATCGTCCCGACGGCACCCGCGTTTCGCGCTTCACGGCCACATCAACCAGCCCGCTTAAAATCGATCCATCGACCGAACAGGTTGTGCTCACCTATCCGTCGGGCGGCCATAACGGCGGCTGTCTGGCATTCGGCAACGATGGCTATCTCTACATTTCAACCGGCGACGCCGAAGTCCCCACACCTCCCGACCCACGCAAGACCGGCCAGGACATTTCCGACCTGCTCGCTTCGATCTTACGGATCGACGTCGACACCCAGGACCCCGGCAAGGCATACCGCATTCCGCCCGACAACCCTTTCGTGAAGCGTTCTGGCGCGCGGCCCGAAGTCTGGTCTTACGGTCTCCGTAATCCCTGGCGCATGAGTTTCGATCGCCAGAAAGGTGATCTCTGGATCGGCGATGTCGGCTGGGAATTGTGGGAGATGATCCATCTCGCCAAACGAGGGTCGAACCACGGCTGGAGTGCGATGGAAGCCTCGCAACCGGTGCTTCCCGATCTGCCGCTTGGTCCCACGCCGATCGTGCCACCGGTCATCGCGCATCCGCATTCGGAAGCGGCGTCGATTACCGGTGGATTTGTCTATCACGGTAAACGGTACCCGTCGCTCCAAGGTGTTTACATTTATGGGGATTATCAATCGGGCAAAGTGTGGGGCCTGAAATACGACGGCACGCGCGTCACCTGGAAAGAAGAATTGGCCGACACTGGCCTTCGCATCGTTTCGTTCGGTGAGGATGCCGCGGGTGAAATCTATCTTGTTGAGTATGAGCGTTCGAACACGATTTACACTTTGGCTCCGATTGCTCGTACCGGTTCTCCCACAAGCTTTCCGCGCACGCTTTCAACAACGGGATTATTCGAATCAACCGCCGAACAAAAGCCTGCGACCGGTGTGATCCCTTACCAAATCAACGCAACGATGTGGTCCGACGGCGCAACCGCTGAGCGCTTCATGGCGATCCCCGATAGCACTCCGCCGACCATCGACAAGGAAGGCCAGTTGCAATTGCCCGATAGTTCAGTTCTTGCGCGGACCGTCGGTTTGGAGCTTGTGGCGGGTGATCCCAAGTCGCGGAAACGGGTTGAAACGCAAATTCTGCACAAGGAAGCGGGAAGCTGGCGGCCGTATTCCTACGCCTGGAATGACGCGCAAACCGACGCAACGCTCGTCGACGCCGCTGGTGCGAACAAGTCATTCACGATCCGCGACGCGAATGCACCTGGCGGTTCGCGCGAGCAGTCGTATCGCATTCCTGCCCGCGCCGAATGTGTTCTCTGCCATAATCCCTGGATGAGCACGCCAAACACACTATTCGGGCGGCAAACTGCTTCGCCGCTAGCGATGAATGTCCGGCAACTTGATCGCGGCGATCGCGTGGCGTGGTTGCTTGAAAAGCCCGCGCCCGAAAGCCTGAAACCGCTCACCAATCCTGCGAATGACTCGGCCCCGCTCGAAGATCGCGCTCGTGCTTACTTGCAGGTCAATTGCTCGCATTGTCATCAGTTGAATGCGGGCGGTGCGGCCTATCTCGTGCTGGGTGCGAACGTCAGTTTGAAGGAAACCCGCGCGATCGACGTCCCCCCCGCGCAGGGACGTTTCGGCATCACCGACGCCCGTGTCATCGCCCCCGGCGCTCCCGAACGCTCGACCATGTTCTACCGAATCTCCAAAACCGGCACCGGCAGAATGCCTCGCGTCGGTTCCGATCGAGTTGATCCGCTCGCCGTGAAACTCATTGGCGACTGGATTGCCTCGATGCCCGCATCAAAGCCAGCGGCCAAACTCAGCGGCAATGAATCACCAGCCGATATTCTCAAGTCGGTTCATGATTCACTGCTGTTGCTTCGCGAGTGGTCGAGTTTGACCGATGCGAAAAAGCAAGAAATCCTGACCGCCGTACGAACGGCCCCCGCCGAAACGCGAGCCCTTTTCGAGCGGTTCTTGCCCGAATCGGAACGCATCAAACCGCTGGGCGATGCCTTCGACATCGCCGCGCTTCTGGTGAAGCCTGGCGATGTTTCACGCGGCCGCGCGTTATTTCGCGGTGACAGCGGTCTCTCGTGCAAAACCTGCCATAAGGCAGAAGGACAGGGGGGCGAAGTTGGTCCCGCGCTTGACGGCATTGGTTCAAAGTACAAGACAAAGGCGGAGTTGCTCACGCAAATTCTCGAACCGTCGCGTAACGTTGAACCAAAGTACGCAGCACACGTGATCGCCACCAAGGCCGGCGAGGTGCGTACCGGCTTGATCGTCGATGAAAACGCCCAAAAACTTTCATTGAGAATGAGCAACGGCGAGACAGTTGTCATCCGGCTCGCCGATGTCGATGAACGCCAGCGAAGCCCCAAATCCCTGATGCCGGAAGGCGCTGTTCGCGACCTTTCGGCGCAACAGGCAGCCGACTTGCTGGCGTATCTCGCGTCGCTTCAGGCGCGTTAGCGGGTTGTGGCGATCTTGAAATCGACGCCGTCCTTCACGTCCCCTGCGCTAAGTTTGATGGTCTGCGTACTGTCAAAGGGAGCATCGCTTGCGTTTCCCCAGAACGGTGCAACCTGAATGTACTGTTCACCCGCACGAATGAACTTCAATTCATAGGTGCCGTCGGCCTTGGTTTTGACAGTCGGATCGTAGTAGCGATTTTCGAGAAGATCGAAGGCGCACGCGCGAACGTCGCGATTCGCGATCGGTTTGCCATTGGCGTCGACAACGCGTCCTCGAACTGTGGCCGGCTTCGTCAGGCGAAGCTCGACGTTGTTCAGCGTTTCGCCTGGCTTCGTGCGAATCGGCGGTAGCACGCCGTTGGCCCAGGTTCTCCACTCGTCATATTTGCCGTCGTGCGCGGTCAGGTTGTAGCCGTGTGCGCCGCTGGCCGGCAAATGCATCGTGAACTTGCCTTCCGCGTTGGTCGGCGCGCTGAAACGAGAATCGCCCGCGAGCGAATTTCCGGAGCCAGTGCGGGCCGGTGCAACGGTCGCATTGGCGACGGGTTTGCCGTCGGGATCGACGACCCTGCCCGTGATCGTGACACCGCGTTCAAGGATGATGGTCACAGGTTCCATCTGGCGCTGAATTTCGAAGTCGAGCGCGTCGAAGTTTCGCTGCCAGCCGCCTTTGGATTCGTCGATGTAGAATCGATTCCACTCGCTGACGGCCTGTTGCGACCACCACCGTGAGTATCCATCGGCTTCAACCTGGAAGTTATGCTTCCCCGCGGGCATATCGGAAATGAGCAGTACCCCATTCACATCCGAACGGCCTTCGACTCCCTTGTGGTGCCGATTCCAGAGGCGGACGCCGGGGACTGGCTTGCCGGTGATTGAATCAACCGCAATCGCCTTGAAGTCGATGTTTCGCGTCAGCTTGATATCAAGATGTTTGGCCTCATCCTGGTTGAGGCCGACGTCTTGCAGCCGGGCGCTTCCGGTGCCGGGAACGCGCACCTGAATGTCGTAAATATCGGATTGGGTCCAAAGTTTGTATCGGCCGTCGGCGCCAGACGTGGTATCGGCCCAAATCTCGCTGAGTCGAAACCTGTCGGCTTGTTTCGGGCCGTAATTGGCGCGGATCAATGCACCAGCGACTGGCTTGCCATCAGGCCCGGTCACGTTGCCTTCGATGTAGGTCTTGTTGCCCAGGGTGATCACCCAGCCGGGCGTTGCCGTGGGCTGTGCGAGAAAAAATCTCGGAGTGTATCCTGGTTTGCGGACGATGACCTCTACCTTGTAATTGTCAGCTTCAAGCTTGCCGATGCGAAAGAAGCCTTTGGCGTCGGTTTTGGCTTCGTGGCCGGGATACCACGTCCAAACGTCGACCTCGGCTCCCTCGATCGGTTTGCCATCCGAATCGACGACAACACCGGCGATCTCATCTGGGCCAACCTGATCTGGCGCGGCGACACCCTTTGGAGCTTCTTCGCTGACCGCGAGTTTGACGAGGACGACGCCACCGTCACCAGGGACGGTGGTCGCTTCGTGCGAGATGCCGTTCTTGAGCTGGATTTGCAGCCGCGCGGGCTTGCCGCTCACGACCGTGCTGTACATGCCGGGAGGAAGTTTGAATTCACCGAAGTTGTCAGTCGTCGTTGCTGGTTCCGCTAATGTGCTGCGGTATCCGCCCTTTTCAACCGCCGAAACTTTCGCGCCGGCAATTGGTGATCCTTTCATATCGACAACCTTGCCGCGAACCGTTCTCGCCGGAGCCAGCTCAATGGCCGGTCCCTCAAAGTTCGTCACACCCTCGGGAATCGTTACCGTGCGCCCGCCCTGGTGGCCGTCGGTTGTTGTAAAACCGTCGGCGGACCTCATCACGTAGAAGTAGGTCTCGCCTACTGGCAGTCGAAAACGATATCGACCCTTTTCGTCCGACGTGGCGGAACTGACCATTGCGCCCGACCGGGGACGATTGGGGCCCTGCATTCCGATCATCGTATTCGGAATCGGCGTGTTCGTTCCCGCAATCACGACCGTACCCTCAACCTCGACGCCGCGCATCAGCTCAATGTCGACGTCGGCCGTTTTGCCCGAAGTGAGCGTGACATCGTTTGCGGCCTTGTATGTCCACGTGGGTTCTTTGTCCTTGCCGAAGACAAAGACGTTCAGTCTTCCATCGTCCAGGCCATCAATCTCGAATCGCCCCTGAGCGTCGGTCTTTGGCGCAATTGGGGACTCGGCAAATCGTATGAGATCGCCGCCGGCGCGGCTGACTTGGAAGGTAACATCGAGTCCGGCAACGCTTACGCCTGGAAGTTTGGTTGTCACGCGGCCCGAGATTCGCGCAGCCGGCAGAGCAATCACTCGCCGCGATAATTCACCAGGTATGGGCGTGACAAAGCCAGATGTTTCCATATGCCGCGTCAGAATATCGGCACCTCCGAGCCGGCGCTTGATGCGTAGCTTCTTGCCACTCGCATCGACGACGTCCAGCATAAACCCCATTTTCGGAGGAAGATTGGCGAAGCTGAATGATCCGTCATCGCCTGTGGTTGCGGAGAACAAGTTTTCGACAGGGCTTCCCTGGACAACAACCTCCGGTAGACGGGTAAAGCAGACGGTTGTGCTGTGTTCAGATGAACTGCCGCCTGCAAGCACTTGCACTCTCATCTTGGCGCCGGCTAATGGTTTATTGGCTTCATCAACAAGAATGGCGGCAAATGGCTCGCGCTTTTCCAATTTCAAATCAGTCTTGAGCGGATTCACCCAACCGCGGGCCCACCCCGAAAGAACTCCCGCGGAATAGCCTGGCTTGTACGCGATGAGACAAACCTGATCCGTTCCCTCCGGAACGGGCCACTCGTAATGGCCCTGGGCGTCGGCGGTAATGGTCTGGTGGTTTGGTTTGCTCTCTGTATTCGACTCGAAGGTACCAATGACGACTTTTGCGCCAGGGATTGGCTTCTTATCGGGATCGAGCACGTTGCCTGCAAGTGCTTTGGGCAGCTCTCGGGACTGAACGGGAACTGGCTTGGCCGGTAACGGAGTTGCTGCTGGTTTTGGTGCCGCTGGTTGATTTTTCGCGTCCGTTACGACAGGCTTCGATGTCTTTGACGCATCGTCCGCCGCAACGCTTTGCACGCGCAGTCCACCGACGGCAAGCGCCGCGATCATCGTGATAAAACCCAGAGTAACCGAGCGCCAGGCTGATAAGCGGGAGAGGTTCGTCAGCATGTCTTTCTCCAGTAGCCGTTCGATCCGAACCTCGACGGTTTGACGTTCGAGGAACGGAAGCCATCCATGACGGGACAGGGGCGTGACGGGTAGAAGTCGACCAGGGCGACGCGCCAGGTCGAGCAGGAGACGCGCGTATGCAATGGGTTCGGAACCGAGTGAGACCGCGGCCTCATCGCAGAGGATTTCTCGCTCACGCTCAAGCCGATTCAGCAGCCAGCGGATCAGCGGGTGGAAGAACAAGACCGCACGCAGCAACTCTTCAACGAGCTTCGACCAGTCGTCCCACCGCGCGAGGTGCGATAGTTCATGCAACAAGCAGGCGCGACGGCTTGGCTCGGACCAGCTTTCCCAGTCGGCCGGAACAAGAACGAGCGGTCGCACGCCACCCATCACCACGGGTGACACAACGGACTTATGAACGGCCAGGCTCACAGACCGCCTCAGGCCGATCGCGACACGACATTCTTCGAGAAGCGCGTCCGAATCTGCACCAAGTTGCACCACACCGCGCCTGAGTCGGCCGAGCAAGCAGCGGCCGCATGCCAGACGGAAAACCAGCGTAAATGTCACCGTGGCCCACATGAATGCCGCGATTAATGCGGCGCGTTGCGCAATGGTGAGCGGATTCACAATTAAAGGAGGTGCGACCGGCGAAGTCGCGGGTTGAGTGACGATTGGCTCGACAGGCATTGAAGGTTGCGGATTTTCTGCGAGCTCTTGTCTGTGGATCGGGGCTGGAACGTTCTCTTGTAAGACAACCGATTCGGGCATAGCTAACGGCGGCTCTTCGACGATTCTCCGGGTTGCCGACGGCCAGGGGAGAGTCGCGTTGCCCCATCGCGGCGTAAAGGGCAGAAGCACGCCGACACACAGAGTGACAAGGCAAATCAGGTAGCGAACCGAGGCTCGTTTTGGTCGCAAGGTTGCAAAACCAAGCACGACGATTGCGATGACAACACCCCAGCGCAACGACCATTCGCCCAGGAACGTCAGTCCGGGGATGACCCATCGATCCGTGAAGTGCGTCATGGCGTTTTTTTCCTCCGTTTGACTGGCGGTTTGGGCTCCGTTCCCGCAGCCGCGGCGTCGATGCGAGCTTCGATCGCCCGCAAATCGTTCGGGGCTAGCTTCTCAGCGTCGACAAGGCCGAGAACCAACTGCTCGGCCGACCCTTGGAAGAATCGCGCGAGAAAGTCGGTGAGCAGGCTGCCGGTCGCTTCTTGCTGCGAAATTTTCGCGCTGTAGTTGTGCGTCAAACCTTGCTTTTCGTGCTCGACCAGATCGGCTTTTTCCATGCCTTGAAGCAGGCCAAGCACTGTGGTGTAAGGCTGTCGATCGCCGCGCGGTAGATGCTCCATCAGGCCGCGCACCGTGAGCGGGCCATGCTCCCAGAGAACACGAAGCACAGCGAATTGCCGCTCCGTGATCGCTAACGCCTTCCGCCCCGCCATCAGGCTCCTCCTTGTTGCATCAACAAACGCTGGAATTACGTTGGCTAACGTACGCATTATTACGTACGTAGAAAAGCGTGTCAAGAGTTTGTGGTCGGGCGCGAAGGCGAATTGGCGTTAGGGCATCGCACCGAGGGGTTTGGCTTGATAGATTGAACCGGCAATTCGGGGCCAAACTCAGGGAGAATGTCGATGAATCGTCGTGATTTCCTTCAAACGGGAACGGCTGGCCTTGCGCTGGCGGGTGCGGGGAGCCAGGTTGCGGGCGCAGATGACACGAAGCCGAAGCGCGTTGGCCTGATTGGTTGCGGCTGGTACGGCAAGGCCGATTTGCTGCGGTTGATTCAGGTGTCGCCGGTGGAAGTCGTTTCGCTCTGCGACGTCGACAAGCAGATGCTCGCCGGCGCGGTCGATATCGTGGCCGAGCGGCAGAAGTCGCACAAGAAGCCGCGCACGTTTCACGACTATCGCCAGATGCTGGCTGAGAAGGATCTCGACATTGTCCTGATCGCCACGCCTGATCACTGGCACGCGTTGCCGATGATCGAGGCGGTGAAGTCGGGCGTGGATGTTTATGTGCAAAAACCGATTAGTGTGGATATTGCCGAAGGCCAGGCGATGCTCGCCGCCGCGCGGAAGTACAACCGCGTGGTGCAGGTGGGAACCCAGCGCCGTTCGACGCCGCACCTGATCGAAGCTCGCGACCGCTTCATTCGCGAAGGGAAGCTCGGCAAAATCGCCCATGCGGAGATTTGCTGTTATTATCACATGCGGAATCGGTCCAATCCGCCTGATACCGCACCGCCCGAGAATCTCGACTACGAGATGTGGACCGGCCCCGCGCCAATGCGGCCGTACAGCCCGATCTGTCACCCCCGCAGTTGGCGATCATTCACCGAATACAGCAATGGCATCGTGGGTGATATGTGCATCCACATGCTCGACATGGTGCGCTGGATGCTGGGCCTGGGTTGGCCGAAGCGGGTGTCGTCGTCGGGCGGGATTCTCGTCGACAAAGCGGCGAAGGCGAACATCTCCGACACACAAGGGGCGACGTTTGACTTCGGTGATCTGAGCGTCGTGTGGGAGCATCGCACCTGGGGGGCTTCGGCCGATCCCAAGTATCCCTGGGGCGCGACGATTTATGGAGACAAGGGAACGCTCAAGCTCGATGTGAACGGGTATGACTTCATCCCGATGGATGGCGGCAAGCCGGTGCACGTGAACGTGAAGATGGAGCTGGAAGAGTATCCTGAGGACAAGACCGAGAAGGATTTGGAGCGTCATGTCGCGCCGGCGATTCGCGGGCACATGAAGAACTTCCTGGAGGCGATCGAGAAGCGGAGCCGTCCCGTCGCCGACATTGAGGAAGGGTTCATCTCAACGGCGTCGTGCATCATGGCGAACATGGCGTGCGGGCTGGGGCGGACACTCGCGTGGGATCCGGCCAAGAGCCGCTTCATTGGCGACGATGAGGCGAATGCTTTGATGACGCGTCCCTATCGTGCGCCGTGGGTACATCCGGCGCAGGGTTGAGAGACAAGTATCGGGTGCCATGCAATGCCGAAAGGCGTAAGCATGCGCCTTTTATTAGGTGCGGACGGGTGGCATTTGGGCATTCTGCCCTCGCCCCCGTCGACCATCTGCAACCTCAACGTGTATACCGCAGAGATTCGGACAACGGTTAACGATTCATATCCCGCGCATGTCAACAAGGAAAGCAACTGACTTAATACCTATAGCATCTCCGTTTCGAGCAAGCGAGGCTCTTAAGCGGCGTAGGATATCACTTAATTCAAATAGTGTTATAAGAATGGTTATGATATTGGACTATAAAATCGATGATTGACAAGGCTAATCTCACCTCAAAACGACGGCTATCTCTCGCTTGCCAACGTTAACGGCTAACGATTCTATGTTTGCAAAACCATATCTGAACCCTCGAGCATCCGTGGACACTAATCGGCCGCGAATTACAGCCCGATACCAAAAGCTAAAGTCACCGCCTCCGATCATTGGAACGCCGCTATCAACAAGCTGATCAAACAAATTGTCGACCAAGGGAAGGCCGATTCCTTGGTCAAACCCCTCAATCGTGTCCGCAATGAACTGCATTTGAAAGGTCTTTCCCAAGAGTAGCCCCTCGACAAAAACGCTCGTTTCGAGGAATTGTTGAGGCGACTCAAATACTTCTTTTACATGCATCGTAGAATCCCCTGTGCTCTGCCATTTCGTAGATCGGGCATCTCGGGCATTTTGCACCAGGCACCCGTCGCTGCCTGTGGAGTCGGCTGAAAAACCGCCAAGTAATAGCCTTCGTCGATTCCTTCTAGTCGATTCGATCGGAATTCTCCGCAAAGCCGTTGCGAATTGCGAGTCAAATCGATTCGCGCTTTCAACATTGAGTAAATGGCTTCCGAAACAAACTATATGGTTATATCGATCGCAATTTGGTGGTAAGGCAGTCTCTTCCGTTCTGCGCATGGATCGCCCGATGGATTCGGGGCAACTCGATCGACACAAGGAGTTTCTTTTAGCTGCGATACTGCAATGCGGCAATACATCGTTCTTTTTGCGCTGATCGCAACCTGCTCGGGGTGTGCGTCTGAACGCGGTGAATCGCGAGGCCTGATTGCGACAAAACTCGACGAGATTCGCAGGCTAAATCCGCCCACTAATTCGATTACAAATGGCTGGCTCTGGGGCGGCCCGTGGCAAACCCACTACGGCGCCTATTCGACTTGGGATCGAAGGGGGGATACTGGTAAATCACCACGGAAGTCGCGATGCTTCAATTGTGGCAGGTGTGCGATCAAAACCTCGCAACCCGGGCGACGCGATGCGCTGGGTTGAGGGGCGAGAATTGGGTGCCATGCTTCCGCGGAACGCGTAAGCATGCGAACTACCAGTGACTTACGCATGCGACTCTTGAAATGGGACGCATGCTTACGCCTCACGACGGAAGCATGGCACGCGAATCAATTCACCGCTTACGCCAGCAGCTCTTTCACGACCTTGCCGTGCACGTCGGTCAGGCGGAAATCGCGGCCAGAGAAGCGGTAGGTTAGCTTCTCGTGATCGAAGCCGAGCAGATGCAAAATCGTTGCGTGCAGGTCGTGTACGTGCACCTGGTTCTCGACCGCGCGGAAGCCGAACTCGTCGGTCTTGCCGTGGACGTGGCCACGCTTCACGCCACCGCCGGCCATCCACATCGTGAAGCCGTAGTGGTTGTGGTCGCGGCCGTTCTGCTTCCCTTGGTTCGAGCCGGGCGTCGGTAGTTCAACGACCGGCGTGCGGCCGAATTCGCCGCCCCAGATCACCAGCGTGTCGTCGAGCATCCCGCGCTGTTTGAGATCTTTAATCAACGCGGCAATCGGCTTGTCGCACTGGCCGGCGAGGCGTTTGTGCTCAGTCTCGAGATCGTCGTGGCTGTCCCACGGCTGACCGGGACCGTGCCAGGCTTGCACGTAACGAACGCCGCGTTCGAGGAGACGGCGGGCGATCAAAAGCTGGCGAGCGTGCACGCCGGTGCCGTACATCTCGCGAATGTGCTTGGGCTCGCGGGTGATGTCGAACGCTTCTTCCGCTTCCGACTGCATGCGGAACGCCAGCTCGAACGACTGAATTCGCGCTTCGAGATCGGCCTCGCCCGCGCGCTTCGCCTGGTGCTGCTTGTTCAACTCGCGGAGCAAATCCAACTGATCGCGACGCGCCTTCACGCCGAGTGCGCGGTCGCGAATGTGCGGGAGCAACTTCTCGAACTCTTCGTTCGAAGGATCGATATACGTCGCCTGATACGCACCCGGCAAGAATGCCGATTGCCAGTTCTGCGTTTCGGCCGTGGGATAGCCGCCGGGAACCATCACCACGAAACCGGGGAGATTCTGGTTCTCAGTCCCCAGCCCGTAGAGAACCCACGAACCCATGCAGGGCCGAGCCTGGCGGGCCTCACCGCAGTTCATGAGCATGAACGACGGTTCGTGGTTGGGGACGTCGGCGACCATCGAACGGATCACGCAAAGCTCGTCGGCAACTTCACCCACGTTGGCGAACAGGTCACTGATTTCAAGCCCGCTCTTGCCGTACTTCTTGAACGCGAACGGTGACTTGAAGGCCGTACCAGTTTTGCGTTCGGTGGGCAAGCTGTTGGGAAGCTGCTGGCCGTGACGCTTCGTGAGTTCGGGCTTGGGGTCGAACGTATCAACCTGCGACGGCCCGCCATTCATGAACAGGTGAATGACTCGTTTCGCCTTGGGTGCGAAGTGTGGCATCTTGGGCGCGAGGGCATTCGTGCCTGAATCGGCTGCAAGTACCTGATTGCCGCCGAGGCCTGCGTCGGCCAGCAAGCCGCCAAGCGCCAGCGTGCCAAAACCCATGCCGGTGCGCTTGAGCAAATCACGCCGACTAAGCAGGTTCTGAGCGAGTTCCATGTTGAAGTCTGGCATATGAAAATCCTCGGCTTAGTCGACGTAGAGGAATTCGTTCGAGAGCAGAAGCGCCTGGACGTAACTTTCCCAGGGCGTCAGCGTCGGTTGTTCGGGGCCGTGGAACTCGGCACGCGCGTTCCAGGATTTCTGCCGAATCGTGGACGAGCCAACGGAAAGTACGCGGATCGCCGGCTCCCAGTTGTAGCTGTCGAAGGAAGGCTCGGTCACGCAGTCGAGCACGAAGTCGAGCGTGTCACCCTTCTTGACCGCGACGCGATCGACGTTTGTTTGAGCGCCGCCCTTCTTGGCGTTCCACGAACCTAGCAAGCCGTTGCGACTCGAAACGACGCGAGCGCGAACGCCATCGCCCTTGTCGGCGGGGTGACCGAGCGCGCCCGAGACGGCAACCTCAAGGTCGGCCGGAGCCGTCCAGCGAATGATTGTGGCCGACTTCGCGTCCGGCCCAGGATGACCACCAACTTCGTTCACACTGGCGAAATTGCCCGACGCCGTGGGAATCTTGGCTTCGAGCTGCCAACCCTTACCGGTCCAGTGGCCGAACGGGTGGAACTCGACGGCGGCTGGCTTGCCGACTGCAGGCGTGCCGCTGATTCCGCCGAAGCCGTAGCTCCAGGGAGATTGCGGGCCGGGATCGTCGGTGCGGGCCGGATGATTCAGGAATCGCGTGCCGATGGCAACCTCGTGGGCGTCGGGCTCGCGTCCGAATAACGAATGGTAAAGGTGACGAATCCGGTCGTCGGGATTGCCTGAATCGAGATCAGGGCGCGCGGCAAGCTGGCGGGCCTGCTCGACCACAAACGGGCTGTTGAGCAGGTAGAGCGCCTGTTGCGGCACTATCGTCGCAGCGCGGCGGGGGCTCGACGAGTCGGGATTGGGGAAGTCGAACGTGCGGTAGACCGGTTCGAGGTTGTAGCGATCGATGTAGCCATACATCGTCCGGCGCGTCGGGAATGGCTCTTTTTCGAGCACGACGGGCTTACCGCCGACGGTCGAATCAAGCCGTCCGGAACTGGCGAGCAGCGCGTCACGCATCGCTTCGAAGTCGAGACGGCGACGATTCTGGTGCGATAGCCAGATGTTCGTCGGGTCGTTCTTGAGCGTCTCGGAGCTCGCTTCGCTGGACCGTTGATAAACGTCGGTCGCCATGATCATGCGATGCATCGTTTTGATCGACCAGCGATTTTCAACGAACGATGCGGCGAGCCAGTCGAGCAGGGCGGGGTTGCTGGGCGGATCGCCTTTGATGCCAAAGTCGCTGGGCGTTTTGACGATCCCCTGACCAAAGTGATAGAGCCAGACGCGATTCATCATCACGCGGGCGGTGAGCGGATTCTGCGGATTAGCAATCGACTTCGCCAGGTCGAGCCGGCCGCTACCGTTCGCGAACGGCGTGCGGTTCACGGGGGAAAGCACCTTGAGGAACTGGCGAGGAACCGCCTTGCCCGGGCGTCCCTGGTTGCCGCGAATGAAGACGTGCGGGTTGTAAAGCTGGGCCT
>CAMFLR010000027.1 GCA_945957605.1 uncultured Isosphaeraceae bacterium
CTTGGCACAGAATTTCTTCAATATCCCCGCTAGGGTCAAGAGGGAATTGCTCTAACTCAACAGGTCTTCGCTTTTTGGGGGATTGGTCTGGGCGGCATTCGCGCGAATCGCGACAAGGAATGCATACGCGAACATCACCAATGTGAAATGGCGTCGCCAGCCATCCCAACTCCGCACTTCATAGTTGTCGAGTCCGACTTCTCCCTTGGATTGCTCGAAGCAAATCTCGATTCCCCAGCGGCAGCCCGCAACCGCAACAAGCTCTTCAACCGTCGTGCTACGGGCGAAACGACAGAGATAATAGGCCTTCTCATTTGGGTCAGATATCGACCGCCGGATCAGCAATCCCTTGCGAAAACCGTCCATCGCCTGAAAGGGGAATTCGATAAATGCCCAATCATAGGTCCGTCGTCCTTTTGATCCCGCACCGCAGCTCAACCGTTTCCACGATGGGTCGGGAAGTTCGCTCGCGAATACGTCAGCGCGATCGTAATACCCGCCAAGAAACAGTCGTTGCGAACAGGCGACCGCCACAACGTAGCTGAGCCCTGAATCCTCGATAAACCGCCGGAATTTGTGGTCAATTCCGTAAGCCTCATCAGCGATGACCCAGCGTGCCGGTATACCGCATTTCACCACGCGACGGATCATGGTGCGGGCAAGTTCGGGCTTGGTTGCAAAAACAACATCGTCAGGAATTCCTGCCTCACGGCACCGAGCTTTATCTTCGGTCCAGGCTTTGGGCAGATACAGAGCACGATCGATAAGAGCGGTGCCTTTGGTCGAATGGTAGGCAAGAAAGACACCGATTTGACAGTTCTCGATTCGTCCCGCCGTGCCACTATACTGACGTCCCACGCCAGCCGATTTATCACCCTTCTTCAGAAAACCTGTTTCATCTAAGATCAACACACCATCAGGTTGACCGATGTGCTTAACAACATAATCTCTCAAATCATCGCGCACCGCGTTGGCATTCCAGCGTGCCCGACCCAGGAGACGCTGAATCCCATGTGGAGTTGCATCACCCACGGCTTCTGCAAGCTGCCAGGAATTCTTTCATTCGACGCGATCAAATAGACCGCGAAGATAACTCTCGGCGCGAAGGTCTTTCCGACCAAACCTCGGTGCAATTCGTTCGATCAGTTGGTCAAATTGCTCGTTCCAACGACGAGTCGCCTCGATTCCTTCCATGGACTCCTCCTTGAAGCTCCACGGTCGAAAGCCTACAGAATCCGGCCGTTTTCATAAAGCGCAACTGTAGTATTAGTCTTGAACCGGTTCCAAGCTCGAGGTCAGGTTTCGTGGGGTGCAAGCGAAGGGCTCAACAACACGGTGAAACCGGTAACGAAAAAGTCGTACGGATTTCGTACGGCAAAAATTCGCGAAACTGACTCTTTTGCACAACCTTGGCCAGCTTCCCAAGCCCAAACACACCCACAAATTCGGCGAACGGGACAAAATCACTTCACGGTTGTCTCACAGGCGCGGGCGATCCCTATGAACGCTTTGATGTAATCAATATCCAATTCTTTCTTACGAAGTCCAAGGAAGATTTGCTTGTCGACGCCCCTCTTGCCCAGCCGCACCGGAAATATTTCGAAGCGCCCTTGTTGCTCCAAAACGAGCCAGAGCGGGAGTGCCGCGACACCGCGGCCGCAGGCCACCATTTGCAGAATAATATCCGTTGTTTCAATCAACTTGTGTCGCTTCGGAATGACTCCAGACGGCGTAAGAAAACGACTGTAGATGTCGAGCCGATCCGCTGAGACCGGGTAGCTGATGAGAGTTTCGTCGGCCAACTGCTCCGGTTCGACGTGCTTTGCCTTCCGCAATGGATGTTCCTTGCCGACAACTAGAACTTGCTCATAATCGAATACTGGGGTGAAAAGAAGGCCAGGCTTTTTCAGAGGGTCCGGCGTAACCAAGATGTCAATATCATGGCCGTATAAGGCGTCGATGCCGCCAAATTGGAATTTCTGAATGACGTCCAAATCAATATCGGGCCATGCTTTGAGAAATGGGGCAGCGACTTTTAGAAGCCACTGATAGCACGGATGACATTCCATACCAATTCGCAGTGTCCCGCGTTCTCCTCTGGCGAACTGATGGAGCTGTTGTTCGGTCCTCTCAAACTGAGGCAACAATCGATTGGCGACGGATAAGAGATACTCACCTGCCTGCGTCAGCCGGATCGAACGTCCTTCTCGATCCCAAATCTTCAGGCCAAGCGCGTCCTCAAGTTTGCGGATTGAGTGGCTCAGTGCGGGCTGCGTCACGTGGAGAGCCGCCGCCGCCGATGTCACCGATCCCAGACGATCAATCGTTCGGATGATCTCCAAATGAATGCGTTCGATAACCGGCATTCTCGCGGCGCCCCTTGATTCATGAATGGTTCTTATGGATTGGTAAAGAACTATCATTTTTCGTAAGGAATGAAAAGCGTTACAGTCTGCTCTTCATTGGTTTTCGACAGACGAAACGCATTCGAGAGAGCAAGATCATGGTCAAGGCACACAACCTCGGGTTTCCGCGAATCGGTGCGAATCGAGAGCTTAAAATCGCCCAAGAAGCCTACTGGAAGGACCTGACATCTCTTGATGACTTGAAGACGGTCGGGGCCGATTTACGGCGCCAAAACTGGCAGAAACAATCTGGACTCGACCTCGTTCCAGTCGGCGATTTTGCCTTCTACGACCAGATGCTCGACATGAGCTTCACTCTGGGAAATCTCCCAGATCGCGTCCGCAACTACGCCGGCGATCCCTTGGATAACTACTTCCGCGTCGCCCGCGGTCGCTCAGCGCCCTCGGCTTCCAGGAGCGAAGGACCGGAGGGGGTTGCCGCTGGCGAAATGACGAAGTGGTTCGATACAAACTACCACTACATTGTCCCGGAATTTGTGGCCGAAACCGAGTTTCAGCTCGACCCGTCGCGTCTGATCGAGCAGATCCGCGAGGCCAAGGCGCAGGGTGTCAGCGTCAAGCCGGTGATTGTTGGGCCAGTGACTTATCTCGCACTCGGCAAGGCGAAAGATGATTCGGACAAATTGGCACTTCTGCCCAGATTGCTAACGGTTTACCAGGAGTTGCTCCGCGAGATCTCCGCCACCGGGGTGGAGTGGGTTCAGATTGACGAAGCCATCCTTGTGACGGAATTGGATTCTGCCTGGAAAAAGGCCTTCGAGTTCGCCTATCAATCGTTGCACTCCTCCAAAGCCAAGTTGCTGCTCACAACATACTTCGGACAGCTTCTGGAAAATCTTCCATTGACTGCGAGTCTGCCTGTCGCCGGTGTACATCTCGACGCGATCAACGCTCGCGACGAGGTCGAGGCACTCGTCGCGACTCTCCCCAGCGATCGCATTGTTTCGCTCGGTGTCATCAACGGACGCAATGTTTGGAAGACCAACCTCGAGGAATTGCTCAACTGGCTTGAGCCTGTTGCAAAACGTTTGGGGGATCGGCTCTGGATCGCGCCCTCATGCTCGTTGCTGCACGTGCCAGTGGACGTGGACAGCGAGAAGAAACTCGACGCTGAGATCAAGTCGTGGCTGGCATTCGCCAAACAGAAACTCGAAGAACTGCGGGTGGTGAAGGTAGCGCTCGACAGTGGACGCGATGCGGTGCGTGCTGAACTTGATGCGAATCGGGATGCGATTACTTCACGTCGTCAATCCGCGAGGGTCAACAATCCGAACGTCAAGGCCGCAGTGGCTAAGATCGATTCGCGACACGGAGAAAGAAAGAGCCCATTTTCTCAGCGGACTAAGACGCAAGCTGAAATCCTGAAGTTGCCGAAGTTCCCGACCACGACGATCGGATCGTTCCCGCAAACCGCGGAGATCCGCCGGGCTCGCAGCCAGTTCAAGGCGGGGAAACTCGATGAGTCAGCCTATTTCTCCGCAATGAAGAACGAGATCGCCCGTTGCGTGCGTGAGCAGGAACAACTCGGCCTCGATGTGTTCGTCCACGGCGAAGCCGAAAGGAATGACATGGTTGAACACTTTGGTGAGCAGCTAGACGGCTACGCCTTCACCGAGAACGGGTGGGTTCAGTCCTACGGCTCTCGCTGTGTAAAGCCACCGTTGCTCTTCGGTGATATCAGCCGCCCGAAGCCCATGACTGTCGAGTGGATCAAGTATGCTCAGTCGCTGACGAGCAAGCCGATGAAAGGCATGCTCACCGGCCCCGTCACGATTCTCAACTGGTCTTTCGTCCGCGACGACCAGCCGCGTTCTATCTCTTGCAAACAGATTGCACTGGCGATCCGTGAAGAAGTGCTGGACCTTGAGAAGTCTGGTGTCCAGGTTATCCAGATCGACGAGGCCGCGCTTCGCGAAGGTCTTCCGCTACGCCGCTCACAGTGGCAAGAATACCTGACCTGGGCGATCGACTCATTCAGGATCTGCGCCAACGGAGTGGCCGACGAGACCCAAATTCACACGCATATGTGCTATTCGGAATTCAATGATATCATTGAAGCGATAGCTCATATGGACGCCGACGTCATCACGATTGAGACCTCTCGCTCGGACATGGAACTTCTAGAAGTGTTCGAGACGTTCAGCTATCCGAATCAGATCGGCCCAGGCGTGTACGACATCCACTCGCCAAACATCCCCAGCGAAAATCACATCATCGCCTTGATGCAAAAGGCGGCGGACCGCATTCCAGCCGAGCGACTGTGGGTCAATCCCGATTGCGGGCTGAAAACACGGCAATGGGCCGAGGTTATCCCTGCGTTGACCAATATGGTCGCGGCCGCGAAGAAGCTGCGGGTTACCTCGGACTCCGCCTGAGATCGCCTTCAATACTTTCAGCCGCTGACATGTCGTCCGACTGAACCACTACCGGCTGAAGCCGGTAGGTTCAAAGAGAATTGTGGCTACGGACTGAAGTTCTCCGCTTCACAATTTCGAGAGTCGAAGGTTATCGCAACGTCGTCCGGTTCGGTGCCGTCCTGCTGGCGGATGTACTCCATGATCGCCTCGTCGGTCACATTGCCGCTCGACGCTACGAAGTACCCGCGTGCCCAAAGGTGCCGGCCCCAGAACAGCCTTTGCAGATGTCGAAACTCCATCAGTAGCTTTCGCAACGTCTTTCCCTTGATGTGCTGCATGAACTTGCTGGGCGAAATGTTCGGCGGGCACGAAAGGAGCACATAAACATGATCGCGAGATGCCGATCCTTCCAGGATCGGCATCTCGGAAGTTCGGCAAACCTCCCGGACCAACTCCCGCAAACGCACCCCGACCTCACCCGCCGGGCCCCCTTAACGGTATTTGGTGATCCAGACGAAGTGGTATTTGAGATCGGACCGGCTATACGGACCCGTTCGGTACCGTTCCATAATCCGCCATCACAGCCGAACACCGTAAAACCTAAAGGCGTCGCCTGAAGGCGAGGGTTTTAGACCCATTGTAAGGACAATAACATAAAGCTCGATCATGCGGCTTCGCCCTTGACACAATCATGCCTACAATTGCAAGCACCGTTCAGAAGCGCACACTGCAACGCGGAAAACAGGTTGTGTGATCCGCAATGTATTTGGCGAATTTAAGCGGGGCGAATATGCAAGCAGTCTGTTGTACCCGAAAATTAATCCATACGATTACAAATCACTTATTTGATCATAAGAAAATCAAATATGGCAGTGAGTCCTTGTTCCGATATTCACGATGACTTATCCCGTCCTCTGCCCATCGACCCTGGCATATCCAGAGCTCACCATCGTGGTCGATTCTTGGTCGTCGCTATCACGAGCGATCAAGAGCGTAATCTTAGCAATAATCAGATCAACAGCAGAATAACCGCGTTAGCGATTGGCGCCCGCGGAACGCGTTCGGGTTCGTGTGGCGAGATCCTGAGACGGTCCACAGAGTACTGCGCAGATTCGAGGCGGACCAATTGAGTCAGACGGCCAGTAGCAAATTCGCAACTGTTGCGAATTCGCCTTTACCCTTCGAAGAGTCTCACTTGCGTATCAAACTCTTCCGCGACTTGACCTAGACCCTTCGGTGCAATTGGCGATGCCAAACTCAGGACGGCAAATCCCCGGCGCGGTAGAAACAGGCTTGCCTTTAACACCACGGATTCGATGACTAGGTGTCCGACTTGTGTGATAGGGCTAGTAGATCAAAACCAATGTCGAGCGACTGGTTTAAGGCGATGGTCATCTTCGCCGTGTCACTCGAGTGCAGCGGCACCCTTTGTGAGCAAGGATTTGGAAGTCTCCTTATGGACATGAGTTGAATAGAAAAGTCTATATGCGAGGTCGTGGTTGCTCGCGTTTCTTCGGTTGAAGGACAAGCCCAGACTGCTTCGCGCCTGAACGGATCGGAGTACGTTCTCGGAGCGGTTCGTAAGCGTTCCGATGATTTGACTGGAGACACTGAAGTCGTTTGGCGAGAAATCAATGCTTCTTCGCCGAGGCTTTCGTCGTCGCGAGCTGATACCGACACGGTCCGTTCGCTACTTATCTGACGATGATTTGTCGCAAACATTTCTGAGGTGATACCTTCAGGTATCGGGGCTACGGGTGCAGGTCACGTCGCCTGACTGCGAGCATTTGGAGGATGTCACTGGGTCTCCTCCCGCCCATTCGTCTATTCGGTCTATGTGAGAACAAATTGACGCGACCGCTTCAAGGCGATCTTCAAGCACTCACCGATGCTATCAAGATTGCGTTAGGAGGTAGTCCAGCGTGCGGACTCGCTCGGCCGTGATAGGTGAGTCTTCTGATTCTTCGCCATCACGCCATCCATTGGCCCAGTCACGACCTCGTGTCGTGATTGGCGAGGTTCGCTCGCTCGGACCAGCCCACGATTACAGGGAGGCGGATCTCCCAGCAACCAGCGCAAACACGGTACACTGCCCGCCATTCCAGGAGGACGAGATTCGGACGAGCGAAGGCAGTGATAGCTAGAATTCGGGTAGAACTACTGCGTCGCATCCTCTCGTCGCGGCGTCGCTAACACTCTGAACGATCATCCACATATTCCTCGCTGGCCACCCGGTCTGCAACGGCTCCGCAGAAGACCAATTCTCATCGCCGTCTCCAGCGGGACGCTATCCCGCAGCACGCTCGTCGTCTCGACCTGTAACGCCTTGCTTGGTATGGTCGAAAGAAAATTCGCCACGTCAATTCCGATCAAGATACGATTGACACAATCGCGTGTGCCCTGGGAGGAACAGTCCACGGACGTCGGCAAACTTCGTAATGTTGATGACACCGCCTTGACAACCTTGCCCGTCAACTTCGAATTTGTGAATCTTGACCATGCGGCATTTTCCCTTGTCCCTTCCGAGCCTGCGCGCGCAACTTAAGTATACATGGAGATTCTCGACCAGACTGATGAGGCCAAAGAGCGAGCCACACTCATTCGAGCGGCGGATGGTGATACCGTCGCCTTGGGCGAACTCCTTCGTCCACATCGGGACCGACTCCGTCGGATGATCGCTCTGCGCCTCGATCGGCGCCTCCAGGGGCGGCTCGACGTGTCAGACGTGCTGCAGGAGGTTGCGATCGAGGCGATCCGAGGCCTTCCGCGGTACCTCGATCGCCCCGAGATGCCGTTCTTTCTCTGGATGCGTTGGCTGTGCGGAACGACGCTCCAGGTCATCCATCGCAAGCATCTTGGGGTCCAGGCTCGCGAGGCAGGTCGTGAGGTTCAACTCTACGGCGGGCAGATGCCTGGGGCCTCCTCACTCGCCATTGCTGCACATCTCATCGGCCGCGATACCCGCCCGAGCCACGCGGCGGCCAGGGCGGAGCGGAAGGTCAAGCTTCAGCGAGCGGTCGACTCGCTGGATCCGATCGACCGCGAGATGCTGGTCCTTCGCCATTTCGAAGAGTTGACCGCCGAAGAGGCGGCCCGTGTCCTGGAAATTGACCGCTCGGCGGGGAGCAAGCGGTACATGCGAGCCCTGAAGCGATTGAAGTCGCTGATTGAAGCGATGCCCGGCGGCGAGGAAGGTTTTCGGTTGTGACAGAACCCACGCGTGACGATGAATTCGAAGTCGCGGCCGAATCGTTCGTCGACCGCCTCCGGGCCGGTGCCCTTCCATCCATCTCGGAATACGTTCTTCGGCACCCCGAACTCGCCGACGAGATTCGAGACCTCTTCCCTGCGCTGGTGGAAGTCGAGGGAATGAAGCGCGACTTCAATGCCTCGAGCGGTCCGATTGCGGACTATCAGGGAAGTAACGCTGAAATCTCTCGGCCAGATCGTCTCGGCGATTATCGGATCTTACGAGTGATCGGCGTCGGTGGGATGGGAGTGGTTTACGAGGCCGAGAGGGAGTCACTCCAGGCCCACGTCGCTCTCAAGGTGCTCCACAATCGCTGCCAGAGCGATCGCGAGTATCGCAGTCGGTTCCGTAACGAGGCCAGGTCGGCCGCCCGGTTGCACCACAGCAACATCGTTCCTGTGTTCGACTTTGGCGATCAAGAGGGCGTTCTATTTTGCGTCATGCAATATATCCCCGGCCATGCGCTCGACCGCATTCTCGATGGCGTGAAGCAGCTTCGAGGTGGAAAGTCCTTGGATTCAGCCGACGTTTGGGTCAATCGATCGAGCGCGGTTGGCGAGCAGGCTTCGGCGCCTCCTGATACGCATGCCACCGATGCGTCGCAACTCAGCACCCTCGCGGGCTCGGACCTGCCAAGCTATCATCGCGAAGTTGCCCGGATCGGAGCCGAGGTTGCAGGCGCATTATCTTACGCCCATAGCCGAGGCGTACTCCATCGCGACGTAAAACCGTCGAATCTGCTCATCGACTCGCAGGGCACGCCCTGGATTACCGACTTCGGCCTGGCCAAGTTCGAGGGAAGCGACGATCTGACCGTTACCGGTGACATCGTCGGCACGATTCGGTACATGGCCCCCGAGCGGTTCGAGGGCAAGTCTGACGCCAGGTGCGACATTTACGCGCTCGGCGCTACGCTCTATGAGATGCTCGCTCTTCGGCCAGCGTACGAAGCACCCGACCGAGCGGCGTTAATCCGTCAGATCATCGAAACGAGGCCGACCCCGCTTCGCAAGCTCGATCGTCGAATCTCGCGAGACCTGGAAACGGTCGTTCACAAAGCGATTGCGCACGACCCGTCGGATCGCTACAGGTCGGCCGCGGATCTTGCTGAAGAACTTCGCCGGGTCATCGAGAACCGGTCGATTCTGGCTCGAAGGATTTTCCCCCACGAGCAACTTTGGCGATGGTGCAAGCGCAACCCGCTGGTCGCTGCGCTCGCGACCTCCGCGGCTATCTTGACGATTCTCATCGCGATCGTGTCTGCGAATTCGTCGCACAAGATGCGGCGGGCCAACGACGAGATTCGTGAGCACTTGCAACGCGCGGAGTTTGCCGAGGCCCAGCGGTCTGAACAGCTTTGGGAAGCGAAGCTCGCCCAGGCGCGAGCAGGTCGGTTCAGCCGTCGCAGCGGACAGCGATTCGACACCCTGGCCGCGATCGAGGCTGCGACCAAGATCGGCCGGCAGCTCGGCCATCCGCCATCCCAATTTGACAAGCTGCGAAACGAGGCGATTGCCGCACTGGCATTGCCCGACATCCGGATCACGCGGACCTTCGGACAGGTTGTCGAAGGGGAAGACATCGATCTGGACGAAGACTTCGTCCACTACGTGTTGACCGACCGTCACGGCCGGGCCGTGGTCCGCCGGGTGATAGACGACGTCGAGATGGCTCGCCTTCCGGACGATCCCGAGAAGTCGAGGTCGGTTTGCTTCGGTTCGGACCGCTGGCTGATCGACGTCGTAGCAGGAAAACGGTTAAGGGCCTGGGATCTTTCGGGAGGCGAACCGAAGGTCCGCATCGATACAAAAGCGGCCATCATATGGTGGGATTCTCGGGCCGACGGTTCCATGCTCGCGACAACTCATGCCGACGGTTCGATCGCGGCTTACGAGTTGCCCAGCGGGCGACGGATCTGTTCCTTTCCCCGCGGAGGACTTTCCGGCAACACGATGGCCCGGCTTCATCCCTCGGCTCCGTTCCTGCTCGTTACCGCCTACGAGATGGCCCACGCCGAGATTCGAGACTTGAAGACAGGCGCGACAACGCGGGTGCAACTGCCGAAATCCTGGGATTCGATCGGCGCGTACGGCCCTGACTGGACAGCGGACGGCCGCGAATTCGCTGTTGCGAACGGAAACGGCGGCTCGATTGCGATCTATGCTTTCGAGCCCAAAGACGGGTCTGTCAGATTAGCCCGTCTGTTCGAGAGTGAAACGATTCCCAACGGCCTGATCCTGCGCTTCAATCCGAAAGGCGATCGGCTCCTGGCTCGCGGTTGGGCAGGCTCGATTACGATGTTCGATCCGAAAGACGGGCGGCTGCTGTTTGAGGCGCCCAGAAACGGCATCTGGACTCCTCGGTCGTTCCGTCTCGATCGTTTGGGTAGGCAAGCCTCTCCGGCCCGCGAGGGAGACTATGAGCCCCGCTATGGGATCTGGTCGATCGCCGATGGTCGGGAGTCGCCGCTGCTGCGATCGAACTCGACGCAGGGGAATGCCGGCTCGGTAGCGATCAGCCCAGACGGCCGGCTTGTTGTCACGGGGATCGGTCAGCGATTGGTCTTCTTTGAAGTCGCGACCGGCCGGGAACTGGGCGGCATGGCGGTGCCGAAGTCGATCAGCGGGCCGCGGCCTGTGTTCGACGGCACCGGAGCTCTTCTGATTAGCGAAACTTCGAAGCTCACCCGGTGGCCCGTCCGCCAAGACCCCGCCTCTCCGGAAAACATCGTGGTCGGCCCGCCAGAACGTCTCGACACTCCCAGCGGGGTGCTTACTCCCGCGGCGAGCGACGATGGCCGTATCGTCGCGGTGCCGATGGCCGACAATTACGGGATGTGGCCCTTGAGGGGAGGTTGGGTTCTGCACCGCGACAAGCCAGGGCGAGCGAGCCAGATAGTTGCCGATCCCACGGATTTCGCGGCAGTCAGCCCTGACGGCCGCTGGGTTGCGTTCGGGTCGTGGTTAACGCGAGTGATGGTGTACGACATTGAATCCAAGACGAAGGTCTGGACTTCCCCGCTCGCTCCAGGCTCGATCTGCAAGTTTTCCCCCGACAGCAAGTGGCTCGTCACGTTGGCCGAGGGCAGCCGGATGTTTCGAGTGGGAACCTGGGAGCCAGGCCCAAAGCTAGGCGACGGTAAAATCGCCGCCTTCCTGCCGGGAGGCGATGCTGCGTTTCTTGTTACCAGGGCGAGCCTGATCCGGATGGTGGAAACCTCCACAGGGCGCGAATTGGCCCGGTTCCAGGATCCCGATGAAAGTGTCGTCGAAATCGTCGTTACCCCGGACGGTGGTAAGCTCCTGGCGACACATCGAGAAGGCCTGCGCGTTTGGGACCTGCGTAAAATTCGAGCCGAGCTCGCCAGGATGGAGCTCGATTGGGACGCCCCGCCCATTCCTGCGGCCTCTCCCGTCGCACCTGTGACCTCGGTTCGATTCGTCGAAGCCGAGGTTCCCGCCCCCTGACCGGATCGTTTCTTTTTCGCAACGTCGATCACTCACCGGTCCCGGCGATCCTCCCGCGCGCAACTTAATCCTTCGACGCGACGATGTGGGAATCCTCCTCACGAAGGGGCCGACATCCTCGCCGTCCACACCCCCATTGATTCGCACCACAGAGACCGATGATGTTGACCAAGAGCCATCGACGGATCGGGCTGCGCCTATCTTCTCGACAGAAGTTTCGCGACGCCCGACGCCGGCTCGCCATCGAGGGACTCGAAGACAGGACGATGCTCGATGGCACGTCGCTGACATCGACCCAGGTCTCGCAATTTATCGAGTCGGCGCGGGGGAAGATCGCCGCCATCCAGGCGCAGGCCAACAACCTGGTGTCAGGCGCGCTCACGGCTCTGCCGATCATCGGCAAGTCGACGAAGGATCTTTTCGGTCCCGCCAACGACACGGGGGCGACACTCAATGGCGTGTTCAACGCAATCGAGGCCCAGCTTGACGCCGCCGACAACTTTGTCAAATCTCACAACCAAGCGTACACCCAGACCCTGATCCAGCAGACCCTGTTCGACAATCTCAAGGACTATCTCGGCGACCAGAATGGCGATGGCTTGAACGCGCAAGACGTCGTCATTACCAACTTCAATCCCACGGCCGCGTCGATCACCGTCGACCTCGATCTCGTGAAGGCATTCACCTTCTCGAAGAGCCTTGCCTTCAGCCTGGGACTGCCCGGTTTCCCGTTCCAGGTGACGTCCGGAAGCAACGTGGGACTGGACCTCACGCTGTCGCTCGATCATCTCAAGTTCGGACTTGCCACAACGACATCTCAGCCGTTCGTCGACGTCTCCGCGAGCACGTTCGGCGTCGGTGTGACCGCAACCTACTCCACGGGCGAGATCGACGCGCAGTTCGGCTTCCTGGCGATCCAGAACATTCCGGGGCAGGCTCCGACTCTTGGTTTGGGTGGATCGATCGACTTCGGCTTCGACACGACGAGCGGTACGCTTACCGCGCCTCAACTCAATGTGACGGCGAGCGTCGACTTGCCGTTCCAGACCAAGGACCTCGGGAATATCCCGGTCATTGATGTCAAATTGCCCGAGTTTCAGGCCGACCTCAAGGTATCCTGGCCGATACTGCGGACCAATCCCAACGGCGCGATCACGACGTTTGGCGATAATGGACCGGACGTCTCGCTCGAAGACGTAAAGGTCTCGGTGGGCGGTCTTCTGGGAACTCTCGCGACGCCGGCGATGGCCTATCTTCAATACCTCCTGCTGCCGATGCAGGCGGCCGTGTCCGTGCTCAACGCGCCAATTCCGGGGCTGAGCGATCTCTGGCAGCTCGCTTTCGACAAAGATGTGTCGCTCCTGAGCCTGGCAAACGTCATCAGCGATATCGACGTTCTCCCGCCCGAATTCAAGCCGATCGTCGAGGCGGCCGATGTGGTGAGCGGCCTCATCGAGTCGATCAACGGCTTGACCTCGAACTTCTCGACTGATCTGGGCAACTCTTATATCAGCGTCGGTAGCGTCGATTTCAGCGAGCTGGCGAATGGCGCCAAGACAGACCTTCGGTCGCTTCAAAGCGGCTGGGGAAACCAGTCGATCACTGATTTCCTCGGCGACCCTGCCAACTTTGGTACTCCTCTGACAGGTCTCGCGCCTTACGTCCAGCCGATCGCCACGAAGCTCGTCGACCGGCTTAGCAGTCTCCCCCTTCCCGACTCGGTCAAGAACGACCCCAACTATCAGCAAGCGATCGATCACTTGAAGCAAGCGATCGACGGCCTCGGGTCTAAAGTCTCGCTGAGCTTCCCGCTGATTGATGACCCATCCGGTAGTGTTTTCAAACTCTTCCTGGGTATCGACACCCAATTCGTGAATTTCACGATCGACTTGCCTGATCTGGAAATTGCCCAGGCCAATGCGTTCGATGTTCCCATCGGCGGCGACGTGCTGGGCACGATCATCAAAGAATCAATGCCGGTGAAATTCGACGGTGGGCTGGTCGCCTCGGTCTATCTCAACATGGGATACGACACGCGCGGCCTGCGCGACCTCTTCCACAGTGGTATTACAGGATTGGCCGATGGCTTCGAGTTCACGGTCGACCCCAATAGGCCGCTGTTCTCGCTTAATGGCACGATGAGCGCCACGGTCGGTCCGGATCTCGACGTGGGAATCGGTGCTCTCTCCGCGGGCGTGTCGGGCTCGCTCAACTCGAACATCAGGCTGGTTATCGCCGGCTCATCCGACGGCACGTTCCGCCCCTCACTCGACTCGAACGCCGATACGCCCGTCTTGCACGGGAGCGGCAAGGTCACAGCGAGCATAAGCGCGGGTGCCTATGTCCGAGTGGGAACCGATTCGTTCAACAAAAAATTCTATCTGCTCGGCCCCTACGACATCGGCAGTGTCGTTCTGCTGGACCTCGATAGCAACGGCTATGGCAACCCCTATCAATCGGCGGTTTTTGGCGGCGAGCCGAGCGCTTCGATTAGCGACGCGACCGTTACGCGGTCGCAAACGGGCACAGTTCCCGCGACATTCACAGTGACGCTCTCGTGGCCTGTGCAAGAGACCGTCTCAGTTGGTTATGTAACGGTCGTGGGCGGCTCGGCGTCGGCAAGCGATTTCGTGGCGACGTCGGGCACTCTCGTTTTCCAACCGGGAGAGTACCGCAAGACGATCACGGTGAACGTCAACGGCACGACGGCGATGGGGCAGGATAAGACGTTCGTCGTCAACCTCGTCAATCCGGCCCTGGTCAAGATCGACGACAACTTCGGACTCGGAACGATCCACAACCCGAACGTCCAGGGGGTTTACACGACGCCGACCGGCCCGCTCGACGCGACGTTTGGTACTGCAGGCCTCTCGGCCCCGGTTGCATCCACATCGTCCAACGCATTCCACGCACTGGCTTACGACTCGAACGGGCGGCTGCTTGCCATTGGCGGTAGTTCGACATTGCCGGAGGTCGTGCGCTACAATCCTAACGGCACGCTCGACACGACGTTCAACAGCTCGGGTGTTGCAACTACCACAGTCGGCGGATTGGGCTATTCGGGCGCGGTGTACCCCAGCGGACCGAACAAGGGGAAGATCCTGCTGGTTGGTTACGTTTCCTTCCCTTTCATCACCAAGATCCGCGTAACACAACTCAATGCCGATGGCACGCCAGACCTGACCTTCGGCCCGACGGCCGCCGGTGCCGGTTCCGGCTCGGGCTTCCTCGACATTGAAACGCCTCCTTATGCGTCGGCGAGAAATCAGGGGACGGCTATCGCCATTCATCCCGACGGACTTGGGTTCGACGTCATCGGCAACAACACGACGGGCGGGTCGAACGGCGAATTTATCGTGGTCGGGCACTTCAACGCGAACGGCAGCCCGATCAAGACGGCTTTCACGAATAACGACGGCAAGCCGTTCGGCATTCTGAAAATCACCGGCCCCGACGCTAAGGCCGCCGGGGCGTTGGAAGCGGCCTATGGTCCCGACGGGCTACTCTATCTCGGCGGCTTCACCTCGGCGAATGGCGCCACGCTCATACGCCTTAATTCCGGTGGCCAACTGGATCAGAGCTTCGGAATCGGCGGATACGCCGCCGTGCCATTGGGCGGCAGTGTCTCAGGTACGCAGATTAATGACTTCAAATTCCAAGCCGACGGCAAGATCGTGGTCGTGGTGAACGCAGTTGGAATAGGTGGCAACTATCTCGCCATCGGTCGTCTCAACGCGAACGGGATGCTCGACACGGCCTTCAATCAGTCGGGCCTGCGGATCGACACGATCAACAACGGGCGCTCGCTTACTGGCGTCGCGATCCAGCCCGACGGCAAGATCGTCGCGACTGGCTTCGCCTCAAGCGGTGCAAAGTTCATGGCGGTTCGGTTCCTGCCCGACGGCTCGCTGGACTCGACCTATTCAACCGATGGCACCGGATTCATTTTCTCCACTCCCACCGGCGCGTCAGGGGTCAACAACACGACGCCGGCCATCATCGATGCTCAGGGGTCGGCGGTCGCGGGTGGAAATGTCGTCAAGTCGGGCACTGCCATGAACAACTTTGGAGTGGTGAGGTACGAGGAGCCTCGAGCGAACCTGGGGATCTCGATATCCGCCACCACGCCAACGGCCCCCGCAGGTGGCACGGTCACGTATCTCATCAACTTGGCCAACACGGGTGACGACGCGGCGCTACCTTCGTGGAAGCTTACGCTCCCCGCCGGCCTCACTTTCGTTTCGATTAGCGGCGACACGCGCTGGGCCTTCTCGACGCCGGCCGTCGGCCTGAACGGGACGATCATCGCCGGCGCCCGTCTGCTCAAAGCCAATGACTTCACCGGGGCTCCGGACGACACCACGTTCGTTCTGGTCGTTCACGTTGACGGAAACTACCAGCCCCCGGCATCGGTCACGATGACGGTCGTTGCGGGTTCGGCAACTCTCGACCCGGTCACGGCGAACAACACGGCCAGCGTCACGCTGCCGGTCGACCCGCTTTTGCTTTCCATCACTGGCACCACGGTGCCCGAAGGAAACTCGGGAACGACCGGAGCTGTATTCACAGTCTCTTTGAATAACGCGAGCTGGCAGACGGTGACGGTCGGCTACAAGACCGTCGCGGGAGGCACGGCGACAACGGCGGATTTCACGTCGGTTTCGGGCACGCTCACATTCGCGCCGGGGGAAACGTCGAAGACGATCGTCGTGCCGGTGATCGGCAACACCACACCCCAGTTCGACCGAACATTCCTGGTCAACCTGACCGCGCCCGGTGTCGGCACGCCGCTCAATGCCATTATTGCAACGAACATCGCCTATGGGACGATCACCGACGACGACTCGGGCGCTGTGTTCAACCCGACCGGCCCGCTCGATGTCACGTTCAACGCGACGGGAACGAAGACGCAGTCGCTTCCGGGCATCGTCAAGGGAACGGCTGTCGCGGTCGATGCGTCCGATCGAATCATCGCGGGAGGAGCACCGCAAAATTCTCTGGGTCTCGATTTTGGGTTTGCGATTGCGCGGTACAACCCGAACGGAACGCTCGACACAACTTTCGGCGGCACCGGGCTTCTGAACTTCAACCCGTTTACCAATCCCAATACTGGTGGCGGGCTCGAAGCGGTCGACGTCGAGAAGTCGGGGACGAACCTCAACAAGGTCGTCGCTATGGGTGGCGGCCTAATGTACCGGTTCAATATCGACGGCATGCCCGACACGACTTTCGGCACGAACGGCGTCGTCAGTACCGGCCTCACGCCGGTATCCGACTCGATTTACCGAGGTGGGATTTACGCGGACAAGATCGTGATTGCCGGCGGAAGCTTTGTCTACCGCTATAACCTCGATGGAACGCTCGACAAGACCTTCAATGGCACCGGGATGTCGGCCTCGCTCAGGTTCGGCAACAACACCGCACGGATCTACGGCGTCGCGACGACGCCCGACGGTAAGATCATCGTCACGGGCGATGCGCTGCCCTCCTCCACTCACACCTTCTTCATCGCCCGATACAACGCCGACGGTACGCTCGATTCAACCTTCGGCACGACCCTGCCGATGGCCATGACCGCGAATGGAATCGGCTACGCCATTACCATCGATCCCCTGGGCCGCCCCGTGGTCGCGGGCAAGCTCGCTAACTCTGGAGGAGGCGTTGCCCGGTTCACGGCGGCCGGGGCACTCGACACGACTTTCAATGGGACCGGATACCAGACCGACAACTTCTCAAATAACATCAATCTCACTTTCGACGCGGTCGCCGTCGGTCCCGACCTACGAGTCATCGCCGCCGATAAAACCATCGGTCGCGGTCTCGTCGCCCGTTTCAATGCCGATGGGTCGAAAGACTACACGTTTGGCTCGCAGACGACGCTCAATCCGAACCAACTCTATGCCGGTATGATCTCCGGTCGCTCAACCACGGCGACGGCACTGGCGGTGACCTCGACGGGTGGAATCGTCGTTAACGGAACCTCTACAGCAACATCCGGCCCGAACGACTCGACGATGTTCTTGCAGAAGATCGAGCCGAAGCGCGCGAATCTGGCTGTCACCGGCTTCGCCACGCCGACGACGGTGCCAGCCGGCCAGACCCTGACTTATACCTACTCGGTTACCAACCAAGGCGACTCCGCCGATTACGTCTCGTTCTCGGAATTGATTCCAGCCAACACGACCTTCGTCTCTGCAACCGCGCCGGCCGGATGGACGCTCACAACCCCGGCCGTCGGAGGCACCGGCACGATCTTCGCCAACCGGCGTACTTTTGCCGCGGCGGACGGAGCGCAGACGATCACAGTGACACTAAAGCCGATCGTCCTGCCACGGAACACGGTGATCGCAACGACGGCGAAAGTCGCGTCTGCCACCGTCGACCCTGTGACGACGAACAACTCGATGAATATCAACGCAACGGTGGCGAACGGCCCCCCGACCGTCTCGATCTCGCTCAACACCTCGACCCCCGCGCCCGGCGACACCTTGACGGCGACGGCAATCGCCTCGGATCCGAATAACGATCCCGTCAGCCTCACGTTCGTCTGGCAAGTCAACGGCCAGACCGTCCAAACGCATCCCCTCGGCGCAGGGCAACTCGTCGACACGCTCTCGCTGGCCGGACTTCAGGCGGGCGCGCGGATTGTGCTTACGGTCACGCCCAGCGATGGTCTCGTAACGGGAGCCGTCGCGGTTGCCTCGGCAATCGTCACTGCCATTCCTGTCACTCCGCCGACTGTGACAACTCAATCCGCCACGTCGATCAAGACGACTGGCGCGACCCTGAACGCGACGGTTAACCCCAATGGGTCGACGACCACAACCGGCTTCCAGTATTCGACCGATCCGTCGATTCCCACGAACGTTGTCACGACCTACGCGGGCGGGAACGGTTACGGCAGCACCGACGGTGCAGCAGCCTCCGCGAAGTTCGACGAGCCGCTCGGCGTGGCGATTGATGCTTCGGGGAATATCTTCGTCGCCGACACATTCAACCACACGATTCGCAAGATCACTTCAGCGGGTGTCGTCTCCACCATCGCCGGCACGCCGGGAGTTGCCGGGTCCGCCGATGGCGTCGGCGCGTCGGCCTTGTTCCGAGATCCCCAGGGGATCGCGGTCGACGGCGCAGGCAATCTCTACGTCGCCGACTCGCTCAATAACACCATTCGATTCATCACGTTCGTCAACGGTGTTGCCAACGTCTCGACCCTCGCCGGACAGGCCGGTCCGGGACTTGGCTTCGCAGACGGCCACGGAACTGCCGCGAAATTCGCCTACCCGATCGACGTAGCCGTCGACCCGGCGGGCAATGTCTACGTCGCCGATGCCGGCAACTCGGCGATCCGCAAGATTTCGGTTCTCGGCGATGTGACGACCGTTGTCGGTGTCTCGGGTCAGCAGACGAACACCGATGGTGACTTCGCCACAGCGCGGTTCATCAATCCCTATGGCGTGGCGTTCGATGGTTCGGGCAATCTTTATGTTGCCGACGCGGGATCGAACACAATCCGCAAGATCACATTCGCCACCGCGACCACGGGTGTGGTGACCACGCTGGCCGGCTCTCCGGGCCAGCATGGCAATACCGACGGCACAGGCTCAGCGGCTCGGTTCTACACTCCTCAGGGCATTGACGTCGACGCCTCGGGCAATATCTACGTCGGTGATTTCAACAACCAGGAGATCCGCAAGATCACGCCGTCCGGCGTCGTGACAACACTTGCCGGCTCTCCCGGTAACTCCAACGGCAACAATGGAGTCGGCGCGACTGCTGGAATCAGCCATCCGGGTGGAGTCGCCCTCGACGCGTCGGGGAACATCTACGTCGCCGCGTTCGGCGACAACGCAGTCCGGAAATTGTCGACGCCTTCGATCCTCTCAGCGACATCCGTGAATGCGTCCGGACCGGTCGCGGTCGCTCTCTCAGGCCTTCAAGCCAACACGACTTACTACTACCGCGCTGTGGCTTCGAACGCCGGCGGTCAGGCGTTGGGCCAGATTTTTAGCTTCACCACTCTCGACTCCACCCCGAAGTTCGGCGAGCTCACTGGAGTGGCGGCCGTTTACGGGACGAGCCAGGTTTCAATCTTCGGTCAAATCAATTCGCCCGATGGATCGTTCTTTTCACCGGGCGAATTCGTGAACGTCACGATCAACGGCGTTACCGAGCAGGCTCCGATCAGCGCTGGCGGGGCGATTGGTTTCAACTTCATCCTGCCGACAAGCCCTCCGTTCCACGCAGGAACATACAAGATTAGCTTTGACTATCCGGGAGATGGAAACTTCGGCCCGGTCTCGTCGGGCGCGGCAAGCCCGAGCCTGACCATCCAGCAGAATGTGCCCATCGTAGGACTGACCTATCCCCAGCCGCGCGTGGCAAACGGCGTCTCAACATTCCCGGTCACACCCTATGCCATCGGCCACGTTGCCGGATTTGACGACACTCCACAGACGTTTGCAAACCAGGAAGCCGGCACGTTCACTGTGACTTACTACGCGGGGTTCGGCGTCCAGCCCGGTACAACTCTGCCCGGCACCACTACGCCTCCCAGCCTGCCGGGCGACTACACTGCGCTCGTCCATTTTAATGGCTCGATCGACTACACTCCGGCAGATGCAACGCCGATCGGCTATACCATCACAGATGGTCGGCCGTTCGCCCAAGACGACAGTTACAACGCCAATCGCGCGGCGACTTTGGCCGTTGACGCGGACCACGGTGTTCTTGCCAACGACGTCGATCCCTTTGGCCGATCGATCCACGCCGTGCTCGACACGACCACGGCTCACGGCGCTCTTGCGCTCTCTTCGGATGGATCGTTCAGCTATCAGCCCAATGGAAGCTATTTCGGTCTCGACACCTTCACGTACCATGCCGAGGCCGCCGACGGGAGCCGATCTCCCGCCGTGGTTGTTCGGATCTCGGTCTCGCCGGTCGTCGCCGCGGATGACCACTATAACGTCGGTGCCGGATCACTTCTGATCGCTGCGCCTGGTGTGCTTGGGAACGACACCGACGCGTCAGGATCAGCTCTCTCGGCTGTCGTCGTTCAATCGCCGAGTCATGGACAACTTACGCTCAATGCCGACGGCTCTTTCTCCTACCAAGCAGACTTCGGTTACTCGGGTACAGACAGCCTCCGCTACAAGGCAAGCGACGGAACTTACGACTCGCTCCCAGCGACGGTCACGTTCTTTGTGACCTCAGCCAGCATTCAGGCCGTCGACGACGAGTATGCAACGACCTTCAATAGCCCCCTCACCGTCGACGCCGCACATGGGCCGCTCGCCAACGACGCGAACGTTCCCGGTGGAACTCATTCTGCTCTCTCACTCTCGGTGGTAAGTCTGCCGGCGCATGGCTCACTCACGATCGCGGCTGACGGATCGTTCATGTATACACCCGACGACAACTTCTACGGTGTCGATGTCTTCACCTATCAGGCGGTCGTCAACGCGCAGGCGTCGCGCACTGCGACGGTCGAGTTCGACGTATCCCCGATCTCGGTGCCCGATCAGTCATACCAGGCCGTAAGATCGCGGACCTTGGTTCTCGGTGTCTCATCCGACCTCCTGGCCAATCTCGTCGATATTGCTCCCTTCACAATCGTCGGTATCACCGACGTATCGGCGTCGAATGGCGGTTCTGTGACGATCGAAGGAGACGGGTCGGCCGCGACCGGCTCGCTTGTCTTCACACCGGCCGACGGATTCGAAGGAGTCGCGAGCTTTACCTTCCGAGCTCACGACGCAGGTGGGTTCGAGTCGCTCCCGGTGACCGTCTCAATCCAGGTAACACCCGTCCTGGCGAGAGACGACGCCTTCGTCATCTCCCCCCCCGCCAGGACGGCGAATTTCAGCAAGGCCGATCTTCTGGCCAACGACGTCGATCTCGACGCAGGCAATGCTTCCGACCTGACCATCTCAGAGATCGGCACTCCTGCACATGGCTCGCTGTCGATCGCCGACGACGGAAGCTATCTCTACACGCCCGACACCGGTTTCTTCGGTATCGACTCGTTCACGTACCGTGCGAACAACGGAACCTTCGATTCAAATCTCGCCACTGTAACCATCAACGTCGGGTCGGCGGCGGTTGATGACTCTTACATCATCACTCCGAACCCGTCTCCCACCACGGGCCTGACCGTCGACGCTACGCACGGTGTTCTGGCCAATGATAGCCCCAATGCTGCGTTCGTCGGGCTTGTCTCGGGTGCGACGCACGGTGAAATTCAACTCGATCTCGACGGCTCGATTCGGTTCTATGACGACACCGATCCGAACACCGGTCTCCCTAATCTCGACCCCGTCCAGTTTAACTATGAGGCATACGACACTGCGGGCAACGATATCGGCCGCGCGACCGTCACGCTCAACATCGTACCAGTCTACGGATATGACCTTCAGTTCAACATTCTCAAGAATCAACCGACGAGCCTCGACCTCGTCGACCCTGCCCTGAACCTCAAAGGCGCCTCTCTTAGTGTGCAGATCGTCAACGGACCCGCTCATGGGACGCTCACTCTCTCCGACGATGGGATCACGCCGACCTATACCCCCGACTCTGGCTATACCGGCGCTGACCAGTTTACCTACACATTGTCGGACGGGACGCGGACGTACAATGTCGCCACGGTCGACTTGACGGTCGCCGCTCTCTTCTCCGCCAACTACCGGTACTCAGTCGCCGATGGTATCGAGTTCGACGGTTTTCTTAGTGAGTTGGTCGACGGCACGTATCCCGCCGGCGAGTCGCCGGTCACGGTTGATCTGGCGACCGTGATCGGGCCGATGCATGCCTCGGATTTCACCATCGGTCCTGATGGTATGTTCGCCTACACGGGGAATCTCAACTACTTCGGCGTCGACTCGTTCTCCTTCGAACTCGTTAATGCTCTAGGCGAGCATTCCCCCCGCGCGACCGTCCTTTTCACGGTCTTCCCTGTCAATATCCAGTCAGAGAATTACACGGCGAATCAAGACTCGACCCTCACTGTGGCTGCACCCGGCGTCCTCGCCAATGATGACAACCTCAACAATGATTCGATCTTCCCCGTGATCTATGCGAACCCGCTCCACGGCCAGCTTACAATGGCTCAGGACGGCTCGTTCACCTACACGCCCGATCCCGGTTTTTCGGGTTTCGATGTCTTCCGTTACTATGATTATGATACGACGCGCGACAACATAGCCTCTGGATTCATCGTTCCTGATTTCATCGTCGTACAGCCTGTCGCGGCTGAGGATGGGTCGGTCGACGTAGATCTCGGCAACTTCATCGATGCCGAATATCCAGATAGTCTCAAGGCGAACCTCATCTTCTCCGTCGCCGACGCGAGTCACGGAACGATTACCCTTCTCAGCGATGGCCACACGGCGCGATTCACGCCTGCCGCGAATTACAATGGTCCAGCCTCCTTTAACTTCACATATGCCACATCAGCCGATCCCAACTTCCATCACGCCTCGCGGATTGACCTTTCAATCACTCCAGTGAATGACGCGCCGGTGGCGACAGATGGCGCAACATCGGTCGTCGCCGGGACGCCGGATGGAGTGGTGATCGACCTCACCGGACTGGTGAGTGACGTTGAGACCGCACCGTCGGATATGACGTACACAATCGTCGATCCACCCGCGCTTGCGGCTGGAACACTCGTGCCAATCATCGGGCATGTCGGACAGTTCCGCTTTATCCCAGCCCCCGGTTACACGGGACAGGCGAGCTTCACCTACCAAGTCACGGATACAGGTGACCCCACTGGATCTCAGGGTAATTCGCTCTCCAGCGCAGTCGCGACGTTCCGGATCAACGTCGTCTCGTCTCTTGCGATCCAGTCGGTCGTCAATAGCGGGCCGGTCTCCTACGGCCAGTCGGTCACGATCAGCGTCACGGCCACCGGACAGGGGGCACTTTCTTACACCTTCCTCGTCGACGCCGACGGAGTCATTCAAACTAACTCTGGTGCCGACAATCAGGTCAAGATTCTGTTCAGCACGGCCGGGACTCATCACGTCGGCGTTCGCGTGACTGACGGGGGCGGTCATTCAGTTCAGGGCGATACAGACGTCGTGGTGAACAAGGCGACAACAAACGTCGAGTTCTTCCCGCAGAGCTACGTCTACAATCGCTCGGCGCAATCGGCTTCGGGACAAGTCGACGTCGTCGGCATTCCGACCGATCATCCCGGGCCGCTAACATTCACCTATTACGCTGGGTCGTCGGCTAGCGGAACTCAACTCGCGTCCGCGCCTGTGAATGCGGGCACCTACACCGTGGTCGCGAGCTATGCTGGCGACGCAAATCACCTCGCCGCGTCGGCAACGGTGTCCCTGGTCATTGCGAAGGCAACGCCGACGATCATCTGGGACAATCCGGCCCCAATCACCTATGGCACGCCGATCACTTCCATTCAGTACAACGCCACGTCGGACTCCGACGCCCAAGCTATATACCCGTTCGCGCTCGGAACCATCTATCACGCGCAACTCGGCCGGCCGCTGACTGTCGCCTACAACGAGACCGCGAATTACTTCGCAGCCTCGAAGACGGTGACCATCGATATTCTCAAATATGCGACGACCGTTACCGCGGGCCCCATCGACCTCCTTCACGGCGATATCCTTCCAACTCCGACTTATACGTTCGGGCCTCTTGTCAACGGCGACAAGCCCGCCGTCATTGCCGGAGCACCCGGCTATCAAACGACGTATGGCCCCACAACTGCGGCCGGCCTGTACCCGATCACGCCGACAGTCGGCACACTATCATCATCCGACTATACATTCAGGTTTGTGGCGTCGACGGTCACGGTCCATCCCAAGGTGCTCGACATCCGCGCGCTTTACGGCCCCACTGACGCAGCACACCCTTGGGGCCGAGCATCTGTTTCGCTCCAAGGACTGACCCGCGACTTGCCGTTCAGCAACATCGGCGCAATCGAAGTGCTCTTCAGCGACGATGTTCAACTTGCTGGCTCCCCATTCAACCTTAATAGCGTCCTGAATCAGGCCCAGATCGTCCCCGTCTCATATTCCACCGGTACATCTTCACGTGATATCGTGTGGAAGCTGCCGACCGCGCTCGGCGTCGACATGCTCACCGCGTCGATCGATCGCACGCGAGTCATTGCAAACCTCGCAGGATCGCCCATTAACCTCGGCGGCACGTCGTCGTGGAATTTCGACGTCCTACCAGGCGACTTCAACGGTGATCGCACGGTGAAAAGCGACGACATGGTCGCAATCAAGAACCAGATCGGAACGTATCTGATTACCGGCGATTCCATTCCCGGCGTGAATCTGGCAGACCTCAACGGCGACGGCGTCGTTGATGCCGAAGATGTCAAGATTGCCCAGGGGCGTCTTGGCAAGACCCTCCCGCATGCACGCTGACTCCAAGTTATGAGATCCTTGAAAATGATTCGCACCATCTTCCGTCTTGCATTCACAGGTATCGCTCTCCTGGCTGTCGTGGCTGGTTCCACGCCGAGCCAGGCGGGTCAAGTACTCACTGTTGAAATCGGCCCCGTGATCGCCAATTCCGGTGCGGGCGCTGCATATTATTTCGACGTCAACCTGACGAACTCGACCTCCACCAACCTAACGCTCGGCGGCTTCTCCATTGGTATCACCACAAATAATGCCAATGTCCAGTTCGCGCAGGCGACTACCGACACCACGACCCCCTACTTATTTACTGGGTACAGTCTTTTCGCTCCCGATATTACCTCGTCGATCGCGTCTTCGCCCGCAGCGCAAATCATCGCCGGCGACGTTTTCTTCGATCCCTCGCAAAATCTGGCCGGGGCGGATTTCATGCAAACGAATACGGCCGGTCTCGCTCGCATTTACTTCGATTTCTCGGGAACGATCGACCCATCGCTGGCCTTCTCGCTGGTCACCGATGCTAACATCACCAATCTTTCCGGTCCTGCGGGCGATAGTATCACCGGATCGGTCACATCCATCGGCAATTCCCTCTACAACATTGATCTGATCGAAACCGCCACCGTGCCAGAACCGACAACCGTCCTACTTGCCCTCCAAGCTCTGGCCAGTTTTACAGCCTTTTACCGCGGGATCAAAGTACGGACATCGCATCGTAGCGACATCTAACGGTCGCCGGCTCGGTTGAAAAAGAGCGTGTAAACTGACCCACAGGAGACAAGCACAATTAATATGATCACGACTAAACGTTGCAGTTTTGATAAGTGTCGGCGAGAACTCGTAGTCGTCGACGGTTCTGTCTACTGCGTCTGATCAGTTACGGACTTTCAGACGTTCTGCCCGCCAGGCCCCTTAACGGTATGGCTCATGCCGGATTGCAGGGTGGTGATAGCAAAAGACCGATCAGAGCGCCGAGAACGCTTTTTCCCGTCATCCGAGTATTGTGAATAAACTCGAAAAATCCGAGGTACAGCGGCAACTTCTCTTGGGAAATTCCTCGGTGCGGTCGCAGCCAACTTCTCAGCAGCGACCAGAACCCTTCGAGTGTATTCACGTGCACTTCGCAGAAACCATCGCCATCGTCGTCACGAGCATATTCTCGCTTGCCGTGGCATACCGATTGATGATCGTAACCCCACTCCGCCAAGCGGCTGTAAATGTCGTATTCATCCGTGAACACAACCGTTCTTTTGGCAATAGTTTGTTGGATCAACGGGCCGATCGTCGCTTGTTTGACATCGCTCAGCATCCGGATCACAACTTCGCCCGTTCGTTGAAGCATACCGAAAATTGGCGGCTTCTCCTTGAGCAACGTGCCGCGACCTCGGTCTCCTTTCAAGCGTCGACGCCGGCCGACTCTCCCTTTTTTTGGACGGCGTCGGGATTTCCCTTATGTCCCGCTACCACATAGACTTCGTCGCATTCGACTTCCCCTTCGAGAACCACGGCGGGGCGACGCTCGACGATGCCCTGACGAAGCTGCTGGACCATCGCTTGAACGTCGCCGCGGTTCATGTCGAGTTCCCTGGCGATTTGCAGAGTCGACAGGTTCAGTCCCATGAAGTAGAGGCAGACGATCCAGGTTCTCAGCGATTCGTGACGGCCGGCGAAGATCGTCCCGGTGAGATCATCGAACCGTTTCTGACACCCATGGCAGAGGTATCGCTGGCGTTCGGTTTGGGTGTCATCGCGGCCATCTTTGACGACCGATGCGGAGTCGCAATGCGGGCAAGTCACCCCATTGGGCCAACGCATTTCGCGGACGGTTTGAAAGCATTTGGCGTCATCGATGAGGTCGCGAATGTTGATCATCTGGCCAGTCCGTGACCCATAATTTGTGTCGGTGAGTTATCGAGCGATTGTATTCTCGATCAACGGCTGCCGGAACCGTCACCCTGCAATTCGACATGAGCCTTTCCGAATGGGAAATCCCTCGCCGAAGAAACGAACTAAGTGACCAAAGTGACGGTTAGTTCCGCGCAGGGTATGGGCCTCGAGTGTTCCGTTGCTGTGAGTTTCCAAGTACGTGTCGCGGAGGAAGGCGAGTGTCGGCTCGCCCTCAGCAGCGGGAGCCGCCTCGACTTTGGGGAGGACGCAGTCGTGCATCACGAAGTCGGCGATGTCGACTCCGGCGGGAAGCGTGATCAGGCTCTGGCGGAGACGCATCAAGAGATAGTCAACTTGCGCCGCTTTGTGCTTTGCCTCACGCTCACTCACGTTGCCCAAAGCGAAGGTGCGGCGCTTCCCGCGATAGAGGAACTGACACTGCCAGCGACCGTCACGTTCTTGCAGCGATGCCATACGTGTGCCCTACAATCGAGATATGTGAGCGCTATTGCAGCGCTGCCCGATTATTGCAGGAGGCACTATTGTCGTAAGTCTAGTACCGGCGGTGGGATTCGAACCCACACAGAGGTAACCCTCCGGAGGATTTTAAGTCCTCACCGCGTCACCATGCTTTGGCACTGCTGTGATATACGATTCGCAGTTAAAATGCTTGTGATAAAGCCAGTTACGTCACAGGCTCGCTTGAAAGGTATTGTAGCGATGGCTCGTTGATGTTGCCAATAGTGTTGCCAAATTGTTGCCAACCAACACATCCAATCCAATTTAACTCATATCTGGCTCCTCAACTGCAAGCTGTCCCCGACCACCTCTTCCAATAAGTGACAACAATAACACGTATCTACCCGTCCCTTCATCACAAAATGAGCCACCTATGAACTTGACACGGCTGTGATCTAACTGTTTGCCCAGCTCGTCATTGAAAGGGTCGGGGCGCTCCAAAGCGTGACTGGTTTCACCGCAGCGTTTTCTGTACCATTTGTATAGGTCCGCTGCACGGTCACGACAAACTTCCCTGGTTTACCATTCGCAATCCATGCTTACAAAATCTCCCCATCTGTTCGGTGTGTTCCCGTATCTGAGTCCTGGTGGACGGTTTCGCTTGCGGGGCATAGAGTTGAGAAGCAATGACGACTTGGCCGACTTGGAGCCTGAGATTCGTCAACACCTTGAATCGCTTTGCAATATGTTCTTCGCCGGCGATCAGGTACAGATTCGACAAATGACCTGTTGTTACGTAAGTTTGAATGGCAAATCGGATTACAATCAGTCTCTTCGGCACCTCAACGAAATTCGCCTGTTATTGGGTTATCTCTACTCATCGCCATCGCATATCGGCGATGTTTTCCTGCCCGCCGAAAGCAGTTCCCTGTTCACCTTTCGGCCTGATCGTGTCGCTTCTTTATTGGCTATGAATACCCTTTGCGTGGGGGAAAGGGCTGCATTGCTAGTGGATCGACCTGAACCGGAGCACGGTTACCTAGAAGGTTACGAGGGCTTGCGAAATTTAACAGCGTATTTATGCGTGGCCGAAGGTAGCCGCATCTATCCGGAAATCCCCAATCAAATCTTGAACAATTCACAATCTGTCATCCGCAATTTAGGCGAATTCCTCCAACATCCGCACAATTGGGCCTTCCAGTATTTGTTTTTTGGCGAGCGAGAGCCGGAAAATAGCGACGAAGTTCGGAAGAGGATTTTTGATGGTCTCGAATGGTACTTGCGGAGCTGTCGGAAAGCGATCTTCGAATCCGAAGCGTTGGTACATCTGGCTATCGCCTTGGAAAGCCTACTTAGGGTTCCAAGCGGCCGGGATTTGACTGAGCGATTCAAGGACGCGGTGCTAACACTCATCGGGCCCGTCCCAAGACTCGATAGCTGGCTTGAGCAATTCTACGCAGCGAGATCAAAGGCTGTGCATGAGGGCGTTCCGCACGAGCTTGCGTTCTTGACGGTTGATAAGGAGCTAGCAAAAAAAGCTAAACGCGGTGACAAGGAGGTTTATCCACACCGGTCCCTGATTGAGTATGGCAGGCGAATTTTTCGTCTCTGCCTGACTACGATCCTTTCATCTGCCGAGAATGTAGCTGCCAGCGGCTTGGAAAAATTATTCATTCACAATGCCGAACGCATTAGCCAGATCCGCGAGATCCTGTCGAATAAGAAAACTCCAGCAAGCGAGCGGTTGAAGAAAGCCTACGGACCAATTTGCGACCTTGCTCAATTCCATAACATCATGGGCGAGCCATATATTGAACTCAAAACTTTGTTACAAGTCGCATATCACTTACTGAAGGTCTTCAAGGAGACGAACCCAACGTTACCGAACGATGCCCGCGAGGCGATTGACAGGTTTCTGGCGGAAGACAGTCAGACACTGAAAAACTCGCAGCGAATTGACGCGATGGAATCTATATCCATCACCTTGAACGAGATCAACGCCGCGCAGGAACGCCTCCATTATGTCGTGATCGGATTCTTGCACTTCGCAACGGACTCAACCTTTAAGCTGCGCTGTCTGCTTGAAGAGCATCCGAAACCCGAAGCGCGTACGGATAACTCAGTATAACGATTTGATGAGTCAGATTGAAGCGGTCTGGTCATGACCCTCTTGAACCAGGTCCTACAAACGTACCCTGATTTGACTTGTTAGAATAAAAGGCCTCCCTGCCCCACCCTATCTACTTACCCAATAAACTCAAGCATCTCCTCAAACCGCTTGGCGCCAACTCGCTCTTTAAGCTCCTTCAGCTTCTTCAATTCCTCGAACGTATCGGTGCTGGTCGGAGCAGCCTTTGCAGCCACTGACACGGCCTTTGGCGTCGGCCCTCGCTTCGCATTGGCCGCCTTTGCCGTTCCCGGTGCCACCTTGCTCTTGATGATCGAGAAATACTTTGGCGTGACTTTGAGACCGTATGTTTTCTGAATGAATTCGGAGCCAGCGCTCGGCTTGTCGAAGCCCTCAGCGATGGCGGCCTTAACTGCGTCGGTCTGGGTCATTGACGCTTGGACCGGCGTGGATTCCTCGGGCTTGGGTGCTTCAGATTTCGCTGCTTCAGTCTTCGGTGCAGACTTTTTTGCCATGGTAATGCTCCGGTAAGAGAAATAACGGAGGCAGTGTAGCAAATGATATGGTGAGGTTGGTAGATACTCGTGGGAAAATGCTTGCGCTAATTCATTAGATGTCACACACAGTTCATGCGGATGCAGCACAGTGGGCTAGAATAGCCTGCCTTGCTGTTCGAATCCCCTCCGTTTGGTCATGGTCGAGAAATGGCTTGGTTTGGCTTCCGAAGGCCTTTTTTCAACGGCTGGTTGCTTTGCCTCGACAGGGATTTGCCGCTGTTCCGACGGTTCCTCGGCTGCTACGGTTGTCTCCACCATGCGCTCTCGAATCCTCGCCGTCACCGGCGTTTCCGCCCTGCTTGCCTTCCTGACGCCTATTCGCTCGGGCGCCGCCTCTACAGTATTCTCCGCCTTCAATGCCTTGATCCTTCCGGCAATCTCCTCGGCTGGCATACTGCCTTCCGGCGCATTCCCCGTTAAGGCCACTCTCAACTGGTCGCGTAGCTCGCCAAGCGATCGCATGTAGCTTTCGTAAGGAAATAGCTTGCCGATTCGCGCTTCATAGTCGCGTTTCTGCCCCTCGGCTATGCCTAATTCGACTTTCGCCGCATGCAACTGATCGTCATAACCGTTAAGCAATCGCTCCGCAGCATTAAGAACTGCTCGCGCGCCTTGATTCTCTTTAGATAGCATCGTTGCGCGCACGACCTGACCCTCTAGCGCGACCTCCCCTGCCCCGTTCGGATGAAGCACCCGGCTGAGCTTTAACCCGTGATGCGTTCCGAGCGGAAACGACCGTGTTTCCCTCACTGTCTCGGGAATATTTGCAAGCCGTCGTGCCAACCCCTCCGGGCTGGCCGGCACATGGTTATCTCTGATCGTTGCAATATCGGCCGTTAGATTGGCGATCCGGGTTTGCAACCGATCGATCGTCATCGGTAGTTCGGTGCGTTTACGGCGTGCGATGAACTCTTCATCAAGGTGATTCTTGCGGAGAATCGACAAACGCTGCATCTCCGCGTCGGCTTCAGCCAGCGTCAACACGGCAGGGTTGCCCGAAGCGATGGCCTTTACTTCCGCGTAGGAAAGCTCCTGGCCTCCGATATCCTCGGCTTTTCTCGCAGTGGACTCCCCGGTCATGATCTGGTTGATAAACCGAGCTTTGGTTTCGAGCGCTTGCCACATATAAGCGTCGAATGATCCTTCGGTGACATAGCGGTAGATTTGCACTTCCTTGTTCATGTTTCCCTGACGAAGTATTCTTCCCTCACGCTGTTCAACCTCTGCGGGTTTCCACGGTGCATCTAAATGATGGAGCGCCACCAGGCGTTTCTGGACGTTGGTACCAGTGCCCATCTTGGTTGTACTACCGATAAGAACGCGAACCGTGCCCTGGCGAACCTGCTCGAATAGCGCCTGCTTCTTGGCATCGGTATCGGCATCGCCCATGACCGCGATCTGATCGCCTGGTATGCCGGATGCTTTCAGCTTCTCTACGATGTCGTCATAGGCCGAGAATCCCCAGTTCGTCGGATTGACGCCCATGTCGCAGAACACCATCTGCGTTCCCTTGGTGGGAGCCGTTTCCTTCCAAATGTCCACGATTTTACCAACCATCGTGTTGATCTTGGACTGTGGGAAATCTGGGCCGGACGCGAGCATTCGTGCATCGAGTGCCAATTTTCGGCCATCCGTGGTGATCGCGAGCGCGTTGTCGACGCGGGGATCGACTCTGGTCGAACGCACCTTTTCGTAACGCTGAACGAGACAGTCCTGCATTTCCTTTTGCGTGTCGGACATCGGGCATGCGATCGTTTCCGCCTTGCCGCCCTTGAGCGCCGGACGAGGTAGGTTGAGCATCTCAGCGGTCTGTACATCGGCAAAGGCACGAAACATCGATTGAAGCTCGGGCATATTCACGAACTTGGCGAAGCGGCTGCGCGGCTTCAGTGTTTTGCCATCGGGGGAGATTTCCATGGCATCCACGACTTCGCCGAACGACGCGGCCCAAGCGTCGAAATGGTCGATGCCGCGGTCGATCAGCCCCTTGGGATCGAGGAATCGCTGCATGGTGTAAAGTTCCACCATGCTGTTGCTGACTGGCGTCCCGGTGGCTCCGACAACGCCATGACCCGGATGCTGCTCGTCGAGATAGCGCCCCTTCATGTAAAGGTCGAACGCACGCTCGCTGCCGCCGGTCTGAATCCCAGCAACACGCTCCATTTTCGTTGGGGCGTCGAGGTTTTTGAAGTATTGCAGTTCATCTATGAATATTTGATCGATGCCAAGTTCGTCGAAAACCAGTCCGTCATCCTTTTTGTCTTCAGCCGACAGGTCTTTCAGGCGTTGGGCTCGCTTCACTTTTTGCTTTTCAAGTGCCTTGATAATGTTGCGGTTTTTCGCGTTGGCCTTATCGCACAGAAGCTCTTCGTATTCGTTGATTTGATCCAAGAGGAATTTTTCCTGGTAGTCTCGTGACATCGACATGCGCTCGAAAGAGCTGTGCGTGGTAATGATCGCATCCCACTCGCTGCTGGCGATTTTGGCGGTAAGCATCTTCCGCCGCTCTTTAGTCATGTCGTCTTTGCTGGCAACAAGGATTTTCGCGTTCGGGTAGAGTTGCATGAACTCACGAGAGAACTGCTCAAGCATGTGATTCGGCACGACCAGCAGAGGCTTCTTTGCGAGCCCCGCCTGTTTCATCTTCATTGCCGCGGCGGCCATCTCATAGGACTTGCCGGCACCAACGCAATGTGCCAGCAATGTATTCCCCGCCGCCATGCAGCGCCACACCGCGTCCACCTGGTGGGGATTGAGCTTTATCGCCTTGCTCATCCCCGGAAACTCAAGGTGTGAACCGTCGAACAGCCTAGGCCGCAGATTGTTGTAGGCATCGTTATAAATACGCACGAGCCGCTCAGCGCGGTCGGGGTCGGCGAAAATCCACGCCTTGAACTTCTCTTTGATGATCCGCTGCTTTTCCTTGGCGGCGAGCGTCGCTTCCGGATTGGGGATGCGCTCGTCATTGGGGCCGATATCGTAAATCATCGGCGTTTTCAGATTGAGCGCCATTTCCAGCAAGCTGATGCCATTCGCTCGTGGCGTGCCGTACTCGGAGGTCGCTGCCACTGACTGCATAGCCCGGTAGTCGCCCTCAACGCCCCAATGCGCGTCTTTCTTGACGTGGCCGATGGTGATTGATTGCGGAGCGACGTTAAAGAGCTCTGCCGCGAAGGCCTGGATATCCTCTCGCGGAATCCACGGCGCGCCGAGATTAGCATCGATGTCGCCGGGCAGCACGTCCTCGGGCTGAACGGAACGCAAAGCCACGGCATTGTGGGCGTAGTCAGGCCCGGCGGCTTCGGCAATTTTGAGTTTTTCGCGAACGTTGCCCGAGAGGTAGGCATCCGCCGTTTGCCACTCTTTGCTGGCGGGATCACGGTAAATCAGGTCACCAAGCTCGGCAATGATGTGCGATTCGGATTTTCCGTACAGTTCAGCAATGTAGGCGAGATCGATGACGCCTTTGTGGTCGAGGGATACGAGCAGCCCCTCCTCGGCGGTCGCCACCGACTTCACAGGCGGTTTCGGCCCAACCACGTCGCGTTTCATGATGGCGGCTTTTTCCGCCTGACCGGTTGCCTCGTCATACTCTTCCAGCGACATGACCAGCATGGCGTCCGGGTCTTCGCGGAACTTCACCAGGTTCGGCATGCGCCGAATTTGCGTGTCGTCCTTGGTCTGGCTGAAGGTCGTTTTGTTGATGGGCCCGTAATTGGCTGCAAACGAGTCGTAAAGAAAGTTGAGTTTCCGGCGTGCCTGCTTGCGATTTTCCTCGGGCCAGCCCTCGTTCTGCGATTGCAACACCAGCCGGGCCGCATCGCGGATCTCGATTAGCTTGGCGAGGCGCTTGCCGGTCATCGTCCCGTTGTCTTTAAGCTCCGTACCGCCGTAGACGACCGGCTTGCCCTGCCCTCCCTCGATTTGAAAGATGGCGTTGTTTTCGATGAAGAAGCTGCCTTCGGTGAGATGCCGGATGGGTGGTGGCTGGGTGAAGGCGGTATCAGCGTGACCTATCAGCTTGATAGGTGGTGATGATAGGGCAGCGCGATAGGCGAGATCAGGGGGCGGGTTCGCTCTCTCGACAACGCTTTTTTCAGTGATGCGACCTATCGCCTGCTTCAACTGGCTAGTGAGATCGCCATTGCTCAGGACGCTGAATCCCTCGGCATAGAGCGTGTCTTTGCGGCTGAAATCGCCGAGCACCATGTCAGGGTGGTCAACGAAGTATTTGTTGATCTGGAAGGCCGAGCCGTCGACGGTCTTCACGCCAGTTTCGAGCCAATCTCCGGCGTGATTTGCTTCCTGGCCCGGTAATCGCTTGCGCAGAAAAACAATGTCTGTAACAACAGCGGTTCCTTCTTTCTTGAATGCGTCGGAGGGTAGCCGGATCGCGCCGAGGAGATCGGCCTGAGACGCGAGCGCCTCCCGCGTTGCGGCGTTTTGCTTGTCCATAGTGAAGCGACTGGTTACGACAGCGAGCACGCCGCCGGGCTTGAGTGAGTCAACTGACTTGGCAATGAAATAGTCGTGGAGCGATAGCCGTTGTCCCTGGAAGTCGAGTTTGACATCGGCAAACGGGACGTTGCCGATCACGGCATCAAGTTGTGGAAGTTTGCTATCCCGGAAGTTCTCGATGCGGACGTCGGCGCTGGGGTGTAAAACGCGGGCAATGCGTCCGGATAGCGAATCGAGCTCGATACCGATGAAGCGCTGTCCGGGTTTGCCGTGGGCGAGGAAATTGCCGCTACCGCAGCCCGGCTCAAGAATCGTCGCTGACGGTGAAACACCGAGCTGTTCCAGCCCGTCGTGCATCGCCGTCACAACGACCGGCGAGGTGTAAAACGCAGTGAATGTAGTCCGCTTGGCAGAATCGTACTCCTGCTGCGTCAGCAGCGATTTCAACTCCTCGCCGATCTCCTGCCAGCCATCCTTGTAGCGACCGGTGACGGGGTCGGGAAAGATCGATAACGCGACGCCGCCGAAGCCCTGGAAGCGCATCAGGGTCTGGCGCTCTGCGTCGGTCGCTGAGCGTTTCTCGGCTTCTATTGCCTTGAGGGTGCGGATCGCGGAAATGATGTCACGGGCTTTGCCTTTGTCGCCGGAAGAGCGTTCTGGCGAAGCGGCCTGTTTCGGAGCAACGACGGGCCGCTCGATATCCTCGACTGGCGAATGAACCTTGAGAACGTGCGCCGGTTCGGCCGCAAAGTCCATCGTGCGCTGGTGGCGGGAAGGCCGGTGTTTCTCACGCTGGATGCGCTCAACGAATAATCGCGGTGCGGGAAGGCCGGAGAGGGAAAACGGGTCAGAAGTCATGCAATACGGTTCATGATGTTGAGTCTTTATATTTGGTTCTGAGAAAAAAGCAATCGAAGGTGAAAAAAGTGCTGGCGCGAACGGACAAACTGTCCTAATGGTGGTCGTGCGACGACGGAATCATGGTCAGGTAACTTATGAATGACGAAACGGGATGCCATCAATCTTCGACCACACAGCAAGAGCTGGCCGACTGTTATGTGGAGAACGGAGCGATTTTCGTCTTGGGATTATTAATCGTTACGATCATTTTGATGAAAACAACGAAGTAAATGTAGAGTTGGGTATGGATGAGACAACAAAAAGCGAACTGCAATCGGCCTACGAACAGGGCTACCGAAACGGCTATGCCGGAGCTTCGCTGTGGGCGTCCGATGAAATCAACCGGCTTACCGACATGATGTTGCGCAGCCGTGATGAAATACTCAGGAAGAATAAAGAGCTTTGCCAGTATATTGCAGATCGGTGTGGGCGGCATATTCATACAGCAATTCCGGGCGTAACTGTGCATCCACACGGCTCGGATCAACCAACGAGGGAATCGGATAACGCATGAAAAAGCCTTACATCAGCGTAGAGGAAGACGGCACTTGCTGGTCAGACGACGGACTAATTTGCCCGCATTGCCATAAGGAACAACACGACCTTTTTGAAATCAGCGGTGCCTACACTGAGGACGGAGGCGAAACCCATTGTGGAAACTGCGGAAATCCGTTCACGTTTTCAACATACATTCGATATTCGTGGACCAGTCGCAAGCCATATGACAACGCATCAAAGGGTACAGGAGGGATATGACGATATTGAGGATAGTAGAAGTAGACGGTGGAAAGTACGCCGTGCAGAAGTTCTTTTGTTTTTATTGGGGGTTCTTATGCAAGAGCGGTGATTCTTTCGAGTGGACTGGCTGCGAATCCATACAGAATTACAGCCTATGCGAAACTTTTGAGGAGGCAGACGCGGTGCTAAATAAAACCATAGAACGCATAAAGAAAAAGCGGCTACTCAGACCTAAGGTGATTCGCGTGGTTAAGACGGTTCGCGTATGACCAACAAAACCGGACTGATAGGCGATATCTCAGACGAGCGGCTGCTGCACATCTGGGACCATTCTTTCCAGCACTTCCATGTGAAGGGATTTGACTACGTGTGCCTGAGCAGGACACCGAGTCTGACACGGAAAGTTTACTTCTTTGACGGTGACGTTGCGAAGGCCCCGGAAGTCGTAAACCCGCATAACCACCGCTACGACTTCTCCACGCGCGTTCTGTGCGGCGTGTTGCGTGACCACCGCTGGACGATGGCCCAAGACGGTGAGCGGTTCAACATGTTCAACTGGAACACGCCGCTTAACGGTGGTGACGGCTTCGCTTTTAGGGAAGAGGTCAGCCTACGGAAATGCCAGGAGGTGCTTCTCGATCCCCAGTGCGTGCCGTTCCACACCAGTCATGCGGCCATCCACACAATCCAAATAGCAGCTCGCCAAACCGCCATTCTGCTCGAGCAGCGCGGGGATACGCTAGCGCCCGATGAGCCTTCGCAGACGTTCATCCGTGACCGAACTGCCCCCTCACTGGATGGCCTCTACGAGAAATTCTCGATGGACGGTCTGGTTTCTCGTCTTGGGCAAATCGCAGCTATGGGGGTTCTGATCCAATGAACACGAACGCGATTACTCCAGAGGCAAGACGAGAGTCCATTAGCTGTGGGGATGTTATTCGATATCGACCCGGAAAAACTGCAATTATGAGAGTCGATGCCATGGATGATCTATGCGGGTATCGAACTTATCACGGAGTCCACTTATATGGAGAGAATGTTTCAATGCCTAAAAACGAACATTGTCGCCGCGCGAATAAAGAGGAATTTAGACTATGGTGTTCTTACAAAGTAGGTAGAGGAGTTTTTGAATGACCCAACCAGATAAGAACATGGTTATTCCGCGTATCCATATCAATTGGACGCGATATTCGCGGATCGCCATTCGCCGCTGCTATTGCTCTAATTGCGAAAGCCGGACTTTTTTTCTGGGATTCTTTCAGGATTGGTATGGGCGGGACGAAATCTGCCTACGCTGCGGCGACAGATGGCAAGATGGCGAGTTTTGTGAGCGTCCATTTCTACGCGGCTGGCGAAAGAAATCCATTGAAGGAGCAAAGCGGGAGTATCGCAGGCTGAGAAAGGCGTTGGCATGACCAGACATACCGATACGAGCTTGAGTGCAGAGCAAATACTTGAACGATTGAGGACTGCTGGCTTCACTCAAGATGACGCATCGTTGGAAAATGACGGGCTAGTTTGGGTAAATCGGGAATTTATGGTTTTTGAAGGTGAAGAAACTCACGACGCCGCGCGTCGGTCTTTGTGTGATTTACATGAGGATTTAGAAATGCTTGGACTGCAATTGAATGACTCTGACAGTGATAATGATACTATATGGGGATGGGTGGGAGAAAGACGGACGTGTGAATCGCTCGTCGCCGCAACAGAATGACCCCCACCGAACTCCGCTCCCTCTGCGAATCCCTCAACGAGAACGGCACCGGCGGCCAAACCGAATTGGCAAATCGGCTCGGCTGGTCCGACCGCACGATGCGCCGGAAGCTGGCGGGAGACTCGACGATTACGCGTGGTGATGAGTTAGCGATTCAGTGCATAATGCGTCGTTGCTCGCAATGAACCGCCGAACCACCCTCACCCGCGACACTGTTCCATCAACTCGCAAATACGTCTTTCCCCTGCCATCGCTGAGCAAAAACGCAGCCGGGTACTCGCAACAAGCCGGTTCTTCGGTTTCATCCTTCTGAATCCAGCTCGAACCGTCCGAAAGCTCGTACACGAAGCCGCCGCGATAGCCGTAAAAGGCGCCGACGAGCAGGCCCGACCAGGTCGTTGTCATGTCCACCTCCCTTGGTGGACAGATTAATACCGCGCAGGCCCGATTCTGTCCAGGCGTTCACCGGTTTTCTGTTTTCAGCCGCCGCGACTTCCGTTAGAATGCCTGTCAACAAGGAGGTCGTTATGTCCGTCAATTTGTCTGCCGAAGCCATGGACGTTTTCAAACGTCACGCCGCGCAACGCCGCAGCTTGCCGGTCGATGATTCAACGCGTGAGCCGTATCGCGAGCTTGCACGCGAAGGACTCATGATTGCCGGCCATTCCTTTACGGGGGGTCGTGAATCGTTCTACGCCATGACGGAGATCGGGGCCAAACTTGCCCGTATCCTTGAACGCGACGGATTTATCGCGACATCGCCCGCAGGAGCAGGCGGGCTTGGTCGGTAATCGGCAACTTGGTTTTTGGCGCAGCTTTCAGCGCCTTTTGATGATCCCCAACGAACGATTCCTCCCATTCGTGGGCGATAATCGCATCGATTCGGTCCCGTAGACGTGCTTTCGACCACAGTCGGCCGCCTTTCTCGCCTTTCAGCAGATCAGGGTTGAGTACTCCAGAATTCAGGTAGACGCCACTGGTAATGTTCCCTCCGGTGCGTCCCTCGGGCTCGAATGCTCGCCACTGCCCTCTTTTATCGAAGTCCGGAGCGCCGTTCTTGTCTTCGGGCAGCCCAAGCTCTGCCATCCGTATCGCGCAGCATTGATCGAGCGGCTCTTTGTACCGCCGCGCGAAGTCGACTGCATGGTCTGCCGGGTCTTCAGGCGGCTTCTCGGACATCACCGACACCTGGCTTGGTCTTTCCGGTTTATCTCGCGTAGCAGCTGCACAAGTATCTGCGAAGCGCTAGCCGCTGCCATAACCACCATCGAAACCATGGCGACCTTTTGGAAAACGAGATTATTCCCGTCTCCAGCGTGCTTGGCCATCTGCTGCGCCTTCTCGGCGATATAGAGCGGATTATGGTTCATTCAAAGAGTGATAACGGCACAGTTCAGATTCGTTTGGGCGGAGAAGCAATTATTGTGGCCACACGCCGCGAGTAGCAATGCGAACGCCAGCCATTTCATGGCGAGACCTTCGCGATAAACTTCTGCAACGAATCGAGCTGAATGGCCTGCTTCTGGCATACCTTCAAGAGATCAAGCCATCTTTCTTGGCTTCGCCCAGGAAATCGATGATCGCAGGCTTTTGCATCAGGTCCGGCGGCGGTGACGGAGCTTGCGGGCAGAGGGTCGGTGCTGGGTGAGCGCAAGCGCTCAACGGCGCGATCATACAGAGCATCCAAAGCATCGGTTTTGAGTTGATAATCATGGTCTACCTCATTGCTGATTTGATACTGCTTCCGCTCAGTGACGATGACCGACTCAGCCTGGCTTGCAGCTTTTTTTTCCTCAGCCTCGCGGTCGAACACCGACTTGACGTGCCATCCGGCGAAATAACTGAGCGACGTCCATCCAATGAACGCCGCGAGAATACAGTAAACTTTAAGAACAGGATTCATCATCTTTATCCTCGTGCGATGGGCTCCGAAGAACGGCCGCGATTACACCGCATATCGCGCACGCGACGAAGCAAAATGTTGCGTACGGTTTATCAAGCTGCGTCCCCAGCACACCGATCGGCGCGCTGATACCGGCCCAGGTCGACGCGTGTTTTAACGAATCGAGCGGGCCGGTATGCAGTGGAATCACGATTAAGCCGTCTGTGCCTCGGGAGCAGGAGCAGATTCCGGTGCCGGAGCGGGAGTCGCGGCGAATTGAGCCAGAATACTGTCGAGCTTGGTGTTAACGCCGGACAAATCGACAGTGGTCCCACCGGTCGCTTTAATCGCTTCAACGTCAACTTTGATCGCCGAAACATCGGCGGCAATTGCCGCAACTTGATCTTCTAAAGTCATGAGTAATCTCCATATCTTAAAGGGTTTGCACAAGGATTCACGTTTCATATTCATCCCACCTGATTGCAACCAGAACTTACTACAAACAACATTCAAGCGCAACTATTCTTCGACGACGCAGATAAAAGAATCCTGCAGGATCCTGCCGCCCGAAGTGGTAATCGTATTGGTGATCGTGTAAGCCGTGAGTGCCAGACCACCTTCCAGCCAAACGGTGGTTGTCGTATCGGTATTCGAGAATTGGTTAAGCGTAAGCCCAGACGGAATTGCCTCCCAGCTTGCGTCGGTGATCGTGTCGGCACCCAAGCCGCGTGTAGCCCAGTTGAGCGAGAAATCTTCGTATTCGGCGGCGGTCTTGGTGACAACTGTGCTGGACATAGCTCTTCTAGTTCATGGTTGAAATGGGAGTTGCATTAAGAGTTCGCGAGGTCCAGGTGGCCGCGAGCACTCCGCTCGGCGGCACGCTGATTGATCGCGTTTGGCTCGTCGCCGTAAGTGCTGGTTTTGCCGGGACGAAAATGATCGACGCCGAGTAGGCTACTGCAAGAGAACGCGCGGCCCACGACGACGCGAGTGCCCTGCTCTGCGAGTTTGCTGTGAGAAGCGAGATCAGAGCAGCAACGTCGAGTGCCGTTAGTTCATGGCTGACGTCGATGATCCGCTCGAATGGGGTGACGACCACCCGCGTGCGAAACGCGCGAAAATACCCGGCCGCGAAATAGCCGCTTTGAAACATATCAGTTCAGATCGGTCACGATCGTTGTCCGGTCGCCGGTTGATTCGTTCACGGTTGCGGTGACGCGCGGCTTGGAGTCAGCTACGGCGTTGCGAATGACTTCGGTTCCCGTGCCTGAGCCGGAAATCTTGCCGCCAAGCACGGCCGACATCAGCCGGAGCGATTGACGCGGCGTAAGCCCATTCTCGACGCCATCGGCGTAATCCAAGAGAGCATTGGCGTTGTCTTGCGCCGTTGGAATGGTGCTGCCCGTATCGACAACGGTCGAAGCGGCCGATTGAATTAAAAGCACCTGCACGCCCGACGTGTAAGCTACCGGGTCGCCTGCGAGTCCTCCGACGAGGTTGCCTCCGGCGACTTTGGCGACGTAAGCACCCTGCCAGAAATTGAGTTGCCAGTTCCCCAGTAGTTCGACGGTGATACCGACGGCGACGCCTGATCCGAGGGATTCTTTTCCACTGGCGCTGGCAATTTGGGGGAAGACGATTCCATTGGCTGATGCCTCCTCGGCTCGAATGCTGTTGATCAAATCCTGGCAGTCGACCGCCGTCTGCGGATTGACCACATTGATGAGCGAGGCGTTGAAATCGAACGTGTACGACACGCGGCCCTGCTAGCTGACGATGGCATCGTTGCTGCGTATGGCCGAGACGCTCAATCCTGCTGACGTGACGGTTCCCGTCGATTCATAGGGAAGGATCGACGCCCCTGCTCCACCGTACTTGCGCACGCGGACGATCACGGGAATGCTCGACGCGTAAATCAGGCTGTTGCTCGCGGTCGTGCTGCCAGCGGTCGTGTCAATGAGCGGAACGAATGCGTTAGTGCCTGCCGAGTACGACGCGGATAGCGTGGTTGCGTTGAGCGTGAAGGTGCTGCCCGACCAGCTTGAATAGGGGTACAGGTCGAACAGCTTGGTCGAGGTATTGAAGATGCGAACCCAGCCAGATGGCGGATCGTCGCTGCTGATCGACCCGGAGATAACGACGGTGCCGTTGCCGGAGTTATTGCCCGACGCCAGCGTGTACTGAGCCGTATTCACGAGCCCGCTGCTGGTGCGTGCGACGAAGACGCGGTCGCCGGAGACTACCGAATTGACCGCTACGCTGACGATGTTGGGCGGAATCTGCGAAGAGCCGTCGTCGGCGATGAGCTGGTAGTTTTGCAAGTCGGTCGTTTTGAGCGAGGCCGTATCGAGCCAGACACCTTGCGCTCCGAAGAATTTGCCACCGGCGAACGTACCGAACGGCGCGGCGGCGATTGGCGTGTAACCGGTGAGTCCCAGGAAAAGCTGCCCCTGCGTGCCGTTGGTCAGACTCGTCGAGGTCATCCCCCGCTCGGTGATGTATTGAAGATATTCATACATCTGCTGCACGGTGTACGTTCCCGGCACGGCCTGGCTGATGACCAGATCGTAATTCTTCGCGCCGTTGCCATTGTTCAAGTTCTTGCTCACCGTGCCGTAGGTCAGGGTGATCCCGGTGAATCCGGAAATCGTGCCCGACGAATCGACTATCGACGTGTCCACCGAGGTCGAAATCGGGACCGGCGTGCGGCCACCGCCTGACAGGCTGGTTGTGAAATAGTTAAACGTGTTGCCGAACTCGCGTGCGAAGATCGTCACGTTGCCCGAGTTCAAGGTGGTTCCCAACCGTTTGATGACCAGGCAGAGATCGATATGGCCGGTGCTCCAGTAAGACGGGATCAGCGTGTTCGTCCCCTGCTGGATATAAAGCTGCGTGCCGGTCTGAAGCGGAGAACCCAGCGTGTAGACGTTGGAGAACAACGACTCCCCCGTCGTCGCAGCGGCCGACATGGTGCCCGCGCCTGTGCCCGAGGTGATCGTGACGCCCAAGGCGCTTGCCCAGGAGCCGGAATTGCCCCGCACCCACCAGTTGCGCGCCGTATTGTCGTAAGCGAGCAACGTTCCAGAATTCCCCGACGCGGTGACGGTTTTACCGAGATCGCCGGAAACCGCGCTGGTATAACCGCTGGAAGCGAAATTGAGGAGGTAAACGCCCTGCGGACTCGACGTGTTGTAGACGGTGTTGTCCCAGCCAACGGTCTTTAACCCGCCACCGTTGATATATTGCAGCGACGGCTCATCAATGAACCATCCGTTGACGAAGTTGTAGTCGGTCGGGGTGTTGGCGGACATGGGTGGCTTGAACTGCATGTAGCCCGAGCCGGAAAAGACGTTTTCCAGGTACGAGTAGAGCGCGTTGGCACTGTAAACCGTGGTTCCCGAACTGTGTGTGACGCGGTAATTGGTGGTGTCGATGGTGAAGTCGGCGGAAATGGGCAAGGCGGCCTCCTAGGCTGGTACGGATGCGGCGGGGGGAAAGTAGCGGTCGAGCAATTGAAGATTCGCCCAATTGGCGATTTCCTCATCAGTGAGATTCTCCCTAACGAGCACATGCCGGAAGCGGAAGCGCTCATCGTCGGCGAGCATCCCGGCGCATGCGATCATCGCCCGGATTTGCGCCTCGGTGAGCGAATCAGGGTCAAGCGTAAGGCATTCCATGAAGGTCTGGTAGGCGTCGGCAGGTGCGGCGTATTTGGACATGCTAATTTCCTATGGTGTCGAGGACTTGTGAGACATAAACTTTATTTATGCCGTTGCTGAGGTTGGCAAAGATCGTGAAAGGTTGGTACTTGGTCGCGCCGTAGCCACGCACGCGAATCTCGGTGAGCATCGGGTTGGTGTAGCCCGGCACATTGGTCAGCGTGATGTCGCCGGTTCCGCTCTGCGTGCCGCTGGCGATGACGTTGGCCAGATTGCTCGCCTGAGCCAGCCAGTAATTCGAGCCGTTGGCCACGTTTTGCAAGACGACCGTGCAATAAAAAACGGGGTCGGTGAGCAATCGCTGCGCACTCATCAACCGGCCGCCGCTGGGCGATGAAAAGCTAGTGGGTAGCGTATAGCCGACCGCATTGAGCGAGAAATAGTTCGACATACTAGACGAGGGCGAAATCGGGATCGACGAAGTAAAAATCGGTGCTCAGTGATGCCGTGCGCGTGCTCTTGAGCGTCACCAGGACTTCGGTCCATTGCTTCACGGCAGTCGGCGTGGTGATCGCGATATTGAACTTGTTGTAATTGAGCGCGCCGTACACCGTGGTCGACCAAGGGGCGGTTGACGTGGTGAGATTAGAGGCGGAAAGCGGCGTGTACGTGGTGAGGTTCTTCGCGAGGCTCGTTGAATTATCGATGTAGCAGACCTCGATCCACCAATCCTGAGCGGTCGGCGTACCGTAAGAATTGTTGATGAGTAGTTCGACCGTGATCGTGCGCGTGGCCGCCGATTGCGTGGCGAGCTTGCGCATCGGGAACACTTTGCCGGGATTGCCTTTGGAGCATGTCCGTGGGAAGACCTTGAGCGACCAGGCCGTGCCATCGGGAAGGGTCGAATTGAGCGTAGGATAGTTCTGCCCCGTCCGCCACGAAGCGCTGAGCGTTTGGCTCTCGTACGCGAAATCCTGATCGCCGCTGGGAATGCCGGAGACAAACATCTCGACATTCTGGTAATTGCTGTAGCCGGACGTGGAGGCGTTGGGATTAACGAGCTGAAGGCTTCCCGTGTCGAATTTGTCGAAGGTGACCGACCAATTATCAGCGACGAGGGCGGCGGTGGCGGTGTTGAGCAGATACGAGGTCGAGAGCGAGTTCAGCACGCGGCCACCATTGAAGGCGACCTTGCCGCCGCTGCTATTGGTCTGGAACAACGACCCACCGGATGCGAAACCGTTGAGATCGAAATTGCAGCCGTTAAACTCGCCAAGGCCGCCGAAGCCGAGATTGATATTGCCGGTTGTATTCGACGACGGAATGACGAAATCGCAGCTATTGAACACATAATGTCCATTGTTACCGGAATTCACCAAGGTCAGGGTGACGGGATTGGATGTGCCGGTGGATGTGCCCAAAACTATTTGATTATTCGTCCAGACGTTGCTTGCGCCAACAAAGAGACCGGCGGAACCGCCAGTCGTCTGCGTGCTCTTCCAGACAAGCGCGTCCTGCACGGCGCAATAGAAATTGTGATAATCCTTGAAGATTAGGGCGTTCGCAATCGCCGTGGTGATCGTGAGGATGCCATTGCTTGCAGCCCAAACGGTTCCGTTGTCGGCGACCCAAAGGATGGGAGAAGTCACCGTCGGTGTCGTGCTGAAGGTTACGGCGGAGCCAATCGAGACGCTGAGATTCGAGCCGCTCGCATAAGTACGCATATAAACAATGTCGCCCGCGGCCGGGTTGCCGTTGACGCTCGCGTTCGTACCAGCAAAGCAAGTGAGCAGGTTATTCCACGCTCCCGATGTCCCAGCGACCGCCGTGGCGAATGAGGTGAATCCGGTCAGGCTGGAAAAAAGACTGGGTGATGAGGTCCCCTGTGCCAGCGCAATCGCCGCCGATGCGCCCCCTGCCGTTGAGGTGCAGACCAGATCGCCGCCCACAATGGCGAAGGATGCTGTTGCGCCGATCGCCGTGTTCATGAGCGCGATGATCGCGGTGTAGGTCAGCGTCGCGGCCGTGGTGATCGAATATTGCGTCGATGCGCCGCCATTGATCGCGACTTTGAAATAGTACGTCGTGCTCGCAGACAGCCCTGTCGAGGATGCGCCGGTGAGCCCCGTTAAGCCGCATCCCTGATAACCTTGCGTGGCCGCGCCCGAGGCAAGCCCATCGCCGTTGACGGTCTGCGAGGTATCGACGTATTTATTGGCCATGACTAATCGATGTTGTTATAGAATTCATGCTGCTGGTTAGTATAACAAGGGGTCTTGCCGACCGCCCATGAGGCGTAAGTGCCGATGACTTTATAGTGCGTACTATTCATCGTCCGGTCGTCCAATTCGCCTCCGCAGGCCTGTTGAGCGATGTCGAGTGCCTGGCGAAAAATTGCCATGCCAATATTGAGGTTTTGGATAATCGGCAGGTTGGGATCGCCGGGTGTCCAGCAGCTAAACTGGTACACGCCATGCCAATTTGCCGTACACGCCGATGCATCTGTACCATCGCCAAACAGCGGATGGTTTTTGCTGTGTGCCGCGACATACGATGCCGCGATGTCGGCTCGATTTACAATCACGCAGGCGACGTCGGCCATGCCGGACTGGCCTTGGCTTCTTGCTTCGCCGCAAATCGTCCTCGCGACGGTATCCACATTGATGTCAGTCATTTATCGCCTCCCAGAAAGAACACGCCAAAGTTTTTAAGAAAGTTCATGCCATGGCCGCTTGCCACGGCGAACGCCAGAGAAACGCAGATAATCGCACCGCCGAGAATGAAGCGTTTGCTCTTATTCAACGTCTCGGCGAAGCTCATCGTCGATTGCAGCGACTTCACCTCGTCGTTGTCGTCCATCGACACATTGAAGAGCCGTTTGAGCATTTCGGCGCTGCGGTTGCTCGACTCCTTGACGGCTTCATCCTTGTAGCGAACCAGCATCGGTTCCATGCGGGCAATGATCTTGTCAGTGAGGTCGCGGTCGCGTTCGCGCAGGTTGAATTCGAGATCATCGAATCGTTTATCGAACTTTTCCGTCAGATTGTTGATCGCTCGGTTCGTAACGACAATGATGAGATTTTCTATATCGCTCTTCTCGGTCACTGACACACCAGCGCAGTCAGAGTTCCAAGCAATCCACCAACTAGGTATTCCGATGACGCGACAGGGTTTTGCTTCCAGAGATACCCCGATACCAAATAAGGGACGCCGAAGAGGAGTGTGAACAGACCATAAAACGCATTGGCGGGATGATCGGTAATCACTGCCAACCCCGCCACATAGGCGCCGAAGAGCGACATGCGCAATCCCATGGCAACCGTTCCCCATAAACGTAACGGCATGGCGGGAAGCTTCGCCATCACCCAGTCGACCGGTGCGAACGCCGGCTTCATGATGTCTGTTGGATTACCAACTGCGGCGCTCCAGTAATTGTCCCAAGCAAAGATGTCCGCGAGCATCAGGCTTGCGAGCGACCAAAGAAACACTGGAACCTGATGCATCGTCGAGTTCAAAACGGCCGTGCACATCGCCATGCCCAGGCAAGCAGCCAGCCGGCCGACGGTCGTCGAACTCGTGAGGTCATAAATCCGTGAGCCGCGCATGCGATTGAGAATCGCGAAGGCCGCGATCGTCAGGCCAACTCCGGCCAGCCCATACCAATTCGCAGCGTTATACATACTGGCCTCCCGTGGCGGTCGACCCCGCCGAGCTGCCAGGGAAGTAACTAGCGCCTGATCCGCCGGTTTGAATCACGCCATTCGCCGTTGCCGCATAACGTGAGCCAGTTGCCGAACCGCTGAAAGTTGCCGCATTCGCCTGAACGATCGCGACGTTGCTCGCCGTGGTGAAGGCATTAGAGAACGCCGGTGTTCCCGAAAGCGTGCAAGTCACGCCGCCGAAGATCACGATGCCCGAGCACGCATTGCTGAGATAGTGGTTCGCGGCATTTCCGCTGATGCTATAGCTCGTGGTAATATCAACTCGCCCATGATCGCTGCAATGGATGTGATTATAGAGGCTGGCGACAGCACCGAAATTGCAATTTCCGCTGATGTTTATGCGAGAGAAATACTCTGAGAACAAAGCATGGCCGGATGTCGTCGTTTGAAGCTGGAATCCCGCAACGTTGATAAATGCGCCGTTTTGGGCCGAGATACCGCTCGCGGCAGTCGTGGAAATGATGCAACTTGAGGGAGTCGACGTATTACCCTGGAGGGTGACGCCAGTCCCTGAGCCGGCTCCCACGAACGGAGCGTTGACGATAACCGGAGTCGTGTAGGTTCCGTTGGCGACCGAGATCGTCACGTTATAGCCGTTGAGATCAACCGAAGTGAGCAAGTAATTGATCGCTCGCTGAATCGTCAGCCAGGGCGACGACGATGCACCTGAATTGGAGTCATTTCCAGTCGTTGCGACATAATAGGTGGTGTTCGCCGCCAACGTAACACGCGCCGGCAGCCCCTGCACCTGCCAGTAAGTGCCATCGAACACGAAATCGTAGACGCCGGAGGCGACCAAACGGCCGTAGGTCATCGCGTTGCCACTCGCATCGGTGACGGCAACATTACCGGGCCCGACGTTCAACACGGTCGGCCCAGTAACTGTATTTGCGAGCTTTACTCGCGTTTTCAATCCAGCGTTCGCCGACGTCAGTGACGTAATCGCTGGGGAAAGCGCCACGGTTATCGTGTTCGCCGCGCCGCTCGTGTCGACGGCGTAGTTCGTTTTCCCGCTCTGGATCGTCGGGAGCAATGACGTCAGCTTGGGATTAATAAATGGGGCGGTCGCTATCTGAGCGATATTCCCGCTCGTGATGCTCGTCTGCCCGTTGGCGACTGTCACGGTGTAGATTCCCGTGTATCCCGCATCGGGTGAGGGTGCGACCTGTGTCCCGGTCGTCGCGGCGATGCCGGCTTTGACACCAATCAGGCAGACGCCCTGGCGGACGGTGGCTTGTGAAACGCCATTATTGTTAGGACCGTTGAACGGAGCGGACGGGTTGCTGGCGTTGTAATAGTTGAGCGTGAGCGCGCCGTTATCTTGATCCTGATAGGCGACCTGTACGAGATAAACAATCGATTGACCGGACGTGCTCGGCGCGGGGCAGCTCAGCGGCGTCGTCGCCAAGAGCGGAATCCCCTGCTTGACGATTTGGTCGGCGGTGTCAGCGGCCAGCACGCCGTAAGCCGTGTTGTCCACGTTTTGCAGGCTGTAAAGAGAGCCTGTCGCAACATTCACCGAAAGCGATGCTGGAATGGTCGGAGTCACCGCCAAGCCATCAACCGCGACGGACGAACCGAGAACAGCCTGCATGAAATAGCCCAGCGCGATCATCGTGCTCTTGTTTTGTTGCAATTGATCGGCGGCGCGCGGCGTTGCGCCCGGATAGACAAGTTGGCGATCCATAATGCTCCTTAGTTACTGATTGCGGTCCAAACGATCGTGCCGACCGGCTTGACTTGGTCGATCGCGTTGTAGATGTCGGCATCACTGAGATAGCCGTTGATCATGCTCTGATCGGTGTACTCAGTGCTGCTCGTTGGCACGTCGTAAGCGCCTTGCGGATCGTCGTAGCCGGCGATTCCCGGAATCCCCGACGTGGTGGGCCGGTACGCGATGACGAACGCCTGATGATTGAGGTCGTATTCGCCGTACGCCCCGGCCACGTCATATCCCATCGTTGTCGGCGTGTCGTAATACCCCGTGTCTTGACCGCGCGTCGGCTCAAAGACAAGCGGGGCTCTGCCAGTGAGCAGCGTGAGCGACTTGATCAGCCCGGTCCGCGTCCCCTTCTCAATGAGAAGCTGGGCCTGAATGCGCTTGCGGAACGAAGGGTCACTTTCTTGCGACTTCCTGGGCAATGTTTGCCCGAAGAAGTCGAACGCGATCAGATCGAGGAATCCGTCCGTCGCGGTGGCAAGGCGCGTTTGCAGGCGGGCGTAAGCGATCAATGCATAAACCTGGGCCAGCGCCCATGCGAGCCCCGAAAGCACGGTGTCAAGCACCGGCGATGAACCGCTGAACCATCCGTTGGGAAGCAGTGCCCTGAGCCGAGCCAGCATGTCCGCTTGATCGCCCTTGGCGATGGTCGGAGTGACGACCGGCGGGCGTGCGTCCCCTTGCGTCGGCGTGACGATCGGCGTCGGAATCACGACCGCGGCGAAGCGCCGCCGCAGAATGTAAAACGCCTGGATTGGCGTCATCTAGCCAACCTGGACGGTGTCGTTCACCGACGGAGCCGTGCCGAATGGCGTTGCAAACGTTAAGGTCAAATGCGTGGAATCGACGGAAGTCGCGGTCGTGATCAGTTGTTTCTGCGGGGCGTGATCCGCTGACGTGATCGCGCAGTAAAGCCCCGGCAACCCCGTAGCGGCCGGTGCACCCGCGGCAAAATAGACCGTGATCGCTGAAGCACTTGTCACCGTTGAAATGATGCCGGGAACGAAGAAGCCGTTTCCACTGGCCACGTTGGCGATATCGGCGCTGATCGATCCAGCGGCCGGTGCACCGAGCCGCGCATAACTGTCTCCCGTCTGCGGCGTATGGCCTGTGAGAGTCGTGACGGTATCCACCGTGCCGATGATGTGGGCGGTCAACCCCGACGTGATCGATGTCGCCGCGTTCGTCCCGGCGATGAACATGCCTCCTGCGGCACCGGGAACGAGTTGATTGTCCCAGCCGGTCAGCTCGATCAGGAGAGCCATATCGGCCATGTGCGTGGCACCGCGGAACACGATCTTGACATAACGACCATTGGATGCCGCAAGCAAAGCATTCGGGATATCGAATCGGTAGTGTCCAGGCTGTCCGGAGGGATCAATCTCTTTGAAGCCCCCGCTCGACCAGACTGCGGTCGCACTGGCAAGCGGCGCCAGAGTGATCGGCGTTGATGAACCGCGCGGGAAATTGTAATAGGCGGTCAGGGAAGCCGTGTTGTACGCCAATCCCGTGAGCCCGCTGCCGTCGGTCTTTGAGCTGTCGAGAATGAAGATGTCAGTCGTCTGACTCGTGGCGCCGGCCACGATGGAAAGTTGAGCCATATTCCTCCTGAATTAACCTCTCATGCCGCCGGACATTCCCGGGTGGACAAGCAAACCGCCGCTGGGAGAGTCTTGGTGCTGTATCGCCCCCATGTCGGTGTAGGCAGTTATTGCTAGTCCTGGCCAGGTTTTGGGAGGGCTTGCTGCACGGCAAGCCAAGCCAGCGCCGGGATTGGCATTTAAACGGAAATCGCCAGCGGCGGCATTAATGAATGGATCGCCTGTTAGAATGATGTCTTTTATATTGCTATAAGGCACAACCGAGTTGATGGGATTGATCGCTCCCGTATCATCCATGTTGCTACGCGCGCCGAGCGTGTTTGAGTAAAAAGCATTGCCATCATAGTATGGAAGCGCCGGCGCACCAGCGGCCGTCGTTAGAACGATGCCATAACCGCCAGTTGTCGAAAGTATGTTACCCCGTACATTTCTTCGAGAAAGCAGTGTATTTGACGAGTTTATGCCATGCCGGCCGACATTATAGAAGGTGTTATTGCGTATGGTAGAGCCATAGTAATCATTGATGCCATCGGCAGAGGCCCCTGTAATATTGTAAAATATATTCCTTTCGATCACGGCCAGGCCGCCATTGCCCATCAAAACACCATGGCCGCCCGGGAAATCGTGGAAAGTGTTTGCGGAAATATCGCATTGCCCAAAAGTTGACACAATAGCAGCGGTCGCAGTGCTTATACCACCTGTAAACTCACATCCATGAATTGTGTCAGCTATGCCTGCGGCGCTTACTCCAGCAGTGCCCCAATTGCTTATCTTGCAGTTATATAGGCTGCAATTGGCGCTAATGGAAAATCCCGTTGAAGTGGGCAGGGAGTTACAATCTACAGCAATGTTTTCTATTTCATATCCAGTGCCAAAGGTAAGAACGGTATTGTTATTACCAAGTAATTTCAAGGACGGCTGCCCATTATCACCGCGTGTTACGCCGTAGCCGCGTATCCGAATAAACGGGATTGTCGGCGAAGGAGTGATGTTAATCGAGAAAGTTGCGCCGAAAGAGGTCGTATAGTTGCCGTCTGCTTTGACAAAGGCCATATTGCTGGCTACCATTGAAGTGCTCAGTTTGTTCCAGGTTGCCAGCGCTCCGCCTAGCTTACCGACACCGCTAGTAGAAGAGGCCGTACCTACCGAACGATCCATGGTCGCCACACTACTGGCCACACTCACCACCTGGTAGAAGCCGGTGGTAAAGCCGGTGCCACTAGCGATTTGGATGATATTGCCGACATGGGCGGAGGTAAAAGGGTTGGCGGCACTCGTGAGTTGTGTTGTGGTCGCACCGATCACGAGATCGGTGTAAGCAACCTGCGCCGTAGTTTGCTGGCTATAATCGGTTCCCGTTGCGCCCGCGACGAAACCGCCGCCGTTTGAGTCGTTACCGTTGAACTCCAATTCCCAAACCGTATTAGCCGATAATGCCATACCGCCCTACGAAACCGAAACGATTCCCGCCAGCAGCTTGTGCTGTGCGTCCGCGGTTAAATCCGTTGTGCCGCTATTGAGCGTGATCGCGGTCGCGTTCGTTACACCGGGCACCGCGTATGCGATTCCGGCGAGCTGCGTGTAGGGCAGACTCGTGCCTAAAGGTAAGCTGTTGATGAAATTGGTGATTCCCGTCGTCACGGCTGCAACCACAGCAGAGTGAGTGAAGCTGGAGGCGGTCGTGAGCGTCATGGCTACGTTAGCCGTCGTCACAACGGGGGCAAACACGCCAAAGCGCGAGGTCAAAGGCCGGACGGCGTCAATCGCCGCCGAGACACTTGCGAGCAATCCGGACGAGGGATAGCCGGTGCCGTCATCGACAACGACGGTAAAGAACCCGTCATCGGGCGTGCCGTTATAGTCGTAGTTTTCGACGAGCGTGTAGGTAAGGCCTTGCTGGACGCGTGTGATCGCGTAGCCAATGGCCGTTTTCGTTCCCTTTGAAAGAGACCCGATGTAGGCGATGAACTGAGCGCGTAACGCGGGGTCTGATTCTGCATCGAGGCCGTTAGTAAATGCGGCGCCATTCGTCACCGTATCGACACCTCCGCCGGGAATCGGCGTCGTTATCACTGAGATCGCGCCGGCCAACACATTCCCGCCTGCTCCTGCGGTGGCGGCCTGCACCGGCACGTTGATGCTCGCGGTGTTGGCAAGCAAAACGTAACTGCCAAGCGTAGCATCATAGGCGGGATTGGCGGTGTCTAAAGTCACCGCGAAATTCTGCGTTCCGTCGGTGGATTGCACCGTCGTTCCGATGGGAATGACTGCCTGCTGCGTCGCGGTAAATCGGCCAAACGTCACCTGACCCGTGGCGGCAATCGCCGGTAAGCGGGTGAGCCCAAAGTCGGCCACGAAACTATCGAGATCGGCTCCCGTGCTGGTCGCGGCACGCGTTACCGTGAGTAACTGCAGGATGATTGCCTGGAGCCAAAGCACAACGCCTGCTGTTGCTTCAGCGATCGCTCGCAGCACGGACCCTGCCGTGAAATTCAGCGCCGCCGTCGCGGAGGCCTGCATCGCAGTAGCGATGTTGCTTACTAGTGCTGAGAATGAGTATGTTTGCAGGGGCATGAGTACCTTAAGGCGTTACGTCGAAATTGAGCAGGACCGGCTCGCCGGTTTCCAGGCTGGTGTAGACAATCTGCGCCGAGATCCCGTTGGGGATCGCCGTGAGCGTGATTTGTGGTTCGGGCGTATGCGACACATCGGCTTCGAGATACATTTGCGATTTAATCAGCGTTGCGAGCGTCGGCTGATCGAGAACCTGTCCGATATAGCCAGGAAGCCCTGCCCCGTAAGTCGGTTGCCAGAGGTAATCTTTGATATTCGTGAGCAAACGGCGCAGGACACGTTGCGTCGTTTCGTCTGAATCGGAAGCGGTCAGCAGATCACCGGTCGCACTTAGCGAGAGATCATTGCCAAACAGATGGGCGGAGTCGGTCATAGCGTTGGCGTCGGTGTCGCGGTGTTGCCACCGCCGGTTTGGACGCCACCGTGGACGTGGCTGTCATAAACGGTGCGAATGTGTGCCATCGTGCCCGAGCCGTTCGACAGGTCGGAAATGTCGCCGCTGGCCACGATGTTACCCGTCACGTTGACATCTCCGGTCAGATTAAAAGTGTCCGCGTTCATCTCGATGGTTCCGTCGCCATGAAACTTGAGGAAGCTTCCCGAGCGATGGACGATCCAGCGTTCGCCGGACGGCACGCTGAGTGGCCGAAACCGATCGCCAAAATGAAATCCACCGATGAAGGGCGCAAGCTTGCCGCCTTCCTGGAAATGGACATAAACCACGTCGCCAGGCATGGGGCCGTAGAAGTCGCCGAATCCATTGCCGCCCATGTTCGAGCCGATCGGCATCCAGCCGGTTTCAACGTCGTCGGGCTGAATCCGGACCTTGGCCGCGTAGTTGGAGGGATCGTAGGCCGACACGATACCGATGCGCACGCTCGCCGTCTGGCTCATCGCCCGCTCGGCCTCGCGGCGCATGAGATTTGTCAGACCGCTGCTCATACGGCGACCGTGCTTTCCGTGGCGTGATTCTTTGCGCGGAATGCCATGCGGTAGCCGTCTTGCATCGACAGTGACCGGTGGATCGTATCCGGGTAATAAAGCTGGTCCCAATCGGTGTTCGTGCCCACGAGCTTGGCCATCGCGCGGGTGTTCATGACGTTGTCGCCCGGCATGTTCACATTGATGACTTTCTCGTGGCGCGTCAGGTCTTGCAGGATGCTGTTGGCGAGCCGTTGGGCCTGATCTTGCGTCAGATTGGGGCGGTTAAATGAATACACCTGCCCTTTTCCTCCCCTGCGGCTCGAATTGGCTCCTGTTCGCTTAGCGTGGACCGTGAAGGGCTTCTGCTGCTTCTGGTTCCAACTGCGCACGACGACGTCGATATCCTTGGCCAGCGTTTCGGAGCGCTGAAGCTTGATGTCGGTGGCGTTCGAGGCGAACGTGCCGTCGCCAGGTTCCGACCACAGCAACAAATACGGCGGTGCGGTGGTCACCGGCGACGGTTGGAAGTAGAGCGTGGTGCCCGATACCCAGACGTCGAAACCTTCCTGCTGAGCCAGATAGATGAGCAAATCCCACTCGGTCTGTTCCTGTGTGATAACGGTGTGATCGATCTCGTAATACGTGCCCGACTTGGTCGAAGTCGCGGTGACGTTGGAATCGAGGCCGTGCCTGAGTGCCAGCGTCTGAGCAATCTGGCTCGATGTTTGGTTCTGAAACTTCTCAGCGGTTTTGGTGTCGATCAGTCCGGCGGACAAATCGCGTCCCGATAACGTGAGCGTGCGACCGCTGAGGTCGTATTCGATGTCATCGACTTGGCCTAGAATGAGCTGTTTAGCCGCGGCGGTGTCAATCGAAACGCCGACCGACACGAGGTCATTGGCTGACGCCGACCAGTAAGCCGGGTTAAGGGCAGTCGGCAGATTTTTGACCGCAAGGACCACCCGGTAGCTATCGGCGGTGAAATGGCTGGCGTTCGTGACTTCGATCGAGATGATCGAATCCAGCGGAAGCTGCTGGCCGTTGATCAAGACGACCGGAAGCGGATGGCGAATCTGTCCTGATGGGGATCGTGGGTCGTTGATGCTTGTGAACACCTGCGCATCGGCGGCGATAGCGTCAACCAGCGACATACACCCCGCCGCCAGCGTTGGGGTCGAGCTTCGGAATTTTGAGCGTGACAATGCCCGTCAGGAATGGATCGATCAGGTCGTTAAGCTCGGCGATGCGGTTCCATTGCGTCGCATCGCCCAATTCTTGAAGAGCGATTTGGAAGAGGTTGCCCCCGCCGGTGGTGATGGTCTTCATTTACGCCGCCAAATTCTTGCTCATCCGCGTGAGCGTTGTTCCCAAGTTGTAAAGTTGGCCGAGCTGGCCAAATGCCGACGCCTGACTGCTCAAACTCGTCGCCATGCTCGACGGACTCCCACCCGCCGCAATCGGTGCCGCGCCCGTGACCGTCGCTGAGGCCGCGGTGACACTCGCACCCACCGCTTGCTGAGCCGCGCTGAGCGTCCCAACGATTTGCGTGATGGTCGATGCCGGAGCGTTCCTGAGCGTATTAACCGTGCTGATTGCCTGGCTTGCGGTGGTCATCGCCGAGCCGATTGCCGCCACGCCGAGCGAATCGCTAATGCCGAGAGCTCGGCCCAAATCGGAGCCGATCAACTCGTCGAGCGCGGGGATGCCTGTCAGGACTGGTGCCGATTCGTCGGCGGCGACCACGCAGGTGATCGAGTAAGGAATTTCAAACGGCTGCTGATACTGCGCCTCGAACGATTTGACCACGACCTGATAGCGGTACGTGCTCCACTGGAGTAAGAGCTGCTGGCCGCCGATGCGGTAGCCGTCGAGGATACGGGCGCGTGACTCGGCATTGCCCGAGCGAAACCGCCCCGTCCACGAAATATCGCGGTGATCCGCGCCCATCGCATCAATCGTGCGCGCGCCACCGGGCAGCTTATGAACGACGAGGGCTTGGTCTCCGCCAATGCCGATTGAGTCCGGGACTTCGAAGTCCTGGAAGATGACACCGCCGAGCATGAGAAGGACGGTCATTAGTAGCCTACCCCTGCCCACATCGGGAAATAGCGACTGTCGAATCCGCTGCCCGAGTTTGGCGGGCGTGAGCCGGCGTCGGCTTGGTGTTGCGAAACGATCGTTCCGACTCTGTGGCTGTCCAGATAGACATTGCCCACGCTTTGAGAGGATTTGTTGGCTGGAGGGGGCGGTGCCCATGAGCCATCAGAGCCTTGTTTGTCGCCCTTGAGCCAATGGCCTAGAGCTTCCCCGCCACGCTCTGCGGCGCTAAACGGATTGTATTTATCGGCCCAGGTTCCGCTCACTAGCGCACCAATCTTGTCCGAATTGGCGACCGCGAGTGCGACCGTGACCAAGGGGCCAAGTGCCGCTGTGAGGAATCCGATACCGGTGGCCGCTCCCGCTAGATTGAGGCCAGTTAGCATCGTCAAGGCAGGAACAAGCAGCTTGAAGAACGCAGAGGTAAGCATCAGGCCTCCACCCAGAAGGGCAAGCCCCGAAAGACTTGCGAATATCTTAACAATCCACTCAAATTTCACAGGATGCTGGTTAATCCACTTTCCAATGTCGCGGATGACTTCCGCCAGTTTGTTGAGAGCAGGGATGACGATGGGGATTAAAACCTCGCCAGCGGCGATCTCCAAATTCTTCCACGCCTTCCCCAGAGCCATCTCAGCACCTTGCGGACTGGAGCGAGCGAGCGTCACGAGATCATCGGTTCCCATCGCACCTTGGCTCAACGCCATGTTTTTTTCGATCTTGTCCATCTGAAGGAACATCAGGCTCACGAGATTCGCTGCCACTCGATTGGGGAGAATCGTGCTTATTTCATTAAGAACGCCTTTTTCCGACGTGATCCCTTTGGCCGCGAACGACGGCAACAACACATCTTTCATCCATTGATAAGGGTTCGCCCCAAATTCATCCATCCCCTTCAACGCGCCGGGTCTAATCTGCTTGAGCTGACCGATCTTGTCGTATTCGACCATCGACGGATCGACCAAGCCGAGCCGCATAAGTTCCTTCGCGGAACGGGTTGACACTCTTCCTTGGCCTAGATTGGAATAGAGGCTCATAAGGCCTGTCCCGACCCGATTCCCTCCCATTTCTTGAATCAACGGCTCCATGCCGTAATAGAAGCTCTTGTTGTCGAGCAACCGGCCGGCGACTCCCGCTGTTTTGATAAACGCAAGGTAGTCGCTGGGCTTCACTAACCCACCGGTTCCGGCGATTACTTGTTGAATCATTCCGGCCTGCGCCAGGAAGTCCTGAGCGGACTTGAATCCGCCCTTCATCTCGACAATGCGCTCCAGATCGCGAAGCTGCTTCTCGTTGAAATCTAAGCCGTGACCGCCATAGACGGCCTGATTGGCATATTTCAGTTGGGCAAATCCCGGTGCTAACTGCTGAACCATTCCTTGACCACGGTCACCGAGAACCGCAGTTAGATCGCGGGAAACTACCATTAGGTCCGTCGCCGAAGCGCCAATGACGCTAGCGCCTCTTGCAAATTTGTCCGCCTGCGTGTTTATGGCGTCGCCCAATTTCAAGCTTTTGAACTGTGCAAACGCCTGCTCGTACTGCTTTGCCGCATCCAGGGTCTTGTCGAGCGCTTTGAATCCCGCATAGCCAATTCCTCCGAGAATCGCGCCACCTATACCCAGCAGCTTGATCTCCTTGAGCGTCGCTTGCAGCTTGGCCGCCTGAGCGTTGGTCTTCGCCAAATCGCGGCTGATCAACATCAGCCCCTGACTAATCTTGTTGGTCAGCGCAATGGTAATGCCAACCTTATATGCGTCAGTCATGATCGATCTGCATTCTGCCGCCGTGCACTCCTTCACCGATCAAGGCTGCGGTCGCTGATTCCCCGACGATGTTGATAATCTTCTCCATCTCATCGACGACGGCACCGCCTAGAACCGAACGCGGCGGCTGTTTCGATGTGCCAAGCTCGAAGTACACAAGATGGTCGTCGTTCGAGCCCACCTGTGCCTCGCTGTCGAGAACGATGTGCTCGATACTGTCACGCATGGCGCCGGAACGCAGGCCGGGATCATTCTCGGTGTAACCTTGCCGGAGGCGATCCGCCTTGGTCGCATCAGCGAGTTCAGGCCACGCGATGAACGGTCCGGTTTGCTCCTGATACTCGCCGATTTTTTCCTTCGCCCGCGTCTCGACCAGGACCGCGGCTTTTTCGAGAGCGCGGTTTTCCATCTCATGCTGAGCCAGGGCGATTTCGCCGAATTTGGCTGCGAGTTCGAGAAGTTCCATTACTTATCCGTCTTCCAGCAAGAGTTGACCCAGTCCCACTCATTTCCGTCCATTTGGCCGAAGATGATCGACCATGCCATCACTTCATGCGGCTCCAAGGTGAACGCCACATCGAAAGGGACGCCGTTTTTCACCAAGTATAAGCAGGATCGCAGTTCGCCATTTTCAACGAGCGTACGGATGCGATCGTCGGTCATTCCGGCGTAGTAAACATTTCTTGCAGAGCTTCGCCGACCGCTTCCATACCCTCGTCGCCGAGCCGTTGGATCAAGGCTTCGAGCTGAATCTTGTTGGCGGGACGGCTCACGGGATCACCATCGATGCTGCTGACATGGAACGCCAGAGCGGCATAGCCCAGATAGGGTTCATTTTTCGCGTTCTCTGCGCCGATGACCTCGAACATCTTGAGCCGGTCGAGTGCCCGCATTTTCTTGATGCCAATGGCGCGGCCGGTCGAGTCGGTCTTGGTTGTGGGCTGCTGAGCCGACTTGACGATCGATTCAGTCGGCGTTTCCGTATGCACAGTCACTTTTGTCATACGCTATACCTTGATGCGGCGTGAGGCCATGGCCGACACGGAAATCGGAATGAGCGAATCCGCTCTCCAATCGCCTGCGCTGTCGAACTTCAGGACCACATCGGTATAGCGGTAGGTCGAGATAGAACCGTCTTTTTCAACGATGTTTTCCAGTAACGTGCCGCCTTGCTGATTCACACCTGCATAGTAGTCAGCCTCACGCTGTGCGAAGTAATTATCGATTTCAGGATCGGTACGGTCGAACTTCATATCGATCTGCCAGCCGTCCGGCTCATAACCATGAATGTGCAATCCATTAAGGCCTTTGTGAGGCAGGTCAGTGAACATCGGTTTGATCGAGTAGTCCGTTTTTCCATTTAGGGTGAGCGTGCCCGCCGAGGTCACCACCGTGTAGCTGATGTCCTTGCCGACGGAATAGTTATTTATGGGCATTTATGAACTCCTTACTGAAAGCTGGGACTGGTATTGCGGACGATGACCGTGGTCTGAGACGCATCGAGATTTACGAGAAAGTAACGAATCACCGACAGATAAACGACCTTCACATCCGCCTGCATGTAACCCAGCGACACACGCTGCTGCGGATTGTTCGTCGTATCGAGAATCACTTTCCAATCCTGGATCATGCGCTGCTGGAACATGTTCTGAAGGAAATTGTCGAGCGTCGCCTTGGCTGATGCCTGCACGTTCGGCGTCTGAAGCTGACCGATGAACTGGCCCATGCCGGCGTTGAGCGTGGCGGCGATGAAGTTCGTCAGGCGCGGGTAGTTGTCACCGTTGATCGAGGCATTACTCGACGCATTCACACCGAGGCGTGCGCTGTAGTAGGTTCCGCCGGGCGATGGGTTGGCGATCACCTCGCCGCGTGCTGCGACAATCGAGGCTAGCTCGGCATCGCTGTACTGCTGCTTGACGTTGGTTTTCTGCGTAGCGATGATGCCTTGCAGCGGTTTATTCAGTGAGGATTGCTCGGGCGAAAGCGCCGCGAGCTTGCCCGCGATGAATCCCTGCGGTGAGACGAGGCGTGTAATCCCGCCGTTCACCGTGTCGTTGATGTAGCACCAATCGCCGAAGATCGCTTTGAGTGCATAGCTGTCAATGCCTGCTGTGGCGAGCGTGGTGCTGAAATTGGAAATGGTATCGCCTGCTGGGCTTGCAGTGATCATGTACGCACCCTCACCGAGGCCGTACGTGTTTTGGAGAGTCCACTGGGTTGTATCATCGGCATCCGCCAGCATGACGACGCTGGCGCCGGTGCCGCGCAGAGCGTACATCCCTTTACGCGGCGTCGTGTCCTGGCCCACCAAAACGCTCGACGTGATCGTGGTTGCACCGTCAGTGCCGCCTGAAAGCGTCACGGTCGAAGGATTGGTCGGTGCCGTGGTGCCTGAACCGGCGGTTGCCACGAGATATTGCGACGGCCCGCGCAAGCCGCTCAGGCCTGAGTTGATCGCGGCCGCCATGTTCACGTAGAGGGCGTTGCCCGTGCCGCCGATATTGTCGAACACTTCGGAGAGCTGGCCCGGCAGGTTGACCGTCAGCTTATACGTCACCGTGCCGCTGACGCTATTGGTGCCGGTCCCGACCACAACGGTAATCGAATTCCCCAGCGTGCCGGTGTATTTGGCGGTGAAGGTAATGCCGGTGCCGGTACCGAGCGTGCCGCTTGCCGCGACGTCGGTGCCGTCGGTGACGCGGATGAGTTTGAAGTTCGACGCCCCCTGCAAGGACGCGGTATAGACCGCCGTGCCGAGATCGTATTTGCGGGCCTGCATGGCCCCGAATTGAAGCGCCGTATCGTTCGGGCCTGACGCTACGGTCGGGCTGTTGACCGGTCCCCAGGTGGCCGTGCCGACGACGCCGAGGATATTGGTCGGCACGCCGTTGAGCTGCGGCTGCGGTGCGACGACCTGAACGTAGAGGTTGGGGACAGATAAAGCGTTCGTGTTAATCGAACCTTGCTGGACGATCGGCATGAATTATTCCTTTTCGCTGATGGGATGATCGGCGGCCACGACGTGGCCCGCGTTTTCGCTGGCAAGAACTGCGTCGATCTCTTCCGGATCGGTGATCAGTTCGCCCTTTTCGCGGCCTTGGAACGGGTTGGTTACGACGAGTACGCGCATGGTGTCTCCTTGATTAACTGGTAATGGTGGTATTGATCAGCGTGTCGACGATCTGAGCCGCCGGGATGCTGTCGGTGGTGGGGTATTCGACGCTGTACCAAAGGTCGCGGCGAAATAGCCCCTGCTTTTCCGCTCGGTCGACCACGCAGGTTTTGACGTAGACGATTCGCCCTGTTGAGCCGTCCGGCAGCGCGATGAAGTTAAGCTTCGATAACGCCACATCGACCGGTGGAACAACCGCGTCGCGTGCTTGTGGTGTCGGGCACCAGAAACTGATCATGAAATTGCGCTTCTGCCGCTTGATCTCGCGGATGGCTGTCGCAACGACTCCTACGGCGGTGGTAATCGCATAGGCTCCGGCAATCGTGATGACAGGGCCAGTATTCGATCCGCCGGTGAGCGCTGCGAGTGCGGTTGCAATCGACGTTGCCGTATCGCCGGGCTGGACGGCATAGAGATAGCCGGTGCCGTTGACTTTGACCGCCAGGTTGAGCGGTGAGCCGGGTGTACCGCCGACCGTAATTGTGTTGCCCAACACGGTGAGCTTGAGTGCGGGTGTCGGGATGGTCAGTGTTTGATAATCTTGCGGATAGCGGGTCGTCTTTTGCTCGACGTCCTGCGGGTAGACCGAAATATTGATGTTGCCTGCCGCCAGGTCTTTGTCGAGATTCTGCGAGATCGGCCAGCCGCGATAGATCAGGCAGTTCGTATTGGCGACCGACGGCAAGCCCGTGCCTTGCGGATAGACCGCCTGCTCGATGAGCGAGACAATCGCCTGTTCCACGTCAGCGAGATCGGCCATGCTACGTTTCCATGATCTGGCAGCGGCAGGTCGTTACCATGGGTCCCGGGTACGCAGCGATCACCTGATAGCGCAGACCCTGATCGTCGATGATGAAATCGCGGTTTTGCACGAGGCCAAGCGGGGCTTTGAAGATGATTTTCCAAATGCTCTCGCCCGCTGCGTCGGTGGGTAGTTTTCCGGGTGAATCCGTGCCCTGGCGATCGACCTGGATTCTGGCAGCGATGCCACTGGCGATCTGTGTTTCGGTCGCCTGGTTAATGCCGCTGTAAGGTTGCGCACCGGCCGTTGTATTGCGGGCCTGGCGGCCAATCGAAATGGTTCTTGGGTAGAGGAAGCTCATATTCGCATCGAACGGTAAGGCTGAAGTAAGGCTTTCGTGTCGGGGTCGAGCACGCTCGGACTGAAGCTCTCCAGCGTAGCATCGCCCGACCTCGCCAGTTTGATGTTTGACGGTAAATCGACCTGAATGTTCGAGTTCACAATATTGGCTGCAGCTTGTTTGATGTCGGTCGGCAGAGTGTCGTCGCTCCATCCTGCGACGTAATTGATTCGCGCCAATAATGGATAATTCGTGGGAAAGAACGACGGGTACACCTGAAGCGCGCCCGTTGTGGTGTTGATGTCCACCGTCGAAATATCGACCGGATTCCAGACTCCAAGGATCAGTGTATTGATGAGTAGATTGTCGTATGAATAGACGGTATCCGAAATCTGGCGCGGCAGTTTTGGATTGCCGTATTTGATGTACATCGAAAATAGCTGCGCCACCGGACGGCGTGCGGCGAAGACGACCGGCGCGCCGCGTTGGATCGGGGATTCTTCCTTGATCGTCAGCCCGAAATCAATCCTTGGCGATGGATGGTCGAACTGGACATTGTCTAGCGTCAGGGTATTACCGCTCGCGGCAGTAACCACGCACGCCTCGGTGATCGACGGCGTTAAGCGGTCGAGAACCACCACGTCGCCGATATTTTGAGTCCCAAATTGTGCCTTGGGAATCGTCACGACGACGTCCGAGCCTGGTGCAATCGCTGGCGCGGTGAAGCTCCGCGTCGGTGACAGGCACGTCATATAGCACGGCATCCCGTTGGCATCAGGCGTCCAGAGCAACCCCTCTGGCTTACCGATGAAGCCGTTTATTAGCCGCGTGGCACTTTGGACTTGGTCGACCGTTGCATTCGCAACTCCATAGAGCGCGTATTCATTCGCATGCAAATAAGGGGTGTACGAGGCCATTACTCAGGCTTCTTTTTGTTCTCGAACGGCTTTTTCATTTTATTGGATACGGGTGCGGCCATCTTTTCTTCGATGGACTCGGATGGTCCAGCAGTCACTTCCTCCACAACAACCGGCTCGGCATAACCGTGCGAAATGGCTACGGCGGCAAGATCAGTCGACAAATGGGCTTCCATGCCCTCCTCGAACTCGTGATGGTCTAATCCTGTTTGCGAACCAGCAAAACTTTTAAGAATCTTATGCAATTTCATAGTATTACCATAGTGCTACGAGGTTAGTGGCCGTGGTACCCGCCGCCTTGATCCTGCTCGCGCAGATTCGAATGACGGAACCAACGGTTACGCCGATTAACGTCACCGTTTCGCCCTGTTCCGTGATGAGAGCAATATTCCCCGCACCGCCGACGTAGATTGCGCGGGAAACATTGGACAAATCGACGATATCGCTGGGCGTTACGGCAGCGGCATGGCGATAAGGGGAATCGAGACCGGTTTGGAGCTGAGCGTAGTCGTCAATGGCTGGCATGGATTAAACCGCAGCAGTGAACGGAGTGGCTGCGGTGCCGGTGGAGGTCGTCATCCCGGAAACCGCCCAAGTGTTGGCCGCGATATCTTCGATGGTTATGTACTCTCCGACCGACACGCTACCCGTGGTACTTCGATTAAGCGTAATGGTGTCTGAGTTCGTGGCGACAGTACCGGAATTCGCCGCAATATAACCTGTGACCGTCGCGCTATCGACGGTCGTGATGATCCCGACCATGAAGTCTGACGCATTCGCAACTTGAATCTTATGCGAATTCGATGTCGCGATTACCGTCACCAAGAATTTGAATTTTGCGCCGCTACCAATTGCCGCCGGGAGCGTGCAGACTGAGCCGGTTGCCGTGTCGAGATTGATCGTCGTGCCGTTATGTAATGCGGCCGTAACTGCGAGTGTTGAGCCAGCGGAGATACCCACCTTGGTCGAAAGCTTTGCAGCCTGGTTGATTTCGGTTGCGGTTGCGGTAATTGCGACACCACCAATGCTTAAGGTGCCATTTATGCTTTCAACCCCATCTTCGCGGTAATTCTTAGTTGTATAACTTCCGGTCATAGACCCTCCTGAAAAAGTGGGGGACGGCGAAAACCGCCCCCGAATGCTTAGGTGTAGCTGTTAACGGGCTGAGCGCGGTTGCGTCCACGCAGCGCGGTGACGCCGCAGATCGTGCCGCTCGAATGCGTACCGCTGAAGTTCAACACGCCACGGATGTAGCGCTTGGCACCGCGATACCCAACCTGGTAAATCTGCGAGCAACCCGAGTTGGCGGTGATCTCAGCGACGGTTCCGGTATTAATCCCGGTCACATAGTTGGTGATGTCTGCGTTCGCCACGGCGGTGAACGTCGAGTTGTCATCCGATTCCTGAACTTCAAGGTCGAGCTTGTTGACGCTTGAATAAGTATCCACCGGCGCGCCGATATGGAACAGAAGCACCACGTCGTCGGAGTTTTGAACATCAACGCTTGCGGAATTCGCATCGGCGCTACTGACGACAGGGTCCAACAGCGAGGTAAAACTCGTATTGGCATAGAGAGAGGTATGATTAGGCATATTAATAGTCTCCTTAAATAATAATGCGGCGATTATGCCATTTTCTGGATCTTTATTGCTTCACAGTTAACCACGGCGCCGCCGACCCGTTTGGTCGTATAGAAATTGATGTACGGCTTGTTGGTGTACGGATCGCGCAAGATGCGAATGCCTGCACGGTCAACGATCTGGTAGCCTTTGCGGAAGTCGCCGTAAGCCATCGCCAGTGCGTTCGCGGCAATCGCGGGAACGTCAGCAGCGTAGTAGCAGGGCTGTCCCATGAGCGTCGGCTGGAGGCCCACGTTCTTATCAAACACCATGTTGAAGATCGGGCGACCGATGCCGTCTTTGATCTGCATCAGATTGGCGTTGCTGGCGCGACGGAAGAGAAACACCGCGTTCGGCTGGTACACTTCCTTCAAAGCGTTTTGAAGGTTGACTAGGCCGGTGTAGGTAAAGTTGGCCGGGTCACCGGTGTTGACTTGCTCGATCTGCTGAGCGTTTACCGTCGCTTGGGTCGAAGCGCCGCTCGCTGCGTAGCTCAGGAAGCCCTTGGGCTGGAATACGCCGGTTCCGGACACGAATGCCGTGGCTTCTTTACGTCCAAATTCTTCGGCAACCTTGCCTGCGAGCCATGCTTCAACATCGAACATCGCGTCATCGAGCAGTTTTTGCGTAACGGCCGGATTGGAAGCGAGTTCGTTGACATAAATATCTAGTTTTGCAAATGCCGGGGTCGTTGTGTTGTTACGAGCCGCAGTTTCACCGACCCAACTTGACGTGTTAGTGTCATTGTCCAGCACGTATTCCAGGGTGTCGGTGCCAATGGTCGTGGTGCTAGCAAGTTGGCGGATCGGCGAAGTTTCGTAAGCGTAGGTCTTAATGACGCCACCGAATTCCGGCATGACCAAATAGCCACCGTTCGTGTCGGAATTGACGACCAACGATTTCAGTTCCGGCTCGGCCGCAACACGGCGAGCGACATACTCATCGAATGCCTCGTTATTCGAGCTTTTGATGCGAGCGAAGTCGTTGAACAGCTTTTTGGCTTTAGCGGAGATGCCTTTTTCGCCGTCTGCTGCCGCACCGTTCGTCGAGAGACGGTTGAATGCCGTCTTGATCTCGGTGAGTTCGGTCTCCAATGCCTTTTGCGAATCTTCCAGAGCTTTGGCGCGAGCCTGCTCTTTCTGGCTCAGTTCGATCGCTCCGGTGATATCGGCGGCCATTTTCTTAAATGCTGCTTGATCGAACGCATCCATCTTAGGGCCGATTTCGGTCAGTTTCTTATCGAAGCCTTCAACCATTCCTTTGACGTTTTCAAACGCTCTGAGAGCATTCTCAATTTGCGGGGTTAAATCCGTGGTCATAAAAATCCTATATTTTGAATTGTTTGAACAAGTTACTTAGTTTCTCAAGCTCCTGCTCGCCAGCCTCGCGCGGGGTTGCAATCGCGGTAAATCCCTTGGCAATAACGCCTCTCGCGTTGCTTCGGGACATGCCTGCCTCTCGCAGGATTCTCTCTACGGTCTTGGGAGTGAATTCTTTTTCCTCGTCGTCCTGATCCGGCTCTTCCAAGAGGCTCTGTGCCTGGCGGATCATCTGTGCGACGGTGGCCATGGTCTCAGACGTGGGCTGCATGTCGGTGTACGCATCGCAAATCCCCAGGACCTGGTCGAGCATGTCACTGGCCATATCGATGTCTTCCAGCGCGGCTTTGACCATGGTGATGTTGGCTTTGTCGTTGGCGGGAAAGGTAACGAGCGATACCTCCCAGAGATCGAGCTTCTTGAGTAGCCGTGCGTTGGCTTTTGCGTCGTAAACCGAATCGACGGTGGTGTAGCCGATGCTCATATCGGTGATGGCACCGGCCTTGAGCATCTTATAAACGTCGTTGCCCAGCGTGGTATCGAGCAGTTCGCCTTTGACGTAGAGGCCCATGTCGGTTTCTTTGGCATCCGTCCATACACCCACCGGCTGCGCGGTGTCGTGTTGCCAGAGCATTTTTGGTATGCGCTGAGCGATCGAATCTGAGAACGCCCCTGCCATTACGATGTCGTCATAGCTGTCTTTATTGCCGAACGTCGACGCCCATCCTTCGACCGAGCGCGCGGCATCGTCTTTCGCTTCGATCCTAAATGGGAAGCTTTTGTGTTTTAGTTTCATGAAATTACCATGTGGTTAAACGAAAAAACCCGCCTATTGGCGGGTATTCTGGCTCGCAAGGTTATGGTTTCTCCAGAACCGGTTGATCCTCTGCCAATGCCGGATGCAGATTCGGATCAACCTTGCCGGCAGATTCAATCGGCACGCTCCTGGCATCAACAAATAGGCTGTCCGGACCGGTTTCTTGAGGCGTGTCGTATGCATCCATCCCCACGGCCCGGCGTTTTTCATTCATTGTCATGAATGCGGCTTTTTCGATCCGCTCGAACTTCTCTTTGCGGCGCGGCTCTAACGCTGGTATCTGCTCCTCGTCGTACCAGAGAAAACAATCTTCTTCGAATAGCGGCGGAAGCCACCGGTTAATCTCTTCGAGCATGCTCCCCAGAAGCGGCAGCACGGTATCGCCCCAGTATGATAGGTTCGCCTGGGCGTAGTTCGAAAAGGTGCTTTCACCGGGAATGTTGATGAGCTGCGGCGGCGTGCCGTAGCACGCAGCGATGAACCGGGCGTTGGTGAGCATGGTTTCGCGGTGATCCATGTCCTTAGACGACAGAGACATTTGCACCCATTCAAGTGCGCCGTCGAGCAACATAGGGCGTCCCGCGTTGGCCGCGCCGGTATACGTCGTGTCGATTTCCGCTTTGATGCGGTTATATTGGTCATCGGTGATATTTACCGGGTTACCGTCCTTGCTTGGACGCATCTGGAGTGCGCCGGACGGCCTTCCCTCATTCTGAAGCAGGGCTTTATTCCATGCCTGGCCTGAATTGAAGATGTCCACCCCGTACGCGGCTGCCGCGAGCGGAGGGAGGCCAAGCCATTCGTTAGTCGGATTGACCGTGCGCAGATGGCAGATCGACGACTGGCCTGTAATCTGATCGACCGGATATTTGACCGGATCTTGCGTCCCCGGCCGGAATTCATAGTATTCGGGCAGGAAGCCTTTTTTCGTGCCTTCGATATGCATGAGCTGCGGCGGCAGAAGCCATAGCTCTTGCGGCGGTTTGGGACTGCGTCCTCTGACTTCGGCTCCGTTACCCCAGATGTAAGCGTTACCGCCGATCAGGTATTGCGTCGCCATCTTCTCGATGAACTTCCGCCCAGACCACATGGGATTAGGCTTGTTCAGCAAATCAAGAATATCGTGCTGCGTCGATTCGTGTATTTTTCCCGATCTATCCCTGGTATAAAGCTGAAGATCAACCGACGACACCGACTTGGCAAGCTTCGTGATGCAGGAATAAACGACCGGGTTGTTCTCGAATCCTTCTTGCGCAAGCAGCAAATAGCTACGATTGAGCCAACGCGCTCCGCCCATGCCCACCATGAGCGATTGGTATTTCACCGCGAGCTTGGCAGCCTGCACCTTAGTTTTGAACGGCCAGACCATTAAAGCCTGCGAATCATCGGGCGGTCGGGCGAAGCGCGGAGCCGAGCCCATTCCAAAAACTGCGTTGTCGAATCCACGCGGTCATCGTGGACAGCATTAGGAAATGTCATCATTTCAATCTCGTAATCTGTGAGCCATGCGGCATGTTGCGGTAGAAAGACCTTCCCCGCTTCCACCATGGCGCTCACACCGGCGGCACGGATCGTCTTGTCGCCCTTGGGCATGATCGCGATCACCGGAAGCTGCGTTTCGCGTTTGAGGTCCTGAATTAGCGACTGACCGCTGGCCTTGTCCTCGATCAGGATCGCGTTGGGTTTCCAGTCTTGGGCCAGGCTTTTCGCCCGTGACTTGAGATCGGGATATTCCATACGCCCGATACGGACGTCAAGAAGGTCGTATCCGTCAGGCTTTACGCCCCACGTCGTGCATACGCTCGGGTCGTTGAGCTGATCGGGCTTGAATGCGGTATCCCAACTTTGAATGATCTCGCGATAGCTTTCTTGCGGTTTGTCGTAACGGCGGAACCATTCGGCTTTGAAGATGCCGCCCTCGGCAGGTGCGGGGCGTTGTTGGTACTGCCCGGCAAAGGCATATGAGCCGAGTGCGATTTTCTGCTTTTGAATGGCCTCGACATCTTCGCGCGACGGGTGAAGCGGTTCGCCGTCATCGCGTGTAACTTTCACGCGCCCGAAGTCGATGATTGTCTTGCCTTCGGCCAGTGCCGGTATACAAAGATGTTCCCAGCCGCCCTTTTCCAGTAGATGGCCCGTCAGGTCGTTCGCGTGCAGGCGTTGCATCACCACGACGATCACGCCGTTTTTCTTGTCATTGAGCCGGGTGGCGAAGCCCTGGTCGAACCAGGTGCAGGCCGAAGCCCGCTGGACGTCAGAGAGAGCGCCCGCGGCGCTGTGCGGGTCGTCGACGATCAGGAAGTTGCCACCCTCGCCGATGGCCGAACCGTCGACCGACGTGGCGTAACGCATGCCGCGAGCTGTGGTGACGAATTTCTGTTTGGTGTCTTGGTCGTCGACCAGTTGCGTGCCAGGGAAGACACGCCGGTACCAATCGGACTTGACCACCAACCGCGTGTCGATCGAGTGTTTAAGTGACAACGTATGCGCGTAGCTGGCCGCGATAATTCGTTCGCTGGGATCGCGCCCGAGCAGCCATGCGGGCCACGCCACGGTGACTGCGATCGATTTGAGATAGCGCGGCGGAATGTTGATGATGAGCCGCTTAATCTCGCGCCTCGTGCAGGCTTCGAGATATTCGGCAATCAGGTCGATGTGCCAGTTGTGGCTGTACGGCGTTCCGGGATCGACAGTCGAGAATGTCTTCTGAACGAAGGACGAGAGGTCGGTGCGAAGAATCGCGCCAAGCTCAGCTTGGCTGACCATTCAGCTTGGCGGCGAACCGTTTCGCGATCTCTTCATCGCTTTCGGCGGTCACCCCGATCGTACCCGAATGTTCGTTTTGCACTTTCTCGCCGTACCTCTTCGCGTTTTCTTTTCCGGCCTGCCACTTTTCCATGTCGAAGACGACGCGGGCCACTTCCGGCAGCATATCTCCGCTGATTACCTGATTGCGGTAATCGTCAATGCGATCGCTGCGGGCATCGGCTCTGGCTTCGCGCGCCTGCGCGTATTTCTCGGAGAACTCTGGGATATTCCTCAACCAGCGATACACCGTGTCCTGGCACGGGAACTCATCCAGATCACAGAGTTTGTTGAGATTATCGCCAAGCGCGACCCGTTCACAAATTGAATCGGCAAGCTCTGCGGAGTAAAGCGATGGCCGACCGGACATGCGGACTACAGCTCAGCCTCAACCTTAGCCACAAGCGCCTTCAATTCAGCGACAATAAACGCGCTGGCTTCATGCTCGACTTCGCCGATCTCGGCGATTGCTTCGTGCAGAATATCGATAAATGGAAGTTCGGTCATAAAATACCCAGATTTTTGACGCACCTGTGGCGCACAGTAAAATCAGTATGTCACGGGAATTCGGTACGCGCAAGCGTTATTTTACTTGCGAAGCTCGGTAAGCAGCCGCTTGAACTTCATCGCCACGGCTTCCTCGGTTAGTTCGCCCCGCTTCTGAATCCAAGCAAGCTCTTCGCGGATCGGCGGCAACAGCGAGCTAAGCCGCTCAAATGCTCGTTCGAATACTCGCCTATTTTTATTCGCCAGGAAGCAGGTATGACTCGTCGCCACCGTGACAATCGTTTCCTCGATAACGCGACAGTCGCGCAAGCCAAGCGCCCGGATCAACAGCACGTAACCATACTCGGCCACGCCGTCACCGCCGTCGCCGATACGAGGCGAGCTCTTGCGTAGACCAAAATTGGAGTCGTGTAGCGCTTTCCAAATCTCGAAGGTGCGCGCGTCGTGAGCCTGTTGATCGGTGATGAACTCGCGTTCCCGGACGTAGTTGAGAATGTTACGAACGTTCGCTTGCGCGAAGCGAACTTGGTCCTCATCGCCGATGACCGCCGATCCGGGCGGCAGTCTGCCAAGGCCGCCACAGCGGTTGCATTCGTCACCTTGAATCTTGCCGATGCCACTGCACGGCTCGCACTTCAACTCGACGCGAAGATCACCCTTGCTTCGGCGTTCGGGTGTTACCAGGGACGCGTTTCTGGGCAGTACGCATGATTTGTCGATATGGTCGTCGTTAAGCGGTTCTGCGTTTCTGGCTTCCTGTCCCGAACCGATCATTTGCATCCACAATCCCTAGCTGGTTTATGGAACCTTAACACAATCGGTGGTGGAAGCAACGGGATTTTTATGTGGTGCGACGGCGCGGTAAGGGAAGCCGGAAGAAGGGTGGGCGCGGAGGTGGACTATAACTCACAGAAACGCACCCCGGCCGCACAGTCGAGGATTAGGTCGAGGTACGCACTCCACACTGAGGCGGCGAACTGAATTAAATCAAAAAGCACGAATAATTCATAAGACGATTTTGAAGATATTATTCGGCCTGAGAGTGGCGGCGGGCCTGGGTTTCTTAGTTATTATATATAATTAATTCAATAATAATACTACTAATATAATATCTACTACTCTATCGCGCGCAAGGTGGGGTGTACCCCTATAAGGGGGTGTAAGTATAGTTTTATTGAATTAATTCTGATGCGATAGAGTAAGCTATCGAGCAAACTCAAAAAAGTCGTGATGAATTAATTCAAGTGGCATAATTAGTTCAATTACCTGGTGCCGGGTGTCGCAGCGTATGGGGGCTTTAGTATCGTCCGCACCTTCGATAGAATCGCTTCCCGGGCTTTACTGAAATCAAGGACAAGAACCGAGGCACGAAACATGTTGGCGTCGAATGGAGATGTCGAACTTTACCTGCAACACCGGATGGGCAAGGAAATTGATCAAAGCACTCTCAGTCAGATAGAGTTGAGGTCGCTGGGCGACAACGACAATTTCGCACCCATCGCATCTACATTCGGGAATCGCACAATCTCAGGCTATGTTGGTTTTATTGACTTAAAGGGGTACAGCGAGCAAACGAGTGGTATGTCGCCGGAGCAGATTTGCCGATTTATCAGTCCATTTCTTGAAGCTGTCATCAGCAATATGACACCACATCGCTTCTTGATAGACAAGACCATTGGCGATGAAATCATGTTTGTCGCGCTCGATACAAACGATAGGTTTTCACCAGGAATACTTCAATTCGGTCAGTTCTTAGGGGCAATGCGAACCTTGAGTGAAGAGCACAATCCACCGTGGAAATTTCGCATTGGAATTTCTTATGGCGAGGTTTACATTGCGAGAATCGAAGCTGGCAGTTATCGGGAATGGGCTGTATTCGGCGAGTGTATTGCCGTTGCAAAAAGACTGATGGATCTGCCTGCGCTACAAGATCCTAACCCCGTGCTTTGCGCGTTTGGCATGAAGCAAAGTGATGTGGGCGGTCGTTTGTCTCATTTCTGCGCCTACAATACCAAATGGAGAAACATACGGGAGACATCAGAAAGTCTCGATGGTGTTAAGCAAGTGAGCTACGTCATTATCGAGCCGGCCGACGAAGAGGTTGAGCTTTCATTTGACGATGCCGAGTAAGGCAGATCACCCCACCGCCCGATACTCGTGCGAAGGCCGCCCTGCCCCGCCATGCTTGATGTCGCGCACCTCGATCAAACCGGCCTCGGCGAGGTTGGAAATGATCTCGTGGCGAATTTTCACGCCAAGATCCTGCGTTCGGCGAACGAGTACGCCATGCCGCACCCAATCGCCCCGGCTTTCGGCGACAATGGCATGCACCTTCTTCGAGGCCCGCTCGAAATCGTTAACCGCGACATTGCCCTTTACAGCCTCAACCAGATAGGCTGAACAGTGGTCTGCTACCCCTATGGCCCAGCGCATCGCTTCGATGCCTATCACCTCTCCCTCGTGCGAAACAAGAGCGAGTTTGATGGCGTGCTCGGCTGAGCGGGCAAAGATCGCCCCGAGGCCGGAGCGTTTCTGTGACTCGTCAGAGGCGCGTTTGCGCATTTGCTCGGCGTAGCAGGTGATCAGCATTTCGGCCTCGGCGGAGTAGCTCACCGTCATCGGGCAAATCCGGATGATCCCGTCGATGTTCCCCTTGGGATTGTAATTGCTCGGTGCCTCGCGCCACCGCCGTAGCTCGGCCAGCAAATCTTCCGGCGGATCGTTGATGTCGGCCTGCGTGGCGACCGGCTTGAGCGTGTATTCCTTCGATTCGAGCACGAGCCAACGGGCCAGGAAGCCGTCAATCGCGTCGTCCGACGTCAGGGTTTGAAAGAACCGCTCGGGCACCGTCGTGGCATAGACGCTCAGGCAGGGTTGGTCAATCGGCGTGCGTTTCATCTTGCCATCGTGGTTGGCGTACTGAACCCCTGCGTACATGCTTTTGGCGCTCGAAAACAGCTCGACCAGATAGGTCAGGATGTCGCGTTGATGGCTGCCGGCGTTTTTATGCGTCAGGTTCTTGAGTACGCGACCGAATTCGTCCCATAGAATCAGGCACCGCCCCTGGCCTTCCCTGAGTGCCGTGAGCATCCCCGCACCGCTCGCGGGCGTACCGCCGACCAGGCCTTCCATGCCGGCGCGGCAGAGCAGCATCGTCGCGCAATCCCGGGCATGGTCCTTTCCCGCGCCGCTCGGCGCCAGGCCCATTGTGTAAAAATTCGTGCGCAACCGTGTCGGTGACTGCACCTTGTGAGCCATGGCAATCCCAGCCACCGTGATCGCAGCGGCAACCGCCAGCATCGGTTGCGGATAGATCGACGTTTCATTGATCCACCGGGCGATGCGGCCAACCAGTCCGGGCGGGTTCAGGAGATCGGCCTGGGGCGTCGGTTCGACCGTCACGGTGACCGGCATTAAATTGCCGCCCGGCTCGATGACAAGCGTCGCAGGCTGGTCGGTGTGCTTCGTCGCGATATAACCATAATCCATCGCCGTGTAAAACAGCGTCGCAATCGTAATGTCATTCCGGCGAAATGACCGCCAACGCTTGGGGATCTCGGAGGAATCGTACTTTACGCTGCCAGCGCTCCACGAGTCCCAAAGCTGCATGCCCTTTTCGCCAAGGTGCTGACGCAAGGCCATGCCCATGCGAATCCATAGGTCGTAGTCATCGGCGGGAATGAACGAAAGCGCCTGGTCTATCTCGTCGAGCGTTGTGTCTTGATAGGGCTCACGGATCTGAAGCAACGGGCCAACCCGCGCCGGTTCCGGGCGGAACAATCGAGCGATCAATTGCATTGAGGCCGCCGGGATCGTCGGCAGCTCATCGGGCGAGATATCGGCCAAGGTGAGAGGCGTTAGCCAGCGGTATTCGCCACCGCTGGGATGCGTAGAAGGAGGGAGAACCGTCTGCTTTCCCGCGGCAAGCACATCAAGGACCCGTACGCCGCCATTGCTCAGCCCTTTGCTCTCTTCGCCGCCATAACGAAAAAACGACGTGAATCCCTTCGCGCCGGCCTTGCGGACCGGTGACTCCGGAACGATTGCCTGGATGGCCGAGTGCAATCCATCAACGTCGTCATCGAAATCAAGCGCTACGACGCCGCTTGCCGCACCCAGGCACAACCCGATATTCGATGATTTCCACTCCATCCAGCGGGCGTGCTCTTCCTGTGTCGGTAGCCGGTGGCAGAACTCGGACCAGCCAAGAATCACAGGATATTTCTGGCCCAGCGTAAGCGGGATGACGGAATAGCCACGCTGCCGAAGCTGTGGCGCGGCTGATTGAAACGGACTGTGGATCATGCACCGGCACCCGCATCGCGTAAGCGGCGGATCAGGGTCGTGAGGAAATTGCTCGGCGATCGATTTTCCAGCTTGGCGTTCTCTTCAATCCAGTCTCGAACGTCTGAGGGGATGTAGTAATACTCTGTTTTCTTGGGGAATTCACGGTTCGACATTTTTATGCTCCTGATGCAATTTATTATGTTGACTTATTATTATCATTCGTATAACTCTTGCTGTGTTTAGTCAACAACAAATTACCAACCCACCAAAGCAAGGAACAAAGCCATGACCATCCTAAATGATCACAAACTGGAACGCCTAACCGAAGCATGGAAATATGCCAAGCAAATGGAACAGCATTGGAACGAACAGCGCATACAAATCGAATCTGACATCTACGAGCTGGAAGCGAAGAATCTGCCTGAGAAGGGAACGTACACGACGGTTACCGGCATGAAAATTGTGACAGGATTCACCGACGAATGGGACCAAAGCGAACTCACGAAAGCCTATCAAGCGTGGCCGATAGATCAGGCCAAGTTTCCTTTTGCATCGGTGTTCAAGCCCGATGGCAAGACCATCGCTGTGCTTCGTGAGTCCGTGCCAGACTTGTACGCGATAATTCAGCCGGCGCTGACTTTGAAGCCGAAGAAACCAGCGTTTTCGATGAAAGCTGAGAAGGAATAACGTTTTAGATGTGGTTGGACTTCCAATCGGGGAACCGATTTAGAGGAGCGTTACGTGTTTACTTGACAAACTACTTAAGCGGAGATTGAAGAATGGACCAGAATCAAAAAGGTTTGCCGTTTCTTATCGGTGAGATGATTGTTGCCACAACTGGCGAACATGCCGATTACAGCGTTGAGAATATCTTTGTGGTCTTGGAGGATTTTGATGCGCGGCCGTTGGCGCAGGAGTACGAAAACCTTGGCCAATCAGTGAGCGGCTGCTATGCCTACGATGGCTTCATCGAATGGCTCGCCAGCAAGGGGCTTATAAAGCTCGTTCGCTATAAAGAGGTTTCACTAGGCAGTTACGGCGTGTTCGCTGACGATTTTAAGGTCAGCGTGACCACAGGAAAATGAGTGAATCGATTTAAGAGGGTCACTTGAAAAAAACGTGGATTTAACCTGCGAAAACCTGCGCCGTAAGGCAGTAGAATGCGAAGAATGTAAACGACCATAAACTTAAACTAAGACTTAAGGAGTAAAAAGTCATGATACAACTGACATCTGTTCCGGCGACGAAAATCATATTACCACCACGTATTGTCCTTTATGGCCCTGAGAAGATCGGCAAATCGACCTTCTCAAGCGAGATAACTGGCGCTCTTCACTTCGATTTCGAGGACGGATCGGGTTTTCTCGACGTGCGTCGAGCGAAGCCGGAATGGTACTCATCATTTCCAGTCTTGCTCGAAACGATGGACGCGCTCGCAAAGCAAGAGCATGATTACACTGCGGTTGTTCTCGATACCGCCGATTGGCTCGAAGACGTTATTCATAAACAGGTTGCCGCTGAATCCGGGAAGCCATCAATCAGTAAGATCGACTATGGCAAAGGTTATACCACCGCCGCCGAGATGTTCCGTCAGCTTTTGACCAAACTCACCTCGCTCACACAGAGGGGGATGCCGGTCATCGTGCTCGCTCATTCGACAATTAAGCGTTATGACAACCCCGTAACTGCGTCGTACGACCGGATGCAGCTCAAGCTGCATGAAAAGGCGGCGGCACTTTTAACTGAATGGTGCGACGCGATTCTCTTTGCCGATCAGCGCGTTTATGTTGATAAGCTCGACGCCGGGTTCAATCGAAAAATCACCAAAGGTCGCGGGGGCGATATCGTGTTGCACACGGTGGCATCTCCGGCGTTTGTCGCGGGTAACCGCTATGGATTGCCGAGCGAGCTGCCGTTCACGTGGAGCGATTTCATAGCCGCGTTCAACGCGGCTGTAATAAGCGAATCGACGGATGCCGCTTAGCGGTGCCGTCCAAGGAAAAATGCCGGTTTGACTCCGGCTCGGTTGTTGAGGTTCGGTAACGACGGGAGGCCGGTTCGATTCCGGTAGAGGGCTCTGGTGAGCCTACGAACACGGGTGGCACGCCCGATAGAGTCAGGGCGGAATCTCTGGCGGGTGCCAACTGTCAATCAATTAAAGGAGTAACTATCAATGGCTTACCTACACGAAGAAATCGACTTTAGCGAAATCGAACCATCAACCTCGCGTGAATTAATGCAACCCGGCTGGCAAAAAGCGGAAATTGTAGAAAGCGACGTAAAACCGACAAAGAAAGCATCGGCAGCGCAAGAGTATAACGAAACTAGCAATCCAAACTTCAACGATAAAGCGCTGCATCTGACCTTCCGAATCATTGATGGGGAACACAAGGGCCGGAACGTCTGGGGCAGTTATAACTACATTCACAACAGTGCCACGGCACAGGAAATAGCTCGCAAAGAAGTTGCCGCTATTCGCCAAGCTATCGGAATTCCGAAAGATCGATCTTTCCGGGATTCCAATGAGTTGCATAACCGTCCATTGATGATCTTCGTCGATGTCGAGAAGTCTGAGGGTTACAAGCCAAAGAATGTCATCACTGGCTATAAGGCGATCGAGGCGAGTGCAACAACACCCGCTCCCGCAACTGCGGCGCCCGCGACTCCAGCTTGGAACCGTCAGTAGCGGTATGGGCATCCGGGTGTATCTCGCCTGGCAGAGGATTGGCGACGGACGTAAACAAGTCCGTCGCTGGTCGCCTGACCAGCCGAATCTGTTTCTGGGCTACCAGAAGCAGAATCCGTTGGCGCTCCACTGGCTATCGATGAACGGTGACCCACTCTGGCCGAACTGTCATCAGCCTGACGCAGAGCCATTCCAAGTAGTCGAATATCCGCCAAAAACGGCTGGGAGGTTACCGTAATGGTCGCCATGCCCGACATCGGGATCGACCCGACGCTGGCAGCGATCGACCGGATCCTTGAAGCGAAGGCGGCAGAAATGCCGCCTCGCACCTACCTTGGAGCGTCGATCCTGGGTGCCGACTGCGAACGCTTCGTGTGGTATTCGATCCGACCCGAAGTACCAAGGCAGCCTTTTAACGCGGCAACGATCCGCCGGTTTGAAGATGGGTTTGCAGTTGAGGCTCAGATGATTGAACGGCTTCGTTCTGTACCCGGGATCGAACTGTGGACCGTTGACGAGAACACGGGTGGCCAAATTGGGTTTCAAGACTTCGGTGGGCGTTTTCGAGGGCATGTTGACGGGGTTGTCAAAGGCTTATATCAGTCGCCGAAGACGGCGCACGTCTTTGAATGCAAGGCGGTAAATCCAAAAAAGTTCGAAGAGTTCCGAAAACTGAAATTGGCCCTACCGGAGAAAGAAGTACTAGCGGCGTGGGATAAGACCTACCACGTGCAGGCCATGATCTATTGTTTCTATCTCGAATTCAGCCGCCATTACCTTGTGGTTAGCACGCCAGGTGGCCGGGATTACCTCAGCTGTAGGAGTAATGCAAACAATGAAATGGGCGCGGCCCTGCGACTGAAAGCTAAGCGAATTCTTGATTCGGAAACCCCGCCAAGCCGGATTAGTGAACGACCGGAGCATTGGAAATGCAAATTGTGTGATTACAGGGAGGTATGTCATGGACGAGCAGTTATCGCTAATCGAGGAGTCAGCAGATACCAAACCACAGTTGGACCTCAAGCTGATCGCGAACCCGCGTAAAGCGGACATCGCGTTGTGGGGTCCACTCGCGTACGTATCGCGTGAGACGCGCGAGCGAATTTTGGCGCTGCCGTTTGGGCAATTCAAGCCGATCGTTGCTCACCTTGAAAGGAGCGTGGCTCAACAGATAAAAGTCAAGAAATTCAAGTGAGTATACAGCCTCGTGATTACCAAGATCGCGCCATCGAGGCGTTGATTCGCTACTTCGACCATAAGTCGGGTAATCCTCTCGTAATCGCGCCGACCGGCAGCGGTAAGAGCGTAATCATTGGCGCTCTTTGCCACCGCATCCTCACGACCTGGCCCGAACAACGTTTGATGATCCTCAGCCACGTGAAGGAACTGCTTGAGCAAAACTTCGGAAAGATCAAAGCCTTCTGGCCCGAAGCATCTGCCGGGCTCTACTGTGCCGGGCTTGGCGAAAAACGAAGCCGCGATCCGATCACCGTAGCGTCAATTCAGTCGGTCTATCGCAAGCCTCACATTTTCGGCTGGCGCGACCTGCTGCTAATCGATGAAGCACATTTGCTTTCGCCTGAATCCGATAGCATGTATCAAGCCTTCATAGCCGGTCTGAAAGAGATTAATCCGCGTCTCAAAGTCATTGGCTTTACGGCGACCGCTTACCGGCTCAAAACAGGCATGCTCCATGAAGGGCCGAATCGGCTTTTCACCGACATCGCCATTGAAATCACCCTTGATGAACTTCTCCAAGCCGGGCACATCGCGCCGCTCGTCAGCAAATCCTCGGTGATCCAAGCAGACTTATCGACAGTGGGTGACGTCGCAGGCGAATACAATAGCCGGGACATGGAAGCGGCGATGGATAAGGAGGCTCTCACCAAAGCAGCACTCGACGAGGTCTTCACGCTGGCGGCGGATCGTAAATCCTGGCTCCTCTTCACGGCCGGTGTGAATCACGCCGCGCATGTCGAAGAAGAACTGATCCGTCGCGGGAAAACCGCCAAGGCGGTTACGGGAAACACGCCCGAGGACGAGCGTGAAGCCGCTCACCAAGCATTCAAGACTGGCGAACTGGAATGTCTGGTTTCGGTCGGCATCCATACCACTGGGTTCGATGCGCCAAATATAGATCTGATTGTGATGTTGGTCGGCACCAAATCGCCCGGCCGCTACATGCAGATTATGGGACGCGGAATGCGGAACGCTCCCGGTAAGGAAAACTGCCTTGTCCTCGACTACGCCGGCAATATCGAATATCACGGGCCGGTAACCCACGTTCGGCCGCCGCGTCAGTCAGCACAGCGTGGAAAACAAGAGCGAAACGAACGCACCTGCCTGATTTGCCCAGCCTGCCGAATGGCGAGTCCGCTGGGCGCGCGAGAGTGCGCGGAGTGTGGGCTCAACTTCGACCCGCCGGAACGGGTTAAGCACGGAACGACCGCCAGCACTGCTGCTGTGATGGGGATGCCAACCGATCCGGGCGATTGGCACGATGTTAAAGCCGTGCGGTATTTCAAGCACGAGAAAGAGGGTAAAACGCTGACGCTTCGTGTCGAGTACGAGTGCGGCATGGAAACGTTTAAGGAGTGGGTGTGCCTGGCTCACCCGCCGGGATTCGCGAAGTCAAAGGCCGACGAATGGTGGCGCCGGAGGGGGTTGAGCCCGATTCCCGCGGCTTGGGAACCGCTCGCTTACGCGCTCGATATGTGCGAATTGCTCAAGAAGCCGTACCGAATTCGGGTTAAGCGCGATGAGAAGTTCTGGCGGGTCGTCGGTTACGATTTCACGCCGCCACCGATCGAATCGGAGTTTGTCGTCGTTGGTGAGCCCTGGGATTTTGGTGACGCCGACATACCGTTTTGACATTGCCGTACGAGCCCAGCTAAATCCTGCTCGCTTCGCGCGAGGACATAAACGCCCCCTGCTCTCTCGACCATGCATTGAAACAGTTTTTGCTCTTTACGCTGCCTGCCGGTGGCAGTCTTGCACTCGATCGCCGTAAACACACCGAGCGTTTGCCCGACCATTTCCGCCGTGATCACGACTGGAACCACGGAGATGATGTCTGAGCTGCCGACATGGCCGTAGCGAATCCAGCGACCGTTGATCTTCAAGCAGCCAGTATTGTTCCTCCAGGCGAAGATGCGGTGCTTGGCCAGCCATTCGAGGCATTCGTGGACAATTTTGCCCTCGCTCACAACAACCCGTAATACCGCAGCCGCGCCGCCTCGCGTCGGTCGAGCAAGAATCGATACATCGCCGCCGCCTCGCGGTCGCCAATCTTCGCCGATTCGCGAAATGACTGCAGATCCTGGCGGGCCGCATTATACTCCTGCTCGGCTTGCGCTAGCTCGTTATAAATCACCGTATCGAGCGGCAGCACTAAACACGCCATTGCGGGTTCTCCAGTCTCTGCGGCAGCCCATTCTCTTCAAGCAGCCGATTCGTTTCCTGCATCAGTTGGTTCAGGCTCACCGGCCGCCCGTCGAGGAAATAGCCGGCGGGACGCTCGACCAACCGCGGGCCGAGCCAGTGCGCGGCCACCGCGAGGGGCGACGGTTTGTCTTCCGGCGTCTTACCGCCGCGATCAATCGTGAGCACGGGCCGTTTGATATTGCGCGGCAGACCAAGCTTTTCGCGATACGCAAGGATCGTCGATTGGCTGAAACCCATGATTCTCGCGATGTTGTCGTCCGATTTGCCCTGGCGCACCAGCTCAGTGAGAAAATCGTCGTGCGCGCCTTCGATCCACTTTTTCTGCTTGATCACGGTGCTAAACGTATTCAAATTCTGACGGCTCCCTAAACCGATTTGTTCGCTCTGCCCCTTCCGCGATGCCCGGCGGGCAGCGTTTGATGACGGCACGCCGATCAAGCTCTTCACGTAGCTCTCGGAATCGTCGCTCCATCAAGACCATTAACGCCAGCGTGTCGTCGTTGATCTTCATTCGGGACGGATCTCGGGTCGGATGGAGTTCGCCGTAAGCGGCGCGCAGTCGTTTCTCGGCGTCTCTGGTTTCCTTGCTCATGGTTTGGGATTCCACGCTTGAATCTCGCCTTCGTCGTAAAACGGATGCTTGAACCGGCCGACCAGCACTGGCTGCGGAGCACTGCCCGTCTTGACGTAATACTTGAAGCGGTTGAGCTTCATTTCCTTAAGGCGTGCAGCTTCAGTAGGAGTAAGTAGTTGATTTATATCGATGTTCATTCTTTTTGCACTTTGTACAAATTATTGCTTGCGCTAACTGCAAGATTGGCATACATTGAAGTCATTATCAACATGTTTTGGAGAGCATCATGTGGAATGAATTTGCGGACAAGAGTGGTTCTAACCGCGCTACGAAATATGGCATTTCTTGCCATCGCATCATGTGGAATGAATTTTGGGACAAGGAGATTCTCACCGCGCTACGAAATATGGCATTTCTCGCCGCCGTCGCTCTGGGTGGAGTGTATTGGTGGGCCATGCTGATGATTGACGACCTTGGAGCAGTGAAATGATCTTCGTGCTGATTACCACCGTGACGGCAACCGCGCTTTTCGTTCAGCTCAATTGTGGCGGACGTAAACTGACGTACCTGGAACGGCAACTAGCCTTGCTTGAACAGCAAAACGGGCGGAAGCCATGAAGTGGGCAATCCTCGCAGCGATGATCGTGGCGATCACGCCGCTAACCGACTATCTGGTCGACCGGCAATTCAAACCTGTCGCCTACAGTCAGACAGAAATCGATGCTTTATCGACGCTGGTGTCGCAAGCGAAAACAAAAGCCGAGCAAAAAGCCGAACGCAAGAAGATGACAAAGAAAGAAGTTAACGAAGCCATGCTTTATTTATGGGGGACGAAATGATTACTGATGAGCAAAAACGCGAGATCGCTCGCTTGGCAGTCAGCGAGATCAACGAACGGCACGGTGGTGCCTTGATTGAAAACCGCTTCATCGATAAATGTTGCCAGCAGTCGGCCTACGGTGTGTTTGAGTGGCTAGAAGCTAACGGGTTTCAAGTTGTCGGCGGCACGTTACCGATCGAGCGACCCGCGCCGATTCAACTCGCGAGGCCGGCATGATCTTTCCGGAGAATTACGCCAGCATCAAAGGGACGCCGTGGGGAATGTTTCCCATCGGCTGGGACGCTAATGCCGAGCGCCTTGAGCACGCCGCCGACGAGATGCGAACGATTCTCGACGGTCATCGGGGACTGCCGCGGTATTCGCAATGCCGAAGTTATGCACGGCGAGTGATCGAGGCGTATCAGCGAGGTAGACGCGGGAGCGAGGCACGGGCCGAGCACATCTTTGATTTCGCGTAAAGCGCGAAAAAAGAGGACAAGGCCGCCGAGGCCTTTGTCCGGGACAAAAGCCCTCCTGCGAAGTAGAGGGCATCAGACTGTAGTACTGAGAAAGATTTTATTGGCAAAGAACCGCTTATTAGCCACTCCCCACGCCACCTCCCATTAAGCCAGTCAACTAACCGAAAAATGCCCCGGCGGTGGTTATACTGCCGGGGTCACGGTTACGCGGCCTTCAAAGAAAAATCAGCCTTGAGCCTGTCCAGCGATTCTTTGGACAAGGCGACCAACGATGTCGATTTGCGGCCAAGCCGTTCGAGAATCGCTTCCGGCAGCTCGATCACGGAAAGCACATCGTCGAGAGTTTTCGCCGAATCTACCAACGCGAAGAACTCCGCTTCTTTCCTGCGTATCTCGGCAAGGTTTGCATCGCGTTCCTTCGCGTGCATGTCGAACGCCGTTTCAAACGCCTCATCCATTGGGAATACATCGCCGTTGGCGTACCCGCATCCGCGTCGGTAGGGCAGGTCGTTTATCGAGGGCCCGTCGTCATTCCGCTTGTTAAAGGTAAAACCGTCAACACGTCCGGATGGAAATTGAAATTTGAGGCAGCAATCGTGTCGCGTAAGCTCGTACTTACGCAGAACCACCATATCCTTCTCAGGATACTTCAGCCGGATGGCAGTGTTCGCGGCGTCCAGCATCGTCCCGTAAAGCTGGTTTTCCTTCTTACGGTCAATCAAGCTCGCGATTTTCTGTTGCCCGTACTCTTTGAGGATGCTACGGTGATTGTTGTTAAGGCGAATTCTAGTCATTTGTATCTCCATCGTTGTTGATTAGATTTTGTCGGTGTGCTGGATGTAGAGTCCAGCACACAATTCGTAGTCTGCTTCTCCGCTTCGTTCAAGGAGTTTTTGCATTAACATTCATGGCCTTACCAGGCAGGGTAAAGATTTCTCCCTGCTCGGGTTCTAATGCGGAGTCTCGTCGTCGTCACCAGTCTGCCTCATAGACGACTTCCACGATGCGACCAGATTTCATCTCTTCGAGTGCTCGTTCAAAGGCGTAGAGGTCGGTTTGACTGTCTAGGTAAGGATTGCCCCGCAGCAGTCCAACGGCCTGTTCGAGGCGACCCGTGTCCAAGCTTATAAACATAAAGCCGCCCTCATCCTTTCCGTCGAATGCCTTTTCGAGCAGCGAATGAACGTCCCAATTCTTCCGCCAGTTGGCAAAGGTCACGACGTCACCACGTTTTGCATTGGGTCGTATGCCGTAAAGTCCGTTATCAAGTCCCATGGTTAAATCCTTCCAAAGATGGTTGTTATTGCAGTTTTATGAGAAGGCAGCGTTAGCGGCCTGCTCATAAACTGCATGAAAGCAGTGCTTGAAGGGGGAGAGGAAGTCAGGCTCCGCAGCGGAGGTTAATTTGTCCCGCGAGGAATGCCGCTTCTTAGCGGCAGGGGAAATTAACCGTAGCGGAGCCGAAGGTGAGCGAAGCGAAGGGCTTGACTTGCTCGGGGTCTCCCCTCTCTATACGGCGGTTAGCCGTCTCTCGGCTGGCTCAAATGCGGCGGCTGGCGTGCGATAGGGATTGATGCCCGTAGGGGCGAGACTCGCCGCTTTGCGAGGCTCGATGCGCAGCACGAAAGCCCGGGCCGAAGGCATCGCCCAACTTGATGCCAGGACCCACGGCAGTTACGATCCCTGATCCTCGGCCCACTATGGACCGTTCGCTCATTCTGAGATTCCCGGCACATAACTTGCCGCCTGCCTACGCTGCCAACGTCGACCGTCCATTGCGAAAGGCCATTTCCTGAATGCGAACGAATCCGCTCCGTCTCTTCAGAGCCCAGCCCAGGTTTTTCAGCTCCGTACTCGTCGGTACGATTCTTTGGTTCCTGCTACCGCAGGCCTGGTCGTCCTCGACCCGCTTACTTGTGGCCTGGGACTTTGCCACTGGGCTTTATCTTGTGCTGGCGACCACGATGGTGGCCAGGTCGGACATCGAACGGATTCGCTCGCGTGCTGCCGCTGAGGACGAAGGGCAGTTTGTGATCCTTGGCCTGACCATCGTCACCGCGCTGGTGAGCCTCGTAGGCGTTATGTTCGTCATGGCCACGGCCAAGAGTTTGAAGGGCCACGAATCGGCGTTGCACATTGCTCTCGCGGTTTCAACCGTTTTGCTGTCGTGGACGTTTCTCCACACGATGTTCGCGATCCACTACGCTCACGAATATTACGACGCCAAGGGAAGCCAGACACTCACCAGCCTGGAGTTTCTCGACACGGACCAACCCGACTATTGGGATTTCGTTTACTACTCTTTTGTGATCGGAACGGCGTGCGCTACCGCCGACGTCAACATCAGGTCGAGAATGATGCGACGCCTGACCACCGTCCATTGCGTGGTGGCGTTCTTCTTCAACACGACGATTCTCGCATTGACCGTCAATATCGGTGCGGGATTCTTTTGAGATTGGAGTTCGGCGCGAGATTGAGAACGGCTTTAGCCAGTTAAATGACTAAAGCCGTCGTTGTTTAGTGACAATTTCTGAAGAATGGCTAGGAATTGAGTCCGAGACAGCAAGCAGGCGTGTTACTTCTTGCTGGCCGCCCTCGCCGCTCTAAACGCCCCTTCGCGGAGCTTGGCCACCAGGAAGAGGTTAACCTCGTCGCATGCCTCGTGAACGCCGGGGCCGTCTATGTTCGTCAGGACGCATGTAGCGAACTGTTCATCCGGTACCACGTGTGCTAGAGCGTGGTTCTTACCCATGCTCCCACTGTGCCAAAGGATTGTCCCCTTGGCCCAATTCACCCTGGACAATGCCCAACCCGGTCCGTAATCGACCGGTCTGACAGGTGAATGGAGCGTGGCGAACGACTCAGGCGATAGAAACCCTGGTTTCAAATGGACGGCACAGAACCGGGCCAAATCGATGACCGAGCAATGGACGTTCCGGCCCACTGGAGCACGGGCTTCCACTTTCCAAGCGCGGTTTGGGGCAATGACCACCGGTTTGTCGCCTTTCAACTCATGATCCCAGGTGCCGTCGACTTTACCCGGCGTCGCCTGAGCCCCGAATCCCGCGGTGGTCATCCCGAGGGGCTTGAAGATCAATTCACGCATCAGCTCTTCGTACGGCTTCTTTGTCATCCGCTCCAGTGCCGAAACGACAATCACGGGGCCGCCGCCATAGATCATCTTCGTACCCGGCGGTGCCTCGGGCGGATCCGCCAGTGCCGCCTTGACGTACTCGTAGCGGCGTTGCTGTACCGTGGAACCCCTGGAGTCCGTGACCGACTCGGGAGTCCTGGGCTGGTAAGGCATGCCGCTGCTATGCGAGCAAAGTTGAGCGACGGTCACGCCCTTGTAGGCAGGGTTCATCGTCCCCACCAGTTCCGGGAACATCGTTGCCAGTGTCGTTTCCCAGCGGATCACGCCCTGTTCCACGAGTTTGGCAATCATCGTCGCCGTGATCGGCTTGGCGACCGAGCCCAGATGGAACGCATCATCGCGGGTAGCTTTCTCAGGCGATCTCCACTTGCGAAACCCGACAGCCGATGCGGCAACGATTTTGCCATCGACCACGATCGAGGCAGCAAGCGCTGGCAGATGATGGTTGAGGCGGATCGATTCCAGCTTTTTGCGAAGCCAGTCCGGATCAGGAATTGATGCTGCTGTTGAGGTAGCTTGAGCGAATGCACGGCTCGATACGGCATGGCACGCGAACGCCGAAGCGCAAGCAGCCCGCAGGAAGTTACGCCGATTCATGAGCGATTATCTCTAGAGTCGCATTGCAAGAAGTTCTCGCTTCACGGTGAATGATATCAGAAATACGGGTCGTTGCTCTCTCGCCAGCTTCATTGATTCCCAAGTCGCAGTAACGGACGGTCCGCAGACGCTGAACTGAATAGTCTTGCCAAAACTGCTGTCCCTAATGGCTGATGTGCATGTCAATGCCAAGGCAACATGTCCGCAATGTAAAGCGTTATTATTCGCATACGTGTTGTTGACTCATTCCATCGCATGTCTATGATTCCCGGCAGTTACCATTTCTGCCGGGGCGACCCACCGAATGTTGCGATTCCGACCGATCGCCAATGCCAAAGCCGCCGAAGCCTATTACGGCAAGAGCGACGGCTCGTATTACCTCGACGCTGCCGACCTACACCGGGAATGGGGCGGCGATGGAGCCAAGCTGCTCGAACTCGACGGCCCACCGCAGTTTCAACACTTCTCGAACCTCCTGCGTGGCAACGATCCGCATAACGGCGAGCAACTCACGGCCCGGCTGGCCGAGAACCGGCTTTGCGGCTGGGACATTACCGCGAGCGTGCCCAAAGGCGTGACCGTCGCCCTGGAATTCGGCGATAGACGGGTTCAGCAAGCCATCTGGGAAGCCAACCGCGAAGCCATGGAGCACTTGGCAACCTACGCGATGACGCGAGTGCGGAAGAACGGCGTCTACGAGGACCGGCAATCCTCAAACCTGATCTGGTTCTCGGTCGAGCATCCCGAGACGCGACCGGCGAAGGAAGACAACCTGCCCGATCCCGACCGGCACATTCACAACGTGCTGCTGAACGTCACCTACGATGCCCACGAAGCCAAATGGAAGGCGGTCAAGTTCCGCCCGATCATGGACCAGCGGATGTATTTCGACCGTTGGTTCGACCAGGCGTTGAAGCACAAGCTGACCGACTTGGGGTATCGCATCGACATCAAGTACAAAGCCTTCCCCAAAGTCGGCATGAAATATCACTCCTGGGACATCGAGGGCGTGCCCAAATCAGTCACCGAGAAATTCTCTCGGCGGACTCAGGAAGTTGAGGAACTGGCCGACGCCCTGGGCGTAGCCTCAGCCATCGGCAAGGACAAGCTCGGAGCCACCTCCCGCCGTTTCAAGCGGACCGACCTCACGCTTGAAGATTTCCGGGCAATCTGGCGTGGCAAGCTTACCGACCACGAGCGTCAGGCTCTGGCAACGCTGATCCACTCGACGCATCTGGCCGGCCCCCTGCCCTCGCGAGCGCCGACGGAGGAGGTAGCGTACTCGCTGGACCATCATTTCGACCGCCACAGCGTTAAGGAATGGGAAGACCTCGCCGTCACCGCCATGCAACGCTCGAAGGGCGACGCCCCGCCGCAAGCGTTCTACCCGGAGGCCGTAAACCAAGGGGTGCTCCGCGGCACGACGCAGAACCTGTGCACCACCGAGCCGGTGCTCGATCAGGAAACCAAGTTGATCGCGCTGGCCAGAGCCGGCCGTGGCAAGCTCCGAGCCATCGCCAAGCCGATCAAGAAAACTGGTCTCTCTCATGAGCAGGAAGCAGCTATCAATCATGTGCTGACCAGCCCCGACCAGTTCGGCATGGTGCTTGGCCTGGCAGGCGTTGGCAAAACCACCGTGCAGCGAGTGGCCGCCGATCTCATGGAACATCAAGGGTTGCACGTGACCGCCCTGGCCCAGTCAGCCGACGCCAGCCGGCGCGTGCTTGCCGATGCCGGGTTCAAGGACGCCACAACGATTGCCGCGTTCCTGGATAGCAAAGAGTTGCAAGAGAAAGCACGCAACCAGGTGATCTTCCTCGACGAAGGCTCGCTGGTCGGCACCAAAACGATGCTGTCGATCTTCGAGACCGCCAACCGGCTCAATGCCAGGCTCGTCGTCTGGGGCGATGAACGCCAGCACGGCTCAATCGAGCGAGGAGCGGTGCTTACTATGCTTCAAGATCATCTGCCAGTGCCCAAGCTCACCGAAATTCGCCGTCAGAAGGGCGATTACAAGAAAGCGGTTGAGCATATCGCCAAGGGTGACATTCTCGCCGGCTATGATATTCTCGACCGCCTCGGCTGGGTGAGGCAAACGGATAGCCATACGCCATTGGTCGACGATTATATGGCGGGTATCGCTACCGGCAAGCATTCGCTCGTCGTGTGTCCGACCCATGTCGAAGGCGATGCGATTACGGCCGAGATACGCGATCGATTAAAGCAAGCGGGGATAGTGAGCAAGGATGAGCATCAAGTTGAGATTCTTAAAACCATCGGTTGGACGGCTGCTGAAAAAGCTGACAAGCAGAGTTACACGGGCGAGGAGATCGTACAATTCGTCCGCAATACGGGTTCTTACAAAGCAGGTCAGCGCGTTAAAAGCCGAGAACTTCTGGATTCGCCACAAGCTATCCGAGCTGCAAACATCGCTGTGTACACTCCAGATCATCTTGGACTTGCAGGCGGGGACGTTATCCGCGCCACGGGTAACGGATGGGACGTTACCGGCAAGCACCGAATCAACAATGGAAGCGAGTACACCGTTAAAGCGGTCAGAAAAGAAGGTATTGCACTGACCAACGGCTGGACGCTGCCCCGCGATTTCGCGCATCTGTCGCACGGCTACGTGAGCACGAGTTACGCCAGCCAGGGCAAGACAGTGAACCAAGTGCTGATCGCCATGGGTTCCGAAAGCCGTCCGGCGGTGAACCAAGAGCAGTTCTACGTGAGCGCCAGCCGCGGGCGTGAGTCGCTTAGGATTTATTCGAGCATGGCGCCTGAAGAGCTTCGTCATGCGATTCAACGACAGAGTCCGCGCATGACGGCGACCGAGCTGATGAAGCGGCCGGTCCGTAAACGGAAGTTAAGTCAGGTAATTAATCGCGTGCATGCGTCGTATCGCATGTTGCGCGAACGCGTCGAGTCTGTTATCGGCAGTAAACGAAAGGAACCGGTGTACGACTATGGCATCTCTCGATGAACATCTCGGCCATTTAAGTCAGCGCCCCCCGCGGATCGAGGAAGAAAAGGACGATTTGGGTAAGTGCTGCGGGCTGGTGCTGACGAACAAAACCGTGACGTGTTTGCAGCTTCGCTTTAACAGCGTCGAACAGAAAAAACATGGCAAGGCCCGCCGGCAGCTTCAGTACAAGGACATCGATAGCGACGACGCGCAGTCGGGTTATGCGGCGGAGGGCACATCGTTTTCCGTGGTGTTTGGGTACCGCGAGCCGCAACGGCTGACGGTTTATGGGCGGAATTTACTCAAGGTTTGGGAGTATATCTGTTTTCACCGAATGCCGTGGATCGAGAGTGTCGAGCCGGGGCGGGATTTCGAGCGGGGGGATAAGCCGGTGATAACTGGGATTGTGTTGGAGGAAGTGGACGGAAGCTAAACCTGGTGAGTGCGTCACTCGACCGCTCTCCTAGCGCCTAGGACTCACGGAAGAAGACCGAACTTCTGCAGGCCTTCAGACAGAGGATTTCGTCCGGGCCGTTGCAACCGACGGATTTTTCGACCACAATCTGGCCATCCGAACCATCACAGACCTCAGCCCCCCCCCGGAGCGTCATGTCTTTCTCAATCCTGCCTCAACAGTCGCCCATCGACCTTGGCCTCGCTCGCCCTATCAACTACGCATTTCCGGCAGGCTATTTTTCGTACACATGGAGCACAAGCGAAACCGGCGTTAAATCCGGCTCTGGTGAAACGGTCCAGATTGATTTTACAAATAGCAAATCTCACGCCGATCTCATCCTACCTGGGCAGGTCAACTCGACGAAGTTTCAGCTTGTTCAATTCCATTTTCACAGTGAGAGCGAGCATCGGGTAAATGGAACGAAATGGCCACTGGAACTCCACGTCGTCCACAGAACGACCGAGCCTGATCCTTGGAGCCCGGGCAACAATCGTTTTATCTACCTGGTCGTGGCTATCTTCCTCGACCGCAGGCCGGGCGGAGTGAAAAAGAACGAGGCCGCCGACAAATTCTTCCGGGGCCTTTCGACACATTTGGATGAAGTAAAATCGGGTAAGCGAAACGCTGCGGTGGCGATCGATCCGGTTCGACCGAGTGACCTTCTTCCCGACGATCCCACCGCCTACTGGCGTTACGAAGGGTCGTTAACGACGCAGGTCAATTCGCCCAACGGTGGTTACGTGAGTTGGGTTGTAATTAAAGATATCAAGCTGCTGGACGGCGACGTGCTCGATGACTTTATCCACAGGCTTGCTCATGGAGCCAAGTCACCTCAAGACTTAGACCGCCGTTTCGTGTTTTTCAATCCTAGTAACGTGGGAACGTCGAGCGGGACAACCGCCTGACTCGTGGACGCCGAACCATCACATGTTCCATTAGTCAGGCAATCACGGATCACGGCTGCCGATGGCTGATGGACTCATGTGACCTAGTGACAACTGTGTCCCATCAATCCAAATCTTCGTCGGCGATACGTTACAAGTTAGGACGATCGCAATGGCAAGCACCACGAGATTCCTGCGTCGCGACCCTCGTGACGTCGAGCCCTGGGCCGAAACCTGTGGCCAGATTCGGCCGCTTGTTGTCGAGGCGGATGATGCCGCCGCCGAAATCCATCACGTCGTGATTTCAGACGCGAAGCTGCATTACCACGAACGAACCGATGAGTTTTACTACATTATTTCAGGCACTGGCACCATGATCCTCGATGAAGAGGAGATCGAGTTGCATGAAGGCGTGGTCGTTTACGTGCCCCGAGGCGTCAAGCACAAGGCGATCGGCAATCTGACGGTTTTGACCGTCTGCATACCCCGAGGCGTGTTGCACGACGTTCACGAACTGGAATGACCAGCCTTTGGGTGTCGGAATGGGGCAGATCGAGCGGTCTTTTGGAGCAGAATTTGCATGCTCGACCGTTTCGGAGGTTCCCCATGAGCATCGGCACTTCGCATCGCATCTTCGGCCGCACCTCCCTCGTGCTGGCCGTAGCGGCCATTCTCGCCCCGGTCATCGGCTATCTGACGATCAGCCATGACTGGGCAGCGCACGACATGAGCATCGCACTGATGGCTGAAGGCTTCGTCGTGACGATGTTCTCGGTAGTCGCGGCGGGTTTCTTCGCACTCTGTGCACTGATCGCCGCTGGCATTGGCCTTGCCCGTAAGGAGCCGGACCGCTGGGCTAGTGGCGTTGGCCTAACCCTGGGCGGGTTGGTGATGGTTGGCGTCTTGGTCATCGCGTCGATCGTCTATTCGAGTTCCGGCAAGACAACGTCAGGGGCGGCCGCACCCGCTTCTCAACCGGCCAGCGTGCCAAAGTGAACTGTAGAGCGACAACGCAGCCGTGATTCGATACGCCACTCCTTCTAAACCAGGTGAGTCACTTCAACTCTTCCTCTACTTGCAAGCCTTGCGCGTCCTTGCTGTGCAGATATATCGCGTACTGATTGGTAATTAGCAAAATGAGCACGCAGGAAAATACCGTGAAACTGATGATCGCGTTAGACATCCGGGTTCTCCTTTGAGCCCTCGCTTGCTCCTCGGCGTCTACTCGGCCCCGTTGGCAAATCCTCTGCCACCTGGCGCCATTGCTCAGGCGTAAGCCGCTTGGCCTCGTACTCGCGAACGATGCCCGCGAGCCTGGCCAATATTCGCACGCAGGACCGGCACTCCTGCATCTCGGCGCGCTCAATTTCAGCATCGAAAATTTCGCTCAAAAAACTGGTCATCGACTCGCTTCCCTTGTTTTTTTTCTCGAATCTTTAACCATATGCTCCCAGCCACCCAAAGCCGCCAGTGGAAGCACGATTAACCAGAAGATTTGTTCAACGCTGAGTTTCATATGGATGCCCCATCTGTCTGTCGGTTTCTCACGCAGCCACTCGATCGTACATGATGATGCTCCCGGCGACAGACACGTTAAGGCTTTGCTCAAGCTGGCTGCCAGGAATCATGATGATATGATGGCATTTCTCCTGGGCTTTACGGCTCAATCCATGGTCTTCCGCGCCGAGCAGATAAACCGCTCGCTCAGGATGTGGGAAGTCAGGCAATGGCCTCGCCTTTGGGTGCGGATATTCAACTCCGACCAACTGGCAATCGTGCGGGAGATTTTCATAGAATTCCTCGAAGGTTCCATATTGAAACAGCGGTATGGAACGCCAAGCCTTCGTATTGTCGCTACACTGATGGCTATAACGCTGCCCGACAGTGAATATAAACGCTGCACCGAGGTTGTGAGCTGAACGCCAAAGTGTACCTAGGTTCGCCTTTGTCTTTCCGTTCTCAATGCCTATTCCGAAATAGCCTCTCATTGTATCCTCACCCTATAATCATTACATTGCCATCATTGCACCATCACGCCGCATTCCTGACCTTGCCGATACGAAAGTCACCGATCATTTCCCACTTCTCGACCAGTTGAACCGGCACGCCTGCGGGCACTCGTCCAGCCATCAGTTCGTCATAAACCCACGCTGACATCTCGGTGTAATAGCCGCTGGCGATGGCCTTCTGACCAAGCGGGAGCTTCATGAGGGAAAGCATCTGCGCCATGCACGCGTTAGCGTGTTTTTGGCGAATGGCACGCTGTTGACGGTAAGAAAGGTCTTTCATGCCACTCTCCTCGTCGCCGTGACGAAATTGATCGCACCCTGCTGGGCTTGCCATGCCTCGGCAAACGGCTCGATGCCGTAATCCTCTTGCGTGTCGCCGTCCTCGTTTCGCCATGTCCATTCAGCGCCGATGCGCTCGATCAGGAACAGCTTGCCGTTGACTCGGCAAACGATGGGCCTTGGGAAGAACGCTCCGACGATGCTGTCGATTGCGGGTTCAATTGGGTTGTGCATGTTCATTTCTCCTAAGCTGCGTGCAGCGAGCCGGTGCGGACATCGCTCTGATTGATGACAAGGGCATTCGCAATCACCGGGCGGCGTCCGAGGGCGATGGAGTGAGCGTTTCTCGCCCGATTTACCCAGGTAGCGAGTGCGGCCTTCACCCGCTCATCATCCGGGGAGTAACGCCAGAATCCTTCCGGGTTGGTGAGCGTTTCACGGCATTGGCGAGCGGCTGTCATGTATTCTTTGCGGGCATTAAACCAGTGAGATTTGCTGAAGAGGTTAATCATGGTTGGCTCCTTCGCTGTTGATAAGCTGACAGTAGCGCAGCTTCAAAGCATAGTCAACAAAATATTGTTATTACATAGCAATAAAATATTGTTGACAAACGCATTCAGATTGCCCTATTCTTCTACATAATTGGAGAGGTATAACGTGGCGCTAACGTTGAAGGACTGGCGGTTGTCAGAAGGCTGGTCGCAAAAGGAGCTGGCGGATAAATTGAAAGCCATGAGTGGCGAGAAAGTCGGGCAAACGCACATCTCGGCTTATGAGCGTGGTAGCGAGCCAGGTTGGTCAATCGGCCTTGCGATTTCGATTCTGACTCATGGCAAAGTCACGCCAGCGAGCTTCTTCGAGCGGCAGTAAAGGAAGAAGCTCCACGTAATAAAAACACGCCGAGAAATCCCTTGCGCCTTCAATTCAATCGATCTAGTATTCCGCATGACTTAAATCCCGAGCGTAGCGAGGCTTTTGCAAATGCGATTCAATTGCAATAAAAATTCAGACTGTTCACCTAATCGGTTGATTGGGCCTATCGATTGGGATGAGACCATTACGGTAACACGTAAGCGCTATCAGATCTTTGGACTGATCGGATTGGGCGATCATGTTCACGACTGGCTTACCGGAACGCTGACCCCTCTATCCGAAATCAATCCGGCGACAGATTGCGCGAAGCCGCAACCACAATCCTCTTCTCAATGTCTTGGAGGGTAGGGTTATCAGACACGTCGATAGTCAGCATTACAATCGCAGTAGTCTTTGTTTGGTTTTTGCTCGACAGGATGTGTGCCTCGACGTTCGTTTTGCCCGGTGCTTCGCCTCCAGCAAGAATCAATCGTTCAACTGTTAAATAGCCCATTATGGTTTCTCCTTTGGCGGTTAACTTAAATCAAAGATGTGAGTTAATATGAAGATTAGGCTCGATACAAGCGACATTAATGCAGCGATTCATGCCATTGCTGCGTTATTCGAACCCGCTACCCTTCAGCATGTCCCGAATGGCCTTATCGAGCGCCTCCGCAACCTGATTGTCAGCGATGGCCTGAAAGTCTGCGTAGCGAATCTTGGCTCCGCAACCACGGCAGACGATCATGTCATCCGGTTTGGGGTCTGCGGAGAACTGCTCGAAATCGCCGCCGCAGCTAGGGCATTTTACATCGATAGAAACGTTAGTGGTGTCGGACATTTGGAATCCCCCTATGGCAGTTGACGTAACAGCCCGTTGAAATATCCCCCTTTCCGCGAAATGACGTTATTCTCTGATGTCTCC
>CAMFLR010000028.1 GCA_945957605.1 uncultured Isosphaeraceae bacterium
CCCGGGCGTCCCTGGTTGCCGCGAATGAAGACGTGCGGGTTGTAAAGCTGGGCCTTGTCGACCATCACCATCGCGCGGGCGGGCGCACCAGGATGGGCGGCGTCGAGTTCCGTGACGCGTTTTTCAAGGGTACGCAGCTTGTTGCGGGCGACCTTGTCCATCATGCGCGGGAGGTCGGCGTCGGTGAACTTGATCGGGCTTTCCGGCGAGTTCATCCAGGCGCGGAGGTCGTCGAGATTCTTGTCGGTCGTGTTCGCGGCGCGAGCGAGGATGTCGCCGTAACGCTTCGCGAGCTCACCGCGCGACATCACCGGTGTGGCGGCCAGGCTGCGAACGAGCGAAGCGGGTGCGACCGATGGCTTGCCCTTGGGACCGCGAATCACCTCGGCTGATTTCTCGCGATATTCGGCCGGCGTCAGCTTGCTGAACGCGTTCCAGGGAGCAAGGCGCGGGTCGTTCGCGGTGATTCGTTCTCGCCAACGCATCATCACGCGTCGAAGCAACTCGGGGCGGAGCGAAGCCTCGCGAGTCACCTCGTCGAACTTGGGCGAGCGTGGGTTGAAGTCGAGCTGCTCCGACGCCACGAGGTAAGCGCTGAAGCGAGTTTTCAGTTCTTTATCGATCTCGCCGCGCTTACCGGCAAGAAACTCGTCGCGCGCCTTCTTCCGCTCGGCAATCTTCTTGTCGTAATCCTTCGCATCTTTGATGCGATCGGCCTCGCTGCCCGGAGGCGCGATCAGCGGCAGGTCCTTCGGTTCTTCCGAGCTAGCGAAAACTCCGTAGAGCGAGTAGTAGTCGTCGGTCGGAATCGGGTCGAACTTGTGGTCGTGGCAGCGGGCACAGGCGACCGACAATCCTTGCAAACCACGAGTAACGACGTCGATGCGGTCGTCGATGATTTCGTTTTGATCCTGCAGGAACCGGCGGCCGACGGTGAGGAAACCAAGCGCGGCGAGCGTTCGGTTGTCGGCTCCATGCGGCAACTTGTCGGCGGCAATTTGCAGCATCACGAACTGGTCGTACGGCAGGTCGCTGTTGAACGCCTCGACGACCCAATCGCGATAGGTGTACGAGAACGGGTAGTTCTTATCTTCCTGGAAAACGTACCCCTTCGTGTCGGCGTAACGAGCGACGTCGAGCCAGAACCGTCCCCAGCGCTCGCCGTAGTGCGGGCTGGCGAGCAAACGTTCGACCTGCGCGGCAAATGCCTCTTTATCGGCGCGAGTATCGGCGACAAACGCGTCGATTTCTTCCGATGTTGGCGGCAGGCCGATCAGGTCGAAGCTGGCGCGACGAAGCAGCGTCACGCGATCGGCCTTCCCCGCTGGCTTCAATCCATGTTTGGCGACTTCTGCATTCACGAGCGCGTCGATGGGTGAGACGGCTGGCTGTCCGGCGGCTGTCGGCGGCACGGCCGGCTTGTTGACGGGCTGAAACGACCAGTGCTTGCGAGACGCGTCGGCCACTTCGGCGGCTGAGAGGGGCTTGCCTTCGGGCCAGGGGGCGCCGCCTCTCACCCATTCGGTCAGCTCGGTGATCATGGGATCGGGCAGCTTCGTCTTGGGCGGCATCTTCACGTCACCGACGTGCTTCATCGCCTTGACGAGCGGGCTGGCATCGGGATTTCCCGGCACCAGGGCCGGCCCTTCGGTGTCGCCGCCTTTCATCAAGGCTTCGCGCGTATCGACGCGAAATCCCGACGATTGCTTGCTCGGTCCGTGGCACTTGATGCAATGCTCGACGAGCATCGGCCGGATTTTCGTCTCGAACCGTTCGTGCGCAGGGTCGGCGGCGAATGCCGAACCGGCGACGAGAAACAGTCCAAGAGTTCCCATCCTTAATATCGCGATTCGCATGGACATACCGCGGCGGGTGTTTGGGAAGGATCAGGGGGCGGGCGGACGGTCAGGAACGTGGGGTGGAGGGACTGCAAGACCCCTAACCGTCATTGCTTGCATTATCCCATCGGAAGCGTTCCTTGGAAAGCCCATAACGCGCGAGGCGAATCGCTCAAATTCAACATAGGCCGGAAACGGGTGGGAGGGCAGGTCACACAGATGAAGCGCGAGTCTATGATAGTATGACCATCAACCCCCCGGCGGACCCGCATGCACACCACACCCGTCAGCCTGCTCGAACAATTGCGACAGCCCGGGGATCAAATTTCCTGGAGCAGATTCGTTCAATTGTATTGTCCGTTGATTTATCAATGGGCGAGCCGCGCGGGTGCCAGTCCCGAGGACGCGGCCGATCTCGTTCAGGAAGTGCTCACAATCCTGATCCGCAAGCTCCCGGAGTTCGACTACGACCCGTCGAAAACCTTTCGGGGCTGGCTGCGGACAGTGACGATCAACGCCTGGCGCCGGCAGCGCAGGCGGCATCGGCAGCCCTCCGTCCAACACGTTGATGTCGTTGAAGTTGCGGTCGATGAAGACCCGCCGGCACTCGTATTCGAAGAAGCCGAATACCGCAGCAGTCTCGTCCTTCGCGCGTTCCAGGTGATGAAGACCGACTTTCAACCCGCCACCTGGCGCGCTTGCTGGGACAACGTCGTAGAAGGCAAGCCCGCCGCCGAGATTGCTCGCGAGCTAGGGATGACGGTCAACTCGGTCTACCTGGCCAAGGCGCGGGTGCTCCGCCGCCTGCACCAGGAGCTGGATGGCCTCCTGGACTGACGAATTCTTTGGATTCGCGATTTCCGTGACAGAATCCCCTGCCTGGGCGCATATCCTTCGTTGGGATGAGGGAAGTTGCGCCACGATAGCGCTTGCCTCAATCGGCATATCCCCTTGATATCACGACGGTTCGGGCGCAAGGGCTTGCGTTCGGCCGGGCAAGTTCATTCGACCAAAGGAGACGGGACCCTTGCGGAAACAACACGCACGATTCGCGGCAGTGGCGGTTACGGTTGTCGGCTCGATGATCCTCGTGCCAAGTCACGCGCAGGCGGGTTTGACGTACATCACCGACTTCGCCAAAAACGACAACATGCAAGCGACTCTGCAGGCGAACTTCCCTTCAGGGCTGTTCGCGCCGGTAAATGGGCTGGCGGGCAAGTTTAATATCACGACCGATGCCAACGGGAATAACTTCGAAGTCCTCGGCGGCGCGGGTAGCTTCACTGTGGCCATCGGCGTCGCGGGCGTAACCGACGTTTACACCTTGATGACTGCTTATGCACCCGGGAACGGTGCCACGCTTGCCACCGTGGAGTTCATCGGCTCGGCGGGCGCCGATCAGACGTTCACGCTGATCAACGGAGTCGACACCCGCGACTTCTACCAGGGCGGCTTCGCCAATACGCTCAACGGCACCACGTCGCAAAACGCCTTCACGATCTTCGGTCAGGGAGGCGGTGGTGGCGGTGGTGCGCACGGCGGATTCGTCGGTACCTATGTCATGGACGAACAGCACTTCGCGCTCAATGCCGCGTTCGCGAACCAGACGCTCACCTCGATGGTTTACACCTACACGGGCGGTGGTGGAACTCCGCTCGTTCAGGGGATCACCGTCGCCACACCCGATGCGACGGCCGTTCCCGAACCGGCATCGTTCGCGATGATGGGAATTGGCGCTGTGGTTGCTCTGGGTGTGGCGGTTCGTCGTTCGCAGATCATTTCCCGGACGTGACTCGAATCGGTTAATATTGAATTGAACCTAACCTTCGGGGAGATGTCGCGCTGGAGAGGACGACGATGGTGAAGGCCATGCCCTGTCCCGATCGTGCTCAGCTCGATCGTTTTCTCCGCGCCGACCTTCCCGAAGCGGAAGTCCTGGGAGTTGAATCGCATCTTGAGTTGTGCGACCTCTGCGCTGCTTCAATCCATGAGATATCCTCACAGGATCCACTTCTGAATGCCCTTCGCGACGGGGCGCCGGAATCAGCCGAACCCGTTGCCGACGCTCTCGCCGAACGGCTTTGCCGCGCCCTTCCGGGTCTACTTGCTCCCGGGCATCCACCGGAAACAGTCGACGGCAGTCATGCGTCGCACACTCGCGCGATCGGCGACACGGAGGAGCTGTTCGATTTCCTCGCCCCGCCTGAAGGGCCGGGAGAAATCGGCAGGCTCGGGCCTTATCGCGTCATCGAGCCAATTGGCGCAGGCGGGATGGGAATTGTCTTTCGTGCGGAAGATCCCATTCTAAAACGTCCCGTCGCCTTGAAGGTGATGAAGCAATCGCTCTCCGCCAGTCCCAACGCGCGGCGGCGCTTCATTCGCGAAGCTCAGACCGTTGCGGCGCTCGAGCACGATCATGTCGTCTCGATCTACCAGGCAGGCGAGGATCGCGGGATTCTGTTTCTCGCGATGCCACTTCTGCAAGGCGAGACCCTTGCCGACCGCCTTGCTCGCGAAGAGATTCTTCCACTGTCAGACGCCCTCCAAATCGCGCGCGAAGCTGCACAGGGATTGGACGCCGCGCACAGTCGCGGACTCGTTCACCGCGACATCAAGCCGTCGAATATTTGGCTCGATGCGCACCGTGGACGGGTGAAGATCCTCGACTTCGGTCTGTCGAAGAGCCTGGAAGAGGGCATCGAACAGACCCAGTTGGGACAGATCACTGGTACACCTCATTATATGAGTCCCGAACAGGCGCGTGGTGCCGCGGTGACTCCTCTGTGCGACCTCTTCAGCCTAGGTTGCGTCCTTTACAGGATGACGACAGGTCGCGTTCCGTTCGACGGTCCCGACACACTCGCCGTCCTTACCTCGCTGGCGGTGACAACCCCCGAACGACCCGAACGGCTTAACCCCACGCTGCCCGCCAATGTCTCAGCCTTGATCATGACGCTGCTGGCCCGCGAACCTGTCGGTCGCCCCGCCTCCGCCCGCGCAGTGGTTGAGTCGATCGAGACGATCGAACGCAATTACCGCGTAAAACCGCGATCGCGGCGACGGTCTGCGATCGGACTGGCGCTCACGGCAATTCTCGGAGTCTCGATTGCCGGTGCCGCGTTTGGTCCGCAGATCATCCGTATTCTGGGCGACAAGGGACAGCTCGTCATCGAAACGTCCGATCCCGAGGTGCGCGTCGAGATCTCGCAAGGTGGAAAACTGGTGGCGATCGTCGACTCTGCTACCGGACGCAAAGTTGATCTACGGGCCGGCGATTACGAGGTCGAGCTTTCTGAAGGGAAAGACGGCCTCCGACTCTCGACGCGTCGCTTCGTGCTGGCACGGGGAGGCCACGAGGTCGTCCGCGTGACGATGGAACCGCCAGCTCGCAAGGGGGCGGCCGTTGCTGCGAGCCTCGATGCAGCCGCCCTTCATGCGAAGGCAGAGGCCTCGACCAGGGCGGGCGATATCGATCGCGCCATTAGCGATTGGGGCCGGGTGATTGCGATCGAGCCAACCTGGTCGCGACTGCACGCGCGGGGGCAGGTTTACCTCCAGAAGCGCGACTTTGATCGTGCTCTCGCTGATTTCCGCGAGGCAAGCCGGCTGGCGCCGAAGGAGTCGGCCCCGCACACGGCGGCCGGGCTGGTCTATCGTAAACGCGGCGACTTCGAGCGGGCCCGGACTGAGTACGATGAGGCGAGCCGGCTCGACCCCAAATCGGCCACGGCATTTCGTACGCGCGGACGATTCTTTCTGGACCGTCGCGAGCTTGACCGCGCTCTTGCCGACTTCGACGAAGCAATCCGTCTCGATCCCCGCGACGCCGCTGCCTTCGAAGCGAGGTCGCAGGCGCGTGAGGCGGCTGGCGATCATCTTGGCGCGATTGCCGATAGCGACACCGCGCAACGGTTCGACCCCAATCGCACCGACGTCTACGCGAACCGTGGCGCGGCGTTCGTCAACCTCGGTGAATGGAGCCGGGGCAGGGCCGAGCTCGACGAATTCATCCGCCGCGTCCCGCGCGAGCCGTGGTCGCACTATCATCGTGCAGTGAGTCGACAGAACCTGGGCGACCGCGACGGTGCCATTGTCGACTTCAACATCGCACTCGAGCTAGAGCCGGAAAACGCTCTCTTCCACGGTCAGCGCGGCCTGGTCTTCGCGTTCCAGCACGACCTGAATCGGGCCCTGGCGGATGTCGAGAAGGCGCTCAAATCTTCACCCAACGATCGCGAACTCCTGCGTCTTCGAGCCTGGGTTCGAGCACAACTCGGCGAATACAAAGGGGCGTTGGCCGATTACAATCGTGCGTTCGAAGGCAGGCCGTTTGACGCAACCAAGCTCGCCGACAAGGCGTCCACCGAGGCGCTCGCCGGCGATTACAAGGCGGCCGAGGTCGACTTCGAGGCGGCGCTTCGACTCGCTCCGACGAGCGCCTGGATTCGAGCCCGCCGTGCCCGGTATCTTCACGCCGGGCGAGGGGATCACAAGCGAGCCATTGCAGAATGCGATGAGGCACTTCGGCTCAACCCTGGTAATGCCGAAGCGTCGCTGTATCGCGGGCTGTCTTTTCTAGCGCTCGGAGATTCGCGCCGAGCCATCGCCGATTTCGAGCGGGCGTTGGATCCGAGTCGGGGTCGCGACATCACCTTTCTCGGCCCAATGTCGTCGCATTACCCTGACGCGTATCGTGCACGTTCGCAGGCTCGCGAAGCACTTGGTGACGCCGCCGGTGCTAAATTGGACCGCGAGGCGTTCGAACGGCGGTCGAAGCAAACAAAGAAGTGACCCGTCACGAAGCTAGAAGCGACGAAACGCTCACGTATGATGGGATGACTTTGCTGAACAGGCGAAGCTGAAGCCACGAGCACAGCGCGTGGATTCTCGATTCGCGGCATCGGTCAAACTCCATCTTGAGGCTCGATTTATGCAGTCAGGCCCTCGGCTCAAGCATCTGACGCTCGCCATTCTGCTTTCGAGCCCTCTGCTTTTGCCTATTTCCGTCACCGCTAAGATTCTCTTCAAGGCCGACTTCGAGACCGGCGATTTCCGCCAGTTCGGCCCACTGAGCAAGCGAGTTCGGCCCGGCGATATTGCAGTCGACAAGACGATTGTTCATGGCGGCAAGTATTCGGGGCGATTTACCATTCAAGAAGACGACGTCTTCAACGCAGGACAGTTGCGAGCTCAGGCGTATGGTCCCGAGGTGAAGGTCGAGGAGGGTTCGGACACGTTTGTGTCATTCTGGGTTTATATGAAGGACGCGCCAAAAGACCGCGACAATTTCTTTTACTGGGAAGGGGCTCCGCCGCCGCGCTACAACAATGTGATGACCTGGTGGATCGAGCCCAAGAAGGATGGAACTGGCGCGCTGGTGAAATACGGCACCGGCAACCTGGGCCGGAATGGCACGCTCTGGTCGGCAGATTTCACGGTTGGCCAGTGGCATCAATTAGGGATGCACATTCATTGGTCGGAGGATCCGACGAGGGGAAATGTTCGCCTCTGGTGGGACGGCGTGCTGGTTTTGGACAAGCACGTCAAAACGAAGGGGCCGCAGAGCGTGTATTTCTCTCAGCCGGGGATTCATCGTAGTCCGCACACGAAGTCGGTGGATACCATCTATTTCGATGATATTATCTGCGCCACGACGCTCGAGGAAATCGAGCTTCGCAAACTGGGCGCGCCGAAGCCGAAATGATCTGCCTGGGTTGTTCTCGATCGGAAACATGATCGCGCGGCCCCGCACATGGAGGACCGATACTGTGGACTCTCACGAGAATCCTGCAGGAAATCAGCCGCGGCGGTTCAAATTGACGGTCGGCGTTTTGATGCTCTTTGTCGTTGCGATGGCTTTCGGCGCATTGTACCTGCGCTATCTCGACCGGCCCTGGAACATCGTGATCACGAAGGGCGCCGAGCAGGTCAATCCGGGGCTTGTCAAATCGATCGATGGCAGGACTGTCATCAGAATTGAGCGCAACGCGCCAAGAGCTGCGAATCGCCTCGAGACAATCAAAGATCGCCTGACGAAACGTGGCATCGAATTCTATATCGAGTGATTCTCGCAAGCGCTTGCCGTAGCGGCGTCTTGCCCCCAATCCAGTCGTGCGTTGTAATCAGCGGACATCGGTGGCCAGCCTGAGTTGCGGTTTTATGCCGCAACTCAAGGTACAGGCTACGTTTCCGAGGCATTCGCGTGATCCGGGACGGTCGGTCGTCACCCGCTTGGGGGTCAAGCGGTCCCGGAATTGACGCGGTTTTGAGGTCGCATCTCATGAAGTTACTCCGTCGTTTCGGACTACTCGCAACCCTGGCGCTGAGTTTCAGCCCGAGCGCAGCAAACGCCGCTGCGCCTCAGCTTGAACTGCCAAAGGGCACGCATATCAGCATTATTGGTAACACGCTTCCCGACCGGATGCAGCACGATGGCTGGCTCGAAGCCCATCTGCAAAGCCGCTTTCCCGACCGCGAACTCGTCATCCGTAACCTGGGATTCTCGGGCGATGAGTTGACGCTCCGCCTCCGCTCGGCTGATTTCGGCACGCCTGATACCTGGTTGGCGAAGAACAAGACCGACGTGATTTTCGCCTTCTTCGGCTACGGCGAATCGTTTGGCGACAAGGCCGGCCTGCCCAGGTTCAAGACCGACCTCACGAACTTCATCAACCAGACGCTTTCGCAGAAGTATAACGGCAAATCAGCACCCGTTGTGGTGTTGTTTTCGCCGATCGCCCAGGAAGCCGCGCTCGGCCGCGACTTGCCCGACCCCGCTGCCAACAACGCCCGCCTCGCGCTTTACACCGATGCGATGGCCGAGGTCGCCAAGGAAAAGAATGTCCTGTTCATCGACATCTATCGCCCGACGCTCGCCGCGTATCCTGGCGCACCTCAGCCGCTGACGATCAACGGCATTCATCTCACCGACGCCGGCAATTTCACGCTTGCCCAGGCGATCGACAAGGCTCTGTTTCCCGAGGCGGTGAACCGTTCGGTTGAGAGCTTGGAAAAGATCCGCAAGGCGGTGCTCGACAAGAATTTCTACTGGTTCAATCGCTACCGGACTGTTGACGGCTACTCGATTTTCGGCGGCCGTGCCGATCTTGCGTTCGTCGGTGGTCAGACCAATCGCGTCGTCGCCCAGCGCGAGATGGAAGTGCTCGACGTGATGACCGCCAATCGCGACGCCCGAATCTGGGCTGTCGCCAAGGGGAACGATCTCAACGTCAACGACGACAACACGCCGGCGTTCATTCCCGTCGTCACGAACAAGCCAGGCAACGGACCCAACGGCACGCACCTGTTCCTTAGCGGCGAGGAAGCGATTGGCCAGATGACTGTGGGCAAAGGGCTGAAAATCAACCTCTTCGCCTCCGAGAAGGAATTTCCGAATCTCGCCAAGCCCGTACAAATGGCGTTCGACACCAAGGGCCGCCTGTGGGTCGCCGCGTGGCCGACTTACCCACACTGGAAGCCCAAGGACCCCATGAATGATAAATTGCTCATTTACGAGGATACCGATGGCGATGGCAAGGCTGACAAGGAAACCGTCTTCGCCGACAATTTGCATTGCCCCACCGGCTTCGAATTCTCACAAGGCGGCGTGCTCGTCGCGCACGCGCCCGATCTTCTCTTCCTGAAGGATACCGACGGTGACGGCAAGGCCGACGTGCGTACTCGCGTGCTGAGCGGTCTCGATTCGGCCGATACGCATCACACCGCAAACAGCTTCACGATCGACCCGGGCGGTGCACTGTATTTCCAGGAAGGGACGTTCCACCACTCGCAGGTCGAAACGCCTTACGGGCCGACCGTCCGCGTGGCGAACGGCGCGGTTTTCCGCTACGAGCCGAAGTCGCAGAAGTTTGATATCTACACGTCTTACGGATTCGCCAATCCCCACGGACATGCGTTTGATAAGTGGGGACAGGACGTTGTTGTCGATGGCACCGGCGCCGTCCCTTACAACGGCACGGTCTTCTCGGGGCATGTCGATTTTCCGAGCAAGCACGGCTCGGCTCCGACGGTTTACCCGCAGCGCACCCGGCCGTGCGCCGGCATCGAAATGCTCAGCAGCAAGCAGTTCCCCGACGAGTATCAAAACAACCTGCTCGTGCTGAATGTCATCGGCTTCCAGGGCATTCTCCGCTACAAGATCGACGAGAAGGATTCGAGCATCACCGGCACCGAGCTCGAGCCGCTCGTGTCGTCGCGTGACCCGAACTTCCGCCCCGCCGATATTGAAGTTGGGCCCGATGGCGGTGTGTATTTCACCGACTGGCAGAACCCGATCATCGGCCACATGCAGCACAATTTGCGGGATCCAAGCCGCGACCAGGCGCACGGGCGCATCTATCGGATCACTTACGACGGCCGTCCGCTTTCGGTCTCGCCCAAGATCGCCGGCGAGTCGATCGACAAGCTCGTTGCACTGCTGACGCATCCCGAAGATCGCGTGCGGTCGCGCGTGAAAACCGAATTGAGTGCCCGCGACTCGAAAGAAGTGGTCGCTGCCGTCAAGACCTGGATGGCCGGGCTCGATAAGGCTGATGCGAATTATGAGCACAACATGATGGAAGCTCTCTGGCTTCATCAATATCACGACGTGGTCGATCGCGAATTGCTGGGCCGGATGTTGAAATCGTCGAACTTTCACGCTCGAGCTGCGGCCGTTCGCGTGCTTTGCTACTGGCGCGATCGCGTGCCCGATGCGCTTGAACTGCTCAAAACGCTTGCGGCTGACTCATATGGCCGGGTGCGAATCGAAGCGGTTCGCGCGGCGAGCTTCTTTGATGCACCCGAGGCAGTTGAGATTCCTTTGATCGCTTCGGAGCATCCCGTCGACGATTACCTCGACTACGTTCGCGCTGAGACGATGAAAACGATCGAACCTTACTGGCGTGACGCGGTCGCCAAAGGGCGACCGATTGCGATCACCAGCGACGTCGGTGCCCGCTTCTTCCTGAGCAAACTGAGCCTCGATGACCTGCTCAAAACCAAGCGCAGCCGAGCCGTCGATCTTGAACTGCTCAATCGCAAAGGTGTGCGCGAGGAGATTCGCCGCGAGGCCCTGACCGACCTGGCGAAGCAGCAAAACAAGAGCGAGCCGCAAGTGTTGCTCGACCTGATTCGCGGGCTCGACGAGCCTAAAGCGGATCGTGAAGAGAGCGTCGTGTTCGACATCGCGCGACTGCTCACCACGCGGTCGAATACCGAGCTGGCTTCGGTTCGTGGCGAGCTGGAAGGCCTGACAAAAACCGCGAAGTCGGCCATCGTTCGGCAAATCGGCTACCTCGGACTGATCGCCGCTGATGGTAGCATTGATAAGGCGTGGACCTTGGCGTCGGCGTCGGTCAAAGGCTTGCGTGATTTGCTCGACTCGGTCCCCTTGATTCGCGACCCGAGCGTACGTGCCAGCCTCTATCCGCGCATCAGCCCGCTGCTCGACAAGATGCCCGAGGGGATCGCCGGCCCCAAGTCGGGCAATGGGCGATTTGTGCGTGTCGAGTTGCCTCGGCGCGGAACGCTGACGCTCGCCGAAGTTGAAGTTGTGAGCGATGGGCGAAACATCGCTCCGCAGGGGAAGGCGTCGCAAAAGAACACGGCGTCGGGCGGCGACGCCAAGCGCGGGATCGACGGCAACAAGAGTCCCGTTTACAACAACGGCGGCCAGACGCATACCGAGGAAAACACGGCGAATCCGTGGTGGGAAGTTGACCTTGGTGGCGAGTCGCCGATTGAGTCGGTGACGATTTACAACCGATCCGACGGCCTGGAGCAGCGGCTCAACAAGTTTACCCTTCGGGTGCTTGATGGCGATCGTAACCTTGTATTCGAGGTGAAAAATCAGCCAGCGCCGCAACACAGCGCGACGTTCCCGCTCGAAGGGACGGGGACCGAAGGGCTCGTGCGACGAGCCGCAATTAATGCTTTGATCTCGCTCCGAGGTCACGAGACCGAGACGTTCAAGGCGCTCGCGAAGTTCGTGCGCAACGATGTCGAACGCGACGCGGCGGTCCGCGGAATCTTGCGAATTCCCACTTCGTACTGGGCGGCCGACGAAGCTTCTTCGCTCGAAGACAGCGTGCTCACCTACGTGCGCAAGCTCCCCGCCGCCGAGCGAACGACGCCCTCCGCACTCGACTCGCAACAACTTGCCGACTCACTCGCGTCTCTGTTGCCGGTCGATCGTGCCCGGCAAATTCGCGCCGAACTTGGTGAACTCGGCGTGCGGGTGATTCGCCTGGGAACGATTACCGACCAAATGTTGTTCGACAAGGAACGCATGGCCGCCCGCGCGGGCAAGCCGGTCGAAATCGTGTTCGAAAACACCGATATCATGCCGCACAACTTCGTGCTTACCCAACCGGGTGCACTCGAAGAAATCGGCCTGCTGGGTGAATCCTCAGCGACTCAGCCGGGTGCACTCGAACGGAACTACGTGCCGCAATCGGGCAAGATTCTCTTCTCGACGCGGCTCCTCGCCCCGCGCGAAAGTCAGCGGCTGAGCTTCACCGCACCGAGCGAGCCGGGCGTCTATCCTTATGTGTGCACCTATCCCGGTCACTGGCGACGGATGTACGGTGCGTTCTACGTCGTGGCCGATCTCGACGCCTATCTCGCCAATCCCGAGAGCTACCTCGCCGCTCATCCGCTGACGATTCGCGACGACCTGCTCAAGAACAATCGCCCGCGCAAGGAATGGACGTTCGACGACCTGGCCTCGGCCGTCGAAGGGCTCGACCGCGGCCGCTCGTTCGGCAACGGCAAGCAGATGTTCCAGGTGGCAGGCTGCGTTGCGTGTCACCAGCTCAACGGTGTGGGGAATCAGATTGGTCCCGACCTGACCAAGCTCGACCCCAAAACCACGCGGCTCGACATCTTGCGGAATATCATCGACCCTTCGGCCAAGGTCGACGATAAGTATCAAACGCACGTCTTCAACACCAAGGCGGGCAAGGTGGTGAGCGGCCTGGTGCTCGAAGAGAATGCGAACGAGGTGAAGCTGATTGAGAACCCGCTGGCCAAGGCCGCGCCGACGGTTCTGGCCAAGTCGGAAATCGAGGAACGCGCGAAGTCAGCCAGTTCGATCATGCCCAAAGGCTTGCTCGACAAGCTGACGCGCGAGGAGATTCTCGACCTGATTGCCTACGTCATTGCGAAGGGGGATGAGAAGAGCCCGCTGTTTGCGGGGCAGGGGCATGATCACGGGCATTCGCATTGAATGTGGAGTTTGACTAGCGAAAATAAAGCGAGCCGGCGCTGGGCGATTTGCTTGGCGCCGGCTCATTGTTTTTCAAACCGTCAGCCTTGGTGACTTGCCCGAGCGATTGCACATCTCAAGAAGTCTGTTTTGAGTCGGATCAGGCAGACTGTGTGACCCCGCTTACTCACGCTGGTCAGAATGGGATAGCATGGTCGTCCAGGCCGTGGGGGTTCACTTCAGGAGGCGACGGCCGAATCTCCAACACCTCCGACGAAAGCGAGTTCGGAAACGCGACCATCTTTTCGCCGAAGACCCGCTGGAAGGTGGGCCGAAACTCTGGTTCTCGATTTGGGGACTTGGCGCGCACCTGCCCATACACTTCCACCATACGAGTTAGCGGCAAGATGCCAGCCAGGAACTTCAGCGACGACTCGAGACAGTACAAGTCACCGTTCTTGCTCGCCTCGCGGACGAATTCGTAGGTGACACTATCCCGGAATTTCGGGAGTTGCTCCCATGCTTCCGCGATCCACGCATCGGGGATCACCGATCCGCGAAGGTAATACCAATAGTTCGGACGCGCGAAGAATTCTTCGCGGGTAATCTCTGGTAGCGGTTCCGGCAATAATTCCGCATCTCCGAAGACAGCGGTGAAGTCGCCCGCATTCGTGATTGGCGGAACGGTAAAGCCCGCGAGCCGAGCGATTTCCTCTTCTTGCCAATACCGTAACCGTCCGCGAGTGAGTACTTGGCCGACCGACTCGACCAGGGCGTTGAAACGTTTCGGCCCCAGCGCGCGGGCCGCGGCAAGTATGTGTTCGCGCTGGGGAGCATCCACGTTATTTACTCCAATTGACCTTTCTGAGGTGAACAACTACTTCTGCAGCTTATCCCTGAACACCTCGCGGAACTTTTCGAGCTTGGGCACGATTATGAACTGGCAGTACCGCTGGTTCGGGTTTGAGCGATAGTAGTTCTGATGATAGTTCTCGGCCGGATAAAACTTGTCGAGCTTGGTGATCTCGGTGACGATCGGCTTGTTGAACGCACCCGACTCGTTGAGCTTCGTCTTGTATTCCTCGGCCAGCTTTTTCTGCTCGTCGTCGGCATAAAACACGGCTGAACGATACTGCGTTCCCTGGTCGGCGCCTTGGCGATTCAGGGTCGTGGGATCGTGGGTCTTCCAGAAAACTTCGAGCAAGTCTTTGAAGCTGACCTCGGTGGGATCATACGTGATTTGCGCGACCTCGGCGTGCCCGGTTGTCCCCTCGCAAACTTCCTGATAGGTCGGGTTGGCGACGTGTCCACCGGTGTAGCCCGAGACGACCTTTTTGACTCCCTTCAACTCCTGAAAAACCGCCTCGACGCACCAAAAACAGCCCGCTCCGAAGGTTGCAGTTTTCAGCGTGGTATTGGAATCATTGGGCATGGGTTTAGTTTCCTTCGCCTTGGGTTTTTCGTCCTTGGAGGGCGGTGTTTCTGGCTTGGCTTCTTTTGGGGCCGGCGCATCGCCAGTGGCGTGGGCGGGTTGGCAGCCGACGGCCACCATGGCGATCATTCCCGCAAGAAACAGACCGAGAGGATTTGATCGGATCTTCATTGAAGATAATTGCTCCTGTGAATAAAGCCGAATCGGGTGCACGATCAAATGGCATCCCAATTCTCTATTTGAAGCCGCTCCACCCGTGCGAACTCTCGCGTATTCTTCGTGACAAGGGTGCAGTCATTAACGAGAGCAATCGCCGCGATTTGCATATCGTATGGGCCGATAACGAGACCTCGTTCCTCCAACGAATGACGTAGCGTCGCGAAAGTATCGGCAGCTTTATCGGTATAAGGAAGACTCTGGAATGGTGCGGTCAACGCGACAACTGCGCTGCGATTCGCAATCGGCTTTGCGCTTCGTGCGCAACCATAAAGGAGTTCACCTATTACTACCGAGCAGACAAAGAGCTCGTCGGAATTGGCGGCGGATCTGAACCTCGCCGCGACCGCCGAAGAATTTCCGCGTAGTAGCGAAACCCAAACGTTCGAATCCAGCAGATACTTCATTCAAATTTCACCGGCGGTGGCGCGGTGGGCTGATGATGAATCACAAAGGTTTCATCATCAATCGATCCGATGAGGTCGAAATACTCGGCTGGCAGCGCGGTCTTCGCTGGTTTGCGCTGGGCAGTTAACTCGATATCGTACGACGCATTCGCCTCACCCAGGGGAACGTCGAGATGGAGCACGCCGTCGGGGCCCGTTTTCGATTGCAGGACAATTCGCGTCATGTTCGATTCCTCTCTACCAAATGATTATGTCGCGATTGCAATGAGGATGCACGGTCCGAGTCGTTTGTGACTACTCATTTGCGACCTCGTCGCGTGAGGTCGGTTGGCCGAGTCATCGAAGGATGAAATCGCGACGGGTGTGCGGAAACGGGTCTTAAGGCGTTTCGTTATTTCAGTTTGTGGCGAAATCGCCTGGAATAGATCCACAATGCCATCTCGTTCATTCGATCGCCGCTTTAAAAGTCTCCTTGGTCTTACTTTGAGCAAATTCCGTTCACATTATCGCCGACTTCGACCGTATCTTTCGATAGGACTGATCGCTCGGTCGAAACTCAGAACCGATGGATGCTCGCTAATTCGGTCAGATTGCGTGGAGCCCACCACCATGGGATATCGCATTGCGGCAGACGCTGTTGTTTTGCTGCACGCGGGATATATCGCGTTTGTCGTTTTCGGTCTCGTGGCGATCGTAATCGGCCTGGCGCTCAAGAAGCGCTGGGCACGGAATATCTGGCTGCGCGGAATTCACGTCGCGATGATCGGCATCGTTGTGTTGCAGTCGTGGTTGGGAGTGGTTTGCCCGCTGACGACCCTGGAGAAATCGCTGCGACGCAGGGCCGGCGATGCCAACATCTATCAAACCGACTTTATCGAACACTGGATGCACCAGCTTATCTTTTTCGACCTGCCGCCCTGGGCATTTATCACAGCCTACTCGCTGTTTGGTTTGGCCGTTCTGGCGACGTTTGTCTTCTTCCCACCCCGATGGCCTGCGCGCAACCCAACCTCACTGTCCCTAAGTTCAACTGCTGTAAAGGATTAAATGTACTGAGCAGTCGTAAAACACACCAGAACCGACTAACTGATTCTTCCTTAAAACGATAAAAATCCGAACAGTCGTTTGGTTCATCCTGTGAAAATGAAGTGAGAAAACCGCGAAAACGAGCGAACTTGTGTCGGGCAATTTGACAAATTGGGCAATCCCCTCTACAACCCAAGGTGGGAGACCGACGCGCGGAGGAATCCACGAGATCATTACGCCGATGCAAGCTAATCGCCTCGATACGCATCAGAAGGCTGTTCAGATCAATCTGGACAAGTCGCAATATGGCACGTTCGCAGAGATTGGGGCGGGGCAGGAAGTCGCCCGCTGGTTTTTTCGGGTGGGGGGCGCTGCCGGGACGATCGCCAAGAGCATATCTGCTTATGACATGACGGTTTCCGACTCGATGTATGGCGCCTGCGGGCGCTATGTCAGCCGCCAGCGGCTCGAAACGATGCTCGACTACGAGTATCGCGCGATGACCGAGCACCTCGCTCCCCACCGCGGCGATACCACCAAGTTTTTCGTCTTCGCCGACACCGTCGCCGCCAAGAGTTACACCCGCAAAGACGACTGCCACGGCTGGATGGGCATTCGTTTTCAATCTGCCCCCGGCGCGGTTCCGTCGCAGATCATTTTGCACGTCAGCTTGCTCGACAAGGAAACGACCGCCCAGCAAGAGGCAATGGGTATCCTCGGCGTGAATCTCGTCCATGGGGCACTCTACCCGAACGGTCCCGTCGAGCTGATTCAATCGCTGCTCGACGACCTTTCGAACGAGCGCATTGAGGTCGATCTCATCGAGTTTTCCGGGCCATCGTTCGAGGACGTCGACAACCGCTTGATGAGTCTGATCTTGGTGCAGTGCGGTCTGTCGAGCGCGGCGATGTTCATGCCGAACGGGCAGGTGGTTCAGCCGGCCGAGGCGTTCTACAAGAAGCCGATCCTGCTCGTTCGCGGAAGCTTCCGGCCCGTCACAAACGTGACGGTGGATATGCTTCATTGTTCACTTGCTCAATTCATCCAGGAGCCGAGCAACAAGAACGAGGATATTCTCGTCGTCACCGAGATGACGCTGAATAACTTGCTCACCGGCGATGCGATCGACAACCAGGACTTTCTCGACCGCGTCGACATTCTTCGTGCGCTCGGCAAGCCGGTGTTGATCTCGAACTTCGGCGAGTTCTATCGCCTGGCGAATTACCTGCAGCACCATACGTCGAAACTGATCGGCCTCGTCATGGGCGTGCCGACGTTGCGGGAAATCTTCGAGGAAAAATACTACATCCAGCTTGCGGGCGGCATTCTCGAGTCGTTTGGACGATTGTTCAAGCACGACCTGAAGCTTTATGTTTACCCGTTGCTCGATCCCAAAACCGGCGCGATCATCACGGCTGGTAATCTGCGCGTGGCGCAAAATCTTCAGCATCTTTACAATTACTTGATCGAGAATCAGCACATCCAGCCGATTCGCGATTTCAAGTCGGAATACCTGCGGATTCTTTCGCGCGACGTCTATCGTCGGATGAGCGAAGGCGACCCGACCTGGGTACACGATGTGCCTCCAGGCGTGGCGTTGATGATTTGCCAGCAACATTTGCTGGGGTACGATCCATCGCGCTTCGAGACGGCGGCGGCGAATTGATCGTGGTGGACTTTCCTGACCTGCATCATCCACCCGAGGCAACCACTCGGGTAGGATGATGCTCCCGCGTCTTCACTTCTGCGGGTTCGAGGCAGGAAGGTGCAGGCATCATGCAGCATTTCAAGGTGTTTGTCGTCGCGCTTGGCGTCGCGTTCGGGTTGAGCCATTCAGCAGGGGCGGTGCCCGCGCGTCCCAATATCGTCTACATTCTGGCCGACGATCTCGGCTATGGCGACGTGCACGCTTTCAATCCCGCGACCGGCAAGATCAAAACTCCGAGGATGGATCGACTCGCCGCGCAGGGGATGATGTTCACCGATGCGCACAGCGGTTCGTCGGTTTGCTCGCCGACGCGTTATGGACTGATTACAGGGCGATATTCGTGGCGCACCAAGATGCAGTCCGGCGTGCTGAACGGCTTTTCGCCGCCGTTGATCGCCCCTGGCCGTCTCACCGTTCCGGCTCTGCTGAGACAGCACGGCTACGCCACTTCATGCGTGGGAAAATGGCATCTGGGTATGGACTGGCCGCGAGATCCCAGGACTCAGTTCGACGCGACTGGCAAATCGGCGCCGGCGATCAAGGCGGTGCGCTGGAGCGAGCCGATCAAGAATGGGCCGAATTCGGTGGGGTTCGATTATTATTATGGGATCAGCGCTTCACTCGATATGCCGCCTTATGTGTTCATCGAAAACGATCGCGTGACGGCGATTCCCACAATTGAGAAGAAATGGATTCGCCAGGGGCCGGCCGCAGCGGATTTCGAGGCGGAAGATGTGCTGCCAGTATTGAAGTCGAAGGCACTCGCTCGCATCGACGACGGGGCGAAGTCGGGTCAGCCGTTTTTCCTGTACTTAGCGCTCGCATCACCACATACGCCAGTTTTGCCTACGAAGGAGTGGCGCGGAAAAAGCGGGCTGGGCGACTATGCCGACTTCGTGATGCAAACCGACGCCGCCATTGGTGAAATTATCGACGCGATCGACCAGCGAGGCCTGGCGGAGAAGACGCTTGTCATCGTCACCAGTGATAATGGTTTCGCGCCGCCGGGTGATCCACAGGAAGTCGTGCGCAAGACGGGGCACAACCCAAGCGGTCCCTTGCGTGGATCAAAAGCCGACGTCTGGGAAGGCGGGCATCGCGTGCCGTTCATCGCGCGCTGGACGTCGAAAATCGCGGCCGGAACCAAAAGCGATCGCACGATTTGCCACACCGATTTGATGGCCACGTGCGCTGAGTTGCTTGCGACTAAACTACCTGATAACGCAGGCGAAGACAGTGTTAGTTTCCTGCCGACTCTGATGGGCGATACTGACGCACCCGCGCGGCCATCGATCGTCAACCATAGCGCCAATGGCCGCTTTGCGATTCGTGAGGGGAACTGGAAGCTCGAATTCTGCCCCGGCTCAGGTGGTTGGGCAAAGCCAACTGATCCGGAGGCGACGAAACAGAACCTGCCGCGCATCCAGCTTTACGACCTCGCTAGCGACCTGGCGGAAACGAAGAATCTGCAAGCTGAACGACCTGAAATCGTCGCGCGGTTGAAGACTCGTCTCGAGGCTGAAATTACGAACGGACGGTCGACACCAGGCGCGAAGCAGCTCAACGATATTCCCGTCATTCGATTCGAAGCACCGCTCGCGGGAAAGTAAATCATGAAAGCATCTCGGCTTCTGGCCGCGCTGGCGATTGCCACATTTTTGGTCCCTCCCGCAGTCGCGGCGAATGATCATCCTAACGTGCTCATTTTCTTTTGCGACGACCAGCGGGCCGATACCATCGCCGCGCTTGGGAATTCGGTCATCAAAACGCCGAACCTCGATCGTCTCGTCAAACGCGGGGTCGCGTTCGATCGTGCGTATATGCAGGGCGGTTTTCACGGCGCAACGTGCATGCCCTCCCGCGCGATGTTGCTTTCGGGCCGGTCGCTCTGGCACATCGATGAAACCTTGATGCGCGATGAAACCTGGCCGTCGGCATTTCGCAAGGCCGGGTATTCCACGTTCCTTTCGGGCAAGTGGCACAATGGTCCGGCTTCGATTCCCAAGAGCTTCGAGACCGCCCGCGCCATCTTTGCCGGAGGCATGATGAATCCGCTGGAAGCGAAGCTCAGCAACATGATCAACGGCAAGCTCACGCCGCCCGCGCCCGTGAAGAAACACGCGTGCGAGGTCTTTGCCGACGAGGCGATCGAATTCCTCAAATCTCGCAAAAGTGAGCCGTTTTTCTGCGAAATTGCCTTCGATGGTCCGCACGACCCTCATATCGTCCCGGACGATTTTCCCATCAAGTACGACCCGGCGCAAATGCCGCTGCCGGCGAATTATTTGCCGATGCATCCCTGGGATAACGGCGAGATGACCGTGCGCGATGAAGAGCTTTTGCCGTGGCCGCGTACGCCTGAAGCGGTTCGAGCGATGAACGCGGAATATTACCGATATATTTCATATCTCGACATGCAAATTGGCCGCGTTCTTGATGTGCTCGACGCCTCACCGTTTGCGAAGGATACGTTTGTCGTTTTCTCGGCCGATTCAGGCGTTGCGCGAGGCAGTCACGGACTGATCGGCAAGCAGAATCTTTACGAACATTCGGTACGCGTGCCGCTGATTGTCGCGGGGCCTGGAATCGTGGCCAACCAGCGAACCGATGCCATGTGCTATCTCTTCGACTTGCTGCCAACCATCGGCAAACTCTGCGATGTGCCTGCACCAAAGACGAGCGAAGGGATCGACTTCTCCGCGACGCTCAAGAATCCCACCACTCCTGCACGTCGTCAGATGGTGTTCGCCTATCGCGACGTCCAGAGGGCGATTCGCGACGATCGCTGGAAGCTGATTCGCTATCCTCAGATCGATCGCACTGCGCTTTACGACCTTGAGAACGACCCGGATGAGGTGACGAATCTCGCGCAAAAGCCTGAGTATGCGTCTCGGGTGAAGGCGATGATGGCGAGTCTGGACGATGAGCGTAAGTCGTTTGATGACAAGGCGCCGCTGCATGTCGCTCACCCCAAGCCGGCCGACTGGAAACCTCCGACGAAGTCGACGAAAAGCGCCTCGAAATAGAAGCCCTCAGTCGGAAAACAACCCGGAGCTGCGACAACTCGCGAATCTCAACCTAGATTGACTGCACAGGGAGAGATGCGCGAATGGGACGCGGAAGCCGGGTTGTTTGCCATGTCAATTGTCGAAACCGAAACAGATAAAGGCCTGCTTACGGGCTTGCTGGCGCTCCAGCTCGGCTTTGTTTCGCGCGATGCGGCCGTCGATGCGATTCAGTGCTGGTCGCACGAAGGGCACCGCAATCTGGTTGAGGTGCTCGAGGAACGCGGTGCGCTCACACCCGAGCAGGCGAGCATCGTCGAAAACCTCGCGAACGACATGGCAGCGCGCGGGTCAGGGACGTTTCGAATCGCCACCCTGGCCGACTTCGATCCCGAACCGCCTTCGACGCAGGAAATGCCCGCGCTCTCGGCGAATGGCGACCCGCTCGCGACTCGGGTACCCACCCGTCAAGAAGCCGCACTGCCACGCGCCCGATTCCATCGCATGCATACCCACGCCGAGGGTGGTCTTGGTGTGGTTTACGTTGCGCGCGATGGTGAGTTGAATCGCGAAGTCGCGCTCAAGGAAATCAAGGAAGTCTGGGCCGATCACGATCAGAGTCGCGCCCGGTTCTTGCTCGAAGCCGAAGTCACCGGCGGGCTCGAACATCCCGGAATCGTGCCGGTTTATTCGCTGGGGCGGCACGCCGATGGCCGGCCCTATTACGCGATGCGCTTCGTGCGTGGGCTGACTCTGCAGGAGTCGATCGAGCAGTACCACAAGATGCGGCGCGAAGGAGCATCCGCAAGCCAGCGGTCGCTCGAATTCCAGCGCATGCTTCGAGTATTTCTCGATGTCTGCAACACAATCGGCTACGCACACAGCAGAGGCGTGCTGCATCGCGACATCAAACCCAGCAACATTCTGCTGGGTAAATTCGGCGAAACGCTCGTCGTCGATTGGGGTCTAGCCAAACCCTTCGATAAAGAAGGCCTCGAGCATTCGGGCGAAGAGCAGCCGATTCGCCCGAGCGCGGTCAACGACCTCGAACATACCCTCGCCGGCGCATCGATTGGCACGCCCGGATATATGAGCCCCGAGCAGGCGACCGGCCGGCTCGAAAAAATGGGGCCGACGAGCGACCTTTACAGCCTGGGTGCAACGCTCTACGCGATACTTACCGGGACTCCGCCGTTCAGCGGCAAGGAACTGTTCGAGATCCTCGGCAAGATGGGCCGAGGCGAATTTGCACGTCCGCGTCAGGTTGATAGCGATATCCCCCGGCCGCTCGAAGCGATTTGCCTCAAGGCGATGTCGATGAAAATCGTCGGCCGCTACCAGAGCGCAGCCGACCTGGCGACCGACATCGAACACTGGCTGGCCGACGAGCCAGTTTCCGCACTGGACGAAGATGCCAACAGCCGCTTTTCGCGCTGGTGTCGCAAACACCGCGGTATGGTTCGTGTGCTGGCCGTCGCGCTCTTGCTCATGTCATTCCTTTCGGTCGCCGCGTCGTTCGTTGTGAACACTGCGCGATTGCGGGCGAACACCGAGCGGCAACGGGCCGAAGCGATCACCGCAGGCCTCTCGCTCGACCGGGCGCTCGGGCGCATGGAACGTGGTGAAGGCGGGCGCGGGATGCTTCGGCTGGCACAGAGCCTGTCCGTTGCCCCGGATCATGCGACCGATCTCAAGATGGCGATTCGGGCGAATCTTGGCGGTTGGGGACGCTACGCGATTCCACTTGCGCAGCTCATTCCGTTACCGGGAATGGTTCACGCCGTCGCGTTTTCAGACGACGGCCGGCGACTGATTACAGGTTGTCGCGTGCTGGGTGAGAGCGGGCCGACGAGCCAGACCCAGGTGTGGGATGTATCAACTGGCGAACAGGTGGGCATCACAATCGTTCACGAAGGGACGGTCCTCGCGATCGTCCACGGCGAGAAGGGGCACTGGAGTCTTTCCGGCGGATCGACGCGACATGCGCACGTGATGGACGTCGAGGTTCGGCATACGATTGGACATGTGATCGAACATCCCGAAGAGATTCAATCGGGAGCCTTCGCGCCGGGCGGGAAGCGGATGGCGCTCGGGGGAGCTCACGGATGCGTTCGTGTATGGAACGTCGAAAGTGCAACGGAGTGCGGCCCTGTGTTGCAACATCCAGGCGCAGTGCTGGGCATGGCGTTCAGTCCCGACGGCTCACGCTTGCTTACTGGCTGTACTGATGGCGCCGCGCGACTCTGGGACTTCGAGACCGGCAAAATGATCGGCGAGCCGCTGCTGCACAGTGGCGCCGTTGATGCCGTGGCGTTTCGGCCCGACGGTAAACGAATTGCGACGGGCGGCACGCATGGTCTGGTGCGATTCTGGGACGCACAGACGTTCAAACCAACTGATCACGGATTGCGGCATCAGGGAGCGGTTTACGCGCTCGCCTACAACGACGCGGGCACTCGGGTGATTACCGGCTGCGAGGATAATCGGGCGCGGCTCTGGGATGCGGAAACAGGTCGCCTGCTTGGCCTGCCAATCGAGATGCGCGGGTCGGTTGAAGCGGCGGTGTTCGCTCCCGACGGAAACAGCGTGGCGACGGGCAGCGGCGACCGCAATGCCCGAATCTGGGATACCACCGACGCCAACGTCGTTCTACCAGCACGGGCAATTCACAATCGAGTGGGGGCAATCGCCTATCTCTCCGACGACAAAACTGTGCTCATCGGCCGTGCCGACGGCCTGATCGAGCGCTGCGACGCCGCGACGCTTCACCCGATTGGTGAGTCGTGGAACTCCGGCGTGCCGATCAAGTCGATGGCGGTGCGGCCGGGCGGTGGCGCTGTGGTGGTAGTTGGCGAGGAGGGGGAAGCCGTTTGTTTCGACCCCGTTCTTGGTGCGAAGCATTCTTCCAAGTGGCTGGCGACGCAGAAGGTTCGCGCAGCGTCGTATAGCTCCGATGGCAAGCTACTTGTGACGGGCGGTGAAGACGGAATTGCTCGTTTCTGGGACGTGCACGCCGCCGCTCCCTTGCCGCTGACGCTCGACCACCGCTGGCCGATTTCGGTTGTGCTGGTTCATCCCAACAAGCCAATCGTTTTGACCGCAGGCGGGGGCCTGGCGCGGCTCTGGAACAGCAGCACAGGCGGAATTTTGCGGACATTTCCCTCGGCGGACGGTCCGATTTACGCCGCGGCGTTCTCGCCCGACGGCATGTACGTCGCCACCGGCGGCGAGGACGACATGGCGCGAGTGCGAGTGGTCGATACCGGTGCACTCGTCAGCTATCCGCACGAGCACAATGGATCGGTCATCGCCGTCGCATTCAGCGCAGACGGCCGGACGCTCGCGACCGGTGGCAACGATGGCAAGGCGAAGTTCTGGGACGTGCAAACCAGCAAGCCGCTCGGCCCCGAGTTCAGTCACAACGGCCGCGTGACGGCTCTGGCATTTGACCCATCAGGCCGATTCGTGCTGACTGGCGGAACCGACGGCGAACTGCACTACTGGCCGAAACCGATCGCCGTGCCCGACGACGTCCGCCAGATCACCGCGTGGGTCCATTCGATCACCGGCCTGGAACTCGATACCGACTTGCATCGTTATGGCGTCGCCCGGGTGCTCGATCGCAAGTCGTGGAACCAAGCGCGAGAGTTGCTGAAGTCGGTCGGCGGGCCGCCTTATGTCTCGGCGCATTGAGCACCTGTCCCCAGCGAAGAGCGGATTTCGTTACTTATCGGCAGACGACCACGCGTTTCAGACGCAAAGTCCAGCCCACCGCCGAAATCCGCCACTCACTGCACCGGAGTGCTCGCCATGTATCCGGCTCGTTCTCTATTCCTCGCCTGCGCGCTGACGTTGGCGAGCACGCTCTCCGGTCTCGCAGCCGACGGGCCGAATCTGGTCAAGAACTCGGATTTCGAAAAGGCTGGTAACGACGCCCGCGCCGCTGCTGAATTCAGCTTAAAAGGCGACGCCACCAGGCGCTACGCGGGTAGCCAGTATGAATTCTCGTCGATGGGTATCGCGCTCGACTCCGCGAATGATTTGAGCGGTGATCGCAAGCACGAAGGATCGGTTTCGCAAGACGTGCCGATTGGAGATACATTGCCCGGGCGATGGTTCCGCCTCAGCGTGCGCGGACTTCCCGAAGAAGGATTCAAGCTCACCGGCGACGATTTGCACCTGAAGGCCGACTTTTTCAGCGATGGCGGCAAGAAATCGCTCGATGGTGTGACGCGGAAGATTTATCCGTTGATCGTTCAAGAGCGCAAGGACTTCGGCGCGAATGGCGTGCGCAGACGCGGCGGTGCTGCGACATGGCGAACCTACGCATTTGAGTTCCGCCTGCCGTTTCCCGATATCGACCAGGTGCGCGTGAGCGTCGGTTTTCGCGGCGGAGCAGGGCAGGGACGCGACACTGCGTTTCTGGTCGACGAGATGAAACTCGTGGCGATTCCCATTCCCGCAGATGCCCCCGAAGTCGCCGGAATTCGCCCCGCACAGCCGGCGAAGGTTGATCCCAGCACACTCTCGCGAGTGGCCGGCCTCTGGTATTACCAGGCTGAAAAGGGCGAGAAGCTCGATGCTCGACTGCTCGTCACCGAGAAGAACAGCGCACGATTGTTCTTCAAGGACGGCAACGGCCGCTATTTGAACCCCTTCGCCGAAAACATGACTGCCTGGCTGCGCAAGGGATATCTCGACGTTGAAGGCAACCTCGTCTCGCAAGATGAGCTTCGCAATGACAACGTGACCGTGAGCTTCGACTCAACATCAATGATTGTTCACGCTCGCAATTTACCAAATCACCCGACGGCGAAGTTTCCCAGTCCCGCTGGTTCGGGCGATCGCAACCCGTCGTATATTCAGGAACATGACTACACATATCACATCCCGCTGGAGCCCGAACGCAACCCGAGTGCCAAGGCGATGGACCGCAACAACGCGAACCGGGCTTTACCGATGGGAGCCATTGGCATCGCGATCAACGGAGTCGTTTTCTACAACCCGTTCGACGCCGGTATGACCGACGCCACCGACCTGATGGACCGCTGCTGCGGACATCCGAGTCCTGATAATCGCTATCACTACCACAAATATCCCGTCTGCGTGAAATCGCCGTTTGGCGACGAAGGCAAAGAGCATTCGCCGCTTATCGGCTGGGCGTTCGACGGCTATCCGATCTATGGCCCGTACGAAGCCAGCGGCGAAATGGCCAAGGATTCCAAGACGAATCCGTTGAATGACTTCAACATTCACAAAGACGCCACGCGCGGGTGGCATTATCACGTAACGCCTGGGAAATTCCCTTATATCATTGGCGGATACTGGGGACAGGTTGATCGTCGCAACATGCCGAGTGGTCCGCCGCGGGTTGCGGGTGGTCCAGGCGGACCTGGTGGAGGTTTTGGACCTCCGGGCGGCGGTCCTCCTGGGGGAATGCCCGGGCCGCCTCCGGTGATTCGCGCGATCGACACCGATGGCGATGGCACGCTCTCGGCCGACGAAATTGCGGTCGCGGCGAAGTCGTTGAAAACGCTTGATCGCGACGGCGACGGTCGGCTCGCGGGCGACGAGATTCACCCTCCGGGACGCGGACCTGGCGGTCCCGGATTTGGCGGATTCGGTCCTGGTGGACCTCCTCCAGGTGGTCCGCCAGGTTTTGGCCGTCCCCCGGGCGGTGCGCCGTTTGAGTGAGACATTGCCTCTGGAAGTGGCTATTCATTGGAGTAGGGGCTGCAGCAACCTGAGCAGGTTGGCTGCGCAGAAGATACGCCCTTGATATTGGACGCGAGGACAAATGGGGGTGGCCGGGACAACTCGTTGTCCCGGTCGCGAAGCGACAGGAGGCTATCGCGGACAGTTTTGCCTTGTATTTTTGTGGCTACGCCACCAGTGCAAAAAGTTGTCCTGGCCGCCCAAACTTACCCTTTGCTTTGCACCAGCCGCGTAACTCCGATTACAACAACGTCAGAAACGCCAGGCCGCGCGATTATGGGTTACCATCTCCACATCACTCGAAGCGAGAATTGGTCGGACAGCGATCGCAAAATCGGTCGGGATGAATGGCAGCGGATCGTCGAGGCCGATCACGACTTGAAACTCTACGATGACTCGGAGGCCGATTCACTCGATCCGGTCTACAAGCTGGAGATCCCTGGCCTCGACAACGCATTCTTTTACGACGAGAGTACTGGGACAATCGACGTCGGTCGGGGCTACTTCGAGGACGTCCTGTGGAAGGTGCTGGAGATTGCCGCGAAGCTGGGAGCCGTAGTCCAGGGTGACGAGAGGGAGTATTACCTGCTCACAAAGGCGGGGAGAGAAACGACGTACGAGCGACCCAACCCGACTTCGTGACCCCACGCTGTTCCTGTGGCTATCCGTCTGTATCGTCCCACGGCCGACAATTCGCCACGCGCTTGCGACGGATCTTCGACCGCTCTGCCGTCATTTTGCGTGTCGTGAACCACAGATTTTCGTACCCGAATTCCGTCACGCTGAAAGCCATCGCCAGTATCAATCCGGCAATGATGCCGAGCATCGTCACCCGATTAATGCGTGGCGATTCCCAATAGCGCGAGGCCGCAAAGCAACATGCCTCGTTCAAGGAACAAGACCTACATTATTGTAGGCAGCATCAGCCTTTATGACGAACTCACACAAAGTGGTCGCGTCCATTTAGTGTACGTTCGAGCGCTAATTTTGGGCAACGTGGGTAGCAGATGCGGCCGGTTTCAGCTAGAATGAATGGGCTGAATCCACTCCCATTGATGTGCTGCATCCTTGGTTTGCCTTCCTTTCATCTTTTCCATGAAGCCGAATTGCGACTGAAGGTTCTGTTATGAAGCACGCCACGACAAAGTCGGGGGCGGAAGCGTCACCCTTGTTGACCGTCGATATGCATGTGCCGGCCGAAACGTCGATGCACATGACGGTCGTGAACACTCCCGGCTCGACCGGGTTGCGTACGCGCTATCAAACCATTCTCGGTGAGCCCAAGCTCGACTGGGTCGAAGAGCACCGGCTCGAAAAGCGGCTTGGCTCGGGCGGTCAGGGTGTGGTGTTCCTCGCCGAGCGGACCGGTGGCGATGGTTTCAGCCTGCCCGTCGCACTCAAGGTCTTCTCGCCCGAAACCTACGCGAACGACGAACTCTACATCGCCGCCATGGGCCGGATGGCGCGAGTGGCCAGCCGCGTGGCGCAGATTCAGCAAGACAATTTGCTTGACGTGCATAACTTCATCACGACCGACGGCGTGCGCGTGATGGAGATGGAATGGATCGACGGTTACGACCTTCAGCGCCTGCTGACCGACCAGATGCTCCGCCGCGCGCGCGAGCGAGTGAGCAACCAGCGCTGGGCCTATTTGAATGACGTGATCGTGACGACAGGTCGGCGCCAGCCGCGGCTCAAGCCGGGGATCGCCGTTGCGGTCCTGCGCGATTGTTTGGCCGCACTTTCGGCCCTGCATCGTGAAGGAATCGTGCATGGTGATATCAAACCGTCGAACATCATGCTCAAGCGAACAGGTAATGCGAAGTTGATCGACATCGGTGCGGCGTTTCTCGTGAGCGATCCGCCCGAACGAACCACCTGCACCGTCACGTACGCCGCACCAGAAATTCTTGGCGGTCAGCCGGGGACGCCACGATCCGACCTCGCGAGCCTGGGCTATGTGCTGATTGAAATGCTCTCCGGTATTTCGCCGTTTGAAGGCCTGACCCGATTCGGTGAAATTCGCGAGGCGAAGCACACGCTCGTTGGCCGGCTCAGGGAGATTCTGCCCAGCGAAGTGGTGCGCAACGCCTTGCTGATGAACCTGATCATCCGGCTGATCGCTCCCGATCCCGAGGCCCGGTTTCCCGACGCCGAAGCGGCCGATCTGGTCGAACAGGGCGCAGCGAATTTCCACCGTCAGCTCGTGAAGGTGAATCTGGCGAGTGAGTATGGCAACGAAATTCGCGTCTGGCTCGAGGAACTCGAAGGCGACGACAGCGAGTCCGCAGCCTGAGTGACTATCGCCCGTTGCGAGCCTTGTTCCAGCGCACATGATCGAGCGGCACGACCGAGCCGGTTGATTCGTCGAGCGTCAGGCCGGTTCGCGCTTCGACCTGGCGCGAAGCTTCTTGAAGGTCATCGGGCAGAAGCGGCGCGCGGCGGAAAACGCGGACTGTGTTCCGGTCGTCACCAGTCGCGATGAACTTCCCGTCGGGCGAGAAGGCAACCGACCATAGTGAGGTTGCGTGCTGAAGTGCGGGACCAATCGGTCGGCCCGTGGCCGCGTGCCAAAGTTGGACCGTTTGATCGCGGCTGCCGGTGAGAATCGTCTCGCCATCCGGACTGAACGCGACGGCAAAAATCCACGACGCGTGCGTGAGCGGCGGGCCAATACGCTCGCCGTTTTTTGTGTTCCAGACGCGTGCCTGTCCATCCTCGCAACCGGTGACGATTGCCTTGCCATCCGGCCGAAAAGCGAGCGAGCTAACCGCGCCGGGATGACGCAGAACCGGCCCGGCAGGTTCCCATGTTGCAGCATCCCAGACTTGCGCGCTGCCGTTATCGAGGCCGGACGCAATCGTCTTGCCATCGTTGCTGAATGACAGGGCGTCGACACTTCCGCTCAGACGCTTGGGTTCGCCAATCGGTTTCCCCGTGCTTATGTCCCAGAGGCGGCAGGTTTGGTCGGCACCGCCAGTGCAGGAGAGATTTCCCTCGGGTTGAATCGCCACGACTGCCGCGCCGCCGGGATGTGGGAGACTGTGCCAGACTGGCGGATTTTGGGCCGTGTCCCACAATCGCGCGGGATTTCCACCCGCGATGATGAAGCGTCCATCGCTACTCGCCGCGACACTTTGCGAAGATCCTGCGTTTGCGAGTACTGGGCCAACTTGCTGGCCGGAAGGGAGCTCCCATTTTCGAGTCAGGCCCATCCCGCCGGCCGTGATGAGTGATTCACTTGCCCCAGGAAATATGACCGCCGGGCCGCAGCTTGTTTTTGTGAACTCGGGTCTCGTGTAGCGGCAGGAAGAGACGTCCCAGACCCGAGCAGTGTGATCGCTGCCGGCGGTGAGGAGTGACTGTCCGTCGTCACTGAATGCGACCGACACGACCGGCCCCTGGTGGACAATCGGCGGTCCCACACGTTCATGGGAATTGGCGTCCCAGAGCTGTGCCAGCCGATTCTCTCCGCCGGTGGCGAAGAGTTTGCCATCGGGGCTGTAGGTAATCGCACGTACGCTGCCGTGAAGCTTGAAAATCGGCTGTCCAGAACGTGTCCAATCGGTTGTGCTCCACTGCGACGTCGCCCCGCCCCAGGAGCCGGTAAGTAGCCAATCCCCGCGTGGACTGAACGCGACGGAGAACACCTCGGCACCGTGGTTGAATCCCGGGCCGATTGGCAGATATGTGACGGTGCTCCAAAGCTGCGCTTTGCGGCCGTAAGTGCCAGTGACGACGATTTCTTCGCTAGGATGAAACGCAATCGCCGCGATCTTTCCCGCACCGACAAGCGGAATCCCCAGCGAATTGCCAGTCGCGAGATCCCAGATTTGTGCGACGTTGCCGCCATCTGCGGTCATCGCCCGTGTGCCGTTCGGGCTAAGTGCGAGCAAGTTGACATCACGTGCCTTGGGCAATGCCAAATCGACTAGTGAGCCAGCCTTAATATCCCAACGCCGCACCAGGCCATCGCCGCAAGAGGTGAGCAAATTCTTCGAGTCGCGTGTGAAGACGGCGCATCGCACAAGTTGTGGATGGCGCAAATTCGTGCCGATGGGTTCAAATGTATGCGCGTTCCAGATTCGCGCGGTGCAGTCATCGCCTACCGTGGCGATCATTGAACCGTCGGGACTGAATACGGCCGACTCGATTGGCCCTTCGTGTGAAAGCTGTCCTTCAAGTCGCGGCAACTCGCCGAGCCAGGCGGAAATGCTCGCGCGGGCCAGACGCTGCAAAGATTCGTCGCCCGCAGCCCGGGCCGATCGCCAGCTTGCGAGCTGCCAGAGCACGCCAGTGGCAACCTGATCTTTTTCAAAAGCGGCCAGGCCGCGATCGAAGTCGCGTGTGGCGAGAATGCGTCGCGACTCCGCAAGCGATTCCTTCAGACTTTTGCGCTCGAGAGCGAGGTCGTTTGCTGCGTTGCGCTGGGCGTTTCCATAAATGATCGACATCACAAACACCGCGACCAGCGAGAGTGCCACAACCGCCGATCCAATCGCGCCGGCAGGATTGCGACGACACCAACTCCACGTGCGCTCGGCGAGATTGGAACGACGTGCGAGAATTGGCCGGCCTTCGACGAATCGCCGCAAATCGTCCGCAAGCTGACGGGCTGTGGCATAGCGATCGCCAGGCGCGCTTGCGAGCGCCTTGAGAATGATCGTCTCGAGATCGCGCGGAAATCGTCGATCGCGCTGACGAGGTGGCGTCGGGCCGCCGTGCAGCAAGCGATCGACCAACCGCAGCCGATCCGCCTCGTCGAACGCGGGACGATGCACTGCTAACTCATAGAGTGTCGCCCCCAGCGCGAAGACGTCGCTCCGCGGATCCGACCAGCCGTTGAATCGCTCGGGCGCCATGTAACGCAGCGTGCCGACGACATCGCCGGTACGCGTCAGCTCGTTGTCATCAAGGTGTTTCGCAAGTCCGAAATCCGTGACCCAGACGTGCCCGTTCAGGTCGAGCAACAGGTTCGACGGCTTGATGTCGCGATGCAAAATCCCTTGGCGATGTGCGTAGTCAAGTGCCTCGGCGACATGCATTCCTAGCCACGCGACGCTTTGAAAATAAGGGAGTTCGCTGCGATCGGCCGAGGGTCGCGGCAAGAACCGGCCGTGATAAAGCGAAATGGCCAAGGTACTCGATGCGTCGGTCTCAATCGTCTCGCTGCCATTGTTGTGCGCGATTCGCCCGGCAGCGCGGAGCACCGTATCGAGGCCGTGGCCTTCGATGAACTGCATCGTGTAAAAGTGCTGGCCTTCGTGCTCGCCGATGCCGAAGACAGGCACAATGTGCGGGTGATGTAACCGCGCGGCCGCGAGGGCCTCGCGATGAAATCGTTCGATACGATTGGCAGCTTCGGCCGCGCCGCCGGAAGGAATGGTTTTGAGTGCGACGTGTCGCCCGAGCGATTCCTGCATTGCCTCGTAAACGATTCCCATCCCGCCTGAGCCGATGGGTCGGAGGAGTACGAATTCGCCGAGGCGATCGGGCATCTGCGCGAGTTGTGTCGAGCGGCTGGGTTGTGAGAGCGAGCTTCCTTCGTCGCCAAATTCTTCCATCGCCAGCAGCGCGGGGATCAGGGAGCGGAGACGTTCGGCATGTTCGGGATGATTCGCCGCGAACTCCGCGACTGGCATGCGCTGACCTTCGCGATAGCGCGTGAGGTAGTCGTCGATGAGCAGATCGACTGGGTCGAAGTCTGAGTCGGTTTCGCACATCGCTCAGTCCTGCCAGTCAATGCCTGAACTTGTGAGAATCTGCCGAAGTTTTTCGAGTGCGCGAATGTACCGCTTACCGGCGGCTGCTTCAGAGAGTCCCATCACTGCGGCGATTTCCGCGCGGCTGAGCTGCTCGAAGTGGCGGAGTGCCAGGATCTCGCGATCAAGCGGCGTCAGGCTTTCGAGCGCTGTGTAGAGCTGTGCCTTGCGCTCGGCACGCACGAGAGCTTCGCTCGGCCTCGTGTCGCGGTCGAGGAAATGGCCGGCCAGCACCGCCGACGATGCCTCGGGAAATGCACCGCCGTGCAGCGCGATTTCGTTATCGGCGTCGCGCATCTGTGCGCCGAGATGATGCCGGTGCAACGTGACGAGCTTTTGCCCCGTCAGGAATCGCAGCCAGAGAAAGAACGGCATCGCCGGCGCGTTCAAATAGCTCGGCAATCGCGACGACGCTTCGAGGAATGTTTCCTGAATGACGTCCGATGGATCGATGCGCTGACGCAGCCGTTGATCGAGCCGGAGCGCGACCATCCGTCGCAACCGCGCGCGGTGACGAATTAGAAGCGCATCAAGGGCCTGAGCGTCGCTGGTCGCCACGAGTTCAAGCAGCCGGTTTGTCTCGGTCGAATCGCTGGTCATGAGCCAGTCCGCGGAGCCGCCGTCCATCGGCGCCCCCAAGGTATGAACCGCGAAGTCACTTCGTTACGAGACACGATCTCCAAAAAAATTCCGCATGACAAGCCCGCTCGAATCATTTCTCCTAAAAAATTCGGAGAAAGGATGTCTCGCAGTTCGCGGCGTGCGCGGTTCATGAGATAGCGACGGTCTCAACCGCAATGGCCCTGGCGAGGAAAAGCCATGTTCCACGCGACTTATCTCCGCGGCGAAGCGGCAAATTCAGACTCGTGCATCAAGCGTCCGGTCGAGCGATTCTGGCAGGCGGGGTGCCAGCGCACCGGGTTGCTCATGGTGCTTTGCGTAACGGCCGCGCTGGTTGCGCTGGCAGCGCTCGCATCCGATCGACTTCGATCGGCACATTCGGTCGATCCCGAAGAGGCGGCCGGTTCGGGAGCTCACTTGCGGTCGGAAGTTCTCTACTTCTGGCTGCCGCATAGTCTTGCAAAGTGGGTGAGCGAGCGGGGGGCGAATGAGATTCGCAGTGGCGTTCGCTACGCGACGACTATCCGGTCGCATTTGGTGAATGGAAAGCACACCGACCTTGTCTTCATGATGCGTACCGGCGAGGCGCCGCGCTATCTCGAAGAATTTCTTGGTCGGAGGTTTAACGGCCAGTCGGGCGAAACCATTGATTACTCAAACGCGGTCGTAAATGAGGTCGACGACGATTTGCTCGAGCGCGAGGTGACCGAGTTGCGTAATCACAACGGAACGCTGATTGCGAAGTGAAAGCAAGCGGCCCGGCTCCCGATTGAACGAGAGTCGGGCCGCAATGGTTGAACATTAATTCGAATCAGTAACCATCCGCCTTGATCACCTCGCCGCCGGCCGCGGTGAGTAGCGCCTTGAGCGTCATGGCATTGATCGAGTTATTGATGGTGCGAACCGACCCATCGGCGAAGAGCGCGGTGAACGAATCGGGCTCGAAGCCGCCGAGCTTTGGCAACGCGCCAGCCTGGTCAAACGCGATGTCTTCGGGCTTGGTCCAGGGAATTTCACGATCGGCCTCAACCGCCATGATTGTGTTCGAGGTGCCGTCGGTAATCTCGGAGAGCTTCTTGCCCTTATCGCCCGAGAAAATCGTGTCCTTGCCGGTCAGCACATAGTACGACGACGCTGTCGCCTGCTTCGAGTTAGGGTGACGATAGACCACCGGCATCTTGGCCAGCACCTGGAGGTTGGCGGGGCTATCCCACGGCTCGTTAAGCTTATACTGGTTGTAGAGATCGGCCTGGTCGATATACGGCAGCAGTGCCACGCGCCAGCTATGTTTGGTTTTGCCATCGGGACCAAGCACCGCGGCGGCCGGGAAATTGCCGTTGGAATCGGCATAATTGTGGAACGCCAGGCCAATTTGCTTCAGGTTATTCATGCTCTGCACGCGCCTGGCGGAGTCTCGTGCGCCTTGCACGCTGGGCGTGAGCAACTGCAGCGCCTGGGCGAGCTGGAACTCGGATGTTGCGCTGAGGTGGACGGTCGATCCCTCAACAGTCACCGTTGATTTCTCGAGGAACGGCAGGCCGAGGTCGGCGAAGAGTTTCGCTTGCGGCGGCATCTGCCTTGTCTGAGTTCGCAGGCTGGTGAGCGTGTTGCGGCCAAGCGTGATCGACGCCTTGAGTGTGTCCGCAACCTGTTGCGCACCATCGGGCGAGACGCACGAAACGACGCCATCGACCGAAAGATTCTGCGAGCCATCCACTCCGATCGCATAGGCTGTGGCACGCTCGAGCAGCGGCGCGAAGGCACCAAGTTTCGCCGCGGCGGGCTCACCCGCGGGGCCGGCGGCTCGAATCTGTGCGAGCACGGTTGTCGCGTCGACTCCGACCGCGAACTGGCCTCTCTTCACCGCATTGAACGCGGGTGCCCAGAGCGAACGATCGGACGTGCCCGGCTTGGCGACGAGCATGCGGAACAGGAACGGCTCGGGCCCAGCGACGACGGTACGTGCGTTCGGCGAGGCGAAGGCGAATGGAGCGTGCTCCGGTCGGAAGTACGTGACATCGCCAAACGTTGCTTCCTTCACATTCGGAGACAGCTTGGTGATGATCGCCTTCATATCGATTTCTCGCTTGAACCGCACGATGATTCCAGCGGGCTCGCCGAGGAGCGGACGCTGCAAACGCGGCTCGGGCTGAGGGGCGGAGAACGTCCAGAGCATGGTCACCTGTTCGAGATCGGCAGGCTTGATGCCCATGTCGGTCTCGATCCGTTTGAGCGGTTCGATTGACGCCGCGAACTTCGCGATCTCGGGCTTCGTCAGTAATTCTGCCGGGCGTGCAACGGCGATGATCGCAGTATCCGCAGGAATGAAGCCGCTATCCCACGCGCCTTCCGCTACGGCAGCGCCACCGGCTTGCGGGGGCGGAGCGGCATTGGCTCGCGGCTCGGTGCCGGGAACGCGGAGGCCGACGACCACCGCTCCCGCCACGAACAGCATGGCGAACGTGGCAAGCCGCAAGAAGCGTGGGAGCGTAGTCGGTCGCTTGACGTCGGTCGTGTCGCGAAGCATCTCGATTCTCCTCAAAAAAGTGCCACGGCCCGGACGAAACGACCGAGCGGGCCACCCGGCCGGTCGAGGATCGCTCCGTAAAGCCATGCGTGCCAGGGTGGTCAAATACGTTCGATTTCCGCCCGAAAGCTGTGCGCCCCAGGCATCGGCCGCCAGCTCCTGTTCGAGCCGCAACCGTCCCGCCAGCCAGTGCGCCAGCGGATGGTAGTAATGCAGCGCCAGGCTGAGCTGGCCGAGTAATCCTGAGATATAATCATTGCGTCGAATGTGCGCGAGTTCATGCGAAAGCACGACGTCGCGCTCGCGTTCGTCCCACTCAGTCCATTCCGGCGGCAGCAAGATCGCTGGCCGCAGCCAACCGACGGTGGCAGGTGTCGTGAGGCCTGGTGATACGCGAACCTGGACAGCGCGAGTCAGGCCGATCTCCGCGCGAATGATCTCGACGCGCTCTTCGATAATGGGGTCTGCAACCGGACCGCTCGATTTGCGAAGCAGGTGGACTGCAGCCAATCCCAGAGCGAATCGTCCCAAACCCAGCGCAATTCCGCCGAGAGCCAGAATCGCCACCCAGGCTTGCCAGCCCCAGCCCGTCTTTTGCGGCTGGGCCGCTGATTGAACGAGGGCTCGCGCCAGGTCGCGAAGCGCGTCGGGAAGGACAGGACTCGAAGCCGCGGCCTGTGGTTCGGCGGCGGATTGATCCTCAGTCTTATTGCCCTGATTATCAATTTCAGGTTGCGCTGCGAGATTGCGCTTTGCATCGTGAGATGCAATCGAATCGGCCTGTGCGATTGAGATCGCGTCGAAACTCCACCAGCGCGTTTGCGAGCTTGCGCCGAAGAGCGTGACGCCGGCCATGCCCACGAGCGTGGCCAGCATGACGAGCGAGACGGCGGCTGGCCCTCGCTTGCGAAGGAGCAGCACGAGTATGAGCCCGAGCGCTGCGAACGCCGTTCCGCGGAGTACCGATCCCAGCAGAATGGCACCGAACTCGTTCATGGCGTTTCTTCCTCTCGTAAAGTTGCCTCGAGTAGCGCACGCTCCTCGGGCGTGAGAGCCTTCTGTTCCATGAGCTGAACCAGCAACTTCTCGCGCGAGCCGCCAAACACCCGGTCGATCAGATCGCCCAGAAGCGTTCGCGAGACCTCTTCGTAAGATCGAGTCGGCCGATATCGAAACGGGCGCTCGTCATTTGTTTGAATCAAGAACTGTTTGTCCGCAAGAATTCGCACGAGCGTGGCGATTGTCGTGTAGGCCCGAGCGAGCCCCGAATCGGCCAGCTCGTCACGCACCTCGGCCGCGGTGGCCTCGCCGCGTCTCCAGAAAACGTGCATCACTTCCAGCTCGCGCTCGGTCAGCTCCTTGGCCGCCGGACGTCCCATCGCACGCCCCTCTCCCGGATGGCCCCGGTTTTGTCGTCCGCAAGATTTGGTTAACCAGATTTGGTTTTATAGTAATCCAAGTCCGACGGATGTCAAGGAGGATGTCCTAAAGTTTTCGGAATACACGAGCGAATTGGATCTAAGGTGATTTACAATAACTATTTACGGCGTGAGTTTAGATCGCGCTTCTTCTCTAGAAGGTGGGCTTCGGCTTCCTTGCGAAGGATCTGAGCTTCGAGCCAGTTGTGGTAGTGCAGGTCGATCTCTTCAGAGTTGCGTGGAAGTTCTTTGGCGTGGGAATCGAGCCAGGCTCGCGCGGTCGCAAGCCACCGTTCCGACTCTGGAAAATCTTCGAGATCGATCGCGGCGAGCGACAGCCAGAGCCAGTTGATAATCGCTGCACCCGGCTTTGAATTGGCACTTATGCTTTGATTGAACAAAGACTGGGCTTCTTGCGATTGGCCTGCGCGGAGCGCGAGCGCCCCACGTTCGGTGAGCGACCAGAACTGCGTGAGACTTGTCTGCAATTCTCGGTTGGCCATCGCCGCGATCTCTTTCATCTCGCTAAGCGGACCTGGGGAGAGCGTCAATGCGCGGGCGGCATGATAGGGACGAATCATGGGCAAGTTTTTTGAACATGTGATGCGCATGTGATCACACGCGGCGCGATATCCAGTCAAATCGCCCGCGAGCAATCGCGTTGCTGCGCACTCGAACCAGGTTTCGCCATCTTCGCCGGGAAAGAGTTCGACATGCTTCGTGTACATCTCAGAGGCGCGCTTCCAGTCACACTTTGAAGCATATTGATGTGCGCGATCGATGTGCGAAGACGAATCGCCGGCGGTGAATTCGGTTACGCGGTTCCAGAAGCTGCGCCATTGCTTTCGCTCGGATTCGGGGAGCGAATCGAGCGTGCGATTGTCGCGAACGCGAGCGAGACGCACGTCCGCACGCCACCTTCGGAGTGCAAACATGGCCTCTCTGCGATTCGCGTGTGCGTTCCAGCCTTTGAGGTCGGCTTCGAGCCATTCGAGCGCCTGCGAACGCATCATCGCGCGACTATCAGAGTCGAGTTGCTTGGCCTCATCGCCGATACCCGAGCCCGCGAGTACCGCGACAATTGCCGCGCGATAGCGGGGACCGTCCGCAAGTTGTTGCGCCAGTTCGGGAGCGTTGGCGAAGGCTGCGACATAGCAGCGCGTGGCGGTGGCGTATCGTTTTGTCACGCCGCAGAGTTCGGCCCAGTGCAGCCATTCGTCCGCATTGGCCGGCGTGTGCGAACCATCGAGCATTTTCTCGATCGTTTCGGATAGTGCGCGGTAACGGTCGATTCTTGCGATCCGAAGAGTTAACGCCTGATGAACTTCAGTGCCAGGTGCGTGCAGCGAAAGCGCCTTGCGGCATGCGTCTTGCGCTTCGCTCCAGCGGCCGAGTTCCATCAGTCCGCCGCTCAGCGCGACGAGCGATTCGAGATTCTTCGGCTCGATGCGGGTCATCTCTTGGAGCTGCGAAACCCCTTCTTCGTCGCGGCCAACGGCAATGAGCGAGGCGCCGAGCTTGCCTCGCGCCGTGGCCGATCGGGGATCAAGCCGCACGCCTTCGGCTGCGTATACGATCGCTTCGTCCAGCCATCCCGCGTGGTAGAGCAGGGCACTTAAATTCTCATGCGAGACTGCGATTGAAGGGTCGATGCGGATGGCCTGCCGCAAGTAGAGGATCGCTTCCTCCTTCTTTCCTTTCACACCGAGCGCGTGCGCGATGTTGATGTAGGCGTCTGTGTCACCGGGCCGAAGGCGAATCGCGTGTCGATACTGCTCGATCGACTCGTCCATTCGTCCGACGGCCGCAAGTGTGTGTCCCAAAACCGAACGAGCCCAAGGGTCGGCCGGATTGATTTCTACCGCGCGCTTGTCATGTTCAAGTGCCTCGCGTTCTCGCCCGCTTTCCTCCAGCGCCGCTCCAAGATACGCATGTAACTTGCCGACGTTCGGCATGAATTTCACCGCGCGTTCCAGCTCTTCGACTGTCTCCTCAATCCGCCGCTCACTTCGCAAAAAACTGCCGAGCAATACATAGGATTCGACCTGATTTGGATCGAGGCGTACCGATCGCTTGAGGTACTCGATCGCCTCGCGACGTCGCTTGAGCTTGCCGAGAATTCCGCCCATGTGCGCGTGGAGCACGGCTGAATCGGGCCGCATTGCGAGAGCGGCCTGGAAATAGCGAACAGCCTCGGCCGTGTTGCGATCGTCGTTCACAATCATCGCGCCGAGCATGAAATTTGCCCAGAAATCGCCAGGATGACGCTTCTGCACCTCCGTCATGAACGGGACGGGATCCAGATTCGCAAACACAAGTTGTTCGCCAAGCGCGACAAGAAGCTGCACCGAAACTTCAGAGCCGATCGCCGCCGATGCCAGCGCGCGAAGTGATTCGGGATCGCTACGCAAAGTGGGATCGTGCAGGCGTTCGCGAATACCAGTGGGATCGCCATCGACGCGCCGCGTGACATCGAGCAACCATTGCCTGCGATCTGATCCGGTCGGCGCGTTGAGGCAGATCGACCAGTCATCAAGGGCCGTGACAAGTTCGTTACGAATGCGTGACGCCGTGACACGTGCCGCGACGCGCGCCGGATCTTCGCCAACTTCTCCGTATCCCGCCTGGCGAAATGCAGCCTGATATTCACGGTCGGCCGAATCACGATTCGCGTGCCAGTTGATCGAGTTTTCGGTGATGACTGGGCGGTTGAGGCGAATCGCATCAAGCCGCGCAACGAACTCGCGATCGAGCCGTTGCTGGTCGATCTGTGCAAGCTCTTGCCGCGCGCGATCCTTCGCCCTGCGTTCCAACGTTAAAGCAAGCGTTCCACCCAGAACGGCGATCACCAGCAGAACGCTGCCTCCCACGGCGAACGCGAATGAAGGCCGCCTGCGCGCGGCTTTGATCGTGCGCTCGAACCATCCGACTGGTCTCGCTGTGATTGGCTCGCCGCGACGGAAGCGATTGAGATCATCCTCAAGACTTTTTGCGGAGTCGTAACGATCGCGAGGATCTTTGCGCAAGCATTTGAGACAGATGATTTCCAGATCGCGCGGGACTTTCGCATTGAGTTTCGATGGTGCGGCAGGCTCTTGCGCGATCACCTGTCGTTCGGTCTCGATCGCCGTTTCCGCGCGGAATGGCGGACGGCCAGTGAGCATTTCGTAAAGAATTGCTCCGAGAGCATAGACGTCGGTTGCTGCACCAACTTCATTCAACCGGCCTGCCGCTTGTTCGGGAGCCATGTAGCTTGGCGTGCCAACTCGTGCACCCGAACGCGTGATGTTGTTTCCTGGCTCCGACCGTCGCGCGAGACCGAAATCGCTGATCTTCGGTGTGCCGCTGTCTGAAAGCAGCACGTTCGCTGGCTTGAGATCGCGATGCACGATGCCGTCGCGATGCGCTGCTTCAATCGCGTTTGCAAGAGTCGCCACAAGCTCGGCCGCATGTTCGGCATTTTGCGGCACGCCGGCGAGTTGCTGCGCGAGATCGCCGCCGTTGACGTACTCCATCGTGAAGTAGGGAAGGCCATCGAGATCGCCCACCTCGTGAACTTGCACGATGTTGGGATGACCAAGTCCCGCGAGTGCCTCGGCCTCGCGGAAAAATCGCGCCAGCTCGGGCGGACCGGCGTAGCCACCAGCCAGCATCATTTTAATTGCCACAGCTCGGTTGAATCGGAGATGGCGTGCCTTGTAAACAACGCCCATCCCGCCTCGTCCTAATTCCGATTCGACAACGTGTCCAGGAATCTCGGGCAGCGAAGTGGGACCAGCGCGATGCGTAGCGGGAGTATCTGCGATTGCCTCGGGAAAAAGCGCATCGAGTTCATCACGTACATTGGCGATTCGCGCGAGGTGCCTGCGAACATCGGCGAGCAATTCCGGATGCTGGGCGCAGGCGTCTTCGGGCGTGCGGCCGGATTGAATCGACTCGAGAATATCCAGCAGGCGCGGGTCGATCGGCATTGGTGAAGGTTTCTTGCGAAGAGCTGGTACGATCGGCCGGACTAGGCTTCGTTTGTGGCAGAACGAGGCGTGTCGAGATCGGCGAGAATTGCAGCCAGTATTGTGAGAGCGCGGTCGAGCCGGCGTTGAATCGTCTTCGTCGAAACGCTCAAAATCTCGGCCGCTTCGGCGTGAGTGAGTCCGTGAATGCGTACGAGATCGAGGGTGTCGCGTTCGTCGTCGGGTAACTGGTCGATGGCGTCAAGCAACCGCCGCGTTGCCACGCCCACGGATGCATCGCTGCTCTCTGGTGCAGCAACGTCGAAATCGTGAATATTTACGGGCACGTCCTGTTCATCTAGGCGGCGGGCCAGGTCATTCAACTCCCAACGCATGTGTTTACCTGCGAGAGCGAAGAACCCTCGTACCGTTTCGGGCCGCGTTTGTCGCAGAGCGCGGAGTAATCGCTCGATCACGGCACTCAGCAATTCCTCAGCCGCTAAACCGAGCGGCGGACGCATCAGACGAGGATATTGCCGGTGCAATAGACCTGCACACAGCAATTGCAGCCGCTGAGCAGAGCGTCCCAGAAGCGCAGAGATGACCGGCTCGGCGTCGGAATCGCCGTTCAGGTTGGCCAGCCGGTCGAGGTAACGCTGAACCTCGATGGTCGTCCGGTTCTCGTCCATGGTCCGCGCACTTCAATGGGGGGAAGTTATCAGGCGCACACGATTCTGCGGGTGCGTTGGAATCGCAGGTGCGGCGCATCTTCGCGGGAGAGGCGAGACTGCTTGCACGCTCGCGGATTATGCCGCGAGTCTTAACATGATCTTACGGTTGCGTGTGTCCACCCGCCACGCCCAAGTATGGTGAAGGCAAATTGCGTGGAAAGTTCCGTGGAGCTCGGGCTTGAAGCGATGACACCTCGTTGACGACACTGGTAGGCGGCCGGTTGCCTACCGAGCCGGTGGCCGCCATCGACTTCGAGAAAAATGCGCTTCAGGAGGTTCACGCATGGCCGAGGAATCCGCCACCCAGCCGCAACTGCCCGGAAAGCAAGGCTGCCTCTCGGGAACCGACCACGACCGCGAGGTGCCGGAGATCGACCTCCTGAGTCCCTTGACGATTCGCGGAATCACGCTGCGAAACCGAATTGTGATGTCACCCATGTGTCAGTACATTGCCACCGACGGCCTTGCCGACGACTGGCATCTCGTTCACCTGGGAAGTCGCGCGGCGGGTGGAGTGGCGCTCGTGATCGCCGAGGCAACCGCGGTCACGGCCGAAGGACGAATCACCCCCGGTGATCTGGGAATCTGGAGCGATGCGCACATCGAACCACTCGCACGGATTGCGCGATTCGTTGAATCTCAAGGCTCGGTGCCAGGAATCCAGCTTGCGCACGCCGGTCGAAAAGCAAGCTGCGATCTACCCTGGCGCGGCGGCGCAGGGCTGATGTCGCCCGAAGTTGGTGGCTGGCAGGTCGTCGCCCCAAGTGCGATTGCATTTGACGATACCAATCCGATACCCCTCGCGCTTGATGAAGCAGGAATCAAGGGGGTTATTGCCGCGTTCGATTCTGCCACGAAGCGAGCGCTTAAGGCCGGATTCAAGGTAATCGAGATTCACGCCGCGCACGGCTACCTGCTGCACGAATTCCTCTCGCCCCTGAGCAATCATCGCACCGACTCTTACGGCGGTAATCTCGAAAACCGCATGCGGCTGCTGCTTCAAATCGCCGAAAACACGCGCAAGCTCGTTCCGGCGGAGTTGCCGGTTTTCGTCCGAATCTCGGCGACCGACTGGGCCGAAGGCGGGTGGGACGGCGATCAATCCGTCGTGCTCGCGAAAAAGCTCAAGGAGCTTGGTATCGATTTGATCGACGTTTCATCCGGTGGCCTGGTTCCCAAGGCCCGAATTCCGGTGGGCAAGGGATACCAGGTGCCGTTCGCGCGAAAGATTCGCTGTGAGGCGGGTATCATGGCCGGCGCGGTGGGGTTGATCACCGAGGCGGATCATGCGAACGAGATCGTGACAAGTGGCGATGCTGACCTCGTGTTTATCGCGCGGGAATTGCTTCGCGAGCCATACTGGGCACTCAAGGCGCAGCAGGAACTCGGCGCGGAACCGTCGTGGCCGATTTCGTATGGCTACGCCGTCAAGCGCAGAGCGAAGTAGCGATGGAATCAAAATGATCGTACCCATGAAGGGTTTTCGTGATCGATCTCGCGATACCTTTTGAGTCGCGTCCGCGATCGACAATTGTGGACGCGTCAAGCTGCTTAGGAGCGATGCGATGGCGAGAGCAGATGAAGCCGTTGAAACCACTCCGGCAGTGCCCGCCAAGGGCTGTGGCCCGAACAACGGCGGTGCATTTTCGCAGCGAGATTACGAGCATCCCGCCGCCGGCTGGGGCGCTGCGATCAGCGTCGGCCTGGTGCTGCTCAAGCAAAATGAGGTGCTGGACGGCGCTCGTGTCGTTTTCAAGATGAACCACGAAAACGGCGGATACGATTGCCCCGGTTGCGCCTGGCCCGACGATCGCCATGGCCTGAGCATGGATATTTGCGAGAACGGCATCAAGCACGCCACCTGGGAGCTCACGAAGAAAAAAGCGACGCCCGACTTCTTCGCGCGACACACAGTGACCGAGCTCGAGTCGTGGACAGACTACGCACTCGAAGATGTCGGCCGACTGACCGAGCCCCTGCGCTACGATGCGTCGAGCGATAAATATGTACCAATTTCATGGGATGAAGCCTTCGCGCTTGTGGGCCGTCATATTCGCGGCCTCGAAAGTCCGAACCAAGCGGCGTTTTATACATCGGGGCGATTGAGCAACGAGGGGACGTTTCTCTACCAGCTCTGGGCGCGCGAGCTGGGGACGAACAACTTGCCCGATTGCTCGAATATGTGCCACGAGGCGAGCGGCCGCGCTTTGACTGCGGCGATTGGCACGGGGAAGGGGACGTGCGACCTCGTTGATTGGGACAAAACCGACTGCCTCATTGTGATGGGTGTGAATGCGGCATCGAACGCGCCTCGCATGCTGACCTCGCTGGCCGAGGCGTATCGTCGCGGTGCGCAGATCGTGCATATCAATCCCTTCGTCGAAGCGGCTGCGACCAAGACGATCGTGCCACATGACATTTTGCGGATGGCGACGTTTCAAGCGACGCGCATCAGCACGCTCAACATCCAGCCGCGCATCGCGGGCGACATGGCGCTTTTGCGAGGCGTCGCCAAGCATTTGTTCGAGTCGCTGGCAACCGATCCCAAAGCGATCGATCATGAGTTCATCGAGCGTTATACGTCCGGGTTTGAAGAGTATCGCGCGACCGTCGAAGCGACTTCGTGGAGTGAGATCGAGCGGCAATCGGCGGTTCCGCTCGCGCAGATTCGCGAGCTTGGTGAGGTCTATCGCAAGTCGCGATCGGCAATCATTGCCTGGTGCCTGGGAGTGACTCAGCAAGAGCGCGGGGTAGATACGATTCGCGAGATCATGAACGTACTCTTGATGCGCGGGAACATCGGCAGAGAAGGGGCGGGCCCGAGCCCGATTCGCGGGCACTCGAACGTGCAGGGGAACCGGACGTGCGGCATCGACCATCGCCCGACAGACGCGTGGCTGGCGAAGCTCGATCGCGCCTGCGGTATCAACTCGCCGCGTGAACATGGGCTCGACACAGTGGCAGTCATTCCTGCCATGATGCGCGGCGAGGTAAAAGTCTTCGTGGGATTGGGCGGCAATTTCGCACTCGCCTCGCCCGACACAGCTTATACCTTCAAGGCACTTCAGAACTGCGACCTCACCGTGCAGGTGAGCACGAAGCTCAATCGCGGCCATCTCATTCATGGCAAAGATGCATTGATTCTGCCTTGCCTGGGGCGAACCGAGAGGGATCACGGCAAGAACGGCCTGCAAGGGATTACGGTCGAAGATTCGATGAGCATGGTGCATCTTTCCTTCGGCATGAAGGAGCCGCGCTCGCCGCATTTGAGATCGGAAATTGCGATCATCTCGGGAATGGCCGCGGCTTGCCTTCCGGAGACCAATACCCCTTGGGCCGATTACGCGGGCGAATACGACCTCATTCGCGACAAGATGGCGCAGGCACTCGATGGCTTTGAAGACTTCAACCGACGCGTTCGCCAGCCGCTGGGATTCCGCATCAAACAACCGGCGCGTGAGCTGGTTTTCCTGACCAAGACAGGCAAGGCCGAATTTGTTTCGGCGCCAGTTGCCGAGGCCGCACCCGAGCCTGGGCGGCTAATTCTGGGCACGATGCGGTCGCACGACCAGTGGAATACGACCATTTATTCCGATGACGATCGCTATCGCGGCGTGAAGAATCTGCGAACGCTCATTTTCATGAACATCGAAGATATGAAAGAGCGCGGTCTTGAGAAATACGACCTGATCGACATCACCAGCTTCGCGAAGGATGGTTCCACACGCGAGCTGCGCGGTTATCGTGCCCTGCCGTATAACATTCCGCAAGGGAGCGCGATGGGGTACATGCCGGAACTGAATGTCCTTTGTCCGATCGGCGATTTCAGCCCGCAGAGCGCACAGCCCTTGATGAAACACCTCGTCGTCGAGATCAATCCTTCGGAACGCCGCGCCTAGATACTGATATCTTCGAGATTGACCATTCGTGGAGGACTGGGCGATGAAACTTCGCCTCAAAGGTAATACGGTTCGCATGCGGCTCGATCGTCGCGATCTTGAGCGTCTGATCGAGCATGGTGAAGTGAGCGATTCGATTCAGTTTGGGCCAGGTGCTGTTTTTCGCTACGCGATGATTGTCGGACCGTCAGCGCCGGAATGTCCCACGGCGGTTTACGCCTGTGACACGATGGCCGTTATCATCAATGCGATTGATGTCCGCGAGTGGAATGCGACCGATCGCGTTGGGTTCGAATACGAACACGCAGTTGATGGCGGTGGGACGGTGCGCGTGTTGATCGAGAAGGATTTTGCGTGCATCGACCGGCCGGCCAGCGAGGCTGATGACGACGCGTTCGCATTCCCAAATCCCGCGACGGCTTGCTGAGAAATACGTTAGTTGGAACGGTGTTCCAAGTCAGATTCTCGACACTTTGAGAGGTTGCCATGTTCTCGACCAAGAATGACCTGAGCTCGAAAATTCGCGAGCAAGTGGTTGCGATTCTCAACGACCGCCTCGCCGATTGCATCGACTTGCACACCCAGGTGAAGCACGCACACTGGAATGTGAAAGGTGAAGAATTCATCGCGCTTCATAAGCTGTTTGATGAAGTGAATAGCGCGGTTGAAGACTATGTCGACGAAATCGCGGAGCGGGCCGTTCAGCTTGGCGGCGTCGCGCATGGGACGGCACGGTCGGTTGCGTCGCGCAGCAAGCTCGATGAATACCCGGCGAGTGCGGTCGATTGCCGCGAGCACGTGCAGGCTCTGTCCTCTGCGCTCGCGCAATTCGGCAAGCTGGCTCGCGCGGCGATCGCACAAACCGACGAACTTGGCGACCTTGTGACGGCTGATCTCTTCACCGAAGTAACGCGCGGGATTGACAAGTGGCTCTGGTTTGTTGAGGCGCACGCGCAGTCGAAGAAGTGACCAATGAGCCTCTCAGATGAACTCGGCGCGCAACGACTTTTCTGTCGCGTTGCGCGGCCGAGTTCGATGCGTTGAAACCAGTGGAGCTTGATCAACGTGTTCGCGATGCGTCCCAGATTGGGAGTGAGTGCGCGGCATCGGCTCGACGCGTCCAGGGTTGCGGAGACCGCGCGGAATCTTGCGGACGATATCAATTCACGGCTTGCTGGCAGCAGTTTGGCAGGTTTGGCGACTGAACTCGCAGGAATTGCCGATGCGACAGAAGAGCGAGGCCAGCAGGCGCGGCGACCGATCCTGGCGATTCGCATCCTCTCAGCGCTGGCGATTGGCCTGGCGGTGCTTGGCGTGTGGGCTTTGGTTCGGCACGTTCACGCACGTTGGGAGTTTGGCACGGTTGGCGAGCTTTTTGTGGCTTTGAATGCAGGGTTTAGCTTGCTTGTGGTGCTTGTGGGTGCATTGGGATTTTTCATCACACTCGAGGCACGCATCAAGCGCAGGGAAGCTTTGCAATTCATTGAGGAATTGCGCGAATTTGTGCACGTGATCGACGTGACGCAGCTTTACTACACGCCAGACCTCTATCGGACACGCCACGCATTTACGGCCAACCGTTTGATGATCGACGAGACATATTTGCTTTATTGCACGCAAATGTTGGCGGTGATTAGCAACCTGGCGCCGCTCTACACGCGAGGCGCGACGGGCGATTCGATTCTTCGCGCGGCGTCTGAGGTTGAAATGCTGGCGATCGCGATCACCACGAAGCATCTTACAAAGGCCGAAGCGGTGCGCGGGATGCAGCGGGAATCACCGAAGACGGGGTCAAGTCCAGAAGAATAATCATTTGGCGTTAGCTACCGGGCGGCCGACCCATTCGTCGAATCTTTCGATGGTGCGCTGGGTTAAATTTCTGGTCACCTTGAGTGTGATGATGGGGATCGCGAGGGCACCAAGGAAGATGGCCGACCAGATCCATCCGCCGAGCGTGTTTGCGATCTGAGTAATCATGCTCAATGGCGCGAGAGCGCACAAAAGCCAGAACATGTGGAAAAGTGTAGCGATCATTTTTGTTGCCGCGAATTGGTTCATTGCCGCAGGATCTGAGCATGCCCGGATCCCCTGATACAATCCCATTGCTGCGCTCGCCCGGGCAAGCAAGATGAGGTCAAGAGTGGCCCAGGCGATTCCGAGCGGGTTCAATACACCGCAGACGAGCCCCGCCAGCCACAGGACACCGAGAAGTTTGAACGCCGCCCAGATCGTGTCGAGCCCTGCGCGTGTTTTCGACTCAATGATGTCCTCGCCGGTGAGCGGCGTCATAAGGAAGTCATCCCATGTTTTTTTATCACGTTCGCTCTTGATGCGAGCGATGATTGCACTCCCTGCGCTTAGCGCGGGAAGAAATGCGAGCAAACCCGTTCCTCCGATGACGATCTGGCTGAAGCGGCCACGTTCATCGAATGGGGTCGTCGATCCATATCCATGTTGCCACATTTCAAGAAACGCCGACGTAAAATAATAGATTCCCGCGACCAGCATGCCGATTGGCAAGGCCATGATGATGACCGTGGCGACCAGGCCAAGAATGCTGGTGAAAACTGTTACCACGAGTTTCCAAATCAATCGAAATCCGCTCGCGAAATTTATCACGGTTCCGCGGCGATTCGCCATCTCAAACTCGCGCCAGTAGATCGGGTCGTCGCCACATTCGGGACGGGTTTCCGGCACGAGTTCAGGCTTGGGAGGGACTTTATCGCGCGGGGGTAGGCGTCGCGCTGCGACGCCGATCAGAATCGCGCCGAACACGACTTGAAGGCCGATCATGATTCCAACACGCGCGAGCAGATCAAGCTCGCCGGCTCCCGAACTCCAGCGATGGTCGGTCAGCAGTGATAGTGGACTCGACAGGCCGATCAGATATGCGAGCGACGTGATTTCACCGAGCAGCATTCCCCAGAGCGAGGTTGTGCCCGAGGGCATGACGGACAGCATCGGAAAACCAATCAGCCAGCCGAACATCCAGGTTGTTGCTTGTGCGTTTGAGGTCGCAATTTTCTCACGCTGCGCTGAGGCGAGGATTGCCATCGTCGCCATGAATGCCGAGCTGGTGAGGACGACGATGAAGGCGAGAATCCATTCAGATTCAAGCTCTGCCAACCATGAGGATATGGCGAGAATCGGCAGGCCGGTCAGGAGCAAATTGGTGACCGGCAGCCAACGGGCGAATGCTTTTGTCAGCACGATCTCGAGCGGTGTCAGACGCGTGATGAGCAGCAGCGGGAGTGTATCCTTTTCGCGCTCGCCCGAGATTGCACTTGCAACATACGCGGGAACGGCGAACCCAAGCACAAGCAGCTCGATGACGATCGTCGCGATGAACATCGCGCGACCAAAGAACAGGATGCCCGCTTGATAATCGAAACGTGAGCCTCTGGAAAAAGCGGCGAGTCCAACCAGCAACCCTACAAGAGCCAGGCTTGCCGCAAAGATCACACGAATGAGAAATGGGCGATGTTTACGCGTTGCGGTTTTGTACTCCAGGCGAAACATCGGTCGAGAAAACATGCATTGCTCCTGGCCAAGATGTGGAGACATCTTACGGGCCAGCGATCGGCGGGTGTAGCGCTTCGAGCTTCCACAAAGTTTGGCTGGAAGTCGCTTTATTGGAACCGCACATCTTCATTCGCACAAAAGTGCGGATCATTTGACCAATTCCCGTCGCTGCAAAACGACGGCAGCGTGGAATTCTTATCATTGTGCCTTACTCGATGTTCAGAAAAGCGATCTCTTGTCTGCCGATCGCGTCTCGCGGAAGATGGTTCCATGGCACATTTTCAGGAAGGGCCGCCATACAATCGAGTCAAGATACACTTTCAGATCCTCGAGGGGCGCGCGCAGGCCGCTCAGCTCAAGGCTGAGGTCAAAGCGAGGCGAGACGCACGACTGCTTCGCGTGGCAGCGGTCGAAAAAGCGAGGCGTAACGCGCGGCTTTATTCTCGAGTCGCGGTCGGCCTCGTCACGCTTCTTTTTGCTGACTTCGCTGCACTTCTCATGTCGCCATTCAACCAAGCGTTGATGTGGCTCTTGTGGGTGTTGCTGATCGTCTTCTTTACCGTTAGTGCTTTGGTGATCGTCGCAGCAATGCTGCGACTCGGTAAGCTACTCACGCGGCGGCTAGTAAGAGCAGTGGAAATGAGCAAGCATCCGGTCGTGCGGACAATCGGCGGGCCTTTAGATTTGTGGGATCCTTGGCTTGATACGATTTAATGTTTAGATCTGGCTTCTGCGGGGCATGAATTCATCTACCGAGCATAGATCGCCCCTGAGCGCGCTGAAGTGCCGGATTGTCTGCTCAATCCGTGTTCGCTCACAAGTGTCTGGAGACTTGTGCCTGAAACTGGCGAGAGTCTTGAAGAAAATACGCGCCGGCGGTGGGGGGTACAATACTGCATTCACCGCAGAATTGCTCCGCCGGGCGTTGTGCGCGTGTTTTCAGAAAGCGTCGGCCGAGATCACTTCGCCGCCCTGAATCGAACTGAGTCCCACCCAAACTCCGGGGTCGACCGAGTTTTTGATGAATCGAACTGAACCGTCGCCGAAGCTGGTATTTACGCCGCCGGGATGACGGCTGCGGGCACCGGCATGGTATTCGTAGAACGGAAATGGCGCGGTTCCCACGCAGGGGAGGCCATGCACAGGGTCGCTGACGCAGAAGCCAACACCCAGGATGTCGGCACCGCCGGTTGCTGGAGCGGGTACGCCGTAGAAATCGTTGAAACTGTTGGGCGTGTAACGCGTCATGAAGACGCTGGCGAGTGTCCAGATGGCGCCTCGGGCGTCGTTGAGTGTGCCTTGAATCATCTCGCCGGTGAAAACGGTGTTGCTGGTTCCGTCGATGACGCTGGCAAGCCGCACAGGTTGATGGCCGAATGCGGAAAGGCGGTAAACGACCGGCAGATTCTTCGTGGCGCTGCCGCCGGCCGAAGCGGTCTGGCTCCAAATTGTGTTGCCCCAGGCCGCCATGTAGTTGCCACGTGGGGCCGTGACGGGATAGTTGCTTCCTGGCCAGACGAGTTGCAGCAGGTTGGCCGAATCGCTCGGGCACTGCTGGGTGTTGAGCTTGGTGCCGAAGACGGTTGAGTTCACCTTGAACCCGAGAGGCGTGCCTGTGGAGTCGGGAATTCCTTCGAGACCCACCGAGAAATTGAAGCTGTTGTAGAGCGATTGTTGTTCGAACTGCGGAAGAATTTGCGTCATCCAGTTCGTGTTTTGGTTCCCCATGAAAAAGCCGGGGAGCGGCACGCCGGGAAGGGGCGTCCAGATGCGGCCGACGGGCAAGATTGAATGCGCTGACTCGTAGTTGGCGATGGCCAGCCCGAGTTGCTTCAGGTTATTGACGCACTGCGCACGCCTGGCGGCCTCACGCGCGGCCTGGACAGCGGGAAGCAAAAGGGCGATGAGCACCGCGATGATTGCGATGACGACGAGAAGCTCGATGAGCGTGAACGCGCGGCGGCGGGGCACCATGGTTTCGTCCCTTGGAAACCGGACTGAATGCAAGTCACCACCTGTCCCGGGTTGGATTCCGGAGTTCGGCGTGGTGGAACCTGGGCTTTTTGACCAGATCGACGGTCAATTGTCGGTTCATAATCAATCCTGCAAACCGTTGCCGGACGTTACACAATTCGCGAAGATTCTTGAAAACGGAGTGCATTGATCATTTTCTTGCTTATTGAGATCGTCTCTGTAACGCTTGGCGTGTACTTGCAGGATTAAGTCGGAGGACGCGGAAAAATGTCGGTTCCGGAAGATCCCGAGACCGAACTGCGACTCAGCCGTGCGCGCGAGGGCGATGAAGCCGCCGTGCGCTGGCTGCTGGACCGCTATCGTCCACGGCTGCGCCAAATGATCGGCTTGCGGTTGGACGATCGCCTCGCGTCGCGGCTTGACGCGTCCGACGTCGTGCAGGAGACCTTGATGGACGCGGCGCAGCGGCTCGATGGCTATCTTCGCGATCGGCCGCTGCCGTTCTATCCCTGGCTGCATCGTCTTGCGTCGGAACGAATTGCGCAAGCGCATCGATATCACCTGCGCACTCAGCGTCGAGAGGCGATGCGCGAGCAGGCGCCGGGGAGCGGGCCAATCGGGCCATCGGCGCGGCGGCTGATCGACGTGCTCGCTGCGAGCGGGACGAGCCCGAGCAAGCACCTGATTCGCGAGGAAGACCGCGTTGCAATCTGGCAAGCGCTTGCAGAACTCTCGGAACAGGACCGTGAAATCCTGGTCATGCGTTATCTCGATCAACTCGGGTTTTCCGAAATCGCGGCGATTCTGGAAATTAGCGACGGCGCGGCGCGGTTGCGGCATTATCGCGCGTTGCAACGCATCGGCCCGCTTCTTGGCACGGCGAACGAAAGGCCCGTGCCATGAGCGAAGTGCGAAACTCGCTGAATGCCGCGGTCGATGAGACCGACCTCGCACTGGCCGACTGGGTGGCCGAACTGGTCGAGCGGCTGGAAGCCGGCGAACCCGTCGATATGAGCGCCGTGGCGGCCGCACATCCCGAACGTGCGGAAGAACTGGGCCGCGTGTTGCCGACAATTCGCCGCATGGTCTCGTTTGGCAGGTCGGTCGCGCGATCGACGATGGACGTGAAGTCGGCGATTCCAACCAGTTCCGAATCGGAACTAGGTACGCTTGGCGATTTCCGGCTGCTTCGCGAGGTGGGGCGAGGCGGCATGGGGATGGTGTTTGAAGCCGAGCAGATTTCGCTCCAGCGTCGCGTCGCGCTGAAGATTCTACCGCTCGCCGCCGCGCTCGATCCCCGGCATCATCAACGATTCCTCCTCGAAGCGCGGGCCGCTGCGTGTTTGCACCACACGCATATCGTGCCGGTGCATGCCGTGGGCTGCGAGCGCGGTGTGCCGTATTACGCGATGCAGTTCATCGACGGTTGTACGCTTGCGGAAGTGCTTGAGCAATTGCGCGGAGAACAGAAAGACGTCGATGTGATGCCTTCTGGAACGATGTCACTGGGCACGTCGAGTCGCGATCGCAACTATATCAGGGCGGTGGCCGATCAGGGGCGTCGCGCGGCCGAGGCGCTTGATCACGCGCATAGTCGCGGAGTGTTGCATCGCGATATCAAGCCGGCGAATCTCATGCTTGACGGCGAAGGTCACCTTTGGATCACCGATTTTGGTCTAGCGCAAATTCAGGGTGACAGCCGGCTGACCATGACTGGCGACATTCTGGGCACGCTGCGCTACATGAGCCCCGAACAGGCACTGGCGAAGCGCGTTGTCATCGACGGCCGCACTGATATTTATTCTCTCGGCGCCACACTGTACGAACTGCTCGCGCTTCGGCCTGTGTTTGAAGGAGCGGATCGCGTTGAGGTTCTGGCGAAGATCGCTCAATGCGAGCCGATGCCTCTGCGAAAGCTCAATCCCGCCGTGCCGCAAGACCTGGAAACGATCGTCCACAAAACGCTTTCGAAGGAGCCCGGCGATCGCTACGCCACGGCGCACGAGTTGGCGGACGACCTTGGCCGGTTTCTCAATGCGCGGCCAATCGTCGCGCGTCCTCCGGGTTGGTTCGAGCAACTTCACAAGTGGACGAAGCGGAATCGCGCGGTCGTGTTTCCATCGCTGGTCTTCGTCGGTTTAGCGTTCGGCGCGCTTGCCGGCGGCTTGATCTGGTCGAACGACTGGCTGGGTCGTCACAACGACCAACTTTTGCTCGAACGCGATCGGGCCGAACGGTTGAGCGATCAGTTGAAGGATCAACGCGACCTGGCCGAACAACGCCGGCGTGTCGCCGCTTATCACCTTTACGATTTCCGTATCAGGCAAGCGGCCGAGGCGGTTCGCGTTCGGAGATTTGAGAAGGCGCAGGAGATTCTACGCGATTGCCGTCCCGCTGCCGGTGAAGACGACCCTCGTGAGTTCGCATGGCAATATCTCTGGCGCGAGTCGCGTAAAGAAATCGCGGCTATGTCGGAGCGCGGGGAAATGGTGTCGACAATCGCGCTTTCGCCCGATGGCAAGGTCTTCGCCACGGGGAATCGCGAGGGCACGATTCGTCTCCGCAATGCAGAGACGGGCAATGTGATTACCAGTCTGAAAGGGCGGCCGATTCCCATCACGGTGTTGGCATTTTCGCCCGATAGTAAGTGGCTCGCTTCCGGTGCGACGACCAACGGTTCGCACGATCGTCATCATTCAGAGGAGAGCGAATTATTGCTCTGGGACGTTGCCACTGGCCGGCAACTCGCCCAGTTCGAAGGGATCGAAGGACGCCACCCTTGTGAGATTGAATTCTCAGCGTCGGGACGTGAAATCTGGGAGCGTTCTGCGTTGCCGATCCAGAATGAGACGAGCTTGTGGACGCTCGACGGTCCTAGCAAAGATCCGCGTCCGTGTCTTGTGGGGCGCTGGAATGGACGTCCGGCGCTCGCGGCATCGGCGGCCAGCAACCGAGTGGTCGTGCTCGAAGACAGCGACCAAGTTGCAACGGTCGTGGACGGTAACACAGGACGAATCATTGTACGTTCACCGCGGGCGTCGAAGTATGAAAGTGTGGCGATTTCGCGTGACGGAAAGCTCCTGGCGATGGCGGCGTATGAGGGGATATCCAAGCATCAGGCGGAACTGTCGATTCTCGATGTCGATTCTGGAAAGCTCATTTTGAAGGGAATTCCCGGGCCATGGCGGTGGGTGCGCGAAATGAAATTCAGCGCCAATGGCAAAACGCTTTTTGCAATCAGCGGACAGGGGGTTCTTCAATACGTTGACGCTGCATCGGGCGAGACCTGGACCATCGATCGTGAATTCCCTGACGAGGGATTTGCGACGGCGGAGTTAGCGTTTCTTGCGGGTGGCCGTTCTGTTGCTTTGGCTTACTTTGGTGACCGCACCGGAGCACGCACGACTCGGATTTACTACGCGGGGCCCGGCGGTAAACTGCGCACCGAGCTGCCTGGATTGGTAGATATGCAGAGAGATATGATTGGATTTCCTGACGATCGCTCATTGGGGATGATTGTAGGCGATCGCGCGCTGGTCTGGCACTACGATGCCGTGCAGCGAGATCCGCAATCGGCCGGGCATCGCGACGAAGCGTGGTCGGTCGATTATTCGAGCGATGGCCAGCTTCTGGTTAGCGGCAGCGATGATTCGGATGAGCCTGAAACGCTCAAGCTGTGGGATGCGGCAACAGGACAGCTTGTGCGCGGATGGAAGGCGCATACCGCCACGACGAGCGCGGTTCGATTCCAGCCGGGAGGGAAAATTGTTGCGTCGGCCGCGCTGAGTGCGAACGAGAATCTCCGTCTTTGGGATAGTAAGACGGGCGCCTTGCTCGCGACGCTTGATGGCCATACCGACAGACTGCGCGCCATCGTGTTCAGTCCGGATGGAACGCTGCTGGCATCGGCGGGATCAGATCGGATGATTCGGCTCTGGGATGTTGCGTCTCGTCGCTGCATTCGCGAGTGGTCCGCTCACTTCGAGACGATTCGCCAGTTGGCGTTCAGTCCTGATGGCCGCACTTTGGCATCGGCGGCGAATGATTTCACCGTTCGTTTGTGGGATACGAACAGCGGCGAGATGCTGAATAGTTGGACGGGGACGGATCGAATCGCGGGCGTTGCGTATTCGGCCGATGGCGGCGTGCTTTCATGGGTTCAGGAAGACGGCATCATCCAGCGCAGGGATTTGCGGAACGGCCGCCCGCTCGAGCCGCTGCACAGCGAGTACGATGAGCTCCGTTGCCTCGCATTCTCGCCAAACGGCCGAACGCTTGCGGCTGCGGGAAAGTCGGGGAAGATTCACATCTGGGACGCGATTTCGGGGCAGGAGCTGCTCATCATCGATGGCCGCCCCTGCCAGGTGAATTCGCTCGTTTTCTCGCCCGACGGTACCTCGCTCGCCGCTTGCTGGCACGATGGAACGGTTCGACAGATTTGCACGCGATAGTGTTGCTTCGTGCCAGCGTGCGTCAGCGAGAATCACTTATTACGACGATTTCGTGAAACGGCCCGATGTCCCAGAAGGGCAATCGCACCGCTTGCAACAAGAACGACACAGCCCGGTTCAGGCACAGCCGTGGCGTCGAGGTTGAAGTTGTTGAACAGGCCCGACACGGAAGTCGTCGTCGAGCCTGCCGGGCCGTTGTAGCCGACGGTGAGCGTGTGCGAGAGGTCGATGTTGTAATATTGCGGGCCGCCGACTTGCCCCGAAATCCCCATCAGAACGACCCAGTCGAAGTCGCCGCCGGGCTGGAAGTCTTGCTGGATGTGAATGTTCTGGCGCAGGTTACCGTAGTAGGCGGTTGGAAGGAGGGAGGAATAACCCCCGTGTCCATCGGAGTAAATCAGATTCTGGTCAGGATTGCCGAGCAGGTAGAGGTAGTAGCCCAGGCTATTGTCGCCATTGACGAGCGGGCCGGAGGGATCGAGCGTTCCCGGTTTGAAAAGTGAAAGCATGATGAACGCACCGACACCGTAACCCACGTTGCTAAGCTGGGGGTCGGACGCGGAAACGATGCTGCCGCTAAGATCCAGCGTGAAGCTTGCGCCGGTGTTGGGCAGCCAGTTGAAGGCGCCGCCCTGTGCATCGGTCGCGCGGAACCCGTCGCCAAACCAGGCGTTCGACTGCATGTAAGGATAGGAGCCGGGCTGGGGATTGTCAGAGGCCGCGACCTTGAGCTGACCGGTCGAAAGGCTGGCCGCGGCGTAGGCGCTTACGCTCCCCCATTGGCCCGAAGTGCTGTAGTCGAGGACTGATGCCGTCGGCGGGCTGCTGTTGACGGCGATCGGCGTGACCGACTCGTTCGGGTTGAACGTCGAAATGAGCGCCTCGGTATAAGGCGTCGTCCCGGCGCGCGCCGGCGCAATAGTTACGCCTAGGATGGCCAGCGCTACCGACAGCGTTTGCACGATCAAAACAGGATAAGATTTCATGATGCGTTCTCGACAGTTCTGGACTAAGCTGGGAACAGAAGGAAAACCTTCGGTTCGGATTTTTGCGAAAAATGCGAGTTGCCGGATCTGCCTTTGATCGATGCGCGTTCCCAGTCGGGGGGTAAGCCGGGGCGGTCAACGTCGTGCCGCCGCGTTTTTTCGATCGAGCAGCGATTCGGCTACCAGTGAGTAACCCGGATGGCGGCGAATCTTACAGCTCGCGCGGAACTGGCCTCGAAAATCTGATCCAGCCGCGTTGCAAAAAATCACGTTCTCGCCGTCGACGAGAGGAAAAACCGTTTGGCTCAGCCCCCCACCACGCGCGCCAGTTTGCTCGCCCGGCTTGCCGACTCGACCGACCAGGCCGCCTGGGAGGAATTCCTGGTCGTCTACGGCCCGCTGGTGTTCGCCGCCGTGCGCCGCAAGGGGTTTGAGCATGTTGACGCCGAGGATCTTACCCAGCGCGTTTTTGCGCGCGTGTTTCGCGGACTGCGCTCGTTCGATTACGCCCCCGAACGCGGGCGGTTTCGCGACTGGCTGGGGACGATTCTTCGCAATGAAGTGATTCGCGAATATCGATCGAAAGGCCGCAAGCCGTCGGAACTTCGCCCACCCGAAGAACTCGACGCGCTTGCCGACGATCCGGTCGATGCCGAGTGGGTCGATGCGTTCCAGACGCATCTCTACAAGGTGGCACTCGCGCGCTGCCAGCAGCGATTTGCGGCGCGAACGTGGAGTGCGTTCGAGATGGTGTGGGTCGCCGGTCGATCGGCCGCGAGTGTTGCCGAAGAGCTGGGAATGTCGGTGGATTCCGTGTACGTTGCCAAATCACGAGTGCTGACGGCACTGGCGCAAACAATTCTGGAACTCACGGACGATCTTCCGCAGTTTCACGCGCGTCCTGGATTTAACGATGGCGACCCTGCCCGATGAAGCTGAGCTCGAACGACTGCGCGATCTCGCGTCGGCACGCGCAGAATGCCAGGCGCTTCCCGCGGACTTGATGGCGAAACTCTGCGGCGCGAACGTCGAACCGATCACTGAAGTTGAGTCGAAACTTCCCGAGCGTGTCGGTCCCTATCGCGTTGTGGCCGAGCGCGGGCGCGGCGGGATGGGCGTTGTTTACGAGGCAATTGATGATGAGCTGGGCCGAAGGGTCGCCGTGAAAGTGCTGGCGGCGGGAAGTTATTCCGACGCCAAGGCGCGCGAGCGTTTTCGGCGTGAAGCGCGCGCGGCCGCTAACTTGCGCCACCCGCACGTTGTCCCAGTTTTTGCGGCGGAGTTGCCTGAAACGGGACCGCCGTATCTTGTGATGCCGCTGGTCGACGGCCCCACACTCGCCGCCTGGATTGCGGACCAGCGCGTACTCGATCCCAGGCAAGCCGCCGCGTTCGCTCGACAGCTTGCCGATGCGCTTTCGGCAGCGCATGTGGAAGGGATCATCCACCGCGACGTCAAGCCGGCGAACGTCATCATCGATCTGTCCGACGGATTGGCGAAGCTCACCGATTTTGGCCTGGCGCGATGGCAGGAGACGGCCGAGCTTTCGAGCACTGGAACCATCGCCGGCACGCCGAACTACATCAGCCCCGAGCAAATTCGCTCGCCTGGAAGTATTGATCATCGCGCAGATCTTTACGCATTAGGCGCAACGCTTTATGAATGCTTGACGGGCGTCCCGCCGTTTCGAGGCGCGACGCTCGACATACTGCGGATGATTGGCGAGAGCGAACCGGTTGCACCCCGAAAGCTCAATCGCAACATTCCGCGTGATCTTGAAACGATCGTGCTCAAGTGCCTCGAAAAGGCTCCTGGCGATCGCTATGCGAATGCGATCGAGTTGAGCGAAGATCTTGGGCGATTTCTCGAAGGACGGCCGATCAAAGCGCGTCCGCCAGGCTCGGCGATGATTGCCTGGAAGTGGGTTCGCCGCAACCGGACGATTGCCACACTCGGTGCGGTACTTGTTGTGGCCCTGCTGGCTGGTTCGATCACGTCGTTCGTGCTTTGGCGCAGGGCCGAACGCGCATCGGCCACCTCGCTCATCAAGCAGCACGAGGCCGAGCAGAATCTCAGGGCGGCGCTCGCGGTGGTCGATCGCTTTTGCACACGCGTTGCGCAGGAAGAATTGCTGAAGCAGCCGGGACTTCAGCCGGTTCGGCAGAAGCTGCTTGCGGATGCGGTCGAGCACTACCGCGGATTTGTCGCGGCGCGTCGCAACGATCCGGCGGCGAGGGTGGATGTCGCCGATGCCCTGGCGCGGCTGTCGCAAATCACGCTTGAGCTGGGTGGCTTGACCGAAGCAACGGCGATGTGTCGCGATGCGCTTGTGCTTCAAGAGCAGTTGATGCAAGCCTCGCCCGGCGATAACCGTCGTGTCGCCGCGGTGGCGCAACTTCATGAAGAATTGAGCGAGTGTCTGAAGCATCTGCGTGACTACAAAGCGGCCGCCACAGAAGGAACAATCGCTGCCGAACTGTTCAAGGGACTCGGGCGCGAGTATCGCTTCGAATATGCGGCCGCGCTCAACCTGGCGGTTCAGGCGGGTATGTTTTTCAACATGGATCACTCGAACGCGCAATTTCGCGAGGTGATCGCCCTTCTGGAAGAGCTACTGAAGGAGAATCCCCAGGCGCTCAACGTCAAGGCCGAGCTTGCGGCTGCCCTGCATACGTGGGGGAGCAACCGGATGTCGGCTGAAGATATTCCCACATTTGAACGAGCACGAATGTTACGCAGTGAGCTGGCGCTGGCCGAGCCGGATCGCATTCGCACGCGCGTTGGCCTGGCCGATACGGCGATGAATTTGGGCGTGCTTTACAAGTGGAGCGGCCGCCTTGCCGAGGCGCAGGAGGTGTATCTGGCGACGATCGACATCCTGCGGCAAGTCGTCGACGAGAATCCCAGGGTGGTGGCCTGGCGGAGGTCGCTCGCCCGCACGCATTTCAACCTGGCTTCGCTTCTCTTTCAGCAACAAAAATATGCAGACGCGTCAACTCAATATGAGGCAGCGCGTCATCACTTTTTGTTTTTGGTGCAACAGATGCCCGGTGATGTTCAAGCGAAGCTCGATTACGCTTTTCCCAGCGAGGGGTTGGCGCGGGCTCAGCTCATGCAGGGCGAACGTGCGAAATCGGTTGCGACATGGAGCGAGACGACGCCCGTCATCCGCGAGTTGATTGCTGCGGAGAAAGGATCATTCCGGCAATTGAATTTGATGGTTGACCTGGTTCAGCAGCACGTCGGGCTGGCGCGCGAGCTCGATCAAAAAGCGATTGGCGACGATCTGGTGGCACGGACAATAGATAGCCTCGCGCGCATCAGCGAGCCGAATGGGATCAGTTTGTCGTTTGGATATCGTGCAGAACTTGCCGCAGCCTTCGCGCCAGAGAGAGTGTCGCGAATTGTGCAGGAATGGACACGAAAGGATCCGCAGAATCGTGACTGCCTCGCGTGGCAAGCGCGGGTGGCCGCAGAAGAGGGCCAGGTTGAACGCGCTCGCGAACTCTTCAGACAGGCGAGCAAACTTGACTGGAAGCCTAGCCCTAGTTGGCTTCAACTTCCTCAACTCAAACCGCTGCTCGCCTCACCCTGAGACTGTTCTTACTTGGCGTTCTTGATCATTGAGATCTGATTGCCAAGTGCGTTGTGACGAACCTCGTCCATGAAGGTGCGGATGAGCAACATTCCTCGGCCGCCGATGCGAAGCAAATCCTCTGGGTCGCACGGTTTGTCAAGCGAGGAGATGTCGAAGCCCGGGCCTTCGTCGGTGATCGTGAACATCGCCCGTTGGTTGTTGATCGACGAACGAACGTGCACTTTTCGATTCGAATAGGGCGCGATGTGGCGTCGATTCTCGGCCAGACGGTAGAACACGCGTTCGTCTTCCTGACGCAGGTCGGAAGAGCATTCCAGGTTGCCATGATAGATGGCATTCGCGAGCGATTCTTGCAGCGCGACGGCTACACGCGTGCGGACGGTGTCGTCCCCGATGCGGAAGTCGATCAGGTCTTGCTGAATGAGCGTGATCAGCGGGGCAATCAGGTCGGCGTCGTTACCGAAGGTGTACTGGGTTTCCTTCGCGGTCTGGCAGCCGGCGATCTCGCGACGCTTCTGGTCGTTCGTGACGAGCGTGAGGACCTGGTCGATGGTTTCTGTCAGCGAACGCGTCAGCTCGCTCTTTCCGACATAACTCGCAGCGCCCAGCTTGAGGGCTCGCATGGCGATTTCGGCCGTGCCAAACGCCGTCATCAGCACCACGGGAATGTGAGGGAACGACTTGCGGATTTCTTCGACCAGCTCGAGACCGTTCATCACCGGCATCTGAAGGTCGGTCAAAACCAAAGCCGGCTGAATCCGCGCGATATCTTCGAGAGCCGCGCGGCCGTTCTCCGCGAACCGAACTTTCCGTCCAAGACCCCGTTCGATCAGCAAAGCCGCGCTTCGGCGCGAGAGATCTGTATCGTCAACAACGAGAATGTGTGAATCGTTTGTCGCAGTTGGCGACGGGTCATCCGTCGCGGAGACACCGTCTTGCACCAACTCATACGTCGCGGCAGTCATCGCCTTGTTCCCCAAAAGCAATCATTTCGGGACAACCCCGAACACATCGATCACCTTTGGGATCGTAGGATACTTCACAACTAGGTCAAATAAATCGCAGTGAATGGTGCGAATTTGTTCTTAGCGCGTGCATGGCATGGTGATTTAATGCGCAGTCGCTCTCAGATTGCAGTTATTGCGTTGTTAGGCGTGAAATGGTGCTATAATTAACTCGTTTTGTGTAAGCCAGTTGCGTGAAGAATCCGTCAGTAAGGCTGGGCTTACCCGGTGTATCCAGGCTGCCCAGCTTTGCTCTTGATTTGGGGACGGCGACCGAAATTCGAACTTCGAGTCGCCGTGAGAAGTTCTGCGACCAGGACACGCGCGAACCTGGGAATGAATTTATTTGGGATTTCCCAACGCGTCCAACCGGACGACGTGTGGTCTTGGTTCAACATGACCACGGACATCTTCTGCCACGGCGGAAATGTCGAACGGCTGCCCGGATGGAGCGTCGAGTGCAATCTCCCACTCGGCGAAGCTGTTCCGGGTCGAGCGCGCCGGCCGGCCGTTTACAGTCACGCGCCTGACGTCGCTGGTGTCGGACGCTGAACCTCTGACGGTCACCAGATTGCCCTCGCGTACGGCGGACGTGATGACGGTGGTGGGCGGCTGGTCGTCGCGGAAGCTCGACATTCCCCGAAACGCGCCGGCGCTCGACTCACTCTGGGTCGGAACGATCCCGGAGCTGAGCGGGTTGTGGATGTCGTTCACGCGCATGTCGCGGGTCGTCATGCGACGGAAGCCAGAACGATCCATGATCGATCGCCAGATGGCGACGTCGGAACGGAAGACGTCGAGACCGTCGATGAACACGCCTGTCGTGCCCAGATGCGTGGCCCAGTTCGCCTCCCAGCAGCGGAAGTCTCTGATCCAGAAGGGATGTTCGGGCTGGGGCATCGCGTCGGCTGCTTCGCGAGACAGCGACTCGTTCTGGCTGTAGAGATCCAGTCCACGATCCGGTCGCGTAACACCTCGCAAGTTGAGGCAGAAGAACTTCATGGTGTGCGCCTCGTTGTCCTCGAAGCGAACGAAGGGAAGGATGCGAACATCCTGCGGTTTGAGGCTTCCATCGGGCTGGCGAATCGGTCGGACGGGGTTGTAGGTATCGGTCTTTTTGGAGTCGAACCGGTAACCGTATTCCGCACACTCGACCGCCACGTTCCGCGTGAAGCTGTTTTGGCTATTCGCCCACCAGAAGCCCGCACCGCGGTTGAGGTCGAAGGGAACTTCCTGGTCCTTCTGCGTCTTACCAGGCATCACCAGAGCAGCGAGGTTGTGGTCGATGATGTTGTTCACCTCGGTACCGGTTTCCAGGAAGTAACCGTGTCCCACGCTCTTGTAGCCGACGTTGTCTCGAACCACGAGTGCGTCGGTGCCGTGGATTGTGATCCAGCGGTTGTGGCTGTCCCAAATCGAAGCGCCAATCACGGAACTACCGCGCATCGTTTCACCGACAAGGTGGAAGTGGATGCTATATCGCCCCTTCTCGTCGCGCTTGCCGAGGTGCCGGAACTCTGCGTAACTGATCGAACCGGCTGAATTGCGGTGATACATGGTGTGGCCGCGGACGCCGTTGGGATCGGCTGACTCGACCACCACGTTGCGCGTGAGGTTGGCAATCTCAGCGCGGAAATTTCCTTCGGCGAAGTGGGAAAATGCCAAGGGCTGATCGAGCCGCACTGCGTAGCCGCCGGTGAAGTCGCGCGGAGACAGACCAACAATCCGGCGTTCTTCCGTTTGGGCGCCTGCGAGGAAATCATTCGCGACACCGCGTCCATCACGCTGGCGTTTGGTGCTTGTGACGATGATTCGATCGCCCTGCTTCCAACCTTCGGCCCATTGATCGACGTAAACCGACGGCGCACCCGCGTCGGCAGTTTGGCGAATCTTGAGCCAGGTTTGCGGCATTGGCGTGCCGTGAAACTCCATCCGGCCGCCGCAGCAGACGATCGCGGGGCACGAAGCCTTGTCCATCCCCTCAACATAGTGAAGCCGAATCGTCGCAGTGTGCTCGGGCGCGATCGGGAAACCGGGTCGCCCGACGAGCAGTGCAGGGCGGGGCGAGTCGGTTTTTGTGTCCATATCCGCCATCGGTGCGTGGCAGTCGAATCCGTCTTCAGACGGCACTTCAGATCGGACCATCGTGATCAGACCAGCATCGAGTCGCGTCGAACGATCACGGGCGAATTCGAGTGTTCCGGCGATCTGAACCAGGCGAATCACATCTTCGGATGAAACGTCGTAACGGACTTCGTGTCCCTTGCGAATAACGACGCGGTCGCCGGTCTTGGGGAGACGGCCGAGGTCCCAGGTTTCCTTCGCCGACCATGCGCCCGACTTCGCGGATCGAATCAGCGGCGGCTCGGCTGCGGTGAGCGTTGAGGTCAGGGCGAACGCGGCCGTCATGACAACGGTCGCGTGGATCATCATTCTTCGAAACATCGGTGAATCTCAATAGGGCTGGATCGAAACGAGGGTCTCTGAGAGGCTTGCGTTTGGCGCTTTGCGTCAACGTCGTACGTTAGCGCGCGACTTGCCGCGCGCTGGATTCGTCAGCGATATGGGAGGCAGATCGTTTTGCCCCGCCTGAATGGTTACTCGAGTCGCAGGGTGGCTGGCGTCTCGATAAAAGCCTCTGAGGCGGTCGGGACCTTCGATCGTCTCGACTCCCTTGATGGTGATCGTCGGCCAGAATGCGGTGACGATCGAATCCCCTGGCGCATTGATATCGAGCGAGAACGAACCGTCGCTGTTGGATCGGGTCGTCGACTGATCCGCGCCGTGGAAAACGATGTATACCCCCTCCGCAGGTTGACCATCGACGAGCACTTTTCCACTCGCCGTGCAGGTGCTCGACTCCTTGCAACCGGAAGCGAAAACGAGACTGGCAACCGCCAGTACGGACCATGCGCGTTTGATCGAAGACCGGCGTAGGAAGATCATTCCTGGACGATCTCCCCGCCATTTCGGCTGACGAGATACATGAGCGTTGCGACGGGCATGCTCTGTGAAAACATCCGCACGCTTCCATCGCCCATCGCGACATTTGCTCCGCCGGGGTGGAATCCGAACACTCCTTGCGAATTGTTGCAGTTGATCGCACATGCCGTTCCCGAAGGTTGGTTCGAGGCGGTCGGCTGATATGCGCCGTTCGAGTAGCCTTGAACCATGAAGGCGCACCAACCGAGCCACGCCCCCCAGGCGCCAGGTTGGTCGAGCGTGAGGTCTGTGTCGGGCATCGGCATGCCCAGACCTTTGACATAGTGGCGATCGTAGCCGGCGTGCTCGAGAAAAAGCGTGGTGTTCGATAGCCCGTCGGTCACCATCGCCATGTTCGGCGCGTTGCCTTTGAGGATTGGGTCAGGCACGGGGTTCGGGCTAATCAGTGCGTATGTAGACGTGTTAATGCCGTGGTTTACCCAGTAATCTGAGACCCACCCGGTCATGAAGTTGCCGCTCGCGTCGGTGATGTACGCGCCATAGGCCTTGCCGGTTTGACTCGACTTACGCAAGCGGATTGGCAGTTGGACCGGGTTCGACGGGCATAAGAGCACCGACAATCGCGTATTCGCCGCCGTTTGGTTTCCAGGGTCGGCAAATCCCCCTGAAAGCGATACGTTGAACGCGTTGGTTAGCACACCTTGCTCGAGAAACGGCAAGAGCGTGACCATGTGGCCATATTGTGGTGCAGACGATGGTCTGGCCGATGGAAAGCTGTTGTTCACATCGTGATAGTTGTGTGCGGCCAGCGCGAGCTGCTTGAGGTTGTTTCTGCACTGCATATTGCGGGCGGCTTCGCGCGCGGCCTGCACCGCCGGCAGAAGCAGAGCGATTAAAACCGCAATGATCGAAATCACAACGAGGAGTTCGATCAGAGTAAAAGCTTTTCGGACGCGCATTCTCACTCCTGTGGAAACTTCAGCGAAGCATCGAGAACGCGCGTCCAAAAGCAATCGCTGTTCCGAATCGCCGGGAATCCCTAAGGTGTCTGTGCAAAAAGTGTTATGCGTTTCGTCGAGAATTGCGAAACCAAACAGGTAGGACAGTTTTTCACCAGCACCGGACAATGTTCGGCCAACGGTCTTGTCTGTGATGAGAGTGTTAGATGGCTTTCGAGCTTCGCACAACGCTTAAATAATGATTGGCTCGTCGATGTAATAGTTGGTTAGTTAGATGCGTTCGATCTTGTCGTCTCGGGCGAATGCTCAGTTCGCTTGCTAATAGCATTTCAGCCCTGAATTCGTGGGAATTTGCAAAGGCTTTATGAAGGCAAGACGCTTCAAAGAAGGAGACTAGATTTGCGAATGTGTTGTCGTTTCAAGAGTTACACTCGAACGCCTTGTCTACATATTGCGCCGATGTCGCGTTCGAATCTATTTCTCCAATTCTCACACTCTCCAAAACTGGACAATTCGGTATTCGTTGTGGTATCGTCGCCAGCGATGGATCGGCCTTCGGGGAATTTGCCAGGTTTTTCAGGATGTCCGGCGAACTCAGAGTCGAGAATCTGAACGACTTTGACTGATTCGCTGACTTCATTCCCCAGGCTATGAGCGGAATCGCTCGCTAATTTGCCTTCCGTCATTGATCGACACCCACGGATGAAGCGTTACACGGAGGTAACCAATGTCGCTCTCTCTGCGCACGTTCCTCGGGCGAGCCAGATCGAACCGTTATGCATCGCGTCGTCGCGCGAGATTGATCGCAGCGGTCGAAGGGTTGGAATCGCGCGAGTTATTGACGATTGGTGTTACGAACCATCCGCTTGCAAATGTGGATCCGGGCAGTTTCACCAATGCGCCCGACAGCAAAATATGGATCGGGACTTACAACGCCATTGGGTCGTTTGATCCGCAAAATCCCACGAACGTCATCGCGAATTATCAACTGCCTTCAAATGAATCGAACCCTACGTCGTTAGTCTCTGGAGCAGATGGACGCATTTGGTTCGTCTATTCCGACCAAACCAATACGACCTCGCCCTTTGGCATTGGTTCGTTCGATATCCATTCACATCAGTTTGCGTCGTATCCGCTTCCCGGCGGACCGGCTAGTCGAAGCAATCTGTCTTTTCTTGCGTTTGATAACACCGGAAGCCTGGTCGAGATCGATTCGGCCCATGGTCAGATCAGCAAGCTAAACACAACCACCGGGAGCCTCAAGACGGTCTCCATTCCTGGACTCACCGCCGTCACAGCGGTGGCTCAAGGACCAGGTGGAGCAATCTGGTTTTCAGAGACTGGAACCGGCTCCAACCCTGCCAGACTCTATTCGCTTGATACGACAGCGAACCAGATCACGCAGCATGCGATCAGTGGCGACAATGTGTCGTCACTGACCTTCGGGCCCGATGGCAATGTTTGGTACGTCCAGACTCCGGCCGACTATTTGAAGCCGTCAAACCTCGGTGTGATCAATCCAACGACTGGCGCGGTCCGGAACTATCCGCTTACATTCACAGCCGATTCCATTGCACGTGGCTATGGAATGACGCTCACGGTTGCAGAGAGGAGCTATCTTGGAAGCCTTGTCGTGGTCGACGCCGGCTCCGGGCAGTTTACACCCCTTCACATAGAAAACGGTAGCGCCTCGGAGTTCTTTGCACAGGGACCCGATGGGAACACCTGGTTCCTCAATAGCAATTCAATAGCGCCCTATTCAAATGTGCTGAGCAAAATCAGCCCGAAGGCTGATCCACTTATCTCCGTCACCTCATCATCGGAACCAAGCGTCCCCGGCGCGCCGACGGTTACCATCACTGCGACTGTGGCGCCAGCATCGGGCACGCATGTTCCTACAGGGAAGGTGCGGTTTATCAATCAGACTGCGGTCGATGCCGCTGTCCAGGCTGGCAAGAGTGCGGATAATGTCGGGATTCTGGGTGAGGCAGTTCTGACTCCGCTGGGAACGGCAACGATTCACGTGACACTGCCGAGTGGATCGAATATCCAAGTCGTCGCTCAGTATCTGGGTGATGATACGTTCGGTCAAATGAATGCAGCGCCTGCGACCGTGACAACTCCGGCTCTCGTCGCAACGAGCGGTGCGTTCGCGAGCGATCTCTATGTGGTCTCGGTCGGACAACCCTTCGAGTTGATCGACACGGTGTCGTCGGTGGATGGCCGCGTACCGACTGGAACCGTCACCTTCATGGACGGCAACCAGGTTCTCGGAATCGCGACACTTGATGCCAGGGGTATCGCCCGGTTGATCGACTATGCGTTGCCAACCTTGGCAACGCAGGCCGTTGCCGGGCATTACAACGGCGATAATGTTTTTGCGCCGAGCGACTCGAACGCCATTCTCGTTACCAATAACCGAGTCGTTTCGAGCATTGCGCTCACCTCGAACGCGACGGGCAGCTCATCGAATCAGCCCGTGGTATTTACCGCGACGCTGGTCGACTCGGCGGGCAAGCCGATTGTCAATGGCGAGATCCAGTTTGTAGACACTGTGAGCGGCGCGACAGTCGGCGGCAATTCGGTCTTCACCAATGCCAACGGGCAAGCGACCTATACGATTGACCCGCGGACTCAAGCATCACTGCCCAGTACGCATCAGATTTTGGCCAAATATCTCCCCGATCTCAAAATGATCTCGAGTGTCTCTCAGCCGTTGTCGGTCACGTTGATCGGCACGGGCACGCCTCCGGTTGCTCAAGCTCCATTTACGGTGACGGCGGTTGCGAATCAGACGTCTCTCTACGTTGGCCAGCAAGCCACGCTTACTGCGACGGTCAAAGCAGCCAACAGCCCAGCGACATTTCCGGGCTATGCGAACCTTGTGACAGCGACAGGAGTGATTGGCACTTCTCTGGTCAATTCATCGGGTCTGGCAACGTTCAGTTACCCGGGAAGTTCAATCGGCACACAATCTGTGTGGATTGTTTATGTGTACGTTGATCAAGCGCAGAATACAACGATCTACCAGTCGAACGCGATCAGCCTGACCACGTCGGAAGTCCCTTCGACTACCACACTTTTGATCGATCGATCGACCGCCGAACTCGGGCAGCCGGCGAGGTTCACCGCGAACGTGGTCGACGCGAGTGGAAAGCCGATGACCTCGGGCTTTGTGGTGTTTTTCGACTCGTCTGCACCCAATTCCGCAACCGCAGTTCTCGACTCCGCACAGGTCTACAATGGTGTGGCGACGGCGGTGAATGAGAAGTTGGGCGTTGGTAGCCATCAAATCACGGCAGTCTATGAGTCGAGGCTGTACTCTCAGGGCGGAGGCTATATCAATGTCTCCAAACCAGCAAGCCTGACGGTAACGCCTGCGACGACTCAGATTGCGCTGACGCAGCAAATTAATGTCGATGCACCTTCGGATACTGTCCCTCTCCACTACACGCTTGCTGCCAATCAGGTCTCCAATACCGTCACGACGAACATGACGGGTACAATTACCATCTACGATGGTGGAAAACTCGTTTCTACGCAGACAGTCCCTGATTCTGATACGTCGCTGGATAACCTTAGCGTTGGCACGCACACGTTTGTGGTCAAGTACTCGGGCGACTCCAACTACTTGCCCAGCGTCTCGAACACGCTGACTGTGACCGTCTATCCGAAGCCCGTCTATAGCGTGTCGCAGGCTCCGATCTCTGCGCTGGCCGGTGGTGCGAATGTCAATTCTCTGATTGTCGGACCCGATCGCAACGTCTGGTTCGGCGATATTGCACATAGCACGCTGGGGATGTTCAACCCCGTCACTCAGTCGTCATATGTGTATTCTGTCCCCTTCGTTCCCTCGGGGCAGTCGGATATCACGGCCGATTCCAACGGCAATCTTTGGTATGTTGGTGCCGATACAAGCGGAACGCCGACGCTGGCTTCGTTCAACGTGACGTCGCATCAGTTCGCCAGCTACAGCCTTAGTGCCTATTTCGGCACGACGGCCAATACAGTTTCGATCTTCGCCAATACCGATAACAAGATCTGGATGCTCAGCCCGCAGGGGAAGATCATCCGGTTTGATACGACCACCACGACACTCACCGATGCTTCTCCGTTCAGCAACATTAATCCGCCGGTCTCACCGTTTTCTTATACGGGGATGATTCTTGGAACTGGCGGTACGGTCTGGCTGCTAGCAACTGGCACGGGCTACGAAGGCTCGTCTCTCACGCAATTCAATCCTCGAGATCCTTCACGGTCGAATTCATTCTCCGTCAGCGGAGACCGTGCGTATGACCTCGTTCTGGGCCCTGATGGTAATCCATGGTTTCTCTCGGATGCGACGCAAGTCGGCGGCTTGACGAAGACGGCGATCGATCTAGGCGTAGAGCAAGCGACAATCTACGTGCCGACTCCAGGTACTCTGGCGAGTTCGCTGGTTCTGGGGCCAGGCAACACTCTGATCTTTGATCAATCTGCTGCAGGATATCCAGTCGGCGGAAGCTCAACGCTCGGCATTCTCAGCGTGGGCAACGGGCTGAACTATTCTTACGTCACGGCTCAATCGGGCGCAGTCGTTGGTATAGCATCTGGGCCCGACGGCACGCCGTATTACCTCGCAAAAACGGCGACCGGCTACAGCATTGGCACGTATTCGCTGGCGGCCGCGACAACCACGACTCTTGTCGAATCATCGGCGGTTTCGTCCTACGGTCAGCCCGTTACATTCACGGCAACGGTGAACGTGGCGAATAGCACAGAGATCCCGACAGGAACGGTCGCCTTCTATCAAGACGATGTCTTGCTGGGAAATGTTACCCTCGATTCAAACGGTATAGCGACGTTTGCGACGTCGGGCCTGGCTATATCTAGTGGGACGCCAAAGATCACGGCGGTCTATCTCGGCAATTCGTATCTTGCACATAGTGTCTCCGCGCCAGCTACGCACGTCGTAACTTCAATAAGCACAACGACGACATTGACCGAATCTCAGGCGGGCAATGTCTACACCTTCACGGCAGCCGTTGCCTCGCAGGGTTCGTCAAGCGTGCCTACGGGTCAGGTTGTCTTTTATGATGGCCTAATCAGCGTCGCCACGGTGTATCTTGACGCGAATGGCAAGGCGACATGGTCGACATCGAATCTTGGGGCTGGACCGCACTCGATCACAGCGCAGTACACGAACTTCGACGGTCTCTACAGCGGGAACGTCTCGAACGCGTTGACTCAGTCGATTGGTTCGATCTCGGCGACCAAATCGACGCTCAAGGTGAGTGACACCACCATGAGCATCGACAGTACGATTACCCTGCAGTTCCGTGTAGTGGATGATCAGGGGAATCCGATCAACTCAAGCCTTCGCCTGAATTTCGGGTTCGGGCCGGGAAGCGCGGGAGGAGATTTCAGCGTACCCAAGCCGCTTGGAAATGGGTTATACAGCGTCACATTCCGAGCCGCCGATGCGGGAGCCAACACGTTTACCGTTAGCATCAATGATCAAGTCATCGCGGTTGCGAGCCCGAAGGTGACGGTCTATACCTTCCCGGTGGTTGCAGAAGTTGCGCTCATCTATCAGAGCGTGCTGGGCCGTTTGCCGGATGCGAATGGCCAGTCTGCGGCGGGAACTGCGTTGCTTGCCGGTATGGCGCCGGGAACACTCGCCGCGATCCTTCGGACCTCGGCAGAATTCCAAATCAACTCGATTGTTCATGACTACCAGACATATCTCGGACGCACACCTTCAAGCGCCGAGATTGCAAACTGCATGAGTAGCATGGCGAAGGGGCTGACCGAGCCGCAAGTCGCGCTCGCTTTGTTGAATTCGGCCGAGTTCAACATTTTGCATCCAACGACAGCATCATTCGTTACGGCCGCCTATCAAACCATTTTCGGTAGGGCCGCAGCGCCGAGCGAGATCTCAGCCGTGAGCACCGCCTTGAGCAATGGCATGAGCCGAGCGACGTTCATGAACTACTGGTTCAATTCGCCCGAGGCGATTTCGCGTCGAATCAATGCGATCTATCAGTCATCGCTTGGCCGTGACGACGATGCGTCTGGGCTCGCGAATGCTCTGGCGGCGATTCAGAACAAAACCCTGACATACGACACGCTGGCTTCTGTGCTGTTCAATTCGGCCGAATTCGCGTTGCGTGCCAAGGGGTTCTAAAGAACGTCGACACCATACAAGCAAGCCGCAACTCTTACAGCCGCCTGGGCTCAATGTGCCCGGGCGGGTTTGCTTTTGTTGGTCGTGTTGGCGTGCGTGGCGAGCTGTTGAAGGAGAGTTGCGGGGTTCTTGGCGTCTTGGGCAATGGATCGCGTTGGCGGTTGAAGTCGCTTGGTCGCGACGTTCGTTCGCGCGCTTCGGTGTCTGAAGTCGCGGAGTTCCTGAAACGCAAAAAGGAGCTGAGGTTTTGCCTCAACTCCCTTCCAATTTCGGACTTAGGTAAACTGGGGAACTAGGATTCGAACCTAGAATAACTGAACCAGAATCAGTTGTGTTACCGTTACACTATTCCCCAACTGGATGAGCTAACCGAATGGTATGGTAAAGGGCGGGGGGTGTCAATACGAGCCGGAGCCGCTAAGTGCGAGGTGGGGGTTGGCATTGCCGGTGGGCGCGGATTCACTACAATTCGCGGTCGAGGAGTCTCGCGGGATTGCGGGATGAAACGCAAAGGAGTCGACCTTGCCGCAGGGATGCGATCGGAGAGTGACGAGGCGCTTGGCTACTTGGGGAATCGTTGCTGGCTGCGCGGTTGTAACGTCTTTTCTGGTTTACTTTTGGGACGATTTTTTTGAGAAGCGAGTTACGGTTGTCGTGCCGGGGAAAGTTGTTCGAGGCGCTTGGCAGCGGCCGGGGCCGTTGCGGCGGATCGTTGAGCGTGAGGGAATCAAAACGATCGTCACGCTGACGGCGATCAATGTCGATGATCCCAAGTATGTCGATCAGGCACGCGTTGTGCGCGAAACCGGGGTGCAGTGGATCATCGTCCCGGTCCGGTCGTCCAAGGCGACTGAGGCACAGATGGCGGAAGCGGCGGATCTGGTGGCAGATCCCGCGCTGCAACCTGTTTTCTTTCATTGCGTTGCGGGACATCACCGGTCGAGCCAGATTCAGGCGGCGTACCGGATTCGGCATGAAGGGTGGAGTGCTGAGCGGGCCTGGGATGAGGTATCACGGTTGCCGTGGTCGCGGCCAAAGTCGGATCGTGATGATCACCAGTTGATCGATGCGTTTGCTCGGTCGAATCAGGCTCGGGCGGGCTTGAAGGGGGATTCGCATGGAGTCGGAGAAGGCGTCGCGTCGCAGGCGGTTGAGGCGGCGGATCTTCCTGGGCGTTCTGATCATCGCGGCGCCGGTGATGGCGATCGTGGGTTGGAACTTCGCGATGGCGAACTTCGGCACGGTCAGGCCGGGCGTGGCGTATCGATCCGGACAGATGCACGCGAGCGGCCTGGCGCAGACGATTCGCGACCACTCGATCAAGACCGTGCTCAACCTGCGGGGTCGTAACGCCGACCAGGCTTGGTACAAGGCTGAACGCGCTGAGACGCTGAAAGCTGGGGCCGAGCAGATTGATATCGCGATGTCGTCTTGCGTATGGATGTCGCGAAAGCAGATGCAGACGCTCATCGATGTGCTGCAGACGTGCGAGAAGCCGGTGCTTATCCACTGTTGGCGTGGAGCGGAGCGTACGGGGCTGACATCCGCTTTTCTTACGCTCTTGCGGGATGGGTCGACGATTGAAGAGGCGCGGGCTGAATTCTCGCTGAAGTACCTCTTCGTGCGTGCGGGCGATGGTGTGGTGACGATCGAGCATTTCGAGCAATATGAAGGCTGGCTCAAGTCGCAAGGGCTGACGCATTCGCCGATCGTTTTCCGGCGATGGGTGAACGAGGGGTACGTTCCCGGTAAGCCGAACCGCGAAGAATGGCCGATGGACCCGTATCCGCTGGTGGTTCACACCAAGGCGACGGCCGACGGACCTGTCGAGCGCGAGCTTTGGGATGAGCGCGGTCGAAGCGGGATGCAGAACGCCCGGAAGCCGGAATCGACGACGGCAGTACGCTGAGCGACAAACATCAAGGGAGTGCAGAGATGTCGGGTCTAGCGCATGAAGTGACGATTCGCGTGCGGTACGCCGAGACCGACCGCATGGGATTGCTGCACCACGCGAATTATTTCGTCTACTTCGAATACGCGCGAACGGAGTTGCTGCGATCGCGCGGGATTACGTATCGCGAGATCGAAGACGCGGGTCATTTGCTCGTGATCGTTGACCTGGGATGCAAGTACAAGAAGCCGGCTTATTATGATGATTTGATTACCATTCGGACGACCGTGGAACGGGTGACGCACGTCAAGATTGTGCATAAGTACGAAGTTTTGCGCGACGGTGTTTTGCTTGCCGAGGGGCATTCGACGCTCGCGTGCGTCGACCGCGATGGGCGGCCGCAGGCGTTGCCGGATACGTTGAAGTGAGCAAGGTAAATAGTATCACGCGATTGTAAAAGCAGTTCTTTTTGGGATGCGACGGGTGCCTGGGGCAGAATGCCCAATGCCGCTTAGTTTTTATGTACAGTAGTCTTTCTGCCT
>CAMFLR010000029.1 GCA_945957605.1 uncultured Isosphaeraceae bacterium
GCGTTTGTGGACGGACGATCCGACAATGCCTTCTCCGAAACAGGAATCCCGGACACTATTGCGAGTACGACCAGTGGCACCCCAGGCACTCTCCAGTCGACTACCTGGAGAATCGGACAAAGCATTGAAGTCCAAGATGCACGCATGTAACTCATGGGGATATTGCGAGTGCAATCTTGACGAATTGGCCAAAGTATTTTCCAATATCGCAATCGTTCTCACGAATGACGTCCATCGCCGAATCTTCCTGTGTGAGCAGGAGAGCGGGGGAACCACTTTGATCGGGGCGAATTGCGCCTGGTTCTAGGCGCAACGGGGCACCTTCGGCTCCGAGCCCGACAGCTAACCTCGTAGGCGTTCGAGGGGGAAAAATCACGGGGGACCCGTCTCCGTCCCGTGCTGCCGATTCGAGTCTTCAAACCACTCGGACCTCGACACCCCAAGTTTGTGAGCGTGACGGAAATCCGTTGCCGTACGGAGTTTGGGTTCGTACACCCACGCTCGACGTCCGGTGACTTGGGGGAGAGATGTTCCGGTTGCGCAGCCTTGCGGTCCTTGTGCTGCTTGTTGCGTCGAGTTTGCTGACTCTGAAACTGATGGGCTTCTCCCAGTGGATTCAAGCGATCCTCGTGATCGGCGTTGAATTGTCGCTGGGTGTGGTGTTGCACGAAATGATCGAAGGATCGGCGCGCCAGGACCGCGACAAGCGGCACCGCAAAGGGCACCAGCGCGCCCAGCCAGTTTCGACCCGTCGCAGGCCGACGCAAACACGTCGCGAGGTTAACGAGCAAACGAGTCCGCAAGCCACCTATTCGTCGACGTGTGGGCTATTGCTGCCTTTGCACTCGGCGGATCTGGCGCTGATCGGGTTCGCGGTTCGCGAGGCGCTGGCACATCGCGCCGAGTTGAATTTGCTCTTTCTGCGCAAGTGTTCGGTCTTACCGATGGGGCCGCTCGGCCCGCCTTCTTTGGACGAGGACGAAGATGCCCAGCATGTGATTGAAGAGGCACGCCGGATGGCCAAACGCCAGGGCGTGCCGTTCAAGGCCGTTTACGCGACGACTGCGAATCCGGCCGAGGCGATTCTGGAACACGCCGAAGAGCGCGATGCCGACTTCGTTGTGATGTCGGCCCCGCGCCACGGCGGTTGGATTTCAAAGCGTTTTGCGCGTGACGAACTTCGCGCCGTACTGAACGCTTTACCCGAACACGTCAGTCTGCTGGTTCACGCATGAGCACATTCGCGGCTCTTATAAAAGCGATCCCGCTTGCCGCAATGTCCTGAAATCAGCGTGCGTGAGCGCTGGCTTTTCTGAAACACGTCGATTGATGTTCTAATCTCGACTGGAGATCTACGAAGCATGCTGGGCACAGGAGAGCGTCCCCGCGAGTTGCGGTGGTACCACGCCGGGCCGATGTTATTCGGCGACTGGGGCACGAGCCGACTTTACGTCCTTGGCCTTGCGTTCATGTTCACGCAACGGTCGTCGTTCTGGTTCGTCGCCGCAATGTGCGTGCTGATGGTCGGCGTCGGCTGGAGCTACGAAATCATCTGCCGCCTCTTCCCCGACGGCGGCGGCGTTTACTCGTCGGCCAAGCACCGGTCGCAACTTCTCGCAGTGGTCGGCGGCCTTTTGCTCTGCGCCGACTACGTGGTGACAGCGTCGATGTCATGTCTCGACGCATTTCACTACCTGGGCGTGACGGGAATATCAATTGGCCCAATACCCGTCGACGCACTCGCCGCGGCAATCACCATTCTGGCGATAGGCGGGCTGAATTACTTCGGGCCGACAAAGATGGGCACAGTGGCGATGGTGGTCGCCATTCTGACTGTCATGTTCACGCTCGTCATTGGCTTTTTCTGCCTCCCAAGCCTGGGTATCGCGTTCCAGAAAGTGGAATCTCCCTTCCGCCACGGCGTCTGGCATTCCTGGATCGGCTTCACGGAAATCGTGCTCGCGCTTTCAGGCGTTGAGGCAATCGCCAACATGACAGGCATCATGGTGCAGCCGGTCGAGAAGACAGCGCGCAAGGCGATCATGCCGGTTCTGATCGAAATCGTGATCCTCAACCTCATCCTGGCGCTGGCGATGACCGCCCTGCCCGACGATCTGCTCAAGGGAGTAGACGCCAACGGCAAGGAGACATTCCTCCACACCGGCGACATGCTCAAGCAAATCGCCATTCATTACGTGGGACCTGGCTTCGCCGCCGTCGCATCAGTCGTCTTCGCCGCGCTCCTGCTTTCAGCCGTAAACACCGCGTTGGCCGATCTCGTCTCGATTCAGTTCATGCTCTCGCGCGACAAGGAATTGCCGCACGCGCTCGCCGGGCTCAACCGCTTCGGCATGCCGGTGCTACCGCTCGCCATCGGCACGGCGATCCCCGCACTCGTCGTCTTGCTCTTCCCCGACCTAGAAAAACTCGCTGGTTTGTACGCGATTGGCGTCGTCGGCGCGATCTCGATCAACCTCGGCACGACGTCGACGAACTTCAAGCTCGAACTCAAAAAGCCCGAGCGTGCGTTCATGTTCGGCCTGACGATCGTGATGATCCTCATCGGCCTGACGATCGTCACCGAAAAGCCCGCCGCACGCAGCTTCGCGCTGATCGTGCTGGTCGCCGGGCTTTCGGGACGCCTGGCCACAATCGCGACGAACAAGGCCGTTCCGCTTAGCAAGAACAGCCGCATTGGATACATCACCATCGCGATCACGGCGATAGGAGCCGAGCTGGGAATCGCGCTAACCATGGGCGACGACTGGCGTGCGTTCATCCCGTCGTCGATCATCGCGGTGATTGTTGGCTACGTCAGCTACACGACGCAGAAATACCGTGCCGTGCTTTTCGAGCCGCACGCCGGCGAGCCATCGGCGGCAGTTCCCGCCAAGCCCAAGATGATTCAGCCCGGTGCGTACACGTCGAAAGAACGGATCATGGTCGCGACCACGGGCAACCCCAAGCTGCTCGAGTTCGCGCTCAAGGAATGCAAGATGCGCCAGGCCGAGCTGGACATCCTATTCATCCGCCATCTCGTCGTCATGCCAATGGGCCCAACCAACGCCCCAACGCTCGACGAAGACGAACAGGCACTCGAACTCTTCGAGCGGATGCGTGGCAAAACGAAGGAAGCCGGCGTTCCGCTCCGCCTGCTCTACGGCGTCGCCCGCGACATTCCCGAAGCGATTCTCGACATGGCCATGACCCACGGAGCCGACCTACTACTGCTGGGCACGACACGTCGCGGGACGCTCTGGAAAGCCATGAAGGGCGACGTCATTCAGGCTGTCGCCGAGCAACTGCCCGAAAGCGTAGGACTTTTGATCCACGCGTGATGCGGTAATGAAGACGAGGCCCCATGCTTACACAAAAGTGTGAGCATGCATCTCCTCGAAGTCGGTTCAGTCCTTGTTGCAAGATCATTGCAACAGGACTGGTGCTGTTGCTATTGGATACAAAATTGAACGGGTGGCCGGGACAACTCGTTGTCCCGGTCGCGAAGCGACAAGAGGATTTGGCAACCTCTTCCACTTCGCCTCTTGTGGCTACGCCACCTGGACAACAAGTGTCCAGGCCACCCAATCTATTGAATAACCCTGATTAATTAAATAGTGAATATATTTCGTCAAATGCTTTCATGTGTGCCCTGATTTTCCATAGCGCGCTCGGACGTCACTGATTTGGTGCATCATTCGTCGGCGGGAAGTTCTTGATCTTCTCCGCCGGTATTCGGAACCTGACGTTTTTCGGCTGGCCGAACGCCAGCAGATGCACTTTCAAGATCACATATTTTGCGTTTCGTGGCGGCACTTCGAACGCCTGTACATGCTCCTTCGCCGCGCCTGGAGCAAGCTCTTCGCCGTGCTTGAGCTCGCCCACAACTTTCAAGTCTTGACCAAAATAAGCTAGCTGCACAGCTTTGTCAGCATCGTCAACTAATCTGAAGGTGCCCCAGAAACCTCTACCGTCGCCCTGATATTGAATGGCGCGACCGTCGCCGACATTTTTCATCGCGATTGTGACGATAAGCTTCGGTTCCTTTGACTTGGATTCGGCGCCGGTCGCATCGATAAGGTCCGCGAGATCAATAGATGCGTCGCTAACTAGGAGCACAATAGGACCGCTTCCAGCCGCTTCGCCGAAAGGCACGGCATCAACCTCAAACTCGGGTTGAACCGCCGTCGGCTGGGGGATTGTTCTAGTCGCACGGTCCGCAGGATTTGGGCCGCCTATTGGATCCAGATGAGCGAAAAAGAGTACCAATAACGCAAAACCGAACACGCACTTCGCGGCAAAAGTGGCTTGCTTTTTCGGCATGAGGTGAGTGCCTCAGCTCAGAAGTGGTCGTCGTATCCGCGGCTAACTGATGAAGAGTATCCCTCATCGATGTTCGATTCTATCAGAGGACGAAGCCAATTCCTTCGTTCAATCAATGGCCAAGACAAAGAGTTGAACATGCAAGTCGCCTGCTTTACTCCGCGTCGTCCAGCGGCTCAATCAACCGGCGCAACACGCGTCCCCACTTGCGCGGGACGTGTGCCCGGCCGAACTCCGGCAGTTTTGGTTCGAACTGCGGCCAGGTGAGCACCGTGAGGCAAGAGTCGTCCTGAAAGATCGCCACAATCGGCCGGTGCTGATACACCGCCAGCACAGCAATCGCCTCGTTGAGTGGATTCCGCCCCAGCCGCCGCGTTCGCTTCAGTATCGTTCGCAGAGCCGTTTCCGCTTCGGGCTCACTCGCGCCAAAACGCTCGACGAACCGTTCGAGCGCATGGCGCGTGATGCGGGCATCGCTGAGATCGCGCTGGCCCTTCGGTGGCATTTGCGTCAGTCCAACTCTCCCCCGCCCGCCCAGATGACGCCCCGGCGCAGCCAGGCTTGCAGGTTCTTGTCGCCCAGGGCCTCGGGGCCATGACCCAGCACGTTGTGGTAGACCCGCCCCTTGCCGTACTGGTTCACCCAGATCACCGCTTCGTCCTTGCCCGTCCCCTTCGGCTTGCTCGGGTCGCAATAAGCGGTGGCAAGAACGACGTTTCCCGGCACCATCATCGAGTTGGAATAGAGCTCGTCGATCGGATGCTTGAATTCGGCGACAAGCCCCTTCGAGATCGGGTGCTCGGCCGCCGTTTTCTTCACGCTGAACTCGTGCGGCGGACCGTGGAAACCAACCGTGCGCCAGCCCCCGCAAATCGCTTTCTCGAACTCGGTCCAGTTCGGCTTGGTGAACGCCGCGCCCGCGTAGTGATAAACGACGAGCCCCTTTCCCTCCGAAACGGCCTTCAAAAACGCCGCCTTGTTGGCGTCGGTCCAGGTGGTTTCGGGCGTGCCTTTGGCAGTGTCTTTGTAATTCAGGAAGAGCACGTCGTACTTCGCGAGGTTCTCATCGTTGAGGTCTTTTGCCGGATTCGCCGTGATATCGACCTTCGCCTTGCCGCCCTCCGAGAGAATATCGCGAATGATCGGCGATGTTGTTTTCCAATCGTGATATTCGTCGCCCGTGATGATCAGCACACGCACCGGCTTCGCGGCGTCTTCGGCCTGAGCGATGGCGGCGGTGCAAATCAGAGCCATAAAAGCCAGCAAACGCTTCATGAATCCGTCTCCCTAGAGTGCGGCAAGCAAATCGCAAACAGCCGTCGAAGCCCTCATGCTATGCCGATTTATGGGCCGGCGAAAGGGGTTCGGCTTGACCGACTTCGGGTGTTGAGTACACTTCGGCAACGTTCGGCCGGTCCGTCGCTGATCGGTCCTGCGCGCCTTTTGAGATTGAGGCACGGCACGGATGCTGTTTTGCTCGTACGACTACGCCCTGTTCTTCATTCTCATCTTTTGCCTCTACTGGGCAATGCCGTGGCACCGCGCGCGAGTCTGGCTGCTGCTCGGTGCAAGCGTCTATTTTTACGCCTGCTGGAACAAGTGGCTCGCACTGCTGATCGTCGCGACGTCTACCGCCGATTACGCCATCGGCCAGGCGCTCGAACGACTCAAAGATGAGCGTCGCCGCAAATTGCTTCTGGGATTCAGCCTCGTCGCGAATCTGGGAATGCTTGCCGCGTTCAAGTATGCAAACTTTTTCCTCGAATCATTTGAAACGGTCTTGCGTGGCTGTGGCGCGGGCGTTTCGATCCCGCTGTTCAAGCTGATTTTGCCGGTTGGCATTTCGTTCTACACGTTTGAAGCCGTGAACTACACGGTCGACGTCTATCGCCGACGCGTTCAGGCCGAACGAAGCCTGCCGCACTTCTTGCTGTTCATCACGTTCTTCCCGCATCTCGTCGCAGGACCAATCGTGCGAGCGCGCGACTTCCTGCCGCAGATCAAACGTCCCAAGCGCTGGGACTGGTCGCGCGCGGAGTTGGGTGTGAGCCTGTTCGTGATGGGTCTGTTCAAGAAGATGGCGATCGCCGACCGCATGGCAACCTACGCCGACCCCGTGTTCGCCAATCCTGAAGCTTACGGCAGCCACGCAGTTTGGATTGCCACGATCGCCTATGCGATTCAAATTTACTGCGATTTCTCCGGCTACACCGATATGGCGCTCGGTTCCGCACACCTCTTCGGCTACAAGCTCTCGCCGAATTTCCGTATGCCCTATCTCTCAACAAACATCGCGGAATTCTGGCGCCGCTGGCACATTTCGCTTTCAAGCTGGCTGCGCGATTATCTATTCATACCCCTCGGCGGCAGCCGCGGTGGTGGCTGGCAAACTGCCCGCAATTTGATCATCACAATGACCCTCGGCGGACTCTGGCACGGCGCAAGCTGGACATTCGTCGTCTGGGGATTGCTGCACGGCGTGTTGCTCGTGATGCATCGCGTGTGGCGTTCGATGGCATTGCGCCTTCCAGTGCTTGATCGCAGTTTGAAAACGTCCGGCGGAACGGTGCTGCGGATTGGGATGACGTTCTTGACGGTCTCCATCGGCTGGATCGTTTTTCGATCGACCACGTTTGCGAGTGCGCTGACTATGATCGAGCGATTGGCTTTTCGCCGCGACGGTCTGCCACCCCCCTTGCCCACCGACCTCTTCTGGGTACTGATCGCCATTGTGATGCTGGCGCATGCGGTGGGCAGTTTCCGTCCAAGGCGCGGATTCTCCAGGAAGTTGCCCGCGGAGCTTGTGGGATTCGGCTATGCCGCGGTTGTAACACTCGGGCTCTTGCTTGCGCCTGATAACAATAATCAGTTCATTTATTTTCAATTTTGATTGAGCATATTAGTCAGGAGTTACGCAATGGGGACCTGATGATAGAGATGATTTGGTGGGCTGGACAACTCGTTGTCCAGGTGGCGCAGCCACAGGAGGGCGAAGCGGTAGAGGTTGCGAAATCCTCCTGTCGCTTCGCGACCGGGACAACAAGTTGTCCCGGCCACCCCATTCCGCGTAATGCCCGATTTCAACGGGTAGCCCAGGTTCTCGAACCTGGGCGGCGCAGCCGCAAGAGGCAATGGCTTGAAGCCTCCGCAACAGATCATCCAGTCCCACAACGATCTCTTGTGACTTCATCGCACCGGTTCAAGAACCGGTGCCACCCAGATGCATTCAACTCATCACGTTTGAGAATCTCTTGGAAAACAACGCGATGACGCCCACACGCAGCCGACGCAAAGCCGTAAATGATCGTCGCGCTCGCGTGATTCTCGTTTGCGGCTTCTTGTTCTTCGTGATCGGCCAGGTTGCGTTTCGCTGGGTCATCGCAAAACAACCTGTCATCGCCGATCGCGAGTTCGGCCAGAAATTGCTCGATCTCAAAGCCAAAACCGCGGCGAATCCTGATAAACCATTAGCCGTGATGCTCGGTAGCTCGCGAGTGGCGACCGGCTTTCGACCCGACCTTCTTGAGAACGCCAATCTTGCTTGTTTCAACTTCGCGCAGGTCGGCACAGGTCCGCAACTCTCGCATCTCGTGCTCGAACGGATGCTCAAACAGGGCATCAAGCCTGATTGGGTCTTCATCGAATTCTGGCCGCCGTTCTGGGGCATTGATGGCTACTTGAATGGTTATATCGATTCGCTCAATCTCGCCGCTCTCGATTGGTCTGATGTTCAAGTTCTTGCACGTTATTTGCCTCGTCCGAGACAGCTCATCGACCGTTGGATCCCCGCACAGCTCGCACCTGTCTTCAGCAGCCGGTTCGTTCTGCTGAGCAGGTTGGGAGCCGCCTGGGCGCCGAAGTTTGATGCCGATCGTCGCCTGCAAAATCTGAATGCTGATGGTTGGTGGACTCCTCGTGCCAGTGTGACACCCGAGGAACGCGCGAAGCTGGTCGAGCATTATCGCGGAGTCTACGCCCAGCGACTCAGTCAATTCCGCGTGCGGCCCACTCCCGAGCGTGCGCTCAAGGACATTTTGAACCTCTGCCGCGCGCAGTCGATCAAGGTCGCCGTCGTCGTTCTGCCCGAGGGGAAGGATTTTCAGGCTCTTTATCCGCCTGAAGCGCGTGAGGCGGTCGATGCCTATCTCGATCGACTCGCCACTCACACCACGGTCATCGACGCGCGAAACTGGGTCGAAGACGACGGCTTTTCTGACGGCCACCACCTTCTTCCAGCAGGCGCAGAGGCATTCACGACGCGCTTGGCACGTGTCGCGGTCCATCCGATACTTCAAAAAAACGCCCCTGCCGTTGCAACCCGAACCGGTGTCATTCGCTGACCCGCGTTTTGCTCAAAGCCACCCGGCTTCGCATGCCGATGAAAGAGATGAGGCATTGCGCCAGGCGTTATTTCTGAGGCGGCGTGAGATTCTGGTCCGATGAAGCTCTGGCCCAAAGTTGCCGTGATCACGGTTGCGCTGGGCGTCTTCGCGCTCGGCGGGTTCGCGGTTTGGAGCTGGACCACCCGCTCCGAAATCGGCACCACGATTTCAGGCCTGCTCGATCAGCTTCAATCGCCATCGTCGAATCAGCGTCGCGACGCTGCCGCCGTGCTCGGCCAGACGGTCGGCCCCGCCGCTGAGAAGGTGACACAAAAACTCATCGTTTCACTTCGCGACCCGGAAGCCGAGATTCGCAAAACCGCCGCCCGCTCGCTCGCGATCGTTCTGGAAAACAATCCGCAGATCGCGAGTTTCGATGCTGCGATCGAAGCCTTGACCGCCTCGATGCGCGACCGAACGCCAGGCGTTCAATATGCGAGCGTGATCGCCCTGAGTGCTCTGCGCCGCGAGCCGCCCGGAATGATCGAATTGGCAATCGAGGGCATTCGGTTGGGCGAGCCCGGTTTGAAGTCTGAACTCGCCCAGGTGATCAATTCGCGAACGATCACCGATATCAACCACGTTCGCGCTTTGCTCGCATTGCTCGAAAATCCGACTCCAGACGTCGTCTCTGCCGTGCGAACTGCTCTCGTTCGACCAACGCCCGTTCTCTCGCCCGAAGTCGTGCTCCCCGCCCTGCCTGACGTGATTGCTTCAGGCCCGGACATCGCGCGTGAAATCGTCGCGACGATGCTCGGCCGCTCGATCATCCGAGTATCCGCAAGTCGCGACATGCTCATTCGTTTGCTTCGCGACGAGATTTCGAGCGTACGCCTCGCCGCTGCCGCAGCGATGGGTGCGTTTTCAGAAGATGCCATCGGCCGGATGGCGCTTCGATTGGCGACTGATGACGCCGATTTGCGTGTGCGTGCGACCGCTTCTGCAAGCCTGGCGATCGGCCGCCGTGCGACGCGTGCCGAGGCCCTTGCCGATCTCAAAGTCGCACTCGAAAACGATCCATCGCGCCGCGACCTCGTGCTGCAGATTCAAACTCAGCCCGCACTTGCAGCGCAGCGGCTGGCCGAAGCCCTCCGCGATCGCAACACACGCGTGCGAGCCGCCGCCGCAAGGTGTTTGGGAGAAGTCGCCGGCCAGGTGGACGACGCTCGGCCAATGATTGATGCTCTTACCGTCGCGCTTGGTGATTTCGATCCGTACGTGCGACGCGCCTCGGCCGCGGCACTTGCACGATATGGTCCCGCAGCCTCAGGTGCGGTGGCCGCGCTCCAGGGTGCGACTCGTGATACCGATCGGAGCGTGAGCGGTCAGGCTCTGCTGTCGATCAAAGAGCTCGAAAATTCACGCGTGAAGTAATTTGTACTTTTAAGGTCGCTTTGATCGTGGTGGTTTGTCACGGCAAAGGGATTGCGTGCCACTGGCTTTGCCAGTGCTCCTTCATGCAGGCAGAAAAGGAAGACACTGGCATAGCCAGTGGCACCCAACCTCAAGACTTCGGTGTCACACTCTTTTGGGTATTGAACCTGATAGCAAAGTACGATTGCTCAACGTTCATATCCCCACATATCGAAGCTTCGGCCCCACTCGTTGGCGATTTTATGGCGGAGCGGCTCGGGTAATTCTTCGTGGCGGTTCTTGCGATAGTCGGCGATCGACTTGAGATAAGTCTCCAGGAGAGGCCGCATCGTCTCGAAATGCGGTAACCGCAGCGAGTCGTAAATTGAGCCAACAACATACCGCGGGTCGCGTTCCAGATCTTCGAATGCGACCTCGCAAAGCCGGCCCTCGGGGATCAAATCTTGCTCGCTGAAATAGGCGTCGTACATCGTGGTGTAGACCGAGAGGATCCGATCATCTGCGTCCTGAATCGGCCCGTCTCGCAGGTGGTAGAGCGGTTGCACAACCTGGATGAGATGCTTCGTCGACCGGAATACGACGTACGGATCTCTGCGAATGTGGACGAACAAGGCGTCGGGAAAAAGCTTCAGGAGCAGTCTGATCCGCGCCGTGTGTGGAGGCGACTTCAACACCAGCGGGCGGCCATGTTTCAGCGTCAATTTCTTGAGGAGCGTGACCACGGCGTGCTGCCAGCGGACAATTTCCTCCTCGGGCACACCCTCAAACGTGAGGTAACGATCGTAGCGGGATCCATCGCCGGGGAAGCACCAGCCCAAATACGGCGATAGGCCCGACATCGCGCACAACGCAAACTCGTCTTCGCTGGGCGTGCCGACACCGAGAGCCATTTCGTCCTGGTAACGCCGGCTGGCGATCATTTTGCTGGCAAGCGGGGCGGTGAACCACTCGGTCGTGAGAAAGGTGTGAGGATTGAGCGTCTGATAAAAGTTCGGCGTGGCGAACTGAGGGTCGAGCGTCAGAAGATTGTGTAGATGGGTCGTGCCGCTGCGATAGTGGCCCAGGATGAATAGCGGCGGCTGGATCTCGGCAGCGTCGATTTGCTTGGCGAATCGCAACCGCTCGATTCGCGCGTTGACCGAATTCGTGGTGCTAACTGCGGTCTGAATCAATGCGCGGGGCAAATGCTTGAGATCGACCCTAAAATGGTGCCGGCGCAGCAACGCCAACCAATCGCCCAAGGCCATGCCCTGAAGAGGGTGGAAGACGTGCCGGGCGATGAAATCTTTGAGTCTCGCATGCATTGCGATGAGGTCTCGCTGGCCGCCCCGAGCCCGAATGTCCGAGTCTGGGCCGGGGCAACGCCTTGGACTGACAGATCTGTCATTCTATCAAAGTTTTTGCCTTAACGCGTTTGCACCTGCGAATGACGCCGCCGCGGGATTAATGGGACAACCGCGTAACCCCTACCCCATTGCGAGACAATCGGAAGGGCAATTCATCGATCCATAAGTTCGTCTTGACTCTCCGGAGCAATTAGGATATTCGATGGCGCGCTTTTCTAGTGTTTGCGGCAAGTTTTGAGCCCTAATCAAGAAGATCACATGCGCAATCTTTTGCTGATATCCTCGTTCCTTGCCGCCTATTGTGCTTTTGCCGTCCCATGTGCAAACGCATCCGGCCTGGTGGCGAGTCTTTCGGATTTGAACAATCCCTCCGCGCCGCCAATGCAGCTCAATTTCTCGGAGGGACCTGACAACACTGCGGTTTTATTTCCTATTCGAGCCGATTTACACCCAACGTCGACGGCCGGTACATCTGTCACCACGCCTTTGGATTTGGTCGTGTCAATTGGATTGAAATTTGCTGACGATGCTACTCCTAATCAATATAAGATTCCTCAGCCTTTGGCCTCCATAGAACTTGTGGGTACAGCAACGTATCAAACACAGTTGGAAGCAGATGGGTACTCAACAGTCGTAGGCGGCGCATCCGGCACTCTCACCGGCAAAAACTATACGATTTCCCCTGGTGTCGACCCGCCATTGGTTCCGGATTGGCTGAAGAATCTTCAGGGGACGATTACGGGAACCATTGGGGGCGGACTCTCGACGACAGCGCCGGCTTGGCTCAGATTCTCCGCCCCAGATTCAACTTCCCCGCAGCCGGTCCCGGAAACGAGCACGCTTCTAACCTTTGCTATTCTGACCGTCGGAGGAATGTGGCTGCGCAAGCGACGCTCAGGATCACGATCTCTTTCAGCCGCCGACGCCGACTTGTGATTGATCGAGCCAAGCTCGAACGCTCACGCGTGAAGTGATTTCAACTTCAACGCGCCCGCACCCGCAAATGTCGCTCCTGTCCCCAACTCTTCTTCAATCCGCAACAGCCTGTTGTACTTCGCCAGCCGCTCCGATCGCGCCACCGAGCCAATCTTGATCTGCCCCGCCGCCGTGGCCGTTGCGAGGTCGGCAATGGTCGTATCTTCGGTCTCGCCCGAACGTGCGGAGACAATCGCGCGATAGCCGTTGGCTCGTGCGAGGTGAAGGGCGTCGAACGTTTCTGAAAGCGTGCCAATCTGATTGATCTTGATTAGCACGGCGTTCGCGGCGCTTTGCTCGATGCCATGCGTCAACCGCGCGGTATTCGTTGCGAACAGATCGTCGCCGATCAATTGAACGCGGCCGCCAAGCTGTCGCGTAAGTTTTTCCCAGCCGTTCCAGTCGTCCTCGGCGAGACCATCTTCGATCGACACGATTGGATATTTTTCGGTCCACTCGCTCAAGAGCGCGACCATGTCATCGGCCGTGCGCGCGAGGCTCCCATCGGACGAGAGTCGATACGTATTTGTATCGACATCGTAAAAATGTGTAGAAGCCACATCGAGCGCGATCGCCATACCGGACCCAGGCCGAAGACCGGCGGCTTCGATCGCCTCGATGATCAATTCAACCGCGCGGGCGTTCGACTTCAGCTTGGGACCATAGCCCCCTTCGTCGCCCACAAGGGTCGCTTCCTCGCCGTGTTTGGCCAGCACGCGTCCGAGCGAACGATAACACTCGCAAATCATCGCCAGCGCCTGGCTGTAGCTTTTTGCACCAACGGGAATGACGAGAAAATCTTGAAAATCGAGATTCCGGCCCGCGTGCAGGCCGCCTGAGATCATGTTGACCATCGGCAGCGGGACACTGGGGGCAATCGTTTCGTTCGGCTCATTGCCGTGATTGTAGAGTCGATTCAGATGAGCCCAGAGCGGTTCGCGACGTGCAGCCGCCGCCACATGCGCCACCGCCAGCGAAGCACCGAGAATCGCATTTGCGCCCAGGCGCGACTTGTTGGGCGTGCCGTCGCAGCGAATCATCCGCTCATCGACTTCGCGTTGGTTGTCGACGTCCACTCCTACTAGCAGTTGCGCGATTTCAGTTCGAACTTTCTCGACCGCGCGCCGGACGCCGAGGCCGCCGTAATGGTGCGGATCGCCGTCGCGCAGCTCGAGCGCTTCGTGCCGGCCGGTGCTTGCGCCGGAAGGGACAATCGCCAGCGCCGAAACGCCTGTCGATGTTGTGGCTTCGACTTCCACGGTCGGCCGGCCGCGTGAATCCAAAACTTCGCGCGCCCAGAGCTTCGTCAACGTTGGCATTGCACAAAACCATCAAGGGAGAGGATTTACGTCGGCGTTTTCGTCTCGGGCCACGGGCCGGAGGGGTCTTCCAGCTCCAGTGAAGGACGCAGAAGAATTTCCCGAGCCACCAGGCGCACGCGAGCACGTTCATCGTCGGTAAGATAATCGACCGGGCTCGTGCCGTCGACTCGCGCGAGCATGCAGGCGGCGGCGTGACGCGTGACCCGCGACGATAAATCGGGGTGCCCTGGCCCAGCCTCCGAGTGGTATCCATCCCAGAATGGCGCGACGAGCGCGAACGCTTTTCCTTCGGCATCGGCCGCTCGAAAACCCTTCAAACTGATGTGGCTGAGAAAGAAGCCGATATCGAACGCTGGGTCGCCGGCGTGGGCGGTTTCGAAGTCAACGATTGTCAGGCCGCGACGATGCACCAGGATATTCTTGGGACTGAAATCGGCGTGCACGAAGGTTTTATCGGGCGGATGAGCCATCGCGTCGATCAGGTCGTCGATTGGCTGTGCGAGGTCGGGATGCACGCGCACAATCGTTCGATAAAACGGCTCGATCCGCAGCTCGTCGAACACGGTGGTGTCGGCGAGGCGTCCGTTCAGCCCGGGATGGTCGCGAAGCTGGGTATGGATCCGGCCGAGAATCACGCCTGCCCTTCGTGCAACGTCGGGCTCGGCCTGGCCGGCGAGGAGTTGTTCTTTCCAGACGACTGACTCATCGGGCGCGCATGACATCGCAAAGAGAAAGTCGTCTTCCTCCTGGAAAAGGACGCGTGGAACCACCCCTTCGGGCAGCACGGTGCCGAGCAGTTCGAGGGCATCGCGCTCGATCCAGATTCGCTCGAGGCGACTGACCCAAAGTGCCTTCGTCCGCAACCGTTCGCGCGATTGCTTGACGACGATCGACGGCTCGCCCTCGATGTCGATCCGCACGACGATATTCGAGACACCCCAACCCAAAGCCTTGGCGACGGCCGACTTATGCTCAGCAATTCGGCGCTTGGTCCGAAGGTAATCGACGATCGTTTCGGGCGTGATTTCTTGCATTGCGACAGTCCCCACGGCGGTTTTCTTTCTCCCAAAGGACGGCAAACCATCGCAGGATCGCAGCCGTGCGAACCCCTGCCGTGGGTTACGCGTCATCTTCTGACTGCCGTTGACTTGTCCTTCCAGGATGGTCTATGCTTGTTCTGGAAATCGCGATCTTCCTAACGGAAACCAGCTTACCCATGCGTGCGCTTCTGGCGAACCTTCGACTTCAGTCGATCCTCCTTGGCCTTACCGGCTGGGTGAGGTCTTAGGGTTCGTTCGGCTCGCGTATCTGATGCGAATCAACTGGCCCCGAGACCCCGCCCACCGGCGGATGAGTCTCGGGGCTTTTTCGTTTCCCTCGATCCGCCGGCTCGTCGTGAGTAAACTAAAGGTGATTCCTCTGTTCTCGAACTGATCGAGAGAAACGAGCCTTTGCCATGGCCGACGACCGTCGTATCCGAATCTTTGACACCACCTTGCGCGATGGCGAGCAATCGCCGGGCGCAAGTATGAACCAGGCCGAGAAGATCGAAGTCGCCCGCGCGCTCGCCGCGCTCGGCGTCGATATCATCGAGGCCGGCTTCCCCATCGCCAGCCCCGGCGACTTTGAATCGGTCCGCGCGATCGCGACCGAAATCACCGGCGCCAGCATTTGCGGCCTCGCCCGCTGCAACGAACGCGACATCGAGCGCGCCTGGGAAGCCCTCAAGTTCGCCCAGAAGCCACGCATCCACGTCTTCCTCGCCACGTCCGCCATCCATCGCGAACACAAGCTCAAGATGACGACCGCCCAGGTTGTCGAGCGCGCGGTTCAAAGCGTCAAGCAGGCCAAAAGCTGCTGTGCCGACGTCGAGTTCAGCCCCGAAGATGCCGCTCGCACTGAAGTCGAATTCCTCTGCGAAGTCGTCGAAGCCGCCATCGCCGCTGGCGCAACCACGGTGAACATTCCCGATACCGTCGGCTACGCCACGCCTACCGGCTATGCCAAGGTCATCAAGACCCTGTTCGATCGCGTCCCCAATATCAATGACGCAATCGTGAGCACCCACTGCCATAACGATTTGGGGATGGCCGTCGCCAATAGTTTGGCGGCGTGTGAAGTCGGTGCGCGTCAGGTTGAATGCACGATCAACGGCATAGGCGAGCGAGCTGGTAATGCTGCGCTCGAAGAGATCGTCATGGCGCTCAAGACGCGTTTCGATTTCTACGGCCTGTCAACGAACATCCGTACCGAACGCCTCTATCCCCTGAGCCGGATGGTGTCGTCGATCACCGGCTTGAAGGTTCAACGCAACAAGGCGATCGTCGGCCAGAATGCGTTTGCCCACGAGGCCGGCATTCACCAGGACGGCATGCTGAAAGAGCGATCGACGTATGAAATCATGCGTCCCGAAGAAGTTGGCGTGCCCAAGACCGACCTTGTGCTGGGCAAGCACTCGGGTCGCCATGCTTTGCGCGATCGCGTGACGGAGTTGGGCTATCACCTGTCGGACGAGCAGCTCGAAGTCTTGTTCAACGACTTCAAGGCGCTGGCGGATAAGAAGAAGGAAGTGTACGACGAAGACCTGGTCGTGCTGATCGAGAAACACATCCAGGACGTTACGCCGCACTGGAAGCTGTTGAGCATGCACACGACGGCCGGTACGGGAATTCTCCCAACCGCCACCGTATCGATTCAACGGCCCGACGGACAGGTCGTACAGGACGCTGCAATTGGCGACGGTCCGGTCGATGCCATCTTCAAGGCAGTCGAGCGCGTGACGGGCATCGCCGCGAACTTGCGGGAATTCGCCGTGCGAGGCGTGACCGCCGGCAAAGATGCGCAGGGCGAAGTGTCGCTGGAGTTGGAAGTCGAGAGCGACGATCGCACCTTCCGCGGCCGTGCGGCTTCGACCGACATCATCGAAGCGTCGGCCGAAGCCTATATCAACGCGGTCAATGCGATTCTCACCAGGCGCGAACGGGATCAGCCTCGTGAAGTGATTGGCCGGCCGGGTGCTGGTGCCTGATTCGCATACCAATCGTCACGTCCTAATTACATCGGCCGTCGTGGATTCTCAACGGATCCACGGCGGCCGTTTGCTTTTGTGCGGGTTTGCTTTGATTGGTCAGCGAATTCGACGCCCACTTAAGTTTGAATTTGTTAGGGATACGCGGGCCGCGGTAAGACAACGGTGCATATCTGCCTCTTTCTATCGGGTTCGACAATTCGTGTCCCTCTACTCGACTGGAGTCGTTCCATGGTGCGCCCTCTCGCGCCTCGGAAAGGTTTCACGCTGATCGAGCTGCTGGTCGTTATTGCGATCATTGCAGTTCTGATCGCCCTGTTGTTGCCCGCGGTTCAAGCCGCTCGTGAAGCGGCCCGCAGATCTCAGTGCGTGAACAATCTGAAACAGATTGGCCTGGGATTGCACAATTATCACAGCGTCCACAACGTCTTCCCGCTCGGTGCCAGCAGCACCATCTACGACGCGACGCTCGTGTACAACGTCAAACAGAACTTCAGCGCTCACGCGTTGATGCTCAACTACCTGGAACAAACCCAGGTGTACAACGCCATCAACTTCAGTCTCGGCTGCGAAGACAGCACCAGCACTCTTGCTTACCGAGTCAACAGCACGGGAACCAACGCGGTCATCAACATCTTTATCTGCCCGTCCGATCCGAACGGAGGCAAAGCCGACCACAACAACACGTCAAACACGAACAACTACTATGCATGCGTCGGCACGACGATGAACTTCTCGGCCATTACCGACGCCATGCTCAACACGAAGTCGCTGAACTGGCCCAGCACGGGCATGTTCACCTTCCAGACGTCGTACGGCATTGCGGCTTGCGTCGACGGCACGTCGAACACCATCGCGTTTGCCGAGGCGGTCGTCGGCACACAACAGCTTCAGATGCGCCAGCGCCGAATTGGCTTCAATACGGTGTCCGGATTGACGCCATCGCTGCTATTCGACGCCTCGACGAATCCCGCGCTCGCCAATGCGGGGCTCGCGGCCTGCTCGGCCGTTTGGCGGACGGGCACCGGCGGCAGTCTCGACCTCCAGCGCGGGGAGAACTGGGCGCACGGTTGCCTGGCGATGACCATGTTCAATACGATCGCCACGCCCAACGACTTCAATGACGAATGGACCCACTGCTCGGCAATCGGCTCGACCGCGCGCGCCGCTGTGAGTAATGCTGACAGCTATCACCCCGGCGGTGTGAACGGGATGATGGCCGACGGCAGCGTCCGTTTCTTCAAGGACACGATCAGCCAGCGCACCTGGTGGGCGCTCGGCACTCGGGCCAATAACGAGGTCATCTCGGCCAGCAGTTACTAACACTGGCTGACCGCGAAAGCCGCGCGCTCGCATTCTTCTGCGACCAAGCGCACGGCCGTGGCGAAATACCTCGAGAATCCTCGGGGACGCGGGCTGCTGCGCGCTGGCTCAAACTGGCCTTCGCGATCGACGTTCCCCTGTCTGATTAAGCGCGTATCTGTGATACACGCCAGCCGTCACCCCTATCACCCGAGTTTTGCCGCTCGGATGGTAATCGTACGGGATTCCGGGGCCAGAAGTCGCGTACGGAATCCTTGTTTTGCTGTGACGAAGCCGCGACCGACGCCGCTCGCGACTTCGTTGCTGCAACTCAACATCCGCTTACATCGCCAGAGCAATCTACACATATCGAAACAAAAGTTTCCGCTACAGTCATGACCATGATGCTCCATGATCATCGCGGAGCGTGCCGCATTGCGCGCTGATTTATTAATTATGTTCAAGCTTCGACTTATTGCTTCGACCTTTTGTCTCAAGTTCGCCAGTGGTTTTCATAACTAGTCGTAAGTCGATGTTATAAAGACGAATACGTCTCGACCAGTTTGAAATGAAGTCGAGCATTCGCACGTCATCTCGCGATAATTCGTGTCGAGATTCATCTGCGTTCCTCATTTATTGACTCAAAGTCAAATTGACGTCATCAAAATAAATGCGAATTAATCAAGATTTATTAATCGTTGGTTACATAATAAATTGATAAATTCTGGGCCACTTTTCCGTCACGCATTCTTGACAGTCAACATGCAATTGGGATAGTTACTAAATTGGCACTTTTCTCGTCTCATTCAGCCCGACAACTCGTTGCATCCCGAACGGCGCACTCAGCGTTGTTCGTTCTCGTCCCCCCGTGAGAAACCGCGCCCTCTCCGCGGTCCGGATCGGTGTGCGCGAACGCTTCATCTGAGCACGTGATCGTTTAATAGACCTTTGCAATTCTCTCCGAGAACAAAGGGATGGATGGGGCTGCGCCTTGAGATTTCGTCGTCTTCATACTGCTAGAGGTTGAGCAAGGAGTCCCGCCCATGCGCTCACGTTTTCGCGGATTTACTTTGATCGAGCTACTGGTCGTGATCGCGATCATCGCGGTCCTGATCGCATTGTTATTGCCCGCCGTCCAGGCAGCGCGCGAAGCCGCGCGTCGTAGCCAATGCGTCAACAATCTGAAGCAGATCGGCCTCGCAATGCACAACTATCACGACGTCAACGGCTCGTTCCCGATGGGTTCGGGGCAGTGCATGACGTCGGTTGGCTCGCCCTTCAACGTACTCACCTCTAAGAGCGGTTTGAGTGCCCACACGGCGATGCTGCCGCAGCTCGAGCAAACCACGATTTACAACGCGATCAACTTCAACTTTGGCACCGACGAAACGACTACCGACTATTACTGCGCGGTGAATCTCACTGCACAGCGTGCCCAGATCAACGTGTTCGTCTGCCCGTCCGACCTCAACGGCGGCGAGTTGCTCACGAACGCGTTCACATCGGCCACGAACAACTATTTCGCCTCGGTCGGCACGTCGACCTATCTCACGAACGGTGGTAGCACCAACCTCCCAGCCGCAGCCCCGATGGCGACGCTGCCCACGACCGGCCTCTTCGCGTTCCAGCAGTCGTACAACCTCGCGACCTGCGTCGACGGCACGTCGAACACGATCGCCTTCGTCGAGTCGACGGTCGGCAATCCCAACGCGGTGCTGGGCAAGGCGAACATCGGTATCGTCAGCATTCCGGCCGCCGGCGCGGCTGCGCAATTCTACGATGCTTCGGCGAATCCGGCGGCGACCATCGCTGGCCTTACGGGTTGCAGCAACGCCTGGCAACAGCAGCAGGGCGCGGTCGACAACCAGCGCGGTAAGACCTGGTTCCACGGCTCGATGGCGTTCACACTCATCAACACCGTTGCGACGCCGAACTCGGCGAACTGGACCTATTGCAGCGGCAGCACATCTGGCTCGGCCGCGACCTACAGCGAAGCGGATAGCTATCACTCGGGCGGCGTGAACACGCTGATGGGCGATGGCAGCGTGAAGTTCATCAAGAACTCAATCAGCCAGAAGACCTGGTGGGCTCTCGGCACCAAGGGTCTCGGCGAAGTCATCAGCGCCGACGCCTATTGAGCAATCGTCGATGAATTCACAGGTTCAGACCTGCCGGAATTCTTCGCGCCATGCGTTGTTCATTTCTCAATTCATAATGCCCGTTCATGATTCGGAGTCCATTCGATGAGACGTCGAGGCTTTACGCTGATTGAATTGCTGGTCGTGATTGCGATCATCGCTGTGCTGATCGCCCTGTTGCTCCCCGCCGTGCAAGCAGCGCGCGAGGCTGCTCGCCGCAGCCAGTGCACGAATAATATGAAGCAGCTCGGCCTGGCCTTGCATAACTACAACTCGTCCAACAACTGCTTCCCGGCTGGCCGTCCTGGCGACGACCCGATAAATAACGACTCGAACGCCGCCAGCGGCTGGGTTTCCGTGCTCGGCCAGCTCGAGCAGCAGCCGTTGTTCAACGCGTGGAATTTCAGCCTCACGTGGAATGATCCGTCGGTGAGCGGTGTGTACGCTGCCTCGTGCATTCCCGCGGCGAACACCACGGTCGCCGCCACGAATCTTGGCGTGTTCACTTGCCCGAGCGATGTCCGGCAGTTGCCGTTCATCAGCACCGCCAGCTCGACCCGCAACGACATCCCGCACGTCGCCCAGATGGCGATTTCGTCGTACTCCGGTTGCGCGGGGGTGCTTGGGCCGCCGAGCACCGGTGCGGACAGCCTTTCGGCATTCGGCGTTTCGTACTCAGTTAGCGACGTCAAGCACCTGAACGAAGGGTTCTGGGATTACGGCCTGCCGCGGAAGATGAAGAGCTTCACCGACGGCACCAGCACTACGTTCGCCGTGGGTGAAGTCGCGTGGAACAACGACGGCTCGTGGGTTGGTGCTCAGATCACCTCGAATTGCTCGGGCAACAACCCGAACTTCAACGCCTGGACGACCACCCTGCGTCACGCTTCGAACTTCCGCGAAACCAAGAATCCGCTCAACTCGATGCCGGGCGTTGGCTACTCGAACGGCGGCATTTGCGGCACCAGCGGCGCCTTCGGCAGCCGTCACGCCGGCGGAGCGAACTTCCTGTTCGTTGACGGCTCGGTTCGCTTCATCAAGAATTCGATTAACATGCCCACCTACTGGGCCCTCTCGACCCGCGCCGACGGCGAAGTGGTGAGCTCGGACCAGTATTAAGTTAACGTCCAGGAGAGACTGATCTCATGCGATATTCGGATTTGCGCGGGCTTGCAATCGCCACAGCCTCAGGTGCGCTCGCGACGCTTGCGCTCGCGCTGCCAGGCTGCGGTGGCGACCCCGACCAACTGCCCGTCGCCAAGGTTTCGGGCACTTTGTCGGTCGACGGCAAGCCCGTGAACAAGGGAACCGTTTTCTTCACGCCGCTCAATAAGAAGGGGCGGCCGGCGACGGGAGCGGTGACCGACGGTAAGTTCACCCTTTCGACCTACAGCGAAAACGATGGCGCCGTGATTGGTAAGCACCGCGTCGCCGTTGACGTGAGTGAAGAAGTGCCCACCAAGGACGGCGATACGACGAGCAAGTCGCTGGTTCCCAAGAAGGTGACCTCGCCCGACACGTCGGGAATCGAACTCGAGATTCCCAGCGCTGGGCGGCCCAACCTTCAAATCGACGTCCTCACTGCCGGCGGTGCGAAAGTCAAGGAAGAGTAAGTTCGTCCGTCAAAAGAGTGCCCAGCCTCGATGGTGAGGCTGGGCATTTTTTTTGGAACTTGCCGATCAGCCTGCGAACGTCTCGAAAATCTTCGAGAACGCGTAAGGCTGCTGGACGATGCTGCTCGACGTCGTTTCAACGTACTTGATCGCCCCGTTGGGGTTTTGCTGGTCGCGATTGAGCGACCACATGGCGATCCGGCCGATCCCCTTTTGCTTCGCCCAGGTCGTCAACTGCTGGGCGGCGGCGAGATCGAAGACTTCGTTGGTATCGTCGTTGAGACCGATCATTGGCGTGATGCCAACCATCGACCATAACTGTGCGTCGGTGGGAGCTGCGCCATAGACCTGCCGCAACTGATTGAACAGGCTTGTACCAGCCTGGATCGCATAGGTTCCCATTTGCCCCGATGGATTAGGAGCGGCCGATTCGCCGTAATCCATCGCCATCACGTTCACGCCGCCCAGGCGAACTCCATACTTCACGGCCGATTGCACGGAGTACAAACCATCGGCCGTGAGACCCGTCGGCAAGACGGGAAGCGTCAGCCAGACTTCAAGCGGCTTGTTGGCCGCCGCCATGTCTTTCTGCACGAGCGCGAGCGCCTGCGAACGGCGGTCAATCGCGGCGTAATCGGCCGCGGCTGCACCTTCGATATCAAAATCAATATGCGTAAGACCATACGCATTGATCACGGTTTCATACGCATTCTTGAGCGCATTGACGTCCGCGATCACCTCGGCAAGCTCCTGATTGGCCGCGCCGCCGAACGAAACCATCACATCGCCGCCAATCGCCCGAAGCGCGGTGACCTGGTTGCGTAACGCCACGTCGAACGCGCCGCCGTTTACCTCGTAGTCGCTATACCCACCCCATGCCGGTTTGTTGGCCGAATCGGCCACGATGAACGCCAGCGTGAAATCCTTCACGCCTCCCGCATTCGCCGCATTCACGAGGTTGTAGGTGGGATAGAGCGTCATATCGACGTATGGCGAAAACTCGTGTGCCGTCCAGGTTGGCGCAGCCGGTGGAGCGAGCACGGTTACGTTCACAGTGCCGGTCGCGGTGCCGCCCTGGGCATCGGTCGCCGTGTAGGTGAAGGTGTCGCTTCCGGTGAATGACGTAGCGGGCGTGTAGGTGATCGTCTTGTCAGAATTGATCACCACACTCCCGTTCTTGGGCTGGGCGACTGCCCCGAGCAATAGCGCCAAGCCGTTGGGGTCACTATCATTCGCGAGTACGTTGATGTTCACAGCCTGACCCTGATACGTCGAGGCTGTGTCGTTCACAACAACCGGCGGCTTGGCCGTCGTTCCGCCCCCTCCACCACCGCTAATTGGCGGCGTGAGTACGAAATTCGTGGGCGCGACCGTTCCACCTCCGGGACTCGCGGTAAAGCCGAACGAAACTGTTGCGCCGGGCGCGATCGAGTTATTCCAGCTTGCGGGAACGACCACATATTTCGTTCCAACGTGGCTTGAAATCGTCGCGTTCCAGATCGAGCTAATCGTCCCGCTGAAGTCGAACGCGAGCGACCAGTTATTTACGGAAGTCGTACTCGTGTTCTTGATATCGATCTCACCATTAAAGCCGCTTCCCCAGTCTGACGTATTGAGGAAAGTAATACTGCCGGTCGCGGGTGGCGCGTTCAGATTGTGGATCGTCCCCACCGCTTGCGTCGTACCCAACGTCACGCCGCTCGGACTCGAAAAATTGAGCGCGAACGTGCTGTCCGCCTTCCACTGAGGATTCTTGAGCACCGGCACACTAATCGTCTTCGACGTCTGTCCCGCTGCGAAAACGAGCGTGCCTGATGTCGCCGTGTAGTCGGTTCCGGCCTTCGCGGTGCCGTCTGCTGTCGTGTAGGCAACTTGCACGGAAGACGTCGCCGCCTGGCTCAGACTCACGGTGAAGGTTTCAGTTCCACCGTTTGATGCGCTGACGTTGGCCGTGGCGTTTGTCGACGTGAGGGCGGGCGTTGAAGTCGCACCGAGCGCGACACCATTGAGGATGTAGTTCGACGCCAGGGGCGCGGGCCCGCCGGGCGCCGAGACGAAGCCGAACGCCAGCGTGCTCGAAGGCGCGATGTTTGTATCCCAACTCAGGCCCGTCACTGTGTAATGATTGCCGACATGTTGGGTTACTTGCGCGTTCCAGATCGACGAGATCGTGCCGGGCAGGTCGAACTGAAGCTGCCAGTTGGAGACGGACGTCGTTTGCGTGTTGTTCAGGCTGATCTGCGCCTGATAGCCGGAACCCCAGTCGTTCTGCACGGCGTAGCTTGCCGTTACTCCGGAGAGCAACACGCGCTCGTCCATCGCCTCAAGCTGCAAAGCATATTTGAATGCACGCCGGGTGTGCGTGGCGTGCATCCCACGTCGACGATGTGTCTGCCTTGCCATTGATGTGCAGCCTCCTGGTGAACGACCATCCGCGCAGAACGACCGGCGCCTCGGCGATTTGCCGTGCGACTAGACCTTTGCAACGTCGTTCGCGGATCGAGATGAGAAGTGACGAACCCTGAAAAGGGCATCGCCAGAGCGAGATTCTCGAGTTGGGTGCCACTGGCTATGCCAGTGCTTTTTCTCTCTCGGTGGAATGAGCAGAGCACTGGCAAAGCCAGTGGCACCCGAGTCTTTCGCCGTGACAAAGTGCCGGAATCATCAGGCCATACGACTGCGTTTTACAGATCGTGACACCACACTATGTCGATTATTCGAATCAAATGACTCGTTAAGCTCGATCATGTGGCGACGTGCTTGCGCAGTCACTCGTCCCTTGCGTTGAGAAGGGACTGAGCCTCTCCATATTGGCCGGGGTCGATCGGTTAGTGATAGGGGATGACGGTCGCCGTTGCTCGCTGGAAACACCGAAACAGACGACTGGACAGTGAATGTTGCAACGCGAAAACGCCACGTCTTCCCGACGCCCGGCGGGCGCATCGCTTCGTTTACCAAGAGGTGATTAACGAATTCGTTGAGAAGCCGCTTGACAACTCAGACCGGTTGTCTTACCCTTCAACAAGACATTCTGTCTGTCTCGATTGCGGAACTTTGAGCGGTTGTATGCGAGGGATTGGTCATGGAAGCGATCCTGGGGCTAGGGTTGACGAACGCGGTGATGGCGGGGGCGCTCGCGATTGCCGCGGCGATCGTAAGCAGGGTCGCGCGACGGCCAGCGCTTGCGCATGGGCTCTGGATGATCGTCATGGTCAAGCTCATCACTCCGCCGCTCTGGAATGTCGCGCTGCCTGACGTCAGGAGTTGGATCGCGGCGAAAACCTCGACGGCCGAGCCTGTGATGTACGAGTTTGTCGAGGTCGTTGACGACGATCTCGACGACATTGAAGCCGAGGCCGTAGCGCTTCCTGAGTCACCTCCTCCCGCGCCACCGTTTTACACGCAGATCAACTGGCCGGTCGTCGCGGCTCTGGTCTGGGGCGGAGGATCGCTCATCTGGCTGAGCTCGGCGGTGCTGCGGATCAGGCGGTTCCACACTGTGATACGTCAGGCAGACCTCGCGCCGCCCGACGTGCAGATGCTCACTGACTCGATCGCCGAACGTCTTGGGCTGCGGGTTGCGCCGGAAGTTTGGACGACGGCCGGCACGATATCGCCGCTGGTCTGGGCGTTTGGCGGACCTGCGCGACTCTTGATTCCCGAGATCCTCTGGAAATCGCTCAATCATACACAACGATCAACACTCATCACGCATGAACTTGCGCATCTACGCAGACATGATCACCGGGTGCGCTGGATCGAATTGGCTGCCACGGCGATTTACTGGTGGTGCCCTGTGCTCTGGTGGGCTCGTCGCGAGCTTCGCGAGGCCGAGGAGCAATGCTGCGACGCGTGGGTGGTCTGGGCCTGGCCCAAGGCTGCGAAGGCGTATGCAACCGCGCTGTTGGAGACTCTGGACTTTCTCGCCGAGACTCGCACCGCCGTCCCATTGGCGGCAAGCGGGGCCGGACATGTTCGACAACTTAAACGGAGAATGACGATGATCCTACGCGGACTGACTCCCCGATCCTTGCCAGTCGCCGGCCGTCTCGCGCTCGTCGGCCTGGGTGCCCTGCTCTTGCCGATGATTCCCACGCTCGCCCAGGATGCTCCCAAGGCCGAGAAAGAGGCCAAAGAACTGCACGCCACATTCACTGAATTCACCGACAAGCTGGACGACGATAACGTGACTTTCTTCTTCGTCGATGACGACAAGGAGAAGAAGGAAGCAGACGAAAAAGACGAGAAGGGTGAAAAGTCGGAGAAGAGCCAGAAGAAGATCGAAGTGAAGACCCAGTTCCACGCACTACCCCGCACTCCGCTGGGAGTGATCACCGATATCAAGGGAGCGTCGAAGGAAGACGCCGAAGCTCTCAAGAAGGCTCATGCCGAAGTTCGCGACCTTGAAGAGCAGCTTGCAAAGGCCCGCAAGCGCGTTGCCGAAATCGAAACCAAGGTAAGCGGTCGCCTCCGCGTGACCAGGCCGGTACGCGTCGAAGTTCGCCGCATGCAAGACGGGGGCAAGGAACAGACCACGAAGACGACAGAGACCAAGGTCGAAGGTCGCGGCCGCGTGCTGTTCGAGAAGGGCGCCGACGGCAAGACGCAAACGATCATCGTTAGGCAAAACCCGGACGGCACGCTCGAGACGATCAAGGGCGATACTAACGTGCGATTCCTCGCGGTGCCGGCAGTTCCCCCTGTGCCGCCCGCAACACCGGCGGTTCCGATTCCGCCTCGCGGCGTTCGCAGCGTTCCGGCTCCGGAGCAGGACGCCAAGCTCCGCCGGATTGAAGAACAGCTTCGCGACCTGCAAAACGCGATCCGGGAGTTGAAGGATCGCAAGCCGGAAGCGGATTCGGATCGTACGACCCGAGTGCTGAAGCAACAGTTTCTTCAGGAGAATCTCCAACAGGTCCGCCAGGCGCAGTTGGAAGCTGAAGCGAAGGCTCGGAAGGTACAGGCCGAGATCAAGCAGAAACTTTTCGAGGCGAACAAGAACCAACTGACAGAGGTCGCCCAGGCCCAGGCGGAACGAGCCCGCGCAGAAGCCAAGGCCCTGCAGGATACGATTCGCAAGGAGCTTGATGCGCAGAAGCGCGAAATCGAGACGCAAGTGCGGAAGCTCAATCTCGAACTCAACCGGGAAAAACTCCAGCTCGACCGAGAGCAAACGCGGAAGCTCAGTCTCGAGAGTCGCAAAGAGAAGCTTGAGCTCGACAAAATCGAACGCGACAAGAAAAGCGAGAAGGCTGAGTCGCCGAAGGAAAAGAACAAGGACAAAGAGAAGGATAACGACAAGGACAAGGAAAAGAAGGATCGCGAGAAGGTCGCCTTCTGATATCGGCTTTGTCCGCTTCGATTCAAACACGAGCCCGCGCCAGCATCTGGTGCGGGCTCTTTTGTTTTGACTTATGGACGCACGTGTTCGCAGATCGCAAATGGCCTCGGAGCGGCCGAAGATGCGTGACGACACAGAGCATCGTCACGAGGGCAGCGCGAGGTTGCCGGCGACAACTTTGTTATCACGGTTGCGAAGCGGCAACCGGATATCGCAACCTCTTCCGTTTTGTCCTCTTATATCTGCATCATCTGGACAGCGAGTTGTCCACGTCGCCGACTCATCGGTGTCATGTTGCCCAGGCTGTGCGGCTCCAATTTCATCCGATCATTGGCATTTTCGTCGAAAATCCTGCATGATCTGGGGATAAATGCGTGGGTCGAAATCCTTGGGCGCTTTTACGACATGCCGCGAGAAATCACGCCGATTGCGATCGGAGACATCCCCGAAGTTGCCTCATTTCTTGCGCACGGATTTGGCATGGCGAGCGATTCGATCTTCGCCCGTCCCGAGTTTTTGAGATGGAAGTTTTTTGATCCCCGCGACGGCTCGCAAGGTCCGCGCGGTTACGTGAGCCGTGAGGATGGGCGGATCATTGGATTCGTCGGCATTTGCCCCGGGACGTTCCATGTCGCCAGCGATGCTGCACGCGAAGTTCCCACGCTGCACATGGTCGACTGGCTGGCCGAGAAGAGTCAGTCGAACGCCGGCGCGTATCTGTTTCTTCGCGTTCATCGCGGCGTCGACACGGCCTACACCCTCGGCGCGAGTGAAGACGCCAGACGCGTTGTTGCCGGCGCGGGGTATGAAGAACTTCAGAACATGCCTGTGTTCGTGAAGACGCTTCGACCCCAATATCGCCTGCAGAATCCTGGCGGAATCGGCGGAGTGGCTCGTGCCCTCAACGACCTGGCTCTGCTCGCGCTGCGACCGGGAACACCACCCGTTGCGTCCGTGAAATTGCGCAAGGTCGAAACGTTCGGCGATGAGATCGATGTGATTCTCAACGTGTGCGAGCCGGGTGTTGTGTTTACAAGACGGCGACCTGACTTGCTCAACCATCTGCTGCGATGCCCGTCGCAAACCATTTCCGGCTACCTGATCGAACGTGACGGGCAAACGCTTGGCTTCGCGTTGCTCAGCGTCATTCCCAGTGGAAAAACGCGGATCGGCAAGATTGTCGAGTGCTTTCTGCCAGGCCGAAATATCGACGATTGGCACGCCGCGATGACTGCTCTCACAAGCGAATTGAAAGTCCAACGGGCCGATTTTGCGATGAGTTGCGGCAGCACCGATTGGTCGGCCGAGGCGCTGCGGCGATCGGGATATCGCGAGCGTTATCGGCTTGAGTTTCGGCTGCGCGACAAGGGGAATCACCTACCTCACGACTTGCCGTTTCACCTGACATGGATTGAGGCCGACTATTCTTATCTCCCATAAGCGCGCGATTCTCGCCCGAGTCCTTTGCGGGTCCGGCGTGATTCGTGCGATGGAATCGCTCGCGCTTCGGCCTGGGTTGCTCGTGCTTGGTTACCATCGCATCGGCCTTGCAAATCCAACGGCTGGATATGCGGGTGTTTTCTCGGCGACAGCTGACGAATTTTGCGACCAGATCGGTTACCTGAAGAGCAGGTTCCGCCTGCTCTCGCTCGACGAAATGCTCGCCGCCGGACCGGAACTCAACCTGCGCGAGCCCAGTGTATTGATCACGTTCGACGATGGTTATCGCGACAATCTCGAAGTCGCCGTGCCCATTCTTCAACAGCTTGATGTTCCTGCCACATTCTTCCTGCCGACTGACTTTCTCGACCGTCCGCACCTCTTCTGGTGGGACCGGCTCGCGCTCATTCTCTACCGCACAACGGCCGACCGCATCGTGCTCGAAGCACCGGTGCCCATCGATCTCGATTTGCGCACGATGTCGCGCGACGCAGCGATTGCGCATGCTGTCGGGCCTTTGCTTGATGCAGATCCGAACACGATCGAACCGTGGCTCGATCGGCTCGAAAAATGTGCCGATGTGTCCATTGCGAACGAAGATGAGGCTCGGAATTTACTGATGGACTGGAACGGCGCCCGCGAGTTGCTCGCCGCGGGAATGAGTGTGGGATCGCATGCGCGAAGTCATCGCAATCTCGCGCGTCTTGATCCGGACGTGCAACGCGAAGAGTTGGCGGGCTCGAAAACTCGTCTCGAATCCGCGCTGGGATCGGTCGTGTCGGCGGTGGCTTATCCCTATGGAGTGGCGAGTGCCGTCTCCGCGAAAACCTGCGAAATCGCTCGTGACGCGGGGTATGGAGTAGCGTTCGGGTTTGGCGGTGGAATCAATCGCCCGGGAAACGCAAATCAATTCACGAGGGCGCGAATTAACGTGGGATCGGCTGATTCGCTCGACATCTTTCGGGCGCGTTGCGTGTTTTTGTCGACAATGGGGAAGTCAATCTTTTGATGACGGATGCGGCCGCCCTGCTCCCGCGGTTATTGGCGATCTTCCAACATATGCGATAATTCATGACCCCAGAGCGGTCGCGGAAACGCTCCAACGCAAAGCGTGGGAGCGAGGGTAAAGATTAGCGTCGCTCAGGTACCCGGCTTGAAGGCTATTATTTCCGCGGAATTTCAATCGACGGCCAGGGGATGAGTCGGAAGCCGTGTGTGGGAACGACGCGCGGGAGCTTGCCGGGATCGTTCGTGACGATCGGCGGAATCACCGGCCGCCCGTCGCTCCAGTACCCCATGGAAAGCAGCGCTTTGCCGCCGTCGAAGGCCTGGTCGAGCGTTTTGCTGCTGAATCCGGCGGCGAGCGTGAGGTCGGCGACACGCCAGAATCCATTGCGGTCGATCGCGTTGGTCGCGCCTTGAATCATCTGAAAATCGTGGAACGGCCCTTCGCCGTTGTCGAACGCAGTCGACGATGCCGTCGGCGCGAGATGGTCGGCCCAGAAGGCGGGCTTGCCGCGCATGTCGGTGCGGAAGAGCACGTATTTCTTGCGTGAGTCGGGAATCGCGGTCGATTCGCGATAGATCTTCCGCGCCTGGCCGTTTCCGGTCACCACGTCGTGTTCGGCAGTGATGACTACGAGCAGCGTCGACGCAGGGATTCTTCCGAGATCGGGGCTGCGCGTGCGGAGAATTTCACCAGGCGTGACGGCGACGACCGCTCGAGGTTCGGGCAAACCGCGCGACGTGACGAGCGCGGCAAGTTGCGCCGCGAGCACGCCGCCGGTGGAATGGCCGACAAGCGCGAACCGCTGCAAGTCGCCTTTGACATGAGCGGGTGAGGACGTGAGCACCTGAAACGCATCGACGAGTGCATCGAGCGCGTTGGGTAGATAATGGTTAACCGGCGTTTCGGTTTCCATGAACCGCGGATAGATGACGACATTCCCCGACCGCACGAGGTGGTCGATCCATGCGCCATAGACGCCGGGATTCATCGCCAGCCAGCCGTGATTGAACACGACAATGGGAGCCAGATCGGGCTTGGGGTCGGCCGGCTCGAAAAGAATGTAGGAGCGCGGCCCTTCGCCGATCTCGTATTTCTTGACGGTTCGGTGGGGGTATTTCGCCGCGGCACGAGGTTCCGCTGCTGGAGCGGTCGGAACCCATGCCGCGATTAGCAAAGCGAGCGCAATCCCTTGCGTCATGAAGCGGTTGGCAGCCATCCGTGGCGACCTCGCAAGCGGTCGAAATCAAGTCAGGTCGCTAATTCTTGGGAGAATTCGCTTTTTTGTCGAGATCATCAGGGACCGGCGTCGGCCGCGAGGCAAGCTGGGCCGTCGTGGTGGGCTCGGGCGCAACGATCGTCTCGAGATAGGGCGACGACCAGATGCCGTGTCGATTATTACCCGGGAAGAAAACTTCCTGGTCGAGCCGCAAGTTCGAGAACGTCGAGAAGCAGAACATGCAGATCGGGAACTTGTCGGCGTTTTCCATCTCGCCGAGCCGAATTGGGTCGGAGAGTTTGAACCCGGCCGACCGGTATGCCTTTTCAGTCATCTCGACGCAGTAGAGCTCGTCGTCCGAGAGACCGAGGTCGTAGTCGAACGGTACCTGGCGGTCGTACACTTCACGGCAGTACTTGAGCACCTGCGGAACCTGGCCCTGGTGTGCCGGCTTCAGGCGTTTCACGCCGATCGGTCCGACGTTATCGAGCACCCAGACGCCGAGCAATTGTTTGCGCGTGCTCGACTTCGTCGTGTCGTAAACGTAAGGCTCGCCGTGTTCAAACGCGACGATCCCCGTATGCGAGAACGCACTGCCGCTGACATTGGCGATGAAGCGGCTGAAGGGGAAATAACCGCGCAGCAGCTTGGCGTCGCCGCGGCGGAACATGATATCGCCATCGCGTAAGTTGCGTTTGCCCCAGCCGTTCCAGCGAGCCATTTCGGGGCTCATTGGAATCGCCGGCAGTTTTCCTTCTTCGCGGGCGCGGGATGCGGCCGGTCCCCAAGGGTTTCCGACATACCCCTTGGGAGCAAGGCGGTCGGTCGGCTCGAGTCCGTCCGGCCGGCTGCCAATCAGCACAATCAGCCCAATCAATTTCCACATGGCTATAGAGTGTCCTCGATGATATCGGTGCAATGGCCGTAAAGGCCAGAGACGTCATACGTTGTGAGGACCCGGGGGTACTGATCCTCGCCGCGTGTCACGGCGGCTCCACGGCGTCGCCGTTGAAACCATCGACGATCGCCTGCTGTATTTACGCAATCGATGTACCGTCCGGTTCACAAGGGCGGCGAGGGACTGGCCTGCCCTTGCGAAAGAAATCGGCCTTGATCAGTTTTCGCCTCTGGGGATAACTGTTCTTGCGTGAATTTGGACGCGCAAGAAACTGGCGCGCCCACATCGACTGCCTCAGCAACTCTGCCGATTTGGCAGATTGTAACATCTCGGAGGATTTTCGGGGCGAAACCTCAAGACACAGAATGCTCGCGACCGATACGAGCAAGTGAGTGTCGACCGATACGCGACGACGGTTGAGCGAAAGGGTGCCTGATCCAGGTTCGCAGGGAGGCGAGCGGGACCGGGCACCGGTGAGCGGTGGTCATCGGCATGCGCTATGGATGGCGTTTCGCAACGGCGGGAGCAATGGGCGTCCTACTCGGCGTCCTGCTATCGTTTGCGCGCGCCGAGGCAGCCAGCGACCCCGCCCGCGCCGCCCAAGGTCCAATCGGCGCCGTTACTTCCGTCGCGATGACGGTTGAAATCGACTGGGCCGCTCCGGCAAACATTGGTGCCGTTCCCGTCGAAATCGAGCTCAACGCCGGACGAATCGCCGGTGCTGTCGCGATTCCCTTGATCGGCGGAGATCGCGCCGAACCCACGGCCAACGGCGGCTTGCAGTTCCGCCCCGCCGCCTCAGGCCGAATCCGGGCACGTGTCGAGGCGCCGCTGTCCGCGACGCTGACCGTCAAGGCCGGTACGCAGACGGTACCCATTCCCCTGGCACGACTTGTGGACGGCCCCCAACGCACCGTCGCACCCGCGACGATCGACGTCGGCGTGGCCCGAGTCGCCTGGGATGTCGTCGAGTTCGACGCGGGTGAATTTCAAGGATCAGCGGCCCCCGGCGAAAAATTCCCGGTGCGTGTCGCGTTCAACTTGCTTGCCCCCGAGCCTTCCGAGGTCAATCTCCACTTCACCGCCGAGTTGAAGTCGGCCCGGGGTCAAACCGCTATCTGGCAATTCGACCAGAAAGCCGTCGTCACGACCAATTCACTTCAGCCGACGCCCTGGATTCTGCCACTCGTCGCCCCGCCGACCGAAGGGCTTTACACGCTTGAAGTTCGGGCGTCGTGGGAGCCGGTCGCCGAAGTCGAAAACGGTTCACGCATCTCCCGTCTCCTCCGGCGCAAGAAGAATGCGACTGGCGGTGGCGGCAGTGTCGTGCGCCGAACGAACATCGCCGTGGTCGCAACCACGCCCAAGCCAGCCACCGAGAAATCGACGCAACCTACGGCCCCAGAAAAGGTTGACTCGATCACACTCTCGACGCCGCACAACCATCGCCCCTCGGCATCGGGCCGCGCCCCCCTCGATTCGGTTGGTTGGCGCATCCCTGAAGCGGCGATCGTCGAAGAAACCCGCCGCGACCGCATCCGTGGCTGGGTCCCCCGTCTGAGCGATCCCGTCACGCTGGGCGCTGCCGACTCGACCGGATTGGCCTGGGCGGCTGTCGGCCTACGCGTGCCGCATCCCGATCGCCCGCATCGGCTTACAGTCACAATCGCCGGCGGACACCCTTCGGCACTCGGCGTGGGAATGGTCGCCAACAGCGGCCCCGGCGGCAAGCCTCGGCTTGTCCTCGACGTCTGCGTTGCGGGTCCGCCGCAAATCGAAGGAATCCGCCCGCAAACCTATTCGTGGATCGTCTGGCCCGAAGCGGCCGAACCGGTCCTGCTGCTCGTGAATCGCAACCCGTCGGCCCCCGTTCAACCGGGGACGGTCACGCTCACCGAGCTGCCCGAACTCGCGCCTGCACCAGCCGTTACGGCTCCGCACGGTGAGCCTCGCGTTGTTGGGCTCGACCTCACTTCACCGGCCGCGCTGGAACGATTCGGCAGCGGCGGCGACCCGATTGTCGGTACTCAGAACCTCATGAAGTATCTCGCGTTTTGCGGCGCAACTTCGGTCGTGCTGCCCGAAACGCTCGCCGATCGTGCGGGACGCCAGGCCCTGAACGGCCAGGCGGACGAGGATGTGATCGCGCCCGATCGCCTGGACGTCGTTCTCACGATGCTCGCCCGCAAGAGCATCGCGGCCTGGATCGACGTCGATACCGCCGCCCCCCTGCCCGACTTGCCGCATCCTGCTTCGGCTGAGGCACTTGAGGCAGGGATCGCACGAGTCGATCGCCAAGGGAAATCAGACGGCGGCGTCTATTATCCGATCCATCCCAAGGTTCGCGCAGCGATGTCGAAGCGCGTCGAGAACCTGGCAAAGATTCGCACGAAACATCAAGGTGTGTCAGGACTTCTGGTTCGCCTCGGCCCAGGTTCGACCTTGCTCGGCCGGCCCGACACCGGTCTCGACGACACGACTTACGAACGATTCGTTGCCGATACGTTCGACGCCGGCCTCGCGAAGTCGATCCCTGGACGTGGCAATGAAGACGCCAACCGTTTCGAAACCCGGGCTCGCTTCATCGAAGCCCAGGGGCAGAAGCCATGGTTCACCTGGCGCGCCCGACAGATTGCTGCGGTTTATAGCGAGCTGACAGAAGTCGCGCGGCGAACTTCGACGGGCATCACGCTCGCCGTTGCCACACCCGACCTCGATTCCGGCCTGGTGGGCGACGAAATTCGCCGGCTCGATCGCACGGGCGCGGGTCCCGCACAGGCATGGCGAGCTGTTGGTCTCGACCTCGCCCACTGGCCGACCGATGCCAATGCCCCGGTCATTCTCCGCGGCCAGGGACTCTCAAACGACGAGCTGGCCCGCGATGTCGCCACCAGTCCCGAGCTTGACGATCAGATCGCCGCTCGACCGGCGCGAGGTGTCTGGCTCGGTCTGTCGCGCTCGCCGCAAATCCAGCGAGATTCACTGGTTCTAACCTCTCCCGCGATGCCCGAAGGCGTCAGCGGCGACGAGCCGCTCGGCCACGGACTTGCCGCACTCGACGGCCGCTGGTTCTTCGCGTCGGGCGCTGCTGTGGCAGGTCGCGAGGATTCGGTCCGCAAGTTCGCGCTGGCCGTCCGAGCATTGCCCTCGCCGGCTCCCGAACCCACGACATCAAAACCCACCTCGGGCGTTTCGGCCCGAATCAGCCGATCGGGCGGCGCGGCCTACCTGGCAATGGCGAACGACACCCCCTACCCGATCCAGTTCGAGGCGACGCTCTCTCAGGCCACCGCCGCAAACTTCGTCGATCTGAGTCACTCCGCCACGCTCACGACTGAGCCGGTCGATACTGGCCTCAAACTGCGGGCCGACCTGCCGCCGTTCGGTGTCGCCTCGGCACGAGTTGATGAGGCGACCGTCATCGAACGGACGTCGATCTATCCCGGCTCGGCCGTGCTCGACGGGATGAAAGCTCAGTACGATGACCTTTCGGTGACGCTCGCGAAGCTCAATCACCTGGCGACAGGCGCGGCAGGAAGCGGGCCAGCGAATCCTGACTTTGAAGCTCCGATCGTTCGGCTAACATCCTCGCGCACGACTTCGGGCGTTGAAGGCTGGCAAATCCTGGGCGGCGAAGGCGGCACGATTGCGCTCGATACCGAAAACTCGCACGGTGGCCGGTCGAGCCTGAAACTCGACGCCACGAAAGTCCCGCTTTCGCTCGTTTCCGAGACGTTCACGCCGATCGGCCACCCTTCGGTGACGATTCATGCGTGGCTACGCTCGGATAACCCAGATGCACGCGTACGGCTCTGGATTGAAGGGCAAGTCGCAGGCCGGCCGTTTATTCGCCAGCTTGAAGTCGCTCCCAAGGCCGAGTGGACTCCCACCGCCGCACGAGTTTCGGGCCTGCCTTCGACCGGCTTCGACTCGGCCCGCTTGCGGTTCGAGTTACTGACTCCCGGAAAGTTCTGGTTCGATGACCTTTCCGTTTCCGGCCCGGCATTGACCGAGGCCGAGCGGCTGAACGCCCGCCGCGACTTGATGGCCGCGCTCTCGGCTTATCGCGACCATCGTTATGCCGATTTCGCCCGCCTTGCGTCATCACACTGGACGCGGCATGTCGCTGCCGAGCCGGCTGCGACCGGACGGCTGGCCGGCGATCGTTCCGGCTTGATTCGCACGGGTGAGACTTCACCTACTGCCCTACCATCGAACCGGCGCATTCGTTAGGATCGGAAGGCCGGTTGGGCCGAGATGAGGCGTGAAAGGATCACGCTTTCTCATCCCCGCGGCAAGAGCCTTGGCGATCGGGCGGACGCGTGATTTGCTGGCACCAAGAACCGGTGCCTGATGTGCGTCGTAACCGCCCTGCGCTGGTCTGTCCCGGACCGGCGATAATGCCTTCTCGATCCGTCCAAGGAAGTAAGGAGGGAGACGGGTGTACGTCGCTTGCAGCACGCTGTGTTTCTCGAAAGAACCGCTCAAAGTTGCCTTGCGGCACATGGCCGATCTCGAGTTCCACAAGGTTGACCTGGAACTGACCGAGTCGGGTTCGCACATCAAGCCGTCGGAGATCGCCGAAAACGTCGACGCGGCGGTCACGCATCTTCGCCAGGGGCCTAGCCTCGCCCCTTCGGCAATTGGCCTCGATTTCGGCGATATCGACCCGCTTGGCCCCGTCTACCGCAAGCGCTTCGAAGCCGCGTGTCGACTGGCGAAGCAAACGGCCGTCGCGGTGATCACAATTCCCGCCGCTCCGCTGAATTCGTCGATCGACGACGAGATCAAACGGCTCGCCGAACTTTCCGCCTTCGCCATGCGGGATGGCCTGGTTGTGGCAGTCGAAACGCATTCCGAAACGCTAACCGCCGACCCGGGAACAGCCGTCGCGCTCTGCAAAGCGGTGAACGGTCTCGGCTTGACGCTCGACCCCAGCCACTACATCGCCGGCCCGCACGGCAGCCACAATTTCGACGAAGTTTACCCCTACGTTCAAAACGTCCACCTGCGCGATACGGGAAGAAAGCCGGGTGATTTCCAGGTGCGCGTGGGCCAAGGGGAAATCGAATACGGGCGCGTCGTGAGCAGCCTGGAACGCGTCGGCTACGATCGCGCCCTGACGGTTTGCATTCTCGACAAGCTCGATAATCCCTTCGACGTTGAAGTCGAAGTACGCAAGCTCAAGCTCTTGTTGGAAAGCTTGCTGTGATCAAAATCAAAGATGATCATCGCGATCCAGAAGCGCAGACCGCCGTGGTTTCTCCGCGGCGGAAAGCCTTTTGGCAAAGGCGATGGACGCTTGGTTTTCTGATGATCGTCATCGCGGGCGCCGCGCTCGTTTGCGCGGTTCTCAAACCGTTCGCCGAAACGACTGAGTCATCGGGCGAAGTGATTGGGATCAGCTTCAAGTTGCAGGAGACGCGATCACCGGACGGCAAGATCGTTATGGGCCTTGCGCCAAAGATGACCGTGACGAAAAAAGCCGCAAATGGTGGTGCCCCCTGAGTTTTGTGCAACAGCCTTGATATGCGAATACAAGTGATGCTCATCACGGACTGATGTTCGCACGCGTGCTGAGATCACGATGAAACCACACGTTGTTGACGGTGACCTGCTCGATCAAGATGTCGAGGTCATCGTCAACGCGTGGAACCGAAACATCATCCCCTGGTGGCTTTTGCTGCCGCAGGGAGTATCCGGGGCGATCAAACGCCGCGCCGGCCTGGCGCCGTTTCGCGAACTCGCCCGAAAAGGGCCAATTCCTCTGGGCGGTGCCGTCGAGACCGGCGCAGGACGCCTGCCATTCAAAGGCATCATTCACGTCGCAGGCATTAACATGCTCTGGCGATCGTCCGAGCGATCGGTGCGTGATTCCGTGCGCAGTGCGATGGCGATCGCTCATGCGAAGAACTATCGGTCGATTGCGTTTCCGCTGATCGGCGCTGGCTCAGGCGGTGGACGTGCCGAAAAAGTGTTAACGTGGATGAGCGATGAATTGCGGTCGATTGTATTCGATGGTGAAGCGAGAATCGTTCGCTATCATTCTGGAACTCGGCAAGAATCATAATCTGATTTGACAACTTGTACGGCGGAAGAGCGATGCCAAATCCGCACGATCTCAAAGTGGGTGATTTGGTTCGCTTCATCGCGTTGCCCGATGAGTGGAATCAACCTGGCATCACACTCCATCGCGATAGTTTGTCATTCATGAAAATCTTGATTCGCCGACGGTTTCCGTCGCGCGTGAAGAGAATCGATGAATTTGGCACGCCGTGGATCGCCGCTCGGATACGGCGAAGGAATCGGGTCGAATATCATAGTTGGGGGATTTCAGAATCGACCGGATGGCGTCGCGTGCATCGTCGCGACAAACTCAATGAAGCATCCGACCTGAGCCGCGAATAGGCTGTTGGAATCGCGCAATTTTATTTACCCCTTGGTCGATGAGAATCTCCTAACCTCGACACAATCATTCATAGGCAAACCAATCATTTGAAATAACGAGGGGCACAATGTCGGCAAATATCCTCATTTACTGTCCTGCTAGCTCAGACGGACTTTCCCGGAGCGATCTCGAGGCAGAACTCGAGGAATTCTTCGGCGAGGCAGCGGAAGACTGCGGAGGCGGCGCTGGTGTCGACGGGTACAACCTCGACTATGAACTGGCCGACGACGAAGATCCGAACGCCTGGGCCGATCGCCTCAAACCGTTTCTCGCTCGCATTGGTGTGCAACCAGGCACCCGATTCGACGTCTTTCCCGACGATTGGGAGCCGGGCGTCGAGTGGCGACGTGTTGAGGTTTTTGGGGAAGATCGTCGTCGCACGGATCATCCCAATCGTGAATAAAGCCGCGACGACTCATCCTTATTGGTTCTTCTGTCGATGCGTGTCACGTCGTTGAGAAGTTGAAGAATCTCAGTGGCGAATCGAGAAGATCGCAATTCACCCCGAACCTTGCGAACCTCGAAAAGCTCAAGAAAGAACAACCGTAATGCGATTCGCGCCGTGAACGGTGGAGGCCGGTCAAATGTCGGATGGCGAACGACTTCCCAAAGGTCTGCGCAAACTCGTCTCCGCGCTCACTCTTGAGGACAAGCTCCGCAAGTTTCGGTACGCCCATGAGCGCGAACCCCGCAACGACGAAGAGCTCAATACCTTCATCCTGGAGGTCGCCCGCGAGTTGTACAACGCCGACTACGACGAGTGGCCCGAAGATGAGGATGAGGAACTCGCGTGACGTTGTTGTGCGGTAACGGCTGGATTTGAAGCCAATTCCGAAGGACAGACGATGGTGCCCGAGACATTCGCGGAACCCGATGATGATCCTTCCTTCCTCGCCTGCGTGGATCGCATCATCGCTGGCCTGGTCGAACGACACACCCCCGAAGAGATCTACCTCATTCGGATCGCCAACTGGTTCGATCACAAATGGCTTCGGTTCTCGGGCATCGGCCGTGCCGCGTTTCACGGCGTATCGATCCACACAGTTTTAAAAGATTTCACTCAAGAACAGGTCACCTTCCCGCCCTTCACACCGAACCGAGTGGTCACTCAGCATTATTTCTGCCGCACCACGCACGGCGATTTCGAAGAACACGCCCCATCCCATCTCGTTCATCGAACAGAGCGCGGCCACAGCTCGAAAAACTTGCAGCGCCGCATCGCCGACTTCAGCCAGTCGGCCGTCTTCATCTGGTTTTCGTCCCACTCAGCATCCAACGGCCGAGCGAGCGTGATGGCGTACACTGTCGGCGCCCAGGGTGTTGGCGCTTGGTATGCTGAGTTGCGGTATGACGCCGCCTGGCGATTGTGCCTGGTAAAGGGTGCCAGCCGGCCTGAAGTGGAATCGCTCCTTGAGCGCCCGCGTCAATCGCTGGATATCTAGCCCCAACCCGTAGCCAACTCTGTTGCCTCTGCTTTTGAGTCGACGAACGCAACCCGTTCACTGAGATGTGGAGTTCTCCCACCCATGGGATCACACCTCGGGGATTACACCGTCGAGATCGCACCGTCGTGTCTTCAGCCGGCACTCAGTGTTGACGAGCATTTCGCTCGGGACATTCGGCATCGGTGGATCGTTCGGCGCCCCGCAAAGCGAGCGGAGTACGAGGCAGCGATGGCCACCGATCGAGCCACGATCGAGGCAATCATGCAGCCGGGTGACGAATTGCGACCATTCCTGCATCTGATTCATCCGGAAGTGTTCAGTGGAGCTCGCGGAGTTGCGATCGTTCGCTCGGGTCGCGTCGTCAAAGCATGGTGGACTCAATTGCTCTGTTGAGAGTCGTGTGCGCGTCTGATGTGACTAATCCTACATCAAAGCATAGCCGTCGTGGTTTGTAAGCTGGCGGTGATGGCCGTTTCGCTTGAATTCGGCGACAGCCTTCATAGGGATTCTCGTCATGTGCGTTAAAGTTCTCGCCCTCGACCTGGAACGAACGCTCATCGACGACGCACTCAGTGCCCGACCGCGGCCAAGACTTCGTAACTTCCTTACGTTTTGCGACCAGCGATTTGAGCGCGTTGTTCTGTTCACCACGGTCGACGAATCGAGTGCCCGCGAGGTTATGGAAGATCTCGATCGTCGGGGCTATGTTCCTCGCCATTTGCTGGCGCTGCTCGAGTATGTTGATTGGACCGGCGAATATAAGGATCTTAGATTTGTGCCGGATGTCCAAGTCGAAGAGGTTTTCATCGTTGATGATGATGTAAGCTGGATCCGGCCGGATCAACGCGCGCAGTGGATCGCCATCGCGCCCTGGGATGGCGGTCCAGACGATGAGCTGCTTCGCATCGAATCCGTGCTCACGAATCTCGCGGATGGTACGGCTCCGTCAGGCGGCTAATCTCGGGACGGTCGGTCTACATGAAGAAGTAGGGGATGCTCGCATGGCCCAGCTATCCGACGAAGTCCATCAACGCATCCAATCCCTCAGCGCAGAGGGAGACGCCCTCGTCGAACAGGGTGATTATCCTGCCGCGCTCAAATGCTACTGGGCGGCCTGGGATCTCTTGCCTGTTACACAGACGGAGTGGGAGGCGGCAACCTGGCTGCTGGGCTCCATCGGCGATGCAAATTTCTTTGGCGGCGATTTCGTGGCCGGGCGTGACAATCTTTCGATGGCGATGCATTGCCCAGGCGCGATCGGCAACCCGTTTCTTCATCTCCGGCTCGGCGAATGCCAATTTGAGATCGGCAATCTCGATCGGGCGGCAGACGAACTCACCCGCGCCTTTATGGGTGCAGGAGAAGAGATCTTTCGCGATGAGCCGCCAAAGTATTTGGCATTCCTGAAAACCCGAATCAAGCCACCTTACGAAGGTGGTAAAGGACCTCTTGGCGGCGCGCTCGGTCAAACCGCTTCCATGATTTCAGCATTCTTCAAGCGACTTCTGGGCAAGCGCGGTCGTTGAACCTAGGCGTCAGGCTGCGAACTTCGCAACTGAGGAGTCTCTCTGCCAACGTATCAAGAATTGCTGAGGTTGGTCATCATGCGATGGCGGTGGCTAGGCGTGATAAACATGACGAAGGAACGTAGTTCTTGTCGACTCTCATCGAACGTCAATTGCATGGCGATCTCCCCCTACAGGGCATCATCGGACTCGTACTTTCGCCTGGTGTCATGCGCATCGAGCTCGCTCCCTGGGAAGGGCCGAGAGTCACTACGATCGCCACTTTCACCGACGCAAAACTCACTTCGATCGAAGCATTTCCCGACGATGTCGACGACCTCAACCTTCCCTGGGATTTGATCGGCTGCGACTGTCACGATCTTGGAGAACGCCGCTGGCGATTCGTGTTTCATTGTGCTTCGATCGAATGGTCTTTCGAATCAGGCTGGCCCGTCGTCAATGGATTAAAAATTAATATTCTCTGATATTAACTTCGAGATCGAAAACCAGTCACGTGTGCGAAATGAAGCGTATGGAAATGTTGCATTCAGGGAGTGAGCGAGGAGGTAGTCATGAAACAACCAGACAACGACCTTACGCCCGATCTATCGCTTGAACAGGACGATCGCTTCCCCAGCGGCCCGTGGACTGGGTTTTTCTTGCAGCGCGAGATCAAGGGTAAAAGCTGGATGGAGTTGGTTCTGACCTTCAAGAACGGTGGCGTCGAAGGAACCGGACGCGACTGGGTCGGCCCGTTTTTGATCAAGGGGAAGTACAGCGTCGAAGACGGCAAGTGCTTCTGGCACAAGTCATACATTGGTAAGCACACGCTCGTTTATAACGGTTATAACGAGGGTCGAGGTATCTGGGGAATGTGGGAATGGGACCGTCTTGGGAAGGGCGGATTTCACATCTGGCCCGAAGCCTTGCGCGACCCAACCGAGCAGCGGTTGGTCGAAAAGGCTGACGTGCCGATTCCGCTTGAGTTGGTCGAGTCAGAAACGTTATCGCAACCAATCTGACCACCGGTTCGTTAATATTGTGTGTGAATCAACCGTGGTAGCTGAGCTCTGGCGATTGATCGCGGAGACGACATGACCTTTCCCGACGCGATTGACCAGGCGCTTGTCGGTACCTATCCGGCTTCGGTCCACGCCGGCGGCGGTTACGTTTGGGATGCCGTGCTGGAATACCGCGTTTGGTGTCATCCCGAAGAAGGAGCGCCGGACGAGGCCGACGGTAACGATTACTATTATCCCTTCGCGACGTATCAGGAAGCTTTGGATTTCGCCGCGGCCAACCCAGGGACGGAAGAACCGCTTGCCCTCGTGCTTCAAGAAGAATACATCGACGAACCTGAGTCCGGGCGATTCGTTCACGTACGCAAACGGCGTGTGACCGAGTGGCCCGTGGCGTTCCTCCGTCGGCCACGGCGGACGGATCGTACGATTCCCGATTTCTTCGCCCCCGACGCGCCGCCAAACCGGCTGGATATTCTTCGCGGATTGGCACCAGCGCCGGGAGAAAAGAAGGCGTAGTCAACTTGCAGAACTCCAGCACAGCGTGAACTCTCCTTCGTCCTGCATTCGTTCACTAATTTGCCGGATTTGCAGCCAAGAGACCACGATTCCTTTCCCGCGCGAGACGAAGGAATATATTAAGGCCTTGAACGAACGAGGCTGCGAACAGTGCCTCGAACTCGTAATGCCCACCTTCAACCGCCTCCGCTCCCTGTTCGGAATCACCCCGGGCTGAACGCGGTGTCGACTATGAGTCGCCGGTTTCGTTCTGAAACAGGGGCGGCGATCCGTGTGCGACCTTAAACTCTTGTCGCCACGCGTTGTCGGACCGATCATAATGATGTGGCGGGACAAATCCGCCGCGGTTGACGCCTAGATCGGTATCGGACTGATCTCCGCTCAACCCGTGTCGGACGTTCCGGTCGAGCTGAGAGGTGGTCTGGAATGGGGTCGGGACCGATGGAATTGATCGCCCAGGCCCGCGCCGGTCAGCCGGAGGCCCTTGGCGAACTGTGCTCGCTCTATCGCAACTACATGCGAATGGTCGTGCGCACCGGCCTCGGCCCCAAGCTTCGTGAACGTGTCGAACTTTCCGATGTCGTTCAGGAAGCGCTGGTTGAAGTCGTTCGTCAGTTCCCCCAATTTACCGGACAAAATGAAGCTGCGCTCGTTGGCTGGCTCCGCCGGCTGGTGGGTCAGAAGCTTGCCGACCTGGGGCGTTACCACAGCCGCGCCAAACGCGCGGGGGGTACGCCCGACGTGCCGCTCGAAGGGCCGATCGACCCCGCAGGCGGCGATTCGGCAGGTGGCGGTAAGCTGCTCGATATGCTCTCCCTGTCCCAAACGAGCCCCAGCGAAGCGGCCAGCCGCCGCGAGCTGACGGTTCTTCTCGCCGACGCCGTGGCCGCCCTCCCCGAGGAAGAGGCCGAGGTGCTCTGGCTCTATCACGCCGAAAACCTGTCGTTCGAATCGATCGGCGAACGCCTCGGCGTCAGCCGGAAAACGATTCGCGGCATTCACGCCCGCGGACTCAAAAGTTTGAAACGGACGTTCGACGGGCCCAAGCCGTTATGACCGGTTCGATTATGCGATGATGTCTTTTTGATGGATGGGACGGTGCGTCATGGTCCGCCGGATGGGTGATGTCGAGCCCGAGCCCAACTCGGCCGACCGCGATGAACAGCTCGGCGAGGCAATCGAGGCCTATCTCGCGCTGGCCGAAGCTGGCCAGGCACCCGACCCCGCCACCTTCGCCGCTGGCTACCCGGGCCTTGAGGAAGATGTCATTGCCGCGCTCGAAGGACTAGCGCTGGTCAAAGGTCTCGTCGGGGATCCCCATGGTCCCGGTCATCGCCTCGAATCGGGCCGGCGCGTCGCCGGTTACCGGATCGTCCGCGAGTTGGGCCGCGGCGGCATGGGGATTGTTTACGAAGCGGTGCACGTCGGGCTCGATCGTCCAGTGGCGCTCAAAGTGCTCGGCTCATCGGCCGCACCCGATTCGAGCGGCCGGCGTCGGTTCCTGAACGAAGCTCGTACAGCCGCCGGATTGCACCACACGCACATCGTGCCGGTTTTCGACGTCGGCCAGGTCGGCGGGCTTTGCTACTACGCGATGCAGCGCATCGAAGGAAGCGGCCTCGATCGCGTGATCAAGCACCTCAGGCGAGATCGCAGCGTCGCCGCCGGCTCGACCTTCCCTGGCCGCTCCTCTTCGCGCCCGAACGCTACGCCGCCGGCACCCGTCGAGCGCGAGATGAATCTCTCCGGCCTGCTCGGCGATTCGACCGCCACCTGGGGCGGACGCGTTCCCAAGGGACTTTCCCGCGAGCTAATCGACGAGCCCACGCCGTTCGTCCCTCCGCGCGGATCGGCCTATTATCGCTGGGTGGCGACGGTCGGCAAACAAGCGGCCGAAGCCCTGGCGCATGCTCACGCCGGCGGTGTGATTCATCGCGACGTCAAGCCGTCGAACTTGCTCGTCGACGCGCGTGGCATGATCTGGATGGCCGACTTCGGCCTCGCGCGTCGCCTGGCCGACCCGAGCCAGACACAGGTCGATAGCCTCCTTGGCACTCCGCGCTACATGAGCCCCGAGCAGGCAAACACGGGCGCCATTGATGGTCGCAGCGATATTTACAGCCTCGGGGCGACGCTCTACGAATTGCTCACCTTCCGGCCGCCGTTCGAAGGCAAAACCGCCGCCGAGCTGATCAATCAAATCGCCTCGCGCGATCCTGCCACCATTCGCAGCTTCGATAAACGCGTGCCGCGCGATCTCGAAACGATCGTCCTGAAATCGCTCAACAAGCGAGTGCAGGATCGCTATCCGACCGCCGCCGAATTCGCCGACGATCTCGAACGCTTTCTCAATCACGAACCGGTTCGAGCCCGGCGCATCGGACCACTTGGCCGCGCCTGGCGTGCCGCGCGGCGAAATCGGCTGCTCACAACCGTTTCGGCGATCGCCATCGTCGCGATCGCTGTTTCCGTATCTGTAAGTTATGCGAATATCCTTTACGAACGGAACGAAGCCGTCAAAGCGAGGGGCGAGGCGCAAAAGTCGGCCGACCAGCTCAAGGTTGCAATCGGCGATGCGCGATCGGCCTTGCTCGCACAACTCGTGCAGAATGCGCAAGTGGTGCGGATGTCGGCGGTCGTCGATCGCCGTTCGACCGGCCTCGACCTGCTGAAGCGCGCGGCCGAGCTTCCCATCGGACCACAACAGCGGATGTGGCTGCGCGACGAAGCGGCGGCGTTCATGACAATTCGCGACGTCGAGCGCCGGCCCGAAATCGCCCTGTCCGACCCTGCGCAGAGCTTTGTCTTCGCGCAAGACGGCCAGCACATGGTCACACTGTCGGAAGATGGTTCAACGCTTCGATTCTGGGATGTCGAAAAACGCAGCCAGATCAGCGTGCAAGAGCTGATCGTCGACCTTCCGCGCTCGACCGATTTCATGACGCGTGATCGCCAGTTCAACCGCGGCCGGCAGCGGTTTATGGGAGGGCGGCCGCAGGTCCGAATGGTCGCCGCGGGGGATGACATCGCGCTGATCGATAGCGACAACAAGGGCATCCGGCTCTACAACGCGGCCACAGGCGCAGTGTCGGGAAACTTGCGGCTATTCGACCCATCGGTAACCGTCGGTCCACCCGAGCCCGAGCGCGAGATCATGTCGATCGCCTTCTCGGCCGACGGAATGCGATTCCTCACGGTCGACCGCGTCGTATCCGACCCGATGCGGTTCGGCGGTGGAATGATGGGGATGGGCGGATTTGGTCCGGTCGGCGGTGGCTTTGATCCACGCCCGCGCGATACCCGCGTGCATCTCTGGAACGCGCTCAAACCGAATCGCCCGATCGCGACCGTCTACGATGCGCGAATTGACGCTCGCGACGAAACCATGATCCGGGGCCCCTGGGCCTCGCCCCTTTCGGCGATTTCGCCGGACGGCAAGACGGTCGCTGTCGCGGGTGCGAACGACGCCGAAATCTCGATCTGGACGCGCGACGGTAGCGTGCGGACGTCGATTGACTGGCAGGCCGAGCTGACGGCCCTGGCGCTTGGTCCTCAGGGCTTTCTGGCCGCGGCCGGCAATCGCTCGGTTCACCTCTGGGATCTGAATCATATTGCCGACACGCGCGGGTCGCTGCCGGCGATCAACCCCGGCCTCGGCGTGGTCGATCAGCTTCGATTCAGCCCCGAGGATCCCTCGCTCCTCGCACTTTCGGGACGTAATTCAGGCGTAGAACTCTGGGACATCTCCGCTTCGGCGAAGGTCGCGTCGCTGCCGCTGAACAAGGATTGGCAGGGCATGGCCGTCGGCCCGCGCAACCGGTTGATCGCGGTCGGCCAGGGTTCGTCGCTGGCCTTCTGGGAGGTGGTGAACCCGCAGGTCTGCACCGAAATCTCTGGTTTTCCGACGCTGCTCAAAAGCCTCGCGTTTTCTTCGGGCGGCGATCTGGCGATGGTCGATTTCATGGGCAATCTCCGCATCTGGTCGCAAGGTGAATGCCCCGCGAAGTCGCACATCAACGAACGTCTCTCCGCGCTTAGCCTTGCATGGGACTCCAAGGGACGCCTCATCTCGCAACTGGTCGCGCGACCTGAGACGCCCGGTCAACCACTGGCAGCTCGTCCCGACTCGGCCAGCCAGCAAGGTGACAGGATCGATTGGCTCGAGTTCCCGTCGCTCAAGGCCGATACTTCGGTGCGGTTGCCCGAAGTGAACGCTATGAATGGTCCTCGGGGCGGAAACGGATTTCGCGCGACCGCTCCACGAATCGCCCAGGCCCAAAACGGTCAGCTTTTGCTGATGTCTCGCTTCAACGAGTTGTTCGTCGCGCGCCCGCGCCCCGAAGGTGGAGCGATGCGCGTTACGCGCTTGGAAATCCGTGATACGAACGAGTCTTCACGGTTTGATGGGCCACTCGCATCGCCGGATCGTCGCGAACGCGGCAACCCCGCCGGCCCTCCGCCAGACCGCTCTCCCGGCGCGAACGGAGGCGGAGGAGGCGGCCGCAATCGAGGCGGTGATCGGCTCATTTTCTGGCGCGACGTTGCGATCAATCCGGCCGGTAATCGCGTCTACTTGCTCGCGTCCAGCGGCGAAGAATTCACCGCCTGGTCGCTCAAGGGAAATCGTCTCGAACGCCTGGGGTGGGCGATCGCCGGCCGATTCTCGTGCATGGCCCTCTCTCACGACGGAACCACGCTGGCCCTTGGCGATCGTCAAGGCGGCAGTGGCACAGTGCTTCTCGTCGACGCCGAAACCGGGGCGATCAAGCAACGCTTGTTCCCCAGCGATCCCGAAAAACCCGCCTCGATCACAGCGATCGCCTTCTCGCCCGATCACGTTCACCTTGCCGTTGCTTCCGTGGGACTGATCAACCTCTGGAAGCTCGATGGCCCCCGCGCAGAGGTTTTTGTCCACCTTCCCAGCCATAGCGGAATGGTGACGACCATGACCTTCGACGAAACCGGTAACCGGCTTGCCGCCGGCGGCGACGACAAGACGGTGCGCGTCTGGGATCTGGCGCGCGTTCAGTCCGAGCTGAGCCTGCTCGGACTGAATAACTGAGCGACACAGTTACCCGTCCAAATGTAAATGCGCCGGCAAACGCCGGCGCTTTGCTTTTGTGGAAGGGATCATTCCCGGTTCAATGAACCGTTGCATTCGCGCGTTGCGCGAACTCGGGGGAACCGAAGAGACCAATCGCAAGCGCGATCGGCGACAGACCGTTCTTGATCGCATCGTAAGACGCGGTGTCGTTGTCGATCCTCGCCAGGATCTCGCCGTATGCCCCAAAAACAATTCGCTGGTTCGACTCGTCGCAGGTCAAGAGATACGCGATAAGGTTCGAGCGAGTCGTGCCCCCTTGAATTGCGGCGACTCCGTTCGAAATCTCTGCCGGGGTCGCCAGCCGACCGAGGATATCGCCGTAGATCGCCTGCACGAATGACGAGTCGCTCGAAAACAGAGCGTTGTACTCGGCCGAGTTCATCAACGAGTCGACAAGACCCAGAATCGGCCCACCGTGCTGCAAGTAGTCCAACGACGCCGCTCCTCCAGCCGAGTCCGGAGCGCGACGGAGAATCGTTTGGTACACGTTATTGACGACGAGCAAGTAATACTCTGTCGACGACAACAGCGAGCCAGCCAGCGACTGAACCGTCCCCCCCTGCTTCAAGAAAGTTACCGCGCTCGCGCCGCCATCGGCGTCGGGTGCTCTTCCCAGAATCAACTGATAGAGCCCATTCACCTCGGCCACTTGCAGGTCGGTATTGGTGGTACCAAACGGCGTGGCGTTGTACGTGAGAGGCAGCAAAATGCTTGCGGGAAGCACTCCGAAATTGCTGGCAAACGTGAGTTGACCAGCAGTCGCGGTGATCGACTGGCTGCCAGACACAGGCGCGGTGGTTACGTTGTTGTTATACGGCACCACGCGAATGGTGTACGTCTGCGGCGCCAGGCCGTCGAACTCGTAGTAACCCGAAGCATCCGGAAATGTCACCGGTTCGTTGGGATCGATCTTGCCGTCGTTGTTCAGGTCAAGGAAGACGGCCTGGGTCGAAAGCGAAACGAGATAAGACGGGTTAAGAACGCCCGTCGCCGTGAGGAAAACGGATCCACCGATCGATGCCTTGTCGGCAGGCAGGATCTTCGACTCCGCGATAAAACCCGTAGGCCCGCCGTACCAAAGCGCGTGGTTGCTGGCGGTAATGAGGCTCGAGGTGGAGAGAGACCCTACCGCTGGCGGATATGGGAACGTCGACTGCGTTGATGTCGTGAGATTGAACTGGCTCAAGCCGGTCTGCCCGTTATAGGGAGGCGTTGCCGGCACGGTAAGTCCGACGGTCCAGATCTGGTTATCCGGCCCGGTCGTGATTGGTCCGGCCGAGCCACCTGCGTACTCGGTGATCGTGCCCGTCGCAGGAGCGATCTTGGCGATCTGGTTGTAGTAGAAGACGTTGCTTCCAAGCACTTCGTACGCGACCTTTTCGTTGAACCAGAGATTTCCATCGGGTCCAGTCGTGATGTAGGTCGGAACGGTCTGCGGCGTCGGTGATGTATAGGCCGTGATGACATGCGTCACCGGGTCGATCACGTCGACATTTCCGGTCGTCGGAAACATCCCGGCCGCGGTTGTGAACCAGATCCGGCCATCGGGCCCATTGGTGATCGACTGAGAGATGTACGCGGAATTCGAGAGCGGAAACTGAGTCAACTGATGCGTGGTGATGTTGAATTCATCGATCTGCGAGTCGTGATTGGCAATCCAGAGATTGCCATTGTTATCGCTCGCCATCGAAGCGTAAGGACTGACAAGAATCCCAAGAGGATACGACTGAATGGCATGAGTGACAGGATTTAGCCTGTTTATATTTCCTGTGGCCCCTCCGATCGTGGAGTCCAGGAACCAAAGATTGCCGTCCGCACCCGCAGTGATCGAGACGGGAAGCGAATTTCGCGCAATCGACGCGAACGCACCGGTTGTCGGGTTGATGACACCAATCGCATTCGAGGCCGGTCCGCCGCCGGCTTGCGGATCCGTCGAATACGTGAGCCAAACGTTGCCATCGCTGCCATTTGTGAGCGAGGTTACCTGCGCCTTGGGCAAATCGAGTGGAAAGAACTGATAACCCACCGCCAGCAATTCGCGTGATTCAAGCAAATCGAGCCCCAGTTGAAGCCGATTCCGCCGACCTTTTAGCCGCAACATGGCAAAGTTCCCCGTCAACCCATCAATAGTCGCAATTAACCCAATTTAACGCGCTCCAAGGCGAGATGCAAATGCCATGATCCATGCAATCTATTTCAATTCGTTGCAGCGCGTTTTTCAAACTTAGAGCGATTCCCTAATGACCATGGCGATATCCGCATGAACGGAACCACCCCTT
>CAMFLR010000030.1 GCA_945957605.1 uncultured Isosphaeraceae bacterium
GCGTCTGTGGACGGACGATCCGACAATGGCTTCACCGAAACAGGAATCCCGGACAATATTGTGAGTACAGCCAGTGGCACCCAGAAAAGACCGACATAGGAGCGAATATAGCTCACCACCCTAAATTCCTGCATGAGCCAATCCGATTTTTGGCTGCTTCTTGCTTACGTGTCGAATACACTACTTGTGCAACCGATTGCTGAAATTCCATCGTGAACCGCCCGACTCCTCCTCTCAGCCCGCAGCCGCTGTTTGAGGAAACTCACCATGGCAGGCTTGAATCGACGAGAATTGTTGAGGTCCGTCGGCCTCGGTGTTCTGGGACTGTCGTCCGTTGAGTTGAGTGCGCTTCGCGCGAACGATTCCACGTCGAAAACGAAGTCTTGTATTTTTATCTTCCTTTTTGGTGGTCCCAGTCATATCGATCTCTGGGACATGAAGCCAGCGGCGCCGCTGGAAATTCGCGGTGAGTTCAGGCCGATCGACACCAATGTCCGTGGCATCCAGATTTGCGAGCACCTTCCGCGTCTGGCTCGGCAGATGGATAAAGTGTGCCTGATTCGTTCGATGACTCACGAAATGCCGGTTCATGGGCCAGCATGTAGTGAGATTTACAGCGGCCGACCCTATTTCGGACCGCCGGTGACCGACCAGGCGAAGCCCGAGGATTGGCCGTCTATTGCCTCAATGGTGATGCGATTTGCGACACGTGCGGGAGGGTGGCCGCCGTCGATCGTTCTGCCGTGGTTCACGCAGTTCGTCGGGCAGGATAAGCCGATCGCAGGCCAGTTCGGCGGCCGGATGGGGGCGGAGTTTCGTCCCTTCCTCGTTGGGGGCGACCCGACAAAGGCCGGCTTTGAAGTCCCCGGTCTTCGACTTCCGAGTTATCTCTCACGCAGCCGAGCCGATGGCCGTCGTTTTCTTTTGGAGGAGATTCAGTCGGCATCGGGCTCAAGAGCTCCGGATCTCGGTCGAACCGCACCGAATTTTCAAGAGAACATAAGCAGTGCCTTTAATATGCTCGACAATGACCGAGCGGCGAGGGCATTTGAACTCGACCGAGAGTCGAAGGCTACTCTTGAAAACTATGGGGCCAGCAAGTTTGCAAGGAGCCTCCTTCTGGCGCGACGGCTTGTCGAGGCGGGAATTCAGCTTGTGACCGTGAATTATGACGATGACAGTGGAGCTGATAAGGTTTCACCTTACTGGGATACTCATCATCAGAACTTTCCCACGCTCAAGAATCGACTTGCGCCGACATTCGATCAAGCATTCGCGGCCTTTATTGAAGATATGCACTTACGCGGTTTACTTGATTCAACTTTGGTTGTGGCGTCGGGAGAGTTTGGACGAACTCCAAGGATCGGCCAGCGAGTTCAGAACGCGATGACCGAAAAAACCGGGCGCGACCATTGGCCGCACGCATTTACAGCCCTCGTGGCTGGCGGAGGGGTTCGAGGCGGGCAGGTCTATGGCGAGACAAACCCGTTCGGCGGCTATGTCAAAGACAATCCGGTGACGCCGGCTGATCTGTCGGCGACGGTCCTTCGGCATCTGGGAATTGATACGCGCCAGGAATACTGGGACAAGTTCCAGCAGGTCTTTCGCAAGCTCTCGACAGGTTCGCCGATCAAGGGGTTGTTTTGACGGTTATGAAGCTGGTCAGCGACCAGAATTCTCGCCCAATTCACACTGCTCTTGCCCAAATGTCACACTCGCGGCACAATCACCGCACGCTGGCCTCCGGACCAGGATCCGCAATGCGTCTCCTGGCGGCCGTGGCGGCGATCGAATCGCAAAGGGCAGGGTTTCATGGTCAATATCGGGATCTGCGGCATCGGCTTCATGGGCTGGATCCACTACATCGCGGCGCAAAAGCTCGCCGGCGGGAAGGTGGCGGCCATTTGCACGCGAGACCCGAAGAAACTGGCGGGCGACTGGACCGGTATCCAGGGCAATTTTGGGCCGAGAGGGACGCATGTCGACCTTTCGGGCATCAATCGCCACAGTGATATCGCCGATCTGCTGCGTGACCCAAGTATCGACCTTGTCGACCTTTGCTTACCAAACGACGAACACGCCAAGCAGGCAATTCGGGCTCTCGAAGCCGGTAAACACGTGCTCGTCGAGAAGCCGATCGCTCTTTCGACCAGCGATGCCGATGCGATGGTTGCGGCGGCGAAGGCCAACGGCAAGTTGCTGATGGTCGCTCACGTCTTGCCGTTCTTCCCCGAGTTCGCATTCGCGGCGGACGCGGTGAAGTCAGGTCGCTTCGGAGCGCTCAAGGCGGCCCACTTTACCCGGGTGATCTCGAAGCCCGACTGGTCGAGCGGAATCGCTGATGCCGATCGCTCGGGTGGTCCGGCCATCGACCTGCATATACACGACACGCATTTCGTCGGTCTCGTCTGCGGCGTTCCGCGAGGCGTGCACTCGCGTGGCGTGGTGGAAAACGGTGCGGTGGTTCACCTTACGACTCAGTATCTCTACGACGAAGGCGGTCCGGCGGTTTCGGCGCTTTCTGGGGCGCTCAGTCAGTCGGGTCGGCCGTTTGCACATGCCTTTGAGATTTATCTCGAACGTGCGACACTGACGTTCGAGTTCGCGAGCCTGGGTGATGCCGGGGTGGTTGCGACGCCGCTGTCGGTGATTGGTCCCAATGGGTCGGTCGAAAGGCCGAGCCTTGGTTCCGGCGATCCGATCGATGCGTTTGCGAATGAGTTGTCGGTCGCCGTCGAGGCTGTGGCGACTGGTAAGGAAGCTCCCAGTCTTTCCGGGGAATTGGCGCGACAGGCCCTGGTGCTTTGCCGGGCGGAAATTGAGAGCGTGAAGACCGGCAAGGTGGTGTCTGTGGCCTGAAGCCAGCAATTTCTCAAGTCTGTGGAAGGCTTGGTCCGATAGCGACGCAGAGGGACAGGAGGTCTCTCGCACGAGGCGCCGAGACAAGGAGGAGCAGCCTGATGCCGCTGACCATGTCGGACTTGATCCACCCGACCGCCGTGATAGGGCCCGATGTGGACCTCGCGCCGGACGTTCAGGTTGGGCCGTTTACGATCCTGGAAGGCCACGTAAAGGTTGGCTCGGGAACGGTCATCGAAGGTCACGCAAGTTTGACCGGTCCGATCGAACTCGGCCGTGATAACGTCGTCGGGCACGGAGCCGTGCTCGGCAAGGCGCCGCAGCATCGTGGATACCGGGGCGAAGAGACCTGGGTCCGCGCCGGAAATAATAATCACTTTCGCGAGCACGTGACGGTTCATCGCGGAACGGTGCAAGGTCGCGGCGAGACGAAGATCGGCGACCGCAACCTTTTCATGGTGGGTGCACACGTCGGCCACGACGCGGTGATCGGCAACGATTGCACGCTCGTGAATGGCACTCTGCTCGCGGGTCATGTCGAACTGGCGGACCAGTGCATCCTCTCGGGATATGCCGCAGTTCAGCAACGCGTGCGAATCGGCCGGCTGGCGATGCTCGGCGGTCTGTGTTCCACGACGAAGGATGTGCCTCCGTTCATCCTGCAGCAGGGCTACAATAGCGTATCCGGGTTGAACATCGTCGGCTTGCGGCGATCGGGGATGCCTCCGGCGTCGATTGACGCCCTGCGGGTGTCGTTCCGCATCCTGTACAAGGAAGGGCGCTCGCAATCTGCCGCCCTCGATCGGATCGAGGCCGATTTCGGCACGATTCCCGAGGTGGTTGAGTTCATCACGTTCATTCGCAACAGCGTGATCGGCATCAACCCGGTTCGCGATGGAGCGCGCGTGCGACGCACTTATTGAACCACCTCAATTGGCACGGTGCTTGCTTACTCACTTATGAAGCAAAGCGACGGTCTGTCGACTGCCTTCCTGAGCGAGAAAGCGCACTTGTCCCAATTTGAGGAGTTCATCCATGCGTTCGACATGGCCGCTTTATCTTCAGCGTCTGATGCTGACCTGCGTCGCCCTGATCTTCGCCCTTGACCTGCCTGGACTTGCGCCTGCGGCCGGCCCGTCTGACGTGGCCGGCACCTGGACGTGGACCTGGAAGGACAGCGAGAAGAAAGAACACAAGCACGTCCTCGATATCGAGGCGGCGGGCGACAAACTGACCGGCCGCGAGCGATTCGACGACGGGGAAGCCGTGAAGGTCGACGACCTGGTGGTTCGCGGGATGGAAATCAGCTTCGTCGTGACTCGCGACGGCCGACGCGCCGAATATCAGGGCAAGATCGCCTCAGGCAAGACGATCAACGGTATGGTCAACGTGACCAACAAAGGTCAGTCGAACGAATACACCTGGGCCGCTGAGAAGGTGAAGGTCGACGCGAAGTAACTTGCGCAACCTCAGGCTTCCGGCGGGTTCTCAGGATTCGCCGATGTCGGCGGCTGTGCCTGGGCCGTATCAACGACCATGGTTCCGAACGCGTAAGCAGTGTTCGTTGTGGTCGTTTCGGTTGCCGGCGCAGTCTCGGGCGCTGGTGTCGTTTCGATGGTTGGCTCTGGCTGTTCGATCACAGAGGTAGGGGGCTTCGCAGGCATTGCGAGGCGCTTTGCCCCCGGTTTTTGCGCATCGAGTGCAGCCGAGACGCGTTTGAACTCCTCCGCGTCCATCTCACCCATGTAGTAAGCGCGTTCCAGATCCTTCCGCAGATCGTCTTCTGTCGTCGAACCGTCGTCCTCGACGGCGCCTTGCTGGAGTCGGTAGGCGACGAGGGCGCCGATGATCACCACAACGATGATGCAGATCAGGAAAGCTGTGGAAGTTGAGATGGCGATACCAAACACGAGATTCAGCGCCCTTAAGTGCTTCGGCAAAGATGCGTAGGCTTGCTGGAGATGCGTGCGAACGCTAGCCGATACCTTTACGAAGAGAAGCAAACCGCGACGGCCCCGTGACCGCGACGATTCGCGTTTTGACGCGTATGTATTGCGGTGAAAACGGGGAGTTGTGACCCCAGGCAACATGCGGCTGGTGAGGCCTTGCCTGGTGCGCGGGGTATCGTATACTTTTACGTTGAGTCATGGTCTGAAGCAAGGGCTGTGGTCTGCGCGTTGGCGGGCTGCCCCTGGCGAGGATAATCGTGGCCGAAGGGAGACTGGCGATGCGACGAGCTCTGTTGGGCCTGGTGGCATTGGCGGCTGTCGCGGCGTGGGCGGGCGAGAGCCGGGCCCAGAACGGTACCTTCGACGATCCATTTTTTGCCTACTACGGCTTCTTCCTCCCGAGGCAAGCGGCGCTCGCGGCTCAGCCGCGCGTTCAGGACACGATCAACCAGAACTTCGCCGACAATCAGGTTCTGGCCCGCACGAATCGGGCTGGTCTCTACGATCCCAACGGCGGCTACGGCGTCTTTGACAATTATGACCCGAACGCGACTTTCGACAGCAAGGCCCCGCGTGGTGCCGGCTTCGGAGCGCGGTCGAAGTTCCGCGGCATGCCGACGACGAACATCGCCGGCCGCGGCCCAGCGCTCTACTACAATCGTGCAGCCCAGTATTATCCCAGCTTGCGAACTGGCGTCGGCCCGAACCGTAACCTTGCGGTGACTGGGCGTGGCGTTCGCGGCGGCGGCGGTGCCAGTCGTGCGGCATCGGCTGCCGGTGCGGGACTTGGTGGCGGCATGGGTGTTCCTGGCCCGCGTTGAGCGAACTTTATCGCGATTGGTGAGAAGATCGGCTTCCGCCTGGTTCCGGCCTGTTGACTGTTCGCCATCCGAGAGAGACGATGGAGAACGGGTTGGCGAGTGCCGGACGATGCGGGAGCCGTGTTGTTTCCGCAGGGCGTGGTCTGGGCGTGTTGCGTGTTTTCGAGGTAGGGCGAGGGAGTAATCCCCCGGAGAGTCTGGCGTGTCGAAGGGCGCGGAGAACCAGCGACTTACCCCCGATGAACGCAGCAACCTCGTCGCATTTATCGACGGCGAGCTGAACGAGTCGGAATCTCGCGCGATTTCGACCAAGCTGACGCAGAGCGTGTCGGCCCGTCGCGAGGTCGACGCACTCAAACGGACGTGGGAACTGCTCGACGAGCTTCCCATGCCGCGAGCCTCGGAGTCGCTCACCCAGCGCACGCTGACCGAGATCGCCAAGATCGACACGGCTGGCGACAAGCTGTTCATGTCGGCCTCGCGAACGGCGCGTAAGGTTCTCACGACCGTGCTCGTTGCCTGCGGCACCGCGCTTTGCTTTGTGATCGGTCTGGTGATCACCCGCTGGCTGATTCCCGACCCGACGGCACGACTCGCACGCGAGCTGTCGATTGCCGAGCACTATCAGGAATACCGCGAAATCGGCACGCTCGAGTTTCTCAAACGCCTCGACGAAAGCCCCGAGTTTGGCAACGATCCGAACTAGCAGCCGTTCGCCTTGTAAGGACGTCGTCATGCGTTGCCGAGTCATCATATCGCTCACCCTGATCTCGCTTGGCGGCCTCGGTTTGCCGAGCGCGGCCCAGGCGCAAGACCCGCAGAACTGGAAGCGGCTCGAGTCGATGCCCTCGGAACAACGGCATGCACTCGCGCAGAGTCTGAACGATTTCGACCTGTTGCCACCCGAGGATCAGACGCGAGTTCGTGAGCTTGACGCCGAGCTTGCGAAGCTCGACCCCGCAACGCAGGCGCGCTATTTGGCGGTGATGAAGCGATATCACGTCTGGGTTCAGACGTTGAGCGAGCCGCAAAAAGCAGAGCTCGACAAGGCGGGTTCGTTCGACGCCAAGCTGACGCTCGTTGAGAAGTGGAAAAAGGCTGAACGGCACGCAAGTCCGCACGGCACGACCAATTTGGTTCTGGGCGTCTACCCGGGCGATCTCGGGGTCATCGGACCGTTCGAACTGGCGAATCCGATCAAGGTTTGGCTACATCTCGACGAGAAAGAGCGTGCGCGGATCGAGGCGATCACCCCGGTGCGCACGCAAATTGTCGAGTTGATGCGTGTGGGACGCCAGATGGGGCTCGCAGGCTTGCGGCGTTTTCCTTTGAGCGAGGAAGAAAAATACCGCGATCGATTTGAGACGATGGAGCAAGCGAAATCGGTATTTCCCGGTCTTGCGAAACGGGTCGATCCCAAGGCCGAAGTGAAGAAGGTTGATACCAAGGCTGAGGCGAAGAAAGGGCAATTCGCCGTGCTGCAGGATCGAGTGCATCACGTCGCCGAATCGCTCTATTTCATGGATCACCCGCCCGCGCCGGTGACTCGCGAACACCTCGCCGCGTTCGAGGCGGAACTGCCTCCCTGGTTTCGTGCATCGATCGATCCACTCTCGGCCGAAGACGCCAGGCGCCGGTTGACGATCATCTACCGCCAGATTTATGAGCCGCCGAACGAATTCAAACCGACCGAGAAGAAATCGAGCGTGCCAGCGAAGGCCCAGGAAAAGCCGAAAGTTGTGCCGCCGAAGTCGAGCGGGACCTCCGTGCCGCTTTGATTCATATGATTATGCAATTGCAGGCGATTGATGAGCGATACGTCTGACGAATTCTGGATGCGGCGTGCCCTGGCCGAAGCTGCACGAGGTCAAGGGGCGGTTGAGCCCAACCCGATGGTCGGTGCGGTTGTTGTTCGCGACGGTACGCTTGTTGGCGTTGGACATCACGAGAAGTTCGGCGGTCCACACGCGGAACGACACGCACTCGAACGAGCAGGCGAAGCCGCGCGGGGCGCGACACTTTACGTGACGCTAGAACCGTGCTGCCATCACGGCAAAACGCCGCCTTGCACCGACGCTGTTGTCGACGCGGGAATCTCGCGCGTCGTCGCCGCGATGCGCGACCCATTTCCGCGCGTCGCCGGCGGCGGGTTCCAGGTCTTGCGACAGGCAGGGATCCAGGTCGACATTGGCATCTGCAAGGCCGAGGCCCGCGCGCTCAATGCTCCGTATCTACGCAGGTTGGAGCAGGCGCGGCCGTGGGTGATCGCCAAGTGGGCGATGACGCTCGATGGCAAGATCGCCGCGCGGACGGGGCAGAGTGCGTGGATTTCGTCGGACCGCTCCCGTGCGCTCGTTCATGAGCTGCGCGGCCGGGTTGATGCGATCGTCGTCGGAATTGGAACTGCGCTCGCCGATGATCCGCTGCTGACGGCCCGGCCTGCGGGATTGCGGACCGCGACCCGGGTTGTTTTCGACAAGAACGGGCGACTCCCGGTCAAAACGCGATTGGTCCAGACGAACGACGAGGCTCCGGTTCTGGTCGTCGCTGGTCCCGAAGCACCCGAAGATCGCGTCGATGTTTTGCGGCTCGTCGGCTGTGAAGTGCTTCAACTTCCGGGGCGGTCGCCCTTGCCGTTTCTCCAGGAAATGGCGAAGCGGAACATGACGAACATCCTGGTTGAGGGGGGCGGCACGTTGCTCGGGTCGTTTTTTGATCATCGTGTGGTCGACGAGGTCGACGTTTTCATCGCACCGATCATTGAAGGGGGGCGGCACGAGTTCACGCCGGTGCGGGGGCAGGGGGTGAATTCGATCGCCGAGGGGCTTCGACTCAAGGATCCGGTGACGAGCATTGTCGACGGCGATGTGCGCATTCAAGGGCGCATTCCCTTGCGCGAGCATGGGTTCGAATCATCGGCGCGACCGGGATAGAAATGGAAACGACGGCTAGGGTTGCGCCGCAGCGGGGTTGACGTTTCGCCCATAATGACCCTAAAATCATAGGCGTGAAACGTGGTCGGGACGCGTCGGAACCAGCGTCGAGAACGGCCCGCGAGGAGGCCCTGATCGTGAAGGATTCCCGCCGCGAGCCCGCGGGCGACAAGCTGGCCCCGAAAGCGGTTGTGAATCGCGTTTGCCTCTACTTGCGCCAGCTCGAAGTTTTTCAACGCCAGGGCGAGACCACCGTTTCGAGCAGCCAACTTGGTGCTGCGCTAGGAATCAACGACGCCCAGGTCCGCAAGGACCTCGCCTTCTTCGGTCAGTTCGGATATCCGGGGATCGGGTACCGAATCGACGGCCTCATTGGCGAATTGCGTCGCGTGCTCGGAATCGATCGCGACTGGCCGATCGCCCTCATCGGCCTGGGTAACCTCGGTCGCGCACTTTTGAAGTACAAGCACTTCAGGCGCAGGGGTTTCCAGATCGTCGCTCTGTTCGATAACGACCCCCACAAGGTCGGCCACACGTTCGACGGCCTTCCCGTTCACCAGATTGACAAGCTTGCCGAAGTTGCCAGTACGCGGACAATTAATCTCGCCGTGCTGTCAGTACCCGCCGATGTTGCCCAGATTGTGGCCGATCAGATTGTCGCGGCGGGCATTCCGGGGATTCTCAACTTTGCGCCGACGACGCTGACTGTGCCGCCGAGCGTGAGCGTGGTCGCGGTTGACCTGAGCGTTCAGCTCGAACACCTCGCGTACAAGGTTTTGAATAGCCAGTCGGGTTTTCCTGCTCCGGCTAGTCTTTTCGACGAGGCCAACGGACGTTAGAATACGGACGTCGCAAGCGGACATTACCCGGTGGTGTAACGGTAACACATCAGTTTTTGGTACTGATTTTCCAGGTTCGAATCCTGGCCGGGTAGTTTGAGAAACGAAATCAGCCCGGTCGAGGTGCTTCACGCGATGTGAACCACCTCGACCGGGCTGTTTGCATTGTCCTTCTTAGCAACTGGAATCAAAGACAACGCAAGATAGACAGATCGATTGAATTCAAACTGATTTCTCTCTGTGTTCCAGACCTTTGCTAACTTCGCTCCCTTCTGCTCAATTCCTGATTCGCATTGGCGGCAGCACCGGCCCACATCGTCTCTCAAGCTAAATCACGAAAGCGTTTTGAACAGAAGGCAGCGAAGGTAGCGAAGAATTCCAAATGAATGGCCAGGCAGCAGAGCGATCCACGTAGAGGAAGACCGGAATTCAAGATGTGAAGTTGGGTTGATCAACTGAGTCGATCGAACCTGTTTCCCGTCTCGAATTCCGGTCTTTCTCGTTATAGCTGGCGGCCTGGCTTAGGCGACGGCAGGCGTCAACCAGGCCGCAAGCTTGGCTTCGTGCTCGCTGATCTTGGAGTCGAGCTGTAGCGTTTCGCCGATGGCGTCGAGACCCTTGAGCAGGCGATTGCGCTGACCTTCGGGCACGTCGATCTTGATCACCTTGTCGCTGCCGTTCGCGTGAAGCGTCAGCGTGAGGTTTTGCAGGTCGACGGTCGCTTCGACGTTCTTACCGTTTCGAACGCCATCGGCAACGACTTCCCAGTCGGCGGGAGGCAGTTCGATCGGCAGCAGGCCGTTGTTGTAGGCGTTGCCTTCGAAGATGTCGGCGAAGCCTTCATCTTTCCCCTTGGCGATCACAGCACGATAGCCAGCCTGTGCCACGGCCCAAACGGCGTGTTCGCGGCTCGATCCGCAGCCGAAGTTGGGGCCGACGACCAACAGGGTCGATCCCTTGGCCTCGGGAGAGTTGAGCGGGAAGTCGGGATTCTCCGCGCCGTGGGTTTCGGGTGCGTCGGGGGCGGGGGCGCCGCCATCGACGTATCGCTTGTCGGCAAAGAGCAGGGGGCCGTAGCCGGTACGCTCGATGCGCTTGAGGTAGCGGGCGGGGATGATCAGGTCGGTATTCACGTCAGACCAGTCGAGCAAGGCGACCCGGCCGCGGTGCGAGACAAATGGTTCCATTTTCGCTTAAACCCTTTCGGCCAGGAGCTTGCGGACGTCGGTGAATTTTCCGGTAACGGCGGCGGCGGCGGCCATGGCCGGGCTCACCAGGTGGGTGCGGCCGCCAGGTCCCTGACGTCCTTCAAAGTTGCGGTTGCTCGTGCTGGCCGAGCGCTGTTGCGGCGTGAGCTTGTCGGGATTCATCGCCAGGCACATGCTGCAACCGGCCTCGCGCCATTCAGCGCCGGCTTCGGTGAACACGCGGTCGAGCCCTTCGGCCTGCGCCTGGTTCTTCACTTGTTCGCTGCCCGGAACCACCAGCGTCCGCACGCCCTGGGCGACGCGGCGACCCTTGAAAACAGCGGCGGCCGAGCGGAGGTCTTCGATCCGGCCGTTGGTGCACGAGCCGATGAAGACGATGTCGACCGGGATGTCGCTGACCGGCGTGCCCGGCTTGAGACCCATGTATTCGAGGGCTCGCTCGGCATCCTGGCGCGACGAGAACGGAACGTTGCCGGGGTCGGGAATGGTGCCGGTGACGTCGATCGTCATCGCTGGGTTTGTACCCCAGGTCACTTGCGGCACGAGGCTCGACGCATCAACCGTCACGTGCTTGTCGAACGCGGCGGCGTCTTCGGTCTTGAGAGTGCGCCAGTCGGCAATCGCGGCGTCGAGTTCTTTGCCCTTGGGGGCGTAGGGGCGGTCGACCTTGGTGTAGTATTCGATTGTGATGTCGTCGGGGGCGATCAGGCCCGCGCGGGCGCCGCCTTCGATCGACATATTGCAGATCGTCATCCGGCCTTCCATCGACAGAGCGCGGATGGCGGGGCCGTAGTATTCGATGACGTGGCCGGTCGCGCCGCCGGTGCCAATGGCGCGGATGATCGCCAGGATGATGTCTTTGGGTTCGAGGCCGGGGGCAAGCGAGCCGGTCACCTCGACGCCGTAGGTCGCGGGACGGCGCCCTTGCCAGAGGGTTTGAGTCGCGAGAATGTGTTCGACTTCGCTGGTGCCGATGCCGAACGCCAGCGCGCCGAAAGCGCCGTGGGTGCTGGTGTGGCTATCGCCGCAACAAATGGTGGTGCCGGGAAGAGTGAGGCCAAGTTCGGGGCCAATGACGTGAACAATACCTTGCCGGCCGCTCTTGATGTCGTACAGAGTGACGCCGAATTCCTTGCAGTTGGCGCGAAGCGCTTCAACCTGACGGCGGGACATCGGCTCGCGAATATCGAGCTGATTTTCGGTCGGAACGTTGTGGTCGACGGTCGCAAATGAAAGCTCGGGCCGCCTGACCTTGCGTTTGGCGAGCCTCAGGCCGTCGAACGCCTGCGGACTTGTGACTTCGTGGATCAGATGGCGGTCGATGTAAAGCAGGGTCGCGGCGTCGTTCGCTTCGACGACGTGGCGATTCCATACTTTTTCAAACAACGTCTCGGGCACAGACTCAGTCCTCCAGGAAAACAGAACAAATCTTCGGAAGGTGGTAGGTCGACTCAGCCGTTGGACACACGGCGATGGTTTCGGTTCAGTGGTCTGATTCTGGTTCGATCAGACCTCTGCGGGCGGGTCTGCCGTTTCGTTTCCTGGCAGACTCACGGCGATAAGGCGGTCGTACGTCCAGATCCCCAGCACGCCGCCGATCATCGGGGCGACGATGGGGATCCAGAAGTAATAATTGTGCGATCGGAAAACAGAGTCGCCCCAGCCGCAAATGCAGGCAACGACTCGTGGTCCGAAATCACGCGCAGGGTTGATGGCGTATCCGGTCGGTAGTCCAAGGCAAAGGCCGATCGCCCAGACGACTGCGCCGACCAGCACCGGCTCGAAGCCATGGCCGGGCGAGCAGTTTCGGCGGTCTGTCACAGCGCGAACGCCAAGCAACAGGATTGCCGTCCCCAGGGCTTCGCTAAAAAAGTTGCCCCAAACACTGTCATGTGCCGGGAAGGTGGTGAAAATGCCCGCGCCACCCGCGGCCGTGCCGGCGAGTTTGCCCATTTCCATGGCGCCACGGGTAATCACGCGATCGGCTTCGAATTTCTCGATCGCGCCCATGTAATCGGCGTACACAACGAACCCGCCAACCATGGCCCCTGCAACCTGCGCGAGGATGTAAGGAATCACCCAGGCAAACGGGAAATCGCGACGCGATGCGAGAGCCAAAGTCACGGCCGGGTTGAGGTGCCCGCCGCTGACTCGCGCCGTGAGGTAAACCGAAATTGTGACGGCCAGGGCCCAACCGGTGGTAATGACCATCCAGTCGCCCGCTTTGTCGAACAAAATCGCCGTGGCGACCGCCCCATCGCCCAGCAGGACGAGCAGTGCGGTCCCCAAAAATTCAGCGACGAGGGCGTGGGCAAGCGGTGGGCGTGTCATCACGCGATTGTCGCATTCTGACGCGGCCGGAACAAGGGCTGGCTGCCTGGGTTCGAGGGCTCTTTTGGCCATCGAACGGCAGCGCCGAGCCTGCGTCTGACTGCCAGAGAAGTCGAGCACTGCGAAAACGCGAAGGAACCGCTTCTGCGCAGCGAGCGTCGCGACTTAGTCCGTAACCCGAACGACCTTGGCACTTCTGACACCGCGGAAGTCTTGTAGGTTGGGAATTTTGGCGAGTCCGCCACGATGAACCTGGGGCGGTAATTCCAAAATGCCAATCTCGAGATAATACTCGCCGGCAGGAAGGGGGATTTGGAATAGGTGATCAAATGTCGGACTCAGTTTACCGGACGGTTCGACGGCAAAAGGATGGTCCGTGTCATGGACCTGGAACAAAGGGTTCACTTTCCGTCGATCGTCCGAAGCATAGACTCCGAACGACCAGATGTATCTCTGATCGAGTCCGGAATCCGCGAGTTCCGCCGACGCTCGAACACGTACTGCGCGTTTGCCGACGGCCTCGAAATTCGCACCAGTCATCTGGGAGCTCGCACCTTTCGCCTCTGGCACAACGATTCGCGATTCAGGAACTTGACCGACGACTTTGGTGATCTTTTCTGCGGGTACGGGGGCGGCGGCTGGCGACTTCGGCTTTCGGGGCCATGCCCATCCCGAGGAAGTCATGAAGACCGTTAGGCCTGCGAACAAAACGAGGCCAGAGGCTCTCAGCGGCTGTTGAAATCGCATCGACTCGCCTTTCCCAGCATTGACCGACGTCAATCGAGACAAAGCAGGATTAAGGTATGCTCTTAGGGGCGAAGCGCCGGATGACTGCAGGATTACGTTTGAAGGACTTTGCAGTCATTTACTTATCGGTGATTCAAGTATGATACGATTCGATCGGGATTCAACAAAAAAGTAGACGGCGCACGATATCCACATGTGCTCGTTGAAAAATCGTTGAAATCACTGCTTGAAGTCGGGAATTCTGCGTCTTCCAGAGGCAGCTTCGAGACCTGTCTCAAGGTTGATTCGTTTTGGCCAACGTGCTCAAAACCTCGTCGAAAAGAGCATCGACGCGATTCCAGGAACGATCGTCGCACACGCAGACGTTGCGATAATCGACTACGAAAACTCGCATGTACTTCTTTTGGTTCTCAGTGCCCAGCAGGATGACCACCGTTTCTCCGTGTCGCACGACTTTGAGTGCGGCGTAGGGGATGGGGCCGTCGAACTCACATCGGTAATCGACGTATCCATCGGCGATTTTCGAGAAGAGGCGTTTGATCGTCTCGGCGGGAACCGGTTTGGCTTCGTGCTCGTTGATTTTCGCCAGAATGTCTTGCGGCTGCGCGGAGTTGAGCCATTCCGATTCGTCGTCCATGAGATAAACGGACGACTCATCCGGGTCGGTCATGACGAGCTTGCCGGCGTCGGAAAATGCGCCATGGAGGAAGCGGGCGAGATGACGCTCGGACAGCAATTGCTGCCTCGTCGATTGATAGTCTCGCGTTAGCTCCTGGTTGACAATCAGCTCAAAGCAAACGCCGGCCGTCATCGCGATGAGACCAATGAAACTTATCCAGGCTCGTTGTTTCATGATCTGTTCCTAACATCGTTTGCCTTGAGTTCCGGTCCGACCGATAAGAAGTGGCTGAAGCTTGTTTTTTCGTCGGCGTCAGCTACCGATCGATAGTTACCGGCAATCTGCGAAGTTCATGAGACGGCCCAGGTCGCCAGCAGAGACAAAGCAACGACCAGTCCAAGATCGACGTCCACCAGGAACCCGGTCGCGCGCAATGGCTGTCATTCGCACTATCGCAGGGTTTGAGCGGCGACGCTTCGATCGCCACCGTCGGCGATAGGCTGATTCGTGCGGACGCTAAGAGAATTAGGCGTCATCGTCGCATCGCCTGGCCTGCATGTGGTCAATTGGCGAGAGAATGCCCGAGGCGGGTTGACCTGAACCGATCGAAATTCTTTGACTCGCAGCTTTTTGGACACCGAAGCGGGCGTTTCTTTCGTAGGCTACTAGGTGAAAATGGTTTTTGCACCAGGACTTACGGCTTGGCCGCAAACCCCGGAATGAACTTCTTCCCTTGAACGCATCAAGCGCGTGACCTCGGTGATTTTTGAAACACTGGTCCGAGTTGCAGAGGTTTACATCACTCAGAATCGGCCACGAAAGCTGGCGTGGGCTCGCTACGATCATTTCAGGGCGACGGGCTCGAATGGCATTTCTCAGTCGAGGGCAGCGTTCGTGGAAGCAATGCAACTGCTCGACGTTTTGCGACAGGTCACAAATCTCCGCTTCTCAGCGCGGAGTGAAAGTGCCACCGGTTGGAACGGTGATGGCGTTGGTACTGTGGTGGTCGAAACGCCTTCTCGCGATGTCCTTATCTTTCGCGAAACGGGAGAGTGGAAACCTGCGGGGGCGATGCCGTTGCGGTTCAGCAATGTCTATCGCTGGTCCTGTGTTGCGCCACGTTTGATCCGCCTGGAGCATCTTCGCTTCGGAACGGATAAGCCGGTCGTTCTGTTTGACCTCGCGCCCGATTCTAAATCGGTGTGGTCGTCTGTAAGCCCGCACGAATGCCGTGACGACTGCTACTCGGCACGACTTCAGGTGCGAGAGACGTGCGTCACCGTAAGCTGGCGAATCGTCGGGCCCCAAAAACGCGAGGAGATTGAATACTTTTATGGCTGGCGGTGCGGCGAGTGATAACACCGGCGATGGATGTTTGCTCTATTTCGAACGGGTCTGTGTCAGAGGAGGTTGCCATTGGTCAAAAATGCTTCGCCTGAAGTCTGCCCGCGGTGCGGAAACGCACAGTTAGCGCGGATCATTTTGGCATTACCTCGGAATCGACGATCAAGATCGCGCCGATATCGGGGCGGGTTCCGCTCGGCTGGGCTTGAACCATCGCTACTTTAGCTCGGCTGACCCTGCAATCGTTGTCGGCAATTTCTTTATGAAGGATAGGAGTTACGCGATTAGGTGTCAGGCGTTCATGTTGCGCCAGGTTGATAGGTTGTCCATGATGGTGGGATGAGACGCGCTAAATGCGGAGGGGCTCAATACATTGCCTTCTTGATTGCCTCGCCCGACACATTTACCTGTACCGAGGCGGCCAACGTGCAGGAACCATTGCCGCAGGCGCCAGCCCACGATAGCTTTACCCGACTCCTTACGCGAATCGAACCCGACCCGGAGACGCTTTGGATCGAGGCCCGGCCGTTGGTATCTCTCAATGCGGGCGTCCTGGTTATCGACGACTCGACGCTAGACAAGCCCTACGCCAAAGAGATTGCGATGGTCACCCGGCATTGGTCGGGAAAGCATCACGAAGTTGTCCGTGGCATCAACTTGATCACCCTGCTTTGGACTGACGGCGATCGTAAAATTCCTTGTGATTACCGCATCTACGATAAGGCAGACGATCGGACCAAGAATGACCACTTTTGGGAAATGATGGTGATGGCCAAGGGGCGAGGTTTCGCCCCCAAATATGTGCTGTTCGACGGCTGGTACGCCAGCCTAGAAAACCTCAAGCAAGTCCGCGACATGGGCTGGCTGTGGGTAACGCGACTCAAGTCCAATCGCAAGGTCAATCCCGAAGGCCGAGGAGCCGTGCCGCTGTCGAATGCTGAGTTGTCCGCTTCCGGGACGGTCGTTCACCTGGTCGGCTACGGTCTGATCCGCGTCTTCAAGCTGGTCGCCCCAGACGGCGACATTGAATACCGGGCAACCAGCGATTTGGGGATGAGTGACCTGACCTGCCAGCAATACGCAGAATGGAGCTACGCGATCGAGAATTACCATCGCGATCTGAAACAGACCTGCGGGGTGGAGCGTTCGCAGTCTCGTTCCGAGCGAGCCCAACGCAATCATATCGGAATGGCGATTCGAGCGTTTCTACGTCTGGAATGGCACTTCTTCACCACCGGAATTAGTTGCTATGAGGCCAAGAAACGCGTGGTCCGAGATGCCGTCCGCCAATACATATCAAATCCCCTCTATGAGATCTCGAAAGCCCCAATCGCGTAACTCCTAAAGGAATCGAACTTACCGAAAACAGTCTGTCTCAATTGCTTCCCACAGTGGAATGACGTTCATCGACTGGCGGCGTTGGAAGACGAGAATCGGGTGCTGGTGGATGCGGCGATCAAAACACATGACTTTGAGCACGCTGCGATGCTCTTTGACGCACAGACGAAACTCGAGGCCGTGCACATCCCTCGCTACGAGCGTCTTTTCCGGGAACTCTTAGCATAGACAATGGCGATACTAAAGTCTGTGATTGATAAGTCAAATGCTGATTCACGTTTTCGTTCATAACCCGATATCCAAATTCGCATTCTTGATGCGAAAGCTAATCTTCCCAGTTGTCGTGGCGGCGTTAACTGAGTTGCCCTGTGTGTCTGTCACACCTGGGCCGGTGTCTCGTTTGTGCCTTGGATGAATTGCCGCTTTTTTGGGGTGCACCTCGTCGAACGATGTCAGCCAGCTTCCGCCGTAGTGCGAGTGTTTGAAGGTGACGATGACCGACTGCGTCGCAGAGTCGTATTGAGCGGACTTGATTCGTAGCGAGTTCGCCGAAACCGACGTCGATCGGGCGCCGACCAGCCAGCCGATCATCCCGCCGACTGTGTGATGATCGATGTTTACCAGATTCACGGTGTAGTTGCTGACGTTTGACGCGCCTGCCGGGTCCATCGGCTTGTTGAAGGTCGCCACGAATCCCTGGTCGGTCAAAAACTCCGAAACGACTTTCGGCGCGGCTGTCGGATCGGACGCAACCACTCTCAAGTTCAGCGGTAGCGCGTACATCATGTAGGGATTCGCTGGCGGAGGAGTGACGGGCTTGATCTGGAGCATGACGTCGACTTCTCCCGGGTTCTGCGCTCCTGGGATGATTGGCACGTTCACCGACGCCAGGCTCTGACCATCGGCGAACGTAACCGTCTGATTGACGACGCCCACGTTCGCTCCAACTCCCAGCGAATTCGGATCGTTTGTTACCTGAACCTGAATTGAGCCGACGGTGTTTTGGCGACTCAACCAGACAGTGGCCGAACCGGCGTTTTGCGTGGCGATCTGAACGGGAAAAAGCTCCTTGGAGCTCGTAGGATTCACGAACTGAACCGGCGGACCGTCGATGGGGGATGAACTTGGTCCTGCGGTCAGAAGTTGGCGTCCTTCGAGGTCGAACGATTGCGGCGTGAATTGGCGATTCGTGCGAGGCATGGGGGGGAATCCTTTCCTGACGCAGAGGGGAGTCGCTCGCAGGCTATCAGCGCTTCGGCCGCCGAATTGGCCTCACGAACACAGGAATTGGGATCAATCCGTGAGGCACGAGCCACGCCCTTGTTGATGGAAGTCCTTGAAGCGCCTGCAACAACGCTGCGACCTGCAGCCTTCCCAGGATGCCCATCGCATTCAAAAACGCGAGTGCGAGACAAACGATGGCGGTCGTTCGCAGCATCATCGACTCCTTCGTCCTCGATTGGACCGGACGAATCGTCCGCCGGCGATTTGACGCTACTTCTCAATCAATGGGAAAGCGGCTAGAGACCGTGCCTCGGTCGATGAGAGGTGGAGGGAGGCTGAGCCACACACTGTTCGCCGCCGAGTCGATTCCGTATGCTCGAAAGAGACCGAAATCGCTTTGCTTCTCGTGTTTAGCGCGAGGACGCGATCATCGCATTTGAGGGCGGGAGACGCCGGTTGTGGAAGCGCGATTGCTTTTGAAGGTGTTTGATAGCGTTTATCTTTTCTCGCTGACCGCCTGGGTTGGCTCGATTTTGTTCTTCTCTTTTGGCGTCGCTCCGATCATTTTCAAGGTGCTCGACCCGAGTTCGGCCGCGCGGTTCGTTCGGGCACTTTTTCCGCGATATTACGCCTGGGGTGTGATCAGCAGCGGCTTGGCATTGCCGGCGTTTCTCGCGGTGCCGCTTTCGTTTCCCGAGATGCGCGGCTACCACGTGATGGGAATTTCATTCCTCATCATCGCCGCCATCATGATCTTCATGTATTGCGGCAATTCGCTTACTCCCGCCATCAACGCAGCGCGTGATGCAGGCCCCGAACACGAGGCACTATTCGCGAAATTGCATAAGCGATCGGTAATGCTCAACGTCGTCGCGCTGATTTTGGGGATCGTCCTTCTCGTCCTTTTCGCGACGCGTCGGCCGCCGCAGTCGGAGGGAATTATCGAGAAGACTCCGCAAGAGCGCTATCAGTACGAAAGTGAGTTTCAGTCGACGTTTCTGGAGTCGATCGAGAAGGGGAAGAGCACGCCCAAGCCAGTTCCGCCGGGCACTCGCTTCCCGTTTGACGACGAAGCACGAAAAGAAACCGAGGAGTTTGCCAAGAAGTATCGTGCCAAGGAGGCTCGCCGGCTTGGAAAGAGTCCGGACGACCCGCTAACGCTTCCTCCGAGTCAGCCGGCAGCCAAGTAGTTTGCCAACTTCACCGCCTGGGTAGTTTTCGCATGTCATAATGAAGGTTGTGACTGATGGCTGGGAGGCCTGGAGTCGAATCGACGCGACCTGGAGCCGAGGCCACGCATGAGCAGCAGCTTCCGCGAGTCCACACCCGAAATCCTGCACCCGTCCGACGCCCTGCTGGCGGCGCTCGCGCCCTATCGCCGCGTGGTGCTGGTGTCGCACGTCAATCCCGACCCCGATGCGCTCGCGAGTATGCTCGGCATCAAGTCGATGCTCGCCAAGCTTCAGCCAGATAAGACCGTGACGATGACGGTCGACGGTATGATCGCTCGCGCAGAAAACCGGTCAATGGTCAGGCTGATTCCGCTGACGCTCGAACCGGTCGAGCGCGTGGTTTATGACGCGACGACCGCCGTGGTCATGGTCGACTCGCAGCCGCACACCGGCCGACGCGCAAGCGAGGCGATTACACCCGTCGCCGTGCTCGACCACCACGAAACTGGTGGCAATCTCGATGGCGTTGCGTTTCGCGACGTCCGTGGCGAAGTCGGCGCGACGTCGACGATCGTCGCCGAGTATTTGATGTACCAGTCGTGTTCGATCCCTCCACGGCTGGCGACCGCTCTCTATTACGGCATCGACTCCGAGATCGCCGGTTTCCCGCGCGAGGCTGGACCCGACGACGACGAGGCACTCGTCAAACTGTTCCCAATCGCCGACAAGGATTTGCTCGCCGAAATCCGTAACCCCAAGCTGCCACAGGATTATTTCGCGACGGTACAGCACGCGCTTGCCAACGCGTTTCTCTATGGCGATGTCGTCGTCGCTCGCCTGGGAACCGTCACCCAGCCCGATATCATCGCCGAGATGGCCGACTTCTTCATCCGGTTCGACCAGGTGAACTGGGCCCTCACGATCGGGTCGTTCGAGAACCTACTCAAGCTGTCGATCCGTTCGAGCGAACTTGGGGCTCACTCGGGCGAGTTGTTGCGAGCGGTGGTCGATGGCTACGGCATGGCGGGTGGGCACGATCGCCGCGCCGGCGGTGCCATCCCGATGACCGACCTCAGCGAAGAGGAGATCGACAAGGTCCTGGCCGTCATCCGCAAACGCCTCCTCGAAGGGCTTAAAAAGGCCGATTGTGAAGGACGAAGGCTGCTGGTCGCCAGTCCGGAGATTGCCGCCCCTTGATATGATGAGTCGAGGAACTGCCGTCGCGCTGTCATCGTCCAAAGGTTCGACCTTGCTCGATTTCGAGGGTCGATCGTAGACTGATTCAGGCGTGAAACAGGGTGGACACTGGGACACGGCACTGCGCGGGACTCGACGAGTGGATCATCCGGAACGACCGGCCTCAAAGATTGCCCCAGCTTCCCCGTCGCTCGAAGTGTATCTTCTCGGTCTCGTCGAGTTCGACGACGTCAGCCGCCTTCAACGTCGCCTGGTCTACGACCTGGGCGAACGTCCCGGCGCGGCGCTCATTCTCTGCGAGCATCCTCCCACGATCACCGTGGGCCGATCGGGTAGCCGCGCCCATATCGCCCTCGACGACAGCGAGTTACGCTCGCTTGCCGTACCCGTGCGATGGGTCAATCGCGGCGGCGGTTGCCAGTTACACATCCCCGGCCAGCTCAACGCGTATCTCGCGCTTTCGCTGCAAACGTTTGGCCTGAACGTGAAGCAGTACGTCGATCGTCTCCATCAGGTGATGCTCGGCGTCTTGCCCGAGTTCGACCTGACGGGTTCAACCCACGCCGACGAGCCTGGCGTTTTCCTGGGACCTGGGCGGGTGGGGACAGTCGGCGTGGCCGTGGGGCGGTGGATTGCCTATCATGGATTCACGCTGAATGTGGGCACGTTCCTCGAACCGTTCCGCCTGATTGACGAGCCTCCCAAAATTGCGGGTGGGCAGGCGGTGCGGCCGACGTCGATGGAAGCCTGGCGGCAGCGGCCGACGCCCATGTCCAAGGTGCGCGAGGCCGTGATCCGGCACGTCGAGTCGAACTTCGGACTCGAGCGCAACCACGTTTACACGGCTCATCCCCTGATTCGCCGGAAGGTCCGCGCTGATGTCTTCGCTCCCAGTTATCAATGACGCCGCTCCCTCCGGCTTGCCGATTCTCAGCCCCGACGAGGTAACGCCTCGCAAACGGCTGCCCGAGTGGCTTCGTCGCCAGATTCCCGCGACTGGCGGGATCGGTTTCACCAAATCGCTCGTCGAAGACCTTGGTCTCGAAACGATTTGCGAGTCGGGTAAGTGCCCGAACCGGTCGGAGTGCTGGACCAGACGCACCGCGACGTTCATGATCCTGGGCGAAACCTGCACGCGCCCTTGCGGCTTCTGTTCGGTGAAGCGAGGCAAGCCGGAAGAGGTGGCGATTGACGAGCCCGAACGGCTCGCTGAAGCCTGTGCACGTCTGGGCCTGAAGCATGTGGTTATCACGTCCGTGACGCGTGACGACCTGCCCGATGGCGGTGCCGACCACTTCCGCCGCAGTATTCTGGCAGTCCGCGAGCGTACCGGCGCGACGATCGAAGTCCTGACGCCGGACTTCGAAGGCGACACGGCGGCGATCGACACGGTGCTTTCGGCCAGGCCGGAAGTCTTTAATCACAATATGGAGACGGTCGCGCGGTTGCAGCAGTTCGTCCGCCGCAAGAGCCAGTATCGGATCAGCCTGGGAGTGCTCGACCACGCCAAACGTGCGGGCAACGGTGTGCTGACCAAGAGCGGCCTGATGCTCGGCCTTGGCGAAACGACTGAAGAGATCATCGACACGATGGCCGACCTGCGCGAGGTCGGTTGCGATTTCCTCACGCTCGGCCAGTATTTGCAACCGACGCTACGGCATCTCGCCGTCGTGCGTTACTTGCCGCCGGCTGAGTTCGATGAACTCGGTGAGATCGCCCGCAAACTTGGGTTCAAAGAAGTTGCGAGCGGACCGTTCGTGCGGTCGAGCTATCATGCGGATGAAATGGCAGCGCACGCGAGTTAGCGGAGTACGTGAGAGATTGCGGAGGTGAACCTTTGCGAATCCCACGAATAACAACGCGATGGTTGATGGTTGCGGTCGTCGCCGCGGCGATGGCGACGGTTGCCGGCGTTCACATCAGAAATGGAATGCGCTTCCAGGCTGCGCTTGCGCGGTTTGACGCATATGTCGATCGGTACTACGGAGGGAAACTCGACACGAGTGTGTCTGGCGTGGTTGAGGAGTCGCGCATTCTCATGGAAACGGAATGCGAATGTAGGCCGACGCGCTGGGGGAAAATCAGCGCACTCACAGCCCACATTGCTCGCTCGAAGCATTTTATTGAAGAAGATGAGTATGAAGATGCGCATAGTATGCACAGAGATAGGATCGTCGTTCAACCTGATGCGCGGTTGATGCTCGAGCAAAGCGAACGGGAGTTGGCTGCGTTTACAGGAGCAAAAAGTTCGACCGTCCCGGCCATTCCTACGGGGACGCAAGTCGGAAAGTAATTGGATGCTCCACCTGGACGGCGAAGCCGCAAGAGTCGTTGATTCGCCACGAACAAAAGTAATCTGCTGACGGGAAGACCAGAAGGTACTGTTGGCGAGGCATCGGCACCCGCGCCAGAACGACGCATTCCTCCGCACCTTGTTTCGCCTTGAGCGGCGACAGTTTACGATGTTCCAGATGAACGCCTTTCTCCGCTCTACCGAAATCATTGACTGGGAAAAGCCGGAGGTCCTTCGGCTGGCGAAGTCGCTCGCCACTGGCAGCGGCGACGAATTGGTTGTCGCTAGGCAGTGCTTTGAGTGGGTAAGAGACAACATCAAGCACAGTTGCGACTATCGACTGAATCCAGTCACCTGCACTGCATCCGAAGTCCTTGCGGAGGGCACAGGCTTCTGCTATGCCAAGAGCCATCTCCTGGCCGCTCTTCTTAGAGCTAATTCGATTCCCGCAGGATTGTGCTACCAACGATTAAGCTTGGATGACCATGGCGACAAGTTTTGCCTGCATGGTCTAAATGCCGCGTTCCTGCGAGACTTCGGATGGCATCGCCTCGATCCGCGTGGCAATAAGCCTGGAGTTGATGCACAGTTCGTTCCGCCGCAGGAGCAATTGGCATTTCCAATTCGGCTCAAGGGGGAGATGAACTTGCCCGAAGTGTGGCCCGAGCCGTTGAATATCGTCGTCCAGGCGCTAAGAAGCCATCGCACATTCGACTCGTTAGCGCAACACCTTCCGGATGTCCCATTGATTGGATTGGGCTAGTTACAGCGAGCGACTTGCGAGGTACTTCGACAAGCGCCGCGGGCATTCATCGATCCAAGTCCTCCTCTCAATTGTAGAGTTATAGATCCGGTGTCGTGACCGTGGAGGTGTACTTTGCGAATCCCACGAATGACAACGCGGTGGTTGTTGGTTACGGTCGTCGCCGCGGCGATGGTGACGATTGCCGGCGTACACATCAGAAACGGAATGCGCTTCCAGGCGGCACTCGCTCGATATCAGGAGTATCTCGCCATTTATGAGGAAGGAAAGACCGGAACCAGCGTCGCCGGTCTGGTTGATGAGTCGCACATTCTCATGGAAACGGAAATTGAATGCAAACCGACTCGGTGGGGCAAGAGTAACGCGATGAAGACGCACATCGAACGCGCAAAACACTTCGTCAAAGAGGACGAGTATTCGTACACGCACATGTGCGGTAAAGGACACAACTTCGAATGGATCAATGAAATGATCGATGCGCGGCTGATGCTCGAGCAAAGCCAGCGCGAACTCGACGAGTTCCTGGGAACACCGGGCGAAAATGCCCCGAAGGGGCGAGCGAAGTCACGCCAAGAAAGAATCGACGAGTTTCTCAATCCCACGCAGATCACTTTGTCGGACATGCCCACCGAAACCACGCCGGGTTCCGAGCCGAAAGTCGTAGCAGCGCCGGGCATGGAACCAGTCGTCATACCGCCGCCGATTCGATGAATTCATACCGGAGAGTTGTTTGGTTTAGTTGCAGATTCAACGCGTCTTAAGGCCGCCTCGCCTCCGTGGGATTCTCTTTCAAAGTCCGGTCAGCCACCTTTGCGGAAGTGATCGTCAGCAGTCCATCCTTCACGAAATAGCCAAGCCCGAGCGGCTTCAATGAGCGTTCGAGCTGATCCTTGAGCGAAATGCGATCGGGCGAGGCGTCGACCGGGATTTGAAGGTCAACGACGCCGGCTTCCTGCAAGCCCGCTGGATCAACGTAAATCGGCACGTTCGTCAATAATTGGCCGAATGCAGTCGTCCTGATGGTTTTAATGAAGTCACCGAAAGGCATTTTGCCAGACGTCGGCAACTGAACTCCGTAGCTCAAACCGGCGAGCACATCCCTGGTCGCCTTCGGCAGGCTGTAGTAACTCCAGATCGGCATCACGACGTAGTACATGAGAACCGCCGCAACGGCGATCACGATCATCGTCCAGCGCACGCTCAGCCGCAAACGAGGGAATTTCATGTTACGAGCCTCAATCGCCTTACCCGATTCGACAAGTTGAAGTGCTTTTTAGACTGACGAGCGTGGTTGGCAGTTCCCCAAACGAAAAAGGGCACCGTCTCTTCGTTATTGAAGAAACGATGCCCGTGAGCGCGTCCGCGTCGTTCTAGCCGGCTGGGAATATCGTTACGGCTGCGGCTTGCTCTTCAACACCTGTTCGACCAACTTCGGGTCGAGAATTGGTTTCTTTCTCGCCCGGTTTGTTGGTGGAATCACGTCGTCGGGAGGGGGGACGGGCGTGCCTTGCGGCAGATTCGCGAGCGCAGGGTTTTGCGCTGGCGGCAGCGGCGGCATGGCGCCGGGAGGCAAGGCCGGCATCACTCCCGGGACAGCGGCGGGTTGCACCTGGCCGAGCGGCAGGCCGGGGACGATGTCGGGGTTCGCATTGACCACGGCAGGCCCGAGCGGTCTCGGCTTGCGCGGCGGAATTGGCACGGGATTCTCCGCACCGAGCACGAACGGCGGGTCGAACCGCGTTCCGTTCGGAACGCCAGGGGCGACGGCCTCACCTTCGAGGTTCGTGACCGAAATGCGCGGCTGCGGCGTTCCGAAAGTGCCCGGAGCCGGCACGACGTCGGAATTGCCGGTGGGCGTTGCGCTGGAACGACCAGCGTAGCGATCGGCACCAAATCCGCTTGGGGTGCTTTGTGTCACCATGGGAGCCGCTGGAGGCGCAAAGCTTGCCCTGTTCACCGGTTCGCCCGATCGCAGATTGTTGAGCCAGAACGCAACCGTCCGGAACTTCTGGTCGTTGGGACCGAAGAATGCGGCCTTAGGCGCTCCGCCGTGAGGGGTCGTCGCGGCCGTGAGCAACTCGCTCTTGAGCGGCTCCCGACGGTTCACGAGCCGGAGCGTCGCGTCGAGGTTTGCGCGAAGCACGTCGGCAGTGACTTCGGCGCGGGACGCTGCGATGAGCTGGAATTCGCCCGTGTACTGCTGGTTGTGGCAGCTCACGCACGAGGTTTGCAGCACAGGGTGCACGTAAGTCGCGAACTCGCCGAGCCGCTTGCGGGCGACTTGTGGCGGCAGGTCGAAGACGACCGGCTGATTGATCGCCTTGCCGATTTCCCCCTTGGCACGGGCCAGGGCGGCGGGGCTCAGCTCGCGCGGAGCTTTCTCGACGACGTCGACACTCGTGGTTTTCACCTCGGCGTCGTGCGCCATCGCGGTCCGAGCCAGCGAAGCATCGATGTTCGAGATCATCCGCTCTGCGCGGGTGTCGTTAGGGTTGATCGCGAGGACCTGTTTCAGGTGCTCTTTCGCCTCGACGTTCATACGATTTTCGAGGCACCATTGCACCAGGCGCATAAGTTCGTCGACATCGCGCGGGGCGATCGACGCAACTTTGTGCTCGTAAAGCTCTTTCATCGAGGCAAACTTCTTGACGACATTTGCCTTGGGCATGGGAACCGGCCCCCCCTTGAGGTGGAGCAGGTAATTCTCGCCGGTTTTGTCGAGCGAAATCTCGCCCTGGACGATCCGGCCGTTGGACAGCAGGAGGACCGCGAACGCAGGTACGTTCGTCGGTGCCGTGGTCGCGGCCGCGGGTAGCGGCGCGGGGGGCAAGGACGGCGGCGCGGCCTCCTGAGCGTCAGCGCAATGCGCTGAAGTCCACAACAGGCCGAAAGCGGCCAATCCCGCCGTGAGGGGACGGTTTTTGGTTCTCATGGTGGCGGGACGGTAGCTCTGACCCTACAATTCGTCAAGATGAACCGCACACGAGTTCGCGCGTGTTCGTAGAATTACCCAAGGTGACGACAGACTGATGACAACGCCTTCGTCCCCCGAACACGCAACGCCTTTGTTGGCCAACCTGATCGGCGAGACTATTGTCGTCGACCTCAGGTCTGAATATGTCTGCCTTGGAACCCTGGTCGGGCTCGACGCCAATTTCCTGGATATGGTCGACGCCGACCTGCACGACATGCGTGATAGTACAAAGACACGCGAGATTTATGTCTACGACTCAATGCGGCTGGGGATTCGTCGCAACCGTGCCCGCGTTTTACTGCGCAGGGATGAAGTGGTGGCGATCACCCGCTTCAGCGATATTTCCGAGTCTTGAAACGACCGACGAAGAAATCCGGCACGCCGCGTGCGGAAATTTCGGATAATTCACGCTTCGCGGCGAAGATACTCCGGTGGTGAAAGTCGGGCACATTGATGGCCCCGCCCGCTCATGCCAGCCGGGCTTTGCACCATCTTTTCAGACGATCTGAGGAAACCCATGCGATTGCTCCGTTCCCTTCTGGCCGTTCCGATCGTCCTTGCGACGGGCCTGCTCGCGCAAGCGTCGGAAGTGCGCGACAACGCGAAGCTGTTCAGCCGCGACGCAGTGACGAAAGCTGAAGCCGAGCTGGCTCGCATCGAGCGCGAAACCAACGTGCCGGTGACGATCGAAACGGTCGACAGCCTGAACGGCAAGAACATCGACGAGGCGATGAGGGACATCGGCAAGAGCGAGCGGATCAAGGGATTGTTCGTTCTGATCGCTGTCAAGGAAAAGAAGAACGACGCGGGCGCCTCGCGCGAATATGACCCGTATTTCCGCAAGGTCCACTATCAAGACGCATACAAAGGCTTTTTGCCCGGCTTCAAGAAGGGTGATTTCGACCTCGGCCTGGCGGAAGGCGTCGAGGGAATTGGATCAACCCTTCGCGTGGTGAAAACCGAGGCCGGCGGCACGATTACACCCAAGACGGTCAATGCGCCCGCCCAGCCGCAACGGCGTGGGCCGGTCATCCCGCCCGTCGTGGCGCAGCGAAGGAGTTCAGGCATCATGACACTGATTTGGATCGTTGTGGGCATCTTCGCCGTGATGTTCGTGTTCCGACTGATCGGCGCGATGATGGGCGGCGGCTATCGCGGTGGCTACGGTGGAGCCCCCGGTGGCATGGGCGGCCCCGGATATGGTCCTGGCTACGGCGGCGGCGGAGGCGGTGGATTCTTCTCCAGCCTCTTCGGCGGCATCGGCGGCGCAATGGCCGGCAACTGGCTGTACGACCAGTTCTCGGGCCGTCACCGACACTATGACGACGGTGGATACACGCAGTACGGCGGTGGCGAAGCTCCGCCTGCTGACAACACCGGTGGCGAGTGGGGCGGTACCGCAGGCGATGGCGGTGGTAGCTGGGGCGGTGGCGACAATAGTGGCGGTGGCGGTGGTGATTGGGGCGGCGGTGGCGGCGGCGACTGGGGTGGTGGCGGCGGTGGTGACTGGGGCGGGGGTGGAGGTGGCGGCGATTGGGGCGGCGGTGGTGGTGGCGACGGCGGTAGCTGGTAACTTCTGCTTCTGTTGATCCCGCAAGCAAATTAACAAGCGAGGCCGCGCTTCTTCACGAAACGCGGCCTCGTTCTCTTTTGCTCACTTACGGAAGCTGGAATTTGGCTCTTGCAGCCGGAGTTTTTGGGTGACGGATGTTTTTGACTCTTTGTTGTTTTGTGTTGTTTTAAAATAGACTTAATAATTTAAAAATTAAACATTTGGAATTGAGCACTGGTTGTAAGTCGCGTGACCTGGACAACTTATTGTCCCGGTCGCGAAGCGACAGGAGGATATCACAAGCTGTTTGACTCCAACCTCTTGTGGCTACGCCACCTGGACAACGAGTTGTCCAGGCCACCCAGTGCTATCGATTGCCGAGCATTTTCTTCGGACGAAAATAGATGAAATCCTGAAATACTTAACCGTTCAATCAATGCTCCGCACAATACCCGCCCGGAAGAAATCCTGCCGGCTGCGAACTCGCGTTCGACGGTTTCTGCTGTGCGGCCAGGAGCAACGCGTCGAGTGCCTTGCGATCCTGCAACTTGCCCCGAACAAAGACCGCATTGATGCGCGTCGTGTTGGAAATATCGACTGTCGGATCGCCATCGAGCAGCACAAGGTCGGCCACTTTTCCTGGAGCAACGGATCCAGCCGTTTCGGTGATCCCGAAATACCGCGCGGGATTGATCGTGGCGGCTTGCAGCGCTTCGAGCGGAGTAAGTCCCGACTTGACCAGCAAAGCAAGCTCATCGTGCAGGCTAAATCCCGCGAAGATGTACGGATTCGCTTCATCTGTCCCTGCGAGAATTGGCACGCCCGCCTTGTGCATTTCGCCAACCAACTCCATCCCGCGTGCGAATGCCTTGCGCTGATTGGCGTAATCTTCAGGCTTGAGCGACTTGAAGCGTGTGTCGAGTTTGGGATCCCAGAACAGCCGCACAAAAGGGTCGACATATTTCACACGATCATCGCTCTTGAACTTGGCGTCGTCCATCGAGCCAAGCGCACGCAGCACCACGAGCGTAGGGCACTGATACGTGCCGTTCGCTTTGAGCTTGGCAAAGAATTTCGCGGCAATCTTTTCGTCGTACGACTCTCGCAAAGCGATATCGAGCGGCGCGAGCTTGGTTCGGGCGATCGACCAGTCGCCATGATTCTCGTCGAGGATCTTCTTGCGCTGGGCGAGAGCTTCCGCTTCGCGAGGCGAGCACGCGGCCATTACCCCGTAAAGATGTTCCATACTTTTCATACCCAGGTCGCTGGCCTCGCTTGCGCTGATCAGCGTGGGAACGTGCCCGGCAAAGGGTAAGCCTTGCTGTTTCGCCTCGCGGGCGATACTGCGAAATCCCTCGGGCGTCAGCAGTGAGTAGACCTTGATAAAATCGGCGCCCGCGGCCTTGGAATCGCGCACGGCTTTGAAGGCGTCGGCTTCGTTGTGAATCGCGCGCGAACCGGGCCAAAACGGCTTGGGGCCGTCGAGCATGTTGCTCGCGAGAGCGATTCTCGGACCGAGCCTTTTGCCGTTTTCAATTTGCTTCTTCCACGCGGAATGCGGCACGGGAAAGCCCGTCAACGCCGGGTTTCCCCACATCACGCGCACTCCGGTTATGCCATTGGCGATATTGAGCGGAATCGACCGCTCCGTGGGCAAATGGGCGTGCATGTCCCAGAGTCCGGGGATCAAAAACTTGCCGCGGCCGTCGATAATCGGCGAATCCGGACTGATCGGCGAGAACAACTCGTCGGCGATGACCATCGACACAACCCCACGCGAGATCACAACGGTTTGCCCCTTCTTCGCCGGGCCTCCCGTCGTGTCGATCACCGTTACGCCCGTGATGATGGTTGGCGGCTGGTTTTCTGGCGGGGTCAGAAGCACAAGGGACAGCACAATCGGCAGCAGCGACATGCGTGATTCCTGCGGCAATTCGCGAGTGTTACGGTAAAGCTCAGTCTATCTTACCTTATCCCGGAAATTCATCGCGATGTCATGCTGTTGACTTCAATTCATCACGCCGCGCGAGACTATCCGACGCGTTGCGGGTTCGATCGGTGTCGTTTCTCGCTTCTCTCCGCAGCCAGGAGCCTACCATCAACATGTCGCGTCCGATTTTTGCTTTCGTGCTCGCGTTCGGTGCGTTGATCGCCGGATTCGCTCCGGTCAAAGCCGCCGAAACTCGCCCCAACGTGCTGATCATCGTCGCCGACGACCTCGGTTACGCCGACCTCGGATTTCAGGGATGCAAGGATATCCCCACGCCGAACCTCGATGCCTTGGCCAAATCGGGCGTGCGCTGCACGAGCGGCTACGTGACCGGCCCTTATTGCAGTCCAACACGCGCGGGACTGCTTACCGGTCGCTATCAGCAGCGTTTCGGACACGAGTTTAATCCCGGCGGTGCAGGGCCAAACGTCGGTCTACCACTGAGTCAGACGACACTCGCCGACCAATTCAAGGCGGCGGGTTACACCACCGGTCTCGTGGGGAAATGGCACCTGGGGAATCAGCCCAAGTTCCATCCGCAAAAGCGCGGGTTTGATGAGTTTTTCGGATTCCTTGGCGGAGCCCACGGCTATTTTCCTGCCGAAGCCGCCGCGCCGATTTTGCAAGGGACCAAGACGGTCAAGGAAACGGAATATCTCACCGACGCCTTCACGCGCGAGGCGGTTTCTTTCATCGAGCGGCACAAGGCCGATCCGTTCGTGCTCTATCTCGCGTACAACGCCGTCCACACGCCAATGCACGCCACCGATGCTCGCCTGACGCGGTTTGCTTCGATCACCGACAAACGCCGGCAAACTTACGCCGCAATGCTTTTCGCGATGGATGAAGGCGTTGGCAAGGTGCTGAATGCGCTCGATTCGACCGGTGTTCGTGATAACACCTTGATCGTCTTCTTCAGCGACAACGGCGGGCCGACGATGCCGGGAACGACGATCAACGGGTCGTCGAATGCACCGCTGAGGGGCTCAAAACGAACAACCTGCGAAGGCGGTATCCGCGTGCCGTTTGTTTTTAGCTGGAAAGGAAAGCTGCCGGCCGGCGCGACTTATGAGTCGCCAATCGCCCAGATCGACGTTCTCCCCACTGCGCTTGCCGCGTGCGGAGCCACACCCAAGCCGGACACCAAGTTCGACGGCGTGAACCTCTTACCCTACCTGAAAGGTGAAAACAAAGACGTTCCCCACACAACGCTCTTCTGGCGCCTTGGCGGTCAGAACGCAGTGCGGCATGGCGAATGGAAACTCGTGCAGTATGACGCCGCGCTCGACACGCCCGGCGAAATCTCGCGTGGCGTCCCCAAAATCTCACCGCCCCGTCTCTACAACCTCGCGGCCGACATCGGCGAAACCAAAGACGTTTCCGCGGAAAACCCGCTGAAAGTCGCGCTCTTACAGTCGCTCTTGCAGGAGTGGAACAAGGGGAACGTCAAGCCATTGTGGGGGCAGGGGGGCCAGGAATAGTCTCGAGTTGAAACACCGCCGAGGGACACGCCGTCCCTCGGCAGGGTTGACCATTTCAGCGATCAGTTGAGATCCTGAATTTTGACGTTTTTAAACCAGCAATCCTTGCCGTGATCCTGGAATCCAAGATAACCCGCGCGGTTGAAATCCTTGATCGTCACGTTCTTGAACTTGTGATTCGTGCCGTCGGCTCGCTTGCCGGGTTTATCGAACGCGTCGAGGTCGATGCTCGAAACGTCCTGGCCGTTCAAATTCACCGTGATTTTCGGCCCTTTCGCCGTCACGGTCATGTGATTCCACTCACCCGCCGGTTTCTGAGCGTTCACCTTGGTGCCGGCGAGGTCGTAAAACGCGCCGGTGTCGTGATAGCCGGTGCCAGTGGTGTCATCGAGGGCGATTTCCAGGCCCGTCATCACCGGATCTTTCAGCTCGCCGACGCGCACGAACACGCCCGAATTGCACCCCTTTGAGAGCTTGTAATCGAAGTCGAGAATGAAGCTGTTGTGGGGCTTTTCGTGCACGACGATGTAGCCGCCTGAATTGTGCGGATTGAGCCCATCATCCTGTACGTTCGCCTTATTGAGTGGCTTCTTATCCTTGTTGGTGATCCAGCCGTCGCCCGACTTGCCATCAAAAATCGTCACCGCTTCGCCTGCCGCCGCACCCATCAAACCCGCGGCCAGTAGACTCATCAGGAACATGCGCATCGTCGTGGTCTCCCGGTTGATTTTCGCAATCTCCCGCTCCTGGTGCCGAATGGCTCAGAGCGAACGGATGCAATATAACCGTCGAGCCGACGTCGCACATCCGCCCAGCAAATGAACCGCACGAGCGAATGCCATGCATGAGCCAACGTCTGAACCGCCGCTTTTCCGTCCACCGCAAGGGCCAACCAGCCGTTTCCGCGCCTGGCACGAACGCTGTACGCAGCAGACGCTGCTCGATCACGGCTGGGACGTTCCTGTTACGTGCGCTACGTGTGGCGACCGGAATGTGCCCGAGTTCAAGGGATGGACGCCATCTCAGGCGATTCGCGTCGGCAAAAGTCCGACGGTTTATGCCGACCTGGCGTGCACACAATGTGGTGCGAATGTCAAAAAAGAGGCCGGCGTCGAGCTTGTTTCACTGTTTGAAAATCAGCCTATCGACCCACGCAACAAACGGATCCTCTCGCTATTTCTTGGGGGAATCTTGTTCTGGCTTGTGACCGGGATGGGACTGTTCGGGATCATGCGAACGCCGCTCTTTGGCTTCTTCGTGGTGTCACTACCCATGATGGCGCTCGTACCAGTTATGATGGGAATGAACGCGAAGATTCAGGGGCTCCGACGAACCTGCCCCTGCGGAACGCCCGCGTACAAGTTCATGGGAATGCTGGGACGATCGTACTGTTTCCGGTGTTCGACGTGCGGCCGCTTGATGCGGTTGAAGGATTAGTTGCGCGCATCACGTGCGTGAGATTGAGAAGAGTAGCCGCGGCGATTCGCGAGGGTTCTGATTAGACCCATTGCAAGGTGAACCATGTCGGAAAACTCGAAGATGATCGACTGCTACGGCCACGACAGCGAACTTTATAGCCAACGATTCCAATTGTTTTTGGATTCCACAGATCAGAAATTAGCAATTCGACAGTGGGTAAAGGATGCAGTCGACAAGACCGAGCGCAGCCTTTTTATCGACGCGGGCGCAGGCGAAGGAAGCCTCACCGGATTTGTTGCGAACGAGTTTGCGTTCGAATCGGTGATTGCGATTGAACCCGATAAGCGGTTTCAGCCATCGATCCGGGAGAAATGTCCCAAGGCAACGATCGTCGCGAGCCCGATCGGTGAAGCGCTTGCGAAGTCTGATCAGAATGCCGATTTCGTGTTGTGCTCGCACGTCTTGTACTACCTGCCGCGGCAAATCTGGCTCGACACAGCCGCAACAATGGCAAGTTGGCTCGCGCCCGGTTCGGGTATGCTGGCCATCATCCTTCAGCATCCTGACAGCGATTGCTCGCGGATGTTCCGCCATTTTAGCGGTGACGATCGCACCGCCGAGGACCGTAATCTCAGCTCGTTGGCGGCGGAATTCCTTGCGGAACGCAGGCTACGTCAGAGAGTCGCGATAGAAACATTGTCGGCGAAAGTCGAGGTGGATGAACCTGAGAAGGCGTATCTCATTGCCGAGTTTCTTATCCAGGCTTTGCCGCTTGAGGCGCGGAGTAAGATCGAGCGGCAAACATTAAGGGACTATGTCTCTCAGAATTTCTATGATGCGGAGCGCCGGAAGTTTTGGTTTTCGGTGAATCAGGATGTTTTGACGATTGCCTCGGTCTAACGTTGCATTTGCCAATCGTATTTAGCGTTGTGTGATTTGTTCGCCAGCGGGCTGAAGAAATCACTCTCGGCGGAAGCCTTGATGCTCGGTTTTACACCGCACTCGGTGTGCGCCGTGCAATCACTCTGGTTGCCACCAGGCTAGTTAACAAGAAGATTGCAATCCCGGAAGGCTCGGGCACGGTCTGCGGCGCACCAAGAGCAATTGGCGTTAGCAAGTAGGTGTGTCCATCCGATCCGCCAGCAATGATTCGACCCACATCGTCGATATTAAACGCCGACGTAAGTGACATCCCGGGAATTGTCGCAATGTAGGAATTCAGGTTATGTCCAAGAGTAAATTCGGGTGGGATTGTTGCCCCCGTCGCATAGCCGATGGCAGCGTATGTAAAAGAGTTCCCCGATCCTCCCACCCCCGGTTGCCCCGTACCAATGAATTGCCCCAAGGCATTCATGTCTGTAATTGGAGAGCTGTTGGGAGCAGAGTACCAACTGCCCAGCACTGATTCCGAAATCGCTACATTGACCGGACCCTGTCCTGTATTCTCTTCGCGAAAATAGCCAGTTTTGAAGCCATTATCTTGCAGCGTGTACATGGTAAACGCGTAATTTCCGATACTTGTACTGTCTATTCGTTCATTGATATGGGTTACCGGTGATTTGTCGAATGCGTAATTCTCCGAGTCGTTCGAATTCATAACGCCGGAGATGTTTCCGTTGGCGTCGAAAGTTGCACTGCCACCGCCAATTCCCAGATCAGTCACGGAGTAAAGCGGAGATGCGAATATCGGTTGGGCAGCGAGCAGGAAAAGCACGACGATCAAGCTAACTCGCTGACTGGTCATCATTCGTCATCCTGACTTCAATAAACCTGGCCGGCGGTTGCGCCGGGATTCTCCTTTACACCCAGATTTTTGTCAACGTGGGCTGGCATGCGGATTTAAGGCTACGCTAGGACTCTGCAAGAGAGGCGTCCACCGAAGGCTGGCTAGGCTCCGCTCGGATAGCCCTATGCGGCCAGCGTAGGTGCATCTTGTCGGTGGCGCCAAATCCTTCAAGAGGGATTACCTAACGAGTTCACACCAGCGAGCGAGGATTAATTCTGCATAAGAGTTGGCTTCAAGCCCATACGAGCCGAGCGAGAACCCGTCGTTCCACTCCACCAGGGCCGTCCGACCGTTGTCGAGCACGCCAAGGTCGAGCCCATAACCTGCCGTTTCCTCACCCGACTGATGGAGACAGTAGACTGCCTCCGATACGACCTCCTTATCGGGGAGGACGGATGGGTCGCCCGCATAATGGCCGATCCCGACGACATGGCTTCGGACGACGTAAACCCGGTGCTCGCTGGTCCAGTTGACCGTTTCGGAGCAATGGATCGCCGTGGATCCCGACGCCCCCTCCAGGTGGAAAAGGTCGTTACAGGTGTCGAAGACGCGGCCAGTGAACCGTTTCTGTCGACTCGCGGGCTTCGCGAAGCAAGGAGGACTTGCCCCATCGAATAGGCTCTCCTTGAGATGCCTCACGGTGCTTGGCCAGACTCGTCGATGCATAAGGTGCCCGAGGCACTTGGGATAGTCGTTCGGTGGAGGCGGTTCGATTCCCTGTTGCCGCAGGGCGCCAAGCACAGAGGGCAAGTCTCCGGCGACAAGCGTGCTTCGGTCGAGCGACAGACTCCTGCGGGCGATTTGCTTGCGAGTGAAAAGTTCGGCGGCGATGCCAAGTATCCGTAGTCCCTCAATCAGGTCCCGCCCCTCGACTCCGAGGCGTCCGCTGCCCTCTTCCTGGACGTATGCCCTCGTGATCATAAAAATTCTCACTCAGAGTAGCTTCAGGTGGCCTGTGATCGGGTCGATCCGATCGGGAAAATCTGGGCCGATGGCGCAGCAGGTTGGGGTCGGCACGCCGTGGAATTCCGTTCGGCCGGCATCAACGCAGAGGTGGGCCGTGATTCCCGCCTCGTGAGCCGCACGGACGACCGCCAGCAGTTCCTCCTCGGAGTCGACCCGGACGCAGACCTTGGTGAAGGAACCGTCGAGCCAGAGTCGTTCGGGCTCAGTGAAGGCGAAATCCGGCTGACGGATGCGGGACGAGAGCCAGATCATGGCGGCGTGAGCCCCCTGCGCGATCTCCTTGCCCCGGCGCATGCCCAGGTCGCGCCGCATAACGATCACCTGCTTCGGGGCCATCACGGCCTCCAATTCATCCTGCCCGTTCACCGGGTCGGGTTTACTGGTTTTCCGATGGACATCCAGCACCAGACCGTGGTTCGGGCCAACATCATTGGTTGTCGAGGTGGCGTCTCCCAAAAATGTGGGAAGGAGTCCAGTAAACTGTTTCGAAAGGCGAACGCAAGCCATGCCTGTTCGATGGAACTGGCGGCTTGCGTGGTTGTTGAGTTTCGCCGGCACGACCATGGTTTCGTCCGCAACATCGAGGACGGCCCAGTGGAGACACCTGTCCGGCTTGCTCCGTCGAGTGGCCTGGGTTGGAGTGCGAAGTCTGAAACCGCAAGGCTTCCTTCGCTTCGCTCAGTCCAACTCCGGCCACCCAATCCGAAGACCTAAGTGCGACCAAACAGTCGCCTCATCTCACAGCCCGCTCAAGTCGGTCGCGGTGACACGGATTCCGTCCTTGAGATGCAGCCTTGAAACCAGGTCGGAAGACGCACCAATCGTCAGGCTCTTCAGTGGCGGAATGCTGAGGCCGGAGACCAACGACGGCACGCTCTTCTCGTCCGCCTTGGTTCCCGTCAGTGCCAGACCGTTCAGGATCAACGGCGAATTGTTGACGATCTTCACGCGGAACGTTTCCTTGCCCTTGTCCCTCGGTCCGTGCGAAAGCTGTACTCGAACGACGCGGGCCAGAATTCCTTCTGTCACGGCGTCGCCAAACTTCGGTGCGGAGGTCAGCAACTCGGGCGATGCGTTGATTTTGAAACTGCCAAGATCAACCCACTCAGCGCCCGAGGCGTGGCTTGCACTCAGTTTGACGTTGATCGCGCTGTCCGTGACTTCAAAGCGGCACGACAGTGCGGGATTCTTGGGATCTGCGGGTGTACCTTCCTTCGTCGTCAGGCCGAGGACCGGATACTTGCTCCAAAGTTCACGAAGGTCCTTCGTGAGTTTGTTCGCGCGATCGCCCTCGGCCTTGATTTCCCAGTAGAGAATCCCGGAGTCGCTGGTGGCAGCGGCGGGCTTAGTTTCTGTGGAATCGAGCCGCGCCACGAACTGACGCGCGAGCGCGATTTCGTACGCGTTGCCCCAGCCCTGCGAAAGCCGCCCGATGTCGTCCCAGTTCGCCCCCGACGTGACGTACCAGAGAACCATCTGCGAAATCGTCTGAGGAGCATTCGCCTCGGTCAGCTTCTTCAAGGCGTTACGAGTCCGCACATCGTCGGTCGCCTCGTCAATTCCCGAAACTCGAAGCGCTTCACCTGCCGCAGGAATGAGCGCCTGACCGTTCGCACCTGGAGGATTGAGGCTCACGACGGAAGTCGGCAGATGCCTGACCTGATGCGGTTCGAGGTCGGCGTAGCGCTCGCCGGTCGGAGGAACGGAACGGAACCCGCCACCCATGCCACCCATCATTCCACCGCCCATACCTCCCATGCCGCCCATCATTCCGCCGCCCATGCCACCCATGCCGCCGCCCATCATGCCAAGCATGAGAGAGCGCTGATTCCAGCTATCGCGGTCGCCGACGAGATTCATGATCAGGCGACCGAGCATCATCATGCCCATCGAAGCGGGCATGGTTCCGCCACTCATACCACCTCCCATCATCCCGCCTCGGCCGCCCATCATCCCGCCACCCATCCCACCGCCCATACCTCCCATACCGCCCATCATCCCGCCGCCCATGCCTCCCATACCACCCATGCCGCCCATGCCTCCACCCATGCCACCCATGCCTCCGCCCATCATTCCCATCCCGCCGCCGAACTGACCGGTGGCGCCAGAGACAATGAGGCCAGGGGGGAGGACAACGCTAAGCTTCGAGTTGGTGCGGTTGGTCAGCGACATGGTCATTCGACCGTCGCCAATTCCTTCCGCTGTCACTGCGAGTTGGCCGGTTTGAAGTCCTTTGAGGACGTCAATCGTCTGGGGTTCCTTGTTGTCCGCGGTGGTCTTGGAGTCGGCGGTCGTTTGAGTCTTCGAGGTCGGACGCGAGTGGGAGACCCCACGTGTTTTGGACTTCGCGGGGCCTGCCGCATCAGAAGTTGACCAGGTTGCAGCGAGGGCGCAGAAGCAGCCGATGATGATGCCTCGATACCTAACAGGAGATCCTAGAGTGTAGACGTGCGCATGCATGAGTCTTGAACCCCTTCTGATTCGATGGAAATAACAGTGATAAGCGCGACTAAACGACGCCGCCGGCGTTTACGAGGCAGCATGCCACGACGCCAAACGGACTAGCCGAAGACGAGATCATCTCGGTGATCGGCGCGTTTTGATCTTTGCGTGTTCCGGCCCGGTCCATGGACGAACGACGACCAGAACGGCGAGACTTCGCCGTTTGGAGGGGACCGAAAGCGCGCAGTTATGCTCCTAACAGCGGAGCGGGCGCGACGAATCCTGGGGCCGAATCGTGCGCTGAATGTTTTGCAGCGCAACCGAAGAGGGGAGCGAGTGAGCAAGATGCAACGGTGCGCTCAAACTCGCGTCGGCAATGCACTCTTCGCTCTGAGTCAGGCCGACGATCGCGCGATGCCCGTAGATCGAGATCGCTGGTGTTGCACGCGCTGAAAACGCGGAGTTGATCGTTGTTTTACAGGTCAAATTGTCGAGAAATACTCGACCCACGGATACCGCGCGAAACGGCGCGCAGACATTCGAAATGATGACAAAAAGCGAAAAGACAATACGAATCAAACTACCTGGAGATCGAGATTTAATCATCGCTAGATCCCCGTACGCATCCACTGATGTCTCCACACTACTCGATAGGTGATCGTTAGTCAAACGGTCCTTATCAAATGCAAAACGACGCAAACAACCGACTTCTCCTATTCGTCAACATTGAAAATCTCTCACTCAACGCCGGGCCTAATGGCAGAAATCCACCACCAAAAGGAGAGTTGGTGGGCTACTTTCGCCCGATAGGCTGACGTTCATCGTTTCGCTCTGATGCAGTCCATGCATTTGCATGGTGCCTGCGCATCGTTTGCCGTTCCGTCCGCGCGTCGTGCATAAAAATCTGCTGCACCTTGATCGTTGCGGTTCGCGCCGTCATCCTATCGCGCATGAGCCAACTTCGCCGCCAGCATTTGATCGCCGCTTTTGACAATCTCGATCTCGACGGCCTCCTCGTCAGTTCCGAGACGAATGTCGGCTATCTCACCGGCTTTACCGGCGATTCCTCGACGCTGATCGTCGCGCGCAGCCAATCGCAGATTCTTTCCGACGGCCGCTTTACCACTCAGCTTTCACAGGAGTGTCCCGGCCTCGACGCGATTATCCGGCCGATCGGCCAGCCAATGTCCGACGCGATTGCGGGCGTGGCGAGGTCGCTGGGCATCAAAAGGCTTGGGTTCGAAAGTCACGTCCTGACGGTCGCGGAGTTTGAATCGCTCTCGAGTGCGGCCTCCGACCTTACGCTTGTCGCCACGCAGGGGATTGTCGAAACACTTCGGATGATCAAGGACGCCGACGAAATCGCCCAGATTCGCGAAGCCGTTCAGATTGCCGAAACCTCGTTTGCACAGCTTCGGGCGTGGCTCAAGCCGGGTGTAACCGAGAAGGCAGCGGCTGATTTTCTCGAAGCGGCCATGCGCGAGAATGGAGCGACTGGAGCGAGTTTTCCGCCGATTGTCGCCTTTGGACCGAATGCCGCATTGCCTCACGCGCGGCCCGATCCCCGGTCGGTGCTTGGAGTTGACGATTTAGTGCTTGTCGACTGGGGCGCGACGGGGCGGCCGTACAAAAGCGACTTGACGAGGGTGTTGGCGACGGGTAAGGTCGCGTCTAAGTTCGAATCGGTCTATCGCGCGGTACTGGAAGCACAGTTGCGCGCAATCGATGCGATTCACCCTGGCGTCCGGGCGCAAGTTGTTGACCTCGCTGCTCGCAACGTGATCACTCACGCGGGTTATGGGCCCAACTTTAACCACTCTGTGGGTCACGGGATCGGTCGAGACGTACACGAGGCGCCTGTCCTCAGAAGCGTCACGGAAACCGAGCTCCGGCCCGGAATGGTCGTGACGGTCGAGCCCGGCATTTATCTGCCAGGCTGGGGCGGGGTTCGCATCGAGGACGACGTACTGGTCACAGAAACCGGCTGCGAGGTTCTCTCCCGGGTGCCCAAAACGATCGAATCGACGCAAATCTAGAGCAGGGTGCCCTTTAACTTTCTTTCAAGAGTTCGCCCGTCCTGGCCAGGCCGGGATGAATCGATATAACGACCGGAGCGCGGCAAATGTCGGAAAAGCCGTCGAATGAGCCTGAATCCGAGAACGTTCGCGCGATTCGCCAGCTCGTTCGCCTGATGAAGAAGTACGATGTCACCGCCATGGACATCGGCGAGGGTGCGAACAAGATTCGTCTCCGTCGCGGCCACGGGGTTGCTCCAGCGCCGCCTGTAAACTGGCCGGAAGCCGGCTGGATGGCGCAGCCGCCGAACTGGAATCAGCCCACCATCGAGACTCGCGTTCCATCGTCGCAGCCTGCCGCACCGGCGGCGCCCGCCGCTCCGACTGCCCCGGCTGGAATCGTGATCGAAAGCCCAATGGTCGGCACGTTTTATGCTTCAAGCTCGCCCGATTCACCGCCGTTTGTTTCGGTCGGCACTCAGATTCGCGCCGACTCAACCGTTTGCGTCATCGAGGCGATGAAGGTCTTCACCGACATCCCTGCCGGTGTGACAGGTACGATTACGGAAGTGCTCGTCAAGAACGGACAGCCGGTCGAGTACGGTCAGCCGATGTTCCGGGTTAACCCTTCCTGAGCGATTTAGCCGCGTTGAATTCTTAGCTTAACCCGCTCGTATTTCATGGCTTGAGGCAAGTCCCGCCGATGTTTCAGCGAATCCTTGTGGCCAACCGCGGCGAGATCGCGCTTCGGGTCATTCGCGCGTGCAAGGAATTGGGCGTCGAGGTCGTCGCGGTCTATTCGCAGGCGGACCGCAACGCCCCTTACCTTGAACTCGCCGACCGCGCCATTTGCATCGGCAAGGCGCCCAGCGGCGATTCCTATCTCAACATCCCGCGCATCATTGCCGCGGCCGAAGTCGCCGACGTCCAGGCGATTCACCCCGGTTACGGCTTTCTCAGCGAAAACCCCGACTTCGCGGAGATCTGCCGAAGCTGCAACTTCGAGTTCATCGGGCCGCCGCACGACGCGATTCGCCGCATGGGCCTGAAAACCGAGGCAAAAACCGTCGCCGCCGCGGCGAAAGTGCCAACGGTTCCCGGTTCCGACGGCCCGATCGGCTCGCCGCACGAAGCAATGGCCCTCGCGCGGCAAATCGGCTTTCCCGTGCTGATCAAGGCAGCCGCCGGTGGTGGTGGCAAAGGGATGCGAGTTTGCCGCGACGAAGCCTCGTTCGCGCCCTCGCTCCAATCCGCGAAGAACGAAGCAGAAGCGGCGTTCAAGAACGCAAGCGTCTACCTTGAGAAGTTCATCGACAAGCCCAAGCACGTCGAGGTGCAAATCCTTGCCGACCATCACGGCCATGTCGTGCATCTCTGGGATCGCGACTGCTCGCTTCAACGCCGGCACCAAAAGCTCGTCGAAGAATCTCCCGCGCCGACCCTTCCGCTCAAGGTACGTCAACGCCTGGGCGATGCGGCGGTTCGGCTCGCAAAAGCCGTCGGTTACACCAACGCCGGTACATGCGAGTTCCTCGTCGATTCCGAGAACAACTTCTACTTCATCGAAGTGAACGCGCGAATCCAGGTTGAGCACCCCGTCACGGAAATGACGACAGGCATTGACCTTGTGAAGCAGCAGATCCGCGTCGCGGCCGGCGAAAAGCTGCCGTTCACGCAGGATCAGATCAACACGCGTGGTCATTCATTCGAGTGTCGTATCAATTCCGAAGATCCCGACTTCGACTTCCGTCCCTCCGCCGGCAAAATCACCGCGCTCCGCGTTCCGGGTGGCCCGGGGATTCGCTGGGATTCGCACGTGCAGGTCGGCTATACGATTCCGCCGAACTACGACTCGCTCATCGGCAAACTGATCGTCCACGCCCCAACACGCGACGAAGCAATGGCCCGGATGCGCCGGGCGCTTGATGAGTTGGTCATCGAGGGGATCCAAACGACGATCCCGCTCCACAAGCGAATCTTCCGCGACCCAACCTTCGCAGAAGGAAAGGTCGATACGACCTGGATCGAGCGCGAGTTCATGCCGCCCAAGCCCAAGTCGACCTAATCGCTCGTTCCAAGTTCACGCTGAATAAACGCAAGTCCCGCGTTGATCGTAAGATCGGCGCGGGACTTTTCGTTTTGCAACGATTGTCGTGAGCTACCGACTGGTAGGTCTCAGCGAATCCTGATATCGTTTTGGGTCGTCTTCTTAGAGAATGGCTCTCCTGTTTCCCTGGTCCGCCCTGCTCAGGAATTTTCCATGAAAGTTGGCTTATTGACCGGTGGTGGCGACTGCCCCGGCCTGAATGCGGTGATCCGTGCGGTTGTCCAGCGCGTGACGAACGCGGGTGGATCCTGCGTTGGTATTCTTGAAGGTTGGCGCGGCATTATTCGTGGCTACACGCGCGACCTCGATATCAACGAAACCGACGGCATCATTGCTCGTGGCGGCACCATCCTCGGTTCGTCGCGCACAAATCCCTTCAAAAACCCCACAACCGACGTCCCCGCCCTCATCGAAAACTTCAAGGCGCTCGGGCTCGATGCGCTCGTCGCCATTGGCGGCGACGACACGCTCGGTGTCGCTCACCGGCTCTTCAAAGAGCACGGCCTGCCGATGGTCGGCGTTCCCAAGACCATCGATAACGACTTGATGGTCACGGATTTCACCTTCGGCTTCGATACGGCGATCAACATCGTCACCGAAGCGGTTGACCGCATTCGCACCACGACGGAAAGCCACCGTCGCGTGATGGTCATCGAAACGATGGGCCGCCACGCCGGCTGGATCGCCTGCTTCTCGGGCATCGCCGTCGCGGCCGACTACGTCCTGGTCCCCGAAATCCCCATTAACATCGAGCACGTCATCGATGTTCTCAAGCGTCGCCGCGCTAACGGCAAGAACTACGGCATCGTTGTGGTTTCGGAAGGGGCCGAGTTCCCTGAGAAGGGGATGACCACACTCGACGCCGAGACCGACGCGTTCGGCCACGTGCGCCTGGGAGGTGTCGGCAACGCCGTCGCGAAGCTCATCGAAGATGCAACTGGCTATGAAACACGCTGTGTTGTGCTTGGGCACCTCCAGCGCGGTGGTCCTCCGAGCGCTTATGACCGCGTTCTCGCGACCCGTTTGGGCCTCGCAGCAGGCCATTTGGTCGTCCAGCAACGCTTCGGCACCATGGTTGCGCTCTCTGGAACGCGAATCATCGAGACCACTCTCGGTCAGGGCGTTGCTGCCACAAAGACTTTGGACCTCACGTATTACGACGAGGCCGCGACGTTCTTCCAGTGAGCCTACATGGGGCTTTCACGAAAATATCGTGAAAAAATCCCAGTAGCCTATTGAACCCGCGACAAGGTCTGGTACTATCTCCTTGTCGCCACTAATGACGTGTGCGACGCGAAGTTGAAG
>CAMFLR010000031.1 GCA_945957605.1 uncultured Isosphaeraceae bacterium
ATTGCTCGATAGCATTTGAGAATGCCATCGCCGGATAGTTCAACGGGCTGTTAGAGCTGAATTCTGCTTCGACGTGAGCTGAGAATCGGTCGATAGGTCGTTTCCGTTCCGTCAAGCACGCATTTGCCGTCGACGTCGAGCCATGCGAATGGTTTAGAGGCGGTTGATGTGGTACACGCCCTCGGGACGGAGTGTTGACAAGCCTAGTATCAAGCGCATTCCGCCCAAAGTTGATTAGCGCTAATCGAGTTTGGGCCCGGCGAAACGCCTAATTTCTGGATAATTGCGTCGATGGCAGCAGTCGTTTAAGAGCGATCGACGGGTTCTCTAAGCACCTTTTTGTTAACAGTTTGGAGAGCGTGTCAATCTCGAATATTGCCGGCTGACGATAGTATCTGAGCGAGCGCAAACAAGGCAGATTGGCGGCGGCTATGACTACTGTTTTTGGCAGTGCCCGCATGCCGGACGGATTCTCCGATACTTTGGTTCATCATCTGCCACTTGAGCCGCCCGTCAGTTCACAAGGCGGCCGGCCGCAGATCCGATAACCGCATCGTCATGCGGGTGATCTGGTTCGTGCTGGTTATTGACAACCGCTGGGAGGATGTTGCGCAAGAATTCGGCTGCTCCGGTCGGATCGCACATCGCAGGCTGCGAGCCTGGGAGGTAGCACAAACTTCGGATCGATTGCATTCCGACTGGCTCGCGGCGTTGAAGCGAGGAGGCAAGCTTAATCTTGATACGTTAATATCCTAACTCTGGGATCTAAAATCCCTCGCCTTCAGGCGACCACTCTCAGTACCTTGGAGTGATGGAGCACTACCGGCGTACAGCCCACACGCGGTTCGACCTCAAGTACCACTTTGTGAGGATCACCAAGTACCGCAGAGGGGGCCTGACGGGCGGAGTCGGGGTGCGTTTGCGGAGGAGTAATTTAAAGAATCCATACATTAAGCCGAAGCCGCAGACCTCATACGGTTCACCGCTTCGTCGGTGGTCCATATTGCGTTGGCAATGTAGCGGCAATTGACCATCGCCGCGACGTACCCATCTCCTTCGTCGTTCCGCCCGGCGGCGATGGCATCGCGCACCATCGCAATCTCGATGCCTTCCTCGGCGACGTCGCGCATGTGCCCCTCTAGGCAATGATTGCCGACCGGCCCGTCCATGATTACCTTCTCAATGCGTCTCATGCGAAGCTGCTTGATCACGTCGTTAGTCCGTGCCGACAGACCCTTATGCGGGGAAGTGTTGCAGGTCTTTCCGTCTTGGAGGTACTTCCGGTATCGTTCGGGAAAATCAGCTCCTAGCTCGGCAAATCCGTCGAGGCTCAATGGATCGTTGCGCAGGACGAACCCGACCTTCACGAGATAATCCGCAATTGCGCCGGCAGGAGCGACCCATTGGCCGTCAGTAGGGTAGTAATAGTGATGACCGGGAGCCCGCATTCCTTGGCGCAGCGGAGGAGATCTTCCAAATGGCCATGAACTCTGTTGGCCTTTAGGCTGTCTTCGACTAACGGATAATACGTTCAACCCTCGGTCAGAAACTCATTCTGAATGTCCGTCAGCAAAAACGCCGTAGAATCCCTGTCCAGCTTCATCTCTGGATTGCGATGAGTGAACTTGTACATGAAATTCCAACTCCTTCAATAAATTAACTGATCACTAATGTTTTGACTGATATGCGGCAACGTGATGCAGGGGAGATCAAGCCATGCCGCTCTCGCTCGGAATCATCGAACCGCCAGCCGGGCGGAAGGACCGCCCGGCTCGTCTTCGGTTCTAATCGACTTTCAGTTTCTCGAGCCCATCCATGCCGATGCCCTTGATCATGCTGGCCTGAATTGGCGCCGTGGCCGCATTGACCGCGTCGGCACCGAACGGATTGCCGACCACGACTCGCGACGGGCGATGACCCGCGGCGGTGTCGACCAACTTGAGCACCGTCTCCGATACATCATGCGGGTTCGGGGCATCGGGGCCGCTGAACAGGTTGCCAATGAATGCGCCGAAGTCCTTAGGAATCTGCGCGATCGCGCCGTATTCCGCATCACGGCTCTTATCGTCTGCTTCGAGGTGCGCGTAGAGCCCGGTTGGATACGCGCTCGGTTGCACTAGGACCACGTCGACGCCGAGCTGAGAGAGTTCGTTGCGATAACTCTCAGTCAATGCTTCGACCGCGAATTTCGTCGCGCCGTAGAGGCCGAGGAATGGGATGGTCACACGCCCGAGGATTGAGCCGATGTTGATCACTAAGCCCTTGCTTCGGCGAAGCGATGGAAGAGTCGCGCGAAGGACGCGCTGGACGCCCAGCACGTTGACGTCGAACATGGTCTGAGTTTGCTCGATGGTGATCGCCTCCGAGATGCCCTGGACCATCCGGCCCGCGTTGTTGACGACGACATCGAGCTTGTCACCGCTTTTCTGGAGCATCGACTTGATGGCAGCATCGACACTGACGTTATCTTGCACGTCCATCTCGAGCACCTCGATGCCATTGGACTGCAGCTCATTCGCGACCGTTGCACTCTTGCCGCGGATGCCTCGAACCGTGGCGAAGACCTTGTGGCCCGCCTTCGCGAGCGTCTCGGCAGTGTCTTTGCCAAAGCCGCTCGAAGTGCCGGTGACGAGAATTGTCTTGGACATTGTCGAAATCCTCATTTCTTTGTAGGTGGTCTATCCGTCAGCCCAGAAGCTGTGGCTCAAATCCGGCTGGCCCGCCCATCTGATTGCCCGGCATGGTCATGCTGATGTGGTTGTCTCGTCCATAAGCGATCCGCGTCTCTCTCCTCTCGCACTCGGTTTCAGCGGTCCATTTCCGCTGGTGCTGGAGTTTGCCTGATTAGCGGGAAGGCAGCAAATCCTGCCAACCGGCGTCGAGAAATCTCCGCTACTATTTCTAACAATGAGAAACTAAAGAGGGCTGACAATGAGGCAGCAGATTCTGCCAATTTTAGGACATAGACCGACTTATGACTGACTGAAGTGCAGCCGAAACAAAGACATTGCTAGCAGATATCAGACTGGCCGCTCGCGGAAACGTCGACACCAGGCTGAGGAATTTTAGATATTCAATTGAGCTGACTCGTTTAGCCAAAACGATACAACTATCGCTACTCGCCAGCTGAAACATCGCTCAAATTGTTTTCGGACCGCCCGCGATCACATCCCAAGCTTGGATCGGAATCGCGCCCGGTAATCGGACGGTGGCACCTTGATGACTCTTAGGAACGAACGCCGCATTGAGTTACCGCTGCCGAATCCACATGAAGTTGCCACGCGATCGACTCCATCATCGGATTCCTCCAAACGCCGCCTAGCGGCTTCGACCCGCACCCGTTCGACATACCGAGCAGGGGTAATCCCGACTTCGTCGATGAACGCCCTTGCGAAATTTCGAGGGCTCATATGTACGCGTGCGGCGAGGGCCGCCACAGAGAGATCCTGCGCCGGATTCTCGGCCAACCACGCCTGCAGATCACGGAGCGGCCGCCGGTCGGCCGCTTGCAACTCCAGTGCTGCTGAGAATTGCGCTTGTCCCCCAGGTCGGCGGACGAATAAGACAAGTTGTCGAGCCACATGCATCGCCGATGCCTGGCCGAGATCTTCTTCTACCATTGCTAACGCAAGGTCCATCCCGGCTGTTACCCCAGCCGAAGTGTAGACGTTGCCATCCTGGACGAAGATCGGGTCGGGGTCGACGGATACATGCGGATACTCGCGGGCCAGTCGATCGCAATAAGCCCAGTGAGTGGTAGCTTTGCGTCCATCGAGCAGGCCAGCTGCGGCCAAGCCGAACGCACCGGTGCAGATCGAGCCGACACGTCTTGCTGTCGCGGCCAGCCGTTTCATATGTCCGAGAACCTTTAAATCAGCTACTGCCGTAAAGATCCCGTCCCCGCCGGAGATCAGCAAAGTGTCGATAGGACCTCGCACGTGCTTCAACGCCGCATGGGCCTCTAGTCTCGCGCCAGTGCTCGATTTGAATGGGCCTCCGCTCAAGGTGGCGATTCTCAGTGAGTATTCATCGGGGCCAGCCATGGCGAAGACTTCCCAGGGGCCGATGAGATCGAGGCCAAATGCCCCGTCGAAGCCCACAAGCACTACGCTGCGATTGGCCACGATCAACCTCTCAGGTTTAAGTCGAATTCATCGCGTCTGGCAGGATTTGCTGCCTAATCGTCATTAAAGCTGAGTGACGCGCGGATGAGTATAGGTCGAGGTTGGCAGAAGAGAATTTGGCAGGATTTGCTGCTTGATTGTCGGTGCTGATCGATGTGATTGTGCTGATAATTGAAGTATCAATCACAAACCTGCCTATGAGGGCAGGCTCACGGTCGAGGATAGCACAATGGACGAAGTAGGCCGAACTGTTGCAGTTTCGCGTTACGACATGGCGGCAGTTCTTCATGGTGACTCGTCGAAGTCCGTTGCTTGGCCTCGTTGTGCTACAGACAAGCGGTGTTCAGCTTGGCCAGTGCTCATTTGTTTCTTGATCAGCGCCCGGTCGTTTTCGCGTCGCGCATCAGGAATGTATGACGCCCGACGCAAAGAAGGCCGAACAACGACACTCGCGGATTAAGGAGATTGCATGGCCGATGCAATACGGATCTTTCGTGGGAGCCTTTCAACGGCGAGACTGGCAATGCAGTTAGCGTTGACAGAGATCGACTCGGAAGAGTTAGCCCGCGAGCCTGGCGAAGGAATGAGAAGTATCGAATCTTTGCTAGGTGAGGCAACAATTGCTCTAAGGGAAGGAATTGAAGTAGTCGGACGCGAGATACCACCGGAAATTCCAGATGGCTTCGCGATGCGATACGCTCGTTGGGGAACAAGGGCAGAGCTTAACGAAGCCGAATTCGACCTGGTTTCGGCATTCTGGTAACACATGAAGGCGTTCGACGGTGTAATTCGGAAGCTCCGGGTCGAGGAGCTTAACGAAGCCGTCGATTCTCCTGGAAGTTTTGACGAAGATGACTTCTTTCCTTTCCGGACGCTTGGGCAAGTGATCTCTTCCGTCAACGGTTTTATTTCCTTTCTTGCTGGGGAGGCATCGATGATCCGACTCGCTCTGGGCAAGTCCGCCTCGACCGATGCCTTCGGCGACTGTCTTGATTCGTCAAGCGATTCCTCAGATTACAATTCGTAATATATCAATGAAAAGCAGGAGTAATAAGGCAATGATAAGTTGGCAGAAGATAAACGCAAAGCAATCAAGGCGCAAATTATATGAGGACGCGACATGAAAAGCGGTCACTCAGAGACGAACAATGATTACGTGGATGAGGGCGATTTCGGTCTAGTAGTTGGTGCACGCTGAGCGAATGAAATATGTTGAACTTCCGATCGCTGGAACCTTCACAGGATGTCCCTAGATGAGGGTTCATAGCGAATACAGGCAGATTTCAGAGCGTTGTGATGAATTCTATTCAACGGGCGGACGCCAAGGTGGCGAGATCGAAAGATGTCAGCAGACGTCTCACAAGCCCACGGAAGGGTGGTGATCCGGTGGATAGAATTGTTCGCGCCATCATTTTGAGTTCGATAGTCATCCTTTTTTCGTCTCTGGCTCACTCCGCGCAAGGCGAGGGCCTCGATCAAGCCTTGGGAATCGCTCTTCGGATGAATGATGGATTGCAGTCGAAACAAGCCTTTAGTGTTGCTGCGGGATCTGAACTGGACGCTGCGAAGCGGGCGCGCCTGCCTACTGTGAGCACCCAGAACTACAACTTCTTTCTCACTAACTCTCCAACGGTCAATCTCGGTTCAAAGGCCTCATCGAATACGGGGCTGCCGCATTACTTTCCCGCGTTAGGACCGAATCAGAACGACATTCCGCTCTCTCTCACACTTGCGACTGTGCCGCTTTACACTGGGGGGAAGCTCCTCCGAGATATTGATGCGGCAGGACATCGGGTCTCCACGCAGAAGAGCGAAGAATCTCGAACCGCGTTGGATCTAAAGCTGGTCGTGGCAGAGTCATACGTTGGCGTCTTGCGAGCCCGCAGGAACCTTGATGTTGCAAAGAGCAACGTCAAACAGCTCTCGTCGTTTGCGAAAGATGTGAAGACTCGCCGCGAGCAGGGCTTGGCAATCCGTAGCGACGACTTGGCTGCCGAAGTCTCGCTGAGAAACGCTCAGATTGCAGAGATTCAGGCGACAAATGGGCTCAAGACTGCCTGGGCGACTTACAACCGCTATCTCGCTCGCCCACTCTCGACCGTAGTCGAGCTCGACGAACTAACGAACGTGCCCGCTATGGATGCGGACTGGAGGGCGTTGGCGCAGCGGGCCATGGAGACCAAATCCGATTCCATGGACGTGAAGGAAGATGAACTTACCGCGATGATTAGCATTGCCATGAGGCGACCCGAGCTAGCCAGCTTGACGTCACAGGCTCTTGTCTTTGGTGCACAGGCCGAGTCGACGCTCGCGAATATTCGCCCACAGGTCAACATCGGAGGCGGTTTTGCTTTTTTGGGAGCCACCGGGCTTGCGCCGCAGGGGAATGGCATCGTGACGCTTTCTGCCAACTGGACGTTAACGGATAGTGGTGTCACGCGTCGACGCGCTGCAGCGATCCGTCAAAGAGAGTTTGCTACGCTCAAGCAGCGTGCCGACTTGGAGGCCGACATCGCCCTCCAAGTTCGGACAAGGTGGCTCGACCTCCAGACCGCCCATATGCGCGTCCCCGTCGCCAGCGTCGCCGTCGCCGAGGCTGAAGAGAACAACAGCGTCCTCACAGACCGCTATCGTCACGAAGTCAGCACCTACACCGAGGTACTCGATGCCGAAAACCGGCGAATCTTATCTCTGACCAATTTTTACAACGCGCTCTACGACGAGAGTCTCGCCTTCTTCCGGCTCCGTCGCGCGATCGGAGATCTTTGAGTTTGAAAGCGGATCCGAGAATTGTACATCGGTAACTATGACGTGATGAAAATATTCTACATTCGTTATCGTTTAGGCGCAGCCGAGGAGCGACCATGGCGAAAGTCGTGCGATTCCATGAGACAGGCGGTCCCGAGGTCCTGAGGATTGAAGACCTTGACGTGAAGCCCCCGGGCCAGGGAGAGATTCAGATTGAGGTCAAGGCGATCGGGCTGAACCGAGCGGAGACAATGTTCCGGAGCGGACGCTACATCGAGGTGCCGAGACTGCCGGCGAGGCTAGGCCACGAGGCATCTGGCACGGTCAAGCAAGTAGGACCCGGGGTGCAGGGGTTCGCGATCGGCGACTCTGTCAGCGTCATCCCATCTTTCAGTCTAAACGACTACGGTATGTATGCCGAAGTCACCAACGTGCCTGCTCGCTCCGTAGCGAAGAATCCCGCCTCGCTTTCATTCGCCGAAGCCGCAGCCTCTTGGATGCAATTCGCGACGGCGTATGGTGCGCTAATCGATATTGCCGGAATGACAAAGGGTGACGCGGTGGCGATTCCCGCTGCGTCGAGCAGCGTCGGCCTCGCGTCCATCCAGATCGCGAATCGAGTGGGGGCGATTCCTATCGCCCTGACGCGCGGGTCGTCAAAGCGACAGGTCCTCTTGGATGCGGGCGCGGCGCACGTGGTGGTCACGGAAGAGCAGGACATAGTGAAGGAGATCCTCCGCGTGACCGAAGGCAAGGGTGTGCGAGTAGTGTTCGACCCTGTTGCCGGGCCCTTGTTCGAGAAACTGGTCGAGGTGACGATGCCTCGAGGCTACCTTTTCATATACGGCGCTCTGAGCTTCGAACCGACCCCTCTGCCGACGCTCGGCGTCCTCACCAAGTGGCTCAAGATACAGGGCTACGTGGTACATGAGATCACGCTCGACCCTGTTCGCCTTGAGAAGGCCAAGACGTTCATTCTCGATGGATTGGCCGACGGCTCGCTTAAGCCCATCATCGCAAAAACGTTCCCGTTCGATGAAATCATTGAGGCCCATCGCTATCTGGAGCGAAACGAGCAGTTCGGGAAAGTCGTCGTTAACGTTTGATCGGGGGAGCTTGCTAAGCGTCTCGTTTCGATCAGACCGAACCCTCGTCGCGGAGTCCTTGTGGGTCAAGAACAAATCGCCTCGATTGTCTCTCGGTTCTACTCTGCTCTCCGAGCTCAGGACGTCGATGCCTGGGTGAGCTGCTTCGCCGCCGATGCAGCGGCCCGCGATCCGGTAGGAACACCGGCGCTGCGCGGCCACGATGCACGCGGCTACACAGACTATCCGACTCATCCAGACGCGAGATAGTAGTCCGGAGCGATCGATGATTTGGCAAGACGAAGACAATCCCTCTACCCGGTGCGGCATACACTGCCATAGCGGCGGAGGGATGTTTTCTTCGGCTCAGAAATTCCGTTTTGCGGCTTTTTCGCGAAGCGACCGGGGTGCGAACGAACTTCAGAGAAGTAGGTTTGACCATCAATCAAAGCTCAAGTCGGAACTTGGAATAAACCTCTACGAGAGCATCGAGGGTGAAACCTCGATTGAGGCCGCTCGGATTGGGGAGTGTCCAGGCGTTCGTTCCGGCGAACGACATCGGGAGTCTGCCCCATTCAACCTTCTGAAGCTCGAGCATGGCGGCACAGGCGCGTTTCCCGAGAAAGGCGATCGAACGGGGAGAGTGGCGGCGTATTTTAGCCTCAAACTCAACTCGGGCCGCCCGGAATTCATTCCGTGGCACCTCATCGGCTCGAACGGTCGGCCGGCGAACGGCGGCTGTGATGCCGCAGCCATATTTGAGGAGGCGTCGCTCTTCTTGCGGACGAAGGCAAGTCTCTGTGAAGCCGGCCAGATACAAGACCCGCCAGAATCGATTGGAAGCATTCGCGAAGTTGTGGCCGGCAGTTGCGGAGCTCGCTCCAGGGTTCAGACCGCAGAAGATCACGTCGAGCCCTACGGCAAGGATGTCGGGCTCATACACACCCAAAATACCACCGTTCCTTTTGCCGCCGCTGTTATAGTAATTGCCACGGGCGATCCTACCAGCGCGGCCGCCGGTGAGCTCGTTATAGTGTTGTCATTCGCCGGTCGGCGTGACAGTCTTGCGCTGAGGCTTCGCGCGTGTATTTGCGAGGCGCTTTTTCGCCTCGCTCAGAAACGCGTCGGACAGTTCCGGGTCGTCGACGATCCGCGAAAGCGTAGCCGCTCCGACCACAAGCGCGAGCGAGACGATGGCGTCGGCCTTTGCCGCCGCAACGTCCTTCGGCCGTCTTCGCGCGACCAGGGCACTGACCAGCTTGTCGATGCTTTGCGAGATCGCGCGTCGCGTCTCCTCGTTAGCTCGCCCCAGTTCACTACCGAGTGCCGTGAGCGCACATGGCCCCAGCCGATCGTCGCAGCGCTCGTGCGAGAGATAGTCCAAATAGTGTTCCAGGAGGGACTTTTCCCCCCCTCCGGCCGCGGCCGCCGCCGAGTCGATGTAGCAATCCATATCGGCCGCGAGTGCCTCGGCAACAAGCTGGTCCTTCGACGCGAAATGGCGATAGAAGCCGCCATGACTCAACCCAGCGGCCGCCATGATCTCAGCCAAACCGGTCTCGTGGATTCCATTGCGTCGGAATTCTTGGGCGGCGACGTCGAGGATCCGTTTTCGAGTCTCCGCCGTCTCCTCTCTCGATTTTTTCATTTGATTGATCCCTTTCGCACCTTTCAATTTTTAGCGGTCACTCATCATTTATAATATCAAGCTTCCTTCGGTTTTCCAGATGCTTGACTGGCAAATCTGTGAACCGTATAAATCAAATTAGAGGATAACTATCATCTAAAAAGAAGTAAAAACGACGAAATGCATTGCCTCAGTACTCGACAGCGAGAACGCCATCTACAGGGTTTAGACTTATGAACGCGGCAATCAATGGCCCCATCCGGCTCGAGGCCCAGACTGCTAACCACCAGACCTCGACTAAGAGCGGCGCGAAGCTGTTCGCGACTTTAGTAGTCGGCTTCGCCCTTGTGGCGGTTGTCGGAGTTGTCGCGAAACGACCCTTCGAGACTGCAACTATCGCGGCGGATATGCCGCAGCTGGCGGCTTTGCCGACGGTCACCGTAAGCACGCCGTTACAACGCGACATCGAGGGGAGACTCGGGTTTCTGGGCCAGTTCTCGGCAGTGAAAAGGGTCGAGCTGCGGGCCCAAGTCGGAGGCACCTTGGTCGAGATCGGTTTCAAGGATGGCGATGTCGTCAAGCAGGGCGACCTTTTATTCGCGATCGACCCAGTTCCTTATGAGATTAAGCTCAGCCAGGCCGAAGCTCAGTTGCAGAGCGCCAATGCCCGGTTGGTCCTCACCAGTCGGCAGCTCGAACGTCGCGAGGCGCTGCGACGCAGAGAAGCTGGCACGGCCGAGGAGGTAGACCAGTGGGTCGCGGAGAAACAAGCAGCTGAGGCAGCCGTTGAAGCCGCGAAGGCGGCGATACGTGACGCCAGGTTTGACCTGGATCATTGCCGTATCACCGCCCCTTTTTCGGGCCGCATGGGAACTCACCTTGTCTCCGTCGGCAACCTCATAGCCGGCAGCCGAGGTGGGATTGCCACTACCCTCCTGGCGACGATCGTCTCGCTCGATCCGATCTGGCTCGACTTCGACATGAGCGAAGCCGACTACCTGACATTTACCCGTGAACGGGCAACCCAGAAGGGCCCACTTGCAGACAAGCTTCAGGTCTCACTCGGGGATGAAAAAGTTTACGGTCGCATAGGTACGCTCGACTTCGTCGACAACGTCCTCAATCGCTCAAGCGGTACGATTCATGCGCGGGCTACCTTAAAGAACGATGATCTACTGCTCACCCCCGGCGTCTTCGCCCGGGTCCGCCTAGCATTGCCGAACCGCTCGTCGCTTCTCCTCATTCCGGACTCGGCCGTTCTCCCCGATCAGTCGGGTTACGCCGTGTTAACTGTGGGGTCGGACGACGTGGTGAAACCCAGGTCTGTGCAGATCGGCGAGCTCCGGGGCGGCCTAAGGGTAATTCGCGCGGGCCTCGAGCCTACCGATCGAATCGTCATCGATGGCGTCGAGACGACCTCACCGGGAACAAAGATCGCGCCGAAGTTCGGGTCGATCAACTTCAAGAACGACCAGGACTAATGCCATGAAGCTCGCCCATTTTTTCATCGACCACCCACGCTTCGCCACGGTGGTCAATGTTTTCATCGCCCTCTTTGGCCTGGCCGCGATGATGCTTCTGCCGATCTCGCAATACCCTAGCATCGTCCCACCGACGATCCAAATCTCCGCCTACTATCCCGGCGCGTCTGCGGAGACGATTGCTCGCTCAGTTGCGACACCGCTCGAACAGTCGATCAACGGCGTCGAAAAGATGGACTATATTAGCAGCCAGTCCACGGGTGACGGTCGTCTCGCCATTACAGTGATCTTCAAGATCGGCGCTGATCCGAATGTGGCCCTGCTGCTCACAAGGAACCGTGTACAAGACACACTGTCTCGTCTTCCCGTCGAAGTCCAGCTCCAGGGCGTGCAAGTAAAAAAGACCATTCAAGCCCTACTCCTGGGCGTGCATGTATACTCACCCGACGGCTCTCGAAACGCGGAATATATGTCGAACTATATGCTCCGTATCAGAGACGAGATCGCTCGACTCCCTGGAGTGTCGGATTTCTGGACACTGGGCGAGCGCCAATATGCCATGCGGATCTGGATTGATCCGGACAAGGCTGCAGCCTACAACATCAACGCTAACGAAATCCTCGATGTTCTGCGCGCGCAAAACATCCAAGTTTCAGCGGGCGTGTTGAACCGCCCCCCAATCAAAGATGCGGCGGCCTACCAGATCAACGTCGAAGCTTTAGGGCGTCTGACGACCCCCGAGCAGTTCGGTGAGGTTATCGTCAAATCGGACTCTCAGGGGCATGTCACCCGCATTCGCGACGTCGGTCGGGTTGAGCTCGGTTCGATCGACTACGGCTCCATCGCTTACGCGGATCGCAACGTGGCAACCCCTTGGTGGGTCATTGCGACCCCCGATGCGAACGTCGTTCAGGTCGAGCAATCGATCTGGGCCAAGATGGAAGAGTTGAAGAAAAACTTCCCGCCGGGCATTGACTACATCAAGATTTACGATCCGACGACGTTCGTGAGCTATTCCATCGAAGAGGTCATCGAGACCATTTTCATTGCGATTCTCCTTGTGGTCGGTGTCGTCTACCTGTTTCTACAGAGCTGGCGAGCGACGATCATCCCAGTGATCGCCATCCCGATCTCACTTATCGGCACCTTCACGGCCCTGTCCGCCTTCGGGATGTCAATCAACAATCTCTCGCTGTTCGGCTTGGTACTAGCGGTGGGGATTGTGGTTGATGACGCAATCGTTGTAGTTGAAAACGTCGAGCGGAACATGGCGCTTGGCATGCAGCCAAGAGCGGCGGCGCATCAGACAATGACTGATGTCTCGACTGCACTGATCGCCATTGCCCTGACGCTCTGCGCCGTGTTTGTTCCTACGGCCTTCATCTCCGGCATTGCAGGGCTGTTCTTCCAGCAGTTCGCAACCACCATCGCCGCCTCGACGGTGATCTCGTGCTTCGTCTCGCTCACGCTAAGCCCCGCCCTGTGCGCCGTATTCCTGAAGGCGCACGAAACGGGAGGACACCATAAGAAGCGTAACGTCCTGACCCGGATCAATCGAGTTATCTTTGGTTGGTTTAATGGCGCTTTCGACTGGTTGTCGTTGGTCTATGGCAAGATAACAGCTCGCCTAGTCCGGGCGACTCTCTTTGTCGTGGTCAGCTACTTTGCACTCATAGGGCTGACGGGCTACCAGATGTCGCGCATGAGCAGCGGCTTTATTCCAGATCAGGACATCGGCTACTTTGCTGTTGTTGTTCAATTGCCGCCGGGCTCGAGCCTCGCGAGGACAGACAAGGTGGTGCGCGACGTGAATGACATCGCGCTAAAATCCCGCGTCGCGCACACTTCGCCATGCACAGGGTACGACGTGACCACTGCAACAGTCGCTCCTAATGTGGGGACGGTTTTTTGCTCGCTCCCATCATTGTACGGCCTCTCTGAGCCCGGTTCGGACGCCGCGACAATGATCCGGACCTTACGCGAACGATTGGCCGGCTACAAAGACGCCAATATTCTAGTGATCCAGCCACCACCGGTGCAGGGTTTGGGTACTGCAGGCGGCTTCAAGCTGATGCTCGAAGACCGCGCCGGCCTCGGTCCTGAAGCGCTTGCCAAGGCGACCAACGCCCTGGTCGCGGCGGCAAACAAGGATAAGGCGTTCGCCAGTGTTTTTACCCTGTACAACGCCGCCTCGCCCGCGGTCTACGCCGACATCGATCGACTTAAGGCCGAGAAGGTCGGCCTGACGCCGACCGACGTCTTTTCGACCCTGCAGCTCTACCTTGGCTCGCAGTACGTGAATGATTTCAATTACCTAGGCCGCACCTATCCGGTGTTCGTCCAGGCTGATGAGCAATTCCGCAGATCCACGGAAGACGCCTTGCGGCTCAAAGTACGCAATGCCGCCGGCGAGATGGTGCCGATCGGCACTGTGGCGAGCTTCCACAACAAGCCCGCGCCCTACCGAGTGCCACGCTACAACCTTTTCCCGGCTGCTGAAGTTATGGGCGCGCCGGCGCCTGGGGTCGCCTCAGGCACGGCGATGAAGCGTATTACGGACATCGCCCGTGAAGTGCTTCCCAACGGCATCGCGACAGAGTGGACTGACTTAGCCTTCCAGCAGCAGAAACCAGGAGTGCCGACTCTTGCGATCTTCGCGGCCTCGGGACTGTTCGTCTTCCTCTTGCTTGCTGCACAATACGAAAGCTGGAGGACGCCACTGGCGATCTTGCTGATCGTGCCGATGTGTTTGCTGGCATCAGCGTTTGGCCTCGAAACGCGGAACATGCCGATCGACATCCTCGCGCAGATCGGCTTCGTAGTGCTTCTGGGACTCGCGGCTAAGAATGCGATTCTGATCGTTGAGTTTGCCAAGCATCGGCAAGACAACGAAGGTGATTCGGCTGAAGATGCGGCGGTGAACTCTGCACAGGTGCGGCTCCGACCGATCCTGATGACCTCTCTCGCTTTCATTGCGGGTGTGGCCCCGCTTACTGTCGCGACCGGAGCTGGCTCAGAGATGCGGCAATCCCTCGGGACCGCAGTATTCTTCGGGATGCTCGGCGTCACCGCTTTCGGCCTTGTGTTTACGCCTGCGTTCTACACCATTATCCACAGACGTAGATCGAATCGCCCAGGCCAGGCCATCGCGGACACACCGTTGCCCGTTGCGCGGGAGCATGAAAACGGAATGCAAGAGATGTCTCAATCCGACAACAAGATTTGAGCAAGGACGAATTTAACCACCTGCGGTAGCAGCCCGTTGAAATATTCATCCAGGCGAAATGCGACTCCTATTATTAAGGGACTTTTAGCCCGAAATTGGCCCAAACTAGAATACTTCAACAGGCTGTTAGCTTGTCGCAGAGGGGCGGCGATTTAAGTATTTGCCTAATCGAATGACCGCTTCAGCCCGATAGGATTGACTCTAATCCGAACTTCATCAAAAGCTGCACTAGCAACGATTTCATCAAAAACTCCGATTCGGCGGGCTTGACGAGTTCTCTCAACCAAACAATCCGTGCCATGGAGTTGCCTCGTACCAATGGTCTCTTATTGTTCAAAAAAATGGCAAAGCGTCGCTAGCTCGAGAATATACATGTTGGCGTAATAAAGTGCCGCGCTCGCATGACCACGAAGGCTGTCGTGAGGCATCAGAACTCGAAGACCGAAATCGTCGCAGCGTGGTTTCTCGCCCAGGACAGATATGTCCGCGCTTCTCAGGAATGCGTTGAGTCGGTCTATGTGATGATCAAATGCGGCGATCAAAACTGACGGATCGTCTCGAATCTCGCTGCCGTCGCGTCCTGGACCGTACGTTGCGACGAAGTCGGCTCTGAGCTTAGCGGATGGTTCGCCTCCAAAACTCGTCAAGACGCTTTCGATCAAAAGGGCGAGATGACCAACGATCCATGCAGTCGAGAGTCCGAGCTGCTCTCCGGTGGCGCGACATTCTTCTGGTGTACCGTCCCAGAGCTCGTGTACCGTCGAAGCGAACCGCTCAAACGACCTTATCACCTCGCTCAGTGTAGACATTCCATCGGTGTTAATTCCTGTTGCGATCTCCCTTGACGGTTTATTCACCATTGAACCCTGCTCGTGAAGATACTCTGAACGCACCGGGTCATTCTGATCATATTCATAGATATTCAGCACGTCGGGCATGGGCGACTTTCCTAATTTGAGTCGGATCGTCGACATTTCTCCGGCAAGGTAGTGGATAAATCCAGAGACGGCGACGAACATTGTTCCGACTGTTGTGTAAGAAAAAAGAGCATCTTCGTCAAAATATCCCGGAATATTGACGGCCTCATCGAGATGCTCAGATTGGAATATCAGAAGAGTCTTACTCACGACATCCAAATGAGCCCAAAAAATTGAGATCAGGTCAAAGAAAGAATCCGATGTCTCCGATCCTGTGCCCCAGCGTGCGTAACGGGCTTCAAAGCCGCCGGGAACTTCTGGCAAGTCTTCGTGCCCGATAACGATCAAGACCTCCCTCAGAGCCACCGCCGCCTCTCCCAACAGGGATTCGATGCTCCGCGTTCCGGCTTCGTAAGACATCTCTTCCGGCTTAATATCAGCCAAAGCCGCCTTGATGGTTTCACGCGCCGAGGCGAGGCTCCCGCGAATCAAACTTTTGGCGTGAGGCATAACTTCATCCTTGTCGGTGAGGTTCGGAGACCGAGTCACGTCGGATCTTGTGAGATTGAATGGAAATGATCGACGCGAAGAATCCGGGGCTTAGATGAAGACAGAGGAACGCCCCTCCGGGGCCATTGCATTGAAAAACTAGAAGTCGCACTGGCGCGATCCTTGACAATCTCATCGCAAAAAAGTGCTCACGTTTTTCCTTCGAATCGTCGCTACAGTAGACATCTAAATTATCTGCCTCAGGAACGAGCACCGAGCGACAACTCAACAGCAATTTCTGCCATGTTTTACTCACTCATCCCCAAACCATTTTCATTCGCGTGATTACCAGGTTTAATGAAGAAGAGGCAGCAATTCCTGCCAGACCTATGCCCCGAGTCCTGTAACGCGGGAGTTCCAGCGAGTTTAACAGCCCGTTGAAATATCCTCTTTGATTTGACGTTATTCCGTGATGTCACTTGGGCTCGTCGGTTGGGAGTGCACGAAAAAGGCGATGGGGCGGCGACGGAAAGACCGGCAAGAGGCTTTGTTCATTTCCGCCGATCAATTGCCGCGATCGGCTAGGCATCCCTTATATCTCCGGTTCAACCTGCTCCTCGCTAAGGCAAATTTCGACGCCTGGATCGAGAGCCGGTGTCGCACATATTACGAAAATGACGAGTTGCGTGGCCGGCCTTTGATCGCTCCAGGAATCTACTTCCGCATGCTCCTGGTTGGCCACTTCAAGGGGATCGACAGCCAGCGGGCAATCGTCTGGCGTTGCGCCGATAGCTTGAGCCTGCGTTCTACACTATTATCCGCAGGCGTAGGTCGAATCGCCCAAACCACGCCGTCGCGGACACACCGTTGCTCGTTGCACGGGGGCATGAAAACGGAACGTAAGAGATGGCTCAATCCAACAACAAAAGTTGTGGACGTTAAACCAGTAATTAATTGTATTAACATGGCTGCATGATTCGGGACGTAATTCGCGAATGTTTTCGCTCAGCACTTAGAGTGGAATCGCTCGCGATAGTCCATTGGGGGCACTTTCAGGATACGCATAAAGGATCGCCGCATCGAGTTGCCGCTTCCAAATCCGCAGAGCGGCGCGATTCGCTCAAGCGCGATGTTGGAATCCTCCAACATCCGCCTTGCGGCATCAACTCGCAGGCGTTCGATGTAGCGTGCCGGGGTAGTACCGATCTGCTTAGTAAAGGTGCGGGCGAAATTTCTTGAGCTCATATGAACGCGCGCGGCGAGGGCCTCCACAGAAAGATTCGCGGCCAGATTGTTTCCCAGCCAAGCTTGTAAGTCATGGAGAGGCTGCCGGTCAGCCGCCTGGAGCTCAAGTGCTGCTGAGAATTGCGACTGACCTCCAGGCCGCCGGACGAACAGCACCAACATCCTTGATGCATGCAACGCCGACGCCTGACCAAGGTCATCCTCCGTTAACGCCAACGCCAGGTCCATCCCGGCGGTATGGCCAGCCGACGTGTAAACATTATTGTCCTTCACGAAAATCAGGTCCGGATCGACGGACACCAACGGATAGTCACGGGTCAGGCGATCACAATACAACCAATGAGTAGTGGCTTTGCGGCCATCGAGCAAACCGGCCGCCGCCAGGACAAAGGCGCCTGTGCAGACCGAGCCGACTCGCCTCGAGGTCCTAGCCAATCTCTTGACTTGTGCGAGGAAATTCGCGTCGGCAATCGCATCAAAAAACTTACTTCCGCCAACCACCAGCAGAGTATCTATGGGGCCTCGGACACGTTCCAAGGCAGAGTGGGCTTCCATCCGAGCCCCCGAATCGGATTGAAACCAACCTCCACCAAGCGTGGCGATTGTCAGCGAGTAATCGTCGGGCCCGGCCATGGCAAAGACTTCCCACGGTCCGATGAGATCAAGAGTACTCGCACCGTCGTAGGCTACGAACACCACTCTACGTTTGGCCATACGCCGCCATCTACAGATTATTTAGATGTCAAGATGCGTGTTTTTGGCTGCTGCCTGATCGCCATTAAATCGAGGAATTGCACGAGTTGGAATAGTCCACAGAACGTAATCGAGAATATGGCAGAATTTGCTGGCTGATTGTCATTTCAGGCAGGTTCTCTCGGCTATAAAAATATAGTGGCATTTCGATAATGGTGTTACTCCAAGTCATTGATACTTCCTTTGACAACGGCGTAACTCCGAACCTTCATCCTGATTGTCCGGGCGCAAATTGTATCAATCGAGGCGGAAAAAATGGTACCGAAGCGATACCGGCTCCTGACGCAGCTCGGAGCAGGTTTTGACGCGATTTCATATAGCGCTGTTGCAACAACTGGCGGAGCTAGGGTTGAGCTTCGAGACCTAGAACAATCGCGGGCTGATTGGTCGAGGTGGTCGCGACTTGTGGCCCGCGTCAAGCTGGTAATGCGGCTGGCGCATCCCGTGTCTATCAGTGTTCTCGACGCGGAGCTCGAAGACACGGCACCATTCGTTGCTATGGAGTGGGTCGAAGCAACGACGTTGGCTGAGCACACTCTAAGAACGGGGCCACTTCCAGCGGTCGAAGCGATGAAACTTGCGGCGCAGTTAGCTTCGGCGCTCGAGGAGGCTCATCGCCTAGGGCTGGCGCACGGACGACTCGGACCGAGCCAGGTACTGCTGGACGAGGGCCTGCCGAGGCTGGACTTTACCGGCATCGACTGTGGTTTTCCAAATAGGTCTGCCGAATCGCGTGCACTTGATGCAAATTGCCGAGACCCGAAGTCGGCCACCGGGGCTGGTGTGGGCGACGCGGTGGCACGCGAGGGTGATCTCTACGCGCTCGGCGTAATGCTGGTCTGGTTGATGACCGGAGAGACCGGAAGCCAGGCTCGCTCTGCCTGTATTGATGATCCAGAAACCGGACCGTGTTTCGGCGAACTGATCCGCGACCTGCTCGCGGCCGAGCCCTCAGATCGACCGACGGCTTATGAAGTCGTCGAACGGCTGGCGGGGCCTGCACGGCAAAATGACGTTAGTAAGCTCACAATCCGCCAGCAAAACCACGAGACAGGCGATTGGTCCAACGTAGCTCGGCTGATGCCGCCATCTGCGCAGTTTGGCGCAGCGACCGTCGACCTCGCCGCCGCACGAGTCTCGTTCGGTTCAGAGATGGATAGGGACATGGTCGGGAGGCGGCTAGGACGCTACCGCTTGCTCGATTTACTGGGCGAAGGGGGGCAAGGGAGGGTCTATCGGGCCGAAGATTCGGCTGAAGGGTCAATCGTCGCTATCAAGTTGCTGCGGACCGAGCGTTCTCGCGACGCCGCTGGACTGCGACGATTCCGTAAAGAAGCTAGGCTCATGGCCGAAGCCAACAATCCCCACATTGTCAATCTGCTCGAATACAACGAGGAGGATGGCAAGCCGTACCTTGTCCTCGAGTTCGTCTCAGGCGAAGGACTCGACCACCTCCTTGAGCGATCCGGAAAACTCAACGAGAGGGAAGCGTTGGCGATCATGGCCGAGGTAGCGCGAGGGCTCGCAGCCGCCCACGAACGCGGAATCGTCCACCGCGACATCAAGCCGAGCAATATCTTCGTGCTCGAGCCCGATGCGGCAAATGGGTCGAAGTCGGCGCTTCGCATCAAAATATCCGATTTCGGCTTGGCCCGGCATGTCGTCGACAGTGCTTCGTTAGCACTGACAACAGATGGCGCGCTCATGGGAACGCCACTCTACATGGCCCCCGAGCAGTGGACTGGACGGATGGTTGACGCTCGTACGGATGTCTACGCACTTGGCGTTACGTTGTATCACCTGCTCGCGGGACGACCACCCTTCGAAGCGACGAGCCGAGACGAACTGGCGTCCCAACACTGTTTCATGCCGCTCTTGTCTGCATCGCCGTCTACTGGCGTAAGCGAGGCTGCCACCCGGGTGATTTGGCGCGCGATGGCCAAACAACCTGAAGACCGCTACGTCGACGCCGGGGCGATGCTCCGCGACCTTGAGGCGCTGCTGCATGGCAAGCCGACCGGCATTCCAATGCACCCGATTTTGCCGTCGTGCCCGCCCGAGCGGATTTCGGAGTTCATCTTCCAGTGGGACCTGGAATCGTCGCCGCGAGCGCTTTGGTCGCTCGTTACGAATACCGACCGTCTGGATCATGCGATTGGGTTTCCAGCGGTTAACTACACCACGCGATATGACGAGGAACACGGAGTACGGACTTTCTCCGCTGGCCGCAAGTTAGGCATGGCTGAGGTCGGTGAAGAGCACCCGTATGAATGGGTCGAGCCGCGACGGATGGGAGTACTGCGCGAGTACAAACAAGGACCATTCGTCTGGGTGGTGAGCACTGTCGAATTGTTACCGCGTCCGAGCGGCGGCACGACCCTCGTTCACCGACTGACCTTTGAACCGAGAACCTGGATGGTCCGCATCGACTCGCGTTGGCGAATTGGTATCAGGTTGCGGAAGAACCTCGGAAAAACCTATCGGCGGATCGACTCGACAATTCAAGCCCGGGAGCGTCGGGGCGGGCTCGCCGTCGGTCCGTCTGCCTCGAACGACCCATTTGAAGAAGCTGAGCGGCTGCCAGCATTGCGACGCGAACGACTTGAGAGTTTGCTGGACACGCTCTCGGCAAAAGGCGTCGCGCCATTAACTGCAGAACGGCTCGGCGAATTCCTCACAATGGCATCGCCACAAGAGCTGGCCCGCATCCGACCTCTGACGCTCGCCGACCATCTCGGACTGAATCACGATGATGTCGTCGCTGCTTGCCTGCACGGAGCGCGGGAAGGACTGCTGGAGTTGTACTGGGATCTCGTCTGTCCGGTGTGTCGGCTCTCGACCCGAATCACAGACACACTTCGCGACATCGAAGAGCATGCCAATTGCATCCCATGCAACCTTGAATTCCAGCCGGATTTCGCCAGCTCAATTGAGATGATCTTCAAAGTGCATCCGGAAATTCGTCGGGCTGAGGCAGGCGACTTTCACATCGGCGGGCCACCGAACTCACCTCACGTATTGGCTCAAGTCCGCCTGGCTCCAAGCGAACGGATCGAGCTAGACCTGGCACTGCCCGAAGGATCGTACCGTCTTCGTGGAATGCAGCTCGCATGGGGAGTCAACTTCGCAGTGCGGGGAGCTGTCGGCTCTCGCCGATGGGAAGTTGAGCTAACCGCCGGAATGACTCCAGCCGCTCCGGCCGGGATGCCTGCTGGCTCACAGGTTTTGGCGCTGACCAACCGGCACGACCGCGAATTGGTGATACGCGTTGAAAACACCGCCGGCCGCGAGCACGCCGTGACGGCGGCGCGAGCCGCTTCGTTGGCACTGTTCCGCGAGTTATTCCCCGGCGAAGTACTAGCTCCGGGGCTACTTGCTACTGTCTCAACCGTGACATTCCTCGTAACAGCCCTCGACCGAGACCAGGCGGATGCCCTCTATCAAACGATGGGAGACGCTAGAGCCACAACCGTGGTCCGTGAGCATCTCCGCTTGCTGGGAGATGCGATCCGCCAGGGCGGAGGCGCCGTGATCAAGACCCAAGGCGAGGGGCTTGAGGCGTCCTTCAGCGACGTAGGATCGGCCGTCCGCACTGCGATAACACTGACAAATCGGCTCGCAGATGTGGACTCGACGCAGCCGCTACGCATGATGATTGGCGTCGACCATGGAACGGCTCTCGCCGCAACCGTGAATGATCAGCTCGACTATTTCGGCACCACTGCCCGACGCGTCTGGCGCCTCCTCAGTTACGCGCAGCCGGGCGACATTGTGCTTACTAGAGCCGTCGCATCCGATCCTGAAGTTGCCTCCCTGCTCAGCGGCGAGCGGGTTACCGCCGAGATTATCCCTGTTAATTTGGACGGCTCGCCGCATGCGATCCGAATCCACCCGAGAGCGATCGATACCCCTTCATCGATTGCACTTAGCGATCCGCAACCTTAATCGATGCGACCTCATCCTGCAGTTCGGACATGCCGCCAATGGAAGTAGCGTATTCCTCGCCGTGATCCTCTAACAGGAGATTTCTAAGCCCTGCTGAGCGAACCACCTCCCAATATTTTTAGTCTTGCCTGAGAACGAGGATACTGACGAACCAGAGGTACGCGCGAGGCCGCGAGGTATGAGACTTCGTCAAATCAAAATCAATGCTCGCCGAGCCCGCAGCCGCGCAACAGGATTATTTGTGCTCGACAAAGTGAACGTCGAATCCCCGCGGCCAGAAAACATTGAGAATGCAGTCTTCGTCGCCGATACACGCGTCCTGGTGAACGACGTCGCCTCGTTGAAACCACATAGCGCCCGGAGTCAGAATTTTGCACTCATCCTCTGACTCGAGATAGTGGCGGAATCGTCCAGAGACCACGACGGCGTAGTAATCGCCAGAATGAGTATGAGGAGGCGCTTTGACACCTGCAGAGTATTTCATGAAAAAATTGGTCGGACCTTTCGTTTCCAAATCACCGTAAATCAGCGAAACGAAGATCCCCTTGCCATTTTCGTCGAGCGGTCCGACGGCCTGCCACTTTACGTCCTCTGGATAAATGATGATTGTCCCGGCTTCGTTGCTCATGTTCGCTGATCTCCCGGAATTTTGGCCGGACCGGCTAGTCGCCGACCGCAACAACAAACAAGTCTGTTTCGCTCTTTGTCATCATGTCATCGCGTAATGGAAGAAGCCGGCGACGGCTGTGGCCATGGTGTCGCTCGTGGTCCAATCTTCCGTAATTTGCGCAGCTAGAATGCTGCGGACTACCTCCCATCCGGATGCGTCGGATAGTCCGTATAACCGTGGGCATCGAAGGCGTAGAATGTGCTCCGATCGTATGGACTGAGCGGTAACCCCAACTCTATCCGCTTGGGTAAATCCGGATTGGAAATGAAATATCGGCCGAACGCGATCAGGTCGGCGCTTCCATTCGTAACAGCAACTTCGGCGGTATCTGGCTTGAAACCGCCGGCCGCGATGAGTGGTCCATTGAAAATCTTGCTTAACTCTTGCGCCGCGACCGGGTCGTCTGTTTCACCGATAGTGTCGATACCCCTAACGCGCGGTTCGATGACGTGGAGATAAGCGAGATTGAACTCATTCAACTGCTCGACGGCGGAGCGGAACAAGGCTCGCGGATTACTATCTGACATACCTTTAAACGTGCCACTCGGAGAGAGCCTTACTCCCACTTGATCGGCTCCTAGCGCAATGACGACCGCCTTGGTCACTTCGCGAAGAAGCCGTGTCCGATTCTCAATTGAACCACCATAACGATCGGTCCGGAGATTACTGCTGTCCTGGAGGAACTGGTCGAGCAATTGGCCATTGTCGGACATGATCTCGACGCCGTCGAAGCCTGCTCGCTTCGCATTGACCGCGGCGGCCTGGAATTGTTCGACGATTCCCAGAATCTCTTCTGTCTCGAGCGCCCGATGAGGGGAGGGTTGCGCAATGCCGTTTTCGGCGGCTACGCCGACGGTCGGATCTTCGAGATAAGACGGCACGACGGACGGAGCTAGCGGCGGTTCGCCAATGATCGAGATGTGCGAAGTCCGACCCCCGTGGTAGATCTGTGCGAACATGTAACCGCCCTTAGCGTGGACTGTATCGGTGATGCGTTTCCAGCCTACCACTTGCTCATCGCTGTAGAGTCCTGGCATTCCCTTCGAGCCGCGAGCGTTCTGCGCGACCGCTGTCGCTTCTGTGATTAGCAACCCACCTTTGGTGGCGCGCTGGCTGTAGTACTCGAGCATTAAGTCGCTCGGAACGCTACTTGGCCAGTTCGCTCGGAGCCGACTCAAGGCGGGCAGCACGATGCGATGCTTGAGCTCGATGGAACCGATCTGGATCGGAGTGAAGAGCGCGGAGTGCTTTTCCATGGAATATCGACCTACAAATTCAACAGTTGGTTCTGAAAGCGAGCTGAGTCTGACGACTCTCAGCATCCGCGAGCTTGCGGCCTGTACGTCATCCGACAAGTTTCTCAGTCTGGTTGAGAAATGGCCTCCATCATCGGGGCAGGATCCCAGTAAGCGTCGAGTGAGATAATCCGCCCTTCGTCATCGATGGCAAAGACATCGATCCCTTCGAATGTCACTTTACAGCCATTTTTCCCTTGGCCCGACCCCGTCCACCTGACGGCCGCGCCGCCTCGGACGCTGAAAACCTCTTTCTCTGCAAGCCCAAAGCTCTCGAATTGTTCCAAAACACCTGAAAGAAAATGCCTGAGCTCACCGTGACCGCGGTGAGGTGGCGTCCCGACAGGGTCGCGAGCGATAGCGTCTGCGGTGAAGAGGCCGACCCAGGCGTCCACATCGTTCGCGCGAAGAGCGGCATAGAAACGCTCGATTGTCAGAGCACCTTGAACGTGATCCATCTCGGGGCCTCCGTACAAAATTCGAGAAGTGCTGGCACGGGACACTCCCGCCTTGTTGATTTTCATCGCGCAGTGGAATTGGAGCTGCATCTAACCGTGATATCCGTGGCGGTGTTGTCGATCTTGACCACGATGTTCCGACGTCGGTGTTTCATTCATTGAGCCCCATGTGTTTCGGCTAGAATCTTAGGGGGTAACCATTGAAGATCGCAACTAGCAGCCCGTTGAAATATCCCCCTTTCCGCGAAATGACGTTATTCTCTGATGT
>CAMFLR010000032.1 GCA_945957605.1 uncultured Isosphaeraceae bacterium
AGGCAGAAAGACTACTGTACATAAAAACTAAGCGGCATTGGGCATTCTGCCCCAGCCACGCCTACGTTCAATCATATCAAATTGCTATTCATTGATCGATCAAGGGGTGAAGTCGATGTCAGTGACTGGATGGATCTCCCAGGCAGTCGCCGGGCGCATTCCCGATGGTCCGACCGTTCCGCCCACGTGATCCATATCAAAGAAGATCGAACCGGTGACCTGAACCGGAATTGGCGGATTGAATTTGTGATACGACGAGCCAATTGGCGCATTTGCAAACTGAGCTTTGAACTTGTCGCGCACAGCCTTCAACGGAGCCCGAGCCGGACCGGTCGGCGGCAAGCCTGAAATCTCAACATTCATGTACCGGCGCGATGAGGCAGGATCGTCGGTACCAATAATCACGTGAAAGTCATTATCGGACTCCGACTTGACCGCATACAGAAACGCGGTCACGCTCACGTTGCGCTGCTCTTCCGTCACGCGGTCCGAACCGGCCGTTTGCGGAATCGGCGGCGTGTGGCTGCGCATGCTGCTATCGTCGGGCAATGAATCGAGCAAATCGTCAACGACAGAGAACGTTTCGACCTGCGCCGTCGAGATCGAAGTCTTCGCCGCCTTGCGATCGGTACCCGCGAAGTTGTCACTATTCGCGAGCGCCGTCGACCGCTCGAGCGGCGTCATCTTCTTGAGTTCTTCCTCGCGCTTCTCCTTCAGCTCTTCTTCAGTCCCCGGCTCGTTCGAGACGGTGTAGAAATACCGCTTGCCGCTCGGCGTCACGAGCACTTGTTGCCCTTGCGGACTCGCGATTGGAGCTTGAGCCGTCGCCATGACGGGAGCCGCAACCATGGCGGCTTGCGGAACAACGATATAGCGCGGGCAGGGCGTGACGTAGACAACCGGAACGTGTTTGCAGACGCAGCGCCGCCGGTTGTGGCACGCCTGGCTCTCGGCCGCGAAGCTTCCGACTATTAACGAGGCAATCAAGGGGACGAGCCAATGCCGTTTTCTCAGGCAAGATCGCATGGTAGCACCTCGATGTGAAATCCACTGTGAAGAATTTATGTGTCCCGCTGTTTCATGCGTCACTCTTTGAACATAGCCGGTCCCAGGCGGAATTCAACGATGTTTTTATGGCGAATATGCGCCGGATGTGACACAACCTTGGCGGCGGTTTAGGTTCAAGTAGGGCAAACTGACACAAGGATGAAAAACGCTTATGCTTACCCGACACGTCGCCCTGATTTCGCAAACGCAGAGTGTTTCGTTCGCCGCATTAACCGAGGCGGCCGCCGCAATTCAAAAGCAGGTAACGCGCGATTTTGGACCGATCTGGGGCGTCGACGCGACGGTCGATGCGTTCGAAAAACTTGAAGACGCACCCATCGACTACTGGCACGTTCTCATTCGCGACGACATTGACCGGCCCGACGTGACCGGGTTTCACACGACCCAGCTCAACCAGCCCATCGCCTTCGTTCAGTTCGACGACGACTGGACGATTACGACCAGCCACGAAACTCTTGAGATGCTCGCCGATCCTTCCGGTAACGCCATGGTTGCGGGCGATTCGGTAAAAGCCGGCCAGGGACGCGTGCAATATATCCAGGAAGTTTGCGACCCGTGCCAGGGTTCGATTTATCAGGTGAATACCGTTAATGTCTCTGATTTCTATACACCCAATTATTTTGATCCCGTTCAGGCTGCGGGCGTTCGCTATTCGTTCAACGGAACGATCACCGGTCCTCGGCAGGTGATCAAGGGGGGCTATCTCACATTCATCGAGCCAGTTTCGGGCCATGTTTTTCAACTCCGCTGGTTCGATACGACGAAGCCCGTCGTCGTCAACCTTTCTGCAAATCAATCCGACGTCACGGCGATGCTCAAACCCGGTATGACCTTGCGCGAGATGGTCGACTGCGCGACACCGCGGATGCCGATTCGCCCCAAACGCTCGGCCGCGCTCAAGGCCAAATTACGCCGCGCCGAGTCGACGCGAACCGCTCACGCGCTCGCCTTGCAGCACTGCATCGACCGTCTTCTCAACCCCGAGGCCTGACCGGGTTCAAGACCGATAATCAGCGATTTGCAACACATGATTATGCGATCGCTTGCAATCATGAGCGAAGTCTTGAGAGCAAGTTTGCAAAATCGACGTTGCCAAAATTGTAGTTTTTGGCAGAATGCCGGTCGGGAATCCTCAACGTTGATGAAAGTAAACAAAACTTTCGTTAACTGTTGAGCGAAGGATGCATCTCCCGAAGGATGGGCGAGAGTCGGCTACGGTAGCCATCGCTGCGCAAACTGGGATTATCCACGAGCTGTTTCAGGGAGGTCGGTTCGATGAAGACTGTGAAGCCGCAATTCGTTCTCGCGTTCGCTTTCTGTGCGTTGATCGCGGGCCGAGACGTTCGGGCTGGTGTTGTAACTTTCACCAGCTCCAGTGATTACAATGCGGCCGTCGCTGGGATAGCAGGCGGAACGACAACTGTCGAAGACTACAACAGTCTAGCCACAGGCCAGACGATCGCCAACGGCAGCACGGTTGACGGCCTCACCTACCAGTTTCAGACCACCAACACCCTGACCGGCGGCATCATCACCAATCAGTTCAACAGCATCAGCGGGCAAAGCCTCGGTGGCAACCAGTCCATTGGCGCACAGTTCTTTTTCGACGGCGACCAGTTCACTGTCACGTTCGCCCAGCCGGTTTATTCCGTTGGCCTGTTCTTCAACGTGAATCTGAACTCGGGCACCTATGGTCTGACGACCTCGGTTGGCTCGGCCTCGACGGGTTCTGCAAGCTACGACCAAAATTCCTTCATTCACAACACGTTCGTTTTCGCCGGTCTGGTCTCGACGACCTCGTTCACGTCGGCGACCTTCTTTTCCACCTCCGGCGGGAATGGCACGGCCACTTATAATGTGCCGGAAATCACCTACACGACGGTTGCCGGCATCGGTGTTCCCGAACCTTCGTCGCTCATGCTCGGCGGAATTGGTGGAACACTGGGCGTTGCCGCCCTTCTGTTCCGTCGCCGCGTCTGAAAATCGCGCTGATTCAAAAACAGGCCATGGTTATGCGTTTCTCGCGCGTAACTATGGCCTGTTTTCGTTGCGCCGACTTGTACTTCCCGGAATCAGTCGATCGCCACTTCCTTTGTAATCGTTCCGCCCTTCTGCGACGACATTTTGAGGTTCGCCTTCCCCTTCCCGCGGACGAACCACCGCATCCGTAACTCGCCGTGTCCAGGCACGCCGCCATTGAGCTTGAGGTGAGCCGGGTCGCGTTCGACGAGCGCCACTTCGCCCGTGTATTCATTCACAAGCGATCCGCCGCCGACCACCGTTAGCCCGTCGCCTTCGAGGCTGAGCACGTCGGGCAGACCAATGCGGTTCATCGCAGCCTGCTGGGCGACGCTCGGAATCGAACGCGTGTTCTTGACCTGCACCGTCAGCGAGCTGACATCACCACCAAGCGGCACGCGTTTGATTTCGCCGAACTCGAGCCGCGGCATCTGGTCGGCGTGGTAGATCACGAACGCCGCGTTGCGGTGGCAAAGTTCTTCGATCATGAACGTCGGCGGCACGCGCTGGGATTCTTTCACAAAACCGCCGATTTCGATATCGCCGTAGAGCGGATGCTTGAACGGCTTCCACTCCTTGTAAATCGAACCCAGGAATAGCTTGTCGTTCGCAAAAAGCTGATCGGCCTGCCGATCGCCGCCGATTGAACGCGCGAGGTTCGATGGTTCGTTCCCTTGCGGCTGCGGCGTACCCAGCAATTGCTCGGCATTCCACAACTCGTTTGTGAACGAGAAAATGCCGAGATGCTCATAAGTCCAGCCGATAAATCCGCCGTGGACCGAGTACAGATCCTTGTGAATGACAAAGTTGCGGTAGAACGGAATCATCTTCGCGCCATTGCGGCCGATTTCCTCGGCGATCCGATCATCACCCGCAGGATAAGCGGCCTGACGCGAAGGATGTCCAGGCCCACGGAGAATCATCCCCGCCGCGTTATGAAACGCCTGCACGCCAGCGATATTCGGGTGATCGCGAATGAACGTCGCCGTCGCGCGAGTTTCGGGCCACGACAGTGGAAAGTCCCCTGCACCGCCCTGGAGATGCTGCGGCTGCCAGTCGGCCGGCCAGTTGCGATTCATGTCGTAACCGCCCGGCGTGTCTTCGTTCACGAGACCGTCGCCGTCGTTATCGATCCCTTCCGCACCTAGGAGGGTGTATTCACCCTTTTCGCCCGGCTTGATCGGAACCAGCACGCGAGGATCTTCGGGCGAAATCTTGTACTGCCCGTTCGGATCCTTCTTGCGCATCTCAGTGACCTGACCGTCGCCGTTGAGGTCGTCGTAGTCGTCCTCATCGAGCAGGCCGTCGCGGTCGTCGTCGTGCGGTGTTTTGCCGCTGCGCGAGCTATGCGTTGTGTTCGGCTTGTTGAACCAGTGCGCGCGACCATCGGGGTTCACCGTCGGCACGACGTAGAACGCGCGCTCGTCGACAATTTGCGTCACCTTTTCGAGACGCCCGTAATTCTCGGTGAGATACCAGATCATGTAGAGGCACGCTTCGGCCGCCTGGACCTCGTTACCATGAATGTTGCCATCAACATACATGGCCGGTTTGCTGCGATCGGACCCCGTTTTCGGGTTGTTGATCGTCACGCACCACATATCGCGGCCTTCGAAGCTTTTGCCAACGCTTGAAAGTGTGAGCAAGTCGGGATGCGCCTGCACGAGTTGCCGGAGCGCATCAACCAGCTCGGGATAATCGTAGAGCCGGTTGAACGCGAGCGGCACCTTGGGCTTGGGATAGAGCGGCGGCGCGGGGTCGGCGGCCTGTGCAATGCCGGCGAACACGAAAGTGGTGAGCAGCAAAGAAGCGATGGCTCTTATCGGCATGAAACAGGCCCTTGTTGGGGATCTGGGAATGATTCACTTGGGCTGTGCGGCTTTCTTGCGGATCGGATCTTCGTCGCGTTGCTTTTTGCGTTCGGCGTCGATCTTGGCGAAGGCAGCGGCGTGATCGCCCTTGAACTGGCTCTTGAAGTCCTTCACACCCAGGCGGTCGAGCGAGTAGAGAAAGTCTTCGAGAAGATCGTGACCTTCGCGCAACTCGGCCGGGAACTGCGAAAACGCGTACCAGTAAATGAGCGCCGCATAGCCGTCCTGGTTGAGATCGCGCGCAATCGCCGCATACTCGAGCATGTCAGGACCTCGTTTTTTGGGGTCCTTGAAAAGCGTTCCTATCTTCAAGCGGCGCGAAAGTTCATAGAACTCGTCGGGACCGCTCGCAGAGGCCATGTGTTGATACAACGGATCGGCGCCGTAGATCTTTTTGCGCGCCTCGGGCCAGTCTGTGTTGACCTCTTTCACGTCCTTCTTCTCGGCCATCAAGACGCTGCGCTGGCTGTGAAATCGCTCGTAAATCGGCCAGGCCGATTTGGGAACATCGCGCAGCACACTGTCGTAAATCGCGATCGCCTGGGCGAATTCACCCTTGTCGTGCAGCGCGATCCCTCCATAGACGCGATCGTTCAGCGCTTTGGAGAAAGCTTGATTGAGCATGAAAAACTCGCCCAAGACGCGGCTCGCCGCTGATTTATTTGCGTCAAACGGCCGGGCGATTTCGCTGATCCGCCGCGCCTTGTCGAACTCGCCGTTCAGCGTGTGAAGCGCAACGCGAATCGCGGGCGTGAGAGGAATCCCCGGCGCCATTTCCATCGTGGCTCGCCAGAAATCGGGGTTGCGCTCGGTCAATGCCTCGACATTCACCGGCCCATTGAGATCGAGCTTTTCGAGCGTTTTCCCCAGGTTGACCACTCCTTCAAACTTGGGATCGGCCTTCACCGCAGCGCCCGCCAGAACAGGAATCGCGCTTGTTTTCGCCCATTCGCGAAATAGTTTCGCCTGTCCGTCGAGCGAACTCGCGACGAGTTTCTGGCGCAATGCTTCAAACGGATCAAGGAGTTTTGGTGTGATTGAATGACTGGGGTCGGGATCTCCCCCGTTGATCTTGGTCTCGATCCGAAAGACGACGTCAACCACCTTGGTATGCGGGGCCTTGGGCAAATCAAGCATCGCCCTCAGTTCGGCGGTTTCCGCCTCCTTGAGCGCGGGACTTCCAGCAACAATGACCTCGGGCTCACCGGTCTTGTGCAGCGTGATTTGAATCTGTACTTCGCGCCCGGATTTTTCATCCTTGAACCGCTGATCGATCTTTTCGAGGGCCGGTTTGATCCACTCGCCGAGCGGCTTGACGTCGATCGTGAGGCTGGCAATGTTCATCTCGGTCAGGAAGCGCACCGCCGTCTGAACCGGTTTATCTTCCTTCTTCGGCGATGTGTCCTGACCGTTTGTCGGCGGCGCAATCAACAACGAACCAAAGAAGACGAGCACAATGTGCTTCATGATTGAGCGCCTCGCTTGTGGGGGGATTTTCAGCGAAGGGGGAGTTCGGTGCGCACCGCGCCAGTTCGCGCAGAGGACGCTTCGAGCGTGACGGTCTTCACATCCTCGGGCGCGAGCACGAGCCAGCGGAATTCGCGCGAGCCACCCGAGCCGGCAAGCGTGTCGATCCGGTTCAACGCCCGTCCGCCCAGCAGGGTTGCCTTGCCTGCACCAAGCTTTACGAGCACCGGCGGCGTTCTCCGCGTTGTGAGGCCTTGTGCGAGTGCAGTGGGAAGATAACCCGTGTTTTCGATCGTCGCGACGATCTCGAAAACCCCGCCGCCCTTCGATGTGACCTTCGTTTCCTTGATCTTGAGCGCGGGAAGTTTGCCGGTGAGATCCTTCAAGAACACATAGCAGCCATCAGTAATCGCGGCGATCGATTCGCTCGGCGGATTGAGTCGCACGCCAGGCTTCCAGCCGCCCACTTCAACCTTGCCCAGAGTGGGATGATCGACCGTGTGGAACGGCACGAATGCCTGCCCGTTCATGATTTTATCATTCCAGTCGAGCCAGCGCGCTTCCCCTTCGCCAGTGGCTCCTTCAGGAGTCGACCACAACCGCGATCCCAGGCCAATCACGCCAAATTGCTGATAGGCCCATTCGTTCATGGCGCCGTCGGTCGTGCCATCGGATGTCGGCGCGGGAGCCGCCGATGCTGCGGGTTGCACGGCTGCTCCGCCAGCGCCGCCGCGTCCACCACCTGGACCTCGTCCCTGTCCCTTGCCGACAGGTCCACGTCCCGCCGGCGGCGTTTCCGTTTTGGCAGGTTCGGCCTTGGGAACCTCTGCCTTGGGCGTTTCAGCCTTCTTGGCGGTCTCTTCCTTCGCGCCCGTTGCGTTGTTGAACACACGAGTCAGTTCGGCGAAATAAGGAGCATCGGTCGGTGCGACATTCTTCGCTTCGCTGCGGAGATTGTCATTCAGGCTGAACGTCCAGACCGCGTTGATCTCGGGATGCGCAAACGCGAAGCGAATCAGCGCGTTTACCTCGGGCTCGCTGGCAGGGCTAAAGCCGGTTTCCGGGTTGTATTCGGTCCAGCCGTGCGGCCAGTTGCGGTTGAGATTCACGCCGCCCGCGGGATCTTCGTTGATGCTACCGTCCTGGTCGTCGTCGATCCCTTCGGTCATCTCGGAATAGACAGCCCGCTCGCCCTTGGCCGTTTCAGCCTTGCGGAGGATGCGCGCGTCCTTGGCGTCGGCAACCAGCGTTGCCTTGCTATCTTTTACGCGCATCGTCAGCGCGAAACCGTCGTTATCGATATCGTTCGGCCCGTCTTCATTTTCGCGGCCGTCGCGATCGCGATCCACGGCTGTGAGATTCGTGCGAATCGCGGTTTTGGGCGATCCCTTGAGCAGCCGCTCAGCACCGTCGGGATTGAGCCTGGGGACGACGTAGACTGTATGCTCGTCGAGCAGTTTCGTCACCGCTGCATCTTTGCCGTCGGCCTTCGCGAGCCGTTCGATCAGACCGATCGCAACCTGCGAACCAACGAGATGATCGGCCTCAAGATTTCCCACGACCAGCACCGCCGGCTTGGGCGTGGTGCCGTGACCAAATGTTGCGAGCCAGACGTCGCGCCCTTCGCGAGTTTTCGCCAGCGACTGCACTTGAAGCGTTTGCGGCTGACCGGCTGCGAGTCCGCGCAAGCGACTTGAGATTGTTTCATGATCGGCATAGCCGGCGGGAAAGAGCGACTGCGGTTTGGTGGCCGCCTTCGACGCTTCCTTCGGTTGATCCTTAGGTGCCTGAGCACCAACCCATGTCACACCCACAAGTGAAAGCGCAACCGCGACAATAACGCTCAAAGATGCCTTCATGCGTGGCTCGCTCGAAGTCGATGGTGAAGCATAAGTCGCAGCGCTGCTTATGCGTTTCGTTCAGATATAACCGACCCGAACCAGTTCTGAAATAGTTGTCAGTTGCCAATTAGTAGCAGTTAGTTGTCGGTTGCCAGTTAGCAGTAGTTAGTTATCGGTGGTCAGTTAGTAGTAGTTAGTCGTCGGTTGCCAGAGGTGGGTTGCCATCTTTCGGTTGTCAGTAGCCAGTCGTTAATTGCCAGTCGCCAGCTCCCAGTTCTAACTGAGAACTAACAACTGGCAACTAACAACGATTTTCACGGTGGCGATCGTGGTGGGAAAGCACGGATGAGCTGTCGCTGACGACCCACGCCACGCGGCGACCGTCGGCGGAAACCTGTCGGAAGGCGGTGCGCACGAGCTGAACGAACGTTTCCGCGAGAGGGCGGAACCGGACGATGCAAACCCAATGGCTCCAGCGAAGCTTCCGCAGGGTTAAACCGCTGGACGCCAGGCTCCGATCGATCAACCTCAGCCTCTTCGTCGATGATTTCGTCATTCCACACATCAGCGTCACGCGCAACAGCCTCGTCATGGAACTCCGTGGTCTCGGCGTCGGATTCAGCGTATGCCTCGTCGGATTCTTCATCCTCGGCGACATCGCTTGCCTCAGGATCGCTTACCACCGCAACGGGTTCTTCTTCCGCCGCACTCACATTGTCGAACACAGGCTCGGCAGGATATTCCGCTTCGGTTGAATCAACTGGCTCATCACCAGTCTCATCGGCCTCGGCTTCATACGCTGCGTCGTCCGCGGCGCGTTCGTCATGAACTTCCTCGAACTCATCCGCGTCCGAAAATTCAGAGGTCGCAACAGCTTCAACAAACTCATCCGTTTCCGCCGGCTCATCACCGTCGTCTACGGATTCGTCAGCCTCAGCTTCATCGCTCTCATCGTTCTCGACCGGAGATTCCAGAGGTGCTTCAACGTTCGCAGCATCCGCGGCGTACGATTCGGAAACGTCCTGAAATTCTTCCGCCTCGCTGAAATCCTCGGCGGCGGCTTCGGCAAACTCGTCTGCTTCGAGCGGTTCATCACCGTCCGTTGCAGCTTCGTCGGCCGGAGTTTCGTCGCTTTCGGGTTCAACGACCGGAGATTCCAGAGCCGCTTCGATGTCGCTCGCGGTTTCGTTCAGAGTGTCGGCGGTCGGGCTGGGGTCGACTGCATCAGGTGGAAGATCGTCATCGGACGTGAGGGGTTGATCCGACTCGAAGTCGGTGACGTGAGGTTGCGGCAAGTGATCGGCGAGAGTATCGCCCATCTCGCTCGCCGCTTCATTCGAAACCGCCTCCGACGCATAAGCGTCTTCCGCGGCTTCGGGCTCCTCGTCCGCCAGAAGCGGCTCCGGAGCACTTTCGATCGGCTCGGCCGCGAGAGGAGCCGCAAGCGACTCCTCGACAGCTTCGCCAGTTGTCGGTTCGGGAGCAGATTCGTCCCTGGGGATTTCGGTACCTGGTTCGACTCGCACGAACTTGCCGGGCGCGACCTGAATCCAGGACGCTGGGGTAAGTTCAGGAACTTGGCGTATCTTCTTGGTCCGTGCTTTCGACGCGCGACGCGTTTTTACCGCAGTCGAGCCTGCCGCCGATGCCTCGGCGACGGCTTTTCCGGGATCCAAACTCGTCTCGTCGACCAGGTCTGACGATTCGCCAGCGCGATTTGCATCGGCCGTCTTGTTCGTCACTGGCTCGGCCGGGTTGGTCGCGTTGACGCGCCGACCAGCAGGCTCAAGGAGCAGGAACGCCATCACCGCGAGATAAGGCGGAATCAACCACCACGAATACGAGGCCACGGCGACGCTGGTGCCAAACACCAAACCGCGAACCAGCCAGGGAGCCACCTTGGTGAACCGCGAACGATCCACCGGTTTTTCCCCGTCAGCCGCGGGTGCCGTAGTGCCTGAAGTGAGGTTGGCTGAGTCCGTCCGCACCCGGTACCGCTCCGTTCGGTCCGATATCCTAATCCTTCACCGACAGCGGACAGCTCGCAGCAAAACCACGAGCCGCCCAACCTGTCTTATCGGACTCCCAAGAGACCGACTGGCGTTTTTTGAGAAGAGGATAGGCGAACGAGGCAAGATGGGAAAAGCGAACTACGTGGGTCGACGGGATGGTTGGATGACTGCTGATTCCCCGTTCAGTACCGCGTTTTAACCGGACGAATTCTGGCCCGGTTTGGCGTCGCGGATCGACTTGAGCAAAGCTTCTGCCCCCTGTTTGCGAAGTTGCTCGGCAACCTCGCGCCCAAGCACTTCGGGAGCCGTTCGCGGTCCGCGGCCTGACGCAATAACGCGTGCTTTGCCGTCGGGATCGTAAACCGCGGCATCGAGGAAAAGTTGCCCGTCGTTGCCGTACCGCCCAAACGCGCCGAGCGGAATCATGCAACCGCCCTCGAGCTCGGCGAGCAAGGTACGCTCGGCGATCACGCCGCAGTGGGTCTCGAGGTCGTCGAGCGGAGCAAGCAACGCGAGAGTTTCGGGATCATCAGCCCTGCATTCGATCCCCAAGGCCCCCTGCCCGACTGCCGGCAAAAACTCCGGCGCGGCGAGGCGATCGGTAATGTGCGAGTCGAGCCCCAGACGTCGCAAACCGGCCTCGGCCAGAATTACAGCATCGAGTTCGCCGTTGAGGGCCTTGTTAAGTCGGGTTTCGACATTTCCGCGCACCCCAACCACATTGAGGTCGGGCCGAGCATGGAGCAGCATCGCGCGACGGCGTAGCGAACCTGTACCGACTGTTGCACCGCTGGGAAGATTCGCGAGTGTTTTATGTTTGGGAGCAATGACAGCGTCGGTTACATCTTCGCGGATCGGCACAGCACCCAGCGTAAGGTTTTCGGGGCCGGTCGTGGGCAGATCCTTCAGGCTATGGACGGCGATTTCGACCGTGCGATCAACCAGTGCCCGCTGGATTTCCTTGGTGAAAAGCCCAGTCCCGCCGATGACGGCGAGCGGTGAATTGCGGTCACGATCGCCGTGGGTTTTGATCTCGACGAGTTCGACGGTGAGGCCTGGGTGAAGTTTCCGAAGCTGATCGGCGACCCAGTTCGATTGCCAGCTTGCGAGTTGACTGCCGCGAGTGCCAATTCGTACGAGTCGCGGAGTGGATGGAGCGGAAGCCAAGAGTTCGTCCTTCAAGCAAACGGTGTTTCAGGCGGGTTGGCGCATTCTTAGATGAAGTGACGCGCTAAGCATTGGACAGAAGGAAAGCAAGGGTGGCCGGGACAACGATTGACTGGAGGGGTGGCTGGGGCAGAATGCCCCAGATCCCAAGACGACGAGGATTCTCAAAGTCGAACTCGGCACCCAATCCAAACTGGGGCATTCTGCCCCAGCCACCCGTTCAATCTTAATCTTTCCTCTTCCATTGTCCCAATCGCGTAACCCCTGTCTCATCTTCAAGCGCGGCCGAGCACGACCACAACCACGCGTTTCGCGCCCGCTTTCTTCAAGGCACGCGCAGCGGAGCCGCAGGTGGCGCCTGATGTCAGGATATCGTCGACCAGCACAATCGTGCGACCCTTCACCTGTTCGGGGCGTCGGACGGTAAAGGCATCGTGCATCACTTCGAGCCGTTCGGTCCGGCTTTTTTCGGCCAGCGGCTCGGTGTTTTTGATTCGCCTCAGGTTGTGCACAACCGGCAATTTCAGCCGTCGCGCTAGCCTTCTGGCGATTGCTTCCGCCTGGTTGTATCCACGATCGAACCGTCGCCGCCAGTGAAGCGGAATAGCAATCACGATCGGTTTTGGGTCGTTCTGAAGCGCGATTTCAAGTTCCGATCGACGCGTTTCCACAACAAGATCCGCCAACCAGCGCACGAGCCACGCGTTCGCATGATTCTTGAGCTTGAGGCAAAGCTGCTTCATCTCGCCCGAATAATTGCCAACCGTAATCGCCGCGTCGAAACCAATCGAGCGCTCGCGACATTCGCTGCATCCGCCGTCAAGATTCGCCCACGGGCCTGCTGGCATCCCACAGCGCGAACATCGCGGGCACGAAGTCACAATCTGATCGCGGCAGCTCGTACAAATCGGGTGCTTGACGGTTTCGGCTTCGCAGAGCGGACACGCCATCGGCACGATCAGATCGACGAGCGCCGAATGAACCGCACGGAAATAGCGCCCGGACTTGCGGACAACCGGCATCACGGCGCGCGCTGCCCGGTTTTGAGGTAAGGCTCAAGCTGTTCGCGCAAATGTGTTCGAGCCCGCGCAAGCAGCGATTTCACCGCAGGTTCCGATCGCCCCATCACATCGGCAATCTCGGCGTAGCTCATGTCTTCGAACTTGTTGAGCAACACCGCGAGTTTCTGGTCTTCACCCAGTTCGTCGAGTGCATCACGAATGACGTCGGAAAGCTCAACCTTCCGCATCTGCGCCGAAGGTGTCCCCTCGCGCGAGATCGCACGCTCACCCGGCGTTCGTAGCAGGTGCAGGCCCGACGACGAGCTTGATGACCCTGCGTTATCCGACCCGCCCGGCATCACGGGACTTCGCCCCTTGCTGCGCAGGTGGTTCGACGCCAGGTTATTGGCGATCGTGAACAACCAGGTCGAAAACTTGGCGCGGGGGCGGTATCCCTTGCGAGCGCGATAAATCCGCAGGAACACGTCCTGCGTGAGATCCTCGGCCTCTTCGACGCGGCCGATCAGATGGACGAGCACGCCCACGAGCCGGTGCTGGTAGCGTTCGACGAGCACTTCAAACGCCCCCGGCACGTCGTCGCGCACCTGGAGCATGAGTTTGACGTCGGGATCGCGCGCTTCGAGATGGGCTTCGAGCGCGCTCGCATCGCCTGTGGGCGGCAGGTCGGTCTCAACCGGATGTGAGGCAGCATCCTTGCCATTGCCTGATCGCACCACCGAGCCCCTCCGTTACACCTTCAACCCGCGCGGGGCGAGCAATCAAACCGCGTCGTGCTCAAGAGCCTACGGTCGGCTGCTGCTCCAGCACGCGCAACGGTTCGTTTCCATCGAATCGCCGCCGGAGCTGACCGCATGCCGCATCGATCGGCCGGCCCTTGGTTTTACGAACGCTAATGCTCACGCCGCCTGCCCGGATCGTGTCGACAAACCGTCGAATCGCGTCGGGAGTTGGCCGTTCGAACGGCAACCCCTCAACCGGATTATAGGGTATTACGTTGACGTGCGCTTTTCGAGACTTCAAAAGTCCCGCGAGCGCCAGTGCGTCTTCGCGCCGGTCGTTCACGCCTGAAAGCATGACATACTCGAAGGTAACTTGTCGGCCGCTCCGCTGGAAGTAGGCGTCAGCGGCTTCGATCACTGCCGTGAGCCCTACCTTTTCGTTAATCGGCACGAGTTCGTTTCGCAACGCTTCCGTGGGCGCATGTAAAGAAACGGCCAAATGATACTGCCGGTCTAGCTCCGCCAGCTTGTACATCTTCTCAGGCAGACCGACGGTCGAAACTGTAATCCGCCGCTGACTCATCCCCAATCCCTGGGGCGAGCAAATCTGGTCGAGCGCTGCGATCAGGTTGTCGAGGTTGGCCAGGCTCTCGCCCATCCCCATGACGACAATGTTCGTCAGTCGCTCGTCGGGCGGCAGCAAATTACGTAGCCGCAACACCTGTTCAAGCAGTTCCCCGCGCGTCAGATTCCGCACCACGCCCTTGAGCCCACTGGCGCAGAAGACGCATCCCATCCCGCATCCAACCTGCGTGCTGATGCAAACCGTCCGACGATCGTCTTCGGCCATCAGCACGCATTCGATCCGGCGATCGTCGGCACAGGTCAGAAGCAGTTTGTCGGTGCCATCAGGCGAAATGTCGTGATGGGCGACGGTCGTGGTGAAGATGCACCACTCCTGCGCCAGCAGTTCACGAAGCCGTTTGGGAACGTCGGACATCGTGTCGAACGAGTCGGCCCGGCGTTCGAAAATCCACTGCATCACCTGTTTGGCGCGATACGACGGAAATCCAGCGGCGGTAATCCAGTCCTGCAATGGCTTGAGGCCGGCATCCAGGATTGACGTTTTTGAGATCATCAGTTCAGCTTCACGTAAGAATGCACACCCATACGGCCGGATACCTAATCATAACGCCCTCATCGAGAAACGACGAGTTCTCCCGGAGATTGGAAGCGTTTTCGAATGGTTTGACACTTTCCAGATGCCCCGTCTTTCCCCTCGTGCCGATGTTCCGCGTCGTCGCGAATCTTCGGCTACTCACGGCATTGGCACTTCCGTGAAGTCGAACGGAATCTCGATCGCTTCGCCAACAAGCCCGTAATAACGCAGGGTTGTGGGCGTGGTCAGTGGCGGGAACGTGTGGATATTGATCTGAAAGATGTACGTCCCATCCGCTCGCGCAGGAGGGATGTTCGAGTTGATCTGAAACGGCCGGCCCAGCGTGTCGAGCACCTGGATGTGATCGTCGGGATGAAAACCGGGGGCCAGCGGACCAACCGTCAGTTCGCGCGGTCCAGGTGCCGTACCGCCGGTCAGCTTCGCGCGCTCGCCACGCGCTTCGACATGAATCGTGCGCACGACGCCTCCAACGCGGTCGAGCTTCGTCACCACGAGCGAAAGTCCGCCGGTCTGCTGCGGCCGCCCTTCCGACCCTTCGAGCGGAAACGACATCATTGGCCCGGTTCGCACCACCGCATTGATCGGCAGCACCCCGCGCAGGTGTTTGAGCGTTCCCCCACGGGCTGCCGGAATTCCCAGCGGAATCTTGTAGCTAATTGTGCTCAGCGAGTCGTTCCGCCAGAGCCGAAACGGATAGACATTGCGACTCGCGGGATCAAACGTCGTCGCCGGCAGCAGATTCGCCCCCTTGTCATCCCGCACCTCAATCACTCGAGGCGAGCCATTGCGCTCGATCGCAATCCCCGGCTCCGCCGCCACCTCAACCGTCGCCGAAAACTCATCCTGCACGTTGGGCTTCACACCAGGGCGAGCCTGTGTCACCTGCCGATGACGATTCAAACTCACGAGCTCGAGCCGATACGGCCCCACATAATTTGTCGGTGCCAGCGGCGCGGTTCCGCGAATCAGCCGTGCGCTCGGCTCCGATCGAAAGCTCGCCCAGGCGCTCGCCGCATCGAGCCGAAAATCTCCAGCAACGCCAAGCCGATCAACCGCCTCCCAGAAGGGAATTGGCTCCTTGGTTTGAAACGTCAGTTTTCGATTGAGCCAGCCAGTATCCTGCGGCGGGTCGAGCACGAGATGAAACCGCGCCCGACGTCCCAGATCCGCGACCGCATCGGAAATCGTCGTCTGCTGGTCGTCAATTTCCACTTTGGTAGCACGTAGCAAGCGTTTCCGCTCGATCAGATCAATCAAATCCGCAAGCCGCTGGGCATGACCCGGCTCGCTCGCTTTGCCTACCGCAATTCGCAACGCCGGCAGCGCCGCTCGATCCATCTCTTCGAGCATTCCCAGCGCTTCCTCGCGAACACCAGAATCGGTCGACGCAACTTGCTGCGCCAGGTCCGCCGGATTTTCGGCCAGGAAACCGACAAGGAAAAACACGGTAATTAGTGGGAACATATGCGTCTCTTAAGCATTCAAGTCACTGGAGTTCTTTTACTTCAAGGGAGCGGAATATCCTTGAAATCAAAAACAAGGTCCCACTTCACCCATTTCGACCAGTAGGTATGAATCTGCGTGGGTGGGGCTCCCTTTCCACTCTGCGAAAAGGGCTGATATGTGTAATTCATCACCAGCGAACCGTGTGCGGCAGGCCCGGTTCCGCCCGAGAGAGCAACGCTCTGTCCGCTCGCGTTGACGAACCGAATCCCTTGTTGAAAGACCAACCACGCGTCGTTACGGACAGCAGGGTTTGGCTTGTTTTGTGCTGTATCCTGCGATTTATCACGCCTGAGCGTGAACTTCATGATCGTTCGGTTTTGGTCGTCGATACGATACTCGTTCACCGTGATCGTCACATCGCCGTCGCGAAATGTCTTGCCGACCGAGTCTTCGAGCACGATTTTCGACGAGGGCACATGAGGCACCCGCGAAACCTCGAGCGGCAAGCTGCCGCGGAGTTTTGCGATCTTCGAGCTCGGTTTCGCCCCGCGCTTGAGCGGAATGCGAATATGCCTCACCGTGTTGATGGCGCCGCCCGGTTGATTGAAGCCTGGCCGATCATCCTTCTTTTCTGCCGGGTCGAGAAGTGATTGCCCCTGGTCGTCGACCACTTCGAGTTTCTCAGGTAATCCGGCCAATTGAGCAAGGATATTGGGCTCACCCAGCACCGGAAATTCGGCAGAAAATCCCTGAATCGACGTATTTACGACCCGCGGCGATTTTAGAAAAACGCGTTCAAACGTCTCGTGCGCGGTCACCGGTCCTAGCCGAAACGCTCCGACATAAAGCGCGGGTCCATAGTCGAGAACTTGCGGCGTCGGGCCGTGAAGTTGGATGTGCGCACTGTTATTGGTAAACGGGCCGCCGCCGGTTTGCGTTCGCTGAAGATGCGTCATCAAGGTCACCTGATCGAGCGCATCCCAGAAAGGAACCGGTTTTTCGCTTTGAAGCGTGAACCGTGGTTCGACGCCGCTGGGATCATTCGCTCCCATGATCTCAACCATTCCCGTTTGCTGACCCAGCGCTTGCCCGATTTGCAGCCGAGTTTGTTCCTTGAAATTCAAGGTCACCATGGTGGCTTCGGTGGGCGGCACGTTGGGAAGCTTGGAAACATCGACGATCGGGCCACCATTCAGCGCGCGCTGGCCGATCATCATTTTCTGCTGCGGCAGCGGCAATTGTGCCAGGATCGACAGACCGATCGCAAAACATACATTCATAACACGATGCTTCCTCTTGGCGGCCGTGGGCTCATGGCATCGTTATATCGCGGAACTCGAACGGCACGCGCACCGTGGTCCAGGTCGGCGACAGGTACTGCATGGCGACGATCGGATCGGCTCCAACCGGCTGATTGAACTGAATCGTGCGGCGCTGGCTGTCGACCATGTTGAACGGCGTCGCCGCCACGCGATCGACGCATCGCCCCTTGGCATCGAGAAAAAGCAGCCACCCCTGAACGCCCGGAGGTGCCGAATTCGCCGTGCGGTGCAGCGATCCCATGCCGTTATTGACCTGGCTCAACCCTTCAGGTCGCACCAGCGTGATATCGACGAGCTTTGTCCTTCCGGGAACCGCCGCTTTTACTTCGTGAACGGTAAGCGAAAGATCGTTCTGAAACACCGGCGTATTGAAGGCGGAAATCAGCGAAGCAGTGACCCCTTCGCGCTTCGAGCCAATAATATTGAGCTCGATTTCCCCCCTCAGCACGCGAATAACGCGGCCAGGTTGGTCGGGATATCGCAATGCGACACTGACGTCGGTCAAATTGCTCGAACGCATGGCGTAGGCAAAACCAGTCGTTCCATTTGCGTTCTGTTCGGGAGCCTGCACATCCGCAATAAGCGATTGCTTCCGATCGTCGAACGCCTCAGTGACTTTCACTTCGCCAACGCGCCCGATTGTGATGTTCGGCTCGGGCAGAACATGCATCCGTGCTTCAAATTTCGACGTCAACGAACCGTGCGGTGGATGCCCGTCGCTCGCACCGAGAATTCGATCGCGCTGAAGATGCAAATTCGAGATCAACATCTCGAATCGCCCGGAGCGGCATCGGGGCGAATTGTTCATGCCGGTTTGCGCATTCAAAACAATGTCGCGCGGGGAATAGCTCGGCCGCCATCGGCGGTTTCCGTTGATATTCCCCATGATCATCGCATTGCGATTGAAGTTGTTGCCGTTGTTGGGATCAATTTGAAGCTTCGCCAGCTTTTCCAGGCGTTCCACTGCATCCCAGAACGAAACTTTTTCTTCGGCGACGAGCGTAATTGGTTCGTCGTTGCGTTTGGGATCGTTGCCAATCTGCAAAATCAGCCCAGCTTCGGCGCGATCGGCGATCGCGTCAACCACTTCCTTGAGTGGTCGATTGCGAAAATCGAGCGTGATGAGCTTCGGCTCGGTGAGTTCTCTCCCTTCGATGCGATCGAGAACACGCGCGGCGGTGCTTCGTTGCTCGAGATTTGTTGAGTCGAGCAGGCGAAGAAGCGCGGGACGCGCGGGGTCGCCAATTTTGATCAATGCGTCGGCTGCCGCGGTGCGCTGCGAGAGTCGAGGCTTTGAAAGCTGATCGATGTGTGTCTGAATTTGTGCGTCAGGCGTCGGGTCGGGAAAGTAGATCCCGACGCAGGCACTCAAAAGAAACCACGACACCATCATCAGAACGTCCTTGCACTGCCGGATTTCGGATTCTCACGAATTCCTTACCATTTCGATCTTAATCCGCAGCCCTCTCCGTGGGAACCACAGCGCCCCAGCCGTTTCCTGGGTTTTTGCGACAATCGTCCCTATACTTTCGCGACGAACTTACTCGCCCTTTCCCTTGCGGAACGTTCACATGGATCAGCGACGTTCTCTCGACTTCACGGATTTCGACGCCATTCAAGCCGACGTCGAGAAGCTTCTCAACGGCCACCGAACTGTTGGAACCTGGACTCTACCCGAGATTCTGAGCCATCTCAGCAAGGCAATGCGCCTCACGATGCGCGGAGCCAAAGAAACGCCGCCCCCGCCCACACCCGAGCAGGACGAACAGCGCAAAGCCTTTTTCGAGACGCGCCAGATTTCTGCAGGCCGCGTTCTTCCCACCGCGCTTCTCGAACCGAGCAGCGATCATTCCGCCGAAGAGGCTGTGCAAACACTTAAAGACGTACTCGAGCGCTTCCGCAAATACGACGGGCTCTTTAACGCCCACCCCGTTATGGGCCCGCTCACTCACGACGAGTGGATCCAGTTCCACTGCGTCCACTGCGCCCATCACTTGAGCTTCGCACATCCGACCACATAGCATTACAGGTAAGATTTCGGATATATGCCTGGGGCTGGATCGAGCGAAGCGAAGCCCCAGGGCATGAATTTCGGAGGATGGTCATAATCAGACCGTCGGGTGCCACTGGTTGTACCCCACCAGTGTTCCCTAAGTGACGTCCAGCACACTGGTTGAATACAACCAAATGCCGGTACTCGATTCAGTCAGGCGCAAATAAAAACCCCACCGATCTCCTATTTGGAAGAGATCGGTGGGGTTTTGTGTAAGGATCCGGCGATGACCGACTTTCGCGCCA
>CAMFLR010000033.1 GCA_945957605.1 uncultured Isosphaeraceae bacterium
CTTGGCACAGAATTTCTTCAATATCCCCGCTAGGGTCAAGAGGGAATTGCTCTAAAGCAGCGTCGGCAACGCCGGGGCGAAGGCGAGCGTAGTATTCTGGCCGCTTGGTTGCGAGCGACTGATCAAGTCGTTCGATCAATTCCAGCACCATCAGCAGACCTCCAGCCCGTTCACATCGCGTCGTGCTTGAAATTCAAACGATCGAGCTGATGCTTTTGCAGCTTCTGCGTCACCGATCGTCGCGATAGCTCCGCATGCTTAGCAGTGCGTGCGACGTTCCCCTTGTAGCGCGTTAGCTGCATTGCAAGATAATCATGCTCGACGCGCGAAATCAGGTCGGCCGTCAACTCCTTGAGCGGCCGGCTGATATCGATCAGCGAATCAGCTCGTGGGCCACGTTTTTCGGTGCGAGGTGCAATGGTCGCGGGCAGGAATTCGCGATGAATCGCAGCGCCGTCGGCCATCGCCACCGCGCCACGAATCGCGTTTTGGAGCTCGCGAATATTTCCCGGCCAACCGTAGGCGAGGAGAGCCTGCATCGCTTCCGCCTGGATTTCCGAGACACGCCGCGCACCTTCGGGCGAAAATTGCTCGAGGAAGTGCATCGCCAGCAACGGGATATCTTCGGTGCGTTCGCGAAGCGGCGGCAATCCCACGCGGATGACGGCGATCCGGTAGAACAAGTCGGCGCGAAAGCGGCCGGCCTTCACCTCGTCGTCCAGCTTCTTGTTCGTTGCAGTGACAATGCGAACATCAACCTTCACCTCGCTGTTGCCGCCGACGCGCTCGAACGTGCCCGTCTGCAGCACGCGCAAAAGCTTTGCTTGCACGCTCGGCGAGATTTCACCGATTTCGTCGAGGAAGAGCGTGCCAGTGTGCGCGAGTTCGAATCGCCCCTTCTTCTGGCGATCCGCCCCCGTGAAAGCCCCGCGTTCGTGGCCGAACAGCTCTGATTCGAGCAGCGATTCATTGAGCGCCGCACAATTGAGTGCCACGAACGGCCCGCGCCGGCGGGTGTCAGACGCATGAATCGCCCGCGCCACGAGTTCCTTACCCGTACCGGTCTCGCCTTCGACCAGCACGGTTGAACCGATCGGCCCCACCTGCTTGATCAGGTCGAACACCTTGCGCATCTTCGGGCTCTTCGACACCATGTCGTGGAACCGGGATTCGCGGTGCAACTCCTGGCGAAGTGATTCGAGTTCGTCGGCAATCGCGCGCTGTTCGAGCGTGCGTTTGACGATCATGAGCAAGCGATCGGGCTCGAACGGCTTTTGCACGAAATCATCTGCGCCGGCCTTCATCACCGAGCGCACGAGTTCCGTATCACCGAAACCCGTCAGCAGAATCACGCCGCACGGTAGCTTCTCGCGGCGAATCGCGGCGAGCAAATCCATACCGCTGAGATCGGGCATTCGATAATCGGTGATCACCAGCCCGAACTGCCGGGTGCGCAGACGATCGAGCGCGGCGCGGGCGTCGGTGAACACCTCCACGTCGTAGTCATCGATCTCGAGAATCAACTTGAGATGCTGCGAGACAAACGGTGTGTCGTCGTCGACGACCAGGATCCGCGCACGACTCATGCATCAGCCTCGTCTTTCCACGCCAACGTCAAGGGTGTCCATACCAGCGCGACTCGCGAAATAGAGACGAGCACTCACGCGAACATCAGAACAGAATCTTATTCCCGTCTGGGAGGCTCGGGCAAACCGAAGCGATCGGGCTGTGCACGTGGTGTGATCTTCAGGTCGCGCGGCTTGCCATCGCGTTCGATCGCCATCACGAGCGGCTTGCCGACCGCCGCAACTTCGATCATCGACTGCAGCGGCCCCGGCCCAATCACCGGCTTGCCGTCCATTTTGAGCAGCAAATCACCGGGACGAACGCCGCCTTCCGACGCGGGACTATCAGGAGCGACGGCCGAGATCACCACCGCACCGCCTTGTCCCACTCGTTCAACCACAGCAGGATCGGCCCGTCTCACATTGACCCCAATGAACGCCCGCTTGACCGTTCCAAACTCCGCGAGGTCCGACGCGACTCGCCGTGCTCGCGACGCTGGCACTGCAAACCCAACCCCTTCGAATCCGCCGCCCGCCGTTTTGAGCGCGGTGTTGATTCCAACGACCTCGCCCTTCATATTCACGAGCGGACCGCCGGAATTTCCGGGGTTAATCGCGGCGTCGGTTTGAATCAGATCCTCGTAAAGCGCGAGCCCAACACCGCGTCCCTTACCGCTGACAATTCCAGCCGTCACCGTGTCGGAAAGGCCAAACGGCTGACCGATGGCCAGCACCCAGTCCCCGGTGTCGAGTGCTTCGGAATCGCCCCAGCTTGCCTGGGTGAGCCCGGCGGGGTCGATCAGTAGCACTGCGAGGTCGCTCTTGGGGTCGCGACGGATTCCCTTGACGATCCGCTCACGGCCGCCCGAAAGGATCACAACGACGCGCGTTGCACCGTCGATGACATGATGATTCGTCAGCACGTAACCCTTGGCCGCGTCGATAATGACACCCGACCCGCCTGCCTCGCGCCTGGGCATCGAGGTCGGCTCGTCGAGTTGAATTACGACACCGGGCTCAACCATGCGCGGAACATCGAGCGGCCGAACCGTAACTACGGCGGGTAAAACACGTTTTGCAGCCTTGCGAAAGCTGGTTGAAAGGCTTTCGGCCTCGGTCTGGGCCGTCGCCATCGTCGGCAGGCCGATCAGGATGATCAGTGCGAAAGAGAAGCGAGTTTTCGCAAAAGGACGAGGCACGAATCCCTCCTTCCCTGGATGGTGCGTGGCCGGGCACGACTTACACCTGTCATTGATCTTAATGCCAGCGAAAGGGCTTGAATAGTCCCCACGCACCGTTGATATCACTGACCGAGAGTATCTGTTGACGATTCGATCCTGGGAATCGGCTCGAGTTGCGCTTTCGAGACACCTCTTATAAGAGCAGCACGTTATATCTCCCAGTATTCGGGAAACGTAAACGGTCGCATCTGTCGCAGTTGCTCAGCAACTTCGGGGTGACATGACAACCAATTCATTGCACCCTCGACGACCAGTTTGCGCACCTTTGCCCGAAGCTCAGGACTGCCGATCTTCGCCTTGATACATCCTTGCCATACTGCGCCGGGATATCGAATCGATGCGATTCCAATAACTCCATTTCTACCGAACCTCCCCGCTTCGGCTAATTGAAATGTGCTGTGAAGTTTCTTCAGCGCGTCCTTGAGCCCCTGCTCGTGCGTACCGCCTTCGACGGCTCGGCCGTTGTTGATGAAGCTCCAAAGAACATCATTTTGCCAGCTCTGATAGGCAAAGATCATTTCAAGTCGAAGCGGCCCATCTTCTTCCACGATATGAATTGGCTCGTGGAGAATCTGATACGGAGCGTTGACCGCGGCGAACAAGTCGACGATGCCCTGTGCGGCGTAATACTCGAATGTCTCATCGCCCAGTTTAAGAGAAAACCGAACCCCGCGATGGAGAAAGCTGAGTCGTCGTAGGTAGCTTTTAACGATCGTCGACGAAACGTTGGTCACCTTGAGAATCGAGATATCGGGCGTGAATGTCAGGGTGGTTCTCTCTCCCTGAACCTCTTGATCCACAACCTCTCTCGATTCGCGATTCCCTCGCCGAAAGGTCAATGTTTCAACTCGGAGATCTTGCCGAATCTCGACGACCAACGAGTCCGAAAGACCATTCAAAATCAGTCCATCAACGTCAGCCAATTCTCCGCGCGGAGGAATCTCATCAAACGGCACGATTCTCCCATTGGGCATTTCGCCGAGAGGCACCGCAACGTCCGCACTGACAACGAACCTGTCGCCTTGAACGTCGACATCGAGCCGTGATGGACGCCTGCCTAACAGCAGAGCGACCGGGCATACCAAGTAATGAATGAAGCCAAAGAAGTCTGTGGAACCGACGTACATCCCCGGGCGTTTACGCACCGCCTCAATCACCGACATCATTTCAGTCGGCGACCGTTCGGTGTATTCGTCCATGAATTGCTCAAGCTCGTCCGTCATTCCTTGGGCATCACCGCGTCAGGCTGAAGCATGCCAAAGATGTTGCCGTCCGGATCTTTGGCGTAGCAAAGCTGGCCAACGCCAGGCACCGGCATGATCGGCACGGCGACGAGTCCACCCAGCGCCAGCGCCTTGTCGAGCGACTCTTGCACGGAGTCGACCCCAATCGTGCAGACAAACGCATTCACAGGTTGACCATCAGCCGCATTGCCACCGTGTCGCTTAACGAGTCCGCCATCAATCCCGCGATCTGCGGGCGGACCGGTGCTGATCAGCCAGTAATCCATCGGCCCTTCCCACTTGGTGATCGTCCACCCGAACAGGTTCGAGTAGAACGACACCAGCGCCTCGGGATCACTCGCATGGATCTCAAAATGTACGACGCGTCCCATGAGTGGTGGCCTGTTTGGTATGGGCGAAGGGAATGGAAGACGATGGCTTCATCTTCAAGCGCGACTCCCAGCGCGTCAAGCATTTGATGGGCCCACATTCTCATGCCAATTTCTGCTCTCCGCGACGATTTTTCGCGCACGATCGAATGAATCTCAGTCGTCCGACGTCGATTAGGCATACGGACGCACGAAGGACACGCGTCCCGCTGAAACGGCCCGCCGCCATGACGGGTTTGTAAGACGATCGTCCGGCCTGTTTGCCGGCGCAAATCGCTGCTTGATTACTCGCTCGGCTGCGCGATTTCGTTCGCACAGCGGTCGATCCCCGCACGACTTCATCCACGCCGCTTGGAAATTCCACAGACTCTCGCGAATACCTCGAACCGAGGAAAGGTCCCCTCATGCGCTCACATGATCGCAAGATGCTCGCTGCTTTGATGCTCACTTCGCTATGTCTGGCTTCCACCAGCGTCTTCGCCGGCGCGCCACGTGCGAAGTCATCCAACGGCGCCAAGATTGTGGTCGATCGGGCGCCCGATACCGTCGACCTACTCGCCGCCGCCCGCGCAGGAACGATCGACGTGATCGCCCAGGGGCGCGACGACGGCCGGATCAGTCTCAGCGTCACCAATCGTGGAAACGTTCCTCTCAAGGTCGTTTTGCCTGCGGGTCTGATCGCCAGCGGAGCGACGGGCCAGTTCGCGGGGATGGGCGGCGTTGGCGGCGGAATCGGTGGCATTGGCGGACTTGGAGGTGCCGGCGGTGGTGGTTTTGGCGGGATGAATAACGGGTTTGGCGGTGGCGGAGGGATGAACGGATTCGGCGGTGGTGGCATGAACAATGGTTTTGGTGGCGGAATGAATAACCGCGGCGGCATGGGTGCCGGTATGGGCGGATTCAACTCGGGCGGAACGCTTCCTGCATCGGTGGGCATGATGATGGTCGGCCGTTTGATCATGAATCTGTCCGGCGAGCGCAACTCGTGGAGCTTCGTCTCCTCGATGCCGATGGGCAATGGCGGCGGCATGAACAATGGATTTGGCGGCGGTGGCGGTGGAATGAACGGATTTGGTGGTGGAATGAACAACGGTTTCGGCAACGGTTTCCGTTCTGTTCCGCCAACGAGCTTGCCCTTCACCACGATCGCCCCCGGGCAAACGCACGAGCTTCCCACGCGCGTCATCAGCCTCGATCCGCCGCGCAACGATGCGACGTCCGTCGTTCCCGCGCCTGGCGAGATCCTGAAACTCGATGCGCCGTCGCAGAGCCATATCTCTTCTCGCACGACCTCGGCTGTCGAAGCACTCGCGAACGCGAAGGCACCCGGTACCATCGCCCAGCTTGTGACGTGGAATGTCGCCAACGAGGTGGAATGGTCGACAATCGCCCGGCTCTCGAAAGGTTGGGCCAACACGCACGAATTGACCCTCGCCAAAACGTTCGCCGAATCACTCGGCTCGCGTGAAGCATCTGCAATGAAGCCGCGGATGTATTACGAAGTCAGCACAAAAAGCGGCGACGATGCCGACAAACTTGAAGCAGTGCTCAACGACCACGTTTTCTTCGGCCTCAAGACAGGCAAGACCATTCCCGGCCGGCCGATGATTCCCGCCATTGCCTGCCGCATCAAACTCGACGGCACGTCTGCGAAGGTAACACTGCTACAGAGCGATGCCGACGCCGCTGACTGGATTACTCGCGGCGAGTTCTCGTTCAAACGTGGCGAAAACGGTTGGGACGGAGATACGCTGGCGCGTGAGATCCTCGATCGGCTCGTCACGGCGAAGGTGGTCGCCGGACCGAAAGTGAAGGGTAAGCCAACGTATCGGCTCGAAATCGTCAATAGCTCGCCGCTGGTGCTCAACAGCGTAGTCTTCGGCGTCGAGAACGACGAAGCAAAACGGCCGAGCATCTTCCCCGCGGTCGGCCTCTCGCCACAACGGAAGCTCGTGCTGCCGATCACGAATCAAACACCACGCGAAACGCGCGTGCTTGCCGCCGAGCTTTCGGCGCTCTGATGATAGCGGACGAGGCTCATCTTGGAATTCAAGGGGGTCAGCCTATTCTGGGTGCCACTGGTGGTAAGCCATCAGTGTGATGGATGTCATCTAGAACGCACTGGTGGCTTACCACCAGTGGCACCCAACAGTCAGATTTCAACCAACTGAAATCCAAAGCATAAGAATCACACATAAGCGAGTCGGGCCGGCCTTGATTGGTCGGTCCGGCTCTTTGCGTTATCCTACGATGATGCGAGCCGGCCGACTCTCAGTGGCGTCATCGAATTCAATCGGGCGGTCGAGGAATTGCTGCACTGTTGCGACGTTCGTACGCAAATGCTCGGTGATTTCCGACGTCGTGTAGATGCTCTTCCCCTCGGCGAGTGCGAGCGGAAGTAAGAGCTGGTCGGCCGAATAGGGATCAATCGCCGCTTCTTCAACGTCGAGATGCGCGAGCAATTCCAGCAGCGCCTCGCCTGCAACGGCTTCCGCACGCTTGCCGCGTTCACCAAGACCAACGAACGTGGCATACGCGTTTTCATGTTCGAGCGTCAGCGAGATGGCCGTTCCCGGACTGCGGCCGTGCCACTCAACGACGCCCGACTCAAAGCTCAAACCACGCTCGGCGAATTCGCCCGCAACCGACTCGAGCATCCTCTCGGCAATGGAATTCGGCAGCTTGCAAACCCCTGCCTCGGCACAGATTCGACGCAACGCTCCGCGACGATCGGCAACAAGTGCCTGCGGCTTGCCAGGCTCGATCCACGCCTCGATTCGCCCGCCGCCTGCAGGATAGAATCCTGCGTTCGGCATCGCGAGACCGACGGAGAGACCAATCGACGCCATGTGGCGACGCCAGTCCGTCTGCAGAAACGGATATGACGGTGCGCTCGTGTTGAACGTGCCACCTTCGAGCACCACGCGAACCGGCGATTCGGCTTTCATCGCCAGCGGCAAATGGATTGTTTGCAACACGAGCGCAGTCGAACCGGCTGTGCCGATATCGAACTGGAAATCGCGTGCTTCAATTTCGCGCGGACGGAATGTGAGCGTGCGCGAGCCAACTTCGGCGCCGGTCACTTCGGCCGAGCAAATAGCGGCGGCGGCCTGCAGTGCAGCGAGATGCTGCGGGCGCAGGCCGGGCTTATCGCGATTGGCGCGAATCCGCTTCATCGAGAATGCGCGGCCGGTGATCATCGCCAGCGTGAGCGCGGAGCGGAGAATCTGCCCGCCCCCTTCACCTCGCGCGCCGTCGAGTTCAACCATGGCCGTGCTCCTACCTCTGAGCCGGCTCCGGCGCCTTGTGGTCACGGACGAAGCATGCGGCTCACCGAGCGCGGAATGCCCCGCGTGAGCCACCCACTTTTTCCCATAGCGCGTGCCGGGCCCAGTCGAGAAATCCCCATCCGAGGGATGCAAAAAACCTGCCATGATGGGACATCCTCCTGCAGGACCAGGTTCGCGCGATTGACGCGCGCCTATTTCTTCGCGCCCTGCGCCTCAGTGGCCTCGGGCTTGGTATCCGCGTCGTCGTCGTCTTTTTTCTTCTCGGCCTTCTCAGCCGATTCGGAGCGATCGCTGCCGCCGAACAGAGCTTTGAGACCGCGCGCCGACCCCTCGGCCTTTTGCTTGTCGGGATCGCGCCGGAAGAAGCCGCGAGTTCCTGACGGGTCGGGCACCACCGCAGTCGGCTGCGCGGTGATGAGCACGACGTGCTGCTCGACCTTGTCGTTCGTGGAATCGGTCTTGTTGAAGAGGAATCCGCCCAGGCTCAAGCCGGGCTCTCCCTTACCGCCGATCGCCAGCACCTGACCGGGCCGGAGCGTGACGGTCGCGGCGAGCTCGCGGAACGATTCTTCCGCCTGGCCCTTCGACATCACGAATTCCTGCGGCTGGAACGGGCCGGCGGGTGCGGCGGTGTAGCCCTGGCGCGTCGGGCCGTACTGAATGAGCGGCACGATTTTGACTTTCACGCCGCCATCGCCGTCCTGAGTCGCAACAATGCGCAAGAATCCCTTCGCATCGTCATAATCTTTACCGAACGTTTTACCCTCGCGGCTAATGAGCAGCGTGATCGGCTCGGTAGCCGTGGCGAGAGCGACATTCGTCGAGTCGCCATCGGGCAGGTCGACCTGAACCGTTTCGGGCTTTTTCTCGTTCGGCGGAGGGTTCAACACCTTCTCGACATCGACCGGCAGCGAGCCGGTGATGGTGCCGATGCGCAGGCCGTTCGCCTGCACGGTGCGCATCACCTCGGGCTTCAAAATCTGCTCGTCGGTTACGCGCCAGAGGTTTTCATTGATCGCCGGATCCTTCGCAGGACGCGAGATCGTAATGAAGCTCATCCCGCAGCGTTTGGGCGAGAAGATTTGCCCCTTCGCACCGCGCGCGTTTTCAGCGACGGCAGCGTTCGTTGCAGTGTAAGACGCCTGAGTAACCGCAGGGTCGCTCGAGCCCTTGCGAACGTCGGATTTTGAGTTGGGGAAGCAACCGGCGACCGCGAACCCAAGAATGGTCGCAGTCCAGTACGGTGTTGCCGGAATCCTCGAGTTCATCGGGCGGAATCCTTTCCGCGATCGAGCGGGGAAGCCGACACAAAGCCGGCCTGCGGGAAAAACCCCAGCGCATCTCGCCCTCTTGGCTCGAAAACGCCGGGTATGGCCGCGAAGTCTAGGCGAAGTCGAAAAAACTGTCAAGAAAACTCATGTCAGACAAATCCAGGGGCTTGCCCACTTCGCCTCAGTTCGCTCATCACGACCGCGAGCCGAAGTAAAACCCCACAATTGCCGCCAGGATGTTCTCAATCCCATAGCGGCCGAAGTGAATCCACCGGCCGAAGAACGCCTCAACCTCGCTTTGAGGGTAGAACTGAAACAACCGGTTGGCGACCAGCACGATGAGCAAAGCCGCCGCGATCATCGTGAGGCCCGCCCGCAAATCCTCGACGATTCGCGGCGATCGATGCCCCTGCGACTTCCAGAGCGAGTACAACCAGTTCACCACGACGCCAAGCAAGAACCCGCCGACCATCAACAGCGTGATCACACCGGGGTTATCCGCGGGATTCGTGAGTGTGCCATCGCGAAACAAGATCGCTCCGACCGCAATCGAACCCGCCACGAGCAGAATACGGACCGACCCATTCGGTAAGAACAACGGCGGCGGGCCGGTCTCGGCCGCTCGCACGGTTTTGTGCCGGCTCGCGAAATAGTGCCCCATGATGATGAAGAGCAAGTCACGCAAATAGTCGGGCACATCCTGATTGGGACGGAGTGCCAGCGTGGTCCAGGTGATGCCGAAAATGGCCAGGGCAAGCAACGCGCGGATGCTGCCCGAAGGCAGGCCGAACGCATAAAACTTGCGCCAATCTTCGAGCGGCCGAACGTCGGGCGTTTCATCGTTGGACATTGATTTCTTCCTGCAAGACTCGCATTGCACGATTGCAAGCGCCGGAGGTGTTCCCCGCGAATTTGTGCAAGACGATTCGCCGGCCGCGGCGAATTGTTGACTCCCTTGGTGTGAAAGTCACGTGTTTTTCGCGCTTGTTCGAAATTCAACGCATTTGCACACATGACCGCTGTGATAGGATCGACTGCGAGTCGGCGTGACGTTTCGCCCCATTCAATCGGAGCCACGTTCATGATTCGCGGCGTGCACACGATGTTCTACACAAGCGAGCCCGAAGCCTTTCGCGCGTTCGCACGCGACGTCTTGAAATTCCCTGCTCACGACGTCGGCGAAGGCTGGCTAATCTTCGACATGCCCGAGGCCGACATGGGCTGCCATCCCGCCGGCGGTCCCGGTGAAAAAGAAGCCGGCACGCACGACATTTCGTTTTATTGCGACAATATCCAGGCAACCGTCGACGAACTGAAATCCCGGGGCGTTGAGTTCGTTCACGAAGTGCAAGACCACGGCTACGGACTGGTAACGCACTTCAAAATGCCGGGGAATGTCGTGGTGCAACTTTATGAGCCGCGTTATTCCAAGGGATGAACCCGATTTGTTACCGACATGGGAGCTACGCCATGCTCTTCGCTCGGCTTGATCTTATTGACTTCGTCGTCATCGCCGTGATCGTTCTGGTGATCGCCGGCAGTGGCGCGGTCTCGGCCGCGATGCGAAAAACTGGCGGCGAGAACCTCAGACGCGTCGAGGCCAAGCTCGATTTCATCATGGAGCATCTGGGGATCGAATACACGTTCGACGAGAGCCTTGAATGGCAGCGGCTCGCCGCGCAGCCGGGGCAAAAAATCGCGGCGATCAGGGCCTATCGCGAAATAACCGGATGCGGCATCGTGGAGGCGAAAACGGCAGTCGAAGAATATATGGCCCGCATCTAATTGGTTATTTAATGAGTTGAATACACATTGAATCGGGTGCCACTGGCTATGCCAGTGCTCTTTCTCTATTTACACCCAAGAGCACTGGCATAGCCAGTGGCACCCACCAACGAAGTTTCACTACTTCGCCTTGATCGTAATCGCCTCGGTCTTTCCGCCCTTCAAGTCAATCGTCACCGGTTCGGCCGTGTCATTGAGCGATCCCGGATTGGGCCGGCCGATGAATGTGTATTTTCCTGGCGGCACATCTTTGAATGAGATCTTGTTCTTGGCATCGATGTTTCCCGATCCACCGTAACTACCAACCTTCTCGCCGCCAAAAGGCGCTATGCTCACCATGTAATCGCCCGTGCGTTTGCGATCGCCAAAATCAATCGTCACGTCAACCTGTGCGGATAGGCTCATCGTCAGTGCAATATCGTTCGCGGGGGTAGTGACCGGCGAACCAAGCCCGGGACGCATGTATCCCGCTTTGTGGATCCAGATATTTGCCTTGCCGGCCGGAATCGCAGTCGCACGGAAATTCCCGTTCTCATCCGTCTTGAATTCAAATCCATCCGGCGACTCGTAATGTCCGCCTCCCGCCGCCGCAACCATATCATCAAACCGAACGTTCACATCCTTGAGAGGAGCGCCCGCGTCGTCGCTAACCTTGCCCGATGCGGCAACCGCGCGAGCCAAACTGGTCTCGTTCATTTGCCAGCCGGGTTGGTCGTCGCCCCGAAGATATCCGCCCAGGCGAGGCACATACCCCTCAGCCAGCACGACGATGCGCAGCCAATCCGTCGGCGTGTTCTTGCTCACCCATTTCCCACTCGCGTCGGTCTTCATCTCGCGCACGACGGTGTACTTGTATCCGCCCTTCGTTTGTGACTCGATTCGTTGGAATTGAACCGTCGCCGCAAGCGGTTTCTTGGTTTCAAGATCGATCACCAGCCCTTGAATCACGTCGCCATCGGTCGCCTTGAATCCATGCGCTTCGAGGCGATTATCAACCACCCTCAAGCCCGGCGGCACGACGACGTCCGACCATTTCAGATTGCCGGTAAAAACGTCGATCGTCGAAGGCGGTGAATCGTCATCGGCAGCGGTCGGATTCAGACCGGCGGGGAGTTTGTGCAGGTGCGACCAGCTTTCGGCTCGCCAGATCATGAACACCCAATCGACCTGGGCATCTTTGAGCTTTTCCTTTTCGCCATTGGGTGCGAGCCAAAAACTGTGGCCAGTTCCGTCGTGCAAAATCACTTTCTTTGACTTCACTTCGATCTTCGCAAAGTCCGCAAGCACCGTACTCAGCGCCTTGGCATCACCACGACATTCGGCATGATATTGCCCACCGCCAAACGGCGGCCCTTCCCACCAGGCCACGCGGCCTTTGTCGTTGAAAACCGCCTCTGCGCCCACTGGCCAGCCGTGGCCTGTCATCGGTTTGTTTCCAACTCCGCCAGTGATCAGCGCGAACGCCGAACTCGGCACGAGAGCGAGGACAAACAAAGTCGCCGCGATGATTCGAGACATGTTTCCTCCCGGATTTTGCAGGAGAGTGCGGGTTTCACCATTGTAAACGGTTCAGAGGCCAGTCCCTTAGACGATTCCTGAAGCCGGGGCGCTCATTGCGACATCGATCGCCTTCAACGATGATGTCCAATGGGTGCGAGACGACACACGCAAGGCCGGCGATTCGACGGATCAACCCATGCCCGACTGGTCGTATCAAACTGTCTTCAAGCCAATCTTGTTTCGCATGCCGGTTGCGACCGCCCGCAAGCTAAGTCTTGGCGTGATGGGAATGCTTGGCCGTTCGCCCATAGGGCCGTTCGTCATCGACTTCATGGGCCACATGAAGCCCGACGTGCGACTGCGAGAATCGGTGAATGGAATTGAATACACCTCGCCGACCGGCCTCGGTGCGAACATCGACATTGATGCTGCAGCGACGTCGGCCCTCGCGCGATTCGGGTTTGGATTCATCGAGATTGGCCCCGTCACGCTTGAGCCTGGCGCTGGCTCGATCAAACGCGATGACGCTAGCGAATCGATCACGCTACCCTTTCCCACACCAAATCCCGGCGCCTCCGAGGTTGCCCGACGGTTACGGCGACATGGCAAAGTCCGCGTGCGCATTGCGGTTCAATTGCAAGTAACCGCCGTCGATTCAGCCGAATCCGCGACTTCCCAGATCACCGAGATGACACGCGAGTTCGATGATCTCGCAGATGAATTCTCGATCGACATCCATGCGAAATGGCCCGATTCGACGTGGGTCGACTTCCTGGCACGCGTTCGAGCGATGCTATCCGAACGTTTCAGACTATGGCTTGTGCTGTCCGCATCACTCGATCCCGCCGAAGCGACGCGACGCGCGGAACTTGCACAATCGCACGGCTTCGGCGTCTGGATCGACGGAGCGATTTCCGAGACGAATGGATCGCAGCTTGGCCGTCCTGCAAAGCCGTTAGCACTGGCACTCGTTCAAGTACTTCGCGAGCGATTCGGTGAACTCGCAATCTGCGCATCAGGAGGAATTCACGAGCCTGCCGATGCGCTCGAGTTTCGTCGTGCGGGTGCAAACCTAATCGTAATCGACACAGGTCTCGTGTTCAGCGGCCCCGGTCTGCCCAAAAGAGTGAACGCCGCGATCGTTCATTTGAAAGAAAACACCAGCCGAGGCGAATCTTCTAAAATGGAGGATATTCGGCTGGGAGCGCAATCGTGGTTCTGGCTCGCGCTGATGGGCTTGAGCATGCTCATTGGTGGTCTGATGGCCTTTGCCATCGCCGTCACCCGCGTTGTTCTGCCGTACGACGAACATTTTGTCGGCTACTCGCGCGAGGCATTTTCCAATATCAACTCCCGTCTCATCGCCTTCATGGCGCACGATCGCGTGACGCTCGCCGGCACGATGGTGACGATCGGCGTGATGTACTGTGGACTCGCCTTTTTCGGCGTGCGAAAAGGAGTCCATTGGGCCAGCGTTTCTATACAGACTTCAGCTTTTATTGGATTCCTGAGTTTCTTTCTCTTCCTCGGTTTTGGATACTTCGATCCATTCCACGCGTTTGTTTCAGCGATTCTTTTTCAATTCCTCGTCCTTGGATTCCACTGCCGCCTCGGACCGCCCCTCCCCTTGCCTGCTCCCGAGTTGCACAACACCGCACGCTGGCGACGAGCGCTTTGGGGTCAATTATTGTTTGTGGCTCAGGCGGCCGCATTTATCGTCGCAGGAAGTGTGATCTCATATGTCGGCATCACGTCGGTCTTCGTTCCCGAAGATCTCCATTTCATGGAAACCACCGCGCGCGACATCGGTGCATCGAATCCGCGCGTGCTTTCGCTCATCGCCCATGACCGCGCATCATTCGGCGGCATGCTGATCTCTTCGGGAATCGTCTTCCTCACCTCGGCTCTCTGGGGATTTCGCCGCGGTGCTCGCTGGTTTTGGTGGACGACACTCATCGCCGGCCTGGCCGGATATTGCCCGGCGATTGGCGTTCATTTCGCAGTCGGTTACGAGAATTTGTGGCATCTTGCGCCGGCGTTCATTGGCCTGGCGATGTTTCTTACGGGATCAGCACTGGCGTATGACTTTTGTTGCCGGGAAGATCCTGAATTGGCAATGGAGTGGACGCAGCGTACAGACTAGAAAGTCTAGCGACTTGAAATGGTTAATATGATATTACCTGACGCTCAATTTCTGCAAACATGGCGCTCGAACCAGCGGTTTCGATGGTTCATGCACACCTTTTTCATGGCCATTGCGTTTACAGTCAGCTTCGCAACGTTTTGGGCCGAAAACCATTTTCAAAGCCGCGTCCGACACGGACTAAGGCCGTTTCTCACATCCGCTCAGGGTGCATTCTCGTTCGGCCTGGCGTATCTCTGCTTTCGAGCATTCCGATGGTCGCGCAAGGGAGAAATGTGTACTCGCTTGACATCATCGAAAACGTCGGCTGATAAGAAGATGGGATGCGCCGATGCGATGGAGTTCTGCCCCTACACCGGTGCAAAGGATATGTGGACCGTTTTCGCAGCGTGTTGGACGCTACTGATCGCTTCCGTCCTTATTGCCGTCCCGCGCAATCAATTTCGAGACATCGAAATTGTCTACGTGTTTCTCGTGCTTTCAGCATGGGTGACAATCGGTCTGGCAGTGCCGAGACCGAGTCGCAAGCCTGTCCTCATCCTCGATGCCAACGGCATTAATTTCTATGGGATCAAACACACCTGGAATGAGGTTGAGTCCTGCAAGGTTGAGGCCGCCTTCAGTGGTATCGGGAAAGCAATGCGGATGCAACTCGCGTTGATCGGACATGACGGGCAGCTATTTGAATTTACTCTCTTGGAGTTTCGTCGGGCCGATCAGCAGAAAATTATCATGTATATCAAATCAAAACTACCGCCCGAAAAAGACTCGTATACGTCGCTTGAGGTAGGCTCGCTCGAACTGGATCCGAATGCACTTGCTGATAAGAATCAATAAAATGAACACCCAAGGCGACGATGCTGCATCACGGCGGCGGATCTCGAAGAATGCTCTTAGTGTACTCGTCATTTTCTCAATTTACTCAGGGACATTCCTATCGGTTTCGCTTCTGCGAGGAGTAATCGATTTGCTATTGGGAACGACGACTCTCACGAACGAACCTCCCCTCTTACTGTACGCTCCTGTCGCGGCGATTTGGGCAATGTTCGTCGCACGACTGGTCAGAGTAACAGGACAATCATATGCTGGCCAATCGAAAATAACTCTGTCATCTGCGTTGGCTTCGGACGAAACGCAACCGGTGAACGACGAGGTTCTGGAACTTCGCTCGCCCGCGAACGGAGCCCGCGCCTGCTACACACTGTCGTTCGTCTTCGCGTTCTTGCTCGCCCTCACCACAATGGTTGCCAATAGTCGTTCTCAACTCACCGAGCGGGCACTCGTTCTGCTCCCTTTCTGTGTGTGCGGACTGATTCTCTTTGGGATTTTCGCGTTCGTTTGCTACCGGTTGCGAGCACCGTTCGTCAGATTCGACTCGTGCGGAATTAACACGCTTTTCACACCTGCAATCGTTGACTTTTTCGTCCCCAACCCGATTCAGTCTAGCCAGCGCGTCACATGGATTGATGTGATTGCTTGTGAATTCGACGTGAACACGTTGGAACTGGGTGCCACGACTCGCGTCCTCTCGTTTGTCCTCAAGGGCACGAGCGAACGGTTCTCATTGAATCTCACGAACTATCGCGAGTATGAAACACAGATGATTCTCGACTTCATCAAGGCCGTTCGTCCCTGGCATGAGCATCAGGGTTCAGACCTGCGCTGAGCCTTCAACGGCGAGCGACGCACTTGTGTCAGTACGGCGATTGGTCTATGCTCGCCGACATAATCGTACCCATTGGCGACAGTATTCAAGAGACACCACCATGCGACCGACCGCACAAATCTTACTGCGATTTTCTGCGACGCTCGTCGCGTTGTTGCTCCTGGGAGCCGACGATACGCCCTCAACACCTCGGGTGGTGCTGACTGTCGATGGTGAGGTGACTCAACCGCTCAAGCTCACCGCGGCCGATCTCGCTGCCATGCCGCGTCACACGATCAAAACCAAAGATCACCAAGGCAAAGACGCCGAATTTGAAGGTGTGCCTGTCATCGAGCTTCTGAAGAAATCAGGTGCACGAGTTGGCGAAAAGCTGCGTGGTGGCGCACTTGTCGACTATCTCGTCGTCGAGGCGTCGGACGGTTATCGCGTCGTCTTCGCGCTGCCGGAAATTGATCCCGCGTTTACCGATCGCGTCATCCTGCTCGCTGACAAACGCGACGGTAAGCCGATGGTCAATCCCGAAGGGCCGCTTCGTATTGTTGTGCCCGGCGAAAAGAAGCATGCGCGATGGGTTCGCCAGGTGACGAATCTCACAATTCGCCGCGTTTCGACGGTGCCGTTCAATCAGACGACGCCTGCTTCACGTTAAGATCTTGGCTCATGCTGGGTTGCAGGGTGATAGTTCCTGCAGCTGTTGATCGAGACTAT